>NZ_JOEA01000127.1 GCF_000719115.1 Lentzea albidocapillata | reverse complement strand
CCCGCTGAACCTCGCCGCGGCCGCGTGCCTGAGCGTCGGCCAGATCTGGGACATCAGCGATCGAGCACATCCCAAGGTGTTGCGCACGCTGACGACACCGCAGGTGCAGGCGTGGCACTCGGCGCAGTTCACGTGGGACGGCAAGCGTGTGACGTTCGGGGACGAGGCCGGTGGTGGAGTGATTCCGCGTTGCCGGGCGG
>NZ_JOEA01000126.1 GCF_000719115.1 Lentzea albidocapillata | reverse complement strand
CCGCCCGGCAACGCGGAATCACTCCACCACCGGCCTCGTCCCCGAACGTCACACGCTTGCCGTCCCACGTGAACTGCGCCGAGTGCCACGCCTGCACCTCGGGTGTCGTCAGCGTGCGCAACACCTTGGGATGTGCTCGATCGCTGATGTCCCAGATCTGGCCGACGCTCAGGCACGCGGCCGCGGCGAGGTTCAGCGGG
>NZ_JOEA01000125.1 GCF_000719115.1 Lentzea albidocapillata | reverse complement strand
GGCGAGTGGAAGGACGGCGAAGCGCTGTTCCTGCGGTGCAACGTGTGGCGGCAGGTCGCCGAGAACGTGGCCGAGTCGCTCACCCGCGGTTCGCGAGTGCTCGTCTCCGGACGGCTGCGCCAGCGTTCCTTCGACACGAAGGAAGGCGAGAAGCGCACTGTCGTGGAGCTGGAGGTCGACGAGATCGGCCCCTCGCTGCGC
>NZ_JOEA01000124.1 GCF_000719115.1 Lentzea albidocapillata | reverse complement strand
GCGCAGCGAGGGGCCGATCTCGTCGACCTCCAGCTCCACGACAGTGCGCTTCTCGCCTTCCTTCGTGTCGAAGGAACGCTGGCGCAGCCGTCCGGAGACCACCACTCGCGAACCGCGGGTGAGCGACTCGGCCACGTTCTCGGCGACCTGCCGCCACACGTTGCACCGCAGGAACAGCGCTTCGCCGTCCTTCCACTCGCC
>NZ_JOEA01000123.1 GCF_000719115.1 Lentzea albidocapillata | reverse complement strand
GTCCGCCCGGCACTGGACGTGTCCGGGCTGCCGCACCCGGCACGACCGGGACCTCAACGCGGCGAAGAACATTCTTGCGGCTGGTCGAGCCGTAACCCGAGACACTGTCTCGGGTGATGCCTGCGGAGCTGATGTCAGACGGCAAGGGTCCTCCCTTCCGCGATCGGCAGTGAAACAGGAACCCCGTGCCGTGAGGCACAGCG
>NZ_JOEA01000122.1 GCF_000719115.1 Lentzea albidocapillata | reverse complement strand
CGCTGTGCCTCACGGCACGGGGTTCCTGTTTCACTGCCGATCGCGGAAGGGAGGACCCTTGCCGTCTGACATCAGCTCCGCAGGCATCACCCGAGACAGCGTCCCGGGTTACGGCTCGACCAGCCGCAAGAATGTTCTTCGCCGCGTTGAGGTCCCGGTCGTGCCGGGTGCGGCAGCCCGGACACGTCCAGTGCCGGGCGGAC
>NZ_JOEA01000121.1 GCF_000719115.1 Lentzea albidocapillata | reverse complement strand
GACCACCGCGATCATGGTGTTGATGGTGGTCGTGGCGCCTCGGCTCACCGCGCGGTTCGGCGTCAAGCCGATGGTGGTGACCGGGCTCGTCGTGCTCGCCGCCGGTCTGGGGTGGCTGGCCCTGGTGCGCCCGGACGGCAACTACTGGGTGGACGTGCTGCCCGCGTCGCTGCTGGCCGCGACCGGCATGGCGCTGGCGTTCATCCCCTCG
>NZ_JOEA01000120.1 GCF_000719115.1 Lentzea albidocapillata | reverse complement strand
GACCACCGCGATCATGGTGTTGATGGTGGTCGTGGCGCCTCGGCTCACCGCGCGGTTCGGCGTCAAGCCGATGGTGGTGACCGGGCTCGTCGTGCTCGCTGCCGGTCTGGGTTGGCTGGCCCTGGTGCGCCCGGACGGCAACTACTGGGTGGACGTGCTGCCCGCGTCGCTGCTGGCCGCGACCGGCATGGCGCTGGCGTTCATCCCCTCG
>NZ_JOEA01000119.1 GCF_000719115.1 Lentzea albidocapillata | reverse complement strand
CTTGCTGCACCTGAGGGGTGAGGTCAAGTCGACACGCTTTTCGTCGACTTGACCTCACCCCTCAGGTGTGGCCCGCTCTTGGCTCGGCTCGTGATGGGACCCCACCGCCAACACAACCCTCAAAGCAACAGGCAGCCGCCCAAAGCAACAGGCGTGCCATCAACCCACAGGCGGCGCTACCCCCTGATCAGATTGCCGGGGGTCTGGGGGCAG
>NZ_JOEA01000118.1 GCF_000719115.1 Lentzea albidocapillata | reverse complement strand
GGGCCGCCCCATGAGAGCTGGCCTGCGCCGTTGCCGGCGAAGTAGACCATGGTGTTTCCGGGGTCGATGCCGGCGATATCGGTTTTGCCGTCGCCGTTGTAATCGCCTGCGGTGATGGCGCGGTAGTTGGCCCAGTCGCCTTGGCCGCTCATGGTGCCGCCCCAGTAAAGGCGTCCCGCGCCGTTGCCGGCGAAGTAGACCATGGTGTTTCCGGGGTCGAT
>NZ_JOEA01000117.1 GCF_000719115.1 Lentzea albidocapillata | reverse complement strand
CCCCTTGCCGCGCGAGATCAGCCAGCGGTTGACCGGGACCGTGATCACGAACGCCACCGCCAGCGCGAACGCGAGGCTGGCCCAGAACAACCAGCTGCCAAGGCCCGATTCCATGGCCCCCGGCACGGCCAGCATGATCCCGTTGTCGACGATCTCCATCACGGCGATCGACACGGTGTCCGCCGCGAACGCCACGCCGATGGCGGCACGGAGGGGCAGCCCGGAC
>NZ_JOEA01000116.1 GCF_000719115.1 Lentzea albidocapillata | reverse complement strand
GTCCGGGCTGCCCCTCCGTGCCGCCATCGGCGTGGCGTTCGCGGCGGACACCGTGTCGATCGCCGTGATGGAGATCGTCGACAACGGGATCATGCTGGCTGTACCGGGGGCCATGGAATCGGGTCTGGGCAGCTGGTTGTTCTGGGCCAGCCTCGCGTTCGCGCTGGCGGTGGCGTTCGTGATCACGGTCCCGGTCAACCGCTGGCTGATCTCGCGCGGCAAGGGG
>NZ_JOEA01000115.1 GCF_000719115.1 Lentzea albidocapillata | reverse complement strand
CGCCGAGCGGGTGTAGTGCGCGCTCTGCCGCCCGGTACGGGACTTGAACCTCGGGAAACGGGCCCGCCCGGCGAAGAAGTTGCCGAACGCGGTGTGCTGGTGGCGCAGCGTCTGCTGCAGCGGAACCGAGGACACCTCCGACAGAAACGCGAGTTCCTCGGTACGTTTCCACCCGGTCAGCGCCGCATCGGTCTGCCGGTACGACGTGCGCACACCCTCCGCGCGGT
>NZ_JOEA01000114.1 GCF_000719115.1 Lentzea albidocapillata | reverse complement strand
CGCCGAGCGGGTGTAGTGCGCGCTCTGCCGCCCGGTACGGGACTTGAACCTCGGGAAACGGGCCCGCCCGGCGAAGAAGTTGCCGAACGCGGTGTGCTGATGGCGCAGCGTCTGCTGCAACGGCACACAGGACACCTCCGACAGAAACGCGAGTTCCTCGGTACGTTTCCACCCGGTCAGCGCCGCATCGGTCTGCCGGTACGACGTGCGCACACCCTCCGCGCGGT
>NZ_JOEA01000113.1 GCF_000719115.1 Lentzea albidocapillata | reverse complement strand
CGAGTCGATGAGGTACACGGTGGCGTTGGCGGTC
This sequence comes from Lentzea albidocapillata, assembly GCF_000719115.1. Lineage (GTDB taxonomy): Bacteria > Actinomycetota > Actinomycetes > Mycobacteriales > Pseudonocardiaceae > Lentzea > Lentzea albidocapillata. The sequence goes on along the minus strand of NZ_JOEA01000113.1, from coordinate 195 downwards.
TTCACGCCACCACAGATGACGTTGGCGTCGTTGACCTTGATCGCGTTGCCCGAACCGGTGACCTTCACGGTGCCGGTCTGGACGGACTTCTGGTCACCGGCGATCTTGTCGGGCGAGATCTGGCCGGGCACGACGTGGTACGTGAGGATCTTGGTCAGCAGCGCGTCGTCGGTCTTGAGCTTCTCGATCGTCGCG
>NZ_JOEA01000112.1 GCF_000719115.1 Lentzea albidocapillata | reverse complement strand
CGAGTCGATGAGGTACACGGTGGCGTTGGCGGTCTTCACGCCACCACAGATGACGTTGGCGTCGTTGACCTTGATCGCGTTGCCCGAACCGGTGACCTTGACGGTGCCGGTCTGCACGGTCTTCTGGTCGCCGGCGATCTTGTCGGGCGAGATCTGGCCGGGCACGACGTGGTACGTGAGGATCTTGGTCAGCAGCGCGTCGTCGGTCTTGAGCTTCTCGATCGTCGCG
>NZ_JOEA01000111.1 GCF_000719115.1 Lentzea albidocapillata | reverse complement strand
CACGGTGGCGTTGGCGGTCTTCACGCCACCACAGATGACGTTGGCGTCGTTGACCTTGATGCCGTTGCCGGAACCGGTGACCTTCACGGTGCCGGTCTGGACGGTCTTCTGGTCACCGGCGATCTTGTCCGGGGAGATCTGGCCCGGGACGACGTGGTACGTGAGGATCTTGGTCAGCAGCGCGTCGTCGGTCTTGAGCTTCTCGATCGTCGCGGCATCGATCTTCGCGAAC
>NZ_JOEA01000110.1 GCF_000719115.1 Lentzea albidocapillata | reverse complement strand
GTTCGCGAAGATCGATGCCGCGACGATCGAGAAGCTCAAGACCGACGACGCGCTGCTGACCAAGATCCTCACGTACCACGTCGTCCCGGGCCAGATCTCGCCCGACAAGATCGCCGGTGACCAGAAGACCGTGCAGACCGGCACCGTGAAGGTCACCGGTTCCGGCAACGGCATCAAGGTCAACGACGCCAACGTCATCTGTGGTGGCGTGAAGACCGCCAACGCCACCGTG
>NZ_JOEA01000109.1 GCF_000719115.1 Lentzea albidocapillata | reverse complement strand
GACCGGCGCAGGTGGTGGGCGCTCGCCCTCATCGCCGCCGCGCAGTTCATGGTCATCATGGACACCTCGATCATCGGGGTGGCCCTGCCGCGGATCCAGGAGGATCTCGGCTTCTCCCAGGAGAACCTGTCCTGGGTCTTCAACGCCTACGTCGTCGCGTTCGGTGGGTTGCTGCTGCTCGGCGGCAAGCTGTCCGACCTGTTCGGCGCCCGCCGCATGTTCGCCACCGGCTGGCTGGTGCTCCTCGCGGGCTCCGTCGT
>NZ_JOEA01000108.1 GCF_000719115.1 Lentzea albidocapillata | reverse complement strand
CCGACCTGCTCGGGGCGATCACCGTGACGGCCGGTCTGGCGGTGGCGGTCTACGCCGTCGTGCGGGCCCCGGAAGCGGGATGGGCCTCGGCCGAGACGATTGCCGGTTTGATCGTCGCCGTGGTGCTGCTGGGCTCGTTCCTGCTGATCCAGGCCAAGCGGAAGGCTCCGCTGGTGCGGCTCGGCATCTTCCGCACTCCCCAGCTCGGGGCGGCGAACATCGCGCAGCTGCTGCTCGGTGGTGCGTGGATCCCGATGTGGTT
>NZ_JOEA01000107.1 GCF_000719115.1 Lentzea albidocapillata | reverse complement strand
AACCACATCGGGATCCACGCACCACCGAGCAGCAGCTGCGCGATGTTCGCCGCCCCGAGCTGGGGAGTGCGGAAGATGCCGAGCCGCACCAGCGGAGCCGTCCGCTTGGCCTGGATGAGCAGGAAAGCGCCCAGCAGCACCACGGCGACGATCAAACCGACAGTCGTCTCGGCCGAGGCCCATCCCGCTTCCGGGGCCCGCACGACGGCGTAGACCGCCACCGCCAGACCGGCCGTCACGGTGATCGCCCCGAGCAGGTCGG
>NZ_JOEA01000106.1 GCF_000719115.1 Lentzea albidocapillata | reverse complement strand
ACCGAGCTCGGTCTGCGCAGACGGCAGTGCGATGGTGACGACCGATGAGTCCAGAACGATCAGGAGCTGCGCGGAGACGACAACGGCAAGCGTTGCCCAGCGCCGGGGATCCGGTGCCTGGACGTCCGGGCCCTCGACAGCCGACGGCGTCGGCTTGGACTGCTGCACTGCCCCTCCCCCAGGTTCGGCAACGTGACAGGGCTACTTAATAACACCCTGTCACAAAGTTACCGCAACTCAGCGGGCAGCGCGACGACCAGCCG
>NZ_JOEA01000105.1 GCF_000719115.1 Lentzea albidocapillata | reverse complement strand
ACCGAGCTCGGTCTGCGCAGACGGCAGTGCGATGGTGACGACCGATGAGTCCAGAACGATCAGGAGCTGCGCGGAGACGACAACGGCAAGCGTTGCCCACCGCCGGGGATCCGGTGCCTGGACTTCCAGGCTCTCGACAGCCGACGGCGTCGGCTTGGACTGCCGCACTGCCCCTCCCCCAGGTTCGGCAACGTGACAGGGCTACTTAATAACACCCTGTCACAAAGTTACCGCAACTCAGCGGGCAGCGCGACGACCAGCCG
>NZ_JOEA01000104.1 GCF_000719115.1 Lentzea albidocapillata | reverse complement strand
TGGGCAACGCTTGCCGTTGTCGTCTCCGCGCAGCTCCTGATCGTTCTGGACTCATCGGTCGTCACCATCGCACTGCCGTCTGCGCAGACCGAGCTCGGTATGTCCGACTCGGCCAAACAGTGGGTCGTCGCCGCGTACACCCTGACGTTCGGAGGCTTTCTCCTCGTCGGTGGTCGGCTGGCGGACGTGCACGGCAGAAAGAAGATCTTCCTGCTCGGCTTGCTCGGCTTCGCGGTGACCTCGGCACTCGGAGGGCTTGCCGTTGGACCGG
>NZ_JOEA01000103.1 GCF_000719115.1 Lentzea albidocapillata | reverse complement strand
GCCAGCATGATCCCGTTGTCGACGATCTCCATCACGGCGATCGACACGGTGTCCGCCGCGAACGCCACGCCGATGGCGGCACGGAGGGGCAGCCCGGACTTGAGCACGGGCCGGATGGTGAGCGCGTAGCCGAACACGAAGGCAAGGGCGACGGCGAGCGCGATGGTCGCCATGTTCGACCAGCCCAGCGCGGTGCCGATGACCATGCCGAGCACCTCACCGATCGCACAGCCGGTGAGGCAGTGCAGCGTCGCGGAGATGGCGAGCTTCGTCAGACT
>NZ_JOEA01000102.1 GCF_000719115.1 Lentzea albidocapillata | reverse complement strand
CGCCGGGATCGTGTTCGTCGCGGCGGTTTCGGTGCAGCGCCTCGGTTCTGTCGCCGCCGGAAGGCGTCCCGTGGCCATCCGGGCCGTGGCCGCAGCGGTGGTGGTGTGCCTTTCTCTTGCCGTGCCAGGGGTTCCGGTCTACTCCGACGCCGCCGCGACGTCGCTGGTCGACCACGCGCGGCGCGTCCAGGTGGGGCTGAACGACCGGGAGGTGTTCGCGGCGGAGGCTTCGGCCGACGCGTTCCGCGGTCAGTCCGGGCTGCTGTCCTCGTTGCAGGGCAAG
>NZ_JOEA01000101.1 GCF_000719115.1 Lentzea albidocapillata | reverse complement strand
CGCCGGGATCGTGTTCGTCGCGGCGGTTTCGGTGCAGCGCCTCGGTTCTGTCGCCGCCGGAAGGCGTCCCGTGGCCATCCGGGCCGTGGCCGCAGCGGTCGTGGTGTGCCTTTCTCTTGCCGTGCCAGGGGTACCGGTCTACTCCGACGCCGCCGCGACGTCGCTGGTCGACCACGCGCGGCGGGTCCAGGTGGGGCTGAACGACCGGGAGGTGTTCGCGGCGGAGGCTTCGGCCGACGCGTTCCGCGGTCAGTCCGGGCTGCTGTCCTCGTTGCAGGGCAAG
>NZ_JOEA01000100.1 GCF_000719115.1 Lentzea albidocapillata | reverse complement strand
GCGCCAGGTGCTGGAACGGCTGGACACCGGCAAGCAACTCGCCTACACCACCGTGCTCACCGTGCTGGACAACCTGCACCGCAAGGACTGGGTCTCCCGTGAGCTGGAGGGCAAGGCCTACTGGTACCAGCCCACCATCAGCCGCGTCGAAGCCGCGACGAACGCTGTGCGCGACGTGCTTGCCGCCTCCGGTGATCCCGAGGCCGCGCTGCTGCACTTCGCACAGTCCGCGACCACCGAGGAGTCGGCGGTGCTGCGCCGGGCGTTCCGCAGGAAAGCCGCCGGA
>NZ_JOEA01000099.1 GCF_000719115.1 Lentzea albidocapillata | reverse complement strand
TCCGGCGGCTTTCCTGCGGAACGCCCGGCGCAGCACCGCCGACTCCTCGGTGGTCGCGGACTGTGCGAAGTGCAGCAGCGCGGCCTCGGGATCACCGGACGCGGCGAGCACGTCCCGCACGGCGTTCGCCGCGGCTTCGACGCGGCTGATGGTGGGCTGGTACCAGTAGGCCTTGCCCTCCAGTTCGCGGGAGACCCAGTCCTTGCGGTGCAGGTTGTCCAGCACGGTGAGCACGGTGGTGTAGGCGAGTTGCTTGCCGGTGTCCAGCCGTTCCAGCACCTGGCGC
>NZ_JOEA01000098.1 GCF_000719115.1 Lentzea albidocapillata | reverse complement strand
AAGTTCGGCGGCGACCTACTCTCCCACACCGTAACCAGTGCAGTACCATCGGCGCAGAAGGGCTTAACTACCGGGTTCGGAATGGGACCGGGTGTTTCCCCAACGCTATAACCACCGAAACACTATGGAATTCAACCTGAACCCCGAACCAGCAGGAAACAACCCTGCCAGCGGGCTCGATCGGTCCTGGTTGTTCTTCCAGAACCGCACAGTGGATGCGTAGCGTCTTTGTAACAAGTCCTCGGCCTATTAGTACCAGTCAGCTCCAACCGTTACCGGTCTTCCACCTCT
>NZ_JOEA01000097.1 GCF_000719115.1 Lentzea albidocapillata | reverse complement strand
GAGGATGTCGACGTCCGCGCCGCCCGACTCGAAGTTGTCGGTCGTCACCACGTACGCCCTGTCGCCGGTGTCCCAGGCGAACGCGCTGTGAGTGTCGTTGGCGTCGCCACGCGACAGGTTCGCGCGGTCGCCGAAGTGCTCGGACAGCTTGACCGGCTTGGCGGGGTTGCTGACGTCGTACAGGGAGACGCCGCCGCGGCCGTTCTTGCCGCACTGCTCGTTGTTCATCACGAGCATGGTGCCGTTGAAGAACTTCGTGTCGACCTGCAGCGCTTGCATGCCCTCGCCGGGC
>NZ_JOEA01000096.1 GCF_000719115.1 Lentzea albidocapillata | reverse complement strand
GCCCGGCGAGGGCATGCAAGCGCTGCAGGTCGACACGAAGTTCTTCAACGGCACCATGCTCGTGATGAACAACGAGCAGTGCGGCAAGAACGGCCGCGGTGGCGTCTCGCTGTACGACGTCAGCAATCCCAGCAAGCCGGTCAAGCTGTCCGAGCACTTCGGCGACCGCGCGAACCTGTCGCGTGGCGACGCGAACGACACTCACAGCGCGTTCGCCTGGGACACCGGCGACAGGGCGTACGTGGTGACGACCGACAACTTCGAGTCGGGCGGCGCGGACGTCGACATCCTC
>NZ_JOEA01000095.1 GCF_000719115.1 Lentzea albidocapillata | reverse complement strand
CACCGGGACGGCCAGCACCACGGCGGTGACGAGCCGCCGGCGCAGCGGCCGCAGCTCCTCCTCGGCGCGGGCGTCGCCGTCGTCGCCGGCCGCCGGTCCGCTCTCCGCGCGGGGCGGTTCGGGTTCGCGGGCGGTGTAGCCGGTGGCCTCGACGGTGGCGATCAGGTCGCCGACCGCGACCGGTCCGGCGTAGGAGACCTTGGCCTTCTCGGTGGCGTAGTTGACGGTGGCCTCGACGCCCTCCATGCGGTTGAGCTTCTTCTCGATGCGCGCGGCGCAGGAGGCGCAGGTCATCCCGCCGAT
>NZ_JOEA01000094.1 GCF_000719115.1 Lentzea albidocapillata | reverse complement strand
GGCTCCGCTGGTGCGGCTCGGCATCTTCCGCACTCCCCAGCTCGGGGCGGCGAACATCGCGCAGCTGCTGCTCGGTGGTGCGTGGATCCCGATGTGGTTCTTCCTGAACCTCTACCTGCAGCAGGTGCTTGGCTGGCCCTGGTGCGCCCGGACGGCAACTACTGGGTGGACGTGCTGCCCGCGTCGCTGCTGGCCGCGACCGGCATGGCGCTGGCGTTCATCCCCTCGCTCGGCACCGCCATCTCCAGCGCACGTCCGGAGGAAGGCGGCCTCGCGTCGGGCATCGTCAACACCAGCTACCAGATCGGGTCCGCTCTGGGCCTGGCGGCGATGACCGCGCTGGCCGCCTCGTACGGCGCCGGTCAGCTCGGTGACGCCAACGCCCTGACCACCGGTGTGTCCGCCGCGTTCATCGGTGCCGCCGGCATCGCG
>NZ_JOEA01000093.1 GCF_000719115.1 Lentzea albidocapillata | reverse complement strand
GCCGGCAACATCTACCTCGAAGTCGCCGCGGGCGTGACCACGTTCATCCTCGCCGGCCGCTACTTCGAGGCACGGTCCAAGCGTCGCGCCGGTGCCGCGCTGCGTGCCCTGCTCGAACTCGGCGCCAAGGAAGTCGCGGTACTGCGTGACGGACGCGAGCAGCGCATCAGCATCGACGACCTGAAGGTCGGCGACCGGTTCGTCGTCCGGCCGGGCGAGAAGATCGCCACCGACGGCGTGATCGAGGAGGGCAGCTCGGCGATCGACGCGAGCATGCTCACCGGCGAGTCGGTGCCGGTCGAGGTC
>NZ_JOEA01000092.1 GCF_000719115.1 Lentzea albidocapillata | reverse complement strand
GACCTCGACCGGCACCGACTCGCCGGTGAGCATGCTCGCGTCGATCGCCGAGCTGCCCTCCTCGATCACGCCGTCGGTGGCGATCTTCTCGCCCGGCCGCACCACGAACCGGTCGCCGACCTTCAGGTCGTCGATGCTGATGCGCTGCTCGCGTCCGTCCCGCAGTACCGCGACTTCCTTGGCGCCGAGTTCGAGCAGGGCACGCAACGCGGCACCGGCGCGACGCTTGGACCGTGCCTCGAAGTAGCGGCCGGCGAGGATGAACGTGGTCACGCCCGCGGCGACTTCGAGGTAGATGTTGCCGGC
>NZ_JOEA01000091.1 GCF_000719115.1 Lentzea albidocapillata | reverse complement strand
GCGATCCCGGAGTTTTCTTTTAGTCGGATTGGGTTGCCTTCGGTCCGGCCGGCGGGTTCGAGGAGGGTGCTGATGCGGCGTACCCGGATGTCGTCGGCGACCCGGGGCACGTCGTCGGGGACAGGGCTGAGGGTGCCCCAGGCGGCGGCGTATTCCAGGTTGGCGCTCGATGCTGGCCAGGAGCGGGACTGGATGGCGCGGGTGATGGTGAAGCCGGCGGCGACCATCGCGTCCAAGCCGACCTCGCGCGTGTCGCCCTGGGCGACCGTGTTCGTGGCGACCAGTCCGACGGTGCCCTTCCTCTGCAGGAGTGAGGTC
>NZ_JOEA01000090.1 GCF_000719115.1 Lentzea albidocapillata | reverse complement strand
CAACCGCTGGCTGATCTCGCGCGGCAAGGGGCACGCGGTGGTGCACCAGTACCACGGTGGCGGCCATGAAGGTCATCACCAGCACTGAGTGAACCGTGGCCGCGAGACACTCGCGGCCACGGTCCGTCAAGATTTTCCGTTTCGCAGGGGTAGTCGCTTTGCGCGACCACGGCAGAGGTCTGCCCGATGGATACCCCCTACCGGTATGGAGTACCAGAGATGTCCAGTACGGATAAGTCGGACCGGCGCAGGTGGTGGGCGCTCGCCCTCATCGCCGCCGCGCAGTTCATGGTCATCATGGACACCTCGATCATCGGGGTGGCCCTGCCGCGGATCCAG
>NZ_JOEA01000089.1 GCF_000719115.1 Lentzea albidocapillata | reverse complement strand
CTGGATCCGCGGCAGGGCCACCCCGATGATCGAGGTGTCCATGATGACCATGAACTGCGCGGCGGCGATGAGGGCGAGCGCCCACCACCTGCGCCGGTCTGACCTATCCGTACTGGACATCTCAGGTACTCCATACCGGTAGGGGGTATCGACCGAGCAGACCTCTGCCCTGGTCGCGCAAAGCGACTACCCCTGCGAAACGGAAGATCTTGACGGACCGTGGCCGCGAGTGTCTCGCGACCACGGTTCACTCAGTGCTGGTGATGACCTTCATGGCCGCCACCGTGGTACTGGTGCACCACCGCGTGCCCCTTGCCGCGCGAGATCAGCCAGCGGTTG
>NZ_JOEA01000088.1 GCF_000719115.1 Lentzea albidocapillata | reverse complement strand
TCGTCTCGGCCGAGGCCCATCCCGCTTCCGGGGCCCGCACGACGGCGTAGACCGCCACCGCCAGACCGGCCGTCACGGTGATCGCCCCGAGCAGGTCGGTGGAGCCGCGCCGAGCGGCACCGGCGGGCATCAGGGCCGGCGTTGACGTAGAACACCCACGGCCAGCTGAGGTACTCGGTGATCACGCCGCCGAGGAAGACACCGGCGGTGCCACCGGCCGGAGCGGCGGCGCCGTAGACCGCGAGCGCCTTGCCGAGCTGTGCCGGTTCGCCACCGAACAGCATCATCAGCAGTGTCAGGGCCGACGGCGCGATGAGCGCGGCTCCGGCTCCCTGCACCGCGCGGCCGAGCAGCTCGACCCAGATCTCGTTCGCGGCGCCGGCGACGACGGAGCCCGCGAGGAGCACCAGCCAGCCGGTGGCGAACATGCGGCGGGCGCCGAACAGGTCGGACAGCTTGCCGCCGAGCAGCAGCAACCCACCG
>NZ_JOEA01000087.1 GCF_000719115.1 Lentzea albidocapillata | reverse complement strand
CGGTGGGTTGCTGCTGCTCGGCGGCAAGCTGTCCGACCTGTTCGGCGCCCGCCGCATGTTCGCCACCGGCTGGCTGGTGCTCCTCGCGGGCTCCGTCGTGGCCGGCGCCGCGAGCGAGATCTGGGTCGAGCTGCTCGGCCGCGCGGTGCAGGGAGCCGGAGCCGCGCTCATCGCGCCCTCGGCCCTGACCCTGCTGATGATGCTGTTCGGTGGCGAACCGGCGCAGCTCGGCAAGGCGCTCGCGATCTACGGCGCCGCCGCTCCGGCCGGTGGCACCGCCGGTGTCTTCCTCGGCGGCGTGATCACCGAGTACCTCAGCTGGCCGTGGGTGTTCTACGTCAACG
>NZ_JOEA01000086.1 GCF_000719115.1 Lentzea albidocapillata | reverse complement strand
AGTCCGACCTCGCGTTCGAAGGGAACTACGCCTACGCGGGCACCTTCAGCGGGTTCCGCATCATCGACATCTCGAACCCCGCGGCCGTGCGGCAGGTGGTGTTCAAGCCGTGCAACGGCGGGCAGGGAGACGTGTCGGTCTACAACGGACTGCTGTTCTCGTCGGTCGACACGCCGCAGAGCAAGCCTGAGTGCGACAGCGTCAACACGCCGGCCACCAACCCGGTGGCGTGGGAGGGCGTACGGATCTTCGACGTCCGCGATCCCACCGACATCAAGCACATCGCCTCCGTGCGCACCGACTGCGGCTCGCACACCCACACGCTTGCGCCCGCGGGCAAGGGCAGCCTGTTCGTCTACGTCTCGT
>NZ_JOEA01000085.1 GCF_000719115.1 Lentzea albidocapillata | reverse complement strand
GGGTGGGCCTGGCGGTGGGCGTCCCGTCCTCGGGCGTCGCGGGCTCCTCGGGCTCGGGCGCCTGCTCGATCACGACGTGGGCGTTGGTGCCGCTGATGCCGAAGGAGGAGACCCCGGCACGGCGGGGGCGGCCGGTCTCGGGCCAGGCGGTGTTCTCGGTGAGCAGGCGGACGTTGCCCGCGCCCCAGTCGACGTGGCTGGAGGCCTCGTCGATGTGGAGGGAGCGGGGAAGGACGCCGTGCTGGATGGCGAGTACGGACTTGATGACGCCCGCGACACCGGCGGCGGCCTGGGAGTGCCCGATGTTCGACTTCACCGAGCCGAGCAGCAACGGCCGGTCCTCGGGCCGGTCCTGCCCGTACGTCGCCAGCAGCGCCTGGGCCTCGATCGGGTCACCCAGGGTGGTAC
>NZ_JOEA01000084.1 GCF_000719115.1 Lentzea albidocapillata | reverse complement strand
GGTGATCGAGAAGTTCGTTGCTCCGTAGGGCGCGAAGTCCTCGTCGGTTCCGATGAAGTACTGGTTGTCGGCGGTGAACTCGCCCTGGTGCCCGTTGCCCTCTGCCGTGCGGGCGGCTCCGGTCGACTCCAGCAGCTGCGGATCGGGATGACTGAAGTCCGTGTCGCCGATCAGCGTCGGGTTCGCCGGGTCGTCGACGTCGAGCTGAACGTAGCCACCGTCCCAGTAGGACAGCAGCAGGACCCAGTGCCCGCCGATGTTCTTGACGACCATGTCGTGCAGGAACACCTCGGTGAGGCCGAGCTGGGTCTGGGTGAGGTTCGGGGACTCGGCGTCGACGTCGATCTCGCGGATCAGCCGCGGCCGCTTCGGGTTGGTGATGTCGAGGATGTCGACGTCCGCGCCGCCC
>NZ_JOEA01000083.1 GCF_000719115.1 Lentzea albidocapillata | reverse complement strand
GGTGATCGAGAAGTTCGTTGCTCCGTAGGGCGCGAAGTCCTCGTCGGTTCCGATGAAGTACTGGTTGTCGGCGGTGAACTCGCCCTGGTGCCCGTTGCCTTCGGCGGTGCGCGCTGTTCCGGTCGACTCCAGCAGTTGCGGATCGGGATGACTGAAGTCCGTGTCGCCGATCAGCGTCGGGTTCGCCGGGTCGTCGACGTTGAGCTGAACGTAGCCACCGTCCCAGTAGGACAGCAGGAGGACCCAGTGCCCGTCGATGTTCTTGACGATCATGTCGTGCAGGAAGACCTCGGTGAGGCCGAGCTGGGTTTGGGTGAGGTTCGGGGACTCGGCGTCGACGTCGATCTCGCGGATCAGCCGCGGCCGCTTCGGGTTGGTGATGTCGAGGATGTCGACGTCCGCGCCGCCC
>NZ_JOEA01000082.1 GCF_000719115.1 Lentzea albidocapillata | reverse complement strand
GCTGCCCCGAGGACAGGACGGCCTCGCGGAGAACTGCACCGTCCACAACTACAACATCGTGCCGCTGCGCAACGGCCGCTACATCGCGGTCGGCGGGCATTACCAGGCAGGAACCTGGGCCACCGAATTCACCGATCCCGCCCACCCGGTCACGATCGGCTGGTCCGACCCACCCGCGATCAGCCCGCCCGATCTCGGCGGGGCCTGGTCGTCGTACTGGTACAACAACTTCATCTACGAGTCCAGCATCACCGAAGGACTCAACGTGTTCCGGCTCAGCGGCAACGCCACCGGCGGCGCTCTCCGGCTCGGTCATCTGAACCCGCAGACGCAGGAGTTCTCCCTGCCGTGACACCAGATCGCTGGGCCCGTCGGTGACGGGGCCCAGTTCGAGGGGGAACCAACGAGGAGACAGAAC
>NZ_JOEA01000081.1 GCF_000719115.1 Lentzea albidocapillata | reverse complement strand
GTTCTGTCTCCTCGTTGGTTCCCCCTCGAACTGGGCCCCGTCACCGACGGGCCCAGCGATCTGGTGTCACGGCAGGGAGAACTCCTGCGTCTGCGGGTTGAGGTGACCGAGCCGGAGGGCGCCGCCGGTGGCGTTGCCGCTGAGCCGGTACACGTTGAGTCCTTCGGTGATGCTGGACTCGTAGATGAAGTTGTTGTACCAGTACGACGACCAGGCCCCGCCGAGGTCGGGCGGGCTGATCGCGGGTGGGTCGGACCAGCCGATCGTGACCGGGTGGGCGGGGTCGGTGAATTCGGTGGCCCAGGTTCCTGCTTGGTAGTGCCCGCCGACCGCGATGTAGCGGCCGTTGCGCAGCGGCACGATGTTGTAGTTGTGGACGGTGCAGTTCTCCGCGAGGCCGTCCTGTCCTCGGGGCAGC
>NZ_JOEA01000080.1 GCF_000719115.1 Lentzea albidocapillata | reverse complement strand
TCGTTGCCGAGCGCTGCGTGCACCGACGATCGCGAACCGAACGAGCAGAGCGGTCAGCAGAGCGCCGCCGGTGAGGCCGCTGATCACTTCGATCGTGGGGGTAGTGCCGTGGCGCACCGACTCCCAGCAGTGGTGCAGGGTGTCGAGGGCGCCGAGGCCGTGCTCGGGCAGCAGGAGCAGCACCATGGCAACGGCTGAGGTCGTCATGACCGCGGCGATCGAGGTGAGCCAGGCGACGACGGCGACCACCGGGTCGCTGAGCCGCCGCAGCAGGCGCGGTGCCAGCCAGCCCATCGTGATGGACCCGAGCAGCAGCGCCAGCGCGACGGTCATTTTCCGGCGGCTTTCCTGCGGAACGCCCGGCGCAGCACCGCCGACTCCTCGGTGGTCGCGGACTGTGCGAAGTGCAGCAGCGCGGCCTCGGGAT
>NZ_JOEA01000079.1 GCF_000719115.1 Lentzea albidocapillata | reverse complement strand
ATCCCGAGGCCGCGCTGCTGCACTTCGCACAGTCCGCGACCACCGAGGAGTCGGCGGTGCTGCGCCGGGCGTTCCGCAGGAAAGCCGCCGGAAAATGACTGTCGCGCTGGCGCTGCTGCTCGGATCCATCACGATGGGCTGGCTGGCACCGCGCCTGCTGCGGCGGCTCAGCGACCCGGTGGTCGCCGTCGTCGCCTGGTTCACCTCGATCGCCGCGGTCATGACGACCTCAGCCGTTGCCATGGTGCTGCTCCTGCTGCCCGAGCACGGCCTCGCCTCCCTCGACACCCTGCACCACTGCTGGGAGTCGGTGCGCCACGGCACTACGCCCACGATCGAAGTGATCAGCGGCCTCACCGGCGGCGCTCTGCTGACCGCTCTGCTCGTTCGGTTCGCGATCGTCGGTGCACGCAGCGCTCGGCAACGA
>NZ_JOEA01000078.1 GCF_000719115.1 Lentzea albidocapillata | reverse complement strand
ACCATGGATTCCGCGCCGGGCTTGAGTTCCCCGTCGAGGCGGACCGTGTAACCGTCCACTGTGAACTCACGTGCGTCGGTGTCGTACTGCTTCGGTTCGTAGCCGCCGGCGACCTGGATGTCCGTGCCGAGCGGAAGTCGGCGAAGATCCGGTAGCTGCCGGCGGCGGGCAGGGTCAGCGGCACCGACCACGTTCCGTCCGCGGCCATCTCCGGGTGCACGTGCTGGAAACCGGAACCGTCCCGGCGCACCAGCACGAGGTGCAGCCGCTTCTCGTGCTCCACGTCGAACTTCGTGACTGTGCCACCGTCGGCGGTGCCGATCGTGAACTGGAACGGCTGCTGCTCGCCGGCCGTCGCGGTGGTCCGCAACGGCTTCAGCACGTAGCCGTTGTCCGCGACGGACAGACCGGGCGGCAGCTTGGCGCCGGTGTTGCCGGAGGTGGGCTGCGCGGCGCCGTGGTCCATCGCGGCCGGCGTGCTCGCGTCGCCGCCGAACGGGCCGACAGCGGCGCCGGCAGCCCAGGCGCCGCCGAAGACGATCGCCAGCACGCCCGCGTAGGCGGTCACCTTCGTGGCGGTGTTCATCTCAGGTCCTTTCAGCT
>NZ_JOEA01000077.1 GCF_000719115.1 Lentzea albidocapillata | reverse complement strand
GAAGTCGGCGAAGATCCGGTAGCTGCCGGCGGCGGGCAGGGTCAGCGGCACCGACCACGTTCCGTCCGCGGCCATCTCCGGGTGCACGTGCTGGAAACCCGAACCGTCCCGGCGCACCAGCACGAGGTGCAGCCGCTTCTCGTGCTCCACGTCGAACTTCGTGACGGTGCCACCGTCGGCGGTGCCGATCGTGAACTGGAACGGCTGCTGCTCGCCGGCCGTCGCGGTGGTTTGTAACGGCTTCAGCACGTAGCCGTTGTCCGCGACGGACAGACCGGGCGGCAGCTTGGCGCCGGTGTTGCTTGAGGTGGGCTGCGCGGCGCCGTGGTCCATCGCCGCCGGCGTGCTCGCGTCGCCGCCGAACGGGCCGGCAGCGGCGCCGGCAGCCCAGGCGCCGCCGAAGACGATCGCCAGCACGCCCGCGTAGGCGGTCACCTTCGTGGCGGTGTTCATCTCAGGTCCTTTCAGCT
>NZ_JOEA01000076.1 GCF_000719115.1 Lentzea albidocapillata | reverse complement strand
TGGTCAGCGAGGCGACGCCGTCACGGGCGAAGGCGTAGACGATCGGGAACTCGATCTGGTCCTCGTCGGCGTCCAGGTCGAGGAAGAGGTCGTACGTCTCGTTGACGACCTCGTCGATGCGGGAGTCCGGGCGGTCCGTCTTGTTGATGCAGAGGATGACCGGCATCCGGGCGGCGAGCGCCTTGCGGAGCACGAAGCGGGGCTGCGGGAGCGGGCCCTCGGAGGCGTCCACCAGGAGCACCACGGCGTCGACCATCGAGAGACCGCGCTCGACCTCGCCACCGAAGTCGGCGTGGCCGGGGGTGTCGATGATGTTGATCGTGATCGGGTCCCCGCCGGACTTGGGGTGGTACTTCACCGCCGTGTTCTTGGCGAGGATCGTGATGCCCTTCTCACGCTCCAGGTCGTTGGAGTCCATGACCCGGTCGTCGACCGAATCCAGCTGGTGGGCGGCGAAGGCGCCCGCCTGCTTGAGCA
>NZ_JOEA01000075.1 GCF_000719115.1 Lentzea albidocapillata | reverse complement strand
CTTCATCGGCTCCTGGTGCCAAGACATCCACCGTATGCCCTTACTAACTTGCTACAAAGATGCTCGCATCCACTGTGCAGTTCTCAAAGAACAATCAGACCCACCCGCCATGTTGCGAACGCCGGCCCGATCCAATGACCGAGTGGTTCATCCGCGGCAAGTAGCCGATCACTGAAAGACACAAAGAGCGTGTTCCCTCAGGACCCAACAGCGTACCGATCTGTCCACCCAGCCCCCCGATGACCTTTCCACGCAGGCAAGCCTGCAGTACTCACTCATCCGGCAACCGGACGTCTAGCCAGCCAGCATCCACTAATGAGCCCACCCAGCATCAAGGCTGGTGTGGTTCTGACCAGCGCTGAGACGTTCGCTCAGAACACTGGTAGATGCTCCTTAGAAAGGAGGTGATCCAGCCGCACCTTCCGGTACGGCTACCTTGTTACGACTTCGTCCCAATCGCCAGTCCCACCTTCGACCGCTCTCCCC
>NZ_JOEA01000074.1 GCF_000719115.1 Lentzea albidocapillata | reverse complement strand
GGGGAGAGCGGTCGAAGGTGGGACTGGCGATTGGGACGAAGTCGTAACAAGGTAGCCGTACCGGAAGGTGCGGCTGGATCACCTCCTTTCTAAGGAGCAATCTACTACCGATCTTGGGCAAATGTTCCGAGCGGTAGTCAGAACCACACCAGCCTTGATGCTGGGTGGGCTCATTAGTGGATGCTGGCTGGCTAGACGTTCGGTTGTCACGACAGTGAGTACTGCTCTTCGGAGCGTGGAAAGGTGTCGAGAGGGCTGGATGAACAGATCGGTACGCTGTTGGGTCCTGAGGGAACACGCTCTTTGTGTCTTTCAGTAGATCGGATCATCTCAGCGCTCGAACCGCCGGCTTCGGTCAGGCAGGCGAGCTGCACAGAAGAGATGATGACCGTTCGTTCTTTGAGAACTGCACAGTGGATGCGAGCATCTTTGTAGCAAGTTAGTAAGGGCATACGGTGGATGTCTTGGCACCAGGAGCCGATGAAGGACGTAG
>NZ_JOEA01000073.1 GCF_000719115.1 Lentzea albidocapillata | reverse complement strand
CCTACGAGGTGTGGGTGCCGCTCCTCAACGGCGGCTCCGTCACCGTCGCCACCGGCGACCTGACCACCGCCACCATCCGCCAGGCCGTCACCGACGGCGTCACCGCCCTGTGGATCACCGCCGCCCTCTTCGGCGTCCTCGTCGAAGAGGACCCGGAGTGCTTCGCCGGGCTGAGGGAGATCTGGACCGGCGGCGACGCGGTCCCGCACCATGCCGCCCACACCCTGCTGACCCGTCATCCGGGCCTGACCCTGGTCAACGGCTACGGCCCCACCGAGACCACCACCTTCGCCGTCAGCGGCCCGCTGACCGCCGAGGACGTGGCGGACGGCCCGGCGCCGCTGGGCACGCCGATGGACACGATGTCCACCTACATCCTGGACAGCACCCTGCGTCCCGTGCCGGTCGGTGTTCCGGGTGAGCTGTACCTCGGCGGCAGCGGCGTGGCCCGGGGCTATCACGACCAGCCGCGCCTGACCGCCGAGCGGTTCATCCCCGACCCGCACCACCCGGGGGGACGCCTCTACCG
>NZ_JOEA01000072.1 GCF_000719115.1 Lentzea albidocapillata | reverse complement strand
GATGCAGGTCGATCCCGAGATTGGCCCAAGATTCCGTCACGGAAATGGACCATACCTCTGGGCTGTCCCCCTCCTAAGCTCGACAACACGCAGCACCGGAAGCACATGAACCGCCACAGATCAGAAGAAACGGGGACACCACCACCATGACCACCGAGAACACCCCCACCGCCCCCAGCACCTCCACCACTCCCACCACTCCCACCACTCCCGACGAGAAGGCCGCCGCCTACCTGCCGGAGCACCCCCCCCGCATCTCCGTCGCGGAACTGGCCCCCGACCTCTACCGCGCGCTGGCCCGCGCCGACGCGGCCGCCCGCAAGAACCTGGACCCGGTCATCGGCGAACTCGTCAAGATCCGCGCCTCCCAGATCAACCACTGCGCCTTCTGCCTCGACATGCACACCAAGGACGCCCTCGCGATGGGCGAGTCCGTCGAGCGCATCGTCCAGCTCAGCGCCTGGGAGGAGTCGAAGCACTACTACACGGCCAAGGAGATCGCCGCGATCGAACTGACCGAGGCCATCAC
>NZ_JOEA01000071.1 GCF_000719115.1 Lentzea albidocapillata | reverse complement strand
CCGAGGAGGAGCAGGCCCGCCTGTTCACCCTGTTCCGGCAGCAGATCTTCCCCGTGCTGACCCCGCTGGCGGTCGACCCGGCGCACCCCTTCCCGTACATCTCGGGGCTGTCGCTCAACCTCGCCGTGGTGGTCCGGAACCCGGTCAGCGGCCACCGGCACTTCGCGCGGGTGAAGGTGCCGCCGCTGCTGTCGCGCTTCCTGGAGGCGTCGCCGGAGCGGTACGTCCCCATCGAGGACGTGATCGCGGCCCACCTGGAGGAGCTGTTCCCGGGGATGGAGGTGCTGGCGCACCACATGTTCCGGCTCACCCGGAACGAGGACCTGGAGGTCGAGGAGGACGACACCGAGAACCTGCTCCAGGCCCTGGAGAAGGAGCTCATGCGGCGCCGCTTCGGGCCCCCGGTGCGCCTGGAGGTCGAGGAGTCGATCGACCCGTACGTGCTGGACCTGCTGGTGCGCGAGCTGAAGATCAGCGACGCCGAGGTGTACCCGCTGCCAGGTCCGCTCGACCTGACCGGGCTCTTCGGCATCGCCGGGCT
>NZ_JOEA01000070.1 GCF_000719115.1 Lentzea albidocapillata | reverse complement strand
CCGCGGCCGTTCTTGCCGCACTGCTCGTTGTTCATCACGAGCATGGTGCCGTTGAAGAACTTCGTGTCGACCTGCAGCGCTTGCATGCCCTCGCCGGGCCGGCTGTCCTGGGAGTGCGGGATGAACCCGATCTGCTTCGGGTTCGCCAGGTCGGTCATGTCGACGACGTAAGCGCCGGCGTCGGGGTCTCCGTCCTCACGGTTGGCGTCACAGGTCGCTTTGCCCCAGTTCGCCAGGTAGGCGTACGTGGTGCGCGGGTCGACCGCCACGTCGGCGATCAGGTCGTCGGTGTTGGTCAGGTCGGCCTTGCCCAGCAGTTGCAGGTCGCCCCATGCTCCCGGACCGAGCAGATGTCCGTCGATGGGACCGTGCTGGCCGGGGTGTGCCGCCACGGGTGCCGCCATCGCCGCGGTCAGCGACGCCACGGCGAGTGCGGTGAAGAGCCGTCTGGTTCTCATTGGTTCTGTCTCCTCGTTGGTTCCCCCTCGAACTGGGCCCCGTCACCGACGGGCCCAGCGATCTGGTGTCACGGCAGGGAGAACTCCTGCGTCTGCGGGTT
>NZ_JOEA01000069.1 GCF_000719115.1 Lentzea albidocapillata | reverse complement strand
GGCTGGACGCGTACGAAACAACGAGGGGCCGGTCGCCGCCGGCCTTCTTGCCGCCGGCCGAGCCCGAGAACTCCTCGTTGTACGCCTGCTCCCAGCCTTCGACGACCTTCACGCCGTTGGCCTTGAGCTTCTTCCAGTAGTCCTGCCAGCCCTCGTCGCCGAACTCGGCAGCCGTCCCGAGCAGGAAGCCGAGCCCCGGCGAGGACGTGGCGACGTTCTCGGTGACCAGGAGGTTCTTGTACTTCGGGTCGGCCAGGTCCTCGAAGGTGCGCGGCGGGTCGAGCTTCTTGTCGGCGAAGTAGCTCTTGTCGTAGTTGACGCAGATGTCGCCGGTGTCGACGGGCGTGACCCGGTGCTTCTCCGCGTCGAGCTGGTACTCCGCCGGGACGCGGTCCAGCCCCTTCGCCTCGTACGGGGCGAAGACGCCGTTGTCGACGGCGCGGGAGAGCAGCGTGTTGTCCACGCCGAACAGGACGTCGCCTTGCGGGTTACCCTTGGAGAGGACGGCCTGGTTGACCGCCTGCCCGGCGTCGCCGCTCTTCAGCACCTTGACGGTGTAACCGGTCT
>NZ_JOEA01000068.1 GCF_000719115.1 Lentzea albidocapillata | reverse complement strand
CGCAGCGGCATCATCGGCCGTTCCGACCGGCGTTCGATGACGACGAATGCGATGAGTAGCGCCAGTCCGGCCAGTCCGGACGCGACCGTGGACGGATGAGTCCAGCCAACGGTTTCCGCCTCGCTGAGGCCGTAGATCAACGTTCCGACGCCGAGCGTGCCGGTGATCGCGCCGGGCAGGTCGTACTTGACCACGGCGTCGAGCTGACTCTCCGCGAGAAACCGAACGGCGGGAACGAGGACGGCCAGCACCAGCGGAACGTTCACCAGCAGGCACCATCGCCACGATCCGAGTTCGGTGAGGACACCGCCGAGAACCATGCCCACGGCCATCCCCGATCCGACCGCGGCGCCGAAGATGCCGAAGGCGCGAGCGCGTTCGCGCGCATCGCTGAACGCCGTCGTCAACAACGCCAGCCCGGCAGGGGCGAGCAACGCGGCGAACACCCCCTGGGCGGCGCGAGCCAGGGGAAGCATGGCCGGTCCAACGGCAAGCCCTCCGAGTGCCGAGGTCACCGCGAAGCCGAGCAAGCCGAGCAGGAAGATCTTCTTTCTGCCGTGCACGTCCGCCAGCCGAC
>NZ_JOEA01000067.1 GCF_000719115.1 Lentzea albidocapillata | reverse complement strand
GTCGGCTGGCGGACGTGCACGGCAGAAAGAAGATCTTCCTGCTCGGCTTGCTCGGCTTCGCGGTGACCTCGGCACTCGGAGGGCTTGCCGTTGGACCGGTCATGCTTCCCCTGGCTCGCGCCGCCCAGGGGGTGTTCGCCGCGTTGCTTGCTCCCGCCGGGCTGGCGTTGTTGACGACGGCGTTCAGCGATGCGCGCGAACGTGCTCGCGCCTTCGGCATCTTCGGTGCGGCGGTCGGATCGGGGATGGCCGTGGGCATGGTTCTCGGCGGTGTCCTCACCGAACTCGGATCGTGGCGATGGTGTCTGCTGGTGAACGTTCCGCTGGTGCTGGTCGTCCTCGTTCCCGCCGTTCGGTTTCTCGCGGAGAGTCAGCTCGACGCCGTGGTCAGGTACGACCTGCCCGGCGCGATCACCGGCACGCTCGGCGTCGGAACGTTGATCTACGGCCTCGGTGAGGCGGAAACCGTGGGCTGGAGTCATCCGTCCACGGTCGCGTCCGGACTGGCCGGACTGGCGCTACTCATCGCATTCGTCGTCATCGAACGCCGGTCGGAACGGCCGATGATGCCGCTGCG
>NZ_JOEA01000066.1 GCF_000719115.1 Lentzea albidocapillata | reverse complement strand
GGACCACACGGCCGTGTTGAGCGCGGCGAACTTGTTGTCACCGGCGGGGATGACGGTGCCGAAGTACTCCTGGAAGAGCTCCGGGTGCTCCTTCAGCGCGGTGTCGGTGTCGAGGAAGATGACGCCCTGCTCCTCCAGGTCCTCGCGGATCTGGTGGTAGACGACCTCCGACTCGTACTGCGCGGCGACGCCGGCGACGAGGCGCTGCTTCTCCGCCTCGGGGATGCCGAGCTTGTCGTACGTGTTCTTGATGTCCTCCGGCAGGTCCTCCCAGGACTCGGCCTGCTTCTCGGTGGACCGCACGAAGTACTTGATGTTGTCGAAGTCGATGCCGGAGAGGTCCGAGCCCCAGTTCGGCATGGGCTTCTTGCCGAAGAGCTTCAGGCCCTTGAGGCGGAGCTTGGTCATCCACTCCGGCTCGTCCTTCTTGGACGAGATATCGCGGACGACGTCCTCGCCGATGCCACGCCGGGCGGAGGCTCCGGCCGCGTCGGAGTCGGCCCAGCCGTACTCGTACGTACCCAGGCCCTCGAGTTCGGGGTGGGCAGTCTCCGTGGGGAGCGTCATGCGGGGTTCCTCCCGGCCGTGCTTGCTGATGTGTCGGTGGGCTGATGTGCCGTGGTCTGCGGGGTGGCGCGCGGGATGAACGTCGTGCAGACGCCGTCTCCGTG
>NZ_JOEA01000065.1 GCF_000719115.1 Lentzea albidocapillata | reverse complement strand
CGACGGCGTGATCGAGGAGGGCAGCTCGGCGATCGACGCGAGCATGCTCACCGGCGAGTCGGTGCCGGTCGAGGTCACCACCGGTGACGCGGTCGTCGGTGCCACGGTCAACGCGGGCGGGCGGCTCGTCGTGCGCGCCACCCGCATCGGCGCGGACACGCAGCTCGCGCAGATGGCGAAGCTCGTCGAGGACGGGTGCCTCGGCGGCCTTCACCGCCGCCGTCGCCGTGCTGATCATCGCTTGCCCGTGCGCGCTCGGCCTGGCCACGCCCACCGCGTTGCTGGTCGGCACGGGTCGTGGCGCTCAGCTGGGCATCCTGATCAAGGGGCCGGAGGTGCTGGAGTCCACCCGGCGCGTCGACACGGTCGTGCTGGACAAGACCGGCACGGTGACGTCCGGGCAGATGAGCCTGGTCGAGGTCCACGCGGCAGACGGCGTGACCGAGGAGGAGGTGCTGCGCCTGGCCGGTGCGCTGGAGCACGCCTCCGAGCACCCCATCGCCAGGGCGATCGCCACGGGCGCCACCGAACGCGTCGGCGAACTGCCCGCGGTGGAGGGCTTCCAGAACCTGGAAGGCCTTGGCGTGCAGGGCGTCGTCGGCGAGAACGCCGTCCTCGTGGGCCGCGCTCGCCTGCTGCAGGAGTGGAGCGTCCGGCTCAGCGAGGAGCTCGTCACCGCGAAGAAGGAGGCGGAGGACAAGGGCCGCACCGCGGTACTGGTGGCCTGGGACGGCGAAGCGCGCGGTGTGCTGGTCGTGGCCGACACGGTCAAGCCCACCTCGGCCGAGGCGATCGCGGGACTGCGTGGCCTCGGACTGCGGCCGGTGCTGCTGACCGGCGACAACGAAGCCGTCGCCAGGGCCGTGGCCGCCGAGGTCGGGATCGACGAGGTCATCGCC
>NZ_JOEA01000064.1 GCF_000719115.1 Lentzea albidocapillata | reverse complement strand
CTTGCACACCCATACCCCCCTTAGGTATAAAGGTGGCAAGCGCCCGTCGTTCCCCCGGTCAGTTGCGACCGGCCGCGCGACGGACCGATCGACAGGAGCGGTAAATGCACGGCTACACCGACAACAAGGACGCCCACCTGCGCCGCCTGAAGCGCATCGAGGGCCAGGTGCGCGGTCTGCAGCGGATGATCGAGAACGACGACTACTGCATCGACGTGCTCACCCAGATCTCCGCGGCGACCCGCGCTCTGCAGGCTGTCTCACTGGGACTGCTCGACGAGCACCTGAAGCACTGCGTGAGCGAGGCCATCACCGAGGGCGGCACCAAGGCGGACGAAAAGATCGCCGAGGCCAGCAACGCCATCGCCCGTCTCGTCCGCTCCTGATTCCCCCAGTCCCACCAGTACACGAGGAGCTCCCCCATGGCCGAGTCCACCTACACCGTCACCGGCATGACCTGCGGACACTGCGTCAGCTCAGTGACCGAGGAGATCAGCCAGATCGGCGGCGTGCAGAAGGTCGACGTCGAACTGGCCAGCGGCAAGGTGACCGTCACCAGTGACCAGCCGGTGACGCAGGACGACGTTCGCGCAGCGGTCACCGAGGCCGGCTACACGCTCGTCGCGAGCTGAAAGGACCTGAGATGAACACCGCCACGAAGGTGACCGCCTACGCGGGCGTGCTGGCGATCGTCTTCGGCGGCGCCTGGGCTGCCGGCGCCGCTG
>NZ_JOEA01000063.1 GCF_000719115.1 Lentzea albidocapillata | reverse complement strand
CCGGGTGCGGCAGCCCGGACACGTCCAGTGCCGGGCGGACAAAGCAAGCTCTGCGAGCACGTGCCCGCAGACCGAACACGTCTTGCTCGAGGGAAACCAGCGGTCGATCACGACCAGCGTGCGGCCGGCCCGGTCGCACTTGTAGTCCAGCTGCCTGCGCAACTCGCCCCAGCCCGCGTCGGAGATAGCACGGGCGAGGTGGCGGTTACGCACCATGTTCTTGACCGGCAGGTCCTCGATCGCGATCACGTCGGCCGAACGCACCAGAGCCGTGGTGGTGCGGTGCAGGAAATCCTGCCGGGCGGCGCGGATCTTGCGGTGCGCGCGGGCGACCTTGGCCTTGGCCTTGCGGCGGTTGCCGCTACCGCGTTCGCAGCGGGCCATCCGCCGTTGGTAGCGGGCCAGGTTGCGGGCCTTGCGGACCAGATGCCGCGGGTTCGCGATCCGTTCACCGTCACTGGTCACCACCAGATCTGTGAGGCCGAGGTCGACGCCGATCGCGTGCCCGGCGGGCTCAGCCGGGGCGGGCTCGGCGGTGTCCACGGCGAACGCCACGTACCAGCGGCCGTCCGGCTCGCGGGACACCACCACCATCGTCGGATCCAGCGCGGCCAGGTCCACCTCGCCGAAGGACCAGACCAACCGCAGCGGTGTGCTGGTCTTGGCCAGTGTCAGCACGCCCTCGCGCATCCGGAACGCCGAGCGGGTGTAGTGCGCGCTCTGCCGCCCGGTACGGGACTTGAACCTCGGGAAACGGGCCCGCCCGGCGAAGAAGTTG
>NZ_JOEA01000062.1 GCF_000719115.1 Lentzea albidocapillata | reverse complement strand
TGCGGGAACGGTTCGGGCTGGCCGCCCAGCCGGCGATCCGGGTGATCGGCAAGACCGTGGACGCCTGCACGACCCTGCGGGCCAATCTCAAGGCAGGCAACTATGGGCTGCCTGGGTCGGACCGGCGCCGCAAGGTCGAGGGCACCCCGATCAGGTTCCGTCCGCAGGCGGGGCAGCCGTTCGACGCCCGTTGTCTGTCCTGGCAGTTCGGTGACGCGGGCCGTGACGGGACGGTGTCGATCTGGACGGTCGCCGGTCGGCTCCGCGGTGTGCGGATCGTCGGAAATCCCCGGCATCTGGCTCTGCTGCGTTCCCGGCTGGTGATCGGGGAAACCGATCTGCTGTACCGGGACGGGGTGTGGCTGCTGCACGCCGTTGTCGACGGTCCCGAGGCCGCCCGGCGGGAACCGGTGAACGGGTTCGTCGGGGTCGATCTGGGTATCGTGAACATCGCGACCACCTCTGACGGTGACCGGTTCTGCGGGTCGCGCCTGAACCGCTACCGTGAACGCCAGCAGCGAATCCGGACACGGTTGCAGGCCAGGAAGACCTCCTCCGCGAGACGGCTGCTCAAGAAACGCCGCCGCAAGGAGGCACGGTTCGCGGCCGACGTGAACCACCGGATCAGCAAGAACATCGTGGCCGAGGCTGAACGCACCGGACGCGGGATCGCCGTCGAGGAATTGACGGGAATCCGCGTCCGGGTACGGCTTCGCAAGCCCCAACGGGCCACGCTGCACTCCTGGGCGTTCGCCCAGCTCGGTCAGTTCCTGACCTACAAGG
>NZ_JOEA01000061.1 GCF_000719115.1 Lentzea albidocapillata | reverse complement strand
CCGGGTGCGGCAGCCCGGACACGTCCAGTGCCGGGCGGACAAAGCAAGCTCTGCGAGCACGTGCCCGCAGACCGAACACGTCTTGCTCGAGGGAAACCACCGGTCGATCACGACCAGCGTGCGGCCGGCCCGGTCGCACTTGTAGTCCAGCTGCCTGCGCA
Organism: Lentzea albidocapillata; assembly: GCF_000719115.1. Classification (GTDB taxonomy): domain Bacteria; phylum Actinomycetota; class Actinomycetes; order Mycobacteriales; family Pseudonocardiaceae; genus Lentzea; species Lentzea albidocapillata. The sequence goes on along the minus strand of NZ_JOEA01000061.1, from coordinate 626 downwards.
ACTCGCCCCAGCCCGCGTCGGAGATGGCACGGGCGAGGCGCCGGTTACGCACCATGTTCTTGACCGGCAGGTCCTCGATCGCGATCACGTCGGCCGACCGCACCAGAGCCGTGGTGGTGCGGTGCAGGAAATCCTGCCGGGCGGTGCGGATCTTGCGGTGCGCGCGGGCGACCTTGGCCTTGGCCTTGCGGCGGTTGCCGCTACCGCGCTGGCAGCGGGCCATCCGCCGTTGGTAGCGGGCCAGGTTGCGGGCCTTACGGACCAGATGCCGCGGGTTCGCGATCCGTTCACCGTCACTGGTCACCACCAGATCTGTGAGACCGAGGTCGACGCCGATCGCGTGCCCGGCGGGCTCAGCCGGGGCGGGCTCGGTGGTGTCGGTGGTGTCGATGGCGAACGTCACGTACCAGCAGCCGTCCGGGTCGCGGGACAGCACCACCATCGTCGGATCCAGCGCGGCCAGATCCACCTCACCGAAGGACCACACAAATCGCAGCGACGTGCTGGTCTTGGCCAGTGTCAGCACACCCTCGCGCATCCGGAACGCCGAGCGGGTGTAGTGCGCGCTCTGCCGCCCGGTACGGGACTTGAACCTCGGGAAACGGGCCCGCCCGGCGAAGAAGTTG
>NZ_JOEA01000060.1 GCF_000719115.1 Lentzea albidocapillata | reverse complement strand
CGACCCCGGAAACACCATGGTCTACTTCGCCGGCAACGGCGCGGGACGCCTTTACTGGGGCGGCACCATGAGCGGCCAAGGCGACTGGGCCAACTACAAAGCGACCCCGGAAACACCATGGTCTACTTCGCCGGCAACGGCGCAGGCCAGCTCTCATGGGGCGGCCCCACCGGCGGCCAGGGCGACTGGGCCAACTACAAGGCGATCGTCTGAGCTCACGCACGTCAATTCGCACCGGCAATTACATGGGGGAACGATGAACTCGGCATTGCACAGAATATTAGGACTGATCGCTTCAATGGCCGTCGCGGGCACGATCGTGCTAGGCGCCACCGGAACCGCGGTCGCACGCAGCACTGCTCCCTGCAGCACGTCTGGCGTGACCGCAGAGGACAACGCCGTGTCGGCCCAGCTCCGCTCTCGAGCGAACTGGATGACGCCCTACAGGGTTTCCTGTGCACGTGCCGTCGCCAGGCAGGTGAAGGCACGAGGCCTCGACCTGCGCGCAGCACACATCGCCTTTACGACCGTGACGACGGAAACGCATTTCGACAACATCAGCGTCGCCGAGGACCACGACAGCCTCGGACTCTTCCAGCAACGACCGAGCATGGGCTGGGGCTCACCGAGCGACCTGATCAACCCGGTCTACGCGACCAACAAGTTCCTCGACGTGATGCTCGCGAACTACCCGAACGGCGCATGGCGCAGCGGTGACATCGCGAACATCTGCCAGAAGGTCCAGAAGTCCGGGTTCCCTGACGGGTCGAACTACCGAGCAAACATCGACATCGCCGGGTACATCGCAAACGTGGTGTGGAACTCGGCGCAGGCCAGCTCTCATGGGGCGGCCCCATGAGCGGCCAGGGCGACTGGGCCAACTACCGCGCCATCACCGCAGGCGACTTCGACCCCGGAAACACCATGGTCTACTTCGCCGGCAACGGCGCAGGCCAGCTCTCATGGGGCGGCCCCACCGGCGGCCAGGGCGACTGGGCCAACTACAAAGCAATCACCGCAGGCGACTTCAACGGCGACGGCAAGGCGGACATCGCCGGCATCGACCCCGGAAACACCATGGTCTACTTCGCCGGCAACGGCGCGGGACGCCTTTACTGGGGCGGCAC
>NZ_JOEA01000059.1 GCF_000719115.1 Lentzea albidocapillata | reverse complement strand
CCAGCCCAGCGCGGTGCCGATGACCATGCCGAGCACCTCACCGATCGCACAGCCGGTGAGGCAGTGCAGCGTCGCGGAGATGGCGAGCTTCGTCAGACTCGATTGTGCACCAGCGTGATCCATGACCCGTTCCCTTGCCTTGCTTCTCGGCCTATATACCCTGCTGGGGTATGCGGTGTGAAGATACGCCCATACCCCCCTAGGGTGTCAAGAGAATTCGGCGGGAAGATCGACGGTGGGCGCTGTTGAACCGGTTGGAGCACTGACCCGTAGAAAGCGGTGATGCGACCTACTAGGTACGGTAGTTACATGGCTATGGGCGCGCACAGCAAAACGACCCAGTGGGTCCTGCTGTGCGCGCTGTTCCTCGGTGTCGTCGGGATGCACCACGTCAACGTGAGCAACGACATGTCGCCCACGCACGGGTCCATGTCCACGAGCGCTCACCACGCGCCGCCATCCGAGGATCCAGTACCGCAGCCGATGCACGGGATGTTGCACCTGTGCGTTGCCGTGCTCTGCGCCGTCGTGTCGCTGCTCCTGCTCGTATGGCTGCTGCTGCGCACCGCACGCCCGATCGCGGGTCGCCCCGAAGGTGACCGATCTCGCGAAGCGCATCGAGGGTGCGCAGGACCCGGAGATCAAGACGATGACGGCGTGGCTCTCCAAGTGGGGTGCCTCTCCGACCGCGTCGTCGATGCCGGGAATGGACCACGGCTCGATGGGCAGCGGCAACGGCATGATGACCGCCGAGGAGATGGCCAAGCTCGGACAGGCCGCGGGTGCCGAGTTCGACAGGATGTGGACGGAAATGATGATCAAGCACCATGAGGGTGCGATCGCCATGGCCAAGATCCACATCGAGAAGGGCAGCAACGCCGACAGCAAGAAGCTGGCGCAGGACATCATCACCGCGCAGCAGGCTGAGATCACCGAGATGCAGGGGCTGCTGAAGTAGAAGCCACAGACGTTCAGGCCGGGGCAAAGTGATTTGACCCCGGCCTGATCGCTGTTCTCCTCAGGACAAGCCACACCCCGGCACGTGCCCCAGGTCACAGGCATACCCCTACCCTGTATGCCTAAGGACACTTGCACACCCATACCCCCCTTAGGTATAAAGGTGGCAAGCGCCCGTCGTTCCCCCGGTCAGTTGCGACCGGCCGCGCGACGGACCGATCGACAGGAGC
>NZ_JOEA01000058.1 GCF_000719115.1 Lentzea albidocapillata | reverse complement strand
CGAACCGAAGCAGTACGACACCGACGCACGTGAGTTCACAGTGGACGGTTACACGGTCCGCCTCGACGGGGAACTCAAGCCCGGCGCGGAATCCATGGTGACCACCACCGTGACCAAGGACGGCAAGCCGGTCACCGACCTGCAGCCGTACCTGGGCGCGAACGGCCACCTCGTGGCACTGCGCTCGGCCGACCTCGCCTACCTGCACGTCCACCCGATGGACGCACCGGGCGCCGGTCCCGAGGTGAAGTTCATGGTCGAGGTGCCGACCTCCGGTCGTTACCGCCTGTTCCTGGACTTCCAGCACGAGGGCAAGGTCCGCACCGCCGAATTCACCCTCGGCACGGCGGGCACGGCCGCACCGCAGCCCACCGGCACGACGACGACACCGAAGGAGGAGGACGGCCATGGCCACGGAGGCTGACGTCCGCACCAGTCAGATCGAACTCTCGATCGGCGGTATGACCTGCGCCTCCTGCGCCGCGCGGATCGAGCGCAAGCTCAACAAGCTCGAAGGCGTCCAGGCCAGCGTCAACTACGCCACCGAGAAGGCCAGGGTCAGCTTCCCCGAGTCGCTGACCGCCGAAGACCTGGTGAAGGTCGTCGAGAACACCGGCTACCAGGCCGAGTTGCCCGCTCCCCCGCAGGCCGGCCAGAGCACGGAACAGGCCGAAGAGGACCCGACGCGGTCGTTGCGGCAGCGGTTGATCACCTCGGTGGTGCTGACCGTGCCGGTGATCGCGTTCGCCATGATCCCCGCGCTGCAGTTCACCTACTGGCAGTGGCTCTCGCTCACGCTGGCCGCACCCGTCGTGGTGTGGGGGGCGTGGCCGTTCCACAAAGCTGCTTGGACGAACCTGCGCCACGGCGCCGCGACGATGGACACCCTGATCTCGATCGGCGTCGGCGCGGCGACCCTGTGGTCGCTGTACGCGTTGTTCCTCGGCACCGCGGGCACGCCGGGCATGACACACGCCTTCGAGCTGACCGTCCAGCGGATGTCGGGCGCCGGCAACATCTACCTCGAAGTCGCCGCGGGCGTGACCACGTTCATCCTCGCCGGCCGCTAC
>NZ_JOEA01000057.1 GCF_000719115.1 Lentzea albidocapillata | reverse complement strand
TGTACTTGGTCATGAGGTTGGTGACTGAACGCGGCTGATGGGTGGGTGTCCCTCGAGTGCGGAGTGACTGCGTTCAGTGTTGTAGTGCTCAAGCCAGGGCGCCAGCGCTGCGGATCGGGTGGGGTTGTCGAGGAAGACCTCGCGGTATGCCCACTCGGTCTGCAGGGTGCGGTTGAACCGCTCGACTTTGCCGTTCTGCCAGGGACAGTGCGGCTTGATGGTCTTGTGGCGGGCGCCGATCGCGGCGACGGCGGCGGCGAAGTCGCGGGAGATCAAGTAGTTTTTGGCGTTGTCGGTCAGCACGCGTTCGATGCGTGGGACGCCGTGGACGGCGAACCAGGCGGCTGCGCGGAGCAGGAACCCGGCGCAGGTGGTGCCGCGTTCGTCGGCGAGGATCTCGGCGTAGGCCAGCCGGGAGTGATCGTCGATGGCGGCGTGGATGTAGTCGTAGCCGAGGCGTCGGTGGGAATTGGGACGCAGGCTGCGGCCGTGGGCGCGCCAGCCGCCGCCGGGCGGGATCTTGCCGATCTTCTTGACGTCCAGGTGCAGCATGTCGCCGGGGTGCGGGTGTTCGTAGCGGCGGGTGGTGTGCCGGGTGGCGCGGATCCGTTGCCCGGTCAGCGGATCGCACTCGGCCAGGCGCGGCACGCCGTGGCGGGCCAGCACCCGTGACACGGTGCGGACAGGCACGCCGGTGCGGACGCTGATTCCGGCCGGTCCGCAGCGCAACTCGGTGCGTGCCGCCACGATGTGGTGCTCGGTCTCGGCTGACGTCCGCGACGGCATGCGATGCGGCCGGCTCGACCGATCGGCCAGACCCGCGGCGCCTTCGTCACGGAATCGGCGGACCCAGCGGTGCGCGCACTGCCGCGAGACACCGAGCTCTTTGGCCACGTGAGCGACCGGTCTGCCAGCGGTGACCCGCGAGACCAGAACCAGGCGTCCATGCATGGTCAGGCGGGCATTAGCGTGTCCCATCGAGGCCTCCGGTTGTGGTGACTGACTTCGCAATCACCACCGCACCCGGAGGCCTCACCCATGATCAAGCCGACACACCGTCACCAACGTATTGGCCAAGTACAACTAG
>NZ_JOEA01000056.1 GCF_000719115.1 Lentzea albidocapillata | reverse complement strand
CCTAGGTGTACTGACCGGAGAGGTTGAGAACGGTTCGACACGTAGCCGGATGATCTTGGAATGAGGGAGGGCCTCCGGGTTCGGTGTGGATTGCGACGTCTACACCGACCGACGGAGGCCCTCGTGATTCACGCTAACGCACCGCTGACTCCGGTGGGCAGGCTGCGCCTGGCCCGGTGTGTCGTGGACGAGGGCTGGCCGCTGCGTCGGGCCGCGGAACGGTTCCAGGTCTCGGTGAGCACGGCGAAACGATGGGCCGACCGCTACCGGCACGAGGGCGAGCCGGGCATGACCGATCGATCATCGCGTCCGCACACGAGTCCTGGCCGTATCCCGACCCGGATCGAACGGCGGATCATCAAGGTCCGGCTGGCACGGCGATGGGGGCCGGCCCGGATCGCGTTTTTGCTGCGCCTGGTGCCCTCGACCGTGCACCGTGTGCTGACCCGGTTCGGCATGGCCCGGCTGAACCACCTCGACCGGGCCACCGCGCAGCCGGTGCGCCGCTACGAACGCGCGACGCCCGGCGAGCTGGTGCACGTCGATATCAAGAAGCTCGGCAACATCCCCGACGGCGGCGGCCACCGGGTCACCAGCCGTCAGGCAGGCAAGCGTCACCGCACCCGCACCCCAGGCAAGAACCTCGACCGCTACGGCAACAGCCACGTCGGCTACAGCTACCTGCACAACGCCGTGGACGACCACTCCCGGCTCGCCTACAGCGAAATCCTGCCCGACGAGAAGAAGGAAACCGCGGTCGAGTTCTGGCAACGGGCCCAGATCTTCTTCGCCACCAACGGCATCACCGTCGAACGGGTGCTCACCGACAACGGCGCGTGCTACAAGTCCCTGCTCTGGCGCGACACGCTCACCACCGCCGGGATCACCCACAAACGCACCCGCCCCTACCGGCCGCAGACCAACGGCAAGGTCGAACGCTTCAACCGCACGCTGCTCGACGAATGGGCCTACGCCCGCCCCTACCGATCAGAAACCGAACGACGAGCCGAGCTACCGCGCTGGCTGCACACCTACAATCACCACCGCGGCCACACCGCACTCGCAGGCCAACCACCCGCCAGCCGCGTTCCTAACCTCTCCGATCAGTACACCTAGG
>NZ_JOEA01000055.1 GCF_000719115.1 Lentzea albidocapillata | reverse complement strand
CGAACCGAAGCAGTACGACACCGACGCACGTGAGTTCACAGTGGACGGTTACACGGTCCGCCTCGACGGGGAACTCAAGCCCGGCGCGGAATCCATGGTCACCACCACCGTGACCAAGGACGGTAAGCCGGTCACCGACCTGCAGCCGTACCTGGGCGCGAACGGCCACCTCGTGGCGTTGCGCTCGGCCGACCTCGCCTACCTGCACGTCCACCCGATGGACGCACCGGGCGCTGGTCCCGAGGTGAAGTTCATGGTCGAGGTGCCGACCTCCGGTCGTTACCGCCTGTTCCTGGACTTCCGGCACGAGGGCAAGGTCCGCACCGCCGAATTCACCCTCGGCACGACAGGATCCGCCCCCGCTCCGTCCACATCCACACCATCCACATCCGCTCCGGCCACCCAGCCTGCCGACGACCACGGTGGTCACGGTGGCTGAGCCCAGCACCATCGAAGAGGAGGCGCGCTCCATGAGTTCACCGACCAGTGAGATCGAGCTGTCGATCGGCGGTATGACCTGCGCCTCCTGCGCCGCGCGGATCGAGCGCAAGCTCAACAAGCTCGACGGCGTCCAGGCCAGCGTCAACTACGCCACCGAGAAGGCCAGGGTCAGCTTCCCCGAGTCACTGACCGCCGAAGACCTGGTGAAGGTCGTCGAGAACACCGGCTACCAGGCCGAGCTGCCCGCTCCCCCGCAGGCCGGCCAGAGCACGGAACAGGCCGAAGAGGACCCGACGCGGTCGTTGCGGCAGCGGTTGATCACCTCGGTGGTGCTCACCGTGCCGGTGATCGCGTTCGCCATGATCCCGGCACTGCAGTTCACCTACTGGCAGTGGCTGTCGCTCACGCTGGCCGCACCCGTCGTGGTGTGGGGTGCGTGGCCGTTCCACAAGGCGGCGTGGACGAACCTGCGCCACGGCGCCGCGACGATGGACACCCTGATCTCGATCGGTGTCGGCGCTGCGTTCCTGTGGTCGCTGTACGCGTTGTTCTTCGGCACCGCGGGCACGCCGGGCATGACGCACGCCTTCGAGCTGACCGTCCAGCGGATGTCGGGCGCCGGCAACATCTACCTCGAAGTCGCCGCGGGCGTGACCACGTTCATCCTCGCCGGCCGCTAC
>NZ_JOEA01000054.1 GCF_000719115.1 Lentzea albidocapillata | reverse complement strand
CTTGCGGTGCAGGTTGTCCAGCACGGTGAGCACGGTGGTGTAGGCGAGTTGCTTGCCGGTGTCCAGCCGTTCCAGCACCTGGCGCACCTTGAGCGGCTCTCGGGCGTGCCACAGCACGTCCATCACCGCGGCTTCCAGCTCACCCAGCCCGCGCATCGTCCACACCCTTTCGCAGACTGAGAAGTATGCCGTGTCGCCGCAGTGATCGGACCGAGCGTCTTGATCTGTCCTGTCACGGGATGCCTGAGCCTGCGGCGGCCTATCCAGCCAGGAAGTCAGTGATGCGGTTCGTCCAGGTCTGCACGTCGGCGACGGTGGTCGAGACATGCAGGGTCGAGTCGGGCAGCAGTTCGTGCAGCCGTTCCGCCGTCGACACCGGGTGTAACGGGTCGGTGTCCCACGTGAGGATCAGTGCCGGATGAGGCAGCGCCGCGACATCTTCAGGCGTCGGAAGGTCCGACTCGCCGATGCCGCGCAGGATCGGTGCGAGCAGCTCGTCCGGGATGTCGGGGGTCAGGTCGAAGGCCGGGTAGTCGGCGAAGATCGGCAAAGGTTCCCTCTTGGCCCACTCTTCCCGCCAGTGCACGGCGCCGCGTGACTCGATGGCCTCGGCGTTGTCGGTGTACCACTGCCTCGTCTGGTTCGGACCCACCTCCCACGCCGCCGGCGGGATGATCAGCACGAGGCGGCGGAAGCGGCCGGGCGCGGTGATGGCGGCGCGCAACGCGACGTCGCAGCCCAGCGAGGAGCCCATGAAGTCGATCGGCTCGTCGAGGTCCAGCTCGTCCAGCAGGGCGAGCAGGTCGAGGGTGAAGTTCTCGAAGCGGTAGTCGCCGGCTGTCGGGCGGCCCGTCGAGTGTCCGTGGCCGCGCTGGTCGTAGGTGTCCTGCATCACTGCCCCCTCAGCGTGGAGGTGGGCCGGCTCGCTGACGTGCGAGCCGGCCCACCGGGTCAGACGGTCTGCTTGTTCGCGCTGCGGAAGCCCCGCAGCCGCAGGCTGTTGCTCACGACGAAGACAGACGAGAACGCCATCGCGGCGGCGATGACCTCGTCGATCCCGACCTCGGCGGCCACGGCCCTGGCGACGGCTTCGTTGTCGCCGGTCAGCAGCACCGGCCGCAGTCCGAGGCCACGCAGACCCGCGATCGCCTCGGCCGAGGTGGGCTTGACCGTGTCGGCCACGACCAGCACGCCGCGCGCTTCGCCGTCCCAGGCCACGAGTACCGCGGTGCGGCCCTTGTCCTCCGCCTCCTTCTTCGCGGTGACGAGCTCCTCGCTGAGCCGGACGCTCCACTCCTCCAGCAAGCGAGCGCGGCCCACGAGGACGGCGTTCTCGCCGACGACGCCCTGTACGCCAAGGCCTTCCAGGTTCTGGAAGCCCTCCACAGCAGGCAGTTCACCGACACGTTCGGTGGCGCCAGTGGCGATCGCCCTGGCGATCGGGTGCTCGGAGGCGTGCTCCAGCGCACCGGCCAGGCGCAGCACCTCCTCCTCGGTCACGCCGTCTGCCGCGTGGACCTCGACCAGGCTCATCTGCCCTGAGGTCACCGGAGCGCGCACGGGCAAGCGATGATCAGCACGGCGACGGCGGCGGTGAAGGCCGCCGAGGCACCCGTGCCCGCACCGAGCCAGAACGCCAGTGTTCCGGTAGCGAGCGCGATCACGATCGGCACGAACACCGCGGAGACCCGGTCGGCCAGGCGCTGGATCTCGGCCTTGCCGCTCTGCGCGTCCTCGACGAGCTTCGCCATCTGCGCGAGCTGAGTGTCCGCACCGATGCGGGTGGCGCGCACGACGAGCCGCCCGCCCGCGTTGACCGTGGCGCCGACGACCGCGTCACCGGTGGTGACCTCGACCGGCACCGACTCGCCGGTGAGCATGCTCGCGTCGATCGCCGAGCTGCCCTCCTCGATCACGCCGTCG
>NZ_JOEA01000053.1 GCF_000719115.1 Lentzea albidocapillata | reverse complement strand
GGGGCTGAGGTAGGCGAGGCTGGAGTGCCTGCGGCGGGTGTTGTACCAGCCCTCGATGTATTCGAAGATTGCCTTGTGTGCCTTGGCCTTCGTGGGCCAGGGCTGCCGGTCGAGCAGTTCGGTCTTGATGGTGGCGAAGAACGATTCGGCGACCGCGTTGTCCCAGCATTGGCCCTTGCGGCCGACCGAGAGCCGCACCCCTGCGTCGGCCGCCGCGCGGGCGTACTGGCCGGAGGTGTACTGACAGCCTCTGTCGGAGTGGAAGATCACGCCGGGATCGGGGCGGCGCTGGGTGATGGCGTTGCGCAGCGCCTGCTCGACCAGGTCGGTGCGCAGGTGATCGGCGGTGGCCCAGCCGGCGACGCGGCGGGAGCCGAGGTCGATCACTGTCGCGAGGTACATCCACCCTTCCCAGGTGTGGATGTAGGTGATGTCCCCGCACCATCTGCTGTTGATATCCCTTGCACTGCAGTAGAAATCCCGCTTGATCAGATCAGCCGGGGTAGTCGCGGCCGGGTCCGGGATGGTGGTGGTGCGCCACCGTTTCGGTGCCCGACCGGCTCGGCCGGCCTGGCGCAGGAGCCGGGCGACGCGCTTGCGGGAGTGCCGATGCCCTTGGTCGGCGAGCTCGGCGTGGATCCGCGGCGTCCCGTAGGTTCCTTTCGACTCGTCGTGCACCTTGATGATCTTCTCGGTCAGCGCGGCATCGGCCCGCTCACGCGCGGATGGGCCCGCGGTGCGGCGGTTGTAGTAGGCGGCACGGGAGACCTGGAGCAGTTCGCACGCACGCTTGACGTTGCCGCTGCCGACCTTCTCCGCCTCGATGAACGGATAGACGTTCACCGGGTCTCCTTGGCGAAGAAAGCTGTGGCCCGTTTGAGGATCTCCACGTCCTCGCGCAGCCGCCGGTTCTCCCGCCGCAGGGCAGCGAGCTCGGCCTTCTCTTCGCTGCTCAGGCCGCCGTCGTCGCGGGTCCCGGCGTCACGCTCGGCCTGCTTGACCCACTCGCGCACGGCGGTCTCGGTCAGGTCGAAGTCCTTCGCGACCTGTGCGATCGAGCGGTCACCACGCTGGCACTGCTCGACGATCTCCGCCTTGAACTCCGGGGTGAACGCACGACGAGGACGCCGGGGCTTGTTCGAGCCCGTGGTCTTCATAAGGACATCCTTCCAGGGGCAAAACCCCCTGAACTCAGATGTCCGTCAAAACGGATCAGGCCCA
>NZ_JOEA01000051.1 GCF_000719115.1 Lentzea albidocapillata | reverse complement strand
TGCCCGCCGACCGCGATGTAGCGGCCGTTGCGCAGCGGCACGATGTTGTAGTTGTGGACGGTGCAGTTCTCCGCGAGGCCGTCCTGTCCTCGGGGCAGCACCCACTGGCCGAGTTTCGCGCCGGTGTGGGCGTCGTAGAAGAACAGGCTCTTGTCGACGTCCGGGTCGGTGGTCTGGCACTCGGGCTCGGAGCCGCCGCCGGGCTCCCAGCCCAGGATCAGGACTTTGCCGTCCCAGCTGAACGTCGCGGAGTGCCAGCGACCGTTGGTGCCTGCCTGGCCGACACCCGGCTCGCTGACGGTGTAGAGGAACACCGGGTCGGCGAGGCTGCCGCCGGGATGCGAGTTGGCGCCGATGTCGAAGACGTTGGTCGCGTCCGCGCTGGCGCACGCGGCCAGGTTGACGCTGCCGAGGATCACGCCCATGTCGTGACAGCCGGTGCGCACGTTGGTGATCGGACCAGCCAGCGGCTCACGCCGCAGCAGGTTCGCGTTCTGCGGCTGCCCGAACGGCACCTCGATCACGTCGATGAAGTCACCGAGCGCGTTCTCCTGCGCCAGGTTGCCGCTCGTTCCGCAGCCGGTGCTGCTGGAGTTGTTGCTGTAGACGATCAACCGGCCGTTGTCCGGGGCCGCGGTGAGGGTGTGCGAGCCGCACGGCAGCTCGACCGACGCGACCAGGCTCGGATTGCTCGGGTTGCTGACGTCGAAGACGTGCACTCCTTCCCAACCGGCTGGGACGGTCTGCCCGTCGCAGTCGCGTGGGACTGCCTTCTTGGAGTTCCAGGCGCGGACCAGGATGTTCTCCCACACGACGATGTCGCCCTGGTCGCCGTTGCAGCGCTGGTGGGCGATCTCGGTCGGGTTGCCGGGATCAGCGATGTCGACGATGCGGAACCCGTCGTAGTTGCCGTGGAAGGCCAGCTTGCCCCAGAAGGCGATGTCGGAGTTGACGTGCCGGACACCGTCCGGCTCACCGAGGAACGTGGCCGGGTGCGGGCTGTGGCCCTTGGCGTGCATGTTCGGGGTGTTTGGGTTCGTGGCGTGGTCGGCGACCGCGGTCGCCGGGGTGACGAGAACGACGGTGGCCACGAGCGCACCAACTGTTCGAATGACTCGGCGAGACATTCGACAACCTCCTTGGCTACGGGAAGAGCCGTTCCTGGGTTTGCGGGTTGTCGCGCTGCAGCGACGCGGCGCCCACGGTGGCCGGGTGGTCGAGCGCGAACACGTCCAGGCCCCGGTTGATGTCGTTGGCGTAGATGAAGCCGTTGTGCCAATACGTGGACCACGTGTTGGCCGCGATCGGATCACCGGCGCGGTAGAAGCCGAGCTCCACCGGGTTCGCCGGGTCCGTCAGGTCCGCGACGGTCGTGCCGCCGGTGTAGGCGGAAGACACGAGGATGTCGCGATCGATGCCGGGCACGTAGTTGAAGTTGTGCATGGTGCACACGCCGTTCTCGAAGCGTGGCAGCTTGTAGTGACCCAGCTCAGCTCCGGAAGCGACGTCATAGGTCCACACCGCACCCTTTGTCGGTGGATCCTCCGCCCGGCAACGCGGAATCACTCCACCACCGGCCTCGTCCGAGCACGGTGATGTCGTGGCAGCCAGTGGTGGGCTGCAGCGCCGGATTGGCGAACTCGAGCCGCGCCGGGTCGAACACCGTCACACCGGTGGTCGGCGGAGTGGACACGACCTGGGCCTTCTCCGGGTTCTGCAACGGCACGTGGACCACCGAGATCCTGCACGAGACGTAGACGAACAGGCTGCCCTTGCCCGCGGGCGCAAGCGTGTGGGTGTGCGAGCCGCAGTCGGTGCGCACGGAGGCGATGTGCTTGATGTCGGCGGGATCGCGGACGTCGAAGATCCGCACACCCTCCCACGCCACCGGGTTGGTGGCCGGCGTGTTGACGCTGTCGCACTCCGGCTTGCTCTGCGGCGTGTCGACCGACGAGAACAGCAGTCCGTTGTAGACCGACACGTCACCCTGCCCGCCGTTGCACGGCTTGAACGCCACCTGCCGCACGGCCGCGGGGTTCGAGATGTCGATGATGCGGAACCCGCTGAAGGTGCCCGCGTAGGCGTAGTTCCCTTCGAACGCGAGGTCGGACT
>NZ_JOEA01000050.1 GCF_000719115.1 Lentzea albidocapillata | reverse complement strand
GGCAACGGGCACCAGGGCGAGTTCACCGCCGACAACCAGTACTTCATCGGAACCGACGAGGACTTCGCGCCCTACGGAGCAACGAACTTCTCGATCACCAGCGGCACGAACGCGGGCGCGTACCCGTCAGTGCCGGTGCCAGGTTCCGCGCCGATCGTCGTCCTCGACGACGACAAGCTCAACGGACCGGTCGTCTACGGCGGCTACGGCTGCCCAGGATCGGCACCGATCCCGACGCCTGCCTCGATTCCCGGCTACGAGGCGTCGCTGCAGGCGGGCGAAGAGAAGATCGTGGCGCTGCAGCGCGGACCGACCGGCGACCCGAGCGCGCCTGAACCCGCCTGCTTCCCCGGTGAGAAGGCACATGAGGCCGTGCTCGCCGGCTGGGACGCCGTGGTCTTCGTCCAGCGGCACGGCGGAACCGAGAACCCGCCGTTCTGCGGCTCCGGCGGCTTCGCCGACGTCGTCGTCGGCGTGTGCACGAACCACGAGGCGTACCACAAGATGTTCGGCACACCGGTCAGCTTCACCTACCCCGATGGGCCGGCGATCGGCACCGTCGGCGCACGGATCGAGGCGACCGCGGCGTTCGACGGCTGGGGCTACGTGCACCTGTTCAGCAACCAGGCGGACGCGAACAAGAAGTTCGCCGAGCTGGACACGTTCGCCATCCCCGAGGCCATGGACGAGAACCACGCGGTCGGGTTCGGTGACCTGAGCGTCCACGAGGTCGCGACCGACCCCAACAACACGGGCCGGGCCTACCTGTCGTACTACGCGGGAGGTATGCGCTCACTGAAGATCCAGTGCAGCAGCCCGGACAACTGCGAACTGGTGGAGAGCGGCGGATATCTCGCGCCCAGCGGCAACGACTTCTGGGGCGTCGAGACGTTCACCCGCAATGGCAAGACCTACGTGGCGGGCAGTGACCGCGACGACGGTCTCTACCTGTTCGCCACCGGACCGCAGGGGTGAGGTGAGGGGCGCGAGCCGGGCGAGGACACCTCGCCCGGCTCGTCGTCGTGGGCTCAGTCCGTACCCTGGCTCCAGGCTTCCGGAAGGGGTGGGTGTGGGTACGCGGCGTGTGAAAACCGCAGACGGCGGGAAGGCTGCGGTCCGGATGGGCCGGCCGCCCCTGGTCGATCGGGAGGCGATCGTCCGGGCGGCACTGGAGATCGGGTTCTCGCGGCTCACGATGCCCGCGGTGGGGGAGCGGCTGGGGATCTCGCACTCCACGTTGTATCGATACTTCCGGAGCCGGGACGACCTGGCGGCCGCGGCGGTCGACCAAGCGGTCAATGCGATCGAGTGGCCAAAGCCCAGCGAGGACTGGCGTGCCTACCTGGCCGAAACGGCGTGGGCACATTGGCGTCTTTACTCGGCGCACATCGGTCTGGCGAGGGAGATCACGGCGTTGCGGGTCATCGGGCCTGCCTTGGTCAAGCGTGACAACCAGACTGGAGTCCACCTTCTCGAATACGGATTCGATCCGGTCGACGCCGTGCTCGTGGTGGACATGTTGGCGGAGTTGGTCACCCAGGCGTTTCTGGCCGCGCCGGAGCAGACTGGTGACGCCGTCGACCTGCTTCAGCGTCGTCGGCAGGAGCTCATCGGCCCGTGGATCGATCAGTACGACCCACGCCTGCAGGAGGTGCTCGTCGGCGCCGTGTCCGGGCCGGCCGCCGCGTGGTTCGAGCGGAAGCTGGCCCTTTTCCTCGACGGAGCGGCTGGTCGTCGCGCTGCCCGCTGAGTTGCGGTAACTTTGTGACAGGGTGTTATTAAGTAGCCCTGTCACGTTGCCGAACCTGGGGGAGGGGCAGTGC
>NZ_JOEA01000049.1 GCF_000719115.1 Lentzea albidocapillata | reverse complement strand
CGCCGACGACATCCGGGTACGCCGCATCAGCACCCTCCTCGAACCCGCCGGCCGGACCGAAGGCAACCCAATCCGACTAAAAGAAAACTCCGGGATCGCTTTTCAAGGATGCATTGTTCTCGGCATGGGGTTCGTGCTCGAAACCGAGAAGGCGCAAGAGTGGATTACCGCCGATCCACGTAACGCCGAAGTGATTTTCCCCTACCTCAATGGGGAAGATCTCAACTCCCGTACCGACGCCTCCGCATCTCGATGGGTCATTGACTTCAATAATCGCATCGAGGCCGAGTCGGCCTCGTATGAGCTACCGTTCCAACACGTAACGGCGCAAGTGAAACCAGAACGCCAGCGTCTGAACGGAGATGGCTCGTTCGTTTTGAGGAAGCCATTGCCTTCCCGGTGGTGGCAGTACGGCGACAAGCGACCAGCGCTCCGAAAAGCGATCACCGGTCTGTCCGAGGTACTCGTTATCGCGTTGGTGAGCAAGACGGTCATGCCGGTGCGTGTCCGGACCGGCCAAGTGTTCAGCCACATGCTCGGGGTGTTCGCGTTCGATAGCTATGGCGCCCAGGCAGTCTTGTCATCGAACCTGCACCAGATCTGGGCCATCACCTACGGCTCGACGCTCGAGACGAGGGTTCGCTATACGCCGTCGGATGTTTTTGAGACCTTCCCCCGACCAGCAGCGACTGGCCGTCTCGATGCCGCCGGGCGAATCCTCGATGAGGGACGGCGCGAGATCATGATGCGTCGCGACCTGGGTCTAACGAAGCTCTACAACCTGGTGAACGACCCCATGACTCGGCAAGACAAGGACGTCGACCGGCTGCGCGAGATCCACGTTGAGGTCGACGAAGCGGCTATGGCCGCGTACGGCTGGGACAACGTTCCTCTGGGCCATGGCTTCCACACCTACCGTCAGGTACAGCGCTGGACTGTCTGTCCTGCTGCCCGCGTGGAAGCCCTCGACCGGCTTCTGCTAGAGAATCACCGTCGCGCGGCGGAGGAGCGCCGCAACCGAGCTTTCGCACCGAAGGGCACGATCCCGGCCGAAGAAGGCACTCTGTTCGCCTGATTCAACTAGGCGAACAGCGTCCCATCCTCCCTGGGGATCTGGATCCCTGGCAGCTCGCGCTTGCTTCGTTGCTCCTCCCCGGCTCGGCGGTGGTTCTCCTCAAGGAGTAGGTCGAGGATCTCAACCCTGGCCGCCGGGCTCACGGTCCAGCGCTGCATCCGCCTGTAGGTGTGGAAACCGTGGCCAAGATCTATCCCAGGCCAGCCGTAGGCATCCAAGACGCGTTGGTCGAGTTCCACGTGGATCGCCCGAAGACGTGCGACGTCCTGGTCAGCAGAGTCGACGTGCTCGGAGTCGTTGACCAGGTTGTAGAGCTTCGTCAGACCCAGGTCGCGACGCGACATGATCTCGCGACGCTCCTCATCCAAGATACGACCGATCTGATCTAGGCGGTCTGTGGATCTGGGAAGAGGGAAGGTCTCAAAGACATCCGAAGGAGTGTAACGCGGGTCATTTCGCATGCCTGAGCCGTAGGTGATGGCCCAGATCTGGTGCAGGTTCGATGACAAGACTGCCTGGGCGCCATAGCTATCGAACGCGAACACCCCGAGCGCGTGGCTGAACACTTGGCCGGTCCGGACACGCACCGGCATGACCGTCTTGCTCACCAACGCGATAACGAGTACCTCGGACAGACCGGCGATCGCTTTCCGCATCGACGTTTGCTTCTCCGCAAACTGCCACCAACGATCCCGGTAAATTTTTCGAGGACTCTTCGCGCGCTCGGGCTTGACATTCGAAATCACGTGCTCAAAAGGAATATTGTATGCGCGCGCCGCCTCCAGTGGCCGCTGGTCGAAGTCGACAATCCATCTGGCTGCCGATGCGTCCGGTCGCTGGTTGAGATTCTCGCCGTTTAGGTAAGGAAAGAGCACATCGGCGTTACGTGGGTCGCAACTGATCCACTCAGCTGCCAAAGTGGAAGTGAGGGTGAAGCCCATGCCCAAAACCAGGCTCCCCATGTGCGCGATCCCGGAGTTTTCTTTTAGTCGGATTGGGTTGCCTTCGGTCCGGCCGGCGGGTTCGAGGAGGGTGCTGATGCGGCGTACCCGGATGTCGTCGGCG
>NZ_JOEA01000048.1 GCF_000719115.1 Lentzea albidocapillata | reverse complement strand
CAGCGACAAGAACAAGACCACCGGGTAGAACATCACCAGGACCCACCACCTGCGGAATTACTTGAGCGCAGGCCCCGGGAATAACTTGAGCGTTCACACGTGCTACGTTGATCCGGTCACGCACCACGGGGAGAGGTCATGCCGACCGAGTCGACGCTGTTGAGAGTGCTGCTGCGGCAGCGGCACATGCAGGGGTACTTGACTTTCCGCAAGGAGTACGACCGCGTCGCGAAGCAGCTGGACGGCGATCTCGTGGGCCAGTGGCCGAGCAAGGCTCAGTTCTATCGATGGATGTCCGGCGACCTGCTGGGCCTGCCGTACGCGGACCATTGCCGCATTCTGGAGAAGATGTTTCCTGGTTGGACCGCACAACAACTCTTGGCCCCGCACG
This sequence comes from Lentzea albidocapillata, assembly GCF_000719115.1. GTDB lineage: Bacteria > Actinomycetota > Actinomycetes > Mycobacteriales > Pseudonocardiaceae > Lentzea > Lentzea albidocapillata. Next base: position 2,010 of record NZ_JOEA01000048.1, on the reverse strand, counting down.
AGGGCGACGGGGAAAGCCTCGTGACCCCGCAGCAGCGCACCGCCAGTGACGCACCCGCACCGCGTCCAGTTCAGCTACCCCAGCAAGCCCGCCTCGCTGACATCACCGCTGCCTATGCGACGCGAACTGAGTTCCTGCACAACATCACTCCACGAACCCTGTTCGACGGCGCGAAGCAGATCAGCATGGCCGGCCTGTCGCTCAACATGCTGTGTCAGCAGTACTCGGACAGAAGCCTGCTGGACGCGATCGAGGGTGGAACGGTCATCCGCGCGTTGTTCCTCGACCCGAGCGGGATCTACAGCACCTTTCGCGAGCGCGAAGAGGGGTTGCCCGAGGGGCACCTCAGCACGCTCACGCGCTTGAACATCGAAGCTCTCCGCCGAGTTGGTTCGAAGGCGTCGCCGAGCGCCGAGGGATCGTTGGACATCCGCGTCTACGACGAGCCGATTCGCTACAACATCACGATCGTCAACCAGTCCAAGTGCGTTGTGCAGCCTTACTTGCCGGACGCCCGAGGTGTCGAGTCGCCCACGCTCGTGATCGAGAAGGACGAGACCATGCCCGGTCTCTACACGACGTTCGCCCAGGTATTCGAGTCCATGTGGGACCGTGCAAGGGAGGTTGCTTGATGTACCAGCTCGACCACCTGGCGGACGTGGCCAGGAAGGCCGTCCGCATCGGTCATGAGCTGATCAAGACCGCGCGCCCGGAGACGGTTACCGAGAAGACTGACCGCGACACGTTCACCGACGTGGACGTGAGGATCGAGCACGAAATCCGTGCTTACCTTGCCGAGGCGACCCCTGATATCGGTTTCGTCGGTGAGGAAGAAGGCCGCAGCGATGCCGCAGCTGACAGCGCGTACGTATGGGGACTCGATCCGATCGACGGAACGGCGAACTTCGTCCACGGTGTACCACTCTGCGGCGTGTCTCTTGCTCTGATGCAGGGTGACCGTACGATCGCTGCCGCAGTTTCGTTGCCATACTTGGAACTTCACTACTCCGCTGTTGCTGGAGGGGGCGCTTTCGTCAACGGGAAGAAGCTGTCTGCAAGCGGGACAACGGAGCTGTCCAAGTCCATTGTGGCTATTGGTGACTACGCGTTGGGGGAGGATGCGGCCGAGAAGAACCGTCAGCGGATCACGCTCACGGCCGAGCTTGCCGCGCAGATAGAGCGCGTACGCATGTTTGGGTCCGCAGCCCATGACCTTGTCTGGTTGGCGGAGGGCCGTGTGGACGGTGCGATCGTCATGTCTAACAAGACTCTCGACCTTGCCGCAGGCATCCTCATTGCGCGCGAGGCTGGAGCACTTGTTCTGGACAGCTCAGGCGCGGATCACACGCATGCGTCAACGCACACCATTGCAGCCACACCAGGCATCGCCAGCCAACTTCTGTCGCTTGTTCAATCAGTCGTTTAGCGTGCTGGTGGAACCAGGCTTATCGCCGCGAAACCATCACCAGGACGGGCCACAGCAGTAACGCGTAGCTGATGGCGTTGATCGGCAGCTCAAACAGATCGTTGATCTGTCCATGCAAGGCTGGGTCACTGGCGAGGAGCATCGCGGAGGCTTCAAGCGAAATCACGAGTACAAAGAGCATGCCGGCCGCGCGCACCAGACTCTTGCCGCTGCCAGTATTCCGCATAGCGGTCTCTGCAAGCTGTTGCTGAAGGGCATTGACACTCGCCGCAAGTTCCGAGACGACCTCTGCTAGCCGTCGGGCTTCAGCGTCTTGATCCGCTCGGGCGCCTTGCCGGTTGTGTGCTTCAGCCTCAACGACTACAAGCGTCTCCGGATGCCTTGGCGTTTGGTGGCGCTGCACGACACCTGACGTTGTGGCTGGCAAACTTGTAGTGCTGACAGAGAACAGAGCCGCGAACGTATCTCTCCTAGAGTCCACTTGCTTCATCCAGGCTGCGACCTTGGACTGCTCTACAGCGAGGCCACCGAAGCCCTTGTCGAACTCGCCGACGACAGCGTCGAAGCTCTTCTGCCCTACGTTG
>NZ_JOEA01000047.1 GCF_000719115.1 Lentzea albidocapillata | reverse complement strand
TGTCAGCGCTCATGAAATTCCGCAGGTCTGAGGGGTTTTCGCTCACGTAATTCCGCAGGGCGTCGCTCACGTAATTCCCCACCGGGAGGGTGAGCGTGTCGCTCGTGCTGGGTCCTCGCATCGGAACAGGCTTCACCGGATCACACCAGGTGACCGGGGAGCGCGAGTGGCGAGGAGAACGTTCGACGTGACGGATGTGACCGAGATCCTGGTCCACTGGTATGCGGGTCGCTCGCAGAGCGAGGTCGCGACCAGCCTGGGCGTGGACCGAAAAACGATCAAGAAGTACGTGACCCCGGCGATCGAGGCGGGCATCACCCCCGGTGGACCGGCGATGTCCACGGCGGACTGGGCCGAGTTGACCGGCAAGTGGTTTCCCGCGGTCACCGACACGAGGCTGCGGCAGACGACCTGGCCGCAGATCGAGCAGCACCGCGACTACATCGCCGACATGCTCAAGGCCGGCGTCACCCAGGCCACGATCTGGCAGCGGCTGCGCGACGAACGAGACCTGCAAGCCAGCCTGGCGTCGCTGAAACGCTGGGTCGCGGCGAACCTGCCCGAGGAAGTCCGCCGCGATCGGGTCACCGTGCTGATGGACGAGCCGGAACCGGGCGGGGAAGCGCAGATCGACTACGGACACCTCGGTGGCTGGGTCGACCCGCGGACGGGCAAGAAGCGGCGGGTGTGGGCGTTCGTGATGGTGCTGCCCGCCTCGCGGCACATGTTCGTGCGGCCGGTGCTAACCATGGACCAGCGTGCGTGGACCGAGTGTCACGTGGCGGCGTTCGACTTCTTCGGCGGGGTGCCGGACCGGCTGGTGCCGGACAACCTCAAGACCGGGGTGGACAAGCCGGACCTCTACGACCCGAAGATCAACCGCTCGTATGCCGAGCTCGCCGAGCACTACGGCACCCTGGTCGACCCGGCGCGGGCGGCGAAGCCGAAGGACAAACCGCGGGTGGAACGGCCGATGCCCTATGTCCGGGACTCGTTCTGGCGAGGCCGGGAATTCGTTTCCCTGCAACACATGCAGGAACAAGCGGTGCTCTGGTGCCGGGAGGTGGCCGGTCGTCGGCAGTGCCGTCCGCTCGGTGGCGCGGCACCGCTCTCGGTGTTCGACGCGGTCGAGGCCGGTGAGCTGAACCCGTTGCCCGGCAAGCGATTCGTGCTCGCTACCTGGTCGACCGGCACGATCGGCCCGGACATCCACGTGCGGGTGGGCAAGTCGTTGTATTCGGTGCCCTGGCGGCATCTCGGCCGCCGGGTCGACGCCCGCGAGACCGCGACGGTGGTACAGATCTTCGACAACGGCGAGCTGATCGCGACCCACGGTCGCCGACCGGCCGGGAAGTCCACCGACCTGTCGCACTATCCACCGGAGAAGATCGCGTTCAAGATGCGGACCCCGACCTGGTGCCGCAGCCAGGCCGCGGACATCGGCCCGGCCTGCGTCGCACTGATCGGCGGGCTGCTCGAGGTCAACGCCCTGTTCAGGCTGCGCGCCGCGCAAGGGGTCCTCGGGCTGGCCGACAAGCACGGCGCTGCCCGGCTGGAGAAAGCCTGCGCCCGCGCGATCGAGGTCGGCGACCCGACTTACCGCACTGTGAAAGGGATCCTGACCGCCGGCACCGAGGCCGACCCAGCGCCCGAGCCGACCGGTGACGGTGGTGCCGCGGCGCATCTGCACGGTCCTTCGCAGCTGTTCGCGAACGTCGTGGCCCTGCCCACCCCGAGCACCCCGGCCGCGCAGGATCACGCCAGCGCGAGCGTCGATCACGACACCGTTACCCACGACGAGCGCGTCGACCGGAACACCCCTGCCCCCGCCGAGCCCGTCGGGCTCGCGCCCGCCCCCGCCACCGGCAGTGAGGAAGCATCATGACCGTCGTCGACACCGCGCTGCGCGACGCCCTGCGCACGCTGAAACTCTCCGGGATGCTCGACACCCTCGACGCCCGCCTCGCCCAAGCCCGCGGCGGGGAACTCGGGCACCTGGAGTTCCTGCAGACCCTCTGCCACGACGAGATCGGCCGCCGCGAGCTGACCGCGATGGGCCGGCGGCTGCGCCGCGCCCACTTCGACACCGAAACCACCTTGGAGGAGTTCGACTTCCACGCCAGCCCCAAACTCCCGGCAGCACAGATCCGCGACCTCGCCGCGCTGCGCTGGCTACACGCCGGCGAATCGGTGATCCTCTACGGCCCAGTCGGAGTCGGCAAGACACACGTCGCACAAGCGTTGGGGCACATGGCAATCCGCCACGGCGCCGACGTCCGCTTCGCCAAGACCAGCCGCGTCCTGGCCGACCTCGCCGGCGGACACGCCGACGGCACCTGGGGCCGCCGGCTGCGCGAACTCGCCCGGCCACCCGTGCTGATCCTCGACGACTTCGGCATGCGCGAGCTCACCGCCCGCCAAGCAGACGACCTCTACGAGCTCATCAACGAACGCGCCGGCCGCTCGCTGGTGCTGACGAGCAACCGGTCACCGGTGGACTGGTATCCGTTGTTCCCCAACGCCGTCGTCGCCGAGTCACTGCTGGACCGGTTGATCAACACCAGCCATCAGGTGTTCATGAACGGCCCCAGTTACCGACCGAACAAGCGCCCCCGGAGTGTCACCAGCGACAAGAACAAGACCACCGGGTAGAACATCACCAGGACCCACCACCTGCGGAATTACTTGAGCGCAGGCCCCGGGAATAACTTGAGCGTTCACA
>NZ_JOEA01000046.1 GCF_000719115.1 Lentzea albidocapillata | reverse complement strand
GTTCTTTGAGAACTGCACAGTGGATGCGAGCATCTTTGTAGCAAGTTAGTAAGGGCATACGGTGGATGTCTTGGCACCAGGAGCCGATGAAGGACGTAGGAGACTGCGAAAAGTCTAGGGGAGCTGTCAACCGAGCTGAGATCCTAGAATTTCCGAATGGGGAAACCCGGCCCCAGTCATGTGGGGTCACCCATACCTGAACACATAGGGTATGTGGAGGGAACGCGGGGAAGTGAAACATCTCAGTACCCGCAGGAAGAGAAAACAACCGTGATTCCGTGAGTAGTGGCGAGCGAAAGCGGAAGAGGCTAAACCGTATTCGTGTGATACCCGGCAGGGGTTGCGTGTACGGGGTCGTGGGACCTCTTGGCTAGTTCTGCCGAGCTAGCAAACAGTCAGAAAACATTGTGGTTAGAGGAATACGTCTGGAAAGCGTGAGCGTAGAGGGTGAAACTCCCGTACTCGAAAACCCGGTGTCTGTTTAGAGTGTTCCCAAGTAGCAGCGTACTCGTGAAATTCGCTGTGAATCTGGCGGGACCACCCGCTAAGCCTAAATACTCCCTGGTGACCGATAGCGGACTAGTACCGTGAGGGAAAGATGAAAAGTACCCCGGGAGGGGAGTGAAATAGTACCTGAAACCGTGTGCCTACAATCCGTCGGAGCCTTTAGGGGTGACGGCGTGCCTTTTGAAGAATGAGCCTGCGAGTTAGTGCTACGTGGCGAGGTTAACCCGTGTGGGGTAGCCGTAGCGAAAGCGAGTCTGAATAGGGCGCTTGAGTCGCGTGGTCTAGACCCGAAGCGGAGTGATCTAGCCATGGCCAGGGTGAAGCGCGGGTAAGACCGCGTGGAGGCCCGAACCCACCAGGGTTGAAAACCTGGGGGATGAGCTGTGGTTAGGGGTGAAAGGCCAATCAAACTCCGTGATAGCTGGTTCTCCCCGAAATGCATTTAGGTGCAGCGTCGTGTGTTTCACCACGGGGGTAGAGCACTGGATGGTCTAGGGGGCCTACAAGCTTACCGAAATCAACCAAACTCCGAATACCGTGGTGTGAGAGCGCGGCAGTGAGACTGCGGGGGATAAGCTTCGTAGTCGAGAGGGAAACAGCCCAGAACGCCAGCTAAGGTCCCTAAGTGTGTGCTAAGTGGGAAAGGATGTGGGGTCGCACAGACAGCCAGGAGGTTGGCTTAGAAGCAGCCACCCTTTAAAGAGTGCGTAATAGCTCACTGGTCAAGTGGTCCTGCGCCGACAATGTAGCGGGGCTTAAGCACACCACCGAAGCTGTGTCATTTCAGCCTTGTGCTGGGATGGGTAGGGGAGCGTCGTGTAGCGGTTGAAGCGGCGGAGTAATCCAGCCGTGGACGCTATGCGAGTGAGAATGCAGGCATGAGTAGCGAATGACGAGTGAGAAACTCGTCCGCCGGATGACCAAGGGTTCCTGGGCCAGGCTAATCCGCCCAGGGTAAGTCGGGACCTAAGGCGAGGCCGACAGGCGTAGTCGATGGACAACGGGTTGATATTCCCGTACCCGTGTGAACGCGCCCATGATGAACCTTGTGATACTAACCGCCCGAAGCACCTCCCAACGCCCTTCGGGGCTAGGGGGTCTGTGGAGCGCGGGACCTGAACTTGTAGTAGTCAAGCGATGGGGTGACGCAGGAGGGTAGCTCCGCCAGTGAGTGGTAGTACTGGTGCAAGCGTGTAGGGAGTCTGGTAGGCAAATCCGCCAGGCACATATCCTGAGACGTGATGCGTAGCCGATTGAGGCGAAGTAGAGTGATCCCATGCTGCCGAGAAAAGCCTCTAGCGAGCTTTCACGCGGCCCGTACCCCAAACCGACACAGGTGGTCAGGTAGAGAATACCAAGGCGATCGGGCGAACTGTGGTTAAGGAACTCGGCAAAATGCCCCCGTAACTTCGGGAGAAGGGGGGCCGTAGCGCTTGAAGCCTCTTGCAGGCTAGGGCGAGACGGCCGCAGAGACCAGCGAGAAGCGACTGTTTACTAAAAACACAGGTCCATGCGAAGTCGCAAGACGATGTATATGGACTGACGCCTGCCCGGTGCTGGAACGTTAAGGGGACCGGTTAGTCCGCAAGGGCGAAGCTGAGAACTTAAGCGCCAGTAAACGGCGGTGGTAACTATAACCATCCTAAGGTAGCGAAATTCCTTGTCGGGTAAGTTCCGACCTGCACGAATGGCGTAACGACTTCTCGACTGTCTCAACCGCAGGCCCGGCGAAATTGCATTACGAGTAAAGATGCTCGTTACGCGCGGCAGGACGGAAAGACCCCGGGACCTTTACTATAGCTTGGTATTGGTGTTCGATTCGGCTTGTGTAGGATAGGTGGGAGACTGTGAAGCGGCCACGCCAGTGGTTGTGGAGTCATCGTTGAAATACCACTCTGGTCGTATTGGATGTCTAACCTCGGTCCGTGATCCGGATCAGGGACAGTGCCTGGTGGGTAGTTTAACTGGGGCGGTTGCCTCCCAAAGAGTAACGGAGGCGCTCAAAGGTTCCCTCAGCCTGGTTGGCAATCAGGTGTTGAGTGCAAGTGCACAAGGGAGCTTGACTGTGAGACTGACGGGTCGAGCAGGGACGAAAGTCGGAACTAGTGATCCGGCCATGGCTTGTGGAAGCGTGGTCGCTCAACGGATAAAAGGTACCCCGGGGATAACAGGCTGATCTTCCCCAAGAGTCCATATCGACGGGATGGTTTGGCACCTCGATGTCGGCTCGTCGCATCCTGGGGCTGGAGTAGGTCCCAAGGGTTGGGCTGTTCGCCCATTAAAGCGGTACGCGAGCTGGGTTTAGAACGTCGTGAGACAGTTCGGTCCCTATCCGCCGCGCGCGTAGGATACTTGAGGAAGGCTGTCCCTAGTACGAGAGGACCGGGACGGACGGACCGCTGGTGTGCCAGTTGTTCTGCCAAGAGCATTGCTGGTTGGCTACGTTCGGAAGGGATAACCGCTGAAGGCATCTAAGCGGGAAGCTCGTTCCAAGATGAGGTATCCCACTCTTCGTGAGTTAAGGCCCCCAGCTAGACCACTGGGTTGATAGGCCAGAGGTGGAAGACCGGTAACGGTTGGAGCTGACTGGTACTAATAGGCCGAGGACTTGTTACAAAGACGCTACGCATCCACTGTGCGGTTCTGGAAGAAC
>NZ_JOEA01000045.1 GCF_000719115.1 Lentzea albidocapillata | reverse complement strand
GGGGTTCGAGATGTCGATGATGCGGAACCCGCTGAAGGTGCCCGCGTAGGCGTAGTTCCCTTCGAACGCGAGGTCGGACTGGGTCGCGGCGTCGGCCTTCGGCACGTTGTCCAACAGAGTCATGTTCGCGCTGTGCAGGTCCGGCACACCACCACCGGCCGGCGGATGGGTTCCGCCGTCATCCGGGTCGTGCGCGCTGGCCGTCGCTGGGATCACCAGCACACTGGCAACGAGAAGAGCGACGGCGGTCAGCCGCCGTAATCGATTCACAGCAGGCCACTCCCTTCGAGGCAAGGGGTAGCGCCATTGCTACCCCCGTGAGGAGTAATCGACGCAAACCCCAACAGTGTGACCCGAGTCACCCCAATGGCCTACTATCTTGCTTCGAACATTTTCGAGCGCACGACAGTTGTTCTTGGTTATCAGATCAACTCGTCGCGCGGCGGTGACGCACGGCCACGTACAGCTACCGAGACAGGGTCAGGTGGCCGGGCGAAGGCCTGCGAGCGTGACCACGACAAGCCGGCGAACAGCAGCCTTGGAAGGCAAGGCGCCGGCCGCGGCAAGTGCGTGAACGCAGTACGCAGCGAGTTCCGCAGGTGCCACGTCTCCCCTGACCTCTCCTGCCGCTGCAGCTTCGGCCAGCAGGTCGCAGATCATGTGACGAACCTGTTGCCGCGCGTGACCGACCTGCTCGTCGCGGTGCAGGAGCGCCACGAGGTCAGTGTCGAAGTGGCCGTGCGCGCCGTGCGAGATGGCAGCGAAGGCCTCGAGGACTGCTTTGAGACGCTGGCCAGGCCCGGCCGCCTGGTCACGAACCTCGGTCAGACAGGCGAGGTGGTGTGCGATCTGCTCGGCATGCCAGGCACGCAGGATCGCCTCGACGTCCGGGAAGTACTTGTAGAGCGTCGCGCGCCCGATGCCGGTCTGCTCCGCGATCTGCGACATCGTCACGTTGAGCAGGCCGCGCTCGGCCACCAGCGTCGTGGTGGTGGCCAGGATCGCGTGCCGCACCTCGCGACGGTGCGTTTCGATCGTTTCGTTCCACAGCTTCGGCACGCGCACATCCTACGGGATCGAGACACTGCGTCTTGATAAATACACAGTGTCTCGTAAACTGCCGGGCATGGCTGACACTCCGCGTTGGGTGAAGATCATGGGCATCGTCATTGCCGTGGTGATCGTTTTGTTCCTCGTAGCGCTCGTTCTCCCGATCGAGCACGGCCCAGGCATGCACCGATGAGGCCGCGACTGCGCAAGCTCGCCCTGACGGCGCACATCGCGTCCTCGGTGGGCTGGTTCGGCGCCGTGCTCACGTTTCTCGCCATGGCGGTCGTTGGCCTGACCACTCAGGACGATCGCGTTGTCCGCGCCGCAAATGTGATCGCGGAGCCGATGGTCTGGTACGTGGTGCTGCCGTTCGCAGTCGCGTCACTGCTGACCGGCCTGGTCTCGTCGCTCGGCTCCGCGTGGGGCCTGCTGCGGCACTACTGGGTGATCTTCAAGCTGGTGCTGAACGTGTTCGCCACCGCGGTGCTGCTCATCTACACGCGCACGGTGGACCAGTTCGCCGCGGTCGCGGCCGATCCGGCTTCCGATCTGGCGCCGCTGCGGTCGCCGACGTTCGTGTTGCATGCCGGTGGAGCGCTCGTGGTGCTGGTCGTGGCGTTGGTGCTCGCGGTCTACAAGCCGCGCGGCGTGACCGGGCTCAGGATCTGAGGGCAGGCAGCAGGGTCGCCTCCAGCACGTCGGCGGCCTCCTCCGCCTTCAACTGTCCCGTGTTCACCTCGTCGGCGGCCGCGTGCAGCAGGCCGTAGACGGTGGTCACGAGCCAGTTCGTCGGCAGGTCGGTCCTGATCACGCCCTCCTCCTGGCCCCGCGTGAGCAGTCCCTCGACGTGGTCGACGACCTCACGGTGCCGTTGCCGCAGCCGGACCGGGCCGAGCTCGCGCTGGGCAAGATCGAACAACTTGCGGCGCTGGTTGAGCGCGTGCCAGGACGTCCGCAGCAGCCGCCGGAGCGCCTCGGTGGCGGAGCCTTCCTCCGGAGCGGCCTTCTTGATGACCTCGCCGGCTTCGGCGATCGTCCGGTCCAGCACGGCCTCCAGCAGCACCTCGCGGGACGGGAAGTGGCTGTAGAGGGTGACCCGGCCGACGCCGGCGGCGCGCGCGATCGCCACCATGCTCGACTGCGGTTCCTCGGTGAACAGCACCAGGGCGGCGTCGAGGATGGCGGCGATGTTGCGTTCGGCGTCGGCGCGGCGCCGGGTCTCCGTGGTGGCCACGACCGGAAGCCTACGGCCGGTCAGTGCGCGAACACCGGACCGTCGGTCGCGGGCGGGCGGCCTGCCGGAACGAGCAGCGTCGCCCCGATCGCGCTGACGGCGGCCACGATCGCCATTGCGGTGAACGCGGCACCAAAGCCCTCGACCGGACCGCCTTGCAGGCTCAGTGCCGCGACTGTCGACACGAACGCGATGCCGAGCGTGGCCCCCAGTTCGTGCCCGGTGTTGATCAGCCCGGACGTCGTTCCGGCGTCGTGCGGACCGACGTGCGCCATCGCGGTGGTCGTCGCCGTGACGAACGTGGCGCCGAGCCCCAAGCCGGAGATCAGGAAGCCGGGCAGGACGGCCAGCATCGCGTTCCCGGACGCGGGCACCTGAGCCAGGAGCACCGCGCCCACCGCGGCAAGGCCGAAGCCGACAGCGACCGCGGGTCGTCCGCCGAACCGGTTCACGACGCGGACGCCGAGATGGGTGCCGAGCCCGATGACCAACGCCACCGGCAGGAAGATCAGCCCGGCCTCGAGCGCGTCGAGACGCAGCACGTGCTGCAGGTACTGGGAGTTGAGGAAGAAGTTCGCCAGCAGCAGACTGGACGCGGCGAGCATGACCAGGTTTCCCGCCACGACGGGACGCCGGGTCAGCAGTTCCAGTCGGACCAACGGCTCGGCAACCCTGCGCTCGACGACGACAAACACCACGAGCAGCACCACGCCGGCGGCGAGGAAGTACGGCGTGCTGCCGCCGCCCCAGCCGGTGTCGCCCGCACGCACCAACGCGTAGATCAGCGCGCCGACGGCCGACACCGCGATCAACGCCCCCGGAACGTCGATCTTCCCCGGTGACCGTCCGCTCCGGTCAGACGGCACCAATCGCGGCAGCAGCACGGCCACGAAGACGCCGACCGGCACGTTGATGAAGAACACCCACTCCCAGCCCGGCCCCGCGGTGAACAGGCCACCCAGCAGGACCCCGGCCGCGGCACCCGCTCCGGCGATCGCCGCCCACACGCCGAGCGCACGGTTGCGCTCCTTGCCATGGAAGGTCGTGGTGACGATCGACATCGCCGCCGGGGACAGCAACGCCGCCCCGACACCCTGGGCCGCGCGTGCCGCCACCAGCGCGGTCGCACTTCCCGCCAGCCCCGAGGCCAGCGACGCCACCGTGAACACCGCCAACCCGGTCAGGAATACACCTCGCCGGCTGACCACGTCGGCCAGCCGGCCGCCCAGCAGCATCAGCCCGCCGAAGCACAGCGTGTACGCGGTGACCACCCACGTCAGCGCGGCGCGGTCCAGGTCGAGTTCGGTCGCGATCACCGGCAGCGCGACGTTCACGACCGTCACGTCCAGGATCACCATGAACTGGGCGAGGCACAGCAGCACCAGCACCCACCAGTTCGTTCGCACGGCCGTCCGACTCATGCCCACCCCTTAACTCGAACACTCATGTTCGACTTAAGCTATGCCAAGCCGAGCAATAAGTCGAACATGAGTGTTCGACTTATTCTGCTCTTGGAGCGCCAGTGGTGGCGGGTGAGCTTGATCGACGAGATCAGCAGCACCGGGGAAACCGCGACCAGGCATACTTCTCAGTCTGCGAAAGGGTGTGGACGATGCGCGGGCTGGGTGAGCTGGAAGCCGCGGTGATGGACGTGCTGTGGCACGCCCGGGAGCCGCTCAAGGTGCGCCAGGTGCTGGAACGGCTGGACACCGGCAAGCAACTCGCCTACACCACCGTGCTCACCGTGCTGGACAACCTGCACCGCAAG
>NZ_JOEA01000044.1 GCF_000719115.1 Lentzea albidocapillata | reverse complement strand
TCGGAGAGGCACCCCACTTGGAGAGCCACGCCGTCATCGTCTTGATCTCCGGGTCCTGCGCACCCTCGATGCGCTTCGCGAGATCGGTCACCTTCGGGTTCGTGCTCTTGCCTGGGACCATCTTGGCCATGTCCAGCGCCTGCTGGTGGTGGGCGATCATCTCCTGCGCGAACTGCACGTCGTGATCGTTGTGATCCGCCGCCTGCCCGCCGGAAGCCGGGGTCGACGCAGCCGTCGAGTTGTGCTGCATACCGGCCATGTCGTTACCGCCGCTGCACCCGGCGACCAGCGCGACAGTCGCGAAGCCGGCGACGATTAGAGACTTCCTCATTGGTGGTTCTTCCTTCTGTGCTGGGAAAGTGACTTGCCTCTGGGGACCGGGCCGATCACAACCTCAACACGCACAGGGAACTGAGTAAGTCGCGACCGCCCCTGGGTGGCGGTCGGTTGGGAGCGCGCGGCCACGGCGCCGACGCGAAGACGCGACCCGTGATCGGGCGTGCCGCGCGCAGCAGCAGCCACACGAGCAGGAGCAGCGATACGACGGCGCAGAGCACAGCGACGCACAGGTGCAACATCTCGTGCGTCGGCTGCGGTGCTGGATCCTCGGACGGCGGCGCGTGGTGAGCGCTCGTGGAAATGGACCCGTGCGTGGGCGACATGTCGTTGCTCACGTTGACGTGGTGCATCCCGACGACACCGAGGAACAGCGCGCACAGCAGGACCCACTGGGTCGTCCTGCTGTGCGCGCCCATAGCCATGTAACTACCGTACCTAGTAGGTCGCATCACTGCTTTCTACGGGTCAGCGCTCCAACCGGTTCAACGGCAGCAGGCACGCGGTTGAGCGCGCGCAGACTCCAGGCGCAGAACAACCCAAGTGCCGTCAGAGCCAACCACGGCAACGCAGGCACCCCCGCTGAGCGCGCCATGTCGAGCGCGGTGCCGGTGAAGAGGTTGCCGGCGAGGATGCCAACGCCCACCACCGTGTTGTAAAGCCCGTAGTGGGTGGCGACCAGCCGATCGCCCGACAGCGCCACGATCGTGTCCATCTCGAACGGAAACACGACCATCGTGCCGAACGCGATCAGTGTCGCGGACAACAGCACCGGCACGAACAGCAGCGGTCCACTGGACGGTGTGGGCAGTGCCAACGGGAGGAAGGCCACAGCCAGCAGCAGCATCCCGATCACCAGCGATCTGTCGGTGCCGAACTTGCGCCGGAACCAGCCCGTGACGCGCAGCTGTCCGACGATGGCCAGCACGCCGGAGACGGCGAACAACGCGGCGACCAGCACGGTGCCGCTGACACCGTCACCGGCGACGCGGCGTGCCTCCAGCGGGAGCGCCAGGTAGATCTGGAAGGACAGCACGTACGAACCGACCATCGCGGCGGCGAACAGGACGAACCTGCGGTTCCCGAACACGCTGCGCCAGTCCTGAAGCACGGAACTGTCGGAGCGAGTAGTCGCCTTGCGTGCCGGAAGGGACCTGATCTGCAGCACGGTGAGCACCGCGAACACAACGGCAGCGACCGCGCAGGTCAGCGAGAAGTCGACGCCGGTCAGCACCAGGCCGATGAGCGGGCCGACGAGGATTCCGGTCTGATAGAAGACGTTGAACAGGGCGAACGCCTCGACGCGCCGTGGTCCGGCGTCGTTCGCCACGTAGGCGCGCACCGCCGGGTTGAACAGAGCGCCGGCGAACCCGGTCGCCGCCGAGGCGATGATCAGCGCGGGCAGCGTGTCCACGAAGCCGAGCAGCCCGAAGCCCGCAGTCCGCAGGGCGCAACCGGCGACGATCAGTGGTTTGTACCCCAACCGGTCCGCGAGCGTCCCGCCGATGAGGAACATGCCCTGCTGGGCGAAGTTCCGCACACCCAGGACGAGTCCGATCGCCAAACCGGTGAGCGCGAGCTCGCCGGACAGGTAGACGGCGAGGTAGGGCATCAGCATGTAGAAGCCGACGTTGATGCTGAACTGGTTGAGCAGCAGCAGTTGCACCGGCCGGTCGAACGACCGGAACTGCCGAATGATGTTCGTCACGACTGATGCCTCGTCGGGTCCGCGACACTCCTGCAACGCGTCCACCCGGTGACCTCGCGATCGCTGGTGGCGAGGATCTCCTCCGGATCGGGACTCGGAGCCGTCACGAGCAGTTCGTTCGCGGCGCAGTAGGTGTCGTTGTAGATCGTGTCGAAGTACCGCTGCGGACCGTCCGGGAAGACCGCCGCGACGCGTACATCGGGGTCGTGGGTGCGGGCAAGCCAGCTGGACACCACCGCCACCGCGCCGACGCTCCACCCGCCGCTGGCGTGGTGCCGGGAGGCGAGTGTGCGGCAGGCCCACACGGACTCGGCGGGGTTGACCCAGTGCACTTCGTCGAACGCCGGGTAGTCGACGTTGCGCGGGAAGATGCTGGATCCCAGGCCACGCATGAGGCGCGGCCGCGCGGGCTGGCCGAAGATCGTCGAGCCGATCGTGTCGACGCCGACCAGCCGCAGGTGGGGGAAGTACTCCCGCAGTACGCGTGACACTCCTGCGGAGTGCCCGCCGGTACCGACGGAGCACACGAGCACGTCGACGCGGCCGAGTTGCGCGACGAGCTCCAGCGCGAGCGACTCGTAGCCCGCCACGTTGTCCGGGTTGCTGTACTGATCCGGGCAGTACGAGCCGGGCGTCTCGGCGAGGATCTGCTCAACGCGGTCACGCCGTGCCTGCTGCCAGCCACCGGTCGGATGCGGAGCCGGCACGAGATCGACCTGGGCGCCGTGCGCCTGCAGCATCTGCTGCACGATCGGCTCCATGCCGGGATCGGTGACCAGCGTGACCGGGTGGCCGTAGACGATGCCCGCGAGCGCGAGCCCGAGGCCGAGGGTGCCGCTGGTCGACTCCACGATGGTGCCGCCGGGTGCCAGCTCACCTCGTTCACGAGCCTTGGCGACCATGTGCAGTGCCGGGCGGTCTTTCATACCGCCGGGGTTGAAGCCTTCGAGCTTGGCCCAGAACCCGTGCGGAGACAGGCCGGACAGGTCGTCGATCCACTGGACCGGGGTGTTGCCGACGACCGATGCCGGGGTGTGGCAGAGCGGTGCGGACGACGACGTGAGCATGCGTGCGGGAGGAACGGCCAGCGTGCTGGGCTGGCTCTGGGTGACGAGCATGGTGTCCTCAAGTTGTGCGCGTGGTTCGGAAGAGATGACCGTGGGCAGCACGAACTGGCGAAACCGGTGTTGTTGCAGGGATTTCGCCTGCACTGCTGCGCGCTGATCAGTTCCGCGCGACGCTGAGGAGGACCAGGAGCTGACGACCCGGTCTGGGCGGACCGCTTGCGCCGACCCAGAAAGCGGTGTCGAGTCCACGGGGGACGGTGAAGGTCTTGTTGTCGGGACTGGCCGGAACATCGTGAGTGAACTGCACCTGCCACGCCGTGTCGTCCGGGCGATGCAGAGCACGGTCGAGCGCGGCCTTTCGGTGGACAGGCTCGCGGTCGTGGTGGCAATGGTCGGAAGGCGCATGTTCCGCGGCATGCGCGTGGTTGGGCCTGTGCGCATGGTCTTCTGCGGAGCAGAACGTGCTCAGGACGAAGAACGACAGCACGGCGAGCACGACGGCCAACGCCGTCGATCGGACGCCACTGAGTGTCGCCGTCTGGATCCGCACGGTTACGAACATATCGCGATCGTGATACGGGCGGGAATCGCTCAATCGTGTCCATAGTGGACACATGATCACCTGTAATGCCGTGTTTGCCCTGGACGATCCACATGGCGTGGCGATGCGTGGCTACGTTCGCTGTCAAACGTGAATGTCGAAGTCGCAGGGAGAATCGCGAGCCTTCCGTGTTCCGGGTCACACCCGTGACCTACTAGGCCATCTAGTAGACAACGCCGTGATGTTGCCGTAATTTGCGCCAAGGCATCGGGGGAGGCCTGTTCCCGACTACGGAGGTAACGCGACGTGACGTCGCATCGACTCAAGCTCGGCACACGAGGCGCACTGGCGGCTGCGGCGGTTCTGGCGGTGGTCGGCAGCAACTCGGGTTCGGCTGGTGCCCAGCCCGCAGACGATCCGGTCGAGCAGTACGAGGAGCTGAGCGGGCAGGCGGAGAAGCTCAACGACGATGTGCTCAAGGCGCAGGAGAACCTCGACGCCAAGAAGGCCGAGCTGAGCAAGGCCGGTGCGGACCTGAGCCAGGCCAGGCTGGCCGAGGAGCAGCTGCGCGGTCAGGTTGATGTGCTCACGGAGGTCACCTTCCAGGGCGCGCGGTTCAACGGGCTTTCGGCCCTGCTCGTCAGCGACTCCCAGCAGGACTTCCTCAACCGCATGTCCGCGCTGGAAGTGCTGGCGGCCGACAACGCGGAGTCGATGGACAAGCTATCGGCCGCGGTGGCGCAGGCGAACGACGTTCAGCAGCGCGCCGAGAAGGCGGCCAGCGAGGCGACGGTCGTCGCGGAGGACTTCAAGAAGCGCAAGTCCGAGCTGGACGGCCGCATCGGTGAGCTCCGCAAGGCGGTGAACAACCTCAGTTCGGCTCAGAAGGCCGGGCTCGGGTTCGGTCAGGTGAAGGACACCGGCACCTACCTGGGACCGCCCGGTGCGGCCAACGCGGCCCTGCAGGCGGCGCTGTCGAAGCGGGGCTCGCAGTACCAGTGGGGCGGCAACGGTCCGAACGCCTTCGACTGCTCCGGTCTGACGAAGTGGGCCTACGCGGCGGCCGGGGTCACGCTGCCCCGCGTGGCGGTGGACCAGTATCGCGTCGGCAGGCCGGTGGCCCAGAATGAGCTCCAGCCCGGTGACCTGGTGTTCTACGACGACGGCACGGGCAACCCGGCCGCGATCCACCACGTCGCCATGTACGTCGGCGAAGGCAAGATGGTGGATGCGCCGACCGAGGGACAGCTCGTCGACGTGCGTGCGATCCGCGGTGACGGCCACTACATCGGCGCCCGGCGGATCGTCGGCTGACTCGATGTCCCGACACGCGAGAACCGCCAGATCGACCTGCTTCTCGACTCACCTGTTCATCACCGGCATTGCCGCTGGCGCCGCAGCGGCAGCGTTCCAAGCCGATGTCGCCCCGCAGAACGAGCCTGTCCAAGCACAGGAACAGGTCTTGCTGTCGGCCAATCTGTCCGGTGTGGACGGTGTCGGTGGTGCCGGCGCCGGGCCGAACCTGCTGGGGGTTCGCCGGCCTGGCCACGACGAGGTGGAGCAGCTCAACAAGAGCCTGCGCATCACCGCACAGCGAGAGGCCGCAGCGGCCGCACAGCGCAAGGCCGAGTACGAGGCGGAGCAGGCGCGGAAGATCAAGGTCTTCGCACCGACGCAGGGCGCGATCACCTCCAACTACGGTCCCCGGTGGGGAACGACGCACTACGGCCTGGACATCGCCAACCGCATCGGTACGCCGATCCGGTCCGTGATGGACGGCGTCGTCACGGACGCCGGACCGGCCAGCGGGTTCGGGCTATGGGTCAAGATCGAGCACACGGACGGAACCACGGCCGTGTACGGCCACATCAACAGCTACGCCGTGCGCGAAGGGCAGAAGGTGAGCGCCGGCCAGGTCATCGCTCAGGTCGGGAACCGCGGCATCTCCACCGGCCCGCACCTGCACTTCGAGATCTGGGACCCGGCAGGCAGAAAGCTCGATCCGTTGGCGTGGTTGCAACAACATGGAGTGCGGATCGCATGAGTCGCATGTGGAAACTGGCAGTCCCGGTCCTGTTGCTCACTGCAGCCTGCGCGAACCCCACACCGGCAACTCAGGATCCGCCCGCTCCTCCGGCAACTCTCGCGCACGTGCACGGTCTCGGTGTCAACCCCGCTGACGGCATGCTGTACGCGGCGAGTCACTTCGGCGTCTTCACCGTGCCCGCCGACAAAGCTCCCGAGCGCGTGGGTGACCGAACGCAGGACACCATGGGCTTCGTCGTCGTGGGCCCGAACCACTTTCTCGGCAGCGGTCATCCCGATCGGCCCGAACCGGGTACCGCGCCGCACCTCGGTCTGATCGAGAGCAAGGACGCAGGCCGCACTTGGCAGACGCTCTCGTTGAAGGGTGCAGCCGACTTCCACTCGTTGGAGGTCAAGCACAACCGCGTGTACGGCTACAACAGCCAGAACGGCCAGCTTATGGTCAGCGAGAACCAACGCGACTGGGACACCCGCGGCCGCGTCGCGATGGCCGACTTCACGGTCAGTCCGGCTGACCCGGACGTCGTTCTGGCCACCACGCGAGAAGGTCTGGTGCGCAGCACGGACGGCGGCAGGACGTTCGCAGCCGCGGCGGGCAGCCCGCGACTGGTGCTTTTGGACTGGAGCGAGGGTGAGGTCGTCTTCGGTGTCGGGATGGACGGGATCGTGCACGTGAGTGGGGATTCCGCTGCGACGTGGACGGCAAAGGGCCGGGTCACCGGGACGCCGGCAGCGCTTGCCGCCAAGGGTTCCGCGGTGTACGTCGCGACGGAGTCCGCCATCCACGCCTCCACCGACAGCGGCGGCACATTCACGCTTCGCCAGGCGCTCAAGTAAGCGACAGCACGAACGTGCTGTCTATCGTGATCGACCGGCGATCACCGCGGTCCCCACTGGATCGATCGACCCGCGGTCAGCGAGGGCATCGCCGGATTTACTGATCGGTGACGGCGAAGCGAAGGCCAGGACATCTGCGCTCTGAAGGGCTGTGGCAGATGTGTGCCTCGATGGTGACGACGCCCACTGTCGATCTTCCGGCAAATTGCCTTGACACCCTCGGGGGGTATGAGCGTATCTTCACACAGCATACCCCAGTAGGGTATGTGAGCCGAGGGCAAGGCGAAGGAACGGGTCATGGATCACGCTGGGGCGCAAACAAGTCTGACGAAGCTCGCCATCTCCGCGACGCTGCACTGCCTCACCGGCTGTGCGATCGGTGAGGTGCTCGGCATGGTCATCGGCACCGCGCTGGGCTGG
>NZ_JOEA01000043.1 GCF_000719115.1 Lentzea albidocapillata | reverse complement strand
GATCGAAGTGATCAGCGGCCTCACCGGCGGCGCTCTGCTGACCGCTCTGCTCGTTCGGTTCGCGATCGTCGGTGCACGCAGCGCTCGGCAACGAGCCCATGCCCGCGAGGAACACCGCTCGGTGCTGCGACTCGCCGGACGACGTGAACCCGGAGCACATCCGACGGTCTGGCTCGACCACGACCGGCCTCTCGCGTTCAGCCTCCCCGGCAAACCGGGTCTTGTGGTCGCCACGGAAGGACTCCGCCGCCACCTGACGCCTGAAGAGGTCGATGCCGTCCTCGACCACGAGCGAGCACACCTCAACGGACGCCATCACCTGCTGGTCGCCGCCGCGGACGCCGTAGCCGCCGCCCTGCCGATCCTGCCCCTGTTCAAGCGCGCGGCGAGCTCGATCCGGACGTCCGGCTGGACCGTCTGCAGTGGCGCCGCCGGATGCCGAACCGCACGCGCAGGCTGCTCTCCAGCGGGATCGCGAGCATCACCGCCATGGCACTACCCGTCGTCACCGCGTCCGCAGCGATGTTCGCGCTGATGCTGCTGACCTGTTCGCCGAGCTGACGCCCACCGACGCCAGCAAGCCGACCGCCGCACCAGCGAAGCCGGCGAGCACGACCGCACCCGCCCACAGCGACACCGGCCAGCGCAGCGCATCCGCCATCGCGAGTCCGGCCAGCTGACCGCTCCACACCAACACCGGCACGCCACCGGCGACGATCGGCAGCGCGAAGCGCACACGTGCCAGCAGAAGGTCAGCAACGATCGCACCCGCCGTCGCCCCGACAGCACCGGCCACTGGCACCCAAGGGAACCCGACAACGGCGACCGGCAGCCACGCGATCGGTCCAATGAGCACGGTCACCGGTGCGGCGAACCGCTCCCTGCTGCGCAAGATCAGCAACAACGGCAGGGTGAACAGCACTGTGGTGACCAGATAGCCGCTCAAGCCGGCGATGACGACCATCTCGGCCTCGATGTGTCCCGGCGTGCCTTCAGGGGTCGGGATGAACGACTCGACGACCGCCGGCATCGGGAACGGCGAGGTGTACTGCAGGAAGAACGCCACAAGGGAAGTGGACAGAACCAGCGACAGCACGGCCGTTGCCGGCCACAGCCTGTCCTCACTCAGCACTCCACTTGCCCGAAGAGGACCGCTCAGCATGAGCAGCCCGCCGACGCCGAGCACGAGGTGACTCGGGCTGACCAGCGCGTCGACCGCCACCTCGATTCCGAAGATCTCGTGCCACACCAGGTCAGCGACTCCACCCACGCCGAAGACGAGTACGCCGGCCGCCGCACCGCGATACCCGCGCGGCAACCCACCCAGCACCGAGCTCCCCGCGCCGCGAGACCTCCACGCGAGCAGCGCGATCCACCCGGCCATCGCCGCGAACCCCGCGTAGAGCGCGCCATGCCACGGCGTGAAGAAGCTCTCCAGCTCCGGCACGTTGAGGTGCGCCCAGCCGTCACTCACGAGCGCGACCACGAGCCACGTCCCGATCGCTCCGGTGATCAGGTCACGGCGTCGCTCATCGCTCAAGACGGACATGCCGCATCCTTCCGTTGATACGGGCCTGGGGTATTCAGAGTTACCCCTACCGGGTATCCAGGTCAAGAGCAAGGGCGGTTGAATCCACTACGAGGAGTAGTAGCACGGCATTCCGCGCCGCCATCAACTACAGCGGCTAGTACGAGACTGAATCGTTGCATCTTCCATCCAATGCAGTACAAGACGCTCGCATGCGTGCACGCCTGGCGCCAGAACCCTCACATCGGCCCTACCGCACACGAGGGCTCGTCATGGATTTTTGCAGCCGCACCACCGCATGTACTGACGTTCAACCCAACCCTGCATGGGAGAACCGAGCATGTTGAAGAGATCGATCTTGACGGTGCTGGCGGCCTTCGCCCTGGCCGTTCCCTTCACCCCATCGGCCGCAGCCGCACCCGTCCAAGCCGCTGCGGCCGTCCCCTGCACCAACGGCATGGCCGGCAACTACCCGTGCCGCAACATCGACCTGCAGTCGAACCTGCCGCTGTCCGCCATGGGCGGCGGCTCCGGCAGCGGAGGCTGGGGCTGGACCGATTCGGCCACCGGCAAGGAATACGCGATCGTCGCCAGGACGAACGGCACGTCGTTCGTCGACATCAGCACGCCCACCAGCCCCGTCTACCTGGGCAACCTGCCCACGGCCACCGGCTCGTCCAGCTGGCGCGAGCTGACCGTCCACAACAACACGGTCTACATCGTCTCCGACAACAACGGCAGCCACGGCCTGCAGATCTTCGACCTCGCCCGCCTGCGTTCGGTCACCTCACCTCCGGTGACCTTCAGCGCGGACGCCCGCGACACCTCGTTCACGCGAGCCCACACAGTCAGCGTCAACGCGGAAACCGGCTTCCTGTACGTCAACGGCTCCACCACCTGCTCCGGCGGACCGCGTGCCTACAGCCTGACCAACCGGCTCTCGCCGGCGTTCGCCGGCTGCATCAGCGGCGACGGGTACTCACACGACTCGACAGCCGTCATCTACCGCGGACCCGACACCCGCTACCAGGGCAAGGAAATCCTCGCCGGGGCCAATGAGGACACGCTGACCTTCTTCGACGTGACCAGCAAGTCGAGCCCCGTACAGCTGTCCCGCAAGACCTACACCGGCCGCGGCTACGTCCACCAGGGCGTGTTCACCGAGGACCACCGGTACTTCCTTCTCGACGACGAAACCGACGAAACCAACAACGGCGGCAACACCCGCACCTACGTCTGGAGCGTCGCCGACCTGACCAACCCTGTGCTCGTCGGCACCTTCACCGGCCCCACGGCAGCCTCGGACCACAACCAGTGGATCAAGGGCAACTATTCGTACCAGTCCAACTACAAGGCCGGGCTGCGCATCGTCGACCTGGCCAACGTCGCCACCCCGACCACGATGTCCGAAGCCGCGTACTTCGACATCTACCCGTCCAGCAACACCGCCGGCTTCAACGGCACGTGGACGAACTACCCGTACTACCCGAGCGGCAACGTCGCCGTCTTCACCATCGAAGGCGGTCTCTTCGTGGTGAAGCCCAATCTCTCCACCCCCTCCAACGACTTCACCATCGGCACATCGCCCTCCTCGGGCTCGACCAACCCCGGCGGTTCGGTCACCACGACGGTGAACACGAGCGTCCGCAGCGGATCCGCGGAAACGGTGTCGCTCACCGCGAGCGGCCTGCCCTCCGGAACCACGGCATCGTTTAGCCCGAGTTCGGTGACCGCGGGCAACTCGTCGACACTCACCATCTCGACCGGCGCCTCGACCCCGCCGGGGACCTACTCGGTCACCGTCACCGGCACCGCGCCCTCAGCCACGCGTACGACCACCTACACGCTGACCGTCAACGGCGCGGGTTGCTCCGCGGCCACCAACCCCAACGACGTTCCGATCCAGGACAACAGCACGGCCGAGTCCCCCGTCACGATCTCCGGGTGCTCCGGCAACGGCTCCGCCACCTCGTCGGTCGCCGTCAACATCGTGCACACCTACATCGGTGACCTCATCGTCGACCTCGTCGCCCCCGATGGCACCGCCTACAACCTGCACAACCGCGGCGGCGGCTCGGCCGACAACATCAACCGGACCTACACCGTCAACCTCTCCAGCGAACTCCGCAACGGGACCTGGAAGTTGCGCGTGCAGGACCGGGCCAACGCGGACACCGGCTACATCAACAGCTGGACTTTGACCTCGTAGGAACCACCGCAACGGCGTCTCTCCGTTCCCGCTCAACTGGAGCGGAGAGACGCCGTTTCGACGAGGCGCATCAACCCGGCGGTATTCGGCCGTCGAGAACACGATCACGGGCAGGATGGGTGTCCGCTGCACCCTCATCGGCGCGAAGCTGGCGCTGCGCGACCCTGCACCCGCCGCGCGCCACGCCACCCTCGTCCGTGAGAGCACGGAACTCTGCCGGCGCGGGCCAGCGAGTTCGCGTCGGAGGTGAATGCGGTAATCGTCAGGTTTTCGCAAGGAAGCTGGGAACCTTTGCGAGACGCGTCATCACGCTACTTTCTGGCCCCGCCGCCGCTGATGACGTCTGAAAGGCAAGAGGATGCTCAGCGCGACGACGGCCGCTGCGCTCGTGCTGGCCACGGTAATGCCCATAGCAGCGGACAGTTCGCCGCCGCCCGGAAAGATCATCGTCGAGGTGGCGACCGCGGTCGCCGCGGCTGCCAACAAGACGGCGTTCACCGTGGCCTACAGCCACTTCCTCGCCGAGGCTGGAGGCAAATCCGACCCGACTGACTTTCGGAAGAACTGCCAGCTCGCCGTCCAGGTGAGCTACCCACAGGGCCCTCGGCCACGACAAGCTCATCATCCTGCAGCCCGCCAAGCACTTCGCGGTGTTCGACAAGGCCATCGCCCGGATGCGCCGCACCCCGAAACTCAACCAAACCCCGCGGCGTCATGTGCGCACCGCAGTACGCACTCAACGAAGCATCCGAACGCGTCATCGACTACGCCAGCGACGCACTCGAGGCGATGAGCGACGAGATCGCCATGGCCACCAACGGATACGACCAACGCGGCCGCGAGATCGGCGTCACCGACATGCAGGACACCATCGAACGGATGAACGAGGCCGAGGAAATCGTCTCCAGATCCCAGGAGTCCCAGCTGCTCCTGGCCCGCGCCGCCCGCCACCTGCGCGCCGAGATCGGCGCCGGCGACACGCACGTCGGCCCGCTGGTCGACATCCTCGTCGCCGACATCGACGGCGTGAAGGAACACGCGAGCTATGAGCACGAGAAAGTCGGCTATCTCCAGCAGTCGATCATGCCCTCGCTGGACGTCAAGCAGAACCAGATCGTCAAGGTCTTCACCATCATCACCGCGGTGTTCCTGCCTCCGACGCTGATCGCCACGTTCTACGGCATGAACTTCACCGTGATGCCCGAGCTCGCGTGGGAGCACGGCTTCCTGATCACCACCGTGCTCACGTTCATCGCCGCACTCATCCCCTTGTGGTACATCAAGCGCAAGGGCTGGCTGCGCTGACCAATTCATCCACTGTGGACCTTGACCTGTCCCGCAGGCGTCAGCGAAACCGACGCCCAAGCCATTGAGCCAGGCGCTTCCACCAACTCTCGGCGAGCGAGGCAGTCTCCTCCGGGACTGAACCTGCAGGTCGCTCGAAGTGTTCGAGGAGCTCGGCTCGTTGATCTACCCGGAGATCAACGATCTCGGCGTCGGCAAAGGAGTGCGCTCGATGGACACGCCCTGTACGGACCCAGTAGTGGGATCGGCACGGAAAGCTCCAGTTGCCGATGGAGGGCGTCAGGGAGATGGACTCGCCGTCGAAGGTCAGTGACCACTGACGCGGGTGCAGCGGGGTAACGACCTCGTGTCCGCAGCCGCAGCAGCAGCGGTGCACAGCCGTCGCGTAAGGGATGCTGATGTAGACGACTCCGTCATCGAGGTGGTCAGGGATCGTGTCCACGAACTCATGACTGATCGTGGTCCGCATCGCCGTCCTTGTCCTCGTTGATCATCATGTTGCCGTCCAGTACATAGACAGTGTTGTGTTCGTGGTCGAGGTCCAGGTAGAAGCCGTTGAGCTTCTTCCACTTGATCACTGCCATATCCGCGTTGAGGGAGTTCAGCTCGGCGGTCTGGATGTTCTCCGAGTATTCGTCCTGTTCGCCGTCGACGAAGGAGATCCGCTGGCGGGCGTCCTCGCGTTGGTCGGGCGTGCTGGTGGTGACGCGGACCTGACCGGCCAGTGCGTCACCGACCTTGTACAAGCCCATGCCGCAGTCGATGAACGCAACGTCGTACTGCTCGAGGGCGTCGACGATGATCTTCTTCGCAGCGCCATCGGTGAGCGCCAGGAAGACGAAGTCCATGCCGACCAGCTCGTGCACGTTGTGCTCGTCGACTCGGTACTCGTGCGGCACGACGCCGGTTCGGAGCCGGGAATAGGTGGCTGCCAGGAAAGCGACCTTGGTGCTGGCGGACTTGAGGTCCTGCTCGGAGAGTGCGCCGGGCGTACGGAAGGCGTTGTGCTGCTGGAGCAGGTCGTCGTCGTAGAGGTGGATCTGTTCGACCCACGTCTTGGCGACCAGGTCGAGGATGTGGGAGCCGGTGCCGCCGAGCCCGACGATGGCGATGCGCTGGCCGCGGAGCTTGTCGTTGGTGGCGTTGATGCCGGCGCGGCTGGACGCGGTGTCGATGTAGTGGAACACCGAGCCATCGGTCCCGTCGCTGGTGACCGGCAGGAATGCCTGTGCGGTTGCCGTCGGGTCGAGCACGTGGGCCTCGGTGCCGAGAATGGCGATGTAGGTGGTCACCTTCTCGTGGTAGTCGGCATACTGCCCCGACGGCGGCTTGCAAGAGAACGAGTAGGTGGCGACCAGCCCAGGGGCAACGGCTTCGTTGACCTCCTGGTTGATGATCTTCTCGTACCTGGCGCCGTTGCTCATGCAGGGTTGCTTGCCGACGAACCTCATCGTGTGGTCGGTCGGCGGGAGGACGTCATCGCCGGTGGCACCGATCGCGCAGGCTAGTGCGCCGTAGGCGACCTCACGTTCAGGTGTCACATAGGGCACCTGCCCGACCACGAGGTACCCGTTGATGATCGAGACGTCGTAGCCCTCATCCCGTAGTCGCTTGAGCGCTGGGTCACGACTTATCAGTCGCTGTGACATTGAAGATCATCCCCTTCTTGACCTTGACGCTCTCGCCAGGCGCGAGGGTGCCCTCCGGCTTGTTCCCGTGCCCGCGGCGGTAGGTGACGGTGAAGACCCAGTTCGGCCCGCTCGGAACCGGGTCGTACGCCAGCCCCACGACCTCCTCGAAGGTCAGCTCGTCGGTCGTGACGATCTTGGTGCGCCCGTTCACGACGACCTCGTAGTGCTTCGTGTCCTTCTCGGCAACGGCGTCTGCGGTCATGACCACTCCTTGCGCTTGTCGGGCTGCGTGACTCGAACAGCGGTACCGTATGTCGCATACACGTGTTCAGTCAAGGGGTGAAGACGATAATACGAGTAGTACACTTAGGCGAGTGTGGCGTCTCGCGAGCTGGATCCCGCTCGATCGCTACGCTCACACCCACCGGTGGCGCCGTCATCGGCCCAGGGGTGATGAGCGGAGGTCGGCGTGCACGTGCGGTACGGCGACGAGATGCTCCACCGCCTCGCCGCCGACGCCGCTTTCCAGCCAGATACGTGGGAACCGGACGTCATCAGGGCCTACCGAAGACGACTCCAGTCGCTGCGCGCAGCCAACGACAGCAAAGACCTGCAGCGGGTGATGTCCCTGGACCTGAGGACCGAGAACGGCCGCGGTCAAGCACATTCCTCGATCCGTTTGGCCAACGGGGCGAGATTGTTGCTCGAGTTCGACGCCGTGAAGACCGACGAGGTGACGGTGATGGTCATCGTCGAGTCCGACACGCGGGAGGTAACGCCATGAACACCGGGCCTGCGGAAGCCTTCCCGGTGGGTGAACACCTGCTGGAGGAGATAGAAGCTCGCGGCTGGACCCAGGCCGAGTTCGCCGACATCCTGGGCCGCCCCGCACAGGTCATCTCGGAGATCATCTCCGGCAAGAAGGAGATCACCCGAGAGTCAGCTGCCCAGATCTCCGCGGCATTGGGCCCAAGCCCCGAGTACTGGCTGAACTATCAAGACCAGTACCACCTATGGAAACAGTCACAGGACGAGGGCACCCGCAGACAGCTGGACGAAGTCCGCCTCCGGGCCCGACTGAACCAGCTGGCTCCGGTCGCAGTACTACGCAAGCGCGGCGTGATCACAGGGACCACGATCCAAGACCAAGCTGATCAACTGTGCGAACTCCTCGAGATCGACCACGTCGACGATGAACCCCAGCTGGCGATGGTCGCGAGACGAAGCAACGTCGACGAACGGGTCACGCCCACTCAGCTGACGTGGCTCGCGTGCGTACGGCGTCAGGCCGCGCGACTGCGCGTAGCGCCATACTCTCGGGAGCGACTGCAAGCGCTGGCCAGCCGGCTGAGCAACGAGGTGCGCGATCCTGCAGCGTTCGCGAAGTTGCCAGCCCAGTTCGCAGAAGCCGGAGTCCGGCTGGTGCACGTCGAGGCCTTTCCCTCCAGCAAGATCGACGGTGCTTCGTTCGACCTCGACGGCACGCCCGTCATCGGGCTGTCTGGCCGCGGCCAACGGCTCGACAAGGTGCTCTTCACGCTTCTGCACGAAGTAGCGCACATAGTGCTTGGCCACATCGCGGGCGAGGTGATCTTGGATGAGGACAACCCGCGCGGCAGGGCACGCGAGGATGAAGCAAACGAGCTCGCGGCGCACTGGGCCCTGCCAGGCTCACTCCCGCCCACTCCAGAACGGATCGGCCAGACCTGGCTGACCAAGGTGGCCAACGCGCGGGGTGTGCATCCAATCGTCGTCGTCGGCCGTCTACAGAACCGCGGAGTGCTCAGTTGGCGCAGCGCCCTCACGAAGGATGCCCCCACCGTCACCAGATACCTGCAAAACTGGTGAAACGCCGAGTTCGGATGTGCAGCAGCAGCGTTCGTTCCACACGAGGCTAATCAGTTCCAGGGTTTGACCTGGCAGTGCGCCGAGTACCTCCTCGACCAAGGCACTGAGCTGAACTGGACGCGGCACGAACGCAGCGAGGCGACCGCCTGGTGCTCTGACTGCGTGAGCAGGGGCGAGGTCAGAGGGTCAATCCTGCGTCAGCCTCTAGGCACGTACACGGCAACGCCGATCACGCAGATGGCGGCACCGATGTAGTCCCACCGATGCGGCCGGGACCCGCCCAACACCATGCTCCACGCAAGCGAGCCAGCGACGAAACTCCGCCATAGGCGGCGAGGCTGCGGCCGACCTTCAAATCTGGCCGGGACGTCGCGGGGAAGCCGGCGACGCCGAGCAGCGGCTTCGGGAACCCCGACACCTCTGCTCGCTCGGTCTCGGCACGACCGATCACACCCTGAACATATGTGCGCCTACAGGTAGGCCTCTCAGGTGAGAGAACACCAGCGACAGTCGCGAACCCGCAGTCCTGGGTCAAACTGCAACGATGTCGCCGTCGACGTCCGCGAAAGTGGTCATTCAGGTCGTGTCCGGTACGGACACCGAAACGATCGAACGCGCGGTCGAACTCGGCAATACGGCTAGGAAGACACTCGGGCTGTTGCCGCGGGCCGCATACTTCGACGCTGCGCAAAGAGGCTGGCTCCTCGCGGCGCTGGACGAGGGCGAGATGATCGGATACACGGTCTTCCGCCTCCCTCGCAACGAGGTAACCCTGGTCCACCTGTGCGTCGCGAAAGACTACCGTCACCGCGGCATGGCCCAGCGTCTCGTCAACGAGGTGAGCCGACGACATCAAGCCCGCCTTGGCGTACGCGCTAAATGCCGGGATGACTACGCCGACATCCAGCGCGTGTGGCGCGGTCTGGGCTTCGAGCACCTCGGCCGTGCACGTGGACGTGGTGAAGATCAGGCCGCGATGACCGTGTGGTGGCTCGATCACGGGCACGCCAACCTGTTCACGCCGCTGGAGGAGCCAACGGAACTGGCAGTGGCTATCGACGTGAACATCCTGATGGATCTGCGCACGCGGAAAGATCACCCGCAGGCGGATCGATCACAGGTACTTCTCGCTCCTGACGTGGCGGACCGGATCGAGAAGGTCGTTCCGCATGGACTCGAACGGGATCTTGACCGGCATCCGGCTGCACTCCGGGGCCGACTGGTTGATGCAGCAGCTCGGTACCGTCGGCCGCACGGATCACCCAAGCGCGCTGAAGAACTCTACGAGATCCTGCGCGCGACCGTTCGATCAGCAGAGCCCGACAGGGAACTCACGCCGCAAGACATCGGGGACCTGTGGCAGCTCGCCGAAACCGCCGCAGCGCGGATCCGTGTCTTCCTCACCTGGGATGAGCGCCTGCGCACGAAAGTCGCACCTCTGTTGGCTCAGCTCAACCAGGTTCCTGAGCTGACTGGTCTTCGAGTGATCGATCCGGACCATCTCGTCATCCAGCTCGACGAACTCGCACACGCCGTCGCCTACCGACCGCAGGTGATTGCCGGGAGTTCGTTCAGCACCGAGCTTGCGAACGCTCAGTCCGAGGCAGCGCTCATGGCCTTCCTCGACAGGGCCGCTGGCGAAACACGGCAAGAGCTGAAGGCCCGGTTGCAGGCACTGGCTCGGTCGCCGCGGTCCCATTCGATCGTCCGAGCAGGCAACGACAAACCCGTGGGCTGCTATGCCTCAGTGCTCGATGGCCATGTGTTGCGGGCACCTCTCCTCCGCGTGCAGGACAACGCCGACGCCGACACCATGGCGCGGTACTTGCTCTGGATGTTGCGAGTGACGGCTCGCGACGAGAACGTCAGCGTGGTGCGCATCGAGGACCCCTACCTCTCGCCGGCAATTGAGCGCGCGGCAAGCCACGAGGGATACCAGCGGATCGACGGCGTATGGCACTCCTGGGTGATCCAAGCTGCCGGGACGGGAGCTCAGATCAGCGCCGCTGTTTCCTCCGCACACGCACTGGTCGACCTTGAGCCTGCAGCACTGCTACCACCTCACCTCGCACCCGAATCGGCCGCGCAGTACGAGAGAACGTGGTGGCCCGCCAAGATCACCGACAGCGACCTTGCCCACTTCGCAGTGGCGATCCAGCCGCGATGGAGTGCTGAGCTGCTCGGTGAGCCGCCGATACTCACCGAACGGTCGACCAGACTGGCTCTTGGACGCGAGCACGTGTACTACCGCGGCAACCACCCCAGCGTGCTGAAGGCGCCCGGACGCGTCCTGTGGTACCTCACACAGGATTCGAACACCGGCCCCGCGCGGTTCATCGGTACCTCGCTCCTCGACGCCATCGAGTTCGGTGCACCCGAAGAGCTGCACGCGCAGTTCGCCCACTACGGCGTCTTCACGCTCTCCGACGTCCGCGGCGCAGCGGGCGAACGTGGCAGCGCACAAGCGTTGCGTGTGTCCTACACCGAGCTGTTTCGTCGCCCGGTGCTGTGGTCTGAGTACCTCGACATCCTCAAGTCGCTGGAAGGCCCGAAGAGGATTCAAGGTCCCGTCCGCGTTCCACCAGCAACCTTCGCCGCGATCTACGCCGCAGGAAACACAACGAAGCGATGACGTGATCCACAATCGGCCATGTGCACCACCGGTCCGCCGCCATGTACCGCTAAGGTCACCCCCTGTGACGGCGACAGCAATAGAACCCAGCGCGTGGGCATCTGACCTGCGCCCACTCCTGCTGTCGCTTCGACCACGCTTCGCTGAAGCCATTCTTGATGGCACGAAGACCGTCGAGCTGCGACGCACCAGATTGTCCGCTCCAGACGGCACCCATCTGATCCTCTACGCCAGTTCACCGGTGATGGCCGTCGTCGGTACCGCAGTGCTCGTCGGACGCGACACCGACACTCCCGCAAGAATTTGGCGGCGCCACCGCAAGAACAGTGGGCTGCTCCGTCACGAGTACGACGAGTACTTCGCCGGTGCTGATCTGGCCACAGCGCTGCACGTCGGCTTCCCACATCGGCTGGCGGATCCCTGGCCGCTCTCGGTATTGCGTGGAACGGCCAAGTTCCAACCACCCCAGAGCTACCGCTTTGTGTCCGATGACGACCCTGCTCAACTCCGCAGCCTGGTCGATGCCGGAAGTTCACGGCGCTGAGGGTCGCTGCGCGATCCATCAGAACGTGAGCTTCAGTCGATCCCAGTGTCGGCAGCGTGAACGAGCATGGCCGAGTTCATCCCACCCTACTGCTCCTGAGCACAAGCACGCCCCTGACGAGCCTGTCTCGGTAGTACAGACGCGGAAATGCTTTGGAGAAGTATCAGCAGGGCGATCTACGATCCTTGCTCATGGCGGTCTACACAGACCGGATCCGGACGGATTCGTCACCACAGCGGGGTACCGAGCCAGACGCGGAGTTCTACGAGCGGATGGCTGGACCGTTCTGGGACCAGGCGCGGGATGTGATCACCGAGTGGTGGTCCCACCTCCCGGAGCACGCACAGCGTGGTTTCCGCAAGCGGCTCCTGGATAGGAACTCCAACGCCAACGTGTCCTCCGCGTTGTGGGAGCTGTACCTGCACGAGATGCTGCTCGGCGCCGGCTGCACAGTCGAGATCGAGCGACCACTCGGAAGCCGCGGCAAGACCCCAGACTTCCTGGTGACCCGTGGTGATGAGCAGTTCGTCGTCGAGGCGATCTGGACGTCCGAGCGCGCGGACGACGCGTTGACAGCTGCCCTGCTCGACACCATCGACAGGTTGCCCAGCCCCAACTTCCGCGTGTCGGTCACGATCAACAGAGCTGGATCGACGGCACCGCAACAAAAACGGCTGAAATCCGGACTGACACGGTGGCTGGCCGAACTTGACCCCGATCACGCCATCGCCGACCTCATGCAACGCCACAGGCCGCTGCCGAGCTACACCTGGCAGGAAGCTGACTGGTCCATTTCGTTCATGGCGTTTCCGCGGGACCCTGGCAGGCGTGGCATCCCCTCCAGCAGGACGATCGGGATGTATCCACCGATGAAAGAGCCGCTCAGATCCGATCTGGTGCTCGAGGCGGTCAGACGGAAGGGCAAGAAGTACGGGGAGCTGTCGATGCCTTTCATCGTGGCGGTCGGGCAAGCGACCTACTTCCCGGAGGACGACGACATCGGTAACTCGTTGTACGGAAGTCCGATCGAGTACATCAGATCGGGTGACTCATCGGCCCTCCGCAGGTTGCCCGACGGATACTGGACAACTCCTCACACCGACAGTCACTCACGAGTGAGCGGCGTCCTGGTCGTCAACAACCCAGGACCCTGGAGCTGGGCGAAGAACACACCCGTCCTGTGGTGCAGCCCCAACTCGAGATCGATCGATGCTCCGGTACTCCCGACCTGGGGGACAATGCACCTCGCAAGCGGCCAGGTCGAACGTCAACCACCTGCTGCCCCGGCCAACACCGCGCTCGGGCTCCCCGAAGACTGGCCGATCGGCGACCCCTCCCAGCGGCACACCCGCTGAAGCGTCAGTGCGCGCCCTTGATCAGGTTGCATTCCCAGTGCGCAGTCTGGAGGTTTGCGGCGGAGTGATGTCCGCCGCGCGCGATCGGCTGGATGTGGTCGAGGGTGACCGAGAGTGGATGAGGCCATGCCTTATCGCGGTCGACCGGAGCACCGCACAGCTGACAAGTCCAGCCATCGCGTTCGTATATGTCCCGGGGATCGACGCGGTCGACGACGATGTCGAAGCCGAGTTCGCGAGCACGAGCCGCGGCTGTGTGAACGCTCAAGTTATTCCCGGGGCCTGCGCTCAAGTAATTCCGCAGGTGGTGGGTCCTGGTGATGTTCTACCCGGTGGTCTTGTTCTTGTCGCTG
>NZ_JOEA01000042.1 GCF_000719115.1 Lentzea albidocapillata | reverse complement strand
GCTCCTGTCGATCGGTCCGTCGCGCGGCCGGTCGCAACTGACCGGGGGAACGACGGGCGCTTGCCACCTTTATACCTAAGGGGGGTATGGGTGTGCAAGGTTTCGTGGGCATACGGGGTAGGGGTATGACCTGTGACCTGGGACACGGCCGGGGGTGCGTCCGCGATCCGGGTCGCCTCCGAGATTGCTACTATCTACCTTAGTAGATAACTCTGGAGGACCTCATGACCGCTCAGCCCGCGTCCCTCGGCCGCCGGGACCTCTTCCGGCTCGGCTTCGGCCTGGTGGCAGCGACAGGCCTCGCGGGATGCGCGAGCAACGGCGGATCGTCTGGCGGTGGAACGCCCATCGGGCCCAACTCGCCGAAGGTGGCCGCCGCCGAGCGCGCCCGTCAGATCGCGGGTGCGCGCAAGACGTCGGTGAAGCTGGCCGCGGTCCAGTCCGAGGTCGACCTGGGTGGCATCACGGCGAGCACCTGGTCGTACGGGGAGCTCCCCGGCAAGGAGATCAGGATCAGGCGCGGCGACCTGCTGAACGTCGAACTGCGCAACGAGCTGCCCCAGCCGACGAGCATCCACTGGCACGGCCTCGCGCTGCGCAACGACATGGACGGCGTGCCAGGCCTGACCCAGGACGAGATCCCCGCCGGTCAGTCGTTCACCTACGAGTTCACCGCGCCGGATCCCGGAACCTACTGGTTTCACCCGCACTCGGGCGTGCAGCTCGACCGCGGCCTCTACGCCCCGCTGATCGTGGAGGACCCGGAGGACGGCGGGAACTACGACACCGAACTCGTCATCGTGCTCGACGACTGGCTCGACGGGCTTGGCCGGACACCGGACGCCGTGTTCGACGAGCTGCGCGCCAACGGCATGCCCGGCATGGACCACGGCGCGATGCCGGGCATGCCCGCCATGCCCAAGTCCGACCTGCTCGGCGGCGACGCCGGCGATGTCATCTATCCGCACGTGCTTGCCAACGGCAAGGTGTGGAAGGCCCCGCAGACGTTCGCGACCAAGCCGGGGCAGCGCATCCGGTTGAGGCTGATCAACGCGGGAGCCGACACCGCGTTCCGGGTCGGCGTGCCGGGGGTCCCGATGACCGTGACCCACGCGGACGGTTTCCCTGTGATGCCGGTGGAGCTGGACGTAGTGCTGCTGGGCATGGGGGAGCGGCTCGACTGCGTCGTGACCGTGCCTGATCGGACGGTGCCCGTGCTCGCCCTCGCCGAGGGCCGCGGTCAGTTCACCCAGGTCTTGCTGTCAACCGGAGTGGCGGCGTCAACGGACAGCGAAGCGCTCGCCACGGAACTGGCGAAGCTGGTGGTGCCGGAGATGAACGCACTCCGTGCGACGGACAGCGTCGCCCTGCCGCTGCGCGAGCCGGACGTCACGCACGATCTCGTCCTGGAAGGCCCCGGCGACAAGTACTCCTGGACGATCAACGGCAAGGCCTACGACCCGGCCGACGGGCTGCCGATCCGCTCCGGACAGGTCGTGCGGCTGCGGATGCGGAACAAGTCGAAGATGTTTCACCCCATGCACGTGCACGGCCACACGTTCCAGGTTCGGGCGAACGGCAAGATCGGTCCTCGCCGGGACACCGCGATCGTGCTGCCCGGCCGGGAGCTGATCGTGGACTTCGATGCAGACAACCCCGGCCAATGGCTCACTCACTGCCACAACGTGTACCACGGCGAAGCGGGGATGATGGCCGTGCTGTCCTATGTGGAGTGATGGTCTGACGCGCCATGTCGAGGTAGTCCGAGTAGGCCGATGGTTCCGGCGAGCAGCAGGAGGCCTCCGCCCAGGAGGTAAACGGCGCGGATGCCAAGACTGTCAGCGGCCAGGCCACCGAGGGCGATGGAGGCCAGCCTGCCGGTCTGCCAGATCATGTCGAACCCGGCGAACACACGCCCGCGCTGGTGTTCGGCGACCTCGGCCTGCAACAGCGAGTTGTACGTGACCATGCCGGTGGAGGTGCCCACGCCGTAGAAGGCGAGAGCGGTCATCGCCACCGGCAGGCTGCGGCTGGTGGCGAGAACGACGTCGACGGCCCCGCGCAGCAGATAAGGACCGAAGATCAGCGCTGGTTGGCGGGGGTTGGCGGTCAGCCTGGCCAGCAGCAGGGGCCCGAGTGCGGCTCCGACGCCGATGGCCCCCATGAGCAGGCCGAACCCGCCAGGTCCGGTTCCCAGATGGCGTTCGGCG
The DNA here is from genome assembly GCF_000719115.1 of Lentzea albidocapillata. GTDB lineage: Bacteria > Actinomycetota > Actinomycetes > Mycobacteriales > Pseudonocardiaceae > Lentzea > Lentzea albidocapillata. The sequence goes on along the minus strand of NZ_JOEA01000042.1, from coordinate 14,589 downwards.
AGGACGACGAGCAGGGCGCTGGTGGCGCCGGCGGACAGGGCGGCCAGCAGTTGGACAGAGGCCAGCACGCGCAGCAGCCGATCGTGGAGGAGCAGGCGCGGACCTTCCAGCACTCGGGTGGTCCAGGAGGCCGTGGAAACCGGAGCGGGAGTCTTGGGCAGTCGCAGCCTGGTCAGGGCGAGCGCCGAGAGGGCGAAGGTGGCGGCGTTGATCAAGAACGCCGGGCTGGGTCCCCATACGGCGACGAGCACGCCCGCGGCGGGAGCGAGCGCGATCTGCGAGACCACGGCGGCCGACCACAGTCCGCTGTTGGCGGCGACGAGTTCGTCTTTTGCGACGATGCTGGGTAGTACTGAAGCGGAGGCGGGGTTGAAGAAGACCGACCCGGCCGACAACCCGAAAGCGATGAGGAACACCGCGATCACGTGCTGGTCGAACACCGGTAGTGCGGCGGCGAGCACCATGCGCACGACGTCAGCGGCCACCATCACCCTGATGCGCGGCAACCGGTCGACGATCGCACCGGCGATGGGGGCGAGCAGCAGCACGGGCACGATCTCGGCGATCACCACGCCGCTGACTCCGAGCCCGGACCCGGTGAGCTGGAAGACCAGGACGACCAACGCGACGGTGTTCACCGTGTCACCCCAGCGCGAGATGGTCTGGGCGGTGAACAGCCGTCGGTAGCCGCGGTTGCGCAGAACCGTGCGCAGTGTCGGCCTTCGGGCGGAAGTCATGTGGAGATCTTGCCTGCCGCGTTCTGACCGCGCGTCAGCTACCGGTGGGATAGGGCCAGGCGTTGGGCTTGCACACCTTGCCGTCCTTGCTGACCCGGTCTGTGCCCAGCGCGGCGAGGTAGTCGTTCGAGATACCCCACGACTGCTGCATCATCACGGGTGCCAGCGCGCCGTTCTCCTGACAGGACTTGTGGTCGTATCCCAGGCCGTGGCCGACCTCGTGGTTGACCACGTACTGCTTGTACTCCACCAGGACGCCCTGGAACGAGACCGCGCCCCGCACCCAGCGCGCGACGTTGATCGTCACGTTGTCGCCGTTGACGCAGGAGCCCTCGAACGGGATCGAGAATCCGCACACGTCGCGCGTGGTCATCTGAGAGGTGAGTCGAATCCTCAGGTCCGGCTTGCCGGAGTCGACGCGCTGGAAGCCGTGCTTACCGTCGCCGATCCAGCTGCGCGGGTCGGCGAGGATCGTGCTGACGTCGGTGGCAAAGGTCTCGGGGCCGCCGACGAGCTGCACGCCGTCCTCGATCTCGACGGTGTAGGTGACGCGGTTCGTTCCGCCCACCGCCGGGCTCGTGCCGGGTACGACCGTCCACCTCCGCGCACCTTGGACGGTGAAGTCGCCACCGGGCGGGAGTTCGGCGGATGCCTTCACCGCGTCGAAGACCTTCGGATCCGGATTCGGTGCGGGAGGAGTGCGGCCGGTGAGCGCGTGCCCGGCCTGGTCGTGCGCGACGGCACTGGGCTGATCCAGCTCCTGCGTCGGGGCCGCTGCCTGGGTGGGCGGGGGCGTCAACGTGTCACGCACGGCCACGGCACTGAGTCCGAACAGGACGAGCACCGCGACACCCGCCACGATCCACTCTCGGACCGGACGTCGACGAGGGCGCCGGGCTGAACGGCCGCGGACCGGATCCAGCCTGGCGACCAGCGGCCTACCGGCCGGACGTTCGCGCAGCTGTTGCTTCATCGGGCACCAGCATCTCACAACACCTACGAAGATCCGTAGTAGGGAGAGAGGCTGGTCACTGGAGGAGAGTGCCGTCGAACATCGGCAGCACTACCCCGGACAGGACACCGCCGGCCAGCGAAGCCGCAGCCAGCAGGTACGCCACGCGTGCCGCGGAAGTGCGGATGTCGGAGGCGTCCGCAGCCTCACCCCGCACAGCCGGAACCACCCACCGCAGGTAGTAGAACAGGCTGGCGACTGTGTTGACCGCGCCGAGCACCACCAGCCACAGCAACCCGCCGTCGAGGGCGGCGGTGAACACGGTCAGCTTGCCGGCGAACACCGCGGTCGGCGGGGTGCCGACCAGTCCCAGCAGGCACACGACCAGGCTGACGACGAGCCAGGGCCGCTCGCGCACCAGTCCGCGGTAGTCCTCGAGCGTGACGGCAGAAGGCAGTGCGCACACGACTGCGAACGCGCCCAGGTTCGTGATCGCGTACGCACCGAGGTAGAGCAGCATGCTCGGCAGTGCCAGGTCAGCGCGCTCGGCCACCGCGACCGCCATGAGCAGGTAGCCGACCTGGCTGATCGTCGAGTACGCGAGCAGCCGCCGGACGTTGTCCTGGAAGAACGCCGCGAGGTTGCCCAGCGTCATGGTGGCCGCGGCGATGACCGCGATCAACAGGCTCCAGTCGACACCGGCGTCGCGTAGAGGCACGGCCACCAGGCGATAGGTGGCGACCACCGCGCCGATCTTCGGCACGGTGGTGACGAACGCGGCCACCACGGGCCGTGCGCCTTCGGTCACGTCCGGTACCCAGAAGTGGGCGGGTACCGCGCCGATCTTGAACAGCAGACCGGCGAGCACCGCGATGGTCCCCACGGCTACTGCGGCCGACGGAGCCTCGTCCAGCCGCAGTTCCATGTACGCGGTGGCGCCGCCGACACCGAACAGCAGCGTGACCCCAATGAGCGTGACCACCCCGAGCAACGCCCCCAGCAGGTAGAACTTCAGCGATGCCTCGGCGCCCGCCTTGTCCTTCGCGAACCCGGCCAGCGCGTACAGCGGGATGCTCGCCAGCAGATACCCGGCCGCGAGCAGCATGAGGTCCGCCGCACCGGCCATCACCACCGTGCCCAGCGCCGCGAGCAGCACGAGCACGTGGAACTCGGCTTCCCTGGCCCACCCGGTCACCTCACCCGCGAGACCGGTGACGACCAGCGTCGCCAGCAGCACGATCACGCGCGTCGCGTTGGTGGCGACATCGATCACGTAGCTCTCGCCGAACACCGCCTGGTCCATCCCGGACCACATCGTCACCGTGACCGCGATGCCCGCGAGGCACGCGACCGCGGACAGCACGCGGACCAGCCACTGGCGGTGCCGCGGAAGGTACGAACCGAGCAGCAGGCCGAGGACGGCGGCCAAGGCGAGGAAGATCTCCGGCAGCAGCGCCGCCGGGTTCTCGTTCATCATCTCCACGCGGTCACCCGCCGAAGATCGCGCTGACAGTGCGGGCGGCCGGCTCGATCGCGTCCAGCAGCGGACGCGGGAACAGTCCGATGAGGACGGACAGTGCGATCAGCGGCCCGATCGACGCGGTCTCCGGCCACGTCAGGTCGCCGAACTTCCCGGACGGCGACCGCTGCGAACCGAGCAGCACCTGCTGCAACACCCGCAGGAAGAGCGCTGCCGTGATCAGGATTCCGAGGAACGCCACCGCGGTCGCGACCGGCGCGCCGCCGAGTGACCCGGTGAAGATCTGGAACTCGGCGATGAACCCGGAGAACCCCGGCAGTCCGAGCGACGCGAACGCAGCGAGCCCGGCCAGACCGGCGAACCGTGGCGCCTGTGCGGCCAGGCCTCCGTAACTGTCCATGTCGTAGGTCCCACCCCGATCCCACATCGCGCCCGCCAGCAGGAACAGCGCGCCGGTGATCAAGCCGTGGCTGACCATCTGCGTGACGGCGCCGGTGATGGCGAGATGTCGTGCCTGCGACTCCGAGGACGCGACGAGACCGGCGGCGCCGACGGCCAGGATCACGTAGCCCATGTGGTTGACCGATGTGTAGGCGATCATCCGCTTGAAGTCGCGCTGCGCCAGCGCGACCAGCGCACCGTAGATGACGCTCACCACGCCCACGATCACGAACACCAGGGCGTACTGCCGCCACACGCCGGGCAGCACGGGCATGACGATGCGGACGAAGCCGTAGGTGCCCATCTTCAGCAGCACCCCGGCCAGGATCGCCGATCCGGCCGCTGGAGCCTCGGTGTGCGCCGGTGGCAGCCACGTGTGGAACGGCACCGTGGGTGTCTTGATGGCCAGGCCGACGCCGAGCGCGAGCAGAATCAGCGCGCCGGTGACTCCCTTGCCCGCCAACGGGTTCTGCCGCGTCAGCTCCACGATGTCGAACGTGTGCGGCGCGGCCGCGAGGTACAGCCCGATGAACCCGAGCAGCAGCGCGAGCGATCCGAGGAAGGTGTACAGGAAGAACTGCAGTGCCGCGCGGGCCGCGTTTCGGTGGCCCCAGCCCGCGATCACGAAGTACATGCCGACGATCGACAGGTCGAAGAAGACGAAGAACAGGATCAGATCGAGCGAGACGAACAGCCCCAGGCACACGGTCTGGAGAAACAGGAACAGAGCCGCGAACGACCGCACGCGCCGCGTCTCGCGCGCCGAGTAGATCGCGCAGGCGAGGAACAACGCGGCGGTCAGCGCCACGAGCGGCATGCTCAGTCCGTCGACGCCGATGTGGTAACCGGAGTCGACGCTCGGGATCCACCGCAGATCGACCTCGTAGGCGAAGCCGTCACCCGGAGGGGAGGCGATCCACAACCCCAGCACGAGCAGGAGATCAACGGCGGTGACCGTGATCCACGTCCACCGGACCGCCGAGTCGCTCATCCGCGGGAACAGCAGCAGAGCCACGGCCGCGGCGACGGGCAGGAAGACCACGATGCTGAGCACGTTCACCTCACCCTCGTCCGGTGATGATCAGCAGCGTCGCCAGCAGCGCGAGGACGACGACCGACTGGGCGTAGTAGTGGTGCAGCTGGCCGGTCTGCGGCCGCCGGGCCAGCCGGCCGAGCCGCCGGGCGCTCTCGCCGACGCCGGCGACGATCCGGTCCAGCGACACGTCGATCCGCAGGCCTGCCACCCGCGCGGTGGCGCCTCCGACGGCGGCCGAGGCGCGCACGCTGCCCGCCACGACGTGATCATCGAACCTCGCCAGCCATCCCGCCACAGCGAGCGTCGGCACGACCACCGCACGGCGTGCGAAGCGCTCGAGTCCCAACCAGTCCGCCAGCACCCCTGTAGAGCTCGCGAGCCGGTCGCCCCGCTGGGTCAGCCTCATCGCCACGCCGACGGCCAGCGCCGCCACCACACCGGACACCGCGAGCTCCCACGCCGCTGTTCGCCCGAGCAGGGGGATGCCGAGCACCGCCGCGGCTGCCGCGAGCACCGGCAGCGGCCACGCCAGCAGACGCGGAACACGAGGTGCATCGCCTGCGGTGTCACCGGTCCACATCAGCCACAGCGCACGTCCGGCGTACAGCCCGCTCATGACCGCCGCGGCGAGTCCGACGAGGTACAGCGGCAGGGAGTCGCGCAGCGCATCGGCGAGCACGGCGTCCTTGGTCACCCAGATCGACAACGGGGGCACGCCGGCAAGGGTGAGTGCGCCCACCGCGAAGCTCAGCCCGACGACGCGGTAACGCCGGGCGGCTCCGCGCAACGACGTCAGCTCCTTGGTGCCCAGCGCGGTGAGCCACGCGCCCGCGCAAAGGAACAGCAGGCTCTTCGTCGCCGCGTGTGCCACCAGGTGTGCCGATCCCGCGGTGACTCCTCCGACACCCGCTGCCAGCACCATGAACCCGACCTGGGCGCACGTCGAGGCCGCGAGCAGTTGCTTCAGGTCTCGCTGCACCACCGCCACGGCACCGAGTAGTAGCGCGGTCACCGCACCAACCCACGCGACCAGTACCGCCGCCCAGGCCGTCGCGGCGAGCAACGGCTCCAGCCGCAACAGGAGATACGCACCGGCTGCCACCATCGTGGCCGAGTGCAGCAACGCCGACACCGGGCTCGGGCCGTCCATCGCCCGCGACAGCCAGAAGCTGAACGGCAGCTGCGCCGACTTGCCCAGCGCGGCCAGCACGATCCCGGCGGCCGCCACATCACGCCATCCCGACGTGAGCTGCGGAAGATCAGCGAGCGCCAGACCTCCCGCTCCGCCCGCGAGCATCGCGCCCGCTGCCAGGTACAGCCCGAGGTCGGCCGCACGCGTGGTGAGGAAGGCGATGTTGCCCGACTCGACGCGGTGCTCGTCGCGCCACCAGTAGGCGATCAACGCGTACGACGTCGCGCCCATGACCTCCCAGGCCATCAGCAACGACGCCATCGTCGTGGCCGTGACGGCGACCAGCATCGCGCCCGCGAACAGCAGCATCAGCCCGAAGAACCGCGCCTGCCGCCCGATGTCGCCTGCGGCGAACACCAGCACGGCGACGAGCACCGCCGCCACGGTGACCACCATGACCGCGGACAAGCCGTCGACCGCGAGACCGAAGGCGATGCCCTCCAGCAGCGGTGCGGACGCGACCGGCCGCGCATATGCGGCAAATGACGCCAGCGCCAGGCAGCCCACCGCTGCCGCGATCGCGGCCACGGGAGCGAGCCGGTCGGCTCGGCTGCCCGCGACCAGCAAGCCGGCGCCGACGAGCAGCGGGACGGAGACGAGCAGCCACAGTGTCATCGCTCAGCCCTTGAGGTCCGCGGCCATGTCGGTCATGTCCACGTCCCGGCTGCGGAAGATCGCTGTGGTCACGGCGAACCCGACGGCCATCTCGACGGCCATGGCTGTCACCGCCAGCAGTACGACCACCTGTCCGTCCGGACGGTCGGGGGAGACGAAGTACCAGAAGGCCGAAGCGCCCACGATCACCGCATTGATCATCAGCTCCAGCCCCATCATGATCATCACGATGGACTGCTGCGACAGCGCTCCGTACAACCCCACGCTGAACAGCGCCGAGGCGAGCAGCAGGAACTCCTGGAGGCTCATCGGCCGATCCCTCCCGGCACCGGATCGTCAGGGCGTTTGCGGTCCAGTCGATCGCCATACCGGTCGTAGCGACCGCGATGGGTGGCGAGCACGACGGTGGCGACCATCGTGGCGAACAGCACGAGACCGAGCACGATCATCACCAGCATCTTCGAGCCCATCAGGGCCTCGCCGAGCTGCATCGTCGGATCGTCCGGACGCGCCCGGTCCGACCCCGGCCACGGCACCAGCAGGACGCCCGTGGCGAGCACGACGAACGTGCCGACGGCGATCGCCAGGGAGCCCTTCTGGTTGTGCACCATGGTCATGGGCATCAGCCCGGCGGGGTTCATCATGAACATGACCATGAAGACAGCCATGATGACCATCTCCATGATCATCATGAGGATGACGAGCACGCCCAGATAGGCCAGGTTGAGCAGCAGGATCGTGACCGCGGTGAAGACGAACGAGGCGAGCAGTGCGAACGTCGCGCGGGCCATGGAGTCCACGCGGAACACCGCGATGCCGGTCACCACGGCCGCGATCGCGCACAACCAGAACAACACCTGTGCCATCACCAGATCACCACGACCGACACGACCAGCGCCTGCACCAGGGTCGCGGGGATCAGCACGATCCACGCGATCTCATGGAACCGCTCCATCCGGACAGTGGGAGCACACCGGCTCGCCCACACGAGGAAGCCGAGCACCGCCGCGGTCTTGAGCGCCGACCACAACCAGGCGGGCAGCAGCGGCCCTTGCCCACCGCCGAGGAACAGCGGCACGGCCATCGCCGCGCTGGAGGTCAGCAGCAGCCACCGCCCTGCGACGAACACCAAACGGTCCACACCGGACAGTTCGGCGAGCACGCCGCCGGCGGCATCGCCACTCACGGCGTGGTCGAACGGCCGGAAGAACGCCATTCCCAGTACCGACATCAGGTACACGGCGAACGCGACCGGCATCCACACCACGAACCACAGGTTCTGTTGCGCGGCAACGATGTCCCCAATTCGCAACGAACCGGCACCCAACGCCGCGGTGATGAGCGCGAACATGTGCGGCAGCTCGTAGGCCAGGCCCTGCGCGATGAACCGGTAACCGCCGATCAGGCCGAACGCCGAGTTCGCACCCCAGCCGACCAGCCACACCGCCGCCCAGGCGACGACCTCCATCGCGTTGAACCACACGACGCCGACCGAGAAGTCGGAAACGACCCACGGACCCAGTGGAATCACCAGCGCCGCCATGACTCCCGCGACGAGCAGCGCGATCGCACCACCCCGCCACAGCAGGGAATCCGCTGCCAGCGTGCGCCGCCGCTGCTGAACGAGCAGGCCCGCCGCTGCTCGCAGCGGTTCGGCAAGAGCTCCACGGCCAGTGGTGAGCACCGAGTCGAACGACGCCGCACCAAGGGCGAACAGTCCGAGCACCACCGGCAACAGCAGTGCTCCCCACCACGGCGTCACCTCAAGCATGGTGTGCCACCGGGTCCACACTCGCCACGATCAACCGCGCGGCGGCGAACTCCGCTCCGGTGAGCAGCTCCGCCAGGCCGTGCGCTGACGGTTCGTCGGTGTCGTAGCCGGACTCGATCTCGTCGAGCCAGTGGTGCAGGCGAGGCAGCACATCCCCGATCCCACGCAACGACCACCTCAACACCCTGGACCGGCGTACTCGCCGTGCCCATCGGCTCAGGTCGTCGGCGTTGGAACGCCCGGCCAGGATCTCGTCGCGCAGGACCCGCGCCCGTGCCGCAGCGTCGGCCCATCCGGCGACCGACAGCAGCCGCGCTGCGCTGTCGAGCCGCCGGGCGACGAGCGGCAGCCGATCGTGGGCCGGCGCGGCGCCGATGACCTCGACGTGAGCCTGCTGGATCACGTCGCCCTGCAGCACGGTGTGCACGACGAGACCTTCTGGCCAATCCGGCAGCACGGGCCCGAGCGGTACGTGCAGCTGGTCCAGGGTGAGTCCGTCCCGGTCGGCACCGCGATCGGCCATCGAGAGGCCACCTGGCAGCTCCATCGAGCTCATGTCGTGCCCGTGGTGCCCGCCGTGCTCGTCCGCCATCGCGCCACCGCACGACATCTCCGAAGCGTGATCGTCGTGCATCGCGGCGCCGCAGGAGTGCGCTGAAGAGTGCTGTTCGTGCCGTGACCGCGGGAGTTCTTCCGTGCGCAGCGCCTGCTGCGCCTCGCCACGCTGCAGGTCGACGTCGTGCAACGTCGCCGTGATCGAAGTCAGCACCCGCTCGGCGTCAGTTCCGTCCGCCACATGCACCCGCACCCGCGGAGCCGGGATGGTGCTCCACACCTGGTCGACGTACGGGCCGATCTCCGCCGTGGTCGGGCCGGCGACCACCAGCACGTTGGCCTCAGCAGGGGAGAGCGCGAGCCGCCACCCGTTCTGCCGTGCGAACTGCTCGACGGCGATCCGTGCCCTGGTACCCCCAGGCATGGCGGCGATGAGGGGCCGGACCGGCGTGCGATGCAGCAGCCAGGACGTCAGGTCCACCGCAGCGCCCCTTCCCGCCACGCGTACCACACGCCCGCCACGAGGATCGCGAGGAAGATGAACATCTCCACCACGGCGGGCGTCCCGATCTCGGCGACCACGAGCGTCCACGGATACATGAACACCATCTCCATGTCGAACGCCAAGAAGATCATCGTGATCGTGTACCAGCGCACGTGGTAGCGGGAAACGGCGTGCTCGGAGGGCTGGTGACCGGACAGGAACGGCCGCACCTCGGTGATCGTGCGACCGAGCCGGACCAGGACGGTGAGGCCGAACACCGCGGCCACCACGCCCGCGACCGCGGCCAGGACCACCACTGCGCCGATCATGGGTCCCCCTGCCTCGGTCGCCGGCTGATCACTCGTCGAGGGTAGGACGTGAACCGATCATCCGCGACTCGCCGCCTCGTCCTTCTACTACCTGCATTCGTAGGTGATGAGACCCTGCGCTTACCATCGAACGACCGAAACAGACGGAAGTGCGGGTTGTTCATGCGTGACGTGCGTGCGATCGCACTTGTGGCGCTCGTTGTCGCCCTGGTCGTCATCTCGTTCGTGGTGGATCTGCCAGGCGGGGACGAGATTCGTTCCTGGGTCCACGGTGCAGGCGCCTGGGCCCCGGTGGCGTTCCTGTTGCTGTGCGCTGGAGGAACCGCCGCGTTCTTCCCCAAGCCCGTGCTCGCGACCGCCTCCGGCCTGCTGTTCGGTGTGCTGCCCGGTGCGGCTCTCGCGATCGCCGGGTTCACCGCGGGCGCGTTGATCTCCTTCGGTATTGGCAGGTTGCTGGGACGGGAGGCCATGGAGCGACGGATCGGCGGCAGTCGTCTGCGCACACTGGACGAGGTGTTCGCGAAGAACGGTCTGGCCGCGACCCTCGTGCTGCGGCTGTTGCCGGTGATCCCGTTCGCCGCCTCGAACTACGGCGCCGGCGTGACGGCGGTGCGCCCGGCGCTGTTCGCGCTGGGCACCGCGCTCGGGCTCGTGCCCACCACGCTGGTCGCCGCGTTGCTGGGGGATGCCGTGCTGGACTTCGGATCGCCGCGCTCGATCGCGGCTCTGGCTGCCTGGCTGGTGCTCGGCGCGGTGGGTGTGTTGTGGGGCAGGAATCTTCTCCGTCGTGTCGGCGGCACCGCGTAGGTTACTATTCTGGATAGTAGATACGGCGGGGGTGGCGATGGACGACACTCAGGTGCGGACCTGGTCGTGGAGTTGGGCTCGCGCGCTCACCGGCGCGGCACTGAGCGCTGCCGTGGTCGGTTTGCCGACTGATGTCATCGACAACTCGCTGTTCACGCGCATGACCCCGGTCCGGTGGTGGGAACCGCCTGTGCTCGTGCTCACGGCGGTCCTCACGGCCGTGTGGGCGGGGATCCGGCCCGGTGTTCAGCAGGATCGTGTTGGATCTGCCCGCGTCTACGGCGGCTCGCTGCTCAGTGCACTCGCGGTCGGGTGTCCCGTCTGCAACAAGATCGTCATGGCGCTGCTGGGAGTGTCCGGCGCACTTGGCGTCTGGGCTCCGCTGCAACCTCTGCTCGCCTTGGCGTCACTGGCCGTGCTCGCAACGGCCGTGATCGTGCGATGGCGGCGGCGCGAGTGCTCGACCATCGCGTGTTCACCCGTAGGGGCCTAGTGGACCGGATGTACTACTCGTGATAGTAAATCACGGGTTGTTGTCCGGCAGGAGGCTTCATGAGGGTGCCGCACCTGGTGCTGGCGGTGTGCGTGGTCGCCTTGGCGGCCTTTCTGGCGATTCAGGCCGTTTTCGTGCTGCCTTTCATGGTCCGCAACGGCAACCAGGGCGCGATCGCTGGAGCAGCACCTGGGCAGGCCACCTTCGACATCACCAAAATTCCACCGCTGGCGCGAGAAGTGGCTCCGATCATCACGTCGTTCGTCGCCACGGACTGCCCGGAGCTCAACCCGTTGCGGGTGATCGCCGAAGTGCAGGCCGAGTCCGGCTGGCGGCCGACCGCGTGGAGCAACGACAGCAATGGCGGTGCGGCCGGCCTTCTTCAGATCAACCAGGCGAACTGGAAGAACCTCGGCGGACAGCCGTGGGCGAGCGTTCCACCTCCGTCCGGAGCGGACATCTTCGATCCAGCGATCCACATGCGACTCGGGCTGAAGTTTCTGTGCAGCAATCTGCGCGGAATGACGGCACACCTAAAGCAGACGGGTAAGTCGCTCGATCCGCACGACGCGATGAGCGTGTGCCACATCGCGGGGTGCGGCCGGGTGTTGTTGAGCCGCACCGGGATTCCTCAGTCAGGCGAAGCGGGATGCGGCGACACGTGCGTGTCGCTCGTCCGCCGCTACCTTGACAACATTCGCAAGTACGAACGCGAGTGGGCCGCAGCCGAGGCCACGCCTTCCGGTGACGGGGGACCGGTGCCAGGCGGCGCGGATCTTGCCGGGCTGCCGGCTCCGGTGCCCTATGCCGGGCCGCCGACAGGATGCGTCGTCGACGATCCCACGACAGCGGGATGCCTCACCGCGGCCACCGCCCACGCGTTGCAACAGATCCGCAGCGCCTTCGGGCCACAGATCGCCTCGGTCACCTGCTATGGCGCGCGACCGGAGACACCGTTCAGCGACCATCCGACCGGCAAGGCGTGTGACCTGTTCCCGGACCGGTTCGGCGTGTTCCCCGCGGGAGAGCGGCTCGCTGCAGGCTGGCGGATGGCCTCCTGGACGCGGGCGTACGCGGGCCCGCTGAAGATCCGCTACATCATCTGGCAGGGGCGCTACTGGGATCCGACCACCGGCGACCAGGGCGGCTGGGGCGAGAAGTACACCGGCGCGGGCGTGTACGACGTCACCAATCCCACTGGCGGTCACTACGACCACCTGCACATCAGCTTCACCGCGTGAACGAGGAGCAACGCGATGGCAGCCAGCAGTCCAAAAGGCGTTCTACTCGCCGTATTGGCCGTGGGCGGTCTGCTGGTCATGTCCGGCTTGATCGACACGGACACCAGTGCAGAGCAGGCACCGGTGGCCACCTCCACTGCGCCGCCGTCGCAGGCCGAAGAACCCGTCGGACCCGCGGTCCGGTCGGCGGTAGGTGACACACCCCAGGCACCTCTCTCTGGTGCACCGTCAGCGGGCGCGAACTTCGCCGATCCCCGGTCCGTGGCGAAGGCCTACGTCGAGGCCGCGCACTCGGTCGAGCCGGACGAGATCGGCCGTACCAACCGCCGGGTGCTGCCGTATCTCGCGCCCGAGAACCCTGACAACCCACGTGGCTCGCTGGTCGTAGAGGCGACTGGCAAGGCGGTCGTGATCAGTGTGGAGGTGGCCGTCGGCAACGAGGAGCAGTCGGCGGCGACCACGAAGGCGACGTGGCGAACAGGCGACGGTCAACTCCGCGAAACGTTCGTCACGCTGCGTCGTCAAGCTGATGGGCGCTGGCTCGTTACGGCCGAGATGGCACGGCTGCAGCCTGCCGATCGGTGAACGACCTGGTCAGGCTGGGCAGGCCACTGTTACGACGGCGAGCATCGCGCCCGCCGCGACCAGGACGGGGATGACCATGGCGGTGATGCCTGCGAGCCCGCAGGAGAGCAGCTGACGGCGCCGGCTTACCGGAGCAGGTCCGTCGAGCAGTCGCTCGACGCGCACGTCCATGGAGGTGCCGCTCATCGCCAAGGCCGTGCCTGGCGCACCGTGGCGAGACACCTTGAGCAAGGCGCTCCGCACCGCGTCCGCGCCGCATTCGCGGACGGCTGCTGCGTCCGCGACCAGTTCCACCAGCTCACGCAGCATGCCGGGCGCCAGCCTGAACAGCGGCAGGAACGGGAAAGCGCTGGCCATCGCCTCGCCGACCGCGACGATCAGGTGGTGGCGCCCGGTCAGGTGGGCGCGTTCGTGCGCGAGTACGGCGTCCACTTGGGCACCGCTCAGCTTCTTGGCCAGACCGTCCGTCGCGACGATGACGCCAGGGCGCCCGGTGAGGCTGAACGCCATTGGTTCGTCGTGCTCGAGCCACAGCGTCTCGCCGTCGCGACGTGCGGCGATGCGCAGGACCGCGAGGTGGTCGGCACGCCTGCGCGCTCGTCGCCGCGCACTACCCACCGCGCCCACGACCAATCGCACACTCAGGCCGAGCAGCAGCAAGGCACCCACGACGCCGCTGACCGCCTCGACGCTGGGAGGAGTGCCATGCCGGACCGAGGACCAGCAGTCGCCCAGCGCGGCGATCAACGTCTCCCCGAACCCGTGGTTCGGGAGAAGGAGCAGAACGACGCCACCGAGCGTGGTGAGAGCCACAGCCGCCGCCGATGTCAGCCACGCGACCACCGCGACCAGCGGATCACCACCGTTGACGACCCGGCGAGCCAGGGTCGTCGGTGCGAGCCAGCTCATCAGCGCGGCGCCGATCAGCAGCGAGACCGCGACCGTCATGAGGCGGACGACCTCTTCTTCTTCGGCAGTGCTCGGCGCAGCAGCTCGGACTCGCGCTCCGTCGCCGACTGCGCAAAGTGCATCAGCACGGCTTCGGGATCACCCGAAGAGGCGAGGACGTCACGGACGGTGCGGGCGGCTGCCTCGGCGCGGCTCAGCGCCGGCTCGTACCGGTAGGCCTTGCCTTCGAGCTCACGAGTGACCCAACCCTTGCGGTGCAGGTTGTCGAGCACGGTCATCACGGTGGTGTACGCGAGCTTCTTTCCTGTTTCGAGCCGGTCGAGCACATCGCGCACCTTGAGCGGCTGTTCATCCCACAGGATGTTCATCACCGCGGCTTCCAACTCACCAAGTCCGTGCATCGTTCCTCCTGGCGGAGAGGATACGGCAGAAATAGTCGGATCTGACTACGATTCACTATAGTAGGTGGCGGCTGGGGTCCCCGTTCCAGCCATCAGGCTCACCGAGGAAATCCCCCAGACTCGGTGAGAACAGCGTTCAGGCCGGGGCGAACTCGGTTCACCCCGGCCTGACCGTCTTTCGCGGGTCAGCCCTGCTTCAGCAGCCCCTGCATCTCGGTGATCTCGGCCTGCTGCGCGGTGATGATCTCTTGGGCGAGCTTCTTGCTGTCGGCGTTGCTGCCCTTCTCGATGTGGGTCTTGGCCATGGCGATCGCACCCTCATGGTGCTTGATCATCATTTCCGTCCACATCTTGTCGAACTCGGCACCCGTGGCCTGTCCGAGCTTGGCCATCTCCTCGGCGGTCATCATGCCGTTGCCGCTGCCCATCGAGCCGTGGTCCATTCCCGGCATCGACGACGCAGTCGGAGAGGCACCCCACTTGGAGAGCCACGCCGTCATCGTCTTGATCTCCGGGTCCTGCGCACCCTCGATGCGCTTCGCGAGATCGGTCACCTTCGGG
>NZ_JOEA01000041.1 GCF_000719115.1 Lentzea albidocapillata | reverse complement strand
CAGGGCCGTGGCCGCCGAGGTCGGGATCGACGAGGTCATCGCCGAGGTGCTGCCCAAGGACAAGGTCGACGTGGTCAAGCGCCTGCAGTCCGAGGGCCGCGTGGTCGCGATGGTCGGCGACGGCGTCAACGACGCCGCGGCACTGGCCCAGGCCGATCTGGGCCTGGCGATGGGCACCGGCACGGACGTCGCCATCGAGGCCAGCGACATCACCCTCGTGCGCGGCGATCTGCGGGCCGCGGTCGACGCCATCCGGCTGGCGCGCCGCACGCTCGGCACGATCAAGGGCAACCTGTTCTGGGCCTTCGCGCAGCGCGAACAAGCAGACCGTCTGACCCGGTGGGCCGGCTCGCACGTCAGCGAGCCGGCCCACCTCCACGCTGAGGGGGCAGTGATGCAGGACAGCCACGTCACCAGGGCAGGCGCGACGATCGCGTACGAGCTCACGGGATCCGGGCCACTTCTCGGGTATGCCCACGGCGTCTTCCTCAGCCGCGCGGCCGTGCGGCGGCTTCACCTCCTCGACTTCGACGCCCTCGCGGCCGGTCACCGGCTGCTGACCTACGACCAGCGCGGCCACGGCCACTCGACGGGCCGCCCGATCGCCGACGACTACCGCTTCGAGAACTTCACCCTCGACCTGCTCGCCCTGCTGGACGAGCTGGACCCCGACGAGCCGATCGACTTCATGGGCTCCTCGCTGGGCTGCGACGTCGCGTTGCGCGCCGCCATCACCGCGCCCGAGCGCTTCCGCCGCCTCGTGCTGATCATCCCGCCGGTGGCGTGGGAGGTGGGCCCGAACCAGACGCGGCAGTGGTACACCGACAACGCCGAGGCCATCGAGTCACGCGGCGCCGCGCACTGGCGGCAGGAGTGGGCGCGGCGGGAACCTCTGCCGATCTTCGCCGACTACCCGGCCTTCGACCTGCCCCCCGACATCCCGGACGACCTGCTCGCCCCGATCCTGCGCGGCATCGGCGAGTCGGACCTCCCCGCCCAGTACGAGATCGCGACCCTGCCGCATCCCGCGCTGATCCTCACCTGGGACACCGACCCGCTGCATCCCGTCTCGACCGCGCGACAACTCCACGAACTGCTGCCCGACTCGACGCTGCACGTGTCGACCACCGTCGCCGATGTGCAGACCTGGACAAACCGCATCGCCGACTTCCTGGCTCGTTAGGACGACGTCGGTCAACCCCCGCCAGTCATCGCGCAGTCGGACTCCGCGGGCGCGTCGACGGTAACCGCCGCGACGGCTTCCTCGCGGACGTCGACGCGGATACCGCAGATTCGCGTCGGAGCGTCCAAGTCCTTGTCCTCCTTGCTCCGGCAGTCGCCACCGCAGTCGCGAATCCACGAGACGACCCGGTAGCGCCCCTTGGGCAGGTATTCGGACAGTTCCGCCGGGACAGTGCGGAACGACCGCTCCACAACCGACTTGCCGTCCGCGTTTTCCACTCGCAGGAACCGCACCGCCGAGTTTGCTCGCTCAGCCGGTTCCTCGACAACGACGTCGAGGGTGCCGACCGGCCCTTCCTCTGCTTTCGGAGAGTGCGACGGCACGGTCGCGGAAGTCGTTGCGGCGGTGGGAGTCTGCGGGCTACCTGGTTGAGGCGATCCACAGGCGCCGACCACCAAGGCGCACACGACAACGGGCATGACGATGCGCATAGCCATGATCACCTCTGAGCTGGGTGATGCCGGTCGGTGGAGGATGCGGGTCCGCCGCCGACCGGCATCGGATGGAGGATCAGTCCGTCCAGAGCACGGACGTCACGGTGTCGCCGGTCACGATCGCCGTCGTGGACGGACCGGAAGCCGCGGCCGCCGTTCCGTGACCATGGTTGTACATCGAGACGAGCTGGTTGTAGTCGTGCGTGTTGGGCGACACGTAGGCCGGGTCGTCGATTCCCGCGTAGTCCATGCAGGAACCGGCGTTGGTGAACTGGTGGTCGAGGCCGTAGTCGTGCCCGATCTCCTGGCACATCACGTGCCGCCGCGCGGCGCTGGTCCACGAGTACGAGTCGTTGACCTTCGTGGTACCCCAGGCGATGTGCCCGCCGGCCAGGTTGATCTGGGCGAGCCCTCGCCACCCGGTCTGGCCGTAGGTGTAGTTGCACGCCCTGACCCGGCCGGTCGAGGCGGGACAACTCCGCCGCGTCGTGGTGCTCGTGTCGCTTGCGGTGACGGTGTTCTCGAAGACCGGCGAGCGGTTCCAGTCGGCATTGGCCTGGCTGAGGCTCGCGTCCCACGTGGACGTGACGCTGTCGAGAATCGCCAGCCTCAGCACCGTCGAGGACGTTGCACGGTTCCAGTGGTAGTTGTTCCAGCTGTTGCTCGCACCGGCCGGGATCGCGGTCGTGACCATGGTGACGGCAACCAGTGCGGCAACGGAAAGCAGCCATCTGCGCATAGCAGGGACTCCTCATGGTGCAGGGATGCGCCCGTGAGGTTGCGGGCGGCGGCAGGAACCTAACCCCGCCGCCAGCCCGCGTCGTACCTACTAAAGAAGGTAGTAGACCTACCGAGGCCGGAATTACTACTTCCGATAGTACGTCCGTTCACCCATTCGGCCTATTCCACACCAAGCGACCATCTTCTACTAAGATCCATAGTAGAAACGAGGTGGCCATCGGTGTTGACCAGAACCGCAGTCCGACGATCATGGCGGAGCCCCGCACTCGCCGCAGCAGGAGGCGGAGCGCTCGCACTGGCATTTCCGCCTGCCGGGTTGTGGCCACTCGCCGCACTGGGACCGGCGTTGCTGGTGCTGGCCGTTTCCGGCCGCAGGCCGCGGGCGGCCTTCGCACTCGGCACCCTGTTCGGACTGACGTTCTTCGGCCCCCTGTTGTGGTGGCTGAGCAACCTGGGCCTGCTGCCCTGGATCGGGCTGACGGTCGTGCAGGCGCTTTTCATCGGCGTGCACGGGGTAGTGATCCGCGCTTTGCTGCGGCTGCGGTGGTGGCCGGTGGCGGTCGCCGCGAGCTGGGTTGCCATCGAGGCGCTGCGCGGCCGGTTCCCGCTCGGAGGTTTCCCGTGGGGCAGGCTCGGGTTCAGCCAGACTGACGCCCCCTCGCTGCAGTGGGCGAGCGTCGGCGGCGTGCCCCTGCTGAGCCTGCTCGCCGCACTGACCGGATCAGCACTCGCCTGGACGCTGCTGACCGGTCCACGCCGCCGGACCGCACTGGTCGCCGTGCTGGGCACGGGCCTGGTGTGGATGGGGGGAGGCTTACTTCCTGCCCCGCCCTCGTCGGACCGCGACCTCACCATCGCGGTCGTGCAGGGCAACGTGCCGCGCGGCCGGACCCTCGCCGAGCAGGTGCGCGTGCGCCAGGTCACGCAGAACCACGCCGAGGCGACCCTGAGGCTCGCCGAGGACGTGCGCGCAGGCCGGGTCCCGGCGCCAGACCTCGTCGTGTGGCCGGAGAACTCGACCGACACCGACCCTCGGGGCAACCCCGTCATCGCCGAGACGATTCGCTCGGCCGTGCAGGCCATCGACCGGCCGGTGCTGATCGGCGCGATCGTGCGCCAGGACGGACGCATGTTCAACGTGGGGCAGCTGTGGTTGCCCGATCGCGGTGCGGTGGCGGAGTACGCAAAGCGCCAGCTCGTGCCGTTCGGCGAGTACGTGCCCGGCAGGTCGCTGTTCCGCTGGGTGCAGCAGCTGCAGTACATCCCGCGTGATTTCAGCCCCGGCAGCGGTGACGGCACACTGGACGCGGGTGGCACGCGGATCGGGGATGTCATCTGCTACGAGGTCGCGTACGACGGTCTCGTGCGTTCGTCGGTCGAGGCCGGTGCGGCGTTGCTGGTCGTACAGACCAACAACGCGACGTACATGTTGGACGGTCAACGCGGCGAGACGCTGCAACAGCTCGACATGGCCCGCGTTCGCGCGGTGGAGCACAACCGGCCCGCGGTGGTCGCTTCCACGACCGGTATCAGTGCGGTGGTGCGCCCGGACGGGTCGATCGCGGCCATGACGGAACCGTGGACGCAGCAGGTCCTGGTCGAGCGGGTGAACCTGCGCACGACCACGTCGGTGTGGCTCTCACCGTGGGTCGAGCTGTTCGCTGTACTGCTCGTGGTAGCCGGACTGGGCGCGGCGGTCGTGGGTCGCCGGCTCAGACGCGCCGATGAGCCAGCAGCGCTCCGCTGACCACTCCCGCCAGGAGGAACACCGCGCCGATCAACGACACCGCGAGCGCCTGCACGCCGACGGGCTGCTCCAGAGGCTCGGCCTTCCTCAGCACATAGCTCGTGAGGAAGGTGATGGAGGCTGCGGTCATCAGTCCGAAGTGGACCAGGGCCAGGCGGAACGCCTTGGTGCGTGCGGGAATCGGCAGCGAGTCGAGAAACCCAGCCACGGCGGCGACACCCGCGGCCAACAGCCCCCACCCGATCAGCGAGGTGGCCGCTCGAACATCTGGCACCGGGTCAACGGCCGAGCGGGACGCGAAGTCCAGAACCAGGCTCACCACCCAGCAGCTGACCGGGAGAAGCCCGAGCACCGCATGCGGTCTCGTGTGCCGTCGCCACGGTCGCGACCGGCTCGTGTCCGTTTCGCCGTCGATCCACACCCGCTCAATCTACTATCTCAGACAGTAGATTGAGCGGGAAAGGGCGCGGGAGAGATACCCAAGGCGTCCAGGACGCCACCGGGCAACATTGGCTGTTCGATCATGAAGATCGCGCTTCCGCGCGTGTGACCAGAGCAGATGTTAGTAGCTGGCGTGATCGGCAAACGCTTGCGTCGGCGGTTTTCTACAACCAACTCGTCGCACGCCAACGAACCGTCGGAAACTGACGTTGCGGGTTCTCGGCGATCTGACAAAGCACTACTGGTCGGCGTCGTCGACCGCCGGCAGCGGCTTCCGGTCGATCACCCGATCTGCGAGCCGGTCCGACATCTCCGCCTGCCCAGGGCCCACCCGCGGCGACCCACGCGAGGACGTCCTGGGTCGCCTCTTCGGTGAGCACTCCACCGAACCAGACAGGGCGGGCCCCCTGCGCGCGTGCCGCCGGCGTGGGACGCACGACCACCACGTTGGAGTAGTCGCACGAGTCGAGGCAGTTGGCGACGCGGACGTCCCCGACGGCCTCACGGAACGCACGAAGCTGGCGTTCGTGGTCGAAAGCGGGGTGTTTCTCCGCCGTACCGCAGCAGCAACCGCGACATACCGTCAGCTTCGGGTCGGTCAACACACTCTCCAGGTCGCAAGGTCGCCGGGATGCTACCCGCGACGTCAGCCACCGCTGCGGCCGTCTGCCGGATCGACCGCCTCGGCCAGCTTCTCCGACGGTGCCGCAGGGCCGTCGTGCCGGGCACCACCGCCGACGTGCGCCTCCAGCCTGATTCGTTCGATCATGTGCGGGTAGTGCAGCTCGAACGCCGGGCGCTCCGAACGGATCTTGGGCAGCTCGGTGAAGTTGTGCCGCGGCGGCGGGCAGGACGTCGCCCACTCCAGCGAGTTGCCGAAGCCCCACGGGTCGTCCACCGTCACGACCTCGCCGTACCGGTACGACTTGATGACGTTCCAGAGGAACGGCAGCGTGGACGCGCCCAGAACGTACGCGCCGATCGTGGAGATCACGTTCAGCGTCGTGAAGCCGTCCGACGCCAGGTAGTCCGCGTACCGGCGCGGCATGCCCTGGTTCCCCAGCCAGTGCTGGACCAGGAAGGTCGCGTGGAAGCCGATGAACGTGGTCCAGAAGTGGACCTTCGCGAGCTTCTCGTCGAGCATCCGGCCGGTGATCTTCGGGAACCAGAAGTAGATGCCCGCGTAGGTGGCGAACACGATCGTGCCGAACAACACGTAGTGGAAGTGCGCCACGACGAAGTACGTGTCGGAGAGGTTGAAGTCGATGGGCGGCGAGGCCAGCAGCACGCCGGAGAGCCCGCCGAAGAGGAAGGTCACCAGGAACCCGACGGAGAACAGCATCGGCGACTCGAAGGTGAGCTGTCCCTTCCACATCGTGCCGATCCAGTTGAAGAACTTGATGCCCGTCGGGACCGCGATGAGGAACGTCATGAACGCGAAGAACGGCAGCAGCACGGCGCCGGTCGCGTACATGTGGTGCGCCCATACGGCGACGGACAGCGCCGCGATGCCCAGCGTCGCGAAGATCAGTCCTTTGTAGCCGAAGATCGGCTTGCGGCTGAACACCGGGAAGATCTCCGACACGATGCCGAAGAACGGCAGCGCGACGATGTAGACCTCGGGGTGGCCGAAGAACCAGAAGAGGTGCTGCCACAGGATCACGCCGCCGTTGGCGGGGTCGAACACGTGGGCACCGAGGTGACGGTCCGCCAGCAGCCCGAACAACGCGGCGGTGAGGATCGGGAACGCGATCAGGATCAGCACGCTCGTCACCAGGATGTTCCAGGTGAAGATCGGCATGCGGAACATCGTCATGCCGGGCGCGCGCAGGCAGACCACCGTGGTGATCATGTTCACCGCCCCCAGGATCGTGCCGAGGCCGCTGATCAGCAGACCGGAGATCCACAGGTCGGCACCGGCGCCGGGCGAGTGGATGGCGTTCGACAGCGGGGTGTACGCGAACCAGCCGAAGTCGGCCGCACCACCGGGGGTGATGAAGCCGGACACGACGATGATGCCCCCGAACAGGTACAGCCAGTACGAGAGGGCGTTCAACCGCGGGAAGGCCACATCGGGTGACCCGATCTGCAGCGGCAGCACGAAGTTCGCGAAGCCGAACAGGATCGGCGTCGCGTAGAGCAGCAGCATGATCGTGCCGTGCATGGTGAACAGCTGGTTGTACTGCTCGTTGGACAGGAACTGCATGCCCGGCTTCGCCAGCTCGGACCGGATCAGCAACGCCATCACGCCGCCCGCCATGAAGAAGGCGAACGAGGTGACCAGGTAGAGAACACCGATCTGCTTGTGGTCGGTGGTGCGGAACATCCGCAGCAGGAAGGAGCCCTTGACCGGCCTGGGCCCGCGGGCGAACGGCACGGGAATCGGTTTGGCGGTGACCGTCATCCTGACGCACTCCAGCTGCTCCGGGTTGTCTACTATTTGACATAGTAGACAACCTCGGGAGAGCTCATGAACCTGGCCGCACTGCCCAGTCCGGCGACGTCCGTGTGGTACCTGGGCCCGGTACCGCTCCGGGCCTACGCGCTGTGCATCATCGCGGGCATCATCGTCGCGGTCCTGCTCACGCGCCGCCGGGTGCGGGCGGCGGGTGGTGATCCGGACGTCGTGGCCGACATCGCGACGTGGGCGGTGCCGTTCGGCATCCTCGGCGGCCGCCTCTACCACGTCGCGACGAGTCCCGAGCTCTACTTCGCGCCCGGTCGCGAGCCGATCCGCGCGTTGTACCTCTGGGAGGGTGGTCTCGGCATCTGGGGCGCGGTCGCACTGGGAGCCGTCGGCGCGTGGATCGGGTGCCGGCGCAGGGGCGTCCGGCTCGTCGACTTCGCCGACGCGGTCGCGCCGGGACTGGTGCTGGCACAGGCGATCGGACGTTGGGGCAACTACTTCAACCAGGAGCTCTACGGCGGGCCGACCACGCTGCCGTGGGCGTTGGAGATCGACCCCGCCCACCGTCCGGCCGCCACGCCGGACATCGGGCTGTACCACCCGACGTTCCTCTACGAGTCGCTGTGGAACCTCGGTGCCGCGCTGGTGCTGCTCTGGGCCGGTAAGCGGTTCGCGCTGCGGAACGGGCGGCTGTTCGCCCTCTACGTCGTGCTGTACACGGCCGGGCGAGGCTGGATCGAGATGATGCGGGTCGACCGGGCGAACGAGATCCTCGGTCTGCGGCTCAACGTGTGGACGTCGGTCATCCTCCTCGTCGCCGCGCTGGCCTTCCTGCTGGTCACCCGCAGGCGCGATCAGGGGGAGCCGGCGGCACCGAACTCCTCGACCGCCGCCCGGACCTGATCCGGGGTGCGGAACACCAGCGGGGCGGTGACCTGCCGCACCGTTCCGTCCGGCCGGACGACGTAGGAGACGGGCAGCACGCGCGGGACGGCCAGCGCCTTCTGGACGGCTTCGCCGGCGTCCACGACGCTCGGGTACCGGACGCCGAGCGCGACGACCGCGCCGAGCGCCTCGGACGGCACGTCCTGGACGTTGACGCCGACGACCGGGACGGCGCCGGCTTGCCGGGAGTACTCCTGCAACACCGGCATCTCCTCCCTGCACGGCTGGCACCAGGACGCCCACAGGTTGAGCAGCACGGTCCGCCCGGCCAGCGCACCACCCAGCTCCACGGTGCCGGGAGCTCCCAGGCACTGCACCGTGAGACCGGCGAGCGGACCGGTGGGTGATCCGGAGCCTGCCTGTGGGCAGGGTTCGAGTGCGGCCCGCTGCCGCAGCTCGGCCAGCGCCGCGTCGTCCTGAGCCGGAGCCGAACGGCTCGGCTGGACGTCGGTCGTGTCGTCGCGGGGCCACAGCGCCACGGCGGTGGCCACCGCCAGCACGACGACGAGAATCGCCCACCTCATCTCACCCTCCCGGAGCGGGTTGTACGGAGCCCTCGGTGCGTGAGTCGGGCCTGCGGCCGTCCAGCATCGCGTCGAGGGCGGTCTTCAGCAGGGCGGCGTCGGTCGGACCGGTGATCTTCGCGGCGATCGTGCCGTCGCGGTCGACCAGGAACGTCTCGGGTACCCCGAACACGCCGAACTCCAGTGCGAGGGCGGATCCGGCGTCGCGCACGTACCGGTAGGCACCGGCGGGCCCTCGACCGAGCTCGTCGAGGAACGCCGTCGCGGCAGCCGGTTTGTCCTGGTAGTTCACGCCGACGAAGACCACTCCGGAGTCCCGGTACGCCTCGGCGGCGGCCACCAGGACGGGATGCTCCTCGCGGCACGGCACGCACCACGAAGCCCAGAAGTTCACCACGACGACGTTGCCGCGCAGCTCGGCGAGCGACGTCGAGCCGCCGCCTTCCAGGTTCGGCGCCGCAACCGCGGGCACCGGCTGCCCGATCAGTGGCGAGTCGACCAGTGCAGGGTCCTTCCCCAGGCGACTGCCGAGGACGGCACCCACGGCCACTGTGACGACGACCACGGCCAGAGCGGCCCACCGGACCTTGCGCCACCCGGACGTCGTGTCGCTCATCGCGCTTCCTTGAGTGCAGTGAACCGGTCACGCACGGCAGCGGGTATCACGTCGCGCCGCAACACATCGTCCACAACGGACATCGCGCTCGCACGGTCCTGGTCGATCGTCTGCTGCTGAAGCAGGATCTCCAGGTGTGCCACGGCCTTCTCGTAGGCACCCGCGCCGACGTACCTGCGCACCAGCGCAAGCCGCATGCCCGCCACGCCGGGGTTCGCCGAGATCACCTGTTCCATCTCCTCGTCGGTCACCGCGGACAGCTCCCGTGACGGCTGCTGGAGCACCTCGTTGCCGCTCACCGCGCCACCGGCGGGCCGATCGCCGAGCTGACCCGGCAGCAGCACCACGACGGCGAAGAACGCGCCCAATGCGGCGACCACGTAGGCGATCACCGGGCCTCGCCGCCTCTCCGCCCTGGGCTGCCGGCTTGAAGGCGATTCGAGCTGCCGGATGGCCGCGGCGGCGACCGCCTCATACTCGTCACGGAGCCGCTGTGCCGCCGCAGGCGGGATCTCGCCGTCGTCGACCTGTCGCTCCAGGTCGACGATGTCGCGCAACGCCTGGTCGCGCCGCCCTTCGATGCGTTCCACGTCCTCGGTCACGGCTGTTCCTCGATCGGGTCGCGCATCCGGAGCTTCTCCACCGCGGCGGCGACCATCTCCCGGTCCTCAGTGGACGGTTCCCGCCGCTCCGGCCGCCGCGTCCAGCGGAGCACGAACCACGTAGTGCCCGAGGCGACCGCGGCGAGAGACACGATCCAGAGCGCGAGCGTGCTGCCGGACATCGGCGGGTCCAGCAGCACCCAGCCGCCGTAGCGGGCCCGGAAGTGGTCGATGACCTGGTCGTCGGTACGGCCCGCAGCGATCTGGTCGCGCACTACCTGCCGCATCGCCTGCGCGGTGTCCGACGGCGAGTCCGCGATCGACACGCTCTTGCATACCGGGCATCGCAGCCGCTGTTCCAGCTCATAGGCGCGATCGGTCTCACGCTCTCCTCCGACGAGCACTCCGATCACCGTGACGGCGAGCAGCACGACGAGCAGCAGCCCGTTTCCCCACCGGAGCGGCAACCTACGCACGGGAGACCACCTCCGGCGCAGCCTCCTCCGTCTTGCGGCGCGGCCGTCCGCTGACCGCCCAGAACCCTCCTGCGGCGACGAGTGCGCCACCGGCCCACAGCCACGACATCAGCGGGTACCGGTACAGGTTGAGCACCACCCGGTCGTCCTCCAGCGCACCGAGCGCCACGTAGACGTCCTGCGCGGCGCCGGGCCAGACCGACGGCTGTCCCACCGCCTGCGGCCGTCCGGCGAAGGCGTTGAGCCGCGGCTCGGCGACGCGGACCACCCGGTCTCCCTGCCTGAGCACGATGTGGGCGTCGGTGCTGGTCCGGTCGGAGAGCTCGTGGCGCTCGGTCTTCTCGAACGTCACGGAATACCCGGCGAACTCGGCCGACGCTCCTCGATCGAGGGTCACCGTGGCGCGCTGCGCGAAGGCGCTGGAGGAGACGATCGCCAGTGCCACCACGGCGACGCCTAGGTGCGCGAGCTGGCCACCCCAGTAGGCCCGCTGGGATCGCAGCAGCCGCCACACCGCTGCCGGGCGTGGCTGCGGCACCGTGACGACCAGCTGCCGGACCGTCGCCGCGGCACTTGCCGACACCAGGAACATCACCAGGACGACGCCGGGATCGCGCACACCCGCGAGCACCATCGCCGCGGCGGCGGAACTCGCCGTGAGCAGCGGGACGCGCAGCCGCGTCCACATCACGCCGAGCGTGGCGTGCCGATAGGGCGTGAACGGACCGATTCCCATCGCCAGCAACAGTCCGAGCGACAGGGGCACGGCCATCCGGTCGAAGAACGGCCTGCCCACCGACACCTGTGCCCCGGTCACCGCTTCCACCAGCACGGGATAGACGGTGCCGGTGAGCACGACGAAGGCGAACACGGTCAGCAGCAGGTTGTTGACCAGGAAGACGCCTTCACGGCTGGCGAGGCGTTCCGGACGCGACTGCGACGCCATCCGCTCGCCGCGCAGGGCGAAGAGCGTGAACCCGCCACCGAGCACGAGCACGAAGAACCCGAGCAGCGCAGGGCCGACCGCGGACTGCGAGAAGCTGTGCACGGACACGACGACGGACGAGCGGGTCAGGAAGGTGCCGAGGATCGTCAGCGCGAACGTCGCCAGCACCAGCACGAAGTTCCACGACTGCAGCATCCCGCGCTTCACCTGCACCACGGCCGAGTGCAGGAACGCGGTGGCTACCAGCCACGGGATCAGCGCGGCGTTCTCCACCGGGTCCCACGCCCAGTAGCCGCCCCAACCGAGCACCTCGTACGACCACCACGCGCCGAGCACCAGCCCGCCGGTGAGGAAGCTCCACGCGACGAGGTTCGCGCGGCGGCTGCGGCGCAACCAGTCGACGCCTCCCTGCCTCAGCAGCAACGCCGACATCGCGAAGGCGAACGGCACGGTGAACCCGACGAAGCCGAGGTAGAGCATCGGCGGGTGGAACGCGACCATGATGTGGTCGCGCAGCAACGGGTTCGCACCCGGCCCATCGGCAGGTGGATTGGCCATGATGGTGAACGGGTTGGCCACCGTGGTGACGAGACCGAAGAAGAAGGTCCCGACCACGCCCATCACACCCAACGCTCCGGTGCCCAGCCGGTCCTCGACCGAGCGCACCTGCCGTGCCACGACGGCGGTGTAGCCGGCCAGCACGAGCGCCCACAGCACCAGGCTGCCACCCAACGACGCCCACGCGCTGGTGATGGTGAAGAACAACGGCGTCGACCGGGAATGCACCTCGGCCACATAGGACATCGCGAAGTTGTCCGTGAGCAGGGCTCC
This sequence comes from Lentzea albidocapillata, assembly GCF_000719115.1. Taxonomy (GTDB): domain Bacteria; phylum Actinomycetota; class Actinomycetes; order Mycobacteriales; family Pseudonocardiaceae; genus Lentzea; species Lentzea albidocapillata. Next base: position 14,019 of record NZ_JOEA01000041.1, on the reverse strand, counting down.
GACGAGGGCGCTCATCGACAGCACGCCGCCGCCGAGCATGCACCACGCGGTCACCCGCAGACGAGCGTGACGTACGCGGCCGGGGTTGCGCTGGGCGCGGAAACCCAGCAACGCCAGGACGATCGAGGCAGCGAGACCGAGCATCGCGCCGCTCCAGCCCGCGGCAGGCAGGACGGTGTTCACGATGCCGCACCTTCCGTCGCGGGTGGACGGTAGTTCTCGTCATGCTTGACGATCATCGTGTCGGACACGAACCGGTCGTCCTGCCAGGTTCCTTCGATGACGACACCGATGCCCGCTTGGAAGAGCTGGGCGGGCGCGCCGGTGTGCTCCACGATCACCGACGGGCTGGTCGCGTCCAGGGCCGAGCTCACGACGAACCGAAGCCCGCCCTCGGATCGGTCGACGCTGCCCTCGCGGACGAGCCCGCCGAGCTGGAAACGCTGCCCGTCCGGGAAGTCCGCCCTGCGTCCGATCGCCTCCTGTGGGGTCAGGAAGTAGACCAGGTTGCTGTTGAGGTTGCCGAAGACGAGCAGGCCCACGAGCACCAGCACGATGCCCGCGACCGAGAGGACCAGAAGCCGGTAGCGTTTCACGAGCGGCGCACCAGACTGATCGCGTACACCGCGAGCGCCCCGTAGGCGATCACGAAGCCCAGCACGACCCAGGACCACTCACCCATCGCGGGAGACTCCTTCCAGACGAGGTGCGCTGACAGCGTCACCCGCCAGCGGACCGGGGGTGGCGTCCGCCTCGTCGTGTGCCGCGGCCAGGCGCATCCGCGCCCGCAGGAACACCGCGAAGACGACCGTGAACGCCAGCAGGTTCACCAGCAACGCGGCCAGCATGCTGTGGTCGATGGTGGGATCGCCCGGCCGGAGAACAGTGGGCGGCTGGTGCAGCGACCTCCACCAGAGCACCGACATGTGCACGATCGGCACCTGGACGAACGCCACCACCCCGAACACGGCCGCGCGGCGGGCACGCACCTGTGGATCGAGCGTCGCCCGGCGCAACGCCAGATAGCCGAGATAGACGAAGAACATCAACGCGGTGGTGACCAGGCGCGGATCCCAGGTCCACCACACACCCCACACCGGCTTGCCCCACACCGACCCGAGCACGATCGCGAGACCGGTGAAGAACACGCCGACCTCGGCCGCGGCCGAGGCCAGCCGGTCGTGACCGGGCTTTCGCCGCCACCACCACGCGACGCTCGCGCCGAACGTGATCGCGAAGCCGAGATAGGCCAGCCAGGCGGCAGGCACGTGGACGTACATCAGCCGCTGGAGGTTTCCCTGGATGCGGTCGGGTGGCGCCATCAGGCCGGCGGCGAGTCCGACGGCGAGCAGCACGGCCGCGATGATCGGCAACCTGCGACCCAGCAGTGTCATGCCACCTCCTCGAGGTGTGGTGCGCCCAGCAACAGGGCGAGGACGGCGATCAGGTCAACGGTGAGCATGAGCAGCAACCACGGCCACGGCGCGACTTGTGGTGCCTGTGTTGCTCCGAGCAGCAACGGAACCGCCAGTGGCAGCACCAGAACCGGCCCCAGGACGGTGCGGCCGTCGAGCCCCTGAGCCAGCGCGCCGGCGAGGGTCCCGAGCAGGCCGAGTCCCGCCGCGACGAGCGGCAGCACCACGAGCAGCCACGGCCACCCGTGCGGCGCGGGGTCGTACAGCACGATCGTCACGGGAAGGAGCAGCAACTCGAAGGCGAGCAGCAGCAAGGCACTCGCCACCGCACGACCGGCGAGCCGCACGACGGGGTGCACTCCGGACAGACGCAGCAAGGCGATCTGGGCGGGCGTCTCCACGGCGCTGTGCCGCAGCGTGACGAGCAGGCCGAACAACAGGACCACCACCCAGTACAGGCCTGGGCCGATCTCCCTCAGCAACGGGGTGTCGGTGCCGACAGCGAGCGGCACGAACAGCAGTGCCACCGCACCGAACGGCGTGGTGACCAGCAGTGCCTCGCCCGACCGTGCCTCGATGCGAAGATCCTTGCGGACGATCTGAACGAGCTGACGCCCCGCCGTCATACGATCACCGCCGGACCGACCCGCCCCGCCACGAGTTCGACCACGCGATCTGTCGAGCGAGTGACCTGGTCACGGTCGTGGGAGACCACCACGGACGCTCCGTCTCGGTGCCGCACGACGTCCAGCACATGGTCCACCAGGCCTGCGGACGCGACGTCGAGCCCGGTGTGCACCTCGTCCAGCAGCAGCAAGGACGGCTCGGTGACGAACACCCTCGCGAGATCCGCTCGCCGCCGCATGCCGTGCGAGCAGCGGTCCGCCCGCCGATCCGCCGCCGCGGCGAGCCCGACGGTCGCCAGCGCGGCGTCCGCCACCGCGTCGTCCCGACCGGCCAGCCCCGCGACGAACCGCAGGTTCTCCCTCAGGGTGAGCTGCGGGTAGAGCGCGGGGGAATGGCCCAGCAGCACGACGGGACCACGTACCCGGACGGTGCCCTCCACCGGCGTGACCAGGGTCGCCAGTACCTTCAGCAGCGTGGTCTTGCCCGATCCGTTCGCGCCGATCAGGCCGAGCACCTCGCCGGCGGCCACGACGAGGTCGAGCCCGCGCAGCACGGCAGTTCGCTGCACGTCGACGTGGACGCCTGCGAGTTCGGCCTGCGGGGAAAGCGGAGAGTGCACGGAAGCGGACCTGCCATCGGGGACGTATCTACTAAGATGCATCGTAGGTTAGCCGCTCGGCAGGGACGGCCCGCATCCGGGAGGAGGTCACGTTGGAGCTCTTCGCGCTGACGTCGCTGGCGCTTGTGGCCGGCATGGTCTCGTTCACCTCACCGTGCACGCTGCCGTTGCTGCCGGGCTACCTCTCCTACATCTCCGGACTTTCCCACGACGAGAAGACGAGGTCGCGCGCTCGCACGGTACGTGCGGCACTGCTGTTCGTGCTCGGATTCTCCACGGTGTTCGTCGCACTCGGCACGACCGCCTCGGCACTCGGACTGGCACTGGCACAGAACCTTCGAGTCATCAACATCGCGGGTGGGGCGGTGATCGTCCTCATGGGACTGACCGTCACCGGTCTCGTGCGGATCCCTCTGCTGGCACGCCAGGCGCGGTTCGACCTGACCCACATCGGCCGCGGACCGGCCGGTGCGTTCCCGCTGGGCGCCGCTTTCGCCTTCGGCTGGACGCCGTGCGTCGGGCCGGTGCTGGCCTCGATCCTCACCACGGCCGCCACGACGGCCACCGTGTCACGCGGCGCGGTGATGTTGCTCGCCTACTCGGCCGGCCTCGGCCTGCCGTTCCTCCTGCTGGCCCTCGGGTTCGGCCGGGGCGACGACCGGCTCGGCTGGCTGCACCGGCACTCCCGGCGCATCGAGATCGCCGGCGGCGCCCTGCTCGTCGTCATGGGCATCGCGGTGATGACCGGAGACTGGACGCGGTTGATGAGCGACATGCTCGGCGTCTACGCCCGGCTCGGCTGGCCACCGCTGTGAGATCTACTATCTGAAGTAGTTGCACTGCGAGTCAGATGCGCCCCGCCGGGGTACTCGGATGCCGTTGACCGTCAGTGAAGGAGGAGTGTGCCGACGCCTGTCTGAGCGAGGAGAACGTCGCCGAGCTGGTCAAGTGTGTGCGGACGAACCTCGACTGCGCGGACATCTGCGACACGACCGGGCGCGTGCTGTCCCGGCACACGGGCTACGACGCGAACCTGACCCGCGCCACCCTCGAGGCCTGTGCCGCCGCCTGTAAGGCGTGCGGCGATGCATGCGCGGAGCACGCGGGCATGCACGAGCACTGCCGCGTGTGCGCGGAGGCGTGCCGCCGTTGTGAAGAAGCTTGCCGAGAACTGATCAACGCCCTGGGCTGAACGCCCGCCGAGCGGGAGGTGGACGAGATGAAGTGGTCGACGTGCGTTGTGGCGGTGGCGGCCGGGATGACGCTCTCCGCCTGTTCGGGCCAGAACACCGCGGAACAGACCAGCGCACCGACCACGCCGTCCACACCACCTCCCGCGACCTCAGGACCGCCGTCACCGGCAGGCTCCGAGATCACGGTGACAGAGACCGAGTACCGCATCACTCTCCCGCAAACCACGCTCACACCCGGCGCCTACACGTTCACGGCGCGCAACGAGGGCAACGCCCCGCACGACCTGCTGATCAAGGGGCCCGGCGTCGACTCGGCCAGGACCGAGATCCTGCCGGGCGGCCAGGAAAGCCGCGTGACCGTCACGCTCCAGCCTGGCGAGTACGAGCTGTGGTGCTCGGTCGGCAACCACCGTGCCAACGGCATGGAGACGACGATCACCGTCGGCTGACCTCGAAAACATACGATCAAGAACAGTACTAAGCCCGCTAGTGGACGAATCGATCCACGTTCCGTAACCTGTCCGCGACCTTCAGGCCCGTAGTAGTCCGTTCGGGTCTCCAACTGGGGTCGCCGCACCACAGAGGGCGACGACCTCCGCGATGAAGAAGAAGGAACACGCAACGTGGTGTCGCCCCTCTCAAGGCGCACGGTCCGTGGAGCGGTAGCGGCTGCGGCCGTGGTCGCGGCAGCGAGCCTGGCTCCCGCCTCTGCGGATCCGGCATTGCCGCCGAACGCCTCGGAAGCGCTCAAGAAGTACAACGACCTGGCCAAACAGGCCGAGAAGCTCAACGAGGACCATCTGCGCGCGCAGGAGGACCTCGAGGCCAGGCAGGGCGACCTGGAGAAGGCCAAGGCGGATCTCGGTACCGCGAAGCAGGCCGAGGAGGCGCTGCGCGGGCAGGTCGACGTGATCACCGAGTCGACGTTCAAGGGCGCCAGGTTCAACCAGCTCTCGGCAATGCTGGTCAGCGACTCGCAGCAGGACTTCCTCAACCGGATGTCCGCACTCGGCATCGTCGCCGCCGACAACGCGGAGGCGCTCGGCAGGCTGACGGACGCGGTCGCCCAGGCGGACGACGCCCAGCGCCGGGCTCAGGAGGCGACTGACGGCGCGAACAAGGCCGTCGCGGACATCACCCAGCGCAAGGCCGAGTTGGACAGTCAGGTCACGCTCGCCCGTCAGCAGTACAACCAGCTCAATGCGGCGGACCGCGGCGTACTCGGCAGCAGCGGCGACATGTCGAAGATCGCCGTCCCGGCCGGCACCGCGGGCAAGGCGCTGGAGTACGCGCTCGCGCAGCGTGGCGACCGGTACGTCTTCGGCGCCAACGGGCCCGACGCGTGGGACTGCTCCAGCCTGATGCAGGCCTCCTACCGCACGGCCGGCGTGTCGATCCCGCGTACCACCTACGGTCAGGCCGGAGTCGGCCGCACGGTGTCGCGCAACGAGGTCAAGGCGGGCGACCTGATCATCTACTACGCGGACCAGCACCACGTCGCGATGGCGGTGGACAGCGTCCGCGCGGTGCACGCCTCGACCGAGGGGGTTCCTGTGAAGATCGCCGACATCGACTCGATCGGCCCCATCAACGTCATCCGCCGGCTCGAGGGATGACAGGTCGCGCCGGGCGGTCTCTCCCGAACCGCCCGGCGCTGGACACCGCTAGGGCATCGGCGAGGCCTGATGCCCTCGACTCGGAAGACGTGGGTCGTGGTGGCCACAGTGGATCCTCTTTCAGACGATGGTGATGACGCCGGTGTACATGCCCATCCCGCAGGCGTAGTCCAGCCGTCCCGGCTGCAGGACGCCCAGATCGATGCGGGTGTCGCCCCTCACCGGCAGGATCTTCTGCTCGTCGCGGATGACGAAGGACCGCACGCAGCCCTGCGCGTTCTCCGACCTGACGACGAGCGTCGTCGGTACACCGGAACGGACCTGAACGTTGTCGGGGCTGTAGGAGCCGCTGCGCGCGGTGATCACCACCGTCTGCTGTCCCTCCACTTCGGACACGGTGGCGGTGTCGGCCGGAGTGTCGGCGGATCCGACGGATCGCACGATCTTGCTGGCCGCCAATGGTGATCCGGCCAGTTCAAGGCCGCCGTTGAGCGTGTACAGGCCCATGGCCAGCACCACCAGGCCGGTCACGACGGCGAGCCTGCCCTTCCAGGCGGTAGCCGCCTTGCGCGCGGCATAGCCGAGGATCGCGAACAGCGGACCGGTGCCGAGCACGAACACGGCCATCGTCGCCGCCCCGGACAACGCGGACCCGGACGCGAGTGCCAGTGCCTCCACGGAAAGTGTGACACCGCACGGGATCAGCACCGTGGCGAAGCCGAGCAGGGCCGGCGCCAGCGCGGCCTGCGAACGGGCGCGGCTGCGCACGATCTTCATCCAGGACACCGGCGGTTCGACGACGATGCCGCGGAAGCCCGGAACTCCGAGCTGTGCCAGCCCGAACACGATGATGAGCAGACCGGCGCCGATCTGCAGCCACGTACGAAGCCCGACCGACAGCTCCACCACGCTGCCGAGTGCGCCCAGCAGCGCGCCGAGCAGCGTGTGCGAGACCAGCTTGCCCGCCAGGAAGCCACCGACCGGGGCCAGGTCGTCCCCCAGCTGGGTGCGCCAGTTCCGCCGCTCGGCGACCACGGCGGCCTGCCTGTTCTTCCCACGACGGGGTGGAGCCACCGGTTCGGGCGTCGCCGCGCGCTGGCGGGTGATCAGTCCGGTGAGCAGGCCGCCCTGCACCGCGGCGCAGGACACACCACCGGCGAACAAGCCGGTGACCAGAACAGCAGCAAGATTCACGAAAGCTCCTCCAGATGGGATGGGAAAGGCCGCAAGCGGCACGTCGTTGCCCGTCACCTCGGCGTCGAACCGGGATGCGGGCAGACCTCTCCTAAATCCGCAACAGACAGAGACTCGCGAGACTTGGCGCTCGCGGCAGGACAACCGCAGCCAGCGCCGCACGGACAGGCCGCAATATTGCCGCTGAACTGCGCAAACCGGGCAGTCTCAGCCCAGCGGCGATGGCGATGACGGCCACGATGAGCATCAGGCAGGCGACGAGCGCGCCACCCGTGTCGCTGTCACCGGAAGCGTCCAGAGCAACGAGCATCCCGGCCGCAACGGGGCGTTCAACGGTGAGCTCGTGGCCGTCGTGTGCCATCGACATGCTGTCGGCACACTGCACACCCACCACCAGGGCCAGCCCGGCGAGCACGGCCAGAATGACGGCCAGCCGCGAGAGGTGTCCTCGCGCCCCGTGCGTAGTGCGGGCCGTGCCGTTCATGGCCGACATCTTACGGAGCACCTGTCAACATCGTGTTTGCCCTTGCCTGCACCTCACCCGCCGGTGAGCTCACCAGGCAGGAAGCCTGGATTCCTCGGATAGGACTGCGTCAGCACGGCGTGCACGATCAGCCGCTGCCGGTCGGAGAACTTCGGGTGGCAGGTCGTCATCGTCATCAGGCTCGCCATCTGGTCCGTGGGCAGCTCACCGCGGTAGTTCGGCACCGGATCGATCACTTCTCCCTGTTCGGGCAGGACGATCTCCTGTCCGGGCGTGTTCGCGTACGGAGCACCGTGAGTCAGCTCGAGCGGCTGGACGCCCGCGCATCGCGGGTCGCGCCCCTTGCCCTGAGCCCAACCCACTTTCTCGTTCGTCATCGGCAGCACGCGGTAGACGAACCACATCGACTCCGTCTCCACCACGACGGCGTCACAGGACTGGAGCAGGTCGAGGTCGTTGAACGGAGCCCCTTTGCCGACCCGGTGGCCCGCGACCGCGAAGTTGCCCTTCTCCCCCGGTCCGGCCGTCGTCCGGTAGTGGCCAGGTCCGACTTCCAGGTCAGCCGGAGTGGTGCCCTCGACGACGGCGAACCGGTAGTCCTCGCCAAGCACCGGGATGTACATCTTCGCGAACGCCTCGCCCGGCACGAGGTCCGTCCTGATCGGACGTTGTGGATCGGCGGCCACGGTGTTGGCTTCCGCATCCCATCGCGCGTTCAGCTGGGCGTCGGCGTTGTTCTGCTTGCGCATGGACATCAGGTCCGTGACGTACACCTCGTACACGACGAAAAGGAGCACCACCAGCCCGATAGTGATCAGAAGCTCGCCGAAACCCCGCACCGCACGGCGTCCGATGCCGTCAGGCGGAGCCGCACTCACCCTGGGGAGAACGACGGTGTCCTCGTCGAGTCGACGTCTGGTCCGCACACTCACAACATCTACTATTTATGATAGTAAGTCGGTCGGCAAGGCCGAGATCAAAGCGGTGCTCTCCGAGGGACGATGACGTCACACGAAACCGGGCTTCCGGATCGGCTGGTCAGGCCACGATCACCGCGCCTGCCCGGCTTGCCATGCATGGCACCGGGCCGGCTGATCGCGTTGGCGTGCAACGCGATCGCCTCGGTTAGCGTCGACTTCCCCGCATCCGGATGACTGATCACCGCGAACGCACGCGGCCATCCTTGGTTGCTAGCTCTTGGAGAAGACCACGTCAACCCAGTAGTGGTTGCCGCCGTAGGACAACGTCGGGAAGCCGGAGCCGACCTGGTACACGCCGTTGGCCGCACCCTCCCCGGTGGCGGGCGCCGACAACAGCGGGCTGGTCACCGTGTATCCGGCGAAGTAGCCGGCGTTCACCGAATATCGACCTGTTGTCGTTGTGTAGGAGGCGATGTAGGTCGTTCCAGCGGTCACCGCGAGTGGCGACGAGAACGTCAGGGTCTGCCAGCCGCCCGCGGACTCACCGGTGAACGTGCCGGTGGCCAAGCGCTCTCCGCTCGCGGACCACACCGAGCCGGTGTGGGTCCCGGTGTTGCCCGGCCCCTTGTAGAACTTGACGCCGGTGATCGTGCCGTTCACCGCGGGCACGAACCGGACGCCGAGCTCGTAGGCACCGGTGTCGTCCGCCGCTGCAGTCGTCGGCACCGTAGCCGAGCTGAACAACGAACACGGACACGTCTGGCTCGCTGTCGTGGTGAAGGACCACGTCACCGCCTGCGCCGACAGATTGCCGTTCAAGTCCGCCACACGCACGCTCGCCGTGTACCGGGTCGACGCGGCCATCGGTGCCGACGGCGTCCAGATCACCGTCTGCTGGTCGGAGGACCGGCTCAGCGTGCCCGTCAGCGTCGCGCCACGCGGATCGGCCACGGTGAACTGCGTGTTGGTCAGGTCGATGCGTTCGTCGAACGACGCGGTGACCGCGCTGGTGAGCCCGACCCCGGTGGCGTCCGTCAGCGGGGTGTGCCCGGTCGAGGTGGGCGCCGAGGTGTCGCTGTTGGGCGTGTAGACGATGTCGACCCAGTAGTTGTTGCCCTGGTAGCTCATCGTCGGGAACCCGCCGCCCGGCTGGAAGACACCGTTGGGGGCACCATCCCCGTTCTTCGCCGCTGTGAGCGGTGGCGCGTTGACCCCGGTGGCCTGGAAGTAGCCGGCGTCGACCGAGTAGCCACCGGTCGTGGTCGTGTACGAGGCGGTGTAGGTCAGCCCCGGTGACACGGTGACGGGTGTGGCGAACGTCAGCGTCTGCCAGCCGCTCGCCGACTCGCCGCTGAACGTGCCGGTCGCCAGCCGCTGCCCGGTCGACGACCACAGCGAGCCCGTGTGGGTTCCGGTGTTCTTCGCGCCCTTGTAGAAGCGGACGCCGCTGATCTGACCGCTCTGCGTGGGGCTGAACCGCACGCCAAGCTCGTAGGAGCCGGTGTCGTCGGACGACGTGAGCGTGGGTTCGGTGGCACCGCTGAACAACGAGCACGGGCACGTAGGTGTCGTGGTCGTGGTGAACGACCACGTCGCGGTGTTCGCCATAGCGTTGCCGTTGGCATCGGCGATCAACACGCTCGCCGTGTATCTGGTCGACGGCGCCAGAGCCGCGGTCGGCGTCCACGTCACGGTCCGCTGGTCGCCGGAAAGCGCAACGGTGCCGTACAGCTTCGCGCCGCCGGGATCGGTCAGCCAGATCTGGGCGCTGGCTGGGTCGACGGCCTCGCTGAACCGGATCGAGAGCGGCGCGTTGACCGCGATACCGGTGGCATCGGCGGCCGGCGTACGCGTGTCCAATGTGGGCGGTGTCGTGTCACCGTTGAGACCGCTGCGGTACACGACGTCGACCCAGTAGTTCGCGCCGTTGTAGCTGGAGGTCGGGAACCCTCCTCCGGCCCCATAGCGGAACAGGCCGTTGGAGCCGTCCGTGCCGTTGGCGAGCGCACGGATCCCGCCGTAGCTCGCGGTCTGGCCGTTGAAGTAGCCGCCGGTGACCGCATAGCCGCCGTTGGGCGCGTAGTACGACACGATGTAGGTCGTGTTCGCCTGGACGACGACGGGTGAGGCAAACGTCAGGGTCTGCCAGCCGGATGGCGACTCACCGCTGAAGGTTCCGCTGGCGAGCAGCAGACCGGTCGACGACCACAGAGATCCGGTGTGCGTGCCGGTGTTGCCGGCGCCCTTGTAGAAACGGACGCCGAGGACTTCGCCCTTGCCGTTGAACCTGACCTTGGTGCCGAGCTCGATGGCCGACTTGTCGTCGGCGTTCTCGATCGCCGGGGTGGAGAAGTCGTCCCACACGGTGCACGGGCAGGTCGCCGGACGGGGTGAGCCGGTCTTGAACGACCAGGTCGTTTGTGCGGTCTGGTTTCCGGCGGCGTCCTTGACTCGCACCGTTGCCGTGTAGGTGGTTGCGGCCGTCAGCGTCTGCCCCGGTGTGAAGGTCACCGTCTTGCCGGTGCCTGCCACCGCAGTGGTGCCCGTGACGACACCGGCCGGACCGGTCAGGGTGAACTGCACGGACGTCGGATCGACAGCCTCGTCGTAGGTTGCGCCCACCGCCGGGGTGAGGCTCACGCTGCTCGCGCTGTTCAGCGGACTGGTGCTGGTCAGCTCCGGCGCGCGGGTGTCCGGTCCGGGGTCCGGCGCCCACAGCACGTCGACCCAGTAGTTGCTGTCCTGCGAGCTGCGGTCCGGGAATCCGGCGCCACTGCGGAACACGCCGTTGACACCGTCGACTCCGGTTTGCAGGCCTGTCAACGGTTCCAGGTACCGCGACTGGCGGCTGAAGTACTCGGCGTCGACCGAGTATCGGCCATTGGGCGAGAAGTAGGAGACGACGTAGGTCGTGCCGCCGGTCACCGCGACTGGCACCGGGAAGGTGAGCGTCTGCCAGCCGGATGCGGTTTCACCGCTGAACGTGCCGGTGGCGAGCTGCTGACCGGTAGCAGACCACAGGGTGCCGGTGTGCGTACCAGTGTTGCCGGCGCCCTTGTAGAAACGGACACCACGGACGTAGCCGTTGGTGTTGGCCCGCCACTTCACACCGAGTTCGAGCGCACCACCGTCGGACTGGTCCACCACCTGCGGGATGTCTGCGTTCGTCCACATGCCACACGGACAAGTTCGTGCGGCGACACCGGGCGAAGCGGTCACAGGGGTCGAGAGGTTGACGGAGTCGTCCACCGCGCGCACACGGAGTTGTGCCGGTCCTGAGGCGGACGGGGTGTGGGTGTAGGTCCAGGTGGTCTTGCCGGCTTCCCAGACAGCCGGATGCCATCGGTTGCCTCCGTCGGTCGAGACTTCGACCCCGGCGACCTGGCCGGCGGCGTCGGTGACCGTGCCGGAGAAGGTGTAGGGCTGCCCGACCGTGGATTGGGCGGGAACGTTGGTGATCGAGACGACCGGGGCTGTCTTGTCGGTGCTCGCCGTCGCCGCGACGAGGTCGCCCTGCAGCGTCGCGGGCTGCACCCCCATGTCGGCGAGGAAGTTCACGGTCGCCTGCTTCATCCGGATGTCGGAGGTTGGCGTGTTCGTGAGGAACGCGTGCTCGTCATCCACGCCCCACGCCCATTGCACCGTGCCCGCACCGAACACCAGCGCGCCAGAAGCTGCCTTGTAGTAGGTGATCGCGTGCGTCTCGTTGCTCGAGCCGTACTGGTCGCCCCAGTTCTTCAGCGCGTAGTAGCCATCGACGAACACCGTCGTGCGGGACAGTTGCGCCACGCCAGCAGGCTGATGGCCGTTGTCCGGCACCGTGTTCCACTCGTAACCCAAGGTGCCCGGCTGGAAGGTGTACGTCGAACCCGCGGGCATGTTCGCCAGCGGCGTGTTGCGCCACAAGCGCATCTTGCCGAAGGCCGCAGGCACCTGAAGGGAGTCGTCGCGCCGTCCGTTGACGGTGAACCAGCTGCCCAACAACTGGTTCTCTGCCCTTCCACCGTCCTGTGGCGGGCTGTAGCGCGGGTCGCGCCACGTGCCGGTCCAGTCGTTCAAGCCGTCGTTCTGAGTGCCCTTGGTCTCCTTGAAGCACGCCAGGGTGCGCCAGTCCGTCTGCGAGGAGTCGATGCTCTTCTCCCAGCGGGTCTTCCAGAAGATCTCGTTGCCGGTCAGGAACGCCATGTGCACGCCGGCGTCTCGCGCCGCCATGACGTTGTTCCGCTGCTCGTTCGACCAGTACTCGTCGTGGCCGACGGCCATGAAGACCTTGTGGTTCTTGATCAGGTGCCCGCGCCGCGCGGAGTCCACATCGGTCGTGTAGCTGAGGTCGTAGCCGTTGCGCTCCAGGAACCTGAGCATCGGATACTCGGCGTTGAAGATGAAATTCTCGTCGCCGTCGCCGCCGGTGTACGGACGGTTGTAGCTGACCTTGTACGAGCTGCCGCCCTGGCCGGGGCCGTCGCCGAAGTAGAGACTGTTGCCGCCGTAACGGTTGTACGCGACCCAGGTGGCGTCCGACGTCTGGAAGAGGATCTTCGACGTCGACGTGTCGTCGCGGACGACGAACACGATCTCGTTCTGCACGCCGGTGTCGTTCCGTGTCGCTCGGGCGTAGTAGATGCCAGACACGGCATCCGACGGCACGTTCCAGGTCACCGACACGGCCCAGTTACCACAGTCGATGAGCGCGGTCGGCGCGTCCCGCAGGCACGGCGGCTGGTTCTGCGGCGTGTTGCGGGAGACGGTGCCGATTTGACGCGCCCCCACTCCCCCGTACCAACCGAGCCGGAAGATGTCGAGGCGGTACGCGGGCGCGCTGGTCAGCATCTTGAACTGGACCTGGCCGCCCGGCGTGACGCTGATGTCGGTGGTGTAGCCCAGGATGGTGTCGTCGCGGTAGGGCGCCTGCCAGTTCGGCGTTCCGGGCTTGGTGTTCTCGCACGCGACCTTGTTGACCACCGGAGCATCACACGGAGCCGCGCTGGCAGGCGGTGCCGTCGCCACGTTCGTCGTGACGAACGTGGCAGCGACGAGCACGCAGACGACGAAGAGCCGCACGACGAGCCGCGACCGGGGCTGCTGGGCCGACATGACGCTCCACTTCTCGAACTTCCGACCAGGGCGACGATGTCGTGAATACTATTTGACCTAGTAGGACACCGTCGTCTGCAACTTCGGTCGGCAAGACCAGCTCGTTACAGCGAATGCGCCGATGCGTCCAAAGATCACATCAGCTTTCCGAATGAAGCCAGGTTGAAGCCGACTACCCGCGCGCACGTCGTGAGCCGGTCATGACAACGGCGATGACCGCTGCAAGCGCGAGCAGTCCGGCACCTACGACAAACGCCGCAACATAGCCGTCTGTGAGCACGTCGTCGCCAGAATCGCCTTTCGCCGCGGTGACGGACAGCGCCACCACGTTGAGAGCCGACACACCAACCGCTCCGCCGATCTGGCGCATCGCGTTGGTCAGCGCGCCGGCGACACCCGCGTCGCCGGACGGCACGCCGTCCAGCGTGATCTTGGTGACCGTGGTGAGGGCGGCTCCGATGCCCAGGCCGCTCACCAGCAGTGCAGGGAAGAGCACCGACCAGAAACCACTGGCCGGGTCGAGCACGCCGAGGTAGGCCATGCCGGCCGCGCCCATCAACAACCCGGTGGTCAACACGGCTCGCGGACCACTTCGGCCAAGGATCCGGCCGGCCGCCAACGAGCCCACGAAGACGCCGGCAGCACTGGGCAGGAACGCCAGTCCGGTCAGCAGTGGCGAGTACTCGCGGACGAGTTGCAGGTAGTAGGTCAGGAAGAGGTAGAACGCCAGCAGCGCGGCTCCGGCGAGGAACACGATGGCGTACCCGGCACCGCGCACACGGTCGACCACGACGCGCAGCGGCATCATCGGCCGTTCCGACCGGCGTTCGATGACGACGAATGCGATGAGTAGCGCC
>NZ_JOEA01000040.1 GCF_000719115.1 Lentzea albidocapillata | reverse complement strand
GCGGGATGCTTGACGGCCGGAAAAGGCCGGGCTGAAAAGCGCCCGGCCGTGCCCATGAGGGGAGCATCCCGCCCACTCAAGGTAAAGCCCCAATCGCCAAGTGCGTGCGTCACCACCGCTTGACCAGCAGGGAGAGGTTCACACGCCTCGGCTTCGCCATTGCCGTTGGCGGAAAGGGCGGCTTGGCTTCGCCGTTGCCCGTTTGGTGCGGAGGGACGCCTCGGCTTCGCCGTTGCGTTGGGCGGCAGGGTGGCTTGCCTTCGGCGTTGCCTCTGGCGGCAGGGTGGCTCGGCTTCGCCGTCGCCCTGCGCGCGCGGCTTGAGTCCCGCCACGCCGCGGCCCAGGGCCTGGCTCTGGCCGCTCTTTGGTCAGCGCCAGCCCCACCCCGCCCTCGGTCATTCCCGTCGTCCAGGCCGCCCTCAGCCCTGCCTTCAGGCCGTTCCTGCCAGGCGCCGTCCCGGCTCACGCCTCGGCCTCGTCCGCCAGGCGCTCGCCTCGTCCGGCTCGGGTCACTCCTCCGGCGCGGCCCGTCCTGCCCCCTGGCAGTACCCGGACACGACGAAGGGCGGCCGGGCCATTGGCACGGCCGCCCCTGTCAGGCGTTACGTCAGTGCTGGTGTCAGCCGCGCGCCTTGAGGCGTGAGCGCTCGCGGCCGCGCAGGTTCGCGTCCAGGGTCACCTTGCGGACGCGGATGACCTCCGGGGCCACCTCCACGCACTCGTCGGAGGCGCAGAACTCCAGCGCCTCTTCCAGCGAGAGCTTGCGGGGGCGGGCGAGGGTCTCCATCACGTCTGCCGTGGAGGAGCGCATGTTCGTGAGCTTCTTCTCGCGGGTGATGTTGACGTCGAGGTCCTCGGCGCGCGGGTTCTCGCCCACGACCATGCCCTCGTAGGCGTCGGCGCCCGGCTCCACGAAGAAGGTGCCTCGGTCGGCCAGCTGGATCATCGCGTAGGCGGTGATGGAGCCGGTGCGGTCGGCTACCAGGGAGCCGTTGTGGCGGGTGCGGATCTCGCCCGCCCACGGGGCGTAGCCCTCGGAGACGGCGTTGGCGATGCCGGTGCCGCGGGTCTCGGTGAGGAACTCCGTGCGGAAGCCGATGAGGCCTCGTGACGGGACCACGTAGTCGAGCTTGATGCGGCCGGTGCCGTGGCCCGACATGTTCTCCATGCGGCCCTTGCGGTTCGCCAGCAGCTGCGTGACGGCGCCGAGGTGCTCCTCGGGGCAGTCGACGGACAGGCGCTCGAACGGCTCGTGGATCTTGCCGTCGACGGTGTGCGTGACGACCTGGGGCTTGCCCACGGTCAGCTCGAAGCCCTCGCGGCGCATCTGCTCGACCAGGATGGCCAGCGCCAGCTCACCGCGGCCCTGCACCTCCCAGGTGTCCGGGCGCTCGGTCGGGAGCACCTTCACGGACACGTTGCCGACGAGTTCGGCGTCGAGACGCGCCTTGAGCACGCGAGCCGTGAGCTTGGTGCCGCCGTTGCGACCCGCCAGGGGCGAGGTGTTCACACCGACGGTCATCGAGATGGCCGGCTTGTCGACCGTGATCCGGGGCAGCGCCTCGGGGGTCTCGGCGTCGGCCAGCGTGTCACCGATGGTGATTTCCGAGATGCCGGCGATGGCGACCAGGTCACCCGCACGAGCGAACTCGGCCGGGACGCGGTCCAGCGCCTCGGCGATGAGGAGCTCGGTGATGCGGACCTTGATCGGCTCACCGTCCTCGCGGCACCAGGCGACAGTCTCGCCCTTGCGCATCGTGCCCCGGTGGATGCGGCACAGCGCGATACGGCCGAGGAACGTCGAGGCGTCGAGGTTCGTGACGAGCGCCTGCAGCGGGCCGTCGACGTCGACGTGAGGGGCGGGGATGTGGTCGAGCAGCACCTGGAACAGGACGTCCAGGTTCTCCTCGTCCGGCTGGCCGCCGTCCTCGGGCTGGTTCAGCGACGCGCGACCGGCGCGCGCCGAGGCGAAGACGACCGGCAGGTCCAGCACGGACTCGTCGGCGCCCACCTCGGTCGCGAGGTCGAGCAGCAGGTCGTGGGCTTCCTCGACGACCTCGGAGATCCGGGCGTCGGGGCGGTCGACCTTGTTGACCAGCAGGATCACCGGCAGGCCGGCCGCGAGCGTCTTGCGCAGCACGAAGCGCGTCTGGGGCAGCGGGCCCTCGGACGCGTCGACCAGCAGGACGACACCGTCGACCATCGACAGCGCACGCTCGACCTCGCCGCCGAAGTCGGCGTGGCCGGGGGTGTCGACCACGTTGATGATCACGTCGCCGTCCGGCGTGTGCCTGCGCACAGCCGTGTTCTTGGCGAGGATCGTGATGCCCTTCTCCCGCTCGAGCTCGCCCGAGTCCATGACCCGGTCGACGAGCTCGGCACGCGCGGAGAAGGCGCCAGACTGGCGCAGCATTGCATCGACCAGGGTGGTCTTACCGTGGTCGACGTGCGCGACGATCGCGACATTTCGCAGGTCAGTTCGCGTCTGAAGGACAGACACGGTGGCCGTGGGCACGCAGAACTCCTATGAGCTTCGAAGGCGTTGGAGGGGCTCGCGCCGGACACTTCGATGCGCAGGGCCATTGCTGATACTACCGGCTGCGTCGCCATTACCACACAAGAGTGCCAGTGAACTGAGCCTCACCTACTCTAGCGACACGTGTCGGAGTGGAGTTCAACCAGTGGGCAAAAAGCTCAAGAAGAAGTGCTGCCGGTCGAAGCCCCAGTGCAAGCGCTGCCCGGTTCCGTTCCTGCTCAAGGAGCGTGACAAGGCCAGGAAGAAGGCGGCGAAGAAGGCTGAGAAGGCAGCCAAGAAGGCCCTGAAGAAGGCCGCCTGAGGCCCTCTGGGTGCCGCCGTACGCGGGCACGGCGCCAGGCCTTCTCCAGCAGCGCTCGACCGGCGAACGACGCCTGGGCGGCCCGCGTCAGGTGTCGAAGCTCACTGAACACGTCCAGGACACAGGGCGACACCCCGATCGCCCGGCGCGGCGATCGAGTGGCTGGCCGAACCCAAGGCCTAGCTCTGCAGCACGGCCTCGTTCAGCTTCAGGAGCTCGGGTGCCGTTCGCGTCGCCTCGAACTCGCAGATCTCGTACTTCACCAGTTTCTGCTCGGCCCACGGGTCCGTGGCGAGCAGCGCTTCGAGCTTGCCCCGGGGCATGGGCCGCGTGATGATCACGCCACCCGTCCTCGGTACCTGACGCCCCGAGGCGAGGAAGAGACCTCGCTCGTACTGCTTCTCGACCCAGGCTCGGTGGTCGGGCAGGGCGTAGTCGATCTGTTCCAGTGGCGCGGCGTACTTCAGCAGCACGATGAACATACGTTGACGGTAGACCTATACTCATGATCGTGCGCACGATGAACGCCTTCTGGTGGGCCGCTTTCAGGCGGCCGGAGTAGCTGTGCGCAGAGTTCACCACTGACGCAACACGAGCCGCCCGCGACGGGCGGCTTTTTTGTGCGTTTCGTCGGGGCGGTCCTTCACGAAAGGACCAACATCATGATCCGGCTCTCCGCCATCACGCCCTCCGGCCAGGTGCACCTGGGCAACTACCTCGGCGCGCTGCGCACGTGGGCCCGTGAGGGCACCGACGAGGACGTGTACTTCATCAGCGACCTGCACGCGATGACGTCGTCGCACAACCCGCAACGGCTGCGATCCATGACGCGTGAGCAGCTCGCGGTGCTCATCGCGTCCGGTATCGCCCCTGCCAGCGTGTGTGTGCAGAGCGATCTGATCCGCGAGCTGGGGGCGCTGAACTGGGTGCTGGAGTGCACCTGCACCTACGGAGAGGCCGCGCGGATGATCCAGTTCAAGGAGAAGTCGCTCGGCCGCGAGTCGGTGCGGCTGAGCCTGCTGACCTATCCGGTGCTGATGGCGGCGGACATCCTGCTGCAGGGCACCGCGGAGGTACCGGTCGGCGAGGACCAGCTCCAGCACGTCGAACTGGCCCGCGCGCTCGCCCGGCGGTTCAACCACGCCTACGGCGACGCGTTCATCGTGCCGACCGCGGTGGTGCCGAAGGTGGGGGCGCGCATCAAGGACCTCTCGGACCCGGCGCGCAAGATGGACAAGTCGGCGCAGAACTCCGCGGGCGTCGTCTTCGTGCTCGACGACCCGGACCTGGTGCGGCGCAAGGTCCGCAGGGCCGTGTCGTCCACCGAGGGCATCGCGAACCTGACCGAGATCCTGGCCTCCTGCACCGGCAAGGACCCCGAGGACTACACGAGCAGGTTCGCCGACCTCAAGAACGTCGTGGCCGAAGCGGTGATCGAGGAGCTCCGTCCCGTGCGCGACCGCACGCTGGAGCTCCTCGCCGACCCCGCCGAGCTGGACCGGATCAGGGCGTCCGGCGCGGAACGGGCCCGTGAGCGCGCCCAGCACCGGCTGAACGCGGCCCTGCGCCTGTCCGGGCTCAGTTGAGGAGTACCTGAAGGGCCGGCACCAGCACGCGGTCGGCGGGCAGCCAGTCCAGGCCGGGCAGCTCGCCGGCGGTGAGCCACCGGACAGCGTTGTGCTCCAACGCTTCCGGCTCACCGTCGGCGAGTTCCGCCGAGAAGATCCGCAGCACCATGTCCTTCTTCAACGGCACGTCCGGCCCGACCTGCTCGCCGACGACAACGGAAACACCCAGCTCTTCCACGCACTCGCGCACCAACGCGTCCGCGGGCTTCTCGCCCGGCTCGACCCGTCCGCCGGGCAGTTCCCACTGCCCCGCATGGCTTTCGGGGTAGGATCGCTGCTGCGCCAGCAACCGTCCATCCCGGACGATCGCCGCGCCCACCACGACCCTGGCCGCGCGCAGCTCCTCGCACCGCCGGGCGAGCGACGCCGAGCGCTTCTCCAGCACCCGCAGCGCCATCCCGCGCCCGACCGTCACGTCCGCGAACCGGCCGACGACACCGCGCACCGAGGTCCACGAGACCCGGTCGACCACCATCGTCCCGGCGCCGGTCGCCACGAGGTCCGTGTGCAGCTCCAGGAAATCACCGGCGGCGGACACACCGGACAGATCAGCGCGCGTGACCGTCAGCCGCACCCCGAACGGCCCGGTGAGCACGTCTCCCAGGCACAGCAACGGTCCCGGGACCCCCACCCCGAACGCCGTGATCAGCGAGGTGTCCAGCAGGGCACCCGCGACAACGGGGACAGGCGCGTCGACCAGCGCCGACGCTCGCAACTCTGGCACCAGAGCTTGCTACCAGGACGGCCAGCGGATCTCCAAACGCGCACCACCGGCAGGTGACTCCAAGGCCCGGACCGTCCCGCCCCGCCGTTGCACCAGGTGCGACACCAGGGCCAGCCCGAGACCGAACCCTCCGGACCGGCGGCCGCGGTCCTCCTCCACCCGGTAGAACCGGTCGAACACCTTCGCGCGGTGCTCGGCGGGGATGCCGTGGCCGTCGTCGTCCACGAGCAGCCGCACGTCCCGCCCGACCGGCACCAGCGTGAGCGTGATCGTCGAGTACGCGTACCGGGCGGCGTTGCGCAGCAGGTTGTCCAGCACCAGCTCCACCTCGGAGCGCCTGGCCGACACCAGGCACGCCGACGGCGGGGCGGTCAGCCGCACCAGCAGCTCCGTGTCCAGCCGGGAGATCGCCGCCTCGGCCTCCAGCACCAGGTCCACGGCCTCGGCGCGCGGCGGCGCCGCCGTGTCCGCGCGGGCCAGGATCAGCAACGACTCCACCAGAGCGCTGAGCCGGATCGACTCCTCGACGACCGACTCCAGCACCTCGATGGAGAAGTCGGGATCCGGGTGCGCCACCGCGACTTCGGCCTGCGCCCGCACGGACGCGACCGGCGACCTCAGCTCGTGCGCCGCGTCCCCGGTGAACCGCCGCAACCGGTCCGAGGCCTCGTCCCGCCGGGCCAGCAACGCGTTCAACGCCTCGGCCAGCGCCTGCAGCTCGTCGCGCGACGGCGGCACCGGCAGCCGTTCGCCGTGCGGCAGCTCCCCCGCCGCGACCCGCATCCGTTCGACCGGCCGCAACGACGAGCGCACCGACAGCCACGTCGCGATCCCCACCAGCCCGGCCACCAGCACCGCCGCGACGGCCAGCCAGCGCGAGCCGAGCGTGTTGGCCTTCCCGTACCCGAGCAACGTGCTCGCGTAGACCTCCAGCCGGGGGGTCCCGTCCCCGGAGAACACCACCTGCCCGCGGAACCGGTGCGCGGACTCCCCCTCCAGCCGCAGCACGGGCTCCCCGGATCGCAGGGCCCGGATGTCCTGCGCGGTCAGCGGAAGCGGCGGCTTGCCGTCCACCGGCACGCCGGCCACGTCGAGCACCCGAGGCGGCGACTTCTCCAGCGCCTGGTCGACCGCGGTGATCTGGATCAGCCCGATCAGCGCGGGCGCCAGCCCGGTGAACGCGAGCAGGCACAGCAACGCGACCCCGGTGGCCACGACGGTGATGCGGAAGCGCAGCGTGCGCCGCAACCACCAGCCAGGACTCACTTGTTGCCCAGCGCGTTGTCCAGGTCCGGCGTGGACGCGATGTACCCATGCCCGCGGATGGTCCGCACGACCTCGCCGGCCCCCACGGCTTCCAGCTTGCGCCGGAGGTATCCGACGTAGACCTCGACGGCGTTCCTGGTCGCGGCCTGCTCGTCTCCCCAGACGGTCCGCAGCAGCTCGTCCTTGGTCACCACGGACCCCGCCCGCGACGCCAGCACGTCGAGCACCGCGTACTCGCGTGGCGACAGCGACACGTCGTGCCCGCCCCAGCTGACCTCGCGCAACCCGCGGTCGATGACCAGGTGCCCCAGCGTCAGCCTCCGGCGCGCCCCGCCACCCCGTCGCAGCAACGCCCTGACCTGGGCCACCAGCACGACAAAGCTGAACGGCTTGACCAGGTAGCCGTCGGCGCCTAGGTCCAGCCCGTCCGCCTGGTCGACCTCCCCGTCCTTCGCCGACACCATCAGCACGGGCGTCCGCACCCCGTCGGCGCGCATGCGCTGCAGCACGCGGTAGCCCGACAGCCCGGGCAGCATGATGTCGAGCAACACCACGTCGAAGGCCCCGGTCAACGCGACCCGCAACGCCGTGGGCCCGTCGGAGGCGGTGACGACCTCCATGCCCTCGGCCGAAAGGCCACGCTCCAAAGCCCGGCGCACGCCGACTTCGTCGTCCACGACCAGCACTCGAGGCTTCACGGGTCACAGCATGCCGCGCGCGGCTCTCAGCTGCGCACAAGATCTCAGCCGACTCTCAGGAAACACCTGGGAACAGGCACAAAACCGCAGGTGGGAGTAGTCTCAGCACCATCTCAGCAACCCACCACCAAGCTATGGGTACAAGCCCTTGGAGGAGGGGACAACTGATGAACAAGCGAAAGGTGACCCTGGCCGCTGCGGCGGCCGGTGTGATCACCGGTATGGCAGGGCTCAGCCTTGCCGCCATGCCAGCGGGTGCGGGCCAGCCGCCATCACTCCCGGACGTGTCCGCGGAGTCACTCGTCGAACAGGTGCTGACGAGCAAGCCGGGTGCTTTCGGCGGGACCGTGGAGGTCGACAACAAGCTCGGCCTGCCGTCGCTCGCCGAGATCCCGCAGCTCGCCGACGGCAAGCACAGCGCGCGGATCTGGACGGACGGCAACGGCAAGTTCCGCGCCGCCCTGCCTAACGGCCAGTCCGAGCAGACCATCGTGAACGACGGCAAGACCACGTGGTCTTGGAACTCCGCGGACAACGAGGTCACCAAGGCCGAGCACAAGGCGGACCAGCCGAAGCCGGACGAGCAGAAGGCCCAGTCGGTCGACCCGGCCACCGCGGCCAAGCAGGTCGTCGGCATGACCAAGGAGTTCAGCGACATCAGCGTCGACGGCACCGCGCGAGTCGCGAACCGTGCCGCCTACGAGCTCGTGCTGACCCCCAAGGCCAGCGAGAAGACCCTGATCCGCGAGGTGCGGATCGCGGTCGACGCCGAGCTGAAGATGCCGTTGCGCGTGGCCGTGCTGACCAACGGGGCGAGCGAGCCCGCGGGCACGGTCGGCTTCAGCGAGATCAACGTCGGCGCGCAGGACCCGAAGCTCTTCGAGTTCACGCCGCCGGCCCAGGCCAAGGTCACCACGCCGGAGGCCAAGGAGCAGAAGGACCGCGACCGCGGACCGGAGCTCGGCCTGGAGCAGGCGTTGCAGGGCAAGGACCCGCAGATCTTCGGCACGGGCTGGGACACGGTCGTCGGCGCACGCATTCCGGCCGAGGCCATGACCCAGGTTCCCGCCGAGGCTCAGGGCCTGGTCGACAAGTTCACCAAGAAGGTCAGCGGTGCCTGGGGTAGCGGCCAGATCTTCAACACGAAGGTCGCCACGATCCTGATCGCGGACGACGGCCGTGTCGTCGCGGGTGCCGTGCCCGAGCAGGTCCTGTTCGACACGATCGGACAGGTGAAGTGACCACCTCGACCAGCGCGCCGGCGACAGCGCTCAGCAAGACAGCTGTCGCCGCGCGGACCAAAGGTCTGCGCAAGGAGTACGGGAGCACGGTCGCCGTGGACCGCGTCGACCTGGAGCTGCCGGAAGGTGCCGTGCTCGGCATGCTCGGACCCAACGGGTCCGGCAAGACGACCACGATCCGGATGCTGCTCGGGTTGGTCCGCCCCACGCAGGGGGAGATCGAACTGCTCGGAAAGCCGCTGCCAGAGGGAGCCGAGCAGGCGCTGCCGCACGTGGGCGCGCTGGTCGAGGGTCCGGGGTTCCATCCGTTCCTCAGTGGACGGGAGAACCTCGTCAGGTGTGCCGCGTTCGAGCCTCTGCTGCCTCGCAAGGAGATCAAGCAGGCAGTCGAGGACGCCATCGAACGCGTCGGGCTCGCCCAGGCGGCCCACCGCAGGTACCGGGGTTACTCGCTCGGCATGAAGCAACGTCTCGGCCTGGCCGCGGCGTTGCTCGTGCCGCGCAGGCTCGTCGTCCTCGACGAGCCGACCAACGGCCTCGACCCGGCGGGCACGCGGGAGATCCGCAAGATCATCGCGGACCTGCACGCGGCCGGCAGCACCGTCCTCGTCTCCAGCCACCTGCTGAGCGAGGTCGAGGCGACCTGCACGCACGTCGCGGTGCTGCACCGCGGCACCGTGGTGGCACAGGGAGAACTGACCGAACTGCTGCAGGCGGGCGGTTCGGCGCTCCAGGTGATCACCCCGGACGTCGAGACGGCGTTGAGCGCTCTCCGCCAGGCCAAGATCTCCGCCCGCCCGCTCGGCGAGGGCCTTCGGGTCGAGCTCGCCGGGACGAGCGCGCCGCAGGTGATCGAGACGCTCGTCCAGGGCGGCGCCCGCGTCTTCGAGGCGACACGCTGGAAGACCGGCCTGGAGGAGCTGTTCGCACGGCTCACCGAGGCCGAGGAGGCCGAGCGCGGAATGTCCGCTGTGGACACTCTGGACGGGGGACGGCGATGATCACGCGGCAGTTCGGTTCCGAGGTGCGCTGGATGCTGCGCCGGCCGCGGACCCTCATCGGGTTGTTCGGCCTGATGCTCGTCCCGATCCTCATCAGCTTCGGCATCTGGACCGCGAGCGACGACGGTGAGAGCGGCGGCGGGCCTCCCGGGCTCGGCGCCATCCTGCAGGGCAACGGCATGGTCGTGCCGATCTTCACGTTGTTCCTGTCGCTCAACCTGTTGCTACCGCTGGTGGCGTCGATCTGGGCGGCGGACGGACTCGCGGGCGAGGCCCAGCACGGCACGTTGCGCGGCCTGCTGGTCGCACCGGTGTCACGCGTGCGGCTGCTGTTCGTGAAGCTCTTCGGCCTCACCGCGATGTCGCTGTTCGCCGTCACGCTGATGGCCGTCGTCGGCATCATCGCGGGCACGGCGTTCCTCGGCACCGACGGCATGATGACGCTGTCCGGCACCACGCTCTCGACCGCAGAGGGCCTGGCGCGCATCGGTTTGTTCATCCTGCTGGTGACGTTCCAGATGGTGGCGATCGGCGCCGTGGCCCTCGCCGTCTCGTCGACCACCGAGCACCCACTGGTGGTGCAGGCGGCGACGATGACGACGATCATCGTGTTCCAGGTGCTGGGGCAGTTCACCTCGCTGGACTGGCTGCACCCGTTCCTGATCACGACGGGCTTCCCGGGGCTGATCGACGTGATGCGCGATCCGATCCCGCTCGGGCAGATCGGCGACAGCACGCTGCTCGCCGGGTGCTACCTGTTGATCGGCACGGGCCTGGCGGCAATCCGCCTGGTCACGAAGGACAGCTAGCGAAACCCGCCCTCGCTGTTGATCACCTGACCGGTGATCCACTCAGCGTCGTCGGTGCAGAGCCAGGAGATCAGCCGGGCGGCGTCGTCCGGCTGACCCCAGCGGCCGAGTGGCATGCGTTCGCGCACCCACTCCCTCGTCTCCTCGCCGGCGTAGCCGGTGTCGGTCGGGCCGGGGTTCACCGCGTTGACGGTGATCCCCTGCCTGATCAGCTGGTGCGACAGCGTCGGCATGATGCCCACCAGCGCGCCCTTCGACGCCGCGTAGGCGATCTCACCCGGCATCGGCCCGAGGTTCTGCCCGGACGTCATGAACACGACACGTCCGCCCGGCGCTCCGTCGTGCTGGCGGGCAAACGCTTGCGTCAACAGGATCGACGACCGCGTGTTCACCGCGTAGTGCGCGTCGATCTTCTCCGCGTCCAGTTCACCCAGCGCGCCGTCCGGCCCGCTGCTCGCGTGGTTGCACACCAGCACGTCGACACGCCCGTAAGCCTCGACCGCGGCCGCCATCAGCCGGTCGGGCGCGTCCGGCAGAGCGAGATCGGCACCGGCGTGCTCGACGCGGCCGCCGATGCCCGCGATGACGTCCTCGATCGAATCAGCGCCCCACGGCCGCTCGGCGTCATGCGCGACGTGGTGCTGCACGAACAGATCCGCGCCCAGCCCCGCCAGCCGTTGCGCGATCGCGTACCCGATGCCCTGCCGCCTGCTCACGCCCGTGACGAGCGCGACCCGTCCTTCGAGAGATCCCATAGGACCCACAGCTAACCGATGCGGGCGACCCCGTCCAAGTCAATTTCGAGCCGGACCCGGTCCCCGATCTCGGTCATCGGCCCCACGGCCTCGTACTCCTCGCCGTCGATCTCCACGAGCAGCCGCACGTGATCGCGCCGATGGACCCGCTCCACCACCGTGCCCTCGATCAGCCCGTCGGAGTCGACCCGCAGCGCCGTGGCCCGCAGCCCGACCCGTTCCACGTCCAGCCCGACGAACGAGCCGGGTACGAACTTGTTGCAGCCCAGGAACTTCGCGGTCTCCACGTCCACGGGCGACGACCACACCTCGGCCGGCGGGCCGACCTGGACGATCCGGCCGCGCGACATGATCGCCACCCGGTCGGCCAGCGTGAAGGCCTCGTCGTGGTCGTGCGTCACGACCAGAGCCGTGGTCGCGGCCTCGCGCAGCAACCGCGCGAGGTCGACCGCGAGCTGTTCGCGCAACGCCCTGTCCAGCGCCGACAGCGGCTCGTCCAGCAGCAACAACCGGGGCGAGGGAGCCAGGGCCCGCGCCAGCGCCACCCGTTGCTGCTCGCCGCCGGACAGCTGCGTCACCCGGCGATCGGCATAACCTTCGAGCCCGACCAGCTCCAGCAGCGACAGCACACGCTTGTCCCGCGCCTCGCGCTCGACCTTCTTCATCCGCAGGCCGAACGCCACGTTCCCGGCGACCGTCCGGTGCGGGAACAGCTGCCCGTCCTGGAAGACCAGCCCGAACTCGCGCCGGTGCACCGGGACGCCGGTCAGATCGGTGGTGTCCCAGGAGACAGATCCCGAGGTGGGCTTCTCCAGCCCGGCCACCGTGCGCAGCAACGTCGACTTGCCGCATCCCGACGGCCCGAGCAGCGCCACGACCTCGCCGTCCGCCACCGAAAGCGACACGTCCGACACCGCGGCCATCTGTCCATAGCGGACGGTGATCGAGTCCAGTTCCAGTGCCATCAGAACTCCCCGCTGCTCGGCACGCGCAACCGCTCGATCAGCAGCACGCACCCGACCGTCACGACCATCAGCAGCGCGCACGCCGCGTAGGCCATCTGGCTGTTCAACTCCCCCGGCCGCGACATCAGCCGCGCGATCACCACCGGCAACGTCGGCGCGTCCGGCCTGGCCAGGAAGCTCGTGGCCCCGAACTCCCCCAGCGCCACGACGAACCCGAACCCGGCCGCCGCCACCAGGGACCGCCCGACCAGCGGAAGGTCCACCTCACGCCACACCCGCGACGGCGAGGCGCCCAGCGTCGCCGCCGCCTGCCGCAGCCGTTCGTCGACGGCCCTCAGCACCGGCAGCACCATCCGCACGATCAACGGCGTCACCACCAGCGCCTGCGCCAGCGGCACCAGCAGCGGCGACGTGCGGAAATCGCCCGGCAGCGCGTCCATCGTGATCAGGTACCCGAAGCCGACCGTCACCGCGGACACGCCGAGCGGCAGCATCAACGCGGTGTCCAGCACCTCGGCGAAGCGGGCGCCCGACCGCCGCAACCCGACCAGCACGACGGCCGAGAACACCCCGACCACCAGCGCGACCAGGGTGGCGTCGAAGGCCGTCCGCAGCGAGTTCACCGCGGCGTCGATGCCGGTGACCGCCAGCGTGCCGCGGTCGCCGCGCGTATTCAGCGCCACGTACCCGGCGAAACTCCAGCCGTCTCTTGTGGACAGTGAGCGCGTCACCAGCCCGACGACGGGCGTCAGCAACGCCACCACGACGGCGAACGCGGCGAGGACCACGTACCACTCGCCGCCGGACGGCCGTCGCGCCAGCTCTTCCCTGTTCCGCAACGCCAGCGCGGTTTCCCGCCGGCGCCGGGCCAGCGCGCCCAGCACCAGCACCGCCAGCACGGCGGCGAACTGCAGCAACGACAACGCCGCCGCCCCGGACAGGTCGAACAGCTCGACCGTGCGCAGGTAGATCTCGGTCTCCAGCGTCCGGTACTTCGACCCGCCCAGCACCAGCACGACACCGAAACTGGTGGCGCAGAACAGGAACACGACCGCCGCGGCCGACCCGATCGCCGGCGCCAGGGCGGGCAGCACCACCGACAG
The DNA here is from genome assembly GCF_000719115.1 of Lentzea albidocapillata. Lineage (GTDB taxonomy): Bacteria > Actinomycetota > Actinomycetes > Mycobacteriales > Pseudonocardiaceae > Lentzea > Lentzea albidocapillata. The sequence continues at coordinate 7,380 of NZ_JOEA01000040.1, read as the reverse complement.
GAACGCGCGCGGACGCGAAGCACCCAGAGCCCGGGCCGCGTCCTCAGCGCGTCGATCCGTGTGCGCCCACAGCCCACCGACGGTCCGCGCGACCACGGCGACGTTGAAGAACGCGTTGGCCAGCACGATCGGCAGCACCCCGCCGTCCGGCCAGAACGTCCGGAAGGCCAGGCCCACCACCACGGTCGGCAGCACGAACGGCACCATCACGGCGGCTCTGATCAGCCCGAGCCCGCGAATCCGGCACCGCGCCAGCACGAACGCCAGCGGCATCCCGGCGACGACCGCCACGACCGTCGACGCCAGCGCCTGTCCCAGCGTGAAGCCGACGAGTTCCCAGGTGTCGCTGTCGGACAGCGCCGACAGCACACCACCTTCGCGCAGCCCGAGCGACACGATCGCCAGCACGGGCCAGGCGAAGAAGAGGGCCAGGAAGGCCAGCGGCAGCAGCGCCGCCGCCGACCACACCGTACGGGAACTCAGCCCTGCACGAGCTTGCGCCACTGCTCGACCCATGCCTCGCGGTTGTCCCTCACCTTGTCCGCGGGCAGTGCCTGCGGGTTCGGCGGCAACGGCGCGTCCTTGGCCCACGACTCGGGCAGCGCGACACCTTCACGCGACGGGTAGACGTACATCTGCTCGGCCACCTGGGCCTGGAACTTCTCGCCCAGCAGGAAGTCGAGGACCTTCTTCGCGTCCTCGGGGTTCTTGGCGCCGGACAGGACGCCCGCGTACTCGACCTGGCGGTAGCAGGTGTCCAGCACGGCCTTGGTCCTGCCGCCCTCGGCCGACGGCGACGACGCGTAGGACACGACGATCGGCCGGTCGCCCTTGGTGGCGGAGAACTCCTGGTTGTAGGCCTCTTCCCAGCCGCTCACGACCTTGACGCCGTTGGCCCTGAGCTTGGTCCAGTACTCCTGCCAGCCGTTCTCGCCGTACTTGGCGATCGTGCCGAGCAGGAACGCGAGACCGGGCGAGGACGTGGCCGGGTTCTCGACGACCAGCTTGTCCTTGAACTTCGGGTCGATCAGGTCGTCGTACGACTGGGGCTCGACGCCGCCGAGCTTGGCCGGGTCGATGTTCAGGCACACGTCACCGACGTCGACGGCCTGCAGGCGGTTCGAGTCGTCGGCCTTGTAGCGCTGCGCGCCCTTCGAGGCCTCCGGCGAGGCGTACTCGGCGAACACGCCCTCGTTCAGAGCCCGCGAGGCGAACGTCGAGTCGACACCGAACGCGACGTCACCGATCGGGTTCGACTTGGTGAGCACCAGCTTGTTCGTGAGCTCGCCCGCGTCACCGCTCGCGAGCTGCTTCACGGTGATCCCGGAGGACTTCCGGAACTCCTCCAGCACCTCCGGCTTCACGGCGAACGAGTCGTGCGTCACCAGCGTGACCTCGTGCGACTGCGGCGCCGTCGACGTGCCGGCCGAACAACCGGTCACCGCCACAGCAGCGACGACGGCAGCAAGAATCCTTCTCACAGCAAACCTCTCCCTACGCCGGTATGACCCGGATCAGGTGGACGGTCGAGGGCTTGCGAGCCCTCCTCTCAGCCCGGCGCTTCACCGGACTCCCGTGGTAAACGCGCAGCCTACGTGACGTGGTGGGACGATCAGGACATGGCCGAGCTGTTGAGCGACGATCAGTTGAACGACGTGCTGCCCAAGCTGCCCGACTGGAGCGCCCAGGACGCGGCGCTGGTCCGGACCGTGGAGCTGGCGAGCTTCTCCCACGCGATCATGGTCGTGAACCGGATCGCGGAGATCGCGGAGAACGACAACCATCACCCGGACATCGACATCCGCTACAAGACACTGACATTTCGCCTGAGCACGCACTACAAGGGAGGAATCACCGCGCTCGACGTGTCCCTCGCCGAGGAGATCGACGGGGTCCTGGACGCAATGGCCTGACCTCAGCCGACGACGCGGCTGGGTTCGGCGGCTTCCTCGCCGTCGGGCAGCGGCTCGTCTCGCCGGCGCCGGGCTGCCAGCCCGATCGCGACCAGCGTGAGCATGCCCGCGGCCGGATAGCCCCATCCGAGCAGCACGAAGTACCAGGGCCGCGGGAAGTCCCAGATGTTCGGCTGGGCGAGGAGCAGGAACGAGATCAGGTAACCGCCGGTCAGCAGCACCCACAGGCCGGCGGCGATCCTGCACAGCAGGTGTCCGCCCTCGTAGATCAGCCACAGGAGGGCGGGCACCATCCACACCCAGTGGTGGCTCCACGAGATCGGCGAGACCAGCAGGCCGAGCATCTGGACGCTGACGATCAACGCCAGCACGTCCTTGGTCCTGCTGACCGCGAACCACGTCAGCGCGGCCACGACGAGCACGGCGACGATGTAGATCGGCCCGGTCTTGACGTCGTACCCGACCGTGCGGCTCAGTGCGCCGCGCAACGACTGGTTGATCGCGCTGCCGACCGGCCCGACCCGGCTCGCGTCCCCGAGCAGCTGGAACCAGAACTTGTCCGACTGGGACGGTGAGATGGCCCAGCCGATGCCGTACACCGCGACAAAGGCGACGAACGACCACACGGCGGCCATCCACCGCCGCTGGATCAGGAAGTAGAGCCCGGAGATCGCGGGCGTGAGCTTGATGCCGGCGGCGAACCCCACACCGGCACCGCCGACCCAGTTCCGTGCGCTGGCGAGCGTGCCGATCAGGATCGCGACCAGCACCAGGTTGATCTGGCCGTAGTTGAGCGTGGTGCGGACCGGCTCGATCCACAGCGTCAGCGCGGTCCACATCATGGCGCGGCGCGGGTCCTGCAGCTTCAGCAACTTCAGGCTGGTGCGCACGATGTAGTAGAGGCAGCCCAGGCAGATGAGCTGCCAGATCCAGCGGGACGCCTCCCACGGTACCCAGCTCATCGGCGTGAAGATCGCGGCCGCGAACGGCGGGTAGGTGAACGGCAGCGGGAACACATCCGCGTACTGGTCGAGCCGCCACTCGTAGAGGTCGCCGGAGAACAGGTGCGGCGACCCGTTGCGGTACACCAGCAGGTCGATCATGGTCATCTTCGCCTGGAAGGCAACCATGAACAGGTGGCCGGCGACCGACAACGCGAGCAACCACGGTGCTACGGAGAGCACACGCGCTTCCACAGCACGGAGTTTCACCCCGAAAACGTTACCCGAGGCAACGAAACGGGGTACCCCGGCGTCATTAACAAGGGAGAGATCGCAAGAGGGAGTTTTTCTGATCATGTCTGTTGATCTTGTAGTTGCCGCTGTCGCCGCTCTGGCCATGCTGGGGGTCGCGTTCGGAGTGTTCGCCGCTGCCGCACGCGCCAAGAACAACGCGTAAAGCCGTTGTGAGACATAAAGAAGGGGCAACCGTCCCCCAGTGATTGAACACTGTGGACGGTTGCCCCTTCTTCTTTGTCGTCTCCAAGGGGAACGGTGTTTTGGTACGGCGTTTAGAAGTAGTGCGCCCTGCCGCCGATCGGCTTGCCGACCGCGCCCAGCACGGCGAGGATCGCGCCGATCACCAGCAACACCACGCCAAGCGTCGTCAGGATGCTGATACCAGCCAGCCATCCGACGACGAGCAGGATCAGTCCGAGGACGATCATGACACCTCCAGGTGGGGAATCCTGTTCTAGGGCTACCCCGCCGAGGTCGGTACAAACCTCGCTTCATACATTCGCCACCGATACAAGCCAGCGGCGCAGGCGGGCCGCGGATCGAACACGGCCCGTAAGCAGCTTGACGGTCAGACGTTGAAGCGGAACTCCACCACGTCGCCGTCGTTCATGACGTAGTCCTTGCCCTCCATGCGGACCTTGCCCGCCGCCTTCGCTTCGGCCTTCGAGCCCGAGGCCACCAGGTCGTCGAACGACACGACCTCGGCCTTGATGAAGCCCTTCTCGAAGTCCGTGTGGATCACGCCGGCGGCCTGCGGGGCGGTGGCGCCCTGCGGGATCGTCCAGGCGCGCGCCTCCTTCGGGCCCGCCGTGAGGTAGGTCTGCAGGCCGAGGGTGTGGAAGCCGGCGCGGGCGAGCGAGTGCAGGCCCGGCTCCGGCTGGCCGATCGACTCCAGCAGCTCCAGCGCCGACTCCTCGTCGAGTTCGAGCAGCTCCGACTCGACCTTGGCGTCGAGGAACACGGCGTCGGCCGGGGCGACGAGCTCGCGCAGTTCCTTCACGCGGGCGTCGTCGGTCAGCACGCCCTCGTCGGCGTTGAAGACGTAGAGGAACGGCTTGGTGGTGAGCAGGGAGAGCTCACGCAGCAGTTCGCCGTCCACCTCGGACTGCGCCGCGAACAGCGTGCGGCCCGCGTCGAGGATGTCCTTGGCCTTCTTCGCGTTCTCCAGGACGGCGCGGCGGTCCTTCTGCATCCGCGCCTCCTTCTCGATCCTCGGAATGGCCTTCTCGAGGGTCTGCAGGTCGGCGAGGATCAGCTCCGTGTTGATCGTCTCGATGTCGCTGGACGGGTCGACGCGGCCGTCGACGTGCACGACGTCCGGGTCGTCGAAGACGCGGATGACCTGGCAGATCGCGTTCGCTTCGCGGATGTTCGCGAGGAACTTGTTGCCGAGGCCTTCTCCTTCCGACGCGCCCTTGACGATGCCGGCGATGTCGACGAACGACACCACGGCGGGCACCTCGCGCTCGGAACCGAAGATCTCGGCGAGCTTGGAGAGACGCGCGTCCGGCAGCGGCACGACGCCCACGTTCGGCTCGATCGTCGCGAACGGGTAGTTCGCGGCGAGCACGTCGTTGCGCGTGAGCGCGTTGAACAGGGTGGACTTGCCAACGTTGGGCAGGCCGACGATACCGAGGGTCAAACTCACGGAGAGCGAGTCTACGGCAGGGGACGGTCGTGTCCGATTTCCGCGAGCTATTGCTCGTTCCCGCTGGCAGGATCGATGGCATGGTCATTGACGAAGAACACGCGTACCGGGTGTGCTCCGCACGTGACGCCCGCTTCGACGGGTGCTTCATCCACGCGGTCCGCACGACCGGCATCTACTGCCGGCCGTCGTGCCCCGCGGTGACCCCGAAGCGCCGCAACAGCCAGTTCTTCCTGACGGCCGCCGCGGCCCAGTCGGCCGGTTTCCGCGCCTGCCGCCGCTGCCTGCCCGACGCCGTGCCCGGCTCCCCCGAGTGGAACCTCCGCGCGGACCTGGCCGGCCGGGCGATGCGCCTGATCAGCGACGGCATCGTGGAACGCGACGGCGTGACGGGCCTGGCCGGAAGGCTCGGCTACTCGGAACGCCACCTCACCCGCGTGCTGACCGCCGAGCTGGGCGCCGGTCCGCTGGCCCTGGCCCGCGCCCACCGCGCCCACGCCGCCCGGCTGCTGATCGAGACCACCGAAATGCCGTTCGCCGACATCGCGTTCGCCGCGGGCTTCGCGTCGGTGCGCCAGTTCAACGACACGATCCGCATGGTGTTCGCCTCGACCCCGTCCGACATGCGAGGCCGCGGCAAGGCCCCTGTCGGCACGCCGGGCCGCATCGTCCTGCGCCTGCCGTACCGGGCGCCGTTCGACGCCACGGGCCTGCTCGCCCACTTCCGGGCGCACGCGTTGCCCGGCGTCGAGGAGGTGACCGCCGACTCCTACGCCCGGACGCTGTCGCTCCCGCACGGCGAGGCAACGGTCCGCCTGACGTTCCCGGCCGACCACGTCCTGTGCTCCCTGCGCCTCGCCGACGTGCGGGACCTGGGCGCGGCCGTCTCCCGCGTCCGCCGCCTCCTCGACCTCGACGCCGACCCGATGGCCGTCGACGAGTTCCTGGGCGCGGACCCGATCATCGGCCCCCTGGTCCGCGAGACCCCCGGCATCCGCGTGGCGGGCAGCGTCGACGGCGCGGAGACCCTGCTGCGCCTGGTGGCCCCGTTCACCGGCGTCCCGCTGCAGATCCCCGACGGCGCCCTCACCCACCTCTACGCGGCCGGAGACCACCCCGTCGCCGAGGCCCTGGCGAACGGCAGACTCGTCGTGGACGTGGGCCGCTCGATCGAGGACCTGACCGAAGAACTGACCCCCTTGGCCGGCGCAGCGGTGGCCGACGAGGTGGCCATGCGAGTGCTGGGCGCACCGGACGTGCTGGTGCTCCCCCGATCCTCACGACACCTGACTTCCCACGGCCCGGACTGGCGGCCGTGGCGCTCCTACGCCGGAGCACACCTGACAAGGAAGGCAGCAACATCATGACCGTCGCGCACACGTCCACTGTGGACACCCCGGCGGGGCCGTTCACCGCGATCGTCGCGCCGGACGGAGCAGTGCTGGCCAGCGGCTGGACCGCCGACCTGGCCCTGCTGACGCCCCAGATCCACGCCACCCTGATGCCGTCCGAGATCACCACGCGACCGGACCTGGGCGACGTCACCAAGGCAACCATCGCCTACCACGAGGGTGACCTGACGGCGATCGACACGATCGAGGTCCGCCAGAAGTCCGGCCCGTTCCTCCAGCACGCATGGGACGTCCTGCGCACGGTGAAGGCAGGCGAACCGGTCACCTACTCCGAGTACGCCGAACTCTCCGGCCGCCCGGCCGCGATCAGGGCAGCGGCCTCAGCGTGCGCCCGCAACTCCGCGGCCCTCTTCGTCCCCTGCCACCGAGTGATCCGCATCGGCGGCAACATGGGCGGCTTCCGCTGGGGCCTCGACGTCAAGCGCTGGCTGCTGGCCCACGAGAACTAACCGACAAGATCGATCTCCGGCACGGCCGCCGCAGACACCAGCTCAGTCCCGCACCGGGGACAAGAGCCAGCCTCCGGAGCCGCGCCGGACTTCAAGCACCCCTCGATGCCAAGCCACTCACCAACCCCGTTGTCCCGGCACGTGTGGCAACCAACGCGATAGTTGAGCTGCACCCACGGCTCCGCGGTCAGCTCCGAAGCCTGCACCTCAGGCTCCACCAGGTCGCTGAACGGCGCCCACCACGACGAGATCCGGCACCGCAACCTCCGCTCGGCACCGTGATCGGAGGCATCGAACGCACTGACGCGCATCGGAGCCGGATGCTCGTCGCCGGTGCAGAGCCCGTACGGCATGCCGTGCTGCAACCGCACAACGCGCCCGACCCGCAGGCAGACAAGGCAGTCATGAACGAAGTCGAGCCGGTTCGACCACACGAAGTGGGCAGCCGGGGTAACGGTGACGCGGGCGGTGACTTCCACGTGGGACAGCACGGACCGAGGTTAGAGCCGCCGACCGACCCCGTCCACACAGGACACCGTGCACACCAGGGCAAAGGCGAAGCCGAGCCGCCCCATCACCAACGGCAATGGCGAAGCCGAGGCGTGTGAACCTCTCCCTGCCGGTCAAGCGGTGGTGACCCACGCACTCGGCGATTGGGGCTTTACCTTGAGTGGGCGGGATGCTCCCCTCATGGGCACGGCCGGGCGCTTTTCAGCCCGG
>NZ_JOEA01000039.1 GCF_000719115.1 Lentzea albidocapillata | reverse complement strand
GGGGTTCGAGATGTCGATGATGCGGAACCCGCTGAAGGTGCCCGCGTAGGCGTAGTTCCCTTCGAACGCGAGGTCGGACTGGGTCGCGGCGTCGGCCTTGGGCAGGTTGTCCAACAGGGTCATGTTCGCACTGTGCAGGTCCGGCGCACCACCACCGGTCGGCGGATGGGTTCCGCCGTCTTCCGGGTCGTGCGCGCTGGCCGTCGCTGGGGTCACCAACGCTCCGGCAACGAGAAGAGCGGCGGTGGTCAGCCGCCGTAGTCGGTTCACAGCAGGCCACTCCCTTCGGGGGCAAGGGGCAGCGTGGTGCCGCCCCCTGTAAGGAGTAATCGACGCGAGCCCCAACAGTGTGACCCGAGTCACCCCAATGGCCTACTATCTTGCTTCGAACATTTTCGAGCGCACGACTGATGTTCTTGTTATTCAGATCAACTGGTCGCGCGGTGGTGAAGCACGGCTACGTACAGGGACCGAGACAGGGTCAGCCGACAGGGCGAAGGCCTGCAAGGGTTACGGCAACAAGCCGACGAACAGCGGCTTTGGAAGGCAAGGTGCCGGCCGCTGCAAGTGCGTGAACGCAGTAGGCAGCAAGTTCCGCAGGTGCCACGTCCCCTCTGACCTCGCCCGCCGCCACAGCCTCCGCCAGCAGGTCGCGGATCATGTGACGAACCCGCTCCCGTGCGTGACCGACGTGTTCATCACGGTGCAGGAGCGCCACGAGGTCGGTGTCGACGTGGCCGTGCGCGCCGTGCGAGATGGCAGCGAAGGCTTCGAGGACTGCTTTGAGGCGCTGAGCGGGTCCGACCGCTTGGTCGCGAACCTCGGTCAGATAGGAGAGGTGGTGTGCGATCTGCTCGGCGTGCCAGGCACGCAGGATCGCTTCGACGTCCGGGAAGTACTTGTAGAGCGTCGCGCGCCCAATGCCGGTCTGCTCCGCGATCTGCGACATCGTCACGTTCAGCAGCCCTCGCTCGGCCACCAGTGCCGCAGTGGCGGCGAGGATCGCGTGCCTCACGTCGCGGCGGTGCGTCTCAATCGTCTCGTTCCACAGCTTCGGCACGAGCACACCCTACGGGATCGAGACACTACGTCTTGATAAATACACAGTGTCTCGTAAACTGCCGGACATGGCTGACACACCGCGTTGGGTGAAGATCATGGGCATCGTCATTGCCATGGTGATCGTTCTGTTCCTCGTAGCGCTCGCTCTCCCCATCGAGCACGGACCGGGCCTGCACCGATGAAGCCGCGCCTGCGCAAGCTCGCCCTGACCGCGCACATCGCGTCCTCAGTGGGCTGGTTCGGCGCCGTGCTCACGTTTCTGGCCGTGGCTATCGTCGGGGTGACCACTCAGGACGACGATGTCGTGCGCGCCGCGAACCTGATCGCCGAACCGGTCGTCTGGTTCGTGGTCCTGCCGTTCGCGGTCGCGTCGCTGCTGACCGGACTGGTCTCGTCGCTCGGCTCAGCGTGGGGCCTGTTCCGGCACTACTGGGTGATCTTCAAGCTGGTGCTGAACGTGTTCGCGACCGCGGTGCTGCTCATCTACACGCGAACCGTGGACCAGTTCGCCGCGGTCGCGGCTGATCCGGCTTCCGATCTGGCGCCGCTGCGGTCTCCGACGTTCGTGGTTCATGCCGGTGGAGCGCTCGTGGTGCTCGTCGTGGCGTTGGTGCTCGCGGTCTACAAGCCGCGTGGCGTGACCGGGCTCAGGATCTGAGGGCGGGAAGCAGGGCGCCTCCAGCACGCCGGCTGCATCCTCCGCCTTCAGCTGTCCCGTGTTGACGTCCTCCGCCGCCGCGTGAGCGGAGCCCGTTAGGGTGGCCCGCATGGGCGTCTCCCTCTACTACACGGCTCGCCGCGCGACCCCGCTGACCGACGCCGAGCTCACGGCGGTCGGCCAAGTCGTCGACACCTACAACGCGAACGCGCCGTTCTCCCTGGAAGAAGAGGGGCTGTACCTCTACGACCGGCTGGAATCCGGAACGGTGCTCGACGGGTCGACCAAGCTGCCCACCGCCGATGATCGGGCCGTCCCGTCGCTGGTGCACTGGCTGGCCGGGATCACCGCGCTGCGCAGCGCGGTGCCGGACGCGCACTGGACCTTCACCCTCGACGACTACGAGATCGACTGGGACGACCACACCGGCTACCACCTGCCCGGCCTCGCCGACTGATCCGCGAACGCCGGTCCGGTGGTCGTCCAGCACTGCGGCCGAACGCGGCGATCGCATTGTGCGGTGCCAAAACTCGGTCCGGTGGGTCTGAACCGTCTATCCAGGCTGCCGCAGGTTCGGACGATACTGCGTCGAGCGGCGGACACTACATAGAGAACTCGGGCGCTTCCCTGTCGTATGCGTCGGTGAGCATGACACCGCGACCGCTACGAGCGGCCCGCTCGCCCATGAACCCAGTGCCCGTCCATCCGCCGGCCACAAAGCCCACATAGGACGAGCCCAGCCAGCAGATAGCGCCGAACCTCGCCGTCCTTGACAGGCTTCGCCGCCCTCATTCCCTGCATCGCGACGAACGTCTCGTCTTCCACAAGAGGCTCACGCGCTATCCGCAGCGCTCCCGAACCGCGCCCCGCAGCACGACCTCCAGATCCGTGACCGGTTGTACAACATCCTCTTGCCGGCAGAAGGAACAGCCTCTGCTCATCGCCGTGTCAGAGGTTTGTCAGCGCCATGTCCGAGTCTTGTCCAAAGGATCTCCGCTGCTGATCTGGCGCCTCGTACAGCCGCCACGTCTCCACGGCTCCTACGTCAGCGACGGCCACACCGACCAACGGTGTGGCTGAGCCGCTGACCCCTGGCCGTAGGACATGCACCTCCATGACAGCCGCACGCTTTGACCGAACGGAAAGAAGCACCGCATGAAGACAAAGATGAAGACCCAGGGCGCCGCTACGGCGCTGGCTACCTTCGCGGCGCTGGGCTGCCTGACGGGCAGCGCGACGGCCGTAACCGCCGCCGCGCTGCCCGTCGTCAACATGGAAGCCACCGTCCTGGCCGCCCAGATCGATCCCCGGCGCGCCGACAACACGCTGACCCCGGGCGCCAAGGATTCCGTGCTGGCCGTCGAGCGGGCACTCCAGGCACGCAATCTGCTGGACGCCCGCTGGGTCGACGGCTACTTCGGAACCACGACCATCACGGCGTACGCGGCCTACCAGCGTTCGCTCGGATACACCGGACTGGCCGCGAACGGGCTGCCCGGCGCGAGTTCGCTGACCACGCTCGGGCAGAGCCGGTTCACCGTCTCCCACGTGCTCAAACCAGGCTCGAAGGTTCAGCGTGACGGGTATGTCGTCAACACCCGTACCCAGGCGATGCTCACTGAGACCGAACGTCTGCTGGGGCGTCGCCTCGTGCTGTCGCAGGGCTCCTACAACCCTGGCGGCGACCCGACCTCCGCCGGCACCCACGACGGCGGCGGCGCCGTGGACATCAAGGTCGACGGTATGTCCGCCGACACCCGCACCGCTGTCGCCCGTGCGCTGCGCCAGGTCGGCTTCGCCGCCTGGGTCCGCAGCCCGGCCCAGGGCGACTGGCCGTGGCACATCCACGCTGTAGCGATCAACGACACCGACCAGGCCACCCATGCCCAGAACCAGGTCGGTGACTACTACCTCGGCTTCAACGGCCTCGCCAACCACCGCCCCGACGACGGGCCCCGGATCCCGATCCGGACGTGGGAGGACTACCAGCGCACGCACTGATCAGAAGCCCAGACACCACCCCGATCATTTGGTCATCGACGGCCTGCGCCGGCGGCGGCACCACACCCGCCGCCGCGCTCCGCCTCACGATGCGGGGCCTGCGCGACGAGTTCCCGAGTCCGCTACCGCACCGGCGACGGGCACACCGTCTCGAACTCTGGCTTCACCTGCTCTCTAGTTGCCGCCCTTGCCTTTCTTGTCGTCCTTCTCGCCGTCGTCGTCCTTCTTGTCGCGGTTCTCGTTCTTGCCGTTGATACGTTCGGACGTCAGGACCTGATCTGAGTCGATGAGCACCCTGCTGCCGTCGATCATCAGGTGCAGTTGTCGTGTCTCCCGAAGCCGTCCACGGCTCTCGGCGGTGTATTCCACGCCGATGGTCACGGTGTCGGTGTCGGTGGCTTGTGGTGCGGCGGTGACGACGAGGTCCTTGACGTCCTTCCACGCCTTCTCGTACTGCTCTCTCCCCTGTGCCTGCATCGCCGGGCTCAGCCGTGTCCACGCCTCGTCGGTGCGGTCGGGAAGCAGGGCGTAATAGCCGGCGACAGACTGCTGCAACTGCGCTGCGGCGACGGCGCTGGTCGTGGGCGCGGGTGGCTGGTCGGCGACCTGGCGGGAAGAGGTCAACAGTGGGTACAGGAGCACGGTGAGCACGACGGCTGCGATCGCGGCCGCAGCGATCGGCAGTGCCGAACGCGGACGGCGAGATGCCGGAGCCGGTGGATCTGCGAGCGGGCGCAGGTCCAGGCGGGTCGGGGCCGGTGCGGGGCGACCGACCGCAACCGCGTGCAGGTTCTCGGCCGCTTGAGCCATCGTGGGACGCGCCGCGGGATCGGCTCGCATCATGTGCAGCACCACGTCGGTGATCGGGCCGTGGGACGCGGGCGGAATCATCTGCCCGCCGGCGACGGCGTGCAGCAGCGCGATGGCGTTGTCACCATCGCCGAACGGTGCACGCCCTTCCACCGCCGTGTAGAGAGTGGCACCGAGGGAGAACACGTCGCTGGCGGCACTGGGCTCGTGCCCCCGCGCTACCTCCGGCGCCAGAAAGGCCGGTGTCCCGACCAGCAGGCCGGTGGCGGTGATGGTGGTGTCGCCGCGGGCGCGGGCGATGCCGAAGTCGGTGATCTTCGCCGCGCCGGTGTCGGTCATCAGGATGTTGGCGGGCTTGACGTCGCGGTGCACGATGCCCGCCTCGTGAGCAACGGCCAGCGCGGCGGCGACCTGGCCCCCGACCTGAGCGGCCTGCACGGCGGGCAGAGGTCCGCGGGCCGCGATGAGCTCGGCGAGACTGCTCGCCCGCACGTACTCCATCACCAGGACCGGCCGGCCGCCGTCCTCGACGACATCGTGCACGGTGACCGCCCCCGGATGCTGCAGCCGGGCCGCGATCCGAGCTTCCCGCACCGCACGCTGCCGGGCCCGCTCGGCTTCCTCAGTGGACAGTCCCGGCGGCAGCAGGAGGTGCTTGAGCGCCACGACCCGGTCGAGACGTTCGTCGAACGCCTGCCACACCACACCCATGCCGCCGGCGCCGATCCGTCGTTGGAGCCGGTAACGCCCCGCGATCAGATCGCCCTGCTCAGTCATCAGCGCCTCCTCTGATCGCAGTTGGTCGCTGGAGCTTAGGTGCCACCACGACATCCTTGCGCTCGACACCGTACGACGAACGGCCAGCGTGTCGAGGCAGCCGACCAGCACCGTGTGACGCCACAGCCGCCGCTGCGGTTGACGGTCCTGTTCAGCGACGCAGACTCCGAGCGAGAGCGACCGCAGGGAAAGTCCTGACGCGCCCTGTCGAAATCGGGCGGGCCCGTTCGACGCACTTGCATGACGCAGCCGACGAACACCCGCAACCTCGACAACTACGGCCACGCGGCGCTGGAGTGGAGCCGGGCCCACGATCTCCTCGCCACGCAATGGCGCACCATCGACGTGACGTTCTTCCTCGCCACCGTGCGCCCTGACGGCCGCCCGCACTCCACCGGTGTCGGCGCACAGTGGCTGGACGACACGCTGTACTTCGTGAGCGGACCGAACACCCGCAAGTCGCGCAACCTGGCGCACAACCCCGCGTGCAGCGTCTCCGTCCGGCTGACGGGCATCGACGTCACGCTGGAAGGCGAGGCGCACCGGGTCACCGATCCGTCCATTCTGGAACGCGTCGCCGCGGGGTACCGCGACTCAGGCTGGCCGGCCGAGGTCGAGGGCGAGGGCTTCACCGCACCGTTCAACGCGCCCAGCGCCGGTCCTGGGCCGTGGTGGGTCTACCGGCTCACCATCCACACCGCCGTCGGTCTCGCCACCGCCGCACCGGACGGCGCCACGGCGTGGGACTTCAGCCGGTGATGGCGGCCAGCCTGGCGCGGAGCTGCGGGTTGCGTCGCTTGCCCAGCTCGATGCCCCTGATCGTGCGCACCGAGACGCCGGAGCACTCGGCAAGCGCTTCCTGGGTGAGTCCTGCCCGCTTCCGATGCCTCCGCAACACTGCCGCAAAGTCTTCCCCCATGAGGGAGATTCATACCGCATGCGAACGTGCCCCGGCGGCCCTCCTGGGGAAGCACCGCCGGGGCACGAGCAACTCACGTCAAACCTGAACGCCCCCGGCCAAGTTGACCTTCGCACCACGGTCGCACCACACCGGGGAATCCTGCCCCTTCGGAACAGCGGGGCCGGTGTGGCCGCTGATCATCGTGGTGCGCCGGGAATCCGCGGAACAGGTCGTGCACCGGCAACCTGTGACCGGTTCAGCTCGACGAGTAGCGGACAGAACTTCTGGCGACCTGCTCAGGCGGCCACAGGTTGCCGGTTCGTGTCCTGTCGCCCGTGCGCGGTCCTCTGCAACATGGTGTTCGCAACGAACAACCGTTGAGGGGAACAGGAATGGTGTTCGGCATCAAGAAAGTACTCGCGGGCCTCGCGGTGGCCTTCACCGCCATGACCGCGCTCTCCGGGGGAACCGCGCAGGCGGGCGCAATCGGCATCGCCGCCTACTCGGACTGCCCGCCGTCGCACATGTGCGGGTTCGAGCACGAGAAGGGCGGCGGCCGGCACGTGGCGCTCCAGCAGCGGATTCCCGACCTGAGGCAGTTCAACATCGACAACCAGGTCACCTCCGGCTGGAACCGCAGCGGCGTCCCGTTCTGCTGGTTCACCGAGCCCAACTTCCAGGGCGCGCGTTACCAGTCCGAGAGCGGCAGCTGGGGCTACTTCCCGCACAACGACGCGTACAGCTCCGTGTGGCGCGGTACCTGCCGATGAGCTGACACCCCTGGTCCGGTTCGTGCCGGACCAGGGGCAGCGCTACTCACCCGCATGTGTGTCCACAGTGACCTTGAGTTCACCCTCGACCCGGTTGGACCCGTTGAACAGCTTGAACGTCGGCACAGAGGGGACGCCGTGATGGACGCCTCGACCTACGACATCGGCCACATAGGACGACCCGCGTTGCTGAGCGCATTGAACCGCGCGGGGGAGAGCGCGCGCCTGTTCGGCCGCTGACGTCCCGCAGATGCATTGGTGACCCTGTGCTTTAGTGGCGCGGACGTGGCGACGTTCATCGAGGCCTGCAACCGTGGCGCGCGGCCGCCCCGTCGAGGGGATGATCGACCGTGCCGCGGGGTGAACGTGAACTGGTCCGTGATGGCTCGTCGCTCGTGGATTTCGCCGCCGACCTGAGACTGCTGCGCACGAAAGCAGGCACTCCGTCCTACCGCGCCATGGGCGGCGCCGCCCACTACTCGGCGACCACGCTGTCGGACGCTGCGAGCGGGCGGAAGCTGCCCAGCCTTGCGGTCGCGCTGGCGTTCGTGCGGGTCTGCGACGGCGACGAGGCCGAGTGGGAACAGCGCTGGCACGCGATCGCGGCCGAGCTCAACGAGAACTGCGCGATGACGTCCGCCGCCGAGGACGTCAGCGGCGCGCCGTACGTGGGATTGCGCGCGTTCGGCCCGGACGACGCGCACTTGTTCTTCGGGCGCGAGCGGCTGGTGGCCGAGATCGTCGGCAAGCCGCAACGGCTGGTGCTGCTGTTCGGCGCGTCCGGGTCGGGCAAGTCGTCGGTGCTGCGCGCGGGCGTGATCCCTTCCCTCAACGCCGAGGGGAAGACCACGCTGCTGTTCACCCCTGGGCCGCATCCGATCGAACGGTGCTCGGTCCTGCTCGCGTCGAAACTCGGCGTGACCGCGGGTGCGGTGATGGACGAGTGGCGCGACGACCGAGGGTTGCACCGGCTCGTGTCGCAGGTGTCGACCGGCGAGGAGATCGTCCTCGTCGTCGACCAGTTCGAGGAGGTCTTCACGCTCTGCGACGACGAGGACGAGCGTGCCAGGTTCATCACCGCGCTCGCCGTCGCGGCGAACGCGCCGGACGGCCGGTGCCGCGTCCTGCTCGGTCTGCGGTCGGACTTCTTCGCGCACTGCTCCGCCCATCCGGCGCTGCTCGACGCCCTGCCGGACGGGCAGGTCGTCGCCGGGCCGATGAACGCGGAGGAACTGCGCCGGGTCATCGTGGCGCCTGCCGGACAGATGAACTGCGTCGTGGAAGGCCCGCTGGTGGCGGACCTGATCACCCAGGCGCACGGCAGGCCCGGGGTGCTGCCGCTGCTGTCGCACGTGCTGCTCGAGGTGTGGGCCCGCCGCAGCGGCACCCGGCTCTCGGTCACCGGGTTCCAGCAGGCAGGTGGGCTCGACGGCGCGTTGAGCCGCACCGCGGAAGACGTGTTCTCCGGCCTGGACGAGGCACAGCGGAAGCTGGCCAGGACATTGTTCGGCAGGCTGGTCGCGCTGGGTCAGGGCACCGAGGACACGAAACGACGGCTGGACGTCGGCGAGCTCGGCGACGCTCCCGGTCTCGCGGCCGTGCTCGAAGCGTTCACCGCGGCGCGGCTGCTGGCCAGGGACGGGAACGGGGTCGAGATCGCGCACGAAGCGTTGATCCGGGCGTGGCCACGTCTGCACGGCTGGTTGCACGAGGACCGCGAAAGCCTCCGCCTGCACCGCCGGCTCACCGTCGCAACGGACGCGTGGGAGTCGGAAGGCAAGGACAGCAGCGCCCTGTACCGGGGCACGCGCCTCGCGATGACGGTCGAGTGGGCGGCGGGCAACGACGACGCGCTGGCACCGCGTGAGCGCTCCTTCCTCGAAGCCAGCCGGTCCGCCGAGATCGCCGGCAGCCGCAGGCTCCGCCGCCTCGTCGTACTGCTCAGCGTGGTGTCCCTGCTGGCCGTCACGTCCACGTTCGTCGCCGCGTCCGCGCAGCGAAGGGCCGCCGACCAGCGCAACGCCGTCCGGGCCCAGGTCGTGGCGGGTGAAGCCGCTGCCCTGTACCCGTCCAACCCGCAGCTGGCCGTTCAGCTCGCCCTGGCCGCGCACCGCCTGGCGCCTTCCGGTCACACCCGCGACGGTCTGCTCAGCACCCTGCCGCTCTCGGTGGTCCGGCAGGACGACGAGATCCTCGCGGTCGCCCTGAGCCCGGACGGTCAGACCATGGCGACGGGCAGCGACGACAGCACCGCACGTCTGTGGAACGTCACCGACCCGCGAAAGCCTCTGGAGATCGCCACGCTCAGCGGCCACACCGAGCCGATCTACACAGTGGCGTTCAGCCCAGACGGAGGCACTCTGGCGACGGCGGGTTTCGACCGCGGCGTGCAGTTGTGGAACATCACCGATCTCCGGAACCCGGTGCAGATCGCCGTCCTCACCGGCCACACCGAGAACGTCCACGCGGTCGAGTTCAGCCCGGACGGCCGCACCCTGGCCTCGGCCGGGTGGGATCGCGCGGTGCGGCTGTGGGACGTCACGAACCCACGCCAGCACACCGAAGCCGCCGTGATCGACGGGTTCGCCGGCGTGCTCTACGACGTCCGGTTCAGCCCCGACGGCCGGACCCTGGCCGTGGCCGGCGACAAGTCGGCCATCCGGCTGTTCGACGTCATGGACCCCCGGCGGCCCGTGACGCTCTCCACCATCGAGGGCCACGACGGCGCGGTCTACGAGGCGGCGTTCAGCCCGGACGGCCACGTCCTGGCCTCGGCCGGCGACGATCTCACCGCACAGCTGTGGGACGTCTCGGACCCTCGCAGACCGACGGCGCTCGCCACCCTCAACGGCCACGGCGACAACGTCTACACGGTGGCGTTCAGCCGGGACGGACACACCTTGGCCACCGCCGGCGACGACCGCACCGCACGCCTGTGGAACGTGACCGATCCCCGCCGCGTGACCGGACCGGTCATCCTCTCCGGCCACACGGACGCGGTGGAAGTCGTGGTCTTCAGCCCCGACGGACGCACGGTGATCAGCGGAGGCTGGGACAACACGGTCCGGCTGCTCGACACTGACGCCGAACGGACCGTCGCCCACGCCTGCGACACCGTCACGACCGTGATCACCGAGGCCGAGTGGGACCGCTACTTCCCGGGCCTGCGCTACCAGCCACCGTGCGCGGGCTGACCCGGTTGTCAGGTCGTTGTTGTCAGGCGGCGGCGCGCCCGGCGCCTGACAACCCGGACGGCGTAGACCTGGTGAGCCAGATGCCGATCAGCGAAGGAGAACATCGGCCGTGCTCAAGAACCTCACCCGCCGTGCCACGCGACAGGGCGTCCAGGCGGCCGTCGCCGTAGCGGCGATCGTGGCGACGGTCTTCGTCGCCCCGTCCGCGCACGCGGCGGACCCCAGCACCAAGTTCAGGCTCGAGTACGGAGCCAGCTACGCCTACGGCACCCTGCGGTGGCACCAACGTTCGGTCGACGTCGACGTGACGCTCAATGCCAGCTACTGCCGCCAACTGGAGGCCTATCCCTTCGACAGGAACGGCGTCGGGCACCCGATGGGCGAGACGCCGGGGGTGTGCAACGGAATAGTCAGCGGCACCATCAACCTGCCCGTCAACGTTCCAGGCGGCGCCGCCATCGTCCGGCTCGACCTCATCGACGAGAAGGGGAAGCTGCTGGTCAGCAAGCCCTGCCGCCCCAGCGCCGACTGCGACAGGTAGCCGTGGCCGACGAACTCGGGTGATTCATCCCTTCGCGATCGGTTTCACCCGCACCCCAAGAAGAGGTTGGGTACTCGTAGTGATCAAGCAGTCAGCACGGCCTCGTTCGAAGACAGCAGCCGTCGTGACCGCGGTGGCGGCCGCCGCGCTCCTCGCGCCGGCCCCGGCCGCCACCGCGGCACCGTCCGTCCAGCCGACCGCCCACGGTCAGCTCTCGGTCAATTCGATAATCATCGAAAAGCCCAGGTACCACTACTACGCGCGTTCCGCCATGGTCGAGGGAACTCTGGACACGAACGAATGCGTGCGTGTGTACGCCGCCACGTACGCGGGCCCCACGCGCAGGCTTGATTACCGGAGCACGAGCCTGAAGTGCGACGTCAAAGTGCAGTTCAAGCTCGAACTCAAGGCGGACGTTCGTGGCGGAGCCGACCGGATCCTCCTCGAGGTGCGAGACAGCGCAGGGAACGTCCGCGTCAGCACCTGGAACCACCGCTGAGGGCTCGTATGCGGTCGGTGGCCACCCTGGCCAGGTGACCACGGACAAAGTCGGCTGGGCCGCCCCGCCTTCTCGTGTGTGGTCAACACCGTGTCACTGGGTACCCGTGAGCGGCCGGAGCGCATGCTCCGGCGGCTCACGGAGGTGACATGAGCGCTCAGCTCGACATCAGCCTGCTGACCTGGTCGCTGACGATCGGTCTTGTCATGGCGCTGCTCGCGGTGGATCTGATCGTGGCGGCGAAGCGCCCTCACCATGTCGGGATCGGTGAGGCGACCGCATGGTCGGTGGGTTACGTCGCGATCGCCGTCGGGTTCGGCGTCTGGTTCACGTTGCACTACGGCGGTGGGCCGGGCACCGAGTACTTCGTGGGTTATCTGGTCGAGAAGAGCCTCTCGGTGGACAACCTGTTCGTGTTCGTGATCATCATGACGACCTTCGCGGTGCCCGACCAGCACCGGCACAAGGTGCTGACGTTCGGCATCGTGCTGGCACTGCTGATGCGAGCGGTCTTCATCGCGCTCGGCGCCACGCTGCTGTCGCTGTTCTCCTTCATGTTCCTGCTGTTCGGCCTGCTGCTGATCTTCACGGCGGTGCAGTTGTTCCGGCACCGGGACGAGGACCCCGACATCGAGGACAACGTGGTGGTCAAGACCTCGCGCCGGGTGCTGCCCGTGACAGACGACTACGCGGGTGGTGACCTGTTCACCCGTGAGGGTGGCAGGCGGATGGTGACGCCGCTGTTCCTGGTGCTGGTGGCGATCGGGACGATCGACCTGCTCTTCGCGCTCGACTCCATCCCGGCGGTCTTCGGCATCACCTCCCAGCCCTACGTCGTCTTCGCCGTCAACGCCTTCGCCCTGCTGGGCCTGCGCGCGTTGTTCTTCCTCGTCCAGGGCCTGCTGGACCGCTTGGTGTACCTGTCCGTCGGGCTGTCGCTGATCCTTGCGTTCATCGGGGTGAAGTTGATCCTGCAGTGGGCGCACGAAGACATCGACGAGAGCGTGCCCGAGATCCCCACGCTGCTCAGTCTCGCGGTGATCGTCGTGGTGCTCGCGATCGTGACGGTGGCCAGCCTGGTCAAGACGAAGCGAGACCCGTCCGCCAAGGCCCACTCCGGCTCACTGCGAGCACGGCGTACTGCCGCGGCGAATCGGGAGCAACGCCGCACAGCAGACCGCAGGAAGTGACCACAGCCGCGGGTCTTCCGGAAACGTCCGCGGCGACACTCTGGAGGTGACACGAGATGACCGAGATCGTGGTGGGTTTCGACGGATCCGCAGCCGCACGCTCGGCCGCGCTGTGGGCCGCGAAGGAAGCAGCGAGCCGCCACTGCGAACTGCTGCTCGTGCACGTGGTCCGCGGTCCGGTCCCGGAACTCGTCTACACGCCCCTGTCCACGCCGTTGCCCACGGCGCTGAGCGAGGAGGCCGTGCGCGCGCACGCCGAGAACGAACTGACCAACCTCGCCGCCGAGTGCGTTCGCCTGTCGCCGGGCCTCGGCACCACGACCCGCGTCGAGTACGGCCACCCCGCCGACGTGCTGGACGACCTCGCCCGCGACGCGGAAATGCTGGTCGTCGGCTCGTCAGGCAGGTCAGGGGTGAACCGCGCCCTGCTCGGATCCACTGCCGCCGACCTCGCCGGCCACCACAAACGTCCGATTGTGGTGGTGCGCGAGGCGAAGGCGGGCGAAGGCCCCGTCGTGGTCGGGGTCGACGGGTCCGACACCAGCGCGGCAGCCATCGACTTCGCCTTCGACTTCGCACAGCGCCACGATCGCGACCTGATCGCCGTCCACGCATGGTCCGACATGCCGATCGAAGCACTCGCACCGCTCGAGGACTGGGGCTACAACTGGGATCAGGTTCGCACCGAGTCCGAAGCGGTGATCGCGCGCTGCGTGGCCGGACACCAGGAGACCCATCCAGACGTCCGCGTAAAGCACCACGTGTCGTTCCACGGACCCGCGCAGGCACTGCTCGAGGTCGCCGACGACGCGGGGCTTCTCGTAGTCGGCAGCCACGGCCGTGGAGTCATCAGGCGAGCACTGCTCGGTTCAGTCAGCCACGCCGTGCTGTACCACGCCCCGTGCCCGGTGGCCGTCGTCCGCCGGAAAAGCTGACAACGCCGGGCCTCTGGATCAACGAACGACCTCAGCTCCGAGCCTCATCGGACTGGACCGTGGCAAGGGTTTCGCGGCAGAGCTGCAGTTCTTCCCGCGGCCGCACGACGAGCACCGGCACCGCGGCGCCGGGCGGGCTGACCGGTCCGTCGCCGCCGGGATCGATGACCACCAGGTCACGGCGAACGCCCAGCAGGGACAGCCCGGCCGTGACGTCGGCACGGACCTCGGGCTGGTCCCAGCCGATCTCACCGGTGAACACCAGGGCGTCGAGCCGGTCGAGCGAGGTCGCCGCGGCGGCGAGTTCGCGCCTGACACGGTGAGTGAACACCCGCAGTGCCAGGGCCGCTTCCCCGTCGCCCGCGCCGACCAGGTCGCGGGTGTCGCCGGAACGGCCTCCGGACAGGCCGAGCAGGCCGGACTCGTGGTTGAGCACGTGTTCCAGGACGTCGAGGTCGATCCCGTCCCGGCGCAACAGCCAGAGCAGCATCCCGGGATCGATGCTGCCCGAGCGCTTGGACATCGGCACGCCCTCGAGTGGTGTGAATCCCATCGAGGTGTCGACGCTGCGGCCGTTGCGCACGGCTGTCACCGAACAACCGCCACCCAGGTGCGTCATCAGCAGGTCGAGGTCCGCTGCGGGCCGGTTCAGGAGTTCCGCCGTCCGGTTCAGCGCCCAGGCGTAGGACAGACCGTGGAAACCGTAACGGCGCAGGCCGTAGCGGCGCCGCCATTCGGCTGGGAGCGCGTAGGTCGTGGCGATCTCCGGCAGGTCCGCGTGGAACGCGGTGTCCGGGCACAACACGTGAGGGATTTCGGGCAACCGGTCGCGAAGCACACCGAGCAGGACCAGGGCGGGCGGTACGTGCAGCGGCGCCAGTTCCTCGGCGCGGCGGGCGGCGGCCAGGGTCTCCTCGTCCACCACCGCCGGTGCGCGCAGGTCCGGTCCCCCATGGACCAGGCGGTGTCCCGCGGCGGTGACGTCGCCCGCTTTCTCCAGCAGATCGTCCAACGCCTCGCGCGCCTCGGCGGAGTCCGGTGGTTGCTCGACCTCCGCCCTGGCGATCACCTCTTCCGCGTCCGCGTCGACCAGGTGCGCCTTCAGGCTGTTGGAGCCGGCGTTGACGGTGAGAACGGCGGTCATGCCGACCACCGCCAGCCGGTGATCTCCTCCGGATCCTCGCCTTGCTCGTGCGCGGCGGCACGCATCTCGTCACGCTCGGAGATCAGGCGTCCGGCCAGTTCCGGACGGCCGGCCCGGCGCGCTGCGTCGGCGGCGAGGTCGTAGCGGCTCATCTGGTTGCTCACGAGCAGGTCGAACGGCGTAGTCGTCGTGCCCTCCTCCAGGTAGCCGTGAACGTGGAACCGTTCGGTTTCCGGTCGTCCGTGCAGCACCTCGTGCACTGCGGACGGATACCCGTGGAAGCCGAACACGACCGGCACTGTCGTAGATCCGAAACAATCGGTGAAGTCCTCTTCGGACAGACCGTGCGGATGCCGGTCCGCAGGGGCGAGGGACAGCAGATCCACCACGTTCACGACGCGCACGGTCAGGTCGGGGGCGCGGTCGCGGAGCATCGACGTCGCGGCCAGCACCTCGACGGTCGGGATGCCACCCGCGCAGGCCAGCACGACGCCGGGCTCCCCGTCGCCGTGACAGGCCCAGTCCCAGACACCCGCGCCCGCCTCGCAGTGCCGTTCGGCGGCGTCGAGGTCCAGCCACTGCGAGCCCTCGTTCTTGCCCGCGATCACGAGGTTGATGCGGTCGGTCGAGGTCAGGCAGCGGCGCAGCGTGACGAGCAGGGTGTTGGCGTCCGGCGGCAGGTAGATCCGCGCGGTGGACGCCTTCTTCGTGAGCAGGTTGTTCAGGAATCCGGGGCCCTGGTGGCTGTAGCCGTTGTGCTCCTGCCGCCAGCCCTCGCTGGTGAGCAGGTAGTTCAGGCTGGCCACCGGCTCGCGCCAGAGCACCTCGCCGGACATCTTGAGGAACTTGGCGTACTGGTTGAGCATGCTGTCCGCGATCGAGGCGAACGCCTCGTAGCAGGGGAACAGGCCGTGCCGCCCGGTCAGCAGGTACCCCTGCAGCCAGCCCTGGCACAGGTGCTCGGACAGCACCTCCATCACCCGGCCACCCGGCGCCACGTGCTCGGCGGTCTCCGGCAGCGGCCAGGCGAACGTGCGGTCGGTCGCGTCCAGCAGCGCGCCGAGCTTGTTCGACTCCAGTTCGTCGGGACACATCACGCGGAAGTCGCGGCGGTCCTCGGTCGCCCGCATCAGCTCGGCCAGCCACTCCCCCGCCGTGCCGGTCGGGCTCGCGGACGCGGCACCCGGTGCGGGTACCTCCACCGCGAACCTGGCCACCTCGGGCAGCGGCAGGTCACGACGCAGCGCGCCACCGTTGGCCTCAGGTACCCGGCCGAGTCGCAGATCCTCGGGCGGCAGTTCGGCGAGCAGGTCGTCGTGCGGGCGGCCGTCGGCGCCGAACAGGTCCTCTGGACGGTACGACCGCAACCACTGTTCCAGCAGAGCGAACTCCGCGTCGTCGGAGTGCACATCGTTCAGCGGCACCTGGTGCGCGCGGAACGTGCCCTCCAACGGCCGGCCCGCGACGTCGCTTTCCGGCACGCCCCACCCCTTCGGCGACCGCAGCACGATCATGGGCCACACCGCGCGCTCGCCAGGCTGCCACCGTTCGCGCACCGCCACGATCTCCCGGTGCGCCAGGTCGAGCGTCTCGGCCAGCAGCGCGTCCGGGTCCTCCGCTCGGGTGACGTCGACCAGGTACGGCGACCAGCCGGCACCGCTGAAGTACGCGGTCAGCTCCTCGTCGCTCATGCAGCCGTAGACGGTGGGCGAGGAGATCTTGTAGCCGTTGAGGTGCAGCACCGGCAGCACAGCGCCGTCCGTGTCCGGGCTGAGGTACTTGTTCGCATGCCACGACCCCGCGGTGGGCCCTGTCTCGGCTTCACCGTCACCGACCAGGCAGGCGACGAGCAGGTCCGGCTTGTCCAGGGCAGCGCCGAACGCGGTGGCGAGCGCGTAACCCAGCTCGCCTCCCTCGTGGACGACTCCGGGCACCTCGGGCGACAGGTGGCTGGGGAACCCGCCTGGCCAGGAGAACCGGCGCACCAGCTCGGCCAGCCCTCCTCGTCCAGGCCCAGAGCCGGTTCCAGCGCGGCGTGCGTGCCCTCCAGCCACAGGTTCGCGTGCACCGCCGGAGCACCGTGGCCGGGACCGGTGACCAGCAACGTGCGCTGCCCCGTCCGCCGCACCAGGCCGTTGAGGCCGCTGTAGAGCAACGTGATGCCCGGACAGGTCCCCCAGTGGCCCAGCAGTCGTGGCTTCAGGTCCTCGCGGCGCAGCGGCTCGCGCAGCAGCACGTTGTCCTTCAGGTAGATCATCGCCGCGGCCGCGTAGTCGCAGGCGCGACGGTAGCGGCGGGCGGCCTCGGTGTCGCGGATCTGCGTGGTCGTCATGCGCCTGGACTACCCGCCGGCACCGCCCGCCTACCACGACCACGTCCGACCAGCCGTTCGCCGGTCGTCGAAGCGGGTATTCGGGCGTGCTCGAGCCGCATCCGTCTCCGTCGCGAAGAAGTCCTTGGCGCGCCACGAGGTTGCGGCAACGGTAAGAGTGTTGCGAGCGCCCGAACCCGGCCGATCATCAGGTCGGCATCAGCCGCGGTCGGGATGCGCCATGGAACAGCTCCTCGGTCGGCTGTCGTCACGCCGGGATCCAGGGCACCTTCCAGACTGCATACGCGCCTTCCTGGAGGATGTTCCGAACTTCCGCCCAGCTCAGCGCCGTCCGGCCGGCGGAAGATCCGTCCACGCCGACCACTGTCGCCCCGATCCCGATGTCGCTCATGGCCGCACGATCGCGAGCGGGCAGGGCGCGTGGTAGACCAGCGCCTGACTCGTCGAGCCGAGCAGCATTCCGGCGAACCCACCGTGCCCGTGGCTGCCCACCACCAGCAGCTGAGCCTGCTCACCGAACCGCATCAACGCCCGCACCGGCCGGTCACGCAGCACGACGCGGTCGACCCGCACGTCGGGATACTTCTCCTGCCATCCGGCGAGCCGCTGCGCCAGCAGCCGTTGTTCCTCCTCCTCGACGTGATCCCAGCTGAACGTGAACTGCGAGGCGTCGTAGTCGCTGCCGATCATGAGGTTGTCCCATGACATCACCGCCGTGAGCGACACGCCACGCATCGAAGCGGCCTCGAACGCGAACGCCACCGCCGCCTCGCTCGTCGGAGACCCGTCCACGCCGACCACCACCGGGCCCTCGGGATGCGTTGTCCCGCGCACGACCACGAGCGGACACTGGCCGTGCGACGCCAGCGCGAGCGCGGTCGAGCCGACGAGCAACCCGGTGACGCCACCGAGTCCCTGCGACCCGAGCACCATCAGCCGGGCTTCACGCGACTCCTCGATCAGCAACGCCGCCGCGCCACACGTGGCGACATGCGTCGTCACCTCGATGCCGAGTGCGGCGGCTCGTGCGGCCTCGGCGGCCTCGTCCAGCCATGCGCGCGCTTGTGTTTCGATCGCGTGACGAACCTCGGTGCTCGTGAGGACAACCTCCGGATAGCCGCGGGCCGGCAGGAGATAGCCGTGCACCAGACGCAACGGGGCATGGTGGCGGGTGCAGTCTTCAGCTGCCCACCTGACCGCCTCGAGTGCCGAGGACGAGCCGTCGACACCGACCACGACCGGAGCTGCGGGTCCCTTCATCAGTTCTCCTTATGCCAGAAGACGTACGTGGACGCCACCGTCCATTCAGGACATGCAGGTGGGCGCGGAGAAGCGGAACCCCGCGCAATCGAGGGTCCGGTGGTGTCGGTACATGGCGATCACGTCGCGCGACATGTCGGCGTCGCGGGAGGAAACTTCTCCGCGGCCTCCTCGGCGCGTCTGCGAGTCCACACGTGCGCCGCCAAGATCCGGAGCGGATGTATCACTCAGCGTAGACCCTGAACGAGGGCTGTGAACACGAGTGCACCTTGTGCGAGACCAGCGCTGGTCTCTACGCTCGGACAACCATCCCTCACGCCCGCCTGGACGCCACGGTCTCGTGAGGAGACCTCCATGAGCACCGTCGTCGACTTTCAGGTGTCTCTTTCTTCCCCGTCCGAAGCCAGAGATCAATTGAGTCCGTTCCCGATCCTCGAACCGCTCACCGCCACCACCCACGCGGCCTGGCCAGGAGTGCTGGTGATCACGGTTCGCGGGGAGGTGGACATGTTCACCGTTCCCCTTCTGCGAACCTGCTTGCGCGAGCAGATCCGCCACAGCGGCCCGGACGTGATCGTCGACCTCAGCGAGGTCGGTTTCCTCGCCGCCGCCGGCCTCACCGTCCTGGCCACCGCACACAAGGCGGCAATCGCCGCAGGTGTCGCGTTCCGCGTGGTCGCGAACACGCGGCCCGTCCTCAGGCCACTGCGGGTCACGGAGCTGGGCGCCGTGCTCGGCTGCTATCCCGACCTCGACAGCGCACAGGCCGCTTCTTCCGCACCACGGCTTTCTGAACCACACCAGTCCGTCGACAAAGGGCGCGCCGGACAATGAACCCGCCCCTGTTGCAGCCAGTTCACCGCCGGGTAGAGCGCGACGGTGAACACGACAGCGATGAGCATCCACACGAGAACTCGTTGAACGGGCATGAGGAACACCACGGCCACGACTGTGGCCAGGGTCAACCCGATGGTCGCGAGGATGGTCCGCACAGGAATCTTGTAGGTGCGCCGGTTCGGCATTGTGCCGGCGCTCCCGTCCCGGTCACCTGATGACCGTTCTCGGGTAACGCCGAGGACGGCGCCGGTGGGCTGTGCCACGCCTCTTTACGGGTGTGACCGGGGTTTGCCGATCCTCGTCAGTTCGGCGACCTCCGGTGATCGCGCGATCACCTGCGCCGCGACATCCGAGAGCAGTTGGTTGCTGTTGCGGGCGTAGGTCCGCATCAGGGAGAACGCGTCGGCGACACCGATCTGCAGGCGTTCGGTCAGGATGCCTTTCGCCTGCTCGATGATGGTACGGCTGTTGAGCGCGTTCTGCAGCTGTTCGGTGACCATCTCGCTGTGCCGGAGCGCACGGAACTGGAGGATGCTGATTGTCGCGACATTGGCGAAGGACTGGGCCAGTTCGATCGCGTCCGCCGGGATGTCGCCGGGCGCGGTCCGGAACAGGTTGAGTGCCCCGACTGTCTGCTCGCGCAGTCGCATCGGCACCGCGTGGACGGCCGAGAATCCCTGCTCGCGTGCCGCCACTGTGAACCGGGGCCAGCGTTGCGGCTCCGTGGTCAGGTCGGCGCACGCCACGGGCTGCCCGGTGTGGAAGCAGTCCAGGCACGGGCCCTCCTCGTCCTGCAACTGGAACAGTTCCAGCATCCGGGCCTGCTCGGTGGACGCGGCGACCAGGTTCAGGGCGCCCCGCTGGTCGGCCAGGAGGATCCCGACTGCGTCGACGTCCAGCAGGTCGACACAGCGGTCGGTCAGGGTATGCAGGAAGTCGATGGCGTCGAACCCCAGCACGAGCGTGTCCGCCAGTTCGACGAAGGTTCGGGCGATCCGCCGGTCCAACACGTGACTCACCTCTGTTTCTCATGGTTGGTATCCGGGGTGAATCTCAGTCTGCGCGCGACCACGTCGGCTGCCACTTCCGACAGACGCAGGCCGGTGAGATACGCATGGCCTCGCAACCGCAGGAACGCCTCACCGAGATCGGTGTCCAGCTGCACCGACACCATGCCGGTAGCCTGGTGCACCACCGCCCAGCGTCCATCCGGCTCGGAATGCGGCAGATCGGCGACGTCCAGCGCCGCCGACATCGGGGACCGGCCGAGCAACAGCGTTGTCGCCGTGTCCGCGAGCAGCAGCGCGTCTGCGAGCTCGTCCGCTGTCAACGGACCGTCGACGTCCCGGCAGATCTCCAAGGCGCCCAACGCGATCGCCCCGAGCGTCAGGGGGATCACGAACACCGCTGCCACTCCTGTGGCAACCGCGGCCGGGGCGAACGCGGGCCAGCGCTTCGTACTCCATCCGTCTGTCAGGTCGGATACGAACACCGGCCGGTTCTGCCGCAGAGCCTCCGGGCACGGCCCCTCACCCATCGTCACCTGCAGCTCGGCGATCTCGTCGCCGGCGGTTCCGACGACTTCGAGCGGTTGCGCGGCACCGACCAGGTATACCCCGACGCCGACCGCGTTCAGGCTGATCCGGCAGGCGAGGCACACATGACGGATACCGACGGGCTCCTGCTCGGCCCTGGCGAGCTCATCGATCACCAGGTGTATGTCGAGGTGCCGATTCGTGCCCAATTCGGTCACTCCTCGCCATTGTGATCTCGGACGAACCCTAGCCCTTCAGCGCCACCGTCACCGACCGGCCAGCGGACCGTACGGACCGACGCAGGGTGGTGGTACCGGTCGAGCGCAGGCAGCTCCGACAGGGAAATGTGTCAGTGTTGCCGCAGCGATGTGCCGGCATAGGCGGCGATGCGCGCGGCGAGTTCCCGCGCGCCGGCATGGGAGTGGTGGCGCTCCGCTTGCTCGCCGAGCCTGCGGATGCGGTCACGGACGCGCGCCGAGGCCAGGGACTCAGCGGATGCCAGCGCTCGTAGCCCGACGGCCACGCCGTGATCGAGGTCCCTGTCGAGCAGGTGGTTGATCGACAGCAGGACGAGGCTGAACGCGCGGCTGCGAGCCATGTCGTCGCCGTAGTCGTCTACCGCTTCGGTGAGCAGCGAAATCGCCGTTCGGGTGTGATGAGGGTTCACGGTCTGCGCCAGATCGGTGTGGATGGCACCGATCATGGCCGACAGATCGGTCTCGGTGAAGAACGCGGCCCAGGCGGGCACATCGGCGTGGTCGGCGGCAGCGAACTGGTGCCGGCCGCGGTCGACCTCGGCGAGTGCCAGGTCGCCGTCGCCTTTCCTGGCGTGAGCCCACGCCGAGTTCATCGACAGGATGCTGGCCGCGATCCCGTCGCCCGGCCCGGCTGCAGCGAACAGGCCCAGCTCGAAGTAGTCCGAGGCCTCATCGAGTCTCCCGTGGTGCAGGCACACCCGTCCGAGCCGATAGCAGATGTTGGCGACCAGGCCGTTGTGCCGGCCCCATCCCGCAAGCACCAGCGCCTGGGCGAAGTGCACGCGTGCGCTGCCGGCCAGGCCGACGTCGAAGCACACCCAGCCGGCGAGGTTGTGCAGATCGCCCAGCGCTACGTGCAGCCGTCGTCGCACGTACTCGGCCGCTGACGCGTCGAGCATCAGCCGCCCATCCCCGATCCGGCTGCGGACCGCGCCGAGACAGGCATCCCCACCTTCGCGGTAGTCCACCACGCGCAGGTCATGCGTTTGCGCCTCCAGCCGTTCGACGTCGGGCAAACCGATCGTGCGCGGTGCTTCTTCTGCGCCAGGAAAGAAATCCGGGATCGCCACGGCGGCACTCCTGACAGTGGAACTGGAGAAGTGGGTGCCGCCGGGGTCCAGGGCGGTGATGAGTCGACTACTGCCGAACATAGCCGAGCTCTTCTGCGAAAACCGCCACCGAACGGGGCTGCGGCGGACGGGTGAAACCGACGTGGGTCGCGGTGGCTGGCGAATCAACGGATCCACCGGCTCCAGCCGCGGTGCGGACTTCGCTGTCCGCAAGGCGGTCCCGAATCGGCGCAACCATCCTTTTAGGACAAGTAGGTGCCGCGCCATCATGACCGTGCACGGTCGGATTCAGGATTGCGCGACAGGCGCACTGCGAAGGCGACGGCGCGCATGCCGGGCTTGCGCTGTCCGAGACCGACCGGATCAACCCGATATCCGCAAGCTCCTCGATATCGCCACGGTAGGCCGGGTTCCACGACGTCCTACCGGCGGAGGTGGCCCCCTTCGGCTTCCCAGCGTTCTTCGGGGCAATCCAGTGGAAGCCTTCGAACCTCACCGCCTTACCGTTGACGGGTGCTTTCCGCGCGACTGCAGCCCAGGTGTCGAGATCGGAGGAGATCCGCTCGACCGGTCCGACCCACGCGCCGAGCGCGGAGACCAGCGCGGGGAACTCGGTTGCCGGGTCGTTCGACCGCGGCCACCAGCCGCCGGCGATGTGTCCGCGAAGCGCCCCGGCCGGTTTCATCCGCAGGCGCAGGGCAGGGCCGCGCCGGTCTGGCGGCGCTGCGCGGATGGGACTGGACTGAACCGAGATCATCTCGGCGCTCCTGCCTCCGGCTCACCCGATGAAACGGAGGGAATGCCGGGATTGCGGAAAAACGAGCACAGGTTCCGGAATTGCCGCCAGGTCGTCAGTCGAGGCTGTACTTTCGGTGGCCACCATGTTATGCGCTCACGGCATTTCGTGCGCAGCATGCGGCGGATCACCAAAGAGGGCTCCCGCCTTCGAATATTGATGTTTGAAAATTCAGGCTGCACATTTGGTTGATCAAATCCGAATCGGTGTACAGTTGATTTTGCCGGGAACACCTCGTACCTGGGCGGTCAAGCTCATGTCGTACCCGGCGAAAAACTGAACCGGCCATTTGTCCGGCCGGGGACGGGAGTCCCGACATGATGTCGGCATCCCACCTGCCCATCGCCCCACCGGCCGACCCGATCTCCGAGCGGCCTCGGCGCACGACGCTCACCGATCTCGGCGACGTCCTGTGGCTGAGCTACTACCACCTCATCGACCGCTGGCGCCGGACTCGGCTCGACGGGTTCGTCTCACGACCAGTGCACACCATCGACCTGGCCACGGTGGACGGGCATCGCCTCACGCTGCCCACGCGCCGGGACCGGGTCGAGGTGCGGGTGCTGAGACTGCGCCGCCAGGTCCCGGACCGGGCGCGTTGACCACTCGCCGGCACGGTCCACAGTGGAGCACCCACTTCCGCCGATCCGAAAGGGCCCACACGCGCCGGCAGGAACCTCGCACTGTCATTCGACAGCAACAGAGCAACACTCCACAAAGGACAGGTGAGTAGATGAGCGAACTGCCAAAGGACGCCGCGGTGATCACCGACCGGCTACACCTCGCCACCGGCTTCCTCTCGAACGAACGCGGCTGGGTCGTGGAACGGCTGGCCGCACTTGGCTCGCGCCTGCGCTCGTTCCACGACGAGCAGGTCGACCTCGAGATCAGCGTGAAGGACCGACGCGGCGTCGAGCAACGAGTCACCCTGGAGTGCTGGATCAACCGCACTCCCCGCCTGCACCTCGTCGCCACCTCGTCCGAGCCGGATCTGCCGGCCGCACTCAACGAGGTCCGCAACGAGCTGATCCGGCAGGTCGACGAGGCCAAGACGCGGACCGAACCTCGCCACAACCGTGCGCTGAGGCTAGTCCCCACACTGCCTGAGCTGGATCAGCCCCAGCATTGAACGGGGCGAACGACGTTGTTGACGACGTTACCGGTATCCGCCGCCACGGCTCCTCGCGGTGGAGCCGTGGCGGATCAGGTGGGTTCGGCAGCGACAGGCGTTACGACGAGCAGCGTCGACCAGCCCACGACGTGCCAGCCGTAGAAGCCGGACGGCGCGAGCGAGCGGAATGAGAACAGGACTTCTCCCCCAGCGAGGAACGGTCAGTCGTCGGTTCCCGCGACGAGAGGCTCCAGCCGTACCTCGGGGTGCAGGCGCCGCATGACGCCCAGCGCGGTGGAGTCGACGAACAGGGCGAGGTCCACGCCGTCGGTGCGGGTGAGCACCTCGGTGCGATTGCCGTCCACGAGGGACCGCTGCTTGGGGTCGGCCAGGCGGCGCACGACGGTGTAGGGCAACGGTTCGAGCCGCACGGGCGACTTGAACTCCGCGTCCAGGCGATGTGCGGCGACCTCGAACTGCATGGGGCCGACCGCGGCGAACACCGGCGCGCCGTCGCCGCGACGCAACGAGCGCAGCACCTGCACGACGCCCTCGGACTCCAGTTGCTCGATTCCCTTGCGGAACTGCTTGGTGCGACTGAGGTCCGCCGGTCGCGCGACGGCGAAGTGCGCCGGGGCGAAGCTGGGCAGACCGGGGAACCTCACCGCGGGCTTTCCCGAATGCAGGGTGTCGCCCACGCCCAGCGCGGTGGCGTTGACCAACCCGATCACATCGCCGGGAAAGGCGGTGTCCAATGTGGAGCGTTGCTGGCCGAAGACCTGTTGTACGTACTTGGTGGCGAACGGCTTGCCCGTGGCGGCGTTGGTCACGACCATGCCTCGCTCGAACACGCCGGAGCACACGCGCGCGAACGCGACCTGGTCCCTGTGCGCGCGATCCATGCCGGTCTGCACCTTGAACACGAACGCCGAGAACGGTGCGTCCAGCTCACGCGGACTACCGGCGGCGTCCGGCCGCGCGGTAGGGCGTGGTGCGATCTCGACGAGCAGGTCGAGCAGCTGCCGCACACCGAAGTTGAGCACCGCCGACCCGAACAGCACCGGTGTCGCCGTGGCTTCGAGGAACCGCTCGAGCTCGAACTCGCCGCCGGACGCGCCGAGCAGCTCCGCTTCCTCGCGGGCCCGTGTCCACTCCACGCCTTCTTCAGCCTCCGCCTGCCCAGGCGGCAGGTGCTCTTCACCGGCGACCGTGGCGCCACCCGCGGTGCGCTGATAGCGCACGAAGTGCCCGCTGCGGCGGTCGAGCACGCCGCGGAAGTGGCCGGCGTCGCCGACCGGCCAGGTCAGCGGCATCGGCTGCAACCCGATCCGCTCCACGAGTTCGTCGCACAGGTCCAGCGCGGCCCGGCCGGGGCGGTCCCACTTGTTGATGAAGGTGATCACGGGGATGCCGCGGAACCGGCAGACGTCGAACAGCTTGAGCGTCTGCGGCTCCAGGCCCTTGGCCGCGTCGAGCAGCATTACCGCGCAGTCCACCGCCGACAGCACCCGGTAGGTGTCCTCGGAGAAGTCGGCGTGGCCGGGGGTGTCCAGCAGGTTGATCACGCAGTCGCGGTAGGAGAACTGCAACGCGGCGGACGTGATGGAGATCCCGCGCGCCTTCTCCATCTCCATCCAGTCCGACACCACACCACGCCGACCGGCCTTGCCGTGCACCGCGCCCGCCTCGGTGATCACCTTCGCGTGCAGTGCCAGCGCCTCGGTCATGGTCGACTTGCCCGCGTCCGGATGGCTGATCACCGCGAAGGTGCGCCTGCGTTCCGCCTCCGCGAGCACGGTTGGGGACAAGGCGGTCGCCGGGGTGGCGGTGGTCATTCGCGATCCTTCAGGTAGGCAACATCCAGCCAGAACTCTACCCTCACGTCACGGTAAGCTGATTCCTGGCCGACGGCGCGAGTGGGGTATGGGCACGGGGCGTGATGCCAGAATGGCTGGTGATCGTGGCGCAGTTCGGGAAGGGATGTTGTGGGCGAGCATATGCAGATCGGTGAGGTGGCCGAGCGGACCGGTCTGTCGTTGCGCACGATCCGGTACTACGAGGAGGTCGACCTGGTGGTGCCGAGCGCGCGCAGCCAGGGCGGGTTCCGCCTCTACGCCGAGCCTGACGTGCAACGCCTCGACGTGATCAAGCGGATGAAACCGCTCGGCTTCCAGCTCGAGGAGATGCGCGAGCTGCTCGGTATCCTCGACGCGCTGTCCGCCGGCGACGATCCTGATCGCGACAAGCACCTCGACCGCCTGTCCGGGTTCTGGACCGCCGCTGACGAACGCTGTCAGCAGCTGCGCGCGCAGCTGCGCATCGCCGAGGACTTCGCCACGACGCTGCGGTCCCACCTGCCCTCGGACTGACCAACATCACGCCTGGCACGCGTCGCCGATTTCCTTCATCGGTAACTCTCACTTAACGTGAGGGTGTGACCATGGCTCGAACGTCCACCCCTCCGCCCGCACTCGCCCCGGATGCCCTGCGGGTCATCGCCCTCGGCGGTCTCGGTGAGATCGGCCGGAACATGACCGTGTTCGAGCACGAGGGCAAGCTGCTCATCGTCGACTGCGGGGTCCTGTTCCCCGAGGAGCACCAGCCCGGTGTCGACGTGATCCTCCCGGACTGGAGCTGCATCCGGGACCGGCTGGCCGATGTCGTCGCCATCGTGCTGACCCACGGCCACGAGGACCACATCGGGGGCGTGCCGTACCTGCTGCGGGAACGACGTGACATCCCGGTCATCGGCTCCCGGCTCACGCTGAAGTTCCTGGCCGCCAAGCTGGCCGAGCACAGGATCAAGCCCGTCCTGGTCGAGGTCAAGGAAGGCGAGCAGCTCGCCCGAGGGCCGTTCGACCTGGAGTTCCTCGCCGTCAACCACTCCATCCCCGACGGCCTGGCCATCGCCATCCGCACCAACGCCGGTCTCGTGCTGCACACCGGCGACTTCAAGATGGACCAGTTCCCGCTGGACAAGCGGATCACCGACCTCCGGGGTTTCGCCCGCCTCGGCGAGGAGGGTGTCGACCTGTTCCTCGTCGACTCCACCAACGCCGACGTGCCCGGCTTCACCACCTCCGAACGCGACCTCGCCCCCGCGATCGACGAGGTGTTCCGCACCACCCCGCGCCGGGTGATCGTCTCCAGCTTCGCCAGCCACGTGCACCGCATCCAGCAGGTGCTCGACGCCGCGGCCGCACACGGCCGCAAGGTCGCCTTCGTCGGCCGCTCCATGGTCCGCAACATGGGTCTGGCCGCAGAGCTGGAGTACCTGAAGGTGCCCGACGGGCTCGTCGTGGACGTCAGGGACGCCAACCGGCTTCCCGCCGACAAGGTGACCCTGGTGTGCACCGGGTCGCAGGGTGAGCCGATGGCCGCCCTGTCGCGCATGGCGGCCGGTGAGCACGAGATCGTCATCGTCGAGGGCGACACCGTCCTGCTGGCCAGCTCTCTGATCCCCGGCAACGAGAACGCCATCTACCGGGTGATCAACGGCCTGACCGACCTGGGCGCGAACGTGGTGCACAAGGGCAACGCCAAGGTCCACGTCTCCGGGCACGCCAGCGCCGGGGAACTGGTCTACTGCTACAACATCGTGCAACCCGCCAACGTCCTGCCCGTGCACGGCGAGGCACGCCACCTGCGAGCCAACGCCGAGCTGGCCGTCCGCACCGGGGTCGACCGCGACCAGGTGCTCGTCGCCGCGAACGGCCACGTGATCGACCTGCACGAGGGCCGGGCCGCGGTCACCGGCCAGTTCGAGGTGCACAACATCTACGTCGACGGCCAGACCGTCGGCGGCGTCACCGAGGACTCCCTGGCGCAGCGCCGCACGCTGGGCGAAGAAGGCATGATCACCGTGGTCGCCATCATCGACACCGACACCGGCAGGCTCGACGACGCACCCGACTTCATCGCCCACGGCTTCGAACACGACGCCTCGACGTTCCAGCCGGTGATCCCCGCCATCGAGAACGCCCTCGCGGGCGCCGCGCAGAAGAACATCAACGACGTGGCGGAGCTCGAACGCCTCATCGCACAACAAGTGCAGATGTGGGCGCAACGCACCTACCGCCGCCGGCCGGTCGTCATCCCGGTCGTCATCGAAGCCTGACCCGCACATGGGAGCTTGCTCACGATCAAGCCGTTCACAATGGGGTCTACAGTGACGTCACGGTAGAGTCCACCGTGGTTGCGCCGGAGATGCCGCGGCCCGTCATGTGAGCCCCGATCGCTTGTGACACCCCCTGCAGCGCGGGCGCTCCCGGACTTCGAGAGGCACCCGGACGCATGAGTACCGCCAAGGAGGGACGCAGGGCCTAGCTCCACGCTCTGCGAACCCCGAACGTTCGCGGCACCAACCCATACGTCATGCCGGCGACGACGTCGGCACCCTCCGCGTGCACCGGTGCGCGCGGACCCCCGGTCCTGTTCACCACGCGAGCCTCTGCCTGCTCGCGCGCACAACCCTGAGGTGCCGATTGTCCTCACACGTGGCTGCGCCGCGTCCCTCGCTGTTGTCGAGGGTCCGCACGACCTGGTTCTCCAATCCCCGCGCCGACCTGCTGTCCGGCCTGGTGGTCGCGCTCGCGCTGATCCCCGAGGCGCTGTCGTTCTCCATCATCGCCGGCGTCGACCCCAAGGTCGGCCTCTACGCCTCGTTCACGATCGCGATCATCATCGCGTTCTCCGGCGGCCGTCCCGGCATGATCTCCGCCGCCACCGGCGCCATGGCTCTGGTGCTAGTGCCGCTGGTGCGTGACCACGGCGTCGAGTACCTGTTCGCCGCCACCATCCTCACCGGCGCCTTCCAGATCCTGTTCGGGCTGGTGGGCGTGCACAAGCTGATGCGGTTCGTGCCCCGCACCGTGATGGTCGGCTTCGTCAACGCGCTCGCGATCCTGCTGTTCACCGCGCAGATTCCGCACATCACCAAGGGCGGCTGGCCGGTCATCGCCCTCGCACTGCTCGGCCTGGGCATCATCTACCTGCTGCCGAAGCTGACGAAGGCGATCCCCGCGCCGCTGGTCGCCATCGTGGTGATCACATCACTGACGGTGTTCCTGCACATCGCCGTGCCCACCGTCGGCGGGATGGGTGAGCTGCCCACCGCGCTGCCCGGTTTCGGCCTGCCGATGGTGCCGTTCACGCTGGAAACCCTCACGATCGTCGCACCGTTCGCGCTGACGCTGGCGGTCGTCGGCCTGATCGAGTCGCTGCTCACCGCTCAGCTGCTCGACGACCTCACCGACACCCCGTCGAAGAAGGGCACGGAGGTGCGCGGGCAGGGCATCGCCAACATCGCCACCGGCTTCCTCGGTGGCATGGCGGGCTGCGCGATGATCGGTCAGTCCATCATCAACATCAAGTCCGGCGGCCGCACCCGGCTGTCCACCCTCGCGGCCGGTGTCTTCCTGCTGATCCTGGTCTTCACCCTGGGCCCGGTCGTCTCCCTGATCCCGATGGCGGCACTC
>NZ_JOEA01000038.1 GCF_000719115.1 Lentzea albidocapillata | reverse complement strand
CCCTGGCTTGAGCACTACAACACTGAACGCAGTCACTCCGCACTCGAGGGACACCCACCCATCAGCCGCGTTCAGTCACCAACCTCATGACCAAGTACAACTAGTGGCGATCCCCCGGTAGGCTGCCTCACGGGGGACTCACATCGGGTGGAGGTGGCATGGCATTCGCGCGACGCGTGGCCGCGGTGATTCCGCTGGTCGGAGCCGTGACCACGGCTGCGGCGCTGACCGGCGCGGCGTTCTTGACAGTGGCGCACGCGGGCTGCGACGAGGCCGGCCGCTTCGTCCGCACCGGCGAGACGATCCAGTTCGTCGGAGGCTGTGTGAACGGCGCCGACCTACCGTCGGCTCCGACAGCCGAGGTCGAGAACGTGGACAGGTTCGGCTCGAAGAAGCCGTAGCAGAACGCACGCGGGGACCTTTCGTACTCCTGTCGAGTACGAAAGGTCCCCGCGTGCGTTTCAGGATCAGCC
Source organism: Lentzea albidocapillata (assembly GCF_000719115.1). Classification (GTDB taxonomy): domain Bacteria; phylum Actinomycetota; class Actinomycetes; order Mycobacteriales; family Pseudonocardiaceae; genus Lentzea; species Lentzea albidocapillata. Next base: position 39,793 of record NZ_JOEA01000038.1, on the reverse strand, counting down.
CAGAGCTTCGAGCAGGTCGGCCACCAGGTCGTCACCGGACTCGATGCCCACCGACACCCGCACCAGATCCGCGGGCACCTCCAGCATCGACCCGGCCGTGGAGGCGTGCGTCATCTTCCCGGGGTGCTCGATCAACGACTCGACGCCGCCCAGCGACTCGGCCAGCAGGAACAGCTTGGTCCGCCCGCACACCTCGAGCGCCGCCTCCTCGCCACCGTCGACGATGAACGACACCATGCCGCCGAACCGGCTCATCTGCTTGGCCGCGACCACGTGGCCGGGGTGCGACTCGAGGCCGGGGTAGATGACCTTCTTCACGCGCGGGTGCCGGGTCAGGGCCTCGGCGACCAGCTCGGCGTTGTCGGAGTGCTTCTCCATGCGCAGCTGCAGGGTCTTGATGCCGCGCAACGTCAGGTAGGCGTCGAACGGCCCAGGGACCGCACCGGCACCGTTCTGCAGGAACGCGAACGCCGCGTCCAGCTCCTCGTCGGAGGTGATCAGCGCGCCGCCCACGACGTCGGAGTGACCGCCGATGTACTTGGTCGTCGAGTGCAGCACCACGTCCGCGCCCAGCTCCAGCGGGGTCTGCAGGGCGGGCGAGGCGAAGGTGTTGTCCACCACCAGCTTGGCGCCGGCGCCGTGGGCGACCGAGGCGATCGCCGCGATGTCACCGATGTTCAGCAGCGGGTTGGTGGGCGTCTCGATCCACACGAGCTTCGTCTCGGGACGGATGGCCGCGCGGATGGCGTCGACGTCCGAGACGGGGGCCGGCGAGTGGGTGATCCCCCACTGCGAGAAGACCTTGTCGATCAGCCGGAACGTGCCGCCGTAGGCGTCGTTCGGGATGACGATGTGGTCGCCGGGCTTGAGGAACGTGCGCAGCGCGGCGTCGGTCGCACCCATGCCGGAGGAGAACGCACGGCCGTAGCGGCCGCGTTCGAGCGACGCGAGGCACGTCTCCAGTGCACGGCGGGTGGGGTTGCCGGTGCGCGAGTACTCGAAGCCCTCACGCAGGCCGCCCACGCCGTCCTGGGCGTACGTCGACGTGGCGTAGATGGGAACGTTCACCGCACCCGTGGTCGGGTCCGGGTCCTGACCGGCGTGGATCGCCCTGGTGGCGAAGCCGTATGGGGTGCTCATGTTCGAAGGGTACTCACCCATCTGGCCGCCGACCGCAAGAGTCCACGCAGTGAAAACGGACCAGCCCCCGGCCGAGGTGGCCGGGGGCTGGTCGAGGTCGTGCACAGGGCGATATACGTCGCCCTTGGGGCTTTACCAGCCCTGCTGCTGACCGCCGTAACCCTGCTGCGGGGGCTGGCCGTAGCCGCCCTGCTGCGGGGCCTGCTGCTGCGGGTAACCGCCGGTGCCGGGCTGCTGCGGGTAACCGCCGGTGCCGCCGTAGGGCGACGCGGTCTCCGGGGCGTTGATCACAATAGACTTCATGATCTTGTCGGCCCAGGTCTGCTTCTTGGGCTCCCACAGCGGGGCGAAGAAGCCCGCGTAGCACGGCAGTGCGTCGACGACGTGGCACAGCTGGCGCACGAACGTCGTACCGCCGCCCAGCGGCTGCATGGTCTCTTCACCGACCAGCTTGATCTTCGCGACCTTCTTGCCGATCGACTGACCGGTCTGGCCCTGCTTGATCACCGTGTTCCAGATGATGAAGCCGAAGTTCGCCAGCCAGATCGGGATGGCGAGCAGCGCGAGACCGGGGGCGTCGGACGCCACCGCGATGCCGACGACCACGTAGTACAGGATCAGCGTGACGACGGTCGGGGCCGCGATGTCGATCAGGTAGCCGACGAAGCGCGAGCCCCATTCGGCGTAGCCGGTCGGAGGCGGCGGAGCCATGCCGTAGGCGGGCTGGCCGTAGCCACCGGGCTGGCCGTAGGCCTGCTGCTGCGGCTGGCCGTACGGGCTCGACTGAGGAGCACCGTAAGGCTGCTGCGGAGCACCGTAGGCCTGCTGCTGCGGCTGGCCGTACGGGTTGGACTGCGGAGCGCCGTAAGGCTGCTGCTGAGGAGCACCGTAGGGCTGCTGCTGTTGCGGAGCGCCGTAGGCCGGCGGCTGGGCGGGGAACCCGCCGGAGCCGGGGCCCTGGGCCGGGAAGCCACCCGAGGCGGGCGGCACCTGACCGGGGCTGACGACCTGGGTGGCGTCCGCGTTCTGCTGCGGTGCGGCAGGAGCCTGCCCAGGCGAGACGACCTGCGTCGCGTCCGGGTTCGGGTTCGCCGCGGACGGCTGCCCACCCCCCGGGACGATCTGCGTTGCGTCCGCGTTGGGCTCCTGCGGCTGACCGCCGAACGGATTTCCTGGCGGCTGCGGAGCGTTCATCCGGTTTCCAACCCCCTTGGCTGGGCCGTGTACGAGTAAGACTGATGATGATCTGGGGCGTCACGCTATCGGACGCACCCGCTCCTGCGTTCAGCGACCAGCCAAGAACCCCAGAATGTCCTGCCGAGTTACGACTCCGGCAGGCTTTCCGTCCTCCAGCACGAGGGCGGCGTCGGCGTTCGACAGCGCGTTCATGGCGATGCCGACCGGTTCACCGGCGCCGAGCGTCGGCAGCGGCGGCGACATGTGCTTGTCCAGGCGGTCGGAGAGCTGGGCCTTTCCGGTGAACAACGCGTCGAGCAGGTCGCGTTCGTTGACCGCGCCGGCGACCTCGGCGGCCATGATCGGCGGTTCGGCGTTGACGACCGGCATCTGCGAGACACCGAACTCGCGCAGGATCGCGACGGCGTCACCCACGGTCTCGTTGGGGTGCGCGTGCACGAGGTCGGGCAGCATGCCGCCCTTGCGGCGCAGCACGTCGCCGACGGTCGCGCCGGTCGAGTCGGGCGGCAGGAAGCCGTAGGACGCCATCCACCGGTCGTTGAAGACCTTGGACAGGTAGCCGCGGCCGCCGTCCGGGAGGATCACGACCACGACGGCGTCCTCGGGCAGGTCCTTCGCGATGCGCAGCGCGGCGGCGGCCGCCATGCCGCAGGAACCGCCGACGAGCAGGCCCTCCTCGCGGGCGAGGCGGCGGGTGATGTCGAACGAGTCCGCGTCCGAGACCTCGACGATCTGGTCGCAGATGGTCTTGTCGTAGGCCTCGGGCCAGAAGTCCTCGCCGACGCCCTCGACCAGGTACGGACGGCCGGTGCCGCCGGAGTAGACGGAGCCTTCCGGGTCCGCGCCGATGACTTTGACGGCGCCGTCCGAGATCTCTTTGAGGTACCGGCCGGTGCCGGAGATCGTGCCGCCGGTGCCGACGCCCGCGACGAAGTGCGTGATCTTGCCGGCGGTCTGGCGCCAGATCTCGGGGCCGGTCTGGTGGTAGTGGCTCGCCGGGTTCTCCGGGTTGGAGTACTGGTCGGGCTTCCACGCGCCGGGGATCTCGCGGACAAGCCGGTCCGAGACGTTGTAGTAGGAGTCCGGGTGCTCCGGTGCGACGGCCGTCGGGCACACCACGACCTCGGCTCCGTAGGCCTTGAGGACGTTGCGCTTGTCCTCGCTGACCTTGTCCGGGCACACGAAGACGCACTTGTAGCCCTTGCGCTGGGCGACCAGCGCGAGGCCGACGCCGGTGTTGCCCGAGGTCGGCTCGACGATCGTGCCGCCGGGCTGCAGCTCACCGGACTTCTCGGCGGCCTCGACCATCCGCAGTGCGATGCGGTCCTTCACGCTGCCGCCGGGGTTCAGGTACTCCACCTTGGCCAGCACCGTGGCCTTGATCCCCGTGGTCAGGGAGTTGAGCTTGACCAGCGGCGTGTTGCCGACCAGATCGACGACGTGCTCGACGTACTCCACCGGTATCTACTCCCCTGCTCCCACTCTCCGAGATAGCGGGACGAAGCGTAGCTCTAGTGGCTGCGGAGGTTAACTCGAACGGCGGCGCCGACGATTCCGATGGGAAGGGGGTGGCGCCGATGATCGGACTGCGGACGCTGCGAGCGGCGGCGATGACCGCCGCGACGCTCGGAGGGCTCTCGGGCGCGCTGGTCGGTCTGCTCACTGAGCAGGGACGACGTGCCCGGGTGGCCATCGGCGTGCTGGAGCATCTCTGGCCCGCACCGGACGGCGTGTACCTCGACGACGGCGGCGATCCGCTGCGGCTGGCGGTGCTCGGCGACTCGATGGCGGTGGGTGTCGGTGTGACCCATCCCTCGCAGATGCCGGGCGTGTTGCTGGCCCAGGCGCTGGCCGAGGAGGCCGGCCGGCCGGTGCGCCTGTCGACGTACGCGATCAGCGGCTCGACCACGCGTGACCTGGTGCCGCAGGTCGACGCGGCCGTGCGGGGCGTGCCCGAGGTCGCGTTGATCATCATCGGCGCGAACGACGTGACGTCGCGGATGGGCACCGCCGAGTCGGCCCGGCTGCTGGCGGAGCAGGTGGGCAGGCTGCGCGCGATCGGCTGCGGCGTCGTCGTCGGCACGTGTCCCGACCTGGGGATCGTGCGGCCGATCCCCCAGCCGTTGCGGATGGTCGGGCGCCGGTACAGCCTGCGTCTCGCGGCCGCGCAGACCGTCGCGGTGCGACGGGCGGGTGGCGTGCCGGTGTCGCTCGGGAACCTCCTGGCGCCGGAGTTCATGGCGCGGCACGCCGACATGTTCAGCTCGGACCGCTTCCACCCCAGCGCGATCGGTTACGAGGCAGCGGCCGGCGTGTTGCTGGCACCGTTGTGCCAGGTGGCGGGGCTGTGGCCGGGCTGGGTGGCGCCTGTCGTGAGGCTGCCGTCCGCGGCGGCGCTGGCGGTGCGGCCGTCCCGCGTGCCGGCGTGGCTGCAGAAGCGGCACGCTTGAGTTTCGGAATTCTCGTCACTCGCGCTGGCCGGGGTGAGCGGGCGTTAACTAGGCTCGGCGGCAACCTTGACTCTCAACGAGGAGTTTCGTGATGCCTGAGGCCGTGATCGTCTCCGCCGCCCGCTCCCCCATCGGCCGTGCGGGCAAGGGCTCGCTGAAGGACGTTCGGCCCGACGACCTGGTGGCGCGGATGATTCGCGCGGCACTGGACAAGGTGCCGCAGCTCGACCCCGCGCAGATCGACGACCTGATGCTCGGCTGCGGCCTGCCCGGCGGCGAGCAGGGCTTCAACATGGCGCGCATCGTCTCCGTGCTGCTGGGTTACGACAACCTGCCCGGCACGACGGTGACCCGTTACTGCGCTTCTTCCCTCCAGACGACGCGCATGGCCCTGCACGCCATCAAGGCGGGCGAGGGCGACGTGTTCATCAGCGCCGGCGTCGAGACCGTGTCGCGGTTCGCCAAGGGCAGCTCCGACTCGTGGCCGGACACGCACAACCCGCTGTTCGGCGAGGCCGAGGCGCGCACCGCCTCCGTCGCCCAGACCGGCGCTTCGGAATGGGTGGACCCGCGTTCTCTCGACGTCGTGCCGGACGTCTACGTCCCGATGGGCCAGACCGCCGAGAACCTGGCTCTGCTCAAGGGCATCTCGCGCCAGGAGATGGACGAGTTCGGCGTCCGCTCGCAGAACCTCGCCGAGAAGGCCATCGCCGACGGCTTCTGGGCCCGCGAGATCACGCCGGTCACACTGCCCGACGGCACCGTGGTCTCGTCCGACGACGGCCCGCGCGCCGGCGTCACCTACGAGGCCGTGTCCCAGCTCAAGCCCGTCTTCCGTCCCGACGGCCGCATCAACGCCGGCAACTGCTGCGCGTTGAACGACGGCGCCGCGGCCCTCGTGGTCATGTCCGACACCAAGGCCCGCGAACTCGGCATCACGCCGCTGGCCCGGATCGTGTCGACCGGCGTCTCCGGCCTGTCCCCCGAGATCATGGGTCTCGGCCCGGTCGAGGCCTCGAAGCGCGCGCTGGCGCTGGCGGGCCTGTCGGTCTCCGACATCGACCTCGTGGAGATCAACGAGGCGTTCGCCGCCCAGGTCATCCCGTCCTACCAGGACCTCGGAATCGACCTCGACCGGCTGAACGTGAACGGTGGCGCGATCGCGGTCGGCCACCCGTTCGGCATGACCGGCGCGCGCATCACCACGACCTTGATCAATTCGCTGCAGTTCCACGACAAGCAGTTCGGTCTGGAAACGATGTGCGTGGGCGGCGGCCAGGGCATGGCGATGGTCATCGAGCGCCTGAGCTGATCTTTCGCTCAAGATCTGCAAATTGAAGCTTGCAAGTGGCTCCGTATCACCCGAACGGAGCTACTTGCATGCCCCCTTTCTGCCGATGAGATGAATCGTCGCGCAATGACGTCATCAGGCGAGGGGAAGTCCGTCCCTACCGATGAGCAAGGAGGGGTCGGACATGCCCTATGTGTGGTGGCAAAGCGAATACGACCTGCAATGTCATGCTTTCTCTCTCGATCAAGCCAACGGTTCGCGCAGCTTTTATGAGGCCGTCTGCGAACATTCGGTGCCCGACGAACGGGTGTCGCGCGCGCAGGCGGGCGCCCTCTGCATGGACTGCCTGATCAAGGTGGGCACCGAACTGCCGGACGTGCGCTGGCGGGCTTAGAGCCGCCACATCCCGATCGAACCCGGTGCGCTCTCCACGAAGCCGTGTCGTGCGTAGAGACGACGGCCGGGCGGATCGGCGAGCAGACTGACCTGTGCGCCGGGAGAGGCCTCGTAGATCCTCGCCAGCAGCGCGGTCATGATCGCGTCGCCGATGCCTTTGCGTTGATGGTGCGGAAGCACCGCCATGTCGATGACGACGAAGTACCAGCCGCCGTCGCCGAGCACTCGGCCCATGCCGGCGGTTTCGCCTGATTCCACGTGAGTGACGCTCGCGCTGACCCATGCACCGGCGATCCCGTTCTCGGCTTCTTCGCGAGTTCGTTCACTCAGTCCGGATTCCTTGCGCAATCGCAGGTAGTCGTCGACTGACGGCGGTTCCATGACCAGCTGATATGCGGAGTCCAACGCAATTCCCCCTCAGTTGTGCGCGTTGTTCGCGCGATGACGATAGAGGGCGGTTCGCGCTTCCTTCATGTCGAGCTTCTCAAGCCCGTGGACGGCCCAGCCCACCAACGACTCGTCCTCGTGGTCCAAGTGCTCGACCAGGATCGGCAACGCCTCCGGCGAGCGCGCCTCGCCGATCAACTCCAACAGCCAGGCACGCAGGCCATGGTCGTCCTCGGCCCGGAACGCTTCGACCAGTTCCTCGACGTGCTCGGCAGCGAGCTGTCGAAGCAGACCGAAGCCGTCCTCGGCCTTCTGCGGATCGTGGCGGCGCATCAACCACAGAGCTTTGTCGAACCTCCTCGTCATCCATCTCCCCCGCAACGCCGAAGGGGCGTCCCGCCGCAGCGGAACGCCCCTTCAGCACACCCGAAGCGTCAGTCCGAGTTGAAGTACGACAGCAGGCGCAGGATCTCGGTGTACAGCCACACCAGGGTGACCGTGAGACCGAACGCGATCTGCCACGCGAACTTCGCCGGCACGCCGGCGCGGATCGCCTGGTCGGCGGCGTCGAAGTCGATCAGGAAGCTGAACGCCGCAAGGCCGATGCAGACGAGGCTGAAGATGATCGCGAGCGGGCCACCGCTGCGCAGGCCGAGGCCGCCATCGGTGAAGAAGCTCATGACCAGGTTGAAGAGCATGAGGACGCCGACGCCGATGATCGCGCCGACGATCCACTTGGTGAACTTCGGCGTGACGCGGATCGCGCCGGTCTTGTAGACCACGAGCATTCCGAAGAACACGCCGAGCGTGCCGATGATGGCCTGGCCGATCACCACGACACCCTGACCCGGGTTGTCGGTCATGCGGTCGACCATGCCGCCGATGATCCCGCTGAACGCGCCGAGGAAGACGCCTTCGACGGCGGCGTAGGCGAGGACCAGGGGCGGGCTCGGCATGCGCTTGAACATGATGACAAGCGCGAGCACGAGGCCGATGATCGCGGCCGGGAACAGCAGGAACCACGCCTGCATGAGGTAGGTGACGACCGCGGTCGCTGCCACCACAGCGAGCGTGATGCCCGTCTTGGTGACGACGTCGTCGATCGTCATCGGCCGCTCGCTGGTCAGCGGCGGCGGGGCCTGCTGGTAGCCAGCCTGCTCTGGCTGGCCGAAGCCTGCGTAGCCTCCGTACCCGCCGCCGGTCGGCAGGTTACGGAAGGCCGGGTTGCTGCTCGAGCGCACCTGATCCTCCTGTGGCGTTGCTTTACGCCGTCACTGGGTTCAACGAGCACGCTCGGTGCCATGTTCCCCATCGGTAAAGGCGACTTTACCCCCGACGACGATCACACGTGCGCAAATACTGCGCCAACTCCAGAGCGTTATGCGACTACGGCGTGTCGCGGCGTGTCCCACTCGAAGTGAGTAAGCCCCGTCACATTCCGATCACGTTCACACCCAGAGTAGCTGGAGACTTCCCCCTCGTGGCGGTTGTCCCCGGTGTGGGGGACCGACAAGCTCGCACGCGGGATAATCCGCAGGTCAGAGGGGATCAAGATCCAAATGGGCTGGAAACGTCTGGCCGCCGTGGCGATGGTTTCGGGGCTCGCGCTCCTGACCGTTCCCGCGACGGCGACAGCGGTCGGCGTCAAGGGCATCGGCCACAACGCGTCAGGGCTCCAGCCCAACGCCACACCCGGTAGCGAGTGGCACGGGTCATACATCTGGCAGGACAGGCAGGTGTGGTGCGTGCAGTACGCGCTGCCCGCGCCGGACAGCGGTGTCGGTTACCGCGAGGGCGACGAACTGCTGACCAAGGCCGGCAAGAAGCTCGACGCCGGCATCGCGGCGAACATCTCCTACCTGCTGCTGCGCTACTCCACGACCAAGTCGCCGGAGGAGGCCGCCGCCCTCGCGCACCTGCTGCACAGCTGGACGTCGGTGCCCGACGGCGCGGTGCGGCTCGACACGACCGACCCGAAGTTCCTCGCCTACGACGCGCCCTTCTACGCCGCGCGGCTCGCTCCGCCGGTCATGGACGCCGTCGCGCGCCTGAAGGCCGACGCCGAGACCAACCGCGGCCCGTGGACGCTCAGCGCCACCGCGCCGAAGGAACCGCTGATCATCGGCGCCGAGTCGACCTGGACGCTCGCGCTGGTCAAGGCCAACGACAAGGGCGTCACGAACGCGCCGATCAACTTCACCCTGACCGACGCCACGCTGGCCGACGGCAAGACCAGCGGCACGGCCACCACGGGCGCCGACGGCCAGCCGGCGACCGTGAAGATTGTCGCGACCGGTCCGAAGCCCTCGATCGCGGCCGTCGCGGACTCCCCCGCCGACAGGCCCGTCGTGCACTTCCCGATCCAGACGGAGAACATGCAGCGCATGGTCACGACCGGCGGCGAGAAGAAGCTGAACGCCGCCGCGAACGGCCAGGCCAGGACCGCTCCCGGCGCCGTGAAGATCACGAAGATCGACTCCGAGACGAAGAAGGCCATCCCGGGCGTCGCGCTGCGCGTCACGGCCAAGGACCAGACGACGGCGGCGAAGAAGCAGGACGACACCGACCTGGTCGGCACGGACGGCAAGCCGCTGGTGCTGCAGACCGGCCCCGACGGCACGGTCGAGGTGCCGGACCTGCGCACCCCGCAGGAGATCTGCCTCGTCGAGGTGGCCGCTCCCAAGGGTTATGAGGAGTTCTTCGACCCGAAGGCGCCGCCGTCCGCGTGCGGCATGCTCGCGGCGGGTCAGACGCTCGCGCTCGAACTGGTGAACAAGCCGAACAAGCCGGTCGTGCCGAGCACGATCCCCGCCGGTGCGGACGGCCAGACGCCGGTCGCCACCGCCTCGTTCGACATGGAGCTGCGTCCCGGACTGATGCTTGCCGTGGGTGGCCTGGTGCTGCTCGGTGCAGCGCTGGCAGGCTTCCTGGTGTGGCGCAGGCAGTGAGTCCCAAGGCTTTTCTGACCGGTGCGCTGGTGGCGGGTGTGGCCGCCGCCAGCGTGCTGGTCACCACGTCCGAGACCGTGGTCCTCCCCGGACGCGCGGTCGCGGACGAGATCCCGGTGGTGGGACCGGGGCCGGTCGCGGACAGCCTGAGCACCGGCCGCGGTCCCGATCTCACCGGGTTGGTCGGCGGAGCGAACACGGCCAACGCCAGGCCCGCCGACCCCACCCAGCAACAGCAACAGCCCGCGCCGCCCAAGGCCGGTCCGGGCTCGGTCCGGCTGCCCGCTGGCGGTTCGGCGACGCTGGTGCGCAGGGAGGTCGAGGACGGCGTGCTGCCGGTGCCCGACGGCATCGGCGAGGCGACCTGGTGGGGCACCGAGCTCGCGGGCGCCGAGGGTGCGACGGTGCTGGCCGGGCACGTCGACTGGAAGGGCGCGAAGGGCCCGTTCGCGGAGCTGTGGCAGGCGCAGAACGGCCGTGAGGTCGTGATCGCCGACAGCGCGGGCAAGGAGTTCAAGTTCCGCATCAGGCAGATCGAGACCATCCGCAAGGAAGAGCTCCCGGCACGCGCCGTCGAGTTCTTCGGGCCGCGCGGGCCGCACCGGCTGGTGCTGGTCACCTGTGGCGGCACGTGGGTCGGCGGTCAGCAGGGATACGAGGCGAACCGAGTGGTCATCGCCGAACCCGTTCAGTAACCAATCGCGCACCTCGCGCAACCCGTTCGGGTAATCAGTCGTCTCCTAAGGTGTGAAACGGTGGGGATGGTTGACCACGGGCCTTGCTCTGGGACTGGTTCTGGCACTGGTGATGACGCTGGGGTCGCACGAGGGCCCGGCGAACCAGGCGGACACCGGCCCGTTGCCGATGGCACCGCGGCTGCCCGCTCCCAAGGACGCGGGACCGACGCCGACGGTCCCGGCGCCCACACCCGAGCAGGTCCAGAAGCAGCCGTGGATGCACAAGCTGACGCCGGGTGAGAAGCCGCCGCAGTTCGTGCTCTTCTCGTTCGACGGCGCGGTGTCGAAGCAGCACTGGGACAAGGTCCTGCCGATCGCGAAGGCCAAGAACGCGCACGTGACGGGTCTGCTGTCCGGCGTCTACATGCTGGCGGACCCGGACAAGAACCAGTACCAGCCGCCGGCGGGCCTCAAGCGCGGCCTGTCCGACATCTCGTTCGGCGGCACCCGGCAGGACGTCGCGGCCCGGATCGCTTACCTGAACCAGGTGATCGCCGACGGCCACGAGATCGGCACGCACTACAACGGCCACTTCTGCACCAGCGGCAGCCAGCCCTCGGTCGACAAGTGGGACACCGCGGCCTGGAACGCCGAGCTCGCCCAGTTCAAGCAGATCGTCGACAAGGCGCGCGCCGCCGGGCTCAACCTGCCGGCCGACGCCGTCCGGGGTGGACGGACGCCGTGCCTGGAAGGCAACTGGGACCAGGCTTTCCCGGCGATGGCCGCGAACGGCCTCGTCTACGACACCAGCAAGGTCGCGCTCGGCGTGCAGTGGCCGACCGTCCAGAACGGACTGTACGAGTTCCCGATGCCCGAGGTGCGCGTTCCGGCGCTGGGCAAGCAGGTCGTCATGATGGACTTCAATCTCTGGTACTCGCTCAACCAGGCGAAGGACGAACCCTGGCGCGCCGCGGACTTCACCCAGATCGTCCTCGACACCTACAAGTCGGTGCACCAGGCCGCGTTGAACGGCAACCGCGCGCCGATCGTCGTCGGCAACCACTTCAACGAGTGGAACGGCAACGCGTTCTCGACGGCGATGGAGCAGTTCATGGAGTACGTGTGCGACAAGCCGGAGACGGTGTGCGCCACCTACACCGAGGTGATCCAGTGGATGCAGCTGCAGGATCCGGCGGTGCTGGACCAGCTCCGCCGGATGCCCGCTGCCCGCAACTGGTGACTAGTGGCGCGACCCGGAACGTCGGCGAGGTAATCCACGCTCAGCAGGGCACCTCGCGGCGCCGCCCCCGAATTCCCCCGGCAACGTCCCGGGCCACACCACTAGCCGTCGGTGGAGATGATCCGGTCGTCGTTCGCGCCCGGTGAGCCGTTGGCGTCCTGGTTCGACGTGCCCAGCCACAGCGTGCCGTCCGGCGCCGGAGCCACCGCGCGCACGCGGCCGTAGCTCGTGAACATCGCCTGCGGGGTGCCGAGCGTGGTGCCGCTCACCGGGATCTTCCACACGCGCCTGCCGGTGACGGCGCCGACGTACAGGGCGTTCTTGTAGAAGGCGATGCCGGTCGGACCGGCCTGGCTGGTGGACCACGTCTTGACCGGGTTGGTCATGCCCGCGGTGTTGCAGTTGCCTTCACACGTCGGCCAGCCGTAGTTCTTGCCGGCCTCGATCCGGTTGATCTCGTCGGTCCTGCTGTTGCCGAACTCGGTGGCGTACGCGGTGTTGCCGATCCACGTGATGCCCTGGACGTTGCGGTGACCGATCGAGTAGACGACGCTGCCGGCGCGAGGGTTGCCGGCAGCGGGCTTGCCCGCCGCGTCGAAGCGCAGGACCTTGCCGCCCAACGAGTTCCAGTTCTGCGCGGTGCCGGTGTTCTGGCCGTCACCCGTGGTGGCCCACAGGAAGCCGTCCGGGCCCCACTCGAGCCCGCCGCCGTTGTGGTAGCGGTTCTTGGGGATCCCGGTGACGATCGGCTGCGGCGTGCCACCGAGCTGGAGCTTGGCGACGCGGTTGTCGCTCGCCGTCGAGTAGTAGATGAAGACCGAGTTGTCGGTCGCGAAGCTCTTCGACACGGCGAGGCCGAGCAGCCCGCCCTCACCGCCGGTCGTCTGGGCCTGTTCCACCGTGTCCAGGTCGGTGACGGTGGTGCCCTTGATCTTCTTGATCTTCCTGGTGTCCCGCTCGGTGAAGATGCCGCTGCCGTCCGGCAGGAACTCGATGTCCCACGGGATGTCCAGCTTCGTGGCGAGTGTCCGTTCGGCGAGGACGGAGGGATCATCCTGTGCCGATACGGGCATCGCGCAGAGGGTCGCGGCCATGGCAGTGCAGGCTGCCGCTGCTGCGATACGACGAGCACGCATGTGTGCTCTCCTTCGGGTCCGCTCGTGAGGGGTCTGCGGCGGCGGCCTTGCAGGGCGTGTTTACGCAATCACAGATCGCACGCACCCGCAACAGTCGTCGGAGGTCCCGGTATTCCCAGCCTCCGGGCGGGTGAAACGGGACGGCATCGCTCCGATGACTTCAGGTCACTTTCTGTACGGTCTAGACCGTGGATGCCCTGACCACCTACCGTTGGGACGCCGCCGCGCCCCCAACGGAAAGCGCTTGCACGCCCACGCGGGCATGCGGGCCGGACACCCGAGGAGTTGCGCCATGAACGTTGCCGTCACCACCACCGAGACGAAGCTGCCCGAGGTCAGGCGCGAGTGGGTCAAGCCCGACTTCCGCGATTTCGAGACGCCGATGGAGGTCACCGCCTACGCGGCCCGCAGCTGACGTCAGGCATCGCGCCGGGGTTCCTGGCAGGCTGCCGGGAACTCCGGCCCCGCGCGTTCCCGGAGGAGTTCTCGCCCATGTCTGCCGTCGCCCCCGCGGAGTTCGTCGCCGAGCTGCGCGCCCTCGCCCCCCGGTACTGGGACAGCCACCCGTTCCACCTGCGCATGCACGCCGGCCAGTTGAGCAAGCACGAGCTGCAGGCGTGGGCCGCGAACCGCTGGTACTACCAGCGTTGCATCGCCCAGAAGGACGCCGCGATCCTCTCCAACTGCCCGTCGCCGGAAATTCGGCGCCAGTGGCGCGAGCGGATCGTCTGGCACGACGGCACACGGCCGGGCGAGGGCGGCGCGGAGAACTGGATCCGCCTCGCGGAGGCCGTCGGGCTGACGCGGGAGGAGGTGCTCGACGAACGTCACGTGCTGCCCGGCACGCGCTTCGCCGTCGACGCCTACGTGAACTTCGCGCGCACCCAACCGTGGGTGGTCGGGATCGCTTCCGGTCTCACCGAGATGTTCTCGGGTGCGTTGATGCGCAAGCGTTTGACGGCGTTGCGGGAGCAGTACCCGTGGATCGCCGAGGAGGGCTTCGCCTACTTCACCGACCGGATCCAGGCCGTCGCCGGTGAAGGACAGGCCACTTTGGACATCGTGGTCGAGCACTCGGTCACCCGCGAGCAGCAGCTGGCCGCGGTGTCCGCGCTGTCGTTCAAATGTGACGTGCTGCGGGCCGTGCTGGACGCCGTCGACTACTACTCGGGCAAGGGCAGGCCGTGACACCGGCCGTCGAGCTGGACGCCGTGCCGCGGATCCGGCGCGGTGTGAAGTGCGCCTACGACCAGATCCGTTCCGCGCACGTGGTCCTGTTCCCCGAGGGGGTGCTGGTGCTGAACGAGACCGCGGCTTCCGTTGTGGCGCTTTGTGACGGCGTTCGATCCGTCGGCGACATCGCCGTGGTGCTGGCCGACGAGTACGACGGTGTCGAGCCCGAGGACATCGCTTCGCTGGTCGCCCGCATGGTCGAACGAAGGGTGGTGGACGTTGATGGCTGAGGCGCCTTTCGGCCTGCTGGCCGAGCTGACGCACCGGTGTCCGTTGCAGTGCGGCTACTGCTCGAACCCGCTGGAGCTGGTCCGCCGCGACGCCGAACTGTCGACCGAGGACTGGCGGCGCGTGTTCGACCAGGCCCGCGCCCTGGGTGCGTTGCAGATCCACCTGTCCGGCGGCGAACCGTTGCTGCGGCCCGATCTGCCCGAGCTCGTGGCGCACGCGAACAGCCTCGGCTGCTACGTCAACCTGGTCACGTCGGGGGTCGGTCTCTCGCGCGACCGGTTGCGTTCGCTGGCTTCCGTGGGTGTCGATCACGTGCAGCTCTCCCTGCAGGACGCGACTCGTTCCGGAAACGACAGGATCGCGGGCATCAAGGCGTTCGACCGGAAGGTGGAGGCTGCTTCTTTTGTGCTCGACGAGGGCTTGCCGCTGACGGTCAACACCGTGCTGCACCGGCAGAACCTCGACAACATCGCCGGCATCATCGCGATGGCGGAGCAGATGGGTGCCGAGCGCCTGGAGCTCGCCAACACCCAGTACTACGGCTGGGCGCTGCGCAACCGCGCGGTGCTGCTGCCGACCCGCGCCCAGCTCGCCGTCGCCGACCCGATCGTGGCCGCGGCGCAGGACCGTCTGCGCGGCCGGATGGAGATCGTCTACGTCATCGCGGACTACCACGAGGCCCACCCGAAACCCTGCATGTACGGGTGGGGCGCACGGCAGTTGACGGTGGCACCGAACGGTGACGTGCTCCCCTGTCCCGCCGCCACGGTGATCTCGTCGCTGGAGATCGAGAACGTGCGCGACTCCTCGTTGCACGAGATCTGGCACCACTCGCCGTCGTTCAACGCCTTCCGCGGCTTCGAGTGGATGCAGGACCCGTGCCGCTCGTGCCCGCGCAAGGAGATCGACTTCGGTGGGTGCCGCTGCCAGGCGTTCCAGCTGACGGGCGACGCCGCCGCGACCGATCCCGTCTGTTCCCTGTCGCCCGCGCGGTCCACTGTGGACCTGATCCTGGAGACCGAGATGGCGCCGTCCGAGGTTCCCGCGATGGCGATGAGGAAGATGCGGTGAAGGCGGTCCTGCTCGGCACGACGGCAGGTGGCGGTTTCCCGCAGTGGAACTGCGCGTGCCCCCTGTGCGTGCGCGCTCGTTCCGGCGAGTTGCCCTCGCGATCCCAGGACTGCCTGGCGATCAGCGGCAACGGCACCGACTGGTGGCTGGTCAACGCTTCCCCGGACATCCGGACGCAGATCGCCTCGTGTTCGTTGTTGAACCCTGGTCCTGGAGCGCGCGACACCCCGTTGCGCGGTGCTCTGTTCACGGACGCCGAGCTCGACCACACGCTGGGGCTTCTGACGTTGCGGGGCGGCGCGGGCCTGACGGTGTGGGCGCCGGACACGGTCCTGCACGCGTTGAAGGACCAGTTCGACCTGCGCACCGTGATCGACGGCTACGCACCGGTGGCGTGGCGTCAGGTCGACCAGCCTTTCGACCTGGGAGGCCTGCGGGTCTCGGCGATCCCGATCAGCGGCAAGCGCCCGAAGTACGCCCGTTCGTCCACTGTGGATGGCCATTGGGTGGTCGCCTACCGTTTCGAGGATCCCGTTTCCGGTGGCGTGCTGGTCTACGCGCCCTGCCTGGCGTCGTGGCCCGCCGGCTTCGACGAGGTGGTGGCCGGGGCCGACTGCCTGCTGCTCGACGGCACCTTCTACGCGGCCTCGGAGATGGGTTCGGCGACCGGCAGCTCGTCCGGGCAGGCCGCGATGGGCCACCTGCCGATCACGGCGAGCCTGCCCGAGCTGCGGCGGTTTCCGGGGGTGCGGCGGATCTACACGCACCTCAACAACACCAACCCCGTGCTCGACCCCTCGTCGCCGGAGTCGGCGAAGTTGCGCGAGGCCGGGGTCGAGGTGCCGTTGGACGGCACGGTGATCGAGCTGTAGATCGGCCACAATCACCGGATGTCCTTCATCATCGGCGGCCGGCCGCTGGCGGCACGGCTCGTCACCGAGATGCCGTCGTTCGTGCGGCAGGTGATCGCGTCGCTGGTGGAGCGCGTACCCGCGTACGCCCAGCTGCCCGCGGAAGAGCTCGCCGGCGACATCTACCGCGTCACCGAGCACGCCCTGCGCGCCTTCGCGGCCGTGCTGGCCTCGGGAGAGCTGCCCTCCGCCGACGAGCTGCGGTTCCTGCGCGAGTCGGCGGCGCGGCGGGCCGAGGAGGGCGTGCCGATCGACGTGGTGCTCACGGCCTACCACGTGGGCATCCAGGTCGTGTGGGAGACGCTGGTGCCCGAGGCGCGTCCCGAGGAGATCTCGGACGTGCTCGCGCTGAACGCGTTGGCGCTGCGGTACCTGCAGCTCGTGACGCCTGTGGTGAGCGCCGGTTACCTCGACGAACGCCAGACGATGTTCGACGACGAACGCTCCGCGCGCGCCACGTTGCTGACCGGGCTGCTGGCCGGAACCGTTGAGGCGCCGGGACCTTTCGTGGTGCTCGCCCTGGACGTGCCGCCGCATCCCGACGAACTGCTGGCGGGCGTGGACGCGGCGGTCGCGTCCCGGCGGAAGCTGCGCCGTCTGCGGACCGAACTGGAGCGGCACAGCCGGGAGCCGGTGCTGTCGTCGCTCACCCCCGACGGCGGCCTCGCGTTGCTGCCCGGCGAGGACCTGCCGCTGGAACGGATCGTGGCGGACGCGGCGCGGGCGTCCGGGGTGCCGTTGACGGTGGCGGCGGTCGCGGCCCCTCCCTCCGGGGTCGCGACCGCCGCCGTGCTGGCGCGCGAGGTGCTTCTCGTGGCCCGCGGATCAGGACCGGGCCTGTACCGGCTCACCGACGTCCTGCTGGAATACCAGCTCTCGCGGCCGAGCGCCGCCTTGGCACCGTTGGCGGCCATCGTCGCGCCGCTGACCGACGAACTGGTGCAGACGCTGGAGGTCTACCTGCGACGGGGTTCGCGCAGGCCGGCCGCTTCGGAGCTGCATGTGCACCCGAACACCGTGGACTACCGGCTGCGGCGCGTCGCGGAGCTGACCGGGCTGGACCCGACCCGGATCGAGCACGTCACGCTGCTGACGGCTGCCCTGGCCGCGCGGCGCGCGCGACCGTAGCCCCGAAGGCCGCCATGCCCGCCGCGTTGGGGTGCAGCGGCGCCGCGATCGTCGTCGGGATCAGCCCTTCCAGATACCGGTCGGCGGGCTTGGCGCAGGTGTCGTGCCCGACGCTGACGGCCGCGAGATCAACGTAGGTCGCACCACGCTTCTCGGCCTCAGCCTTGGCAGTCGCGCTGAGCAGGTCGACCGAGCCCTGCAGGTAGTCGGCGTCGCGGGCCCAGATCGGCTGGACCGGGTAGCAGCCACCGGGACGGATGTAGGTGCCGTAGCCGGTGACGAGGATCTTCGCGTGCGGCGCCCGGCGCTTGACCTCGTCCAGCGCGGCCCCGAACTCGGACGCCCACTTGCCGATGGCCGCGGCGACCTGGTCACCACCTGCGGTGAGCCGTGCCTTGCACGACAGTCCGACGGGCTCCGGGAGCAGGTTGATGCAGCCCAGCGCGGTCTGCACGAGCCCCACGTCGTTGCCGCCGATCGTGATCGACACGAGGTCGGTCGTGGGCTTCAGCGCGTCGTACTGCGGCGCCACGAATCCGAACTGCCGCCCGGCGAAGTCGTCTGTTTTCGCCCCGGAACACGTGACGTCGGTGAGCTTCGCGCCGAGGATCTTCGCGGCGATCCGCGGGTAGTTGTTGTTGCTGCTTCGCAGACACCACAGCGCCGGGTCCTGGTTCGGAATCAGCGGTCCCGCCGCCGCCGAATCCCCCAGTGCCACGTAGTCGAGCGTGTCCGCCTGCGCGGTGCTTGTTCCGGCGACCAACATCGCCACGACAGCCAACCCGGCCACGATTCGCATCCCGATCCTCCAACGTCGTTGTCAGGTCAGCTCATCGTGGTGGCTCAGGTCACTTGTGCGGGTAGGACGTTGCCCAGAGTCATCCGGTCGTGTTTGTGACCGATCACAATGGGCCTCGTGACTCCTCGCGATCTCCTCTCGCTGGCCGCGCAGTCCTGCGTGAACGCCGCCGGTCTGCTGCGCGACATCCACGTCGACGTGTCTTCGAAGGGCACGTTCGACCAGGTCAGCTCCGCTGACGTCGAGGTCGAGGCGTTCCTGCGGTCCGTTCTGGTCACCGGCGCGCCCGGTTCGGCGGTGGTCGGCGAGGAACTGGGTTCCGCCACTGCTTCCGTGACCTGGTACGTCGACCCGATCGACGGCACGCGGAACTTCGTGCGCGGCCTGCCGCTGTCGTGCATCTCGGTCGCCGCGGCGGTCGACGGCACGCTCGTCGCCGGTTGCGTGCTCGACCCGTTCCGCGACGAACTCTTCACGGCGGCCGTCGGCGTGCCTTTTGCTGTTCAGTCGTCCGGCCTGGTGATCACTCCGGGCGTGAGCCCACGACCGTTGGTGCTGACCGACATCCCGTTGCCCGGCAGCCCGTACACCGGCGAGATGGAACTGCTGGGCTCGTTACTGGAGATCGCCGACGTCCGCCGCATCTACTCGACGGCCCTGTCGCTCGCCTGGGTGGCGGCCGGCCGCGCGGACGCGGCGGCGAACATCGGCGTGTTCCCCTGGGACACGGCGGCCGGCGCGGTGCTCGTGCGTGAGGCGGGCGGAGAGTTCCGTTCGATCGGCACGAACGCTTTCGTCGCCGGCCGGGGTGAGATCGTCGACTGGCTGGCCGCACGCGTGGAAGGCATCGTCTCGTGATCGATCTCAACGGCAAAGTCGTCTTGGTCACCGGCACTTCCGGCACGATCGGCGCCGGCATCGTCCAGCGGTTCACGGACGCGGGTGCCGTGGTGGTCCACCACCGCGGGCGGCAGGACGGCGATCTGCGCACGTCGGCCGAGCGCGTGGTTCTGCAGGCCTTCGAGCAGCACGGCCGGCTGGACGCGGTCGTCAACAACGCCGGCGTGCAGCCCGTGGAACCGTTGCCCGACATGACGACCGAGCAGTGGCGGTCCGTTGTGGACATCAACCTGACCGGACCGTTCGCCGTGACCCAGGCGGCCGTGGAGTATCTGCCTGTTGGTGGTTCGGTCACCCACATCGCGTCGATCGAGGGCACACATCCCGCTCCCGGCCACGCCCATTACGCCGCCTCGAAGGCGGCTCTGATCATGCACGCCCGCGCAGCCGCGTTGGAGTACGGGCCGCGCGGAATCCGCGTGAACACCGTGTCACCCGGACTGATCGCGCGGCCAGGTATCAGCGAGCAGTGGCCGGAGGGCGTCGCGCGGTGGGAGGCTGCCGCGCCGTTGGGTCGCCTTGGGACGCCGGAGGACATCGGGGACGCGTGCGTGTTCCTGGCTTCGGACATGGCCCGGTGGATCACCGGGCACGACCTAGTGGTGGACGGAGGCGTGACTGCCCGCCCGACCTGGTGACCCGCCGATCGGGCAACAACGGCTGTGCGACCCAGGCGGACAGGTACAGCCAGACCACCCCGAACAGCACGACCACGGCGATTCCCCAGCCCGCGGAGGGTCGCTCCGGCGTCACCTCGCCACGCCGGAACTCGCGGACCACCACCTGTTCGCCGACGAGGTGGGGGGCGAGGAACCCGCGCACCGTCGTGAGCGTGGCGCCGCCGCTGACCTTGTTCTCCACCCTGGCCCTGCACTCGGACACGAACCCGAAGCCGCGCCATGTCACGGGCCCGTACTCCTTACACGACAGCGCCGTGACGGCGAGGTCGGCGTCCGCGATCTCGACCTTGTCCCAGAAGTGGGTGAAGATCGTCGCCCCGAGCAGGTAGCCGAGCACGGGCATGATCAGGAACGCGAAGACGCGGTGCAGGACGCCCTGGAGAGCCACGGAGCAAACGCTAGCGTCCGTGGTCGGCCACGCGGTGAGCAGGCAACTCGCGGCTAACGGTGAGTGTTGAGGTGTCCGAGGAGACTTTGGATGTCGCTCGGCTCGAGTCCGCTCGCCACTGACGGCTCCTCTTCCAGATCTGAAAGCTGCTGCACCTGCGCGTCGTCAAGGATTTTGCCCATGAACTCGAGCTTCGCGGCCAGCCGGAGCTCGACGACCTCGTCGATCGTGCCGCGCACAGCGAGGACGGTCACCCTCGTCTCAACGTCGGACCCCAGACCGAGCCGGTGGATGCGGTCAAGACTCTGCAAGAACCGTCCAGCTGCGAAATCTCGATCAACGTAAACAGCGTCGTGACACACCTGGTGCAGGCTGATGCCCTCGCCCAGCGTCGCCGGGTTGGACACCAGGACCATGCAGTCCGGGTCGTTTTGGAACCTCTCCAGCTCCGCTACCCGGTCGATGGTGCCGCCGTGGACAACGGCTGGCTGGTAGGCGGCGAAGAGCTGGTGCACGGTGGTCAAGCTGCGGACGAAAGTCGTCCACACCAAGGTCTTACGTCCACGAGCAGCATTCGCGGCGACAATCGCGGCGGCTTCCTTGTACTTCGGCGACAACTCGTACGCTGGCAGTTCCCGGAGCAACGCGCCCAGGGAGTCGTTCTCCGGGATGTCGAGCGGCGGAAGCTGATAGGCCAGTGGCTCGTACCTGGACTCGCCTGGGATCAGCAGCGCTGGACTGGTTGCCGCCATCAGCAGTCTGAGCGCGGTCTTGCCCAGCCTTCCCAGGTCGTTGTCCCGCCCTGCGACGCCAGCTTCCTTGCCCACGATCGAGTCGTAGATCTGGCCGTGGAGCCTCGGCATGTCAACGTAGCGAACCTTCGTTTCCATGGGAGGCAGCCCGAGCTCGAGCTTGGTCGTGCGCGCGAACAATGGCCGAAGAACGGTGCTGGCACGCGAGAGGTCCCCGCCAGCCACAGCTGAGGCGACCTGCCGCTGCCCCTGCCCCGGCCAGGCGAATCCCATGAGACTCTCGAGGTCCTTGGCACCGTTCGGCGCAGGTGTTCCGGTGAGGATGAGCCTCCGGCGCGCCAGCGGCCCGAGCGCCATGCAAGCAGTGCCATACGCTCCGCGGGTGCCGAGCTTCATCCGGTGAGCCTCATCCAAGATCATCATGGATGGCGCCGCCTTCAACCACATCGCCAGCGCGGAAGCTGACTTGCTGAGGCGCTCGTAGTTGATGATCAGTACGTCTGTCTCCCAATCATCGCTGCGCTCGACGAGTTGGGTGCGCAACGGCTTGGCGAAACAAGCCGCACTTTCGAACTCCCACGACTCGTAGGCCGACTTGGGGCACACCACGAGCAGCCGTTTGACAGCTCCGGCAGCGCACTGTGCGGCGTAAACGGCCAGAGCAACCCGAGTCTTGCCTGCACCAGGCACACTGAAGTTCGCACCGTGGTTCAGCGACAACAGCTTCGCGATGTCCCGCAGCTGGAAGTCCCGGAGGTCAGCGATCCAGTCGTCGCCGAGCAGCCCGGCGACGTCATCTGCCTGAACCGTTCCGGCAGCCTGCGCGGAACTGAGCTGCTTCCGCACCGCATTGGTGTCCGCGACGTTGCCGCGGACGAGCTCAGCGAGCTCGTCCTCCCACTTGACACTGCTGCCGTGCGGCCACGTCGCCAGCTGGCCCAGTTGACCGAGCAGGTCTTCCAGGTCAACGCTGATCCCGAGCGGATCGATCTGCGTCCCAGTCCTGAAACGCGCGCCCAGCTGCACCAGATCGTTGCGGTACTCCGGCAACGTCCTCATGGTGACCTTGGTTCGCGTGTCGCTGAAGTCGAGGTGCAGCGACGGCGGCGTCTTGCCGTTCGTCACCGAAGGCCTCCGCGCCCCACAGCATCGAGAAGCCACGCCACGCCCGCGCCCGGTTCCTCCAGCCCCCGGCCAGCCTGCTTGGCGAGCTTGCTGAGGCTGACATGCAGCTTCAGCACCGCGTCATCGAAGTCCTCCTCGTCGAGCGACCGCGAGGCGCGGGCGTTGACGAGGTCAACAACGCACTGGTCGATCGAGGCGCAAGCATCGGCGAGGCGTGCCGGTGCCAGCTGCTTGCGCTTCTTGAGGCGAGCCTGCCGCCCAGCAATGTCGAGAGCCACGTCAAAGGCGCCCTTCAGCTCATCGAAAGCGGCATTGGCCGCGCGCGCCTGCTCCTCCGGGATGACGCTCGCCGCTCCCCTGGCCGCCTTGGCCTTGATCACGTCGTCGGTAAGGGCACGCGCCGCTGCCACTGCGTCGGTAGCCCCAGCGATGCTCACCCCGAGACCTGGCACGACGATCGCGTCTTCCTCATCAGCGGTCGCGTGGGCGTCACGCGGCAGCTTGTCGTCGAGGTACTTCTCCCGGAACTCCACGCCGTCCTCGATGAGCCGCACATCGGTCTTGGCGAACCCGAGGCTGATCGCCGCCAGCCTCAACTCCTTGAGAACGTCCGCTCGGTTCGGGTCAACCGCGTGCATCTTCGTGTATGCACGCTGCAGCTCCTTGAGCTTTTCCTTGTGATCCTCGAAGTCGATCAAACGGAGCGCCGTGCTGCGGTCGCTGCTCCTGCTTCGCTCGATCTGGTCGCGAATCTCCGACAGAATCCACCGCTCCTGCCGGTAGACGTCAGCGGTGGTCCGGAACTCCTTGGCGATCTTCTCCGGCGTGCGGCCCAGCGCGGCCTGTTCCTCCATCGCCAGGAGCCTGTTGATGTAGGAGTAATCGCGGCGGTGATCCTTGCGGAGCTGGAGGGACAACTCGATCGCGTTGATGTCCTCCCAGGTGAACGATTCCGGGAGCACCCCTACTCGCATCGAGGGCACACCGAGCTCACGAAGAGCCGCAGCACGGGTGTTGCCGTTGACGAGCACACCCTCGTGGGTGATGAGACCAGGATCGTTCTGCCCGAACTCCTTGAGACTCCTGAGGAGTTCGTCAAACTCCGGGTCCCGGCGATTCGGATCCTTCGGCTCCGCCTGGAGCAGGTGCGCGAGGTACTGCTGGCTCGTCGCGACGAAGGGATCAGAGTCGAGCTGCGCGTCCCGCACCGGATCGTGCGAGCGCTGAGCGCGAATGCGGTGCGTGGCCGGGTTGAAGAACAGGCTGTTGAGCGGTGCCTCGATCACGTCGACGTGCAGGGCCTGCCCGTTCCAGTCGACCGTCACGGTCTCCCGCGTGCCGCCAGCGTCCTTGACCTCGGCGAGCCGCTTCTTCACGAACTCGCTGAACTCCGCGGCGTGCGGCGGAGGAGAAAACTCCCTGTGCATCGAACTTCACTCTCCCTGTTCAAGAACCGCGTTCCGCACCAACTGACGCGAGTCGGCCGGCAAGGCGCGGTAGAAGCCCCAAAGTCGTTCAAGACCGCTGAGGCGCCGTTCGTCGGCCTCGACCCAGCCGGCCATGATCTTCCGCTCGAAGGTCCCGAGAGACGCGACCTGGTCCAGCACATCACCGAGGTTCACGACCCGGCCACGCCCGCCAACACGGCACCTGTCGCACTCAGCGACCAGTTGGATGTCCTCCTCGCCGTTGGGCAGCACGACTCGGCGGCGAGCGATGTCGAGCTGCGCGGTCGAGCCGTCGTCGAAGCTGTCGCCTGGCGCGATGCCACAGGACCGGCAGATGAAGGAGTCGTCGTGCAGCACCTTGCTGCGCTGGGAAGCGGTGATGCTGGACTTCGGCTTCGCTTTGGCCTGACCCGGCTCCCACACCGGAGCCCCCATCTCGACGTAGCGCTGCTCATCGGAGCGCAACGTGGGGTCCTCGCGCTGCGTGTGAATGCGCCAGCCGCGGTCTCGCAGGTCACGCAGCCGGCGGTCGATCTGAGCGACGTCGGGGAACGCTTCCCGGACGTCGGCCTTTGTGAAGATCCCGCCGAGACCGACCACCTGATCGAGCCACAACGCTCCCCTCACCATGCTGCCGTAGCTGGTGTCCGTCCACGGAGGGGTCGGCACGGAGTTCCTCCTCGATCCGAGCAACTGAGCCTAACAAGCTCATGAGTTGCGCAAGAGTTCAAAGGCAGCCATGGATTGACTACACGAACATGAGAGCACAACATCAACCTGATGGAAATTGCGTAATACAACGCGCATCGAATTCGGCTCTCAACATCTTGCGCGATGCAATACGCAATATCCAGGCCGCCAGAAGAGGCGTAGAGTCGCTCGGAACTGTACGCACAGCAAGGGGTGGGAATGCGGGCTGGCGACAAGAGATCCGAGATCAGCGCTGCACTGCCTGCAGAGAGACGAACGCTGGCCATAGGCATGAACGCGCTCTACGAGCACGTCAAGCGGCACAGCGCTGACTTGAACTCACAGGCCGCTCTCACGAGCGCCATCCTGATCGCGGAAGCCGGCTACCTAGGGGCTACCGAGCAGATGCTCTGCAAATACCTCGCAGGCAAGCACGTGCCATCGGAGAAGTACCTCACGGCTTTCCACAGGGTGATCTCCGCAGAGACCGCCGACCACCCTGCGCCGCTGACCTTGGAGAATCTGCTCGACCTGCGTCACAGAGCAGCTTCCACCGACCGTCGGCTCAGCGGAGTGCGGAAGCAAGAGCACGAGCTCGCAACACATGAGCGCGCTGCCACAGAGCGCGCACTTGAAGACGCACTCCAGCGGCTTTCGGCGATGTCAGCCGAGAAATCGGCATCCTCTGCTCTGCCGGTCCCCCCGGCAGAGGGGGACCGGCAGAGCAGCGATCTCATACACGGGTCTGCACCGGCCGCCGCGACAGAGCTGATCCAGCTCTCCGCAGCTGGCCGACACGAACAAGCGCTCACCATGCTGAGCCAGTTCCCTCGGTACCTCAGCGCCGAGGAGATGGCGTCATGCATCGTGCATTTCCGCGAGAAGAGCGAGGACGAACTGGCCGATACCCTCATCCGGATCTGCGGGCAGGAGGCGTCGCAGGGCGCCATCCTCGTGACGATGTCCCGAGTCCTCAGGAGGCGAAACCTCCACCTGGACGCGGAGACTCTCCTCGACCTGGTTGTTTGATGGCGAACAAGCAGCCGGCAGAACTGCAGCTCTAGCTGATCTTCGACTTGTTCTGGCTGAACAGGTCGTGCCGCACGTGGTTGGCCTGGCCGACGAACGCCTTGAACTCGCCGATCTTGAACGAGGCGACACCGCTCTTGTTCACCTGGATGTCGACGTCGAAGTCCTTGCTCAGCAAGGAGATTCGGCGCTCAAGCTCATGCGCTTCCAGCTCGATGCCGGCGGCCCTGGAGATCTGCGCCGCCGTGAGGTGGTCGCTCGCGTTGCGGAGCGCACGATAGACCGGGTCGTGGTTGGTGTCGATGTCGCGGGCAACCGGCTGGCCCTCCTTGAGCAAGGCCGACTTGATCGCGAGTCCCAGCGCCTTGGCGACAGGCGGAGGAAAAGCATTGCCGACCTGGCGGTACCTGGAGGTCTTGAGCCCCACGAACTGCCACTCGCCGGGCTGCCAGCCCTGCAAGATCTGCACCATCTCGGTGGTGAGCTTCGGCCCTGGCGCCTTGGGGTACTTGGGGTTGGGGAATCTCTCCCCCTCGGCCGGCGGCAGGTTGGCGATGCCCATGGCGTCCACGCCGAGCTGCGCCCACGCCCTCTTCGCCCGAGTGGGCCCCAGATCGGCGCCACCGTGCTTCTTCGAACCTCCGACGATGGTCGGCGCGATGTCGTTGGCCTTCGCGACCCACTCGTCCACACCGTCCCAGCCACGGGAACCCATGAGCTCGCGCAACGCTTCTCCCACCGTCGGCGACTCATCCTGCGGCTCCGGCCAACGGAAGTAAGGAGCGAACTCCTCCTGCAGCGCCACGAGCACGAACCGCGGCCGAAGTTGCGGAACCCCGAAGTCGGAGGCTTGCAGCAACCGCCACTCCGGGACGTACTTCATGTCGATCAGCCGATCGAGGATCTCCTGCCGGTAGCCGGAGAACCTCGGCATGCTGAGACCACGAACGTTCTCGAGCAGCAGCGCACGAGGCTTCAGCGTCTGACACTGCTGCACAGCCCACGCGAACAGGTCGCGCTCATCTGTCGAGCCTGCCTGCTTGCCAGCCAAGCTGAAGGGAGGACATGGAACGCCGCCCGCCAGCAGGTCGAAGCTTTCGGGGAGCGCGAGCCCCGCCTTGTGAGCTGCCGCCCAGATTTCTGGTTCCGCGACGTCACCGGTGATCACACCGTCAACGATCTGGACGCCGGCCGGAACATCGCCGCCGGCAACCGCCTGCCGTTCGGACGCAGCTTCTGGAGAAGCTCCGCTTTCGTGCTGGGTCCGCAGGTTCAGGCGGAGAGTCTCTGCCGCAGTGGGGTCCAGCTCGATCGCGAGCTCGTGCTGGAAACCGGCCTGCATGAGCCCAAGGGCCTGACCACCCGCGCCGGCACAGATCTCGACGACCTTCAACGGCTTCCCGGCCTCGGGGGCTACCACAGGCTTTCCTCTCGAGATTCGTCTTCAGACCCATGCTGAGACTCGGGTATCTTCCGGCACTGACCGCCAATGGACCAAGTCGATCGCCGAACGGGATGATCGTGCCAGACGAAGACCGCAGTGCTCGCCGCGCGAAGGCCCACGCAGATGGCCTCTACCCCGCGCCGCTCAACGAGGGCCGATCGCGGAACATGCAGGCCAACCGGCGCTCGGGAACCAAGCCTGAGGTTGCGCTGCGGAGTGCTCTGCACCGACGCGGGATGCGTTACCGGAAGGACCATCTGCTCCGGTTCGACGACAACGTCAAAGTCCGGCCGGACATCGTCTTCACCGCGCGCAAGATCGCTGTCTTCGTCGACGGCTGCTTTTGGCACGTGTGTCCTGAGCACGGCCGGCAGCCCACGACCAACGACTGGTATTGGACGCCGAAGCTGAGGCGCAACATCGAGCGCGATCGGCGAGCTGACGAAGTGCTGTCCGCAGCTGGCTGGGCCGTAATCCGCATCTGGGAACACGAAACCCTGGACACCGCCGTTGAGCGGGTCGCAACCATCGTCGAACACGGGTTCGAACCTAGCTGATCTCGCGCGCATGCGCACGGATCCCACGCCGCCGACCTGCGCCTGTCGAGTTCAGAGCTGAGCAATCGCGCGCCACGAAGGGCCTGAGCCGGCTAGGAAAGACGTGATGACTAAGAGCCCTCTTCCAGCACCAGGTGATCTGTGTCAGCCCGAACCTCGCCGGGCAGGGCCACGCGGCGAGCACATCATTGATGCGCCAGCGGATGACGACGAGCTTCAACAGGTCCACGCGTGGCTGGCTGCGCAGCCCATCGCCGTCCTGCTTCGCACGGCGGTCGATGATGCCGTCCGCTACGTACTCGACGGGGCTCGCACCTGGCGATTCGACCTGACGAGCGACAAGGTCGACTCCGACGAACGCTCCTCCGTCGGAACCAAGCTGCAGTACCACGTCATCGACCACCTCAAGCTCCTGAAGGAGCCACCTCTCGACACAACGATCGCCGGCATTCCCGTGGAGATCAAAGGGACCATCGGAAAGACCTGGATGATCCCGCGGGAAGGTCAGTGCGAGATCACCCTGATGGTCCAGATCGATGCTGGGCGACATCAGTTCCGCACACTGCTCATGCGCACTCACCGGGCATGGCTGACCGGCGGAGAGGGCAACCGCGACGGCAAACGCAGTCCACGCGCCGACGCGGTCAAGCAGTACGCCATTGAGGTAGTGCCGTGGAGCGATCTGCCGCCTGAGCCCCTGCGCAACCTCAGCCCGGCGCAACTGCTCGAAGTCTTCGGCCCTTACGGACTTCGGCGGCGCCTGATCGCCTTGTTCGGTTATCTGCCGGAGAAGGTCATCCCCCGAAGCAGCATCGAGACCGTTGGCGCCGGCCTGAAGGACCCGACGCGACGAGCTCGCGAAGCCAAGCCACATGTCATGAAAGAACACGGCTTGGTCGTCTTGGTCGGAACGTGGCATGTGGAACTCGACGCAGCAGCCCAGCTCGGTCACGATCTCAGCAATGGCGCATGGGTCGCGGTCCCCCCGGCAAAGCTGGAGTCACACGGCTTCAAACCGGACGTCTTCATTCGCTAGCCGCCGCAGCCACAGCATGGAAGCGTGTTCGTGACGAACACCACACGCGATTGGTACACCAGCGCCAACCGACTCGGCAGCCGCCTACACCAAGCTCGACCATATCCAACAAGAACCCTGACCTGCAGCTACGAGCCCCGTTCAAGATCACTCCGTCCGGCGTCGCCGGAAGCGCTGAGCATGATCGACTTGTGATTACTCTCCGGCTACGCTCCGCACATCACCAGGGGGTTGCGGACTCGGCCGAACGGGTCGGACGAGCAACGCGGACGAGCACTAAAACACCTGCTCAGGCACCACGAACTGGCCTGTTTTTGAGTGGTGCCCCCGACACGGTACGCACTAGTCCCTCCCCTACGCGCACCTGCTGCGAACTGCAGATCTCCGCCATCGTTCCGATCGCACACCGCCGTCGGCGTCCGCTACTGCACAGCCTTCGCCTGGCTGGACGACCGTCTAGCCACCGGCCAGCTCTCTAGAGAACGGAGACGCCGAGCCGACTTGGGCGAGCACGTGACCAACCGAGACGCGCTGGAGCCTTCGGCAGAGCCGCACGGTCCTACGCACTTCGAACTCGTCACCGAGGAGTCTTCACGCGCCCCTGAAGCATCCACAACGTCAGCTCGTGCCTACGTCTCCGATTCACTCTCATGAGTCGACGCTAGTCCGAAACGGTGAACTACAGGCAAGTCAGCATCAGCAGGTCTGCCATCTCTACGTCACGCTTTTGCCGGTTGGAGCGATACAGCTCTACATGAGGCACCGACGACCTCCTAAGCATCCGCGATCATCAGGCGCAGGAGTGAGGTCAAGCAATCGATATTTGTCAGCCGGGACAAGTGTCTTCACCGATTGTGTGACAGCAGGAGGCAACCTGAATCGATCCACGCCAGCAAGAGTTCAGTTCTTGCTATTCAACAGCCCAACCGATGGAACTACTTCTACTTCTTACATCTAGCCCACAAATGCAAACGCCAACGAATCGGCACATAAAATTGCATCCGAAAGGATATGACCAATCGTGGCCACCTTGGATCCATCAGAGTTCAGAAACCCTTTCGACTACGCAAACCCCGTGCGGACCGACGAGTACTTTGCCGGCCGCGGGCACGAGTTGTTCACAATCGACTACACCCTTGAACAGGCAAGCACCTCTAGCCCAGTTAAGTACCTGGCACTCTATGGCCAGCGAGCAGCTGGCAAAACCAGCCTACTGAACATGACCGAGAAGCTCGCAGTAGAACGTGGATACTTAGTCGTACGGGTCAGTCTTGTCCCAACGAGCGCGGAACCGGCGCACTTTTTCTCAACGGTCTACGAGGAATTAATCGCCGAGATTGCCAAATCTACCGACTTCGCAAGCTCGGACGGCAAAAGAATCAACCCGCGCCGCGTTCGTAGAATTGTCGAAGGCGGTCCGGTCGACGACGAATTCCCGCTAGAGTTCCCCGAAAACCTAGCGCACGCAGTTCGCGGAGGCCAACTATCAGAGATGGCATTGCGGAATGACATGAGTCTAATTTCAGAGATTTCCGGGCGCCCAATAGTGTTGCTAATTGACGAAGCCCAGATCATTGCCGACCGCCCAGATGTTCTGTCATTATTACGAACACTTAGCATGCGACTAAACGGGTATGTACTAGTACTAGCTGGCACACCCGAACTAGTCACGCGCATTAACGAAGTCTTCGACTTTCTTCTCCGACAATTCGAGTTCATCAAAGTAGAAAGGTTTGTCGAGAACGCCGATGTCATCGAATGCATGGCGCGACCACTAAAGGCGTTAAACCTCGCGCCATCTCGGTGTTTCACTCATAGCATCGAAGCTGTGGCAAGCGATCTCATCCCACTCACGGACGGGAATCCATACGAGATCCAGTTATTCTGCCACATAATGTTCACACGCTGGCAAACCGGCGCGACCGACGGAATGGATCTAACCGCAGAAGCAATCGACGGTGTGCGAGCAACTCTAGATGTCGGAAATCAGCACGCCGATCGCAAACTAGTTAGCAGCACCCGCGGCATGTCGGACGAAGAACTTCTAGCCCTAAACGTTTGGGCCTCATCTCTCGAACAGTCCACAGTCGACGAAATTCGATTCGCCTCGCAAGTATCAGGTTTGATTACACTTACGATCGATCAGCTGAATCACTATTTGGATCAGTTTATTCGTGACGGCTTGGTTGAAATTGTCAACAATAAGGTTCGATTGATCGGCGACGCCGCCGAGCAAATCTATGTTCGGTTGTCCACGGTACAGCGACTAGGCTCTCGCGCTCCAGTGCTGCTACGAAGGATCAACTTTAAGATTTTGCTCGCAGGTGAGCTAGTGGACCTTTTACGCGATCAGATTCTAATGGGAATTCGTTGGCTCCTTCGTACGTGCTGCCCTTCAATGCTCCAGGAAAAGCTGGACAGCGGAATACGTGACCTGACTGAACTTCCCTCAGAACGCGACGCGAACTATACCGTAGAGTACCTACATGAGGCGATTCTCGAATGCGGGGTACCGAACTCTTTGCAGCTCACCACTGTTGAGTGCTCGTACGGCGAAACTAGAGCAATACAATGGATCTGCCGACGATCATCAGACGATTTCGATGTAGAGAAACACCCTGAATACATCGCCGCAAAGAGGCGGATAACTTCACTTGGCGGAACACTAAACGCCATTGTCACGACAATTCCGGTCAAGCCAATAGGCGAGATCATGACTTGGCTGGTTAAAAATTTCAATGAGCCTAAAGCGCGACTTCACATGGCACATCGCCATTCATCCGCCGCAGTCAATTCGTATAGCTCAGGCGACCTGGAGGACGCTTTTCGCCACTTGCATTCCGCTTTTCAACTATCTCCTGATTGGCAAGTCGCGAACAACCTTGCTTACATGAACCTGTCCACGCGCAACTATCAAGTAGCTCAGGACTGGGCGCAGCGCGCTATTCAGTTGAGCGAAACCACTAAAGAGCGGGCCCTAAGTCGATACAACGGCGGAGTTGCTGCAGCCCTACTGCACGACATGATCGAATCTAAGGAACTTCTCGCTAACGCTGCACACGATCTCGATAACCGATCTCCGCTAGAGGACGACGACTGGGACACCCCTTTTCTCATCGTACTATCGTTCAACGGAAAGGAAGTAGATGCAGAAGAAGTAAGAGATGCAGATCTGACGGAGTCAGTAGCCCGTGCATTTGAAATCGCCGACTTGGCTGCACGGCTTGATCGGCTAGATAGTTGATGTCCTCACGCCGTGATCACTTGGGGAAAACCCTTTGGGCCATCGTGTCGAATCATCTGCGATCGCAGCAGATAGGCGCACACCCGCTAGAGCAGCGCCGCGCAGATCAGCGCCACATAAATCTGCGCGGCGCAAGTCCGCTCCACTGAGATCCGCGCCTTCTAGTTTTGCGTTTCGCAAAACTGCACCAGAAAAGTCCGTTCCGGCAAGCGTCGCACCTTCTAGTCTTGCATTCGGCAAACGAGCATCGGACAAACGTATCCCGGATAGATCCACTCCCATAGCCCAATCCCGGCGAACGAGGACTTGAAGGCTTGCGCGCACATCGCGAGGGAGCCCGCCGTCAAGCGGCACGCCGTCCCGGACGAACGTCGATAAGATCTCTGCGATTCTCGGTCGTTCAGACGGGTCGCTATCAGCGACTCGGTCCATCGCGTATACACCGCTCAGTCGCAACGCAAGCGCATCGTTCTTTGCTAGCAGCTCCGCAGCTTTCGCGAATGCCTCAGTTACGGCGACTCGTTGCCCGACTGCCTGCTGCCGGCGCGCGATCAACATTTGTCGCCACGCTGTAATAGCACCTATCACAAGGAGGATGCCAGCAACTGCCTGTAGGATCGCGGATCGAATCGCGCCTTCAGCGATAATGGATTCATTAGGCGTGAGCCGATTCGAAACTGGAGAGAACCCCAGCAGGCTGCCCGGCAACGGACCGAATGCAGCAAATACAACAGCGACCAGAACGAGCGCAGCGATGGCGACTAGCGTCCACCCGGTCGCTCTAGCTACAGTTTTACGCATACGCACCTCCACTATAGAGAGAACGGCCGCCGAACACAGACTAGCTAGCCAATCACTCTATGCTTGATCACATTACGAAAAAAGAATACTGGACACCGTGAGCGAATTTGCCCAAAGCCACTCAAATCGATGCGTCTGCAATCATTGCTGACACATCTGGCAGCGACGGCCGCGAGCCAATATTATATTGGCGCAACGACCGAATCGTTCTGTCAATCAAATCTTCAACTAGTGCTCATTTTGATGCACTAGTGTCACGGCAATCTATCTTCCCATTCAAGGCACCAGACTTTGTTTTTGCCAAGAACGTCATCCAGGTGCGTGCACTGAAAGTCAGGGCCCCGCCGCCAGGGTCCTTGCTGTCTCGTACGAAGGTCTCAGTCTCGCTGACAGTGAGCTCAACGCAGTTGTTGTCAGGTGCGGTGTAGCTGGACTTGCGCCACGTCTTCTCAGGGTTCGTCATCTCGCTGGAGTCTCTCCTTGAAGAGTTCAGCCTGGTCGCGGATGATCTTGAGCGACTCTTCGGGCGTGAAGGCCAGCTCCTCCGCGATCTCGTTGAACGACTTGCGGAACTTGTCTACGTCAACGTCATTCTCCACCCATCGGCCGCCTCCCCTGGTCTCCAGGTAGACGACGTCCGGGAAGTCCTCGTCGTCGAAGCTCAGGATGGTCACGCCGTCAATGGCGTAGGCGCCAGCGTCTTCGCCGA
Organism: Lentzea albidocapillata; assembly: GCF_000719115.1. GTDB lineage: Bacteria > Actinomycetota > Actinomycetes > Mycobacteriales > Pseudonocardiaceae > Lentzea > Lentzea albidocapillata. The sequence continues at coordinate 6,755 of NZ_JOEA01000038.1, read as the reverse complement.
TCACCTGGATCGTCACGTTCGGGAGAGCCGCGGACGCCTGCAGGTGGAGCAGCTGCGCGTACATCGCAGCAGGGCCACCGACTGCGCGGCGGAGAGCTGCGATGTCGATCAGGAAGTGCGCTTGCAGCGGAGCCTCGCCGTGTAGCCGCATCTGGCGGCTTTGCCGGGCGGCGATGGTGCGGTTGGCGGGGACCTTCGGGTTGACGAAGAGGTGCGCCGCTTCGCGGAGAGCGAGCGTGTACTCCGGGACCTGCAGCATGCCTGGGATCCAGACCGCTTCTACCTGCTTCAGCTTTGAGGCATCGGCTTCGGCGCGGGCGTACGAGCGGGCCGCCTGGTTGTACGCGGCTGGGTGTTGGACGCGCGTGCTGTCCTGCTTTGCGTCTTCCCAGTACTCGGTTGCCTTGCGCCGGCGGTCTTCGTCCGCTTCTACGAGGTCTAGGTACAGGCCGAGGTCGGCCCAGCCGAGGAGGTTCGTGCCGTTCAGGCACTTCGACAGGTGCGCCTCGGTCTTGCGGAGTTCGCTCGCCAGGTAGCTGAGGTCCTTGCCCGCGTCCTTGCGCAGCTGATCGAGCAGGCGGCCCAGCTTGGACTTCCTGTACGTCTTGTCGCTCGGCACCCGGTTGCCTCCTCGCGCTGCAGAACTCGTGATCACCCTAGTCACGCGCAGGTCAGGGCAGGTTCACACGTTCCGGTTATCGCATTAGGGGTTAATTAACCCCTAATGTAGTCGCTGTCGACGGGATCCTTGGCCCCTTGTGGGAGCTAGTCCGGACGGGCGTGTCCAGGCTGGTAGCGCGCCACGCCCAAGGATTCCGTCGGCCCCAGGTCGGTCCGACGAAAGGTTCTGGTGATGGCGCGTCTTGAGGATGTCGTTCCGGTCGTTGTGAACCTGACGTGGGCGCAGACCGCGGTGCTTTCGCGCGCTGCCGTGGTGGTCACTTCTGCCTTGGATTGCAGGGAGGCCAATGCTGCGGAGCAAGGGCTTCTTGTGTTCCGCCAAGCAGTTGCGCGTGCTTTCGCCAACGACAGGACGTCGGAACCGGCCGAGCAGCCTCGGCCTTCCCGTCTCCGAGCCAGCTAGCCGAAGGGCGTGCTGCCATGGGCAACCTGGTCTTGTTTTCCGAGCTGCGCAGACGGCTTGTCGAGCACCTGGACCTCGTGTCACGGATCGCTGCTGACGGTGATGGTGCGTCCGCGTTGTCCATGGCACGGCACGAAGTTCCGCGGTTGGTGGCCGCGTTGCGTGTGTTCGTCGACGAGCACCAGCCGGATGAGAACGGCTGGTGCAGGAAGTGTCGCGGCGGACCCGCTTGGCGGAGAGTGCCGGCGCCTTGCCGGATGTTGCTCGACGTTCATCTTGCCGCCCAGGCAGCGACTGCGACGACGCACGAGCGCACGCATTGGCAGCCGAAGAGGCATCGGGCGTGAAGCCCACGGATCAAGAACAGGCTGATGGGACATGGCTCTACAACTGGTCAACGGGAGAGCAAGTCTGGAGGTCCGCGCCCTGAGTCGGACCGTGCTGGGCTGGCGGACGAGGCGCGACTGGTCGCTCTTGGAGTTGGGTGCTCGGGTTGGCTTCTCTACCGCGAAGTTGTCGCACCTCTGTCGAGCTGCGCAACGCATGTCTCCTAGTGAGGTCGTCGTGGTCGGAGCTGCCTGCGGTGCATCCGATGACGAAGTTGAGCTGTGCATGCGGGTTGCGCAGCGAGCCGTTGATCCCCAGATGTGGGATCGGATCAACGGCGACGCCTGGGCTCGGCTGACGTGGACACCGTGGGATGTCCTGGCTGAGGCGAGTGAACTGGTGATTGTGGCGGCGGAAACGCTGCCTGAGCTTGTGCGTACCGGTGGTTACCAATCCGCCCTTGTCAAGTCTGGTGCAGCGGCGAATGACCTCGATCTTGCGAACCAGCAAGAGGCCCTCAGCCGCTTGAGGGTGGGCACCGAGCAGGCCGCGAAGCTGCGGCGGCTGAACGTTCGACTGATCGTGACAGAGCAGGTGCTCAACGGCGGCGTTGGCGATTCGAGAGTGATGGCAGACCAACTGGAGCACCTGGAGGAGCTGGGCGAACTGCCTGGCTTTGAGCTTCGAATCGTGGACGGCGATGTCGGCCCCTACTTCGGCATGGGCGTGTCCTTCACCGTGATGCGGTTCGTGGAAAAGCGGTTCGACGACGTCGTTCTCCTGCACACGCTGCACGGTGGCAACACCTGGCTTGAGTTGGCTGCCGAGCGCGCTCCTTACGAGCGAGTCCTTGTCGCGCTCGACGATGTCGCCCTTGCCGAGGAGCTGTCCTTGCTCTGGTTGAACGAGGCCTCGCTGCGGCTTCGAGATCCGGCGCGGCGCTTGCAGCTGGTTACCGATCAGGCGAGGAGCTAGGTATGCCGAAGAGAATCTCCACCGCGCGTGGCCGTGAGCTGGGCGCTGGCATACGGGCGGCCATCGCAGGAGCTGGCATGACCTCGCGAGGGGCCGCTGAGGTCATGGACTGGGACGAGGCCAAGGTCTCGGACGTGGTGAACGGCAAGGGTGGCGCCAACCTCGTTGAGATCGCTGCGCTACTCGGTGCCTGCCGGGTCCAGTCGGATGAGCGCGTTCATCTTCTGGCCCTGCACAGTGAGACGGCTGTTGTCGGCTGGTGGCAGCAGCACGGAGTGTGTTCGCCTGTCGAGCTTCGCACTGTCGTTGAGAACCTGGCTGTGGCGGAGACGCTTACCTGCTGGCATACGCACGCAATGCCGTTGTTCCTGCAGACGGCCGACTACATGCGCGAGGCATTGCGCGCCTCGGCCACGTCGCCGGCCGATGAACTGGAAGACCGAGTTCAGGCGGGCCTTGCGATGCAGCGGCTACCTCGACGAGGCACCTGCACGTTCTTCATTCACGAGTTGGCGCTGCAACTTCAGGTTGGCGGTGCGGAGGTGCAGGCTGGGCAGCTGCTGCATCTCATGTTCATGGCGAACCGCCCGAACGTCGAGATCCGGATCTTGCCGGTCGCCCGAGGTGCGCACGCAGGGCTGGCGGGGCCGTTCACTCTGCTGACGTTTCCGAAGTACGAACCGCTGGTTTGGGTTGGCGCCGAGAACTCCACTCTTCTTGCCGAGTCGAGAGATGCGGTCGCGGGTTACGAAGCTGTCGTTCGCGCGCTGGATGCCGAGAGCCTCGACGAGGCCGAATCCAAGGAGCTGCTTCTCCGCCTGCATGACGTGACGAAGCCATAACGATCGACGATCGCGTGTCCTATTAGGCCTCGAAATCCGGAGTTCAGGGGTGCTTGAGCGACCACCGCTTGAGCAGCTCCGAAGGGAGAGGCCGATGGGCAGCAGCGCGGGTTGGTCAGCGTGTGGTCCGGCACATGGGGAGGCGGATGTCCGGCGTTCTGAATCCGCTGGCCCAACCGCCGAGACGCGAAGCAATATCACCGCACGTCAGCAGTGGAATCGAGGAGAGTCGCCCAAAAGCCGACTGAGGAGTGACAGCAAAGGAACTCCCCACATTCGTGGACGGCGCGGCGGCCGAGTCGGTGAGCCAGATGCGGCCCTGTGGTTTCGGCTCGTTGAGCGGGATCGACGGATCCTCGCCCTCCTGCACGAGCACAAGGTGCTCACCACCAACCAGATCGCGGCGATCGAGTTCTCCTCGATACGCCGTGCTCAGGATCGTCTGCGACAGCTGCGTGAGCTGGGCGTGGTGTTCGCGTTCCGCGACTCGTACAGCGCCGGCGGCACGAGTCAGACGCGGTATGCGCTCGGTTACCGCGGTGCGCGGGTGATCACTGCACAGCGCGCGGAGAAGCCGCCCGCTGCCGGTGCGTACGCGGAGCGCTTGGAGCGGCTGGGGTTGTGGCCGAAGCTGGCGCATCAGCTTGGCGTCAACGACTTCTTCTGCGGGCTGGCTGCGTATGCCCGTACTCGGCCAGACGCCGGCCTCACGCAGTGGTGGTCGGAGAAGGCGTGCACCGAGTTCTTCTGGCACGGGGACATCAAGCTCAGGCCCGATGCTTACGGCTGTTGGGACGAGCAGGAACGGCGGGTTCGGTTCTTCCTGGAACACGACACCGGCACCGAACCGCTGTCCAAGGTGGTGGGCAAGCTCGGTGAGTACAGCCGTTTCGGAACCGATGTGTTCGGCGTTCTGCTGTTCTCGGTTCACTCATCGCTGCGAGAACGGAACCTCCGCTCGGCGATGCGACAGCAGCTCGGCTACGAGAAGCCCGGTTTCGTCATCGCGACCGCGTCTCGTGATCACGGCCATCCAGATGGACCTGCTGGGGCGATCTGGGCGGTGTGGTCCTTCCAAGACCAGATCCAGGAACGGCGGCGGCTGGCGGAGCTGCCGCAACGCGGCCCGCGCATCGCACAGCACGCATCCCCCGTTGGGCTCCCATTCAGTGAAGCGGCATGGGATCCCCACGACACCACCATGACCGGACAGGTCACGGGAGATGAGAGGCGGTGGGAATGAACATTGTCCCACTGCCTCAGGAACCACCCGTTAGTGACATGGAACCCTTGTGCAACAACGGTTCTGAACGTCATGAGTGGCACTACAATCAGATAGGAAACCGCACGAAGAGCTGGGCATTCTCCGGCCACGTGCGTTATGTCAGCGGCGCCGAAGGCGATCGTCTGCGCGGCGAACTGGCCGTCGTGATCAGAGACCTCCTCGACTGGGCTGCCACCCAGCACGCCGAACAGGTCGATGATCAGGAGGCTGCCTGATGAGCCAACCGCGAACGCACGCCGTGCCGTCTGGACCATCCGGACTGTCGGACTATGCGGTCTCTCCACTCGGCATGCCGGTTGCGTTGCTGCGCAACGAAGTTCGCGTGGCGTTTCTGGGGCGCACGTCCACCGACGACCAGCAGGATCCGCGGCAGTCCATGCTGCGACAGCTTGGGAACTGCAAGGCGTCCATCCCCGAGTCGTGGGTGATCGTGGCGCACTTTTACGACGTCGAGTCCGGGCGCATGGAGTTGGACCAACGTGGGCGCGGCGAGAACTACGAGCGCTACGACATCCCGATCGCCCGTGACGGCGGTGTCACCGACCTGCTCGACGAGTCGACGCACAAGGGCCGCCGGTTCGATGTCGTGATCTGCGAGAGCGTCTCGCGCGTTGCGCGGCGCACATACGAAGGACTCTCGATCGAACGGGAGTTGGAACGGGCCGAAGTCCCACTGTTCGCCTCCAACGAGCCCATCACGCTGACCGGCAGCCGGGCGCAACGGATCCTGCAGCGGCGGATCAACCAGTCGGTGGCCGAGTACGAGGTACTCAACACGCTGGAGCAGTCGTGGGGCGGGCTGTGCACGCATGTCCGCGAGGGCTGGAACATCGGTAAGCCGCCGTACGGCTACAAGGCCAAGACGTACCGGCATCCCAACCCCACCAAGGCTGCCAAGGGGCAGACCAAGACGCGGCTGGAGCCGGACGGCATCAAGGCCCAGACCGTCACCCAGATTGCGATGTGGCGCTACCACCAGGGCCTCGGCTACGGCGCGATCGCCGACCTGCTCAACGCCGATCTCGCCAAGTACCCGCCGCCTGAGCCCCCCAGCAAGGCGCGAGCCAGAGGAGCTTGGAGCAAGTCCAGCGTTTGTGACCTCCTGCGGAATCCGAAGTACACCGGCTTCCAGGTGTTCAACCGGCGCGCTACGCGGTCGAAGCGCGGGAAGGTCAACTCCCCTGTCCTGTGGGTGTGGTCGCCCGAGCCGGTCCACGAGCCTCTGATTCCGAAGTGGATGTTCGACGAGATGACCGCGACGAGGAAGGCCCGGCAAGGCTCGCGAGACGACGACGCGAGTGTGCACTCCACCGCCACACGTACATACCTGCTGCGCGGCATGGTGTTCGACGCGTGCGGCCGGCGGATGTACGGCAACTTCCGCAACGAGCGCGTCTACTACATGTGCTCCGCGCGCAGCAACAACCGCGGACGGCCCGACAAGTACTCCGACCATGCCGAGGTGGTCTACGTCCGCGAGGACGCGATCTTGGAGGGCATTTCGGCCTTCTTCGCGGACCGCGTGTTCGGACCTGAGCGACGGGCGCTGCTCGAAGCCGATCTTGCAGCCGTCGACGATCGTGAGGCCGAGCAGCGACGCGTTGAAGCAGAACGGGTCGAACGGACGCTCGCCGACATCGAGCGGCGGCAGGCAGCGATCCTCCGCCAGGCCCAGGACGGCGACGACGCGTTCAGCCGCGGACTGCGGCAGAGCTACAACGAACTGGACGAGCAGAAGCGGACGCTCGTGACGAACACCACATCGATTGGTACAACAGTGCCAATCGGGCCGACAGGTGAGGACATCGCACTGCTAGACGCACTTCCGCGCCTGGTCACGAACTTGAGCAAGGCACCTGACCTGCTGCTACGACAGCTGTTCAAGATCACCCAGCTCGGCGTCCGCCTGAACGATGACCATGATCAACTTCTGGTTACTCTCCGGCTCCCCTCCGCGCATCTTTCGGAGGTAGCCGATACGGCCGAAAGGATCGCCGAAGCCGTGGCTGGGACTAACAAAACGCCTGATCAGGCACCTGATCCTTATGCGGATCTAGTTGGTGCCCCCGACGGGATTCGAACCCGTACTGTGATCCTTTTAAGGGACCTGCCTCTACCGATTGGGCTACGGGGGCGCGGTGAGCCTAGGTGTACTGACCGGAGAGGTTGAGAACGGTTCGACACGTAGCCGGATGATCTTGGAATGAGGGAGGGCCTCCGGGTTCGGTGTGGATTGCGACGT
>NZ_JOEA01000037.1 GCF_000719115.1 Lentzea albidocapillata | reverse complement strand
TTACCTTGAGTGGGCGGGATGCTCCCCTCATGGGCACGGCCGGGCGCTTTTCAGCCCGGCCCTTTTCCGGCCGTCAAGCATCCCGCCAGAGGCTCAAGGTCAAGCCCCAACCGCTATCGACGCGAAGCGGCGATGACCGGCACCGGCCCGGTACTGCCCGCCCGGCCACCCACGCAAGGCGACCACTCGCACGGCAGGCGACCACCCCGCTGGAACACGACACGCCCACGCAAACCGACCCGCACGCCCCCACCCCGCCCGCCCAAGCAAGCCGACTCGCCAGGCGCCCAGGTGCCCCACCGGCACCCACCAGCAAGGTCCCAGCCCACCCCTCCACCACCAAGCCTGAGAGAATGCCCAAGTGAGCCTGCTGGGACCTGCCGAAGTCCGCCGTCTAGCCGCAGAGCTGGACATCCGCCCGACCAAGAAGCTGGGCCAGAACTTCGTGCACGACCCGAACACCGTCCGCAAGATCGTCACCGCAGCAGGCCTGACCCAAGACGACATAGTCCTGGAGGTAGGCCCAGGCCTGGGCTCCCTGACCCTTGCCCTGCTCCCCAGCGCCAAAAAAGTCGTCGCGGTCGAAATCGACCCGCCCCTGGCCCACCGCCTCCCGCAAACGGTCCAGGAGATGGACCCGGAGAACGCAGGCAAGCTCCACGTCGTCCTCAAGGACGCCATGAAAGTCACCCAAGAAGACCTGCCGGCGCACCCCACCGCGATCGTGGCGAACCTGCCCTACAACATCGCGGTCCCGGTCGTGCTGCACCTCCTGGCCGAGCTCCCCAGCCTGCAGAAGGGGCTGGTGATGGTTCAGGCGGAGGTGGCCGACCGCATGGCGGCCAAGCCCGGCAACAAGATCTACGGCGTGCCCAGCGTGAAGCTTGCCTGGTACGCCGAGGCGAAGAAGGCCGGCGCGGTCGGCAAGAACGTGTTCTGGCCCGCGCCCAACGTCGACTCGGGGCTCGTTTCGTTCCAGCGGCACGAAAAGCCGCTGTCCACAGTGGATCGCAAGAAGCTCTTCCAGATCGTCGACGCCGCGTTCGCCCAGCGCCGCAAGACGCTGCGGGCCGCGCTCAAGGGCTGGGCCGGCAACCCAGGGAACATCGACGAGCTGCTCGAGAAAGCGGGCATCGATCCCCAGGTCAGAGGCGAGCAGCTGAGCGTGATCGACTTCATCCGGATTGCCGAGGTCTAGGGCCTGTGTCGAAGTCCGGTCCGCGATAGCCGGGCCCGAGGCGGCCCCTGGCGGCACGGCCGGACGACCCACATACAACACCGGTATGCGGGCCATCCGGCCGCACCACCAGGAACCACCTCAAGCGCGGCTCCCATCGAACCAGACTTCGACACAGGCCCTTGGCCGGGGATCCATCGGCCAACAGTGTGATCTGTCGAACGAATCCGGTTTTGGCTTGCGCAACCGAACGTCCGTCCGGTTGACTGCTACTTGCCATCCGGAGCGACTGAGAGACCTGGCTCTACGACGTCGCAGCAACCACCCGCTGGATGCGGGCAGGTGCTAACGCCAGGACCGATGGAGGAGCACCATGGGTACCGTGCGAATGCTGACGCGCCGTCGAGTCATCGACCAGTGCCGTCGCTCGTCTTCTGCATGTCGTCGCCACCTCGTCTAAGGCGCCTTCTCAAAGTCCTCTGACGCGCACTCAGTCATCGAGTGGCGCACACATCTGAGCAGAAACCTCGACCGCGCACGTCCGTCGCGAACGGATTGTGTGCCGTCGCGCGCAGCCGTGGAGCAGACGTGATCACTGTCGAAAACCTCACCAAGTCCTTCCAGGGCGTCAGTGCCCTCAACGGCGTGACCCTCGACGTCGAGTCCGGCACCGTGCTCGGCGTGGTCGGCCCGAGCGGCGCCGGCAAGTCGACGCTCGCTCGTTGCGTCGCGCTGCTGGAGCGTCCCGACTCGGGTGCGATCCGCGTCGACGGCACTGACATCACCAGCCTCGACGGGTCGGCCCTCAGGGCCGCTCGCCGCCAGATCGGCGTTGTGCCGCAAGGGGATTCGCTTCTCCGTCAGCGCACGGCGGCCGGCAACATCGCACTGCCGCTGGAGTCCGCGGGCATTCCCGGACCGCAGCGTCGAACGAGGGTCGGCGAACTGCTGGACCTCGTCGGGCTCACCGACAAGGCCGCCTCGTACCCCGACCAGCTGTCCGGCGGGCAGCGTCAGCGCATCGCCGTGGCGCGCGCCCTCGCGGCCAACCCCAGCGTTCTCCTCGCCGACGAGCCCACGTCCGCCCTGGACCCGGAGACCACCGGTTCCGTGCTGGCGGTGCTCGACCGTGCGCGCGCCGAGCTGGGTGTGACCGTGCTTGTCGTCACGCACGACATGGGCGTGGTCCGGAAGATCTGCGATGACGTCGCCGTGCTGGAGCAGGGCCGCGTCGTCGAGCACGGCAAGGTGCTCGACCTGGTCAACGACGTCGCGAGCCGCACGAGCAGTGCGCTGCTGCCCGCCGTCGACCTGAACCCCATCAACGAGAGCAGCTACGACCGCGTCGCGGACGTCGTGCTCGTCGGGTTCGCCGCGGTCGGTGCGCTGCTGCCCGAGGCCTCGCACCGGTTCGGCGTCGAGCTGAACATCGTCGGTGGCGGCCTCACGCGGCTGGGCGAGACCCCGGTCGCGCGGTTCCGGCTCGGCCTGAACGGCGAGCGCTCGGACTCCGCTCTGGAGTGGATCGGTGAGGCCGGCGGCTCCGTGCAGAGGTCCTTGAAGGGCCCCCAGGGAGTAGCTGCGTGAGGTCTGCAACACCCTGGTCCGACGTCGTCAGCTTCCTCGTCGAGGCCACCGGCGAGACGCTCTACATGGTCGGCGTCTCGACCGTCATCGCCACTGTTTTCGGAGTTCCCGTAGGTGTCTGGCTGCAGCTCACCGCCAAGGGTGGGTTGCGGCCGAACGCCGCGGTGCACAGGGTCCTCGGCTTCGTCACCGACCTGGGCCGCTCGATGCCGTTCATCGTGCTGCTCGTCGCGCTCACGTCGGTCACCCGCCTCGTCGTCGGCGGCTCCATCGGCAGTACGGCGGTCATCGTGCCGCTGGCCGTGGGAGCGATCCCGTTCGTCGGGCGGCTCGTGCAGAACATCCTGTCCGAGGTGCACGTGACCGTGGTCGAGGCCGCGATCACGACCGGCGCCTCGACGTTGAAGATCGTGCGCAGCGTGCTCATCCGCGAGTCGCTGCCCGCGCTGATCAACGCCATCGGCGTCACCGTGATCGCCCTGATCGGGTACTCGGCGATGGCGGGCGTGATCGGTGGCGGTGGCCTCGGTGACCTGGCCATCCGCGAGGGCTACCAGCGCTTCAACGACCGGATCCTGTGGAGCACCGTGGCGTGGCTCGCCGTGCTCACCACCGTGATCCAGCTCGGTTTCACCCGTGCCGCCGCTGCCGCCGACCGGCGCCGGCACGCCTCCGTCTGACCCGTAGCAATTTCTCAAAAGGAACGTCATGCGTATTCGTGCTGCCCTGATCGCAGTTGCTTTGACCGGTTTGACTGCTCTGTCCGCCTGCTCGTCAGGCGCCAATGCGTCCGACACGCTGAAGGTCGGCGTCTCGCCGGTTCCACACGCCCAGATCCTCAAGTACGTGGCCGACAACCTCGCCGCGTCGAAGGGCCTGAAGATCGAGGTCGTCGAGTTCACCGACTACGTGCAGCCGAACACGGCGCTGGTCGACGGGTCGCTCGACGCCAACTACTTCCAGACCGTCCCCTACCTGGAGACGTTCACCAACGAGAGCGGCGCGAAGGTCGAGTGGGTGCAGCCGGTCCACGTCGAGCCCCTCGGCCTGTACTCGAAGAAGGTCAAGAAGCTCGACGAGCTCCCGAACGGGGCCAAGATCGCGGTGGCCAACGACGCCACCAACGAGGCCCGCGGCCTGAAGCTGCTGGAGGCCAACGGCCTGATCAAGCTCAAGGCCGTCGACCAGCCGACCGTGCGCGACCTCGCGGAGAACCCCAGGAACCTGCAGTTCGTGCCCCTGGAGGCCGCCCAGCTGCCCAGGTCGCTGGAGGACACCGACGCGTCCGTGATCAACGGCAACTACGCCATCGACGCGGGCCTCAAGCCGGCCACCGACTCGCTCGCGCTGGAGAAGGCCGAGGGCAACCCCAACGCGAACGGCCTGGTCACCCGCACCGAGCTCAAGGACGACAAGCGCGTCCGCGACCTGGCGGAACTGCTCGGATCACAGCAGGTCAAGGACTACATCAAGCAGACCTTCAGCGGCTCGGTCATCCCGGTCTGACCGTGACAGTGACCGGGGGAGGAGTCCGGGACCCCAGAACGCCCGTACGCTGACATGGTGCTCGCAGTCGTTCCTCCCCCGGTCACAGTTCGCGTCCCGGCCAAGGTCAACCTGCACCTGGCCGTAGGTGACGTGCGCCCGGACGGTTACCACGACCTGGTGACGATCTTCCAGGCGCTGTCGCTGGTCGACGAGGTCACGGTCGCGGTCGCCGACGAGCCAGGCGTCGAGGTCCACGGCGAGGGCGCCGACCAGGTGCCCACCGGAGCCTCGAACCTCGCCTGGCGTGCGGTCCAGCTGCTCGCCACGCACGTCGGCAAGGACGCGGACGACCCCAAGGTCCGCGTCGTCATCCGCAAGGCCATCCCCGTCGCGGGCGGCATGGCGGGTGGCAGCGCGGACGCGGCGGCGGCGCTGGTCGGCCTGTCGTCGTTGTGGCGCCTGGACATCAGCCGCGACGAACTGGCCGGACTGGCCGGGAAGCTCGGCGCGGACGTCCCCTTCGCCCTCTACGGCAGCACCGCCCTGGGCACCGGCCGCGGCGAACGGATCGTGCCCGTGCTGGGCCGCCACCAGTTCCACTGGGTGCTGGCGTTCGACCGCCGCGGACTGTCCACTCCGGACGTCTTCGACGAGCTCGACCGCCTGCGCGCGGACGGAGATCCGCCGCGCGTCGGCGCGGTCGAGGCGGTGCTGGAGGGCCTGTCCTCCGGTGACCCGAGGCAGCTCGCCCTGCTGCTGGGCAACGACCTGCAGGCCGCCGCGGTCTCGCTGCGCCCGAACCTGCGCCGGACGCTCCGCGCGGGTGTCGACGCAGGCGCGCTGGCCGGCATCGTGTCCGGTTCCGGCCCCACGACGGCGTTCCTGTGTGAGGACGGCGACACGGCGGTCCGCGTGGCCGCTGAGCTTGCCGGTGCCGGTGTGTGCCGGACGGTGCGCGTGGCGCACGGACCGGTGCCCGGAGCGCGCGTGATCGCGACTGAAGAGCCCAAGCCGACGCCGCCCGAGGTACACGCGTGACCGAGGGCTTCGCTCCTGCTGGGTAGCCTGCATCGGGCAGTTTCTTACTAGTCGTGAGGTTTTGATGGCCAACCTGGTCAACCTGGAGTCCGTGTCGAAGTCGTTCGGCGTCCGGCCGCTGCTCGACGACGTGTCGCTCGGCGTCAACGACGGCGACCGCATCGGTGTCGTCGGCCTGAACGGCGGTGGCAAGACGACGCTGCTCGAGGTGCTGGCCGGGGTGGAGCCCGCCGACGACGGCCGCGTGTCGCGGTCGCGCGACCTGCGGATGGCCGTCGTGACGCAGCGGACCGAACTGCCGGACGGGTCGACCGTGCGCAACGCGGTGATCGACCCGCTCGGGTTCGACGCCGAGCACGAGTGGGCGGCCGACGCCCGCGTCCGGTCCATTTTGGACGGACTCGGCATCACAGCGCTGGGCCTCGACTCCGTGGTGTCGCGGATGTCCGGTGGCGAGCGGCGCCGGGTCGTGCTCGCGGCGGCGTTGATCCAGGACCTCGAACTCCTCGTGCTGGACGAACCGACCAACCACCTCGACGTCGAGGGCGTGCGGTGGCTCGCGGAGCACCTGCTGGCCCGCAGGTGCGCGCTCGTCGTCGTCACCCACGACCGGTGGTTCCTCGACACCGTCTGCAACCGCACGTGGGAAGTGGTGAACGGCAAGGTCGAGCAGTACGAGGGCGGCTACGCCGACTGGATCTACGCGCGCGCCGAACGGCAGCGGCTCGCGGACACGCTGGAGGAGAAGCGGCAGAACCTGGCGCGCAAGGAACTCGCCTGGCTGCGCCGCGGCGCGCCCGCGCGCACCTCGAAGCCCCGCTACCGGATCGAGGCGGCGGAAGCGTTGATCGCCGACGTGCCTCCGTTGCGGGACAACGTCGAGCTGCTGGCGTTCGCGAAGAAGCGCCTGGGCCGCACGGTCATCGAGGTCGAGGACGCCACACTGTCCATTCCGGACCGGGTGCTGGTACGCGACCTGACGTGGCGCATCGGACCGGGCGAGCGGATCGGGCTCGTCGGCGTCAACGGGTCCGGCAAGACGACGCTGCTGAAGCTGCTGGCCGGTGAGCGCGAACCCGAGACGGGCAAGCGGATCCAGGGGTCGACGGTCAAGATCGCGCACCTCTCGCAGGAGCTGCTCGACCTCAACGGGTCGATGCGCGTGCTGGAGGCGATCGAGGAGATCGCGCGGCGCGTCGTGCTCGGCAAGTACGAGATGTCGGCGTCGCAGCTGGGCGAGCGGTTCGGTTTCTCGTCGCAGAAGCAGTGGACGCCGGTCTCCGACCTGTCCGGTGGCGAACGGCGCCGGCTGCAGCTGTGCCGGCTGCTCATGGCCGAGCCGAACGTCCTGCTGCTCGACGAACCGACGAACGACCTGGACATCGACACGTTGCAGCAGCTGGAAGACCTGCTCGACTCGTGGGCCGGCACGCTCGTCGTGATCTCGCACGACCGTTACCTCGTCGAGCGCGTGTGCGACAAGGTCGTCGCGCTGTTCGGCGACGGCGGGCTGACCGAGCTGCCCGGCGGCATCGAGGAGTACCTGAAGCGCCGCGACTCGATGCGCGACAGGGAGTCCGCCGTCGGCGCGACCGCGGACAAGGCCCCCTCGAACGCCGCCGACCAGCGTGCCGCCCGCAAGGAGCTGGCACGGCTGGAGCGGCGCCTCGAGGTGCTGCACAAGAAGGAAGCCGAGCTGCACGCGGCGCTCGCCGACGCCGCGACCGACTCCGCCAGGCTGCTGAAGCTCGACGCCGAGCTCCGTGCCGTGCTGGCGGAGGAGTCCGACGTGGAGGCTCAGTGGATGGCCGCGGCCGAGGCCGTCGAGGGCTGACGGCGTCTACTTGCCCTTGCGGCGCAGTTCGGCGGCGAGCAGGGGCAGCAGCTCGTCGATGAACGACGTGTCGTAGCCCTGGCCGGAGAGCAGCGCGTAGCTGAAGCGCGCCTTCATGACCTCGTCGGCGGTCGCCCCGAGCATGCCGTCGAGCGCGACGCCGATCTCCTCCAGCATCCGGTCGACCTGCGCGGTGCGGTAGCCGCGCTGCCCGGACGCTGCCTGCGGGATCCGCAGCTGGCGCAGGTCCTTCCACGACTTGACCGACGGCATGCTGCTGCGCACCGGTCCGGAGAGCTGCTGCTCGATCTGGCCGAGGAACCCGTCCACCTCGGTCTCGTCGTAGCCGCGCCGGCCTATCAACGGGCGGGAGAACCTGATGTCGCGGACGTCCTTCGAGGTCAGGTTGTCCTGGCCGAGCAGCGTCGCCTCGATGCGATCGAGGAACGCGTCCACCTGGGACTCCTGGTAGCCGCGGCGGCCACGGGGAGGGCGGTGGAACGCGATGTTGCGGATGTCCGCCGCGGTGAGCTTCGGCGAGTCGATGGCCTTCTGCAGCGCGGGCTGCTGGGCGGGCGGAAGCTGCTGGTGCTGCTGCGGGCGCGGTTCCGGCTGCGGACGACGCTGCTGCGGCCGTTGCTGCTGCTGCGGGAGCTGCGTCGTCGGAGGGCCGGGGTTGCGGGGCGGTGGCGCGGTCTCGAACATCAGCACCACGAGGTCGAGGAACGTGTCGACGTCCTCCTCGTCGTAGCCGAACGTGCCGGGCGCGGTCTCGCCGAACACGGCGTCCTGCACCTGTTGCGCGGTCAGGTTGTCCCTGCCACGCAGGGTCTGCTCGATGCGGTCGAGGAACGCGTCGATCTGTCCCTCGTGGTAGCCGCGCGTCCCCGGTCTTGGCTTGTGGAAGCGCACAGCGGCCACGTCGTCGGGCGACAACCGCACCGCGGGTCTCATCGCCTGCGACGTGGCATGCGCGCCCTGGGCGGGCGCTGAGGCCTGCCGGCGTTGCGGAGTGGACCGCAGTGTGTCCGCCACGAGTTCCATGAAGACGTTGACCTCGTTCACGTCGTAGCCCGGGTCCCGGGTAGCCGTGCTGAACTTGACGTTGAGCACGTCTTCACGCGTGAGGATGTCCTTGCTCTTCATGGTGCCCTCGACCCGGTCGAGGAACGCGTCCACCTCAGCCGCGTCGTACCCGCGCTGACCTTGCGGGGGACGGTGGAACGCGACCAGGGCCACGTCCTGCGCGGAGAGCAGAGGTGCCGGATGCGCGGGTAGACGATGTTGCGCTCCGGGGCCGCCCCGATCCACCAATGACCTCCTCCTGCGTACCTGTACTGGGGAGTATCGCGTTTCGTGTGGCATAACGTTTCGCCCTGATGGACCAAACGGCGCCACTACGATCGCGAACATGAGTCAGTTCGTGGATGTGATGCTGGCGACGGCCTCCAGCGGCGGGGACAGGGGCATGACGACGGGTGAACCCGCCGCGCCGGTCCGTCGAACCTGGGCCGAGGTGCACGAACGCGCCCGGCGGATGGCCGGTGCGCTCGACGTGGCGCCGGGCACCGCGATCGCCGTGCTCGCCGCCGAACCAGCCGTGATCGCCCCAGCCGTGCAGGCCGCATGGCTGTGTGGTGGCAGCGTCACGATGTTGCATCAACCCACACCACGCACCGACCTGGCCGAGTGGGCCGAGGACACGCTGCGGGTGCTTGCCATGATCGATTCGCACCTGGTCCTGCTCGGCAGCCCGTTCGATGCCCTGGCTGCCGTCCTTGACCAGCACGGAGTGCCCTACAAACTGCTCTCCGAACTCGATGCGGAACCGATCGCTGCTCCTGTTCCCACCCCCGAGGATGCCACGGCACTGCTGCAGTTGACGAGTGGATCGACCGCCGATCCAAAGGCGGTGCGCATCACGCACCGCAATCTCATGTCGAACGCCGAGGGCATGCGCGTCGCGGCGGCGCTGGATCCCGCCTCTGACGTCATGGTTTCGTGGCTGCCGCTGTTCCACGACATGGGCATGGTCGGGTTCCTGACCGTCCCGATGCTGTTCGGTCTGGAACTGGTGAAGGTCACACCCGTCGACTTCCTGTCCCGCCCGACGTTGTGGGCCGACCTGATCACCCGGTACCGCGGCACGATCACGGCCGCGCCGAACTTCGCCTACGCGATCGTGGCGCGCCGGCTCGCTTCCTCGTCCGATTCCTTCGACCTGTCCTCGTTGAGGCTGGCGCTGAACGGCGCCGAGCCGATCGACCCGGCGGCCGTGCAGTCGTTCGTGGACGCCGGGGCGCGGTTCGGGCTGCGGCCCGAGTCGATCCTCGCGGCCTATGGCATGGCGGAGACCACTCTGGGTGTGGCTTTCGCGCCTCTGTTCACCGGACTGTCGGTGGACGTGGTGGACGCCGACGCGGTGGAGGCGGACAAGAAGGCCGTGCCCGCTCCGGACGGACGCGCGTTCCCGTTGCTCGGGCCGCCGTTGCCGGGGCTGGAACTGCGGGTGGTGTCGGACTCCGGTGAGGTGCTGGGCGTCCGGGACGTCGGTGAGCTCCAGATCCGCGGCGAGGCCGTCACCCCCGGCTACCTGACCGTGAACGGTCCACTGGCGACACAGGACGCCGAAGGGTGGCTGTCCACCGGGGACCTCGGCTACGTGGTGGAGGACGGCCAGGTGGTCGTCTGCGGGCGCCGCAAGGACGTCATCATCATGGGCGGCCGGAACATCTATCCGACCGATGTGGAGCGTGCCGCCTGCTCGGTGGACGGGGTGCGCGCCGGCAACGCCGTCGCCGTGCGACTGGACGCCGGGACGCAGCGCGAACGGTTCGCCGTCGTGGTGGAGTCGAAGCTGGCCGGGGACGCCGAGGCCGAGAAGGATCTGGCCAAGCAGGTCACGGCTCGGGTTGTGGACGCCGTGGGGCTGCGGCCGTTCGCGGTGGTGGTGCAGCCGCCGGGGACGCTGCCGAAGACGCCGTCCGGCAAGCTCAGGCGGTCCGCGGCGGCCGCTCTGGTCTAGCGGCTCAGTGGAAGCTGTTCTGCGCGGCTTCGAGGCCCTTGGTCACGAGGGCCTCTGCCGCGTCCGCCGCCCGGTCGATCTCCAGCGCGAGCTGCTTGCGCTCGACGGTCGAGAAGTCCTTCAGGACGTAGTCGGCCGGGTCCTGGCGGCCGGACGGGCGGTCCACGCCGAAGCGGACGCGGTGGTAGTCCTTGGTGCCCAGCGACTTCGTGATGGAGCGGAGTCCGTTGTGGCCGTTGTCGCCGCCGCCGAACTTCATGCGGATGGCGGCGAAGGGGAGGTCCAGCTCGTCGTGGATCACGACGATGGTGGTGGGCTTGAAGAACTTCACGGCGCTCGCGACGGGGCCGCCGGAGAGGTTCATGAAGCTGCGCGGCTTGGCGAGCACCACCCGGTGGCCGCTCAGCCTGCCTTCGACGATCTCGGCGCCTGACTTGTGGGCCTTGAACTTGCCGCCGACGCGGGCGGCCAGTTCGTCGAGGACCAGGAAGCCGATGTTGTGACGGTTGCCCTCGTACCTGGGGCCTGGGTTGCCCAGCCCGACGATGAGGGCGAGGTCAGCGTCCACGGAACCGCAACTCCTGCTCGAGATCATCCAGCAACGTGTCCACGGCCTGCACCTGGTACCCCTTGCCCAGCAGGCCGGACGTGGTGCTGAACCGGGTGTTGCGGACCTCCGTGGAGGTCATGGCACCCCGGCCGTCCAGGTTGGCCGCGGCACGGATGACGAAGGCGTCGACTTCGGCACGATCGTAACCGGTGCTGGACTTGGGGAGCTTGCGTGCGTACAGGTCCTCGCCGGTGCTCAGGCCCGTCGGTGGCACGATGCCGTTACGGACCTGGAACTCCAGCAGGTGCAGGACGCCGTCGACGCTGAGCGGGTCGTAGCCGTTCGGGACCGTGGCGAACCTGACGGTGCGCACGTGGTCCGGATTGAGGCGGAGACGACCGGCCAGGGCGTCGGCGATGATCTGCAGGAACTCGTTCACCTGGTCCGGGTCGTAACCCTGCCGCTTACGGCGGAAGGTCTTCGACCGGACGTCCGCGGGCCGCAGGTACGGCAACGGCGCGCCACCCCCCTTGTGAGGAGGTGACGCGCCGTCGTTTCGGCCCGACGTGATGGGGCTCAGCTTTCCTCGGTGGCCTCGGCCGTAGTGGCCTCGTCACCCTCGAGCTGCGCCGCGGACGGCGCCTCGTTCACGGCGACGACGAGCGCGTCGGCGTCGGTGATCAGCACGGCACCGGTCGGCAGGGTCAGGTCGCTGGCGTGGATCTGCGTGCCCGCGGTGACACCGGCGATCGACAGCTCGATCTGGTCCGGGATGTTCATGGCGTCGGACTCGATCTGGATCGTGCTGAGGTCCTGCGTCAGCAGCGTGCCCGAAGCGGGCTCGCCCGAGATGACCAGCGGCACCTCGACGGTGACCTTTTCGCCGCGCTTCACGAGCAGCAGGTCGACGTGCTCGATGTAGTTCTTGATCGGGTGCGTGGTGACGGTCTTGGTGAGCGCCAGCTCAGCCTCGCCGTCAAGGGCGAGAGTGAGGACAGCGTTCTGGCCGTGCTCACGGACGACACGGGCGAACTCGAGCGCCGGCAGGGCCAGGTGCTTCGGGTCGGAACCGTGGCCGTAGAGCACCGCGGGGATCTTGCCGGCGCGACGGGTACGGCGGGCGGCGCCCTTGCCGAATTCAGTGCGCTGCTCAGCGGCGAGACGGACCTCGGACACGGTGGGGTACTCCTTACAAGTCTGGCCTTGTACGTCGGGGCGGTGCACAAGTATCAGCGGATCAGCTAGGGGGGTGGCCAGCGGTGGCGAGCAGCACACGGATGACTTCAACACGCGCGGCATCGAGCCACCGCGTCGATCACGTTGAGCTGGAAAGCTCGCCCTCGCCGAGGCAACCCGACCAGTGTAGGTGAGTGGGTGGGGTGGGTGTTAATCGGGGGGTGGCTTGTGGGTTGGGGCTTGGGTGGAGGCTGGTGATCCGTGGCCTGACGGGTGGTCGGCTTGCGTGCCGCGACCGGGTGGGCGGTGGCCGGGTGGGCGGTGGCCGGGTGGTCACCTTTGCGGGCGGCGACCGGGCGGGTGGTCACCTTGCGGGCGGCCTGGTCGCCTTGCGTGCTTCTCCTGGGGGCTCTGCCCCCAGACCCCCGGCAATCTGATCAGGGGGTCCACGCCACGGGTGGGTTGATGGCACGCCTGTTGCTTTGGGCGGCTGCGCGTTGCTTAGAGAGTGCGTTGGCGGTGGGGTCCCATCACGAGCCGAGCCAAGAGCGGGCCACATGAGAGAAGGGGTGTCAAGCGGACGAAAAGCGTGTCCGCTTGACACCCCTTCTCTCATGCAGCAAGAGCTATGGCGCGACTCGTGATGGGACCCCACCGCCTATACCGCGCGGTAAGGACGGCTCGCCTTCGGCTTCGCGTGAAGCCGCTGGGTCAGGCGTTGCCGTCGAACAGTGAGGTTACGGAGCCGTCCTCGAACACTTCCTGGATCACGCGTGCCAGCAGCGGCGCGATGGACAGGACGGTCATGTTCGGGAAGCGCTTCTCCGCTGGGATCGGGAGTGTGTCGGTGAAGACGACCTCGCGGGCGCCCGAGTCCTGCAGGCGTTGCGTGGCCGGGCCGGAGAGGATGCCGTGTGTGGCGGCGATGACTACGTCGGAGGCGCCCTCGTTGAGGAGTTGCTTCACCGCGCCTGCGATGGTGCCGCCGGTGTCGACCATGTCGTCGATCACGATGCAGAGGCGGCCCTCTACCTTGCCGACCACGCGGTTGGAGACGACCTCGTTCGGGCGGAGGGGGTCTCGGGTCTTGTGGATGAACGCGATGGGGGTGCCGCCGAGGGTGTCCGCCCACTTCTCGGCCAGCTTGGTGCGGCCCGAGTCCGGGGAGACGACGGTGATTTCGTGGCCCGCGTACTTGCCGCGGATGTGGTCCGCGAGGAGCGGCATGGCCCACAGGTGGTCTACCGGGCCGTCGAAGAAGCCCTGGATCTGGGCGGTGTGCAGGTCGACTGAGACGAGTCGGTCGGCGCCTGCGGTCTTGAACAGGTCGGCTACCAGGCGGGCGGAGATGGGCTCGCGGCCGCGGTGCTTCTTGTCCTGACGGCTGTACGGGTAGAACGGCATGATCACGGTGATGCGCTTGGCGGAGGCCCGCTTCAGGGCGTCGACCATGATCAGCTGTTCCATCAGCCACTGGTTGATGGGCGCGGTGTGCGACTGGATGACGAAGGCGTCACAGCCTCGGACGGACTCCTCGAAGCGGACGAAGATCTCGCCGTTCGCGAAGTCGTACGCCGACTGAGGGGTCACCGTGACGTTGAGGTGCTTCGAGACCTCTTCCGTCAACTCCGGGTAGGCACGCCCGCCGAAGAGCATCAGGTTCTTCTTCGGTGTGCCGGGCATCTGCGGGTTCACGGTCAGCGACCCTCCTTTGTGTTCTCGTCGGCATTCTGCTTCGCCAGGGCCTCGGCCGCCGCCTGAGCGGCTGCCGTGCCTTCACGACGGCTGAGGACCCAGCCTTCGAGGTTGCGCTGCGGGCCTCCGGACACGGCCAGCGCGCCCGGTGGGACGTTGCGGCGCAGGACGGTGCCCGCGCCGGTGTACGCGCCGTCGCCCACGGTCACCGGCGCTACGAACATGTTGTCCGAGCCGGTGCGGCAGTGGGATCCGACGATCGTGCGGTGCTTGTTCACGCCGTCGTAGTTGACGGTCACCGATGCTGCACCGATGTTGCTGTGATCGCCGATCGTGGCGTCGCCGATGTAGGACAGGTGGGGGACCTTCGAGCCGTCGCCGATCTGCGAGTTCTTCGTCTCGACGAACGTGCCGATCTTGCCCTTCACGCCCAGGGAGGTGCCGGGGCGGAGGTAGGCGAACGGGCCGACGGACGCGCCGTCGCCGATCACCGAGTCGCTGCCGTGGGTCCTGATCACCGAGGCGCCCTCGCCGACCTTCACGCCGGACAGCGTCGTGTCCGGGCCGACCACGGCGCGGGCGCCGATCACGGTGCCCGCGCGGAGCTGCACGTTCGGCTCGATCAGGGCGTCCTGGCCGACGGTCACGTCCGCGTCCACCCACACCGAGGCGGGGTCCACGACGGTCACGCCGCCACGCATCAGGCCCTCGACGATGCGGCGGTTCATCTCGGCGCCGACGGCCGAGAGCTGCACGCGGTCGTTGATGCCCTCGACCAGCCAGCGGTCGGACGCGATCAGCGCGCCCACGCGCTTGCCGTCGCCGCGGGCGATGCCCAGGACGTCGGTCAGGTAGAGCTCGCCCTGCGCGTTGTCGGTGGACAACCGCGAGAGCCCGTCGCGCAGCACGGCCGCATCGAACGCGTAGACGCCGGAGTTGATCTCGTTGATCAGCTGCTCGCCGTGGTCGGCGTCCTTCTGCTCCACGATCCGCTGCACGGTGCCGTCGGCGTCGCGGACGATCCGGCCGTACCCGGTGGGGTTCTCCACCACGGCCGTCAGGACGGTGACCGCGTTGCCGGCTGACCGGTGCTCGGCGAGGAGCGCGGTGAACGTCTGGGTGTCGAGCAGCGGAACGTCGCCGTAGCTGACGATCACCGTGCCGGCCAGGTCGTGCGGCAGCTCGGCCAGGCCGCACGAGACGGCGTGCCCGGTGCCCTTCTGCTCGGCCTGCACCGCGACGGTGACCTTGCGGCCCAGCCTCCCGGCGAGGGTCTCCAGATGCTCGGTGACGGCTTCACGGCCGTGACCGACGACGACGGCCAGGTGGTCGGGGTCTGTGCCGGCCGCCGCGCGCACCGCGTGTTCGACGAGTGAGCGGCCGGCGATCCGGTGCAGCACCTTGGGCGTGGACGACCGCATGCGGGTGCCTTCCCCGGCGGCGAGCACGACCGTGCTGACAGGGCCCTCGAGCATCAATGCTCTCCCTAACAGGCTGGGTGTTTCGAAGTCCGCGACCAGCCTAAGCCTCCGCGGAGGGCTCCCCGGCCACGGCCGCAACCTGGCAGCCACCTTGGCGCTTCGCCACGTACATCGCCGAGTCCGCCCTTGACAGGGCCTGGTTGGCGGATTCGCGGGGGCGCAGCGAGATGACACCGACCGACAGCGTCACTCCCCGGGAGAGGTCGATTGGCAAGCCCGCCACGGCATCCACGGCCCGGCCGAGTGCTGCTTCGGCGGCGTGCAGAGGGGCGCCCGGCAGCAGTACGACGAACTCGTCGCCCCCGTAGCGGGCCACCATGTCGTCACCCCGCAGGGCCTGCCGGAGTGTGCTGGCAATCACCCGGAGAACATCATCACCGTCGGCATGTGAATGCCGGTCGTTCACGCCCTTGAACCCGTCGAGGTCCACCAGCGCGATGGAGAACGGGTCGACCTGACCGGCGATGAGCTCGCCTATCTTGTCGTCGAGCGCGCGGCGGTTCGGCAGCCCGGTCAACGGGTCCTGCAAAGCCTGCTGCGCGATCTGGCCGTGCGCACGCGTCAGCCGTTCGTGCTCACGGCGCGTCTGCAGCGTGGCCACGCGGGACTCCCGCATCTGCCACAGCTCCAGCTCCAGGGCCGCGTTGTAGGCCTGCAACGCCGACGTCGTGTGTGGACCGCACATGTGTGCGTACTCGCGCTCCAGCGACAGCACCAGCGACGGTTCCGACGTGTCGTGCTCCATCTGTGTGCGTGTGTCGTCGAGGACCTTGAGCGCGTCGTCCAGCCGGTTCGCCTCGACCAGGCACCGGGCCAGCGCGATCGCGACGATGATCAGCTCCCGCGCGTACATCGACAGGCCACGCAACGACCACAGCCGGTCGAGGTGGCCTTCCCTGGGGTTCGTCAGCGCGTGGGCGGCACCGAGGATCGGCACCTGCTCGGCGGCGTCGAGGTCGCGCCGGCCGGGGTGCAGCGACTGCCGGAACGGCACCTCGGCGGCCTCGGCGAGCCCGGAGGCGACCTTGAACTGCTCGTGCGCGGCGTCGTGCAGGTTCACCCGTTCGAGCCGCAGGCCCCAGCCGATCCGCAGCCGGGCGCGGTTGACCAGGTGGACGTAGATCTGGTGCGGCTGACCGCTCTCGCGCAACGCGTTGTTCGCGCCCGCCAGCACGTCGTCCGCCATCTCGTAGACGCCGAGCTGGGTCAGCACCAGGGCGATGTCCTGCAGCGTCGTGGCGAGCAGCTGGTCCCAGATCCGCTTGTCGAAGACCGGGTCGACCTCGGGTTCCTCGTCGAGCATCATCGCCAGGGCCGACGCGATCTCGGTCAGCGCCTTGTCCTCGGCGTTGCCCAGCAGGAACCGGCGGCCGCGCAACGCCCTAGCGTCCGCCTCCAGCACGATCAGGCCGTGGCGGCGGCAGTGGCTGAGCATCTCGTCGAGCTGCGGATCGGACATGTCGACGAGGCCCGGCGTGACCAGCCTGACCACGGCCGCGGCTCTGAGCAGCTGCGCGACGATGCGGGGCTCACCGCGGCCCTGCGCCTCGGCGAGGATGCGGTCGATCTCGGAAGCCGCGTCCAGTTGCGCGGCGAGGTGGCTGCTCTGGGCCACGGCGACGAGTTCGCTCGCGCGACCCACCAGCCACGCGTCGGACATCTCGTGATGGCGGTGGCCCACGTTGCCCTGCTCGTCGACCGTTTCCTCGGGCAGCTTCGCACCTCCCAAAGACCACACTGACTCGTGCCCAGCTCCGCCACCAGGATTCGAACCTGGACCATCTGAACCAAAATCAGAGGTGCTGCCTTTACACCATGGCGGAATGAGCGAACTCACGTCCGCTCAGGGCACATGTTGTCACGAGTGGTCCTCTTCTTGTCCAACCACCACTCACTCGGCTCAGTTCAAGATCACGGCTTCGCGCCGATTGACCTGGTCAGGAAGTCACCCAGGGCGGTGCGATACGTGTCCGTCGCCACATTCCACCCCGACGTGTGGTCGGCGCCCGGGATCTCCACGTACTGCAGCGGCCACCCGAGCCCGTTCGCCGCGGTCGCGAGGTCGCGCGACGACTGGGCGGGCACCGTGCCGTCCGCCGAGCCGTGGATGAGCAGCGTCGGCGGCTTGAGCGCGGGCGGGTTGCGGACCAGGTCGAACCGGTCGAAGTCGATGTCCGCGCGCCAGCCGGACACGACCTCGGCCACCGGCGTGAGCCACGTCGGCACGCCCCGGTTCTCCGCCTGCAGGTTCAGCGTCTGCGTCCAGTTCGTGACGGGGGAGTCGAGCACGACGCCGCTCACGGCCGCCGCGAGGCCGGACCGGGCGAGCGTCTGGCCGACGATCGCGCCGCCCATCGACCAGCCGTAGAGCACGACCTTCTTCGCGCCCTGGCCCTGCGCGTACCTGATCGCGGCCTCGACGTCATGCCACTCGGTGTCGCCGAGGTGGTAGAGGCCGTCCGGCGACTTCGGGACGCCAGGGTCGTTGCGGTAGGTGATCAGCAGGACGGGCAACCCCGCGCCGTGCAACTGCGGAACCACCCGCAGTGCCTCTTCACGCGACGCGCCACGCCCGTGCACGGTGATGACCCACGTGTCCGGTTTCGACGCCGGGACGAACCACGCGGGCATGTCGCCGAGCTCGCCCGGCACCGCGACGTCGCTGAAGACCAGGCCGAGCGACGTCTTCGGGTTGCCCTCGTAGACGCCGGTCTCCATGCGCACCTTCGTGCCCTCTGGCGGTGCGGTGCCCTCCAGCAGAGGGCGCTCCACGCGGCCGTCCCTGGTCGACGCGATGTCGCCGACCTTCGCGGTGCCGCCTGGCCAGACGATGCCGAACGTGCCGCGTTGCAGCGTGAGCTTCGATTCGGCGAGGACGACGTTCTTGTCGTCCACGCCCAGCGACGTCTCGGGGTAGCGCCGCGGCACCTCCTCCGGTTCGAGCAGCTCGCCGCTGTAGTACCAGCCGACGCCGCCCAGAGCCGCTGTGACCAGCACGAGCACGACGAGCAACGAGGTCACGGTGATCCGGATGATCTTGCGTCTGGCCATCGTTCGATGATGCCGGGTCGAGGTCTCGATTCCAGGCGACACAACGTGCTGTTCCTGAGAACTGCCCATGAGTTTCCACGCGGGGTGTGGCAAAGCAGGGGGCCCTAACTTACGCTTGCGTAAGTTACGGTCGCGTAGGTACGTCAACCCCTCACCCCCCAGAGGTTTCCGGATGACTTCGACCATGGACCGGGCCACCGACCAAGGCCCCAAACCCCTGCTCGGAAAGCGGCGCAACCACGCCGAACAGCTCGGCGTGTACGTGTTCGTCGTCGTTCCGCTCCTCGCGCTGCTGGCCGCCGTTCCCTTCGCCTGGGGCTGGGGCCTCGGCTGGGTCGACGTGGCGCTCTTCGTCGCCTTCTACTACCTCTCCGGCCTCGGCGTGACGACCGGCTACCACCGCTACTTCACGCACGGCTCGTTCAAGGCCAAGCGCCCGCTGAAGATCGCGCTCGCGATCGCCGGCTCGATGGCGTTGCAGGGCCCCGTCATCGACTGGGTGGCCGACCACCGCCGCCACCACGCCTTCTCCGACCGCGAGGGCGACCCGCACTCGCCGTGGCTGTTCGGCACCGGACCCGCGGCGCTGGCCAAGGGCTTCTGGCACGCGCACATGGGCTGGCTGTTCGAGCGCAACAAGACCAACCACAAGCGCTTCGCGCCGGACCTGCTGGCCGACAAGGACATCGTGTGGGTCGACAAGCACTTCGTGCTGTGGACGGCGATCTCGCTGGCCGCGCCGGGCGTTCTCGGCGGCCTCGTCACGTGGTCCGTCTGGGGCGGCGTGACGGCGTTCTTCTGGGCCGGTCTGGTCCGCGTCGCGTTCCTGCACCACCTGACGTGGTCGGTGAACTCGGTCTGCCACATGGTGGGCGACCGCCCGTTCGCCGCCCGCGACCGCTCGGCCAACGTCTGGGCGCTCGCGATCCTGAGCTTCGGCGAGTCGTGGCACAACCTGCACCACGCCGACCCGACCTCCGCGCGCCACGGCGTGCGGCGCGGCCAGATCGACATCTCGGCCCGCGTGATCTGGATGTTCGAGAAGCTCGGCTGGGCGACGCACGTCCGCTGGCCGAGTGAACAGCGCCTGGCCAGGATCACCGCGAAGAAGTGACCTTTGTAGGCTGACTCGATGGTCAGGGTCAGGATGACGGGCAAGGAACGCCGAGAGCAGCTCCTGGACGTCTCCCGGGCCCTGTTCGCCGAGAAGGGCTTCGACGCGACCTCCGTCGAGGAGATCGCAGCCCGCGCCAGCGTGTCGAAGCCCGTCGTCTACGAGCACTTCGGCGGCAAGGAAGGCATCTACGCCGTCGTCGTGGACCGCGAGATGCAGCGCCTGATGGACCAGATCGTCGACGCGCTGGACGGCGGCTCGCACCCGCGTGAGCTGCTCGAACAGGCCGCCTGCGCGTTGCTCGACTACATCGAGGGCTCGGCCGACGGGTTCCGCATCCTGGTGCGCGACTCGCCCGTCGCGTCGTCCTCCGGCACGTTCTCCTCCCTGCTGAACGACATCGCGTCGCAGGTCGAGCACATCCTCGGGCTGCACTTCGCCAGGCAGGGCTACGACCGCAAGCTCGCCGCGCTCTACGCGCAGGCGCTGGTCGGGATGGTCGCGCTGACCGGGCAGTGGTGGCTGGAGGCCCGCAAGCCCAAGAAGGACGAGGTCGCGGCGCACCTGGTGAACCTGGCGTGGAACGGCCTCTCGGCGATGGAGCACAAGCCGAAGCTGCGCAGCCGTTCGTGAGCTGGTTTCCAGTGGAGCCTGGCCGGCCTCAGCCGGTTCCGGTGAGCCTGAGCAGCTTGTCGTTCGTCCCGTTCGACGACGTGAGGTAGAGCGACCCGTCCGGCGCGGTGCGGGCGGCGCGCAGGCGGCCGTACTTGTCGTTCAGCTCCTCGGGGATGCTCACGTTCTGCACCTTGCCGGCGGCGTCGAGCGTGAAGAGCAGCAGCTTCGAGCCCTTCAGCGCGGTGATCGCGAGCTTGCCGTTCCAGAACGCCGCCTGGCAGATCGCCTCGGTGGTCGACCCGGACGACCACACCGCCGGCACCGCGTCCGGGAACCGTTCCAGATCGGTCATCGGCACGCTCTCGTCGTACCCGCTCTTCGTGCCGCCCTGGGACGGGTCCCAGCCGTAGTTGGCGCCCTTCTGCACCAGGTTGACCTCGTCGTCGATGCTCGGGCCGTGCTCGCTGGAGAAGATCTGGTCGCTGTCCGGCCGGAACACGACGCCCTGCACGTTGCGGTGGCCGTAGGAGTAGACGCGGCGCTCGTTGGCGTTCGCCGAGGTGATGAACGGGTTGCCGGCCGCGCCCTCGCCCGTCTCGGCGTCGATCCGCAGCACCTTGCCGCCGAGGCTCGTGCGGTCCTGCGGGTTGCGGCCCTGCGCGATGTCCCCGGTCGCGACGAACATCGAGCCGTCCGGCGCGAGCGTCGGCCGGCAGCCGGAGTGCCGCCCGCTGGAGTTCGACGGCATGCCGGTGAGCAGGTCCTTGGTCCTGGTCGCCTTCGTGCCGTCGAGCCGGAACGTCACCAGCCGCACGTCCCGCGACGTGTTGAAGCAAACGGTGAAGCGCTGGTTGTCCGGATGGATCACGAGCCCCATCAGGCCGCCCTCACCACGCGCCTGCAGGTCGTCCAGGTCGATGTCGACGGGCGTGACCTGGCCGTCCTTGACCAGCTTGACGCCGCCGGGGCGTTCGGTGACCAGCAGCGAGCCGCCGGGCAGGAACCCGATGTCCCAGCCGTGCTGGAAACCGCCCGCGACCTCCTCGACCTTCAGGCCCTGCGGCGCCGGCGCCTTCGACGGCGCGTTGCCGCCCGGTTCCGGCGACGAGCACGCCGCGACGACCAGCACCAACCCAGCAGCAACGAGTGCGCGCATGTCCCAACTATGCGGTTTTTGCCGTGGAGGTTCCGTAAGGCCGCTCCACGGGCAGCAACGCGCGCGCTCCGTCCAGATCACGCGCACGCACCTTCTCGTGGATCTCGCGCGCGAGGGCCGTCACGTCGGTGATGCCGACCGTCCACTCGTTGACGTACATGTCCACGGCCTCGCGCGTCAGCCCGATCTGGATGGACCGGTGCTCCAAGGCTTCGTGGTTCAGGCCGCGCTCCGGGTCCCACTGCACGCGCACCGGCGGCTTGCCCTTGATGCTGCTTTCGACCGCGTTGGAGACGGCCCAATCGAACCCCGTACGGGTGATGCGGACGGCCAGCACCCGCTCCTGGCCTTCCTTCCGGGCATAGCCGCAGCGGTACATCATCCAGAGGAACGACGGCTTGATCCACGTCATCCGTTCCAGCTTGAAAGGCGGCACGAACCGCTGCGCGGCCACGGCGGGGTCGGCGATCGCGGGCGAATAGGCCTGGTAGACCACGATGGACTGATCGTCATAGTCAGCCCTGATCTCTCTCGTTGACACGCGCACAGGGTGGCCGCTGGTGGCGTGCTCAAGCCACCCGATAAGGGGTCGCGGAACGAGCTAAGGTGGGTGGTGAGACCCCTTGTCCCAGGCAGGGGTCTGTCCGGCGTTCGCTATTCGTGCGCCCATTCCGCACTCGACCGGGGTTTCTCACATGCCGCTGCTCGGCCTGCTCGATGGTGTCCTGCCCGACAAAGCCCTCCGCACGTTGATCGAATCGGCCGGTGTCCCCGAGCTGGAGCTGGACGGTCCGCTGGCTGCCCGCCCGCTCGTCGCCGCCGCGCTGTCCACGGTCAGGCCGGTGCTGGCCGTGACCGCCACGGGCAGAGAAGCCGAAGAGCTGACGAACGTCCTCAAGGACCTGATCGGCCCGGACAAGGTGGCGTTCTTCCCGAGCTGGGAGACGCTGCCGCACGAGCGCCTGAGCCCGCGTGCGGACACGGTCGGCGCGCGCCTGCAGACGCTGCGCCGCCTCAAGCACCCCGAGGGCAACCCGATCAGGGTCCTCGTCACGACGGTCCGCAGCCTCATCCAGCCGATGGCGCCGGGTCTGGGCGACCTCGAGCCGGTGCACCTGAAGGTCGGCGAGGAGCAGGACTTCGCCGAGCTGCTCACCAGGCTGGCCGAGAACGCCTACAGCCGCGTCGACATGGTCGAGAAGCGCGGCGAGTACGCGACGCGCGGTGGCATCCTCGACATCTTCCCGCCGACGGCCGAGCACCCGTACCGCGTCGAGTTCTGGGGCGACGAGGTCAGCGAGATCCGGCCGTTCTCGGTGCAGGACCAGCGGTCGCTGCCCGAGGAGGTCACCGGCTTCGTCGCGCCGCCGTGCCGTGAGCTGCTGCTGACCGACGACGTCCGGCACCGCGCGGCGGAGCTGGCCGAGGAGCACCGGTCCGACGCGCACCTCGCGGAGATGCTGGAGAAGATCTCCGGCGGCATCGCGGTCGAGGGCATGGAGGCGCTCATCCCGGCGTTGTGCCCCGGCGAGTTGCAGCTGCTCACGGACGTGGTCGAGAAGGGCACGCACGTCCTGCTCAACGACCCGGAGAAGATCCGGGCCCGCGCGGCCGACCTGGTGCGCACCGGGCAGGAGTTCCTCGAGGCGTCCTGGATGGCGGCCGCCTCGGGTGGCAAGGCGCCGATCGACCTCGGCCGCAGCGGGTACCAGGGCATCGGCGAGATCTCCGAGCACGCCAAGGCGAACGACCGTCCCTGGTGGACGCTCAGCCAGCTCACCACCGACGCCAAGGACGTCGTGCACCTCGACGTCAAGCCGGTCGAGGCCTACCAGGGCGACGTCGAACGGGCGTTCGCGGACCTGAAGGCGCACACGGCGACGGGTGGTGCGGCCGTGCTGGTCGTGCCCGGCGCCGGTACCGCGCAGCGTGCCGTCGAACGGCTGAAGGAAGCCGAAGTCCCGGCCGTCTGCGTCGAATCCCTCGACGGGGCACCGAAAGCGGGCACCGTCACGGTCGTGCGCGGCTCGCTCGAAGACGGGTTCGTGCTGCCGGACCTCGCGCTGGTGGTGCTCACCGAGACCGACCTGACGGGTGGTCGCGGTGGCACGTCCACGAAGGACATGCGCAAGATGCCGTCCAAGCGGCGCAACGCGGTCGACCCGCTCGCGCTCAGGGCCGGCGACTACGTGGTGCA
The DNA here is from genome assembly GCF_000719115.1 of Lentzea albidocapillata. GTDB lineage: Bacteria > Actinomycetota > Actinomycetes > Mycobacteriales > Pseudonocardiaceae > Lentzea > Lentzea albidocapillata. The sequence continues at coordinate 37,706 of NZ_JOEA01000037.1, read as the reverse complement.
CGAGCAGCACGGCATCGGCAAGTACGTGGAGATGGTCCAGCGGACGGTCGCCGGAGCCACCCGCGAGTACCTGGTCCTCGAGTACGCGAGCGGCAAGCGCGGCCAGCCCGGCGACCGGCTGTTCGTGCCGACCGACCAGCTCGACGAGGTCAGCCGGTACGTCGGCGGTGAGCTGCCGACGTTGAACAAGCTCGGCGGCAGCGACTGGAAGAACACGAAGTCCAAGGCGCGCAAGGCGGTCAAGCAGATCGCGGCCGAGCTGGTGCAGCTCTACGCGGCCCGGCAGAGCGCCCCCGGCCACGCCTTCGCGAGCGACACGCCCTGGCAGCGCGAGCTGGAGGACGCGTTCGCGTTCACCGAGACGCAGGACCAGATGGCCGCGATCGACGAGGTCAAGGCCGACATGGAACGTTCCGTGCCGATGGACCGCGTCATCTGCGGTGACGTCGGCTACGGCAAGACGGAGATCGCGGTCCGCGCGGCGTTCAAGGCGGTGCAGGACGGCAAGCAGGTCGTCGTGCTGGTGCCGACGACGCTGCTCGCCCAGCAGCACCTCAACACGTTCGCCGAGCGCATGCGCCAGTTCCCGGTGAACGTCAGGGGACTGAGCCGTTTCACCGACCCGCAGGAGTCCGCGCAGACCATCGCGGGGATGGCGGACGGCGAGGTCGACATCGTGATCGGCACGCACCGGTTGCTGCAGAAGAACGTGCGGTACAAGGATCTGGGCCTCGTGATCGTCGACGAGGAGCAGCGGTTCGGTGTGGAGCACAAGGAACACATCAAGGCCCTGCGCACGCACGTCGACGTGCTGACGATGTCCGCGACGCCGATCCCGCGCACGCTGGAGATGTCGCTCGCCGGCATCCGCGAGATGTCCACGATCCTGACCCCGCCCGAGGAACGGCACCCGATCCTCACCTACGTCGGCGCGTACGACGACAAGCAGGTCGGCGCGGCGATCCGCCGCGAGCTGATGCGTGACGGCCAGGTCTTCTACGTGCACAACAGGGTTTCGACGATCGAGAAGGCCGCGAAGCGCATCCGCGAGCTGGTGCCGGAGGCCCGGGTCGTCACCGGGCACGGCCAGATGAACGAGGACAAGCTCGAACACCTCATCCAGGGGTTCTGGGAACGTGAGTACGACGTGCTGGTCTGCACCACGATCGTCGAGACGGGCCTGGACATCTCCAACGCGAACACGCTGATCGTCGAGCGCGGCGACCTGCTCGGCCTGGCCCAGCTGCACCAGCTGCGTGGCCGCGTCGGCCGTGGTCGCGAGCGCGGGTACTCGTACTTCCTGTACCCGCCGGAGACCCCGCTCACCGAGCACGCCCACGACCGGCTCGCGACGATCGCGCAGAACACCGAGCTCGGCGCCGGCATGGCCGTCGCGATGAAGGACCTGGAGATCCGCGGCGCCGGCAACATCCTCGGCGCCGAGCAGTCCGGACACATCGCGGGCGTCGGCTTCGACCTGTACATCCGGCTGGTCGGCGAGGCCGTCGAGGCGTTCCGCAAGCACGCCGGCGCGGACGGCGGCGAGGTCGAGGAGGATCTTGCCGAGGTCCGCGTGGACCTCCCGGTCGACGCGCACATCCCGCACGAGTACGTGCCGGGCGAGCGGCTGCGGCTGGAGGCGTACCGCAAGATCGCGGCCGCCTCCGACGAGGCCGCGCTGACGTCCGTCTGGGACGAGCTCAAGGACCGCTACGGCACGCCGCCGGAGCCCGTCGAACGCCTGCTCGGCGTGGCCCGCCTGCGGCACGCCTGCCGCCGTCACGGGGTCACCGAGGTGATCGCGATGGGCCAGAACCTGCGGTTCGCGAAGCTCGACCTGCTCGACTCGCAGCTGGTCCGGTTGCGGCGCCTGTTCCCGAAGGCCGTCTACAAGCAGGCCATGGGCACGGTCACCCTGCCTAGGCCGACGGAGGGAGCGGCCGGCGGCCGGATGGGTGCACCTCAGCTGCGCGATCAGGAGCTGTTGAACTGGTGCGGTGCGTTCCTCGACTCACTCGCGGGGACTCCCGTGACCGGAGTCACCAAGGCGTGAGAGGGTAGATCCTCGTGAGCACTGTTCTGAAGCGTTTCTCGCTGGTCGGTGTGGCTGTGGCGCTCTTCGCCACCGGATGCGCGACCGGGCCCGCGAAGGCCAGTTCGGCCGCGATCGTCGGTGACCAGGCGATCGGCCTGCAGACCGTCCAGGACCGCACCGTGAAGGTGCTCAAAAAGGAGCCCGCGGCCCAGCAGATGCAGGACCAGGGCAAGCTCGACCAGGTCTCGAAGCTGGTGCTGGCCGACGAGATCAGCCACCGGCTCGCGGCCACCGCGGCGCAGCGCGAGAACATCACGGTCGACGAGAACAAGGTGTACGACGCGATCAAGGAGAAGGGTGGCGCCGAGGCCGCCGCCAAGCAGAGCGAGCAGGACGAGACCACGATCCACCGCCGTCAGCGCGACGTGCTGGTGATGGGTGAGCTCGCCCGCCGCAACCTCTCCACGCTCGAGATCGTGATCGACTTCTTCCAGGTCCAGGACCCCAAGGAAGCCAAGGAGAAGGCGGCGGAGGTCACGGCCGACCCCTCGAAGATGTCGAGGTTCGTGCAGGAGGCCCCGCGCACCACCGGCGGCCAGCAGGCGTCCGCGACGAACCAGCGGGTCCGCGTCACCGAGAACCCGTCGCTGGTCCACACGATGCTGTGGGGCGTGAAGCCCGGCACCGTCGTCGCCTTCCCGGCCGACGAGCAGCAGTCCAGCTGGATGGTCGCGCTGGTCAAGGAGCGCAACAAGGTCTCGCCCACGCCGGGCGAGGAGGACCTGATCGAGCGCATCGACCCGCAGCTGCTCGCGGCGTTCGGCCTGCGGATCGCGCAGTTCCTGACCGCGGACCTGAAGATCGAGGTCAACCCCCGTTACGGCGTGTGGGACCCGACCAACGCGCAGGTCGTCGGCAACGCCGGTGAGAGGGCCGGTTTCGTCGGCGTGACCGAGGCCAAGAACAAGTCTTGATCACCGTCGTCGTCCTGAGCGAGCGGCTCGGCGCCGTGCTGCCCGCCGCCGCCCTGCCTGCGTTGCGCACGGCCGAGGCCGTCTACGCGGGCGAGGGCGTGCCCCTGGAGTTCTGGTCCGCGCTGGGCGTCGACGGGCCCGCGCCCGCCGTCGTCGAGGCCGGCGCGGTGGTGATCGCGACCTCGGCTGACGCCTACCCGGACGCTCACGTGATCACGACGCCGGAGCCGCTGGGTGCGGGGCTGCTCGACGCGGCCGCTGTCATGCACCGGCTGCGCTCGCCGGGCGGATGTCCGTGGGACGCCGAGCAAACGCACGACTCGTTGCGTCAGTACCTCGTGGAGGAGACCTTCGAGCTGCTGGAGGCGATCGAGGACGGCGACCGCGCGGCGATGCGCGAGGAGCTCGGCGACGTGCTCCTGCAGGTGCTGTTCCACGCGCGGGTCGCGGCCGAGGCAGCCGAGGACCCGTTCGACATCGACGCCGTCGCGTCCGAACTGGTCGCGAAGCTCGTCGGCCGGCACCCGCACGTCTTCGAGGGCAACGATCCGGCCGTGCACGACGCCACCTCGCAGCAGCACCGCTGGGAGGAGCTCAAGCAGGCCGAGAAGCAACGCGAGTCCAGTGTGGACGGTGTCGCGCTGGGTCAGCCGGCCGTCGCGCTGGCCGCGAAGCTGGTGCAGCGGACCAAACGCGCGGGCTTCCCCGTCGACCTGCTGCCGGAGGGCGACGACACGGGCACGACGTTGTTCGCCCTGACCGCGCTGGCCAAGCTCGCGGGCGAGGACCCGGAGACGGAACTGCGCCAGGTCTGCCGCCGTTTCGCCGCGAACGTGCGCGAGGCGGAGGCCAAGGCGCGGGCCGAAGGTCTTGATTCTCTTGCGGCTGAGGACTGGCGGCGTTTTTTGCCCTCCTGAAACGGTGAGCGTGGGCTAACGTCGATCTCGTGACTTACCTGCGGTATCCGCACCTGCGCGGTGACTTGGTGACCTTCGTGGCCGAGGACGACGTGTGGCTCGCGCCCGTCGACGGAGGAAGGGCCTGGCGCGCGTCCGCTGATCAGGTCCCGGCCCGGACACCCCGTTTTTCGCCTGACGGCACGCATCTCGCGTGGGCCAGCGTGATCGACGGCGCTCCGGAAGTGCGCGTGGCGCCTGTGGACGGTGGCCCGGCACGCCGGTTGACGCACTGGGGCGTGGCCCGGACGGCCGTGTCCGGGTGGACGCCGGACGGGCGAGTGCTCGCCGTGTCGACCACAGGCCAGATGTCGAGGCATCGCAAGCAGGCGCATGCCGTCGCGCTGGACGGCAGGCCGGCCGAGGTGCTGCCGTACGGGTGGGTCAACGACGTCTCCTTCGGCCCGGACGGTCAGGTCGTCACGTCGTCCAGCTACATGCAGGAACCGGCGTGGTGGAAGCGGTACCGCGGCGGCACGGCGGGCAAGCTGTGGGTCGACGCCGACGGCTCCGGTGACTTCACCCGGATCCTGTCCGAGCTGAAGTCGCCACTGTCGAACCCGATGTGGGTCGACGGGCGGATCGTGTTCCTCTCCGACCACGAGGGCGTCGGCAGCCTGTACTCGGTGCTGCCGGACGGCACCGGCCTGCGCCGCCACTCGGAGGGCGAGTTCTACGCGCGCAACGCCTCCACCGACGGCTCACGGGTGATCTTCCACCAGGCCGGGGAACTGTGGCTGCTCGACGGCCTGGAGGACCTGCGCAAGCTCGACATCAAGCTCGGCGGCCCGCGCACCGGCCTGCAACCCCGTCACGTCAAGGCTTCCGGCAACGTCGAGTCGTTCAGCGTCGACCACACCGGCCGCGCGTCGGCCGTCGAGGTCCGCGGCTCCGTGCACTGGGTGACGCATCGAGACGGCCCGGTCCGGGTGCTGGCCGACCGTTCCGACGTCCGGGCGCGGCTGCCGAAGGTGCTCGGCGAGACCGGTCACGTGGTGTGGGTGACCGACGTCGAGGGCGAGGAGGCGCTGGAGATCGCGCCCGTCGGCGGCGTCGAGCCGGGCAACACCGCTCGTCGCATCGCTTCCGGCGCTCTCGGTCGAGTCATGTCCTTGGCTGCCGCACCGGACGGTTCGCGGGTCGCCGTTGCCACGCACGACGGCCGGTTGTTGTTGGTGGACATCACTTCCGGTGAGGTGCGCGAGGTCGTCCGCGGGGCGAACGCACACGTCACACATCTCGCTTTCTCGCCCGATTCCGCCTGGCTGGCTTGGTCGCATCCCGGCCCGACTCCGTTGCGGCACATCAAGATGGCGAACGCGGCGGATCTGTCCGTTGTGGACGTGACGCCGCTGCGGTTCGCCGACTTCGCGCCGACCTTCACCGAGGACGGCAAGTACCTGGCGTTCCTGTCCATCCGGACGTTCGACCCGATCTACGACGCGCACGTGTTCGACCTGTCGTTCCCGACCGGTTGCCGTCCGCACCTCGTGCCGCTGGCCGCCACCACGCCGTCGCCGTTCGCCCCGATGCACGGCGGGCGCCCGGTCGGTGACGAGGACAAGGACTCCGAGGACGACGACGACAAGGCCCCGGTGACGAAGGTCGACCTCGAAGGCCTCGCCGACCGCGTCGTGCCGGTGCCCGTCGCGGCCGCCGACTACGTGTCCCTGAAGGCGGCTCGTGGCGGTCTGCTGTGGCTGCGGCGGCCGTTGCTCGGGGTGCTGGGCGACAACCTGGCCTCGCCGGACGCGCGCCCGCCGCGCACCGCTCTGGAGCGCTACGACTTCGGCAAGCGGAAGACCGAGTGCCTGGCGGACAGCGCGGAAGCGTTTGCGGTGTCCGGCGACGGCAAGCGGATGCTCGTCGAGGACCGCGGCGACCTGCGGGTCGTGCCGACCGACAGCAAGGCCGACGAGGACTCGGCCGACTACGTGGAGATCGACCTCTCCCGCGTGCGGGTCGTCGTCGACCCCGCGCTGGAGTGGGCGCAGATGTACGCCGAGAACGGGCGTCTCATGCGCGACAACTTCTGGCGCACCGACATGGGCGGCGTCGACTGGCAGGGCGAACTCGACCGCTACCGGCCGCTGGTGGCCGAGGTGGGCAGCCACGACGACCTGGTCGACCTGCTGTGGGAGGTGCAGGGCGAGCTGGGCACCTCACACGCCTACGTCTGGAGTTCGGCGCCGAACGTGCCCGCGTCCCGTCGTCAGGGGCTGCTGGGCGCCGACCTGGTCCGCTCCGGTTCGGACTGGATCGTCGAGCGCGTGATTCCGGGCGAGACGTCCGACCCGCACGCCCGTTCGCCGTTGTGCGCGCCTGGTGTGGCCGTGCGCGCGGGGGATGCGCTTGTGGCCGTCGACGGTCGTCCGGTCGGTTTGGCCGGCCCGGGCCCGTTGCTGGTCGGAACTGCCGGCAAGCCCGTCGAGCTGACCGTGCGGCCCGGTGGTGGTGGCGAACTGCGTCGGGTCGTGGTGGTGCCACTGGCCGATGAGGAGCCTCTGCGGTACCACGACTGGGTCGCCGACCGCCGTGCGTTCACGCACGCGCAGTCCGGTGGCCGCGTGGGCTACCTGCACGTTCCGGACATGATGGGCGCCGGCTGGGCGCAGCTGCACCGCGACCTGCGCGTCGAGCTGACTCGCGAGGCCCTGGTGCTGGACGTCCGCGAGAACGGCGGCGGGCACACCTCGCAGCTGGTGATCGAGAAGCTCGGCCGCAAGGTCATCGGCTGGTCGGTCGCCCGCGGGTACACGGCGTCCGAGTCCTACCCGCAGGACGCGCCACGCGGACCTGTCGTGGCGGTGGCCGACGAGTACGCCGGTTCCGACGGCGACATCGTCAACGTGGCCATCAAGGAACTCGGGATCGGACCCGTGGTCGGGATGCGCACCTGGGGCGGCGTCATCGGCATCGACATGATGTACACGCTGGTCGACGGCACGCTGGTCACCCAACCGAGGTACGCGTCCTACTTCAAGGGACACGGGTGGGCGGTGGAGAACTACGGCGTCGACCCCGACATCGAGGTGGTCATGACGCCTGCCGACCGGGTGTCCGGACGCGACCCGCAGCTGGAGAAGGCCGTCTCGCTGGCCCTGGAAACCCTGTCGTCCTCGCCTGCCGCTCACGCTCCGGAGTTGCCGCCGCTGGCATGAACACCCCATCGTGTGACTAAAGAACTGTGACGGACTGTTCCATGTGGACGATCAACCAGATGGAACAGTTCTCACAGTTCGGGGGTGTGCTGGAGATGAGTCACCGTGAAGAGCCGCGCAGTGGCCGTGGATGCTTCGGGGCCGTGGTCGTCGTGCCGTTCCTGGCGCTGGGCGGCATGTTCGTGTTGATCGCGCTGACGGGGTCGCCTTCGGAGGCGCCGTTGGCTGCGCCTCCGCCCTCCCGGCCTACTTCCCAGTGGTGGACCGAGCCCTTTGAGGCTGGGGTTTCGTTGGCCACCGTTACCGAGACCGTGGTGGTGGAGGGGGCGGCTCGGGAGGTTCGGGCTGCTCGTACTGCTACGCAGACTCGGGTGGTTGGGTCCACTATCACCGAGACTGTTCGGGTTAGTTCGGCGAAACCTGTTGGTGTCGGGCGGAATGAGCCTGGCGAGCCCGTTGAGTCTGGGGAGGAAGAGCCGGTTCCGACATCGGCTTCGCCGGTGGTCACCAGTTCTGTGGTTGTGTCCAGTGTGGAGCCTGCTCCTCCTGCTGAGGCGCCTGGTTCTGTGCCGCCGGTCGAGGCTCCGCCTTCGTCTACGCCTCGGGCGGAGGATCCGGTGTCGCCTGTTGTCACCCCGCCGGTCACCTCGCCGGTTGAGCCTCCGTGCGATCGGACCGAGCCTCCTGTCGAGCGGTCGTTGCCCCCTTCTGACGAGGCCGACGTTTCGGTTGAGGTGTCGTTCTCCGCGTCTTTGGCAGGGATCTGAGCGAAGGGCCCCTGCCTCAGCGTGTTTGGCGCGTTACTGCGGGATGCTTGCCCGTGCGTAGGCGTCAGCTCCGCTGAACACGTTTTGGCCGTACTCCACGGAGTTGTTGTACGCGAGCACTGCCGCCCACCAGCCCTGGCCGGTGCCCAGGTCTCGTGCGCCGCCTCCGCAGAGGTAGCGGGCTGCTGTCAGGGCGGCGTCGTCGATGTTCTGCGGGTCGGCTGGGAGGCCGTCGCCTGCCGCTCGTTTCGCCCAGCGGTTCCAGGTGCCTGGGATGAACTGCATCGGGCCCACCGCGCGGTCCCAGGTGATGTCGCCGTCCAGGCGGCCGCCGTCGGTGTCCTTGATTGCTTTGACGCCTGGGCCGCCGTCCAGGGGGATGCCGATGATCGGGCGGGACGGTAGGCCGTTCTCCTGCAGGCGGGCGCCGTTGATGTTGCCGTGGTGCGACTCGATCCTGCCGATGCCGGCCAGGGTCGCCCAGCTGATGCGGCAGGCCGGGGCCTCTCGTTGCATCGCCAGGTCTGCCTGCGCGTAGGCGTGCAGGGCCCGGGCTGGGATGTCGGTCTTCGAGGACACTCGCGTCGCCCATTCGGCCAGCGGGTCGGCGGTTGCCGTGGTGCCCGGGGAGGCGGCGCTGCCCGGGGCGGCTGCGCCCGGTTCGACCAGCTGGATCGGGACGGGGAACGGGGGTGGGCTCAAGGGAGCCGCGTCCCTGCGGTTCAGAGCGCCCAGGCCCCAGGCACCTGCGGCGACCACGACTATCAGCAGCAGCACCAGGACGATGCGGCCGAAGATGTTGCCGGAGCGGTTGCGGCGGGCGGGTTCCTGGACTGCGGGCGGCGGGACCACGGGACCCAGGCTACGTGCTCCGCGCCAGTGGCGACGGGGTGCAGCGTGATCAGTTCCCCAGGGCCAGCCGGGCTTTGACCTCGCCGAGCGCTTCCTGGTACTCCGGTGACGGGTTCATCGCCACGGCCATCCGGAGCTGCGCGAGCGCCTCGGTGAGACGGTTCTGCCGTTGCAGCGTCCTGCCGAGCGCGAACCGCGCGTAGTGATCGCTCGGATCGAGGTCGAGCACCTTCCGGAACGCCTCTTCGGCCCGGTTGAGCTGCGCGGACCCGAGATAGGCCCGGCCTGCGAGCAACTGCACGGACGGCGCCTCGCCGGCCTCGTCCAGCACCTGCCGCAGTTCGCGCAGCGCGTCGAGCGGCCTGCGCTGTGCCATCAACGCCTCGGCCTTCCGAAACGCTTCGAAGGTGCCGTCCGTCATTCGATCAACGCTACCTACCGCCTGCCGGTTCTTCGACTGCCGTCCGGGCGACAGAACTCGATTGAGTGGCCGTGCCGAGCCAGCACGCGCCGAACCCGAGCACCAGACCGGCCACGACCCCGCCCGTCGGCACCTGCCCGAGCAGTGGCCACGCGATCAACGCCGTGACGGACGGGACCACAGAGGACAGCGTGGTCATCGCCGCCGCACCGCCCGTGCGGACGCCGACGAGGAACAGCGACGCCCCGCCCATCGAGTTGACGAGCACGAGGAACACCAGCGTCAGCCAGAGTTGCCGCCAGTCGGTCACGCCGGCGCTCTCGGTCAGCGCCAGCAACCCCACCACCGGCACCGACACGGCGTGCTGAACGGCATTGCCGGTGCGGAAGTCCGTGTCGCGGCAGAACCTCTGCTGGTACACGCCGCCCGCGACGAACCCGAGCATGCCGAGCAAGGTGAACACCGCGCCGGTCCCGAACGACCCGAGCCGGTCCCACAACGCCGCCAGCACCGCCGCGACGCCGAGCAGCAGGCCGGCCACCTGCCTGAGTCCAATTCGGACACGGAACACCCAGGCGGCCACCACCGCCGTGAGCACCGGCGTGCACGAGATGACCAACGCGGTCACGGACGCCGGCACGCCCATCCGCAACCCGAGGTACACGCCGGAGAACTGGCATGCCTGCACCAGCAACCCGGCGACGCAGGTGTGCACGAGCTGCCGTCCGCGCGGCCAGCTCGCGCTGGTCACCAGGGCCACGACCGCCATCAGCGCGGCGGCGATGGCGAATCGGATGGTGGTCATCAGGAACGGCGGCGCCACGGCCACGGCGAGGGCGCCGACCGGGTAGCCGGACGCCCAGACCAGCACCGTCACCGCCGCGAAGCCGGGTTTGATCCGCACGGGCTCCAGCACTACCAGCCAGATGGGTTCGGAGCGAGCTTTTCGTGCCACGCTTCGGCCATCCGGCGAACCGCCTCGGTGATGATCTCCGGCGAGGTCGCGAGGTTCATCCGGACGAAGCCGGCACCGCCCGTGCCGAACGGGATCCCGGAGTTCAGCGCGACCTTGCCGCGCTTGAGGAACGTCCTGGCCGGGTCGTCGCCGAGCTCGCGGCAGTCCAGCCAGGCGAGGTACGTGCCCTGGCCGGGGGAGTAGCGGACGGCGGGGAGGTGTTCGGCGAGCAGGCCGGTGAGCAGTTCCCGGTTCTCCTGTATGCCTGCCAGCAGGGTGTCCAGCCAGTCGGCGCCCTTCTCGTAGGCCGCGGTGTGGGCGAGGATCCCGACGTGACTCGGTCCGTGGCTCACCTCCTCGGGCAGCCTCTTCAGGTCGTCGGCGGAGTCGGGCCCGGCGATGGCGAGCGCGGCCTTGAGCCCGGCGAGGTTCCACGCCTTCGAGGCGGACATCAACGACAGCCCGTCGTCCGCGACGCTGAGGTACGGCACGAAGCCCACGGTCGTGAGGGGTGCGTGGATCTCGTCCGCCACCACGCGGATGCCGTGTGCGCGGGCCAGCCGCGCGACTTCCTGCAGTTCGGCGGCGGTGTGCACGGTGCCGGTCGGGTTCTGCGGGTTGCACAGCAGGTACACCGCACCCCGGCCGGCCCGCACGAACGCCGCCTCCAGCGCGACGAAGTCGATCCGCGCGTCCGCGCCCAGCGGGGCCTCGACCGCCTGGCGTCCCAGCGACTCGACGAACTGGTAGAAGGGCGGGTAGATCGGGCAGTTGACGACGACGGGCGCGTCCCGGTGCGAGACCAGCCGGAACATCTCGACCACGCCGAGCATCACGTCCGGCACGATCGCCGTGCGTTCGACGGCGGGCTCCCAGCCCCAACGCCGCTTCGCGAACCCGGCCAGCGCCTCGGCGTAGGCGGTCCCGCTGGGATAGCCGGTGTCGCCTCGCCGCACGGCGTCGGTGATCGCCTCGGCGACGGGTTCGGCGAGCAGGACGTCCATCTCGGCCACCCACACGGGCAGCACGTCCTCGGGGTAGTGCCGCCATTTCATGCTGGTGCGGCGCCTCAGTTGGTCCAGGGTCAGCTGACGTAACGGATTCGCGCTGCTCATGGGGCAAAAGCTAGGGGAACTCACGAGCAAGGTGTTTGCGTTCTTTGCTCATGGACGCCGTGGACCGCAAGATTCTTGCTGAACTGCAGCGCGACGGACGGATCACCGTCACCGACCTGGCCCAGCGCGTGCAGCTCAGCATCTCGCGCTGCCAGCGCCGCCTGCGCGAGCTGGAGCGCGACGGCGTCATCCACGGATACCGGGCGGTGGTGGACGCGGCGGCGCTCGGGTTCGGGTTCGAGGCCCTCGTCCTCGCCAAGGTGCGCCTGGACACCATGGCCGACTTCGACCGCGCCCTGGTCGACGTGCCGAACGTCGTGGAGGCGCAACGGTTGTTCGGCAGCCCCGACTACCTGCTGCGCGTGGTCACCGCGGATCTGGCGTCCTACCAGCGGCTGTACGAGGAGACGCTGGCGAAGCTGCCCGGAGTGCGCGGGCTGACCTCGACGATCGTGATGAAGCAGGTGATCGGGCCGCGCCCGTTGCCGACCGGTCCGTGAGACGGGCTACCAGCCGAGTGCCGTCGCATACGCCTCCCGCACTCGCGCCAGCGCTGCTGGCCTGTGCTGATCACGCGCAAGCTCCTCGGTGACCGCCCAGTCGATCTTGCGGCTGAGTGCCCGCAGGATCGACGCGGCATCGGCTTCTTCGATGCCACCGAGTTTGGGCCGGGCCGCGATGTCGAGGGCCGTCTGCTCCGGCGTGGTCATCCACCCCGCCGTGAGTTCGGTTTCCACGCGTTCGAGGTCGAGGCGGCCCACGTCGCGCTTCACGAAAACCACGTCGCCGACGTTGGTGTGCAAGACGGGCCGTTGTTTGGGCACGGCCACGACGGCCGTGGCGATGGCGCGCGGCAGGGCACCGTGACGACCCGCAGCAGTGATGCTCATCAGTGCCACGGCATCCCTGCCGTAGTCCGCCTGGGCAATGCCGAGTGCGACCGCCGCGAGATCCGGGCGCCATCGTGGATCACCCAGCCGTTCCATCGGGGCCAGCGCGTAGTAGCCGGTGCAGATGTGGCTGAGCACCGCTTGTTCGAGCAGCCGCTCGAACTCGCTGCGGGGGTGGGCGTACACGTCTCCCGCGTCTCTCGGACGCAGCACCTTGTTCTCTCGTCTGGCGAGCTTGGTCGAGATGGTGACGCGGTCGTTCATACAACCTCCGTAGGCTCAGAGCCCACGTTCATAATACTCATTTCAGCTGGGCATGCCGGGAATGCCTACGGGCGTTGTCACGTTGCATGAGCCTGCGCTTCTCACTGATGGGTCCGGTACGAGCCTGGCGCGACGACGAGGAGATCGATCTGGGCCCGCGGCAACAGCGGGCGGTGCTGGCGGCGTTGCTGCTGAACAACGGCATCCGGCTGAGCAACGACCAGCTGATCGGCATGGTCTGGGACGACCCGACGCCGAGCGCGGTGATGGCGTTGCGGACGTACATGTACAAGATCCGCAAGGCCGTGCCCGAGCTCGACCTGAAGTCCAAGGACGGCGGCTACACGCTCCGGGCCGAGATCTTCGACGACTGCCGCGACGAGCCGCTCGAAGGTCTGAGCAGCACCTACTTCGAGGCCCAGCGGGTCAGGATCGGCAACGAGCGGTTGCAGTGCCGCGAAGCCCTGCTCGAACGCGAGATGGACGTCCTCGAACTGCAGAAGCACGTCGCCGCCTTCCCGCTCAGGGAACGGACGCGCGCTCTTCTCATGCAGGCCCTCTACCGCGACGGCAGGCAGGCCGATGCGTTGGAGCAGTTCCATCAGGCGCGCGCTCTCCTGAACGAGCAACTCGGCCTCGAACCGGGGCCTGAGCTGCGCGAGGTGCACGCGCAGATCCTCCGGGGCGAGCTGAACCTGGCGCGCCGGCCCGAGCAACTGCCGCCCGGCCTGCCCGACTTCACCGGCCGCACGGCCGAGATCGCGCTGGCACTGCGGACCCTCCCGCGCACCGTCGGCATCACCGGCATGCATGGCAGCGGCAAGACGGCGCTGGCCACTCATGTCGCGCATCTCGCCAAGCACGGCTACCCCGACGGGCAGATCTTCGTCCGGGGCAAGGACATCGCCAACGAGTTGCTGCGCGCGGTCGGGGTCGAGAACCCCCACGGCGACAAAGCCGCGTTGTGGCGGGAAAAGGCGCGCGGCAAGCGGTTCCTGGTCGTCGTCGACGACGTCCACGACCCCGCCCAGATCGCGGAGCTCCACACGCCCGGCTCGGCCATGATCCTCACGAGCGTGCGCAGGTGGAACGAGCTGCCCAGCGTGACCTGGCTGAAGGTCGCCGGTCTGACCGAGGCGGAGGCGAACGAGTTCTTCCGCAAGGTCCTCGACCCCGCCAGGGCCGATGCCGAGGTCGATGTCACGGACGAGGTGCTGGCGCGCATCTCGTACCTGCCGAACCCCATCCGTGTGCTCGGCGGCAAGCTCACCGGTCGCGCGAACTGGACCGTGGCGATGCTGCTGGCCCAGATGAAACGCGAGACGCAGCTCGGCGACGCCATTCCGTCCGACTGCATGGCCGTGCTGGCGCCGATGATCAAGGCGGAGCAGCAGCTCACCGAGCAGGGACGCCACCTGCTGCAGTGCTTCGCGCGCCGCGACGCGGACGTGATCGACGTGTGCGAGGCGGCGGAGATGTCCGGCGCCGACCCCGGCTCGATCGAGTACGCGCTGGAGGCGCTCGCCGACGTGCACCTGATCGAACCGCTGGTGCTCGGCCGGTACCGGCTGCCGCATTTCGTGCGGATGTACTTCGGGTGGCGTGCACCCGTGCTGACCAGCTGATTCATCAGGAATTTATGGCTTGACGATCCGGCGTCGGCAAGTTCGAAGACATGTCAACCAAGGAACTCGCAGGCAAGAAGGCCCTCGTCACCGGCGCCACCTCCGGCATCGGCCGCTCCATCGCGGTCAAGCTCGCGGAGGCGGGGGCCACCGTCTACCTCACCGGTCGCCGCGCGGAGCTCGGCAAGGAGACCGTCGCGCTGATCGAGCAGGCCGGCGGCACCGGTCACTTCATCATCTCGGACGTCGCCGGCGTCGACGACGTCCGCAAGCTCGCCGAGGAGGTCGGCGAGGTCGACGTGCTCGTGAACAACGCCGGCATCTTCCCGTTCTCGCCGACGGCCGAGCAGTCCGTCGACGTCTACCAGCAGGTGTTCGACGTCAACGTCCGCGGCACCTACTTCCTCACCGCCGCCCTCGCCCCGGCGATGGTCGCCAAGGGCAAGGGCTCGATCGTCAACGTCTCGTCGATCGCGGCCGTGGTCGGCACGCCGGTCGGTTCCGTCTACAACGCCTCCAAGGCCGCGATGGACGCGCTGACCCGCTCGTGGGCCGTCGAGTTCGGTCCCGCCGGCGTCCGCGTGAACTCCGTGGCGCCCGGCCCGATCGCCACCGACAAGGCCCTGGCGGAAGCCGGCGAGGTGTTCGACGCGATCGCGAAGGACCTTCCCCTCCAGCGCGTCGGTCAGCCCGACGAGATCGCGGAAGCCGTGCTGTTCCTGGCTTCCGAGAAGGCCAGCTTCATCACAGGCTCGGTGATCACGGCCGACGGTGGCTACGTGGCGAGCTGAGCCAGCACGGTGCGCAGGGACGAGGGCGACTCGACGTGCACGTTGTGGCCCGCGCCGGGGAACATCACCGGCTCGGGCACCAGCTCCCGCAGGTGTTCCTGGGGGCTCATCGGGTCGTTCTCGCCCGCCGCCAGCACGACGTGGGCCTGCGCGGCCATGATCAGCCCGGCCATGTCCGGCCTGCCCACGCCGAAGGCCCTCATGTCCAGTGACGGCGTCCATCCACCGTCCACTTCGGACACGCCGTTCCTCAGTCGCACACCCGCCATCTTCGACGCCCGCTCGGCGGCTTCTTCTTCGGTGGCGAAGACCTTCCCGGGCTTGGCGGCGAGCGCGGCCGCCTTCTGCAGTTCCTCGTCGGTCCACCGCACCTTGATCCCGACGCCGACGCACGTGGTCACCTCGACCCCGAACCACCCGCTCGCCAGCGCCAGCCCGACCACGCCGCCCAGCGAGTGCCCGATGACCGTGACGGGCTCGCGCGGGATGGTGTCGGCGACCGCCGCCGCGAGTGAGCCGAACGAGTACCGGCCGAGCCGGTTCGAACGGCCGTGACCAGGCAGATCCGGCACGAGCCAGCTGCCTTCCCAGTCCTTCAGGACGTCCTGCCACACCTCGCCGGTCGCGCCCAGCCCGTGCAGCAGCACCAGCAACGGCCCGTTTCCACCACGTTCGACATGAAGCACGTCAGAATCCGTTCTATGCCCAGGACCGATGCCGACCTCATCGTCGACCCGGACACGTATACCTCGGGAGTCCCGCACGACGCACTAACCCGGCTGCGTGAGAAGAACGTGGTGCGCATCGACGACTTCTGGGCGGTCTTCCGCCACGAGGACGTCCGAACGGTGCTGAAGACACCTGCTGTCTTCTCCTCGCACCGCGGCGCCACCCAGATCCGCGACCCGCAGCCCTCGGACCTGGCCTACGTCCAACGCATGATGCTCAACCAGGACCCGCCCTCGCACACGCGGCTCAGACGCATGCTGACCAGGGCGTTCACGCCTCGCGCGGTGGCGCGCCTGGAAGACCGCATCCGCTCGAACGCCCGCGAGATCGTTCACGGCCTGTCCGGCGACTTCGCGTCCGACGTCGCCGACCTGCCGTTGCTGACCCTGGCCGACGTCTTCGGCGTCCCGCGCCAGGACAGAGCGCTGCTCTACGACTGGAGCAACCGCGTGATCGGCTTCCAGGACCCCGACTACGCCCTGTCGTCCAGCTCCACCGCCGGCATGACCGACATGGCGTTGGAGGCGTTGCGACTCCGTCCGGACGACGGCCGCGATCCACGAGCCCGCGATGGCATGCCCGATCTCTACGCCTACGCACACGCGCTGGGTTCCTACAAGCGCGCACACCCGTCGGACGACGTGCTGAGCAACCTCATGCGGGAGGACATCTCGCTGGAGGAGTTCGAGAATCTCTTCTGGCTGTTCTCCGTGGCGGGCAACGAAACCCTGCGCAACGGCATCCCCGGCGGCATGATCGCGCTGCTTGAACACCCCGACCAGTACGCACGCCTGCGCGCCGACCGCTCGCTGCTCGACACGGCGGTAGAGGAGATGCTGCGGTGGTGGACGCCGGTCATGCACTTCCGCCGCACGGCTGTGCGGGACACGTCGTTGTCCGGGCAGGAGATCAAGGCAGGGGACAAGGTCGTCGTCTGGTTCTCTTCGGCGAACCGGGACGAGCGCGTGTTCACCGAGCCGGATCGGTTCGACGTGGGTCGGCGCGAGGCCGACCACCTGAGCTTCGGGCACGGTCCGCACTTCTGCCTCGGAGCGCAGCTGGCCAGGACCCAGATGCGGGCGATTTTCGACGCGGTCCTGGACCTTTCTGGCACGATTCAGTTGGATGGCGGCGTCGACAGGCTGCGGTCGAACTTCCAAAACGGCGTCAAGCACCTGCCTGTCAGCTGGCCCAAGTAGGCTCGTCGCGAGACGAGACGCAGGAGAAACAGGGAGCGCAAGTGGCGGTCATCGAACAGGTCGGAGCACGCGAGATCCTGGACTCGCGCGGCAACCCCACCGTCGAGGTCGAGGTGGCGCTGGACGACGGCACGCTGGAGCGTGCGGCTGTTCCGTCGGGTGCTTCGACCGGTGAGCACGAGGCGGTGGAGCTGCGGGACGGCGACGCCAAGCGGTACCTGGGCAAGGGCGTCGAGCGCGCGGTCACCGCGGTGCTCGACGAGATCGGCCCGGAGCTGGTCGGCATCGAGGCCGTCGAGCAGCGCATCGTCGACCAGAAGCTCGTGGACCTTGACGGCACGCCGGACAAGGGGCGGCTCGGCGCCAACGCGATCCTCGGTGTGAGCCTCGCGGTCGCGAAGGCGGCGGCGACGAGCTCCGGCCTGGAGCTGTTCCGCTACATCGGCGGACCGAACGCGCACGTGCTGCCGGTGCCGATGCTGAACATCCTCAACGGCGGCTCGCACGCCGACACCGAGGTGGACATCCAGGAGTTCATGATCGCGCCGATCGGCGCGGAGACGTTCCGCGAGGGTCTGCGCTGGGGCACCGAGGTCTACCACGCGCTGAAGTCCGTGCTGAAGAGCAAGGGTCTCGCCACGGGTCTGGGTGACGAGGGTGGCTTCGCGCCGTCCCTCGGCAGCAACCGCGACGCGCTCGACCTGATCCTCGAGGCCATCGAGAAGGCCGGTTACCGGGCGGGCCGTGACATCGCGCTCGCGCTCGACGTGGCCGCCACGGAGTTCTTCTCCGACGGCGCCTACACGTTCGAGAAGAACAAGCGGTCCGCCGAGCAGATGATCGGCTACTACTCCGAGCTGGTCCGCGACTACCCGATGGTGTCCATCGAGGACCCGCTGTCCGAGGACGACTGGGACGGCTGGGTCCAGATGACCGCCGAGCTGGGCGAGAAGGTCCAGATCGTCGGCGACGACCTGTTCGTCACGAACCCGGAGCGCCTGGAGGAGGGCATCTCCCGCCGCGCCGCCAACGCGCTGCTGGTGAAGGTCAACCAGATCGGCACGCTGTCCGAGACGCTCGACGCGGTCTCGCTGGCCACGTCGTACGGCTACAAGTCGATGATGTCGCACCGCTCGGGCGAAACCGAGGACACGACCATCGCCGATCTCGCCGTCGCGACCGGTGCCGGCCAGATCAAGACCGGTGCCCCGGCCCGTGGTGAGCGCACCGCGAAGTACAACCAGCTCCTGCGCATCGAGGAGAGCCTCGGCGACGCGGCGCGTTACGCGGGCGAGCTCGCGTTCCCGCGCTACACGCCGGAGAGCTGAGAGGCTGTAAGGCATGGCCGAGCGCGCGCGTCGTCCCCGCCGCCCCCGCGAAGAGCGGGAGGCGAGGCCCGCACGCGCGCGCAAGCCACCCCGTCCCAAGGCGCCGTCGCGGCGCAGTGAGGGCACGGGTGGCGCGTTCGGAATGACCGGTACGCGGCGGGCCGCGATGTTCGCGATGGTGCTGTGCGCACTGGCGCTGAGCATCGCGGTCCCGTTGCGGACCTACCTCTCGCAGCGCGACGAGCTGCGCGACGTGGGAGCCGAGCAGCAGAAGCTGCGCGAGACGGTCGCCGCGCTGGAGAAGCGCAAGTCGGAACTGCAGGACCCGGCGTACGTGGAGATCGAGGCGCGCAAGCGGCTGCACTGGGTGCGGCCCGGCGAGACGCCCTACATCGTTCAACTGCCGGGTGACGAAGGTCGCAACACGGAGACGGAGAGGCCGTCGGGCAAGCAGGCGGCAGAAGGGTCCTGGTACGAGGAACTGTGGGAATCGGTGACGCACAAGTAAGTGCTGCTGACCTGGAAACGGTCGCTCAGCAGCTCGGCCGCACGCCGCGCGGGACCCGTGCGATCGCCTCGCGGTGCCCCAGCGGGCACCCGAACGTCGTGCAGACGGCGCCGCGGCTGCCCGACGGGACGCCGTTCCCGACGCTGTACTACCTGACCTGCCCCAAGCTGAACTCCCTGGTCAGCACGCTCGAAGGTGGCGGGCTGATGAAGGAGCAGCAGGAGCGCCTGGCCACGGACGCGGAACTCGCGGCCGCCTACCAGCGCGCGCACGAGTCGTACCTCGCGGAACGCGACGCCATCGAGTCGCTGGGCACCCAGGTCACCGCGGGCGGCATGCCGGTCAGGGTCAAGTGCCTGCACGTGCACGTCGCACACGCCCTCGCGAAGGGCCCTGGGGTCAACCCCATGGGCGACGAGGCGCTGGCAATCCTGGGCGAGCAGGGGCTGTGGCCCGCAGGTGAATGTTCGGCGAGTTAACAGTCAACGGAACCGAACGCACGCTTCACTCCGTCTTGGGTACACCTAGGCTTCGTAGTGGGGCAGGGTGGGACCGGGGGCGTTCGCCGTAACTGCAGGACGGCGAGCCGCGATGACGCACGAGAGGTGAGTATTCGTGGCAATGGCCAAACTGCGTGGTCCGTCGGCGTTGAGCCCTAGGCAAAAGGGCTTCGCCGTCGCCGCGCTGGCTGCGATGCTCGCCCCAGCGATGATCGTCGGCACCAAGCTCGTCGACTGGGTCAACCTCGCCAAGCACGATGACATCGCTGTCTCCTTAGGCCCCGCCGACGTCTTCGGCGCCCTGCACCGCGACCCGTCCGAGTTGGGCGCCGCCGGCCGCCTACCGCTGTCCGAGGAACTGAGTGCCGCGCTGCTCGCCGACCTCGAGGACGGCACCATCGACGACGGCGACCTCGACGACGGCGAACTGCTCGACGACGCCCCCGGCGTCCACGACATCCCCGGCGTGATGGTGGAGGCCTACCTCCGCGCCGAGGACAAGATGGCCGAGCTCGTCCCCGGCTGCAACCTCGACTGGGCGTTGCTCGCGGGCATCGGCAAGGTCGAGTCGAACCACGCCAACAGCGGCCGCGTGAACGCCGTCGGCGACGCCAGCCCCAAGATCCTCGGCCCGGTCCTCAACGGTGCCCCCGGCATGGCCGCGATCCGCGACACCGACGGCGGTCGCCTCGACGGCGACACCACCTGGGACCGCGCGGTCGGCCCGATGCAGTTCATCCCCGCGACGTGGGCGAGCTTCGGCGGCGACCTGAACGACGACGGCAACGTCAACCCGAACAACATCTACGACGCCGCTCTGGGCGCCGGCCGCTACCTCTGCTCGGGCGGCGGCGACTTGAGCAAGCAGCAAGACCGCGCCGCCGCCGTCTTCCGCTACAACCACTCCACGACGTACGTCGAGACGGTCCTCAAGTGGGCCAAGCAGTACAGCGAGAACGTCGACCCCCTGCCGCTGCTGCCGGACACCGGCAACAACGTGCAGAACCCGCAGCCGGGCAACCCGAACACCGGTAACCCGCCGAACAACGGCAACGGGAACACCGGCAACCCGACGACGACTACGACGACCACCACCACGACTACGACGACCACGACCACGACGCCTCCGTCGAACTGCCCGACCACGACGACAGGCACCACCTCGTCCACCACGTCGTCGACCACGACCACCACGCCGCCGCCGTCTTCGTGCACGACGACGACCACTACGACGCCGTCGACCACCACGACGACCCCGACGACCACCACGGTGACCAACCCGCCGCAGACGGAGCCGTCGACTCCGCCGCAGCAGTCGTCCACGGGCAACCCGCAGTCGTCCACGTTCTCGTACTGGTTGTACGGGGGCGTGGGGGCGGCGCCGCGAGGTGCCCTGCTGAGCGTGGATTACCTCGCCGACGTTCCGGGTCGCGCCACTAGGTGGCGTTCGTGGCGCCGTCGGCGCGACCTCTTCGTGTGTGCGCGATGCTTGCCGGGGGAACATCGGAACCACCGAGGAGTGATCATGTCGCGCGTTGCTGCCATCGACTGCGGAACCAACTCGATCCGGCTGCTGATCGCCGACGTGACCAAGCGCGACGACGGCACGGCCTGGCTGCGGGACGTCCACCGCGAGATGAAGATCGTCCGGCTCGGTCAGGGCGTGGACGCGACTGGGCAGCTGCACCCCGACGCTATCGAGCGCACCCGGCAAGCCCTCCTCGACTACGCGCGCACGATGCAACGCAAGGGCGTGGAGACCGCACGGATGGTCGCTACGAGCGCGACGCGTGACGCGAGCAACCGCGACGAGTTCTTCGGCATGACCGAGCAGATCCTCGGTGCGCCCGCCGAGGTGATCACCGGAGACGAGGAGGCGAGGCTGTCCTACCTCGGCGCGGTGGCCGACCTCGACCCGGACGAGGGACCCTTCCTCGTCACCGATCTGGGTGGTGGCAGCACCGAGTTCGTCCTCGGCACGGGCTCCGGTGTGGAGGCCGAGAGGTCGATGGACATCGGCTGTGTGCGGCTGACGGAGCGGTTCATCAAGTCCGATCCGCCCACCGCGGACGAGATCGCACAGGCGGAAGCGTTTGCGCGTGCGGCGATCAAAGAGGCATTCGAAGTCGTCCCGGTCGAGAAGACCAAGACGTGGATCGGCGTCGCCGGCACGGTTACGACATTGTCAGCCCTGGTCCAAGGGCTGGAGGTGTACAACAGCGACGATATTCACCTCAGCCGCATCACACTTGACAATGTTCGTGAAATCACCGACCGTATCCTCTCCATGACGCATGATGAGCGTGCCTCGCTGGGACCCATGCACCCCGGTCGAGTGGATGTGATCTGCGGTGGAGCGGTGGTACTGCGTGCGATTGCCGACGAACTGGAGAATCGCGCGGGAATTCGCACGCTCGTGTGCAGCGAGCACGACATCCTCGACGGCATCGCGTTTTCGCTGGTCTAGCGCCGAATTAAGGTGCGCTTGAGGCGATCGTGACGACTTTGTGACCGATTTCAGTGCGCGTACTGCTGGACGCCCCGGTTAACGTCCTCTCACGTTTTGGGAGGTGGACGAGACCTCCCGGGGAGGCGCGCGCACGCAATATCTGCGGAGCGGCGCCGGGGAAAGGCGGGAGAGACTGATGTCGCGATCACGGGTTGCGTGGGTGGTACTTCCCACCGCGCTCGCCATGACGCTCAGCGCATGCGGCGGCGGTGGCGGTAGCAACAACGCCACCGATGGCAAGGACAACCCGGAAGGCACGGTGTCCATCTACGGCACCGAGCCCAAGAGCACCTTGTTCCCGGCCAACACGACCGAGGCCGGCGGTGGCAAGGTCACCGATTCGCTGTTCTCGCGGCTGGTCGGTTACAAGACCGAAGACGGCGCGCCCTACAACTTGATGGCCGACTCGATCACGACCAGTGACGCGAAGGTCTACACGATCAAGCTCAAGCAGGGCTGGAAGTTCCACGACGGCACCGAGGTCAAGGCGAAGAACTTCGTCGACGCCTGGAACTGGGCCGCGTACGCGCCGAACGCGCAGCAGGCGGCATCGTTCTTCTCCCCGATCGCGGGCTTCGAGGACGTCCACCCGTCCGACGAGAACGCCAAGCCGGCCAAGGACAAGATGTCCGGTCTCGAGCTGGTGGGCGACTACGAGTTCAAGGTCACCCTCAACGGCCCGACCTCGGTCTTCACGACGATGATCGGCTACACGCCGTTCTCGCCGATGGCCGACTCGTTCTTCGCGGACCCGAAGGCCGCCGAGGCCAAGCCGATCGGCAACGGCCCGCTGAAGTTCGTCTCCCGCACGCCGAACGCGCTGATCAAGATGGAGCGCTTCGACGACTACAAGGGCGAGGACAAGGTCCACTTCAAGACCTTGGACTACAAGATCTACTCCTCCCAGGAGACCGCGTACCAGGACCTGGTCGCGGGCAAGCTGGACTTCATGGAGGCCCTGCCCCCGTCGGCCAAGGTCGGCGAGAAGTACAAGGCCGACCTCGGTGACGCGGTCGTGAACGCCAACCTGCTCGGCCAGAGCGCGATCGCGTTCCCGCAGTACATCCCCGAGTTCAAGAACCTGAAGCTGCGCCAGGCCGTCTCGATGGCCATCAACCGGGAGCAGATCACGAAGACCGTGCTGGCCGGCTCGTACGTGCCGTCCACCAGCTTCGTGTCGCCCGGCATCAAGGGCTACCGCCCGGACACCTGCGGCGAGTACTGCAAGTACAACCCGGAGAAGGCCAAGCAGCTGTTCCAGGAGTCGGGCTTCACCGGCACCAAGCTGACCATCCAGTCCAACCAGGACGGTGGCCGCAAGGAGCCGCTCGAGGCGGCGTGCAACAGCATCAAGCAGGCGCTCGGCGTCGACTGCGAGTTCGTCGGTGCCACCAACTTCGGTGCGTTCCGCCAGATCGTCGACGGCAAGCAGCTGACCGGCATGAGCCGTTCGGACTGGTCGGCCGACTACCCGTCGATCGAGAACTTCCTCAACCCGCTGTACCGCACCGGTGGTTCGTCGAACGACTCGAACTACGACAACCCCGAGGTCAACGCGCTCCTGAAGAAGGCCGACGAGACGGCCAACGAGGAGGAGGCGATCAAGATCTACCAGCAGGCAGAGGACATCATCGCCAAGGACCTGCCCTCCATGCCGACCTGGAACGAGAAGGGCATCGGCGGCCGTTCCAAGAACCTGCTCGCCGCCAAGATGTCGTTCAAGCGTCAGGGCGCTCTGGAGTCGTTCCGCGTCAAGGCCTGATTGCCGAACACCTGAGTTCTGACTGATCCGTCCGGCCCCGCGTCCCTCAAGCGTTACGGGCGCGGGGCCGGTGCGGTGTCAGGACCTTGGGCGCCCCCACCACGCAAGGAGCCGACCTCATGGGTCGCTATGTGCTGCGCCGTCTGCTGCAGCTGATACCGGTCTTCCTGGGGACCACTTTTCTGATCTATGCCCTGGTCTGGGCGATTCCGCAGGACCCCTTCGCGGGCAAGTGCGGCCAGCGGCCGTGTGATCCGGCCTACATCGCCGAGATGAGCCAAAAGCTCAATCTCAACGACCCGCTGGTGATCCAGTACTTCAAGTACCTGGGCAACCTGCTCGTCGGTGACTTCGGCACCACCTTCAACGGCGTCTCCGTCGGTGAGCAGATCGCCACCTCGTGGCCGATCACGCTCAAGATGGGCATCATCGCGCTGATCATCGAGGCCGTCATCGGCATCATCGCCGGCGTCCTCACCGGTCTGCGCAAGCAGGGCTTCCTGGACAACCTGGTCCTGGTCTCGACCCTGTTCCTGATCTCGCTGCCGGTCTTCGTCACCGGTTTCGTGCTGCGGCTCTACCTCGGCCCGCAGGGCTTCGACCTGATGGACACCTCGGTCAGCTCCGATCCGACGTTCGGCGAGCTGATCCTGCCCGGCTTCGTGCTCGGCAGTCTCTCGATGGCCTACGTGGCCCGGCTGACCCGGTCGAGCATCGTCGAGAACCGGCGCGCGGACTACGTGCGCACGGCCATCGCGAAGGGCCAGCCGCAGAGCCGCGTCGTCGGCATCCACCTGCTGCGCAACTCTCTGATCCCGGTGATCACGTTCCTCGGCACCGACCTCGGCAGCCTCATGGGCGGCGCGATCGTCACCGAGGGCGTCTTCAACATCAACGGCATCGGCGGTCTGATCTTCCGCGGCATCCAGGAGAAGGAAGGCATCATGGTCACGGGCATCGTGACCCTGCTGGTGCTCGTCTACCTGCTGATGAGCCTGATCGTCGACCTCCTGTACGCCGTTCTCGACCCGAGGATTCGCTATGAGTGACCCAGGATCCGTGTCCGGCGGAACCGGACTCGAGGCGTCCGCGGCGGCAGGTGTCGACCAGCTCAGCCACGTCGACGACTCGTCGCAGAAGCAGCGCAAGCCCCGCTCCCTCTGGAGCGACGCGTGGGGCGAGCTCCGCACCAAGCCCTCGTTCATCATCTCGCTGGTGATCATCGCGATCATCGTGCTGATGGCGATCTGGCCGACGTTGTTCACGTCGGTCGACCCGCGTGCCGCCGACCTCGACAAGTCACTGCAGTCGCCTTCGGGTGACGCGTGGTTCGGCTACGACCTGCAGGGCTACGACGTCTACGCCCGTGCCATGCACGGCGCTCGCGCGTCGCTGCTGGTCGGCATCTTCGCGACGTTGCTGACCGTGCTGATCGGGTCGACCGTCGGCATCATCGCGGGCTACGCGAAGACGTGGATCGACAGCCTGCTGTCGCGGTTCGCCGACATCTTCGCCGGCATCCCGTTCGTGCTCGGTGCGATCGTCATCCTGACGACGCTCAACGCGCCCACGGAGAACCCCGGCGTCTTCCAGATCATCACGCAGGTGGTGCTCTCGATCGCCGTGCTGTCGTGGCCGGTGGCCATGCGCATCATGCGTTCCGCGACGCTCGTGGCGAAGCAGCAGGACTACGTCAAGGCCGCTCGCGGTCTCGGTGCCTCGCCGCTGCGGATCGTGTTCCGGCACCTCCTGCCGAACACCGTGGCGCCCGTGCTGGTGTACGCGACGATCGCCCTGGGTGCCTTCATCGGCGCCGAGGCGACGCTGGCGTTCCTCGGCATCGGCCTGCGTCCGCCGGTGGTGTCGTGGGGCGTGATGATCTCCGAGTCGCGCGACTACTTCCAGTCGGCTCCGCACATGCTGCTGTTCCCCGCGGGCTTCGTCACGATCACCGTGCTGGCCTTCGTCATGCTCGGTGACGCCGTGCGCGACGCCCTCGATCCCAAGTCCCGTTAGGGGAATCCTGTGACTCAGCCATTGCTGGAGGTCGAGGATCTCCACGTGGAATTCCGCACCCGCGACGGTGTCGCGAAGGTGCTCAACGGCGTTTCGTACCACGTCTCGGCGGGCGAAACCCTTGCCGTGCTGGGCGAATCCGGTTCCGGCAAGTCCGTGACCGCCCAGACGATCATGGGCATCCTGGACACGCCGCCGGGGTTCATCACCAACGGCACGATCAAGTTCCGCGGTGAGGACCTGCTGACCCAGTCGGCGGAAGAGCGTCGCCAGGTTCGTGGCGAGGGCATCGCCATGATCTTCCAGGACGCTCTTTCGGCGCTGAACCCCGTGTTCACGATCGGGTTCCAGATCGAGGAGCAGCTCAAGGTCCGCCGCGGGATGTCCAAGGCGGACGCGCGCAAGCGGGCGATCGAGCTCCTGGACCAGGTGAAGATCCCGAACGCCAAGGGTCGCGTCGCCGACTACCCGCACCAGTTCTCCGGCGGTATGCGGCAGCGCGCGATGATCGCGATGTCGCTGGCGCTCGACCCGGAGCTGCTGATCGCGGACGAGCCCACGACCGCGCTGGACGTCACCGTGCAGGCCCAGATCATGGACCTGCTGGCGGAGATCCAGAAGGAACGCGACATGGGCATGATCCTGATCACCCACGACCTCGGCGTCGTCGCCGACGTCGCGGACCGGATCTCGGTCATGTACGCGGGCCGCATCGTCGAGCACGCCGACGTCTACGAGCTGTTCCGCGCGCCGGGGCACCCGTACACCGAGTCGCTGCTCGAGTCCCTGCCCCGCGTGGACCTGCGCGGCCAGGAGCTCAAGACGATCAAGGGCCTGCCGCCGTCGCTGACCAACATCCCGCCCGGCTGCCCGTTCAACCCGCGCTGCCCGCGCGTGTTCGACCGGTGTGCCTCCGAGGTGCCTGCTGTGCACAACCTCGGCATGGGCCGCACCAGCCGGTGCCACATCGCGGAGGAGGTCGTCGCTCGTGGCTGAGCCGATCCTCGAGGTCGAGAACCTCGTCAAGCACTTCCCGGTCCGCGTCGGCGTGCTGTTCAAGCGCACCGTGGGCCACGTCAAGGCCGTCGACGGCGTCTCGTTCTCGCTGAACAAGGGCGAAACCCTTGGCGTCGTGGGCGAATCGGGTTGCGGCAAGTCCACGCTGGCCCAGGTGCTGATGCGCCTGGAACCGCCGACGTCGGGCCTGGCGCGCTTCGAGGGCCGCGACATGTTCGCGATGAAGGGCGCGGAGCTGCGCAAGCTGCGCCGCGACATCCAGATCGTGCTGCAGGACCCGTACACGTCGCTGAACCCGCGCATGACGGTCGGCGACATCGTCGGTGAGCCCTACGAGATCCACACCGAGGTCGCGCCCAAGGGCGACCGGCAGCGCAAGGTCCAGGAGCTGCTGGAGATCGTCGGCCTGAACCCGGAGCACATCAACCGGTACCCGCACCAGTTCTCCGGCGGTCAGCGCCAGCGCATCGGCATCGCCCGCGCGCTCGCGCTGAAGCCCAAGGTGATCGTGTGCGACGAGCCGGTGTCCGCTCTGGACGTCTCGATCCAGGCGCAGGTCATGAACCTGCTGGGCGACCTGCAGTCCGAGATGGGGCTCTCGTACGTCTTCATCGCGCACGACCTGTCGGTGGTCCGCCACCTGTCGGACCGCGTCGCGGTGATGTACCTCGGCAAGATCGTGGAGATCGGCACCGAGGAAGAGATCTACGAGCGCCCGATGCACCCGTACACGCAGGCGCTGCTGTCCGCCGTGCCGGTGCCGGACCCGACCCAGCGCGGCCGGCGCGACGTCATCCGCCTGACGGGTGACGTGCCTTCGCCGATCGACCCGCCGTCGGGCTGCCGGTTCCGCACGCGGTGCTGGAAGGCGCAGGACATCTGCGCGACCGAGGTTCCCGAGCTCGTGGTGCGCAACGACGGTCACCCCGCCGCGTGCCACTTCGCTGAGGAGCGCGCGGTCGTCTGATCGGGTTTTCAGCTGGTTGAGGGGTCGTGCCCGCGGGCGCGGCCCCTCAACTCGTCGAAGGCCCTCGTCGTGGGGGCTCGGCTCACGAACTCCTTGATCGCGAGCGCGCACTCCCGCGGGCTGTTCACGCCGGTGTCGACCTCGAAGTCGTAAAGCCCGTGCTGGTGGACGCTCAGCCGCTGCGCGGCGCCCTGCCCCGGCATCCGGTCATCCCTGGCCTGTTCGCGCCGCTCCAGCTCGTCTGGAGGGCACTGCACGCCCACCAGCACGACGTCCAGGCCGTCCATCACCTCCAGGCAGTCCTGGAGGCGCCACGGCTCGCTGAGCAGGTGGTCGACCACGATGTCGTTGCCGGCCCGCGCCATGCCCGCCACAGCGCGGTGGAAGCCCGCCCTCATGCGGCGCAGGAACGCGGCCAGTTCGGGGGCGTCGAGCTCCATGACCCGGTCGCCGGCGCACATCGCGCTGAACGCGTCGATGCTCATGTGGAAGTACGAGGGGTCCAGCACCTGCAGAAGCTCCGCGGCGATGCTCGACTTGCCGGAGCTGGACGTCCCGTTGAGGAAGATGATCATTGCTTCGCGAGGTCGGTGAGCGACACGCCGGGACCGACCTCGCGCGTGCCGGTCTCGACGAAACCGCGCTTGCGGTACAGCGCGAGCGCGGGCTCGTTCCTGGTGCCCGTGCTGACGACCTGCGGCCCGTCCGGCAGCGCGTCGAGCAACTTCGACGCGATGCCGCGGCGGTGTGCCCGCGGGTGCACGACCAGCCGGCAGATGTCCACAGTGGACCCGTCGAGCCGATAGGACACCGCGCCCGCGAGACCTTCCTCGTCGTAGAGCCCGAGGAAGGTCTCGTCGCAGGCACGGAGTTCGTCGAGCGACTCGTGCAGCGGCGGGATGCCGTCGAAGCCGATGAGCTCGGCCTCGACGGCGTACGCCAGCCGTTGCACCGTCCAGAGCTCGTGCAGGACGGTGCCGTCGGACAGGTCGAGGATCACGTGCCGGAGGAGTTCCGGACGAACGCCGCCAGGTCCTCGGACTGCTGGATCCTGCTGGGCTCGTGGACGTACATCATGTGGCCGGCCGGGTAGTAGGCCGACTCGATGTTCGCCGTGAGCTCCTTCGGGATCTGCAGGTGCGCGATGAGGTGCTCGGCCGCGAAGTACGGCGTGGCACCGTCGTACCAGCCGAACGCGACGTGGACCTTGAGGTGCGGGTTCGCCCGCATCGCCGCCGAGAGCTTGCCCGCCGTTGTGACGTGACGGCCCTCGAACTCCTTGTACGACCACTGGTCGATGACCCTCGCGAGCACCTCGTACGGCAGGTCGCTGGAGTAGCCGAGCTCGGCGTGCAGGTAGTGGTTGAGCACCGCCGAGTACGGGCCGAGGATCGCGTCGATGGACGGGTCCGCGGAGATGCCCTCACGGCCGTAGTCGGTGTCCCAGCCCGTGAAGCGGGCGTCGATGCGGCCGACCGTCTTCCGGTCGCGGCGGAGCAGTTCGGTGAAGAACCGGATGTGCTCGATGCGCAGGTCGACCGCGTCCACGTACTCCTCGGACAGACCGGTGAGCCGGGCGAGCTTCTCGATCGTCGCGGCGCGCTCGACATCGCTGAGCCGGTTGCCGCGGGCGAGGGCGTAGGGGTAGTCGCGGACCGCGAACTCCTCGGCCTCGGCGAGCACCTCCTTGAGCGGGCGGTCGCCGTGCAGGCCGTGGTAGTTGGCGATGGCCGCGTACGTCGGCAGGAAGAGCGTGTAGGCGAGGTCGTGGCCCTCGTTGAACTCCAGCGTCGCGAAGTCCAGCACCGAGGAGATCAGCATGAGCCCGTTGAGGTACATGCCGTACTTCTTCTGCAGGTGCTCGGCGAGACCGGCCGCGCGGAGCGTGCCGTACGACTCGCCGCAGAGGAACTTCGGGGACATCCAGCGGCCGTTGCGCGAGGTCCAGAGCCGGACGATCTCGGCGATGGACTCGATGTCGGGCTGGTAGCCGTGGTAGCTGCCGGGCCTCTCGCCCTGGGCGGCCCGGGAGTACCCGGTCGACACCGGGTCGATGAACACGAGGTCGCTCTCGGCGAGCAGGCTCTCCTCGTTGTCCGCGATCCCGTACGGCGGGGCGGTGAGGTCGCCGACGTCACCACTGAGGACCCGGCGCGGCCCGAGGAGTCCCATGTGCAGCCACACGCTCGCGGAACCCGGTCCGCCGTTGAACGCGAACGTCACGGGCCGCTTCAGCGGGTCCGCGCCGTCGAGCGTGTAGGTGGTCACGAACACCTCGGCCTTGGGCTTGTGGCCCTCGAACACGCCGTCCTTGAGCACTTCTTCCTTGAGCACGATCCGCCCGGTGGTGGCGGTGTAGTTCAGCTCGCGGCCCTTGACGACGATGCTGTGCTGGGTGGTGACCAGATCATCAGCGGGAGACTCGGGCTTCTCTTCGGTCTTCTCCTCGGACATGGGAGCAACACTACGGAACTCGACGATCGAATAACGGCCTGCCGAGCGTGCCCGCGCCTGGTCGCGTGGCGCGAGTCCGTGGCGGTCTCGAAGCGCGCGGCGTTCATGGACCAGGACTACTGGGCCAGACCGGTCCCGGGCTTCGGGCCGATGGACGCGTCGCTGCTCATCGTGGGCCTCGCCCCCGCAGCGCACGGCGGAAACCGAACGGGGCGGATGTTCACCGGCGACCCCTCCGGCGACTTCCTGTACCGGGCGTTGTACGAGGTCGGCCTGGCCTCGCAGCCCCGCGCGTGGGCCAGGGACGACGGCATGGAGCTGTACGGCGTGCGTATGGCCTCGCCCGTCCGATGTGCGCCGCCGGACAACAAGCCGACGCCCGCGGAACGGGACCGGTGCTCGCCGTTCCTGCGCGAGGAGATCTCGCTGATGCCGAACCTGCGGTCCGTCATGGTGCTCGGCGGGTTCGGGTGGAAGGCGTTCCTGCCGTTGCTGGGGCCGGAGCGGCCGAAGTTCGGGCACGGGGTGGAGGTCGAGATGGGCGGGCTGCGGGTGTTCGGGTGCTATCACGTGTCGCCGCACAACACGTACACCGGCAGGCTGACCCAGGAGATGCTGCAGGACGTGCTGAAACGGGCCTCTGCCTAGGATGCGCCGCGTGAAGTTCTGGACCGAAGACAGCTACGGCGTGCAGGCGCCGCTCACCGACGAGGCAGTTCGCGAGGCCGAGGCGTTGCTGGGCGTGCGGCTGCCGGAGGCGCTGCTGGAGCTGCTGCGCGTGCAGAACGGTGGTGGCGTGGTGGACGAGCGGTCCGCGTTCCCGACGAGCGAGCCGACCTCGTGGGCGCCGGACCACGTGCCGTTCGACAGCCTGATGGGCATCGGGACGGCGGAGCGCACGACGTCGTTGCTCGACACGCGCTACCTGGTCGAGGAGTGGGGGCTGCCGTCACCCGTCGTGCTGCTGACCGGGGACGGCCACTGGTGGATCGCGCTGGACTACCGGACGTGCGGGGTGACCGGTGAGCCGTCGGTCGTGTGGCTCGACGCCGAGGGCGAGTGCGAGTTGCCGCTGGCGGCCGACTTCCGGACGTTTCTCGACGGCCTGGTGCCCGCCGAGTCGTTCGACTAGCGAGTTCGCCGAAGGATCAGCCGAATCCCGCTGACCCGTGTAAGGCTGACCGCCATGAAGTGGTGGCGGGCAGGGGTGGCGGTGGCGGCGTTGCTGATCGTCGTCGCCGCGGCCAGTGGCACGTCGCCGGTCACGTTCGTCAACCGCCTGGACGACCGCCCGCCGCCGCAGAACAGTGCGCCGCAGCTGGACGTTCCGCTGCCGAACGAGCTGCCGGGTGTGTTCGCGGTGCCGCTCACCGTGTACCTGGTGCTGCTCGCCGGGCTCGTCCTGTTCGGACTGATCGGGATCATCCTGGCGTTCGAGCTGCCCCGCTGGCGCCGTCGCGGAGGTGTGCGCGGCGTCGAGGTCGAGGGTGCCGAGATCGGGGAGTCCGCGGTGGTGAAGCGCGTCGAGAAGGCGTTGCAGGAGTTCACCGAGCACCCGAACCGGCCGCCGCGGGACGCCGTGATCGCCGCCTGGCTCGCGCTCGAAGCCGCCGAGGAACGGCTGCCGCACCAGACGCCCACGGAGTTCACCGAGAAGCTCGGTGTGGACGCCGTGGTGCTCAAGGACCTCTACCAACGCGCGCGGTTCGGGCACGAGGACGTGACGGCCGCGCAAGCTCAGCAGGCACGGCAAGAGTTGAGCCGCATCGTCCGGGAGCTCGCATGAAGACAGTGCTGGCACTGGTGGCCGGCGTGATCATCGGTGTCGTGATCTGGTGGCTCGGCGCCTCGCCGGCGTGGGCCGCGGCGCTGGCCGTGCCGCCCACCGCGTTCGGCGTGCTGGTCACGAGGTTGCCGCGGGCCACCGACATCGTCTGGAGTTCGGCACCGCCGCCACCCGGTTCGATCAGCACCGCGGTCGCCAGCACGCTCGCGAGCAGGCTCACCGAGGCGGCGGAGGACCCGAGGCGCTACCAGGAACGGTTCCGCGCCCGGTTCGCACGACTGGGGATCGAGGCGTCCGAGATGCCGGATCCGAAGCAACTCGCGGAGAGGCTCAGGAGGGTCGAGTGACCATTTCGCTTGAGGCCAAGGCGGTCCTCGACGAGATCGGCAAGGTCGTCGTCGGGCGCACCCGCACGCTGCGGCTCGCGTTCGCGGCCGTGCTGGCGGGCGGGCACGTGCTGCTGGAGGACGTGCCGGGCCTGGGCAAGACGCTGATCGCGCGGTCGCTCGCGCAGGCGCTCAGCCTCGACTTCCGCCGCCTGCAGTGCACGCCGGACCTGCTGCCGGCGGACGTCACCGGGTCGTTCCTCTACGACCCCGGCAGCCGTGAGTTCGAGTTCCACCAGGGGCCGGTGTTCGCCGGGCTGCTGCTCGCCGACGAGATCAACCGAACGCCGCCGAAGACGCAGTCCGCGCTACTGGAGGCCATGCAGGAGCGGCAGGTGACGGTCGAGGGGCGCACGTTCCCGCTGCCCAGGCCGTTCCACGTGCTCGCGACCTCGAACCCCGTCGAGTACGAGGGCACCTACCCGTTGCCCGAGGCGCAGCTCGACCGGTTCCTGGTGCGGCTCGACATCGGGTACCCGCCGCCGGAGGAAGAGGTCGAGGTCCTGCGCCGCCGGCTCGCGCGGCAGCGGGAGGAGGCCGAGGTGGCGCCGGTGCTCGCCCCCGGCAGGCTCGCCGAGCTGCAGGCCGAGCTCGAACAGACCACAGTGGACGATGATCTCCTGCGGTACTGCGTCGATCTGGCGGTCTCCACGCGCAACCACTCCTCGGTCGAGGTGGGCGCGTCACCCCGTGGTGCGCAGGGACTCGTGCTCGTCGCCCGCGCACTGGCCACTTTGGACGATCGCGGCTACGTGACGCCCGAGGACGTCAAGGAGTGTGCTGTCGCCGTGCTGGCGCACCGGCTCGTGATGAAGCCCGAGACGTGGACGTCCGGCGTGAACGGCGTGCAGGTCGTCACCGAGCTGCTCGGCAAGGTTCCGGGCCCGCCCAGCTCATGAGCCGGGCGGACAAGATCAGGGAGGCGTTCGCCCAGTCGCACGGCGCGCACTGGCACCCGACGGACGCGTACTCGCGCGCCGTCTGGCTGGGCGTCGGGCTCGTCGTCGGCGGGATGTTCCTGCACCAGGTGGAGCTGGTGCTGTTCGGCGTGCCGCTGATCCTGTCCGTGCTGCTCACTCAGAAACCCCGTGGCACACCGACGGTCGACGTTCGTCCCGTGCCGCGTGGGGCGGGCATGGGCGTCGTGCACACGGTCGCGCACCTCGACGGCGCGGACGCGGAGATCGTCGTGGTCAAGCTGCCGGGTGGTGCCCGCGTGGTACCGGCGCACTCGCCCGACCTGCCGGTGGAGATCCGGCGCGACGCCTGGGGTCCCGGCGTCGACCTGCGGCTGGACCACCTGTTCGCCGGGCCGGACGGCATGCACGTCTACGGGCCGATCGTCGGGGTCGAGCACGTCCGCACGATCCTGCCGCCGGTCGAGCACCACCCGTCCGGCCCGCTGCCGCCCCGTCCGGCCGGGCTGGTCGGCATCCACCGGTCGCCGCGCGCCGGCGACTCGACCGAACTGCGCGACATCAGGGCGTTCCAGCCGGGGGACAGGCTCAAACGCATCGACTGGCGCGTCACGACCCGCACCGGCACCGTGCACGTCCGCGAGCGGCACGCCGAGGCCGACGCGGAGATCGTGCTGGCCTTGGACACGCGTGCGGACGTCGGTGTGGACGTGGCGGACTGGGCCTCTCCTCACTACGGGGCGACGACGCGGCCCGGCGGCAGCCTGGACCGGGCGGTGCGGCAGGCGGCGTCGATGGCCGCGGGCTACCTGCGGCAGGGCGACCGGGTGGCGTTGATGGACCTGTCGCGGCCGCAGCTCAACGTGCGTTCCGGCGTCGGACGGCGGCACCTGATGCGTATCCGCACGCAGCTCGTCGTGTGCGTGCAGGCCGCCGGGTGGTCGTCGCGCGTTGCGTTGCGCAAGCTGCCGCACGGGAGCGTGGTCGTGGTGCTGTCGCCGTTCCTCGACGACGACATCGCGGAACTGGCCGTGCAGACGCGCAAGCACGGGCACGTCGTGCTGGCGATCAACACGCTGCCGATGGCGTTGGAGCCCGACGCGGAGACGCCGTGGGGTGAGGTCGCGGCCGAGATGATCGCCGTGGAGCACCGGCTGCGGCTGCGGCGCATGGCCGAGCACGGGGTGGCGGTGACGCGGGAATGCTGATGCGCCTGGCGATCGTGCTCGCGGCGTTGCCCGTGGCGCTGGTCCTGCACCTGGAGTCCACGTCGATCGCGCCGCTGCTGATCGTCTCGGTGCTGACGGCGCTCACCGTGCTGATGCCGGGGAGCGCGGGGCCGGCGTTGCTGATCGGCTACGCCGCGCTGGTGATGGCGTTCGCCGACGGGCACCCGTTGCGGCTCGGCGTGCTGATCATGATTCCGGCGCTGCACCTCATTCACGTGACGTCCGCGCTCGCGGCGGTCGTTCCGGTGAAAACGAAGATCGAGCCCGCAGCGCTGAAAGCACCGGCGCGCCGGTTCGCCATTGTCCAAGTGATCACATTTGTCGTCACGGCCTTCGCCGCGTTCGTCCCATCGGGTGCCGGCATCGGGTTCGTGGAGGTGCTCGGACTGGGCGCTCTGACGGTCGTGATCGGGGTCGTCGCGCTGAGGATCTGAATCGACTCTCTCAGGGAGAACGGCTCGACTTCGACAGGAGGCGCAGGTCAGCCGCCATCGTGTCCCGCATCACCCGGCGACGGTAGTCACAACGGCCCTTTCGGACGCGCGAAAAAGTGGGTCCTGGTGCGACCATATGTGTATGGCTGCTGTGAAGTCGCACCCCACTCGGATCGTCATTGTCGGCGGTGGGTACGTCGGTATGTACACGGCTCTCGGACTGCAGAAGAAACTGCGCTCCGGTGAGGCGTCCGTGACGGTAATCGACCCGCAGCCGCACATGACCTACCAGCCCTTCCTGCCTGAGGCGGCGGCCGGCTCGATCGAGCCGCGCCATGTCGTCGCTCCACTGCGCAAGGTGCTCAAGCGCTGCCACGTCGTCACCGGCCGCGTCACCAAGATCGAGCACGCGCGCAAGATCGTGACCGCCGAGCTGTCGGACGGCCACGTCGAGGAGATCGAGTACGACGTGCTCGTCTCCGCGCTGGGTGCGATCTCACGCACGCTCCCGATCCCCGGCCTGGCCGAGGTCGGCATCGGCATGAAGACGATCGGCGAGGCGATCTACGTCCGCAACCACGTGCTGTCGCGCCTGGACCAGGCAGCGAGCACGAACAACGCGGACCTGCGCAAGAAGCTGCTCAGCTTCGTCGTCATCGGTGGTGGCTTCGCGGGCATCGAGACGCTCGCCGAGCTCGAGGACATGACGCGGTATGCGCTTCGTTACTACGAGGGCATCAAGCCCGAAGAGATGAACTGGGTCCTGGTCGAGGCCGCCGGGCGCATCATGCCCGAGGTGTCCGCCAAGCTCGGCGCGTGGACCGTCGAGGCGCTGGAGAAGCGCGGCATGAAGATCTACCTCGACACCCGTGTGAAGTCGCTCGAGGGCGGTCACGTCATCCTCGACGACGGCACCGAGTTCGACTCGGACACGATCATCTGGACCGCCGGTATGAAGGCGAACCCGGTGCTGCGCAACACGGACCTCCCGCTCGACGAGCGCGGCCGCGTCCGGTGCACCGCCGCCATGCAGGTCCAGGGCCTCGAGGGCGTGTGGGCCGCCGGTGACTGCTCCGCGGTGCCGGACCTCTCGCGCACCGAGGAGGACCCGACGGCGACGTGCGTGCCGAACGCGCAGCACGCCATCCGCCAGTCGAAGCTGCTGGCGAAGAACATCGTCGCGCAGATGCGTGGCCAGCAGCCGAAGGACTACTTCCACAAGTACCTCGGCTCGGTCGCGGGCCTCGGCCTCTACAAGGGCGTCGCCGACGTGTTCGGCCTGCGCTTCAAGGGCCTGCCCGCGTGGTTCATGCACCGCACCTACCACGTGATGTTCATGCCGACCGTGAACCGCAAGCTCCGCGTGCTGATGGACTGGACGCAGGCGCTGTTCTACGGCCGCGAGGTCGTTGCCCTGGGTCAGATCAACGACCCGAAGTCGGACTTCGATCGCGCAGTGCAGTCCTGATGTTGTCGACACGAGCGCTTTTCTCGTGTCGACAACATCAGGAGCCAGCTTCTGGAAGTGTCACAGTTTTTACTGTCAGTGAGTGACGTCGTGCCCCGGATGATCTCCTCGTTCGGGGCACTCGTCTGACCTCAGGGCGGAACTTGAGCCCCCAATCGGAGTAAGCTCCGAGGGGCGTCTTGACATTGCGTTACGTGTTTCGGAGACTACGGCTGGTGCATCACCTGAATGCGTGATTCGCCATGTGGGGAGAGAGGTGATCCCGATGTCTCTCGAGGAGCTGGCCGCACAGCTTCGTCGCGGTGAGATCGAGGACCCCGCGTTGGCGCAGTACGCCGCAGAGTACGCGCAGGCGGGGCAAGTTTTCCGCAGCAAGAAGGACGATTGAGCAGGTCGGCTGACGGGCGGGTGCCAGGTGCCCCGTCCGAGGCTGCCAGACCACTTCTGCTGCAGGGTCAGGAATACCTCTTCCGCTCCCCGCCCAAGTGCCTGGACTTCCAGGAACAGGTCCACCGCCTCGGCATGGTCGACGAGGGCGACGGCAACCCGCAACCCTGCGTGCTGGTGCTGGCCCGCGCCGCCGACATGGAGATGAACGAACTCTCCATCGCCCTGGCCGAGCGCGGCATCAGGATGGCGAGGATCGACGCCGACCGCTGCGTCGACCTGCCCCTCTCGGTCTACACCGACCAGCCCCTGCTCGAACTGGACCGCTGGCTCCTGCGCCCCTTGCTGGTCTGGCGCCGCCACTTCGAACTCTCCGCAGTCCCAGTAGAGCCAGGAACCCTCGCCGGCGCCTACGCCGTCGACCAGTGGGCCTCAGTGGCCAACTGGCTGTCCTCACGCTCCGACTGGGCTCACGTGAACCCGTCACGCTTCTCGACGCACCTGGACCGTCTGACGCAGCTTTCCGACGCGTCCGCCTTCGGCCTGCGTGTGCCGCGCACGGCCGTGACAACCCGCCCAGGCCGCACACGCCCCGGCGGCGGCGCCTGCATCGTCAAAACGGCGGGCAGACACCTCCTCGAACCACGCCCAGGCGTACAACACGGTCTGTTCCCGCGCCCGCTGGAAACCTCCCGCGCCTCCGACGCCCCAGAGCCGGCTCCCGTGATCGTCCAGGAGTACGTGCCGTCCGAGACCGAGCTCCGCGTGTTCGTCGTGGGCGAGCAGTGCCTGGCCTACCAGGTCGACAAGCTGGACCCGGCCCAACTCTGGGTGGATCCCGACGCGGTCCGCGTCACGCCCACCACAGTCCCCGCGTCCCTCTCGGACAAACTCCTGGCGCTCGCCCGGCACTGGCGCGTGCAGGTGGCGGCGTTCGACCTGCTCGTGACCGGCGGTGACCACGTGTTCCTGGAAATCAACGTCAACTGCGACTGGCGCTGGTTCGAGCACAGGGCAGGCGACAACAACGTCTCCGCGGCCGTGCACGACTGGGTGGCGCTGCGCTTCAAGGAGCTGCTCGGTGCAGGGAGGGTCCGCTGATGTTCGCGACCGTTCGACGCTTAGCCGGATGCTCGCTCTAGTCCAATTCGCTGGGCCGCTCGGGCGAGAAACCACCATCCGCTCACACAAGCGGACGATCAAGGCCTAGGTGTACTGATCGGAGAGGTTAGGAACGCGGCTGGCGGGTGGTTGGCCTGCGAGTGCGGTGTGGCCGCGGTGGTGATTGTAGGTGTGCAGCCAGC
>NZ_JOEA01000036.1 GCF_000719115.1 Lentzea albidocapillata | reverse complement strand
GCCGGGCGCTTTTCAGCCCGGCCTTTTCCGGCCGTCAAGCATCCCGCCAGAGGCTCAAGGTCAAGCCCCAATCGCTATCGACGCGAAGCGGCGATGACCCGCACCGGCCCGGTACTGCCCGAGGGACCACCCTCGCAAGGTGACCTGACCGCATTGGTGACCGCCCCGCTGGAACGTGACATGCCCACGCAAGCCGACCCGCACGGCACCCAGGCACCCATCACCCCAGCGACATCTCCAACGTCGACCCAGTCCGAGCCTTCCGAACCCTCAACCGCGTAGGAATCCGCTGCCGCAACTCCTCAACATGCGACACCAGCCCCACCACCCGCCCCCCAGCACGCAACTCGTCCAACGTGTTCATGACGATGTCCAGCGTGTCCGAGTCCAACGTCCCGAACCCCTCGTCGACGAACAGGGTGTCCAGCAACGCCCCACCGGTCTCGTTGGCCACCACGTCAGCCAACCCGAGGGCGAGCGACAGCGAGGCGAGGAACGACTCCCCCCCGGACAGCGTCTTGGCCGGCCGGGCCCGCCCCGAGTAGTCGTCCAGCACGTCGAGGTTCAACCCACCGCGGGTCCCGCGCGCCCCGGCCGTGTCGGAGTGCACGAAGCTGTACCGCCCCTGACTCATCCGGTGCAGCCGGGCGGAGGCGGCGACCGCGACCTCCTCCAGCCGCGCCGCCAGCACGTACGACCTCAGGGTCATCTTCTTGGAGTTCTGCCCGCGCCCGTTGATCACGTCGGTCAGCGCGTCCAGCTCGGCGTAGGTGGCCTCCAGCGGCTCCAGGGACTTCCACTCGGCGCGCAGCCGCGCGGCCAGCTCACCGACCCGCTCGAACGCCGCACGGGCACGAGCCAGTCCGGTGGCGGCCGACGAGGCCGCGGACCGGGCAGAGGACGCCGCCGCTGTCACCTCGGCGAGGTCCACCTCGGCGGCCGGGTCGACCTCGGCCAGTTCTTCCAGTGTCGCCGAGGCGGAAGCACGCGCGCGCTCCCAGGCGGCGATCCTGTCGTCCAGCGCCTGCAACTTGATCGCGGGCCGGGCGGCGGCCAGGGCTGCGTCGACGTCGGCGAAGCCCGCGGCAGCGGCCTGGCTCGCGACCAGGTTCTGCTGTTCCTCGATGCGAGCGGAGGCGCCGTCTCGGGCCGCACGACGATCTGCCAGTTCCACCAGGGCCTTCGACAACCTGAGCAGGTGGTCGCGGCGGGTCAGGACGTCGTCGTGCTCGCCGCGCGCCTTGTCCAGCCGGGCGCCACGCTCCTCGACCGCGGTCACCAGCGACGCGTGCTCGGTGCGCAGGCCCACCAGTTCCCGCTCGACCTGAGCCTTCTCCTCGCCCAGCTGGCGGGTCTTGGCCTCCAGGCCGACGAACTCGTTCTGCCGCTGCGAACGCGTGCGGGCGAGCTCCAGGGCCGCGCGGTACTCCGCGATGGCGACGGCGGGCTCGTCCGAGCCCAGTGCTTCCCAGCAGGCCTGGATGCGCAGTTCGGCGGCGTGCGCGGCGCGCTCCGCCTCGTTGCGGCGGTCCAGAGCGGTCTGTTCCTCCTGCGCCGCGTCTTCCTCGTCGGTCGCGCCGACACCGCCGAGCATCGGCTGCGCGGGCGCGGGGTGTGACGGTGAGCCGCAGACGGCGCAGGGCTTGCCTCGCTTCAACGCCGCCGCGAGTTCGATGGCCATGTTCTCCAGGCGCTGGTGGCGCACCTGCTGGAGGACGTCCTTGGCCTTCTGGTGGACGTCGATGGCCTCGTGCAGCTGCTTTTTGGTGCGCTCCAACGCTTCCCCCGCCTCCGGCAGAGCGAGGGCGGCATCCGCGCGGGACTTCAGCGACTCCAGGCGGGCCGAGGCTTCTGCCGCCGCGTCCAGCTGGAGACGGCATTGGGCGAGGCGTTCGGGCAGCACGTCCAGTTCGGCGCCGAGAGCCAGCAGACGGCGTTCGACCTGGTAGGAGGAGTTCTTCAGCACCGACAGCCTGCGCACGTCGGACTGCTGGCGTTCGGCTTCGGCGGCCAGTTCGCCCAGGCCGCCCGCCTCCTCGCGGTAGCGCTCGGCGTCCTCGCGCAACGACGAGCCGGTGTAACCCAGGCGCTCCAGCGACTCGCGCGCCTGGGCCTCGTCGCGGACGGCGAACTTGTAGGTCTCCTGCAGCTTCGCGATCTCGTGGAACGCCGGCACCACAGGGATCGCTCGGCGGGCGGCGTCGCGTTCGGCGAACCACGACGCCGAGTCGGCGGCCTCCACGCGGGCCAGCAGCTCGCGGGCCTCGCGCACGCGGCGGATCTGGTCGGCCTGCACGCGGGCCTGGGCCAGCAACGCGTCCGCGCCGTCGGCCACGCCCGCCGTCTCCTCCGACAGCGCACCGGCCTCGGTCACGGCGGCGCAAAGGCGCTCCAGCACGGATTCCAGCCAGCCCGGCTCGCACGACGGCTCGCCGCCGGCGGCTTCCGCCACGCGGTGCATGAGCTCGTCGGCGCCCTTGCGGCGTTCCTCCAGCACCCGGCCGGCGGCGACGCGCCTGTCGCGGAACCACTTCTCCACGTCGAGGAACCGCTCGGTGCCGAAGAGCTTCTCCAGCAACACCTCTCGTTCGGCCGTGTCCGAGCGCAGGAACCGCGCGAACTCGCCCTGCGGCAGCAGCACGACCTGGAAGAACTGCTCGTACGACATGCCCAGCATGTCCTCGACCGCGCGCGCCACGTCGTCGATGCGGGTGATGCCCTCGCCGTCCCAGCCCTCGAGCCAGGTCAGCGTGCACTTCGCGGGCTGCGTGGTGAAGCCGCCGCCGCGTTTCTTCGGGCGGTCGAACTCCGGCGAGCGCACGATCCGAAAGCGCCGCGACTGCACCGTGAGCTCCAGCGACACCTCCGTCGGCACCTGGGGATCGGCGTACTCGCACCGGAGCTTCTTCACGTCGCCACGCGCGCCCGGCACCCGGCCGAACAACGCGAACGCCACCGCGTCGAGCAACGTCGTCTTGCCCGCGCCCGTGTCTCCGTGCAGCAGGAACAGCCCGTCCGCGCCCAGCTCGTCGAAGTCGACGGCCTCGGGCTTCGGGTAGGGCCCGAACGCCGTCAGTTCCAGGCGGTGCAGTCTCATTGCTCCTGCTCCCTCGCCACGGACGCGAACGCCTCGCGCAGCAACGCCTTCTCCGCTTCGGAAGGCTCGGAGCCGCGGGCGTCCGACACGAAGCAGCAGGCCACTTCCTCGTCGGAACGGCCGCGCACCCGGTCCGCGTAGGTCATGTTGTGCTGCAGGCCCTGCTCCGGCCGCCACTCGACGTGCACCGCGTGCTCGAACCGCTTCTGCAACTGCCGCAACGCGTCCATCGGCCGCACGTGGTCCGTCAGCACGACCGACAGGAAGTGGGCTTCCAGCGGTGTGTGCGCCGGATCCTCCAGCACCTCGGCCAGCGTCCCGCTCACCACGGCCAGCTCCCGCGGCACCGGCAGATCACGCCTTTCCACGCCGACGAGCCCGCCCGCGTCCAGCTCGACCAGCCACACCGACTTGCGGTGCCGCGCCTCGGAGAACGAGTACGCCAGCGGACTTCCCGAGTACCTCAGGTTCTCCGCCAGGATCTGCGGCCCGTGCAGGTGCCCGAGGGCCACGTAGTCGACGCCCGAGAACACCTGCATCGACACGTCCTGAACGCCACCCACCGCGATGGTGCGCTCGGACTCCGACGGTGCCCCGCCCGTCACGAAGGCGTGTGCCAGCACCACGGAACGCGAATCCCTGGATGCCAGATCGGCGCGAATGCGCCGCATCGCCTCACCGAGCACGGGCGCGTGCCCCTTCTCCGGCACCCCGAGCACGTGCCGCGCGGGCTCCGGCTCCAGGAACGGGATCCCGTACACCGCGACGGGTCCGTGCTCGTCCTCCAGCTCGACAGGCTTGTCCAGCAACGAGATCTGCGTGCGCAGGTACAGCCCGCCCGCCGCCGCGAACTCCCCGAACACCCCGATCCGCGCCGCCGAGTCGTGGTTGCCCGGCGTGATCACGATCTTCGCCCCGGCCGCGCGGATCCTCATCAGCACCCGCGCGCACAGCGCCACCGCGTCGGCGGACGGCACCGCGCGGTCGTACAGGTCGCCCGAGATGACCACGACGTCGACCTTCTCGGACGACACCAGGTCAGCGAGGCCGCCCAGCACCGACTCCTGCTCCACGAGCAGGTCGCGGCCGTGGAAAGTGCGCCCCACGTGCCAGTCGGAGGTGTGCAGGATCCGCATGGCCCCAACCGTAGAGACGGGGTCCGACAAAACTCCGGGAGGGTTCCCGGCGTGTCACCCGATCGAGTTCAACATCTCTGGGGGAGCATCATCGGTGCCGTGACCGCAGTGATCATCACCGCCTCGCTCGTCCTGGCGCTCGTCTGCGCCGGGGCGCTGGTGTTCGTCTACCGGCTCTACCAGGACAGCGTCCGGCGCACCGACGAAGCACTCCATGCCATCGGCTCGGAACGCGCGCGCTACGACGCCCAGCAGCAAGCCCTGCAACGCTACGAAGTGGCGTTCTCCAGCGTCAGCGGACGCGGTGAACTGGGCGAACAGGTGCTCGTCGAAACAGCGCGCGCACTCGGCCTGAGGGAAAACCTCCACTACACGCTCCAGACGGACGTGGCAGGCGGCGGCGCGGTCCGGCCCGACATGGTGCTGAACGTCGGCGGCGGCCGCGCGGTCCCGGTCGACTCGAAGATGTCCATGGCCACCTGGGCCGAAGCCGTCGAGACGGACGATCCGCGGGAACGGCAGGACGCGCTGCGGGTGCACGTCCGCAACATCCGCTCCCGCGCCGCCGAACTGGCCGGCAAGGGCTACCAGCGCTGGGCCGACGCCATCTACGGCACGATCATGTTCGTCCCCAACGACGGCGCGGTCGTCGCGGCGCTGGACACCGATCCCGAACTGCTGCGCTGGCTGCTCGACCGCCGCGTCTTCCTGTGCGGCCCGACCGGGTTCGCCGTGATCGCGTCGAGCGCGATGTTCGCGGTCACCGAACGCGCGCTGGCCGACGACGTCGAGCAGGTCAGGCTGCAGGCCGGCCGCGCGAACAGGGCCGCCGACGCCGCCATCGACGCCGTCAACCTCTCCACCACGCACCTGCAGCGCTTCCTGAGCGCCAGGCGCAGGGAACTCGACGCGCTGGAGGGTTTCCGGGCGAGCGTGGAGCCGCTGACGGACGCCTCCGCCACCCCCACGCCCCTGCCACTCGTCCGAAGGGCGGACGAACAGTCCGCATAAAACGCACGCAGTGTGCCCGCAGGTTGCTTCTGGGTGAGAAAGCAGCGGACTGACGAACACCGAATGGCCGAACGGCTACCGTGTGCGTCGTGAGTGAGTTGCGCGAGCGTTCAGCAGCTTTCGATGACGACGACGTCGACGGCTACGACGCGGTTCCGTGGAACTACCGGGCCATCTTCGGGGAGTTCAAGGGCATCCCGTGGTGGGCGGCGATCCTCGCTGCCCTGATCCCGGCGTTCATCGGCGCTTTCATCGACATCAACTCCAGCAAGACCGTCGGCTGGACGTTCTACGTCGTGTTCTTCGTCGGCGCGCTGGCCGCGATCCTGCTCGTGCAGCGCCGGAGCCTGTTCGGGCCGATGGTGCAGCCGCCGCTGGTCCTGGCCGCGACGGTGCCCACGCTCGTGCTGCTGACCGGTGAGTCCGGCAAGGGCGGCCTGTCCGCCATGGCCCTGGGCCTGGGCAAACCGCTGATCGACAGCTTCCCGGTCATGGCCCTCACCACCGCCGTGACGGTCGGCCTGGGCATCCTGCGGATCATGCTGCAGAAGAACCCGAACCGGCCGACCAAGGACGAGGTCCGCGAGGCCAAGGCGGAGATCAAGGACCGCGCCAAGCCCGTCCGCAGGCCTCGCGCGCAGCCCGAGGAGGACGAGCGTCCGCGCCGTCCCCGCCCCGAGGGCGCCCCGGCCCGCCGCCCGCGTCCCGAAGGCGCTCCCGCGCGCCGTCCACGCCCGGAAGGTGCCCGCGCCGAACGTCCCGCGGGCCAGCGCAAGCCCCGCCCGCCGCGCGAAGACCGCTAGCCCGGCAAACGCACACTCGGCTGATCCGTTGTTCGTGATCGGCCCCGCGAACGTCGTACAACGGATCACGGACAACAACCCCCCTGACCAGCACGCACTCTGCGAGCATGAGTTCGATGCCTAGGGGAGAACGTCCACTGGACGAGGGTGACAGCCCGCTGCTGCGGTTCGCCGCGGACTTGCGACAACTGCGCACCAACGCGGGGAAACCGAGCTACCGGGAGCTGTCCCGGCGCGCGCACTTTTCGGCGAGCACGCTGTCCGACGCGGCGGGTGGCCGGAAGCTGCCGGGTCTCGACGCCACGCTCGCGTACGTCCGCGCGTGCCACGGCGACGAGCCCGCGTGGGAACGGCGGTGGCACGACCTCGCCGTCGTGATGGCGCAGAGCAAGGTCAGCGACGGGCCTTCGCCGTACGTCGGCCTCAACCCGTTCACGACGCTGGACGCCGACCGCTTCTTCGGCCGTGAGGCGCTCACGCACACATTGCTCGACAGGCTCGAGCGGCAGCCGTTCCTCGCGGTGTTCGGCGCTTCCGGCGAGGGCAAGTCGTCGCTGCTCAGGGCGGGCATCGCGGCGAAGTTCCCGAACGCGGTGGTGTGCACTCCCGGCCCCGACCCGGACGCGGCCCTCGCCGACGCCCTCGCGCACGGCCCGGACCTGCTGGTCGTCGACCAGTTCGAGGAGCTCTTCACGCTCTGCGAGGACGAGGTGCAGCGCACGGCGTTCCTCGACGCGCTGCTGGCCGCCGACTGCCGGCGGGTCATCGCCGTGAGGTCCGACTTCTACCCGCAGTGCGCGCAGTACCCAAAGCTCGCGGAAGCGCTCACGGACGCACAGGTGCTCCTCGGCACGATGACGCCGGACGAGTTGCGACGCGCGATCACCCAACCGGCCGCGTCTGTCGGTTGCACGGTCGAAACAGCCCTGTTGACCACTCTCGTCGCCGAGGCTGCGGGTCGCAGCGGAGTGCTCCCCCTCGTGTCGCACGCACTGCTCGAAACGTGGCACCGCAGGCGTGGCAACACCCTCACGCTCA
The DNA here is from genome assembly GCF_000719115.1 of Lentzea albidocapillata. GTDB lineage: Bacteria > Actinomycetota > Actinomycetes > Mycobacteriales > Pseudonocardiaceae > Lentzea > Lentzea albidocapillata. The sequence goes on along the minus strand of NZ_JOEA01000036.1, from coordinate 44,793 downwards.
GCGGCTACCAGGCCGCGGGAGGTATCCAGGGCGCGCTCGCGCAGAGCGCCGAGGCCGCGTTCGCCACGCTGGACGACGAACAGCAGCGCCTCGCCAAACACCTCCTGCTGCGGCTCAGCGCCGACGGGACGAGACGTCTCGTCCCGCGGCAGGACGTCGTCGGCGAGGAGGTGCTGGACGTCCTCGCCGACACCCGGCTGGTCACCGTCGACGAGCACACCGTCGCGGTCACCCACGAGGCGCTGTTCCAGGCCTGGCCGCGGCTGCGGGCGTGGCTCGACGAGGACCACGAGGGCCTCCGTACGCACCGCAGGCTCACCGACGCCGCCCGCACGTGGCAGGAGCTGGGCCGTGACGCCGGCTCGCTCTACCGCGCCACCAGGCTCGCGGAGACGACCGAGTGGCTCACCCGCGCCCGGCCGGAGCTGACCGGCACCGAACGCGAGTTCATCGGTGCGTCCAGGACCCTCGAACGCCGCCGTTCCCGCCGCCTGCGCTGGGTCGCGGCGGGCCTGTCCGGCCTGCTGCTGGCCACCACGGCGACCGCTGTGGTCGCCGTGCAGCAACGCCGCGAGGTCGACCGCCTCGAACTCGTGCGCAGGTCGCAGGAGCTGGCCGAGACGTCGGCGGCGCTCGCGAACAGCGACCCGGACCGAGCCGCGCGAACGGCCGTCGAGGCGTACCGCACGTATCCGACCGTCGAGGCGCGTGGCCGGGTGCTCGGCGCGGCCGCCGAGGCGTCCAGTGGCCGCGAGATCAGCCTCGACCACGCCGGCATGGGCCGCTCACTGCGCCACAACGGCGCGTGGAGCACGGCCATCCGCAACGGCACCATCACGCTGGTGGGATCCCGCGGCATCGACACGTACGACGCCACGAGCTTCAAGCAGCTCAGATCGGTGCCGCACGAGGACAAGTCGACCTACATCTTCGGTTGGGCGATGGCCGGCGACGGCACGCTGGCCGTGTCCGAGGGCAACGGGCGGATCACCTTGCGCACAGGGCCGGAGGCCACGTCCGTGCCGTTCGTGACGACCCCATTGCCCGTCGGTGTGCATTTCACCGACAACGACCGGTCGCTCCTGGTGGGCGGCACGGTCTACGACGTCGCCACCAGGCAGAAGCGGAACGAGCTGCCCGTCGGTCAGATCACCGGCCCGTACGCGATCCAGGACGACAAGGTCCTCGCGGTCGCCTCCGGCAGCTCGGTCACCGTGTGGGACCTGACCACCCGGCAGCGGACGGGAGGCTTCGCGCTGGGCTCCGGCTTCATCCACCGGATCGTCCTGCTGCCCGGCGGCAAGCAGGCGGCGGTCTCGAACGACGAGGGCCTCGTCCAGGTGCGCGACCTCGCCACCGGCGTGATCGTCGCGACACCACCGGGGCACACCGGCGGCCCGGTCACGTCCCTCACCCCCAGCCCCGACAAGACGGTCCTCGTCTCGGCCGGCCAGGACGGCCGGCTGCACCTGTGGGACCTGGCGCGCGGCACCACACTCGCGACGCTCACGATCGGCAGGGCGGTGGTCAACCTGACCTACGCCCCGGACGGCTCGCTCGCGATCCTCACCGAGAACGAGTTGATGTTCTGGCCGCCGGGCAACATGCCCAAGGCCTCCGGCCAGGCGGTGCGCGCGCTCGCGGTCGACTCCGACGGGACGGTGCTCACGGTCGACGGCGCCGGCGTGATCGAACGGCGCGACGAGGCACTGCGCCCGGTGCACCGGCAGGAAACGGGGATGGCCCAGAACTGGATGGGGCGCTTCAGCCCCGACCGCAGGCTCGTCGCGACGAGCGCGCCGTTCTCGGTGCGGGACGTGGCGACGGGCAAGCCGGTGTCACCGCCGAGGGGGCTCGGGTACCGGACCGAGAGCCACCTGCCGGTGGCCCTCGAGTTCGACGGCCGTTCGGTGCTCGCGATCGGCGGCGAGGTGCCCGACGGCCTGTGGCCCGTGGACGAGACGGAGCCGACGCTGATCGGCGGACTGCCCTGGGGGCAGCGCACCTCGGCCACGTTCGGTCGTTCTGATCACGAGATCGTGCTGGGCCGTGAGGACGGTGGCGTCAGCGTGCGCGACACCAAGACATGGAGCGAGATGGCGTTGCGCAGCCCGCACAAGCGTCCCGTGCGCGCGCTGGCGATGTCACCGGACCGCAAGCTCCTCGCCACGGCGGACGACAACGGCGTGATCGTGCTTTGGGACGCCACGACGTGGCAGCAGGCCGGCGAACTGCGGGGGCACACCCAGGCGGTGACCGCGCTGGAGTTCAGCCCTGACTCGACCCGGCTCGCGAGCGGTGGCCGGGACAGCAACGTGGTCGTGTGGGCCGTCGGCGACCGGTCGATGTGGGCCGCGCTGCGCGGGCACAGCCAGCCGATCACGCACCTGGCGTGGCGGCCGGACGGCACCGCTGTGGTGTCCGCTGGCGCGGACGCGATGACCGTCTGGCCGCTCGACGTCGAGAAGGCCCTGACCTCGCTGGCTTAGCGAACCAGGTCCTTGCGGAGCTCCCGCGGCAGCGAGAACGTGATGCGCTCGTTCGCCGTGGTGATCTCCTCGACCTCGCCGTAGCCGTGGGACTCGAGGAACTTCAGCAGCTCCATCACCAGCAGGTCCGGCACCGACGCGCCCGACGTGACGCCGACGGTCTCGACGCCCTCGAGCCACGCCGGGTCGACCTCCTTGGCGTAGTCGATCAGGTAGGAGGCCTTGGCGCCGTGCTGCAGCGCGACCTCGACCAGCCGGACCGAGTTGGAGGAGTTCTTCGAGCCCACGACGAGCACCAGGTCGCACGACGGCGCCATCGTCTTCACCGCGGTCTGGCGGTTCGAGGTGGCGTAGCAGATGTCGTCGGACGGCGGGTCCTGCAGATCCGGGAAGCGGTCCTTGAGCTGACGGACGCGCACCATGGTCTCGTCGACCGAGAGCGTCGTCTGCGACAGCCAGATCACCTTGGAGGGGTCGCGCACCTCGACGGTCGCGGCGTCCTCGGCGGTGTCGACGAGCTGGACGTGGTCCGGCGCCTCACCGGCGGTGCCCTCGACCTCCTCGTGTCCCTCGTGGCCGATCAGGAGGATGTCGTAGTCCTCCTTGGCGAACCGCACCGCTTCTTTGTGGACCTTCGTCACGAGCGGGCAGGTGGCGTCGATGGTGCGCAACGACCGCTGCTCGGCCTCGGCGTGCACGGCCGGCGACACGCCGTGTGCTGAGAACACGACGAGTGCGCCCTCAGGAACCTCGTCCGTTTCGTTGACGAAGATGGCGCCGCGGTCGGACAGCGTCTCCACGACGTACTTGTTGTGGACGATCTCCTTGCGCACGTAGACGGGAGCGCCGTACTTCTCGAGGGCGAGCTCGACCGTCTCGACGGCACGATCAACGCCCGCGCAGTAACCACGCGGCTTCGCCAACAGGACTCGCTTGGGCATGGCCCCAGGGTACCCAGGCCCGGTCCTAGGCATTTCAGACGCGGTTGCGGCAGGCTAGTACGCATGAAGCCACTGCCACTGGGTGTCCGCATCGCCGCCGGCCTGGCGGTGACCGCCCTCGAACAGGCCCGCAAGCTGCCACAGCAGCTCGCCGGACTCCCGTTGACGGTGGTCAGCGAGGCGATGCAGTTGTCCATGCGCGTGCAGCAGCATGTGACCGAACTCGCCATCAAGGGCGACGACGTCCTCTCCGGACTGAGGCCGGTGGAGGATGAACCGGAGTGGGCGACCTTCGACGACGAGGAGACGCCCGTCACGACTTCTCAGGAAACTCCCGCGGACGACCCGTGGGAGGAGGAAGTGCGCGCGATCGCCGAGGTTCCCGAGTTCCTTCCGATGTACGACGAACTGTCGATCGCCCAGCTGCGCGCCCGGCTGCGCAACCTCGACGCCGAGCAGCTCGAGGAGTTGCTGCGCTACGAGAAGGCGCACGAGTCGCGGCCTGAGTTCGTGGGCATGCTCAATCGCAGGATCCGAACGGTGAGTGCCCCAGAGGGGGGTCAAACGCAGTCGTGAGTGAAGCGAAATCCACGCCGGAGAACCCGTGGCCGGTGCGGACGGTCGCCCGCAAGCTGCTCGACTGGATCAACCGGCTCGGCGACGTGTGGGTAGAGGGTCAGGTCACGCAGCTCAACGCGCGCAGTTCCACGGCGTTCCTGACGTTGCGCGACCCGAGCGTCGACATGTCCATGTCGATCACCTGCAACGCCTCGATGATCCGCGAGCTGCAGCTCACCGAGGGCAGCAGGGTCATCGCGCACGGGAAGATCAGCTTCTACCCGAACCGCGGCACGCTCAGCCTCAGGGCGGACGACATCCGCGCCGTCGGCATCGGCGAGTTGCTGGCCCGGATGGAACGGCTGCGCAAGCTGCTGCACGCCGAGGGCCTGTTCGACCCGCGCCGCAAGCGCCGTCCCCCGTTCCTGCCGAACAAGATCGGCCTCATCACCGGCCGGGCGTCCGCGGCGGAGCGCGACGTGCTCACGAACGCGCGGAACCGTTGGCCCGGCGCGCACTTCCGCGTCATCAACGTCGCCGTGCAGGGCCCGACCGCCGTGACCCAGGTGATGACCGCACTGTCCACTCTGGAACGCGACCCCGAGTGCGATGTGATCATCATCGCCCGCGGCGGCGGCAGCGTGGAGGACCTGCTGCCGTTCTCCGACGAGGCGCTGTGCCGCGCGGTCTCCTCGTGCCGCACGCCGGTCATGTCGGCGATCGGCCACGAACCGGACACCCCGCTGCTCGACCACGTTGCTGACGTGCGTTGTTCGACGCCGACCGATGCTGGCAAACGGGTGGTTCCCGATGTCGCTGAAGAGAGTGAACGCGTCCGGCAGATGCGCGATCGGGGCCGCCGCGCGCTGCACGGCTGGGTCGATCGAGAGCGCAAACTGCTCGACTCACTGCGCTCCCGACCAGTACTTTCGGATCCTTACGGCCCGCTGGAGCGCCGTTCCGAGGAAGTGCGGCGTTTTCGCGAGCAAGGTCGCCGGGCCGTCACGCAACGACTCGATCGGGAGGACGTCCACCTCTCGGGGACGAAAGCGCGCTTGACGACCCTCGGACCAGCCGCCACGCTGGCCCGCGGCTACGCCGTTGTGCAACTCGTCACACCTGACGGGCTCGACGGCGTGTTGCGTTCTGTCTCAGATGCGCCGAGCGGAACACAGCTGCGGGTACGCGTCGTTGACGGAGCAGTGCGGGCCGCGGTCGTCGGTCCGGAAACCGACGGGGAAGGGGGAGGTACCGATGATGCGTGATGCCGTGTTCCTGCCCCTCACCATGGAGGCGGCGGGTTCCTGCGGCTCGGGCCTGCACACGAAGGCGGAGGCGGCGAACCGCGCCGCGGCGGACTGCTGGACGGCCATGGTGGGCGACTGCGACACCACGGACCGCCGCACGCTGATCCTGACGTTGCACGACCTGAGCGAGGCCACCGTGATTTCCGGTCGCGCGGCGATTGGCGGCATGGTCCAGTACCGGCGCGTCGCGGAGGCCGAGGCGCTCATCGACGAGGCGGTGCGAGAGGGTGACGGCGAGGAGTTCGCGGAGGCCCTGGTCGGTTACGACCTGGCCGTCGCGACCGTGCTGAGTCGTCTGAGGAGTCAATCCGCGTGAGTTCGGAAACCACCCGGGACACTTCACCGGGTTACGAAGCCGCCCGCGACGAACTCGTCGAGGTGGTCCGCAAGCTGGAGGCCGGCGGCCTGTCGCTGGAGGACTCCCTGGCGTTGTGGGAACGCGGTGAAGCGCTCGCCAAGACTTGTGAGCAGCATCTCGCCGGCGCGCGCGAGCGAATCGATGCAGCTCTCGCTGTGGTCGAGGAGGACGTTTCCGAAGCGTGATCCCATGCAAGGATTCAGTTGCCGATCACAAAATCCGGCACGCTGAGTAGTCGCATGGAGGCGCGCAATGGTGAACACCCCCGCGGAACGACGTCGCGAAGCCCCCGACCGGAACCTGGCATTGGAGCTCGTGCGCGTCACCGAGGCGGCGGCGATGGCCGCGGGCCGGTGGGTGGGACGCGGCGACAAGAACGGCGGCGACGGGGCGGCCGTCGACGCGATGCGCAAGCTCATCCACACCGTCTCGATGCGGGGCGTCGTGGTGATCGGCGAGGGCGAGAAGGACGAGGCGCCCATGCTGTTCAACGGTGAGGAAGTGGGCAACGGCGAGGGCCCCGACTGCGACGTCGCGGTCGACCCGATCGACGGCACCACGCTGATGGCCAAGGGCATGCCGAACGCGCTGGCCGTGCTGGCGGTGGCCGAGCGCGGGGCGATGTTCGACCCGTCCGCCGTGTTCTACATGGAGAAGCTCGCCGTGGGCCCGGAGGCGGCCGACGTCATCGACATCACCGCGCCGCTCGCCGAGAACATCCGCCGCGTCGCGAAGGCCAAGCACAGCGACGTGTCCGACGTGAACGTCTGCATCCTCGACCGGCCCCGGCACGAGCAGATCGTGCAGGAGGTGCGCCAGGCCGGCGCCCGCATCCACTTCATCTCCGACGGTGACGTGGCCGGTGCGATCGCGGCCGCGCGCCCCACGTCGGGCGTGGACATGCTCGTCGGCATCGGCGGCACTCCCGAGGGCATCATCGCCGCGGCGGCCCTCAAGTGCGTCGGTGGCGCCATCCAGGGCCGGTTGTGGCCGAAGGACGACGAGGAGCGCGAGAAGGCGATCGGCGCGGGCCACGACCTGTCCCGCGTGCTCACCACGAACGATCTTGTTTCGGGCGACAACGTCTTCTTCTGCGCCACGGGCGTGACCGACGGCGACCTCCTGCGCGGCGTGCACTACCGCGCGGGTGGCTGCACCACCCAGTCGATCGTCATGCGCTCCAAGTCCGGCACCGTACGCATGATCGACGGCTTCCACAGCCTGCACAAGCTGCGCGAATACGCCTCGGTGGACTTCGACCTGCCCGAGCACGTGCAGCAGCCGCTGCCGTAGTTCTGTGAATCTGTGAACCGTCAACGGACAGTCACCCTCCGAGTGACCCTAGTGACGAAGTGACTTTCGTCCTTAGTTTCCGACCTGACCCCGGCAACCCTGCGCCGGGTTCAGGAAAGGAACTCAACGATGAGGGCACGTTCGTTGTTCTCCGCAGTCGTCGTGGCCGCGGGCGCTCTGCTCGCCTCGGCCGCTGCGGCCACCGCGGCTCCGGCTCCCACCGCTGACGGCGACGTCTCGCCGATGATCGTCGGCGGCACCAACGCCACGCAGGTCTACTCCTGGATGGTCTCCCTGCAGAGCACCTCCGGCAGCCACTTCTGCGGCGGCACGCTGATCAAGGCCAACTGGGTCGTGACGGCGAAGCACTGCGTCCAGGGCCGGTCCGCGTCGACGGTCCGCACCCGGATCGGCACGACCAACCGCACGAGCGGCGGCACCACCACCGGCGCGTCGCGGATCATCAACCACCCGTCCGCCGACCTGGCGCTCGTGCAGCTCAACACCTCGGTCAGCCAGGCTCCCGCGGCCGTGTCGGCCGCGTCCGGCCCGGTCGGCACCGCGACCCGCATCATCGGCTGGGGCCAGACCTGCCCGACCCGTGGCTGTGGTGGTGCTCCGATCACCCTGCAGGAGCTCAACACCTCGATCGTGACGGACAGCCGTTGCGCCGGCATCAGCGGCGCCTCGGAGATCTGCACCAACAACACCGGTGGCAACAAGGGCGCCTGCTACGGCGACTCGGGTGGCCCGCAGGTGAAGTCCGTGGGTGGCCGCTGGGAGCTCATCGGCGCGACCAGCCGCTCCGGTGGCGGCGCGACCTGCGCGACCGCTCCGTCGATCTACGTGGACGTCCCGTACTTCCGCTCGTGGATCAGCCAGTACGCCGGCACCGTGTGAACTGACTCGGTAGATCGGTAAACGCATTCCGAGGTCCGTCTCCCAACTGTTACGGGAGGCGGACCTTCGCGTTGCAACCTGGGCAGACCTCTCATCGTCTATTTCGGCAAGGGATGGAACAACCAGGGGGGTACGCGATGAGGATGCTGCTCGTGGCGGTCGCGTTGATGTCGGTGGCGGGATGCGCGCAGGGGGCCGTCAGGGCCGAGACTCCAGCGGCGCCACCGCATTCGTCGGCGTCTTCGGCGCCTTCTTCCGAGACACCGCCTTCCACGCCTTCGTCGACGCCCGCCCCGCCGCCGCCCCCGCCGCCGCCTCCCGTCGTGAAGCCGACGCCGTGCACCATCAGCGACGGCGCGTGCATCCAGCTCTCCACGAACCAGACTTGGGTCGTCCGGGGTGACAAGATCGTCTACGGTCCGACGCCGATCACCCACGGCCGTAAGGGCTTCGAGACGCCGCTCGGCGACTTCCCGGTGCTGCGCAAGGTGAAGGACGAGTGGAGCCGGCCGTACAACGCGCCGATGCCGTGGTCGACGTACTTCACCGAGAGCGGCATCGCGTTCCACGAGGGCTCACTGACCGAACCGTCGCACGGCTGCATCCACCTGGACCCGCCGTCGGCGAAGTACTACTTCAACAACCTTTCGATTGGCGACACCGTCCAGGTGGTCTCATGATCATCAACTATGAGAGTTCTGGCCATCACGGCCCTGTTCCTGCTTAGCTTCGCGTTGCCCGCGCAGGCTTCCGGCTGCACCGTCCACAACGGAGCCTGCGTGCAGAAGCACACGAACCTGGCGTGGCTGGTCTTCAACGGCGTGACGAGCTACGGCCCGGTCCGGATCAGCCACGGCAAGCCGGGCTTCGGCACGCCCGTGGGCAACTTCCCGGTGCTGCGCAAGGTGAAGAACGACTGGAGCGTCCCCTACAACGGCCCGATGCCCAACGCCGTCTACTTCACCACCGACGGCATCGCGTTCCACCAGGGCGACCTGAACTCCCAGTCGCACGGCTGCGTGCGCCTCACCTGGAACGACTCCGAGGTCTTCTACAACAACCTGTTCCCCGGCGAGCGCGTCCAGGTCCTTCCATGAGGCGATGATTGAAATCACCCGATAGTGGCTACTCCACTACCGAGAGGTGATGCGAGATGCGAGTTCTGATCGCGACGGTGCTCCTGATCCTCGGCTTCGCGGTTCCCGCACAGGCTCAGGCGGGATGCACCGTCCACAACGGAGCGTGCCTGCAGAAGCACACGAACCAGGCGTGGCTGGTCTTCAACGGCAAAACGAGCTACGGGCCGGTGGCCATCAGCCACGGCAAGCCGGGGTACGAGACCCCGGTGGGCACGTTCTCGGTGCTGCGCAAGGTGAAGAACGACTGGAGCGTCCCCTACAACGGCCCGATGCCGAACGCGGTGTACTTCACCACGAACGGTATCGCGTTCCACCAGGGTGACACTGCCGTGCAGTCCCACGGGTGCATCCGGATGACCATGGATGCGTCGCTCGTGTTCTACGACAACCTGATGATCGGCGAGCAGGTGCAGGTACTGCCTTAGTTCGCCGTTGGAAGGCCTGACCGGATTTCCCCGGCCGGGCCTTCTAGCACTTCGCGCGTTTCTTCGTGAAGTCGTCCGCGGTGAGGTAGTCGCCGTCGTACTTGACCTTGCCGTCCTTCAGGCCGTCGAGCGTGAACTCCACGACGGGTGTACTGCCGTCGTCCCGCTGCACGGACAACCGCAGCGGCTCGGCACCGTTCGGCCGCTGCCAGGCGACCTTCTCCTCGGCGCCCCCTGGTTTCTGGCCGACGGTGAGCTCGCGGACCTCGGCCGGCTGGACGAACCCGATCCGCCAGATCTCCTTCTCGCCCGCCTGAACCCACATGGCCGTGACGCCCGGCCCACCGCAGGCGGCGTCGACGAACTGCGGGAGCCCGGTCGGCGTGAGTTTCGCGGCCCACGTCTGTTCCGAGGAGCAGCCCCCGAGCACGGTGACCGCGGCGAGCACCGCGACCGTCTTCCACCGAGTCATACCGCTCTCCTCAACTGAATAGCCGCCCACCGGCACCCATCATCGCGCGCAAGGTGGGCGTCGCGCCGTCGACGTGCCTGGAGCGCACCCGCCTGCTGCGCGAGCGTGGTGTGATCCGCGGCTACCACGCGGACATCGCGCCGTCCGCGCTGAACCGGGGCGTGCAGGCGCCGGCGTCGGTGCAGGTCTGCCCGCTGAGCCGCACCGTGATCGACGCCTTCAAGGCCTTCGCCGCAGGCCTTCCCGAGGTTACGGCGGTGTTCATGATGGCGGGCAGCGACGACTTCGTGATCCACGTGAGCGCCCAGGACAACGACCGCCTGCACGCGTTCCTGGTCGACAAGCTGAGTCAGCGCAAGGAGATCGTCGGCTTCCGCACGTCGATCATCTTCCAGCACCTGGCGAAGCACGACCCGGCGCCGCTGCCGGGGGCCTGACAGACCCCCGGCGCGCGCGTCAGCTGCCGTCGCTCGAATGCCCCGGGAACAGGTGCGCCGACGGGTTGAGCGCCACGGCGATGTTGTTGACCGCGGTCGCCGCCTCCCCGAACCCCGTCGCGATGAGCTTGACCTTGCCGGGGTACTGCGCGACGTCGCCCGCCGCGTAGATCCTGTCCAGCTTGGTCTTCATGGTGGAGTCGACGAGCACCGCGCGGTGGTCGAGCTCGAGCCCCCACGACTCGATCGGCCCGAGGTCCGCGGTGAACCCGAGGGCGGCCACGACCGTCTGCGCAGGCAACGTCCGCGCGTCGCCGCCCTTGACCTTGACGTCCACTTCGGACAGTGGCTCGCCGCGCAACGCCAGCACCTCGGCGTCGGTGATGATCTCCACGCCGAGCTCCCGCACCTGCCGCACGGTGGCCGCGTGCGCGCGGAAGCTGGCCCTGCGGTGCACGATCTTGACACTCGCGGCGATCGGGTGCAGCGCCAGCGCCCAGTCGAACGCCGAGTCGCCACCGCCCACGATCACCACGTGCTGCCCGGCGTGTTCGGCCAGCACCGGCACGAAGTGGACCATGCCGCGTCCCAGCCGGCCGTCGCCTGCGGGCAACGGACGCGGGTTGAACTCGCCCATGCCCGCCGTGATCAGCACGGCCTTGGTGTTGATGGAGGAACCGTCCGCGAGCCCGACCCGCAGACCGTCCTCAATGGACTCGCAGGTACGCGCCTGCCGGCCGAGCAGGTAGGTCGGCTTGAACTGCGCGGCCTGCTCCACCAGGCCGTTGACGAGGTCACGTCCCCGCACGGCGGGGAACCCGGCCACGTCGAAAATCATCTTCTCCGGATACATCGCCGTGATCTGGCCGCCCGGTTCCGGCAGAGCGTCGACCACTGCGACGTTCATTTCCCGGAAGCCCGCGTAGTAAGCGGCGAACAACCCCGTGGGACCAGCTCCCACGACGAGGAGGTCGACGTCACGCTCCATGAGTGGTGCCCTTCTGCCAGTGGTGGGTGGCAGTGCTGTGATCGACGATAGAGACTCGGAGGTATGTCTGAACAGGAGTACCGCGTCGAGCACGACACGATGGGTGAGGTCCGCGTGCCGATCGACGCATTGTGGCGCGCCCAAACACAACGCGCGGTCGAGAACTTCCCGATTTCCGGTCGAGGCCTGGAACGCGCCCAGATCAGGGCACTGGGCCTGCTCAAGGCAGCGACGGCCAGGGTGAACGCCCGGCTCGGCGTACTCGACGCGGACCTGGCCTCCGCCATCGCCACGGCAGCCGACGAGGTCGCCGGCGGCCAGTGGGACGCCCACTTCCCGGTCGACGTCTTCCAGACGGGTTCCGGCACGTCCTCGAACATGAACGCCAACGAGGTCATCGCCACCCTCGCCACTCGCGCACTGGGCCGCGACGTGCACCCGAACGACCACGTCAACGCCTCGCAGTCGTCCAACGACACGTTCCCGACGACGTTGCGCGTGGCCGCCACCGAGGCCGTGATGACCGACGTGATCCCGTCGCTCGAACACCTCCTGGGCGTCCTGGAGTCACGCGCCGCCGAATGGTCCGACCTGGTCAAGTCGGGCCGCACGCACCTCATGGACGCCGTCCCGATCACCCTGGGCCAGGAAGCCGGGGCCTGGGCGGCCCAGGTCCGCTACTCCGTCGAACGCCTGCAGGCCTCCATCCCGCGCCTCGCGGAACTGCCGATCGGCGGCACCGCGGTGGGCAGCGGCCTGAACGCCCCCGAGGGCTTCGGCGCGGCGGTGGCGGCAGAACTGGCCAAGGCCACCGACCTGCCGCTGGTGGAGGCCCGCGATCACTTCGAGGCCCAGGCCACCCAGGACGGCGTCGTCGAGATCTCCGGCCAGCTCCGCGCGTCGGCCGTGGCACTGTTCAAGATCGCCAACGACCTCCGCTGGCTGGGCTCGGGCCCCCGCACCGGCCTCGGCGAACTGGCGCTGCCCGACCTCCAGCCGGGCAGCTCGATCATGCCGGGCAAGGTCAACCCGGTGATCTCCGAAGCCACGATGATGGTCGTCGCGCAGGTCATCGGCAACGACGCCACCGTCGCGTTCGCCGGCTCGCAGGGCAACTTCCAGCTGAACGTGATGCTGCCGGTCATCGCCCGCAACGTCCTGGAGTCGTCCCGCCTGCTCGCCGCCGTCGCCCGCCTGCTCGCCGACAAGGTCCTGGTCGGCACCGAACCGCAGGTGGCGCGGATGAGCGAGTACGCCGAGTCGTCCCCGTCCATCGTCACGCCGCTGAACCGCTACATCGGCTACGAGGAGGCGGCGTCGATCGCCAAGCAGTCACTGAAGGAGCGCAAGACCATCCGCGAGGTGGTGCTGGAACGCGGCCACGTGCCGGGCAAGCTCACCGAGGAACAGCTCGACGCTGCTCTGGACGTGCTGCACATGGCCCGCGGCGGCCGTTGACGCTCAGAGGGGAGCTGTCCACCGGGCAGCTCCCACTTCCTAATCGCCCGTGACGCCCCACACGGCCGTCGTGGCGGGCACACCATCCACGTAGAGGGTGGTGAAACACCCGCTCGCCCGCTCGCAGAACAGTTCATCCGCCTCGTAGACCGCGTCGAACTGTTCGCGCGTCGGCGTGAGCGTGCCGAACTTCTCCTGGATCGTCGCTTCGTCCAGCGGACGCATCGCCCACGCCACGTCCGCGGCGCCGTAGTGGATGTCGAAGATGTCGAGCACGGAATGCGTGCACTCCAGTGGAAGGCACTCGTGCACCCCGTAGAGCTCCTGCAGTTCCTGGACCGAGGCCGGCCTGGGAACGCCGGGCTCCGCCCAGTGGTACTCGCCGCCGGCGAGCTCCTGGGCGTGCAGCGCGTTCAGCACGACGACCGGATCCGGGTCGTACTCCGCATAGCGGATCCAGCCAGATGCACCCATGTCAGGAGTGAATCACGAGTACATCGCGAGCCAGATCGCGATGTTGTGACCGCCGGGATTTTTGCTAGGCGTGGATGTTGGCTTGAATGGCCGTTGAACTGCGGTTTTGGTGATTAACAGTTCTCACTGGTTTTCGACGCTTTGAGACGTCTCACGGCCTGGAGACGGCCTGGGAGTTGATCGACCCGCCTTGGGCACCATCCCGATACTGAGCCGATCTCGCGGACAGTGGTGGCGGGTCAAGACACGCTTTCCCGTCTTGACGCGGTGCCGCTGGGCCGTGACTGATCATGGCGTGTCGGGGTGGTGCCCTTCGTGCTGTCAGATGCTCGCCTGCGCGATCGTCCCAGCTAAGTCAGTGCTAGCTAGAGCTGTTGGTCCAACGACGAACCCGGTCTATGCTCCCTGCATTCGGTATCAGTCACTCCGGGTGAGGGAGAGGGGCATGGGCGAGATCAACCTGTTGATCCAGGCCCGTGTGCACCCGTCGATTGGGCGCCTTACCGATCCGGCTGACGCACACCCTCTCAAAAAAAGCTCCTAACGGCATGGCGAGCGTGGGGTGTGCCACGCCGCGAATCTGACACACCTAGCTCCTGCTTCGGGTCCCGCCGTCGGTGGCGCACTGCCAGCCACTAGGTGGAGCCGCGCCGCCGTGGCCGGCGGGCGGAGCGAAGCGGGAGCCCGACGTGCCCGGATGGATGCGGGCCACGCTGGTAGGCGACTGGCCTACCAGCGCGCCGCCGACGGCGGCGCCTTGATCCCATAAAGCTGAATTCAGCAGTCAAAGCTGACGCTCGCCGTTGCATTCCGCCATGACCGAGCCTGATCGCGATACACCCAACCCTGCTTGACCTGGGAGAACTGAGCGACCGTAACGCCCGATGGTGTTCAGGGCGACAACGTATCGACACGCTCGTCAGCGACCTCTGAGGGTGGACTGGATGGACCGGGTAACGGAAGGTCTCCTGAAGACCTGGGTAGGGAATCACGGCGTGACGCTCGCGGACGAAAGCGAGCAATTCGAGCACTTCGTGAACTTTATCGTGCTGTCCCGCCACCACAATCAGCAGTTCACAGTCGACGACTACTCATGCGGTTCAGGCGGAACGCAAGGTATAGATGGATTCGCCCTGTCCATCAACAACGAGTTGATCGCGAATATAGAAGAACTCGAAGATGCACTGAAGGGTACGCACTCTATCGAGTCAGCCATAACAATCGTGCAGTCCAAGCGTTCTCCGTCATTTGACCTTGGCGACTTCGGCACATTCGTTGACGCAGCACACTGGCTACTGACTAAAGCCACACCACCTCATGGCAAGCTTAAGGCTCAGCACGAGATGCTGAAGCGCCTATTCGATGAGTCAGCACGGTTCGTCGCAAATCCAATATGTCGCATGTACTACGTAACGACGGGCACTTGGACCAATCCTGCACCGTTTGCAAGCAAGATTAGCGACACGATCGAACGACTTGAGCAGAGCAATCTGTTTTCCCGGATTGACATCCACTCTTGGGGCACTAAGGAGATCCAGTCCAACTGGAGGGCTATTGATAGCGCAACCGAGGTGACTATCCAGTTTGACCAGAGAACGACACTGCCAGACATGCAAGGAATCCAAGAGGCCTACCTGGGCGTTCTGCCCGGGGTCGAGTTCGTGAAGCTCGTAACGGACGAGGACGGCGACATTCGTCGGACACTGTTCTTCGACAATGTTCGCGACTTTCAAGGTGACAATGACGTCAATCGCGACATCTTGAACACATTGAACTCGGACGCTGCGGACAAGTTCTGCGTACTCAACAACGGGGTTACCGTCGTCGCTCGGGACCTAAAGCCCACTGGAAATAGATTTACTCTCAAGGACTTTCAGATCGTCAACGGTTGCCAAACCAGCTACATCCTCCACAGGAACACGGCTTCGCTCGACGGCGTATTCGTCCCCTTCAGGCTGATCATCGCTTCAGACGAGGACGTCGCCAACAGCATCGCTCGGGCAACCAACAACCAGAGCCCAGTCACGCCCGAAAACCTGATGGCCCTATCACTACTTCAAAGGCGGATCGAGAACTACTTCGATTCGTTTGACGACAGCGACGGGCATCGCATCTACTACGAACGTCGTTCAAAGCAGTGGTTCGGCTCTACACAGGTTAGAGGAACGTGGCGTGTTATCACCCTTCGAAACCTCATGCAGTCGTTCGCTTCCCTATACCTGCGCATACCTCACACTGCCGCCCGATACTATGGCGACCTAAGAGGTCGTGTCGGATCAGAAGTCTTCGCCGAACGCCACCACCCCGCGTATTACTATTCCGCCGCGTACGCGTTCTGCAAGCTCGATCACTTCTTCCGGAGCGGCGCAGTTGATCGGGAACTCAAGCCAACCAGATACCATCTTCTGGCCGGCTTGCGAACGCTGCACACTAAGTCCATCAAGCCAGATTCGGTCGAGTCAAATGAGAAGAAGGCTGAAACCGCGTGCAGCAGCTTCAACAAGCTGATCTGGAATGACCAGGAATACCTGAAGGCGATTGCTCGATGCGAGAAGGTGCTACGAGACCTGGCTGAGGGGCGAGAGATCACGCGCGACTTTGGACGCACTCGCGACTTCACTGATCAGTATTTGAAGGCCCTGCTGGCAAGCTAGGGAAAATAGCCGCACACAGAGGATCTAACCCGACCCATTACTGCCCAAGTTGAATTGCTCCGCACCATCCCACGTATAACTGCGCTCGACACGTCTAAGCCGAATCAGCGAAACTGACCTAATTGCGATCTCCACCGGAGATGGGTCGACAGTCTCCATGAGTTTGACGACCGGAACCGAAGACATAGGTGTATTGACGTACGCGACGGTCAAGTGCGGAGAGTAGGACTCTGAGCGCTCGGGAACTTGACATACACCCCATACGTCCGAAATACCTTCGCGGACCGCATCACGGATTGAACATACCGCCGATGTTGGCGTCGGACAAAGTGCAATCGCCTGCTGTCGTGCCGTTAGGCGGTGAAATTTGACAACTTGCCACGGAACACCCGCTAGACGACGACGTACCGATTCACTGATCGCGGTGGTATCAGCCGTGGAAACTTCGTCAACAAACCCAACACCTTGCATCGTGACATGCAGCCAAGGCCGTGGCACCAAGTCCAATCCGGGCAGGCCGGCAAGCCCCCCTGGTGAGACAAGACCAGGTCATGGAGAGATGCATCGTCTTCAAAGGTCAGGTGCCAAGTGAAGAACTCGCGACCAGGACGCCAACCGGGGCGCCAGTACCAATGGTCGACGAGTTGGTCAGCATTCTGAGTGCGACTGTGTTCACCCACTGAGTCACACCTCACTAGCGGCTGTCGGCTGCTCGGCTTCCTGCTCGATGAGGTAGTCGTCGATGACGATCACGCGGTCGGCAGGCCAGATCGACTCTGACACCTCTAGCACATCGCCGTCCTCGTCACGGGCCACGTGCACTACGTGCATCACGGACGCACCTGTTGGCAGCTCAAGGATTCCGCTCTCCTCGGCGGTCGGCATCCGCGCAATCCACTGGTCGTGGGCGCGAGTGTAGCGACGGCCTGTCAGGTCCTCTACGCACAAGAACAATGCCGTAGGCACGACCTTCGGCTGTTCCAGGAACGTGCCGCCCGCGACCTCGACAGGCAGGTAACTCGCGCCGATCTCCTCAGGCTGGTTGGTGTCCTTGTCGAACAGGTGGCGTCGGCGGATGACGACCTCGGTACCGGGCTCGATACCCATCACCTCGGCGATGTGACCGGGCACAGGACCACGTCCGGCGAACACGATGTCGTGGCGTAGGTGGTGCGTCAGAAGCTTCTGATGGTCGCGGGCACTGCCGTAGCGGCCTCGCGAACGGCGTTGCAGCCGGCGCTGCTCCTTCACGAACGTGCCGATGCCGTGGCGGGACTCGATGAGTCCCTCGGCTCGCAGCACTCCTAGCGCTTGCCTGATCGTCGGCAGGCTCATCCGGAAGCGCTCGACCAGCGTCGTCTCTGCTGGGAGCCGCTGACCAGGCGCAAGCTCGCCGTCGCGGATCTCTCGTCGAAGGGCATCCGCAACGCGGTGGTACTTAGGCGCTCGTGCGCCAAGCCCCTCGGTCATCAACTTCCCCTTCCTACGCCTTCCCGTGCAGGTCACCGACTAGGTGCGCCTACGACGTGCCTACAAAGCGCCTACAAAGGGGCGCAAAGCGACCCTACTCCTCATGAGGACTTGACGACAGGCAGGCAACGGCCTAGCTTAACCCCAGGAGGTAGCTCCTAATGAGGAGTTGAAGACAGGAAGAGATGAAGGTTCATGCCGGTCATCCCTACGCGTTTCCCGGTTCGCTTCGGCGACGTGTTCCCGCTCGGCTGCTTCGTACTCGGCGGCGAACCGTCGAACGCCCTGGTCTGGACGGTCCGCGCGCTCGACGCGAACGAGGAAGCCGCGAGGTTCGGCGCGGAGTTCAAGGTCAAGGTCGCGGCTGAGGTGCAGCCCGTGCCGCCCATGAAGGCGAGCGGCTTCCCGTACCCGGCGGCCGAGTTCGAGGACCTGACGATTACCCCGTACGCGGGGCGCAACGGGCGGATCGCCTACAGCTTCCGGGCGTCCGGGATGCATGCGCCGCACGTTGGGCGGGCCAAGCCTGATCCGGGTGAGGTGGGCACGAAGTCGGCGGCGGCGTGACAGGCGTCTGGTGCCACCAGCGCGCACTCGGGGTCTCACCGAGATCAACGTTCAGATCACTGTCCACAAAGGTGGCGTGATGGGGCTCGGGGACAACGGGCCTTGGCCGGAGCGGAGTGCGGCCACCTTTGTGTTCGGTGGTGGCGGTGCGGCTGCTCGGGTGGCCGTCCGGGTTTGTCGCCTCCGAGTTGGATCGTCTGGCTGAGCTGGTCGCACAGGCTCAGGCGCGGATTGACCAGGGGGAATCGTGATGCTCAAGCTGCTCGTTTCGCCTGGTCCTGAGGCCTCTGCGGACATCGTTCCGTGGCCTGACCTGACGGCCTCGGCTTACTGCCTGCGGCTGAACCTGGACCCCGCACAGATCGCTATCCACATGCCGGACGGGCCGAATGGCCGCGAAGAGCTGGCGGCGTTTCTCCGGAAACTTTCGCAGCACGCCGGCCTGTTGGCTGCGGTGCTCGACCCGCAACACGGCGCCGGGTGGGTCGGGAACCTGCCGACACAGGACAAGTCGGGCTGGATGGGCTGACGTCCGGCGCAAGGCGGTGATGCCGGTGGTCCCGCGTCCGCTGGCTCGGTTGATGTACGCGATGAACCTGACCGCAAAGCATCCGGTGACCGGTCGGGTCCGGATGGAGTGGCGGGGCTGCTCGCGCTGCCTCGGTGGCGGCTGGTTCCGGAAGACGGAGAAGCGGCCGCTCTGCTCCTGGTGCAGGGCGCTCGCCAAAAGCTCGCTGAGTACTGATCGACAACTGAACAACCCGTTGGTGTGTCGCGCGGGAAACAGTCGGAAGTCTTGGCGGGCCTCGAATGCTTCCCGGCGACATGCCGACTCGAACGACCCTGAGTTTGTTAGGACACAAGAGATTCGAGTCATGCAAGCCTATCGCCACACTCATGCGGTGCGTCAAGTGGAAGTGGTAGTTCGGTCGGGTGGAAGTTGCGGAACAACTGGAAGTGCCAGCACTGCGAGAGGTTCGGTGGTGGCGGCAAACTATGGACACAGTCGGTGGAGGTCGCGATGAGCGAAATGGAACGGCGGCGAGGCCCCGCCTTTGACCGGGTCGTTGGGGCGGCCAGCGGCGCTGGGCTCGGCATTCTCGTCGCGCTTGCGTTGGGTCCTGAGGTAGCAGGGGTCATCGGCAACGCATCAGGTCCTCTGATCGAGGAGCTGTCGTACGCAACTCGACAGATCTTGTCCCGCCAGGCAAAGCGCGTGGAGTCGGCAGTTGGAGAGGCGGTTACCGAAGGCGGCTGCCCTCTTGAAGAACTGATTCGTCGGTCCCTCGCAGATGACCGGCGGGCAGCGTTGCTGACGACAGCGTTGCAAGCCGCAGCCGTTGCACAAGACGAGGCGACTGTTCGTGCACTTGGCCGCGCATACGCACGTGGTGTGCTCAGCACGGACGATGCGAAGGTTGACGAGCAATCACGAGTCGCATCCACGCTTGGCTCGCTCGACCCCATGGACGTCCGGGTGCTTCACCTGCTGCGCGGCGGCGAGTATTGGATCAAGAGATCCAAGGAGGACGCGGACTCGCTCGTAATTGTCGACGCTGACCCCGGCGTGGATGATGTCGTGGACACCGTGGTCGCTCGCCTCGCAACGCTCGGCCTGATCACGGATGAAGCAACCTCGTGGGGAGCCTTGGGCAAGTGGCAGATCACCACGTTCGGGATCCGCTGCCTGACTGCTCTCCTCGAAGTCGGCTACACCTCGGCCGAGGATGACGCCGAACACGTTGAGGACAGCTCGTAGCCGGGCAGTTGAGCGTGGGCCGTCAACGCGCTCTTCAAACCAAAGAAGCGGGCTGACGGCCTGGAGACGGCCTGACAAGATCAGCTAGCTAGAAAACACCAGGTCAGGAGTACATCGCGAGCCAGATGGCGATGTAGTGGCAGATCGCCGCCACCACGGTCGCGGCGTGGAAGAACTCGTGGTACCCGAACACCTGCGGCCAGGGATTGGGCCACCGGGTCGCGTAGAAAACCGCGCCCACGGTGTAAAGCGCCCCACCCACCAGCAGGAGCACCAGGGCAGCAACCCCGGCGTGGTGCAGCAGCTCGGGCAGCACGAACACCGCGACCCACCCGAGTGCGATGTAGATGGGGACCCCGAGCCACCGCGGCGCGTGCGGCCAGGCCAGCTTCAGGGTCACGCCCAGCAGAGCGCCGATCCAGACGACCCAGAGCACGGTGCTCCCGGTCCCCGGATTCATGGCCAGCAGAGCGAACGGTGTGTAGGTACCGGCGATGAACACGAAGATCATCGAGTGGTCCATGCGCTTCATCCACGTGCGCACGCGGTCGGACTTCCACGTCACGCGGTGGTACAGCGCCGAAACGCCGAAGAGGCCCAGGACTGTCAGGCCGTAGACGGAGGTTGCCAGGGCAGCGCGCGCGGAGACGGTGGACGCCGCGAGGGCGATCAACGTCGCGCCTGTCGCCACTGAGGCGATGAACGACCAGAAGTGCAGCCATCCACGCAGGCGCGGCCGCAGTCCGGGCTGGGGAGGAACGGTCGCAGTGGTCACAGGACCCAAGGTTACGCGACCGTAGGTTTCCGACCAGTACTCAGTGATGAACCTTGCACGGCGTACGCTGTTCGGACGTGGCACTCCGCACCCGTGTGAAAGACGTCGCTATCCACCTCTACGAGTGGATTCTCCGCCGCGAACTGAGCACGACGCCACAGGCACCCAAGCACGTCGGCGTGGTCCTCGACGGCAACCGCAGGTGGGCCAGGGAAGCCGGCTTCACCGATGTCGCGCACGGGCACAGGGCCGGCGCGCGCAAGATCCTCGAACTGCTCGACTGGTGCGGTGACGCCGATGTGGAGGTCGTCACCCTCTGGATGCTGAGCACCGACAACCTCAACCGGGACAACGACGAGCTCGCGCCGTTGCTCGACATCATCGCGGACATCACCGACGAACTGGCCGGCGACGGCAAGCCGTGGCGGGTCCGGCACGTCGGCGCCATCGACATGCTGCCCAAGGAGCACGCCGAGCGGCTCACGAACGCCGCGGCCCGCACCAAGAACCGCACGGGCATCCAGGTCAACGTCGCCGTCGCCTACGGCGGGCGGCAGGAGATCGCGGACGCGGTCCGGAAGCTCCTGCAGGCGCACGCCGAGCGCGGCGGCACCATCGAGGAGCTCGCCGAGGTGCTCGATGTCGACCACATCGCGGAGCACCTCTACACCTCCGGGCAGCCCGACCCCGACCTGATCATCCGCACGTCCGGTGAGCAGCGGCTTTCCGGCTTCATGCTCTGGCAGTCGGCGCACTCGGAGTTCTGGTTCTGCGAGGCCTACTGGCCCGGCTTCCGGCGCACCGACTTCCTGCGGGCCATGCGCGAGTACGCCAAGCGTCACCGCAGGTACGGCGGCTGAGAGCAGCAAAAGGGGCGCCCACCGCGAAGGTGAGCGCCCCTTTTTTCAGCCTGATGACGATCAGCCGTGGTAGTGGCCGAAGTCGTCGCCGTCCTCGATGCCGCCGGCGGCGCAGGTCTCCGTGATGGAGGGCGAGTTCACCGGAACCGCAGCACCGAGCACGCCGACGTTGTTGCCACAGGCACCGATAACACCGTTCAGGTTGTTGGCGTTGCCGACGATCAGCAGCGGCTCGTTGACCCAGTGGTGGCCGGGAGCGGCCATCGCGGGGGAACCGACGGCAACGAACGCAGCAGCGACACCGAGGGCGGCCGCAACCTTCTTCAGCACGATTTTTCTCCTAATCAAGGTTTGAACGGGAAAAACGCATCTGGGGGCGCCAGAAATGACGCCCCCAGACGTACGGCCAAGAGAGAGATCAGCCCTCGTCGACGATGCCGCCGGCGGCGCAGGTCTCGGTGATCGACGGCGAGTTGATCGGCACAGCCGCACCCAGCACGCCGACGTTGTTGCCACAGGCACCGACGGTGCCGTTGAGGTTGTTGCCGTTCAGCAGAACCAGCAGGGGGCCGTTCGACCAGTGGTGGCCGTGGCCACCGTGCCAGCCGTGGCCGTGGCCCTCGCCGGCCATGGCGGCCGGGGCGAACGCGAGCGACAGGGCGGCTGCGGCGACGACCGCGGCACAAACCTTCTTCACGTCAATCTCCTTCATGTCGGGTTTTCCCCGTCATTTCCGGAGTCTTCGGGGATCTCCGGAGCGGTGGGGTCTCCGTGCGGAAACGCTATAGGTACTGATCTCGAATGGCGGCCCGCGTGACCCCATTGTGTGACGCCAAGATCAACGACATTCCCCGATCAGGTGGTCGTCGTTTCACGATTCGGTCGCGAGTAAGGCGCTGTGGTAGACGCCTTAAGCTCTCCGACTCATGGACGCCGACGAGCTGGTGCGCGGATATCTGGTGCTGGGGCTGCGCCTCGGGCGCCTGGTGTCCGGGTTCGTCGACTCGTTCACCGGCGACCCGGCGTTGAGCCGCGCCGTCGACAACGAGCCGCGCCTGCACCCGAGGGCACTGGGCGACCACGCGCGGTTGCTGCGCAGGGAGATCCCCGGCAGCGACCTCGCTGAGCAGCGCAAACAGTTCCTCGACGCGCACCTGCGGGCGTTGGAGTGCACGGCGCGCACGCTCGACGGCGAGCGCGTCTCGTTCGTCGACGAGGTCGAGCGGTACTTCCAGGTCCGCATCCGCCCCGGCGACGAGGACGCGTACGCGCAGGCCCACCGCAACCTCGACGTGGCGCTCGCCGGGCCCGGTTCGCTGGCTGACCGCCTCACGGCCTTCCGCGCGGCCGACGAGGTGCCCACGCGGAGGCTCCAGGGCGCCGTACAGGCCCTGTCGAGCGCGCTGAGGGACCGGGTGCGCCAGAAGTACGCGCTGCCCGAGCAGGAGATTGTGGAGTACCGGGTCGTCACGAACAAGCCGTGGAGCGGCTTCAACTACTACCTCGGCGGCTACCGGAGCCGGGTCGCGATCAACGCCGACCTGGGTCACCGGATGGCGAACCTGCCCCATCTGGTCGCCCACGAGTCCTATCCCGGCCACCACACCGAGCACTGCCGCAAGGAGTCGGGCCTGGTCGCCAAGCGCGGCCACGCGGAGCAGTCGATCTTCCTGATCAACACGCCGCAGTGCCTGATGGCCGAGGGCATGGCGGACCTCGGCCTGCACGCCGCGGTCGGGCCGGGCTGGGGCGTGTGGACGGAGCAGATCTTCCGCGACCTCGGGTTGCGAATGGACGGCGAACTGTCCGAAAAGGTCGAGTCGGCGGCATCGGGCCTGCTCACGGTGCGGCAGGACGCCGCCCTGCTGCTACACGATCGTGGTGCGGATCAGGATGACGTCGTTGCGTATCTGCGCAGGTGGCTGCTAGTCCCCGAGCGTCGCGCACGGCAGATGGTCCGCTTTCTGGCCGATCCGCTGTGGCGCGCGTACACCACGACTTACGTCGAAGGGGTGCGCCTCGTGCGGGCCTGGCTCGACGTCCGAGCGCCCGGCGAATCGCTCGACTCCCGCTATCTGAGACTTCTCGACGAGCCCCTCGTGCCGAAATCACTCGAATCCCAGGTAAGGGACGGCTTGTCGTGGCTGGCGCGCAACACCCACGAGAACAGCATGTGACCAGCGGAAACACGGCTACGGTCACGTTTCGGGATGTTGTCGGGCAGATGACAACTCGGGATTCACCTGTGTGGCTTCGTGCAGACGGGGCACTCCCGCAGGTAACTTCGAAAGCGGCGGGACGCGACCACTGCGGACCGCGCAGGGAGGCTCTGATCGTGGCAGACAACGTCGCGAGGGGGCCGGCACCCGGCCCTCGTGGTCGGCCAGCCTGACGCCACACCGGCGGAAGGCGGGACGATCGATCAGGGTGGTGCCTGGCCCAGCGAGGAGCGGACGCGGGTGCCGCGTTCGTGAGGGAGTTGCCGTGAACGCACGACGTCCCGCGAGCCGTTCCTCAGGCTCATCGCGCAGTTCTTCCTCCCGGCGCAAGTCCGCCGCCCCAGCCATCACGACATATGTGCTGGACACGTCGGTACTGCTGTCCGATCCTCTCGCCGCCACCCGTTTCGCGGAGCACGAGGTCGTGCTCCCGCTCGTGGTGATCAGCGAGTTGGAGGGCAAGCGCCACCACCCCGAACTGGGCTGGTTCGCGAGGGAAGCCCTGCGACTGCTCGACGACCTGCGCTTGCGGCATGGTCGCCTCGATTCGCCGATCCCCATCGGGGATCTGGGAGGCACCTTGCACGTCGAGCTCAACCACTCCGACCCGGAGGTGTTGCCATCAGGTTTCCGAACGGACTCCAACGACGCCCGAATCCTCGCCTGCTCCCTCAACCTCGCTGCTGAGGGACGCAACGTCACCCTGGTGACCAAGGACATGCCCCTGCGGGTCAAGGCCGGATCGGTCGGCCTGCAGGCGGAGGAGTACCGGGCACACGACGTCACCCTGTCAGGCTGGACCGGGATGTCCGATCTGGACGTTCCACAGTCCCTGGTGGACAGCCTGTTCAAGG
This sequence comes from Lentzea albidocapillata, assembly GCF_000719115.1. Taxonomy (GTDB): domain Bacteria; phylum Actinomycetota; class Actinomycetes; order Mycobacteriales; family Pseudonocardiaceae; genus Lentzea; species Lentzea albidocapillata. Next base: position 20,396 of record NZ_JOEA01000036.1, on the reverse strand, counting down.
ACAACGTCGTCGACCCCACCCAGTACGAGGACCTGGAGCACATCGCGGAACTGCCCTGCCACACCGGAATCCGGTTGCTGGCGGGCACCTCGAGCGCTCTGGGCCGGGTGACCGCGGACAAGCAGATCAAGCTGGTGCGCGGAGATCGGGAGGCGTTCGGACTGCACGGGAGGTCCGCCGAACAGCGGATCGCCCTGGATCTGCTGCTGGACTCGGAGGTCGGCATCGTCTCGCTGGGCGGGCGTGCCGGCACCGGAAAATCGGCACTGGCGCTGTGCGCCGGTCTCGAGGCCGTGATGGAACGCAGGCAGCACCGCAAGGTCGTGGTGTTCCGGCCGTTGTACGCGGTCGGTGGCCAGGAGCTCGGCTACCTGCCGGGTAGCGAGAACGAGAAGATGGGGCCGTGGGCGCAGGCGGTGTTCGACACCCTCGGCGCGCTGGTGAGCCAGGCGGTCGTGGAAGAGGTGATGGACCGGGGCATGCTCGAGGTCCTGCCCCTCACCCACATCCGCGGCCGCTCGCTGCACGACTCCTTCGTGATCGTGGACGAGGCGCAGTCGTTGGAGCGCAACGTGTTGCTGACCGTGCTGTCGCGACTGGGCAGCAACTCGCGGGTGGTGCTGACGCACGACGTGGCGCAGCGCGACAACCTGCGGGTCGGCCGGCACGACGGCGTGGCGGCGGTGATCGAGAAGCTGAAGGGCCACCCGCTCTTCGCCCACGTCACCCTGACGCGCTCGGAGCGTTCGCCGATCGCGGCTCTCGTCACCGAGATGCTGGAGGACTACGCCTCGTAGTGTCGTGAACGAGCACCGGCCCCGCGCGACTTTTGTTGCGCGGGGCCGGTTTCGCTTTTCACCATCCCCCTGGCAACGGCCTTCCTTCCGCGAAGCCGGCGGCGGACTGGATGCCGAGCACAGCCTTGTCGTGGAACTCCTCCAGCGAGTTCGCACCGGCATACGTGCAGGCCGAGCGAACGCCGGACGTGATCGCATCGAGCAGGTCCTCCACGCTCGGGCGCACCGGGTCCAGGCTCATCTTCGAAGTGGAGATGCCCTCTTCGAACAGTCCCTTCTTGGCCCGGTCGAACGCGTTGTCACTGCGCGTCCGCGCCGTCACGGCACGCTTCGACGCCATTCCGAAGGATTCCTTGTAGAGGTTCCCGCGCTCGTCCCGCTGCAGATCCCCGGGCGACTCGTAGGTCCCCGCGAACCAACTCCCGACCATCACGCTGCTGGCACCGGCGGCCAACGCCAGCGCCACGTCCCGCGGATGCCGCACACCACCATCGGCCCACACGTGCTTGCCGAGCCTCCGAGCCTCCGCGGCGCACTCCGCCACGGCGCTGAACTGCGGCCGCCCCACCCCGGTCATCATCCGCGTGGTGCACATCGCGCCGGGGCCGACACCGACCTTGATGATGTCCGCGCCGGCCTCGACCAGATCCCGGACACCCTCCGCGGTGACGACGTTGCCCGCCGCGACCGGCACGCTTGGGTTCGCTTCCTTCACGGCCTTGAGCGCCGCGATCATCTTCTCCTGGTGCCCGTGCGCCGTGTCCACGACCAGCACGTCGACCCCGGCCTTGATCAACGCCTCGGCCTTGGCCCGCACGTCCCCGTTGACCCCGACCGCGGCCGCGACCCGCAACCTGCCGTCGTCGTCGGTGGCGGGCTTGTAGACCTCGGCCCGAAGCGCGGTCAGCTCCGTCAGCACGCCGCGAAGCCTCATCGACTCGTCCACACCCAACGCGATCTTGTGCGCGCTGTGGTGAAGCTCGTCGAACACGTCCTGGGGCCGCGAGTCGAGCGACAGCTTCAACACGTCGGTGTTCATCACGTCGCCGAGCCGCGCGAACCGGTCGACGCCCGTGAGCGCCGCCTCGTCGACGACGCCAAGGGGCCGCCCGCCATCGTCCACCACGACAACGGCCCCATGCGCCCGCTTGTGCAACAGGTTCCACGCGTCCGCCACCGCGTCACCCGTGGTGAGCGTCAACGGGGTGTCCCAGACGGGATGCCGCTCCTTGACCCACGAGATGATCTCGGCGACGGCCTCGGTGGGCACGTCCTGCGGGATGACGACAAGCCCGCCACGCCGCGCGATGGTCTCCGCCATCCGCCGCCCGGCCACGGCCGTCATGTTGGCGACGACGATCGGGATCGTGGCCCCGGTACCGTCCGAAGTGGAGAGGTCGACGCCGAACCGCGACTCCACGGCGCTACGGCCGGGGACGAGGAACACGTCGTCGTAGGTCAGGTCGTAAGAGGGTCGATGCCCTTCGATGAACCGCACGTGCTTCCACGATACCCGCAGCGTCTCGCTTGGGCACCCGGCTCGGACGTCACGGCTTCCAGACGTAGCCGGTGGTCGTCGTCACCACGACGAATCCGAGGCGTTCCAGGATCGGCCTGCTGTCTTCCGTCGCGTCGACCTGCAAGTACTTCAGACCTCGTTCGATCGCGACGCGCGCACGGTGTGCCACGAGCGCGCGGTAGATGCCCTTGCCCCGCCAGGCGGCGAGCGTGCCGCCGCCCCAGAGTCCGCCGAACTCCGTGCCCGGCACGATCTCCAGCCGTGCCGACGACACGACCTGGCCGTCCGCCTCGGCGACCACGACGACCGTGTTCGGGTCGTCCTGCTTCTCCAGCAGGTAGTCGGCGAGCCAGGTGCTGTTCCTGCCGAACACCTCCGTGGCCGTGGCGGCGAGCCGATGCAGGTCGGCTTCCTCCTTGGTCTCGCGCAGGAGGATGCCGTCTTCGAGGCGGACCGGCCCCGCCATCTCCTCGGCGAGCCCGATGAGCACGGTCTCGCGACCCTCGGAGACGAACCCCGCCGCCTCCAGCCGTTCCGGCAGGTCAGCGGGCCTGTCGTGGCCCCAGGTCTTCCACTCGAAGGCCTGTCCGCGTGCGGCGAAGAAGTCGCGCTGGCGTGCGATCGCCGCGTCCAGCTCGGCGCCGACGAGGTGGAGGTCGGGCGGGCCCGCGACGAAGCCGCGGCGGTGGTCCCAGGCGACCCGGAACACCTCCGAGTCCTGCACGGCGTCGGGATACGCCTCCCACTCGGCGGAGCGGGCCTGGGTGTCGAATGCGCTGAGCAGTGCGGAAGCGTCGGTCACTGGCTTGACGCTATTGCCGGGCGTTGACGGCCGCACTCGATTTTCGAACCAGCACCGCGCGAGCGCGAGCACGCTGACCGGCCACTCCTCGGTGAGCACGCGCTGGAGGCCGGGGTGCTCGGAGCCGGTGATGCGGAGCAGCCACTCGTAGACGCGGCTGAACTCCTCGTTCTCCCCATGCCACCACGCTGGCGGCGGTCAGGCCTCGGGATTCGGTTGTGCGGTGGGCAGGAGCGCCCTCACCTCCTCGATCGTGGTCGCTTCCGACGGGTCCTTGTCCGGGCGGTAGCGGACGACGCGGGCGAACCGCAGCGCCACGCCGCCGGGGTAGCGCGGCGAGACCTGCACGCCGTCCAGTTCGATCTCGATCACCAGTTCCGGGCGGACCATGACGACCCAGTCGTTCTGCTCGGTGGCGATCTCCCGCAGAGCTTTCGTCTGCCACCTCAGCAGCTCGTCGGTGAGGCCCTTGAAGGTCTTGCCGACCATCACCGGCGGGCCGCCGTCCGGGTCGCGGGCGCCCAGGTGCAGGTTCGACAGCCAGCCGCGGCGGCGGCCGCTGCCCCACTCGACGCCGAGCACGACCAGGTCGAGCGTGTGCACCGGCTTCACCTTCTGCCAGGCGCTGCCACGGCGGCCTGCCGCGTAGGGCGAGGCCAGCGACTTGACCATCACGCCCTCGTGGCCTGCGGAGAGCGCTGCCGTGACGACGTTCGCCGCTTCTTCCGGCGATGGGTCCAGCACGCCCAGGATGACGTGCTCGCCCGCCACCTGCCGCAGTGCGGCCAGGCGATCGCGCAGCGGCTCGTCGAGCAGGTCCTTGCCGTCGAGGTGCAGGCAGTCGAAGAAGTACGGGTGCAGCAGCAGCTCACGTTCGTCCTGCGCGCCGAACCTGCTCATCGTCTCCTGGAACGGGCGGGGTCTGCCCTCGTCGGTCAGCGCCAGCGTCTCGCCGTCGAGCACCACCGACGTGCACGGCAGGCCGCGCACGAGTTCGACCAGCTCCGGCACCGTCTTGGTGATCTCGCGCAACGTGCGCGTGTAGACGTGGACCTCGTCGCCGGAGCGGTGCACCTGGATGCGCGCGCCGTCGAGCTTGTGCTCCACCACGCAGCTGCCGAGCTCGGCCAGTGCCTCATCCAGCGACTCCGCCGGCGAGGCCAGCATGGGCCGCAGGGGGCGCCCGACCTCCAGCCGGAACGCCTCCAGCACGGGCGCGCCGCCCTCCAGCGCGGCCACCGCGGTCTCGGGTAACCGGCCGGACAGCATGAACGCCCGCCGCACCGTCTCGCCCGGCACGTCCGCGGCCGAGGCGATCGCGTCCAGCATCACGCCCTCCAGCGCGCCCTGGCGGAGCTCGCCGGTGAGCAAGCGGCGTAAGAAGTCCTGCTCCGCCTCCGTCGACCGCGCGAACAGCGCCGTCAGCAGGCCGGCCCGGCGCTGCGCCGAACCCTTGCCGGACGTCGCCGCCACCTCCGCCAACGCGGCGTCGACCTCGGCGATCGTCAGTTCGGCGCGGGCCGCGGGCGGCACGGACAGGTCGACGACCGTCCGCCAGCCCGCACCGATGCGACCCTGCCGCGGCGTGCCTATGAGGAACGACACCACCGCGACCACCACGTCCGCCGTCGCCGCGCGCAGCAACGCGGACAACGCCTTGACCTTGGCCAGGCGTGACCGGGTCGCCGCCACCGCGGCTGACGTGTCGACCACTTCGGAAAGGAGCACGGTTCAATGGTGCACCCGAGCACTGACAATTTCTGGAGGCTCGGGCTAGGCTGACCCGGACAACCGTTCTACCTGGGGGTTTACCGCACTATGCGTGCATTCATCGCTGCCGCGCTGCTCTTCGCGGCCGTCGCCGTCACCTCCTTCGCCGGTCCCGCCACCGGAGATCGCGAACACATCCTCGGCGCTGACGCCGACGTGAGCGCAAAGCGAGAGCACATCCTCTAGGCGACCGCGACGTCGGCGATTTCCCTGACCGCCTCCCGCAGACGGTCAGGGGTGAGCGCCGCGTAACCGAGCACCAGACCGGGCCACATGGGCGTGCGCGTGTACTGCGCCAACGCCCAGACGTGCACGCCACGCTCCGCAAGCCTGCTCTTCAACGCGAGGTCGTCCGTCCCGTCGGGCATGCGCAGCACGACGTGCAACCCTGCCGCGACGCCGATGGGCTGCCATGCGGGCAGATGCTCCGCCACGGCCTCCAGCAGCGCGTCCCGCCTCTTCCGGTAGAGCGCGCGCGTACGGCGCAGATGCCGGTCATAGCCGCCCGTCCGCAACAGGTGCGCGAGCGCGGCCTGCGGGATCGTGCCGGTGCCCATGTCGTTGTACTGCTTGCGTTGCACGATGCCTTCGCGCAGACGTTCCGGCACCACAAGCCATCCGAGGCGCAACGCGGGCGCCAGCACCTTGCTCGTCGTGCCTTGGTACACCACATGTTCGGGCGCGAGGGCCTGCAACGCCCCCAAGGCCGGCCGGTCGTACCGATGCTCGGCGTCGTAGTCGTCCTCGATGATCAACGCGTCCCGCTCGCGAGCCCACTCGACGAGCGCCCGCCGCCGTTCCGGGTGCAGCACCATACCCAGCGGAAACTGGTGCGCCGCAGTGACCAGCACCGCTTTGCAGTCCGTTTTGGACAGAAGGTCGACCCGGATACCCTTGTCGTCCACCGGAACCGGCACGGTGACGAGACCGTGCGAACGCAGCATGTTCTCGCCGCCGAAGTGACTGGGTTCCTCGATCGCGATGCTGCCGTTCACGATCCGGGCGGTGAGCTGCAGGCCGTCCGCCGCGCCGTTGGTGATCACCGCGTCCTTCGCGACCACCGCCCGGACGCGGGAGAGGTAGTCGACGATCTCCTTGCGCAGTCCCAGAAAACCGGCGGGGTCGGGATAGGCGAGGTCGTCGTCGGGAAGTTCGGCGAGAGCCGCCCGATGAGCCGCCACCCAGTCGGCGCGCGGGAACGCGCCCAGCGCGGGCAGGCCGGGCCGCAGGTTGTACCGCCACCGCTGCGGCGGCTCGGGCACGCCGCACGCACCGGCCGGCCCGAGGCTCGCGACCGTCGTCCCCGACCCGCGCCGCGTCGTGAGATACCCCTCCGCGACGAGCTGCGTGTACGCCGACGTCACCGTGCCGCGCGCCACCCCGAGCTGCGCCGCCAGGTCGCGGCTCGACGGCAGCCGCGTGCCGGGCAGGAGCCGCCCGTCCCGGACAGCCCGGCGCAGTTCCGCTTCCACCCCGCGACGCCGCTGGTGCTCCGGCAACAACAGCTCGCGAAAAGTGGTCCAGTTCGTGGTCATCGAAGTGGAGCTTAAACCTGGACCAGTTCGGCGCAAGGCTCTGAGGCATGAAACTCGGGGTGGCCGCGGGAGCGACAGCGGCAACGATCGTCGGCGCGTCGGTGCCGATCACCGGCATGCTGGAGGGCTACCCGGTCCTGACCGGTCAGGCCATGCGCTACGCCCTCGGCGCGGCCGTGTTGCTGCTGGTGGCACGCCGTTTGCCGATGCCTTCGTGGCGCGACATCCCACCGTTGCTCGGGGTGGTCGTCACGGGCATGCTCGGGTTCAACGCCGTGCTCATCGCCGCCCAGCAGTACGCGGAACCGGGCTTCGTCGCCGCCGTCATGGGCGGCGCACCCATCGCACTGGCGCTGCTCTCGCGTCAACGAACCGCATCCGCCGTGGTGGGCGCCGTGGTGGTGGCGGCAGGCATCGTGCTGTTGTCCGGCGGCGGCTCGTGGCACGGCCCAGGCCTTGCGCTGGCATTGATCACAATGGCCGGGGAGGTCTGCTTCACCTTGTTCGCCGTGGGAGTCGTACGGCGCCTCGGTGTACTCGGCGTAGCAACCTGGACGTGCATCTTGGCGACGGTGATCGGCGCCGTGCTAGGCACGTTCTTCGGCGGCTGGCAGATGCCGAACGCCCGGCAGGGCTTCTCGCTCGCGCTGCTGGCCGTGGTGGTGACCGCGCTGGCCTTCGGGCTCTGGTACTTCGCCGTGAACCGCTTGGGCTCCGACCGCGCGGGCGTGCTCATCGGCCTGATGCCGGTGTCCGGCCTGGCGACCTCCGTGCTGCTGGGCGCGCAGGAACTCTCTCTCGTCTCCGTCGCCGGCGTCACCACGGTCGCACTCGGGTGCGTCATCGGGCTCCGGCGAGGGACGCACGAACCAACGGGAACACACCACACACACGACGCGGGCCGGGTACCCCCAAAATCAACAATAGCGAACGGGTCTGACACTCCTGCGGAAGTTGTTGCGCCGTAAGGGTGTCAGGAGTTGTCGACCGCGACCGCCATCTGCCGGACGATGGCCCGCCACGAACCTGAGGAAGCTGAACGACGCCTCGTAGCCGACTGGGCTGTAGTGCTCCAGGCATTTGCACAGAGCGTTGACGCGATGGCCCAGCGGCAGCGAGGTGTCGAGGGCCTTCCTTGCAGAGCCGGCGAAACGAAGAAAGACCCAGTGCCGCCGCCGACATCTCGTCGGGCGAACGACCCTGGGCCTCGTTGACGAACGTCTCGAACGCGCCCGGCCCGCCCCGGACGACCGCTGCCGCGACCGACGTCAGATCCACGCGCAGGACGCTAGGCCAGATCCGGCCCCTGCGAACGGAGATCGTCCACCTTCGACATGGCATCGCGCAGTTCGCCGAGCCACGTGTCCGCGTGCTCGCCTACCAGGCGCACGGCCCATGCCAACGCGTCTGCGCGTGAGCGGGCCACGCCGGCGGCGACCAGCGTGTCGAGCACCTGGCGTTCTGGCTGACGCAGGCGCGTCATGACCGGCACGGCCAAGTGCGTGAACAGTTCGCGCGTGCTGCCCAGAGAGGCACCCCAGGCGACCTTGCGGCCGTAGCGGTGCTCGGCCTGGCGGGCGATCTCGATGCGTTCGTCGCGTGTCTCCTCGCGCCAGCGCGAGATGCGGCCCGACTCGGCCGCGGAGCGTGAGGCGTCGTCGAACTCGCCCTCCAACGGCGTGAGCGTGCCGATGACCGTGATCTCCTCGCGGTCGACGATCACCTCCGCGGCGCCGGTGAACCAGCCGTCCGGGAGCCTGCCCGCGAACCACGCCGCCGCGTCGTCGGCCGAGGGCAGGTCAGCCTGCTGCCACCCGCCTCTTCCTCGCCATCCACGTCCCATTACAACCACCCTGATTACATGATTACGTTGTAACCGACGTTACGCCTGCAATCGGTCAGGGAGTGTTCGCCGTCAGCGAAGTGACCAGGGCATCTACCGACACGACGGGCCGGTCGCACACGTAGCCGCGGCACACGTACGCCGCAGGACCTTCGTCGACCAGCGGACGGTCTTCGAGCAACGGCACGGACGCCGGCTCTCCGGCCACAACGACGCTGCCTCCGGGCACATGGGCGACCGCCGCCGCCCACAGCGACGCACGGCGCATGTCGTCGGCACCCACCACCGCCACCTGCAACGGGCCTGCGACCAGCGCCTCGGCGACGGTGAGCCAGTGGCCGGCGAACCGAGGTGCACGCGCGGCCAGCAGACCGGCCCGCGTCACCGCCTCCGAAGCCGCGGTGAAGTAGCGCGAAGAACGATCTGCGCCGCACAGCAGGGAAGCCGTCAGCAAGGCTGAGGCCAGCGACGACGCACCGGAGGGCGACGCGTTGTCGGTCGAGTCCGCAGGACGCCTGACCAACGCCTCGGCATCGTCAGCGGTGTCGTAGTAGGCGCCGGGGGAGTCCGGCACGGCGAACCGCGCGAGAGCGGTGTCCAGCAGGCCGCACGCGAGATCGAGCCACCGGATCGAGCCGGTGACCTGGTGCAACGCCAGCAGGCCGTCGGCGAGACAGCCGTAGTCCTCCAGCACGCCGAACGACGGCCCGGCGACGCCGTCACGCGAGGTCCGCAGCAGCCTGCCCTCGACCAGGTGCACCGAGGCCAGCAGCGACGCCGCCTCCGAAGCCGCCGAGATCCACGACTGCTCACCGAAGAACGCGCCCGCCTCGGCCAGCGCGGCGATCGCCATGCCGTTCCAGGAGGCGATCACCTTGTCGTCACGGCCGGGCTGTGGCCGCAGAGCGCGCTTCGCCAGCAGCGCGGCCCGCACCTCCTCCCCCGGCTCCGACACGAACCGCAACGTGGACTTGCCGTCCTCGAAGTTCGGTTCGGCGGTCACGCCGAAGGCAGCGGCCGCCGAACCAAGCTCCTCGAACGACCACACGTACGTCAGGCCTTCGACACCGGCAGTGTCCGCGTCCAGCGAAGCCGCGAACCCACCTTCAGCCGTCCGCAGGTCCCTCAGCAGGAACGAAGCCGTGTCCCTGGCGACCCGCTCGTAGCGCGCGGAACCCGTCACCCGAGTCAGGTGCGTGTAGAAGCGGAGCAGCAAAGCGTTGTCGTACAACATCTTCTCGAAGTGCGGCACCACCCACGAGGCGTCGACGCTGTAGCGCGCGAACCCGCCGCCGAGCTGGTCGTAGAGCCCACCGTTGGCCATCGCGTCGGCCGTCGCGGTCGCCATCGACACGGCCTCGACCGAACCGGTGCGTTCGTGGTGGCGCACCAGGAACTCCAGCGCCATCGACGGCGGGAACTTCGGCGCGCCACCGAACCCTCCGTTGCGCCGGTCGAACTCGCCGAGCAGCGACACCACCGCGCCAGCAAGTACATTTGCGTCCACAGTAGACGGAGGCAAGGGCGAGGCGTGGCGTGAGATCTCTTCCACCACAGCGGAAGCCGACTCCAGGATCTCGCCGGGCTGCGCCGCCCAGGTCGCCGAGACGGCCTCGATGAGCTGCCGGAACGACGGCATGCCAGGACGGGGAGCAGGCGGGTAGTAGGTGCCGGCGTGGAACGGCCGCGCGTCCGGCGTCAGGAACACTGTCATCGGCCACCCGCCGTGGCCGGTCATGGCCTGCGTGACCTCCATGTACACGGCGTCGACGTCCGGTCGTTCCTCGCGATCCACCTTCACCGGCACGAAGTTCGTGTTCAGGAACGAAGCAATCTCGGCGTCCTCGAACGACTCGTGCGCCATCACGTGGCACCAGTGACAGGCCGCATAACCGACGGACAGCAGCACCGGCACGTTGCGCCGTCGTGCCTCGTCGAACGCCTCCTCGGTCCAAGGCCACCAGTCGACCGGGTTGTCCGCGTGCTGCAGCAGGTAAGGGCTGGTCGCGTCCGCAAGCCGGTTAGTCATGCGAACCACACTAAATGAGCAGCGCAGAGGCCGAATCTCGATCAGACTCAGGCTCGTGTTGCTCACCATGACCACGACGCACCAGCCGGCGACCGACCTGGGCCACCTGCTGCACAAGCATCCCGACCGGGCTCAGTCCTTCACGACGAGCTCGGGCGTCGCGCACGTCTTCTACCCGAAGGCGACGAACGAGGAATGCACGGTCGCCCTCCTGCTGGAGGTCGACCCCATCGCGCTCGTCCGAGGTCCCGGCAGCACGCTCACCCAGTACGTCAACGACAGGCCGTACGCGGCCGGGTCGTTGCTCACGGTCGCGCTCGGCAGCGTGTTCCGCACGGCCATGAACGGCCGCAGCGAGAGCTACCCCGAACTCGCCGCGACGCCGATCCCGCTGGTCATCCGCATTCCCGCGCTGCCACACCGGCTCGCGGCGCGGCTGTTCACGCCACTCGGCTGGGCCGTCGAGACGACCGGGCACGGCGACTCGCGCTTCGGCGACGTGACGCTGACCGGCACCGTCAGGCTCAGCGACGCGCTGAAGCACCTCTACGTGCTGCTGCCCGTGCTCGACGGCGGCAAGCACTACTGGGTCGCGGCCGACGAGGTCGACAAGCTGCTCAAGGCCGGTGACGGCTGGCTGGCGGCCCACCCGGACAAGGAGCTGATCACCACCCGGTACCTGGCGCGCAAGCGACCGTTGATCACCTCGGCCCTGGAACGCCTCGCGGACGTCGACGAGGTCGAGCCGGAGGAGCTGGACAACGCGCTGGCCGAGCCGAAGATCTCCCTTGCCGCACAGCGCAAGGAGGCGGTGGTCAAGGCACTGAAGGAGGCCAGGGCCAAGCGCGTGCTCGACCTCGGCTGCGGTGGCGGGGCGCTGCTGCGCGCGCTCGTCAACGAGCCCGAGTTCACCGAGATCCACGGTGTCGACGTGTCCGCGAAGGCGTTGCAGGAGGCCGCGCGCAAGCTGCATCTGGATCGCATGGGCGATCGGCAGCGCGAGCGGATCACGTTGCGGCAGTCGGCTTTGACGTACGCGGACCCCGAACTGGCCGGCTACGACGCGGCGGTGCTGATGGAGGTCGTCGAGCACGTCGACCCGTCGCGCCTGCCCGCGCTGGAGCACTCGGTCTTCACCGTGGCACGCCCGGCGACCGTGCTGGTGACGACGCCGAACGTCGAGTACAACGTGCTGTTCGAAACGTTGCCGGAAGGCCAGATGCGGCACTCCGACCACCGTTTCGAATGGACCCGGGCAGAGTTCCAGGAATGGGCGAACGACGTCGCGGAACGCCGTGGCTACGCAGTGCGCTTCGTGCCGATCGGGCCGGAGGACGCCGAACGCGGCGCGCCGACCCAGATGGCCGTGTTCAGCTCGGGAGACGTGAACTGATGGAACTGAAGATCCCTGACCTGTGTCTGGTGGTGCTCGTCGGCGCCTCCGGTTCCGGCAAGTCCACGTTCGCGCGCAAGCACTTCCTGCCCACGCAGGTGTTGTCGAGCGACTACTTCCGCGGGCTCGTGGCCGACGACGAGAACGACCAGTCGGCGTCCGCGTCCGCGTTCGACGTGCTGCACTATGTGGCGGGCAAGCGGCTGGAGGCCGGGCGCGTCACCGTGGTCGACGCGACCAACGTGCAGCCGCAGGACCGCGCCCAGCTGGTCGCGGTGGCGCGCAAGGCGAACGTGCTGCCGGTCGCGATCGTGCTCGACACGCCGACCGAGGTGTGCTTGGCGCGCAACGCGCAGCGCCCCGACCGCGATTTCGGCGCGCACGTCGTGAAGCGGCACCGGTCGGCGTTGCGCCGCTCGCTGAAGTTCCTCGGCAAGGAGGGGTTCAAGCGCGTCCATGTGCTGCGCTCCGAGTCCGATGTGGACAACTCGACGATCGCGTACGAGCGCCTGCTCAACGACCTCAAGCACGAGACCGGCCCGTTCGACGTGTTCGGTGACGTGCATGGCTGCCGCGCGGAGCTGGAGGAGCTGCTCAGCGAACTCGGCTACACCCTGGTGCGTGACGACGAGGATCGAGCGGTCGACGCCGTTCCGCCGGGCGGGCGCAAGGCCGTGTTCGTCGGCGACCTCGTGGATCGCGGCCCGGACACTCCGGGCGTGCTGCGTCTCGTGATGGGCATGGTCTCCAACGAGCACGCCATCAGCGTGCGCGGAAACCACGAGGAAAAGCTCGTGCGGGCGATGCGCGGCCACAAGGTGACGGTCCGGCACGGGCTGGAGAAGTCGTTGGAGCAGTTCGCGCACGAGCCGGAGGAGTTCCGCCTGGCCGCGACGAAGTTCTGCGACAGCCTGGTCGCGCATTACGTGCTGGACGGCGGGAACCTCGTCGTCGCGCACGCCGGACTGCCCGAGCGTTACCACGGCCGTGCGTCCGCGAAGGTCCGTAGTTTCGCCCTGTACGGCGACACGACGGGTGAGACCGACGCGCACGGACTGCCGGTGCGCCTGCCGTGGGCGAACGACTACCGCGGCTCGGCGATGGTGTTGTACGGGCACGTCCTGACGCCCGAGGCCGAGTGGATCAACAACACCATGTGCCTCGAAACGGGCGTGGTGTTCGGCGGCAAGCTGACCGCGTTGCGCTACCCGGAGAAGGAGCTCGTCTCCGTCAAGGCACATCAGACCTGGTACGAGAACGACGCGCCGTTCCCGCCGAAGGCCGTCGAACGCGCGCCGGACGTGCTGGCGCTCACCGACGTCACCGGCCTGCGCCGGATCGACACGTCGCTGATCGGTGCCGTGACGATCCGCGCGGAGCAGTCCGCTTCGGCGTTGGAGGTCATGAGCCGGTTCGCGATCGACCCGCACGACCTGATGTACCTGCCGCCGACGATGGCGCCCACCGCGACCTCACAGCGCGACGACGTGCTGGAGCACCCGGAGGACGCCTTCGCGGAGTACCGGGCCGCCCAGGCCGGGCAGGTGATCTGCGAGGAGAAGCACATGGGCTCCCGGGCGGTGTTGCTGGTACGCAAGGAAGGTGGCGCGATCTACACGCGCACCGGCCGTGCGTTCTTCGACGGCGCGCTGGGCACCGAACTGCTGGACGGCGTGCGCGAAGCGGCCAAGCCGTTGTTCGACGAGTTCGCCACGGACTGGCTGCTGATCGACGCCGAGCTGATGCCATGGAACGCCAAGGCTTCCGGCCTGATCCGCGAGCAGTACGCGGCGGTCGGCGCGGCGGCGAACGGCGCGCTTCCGGTCGCGGTCGACGCACTGGCAGCGGCGGCGGCACGCGGTGTCGACGTAACGGAACTGTTGGCGCGCACGACACAGCGCGCCTCGAACGCCGCTGCCTACAGCGCGGCGTACGAGCAGTACTGCTGGCCCACCGACGGGTTGGAGGGCGTGCGGATCGCACCGTTCCAGCTGCTCGCGGCGGAGGGCCGGACGTTCCACGACCGTTCGCACCTGTGGCACCTGGAGACGCTGGGCAAGCTCGAAGGACCGTTGTTCCAGCGGACCCGGCACCTCGTGGTCGACGTGAACGACCCTTCGCAGGTGGCCGCCGGCGTGAAGTGGTGGGAGGAACTGACCGCGGACGGCGGTGAGGGCATGGTCGTGAAGCCGCTGGCGAACCTCGGCGGACGCGTGCAGCCGGGCGTGAAGGTGCGCGGGCGCGAGTACCTGCGGATCATCTACGGCCCGGACTACACGTCGCCCGAGAACCTCTCGCGGCTGCGCAAGCGTTCGCTCGGCCGCAAGCGCGGACTCGCCCTGCGTGAGTACGCGCTGGGCATCGAGGCCTTGGAACGCCTCGTGCGCGGCGAACCCCTGTGGCGGGTGCACGAGTGCGTCTTCGGCGTGCTCGCGCTGGAGTCGGAACCGGTGGACCCACGACTGTGATCCTCGAAGCGGTGATCGGCTCGCACGCCTACGGGCTCGCGAGCGCGGAGTCTGATGTGGACAGACGCGGGGTGTTCGTCGCGCCCACGGAAGCGTTCTGGCGCCTGGAGAAACCCCCGACTTCGGTCGAGGGACCAGATCCAGAGCAGCTCAGCTGGGAGGTCGAGCACTTCTGCAGGCTGGGCCTCAAGTCGAACCCGACGGTGCTCGAAACGCTGGTGAGCCCGCTGGTCGAGATCAGCACACCGTTGGGAGAGGAGCTGCGGGACCTGTTGCCCGCGTTCCTCTCCCGGTACGCCGTGCGAGCTTTCACGCGCGCGACGGAGATGCAGCTGTCGCGCGCGGGCCGGAACCTCAAGCCGAAGCAGCTCATGCACGTCGTGCGGTTGCGGCTGGTGGGGTTGAACCTGCTGCGCACGGGCCGTTACGACATCACGGCGGACCGCTCGTTGCTGAAGATCCGCGACGGCTCGATGGCCTGGGACGACGCGGTCGCGTGGGCGCATCGGCTCGGTGACGAGATCACGCACGCTGAAGGCCCACTGCCCGAGGACCCTGATCGGGCAAGGGTCGAGGACTGGCTGGTGTCGGTGCGCAGGAGGATGTTGTGAGCTACGAGGTACCCGACCTGAGTGCGGTGGTCGCCGAGCAGTCGCACAACCTGCTGTTCGCGACCGTGTCCGGCGCACACCTGTACGGCTTCCCGTCGCGCGACTCGGACGTGGACCTGCGCGGCGTGCACGTGCTGCCGCTCGCCGAGGTCCTCGGGTTGCGGCACGGTCCGGAGACCAAGGAACGGATGTGGGTGCGTGACGGCGTCGAGATCGACCTGGTCACGCACGACGTGCAGAAGTTCTGCCGGCTCCTGACCCGCCCGAACGGCTACGTGCTGGAGCAGCTGCTCTCGCCGTTGGTCGTGCACACCACGGAGGCGCACCGCAAGCTCGCCGCCCTGGCCGCGGGGTGCCTGACCTCACGGCACGGGCACCACTACCGCGGGTTCGCCGCCACCCAGTGGCGGCTGTTCGAGAAGACCGCGGAGATCAAGCCGCTGCTCTACACGTTCCGCGCGCTGCTGACCGGCGTGCACCTGCTGCGCACCGGTGAGGTGAACGCGCACCTGCCGACTTTGCTCGAGGAGCTCGACGGCCCGGACTACCTGCCGGGTCTCATCGAGGCCAAGATCCTCGGCGAGCACCGGGCGCTGGCCGGGGTGCCGGACAGGCCCGCTCCCGAACGGCTGGAGGCGGACCTCGCGCACTGGCACGAGGAGCTGCGGCAGGCGCGGGAGACCAGCGATCTGCCGTTGGAACCGCCGGCCTTCGAGGAGGTCCACGACTTCGTGGTCTCGACGCGGCTGACCTGACCTCGGGCCGGACGTGCCCGGCTGACCTGACCTCGGGCCGGACGTGCCCGGCTGACCTCGGGCCGGACGTGTCCGGCTCGCCTGGCTCGGCAGTGGCCCACGGCTCGGCTGCCGTGACACTGCTCGTCTTCTTCATCTGATCTGGCCTGGCCGGGCTCACCCCGGCCTGTCCTGACCCTCGCCCCCGCGCTTCCTCCTCCTGCGGAACGAAGGAAACGCGATTTGCGTTCCCGCCTATCCACAACCTACCGCGCTCCAACATCCCAGCAGGTCAGCGAGCTACAACCTGTGGACAACTCGCGATCATGACAATCCGGCGAGTCGTTTCACCGCCGGGGGCACGGGAGGGCAGAGGGCAGCGGTACGCGAGGGCAGCGGTACGCGAGGGCAGCGGTACGCGAGGGCAGCGGTACGCGAGGTCAGTCCTTCTTCTTCGGAGCCTTCTTCTTCGAAGAAGAGGGCTCCGAAGAAGAAGGCTGAGAAGAAGAAGGCTGCGAAGAAGGCTCGGCCGGTGCGTCCTCAGACGCCTCGGCCGGCTCGTCGAACGATGCCGGCAAACCCTTGATGTGCTTGTTCATCGACTTGACGAGGAAGAACACCGCGATGAAGAAGACGATCAGCAGGACAAGGCCGACCGGGGAGGACTTGCCGAAGTCCTCGCCCTGGCCGCCCTTGTCGTCGTCGTTCGTTTTCGACGGCTGCACGGCGACCAACGCCACCGTGCTGCCGACGGAGAAGTCTGGGGAGAGCACCCCTAGACCTTAACTCCGGCGAACAGGTCGTTCTCCGGCAGCGTCGAGTCGACCAGGGAGCGGACGAGCTCGTACTCCTCGGTCGGCCAGATCTCGCGCTGCAGCTCCATCGGGATGCCGAACCAGCGGCTGGTCGGGTCGATCTGGGTGGCGTGGGCCTTCAGCGCCTCGTCGCGGACGTCGAAGTAGTCCGCGCACTCGACCTGGGTGGTCACGCGGTCCATCACGTCCGGACGGTCGGTGCTCCAGTTCGCGAGCCACTCGGTGTACGGCGACTCCATGCCGCGAGCCTCCATCGCCTCGTGGAACGCGAGGATCTTGGCGCGCGAGAAGCCGTGTCCGTAGTAGACCTTCCGCGTCTCCCATGCCTCGCCCAGTTCGGGCTGGTAGGCCGGGTCGGCGGCCACGTCCAGGGCGGCCATCGAGATCTCGTGCGTGCGGATGTGGTCCGGGTGCGGGTAGCCGCCGTTCTCGTCGTAGGTCACCACGACGTGCGGGCGGAAGTCGCGGATGGCCTCCACCAGGGACGGCACCGATTCCTCCAGCGGCACGAGGGCGAAGCACCCATCGGGCAGTGGCGGCAGCGGGTCGCCCTCGGGAAGGCCCGAGTCCTTGAAGCCCAGCCAGCGGTGCTGGATGCGGAGGATCTTGGCCGCGCGGGCCATCTCCTCCCGGCGAACCTCGATGATGTTCTCGAGCACGTCCGGCCTGTCCATGGCCGGGTTGAGGATGCTGCCCGCACCGCCGTCAGTGCAGGTCACGACCATCACGTCGTGCCCTTCGGCGATGTAGCGAGCCATCGAGGCCGCGCCCTTGCTCGACTCGTCGTCGGGATGTGCGTGCACTGCCATAAGGCGCAGCTTGTCGGCCATGACCCCCGTGGTCCTCCTGTGTGAATGGTCCTGCGACACTCATCAACTGAACGCCGGGCACCATTGTTCCCCAGAGGCCGAGGAGGGCGCGGAGAAGTGGCACAACGCGTGCTCCCCGAGGGGCGCTACAGCAAGCGGGGGCGCAAACCGCTGGCCATGTGGGCCCGATGGGCATTACTCGCCGTAGCCGTCGCGGTAGGTGCCGTCATCGCCTTCGTCGGTTACCGAAATCTCGGCACAAAGCCGATCGAGGCGAAGCAGACCGCGTTCATCCTCCTCGGCGACGACCAGGTGAAGGTCAGCTTCGAGGTTTCCCGAGATCAACCGGAGCGTGCGGCTGTCTGCATCATTCGGGCCCGGTCCAAGGACGGGGACGAAGCAGGCAGACGTGAGGTTCTGGTTCCGCCGGGAAATGACGTCGTCGTCGAGACAACCGTTCTCCGCACCTCGAAGCCGCCGGTCACCGGCGAAGTGTTCGGGTGCTCCTACCAGGTTCCCGCCTACTTGTCCACGAGCTAGCGGCCAAGCGGGTGATCTGCGGTTTAAACGGCGAGATGGGGAACAAATCGCCGTCGCTGAACGTTGTCTACGTGTTACTATTGCCGCTCAAGCACGGCCCCGGCGCGGGCCGTGTTTTTCCGTTCCGGGCCCACGGCCCGGGAACTATCTGGGGCACACGCGTGCGCCGGAGCAAGACGAGGAGTTGGTGACCGTGAGCGACACCCAGGTGACCTGGCTGACCCAGGAGGCCTACGACCGGCTCAAGGCTGAGCTGGACGAACTCATCGCGTACCGCCCGGTCATGGCTGCCGAGATCAACGCCCGCCGCGAGGAGGGTGACCTCCGTGAGAACGGTGGCTATCACGCGGCTCGCGAGGAGCAGGGCAAGCAGGAGGCGCGCATCCGCCAGCTGCACGAGCTGCTCCAGGCCGCGAAGGTCGGCGAGGCCCCCACCACCAAGGGTGTCGCGGCACCGGGCACAGTGCTCACGATCCGCTACGAGGGTGACGACGAGACGGAGACTTTCCTCCTCGCCACCCGCGAAGAGGGCGCGCACGGCGAGATGGAGGTCTACTCCCCGCTTTCGCCGCTCGGCAAGGCCCTGAACGGCGCCAAGGACGGCGAGACCGTGTCCTACGAGCTGCCGAACGGCAAGCAGCAGAAGGTCACGTTGATCTCGGCGGTTCCTTACCAGTCGTAGTCACGCCATAAACCTGCGAAAGGGCGGTCACTTCGGTGGCCGCCCTTTCACGCGTTCCAGCAAAGGCCGCACACGTGGAGGCACCGGCGTCGACAACGCAATGGAGGTCGACAGCCTCCGGACGTGAGGGACGTCGACGATGTGATCTACCACGCGCTGCAGGTCCGCATTCGATCTCGCGACCATTCGCACAAACAGATCGCCTTGTCCCGTCGTCGCATGCACCTCGCACACCTCGCTGATCGCAGCCAGCCCTTCGCACACCTCGGCCCGGCGTCCCTGTGCGATCTCCACCGTCGCGAACGCCGTCAGCCCGTATCCCATCGCGCCGAGGTCGAGCGCCGGCGGGAATCCGGTGAGCACTCCTCGCTCGACCAGCCTGTCCAGCCGGGCCTGCACGGTTCCCCGTGCGACGCCCAGCCGGCGGGAGCATTCGAGGACGCCCAGCCGGGGTTCGTCCGTCAAGAGCAACAGCAGCTTCGCGTCGAGTTCGTCCACAGGCTGGTCAGAGTGCTCACTCTGCTGATCCAAAGGCATAGATCACTATACAAATTGTCCTATGAATTCGCTGACTGTTGCTCACCCTGTCAGGTCGACTCATGCTGATGGGCATGACGCAGCAGCTTGACGACGTGAGCTACGACCAGCTCCGGCAGCTCGTGGGGTTGGTCGACTACGACGCGACCAAGGACCCCTTCCCCGTGCGCTCCATGGACGCTGTGGTGTTCGTCGCGGGCAACGCCACGCAGACCGCGTGGCTCTACCAGGTGGCGTTCGGCATGGAGCTCGTGGCCTACGCGGGCCCCGAGACCGGCCAGCGCACCCACAAGTCGTTCGTGCTGAAGTCGGGCTCGGCCCGCTTCGTGATCCACGGCGGCGTCACGCCCGGCTCCGAGCTCCTGGACCACCACCGCCGCCACGGCGACGGCGTGATCGACCTGGCACTGGAGGTCGGCGACGTCGACCAGTGCATCAAGCACGCCCGCGAGCAGGGCGCCACCGTGCTGGAGGAGCCGCACGACATCACCGACGAGCACGGCACCGTCCGTCTCGCCGCGATCGCGACGTACGGCGAAACCCGCCACACGCTCGTCGACCGCTCCAAGTACACCGGCCCCTACCTGCCCGGTTACGTGGCGCGCAGCTCGTCCGTGAAGCGCCCGGAAGGCGCCCCGAAGCGCCTCTTCCAGGCCGTCGACCACTGCGTCGGCAACGTCGAGCTCGGCAAGATGGACTACTGGGTCGAGTGGTACAACCGCGTCATGGGCTTCGTGAACATGGCGGAGTTCATCGGCGACGACATCGCCACGGACTACTCCGCCCTGATGTCGAAGGTCGTCTCCAACGGCAACCACCGCGTCAAGTTCCCGCTGAACGAGCCGGCGATCGCGAAGAAGAAGTCGCAGATCGACGAGTACCTCGAGTTCTACGAGGGCGCGGGCGTCCAGCACATCGCGCTGGCGACCAACGACATCATCACCACCGTCACGGCCATGCGCGACGCGGGCGTCGAGTTCCTCGAAACGCCGGACTCCTACTACGACGACCCGGCGCTGCGTGCGCGCATCGGCGAGGTCCGCGTCCCCATCGAGACGCTGAAGGAGCACCGCATCCTCGTCGACCGCGACGAGGACGGCTACCTGCTGCAGATCTTCACGAAGCCGATCGGCGACCGCCCGACCGTCTTCTACGAACTGATCGAGCGCCACGGCTCCCTGGGCTTCGGCAAGGGCAACTTCAAGGCACTTTTCGAGGCGATCGAGCGCGAACAGGAGCGACGCGGCAACCTCTAGTGGTGTGGCTCGGCACGTTGCCGGTGCATCCGCGGTCAGACGGGTGCATCGTGGTGCCGCCCCCACGTCCTCGTACTGGTTGTACGGGGTCGTGGGGGCGGTGCCGCGAGGCACCCTGCTGACCGTGGATGCGCCGCCGACGTGCCGAGTCACGCCACTAGTTGTACTTGGCCAATACGTTGGTGACGGTGTGTCGGCTTGATCATGGGTGAGGCCTCCGGGTGCGGTGGTGATTGCGAAGTCAGTCACCACAACC
>NZ_JOEA01000035.1 GCF_000719115.1 Lentzea albidocapillata | reverse complement strand
GATCGAAGTGATCAGCGGCCTCACCGGCGGCGCTCTGCTGACCGCTCTGCTCGTTCGGTTCGCGATCGTCGGTGCACGCAGCGCTCGGCAACGAGCCCACGCCCGCGAGGAACACCGCTCGGTGCTGCGCCTCGCCGGACGACGTGAACCCGGAGCACACCCAACGGTGTGGCTCGACCACGACCGGCCTCTCGCGTTCAGCCTCCCCGGCAAACCGGGTCTCGTGGTCGCCACGGAAGGACTCCGCCGCCACCTGACCCCCGAAGAGGTCGATGCCGTCCTCGACCACGAGCGAGCACACCTCAACGGACACCATCACCTGCTGGTCGCCGCCGCGGACGCCGTAGCCACCGCGCTGCCGATCCTGCCCCTGTTCAAGCGCGCGGCGAGCTCGATCCGTGGACGTCCGGCTGGACCGTCTGCAGTGGCGCCGCCGGATGCCGAACCGCACGCGCAGGCTGCTCTCCAGCGGGATCGCGAGCATCACCGCCATGGCACTGCCCGTCGTCACCGCGTCCGCAGCGATGTTCGCGCTGATGCTGCTGACCTGTTCGCCGAGCTGATGCTCACCGACGCCGGCAAGAGAGCCTGAAGGGCCGGTTCGGAAGCGTGAACCTCCCGAACCGGCCCCGTTCGAGTCGACTCAGATCAACACGACGGATGAGAATCCCACTGATCTACGAACCGGTCACCTCGCGTAGTGGACGTCCGGCCACGGCGGGGTCGCCATGCCGCCGCCGATGTGGAAGCTCGGGTGCGGCGGCTGGTTGTAGGCGGTGTTCTGCCAGGCGATCGCGGCCCGGTACTGGGGATCGTGCATCAGCGTCGGGATGCGGCGATCGGTCTGGTTCGGAGTGCTGTAGATGCGTAGCGCCCTGTTGTCGCTGGTCGGCCAGATGACTTCCTCGCGCCAGTCGCCGAGGATGTCGCCGGACAGCGACGGGTTGGACTTGGTGCCGTTGTTGGAGTGCACGTTGGATCCGGTGAGCAGGCGGGTGTCGCCACCGGTGCCGTACTTGTCGATGCGGGTGCCGTCGAGCAGTTCACGGCTGGGGTCACCGTCCCACCAGATCAGGAAGTTCGCCGACGACGGCTTGCGGCCGACCGTCTGTCCACTGGTGTTGCGCAGCTGGCTGTCCGCGCTCGACCACGACTCGGCGCCGGGGCTGCCGGCGTAGACGTCGCCGGACACACCGCGGCCGTTGTCGCCCGCCGGTGCCGTCCGCCAGAGGACCTGACCGGTACGCGCGTCAGCGAACCACGAACCGGGCTGGCTGCCGCTCTCGGACACCTTGTAGTACTCCAGGCCCGGCCGGGACGGGTCGAGATCACCCAGGTGGGCCGCGTCACCGTGACCGAAGCGGGTGTTCCACAGACCGCGGCCGTTGTCGTCCACGACCGCCGCGCCGTAGACGATCTCGTCGCGGCCGTCGGCGTCCACGTCACCGACGGTCAGCGAGTGGTTGCCTTGCCCCGCATAGGTTCCGTTGCCCGAGGCGTTCGAGTCGAACGTCCATCGCTTCACCAGCCGGCCGTCGCGGAAGTCCCACGCCGCGATCACCGCGCGCGTGTAGTAACCGCGAGCCATGATCAGCGACGGACGAGCACCGTCGAGGTAGGCGGTACCCGCGAGGAACCGGTCGACGCGGTTGCCGTAGCTGTCACCCCACGACGCCACGTTTCCGCGCGGCGGGTCGTAGTTCACAGTGGACAGTGCGGCACCGGTGAGACCGCTGAACATCGTCAGGAACTCCGGGCCGGCCAGCACGTAGCCGTCGCCGTTGCGGTGGCTGGCCGAGGCGTTGCCGATGACCGTTCCCCGGCCGTCGCGGGTGCCGTCGGCGGTCTTCATCGCGATCTCGGCACGGCCGTCACCGTCGTAGTCGTAGACCTGGAACTGGGTGTAGTGCGCGCCGGAGCGGATGTTGCGGCCGAGGTCGATGCGCCACAACCGGGTGCCGTCAAGACGATAGGCGTCGATGAAGGTGTTGTCGGTGACACCGGCCTGCGCGTTGTCCTTGGCGTTGTTCGGATACCACTTCAGGAAGATCTCGTACTGGCCGTCGCCGTCCGCGTCGCCCACACTCGCGTCGTTCGCGGTGTACCCGCTGCCCGGCGAGGAGATCGGAACGTCGAGATAGCCCGCTCCGAACGACAAGGACGCCGGCGAAGCCGGCTGTTCGGCACCGTTGACCACCGCTCGCACGGTGTACGACGCACCGGAGGGACCGCCGGAGTCGAGGTAGTTCGTGGACGCCGTGATCGGTGCCGGGTTGAGCTTCGCCTCGCCCCGGTAGACGTTGAACCCGGTGTCCCGCGCGTCACCGGCGAGCAACCGCCAGCTGACCAGGTTCCCGCTGCCCGACCGCACGCTGACCACACCTCGGTCCAGCCGCTCGACCTGCTTGCGCCCGGTCGGATCACCCGGAGCCGGCCCCGGGCCCGGGCTCGTCGTGGTCGTCGTGGTCGTGGTGGTCGGCCCTACGCCGCCATTGCACAGGACGCCATTGAGCGTGAACTCCTCCGGTTCACCGACCTCGGAACCGGACACCGTGCCGTTGAACCCGAACGACACGTTCCCACCGGTGGGAATCGCGCGGTTCCAGTCCACATTGGACGCCGTTACGTCCGCGCCGGACGGGGCGAACGTGGCGTTCCAGCCCTCGCCATAACGTTCAGAGCCCGGAAATGTCCACGCGAGCCTCCATCCATCGACCGGATCACCGAGATTTTTGATCGTGACATTGGCGGAGAACCCGCCTTGCCACTTGTTCTGCACCACGTAGTCGACCTCGCAGCCGGGAGCGGCCGCAGCCATCCCCGCGGCCGCGAAGCCACCTGCAACCACGCAGACCGCCGTTCCTGCAGCGAGTGCGCGCGCGCCAAAGTTGCTGAGCACCATTGCTCCTTTTGTCCCATTTCTGGGAGCGTTCCCAGAACTGTCGTGCCACCATGACAGCACCGGACACGGGGACCGGTCAATGGTTGAAACGTTTCATTCGACAGTGCGCGCCGGTCCGTAGGTAAGCGCTTTCCACGTTGCAGTGCCTCAAAAAGGATCATCGACGTCGGGAATCAGGAGGCACGCAGCGGCGGGTGACCAGCTTCAACGGGTCCGTTTCCGCCGTGGCCGCCTGCTCGACTCGCACACCACGAGCTCCGGTTCGAACAGCACGTGCCGGTGCTCGTGCTCGGCGTCGAACGTGTCGTCCTGCGGAGTTGGCATCCACGGGCATCGGGTCCCACCGATCTGTGACACCATCGCCAGCGTGTTGAGCAAGCTGGGTGAGCTGGAACGGGCGGCGATGGAGGTCCTCTGGGACAGCCGCTCGCCCGTGCTCGTGCGTGATGTCATGCAGGCGCTGGCCGAACGCGACCTCGCCTACACCACCGTGATGACCGTCCTGACCCGGCTGACCTCCAAGGGCTTCGTCGAACGCACGGCAGACGGCCGGGCATGGCGGTACTCCCCCGTCGCCAGCCGGGAGCAGTACGTCGCCCAGCTCATGCTCGACGCGCTCTCCCTGACCGGCGACCGCGAGGCGGCGCTCACGCACTTCGCCCGCTCCGTCAGCAGTCCAGAAGCCGATGTGCTGTCGCAAGCCCTCGCGGACAAGCAGGACGAGATATGAGCGCGGCGCTGCACCCCGTCGTCACGCTCGCGATCTGCGTCGTGGCCGCACGGTTCCTGATCCGGGCGAAATGGGTGCGGCGGGCGCCCGGCAGCGGCATCGCGTTGTGGCAGATGCTGGCGGCCACGTGGGTGCTGTCGCTGGCGGGCATGCTGATCACGCTCGGCCTTGCACCGTACGACGCTCCTGTTCTCCAAGCCCTTCCGGAGTGGTCGAGCGACTCGTTGTCCACCGTGGCGCAGGACGTGCTGGTGGTGAGCGGGCTCGCCGTGCTGGCCGTGCTCGCCGCAGCGCTGGTCACCTCGTGGTGCGCCGTCGCGCGGATCCGCCGGCGCCATCGAGACGTACTCGCGTTGGTCGGCCGCACCGACGACGCCGCACCGGGCGCGCTGGTGGTCGATCACCCGGCTGCGGTCGCATACTGCCTGCCAGGGACACCTTCGTCGGTGGTGCTGAGCACGGGGGCATTGCGCAGCCTCACAACCGCTGAGCTGCACGCGGTGCTGGCACACGAACACTCACATGCCCGCGAACGCCATGACCTGGTGCTGCTGCCGTTCGTCGCTCTGCGCCGGTGCGCGCCGCGGGCGGCCGACGCGGTCGCACTGCTCGTCGAGATGCGAGCCGACGACCGCGCTTGCCGAGACCACAGCCCGGAAGTGCTCGCCTCGGCACTGCACCGTTTCACCGCTGGTCCTCCCGCCGGCGCGCTGGGCACCATGGCCACCTCCGCCCGCGTGGAGCGCATCAACAGCCAGGCCGGCACCACGACGTGGCACCGGTGGACAGCGCTGCTCAGCGGCCTGTCACTGGTCGCGACGTCGCTCAGCTTCCTCGTGTGCTGACACCCGCCAGGCCTTCCGAAGATCTACTACAAGCTGTAGAGCTACATTCCGTAGTAGATCCCTTCGTCCCGGGAAGAGCCTCATGATCGACGTGCTGCCTACGGTCCTGACCGTGCTCGCGCTCGCCGGTGCCGCGTGGTCGGTCCTGCTGATCGCGTTGAACAAACCCCTGCTGCCACTGACAAAGCTGTCGCGGACCTTGGTGTACGGGCTCGCCACGCTCGAGGTGGGCCTGCTCGCCCAAGCCTTCATCGGCGTCTCAGTACTGCTCGGGACGGATCGCGACATCGAGCGCTGGTCCTTCGTCGGCTACCTGCTCGGCCCGGTGGTGATCCTGCCGTTCGCGGTCGTCTGGGCGGCCGCCGAACGCACCCGTTGGAGCGCAGGCGTTCTGGTGGTCATGTGCCTCAGCGTGCCGGTGATGATCCTGCGCCTCGGCCAGATCTGGGCAGGCCATGCCTGACACCCGCCAAGGCCCCGGCCGAATGCTGGTCACCGTTTACGGCATCTTCGCCATCGCCGCCACGTCGAGGTCGGCCGTGCAGATCGCGACCCGCTTCTCCGACGCACCGGTCGCCTATACGTTGTCAGCGCTCGCCGCCGTCGTCTACGTACTGGCCACCGTCGCCCTCGCGCTGGACAGCCGCCGGATCGCGTTCATCGCCTGCTCCGTCGAACTGGGCGGCGTGCTGCTGGTCGGCGCGGCCAGCCTCGTCGTACCGCAGGCGTTTCCGGACGCGACGGTGTGGTCGTTCTTCGGCCTCGGCTACGGCTTCATTCCGCTCGTACTGCCGATTCTCGGCCTGTGGTGGCTACGGAGGACCGCGTGAGCCTGCTCAGCGACTGGCTGTTCACCAGTGCGTTCGGCATCTACATGGTCGCCGCCCTGCTCGGCGCGGCGGAGTGGTCGCTGACCCGCTACTCCGGTGACGCACCCCGTATCGCGATCCGGTGTGGACGGATCGGCGTCGCGTTCACCGTACTGGGCGCTGTTCTGCACCTCGCCTCCCTGACACTTCGCGGCATCGCCGCACAACGGGTTCCATGGGGCAACCTCTACGAGTACATGTCCGCGGTCGGACTGATGGTCGTCGTGGCGTGGCTGTTCCTGATGTGGCGGCATGAGGTTCGACGCCTGTCGGTGTTCGTGCTGCTCCCGCTGGCGTTGCTCTTGTTCATCGCAGGCAACCAGTTGTACGTGGAAGTCACAGAACTGCAGCCGGCGCTTCGGTCGTACTGGATCGCGATCCACGTCGCCGCCGCGATCATGGCCAGCGCCGTGTTCCTGCTGTCGGGCATCGTGAGCGGTCTGCACCTGTGGAGCGAGCACCGCCCCGCCAAACGACTTCCGACCACCGAAGACCTCGACCGCGTTGCCTACCGCACCGGCGCATTCGGGTTCGTCACACTGACCTTCGCGATCATCACCGGTGCCGTGTGGGCCGAGTCCGCGTGGGGACGTTTCTGGGGCTGGGACCCGAAGGAAACCGTCGCGTTCGTCTCATGGGTCTGCTACGCCGCCTATCTACACGCCCGCGCGACCGCCGGCTGGCGCGGCAAACCCGCCGCCTGGATCAACATCCTCGGCATGATCGCAGTGCTGTTCAACCTCTTCTTCATCAACCTGGTGATCACCGGGCTGCACTCCTACGCAGGCACGGACTAGTCGAAGCGCGAACGAAAGTCAGTCACGAAGGTAGTGCTGGCTGTACCGGACTTGTGCAGTACGGGGGATCGCACGAGCGTCGGGATGACGGCGAAACTGGGCGCGTCAACGCAAGCCGTCCAATATGGAGTGTGTGTCTTGTTGAAAGGTCTGAGTCGTGCGGCCAGAGACCGCGCGGGCGCCGTCCGCCGGCGCCATGGCGTGGCCGCCGCAGCCATCGCGGCGGCAGCGGTCGCCAGTCTTGCGGCGACCTCGATCGCTTCGGCGGGTGCGCCGGCGGAGACGTCGAAGCCGTTCCACGGCAAGGCGCTACAGGCCGACCTGGAGGCCTTGGTCAAGGACGGAAACGTGCCCGGGGCGCTGATGTCCGTGCGCAGCGCGGACGGTCGCGTGACGAACTACACCGCCGGGGTCGGTGACATCCGGACGAAGTCGAGGGTGCCGACGGACGGCTACATGCGGATCGCCAGCAACACCAAGATGTTCACCGCGGTGGCGGCCCTGCAACTGGCCGGCGACGGCAAGCTGGCGCTGGACGACACGGTGGAGAAGTACCTGCCGGGTGTGGTGCGAGGCACCGGCGATGGCGCGGCCGTCGACGGCCGCAACATCACGATCAGGCAACTGCTGAACCACACCAGCGGGATGACCCGCGAAATGCCTCACCTGGACAAGGGGATCCTGCCGATCAGGGACAGGTACTTCGACCCCAGGGAACTGCTGGACACGGCACTGACGCAGGCTCCCACGTTCGCTCCGGGCGAGAAGCGGGTTTGGTCGTACAGCAACGCCGGATACATCCTGCTCGGTCTGGTGGTGCAGAAGGTGGCGGGACGTCCGTTCGCCGAAGTGGTCACGGACGGGATCATCAAGAAGATCGGCCTGAAGGAGACGTACTACCCAGGGCCAGGCGACCGCGAGATCCGCAAGCCGCACCCGCGAGGCTACCTGTTCGCCAAGGATGACAAGGGCGAGCCGATCCTCGGCAACCTGATCGACATCACCCGGTTCGACCCGTCGGCTGCCGGTGCCGCGGGGCAGATCATCGCCACCCCGAGTGACGTGAACAAGTTCCTGGTCGCCTTGCAAGAAGGCAAGTTGCTCAAGGCCGGCGAGCTGGCGGAGATGCGGAAGACGGTGGAGACGCCCGGCTGGCCCGCCGGATGGCGGTACGGTCTGGGGATCGTCGAGATGAAGCTCCCCTGCGGAGTCACGGCCTATGGCCACGGCGGCGACGCTGATGGATATCAGACCCGTGCCGCGGTCACCACCGACGGCCGTGCGGTCACGATCGGCGTCACGAACGACGAAGCCGGCCAGCTCGAGGTCCTTGCTCTCTTCGACAAGGCCCTGTGCGCCAAGTAGCAGAAGCCGTACTGCTCGACCGCGGTGACCGTCCTGGGTGGTGGACTCACCACCCCGGACGGTGCGATCTGGCCACCGAGCCGGCATGCGCCATTCCGTGACCTCGCTTTCCACAGTGACTCAGCTATGGATCAGGTCATCCGGGTATCCGAGAGACAACTCGGAGTCGACCCAGAGGAGGTCACAGTGCTTGAGATCAGCAGCGCGGCAGCCAGTGCGATCGACGACCTGACCGGTGCCGGCGAACGCGCGGGACTGCGGATCCAGATCACCGCCGAGACCGATGCGGGTGCCGCGCTGAGTGCCGCGGTCACCGAGCAGTCCGGCCCCGACGACCAGTTGATCAGGGCGAGTACCGGGGCGAAGGTGTTCATCGAGCCGGCCGCGGCCCTGTACCTGACCGACAAGGTGCTCGACGTACGCAAAGACGTGGACGGGAAGGTCCAGTTCACGTTCCACGGCAAGGTGTGACTGCGTCAGCGGCTCTTCGTGACGTGCAGGCATGCCGCGACCATGAGCACGAGCGCGCCCATGAAGATCAGTGAGAACACCGCGGCGAGTGCCCCCAGCATCATCAGAGACACACCAAGCACATACACGGCGACAACACCCAGCGACCTGTGGCGGTGCTTGCGCGGGACCGGGCCGGAGCGCAGCAGTTGGGCCAGCACGGGATCGGACGCGGTGAACTGCCGCTCGATCGCGGTGAGCTGCTGTCGTTCATGACGACTGAGCATGATTGCTCCAACGTTGTCTCAGGTGTGCCTCATGCGGTTGTGCAGTGCGAGCAGGAATCCGGGCTCGTCACGCAGAGCGGCCAGGTCGATCTCGGCCGGCAGGGTCGTGTTGGGCCCCCGCAGGAGCAGGCGGCGCACTGCCTGCTCGACCAGCTCCGCTCGGTCGATCTCCGGCAGCGCGAGGCGGTCGACGAAGTCCTGGGGCACGACCACGTGGTGCCGGGTGCTCCGTTCGTCCTGGTTGACTTCGACGGTGTACTCGCTGTCGGCGAGTGTGGTGACGCTGACGTCGACGGTCACGGCGGTTCCTTTCCCCACCGGCGATGCGTGGTGTCGCGATCGGTCGGAGCGAGTACTTCGGCGGTCGCCTGGTCCGGCGGACCGGGGTGGGCACGCCGCGTGAGCGAGAAGTGGGACTCGTCCCGCATACGTTCGACCATGTGCGGGTAGTGCAGCTCGAACGCCGGCCGCTCGGAACGGATCCTGGGCAGTTCCAGGAAGTTGTGCCGCGGCGGCGGCGAGGTGGTGGCCCATTCCAGCGAGTTGCCGAAGCCCCACGGGTCGTCGTGTCCGGCGGGCTCGCCGTAGCGGTAGCCGCGCACGATGTTGTAGAGGAACGGCAGGATCGACAGGCCCAGCACGAATGCGCCGATGGTGGAAATGGTGTTGAGCAAGGTGAAGCCGTCGCTGGGCAGGTAGTCGGCATAGCGGCGCGGCATGCCGGCGTTGCCCAGCCAGTGTTGCACCAGGAACGTGCCGTGGAACCCGAGGAACGTGGTCCAGAAGTGCAGCTTGCCCAGCGGCTCGTTGAGCATCCGGCCGGTCATCTTCGGGAACCAGAAGTAGATCCCGGCATAGGTCGCGAACACGATGGTGCCGAACAGCACGTAGTGGAAATGCGCGACGACGAAGTACGTGTCGGTGACGTGGAAGTCCAGCGGCGGTGAGGCCAGCAGGATGCCCGTGAGACCGCCGAGCAGGAACGTCACCAGGAACCCGGCCGCGAACAGCATCGGCGTCTCGAACGTCAACGCGCCACGCCACATCGTGCCCGTCCAGTTGAAGAACTTGATCCCGGTCGGCACCGCGATGAGGAACGTCATCAGCGAGAAGAACGGCAGCAGCACCGCACCGGTCGCGAACATGTGGTGCGCCCACACCACGACCGACAGCATGCCGATGGCAAAGGTCGCAAAGACCAGTCCTTTGTAGCCGAACAGCGGTTTGCGGCTGAACACCGGCAGGATCTCGGTGATGATGCCGAAGAACGGCAAGGCGACGATGTAGACCTCGGGATGGCCGAAGAACCAGAACAGGTGCTGCCACAGGATCACGCCGCCGTTCGCGGGGTCGAACACGTGCGCCCCGAGGTGCCGGTCCGCGGCCAGGCCCATCAACGCCGCCGTGAGGATGGGAAACGCCAGCAGGATCAGCACGCTCGTCACCAGGATGTTCCAGGTGAAGATCGGCATCCGGAACATGGTCATGCCGGGAGCGCGCAGGCAGCAGATCGTCGTGATCATGTTGACCGCGCCGAGAATGGTGCCGAGTCCACTCACGGCCAGGCCCATGATCCACAGATCCGGGCCGATACCGGGTGCGTGCGCGGCGCTGGACAACGGCGTGTAACCGGTCCAGCCGAAGTCCGCGGCACCACCGGGCATCACGAAACTGCTCAGCACGATCAGCCCGCCGAACAGGAACAGCCAGTACGAGAAGGCGTTCAGGCGCGGGAACGCCACGTCGGGCGAGCCGATCTGCAGTGGGAGCACGTAGTTGGCGAACCCGAACAGGATCGGTGTCGCGTACAGCAGCAGCATGATCGTGCCGTGCATGGTGAACAGCTGGTTGTATTGCTCGTTGGACAGGAACTGCAGGCCTGGCACGGCCAGTTCCGCACGCACGAGCAACGCCATCACGCCGCCCGCCATGAAGAAGCCGAACGAGGTGGTGAGGTAGAGAATCCCGATCTGCTTGGGATCGGTGGTGCGCAGCAAACCCAGCAGAACAGCACCTTTCGGGCGCCGTCGAGCGGCACCCGCATGCGGCACCACGGGCGTCGGTTTCAGCGCCGTCATGTACCGGTGGTTTCCCACGCCCGGACCGGTCAAACCACGTCAGGAAGCGTGAAGAATCGGTGGGGCGTGACCGGGAACCCGTGATGACATGAACGCGCAAATCTTGCAGAGCCTGCACATCCCGTTCGGGGACATCGAGCTCGAGGCCGATCTCGTGGTGCCGGATGCGGCCTGGGGCACGGTGCTGTTCGCGCACGGCAGCGGGAGCAGCAGGCACAGTCCACGCAATCGCGAGGTCGCCGCGGTGCTGCAGCAGGCTGGCTGCGCGACCGTGCTCGCCGATCTGCTCACCGCCGACGAGGAACGCGTCGACGTCCGCACCGGGCAGTTCCGCTTCGACACCGAGCTGCTCGGTGTGCGGGTGGCGGCGCTGGTCGACTGGGCCGTCGCGAACCCGGTGACCGCCGGCCTCCGGGTGGGGCTGTTCGGTGCCAGTACCGGCGCCGCGGCCGCGCTGATCGCCGCGGACCAGCGGCCCGAGGAGGTCGCGGCGGTCGTGTCCCGGGGAGGGCGACCTGATCTCGCCGGGGACCATCTCACGTCGGTCCTCGCGCCCACGCAACTGATCGTCGGGCAGCGCGACCACGAGGTGATCGAACTGAATCGCCAGGCCATGGCCAGGATGAAGTCCGAGGTCGAGATGGTGGTCGTGCCCGGTGCCACGCACCTCTTCGAAGAGCCGGGTGCGCTGCAGACGGTCAGCGAGCTGGCCGCGCAGTGGTTCATCCGGTACCTGGCGCCGCGTGTCCCCTGAGCGCCGTTTTCGTCTGCGGCTGACGGGTAGCCGTTTGGTATGGCTCGTCCATTTCGCGACCGCAGCGACGCGGGCCGGGTGCTGGCCGGCCTGCTCGGCCACTATCACGCCCGTGACGACGTGATCGTCCTAGGCCTGCCCCGCGGGGGTGTACCGGTCGCCTACGAGGTGGCCGCCGCGCTGGACGCTCCACTGGACGTGTTCGTCGTGCGCAAGCTCGGCCTGCCCGAGCACCCCGAACTCGCCATGGGCGCTATCGCCAGTGGCGGCGTCACGGTGCTCAACGACGACGTCGTGCGCGGCCACGACGTGCCTGCCGAGGTGATCAGCGAGGTCGCCGAGGCCGAGGGCCGCGAGCTGGCCAGGCGGGAACGCGTCTACCGAGATGACCGGCCGATGAGCGACCTGGCCGGCCAGGTCGTGATTCTGGTCGATGACGGCCTGGCGACCGGCGCGAGCATGCGTGCCGCGGTCCAGGCGGTACGCACGTTGCGGCCGGCGCGTCTCGTGGTCGCGGTGCCGGCGGCGTCCGCGTCGACCTGCGAGGAGTTCAGGCGTGAGGTCGACGAGGTGGTGTGCGCGACGACGCCCTCGCCGTTCTTCGCCGTGGGCCAGGCGTACTGGAGTTTCACCCAGACCAGCGACGAGCAGGTCCGCCAGTTGCTGGCCAGCCCACGACTGGGGGCGGGCGGTGAGTCCGAGGTGGAGGTTGTGCGCGCGGCGGCGGTTCCGGTCGAGAACGGGGTTCCGTCCGAGGACGTGTTGTCGGCCGTCGTCGGTGACGCGCGGTTCGTGCTGATCGGCGAAGCCACGCACGGCACGCACGAGTTCTACGCCGCGCGCGCCGCGATGACGCGCTATCTCATCGAGCACGAGGGGTTCCGCGCTGTCGCGGTCGAGGCGGACTGGCCGGACGCCTATCGTGTCAACCGCTACGTCCGGGCACGCGGTGACGACCGCACCGCCGAGGAGTCACTGCGGGGCTTCAAGCGCTTCCCGGCGTGGATGTGGCGCAACACCGACGTACTCGACTTCGTGACCTGGCTGCGCGAGCACAACGACGGCGTCGCCGGACCGGACAAGGCCGGTTTCTACGGGCTGGACCTGTACAGCCTGCACCGGTCCGCGGACGAGGTCGTCTCCTATCTGCGCACTGTCGACCCGCAGGCTGCTGAGCGCGCGCGTGAACGCTATTCGTGCCTGGACCACCACGGTGATGACGGACAGGCCTACGGTCGGGCGGCCGCGTTCGGCGCGGGCGAGGAGTGTGAACGGCGGGTCGTCGCGCAACTGCTGGATCTGCAGCGCCACGCGCACGAGTTCGCCCGCCGGGACGGTCTGCTGGCCGAGGACGAGGCGTTCCACGCCGAGCGCAACGCCCGCCTGGTGCAGGCAGCGGAGCGCTACTACCGCACCATGTTCCGCGGGCGCGTGTCGTCGTGGAACCTGCGTGACGAGCACATGGCCGAGACCCTCGACGCGCTGACCGAGCATCTCGAAGACCAGCGGGGCGAGCCCGCCAAGGTCGTGGTGTGGGCGCACAACTCCCACCTCGGCGACGCCGCCGCCACCGAGGTTTCCGCCCAGGGCGAGTTCAACGTCGGCCAGCTGGTCCGCGAACGGCATCCCGGCGAGAGCCGGCTGATCGGCTTCACCACCTACACCGGCACCGTCACCGCGGCCGACGACTGGGGCGCACCGGCCGACCGCAAGCACGTGCGGCCCGCATTGCGGGGCAGCGTCGAGGGACTGTTCCACGAGACCGGCCAGAAGGAGTTTCTCCTGCACCTGGCCGCCGCGCCCAACGCGGCCGACGTCCTCGGTTCGGCCTGGCTGGAACGTGCCATCGGCGTGATCTACCGGCCGCACACCGAACGCGTCAGCCACTACTTCCGGGCGCGCCTGGCCGACCAGTTCGACGCCGTGATCCACATCGACGAGACCAGTGCGCTCGAACCACTCGAGCGCACCGCCCGCTGGGGAGCGGGCGAAGTCCCGGAGAGCTACCCGCACGCCGTCTGAAATGGAGACTGTCATGGTTCAACTCGTCCGAGACCTGATGACCACGGATCCAGTGGTGCTGCCGCCGGACACCCCGGTCCGCGAGGCCGCCAGGGCCATGCGCGACCGGGACATCGGCGACGTGCTGGTCGTAGACGGCGACCGGCTGTGCGGCATCGTGACCGACCGCGACCTGGTGGTGCGCGCGATGGCCGACCGCGATGACCTGTCCGACTGCCGCGTGCGGGATGTGTGCAGCGACCACGTCGTGACCGCGGACATGACCGAAACCCTCGACACCGCGATCGCCCGCATGCGCGAGAACGCCGTGCGCCGTATCCCGGTCGTTGACGCCGGTCGGCCCGTCGGCGTGTTCTCGCTCGGTGACGCCGCCGTCGAACGCGATCCCAACTCCGTCCTGGGCCAGGTCAGCGCCGCGCCTGGGAACACCTGATGTCGGCACCTGTGTCCGCGACCGGTCGCGGCGCGGTCGTCGCCGGGTTCGACGGCTCACCGCAGGCTCGCCAGGCGGTGCTGTGGGCCGCGCGCGAGGCGGCGAACCGGCAGCGCGAACTCGTCGTGGTGAACGCGATCCGCGGCGCGTACCCCGAGCTGACGGTGAACCCCGGCGCCGTGGCGCTGCCGGATGCGGTAACCGAGGAGGCGCCGCGCAAGCGCGCGGAGCACGAGCTGGCCGTTGTCGTCGAAGAGTGTGCGCGGGTAGCCCCGGACACCGACGTGCGGCCGCATGTCGTCTATGGCCATCCCACCGAGGTGCTCAGCAGGGTTGCCGAAGAAGCGGTCCTGCTCGTGGTGGGCCCGGTGGGAACCACGGGGCTGACCCGAGCCCTGCTCGGCTCGGTCGCCGCGGATCTCGTGCACACCACCACCACGCCGGTCGTAGTGGCACGCGACGAAACCATCGACGAGGGCCAGGTGGTGGTCGGTGTGGACGGCTCGGACGTCAGCGCATCCGCGATCGACTTCAGCTTCGACTTCGCCATCCGCCACGGCTGCGACCTGCTCGCGGTGCACGCCGTCACAGATCGGGCGATGGATCTGGCGACGGCGACCGCGCAGCGGCGCGAGATACGCGACCACGCCGACACGGTCCTCGCCGCCACGCTCGCCGGTCATGGTGAGCGCTATCCGGACGTCAAGGTGACGCGGACGGTGTCGTTCGACAGCCCCGCACAGGCGCTGCTCAACCAGGCCACCAATGCCGTGCTGCTGGTGGTGGGCAGCCACGGGCGTGGAGCGGTACGCCGCGCGCTGCTCGGATCGGTCAGCCACGCGCTGGTCTACCACGCACCGTGTTCGGTCGCGGTGCTGCGTCGTGGCCAGGAGAAGGGAGAGCGGCTGTGAGCACCACCGGCCGCCGGCACCGCGACTGGGATCGACGTGTCCAGTTGCCCGGATCGTAACGCCGCTGGAGAACCCATGGGACGCAACGTCACCCGCAAGCTCATCGACACCCATCTCGTCGAGGGCGAGCCCACCCCAGGCGTGGAGATCGGGCTCGTGGTGGACCAGACCCTCACCCAGGACGCGACCGGCACGCTGGTGATGCAGGAACTCGAAGCACTCGGCCTGGAGCGGGTGCGGACCGAGGTGAGCGTGCAGTACGTCGACCACAACCTGTTGCAGGCCGACGAGCGCAACGCCGAGGACCACGAGTTCCTCCGCTCGGCGTGCCGCCGCTACGGGATCTGGTTCTCCAAGCCCGGCAACGGTGTCTCCCATCCCGTGCACATGCAGCGGTTCGGTGTACCGGGAAAGACACTGGCGGGTTCGGACTCGCACACCTGCGCCGCCGGAGCACTGGGCATGCTGGCGATCGGATCCGGCGGGCTCGAAGTCGCATTGGCGATGGCGGGTGAGCCGCTGCGGCTGGTGATGCCGGAAGTGTGGGGCGTGCGGCTGATCGGCGAGCTGCCGCCGTGGGTGTCGGCCAAAGACGTGATCCTGGAGATGCTGCGCCGTCACGGGGTGGATGGCGGCCGCGGCCGGATCATCGAGTACCACGGCCCCGGACTGACGTGTCTGTCCGCAATGGACCGGCACGTGATCGCCAACGTGGGCGCGGAGCTCGGAGCGACGACCACGGTGTTCCCGTCCGACAAGGCGGTGCAGTGGTTCCTGGACTCCGAACGCCGCGGCCGCGACTTCACCGAACTGCACGCCGATCCCGACGCGACGTACGACGTCGAGGACGAGATCGATCTGTCCACACTGGAACCTCTCATCGCACGTCCCTCCTCGCCGGGCAACGTGGTACCGGTCCGCGAGGTCGCGGGCGAGCCGATCAGTCAGGTCGTCATCGGGTCATCGGCCAATCCCGGACTGCGCGACTACGCGATCACCGCGGCCATCGTGAAGGGGCAGCAGACCAGCGACGCGGTCAGCTTCGACGTCAACCCGTCCTCACGCGAGGTGTTCGAGGACCTCACCCGGCTGGGCGCCACCTTCGACCTGATCGCCGCCGGCGCGCGGATCCACCAGGCCGGCTGCCTGGGCTGCATCGGCATGGGCCAGGCACCGGCCTCCGGACGTAACTCCCTGCGTACCTTCCCGCGCAACTTCCCCGGCCGTTCCGGCACCCGCGAGGACTCGGTGTGGCTGTGCTCGCCGGAAACGGCGGCTGCCTCGGCACTGACCGGCGTCATCACCGATCCCCGCACCCTCGGCATCCGCTATCCGGTACTGCCCGTGCTGCGACGAGCGTCGGTCAACAAATCGATGCTGGTGCCTCCGCTGCCACGTCCGCAGGCCGAGCGCGAGCCGTTGGTCAAGGGCCCCAACATCTCCTCGCTGCCGGACTTCGCGCCGCCGCCCGACCACGTCGAGGCACCGGTGCTGCTCAAGGTCGGCGACGACGTGTCCACCGACGAGATCTCCCCGGCCGGTGCCCGCGCCCTGCCCTACCGGTCGAACGTGCCGAAGCTGGCCGAGTTCACCTTCACCCCGATCGAACCGGACTACCCGCGACGAGCAGCCGAACTGAGGGACCACGGCGGACACGTCGTGGTCGCGGGCGACAACTACGGCCAGGGCTCGTCGCGCGAACACGCCGCCATCACCCCGCGCTACCTCGGCCTGCGGGCCGTCGTGGCCAAGTCGTTCGCCCGGATCCACTGGCAGAACCTGGCCAACTTCGGCGTGCTCGCCTGCGAGTTCACCGACCCGCACGACTACGACCGGATCGACACCGGCGACACCCTCCAGCTCGACCCACCGGACCTCAAGGCCGGGCGGGAGTTCACCGTCACCAACCAGACCAAGAACGAGCGATACCGCGTCCGGCACCGGCTCTCTCCCGCACAGGCCGATGCTGTGCTGGCGGGCGGACGTATTCCGCTGCTGGCGCAAGGATCGCGCTGAAAGGTGAGGAGTCGGTTGATCGGCGGAGACCGGCGTGTATCCGTTGCGCGGATGGGTAGGCCCAGAGCTGGACGACTCGGAGGAGGGTGATCATGCCTGATCCTGGACCGGCCACTCGAGCTCGACGAGGGCATCACCGCGGACGACCTGCATGCCGCCATCGAGGGACATGTGCTGGAGAAGGGCACGCTGGTCGGCCTGTTCGGCCGATGAGTCCATCGTCCGAAATCTGCTGTCGCACAAGAGAAAGGGCTTGGATAACAGGATTTGAACCTGCGACCCTTGACCCCCAGATGCGGGTTCACAGGCTGCTGAACTGCGGAAACAGGTACGTTCGACGCAGTTGAGCGCACTTGACGAACGGTCAAGTGCGCTCGCGCTCGTTGTGCGGCTGCTCAAGATCCACTGAATGGACCGGGCCTTTTGAACGCGCCAGGTCGCTACTGTTGGTCGGCCGCCCGTTGTGGTGCGACACCGGTGTGCCTGAGGGATCGACGCCGGTCGCGGTCGGGGTGTTGTCCACCAACCCCGGCTTCCACGTCGGCCTGTGACTCAGCGCCGCACGAGTTCGTGGCGCAGTACCTGATTCAGCTCCGGCTGCGTGAACCGGAATCCGCCCTCGGTCAGACGGGCCGGAAGCACGCGCAGGCTGCCGAGCACCTCGGGGGCGACCTTGCCCAGTGCCAGCCGCATGGCCCAGGTGGGTACGCGCAGCACGGCGGGCCGGCCGACCACCCTGGCCAGGGTGCGGGTGAACTCGATGCTGCGAACCGGGTTCGGCGTGGTGATGTTGTACGGGCCCCGCGCACCGGGCGATTCGGCGAGGAACCGGATGGCGCGCACGGCATCGGTGAGGCCGACATAGCTCCAGTACTCGCGGCCGGAACCCAACCGGCCACCGAGTCCCTTGCGGAACAACGGCAGCAGCTGGGGAAGTACCCCACCTTCGCGGGCGAGCACGAGACCCATACGCAGATGGCACACCGGGATCGTGGCCGGTTCGGTGGCCCGTTCCCATTCCCGGGTGAGGTCTGGCAGGAAACCGGACCGGGCCGAGTCGGCGATCTCGGTCAGCTCGAGTTCACCGCGATCCACGCCGTAGTAACGCATTCCCGACGCCGAGAGCAGGATCCGGGGTTGCGGGTCGGCCTGCGCGGTCAGCACGGCGAGCGAGTGCGCGGTGTCGATCCGGCTGCGCCGCAGTACTTCTTGGTACGCGCGCGTCCACCGCCGCTCGCCGAGCCCGGCTCCGGCGAGGTTGACCACAATGTCGGCGCCGGACAGCAATCCGGAATCCGGTGAAGCAGTGGGGTCCCAGCGTCGTTCGTCGGCGGCGGTGGGTTCCCTGCGAACCAACCGGATCACGGTATGCCCGTCCGCGGCATACGACCGGCGCAGCGCTGTCCCGATCAGACCGCTCGAACCCGCGATCACGATCCTCATCGCAGACTCACTGTCAAGGCGACCACATAGGACACTCCGATAAGAACAGTCATGGTAGCCGCACGCACGGTCAGCCGACGGCGGAAGCCGGGAATTTCCTCGGGCAGCGCGAAGATCCTGGCCGGCCAGTGCCGCCACGAGACGTCGACGAAGATCCCCGCCGCGACCAGGTCGAGCCCCACGGCCATGGTGAAGCCGACGGACACCGCCCCGGAGCCGGCGATCGCGACGCCACCCCCGCTGAACAGCAGCCCGACGACGAGCGCGACGACCGGCCACCGGTTGCCGTTGGCCAGGACGACGAGGAACTCCTCGCGCTGCTCGTCATCCCGGAAGAACCTGGCGACCCTGGGCTGCACCACGACCAGGCTGTAGACCATCGACCCCAGCCACAGTGTCGTCAACACCAGGTACACCAGCTGGACGATCACGACCATCCCGCCCACCCCTCGCCTCCGCGACCATAACAACGGCACGCACGTGAGACATCACGGGCCCCTGTGCCTGCTCCGGGAAGTTCGCTCGATAGTTGGGTGGCTCCCAGAGTTCCGAACCCGGGATCGGCGTCGGGTCACGATGCGCAAAGGGGGTCGCCAGGGACAACGTGCGCGCCCACCTCCCCGACGCACTCGACCTCGCCGCCTGACCGTCACAACGGATTGGTCACGGCGTGAACCGCGAGAGTGTTGGTGCACTCTGAGCAACCATGCGACTTTTCGCGCTGGCACGCTGGCTGCTCACCCTGCTCACCCTGCTCGGTGGACTCGGGGCGGTGTTGGTTGGGCCGGGCGTGGCGAACGCCTGTGCGTGCGGAGCGGCGATCGCCGACGAGCTGACGCCGGTGCGGGAGACCGCGCTGGTCGAGCTGGATGGCCCGACCGAGCACGTCACGGTGAACATCACCGCCGACACCACGTCGGACTCGGTGGCGTTCCTCATGCCGGTGCCGAGCCGGGCCGAGTTCGCCATCGCCGACGCTGCTTTGTTCACCGAGCTGGACGAGGTGAGCCGGCCCAGGGTCGAGTACCGCGAGAAGGAGATCGACGGCAACGGAGCCGGTGGCATCGAGGCACCAGGCGGCGAGGTCACGGTCGTCGACCACGTCAAGGTCGGGCCCTACGAGCTGGCCCAGCTGACCGGCACCGACAACCGCGCGGTCAGCGACTGGCTCACCGCCAAGGACTTCGCCCTGCCCCCTGACCTCGCCAGGCACCTCGGCCCGTACCTGGCCGAGGGCTGGCTGGTCATCGCGGTGCACCTGCGGCCGGAGGCGGCGGAGGAGACCTTCGACGACGGGTTGCCGCCGATGCGGATCAGCTTCGCCACCGACGAGCCGGTCTACCCGATGCGGTTGTCGGCCGCCGCCAAGCGCAGCCAACCGCTGCGGCTGTACGTGCTCGCTGACCACAGGATGGACGTCACCGACCCCACCCCCGGCGACAGCGAGCCCGACCTGACCTTCGCCGGCTGGCTGACGCCCGACGAACTCGACGAGCATCCGGAGCTGGCGAAGCTAGTGACCGAGCGCCGGTTCCTGACCCGCTACGACGCGCGGGTCGACCCGGAGGAGGTCACCGACGACATCCACCTCACCCAGGCGGCCGAGGACGAGACGTACCGGGCGGTGGTGGTCCAGACGCGGTACGTCCGAGGCCCGTCCACCGCCGAGGTGACAGTGGTGGTGCTGGGCGGCGTTGTGCTGGTCGGGCTCGCGGTTGGGGCGGTCATCCTGGTTCGGCGGCGTCGACAACGCCGGTGAGGGCCCCGGTAGCTCACGGGTGAGCTCCGCGGTCGGATCCCATGACGCCGCGGCAAGCAGGATCGGCGCCGACAGACTGCGATCCGGCTTCTCCAGCAGCTCCAACGTCAACAACAGCGCCGCCACCGTCTTGCCTGCGCCGGGCTCGCCGAGCACGACGAGCTGACGACACGAGAAGCTCCGGAACATCGAGGCGACCTGCCGCACGTCTCCCCTGATGGGTCCCTGTCTGCTGCCGCTCGTGCTCCAGAACCTGACCCGCAGCGGCGCCGACTGCCGCACCGCCCGGTTCTCCGCCTCCACCGGCCACTGCCGACGCACGGCCGACGCCAGCTCATGCGCCGCGAGGTCGAGCAAAGTGCCGCCTGGAGCGTGCAGGTGCACATCGCCGTGGATTTTCGCCGGCCTGCACGACCGGAGCACTCACCTGAGCCGTGTACAGCTCGTTGCGCACCTCGTTCGGCTCCACACAGCCATCCTGCCGTACGCCCGTTCAGCGAAGCCCGGAGATCAGGCAGATTTGAACATCTCCAGGAACCGGATCAACTGGCGGGCCACGCAACGCCATGTCCCCAGATTTCCGCGGTGGGCTCGGTCTTCCTGGCAAGCCATGCCGACTGGCGCATTGCTCCTGTCCATGATCGACAATTACGGGACTGTGCAACGTACCGGTCTAACTCGGCCACCGCCACGGGTATGTCAGGAGAGCGGCACGAACCTGGGCGGTCCCTGCCAGGGGGTGCTCCTGCCGAGTGCGAACGTCCCTTCCTCGGTGGCCGCGTACTCGAGCAGCAGCGAGCTCAAAGAATGGCCGGCGTGCACCTTGTGTCCGAGCACGTCCGGATCGGCTAGCACCGTTCCCCAGGTGTCGGGGTCCTCCTCGGAGGGCAACCAGCCGCAGGTCCAGCCGTCGGCTGTCCATCCCCACGGGATCATGCCGTTCGGCTCGGGAAACACCTGCACGCAAACCTGCGGCAGGCGCATCGGGTTGCTCACCGCCTTGCGGTAGGTCCGTTCGATCAGACCGGGTAGCTCCTCCGGCGCCACGATCGTGATGTCGCAGAACGTGCCAGGCCCATAGATTTCCATGAACGCGCGATAGTCGGCGGGCAACGCTCCACCGAGTTCTGTCTGCACGACCGCCCAGTCGATGGACCGTCTGGGTGCTGCCGGTGGCACGAGCGCCGTCAACGCCACGGTCGCGTCGTGCGGGTGCTCGCCGGTGAAGCCTGGCTGACCCCAGCCAGGTACGGACGGAGTCGGCGCCGCCACCGGTTCTTCCGGTGTTGGCTGGAAGAACGGCCCGCCACCGAGATCGATGTCGAACGGCGTGCCGTCGAATCGACCGGACACGACGTCGTCGAGGAAGGCGCAGACCGGGCCCTCATAGCTCGCCCAGTGCTCGAACCGCTGATCTGCCAACACAACCGGCCATTTGTTCGGATCGTCGCCGTCGGTGAGCCAGAAGAACAGGTCTGCCCGATGCGAAACGCCCCACGGCAGGAGGCCACCGGGCTCGGGGAAGATCGGGTGAGGGAAACGGGCAGGTTCCTTCTGGCGCCAGCCGCGCATGTCTTCGAGACGGTATGCGTAGTAGCCGAGGTACTCGGTGGGCGGTGACTGCACCGCGCCGGGCCGGATGAGCCGGACGAACGCCTGGAAGCGGCCGTCCGGGAAGATCTCCACGAGGTGCTTGTAGTCGTCGGGCAGGGCCAGTCCGATGGACGACTCGACAGCCGCCCAGTCGAACTGGTTGACGGTGTTGTCCTCAACACCAAGGCGCGCGGCCAAGACGCCCACACTGCCCATGAGATGTTCTCCTCCACATGGTTCGACCCGGCCAACCTGTGGAGCGAGGCGTTGCCGTCAGAGGCACTATGCCTCGCCGGGGTTCACGGCCTCGCAATCAATGAAGCACTGACTCGCTTCGACGCCTCACAATCGACGCGCACGACCACCCTCGTCGTCGCCGACGAGCGCGACGGGTGGGTGTTCCTGGCCGAGCACAACGGCTTCCACGGCTCACTGCCCGAGGTCCTCGCCGGGCTTTCCAACGGTACTGTGGCCGCGGCGGTCTACTGGAACGTCGACTCGCTGCTCACGCGCTAGCGGAAATGACCTTGAACAGGACAGCGATCCGCTCGCCGTTCGCTGCGGACGGCGGACTGCTGGTGGGAGTCAAAGAATTGGTTCACGTATAAAGTCCTCGCCACCCGGTGTGACATGGGCTGGTCAATGAACCTGGGGCCGCGTTGGGATGGAGCGGCACCACATCTCCTCAGGTCCTCGATCATGGCTTGATCGTCAGTAGCCTAGGAGCGGGACAGCGGCCCCGGCACTATCGTAAACGACAACCGACAGCGCCGGACTCGGCCAAACCGACACGTAGCCCGGTCCGTGAGCGAACTCGACACGCTCACCTTCCGGGCCTGAGACCACCATCCTGAAGTGATCGCCAGAGTCGATCTCGAACTCACCTGCACCGGGCTCGAATAGCACGGATAGTGGGTCTGCACCGGTTGGACACAAGACGATTTCGTAGCTCCCGCGATTGTCGCCGCTGGCACTCATTTAGCGACCTCCAAGGCTATGGATGTTGTCGTTGAGCAGATCGAGGCGCGCCTGGTTCGTGGCGTTGGCGGGATTGGCCACGCCCCTCCCGTCGACAATGGCTTTCTGGTAGAAGTCTCGCCAGGCGGTTGCGGAGTTGGTGTCGAGGCCCGGTATCCGGCTGAGTTCATCGGCGCTGCGGCCTAAGAGCGCGTTTGCATTCGTGGCTGCTGCGCCTCCGCTTCCCCCACGCCCCCACACCAACGCGCCCCAGTCAAAGTTCGATGGGGCGGTAGGCCAGCGCCTCGTCGACGATTCCTCCGCAGTCATGTTCTCTTTTCCCTTGGCGGGGCGAAAGATCAGACTGTAGACGTGCGGGTTGCCCGTGGACCGGGTGAGCGCGTCCACCGCCGCAGCGTCCTCCTCCACGGGGAAGTCAGGCTGCAGCATCCGCTCTACCAGCGCAATCATTTCCGCGCGGGACAGCTTTCTCCATCCCGCTCATCCCTTTCCGTAGTGGTACTTGGGCGAAAGTACCTCAGCTTGGTACCTCGGGGGGCGCCACGATGATGTTGTTGAGGTCGTACACGCCGCCCTCGTGCTGGATGGGCTGAATGTGGTGCAGCACATACCGTGACTGTCCACCGTGCCGCTGGGATTCGTCCTCGGCCGGTGCGTAGCCCGCAGCCAGCCTGTACTTGTCGCGCCGGTCGAACTGCGAGACCAGGTAGGCGTCGGCCGCCACGGCCATCCAGAACACCTTGCGGAAGTCGTCGAACGAGTCGAACGAACGGCCCTCCAGCACCTGCGCAACCTGGCCGGGGATGCGGGCGCCCGAATAGGCGCAGGCGCCTTAACTCCGCCACGCGGCCGGTAAAGGAGTCGCAGGTTCTCTTCTCAAGCCGGGCGACGCCTCGTTCTGCAGACCGAGCCCAAGCAAACAACGACTGATGCAGGCGCGAGCGCTCGAGTAAAGGGCTCTATGAGCGACGTACTTGACCCAACAGAACTCTGCAAGATCACAAAAAGAGGGCCTCCACAGCATCTGAGCTGCGAAGACCCTCTTGGCCGTCGGGACGACAGGATTTGAACCTACGACCCCTTGACCCCCAGATACGGGTTCGCAACCCTCTGAACTGCAGAAACAGAACGTTCCGCTCAGTTGAGCGCACTTGATCTCCAGTCGGGTGCGTTAGCGTTCGTTTGCGCAGTTGCCCAAGATCCACTCCTTCATGACCCTCAAGATGGCGAGGACGTTCGTGTGACCTCTGAGGCGTGACCCAGCGGGTCACCAGGTGGTGACCTTGTCCTCGGCTACTCGATGTTGCGATCCTCGCTGAGCGCTGGCGCC
Source organism: Lentzea albidocapillata (assembly GCF_000719115.1). Taxonomy (GTDB): domain Bacteria; phylum Actinomycetota; class Actinomycetes; order Mycobacteriales; family Pseudonocardiaceae; genus Lentzea; species Lentzea albidocapillata. The sequence goes on along the minus strand of NZ_JOEA01000035.1, from coordinate 35,798 downwards.
CAGCGTGCTCCAGCGATGCCGCAATGGCTGGTCGCCTCCTACGCGGCGATCTACCTCGGAGCCGTGTCCGTGCCATAGATCACGTCTATGTGGTCTCTAGGACCACCGACAAACATGGAACACCCTGACCTGCCGTTGTTGCGGGTAAGCAGCGTCCGCTCAGCGCGCTTGACGTCGATTCAGCAAGTTCACCCGTTCGTGATGACCGCATTTGACGTTAGTCAAATGAAGGAGGCAGCGCCTTCTTCTTGGCTCCTTCACTCGCCTGTTGATCACGAAAAAGATGATCAAGCGGAGATCGTTTCAAGCGCACGAAAAAGCCCTGTCATTGATGTCTGCCGGACTGGCGTGATGACTCCGCCCAGCCGTCGGCTGCGGAACGCATGTGACGCACGGCGACGGCGGCCACATCGCCGGCCGAGTCGGACCCGGCGGCGATCTCCTCCAAGCGACTTCGCCAAAATTCCCACCGTTCGATGGTGAAGCCGCCAATGGTGAGGCCGTGTTGCACGGCGAGCGCGCCAAGGTCTGCTTTGGGGGCCGAGTAATCCAGAAGCGCGCCGGACCGGCGCGCCAAGGAGTGAAGCAGTCCGGAGCAGTGCACGAACCACGGAACGGCTGCGGGCAGGGTTTCAAGACCTGGTGACTCCTCTTCGAGACAGTCACGAATCGTCCAGATCGCGTAGAGAGCGAAGTCGACGCCGATCGCGGTCAACCGTGCGGCGAACGCGTTGTACAGAGGGAATCTGACGGCGGCGTCGGGGGCAAACGCCGCTCGGTCGAACTCTTCGCGCATCTCGGCCGAGAAGACGGGAAGGTCGGTGAAGACCGCCCAGCCCCAGAGCCGGCACTGCTCCTGTCCTGGCTCGCGGACGAGATCACCCTGGTCTTTGACGGCTTTCATCAGGAAGGCAAGTCGCCCGTGAACCCTATCGAGGGCAGCGGGGGAATCTCTGGGTGCGCAAGCGGCCTGGAGCACTGCCCGCGCGGCTTGCCACAAGATGCCCTCGACATCGTCCTCGGCCGGCCGACGGTGGTCGACGAAGGCACTCCGGATCGGCCCGACGAATTTCGTCACGGCCCGCTCCAGAGGCAACTCCTGGTCGACGGACAAGTACTCTCTCACAAGAGCCGTGTAATAGGGAAAGGCCGTTTCGTAGTCCAACAACTTGTTGCCGTCGGGATTGTAGGTGTTCATGTCGCTTCTTTCGTGTGTGACCGAGCGTCACTGCTGATCGTCTACTGTCCACAACACTAGCCTGATCAGCCGTCCAAGACGCTCATGACGCGCTGTCACAGCTGCTATTGCAAGCGCGACTGCGGCAATCCTTCTTGCTGCGGCCACGCCCGCCACTGCGGCGGAAACGGGCCGGTTGACGATCTGCTCGCGGGGCAACTACGCCTCGTTCATCACACTTCCTGCCCGCAACTGGAATACCACGACCGTCAGCAGGGGCACTTGCCGCAGCTTCTTCAACTTGGGCGCGCGAAACACTGTCGAACCCATCGAAGTTCATGGCGTCTTCAACGGCTCGTCGCACCTTCTGGATTCAAAACGGCGGGTTCCTGCCGAGCAGGGGCGATCTTGTCGCCACCTACGGCACGCCAGTGGGCGGGGATCACTGGGCTTCGACCCCTGCGACGTGAGGCGCGAAGGCGTACCGCCGTCCTTGAAACAAGGGACGCCTAAGTTCTATTGTCTCTGAATAACCCCGTGTCTCGCAACACAGCAGGATGACAAAGGAGACGTAACCGGATTCCTGCGCGAGACGTTGTCCGCGCAGGAATCCGGCGCATACCTCAGACCTGTCGCTGTCGGCGACAATGATAATTTTGAGGCCTTACCGACAACAACTCAACGGCGAGCGAGACGTCGACGCGGGCGATCCCGGCCAGTGCAAGGCGGACGAAAGTCACGTCGTCGAACCCATTGCGGCCCGACGGCCGGTGATGTTCGGCGGCGAGCCGGACGTGGTCGTTCTTGCGGTCGCCAATCACCTGTTGCCCTCTCTGGCTCGCGGACGCGCTTACATGGTTGAGGTGGAGTCGCTGAGGCGGCCGAGCAGCTCGCGGAAGATGGCCAGCTCTCCCTGGGACAGTGGCATTTCGCGCGTGCGGGCAAGCAGCATGAGCACATTCCTCGCGGCGACGCTGAGGTCTTCGATCTCGGCGTGCGCGGCGACGAGAACCGAAGCCAGCACTGCCTCTCGCGTTCGGTCGGACAACCCGTCCATTCCCGGGCTGTGTGCGCTCGTGATCAGCAACAGGGTAGCCCCCACCGTGGCCGCGTGAATGATCTGCACGGCGTCGTCCACCGGCATCCGCAACAGGCCCGCCTGGGAGATCCGGCTGACTATGTGCCGGAGGATGCGTTCACCCTCGGCTGCTGCGGGATGTTGTGTTGTCCGTGCGCCGCCGTACATCAGGCCGTAGAGCGTTGGATGACGCAACCCGAACTCGACGTGACCGTTCCACCCGCGTCGCAGGTCCTCGACGGGGTCGTCGGAGTTGGCTCGGTTGCGTTTCTCGGCCAGGTACCTCTCGAAGCCGTCGGCGACAACGGCGTCGAGAAGGCCCTTCTTGTCTTGGAAGTAGTGGTAAACCGTCGGCGGCGTCACGCCTGCGGCGGTGCAGACATCCCTGATGGAGGTGCCTTCGATGCCCGCCTTGGCCATCAACTCGGATGCCGCGGCGAGGATGCGTTCTCGCGCCTGTGTGTGTTGCCCGTCGCTCATGTAACACCACTATAGCACCACTTGTCAGCGGTAAAGCTGTCATGTAACGTCGATATAGAGATGTTCTAACGGCATCTCCGTGTGGCCCAAGGCGGGGCCTGGACATCGAAGGGTTCTCATGTCTCCGATCTCGCGACGTGCCCTGATACAAGCCGGCGGAGCCGCCGTCGTCGGGGCGGCAGCCTCTGCTCAAGGAGCGGCTGCTCAGCAATAGCAGGGCACGACCGAGCCCTTGATCACGCGGCGGATCCCCAAGTCGGGCGAACTGGTGCCGGCGATCGGGCTGGGCACCTTCATGACGTTCGACAAACGGCCTGGCGCTCCTCGTGATCATCTGCGTGAGGTGCTGCGCCGCTTCCACACCGGCGGTGGGCGGGTCGTCGACACCTCGCCGCTGTACGGGTTGTCAGAGGTCTCCGTCGGAGACTTCGCCGCGGGTCTGGGTATCACCGGAGAACTGTTCATCACCAACAAGACCTGGGCCACCGGCGAGTACCTGGGCGATGACAGCCACGCGCGGCGCCAGTTCGAGCAATCACTCAACCGCCTGTGGCGCGACCGCATCGATGTCGTGCAGGTGCACAGCCTCGTCAACGTCGACGCGGTGCTGCCGGTGTTGCGTGCCTGGAAGCGCGACGGCCGGATTCGCTACCTCGGCGTCACCCACCACATGTCGTCGTACGTGCCCTTCCTGGAGCAGTACGTCCGCGACGGCGACCTCGATTTCGTGCAGGTCTCGTACTCCATCAGGAACCGAGTGGCCGAGGAGCGGCTGCTTTCGCTGGCTGCTGACCACGGCACGGCCGTGATGGTGAACATGCCGCTGGAGAAGGCCCGCCTCCCGCATCTGGTGCGAGACCACCGGTTGCCTGGTTTCGCCGCTGAGATCGGTGCGACCACGTGGTCGCAGTTCTTCCTCAAGTGGATCCTCGGGCACCCCGCAGTCACCGTCGCGCTTCCCGCCACCACCAATCCCGACCACGCCGTGGACAACCTCGCCGCCATGCGGGGGCCGCTTCCCGACCAGCGGATGAGGGACCGGATGGTCCGGCATATGGAGACCATCCCTGGATTCGACCAGCTGCTTAGCACTCCGTGGTACCCGGGCAAGAGCTTCGACGGGCTCGTCCGACTGTCCTGATTGAACAACGAAGACATGACCTGAGGGAGTTCTTCCTTGAACAGCAGACATATTCGTGCGGTCTCGGCCATCGCCACCGCACTAGTCATGACCGTCCCGACCGCCACTGCGCATGCGCATCCCGGACACGGTGACCACCAGGTCGTCACGGCACCATCGTCAGAGCCCAAGTACGGCGAGGGATGGCGGCCGCTCGCGCCGATCGCAGGCGGCCCGCGCCAGGAACACAGCGTGGCGGCAGTGGGCACAGACGTGTACGTGGTGGGCGGTATCCGCCCGAACGGAGCCGGTGGCATGGTCACGGTGCCCGACGTCGAGGTCTACAACACCCGCACCAACACATGGCGCAGCGCCGCGCCGCTGCCGGTGCCTATGAACCACCCCAACATCGCCGCGGTCGGCGGAAAACTCTACGTCCTAGGCGGGCTGTCCGGTGGAGCGTCGTGGGAGGCGCTGCGCGACAGCTTCGTCTACAACCCCGCGACCAACCGCTGGACCGCGTTGCCTCCGATGCCCTCAGGTATCGAACGCGGTAGTGCCGCACTCGGTGTGCTCGGCACCCAGATCCACCTCGCGGGCGGTATGCGCTCTCTCACGCCAGGACCAGGTGGTCTGCAGGACACCGTCGCTTCCGTGCACTCCTACGACGTCATCACCCGGCGCTGGACGGCACTGCCTGATCTGCCGCAGGCCCGCGACCACGTCGGCGGTGCGGTCGTCGGCGGCACCTTCTACGTGCTCGGCGGCCGCGATCGCGGCCAGGTCAACGTCCGCGACACCGTCTACGCCCTGAGCCTGACCTCTGGCAGGTACACGCGATGGACTGAAAGCGCACCCATGCCCACGCCCCGAGGCGGCATCGCCACCGCCGTCATCGGAAAGATGATCTACACCTTTGGCGGAGAGGGCAAGGTCGGCAACGGTGCGAACACCGTTTTCTCCGAGACCGAGGCTTACGACACCCGCCGAAACCGCTGGGAACGCCTCGATCCCATGCCGGTCCCGCGACACGGCACGGCCGCGATCTCGATCGGCAACACAATCTACATCCCCGGTGGCGGGAATCTGGGCGGTGGCTCACCGATGACCGTCAACGACGCCTACCGCCCTCGGTAGCGGTTCGATTCACTTCAGCAGCACAGGGAGCACTTGAATGAAAAGGCGCGATCTCCTCAAGCTCGGCGCGGCCAGCGGAGCTCTGGTGCTAGCCAGTCCGGTGGCGGCGAACGCAACGCCCCGGTGGTTCAGCGGCGACCCCGCCGATCTGGCGAATCGGGCCTGGCTTCAGGTCACGGAGAACCTCTTGCGCGGGCTTCCCCGATCGGTGGTCCGGCAGGGGCGCAACGGCACTTCGTTGATGGTGAGCTTCCAGCCGCAGGCACAGCTCAACGGCGTGTTCTGCACCAAGAGGACCGTGGACCTGCGTGAGGTTGCCTACTACGCCGACCAGATGCCGGAGTTCGGTGTCGCCGCGTGGGTGATGCGCGTTCGCGGTGAGGCCAGCCAGGGCTTCGCGCAAACGGCTGCCGAGTACGGAAAGAACACGTTGCGGACTCGTACCCTCAGCTCTGTCGCGGCCGGTCAGGCAACGCTGCCCGCCGACATGCCCCAAGGGGTGACGGTCAGGCAGGTCACCGGCGCCCAGGCCGACATCTTCCGCGACATCGCTGTCCGCGCCACCGGTGTGCCCGCCGAGTACGTACGTGATCTGCTCGCAGCCAAGGCACTCGACCGGACAGAAGCTCGGCCGTACCTGGTCGAGGTCAACGGCACGCCTGCGGCCATCGGTGTCGGCTTCCGCGGAGCCGACGTGGTCGCTCCCTACTACCTGTTCACCGCGCCGGAGTTCTCGGGCCGCGGTCTCGATCGTCTGGTGACCGGCCGCATTTTGCGCGATGCGTTCCTGGCGGGTGCGCGCAGTGCTATCGCGACGATCGAACCCGGACAGGAGGAGCTGCTGTTATCACTCGGCTTCCGCGCCGTGGACGTGTGGACCACGGCGGCCTGAGGATCAGGCGTTGATGGATCACAGTGGCCGCCGGGCCGTTGGGACTCATCGGCGACAGGACGGACGCACCGACTTCCGCTGGCCATGAGCCGACGCCGTTCGGTATGACCTGCGAGGTCGGTGTGTTCGCCCTCCAGGGCTTGGGCAAGCACAATTCCGAAGCAAACTTCTACATCGAGGTTCCTCGGCGGCATTTCGCACCCGTGACCGTCGCTCTCACCACAGGCCCTTGAGCGTGCGGATCGGTCACCATTCGGCCACCGCCGTAACGGGAGAAGGACTCACGAGATGAATCGCGTATGAGCATCCGATCCGCTACCTCAGCCATGTTGACCTGCTTGTTCACCTGTGCGGTGGCACCGCCGTGGCCGATCAGGATCAGCCGTCCTGTACCGAGGCCGACGTTCCGGTGACTGCGTTGACCGTCACGGGAACGATGCACGGCACGCTTTGCCTGCCCGCAGGTTCCACTCCCTCTACCGTGTTCGTGCTGATGCCCGGTGCCGCGTACAACTCGGTGTACTGGGACTTCCCTACCAGCCGAACACCTACTCGTTCACCAGAGCAATGACCCAGGCGGGCTACGCCACGTTCGCTGTGGACCGCTTGGGCACAGGACAGAGCACCAGGCCGCTCAGCGCACAGTTGACCAGCTTGATCCAGGCCGACGCCGCGCTGGACGAGTCCACAAAGGACGTCGTTTCGTCCACAGAGGCGCCGGACGGGTTCGCGCTGGGAGTCTATGCGCCTTACTCGGCACTGATCACCGTGCCGGTGCTGGTGGCGATCGGCCAGCGGGACAAGCAGTTCTGCGGCCCGGTAATCCCGGTGTGCACGACCGCGGGCATCACCGCCTCGGAGGAGCTGTACTACGCGCCGGCGCCGTCGGTGGACGTCTACCTCCTGCCGAGCGCTGGACACTCGATCAACCTCCAACCCGGACGCGCCCGCACTGCACAATGCAGTGGTGGACTGGGTGAATTCGGCGCTGTGAAACGGTGTTCCGGTTGGCCATCGCAGAGTGGTCCGCCCTCGGAGTGACCGACCTCACCCGATTGAGGATTTGCCCTCACACTGATGTGAGGGTTTCAGGCTGGTGTTGTCCGACGCGGAACCAAGGCCTGCAGGCGGCTCCGCAAAGCACAACTCAGTCGAGGAGAAGACAGTGGCCATCGAAGACGACGTGCGATATCTGCTTGACCGTCTGGAGATCCAGGACAAGATCACGCTCTACGGCTTCGGCCAGGACCTCCACCAGGCGGACGCCGAGAACAAGAACATTCTCGAGGAGTGGAATCACATCTTCGCTCCGGAGGTGGTCATCGACGTGACCAGCCTTGGAGTCGGTGTGTTCAATCTCCAGGAGTACGCCGAGTTGATGCGCGGCGAAGGCTTGAAGGGTGGTGGCCTCGAAGTCAACTTCAAGGCGTGGCAGCACATCGAGGGGATCGGCAAGGTCGAGATCGACGGTGACACCGCGACCTCGATCGCGTTGCACTTCCACACCCATGAGGCGCGTAACTCGCCGGCGAACCTGATCGATGCCGGCTACTGGCACGACAAGTGGGAGCGCAGGGAGGATGGCTGGAAGATCGTCCATCGGCGCCACCAGTCCCTCTACACCAACACCTACCCGGTGATCGAGGGGCCCGCGTTCTTGCAGGACTGACCTCCCCGCCGCGAATGAAGTGCGGATGGCCGGTGTCACGCCCTCGGGGCATGGCACCGGCCAGGACATATCAGGAAGCGTCCTCGGCAGGAGTGCCGCCGGCTCGGAAGTACTGGAGACCGTCGAGGTACTCGGTCAACGCGTCCCGGTTCTTCGTGAGCGCTTCGATGCGCTCGGTCATGCGGTCGCGCTCTTCCGTCAACGTGGCGAGGAAGCCGGGCTCGGGGTTCTCGAAGTGGATCCCGTCTGCAGGTTCGGCGAGGCACGGCAGCACGTCTTTGATCATCTTGGTGGTGAGGCCCGCGTCCAGCAACTGCCGGATCCGGTTCACTCTTTCGACGAGCGACTCGTCGTAGCTGCGGTATCCGTTGCTTTCACGCCTGGGGCGGATGAGACCCTGCTCCTCGTAGTACCGGAGAAGGCGCGCCGAGACCGCAGTGCGCTCGGACAGTTCCTTGATCTGCATGTTGTGCCCGTGTACTCGCTCGATTTCTCCTATCGCGTTCGATAGTACTTCAAGGCCGCGTTGCCCATTCGAGCTCCGTCAGCACCGACCGGTACTGCTCGCCTGTCGCGTGCTGCATTCCCATCTCACACGTCCGATTCGTGGAGAGATACGCGTCGTACACCTGTCCGCCTATCTCGGCTGCCTCCGCGGCGGTTGCCGACTCGGTCAGCTCACGGTGAAGCAACCCTCGATCGCCAGCGAAGCCGCAGCATTGCGCGGTGATCGGAACTGTTACCAGCTCACTGATGGCAGCAGCTACCGCCTCCAGGTCGGGTTGATTGCCCAACTGTTGTCCTGAACAGGTCGGATGCAGTACGACCGAGGTCAGACGGCGGAACACCCGGAGCTGGGGCAGAAGTTCGCGTGCTGCCCAGGTCACGGAATCGACAATCCGCAAGCTCATGTGGCGTCGCCGGTTTTCCTCAGTCAAGTAGGGCACCACTTCACTGGTGATGCCGAGACTGCACGAGGTGGCATCCACAACGAGTGGAAGCCTGCCGCCGCCGGTCCAACGATAGGCGCTCTCCACCATCAGGTTGGCCATGCGCACGTTGCCCTCGTGGTATCCCTTCGAGTGCCAGATCGTCGCGCAGCACTTTCCGGACACGTCGTCAGGGATCGTGACCGGCAGTCCTGCTCTTTCGCTCAACGTGACGATCGTCTGCGGCAACGGAAGATCGCCCGGAGTGGGACCGGCGAAGATCCGGTTCACACAGGCGGGGAAATAGACAGCGGCGGCGTCGGCTTTGGTCCTGGGCAGAACCGGCGCCGGGCGCGGTATCTCCGGCAGCCACTCGGGGATGAGCTCGGCCGCTGCCGCTCCGCGTCGGAGCGTCCGGGTGGTCCAGCCGAGGAGACGATCGTCGATCCAGCTCGTGAATTGCAGCGCGAGCCGCAGCAAACGTTCGACCGTCCCGAACCTGTCGGCTACCGACTTCGCGACACGCTCTGCCGTCTCGGAATGCCGTAGACGGCGGAAGTCCTTCATCATGGCGCCGGTGTCGATGCCGACCGGGCAGGCGATCTTGCACGTCGAGTCACCTGCGCATGTGTCGACGCCGTGGTAGCCGTACGCGTCGACGAGCTGTTCGGTGACCGCGGCGCCGGGCTCCTGCCGATACATCTCGCGACGCAACGCGATTCGTTGCCGTGGCGTCGTCGTCACATCCCGGCTCGGGCACACCGGCTCGCAGAACCCGCACTCGATGCACGGGTTCCCGATGTCCTCGATGTGGGGTATCGACTTGAGGCCGCGCAGATGGGCCTGAGGGTCGCGATCCAGAATCACGCCTCGTCCCAGGACACCATGAGGATCGAAAGCCTGCTTCACCCGCCACATCAGCGCCGTCACCTCGGAGCCCCACTCCAGCTCCAGGAAGGGCGCGATGTTGCGGCCGGTCCCGTGTTCTGCCTTCAGCGAGCCGTCGAAACGCTCCACCGCCATGGAGCAGAATTCCTGCATGAACGCGTCGTACCGGCTGACGTCGTCTGGCTTCGCTGAGTCGAATGCGAGCAGGAAGTGAAGGTTTCCGTGGGCCGCGTGCCCTGTGACGGCCGCGTCGAACCCGTGGCGCTCCTGAAGCTCCAGCAACGCGTCGCACGCGTCGGCGAGGTGAGCCGGCGAAACGGCGAAGTCCTCTGTGATCAACGTGCTGCCCGGCGGGCGCGCTTTACCCACGGCGGAGATGAAGGCTTCGCGTGCTTTCCAGTAGGCTCGAATCTGCTTCTTGTCGCGCGTGAACGCGTTCGAGATCGAGTCGACCGGTACGGTCAGCGGGAACTGCACGAGCAGGGCTTGGGCCTTGCTCTCGAAAAGATCAAGGGTTTTTTCGTCCGGTGCCCGGAATTCGACGAGTAGTGCTGCTGCCGGCTTCGGCAACTCCGCCCAGTCGGCCGGTGCACCCTCGACTGCCGCGCAGGCGCGCAACGTGTTGCCGTCCATCAGTTCGACGGCTGAGGCACCCGCGTCCGCCAGTTTCGGCACCGCTGCGGCAGCAGCGTGGAGGCTGTCGAAGAACAGGAGGGCGGTGGACGTCAACCGGTTGAGCGGCACGGTGTCGAAGACGGTCTCGGCGATGAACCCCAGGGTGCCCTGTGAGCCCACCATCAACCCGCGGAGGATCTCGACGGGGTTCCGGCCGTCGAGGAACGCGTCGACGCGGTACCCGTTGGTGTTCTTGATGGCGTACTTGGCACGAATGCGCCGGACGAGGGCCGGGTCGGACTCGATCTCCGCCTTGATCGCCATGAGCTCAGCGCAGAGTTCTGGTTCCGCTTGCCACAGCTTGGTTTCCGCCTCCGCATCTGATGTGTCCACGACGGTGCCACTCGGCAACACGACGGTGGCGGATTCCATCAGCCGATACGAGTTGCGGGTGACTCCGGCGGTCATACCGGACGCGTTGTTGGCAACGACTCCGCCGACCGTGCACGCGATGGCGCTCGCGGGATCCGGGCCCATCAGCCTGCCGTGACGGACGAGGACCGCGTTCGCCCGCATGATCGTGGTGCCGGGCCGGATACGTGCCCGGTGCTTGTCGGGAAGGACTTCGATCCCGGCGAAGTGCCGGCGAACGTCGACGAGGATGTCCTCGCCCTGCGCCTGGCCGTTCAGTGAGGTTCCTGCGGCGCGGAAGACCACGTTGCGCCCGTTCTCACGAGCGAACCGCAGAACCGCCGCCACGTCGTCGATGTCTTCCGCGAGCACGACGACCTGAGGAATGAACCGGTACGGGCTCGCGTCCGAGGCGTACCGCACGAGGTCGTGCACTTGGTGGAACACTTTGTCTGCCCCGAGCAACTCGGTGAGGGCTGCTCGAAGGGACTTCGGCGTGCCGCTCGCCAGCGACGCGGGAACTCGGTCGGACATGGGTTTCGGCAGCGATGGTTCGAGCGCGGTCCGCCTCCTGCGGGTCATCGTGTGCCTTTCCGCGCCGACGTGTCCAATCTCCCCGAGCCGAGGAAGTCACCCAGGAGCGCGTGGAGGTCGTCCGGATGCTCGACGGGGATCCAATGACCGCAATGGCCGAACAAGTGAACGCGGACGTCGGAGAGGACCGCCCCGAGGTGCAGGGCTGCGTCCACCGGAACGACAGCGTCCTGCAACCCGTGGACGACCAAAGTCGGATGGGTGATGCGTCGCAGCGCTGAATCCGTCACCGTCACCGGTGGTCCACTCGCGAACTGCGCCTCGAAGGACCGCCGGACGTCGGGTCGGATGGCAATCGAGTAGTTCGTGGCTGCCAGCTCATCGACGTCAAACGGTATCGAGGCAGGGTCGTAAACGAACGACCTGTACATCGCAGCCAGTGTCGAGGGGCTCGGGTCGAGGTAGAACTCCATGACTCGCTGAAGTTCGCGTGTGACGGGCAAGTCGATCCCGGCAGCCGCGAGCAAAGCGGCTCGGTCAAATCTTTCCGGTGCCTCGCTCAGGAGCTGCAACGCGACGGCCGCACCCATCGAGCTCCCGACGAGGTAGGCCTCGGCAATGCCGTACCTGTCCAGGATCTCCAGGACCTGTTGGACACGCAACCGGTTCCACTGAACCATCGTCTTCGGCGGATCAGCCGGATGCCAGCTGTCGGCGAACCCGATGAAGTCGGGTGCCAGACAGTGATAGCGGTCGCTGAGTGAGTTGAGAGTGTTGCGCCAGTTGGACAGTCCACCGGCTCCCGGTGCCGCACCGTGCAGCAGGAGGACGGGCGGAGCCGCGGGGTCGCCCGCCCGGTGGACTGCCGCCGTGCCTCCGAACGACGGCAGGTCCAGCACGTCACGCGTGATGTTGTTGGTACTTCTCGAATCGATTGCTGACACCATGACCTCGCTCCAGGTGGTCCCGGCGGGTGTGCCAGTGCCGGCCGGAGACCACTCATCCGGCCGGCACTGGCTTCTCAGGCCGCTGTGACGGTGTAGGTCCGCGGCGTGAACTTGCCGGTGCGACGAGCCTCCGCCAGGAAGTCCGGACGCATGAACGCCCTGGGCTTGTCACCCGCCACGACGACCATCAGCAGCGCCGGCTCGTCGAGCTTGCCGTTCTCACTGGCGAGACACGTGAAGCGGCGGGACAAACCCACCGGGAACGTGATCGTGTCAAGCGCCTCGAGGTCGATGTGTTCGTCGTCGGCGTCGTTCCAGGTGAACCGCCAAATCCCGTTCATGACCACGAACGTTTCGTTGGTGTCGTGGTGGTGGGTCATGACACCGTGACCGGGCAGCGCCTCGACAAATCCGAGGTTGAAGCCTTCAGAGATCGGGATCGCCGAGTTCTCCGCGCCGTTCTTGCCCACTGGCGACATGACCTCCTGCCCGGGTACCTCGTCCGGCGGGTCGAAGCCGATGACGTTCAGGAGCGTGCGCTCACACCCGGCGATGTCACTGTCCGGAAAGCCACCTACGGAGCGGGTCAGGTCGGTGAACTTGGCGACGCGCTTGAGCATGTCCTCGCGGGACACATCCTTGGTCTCCATCGTCCACTCCTTTCGAATCTGTCGTCGGTCTTGTTCGACATGTGGATTTTCGGCTCGACCGGCCGGCTCCGTCACTGTCGGTCCGACACAGCCAACGGCTCGGTCTTGTTGCGAACGGCCAAGTTCCGTCCTCGCAGTTGACGAGTGTGCAACTCCTCGATCTCGTCGAGGCTCTTTCCCTTGGTCTCCAGCGCGGGCCAGACGTAGGTCCCAGCGGCGATCAGGGTGAACACCGCGAAGAACCAGAAAGCCGGCGTGATCGCGGCTGCCGTGGCGGCAGGGGTGAGGGCCGTGCCGGCGCCGGAGATGACAGCGAGGGCTGCTGGCCCGACAATCTTGCCGAGCCCTCCGAACCCGTACGCCGCGCCGACACCGCTCGCCCGGATATGGGCGGGGAACATCTCGGACCAGAACGGCAGTCCAACCGCGAACGAAGCATCCATGAAGGCCCACCCGATCAGCAGAATCGGGTAGAACAGCGCCACTCCGCCGACCGACGCGCCAGGCAGCACGGCGATCAGGATCATCGCTGCCGACGCGCCCGTCATCGCGATGAAACCCGTGCGCCTGCGGCCGAACCGGTCGCTTGCGCGCGCGCCGAGCACACGGCCGAGGAAACCGCTGAGACTGACGAAGAGGTAGAGAAACGCTGCACGAGCCGGCGTCACTCCGAGTTGCATGGCGATCAGCGTCGGCCCCCACAGGCTCGCCCCGTAGTAGGGAAGTTGCACGGCAAGGCTGTTCAGCCAGGTGAAACCGACACTCCGCCGGTAGCGGAACATGTCGCGCCATCGAGTGCGCGTGGATTCGACTTTGCCCGGAAGGATCACCTCTTCCGGCTTGATGTCGAGGATCCAGGCAACCGACCGCCGTGCCTCCTCTGGCCGCCCTTGGCGGATGAGCCACGTCGGGGACTCCGGCACGGCCACTCGTACGTAGATGCTGACCAGCGCCGGCAGCAGACCCAGGAGTACCAGGCCCCGCCAACCCACGACGGGGCCGAGGAACGCCGCTCCTGCGCTGCCGAGCAGCGTTCCCACGGGCACGAACACGACGACGAGCGCACCGAGGAAGCCCCGCCGATGGGCCGGCACGAACTCCTGCACCAAGGGCACGTCGACCACGATCAGGCCACCGACGCCAAAGCCGACCACGAGCCGGAGGAGCCCGAACAGCAGCCATCCTCCCTCAGGGACGATGGCGAGCGCTCCGGTCGCGATGGAGAAGACCAGGATGGTGGTGACGAAGATGCGCCTGCGGCCGTATCGGTCAGCGAGAGCGCCGAACGCGATGGAACCGAGGATGGCGCCGACTCCTGCGGTGAGAAGCATGAATGCGCTCTCTCCGTAGGTCAGCTGCCATGGCTCGGAGATCATTGTCAAGACGAATGCGACGATGAAGAAGTCGAAGAACTCGAGCATGGTGCCCAATACCGCCGCCGTGATGAGACCTTTTTGTCTCCGGTTGAGCGGTCGCTCGTCGATCTGGATGAACGAGGCACCTGAGGCGCTTGTGAGCATGATGGCCTCCGCGTCAGAACCCGGCGCGGACGCCGGAGGGGGAAGCGCTTGGCGTGATCGGGTCTTTCATGGTGACTCCTTGTCGACGGCGCTGCCGGAACCACGGGCTGAGCACAGTGTCCGAAGCCACACCTGCGGCGTCTGCGTCCGAAAAGGAGAGATCTGGGCAAGCGCTTCTTGCGATCGCACGAACGCGCCGGATCAACGGGCGGCGAGGACCAGCTGCAGTGCCAGGCGGGTTTGTGGATCTTCGAGGTCCAGCTCGGCGATCTCAGCCAGCCGCTTCAGGCGGTAGCGCAGTGAGTTGGCGTGGATGTGCAATCTGTCCGCAGCCGCGGAAACGTCACCGAACGAGTTCAGGTAGACACTCAGTGTCTCTTCGTAATCCGTGCTGTGCACACGATCGTGGTCGTTAAGTCGGTCCAACAGGCCACGCGTGAGCAACGGGCGAGCCCGCAGTCCGCTCACGACTTCGTGGAGGAGGATCTCGTGGCGCATGTCGCTGAAGCAGCCGAGTCGGCGCCCGCCCGAGCGGGACGCCAGAACGCGCATTGCCACGTCTGCTTCCTCTCGTGACATCGCGGCAGTCGTAAGTCCGTGTCGCACTGCGCCGGCCGCGGCACGCACGTCCACACGCAACACGCGCTCGAGGTGCGTCGCGGTTTTCTCGACGAGAACAGCCAGTCCGCGGTCATCGAGACTGTCAGCCGCGTTCAAGAGATAGATCTGCTGGTCGACTGAGCCGGCAAGGCCGGCATGCAACCTCATTTGCGCGAAGCGTGCCAGTTCGCGTACCGCCCGTGCCCTGACCCCCACCACGTCGGGAGCTTCCGCCTCGACCTCGAACACGACCACCGCGGTACCGACCGTTTCGTGGTCGACTTTGAGCACCTCCGCTAGCCGTGCAGCGGGCATGCCGCCTGCGAGGAACTGACGGAGGAGCCTGCCGCCGGGGTTCTCGTTCAGGGCCCAGCTGCGCCGTGCGAGCTCCGGCGCGAGGAGGCTCGCGAATTCGCGAGCGATGCGCTCGAAGCCCTCCGCGAACTCACCGGAGCCCTTCATGAACCAGAGGTAACCGACCAACTGGCCGGCGGTTCGGATGGGCTGGATATAGCGCGGAAGGGGCGAGCTCCACGGGATGTTCAGCCGGATCACGCCGTCCCCGTGTGCAAGCTGGTGCCGGACGCCTGACTCTTCCATCCAGCGCAGCCAGCGATCAGGAGTCCGACGGTTGAGAATTGCGGATCGCCTCGCCTCGTCGTTGGGCTGGCCTGCGATCGCGGAGTAAGCGAGCACGCGGAAGTCGACGTCCTCGACCACCACAGGTCCGTCGATCAGGCGCGCGATCGAGTCGACAACATCGAACAGATCCTCACCGCCCTCACCGTCCACCACGTCGTCGCGAAGCTGGGACCAAGGGGCTTCCGGCTCGCGCGCAACCTCGCTCACCGGAGGTAGTAGCGGATCAGTCATCAGGGGATCGTCCGTCTCCGCAGCGTCGATCGCAACATCGGATCGGGCCAGGCGATCGCTGGTCGGCGAGTGAACTCGTGCTGTCGGATCATTCACAGCACGCGCGCTGCGGCGATCCAGGCGCTGGAAGACCATCCGCGCCTGAATCGCCGGCTAAAGGTTGTCCCGTAATGATCAAGAGTGTTGGCGGGGCAAGCGCGGTGACAACGGTGTCACCTGCGGCCGTGGTCGTTCAGCCGGTCATGGCCAGGTTGCGCATGTGGGCGATGCCTCGGGTGGCGTGCCAGACGCCGTCGCGTTTGCGGCGACAGTTGCGCAGGATGTTCCAGGACTTCATGTGCGCCAGGGCGGGGTCTGTTCCCTAAATTGACCAGCGCGCCTTTTGTTGCTGCGTGTGGTCAGGCGGCGTGTTCAGGGATCAGCTGAGAGACGTCGTAGCCCTGTTCGATCAGCTCGGCGATGAGCCGGCGGGCGCGGTGTGCCTGGTGCTGGAGTGAACGGGGCTTGTGGTCGAAGTAGTCGGGGCCGAGGTCGTGGTAGGCGATCTCGAACGCGTTCAGAGCCGGTTTCCAGCGGATGGTCCAGCGTTTGCGGCCGGTGCCGGTCGGGTCCAGGCTCATGATGGCCATGTAGACGCATTTGAGCGCGGCCTGCTCGTTGGGGAAGTGCCCGCGGGCTTTGACGGCGCGGCGGATGCGGGCGTTGACGCTCTCGATCGCGTTGGTCGAGCAGATGACCCGGCGGATCTCCGGGTCGAACGCCAGGAACGGCACGAACTCTGCCCAGGCGTTGTCCCACAACCGCACGATCGCCGGATACCGGGCGCCCCAGGCCTCGGCGAACTCGGCGAACCGCTCCTTTGCGGCGGCCTCGGTCGGCGCGGTGTAGACCGGCTTGAGCGCCTTGGCGATGGCGTCCCAGTGCTGGCGGCCCGCGTAACGGAAGCTGTTGCGCGGCAAGTGGACCACGCATGCCTGGGTGATCGTCTTCGGCCGGACGGTGGTGATCGCGTCGGGCAGGCCGGTCAGCCCGTCGCAGCCACCATGAGCACGTCGGCCACGCCCCGGTTCTTGAGCTCGGTGAGTACGTGCAGCCAGTATTCGGCGCCTTCGCCGCCGTCGCCGGCCCACAACCCGAGGATGTCGCGGCGGCCCTCGCAGGTGACCGCGAGCGCGACGTAGATCGACCGGTTGGCGACCTGACCGTCGCGGATCTTGACGTGGATAGCGTCGATGAAGATCACCGGGTACACCGCGTCGAGGGGCCGGTTCTGCCATTCGACCATGCCCTCGACGACCTTGTCGGTGATCGTGGAGATGGTCTGGCGTGGTTATCGTTCGCTCACTTCGTCGTCGGTCTCGGCCCGTACTTCTCCAACCCGACCTTCAACGAGACGCCGATGTCGCCCTGGCCGATCGCCTTGGACGCTCCCACTTCACCCTTTGCCGGAGGGTTGTCCGAGGAGTAGACGACGTACTGGAACGACATTTGGTCCTCTACAACGACCGCACGCCTTGCCGCGCCCACTCCACTCTCTCCTGCTCCCGTGACACGCCGGCGTCAACCCCAATCGGTTCTGGTCCCGAAGGTGACCGTTGTGCGGTTCGCGGTGGTACCGCGCCGCTCGCCATGTAACCGCTACGGTCGCCGGTAGATCGAGTTATCACTGAAGTCCTCGTCCTCGACCGGCTTCGGTTTCCGCGGTTCAGGAGTACCGAACGCAGGCACCGACACCTCAGTGTCAAGGTGTCCTGTCTGTCCGCCGATCGCGTTCCGGAACTCGCCGAGCACGTTGGCCGCGGCACCTTCCCTCGCCTGCCGCACCAACTCCACGAGCCTCGCGGCGAGCTCCGGGTTCTGCGCGATCCTGAGATCGAGCAGGGCACCGTTCGGCGCCGCCGTCACGCTCAACGCCTTATCGTCAGAACTGACCGTCTGCCCCGCCATCTCCAGGTTTCGGCGGAACGCGACCGCGTTGCGTGGTCGCGCTGTGGTCGCACCCGGCTCATGCTCCGGTCCTGCGCTGCTCACAGGAGCAGACGGGCAGGAAGACCGGAGGAACTCGTCATGAAGAACCCGAACCGTGGTCGCGTTTACCGCCGTTGTGCCTGCCGCGGCGCTGACGGCCGACAACTCGGTGCCCGCTGCCCGCAACTGGCCTACCGCAAGCACGGAACCTGGACCTTCGCAGTCGATCTACCAACGCTTGACGGCAAGCGACGGACGCGCCGTCGCAGCGGCTTCGTGACCAAGGCGGACGCTCAGACCGCGCTGTGGAAGGTGCTGGAGTACGAACGCAGCGGCATCGTCGTAGACGACCGGCAGACGGTCGCCGACTACCTCATGAGTTGGTTGCGCGGCAAGGCGTCGACACTCAAGCCGACCACGATGGCGAACTACTGGTCCGTGATGCTGCTGTGTTTACTTGCCGTTGTTGTCCACGAGCTTCCGGACGTTCTGCTGGGTCAGGCGGACCTTGGCAAGGATCTCGTCGGCGGTGGCGGTCCACTTGAACGGTCGCGGGTTGGTGTTCCAGTGGGCGATGTAGTCGCGGATCTGCTTGATCAGCACCGTGACGGAGCTGAAGGTGCCGCGGCGGATGGACTGGCGGGGAGCCAGCGGCTCCTTATTCACTCCTTCATCCGCCTGTTGATCATGAAATTGATGATCAAGCGAAGATCGTTTAACGCGCACGAAAAAGCCCGCTGACCTGGGCTTCCACCCAGAATCAGCGGGCTGATTCAGACCGTCGGGACGACAGGATTTGAACCTGCGACCCCTTGACCCCCAGACACGGGTTCACCAACCGCTGACCTGCACAAACAGGTCCACTGACCGCAGTTGGGCGCACTTAACTGCCAATCAAGTGCGTTGGCGTTCGTTGTATCACAGCCCAAGATCTACTCTTTGCCCGAGAACGACATGACGGCGAAGGCCGCTGCAGTAAGGTCCTGTCAATTCCCGCGTCCAGCGCAAAGCGATCGTGGCCCTCACCAAAGTCCTGCCGCGCACTCACCAGGAAGATGGCCTCGCGATTCGCGAGCGGTCGCGGACGAACGTGATTCGAGTTGCCTATGGGCCAAATGCGACAGGACCGCACATGGCGGTCAGACGCCTGACCGCTATGTGAGAGATTCTCCACGTCGTGTCCGATAACCGCATGTAATCCCACCCAGCGACCGGTCGCTCCAGCTAGATGCTGCTATGGGCCGTCCCGACAGCGACCTTGAACTATCCTGTATAGACAGCCACGCACGGCCAATCCTCTTTGAGCAACACGTGATTAACTCACTTGACCTGACTCGACGCGCTACCTGAGCATGGGCGGCGGCCGACTCAAGCGTCATGGAGCTGCATGCAAGCCCGTGGCCGGGCCGCCGGATCGTGCTCGTCGCACTGGCCAGCTCCTGGTACCGATCACATCTGCCACTGCCTCCGTGGCATTGCCTGCTCCACCGAGGGTGGTGCATGTCCAGCGCGTGCAACCCTCCACCGCGAGGCCCGCCTTCCATTCGAAAATTCAGCCAAAGACCTTCGTATACTGCGCGAAGATCCCAGCCAGGCTCCTCTTCTGCCTCACCTCCCAGAATTCTTCAAGCAGTTCGAACAGCCTGGCGACTGCGACTGAGTTCTCCCCTTCCCCGACCAGTTCCGCAGGCGAATTCGGCGATCCTCCTGACAGGGAGTGCCTTACCACCAGCGCCTGCCAGCTCAGGTTTGCGCCGTCTCCCAGACCAGTGGCCAACCACTCGCGGAACCCGTCGAGAAGCCGCCAGGAATTCCCGGCATCGCAGCCGTTCACAAATGCGGCGGCGGCCACGAAAGAACCATCCAGCCCAAGCATTCTGGGACGGTCACGAGCCATCTTGAAGATCTCTAGGTAGTCCATGATCCCTCAGAATCCGAATTCAATCATATCGTGGTAGTCGAAGAGTTTCTTGTAGTCGTCCACCGGCACTCCCGTTCGTGGACTGAACCCGTCATAGACCCTACCCTCTCGAACGACCACGGTATGCGAGAACCAGCCGCTGTCCTGCCCGCGATAAGGACCGAGCTGGAACTCCCTTCCTTGAACGACCTGGATCGCCTTGATCGTCTTGATCTCCCCACCGATCTTAGCCTGAATCCCCGCAGCGATTTTCTCGCATCCCGTGCTGCATGGAATACTCGACGCTGGCGCTGCCTTCCAGGCAGACCCCAGATCCGCGCACGGACCGGTGTTGTGCACTAGAACATTCTGCGAGTCCAACCCAACGAAATAGGTGTGGATGCCCTCGATGGTCAGGTTGTGGACTCGCTTGACGCCGATCCAGTTCTTGGTCGCGACGACCCGCAGCCGTCCTCCAGTCGAGGTCTGCAGAACTGATCCTTCTCGCAGGTCCTTGGCGTCCACCCAGCGCTGTTCTTCCGGAAGCCAGAACGGATGGCCGTCCGTCGCGGTGATCGCGCCGTCATCGGTCACGATCTCGACGAGGAACTTGACTCCCTCACCGATGATCGTCGCCATGACTTTCCGTGCTCCTGACCTGCCCGTCTCCGGATCCGTGGCGAATACCAGATCTTCGAGCTTGATCTCGTCGATGCGTTTGGTCGTACCATCGGCCATCAGTACCTGTGTGTCGCCGGTGAAGCTGTTACAACCTTCCGCTGCCTTGATGGCGTTTCCCAGCGAGCCTGTGCTCTTCGCCGACGATGCTGCTCCCGTCGCCGCGGATCCGCCCACGGCGCTGGCGGCGAGTCCGACCGCGCCGATGACGACGAATACGGCGTCCAAGCCGTTCGCGGGTCTGTTGCCCACGGTGTAAGACCATTCGCAGAACCCGGCGCCGGGGTTGCTGCTGCGGCAGAGGTATGTGGCCCAGTTCTTGACCGCTGTTGCGTAAGTCTCGCCTGGCGCCATCATCACCGGCGCGCCGAAGATCGGTCCTTGCTTCATCTCCTCGGCGGTGGGCAGGCGGTGCCCGTAGATGATCGGCTGGTTCGAGCCGTCACCGGTGCCGGACGCCCACTCGTACTGCTGCTGCCACTCCTGCTGGAAATCTTGTTGGGAAACGCCGCTTCCCTCCGGTCCGCACAGGCCGTTGGGCGAGTAGCCACACCCGATGGACGCGGGTGACTTCTCGTAGTTGGTTTCCTTCCAGTTGTAGTAGTCGCACGAGTCGCAGTAGAGGCCGGTCGGGTCGCTGAATGTGATCGGGCTGTTGTTGGCGTAGACGTAGGCGTTCCACTGGCGCGGGTCCGCGAGGTCCATGATCGGGTCGACCGAAATGAACCGGCCCAGCTTCGGGTCGTACTCACGGGCGCCGATGTGCGTCAGGCCCGTGTTGTCGAGCGTGCCGCCCACGAAGCCCTTGTCCAGCTTTGCCGGCCAGGTTCCGGTGTTGCCTCGGATCTCGCCGAACGGTGTGGTGCGGCGGGTGCTCACTGTCTGGTTCAAGGCGGTGATCGTGTTCTGCGCGGTGCCGTGTTGGTCGGAGCTCATCCACGTGAGGCCGGTCGACGTGCGCATCCCGATGGTCTGGCCCGCGTGCGCGTAGTAGCGGGTGGCGCTCTTCGTGGCGGCCGGGGTGGCGTAGCGCAGTTCCTGGCCCGGCAGGTACAGGGTGCGGCCTGCCGGGTCTCGGCGGACCAGGCGGTTGCCGTTCGCGTCGTAGACGTACGACGACTGGCCCGTCTCGTCGGTCGTGGTGGCGACGTGGCCTTCGCGGTCCCACGTCATCGTCTGGGTGGCGCCGCCCGGTGAGGGGCGGGTGAGGGTGTTGCCTGCATCGTCGTAGGTGTAGGTCGCCTGACGGCTGCCCGCGTTGTCCGTCGTCACCGTCTTGGCGACGCTGTGCCGGCCGGGCGTCAGCTTGTAGTCGGTGGTGCGGTCACCCGCGCTGGTGCCATGCTCCACCAGTTTCGTGCGGTCGCCGGCGACGTCGTAGGTGTAGGACTGCCAGTACTTCGACGGTCCGCCCAGTCCGAGCTGGGTCGGGTCGGGCTTGCAGTCGCCCGAGGTCGGGGTCCACGCCTCTGTCAATCGGCGCAGATAGTCGGTCTGGAAGCACTGCGTGTCCGCGCTGACCGAGTCCGAGACCCTGGTGACGTTGCCCGCCCAGTCATAGCTGTACGACACGTCGGCGACATCGGTCGGCCCGGTCAGCTTCGTGGTCCAGATTCGGGAGAGGCGCCGGGTGTAGTCGTCGTAGTCGCGCAGGACGCTGACCCAGTTGGCGCCGGCGCTGTCACCGTTGCGCAGCTGGTAGGTCGCCAGCTCACCGAGGGGCGTGTAGGTGGTCGAGGTGACCAGACCGGTCAGCGGCGTGATCCCGTAGCCGGACAACTGCTTCTTGGGCTTGCCCAGCGCGTCGTACTCGTACTGCAGCGTCTCGACCTTGAGATCGCCTACCGCCGGGATGCGGGTACTCAGGAGTTGTGCGTCGCCGTTGTAGGTGTAGACGTAGTTGTAGGTGCCGCCCAGGCCGGTTTCCTCCGCCGGGATCGTGATGTCGGTCGACGTGGGCTGGAAGTCCCATGGCCGCATGCGCTTGTGCTCGGTGACGTAGTCGCCGAGTGCGTCGTGACGCACCGACTTCACCTGTGCGCCCTTGATCGAGATGCCACTGGAGAGCAGGTCGTAGAACCACTCCAGACGCGCCGGACCGGTGGGCGAGTCGTCACGGATGCTCGTCTTGCGGCCCAACGCGTCGTAGGTGTGCGCGAGCACCTGACCGCGCTCATCCTTTGTGGACACCAGCTGGTCGGCGTCGTCGTAGGTCGACTCGGTCCTGCCCTTGTCCGGATCGACCGTCACGGTCTGGCGGCCGCGGGTGTCGTAGGAGTACTGCCACTTCTTGCCCGACGGGTGGGTGACCTCGGTCAGCTGGCCCTTGCGGTCGTAGGTGTACTTGGTCGCGTCGAATCCCGTCGCGGCGCCCGCGACCACGCCCGAGTGGTACTGGCGCAACTCCGACTTGCGGCCCTGGGAGTCGAGCAGCGTCGACGTCACGACACCACCCGCGGGCGGCGTGGTGTCTATGCGGTCACCCGCGTGATAGGTGGTCGTGCGGAACAACTCGTCACCGCCGGGGCTGGCGACGGGCACGTTCTTCTTCAGCACACTGATGATTTCGCGGCCGGCGCCGTCGTACTGCGCTGTGGTCGCGGACGGAATGGTGTCGGTCGGCACGAACAGCGAGTCGCTCGGAGCAACGCTCGCTTCGTAGGCGTTGTTCGCCCTTTTGGCGCGACCCGCCGAGTCGTGGTGGGTGTCCGTGACGACGGTGCTCGAGGTGCCGCCCGATGCGTTCGGTTGCTGCGTCTGACGCGGCCTGAGCAAGCCGTCGTAGAACTCACGCGACGCGACGTACTGGCCGTTGATCATCACGCTCGACGTGACGACCGAGGGTTGGTCGGTGCGCTGCAGGTAGGTGAACTTCTTGTACGCGGGCCGACCTGCCTTCTCCTGCCCGGGCTTCCAGACCGCCGTCGTGCGGCCGAGGCCGTCGTACTCGATGAACGCCTTCTGGTCGTTGGGGTCTGTTGTGGACACCGGTGAGCCCCACCCGGGTTCCACGGCGGTCGTGGTGGCCCAGCCCAGCGCGTTGGTCGTGACGACCTGCGTGACCGGCCCGCCCAGGGCGGGCGTGTAGGCCGTGGTCACGGTTCCCTTGGGGTCTGTCAGCTTCGTGACCCTGCCGTAGACGTCGCGTTCGGTCGACGACTCCGTCAGGTAGGCCGGGGTGGCGTTGACGTAGGACTTGAGGGTCTTGGAGCTGGTGAGATCGCCCTTGGTCGGCGCGACGCCGTGTCCCTGGCCGTCGTAGTAGGTCTTGAGGTCTCCGGCGATGTCGGCGTCCTGCAGATCGGTGCCGGGCTTGGCCTTCGCGCAGTCGACGAGGTAGTCGCGTTTGCGCGACACCTTGCCGATCACCCAGGCCGACGTGTTCTGCGCGTAGTCGATCAGGACGCACTTCTCGTCACCGGCCACCGCGTCGTCGCCGCGGTCCTCGGTCTGCGTTGCCAGGCCGTAGGTCTGATCGAAGCTGGTGATCTGGCTGGTGGTCCGGGGGTTCCGGCCGCCGTCCAGCGCGACGCGGGTGTGCTTGATCGCGGACTGGACAAAGCGAGCGTGGACAGTGACATTGTTGATCGTGCGGGTCGCCGTCGGCTCGGACTGCCATGGCCCGTTGACGGTCGCTGACACCTCGACGCCGCCGGGCCCGTTGTAGATGATCTCCTCACGCAGCATCCCGGCGAAGGCGTCTTCGTCGTAAACCGCCTCAACGGCGCCTACGGTGATGGCCGGAAGTTTCTCTTCCCGTGTGCCCGACAGCAGCTTGTCGCCGTGCATGCCGCGGAAGTAACGCCGCTCGGTCAGCGTCTGCTCACCGGGATCGCCCAGGCGTGTTCTGACCGTGCCGTAGCCACGCCACACCGACCACGTCTTGTCCTCCGTCTTCACAAAACCGTCGTCGTCGGTGTAGTGCCAAGCCGGGTCGCCGACATAGTCGTACTGTGTGAGCACGCGCACTGATCCGCCGGTCAGGTCCGACTCGGTCATGCTCTCCACGACGTACTTGTGGAAGAAGTCCCAGATCGGCGTCGTGTCACCAGGCGGTGTCCAGCGCACCGGATAGCAGCGCAGTTTGTTGTCCTGCAACGCGTACAGAGCCGGCATGCGCGTGCCCGCAACGCAGTCGGGCTCGGAGTACGTGACGTCGATCTGCCCACCGCTCTCGGTGAAGATCGTCTTCAGGCGCCACCACTTCATCGCCGCCAGCTGGTCGGAATGCGTGTCGACGCGGTTGCTCAGCTGAATGCCCAGAAAACGCACGTCCGGCACCGGAGTCTGCTGACCAACCAGGCCCACGCGCGAGATCTTGTCCAGCCACAGGCCGGCGCGCGTACCGTCACCAGGATCGGGGAACGAGTGCGTCAACGTCCACTTCTCGACCGCGTTCCCGCCCACCTTCGTGGTCACCGCGGCTAGTCGCTTCGTCCCCCAGAACGTCGGGGAGCTGTAGTTGCACGGGCTGCCGGTGCACTCCTGGTCCCACGGCGTGTCCGGCCAGTGCGCGGCGTCCTTCGTACCGCAGTCGGCCAGGCAGCGGTCGGCGGGTTCGAGGACCACCTGCATCGGCGCGGTCTCGGTGCGGTCGGCGCGGGTGCCGTAGTCGATCTGCTTGAGCACCGACGCGCGGTCGTACTCAACGACATCGGTCCTGGAGTTGTTGCGCCCGTACTTGTTGGTTTCCTTGTCATAGCTGTAGGTCATGGTGTTGTCGTGGGTGTCCACGACGTACTCGAGGTTCCACCGCCACGGCTGCGAGCAGAACGAGTCCTTGAACAACGCCGCCGCACACGGGTCACCCTCGTGGTTACCCGCCACCGGCACGTTGAGCACCGACTGTGCCCCACGGCCGAACCAGTACTGCGTCCCGTCCTGGGTCGTCACGACCCAGTGCTCACCGTTGCGCGCACCGTTGTCCGCGCCGGTCCGGAACTCCACACGGGTGCCGTCGTCGTTGCGCAGACGCCACCGGTTCGACTCCCCGGCTTCTTTGATCAGCTCACCGCCGTGCCCTGTCATCGAGAGCGTGGCGTTCTCGTTGCGCCAGCACATGTCACCGGTCTCGGTGGTGTTGCGCGCACCATCGGCCATGTCACTCGCACAACCGATGTACTTGCGCTCGATGAAGTTCGTACCGAGGTCGAAACCCTCACCGATCCACGACGGCTGGTTGTTCGACGCAGCCATACGGCCGTCCACACTCGCCGACGAGTAGGCCAGCGTCAGCGACGGCGTCGGGCCCCCCAGCGACGGCGGCATCCGCAGCGGGTAGTTCCAGCTGAAACCACCGGTGTTGCTGCCCGCGGCCCACGTCGCCGACGGCGACAGGCTCGTTGCCTTGTAGCTGCCCGAACCGCTGGAGGTGCCCGCGGTCAGCGCCATGAACGTCGCCGTGGCGGGGCTCGCCTGCGTCGCCGTCACCTTGTTCTTGGCGATGTCGTTGCGCGACCCGACGGGCTTCGCCGCGCACTCCGGCTTATCCGGCGTGCTCAACGCACACTCCGGCAACTCGACCAGGCGCAGGCGAGAGGACCAGTCGGCGCCGTAGGCCCACCGGAACGAGGAGTAGTCGACCTCGACCTTCGCCGAGCCGCCGGAAACCTTGAACAGCAGCCCTTCCACACCTGCCTTGCGGGTCTTCTCGCGGTCGAACGTCTCGATCCTGACCTTGGGCTTCGCGGCACGTGCCGTGGTAGCGCCATCTGCGGCCGCCACGGCCAGCGGGGTTCCGATGACCTTTGACGCCGACCCTCCGAGAGGAATCTCGGCGACCACAGGCATGGGCCACACCGGTGCGCCGGCGGTAAAGGCCTTGCCCGTGCGAGCGTCCTCGTTCTTCGAGGCGCCAGCCGGCTTTCCCTTGATCACCCGCTCTTTCGCCGGTACCGGCGGTGCGTAGGGCGCGGCGACCGCGATCGGGGGTGTGGCGGAGAGAACCGTGGTCACCAGCGACGCCACCAGTGCGACGGCCAGGCCACGTCTGGGCAGGGCTGTGGGCATGACACAACTCCAGAGGTGAGGTGGAAGACCGCGGACTAGCTGAAGAAGACGCGGGACGGATCGGTCCAGCCCAGGCCGACCCTGTTGGGGTCGGCGTAGGGGAAGGAGGTCAGGCCGTTGTGGTTGGTGTACGACCAGACGGAGCTGTCCGGTCGGACCGCGATGATCTCCGCCTTGCCGTCGCCGGTGATGTCGGCGAAGAACGTCCGGTCAGGTGTCCAGCCGGAACCGATTTCCTGCGGCGTGTCGTAGGTGCCGTAACCGAGGCCGCCGAGGTTGCGGTGCGCCCACACGGTCGTGCGTTCGTCCGGGTTCACCGTGATGAACTCGGCTCGGCCGTCACCGTCGATGTCGGCGAACCGGATGGCTTCCGGCGCGGCGCCTGTGACCTTCACGATCACCGGTGTGGTCGAGAACGCCGTGGACTGGCCGACCTCGTTCATGCCGAACAGGTTGCGGTACACGCGCACCCGGCCGTCGTCGTCGAGCGAGATTCGGTCGTCCCTGCCGTCGCCGTCGATGTCGGCGAACTTGATCCGCTTCGTGTCACCGGGCGCCGTGCCGATGAAGTACTGGTCGACGTAAGGGAATCCGTTCATGCCGTTGACGTTCTTGAACGCCTTGATCCGGCCGTCCGACTCGACACCGATGATCTCGGACTTGCCATCGCCGTCGATGTCAGCGAACCAGGTGCGGTCCTTTGACCAGCCCGAGCCGATGTGCTGTGCGCTGCTCGGGTACTCACCGTTGACGTTGAGATGCGCGTTGACGAACCCGTCGCTCTGCACCGAGATGATCTCGTCGTTGCGGTCGCCGGAGATCGACGAGCCCTTCCGAGTCGTCGATTCGAGAGGCGCGGCGGCGAGCGCGCCCTGCCACACCCGCAGATCGTCGATGTTGCCGTTGAAGTACTCGCCCGCACTGCCGCGGCCGACCGACAACACACCCGTCGAGTTCCAGCCGACCACCCCGGCAACGGTGCTCTTCAGCGCGACCGGAGCGCCCTGGACGCCGGCGCTGAGCTTGAGCGTCCGAGCGCTGGCGTCGTAAACGACCACGAGGTGAGTCCACGTGCCGGCGCTGGCGTCGGCCTTGGCCCTCCACCAGGTCGTCGGGTTCGTCGGTGAGTTCGGCATTTCGGCGCTCCACTGCGCACCGTCGTACTTCAGCGCGAAAGGATCCACAGTGGATGGACCGTGTTGCACGAGAACCGTGCGGGGTGTTCCAGTTCCGTTGACTCTGGCCCACACGTCGACCGAGAACGACTGGTCGGTGTTCAACACGGCGTCGTTGGTGCTCGCGAAGCTGCTGGCGCCGTTGAGCTCCAGGCTGGCGCCGTCTGGGTCACTCGGACCGGCCGGTCCCCACTTAGCTCCGCCCGCGAGGTTCAGCGTCAGGTCACGGCCGTACGGCGAGGAGTCGACCGCGGTGTCACCGCTTCCGTCGTTGAACTGCCACCAGCCCACATCACTGCCGTTCAGCTTGGCGTCACCCAGTTCCAGCGACTCTTGCGGAGTGATCGTGCGAGTCCACGCACGTACCTTGGCCAACTCTCCCTGCCACGGCTCCACTGCCACGGAGTTGCGCAGTGCCTTACCGATCCACACCTGACCACCGGCGTTGAAACCCGCAGCCGAACCCAGCAGCGCAATCTGGCGTTGCAAAGCCCCATTGACGTACAAGCGGACCTCCCGGCTGAGGTCGTCGTAGGTGCCGGTCAGGTGCGTCCACACGCCCTGCACAGCCGGGGCGTCGGAGACAGCTGTCTTTTGCGCGGCGCTCGTCGTGTCGTTCTCCGCCAGGGAAAAGGTCCACTTTCGGGCCCCCGAGTCGTAGCCGAGCCGGAACGCCGAGGTCGCGGAACCCTGCTGGCTCACCACTGTGCGGCTCGCCGTGTCATTACTCAGGCGGACCCAAGCCGAAACGGAGAAGCCCTTGCTCGTGTCGAGGACCTTGGCGGTCGTAGCACCGGCTGCAGTGGTGCCGTTGAACCCGACGGACATCTGCCCACCCACCGTGCGGCCCACACGAGAAGGATCGAGCCCGGTCAGCGTCAGGTCATGGCCGTTCCCGGTACCGTCGAGGGACGGGTCGTCGCCAGCGAACCACTCCGCCTTGTGCGGTTTAGGGCCCGCGACCGTGAACTGGAACTTCCTGCGGGTCGAGTTGCCTGCCTTGTCGATGGCATCGACGACCAAGATCTTCGGGCCTGCCGACGGAGGCGTCCAGCGTGCTGTAGTGCCAGCGGCGATTTCTGTCGCGGGCTGGTCGTGGAAGCCCCAGCGGTATTTCACGACGTCGGCCGAGGCGCTGGAGAAGGTGAAGGTGTCTGCGACGCCGAGTGAGCCGCAGCCCTCGGCCGGGCACCCAGACGTCTTGTAGACCGAGGAGCTGAACGACGGCGCGTCGGGAGCGGTGGTGTCGACGGTAAACTCGCACCAGCCCGATGCGGGTCCCCACAACCGGCCATCAGATGCCGTCATGCGGTAGGCGTAGTTGCCGGTGGTGATGCCGCGGGCCGCGATGACCCACGGGTCACCGCCGAGGGTAGTGCCGATGACACCGGGGTAGAGGTACCAGCTGTCCGACCACCTCACCTTGGCGACGACGTCGGGTGCGCCATCGCCGTTGTAGTCCGCGATCGTCCTTGCCGAGGCACCCTGCCAGCCTGTACCGATTTGCCAGCGCACGTAGTCACCGGCCTGAGGCGTCCGCGCGCCGAGACCCTTGTACAGCCACAGGTTGTCGGACACCTCGGCGATGATGTCGGGCGCACCGTCGCCGGTGCGGTCGACGACGCCGTAGTAGGTGAAGCCGTTCCAGCCGGCGCCCAGCGACACCCGTTCCGCGGTGGGCTGCGCGCGGTTGCCGTCACCGGGGTACAGCCAGAGGACGTTCCCGGAATCCCTGGCGATCACGTCCTGCTTGCCGTCGCGGTCGTAGTCGGCGACACCCGCGAAGGTGTAGCCACCCCAGCCATCGCCGATCGACACGGGCGGGATGGCCGACGGGCCGCGCTTGCCCTCGCCGGGGTACAGCAGGAGTCTGCCGGTGGCGTCCTCGCGGGCGACGATGTCGGTCTTGCCGTCCTTGTCCCAGTCGGCGAGGCCCGCGATCGTGTAGCCGCCCCAGCCGAGACCGATCTGTACGCGGTCGCCGGATCGCCAGCCGGCGGGCGTCTCGACGGTCGGCATCATGTAGAGGTAGCCGTCGAGGTCGCGGTAGATCAGGTCCGGCTTGCCGTCGTTGTCCCAGTCACCGGTGCCGACCAGAGTGTCCGTCCCCTCGACCACACCCGTGGTCAAAGTGCTGTCCGACTTGGGAATCGTCTGCTCGGCGGTCGTGCCGTTCCCCCACGGCGTACTTTCGAGGCTCGTGATCGGGCCGTGCGTGCCGTTCGGGCGGATGCGCCGCCACTCAAAGCGGGCTTTCATCGTGTCCGAGCCGTCGGGGTCACTCACCCGGCCGCGAATCGTCGGCGTCGCGGTCGGCACGGCAGGACGGTCGGCGCCGGTCGCGCACGCCTTGCCGTCCACGGTGACCGGGTCCGGCGTGTTCGGGATGGAGTTGTAGTCGATGGCCAGCACCGCGGACCCAGGGTTGAAGCGCTTCCAGGACTTGACGGTGCCCTCATCGACGTGCAGCACGACATTGACCCAGTCCCAGTTCTGGCTCGCGCCGTGGGCCACCGCGCCGGTGAGAGGGAACTCGACGTCTCCTGGCCCCGCGCAGCCGTGCTCCGCGCCGTGCTTGCGGTTGGCGGGCTTCGTCGAGGCCCACGGATCACCCCACAACCAGCCCGGCTGATTGTTCCAGGTGGTGGTGCCGTCGAACCAGTTCGTCACGCGCACCGTCGCGTCGGAGTTGGGGCTGCAGGTGAACGACCACTTCTGCTCGATGCGGAACGACGCGCCGGTGATGTCCTTGCCCTTGACGGCACTGAGATCCATGCGGAAGTACGAGCGGACGTTGTACGTAGGGCTCAGGCACGTACCGGTCTGCGAGACGCTGTCACAGGTCAGACCTGTCCCAGCGGAGCCAATGACGCCGGAGTTGAACAGGTAGTCCTCGCCCCGGTTGTTGCGCCCCTGCCAGAACGCGTCGCCCGGCTCCTTGCTGGACACCAGCGTCCACTCATTGCCCCGCACATGACCGGTCCACGAAGGATCGATCATCACCGGGTACCGGGTAGCCGTGTGCTTGAGCATCGCGGCGTCCGGAACAACCGAGATCTCACCATTCGCCACACTGACCGGCATCGCCGCCGTCCGGCGCGGCTCGTCGAACACCGCCTTCGCCGAGACCCCAGGTACTCCCTGGCCGCTCGAGTCCCACATCATCGGCGTCGGCGAAGCGAACACGACGCGACCCGACGCGTCCTTCGCCTCCAGCCCACCACCAGCCGCATGCGTGGTGACACCGCTCGCCGCGAACCCGAACGTGACCTTCGCCAGGTTCTCGTTGTCCGCGGCCTCCCTGTTCTTCACCACCAAGGTCTCCGAAAAACCCTTCGGCGAAGCAGTGAGCTTCAAGTCCACTCCGGGCAACACTTCGGCGTAGGTCGCCGACGAACCAGACAGCACCGGCTTCGGCAACGGCCCGAGCGGCCACGTGATCGACAACTCACGATCACCATCACGCAACAACGCCGCCGGCCCCGTCCCCCCAGCCGAGAACTCCACAGGCAGCACAGCCGCCACAGGTCTCACCACCGCGCCCGTCAGACGCAACTCGGTGTCGACCCGCGCCCACGAACCGTCGTCCTTACGCGCCCACCGCGGCTCCACCGACTGCTCAGTCGTGTACCCACCACCAGGCTTCGCGAACGTCTGCTCCGACTCCGACCGCGACGCGAGAATCTCCACACGGCGACCACAACGCGACGCCATCTCCACAGCCGCCGGCTCCGTCGGCTGGACGTCCACGCACTCAGGCTCAGCCGCACTACCCCGCGCGGGCACCACCAACACCGCAACCACAACCGCGAACGACAAGAACACGCGCAGGACAAAGCCCTGCGCCACCCCGACGCGTGTCAAGTAAAGCCCCCCGCTATCCGCGCATGTCCCCCGACAACACGCGAACCCCACCCAGCCGAACGGCAGTCTGCCTGCTCAGATAGCAAATGACAATGAGGCCGAACGGGTGAGAGCGAGCACAGGGCGCTACCCGAGGTAGAAGACCACGACAGTGCACGTGCCCTCCACCGGCACGGTCCGTCAAGAACTTCGCCGAGGTCGAGTTCGCTCTCATAGCATGAGCAGACTGGTACAACGCCCGCCCGCCTGCACTCGCGTCGGGACTACCTGTCCCCAGCGGAGTACGAGCCGAGTACTGCTCGCAACACGCTCCACGCCGACCAGCGCTGCCTGGAAACCGAAGCTGGTCTCAAATCCGTGATAGTTCAGCAGGCTCACTCGACCCGTGCTGATCGCATCACTCTGCGATCCCAGTTCGAGCCTGAACTGTGTCGTGCACGAACCAACAGTTGCCAATAGGCGAGAGAGGCCGCGCGCTTCACACCAGAGGCTTCGATGTTGAGTCCAGCAGCTATGCGTCCACCTACGCGAGTACTCAAAGCTGGCTGATTTGAGTGGTTGGCACGCACACCCGGTCCAGCGGGGTCGGCTCGAGCTCAAGCCCCCAGAAGTGCTAGTCGCGCTCGCGACGGGAGTCCAGTATCGGCGTCTTAAGGCTGCAGCGCGGGCGGACCTCCCCGCGCTGCCACGGCTGAGGGTGACGCGTCGAATGACCGCCGTCCTGCCAGAGACAGGCCCGCCCGGCATGGCGTGCGACCATGTCACGCCGCGCCGCACAATGAGGCGCCGGAAGTGGGGGAACAAGTGAGACTCAGGTTCGCAGGTGTGCTGGCAGCACTCGCGCTCGTGACCGCGTGCGGCACCGACGTACCGGCCGGCCTGGCCGACAAGGTCGAGTCGGGCTGCCCCGGCCTGCTGAAACCCGAACCGCTGGCGGTCATCACGAAGGGCTTCGAGGTCTCGCAAGTGAACTCCGAGGAGGCTGACAGCTGCCAAGTCTTCGTCTCGACCGGGAAGAAGATTCTCAGCCTGGGGCTCGGCGCTTACGCGAGTCAAGAGGAGTCGGAGCGGCTCACGCCGATGCTCTGCACCAGCGGGGTGCTGGACTCCGAGACCAAGTCGTGTGAAGCCGGGCAGCCCGGAGACGTGGGACTATCAGTGCACGCCGTTGCCGGGCGCTGGAATGTGCGGGTGTACGTGTACGAGGTGCCAGCGAACGACGAGATCAAGGAAGCCGTGCAGCAGATCATCGAGGATCTGAGAAGCTCCAACAAAACCAAAAACTCCTAAAGAATGATCTTGGCATACTGTTGATCTTCCATACGTTTACTTTGGCGCGCAGAAGGGGTGAGCAGCTTCCCAGGATCGTGTCCGACAAGTTGTGAGCGCGGATCGAACCCGCTGCTCCCCGAGTTCACGCGTCGTGCCGAGCATCTGGGATATAAGCAGCTGAACGATCGCACGGTGTTGCGCGGCATCCTATTTCGTGCTCTTCACCGGAATCCCGCAGGAGTTCCTGTCCCAGGAACTCGGTTTCGGCTCCAGCATGACCGCGAAGCGGCGGTTGCAAGACTCGCACCAGGCCGGTATCTGGCAGCAGCTGCACGAGAACCTGCTCGCCGGACTCAACGCCGCAGACGCGCTGGACTGGCCACGGGAGGTGACCAACGGCTCGCACGTCCGCGCCCTTAAGGGCGGGCCAAACCGTGCGAGCCCGGTCCCCGCACCAGAACAGGCTCGAACGCGCCTGATCACCGAAGGACGCAGCATCCCGCTCGCCGCGTCGCTCACCGGCTAGAACC
Source organism: Lentzea albidocapillata (assembly GCF_000719115.1). Lineage (GTDB taxonomy): Bacteria > Actinomycetota > Actinomycetes > Mycobacteriales > Pseudonocardiaceae > Lentzea > Lentzea albidocapillata. Next base: position 2,882 of record NZ_JOEA01000035.1, on the reverse strand, counting down.
ACAACGACGTCACCCAGCTGATGCCGCTGATCGACCGAATCCCGCCGACGCGCAACGAACGCCGCCGACCAGGTCGGCCCCACACGCTGTACGTCGCCGCACGGCTACGACCACGACAAGTACCGCACCCGCGGGCGTGGCAAGCGCATCACACCCGCCGCGGCAGCGAACACTGTTTCGACCTGGGGCGTTTGCTGCTGAGGTGATCGAGCAGATCTTCGCCCTGCTGAACTGGCTCCGCCGCCTGCGCATCCACTGGAAGATCCGCAACGACATCCACGAAGCCTTCCTCAGCCTGGCCTGCGGCATCATCTGCTGGTGCTGGCTCCACAGCCCTTCATTGAGTTAGGAACAGCTCTAAAGGTGACCTGAGCGTGTGTATTGCCTCGCTCCTGGCGAGCCGTTCGAAAGTCGACGTGGCCGCAGCCGAACAACGACTACGACGAGCTTTGAAAGAAGTTCAGCGCACTTGAGCACACTTGACCCCCAGATCAGGGTTCACAGGCCGTTGACCTGCATAAACTGGCATGTTGAGCGCAGTTCGGCGCACTTGCTGTAAATCAAGTGCGGTTGCCGTTCGTCAGTTGTTCCCCAGTGATCGACTCCTTCGCCCGCATGGCGGCTTGTGGCCCACATCAGGGCGACCTGCATGCTTCCCGATGACCAGGCGCTCGTGGCATTGCGCCACGTAGTTGACGATAAGGACCACGAGGACGTCTCCTCGCGGCGGGAATTAAGGCACTGGAGATCGACAAGGAGCACCGGAAACGGGCTCTGCGGGACCTGGCCGAGGACCGCCAGGTTTCTCTGCGCACTCGCGAGAAGATCCGCAAGGTCCTGGGTCGTTGAGGTCGCGACCTGGTGAACCCGGAGCTCACCCCGTTGCGAGGCCGCTTAAGTGGTGCATCACGAACTGGACGCGGGGTACTCGTCCGCCGCGAAGGGAGACCGGTCCTTGCCGTAGCCCGAGGACTTGAAGCTACCGTGTGGCATCTCCAGGGCGAAGAAGTACATGTGGGTGTTGCCAGACGCAGCCCGCGGCCAACGCCTTGGTGAGCCGATGCGCGCACGACTGTGGCCCGTAGTCCACCTGCTGGCGACCAGCGTCCAGGGAACGCCTTGGCCACCGCCTCCTACTCGGTGGTGAACGGCTGCACCGTCGCGATCGGGGCCTACAGCTCCTCGGTGACGACCTCGTCCCGCTGCTCGCGCCGGCAGGACTGTCGGCGCGAGGGAATCCCCCACGTCGTGCACACTTCTCCCGACCGCCAGAGGCGCACCCCGAACCCTGCACGCGGGCGACGTGGTGGATTTCCGCCCGGTGTCCGGCACGGCGAGACAGGCGCACAGTTCATCGCCATGTCCGTGCCACCGTGAACGCCAGCCGATTACCGTGCGGTGCGTAAGGTCCAGGAAATCCTAGCCGATCCACAAGGGACTCAAGCAAGAGTCCTTTATGGATTCTCTGGGTTCAAACGAGACCAAGTCCCCCGAGTTTGAGTGCGAGCATCATGACACCTCCGGCGCCAGCGACGGAGATCCACACCAGTTTGAGGACCTTGAACCCCGAGTCCCGACGAGTCCTGTCATCTCCGAAGAGCGCCACGAAGCACGCCGTACCGGCCATCGAGGCGACGAACACCGCATACCCTCCCAACAGCCACGTGATCACGGGCGAGCCCACCATGCCAGGTCCTCCTTCGTTCGATCCGCCAACTCGGCGTCGCCAACGACCTTCGCCCTGGCGATGTCCCGGCGGCAACGAACCGCACCTCGTCCAGCCCTCTGCTTCAAGGGCAGTTCCGCAACGTCGGGTCACGCGTGCAGCAATTATCGCGTTTGCGCTGCTCAGAACCTGCGAAAGCGGACTTCGCCGCACGTCCTGGAGCGGCGTTCTCGATCAACAAACTTGTCAAGGAAAACTTGACGCCAATGGCAGGATCAGCCGAATGGGAAGGCAGTACCGAAACACTCTCCGTGCGCACGCGGAGTCCCTTGCGGTGCTCGGCAAGGCCTTTACGGACCTTGCGGCGAGGCATCGTGTTGCAGCCAGCAGCATCAGCCGCAGAACGAGGTCCAAGCTCACGGCGGAGTCGGACTTCGCCGACTGGATCTTCCGGGTCGCCGAGCTCTCCGCCGCGGCAGAGCGACTACTAGCGCTGGAGATCGAACTCGCACGCAGCCACGGCGTCACGTGGGCCGAGGTGGCCGAGGCCCTGGGCGTCAGCCGGCAAGCTGCTCACGACAGGTTCGCCACCCACGAGCGCTGGAACAGAACCCGGCGAATCTCTCAGCTCAACCAAGCACGCTGGGCCAGCATGATGCGCGACTACCGCGAGAAGTACGGCGCAAGCGAGAACGCGTTGCTGCCGTTCCGCCGACTGCGCGCAGGTGATCCCGAGACGACCGACCGAGACTGATCACAACCCATAGCACCACACCGCCTCTTCATCTCCCGTGCCGCTCGAAAAGGTCATCGCCGCTGGGGAGCAGTGGAGTTCTTCTAACTGAGAGCATGTTCGGGTGATCATGATCGTGTCCCTGTTGCACAAGGTGACTTGGAAGTTGCTGTCCGCCGCGTCGGCGCTGCTCCGCAGTGAGGCGGAGAAGGACACGCAGCTTCTCGTGCTGCGGCACAAGAACGGGTCTGCTGCACGAGTAGGTGACATCTTGACCTGCCCCATCGGAAGGGTGGGGTTGCCCCGTTTTGACGGACAGGGGTTGATGAGGTGTGATCACGCTACCTGATCGACTGGCTGATGTCGGTTAGCTTCGTAGGTGGCGGGGCTGAGGTAGGCGAGGCTGGAGTGCCTGCGGCGGGTGTTGTACCAGCCCTCGATGTATTCGAAGATTGCCTTGTGTGCCTTGGCCTTCGTGGGCCA
>NZ_JOEA01000034.1 GCF_000719115.1 Lentzea albidocapillata | reverse complement strand
CACGCTCACCCTCCCGGTGGGGAATTACGTGAGCGACGCCCTGCGGAATTACGTGAGCGAAAACCCCTCAGACCTGCGGAATTTCATGAGCGCTGACAGGCTGCTGATGCCGCCTTCGTGGTCCGGTCGTAGCGCTGCGATCTCGCGAGGTACGCCGGCGCCCACATACGTGACCGCGGTTCGTTGGTGCAGACGACCGCGCGCCAAGTGACATCGTCGCCATCTGCGGTTAGGTCGCGGATGATCTCAGTCGACCACACCCACGAACGACCGTCGTGCCTGAACTCCTGAAGATGGCCCACTTTGCTTCCGTCTTCCAGGAAGGCGCGGTGGTGCAGGGTGGTCCAGTAGTCGTACGCGCTGATGGTGGTGCCCGGTTGGCATCCGAGGACGAACAACGAACCCGTGTTGTCGCTGTAGGCGACGAACAGCCCATCGGTGATGAAGTACCGCGTGACAGCACCGTCTCGTTCAACAACGTCGCCCTCGATCGGCGCTCCCAGGGTGAACTCGTAGCGGAACTCAGCGCGAGAATCAGTGCAGAACACCCGCGGCGCACGCTTCCTTGCGGTGAACAGTGGTTCGAATCGGAGCACATCCTCTGGCGGGATGGCAGGCTCCTGCTTCCGCGCCTCCTGCTTGTTGAGAGCGTATTTGTGTCGACGTTTGACCAGGTCGTTGCAACGCGGGCTGCACAGGTGGCGCTTGCGATGGACTGGATGCGCGGTCTTGGGAATCGCTGCGCCGCAGTTGCGGCAGGGTTCGCCGTTGTTCGCCGGCGGCGCGTCCGCAGCTAGTTCCTCGTACTTGTCACGGTTGCCGCTCGGCACGAGGGGGACGTCGCTCATCTCGACGGCGCCCCGGCGACAGGTCGGCCGATCATGGCCTTGAGCAGATAGTGGATGGCTTCGTGCAGTTTGCTGCCGTAGTCAACGGTCCGGTGACTCTCCAACACTCCGTCAGCGTCAACGAACTCAGAGGCCAGGTCAAGATCTCCGGTGACGAAGTCGTTGCGGGTTAGGCGTTGCTCGTACGTCGCGCGCTGCTTACGGAGTCGTCGCGAGGCGAGATGTCACACTGGGCCTCGACAGCAGCGATTGCTCATTGGATATGCCCCTCAGCGCGCAACGCCGCTTCCAGGCTTGGGTACCGGTAGTAGCTATCGCCCACTTCTGCCAGTGATTGGACTCTGGCCAGGAAAGAGACGAACGCCGCAGGCTGCTCTGCCCCCAGGGAAGCGGTGTTGCGGAAGAGCGCCACAGCTAGGTCGGGCATCTGCGCGGCGGTCCGGCACTCGTAGTTGTTCGCCCACGCCGTCAACGCTGTCTGAAGATCCTCGATCCTCAGGAAGAAGCTGTGCTGGACTAGAAGCTGTCCGGCCTGTTCTCCAGTTCGCCAGCTTCCGGCCTCAGCGAGGAACTTGAGCACCACAGGCACGAAGTAGGGGTGGGGCCGCGTTGCGACCACGTTCATCCGATGCAGCTCGGAAAGTGTCGCAAAGCGCTGTTCAAGCGCTGGTATCCGCGCTCGCGTGTAGCTGCTGGTGACGGTCGCCAGGCTGGCTGCGATATCCGCGCGCAGAGGCTCCCAGCTCTCAGCGCCGAGGGTCCTGGTCAGCAAGCCTTCAAGCCGCTCACACAGCGGCCTGTCCACCAGATCCCAGAAGAAGTCCTGATCGCCGAGGCGAACGAGCGCGCGCAGCTGTACCTCGCCCTCCAGCGTTTGAAAATGGATGCGCTGCCCGGCCACCGCAGAACGGACGAGTTCCCTGTCACGCTGGGCGAACGCGTACAGCACTAGGGCAGACCTGTTGGCGTACTCGATGTTCGGCAGGCGACCGCCGGTATCAAGTTCGCGCAGGGCGTGCTTCGCGGCGAGCTTGACGATGTTCGTGCGCGCGGTCGCACGAACGCGGTCGTAGAAGTTGGCCTGGATATGAGATACAGCCGGCACAAAGGAGGGGTCGCAGGTGTAGTCGAGATACGCCTGACCGATTCTCCCTCCCTGCGTCGGAGGATGAGTCAACAGCGTTGCTAGCGCCACCGCGAGGTGCCCACGTGCAACTTCAGGGTGGGGCTCGTAAACCTCGCTGAAGCTCCGAAGTGACGGGTGCACGCACAGGTTGCGATCTTCTCGGATGCGTTCGAGCTCGCGTTGACCGATCGAGTCGATCAGCTCGAACTCGGTTGCCTTCGCCAGCAGGGCGGCTTCGATGTTCTGCATCGCGCGAACGCCATCTGGCGTGATGCCCTTTTCCTGCGCGTTGGTAATCTCCGTGCGGAACGCGACCGCGCTGACGTCGCCGCCGTCAGCGAGTTGGATCAGCTTCGTGATGATGTCCGCAGTGACCGCTGTCCACGTCGTGGCGATGCTTGCGCGAACAGCACCTGAGTTGTAGCAGCGCCACGCTTCCTCAACCAGCGGTCTGGTGTCTGGATTCCAGACCTGCGTGATCTGGGTTTCCATGTCCGCCACCGAGCCCCTCCCTCACATCAAGTCGAGCGGAGGATAAACGCTAGACGGCATATGGCCTGCTCGCCCCGCCCTACCTCTGAACAGTGGTCCTTGATGACGCGGGCGTCACGACGGTACTCAGCTGGTGCGCCAGCTCCGTGCGAACGACCAGCACGAGTTCGCGAGCCCTATCAGCGCTGATCTCGAGCTGCTGACGCAACGTCTCGGCAGAGATCGGTCGCTTGTGGTCTAGCCAATGCCGAGCGTTCGCACGCCTAGCCTTTGCCAACAGCTCATCGTCATCAACATGCTGCTCATACAGCTCTTCCCAACTCGTCGACGACAGCCGCTCCCATCACGGGCGCCGTCCACGCCGGACACCGGCCGTCAAGCGACGGTCTTCCTGTGGTGATCGCGGGCTCCCGTCACCGAGGCGCGGTGGACGGACCGAAGTCACGCGGCCAAGGTCGCATCGACGTTCTGGATCTGGTCCGTGGACGCGTTGTCTCTTGAATCCGAGGAACCCTTTGCTTGGAACTCCGCCCGAACGATCTTGACGAGCCGTCGAGCTGACGCGGCTCCAATCCCCAACCGAACTCGCAGAGTGTCAGCAGATATCGGCTTATGGTGGGCCGCGCGATGAGCCGCGTCCTCGTGCCGTGCCTGCTCCAGGAGCTTCTTCGGCGAACGGCCACGAGACACTCGTCGACCATCCTCCGACAAGCACGGATCCCCGTACCTGACGTCGGATCGCACCGAACCGTCCACTGGCCCCTCGACACGGACGCCGTCAGGACCAGCGAATGCTGCCGACCGACTGGCCGCACCGATCGCCTGCAGGAATCCGGGACCAACCTCGGCCCAGCCGATCAAGAGGAGCGGCCCAACAGCATCGAACGCCGCCTTGCCGTACTGCCCGGCAACGAGCGGGTCCGCCACGTTCAACGCCAACGTGACCACGCTCGCGAAGATCAGCAGCCAACGCGCCGGTCGCAGCACCTCGGCGGAGGCACCGGTGAGTGCGAGGTGCCGCGCACCGAGCAGTAGGCCCAGGATCGAGAGATCGACCGCCGGTGCGACGAGTGGCGCCACCCAGACCGGCACCCCCAACCGAAGAGCCAGATTGAGCACGTTGCCGAAGCCGAACAAGAAGGTGAGGCCCACGACCGTCCCCATGATCACGGTGACGGCTTGCACGACAACGTCTGGGCCCGTCACCGAGATGCGCCCTGCGCTGGCCATCAGGCACCGCCTCCAGGATCATCAACCAGGAAGCTGCCCTCGATCACCAGCATGCCGCTGGAAATCCGCTGGTCAGACGCGGGACCGTCTGTGTGTAGCCCTGCCGGGGGCACCACGCAGACCTGCTCACTACGAGCAGAGCGTTGCTTCGGAAGGGCCGCGACCGCCTCGGTTGCGGCCCTTTCTGCTGCTCCGACCGTGTCTCCGGTCAGCGTGATGCGACACACGGCAGTCCTCGTTTCATAGTCGTAGTGGATCTCTAGCCGAAGTGCCTCGAACAACGGTCGCGACACCTCGTCGGGCAAGAGGTCGAGGTCGACCCCGGTGATGAGCAGGCAGTCGAGCAACTCAGGGTTCACAGCCTCACGAACCTGGTCCTCGAAGGCCGCCAGCTGGCCCTCCAGCCGCGTCCGCTCGGCCTGAAGTTCGACACGCCTGTTGTTCACGTCTCGCACGAACTCGTCGGTCACCTCGGTGGCGACCTCCAGGCTGCGAAGCAGGTTGGTCGACCTCGTCCGGTTCTCGCGCAGCGCTCGTTCCACCACTGCGATCTGGTCCTCACGGTCCTTCTCGGCCGCCTGCTCCTGATCTGCCCTTCCGGCCGCGAACAGGCTGCGCCGGTAGGGACCGAACACCTCGTGCGCCAGGAACCGATTGACGCCGACCAGCAGCTCGTCCTCGCGCACGCGGAACATGGGCGGGTGCCCGTCCGGCCCGGACTCGTCTGGTCGACCAGAACAGCGGTAGAGCCCTGCCCTTCTAGCAGCCACCACCATGTCGGGCAGCGCCTCGACTCTGGCCTCCGGAAATCGCCTCTGCTTCGACAAGCGCACACTCCCCCTCGCGTTGAGCGGCGCCTCATCCAGTTTTTCGAGCGCCGTTTCATCGTCGTAGGAGAATGGAGTGATACGCGTCCGAAAAGTTTTTCTCTGTCGGCGAGCGCCAGGTAGTAGTAGCGTCACCGCCTTCAGGCGTGTGATCTCCCCGCCCGATCTCCTCAGAAGGCGATCTCAGCAAGACTGCGGTGACCTGCAGAAACGCGAAAGTGTCAGACCTCGCCGCTACTTTGCGCGCATGTTTGAACCCGTACTGTCATGGTCGACCGGACCGCTCGTCGCGGTTGACCTGGAGACGACCGGCGTCGATCCTCGCAAGGACCGGATCGTGACGGCCGCCATCATCACCATCACGCCGGTCTCCGCTGGCGAGCGCCCTGACGTCCACACTTACGAATGGTCGGCCGATCCGGGCGTTGAGATCCCTGTTGACGCAACCGCGATCCACGGCGTCACGACCGAGGAGGCCCGCGCGAAGGGCCGCAACGCCGCCGAAGTGATCGACGAAGTCACCAAGCTATTGGCCAAGGTCTGGACACCAACGACGCCGTTGTGCGCGTTCAACGCCGCGTTCGATCTCACGATGCTCGACGCCGAACTCCAGCGGTATCACGGCCGCAGCCTTCCGCTCAGCGGTCCTGTAGTCGACCCGCTGTGCATCGATCGTCAGTTGGACCCGCAACGCGACGACAAGCGCACACTCTCCGTTCTATGCGCTCACTATCAGGTGCGTTTGGAGAATGCTCACAGCAGCGCTGGCGACGCGAAGGCAACGGCCCGCCTGGCATGGCGGTTGTCCACGACCTTCCCGAAGGAAGTCGGCCAGGTTCCTCCGCACGTACTGCATCGGTATCAAGCCCGTTGGTTTCGCGACAGCCAGGTCGTACACGCCGACAAGCTCGAACGAGCAGCCGCCGGCTCTGCGGCACGCGGCGACACGGCAGGTGCCGATCGCCTGCGCGCCCGCGCGACAGACACACGAGCTGCTGCGAGCAGTTGGCCCTTCCTGCCCGAGACGACGGCCCCAGCCGAAGGCACGCGCCGCCGCCTGCCACCTCGCCCCGGCGGGGTAGCGAACTCGCACGCGTCCTGGACCCCCGACTTGGAAGCGGCGCTTCGCGATCTGTGGCTGAACGCCGACCCTGTGGAACTGGCCGAACCGCTCCGCGAGGAGATCGCCGAGCACTACGGACGGACGCCTGCTGCCATCCGCTCACGTCTGCTGCGACTGCGATGCGATCCCGAACAACCAGGACTCACCTGCGACGAGCAGCGCGCTGCCGAGCTACAACGCTCCTACGACGCTGAGTACAAGCGCTGATCCTGGCTTGCCCCAAGCAAATCGACACCAGCTCATCGGGTCACCCGATCGTGAACACCAACCGCCCTGTACGTTCCGCTGTCGTTCAGGCGACGGAGGTGCGGCGTGGGCATCGGCTTCGTGGTGGAGAAGGTCGAGTTGTGTGTCGGCGGCGAGTGGCACACGCGGAAGCTCGGTTCGTCGATCTTCCGCGTGCAGGGACCGATCGGGACTGGGAAGAGCAGCCTCCTGGAGTGCATCTGGTATCCCTTCGGCGTTCCCGCGGCGCTAATGCCCGCCGTCCGTGACAACGTCACCCACATTCGCGTGCAGGTGCGCATCAACGGACAACGCCTGTTGCTGGAACGACCGGTGACGCACGGCTCCAGCGCGGTCAAGGTGACCCAAGCAGGCGCTGAGTCGCCGCTGTTCCTGCCTTCGAACGCGTCCCGCGACCGCCAGACCGTCTCCGACTTCCTCATGACGACCATGGGATATCCACAGCTTGAGCAGCCAGGCGGACGAGCTCAGCCGATCTTGACGTTCCAGGACATCCAGATGTTGACCTACCTCCGCCAGACGAAGATCTCCAACCAGCTGCTCGGAGACGACGGCGACAGGATGGGTCAGTCAGCGGTCTTCGCCCTGGACGTCGCACTGGGCGCGTACATGCCGGAGGTGGAAGACCGCCGTCGCGAACGAAAGCGGATCAACCGACAGCTCAATCAGCTGCAACAGAACCTCGGCGCGATCAAAGGCTTCCTTTCTGACCGCAAGAACGTCACCGAGCAGCAAGCAGTTGCTCAGCGAGCAACTGGTGTGCGAGCAGACGATCCGCGAGGCCGCACGTCAGGTCGAGGCTGCGACCGCGCGGCTCGTGCCGGAGGAAGCCGCAGATCTCGCGTTGACCGAAGAAGTCGACCGCGCAAAGACGACGTTGGCGACGGCGCAGGAAGAGGAAGCCGTCCTTCGCACCGAGCTCAGCCAGCTGTACAACTCTGTCAGTACCAAGCAGAAGTCCTTGAAGCGCATGCGCAAGCTCGCCCCCGCGCCCATACGGTGTCCACATTGCACTCAAACGTTGGCCCGACCGGTCGCCGCGGACCAATGTCCCGTGTGCCTGCAAGACCACCAGATGGTTGCATCGGGCTCAGTCACTGCCGGCGCTGCAAGTGAGCGAATCGAACGCGAACTGCAGGCGCTGAGCGAGAAGGTCGTGAACACCGAAACCCGCCGCACAACCACCAACGCCAAGCTCAACGCTGCCGCAGACGGCCTGCTCAAAGCCTTGACTGCGCAAGAGAATCACCGCAAGACGCGGCTCCATCCGAAGCAGGACGAGAAGGTCAAATCCATCGCGGCGCTCGACGAGGCCAATGCCAAACTCGCCGCCTTGCTGCCGCGGCAGAACGACCTCAGGGAACTGCGCAGCCTGGAGAACAAGAAGCTGCGCCTGACCAAACAGCTCGAAGAGCTGGACCAACTGCTAACCGAAGCTAACGCCGATCTGATCGACCGCAGGGCGTTGATCGCCCGGCATCTCACCCGCGCGTTCAACGAGGTCCTCGGACACATCGGCCTACCTGGTTACACCGACGCTCGGATAGATCCGGCGGACTACAGCCCGTTCATCGACGGCCATGCGTTCAACCAGCTCGCGGTTTCCGGCGGACGCAAGACCGTCACCAATATCGGCTACCACCTGACCTTGCTCAACTACAGCTGCGGCAACCCAGCGACCCTTCTGCCGAACCTGCTCGTCATCGACTCACCTCGCGAAGGAATCGGCTCCGTGGGAGCCGACCGCGAAGTCGTCGATCGCACCTACGAGTATCTGCGCAACTTCGCGAAAGACAGGCGCGGCAGGGAGAGCACTATGCAGCTCGTGTTGGCCGACAATGATCCAGCTCGCGGTGGCAAGCGTGGCTTCGCGCAGCTCGACCTCAGCTACGACGCTCCGTTCGTCCCCGGTGTCGGACATCCCGGTCCGAACCGCGTGGCAACGGTCGAGAGTGTGAGTACGTGATCCCGAAGTGGATCGCTACGAGGGAGGAGACCTTCGACCAGCCCTACCGAATCCCACCAGGGGCTTGACCCTCACATGGAAGCAACCGGGGCCCAAAGCAACCGACGCCTTCCTCAGCCGTGAGCGCCTCTCCGAGGTGTGCGATTAGCGCCCTCGACGCCTCCTCGTCCAAAGAACACTTGCTGAGCGGCCGAACGATGTTGCTGTAGCCGTCAACCTGCACTTTGTCCTCAAGGAAAAGCGTTGAGTTCTCCTGCTCAACGCAGACCAGAGACCTGAACGCGTGGAAGTTCAGCTGCAGAAACGGTCCCTTCATCCCAGCGTGCGCTCCTACCGCCGCAGGCACGATCTGAATGTTGATGCTGTCTCGCACAGACAACCGCAACAACTCGTGCAGTTGCTCTACCAGCACGTCACGTCCGCCGACAGGCAGACGGAGTGCAGACTCGTGGATGTAGAACGCGCACGTCAGATTCCTCCTCTGACGCAGCTCCTTCTGCAGCTCCAGCCGAGCCGCTACGCGCTGTTCCAGGTCTTCTGAAGACTCGTCGAGCGAGGCCTCGATCACCGCTCGCATGTAGGCAGGGGTCTGGAGCAGGTCGGGCACTTCGTGTGCCTGCCAGCAGATGAGCTCCTTCGCCAGAACGAGGTTCTCCTCGAAGGTGCGTCGGCGGATCGGTCGACCGTCGTGGTTCTGCAACCAGCTCTTGCTGTTCACGGTCTGCGCGAGCAGGAACAGGTGTTCGCGCTCGTCAGGGTCGAAACCGCAGAATCCGAACAGAACGGCCAACTCGACTTCCGTGGCACCACCCTTGCCGTTGATCACGTTCGAGAGCTTGGATTCGTCCCACCCGGACTTGTCGGCGAGCTCACGCGATGTGAAGCCCGTGCGCCGGATCGCGTCACGAAGACTCTTCCCAAACTCACGGCCCTGCGCAGTGGAGTCCCGTTTAGGCATCGCGTTTTCCTTGCAGTTGCTGGAGAGTGTTCGGTCAGTGCTGCGCAGCCAACATCGCCTTCAGCAGACCGCACCAGCTCACGAATCTCGCACCGATCTAGCAAGAATCGCGCACTGGCGGATCTTGATCAGTGACAACAGAACCTTCCCGAGCCTCCACCTCGATCGGGTGATTCGGTCCTCGAACAGCAGTTTGGAATCCCCGCGACAACCGCGATCCGCGGCGCTGGCTAGGGTGCCGCAGGTGACCGCATCGGACTCCGCAGCACCCGCCGCCACCGAAGTGCTCCCTGTGGAGCAGTACGTCGCAAGCTTGCCTAAAAAGCGCATGGCAGCCGGGGTCTTGTTCCGGGACAAGGCAGGCCGGGTGTTGTTGCTCCAGCCGTCGTACAAGCCCAACTGGGAGATTCCTGGTGGTGCGGTGGAGGCTGACGAGTCGCCGTGGGAGACCGCGGCCCGTGAGCTCACCGAGGAACTTGGATGGGAACGGCCGCTGGGCCGCCTGTTGGTGGTGGACTACGTGCGCCCGCAGGACTCTCGCCCAGAGGGCGTGGTGTTTGTATTCGACGGTGGCGTGCTCGACGAGACCGAACTGGTGGGCATGGTGTTCCCGGACGGCGAGATCCTCTCTGCCGGGTTCCACACCATGGCCGAGGCACGGGAAAAGCTGAAGCCTCTGCTCGCGGACCGTCTGGTCGCCGCGTTGCGCGCCGCTGAGCAAGGCACGACCGCGTTGTGCGAACAGGGACAGCGCGTCGCCTGATCAGACCCGCTGTCCCTGTACGCGTTGCTACGCGGTCATCGCTACCGGCTCCAACCGAGCGCGTGGAGTGGGAACCACCGGGCTCTCACCTGCCGCGTGGTGCTTCCCCGCGGTTCGGTAGAGGCTGTCGTGAATGCCGTCGGCGAAGAGCAAGCCGCTCAAGTCGCGGCGGGTCTTGGACGTCTGACAATCAGCACGGAAGCCTGACGCCCCGAGCAACAACGCGAGTTCGCCGGCGACGGAGTTGGCGGTGTCGATGCCATGGGCCTTCGTCGCCGCGCCCCACAGCTCCGCCTCGACATGGCCGGCTTCGGCGAAGCCGGCAGCCATAACGGTGCCGAGCAGAGAAGTCACGAGCTGAACGTGCGCGCTGCCAAGGCTGATCAACGCTGAATCTCGCAGGCGTGACAGCTCCCCGGAAGCCTGCCGCGCGGACAACCTCTCGACAACGGCGTCGAAGACCGCGCCCGCACCTCCCAGAGCGGTAGCGGTGACCAGCGGCCGGTACCCGGCGAAGTGCTCGCGCAGCAGGGCCATTCCATTCCCGTGCAGCACGTCCTCCTGACGAACCCTGACGGCGTCGAGTTCGAGGACACCCCACGTCCAGCCGGCCAGTCCGGTCGGCGGGATCGGCCGCCGGTGCAGACCTGGTTGGGTTGCGTCGACTGCGGCGGCAGCCAACTGCCCGTCCGGAGCCCGGAAGAACACCACGAAGACGGCTGCTTCCGTCAAGCGGCTGATCCAGGTTTTGCACCCGCTCACCAACCACGTGCCGTCCTCTCCCACAACCGCGCGAGTGCGGGTCTCTGCCGGCCTCGATCCGCCATGCGGTTCAGTGACGGCGATCCCCGCGAGCTCGCCTGCCCGGAGCCGTGAGAGCCACCGTTTCCGGGTCTTGAGGCCGCCATGGCGAGCAATCAGGGTTCCGTGCCCGAGTCCGGTGGCGTCACGCAGGTCGACGTCGCAGTAGCCGCAGATGAACTGCGCCAAGAGCTGGAAGAGAGCTGGTTCACCAGTCGAGTCCGGGCGGCCCCGAGCGGCCAGCTCCCGCCGGACTGCACCAAGCCGGCGGCTGCGCTCGATTCCAGCAGGCAGGTCCGCGCCCACTGGATGGATTGCCAGCACCTGGTCCAGCTCATCGCCCAACGCCGTCAGTCTGGCCCAGTTCATCCGCTCACAGGGGTCGAGTACGGGCCGCAACGGCTCCAGCCAGGTTGTGATCGCCTTGCTCGCGGATTCGCCGGTCACGATGCCTCCCCATGAACCCGTGCGGGATGACCGAAGGCGAGGGCACCAGCCGGAATGTTGCGGGTGACCAGGGATCCGGCTCCGACCAGCGCCTTTTCTCCGACGGTGACCCCTGCCATGACCACGCATCCGCTGCCGACCTTGGCGCCGGCCTCGAACCGCGGAGCCATGAGGACCGGTTCCCGGCTCGGGTCACGCCAGGTCAACGTCTTGTCGTTGATGGTGCGGACGCCTGCGCCGAGGAACACCTTGTCGGCCAGCACCGTCGAGCTGGTGATGTGCGAGCCGGGCGAACAGCGCACGTCACGTCCGATGCGGGTCTCGCGTTCGACGGTGAGGTGATGGCCGAGCTGGGTGTCCGCCCCGACCTGTACGGCGGTGCGCAGCAACGTGTGGTGTCCGATCAGCGAGTTCACGCCGATTTCCACCTCGGCGTACACGACAGCGCCGGACCGAACGGTCACCCCTGGCCCGATCACCGTGTCGGCGCCGGTGCCTGGGCGAAGCTTCCCGACGGCGTAGCCAAGTTCGGGCTTGCCGACGACCGCGTGCTCTTCGATCCGGGCCTGCTCACCGATCCTGGCTCCGCCGTGCACAACGGCGAACGGACCGACCACAGCTCCAGCCTGGATCGTGACCGGTCGTGGCATGCCCAGCTCGTCGAACGGCATGAAGATCGCGTACCTGCTGATCACGACATGACGGTCGACGTGCAGCAAGCCTTCGCGGTCCAGCTCGGCCGCGGTCATCTCCTGGCCTGCCGGTGGAGTTCGGACGCGACGAGCTTGTGCCTGCGCGCGGTGGGGCACCAGCTGAAGGCTGAACCAGAACTCGTTGAGCAGACCCTGGACCTCATCGTCTCTCATGATGACGAACAGGTCCTGGTCTCAGCCGCCGGCCTCATGGCGAAGGTCTTGCTCGACGGCGTGCCTCGTGACCAGCTGCGGTCACCGGTCAGGTTCCCGATGTCGTTCGCCCTCCCCGACGACCTCGATGACGAGGATCGTCAAGCGTGGCAGCAGAATGTGATAGCCGCGTCGGTTCTCGTCTCCGCGTACGCAACAGGAAACCCTGCCGCGATTGAGGCTGCCATCACCGTCCTGCACGGCGAAGGCAAGTTCGAGGTGCTCGTCGTCCTGGTTGCTGCTGCGGCCCGAAAGCTGGAGAGACATGCAGCCTGGTTCGGCGAAGCCTTGCGCTGCGCCGAGATACCCAACCAGGATCCAACGGTTCCGCGCGAGGCAGGAGAGGGCCGATGAAGCTAGTCGATCGAGTCCTGCCGATCCTCGCCTTTCCTGGAACCGCCGAGGTGGTCTAGTGCTGACGGCGATGCTGGAGCGAATCGACCACGAAGTGACGTTCACGAGGTTGGTCGAACTGACCGACCTCAGGGCCGAGGACGTGCTGAAGCAGATCCGGCGCTTCACCACCATGAGCTTGGTGGCACGGCGAGTGGACGTCGACAAGTACCCGGCCCAGGACTACTTCGAGCTGCCCGAGGCCAGCGTTGTCCGTGCGCGCTCCCTGCTGCAGTTGGCAGACGACGCGACGCTACGAGATCTCGTCGAGGAGCGAGGGCTAGACATCGACGTCGCCTACGGGCGTTTCCTTGAGCGACAGCCGTACCCGGTCGCTCTTGGCAAAGCACTGCGCGAGGCTCGCTCGGATCGCGGCTGGAGTCTTCTCGAAGCGGAGAAGGCCACACCCGTTCCAGCGCAACGCTCTCGAACTACGAGCAGGGCCTGACAGTTCCCAGCTTGATCATGTTGGCGGAGCTGGCACTTCGGTACAACGTGGACGCAGTCGACCTGATCAAGTACGCGGCCTGCCACTCACGGCCCGACAAACGAGTCCAACGGTTGAAGATCGCCGATCCAACACTTCGTGCGACGCTGACGCACCAGTTCCTGACCTATGACCAGAGCGAGCGCGCTCGGCAACAAGCGCGCCGAAACCAACCGCCTCGCAAGAAAGCCAGCTAGCTGCCGACGAGGTCCGGTCAGGTCATCTTCGGCTCGAAAGGCTCCGCCCGCGGCAACTCTGGTGGCGGCGGCTCGTGCATGCCGATCAGTTCGAGCAACCGCCTGGCTGCTTCGGCCACCTCAGGCACGGCGGTACGCACGCGCGCCATGTGGTCGGTCTCGGGGTCCCTCAGCATCTCGCAGGCGATGTAGAGAGCCCTCGTGCCCACCTCCTTCTCAAGGCTTCGCATCACAGACAGCGCATGACTGGTCAAACGTTCTTCGCGCTCATCAGTGGGCGTTGGCCTTGTCGCGATCGACGAGAGATCGGCTGGACGGCCTCGCCGGTGTTCGTCCAACGACGTCACGTCGGCGAGGTGCTTCGCATCGCGAGATCTGGTCATGCCTCCACCCTCGCGCAGGTGGCGGAGGTCCGCCGATCGCCACCCTGCGGCAGGTCGACACGCTCAACACAGAAATGCCGCACGGTTCAGCTCGACAGCCTGTTCGCCCCTCCGCCTGGTGCCGTGAGGCGCGTCATTCCCACTGGCCTCGACCTGACCGGCACGGCCAAGGGAGTGATCCACGGGCGTTTACCCGGTGCTGAGGGCGAGTGGCTCGGCGTCGCGAACTACGAAATCGGCTATGCCGACGGCCGCCGGAACAAGCTTTACGTGGTGGACCAGCTGGTGCCGTTCTGGGCGCTGACGAAGCGTTGAACCGAGTACGCGGCTGCGGCCGTCAGGCCGGGTAGGTGTGCGTTTCGGTCGCTTTCCCAGCCGCCCACAGCACCGTTGCCCTACACCGTCGTGCGCCGCCTGGCCGACCCCAGGCAGCGGTCTGTCGTGGATGCCGGCCGCAGCGAGGTGCTCACCCGCACCGACGGAGTGGACCTCGCCCTGTTCGTCGACTCGACCGCGCTGGGCGTGATGCGGCGCCTGCATCCCGAGCTGCGGCTGGAGTCCCTCGTCGCGGGGACGGACGACTGACCGTTCGTGGCTGGCGCATGAACGCGAGCGTGAACCGCGATGACCTCTCTCGCGCTGAGTCGCTCCGCGACAAGCACTCCGGGCGCACCGTCGCCGACGACCGCAGGAGTTCTGCGGTGACCCACGATCCTCCTGACGGCGTGCGGCTGCGCCCTCAGATATGTGCACCTACCAGCCGGAGCGCGAAGTCGACGTACTGCCAGACCACCTCGTTCTCCGTCAGCTCGGCGTCCTCGCGGTACCAGGTGGCCACGCCCATTCCGAGGTCGAGAATCGCATAGGACGCCAGCTTCGCGGACTGGACGCGGAACCGGCCGGCTGCCACTCCGTCCTCGATCAACGTGCGGAAAGACCGCTCGTAGGAGGCTCGCCTGTCCAGTACGGCGGTCCGGTGCGGCTCCTCCAGACTGCGCAGCTCACGGTTCCCGACGAACGCCTCCAGCCGGTTGCGAGCGTGGTAACGCACGTGCGCCTCGACAGCGCGGCGCAGCCGATCCACGTGCTCGTCGACTCCGGCGATCGCGCGGTCGTGTCCCTCCAGCAGCGCGTCCATCGTCGCGACCATGATGTCCGCCAGCAGGATCTGCTTCGATCCGACGTGCTTGTACAGGCTGGGCCCGCGCATTCCCACCCGCGCGCCGATGTCGGCCATCGTTGTCGCCTCGTAGCTTCGCTGTGTGAACAGCTCCAGCGCGGCCAGCCGGATCTCCGCCAGGCGTGCGGTGGTCGCAGCGGGCACGGAGGCCTCCTTCGTCGAATCAGCTAGTCATCGCTAGCCGTGACCCCGTGTGGGTCTGGTCTCGCGGCCTTGACTTCGCATACTAGCTCAGGTTCATCATGGCTAATGACTAGTAGCCAAGGGGGCCGTCATGGCTGTTGAACTCGTCCAGGACCCGGCGGTGGCAGACCTGGCGGAACGCACTGCGAAGTTCGTCCGGGAGATCGTCATTCCGGTAGAAGAGCGCGACGGCGGCGTCGTGCGATCCGAGGACGTGCGGGTGAGCCTGCAGCAGGCCGCCAAGGAAGCGGGTGTCTTCGCGCCCCACGTCGGCGAGCGCTTCGGCGGTCACGGGCTGGACATGCGGTCACGCGCTGCCGTTTTCGAAGAGGCCGGGTACTCGCTGCTCGGGCCGCTCGCGGTGAACATCGCGGCGCCGGACGAGGGCAACATGCACATGCTGGAGCTGATCGCGACGGAGGAGCAGAAGGAGCGCTACCTGGCGCCGCTCGCCGCCGGAGAGATCAGGTCGTGCTTCGCCATGACGGAACCGGCTCCCGGAGCCGGATCGGATCCGGCTGCCCTGACCACGACGGCGGTCGAGGTCGAGGACGGCTGGCGGATCGACGGCCGGAAGTGGTTCATCACCGGCGCGGACGGTGCCGGGTTCGCGATCTGCATGGCCCGCACGGCGGGCGCACCCGGTGACTCGGGCGGAGCCACGATGTTTCTCGTCGACGCCGGGAACCCCGGCATGAAGATGGTGCGGCACATCGACACGTTGGACGAAAGCCTTTACGGCGGACACATCGAGATTCTGTTCGAGAACTGCGTTGTGCCACCGGAGGCGGTGCTCGGTGAGGTCGACGAAGGCTTCCGCTACGCCCAGGTGCGGCTCGGCCCGGCGAGGATGACCCACTGCATGCGCTGGCTCGGCATCGCTCGCCGTTCCCAGGACATCGCGGTCGGCCGCGCCGCCGAGCGGCGGCTGTTCGGTTCGAGACTGGGCGATCTCGGGATGGCGCAGCAGATGATCGCGGACAACGAGATCGACATCGCCGCCGCGCGCGGCCTCATCCTGCGCGCGTGCTGGGAGCTGGACCAAGGCAGGTCCGCCTCACAGTCGACGTCGATCGCGAAAACCTTCACCGCCGAAGCCGTGTGGCGGGTTGTCGACCGGTCTCTGCAGCTCTGCGGCGCCCTCGGCGTCTCAGGGGATGTTCTGCTGGGCCGGTACCTGCGCGAAGTCCGCCCGTTCCGGATCTACGACGGTGCGTCCGAGGTGCATCGGTGGTCGATCGCGCGCCGTGCTCTGCGCCTGCACGAGGCAGGTGACCGGTGATGACCTCCGCCGAGCAGCTCGCCGGACTGGATCTCCCCGCCCTCCAGGAGTACTTCGTCCAGAAGGTGCCTGGTGCCGGTCGCCTCACAGCGCAGCTGATCCAGGGAGGCCGGTCCAATCTGACCTACAGGCTCACCGACGGCTGCTCGTCCTGGGTGCTACGGCGGCCACCGCTCGGCGGGTGGACGCCCTCCGCGCACGACGTCGCCCGCGAGTACCGCGTTGTCGCCGCCTTGGCGGGCAGCCGGGTTCCGGTCGCCCGCCCGACCTTGCTCGAAGAGGATCCCGGCTTGTTGGGAGTGCCGTTCGCCGTCGTCGAGTTCGTCGACGGCAACGTCATCAGGACACGGGAGCAGCTCGACGAGCTGTCAGACCAGGACGTCACGCGATGTGCCTTCGCGTTGCTGGACGTCCTCGCGGAACTCCACTCCGTCGACGTGGCGGCGGCCGGCCTCGGAAACCTGGGCAAGCCGCACGGCTACCTGACCCGGCAGCTGCGCCGCTGGCGAGACCAGTGGGGCAGGGTGGCGACCCGGCCGCTGAACGATCTGGAAACGCTGCATCGACGTCTCGAGGATGCCTGTCCTGCCGAGAGCGGAGCGTCGATCGTCCACGGCGACTTCCGGATCGACAACGCCATCCTCGCCACCGGCGACGTCGGAGACGTTCGCGCGCTCGTGGACTGGGAGATGGCCACTGTCGGCGATCCGCTGGCCGACCTCGGCCTGCACATCGCCTATTCGGATCCCGCGTTCGACCCGGTTCTCGGTGGGGCCGCCGCGTCCACGAGCACCCGGTTGCCCGGCGTGGCGGCCACCGTCGAGCACTACGTCGCCACGTCCGGGCGAGCCGTACCCGCCATCGAGTTCTACATCGGACTCGGCTATCTCAAGGCGGCTGTCATCGCAGAGGGCATCCATGCCCGGCACAGGCAGGGACTGACCGTGGGCAAGGGTTTCGAGACGGTCGGCGACGCCGTTCCCCGACTCGTCGCGGCAGGGCTGAGGGCGCTGTCGGATCGAGCCTGAGGACGCGCCTGTCGATCTGCCGGCGTGTAGCGCCTTGGGACAACCTCACCGCCTCGCCTGCTCCTAGGTTCAGGTCACCGGGAGGTTTCACCCCCTGACGAAACGGGAGCAGTCGCCACATGAGGTCAGCAGTGATCGTCGACGTCGTGCGGACGGCGTCGGGCAAAGGCAAGCCCGGAGGCGCGTTGTCGAGCGTGCACCCGGTCACCCTCCTCGCCGACACGATTCGCGCGTTGCTCACACGCACGAACGTGGACCCGGCGAGCATCGACGACGTGATCGCGGGCTGCGTATCGCAAGCCGGAGACCAGGCCTTGAACATCGCCCGCACCGCCGTCCTCGCCGCGGGCATTCCGGAGGCGGTGCCGGGCACGACCGTCGACCGGCAGTGCGGTTCGAGCCAGCAGGCGGTCCACTTCGCCGCTCAGGGAGTGCTGGCCGGTGCTTACGACATCGTGCTGGCCTGCGGCGTGGAGTCCATGAGCCGGGTCCCGATGGGGTACAGCTCCGTCGACCAGCACCCGACGGCACCGCTGGCGACCCGCTACCCGGAGGGACTCGTCGGCCAGGGCGTTTCCGCCGAGCTGATCGCGGCCAAATGGAAGCTCGACCGAGAAGTGCTCGACGCCTACTCGGCTCGCTCACACCAGCGAGCGGCGAACACGGCTGCCGAAGGTGGCTTCGCCGGCGAGATCGTTCCGATCGAGGTGGACGGCACCGTTCACGACACCGACGAAACGCTGCGGGCCTCGACCACGGTCGAAAGCCTGGGCGGGCTGAAGCCGTCGTTCGTCGACGACCGGCTCGCGCGGCGTTTCCCCGAAATCGAATGGCGGATCACGCCCGGCAACTCCTCGCCGCTGACCGACGCCGCCTCGGCCGTGCTGATCATGAGCGAGGAGAAGGCGGTGCAGCTGGGCCTGCGGCCCCGTGCACGGTTCCACGAGTTCGCCGTCGTCGGCAGCGACCCGCTGTTCATGCTGACCGGGGTCATCCCGGCCACGCAGAAGGTGCTGGCCCGCGCCGGCCTGAAGATCGACGACATCGACGTGTACGAGGTCAACGAGGCGTTCGCTCCGGTGCCGCTCGCCTGGCAGCACGACCTGCAGGCCGACCCGGAGAAACTGAACCCGCGCGGGGGCGCGATCGCCCTGGGCCACGCGCTGGGCGCCTCCGGGATCCGGCTGCTGGGCACGATGCTCAACCACCTCGAAGCCACCGGCGGTCGCTACGGGTTGCAGACGATGTGCGAGGGCGGCGGCATGGCCAACGCGACGATCATCGAGAGGCTCTGATGGCAACAGGCACCGTCAGCGCGGACTTCGCCGGAGCCAGCGTTCTCGTCACCGGCGGCGCCCAGGGCATCGGGCTCGAGATCGCCCGGTACTTCGCCGGCGCCGGTGCGAAGGTCTCCGTGCTCGACCGCGACGCCGCACAGCTCAAGTCGGCCTGGGACGGCGTGACCGGCGTGCGGCAGGTATCCATCGACGTCTCGGACGCCGAAGCGGTCGCCGACGCGGTCGCCGGCATCGTCGGCTGGGCCGGGGGGATCGACGTCGCGGTGAACAACGCCGGCATCACCCGGGACGCCGTCGTCTGGAAACTGACCGCCGAGCAGTGGCGGGCAGTCCTCGACGTACACCTCGGCGGCACCTTCGCGGTGACGCGGGCCGTCATCCCGCACATGCGCGCCGCCGGCTCGGGCCGGATCATCAACGTCACCTCCTACACCGGCATGCACGGCAACGTCGGACAGGCCAACTACGCGGCGGCCAAGGGCGGGATCATCGCCTTCACCAAGACGGTCGCGAAGGAGGTCGCCCGGTTCGGCATCACGGTCAACGCGATCTCGCCGAACGCGTCCACCTCGATGGTCGCCGCCGTGCCGTCCGAGCGGCTGGCCGAGATGACGGCGTCGATACCGCTCGGCCGCTTCGCCGATCCCGCGGAGATGGCCCCCGCGGTCGCGTTCCTCGCCTCGGAGCAGGCGTCATACGTGACCGGCGTCGTGCTGCCTGTCGACGGCGGGGTGGCGATGTGACCCGCCTGAACCCGTCCTCCTCCGCGGTCGACCCGATCGTCGTGCTGGGACTCGCGGCGACTCCACTGGTTCCCGAGTCCGACGCCGTGCTCGACGAACTCGTCTTCGACGCTGTCTCGGAGGCCTTGCGCGACGCCGGAATCCGCAAGCACGAGCTCGGGTTGTCGGTCACCGCGTCGCTGGACGTCTACGACGGCCGCAGCATCTCCAGCGGACTGACCAACGCCGCGTCGGGCGGCTACCTCGCGGAGTCCTACCGCATCGAGGGCGACGCAGGCCAGGCGATCATCGCCGCGGCACAGGCGATCGCCGCGGGCGACGCAGACCTGGCGTTGGCGGTGGGTGTGTACAACCCCGAGGTGTCAGCGCCGGATCGTCGCGCGTTCCTGCAGCAGATCTCGAACCACGGCTTCGAACCGCACGCCGACCGTCCCGTCGGCCTTTCAGCCGAGACCGTGCTGGGGTTGCACGCGGCGCTCACGGTCGATTCGGGCGAGCTGACAGAGGAGCAGCTCGCCGATCTGGCCGCCCATGCCATCACCCGTGGCGCGAGCAGTGCCCGTGCTGCTCGACGGACACCCGTCACCGCGGCCGACGTGCTGGCGTCCACTCCGGTCAACGGTGTCCTGCGCGAGCTGATGCTTCCCGCTGAGTCGACCGGGGCGATCGCCGTCGTCCTCGGGTCCCTGGCGCGAGCCCGCCGGGCTCTTCGCCCGCGCGCGGTGCTGACCGGGTGGGGTCAGGCCACCGGCGACACCACTGCCGGTGGGCAGTGGCTCCACGATCCGGCGGCCGCGGCCCGGCGAGCCGCGCACGAGGCGTACCGGCGGGCAGGAGTCACCGATCCTGGTGGCCAGGTGGCGGCGGTCGAGCTGACGGCCGCCACACCGGCTCTGCTGGCACCGATGCTGGACGCACTCGGACTCGCCAAGGGCGGCATCGAAGTGTCGCCCTCCGGCGGAGCTTTGAGTTGTTTTCCCGGCATCGCCAACGGCGCACTCCGCCTGCTCGAAACGGTGTCCTGGTTGGAGATCCACGGCGGGCAGGCGGTTTCGCACTCGACCGACCTGCTCACCGGCACCGTCGCGGACACCGCGACCGTCCTCGTGGTGGAGGGAGTCTGATGGCGACTCGAGCACTGATCGCGGGTGCCGGAATCACGTCGGCGACCTCCCCTCGCAGACAGCAGTCATCCTCACTCGAGCTGGTGCAGGAGGCGGTCTGGGCGGCACTCGAACACTCGGGCGCTTCGCCCTCCTCGCTCGACGGAATCGTCATCGGGAACATCGACGGCTTCGAGGGCACCGTCCTCGGGGCCAAGCACGTGGTCCGGAGGCTCGGGCTCGGCAGCGAGCTTCCCGCGTCGATCGTGAACACCGGCGGCACCACCGGCGGCAATCTCATGCAGGTGGCAGCACGTCAGGTGCGTTCCGGTGACCGCCATCGGGTGCTCTGCGTCGGCGGGCCGACCTTCTTCGGCGTCCAGGACCTGCAGTCGGCGATCAACACCAACTCGCCGATGGTCGTCGAGCAACCGCTCGGCATGGGGGCCTACCACATGGGTGCGTTCTACCCGAGCGCGTACCAGGAACGCTTCGGTGCGACGGTCGAGGACTTCGCCGTGAGCGCCGTCCAGGACCACGAGCACGCGTCGCGCAACCCCTATGCGCACCTGCGCAACGTCATGACCATCGAGGAAGTCGTCGCGGCGAAGCCGCTGTCGACACCCATGACGATGGCCATGGTGTGCCCGGTGTCGACGTCGGCCAACGCGCTGCTCGTGACCTCGGAGTCGGGTGCCGAGGGCCTGACCCCGGTTCCGGTGGTCATCCGGGCCATGGGAACCAGCAGTGACCCCTACCTCGGCGGTGGCAAGAACGACTTCGCCGCCATGGAGAACCTCGCGATTCTCGCGCACAAGGTTTACCGGTTGGCCGATGTACGGGATCCTCGCAGCGAGATCGACGTGGTCGAGGTCTTCTCGCCCTACGCCCCCATGCAACCGATGCAGCTGGAAGCGCTCGGATTCGCCCCGCCCGGCGGTGGCATCGACCTCATCCGGTCCGGCGCGACCCGGATGGACGGCGATCTGCCGGTGAACCTCTCTGGAGGACCGTTGTGCACCAACGCCGGCGTCGCCGGAGAGCTGGCACCTTACGTCTACGTCGCCCTGCAGCTGATGGGTGACGCACCGGCGGAGATGCAGGTACCCGGTGCGCGCAGGGGCCTCGCCCATGGGACCGGTGGCACCTTCTTCCAGTTCGAGAACCTGGCCATCCTGGAGAGGCAGGACCGTTCATGACCACCACTCAACGGGTGCACTGGGACCTCGTCTACGACGTCCATCTCGGCGCGACCTGGGGCCGCTTCATGGCTGGGCTCACCGAGCAGAAGATCCTGGCCAACCGCTGCCCGGATTGCTCGCGTGTCTTCGTTCCCCCGCAGGCGTACTGCGAAGCGTGCTTCGTGCGCACCGACGAGTGGCTCGAGCTGCCGTCCGAAGGCGTGGTCGAGGCGTTCACCGTCGCCTGGCAGGGTTTCCGGGGTGGACCGACACCGCCGTACGCGATCGCCGGGATCAGGCTGACGGGCGCGAGCACGCTGCTGATGCACTACGTCCGCGGCCTCGACCTGTCCGATCCGGCCGGGGTGCGTGAGCAGTTGCCCACGGGGACCAGGGTGCGGGCCGTCTGGAGCGAGGAGCGCACGGGACAGATCCTCGACATCGCCCACTTCGAAAGAGCCTGAACGACGAAGACCGCTGTGCGAAACCGGCCTGGGACAACGGTTCCAGGCCGGTTTCGCTTGTGCGGCTGATTCGGACGGTGACCGGCCGAATGTAGCGGGATGGGACAACTCTGCCCCCTTGTTCGCTGCGACTCTGTTCTCGCACCCGGCACCGTGAGGCCGATCACACGACCGGGACGCCGGCGGGGTCTCCGCCGCGGCCACTGCGGCGGAGACCACGGTCGTATTCCTACCGAGAACCGGCGTGTGTCGTCGGAGTGAAGAGGAGGACACGTGAAGGTCCACATGACCAACCTGATCCAGAACTACAACAACGCGTCGTCGGACTACGACATCTTCAAGGACCAGATCGCGCTGTCCGTCCGGGCCGACGAAGACGGGTACGAGAGCATCGGCTGCGTCGAGCACCACTTCGACCCCGGCTACTCGATGTGTCCCGACAACACCCAGTTCCTGTCCTACCTGGCGGCTCTCACCAAGACCTCCAAGCTGCACACGACCGCGGTGATCCTGCCGTGGAACGACCCGTTGCGAGTCGTCGAGAAGATCGCGCTGCTGGACAACCTGTCCGACGGGCGGGCGATGTTCGGCATGGGCCGCGGGCTGGCCCGGCGCGAGTACGAAGGCTTCGGGATCGAGATGGGCGAGTCGCGCGAGCGCTTCGACGAGGCCGCCGACATGGTGATGCGAGGGCTCGAAGACGGTTTCGTGGAGAACGACGGCAAGTTCTACCCCCAGACCAAGGTGGCGATCCACCCCAAGCCGCTCGGGACCTTCAAGGGCCGCACCACCATGGTCGCGATGAGCCCCGACTCCGCGATCGTCGCCGGCAAGCTCGGTCTGCCGATGATGGCGTTCATCCAGGGACCGATGGAGCTCATGCACATGCCCATGATCGACGGGTACCGCAAGGCCTACCGCGACACCCACGGTGGCGAGGCCCCGCCGCCGCTGATGATCGACCTGACCTACTGCCACCGCGACTCCGAAGAAGCGCGGCGGGTCGCCTACGAGGCCTGCGTGAACTACTACCTGTGCTGTGTGGAGCACTACGAGTTCGGCGGCCGGCATTTCGAGTCGACCAAGGGGTACCAGTCGTACGCGGCGGCCAAGGAAGCCATCGACGCGATGGGCATCGAGGCCGTCTGCGACACCTACGCCAACGCGCAGATCTGGGGCACCCCGGACGAGCAGATCGCCAAGCACGAGGAGCGCAAGGCCATCGTCGGCGACTACGAGGTGATCTCCGTCTTCCAGTACGGCGGTCTCAAGGGCGAGAAGGCCGCAGCCAGCTACGAGCTGTTCACCCGTGAGGTCAAGCCCGTGCTCGAGAAGCTGTGACTGATCAACGACGATCCACAGGAGACTTTCATGGCGAGTCCTGAACTGGGCCGCGCCCGCGAACTGCTGGCGCATCTGGTCTCTGAGCCCGAAGCCACAATGGACGACTACCGCAGGCTCTACGACGAAGTCCTGGCCAACTTCACGTTGCCCGACGACGCCGAGGTCGAACAGGTCGACGCCGGCGGCACTCCGGCGATCTGGATCGGCGCGCCGGGTACGGCACGCGACCAGGTGGTGATCCTCGTGCACGGAGGTGGGTGGTGCATGGGAAACGCGACCGGGTACCGCGAGTTCGGCTACCGCATCTCCAAGGCCGCCGACGCCAGGGTGCTGGTCGTCGACTACCGCCTGGCACCGGAGAACCCTTTCCCCGCACCACTCGACGACGTCGTCGGTGCCTACCGGTGGGCGCGTCGACAGGAAGGCGTGCGGCGAGTCGCGTTCGTCGGCGACTCCGCGGGCGGCGCCCTCGTCGTCTCGGCTCTGGTGAAACTGCGCGACGACGGGGACCAGCAGCCGGACGCCGCGGTCGCCTGCTCGCCACTCGTCGACCTCGCCGGTGAGGGCGCGTCGCTCACCGAGCGGGCGAGCGTCGACCCGCTGCCGGCCGCCGCGCTGGTCAGTGCCATGGGTGGTGCCTATCTGGGCGGCAAGGAACCCAATACCCCACTGGCTTCGCCCCTGTACGCGGACCTGCACGGGCTACCTCCAGTGCGGGTGCTCGTCGGTACGGACGAAGGCCTGCACGACGACTCCATCCGGCTGGTGGACAAGATCCGCGCGGCCGGTGGGGAAGCCGAACTGGAGATCGGCGAGCAGATGGTGCACATCTGGCCCATCTTCAACTTCCTGCCCGAGGCTCAGGCTTCGACGAACCGGTTCGGCGAGTTCCTGCGCAAACGGTTCGCCTCCGCGGACTGACACGATCGGCCGGAGCGCCTGCCCTGGTTGTCGCGCATTGCGACAACCAGGGCAGGCGCTTTCTCCATACGGTCAAAGGAACCGTGGTGCTGACGCACCGCAAACCCTGCTTCCCCAGAGAAGGGCGACCGGTGACCACCACCAACGCGACGAACCGCACCGCGGACGACATCGCGTCCCAGGCTCGCGAGTTCCTGAAGTTCACCCCTCCGGCCACGACCGGCCGCATCGAGTTCCTCCGCGCCCGGTTCGACGCCGGACTCGCCTGGGTGCACTATCCCGAAGGGCTAGGCGGAATCGGTGCCGACCCGGCTCTGCAGCCCGTCGTCGATGCGATCTTCAGCGCTGCGGGCGCACCCGGCAACAAGCCTCACACCAACATCATCGGCCTTGGCATGGCCGCTCCGACGATTCTGCGGTTCGGCACGCCCGAGCAGAAGCGGCGCTTCCTGCGTCCACTGTGGACCTGTGAGGAGATCTGGTGCCAGCTCTTCAGCGAGCCGGGAGCCGGGTCGGACCTCGCGAACGTCGCCACGAGCGCCAAGCGCGACGGAGACGACTGGGTCGTCAACGGCCAGAAGGTCTGGACTTCGCTGGCGCACGAAGCCACCTGGGCCATCGTTGTCGCGAGGACCGATCCGGCTCAGCCCAAGCACCGCGGCCTCACCTTCTTCGTGTGCGACATGCGATCCCCCGGCGTGGACGTCCGCCCGTTGCGGCAGATCACCGGCGAGAGCGAGTTCAACGAGGTCTACCTGGACGACGTTCGCATCCCGGACGACCAGCGCCTCGGCGAGGTCGGGCAGGGCTGGGCGGTCACGCAGAACACGCTGATGAACGAGCGCGTCGCGATCGGAGCCGGCACCGTCCCGCGAGAAAGCGGTGCGATCGGCGAACTGCTCCGGGTGTGGCGCGATCGGCCGGATCTCCGCACGCTGGGGGCTTTCGACGAGGTCATGCGGTTCTGGGTCGAGGCCGAGGTTGCTCGCCTGACCGCTGAACGGCTGCGCCAGCAGCAAGCCGCGGGGCTGCCGGGACCGGAGGGCTCCGGTGCGAAGCTCACCTACGCCCGGCTCAACCAGGAGATCTCGTCACTCGAGCTCGACCTGCTCGGCACCGAGGCTCTCCGGTACACCGACTACAGCGCCAGGCGGCCCGTTCTGGTCACCCATGCCGAGAACCCGGCCGGATGGCGGTTCCTGCGGGCCAAGGGCAACTCCATCGAAGGTGGCACCTCGGAGATCATGCGCAACATCATCGCCGAGCGCGTGCTCGGGCTGCCCGCCGAACCGCGTGCCGACAAGGACGTCGCCTGGAAGGACCTGCCGCGATGAACCAGACGCCGGCGACGCCGGATACCGGTGACCTGCTGTACTCCGAGGTCGAGGAGGACCTCCGGGCCAGCGTCCGAGCACTGCTCGAGAAGCGCAGCCCGTGGGACGTGGTGCTCGCCAGGACGGAGAGCGCGGAGACCACGGACCGCGAGCTCTGGGCCACCCTCGCCGGTGAGATCGGTTGTGCCGCGCTCGCTGTGCCCGAGGCGGTCGGAGGTGCCGGCGCGAGCTGGCGTGAAGCGGCCGTGGTGGCTGAAGAACTCGGCCGCGCCGTGGCACCTGTCCCTTTCCTCGGCTCGGCCGGGATCACCGTGGCCCTGCTGCTGGCACTCGGCGAGCACGAACTGCTCGCCGAGGTCGCCGCGGGTTCCGTCGCGGCTCTGGCGCTGCCCTTCGGGACCGCGCCTGGCGACACCATCGGCTTCCTCGACGTCTCCGGCGGCCGGGTTTCGGGTGCGGTCGACGGTGTCGCGGATGCCGCGGCGGCGGACACGCTCCTGGTCGTGGCTGAGGACGGGGTGTACCGCGTCGACGCGAACGCGACCGGCGTCCGGCGAACCGTGCTCGTCTCGTTGGACATGACGCGGCCGCTGGCGGACCTGGTCTTCGACGGTGCCCCCGCGTACCGGCTGGAGTCGAGCCGGCCAGTCGGTGAGGCCGTCACAGCGGCTTTGCGCACAGGGGCGGTTCTCCTGGCCGCCGAGCAACTGGGCGTGGCCGAGCAGTGTCTCGCCATGACCGTGGACTACCTGGCGATCCGTCGCCAGTTCGGCCGGATCCTGGGCTCGTACCAGGCACTCAAGCATCGGCTGGCCGACCTGTGGGTGCTGATCACTCAAGCCAGGGCGGCCGCCCGGTACGCGGCGGACTGCGTTGCGGCGGGGTCGCCGGACCTGCCTGTAGCCGCCTCGTTGGCGAAGGCTCACTGCTCTGCGGTGGCGCAGCTGGCGGCGGAGGAATGCATGCAGATGCACGGCGGGATCGGCTTCAGCTGGGAGCACCCGGCGCACCTCTACCTCAAGCGGGCCAAGAGCGCGGCCATCGCCCTGGGCACACCGGGCCGGCACCGCACGATCCTGGCCGAGCTGGTGAACGTCCCGCGTCCGACATCGGTGGAAGGGTGATCATGGATCGCACACTGTCCGGCCTCACGGCCGTGGTGACCGGCGGCAACAACGGCATCGGCAAGGCCATGGCCATGGGCCTGGCCAAAGCCGGCGCGAATGTGGCGATCTGGGCGCGCAACACCGAGCGCAGCGCCGCCGTGGTTGCGGAACTCGAAGCCGAAGGAGTGCGGGCGACGGCGGTCGCGTGCGACGTCGCCGATGAACCCTCGGTCGCCGCGGCCATGGACCGCACCGTCGATGAGCTGGGACCCCTGGGCTGCTTCATCGCCAACGCCGGCATCGCGGAGGCCGCTCCACTGACCGAGATGAGCCTTGAGACCTGGCGCAGGGTGCTGCGGACCAATCTCGACGGTGGCTTCCTCTGCACCCGTGAGGCCGCCAGGAGGTTCGTCGCGCAGGGCTCCGGAGGGTCGATCATCGTGGTGTCCTCGACGATCAGCCGCTACGGCGCCGCCGGGCAAGCCGCCTACTCGACCAGCAAGACCGGTCTGCTCGGGCTCGGACGCACGCTCGCCGTGGAGCTGGCCCGGCACCGGGTGCGCTGCAACATCCTGATCCCCGGCTGGACCCGCACGTCGATGAACCTCGATCTGCAGGCGGACGAGCGCTTCGTGAAGGCGACGACCGCTCGCACACCCGCCCGCCGCTGGGCAGACCCCGAAGAGTTCCACGAGGTCACCACCTTCCTGGCGAACCCGGCGCTGACCTACCACACGGGCAACGAGGTCGTGGTCGACGGTGGCTACACGGTCTTCTGACCGTGCAGCCACCCAAGCTCGACCGGCTCGGCTCAGGCTCGCCAGAGATGCGGGCCGGGCCGGGTCATCACGATCTGCGGGATCACGGCTGATCCGCCGAGCCGGGTCAGCGACACCGCCACCTCGGCAACGTCGACGGGGTCGATCATGAGCTCCGTCGCGACCTGATCGGCCAGTGGAGCGGTCATGTCCGTGGCCACATAACCGGGGCAGACCGCGGTCGCGAGAACACCGCCCTCCGACTCCTCGGTGTTGAGCGTCTCGCACAACGACGTCAGCGCGGCCTTGGTGGCGCCGTAGGCCGAGTTCAGGGGTTCTCCCGCGATGCCGGTCATCGACGAGACCGCGATCACGCGGGCAGTCCCGTGCTCCGCGGCGGTCCTCCGCAGCAGCGGCAGGGTTTGCTGGATCAGCACATAGGCGGAGCGCAGGTTGACCGCGAACAACTTGTCAAGCCGCCTCGGCGGGAAGTCGGCGAACGGGCCGATCGCCCCCATCCCCGCGTTGAGGACCAGCGCGTCGAGCCGGCCGAACGAATCGGAGTGCGCCTGGGCGAGGTGGCGCAGTTGGTCCTCCTGCGCCATGTCCGAGGCGACGGGCCGCACGGTCGATCCGTAGTCGGTTGCGAGTCGGCCGGCGAGTTCCTCGAGCGGTCCGGTGGATCGCGCGGCGAGCGTGAGATCCCAGCCCGCGGCGGCGAACCGTTGGGCGATAAGGGCTCCGATGCCTCGCGAGGCCCCTGTGACGAGCGCAGCACGTCGCTGAGATGTCGAGGTCATCGTGGGGCCATCCGCATCGCGCCGTCCAGCCTGATGACTTCGCCGTTGAGCATGGGGTTGGAGACGATGTGCTCGACGAGAGCCGCGTACTCGTCGGGCTCGCCGAGCCGTGACGGGTGCGGAATCTGCGTCTCGAGCGACGCACGTGCCTCATCGGAAAGGCCACGCAGGATGGGAGTGGCGAACATGCCGGGTGCGACGGTCATGACGCGGATGCGGGAGCCAGCCAGGTCCCGCGCGATCGGCAGGGTCATCCCGACGATGCCGCCCTTGGAGGCGGAGTAGGAGGCCTGGCCGATCTGCCCGTCGAACGCGGCGACCGAGGCCGTGTTCACGATGACGCCGCGTTCCCCGTCGATCTCGTCGGTCGCGGCGATGGCGGCCGCCGAGAGGCGGATGACGTTGAACGTGCCGATGAGGTTGATCTCGACCACCCGCGCGAACCTGGTGAGTTCTTGGGGACCTCGCCGGCTGAGCGTGCGGACCGGATCGCCGATTCCAGCGGCGTTGACGACGATGCGCAGCGGGCCGCGATCAGTGGCGGCCGTCACCGCGGCCTGGACCTCGTGGGGGTCGCGAACGTCCGCCGGAACGAAGGTCACCGAGCGGCCCAGCTCGGCTGCCACCGCGGCGCCGTCAGAGGTGGGGAGGTCGAGGATCACCACCTCGGCGCCGGCTGCTGAAAGCCGCTCGACGGTGGCCCGGCCGAGACCGGACGCTCCACCGGTCACGAGCGCGACCGATCCTGCTGTGCGCATGGAATTCCTTTCGCGATGATCAGGCGAGAAAGCGGTAGACCGGACGAGCCACGCACGCGGGCTTCGTCTTGCCCTCGATGCTGAGAACCGCGTCGGCCACCAGTTGCACGCCGCCGTCGACCTCGGTCACGTCAGCGACGGAAGCGGCCAGCCGGACGCGAGAACCGACCGGAACCGGCGCGGGAAAGCGCACGCGGTCGAGGCCGTAGTTGACCACCATCGCCGCCTTCTCGACCACGAGCAGTGGCGCGAACAGCGGCCCCACGAGAGCAAGGGTCAGGTAGCCGTGGGCAATCGGGCCGCCGAACGGACCGGCTCCGGCACGTTCGACATCGACGTGGATCCACTGCTCGTCACAGGTGACCCGTCCGAAGTCCTTGACGTCGCCCTGGCTGATCTGGTGCCACGGGCTGGTTCCGAGCGACCGGCCGACGAGGTCCAGCAGGTCGGCCGGCTCGTCCACGGTTGTGGTCATGAAGTTCTCCTCGGCAGAGCGTGAGCCGGCACTACTGGGCTGTGTAGCCGCCGTCGACGGGAAAGACCGCGCCGGTGACGAACGCGGCGGCGGGCGACGCGAGGAAAACGGCGACCGCGGCGACTTCCGCCGCCGTTCCCAGACGGCCGAGTGGATGTGCCGCTGCCAGCCGGTCACGCGTCACCACGTCGGGATCCCGCAGCAACGGAGTGTCGATGAAGCCCGGTGCGATCACGTTGACTCGGATGTCCTTCGCGGCGTACTCGAGAGCCGCGGTCTTCGTCAGGCCGAGCAGGCCGTGCTTCGACGCGACGTAGGGGCCGGCACCCGCGGTGGCGACCAGGCCCATCACCGAGGCCACGTTGACGACGGCACCTCCCGCGGCCATGACGGGCAGTTCCGCCCGCATGCACAGGAATGTCCCGTCGAGGTTGACGCTGAGGACACGCCGCCACTCCGCCACGTCGGTCCGGCCGGTCGGCGCCTTGACCGGCATCCCCACCCCGGCACTGTTCACGGCGATGTCGAGCTGACCGAACTCGGCCATCACCGTGTCCACCATCGCAGCCACGTCGCCGGGGCTCGTGACGTCGGCACCGAGCGGAAGTGCCTCTTCCAGTTCGGCGGCCACGGCCGTCGCGGAGTCGAGCGAGATGTCCGCTACCACGACCCGTGCGCCCAGCGCGGCGAGCTCCCGTGCACAGGCGGCACCGATGCCCGAGCCGCCTCCGGTGACCAGAGCGATCTTGCCCGCCAGGTTCAAGTCCACGTTCGCTCCTCACAGGATTAGGCGCGTGGTCGTCGGACGGCGCCTTGGTGTGTCGAGGCTAGGACGGACTTTCGGCGTCTGGATGTCGCTTTTCGCTACGGCTCGCGGCTGCCGGGCGTTGCCACGGCGCGGCCTCGGATCTGTCCCCGCTTGAGCCGTTCGTAGAAGAAAGGGGCTTCTTCGAGGGAGCACTGCTCGACCTCGACACGAAGGTGACCGGAGCGAGCGAGTTCCACGACTTCCCACAGCTCGTGCCGGCTTCCCCAGAACGGCGCGCGGATGGAGGCGTCGAACGGCAGCGTCCGATAGCCGACGGGAATCGCACCGACGCCGGCACCGACGACGGTGATCTCGCCTTCCGTGGCAATGGCACGCGCGGCGAGTTCGATCGTCTGCTGGGCGCCGACGAAGTCGAAAACCGCCATGGCACCGAATCCGCGGGTGAGTTTCCGGATCACCGCCGGTGCGTGCTCATCACTGGGAACTGCCTGATGTGCACCGACTTCGAGAGCGAAGCCGAGCTTGTCCTCGCTGACGTCCACAGCGATCACCGTGGCAGCGCTGAGCGCGCGGATGATCTGGATCGCGATGTGACCCAGTCCACCGGCCCCGATGACGACCGCGTGACTGCCCGCGGTGAGCTTCGGCAACGACTGTTTGACGGCGTGGTAGGAACTGAGGCCCGCATCCGTGAGGGACACGGCCTGCACAGGGTCGAGGCCGCCGAGCGGGACGAGGTGTCGTTCGGCGTCGACGAGCACGTAGTCGGCCAAGGCGCCGGGCACGGCGATGCCAGGCGGGCGCACTCCGTCGGGGTGGGTGCAGTAGTTCTCCTTGCCCTGGGCGCAGTGAGGGCACTGGCCACAGCCCCACGGCCCGTACACGAGCACCTGGTCACCGACCGAGAACTTGTCGGCGCCCTCTCCCAACGCGGCCACCACACCCGCGGCCTCGTGGCCGAGGGTCAGAGGTAGCGGACCGAACCGGTATTCGGACTCCGTGGCCTCCATGATGTGGAGATCGGAGTGGCACAGACCCGCGGCGGAGACGCTGAGCAACACCTGCCCGGGCTCCGGTACCGGCACGGGTACGTCCACGACCTCGGGGAGCGCACCGAACCGACGGTACTGCAACGCCTTCACAGCCGAGCCAGCCCGTGCGCACGAGATGCGGACGGGCCGAGCGCGAGCAGCACGTCCAGCAGCCAGTCCACGGTGTCCAGCTCGATCAGTTCAGCGGGCAGCACCCAGCGGTATTCGTCGTGTTCCCAGTTGAGGCTGAGACCGCTGTGGGTGGCGTGGAAGAGGAAGGGGTGGACTCGCCACACCACGTCGTCGTCCGGGCACGGCAGATCCAGGCAGGCGCCCCGGCGGACGAGCAGTACGTCCGGGCCGCCGAGCCCGGTCTCCTCGCCGATCTCGACCCGCGCGTGGTCGAGTGGATCGGTGCCGGCAGGCAGGTAACCGGTGATGCAGTGCCAGCGTCCGGGGTCGCCGGCGACCAGGTGGCTCCGTTTGAACAGGCCGATCCGGTCCTCGTTGATGAGGATGCCCGCGACGACGTCCGGCATCAGCGGTACGCCTTCTTCAGCGTGGGCCGGTCGATCTTGTTCGTCGCGGTGCGCGGGATCGCGTCGACGATCTCTATGCGCCGCGGACGTTGCAGACCGCGCAGGTTCGCGTCGCCTTCGCAGTAGGCAGCGATGTCCTCGGCGGTCACGGTGGCATCTCTCGGGACGACGATGGCGGTGACCTGCTGGCCGAACCGCTCGTGCGCGGTGCCGATCACGGCGACTTCACGGATCAGGGGACACGTTGCGAGGTGGCCCTCGACCATCTGCGGATAGACGTTCTCCCCTCCGCTGATGATCATGTCATCGGCGCGGTCGACGAAGTAGAAGTAGCCGTCGGAGTCCACGCTCACGAGATCGCTGGTCCGGAACCAGCCGTCGGAGGTGATCCTCGTGGCGTTCACCTCCGGAAGCTGCCAGTAGCCCGGGGTCACGGCGTCGCCACGGACCCACAGCTCACCGACCTCGCCATGTTCGGCGTCCCGCTCCTGGCCTTCCAGCACGACCCGGGTCTGGACGATCTGCTGCAGCGGCGTGCCCAGTGAGCCCTCCCGGCGCGGTCGGTCCAGCGGTTCGGTGATCGACAACCCGCTCTGCTCGGTTTGCCCGTAGATGTTCACCGCGACGATCCCGGTCGCGGTGGTCAGGGCCCTGAGTTTCGCTTGGGGGAGGGCGGAACCACCGATCGCGCAGACCCGGACCGAGTCCAGGGACATCTGACCGTCGCCGAGTGAGTTGACGATGTCGAACATCATGGCGGGGACCAGCGCGAGAACGGTGGGCCGCAGCGCCACGACGTCGTCGAGCCACTCCTCGACCTGCCACCGCCGCAGCGTGACCGATCCGCCGGCCAGGAGCAGGGGCAGCGTGAGCAGCTGCAGGCCGCCGACGTGGAACAGGGGAGTGCAGACGAGAGCGTGATCGTCGGGCGTCAGCGACCACGTGTCGATGGTCGCCTCGCACACCGCCGTGGTGTTGCGGTGGGTCTGGCGCACGCCCTTCGGTTGCCCGGTCGAGCCGCTGGTGTACATCAGCAGCGCGTCGTCGTCGTCCATCCGCGGCACGATCGTTGCGGCCGGCGCCGTGGCGACGGTGTCCTCGAACGACAAAGCGGCGCCTTCGGCCCTGCCCACCGAGATGATCCGCTCGGTCACGGCGAGCCCGTCGAGCGTGTCGCGCAGCTTCTCGACGTCGGTTGCCGGGGTCACGATCCACAGCGCGTCGGAGTCGACGGCGGCGTGACGCAGGGCAGAAGGGTGGAAGAGGTAGTTGAACGGGACCGCGACCGCACCGGCCTGCCAGATGCCCAGCAGGGCGATCATCCATTCGGGCTGGTTGTGCATGTAGATGCCGACCCGCTGACCAGGCTCCACCCCCTCCGACCGGAGGAAGGCGCCGAACCGGGCGCCCTGGTCGAACAGCTCGGCATAGGTCAGCACAGCTCCACGGTGGCTCAGCGCAACCTTGGCAGGCTGGCGTTCGGCGACCCTTCTCAACGACGTCAGAACGTTCATGGTGACCTCCATCGGCCGGCGAACCTCGGAGCGCGGAGCAGCTATGGGCCGAGACGGTAGGTCTTCCCGAGCGGGCCTGGTTGTCGCAAGGTGCAACAGCTCGGGAGATGCCAGGCAGCTCGCGCTACCGTCGGCGTATGACACGTTCCGCAGGGGTGCGAAGCATGAGGTCGGACGGGGAGGCGCGGCGCGAGCAGATCCTCGCGGCAGCCCAGCTCCTTTTCGCCAAGCGGTCGTACCACGAGGTGTCGACCTCGGAGTTGGCAGCTGCTGCGGGCACCACACGCACGAACCTGCACCACCATTTCGGGACCAAGCGCGATCTGTACCACGAAGTGGTGCGGCGGTTCGCCCAGCTGCGTGAACCGCCTTCGATCTCCAGCGAGACCACCACGACCGAGGAAACCGTCAGGCGCATGTTCGACCGCTGGCTCGACTCGGTGGAACACAACCGCGAGACCTACCTCAGCATGATCGACATGACCTCGTCGCGACGGGATCCAGAAGTCGAGGCCGCCCTGCACACCGGGATGCGCGCGTGGGAAGACCGGCTGCTGGCGTCGCTGGCAGTGTCCGAGACCGAACGCAACAGAGCACTGGTCCGTTCATTCCAGGCCATGGTCAGCGCCGCGACCGACGAGTGGTTGCGACGAGACACCCTGACCCGGTCAGACGTTCTCGGTCTACTCACTCGGGCCCTGTTGTCCCTGCGTACAGGCCTGGACGCCTTAGCTTGACAGGCTGTCAGTCTTCGGTCATCCTCGCCTGACGGCGACGGTGCCGAGCTTCGCCACGGCTCCGCTGACCGGTGTCGAACCCAACGGAGGGTGCGCGGTCTTGAACACGATGCCTCGTCATGCGCGTGGAGCTTTCATTCCCGGTCCGTCCGCGCCGCAGGGGTTGGTCCAGCGCGGCGATCTTCGTCCGGATCGGGCCCGGCGAGTCCGCGACACCTTTCTCACCACCGGGACCGCCGACTTCGCCGCGGTCGAGGCCGCCGGAATCTCGCCTCACGTGTTCGACTCCTGGCGTCGCTGCCTGCGCTACGGCCTCGCTGGGGATGATGTCCGCCCCGTGAGGCGAACCGCGATCGATCTCGAAAGCCAGTTGACCACGGTGGTTGACGCGGTGGTGAGCCGGCGTGACGCGGTGCTCGAGCAGTCCATGTGCGGGCTCTCCCTCACCGACGGGGAGGGCACGGTGCTGCGGCAGTGGGTGCGCGACCGGCGGATCGGCCGCTGGCTGGAGCGCAACGACATCGTGCCGACGTTCGTGGTCGACGAAACGAGCGTCGGCACCACCAGCGGCATGTGCCTTCTGAGCGGCAAGCCGACCATGGTGCGCGGGCCCGAACACTTCTTCGAGAAGTACGACAGCGTGACCTCGGCCGGCGTACCTGTCGTGCACCCGGTCACCCACCGAGTCGTTGGTTCGCTGAACCTCACGAGCCGCTTCGAGGACACCAGCCCCGTTCTCCTGTCGTGGGCGATGGACCTCGTTCGCGATGTGCAGTGCGCCTTTCAGGAGTCCGCCACGAGGCGAGAGCGGATCCTGATGAACGCCTACCTGTCCGAGAACCGGGACGTTCGGCACCCCTTGGTCGCGCTCAACGAACAGACGATCATCACCAACGCGACCGCGGCGAGGCTGCTCACCTCAGTCGACCAGGCACTGCTGTGGGAGCACACCTCGCGAGCGATCCACGATGGTGGTCAGGAAGCGCGCCGGCTGGTCTTGAACAACGGAACCGTCGTGTCCGTCGAGTGCAAGCAGATCACCGACGGCGGTGTAGCCGCGGGCGCGGTTCTCAGCATCCGGCCGGTCGTGGAGCGGTCGACCCGCACGGAGCCCGCGCCGCCGGTTCCCGCACTGGGACAACTTGCCGGAAAGGGCCCGCGGTGGCGCGAACTGTGCCGCCGGGCCCACCACACAGGGACAGGGCCGGTGCTGGTCACCGGCGAGCGCGGTACCGGCAAGCTGGCGGTGGCACGCGTGCTCGCGGGCGGGATGCCCGTCGCCGTGGTCGATGGCACCGACGCGGCGGCGGACGGTGGTCGTTCGTGGTTGCGCGGACTCGAGGACCACCTGAGTCAGCCGGCTCCCGCCGTCGTGGTGATCCGGCACTGCGACGAGCTGGACCTCCCGACGTCCACGGCGGCGGCCAAGCTCGTGCGGGCCTGTCACGACGGGCCGGTACGGGTGATCGCCACGGCGAAGAACTCGGCACGGCACGGTGATCTTGCTCCACTGCTTGCCGAGTTCACCGCGGTCCTGGAGGTTCCGACGCTGCGTGACCGGCTTGAGGACCTTCCCGACCTGCTGGCCGCACTGACGAAGCCGGCCTTCGAGCGCCTTGGCCGCACCCCTCACCCGGTCCGGTGGATGCCGGATGCGGTGCAGACGCTCGCGCGACTGGACTGGCCCGGCAACGTCGCCTCCCTCGAAACTGTCGTGGTCGAGGTGCTCCGCACGAACAGCAACGGCTACATCAGCGCCGGAGACCTGCCCGTCGACGTCGTCTCCACCGCTTCACGGCGGAAACTCGCGGGTTTGGAGCAGGTGGAGGCGACCGCCATCATCACGGCCCTGCGCGAAGCGCGAGGCAACAAGAAGAAGGCCGCGGACGCCCTCGGAATCGCCCGTTCCACCTTGTACCGCAAGACTCGCGCGCTGGGAATCGACCTCTCGACAGCGGCCTACTGAGCGCCTCGCGGTCCTCGGTCACGTCGACCAGCCACCGCCAGATGTGTTCCACGATGCGACAACCACAAGGCTTGCACCACCTCTAGCGTTCGGGAAGAACGAGGAGGTGAGGCCGGTGCCGGCCAGCGAAGACGGTTCAAAAGCCAGGATCGTGGCCCCAGCCACCATCGCGGAAGGCGATGTCGGCTATGCCGTCGACGGCCCGGTCGCGCTCATCACGCTCGACCGCCCATCGGCGCACAACGCGCTCACCATCAAGATGATCAGGCGGCTGGCCGAAGCCACCGACGCAGCGCGCCAGGACGACGACGTCCGTGCCATCGTCCTCACCGGCGCGGGCGAGAAAGCCTTCAGCGCCGGCGGCGATCTCGGAGAGCTGATTCCCCGGCTCACGCGCGGCGAACTCGACATCCTCATCCCGGACCCGTCCAAACGCTTCTTCTCCGACGTGTTCAAGCCCGTCATCGCCGCCGTGAACGGTCTGTGCCTCGCAGGTGGCCTGGAGATCCTCCTCGGCACCGACATCAGGATCGCAGCCGACCATGCGATCTTCGGGGTACCCGAAGTCCGTTGGGGACTTGTTCCTGGCGGCGGTACCCACGTTCGCCTTCCCCAGCAGATCCCCTGGGCCATCGCGATGCGGTTGCTCCTCACCGGTGACCACCTCGATGCCGGAACGGCCGCTCTGCACGGGTTGGTCACCGAGGTGGTCCCCGCTGCCGCAGTGCGGGAACGAGCGTTCGAGGTTGCGCGCGGGATATCCCGCAACGCGCCGGTAGCGGTCCGCACTGCCAAGGAGATCGCCGTCCGCGCACTGGGCAACGAATCCCGCTTCGCGCTGGAACTCGCGCTCAACGAACGCGTGCTCCGCACGGACGACGCTGTCGAAGGGCCCCGGGCGTTCGTCGAAAAGCGATCTCCCATCTACCGCAACCGATGAGCACCCGGGAGGCAGACATGAACGACACGCACCTGCGTACAGTGCCGCCCGACAGCCGCGAGCTCGTCGCATCGATCTACGAAGCAGTCCGCGGTGTGGCCGCGGCATTTCCACGCTCACTGTTCCTCCAACGTGCTCGCGAAGGCGGCCACGCCAGGGAACTGTGGGACGCGCTGGTCGCCGCCGACCTGCTCGCCATCGGTGTTCCCGAATTCCTGGGAGGAGCCGGCGGCGGGCTGACCGGCACCACCGCGGTCATGGAAGCGCTGGCGAGGGCCGGGGTACCTCCGCTGCAGTACTCGCTCACCACGTTCTCGCGCGAGGCGATTCTGCGGCACGGTTCCGAGCAGCAGATCAAGGACCACGTCATCGCCACCATGACGGGCAAGCGGAAGATCTGCCTTGGTGTCACGGAACCGGAAGCGGGCACGAACTCCTTCGCGTCCAGGACGACCGCGCGACGCACGGCGGACGGCGGCTATCGGATCTCCGGTCAGAAGGTCTTCATCTCCGGTGCCGACGAATCGGACCACATCCTCCTCCTGGCACGGACCGCTCCCCAAGGAGAAGAGGTCGGTCGCCGCAAAGGCTTCGGACTGTTCATTGTGGACATGTCACTACCTGGCGTCGAGCTGCGCCGGCTCGACATCGAGTGGTACGCGCCGGAGAACCAGTACGAGGTGTTCTTCGACGACGTCGAGGTGCCGGCCGAGGCGTTGGTCGGGCAGGAAGGCGCCGGATTCGACCATCTGCTGTCCTGCCTCAACCAGGAGCGCGTGACAGTTGCCGCGTGGGCACTCGGACTGGGCCACTACGCACTGCAAAAAGCTGTCGACTACGCCAAGGTGCGCGCTCCGTTCGGCAAGCCGATCGGTGCGCACCAAGCGGTTCAGCATCCGCTTGCGCTGGCGACGGCCGAGATGGAGGCGGCGCGACAGGTCATGTACTCGGCTGCGGCCGGCTACGACAGCGGCCACGATGCGGGCGACCAGGCCAACATGGCCAAGCTCCTCGGCAGCCGCGCCGCACTGGCCGCCGTCGAAGCTGCCATCCAGGCACACGGCGGCTCGGCCTTCGTGTACGAGACGGACGTCGTGACCTTGTGGCCGATGGTGCGCGTGCTCCAGATCGCGCCGTTGAACAACGAGTCGATCCTCAACTACATCGGCGAACGAGTGCTCGGGTTGCCACGCAGCTGAGACCCTCCTGGAGGCTATCGTGATCATCGTCCAATCGATCGACGACCGTGCGACGGTCCTGCGCCAGGCCTTTGCCTGCTTTCCCAGCGGCGTGACGGCGATCTGTGCGTTGTCCGTCGACGAACCGGTCGGGATGGCCATCAGCTCGTTCACCTCGGTGTCGTTGGATCCCGCGCTGTTGTCGATCTGCGTGCAGAACACTTCGGCCACCTGGCCGAAGCTGCGGGCATATCCGCGGCTTGGCTTGAGCGTCCTCGCTGAGCACCAGACCGCTGCGGGCCGCCGGCTGGCCATGAAGAACGGTGATCGGTTCGCCGGGGTGGAATGGCAGACGAGCAACGACGGCGCGCTTTTCGTCCTGGGCGCCTCCGCCTGGTTCGACTGTTCGATCAAAGCCGAGGTTCCGGCGGGCGACCACACCGTCGTGCTCCTGGAGGTCCACGGGTTGCAGGCGAAGCCCGACGTTCCTCCACTGGTCTTCCACGGCAGCAGGTTCCGCCGTCTGGAAGTCGACGAACTCACCGTGGGGGCGTGATGGATCTCCGGCTCATTCCCGACCCGCCCGCGACCGAGTCGCCGATCGGCCGGGCACTCACCGCCATGGCCGCGGGCGAACCAGTCGTTCTGATCGACGATCGCGCGAAGGTACCGGCTGGTTTCCTGGTGGCGGCCGCCGAGGCGGTCAGCACCAAGACGGTCGCGTTCCTGGTCCGCCACTCGTCCGGGCTGCTGTGCGTGGCACTTTCCGGCTCGGAGTGCGACCGTCTGGACCTGCCGCCGATGCCCGGCGCCGGACAGTCGCCGACACAGTTCGACGCGTGTGTCACGGTCGACGCGGCCAACGGCATCGCGACGGGTATCTCTGCTCACGACCGCGCTCGTACCGTAGCGCTGCTCGCGGCCGCGGACTCGTGTGAAGGCGATTTCACCCGTCCTGGCCATGTGATTCCGGTGCGCTACGCCGCAGGTGGTGTGCTCCGGCGCATCGGTGTGGCGGAAGCGACGGCCGACCTGGCTCAGGCTGCCGGAAGGCGCCCTGCCGCGCTCTTCGACGCCGTCGTCGGTCTCCGTCGGCCCACCGAGCTCGCCGACCCGTGCGAGCTCCGTGAGTTCGCCGAGTCCCACGATCTTGTGACGGTGTCTGTCAGCGAGCTGATCGCTCACCGGCTGAGCCTCGAGCCGCTGGTATCGCGTCGCGCGACGACTCGGTTGCCCCTGCGCGCGGAGACGATGCACGCGATCGGCTATGCCACCGTGTTCGGGGAGGAGGAGCACCTCGCCCTGGTCACCGGCGACCCCGCCGGGCTCGACGACGTTCCTGTGTACGTCCACCGCGAGTGCCTCGTGGGAGACGTGTTCGGATCGCTGCGCTGTGAGTGCCGCCACAGGTTGGACAACGCCTTGGCGACCATCACGGCCGAAGGTTCCGGCATTGTCGTCTATCAGAAATCCAACAGCCGCCACACCGCAGACGCTTCGTCACCGGCACAACTGTCCGAAGAAGAGCTCTTTCCCTTCCTTGCGGCGAACATCGTCCAGGACCTCGGCGTGCGATCCGTGCGGTTGCTGGCCGATCAAGAGCCGCATCGGAACGCGTTCCGGCTCCGAGGCCTGCCGACCCGTATGCACCGGCTTGCCGTCACCGCGATTTCCTGAGAGCCGATGGAGGCTGTTCACCGATGACACGTCAGGACGCGTCGTTGCCACTTCGCCCCAGCGAGGAAGAGGTCGCTCTGCGGACGACCGTGGCGAGCATCGTGGGGAAGTACGGCCACGAGTACTACCAGCGCTGCGCCCTCACTGGTGATCCCATGGCGGAGCTGTGGTCGGATCTCGGCCGCAGTGGCTTCCTCGGGCTCAACATCCCCGAGGAATACGGCGGCGGCGGCGCCGGATTGACCGAACTGGCGATCGTTCTCGAGGAACTGGCAGCCGGAGGGTGCCCCGAACTGGCCATGGTGCTGTCCCAGGGCATCGGTGGCAGCGTGCTGGCCCGCCACGGCAGCGCCGAACAGAAGGAGCGCTACCTGCCGGGGATCGCGGACGGCAGCGAGAAGTTCGTCTTCGCCCTCACCGAGCCGGACGCCGGATCGAACTCCCACAACGTCACCACGTCGGCCAAACGGGACGGTGCCGACTGGGTCGTGTCCGGGACGAAGTACTACATCTCGGGTGTCGACCACTGCGACCATTTCCTGCTCGTCGCGCGAACCGGGACGGATGACAGCACCGGTCGCGGCAAGCTCAGCCTCTTCATCGTCGATGATCCCAACGGATCCGGCCTGAGCCGGCAGCCCATCCCCACCGCCCTGCAGGCGCCGGAGCGTCAGTTCACGCTGTTCTTCGACGACGTCCGGCTACCGGCAGATGCCATCGTCGGAGAGGTCGACCACGGCCTGACCGCGCTGTTCGACGGGCTCAACCCCGAACGGGTCCTGAGCGCGGTCATCTGCACAGGAGTAGGGCGCTACGCGCTCGAGAAGGCGGTTCGCTACGTCAACGCACGCAACGTCTGGGGCGTACCCGTCGGGACGTACCAAGGAGTGCAACACCCTCTCGCCGAGGCGGCGATCGACCTGGCCGCCGCGCGTGACATGACCTGGCGTGCCGCCGCCGAGTTCGACGCCGGCCTGCCCGCGGGTGAAACGGCGAACATGGCCAAGTTCCTGGCGGCTCGGGCCGGTCACAAGGCGCTCGACACCGCCATCCAGATGCACGGCGGAAACGGGATGGCGCACGAGTACGGGCTGGCCGATCTCTGGGGCATCGTGCGCTTGCAGCAGGTGGCTCCGGTCTCGACGCAGATGGTGCTCAACTACATCGCACAGCACACGCTCGGCCTGCCCAGGTCCTACTGAGGAGCGACATGACTGTAACGCTCGACCACCTCAAGCTCTTGGAGGGCAAGGCACTTCCGGGCGCTGAGCTGGTCATCGAAGCGTACGAGAACTCCATTCTCGAACACGCCGTCCGCGCCCCCGAGTGCGCCGAAGAGTCCGCGCATCCCGTGTGGTTCGTGGTGATCTCCCTGCGCTGCCTGGGTGTCAGCGTGGACGAACTGTGCCGACTGGCCGGGAAGTCCGATGGCGACACCCTGCTGTTCGGTCACTGCTCGATCGAGCAAACCTCGGCGCTGCGGGTCGGAGCGCGCTACCGGGGCAAACCCGCCATCGTCACCGTCGGATCGCGAACGACCCGTGACGGGGCCCGGCTGGACAACGTGGACGTGCGCACCGAGGTGATCTCCGAGGATGGCGATGTCGTCGGCGCTGTGACCAGTACCTACCTGTTCAAGAGGGTTGATCGATGACGGCGCGGCAGATCCAGGTCGGCACCCGGCTTCCGGAGCACAGGGTGGT
This sequence comes from Lentzea albidocapillata, assembly GCF_000719115.1. Lineage (GTDB taxonomy): Bacteria > Actinomycetota > Actinomycetes > Mycobacteriales > Pseudonocardiaceae > Lentzea > Lentzea albidocapillata. The sequence goes on along the minus strand of NZ_JOEA01000034.1, from coordinate 24,256 downwards.
GGCGGTCGATGCCGAACACATCAGGCAGGTCGCACTCATCCTCCGCGACACGAACCCGATCCACTTCGACGTCGGCGCCGTCTCGGCAGCCGGGCTGGGCGATCGGGAGATCAACCAAGGTGGCACGACCATGGCCTACGTGCTTGACCTGCTGACCAAGTGGGCCGGTTCGCGTGAAGCGCTGCGGACGATCTCGTGCTCGTTCCGCGCCAATGTCTTCCGAGGAGACGATGTCGTGGTCGGTGGCGAGGTCACGGCAGTGACGCGACGCGACGACGAACTGCTCGTCGAGTGCGAGGTCTGGGCGGATGCGAACGGGCGGCGGGCCATCAAGGGCACCGCCACCGTCGTCCTGGCGAACTACGCCTGATCAGTCGGGACGAGGCTGGTGCGGGGCCCTCGGGAGGTGTGGTGGCCCGAGGACCCCGCATCGTTCACAACACTCCCAGCTTGCCGTTCCCCGCGGGCAGCGACCGCAGGACGGTAGCTGCCAACGGCTCTGCCAGCAGACCGCCGACAGCGGCGGTCAAAGCGGCGAAAGCCTTCCCCGCCCCGTGAGCCTGCAGCTCATCCGCCGACGACCACTTCTCGATCACCACGAAGCCTGCTTTGCCGCGGATGCTGCGATGCGCGGCGTAGAGCTCACACCCGCGATCTTGTTCGTGGGTTGCGGCGACCGCTTCGAGCAGGGCCGTCTCGACTTTCTCTTCCTGTCCGGGAAGAGGCACGAGGGTCGCGACCACGACCACCGATTCGAGGTTGTCCACAGGAACTCCCGATTCCGCGCCGCGAGCATGGCGGCGATGGTGTGCTCGCCCCTGAAGCTACCCGGGTAACGGGTGGCCTGATGTCGCATTCCGAGACAGTGCCTTGTGGCCACGCGTCCTCGCCGCTCGATGTCGTTCGCGATAGGTGACGGCTTCTGTTGGAGGTGCGGGTGAGCGTCGACCCTGCATCAGGCCAATGCCGGCCATAACTTGTCCAAAGCGGATGGCACAGACTGTCCACATTGGAACTTCTGGGCATTCTGGAGGCATTTGGCGTCGGGGACCAATGGGCTCTATGGGTCCGAACAGGCAAACATGCCGATGAGGCCGCCTCCAGGAGATATCCCGAAAACAGCCCCATCCTGACCCGTCAGGTCTGGTCGGACCACCACTTCTGGCCGGCCTCGCCGAGCGTGGAGATCGGGTCGTAGTAGGTCTTGACGGCGTCCGTGGTGGGCGACATGTGCCTTCTCCTGACGTTGAGGCGGTCGGCCGGCGCGGAGCGCGGAGGCCGGGCTGGGTAAAGCTGTCCGGGCACAAAACCGGTGCGGCGACTGCCCATCGCGCAGTCCGCAGGGCTCGCGTGTGCGGGTGGTGCGCAAGGGCGGGCCGTGTTCACAGCAGTCCAGCGCGCCTTGCGGGGCTGTGAGGTGGCCGGCCGGGGTGTCGGCCTGGCCGAGCGGAACGCTCAGGCGGGCAGGTTCGTCTCGGGGGCGGGGATGTCGAACGCGTTGAGCATGGCGGCCTGCGCCGCGTACATGGCGATGACGTGGACGGGATCGATGACTTCGTCGCGCCCCAAGGCTTGCAACGCGTGGTTGTACGTGGTGTCGCTGATGCGGTGCGTGGTGAGGAGCTCGGTGGTGAAGCGGTGGGTCAGTTCGTGCTCGCCCTCCAGGGCGACGGAGTCGCCGGCGAGGAGGCTGGTGACGGCGGCTTCGGAGAGACCGGCCGATCGCGTCAAGGCGACATGCGCATAGGTCTCGTAGTCGCAGTTCCAGTGCGCGCAGACGGTGAGGATGGCGACTTCACGGGATCGCCCTGGCGACGCACCGTGCGGCTGGCGTGATCTGGCTCCGGCTGGAGGTGGCAGGGACCGAGTCGGCCCTGCCGGACGGTCGCCCCGCGCCACGCTGGCATGCCGACGTGCTCTACTCGCCCGCCGCACTCGGCAAGCACGATGCCAAGGCCGTCGACGACCGCCGAGTCTTCTTCACCTGCGAGTCGCTCCCGTTCGAGGAGATCATGCCCCGCTGGTGCGAGGCGCACGGCCGTCTCAAGGCTGCGACCAACATGATCCTTGGGCTGCGCTACGCGCCAGCCAGCTTCGTCGAGAACAACCTCCTGACCGCGGTGGGCGCTGCCGAGGTGCTGCACCGCAGCCTCCGCATCGACGAGAAGCCGTTCCCCAAGGAAGAGTTCAAGGCGATGCGCGACGCGATGCTCGCGCAGGTCCCCGAGGAGTTCCAAGACAGGTTTCGTGGCGCGATCCGCAACGATCCGACGCTGCGGGACAGGCTCCACGCCCTCGCCGCGCGCCCAGACCAGGACGCGATCGCGCTGCTCATGCCGGACGTAGGCCACTGGGCGAGGAGGACAACGCGAGCCCGCAACGACCTCGCGCACGAGGGCAGGACGCCGAACCACCCGGTCGAGGAGCTGATCGCCATCGTTGAGGTAACCACGGCGGTCGTAATCCTCAACGTGCTGCACGAGCTAGGCCAGCCGGCTGGGCGGCAGCGAGAAATCGTGCAGGAGCACCCTCAGCTGAGAGCGACTTCGCGGACCGCGAGCGAGTCGCTGATCGCTCCGAGGAGCGACCTCTGAGCTTCGCCTTCTGCCACCGTCTGCAGAACATCCCGCTACGGTCTCGCTGTAGCGGGACGCGCCGTTCTCCCAGCGCATTCCTGACTTCGCCTTTCTCGGCGCATCGCAGCGACGCGTGATCGCATCTGATGACAACAGGACCTGGACGACCACGGCATGCAAGAGGTACTGGTCGTCAGGCCAACAAGATCGGGTCAACGGTCTCTGGTTGTCTGGACGCGTCGACACCCGTTCCACGCGCCTGCTGGCTCTGAGCCTCAGCACGAACGATCTTGACGAGCTGGCGAGCGGCAGCAGAGCCGATTGCCAGCCGGGCGCGGAGTACTTCGGCGGAGATGGGCTTCTGGAGTTCGGCTCGGTGAGCTGCATCCTCCTGTCGCGCTTGGTTCAACAGCTGCTCCGAAGAACGTCCCCGAGAACCAACACGACGACGAACCGACAAATCCTCCGGCACGTCGACATGTCGGCGATCGAGGGTTGCCTTCAGCGACACGGTGGACCCGATCGCTTGCAAGAGTCCGGGGCCGACCTCGGCCCAACCGATCAGCAGCAAGGGACCAACCGCGTCGAACGCGGCCTTGCCGTACTCGCCGGCAACGATCGGATCAGCCACGTTCAGGGCGAGCGTGACCAAACTTGCAAACATCAACAACCGACGCGCCGGTCGCAGCACTTCGAGGGGAGCCCCGGCGAGCGCGAGGTGCCGGATACCGAGCAGGAGGCCGAGGATCGACAGGTCCACCGCGGGCGCGACGAGCGGCGCCACCCAGACGGGCACGCCCAGCCGGAGACCCAGGCTCAGCACGTTGCCGAACCCAAACAGGAAGGTCAGCCCCACGACCGCGGCCATGATCACCGTGACCGCGCGGACGACCAGGTCGCCTGCGCCGCGTTCCGCCTGGCCGCTCATCGCCCACCACGCGGTTCGTCCACGACGAAGCTGCTCTCAAGCACCAACTTGCCGGTCAGACGCGTGGCCGAAGTGGTGAGCAGGTCTGCGTGGTGCCTTGCCGGGGGCACCCAACACGCCCGAGATCTGTCCGCGGAAAGCGCGGACCGGATCTCGGGCGTTGTGGTTTTCGGGACCAGGCTCTCAGACCTCATGCTGCGGCATACACCCAGGACCCCAATCGGTGACCAGGATCGTCTCCGGCCCGAAACGACGCAGAACCGCAGGAGTGCCCGTGAGCGACGCGACCTGGATCTCAATCAGTGGGACGGGTGACGGACACCGCTGTTGGGCGACCACGCCGTACACCTGGTGGCCTGAGGACGAACACGCGAAACCGACCGCCCGCCGGCCACACTTGGCCGCTGAGGTCGGCTCAACCTGGGACCAGCACCGGCAGCTGACTGAGCGGCAATCACGATCTTGGCGATCGCATCTGACAGACAGGCGCGGGTCAGGGTGTCGAAGAGTTCTTGTCCCAGTTCGGTTGTGGCAACTGCCAGCGCTAGCCGCGTCTTGACCGGTAACGTCCTCGGTGCGGCGTATGCCCGGTTGGGATCGGTGGGGACGGATGGCTGGCGAAGCTGTGCGGTTGCTGGACGGGTTCGGCCGCCGTTACGCCGTCGCCGTCCGCGTCGCGACCCTGCCGCCCATCGGAGCGGTCGCCCTGCTGCAGGCCTCGGGCGGCAAGTTCACGGCTACGGCGCTGGCGGTTGCCGTCGCCGTGATCTGGACGTGTGCGCAGGGGTGGCTGGGGCGGACGACCACGGTGCCGGTTGCCCTGGATGTGGCTGTGTTGCTGGGTTTGTGCGTTAGCTCCTTCTGGACGGGCGCGGTTGAGGACGGCAACACCGCGTGGCTGCGGCTGCTGATCACGTTCGCGTGCGTGACGTGGCAGTGGTACACCGCGCCGCTGCACGGCATCGTCGCGGCGCTGGTGACCGGCGGCTCGATGCTCGTCGTCTTTGCCGTGGCCGGACAGAACCCGACGTCGTCGCTGATATGGGTGCTGGTGATGGCGGGCATGTCCAGGGCGGCCTGGACGGTCGTCGTTCGCGCGGCGGAACGCGCCGACCGCATGGGCGCCGAGGCCGAACGGGCACGTCGCGAGGCTGCGGTGGTTGCGGCCGTTCGTGCCGAGGAGCGTGAGCTCGCGAACTCCCTGCACGACACGGCGGCCACCACGTTGCTGATGGTCGGTACCGGGCAGGTGCCGGCGGGTGCCAGTTGGCTGGCGCCCCAGGCCCGCCGTGATCTGGCCCGGCTGCGTTCCTCCGCCGGTGGGCGCAGGCCGGAACAGGCCGATCTCGTCGACCTGTTGCGCGCCGGTCTCGACGCCGGCCATCTGACCGTCGAGCTCGACGCGCCGCGGACGTTGCCGTTGCCGTTCGACGTGGCGGGTGCGATCACCGGCGCGGTCGGAGAGGCCCTCAACAACGTGCGCCGCCACGCCGGGACGGACCGGGCGCAGGTCCGGCTGCACGGCGATCCGAGCGCGCTGCGTGTCGAGATCTCCGACGACGGCAAGGGGTTCGCGGTCACCGAGGGGGCGTCGGCCGCCCGCCGCGGGCTTCGTGAGTCCGTGCACGGCCGGATGGAACGGGTCGGCGGCAAGGCCACGATCATCTCGGCTGAGGGGGCGGGCACTGTGGTGTGGCTGGAGTGGCGGTCCGATGAGTGACGACGAGACGAGGGCACAGCTGCAGCGCGGTCTGCGGATCGCCACCCTGATCCTCGCCGTGCTGACGGTGAACGTGCTCGGCCTGATCCACCTGGTGCACGGCCTGGAGTTCCACGACTACCCGGCGGCCCAGTTCGCCGCCTACGCGGCACTGACCGCGGTGCTGGCGACCGAGGCGGTGCTCGTCGTGCGGCGGCGACCTTGGCGTAATGGGCGCCGGATTGCCATCGCCGTGGTGCTCGGCGCGTCCGCGCTGTCCTACCTGACCTTGCCGGACGGCATGACGTCGACCACGGTGGACTGGCTGTTCGGAGCAGCGAACTGGGCCGGGGCCGTGGTTCTGCTCGATCGTCCTTTTAGGACTTTTCTGGCGTTCCTGGTGACGCACGAACTGCTCGCGCTGGCAAACCTGCTGGTGTTCCACGAGGTGGACCGGGCGGCGCTGGTGCGGTTCACCACGGGGTCGGTGACGGTGTTCGGGTTGCCGCTGCTCATGGCCGTGGTGGCGGCCGTGCTGGGCGGGATCGCCGCCGAGGCGGCCAGGGCCGCCCGTGAGCTCGAACTGGCACGGACCGCGGAGGCTGCCGCGTCGGCCGCGCATCGACGCCGCGCCCAGCGGTTCGCCGAGTTGAGCGGCACGGCCGTGCCGCTGCTGACCGGTCTCGCCGACGGGTCGCTCGAGCCGTCGGATCCGGTGGTGCAGCGCAGTTGCGCCACCGAGGCGGCCCGGATGCGCCGGCTGTTCGCCGAGACGGACACGGTCGGCAACCCGCTGCTGCACGAGTTGCGCCACTGCGCGGAGATCGCGGATTACAAAGGGGTCGAGGTCGAACTGGATGCGCGCGGCCAGTGGCCGACGCCGCCGGTGGCCGTCCGGCGAGACCTGACCGACGCCGCGCTCACCGCGCTTGCGACGGCGGGCTCGTGGGCGCGGGTCACTGTGGTCGGCAGCGCCGATTCGGTGTCGGTCAACGTGGTCGCGGACTGCGCCGAGTACACGGTGCCGTCGCCGGCGACGCCGGACGTGCGGATCGAGATCTTCGGCAATGGGGGAACGGTGTGGATGGAGGCCCAGTGGCAGCCGAGTTGATCAAAGCCGTGATCGTGGACGACCACGCGGCGATCGCGGCGGGCGTGCGTTACTGGTGCGATCAGGCCGATCCGCCGATCGGTCTGATCGACGCGGGCGACCGCCTCGCCGGTGTGTGGACCGGCCAGGGCGCCGACGCCGACGTGGTGATCTTCGACCTGGAACTGGTGCCGGGCAAACCGGACTTCGGTGAGCTGCGCCGGCTCGTCGACAGCGGACGGCGTGTGGTCGTGTACTCGCAGCACGCCGACAACGTCACGGCGATCAAATGCATCGACCTCGGCGCGTTGGCGTATCTGACCAAGCGCGAAGGCCCCGAGCACCTCGTCCCCGCGGTCAGGGCCGCCGCCGAGGGCCGGGGCTACACCGCGCCGTCGCTGTCCGGCGCGCTCGCCGCGGACGACACCCCGGACCGGCCGCGTCTGTCGCCGCGCGAGACCGAGGTGCTGCGAGCGTGGTTCGCCTCTTCCTCCAAAGAACTCGTCGCCGCGAAGCTCCACATCACCGCGAAGACCGTCGACACCTACATCGCCAGGGTCCGGGTGAAGTACGCGAGCGCCGGACGTGCCGCGAGCACCAAGAGCGAGCTCATCACCCGAGCGCTGGACGACGGCGTCATCACGCTGGCCGAGCTGAACGAGACCGCGCCGTGAGGCGGGTCAGGCGGCGGGCGGAACGGCCGCGCCCCGCACGTTGAACTCTATGCCGAGCTGTTCCGCCAGGCCTGGCACGGCGATCTCGGTGACCAGGTTTCCGGTGGCGCGGTCGAACTTCTTGATCCTGATGGGCGTCTCGCCGTCGAACGTCTCCTGGATCAGGTGAATCGACCGGTCCGTGAAGATCGCCTGACTGGACGAATCGCTGCCCGAGACGAACCTGGTGTCGAACCGCGGCCTGGTGATTCCGGAGGCGATTTCGGTGCTCATGATCCGGCCATCGGCGGCGAGCCATTCGAGGTGGCCATCGAGGACCGCCAAGTCGTCGTAGGACTTCTGGGAGAACGTCTCGGGGTCGATCAGTTTCTCGGCGATGGGTCGTCCTTGGACGTCGACGAGAGGCTGTTCGGTGTACTCGCCATTGCCGGTGTTCCACGACACGATGGTCAGGTGGGGCTTGCCGTCGGCGTCGGCATAATCGGAGAGGAACGGGATGACACCGTCGTGGCATGGCACGTGACGGTTGTGGTCTCCCGCATCGAAGACTCCTCGCCAGGCGAGGGCCTTTTCCTGTCCTTCGGTTGCCGGATACAGCTGGGAAAGCAACTCCGGCTGAGCACCGGGCTCAACCTTCGAGCGCATGCCGGGAATCTTGGCCGAGTCGGCGAAATGAGCGCCGCTGTCGGTGGCGATTCCATTGAGGACGCCGTCGCACAGCGCGTTCATGAAGTAGTTTCCTTCGACGTTGTAGAGCAGTGAACCGGTCGAAGTGGTGACGGCTACCTGGTTGGTGTAGCCGGATTCGGAGAAGCCTTCGTTGTAGACCGCGACAAAACCCTTGTTGCCGGGCAGCGCGAAAGCCGACTGCTGGTGCCCTGCCTTCTTGTTCTCGAAGCGAGCCAGACCGTCCTTGCCGAGGATGTAGTCGCGTGCGTCGTCACTGAAGAACAGCCCGGCGTCCGACCACGCGATATGCGGCTCGGCCATGCCGCTAGTCTCGATCAGGCGTGTGCTGCCGTCTGCCTGTACCAGGACCAGGTAGGCGGGCCGCTTTTCCTTCGGTTTGTCGACGGAGGTGTCCGGGCTGAGGTAGAACGCGACGACGGTTTCGCCGAGCTTCACGACATCGGGATCTGCGATGTTCACCTCTGCCCCACCGCCCGGCGAGGTGCAGGCCGTCACGGCCAGGATTGCGCAGGCAGCGAGCGCAACGAGTCGGGGAAGGCGCACCGGGCCGAATCCTCTCAGGCGGTGGGCGGTGCGGCCCGCACCCGGCAGGCCGCACCGCTCATCGAAGGTCGTTACTTGATGGTCGCGTAGACCACGGTCTTGCTGTGATCCTTGATGTTGTTGGGGTAGACGCCTTCCCCGCCGTTGCTGTCCAAGTCGATGCCCGCACCGTGCTTGTACGCCTTCCAGACCAGCTCGGAGCAGTTCAGCTTCCCGTTGCTGTTGTCCTTGTTGTCAAGGAAGTTCCCGTCGTACGGCAGGTCTCGGAACTTGTTGTAGGCGTGGTTGGCGGCCTTGTCGCGGTTGGCCTGCTTGGTGTCGACGTACATCTTGTAGATCGGGCCACACTTTTTCAGCGTGGATGCCGTGACGGACTTGCTCTTCTGGTCCTTGCCAGGCGCTTCCACGATCGTCTTCGTCGTGTAGTAGATGCCGACGTGGTTGTGTGCGACCACGTTCTTGGCGTAGGAGTGGAAGATATCCCCCTTGTTCCTCGCGTTTCCGACCGCCTTCTTCGTGCAGTCGCCGCCACCAGAGGAAGCGGTGCCGACCTCACTCGTCGGGTCCGTCTCTGCGGCTTGGACGGGCGCGACGAGCAGGCCGGCCATTGCCGTTCCTGCCACGACGGTGGCCACCATGGACGAGGCGAGAATTCGCCCGATTCTGGACATGCTTGACCCCACTCTGTAACCGGTGGACAGTGACCCCAAGGAAAAGGCGCGAAACGCGCACAAATCCACTGATCGTGACCACATGGGTGGCTACGATCAGACCCCTCTAGTCCTGGAACCTGCAGTCCGTTTACAAGGATTACATTAAGACGCCCGGCCGCCCTCGCATGTCGGGTGTTCACCTGACACGGCCACCTGCGTTATCTCAGCCCGCAGCCCGATGACGTTTCAGTCGTGGGCGAACGTCCGGCCTGTCTCCGGGCAGGTTCGCTAGGCTTGATCGGCTCGCCTCAACCACCTTGCCCGGGAGAACAGTGCAACGTTTCGCGGCCAGTCCTGCCCTGGCGCGGCTGGAATGGATTCTCGACGGCCTGGATGGGAAACCGGGCTGGGGAACTGACGCGTCCGACGTGCTCGCGGCTGCGTTCACCGCTGTCGTCCCGCCCGAGCGGTACGTCGAGGTCACCCGCGGTCGAGCTGCCGACTACGCGCCGGTCGTCGTGGTCGGTCTCGACGTCGGCGAGACCACCGCGCGGGCACGGATCCGCCATCACGACGGCACCGTTGATGTCGTTTCCTGCGTCGTCGAGGCCGCACGGCCGTATCGAATCGCATCCACGTGGGTTGCCGGACTGGTGCCGACCGATCTGACACCGAGATTGCCGGCCGATTTCACCGACTACGACCTACCGTCCGTCGCCACGGATGCCCGGCTGGTCGTGTTCTCCGGGTTGCCTGGCAGCGGAAAGAGCACCCTGGCCGACGCCGCGGGCGCCGAGCTGGGGATTCCGGTCTTCGCCACCGACTGGCTGCTCGGCGCGCTGACCCCGTTCGGCGGCCGTCATTTCGAGGATCCACTGGCGATAGCCGAAGAGGTACTGACCACGCTCGCTCTCCGGCAACTCGTCGCCGGACAGTCCGTCATCCTCGATCACCCCACCGAACAGGTCGCGACCAGGGAACGCTGGCGTAGCCTGGCCCGCCGGGCCGGTGCGGAGTTCCGTGTGGTCGTGTGCCGATGCTCCGACCCGCAAGTCCACCGTGCCAGGCTCGAAGGCCGCAGCCGCGGCATCGCCGGCTGGCACGACTCGGGCGACTGGCACAACGTGCAGCAGCGACTGGCAAGCTTTCCCTGCTGGGCCGGGGAAGCGCTCTCACTGGATACCGTTCAACCACGTGAGCGGTCCCTTGCCGCAGTCATACGGCACATCATCGCCTGACGGCAGCCCACGCAGGATCTGAGACATCGTCAAAGCCTCACTCGCGCTGACGCATTTCGAACACGGCCGGCTCACCTGAAATCCGTTGAGATCAACCCGCTGGACGAGGGGTAGTTATGATCGTCGATCGTGTTCACCGCACGGCCGACGGCCGTTCCTGATGCCGCCGTCGATCCCGTTTGGACCACGCGCCGACCCGAACGAACGGTGCTCGGCGTGGTGCACAACGTCACCTCCGCGACCAGGCTCTTCGACGTACTGCCCTTGCTGGCGACGGACCATCGGGTCGAGGTGATCTTCGCCTGCACGGGCTCGTCCCCGTTCGGGAGGGATGTCGACCCGCACCTCGACAGGAATCGAGTGCACCAGGTCGGGTGGTCAGAGCTCGCGGAGCGCAGGGTCGATCTCACGATATCGACAAGTCACGGCGGTCCCCTGCACGAGCTGGACAGCCCTGTTGTCATTTTGCCCCACGGAATGGGGTACAACAAATATCTGAGTGCGGAAACGCGGAAATCCGAGAATCCGGTATTCGGCCTGGCACCTGAGTGGTTGCTGTCAGGGGGCGTACCCATCGCCTCATCACTGGTGTTCTCGCACGACGAGCAGGTCGAGCGGCTGAGAGACTCCTGTCCGGCAGCGCTCGACGTGGCCGTTGTCGCGGGTGATCCGTGTTTCGACCGGATGCTCGCGAGTGCGCCGCTGCGCCGCACGTACCGCGACGCGTTCGGTCTGCAGCCGGGACAACAACTGGTGTTCGTCTCGTCCACCTGGGGTCCGGAGTCGCTGTACGGCACCGCACCGAAGTTGGTGCGCGAGCTGCGCGATGAACTGCCGCTGGACGAGTTCGCGGTCGCGGTTGCCTTGCACCCCAACATCTGGGCGCACCACTCCCCCTGGCAGGTCGAGATGTGGCTCGACGACTGCCGTCGTCGCGGGGTGGTGCTCGTTCCTCCGGAGGAGGGCTGGCGTGCGGGATTGATCGCATCCGATCTGGTGGTCGGCGATCACGGCTCAGTGACGTTCTACGGAGCCGCGCTGGGCAAGCCGACGTTGCTGGCCACGTGGCCGGAGGATGCGGTCGATCCTGCTTCCCCGGTCGGCATGTTCATCGCCGCGGCGGACCGGCTCACCCCTCGTCGGCCGTTGGGCGAGCAGGTGCGCGCCGCGATCGAGCGCGGCCGGACCCACCAGGAGATCACCAGGTTCACGACGTCGGTGCCCGGTGAGGCGGCGCGGTTGCTTCGCGCGGAGTTCTATCGCCTGCTCCACCTACCAGAGCCCGAAGCGCCGGCTCTCACCCGTGTCGTTCCGCTGCCCGAACTGTCGCCGCGACCTCCGGCCGTCGAGATCGTGCGGGCGGACCTGCGGATTGCCGAGGATCAGCTGTCCGCTGCCCTGGTGCGGTACACCGCTGACGTGGCGCCGTTGCCGGCGGGCGCGGGATTGATGGTCAGCACCGGCGAACCCTGCTCGGCTCAGTTGGAACTGGCCGACATAGTGGTGCACGACCAGCCGGGCGACGCGCATGGCTGGATCGCGGACACACTCGACGCGTTTCCGGGTGCTGTGCTCGCCACCATGCCTGTCAACGGGAGCACCTGGGTGGTGGGTACACGGGACGCAGGGTTCGTGGAGTTCACGTCGGCGGGTGGTGACGGCAGGGTCTGGTCGGTCGTCGTGCTGGCCTGGTTGCGGGAAGGCCGGCGGGTCGCCGACTTCCCTGCTCTCGTTCGCCTGCAAGCAGGTCAAGCCGGCTCGGCCAGCCTCTGCCGGGTCGCCAGCGCGGAATGGAGCAGCCCGCGCTCCTCGTAGATCGTCAACGCTTCGCGGTACAGCTCGACTGCGACGTCGCGGTCGGTCTCGAGCTGCGCCAGTGCTTCCAGGATCTCCGCCCGATCGACCTGGTGCTTGTGCTCGGTCGCCAGGGCGAGTGCTTCCCGCAACCGCGGACCACCTTCGGCGCCGAGCTTGCGGCCCTGCCACAGCAACACTTTCGCCAAGTTCTGCGGCTCAGCCACAGGTAGCGATCGGAATCCCTCGTAGGCTCGTTCCAGCAGCACCAGCGCCTGCTCGGACGGTTCAGGCTTGGCTCCGTGCAGGCACGCCAGCGCAATACGTCGCGGGTCGCGGGTCGTTTCCGCCAGCTCCAGGTTGCGCCTCAACCACGACGCCGACCTGGTGAGATCGCCGCCGTCGAACGCGGCCAAGCCGGCGCCTTCCAGCGCCGTGGCAACCAGTTCCACGTTGCCGGCCGCCTCCGCGAGCTGGATCGCCGCGGTGCACGAGTCGACCGCGTCACGGAACCGGCCGAGGCTGCGATACGCGAAACCCTGTTGCACCAGCAGAAGTGCCTTCTCCCGATCGGCGCGCAGGTGGTCTGCGGCGCGAAGGCCGAGCGCGTGGGTGGCCACCAGGTCATCGGCGTACTTCTCCGCCAGGAACAACCACCACTGCGAGACACACAACCGCAGAACGGATTCGAGCTCACCTAGCTCGAACGCGACGGTCACCGCCGCCCGCAGGTTCACCCGCTCGGCCCGCAGCCACGCGCCAGGATCGGCCGAAGCTGGATGTGCTCCGTCCACAACGGATTCGGGAAGGAACCCGCCACGCCACGACCGCGGTGGCAACAACCCGATGGCCGCCGTGACCGCTCCTGTCACGTACCACCCGACCATCGAGCGGGTAGCGGCAAGACGGTGCGCTGCGTCGTCGACGGTGTCGGCCACCAGACGCGCGTGCTCGTGCACCAGCTTGTGGACGGTCAGCCTGCCGGTGCGAGGCTGGTCGATCGTTCGCATGTCCCGAAGTTCGCGGATCACCGGACGCAACTCCGCCGGGGAGATCCCCAACGCGGCCGCCAGCACCGCCACAGACAGGTCATCGACGTACGGATGAAGGCCGATCGCCCGGTAGCAGCGCTGGCCGAGGCGGCTGAGCCTGCGGTATCCGGCGTCGAACACGGTGCCCAGCGACGGCTCGCCGCCCACGGTCACGCGCGTGATTCCCGTCGCCGGGTCCTTCAGTTCGTCCAGCAGTTCCGCCAGCGGCATGTCCGGTGACTCCGCGAGCAGCACGCCGACCACGCACAACGCGGCAGGCAAACCCGCGCACATGGCCACCAGGGCATCACGAGCGGAGACTTCACCATCGACGCGATCCCCCGCGAAGACGCGCAGCAGTTCTACGGCCATCTCGGCTTCGAGCGGCTCGACGTCCACGAAAGCGGCGTTGTTCTGCAACAGGGTGCCGAACGCCCCGTGACCGGTGACCACGACCAGCGAGGCGCCCTTGCCCGGTAGCAGCGCGCGCACCTGGGCAGGCGTCACGGCGTCGTCGAGCATCACCTGGAAGCGCTTGCCGTGGGTCAATGTCCGGAACATGTTGTGCCGCGCCTCGAGGTCCGCGGGGATCTGTGCCCGGTCGACCCCGAGCGCGCCCAGGAATCCGGCCAGCACCTCGCTCGGCGCGCTCACCTGATCGGTCCACGCACCAAGGTTCGCGTAGAGCTGCCCGTCGGGGAAACGATCCGCGCGGTCGTGCAGCCAACGCACAGCGACTGTCGTCTTGCCGCTACCGCGCTGGCCGCGCAGCACCCTGATCACCGGGCCCTCGGAGGTCACCGCGGCCAATGCCTCGTCGAGCGCACGGAGTGTCCGCTTCTGGTTGACCAGCTTCGTGATCGCTCCAGGCAGCTGACGCGGTCGTGGCAACGTCGATCCTTCCACCATGTTCGTCACGTCGGGCTCGCCCGCCATGCCGCGCCTCCCACGCTCCGGCAAAGATCGATCCAGTCAGCCTATCGCTCGCGTGACGACGACGGCACGCGTTGTGATCATTCGCTGGCGAGGTCGTTGCGCATGAGATCGCGCATGGTGCGGACAGCCTGGTGGAACTCCTCATCAGCCTCTTTGATCACCGGAGCGGTCGCCGGACTGGTCAGCACGAGCTCAGCCCACCGTTCCCCCGAGTCGAGCACCGCCGCGAGTGCCCTGTCGGCGAGTTCGGGAGCGTTCAGCTCGATGTAGGCGGCGGCGTCGCGGAGTGCGGCCAAAGCCGCTTCGCCGGTGCCGGCGGCGGAACGCAGCGCAGGACGCAGGGCTCGGGCCGCGACCAGGAACTTCGCATAGGTGTCTTCACGGTTCTGCTGGTGGCGTTCCTCGCGCTTGGCGCGTCGTTCGATTTCGGCGAGACGGAAGGCGCGCATCGTGTTGAGCCACTGGGCGCCAAGCGCGCCGAAGACACTCAGCACGGCCACGAGCATCGTCACCCAGATCGGAGTCACGTGAGCACCGTACCGATTTCGTGATCACGTCGTGGGATGCCAGGTACGGTGAGCGGGAGTTGAGCCTCTGCGGGAGTGGATTGTGTCGTCAAGCCGGTGGCTGAAGGTGCCGCTCGGACCTCACGGTCCCCGGTGGCGGACGGTGGCCGCCGAACGGTCGGTGCTGGCCGTCGCCCATACCGTGACGGCCCTCAACCGCCTGGCCGACATCGTGCCCGTGTTCGACAGCGACCAGCGGGTCCAGATCATCTACACGTGTCCGCAGGCGTCTGCGGTGACCAACGGCGTGGAGGAACACCTCGCCGCGATGGGTGCGCTGGTCATGCCTTGGGAACAGGCGACCGTAACCGAGTTCGACCTCGCACTTTCGGTACACAATAGTGGGAACCTGCACGACATCACGGCTCCGCTCGTGATTCTTTCGCACGGAATTGGCTACACTAAATACTCACCCGGAAACCGGAAACCGGAAACCGGAAACCGGAAACCGGAAACCGGAAACCGCTCCGTCTACGGCCTGTCACGCGACGGGTTGGTGCGTAACGGCGCGGTAGTCCCCCGCGCTGTCGTCCTGTCGCACGACGAGCAGTACGCCCGCCTGGCCGATGCGGTTCCCGAGGCGCTGGACGCCGCGATAGTGGCAGGCGATCCGTGCTTCGACCGGATGGCGGTGAGCGAACCGCGGCGCCGCGAGTACCGAAGCGCGCTGGGCGCGGACGACGACATGACGGTCGTCGTGGTGTCGTCGACCTGGGGCCCGGACTCCCTGCTGGGGCGAAACCCGAATCTCATCGCGCAGTTGCTGGCCGAGCTGCCGAGTGACCGGCATGTCGTGGCCGCCGTGCTCCACCCGAACGCGTGGTTCGCGCACGGACCCGCGCAGATCAGGTTGTGGCTCGGCGACTGCCTGCGCGCGGGTCTGCGGCTGGTTCCTCCCGCCGAAGGCTGGCAGCAGGCAGTGCTGGCTGCCGACGTGGTGGTCGGAGATTTCGGCGCGGTAACCGGATACGCGGCCTGTGCTGGGCGGGCGACGCTGCTGGCTTCGTTTCCTGAGGACCAGATCGCCGAGAGGTCCGCGATGGGCGAGCTGGGACGCACAGCGAGGCGGCTCGACCCCGTCTCGGCCTTCCTCCCGCAGTTCGACGCCGCGCTCGCAGACGCCGGCCAGCTCAGCAAGGTGCGCGAGCTCGCGACCTCGCTACCGGGCTCATCGGCAGCCGTGCTGAGGAAGGCCTTCTACGACCTCATGGCGCTGACCGAGCCGCCGCGAGCGCCGTTGGTCCCACCGTATGCCGCGGACGCACTGCTGCCCGAGCGGATCCCGGTCGCCGCGTGGTGGGCCGCCGTACAGTGGCACGGCGACCACGAGGCCGAGGTGACGAGGTGGCCGGCGGACGTCGACGCCCGTGACGAACAGCCCCCGAACACCACCGACCGGCACCTGGTGGTGGAGCAGGCGCATCCCCGCCGAGATCTGCACGGCAACGCGGCCATCGTGATGCTCAAGGATCTGGGCGAGGCCGGCGAGACGTTCACTCGCCGGCCGACGTGCGGGTTCGTGGTAACGGGCGAAGAAGTCGTACACCGCGACAAAGGCGTTGTCGCACACGGTCTGTCCGATGTGGACGAATCCGTCGCCTGCGCGTCCGCGATCTATGCCTGGCTCTCCGCCGGCCGCACGTGGGAGGCACTACCCGGCAGGGCAACGCTACGGATCGGCAGCCGCCAGATCGAGGTAGCGCTCAGCCCTCCCGGCCTTCCTCCTCCACCTGCCTCAGAAGTGCGTCCACCGCATCCGTCTCGGCGTCCCCCAGCATGATGTACAGCTCCATGGCCGACCGGAGAGCTTCGGCAGCGCCCCGGAAGTCGCGCCCGGCCTGCAAGGCAGCACCGAGTTGCCGCAGGGCGCCGGCCTCGGCACGAACGGTCTGGTCGTGGGAGAACAACCTGGCAGCCTGGCGGTAGTGTCGTGCGGCTTCGGCAGGGTCACCGGTGCCGAGGGCGGCGTCCCCGAGTACGAGCAGGCACTTGGCGTGGTTGTCGGTCTCGTGGGCCGACTCGAAGTGCTCGATCACCGCGGCCGCCACGCTCGCCGCGCGGTCCCAGGCCCGCAGCTTCACCCATGCCCTCGCGCGGTGCAGGGCCAGCAGCGCCCGCATCCGGATCCGTTGCTGTTCTCCGATCGCCTGCCCGGATCGGTCGACAACCGCCTCGGACTCGTCGAAGCAGCGGAACGCCATCTCCAGATCGCGCTCCGCGGCAGCGGTCTTGCCGAGCCACTCCCACGCGCTCTGCTCGCCGTGGCTGTGTCCGGCCTTGATGGCAGCACGCAGCGAGGCCTCGAAGTCCTGTCGCGCGAGCGTCGTGTTCCCGACGGCGAGCTGTGCGGCGCCCCGCTGTGACGTGACCTGCATCAGACCCGCCACATTTCCGCTCGCCTCCGCGGAACGCACTCCGAGCTGATGGCTGTCGAGCCACACGTCGACGTGCCCGTGCAGGTGCAGATACTTGAAGACCGCGACACAGAGCTGCCACGCGACGTCATGCAGATTCTGCTCGTGTGCGGCGCGCACGCACGCAACGACCGAAGGCCATTCGACATCGAACCAGGCCGTGGCGTCTTCCCGCGGCAACGGAACCGGCTTGGCCGCGACATACCTGTCGAACTCGGGACCGACTCGCCACCGGTTCGCCAGTGCCGCATCCCGCGGGATCGCCTCGCGGAGATACCACGTCGTGATCCTCTCGACCGCCGACTTCACGACCTCGGGACCGTCGACCTCCTGCGCGAGACGCAGAGCGTGCGCACGCACGACCCGGTAGAACGAATACCTGTCCCGATCCCCGTCGTAGACCAGCAGGTTGAGATCGGAAAGCTCGTCGAGCACCTGTTCGGCCCGATCGCGGTCGACGTCCAGCGCCACCGCCGCAGCGTCGGCCCCGAACCTCGGGCCGGGCAGCAACGCCAGGCGGCGCAGGGCGAGCTGCAGGTCGCGCACCAGGCTGAAGGTGGCGTTCAGGAACCTCGTCACACGCTGCGAATGGTCCATGGCCAGCAGCGCTTCATCAGAGGTTCGCAGTTCCCGCAGATACCGTTCCACGGCGCGCTGCGGCCGCCTCGTGAGCTGCGCTCCGAGGATCCGGATCAACAACGGGAAGCCGTCGCAGATCTCGGTCAGCTCATCGATGACCTCGGCAGGCAACTCGGCCGCGCCCGGACCGATGGCGGCCAGGAGCAGTTCCCTCGACTCCGCACGCGGCAACCTGTTCAACGGCACGTCCGCGAAGTCGTGCTGGAACAACTCGCGCAACATCACCCGAGCCGTCACCACCACCGCGGCCTCCGGTGACGAGTTGGGGATCAGCCTCGTGACCTGCTCCGCACTCGCCACGTCCGTGATCAGCATCAGGAACCGCTTGCCCGCGGACAGCCGCTGGAACGCCTCCGCACGGGCAGCGTCCGAACTGGCCAGGTCCGCGTCGGCCACACCCAGACCTCGCAGCGCCTGTCCGAGCATCTCCCCCTGCTGCACCAGCTTGCCGTCAGGCTGACGAGCAGCGACCTCGATGTAGGCGTCGTCGAACGCCGACCGGTGCTCGTGGAAGAACTCGCTGGCCAAGCTCGTGCGCCCGATTCCGTCCGGGCCGTGCAAATACACCAGGCAGGGGCGTCCCTCCGCCCGCCGCTCGTCGAACAGTTTGCTCATTTCCGTCCGTGCGCCGACACGGTTCAGAAACGGATGCGCACGACGCGGACCGACTACGACGCTCCCCACTTGGCCCTCCCCTGAGCAACATCATCAGAACGGCCACAGTAACGTCCGAACGGAGTCAGCGTCTTTTCGCCGCGGAGCTGCTGTTGGCCGTCCGGGTGAAGAACAGGTCTGGGTCGGCGTGTTCTGGCAAGCGGTGATCACGGTCGTGATGGCTCCTCCCCGGACGAGCTCCTGACCTTCACGACGACCTTGCCCTTGGCGCGTCCTGTTTGGACGTACGCCAAGGCGTCGTTGGTCGCCTCGAAGGGAAAGATCCGGTCGACGACCGGTTCGATGATCGCGGCGTCGACGAGCGAGGTGATCTCACCCAGTTGCTTCCCGTTCGCCCGCATGAAGAGGAACGAGTAGCTGACCTGGCGGCGCCGTGCCGCTTTCCGGACGCGGTGGCTCAGGGCGCGCATCACCGGTCGCAGGATCCACGGCTTGCCGAGCTGCCTGGCGAAGGCGGGGTCCGGCGGGCCGGAGATCGAGATGAGTTTTCCGCCGGGCTTCAGTACGCGCAGTGACTTCTCGAGAGTCTTGTTGTCCAGGCTGTTCAGCACCACGTCGTAGTCGCGCAGGACGGTTTCGAAGTCGTCTTTGCGATAGTCGATCACGACATCGGCGCCGAGCCGCTTGACCAGGTCGACGTTGGCGGCGCTGGTCGTCGTGGCCACGGTGGCGCCCAGGTGCTTCGCCAGTTGGATCGCGAACGTCCCGACCCCGCCGGCACCGGCGTGGATGAAGACCTTCTGGCCCTTCTGCAGGTCGGCGATCTCGACCAAGGCCTGCCAGGCGGTCAGGCCGACCAGTGGGATGGCGGCCGCCTCCTCCATCGTGAGCCGGCTCGGCTTCAGCGCCAGGTCGTCCTCGCTGATGGAGATGAGCTCTGCGAAGGTGCCGATCCGGTCCTTGTCCGGTCGCGCGTAGACCTCGTCACCGGGCTTGAACTTCCGCACTCCGGCACCGATACGGAGCACGACGCCGGCGACGTCGTTGCCCAGGACGAACGGCGGGCGGTAGGGCAGGACGAGCTTGAACTCCCCGTCCCTGATCTTGAGATCCAGGGCGTTGACGCCCGCCGCGTGGACCTGGACCAGCACGTCGTGCTCACCCACCTCCGGCTCGGGCATGTCGCCCGCTCGGAGGGTGTTGCCGCTCTTCCCGTAGCGGTCGACGATGAACGCCCGCACGTCAGCCCGCCATCCGGTTGAGCTTGCGGACGCTCCTGTCGAAGGCCCACGCGGGGGCGACGCGACGGAGCACGCTGACGCGCGCGGCGGTCGAGCCCGCGGTGTAGCGCCGCTTCGGCTTCGCGTCGGTGGCCGCCGTGGCGATCACCCCGGCGACGAGCGCGGGATCGTCGCCGCCTCGCATCGACTCCGCCATGACGTCGTCGTAGACGCGGCGCCGGTGCGCGTAGACCGGCAGCGGGCTGTCCGCCTGCACCATGTTGGCGTCGAACGGGCTGTTGGTGGGGCCGGGCTGGACGAGCGCGACATGAACGCCGTGTTCGCGGACCTCGTGGTCCAGGGATTCGGAGTACCCCTCGACCGCGTGCTTGGTCGCGACGTAGACCGCCATGAACGGGTTGGGGACGAACCCGGCCACCGACGAGACGTTGATGATCCGGCCGCTGCAACGGGCGCGCATGTGCGGCAGGACGGCCCTCGTCATGCGCATCAGGCCGAAGACGTTGACGTCGAAGACCGTCTGCGCCTGGGCCACGGAGATCTCCTCCGCGGCGCCGTTGGCACCGACTCCGGCGTTGTTGACCAGTACGTCGAGGCGCCCGAACCGTTCGAGCACCTGCCCGACGACGGCGGCGACCGACTCGTCGCTGGTGACGTCGAGGTCCAGGAACGTCACGCCGTCGGCGGGGGTGATCCTCGAGGTGTCGCGACTCGTGCCGACCACACGGAAGCCGGCGTTCGCCAGTGCGAGCGTGGCGGCCTTGCCGATGCCTGAGGACGCGCCCGTCACGAGCGCCACCTGCGGTGCTGCTGTCATCGTGAGCTCCTTTGCATTATGACCGTACGACCATAAGATGGGACTTGGGTCCGAAGCAAGAGATCCGGCAGATTTAGATTATGATCGTACTAACATCGAGGCCGGAGGAGCACATGGCGCGGTACGGCAAAGAGCACAAGCTGGCGACGAGGCAGCGGATCATCGAGACGGCGGGCCGCCGGTTCAAGCGCAGCGGCATCGACGGCTCCGGCGTCGCCACGCTCATGGCGGACGCGGGACTGACCAACGGTGCCTTCTACGCGCACTTCGAGTCCAAAGAGGACTTGGTCGCGACCGCGGTCTCCGACCAGCTGCGCGACCAGCGCGAACAACTCGCGGCCGGCGCACCCGGCCGCGCCGGAGTGGAGCAGATCGTCCGCGCCTACCTCTCCCCCGAGCACCGCGACAACCCGGAGGAGGGCTGCCCGTCCGCGGCGCTGCTCGACGAGATCGGCCGGTGCGGAGAGCCGACCAGGCAGGTCTACACCGACAGCATGCTCGCGATCATGGACGACTTCGCCGCCCGCCTGGCACCAGCGGATCCGCAGTCGGCGCGCACCACGGTTCTCAGCGTCTACGCCCTGATGGTCGGCACGTTGCAGCTGTCCCGCGCTCTGACCGACCGGCAGCTCGCCGATGACCTCCTGGAGCAGGGCATCCGCAACGCGCTGGCGGTGCTGGACGGCGAAAGCGCCACCTCCGGGAAGTGACGCGCCTCCATCCCGTACCACCACTGAGTGCACTTGGGCGTGTGCGGCGCCACGCGACCGGCGACTGCCAACAGACTGGGGTGCGTGGACACCAGGAAGCGAGTCGATCCCGTCCGGCGCGGTCGCACCATCCTGGGGGCGTCGTTGCTGCTCACAGCCGTCGCCGCGGGGACAAGGGCCGCCGTCGGGTTCAGCTACGCGCCCGAACTGGAGTCCGTGATCCGCGCGGACGACGGGCTCGACGTCACCATCGCGCTGCACACCGGGCTGACGTACGCGTGGCTCGTGTTCGCGGTCCTGACTGCGGCAGCCGCGGTGCCGTTGTTGGTCAACGGTTCGGGCCGGACGTTCGCGGCCGGCGTCTGCTACGCGCTCGGCATGCCGTTGCTGCTGTTCAGCATCGGCGTGATCGCCCCGATCTCGACGGTCCAGACGCTGACGTGGCTGACGTGCGGCACCGTGCTGCTGACGGGGTGCTTCGTGATGCTGACTTCCGGACCGGTTCCCCAGCAGCGGGTAGCTCCGGACCGGCGGAGGCCGGCCCGGAGCCGTCACCGCTAGCGGCCGGTCACCGTGCAGGTCGCGGTCGCGGACCTGCCGGGGTTGCTCTCCGACACAGCCGTCAAGGTCACCTTGGACATGATCGGCCCACCGTTGCGCTGGGCGTGCACCGGAACGTCGACCCGCCCGCCGAACCTGGCCGTGGCCAGCGCGTTCGGCACCGAGACCGTCCAGCCGTCCGCAGCCTTCGCCGTCACGCGGTAGACGTCACCGTCGAGGTACTGGTCGACGGGCTCCGGGTGCTGTCCACCGGGAGGTGCCGTGCGGCCGGTGTTGGTCAGCGGGAAGCGGCAGGTCGCCACACCTGACGAGTCGGCACGCGCCGCGGTCGGGTTGACCCGCACGCCGCGCTGCTGCGGTCCGGCACCGTCGAGCGACCGGATCGCCACCGTGTACGACAGCACGCCTCGAGCGTCGCGTTGCAGCTCCAGCACGTAGAAGTGCAGGCGGTTGGCCGTGTCGACGAACTCGAACTCGCTGCCGGAGTTCGTGCCCGCGTGGAACAGCGCGTCGGACAGCTGGCGGTAGTCGCCGATCGTGATCGGGACCTTGGTGCCGTCGGGCAGGACGTAGTCGGTCATGCCGATGTCCTGCGGGTTCGCGTCGATCACCCACGTGAACGGTGCGGCGTCGACGTTCTTGGTCTTGGCCAGCATCACGCCGGAGTCCGGGGTGAACGAGTCGGCGCCCATCCGGTCCACGACTTCGAGCGTGTAGTTGTGGTAGCCGCCGCCGTCGCAGAACGGATTGGTGGAAACGTTGCAGGACGGGGACTTGTCGCCGGTGCCCAGCGCGAGGTTGATGCCGGTCAGGCCGGTGGCGCCGGGGTTGACCTCGCGGGCGGTGATCTTCGCGATGACCGTGCCGGAACTGGCGAGGGCCTCGCGCGACAACCGCAGGACGTTCTTCTCGTCCACGATGCCGAGCTTGATCTTGTTGCGCAGGGTCTGCTGCGCACCGAGCGATCCGCCGCCGGTCGCCGGGATCGTCCACCGGGAGTGCGGGCCGCCAGGGCCGTTGAACGAGCCGCGCGACAGCATGTCCCACGGGCCGCTGTAGTCACGGCGCGGCGGGCTGCCGTAGGGGTTGTTGTAGTTGTCGCCGATGCCGAGGATGTGGCTCAGTTCGTGCGCGTACACGCCCTGGCCGGAACTCTCGGCCTGGGTGGACGAGCCGCCGCCCGCGTTGGGCCAGATCGACGAGCCCGCGGCCCACGACGTCCAGTCCACGTAACGGGTCTTCGACCAGTTCGGCAGCGCGGGATCCGGCGGGCCGAAGGCGTCGGTCACGTCCTCCTTGGTCCGGAACTTCATCATCCCGAACTCCTGCCAGGTGCCGGACTCGTCCTGGCCCGCCGACAGGTAGTAGACGAAGTCGTAGCCCGCGGGCACTTCCGCGCCGACGTCGGCCACCCACGCGGCACGGCCGTCGGTGCGGATGTTGCGGTTGCAGGAATCGCCCGCGGGGCAACCGGTTCCGCCCTGGAACTCCATGGCGTACTCGTGGTCCTTGCCCGGCATCAGGTACGGGCCGAACGCCTTCAGATCGACGCCGTAGCGCCCGCCCGAGGTCTCCATCCAGTACTCGTGCACCGTGTGACCGCGGTTGAGGCCGTTCGGCTTGTTGAGGAAGTCCTGGTAGAACTGCCCGACCTGCGCACGCGGCACGTCGCCGGCCTCGGCGCTGGGGTTGCCGAACACCGTGGAGTTCTTCGCCTGCGTGACGACGAACGGCTGGTTCGGATAGTCCAGCAGGACCAGCGCGCCCTTGAAGGTGCGCACCGAACCCTTGACCGACGGGTCGGCCCAGTTCGTACCGGGAATCTTCTTGTAGTCCCGTTCCCACGTCATGTGGTCGGGGTTGACCCAGTTCTGCGGGTCGATCGGGCCGGGGAAACCGGCCTGCGCGAGCACGCGGGCGGAGTCCCTGGACTCCTGCCACGGCTGTTGCTGCGGCCAGTGGTTGTACTGCCAGTGGTTCGACGGTTCTTCCGGAGGAGCTGCGGCCGAGTTGCCGGCGTTGAACATCGCGATCGAGAGGAGCGCGGTGATCAGCAAGGCAGGGCGCCGGTGTGTGCGTTCCATGCCCTCACCGTGGTGCAGAGCAGGCCACGGCAACCACCGTCGATCGTCTGCCAGTCAACGGATTTCGGGCAGATCGACGCGAACGGACGCACCGCGCGGCCTCGGCACGAACCGCACGCTGCCTCCGTGCACCGCCACGACGTCCGCCACGATCGCCAGCCCCAGACCGGATCCGGGCAGGCCACGGGCGTCGGGCGCGCGCCAGAACCGCTCGAAGGCCGAGCTCCTGTGCTCGAACGGCACTCCGGGCCGCTCGTCGCTGACGGTCAGCCAGCCAGGCTTCGAGCGAACGGTGATCGTGGAGCACGCCGGGGAGAACTTCACGGCGTTGTCGAGCAGGTTGAGCACGCTGCGTTCCAGCGCGCCCGCGTCACCGACGGTCGACCACTCGGCGCGGTCGACGTCGAAGAGGTGGTCGTGGGCACGGCTGCGGGCGCGCTCGACCGCCCGGTCGATCACACGGGCCAGGTCGACGGGTTCGCCGGCCAGTTCCCGGTCGTCGCGGGCGAGCACGACGAGTTCGGTGACCAGGTCGCTGAACTCCTGGCTCTGGGCCTGCAGGCGGTCGAGGACCTCCGCGCGCTGCGGTAGCGCGCGGCCGGTGCGTTCGCTGCGCACCAGCAGGTCGATGTTGGTGCGCAGGCTGGTCAACGGGGTGCGCCTCCGTTCTCGCCGTGGGCCTCGTGGTCGCGCTGGTCGCCGGGATCGTGTTCGTCGCGGCGGTTTCGGTGCAGCGCCTCGGTTCTGTCGCCGCCGG
>NZ_JOEA01000033.1 GCF_000719115.1 Lentzea albidocapillata | reverse complement strand
CACGCTCACCCTCCCGGTGGGGAATTACGTGAGCGACGCCCTGCGGAATTACGTGAGCGAAAACCCCTCAGACCTGCGGAATTTCATGAGCGCTGACAGCACGCTCATGAGACCAAGACGAGACCATCTGAGTACTCGGCGCGTCAGAAGAGACAGGGACGGAACTCGGACGGGACGAATGACTGCCGAATCTAGTTATGCAAGTTCCAGAAATAGCAGCAAGCCGCGATCTAGCGGCCCTACTGAAGGAGTACCGAGTGGGTATCCCCGCTGGGCACAGGTTCGGAATCACGTTCGATGAGTTGTACCCGCAAGGGTTCTTCGTGCTGAGCGTGGACCGGGCGACGGAGTACGCAGAGGGCAAGTCGCCCCGTCCGGCCGTGGACAAGCTGACGGGTCTTCCGGTGTGGACGGTGCAGGGCACGGACCCGTCCGCGAAGGGTAAGAACACCGGTGCGGTGGTGAAGATCGCTTCGGAGTATCAGCCGGTTCCGCCGGAGACGCTGGCGGGTACGCCTTTCCGTCCTGCGGTCTTCCGGGGCCTGAAGGTCACGCCGTACGTGCGGGATGGCTGGGTCAGCTACACGGTCTGGGCAGACGAGATGTTGGCTCCGCAGGCGGCGAACCGTGGCGGCAAGCAGAACAACGCCAACGGCACGTCTGAAGCTCCCAAGGCAGCGTAAGCCGTGGCAGATCTACGGGCTCTGAGTGAGCAGTGGCAGCAGGCTTACCAGCGGTTCACAACAGCCGATGAGGCGAACCGGTACGCGGCTGCTGATGACCCTGACGCTGCCACTCGAATCGTGCCCGCTTATCGCGAGGTGGCGTGGCTCTGGCGACAACTGGCCGGTCACACCGAAACGCCTTGGTGGGCAAAGGCGGCGGCTCTCCATGCCGCTGAGATGTTCGACCACCAGGCCGATTCACGCGAACGCCTCGCGCGGAAGGACACCGACGCCTACGGCGAATCTGGAGCAGGGAGGTTGACGTGACTGTGGTCGAGCGGCGTGAGGCGTCGTGGGCGCAGGCTGAGCGGATTGTGTCGCTCAGTGAGGCGCATGAGGTGTTGCCTCGGTTGATGCCGGGCAAGGGTGATGTCGCTGGTCTGCGGCGGTTTCACGAGAAGAGTGCTGCGGTGTATCGGCGGGTGGCTGATCTGGACCGTGGCCACCACCACGAGGCGCTGTACTGGGCGGATCGTGAGGATCGGCTGGCGCGTGAGTTGGACGGGCAGTGAGCGGAGGAAGGGAAGTTTCTTCGTGGCTGCGGAGATCTTGACTGAGGACCTGCTGCGTATCTCGCTGGAGCGGTTGTCGCGTGAGGTCGCGAGGACTCATCCCGAGTTTGGCGAGATGCTCGCTCGAAACATGTTGCGGACGTGCAGTCTGGTTCCGGATTCTGAGCGCGCGCAACGCTTTGAGGAGCTTGGCGTGTTGCTCAAGGATCTTGGCCGTCTGTATCTGGCTGAGGCGATCATCCTCAGGGGGGCGCCTGAGGACCCGGAGTCGCAAGGTTCAGGAGACTGAGCGGAAGGCTCTGCGAGGTAAGGGTTTGCGTCGTCGGCGCGTGGCTGCATGTCGCGTGCTGGTGACGCATGCCTTGATGCACAAATGAAAACGGGTGTGCGGCCGGTTGGTGGTCGCCGATGGAAACAGCCGAGTTCTTGGCGGTTCTGGGTCTGCTTCCATGGCGACGCACTGACTGGTCTTTCTTGTCGTCTTCGTTGCTACGCAAAGGATTCCCAGTCGTGTCAATGGTATCTGTCTGTACGGGTGCGGCGTCAAGCCGAACCGTTAGCCCGGTGGTGTGTATGTCCTCACTCTCTCTGATGTGTGGGGGTGAGGCCTGATGGGTAGGTGGGTTGATCCGGCCCCGTTCGAGGGTGTCCGTCCTCGTGTGCCGTGGTGGGCGCTCGTTCCGGGGAAACTGAAGTGGGTTGCGGCTCTGGTGGCGCTGGTGTGGCTGCTGCTCCTCGGCGGCGTCCGCCTGGCCCTCGTGGTCGTGCGGTACCCGGCAGTGTCGCTGACTCCGGCGTTGTTGGTGTTGTGCTGGTGGCGTTTGGGCTGGGGTTCGCTGGTTCTGGTGCTGCTGGCGGTCGCGGCCGGCCTGGTGATCTGGTGGGGCCTGTCGCGCGGGTCATTCTCGCGTCAGGTGTGGCTGCGGCTGGTGACAGAGTTCCGGCGGGCCACGGTGTACGTGCCGCGCTGGAAGACCACCGTGCGCCTGGCCGAGTTGGCCAAGGAGTGGCGGGGTCGTGAGTACCTGCCGAAGCTGCGGCGGGTCCGTTCGGATGGTTGGCGGGACCGTGTCCGGGTGCGGATGATCCCGGCCCAGTCGCACGAGGAATGGGAGCTGCGGCGGGCGGGGCTGGCGCACTCGTTCGGGGCGCGTTCGTGCCGTGTCCGGGTGCTCAAGCCTCGCGTGCTGGAACTCGACTTCGTCCACGCTGACCCGCTGGCTCGCCCGGTGCTGGTGCCTCCGTTGTGCAATGACGCGGACGCGGTGGACCTCAAGCGCGTGGTCGTCGGTGTCCTGGAGACCGGGAAGACGTGGCGGCTCAAGCTGCTCGGCAACCAGGTCCTGGGGGTCGGTGTGCAGGGCGCGGGTAAGGCCTCGGTGCTGTGGTCGATCGTGTGGCACCTCGCCCCCGCGATCCGCGCGGGTGCTGTCCGCTTGGTGGGGATCGATCCCAAGGGCGGCATGGAACTCGGGCAGTGCGAGGAAGCGTTCTCGCGGCTCGTGTTCGACAACGGCGCTGCTGCGGTCGAGCTGCTGGAAGAGATCGCGGCGGAGGTCAAGGAACGGGCCTCGCGCTACCGGGGCGTGCGTCGTATCTGGGCGCGTCGCAGCGGTGAACCGTTCACCCTGTTGATCATCGATGAGTTGGCGGATCTCGTCGCCTACCAACCGGATCGCAACCTGAGGGAACGTGCGGTGCGGGCCGTCTCGACCATCACGTCCCAGGGCCGCGCGCCCGGTTACGCGGTGCTCGGGCTGGTGCAGGACCCACGTAAGGAGGTTGTCGCGTTCCGGCATCTGTTCGGGACCAAGATCGCGCTCCGCCTGGACGAAGCACCACAGGTCGACATGGTCCTGGGTGACGGTGCACGGGCTCGGGGCGCTGCGGCTCACGAGATCAGCGAGAACACGCCCGGTGTGGCGTGGGTCAAGACCGATGGGCGCGGGACTCCTGAGCGGGGCCGCGCGTTCTGGGTCACCGACGCGGACCTTGTCGAGCTGGCCATGTTCTTCGGAATCACTGAGGCATCGGTGCACCCGTTCCCGGGACGCTCCGGCAGTGACGACGCGAGTGGAGGTGTGGCGGCATGACCAACAACCGAGAGGAGACCATGACGGCCACTGTGGACAGTGGAGAAACCGTTGGCGTGGCGGTGGTTCCTGCCGTTACTCAGGATGTGGCTGGGATGACGTCGGCAGAACGGGCGCGGATGCCGCTCACCCTCGACGTGGTCAAGGCTGCGGCGGAGCAGCACGGGGTGTGTGTGCGTCCCGTACTGGGGGAGGTCGTGGACCTCGACACCGGTGAGGTGCGCATGGTCGGTGTGCGCTGCAACTCGACCGTGGCGTCCAAATGCCCGGCGTGTGCGGACCGCAACCGGCGCTCCCGCATGGCCCAGTGCCGGGAAGGCTGGCACCTCGACCACGAGCCCGTGGCGGAGCGGGAGACCGCCACGAGCGACCAAATCGAGCTGGTCACCTACCGGTCGGACCTGACCGCCGAGTACCGCCAGGCGCAGGGTGAGCAGGACGCGGAACAGGTCGAGGACCTACGGGAAGCCATCCGGGAGGCGGACTCTGACCTGCGGCGGGAGGGAGTCCGCGGAAACCTCCCCAACGTGGATCGGCCGGCCGCGCCTGCTCCGGTCCGCTCGACCCGGCGGCGTCAGGACTCGCCCAACCTGCCCCGGCGCAAGGTCGCCAAGACCACGGTGGGGCGGGAGTTCGCGGGCAAGTACCGACCCTCGACGTTCGTCACGGTCACACTCGACTCATACGGCAAAGTGCGCACGGACGGCACCCCGGCCGACCCTGCGACGTACGACTACCGGCGGGCCGCACGGGACGCGGTGCACTTCGCCTCCCTGGTGGACCGGTGGTGGCAGAACCTGCGTCGGGTCGTGGGCTGGGACGTGCAGTACTTCGGCACGGTCGAGCCGCAGAAGCGCATCACCCCGCATGCCCACTTCGCCGTCAGGGGCTCGATCCCTCACGCGGTAGTGCGTCAGGTGACGGCGGCGACCTACCTCCAGGTGTGGTGGCCCAACCACGATGAGATTAAGTACAGCGGTGACCGGATGCCGGTGTGGGACATGTGCGCCAAGGGTTTCGTGGACCCGATCACGAACGTCCCACTCACGCCGTGGGCGGATGCGGTGTCTGATCTGGACACTCCAGCGCATGTGGTCGAGTTCGGGTCTCAGGTGCACTCCAAGGGCATCCTCGGCGGCACCGAGGAAGCTGGGCGGCACATCGGCTACCTGACCAAGTACCTGGTCAAGTCGATCTCCGAAGTCGTCGCCGTGGACGACTCGGCGCGGGTGTCGGAGCACGCTGACCGCCTGGCTGCTGAGCTCGCGATCACGCCGTGCTCGGAACGCTGCGCGGTGTGGCTGCTGTACGGCGTCGCTCCCAAGGGGACGAACTCCCGGATGACTCCGGGTCGGTGCCGCTCCAAGGCTCACCGCAGGGAGACGCTCGGGTTGCCTGGGCGGCGGGTGCTGGTGTCACGGCGCTGGTCGGGGAAGACCCTCGCCGAACACAAGTCCGACCGGGCCACGTTCGTCCGTGAGGCCTTGGCTGCTGCGGGGATCGCCAAGCCTGAAGGGACGGACCGGACGCGGCTCATGTGGGCGCCAGTCCAGGCGGGTGACCCGCACGCTCCCAGCCGGGCGGAACTGCTGATGCAGATGATCAGTCAGCGGCTCAAGTGGCGGGCCGAGTACGACCAGGCTCAAGCGGTGCTGGCCGCGTTGCCCCGACCCGCGCCCGATGAAGGGCTGAATCTTTCAGCAACTCATCGGGAGGCGGCCTGACCAGCAACGGGGAGGGGGACAGCATGAGTGATCGACCGCGCTTCATCACCGTGGAATGCCTCTGGACGCCGGCCGTTCTGGCCGACTTCCTCGGCATCCCTGAGAAGACGCTGACCGACTGGCGCTATCGCAGCGTGGGACCTGCGTTCGTCCGGCTCGGAAAGCACGTCCGCTACCGCCCGGACGACGTCCGCGACTGGCTCGACGGCCAGATCGCCGCCTAACCCGAACACCAGGACCAGCCGGGCAGTCCTCCCCGGCCTGCCCGGCTGGCCTGTTCTTTCGGCAACGCTCCTACCAGGAAGGACACACCAACTCATGGCCGGACATGTGCAAGACCGCTGGTACCGGAACAAGCTCGACCCGGATACCGGAAACATCATGGTGGGTCGCAACGGCAGGCCCGTGAAGGAGCAGACACCCGAGCATGGGAAGGGGATGCGCTACAAGGTCCATTACTACGACGATGCGGGCAAGGAACGGAACAAGAGTTTCCCGGACAAGCAGAAGGGCAAGGCGGAAGAGTACCTGCTATCGATGCAGCACGACGTGTTGTCCGGAGTGTTCACCGACCCGGAAGCGGGCAAGGTCCTGTTCCGCGACTTCGCCGCAAAAGTACTAAAAGGACGATCACAAGACGAGTCCACAGTGGAGATCATCAGGCAGCAGACGGTTCAGCACGTGCATCCGTTCTTGGGTGACACACGGCTTTCGTCGTTCAACAACGATCTGATCCGAGACTGGCTGTCGTGGATGACCGAACGCGTTGACAGCAAAGGAAATCCGAAGGTTCCGGCGGCGTCGTATCGGGCGCAGATCTTCGACACCGTGTCTTCGATCCTCGATGTTGCCGTGTCCGAGAAGCGGATCAGGGCCAATCCGTGCAAGGACAAGTCGATCAGTCGTCCGAAGCCGGTTCCTCGGAAGATCAAGGTGTGGGCGGACGCTCGGTTGCGCTCGGTCGGCCTCGCCCTGCCTGAGCGCTTCAAGCCCATGACGGCACTCGGCGCGGGGGTCGGCCTGCGGCAGGGTGAGATCTTCGCGTTCACGCTCGACGACGTCGACCGCGACCGGATGGTCTACCACGTCAACCGCCAAGCGGTCACAGTGAACGGCAAAGTCAAGTTCAAGCTTCCCAAAGGGCACAAGACCCGTGTGGTGCCGCTCGGGCGTGGCGTGCTGGCCGATCTGGACGACTACGCGGAGAACTTCCCGCCTGTTGCGGTCACGTTGCCATGGGCTGAAGACGACTCACGCAAGACCGAGACTGTGAATTTGCTCATGGTCAACAAGCACGGTGGCCTGTACGCACGGCAGACCTTCAACAACACCATCTGGAAGCCGACGTTCGGCAAAGCAGGCCTCGACTACACCCAGGGTCAGGACGGCATGCACGCGCTCAGGCACCTGTTCGCAAGCCACATGCTCGCCCAGGGCGTCAGCATCAAGGAACTCGCGGCGTTCCTTGGGCACGCATCCGAGGCGTTCACGCTGCGCGTCTATGCCCACTTGATGCCCGACTCCTACGACCGGGCACGCCTCGCGATCGATCACCTGTTCAAGCCACGACTGGAAGCGGCCGAGTCCGACGCCACGGCCTTGGACAAGTCTGGCGACGGCCTTGCCACGGTTCACGGCCTGACGACGGCCTGAGACCGGAAAACAAGATCAAAAGAACCTGTTTTCCCAGCTAGAGGCCTATTCATCGTCTCACGTACGTCATGAGGTCGCCGCGTTCGGGGTGGTCCTCGTCCGCGATCACGTGCGCCGTCGTGCCCGCGATGCCCGCCGGGAACAGCAGGAAGCCGTCGAGGCCCGCCATGGTGTCGAAGGAGGCGTTCTTGGCCTCCCACAGGGCCCAGACGTCCTCCTCGCGGCCGCACTCGGCGAGCAGCAGGGCGGCTAGCCCGAGCGACTCGCTGACGCCCCAGCCCTCCTGGTGGGCGGCGGTCTCCTGGGCGAGCAGGTGCCGCAGCAGATCGGCGTCGCCGTCGCGGCGTTCGCGCAGCAGGAAGTGCAGTGCTTCCTCGCGGTCTGCCTCGTCGAGCGGGGTGTTCGTGAAACTGGTTCGCAACTGGGCAAGATCGATCGACACGCCCGCACCTTAGGCCTTCCTCAAGGAGTGTTGCCATCCGGTCGTAACGGAGTAGAAGTTTCCGCATGTTGCGAACGGTTGCCGCACTGACGCTCTCCGTCGTACTGGTCGCTCCTGCTCCGGCAGGCGCGGCGGAATCATCGCCACGCGTGCCCGAGCAGGTGGGCTGGGGAGGCGCTGTCTCGAGCGTCGACCCCGACGCGTCCCAGATCGGCATCGACGTGCTCCGCCGCGGTGGCAACGCCGTCGACGCCGCCGTCGCCACCGCCGCCGCGCTCGGCGTGACCGACCCGTTCAGCGCGGGCATCGGTGGCGGCGGGTTCTTCGTCCACTACGACGCCCGCACCCGCCGTGTGTCCACTTTGGATGGCCGGGAGACCGCCCCGCGGTCCGCCACCGACCAGCTCTTCGTGGAGGACGGCAAGCCCCTGCCGTTCGCCGAGGCGATGACCAGCGGCAAGTCCGTCGGCGTCCCCGGCACGCCCAAGACGTGGCAGCAGGCGCTGCGCAAGTGGGGCACGCTGAACCTGCGCGAGGCCATGGAGCCCGCGGAAGCGCTGGCACGGCGTGGTTTCGTGGTGGACCAGACGTTCAACTCGCAGATCGCGAACAACGCCGCCCGCTTCGGCGACTTCACCTCGACCCGCGACCTCTACCTGCCAGGCGGCCAGCCACCTGCGGTCGGCAGCACGTTCCGCAACCCGCAGCTCGCCGACACCTACCGCGAACTCGCCCGCACCGAACTCGCGTCGCTGTACGGCGGTGCGGTCGGCCGCGACCTGGTGCAGGCCGTGCGGAAGCCGCCGGTCGTGCCCGGCTCGACCCGCAACGTCCGCGCCGGCGACATGCGCCTCTCCGACCTGACCCGCTACCAGGTCGAGCGCCGCGACCCGACGCACACGCGCTACCGGGGCCTCGACGTCTACGGCATGGCCGCACCGTCGTCCGGCGGCACCACCGTCGGCGAGGCGCTCAACATCCTCGAGTCGACCGACCTCTCGAAGGTCTCCGACGTCGAGTACCTGCACCGTTTCATCGAGTCGACCAAGCTCTCCTTCGCCGACCGCCTGCGCTGGGTCGGCGACCCGGCCTTCTCCCGCGTGCCGACCGAGGGCCTGCTCTCGCAGAGGTTCGCGGACAGCCGTGCGTGCCTGATCAAGCCCGACGCCGTGCTGCCCGCCCCGCAACCCGCCGCCGATCCGCGCGACCCCAAGGCCTGCGAAGCCACCGCCGGCATCTCGGCACTGCGCGAGGACGCCGAACGCACCACGCACCTCACGACGGCCGACCGCTGGGGCAACGTCGTCGCCTACACCCTGACGATCGAGGCGGAGGGCGGCAGCGGCATCGTCGTGCCGAACCGCGGCTTCCTGCTCAACAACGAACTCACCGACTTCGAGTTCGTCGCCCCGACCCCGGGCGTTCCGCACCCGAACCTCCCCGGCCCCGGCAAGCGCCCGCGCTCGTCCATGGCCCCGACGATCGTCCTCGACCACGGCAAGGTCCTGCTCGCCGTCGGCTCGCCGGGCGGCTCCACCATCATCACCACGGTCACCCAGATCCTGACCGCCCGCCTGGACCGCAAGATGTCCCTCGTCGACGCGGTGGCGGCCCCGCGCGCCTCCCAGCGCAACGCGGCCACCACCCCGGCCGAGGCGGCGTTCATCGCGGCCTCGACCACGGCGGGCCTGCAGGCCATCGGGCACAGGTTCAGCCAGAACGCCGAGATCGGTGCCGCCACGGCCGTCGAACGAGCCGGGGACGGCCGCTGGCGTGCCGTCGCCGAGCCGACCCGGCGCGGCGGAGGTGCCGCCCGCGTGGTGAAGGTGGGCTGAGCACGTTCCGGCCCGGCTGGAGTGCGGCAGCCCCGCACTCCAGCCGGGCCGGTCACACCGCCACCATCTCGCCCCGGAACAGGCCCTGGCCAGGATCCGCGGTGCAGCGGACACCCGTGTACGTCTGCGGGTCGCTGAACTGGTCGCCGGCTCGGCGTCATGACCGGCGGGGAAAGGCCGCTAGTCGTTGGTGCGTCCGTCGACGCGTTCGCGGATGAGGTCGGCGTGACCGTTGTGCTGCGCGTACTCCTCGATCAGGTGGATGTAGAGCCAGCGCACCGAGATCTCGCCCACGCGCTCGTGCACGAAGGTGTCGTCGAGGTCCCGAGCCGCCACCGCCGCGCGGGACTCGGCCATGGCGGCGAGCAGGCCGGCGTGCTCCGCCTCGGCGCGGGTGGGGTCCAGGTGCTCGAAGGCGCCGCCCCAGTCGCCCGGCACGCCGTAGCGGGCCTGGACGTCCTCGCCCGCCAGGCGGCGGCGGAACCAGACGCGCTCCACGTCCGTCAGGTGGCGGATCAGGCCCAGCAGGCTCAGGTTCGACGGCGGCGTGGACGCCGTGGCGAGTTGCTCGCCGGAGAGGCCCGCGCAGTTGGCGAGGAAAGTGGCGCGGTGGCGGTCCAGCCACGCTTCGAGCATCGGGCGTTCCGCGCCGAGCAGCGGTTCGTCGGCCGGGGTGACTTCGGGTGCCGTCCAGGTCATGTGCCCATTGCATCAGCCTCATGGCCTCGGGGTCTCCACCTTGTGGCCGAGGGCGGCACGTGATCTTCCTACCCTGGGCTGATGTGGGCTCGATACTGCGAGCCGATGTGGGTTGACCTGCGTGAACGGCACAGTTGACGGCATGACGACGACTACGGTTTCCAGCGCCCCGGCAGCCCACTTCGACTTCCACGCGCTGCTGCGCCCCGCGCTGACGGCTCTGCGGTTCACCGGCCACTTCCTCGTGGCGCTGGTGGGCGTGATCTTCCTCGGCAGCGCGTCCGAGCACTGACCGCGCTCCTCGTAGACTGGCCTCCAGTCCACACGAGGAGCACTGCGTGACCGTCCAACCCATCCGCCTGTTCGGCGACCCCGTGCTGCGCACCGCGGCCACCGAGGTCACCGACTTCGACAAGGAACTGCGCACCCTGGTCAAGGACCTGTGGGACACGATGCAGAACGCGGGCGGGGCAGGACTCGCCGCGCCTCAGCTCGGTGTTGGACTGCGTGTGTTCACGTACCACTGCGACGGTTTCGCCGGCCATCTCGTCAACCCGACGTGGGACGTGGTGGGCGAGGAAATGCAGGACGGCTCCGAGGGCTGCCTGTCCATCCCCGGCATGTCGTGGGACTGCAAGCGCCACCTGCACGTCGTGGCCAAGGGCTGGAACATGCACGGTGAGCCCGTCGAGGTCGAAGGCACCGAGACGCTGGCCCGCTGCATCCAGCACGAGTCGGACCACCTCGACGGCGTGTTGTTCCTCGACCGCCTCGACGCCGACACCCGCAAGCAGGCCATGCGGGAGATCAGGCAGTCCGAGTGGTTCGACGGTACGGTGCCCACCTTGAAACAGAGCCCGCACCCACTCTTCGGCAGGTCCAGCTGACCATGCGACTCGTGTTCGCCGGTACGCCCGAGGTCGCACTGCCCTCGCTGCGCGCCCTCATCGACTCCTCCCGCCACGACGTCGTCGCCGTGGTCACCCGTCCCGACGCACCCTCCGGCCGTGGCCGCAGGCTCGAGCGCTCCCCGGTGGGCGCGCTCGCCGACGAGCACGGCATCGAGGTCCTCACGCCGGCCAAGGCGGGAGAACCCGAGTTCCTCGACCGCCTGCGCGCGCTGGAACCCGACCTCTGCCCGGTCGTCGCCTACGGCAACCTCCTCCCGCAGCGCACGCTCGACGTGCCGAAGTTCGGCTGGGTCAACCTCCACTTCTCCGTGCTGCCCGCGTGGCGCGGCGCCGCGCCGGTGCAGGCATCCGTGCGCAACGGCGACGACATCACGGGCGCCTCGACGTTCCGCATCGTGAAGGAACTCGACGCGGGCCCGGTGTTCGGCGTGGTCACCGAGAAGGTGCGCGACCGCGACACCTCCGGCGACCTGCTGACCCGGCTGTCCGTCTCGGGAGCCGACCTCCTGCTGTCCACTGTGGACGGCATCGAGGACGGCACGCTGGTCGCCGTCGACCAGCCCGCCGACGGCGTCACCTACGCCGCGAAGATCGCAGTCGAGGACGCGCGCCTCGACTTCACCACGCCCGCCGTCGCCGTGGACCGCCTGGCGCGCGCCGTGACGCCGGAGCCCGGCGCGTGGGCCGAGTTCCGCGGCGAGCGGCTCAAGCTCGGCCCGGTGACGCCGGTGGCCGACGTGTCGCTGCCGCCGGGCGAGGTGCTCGTCGAGCGCAAACGCGTGCTCGTGGGCACCGCGACCACCGCCGTGGCCCTCGGTGAGGTCCAGGCACAGGGCAAGAAGCGCATGGCCGCAACCGACTGGGCACGCGGCGTGCGGATCGAAACAGGGGAGCGCATCGCATGACCAACCATTCGCGAGGCGCCTCGAAGCCTTCCCGCCCGAGCAGTCCGCACCCTCCACGCCGGCGCACCGGGCCCGCCCGGCCGCCCGTGGAGGACCCGGCCCGCCTCGCCGCACTGGAGACGCTGCGCGCGGTGCGCCAGCGCGACGCGTACGCCAACCTCGTGCTGCCGCAGCTGCTGCGCGAACGCCGTATCACCGGCCGTGACGCGGCGCTCGCCACCGAACTCACCTACGGCACGTCGCGAGCGCAGGGCCTGCTCGACGCCGTCATCGAGTCGTGCTCCGACCGGCCGCTGTCCGAAGTGGACGGTTCGGCGCTCGACGCGTTGCGGCTCGGTGCGTATCAGCTGCTGCGCACCCGCATTCCGTCACACGCGGCGGTCGCCTCGACCGTCGACCTCGTCCGGGCTGAGCGGGGCTCCGGGATCGCGGGCTTCGTCAACGCCGTCCTGCGCCGGATCGCGGCGCAGGACGAGGCGGCGTGGGTCGACGAGCTCGCACCCGACCCGGACACCGACCCGGTCGGCAACCTGGCCTTCACCCACGCCCACCCGCGCTGGATCGCGCAGGCGTTCGCGGAGGCCCTCGGCAGCCGCGAGGAACCGCTGAGGCGGGCCCTCGAGGCCGACGACGCGCGCCCGGCCGTGCACCTGGTGGCACGGCCCGGCGAGGTGAGCGCCGACGAACTCGCCGCGATCGTCGGCGGGGACGTGGCGCCTTACTCGCCGTATGGCGTGCACCTGGAGACCGGTGCGGGCGACCCGGGCGATCTCGAGCCCGTCCGGGAACGCCTCGCCCACGTCCAGGACGAAGGCAGCCAGCTGTGCGCGTTGGCCCTGACGCGCGCGCCGCTCACCGGCGGTGGCGACAGCGGTACGGACGGCGGCACGGACGACCGCTGGCTGGACCTCTGCGCGGGCCCCGGCGGCAAGGCCGCCCTGCTGGCCGCACTGGTCGGCCTCGAAGGCGGCGAACTGATCGCCGTCGAGAAGGCACCCCACCGCGCCGAGCTCGTGCGCAAGATCACCTCCGGCCTGCCGATCACCGTGGAGGTGGCCGACGGGCGTGAGACCGACTTCCGGGAAGGGGCGTTCGACCGCGTGCTGGTCGACGCGCCCTGCACCGGTCTCGGTGCCCTGCGCAGGCGCCCGGAGGCGCGGTGGAGGCGCCAGCCCGCCGACGTCGGCACGCTCACGAAGCTGCAACGCGAGCTGCTGACCGAGGCGCTGCGGCTGGTGCGCCCTGGCGGCGTGGTGGCTTATGTCGTGTGTTCACCTCATCTCTCCGAGACCGTAGGGGTGGTGACGGACGTCGCGGCGCGGACCGGGGCCGAAGTGCTGGACACGCGGGAGTTCTTCCCGGGAGTTCCGGACCTCGGGGAAGGACCGCACGTTCAGCTCTGGCCTCATCTGCACGGCACCGACGCGATGTTCTGCGTGGTGCTGCGACGCCCGGTTTGAGCGCTCGGGAACGACGTTAGCGACGGGGTCCGACAGTTCTCGGGCCTCGTCGCCCGCGGGCCGTGCAACGGGTCCGGAGTTCACCTGTCCGGGTGACGAGCGGGGTGTGGGGTGGCGGTGGTCCGGGTGACCGGCCTGTCCGGCACGGGGAAGTCGACCCTGCCGAACCTGTTGGCGCAGAACGGATATCGCACGGTCGACACCGTCCTGGAACGCGTCGCGAGCAGAACGCGCAATCCGTTCGGTAAAACCGAGGAAGAGCGGAACCGGATCATCGCGGACACACGGGAGATCGAGCCGCTGCTGCGCGAGCCGGCCACCGTCGAGATCGACACCGGCAGCCGCTGAACGCCGTGCTGGACCAGCTCGCCGCACTGGCGCTGGCGCCCGACCTAAGATCGTCCACATGACACGTGGGCTGCTCGGACTGGTCGCAAGCGGCTGCGGCGGTGTCGAAGGCTGGTTCCGCACCGACCTCGCCGAGCCGGCCGTGCGACTGGGGTGGCAGTTGGCCATCACCTTCACGCCGGCCGTCGTCCCATGGTTCGAGGAGGCCGGTGAACTGGACAGGCTGCAGGCGCTGACGGACCTCCCGATCCGCTGGGAGCCGAGGATGCCGAGCCAGCCCAAGCCCTATCCGACGCCGGACGCGTTCATCTTCGCCCCGGCCAGCGCGAACTCCGTGGCCAAGCTGGCCCTGGGCATCGGCGACAACCAGGCCCTGACCGCGCTGAACGAGGCCATCGGCGTCGAGAACTGCAAGGTCGTCGTCATGCCGCAGGCCAACGCGGACAAGCGCCGCCACCCCATGTGGGAGACGCACGTCACGACGCTCACCGATGCGGGTGTCGTCGTGGTCTCAGACGTGGCTCCCGGCAGGCTGCTCGACCTGCTGGACACCTAGACTTCACCCTTGTGGTCCACACGCCGATGATCGCCCCCAGCATCCTGTCCGCCGACTTCGCGCGCCTCGCCGACGAGCTCGCCGCGGTGCCCACGTCGGACTGGATCCATGTCGACGTCATGGACAACCACTTCGTACCGAACCTGACGCTCGGCCTGCCCGTGGTGAAGTCGCTGCTCCAGGTCACCGACATCCCGATCGACTGCCACCTGATGATCGAGGACCCGGATCGCTGGGCCATCGGCTACGCGGAGGCGGGCGCGTACAACGTGACCGTGCACGTCGAGGCGGCGAACGACCCGGTCGCGCTGGCCAGGAACCTGAAGGCCGCGGGCAGCAAGGCCGGTCTGAGCATCAAGCCCGGCACCCCGCTGGAGCCGTACGTCGAGTTGCTCAAGCACTACGACACGCTGCTGGTCATGTCGGTCGAGCCGGGCTTCGGCGGGCAGAGCTTCATGGCCGACGTGCTGGACAAGGTCCGCCAGGCCCGCCACCTCGTCGACACCGGGCACCTCAAGCTGCTGGTGGAGATCGACGGTGGCATCAACGCCGACACGATCGAACAGGCCGCCCAGGCCGGCGTGGACTGCTTCGTCGCGGGTTCCGCCGTGTACGACGCCGCGGACCCCGGCAAGGCCGTCGAGGCCCTGCGCGCCCAGGCAGCCGGTGCGAGATGACCCCCGAGGACGCGATGACGATCGCCATCGCGGAGAGCGAGCGGGTCCGGGGCACCACCAGCCCCAACCCGCCGGTCGGCTGCGTCATCCTCGACGAGGGCGGTAACGCGGTCGGGTTCGGTGGCACGCAGCCGGTCGGCGGGCCGCACGCCGAGGTGATGGCGCTCAAGGAAGCGGGCTCGAAGGCCCGTGGCGGCACCGCGGTCGTCACCCTCGAACCGTGTTCGCACTACGGCCGTACGCCGCCGTGTACCGAGACGCTCATCGAAGCCGGCATCAAGCACGTCATCCACGCCACCAGCGACCCCAACCCGAAGGCCGCGGGCGGTGTCGAGGTCCTGAGAAAAGCCGGCGTCACCGTCGAGAGCGGACTGCTGGAGCAGGAAGTCAGCCGAGGCCCCCTCAGGGCGTGGCTGCACTACGCGCGCACGGGCCGTCCGCACGTCACGTGGAAGTACGCGGCCTCGCTCGACGGGCGGATCGCGGCCCGGGACGGCACCAGTCAGTGGATCAGCTCGGAGACCTCCCGCAAGGAGGTCCACGACATGCGCGCCAAGCTCGACGCGATCGTCGTCGGCATGAACACGGTGAGGCTGGACGACCCCGCGCTGACGGCCAGGGACGCCGGTGGAATGCCGTTGCCCCGCCAGCCGTTGCCGGTGGTGGTGGGCACGAGCGACCTGCCGGAGGGAGCGAAGCTCCAGCACACCGCACTGCACCTGCGCACGCACGAGCCGGACGCCGTCCTGGCGGCGCTCGCCGAGCGGGGCGTGGTCGACGTGGTGCTGGAGGGCGGCCCGACGCTCGCCGGTGCGTTCTGGCGCGCCGGCCGGATCGACCGGGTCCTCGCCTACATCGCGCCCGCGCTGCTCGGGGCCGGTCCCGCGGCGGTGCTGGACGCGGGCGTGTCAACCATCACGGACGCTGTGAGGCTGACCGTGGAAGACGTCACCATGAGCGGACCGGACTTGCGGATCAGCGCGGTTCCGCGCACTTAGGAGGAGCGGTGTTCACCGGGATCGTCGAGGAACTCGGCCACGTCGAGGCGATTGAGGACCTGCCCGACGCGGCACGGATCCGCATCGCCGGGCCGATCGTGACCAGCGACGCGAAGCACGGCGACTCCATCGCGGTGAGCGGCGTCTGCCTCACCGTCGTGGAAGTCGAGAACGACAGCTTCACCGCGGACGTGATGCGCGAGACCCTCACGCGCAGCAGCCTCGCGAAGGTCGCCGCGGGCGACCGGGTCAACCTGGAGCGCGCGGCCGCGGTCGGCCAGCGCCTCGGTGGCCACATCGTGCAGGGCCACGTCGACGGCACTGGCACGATTCTCGCGCGGGACAAGGCGGAGCACTGGGAGATCGTCCACATCGGACTCCCGCCGAGCCTCTCCCGTTACGTCGTGGAGAAGGGCTCCATCACGGTCGACGGGGTCTCGCTGACGGTCGTGACCGTCTCCGAGGACCAGTTCACCGTGAGCCTGATCCCTACGACCCTCGAACTCACCACGCTCGGGCACCGCATTCCGGGCGACCTGGTGAACCTGGAGGTCGACGTGCTGGCGAAGTACGTCGAACGACTGGCGATCCCGCACCTGCGGGCCATCGCGGGCGAGGAGGCCCAGTGAGCACCGACTTCGCTGAGATCGAGCGTGCGATCAGAGACATCGCCGCCGGTCGTCCCGTGGTCGTCGTGGACGACGAGGACCGTGAGAACGAGGGCGACCTGATCTTCGCCGCCGAGAAGGCGACGCCGGAGCTGCTCGCGTTCATGGTCCGCTACACGTCCGGCTACATCTGCGTGCCGCTGACCGAGGAAGACTGCGACCGCCTCGACCTGCCGCCGATGTTCCACACGAACCAGGACGTCCGCGGCACCGCCTACACCGTCACGGTCGACGCGCGCGAGGGCGTCAGCACCGGCATCTCGGCCGCGGACCGCGCCCGGACGATCCGGCTGCTCGCGGATCCGACCGCGAAGGCCAGCGACTTCAACCGGCCTGGCCACGTCGTGCCGTTGCGGGCCAAGGCCGGTGGCGTGCTGCGCCGTCCCGGGCACACCGAGGCCGCCGTCGACCTGGCGCGGATGGCCGGGCTGTCGCCCGCGGGCGTGCTCTGCGAGATCGTGTCGCAGAAGGACGAGGGCGACATGGCCCGCCGCGACGAGCTGGAGGTCTTCGCCGCGGACCACGACCTCGCGATCATCACGATCGCCGATCTCATCGCGTACCGCCGCCGGGTCGAGACCCAGGTCGTGCGCGCCGCCGAGGCCCGCATCCCGACCGCGCACGGTGTGTTCACCGCGTTCGGCTACGACAGCCTGCTCGACGGCATCGAGCACGTCGCCCTCGTGTACGGCGAGATCGGCGACGGCGAGGACGTGCTGGTGCGCGTGCACTCCGAGTGCCTCACCGGCGACGTCCTGGGCTCGTTGCGCTGCGACTGCGGCCCGCAGCTCGACGCGGCGATGGAAGCCGTTGCGGCACAAGGACGTGGCGTCGTGCTGTACATGCGTGGTCACGAGGGCCGTGGCATCGGCCTGATGCACAAGCTGCAGGCGTACCAGCTGCAGGACGAGGGCGCCGACACCGTGGACGCGAACCTGGTGCAGGGCCTGCCCGCCGACGCACGCGACTATGGCACGGGTGCGCAGATCCTCGTGGAACTCGGCATCAAGTCCATGCGGCTGCTGACGAACAACCCGGCCAAGCGCGTCGGACTGGAGGCCGGATACGGTCTCCGGGTGCTCGACCGGGTGCCGCTGCCGGTCTCCCCGAACCCGGAGAACCTGCGGTACCTGCGCACCAAGCGCGACCGGATGGGTCACGAACTGC
This sequence comes from Lentzea albidocapillata, assembly GCF_000719115.1. Taxonomy (GTDB): domain Bacteria; phylum Actinomycetota; class Actinomycetes; order Mycobacteriales; family Pseudonocardiaceae; genus Lentzea; species Lentzea albidocapillata. The sequence goes on along the minus strand of NZ_JOEA01000033.1, from coordinate 49,636 downwards.
ACCAGCTGGAGCAGTACGAGACCGTTGTTTCCGCTACGGAGGACCAGGAATGAGCGGCGAGGGCCGTCCAGACCAGACCAGGCTCGACGGCAAGGGCCTGAGCGTCGCGATCGCGGCGACGCGCTGGCACACCAAGATCACCGACCAGCTCGTCGAGCGTGCCCTGAAGGCCGCTGAGGACGCGGGCTGCGCCGACACGACGGTCGTGCGCGTGGCGGGGGCGATCGAGCTTCCCGTCGTGGTGCAGGAACTGGCGCGCCACCATGACGCGGTGGTCGCGCTGGGCGTGGTCATCCGCGGTGGCACCCCGCACTTCGAGTACGTGTGCGACTCGGTGACGGACGGGCTCACGCGCGTCGCGCTCGACGAGTCCACGCCCGTCGGGAACGGCGTGCTGACGACCGACACCGAGGAGCAGGCCCTGGCCCGGGCTGGCCTGCCGGACTCGGTGGAGGACAAGGGATACGAGGCGACCGTCGCCGCGATCGACACGGCACTGGTGCTGCGCGGCCTGCGCCAGCCCTGGACCGAGCGGGGTTTCGAATGATGACGGCGGAAGCGCTCGTCCTGCGTCCCAAGAAGATCCGCCGCGTCGCTTGGGCGTGCGCGGTCGGTCTGGTCGTGGTGTTCACGGTGGTGGGGCTGCTGCTGGGCAACACGCCGACCGGCGTGATCTTCCGGACCTCCGACCAGGTCGCCATGATCCTGCTGGGCTTCCTGCTCGCGGGCGGTGTGCTGCTGCTGACCCGTCCCCGCGTCACGGCCGATGCGTCGGGTGTCGACGTGCGCAACGTCGTGACGTCACACCACTACGACTGGAACGACGTGCGGTCGGTCAGCTTCCCGGACGGTGCCGCGTGGGCCCGGCTGGAGCTGCCGGACGACGAGTACATCTCGGTGATGGCCGTGCAGGCCGTGGACCGTGATTACGCCGTTTCGTCCGTGCGCGCGTTGCGTGAGCTGCACAAGGCGGCACGCGCCTAGTCTTCGTAAGAAGCCGAACGAGCCGCTACCCTCAGTGGTGGGGTGGTGGCGATGGACGAGACGCGCAACGAGGTCAAGGCGGCCACGATCGGCGCCGTCGTGCAGGCGGGGTCCATCGGGTCGGTGCATCTGCCCGCACAGTCGCGGCCGGTGCCCAAGCAGCTCCCCGCCGCACCGCGGCACTTCGTCGGCAGGACCGCCGAACTGGCGCTGCTGGACCGGGTGCTGGGCGGCGCGGCGGTGATCGGCGGTGCGGGCGGGGTCGGCAAGACCTGGCTCGCGCTGCGATGGGCGCACTCGCGGCTGGACGCGTTCCCGGACGGCAGGCTCCACGTCGACCTGCAGGGTTTCGCGCCCGGTGGCAGACCGTTGCCGCCGGCGGTGGCGGTCCGGTCGTTCCTGGACGCGCTCGGGGTCGCACCCGGGTCGATCCCGGTGAGCCTGCCTGCCCAGGCCGCCCTGTACCGCAGCCTGGTGGCGGGCAGGCGCATGCTCGTGGTGCTCGACAACGCGGCCGAGGAGGCACAGGTCGAGCCGCTGCTGCCGGGCAGCCCGTCCTGCACCGTGCTGGTGACCAGCCGTCGTTTTCTGCGCGGACTGGTGGCGAACCACAGTGCGGAGCCGGTGGGTCTGGACGTGCTGTCCGAAGAGGACTCCCGCGCGGTCCTGACCGGCAGGCTCGGGGAGGACCGGATCGGACGCCACGGCGACGCGGTGGACGAGTTGGTGAGCCGGTGCGGCGGGTTGCCGCTGGCGCTGGCGACGGTGGCCGCACGGGCGCGGCAGCACGGGAACTTCCCGTTGTCCGTCCTCGCGGAGGAGCTCCGCGAGGACCGGCTGGACGGGCTGCGTTCGGTGTTGTCCTGGTCCTGCAGACTGCTCTCGGACCGTGCGTCGACCTTGTTCGGTTTGCTCGGCCACGCACCCGGCCTGGACATCGGCTTCGACGCCGCGGTCAGTCTTGCCGGTCTGCCCGGACCGCAGGTGCGTGAAGTGTTGCGAGAGCTGGAAGACGCGCATCTGGTGCACGAACACGTGCCGCGCCGCTATCGGATGCACGACCTGGTACGCAGCTATGCCGCCGAACAAGCAGTGGACCACGAGCGGGGACTGCGCCGCCTCACCGACTTCTACCTGCACACCGCCCATGCCGCCGACCACCGCGTCTATTCGCATCGGCGACAGGTGGTGCTCGGCGAACCCGAGCCCGGATGCGCGCCGCTGAGTCCTCCTGATGACGTCGCAGCGCTGACATGGCTCGACGCGGAACATCGATGCCTGCTGGAAACGCAGCGAATCGCCCTCGCTCTGGGCTGGTACTTGCGGGTGGGGCAGCTCGCACACCTGTTGACCTCGTTTCACTACCGTCGTGGTCATCTGCGGGACCAGGTGACGTCGTGGGAGCGCGGCCTTGCCGCCGCCGAACGGCTGGGGGACGTGGACGCGCAAGCCAAGGCCCTGAGAATGCTCGGGAACGCGCACACCCAGACGGGTGACTACCCTGCTGCGACGGCGCGGCTGCGGCATGCGCTGGAGTTGGGAAACGACCTGTTCGCACAGGGACAAGCCTGCATGGCACTGGCCATGTTGCTGGAGATCGAGGGCGGTCTCGCCGAGGCGGTGGAGCACGGTGAGCGAGCCGTGCGGTCGTTCGCCGAGTTGGGAGACAGTCTCTGCGAGGCCGACGCTCTCGGTATGACGAGCTGGCTGCATGTTCTGGCCGGCAACCACGACGCGGCGCTGCCCATGGCACTGCGCGCTCTCGCCATGCATCGCGAACTCGGCAACAGGGCCGGAGAAGCGGTGGCGCACAACAGTCTTGGTCAGCTCGCTCAGGCCACCGGCCGGTACCGGGAGGCACTGGAGCACCACGAGCAGGCGCTGGCCCGGCACCGTCACGTCGGTGGTGACGCGTGGAGCGAGCCCAACACCCTCGACCTGATCGGCCAGGCGCACGCGGCGCTCGGCAACAGCGACGAGGCCCGCGCGGCCTGGCAAGGCTCGATCGCCATGTACGAGGAGCAGTTCCGGCTGGACATCGCCGCCAAGGTCAGGGCCCGGCTGGACGCGCTCTAGATCCACAGACCGAGGATCGCGCCCGCGAGCGTGAGCCCGACGATGTGATAGCCCGCCCCGATGGCCGCGAAGGTGATCGGGGCGGGCTTCGTCCTGTCGTAGGCCCCGGTCATGAGCCTGATCGGCAGCGCTATGCCGAGACCGACGACGAGCCCCAGCAGGATGCCTTCCATGATGTCGTCGGTGCGGGAGGCGTGGCCGATCATCGCGGTGGCGAGGGTGATGACGAAGCACGTGACCAGTGGGATGGCGTAGACGCCCACTCCGATCTTCTCGGGTGGGCTCAGGTCCCAGCCGGCCGCGCGTTGCCAGGCCCTGCCGAAGGCGTAGTCCGCGTACCAGACCAAGCCCAGCGCGAAGTACGCGATCGTGGCGACGACGACGGCCCACCAGTTGAGGTCACCGAGCACGGTCAAGCTCATGAGGGGTCTCCCGCGGTGATCAGGGTGCCTTGGCATCGCGGGGTGCACGCTCACCGTTACGGGTGCATTGACGCCGAAAGGGCCGCCCACCGGGTGGTGGACGGCCCTTTCGGTACGACGGGGACTAGCTGCGGACCATCTTGCGCAGCACGTACTGCATGATGCCGCCGTTGCGGTAGTAGTCGGCCTCACCGGGCGTGTCGATGCGGACGACCGCGTCGAACTCGACCTTCGAGCCGTCCGCCTTGGTGGCGGCGACGTGCACCGTCGACGGCGTGGTGCCGTTGTTCAGCTCCGTGACGCCGCTGAAGTCGAACGTCTCGGTGCCGTCCAGGCCCAGCGACGACGCGGTGTCGCCCGCCGGGAACTGCAGCGGCAGCACGCCCATGCCGATGAGGTTCGAGCGGTGGATGCGCTCGTAGGACTCGGCGATGACGGCACGGACGCCGAGCAGCGAGGTGCCCTTGGCCGCCCAGTCGCGCGACGAACCGGAGCCGTACTCCTTGCCCGCCAGCACGACCAGCGGCACGCCGGCCTCCGCGTACGATACGGACGCGTCGTAGATGGTGGTCTGCGGGGCGCCGTCGGCCAGGAAGTCGCGGGTGAAGCCGCCCTGGACGTCGTCGAGCAGCAGGTTGCGCAGGCGGATGTTCGCGAACGTGCCGCGGATCATCACCTCGTGGTTGCCGCGGCGGGAGCCGTAGGAGTTGAAGTCCTTGCGCTCCACGCCGTGCTCGGTCAGGTACTTGCCCGCGGGCGAGTCGGCCTTGATCGAACCGGCGGGGGAGATGTGGTCCGTGGTGACCGAGTCACCCAGCAGCGCCAGCACGCGGGCACCCGAGATGTCGGTGACCGGCTTCGGCTCCATCTCCATGCCCTCGAAGTACGGGGGCTTGCGCACGTAGGTGGACTCGGAGTCCCACTCGAACGTGTTGCCGGTCGGCGTGGGCAGCGACTGCCAGCGCTCGTCACCGGAGAACACGTTCTGGTAGCCCTTGGTGAAGCCCTCCGCGGAGATCGAGGTCGAGATGACCTCGGCGATCTCGGCCGGGGTCGGCCAGATCTCCGACAGGTACACCGGCTTGCCCTCGGGGTCGTACGCGAGCGGCTCGGTGGTGATGTCCTTGTCCATCGAACCGGCCAGCGCGTACGCCACGACCAGCGGCGGCGACGCGAGGTAGTTCATCTTGATGTCCGGGTTGATCCGGCCCTCGAAGTTGCGGTTGCCGGACAGCACCGAGACGACCGCGAGGTCGCCGTCCTGCACGCCCGCCGAGATCTCGTCCTGCAGCGGGCCCGAGTTGCCGATGCAGGTGGTGCAGCCGTAGCCGACCAGGTGGAAGCCGAGCTTCTCCAGGTACGGCATGAGGCCGGCGCGCTCGTAGTAGTCCATGACGACCTTGGAGCCCGGCGCCAGGGTCGTCTTGACCCACGGCTTGCGCTCGAGGCCGCGCTCGACGGCCTTCTTCGCGAGCAGGGCCGCGCCGAGCATCACGGACGGGTTCGAGGTGTTGGTGCACGACGTGATCGCGGCGATCGCGACGGCGCCGTGGTCCAGCTCGAACTCGTTGCCGTCGAGGGTGACCTTGACGGGCTTCGAGACCCGGCCGGTGGCACCCTCGGCGGCGGACTGGAAGACCTTGGGCGTGCCGGAGCCGTTCTGGCCCTCGTGGATGGCGACCGGGTCGCTGGCCGGGAACGTCTCGTCGACGGCCTCGTCCACGCCGGTCAGCGCCGGGGACTCGGTGTGCGCGACGTAGGCGCCCAGGGCCTGGCGGAACGACTCCTTGGCGTTCGTCAGCTCGATGCGGTCCTGCGGGCGCTTCGGGCCGGCGATGGACGGGACGACCGTCGCCAGGTCGAGCTCCAGCGTCTCGGAGAACACCGGCTCGCGGGACGCGTCGTGCCAGAGGCCCTGCTCCTTGGCGTAGGCCTCGACGAGCGCGATCTGCTCCTCGGTGCGGCCGGTCAGGCGCAGGTAGTCGATGGTCTCGCCGTCGATCGGGAAGATGCCGACCGTGGAGCCGAACTCCGGCGACATGTTGCCGATGGTGGCGCGGTTCGCGAGCGGCACGGCGCTGACGCCCTCGCCGTAGAACTCGACGAACTTGCCGACGACGCCCTGCTTGCGCAGCATCTCGGTGATCGTGAGCACGAGGTCGGTCGCGGTGGCGCCGGGGGGCAGCTCACCGGAGAGCTTGAAGCCCACGACCCGCGGGATCAGCATGGAGACCGGCTGGCCGAGCATCGCGGCCTCGGCCTCGATGCCACCGACGCCCCAGCCCAGCACGCCGATGCCGTTGACCATCGTGGTGTGCGAGTCGGTGCCGACGAGGGTGTCCGGGTACGCCTGGCCGTTGCGGACCATGACGACGCGGGCCAGGTGCTCGATGTTGACCTGGTGCACGATGCCGGTGCCGGGCGGGACGACCTTGAACTCGTCGAACGCCGTCTGGCCCCAGCGCAGGAACTGGTAGCGCTCGCGGTTGCGCTCGTACTCCAGGTCGACGTTCATCTCGAACGCGTCCGGGCGGCCGAAGATGTCGGCGATGACCGAGTGGTCGATCACGAGCTCGGCGGGCGCGAGCGGGTTGACCTTCTCGGCGTCGCCGCCGAGGTGGGTGACGGCCTCGCGCATGGTGGCGAGGTCGACGACGCAGGGCACACCGGTGAAGTCCTGCATCACGACGCGGGCAGGCGTGAACTGGATCTCGGTGCTCGGCTCGGCGGCCGGGTCCCAGTTGGCGAGAGCGCGCACGTGGTCGGCGGTGATGTTCGCGCCGTCCTCGGTCCGCAGCAGGTTCTCCAGCAGGATCTTCAGGCTGAACGGAAGACGCTCGGCGCCCTCCACGGCGCTCAGCCGGAACACCTCGTAAGAGGCGTCGCCGACGTTGAGCGTGCCGCGGGCGCCGAAGCTGTCCTTGCTAGCTGGTGCAGTCACGTGCAACTCCATAACTGGTGACAGCGCGGTGGTCGGTTCGGGATGGGGGAGAGTCTTCCTCACCGGGTCGGCCCCTGCCCCTCGACCCCAAACAGTACGCTTGTCCTGTAAGCCGGTTCAAGCCAGGTTGCCCTAAGTCACGATCCCGGTGCGGTACTCACACGAGAGCCGGCGGACCTGATCACAGCAGGATGATCGCGGACGCGATCAGCATCAGCACCGTCACGCCCTCCAGCGCGATGTAGACGAGATGCGCGCGGGACGAGCGCGAACGTGATCGCCGTGGCCGCCGCGAGCACGATCTCCGCCGAGTTCAGGGCAGGGTGGTTATCTTGGCGTGGTGCTCCTAGATCGTGTTTCGAAGCGGTACGGGCGCGGGCCCTGGGTGCTGCGCGACCTCACGCTGGAGGTCTCCGGCCTGACCGTGCTGACCGGCGCGAACGGCACCGGCAAGTCGACGTTGCTCAAGATCGCCGCCGGCGTCCTGAAGCCGACGTCCGGCCGTGTCGAGCGGCCTGCCTCGGTCGGCTACGTGCCTGAGCGGTTCCCTTCGGACGTCAAGATGTCCGCTTCGTCCTACCTCGCGCACATGGGGCGCGTTCGCGGCGCTGAGGCCGGCGATGCGCTGGAACGACTGGGATTCGTCGGTTCGCTGACGGCGCCGATGTCCGAGCTGTCCAAGGGCAACACGCAGAAGGTCGCGCTGGCACAGGCATTGGCGGCTTCCGGCGTGCTGGTGCTCGACGAGCCGTGGTCCGGGCTCGACCCCTCGGCGTCCGCCGAACTGGTGTCGTTGCTGGAGGGACGGACGGCGCTGGTGTCCGACCACGAGGGACACCTCGCGTCGGCGACGCGCGTGGACCTCTCCGGCGGGCACGTGACGATCGAGCTCAGCCGGGTCGCGGCGCCCGATGCGTTGGAGGCGCTGGAAGGCGTGCGGTCGGTGCAGGCGCGCGGGTCGTCGGTGCGGGTGGTCGTGGCGCCGGAGCAGAGCGATCAGGTGCTGGCCGAGGCGCTGCGCCTCGGCTGCTCGGTGCGGAGTGTGCGGTGATCGCCCTCGTCCGGTACCTCGCGGCCGATGTCCTTCGCGGGCAACGCTATCTGGCGCCGCTGCTGGTGTTCCTCGGGGTGATGGGGATGTTGTTCTCCAGCGACGCCGGGCAGCCACTGGAGGCGTATTCGGGTTCGTCGGCGTTGCTCTACCCGATCGCGGCGTGGATGGCCGTCGTGGTGGCGACGTCCGAGGACGTGGTGCGGCGCGAGATCACCGTGGTGAACGCCGGAGGCCGGCCGCGGGTGCTGACGGCGGCGGCGCTGGTCGCGGTGTTGTTCGCGATGGCCATGGCGGTGCTGGCGGCGGTGTGGCCGGTGGTGACGAACCCCCACCCGTACACGGCGGGCGAATTTTTTGTCGGACTGGCCGCGCATACTGGGTGTGCGTTGCTCGGCGTCGGGGTGGGCCTGCTGTTCGCCCGCCCTGTCCTCGACTCCATCGGACGCACTGTGCTGGCGGTGTTCACGGTGGTGGTGCTGACGTACCCGCTGGGGCGGATCACCCCGCTCGGGTGGGTGCTGGACGCGCTGGGCCACAACAGGGTGTCGCTGTCCCTGCTGGGGACGGCGGCGGCCGGCGTCGCGCTCGTGGCGGCCGCGGTGGTGGCCGGGGTCCGGCGGGCCTGATGCGGGTCAACGTGCTCGGGCCGCTGCAGGTCGTGTCCGCGGACGGCGCACCGGTCGAGGTGCGCGGCAGGCGGCTGCGGTGGCTGCTGATCCGGCTGGCGATGGAACCTGGCACCGTCGTCGCGCCGGACCGGCTGATCGCCGACCTGTGGCCGGACGAGCCGCCGGTCGACGGTGCCGCGGCGTTGCAGTCGCTCGTGTCGCGGCTGCGGCGGGTGCTCGGTGCCGCCGTGATCTCGTCGCACGCGGCGGGGTACCGGCTGGAGGCGGAGACCGACGTCGAGGCCTTCTCGCGGACGCGTGACGCGGCGTTGTGGCGTGGCGCGGCGTTCGAGGAGGCACCGTTCGCGGTGGACGAGGCCGTGCGGCTGGCGTTGCTGCGCGACGACCTCGCGGGCCTGGAGGCGCTGGCGGCGGCGCATCCGTGGCGCGAGGACGTGCAGGCCCGGTTGATGCTGGCGCTGAACGCCGCCGGACGGCGGTCGGACGCGCTGGCGGTGTTCGCGCGCGTTCGCACGGCTCTGGCCGACGAGCTGGGCGTGGATCCCGGTGAGGCGCTGGCGGCCGCCCACCTGACGGTGCTGCGCGAACGCGTCGCGCGCGGGAACCTGCCGGCGCCGGTCGGATCGTTCGTCGGGCGTGGCGCGGACCTGGCCGCGTTGGCCACGTTGTTGCGCGACAACCGGTTGGTGACGCTGACCGGGTTCGGCGGCGTGGGCAAGACACGCCTCGCGCTGACGCACGCCGCGTCGGTGCCGCAGGCGTGGTTCGTCGAGCTGGACTCGGCGGCCGAACCGCTGGCGGCACTGGACGCCGCCCTGGGCCCGAACCCGTTGGCGGCGCCGGTGTTCTCGCGGCTCGGGTCGTCGCTGGTGGTGCTCGACAACTGCGAGCACGTCGTGGACGCGGCCGCGGCGCTGTGCGTCCGGCTGCTGGCCGAGGCGCCCGACGCGCGCGTGCTGGCGACGTCCCGCGAGCCGCTCGGGATTCCGGGCGAGGTCGTGTGCCCCGTGGCGCCGCTCGACCTCGATCACGCCGTGCGGTTGTTCTCGGCACGGGTCGGGTCGGTGTTCGATCCCGACGTCGTGCGGCGGGTTTGTGCTGCCCTGGACGGGATTCCGCTCGCCCTGGAGCTCGCGGCGGCACGGGCCCGGTCGCTGTCGGCGGCGCAGCTGGAGTCGCGGGTGGACAGCCGGCTGCGGTTGCTCGACCGCGGCGCGCGGACCGGGCCGGCGCGGCACCGGACGTTGCGGGCGGTGATCGACTGGAGCTGGGAGCTGCTCCACGACGCCGAGCGCGGGTTGCTCGCGCGGCTGGCCGTGTTCGTCGGTGGGGCGACGGCCGCGGCGGTGCATTTCGTGTGCGGAGCAGGCTCGCGCAGGGGTACCCCCTTGCCGGGAACCCCTGCATCACAACGTACTCAGGAGGTCCGACAAGATCAGGACCTCTGGGACACCGAGGACCTGCTGGCCGCGCTCGTGGAGAAGTCGCTCGTCGTGCGGGTGGGCGAGCGCTACCGGCTGCTGGAGACCGTGCGCGAGTACGCGTTGGAGCAGGGCCAAGCCGATCCTGCGAAGCACGCCGCCTACTACGTGGAGCTGGCCGAGCGGAACGAACCGTTGCTGCGAGGCCCGGAGCAGCTGGACGCGTTGAAGGTCTTCGACGTGGAACGGTCCAACCTCGACGCGGCGCAGGCATGGGCGGTCCGGCACGACCTGGCCGTCGCACGGCGCATGATGGCCGCGCGTACGTGGCATTGGCTGGTGATGACCAAGCGGTTCGAGGAGATCCGCCGCTGGGCTTCGCTCACGCCGGACGACCCGTTCTCGGATGTGCTGGCCTCGCTCGGCACGCCGGCCGCCGTCGTCGCGGCGGAGCGGTTGTGGCAGGAGGACCTCCCGACGGCGCTGTGCGCGTTGATGCTGACGAGCGGCCAGGCCTGGGGTCAGACCGCACTGGCGGAACGGCTCGAGGTGCTGGCCGGTCGGCTGGAACGGTCGCCGGACGCCTGGATGCGCGCGTTCGCGGCGCTGGTCCGCGGGCTGGTGGCCGGTGAGTTCAGCGAGGGCTCCGCGCCGCGGGCGGAGGCCGCGTACCGGGAGGCGCTGCGCGGGTTCCGGGCGGTGGGAGACCGGTGGGCCGTGATGTTCGGGCTGTCCTGCCTGGTCATGGTGCTGATCAACCGGGGTGCGTTCGCCGAGGGCCTGCAGGCGGTCTCCGAGGCGAGACGGATGGCTGCCGAGCTGGGCGAGCCGGAGTCGGTGCTGGTGCCGATGTCCGTGCTCATGCAGGCGGCGCGCGTCAAGATCAGGATCGGCGACCTCGCCGGCGCCCGTGAGGATCTGGAACTGGTACCGCCCTCCCCGCTCGAGCTGGACCGGGCACGGGTCACGCAGGCCTACGGTGAGATGGCGTACTTCCGCGGTGACTTCGAGCAGGCCGTCACGTTGTACCGGCAGGTGCTCGACGCCACGGAGGACTCGCCCGCGAACCAGTTCCGCGCCACCGTCCACGCCGGACTGGGACTGGCGCTGACCCGACTCGGTCAGCTCGCCGAGGCGGGCGAGCACCACGGCCGGGCGCTCGACACCGTCAACAGGAGCGCTGACGGCCCGGCCCGCGCCATGGTGCTGGAGTGGTACGCGGACTGGCTGCTCGCCCAGGGCGATCCCGCCGGCGCGGGAAACACCCTGGACGAGGCCGAACGGCTACGCGGCGGACCGAGCAGCGACCCGGCGGTGGTGCAGCTGCGTGACCGGGTTCGCGCCGAAGTACGCGTCGATCGCTGACCGGCCGATCGCGGCGACGTAGCCGTCCGGGCGCACCAGCACGGGGCCGTCGGGGAAGTCGAGCGTCACGAAGTCGGGGCCGCGCAGCAGGTCGAAGATCCGGCCCTGCTCGGTGATCCCGTCGGGCATGCGGTCACCCGCCTGCAGCCCCTCGCCTTCTGTCGTCCGGTACGACAGCGAGAGCTGCAGCGTCTCGTCACCGCGGCGCTCGAACGGGTTGCCGGACATCATGATCGCGGTGGTCATGCCGAGCAGCCACTCGGCGACGGGCTTGCGCTCGGCCTCGTAGGTGTCGAGCAGCGTCTCCATCCCTAGCTTCCAGCCCAGGTTGTAGGCGTCCTGGATGCCGGTGTTCATGCCCTGCGCACCGGCGGGGGAGTGCACGTGCGCGGCGTCACCGGCGAGGAACACCCGGTCGGTGCGGAACCTGTCCACCATGCGGATGTTGGTGCGGTGCAACGACATCCACGTCGCGTCGTGCAGGATCACGTCGTCCAGGCCGGTGTGCTCGCGGACGATCCGCTGGTAGAGCGCCAACGACGGTTCGTCTTCACCGTCGCCGGTGGCCTGGAACTGGAAGAGGTCCGTGCCGGGCAGCGGGCACAGGGCGAGCCACCGGTCGGCACGGCTGCCCCACTGGTGCCAGTGGTCGCGGCCGAGACCGGAGACCCGGACGTCGCCGATGTACATCCGCAGGTCCGCGTGGGTCTCGCCGACGAACGGGACACCGAGTTCCTTGCGCACGAACGACTTGCCGCCGTCGCAGCCGACGAGGTACTTGGCCCGCACGGTCTGCGGGCCGACAACGGCCGTCACGCCGGAGTCGTCCTGGGTGAACGACGTCAGCGGCATCCCGTACTCGACGGGCTGCGGGAGTGCTTCCCGCAGGACCTGCTCGACCCGGAACTGCGGAATGAGCATGGTGCGGGCGTACGGGCGTTCGACCGTGGGGTGGCGGCCCTCGTGCGCGTCCCACTCGCGCAGCACCTCGCGGCCCTGGTAGACGCGCATGGTCAGGTCGAGCCGGCCGGACGCCAGCACGGGCTCGATCACGCCCAGGTCGTGGAAGACCTCCATGCTGCGCGGCTGGAGGCCCTTGCCGCGGGAGCCGGCGAAGGGCGCGGGCGCCGCGTCGACGATGCGGAACGGGACTCCGCGGCGGGAGAGGTCGAGGGCCAGGGTGAGGCCGGTCGGGCCGGCGCCGATGATCAGAACCTGAGTGTCCATGGGCACCAGGTTCGGCCCCGGAACTGCCACGCCCCTGTCACCGCGCTGTTGCGGGTGACAGGGGCGTGGCGGACCTGCGAAAACCTACTTCTTGATCAGCGCGATCAGCGCGTCGACGTCCTTGGGCTCGAAGCCGCGGAACAGCGACAGGGCCAGCTCGTAGTAGGAGCGGACCGGGCTGACGTACCACTTGCCGTCGACCTCGGTGGAGACGACGCCGACGCCGGCCTTCATGACCGACCCGGCCACCCGGCCGATGATCTCGACGGCCTCGGCGGGGATCTTCTTCTTGCCGCCCTGCTGCTGCAGCAGCTGCGTGATCTCGTCCGCGCACAGCTTCTGCGTGCCCTGGCCGGGCACGTCGGCCGCGTAGCAGTCACCCTCGCGGGTGATCGTCACCGTCTCGCCCTCGGCGGTGATCGACAGCTTCTTGACCGTGACCTGCTTGCCGCCGGCCACGTCCTTGACGTCGGTCTCCAGCGAGTTCAGCTTGGCGCCGGTCGGCTTCTGCTTGCCGGCCTCGGCCACCAGCAGCGGGCCGAGGTCCTGCAGCACACCGGCCTCGTCGGGCGGCAGCAGCGCGATGACCTTCGTCAGGTCGGCGTCGAGCGCGGCGTTCACCATCTGCTTCGCGGCGTCCTCGGCCGAGCTCGCGCCCTGCGGCGCGATGCCCTGCGCCGGCCACTTCTTCTTGTCCTCCTCCAGGACCGCGTTGGCGATCGTGTAGAAGGCGCTCGGGTACCACTTGTCGTCGACCTTGATCGACGCGATGCCGATCGGCGTGCCGCGCTTCTGCACCTCGGCGGTGATGTCGAAGGTCTCGGACTTCGACGAGGTGAGGTTCAGGTCGTCACCGAGCGCGTCGACGAGCTTGTCGGTGAGCGGGATCTTCGACGCGTCCGAGGTGATCGTGATCTTGCCCTCGACCAGCTTGTTGATGGTGAGGTGATCGTTGATCTTCTCGGCCTTGGCCTCGTCGAACTTGATGTTCTCGCTCTTGAACTCGACGCCGCTCAGCTTGTTCGGGTCGGCTTCGGGCTTGAGGATCTCGAGACGCTTCATCTCCTTCGTCATCGAGTCCATGTAGTCCTTCGACAACGCGGCCTCGGCCGGCGCCAGCGAGGCCATGATGCCGACGACGTCACCGCTGCCCAGCTGCTCGACGAGGTTCTTCGCCGCGACGGCGGGGGAGTCCTGGCCCGCGTTGGCAGCGGGATCCGCCTTCTGCATCGCGAAGAACGTGACACCGCCGCCGATCAGCAGCAGCACGGCGACGACGGCCGTGACCACCAGGCCGGTGCGCTTCTTCTTCGGCGGCTCGCCGCCCATCGGCGCGTAGCCGTACGGCTGCTGGGGAAAGCCCTGCGGGCCCGTCTGCGGGTAGCCCTGCTGCGGGAAGCCCTGCGGCCCGGTCTGGGGGTATCCACCCTGCTGGGGGTGTCCGCCCTGCTGCGGGTAGCCGCCGCCCTGCTGCGGGTAGCCACCCGGCTGCTGGGGCTGCTGCGGGTAGCCGCCCTGCTGGGGCTGCTGCCCGTACGGGTTGTTCTGCGGCTGCCACTGGTCGCCGCCACCACCTGGGTAGCTCACGGGTTCCCTCCTGAGGTTCTCACTGCGCTGCGCCTGGTCGAGGTGAGCACCGTGATCGCCCCCACGATCGTCAGTACGGCACCGGCAAGGGTCATGACTGGTCCGGAGGTGCTGATTCCGACCAACGCACCCTTGCTGTCCCCTTGGACTGTGGCAACCAGGGCCACGGTTCCCCCGATCGTGCCAAAGACAATGGCGGCGCACCCGGCAAACCGTGGAAATCGGACCACGTACAGCGCGATCGTGACCATCGCCAGCGGCGTCAGTCCCACCCAGACCGACGTGACGACGGTGCCCGCCACCCCGTCCAACCCGGCGAGATCACGCAGCGAAAGCACTTCGTAACTGTCTCTCGTGGTCGATCCGGATTTCAGCCACGGCAGGAAAGTCCCGACGATGGTGGTGACCAAGCCCACTGCCGCGATCGCGGCTCCCACAGCACTGCGCACGGGACTAGTGTGAACCGATGCCTTCCCAGGCGTGCGCAGAGGCACGCGCTCTGGTCGCGTCGGCGCACCGGATCACGGTGCTGACGGGGGCGGGCGTCTCCACCGATTCGGGCATCCCGGACTTCCGCGGACCGGACGGACTGTGGACCCGCGACGCCGACGCCGGGCGCGGGTCGTCGCTGCAGGCCTACCTCGCCGATGCGGAACTGCGCAGGCTCGCCTGGCGGGCGAAGCTGGACAGTCCCGTGTGGACGGCCAGGCCGAACGCCGCGCACAAGGCGCTGGTGGAACTGGAACGGTCCGGCCGGTTGCGCACCGTGGTCACCCAGAACATCGACGGCCTGCACCAGCGGGCGGGCTCCGATCCCCATCGCGTGCTGGAGCTGCACGGCACGTTGCACGCCACCGTATGCCTGGGATGTGGTGCCACGGGCCCGATGCGGGACGCGTTGAAGCGCGTGGCCGAGGGCGAGCAGGAGCCGGACTGCCAGCGGTGCCGGGGAATCCTCAAGTCCGCCACCGTCTCGTTCGGGCAGGAGCTCGACGGCGAGGTGCTGCGCCGCGCCCGGCTCGCCGCCCTGGATTGCGACGTGCTGCTGGTGGCGGGAACATCGCTGTCGGTGCAGCCCGCCGCGGGCCTCGTGCCGCTGGCGGCCAAAGCCGGTGCGCAGGTCATCATCTGCAACGCCGAACCGACGCCGTACGACGCCGTGGCGGCCGTTGTGCTGCACGAACCCGTCGGGGACGTGCTGCCGGACCTGAGTTCCGTTCCTCCATCCGGGGGAGGCCGATTTTCGTCCTGGGGAGATCCGAGCACCTGGTCGTAGGGTCGGATGCATGCGCGTACCGCTGATCACCACCGACTTTCTGGACCGGGCGTCGTTCGCGTTCGCGGCGACGACGGCGACCATCGACGAACCGGACCAGCCCGCGAAGCCGGTCGCGACGACGACGTACGCGGAGATGACGACCCGCGTGCGCGCGTGGCAGGCCGGGTTCGACGCACTGGGCGTCGGCGAGGGCGAACGGGTCGCCGTCGTCAGCCACAACTCCGCGCGGATGCTCGAACTGCTGCACGCGCTGCCCGGCAGCGGGCGGATCTGCGTGCCGGTGAACTTCCGCCTGCGCCCCGACGAGGTGAAGTACATCGTCGAGCACAGCGGCGCCTCGGCGTTGTTCGTCGATCCGGAACTGGAACTGGACGACGTCGTGGCGCGCCACCGGTTCACGCTCGGCGAGGAGTCGGAGTCGTTGCTTCGGTTCGATGTGGAGCCACGGCCGTGGAGCGCGCCCTCGGAGGACGCGACGGCGACGATCAACTACACGTCCGGCACGACCGCGCGCCCCAAGGGCGTGCAGTTGACGCACCGCAACATCTGGCTCAACGCGGTCACGTTCGCCATGCACACCCGTGCGTGGGAGGGCGACGTGTACATGCACGTGCTGCCGATGTTCCACTGCAACGGCTGGGGAATGCCGTTCGGGCTCGCGGGCCTCGGTGTGCCGCAGGTGGTGCTGCGCAAGGTCGACGGCGCCGAGATCCTGCGCCGTGTGCGCGACCACGGTGTCACGCTCATGTGCGGTGCACCGGCCGTGTGGAACGCCGTGCTGGACGCCGCTGCGTCGTGGGACGGCGAGATCCCCGGCCGTGACACCGTGCGGATCGTGTGCGCCGGTGCGCCGCCGCCCTCGCGGACGATCCAGCGCGTGACCGAGGAACTCGGCTGGGAGTTCCTGCAGATCTACGGCCTGACCGAGACGGCGCCGCTGCTCACCTTCAACCGCGCCCAGCCAGGGCCGCAGGGCGAGGAGAAGGCGAAGAAGCAGTCACGGGCGGGCGCGCCGGCGCTGGGCGCGCAGCTGCGGATCTCGGAGAACGGCGAGGTGATGGCGCGCTCGAACGTCGTCATGGAGGGCTACTGGGAGAACCCGGAGTCCACCGCGGACGCGATCGAGGACGGCTGGTTCCACACCGGCGACGGCGGCTTCTTCGACGAGGACGGCTACCTGACGATCTCGGACCGCAAGAAGGACGTGATCATCACCGGCGGCGAGAACGTCTCGTCCATCGAGGTCGAGGACTGCCTGTTCTCGCACCCGGCCGTCGCCGAGGTCGCGGTCATCGGCGTGCCCCACGAGAAGTGGGGTGAAACGATCAAGGCGCTGGTCGTGCTCTCCGGCGAGGTCACCGAGGCCGAGCTGATCAAGCACTGCAAGGAGCGGCTCGCCGGGTACAAGGCGCCGACGTCGATCGAGTTCCGTGACTCCATCCCGCGCACGGCGACCGGCAAGATCCAGAAGTTCAAGCTCCGCGAGCCGTACTGGACCGGCCGGGACCGGGGCGTCAACTAGTCCATACCGGCGACACGCCAGACTCCGATCGTCCCAAAAGGACCACCGCCCGTGTTCCACTGTGACACGAGTGGTTGACGGTGCGTTAGTTCCTGATGCGCCGGATGCGTCTGGTTGGTCTAATGCGGTTGGAGGTGATGTCCAGTGTTGACACGACTCTCCGCCGTCGTCGCGGTGTTGATGACGGTCGTCCTCACGGGGACGGCCGCTGCCGTGCCGCCACCGCCGCCGAACCCGAGCGACTCGGAGATCTCGGCGTCGCGGGCGGAAGCGGACGCGAAGGCGGCCCGCGTGGGCGAGCTGACCGGACGGCTCACGCAGGCCGAGTCACGCCTGCAGGAGCTGTTCGACGACGTCTCGTACAAGCGCGAGCTCGCCAACAAGGCCCGGGTCGACCTCGAGACGGCGATCTCCGAGGCCGAGGCCGCCCGTCGTGAGGCCGCCGCCGCCCGTGTCGAGGCCGACGCGGCCTCCGCGGCCGTGGAGAAGAGCCGTCTCGAACTGGACGAGTTCGCGGCTGCCTCCTATGCGCAGGGCACCACCGTCGGGTCGTTCTCCGCGTACATCGGCGCCAAGTCGCCCGAGGACCTGCTGGCCCGCGCCCAGATGCTGGAGGCGGTGTCGGCGTCCAGCCTGAACCGGCTCGACCAGGTCACCCGCGACCAGGGCACCGCCGCGAACCTCGACTCCGCCGCCCGTGCCGCGCTCAACAGGGCCGAGACGAAGCAGGCCGCCGCGGACGAGGCCAAGAAGGTCGCCGAGCAGGCCCAGCAGGTGGCCGTGGACGCGCACTCGGCGCAGACCGCGGCGACCGAGGAGTTGCAGTCAAACAAGGACGCCGTCGAACGTGAGCTGGCCGCCGCGCGAGGTGCGGTCAACGGACTGGAAGCGCAGCGCCAGCAGTACGACCAGTGGACCGAGGCGAAGAGGCGAGAGGACGAGGAGAACGCTCGCCGTGCCGCCGCCGCGGCCGCCGCTCAGGCCGCGCCGAAGCCCCAGTCGCCCCGCCCGATCGCGGCAGCGCCCGCGCCGTCCGGCAACCGCGTGCAGACCGTGATCAACCGGGCGCTGGCCCAGCGCGGTGTCATCTACGCGTGGGGCGGCGGAAACCACTACGGCCCGACGTACGGCGTGCGTGACGGCGGTGTCGCCGACTCGTACGGCGACTTCCGCAAGATCGGCTTCGACTGCTCCGGCCTGATGATGTACGCCTTCGCGGGCGCCGGCGTGTACCTGCCGCACTACAGCGGCTACCAGTACAACTCCGGCCGCAAGGTGCCGCTGTCGCAGATGGCACCCGGCGACATGATCTTCTGGGGACCGGGCGGCGGCACGCACGTGGCGTTGTACCTGGGTGGCGGAATGATGGTGGAAGCGCCGCATTCCGGTGCAGTGGTGCGGATCTCGCCCGTGCGATACGGCGGCATCATGCCGTATGTCACTCGCATGCTGTGACCGCGTCGCATTCAGGTCAGAGGTCGCGCGTCCACAACACCATGCGCTCGTAGCCCGCGCCTTGGGCGAACTCGACGCACGTGCTGACGAGCGCGTTGCCCGCGCCGTGGCCACGCGCGTCCGGATGCACGAGCAGCACACGCAACTTCGCGGTCGTGTCGTCCTCGCGAACGCAGAACACGCATCCGACGCGTTGGTCGTCGAGTTCGGCGATCCACGCGCCCTCTCTCGTGGGGTCGTGGTCCGCCGCGTAGTCGCCGACGATCTTGGCGACCATCGCCTCGAACGAGGTGTTCCAGGCGAGTTCGGACGCGTAGAGCTCGCCGTCCGCCCGCGAGACCGAACTGCTCGAAGCCGCCTACCGGTACGTGCTCACCCACGGCCTCGCCGACGTGTCACTGCGGCCGCCGTTGCTGACGTTGTGGCTGGAGGCGTACGCACGCTCTCTCGTGGAACCTGACGGGCCGTGGGCGGGCTTCGCTCGTGCGACCGTGGAGGACTGGCTGGAGGTGCTCAAGACCTCTCAGCCTGAGGACGTGCGCGACACCGCTGCCGGGCCGGCCCTGCGCACGCGTGAGCTCGCGTTGCTGCGGGGTGCGTTGCTGGATCTGCTGGCGACCGGGGACGGTGAGCGGGTCACCGCGGCGCCGGCGACTAGTTTGGTGCCGTGAAGATCGGGATGACGCTCGACGAGGCGATCCGCGAGTACCAGGAAGACGGGTACGAGGTCACGCACGTCGCCGAGTCCGTGTGCGGCGGATGTGGCGGCACGTCGTTCATGGTGCAGGTGACCGAGGACCAGGCGATGCGCCGGACCTGTCTCGGCTGCGGGCTCGCGGAGTTCATCGGCGACTCCGACGAGCACTGGAACCCCGACGACGCGGAGGAGTGCGCGTGCACGTGCGGCGGCGAGGAGTTCGCCGCCGCGCTCGGGTCGTCGTGCCTTCCGGACGGCGAGGTGCGCTGGCTGACCGTCGGGTTGCGGTGCCTGAAGTGCGGGCTGTGCGGCGTGTACGAGGACTGGAAGATCGACTACGTGCCGAGCACGCACCTGATCACGCGGGCTTGAACGCGTCCTCGGTCTTCACGACGCCCGCGCTGCGGCCGGGCGCGGTGTGGTTCTCCCAGTAGAGGTTGGTGTGGACGATGACCTTGTCCGGCGTGGGGGCGCCGTACTCCGACAGGTCCTCGGTCGTGTGCGCGTCGCTGACCAGCAGGGCGTCGTAGCCGCGCACGATGGCGCCGTGCAGCGTCGAGCGGATGCACTCGTCGGTCTGCGCGCCGGACACCACGAGGCTCCCGATTCCCTTGCCCGCCAGCACTTCCTCCAGGTCGGTCGCCTCGAACGAATCGGCGTAGGTCTTGTGCACCACCGGTTCGCCCTCGGCGAGCTTCAGCTCCGGCACGAACTGCCAGCCGTCGGACTCCCTGGGCATGTGCTCGGCGTTGCTGTGCTGCACCCACACGACGTCGACGCCGGCCGTGCGCGCCCTGTCGACGAGGGCGGCCACGTTGGCGACGACCGCATCGCGGTTGTGGGCGTGGTCCACCACGCCGTTCTGCACGTCGATCACGAGCAACGCGGTGTTGGGCCGGTTCACCAGAGTCGTCACCCGGCTCAGCTTAGGCCGGTTCCGATGGCGTGCAAGGGTGTTCGTCGACCGTGGACAGCTGCACGCGTGCGGCTCAGCGCGAACGCAGTCTGCGCAGCATCCGGGCGTCTTCGAAGCCGACGTTGCGCGCCGCCATCTCCACCGTCGCGCCTTGACCGATCAGGTGTTCGGCTCGTTCGACGCGCAACGCCTGCTGGTACTTCAACGGCGTCATGCCCGTCGCACGGCCGAACAACCGCGTCACGGTCCGTTCGCTGCATCCGGCGTGGATAGCGAGCTCCGAGAGAGAAAGGCGCTCGGCGAGCCGTGACTCGATGACGTCCTGAATGCGGTGCACCGTCTCGTTGATGTGCGACCGATGCCGCATCAGCACACTGTCTTGCTGGTCGTCGCCGTTCCTGCGCGCATAGATGACCATCGTCCGTGCGATCGCGGCGGCGACGGCGGGCCCATGACGTACGGCGACGAGATGCAACGCGAGGTCGATACCGCTCGCGATGCCCGCAGACGTCACGACCCTGTTGTCCTCAACGAACAAGACGTCACGCACGACGTGTGCGGCCGGGTAGCGCCGTGCGAGCTCCTCCTGCAGTTCGTGATGCGTGGTACAACGCCGTCCTTCGAGCAAACCGGCGCGCCCCAACGCATCCGCGCCGGCACACACACTCGCCACCGTGCCGCCGCCGTCGTAGTGCGCGCGCAGCCACGCCAACGCGCGTTCGCTCAAGTGACCAGTCCCCACGATCTTCGGTGACCGCCACCCCGGCACGAACACGAGGTCGTCCACCGAGAGAGAGGGCAACTCACGCGACGCACCGAGCGGCACGCCCTGATGACTGAGCACGGTGTCCGCGTCACCCACGTAGGACAACGCGTACCCGTTCACGAGATCGGCAGCGCTGGAGAACACCTGCGCCGGCCCCGCGAGGTCGAGCAGGTGCACTCCAGGTACGAGCAGGAAGACGACTCTGGTCACGATCCGGTCAGCGTAGCGACATCCGAGATCCGTGCGAACCGGCCGGCCAGCACGTACTCGGTGCGCTCGATGATCTCCTCGACCCCGAGCACCTTCCCGGTGCGCCAGTGCGGCAACGGCATGGTCGCGGTCGCATCCGTCACGAACGTCATGTCGAACCCCAGGTCCGACCCGACGCGCGTCGTGGTCTCGCAGCACTGCTCGGTCCGGATACCGCTGATCAGCAACTCCCGCACGCCCCGCGTCGTCAGCGTCTGCTGCAGGTTCGTCGTGGTGAACGCGTTGTGCGCGGTCTTGGTGAGCACCGGCTCGTCGTCGAGCGGCTTCAGCCCGTCGATCAGCCGCACGTGCCCGAGCGCGGGGTCGAACACGTCGCCGGAACCGGGCTCCGAGTGCAGCACCCACACGACGAGGTCACCGGCGTCGCGGCTCATGTCGACCAGCTGGTTCACCTTGCCGACGACGTCGGGGTCGGACACCTCGGCCCAGTTGGAGCGCCGGCGGAACGACTCCTGCACGTCGATGACGATCAATGCTCGCTTCATGGTCCCCAGCCTCGCGGCATCGAGAGGTGGGGGACAGGCACGACCCGGCCGGGGAGCGGACGGATCCGGTCACCGCGTGAAGATCACAGCGGGCGGCGGCCGGCGAAGCCCAGATCCGTCCGGTGGTACCAGCCCAGCTCGCGGTCACCCTCCAGCCAGCACAGCAGCACCGGCACACCGTCCATCTCCGACGGGAAGTCCACGAGCAACGGCGCGAAGCCCTTCAGCTCCGCCCCGGTCTGCTGCACCGCCTCCATCAGCTCGTCCAGCCGGGCCTGCGCGGCCTTGAACTCCGGCAGCCCGCCCAGCGCGGAACCCCCGGCGGCCAGCTCGGCGGCGTCGGCGCGCAGGCGCACGATCTCGTCGAGCACGGGCAACAGCCGTGCGAGTTCGGCCTGGGCATCGGAGAGCGTGAACAGTCCCACGGCGCCAAGGCTGGCACAGTGGGCGCCATGACGTGGCGACTGGGTGACCTCACCGTGAACCGGGTCGGGTTCGGCGCGATGCGACTGCCGCAGCGGGGGACGGCGTTCGATCGCCGGGCCGAGCCGCGCGACCGCGGGCAGGCGATCGAGGTGCTCCGCAAGGCCGTCGAGCTCGGCGTCGACCACATCGACACCGCCGCCTTCTACTTCTCCGCCACGCGGTCGGCGAACGAGCTGATCAACAGCGCGCTCGCGCCGTACCCGGAGGACCTGGTGATCGTCACCAAGGTCGGGCCCGGTCGCACGCCGCAGGGGGAGTGGCTGCCGCTCGCGACGCCGGAGCAGCTCAAAGGCCAGGTCGAGGAGAACCTGCGGCAGCTCGGCCGTGACCACCTCGACGTGGTCAACCTGCGGATCAGCGGCCTGGACGACCTCAGCGCGCACTTCGGGCGGCTCGCCGAACTGCAGCGGGACGGGCTGGTCCGGCACCTCGGGCTGTCGAACGTCAAGCCGCACCACCTCGACCAGGCGCAGCGCATCGCCGAGGTCGTGTGCGTGCAGAACTCCTATGGGCTCGGCCACCACCCCGAGCAGGACGACTTCGTCGGCGTGTGCCGGGAGCGGGGCATCGCGTACGTACCGTTCTTCGCGCTCACCGGTGCCAACCAGGAGGCCGGGACGTCGGCCGAGGACGACGTCGTCACGGAGATCGCGCACGCCCGCGGCGCCTCGCCCGCGCAGATCAGGCTGGCGTGGACGCTGGCGCGCGGGCCGCACGTGCTGGTCATCCCCGGGACGGGCGATCCGGCGCATCTGCGGCAGAACGTCGAGGCGGGCGAGATGGACCTCACCGCGGACGAGTTGACCCGCCTCGACGCCGCGCACCTCAGCGGCGGTTGATCCGGCCGAACAACCAGGTGGCCCAGCCGAACGCCGCGACCAGCAGCCCGCCGGACCACGCCAATGCGAGCCATCCCGAGGTCACGGGCTGATCGTTCAGCAACGCCCGCACGGTCTCGATGACCGGTGTGATGGGCTGGTGTTCGCTGACGGCGCGCAGAAAGGACGGCATTGTCTCCACCGGCACGAAAGCGCTGCTCAGATACGGGATGAACAGCATGAAGAACCCGAGCAGGCTGGCCGACTCGACGCTTCGCGCGACCACGCCGAAGGCTGCCGCGAGCCACGACAGCGCCAGCACGTAGAGCAGCAGCAAGCCCATCGCCAGCACCCATCCGGCCAGCGAGGCAGCGGGCCGGAAGCCCATCAGCAGCGCGACCAGCACCACGGCGAACGTCGCGAGGGCGTTGCGGGCGACCGAGGCGACGACGTGGCCGGTCAGCACGGAGAACCCGCTGATCGGCATCGAGCGGAACCGGTCGACCACGCCCTTCTTCATGTCGTCGGTCACCGACATCGCGGTGGACGTGGCGCCGTAACCCGTGCACAGCACGAGGATGCCGGGCACCACATAGTCCACATAGGACTGCGTGGAGCTGATCGCGCCGCCGAACACGTACACGAACAACGCCATCATCAGCACCGGCAGCACGATCGCCATGATCACGAGGTCGAAGTTGCGGCGGCTCAGCCGGATGCTGCGGCCGATCATGGTCAACGAAGCCGTCATGCCGCCACCGCCGCTGCGTCCGGAAGTATCAGCGAGGTGAAGACGTCGTCCAAGGTCGGGCGGTGCGTGGACACCCGCAGCACGCTCACCCGTGCGGTCAGCAGGTCGTCCAGTACTCGGTGCAGGTGGACCGCGCTGCCGTCGGACGGCACGCTCAGCGTCACCCCGTCGGCCACCCCGCCGGTCACGGACCGTGCTCGCAGCGCGTCCTCGGCGCACGAGAAGATCAGGTCCAGGCGGGTGCCGCCGACCGAGTTCTTCAGCGCGTCCGCGGTGCCGTCCGCGACGACGCCCCCGTTGTGCAGCACCAAGATCCGGTCGGCGAGGCGATCGGCCTCCTCCAGGTACTGGGTGGTGAGGAAGATCGTCACGCCGTCGCGCACCAGGTCACCGATCGCGTCCCACATCGTCGTGCGGCTGACCGGGTCGAGGCCGGTGGTCGGCTCGTCCAAGAAGAGCAGCCGCGGCCGTGCCACCAGGCTCATCGCCAGGTCCAGGCGCCGGCGCATGCCGCCGGAGTACGTGCGCACCCGCCGGTCCGCCGCGTCCACGAGCTCGAACCGCTCCAGCAGTTCGAGCGCCCGTGCGCGAGCCGCCGGCCTCGCGAAACCGCGCAGACGGGCGATCATGACCAGGTTCTCGCGCCCGGTCTGCTCCTCGTCCACCGCCGCGTACTGCCCGGTCAGGCTGATCACGCCACGCACGGCGGCGGCCTCGCGCACCACGTCGAACCCGCACACCTGTGCCGTGCCGCCATCGGGCCTGGTCAGCGTGCTCAGGATGCGGATCGTGGTGGTCTTGCCGGCGCCGTTCGGCCCGAGCAGCGCGAGCACGGACCCTTCCGCGACCTTCAGGTCCAGGCCGCTGAGCACCGTCGCGGAGCCATATCTCTTCGTCAGACCCTCTGTCTCGACGATCATCGAACCCCCTTTATGCGTACCTCATACGCAAAACCTGAATTAGCGTATGTCATACGCATCTGTTTGACTAGAGGGCATGAAGAGGGGGCGCAAGCCGACCATCGACGCCGCCGACATCACGCGGGCCGCCATCGCGGTCGCGGACGCCGAGGGGCTCGCCGCCGTGTCGATGGCACGCGTCGCGCAGGAGATGGGCAACGCCACGATGGCCCTCTATCGGCACGTGAAGAGCAAGGACGAGCTGCTCACGTTGATGGGCGACGCCGCGTTCGACGAGCCGCCCCCGCTCCCCGACGGCGAATGGCGTGACAAGCTTGAGGTCTGGGCGAAGGAGCTGCTCAAAGGCGTCCGCAAGCGTCCGTGGTTCCTGCAGATCCCGATGAGCGGCCCACCGACCGGCCCTCGGAGCCTCGCCTGGTTCGACAGCGCGCTGGGCGCGCTCGAAGGCACGCCGCTGGAGGCGGGGGAGAAGGTCGGCGTGGTCATGGGCCTGATGACGTTCGTGCACGGCGAGGCGTGGCTGAGCGTCGCGCTGACGAAGGGCTTCGAGGACGACCCGGCCCGGTTCAGCCGCCAGTACGGGCAGAGGCTGCGCGAGATCGTCGACCCGCGCCGGATGCCCGCGCTCGCGAAGATCGTCGCGGCCGGTGTCTTCGACATGGACGACCTCTTCGACGCCGACGACGTCGCCGCCGAGTTCGACTTCGGCCTGCACCTGTTCCTGGAAGGCGTCGCGGCGCACATCGGAGGCCGGTCATGACGTACGCGGTGATCATCCTCACCGGCGGCAAGGGCGAGCGGCTCGGTGGCGTCGACAAGGCCGCGCTGTCCTTTCGGGACGCGACGCTGCTCGACCACGTGCTGTCCGTTGTGGACGACGCGGCGCAGAAGGTCGTCGTGGGCCCGGAGAAGGACCTGCCCGGTGTCATCTGGGCACGCGAGGACCCGCCGGGCGGAGGCCCGCTCGCCGGTCTGGCCGCCGGACTGGCGAAGATCACCGAGGACTGGGTCGCGGTGCTCGCCGTCGACCAGCCAGGCCTCACCGCGGACACCATCGCGAGACTGCGCGCACCCGGCCGCAACGCCGTGCTCAAGGACGACAGGGTGCAGTGGCTGATCGGCTACTGGAACGCCGCCGACCTGCGCGCGGCCCTGCCCGAAGATCCACGGAACCTGCCGCTGCGCAGGACTCTTCTGCGGCTCGACCCCGTCGAGGTGTCCGCTTTGCCCGGTGAGGCGAGGGACGTCGACACACCCGCCGACCTGGACACCCTTCACAGCGGTTGAACAGGCGGGGAGTAAGACTGTTCGACGATCGGTAAACCCTGTTCCGCATGGAGGCCCGCACGTGACCGAGCCCGCCGCCGAGGCAACGCCGAACGCATCGGCGCCCGTCACCCCGGCTCGTGACGCCCAGCTGCTCGAACGCACCGTGTTCGAGGTGAAGCGGGTGATCGTCGGCCAGGACCGGCTCGTCGAGCGGATGCTCGTGGGGCTGCTGGCCAAGGGCCATCTGCTGCTCGAAGGTGTGCCGGGCGTCGCCAAGACGCTCGCCGTCGAGACGTTCGCCCGCGTGGTCGGCGGCTCGTTCTCCCGCGTGCAGTTCACGCCCGACCTGGTGCCCGCCGACATCCTCGGCACCCGCATCTACCGGCAGTCCACCGAGACGTTCGACGTCGAGCTCGGACCTGTCGTCGCGAACTTCGTGCTCGCCGACGAGATCAACCGCGCGCCCGCCAAGGTGCAGTCGGCGATGCTCGAGGTCATGGCCGAACGGCACGTGTCGATCGGTGGCCGGACGTTCCCGATGCCGAACCCGTTCCTGGTGCTGGCGACGCAGAACCCGATCGAGAACGAGGGCGTGTACCCGCTGCCGGAGGCGCAGCGCGACAGGTTCCTGTTCAAGATCCAGGTCGAGTACCCCACCGCCGAGGAAGAGCGCGAGATCGTCTACCGGATGGGCGTCGAGGCGCCCACGCCGAGCCAGGTCCTCTCGCCCGAGGAGCTGGTGCGCCTGCAGGGCGTGGCGTCGCGCGTCTTCGTCCACCACGCGCTCGTCGACTACGTGGTCCGCCTGGTGATCGCGACCCGCGCGCCCGGCGAGCACGGCCTCACCGACGTCGCCGGCTGGGTCGCCTACGGCGCCTCGCCGCGTGCGTCGCTCGGCATCATCGCCGCCGCGCGTGGCCTCGCGCTCGTGCGCGGCCGTGACTACGTGCTGCCGCAGGACGTCGTGGACGTCGTCCCGGACGTGCTGCGGCACCGCCTGGTGCTCTCGTACGACGCGCTGGCCGACGGCGTGCCGATCGACCACATCATCACCCGAGTGCTGCAGATCGTGCCGTTGCCGCAGGTGTCGGCCCGTCCGCAGCAGCCGGTTCCGGCTGGTAGGCCGTGAGCAGGGACAAGGCCGAGGAGGAGCGCCCGTCCTGGGCGCCGCCCGTCCTGCGCGGCGTCAAGATGGAAGCCGCGCTGCGCATGCTGGAGCTCGAAGTCCGGCGCCGTCTCGACGGCCTGCTGCAGGGCAACCACCTCGGCCTCGTGCCGGGGCCGGGCTCCGAACCGGGCGAGGCCCGCACCTACCAGCCCGGCGACGACGTGCGCCGGATGGACTGGGCGGTCACGGCCCGCACGACGGTCCCGCACATCCGCGAGACGGTCGCCGACCGCGAGCTGGAGACGTGGCTGGCGATCGACCTGTCGCCGTCGCTCGACTTCGGCACCGCCGCGTGCGAGAAGCGTGATCTCGCCATCGCCGCGTCGGCCGCGGTCGCCCACCTGACGCGAGGCGGCGGCAACCGGATCGGCGCCGCGGTCTCGACGGGCGCGGACAACGTCCGCATCCCGGCGCGCGGCGGCCTGGCCCACGCGCGCGGCATGATCCGCAAGATCGCCGAGATCGAGCGGGCGCCCGAGGGCACCCGCGGAGACCTGGCCGCGTTGCTCGAACAACTGCGCCGCCCGCCGCGCCGGCGCGGCCTGATCGTGGTGATCTCCGACTTCCTCGGCGAGATGGAGTGGCAACGGCCGTTGCGCGCTCTGTCCGCGCGCCACGACATCGTGGCCATCGAGATCGTCGACCCGCGTGACGTCGACCTGCCCGAGGTCGGCACCGTCGTGCTGTCCGACCCCGAAAGCGGGCGGCAGCGCGAGGTGACCGCGTCCGCGTTGCTGCGCAAGGAGTTCAACGCCGCGGCCGCGGAACACCGGGCCGATGTGGCGGCGGGGCTGCGGCGCGCGGGCGCCGGGCACCTGGTGCTGCGGACCGACTCGGACTGGATCGCCGACACGGTTCGTTTCGTGGTGGCGCGCAAGCGCCGCTGGTCTGGGGGTGTCGCGTGAGCTTCTCGAACTTCGTCGCCCCGTGGTGGTTCCTGCTGCTGCTCGTCGTGGCGCTGCTCACCGCCGGATACGTGGTGGCGCAACGGATCCGCCGCAAGCGGGTGTTGCGGTTCACGAACCTGGAACTGCTGGAGAAGGTCGCGCCCAAGCGGGAACGCTGGTCGCGCCACGTCCCGGGGGCGTTCCTGCTGGCCGCACTGGCGTTGCTGACGGTCGCGCTGGCCGGTCCGACGTCCGAGCAACGGGTGCCGCGCAACCGGGCGACCGTGATGCTCGTGGTCGACGTGTCGCTGTCGATGAAGGCCACCGACGTGAAGCCGTCGAGGCTGGAGGCCGCGCAGGTGGCCGCCAAGTCGTTCGCCGAGGGCCTCACGCCGGGCATCAACCTCGGCCTCATCTCGTTCGCCGGCTCGGCCACCGTGCTGGTCGCGCCGACCACCGACCGCGCCGCCGTCACGCAGTCGATCGACGGGCTCAAGCTCGCCCAGTCGACCGCGACCGGTGACGCACTGGTGGCCGCGATGGCGTCGATCGACTCGTTCGGCAAGGTCGTCGGCGGCGCCGAGGGCCCGCCGCCCGCCCGCATCGTGCTGATGACGGACGGCAAGGAGACCGTCGGCACCCGCAAGGCGTTCGACGCGGCCGAGGACGCGAAGAAGGCCGGGACCCCGATCTCCACGATCTCGTTCGGCACCGAGGACGGCGTGGTCGACATCGAGGGGCGGCAGCAGTCCGTGCCCGTCGACGACGACTCGATGAAGGAGATCGCGAAGATCTCCGGAGGCGAGTTCTTCAAGGCCGCCTCCGCCGAGGAACTGCGGCGCGTCTACGACACGCTCGGCGAGCAGATCGGCTACGAGAAGAAGCAGGCGGACGCGTCGAAGCCGTGGCTGTTGCTCGGCACGATGACGGCGATGTTCGCGGCCGCCGCCGCTTTGCTGCTCGGTCAACGCCTCCCGTAGATCAGTTCGACCACACCTGCCCCGAACGCCCTGGTGCTCTTGAGTGCCAGGGCGATCGGCTTCTTGAAGAACGGCGTGCCCTCGCCGATCGCGACCGGGTTCAGGTAGAGCCGGACCTCGTCGATCAGGTCGTGCTCGAAGAACGAGCCGACCAGCTGCGCGCCGCCGACCATGCTGTCGCCGGGCAGCGCCCTGATCTCGTCCGGCACGACCTCGCGCTTCACCGTGGTGTTCCACTCGGTGGTGTCGAGCGTCCGCGAGTAGACGATCTTGGGCATGTCCCGCCAGATCCGGCCGAAGTCGTGCATCGGCTGCGGCCACTCGGGGTGGTCGTCGGTGTGCGGCCACGCTTCGAGCATCGTCTCGTGGTTGCGGCGACCGTCGATGAACCTGCTCATCCGCGCGAGCCCGGTGTTGAAGTGCTCGTGCAGCTCGTCGTCGACGACGTGCCAGCTGATGTCGTGGCCGGGGCCTTCCATGAACCCGTCCAGCGAGACCGACGCCATCGTGATGATCATCCGTGGAGCCTCCGGTATTCCGCTGCCGCACCTGGGTGCAGGGGCACTTTGCCCGTGTCGATGAGACTGCGCACGTCGAGGTACTGGGTGCCGAGTGCCTGCTCCGGCACGAGCTCGGCCGCCCTGCCCACGAGCAGCCGCACGACGGCGCCCGCGTACTCGGTGCTCAGATCGGGGCGGCACACCAGCAGGTTGGGCGTGCCGATCGTGGGGATGTCGACGGGGGAGCCGTAGACGCCCATGCGGACGTCCACGCGTTCGTAGACCTTGCCGTAGTCCTGGCGCAGCCTCGGGAGGAAGCGGTCGAGCGGCAGCAGTCTGATGCCGCTGGCCTTGTCGAGTTCCGGGGTTGGGACGCCGCCGGACCACAGCAGGGCGGCGATCTCGCCGGCTTTGAGGGCGTCGACGGCGTTGCGCAACGGGTAGTGCTCCTCCCGCACGCCCAGCGCGAGTCTGGAGCCCTGCAGGGCGGCGCCGGAGCCGTCCGCGCCCAGCGACACCGGCCTGCCGATCAGGTCGGCCGCTGTCGTGTACGGCGAGGACTGCAGGACCACGAGCTGCAGGTAGTTCTCGTAGACGCGGCCGAGAGCGACCAGGCCGGGTTCCATGTGGGCGCTGTCGCTGAGGGAGAGGCCGATGTCGGCGCCGCCCTCGCGGAGGTGCTTCAGGTTGTCCGCGCTGCCGCCGGTCTCGATCGGGGTGATGGTCAGCGGGCTGGGCGCCAGGCGGGAGAACAGCCCGGCGAAGTCGTTGTAGAAGCCGCCGGGCTCGCCTCCCGCGATCCTGATCGTGCCGTCGG
Organism: Lentzea albidocapillata; assembly: GCF_000719115.1. GTDB lineage: Bacteria > Actinomycetota > Actinomycetes > Mycobacteriales > Pseudonocardiaceae > Lentzea > Lentzea albidocapillata. The sequence continues at coordinate 19,944 of NZ_JOEA01000033.1, read as the reverse complement.
GTTCGCTGGTTCCGCACGCGGTGAGAGCGAGTGTCCCTAGCAGGAACGTCCGGCGCCTCACAGCAGTGGCTCCTTCGGCAGTTCCACCGTCACGACGAGGCCCTTGTCGGTGCGCAGCCGCAGGTTTCCGTCGTGCGCGGTGACGATGCGTTCCGCGATGGCCAGGCCCAGGCCGGTGCCGCGCCGGGAGTCGTCGCCGCGCCAGAACCGTTCGGTGGCGCGCTCTATGTCCTTTTTGGACAAGCCCGGGCCGTTGTCCCGGACGGTCAGGGTGGCGCGGTCGCAGATCACGGTGACCTCGGTTCCGCCGTACTTGATGGCGTTGTCCAGCAACACGTCCAGCACCTGCGCGAGGTCCGACACCGCGCACCGCACGAGTCCGGGCGCGCGGTCGTCGACGGTGATCGTGACGCCGTCGGCCTGGGCCGCCGCGCGCCAGGCGTCGACGCGGTCGTGCGCCACGACCTGGAGGTCGGCGAGTTCGGGTTCGATGCCGCCCGCGGCGCGTTCGGTGGCGGTGCTCTCGGCGGAGGCCAGCGCCAGGAGCCCGTCCAGCAACGATTCGAGGCGTTCGACCTCGGTCAGCAGCGAGCCGTTGGACGGCAGCATGTCGACGCGCAACCGGAGTGCGGCCATGGGGTTGCGCAGCTGGTGCGAGGCGTCGGCGATCAACCGTCGTTGCTGGTCGGCGGCCTCGGCGACGGCGTCGGACATGCGGTTGAACGACTCCGACAACGCCCTCAGTTCGGCCGGGCCGGCGGTGTCGGCGACGTGGGTGCGCCGTTGCCCTTCCGCGACCGCGCGGACGCCCCGATCCAGTTCTTTGAGAGGCCGCAGCAGCCAGCGGGACACGACGAGCGCCAGCAGCACGCACGCGCACGCCGCCAGCAACGCTCCGGCCAGCACCAGGGCCCACCGCCGTGCCACGTCCAGAGCGGCCACGCGCGTGGAGGCCCGCAACACCACGGCGCCCGCGACCTTCGTGCCGATGCCGACGGGCCGGGCGAACAGGACGTCCCCGCCGCTCCACGGCAGCACCGTCGGCACGGACGCGGCGGGCTGGTTGCGCAGCGCGGCGTCGATCTGCGCGGACACGTCCTGCGCCGTCATGCCCGACTCGACGACGGGCGTGCCGGACGCGTCGACGACCACTATCTCCTCGCCGTAGACCTCGGCATAACGTTCCGCCTCGGACACGACGACGTCGACCGGCAGCGTGGCGAAGCGGTCCAGGTCGGCGGTGCGGCTGATCACGAACTGCTGGGTGCGTTCCGAGGCCGTGCTCATCAGCAACGGGAAGGCGAACGCCGTGACGGCCGAGAGCGAGAACAGCAGCAGCACCAACAGAAGCCGTCGCCGCATCTATTCACCGAGCCGGTAGCCGAAACCGCGGATCGTGTGCAGCAGCCCCGGCCGGTCGAGCTTGGCGCGCAACTGCGTGAGGTGGACGTCGAGCGTGCGCGACACCGCCACGAAGGCGTTGCCCCACACCTCGTCCATCAGCTGCTGCCGGCTCACCGCCGTGCCGGGCCGGCGCGCCAGCACTGCGAGCACGTCGAACTCCTTGGTGGTCAACGAGATCTCGCGCCCGCCGACCACGACCTGACGGCTCTTCAGGTCGATCTCCACATCGGACACCCGCACGAGCTCGCCCGGTTCCTGCGACCGGGCCGCGCTGCGCCGCGCCACCGCGTCGATGCGCGCCAGCAACTCGGCCAGCCGCACCGGCTTCACCAGGTAGTCGTCCGCGCCGAGCCGTAGCCCGCGCACCACCGTGCGTTCGTCACCGCGCGCCGTCAGCACGAGCACCGGCACCGGGTCGATCTTGCGGAGCTTGCGCAGCACCTCCAGGCCGTCCTGGTCGGGCAGGCCCAGGTCGAGCAGCACGACGTCCGCGTCGCGGTGGGCGATCAGGGCGTCGGAGCCCCTGCGCACGCGGGAAGGCCGGTGCCCGTTCGCCCGCAATGCCTCCACCAGGGCGTTCGCGACACCGTCGTCGTCTTCGACCAGCAGTACCCGCATTTGAGCAGTATCGCCCCAGAAGGTCGTTTCCGGGGTGTGTCGACGCGCCTAAGTGACTGTAAAGAAGGTTCCGCTCAGGTTGTGACGGCTGCGGTGCCGTCGCGAGCCACGCGGAGGGCGGTCCTGCGGCGACCGCCCTCCGCCTTCCGCTCCTAGCAGCGTTCCGCGGTCGAACCAGAGGCGTTGTAGCCGGAACCGAACACACTGCCGGCCGCGTAGGTGCACACGCTCAGCGTGTTCGCACCGTTGGACCACAGTTCCTGCCTGCTGCCGTCGTGACCTGCGTAGTCGACCGCGCCATCACTCGTGCGCGTCCAGATGCCGGCGCGGATGTGGTTGGTCCCATGCTTGGCCATCCACGAGTCCCAGACGTAGACGTACGCCCAGTTCTTGTTGCAGCCCTTGAACTGCTTGAGCGACGCCACGGTCTCGGTGCCGTGCTTGAGATACTTGGTGGCGCCCATCTGCGTGACGCCGCTGGAACACTTCGGGTTCGTTTCGGCCTGCGCCACGCCGGTGAACGTCATGGCGATCGCCGCGGCCGCCAGCACCGCGGCACCAATCCTCTTCTGCATGTGCACGACACTGGTCGTGCCCGGTTAGTCAGCGGTTAATCACACCCAGGCGGGCCGCCAGCGCGCTGGCCAGGTGGACCGGTTCGCGTTCGGTGGTGTGGCGGATCTGCGTGCGGCAGCTGAAGCCGTCCGCGATCACCAGCGCGTCCTCGTTGTCCCGCAACGCCGGCAGGAGGTCCTGCTCGGCGCACGCGATCGAGACGTCGTAGTGGCCCTGTTCGAAACCGAAGTTGCCGGCCAGGCCGCAGCAGCCCTCGACGACCTTCGGCTGGAGACCCGCCCTGGCCATGGCCTCGCGGTCCGAGTCGAAGCCGAGTTCCGCGTACTGGTGGCAGTGGGTCTGCACGACGGCCTCGCGGGTGCCCTCCACCTCGGGCAGCATCGGCGCGACGTGCTCGGCGAAGGTCCGGGTGGCCTGCGCAAGCGCTTGTACGGCGGGTTCGTCGGACAGCTTCGGTGCCTCCACGCGGAGGAACGCCGTGCAGCTCGGTTCCAGGCCGATCACCGGAACGCCCCGGCTCGTCCACGGCAGCAGCGCCCGCGCGGTGCTTTCGACCACCCGGCGCGCCTTGCCGAGCTGGCCGGTCGAGTGCCAGGTCAGTCCACAACAGACGTTCGCGGACGGCACCTCGACGTGGTTTCCCAGATGTGCCAGCACGTTCGCGGCGTCGAGGCCGATGCCGGGCTCGAAGAAGTTCGTGAACGTGTCGGGGAACAGCAGTACCGGATCGCCCTTGCCGAGCGGGTGGAGCTGGCGGACCAGGGGAGTGGTCTGGCGCGGCAGCTCGCGTTCCGGCGTGATGCCCGCGAACCGGCCGAGGCGGGCCGTGAACCTGTTGACCAGGCCGTACTTCAGCCACGTCGGCAGCCATCCCATGGCGTAGTGCGCACGCGGCCTGATCCGGCCCTTGTAGTGCTCGTGCAGGAACTCGGCCTTGTAGCTCGCCATGTCGACGTCGACCGGACAGTCGCGCTTACAGCCCTTGCACCCCAGGCAGAGGTCCAGCGCCTCGGCGACCTCGGCCGAGCGCCAGCCGTCCTTGATCACGTCGCCGTTGAGCATCTCGAACAGCAGGTGCGCGCGGCCTCGCGTGGAGTGCTTTTCCTCCTTGGTGACGCGGTAGCTCGGGCACATGACGCCGCCCTGGGTGTTCAGGCACTTGCCGACACCGACGCACCTGCGCGTGTCGCTCGCGAACTCCGCACGTGTCGGGATCTTCGGTGGTGCGACGAGGACCCGCAGGTCGTCGTCGAGCTTCAGCGGCTCCACGATCCGGCCGGGGTTGAGCAGGTTCCGCGGGTCGAACGCGCGCTTGAACTCACCGAACGCCCTGATCGCCGCGGGCGGGTACATCCGGCCGAGCAGCTCGGACCGCGCCTGGCCGTCGCCGTGCTCGCCGGACAGGCTGCCGCCGTGGCTGACGACCAGGTCGGCCGCGTCCTGCAGGAACTCGCGGTACCCGTGGGCCAGGTCGAAGTCGATGCGGACGTGCAGGCACCCCTCGCCGTAGTGGCCGTAGGTGATGCCGCGCCGTCCGTACCTGGTCAGCAGCTGGTCGAACTCGCGCAGGTAGGTGCCGAGCCGCTCCGGCGGGACGGCCGCGTCCTCCCAGCCCGACCACGCCTCGCTGCCGTCGGCCATGCGGGTGGCGAGCCCGGCGCCGTCCTCGCGGATCCGCCACAGCGCACGCTGGTGCACCGGGTCGTGGATGATCATCGAGTTCCTGGTGATCCGGGCGACCCGCTCCGGGTGGTCCTCGACCTCGACGAACAGCCAGCTGCGGCCTTCCGGCAGGTCGGGGCGGGTACGGACACTGTGCACCAGCGCCTCGTTCAGGCCTTCGATCGCGAGCGCGTCCTCGATCTGGGTGACCTGGTCGGCGGCTTCGTAGGTGTCCGCGAACCCGAGCACGACCAGGACGCGGCGTTCCGGCCTGCGGACCAGCTTCAGTTCCGCGCCCAGCAGCACGACACAGGTGCCCTCGGTGCCGACGAGCTGCTGCGTCAGCGTCGGGGCGTCCAGCGCGTACCCGCTGACGCGGCGGCTGAGCTGGGGAAACCACGCCGGGTCGTGAGCGGGCAGGGCCAGTTCCGGCGGGTTCGTGGTGTCGAACGTGCGGCCATCGACGGTGAGGACGCTCAGGTTCGTGACGTTCTCGCTGGTCTTGCCCCACTTCACCGAGTGTGCGCCGCACGCGTTGTTACCGATCATCCCGCCGATCGTGCAGCGCGAGTGAGTCGACGGATCGGGGCCGAACAGGTAGTCGCCGGCCTGGGCGTTGATCTTGTCGAGCACCGCTCCCGGCTGGACCAGCGCCCGGTCGCCGGAGATCTCGAACGCGTTCAGATACCGGCTGAAGTCGATCACCAGGCCGGTACCGCACGCGTTGCCCGCGATGGACGTTCCCGCGCCCCGGCTGGTGATCGGCACGCCGTGCTCCGCCGCGATCGCGACGGCCGTCACCACGGCGTCCGTCGTGCGTGGACGGACGACCACCCGCGGCACGTGCCGGTAGTTCGACGCGTCGGCCGAGTACAGGGCCCGGCTCGCCGGGTCGTCGAGGACGTCACCGTCCACCTGGCGCCGGAGCTGATCCAGAAAGGCCCGCATCACCCGATCATGCCCGGATGGATGTGACATGGCTCCGCCGATGCCGGACTACCTGCCGGTAGCCGATAACCTCACCCGGTCAACCAGCAGCGATTCTCAGGAGAGCTAGTGAGTCGGTCCGTTCTGGTCACCGGAGGCAACCGCGGCATCGGCCTCGCGATCGCGCAGGCGTTCGCGGCGCAGGGCGACAAGGTCGCGGTGACGCACCGCGGGTCCGGCGCTCCCGAAGGTCTGCTCGGCGTGAAGTGCGACGTGACGAACTCTGCGGAGATCGACGCCGCGTTCACCGAGGTCGAAGCCGCGCACGGTCCCGTCGAGGTGCTCGTCTGCAACGCGGGCATGACGCAGGACACCCTGCTGCTGCGCATGAGCGAGGAGCAGTTCACCCAGGTCGTCGACGCGAACCTGACCGGCGCGTTCCGCTTCGCCCAGCGCGCCTCCCGCGGCATGCTGCGCAAGAAGTTCGGCCGCATCGTCTTCATCTCGTCCGTCGTGGGCCTGACCGGTGGCGCCGGCCAGGTGAACTACGCCGCCTCCAAGGCCGGCATGGTCGGCATGGCGCGCTCGATCGCGCTGGAGCTCGGCTCGCGCAACATCACCGCGAACGTCATCGCCCCCGGCTTCATCACCACGGACATGACCGCGGAGCTGCCCGAGGCCGTCCGCGAGGCAGCGCTCAAGCAGATCCCGGCCGGCCGTTACGGTGCGGCCGACGAGATCGCGCGCGCCGTCACGTTCCTCGCGGCGACCGAGTCGGGCTACATCAACGGTGCCGTGCTGCCCGTCGACGGCGGCCTCGGCATGGGCCACTGACTTTCTCGAACCACGGCTGGTTTCCCGTACTGCGAAAGGGTTGGATCAAGTGACCGGACTGCTCGAAGGCAAGCGACTGCTGATCACGGGTGTGATCACCGACGCGTCGATCGCCTTCCACGTCGCACGCGTCGCCCAGGAGCAGGGCGCCGAGGTCGTGCTGACCGGGTTCGGCCGGATGAGCCTCGTGACGCGCATCGCGCAGCGTCTGCCCAAGCCCGCGCCGGTCGTCGAGCTCGACGTGCAGAACCAGGAGCACCTCGACACGCTCGCCGACCGGGTGCGTGAGCACGTCGACGGTCTCGACGGCGTCGTGCACGCCATCGGCTTCGCCCCGCAGAGCTGCCTCGGCGCCCCGTTCATGGACGCGCCGTGGGAGGACGTCTCGGTCGCGATGCACGTCTCCGCGTACTCGTACAAGGCGCTCGTGCAGGCCACCCGCCCGTTGCTGTCGCACGGCTCGTCGGTCGTCGGCCTCGACTTCGACGCCCGCCAGGCATGGCCCGCCTACAACTGGATGGGCGCGGCGAAGGCGGCGTTCGAGTCGATCAACCGCTACATGGCGCGCGACCTCGGCCCGGACGGCATCCGCGTGAACCTGATCTCCGCCGGCCCGGTCCGCACCATGGCCGCGAAGTCCATCCCGGGCTTCGGCGAGCTGGAGAAGATGTGGGGCGAGAAAGCTCCGCTGAGCTGGGACGTCGACGACCCCACGCCGGTCGCGAAGTCCGTCTGCGGCCTGCTCTCCGACTGGTTCCCGGCCACCACGGGCTCGATGGTGTTCGTCGACGGCGGCGTGCACTTCCTCGGTCTCTGAGGTCACATCCGTTCGTCATGTGAGGCGTTCGGGCGTCTGATTGGATGGAGTGGTGAGTTTCGATGCGCTGCTCTGGCTGTCGTTCGGCGGCCCGGAAGGTCCTGAGGACGTCCGTCCCTTCCTCGAGAACGTGGTTCGCGGACGTGGCGTGCCGCCGGAGCGGCTGGACGAGGTCGAGGCCCACTACCAGCACTTCGGCGGCGTCTCGCCGATCAACCGCCTGAACCTCGAGGCCATCGACGCCGTGCGGGCCCGTGGCTTCGAGCTGCCGATCTACTTCGGCAACCGCAACTGGCACCCGATGGCCGAGGACGCCGTGGCGCAGATGAAGGCCGACGGCGTGCGCAGGGCGTTGGTGTTCCCGACGAGCGCGTACGGCGGCTACTCCGCGTGCCGGCAGTACGACGAGGACATCGTGCGCGCGCTGCAGGCCGTGCCCGACGGCCCCGAACTCGTGAAGCTGCGCCAGTTCTTCGACCACCCGCTCTTCATCTCCTCGTTCGCCGACGGAGTGCGCGCCGCCGCCGCGACCCTGTCCGGCCCGTACCGCCTGGTGTTCACCGCGCACTCGGTGCCGGTGTCCGCCGACAAGGCCGCCGGACCGCCCGCGGAAGGCGGCTACCGCTACTCGCGCCAGATCGTCGAGGCCTCCCGGCTCGTGGCCGCGGAACTGGGCATCACCGAGTACGACGTCGTGTGGCAGTCGCGGTCCGGCCCGCCGCAGATCCCGTGGCTCGAGCCGGACGTCGTCGACCACATCGACGCCCTGCACGCCAAGGGGGTCACCGGGGTCGTGGTGTGCCCGATCGGGTTCGTGTCCGACCACCTCGAAGTGGTGTGGGACCTCGACACCGAGGCCCGCGACCGCGCTCTGGAGCTCGGGATGGAGTTCGCCCGCGCCGCCACGCCGAACGGGGACCCGCGCTTCGCCGAGCTCGTGACCGAACTGGTCGCTGAGCACACTTCCGGCGCTCCGGTGCGGAAGTTGTCGTCGTTCGTGGTGGCGGGATGCACGGTGAACGGTGCGCCTTGTGCGCCGCTGTGCTGCGAACCGGCGAACAGGCCTGCCCGCGCTTAGCGGCCCTGTAAGGCTGCGGTCAGCGACTCCTCGGCGTTGCCGGGCAGGGCGCCGTCGTGGTCGAGGGCATAACGGACGATGGTGCGGAACTCGTCGCTGAAGCGTGAGTAGTACGGCGTGACCGGGCGCAACCGGGCGTCCTCGATCGCCTTCAGCAGTGTGCGGGCGTAGGGGTGCTCCGTGGCGACCCGGCTGTCCTGGTAGACGATGCCGCGGGTGGCGGCGAGGCCTCCTCGTTCGAAGAGGAGCTGCTGGCTGCGGGGGCCGGTGAGGAACTCGATGAGTGCCTGGGCGGCGCGTGGTTTCGTGGACTTCGCGGAGATGGCGAGGTTCTGGCCGCCGAGGACGCTCGGGCCGGGCAGCTGCGCCACCTCGAAGTCGATGCCGGGACGGCCCGCGGACTCGCCGCGGTTGCCCTGCAGGGTGCGGTGGGCCACGGGCCAGTTGCGCATGAACGCGATCTTGCCGTCGCGGAACGCCTGGGTGGTGAGCTCCTCGCTCTGCGTGCGGGATTCGGGTAGCACCACGGGCTTCTCGCCCTTGAGGCCGTCGGCGAGCCAGCGCAGGGCGCGGCGGGTGCGGTCGGAGTCGATCACGACCTTGCCGGTGTCGTCGACCACGTCGCCCTTCTCCGCCCAGATCAGTTCCAGGGCGTTCACGGTGAGGCCCTCGTAGTCGAGGAACTGGCCCGCGTAGCCGGCGGTGAGGCGGGCGTCCCGCGCCGCCCGCAGCGCGCGGGTGGAGGTGTCGGCGATGTCGTCGAGGCCGAGCGGTTCGTCCTGCACGAGGTCCTTGCGGTAGAAGAGCAGACCCGCGTCCGTGTTGAACGGCAGCGCCCACAGCACGCCCTGGTAGCGGCAGCTCTCCAGCGGACGGCGCAGGAACCCGCTGGTGTCCACAGCGGACAGTGGACGCAGATAACCGGACTGGGCGAACTCCGCGGTCCAGGTGACGTCCAGGTTGTAGACGTCCGCGTTCTCGGCCTTCTCCCTGGCCCGCGCGACCATCTCGCTGCGCTGGCCGTCCGCCTCCGTCGGCAGCTCGACGATCTCCGCGGGCTGTTCGGGGTGTTCGGAGTTCCACTGGTTGATCAACGCGCGCCGCTGGCCGCCGTCGCTCTGGTCGCGGCCGCTGAGCACGACGAGCTTGCCCTTCTCCCACTCGGCCGACTCGCGGAAGAGCGGCTGGATCCCGCTGGTGAACAGGATCGTCAGCACGATGCCGACGGCCAAGCCCATCGCGAGCCACGACCGGTTCGCCCACACCACGCCGGGCGGGCCCAGCCTCGGCAGGGCCGCCCACGTGCGCCTCAACCACCTCATCCGGCACCTCCCCACACCCGGCGGAACAGCGCCGCCAGGTCGTCGCCGAGCGTGTCCGTGGTCGAGTCGCGGCACTCACCGCCGGCCGCGTCCGTGATCGAGGTCAGCGCGTGCGCCGCACAGCTGGCCTCGCCGACGGCGATCACGAACACCCGGATCCCCTTCTGCCGCACCGCGTTCACCACGTCCTGCCGGGTCTGCGCGCTCGTCGTGTCCTCGCCGTCGGTCAACGCGATCACCGCGCTCACGTGGTCCGCGTCGTCGGCACCGACCCGGTCGAGGCTGTCGAGGATCGCCTGGTGCAGCGGCGTGCCACCGGAGGGCTGCACCGCGTTCAGCGCGGCGGCCGTGGCCTCCTTGTCACGCCTGCCGAGGGAGATGAGCGGCCGGACCTCGTTGTTGTTGAACACCGACAGGCCGTACGTGTCCCTGACACCCATCTGCGTGAGCGCCTTGCGGACACCGTCGACCGCCACGGCGAACCGCTTCTCCCCGGTGGCTGTCGGCTCGACCATCGACCCGGACGCGTCGAGCGTGAGCCAGACCCGGCCGTCCCTCTTGGCCTGCTCGTACTTCTTGAAGAACGCGGTCTGGGCCTCCTCGCCGGGCGCCGCCTCGGCCCGGTCGAGCGCCAGACCGGCCCGCACCCCCAGCTCCTCGCGGAACTCGGCTCCCGCGGCCTGCCGGGCGGGACGCAGGCCGGCGGCGTTGAGCGCCGTCATGCCCTCCTGCGTGCCGAGCCATGCCTGGAACGCCTTCGACGGCGCGCGGGCGGCGAGGTTCGACACGCCCTGCGCGTCCCACTCGACGAGGTTCACCGGGTAGTCGGCGCGGTAGGTGTCCGACGGGTACAGCGCGGTGAGGCACGGCTTCTGCGCGCAGCTGGTCTTGTTGTGCCGCAACAGGACCTGTTCGGTCGTGATCATCGCGGCGCCCGGCTGCGGCCGGTCGGCCTCCGTGACCCGGCGCTCGACGACGGCCGGCTCGAGCGTCTCGTACAACGCCGCCGTGGCAAGCCTGCCGTCGATCGCCGTCAGCGGGTTCGGTCTGCCGATCTCGGTCCCGGTGCTGCCGACCTTGGTCAGCAGGTCACCCCACCGCTCCGGAGAGCCGGACACGACGTCCTGCGCGATCGGTGCGGGCACCGCGAGCACGACGGGCGAGAACGCGACCGAGTCGCCCGGCGTGACGCGCACCGCCGAGCCGATGCCGCCGGTGCGGCGCACCACCTCGTTCGTCTCCGTGGTCGAGTCCGGTAACCACACGTCCGGATGCGGCCCGATCTCCCGCAGGTCCTGCGACGACCACGAGGACCGCAGCGCGATCGCACCCCTGTTGCCCGGCGCCGAGAACACGTAGAGCCGCGCCGTGCGGCACCCGTGGTTCTTCGCCGCCGTGTGCTGCTCGAACTTGCGCGCGACCTCACCGATCGCGGGCGCCGCGTCCTGCGATGTCAGAACCCGCACCTCGGTCGGTTGTGGACAGCCGAGCAGCAGCACCCGGCCGTACGCGACCACCGGCGGCGCCGCGACCGCCACCAGCCCCGCCGCGGCCACCAGCACGGCCGTGAACACGATCCAGCGCAACCGGATGCGTTTGACCAGCTGGTTCAGCCTGTCGATCGCGGACGCGGACAGCACGAGGAGCGTGGCGCCGATGCCGTAGAGCACCCACGACTGCCAGGTCGCGAGCGCTCCCGTGGCCGTCTCGGACAGCAGGTGCCCGGCGACCGCGGTCAGCATGAGGGCGCCCGCGTACCTGGGCGCTGTGCTCGACCGGCGCTGGTCGACGTCCTCCATCCGGCGTCCTCCCCACCGGCACCATATGCGGGAGCACCGACGCTTCCGGGGGAGTTGCCCGCTCAGGAGGGGTCGCGGATGGAGAACCACTCGTTTGGGCCAGTGGCCGTCCGAACACCTGGACGAATGTCAGTGCCGGCCCGCGCCGCTGTCCGCCAGGACACGCACGGCCTCGTCGACCGCCGCGCACCGTGCGCGGCGCACGGCTTCGGAGACCGGGCGCAGCGCCTCGGTGCGAGCGGTCATGGCCGACGCCGACAGCGCGCCGCCGGGGGCGTCGGAACTGGCCACGGACACGATCGCGGCCACCTCGGCGGCCCGTTGCAGCACCCGCAGCGCTCGCGGTGGCATCGCGTCCGGCCACGGCAGCGTGGAGTTCTCGGCCGCGAGGTCGGCGATCTCCTTGCGGACGTTCGGGCGGTGCTTGGCCACGTCCAGCGTCGCCAGTGCGGCCGTCGCCTCGCGCAGTGCCGCGCCCAGGCCGTGCTCGGCCTCGCCGATCGGGATGTGTTCGAGGCCGTTGGACGACGGCAGGTCGAACACCGTCCAGCGCATCACGCCGTCGGCCACGATCTTCGGCACGAGCCCGATGTGCACGGACGGCACAACAAGCGCCTCACCGGAGCGCAGCGCGCACGTCGAGAGGGTGCCCTTGCCGCCAAGGCCCCGCACATCGCCCGGTACCGGTAGCACCAGCCGGGCGGAGGTGGCACCCGCGCGCCGCAGGGCGGCCAGCAGCAGGGCGGGGCCCACGGGGGCCTCGTCGGGACCGGGGAGGTCGAGCGCCGTGGCGGTGCCGTCGTCGTCGGCCACCACCTCGTGCTGCTCGGCCCACGTGTGCAGGGCGTCGAGGACGTCGTCGGCGGCGGCTAGACCGTGCAGCCAGCCCGACGTCCACACGACCAGCGTGGCACTTGCACAGGACACCCGACGAGATTACGTGGCCTGCCCCTGGGAGCCCCACCCGGTGTGCCCGATCCGAGACACCTACTTGGCCGGACCGATGTGCTCCTCGAGCAGTGACCGGAACGACGCCAGGTCCTCATCGGACGCGAAGGCCCGGTGCGGCACGGACAGCGACGCCGCGCCCTCGTCCAGCGTCTCCAGCACGAAGCCCTGCCGCGTCTCGGTCCAGGCGGGCAGTTCCTCCCAGGCGATCTCCTCGCGCACCGCGTTGCCCACGGCCATCCGAAACGACCGCGCGTCGGCGCTGCCCATCACGGTCCGGCTGATCATCTCGTCGGACGTGAAGCGCCACCACACCGCGACCGGCTCCATGAAACCGATGACCAGCGCGCACACCAGGCCGAAGAGTGCAACGAACAGCGTGTCCTCGAAGCCCAGCAGCAGCACCATGGAGAACACCGCGAGCACGAGCGCGAACCACGGCGCCCACTTGAACATCGGCACCATCGCTCGCAGGCTGGCCCGCCAGTCCGCGGGTGACGGGGCCCATCTGAAATCGACACAGTTGCTCATAACGCCTCGCATTGTGCTGCACGATGCCCGCATGCATCTGGGGGATGACGAAAAGGGATCCGTCGCACGCCGGACCGTCCTGAAGGGCACGGCGGCCGCGCTCGCCGGGGTCGCGCTGGCGGCAGGTCAGCAGCCGGTCGCACACGCCGTGGCCCCGGACGATCCGGAACAGCGGCTGCTGCAGATCGTGCCCGGAGGCAACGGGATCATCTACACGCTGCACGCCGACGGCCGCATCAAGTGGTTCAAGCACCTGGGGCGCGACAACGGCACCTACGACTGGGCCAGCGGTGCCGGCCGTGAGATCGGCGGCGGCTGGCAGATTCACACGAACGTGCTGGCGGACCAGAGCGGGCAGCTCTTCGGCCTCTGCGGCGACGGCACGATGTGGTGGCACAAGTGGGTTCTCACGAACCCCGCCAACGGCGAGGGCTACTGGGCGCCCGGCACGAACAACATCATCCACCGCGGTTTCGGCCAGTACTCCTACGTCTTCGGTGGCTGGGACGGCGTGTTCTACGCGGTGGACGCCCACGGCGACATGTACTGGTTCCGCTACGTCGCCGGTGACGGCTCGAGCGGCCCCGGTGCGTGGGAGAACAACGGTGCCGGGCAGAAGATCGCGAGCGGCAAGCGCGACTACGACATGTTCTTCGCCGACCAGGACGGCGTGATCTACGGCATCCGGCACGGTGCGGTGCTGCAGTGGTTCCGCTACCTCGCGGGCGACGGCTCGAACGGGCCCCGCGCGTGGGCGAACAACGGCAACGGCATCACCATCGGCTCCGGCTGGGACTTCGGCTCGTGTGCCGAACGGTTCGCCGAGAACGGCGTCATCTACGCCGTGTGGGTCAACAAGGACCACCGGCAGACCGACCACGAGCTGCGCTGGTACCGGCTCGCCAACCACAAGGCGATCGACGCCGCCGGCGTGTACTGGCCCAACGGCTCCGGCGCGCTGGTCGGCACCGGCTTCAGCGTGACCAGGGGCGCGAACCTGCAGGGCTACGCGAGCTGGTCGGTCGTCCCGGGCCAGACCCTCGACGTCGCCGTGTCGACGACGTTCGACCAGTTCACCGCCAGCGTGCTGCGGCTGACCGGCCCGCTCGAGCAGGGCGGTGCGACGCAGGTCAGGGCGCCACAGACCTACCAGGGGCAGCGGCACCTGCTCAGGTCCGGCTACCGGGCGACCGGGCCGGCGTGGCCGGTGTCGTTCTCCTTCACCGTGCCGGACGACTGGAAGTCCGGGTTCCACGTCGTGAAGCTCGAAGGCCCGCACGGCCTGAGGCAGTACATCCCGTTCGTGGTGAAGCCGAGGCAGCCGCGAGAGAAGGTGGCGCTGCTCCTGCCGTACCTGACGCACAACGCCTACAACCACTGGGGCGGCCACTTCCAGTACTCGTGGGAACCGGATTACGGGCGGCGCCAGATCTCCACGCGCCGGCCGTTCGCGAACGCCTACATCGAGGCTCCCGGCTTCATCGACGTCCGGTTCTACGGCGACCTACTACTGATGAAGTGGTTCGCGGACAACAACGTCTCCTACGACTGCTACCAGGACCTCGACCTGCACGACCCGTCCTGGCTGGCGCAGTACAAGACGCTTGTGCTCGCCACGCACCCCGAGTACTGGACGCCGCAGATGCGTACGGCGCTGGAGACCTACCTCGCCAACGGCGGCCGTGTGATCTACACGGGTGGCAACGGCATGTACGAGCGCGTCGAACACGACGCCGCCGGTGGATTCGTGCTGCACCGCCACGAGCGCGGCCACCGCTGGACGTGGCGTGAGCAGGGCCTGCCGGAGTCGCAGGTGCTCGGCGTCGCGTACGACAGCCACTCCTACATGGAGATGTACCCGTACGTCGTCAGTGCTGACCACCCGTTCCTGGAGGGCACCGGGCTCGCGGTCGGCGACAGGTTCGGCGAGACCGGGTACAACTTCGCGGCCAGCGGCTGGGAGGTCGACACGAGGGCCGGCGCGGGCCCGGAGGCACCCGGTGTCGTCCAGTTCGCTCATGGAGAACAGGCGCACGGCGCCGAGATGTGCGTGCTGCCGAAGCCGAACGGTGGATGGGTGTTCAGCGCGAGTTCCCTGTGTTTCAACGGTGCTCTCGCCCACGACCCGAAGATGTCGCGGATTCTGCTCAACGCGATGAACGCCGCCCAGCTCTAGAAGCTGGAGTCGCTCCACGTCGACGGGTCAGGTTCGGGTGCGTAGCGTCGTCCGCGTGACCCAGAACCTGGCCCGCACGGCGGGCGAACTGCGCGCCGCCGGGCACCTGCCGCGCGGCGTCAAGACCGAGATCAGGGAGAACCTCCTCGCGGCCCTGCGCGAAGGACGCAACCCGTGGCCGGGCATCGTCGGTTTCGACCGCACGGTGCTCCCGCAGCTCGAACGCGCGCTGCTCGCCGGCCACGACGTCGTCCTGCTCGGCGAGCGCGGGCAGGGCAAGACCCGCCTGTTGCGCAGCCTGGTCTCGTTGCTCGACGAGTGGACGCCCGTCATCGAGGGCTCCGAGCTGGGCGAACACCCGCTCGACCCGATCACGCCGGAGTCGCGCAGGCGCGCTGCCGAGCTCGGCGACGACCTGCCGGTGGCGTGGCGGCACCGCGACGAGCGCTACGCGGAGAAGCTCGCGACGCCCGACACGTCCGTCGGTGACCTGGTCGGCGACGTCGACCCGGTGAAGGTGGCCGAAGGCCGGTCGCTCGGCGACCCGGAGACCATCCACTACGGCATGCTCCCGCGTGCCCACCGCGGCATCATCGCCATCAACGAGCTCCCTGACCTGGCCGAACGCATCCAGGTGTCGCTGCTCAACGTCATGGAGGAGCGCGACATCCAGGTCCGCGGCTACACGCTGCGGCTGCCGCTGGACGTGCTGCTCGTGGCGACCGCGAACCCCGAGGACTACACGAACCGCGGCCGCATCATCACGCCGCTGAAGGACCGCTTCGGCGCCGAGGTGCGCACGCACTACCCGTTGGAGATCGAGGCCGAGGTCGACCTGGTCCGCCAGGAGGCAGGCCTGGTCGCCGAGGTGGGCGACCACCTGCTGGAGATCATCGCCCGGTTCGTCCGGCACCTGCGCGAGTCGTCGTCGATCGACCAGCGCTCCGGCGTCTCGGCCCGGTTCGCGGTCGCGGCGGCGGAAACCGTTGCGGCGTCGGCACTGCGCCGGTCCGCGCTGATCGGCGAGACGCCGCCGATCGCCCGTCCGGTCGACCTGGAGTCGGTGCCGGACGTGCTGCGCGGCAAGCTCGAGTTCGAGGCGGGGGAGGAGGGCCGCGAGGACGAGGTCCTGGTCCACCTGCTGCGCCGCTCGATCGCCGACACCGCGCGGGCCCGCCTGGCCGGGCTGAACCTGCGCGCGCTGGCCGAGGTCGTCTCGGACGGCCACCCCGTCGCCACGGGAGACCGCGTGCACGCCGGTGACCTGCTGGCCGCGTTGCCCGAGCTCCCGATCCTGCACGAGGTCGCCGCACGGCTGGGCGCCGGCCCGAAGGACCCCGTCGGCCGCATCGCCTCGGCCGTGGAACTGGCCCTGGAATCGCTGTACCTGACGAGGCAGCTGTCGAAGGACAACTCCTCCGACGACGACCGATCGGTCTACGGATGAGGTATCGCTACGGACGCTGGGGCGGCGGCGCCGATCCGCTGGCGCCCCCGGTCGACCTCCGCGCGGCCGTGGACGAACTCGGCCGCGAGATCATGGAGGGCGCCTCACCGTCGTCCGCCCTTCGCGAACTGCTGCGCCGCGGCGTCGACGGCACCCGCGGCCTCGACGACCTGACCTCGCGCCTGTGGCAGCGCCGTGCGTCGATCCAGCGCCGGCACCGCCTGGACGGCACGCTGACCGAGGTCAGGCAACTGCTCGACAAGGCCGTCGAAGCCGAGCGCCGCGCGCTGTTCCCGGACCCGTCCGACGACGCGCGCTTCCGCGAGGCCCAGCTCGACGCCCTGCCGCCGGGCACCGCCGCGGCCGTGCAGGAGCTCGCTTCCTACGACTGGCGTTCCGCCGAGGCGCGCGAGGCGTTCGAACAGATCCGCGACCTGCTCGGCCGCGAACTGCTGGACCAGCGCTTCCAGGGCATCAAGGAAGCACTGTCCAACGTGGACTCGGAGGACGTGCGCCGGATCCAGCGCATGCTGCGAGACCTCAACTCGCTGCTGGAGGCGCACGCGTCGGGCTCACCGGACACGCCGCGCATGTTCGACGACTTCATGCGCAAGCACGGCGAGTTCTTCCCGGAGAAGCCCCGCGACGTCGACGAGCTCATCGACGCCCTGGCCGCCCGTTCGGCCGCCGCCCAACGCATGATGAACTCGATGACCGAGGCCCAGCGCGCCGAACTGTCCGCGCTGTCCCAGCAGGCCTTCGGCGGCATCGGCTCCTCTCTGTCCACTCTGGACTCCCTGTTGCAGCGCCTGCGACCGGGCGAGGACTGGACGTCGTCCGCCCGCTTCCGCGGCCAGGACCCGCTGGGCCTGGGCGAGGGCGCGCAGGCGATGTCGGACCTCGCCGAGCTCGACGCCCTGGCCGAGCAGCTCTCCCAGTCGTATCCGGGCGCCCGCCTGGAGGACATCGACCTGGAGGCGCTGGAACGCCAGCTGGGCGAGTCGGCCACCGTGGACGCCCGCCGCCTCGCGGAGCTGGAAAAGGCACTGCGCTCGCAGAACATCGTGGAACGCGCCCCCGACGGTTCTCTGAAGCTGACGCCGAAAGCGTTGCGGCGCCTCGGTGAAACGGCTCTGCGCGGCGTCGTGGACCAGCTGCGCTCGTCGCAGGGCTCACGCGAGACCACCTCGGCCGGCGCCGCGGGCGAGTTGATCGGCTCGACCCGCCCGTGGCAGTTCGGCGACACCGAACCCTGGGACGTGCCAAGAACCCTCCGCAACTCCGTGCTGCGCTCCGGCACGATGTCCCTGGACGTCGTGGACCTCGAAGTGTCCGAGACCGAACACCGCACCCGTGCGGCCGTCGCGTTGTGCGTGGACACCTCCTGGTCGATGGTGCAGGACGGCCGTTGGGTGCCGATGAAACGCACGGCTTTGGCGTTGCATCACCTCGTGCGCACCCGTTTCCGGACGGATGCCCTGCAACTGGTGACGTTCGGGCGCTACGCCGAAGCCGTGGACATCGGACAGCTGACGGCTTTGGAGGGTGTGTGGGAGCAGGGCACGAACCTGCACCACGCCTTGTTGCTGGCCGGGCGCCATGTCCGTCGCCATCCCGATGCGCAGCCCGTGGTGCTGGTCGTGACCGACGGCGAACCCACCGCGCACCTCGAACCCGAGGGCGACGCGGAGTTCAACTATCCGCCGCTGCCCCGGACGCTGGCCAAGACCCTGAACGAGGTCGACGCGCTCGCCCGGCTCGGGGCGACGATCTCGGTGTTCAAGCTGGGTGATGACCCGCGGTTGGCCGCCTTCGTCGACATCGTGGCCCGGCGGGGTGGCGGGCGCGTGGTCTCGGCGGACGAGGAAGGCCTTGGGGCGGCCGTGGTCAGCGACTATCTGAGGTCTCGCCGGCGGCGGCGGTGATGCGTCGGTACCTCCTCGCGGTCGTGCTGAGCGGCGTGCCGTCCACCGTGCACGCGCTGGTGACGGGCGACGACGTGCTGCGTGCCACTCGGGCTGCCGGGTCGCTGGTCGGCGGTGGGGTGCGCGAGGGCGTGGTGGTGCACCTCGCCGTGTCGGCGTTCTGGATGTTCGTGCTGACGCGGCTTCGAGTGCGGGGTGCCGTGGCGGGGGCCGTGGCCGGGTTGCTGATCGCCGCCCTCGACCTGGAGGTCGTCGGGCGGCACAACGCGCAGATCCGCGCTCTGCCCCGCGTTCCCCAGTGGCTGGACCACGTGGCGTTCGGGGTGCTCGTCGGTCAGAGGTCGTAGAGCGCGGCCAGGCGCGGCAGGCGGGTGGCCAGTTCGGCGCTGTCGTCGAAGTCGAAGTCCCAGTCCGGGTCGAGGGCCGGGTAGCGGATGCGGAAGGCGTCCTGCGGCAGCTGCATGCCCGTCGCCTTGATGTGGGCGTTCCAGGCGATCGAGAGGGCGTCCTCGCACTCGAACTCGTCGCCGGACTCGGCGGCTGCCACGACCGCCGGTAAGGCCGCCAGCGAGTCGGGGTCGGCGAGGGTGGCCGTGTAGATCTCCTCGCCCTGGGTCAGCAGCCAGCCGCGGAAGTAGTCGAAGGCGTCGTCCGAGCAGCCGCCGTTGATCAGGTAGGCCGCGCCCCACAGCGGGTTCCGGTACGACGCCGTCAGCAGCTCCCACAGGACCTGCTGGGCCGCCACGATCTCGGCGGGCGGCCGGGCGGCGAGCAGGGTGGCGGCGGCGGCCGCGACGGCGTGGCCGTCGGACGGGTCGGAGACGCTCGCGCGGGCGTCGGCGATGAGCTTCCAGAAGGTGTTCGGGTCCACATCTCGGAGCTTGGCAGAGGGGTCTGACAATTTTTGGCGCCTGACTTACGAGCCGGGACGTTCTAGGTTGTAGACATGATCAGGACTTTGTTTCGTTCGCTCGAGGCCGTGCACGCAATGATCTACTTCGCCCCCGAGGCCGACGCGCGGTACGCGAGCGCCGGGCTCGACCGGCCCGGCGGGTACTTCGCGTCACGGGCGGCGGCGCTGGGGGCGGTCGGGGCCGAGGTCGTGATCGCGACGTTCTACAACTTCAACCCCGCGATCGTGCGGGCGTGCATCCCGCAGGCGTGGGAGAAGGTGTCGCCGCAGCGCATGCTCGAGCTGCGGTGGGAGGCGGCGGACGAGGCGTTGGCCAAGGTCCTGCCGGACGACCTCAAGGAGATCAACGAGCTGGCGAAGCGGGCCGCCGAGCGGTCCAAGGAGATGCCGCACGGCCGCACGTTGTTCGCCGCGAACGCTGCCCTGCCGTGGCCGGACGAGCCCCGCCTGCAGCTGTTCCACGCCCAGACGCTGCTGCGTGAGTTCCGCGGCGACGGGCACCTCGCGGCCCTGCTGCGGCACAACGTCACCGGCATCGAGGCGCTCGTGCTGCACGCCGCGACGGGTGACATGCCGGCCGATGTGCTGCGCAAGACGCGTGCGTGGTCCGAAGAGCAGTGGGCGGCGACGCTGGAGGACCTGCGGAAGCGCGGGCTCGTCGGCGAAGACCAGCTGCTCACGGAGAAGGGACGCGAGCTGCGGCAGGGCATCGAGGACGACACGGACCACATGGCCGCGCCGGCCTACGACGTCCTGTCCGACCAGGAGAAGCAGCGGTTCGTCGAGCTGGCCTCGCCGCTGAGCAAGGCCGTCCTCGAAGCCGGGATGGTCCCCGGCCGCCGCTAGTGGCGCGACTCTCATCGAACCAGACTTCGATACAGGCCCTAGGTGTACTGATCGGAGAGGTTAGGAACGCGGCTGGCGGGTGGTTGGCCTGCGAGTGCGGTGTGGCCGCGGTGGTGATTGT
>NZ_JOEA01000032.1 GCF_000719115.1 Lentzea albidocapillata | reverse complement strand
CTTCTGCCCTACGTTGACCTGCTCGATCCAGGCTGCGACCTTGGACTGCTCTACAGCGAGGCCACCGAAGCCCTTGTCGAACCCGCTGACGACAGCGTCGAAGCTCTTCCGCCCTGCGTCAGCCAACACGGCCATTGCTTTGAGCTCATCCGCGCTGATAGCGATTCCGGCGTACATGGATCGACGAGCTCGTTCATCGGTCCGCTGTCCGCCGTGGTCGGTCTCGCTGCCAGCCTCTGTACCCGCCATGCGTCAAGGGTAGATGAACAAATGTTCGAAGGCGCCAATTTCGCAGCCAGGATTGCTGTAGCGGCGTACTGCTGAATTCAGCTTTATGGGATCAAGAGCGTGCCGCCGCTGGCGGCGCGCGGGCGGTCGACTCGCGCTGACACCGCCCACCGTTGCGCCCGCTCCCCGCATCGGGACACGCCAGGCTCCCGCTCCGCTCCGCCTGTCGGCCCCGCGCGGGAGCGCGCGCAGGTGGCCGAGTCCGCTCGCCACCACCAACGGCCAACCACGCCGGCCAACCTTGCTCAGCGCTCTTCTTCGCGACGAAGCCGTTCGTAGATCTGCTCAGCTTGATGCCACGTGTCCGGCGGATTGCCACGCCGAAACGCCGCCGTCCAAGCCGCCTTCTGCTTCTGTTCCCGCTTGGCCTTCACACTCGGGATGAAGCCCCACAGAGTGGCCCCGACAACCACGACGAGCAGCAGCAGCGACCACCACAAAGGACTGGTGATCGCGCGGCCTGTGAAGTCCACGTCAAACATGCTGGTCATGATGCGCCCGAGGCACGAAGTGTGTCGAGAAGCAACGCGTGACGCCGCCCGAAGGGTCTCCCCAAAACCGATCGAACCTCACCGCGGAATTGCCTGCAAACGTGCAGCTCACAAGCGCTGACTCCTCCCACGGGGGCCAGATCGTTTAACACCGTGCCGCCGGTATCAAGGGCGCCTACGGCGTCGCTACGCGATGGGCCAAGGCCCACCCTTGACACCACCGTCACGGTGCTAACTGCGGCCAGGGCCGAGGGAGCGGGGGCGAAAAGCCACCGCCTCACCCAAGCCCTTCGACCGCAGGAGCGCCGATCATGAGCAAGCGCCACCACGCCCAGCCCGGACAGCTCTCCCTCTGGGGCGTCTACGAGCTGGAGGCCCAGGCCGTCGCCGCATGCAGCCGCCCGGCACCCCAGCCCGCACCCGTGAACGTCCCCGTTGCCGAGGTCATGCCGATCTTCAAAGCGCCCGTAACCATGATCGTGTTCAGGACTCCAGGCACGGCAAAGCGTCCCTCGATCTCCAGGCCGTGCGGAGGTCGAGGGGCGCTCCATGATCAGCTCTCAGGCCGTCGCCAGGCCGTGGAACGTTCAAAAGCGACCGGATACAACCGGACCCAACGAGAACAAACCAGCAGGTCAGGACACCTTCCAGCCTTCATCTCGCCTGGCAACCGATCCGCCGTGTCACATGACGTACCTGAGCGAGTACCTCGAGTACGAGAAGCTCACCGACGAGGACATCCGCGAGCACCTGGCGGGCCTGCGCTCCCACTACGAGGGATGAACTCCCGTCAGCCCTGCGGGTAGTCGCCGAGGACGGCGAACAGCAGTTCGGCCGCGGCACGCACCCGGTCCCCACCGCATTCGGCGCTACAGGACCTCCAGCGGGTCGAGCTTGATCCGAACCAGGTCCTGCTCCTTGCGAGCCGTCCGCACGGCCTGCGCCTCGGCCAGCACGGCGGCCAGCTGGCGGCCTTCCGCCCGGGAGACCCGGACCAGCGCGCGTTCCTTCGTCTCGTCGTCGCCCAGCGGCACCGGGCCGAGGATCTCGCCGGTGGGCGGCAGGCGGAGTTCGTCGAGCATGGCGTTCACCGCGTCCGGGGTGCCGTCGACGGTCGCCATCCGGACGGCCGGCGGGAAACCGAGCTCGGTCCGCGCGGCCAGTTCGGTGGCGGCGTGCCACACCGGGTCCCAGCGGACCAGGGCCTGCACCGGGGTCAGGGACGAGTCGGCGATCACGACCACCCGGCCGTTGCCCGGCCGCACCAGGCCCGCCGCCGTCATCCACCGCCGCAGCGCCTCCTCGGAGGCCCGCAGGTCGGCCCTGCCCAGCAACGCCCACCCGTCGAGCAGCAGCACCGCGCCGTAGCCGCCCTCGGCCACGGGTTCGGCGCCCGGTGTCGCGACGACCAGTGACGGTTTGCCCGACACCTTGGTCAGCACCTCGTCGGCACCGCTCGTCCGCACCAGGTGGCCGGGGAACGCCCGCCCGAGCTCCTCCGCCGTGCGCCTGGCGCCGATGACCTGGCCGCGCAGCTTGCGTGACCCGCAAGTGGGACAGCGGAACCCGGCCTCCGTCGCCGCGCACCACCGGCAGTACGCGGGCTTCGGCAGCCCGTGCTCGGTGCCGCCGGGCAGCGCCAGCGGACCGGCGCACCGGCGGCATCGCGCGGGTCCGCGGCACTGGCCGCAGGCGAGCGACGGCACGTAGCCCCGGCGCGGCACCTGGATCAGCACCGGCGAGTCGGCGAGGGCGAACCGGGCCGCGTCGAACGCGATGGACGGCAGCCGGGCCGTGCGGGCGGCCGGGTCCTTGACGTCCTGCCACTCGTTGTCGCCCACCGAGACCACCCGCGGCGCGACGGCTCTCAGCGTCTCGCGCGACGCCACGATCTCGTGCGCCCAGCCCGTCTCGACCAGCAACTGCGCCTCGGCCGTGCGGGCGAACCCGCCGATGAGCAACGCGGCGCCCGTCATGTGTGCGCGCTGCACCAGCACGTCGCGCACGTTCGGATACGGCGACCTCTGCTCGACGTGCAGGTCGTCGCCGTCGTCCCAGACCACGAGCAGCCCAGGGTCCCGCACCGGCGCGAACGCCGTCGCACGCGTGCCGACCACCACCCGCGCGACGCCACGGCGCACGGACAACCAACGCTTGTAGCGCTCCGACGGCCCGAGATCGGCCGACAACGTCACCACGCCCTGGATCAACGCGCCGCACGCCTCGGCGACACGGGCCAGATCGCGGTGGTCGGGCACCACGATGATCACCCCGCGTCCCGACGACGCGACGGAGGCGGCCGCCTCCGCGAGCCGGGCGGGCCAGTCCTCGGCGGGCAGCGCCTGCCAGACGGCGTGGGCGGGACGGCCCTCGTGCAGAGCCTCCAGGTACTTGGGGCCGCGGGGATAGCGCGACCAGGCGTCGGCGGGAACGGGCGGCAGCTGTGACCGCGCGAGGGCTGGTTCCACCGTTGCGGACTCACCGTCGGCGGACGCGTGGACCCAGGCGGGAAGCTGTGGCAGCGGCGGCGACTCCCCTGGCGCCGCGGCCTCCGCGCGGGCGTGGCGGGGCGGGACGGCCAGCCGCAGCACGTCGATCATGCCGCCCGCGTACCGGTCCGCGATCGCGCGCGCCAGTGTGGCGATCTCGGGCGCGAGCACCGGTTCGGGTGACACGACCTTCTCGATGAAGGCGAGCTTCTTGCCGTACTCCGAGGTCTCCACGCGCTCCAGCAGGTAGCCGTCGACCAGCTGGCCCGCGAACCTCACCCTGACCCGGCAGCCGGGCACCGCGGCAACATCCAGTTCGGACGGAACCGAGTAGTCGAACGGCCGGTCCAGGTGGGCCAGCGGCACGTCCACCACGATCCGGGCGACCGGCAGCGACTCCGCGGGGACCCGTTCCCCTTTTCTCGCTCCGGTCTGCGCGCTCATACCTCCTGGTGTATCAGACACCCCCGACAGTCACGCGTTGCGCCTCACCAATCCGGTGAAGCCCGCCACGAACAGGGTGGCGTACGCCCAAGCGAGGATCTGCAGCAGCCACGTCGACGCCAGCACCACCTGGCCGGTAACCGTGTCCGACGGTCACACCGCGGATCAGGTGCCAGAGGCGTCCCCATCGCGAGAGCTGACCGCGACGGCGCAGATCACGTTGCTGGGCAACGCGGATCCGCCGCACGTCACGTTCGTGGCCGGTGGCCTGGTGCGCCGAGGCGAGCACGTGACGCAGGTCGAGCGCGACGCCGGACGAGCTGAAGCGCGCCTCGTGCTCGATCATCCGCTTCCGGATCTCGTCCCCCGTGATCTCCACGGGCCACGTTAGCCGGAGATCGACTCCTGGCCGTTCTCGATGTGACCGCACAAACGGCGGCGGAACTTCGGCTCTTCCTCCACCGTCACCGTCACGTCGTACCAGCCGGAGTTCATGGCGGTCAGCTGCGGGATGACGTGCCGATGCCCCGGCCTCACGACGTAACGACGCCGCCCCAGCACGAACGTCAGCCGCGACGATCCGCTGTTCTCCAACGTCAGCGTCAGCACACGGCTGTATCCGCGCACCGACGACGAGACGCGCGCACTGTCAGAGGAAGTTCCGGCGAACTCACGGCGGAAACCGTTGGGCCCCAGCAACACGAGGTCGTGCTCGCCGGCGACCTCCAGCGAAGCCGACGACGCGACGTCGAAGTGCTGCGGCAACGCGAACTGCCCGGAGTACGGGTACAGCGCGAAGTGCACGGAGGCCGCCCCGGAGTTCGACATCTCCAGCGAGGACCCGCGCAACGACGCGTCGGGCTGGTACGGCAGAGCGCGCGCACGCCGCCGTCCGGCCTCCTGCTCCGGCATCTTCTGCTCGGAAGGCGGCGCGGGACGCCACCGCGGCGTCGCGGGCGGCACCGGGGCGGGCTCGCCCACCTCGGGCCACGTCCGGCGGCGCTCGAAGTCGAATGCCGAGGTCAGGTCACCGGCGACGGTCCGGCGCCACGCGGAGATCTCCTCCGACCGCACCCCGGTCCACTTCTCCAGGAACCGTGTCATCGACGTGTGGTCGAACACCTGCGAGTTCACGTAACCGCCTACGGACCACGGCGAGACGACGGTCATCGGCACGCGCGCACCCAGTCCCAACGGCCGGTCACCCACGTACTCGTCGGTGACGGACAACGGCGGGCGCGGCGGCGGCACGTGGTCGTAGAAGCCGTCGTTCTCGTCGTAGGTGATGAACAGGACCGTGGACTCCCACACCTCCTGGTTGGACGCCAGCGCGTCCAGCACCTGGTAGGTGATCGAGGCGGAGGCGGCGGGCGAGGACGCGCCGGGGTGCTCCGAGTCCACAGAGGACGGGACCAGATACGAGACGGCCGGCAACCGGCCGGCGGCGACGTCCGCGCGGAACGTCTCCCCCAGTCCGCCGGGCTGCACGCGGTGCAGTCCCCTGTCGTACAGCGACTTCTCCGCCGCGGAGAGCTTCGAGAAGTCGAGCGAGCCGATCAGCGCGGGGTCACCGGTCCCGTACAGCTTGTCCAGCGACTTGAACCCGGCGGGCAGCACCTTGCGCGCGATCTCCTTGAACCGCACGTAGAACTCCAGGTTGTTGTCCTGGAAGTTGTCCCACTCCTGGTACACCCGCCACGACTTCCCGACGGCCTCCAGGCGTTCCGGGTACGTCTTCCACGTGTATCCCGTGTGCGTGTCCTCGCTGTAGGCCGCGTTGCCGGTCGCACGGCCACCGGAGGGCTCGAAGCCCGTGTACCCGGACACCCAGTAGTTGCGGTTCGGCGACGTCGAGGACGGCACCGAGCAGTGATAGGCGTCGCACAGCGTGAAGGTGTCCGCGAGCTCGTAGTGGAACGGGATGTCCTGACGCGTGTAGAACGCCATCGTCGCCCCGGTCTTCGCGGGCACCCAGTTGTCGTTCCACCCGCCGCGCAACGCCGAGTGCCCGCCGTTCCAGCTGTGGTCCAGGTCACCGATGTACTGGACGTCGCGCCCGGACGCCGCCTCACGCAGCGGGAACGGCAGCACGCCCGACTGGTTGAACACACCCCTCAGCGCGTTGCGGTCGGAGAACCCTCGCACGCCACGGAGCGTCCCGTAGTAGTGGTCGAACGAACGGTTCTCCTGCATCAACAGCACAACGTGCTTGATCGCACGCAGTCCTCCCGCACGGGGTTCACGAGCCAATGCGGCGTACACCGACGGTGGCAGCAGCGTGCCCGCACCAGCAGCAGCGACGGCAGCCATGAACCCACGACGAGAGAGCGACATGAACCGAGTTTGTAGTCCCGGTACATGGCGCGGAACCAACCCTCGTATGAACAAAGGCCTTGGATGTCCAGGACCTTGTTCACAGATCACATCAGCAGGGGCGATAGCGGCCGCAACGCCCTGGCGCGCGTCGAGCAGCCCCTTGCCACACTGAGCGGCCGCAGGCAGCACTTTTGCCTGCAGGTGCAGCAGCACGTCAGCAACGCTCAGTGACGGCGCAGGCTCGCGCAGGGGTACCCCCTGATCGGGAACCCCTGCGTTTCAACGTACTCAGCAGGTCCGACAAGATCGCCGGACGCGGAACGGCCCGCCTCCCCGGAGGGAAGCGGGCCGTTCGGGGGCTTGCGGGTGATCAGGCGCCGGCGGCGTTGCGCAGGGCCTCGGCGCGGTCCGTCGACTCCCAGGGGAGGTCGACGTCGGTGCGGCCGAAGTGACCGTACGCGGCGGTCGGGGCGTAGATCGGGCGGAGCAGGTCGAGGTCGCGGATGATCGCGGCGGGCCTGAGGTCGAAGACCTCGGTGATGGCCTGCTGGATCTTCTGCGGGTCCACGGTCTCGGTGCCGAAGGTCTCGACGAACAGGCCTACGGGGGCCGCCTTGCCGATGGCGTAGGCGACCTGGACCTCGACGCGGGTGGCGAGGCCGGCGGCGACGGTGTTCTTCGCTACCCAGCGCATGGCGTAGGCGGCGGAGCGGTCGACCTTCGACGGGTCCTTGCCGGAGAAGGCGCCGCCGCCGTGGCGGGCCATGCCGCCGTAGGTGTCGACGATGATCTTGCGGCCGGTGAGGCCCGCGTCGCCCATCGGGCCGCCGATGACGAAGCGGCCGGTCGGGTTGGTGAGCAGGCGGACGTCCGTGGTGTCCAGGGTGAGCTCGGCGATCTCGGGGGCCACGACGTGCTCGCGCAGGTCGACGCCGAGGAGCTTCTCCAGGTCGATGCCGTCGGCGTGCTGAGTGGAGATGACGACGGTGTCGAGGCGCACGGGCTGGTCGCCCGCGTACTCGATGGTGACCTGGGTCTTGCCGTCCGGGCGCAGGTACGGGACGGTGCCGTCCTTGCGGACCGCGCTCAGGCGGCGGGACAGGCGGTGGGCCAGCGCGATCGGCAGCGGCATGAGCTCGGGCGTGTCGGTGCACGCGTAGCCGAACATCAGGCCCTGGTCGCCCGCGCCCTGCTTGTCGATCTCGTCGTCGGCGCCTTCGACGCGGTTCTCGAAGGCGGTGTCGACGCCCTGCGCGATGTCCGGGGACTGCGCGCCGATGGCGACGTTCACGCCACACGAGTGGCCGTCGAAGCCCTTCGCGGACGAGTCGTAGCCGATCTCCAGGATCTTCTCGCGGACGATCGTGGGGATGTCCGCGTACGCCTCGGTGGTGACCTCACCCGCGACGTGGACCTGGCCGGTGGTGACCATCGTCTCCACGGCGACGCGCGAACGCGGGTCCTTGGCCAGCAACGCGTCCAGGATCGAGTCGCTGATCGCGTCGCAGATCTTGTCCGGGTGTCCCTCGGTCACCGACTCACTGGTGAACAGCCTGCTGCTGTGCTGGCTCACGGACACTCCTTAGGTGCAGGGTTGGACTGAAGAAAATTCTACTTAGAGTCAGTCAAGCGAGCGCTAACCGCGTCCCACACCGCGGACGCCACTTGCGTCTTGGGCCCGTGGGGTATAGGAGTCTCGGCGCCGTCCGGGGACAGCAGCCAGCCGGCGTTGTCGTCCTGCTCGAAGGCCTTGCCGTCGCCGACCGCGTTCAGCACCAGGAGGTCGCACCCCTTGCGCCGCAGCTTCGCCCGTCCGTAGTCGAGCACCGACGTCGTCTCGTCGCCGGTCTCCGCGGCGAAACCGACGATCAGCTGGCCCGTCCTACGTGCGGAAACGAGTTCCACGAGGATGTCGGGGTTCTTCGTCAGCGTGATCGGGTCGGGGTCGCCGTCGGTCTTCTTGATCTTGTGTCCGGTGAGCGACGACGGCCGGAAGTCGGCCACCGCGGCGGCCATCACGACCACGTCCGCGTCCGCCGACACCTTGTGCATGGCGTCACGCAGCTCCACCGCGGAGCCCACGCGGACGAGGTCGACACCCGCGGGCGTGGCCAGGTCCGCGGTGTTGCCCGCGACCAAAGTCACTCGGGCACCGCGTTGCGCCGCCACCCGCGCGAGTGCATAACCCTGCTTGCCGGACGAGCGGTTGCCGATGAACCGCACCGGATCGAGTGGCTCCCGCGTGCCACCGGCGGAGATCGCGACGTGCACACCTTCGAGTGTCCGCCGCAGGGCGTCGGGCCGCACCAGCAGCAGCCGGGCGAGTTCGACGATCTCGGCGGGGTCGGGCAGGCGGCCCTTGCCGGTGTCCTTGCCCGTCAGCCGGCCGGCAGCCGGTTCGGCGACGATCACGCCACGGCCGCGCAGCAGTTGCACGTTGTGCTGGGTGGCCGGGTGCTCCCACATCTCGGTGTGCATCGCCGGCACCAGCAGGACCGGGCAGCGCGCGGTCAGCAGGGTGTTCGTCAGGAGGTCGTCCGCGAGGCCGTGCGCGGCCTTCGCGATCAGGTTCGCCGTCGCCGGGGCGACCACGACGAGGTCGGCGTTCTGCCCGAGCTTGACGTGCGGCACCTCGTGCACGTCGTCGAACGGGTCGGCGGACACGACCTGGCCGGACAGCGCCTCGAACGTCGCCGCGCCCACGAACTTCAGCGCGCCCTCGGTGGGAACGACCCGCACGGAGTGACCGGACTCGGTCAGCCGCCGCAGCACCTCACAGGCCTTGTACGCGGCGATGCCCCCACCAACCCCGAGAACGATCCGGGGCTTGACGGGGGCATCAACGTCAGATGCAGCGGAAGTCAACAGCTCTCCTGTGAAGGAACGACCGCGAGGTCACCCCCCGCGAGATGCACTCCCGCCGAGTCCGAAGAGAAGACCCGCTGGAGGCCTAGGGCGAAGCCCCAAGCTTTGGGACTAGGGGTTGCCTCCGGCCTTGGAGCAAGGGGCAAGCCCCGACTCTGGGACCTAGGAGCCAAGTCCCCGGCCTTAGGGCCAAGGGGCGAAGCCTCTGGTCCTTAGGGTCGGGGGCGAAGCCTCCGGCCTTGGGGCCTAGGGGCGAAGCCTCTGGCCTTGGGGGTCCGGGGGCGAAGCCCTCCGGCTGGGGTGTGGGGGCTCGGCCCCCACAAGACACTAGAAGGCGATCCAGGTCTGCGCTTTCCGCAGACAGACCTCTCCCAGAGCAGCCTTCTACGCTTCGCTTCCCTCGGTGTGCTCGAGGAGACCCGCGTGGATCTCGCGAAGAGCGATCGAGAGGGGCTTCTCACGCGGGCCCGGCTCGACGAGCGGGCCGACGTACTCGAGCAGGCCCTCGCCGAGCTGTGCGTAGTAGTCGTTGATCTGGCGGGCACGCTTCGCGGCGTAGATCACCAACGCGTACTTCGAGCTCACCTGCTCAAGCAGGTCGTCGATCGGCGGGTTGGTGATGCCCTCCGGAGAACCGGTCAGGTGACCGAGCTCGGTGTGGGTGATCACTCGTCAATCTCCTGAATTTCGTGGTCCGACCATCAAGGATAGCAAGTCGGACGCGGCCGACTGCACGTCGGCGTTCACGACGACCTCGTCGAACTCCTTTTCGGCCGCCAGCTCCTCGCGGGCGATGGCCAGCCGGCGTTCGACGACGTCCGGGTGTTCGGTGCCTCTGCCGGTCAACCGGTCTACCAGATGCTCCCAGGACGGGGGCGCCAGCATGACCAGCCGGGCGTCTGGCATGGCCACGCGGACCTGCCGCGCGCCCTGCAGTTCGATCTCCAGGAGCGCGGGACGGCCCGCGGCCAAAGCTTCTTCGACGGGCCTGCGAGGGGTTCCGTAGTGGTTTCCGGCGAACTCGGCGTGTTCCAGGAACTCGCCCGCCTCGACCATCTGCTGGAACTTCTCGTGGTCCACGAAGTCGTAGTGCACTCCGTCGACCTCGCCCGGCCTCGGCTTCCTGGTGGTCACCGAGACGGAAAAGTAGATATCGGGCTGCTGCCTGCGCAGCTCCGCCAGAACGCTGGACTTGCCAACGCCGGACGGCCCGGACAAGACGGTGAGACGGGAACGGGCAGAGCCCGTTCCCGTCTCGGTGCCAATCACTCTCCGCTGAACTCGGAGAGCAGGGCCTTGCGCTGACGGTCACCAAGACCGCGCAGGCGACGGCTGGGAGCGATCTCGAGGCGCTCCATGATCTGCTGAGCACGCACCTTGCCGACACCCGGCAGGGCCTCAAGCAGCGCGGACACCTTCATCTTGCCAAGGATCTCATCGCTCTCGGCGGACTTCAGCACGTCCGTCAGGGTCGTGCCGCCACGCTTGAGGCGCTCCTTGAGCTCAGCCCGGACGCGACGAGCGGCAGCAGCCTTCTCCAGCGCTGCGGCCCGCTGCTCCTCGGTAAGCTGGGGAAGAGCCACGATTTCCTCCGTGGTGTGGATTCTTTTCGGATCGGTGCCGCGAACATACCGACCGCAATTGCCTGAGTACAACGTGACCCAGTCAGGTAAATCTTCAGCGGTCATGAGTGATGCGGCGGGTGGTAGTAGTACCAAACACCCTCCGGCGGCCTGATCACTGCCCTCCGGCAACTCGTCGCCCACTCTAGGTGTGCTATGAGGCCGGTGACCAGCGGGGCAGCCGGTGTCGTGGACCCTACCAACACATGTTTGCCCAGGTGAGCGCGCCACACCCCAAAAGATGCGGCGCGCCCCTCCTCAGAGGCTCTGCTGAACCCTCTGCACCGCGCTGACCAGCGACGATACGTCGGGGCCATGCTTGAGAACATCTCGTGAAGAAGTCGGAAAGACGTTGCGCATGTCGGGTCCGAAGAGCCGTTTCAGATCAGCCACGGAGCCACCCTGAGCGCCGAAACCGGGGGCCAGGATCGGTCCGTTGAACCGGCTGAGGTCTACATCCGTTTCCCCGATCGTGGCGCCCACGACGAGACCGACATCGCCGCACGGGGAAATGCCTGAATTTCGAGCCGCGGCGAAATCGATGATCGTCTGCGCCACGGTTCGCCCGTCCGGAGCAACCACCCGCTGGACCTGCGCGCCCTCCGGGTTGGACGTGAGGGCGAGCACGAACACGCCCCTGCCCGTCTCCCGCGCCGTGTCGAGGGCGGGCTGCAGCGACCCGAAGCCGAGGAACGGTGAGAGCGTGACCGCGTCACCGGCCAGCGGCGAGCCGTCGCCCAGGTACGCCTGGGCGTAGGCGGCCATGGTCGAGCCGATGTCGCCGCGCTTGGCGTCCACGAGCACCAGCGTGCCCGAGTCGCGCAGCTCCGCGATCACCCGCTCCAGCACGGCGACGCCCCGCGACCCGTAGGCCTCGAAGAACGCCGCCTGCGGCTTCACCATCGACACCCTGCCGCCGAACGCCTCCACGGCGGTCAGTGCGAACCGTTCGAGGCCCTCGGCGGTGCTGGAGAGGCCCCAGGCGTCCAGCAGGCTCGGGTGCGGGTCGATCCCGACGCACAGAGGTCCGTGCGCCGCAACGGCTTTCGCGAGTTTCTCGCCGAACGTCACGCGTCACCCCGCAGAGCGGCCTGGAGGGCCTGCAGCGGCTGGACCCCGATGTCGCCCTGGATGAGCGCCTCGATGCCGTGCACGGCCGCGGCAGCGCCCTGGATCGTGGTGACACAAGGGATGTCCTTCGCCACGGCGGCGGTGCGGATCTCGTAGCCGTCGATGCGCGGGCCGCTGTTGCCGTAGGGCGTGTTGAAGATCATGTCGATCTCGCCGGCCAGGATCATGTCGACGACGTTGCCCTCGCCCTCGAAGTGCTTGCGCACCTCGGTGCACGCGATCCCGTTGCGCTTCAGCACCTCCGCGGTACCCGAGGTCGCGAGGATCTGGAAGCCGAGGTCGGCCAGGCGCTTGACCGGGAAGATCATCGCGCGCTTGTCGCGGTTCGCGAACGACACGAACACCTTGCCCGACGTCGGCAGCGAGCCGTAGGAGGCCGTCTGCGACTTCGCGAACGCCTTGCCGAACGACGAGTCGATGCCCATGACCTCGCCGGTGGACTTCATCTCCGGGCCCAGCAACGAGTCGACGCCGTGGCCCTCGGGCGTGCGGAAGCGGTGGAACTGCATGACCGCCTCCTTCACCGCGACGGGGGCATGCTCGGGCAGCCGGGCGCCGTCACCGGTGGCCGGCAGGAGCCCCTCCACGCGCAGTTCCGCGATCGTGGCGCCGAGCATCACGCGGGACGCGGCCTTGGCCATCGACACCGCCGTCGCCTTGGACACGAACGGCACCGTGCGCGACGCACGCGGGTTTGCCTCCAGGACGTACAGGACGTCGTCCTTGAGCGCGTACTGGACGTTCAGGAGCCCCTTGACGCCGATGCCACGCGCGATGGCCTCGGTGGAGCGGCGGACGTTCTCGATGTCCGAGGCGCCCAGGGTGATCGGAGGCAGCGTGCACGACGAGTCGCCGGAGTGGATGCCGGCTTCCTCGATGTGCTCCATCACGCCGCCGATGAACACCTCGTCGCCGTCGCACAGCGCGTCGACGTCGATCTCGATGGCGTCGTCGAGGAACCGGTCGACCAGCACCGGGTGCTCGGGCGTCACCTCGGTCGCGCGGGCGATGTAGCCCG
Source organism: Lentzea albidocapillata (assembly GCF_000719115.1). Taxonomy (GTDB): domain Bacteria; phylum Actinomycetota; class Actinomycetes; order Mycobacteriales; family Pseudonocardiaceae; genus Lentzea; species Lentzea albidocapillata. The sequence continues at coordinate 59,439 of NZ_JOEA01000032.1, read as the reverse complement.
ACAGCGACTCCTCGTCGTACACGATCTCCATGCCGCGCCCGCCGAGCACATAGGACGGTCGCACGAGGACCGGGTAGCCGATCTCGTCGGCGATCTCCTTCGCCTCGTCGAACGACGTGGCCGTGCCGAACTTGGGCGCGGGCAGACCGGCCTCGCCCAGCACCTTGCCGAACTGGCCTCGGTCCTCGGCGAGGTGGATCGCCTCGGGCGTGGTGCCCACGACGGGCACACCGGCGTCGGCCAGGCGCTGCGCCAGGCCCAGCGGCGTCTGGCCGCCGAGCTGGACGATCACGCCCGCGACGGTGCCGGAGCGCTGCTCGGAGTGCACGACCTCCAGCACGTCCTCGAACGTCAGCGGCTCGAAGTACAGGCGGTCGGAGGTGTCGTAGTCCGTCGACACCGTCTCCGGGTTGCAGTTGACCATCACGGTCTCGTACCCGGCCGCCCGCAACGCCATGGCCGCGTGCACGCACGAGTAGTCGAACTCGATGCCCTGGCCGATGCGGTTCGGGCCGGAGCCCAGGATCAGCACCTTGGGCTTCTCCCGCTGCTCCGCGACCTCGGTCTCGGCGTTCGGGTCCAGCTCGTACGCCGAGTAGTGGTAAGGCGTCTCGGACTTGAACTCCGCCGCGCACGTGTCGACCGTCTTGTAGACCGGACGCACGCCCAGGCGGTGCCGCAACGTGCGCACGCCGTCCTCACCGGCCAGCTCGGACCGCAACGCGGCGATCTGACGGTCGGAGAGCCCAGCGCGCTTCGCCTTGCGCAGCAACGGCTCGTCGAGGACGGGAGCGTCCAGCAGCTCCTGCCGCAACGTGCCGAGCCAGGCGATCTGCTCGATGAACCACGGGTCGATCTTCGACGCGTTGTACACGTCCTCAATGGACGCGCCGAGTCGGAGAGCACGCTCGACCGTGTAGAGGCGCCCGTCGTGGCCGCGCTCCAACTGCTTCAGAGTGGACTCCAGAGTAGTGCCCTCCGGGTCCGGCTGCGTCCAGAAACCGACCGATTTCGTTTCCAGCGAACGCAGCGCCTTGCCCAGCGCCTCCACGAAGTTCCGGCCGATCGACATGGCCTCGCCGACCGACTTCATCGTGGTCGTCAGCGTCGGGTCCGCGCCGGGGAACTTCTCGAAGGCGAACCGCGGCGCCTTCACGACCACGTAGTCGAGCGACGGCTCGAACGACGCCGGGGTCTCCCCCGTGATGTCGTTGGTGATCTCGTCGAGCGTGTAGCCGATGGCGAGCTTCGCGGCGATCTTGGCGATCGGGAAGCCCGTCGCCTTCGACGCCAGCGCGGAGGACCGCGACACCCGCGGGTTCATCTCGATGACGACCATGCGGCCGGTGTCCGGGTGGATCGCGAACTGGATGTTGCAGCCACCGGTGTCGACGCCGACCTCGCGGATGACCTGGATGCCGACGTCGCGCATGTGCTGGTACTCGCGGTCGGTCAGCGTCATCGCGGGCGCGACCGTCACCGAGTCACCGGTGTGCACGCCCATCGGGTCGATGTTCTCGATCGAGCAGATGACCACGACGTTGTCGTTGCGGTCGCGCATCAGCTCGAGCTCGTACTCCTTCCACCCGAGCACGCTCTCCTCGATGAGCACCTCGGTGACCGGAGACTCCTCCAGGCCGATCGCCGCGAGGCGCTCCAGCTCCTCGGGGGTGTACGCCATGCCGGAACCCAGGCCACCCATGGTGAACGAGGGCCGGATCACGACCGGCAGGCCGAGGTCGGCGACGGTCTCGCGCACCTCTTCCATCGACTTGCAGACGGCGGAGCGCGGGACCTCGGAACCGATGCCCCGCACCAGGTCCTTGAAGATCTGCCGGTCCTCGCCGCGCTGGATGGCGTCGATGTCCGCGCCGATCAGCTCGACGTTGTACTTCTCCAGCACACCGCGCTCGTGCAGCGCGATGGCCGTGTTGAGCGCCGTCTGGCCGCCCAGCGTCGCCAGGATCGCGTCCGGGCGTTCCTGCGCGATGACCTTCTCCACGAACTCGGCCGTGATCGGCTCGATGTAGGTGGCGTCCGCGAACTCCGGGTCGGTCATGATCGTCGCCGGGTTGGAGTTCACCAGGCTGACCCGGATGCCCTCTTCGCGCAGCACGCGGCACGCCTGGGTACCGGAGTAGTCGAACTCGCACGCCTGACCGATGACGATCGGACCGGAGCCGATCACCAGGATGTGCTTGAGATCAGTCCTCTTCGGCATCAGCGGGCCTCATTCATCAGCGTCACGAACTCGTCGAACAGGGGCGCGGCGTCGTGCGGGCCGGCCGCGGCCTCGGGGTGGTACTGCACGGAGAACGCCGGCGCGTCGAGCAGCCGGACGCCCTCGACGGTGCCGTCGTTCGGGCAGTAGTGCGACAGCACGGCGCGGCCGAACTCGGAGGAGAACTCCTCACCCGGCGTGCCTTCCAGCGCGAACCCGTGGTTCTGCGAGGTGATGGCGACCTTGCCCGTGGTCACGTCGATGACCGGGATGTTGATGCCGCGGTGGCCGTAGCGCATCTTGTACGTCCCGCGACCGACCGCGCGGCCCAGGATCTGGTTGCCGAAGCAGATGCCGAACAGCGGCAGCTTGCGGCCCAGCGCCTCCTTCGTCAGCGCGATGGCGTGGTCCTGCGTGGCCGGGTCGCCCGGTCCGTTCGAGAGGAACAGGCCGTCCGGGCTGACCTTCAGGATGTCCTCGAAGCTGCTGGTCAGCGGCAGCACGTGCACCTCGATGCCGCGTGCCGCCATCATCCGCGGGGTGTTCGACTTGATGCCGAGGTCGAGCGCCGCGACGGTGAACTTCTTCGCGCCGACGGCCTCGACGACGTACGGCTTGTCCGTGGTGACGTCGACCGCGAGGTTCGCGCCGACCATCTGCGCGGAGGCCTTGACCTGGTCGACCATCGACGCGTCGTCGGTGAGGTCGGAGCCGGAGAACACCCCGGCGCGCATGGCGCCCTGCTCGCGGATGTGGCGGGTCAGGGTGCGGGTGTCGAGGCCCGCGATGCCGACGATGCCCTGGTTCGTCAGCTCCTCGTCCAGACCGCGCTTGGACCGCCAGTTCGACGGCGTGCGCGCGGGGTCGCGGACGACGTACCCGGCGACCCAGATCTTGCTCGACTCGTCGTCCTCGTCGTTCCAGCCGGTGTTGCCGATCTGCGGCGCGGTCTGCACCACGATCTGGCGGTGGTAGGAGGGGTCGGTCAGGGTTTCCTGGTACCCGGTCATGGCCGTGGAGAACACGACCTCGCCGAGCGAGACGCCGGTCGCTCCGTACGCCTCACCGCGGAAGACACGTCCGTCTTCCAGCACCAATGCCGCGTTCGTCACGCCTTGCCCTCCGTGTTGATCGGGTTCTGGCTCAGAGCCGTGACCCATTCGTCGTAAACGTCTTTGTCGTCACCGCGGAAACCCGTGTCGAAGAGGTGGCCTTCGTGCTCCCACTGGACCACCAGGAGGCCTTCCTCGCTGAACATGACCTTCCCGGCCAGTCCCCGGTCGGTGCGGGCGTCCCGGACGGACCCGGCGGGGATGAAGAGCGGCGAGGCGCCGGTCCGGTCGATCGCGATGCCCTCCGGCACAAGGCTCAGCGTGGCCTCGGCGCGGTGGCCGATGTCACCGACCTGGATGCGGTCCTGCCAGTTGCCCGCGTTCGTCGTTCCGATGTAGACGCCCGTGGTGGCGAACGTCGCGGCGCCGAGCTCCTCCGGCGTCGAGGGGAACGCGGGCAGATCGGCCTGCTTGCGCTGGCGTCGCTTCCAGCCGTGCCACATGCCGTAGACGCACAGGGCGAAGAAGACGAAGACCGCCAGGGACAGGAGGATCCGAGTCATTCCGCAATCCTCCCCGCCACCGAGGTCACCCGGCCACGCAAGATGGTGGCCGTCACCGCCGCGGGCAGTTCCATGCCCTCGAACGGGGTGTTGCCCGCGATGCTCGCGAACTGCGCGCCGTGCACCGTCCACGACGCGTCCGGGTCGACCAGCACGAGGTTCGCGGGCTCGCCGACGGCGATCGGACGGCCCTGGTCGGTCAGGCCGGCGATCTCGGCGGGCTTCTCGCTCATCACCCGCGCGACGCCGCGCCAGTCCAGCAGGCCGGTCTTCACCATCGTCTCGACGACGATGCCCAGCGCGGTCTGCAGGCCGAGCATGCCCGGACGGGCCGCCGACCACTCGCAGTCCTTGTCCTGGACCGCGTGCGGGGCGTGGTCCGTGGCGACGCAGTCGATCGTGCCGTCCGCCAGGGCCTGCCGCAGCGCGTCGACGTCGGCCTGCGTGCGCAGCGGCGGGTTGACCTTGTTGACCGGGTCGTAGGTGCTGAGCCGGTCGTCGGTCAGGATCAGGTGGTGCGGGGTGACCTCGGCGCTGACCCTGGTGCCGCGCGCCTTGGCCCACTTCAGGACGTCCGCCGTGCCCGTCGTGCTGACGTGGCAGACGTGCAGCCTCGCGTCGACCTGCTTCGCGAGGATGCAGTCACGGGCGACGATGGACTCCTCGGCCGCCGCCGGCCAGCCCTGCAGGCCGAGCCTGGACGCGTTCTCGCCCTCGTGCGCCTGGGCACCGACCGTGAGGCGCGGTTCCTCGGCGTGCTGGGCGATGACGGCGCCCAGGGACTTCGAGTACTCCAGCGCGCGACGCATGATCAGCGGGTCGTGCACGCAGTGGCCGTCGTCGGAGAAGACGCGGACGTTCGCCTTGGACTTCGCCATCGTGCCGAGCTCGGCGAGCTTCTCGCCCTTGAGGCCGACGGTGACGGCGCCGACCGGGTGGACGTCGACCAGGCCGACCTCCTGGCCGCGGCGGGCGACGTGCTCGACGATCACGGCGTTGTCGGCGACCGGGTCGGTGTTGGCCATGGCGAAAACGGCGGTGTAGCCACCCAGAGCAGCGGCCTTGGAACCGGTCTCGATCGTCTCGGTGTCCTCGCGGCCCGGCTCACGCAGGTGGGTGTGCAGGTCGACGAAACCCGGGAGCAGCACCGCGCCGTTGCCTTCGATGACTTCGGCTTCTGAATCCGTGCCCTCTGCGATCACGCCGTCGCGGATCAGCAGGTCGATCGGTTCACCCTCGCCGTAGGGCCGTACTGCCTTCAGCAACAAGGATTTCTTCACTTTGGCTTCCTGCAAGGGCTTCACTGTGTTTGATGGTTCGGTCGCAAGCTCCCTCACGAGGTTTCCTCCTCGTGGGCAAGCAGGTGGTACAGCACGGCCATGCGCACGTGGACACCGTTGCGGACCTGCTCGGTGATGGCGGCCTGCGGGCTGTCGGCGACGACGGAGGCGATCTCCATGCCGCGCAGCATCGGGCCGGGGTGCAGCACGACGGCGTGCTCTGGCAGCAGCTTCAGGCGGCGCTCGTTGAGGCCGTAGGCGATCGAGTACTCGCGCGAGCTCGGGAAGAACCCGCCGGTCATCCGCTCGGCCTGCACGCGCAGCAGCATCACGGCGTCCTGCGAGGCGAGCTCGGAGTCGATCTCGTGCGAGACCGTGACCGGCCACTTCTCGACGCCGGTGGGCAGCAGGGTCGGCGGGGCGACCAGCGTGACCTCGGCACCGAGCGTGGTGAGCAGGTGCACGTTCGACCGGGCGACCCGGCTGTGCAGGACGTCGCCGACGATCGCGACGCGGCGGCCGTCGAGGCTGCCGAGCCGGTCGCGCAGCGTGGCGGCGTCGAGCAACGCCTGCGTGGGGTGCTCGTGCATGCCGTCGCCGGCGTTCACCACGGACGTGTTCGTGTGCTTGAGCCAGCCCGCGAGCCGGTGTGCCGCACCGGATGCGGGGTGCCGCACGATCACGCAGTCGGCGCCCGCCGCCTGCAGGGTCAGCGCGGTGTCGCGCAGCGACTCGCCCTTGCTGACGCTGGAACCGGAGCTGCTGACGTTGATCACGTCGGCGGACATCCACTTGCCGGCGATCTCGAAGCTGACGCGGGTGCGGGTGCTGTTCTCGTAGAACATCGTGATCACCGTGCGGCCGCGCAGCGTCGGCAGCTTGCGGACCTCGCGGCCGAGCAGCGCCTGCTTCAGCCGGTCCGCGGTGTCGAGGATCGCGATCGCCTGGTCGCGGTCGAGGCCGTCGGTGGAGAGCAGGTGCTTCACTTCAGCACCACTCCGTCGCGACCGTCGAACTCTTCCAGCATCACGACGACGTCCTCGGTCTTGGACGTCGGCAGGTTCTTGCCCACGTAGTCCGCGCGGATCGGCAGCTCGCGGTGGCCTCGGTCGACCAGCACGGCGAGCTGGACGGCGCGGGGCCGGCCGTGGTCGCGCAGGGCGTCGAGGGCGGAGCGGATGGTGCGGCCGGAGAACAGCACGTCGTCCACGAGCACGACCAGCCTGTCGTCGATGCCGCCCTCGGGCAGCTTCGTCGCCTCCAGGGGCCGCGTGGGGCCTCTGCGCAGGTCGTCGCGGTAGAGGGTGATGTCGAGCGTGCCCTCGTGCACCGTCCGGCCGGAAAATTCGGCGATCTTAGCGGCTAGACGTCGTGCGAGGGGGGCTCCCCGGCTGGGAATACCCATCAAGACGACGTCGGGTGCGCTGGGTGCATCGAGAGCGGTCTTCTCGATGATCTGATGGGCCATTCGGGCGACAGTGCGCGCGACGTCACCGGCCGAAAGAATCTCGCGATCCCCGGCCGGATCCGTCGCGCCACGTTGACGTGACGCCACGGCTGGACCTCCTTCCCCGCCTCACTGGACGGGTCCTTAAAGGACGTCGGACACCTGGTAACAACTAGGCTGACCTGCACCGTATCACCTACGGACGGTCAACCATCCGAGTGGTAGGCCAGGCGTGGCGCGCGTCTCTCCCCGAGATCAGCTTGACCTGCCGACCACGGCGAGTAATCATTACTCTGCGTATCGATCTAAGCCTCCCCGGCGGCACGCGTGTACTGCTGACGGGGCGAATGAACGGAGAACCGCCACATGGGCGACTACGCCAAGGCGTTGGGGGCCAAGCTCCGCGCTATCCGCCAGCAGCAGGGTTTGTCCCTGCACGGCGTCGAGCAGAAGTCCGGCGGTCGCTGGAAGGCCGTGGTCGTCGGCTCCTACGAGCGCGGTGACCGCGCGGTGACCGTGCAGAAGCTGGCCGAGCTGGCCGACTTCTACGGGGTTCCCGTCGCCGAGCTGCTGCCCGAGGGCCGCGTGCCCTCCGGTGCCGAGCCGGCCACCAAGATCGTGATCAACCTCGAACGGCTGCAGCAACTGCCGGTCGAGAAGGTCGGCCCGCTGGCTCGCTACGCCGCGACCATCCAGTCGCAGCGCGGTGACTACAACGGCAAGGTCCTCTCCATCCGCACCGAGGACCTGCGTTCGCTCGCGATCATCTACGACATGACGCCGGGCGAGCTCACCGAGCAGCTGATCGACTGGGGTGTGCTGCCTCCCGAGGCCCGTCCCGCGAAGGAAGACTGAACTCCTTTTCCACTTCCGGAGCAGTGGCTCCCTGACGTCCTGCCAGTCGCCCTGAGGACGTCGGGCGAGCCACTGCTGCTTTTCGGGCGGAGCCACCCAGCGTGACCACCGGGTCTCACGACCGCGGCGCGACCAGCCTGCGGAGGTGCTCCCGGTCCTGGATCACGTGGATCGCGGCGATCTGCCCGTCGCGCACGGTGAAGGCCATGATCGAGAACGGCACGCCGTCCACCCGCGTGACGAAGCCGGCCTCGCCGCCGATGACCGCGAACTCGACGGCCGCCATCGCCGCGTACTTGCGGAACAGGCTGGCCCGGCCGGCGACGGTACGTCCGCCGATGACCTCCAGTGCGCCCGCGCGCAGCACGACGTCCGGGTGCAGCACCGCGACCAGGCCTTCCAGGTCACCTTCACGGGACGCCCTGAGGAACGCCTGCACCACCTCGCGCTGTTTCGGCAGGTCGACGTTCGGCTGAGGCCGGTCCTGCACGCGCTTGCGGGCGCGGGACGCCAGCTGCCGGGCCGTCGCCGGGGTCTTGTCGATCAACGGCGCGATGTCGTCGAACGGCACGGCGAACATGTCGTGCAGCACGAACGCCAGCCGCTCGTCGGGCTTGAGCGAGTCGAGCACGATCAGCATCGCGAGCCCGACCTGGTCCTTCGCGACGGCCTGCTGCTCGGGCTCCTCCCCCATCTCGATCACGGGGTCGGGCATCTCGAACGCGTGCTCCCGCCGGTCGCGCAGCATGTTCAGGCACACCCGCCCGACGACGGTCGTGAGCCACGCGGCCGGGTTCTCGATCTCTGCCGTGTCGGCGCGTTCGACGCGCAGCCAGGCGTCCTGCAGCGCGTCGTCGGCCTCGGCGAACGACCCCAGCATGCGGTGGGCGATGGCGCGCAAGCGCGTGCGCTCCTGCTCGAACTGCGCGATCAAAGCTCCCCCTGTGGCCTGGCGCACACCCTGTCACGTTCCCCGGCGCCGCCGGGTCGAGAGGGCGACGACTCATTCGGGAGGGTAATCGTGAAGATCCTCGTGACCGGTGGCACCGGCACACTCGGCAGGCACGTGGTTCCGCTGTTGCGCGAGGCCGGAGCGGACGTGGTGGTGCTGAGCAGGCACGGCGACATCGCCTGCGACCTGCTCGGTGACGTCCCGCCGATCGAGGCGGACGTCGTGGTGCACCTCGCCGGTGGGACGTCGTGGTGCACCTCGCCGGTGGGCAGAAGGGCGACGACGTCGCGACCCGCAACCTGCTCGCGGCCTGCCGGGGCGTCCGGCACTTCGTGTACATCTCGGTGATCGGCGCCGACACCGTGCCGCTGGCCTGGTTGCGCACCAAGCACGCGTGCGAGGAGGCGGTCGAGGCATCGGGCATCCCGTTCACGGTCCTGCGCGCGGCCCAGTTCCACGACCTGACGCTGACGATGGTGCGCGGCCTCGCGAAGCTCCCGGTCGTGCCGGTGCCGGGGATGCGGCTGCAGCCGGTGGACGCACGCGACGTGGCCGCACGGATCGCCGGTCTGGCGCTGGGACAGCCCGCCGGCCGGGTGCCCGACCTCGCCGGGCCCGCCGATTTCGATCTCCGGGAACTCGTGCGCGACTACCTGACCGTCGCGGGCAAGCGCCGGCTCACGGTGCCGGTGCGGCTGCCGGGCCAGGCCGGGAAGGCGTATCGCGGCGGGCGGAACCTGGCGCTGGACGGCGACCGCGGCACCCGCACGTGGGAGGAGTTCCTGGCCGAGCGGTAGTGTCCTGGCAACGTGACAGGACTTCTCGCTGATCAGAACCCGTTGCCGTCCGGTGTGGACTCCCGGCTGCGCGAGCACCTCACGTTCCTCATCGAGGTCGACCGGCTCAAGACCGTGCTGCGCGCGTCCCCTCTCGCGGCGGCGGACAGGCGCGAGAACGACGCGGAGCATTCGTGGCACCTCGCGCTGATGGTGATGACGCTCGCGGAGTACGCCGACGAACCGATCGACGTCGGCCACACGATGAAGCTCGTGGTGGTGCACGACCTCGTCGAGATCTACGCGGGTGACACGCCGATCTACGACACCGCGCTGGGCGAGAGCCAGCAGGAACGCGAGGAAGCCGCCGCCGACCGGCTGTTCGGCATCCTGCCCGAGGACGCGGGCCGCGCGATGCGGGCGTTGTGGGACGAGTTCGAGGCGCGTGAGACGCCGGAGGCGCGGTTCGCGAAGGCCATGGACCGGCTGCAACCGTTGCTGCTCAACTGGATGGCGAAGGGCGGGACCTGGCGGACGCCGGGCGTGAAGGCGCAGGACGTGCGCGCTCGCAAGGCCGTGATCGGCGAGGGCTCGACGACGCTGTGGCAGGCGGCGCTGCACCTGATCGACGAGGGCGAGCGGCGCGGCTGGGCCCGGCACTGACGCCGAAGGGGGCCACGTTCACCGTTGAACGTGGCCCCCTCGGAAGCAGAACTACAGGACGGCGCGCAGCTGGTCCGCGATGACCGCGATCCGGCCGAGCACACCGTTCACGAACCGCGGCGAGTCGTCCGTGGACAGGCCCTTGGCCAGCTCCACGGCCTCGTCGATGGCGACCGCGTCCGGCACGTCGGCCGCCCACAGCAGCTCGTACAGGCCGAGGCGCAGGATCGCGCGGTCGACCGCGGGCATGCGCTGCAGAGTCCAGCCCTCGGCGTGCTCCGAGATGAGGTCGTCGATGCGCGAGCGGTTCGCGGTGACACCCTCGACCAGCGTGACGGTGTAGTCGTTCACCGGCGGGACGTCAGGGGACCCGACGCGCGAAGCCAGCAGCGTCACTGCGTCGCTGCCCAGCAGGTCGGCCTCGTAGAGGAAGTCGACCGCGCGCTTGCGGGCCTTGCTCCGAGCACCCATCAGGACTTGTCGCTGATGCGGCCGAGGTAGCGGCCGTCGCGGGTGTCGACCTTGATCTTCTCACCGGTCGTGACGAACAGCGGGACCTGGATCTCGGCACCGGTCTCGAGGCGGGCGGGCTTGGTACCACCGGTGGAGCGGTCGCCCTGCAGGCCGGGGTCGGTGTGCTCGATGACGAGCTCGACCGACGTCGGGAGCTCGATGAACAGCGGGACGCCCTCGTGCGTGGCGACCATCGCTTCCTGGTTCTCCAGCATGTAGTCCGCGGCGTCACCGACGGTCTCGGCCGGAACCGGGATCTGGTCGTAGGTGTCACCGTCCATGAAGATGAAGTCGGTGCCTTCCTTGTACAGGTAGGTCATGCCGCGCTTGTCCACGGTGGCGGTCTCGACCTTGGTGCCCGCGTTGAAGGTCTTGTCGACGACCTTCCCGGTCAGCACGTGCTTGAGGGTCGTGCGTACGAAGGCGCCACCCTTGCCGGGCTTGACGTGCTGGAACGCGGTGACGGTCCAGAGCTGGCCGTCGAGGTTCAGCACCAGGCCGTTCTTCAGGTCGTTCGTGGTGGCCACGGTGGGATTTCTCTCCTGTGTAGGACGGGGGTGTCAGACGACCACGAGTTCCTTCGTGGTCAGGGTGAGGAGCTCCGGTCCGCTTTCGCGGACCACGAGGGTGTCCTCGATGCGGACCCCGCCCCGCCCCGACAAGTAGACGCCGGGCTCGACGGTGACCGCCATACCGGCCGAAAGTGTACCGGCACCTGCCTTCGACAACGCCGGTGCCTCGTGGATCTCCAGCCCGACCCCGTGACCGAGGCCGTGCAGGAACTCGCTCCCGTGCCCGGCCTTCTCGATCACCTCGCGTGACGCGTGGTCGACGTCGCTCACCTTCACGCCCGGCTCGAGCGCGTGGCGGCCCGCCGCCTGCGAGCGCGCGACCAGGTCGTACAGGTCGCGCTGCCAGTCCGCGGGCTTGCCGAGCACGAGCGTGCGGGTCATGTCGGAGTGGTAGCCGTCGACCAGCGCGCCGAAGTCGAGCTTGATGAGGTCGCCGGGGTGCAGCGTCGCGTCCGTCGGCGAGTGGTGGGGCACGGCCGAGTTCGCGCCGAACGCCACGATCGAGGAGAACGACGGCCCCTCGGCGCCGTGGTCGAGCATGCGGCTCTCCAGTTCGCGCGCGACCTCGCGTTCGGTGCGGCCGGCTCGCAGACCGCCGTGCCCGATCAACGCCGCGAGCGCGCGGTCCGCCGCCGCGCACGCCATCCGCAGCGCCTCGATCTCGACCTCGTCCTTGACCAGCCGCAGCTTCTCGACCAGGCCACCGGCCTTGTGCAGCTCCGCCTTGACGGCGGCCGCCGTCATTTCGTCCAGGCCGTCGACCGTGACGTGATGGCTCTCGAACCCGAGCCTGCCCTTCGCCCTGCTCGCGAGCGCGGTGTCGCACGGCCGGTCGATCAGCCGTTCCAGGTCCGGCACCTGCTTCGCCGACTGGGTGAGATAACGGCCGTCGGTGCAGAACACCGAGGTGTCGTCACCGCTCGCGCCGATCAGGACGGCGGCGTTCGATCCGGTGAACCCGGTCAGATACCGGACGTTCAGCAGGTTCGTCACGAGGAGCGCGTCCAGGTTCGTGGCCTGGAGCGCTTGGCGCAGTGCGTTTCGGCGTGCGGCGTACGACGACATGTCTCGCAGCGTACGGCCAGTCCTAAGCTGTCCGCATGCGTCCTTGGTTCGTCCGTGCGTTGTGGATGGGGCTCCTGCATGGAGCCGTGCAGACCGGCGTGGCGGCTGTGGGCGTGCGCAGCCCCGAGGCCTCGTCGATCCGGCCGATCGCTCTGGGCCTCCTGATCGTCGCCGCGGTCCTCTGGGGCGCCGTCGACGCGTTGCGCGAACTGGACGGGCGCGGCATGCAGTGGTTCATCGCGTCGCTGATCGCGGGCCCGTTCGCGGGTGCGCTGGGCGTGATCGGGTCGGCGTTGCTGGTCGACCAGACCGGGCAGGAGGCGCTGTGGGTGGCGCTGACCGGTGGAGCGGCCTTCACGGCGTTGCTCGTGCTCGCGCCCGCCGGGCTCGGGATGCTGCTGGGCGGGTTCCTCGCGAAGAAGGACCCGGCTAGTCCGCGGAGCTGACCGTGAGCAGGTAGCGCGCCGAGGTGCTGAACGTCCACCACTTCGCCTGCAGGCCCTGATCGGACAGCCGTTCCGCGCTCGCCGTCGATCGGCATCTTTACACGTTCAGACGCCTACCAGCTCGATTTCGAAGCCGTCCTCGTTCTCCAGGAACGCCGCGTAGTGATCCGGACCGCCCGCGTGAGGATGCCTGTCCGCGAACATGAGCCGCCAGCCGTTCGCCTCGGATTCCCGGGTCAGCCGGTCGACGTTCTCCCGGGTTCCGGCGTGCAGGGCGAGGTGGTTCAGGCCCGCCTTCATCCGATCGTGTGGACCGGTCATGGCCGGGGACTGCTCGACCACGACGTAGGTCTCGCCGAGTTTCCAGCTGACCCCGGCGGTCCAGCGCTGGTATTCGGTCCAGCCGAGTTCGGTGAGGACCCATCCGAACGCGGCCTCGGCGCGGGCCAGGTCCGGGACCCACAGTTCCACGTGGTGTAGCAACGGTTTCCCTTACGTGTCAACGAACTGATCAGCGGCAGAGGTGACCGCCGCGACCAGCGCGCCGTCGTACCCGCCGTCGGGCAGAGTCGACGTTTCGCCGCCCCGCAGCGAGGCCTGCGCAGGGCTCACCGGCCTGCGCGACGGGCCGCGGCCGACGGGCTCGCGCGGGTGGTCGTGCCGGTGCGGCCGACGCTCAAGGCGACCTACCCGTTGACGTCCATGGAGGACTTCCAGGGTGGACCCGCGGACGGCCTGCACGTCGTCGCGGGCGGGCTGGACCTGGTCGAGATCGACCGGGAGAGCGACCAGGGGGTCTACGACGAGACGAACCTCTGGATGCGCCACCCGGTGCGCGCTACTTCTTGAGCGACAGCCAGCGCAGGGCGAGCAGGTAGCCCTCGACGCCCAGGCCGACGATCACGCCGCTCGCGATCGCCGAGATGACGCTGTGGTGCCGGAACTCCTCGCGCTGATGGATGTTCGAGATGTGCACCTCGACCAGTGGCCCGGTCAGCTGCGAGCACGCGTCACGTACCGCGATCGAGTAGTGCGTCCAGGCGGCGCCGTTGAGGACCACCGGGATGGAGGCGTCGGCGGCCTCGTGCAGCCACTTGACCATCTCGCCCTCGTAGGCGGTCTGGCGGACCTCGACGTCGAAGCCGAGTTCCTTGCCCTCGGCGACGCACATCTCGACGAGGTCGGCGTGCGTGGTGCTGCCGTAGATGAGCGGCTCGCGGGTGCCGAGGCGGTCGAGGTTCGGGCCGTTCAGGACGAGGACCTTCACAGCAGCACCTTCCCGGAACCGGCGGCCGGCTCGGCGGCGACGGCCGAGTACGCGGCGGCGATCAGGGCCGGGTCCGGGCCTTCGAGGCGGCCGGGCTTGGCGAGGCCGTCGAGGACGACGAAGCGGAGCACGCCCGCCTTGTTCTTCTTGTCGACCTTCATGCCCTCCATGAGCTGCGGGAGGGCGTCCGGGTCGTACGTCGTCGGCAGGCCGAGCAACTGCAGGACGCGCTTGTGGCGGTCGGCCGTCTCGTCGTCCAGGCGGCCGGCGAGGCGGGCCAGTTCGGCGGCGAAGACCAGGCCCACGCTGATCGCGGCGCCGTGGCGCCAGCGGTAGCGCTCGCGGCGTTCGATGGCGTGGCCGAGGGTGTGGCCGTAGTTCAGGATCTCTCGCAACGACGACTCGCGCAGATCCGAGGTCACGACGTCGGCCTTGATCTGGATCTTGCGGCGGACCAGCTCGGCCAGCACCTCGCCCGTCGGGTCGAGGGCCAGGGCGGGGTCGGCCTCGATCAGGTCGAGGATGACCGGGTCGGCGATGAAGCCGCCCTTCACGATCTCGGTCATGCCGGCGATGAGTTCGTTGCGCGGCAGCGTTTCCAGCGTCGCGAGGTCGACGAAGATCGCGTCCGGCTCGTAGAACGTGCCGACGAGGTTCTTGCCCGCGTCGGTGTTGATGCCGGTCTTGCCGCCGACCGCCGCGTCGACCATGCCGAGCAGCGTCGTCGGGATGTTGACCAGCCGCACGCCGCGCATCCAGGTGGACGCGACGAAGCCCGCGAGGTCCGTCACCGCGCCGCCGCCGAGGCCGACGACGACGTCGGAGCGCGACAGGCCGATCTTGCCCAGCACGTCCCAGCAGAAGCCGGCGACCACGAGGTCCTTGCCGTCCTCGGCGTCCGGGACCTCGACGCGGTGCGCGTCGGCGCCCACGGCCTTGAGCTCGTCGACCAGCACCTTGGCCGTCTCGGCCAGGGTCGGCTGGTGCACGATCGCGATCTTGGCCGTGCCGCCCAGGAACTCGACGATGTCGCCGAGCAGGCCCCGGCCGACCACCACGTCGTAGGGCTTCTCCGCGGCGACCCGGATGCGCACGGGCTCGGTCATGCTTCAGCTCCCTTGATCACCGCGTCGGTCACCTGTTCCGGATCGAGCGAGTCCGTCAGGACCTCGATCGTCGCGACCTCGCGGTACAGCGGCAGGCGCGCGTCCAGCAGCGCCTTGAACGTGGCACGCGGGTTGATGCCGGACAGCAGCGGCCGCGAGGACGACAGCCCCGTGCGGCGCACACCCTCCGCCATGCCCACGCGCAGGAACACGACGGTGTGCTCGCGCAGGCGCTCGCGGGTCGTCGCGGACAGCACCGCTCCCCCGCCCAGGGCCAGCACGCCCTCGTGCTCGACGAGTGCCTTGGCGACCGCTTCCTCTTCCATGGTGCGGAAAGCGGGCTCGCCGTCGTCGGTGAAGATGTCCGAGATGGGCTTGCCGGCGAGCTCGACGATGTCCGCGTCGACGTCGCGGAACGGCACGCCGAGCCGTGCGGCCAGCAGTTCGCTGACGGTGGTCTTCCCGGCTCCGGGAGGACCGACCACCACGTACCGGGGGCTCACATGCCCTCCCAGCGGGCTTCCAGCGCCTTGAGGTAGGCGTGGGCGTTACGGCGCGTCTCGGGAAGCGAGTCGCCGCCGAACTTCTCCAGCGCGGCCTCGGCCAGCACCAGCGCCACCACGGACTCCAGCACCACACCGGCGCGCGGCACGGCGCAGACGTCCGAACGCTGGTGGATCGCGACGGCGGGCTCACCGGTGCGGACATCCACAGTGGACAGTGCGCGCGGCACGGTCGAGATGGGCTTCATCGCCACGCGGGCGCGCAGGATCTCGCCGTTGGTGATGCCGCCCTCGAGGCCACCGGCGCGGTTCGAGCGGCGCGTCACGCCGACCGGGCCGCTGCCGCGGTCGATCTCGTCGTGCGCCTGTGAACCCCAGCGCTTCGCCGAGGTGAAGCCGTCGCCGATCTCCACGCCCTTCATCGCCTGCACACCCATGAGGGCGGCGGCCAGGCGCGCGTCGAGGCGGCGGTCCCAGTGCACGTGCGAGCCCAGGCCCGGCGGCAACCCGTAGGCGAGCACCTCGATGACGCCGCCGACCGTGTCACCGGCCTCCTTGACGGCCTCGACCTCGGCGACCATCGCGTCGGTGCCGCGCTGGTCGAAGCACCGCACCGGCGACTCGTCGATCGCGGCCAGGTCGTCGGGCGTGGGCAGCGCGGCGTCCTCGGGCGTCTCGGCCTGGCCGATGGACACCACGTGACTCACGATCTGCACGCCGAGCAGCTGCTGCAGGAACTGCCGGGCGACCGTGCCCAGTGCCGTGCGGGCCGCGGTCTCACGCGCGGAGGCGCGCTCCAGCACCGGACGGGCCTCGTCGAAGCCGAACTTCTGCATGCCCGGCAGGTCGGCGTGGCCGGGACGCGGGCGGGTGAGGGCCTCGTTGCGGCCGGTCGTCTTGAGCAGGCTCGGGTCGACCGGGTCCGGCGACATGACCGTCTGCCACTTGGGCCACTCGGAGTTGCCGATCGTGACCGCGACCGGACCGCCCTGGGTCTTGCCGTGGCGGACACCGCCGAGGATCTCGACCTCGTCCTGCTCGAAGCCCATGCGCGGCGAGCGACCGAACCCGAGCCTGCGGCGCCCGAGCTGGGCGACGAGGTCCTCGGTGGTCACCTCCACCCCGGCGGGCATGCCCTCCAGGACGGCGACGAGGGCGGGGCCGTGTGACTCTCCAGCGGTGATCCAGCGCAGCACGTTCACAATCCTTTCACAGCGTCGTCAACGCCCAGGTGGCGGCCAGCAGGCCCGGTCCGTGCGGCACCGCGCGCCTGCGCCGGAGCGCGGCGACGGCCAGGGTGACCGCGCTGGACAGGATCGCCGCAGGTAAGAGCGCCGGCAGCGGGAGCGCCGCGCCGAGCCCGAAGGCGAGCTTCACGTCGCCGCCGCCCATGACGGCGGGCCTGACCCGTCTGACGACGAGATGCGCGCCACCGAAAACGGCGGCCGCGAGCAGCGCTTCTCCCAGGTGGTGGAACTGGAGGAGCAGCAGCGAGGCGGCCAACGGGAGGGTGAGGGCGTCCGGCAACCGGTGGTGCCGCAGATCGATCGCGGCGAGCACGACGCCGAACCAGGCCAGCACGAACGACTCGGGCGGTGCGTCGAGGGCCGCGGCGACTGTCCACAACAAACCTGCGAGCGCGCCCTTGAGGAGCACGCCCGGCGCGAACGCGAGCAGGACCGTGGTCATGGCTCCACGGTCCCGCCCCGGACGACGCGCGCCAAACTCCGGCCTGTCGTGAGCGGTCCATCCACGCACGGGGCTCACGGTGCCGCGGATCAGGCTGGCGAAACCCCAGAAGCGCGGCGCGGCACCGACTTCTCGAAGAAGACGTCGTCCCAGGGATCGCAAAGCTCCCGATAACGGTCCGCTTCGCCTTCTCCCCGCAACCGCCCCAGCAACGCGCAAATGAGCGCGTCGGTGTGACGACCGGCCCGATCGATGGCACTGCGCGCCATCAGATCGTCGTTTTTCCGGATTTCCACCGCTCGCAGAAGATCCCGCTTGGTCACCACTCCGCCGACCAGTTCCGCCATCGTGCTGAAGTAATGCGCGTCGACCTGTTCCAGATCGCGGCAGAACCGGTGAACCGAATCCCAGTCCCCCAGCGCGACCAGACCCTGGCACGAGAAGGCGAGCGCGAGTTTCCAGTACTCGGCCGCGCCGAGTAGGTCCCCGGACCCGGTGTCGCGCCCCACGAGATCGCGCAGCGCGTCGCACAGACCGACGATCTGGTCACCGCCGAGAACGGGCAGCGCGTCACGGACCATGAAGTAGAACCACCGCGGGTTGGCAGGATCGCTTTTCAGGGCACTGCGCAGCAACTCCATGTTGCGCTGTCGCTTTCCCTTGGCGTCCACCACATCGGGGCGGTACCCGTCGTGCAGGAAGACGACGTCCAACTCGACCAGCCCGATCGGTTCGTCGACCTCTCCCGCCACCACCGGGTACTCGTGGATCGCCCCCTTGAACCGGACGCCGCCGTCCGCCAGGAAGATGCGCGGGATGGAGTCGTCGTAAGTCTCCCGGTCCACGTCGAAGATCCTCGGCGCGAACACGAGCCGCGGTAGTCCCCCGGCACCGGTCAGCGAGTCCAGGCAGTCCCTGAGCTCCTCGGCCGACTCCACCCACTCGTCGGCGTCCACGAAGACGACCCACCCGTCCCCGATGGCGTCGACCGCCACGTTCCGCGCCTCGGCGAACGAGTCGCCCCACGGCACCTGAAGCAGCCGCACACCCCGGTCCGCATAGGTCGCGACGATGCCCAGCGTGCCGTCCACCGACCCGGTGTCCACCACCAGGACGTCGTCGAACCCGCTGTTCACGACGCTGTCGAGGCAGCGGGCGATGCACCTCTCCTCGTCCCTGGCCAGCACCACGACACTCGCCCTTGCACTCGTCTCCTGCCCGGTGAAACTCAGGTCGGCGAGCGGGGGCAGCACGCGTCGGATCCACGGGTTGGGCCCCGGCGACATGGTCTTCTCGCGCATCACGCCTCGCTTCCCGGTCAGCGGGTGAGACGCGGGTGCCGCACACGCGAAGGGCACCCGCGTCCAGCTCCACCGACTAGTTGCAGGCTTCCTTCGTGCCGATGTAGTACCAGGTGTTGCAGGTGAAGGAGTAGTGCCAGAAGACGTGGCACCAAAGCACCTGGTTCGGCGAGTAGCTGTAGCGGTACTCGAACTTCTGGATGTCCAGGAAGTTGCAGGTCTTGCTGTGCGTGTAGTTCTTGTAGTCGGGCTTCATGCAGTCGCTCGCGACGACGTCCGATCCGGTGCCAGCACCGGCCACCCCGGCCGAGACCGTGAAGAAGGACGCGCTCGCCAGCAACGTCGCGGCGAGGTGACGGATCTTGCGGCCTGCCACGCCCGTGCCGGACTCGGCAGCCTGGCTGCCCGCGCTCGGAGCGGACAGCTCGGCTTCGAGGTCGTCCAAGAACGCAAGCCGTTGCGAATTCACCGTTGGTTCCTCCACTAATCGCGTGTCATAGACATGTTTCAGCGAACGAGTAATAACGCGCACGCCGACAGAGCTCCGAGCTGCCGCCCGAAACTCTCCCATGCTGCGCGGACCCGCCCCCTGCGGAACTGCGAATGGCCGAAAACGGCCTAAGACGGCGTCACCCGGAAGTTGCCCCAGCAACTGTCCGGCACACGCCGATCACTGATTCCCACCCAGTGCACAATGCCCCCAGAACGCCAAATTCTGTCGGCGCACCGAGGATTCTTCTAGACCCATCCGGGTGAAGTGCTTCGATTCAGCTCGTCGTCGCCGACCGGGAGCCGGCGACGACGAACCAGAACGGGCTCACCTCAGCGAGACCAGTCGAACAGGGCGTCGCCCGCCACCACGTCCGCCTCGAGAGCCAGGTCGCCGAGCATCTCGGCGGACGCGTCCAGCGCCACCACCGGGCAGATCGGCGCGAACCCGGCCGCCTCGACCTCGGCCGGGTCCCACGTCACGATCTTCTGACCGGCCTGGACCTGCTCGCCCTTGACGACGTGGAGCTCGAAGCCCTCGCCCTTGCGCTTCACGGTGTCGATGCCGAGGTGGACCAGGATGGCCGCCCCGTCACCGTTGGCGACCACGAACGCGTGCGGGTGCAGCGTGACGACGGTGCCGTCGAGCGGTGACACCACATCGGCCTTCGATCGAACCGGTTCAACGGCCACGCCGGGCCCGACCATCGCCTCGGCGAAGACCTGGTCCGGAACCGCGGAGAGCGCGACCACCCGCCCGGCCACCGGGCTGCCGACGCGGAGGCTCACAGCAGGTCCTCGATGTCCGACGCGATGGTGTCCGCCTCAGGTCCGACGACGACCTGGACAACGTTGCCGGAACGCATGACTCCGTGCGCTCCCAACGCCTTCAGCGCCTTCTCGTTTACGACGGAACCGTCTTCGAGCTCGCACCGCAGGCGGGTGATGCAGGGCTCGATCTCGATGATGTTGTCCCGGCCGCCCAGCGCCTCGAGGATCTTCTGAGCCTTCTCGTCAGCCACGTTCGTACCTCTCGTTCCCGTAACAGCGGTTGACACCCGCTCGGTGCGCGGAGCATTCTCCCGCACCAACTGGTCTAGACCGGAAAGTACCACTAGCGAGGAGGTGAGCGAGTGAACGAGATCGTGGACGGGCCCAAGCCGAAGCACGCGCAGCTCCGCGAGATCCTGCGGCGGCTGGCCGAACAGGAGCTCGCTCCCGGCTCACCGATTCCGTCCGAGCGCGATCTCGCCGAGCGGTACGGAGTCTCTCGCATCACCGTGCGGGCCGCAGTCGGCCAACTGGTCGCCGACGGCCTGCTCACGCGGGCCAAGGGACGTGGGACGTTCACCGCCAAGCGGCGCTACGACCTGCAGCTCTTCCTGGCCTCGTTCACCTCGGACATGAAGGCACGCGGGGTCGAACCCAGCACCGAGGTGATCAGCTGCGGCCAGGCGGCACCCGGCTCGAAGGCCTCACTGGGCCTGGAGTCCGACGAGTACGCGTACCGCGTCGTGCGGCTGCGCAAGGCCGACGGGGCACCGTTGGCGCTCGAAGCCGGCTGGTACAGCCCGCACATGCTTCCCGAGCTCGACCGATGCGACCTGACCGGATCGATCTACGAGATCATCGCGACCCGGTACGGAATTCAGCTCGACCACGCGCGGCAGACCGTGTGGGCCGAGACCGCCGACGCGGAGACCGCGAAGGCGCTCGACGTCCGCAAGGGCAGCCCGCTTCTCGTGTTCAGGAGGGTCGCCAGCTCCGACGGGCGGCCCTGTGAAGACGTGACCTCCTGGTACCGGGGCGATCTCTACCAGGTGACCATGCAACTGGACCGGACCGTCCCGGGTACCGGACCAAACTCCGCCAAGGGAGGTACCACATGAGCGCCAGCGCCCCAGAGGCGACAGACGGTCGCGGGTTCAAGGGCCTGGCCGGTATGCAGCGGTTCGGCCGCAGCCTCATGCTGCCGATCGCCTCACTGCCCGCCGCCGCGATTCTCCTGCGTTTCGGTCAGCCTGACCTGCTCGGCAAGGACGGCCTGGGCTGGAACAAGGTCGCCGCCGTCATCGGCGGCGCGGGCGACGCCCTGTTCAGCAACCTGCCGCTGCTGTTCGCCGTGGGTGTGGCCATCGGCTTCGCCCGCCGTGGCGACGGCTCGACCGCACTCTCCGCCGTGGTCGGCTTCGTCGTCACTCAGGCCGTGTTCAAGGCCATGTCGCCGATGGTGCTTCCTCTCGCCGAGGATCCCACCAAGCAGGAGCAGATCAACTACTCCGTGCTGACCGGCATCGTGGTCGGCCTGATCTCCGCCGTTCTGTGGCAGAAGTACCACCGCATCAAGCTGCCGCCGTACCTGGCGTTCTTCGGCGGCCGTCGCTTCGTGCCGATCATCGTCGCGTCCGTCATGATCCCGGTCGCGGTCCTCATGGGCCTCATCTACCCGTGGTTCGACAAGGGCCTGACCGCGGTCGGCGAGGCCGTCTCGGGCAGCACGATCCTCGGCGCCGGCATCTACGGTGTCATCAACCGCCTGCTCATCCCGCTGGGTCTGCACCACATCCCGAACACGTTCATGTGGCAGGTCTTCGGCGAGTACCAGGTGGACGGCGCCACCAAGACCGGTGACATCCCGAGGTTCTTCGCGGGCGACCCGACCGCCGGCACGTTCATGAGCGGCTTCTTCCCGATCTTCATGTTCGCGCTCCCTGCGGCTGCGCTGGCGATCATCCACACCGCCAAGCCGTCGCAGAAGAAGATCATCGCGGGCATCATGGGCTCGGCGGCCCTCACCTCGTTCATCACGGGCGTCACCGAGCCGCTCGAGTTCGCGTTCATGTTCGTCGCCTGGCCGCTGTACGTCATCCACGCGTTCCTCACCGGCACGTCGCTGGCGATCACCAACGCGCTGGGTGTGCACGACGGTTTCGGCTTCTCGGCGGGTGTGATCGACTACCTGCTCAACTTCAACATCGCGACGAGGCCGTTGCTGATCATCCCGATCGGCCTCGTCTACGCGGCGATCTATTATTTCCTGTTCCGCTTCGTCATCACCAAGTGGAACCTGAAGACGCCTGGCCGCGAAGATGACGAGTCGCCGGAGGCCGACGAGAGCATCGTCGGCAGCAGTGGCGACACGGCGGTGGGCGAGAAGCCGAAGCCGAAGCGCAACCCGAACGAAAAGCAGTAGCGAAACCAGCTCTACCGGGAGGAACCATCATGGCCGAGCGACGGGTCACCGTGGCCAGCAAGGTCGGACTGCACGCCCGGCCTGCCGCACTGCTGGCGAAGGCCGCCGCCGACCAGCCGGTGACGGTCAGCATCGCCAAGGACGGCGGCGAAGCCGTTGACGCGGCGAGTGTTCTGGGTCTGATGACCCTGGGCGCCATGCACGGTGACGAGGTGGTGCTCAGCGCCGACGGGGACGGAGCGGACGCCGCTCTGGACGCCATCGCCGAGCTGATCGCCACCGATCACGACGAGTGATCCCGGTCGTGAGTGGTCTCGATCGCCCCGACGGCCGAGACCACTCACGGCCCACCCGAAGTGCAGCACGACACCCGCGGTCACGACGCCGGTCAAGGTCGACGGCGTGGCCTGCGGGTAGCTCACGATCAGCCAGACGCCTCCCACGGCCAGCGCGGGCGGCACGACCAGCCCCGCGGTCCACCTGTGCAGCAACAGGAACGCGAGCGTCGAGACCAGCAGCGCCGCACCGAGCGTGTCGCTGAACCGGTGCCAGCCGAGCGACACCGTCTCCGCCGCGACCGCCCCCGCGCCGAGCGCCCCCGGTACCGCCACGACCAGCGCGAACCGCCTGGGCACCGCCATCGTCACCGCGATCACCGACGCCACCGCGGCCGTCGTGTGTCCACTCGGGAAGCTGTTGTGCACCAGGACGGCGTCGTCGTCGAGCGGCGGACGCACCAGCACGTAGAGCTTCAGGACCTGCGCTCCCAGCACCGAACCGCCGAGCAGCAGCAACGGCGTGAGCGACTTCTTGCGCGCGAAGAGAACCACGAGGACGGCGGCGACGATGATCACCGTGTCCACGTTGGACGCCCACGAGCGTTGGAGTGACAGCTCAGGCAACGCGGCGTTCTCCGCCTTCTGCCCGAACGACGTCCACACCAGCGCGAAGTACGTGAAGAGAAATCCCAGCAAGCTTCCGGCCATGGGTTCGACACTCCGCGAGCCGGTCCATGGGAACGTCCACGCCATGTCATGGTTCCGCTACAGATCCAGCGCCGGTGCCGTGTCCGGCAGATAATGGATCTCGTGGCGATGGTGTTGCTGGTCGAGGACGACCCCTCGGTGCGTGAAGGACTCGGGCTGGCGTTGCGCCGCCAGGGACACGACGTCCGAGCAGCGGGAACAGGTGAGGAAGGCGTCGAGAAGCTGCGCGAGTCCCGTCCCGACATCGTGGTCCTCGACATCATGCTGCCGGGCATCGACGGCTTCGAGACGTGCCGGCGGATGCGCACGCACGCCGAGGTGCCGATCATCATGCTCACGGCGCGCGGCGACGACTTCGACGTGGTCGCGGGCCTGGAGGCGGGCGCGGACGACTACGTGGTCAAGCCCGTGGAACCGCGCGTGCTCGAGGCACGCATCCGCGCCGTGCTGCGGCGGACCGTCGCCGAGCCGTCGTCGATCGAACGGCACGGCTCGCTGGTGATCGATCGGGCAGGCCTGCAGGTGCTCAAGAACGACGTGAAGGTCGCGCTGACGCCGACCGAGCTGAAGCTGCTGCTCGAACTGTCCCGCACCCCCGGCCGCGTGCTGACCCGCCAGCAGATCCTCGAGGCCGTCTGGGAGCACGACTACCTCGGCGACTCACGGCTGGTCGACGCGTGCGTGCAGCGGTTGCGCGCGAAGATCGAGGACGTGCCCTCCGACCCCGGTCACGTCCACACGGTGCGCGGCTTCGGTTACCGCTTCGGCCCCCGATGAGGTCGTTGCTGCGCGGCCTGCGCCCGAGGCTGATGGCCGCGTTCCTGCTGTTGACGGTGCTGGGCGCGGTGGGAGCCGCGGGCGCCTCCTACGCGACCGCCCGCACGTTGCTGCTGGAGGACGCGCAGGACGGCTTCATGAACCCGCTCGTGCAGGACGTCCGCGACTACGCGCCCCGGCTGACCGTGCCGCCGGCGCAGGAGGACCTGGACGGCTTCGGCTCGTACCTGCGCGGCTCGGCGGTCGTGGTCTACGAGGGCCTGCGCTCCACCGGCGGCCCCGACCCGTCGTTCATCCCCGCCGAGATGCGCGAGAGGCTCAGGACGAGCGGGACGACCCTCTGGCAGCGCCGCACGGACCTGACCGAGCCGTACGTCGTCGTGGGCATCCCGCTGGTCCGTGCGGACGGCACGCCCACAGGCGTGGAGGTGTGGTCGCTGCTGTACTTGAGGGGCCCGCAGACCGCCATCGACAGCTTCTCGACGGCCGCCTGGGTGGGCGTCAGCCTCGTGCTCCCCCTGGCCCTGGGCGTCGCGCTGTTCACCGCGCGCGGGGTTCTGCGCCCCGTCCGCCGTCTCGGCGCCGCCGCCCGCGCGCTGGGGTCCGGCCGCCTGGACGCCCGCGTCGACGTACGCGGCTCCGACGAACTCGCCGATCTGGCCCGCACGTTCAACCAGGCCGCCGAACAGCTGGAAGCCTCCCAGGTCGCCTCCCGCCGCTTCGTCGCCGACGTGTCGCACGAACTCCGCACGCCCCTGACGGCGATGAACGCCGTGACCGCCGTGCTGGACGAGGACGCGGACACGTTGCCGCCCGACACGGCCGTCGCGGCCCGCCTGGTCTCCGCCGAGACCCGCAAGCTGACCCGCCTGGTCAACGACCTGATGGAGATCTCCCGCTTCGACGAGGGCCGCAACCTTCTCGAACTGGACGACTGGGACATCGGCACGGCGGTCCGCGACACCCTGGCCGCGCGCGGCTGGGCCACGTCCGTCGAGGCGTCCCTGCCCGAGGGCGTGGTGGCGCGGGTCGACCGCCGCCGCCTGGACGTCATCGTCGCCAACCTCGTGGGCAACGCGCTGAAGCACGGCGGCGTCCCCGTACGCGTGACGGTGCGGCCGGGCGTCATCGAGGTGGCCGACCACGGCCCCGGCATCCCCGCGGACGCCCTCCCCCACATCTTCGACCGCTTCTACAAGGCAGACACGGCCCGCTCCCGTTCCGAGGGCAGCGGACTGGGATTGGCGATCGCATGGGAGAACGCACGCCTGCACGGCGGCACCATCGAAGCGGCCAACGCGCCCTCGGGCGGCGCGGTCTTCACCTTGCGCTTGCCCTCGTGACCCTCACGGCCTGCGGCATCCGCCCGACCCCGATCCTCACCGGAGCCGCGGCGCCGACGGTCTCGTCGCACACGCTCACCATCTACCTCGTCACGGCCGGGCACGACGGCCTGGTGCGCCGCACCCGCGACTACACCGGCTCCGTCGACATCACGACCGCGATGAACCTGCTGCTGGCCGGCCCGAACGACGAGGAGAAGAAACTGGGCCTGGTGACCGAACTGCCCGCGACGTCGTCCAAGGCGGTGCCGGTGCTGGACGTGATCGTGATGCCGGAGGACGTCGCGCCACCGAGGACTAAGTGGGCGGTCTTCCAGGTGCACTGCACGGCCCTGGCGAGCCGCGCGAAGGTGGCCGGTGTGGCACCGGTTTCCGACGAGTTCTGTCCCTGACTTGCGCCGTAGAGGCGGGACGCACCGGCGGCCGTGGTGCCGTAACCGGTCGGCCCACGCGCCCAAGCGGAGCCCCCCGGCGGACACACCCGTGCGCCCCCACCCGCCGGCCCTCCCAAGGTGAGGAACACCGGCATGCGATGACTCCGGCCGAGTGGCACATCGTCCGCAGCCAAACGAGTCAGGCGTAGGGAACCACATCACCGCCGCGCGCCGGTACCGGACAGCCCAAGATCAAGCCGAAAGTTACGACCGCGATACAGACCCCAGGGCGGCACGCATGGCCTCCCGCGGCGCGGGCTTGCCGGTGAACTGCTCGAACTGCCCGAAAGCCTGGTGCAGCAACATGTCCAGCCCGGTGACCAGACGGGCGCCGGAGGCCTCGACGGCCTTCGCCACCGGCGTGGGCCACGGGTGGTAGATCACGTCCAGCACGTACGGCGCCCGCGCCAGCGAGTCGGCCAGCCGGGCGGCGGCCTCGGCGGGCACGGTCGACACGAGCACGTCCGCGGCACCGGCCAGCACGGCGAGGTCCACAGAGGACAGTTCCAGCACCTCGACGGAGACACCGACCCTCGACGCCGTCTCCACGGCCTCTCCCGCGCGCGCGGGATCTCGCACCACCAGGGAGACCGACGAGATCCCGAGCTCGGCGAACCCGGCCAGCGCGGCCGCGGCCGTGCCGCCCGCACCCAGCACGACGCCGTGCGAGCCGCCGGAGAAACCCTTCTCCCGCAACGCTCCCACGACACCGTCCACATCGGTGCAGTCGGCGTGCCACTCGGAACCGTGGCGCACCAGCGTGTTCGCCGCCCCCACCGCGGTCGCCCGCGGGGTCACGACCGAGGCGAACGCCAGCGCGGCGCGTTTGGTCGGCATCGTGCAGGACAGGCCTGCCCACTCCGGTCCCAGCGACGAGACCAGCGCGGGAACGCCGGCCTCGGAGCACTCCAGGCGGGTGTACTCCCAGTCGAGGCCCAGCTCGGCGTACGCGGCGTTGTGCAGCACGGGAGAAAGCGAGTGTTCGATCGGCGAGCCGATCACCGCCGCCTTGCGCACCACTAGTAGACGCCCTCCTGCTGAGCCTTCTGGTCCTTCGCCTGGTGCTCTTCGTACGTCTTCGAGAAGCACGACGTGCCGTCCTTCTGGCACTTCACGAAGTACATCATGTCGCCGCCCGCGGGCTTGATCGCGGCGGCGATGGCCTGCTGCGACGGCGAGCCGATCGGCGTCGGCGTCAGGCCGGGGACCTTGTAGGTGTTGTAGGGCTGGATCGCGTTGCGGTCCGCGTCGGACGTGCGGATGTGCGGCTGGTTGTTCCGGTAGTTGATGGTCGAGTCGAACTGCAGGGGCATCGGTTCCGCGATCCGGTTGTAGATGACCTGCGAAACCTGGCCGAAGTCCTTCTCGATGGCTTCCTTCTCGATCAACGAGGCGATGACGAGCACCTCGTAGGGACGGAAGCCGGTGTTCATGGTGCCGCCGGGAATGCCCGCGCCCTGCAGCTTCTGGGCCGAGGACACGATGACGCTGCGGATCAGCTCGACCGCGGTGACACCGGGTTTGACCTGGTAGACGCCGCGCATGATCAGGCCTTCGAGGCGGAACTGGGGATCGGCGCGCTTCACGTCCGCCAGCGCCCATTCCGGCACACCGAGGGCGACCGGGTCGGTCTGCTCGGCGGCGGCCTTGATCTCGTCGGCGGTCAGGCACACCTTCGCGCCGTCCTTCTCCGTGCAGCTCGCGGCGGCGAGCTTGGAGTAGACGCCCGGGACCGCCTTGCCGTCGGCCTGGATGTCGGTGAGCTTCAGGCCACCGACGATCTGCACGGCCGGGACCCTGGTCTTCGGGTCGATCATGCGGGCCACCGCGTTCTGGCCCGACATCTTCGTCTTCATCAGGTAGAAGCCGGGCTGGATCGACGTCACGCGGGCGTCGGTCTTGCTGGCCTCGGTGAAGGCGCGCGCGGAGGCGATGACGCCGTTGTCGTACAGGGTCGACGCGATCTTGCTGACCACGTCGCCGTCCTGGACCTCGACGATGGCGTCGACCTCGCCGCTGCCCGCGTAGTCCTCGAACGAGCCGATGCCGCGCAGCTCGCGGTAGCCGTAGTAGGCACCGCCCATGCCCACGGCGAGGATCAGCGCGACGACCAGCCACAGGACCGTCTTCTTGCGCTTCTTCGCCTTGGCGCGGGCGTTGTCACGCTCGCGATCGCGTTTCTTGAGCGGCCTCCGCTCATCCACTTCGGGGTCGGTGAACAACCCGAGATCGTCGCCGCTCACGCCTCGTCCTTTCGGGCGGGCACCGAATGTGCCCGTGCGTCCAGCCAAGATTGCAGGATCTCGACAGCGGCAGCCTGATCGACCACGGCTCGCTGCTTCTTGCCCTTCACACCGCGCTGTGCCAGTACCCGGCTGACCACGACCGTCGTCAGGCGTTCGTCGCTGAGCCGCACCGGCACCGGAGCGATGCGCTCGGCCAAGGCCGCAGCGTACGCGGTCGCCGCCTCTGCCGCGGGGCCGTGCCTGCCGGCCAATGTCTTCGGTAAGCCGACCACGACCTCTACGACTTCATGTTCGGCCACGAGACGTACGAGTTCCGTGAGGTCCGAGCCGTTCTTCTGGTCGCGTTGCAGGGTGACCAGCGGAGTCGCCAGGAACGGTGCCGGATCGCTGAGGGCGACCCCCACGCGAACCGACCCGACGTCGACGCCGAGCCTCCGTCCGAGGCCCGGATCGTCGACACCAGGAGCATCAGCGCTGCTCAAGCACCTTGTCCAGTTCGTTCGTCAGGGCCGTGATGGCGTCGGTGACGCCGGCCGGGTTCGTGCCGCCACCCTGGGCCAGGTCCGGCTTGCCGCCACCGCGGGCGGCGATGGCCGGGCCGAACACCGGGACGAGCTTGCCGGCGGCCAGCCCGAGGTCGCGGGCGGCGGCCGTGGTGGCCACCACGAAGCTGACCTTGTCGCCGTCGACCGAGAACAGGGCCACCACACCGGGCCTGCTGCCCAGGCGGTTGCGGACCTCGCCACCGAGGGTGCGCAGGTCGTTGCCCGACACGCCCTCCAGGCCGAGGGCCACCAGCGACAGGCCGCGGATGTCGAGGGCCTTGTCGGCGAGGGCGCCGGCGTTGCCCAGCAGCTCGGCGGCGCGGACCTTCTCCAGCTCCTTCTCGGCGGACTTCAGGCGCTCGACCAGCGACTCGATCCGCTCGGGCAGGCCTTCGGAGCCGACCTTGAGCATGTCGGAGAGGTTCTGCACGATGGCGCGTTCCCTGGCCAGGAACCGCATGGCCTCGATGCCGACGTAGGCCTCCAGGCGGCGCACGCCGGAACCGACCGACGACTCACCCAGCAGGGTGATCGGGCCGATCTGCGACGAGTGCTCGACGTGGGTACCACCGCACAGCTCGCGCGACCACTCGCCACCGATCTCGATGACACGCACGGTCTCGTCGTACGTCTCGCCGAACAGGGCGACGGCGCCCATGTCCTGGGCACCGGCCATGTCGGTGTAGACGATGCTGACCGGCAGGTCCTTGCGCACGGCGAGGTTCGAGACCTCCTCGATCTCGCTCTTGGCCTCGGCGGACAGGCCACCGGTCCAGGCGAAGTCGAGCCGCAGGTAGCCGGGCTTGTTGTACGAACCGCTCTGCAGGGCCGACGGGCCGAGCACGTGCCGCAGGGCGGCGTGCACGACGTGCGTGCCCGAGTGGCCCTGGCGGGCACCGACGCGCCACTCCGGGTCGACGCGGGCCTCGACGTGCTCGCCCTCGCTGACCTCGCCGCTGACGACGCGCACCTGGTGCACCCACAGCTTGCGGGCGACCTTCTGCACGTCGAGCACCTCAAGCTCGGCGTTGGCCGTGACGATGGTGCCGGCGTCGGACTCCTGGCCACCGGACTCGGCGTAGAGCGGCGTGCGATCGAGGACGACCTCGACGATGTCGCCCTCGCGAGCCGACTTCACCCGCTGGCCATTCAGCACGATGCCGCGCAGCGTGGCCTCGGAGGCGAGCTCGGTGTAGCCGGTGAACTCGGTCGGGCCCTGCTCCAGCAGCTCGCGGTAGACCGACTGGTCGCCGTGGCCGGTCTTCTTGCCGGCGGCGTCGGCCTTGGCGCGGGCGCGCTGCTCGGCCATCAGCTTGCGGAACCCGTCCTCGTCCACGGCCAGGCCGGCCTCGGAGGCCATCTCCAGCGTGAGGTCGATCGGGAAGCCGTACGTGTCGTGCAGCTGGAAGGCCTTGTCACCGGGCAGCGTGGCGCGGCCGTCGGACTTCACCTCGGCGGCGGCGCCCTCGAAGATCCGCGAACCGGCGTCGAGGGTGCGCAGGAACGTGTCCTCCTCGGCCTTGAGCACCTGCTGGATGCGGGCGAACCCGCTGACCAGCTCGGGGTAGGCCTCGCCCATCGAGTCGCGGACGACCTCGGCGAACTGCTGCAGCACCGGCTCGTTCACGCCCAGCAGGCGGGAGCTGCGGACGATGCGGCGCAGCAGGCGGCGCAGCACGTAGCCGCGGGCCTCGTTGCCGGGCGTGACGCCGTCGCCGACCAGGAGCACACCGCTGCGGGCGTGGTCGGCGATGACACGGAAGCGGATGTCGTCGACCTCGTTGGTGCCGTACTTGCGGCCGGAGAGCTCCTCGGCCTTGTTGATCACGGCGCGGACCAGGTCGGTCTCGTAGACGTTGTCGACGCCCTGCAACAGGTAGGCGACGCGCTCGACGCCCATGCCGGTGTCGATGTTCTTCGACGGCAGCTCACCGAGGACCGGGTAGTCCTTCTTGGCGCCACCCTCGCCGCGGATGTTCTGCATGAAGACGAGGTTCCAGATCTCCAGGTACCTGTCCTCGTCGACTACCGGGCCGCCCTCCTTGCCGTACTCGGGGCCGCGGTCGTAGTAGATCTCCGAGCACGGGCCGCACGGGCCGGGGACGCCCATCGACCAGAAGTTGTCCTCGACGCCGCGGCGCTGGATGCGCTCCAGCGGCATGCCGGCGACCTTCTGCCACAGCTCGATGGCCTCGTCGTCGTCGAGGTAGACCGTCACCCAGATGCGCTCGGGATCGAAGCCGTAGCCGCCGTTCTCCTGGGAGTTGGTGATCAGCTCCCAGGCCAGCCGGATGGCGTCTTCCTTGAAGTAGTCGCCGAGCGAGAAGTTGCCGGCCATCTGGAAGAACGTGAGGTGGCGCGTGGTCTTGCCGACCTCGTCGATGTCGGGCGTGCGCACGCACTTCTGGATGCTCGTCATCCGCTTGGCGGGCGGCGGGGCCTCGCCGAGGAAGTACGGCTTGAACGGCACCATGCCGGCGTTGACGAACAGCAGGTTCGGGTCGTCGAGCAGCAGCGAGGCGCTGGGGATGTACTTGTGCCCGGCCTTCTCGAAGTGCTCGCGGAAACGCTTGATGATCTCGTGGGTCTGCACGGGAAGTTCCTTGGTGAGTTGCTGGGGGAAGTCAGGACATGGTCACGGGGCGAACGGCGCTAGTGCTTCCCGTTCGCCCTGGGCGCTCGGCGCCCCGGCGTGAATCCCGTCTGACGTTCCACGGTGTCCTGCAACTCCTGCTCCCGTTCGGCCATCCCCGCGCGCACCTCGGCCCCGAAGGAACCGATGGCGCCGGCGAGTTCGCGCAGGCCTTCACCCACGTTAGCGCCGACACCGGCAGGAGTCGCCTGCTTTGCGACCTCGGAGGCCTTCTTCGCGGCGAACAGGCCTGCCGCGGCACCCAGTCCGAACCAGAAGAGGCGGCTCACTTCGCACCTCGCCTGGGACGGCGCTTGGAGTGCTTGTTCGGCTGTTCGGCGGCCTTGCGACGAGCCTTGACGGCCTTGCTCACGCCGTAGGACAGCGCGGCGGCCTTGACCAGCGGACCGCCGAGAGTGGCGGTGAACAGGCTGGTGAGCGCCGAGACGTTGCCCGTGACGGCGCGCGCGTTGGCCGTGATGCCGTCGACGCGTTCGAGCTGCGTGTTCACGTGCGTGAGCGTCGTGTTGGCCTCGGTGAACAACGGGTCCGTGTTCTCGTGCGCTTTGCGCATCGCGATCGTGGCCTCGTCGAAGAAGCGCGCGGCCTTGATCGCCACGACCCCGACGATGAGCACGAGCAGCACGAAAGCACCGGCGGCGAGCCACCCTGGCGACACGGATCCTCCTGGTGAACAGGCGTTCGGGCTTGGTTGCGGGTGAGATTACCGGGTGGGTCCGACACCCGGCTGGGCGGCACCATTTGTTGATCTTCAACGACCTGTGGCGCCGTCGATCTGCTCGTGATTGCGGTGCTCCGTCCATCGGGACCTCATTGACGCGCGACCGTCACAGCCTGTGAAATACCCGTCACCCAGGGCTTGACAGCGGCGGCCTTGCCAGTAGAAGTTAGGCGACCCTAAGTTGATCCGCGCAGGAGGCCTCGTGAAGCCGGTGTCGCACCTGGACTCCTATCGGCTCCAGCTCATGGCGGACGCCCCGCCCGTCCCCGACCTGCCGATGCCGTGGGACGCCCGCGTGGCACGGTCGGACGGCTACGACCTGCACCTCGTGCACCGCTGGAACCAGGCACCGCACGTCGCGGCGTTCCGGCGGCAGGCGTGGACGCTGCCGCAGTGGGAGCGGCGGCTGGCGGAACTGCTGGCGGGGGACGACGTCCGGCCGGTGCTGGTGAGCTGGCACGGCCGCCCGGTGATCTACACCGAGGTCTACCGCGCGGCCAGGCACGCCGTAGCCCACTGCTACCGGGCGCGGCCGCACGACCTCGGGCTGAACCTCGCCGTCGGCGAGCTGGCGATGACCGACCGCGGACTTGTGCGGTCGCTGCTCCCCAGGCTCACCGACGCGCTGTTCGAGGCCGACCCGCACTGCACGCGGATCGTGCTCGAACCGGACGTGCGCAACACACGGGCGATCAGGTCGTTCGAGGCCGGCGGGTTCGTGGCCGCGGACGAGATCATGCTGCCCGGCAAGCTCGCACTGCTGATGGTCTGCAAGCGTTAGAACGCGGTGATGTCCTGTGGTGCACGCTCTTTGCGGCTCAAAGCGCGCACCACGTCGATCGCGCGGTGCTTGTTGAGCGCCATCCGGGTCAGCAGGTCGATGACCGTTTCACTGACGTGGCGCGGGAACTCGGGCGTGTCCAGCCCGACGCTCACCGCGAGGTCGTCGGAGTGCACGACGAACTCCATCAGCCTGCTGACGAGGTACTCGTCCAGCGGCACCGCCCACGGGCCCCAGTGCGGCATGCGAACGCCCCGGTTCTCCTGACCGGGCAACGACTTCGCGAGTTCGTCGAGTGTCTGCTCGAAGCGGTCGCACAGGGCGTCCCGCCCTTCCGCCGCGAGCTTCTCGCCGCCCGCGCGGATGCGGGTGTGGAACTCGGAGTCGACGTCCAGGTCGGTCCACTGGGCCCGCTCGTAGTGCTCCATCAGGGAGACGACGGGCTGGTCGCCGGGCGGCGTCCCGATCATGGACGGGAGCGGCAGCGCCTGGTAGGCCAGGTGCCCGGCGAGGCCGCTGACGCCGAACTCCGGCAGGGCGCTCGGCTGGTCCCAGTGCCGCGCGACCCGCTGGTGGCGCAGGAGTTCCAGGGCGATGCGGGCGGTGGTCAGGAAGTCTTCTCTGATCGTCACCTCGTCGAAGTTACGCGCCGGATCACTCGCCCCTGATCACCCGGCGCAGCCGCGGCAGCCGTTCCTCCAGGGCGCGTTCGCCGCCGCGCCCGGTCGGTTCGTAGTAGTCGCGCCCTACCAGCTCGTCCGGCGCGTACTGCTGCGTCAGCACGCCCTCGGGCACGTCGTGCGGGTACCGGTAGCCCTGCGCGTTGCCCAGCTTCGCCGCGCCCGCGTAGTGCCCGTCGCGCAGATGTGGGGGCACGGAACCGATGGCGCCCTTGCGCACGTCTTCGATGGCGGCGTAGATCGCGGTGGTCACGGCGTTCGACTTCGGTGCGGTGGCGAGGTGGATCGTGGCCTGCGCGAGGTTCAGGGTGCACTCGGGCAGCCCGATGAGCTGCACGGCCTGAGCCGCCGCCACGCACGTCTGCAGCGCCGTCGGGTCGGCCATGCCGACGTCCTCGCTGGCGTGGATCACCAGCCGCCGCGCGATGAAGCGCGGGTCCTCCCCCGCCTCGATCATCCGCGCGAGGTAGTGCAGGGCCGCGTCGACGTCCGAGCCGCGGATCGACTTGATGAAGGCCGACGTCACGTCGTAGTGCTGGTCGCCGTCGCGGTCGTAGCGCACCGCTGCCTTGTCCACGATGGACTCCAGCAGCGTCAGCGTGATCACGCCGTCGTTCGACGCCAGCGCCGAGTCCGCGGCGGCCTCCAGCGCCGTGAGGGACCGGCGGGCGTCACCGCCGGCCAGGCGGATCAGGTGGTCCTCCGCCTCGGGCTCCAGCACCACGGACCCGCCCAGGCCGCGTTCGTCGGACACCGCCCGCCCGATCACCGCGCGCACGCCGTCGTCGGTCAGCGACCTGAGCTGCAGCACGAGCGAACGCGACAGCAGCGGCGACACGACCGAGAAGAACGGGTTCTCCGTGGTGGCCGCGACCAGCAGCACGATCCGGTCCTCGACCGCGCCCAGCAGAGCGTCCTGCTGGGTCTTGGAGAACCGGTGGACCTCGTCGATGAACAGCACCGTCGACTCGCCGGACCGGACCAGGCGGCGCCGGGCCTCGTCGATGACCGCCCGCACCTCCTTCACGCCGGCCGACAGCGCGGACAACGCGACGAACCGGCGGCCGGTCGCCTTCGACACCAGGGTCGCGAGGGTCGTCTTGCCGGTGCCGGGAGGGCCGTGGAGCATCACGGACGCCGGCGTGGCGCCCTCGACCAGGCGGCGCAGCGGGGCGCCGGGCCCGAGCAGGTGGTCCTGGCCGACGACCTCGTCCAGCGTGGCCGGACGCATCCGCACGGCCAGCGGGGCGTTGGCCGCGATGCGCTCGGCCTTCTCCTCGTCGGTCGCGCCGAAGAGGCCCTCGTCGAACAGACCTTCGCTCATGCGTTCGAGCGTAGGTCATGTGCGAGGATCGCGTTCCGTGCCCATCCCTCGTGCCGTGCTGCTCGCCGGACCCTCCGGCTCAGGCAAGTCGACACTCGCCGCCCACCTCGGCTGGCCTGTCCTTCGCCTCGACGACTTCTACCGCGACGGCGACGACCCGCTGCTCCCCCGCGACGAGCACGGCAGGGCCGACTGGGACGCCATCGGCTCGTGGAACGCGGACAAGGCGCTCCAGGCGATCATCGAACTGTCGGACACGGGCAGGGTCGAGGCGCCGGTCTACTCCATCAGCGAGGACCGCGCGGTCGGCACCCAGACGATCGAGCTCGGCGGCGCGCCCGCGTTCATCGCGGAGGGCCTGTTCGCGGACCTGCTGGTCCAGGGCGCGAAGGAGGCCGGGGTGCTCCGGGACGCGATCGTGCTCGCGCCGAGCCCGCCCGTGACGTTCGTGCGCCGGTTCGCCCGTGACGTGGCCGAGGCCCGCAAGCCGGTGCCGACGCTGGTCAGGCGCGGCCTGCGGCTCATGCGGGAGCAACCGCAGGTGGTGAGGAGGTGCGTCAGCGCGGGCATGCGGCGCACGACGCCGGCCAGGGCTCGGACCGAGCTCGTTTCGTGATCAGGTCGCCGGGTGGCGGTGGCCCTGATCTGGCAGGATGCCGCTCACACCACGACCGGGGGTAGCCGAGATGTCCGAAACGCCCGGCTGGTCGTCACCCGACCAGCCACAGAACCAGCCGCCGCAGCAGCCTGGCCAGCAGCCGCAGTACGGCTACAACGCCCCGCCGCCGCCCGGGGGCCAGCCGACGATCAAGCCCGGCGTGATCCCGCTGCGGCCGCTGGCCGTCGGCGAGATCGTCGACGGCGCCATCACGACGATGCGCCGCTACCCGAAGCTGATCATCGGCGCGGCCGCCGTGGTCGCCGCGGTCACGCAGATCCTCGGCCTGCTGGTGCAGCTGCCGTTCCTCGACGACCTCACCGCCGTCGTGGCGCTCGACCCGAACACGGTGACGCAGGAACAGGCGATCGACCAGCTCACCGGCGCCATCACCGGTTTCCTCACCGGCACGCTGCTCAGCGTCTTCCTGCTGCTGCTCGGCACCGTGTTCCTGTCGGGCTTCATCACCGTCATCGTGGGCCACGCCGTGCTGGGCAAGCCGGTCACGTTCGCGCAGGCGTGGGAGGAGTTCAAGCCCCGGCTGCTCCCGCTGCTCGGCGCGACGCTGCTGTCCGGTCTCGTGATCTCCGTCGGCCTGATCCTGTGCATCGTGCCCGGCGTTTGGCTGTGGGTGCTGTTCGCCCTGGTCACGCCCGCGCTCGTGCTGGAGCGCTGCGGCGTCACCACCGCGTTCGGCCGCTCGAAGAAGCTCGTGGACGGCGCGTGGTGGCGGACGTTCGGCATCCTGCTGCTCACCGTCGTGATCGGCTGGGTGATCAGCTGGATCATCAGCCTCCCGTTCGGTCTGCTGGGCGCGGCGACGACCGGTTTCTCGGCCGACCCCACGGCGACCCTGAGCGTCGGCTCGCTGATCCTGTCGACCATCGGCGCGATCATCGCCTCGACGATCACGCTGCCGTTCAGCTCCGCGGTGACCGTGCTGCTCTACGTCGACCGGCGGATGCGGTCCGAGGGCATGGACATCGAACTCCAGCGGGCCGCGGGGCATGGCGGCCTCTGACGTACCGGTAGATCTCGGCCGCGACGAGGCGAGGGAGGCGGCCGTCCGGGAGCTCAGCGACCCGGCGTACGTCTCCGACGACCCGAACCCGCTGGAACGCGCCGTCGACTGGGTGCTGACCCGCCTCGGCGAGCTGCTCGCCGGGGCGGGTGGCATGAGCGGCTTCACCGCGTTCACCGTCGTCGTGGCCGTGCTCGTGCTGATCGTGATCATCATCAGGCTTCGTGTCGGGCGCACGGGCCGTGCGCTGCGGTCGGGCGACAAGGTGTTCGGTTCGGCCGTCATGACGGCCGCCGAGCACCGGGCCGCCGCCGAGAAGGCCGCGGCGGCCGGTGATCTGGCCAAGGCCGTGCGCGAACGCTTCCGCGCGGTGGTGCGCGAACTGGAACAACGCGGCGTGCTCGACGCACGGGCCGGACGCACCGTGGACGAGGTCGCTTTCGAGGCGGGCCAGGCACTTCCGGTGCTCGCCGACGACCTGCGCGGCGCGGCGGTCCAGTTCGACGACGTCTGGTACGGCGGCAGGCCCGCGACGGTGGAGGGGTATCAGCGGCTGGTCTCCGTGGACGGCCGGGTGCGCGGATGACGGCGGTCTCTCCCGACGCCGGCCGGATCTGGACGGCCGCGCGCGGTCCCCTGCTGATCGGCGTGATCATCCTCTTCGCCGCGGTCGTGATCACGTTGCTGCGCGGCAGCGGCGAGGGCGGCGCGCTCGACCCCCGGTCGTTCCGGCCGGAGGGCAGCCACGCGGTCGCCGATCTGCTGGAACAGAACGGCGTGCGGGTCGAGCTCACCGACAACGCGTCCGCTGTGGACGGTGCGACGCTGTTCGTGACGCAGCCGAACCTGATCGACCCGGAACGGCTCGCGGACCTGAGCAGCCGGGCCTCCGCGACCGTGCTCCTCGCGCCCGCCCCCGGACTGGGCCGGCTGGAGCCCGGGACCCGTCAGCCCGGCTGCCCGCTGGCGGACAGGGCCGGCGCGGCGACCATGGGCGGGTTCACCTACGAGGGCGAGCAGAGTTGCTACGACTCGACGCTGGTCCGCACCGGCACCGTCACGACGATCGGCTACGGCGGGATCTTCACCAACCGCGACATCGACGAGGAGGGCAACGCGGCACTCGCGTTGTCGTTGCTGGGCCAGCACGAACGGCTGGTCTGGTACATGCCGTCGGCGGCGGACAGGTCGCAGCAGAAGTCGCTGACCGGCCTGATCCCGGACGGCTGGAAGTACGGCGCCCTGCAACTCGGCATCGCGGCCGTGCTGATCGCGCTGTGGCGTGCGCGCAGGCTCGGCCGCGTGGTGCCCGAACCGCTTCCGGTCGTGGTGCGCGCCGCCGAGACCGTGGAGGGCAGGGCGCGGCTGTACCGCCGGTCGCACGCCGCCTCGCACGCCGCCTCCGTGCTGCGGCAGGCCACGCGTGACCGGCTGGCACCGCTGCTGGGGGTGCCGCCGGGCGACGATCCGTCCGAGGAGATCGCCCGCAGGACTTCGCGTCCCGTCACCTCGGTGCGGGCGCTGCTCTACGACAAGGAGCCGGTGGACGACCGGGGGTTGGTCGCGCTGGCTGCATCGCTCGATGCTCTGGAGAACGAGGTGCGCAAGGCATGACGGCAGTGGTCACCACCGAGGAAGCCCGTATGGCGCTGGTGGCGTTGCGCGCGGAGATCGGCAAAGCCGTGGTGGGCAACGACGCCGCCGTGACGTCGTTGATCCTCGCGTTGCTGTGCAAGGGACACGTGCTGTTGGAGGGTGTTCCGGGCGTCGCGAAGACGTTGCTCGTGCGTGCTCTTGCGCGCGCGTTGGATCTGTCGACGACGCGTGTGCAGTTCACGCCGGACCTGATGCCCGGCGACCTGACGGGGTCGCTGGTCTACGACTCGCACAACGCGGCGTTCTCGTTCCGTGAGGGCCCGGTCTTCACGAACCTGCTGCTCGCCGACGAGATCAACCGGACGCCGCCGAAGACGCAGTCCGCGCTGCTGGAGGCGATGGAGGAACGGCAGGTCTCCGCCGACGGCAAGACCCGGCCGCTGCCGTCGCCGTTCATCGTCGTGGCCACGCAGAACCCGGTGGAGTACGAGGGCACCTACCCGTTGCCCGAGGCGCAGCTCGACCGGTTCCTGCTCAAGGTGACGATGCCGATCCCGGCGCGGGAGCACGAGATCGACGTGCTGACGCGGCACGCCTCCGGCTTCGACCCGCGTGACCTGTCCTCGTTGAACCCGGTCGCGAGTGCCGCGCACCTGGAGGCGGGTACGGCGGCCGTGCGCTCGTTGACCGTGGCTCCTGAGGTGATCGCGTACGTCGTCGACGTGTGCCGTGCGACCCGTCAGTCTCCGGCCGTGCGCCTGGGCGTTTCTCCCCGTGGCGCAACGGCTCTGCTGGCTGCCGCACGCGCGTGGGCGTGGCTCTCGGGCCGTGACTACGTGACGCCGGACGACGTGAAGGCGCTCGCACGGCCCGCGTTGCGGCATCGGCTGGAGCTGCGCCCGGAGGCCGAACTGGAGGGCGTGACGTCGGACGGCGTGCTGGACGGCGTGCTCGGCGCTGTTCAGGTGCCGCGCTGACGTGGCGCTCACGGGCCGCGCGGGATTGCTCGCGCTCATCGGGGTTTTCGTCGTCGGGCTGCTCCTGCCTTCGTGGCACGGGATTCTCGGCTTGCTCGGCCTTCTGGTGCTGTGCGTGGCCGTCGACTTGTTGTTGGCGGCTGGCGTGCGGCGGTTGACGTTCTCGCGCGCGGGGGCGACCTCGGTGCGCACGGGCGAGCCGTGTGTGGTGCAGCTGACCGTGCACAACCCTGGGCGTCGGCTGCGTGGCGTTCTTCGTGACGCATGGGCGCCTTCTGCTGGTGTGGTCGCCGATCGGGTTGCGGTCGACGTGCCCGCTGGTGGTTCGCGTGTGCTGTCTTTCGAACTACGGCCCATACGCCGTGGCGATCGCCCTGCGGACCGTGTGACCGTGCGTTCCCACGGTCCGTTGGGCATCGCGGCACGGCAGGGCTCACACGTCGTGCCGTGGACGGTGCGCGCGCTGCCGCCGTTCCACAGCCGCCGTCACCTTCCTCCTCTGCTGGAACGCCTGCGCGAACTGGATGGCCGCCGCGCCTCGTTGATCCGTGGAGCTGGCACGGAGTTCGACTCGCTGCGCGCGTACGTCATCGGTGACGACGTGCGCTCGATCGACTGGCGTGCGTCGGCTCGTTCGTCGGACGTGGTGGTGCGCACCTGGCGCCCCGAACGCGACCGGCAGGTGACGATCGTGCTCGACACAGCCCGCACCTCGGCGGGCCGCGTGGACGGCGCCCTGGGCGGTCTGCCACGCCTGGACACGGCGATGGACGCCACCTTGTTGTTGTCCGCCTTGGCTTCGCAGGCCCGTGACCAGGTCGACTTCCTGGCGTTCAGCCACCAGGTGCGTGCCTCGGTACCGCGGGCCACGCTGCCCGTCCTGGTGCGGGCCATGGCACCGCTGGAGGCCGAACTGGTCGAGTTCGACGCCCGCGGCGCCGTCGCCGAGGTGCTCCGCCGCGCCGGTCGCCGCTCGCTGGTCGTGCTGCTGACGTCGCTGGAGCCGTCGATCGAGCACGGTCTGCTGCCGCTGCTGCCGGCGTTGGCCACGCGGCACCACCTGTTGATCGCGTCGGTGTCCGACCCGGCCGTGCACGCGATGGCGGCCGGACGTGGCGACCTGGAGGCCGTGTACTCGGCCGCTGCCGCGGAACGCACTCTGGCCGAACGCCGGCGCCTCACCGCGTTGCTCGCACGGCACGGTGTCGACGTCGTGGACGCACTGCCCGATGACCTGCCGCGCGCTCTCGCGGACCGCTATCTCTCGCTGAAGGCCGCAGGCAAGCTCTAAACCGCGACTGGAGCGACGTCCTCACGTTCGCTCGCGTCCATGTCGCCCGTCTCGCCCTGCCGCGCGGCCCGGCGCCCGATCACGAAGACGTACAGCAGGAACAGCACCTCGGCCACCACCCCGATGCCGACGCGCGCCCACGTCGGCAGCCCGGAGGGCGTCACGAACCCTTCCAGCACACCGGATACGAGCAGCACCACGACCAGTCCGAGCGCCACCGCGACGACCGACCGGCCCTCCGTGGCGAGGGCCTGGGCGCGGGTGCGCTTGCCGGGGTCGATCACCTGCCAGCCCAGCCGCATGCCGATGCCCGCCGCCACAAACACGGCCGTGAGCTCCAACAACCCGTGCGGCGCCAACAGTCCGAGGAACAACCCTCCGCGGCCCGCGCCGAACATCAGTCCGATGCCGACGCCGACGTTGAGGGCGTTGGTGAAGAGCAGGTAGACCGGCGGAATCGCGAACAGCACGCCCAGCAACAGGCAGGCCGCGGCGATCCACGCGTTGTTCGTCCACACCTTCGCCGCGAACGACCCGGCGGGGTCGCTGGAGTAGTAGGACTCGTACCCGCCGCCGACCCTCGTCATCTCCCGGATCTCGTCCGGCGCGGCGATGGTCGCCTGCACGTCCGGGTTGGCGGCGATCCACGCCGCGATGATGCCGGTGACCAGGTAGAACGCGATCCCGGCCGGCACCCACCACCGCCAGCCGAGGTAGATCGCGGCGGGCAGCCGGTGCGTGAAGAAGCGCGTGAACGTCCGCCAGGCGGGCGTGTGCGTGCCCGTCAGCACCGACCGCGCCTGGGCGACCAGCGCCGAGAGCCGTTCGACCGTGGCCGGGTCCGGCGTCTGGCTGCGCACGACCGACAGGTGCGTCGTCACCCGCTGGTAGAGCTCGATCAGCTCGTCGGCCTCGGCCCCGCTGAGCTTCCCGGACCGCTTGACCAGCTGCTCGAGCCGCCGCCACGACTCGCGGTGGCGATCGATGAAGACGTCCAGATCCACGATGAGTCACACTATCCGCGTGGGGGACCTCGTCACCGGTGAAGCCGTAGTTCTGGACCTGCGCGTCGCACAGCTCGCCAGCAGGGCGGTCGCGTACGCGATCGACGTGGCCGTGCAGTTCGGCCTGCTCGTCATCCTGTTCCTGATCGCGCCGGTCGACATCGACAACGCGCTGCAGGACGCGCTCGCGCTCACGCTGCTGATAGCCGTGATGATCGGCTTCCCGACCGCGATGGAGACCGCGACGCGAGGCCGTTCGCTGGGCAAGCTCGCCATGGGCCTGCGCGTGGTGCGCGACGACGGCGGCGCGATCCGCTTCCGGCACGCCCTGGTGCGCTCGCTCACCGGCTTCGTCGTGGACTTCTGGGTGCTGGGCCTCGGCGGCGCGATCGCCCTGTTCGTCTCCCTCTTCTCGCCGCAGGGCAAGCGGGTCGGCGACTACCTCGCCGGCACGGTGGTGATCCACACCCGCGTGCCGCGCCAGGAGGTGGAGCTCGCCGTGATGCCGCCGCAGCTCGCGGAGTGGGCGTCGGGGCTCGACCTGTCGCAGCTGCCGGAGGAGCTGGTGCTGGCGGCGCGACAGTACCTGAGCCGCTATCACGAGCTGAACGAGCAGGCGCGGTGGGACCTGGGCTCGCGGCTGTCGGACGACGTCGGCGCGGCGATCCGGTCGCCGCGGGTCGAGTACACGCATCCGCACCCGTACCTGTCGGCGGTGCTGGCGGAGCGCAGGCGGCGGGCGGCGCGCTAGGCGTTCGCCAGGCGGAGGCGTTCGGCGCCTTGTTCGCGCACGGCGTCACCTGACGGCGTCGGATCGCCGTGCAGGACCTCCCACCGTGCGTTGTGCAGAGCGGTCCACATGCTCCCGGCCCACGCGATCTGGATCTCCTCCGCGGAGAACGCCCGCCCGCGGGCCTGCTGGTAGGTCTCGAGGAACGCCGCCGAGCTCTCGATCGGCACCAGGCCCGGCGGCGGCGTGTTGGCGAACGCTCCGGACGCGGCACCGGCCAGGGCCGCTTCCGGTTGCCACGCCAGGCTGTCCCAGTCGTGCACGGTCAGCACCTCGCCGTGCTGCCAGCGGAGGTTCTGCGCCTCGAAGTCGGCGTGGCCCAGCACGCACGGCAGCGAGGTGGCCAGCAACCGCTTGCGCACGCGGGAGGCCATCTCCGAGACGACGGACGGCACCACGCCCTGGTCCCGCGCGTCGAGGAAGTCGATCGCCGGCCACAGGCCGGGACCGGTGTGGTCCCAGCGGGCCCAGCGCGGTGACGGGAGCGGCGGCGGGACGGAGACGTCGGCCAGCAGGGCCATCAGCCGGGCGAACACGGCCGCGTAGCGGCGAGCGACGTCCGGGGAGGAGCCGAGCAGCATCTCCCCGCCGGGCAACGGTTCCTCGGCGTGCACGGCCAGCCCGTCCGCGACCACGACCGGCGTCAGCGGGCGGGGGCACGGGAACCCCCGCGACGCCAGGGAGGCCTGCGCGGCCACGCACGAGGCAGCGCGGCCGTCGTCCGGGCGGGCCTTCACGTAGACCTCGCGGCCGTCGGCCAGACGCACGCCGGAGACCGTGGAGATCGACACCCGCTCGTAGAGCACCTCGGCCACGGGGCTGCCCAGCTCCGACGAGCACCAGGCGGACAGGTCGATGGTCATACAGGCCCTAGTCGAGCCGGAAGCCGTAGGGCAGTTCGAGGCGGTGGCGGGCCAGCAGCGCGGAGTCCGCGAGGATCTCGCGGGTCGGTCCGTCCGCCACGACCACGCCGTCGTCGATCAGCACGCTGCGGGGGCAGATCTGCAGCGCGAACGGCAGGTCGTGCGTGACCATCAGCATGGTGGGCGCCAACGAGAGCAGCAACTCGGCGAGTTCGCGGCGGGCCACCG
This sequence comes from Lentzea albidocapillata, assembly GCF_000719115.1. Lineage (GTDB taxonomy): Bacteria > Actinomycetota > Actinomycetes > Mycobacteriales > Pseudonocardiaceae > Lentzea > Lentzea albidocapillata. Next base: position 16,568 of record NZ_JOEA01000032.1, on the reverse strand, counting down.
GTTCGAGGTTGGCCGACGGCTCGTCCAGCACCAGGATCTCCGGCGAGCAGGCCAGCACCGAGGCCAGCGCGACGCGGCGCCGCTGACCGCCGGACAGGTGCAGTGGCGAGCGGTCCGCGACCGACTCCATTCCCACGGCACTCAACGCCTTCCGCACGCGGGCGTCCACATCGGACATGCCGAAGTTGCGCGGCCCGAACGCGACGTCCTCCCCGACGGTCGGGCAGAACAGCTGGTCGTCGGGGTCCTGGAAGACGAGCCCGACGCGGCGCCGGATCTCGCGCAGGTTCTGCCTGCGCACCTCCAGCCCGGCGACGGAGATCGAGCCCGAGCCGCCACCGAGAACTCCGTTGAGGTGCAACGCGAACGTGGTCTTGCCCGCGCCGTTCGGCCCGAGCACCGCGACGCGTTCACCGTGCTCGACGCGCAGGTCGACGCCGAACAGCGCCTGGTGCCCGTCCGGGTAGGCGAAAGCGAGCTTCGAGACCTCCAGGGCAGCGGCGGCAGGGGTCTCCGGAACGATCGTCGCCGAGCCTGCCGGCCCGCCCGTCCAGCCGCGCGACACCATCGCGAGGTGCACCCTCTCTCCGCGTTCGTAGGACCGGATGAACAACGTGCCGACCGACCGGGCCGCCGCGCCCGCCTGCCACAGGAAGCGCGGGTCGTCGCCACGGGAAATGCGGGCGACGCGCATGCGTTTCGCCTCGCCCACGACGACCTCGCCGTACCGCAGCATCAGCGTGGCGATCATGATCAGCGGCGCCGGCACCCGCAGCGTCTGCAGGCCGCGCAGCAACTCCCCCGGTGCCGTCGTGGCGGCCAGGGTCAGGCTGACCAGGACGCCCAGCGTGCCCTTGGCGAGGATGTTCCAGCCCGCCAGGGAACCCTCGACCGACACCGAGAAGCCGAGGAAATCGGTGCGCGGGTCCGTGCCGAAGATCGGCAGCAGGAACGCGAGCACCACGAACGGCACCTCGATCACCGCGCGCTTCACGAACCACAGCACGGGAACCCGCGCCACGAACCACACCGCGACGATCAGCAGCAGGTAGAGGCCGAACAGCGGGAACATCGTGCGCGGGGTCGCGACGACGCCCAGCACCGCCCCGAACGCCACGAGGATCTTCACGTGGGGCGCGAGGCGGTGCACCGGCGAGTCGCCGGCGTGGTGCAGGACGTCGTGGGCGCCGCTCACTACGCGTCGGACTTCTTGCGCAGCATCCAGAACAGGCCGAACGAGATGGCCAGGACCACGACTACGCCGAGCACGCCCGCGAGGCCGGTGAACCTGTCGTCGCCGCCGAACGCGTAGTCGGCGAAGGTGCTGCCGGCGAACGGGTGCTCCTGCGCGTGCTCGGCGATGCCGGTGTCCTCGACGGTCTTGTCCAGGCCGTCCGGGTCGCCGGACGCGAAGTACGACAGCACTCCCGCGATCAGCAGCGACACGAACGCGAACCCGATGAAGAACTTCTTCACGGCCGGACCTCCAGCGGCTTGGTGTTGCCCTTCAGCAGGTAGACGAGGTCAGGGCGGATCGACGCGACCGAGGTGACCGTGACGGCGGTGATCAGGCCCTCGCCGATGCCGATCAGCGCGTGCAGGCCCCACATCAGCAGGGCGACCTTGCCGATCTCCACGCCTCCCGCGCCGCCGATCGCGTACTCGACGATGAAGCCGGTCGCGGCCAGCAGGGTGTTGACGAACGCCGAGATGAACGCGACGGCGGCGAGACCGCCCTTGCCCTTCGCGGCGACCTTGCGCAGCGCGACGGCGACGAGGAACCCGGCCACGGTGCCGATCAGCGCCATGTTGGTGATGTTGGCGCCCAGCGCGGTGAGGCCGCCGTCCGCGAACAGCAGCGCCTGCACGACGAGCACGATCGTCACGCACAACGCGCCGACGTACGGGCCGACCAGGATCGCCGCGAGCGCACCGCCCAGCAGGTGCCCGGAGGCGCCGGGCAGGATCGGGAAGTTGATCATCTGGACGGCGAAGATGAACGTGGCCACCAGGCCGGCCATCGGCGCAGTGCGGTCGTCAAGGTCCGCACGGGCCTTGACCAACGCGAACCCGACGCCTGCCGCCGCCAGGACGAGGAGGACGACCGACACCGGCGCGTTCAGCAGACCGTCGCTCATGTGCATGGCAACAGGTGACATGAGCGCTAACGCTAATTGCCGGACCTCGGCTATGGCTAGAACGTTGCAACAACGATTTGCAGGCAGGAAGGCGGTGGTGGTCACACCGCCCGCTAGTCATCGGATGACTTCTGCGGTTAGATCCGTTCCGCCGCCGCCACGGCACGGAGGGACGAACAGTGACAGAGCTGTCGCGTAGAACCTTTTTGTACGGGACGGGCGTGGCCGTCGGGGCCTCCGCACTCGGGGTGGGCACTGCGGTCGCAGCCCCTGAAACATCGGGTCACAACGTGCACCGGGACGTCGTCCGGGACGCCCGGATGGAGTGGAGGAGACTGCCGCAGAACTGGGGTGACAGCCCGTTCCTGGCCAACGGTTTCCTGGGCGTCCAGGTCTACGCGGGCCGCACCGCGAACGAGCTGAAGCTCATGCTCAGCCACTCCGAGGTGCAGGACCAGCGGGAACACTGGGAGGCCGCGGTCGGCCTCTCCCGGCTGCCGATCGGCTACCTGACCCTGCAGTTCGCCGGCGCGATCACCGCCGTCGACTGGACGCTCGACCTGTGGAACGCGGAGCTCACCGGCTCCGTGACGACCACGCAGGGCAGCGCCACGTTCACGATGCTCGTGCACAACTCGCGCAGCACGTTCCTCGCCTCCGTGAAGGGCGACGTGACCTGGGGTTTCCAGCCGCTGGAGTCGTCGACGACACGTCAGATCCGCAGGCCGGCGGACTACACGGCCAACCCCGCGCCGACGTTGGGCACCGCCAACGGCGTCTCCTTCGCCGCCCAGCCGCTGCTGGCGGGCGGTGGCTACACAACGGCCTGGCAGACCCGCAACGGCCGTTTCGCGGCCCACGTGGCGTACACACACCCTGCGAACACGCACACGTCCGACGCGATCCGTGAGGTGCGTCAGGCATTGGCGATCCCGTTCGAGGTGCTGACGATGCAGCATCGCCGCTGGTGGAACGCCTACTTCGCGAAGTCGCTCGTCTCGGTGCCGGACAAGCTCGTGCAACGCTTCTACTGGTTGCAGCTCTACAAGATGGCGGCGGCGACCCGAGCGGACGCGCCGGTCATCTCCGAGTGGGGCCCGTGGTTCCCCGAGCAGGGCAACAGCTGGACGGCCGTGTGGTGGAACCTCAACGTCCAGATCTCGTATCCGCTGGTCAACGGCTCGAACCACCACGAGCTCGACGCGGTGACGACGACGCTGAAGCGGTTCGAGCACAACCTCGAACTCAACGTGAACCCGGCTTACCGCGACGGCAACTCGTACGCGATCTGCCACCCCGGCGACCGCACGCTGCGCTCCGGGCCGCGCTACTGCGGCGTTCCGGGCGTCGCACCGAACGACCATACGGGCAATCTTCTGTGGGCCTGCCACAACGTCTGGCTGGGCTATCGGCACACGATGGACAAGAAGATCCTCAAGGACGTCCTCTTCCCGATCTTGACGAAGGCGGTCAACTACTACGCCCGGTTCCTCGTCGAGGGCGCGGACGGGAAGCTGCATCTGCCGGAGACGCGCTCACCGGAGTATGCGAACGCCACGGACACGACGTACGACCTCTCGCTGATCCGCTGGGGTGTACGCACGCTGCTGTCCATCGAGGAGAACGCACGCTGGCGTGACATCGCCAACCGGCTCGTGCCGTACGCCCAGGGCCCGGACGGCGTGCTCATCGGCAAGGACGTCTCGCTCAACGACTCGCACCGGCACTTCTCCCACATGCTGTGGTTCTACCCGCTGCGCGAACTGACCTACGACATGCCGGAGCACCGCGCGCTCATCAACAAGACGTTCGACCACTGGGTCTCGCGGCAGGACAAGTGGGCCGGGTACAGCTACGGCGCCGCGTCCGCGATGGCGTCGGCGATGGGACGGCCGGAGGAGGCGCTGTCGTTCCTGCGCTACTTCCTCGACCGCAAGCAGGTCGGCTCGAACGCCGTGCTGACCGAGAACACCTTCTACCGCGAGGGAGGCAACCTCGCGATCGAGTCGCCGTTGATGTCCGGCCAGGCCGTGCTGGAGATGATGGTCCAGTCGCACAACGACGTCGTGCGCGTGTTCCCGTCTGTTTCGTCCACTTGGGCCGATGCGTCCATCTCGTCGTTGCGCACGCAAGGAGCGTTCCTTGTGGACGCTTCCCGCTCCGGCGGACGCACCGACTGGGTCCAGGTCCATTCGGAGGCGGGCTCGCCTTTGTTGCTGGAGCACGGAATCACGGGCGACATCGACGTCCGCGACACGTGGGGCCGGCGTTTGGACTACAAGACTCGTGGCTCCGCCATCGAAATCCCGCTTCGTCGAGGTCAGAGCGCCGTGGTCTCCCGTCGCGGCACACGCCCTGACACCTCACCACGTGATGTGAACGCCAACGGCTCGTCTTCACGTTGGGGACTGCCGTAACGTCCAAATTCGAACATTCGGATTGTGCGTGGACGAGTGGGGTGTGTGCGGTGGATCTTCAACACTGGCTCAACGAGGCGCTGGCCAACCACGAGAAGTGGACGGCGGAGTACGGCTCCTTCACACCCCACTCGTCGTTGCAGGCCGACCCGGCGCTCTTCGGCTCGGCACTCGCCGAGCTCCAGGACCGCCTGCGTGACAACTACCCGTTCTTCCACCCGCGCTACGCGGGCCAGATGCTCAAGCCGCCGCACCCCGCGGCAGTGGTGGGCTACCTGTCCGCGATGCTGATCAACCCGAACAACCACGCCCTGGACGGCGGTCCCGCGACCGCCGCCATGGAACGCGAGGTCGTCTCGGACCTGGCGACGATGTTCGGCTACGGCGAGCAGCACCTCGGCCACCTGACGTCGAGCGGCACGATCGCGAACCTGGAGGCGTTGTTCGTCGCCCGTTCGCTGCATCCGACCCGTGGTGTCGCGTACTCCTCCGAGGCGCACTACACGCACTCACGGATGTGCGGCGTGCTCGGCATCGAGGGTTTCCCTGTCGCCGTGGACGGCCTCGGACGCATGGATCTGGACGCGCTCGAAGAGCTCCTGAAGACCGGCAAGGTCGGAACTGTGGTGGTCACTCCGGGAACTACCGCTTTGGGTGCCATCGAACCGGTGAATCTTGTGCTGGACGTCGCACGCCGTTACGACGCACGGGTGCACGTGGACGGCGCGTACGGCGGCTTCTTCACCCTGCTCGCAGGCACCGACCTCGCCCCCGAGCCGTGGGAGGCCATCGGCTCGTGCGACTCCGTGGTGGTCGACCCGCACAAGCACGGCCTCCAGCCCTACGGCTGCGGCGCCGTCCTTTTCCGCGACCCGTCCGTGGGCCGGTTCTACCTGCACGACTCGCCGTACACGTATTTCACGTCCGACGAGATGCACCTCGGCGAAATCAGCCTGGAATGCTCGCGCGCCGGCGCCGCGGCGGCCGGTCTCTGGCTGACCCTCCGCCTGCTTCCCCTGACCCGCGACGGCCTGGGCGAGGTCCTGGCGGCCGGACGGCGGGCAGCCGTGCGGTGGGCGTCGATCATCCGGGAGTCCGAGGCCCTGGAGCTCTACCAGGAGCCCGAGCTCGACATCGTCACGTACTTCCCGCGCACCGACCCGCTGACCCTGTCGGCCGTGGACGCGGCCTCGCACCGCGTGATGCAGACGGGCATGAACGCACCCGTCGACCCGATCTTCCTGAGCGTGGCACGGGCGTCGAAGGGTGCGTTCGCCGCCCGCCACCCCGAGGTCGGGGCCGACGCGGACGGTGCACGGGTACTGCGCAGCGTGCTGATGAAGCCGGAGTCCGAGGACTACCTCGACACCCTGCACGCGCGGGTGCTCAGCCTGCTCTGACAGGCCTGGTCACGGGCCTGCTCTCGGACCGGCCAGACAGCGGACCAACGCCGAAATGGGCGACTCACCTCAGGTGAGTCGCCCACAGCCGCGAAGATCAGCCGTGCTTGGCGCGCCGGCCGGACCGGCGCGGCGGCAGCGGCGTGTCTCCGCGCAGGTCGAGGCGGCGCTGCTCGCCGTTGGCCTCCAGGTGCGTGACCATGCGGCGCAGCATCTCGGCCAGCGACTGGGCTTCGGACGACTCCAGCGGGTCGCTGACGAAGACCTCTTCCTCGTTGAACTTGGGGAAGAGGTCGGCCATCAGTTCTTCACCCTCAGGGGTGAGCCGCAGAACCGCCAGACGTCCGTCGGTCGGGTGACCCATGCGCTCCAGCAGGCCCCGTGACTGCAGCGTCTTGGCGACGCCCGTCAGGGTTCCCTTGGAGATCCCGGCCTCCTCGGCGACGTACCGCGTCTCCATCTCGCCCCAGATCCACACGACCCAGAGCACGACGAAGCCGGTCCAGGTCAGATCGCTGGTGCGCAGCACCGAGTTCTCGAGGTGCTGGCGGATCGCGGTAGCGGCGCGGTGGATGTTCGACACCGCCGCCATCTGTTCGCGACGCAGCGGCACCGCACCGAGTTTGGCCTGGACGGCTTTCTCGGTCTCGGCAATCGTGTGGTGACCAGACAACTCAAAGTCTCCCGTGCTCGAGCTCAGGTGTTCCCGGCACAATACTTGCGGTTCCGAACTATGTCTGTGATGTGGTGCGAGTCGGTCCGCAACCACTTTGATCACGATCCCACATCGTGCATGATCTCGTGACGGTCGTCACCCGTCCAGTTACGGACTGTTGCCCGGTGGTGGACGATGAGTGTGGAGCACCCGACGGGGACCAATGACGGTCATTGCTCCACGGGCGGGTCGATAGCGTTTGCCCCTCAACGTTATCCCCTCCGCGCCAGCGACACACTGTGCCGGAAAGGTAGTTCGACGTGGTCGGTGAACAGGTGACACGGGAACTCGCGGCAAGACTGGGCGAGGACGGGATCGACGTGGTGCGCGTCGTATTCCCGGACCTGCTCGGCACCGACCGGGGCCGTGACATCCTCGTAGAGCACCTACCTGCGGTTACGCAGCGCGGGCTGTCGTTCTGCCGGGCCGTGTACAGCACCACCCCTGGCGGCAAGACCACCGAGAACGGGGGTGTGCTCGACGCCGGGCTGCCCGACGTGATCGTGGTCCCCGACCTCGACACGCTGCTCCCGATCCCCTGGGAGCCGGGGGTGGCGTGGTGCATCGGCGACGCGGTGAGCCCGGCCGACGAAAGACCCGTGGACGAATCGCCCCGGCAGGTGCTGCGCAGGGCGCTGGAAATATTCGAGACCACCGGGCTCACGCCGGTTGTGGGACCCGAGCTGGAATATTTTCTCTGCGAACCGGACGAAGATCGCCCGAACGGGTGGCGGCCGTACTGCGACGAGCCGGGCAACGTCTACGCGACCGGGCGCCGCGGCGATTCCGACGGTCATCTGCTGAGAACTCTTCGCACGCTCAGTTCGGCAGGCCTCCAAACGACCGGAGGCAACCACGAGTACGCCGGCGGGCAGTTCGAAATCAACCTCGTCCATTCGCCCGCCATGGACGCGGCCGACCGCGCGTTCCGCTTCAAGACGAGCGTGAAGGAACTGGCCCGGCGCGAAGGCCGGATGGCGACGTTCATGGCCAAGCCGTTCAACGACGGCGGCGGCAGCGGCTTCCACCTGCACCTGTCGTGCCACGAGAAGGACGGCCGCAACGCGTTCCAGGCGCCCGGCACCACCAGCGGCCTGTCGGACGAGGCGCGCTGGGCCATCGGCGGCATCCTCAAGCACGCCCCGGCGCTGGCCGCGCTGCTCAACCCGACGGTCAACTCCTACAAGCGGTTCGGGCCGGACTCGCTCGCGCCGTGGCTGATCGACTGGGGCCTGGACAACCGCAGCGCGATGCTGCGGGTACCGGCCGAGCGCGGTGACACGACCCGGCTCGAACTGCGGCTCGGCGACGCGAGCGCCAACCCGTACCTCGGCATCGCGGGCCTCATCGCGGCCACCTACCTGGGCATTCGCGACCAGATCGAACCGCCGCGGCCCTCCGCCGGGTACGGCTACGACCCGTCGAAGGCCCCCACGCTGCCCGCCACGCTGCCCGACGCCCTCGCCTACCTGGAGGAGGACACGGCGATGGTCGACGTGCTGGGCAAGGACTTCGTGCGGTCCTATGTGGACTTCAAGTGGGAGGAGGTGGCCCGCTTCCAGCGGTTCGTGACCGACTGGGAGTTCACCGAATACGCGTACCACCTATAGTTCACCTGCGATGACTGCACTCACGGACCGGCTCACCTCGATCGCCGACGAAGACGAACTGTTCGACGCCTTCTCCCACTGGGCTACCGAGCGCGGCCTCGCGCTGTACCCGGCGCAGGAGGAAGCGGTCATCGAGCTCGTCTCGGGGGCCAACGTCATCCTCAGCACCCCCACGGGGTCGGGCAAGAGCCTGGTCGCCATCGGTGCCCACCTGGTCGCGATGGCGGCGAACCAGCGCAGCTTCTACACCGCGCCGATCAAGGCGCTGGTCTCGGAGAAGTTCTTCGCGCTGTGCGAGGTGTTCGGGCCGGAGAACGTCGGCATGATGACCGGCGACGCCAGCGTCAACGACCAGGCGCCCATCATCTGCTGCACCGCGGAGATCCTCGCGAACATCGCCCTGCGCGACGGCCACACGGCCGACGTCGGCCAGGTCGTGATGGACGAGTTCCACTTCTACAGCGAGCCCGACCGCGGCTGGGCCTGGCAGGTGCCGATCGTCGAGCTGCCGCAGGCCCAGTTCCTGCTGATGTCGGCGACGCTGGGCGACGTCGCGTTCTTCGAGAAGGACCTGACGCGGCGCACCGGCAGGCCGACTGCGGTGGTCCGCTCTGTGCAGCGCCCGGTGCCACTGAACTTCCAGTACGTCTCCACGCCGTTGCACGAGACGATCGAAGACCTGCTGCACGGCCGTGAGGCGCCGATCTACGTCGTGCACTTCACCCAGGCCGCCGCGCTGGAGCGCGCACAGTCGCTGATGAGCGTCAACGTCGCGACGAAGCCGGAGAAGGAGGCCATCGCGGCGAAGATGGGCAACTTCCGGTTCTCGGCCGGGTTCGGCAAGACGCTCTCCCGGCTGGTCCGGCACGGCATCGGCGTGCACCACGCCGGCATGCTGCCCAAGTACCGCCGCCTGGTCGAACAGCTCGCGCAAGCGGGTCTGATGAAGGTCATCTGCGGCACGGACACCCTCGGCGTCGGCATCAACGTCCCGATCCGTACCGTCGTGTTCACCGCTCTCGCGAAGTACGACGGCACGAGGACGCGGACCCTGAAGGCCCGTGAGTTCCATCAGATCGCCGGACGGGCGGGCCGCGCGGGCTACGACACCATCGGCACGGTCGTCGTGCAGGCGCCCGAGCACGAGGTCGAGAACATCAAGGCGCTGGCGAAGGCCGGCGACGACCCGAAGAAGCGCCGCAAGGTCGTGCGCAAGAAGGCACCGGACGGATTCGTGTCGTGGAGCGACGCGACGTTCGAACGGCTCGTCGGCGCCGAACCGGAACCGCTGACGTCGTCGTTCCAGGTCTCGCACGCGATGCTGCTGAACGTGATCGGCCGCCCTCAGGGCGGTGCGTTCCAGGCCATGCGGCACCTCCTGGAGGACAACCACGAGGACCGTTCCAAGCAGCTCAAGCACATCCGCCGGGCGCTGGCGATGTACCGGGCGCTGGTCGCGGCCGGTGTCGTGGAACGCCACGGCGACGACTTCCAGCTCACCGTCGACCTGCAGTTCAACTTCGCGCTGAACCAGCCGCTGTCGCCGTTCGCGCTGGCCGCGATCGAACTGCTCGACCGCGAGGCGCCGGGCTACGAGCTCGACGTGCTGTCGGTGATCGAGTCCATCCTGGACAACCCGCGGCAGATCCTGGGCGCGCAGGAGCACAAGGCACGCGGCGAGGCGATCGGCGCGATGAAGGCCGAGGGCATCGAGTACGACCAGCGGATGGAACTGCTGGACGAGGTCACGTACCCGAAGCCGCTCGCCGACCTGCTCGACGCCGCGTTCTTCACCTATCGCCGCGGCCACCCGTGGGTCGGCGACTACGACCTCTCCCCCAAGTCCGTCGTGCGGGACATGTACGAGCGCGCGATGACGTTCACGGAGTACGTGTCGTTCTACGGCCTGGCGCGCTCCGAGGGCCTCGTCCTGCGGTACCTGGCCGACGCCTACAAGGCGCTGTCGCAGACGGTGCCGGACGAGGCGAAGACCGAGGAGCTCAACGACCTGATCTCGTGGCTGGGCGAGCTCGTCCGCCAGGTCGACTCGTCGCTGATCGACGAGTGGGAGAAGCTCACCAACCCGGACGCTCCCGAGCAGGAGGTGCGCGTCGACCTGCCGCCGGCGGTCACCCGCAACGTCCGCGCGTTCCGCGTGCTGGTCCGCAACGCGCTGTTCCGCCGCGTGGAGCTGGCCGCCAAGCGCGACTGGTACTCACTCGGCGAGCTCGACCACGAGTCGGGCTGGACGGCCAAGGAGTGGATGGACGCGCTGGAGCCGTACTTCGAGGAGCACTCGGACATCGGCGCGGGCCCGAACGCGCGCGGCCCGGCGTTCCTGATCATCAACGTCGAGCGCGAGCGCTGGGTGTGCCGGCAGATCTTCGAGGACCCGGCCGGGGACAAGGACTGGGGCTTCAACGCCGAGGTCGACCTGGCGGCGTCGGACGAACTCGGCGAGGCGGTCGTGACGATCACGGACGTCGGCCGCCTGTAGTTCACGGGGCCACGACCACCGCGCCGTCCTGGTGGCAGAAGCCGCTATTTCCTCTTGAACCGAACGACTGAACTCAGCGCACACGCTCGCCACACACCGCATTGCAGCAGAAGAGTTAATACGCCTGTCGGTAAGTCCCCCGGCCGCGCAACTCAATGCCGTGATTCAGGCGACCCAGGGCACACCTGCTCGGCCAAACGCCACCCGGCCTACCAGGCACGAAGAGCTGACATGGTTTGAGAAAGCAGGCTGAACGCCGAAACCGGTCCATTTCAGCCGGTCACCAGAAGTGTGCGCCAGTTGAGACGAGCACCAGTTGAGACGGAATGCACAATCGATTGACCGAGTAGTGTCCTGTGGACAACATCATTGCGCCGGACCACAACGGTCGGGATATGGTGTTGCCCAGTGGGGAAATTTCTGGGGCAGCACGTCTGGAGGAATCCGTGGACCCGGCACTGGACGCCTTGCGCGACCGGCTGGCGGAGATCGTCGCGTCACCGCCGGACAACACCGAGCAGCTCGTGGACACGCTGAGCGGTCTCGCCAAGCTCTCGAACCAGTGGTCCGAGGCTATCCAGGCGCTGCGCGCGCCCACCCGCAGACTGATCGGCCCGGCCGCCGCCGCTTCCGTGAGCGTCGCCGCACGTCGTGCCGAGGAGTCGTTCATCGAGCTGGAGATCACGCTCGGTGACGCGCTGGCGGCCCAGCCCCGCGCGATCCGGCAGCCGTGAGACCACCCTATCCTCTGCCCGGAAAGTCGCTCGTTCGCTGACAAAACCGCGTGGCAGGCCTGACCAGGCAACTGCACACTGCGTGATAGTCCTACCTGAGACGCACCCGATCGGAGGGTTTCCGCACGTCCTCCGACTGGCGGATGATGCGCCCGTTCGGGGTTTCAGGGGTGCGAGGGGGTACTCGTCGTGCACACGCTGTGCAACCGGACCCCCGCGGCGGGTCACCCTCCGTGAGGGGGCATGATCGCGTATCCGACGCCCTCGGCTCACCAGGCGCGCGACGACCGAGCGTGGTCTAATCGCCGCCACGTGAGGATCGGCCGTACACAGTTTGGACTCGATCTCGAATGACCTCAGGTCTGCCCTGCCCCATCTGCGAGGGGCCGGATCGACGTGGCAGCCTCGAGCGCTCGCTGCGGGTGCTCGCCGTCGACGACGAGGCACCCGCGCTGGAAGACCTCACGTACCTGTTGCGCTCCGATCCGCGCATCGCCCACGTGGAAGCGGTCACCGACGCCACCAAGGCGCTGCGCGTGCTGCACCGCGCGATGGACGCCGGGCAGCCGTTGGACGCGGTGTTCCTCGACATCCGCATGCCGGGGCTGGACGGTCTCGACCTCGCCCGCGTGCTCTCGCGGTTCGCGCAGCCGCCGCCCGTCGTGTTCGTGACGGCGCACCAGCAGCCGGCCGTGGAGGCGTTCGAACTCAAGGCGCTCGACTACCTCCTCAAGCCCGTGCGCCAGGAACGGCTCGCGGAGTCCGTGCACCGCATCGTGCACGAGGTCTGGGACTCGAAGGCCGCCGCCGAATCGGCCACCTCGGCACCCACGCAGCCCGCGAACTCCACGCCGCCGGAGATGGGCGACGAGGTCATCCCCGTCGAACTCGGTGGCGTCACGCGGTTCATCCGCCTCGCCGACATCCGGTACGTGGAGGCGCACGGCGACTACGCCCGCCTGCACACCGCGACCGGCAGCGGCCTGGTGCGCGCGGCGTTGAACGGCCTGGAGGAGCGCTGGCGCAGCGCGGGGTTCGTCCGCATCCACCGCAGCCACCTGGTGTCGCTCGGCCACATCGACGAACTGCGGCTGGAGGACGGGCACCTGAGCGTCACGATCGGCGGCGCGGTGCTCCCGGTCAGCCGCCGGCACGCCCGCCACCTGCGGCAGCTGCTGGTCCGCCGCGCCCGGCCCACGCCCGGCGCGGGTCAGCCCGCCGGTGTCCTGCAACCGAGGAACGGGCTCGGGTCGTGACGACGCCGCCACCCCGGAGGCCGGTGGAGAAGCCGACCCAGCGTGTGGTGGTGACGAGCCCGCGCACGCGGGCACCCCGTGCGCGCCGCCCGTACTCGGGCACGCGTGAGATCAACGAGCAGAGCGAGCTCGGCGCCGTCTACATGCGCACGCTGATCCGGGCGCAACGGCGGCTGGGCCTGTCGGTGTGCCTGGTGGCGACCGGGGCACTGGCCCTGCTGCCGCTGCTGTTCGCGATCGACCCGGAGCTCGGCAGGTTCCGGATCCTCGGGCTCGGGCTGCCGTGGTTCCTGCTGTGCGTGGCGACGTGCCCGATGCTGCTGCTGGCCGGCTGGTTCTACGTGCGGCAGGCCGAGCGCAGTGAACGCGAGTTCGCGGAGCTGGTCGAACGTCCATGACGAGTGGTTACGCCATCGTGGCGGTGCTGGTCGTCGCACTGGGCACGATCCTGGTCGGCACCTACGGACTGCGCGTCTCCCGCACCACGTCCGACTTCTACGTCGCCTCGCGCACCGTCTCGCCGTGGTGGAACGCCTCGGCGATCGGCGGCGAGTACCTCTCCGCCGCGTCGTTCGTCGGCATCGCCGGGCTGATCTTCGCCTACGGGCCGGACATGCTGTGGTTCCCGGTCGGTTACACCGCCGGGTACCTCGTGCTGCTGACGATGGTCGCGGCGCCGCTGCGGCGTTCCGGCGCCTACACGCTGCCCGACTTCGCCGAGGCCCGCTTCCGGTCCCGCGGCGTGCGCGCGGTCGCCTCGATCCTGGCGCTGGCGATCGGCTGGCTGTACCTGCTGCCCCAGTTGGAGGGCGCGGGCCTGACGCTGAACACGGTGACGGGCGCGCCGGACTGGGTGGGCGCGCTGATCGTCACGATGGTCGTGACCGCGAACGTGATGTCGGGCGGGATGCGGTCGATCACGTTCGTGCAGGCGTTCCAGTACTGGCTCAAGCTCACCGCGATCACCGTGCCGATCGTGTTCCTGATCGTCGCGTGGCAGGTGCACGGTTCCGAGTCGCTGACCAAGCCCGAGTACCCGGTCTTCCGGCAGGACACCGAAGTCACCTTCCAGCGCCTGACCACGATCCACGCCGACAGGTTCATCTCCATCAGGGGCACCGGCGAGATCGACGGCGCACGCGTCCAGAACACCGTTGTGGTGCTGACCGAGGGCTACCACCGCATCGGGCAGGGCTCGGAGTTCACGTTCCCGAAGGACGCGGCGGTCCCACATCTGTCCACAATGGAGCACAACACCAACGAGATGTGGTCGCTGCCGATGTCGAGCGGCCAGGACTTCCCGTTGTACGGGGCGTACTCGCTCATCATCGCGACGTTCCTCGGCACCATGGGCCTGCCGCACGTGATCGTGCGTTTCTACACGAACCCGAACGGCACCGCCGCGCGCCGCACGACGTTGATCGTGCTGGGCCTGCTGTCCGTCTTCTACCTGATGCCACCGATGTACGGCGCCCTGGGCCGCCTGTACACACCGGAACTGCTGATGACCGGCCAGACCGACGCCGTGGTGCTGGTGCTGCCGACGCGGATGATCGAAGGCATCGGCGGCCAGTTGCTGGGCGCGCTGGTGGCGGGTGGCGCCTTCGCGGCGTTCCTCTCCACGTCGTCGGGCCTGGTGGTGTCGCTGGCGGGCGTGCTCTCTCAGGACGTGCTGCGCCTTGGCGGCGTGCGCGGTTTCCGGATCTCCACGGTGCTCGCGGGCATCGTGCCGCTGGCGATGACGTTCATCTCCACCGGCATGCCCGTCGCGGACATGGTCGGCCTGGCGTTCGCGGTGGCGGCGTCCTCGTTGTGCCCGTTGCTGATGCTGGGCATCTGGTCGAGCCGCATCACGAAGGCCGGTGCCATCGCGGGCATGCTCGCGGGCGGCGTTCCGGCGCTGACCGCGGGTCTCGTCACGATGTTCACCGACACCGGCGACGCCTGGTACGAGATCCTGCTCTCGCGCCCCGCCGCGTGGACGGTCCCGCTCGGTTTCACGGTGATGTACGTCGTCTCGCTGTCGCGGCGCCGCCCCCACGCCCCCGTACAACCAGTACGAGAACGTGGGGGCGACACCACGATGCACCCGTCTGACCCCGAATTCCCCCGGCAACGTTCCGGGCCACACCACTAGAAGGTGACGCGCCCATGCAAGACTTCCTCACCGCCGCCGCGATCCTGATCGTCGGCGGAGCGGCCGTCCTCGTCCTGTGGCGAGGCACGCGCAACAAGCAGTCGCTCTCGACCGAGGCCCAGCGCGTCACCTACGAAACCCTCCACACGGCGTGGTCCGCCGCACCCCCGCTGCGCGCGGGCCTGGTCCCGGACGCGGCGAAGAAGTCGGCCCGGCACCTGCGGACATTGCTGGACACACCCGCGCTGGCGTTGACCGACGAAACGGAGGTCGTCGCGTGGGAAGGCGTCTCCGACCACCACGCGGCCGACGCCATGACCCAGGCCGAGGACGTCTTCCTGACCGGCCGCACCCAGGCGTTCGACATAGGCTGCACCGAACCGAACTGCCCGATCAACTGCGCCGTAGTAGCTCCCCTGACCGTCGAGGGCCGCGTGGTCGGCACCCTGGCCGCCTACTCCCGCGAAGCCTCGGCGGGCCTCGTCCGCGCGACGAACCAGGTGGCCCGCTGGGCGGCGGGCCAACTGGAACTGGCCGAACTGGACCGCTCCCGAACCCGCCTGGTCGAAGCAGAAGTGCGCGCCCTGCGAGCCCAGATCTCCCCGCACTTCATCTACAACTCGCTCTCCGCCATCGCCTCCTACGTCCGCACCAACCCGGAACGAGCCCGCACCCTGCTCCTGGACTTCGCGGACTTCACCCGCTACTCCTTCCGCCGCCACGGCGACTTCACCACCCTCGCCGAGGAACTCCGCTCGATCGACCAGTACCTCGCCCTGGAACGAGCCCGCTTCGGCGAACGCCTGAAGGTGACCCTGCAGGTGGCCCCCGAGGTGCTCCCGGTGACGGTCCCGTTCCTCTGCCTGCAACCCCTGGTCGAAAACGCCGTCCGCCACGGCATGGAGGGCAAGGTAGAGCCAGGCCACATCCAGATCTACGCGAACGACGGCGGCGCCGAGGCCCACATCACAATCGAGGACGACGGCATAGGCATGGACCCGGAAAAACTCCGCCGCACCCTCGCCGGCCACGTGGACGAGTCCGCCGGGATAGGCCTGGGCAACATCGACGAACGACTCCGCCGCGTCTACGGCGACGAGTACGGCCTGGTCGTGGAAACCGCCTGCGGCCTGGGTACGAAGATCACCGTCCGCGTGCCGAAGTACCACGCAGGCATCAACGGCATGTGACCGCAGGCTCCCGCAGGGGTCCCCTCCGATTCCGGCTCCCCCGCGACCCAACGTACCGACGAGGTCCGACACTCACGCAAGCCAAGCCGCCCGCGCACCACCGGCAACGGCAAACACCCCTGCCACGCAACGCAACGGCGGTCGTGCAGCACCCCTCCGCACGCGACAGGCAAGGGCGAAGCCAGGCAGCCCTGCCGCCCAACAATGGCGGAGCTGAGGCGTCCCTCCGCGCGCCCAGGGCGATGGCGGAGCCGAGCCACCCTGCCGCCCAACGCAACGGCGAAGCCGAGGCGTGTGAACCTCTTCGCGCTGGTCAAGCGGTGGTTACCCACGCACTCGGCGATTGGGGCTTTACCTTGAGTGGGCGGGATGCTTCCCTCATGGGCACGGCCGGGCGCTTTTCAGCCCGGCCTTTTCCGGCCGTCAAGCATCCCGCCAGAGGCTCAAGGTCAAGCCCCAATCGCTATCGACGCG
>NZ_JOEA01000031.1 GCF_000719115.1 Lentzea albidocapillata | reverse complement strand
GCGACCATCGCGTCCAAGCCGACCTCGCGCGTGTCGCCCTGGGCGACCGTGTTCGTGGCGACCAGTCCGACGGTGCCCTTCCTCTGCAGGAGTGAGGTCACACCCCTGCAGAGGAAAGTAGGCAAGATCGTCTGACACGACAGAGTGACTGTCATGAACGTCAATCAAGTCCGCCGGTGCGCCCTCTATGCCAGGCTCAGTGTCACCAAGGAGGAGTCCGTCTCGATCACTCGCCAACTCCGGTCGTGCCGCAAGTACGCTGAGGCTCGCGGGTGGGAAGTTGTCGGCGAGTTCATCGACGACGGAGTCTCTGCGACCGCCAGTCGGCCCGAAGATCGCAAGGGCTGGACCGCGCTGCTTTCTACGGACGGCTTCGACGCCGTGATCATCTGGAAGGTGGATCGGCTCGCGCGGCGGGTACTGGACTTCCTCCATGCGGACGAGACTTTGCAGCAGCGAGGCGCGGGGCTCGTCGCAGTCGAGGACCCGATCGACATGACCAGCCCGCAAGGCCGTGCCTTCGCTGTCATGCTGGCAGTGTTCGGCGAGATGGAAGCCGAGGCCATCAGGGCACGCGTCCGCGCTGCGCGAGCTCAGTTGCTCAAGGACGGCCGCTGGGTAGGCGGCGGCGTTGCTTATGGGTACCGGTCGGCGGCGAACCCAGACGGTCCGGGTCGTGTGCTGGTCAAGGACGCGGAGCGTATCCGCTGGCTCACCGAGGCGGTCAGGATGGCTCTGCGCGGTGGCGCCGTCAATGCCATCGCAAAGTGGCTGACCGACGCGGGTGCGCCGCTGCCTGGCGGAGCGAAGCGCAAGGCGGGAAATGTCACCTGGAACCGCCAGACGGTCGATCAACTTCTGCGCAATCCCATTCTGGCTGGAATGACGACTCACAATCCAGGTAGGGGAAAGGGTGGCAAGCGCGTTGATCCGTTCGCGGTCGTTCGAGACGAGAACGGCAACCCGGTGGTTGATGAATCGCTGGCTGTGATCACGGCCGATGAATTTGCGCAGTTACAGCACATCCTCGATTCGAGGGATAGTCCTCAGGCTCGCAAGCGTTCAGATCGGAAGACAACGAGCCCGTTTCTGTCGCGTGTTGCGCTCTGCGACGCCTGTGATGTGTACATGTGTCGCGGGACGAATCAGCAGCGCCCCATCATCTACTGTCCGAGGTGCAAGCAGACGGCGAGCAGGACAACGCTCGACCCGTACCTGGTGCAACGCCTCCTTTCGGAACGGGGAGGTGAGCCGCTCTCAGCGGCGACCGTTCAGTACTGCTGGGAAGCCGCCAGTGCTGACGAGTTGGCCAGGCGAGAGGTCCTCCTTTCACAGCTGGAGAGCCTCCGCATCCGCCGCGGCGTCGTGGGGCGTTACTTCGATGAAGATCGGGTGTTGCTCCGTTGGCGCGCTAAACAGCTGCCTACCGGAACTTGTCAGACCGCTACGGCAGACTTGCCGCTGTGACGGAGGCAACCACAGAGACGTCGGCCGCGCAGGCGTCGTACGAGCTGAGCTACGAGCTGGACGGTTCGTCGTACGCGGTGCGCGAGAACCTCGTGGACATCCTGCAGCGTGAGCTGCTTGGTCCAAGTCACGGCCCCGAGGAGACACTGCCGTTCAGTCCACGCTCGCAGTACCTCGTCGGGCACATCGCTCCGGTGAAGCTGGTCGGCTCGGCGACAGCGTCTCCCGGCGACTCCGATGGCGGTGACCTGATCGAGGTACGCACGGATGGCGACGGGATGGCTGAGGGGCGTGGTGTGCCGGCGTACGCGGCCGATGACACTGAGGCGGACGCCGAAGACGACGATGCCGAGGATCGCGCTCCAAAACAAGGATTGATGATCCCGGCGTCGATGGGCCTGCGATTTCAGGTACCCGGTGACCTCGAAGCGTTCCGGGTCATTGCGTCGTGGGGGACGTACGAGACGGTCGAGACTGAGAAGGTCTCGAAAGCGGGCCGCCCAATCAGGGGGTACCAGCGCACGCCTGTCGAGGAGACTCGCACGATCCGCTTGGCTGACCTCGTGCATGGCCAGACCGCCACCGTGCAGTTGAAAGAGTCGATCGTGTTGCGAATCGACCGCTACAACGACCCGAGGTATGGCCGGGTATTGGTTGAGATCGCGCTGTGCAACGACCGTGAAACGCCCATGCCGATCCCGCTGAGCATGTGGATGTTCCAGACCAAACTGGTGGTCGATGCGGGCGGCGGCGAGGTGTTCCTGCCTGTGCAGGACACGCTGGAGCAGGACTGGCCTGAGCACGACGAAGAGGTCAAACAGCTCAACCTCCAGTACCGCAACCGGCTGGAGTTCGCTATCGGACGTACTTGTTCGGCTGATTGGACAGTCAAGGCTGGGTCGCGTCGGGCAACCACGGTCGAGACGACCTGGCTGCCTATTGGTGAGACGCCGCAAACCAGGGCTCGATCTGTCGAAGATGCGCTGCTGTCCATGGACGCCCTGGTGTCGGCTTCCGCCGACGATCTGCGAGCTGGGCTCGCTCCACTCGTAGATGGCTACGGGACATGGCTTGACATTCAGGAAGCCGCTGCGGCGAAGCTGCCCGGTCATCTCCAGGAGACGGCTGAGTTCGCATTGTGGCGGGCCAGGGAGGTGCATACGCGGCTGAACGTGGGGCTGGAACACATTACCGGTGACGAGGAAGCGTTGCGGTGCTTCCAGTTCATGAACCGGGTGATGCGAGACCAGCGGATTGCTTCCCAGGTGGCCGCAGTGCGTTCGGCCGATGCCTCCTTGTCGATCGAGCGGGCACAGGAGACTGTTGAGGAACGGGGTGCCGCGGCTGCGTCGTGGCGCCCGTTCCAGCTCGCCTTCATCTTGATGCAGCTCGGTGCCCTGACCGATCCCGGTGCGTCGATCCGCAGTGCGGAGCACCAGTCGCAGGTCGAGCTCCTGTTCTTCCCGACTGGTGGTGGCAAGACCGAGGCGTACCTCGGCCTTGCTGCATACGCATTCGCCATCCGTCGTCGTCAGGGCGTCGTGGAGTCTGCAGATGGACAACTGGACGGCCGCGATGGGATTGCGGTCCTCATGCGCTACACGTTGCGCCTGCTGACTGCGCAGCAGTTCCAGCGTGCGACCGCGCTCGTGTGCGCTGCCGAACTCGCACGCCGTGACGACGAAGCGATCTGGGGCAGCGAGCCTTTCCGTATCGGTCTGTGGGTCGGAACCGATGTCAGCCCCAAGCGGTTCGAGGAGGCTGACGAACAGCTCAAGAAGGCCAACGAGTTCGGTCGGCACCGGCTCACCGTCCTGCAGATCCAGCGTTGCCCGTGGTGCGGCACGCCGATTACCGCGGCTCACGTGAAGGCCGACGCGACGAAGCGGCGCGTCTTCGTTCACTGCGGTGACGAGTTGGCTCGGTGTCCGTTCTCCAAGGGGGGAGCCGTCAGTGAAGGCCTTCCCGTGCTTACCGTTGACGAGGAGATCTACCGCCTCACGCCGGCCTTCTTGATAGCCACGGTCGACAAGTTCGCCCGCCTGGCCCGTGAAGGCGAGGCCGCCGCGCTGTTCGGGTACGTCAGCCGTCGTTGCGGTCGCCACGGCTACGTCCACACTGACTACGCACCATGTCAAGTCGGCTCCCACCCCGCCAGCGACGGTGTGCCGGCGGCGGCGGTGGTTCCGGTCAGCCGGCTTCGTCCGCCCGACTTGATCATCCAGGACGAGTTGCACCTCATCACCGGCGCGCTTGGAACTTCAGTAGGTCTGTTCGAAGTCGCAGTCGAGACTCTGTCGTCGTGGGAAAAGCCTGACGGCTCACCAGTGAAGCCACTGATCGTCGCCTCGACCGCGACGGTGCGCAACGCTCAGGAACAGGTTCGCCGACTGTATGGACGCCATCTCGCGATCTTTCCACCGCAAGTACTGGACGTTGCTGACACGTTCTTTTCCCAGGAAGTTCCGATCAACGAGAAGAATCCAGGTCGTCGTTACATCGGTGTCAGCGCTCAGGGCGTGCGTCTGTCCAGTGTCGAGATCCGCGTATCGGAGGTCCTGCTTTCCGCGGGGCAGCTGCTGCTGGACAGGGCCGGAGCCCCTGCCGACCCGTACATGACTTTGGTCGGTTACTTCAACGCCACCCGCGAGCTGGCCGGTATGGCGCGCTATGTGGCCGACGACGTCCAGAACCGGGTCAAACGGCCTCGCAAGGACTCCGGATTCCCGAGCCGCCTTGGCGCGAGCTTCGGTTTGTTGAAGACCGGCGAGCTGACCTCACGCATCGCGTCCTCAGAGATCGGCACGACGCTCGACCGCCTCGGGCTCGAGTTCGATCCGGACTACGACAGCACCGACGCTTTCCGTCAGCGCATGGCGGATTTGAAGGAGGGTAAGCAGGCCGCGCGGCGCGGCGAAGCCGACTCACCCTTCGACGTGGTGCTGGCGACCTCGATGTTGCAGGTCGGTGTTGACGTCCAGCGGCTCGGGCTGATGCTGGTGGTGGGGCAGCCAAAGAACACGGCCGAGTACATCCAGGCTTCCTCGCGCGTCGGTCGTGACGCGTCCGCGCGGCCTGGACTGGTCGTGTCGCTGGGCAACTGGGCTCGGCCCCGCGACCTCGCGCACTTTGAGCAGTTTCGGCACTACCACGAGACTTTCTACGCCCAGGTTGAAGCGCTGTCTGTGACGCCCTACTCGCCGACCTCGCTGGCGCGCGGTATCGACGGTCTGCTTGTCAGTGCGGCACGGGTTCTGCAAGCCGCTGTCAGCGATGGCTTGTCCCCAGAGCGGGAAGCGTGGCGAATCAGAGACCAGCGCGCTGTCCTCGAGGCGATCACCGAGAAACTCAAGAAGCGCATCGCGGCTGCCGCGTCCGATGAGGCAGCGACCAAGCGAGCCAGCGACTTGCTGGTCAACCGGCTTGACCGCTGGGCTGAGCGCGCCAAGCGCGCCACGGATATGCACAGAACGCTGGTGTACGAGCGCACTGGAGAAGGTGGCAAGTACCTGCCGCTGATCATCAGCCCGGAAAATGCCAAAGCGTCAGCTGGCGGATCCCTTGAAGCGCCGTTCGTCATCGCGAACTCCATGCGTGAAGTCCAGCCTGAGATCAATCTGCTGGTCAGTCCGGTGCCCGAGCGGCTCTTCGCTCGTGCGCCCGAAGGCGTACCTGACTGGACCCTGCCGTTCGGCGAGGAGGACTGATGACCGACCTGCTGCCCGATTCGGGTGAGGACATGCTGCACGACGAGCTGGAGCTGCTCGATCCGCTTGGTGACGCCGAAGAAGGCGTGGTCAAGAACCGTGCAAAGGTTGGTTCTGCCCGTCCGTCCTCGCTGCTCTACACCTACGGTCCCGGCGCGATCATGGACCTGCCGAACTTTTCGATCATGCCCGCCGGCCTCAGCGACTGGGAGCTGATCTGGAAGCGCCGTGACCACGTGCCGACGATCCTCGAACCACGCCTGCTCAATGTCGTCCGGCTGCATCTCGGCCCACAGGTTGATGCACTACGACCGTTCCCGTGGCAGCCGAAGCGGACGGGCATGTCCAACGAAGGCGCCGACCTCGGCATCCCCGCACGTGTTTTCCCGCAATGGTTTCGTTGCACCGGATGTGACTACCTTGGCCCGCTATCACGCTTCAGCTACACCAACACACACCCGTTTCGGCCCGACCTGGCGCAGTTCGCCCACAAGAACTGCCCTGGTCGTGGCGGCAAGTCCAACAAGAAGTCAGGCAGCCCCGCCGTTCCAGCGCAGCACCTGCTGACCTGTACCAACGGTCACCTCGACGAGTTCCCGTACTCGCTGTGGGTGCATAGGGGCAGCAAGTGCTTCAAGGCCGAGTTGCCCGACTTGAAGATGCGTGATGCGAACGTCGGCAAGAGCGTCGGTTCCATCATCGCGTGCGCCTCGTGTGGCAAGACGCGAGGCATGGCCGAGGCGCAGGGCTCAGTTGGTCGGGAGAAGCTCCCGCAGCAGTGCCGAGGGCGACACCCACACCTCAACGCTTTCGACAGCGCGTGCGACGCCCGCCCTGCACTGATCATGATGGGTGCGTCGAACCTCTGGTTCGCTTCCACTCAGTCGATCATTGTCATGCCTCGCACTGAGGCTGAGGAAAAGGAAGCTCTTGCTGACCAGTTGCGTGTCGAGCTCGGCGTCGAGCAGGTCGAGAAGTTCGGCGATCAGATAGAGGTCATCAAGGCGCTGGCCACCGCGAACAAGATTGACCTCGACGGTCTTACGGACTCCGACATCGCTGCCGCGGTCGCTGACGTGCTGGCCCCAGCGGAATCAGCGGAGGAGTGGGAGAAGAAGCGCGCCGACTGGGACCCGGTCGAGCTGCTGGTTCCCGAGTGGCGCTACCTCCAAAAACCAACACTGTTTCCTCAACAGCAGCACCCCAGCGGTCTGATGGTCACCGAGATGCAGCGCAACGACGACCTGCATCCGATGATCAGCCGCGTCGTGGCCGTCAACAAGATGAAGAAGGTCAATGCCGTTCTCGGCTTCACCCGGCTCGATGAGATGGACCGCGTGAACGACCTCGCCAGTCGCCTGGTCAAGCTCACACGCAACGGCAAACCCACCTGGGTGCCGGCAACAGAGGATCGTGGAGAAGGCATCTTTCTTCAGCTCGACCTCGATGCTGTTGCGCGTTGGGAGCGAACGATCAAGTCGAGCTCGTTGTGGGAGTCGCATCGAGCTGCCCACGAGCTGAACTTCAGGCGGCGGTTCTCGGAGACTGCCAAAAAGGTCGAGCCTGACGACCGCTTGCCCCTACCTCGCTACTGGTTGCTGCACACGCTTTCGCACGTGCTGATTCGTGAGATGGCGATGTCCAGCGGGTATGGATCTGCCAGCCTGACCGAGCGAATCTACGGCTGGGACAGCTCGCCTCAGCGTGAAGCGGCTGCCGGTTTGCTCATCTGCACCACCGCTTCCGACAGCGACGGAACCCTTGGCGGCCTCGTCGCGCTCTCCGAACCCAAACGGCTGCACGGTCTTGTGGTGTCCGCATTGCGCCGCGCGTCGCGCTGTTCGTCGGATCCGGTCTGTGCGATGCGAACCCCGAGCGCTGCAGAGGATTTCCTGCACGGTGCAGCGTGTCACTGCTGTTCGTTCGCCTCGGAGACCTCCTGTGAGAAGGCCAATCGTTTCCTCGACCGGCGGTTCATGCTGAACCTCCCGACGACCATGGGCGAGTCCGTGCCTGGGTTCTTTGGGGGTGTGGATGCCCTCTGACCCTTTCCGCGTCCTTGGGGAGTTTCTGACTGCTGGCGAAGCCGAGGCGCTGGCGGTTCAGTTCGCGTCCAGACAGCACACCATCAAGGCACTCGCCGTCATCAACGCCGTCCGGCGCGAGGAAGCCAAACAGCTGCTCGCCGCAGCAGGTCTGAGCCATGTCGACGGTGAACGAGCTGCAAGCGTCCTGCGTGCCATTGCCGGAGCCAAGTCGCTTCACCGCGACCTAACTCCGGTGTGGACCATGCCTGGCAACGAAGCGAACATCGGACATCTCACGGGCGAGTTCCATCGCCTTGTCCGGGCGGCGCGACAATCGATCGTATGCGCGACGTACAACTTCGAGCAGACCTCCCAGATGTGGACTGTGCTCAGAGAAGCGTCCAAACAACCGGGAGTCGTCGTCACGGTCTACGTTGACGGGGACAAGGCCGACGCCGTCAAGATCAAGGCCCAGCTGCCGAACGCAACCATCTACCAGTCCGCCGAACTGCCCAACGGCAAGCAAGTCGTCAGCCACGCCAAGTTCATCGTCATCGACCACGAGGTCCTGATGCTGACCAGCGCCAACTTCTCGTTCAGTGCGGAGAACCGCAACGTCGAGTTCGGCCTCCTGGTCCGCGACTCCGCCCTCGCCGAGTCCGTCGAGTCCACCATGAAAAGCAAACACGGCTTGCTCTACCAGCTGGTCTGACGCTCTCGAAGGTAGGTCCGCTGGATCATGCCGAGATCGCTGAACGAGACCGGCGAGATGGTCGTGAGCGGTGAGTAGGCCACGTCAGCCGTGCGTCATCCGTGACCATCGGGGCACGCGCGACGGGTACTGACGTAGAAGGTACGGACTACCTCACCGCTTGCATGAGCCGTCACTGCACGCCAGCCCTTAGCGTTGCCGCGATCTTTGGTGACAGGCCGCGGGAGCAGTTGGTTACTTCGCGAACCCACGCTGGAGTGATGTTCACGTCCGGGCCCAGGTGTTCACGAGCCTCGTTGACGTAGTCCCGCAGAAGCTTCCGCGAGCGCTTGGGTGGAGCCTCAGGGAGGGGAGCCTGTTGTTCATGAACGATCGAGGCAGCCTCAACGACCCGCTGGTCAGAAAGTTCATGAACGGTCGCCGTCTCGCGGATCAAGGTCAGCAGGAGTTCATAGGACAGGCCGAGTGCGACTGGTGGCCACGCTGCCACGAGGCGGCCGATCAGCGTCGGCTCGGCGGCCGCGACGTTCGCGGCGAGCGACACCAGCAGCCCGAGGACAAGACCGATCCAAGCGAGAGCGCCGACCGGTTGGCCGGCCCGCTTGCGGGTGAGCATCACCAAGGACGCCGAGACGAGCATGCCGTCGACCGAGATCGGCAAGATCCAGGCCTTCCATCCTTCACCGGCATCTGAAGCGAGCGCTCGCATGTGATCGAACGAGACGACGGCGGCCACCGCTGCCACCGCAGCGACGGCGACGACGCACGTTCGCTTGATCCAGATCGTGGGTTCGTTCACGACAGCCACCGATCCTGTCGAGGCTCGGAGCAGTTGCACGGGGTGAAGTTCCAGGTGCGGCGTCGAGCTGCGTCCGGGCCGGACAGGAAGTTGGTCGCGTCGCGCAGTTTCTCCGCCGCAGCGCGGGATTCGTAGCAGCGCGCCGGTGACGTCCAGCCGCGCGGATGGGTCCGTGAGACCGGCTCGGAGTAGGAGAGATGAACGCGGCTCATCGCGACATCACCGCCGGGTGGCAGCGTGGGCACAGGGATGACCGGGTTCGGTCCGCGTCGAGCCATACGACCCGAGCCGACACCGGATCGGAGTCACGAGCATCGCACTCGCCGCAGACTGCCGAGCGCCCGCCGGGCGCGCTCGGCGCGGGACGGTTCCTCGGACGGTTAAGGGAAGGATCGGGTGCAGTGCTTGCACCCCGTCGCGTCGTTGATTGCACCTCGTGGCGCGCGGATTGCACCCCGTCCTGCTCAGCGAGGTGCAAGACGTGCACCTCGTCACACATCGCGAGGTCCCAGCCCTGAGGTCGGCGGTCGGCGCGCTTGATGTGCGCGGCCAGGATGTCCGGGTCCGACGGCTTGATCAGGCGCAACGCGTGAAGACGATCAAGAGTTGTGCGGACGGTTCGCTCGGACAAGCGGGTGTAGCGGGTCAGGGTCGCGACCGAGGGGAACGAATTTCGTCCGAACGGGTCGGCGTGGTTGGCGAGGGCGATGAGGACTACTGCGAGTGAGCTTGAGTCCTTGCGGTTGGTTGGGATCGGGGCGCTGTTGAGCGCCCACGCGATCGCTTCGATGCTCACGGCGTCACCGCCGTGATGAGGGTCATGCGGCACGATGTGCGCACGGTCGGACCTCCACGTCCGATCGAGGCCCCGTCCCGCTGCTGGAACAGCGAACGGGGCCGCCTACGTCGGTAGGCGGCCCCGTTCGGCCAAGATCACCAGCCTCGCTCGCGCCATTCGGCGAGCTTCGGACGTTCGACGCCCAGGGTCGAGTCGTCGCCGTGACCTGGGTAGAACCACGTGTCGTCGGGCAGTTTGCCGAAGATCCGCTCTTCCAGGTCGGCCATCAGGCTTGCGAAGTTGTCTGGACTTGTTGTCCGCCCAGGACCACCCGGAAAGAGTGAATCTCCGGTGAAGAGGTGCGGGTGGCCGTCCGGGTCGTCGTAGAGGACCGCGATCGAGCCCGGTGTGTGGCCGCGCAGGTGGATGATCGACAGCGGGACTTCTCCCACGTTGATGGTGTCGCCGTGCTCCACGAGGACGTCCGGCGGGACGGGGAGGACGGCGGCGTCCAGTTCGTGGGCGACGGTGTTCGAGCCGTGGGCGCCGGCCAGCGCTCCGAGTGCCTGCCAGTGATCGGCGTGCTGGTGCGTCGTCACGATCGTGCGCAGCCGCGGGCGGTCCGGGAGGAAGCCCAGCAGGTCCGACAGGCGCTCGTGGTCGTTCGCCGCGTCGATGAGCAACGCTTCGTTCGTGGACCGGCAAACCAGCAGGTAGGCGTTGTTGTCCATCGGACCGACGGAGATCTTCGTGATGGTCAGCGCGGCCAGGGTGCGGCGGGCCGCGGGGCCCTCTGGCTCGACGTGACCGGTGTAGTTCTCGTGTACGTCCACGGTGGCTGACGGTAGTCGTTCAATGCGGTGCAGCGCACACCTTCAGGTTGCATACAGGTTGCACTCATAGGGTAAGTAAAGGTCGACTCATAGTCGCCGCTTACCCTGAAAGCACCAACGAACAGGTCCCCGCCTCTCGTGATTCCAGCGCAACGACTGAAGCCCCGGACTGCCCGCAGGGTGAGCTGGGACGTCCTCCGCGTCGTCGCCATCGGGTGCGTGCTGCTCCACCACGCCACGCTCACGAGCGTCAGCAGCCATCCCGACCTCGGGCCGTTGCCGTTCACCTTTCCGATGTCGATGGGCGCCAGCACGTTGATGGTCGTCTCGGCGTTCTTCGCCTGTGTGTCGCTCAACAGCGGCAAGCCAGGGCAGTTCCTGTGGAGAAGACTCGCCAGACTGCTGCCCGCGTACATGGCGGCGGTGCTGCTCACATTCGCGGTGCAGAGATGGATCGCGCCGGAGGGGTGGAGCCAGCTCGACCGCAGAGACGTCGTCTACAACCTGCTGCTGATCAACCAGTGGATGCCGGACGTCGACATCGTCGACTTCGCCTACTGGACCGTGCCGGTGCAGCTCGTCGCGTTCATCGCCGGTGCCGTGCTCGTGAAGTTCCTGAGAGGCACCCCGCTCCGGGGCTTCCTGTGGGCCCTCATCGTCACGCCGCTGTTGATGAGGCCGTTGCTGGACCACTCGCACACGCTGTTCGTGGTCTACAACGGCTTCGCGCTGCACAGGGCGCAGTTGTTCGCGGCCGGCATCGCGATCTGGCTCTGGCACAAGGACAGGCTCAGGACGCCGCACCTCGCCGCGCTACTGACGGCCACGCTGGTCGCGCAGGCGATTCACACGACCGAGTACGGATCGACGCTCGGTTTCGCCGTGCTGCTGCTCATGGTGTGCGCGGCGGCCGCCGGCCCCGACTGGGTGTTCTTCAGCCCGATCGCGCGGCCCGTGACGTGGCTCGCGGGCATCTCGTACGGGGTCTACCTCGTGCACCAGCAGATCGGCACCGTGGTGATGGACCGCATGCACGCCGTTGGGCTGCGGTCCTGGTGGCTCCTCGCCGGCTTCGTCACCTCGGCGCTGGTGCTCGGCTGGGCGATGACGAAGTTCGTCGAACGCCCCGCCTACAAGCTGCTCACTCAGATCCAGTCGGGCAGCTCCGGCAGCTCTCCGCGGAGGTCGGAGCCGTCGGTCCGGCCCGTCAGCCACCCCAGGACGGCGCTCGCCGACCCGCTGACGGAGTTGCGGCTCGCCGGGCCGCTGACGGTCCAGATGCGCTGACTGCCGTCGGGCAGGGTCACCTCGATGCCGAACGGGTCGACCCTGCCCTCGAACTGCTTCACCGCGTCGTCGAGGAACTCCTCGACGAAGTCGGCGGGCAGGTCGGCGAACCCGACGCCCGCGTCCAGGTCGATGAGGTGGATCCAGATCTCGCGCAGGCGGAACAACGGCACCGTGGACGCCGGGATCGACTGGCCCTTGGGCGCGGTGACCTCCGAACGCCACGCGTGCGCCGGGAACTCGCGGCACGCGACGTCGAACCGCTGGCAGGCCGAGTCCAGGTCGGCCTTGATCACCTGCAGAAGCCGGCGGGAACCCTCTTCGATGTCGGCGTCGCGATCCGTGCGCGACGCGTAGGCCTGATGCTCGACCCCGGTCTTCGCCCAAGTGAGCAGGTTCACCAGCGCGTCGGCGTTGCGCGCGAGGTGGGTGATGACATGTCCGCGGGTCCAGCCGGGCAGCAGGCTCTGGCCGCGCACCGCGGCCTCGTCCAGCTCCTCGACGACCTCGTACAGCACGTCCGTCGCCTCGCGCACGGCGGTGATGTGCCGGTCGGGCACCCCTCGCGGTGCAGGTACGGACGTGTGCTGCGTGGACGGCGTGTAGGTCATGTGCTGCCTCTCCCCGACGTTGAGGCTCGTGATCGAAGCGTCCAGCCTATGGGTAATGCCAGCTCAGGGGAATGAGATAGCCACCAGAACCGTTTTTGTCAGGGGTGCGCCCTAGCATGGTCGGCGGGTCGGTCGCAGCCTCCAATC
Organism: Lentzea albidocapillata; assembly: GCF_000719115.1. Classification (GTDB taxonomy): domain Bacteria; phylum Actinomycetota; class Actinomycetes; order Mycobacteriales; family Pseudonocardiaceae; genus Lentzea; species Lentzea albidocapillata. The sequence continues at coordinate 64,455 of NZ_JOEA01000031.1, read as the reverse complement.
CGATGCTAGTACTCTTCGAACGCTTGTTCGGGAGAGTGTGGCGTGAGTGACCCGCCAATCGCAGCCGAAGGGACCCCAGTGGCAGACCGTCTTGTTGTTCGCGGCGCCCGCGAGCACAACCTGCGCGGCGTGGATATCGACCTGCCGCGGGACAGCCTGATCGTCTTCACGGGGCTGTCCGGCTCCGGCAAGTCGAGCCTGGCTTTCGACACGATCTTCGCCGAAGGTCAGCGCCGCTACGTCGAGTCGCTCTCGGCGTACGCGCGCCAGTTCCTCGGGCAGATGGACAAACCCGACGTCGACTTCATCGAGGGCCTCTCGCCCGCGGTCTCGATCGACCAGAAGTCCACGAGCCGCAACCCGCGCTCGACCGTGGGCACGATCACCGAGGTCTACGACTACCTGCGCCTGCTCTACGCCCGCGCCGGCAAGCCGCACTGCCCGCAGTGCGGCGAGGCGATCGGCAAGCAGACGCCGCAGGAGATCGTCGACCAGGTGCTCGCGATGGAGCAGGGCACCAAGTTCCAGGTGCTCGCGCCGGTCATCCGCGGCCGCAAGGGCGAGTACCTCGACCTGTTCCAGAACCTGCAGACGCAGGGCTACTCGCGCGCGAAGGTCGACGGTGTCGTCTACGCGCTCGCCGAGGTGCCCAAGCTCAAGAAGCAGGAGAAGCACCACATCGCGGTCGTCATCGACCGGCTGAGCGTCAAGTCCTCGTCCAAGCAGCGCCTCACCGACTCGGTGGAGACGGCGCTGCGGCTCGCGGACGGCCTGGTCGAGCTCGAGTTCGTCGACGTCCCGGAGACCGATCCGAAGCGGATCAGGGGCTTCTCCGAGAACCTGGCGTGCCCCAACGGCCACCCGCTCGCGATCGAGGACCTGGAGCCGCGGTCGTTCTCCTTCAACTCGCCGTACGGCGCGTGCGTGGTCTGCACGGGCATCGGCGTGCGCAAGGAGGTCGACCCGGAGCTCGTGGTCACGGACGACGAGCTGAGCCTCGAAGAGGGTGCGATCGCGCCGTGGGCCGGCGGGCAGACGGCGGAGTACTTCACCCGGCTGCTGCAGTCGCTCGGCGAGGCCATCGGCTACCGGATGGACACGCAGTGGCGGCACCTGCCGGCCAAGGCGCAGAAGGCGATCCTGCACGGCATCGACGAGCAGGTGCACGTCCGCTACAAGAACCGCTACGGCCGTGAGCGCTCCTACTACGCCAACTACGAGGGCGTCATCCCGTTCCTCGAACGGCGCCAGGAGCAGACCGAGTCCGACTACATGCGGGAGAAGTACGAGGGCTACATGCGCGAGGTCCCGTGCCCCGCGTGTGCCGGTACCCGCCTGAAGCCCGAGATCCTCGCGGTCACGCTGCACCACGGCAAAAAGGGCGACAGGTCGATCGCCGAGGTCTGCGCGATGAGCGTCTCGGAGTGCTCCGACTTCCTCGACGGCCTCAAGCTCGGCAAGCGCGAGTCGATGATCGCGGGCGCGGTGCTCAAGGAGATCCAGGCCCGCCTGCACTTCCTGCTCGACGTCGGCCTCGACTACCTCTCGCTCGACCGCGCGTCCGGCACGCTGTCCGGTGGCGAGGCGCAGCGCATCCGGCTCGCCACGCAGATCGGCTCCGGCCTGGTCGGCGTGCTGTACGTGCTGGACGAGCCGTCGATCGGCCTGCACCAGCGCGACAACCACCGGCTGATCGAGACGCTGACGAGGCTGCGCAACCTCGGCAACACGCTGATCGTGGTCGAGCACGACGAGGACACGATCCGCGCGTCGGACTGGGTGGTCGACATCGGCCCCGGTGCCGGCGAGCACGGCGGCAAGGTCGTGCACAGCGGCCCGTACAAGAAGCTGCTCACGAACAAGGAGTCGATCACCGGCGCCTACCTGTCGGGCCGCAAGTCGATCCCGATGCCCGCGAAGCGCCGCAAGATCGACAAGAAGCGGCAGCTCACCGTCGTCGGCGCGCGCGAGCACAACCTGCGCGGCATCGACGTGTCGTTCCCGCTCGGCACGCTCACCGCGGTCACCGGCGTGTCCGGTTCCGGCAAGTCGACGCTGGTCAACGACATCCTGGCCACGGTGCTCGCGAACAAGCTCAACGGCGCGCGCCAGGTGCCCGGCAGGCACACCCGGATCAACGGCCTGAACGAGGTCGACAAGCTGGTGCGTGTCGACCAGTCGCCGATCGGCCGCACCCCGCGGTCGAACCCGGCCACCTACACCGGCGTGTTCGACCACGTCCGCAAGCTGTTCGCGGCGACCACGGAGGCGAAGGTCCGCGGCTACCAGCCGGGCCGCTTCTCGTTCAACGTCAAGGGCGGCCGCTGCGAGGCGTGCGCGGGCGACGGCACGATCAAGATCGAGATGAACTTCCTCCCGGACGTCTACGTCCCCTGCGAGGTCTGCAAGGGCGCGCGGTACAACCGCGAGACGCTGGAAGTGCACTACAAGGGCAAGACGATCTCCGAAGTCCTCGACATGCCGATCGAGGAGGCGGCCACGTTCTTCGAGCCGATCAACGCCATCTACCGCCACCTGCGCACGCTCGTGGAGGTGGGTCTCGGCTACGTGCGGCTGGGCCAGCCGGCGCCGACGCTGTCCGGTGGTGAGGCGCAGCGCGTGAAGCTCGCGTCGGAGCTGCAGAAGCGTTCGACCGGCAAGACGGTGTACATCCTCGACGAGCCCACGACGGGCCTGCACTTCGAGGACATCCGCAAGCTGCTGGGCGTGATCAACGGCCTGGTGGACAAGGGGAACAGCGTCATCGTCATCGAGCACAACCTCGACGTCATCAAGACGTCCGACTGGATCGTCGACATGGGTCCCGAAGGGGGCTCCGGCGGCGGTATGGTCGTAGCAGAGGGCACGCCCGAGCAGGTCTCGCAGGTCGAGAAGAGCTACACGGGGCAGTTCTTGCTGCAGGTGCTCGAAAATGAGGAGGTGTCAGCAGCAGGGTGATGATCCCACTCGATGCGCTGGCCCACCGCGAGCGCGCCCTTCAGGCGTCGCGCGGCGAGCCCACGGCGTACCCCTTCAGCCTCGTTGAGGTGCTCGACTCGTCGGAGCAGGCACTCCGCCGCGTCGCGGCTGTCGGTTGGTTGCGGGCCCTGGAACGGCTTCCTCATCTAGTCGACAAGTAAACTCGTGCGGCCTAGTGAGACAGTGGAGTCTCACTAGAGCCGCAGTACAGCCGGTGAGGAATTCCCGGTCTGCTGTGAGATGTGCCCAGGAGCTGTCACCCGGACGAGGTATCCGGGATGATGGTGGCCGTGTCACTGAACCGCTATCGCTTCCGCAGCGTGTGGCACGTCGACGCGTCCCCTGCTGATGTGTACGAGGTGCTGTCCGACATCGCGAACTACCCGCTGTGGTGGCGCGAGGTCCGGAGAGCCACGAAGATCGACGACGAGACCGGCGAGCTCAGGTGCCGGTCGTTCCTGCCGTTCGACCTGGTCGTGCAGGTCAGGCACAGCATTCGCAACCAGCAGGCCGGTCTCCTGCGGGCCGCGTTGTCCGGTGATCTCGAAGGCTATGCGAGCTGGGAGATCATCGGCCGCGACGGCGGCACCGACCTCGTGTTCGACCAGGAGGTCGTGGTCAACAAGGCGTTGTTGCGGCGCCTGGTGCTCATCGCGAAGCCGTTCTTCCGGGGCAACCACGACGTGATGATGCGCGGCGGCTTCAAGGGCCTGAAGCAGGTCCTGGAAGCGAAAGCCGCGAGCCGCGAGTCCTAACGCTGGTAGTCGCCCAGCTGCACGACCATGTTGTCGGTCGTCCGCACGCATTTCTGCGGTATCTGGACGTGGGCGAGATCGCCCTCGTAGGGCCACGAACACCGCCACTCGCCTGAGGTCCAGATCAGCCCTTGACCCTCCGCCTGCCCGCTCTGGGTCGCCGCCCGGTAGCGGTCCGCGATGTCGATGGCCGCTGTGCACCCGACGCCGTTGAGGTCCGTGACCTTCTGGGCGCCGTCACGGCAGACGACGGCTTCGAACTCGCATGTCGCGCCCCACGCCTTCCACACCTCCGCCGGGATGGAGAGGCAGGGCAACACTGTGCCGGAACGCAGGTACCGCCAAGCCTGGTCCTTGTATTCGAAGAGCACGGCGAGATCGTCAAACCGGGCCGGGGTCGTGTTCGCCGTGGAGAGGACATACCGGTCCTGCTGGCATCTGATGTCGAAGTAGCGCACGTCGGGCCCCAGCGGATGTGCGGCCGCGAGCACCTCCGGGGTCGCCTCGTCGCACGGGGCCTTGAGCCGCCCGGCGACCAGACCGGAGGGGACCGAGATCTCCTTCATCGTGGTGACGAGCTCATCGGGCAGTGCGGGCAGCGGTGGTTGCAGGGAGTTCGCCGAGGCCGCGATGGTGTTGAGGTCCTTGGTCTGCTCGGGTGTGAGCCGATGCCCGACGAACCGGAACTCGATCTTCACACCGGCCCGCGCGGCGCGTTCACCGACGGTCGCGCGGATCTCGTCGAGGCTCTTGCCGCACATGTCCAAGCCGCCGTGCGCGAACAGGACGATGCGGTTCGTCTCGCTGCCGCGCAAGGGGTAGAGGCCCGCGAAGTCGTCGATCGCCGCGAGAAGGCCGTTCAGCACCGTCGGCCTGCCGCTCGGGGTGATCGCTCGGGCCGCGGCGCCGATCTCACCCGCCTGTCCGGTGCCCGGTGCGACCAGCTCGGACGTGGCCGGGGAGTCGCACGAGCCGCCGAACTTGCGCAACGCCAGCGCGTCGCCGGTCGCCATGTTCGCCGCGGCGGTCCCTACCGCGTCCGCGACCTCGCGGAAGTCCGGGGAGTCGGACGCGTCGACGAGGAACGTCGTGCGATGGCCGGGGGTGAGGAAGAGCCAGAGTCCGCCGGTCACCAGGCCCAGCACCAGCAGTACGACGGCTCCCGCCGCGACCCGGCGCCTCACCGCCTGCCTCCTGGGCCGAGCACGCGCAGGTCCGTCAGGGCCTTCGTCATGGTCCCGGCCTCGGCGTTGTACGCGTCGGCGGCCCTGGAGTAGCCGGCCAGCGGGTCCGTCAGGTCCTCTCCGGACCGCGCCGACCCGATCAACGTCCCGGCCGCGGCGACCACCTCTGTCTGCAACGTGCGCAGCCGGACAGCCTTGTCCCGCAGCCGGACCGCGTGGGCCGAGGACCCGGTGCGGCTGTCGAGGTCCTCGATCTCCAGGTCGACGACGGCGTCGCGGGCGTCGGTCAGCGCGGCGTCGGCGACGTCGAACCGGCCGTTCCTGATCGCGGTGGTGGCCGTGTTGAGCTTCTCGACGGCGGGGTTGAGGACGTTGACGACCGACTGCGACGATCGCAACACCGGCTCCACGTTCGCGAACCAGTCCAGATGGCGGCGCAGCTCGTCCGGTGAGGTCGCGAAGGCCGGTTCCTGCGTTTGCAACGACGCCGCCAGGTCGGTGAGGCCGCGAGTGTCCTCGACCTGGTAGCCGACGAACCGGAACTCGATCTTCAGTCCCGCCGCGGCCACCCGATCGCGGATCTGCGCCCGGACGAACGCGCTGTCGGTGTCGCAGGCGTCCTCGCCGTGCCGGGTGACGACGATGATCCTGTTGACCTGCCTGGCCTTCAGCGCCCAAGGGGTGGTGAAGTCGCCGACCGCTTCGAGGATGCCGCGCTGCAGCGTGGCTTTCGCGCCCTGCCGCACTGATCGCGCGGCCTCGGCGATCTCCTCCTGGTTGCCGGTGCCGAACCCGACGAGCCGGGCGGTGTTGTCCTCCGCGCCGCACTCGCCGCCGAAACTGCGCAGCGACTGGGAGTCCCGCTCACCCGAGTTGCCGGCGACGGCGGTCAGCGCCCCGACGACGCTCGGCAGGTCGCCCCCGGCCGCGTCGATCAGGAACGCCGTCTTGTACAGCGGCGCGAACAGCAGGCGGTATCCCGCGATCCCGCCGGAGACCAGCACCACCACCAGGGCGACGGCCAGGGTCAGCCACAGGCCGCGGCGCCGGGGCTTCAGCCCGGCCTGCGTCTTCTGGATCGCGGATGACAGCTTGTCCGCCGCGCTGACGGGGAGGGCCATGTCGTCCACATCCGCAAGGTAGCGAAGTTCGGGGACGAATGAAGTCAGGTTCGCGCAGACAGGTGCCGCACCAGCAACGCCAGCTGCTCCGCGTACTTCGCGGCGAACTCGGGCGTGGCGGGGTCCTCGCCGGTGATCTGGCCCGCGCTCTGCCGCAGCGTCAACGGCGCTGAGGCCGCCGCCATCAGAGCCAGCAGCAGGAACGCGGGGTCCAGGTCCGCGGGGAGTTCGCCGGCGGCCTGACGGGCTCGCATCTCCTCCACCTGGCCCTGGAAGAACTCCTCGTCGGTCGGCGGGCTGTCGCCTGCCAGATTCGCCCACGCCCACATGCGGCCGTGGTCGCTGAGCGTGGTCATGACGAACCCCGCCACCACCTCGTCCAGCGCCTGGTGCTGGCTCGCGAGTTCGGCGGCCGAGGAGTGCCAGCTCGTGGCGAGCTCCTTGTAGATGCCTTCCTTGCCGCCGAAGTAGTACGAGATCAGCTGCTTGTTCACGCCCGCCCGTGCCGCGATGTCCGTCGTGCGCGTGGCCGCGTACCCCTTCGCGCCGAACTCCGCCGCGGCCGCCTCCAGGAGCAGGGCCCGCGTGCGTTCCGGGTCGCGCTTGCGTTCCGAGGCGCTGGGAGAGCGGCGTTGATCCACGGCGACACGGTAACCGACGGGCTGTTATCAACCAACGGGTTGACTTAATCAACCAAGCGGTTGAAACTTGACGGCATGAGGATCGCAGTGATCGGTGGGGGAATCGGCGGGCTGTGCCTGGCGCACGGATTGCGCAGGGCCGGCGTGGACGTGGAGGTGTACGAGCGCGACCTCTCGCGCACGGATCGCCTGCAGGGGTACCGGGTGCACATCAACCCGCACGGTGCCGCTGCTTTGAAGGAGTGCTTACCCGCGGCGAACTGGGAGCGGTTCGAACGGAGCGCGGGGACGGACGGCAACGGGTTCGGGTTCCTGACCGAGCAGCTCAAGCCGCTGCTGGTGCTCGACCCGGACGAGGAGAAGCACTACTCGGCCAGCCGGATCACGCTCCGGCAGGTGCTGCTCGACGGGCTGGACGTCCGGTTCGGCAAGCGGTTCGAGCGCTACGAGCAAGGCGACGACGTCAAGCTGTACTTCGAGGACGGCACGGCCGAGTCCTGCGACGTGCTGGTCGGCGCGGACGGCATCCGGTCACGGGTGCGCGCGCAGTACCTGCCGCACGCGGGCACGGAGAAGATCGGCGTCACGGCGATCGCGGGGAAGCTGTTCCTCGACGACAACGACTGGGTGCCGCGGGAGTTGGTCGACAGGGCCAACACGATCATCCCGACGTCGCGGTCAGGCATGTTCCTGGCCGCGCACGACGGGCTCGGCGTGACCGATGACGACGGTCTGTTGTTCGACAACGCGCGGCCCTATCTGATGTGGGCCTACGCGGCCATGGACCTGACCGTCCACGATGGACAGGACCTGCAACGCGAGGTGCTCGCCAGGATCGCGCGGTGGAGCCCCGAGCTGACCAGGATCGTCGCGACCTCGCCCGCCGAGACGATCAGCGAGTGGCGCATCCGGTCGTCCAGGCCGATCGAACGCTGGCAGCCGACGAACGTCACGTTGCTCGGCGACGCCGTCCACGCGATGACGCCGATGAGGGGCATCGGGGCGAACATCGCGCTCAGGGACGCGCAACTGCTCGCGCGGTGCATCGCCGAAGGTGGTGACGCCATCGCCAGGTACGAGAAGGAGATGTACGACTACGGCTTCGCGGCCGTGCGTGACTCGCTCAAGGCCGCACGCCAGTTCGCCGACGGTGGCCCGGTCGCGCGGACGATCTTCAGGACCGTGCTCAGGACGGCGAGCGCCGTGCCCGCGTTGAAGCGCGCGATGTTCTGAAAATCAGTTCGAACCGTTCTGGCTCGCTCTGCGTGTGATGGGCGTCGGAGGCGCTAGCCAGGAGGTTCAGGATGATCCGCAGGAGTGTTGCGGTCGTCGCGCTGGGGTTGATCTCGCTGACCGCCTGTGCGGAGACGCCGGAGAGCAAGCCGGTGGCACAGCAGCAAGAGGGCGCGGTGGGCCACCAAGGCCGACGGAAGTCGCGCCGGCCGGTAAGTGGGGAGAGGAAGGTCCCGGCGGGGAACATTCCGCCGGGACCTTCTTCCTACTTCAGGCGCAACAGAAGTGCCTGCTCCGGTTCGAGCACCGGCAGCTGGACGCCGACCTCCGACAGCACGGAACCGGGTAGTTCCACGGACTTCCAGTCCGCGGGCAGCCGCTGGATCAGCTTGGGCCGCCCGGCCGGAGCGTCGAACGACAGCCGGTACGTCCGCGCGGGGTCGAGTCCCGGCAGCCGCACCCGGCGCGGCTTGTTCTGCACGGAGGTCGCGAGCTGCACGTACCCGAACAGGGCCTCGGACTGGTCGCCGGCAACGATTCCGTGCACCCAGGCCGAGGGGTCCGGGTGGTCGGAGTGCACGGTGACACCGGTGTGCACCAACGACCGCACGTCCTTGTAGTACTCGATCGCGGCCTGCAGCCCGGCCCGTTCCTCGTCGGTGGCCGAGTTGATGTCCCACTCGATCCCGAAGTGCCCGAACATCGCCGTGGCCACCCGGAACGACAGGTCGTGCACGCGCCCGGTCGTGTGCGACTTCGTGGGGCCGACGTGCGCGCCCATCAGTTCCGGCGGCAGGAACACGCCGGTCCACCGCTGGATCAGCTGGCGTTCCAGGGCGTCGTTGCAGTCCGACGTCCACACCCGGTCGGTGCGGGAGAGCACGCCGAGGTCGATGCGCCCACCGCCGGACGAGCAGCTCTCGATCTCCACGTGCGGATGCCGGAGCCGCAGTTCGTCGAGCAGCCGGTAGAACGCGGCCGTCTGGTCGTGCACGCGCGAGCCGATCAGGTCGCGGTTGTGGTCCCACTTCACGAACGCGATGTCGTTGTCCGACAACACCGACGAGACGCGGTCGAGGATGTGCGCGTACGCCTCGGGGTGCGCGATGTTCAGCACCTGCTGGTTGCGCGACGGCGGCGGCAGCACGCCGGGACGCGGTCCGAGCACCCAGTCCGGGTGGGCGCGGTAGAGGTCGGAGTCGGTGTTGATCATCTCGGGCTCGAACCACAGCCCGAACTCCATGCCGAGCGCGCGGACGTGCTTGATCAACGGCGTCAGCCCGTCCGGCCACACCGTCTCGTCGACGTACCAGTCACCGAGGCCGGCGGAGTCGTCGCGGCGGTGCCGGAACCAGCCGTCGTCCAGCACGAACCGCTCGACGCCGATGGCGGCTGCGGTGTCGGCCAGCGAGGTGAGACGCGCGAGGTCGTGGTCGAAGTAGACGGCCTCCCAGGTGTTCAGCACGACCGGGCGCGGACGCAACGAACGCTCCCGCAACTGCTGGTGGAACGCGGCGCTGATGCCGTCGATGCCGGTGGACGAGTAGCCCGCGTAGAGCCACGGCGACTCGTACTCCTCGCCCGCCGCCAGCGTGATCTCGCCCGGCAGCAGGAGTTCACCACCGCCCAGGACGGGCAAGCCGTCGACGAGGTTCTCCGCGTACGTCACGTGGTTGCCGCTCCACGCCACGTGCAGCGCCCACACCTCGCCGTCGCGGAACGAGAACCCCGGCGTGCCGGCCAGCAACCCGATGGTCGCGTCGTGCCCGGTACGGCCCCGCCGGCTCTCCCGCACCCACGACCCGTACTGCAGCGCCTGCCGCTGCGGCGCGCGCTCGCGGCTCCAGCGTCCGGTGAAGTCGAGCAGTTCGGTGGCCTGAGAGGGGACGGGGAGCGCGGTTTCCAGGCCCTCCAGCGCATACGGCGTCTCGCCGTCGTTGCGGACGACGTGCCGCAGCCGGAGCATGCCGGACGGCAGCAGTTCCACGGTGCCGGTCACGGTCAGCCCGGCGGCCTCGTCCGACGCGACGTAACGGAAGATCGAGCCGTTCTCGCCGGAGAACGACCTCACCGTCAGCGCGGGCGCGAAGTGCTCGCCGCCGCGATGGCCGCGCAGTCCGGGACGGCCGACGTACCCGGCCCCGGCGTCGGGCAGCAGCGCGAGCGGCACCGGCGCGTCCGGCGCGTTGTTCGGGTTGGTCCACGACACGACGTCGACCAGACCCAGCAGCGCGGCCTGGCCGAGGTCTCCGAGAGTTCGTCCCCAGTGCGTCACGACCGGCAGGCTCCCGCCCACGAGGGTGATGACGACGCTGGAGGTGTCGTCGTGCAGGTGCACGACCTCCGTGTTGCTCATGCGGGCCCCGTCCACATCAAACACAAATGAACAATGTGCCGATCCTCAGATGCGGCCGGGGTGTTGTCAAGCGTTGGGGAATGTTGAGTTGTGTCCGATTACTTCGTGCACTTCGGAGCCTGCAGATCACTCAGACTCGGGCCTTCCGGCTTCCACGTCATGGCGTCGATGCCGGCCAGCAGGAGCGGTGAGTCAAGGCCCTGAGGAGGGAACGACCGCGCCTTGTCCAGGTAGTCCTGCAGCTTCGTCACGATCTCGCCCAGTCCTTTACGACGTCCCGCGACCAACTCGTCACCACGGGGCAACGGCGACGGCCCGATAGCGTCGTACGCGGTCTTCGACTCCGTGTGCATGTCGCGCAGCTTGGTGAGGGTGGCGATCACGGCCGGACGGTCCGCTTCCGTCGGCTGCTGTCCCTGGGCGAACTTCGGGGACATCGCCACCACGGCGCTGACGACGAGGATCGGATCGTCCGCGGCGCAGACCTGGTCGACCCACGCCTGCACGGCTGCCGGGTCCGGCGCGGAGGACGAGGGCGGAGACGCGACCGGCGGTGGCGAGGAGCACCCCGCCACCGCCGCGATCACGAGCAGACAGATCAGGTTCCGAAACACCCGATCAGACAACCAGACTGAGCACCGCCGCGACCACGAAACCGACCACCGAGAGGATGGTCTCGAGGACCGTCCACGACTGGAGCGTCTCCTTGACCGACAGCCCGAAGTACCGCGACACGATCCAGAACCCGCCGTCGTTGACGTGCGAGGCGATGATCGAACCGGACGCGATGGCCATGACGACCAGCGCGAGCTGCGGCTGCGAGTAGTTCAGGTCCGCCAGCACCGGCGCCACGATGCCCGCGGTCGTCACGATCGCGACCGTCGCCGAACCCTGCGCGATGCGGATGACGCAGCTGATCACGTACGCCAGCGCGATCACCGGCAGGCCGATGCCGGACAGTTCGGTCGCCAGCGTCTTGCCGATGCCCGTCGCGGCCAGCACGGCGCCGAAGAAGCCACCGGCACCGACGACGAGCAGGATCATCGCGACCGGCTTCAGCGAGGCGGCGGACATTTCCGCGACCTTCTCCCGCGTCATGCCGCGCCGGAAACCCAGCAGCCAGAACGCGAGCAGCACCGAGATCGTCAACGCCACCGCGGGCGTGCCGAAGAACGTCGCCACCGAGTACAGCTGCGTGCCCTTGGTCAGCAGGATCGAGCCGAACGTGCCGGCGAGGATCAGTACCAGCGGCAGGCCGATGATCGAGAGCACCAGGCCGAGCGACGGCGGTTCGCGATCGCCGTTGTCCTCACGGGCCAGCTCGGCCGCCGCCAGCATCTCGTCCGGCACCGGCACGTTGATGCGCTTGCCGATCCAGTAGGCGTACAGGACACCGCCGACGAACCACGACGGCAGTGCCACCGCGAGACCCATGATGATGATCCAGCCGAGCGACACGCCCAGGAGACCGGCCGCCGCCACTGGCCCTGGGTGCGGTGGCATGAACGCGTGCATGACCGAAAGGCCTGCCAGCAAAGGCATGCTGAACAGCACGATCGACTTGCCGCTGCGCTTGGCCGCCACGTAGACGAGCGGTGCGAGCACGAAGATGCCGATGTCGAAGAAGACCGGCACGCCGAAGATCAGACCGGCGAGACCGATCGCGACCGGCGCCTTCTTCTCGCCGAACGCGTGCATCAGCTTGTCCATCAGGACCTGTGCGCCGCCGGACGCTTCCAGGATCGCGCCGAGCAGCGTACCGAGACCGATGATCGCGGCGATGTGCCCGAGGATCGAGCCGAAGCCCTTCTCCAGCAACGAGTCCGAGGCCTTCTGCGCCGACCCGACCAGGGTCTCCACCGGCACGCCCGCCAAGAGGGCGACCAGCAGCGCGACGACGATCAGCGCGATGAACGGCTCGACCTTGAACTTGATGATCAGTAGCAGCAGCACCGCGATGCTGACTACCGCGAGGGTGAGCAAGCCCCCTGTTGAGTGTTGCAACCAGTCGATCACGGGCGGCTCCTGAGTGAATGGCCTGGCAATGAGCCGGTGGCGGTTCCGTCGTCGATCACCGTCACCCCGTTGCAGAACACGTACGGGATGCCGGCTGCCTGCTGTCGCGGCTCGTCGAACGTCGCCGTGTCGGCGATCGTCGCGGGGTCGAACAGCACCAGGTCGGCCGCGTAGCCCTCGCGGACCAGACCCCGGTCGGTGAGCCGCAAACGCTGGGCGGCGCGGCCGGTGAGGTGCTCGACGCACTCCTCCAGGCTCAGCACGCCCAGTTCGCGGACGTAGCGCGCGAAGTACCGGGGGAACGTGCCCCAGGCGCGCGGATGTGGCCGGTCGCCGACCAGCAGCCCGTCGCTGCCGCCGGTGTGCGCCGGATGCTTCATGATCGCCTGCACGTTCTCCTCGTGGCCCACGTGCATGAGGCACGAGGTACCCATCCGCTCGTCGACCAGCACGTCGAAGTAGAGGTCACCCGGCGCGCGTCCCAGCCGGGCCGCCGACTGGAGCACGCTGGAGCCGACGAGGTGCGCGTTGCGCTCGTTGCGGACGCCGTTGATCTCGATGGAGTCCCAGTCGACCGGCACGCCGTGGCAGCCGTCCGACCCGGTCTCCTCGATCTCGGCCCGGATGCGCTCGCGGGTGTCCACATCGGACAACCTGGCCAGCGCCCTCTCCGGCCCGCCCTCCGTGGCCCACGACGGCAGCAGCGCACTCAGGTACGTCGCGCCCGGCAGGTACGGGTAGGTGTCGAGCGAGATGTCCGCGCCGTTCGCCATGGCGTCGTCCAGCAACGCCAGCAGTTCCGGTGCCTTGCCCTTGTTGACCGGGAAGTTCATCGTCGCGTGCGCGAGGTGCAGCGCACAGCCGGAGCGCTTCGAAACGTCCACCATCTCGGCGTAGGCCTCCAACGCGCCGGCGCCGTAGCTGCGGTGGTGCGGGCTGTAGAAGCCGTTGTGCTGCCCGACGACCTCGCAGAGCTGTACGAGCTCGGACGTGTCCGCGTACATGCCCGGCGTGTAGGTGAGCCCGGACGACATGCCCATCGCGCCCTCGGTGAGCGACCGCGAGAGAACGGACCTCATGGTGTCCATTTCGGACTCGGTCGGCCGCCGGTCGTCCCAGCCGACGACCAGCATCCGCAGCGTTCCCTGTGGCACCAGGTACGCGGCGTTCACCGCGATGCCGCGGTCGAGCCGGTCGAGGTACTCCCCGACCGAGCGCCAGTTCCAGTCGAAGCCCGGCGGGTCGTCGTTCCACCCGGCGAGCTGACCGCGCAACGTCGCGAGCACCTCGTCGTTCACCGGCGCGTACGACAGGCCGTCCTGGCCGAGCACCTCGGTGGTGACGCCCTGCGAGACCTTCGCCAGGTGGTCGGGCTCGGCGAGGACCCGCAGGTCCGAGTGCGAGTGCATGTCGATGAACCCCGGCGCGAGCACCAGCCCGTCCGCGTCGATCGACCGCGTGGCGCTCACCCCGTTCCCGATGGACGAGATGACGCCGTCCTTGATCCCCACATCCGCCTGGTAGGCGGGCGCGCCCGTGCCGTCGGCGATCAGTGGTCCGCGCAGGACGACGTCGTCCATCAGTGCACTCCTTCTAGAAGTAGGTGCGGATCAGGTCGACCACGGTCGTGCCCTGCACGACCGGGATCAGCTGCCACTTGTCGAACACGGTGCAGGGGTGCGACAGACCGAGCCCGATCCAGTCGCCGACACGGACCGTGGCCTCGGCACCGAGCTGGAGGAACGCGTGCTGGTCGTTCAGCGCGGTGATCCTCGCCCCCGCCAGCGGGGCGATCGCGCCGTCGCCGCGGCGGACGAGCTGCGGTTCCGGCAGGCCCTCGTCGAACGACGCGTCGCGCTTGCCGATCGTCAGCAACGCCAGGTCGCGCTGCGGCCGTGACGTCACCTGGGCCCAGGCCCGCAGCGCGGAACGGAACGGCTCCACGCCGTCGGTCCGCGCGAACGGCGAGATGCCGCGGTAGAAACCGTCGTCGTGCGTGATGTACGCGCCGCTGCGCAGCACCGGGGTCACCGGCATCGGCCACGGCTGCGACAGCGTCGCCGCCACCTGGTCGAAGTACGCGCTGCCGCCCGCGGTGACGATCACCGTGTCCAGCTCGTCGAGCAGCCCGGCGTCGGCCAGGCGCAGCACGAGCGTGCGCAGGTCGGTCAGGTAGCGGTCCACAATGGACTGCGACGACTCGGACGCGTCGTGCGCGAGCGCGCCCTCGTAGCCACCGGCGCCCACCAGCCGCAGCACCGGGCTCTGGGCCACCGCCCGCGCGACGGCCAGCGCCGTCTCCAGGTCACGCGCGCCCGTCCGGCCGCCGGGGGCACCGAGCTCGACCAGCACGTCGACCGGCCGTGACGGCTGCAGCTCCTGCAACGTCTCGCTCATCAGCGCGACCCCGGCTTCGGAGTCGGCCCAGCAGCTGAACTCGAAGCCCGGGTCCCTGTCGAGCTCGCGGACCAGCCAGCGCAACGCCGCGGGGTCGAGCAGCTGGTTCGCCAGCAGGATCCGGTTCACCCCGAACGCCCGGTAGACCCGCAGCTGTGACGCGTTGGCCGCGGTGAGGCCCCAGGCGCCGTGCTCGACCTGCCGCTGGAACAGCTGCGGCGCCATCGTCGTCTTGCCGTGCGGTGCCAGTTTGACGCCGTGGTTGTCGCACCACTTCGCCATCGTTGTCAGGTTGTGTGCCAGCGCGTCCGCGTCCAGCACGACGAGCGGCCCGACGAACTCGTCGCCGAACAGGTCGAGGCGCTGGCCGGCGACCTCGCCGATGGTCGAGCCGAACGTGCTCGACGGCAGGCCCTTGAAGCGCCAGCTGACCTGTTCCGACCTGATGTCCGCGACGGCCGTGAGGTCCATCTCCATCAGATGTTGCATATTTTGCAACTCCCATTGCGCGATGTGATGCTGAGTTGTGTAGCATTCGGTCTCGCCGCCGTCAACGAACACCCTCTGGAGCGCGCATGCGGTTCGATCACGTCGGCGGTGTCGTGTGTCTCGGCGAGACCATGGTGATGATGGTTCCGGCTGAACCCGGTCCCGTGCATCTGGTGCGAACCTGGCACAGGGCCGTCGGTGGCGCCGAGTCCAACGTCGCTGTGCACCTGACGCGCCTCGGCGTCGGGTCGTCGTGGGTCAGCGCGGTCGGCGACGACTCGTTCGGGCTGGCGGTGCTCGACGCGGTGGGCGGCTTCGGCGTCGACGTGTCCCGCGTCCGGGTCGACCCGGCGCGCCCGACCGGCCTCTACGTCAAGGAGGCCTCGCCGCACGGCAGCCCCGTGCGCTACTACCGGCGCGGTTCGGCGGCCTCGGGCATGGGGCTGGAGATGATCGACCGCCTGGGCCTCGGCGAGGTGAAGCTCGTGCACCTCAGTGGCATCACGGCCGGCCTGTCCGACTCGTGCCTCGCGATGATGCGCGAGCTGCTGCGCCGGCCGCGGCACGGGTTCCGGATCTCGTTCGACCTGAACTGGCGGCCCGCGCTGTGGGCGGACCGCGACCCGCGCGTGCTGCGTGAGCTCGCCGACATGGCGGACGTCGTGCTGGCGGGCTCCGACGAGGCGGAACTGGTGTGGGGCACGGGTGACCCCGCCCGGTTGCGGCAGTTGCTGCCGGGCCCGGCGTCGCTCGTGGTCAAGCAGGGCGCGGACGGTGCGACGCTGCTCGAAGGCGGTTCGTCGTACTTCGAACCGGCGCTGAAGGTCGAGGTCGTGGAGCCGGTCGGCGCGGGCGACGCGTTCGCGGCGGGCTTCCTCGCGGCTACCTTGGCGGGGGAGTCCCCGTCGGTGCGGTTGCGCGCAGGGCACCTGCAGGCGGCATCCGCTTTGCTCACCGCCGAGGACGTCGGCGATCCTTTGCCGGACGACGTGACAGATCCGCTGCTGCACGCCGACCCGCAGACCTGGGCGTCCGCCCGCCTGGAGGTGTGAATGAGCCAGAGTCTCGACAGAGCGCTCACCCTGGTGAGCCAGCTCGCGACGGGCCCGAAGACGCTGGACGAACTGTCCGGCGTGATCGGCGTCCACAAGTCGACGACGCTGCGACTGCTGCGCACGCTCGAGTCGCACCGCTTCGTGCAGCGCGACGGCGTGCACCACTACCGCCTCGGCACGGCGCTGTTCGACCTCGCCAACCGCGCCCTGGAGGAACGCGACGTCCGCCGCGCCGCCGAGCCCGCGTTGCGCGACCTCAACTCCCGCCTCGGCCACACCGTCCACCTCGCGTCCTACGAGGACGGTGAGGTGATCTACATCGACAAGTACGAGTCCAGGCACCAGATGCGCATGTACTCGCGCATCGGCCGCCGCGCGCCGTTGCACTGCACGGCCGTGGCGAAGATCCTGCTGGCCGACCTGCCCGGGCCCGCGCTGCAGAAGGTGGTGTCCGGCATGGAGTTCCCGCGCCTGACCGACAACACCATCCTCGGCCCGGCCGCGTACCTGGCCGAGCTGGACCGCGTGCGCACCAACGGTTACGCCGTCGACAACTCCGAGCACGAGGACTTCATCCACTGCATCGCCGCCCCGATCAAGGGCTCGCGGGGCGAGGTGCTCGCGGCCGTGTCGATGTCGGTGCCGAAGGTGCTGCTCGACTACGAGGGCCTGCTGTCGCATCTGCCGGACCTGCTCGCCACCGCCGAAGCTGCATCAGTCGAATGCGGTTATGTTCCAAGATAAGGGGAATTACGTTGTCCAAGGTTGAGATCAAGACCGCTGACGCTCCGCAGCCGGTGGCCCGCTTCTCGCAGGGTGTCCGCAAGGGCAACATCCTGCAGGTGGCCGGACAGGTCGCGTTCGACCCGAAGTCGGGCGAGATCGTCGGCACCACCGTCGCCGAGCAGACGCGCCAGACGTTCGCGAACCTGCACGCCGTCCTCGCCGCCGGTGGCGCGTCCATCGACGACGTCGTGATGATCCGCGTCTACCTCACCGACACCGCGCACTTCGCGGAGCTGAACGAGGTCTACGGCGAGTTCGTGACGGACCCGGCTCCCGCTCGCACGACCGTCTACGTCGGACTCCCGGCCGGCCTGCTGGTCGAGATCGACGCGCTGGCCGTCGTCGACTGATCCTGCTGTACGGCAACGGCCCCGCCGATTGGCGGGGCCGTCGTCGTGCTGCCGGTAGCTCAGCGCCGGGTCTTGCCTCCCGTGTAGCTCACTCCGGAGTCGCCGACGGCACTGCGAGCCGAGGGCGTCGCGCCGAACGAGCCGAGGTAGGTGTAGATCTCGCCGATCGGGTCGCGCCACGTGAGCAGGACGTCCCCGGTGTTCGTCTTGATCATCGTGGTGTCGGTGCCGGCCTCGTGGGTGTCGCGGATCTCCCAGGCGCGGAACGGGAGCGAGGGCGTCGACTGCCCGGTGGTGTTCACGAACCCGTTGGTGTCACGGGCGCTCAGCTCCAGGCTGCCGGTACCGGCCAGCACCGCGGCGGGCGCACCGGCGGCGACCAGCGAACCGACCTGCTGCCACGTGCCGGGGAAGCCGGAGGTGCCTTCCCGCTGGGTGTGGATCCTGTTGTCGGTCCGCCGGACCACGACCTGCACCTTGCCGTCCGTGTGCACGACGGCGGCGGGCTTGCCCACCACGTCGGTCACGCCGGTGCTGCGTGCGGCGGCCAGTGTCGTGCCGTCGAACTTGCTCGCCCGCACGGAACCGTCCGCGTACCGGCCGACGATCTCGATCGTGTTTCCGTTGCGCAGCGCGGAGAAGTCCGCGGTCAGACCGGAGCCGCCGAGCGAACGCCACGCGCCGAAAGTGCTCTTCGCCGGCGCGCCCCACAGCACCAGTTGCCTGCTGTACCAGAGACCACCGGACGCGTCGACCCCGAACGAGACGAGCAGGTTGTCCTTGTCCTTCACGATCACCGGGCTGCTGACGAACCTGCCCGCGAGGCCGGTGAAGGCGGTCGACCACTGGTTCAGGTTCTTGGTCGTCTGCGTGCGGCCGCGGATCCCGGCGTCCGCGGTGCTGTTGGCCTGGACCTCCAGCTTGCCGTCCCCGTAGACGCCGAAGCCGACCTCGCCGGTGAACTGTTCGTGGCCGGTGATGGGCGTGTGGTCCACCAGCAGGATGTCGCCGGTGTGCCGCTGCCTGCCGTGCAGCAACTTGCCCGCGTTGACGAGGAAGTAGTTCACCAGGTTGTCGTCACCCTGGTACGCGGCGAGGGGCGCGGTGAAGTTCGGGGTCAGCGTCGGCGTGGCAGGTGGCGCCGGGCTGCCGCCGAGGATCTGACACGCGTCCGGCGCGCCCTCGATCTGCCAGGCGGAGGACCAGCCGTCGGAGATGAACTTGCTCGCGTCGGTGGCCCAGGCGCCGTCCCCGAGGTAGCGGTACCAGCGCAGTTGGCCGGTGTCGGCCTTCAGCGCGTAGAAGACGCCGCCGCCGACGGAGGCCACGTCCGAGAACTGGCCCCAGCCGCCTTCGCCGACGCGGCGCTCGTACTCGAGCCAGCGCTGGCTGTCGGCGTCGTACTGGTAGCGGTAGAGCGCGCCGGCGGTCGAGCGGGCGAAGAGGCCGCCCGCGCCGTCGGCGAAGATCATGTCGTACTTGTTGCCCCAGCCCGTGTCGATGATCCGCTCGGTCCAGATGCGGGTGTTCTCGTCGAAACGCCACCAGTGCAGCGCGTTGTCCGACGGGAAGCCGTAGAAGTCGCCGCGCGCGTCGATCGTGAGCCGCGTCTTGGCAGAAGCATCACCCCAGCCGTTCCAGCCGGTGGCGATCGTGTCGGGTGTTCCGTTGTGATCCCAGCCGGTGCCGTTCCAGGAGAACTTGTTGACCACGCCCTCCGGCGTGATCTCGTAGGTACGGCCGCCGGGACCGGTGTGCATCTGCCCGTCCCACGCGAACCCGATGCCGCGGTTGGCGTTCCAGACCGGATTGCCGTTCTCGGGTTCCTGGTGCGCCCTGAGCTCCAGGCCGCTGTCGGCGTGCCGCACGAAGATCGGCGCGGCCGTCTGGCAGGACAGCGTGCCGGCCGCGACCGCCGATGTGGCGAGCGCGGGCGTGACAAGACTTGCGGCGGTGACTGCCGCCACCGCTATTCCTCTTGCTCTCACAGTGGTTCCCCGGATCTTTCGGTGGACATGGGAAGGACCGTCCTCCGTGGCGGAAGCTCCACAGAGGACGGTCTTTGGGGAGTATCAGGACTTCGTCTTGCCGCCGGTGTAGGTCGGTGCCGTGCCGGCCGTGCTCGCCGTCGCCGAACGCTGCGCGAGAGCCGGGCCGAAAGTGCCGCGGTAGGCGTAGACCTCGCCCATCGGGTCGCGCCACGCGACCAGCAGGGTGTTGTCGCTCCAGCGGACCATCGTCGGGTCGGTCGCGGCCTCCCGGACGTCGCGGACCTCCCAGGCGCGGAAGCCGGTGGTCTCCTGGCTCTTGCCCGTGGTGTAGATGAGGTTGTCGTTGCCGCGCGCCGCGACCTCGACGGCGTTGCTAGCGGTGACGACGGCGGTGGGGGACCCGGCGGCGACGAGGCCGTCGACGACCGTCCACGTGCCGGGGAAGCCCGCCGAGTTCTGCTTCTGCGTGTAGATCTTGTTGTCGGTCTTGCGTACCAGCACTCGCACCGTGCCGTCGTCGTGCAGCACGGCCGCGGGCTTGCCCTTGACGTCGGTGCCGCCGAGGTTCGTCCACGTGCCAAGCGTCGTGCCGGTCAGGCGGGCGACGCGGACGGAGTTGTCGGTGTGCCGTGCGACCACGTCGAACGAGCTGCCGTTGGGCACCACCGCGAAGTCGGAGGTGAGGCCCGAGCCACCGAGCGAGCGCCACGCCGTGAAGCGGCCGTCCGCGGCGATCTGCTTGCGGTACCAGAGTTGTCCCTCGGCGCCGACGCCGAACGACGACTGCAGGCCGTCACTTCCCTTGGCCAGGACGGAGTCTCCGGCCAGGTGACCGCGGTGCCGCAGCACCGGGCCGTCCGCCGGGAAGTAGCCGTTCGGGATCACCTGGGTCTTGCCGCGCGTCTCGGCGTCCTCATGGCTGTGCGCCTGGACTTCGAGCGTGTTGGCGAGGGTCGAACCCACCGCGGTGGCCGTGTTCAGGGCCGCCGCCGGCCGGCCGGTGTACTTGGTGTAGCCGTTCAACGGCTGGTGGTCGACCAGCAGCAGGTCACCGGAGTGGCGCTGTTTGCCGTGATACAGGGTGCCCTGGTCGTTGACGAAGAAGTAGTTCGCCAGCTTCTCCGCGGTCGTGCCCTCGACCAGCGTCAGCGGAGCGGTGAAGTTCGCCTGGACCGCGGGCCGCGGCGTGGTCGGGTAGCCGACGAGCCTGCAGTCGCCGGGGTAGGCCACGACGTCGAGCTCGTTGTACCAGCCGGTGCCGACGACCTTGCCGAGGTTCGTGTTCGGGTCGCCGGGCGCCCAGGTGTTGCTGTCCTCGAGGTAGCGGTACCAGAGCATCTCGCCCTGGCCGTTCGGTCCGGGCCACGTGCCGTAGAGGATGTCGCCGCCGGGCGAGAAGACGCGGTTGAACATGTTCCAGCCGGCCCCGACGTACAGGCCGTACTGCAGGAACCGGTCGGCCGCGGCGTCGTAGCGGAAGCGGAACAGCTGACCGTCCGGCTTGCGGGCGTACAGCACGCCGTCCCCGGCCGCGACGATCAGGTTGTACTGGTCCCAGCCGGTGTCGAGGGCCTTGCCGCCACCCGTCTCCGCGGTCCAGCCGCCGTCGTCACCGCCTTCCCAGACGAACATCTTCAGCTTGCCGTCCGCGTTGATCTCGAACAGCCGGCCCTTCTCGTCGACCGTCACCTTGTTGCGGTGCTCGGGCTGGCTGTACCGGGCCCAGCCGTTGCCCACGGAGCGGTACTGCCCGCCGCCGGGCATCGTCGCCCAGCCCGGACCCGTTGGAGTGTCGACGATCCGGAGCCGGCGCAGGTCGCCGGAGGCGGCACCCTGGTTGTCGCCGACGAGGTGGTAGACGACGCCGTCGGGGCCGGCGAGCGCACGGCCGATCTGCCAGCCGCTGCTGGGGACGTCCTGCTTCGCGCCCCAGACGAAGTTGCCGTTCTCGGGCTCCTGGTGGGGGTACCGGAAGACGGTGCCCTGCTGGGTGACGCCGACGACGTTGACCGCGGAGTTGCAGTTGAGCGACGAGGCGGCGGACGCGACGTTGACGCCTGGCGCCACGATCAGGGACAGGCCCACCGCGCCGGCGAGGGCTGCACCCAGCCCGGATCTGCGCGCGCGAGTAGAACGCGTTGACATTAACTCCCCCAGAGTCGAGTCAATGTGGACAGTCGACGGGCCGGTAGGCGTCGTTCCTGCACCACAGTCTGCGAATCGGACCGTAGCTCAGCGGGTCGGCAGATCGCCAGCCCCAAACGCGTCACACGCTCGTGCTGCTTGTCCTGACGTGTCCGAAAGCCTTCTGGCTCTTGACACCGGCTTGGCGACCTGACGATGCTCAGCTGTCGGCATCTGGGGTTGACGGCGATTTCACACGCGCTGTTGTCGTAGAGGGTTTCTGGGGGTAGGTCCATGGCCAGCGGCCGTTTTTGGCGTGCGCGCATGCTTTTTCCGCGTTCTAGAAAAGGCAGAATCGCGGCCGTCGTAGGTTTGATCATGGTGCTGATGGCGGGCACCGTGGGGCCTTCGGCGTTGCAGCTCATCCCGCAGTGGGCCGCGGGTGGCGCGCTTGATCCGAGCGAGCTCGCCCCTGACCAGAAGTGGGGCTCCGCGGCGGATCAGCCCCATGAGACCGAGGGCACCGGTGCGGCGAACCGCGCGATGCCGAAGTCCGAGCTCGCCAAGCACCCGCAGCCGAACTTCCCGGCGGCACCCACGCCTCCGCCGAACAAGGCGGAGCAGGTCGACGCGCCGAACGGGTTCAAGGGTTTCAACGCCCAGAGCAGCAAGGAGGACGCGGCCAAACGAGACGCGAACTCCCGCACCTTCCGCAACGCCGACGGCACCCAGACCACCGAGTACTCGCAGTCGCCGCTGAACTTCCAGCGCCCCGACGGCTCCTGGGCGCCGATCGACACCACGATCGTTCCTGACGGCGACGGCTTCCGGAACGCCGCGGACTCCGTGGACACCCGCTTCAACGCCACCGCCTCGGAATCGCCGTTCGTGCGCATGCGCCTGTCCGGCGACCACGAGATGTCCTTCGGCTTCGCGGGCACGAGCGCGGCGAAGGCTCGCGTCGAAGGCAGCGGCATCACCTACCCCGGTGTCGCGGCCCACACCGACCTGCGGCTCGACGTCGCTTCGGGCGGTGTCAAGGAAACGCTGGTCCTGACGTCGCGCGACGCGGCGACGAGCTGGCTGTTCCCGTTGCAGCTCAAGGGTTTGCAGGCCAAGATCGCCGACGGCTCCGTCGTGCTGAGCGACAACGCCGGCAACGTCAAGGCCAGGATCCCCGCCGGTGACATGACCGACGCCGCCGGCGCGGTGTCGACGGCCGTCACCTACGAGCTGGTGCCGCACAACGGCGGCCAGGCGCTGAGGATGACGGCGGACGCGGGCTGGATCCGTGACGGCGCCCGGCAGTTCCCGATCGCCGTCGACCCGACGGTGAGCGGCCTGAACGCCGGCCCCGCCATCTCGACCAATGGTTCGTCCGCGCTGACCGGGTCGACGCTCAAGTCCGGTGACGGCTACACCACCTACCTGAAGTTCAACACCAGCGGGATCGCCAACCACCGCGTGTTCGGCGCCCAGCTGTACCTGTCGAACTACGACGCGCCGTCGTGCCGGCCGCAGCCCATCAGCGTGCACCCGGTGAACCAGGCGTGGGACAGCGGTACGACGGCGGTGCTGGCCACCGGCGGCGCACTGGGCGGAGCCTCGTTCGCCTATGGCTACGTCGGCCTCGGCCAGTCGCAGTCGGCCTGTCCGCCGAGGCCGGAGGCCGTCGACCTCGGTGAGGGCGGCCGGAACCTGGTGCAGGGCTGGACGAAGGGACAGGCCAACAACGGCCTGGCCGTCAAGGCCCTCGCCGGCTGGAAGCTGTTCGCGGGCGCGGGCACGGCCAACCCGCCGCGGCTGTTCGTCACGAGCACGCAGTACGACGCCGGCTACCGCATCGACCGCGGCGTGCCGGAGCCGCCGGTGCACCGCACCAGTGACAGCGGGGACCCGAAGCCCACCGTCAAGATCACGGTGACGAACAAGAGCGGCCGGCAGTGGAGCGCGGCCGAGGGCTACAAGCTGTCCTACCGCGCGTTCAGTGCGACGGGCCAGCCGAAGGACGCCCGCGTGGCGGCCGATCTGCCGGTCGGCGTCACCGTCCCGCCGGGCGGGAGCATCACACTGGACGCCAGGGTGTTCCAGCTGGAGCCGGGCGACTACCTGCTCGACTTCAGCATGGTGCACAACAACACCTTCTTCACCGACGAGCAGATCCCACCGGCCCGCCTGTCGTTGACGGTGTTCGAACTGCCGCCGATCGTCAAGGCGCAGTACCCGCCGGCCGGCCACTCCTCGCCCGTGCTGACGCCGCAGCTGTGGGCCGACGCGGTGGACGTGGACGCCCCGCCGAACACGACGATCGACTACGAGTTCGAGGTCTGCCAGAAGAACGACGTCACCGGCGAGGTCAACGTCGGCTGCCGGATCTCGCCGAGGTCGAAGTCGCGCACCTGGACCGTCCCGAAGGGATGGTTGCAGTGGAGCGAAACCTATTACTGGCGCGCCTTCGCGATCGACCCGGCGGGTACGCGCAGCGAGAAGCTGGAGTTCAGCGCGCTGCTGACCGCGGTGCCGCAGCCCGACATCACCTCGCACCTGGGCGGTGCGCCCTACAGTGCCGGTGACCTCGACTTCGACCCGCAGATCGGCAACTACACCACCGCCGCGGTCGACTCGGCCATCGGTGTCACCGGCCCCGAACTCACGGTCTCCCGCACCTACAACAGCCTCGACCCGCGCAAGGACCTCGCGTTCGGCGCCGGCTGGTCGACGCGCTACGACATGCGCGTCGTGCCGGACAACGACGGCACCGGCAACGTCGTGGTGACGTATCCCGACGGCCAGGCGGTGCGGTTCGGCAAGAACAACGAGGACGGCAGCTTCGATCCGCCGCCCGGCCGGTTCGCGACCTTCTACCAGGACGTCGCGTCGTCGAACTACGTGCTGGTGGACAAGTCCAACACCACCTACACGTTCCGCTCCGACGGCAAGATCGCGTCGATCTACGACAACGCCGCCAGGCTCGTCGAGTTCGACTACGGCATCACGGGGCTGCTCAAGCGCGCGATCAACCGCACCAGCAACCGGACACTGTGGTTCACCTACTCGGGCAAGCACGTCAAGGAGGTCCGGACCGACGCGCCGACCACCGGTGGCACGCCGATCAAGTGGACCTACGAGTACTTCGGCGACCAGCTGACGAAGGTCTGCGACCCGACCGGTGCCTGCACGCAGTACGAGTACTCCCAGGGCTCGCACTACCGGTCCGCGGTGATGGACTCGAAGCCGGACTCCTACTGGCGGCTCGGTGAGCCGGCCGGCAACGCGGCGGTCAGCCAGGTCGCGACCAACCTGACCAAGGACTGGGGCGAGCACAGGAACACCACGCGCGACCACGCCGGTCCGCTCGCCGGCAGCCCGGACAGGGCGACCGGGTTCAACGGCACCAGTTCGCTGGTCAAGCTGCCCGACGGCGCGATCAAGAAGAGCCGCGACCTGTCCATCGAGCTGTGGTTCAAGACCACGACCGGTGGCCCGTTGATGGGCTTCCAGCACAAGCCGTTCGACCAGAACCCCGAAGGCGCCGTCCCGGTCCTGTACGTGGACAAGGACGGCAAGCTGCGCGGCCAGTTCTGGCACGGCAGGGTCTCGCCGATCACCAGCGCCACCGCGGTGAACAACGACCAGTGGCACCACGTCGTGCTCACCGGTTCGCTCGCGGTCACCACGATGTACCTCGACGGCGCCAAGGTCGGCGAGATCACCGGTGCCGAGATCGACGACAGCAGGCTGAACTTCGGTCAGATCGGCGCCGCGCACGCCGTCGGTCCCGCCGACTGGGCGCCGCACGGCTGGTGGCCGAACGAGGGCAAGAAGTTCTTCAACGGCCAGATCGACGAGGTCGCGCTCTACCAGCACCCGCTGGGTGAGGCCGCGGTCAAGCAGCACTACGCCGCGCGTGAGCACTCCGACCAGTTGACCAAGGTCATCATGCCGAGCGGCCGTGTTGCCGCGGAACTCGCCTACGACACGACGAACGACCGCATCTCGGAGTACACCGACGAGAACGGCGGCACCTGGAAACTGGGTCTGCCGCAGGTCTCCGGCACCGAGGAGAAGGACGCGGCGGGCCGTTCGATCAAGAACCTGGTCCGCTCGATCGAGGTGACCGACCCCGGCAAGAGGTCGCACTTCTTCGACTACGACCCGATCAAGGGCCGGATCATCAGGTTCGTCGCCCCGCTGGGCATCGGCGTGCGGCACGAGGACAGGGCGGACCCGTCCGTCGTGCCGACCACCCCGACGGCGGCGCCGCCGTGCACCACCGCCCCGACGCCGAACCCCGACGGCAGCCCGACCTACTGCGGTGGCAAGACGGGCAACAACCCGAACTGGATCGGCGGTCCCGTCCAGGGGCTAGGTGTCCGCACCTACGACTACGACGAGAGCGGCTTCCAGCACGTCATCACCGACGAGAACGGCCACCAGGTCGAGCTCAAGCACGACGAACGCGGCAACGTGGTGTCGCGCAAGACATGCCGGACGTCGACCCAGTGCGACACGGAGTACTTCACGTATCACAAGCCGGCCGCCGGCAACGTGAACGACACCGATCCGCGCATCGACAAGCAGCTCACCGCCCGTGACGCGCGTTCGGCGAGTGCGAGCGACAACACGTACCTGACCTCGTCGACGTACAACACTCGCGGCGATCTGCTCGAGCAGAAGATGCCCGACGGCTCGACCGTCGTGCACAGGTACGCCGAACTGGGAGACAGGAGGGGTGCGAACGGCGTCGACGTTCCCCTCGGCCTGCTGTTGAGCACGACGGATGGTCGCGGCAAGAAGACGGAGTACCTGTACCACGCGAACGGCGACCTGTTCTCCGTCACCGAACCGCCGCGTGCGGAAGGTGCCAACGGCATCACCACCGAATACCGGTACGACCTGATCGGCCGCAAGATCAGCGAGAAGCAGATCTCGGACGAGTACCCGGCCGGCCTGGAGACGAAGTTCCTCTACGACGGGCGGAACAAGCCCGTCGAGGTGACCGACGCCGCCGTCACGAACGCGGTGACGAACGCCAAGCACACCAGGCACACCAGGACGACGTTCAACGCCGACGGCCTGCCCGAGCGGATCGACATCGCAGACCTGACCGGTGGCGACGAGACCAGGACGATCGCCTACGGCTACGACGACCGCGGCCGGCAGAGCTCG
Organism: Lentzea albidocapillata; assembly: GCF_000719115.1. Classification (GTDB taxonomy): domain Bacteria; phylum Actinomycetota; class Actinomycetes; order Mycobacteriales; family Pseudonocardiaceae; genus Lentzea; species Lentzea albidocapillata. The sequence continues at coordinate 37,809 of NZ_JOEA01000031.1, read as the reverse complement.
GTCACCGACGCCGAGGGCGCGACGACCTCGTACGCCTACGACGTGTTCGGCAACCGGACGTCCGTGGTGGACCCGTTGGGCACCAAGGTCGAATACGCCTACACGGCCCGCAACAAGCTCGCCGAGGTCCGCATGCGCGGCTTCCACGGCAAGCCGATCAGCGGTGGCATCGGTACCGCCGAGCCCGCGGACAACGGTCAGATGATCGTGATGGAGTCGTACACCTACGACCTCGGCGGCCGGCTCGTGTGGCAGACGGATGCCATGGGCCGCAAGACGATGTACGACTACTACCAGAACGGCCTGCTGTTCCGGTCGCGTGCCGAGGTGCGCAACGCCGACGGCACGAAGTCGGCGAAGTTGCTGGAGGAGAACACCTACGACGCCGCGGGCAACGTCCTGACCCGCAAGGGTGCGGGCGACCGCGTCACGACGTACAGGTACAACACCAAGAACCAGGTCGAGCAGATCGTCGCCGATCCGAACGCGTTGGGGCGCACGACTCTCTACACCTACGACGCGAACGGTCTCGTCAAACAGATCGTCAAGTCGGGCCAGGCCTCCAACACCGGCGGGATGAGCGCGGCCACCAGCGAGGTCGTCGACTACACCTACGACAGCGTCGGCAACCTGCTCACCGAGGGGATCAAGTTCGGCGCGCAGTCGCTGAGCACGACGCGCGCCTACGACCGGCGCGGCCTGATGGTGTCGGAGACCGACCCGCGCGGCTTCACCACCGAGTTCTCCTACGACGAGCAGGAACGCCAGGTCCGGGTCAAGCAGCCTGCCGTGGCCGTGGAGACCGGTGGCGCGGCGGCGGTCGACGCCAGGCCGGAGAACGTGGTCGGCTTCAACACCTTCGGCAACGAGGTCCAGTCGAAGAACGAGAACGGCCAGATCACCAAGCGGTTCTACGACAAGAACGGCCGCCCGCTGCGGGTGGAACTGCCGGACTACGTGGCACCGGGCACGACCACGCCGATCAAGGCCGTCACGTCGACCAGGTACGACGCCGCGGGCAACGCCGTGGAGACGACCAGTCCGCGTGGCTCCGTCACCAGGTTCCGCTACGACCAGCTCGGCCGCATGGTCGAGCGACAGGACCCGAAGGCGGACGCGCCGACCGAGGTCGGCGGCGTGTGGAAGTACACCTACACGCACAAGGGTGAGCAGCTCTCGGCGACGGACCCGACGGGTGCGCGTACCGAGTCGACCTACGACGACCTGGGCCGCCAGGTGACGTCGTCGGTGCTGGAGCGCAGGCCCGTCGCCGCCGCGTTCACCACGTCGTTCGAGTACAACGACGCCGGCGAGCTGGTGAAGGCCACCGCGCCGAACAACGACGTCACGAGGTTCACCTACGACGCGCTCGGTCAGCGGATCACGTCCACCGACCCGGCGAACGTGACGACGAAGTTCGGGTACGACGGCTCCGGCCGCCAGGTGTGGCAGCAGGACGCCATGGGGCGCAGCAGCTTCGTGAGCTACGACGCGGCCGGCCGGATGAAGGGCCAGTTCAGCCTCGACGGTGCCGGAGCGATCCAGCGCCGCACGTCCTACACGCACGACGCGGCGGGCAACGTCGAGACCGCGACGGACGCGATGGGCAAGACCGCGCGCTTCACCTACGACGCGCTCGGCAGGATGACCCAGCAGGTCGAACCGATCTCGGACACCGAGAACATCACGACCTCGTTCGGCTACGACGCCGCCGGCCAGCGGACCCGCTACACCGACGGCCGTGGCAACAAGTTCGTCACCACCTACAACTCGTGGTCGCTGCCGGAATCGGTCGTCGAACCGTCGACCGAGGCTCACCCGAACGCGGCCGACCGGACGTGGACGAGTACCTACGACGCGACGGGCAACGTCGCGAAGATGGTGGCGCCCGGCGGAGTCACGAGGGAACGGCAGTACGACTTCCTCAACCGCGTCGTGCGGGAGACCGGTTCCGGCACCGAGGTGGCCTCGGCCGAGCGGACCCAGGCCTACGACCCGGTCGGCAGGCTGCTGGAATCCGGTGCGCCGGGCGGCAAGAACATCTTCACCTACAACGACCGCAGCGGAATGCTCACCGCGAACGGCCCGTCGGGCGACTCGTCGTTCGAGTACGACGAGCTCGGCAGGATGAAGACCAGGACGGACGTCTCCGGCACCGCCCGCTTCACCTACGACAAGGGCCGCCTGCACACCGCGACCGACAGCATCACCGGCACCGGCCAGGTGTTCAGCTACAACGCGGCCGGTCAGGTCTCGAAGGTCCAGTACGGCGCCAGCCGCAGCCGGGACGTCGACTACGACCCGCTCGGCAGGATGAAGTCCGACGTGATGAAGGACGGCACTTCCGGCGCCGTCGTCTCGTCGCTGGCCTACGAGTACGACAACAACGACCGCCTCACGCGGAAGGTGACGTCGGGTCTCGCGGGTTCGGGTGACAACACCTACACCTACGACTACGCGAACCGCCTGAAGTCGTGGACCGTCGGCGGCGTCACGACCGACTACGCGTGGGACGCCTCCGGCAACCGCACGAAGGCCGGAGCCAAGACCGCTGTCTTCGACGAGCGCAACAGGCTGAAGTCCGACAGCGACTACACCTACAGGTACTCGCCGTCCGGCGCGATGCTGTCGCGCACGTCGTCCGGCTTCGAGGAGAAGTTCTCCTTCGACGCCTTCGACCGGATGATCGCCGTGGGCCAGACGCAGTACGCCTACGACGGCTTCGACCGCGTGGTCTCCCGCAACACCAAGCAGTTCAAGTACGCCGGCACCGACATCGACCCGGTGTCCGACGGCGACTCGACCTTCGGCCGCGGTGCGTCGGGCGAGCTGCTGTCGTTGCAGCAGGGCACGGACAAGCGCGTCGCCGTGACCGACAAGCACGGCGACCTGGTGGGCGGCTTCGACCCGGCCCAGGCGGGCATGCAGGACTCGACCGCCTACGACCCGTTCGGCAAGCAGATCGCCTCGTCGGGCACGAAGCGTTCCGTTGGCTACCAGGGCGACTGGACCGACCCGGACTCCGGCCAGGTCAACATGGGCGCCCGCTGGTACCAGCCGAACACCGGTTCCTTCGCCTCGCGTGACACGGTCTCGGCCTCGTCCGGCGCCTCCGTGCTGTTCAACCGCTACACCTACGGCGCGGGCCGCCCGCTCGACATGATCGACCCCGACGGCCACTGGCCGAACTGGGGCAAGGTCTGGAACGGCGTCAAGTCCGTCGCCAAGGTCGGCCTCGAGGTTGTCAAGGAAGTCTCCGGCTACAACGACATCGCGAACTTCATCCGCGAGCCGAGCCTCGGCAACTTCCTGTGGGCAGCCTCGAACTTCGTCCCGTTCGGCAAACTCGCCAAGGGCGCCAAGTACCTCTTCAAGTACGGCGACGACGTCCTCGGCGGCGCGCGCAGGTACGGCGACGACGTCGTAGGCGCGGGCCGGAAGTACGGCGACGACGTGGCAGGCGCAGGCCGCAAGTACGGCGACGACCTGGCAGGCGCCGCCCGCCGCAACGCGGGCGACATGGCCAAGACAGCGGCCCGCGAGGCAGCACAGACAGCAGCTCGCAAGGCCGCGGCGGCCGCAGCGGCCGCGGCAGCCCGGCTAGCGGCGATGAAGGCGGTGACGGCCCGCGCCAAGGCCGCGATCGCCCACGCCGTCAAGAACAACGCGATGCCGATCCTGCAGGCCGCCCTGAAGCCGAAGATCGCCATGAAGGACCTCGTGTCCTCCTCGGCGAACATGCCGTCCCGGCTCGTGTCGGCGGTGGCCGAGAACGTCCAGGACGTCAACAAGGTCTGGGACACGATCAAGGCCACGATCATCAAACCCGGTGTGTCCGTGGTGCAGTCCGTGGGCGAGCAGGTGGTCTCGGACTTCGCCAACAGTCAGGTGCCTGGGCTCGGGGATCTGATCGGGCTGTTCGGGTCGAACAAGAAGCGGGGCAACGACAAGGCCAAGGACTCGGGCGCTCAGGGGCGCAACGGGGCCGGGGCTTCCTGCCCGATCCCGACCGCCAAGAACAGCTTCACCGGTGACACCCCGGTGTTGATGGCGGACGGGACGCGCAAGCTCATCCGGGACCTTCGAGTCGGTGACGTCGTGCTGGCCACCGATCCGACCACCGGTGAGACCGCTGCCAAGGAGATCACCGACGTCCGTGAGTACCTGACGGATGCGTCGGTGCACCAGCTCGACATCGCCTCCGAGACCGGGACCGGCAAGATCTCGGTGAGCGACGAGCACCCGTTCTGGGTGCAGGGGCTCGGGTGGCGTGAGGCTCAGGACATCCTGCCTGGGTACCAGTTCCTGACTGCTGACAACCGGTCGGCGACTGTTACCGGGACTCGGACGTTCTCGGGTGGGCGGCTTGTCTACAACCTCACGGTTGATGGGCTGCACACGTACTACGTGGGTGCCGGTGGTCCTGGAAAGGCTGCCGCTGCTGACGTCCTCGTTCACAACCAGGATCTCAGGTGCGGTACCGCTGACGACAACGGCGAGTCCGTTGATCCGCAGTCCGCGCCCGGTGGTAAGCGCGGGGCAGCGGTCAGCATCAAGCAGCTGAAGATGGCACTTGGCCGTGCTGGAATGAGCATCAGCGGCTACGACATCGTCCACGTTCCGGGGATGATCGATGACGGTGCCAACGGTGCACATGGCAACAGCCCGCATGACGGGAGCGGTACGCCCAAGTTTGGGCCGAGGGGCCGTCCGATCATCGAAATCGCAGACTCGGGTCTCACGAGCATGAGGTTCGCAGTGGAGACGATCTTCCATGAGATCGAGCACCATCGGCAGTTCAAGCTGTACGGCATCCACATGGGCGAGAAGTACCCCGAGGAGTACGGAGCGAAGATGGCGGACAAGTTCGAAAGAAGGACAAGGAGGTCGAGGTAGTTGGTGCGCCGCCGGAACTTCAGCCAGGAAGAGCTTGCGATCCTTTTCCGGGGTCCGAGCGTCCTGGAGGATCAGAACGAGCGTGAGTGTCCGGCCTGCGGGCAGATGTCGGTGCGGTTCTACGTGCGGAAGTCCGCACGGGCTGGGCAACCTACCTTGATGAACCACATGTGGTGCGCCAGTTGCGGGACCTTCTTTGCATCAACTGGCGGATACCCGCGCGGTCTGGTGATCCACGACCGGTGGCGGGAAGTGGATCCCGACGGCTGGCGTGACTTCAAATCGACCCTGAAGGTATTCGACACGCTCGATCGGCTGTGGCGGCGCGGCGTGTTGCCGCAGAGTTTCACCCAGGAGTAGCCGGCGCGGGCGTGCGACGAGCAACGATTCGCACGCCCGCGGCATGCGCCACGTGATCATCGACGCCTGAACGGTCGCGTGGCACCATCCGCGACATGAAGTGGTACGCGGACAGACCGGCAAGGTTCACGCGTCAGCTGATCGCCGACCTACTAGCCGCGGCATGGGTAGCCACCTGGATCTGGGTGGCCACCACCGCCCACGACTGGGTCCTGGAACTCAGGGCCCCGGGAGACGGCCTGGTCAACGCGGGCGGCGACATCCGCGACGTCTTCACCAACGCGGCGGCCAAGGCCAAGGGCGTGCCCTTCGTGGGCGAGGACCTGGCGGGCGCGCTGGGCAACGGCACCAAGGCCGGCGAAACCCTGACCAGCGCTGGTAATGCGCAGATCAGCGTGGTCCAGGACAGCGCCTTCTGGCTTGCCGCCGCCATCGTTGTCATCCCGGTCCTCTTCCTGCTCATCACCTGGCTGCCGCTCCGGCTCCAATACGCCCGCAAGGCGGCCGACACCGCTCGGCTGCGCGACAAGCCTGACCTGCTGGCTCTGAGAGCGCTCACAAGCCTCAGCTCCAGGCAGTTGAGCAAGTTCGACGGTGATCCCGCCGTGGCGTGGCGGACGGGGGACACTGACGTGATCGACGAGTTGGCACGACGTCAGCTGGCCTCGGTGGGGGTGAAGGCATGATCGTCCTGTCGGTGATCGCCGCGGTGGTGGCCATGTGCGCCACCGCTGTCGCCTTGTGGCAGGCGCGCGAGGCCAAGTTCGCGCAGACGGCCGCGAAGGAGGCGCAGAACGCCGCGAGCAGGGCTCAGGAGGAGGCGCAGGCCGCGCGGAAGGCCGTCGAGCAGGCCACGGCCAGTGCGTTGCAGGCCAAGGCCGCGGCGGAGGAAGCCAAGAAGGTGGCGGCCAAGGCCGAGGAGGCTGTCGGGAAGGCCGCGGAAGCCGCCACGGCGTCGCGGATGCTGGCCGACGAGGCCCAGGTCACCGCTCAGCAGGCGACGGCGCGGATCAACGAGTTCGTCGAGGTTCTCGCGGCCGCACGCAGCCGTAGTGGCATGCCGACGTTCGCGATCACGCCCGGCGCGCCCGACGAGTTCCGGCTCAGCTACTTCGGCGGGCCCGCCGTCATCGAGCAGCTCACGGTGTCCGTGGTGCCGGGCAGTCGCGTGCTCGGGCTCTCCCAGTACGACGAGCCGCCGGCCGAGCACCTCGAGGTGGGTCCGCTCCACAACGGCTCGGCCATCACCTTCCGGGCCGCTACCGGGCAACGGGCGAGCGCGGTGTTCCAGGTCAAGGCCGAGCCGTGGGAGCCGGTCGTCGTGCGAGCGGATCAGTAGACGGGACCGGTGAACTTCTCGCCCGGGCCCTGGCCGGGCTCGTCCGGCACGACGGAGGCCTCGCGGAACGCGCGCTGCACCGACTGCAGGCCGTCCTTCAACGGAGCGGCGTGCGGGCCGAGGTACTCGGAGGTCGCCGTGACCAGGCCGGCGAGGCCGGTGATCAGGCGGCGGGCCTCGTCGAGGTCGCGGCGCGGGGAGTTGTCGGGGTCCGGGTCGGCGAGGCCCAGGCGCTCCGCGGCGGCGGACAGCAGCATCACCGCGGCCCGGCTGATCACCTCGATGCTGGGGACATCGCCCAGGTCACGGATGCTGTCTTCAAGCGGATCGGTCACGGCTACATTCAAGCAAGTCCCCGCGGACGACCGACGTCACAGGCCCGCGATTCGGGGGTTGACAAGAGCGTCTGCTAGTATTTCGGACGCGACCAGCTCTCGTTAGTGCGAGAGCGGCAAGTGGAGCCCCGCTCCCACCCGCGTTCACCGCTTCTTGAGGTGGCCGGGTCCGGTCCTCCAGGTCACTGGCACACGGGTGCCCGTAGTCCTGAGGTGCGATCGGTCGGAAGCGGGCCCCTTCACCGGGAGACGGTGACGGGGCTCTTGTTTTTTGGCGCAACCGAGTCTCAAAGGACGTGAATGACAAGTCCCTCGAACCGCGGTGCACCCGTCAGCACCGAGCCGCGCATCAACGACCGCATCCGGGTGCCGGAAGTTCGTCTGGTCGGGCCGAATGGTGAGCAGGTCGGGATCGTTCGCATCGAGGACGCGCTCCGACTCGCGCAAGAAGCGGATCTCGACCTCGTCGAGGTCGCCGCTCAGGCTCGCCCGCCGGTCTGCAAGCTCATGGACTACGGCAAGTTCAAGTACGAGACCGCGCAGAAGGCTCGCGAGTCGCGTCGGAACCAGCAGCTGACGGTCATCAAGGAGCAGAAGCTCCGCCCGAAGATCGACCCGCACGACTACCTGACGAAGAAGGGCCACGTGGCCCGCTTCCTGTCGCACGGGAACAAGGTCAAGGTGACCATCATGTTCCGCGGCCGCGAGCAGTCGCGCCCGGAACTCGGTTACAGGCTTCTGCAGAAGCTGGCGGAGGACGTCGCGGAGCTTGGCTTCGTCGAGTCGAACCCCAAGCAGGACGGCCGCAACATGATCATGGTGTTGGCGCCGCACAAGAACATCAAGCCGCGCGTGGTCAAGCAGGACGACGATGCGCCCGAGGCGGACGACACCGCTTCGGACGAGGCGTAGGACGCACGCCCGCCCCCGACCCGGTGGGTAGCACGAGACGAGGACGGAAATGCCGAAGAACAAGACGCACAGCGGGACCTCGAAGCGCTTCAAGGTCACGGGCAGCGGCAAGATCCTCCGGGAGAAGGCCGGCAAGCGCCACATCCTGGAGAAGAAGTCCAGCAAGGTGACGCGTCGCATGAGCGGCACCGCGGTTGTGTCGGAGCACGACGCCCCGCGCATCAAGAAGCTGCTCGGTCTCTGACCCGCTTCGACACCCCCTAGCTAATTCGGGATCCGGACCCCGACTCCGGTTCCCCATGAGATCGACAGGATGGACCCGTGGCACGCGTCAAGCGGGCTGTAAACGCCCAGAAGAAGCGCCGTACCACCCTTGAGCTGGCGAGCGGTTACCGCGGCCAGCGCTCGAGGCTGTACCGCAAGGCCAAGGAGCAGGTGCTCCACTCGCTCAACTACGCGTACCGCGACCGCCGTGCGCGCAAGGGCGACTTCCGCAAGCTGTGGATCCAGCGCATCAACGCTGCCTCCCGTGCGAACGGCATGACCTACAACCGCCTGATCCAGGGTCTTCGCCTGGGCGGCGTCGAGGTCGACCGCAAGATCCTCGCGGACCTCGCCGTCCACGACGCCAACGCCTTCTCGGCGCTCGTCGAGATCGCCCGCAAGGCGCTCCCGGCCGACGTGAACGCTCCTGCCGGGGACCTGGCCTGAGCCAGCACCCTCGCGACAGCAACCGACCCGAGGCAGATCCGTTCACCGAACGGACACCTCGGGTCGTTGCTGCTCGCCACCTGACCCGCCGCCAGGGCCGCGACAAGGCAGGCCGCTTCCTCGTCGAGGGCGCCCAGGCCGTGCGCGAGGCACTTGCCTGGCAGGGCGGCGAGGTGCACGAACTGTTCGTCACGGCGACGGCGGCGGAACGCAACGCCGAACTGCTCCAGAGCGCCTCCGAGCGAGGCATCCGGATCAGCGAGGTCACCGACAAGGCCGCTGAATCGCTGTCGGAAACCGTGACGCCCCAGGGCATCGTCGCGGTGTGCGACGCGGTCCCGCAGTCGCTCGAAGCAGCCCTGCAGGGCACCCCGCGCCTCGTCGCCGTGCTCCATGGCGTCTCCGACCCCGGCAACGCGGGCACCGTCACGCGTGTGGCCGACGCGGCCGGAGCGGACGCGGTGATCTTCGCGGGCGACACGGTCGACCCGCACAACGGCAAGTGCGTGCGCGCCTCCACCGGCTCGCTCTTCCACCTGCCGATCGCTCGTTCCCGCAACGCGGACGAGGTCTTCGTCGCCTGCCGCCAGGCCGGGCTGAGGCTCGTGGCCGCCGACGGCTACGCGAAGCAGGACCTGGTCGAGGCATCGGCGAACGGCGAACTGGAGCAGCCCACCGCGTGGGTCTTCGGCAGTGAGGCGCACGGCCTGCCCGACGACGTCGTCGCGAAGCTGGACACCTCGCTGAAGGTGCCGCTGTACGGCGCCGCCGAGAGCCTGAACCTCGCGACGGCCGCCGCGGTGTGCCTCTACGCCTCCGCGCGGGATCAGCGGAATTGAGCTGACGGGCCACGGGCGCGCGGTTACTGTGCGCCCGTGCGCGAACCAGAGATCGAAACCCTGTGCTTCCAGCTCGCCTCCTACTACGTCTTTCCGGACACGGCCAACGAGATCGCGAAGGTCGTCCGCGCCCGTCTCGACGAGGGTGCGTACTCCGATGTGGACGATGAGGAGTTCGCGGCCAGAGTGACCGCGGACCTGCAGAGCGTCAACGGCGACAAGCACCTCCGCCTGCTCTACAGCGCGGAGGAGGTCCCCGAGACCGGCCGGGATTCGGCCTGGGACCCGGTGGCGAACAAGAAGGCAGCCGAGCTCGACGCGTTCGGCATCCGCAGGGTCGAGCGGCTCGAAGGCAACGTCGGCCTGCTCGAGATCCGCCTGCTGCACGACGCCGAGATCGCCACCCCCGCCATCGTCGCGGCGATGAACCTCATCGCGCACACCGACGCGTTGATCATCGACCTGCGCGGCAACGTCGGCGGCGACCCGCACACGGTCGCGCTCGTCTGCAGCTACCTGTTCGACGAACCCGTGCACCTCAACGACATCTACAACCGCCCGGAAGACTCCACCCAGCAGTTCTGGACGCTGCCGCACGTGCCAGGCCCGAAGTTCGGCGGCACGAAGCCCGTCTACGTCCTCACCAGCGCCCGCACGTTCTCCGGTGGCGAGGAACTGAGCTACAACCTCCAGCAGAACGAGCGCGCCACGCTCATCGGCGAGACCACCAGGGGCGGCGCCCACCCCGGCGACCGCTACCGGGTCGGCCCGCACCTCAAGTCCGCGGTGCCCAACGGCCGCGCCATCAACCCGATCTCCGGCACCAACTGGGAGGGCGTCGGAGTCGTCCCGCACATCGAGGTACCCGCGGAGAAGGCGTTCGAGGTCGCCTACGAGAAGGCGACCTCAAACAACTAGTCCAGCCGGGCGGTCAGCTCGCGCACCAGTGGATCGGTGCCGGAAGGCTTGTTCTGGCGCCGCAACGCCTCCGACAACATCGAGAGCACGTTCCCGGCCTGGTTGTCGTCGGGCAGCAGCGATGCCGCCCGGCGTGCCTCGGCCTCCGCTCCCTCCGCGTCGTCGGCGATGAGCAGCACGTGCGCCGCCTTCAGCACGACGAACACCCGCCAGCCCTCGTCGCCCAGCGACACCACCAGCGCCTCGGCGTCGCGGTACTGCTTCATCGCCAGCGCGAACTCACCGGTCTGGCCGTGCACCCAGGCGCGGATCGCGGCGATCTCGGCCTGGCGCCGGGTGACCTCGTTCGGCTCGTCCAGCGACGGCAGCAACGCCTCGGCGTCGTTCACGGCCGCACGGGTCTCGGTGATCTCGTCGTCGGGCAGGCTCGACGCCAGCTCGACCAGCGAGCCGATCGCCTCCGAGAGGTTGCCCTCCTGCTGCCACAACGCGGCGCCGGCGCGCCAGGACGCGATGGCCTCGTCGTGCTTGTCCAGCCGGCCCTGCACCGAGGCGAGCGCGTCGAGCAGGAACGCCCGGCGCCCCGTCTCCTCGGGCGGCAGCAGTTCGGCCGCCTCACGCAGGTAGCGCTCGGCCGCCGGGAGCTCACCCAGCTTGCGGCACACCTGGCCGAGCCGGAACACCACCTGCAGCCGCAGGTCCTCCTGGCCTTCCTGCAGCAGCCGCAACGACTCCTCCAGGACCTCGGCGGCCTCGACGAACCGGTCCGTCTGCACGTAGCCGCCGCTCAGCGCGAAGCAGAAGTGCGCGGTGTGGCCGGGGGAGAGGTGTACGCGGGAGATCGCCACGGCCTCGCGCAGATCGCCCAGGCAGGCCCCTTCCTGGTCCAGCTCCTGGATCGTCGCGACCTGGTACCAGCGGGCCTCCGCGGATTCCGGCAGCGGGAACGCCGACACGAACGCCCGTGCCGTCGCCACCGCCTCGGGAACCTTGTGCAGCAACGTCTCCAGCCGCAACCGCAGCCGGTAGCCCTCGAACCGGGCGTTCAACGGGATCTCGCCCGCCATGACCGCCAGGACGTCCGCGTACGCGCCTTCGAGGTCCTGCTGCCGCGCCTTGTGCTCGGCCGTCTCGACCGCGACCCGGCCACGCAGTTCCGGAACGTCCAAAGAGGACGCCAGCGCGATCATCTCGTTCGCCTGCTCGTGCGCGTGCGCGTCGTCGTACAGCTCCGCCAGCGACAGTGCCGCGACCGTCCGCGTGTAGTCCGTCGTCGCCTCGGCCAGGCACCGCTCGGCGAGCGCCTGGCCATCCGGCAGCCCCATCGCGAGCCTCGCCTGGTAACGCAGCGCGAGGTCGGCGGGCAACGCGGTCAGCAGCCCGTCGAACACCGCCGGGTCGAACGGCACGAGCCCGGTCGTCATCCGCCGGATGCCCGCGTGCGCCGCGAGATCGGGCGGTAGCAACGAGTCCATGTCCGCGGGCAGCGAGTCGAGCATCCGCCGCGCCTTCACGAAGTCGCCCTGCTCGTACAGCGTCACCATCGACTCGGCGATCTCCACCGGGTCGCCGAACACGACGGACTCCTCGGCGGGCGCGATGACCGGCGCGACCGGCACCGCGAGCTCCACCGCCGGGTAGTCCTTCTGCTCCAGCGACTTCGTGATCCGGTCGAGCCACGCCGGCGTGCCGTTGCGCTCGTCGAACTGCCTCGCGAGCTGCAGGGCCCGCTTCGACAGCCGGTCGAGGAGCTCGGCGGCCGTCCGCGAACCGACCGCGGGGACCTCGAACACCGTGTCGGCCGGAAGGCGCTGCAGCAGCACGGAAGCGCACTCCGCGAACGACATCTCGTCGGCCGGCAGCTGCACGCCCGTCACCTTGTGCAGCGAGCGGCGCAGGATGTCCTCGCCGCGCGCGAGGTTGCCCGTCAGCGCGCAGAACCGGATGTGCTCGTGCACGTACGAGGTGATCTCGTCGTCCTTGATCAACCGGTACGCCGTGGTGTGCGCGTGCGCGGCCTTCTCCAGCTCACCGATCTCCAGCAACGGCCACAGCAGCGCGGACAGGATGCCCTGCGGCTGCGTGGCGCAGCCGGAGTCGCCCGACAGGCCCTCCCAGCCGTGCGCGGCGGCCTCCTGGTGACGGCCGAGGCGCGCCAGCATCCAGACCTGCTCCTCGATCACGCAGGCCTCGCAGTCCGCCATCGGCCCGCGCTCCGTGGCGAGGTAGCGCCCGAGCTGCTCGGCGAGGCCTGTCATGTCACCGACGTGGTAGGCGTACTCGGCGCGGGCGCCGTGCACCGGCTGCACCGAGAAACCGAGCTTGCCGTAGCGGTCCGCCAGTTGACCGATCACGGCCTGCAGCTGTTCCAGCGAGAACTTCGGGTCGCGGCGCAGCCCGGTCGCGATCCACTTGTGCGCCCAGTTCAGCGAGTGGACCTCGTACTCGTTGAACGCCTCGGGGTCCTTCTCCTCGGCGGCCCGTACCCACGCGAACGGCGCGAGCATCAGGTCGTAGCGCGACAGGTAGTACGCCGAGTCGATCAGCGCGGTGCGGCACGAGACGCCGAGCGGCAGGTGCCCGAGCGCGTCGGACATGCGCGCGGCCCGTTCCAGCGCCTCGTGCTTCGGCATGCCCGTGGGCATGTTGTACGCCTCCAGGAACGCCCGTTCGGCGTCCTCGGCGGTGAAGTCGGCCATGTTCACTTACCCCCAACGGCGCGGTCCAGCAGTTCCAGGAACGAACGGTTCAGCGCCGCCGTGTCCTTCGGTCGCATCGCTCGCCGAGCCTGCAGAACGGCGTGCACGTAAAGAGATTCGAGCGTCAGCTCCACCAGAGCCGGGTCCTTCAGCCGTGCCAGTCGCTGCACCAGCGGGTTGCGGCAGTTGAGGACCAGCTGCTCGGGACGAGACGTTCCGGAGCCCGCGGTCAGCTGCCCGAGCAGCTCCGCCCACAACGGGTCCGTCACCTCCTCCGCCGTCTGCTCGGTGTCGAGCTTGCGCTGCTGCTCCGCGTTGGTGATCAGCAGGGCGGGCAACGAGACCGGGTCGAAGTCGCGGATCACCGCGTCGCAGTCGTGCCGGTCCAGCGCCGCCGCGCCCTCGGAGAGCCGCAGCCGCAGCGCCGTCTCGATGTCCGGTTCCGGATCGGCCAGCGCCGCCAGCAGTTCCGACGGCGCGACCCGGCGCGCGACGGCAGGACCGTCCAGGGCGCTCAGCCGATTCAGCAGCTCCATGTCGTAGGCGTAGCCGGCGTTCACGAGGCCCAGCCCCTGCGCGGCCGCGACCGGCGCGAGCTGGTGGAACTCGTCGACGTCCGGGATGTAGAGGATCGCGCCGTGCTTGCGCTTGAACTGCCGCAACGGGATCGCGCCCTCGGTCGTCTCGAACGGCAGCCACCGCTCGACCAGCCGCAGCATCTCGTCGTCCGAGCGCGCCAGCGACTTGATGCCCAGGTGGTGCGCGGCCAGCAGCTCACCGGCCCGGCGCGGTTCGATCGCGTCCAGCCGGATCAGCCAGTCGCGGATCTGCTCGCCCAGTTCCTCGCGCACCGCCAGCAGCATCTCGTCCTGGTAGAGCGACTCGCGTGACGCCGTGGGCCGGATCGCGGACGCGTCGACCACGCACCGCACGAAGTACGCCCAGTCCGGCAGCAGGCCCTCGACGTTGTCGCCGACCAGCATCCGCTTCAGGTACACCCGGTGCGTCTGGCGCGTGCCGGGGTGCACACCGGACGGCAGCACGAACGCGACACCGGTCAGTCCCGCCGCCTCGACCTCGATCGGGATCGCCTCGAAGGGCTTGAATCCGAAGACCTGCTCGCAGTAGCCGGAAAGGTCGGCGTCCTCGTCGTCCCACGGACGTTCGCCGCGGGTGACCTGGGCGCCGTCCAGCGTCACGACGGCCGGCAGTAGATCGCCGTAGTCGCTCACCAGAGGCCGCACGACGTCGGCTTCGAGCCAGTGTTCGTTGCCACGCGAAGCAGTCAGCATCACGCTCGTCCCGACCGGCACACCGTCCGCAGTGTCCATTTCGGACACCGTGTAGTTGCCAGAGGAGTCCGCCTCCCACCGCACGGCCCGGCCGCCCCGAGCAGACCGCGTGATCACCGTCACGGACGAGGCGACGAGGAAGCACGACAGCATGCCGACGCCGAACTGCCCGAGGAACCCCTCGCGGGCGAACCCCAGGTCGTCCCGCTTCGACGTGCGGCCGAGCGTGGACAACAGCTCGTGGACCTCGTCCTCGGTGAGCCCCACGCCGGTGTCGGTGATCGTCAGCGCCGGACCGCAGGTGATCGTGATGCCGGCGGGGCAGGACGGGTCGAGCTCACGCCTCGCCGTGATCGCGTCGACGGCGTTCTGCAGCAGTTCCCGCACGTAGACGCGCGGACTGCTGTACAGGTGATGGCTGAGCAGGTCGATGATGCCGCGCAGGTCGACGCGGAAGGTGTGCGACATGATGCCGCCCATCCTAGGGACGATCGAGGGGCCGGTGCCGCTCTTTAACGGAACGCTCCGGAGCGGTCAACAGCGCACCGACTAGGATCGGCCTGTTGATTACCGAGTAGTCCCCCGTGTGCGTCAAAACTGGGAGCTGTCCACAAACCATGTCCGGAGCCAACGACCCGTACGACCCGAAGCAGGTCGCGGCGCTGTCAGCCGAGCACCTCGACGCGGCCGTGCGGAAGGCGCGCGAGGCGTTCGACGGAGCAGCCGACCTCGAGGCGCTGGCCGCGGTCAAGCCCGGCCACCTCGGTGACCGGTCGCCCGTGCTGCTGGCCCGCCGCGAGATCGGTGCCCTGCCCCCCAAGGCCAAGGCCGAGGCCGGCAAGCGGGTGAACGAGGCGCAGTCCGCGATCAGGACCGCGTTCGACGAGCGCTTCGCCGTGCTCCAGGTCGAGCGCGACGAGCGGGTGCTGCGCGAGGAGTCCGTCGACGTCACGCTGCCCTGGGACCGCTTCCCGCGCGGCGCGCGCCACCCGATCACCACGCTCGCAGAGCGCATCGGTGACGTCTTCGTGGCCATGGGCTACGAGATCGCCGAAGGCCCCGAGCTCGAGACCGAGTGGTTCAACTTCGACGCGCTGAACTTCGGCAAGGACCACCCGGCCCGCTCGATGCAGGACACGTTCTACGTCGCGCCGGGTGACTCGCAGCTGGTCCTGCGCACGCACACCTCGCCCGTGCAGGCCCGCACGCTGCTGGACCGCGAGCTGCCGGTGTACGTCGTGTGCCCCGGCCGCACGTTCCGCACCGACGAGCTCGACGCGACGCACACCCCGGTGTTCCACCAGGTCGAGGGCCTCGCGGTCGACAAGGGCCTGACGATGGGCCACCTCAAGGGCACGCTCGACGCGTTCGCCCGCGCGATGTTCGGCGAGGACTCGAAGACCCGCCTGCGCCCGAGCTTCTTCCCGTTCACCGAGCCGTCGGCCGAGGTCGACGTGTGGTTCCCGGAGAAGAAGGGCGGCGCAGGCTGGGTCGAGTGGGGCGGCTGCGGCATGGTCAACCCCAACGTGCTGCGCGCCACCGGCGTCGACCCGGACGTGTACTCCGGCTTCGCGTTCGGCATGGGCCTGGAACGCACCCTGCAGTTCCGCAACGGTCTTCCCGACATGCGCGACATGGTCGAGGGCGACGTCCGCTTCACCCAGCCTTTCGGAACGGAGGCCTGATCCGGATGCGCGTCCCGGTCAGCTGGCTGGTCGAACACCTCGGTTTCGACGAAGTCCCCACGCCCGACGAACTCGCCGAGGCGTTCACCCGCATCGGCATCGAGGTCGAGGAGGTGAGCCCGCTCGGTCCCGTGACCGGCCCGATCGTCGCCGGTCGCGTCGTCGAGATCGAGGAGCTCACCGAGTTCAAGAAGCCGATCCGCTACTGCAAGGTCGAGGTCGGCCCGGAACAGGTCAACCAGATCATCTGCGGTGCCACGAACTTCGTCGAGGGCGACTCGGTCGTCGTCGCGCTGCCCGGCGCCGTGCTGCCGGGTGGTTTCGCGATCTCCGAGCGCAAGACGTACGGCCGCGTGTCGCAGGGCATGATCTGCGCCTCCGACGAGCTCGGTATCGGCGACGACCACTCCGGCATCCTCGTGCTGCCCACCGGCACCGCGCAGCCCGGCGACGACGCGCTGGAGCTGCTCGGCCTGAACGACAGTGTCATCGAGCTCGCGCCGACCCCGGACCGCGGCTACGCGTTCTCGGTCCGCGGCCTCGCCCGCGAGATCGCCTGCGCGCTCGACGTGCCGTTCGGCGACCCCGGCGTGGTCGAGATCCCCGAGCCCGAGGGCGAGGCGTGGCCGGTCCACATCGAGGACCGTCCCGGCTGCTCACGGTTCGCCGCGCGCCGCGTCACCGGTGTCGACCCGACGGCGCCGACGCCGTGGTGGATGCGCCGCCGCCTGATGCTCGCGGGCATGCGCTCGATCTCGCTGCCGGTCGACATCACGAACTACGTGATGCTCGAACTGGGCCAGCCGCTGCACGCGTTCGACGCGGCGTCCCTGTCCGGCGCGCTCACGGTCCGCCGTGCGCTGGCGGGGGAGAAGCTCACGACGCTGGACGACCAGGTCCGCGCACTCGACTCCGACGACATCGTGATCGCCGACGACTCCGGCGTGATCTCGCTGGCCGGTGTCATGGGCGGTGCGTCGACCGAGGTCGGTGACAACTCCTCGGACATCCTGCTGGAAGCCGCGAACTGGGACCCGGCGTCCATCGCGCGCACGGTCCGCCGGCACAAGCTGCCGTCCGAGGCCGCGAAGCGCTTCGAGCGCACCGTCGACCCGGCTCTCGCGCCCGTCGCGCTGGAGCGGGCCGCGAAGCTGCTCAACCACTACGCCGAGGGCCAGATCAGGCCCGGCCGCACGGACGTGGGCGTGCCCGCGCTGCCCGAGCCGGTGTCGATGCCGATCGACCTGCCGGACCGCATCGCCGGGGTCCGCTACGCGCGGGGCGTCACGGCCCGCCGTCTCGGCCAGATCGGCTGCCAGGTGTCGGTGACCACCTCGGAGGAGGGCCAGACGATCGTCACGGCCGTGCCGCCGACGTGGCGTTCCGACCTCGTGCAGCCCGCCGACCTGGTGGAGGAGGTGCTGCGCCTGGAGGGCTACGACACGATTCCGTCGGTGCTGCCGCCCGCTCCGGCCGGTCGAGGCCTGACCGAGCAGCAGCGCCGTCGCCGCACGGTGTGGCGCACGCTGGCCGAGGACGGGTTCGTCGAGGTCAAGCCGTTCCCGTTCATCGACCCGTCGGTGTTCGACGCCTTCGGCCTGCCGGCGGACGACATCCGGCGCAACACGGTCGGCGTGCTGAACCCGCTGGAGGCGGACAAGAACGTCCTGGCGACGACGCTGCTGCCGGGCCTCTTGGAGACCCTCCAACGCAACCTCGCCCGTGGTGCGAAGGACGTCTCGCTCTACAACATCGCCCAGGTGACGCTGCCGCGCGCCCAGCAGGTGCCCGTGCCGTCGCTGGGCGTGGACCGCCGGCCGACCGAGGCCGAGGTGGCCTCGCTGCTGGCCGCGCTGCCGCACCAGCCGCTGCACGTCGCCGGTGTGCTCACGGGCCACCGCGAACTGGCCGGCTGGTGGGGCAAGGGCCGCACAGCCGACTGGTCGGACGCCGTCGAGGCCGCCCGCCGCGCCGCTCAGGCCTACGGCGTGCAGCTGCGCGTCGTGGCGTCGGACCTGCTGCCGTGGCACCCCGGCCGTTGTGCCGAGCTGCGGGTCGGCGACTGGCCCGTCGGCCACGCCGGTGAGCTGCACCCGAAGGTGATCGAGGCGCTCGGCCTGCCCAAGCGGACCGTGGCGTTCGAGCTCGACCTCGACGCGCTGCCGCTGGACGACCACCGCCCGGCCCCGATGGTGTCGGCGTACCCGCCGGTGCTGCTGGACGTCGCGCTGGTCGTCGACGCCTCCGTGCCGGTGCAGTCGGTGTCCGAGGTTCTGGGCGCGTCCGCGGGCGACTTGCTGGAGGACATCCGCCTGTTCGACGTCTATACGGGTGAGCAGGCGGGCGAGGGCAAGAAGTCGCTCGCGTACTCGCTGCGCTTCCGCGCGCCGGACCGCACGCTGACGGTGGAGGAGGCGACTTCGGCCCGTGACGCCGCCGTCGCCGCCGCCGCGGAACGCCTGGGCGCCGCACTCCGCACCTGACCCTGCTGGCTGACGGCACGCGGGGAGCTTCCGTGCGTTCACAGCGCACGAAAGCTCCCCGCGTGCACAAACCGGGGTCGTGGTACGGAAAAACCGATGGGCAAGTTCGCTCGATCGGCTGAGTCCCGGAAGTCGGGATTTGGGGTCAAATCAGCAGGTGGTAGCCCTGCGTAGCTGTCAAGGTGCCAAAAGTCCCTCATTACAAGGGGAAATCGGCGCCCGTCAGACGCTTGCGCAGTACGTGAAGCTTCTCCAAGATTGGCGGCGCGGCCCGCCAGGGCCGAGGGGCGAAGCGATGAACCACCGGGCGAGTATGGTCGCCGGTCCGGTGGGGAGCTAGAGGCGAACCCACCGCCTGGGAGCAACAACTCTGGAGAGTTGCGCCATGCGTAGTCTGGGTCCGCGCCTTGAGATCGCCGTGTCCTTGACGATCCTCATGGTCGGCGCCGCGGTCGTGGCGGCCATGCACCTCACGTGGCCCAAGCAGCAACTGCCGGCGATGGCGTATTCCGTGAGCAGCGGCGAGTCGGGCATGCAGCAGCTCAAGCCGTTCGAGATCAACGACATCTCCGGCGCTCCCGTGGAGCTCAAGCCGGGTGCCGTGGGCCAGCGCAAGGTGCGGCTGTCCAACCCCAACCCGGTCGTCATCATCGTCGAGAGCCTGTCGGCGGTGCCCGGTCAGCCGCTCGACGGCACCCAGCAGCGCGTCGAGGGCTGCCCGTCCGGCGTGCTGACGGTCGTGCCGCTCACCGACGTCGTGGAGATCCCCGCGGGAGGTGCGGTCGAGGTCGTCATGAAGGTCGAGGTCGCTGCCGACGTCCCGGCGGCGTGCGCCGAGCTCGTCTTCCCGCTCACCTACTCGGGTCGCGCGAAACACGGCTAACAGGCCCTAGAGATGTTTCAACGCCTCGCGCCGTGACAACGGCGACAGCCCCGGCCGGGCCTCGACGAACGAGCGCACCCAGCCGGGCTCGGTCTTCGCGAACTCCCGCAGCGCCCAGCCGATCCCCTTGCGCAGGAAGAAGTCGGGATCGTCCACGTTGGCGTCGACGCACGCCGTCAGCAGTTCCACGTCGGTCGCGCCCTTGAACCCCAGCTGGCAGATCACCGACGTCCGGCGGCGCCACCTGTCCGCGTCGACGGACCACTTCAGCATCAACGGCCGCACGACGTCAGGCGTCGAGCGCAGTAACGGCCCGACGCGTTTCGACGCGATCTCGTCGACGTAGTCCCACCACGCGCCGGTCACGATCATCTCGTCGAACCACGGCAGCAGATCGACGGACTGGAATCGGCGATCACCGCTCAGTGACAACGCGATGTAGCGCTCCTCGCGATAGGTCGCCTCGCGCCACAACGTCTGGATGGCGTGTAGCCACTTGTCCCGGTCGTGCAACTGGGGCAGCGACTTCAGCAGTGCCACCCGTCCCGGTTTCTGCACGCCCAGGAATGGCATGCCGGACTTCATGTACGCCTGCATCTCCAGTGCTTTCACCGGATCCGCGCGCTCCTCGAGTCCCGCTCGAACCGCCTCGATCAAGGAAACCTCAAGAGTCACACCCAAACGTTATAGGCATAAGGAGTAGCCCTGTTGGGATTTATGGCCCCATCGGTACCGGAAGTCCTAACGAACGCGCAAAACATCACTTGACCGGGTGCTCATGTGAACGGAAAGGGTGCTTGATCCGGATACAGTTCGCGTTCATGCGCGTGCTCATGGTCGTGGCGGCGCTCGTGCTCGGCAGCATGGGTGCTACCAAAGCGGACACGGTGGATTACCTGGATCTGCCGCTGGTGAACGGAAACGGCGAACAGCGGGGTGGAGTGCACCCCGACCTGCCGTCCGACCGTGCCGCGATCGAGCAGGCGCTGGCCGGATACCGGGCCAAGGGCATCGCGCCGGCGAGGTTCAGGGCGTTGCTGTGGCAGTACTGGATCGTGCGTGCCGCCGAGGACGCGGGCGTCAACCTGGCCGAGTGGGACCCGCAGCGCTCCGCGGACTCCAACCGCGCGGTGATCTTCGCCGTCTACGACTTCTACGCGAAGCTCTACCTGACGCACCCGGACACGTTGCGGTGGATGGGTTTCGCGAACATCGGCGCGCCCGCTTTCGCCGCCGGAATGCTCGACCTCGGCACGGTCCCGGAACTGCGCTGGTTCTCGTCGATGCTGATGTCCATGCAGAAGCACATCTTCATGGACTTAGGCGCGATGCACGCCGCCTACCTGCACGGCGGCATCAAGGCCGTGGAGGAACTGCGCGACGCGGGCATCATCGACGCGGACACCACGGCGGCGTGGGCGGACCCGGCGCAGGCGGTCATGGAGTTCTCGTCACGCGAGCAGAACCTGGTGATCGCCGGCCAGTTCGACCGGATGCGGGCCCGGTTGCTGCCGCCCGGCGAGATGGTCACGTACGCGATCACGGTCGCCGGGCCGATGCCCGTGCCCGGCGGGAAGACGCCGGCGCAGTACCGGCCGTTGTTCGGCGGCCCGCTGCCCGCGTTCAACTACGCGGACCGGGTGGCGCGCTGGGACTTCCTGAGCAACGACACGGTGCCCGCCTACGAGCGGCTGGGCAGGGACGCCGTGCACAGGATCGTGCAGCGGCCGTTCGCCGAGCGGGTCGCGGACTACCGGGCCACCGGCCGCCTGCTGGATCTGCTGCCGTTCAGCAGTTCCGGAGTGGAATCGCAGCCGTCGAAGTAGGGTGTCGACCATGACGCCGTACGACTACGACCTGATCGTCATCGGCTCTGGCCCTGGCGGCCAGAAGGCGGCGATCGCGGGTGCGAAACTGGGCAAGCGCGTGGCGATCATCGACAAGCAGGAGATGGTCGGCGGTGTCTGCGCGAACACGGGCACCATCCCGTCGAAGACCCTGCGCGAAGCCGTCATGTTCCTGACGGGCATGAGCCAGCGCGAGCTGTACGGCGCCAGCTACCGCGTCAAGCAGGACATCACGATCACCGACCTGATGGCCCGTACGCAGCACGTGATCGGCCGCGAGGTCCAGGTCGTGCGCGCGCAACTGCACCGCAACGGCATCGACCTCCTCAACGGCTGGGGCCGGTTCGCCGACGAGCACACCGTCGTCGTCGACGGGAGCCACCGCGGCGACCACACCACGATCACCGGCGAGTACATCGTCATCGCGACCGGCACGACGCCGGCCCGTCCCTCCGTGGTGGACTTCGACGAGGAGCGGATCCTCGACTCCGACGAGGTCTTCGCACTGCAGGAGATCCCGGCGTCGCTAGTGGTCGTCGGCGCGGGCGTGATCGGCATCGAGTACGCCTCGATGTTCGCCGCCCTGGGCACCCGCGTGACGGTCGTGGAGCAGCGCGAGAAGATGCTGGACTTCTGCGACCCCGAGATCGTCGAGTCGCTGAAGTTCCACCTGCGCGACCAGGCGGTCACGTTCCGCTTCGGCGAGAAGGTGGTGAACGTCGAGGTGTCCAAGGGCGGCACCATCACGACGCTGGCCTCCGGCAAGCGCATCCCGGCCGCCGCCGTCATGTACTCGGCGGGCCGGCAGGGCACCACCGAGAAGCTGAACCTCGCCGCCGCCGGGATCGAGGCCGACAACCGCGGCCGCCTGTCCGTCGACGAGCACTACCGCACGCCGGTCGAGCACATCTACGCCGTCGGCGACGTGATCGGCTTCCCGGCGTTGGCCGCGACGTCGATGGACCAGGGCCGGCTGGCCGCCTACCACGCGTTCGGCGAGGCGGTGCACGAACTGACCGCGCTGCAGCCGATCGGCATCTACACGATCCCCGAGATCTCCTACTGCGGCGCCACCGAAGCCGAGCTGACGTCGTCCGCGGTGCCCTACGAGGTCGGCATCTCCCGGTACCGCGAGCTCGCCCGCGGCCAGATCGTCGGCGACGCGTACGGCATGCTGAAGCTGCTGGTGTCCACTGTGGACCGGAAGATCCTCGGTGTGCACGTGTTCGGCACCGGCGCCACGGACCTCGTGCACATCGGCCAGGCCGTGATGGGCTGCGGCGGCACGGTCGACTACCTGGTCGACACGGTCTTCAACTACCCGACGCTGTCCGAGGCCTACAAGGTCGCGGCCCTGGACGCCACGAACAAGATCCGCGCACTGGACCGCTTCACGACCCAGTGATCACGATCGGGTGAGGCCGGCGTCGTGGGCCACGATGGCGGCCTGCACGCGGTTGGAGCACGCCAGCTTGGGCAGGATCCGGCTGATGTGCGCCTTCACCGTGCCGGTCGCCATGAAGAGCTGCTCGCCGATCTCGGTGTTGGACAGCCCTTCGCCCACGAGCTTGAGCACGCCCCGTTCGGTCTCGGTGAGCGTGTCGATCTTGCGGCGCGCCTCCGAACCGTCGTTCGGTGCGGTCAGGTGCTTCTCGATCAGGCGCTTGGTGATCTGCGGGGCCAGGATCGGCTCGCCCCGCGCGGCCTTGCGGACGGCGTTGATCAGCTCCTGCGGCGGAGTGTCCTTGAGCAGGAACCCGGTCGCGCCGACCTTCAGCGCCTGGGCCACGTAGGAGTCCTCGCCGAACGTCGTGAGCATGACGACGCTGGTCCTCGTCGCGATCTGCTCGGCGGCCTTGAGCCCGTCACCACCCGGCATGCGGATGTCGAGCAGCGCGACGTCGATCGTGTGCTTCAGGGTCAGCTCGACGGCCTGCCTGCCGTCGCTCGCCTCGGCGACCACGGTGATCTCGGGGTCGTTCTCGAGGATCAGCCGGATGCCGGCCCGCATGAGCGTTTCGTCGTCGGCGATGAGAACTCGGATCACGCCCAGCAGCTTAGGGCCTGTCTCGAAGTCTGGTCCGCGATAGCCGGGCCCGAGGCGGCCCCTGGTGGCACGGCCGGACAACCCACATACAACACCGGTATGCGGGCCGTCCGGCCGCACCACCAGGAACCACCTCAAGCGCGACTCTCATCGAACCAGACTTCGAGACAGGCCCTACGTGCGCTCCTGCTCCTTCGAGGACAACCTGCCGTCGCGGAAGCACAGCTTGTAGGAGAGGTCGGGGTTGTGCGACGTCCGGAACCGCGAGCACCCGTCCACGCCGAGTTGCCCGAGGCCGAACTCCTCGTACACGTCCCCTTCAGCCGTGACGCCCACCCGCAACGAGTCGAAGTACGGCGCGTTCATCTGCGTCGGGTTGAACAACGCGAAGAGCAGCAACACGATCAGCGCGCCCGCGATCGGCAGCAGCGTCAGCAACCCGAGGCAGCCACCGCCCAGCACGCGCGGGACGGTCAGCACCTCGGCGGCGGGCGGGGGAGGCACCTCCACGGCCTCGGTGGCGGTCAGGTCCGCCTGGGCCGGTGGGTTCAGCGGCACGTCCGCCGCCACCCGGAAACCGCCCTCGACCGGCGGGCCGGCGCTGAACGACCCGCCGAGCAGCCCGACGCGTTCCTCCAGGCCGATCAGGCCGCGCCGGGTGCCCCTGCCGGGCGTCGCCGGCGACGGGCCGTTCACCACCTGGATGCGGGCACGGCCCGCCTGGACCGCGACCTGCACCCGCGTGCGGGCGGACGGCGCGTGCTTGGCGACGTTGGTCAGCGCCTCGCGGACCACCCGGTGCACCGCGCGGCGGGTGCGCTGGTCGGCGCCGTGCAGGTCGTCGCCGGACCAGTCGAGCGTCGCGGCGAGCCCGGAACCCTCGACCAGCGCGGCGATGTCGGAACGGGTGCCGGTGTCCTCGTCGAGCGACTCGGGCTCGGGGTTCGTCCGCAGCACGCCGAGGATCTCGCGCAGTTCCGCCATCGCGAGCGACGACGTGGTGCGGATCAGTTCGGCCTGCTCGTGCAGCTGGGGAGCCTTGCGGGCGGTCGTGAGCTCGAGTGCCCCGGCGTGGATGGAGATCAGGCTGAGCCGGTGGCCGAGCATGTCGTGCATCTCGCCGGCGATGTGCGCGCGTTCGTCGGCACGGGCGGACGCGGCGGTCAGGGCACGGGCGCGTTCGAGGTACTCGTTGCGTTCCTGCAGCAGCCGGACCATCGGCCTGCGGCGGCCCAGCAGCATGCCCGAGACCGCGGGGAACAGCACGAAGAACACCGAACCGATGATCGCGCCGGCCACGGCCTCCCAGAGCGGCATGCTCCGGTAGCTCTCCTGGAACTGGCTGAACGCGGACTGCAGCAGCGTCATGATCCCGAGCAGCGCCCACAACCGGCCCAGGCGCGGCAGGCGGCGGCACGCGGTGAAGACCACGATCGTCGTGATGGCCTGTGCCCACAGGTTGTTCACCGCGAAGAGCGGCGCGGTGAGCAGCAGCGCCCACTCGGGCCTGTCCGGCGCGATCCACACCAGCGCGGCGATCCACAGCGCGGTCGCGACGGTCAGCGCGGGATGGGGGACCGGTGCCAGCGGGGCGATCAGCGGCACCAGGCCGACCAGGAACGCGAGCAGCGTCCAGACGTACCTCATCGGGCGAGCTCCCTCTTCGTGGTCATGAGCCCGCTGTTCCGGTCGAAGCAGACCTCGAAGTCGCGGTCGTCCGAGCCCGCGACGTGGTAGCGGTAGCACCCCGCGTGGTCCGAGGGGACGCCGAACCCGAACGTCTCGGTGACTTCCTGCTCGTGCGTGACCGACGCCTGGAACTTCTCGAACTCCTCCGGGCTGATCTCGCTGCGGCTGAAGACCGCGACCAGGAGCAGCACGAACGCCGTGCCGAGCGACGGCACCAGCGAGAGCGTGGCCAGACAGCCGCTGCCGACCACGCGCGGCATCGTCAGGACCTCGGCGGTGATCGGCGGCGGCGCCTCGGCCACCGCCCCCACCGCACCGGTCTCCTCCTGCGCGACGGGGTGTGACGGCAGGTCGGCCGACACCCGGAACCCGCCGCCCGCCGGTACCCCGGCGAGGAACACCCCGCCGATCAGCTCGACGCGTTCCTCCAGGCCGATGAGCCCGCGCCGGGTGCCGGCGCCCCTCGGTGCCGCGCTGGGACCGTTGACGACCTCGACGCGCACCCTGTCGGCAACGGTCACAGCCACCCGAGTCCGGGCTGACGGGGCGTGCTTGTGCACGTTCGTGAGCCCCTCACGCACGACCCGATGCACAGCCCTGCGCAGGCGTGCGTCGGCATCGGCCAGATCAGCGCCTGACCAGTCGAGGTAGACGGAGAGGCCCGCCGCGGAAGACGCCGCCACGAGTCGTTGGACGTCCACGCGCGTGCCCGCGTCCTCGTCGTGTTCGGAGGAGGTGCCCAGCACGCCGAGGATCTCGCGCAGCTCCTCCATCGCGACCGCCGATGTCTTGCGGATCAGCTCGACCTGCTCGCGCAGTTCGGGGGCGTGTTCGGCGGCGGACTGCTCCAGCGCGCCCGCGTGCGCGGTCAGCTGCCGGAGCCGGTGGCTGAGCATGTCGTGCATCTCGCTGGCAATGTGCGCGCGCGTGGCCGAACGAGCGGTGCTTGCCGTCAACACGCGCGCGTGTTCCAGGTAGTCGTTGCGCTCCATCAGCACCTGCGTCAACGGCTTGCGCCGTCCGATCAGCGCCCCGGACACGGCGGGGAAGATCAGCAGGAACACGCCCGAGAACAGCGTGCCGAGCAGGTATTCGGAGAAGCTGTCGCCGGCCCGCCACGAGTGCAGGCCGCCGAACGCCGCCTGCAGCACCGCCGTGACGCCTATCAGCGTCCACAGTTGCCCCTGCGAACGGACCGACCGGGCCGCACGGAAGACCACCAGCGACGTCGGGGCGATCGCGAGCAGGTTGTTGACCCCGTTGAGGGGAGCGGTGAGCACGATCGCCCACCGCGGCCAGCGCGCGCTGATCGGCACCAGCGCCGCCGCCCACAGCGCGGACGCCAGCACCAGCCACCAGTGGACGGGTCTGCCGAGCGGCGCGAACAGCGTCACCATGGCCAGCAGGAAGGCGGCAGCCGTCCACAGCCCGTCGCGGACCTTCACGTTCACGCGGATCATCATGGTCGACCGCGCTCAGCGCCCCACAGCGCCAGGTGGCCCCGATCGGGTGGCCAGGTGGCCACGCTCCCTGTTGAGTGAGTTTGCATGTCAGTGCATAATCATGCGTATGACAGTGAGGATCGCGGTCGCGGGCGCCAGCGGGTATGCGGGTGGCGAGCTGCTCCGCCTGCTACTGGGCCATCCGGACATCGAGATCGGCGCGCTGACGGCCAACAGCAGCGCCGGTGACAAGTTGCTCAAGCACCAGCCGCACCTCCTGCCGCTAGCCGACCGAGAACTACAAGACACCACAGTCGAGACCCTCAAGGGCCACGACGTGGTGTTCCTCGCACTTCCCCACGGTCACTCAGCCTCGCTGGCCGAGCAACTCGGCGACGACACGCTCGTGATCGACTGCGGCGCCGACCACCGGCTGACCAGCGCCGACGACTGGACGCGGTGGTACGGCGGTGAGCACGCCGGCACCTGGCCGTACGGGCTGCCCGAACTTCCCAACGGGCGGGACGCGCTCGTCGGCGCACGCCGCGTCGCCGTTCCCGGCTGCTACCCGACGGTGTCCTCACTGGCCCTGGCCCCGGCCGTCGACCTCATCGAGGACGAGGTCGTCATCGTCGCCGTGTCGGGCACGTCCGGCGCCGGCAAGTCGCTGAAGACGAACCTGCTCGGCTCCGAGGTCATGGGCTCGGCCAGCGCGTACGGCGTCGGTGGCGCTCATCGCCACACGCCCGAGATCACCCAGAACCTGAGCGCGGCGGCGGGCAGGCCGATCAAGGTCAGCTTCACGCCGGTG
This sequence comes from Lentzea albidocapillata, assembly GCF_000719115.1. Taxonomy (GTDB): domain Bacteria; phylum Actinomycetota; class Actinomycetes; order Mycobacteriales; family Pseudonocardiaceae; genus Lentzea; species Lentzea albidocapillata. The sequence goes on along the minus strand of NZ_JOEA01000031.1, from coordinate 10,621 downwards.
CTCGCGCCGATGTCCCGGGGCATCCTCGCCACCTGTTCCGCGCAGCTCAAAGCTGGCGCAAACGTTCGCGAGGCCTACGAGAAGGCGTACGCGGACGAGCCGTTCGTGCACCTCCTGCCCGAAGGTCTCTGGCCGACGACGAACGCCGTTCTCGGTTCGAACGCCGTCCAGTTGCAAGTCACCGTCGACGTCGACCTCGGCCGGCTCGTGGTCGTGGCCGTCGTCGACAACCTGGCCAAGGGCACCGCCGGTGCCGCTGTCCAGTGCATGAACCTCGCTCTCGGACTGCCGGAAACGACCGGCCTCTCGACCGTTGGAGTCGCTCCGTGAACCGCAACAAGGGCGTCACCGGACCCCAGGGCTTCCGGGCCGCCGGGATCGCCGCCGGAATCAAGGAATCCGGTGCTCTCGACCTGACGCTCGTCGTGAACGACGGGCCGTCCGACGCCGCCGCGGGTGTGTTCACCACGAACAAGGTGAAGGCCGCGCCGGTGCTGTGGTCGCAGCAGGTCATCCAGTCCCGGCGCCTGACCGCGGTCGTGCTCAACTCCGGCGGCGCCAACGCGTGCACCGGTCCCGAGGGCTTCCAGGACACCCACGCCACCGCGGAGAAGGTCGCCGAGGTGCTCGGCACCGGCGCCGTCGACGTCGCGGTCTGCTCGACCGGCCTGATCGGTGAGCGCCTCCCGATGGACAAGATCCTGACCGGCGTCGAGAACGCCGCGAAGGAACTGGCCTCCTCGGTGGAGGCCGGGCTCAACGCCGCCACCGGCGTCATGACCACGGACAGCCGTCCGAAGCAGTCGTGGAAGGCGTCCGAGCAGGGCTGGTCGGTCGGCGGGTTCGTGAAGGGCGCGGGCATGCTCGCCCCGAACATGGCCACGATGCTGTCGATCATCACCACCGACGCCAAGATCTCCGGTGACTCGCTGGATAAGGCGCTGCGCCTGGCCACTTCAAGGACGTTCGACCGGCTCGACGTCGACGGCGGCACGTCCACCAACGACACCGTGCTGGTGCTGGCTTCGGGCGCTTCGGGTGTCGAGCCCTCGTTCGACGACTTCACCGCGTTGCTGACCGAGGTCTCCGCCGACCTGGTCAAGCAGCTTCAGGGCGACGCCGAAGGCGTGACGAAGGAAATCAGCATCACCGTCCGGCAGGCCGCCACCGAGGCCGAGGCCGTCCACATCGGACGGACCGTCGCCGAGGACAACCTGGTGAAGACGGCGCTCTTCGGCAGCGACCCGAACTGGGGCCGCATCGCGATGGCGCTGGGCCGCGCGGACGCCGAGATCGACCCGGACGTGCTGCAGATCCTGATCAACGGCGTGTCGTTGTACCGCAACGGAACCCGCGACCGCGACCGCAGCGAGGCCGACCTGTCGGGCCGCGACATCGAGATCGTCATCGACCTCAACGTCGGCGACGCCGAAGCCACGGTACTCACCACTGACCTGTCCCACGACTACGTCGAAGAGAACAGCGCTTACTCCTCATGAACGCACAAGAGAAGGCGGCAGTCCTCGTCGAAGCGCTGCCGTGGCTGGAGCGTTTCCGCGGCGCGCTCGTGGTCGTCAAGTACGGCGGCAACGCCATGGTCGACGACGAGCTGAAGAAGGCGTTCGCCGAGGACATGGTGTTCCTGCGGCTGTGCGGCCTGCGCCCGGTCGTCGTGCACGGCGGCGGCCCGCAGATCAAGTCCATGCTGGACAGGCTCGGCATCCACAGCGAGTTCCGCGGCGGCCTGCGCGTCACGACGCCGGAGGCCATGGACGTCGTGCGGATGGTCCTGGTCGGGCAGGTCGGGCGCGAGCTCGTCGGCCTGATCAACCAGCACGGCCCTTACGCAGTCGGCATCTCCGGCGAGGACGCGCATCTGTTCACGGCCACGCGCCGTGGTGCGATCGTGGACGGCGAGGAGGTCGACATCGGTCTCGTCGGCGACATCACCGAGGTGAACCCGGACGCGGTGCTCGACATCGTGCGTGCGGGCCGCATCCCGGTCGTGTCGTCGGTCGCGCCGGACATCCACGGCGTGCCGCACAACGTGAACGCGGACACGGCAGCAGGCGCTCTCGCGGTCGCCCTGGGCGCCGAGAAACTGGTCGTGCTGACCGATGTCGAAGGCCTGTACGCGAACTGGCCCGACCGCTCGTCGCTGCTGAACCAGATCCGGGCCTCCGAGCTGGAGAAGATCCTGCCGGACCTGGAAAGTGGCATGGTGCCGAAGATGGAGGCCTGCCTGCGCGCGGTGCGCGGCGGTGTCCCGCAGGCGCACGTGATCGACGGCAGGCTGGCCCACAGCGTTTTGCTCGAAGTTTTCACCACTGAAGGTGTCGGAACCATGGTCTTGGGGGACAAGTGACCACGCGGTGGCAACAGTCCATGATGGACAACTACGGCACACCTTCGCTGGTTTTGGAGCGAGGTGAGGGCGCGCATGTGTGGGACGCGGACGGAAACCGTTACGTCGACCTGCTGACCGGCCTCGCCGTCAACGCCCTGGGCCACGCGCACCCGGCGATCGTCGAGGCGGTGTCCACGCAGATCGCGAAGCTCGGCCACACCGGCAACCTGTACGTCAACGAGCCCGCGCTCAAGCTCGCCGAACGCCTGCTGGACATCGCAGGCGAGCCCGGCAAGGTCTTCTTCTGCAACTCCGGCGCCGAGGCCAACGAGGCCGCGCTCAAGATGGCGCGCCTCACCGGCCGCACCAAGGTCGTGTCCACGATCGGCGGGTTCCACGGCCGCACCATGGGCGCGCTGACGCTCACCGGCCAGGAACCGAAGCGCGCGCCGTTCGCACCGCTCGTGCCCGGCGTCTCGCACATCCCGTTCGGTGACGTGGCGGCACTTGAGGCCGCGATCGACGACGACACGGCGGCGTTCATCGTCGAGCCGATCCAGGGCGAGCAGGGCGTCATGGTGCCGCCCGCCGGCTACCTGCAGGAGGCCCGCCGGATCACCGCCGAGCACGGCGCGCTGTTCATCCTCGACGAGGTGCAGACCGGTATCGGCCGCCTCGGCACGTGGTTCGCGTTCCAGCAGGCCGGGATCGTGCCGGACGTCATGACGCTCGCCAAGGGCATCGGCGGCGGCCTGCCGCTGGGCGCCACGATCGGCTTCGGCGCGGCGGCGGAGCTGTTCAAGCCGGGTCACCACGGCACGACGTACGGCGGCAACCCGGTGTGCTGCGCCGCCGGGCTCGCGGTGCTCGACACGATCGCCTCGGAAGGCCTGCTGGAGCACGTCTCGTCCGTGGGCAAGGAGATCGCCGCGGGTGTGGAGGCGTTGCACCACCCCGCGATCTCCGGCGTCCGGGGAGCCGGCCTGCTGCTCGGCATCACGCTGCGCGAGGCGGTCTCGGCGAAGGCTGCAGCGGCCGCGCAGAAGGCCGGTTACCTGATCAACCCGATCCAGCCCGACGTGCTGCGGCTCGCCCCGCCGCTCGTGCTGGAGGAGTCCGACGCGCAGGCCTTCGTCGCCGCGCTCCCCACCTTCTTCGAGGAGACGCCGTGAGCCCGAGGCACTTCCTGCGCGACGACGACCTGTCCACCGAGGAGCAGGCGGCCGTTCTCGACCTCGCGGACGCGTACAAGGCGGACCGGTTCACCGCGAAGCCGTTGGCGGGCCCCAAGTCCGTCGCCGTGATCTTCGAGAAGAACTCCACGCGCACCCGGTTGTCGTTCGAGGTCGGCATCGCGCAGCTCGGCGGCAACCCGGTGATCATCGACGGCCGGTCGATGCAGCTGGGCCGCGAGGAGACGATCGAGGACACCTCGCGGATCCTGTCCGGGTACGTGGACGCCGTGGTGTGGCGGACGTTCGCCCAGGCCCGTATGGAGGCGATGGCCTCCGTGTCGCGCATTCCCGTGGTGAACGCGCTGACCGACGAGTTCCACCCGTGTCAGGTGCTCGCGGACCTGCAGACGATCCGCCGCCGTTACGGCAAGCTGGCCGGTCTGACGCTGACGTACCTGGGCGACGGTGCCAACAACATGGCGCACTCGCTGCTGCTCGGCGGTGCCACGGCAGGTATGCACGTTCGCATCGGTGCGCCGGCTTCGTTCGTGCCGAACCCGCAGTTCCTTGAGGACGCCAAGAAGCGCGCCGCCGAGACCGGCGGTTCGGTGGCGTTGATCAACGACCCGCGTGGGTCGGTCGACGGCTCGGACGTGCTGGTCACGGACACTTGGACGTCGATGGGGCAGGAGAACGACGGCAAGGACCGCGTCGGCCCGTTCCGCCCGTACCAGGTGAACGCCGCTTTGCTGGAAGCGACGGGCAAGCCGGACTCGACTGTGCTGCACTGCCTGCCCGCGCACCGTGGCTGGGAGATCACCGACGAGGTGCTCGACGGCCCGCAGTCGCTGGTGTGGCAGGAAGCGGAGAACCGGCTGCACGCCCAGAAGGCGTTGCTCGTGTGGTTGCTGGAGCAGTCGTCATGACTCGCACCGCCCGCCAGGGTCGCATCGTCGAGGTGGTGTCGCAGCGTGCCGTGCGCAGCCAGTCCGAGCTCGCGAAACTGCTTGCGGCGGAAGGCATCGACGTCACGCAGGCCACGTTGTCGCGCGACCTCGACGAGCTCGGCGCGGTCAAGCTGCGCGGCCCTGACGGCGGTGCGCCGGTCTACGTGATCCCGGAGGACGGCAGTCCCGTGCGCGGCGTCCAGGGCGGAACGACGCGCCTGGTCCGCGTACTGGGCGAACTGCTGGTGTCGACGGACTTCTCCGGCAACCTCGCGGTGCTGCGGACTCCGCCCGGCGCCGCGCAGTTCCTGGCCTCCGCGCTGGACCGCGCGGCGTTGCACGAGGTCGTCGGCACGATCGCGGGTGACGACACGATCCTGGTCGTGGCCCGCGAGCCGATGACCGGAGCGGAGCTCGCCGACCGGATCACCGCGCTGGCCTCCGGTTCCGTCGATGAATGAGCCCGTGCACGCCGTTCTGACGTTCGACGCGGGCGTTCCGGTGGCGGTGGACGGCGAGACCGTCTCCGTCGCCGAGGCCGTCCGCGAGCTCAACTTCCGCGCCGGCGTCGTCAGGTCCAGTCTGGGCTCGGTCGCGGTGCGGGTCGCGCGGATGGCCTTGCCGTCGGGTTCCGGCGAGGTCGACGTCGCGCTGTACGAGGGGCGCGTGGTCGGTCTCGTCGCCCGTTCGGAAGAATCGCTTTACGACTTCGCTAGCTGAAAGTTGCGTGTGATGAGTTCTTTGTGGGGTGGCCGGTTCGAGTCGGGACCGGCCGAGGCGATGGCGCGGCTGTCGCTGTCGACGCACTTCGACTGGCGGCTCGCGCCGTACGACATCGCGGGTTCGCGCGCGCACGCCCGTGTGCTGCACGCCGCGGGTCTGCTGTCGGACGAGGAGCTCTCCGGCATGCAGAAGGCACTGGACGAGCTGCTCGCCGACGTCGAGTCCGGCGCGTTCACCCCGGTGCTGGAGGACGAGGACGTCCACACGGCACTGGAGCGAGGCCTGATCGACCGCGCCGGCACCGAGCTCGGCGGCAAGCTGCGCGCCGGCCGTTCCCGCAACGACCAGGTCGCCACGCTGTTCCGCATGTGGCTGCGCGACGCGGCTCGTCGAGTGGCGTCCGGCGTGCTGGACGTCGTGGACGCGCTGGCTCAGCAGTCCGAGACGCACTTCGGTGCCGTCATGCCGGGCCGCACGCACCTGCAGTCCGCCCAGCCCGTGCTGCTCTCGCACCACCTGCTGGCGCACGCCCACGCGTTGCTGCGCGACGTCGACCGCCTGCACGACTGGGACAAGCGCGCCGGGTTCTCGCCGTACGGCTCGGGCGCCCTGGCAGGTTCCTCGTTGGGACTGGACCCGGCGAAGGTGGCCGCCGACCTGGGCTTCTACGCCCCGGTCGAGAACTCGATCGACGGCACCGCCTCCCGCGACTTCGCCGCCGAGATGGCCTTCGTGCTGGCCATGATCAGCGTGAACCTCTCCCGCGTCGCGGAGGAGATCATCATCTGGACCACCGCCGAGTTCCGGTTCGCGGTCCTCGACGACGCCTGGTCCACCGGCAGCTCGATCATGCCGCAGAAGAAGAACCCGGACGTGGCCGAACTCGCGCGCGGCAAGTCGGGCCGCCTGATCGGCAACCTCGCTGGACTCCTCGCGACGCTGAAGGCCCAGCCCTTGGCGTACAACCGCGACCTGCAGGAGGACAAGGAACCGCTGTTCGACGGGGTCGAGCAGCTCGAACTGCTGCTCCCGGCCTTCGCGGGCATGGTGGCGACGCTCCGGTTCGACGTCGATCGCATGGCGTCGCTGGCCCCGGCGGGCTTCACGCTGGCCACGGACATCGCGGAATGGCTTGTGCGCCAGGGCGTTCCGTTCCGCGTGGCCCACGAGGCAGCCGGCGCGTGCGTCCGCACGGCCGAGAACCGCGGCGTCGGCCTGGAGGACCTGACCGACGACGAGTTCCTCGCGATCTCGCCCGCTCTGACCTCCGAGGTCCGTGCGGTGCTGACCGTCGAGGGCTCGATCGCGTCGCGCGACGCCTACGGCGGCACGGCACCCGTCCGCGTCCGCGAACAGCTCGACGCACTCGCCGCAAAGGCTGCTTCCGCACGTGAGTTCTAGGCTCCTGACCAGGGAGGAGCTGGCCGTCGACCCGATCGATGCCGCCCAGCTCCTCCTCGGTTCGTACCTGGAGGCCGGCGGCGTGCGCGTGCGCATCGTCGAGGTGGAGGCGTACCGGGGCGGCGACGACCCGGCGTCCCACTGCTACCGCGGCAAGACCCCGCGCAACGAGGTCATGTTCGGCCCGGCCGGCTTCCTGTACGTCTACTTCGTCTACGGCATGCACTTCTGCGCGAACATCGTGTCCTTGACCGACGGCGTACCGGGCGCGGTGTTGTTGCGCGCGGGCGAGGTAGTTGAGGGTGAGGACATCGCCTTCTCTCGCCGCCCTGCCTCGCGTTCCGCCGCCGAACTGGCCAAGGGGCCCGCACGGTTGTGCAAGGTCCTCGGGCTGGACCGCTCTCAGAACGGCCTCGACCTGACGTCTGCCGACTCGCCCGTGCGGTTGTACGCAGGTGAACCGGCGGCGAAGGTGCACGCGGGTCCGCGCGTGGGTGTCGCCGTGGCCATGGACGTGCCTTGGCGGTTCTGGATCGACTCACCGGCCGTGTCGACCTACAAGAGAGGCGGCAAGCGCCGCCCGTCAGCGTGACAGCCTGTCCAGCGCCGCCTTGAACTCCACCTCCAACGCCGGCTCCACCTCGAACACCAGCGGCACCGTCATGTCGATCCGCTCCCCGGCGGTCAACCGCTCGACCAGCGTGTCCGCCACCTCGCGCAGATCCCGCGCCACCGCGTGCATCGCCTCCAGTTGCCGGTCCGCGAACCGCGCCTGCACCCGAGCGGCGGCACGGGCGGGCTCGTGCGCGTAGCTGGTTCCGTGGATTCCCCGCGCCCAGTCGAGGATCTCGGCGAACGTGCGCACGAACAGTTCGCCGAGGTGCACGATCCGGTCCGCGTCGCCCGGCTCGCCCGACCGGCCGAACGCGGCTTCCTGGGTCTCGGCGGTGAAGACGGACTCCACGGCGACCTTGATGATCTCGCCCAGCAGCACGTTGCGGTCGCGGATCAGGTCGATGCCGTTGCCGTGCTCGACGATGCCGTTGCGCGGCGAGTAGCGGAGAAAGTGCTCGCGGTACTTCTGCTGGAGGTCAGCGAGTCCTTGCGCCACAACGGTCGCGTAGAGGAGGTACTCCCAGCCGCGTGGCTTCTCCCTGACCAGCGCGGCCACCGACTTGGGGGTGATCGGGGTCGACGGGGTGAACTCGGCGCGGTGCTGGGCGAGCTTCTGCACCACGGACTGCGCGATCACCTCGGTGTCGTGCACGCGGAGGTCCAGGTAACCGATGCTGGACAGCAGGCCAGGTACCTCGGTGTCGTCGAGCTTGATGGGCAGCAGGTACTCGTTCTGCTGCCCAAGAGCCCGCGCTTGTGCGGTCTTGCGTTCGTGCCGTGCCCATTTGTGCTCGACGTAGTGCCGTGAAGCGAACATCAGCACGTAGCGGACCTTGTGCGTCAACGTCTCCGTGGTGAGTTCGATCAGGTCGAGGCCCCACCGCGCGACGAGCTGGTCCTCGTCGTAGTAGACCTTGACGCCAAGGTCCTCCAACCGTCGCACGATCGGCTCGACCTTGGCGCGGTCCTGCTCTGCGAACGAAGGGGCGACGTCGAACTCGTACTCGGCCACCCCGCCATTGTTCTAGGGGCGCACCGACCTGCGGTACCAGGCGCGCCGATGTCCGGAGGGCAACGCGATGCGGGTGATCAGGTTGGTGAGCAACGCACCGATGATCAGCCACAGGACAGCGGCCAGGCCCTCGTTGAGGAGCGTCGCCGCGGACGCGTTGTCCGGTGTGAAGAGACCGTCAAGGCCAAGCGTGATCCCGTCCGCCCAGCCGGCGATGAACTGGAAGAACCCGTTGGTGGCGTTCGCACCTGCGATCACCAGGAAGATGTGCACCAACAGCACGATGGCGAACGTCCAGCACACGATGTCGATGAGTGCGCAGACGGTTCGCACCGTCCGCACCCTGCGGTAGTCGTCGTCGCGCTCGACGACCTCTTCGGCCACCGGTTCGTCCACGCGCGGCATGCGCTCGGTCGGCCGGCCTAACTCCGAGTCACGTGGGTCCGTCATGGCCTCCGCATACCCGTCCGCCTACCAGGTCGAAACCCGTTGGACCAGGTAGGCGACAATGAGAGCCGTGAGCGAGCACATCCTTGACGAACTGTCCTGGCGCGGCCTGATCGCGACGTCCACCGACCTCGACGCACTGCGGAAGGACCTGGACGCCGGCCCGCTCACGCTCTATTGCGGTTTCGACCCGACGGCGAAGTCGCTGCACGCCGGCAACATGGTCCCGCTGCTCATGCTCAGGCGCTTCCAGAAGGCGGGCCACCGGCCGATCGTCATGGCCGGCGGCGCCACCGGCATGATCGGCGACCCGCGTGACACCGGTGAGCGCACGCTGAACTCGCTGGACACCGTCGCCGAGTGGGCGGAGCGCATCCGCGGCCAGCTGGAACGGTTCGTCGACTTCGACGACTCGCCCACGGGCGCGGTCGTCGAGAACAACCTCAACTGGACGGGCCAGGTCAGCGCGCTCGAGTTCCTGCGCGACGTCGGCAAGCACTTCTCGATCAACGTCATGCTGTCGCGGGAGACGGTGAAGCGCCGCCTCGAAGGCGACGGCATGTCGTACACCGAGTTCAGCTACCTGCTGCTGCAGTCGAACGACTACCTGGAGCTGTACCGCAAGTACGGCACCGCGCTGCAGGTCGGCGGCTCGGACCAGTGGGGCAACATCGTCGGCGGCGTCGACCTCATCCGCCGGGTCGAGGGCAAGCACGTGCACGCCCTGACCGCGCCGCTGGTCACCGATGCCGAGGGGCGCAAGTTCGGCAAGTCCACCGGCGGCGGCAGCGTGTGGCTCGACCCGGAGATGACCTCGCCGTTCGCCTGGTACCAGTACTTCGTGAACGTCGACGACGTCACGGTGCTGAACTACCTGCGCCTGTTCACGTTCCTCACGCGTGAGGAGCTCGACGAGCTGGAGAAGCAGACCGCGGAGGCGCCGCACCAGCGCGCCGCCCAGAAGCGTCTCGCGCAGGAGTTCACCGACCTGGTGCACGGAGAGCGCGCGACGCAGCAGGTCATCCTCGCGTCGTCGGCGCTGTTCGGCCGGGGCGAACTGCGTGATCTCGACGCGTCGGTGCTGGAGGCGGCGCTGGCAGAGGCGCCCAAGGGCCAGGTGCGGCTGGCGGACGAACCCACGATCGTCGACCTGCTGATCGCGTCGGGCCTGGCCGAGAGCCGGGGTGCCGCGCGGCGGACGGTCAACGAGGGCGGTGCCTACGTGAACAACGCGAAGGTGACCGACGAGGAGTGGAAGCCGGCGTCGTCCGACCTGCTCCACGGCAAGTGGCTGGTGCTCCGCCGCGGCAAGCGCAACAACGCGAGCGTGCAGGTAGAGCTCTGACCTGCCTGTTCTGGTCCTAGAAGGCCGCCGGTCCCACCTGGGACCGGCGGCCTTCGATGTTTCTGGATGTGATCGCGGTCACAGTGTGTACGGGTTTCGGCTGCGATAGCGTGGTCGGAGGGTCCTGTACGGGGCTGCTGACCTGCGGTTTCTAGATCGCGGGCGGCTGGGTTGCCCCCGATTTGACCCCCCGTTGGCGTGCGTGTAACTTTCTCCATGTCAGCGAGGAACGGGCCGGGAACACCGGAACGGAGCGCGACACGGATCACGAACCAAGCTTCCACCGAGTGTGGTAGAGTGGGTGATCTGGAAACGATGAAGACCCAGCCGGTAGCTCGTCTGAGCTCAGAGGCCAAGGGCGTCGGAAGTTTCAATAACCAAGCTTAAGTACGACACAGCCCCGGAAGCAACTCTCTTCGGAGACTAGCTGCGGTGTGCGCGTGTTCTTTGAGAACTCAACAGCGTGCCGAAACACAGCCAGTAATATATGAATTACCTCTCGTCGAGGTAATTCCTTTGAGAAGATAGATGCCAGACATTTTCCGTCTGGAGCGATCAACACAATCCTTATTGGAGAGTTTGATCCTGGCTCAGGACGAACGCTGGCGG
>NZ_JOEA01000030.1 GCF_000719115.1 Lentzea albidocapillata | reverse complement strand
GGACACCTCCGACAGAAACGCGAGTTCCTCGGTACGTTTCCACCCGGTCAGCGCCGCATCGGTCTGCCGGTACGACGTGCGCACACCCTCCGCGCGGTAGCGGTGGTTCCGCTCGCTCAAGGTCTTGTTCCACACCAGACGCACACACCCGAACGTGCGGTTCAGCACCGCAGTCTGTTCAGGGGTCGGGTAAGCCCGGCATTTGTACGCCGTTCGCACGAACCACAACCTACCGGGAGCACCATGACGACCACGACGCAGGACTGCCTCCGCCGGAGGCCATGGTGAAGTTCACCGTTGGCATCGCCATGAGCCCGCTCGACCAGCTGACCGAGTTGGCCCGGTGCGCCGAGGAGTGCGGCTACGCCTCGATCGCGCTGCCGGACTCCCTGTTCTTCTCGGAGAAGGTCTCCGCGGACTACCCCTACACCCCGGACGGCTCCCGCATGTGGAACGCCGACACCCCGTGGGTGGACCCGTTCGTCGCCGCGGCCGCGATGGGCGCGGTGACGTCCCGGATCAACTTCTACACGCAGGTCCTGAAACTGGGCTCCCGCAACCCGTTGCTGCTCGCCCGCCAGGTCGGCTCGGTCGCGCACATGACCGGCAACCGCTTCGGCTTCGGCGTGGGCCTCGGCTGGTCGCCGGAGGAGTTCGAGTGGTGCGGTGTCCCGTACAAGAACCGCGGCGCGCGCGTGGACGAGATGATCGACGTGCTGAAGCTCGTGCTCGGCGGCGGAATGGTCGAGTACCACGGCGACTACTTCGACTTCGACCGGCTGCAGATGTCGCCGGCACCCACTTCGCCGGTGCCGTTCTACGTCGGTGGCCATTCCCCGGCCGCGCTGAAGCGTGCCGCCCGCGTCGGCGACGGCTGGACGTCGGCGATGATCAAGTTCGAGGAGCTGAAGTCGGTGATCGCCCAGCTCACCGATCTCGGCTGCTTCGAGCGGCCGTTCGAGATCCAGGCCGTGTGCATCGACCGCTTCGGGCTCGACGGCTACAAGCAGCTCGACGAGATCGGCGTGACCGACACGATCGTGGTGCCCTGGCTGTTCTACGGCGTCGGCTTCGACGGCAGCCTGCAGGCCAAGAAGGACGGACTTCGGCGCTTCGCCGACGAGGTGATCGGAGAGTTCGCGTGACCGCAGTCAGTTGGACGGCTTCCAAGACCGAAACCCCTGCCCGTGTGGCCTCCTGGCGTTCCATGGAGGCTGTCTCGAGCGGCAAGAAGGACGAGTGGCTGGCCCTGTTCGCCGAGGACGCCGTGGTCGAGGACCCGGTGGGCCCGTCGATGTTCGACGCCGAGGGCAAGGGCCACCACGGCAAGGAGGCGATCGCGGCCTTCTGGGACCTCGCGATCGCCAACGTCGAGCGCTTCGAGTTCGCGATGCACGACTCGTTCGCGGCGGGTTCGGAGTGCGCGAACGTGGGCACGATCAGCGCGTTCCTGCCCGGTGGGGCACGCGTGGACACCGAGGGCGTGTTCGTCTACAACGTGGGCGAGGACGGTCTGATCAAGTCGATGCGGGCGTTCTGGGAGACCGAACGCGCGCTCGCGACTCTGCGCGTCGAGGCCTGACGCCACACAGCATGAGGCCCCTCCATCCCGCAGGTGGAGGGGCCTCAGTCGTCTCTCTCACGCGTACTGGACGCGGAACTCCTTGATGCCGTTGAGCCAGCCCGAACGCAGCCGCCGCGGCTCCGCGACCTGCTTGATGTTCGGCATGGCGTCCGCGATCGCGTTGAAGATCAGGTCGATCTCCAGCCTGGCCAGGTTCGCGCCGACGCAGAAGTGCGCGCCGCTGCCGCCGAACCCGAGGTGCGGGTTGGGGTCGCGGGTGATGTCGAACTTCTCCGGGCTGTCGAAGACGTCCTCGTCGAAGTTGGCCGACGAGTAGAACATCCCGATCCGCTGTCCCTGCTTGATCTCCACACCGCTCAGTTCGGTGTCGGCCATCGCGGTGCGCTGGAACGACACCACCGGCGTGGCCCACCGGACGATCTCGTCGCCGGTCGTCGCGGGCCGCTGGTCCTTGTACAGCTCCCACTGCTCGGGGTGGTCGAAGAACGCCTTCATGCCGTGCGTGATGGCGTTGCGCGTGGTCTCGTTGCCCGCCACGGCGAGCAGCAGCACGAAGAACCCGAACTCCTCCGACGCGAGCCCCGCACCGTCCACGTCCGCCTGGACCAGCTTCGTGACGATGTCCTCGCGCGGGCACTTCCGCCGGTCCTCGGCCATCGTCCAGGAGTAGCCGAGCAGTTCCGTGGCGGCGGTGAGCGGTTCGATCTCGAACTCGGGGTCGTCGTAGGCGATCATCTGGTTCGACCAGTCGAAGATCTTGCGGCGGTCGTCCTGCGGAATCCCGATCAGTTCCGCGATGGCCTGCAACGGCAGCTCACAGGCGACGTCGGACACGAAGTCGCCGCTGCCCCTGTCCAACGCCTCCGCCACGATCCGCTCGGCGCGTGCGGCCAGCGCCTCACGCAGGCTGTTGACCGCGCGCGGGGTGAAGCCGCGGGAGATGATGCCGCGGACCTTCGTGTGCGTCGGCGGGTCCATGTTCAGCAACAACAACCGCTGCATCTCGATGTTGTCGCGCGGCATGTCGTCCTTGAAGCGGATGATCGCGGTGTTCTCGCGGCTGGAGAACAGCTCGCTGTTGCGCGAGATCTCCTTGACGTCGCGGTGCTTCGTCACCACCCAGAAGCCCTCGTCCGGGAACCCGCCCTCGCCCAGCGGCTTGGAGTTCCACCAGATCGGCGCGGTCTGACGCAGTTCGGCGAACTCCTCGAACGGCAGCCGGTTCGCGTACATGTCGGGGTCGGTGAAGTCGAAGCCATCCGGGATGCGCGGCTTGCCCACAGGAACCTCCTAGGTGGAACGCGTTCTATCCGATTCAAACACGCTTGCGGCTTGTGTTGAAGCCCCCACACGGCCAATCTGGAGGAACACAGGAACGTGTTCTAGTTTTCTGGCGAAGGAGGCTCGCGTGGGCAGTCCGGTGATCGTGGGAGCGGTGCGCACGCCCATCGGCAGGCGGAACGGCTGGTTGTCCGGCCTGCACGCCGCCGAGCTCCTCGGTGCGGCACAACGGGGACTGCTCGACCGGACGGGTGTCGATCCGTCCACCGTCGAACAGGTCATCGGCGGCACCGTCACCCAGGCGGGCGAGCAGTCGAACAACATCACCAGGACGGCCTGGCTGCACGCGGGCCTGCCACAGACCACCGGCTGCACCACCGTGGACGCCCAGTGCGGGTCGGCCCAGCAGTCCACGCACCTCATCGCCGGTCTGATCGCGGCCGGGGCCATCGACGCCGGCATCGCGTGCGGGGTCGAGGCGATGAGCCGCGTGCCGTTGCGCAGCAACATCGGCGAGACCGGCATGCCCCGCCCCGACTCGTGGACGATCGACCTGCCCAACCAGTTCGTCGCCGCCGAACGCGTCGCGGAACGGCGTGGCATCGGGCGGGAGGAGGTCGACCGGTTCGGCGTCCAGTCGCAGAACCGGGCGCGGGCGGCGTGGGCGGCGGGCCGGTTCACCGCCGAGGTCGTGCCGGTGAAGGTCGGCGAGGACCTCGTGGACACCGACCAGGGCCTGCGCGAGACGTCACTGGAGGCGCTGGCGGCCTTGAAGGCCGTCGTGCCGGACGGCGTGCACACCGCCGGAACGTCGTCGCAGATCTCGGACGGCGCGTCGGCCGTGATGGTCGTGGACGAGGAGTTCGCACGGGCTCATGGGTTGCGCCCTCGCGCACGGATCGTCACGCAGTGCCTGGTCGGGTCGGACCCGTACTACCACCTGGACGGGCCGGTCGACGCCACCGCGCGGTTGCTGAAGCGCAGCGGCATGAAGATGGCCGACATCGACCTGTTCGAGGTCAACGAGGCGTTCGCGTCCGTCGTGCTGTCGTGGGCGGCGGTGCACCGGCCGAACCTGGACCGGGTCAACGTCAACGGTGGTGCGATCGCTCTTGGCCACCCCGTGGGCAGCACCGGGACGCGGCTGATCACGACCGCGCTGCACGAGTTGGAGCGCAGGGACGCGACGACGGCGTTGATCACGATGTGCGCGGGCGGGGCCTTGGCCACCGGCACGATCATCGAACGGATCTGAGGTCCGCGGCCGGGTACGGGGTCCGCCGGCTCTCGTGCTGGAAGCGGCGGTAGAAGTCCTTCATCACGGCGGCCGTCGCGTTGTGGCGACTCAGGATCGCCGCAACCCGTGGCGGAACTCCCTTCGTGCGCGACGCGTACGAGAACCACATCACCAGGTGCGTCACGGTGTAGTGGCGGTCGTAGTCCTGGTTCTCGACAAAGAACGCGGTCTCCTCCTCGGACAGGTCGAACCGGGAGGAGATCGCGAGGCCGTAGTCCGCGAAGTACAGTCGCTCGCCGTCGGCCAGGACGTTCCGGAAGTGGCCGTCGAAGTGCAGCAGGCCACGGGAGTTCATGAACTCCACCCCGGCCGCCATCTCCCGTTCGACCATCTCGCAGGCACTTTCGAGGTCGTCCTGGCCGTTCAGCCAGTCGTGCAGGTTCTGCGGGACGTACTCCAGGAACAGCGCGATGCTCGCGGTGGAGTCGCGCAGCGCCTCGATCCGGGGTCCGATCTCCGGTCCCCAGTAGTCGACGGCCTGCTCCAGTTCCTCGGACAGCTTCTGGTCGGCCTGCGGCAGGACCCGCCAGTGGTACATCAGCGGGAAGCCCTCGTGCTCGCCCGCCAGCACCCAGTCCGTCGTCATGGTGTGCACGGCCAGCTCACGCCAGGCGCCGAAGCCCGCCGCACCGATCAGGCCGACGCCGTAGTGGGTGTGCATGGGCAGGTCGAAGAGGTTCGCCGTGGACCTGACGTTCTCCGGCCGCAGTTCCAGGTCGGTCAACGGGAGTCGCTTCACGAACACCGGAGTCCCGCCGACGTCCAGCAACGCCGTCGGCCCGCCTATCCCCGATCCACTCGGCTCGGCGCGTTCCACCAGGTCACCGAGTTCACGGTCGCTGAGCAGCGACAGGGTGGCCGAGACGGCGGCGTAGGAGGCCAGACGGGTCACATGATCGAACCTACGCGGCTCCGTAGACCGGGGTCGGATGATCGTCAGGGACGCGGGCATGCTCGCATCGGGTCAGGTTCGCCGGGCTGCTGGGCGACCTGCCGACGTGCGCGGACCTGATCGAGGGGATCGTCAAGGACGCCGAGGCGGCGATCGACCGGCTCAGAGACGTTCGATGATCGTCACGTTCGCCTGACCGCCGCCCTCGCACATCGTCTGCAGCCCGAACCGCCCACCGGTCCGCTCCAGCTCGTGCAGCAACGTCGTGAACAGCTTCGTGCCCGTCGCACCGATCGGATGGCCCAGCGCGAGCGCTCCCCCGTTGACGTTCACGCGGCCCATGTCGATCTTGAGCTCCTTGGCCCACGCCATGGCGACCGACGCGAACGCCTCGTTGATCTCGAACAGGTCGATGTCCGAAATGGACATCCCGGCGCGCTCCAGCGCGTACCGGGTGGCCCGGATCGGCGCGGTCAGCATGTAGATCGGATCGGATCCGCGGGCTGACATGTGGTGCACGCGGGCCCGTGGCGTCAGCCTGTGCTCGCGCACGGCCTGCTCCGACACGACCAGCACCGCCGCGGCACCGTCGGAGATCTGTGACGACAACGCCGCCGTCGTGCGCCCGCCCGGCCGCAACGGCTGCAGCTTCGCCATCTTCTCCGCGCTGGTGTCCGGCCGCGGGCACTCGTCGGCCGCGACGCCGTTGACCGGGGCGATCTCGCGGTCGAACCGGCCCTCCTTGATCGCGGTGATCGCGCGCAGATGGCTCTGCAGCGCGAACTCCTCCATCTCGCGCCGCGACAGGCCCCACCGCACGGCGATCAGGTCGGCCGCACGGAACTGGTTGATCTCCTCGTCGCCGTACCGGTGCTGCCAGCCCTCGCAGCCCTCGAACGGGCTGACCGTCATGGCCGATCCGATCGGCACCTGCGACATGTTCTGCACGCCACCCGCGACCACGACGTCGGCCGTGCCGCTCATCACCGCCTGCGCCGCGAAGTGCAGCGCCTGCTGGCTCGACCCGCACTGCCGGTCGACCGTCACGCCCGGCACCTGCTCCGGGAAACCCGCCGCCAGCCAGGACGTCCGCGCGATGTCACCCGCCTGCGGGCCGACCGTGTCCACGCAGCCGAAGATCACGTCGTCCACGTCCGTCGGGTCGACGTCGACGCGGTTGAGCAGCGCCGTGATCACATGCGCACCGAGATCGGCGGGGTGCACGTGGCTCAGCTCGCCACCACGCCTGCCCGCCGGGGTCCGCACAGCCTCGATGATGTACGCCTCGGCCACGAGGGCCCTCCTTCTACGTCTTGGAGTTATTCCGCCGGCCAGTGGCGATGCCGTCGAGCAGGATCGCGAGGTACTGGTCGGCCACCTCGACCGCTGCCAGGCCGCCGTCCGGCCGGTACCACCGCACGGCCACCCACACCGTGTCGCGGATGAACCGGTAGGCCACGTCGACGTCGAGGTCGGGGCGGAACACGCCCGTGCTCATGCCCTCCTCCAGCAACACCGTCCACAGCTTGCGGAACTCCGCGCTGCGGTCCTCGATGTAGGAGAACCGTTCGAGCGGCGTGAGGTGCTTGGCCTCGTTCTGGTAGATCGCGACGGCGGCGTGCCGGGTGTCGATCGCCTCGAACGACGCCACCACCAGAGCTTTCAACGTCTGCTTCGGGCCGAGGCCTGCCTCGACGACCTCCCGGTAGCGCGTGAACAGCTCGTCCAGGAACGTCCGCAGGATCTCGTCCACCATCGACTCCTTGGAGTCGAAGTGGTGGTAGAGGCTGCCGGACAGGATGCCCGCCGCGTCCGCGATGTCCCTGACCGTGGTCTGCCCGTAGCCACGCTCGGCGAACATCTTCGCGGCGAGCTCCAGCAGCTCGGCCCTCCGGCTACTCATCGGTCGTTCCCTTCCTCACGGATGCTGACTGCTCACCGAGACGACCTCGCCCGTCAGGTACGACGAGTAGTCGCTCGCGAGGAACACGATCACATTCGCGACCTCCCAGGGCTCGGCGGCGCGCCCGAAAACCTCGCGAGACCGCCAGTTCCGTCAGCAACTCCTCACTGATGACCTTGGCCAGGAACGGGTGCGCCGCCAAGCTCGGGGCGACCGCGTTCACCCGGATGCCGTGCTCGGCCACGTCCATCGCGGCGCACCTGGTCAGCGCCATGACTCCCGCTTTCGCTGCGGCGTAATGGGCTTGACCCTTCTGGGCCCGCCGGCCGATCACACTGGAGTTGTTAACGACGACACCGCTTCGTTGGACGACCATTTGGCGTAGCGCGGCCCTGGCGCAGCGGAAGGTGCCTTTCAGCGTGACGTCACACGGGACGGCATGGTCGGTGCCCAGCGCCTCGTGGGTCTCCTTGAGGCGGCGCTCGTGCCAGTCGCTGATGACCACCGTGGCGCTCATCGAACTCACCGACGAGGTTGGCGGACAACCATTCCCGCACCTCGCGCCGGAAGGACTCCATGGGCCCTACTCTAACCTGCCAAGCACTTGCTTTGGAGGACGTAGCGGTCAACGTTCCAAGCAGGCAAACGGTTTCAGCCGCGCTCGACCGTGCTGCTGCTTCGTACATCGACGCGGAGGCGTTGGTGGACGGGGCCCGCTGGGCTGCGGAAGCAGAACCGCCCCGGTTTCGGCTGGCTGACCTGCCGCTTCCGGCAACCTGCTTGGACAGCGCTCAACCGCCAGAACCAGCCTCACGCAGAATGCGTCGAAACGTCGGACACTCCAGGTGGCTGGCCGCCGGACAGACAGCAGCGTGCCTCAACCCATCCCGCATCACCGTCAGCCGCACGATCGTCGCGTCCAACTCGTCCGCCTTCCCGGCGAGCATCGCCCGATCCAGCCGCGGCCGCCCATCGGCAGCGAACATCAGCGCGATCTCGTCCAGCGAGAAACCGGCCGAACGCCCGACGGTGATCAACGCCAGCCGCTCGAAAACGGTCTCGTCGAACACACGGGTGAGCCCGCGCCGCCCGACCGAGCCGATCAGCCCCCGCTCCTCGTAGTAGCGCAGGGTCGACGCGGGCACGCCGGACCGCCGCACCACCTCGCCGATGCCGAGTTCCTGCATGACACTTGACCTCAAGTCGACTTGAAGTAGGACGGTACAAGCATGACATCAGAGGTCAACAGCGAGCAGGCAGCCTGGTGGGACGCCGCGGCGCAGGGCTGGGTGAACGCCCAGGACATCGTGAGCGTGATGCTCCGGCCCTTCCAGGACCTGCTCGTGCAGGCTGCGGTCGAACGACCGCGCGACAGGGTTCTCGACGTCGGGTGCGGCACCGGCGACGTCACGAGGGCGATCGCCGAGGCGACCGGTGCGGCCTGCGTCGGCGTCGACATCTCCGGGACGATGCTGGCCGCGGCCCGTGAGCACGGAAAAGCGGAGTTCGTCCAGGCCGACGCCCAGGTGCACAGGTTCGAGGAGAGCTTCGACCTGATCGTCAGCAGGTTCGGGGTCATGTTCTTCAACGACCCCGCAGCCGCGTTCCGCAACCTCCTGCGAGCGTCGGCACCCGGAGGCCAGCTGTGCTTCATCGCCTGGCGCACCGCCGACGAGAACCCGTTCATGACCACCGCGACCCAGGCCGCCGCGCCGCTGTTCCCGGACGCGCCGGCGCCGGATCCGGACGGGCCCGGACCGTTCGCACTCGCGGACCCCGACAAGACCCGCAAGATCCTCGAACAGGCGGGCTGGACCGGGATCGACATCCAGCCGATCGACCAGATCCGAAGTGTGCCCGAGTCGCTGCTGGTCCCGTACCTGAGCAACCTCGGCCCGATCGCCCGTGCGCTGCGGGAGGCCGACGAGTCTGATCGCCCCCGGATCATCGCAAGCGTCCGGGGTGCGTTCGACGGCTTCGTGCACGGTGACAAGGTGCGGATTCCTGGCGCCTGCTGGCAGGTCACGGCGCGAGCGCTGTGACCGTCTGCCTTCGCCCCGTCTGTCGACGGGCAGACGGGCGCATCGTGGTGCCGGCCCCGCGCCCTCGTACTGGTTGTACGGGGGCGCGGGGCCGGTGCCGCGAGGTGTCCTGCTGAGCGCCGACAGACGCGGTGAAGGCAGGCGGTCACGGCGCTAGCTCCACTCTGACTGGCGCTGCCAGGTCAGCAGGTTATCCAGGACCTCTCCGGACCAGCCGCGGGGGTCCAGCTCGGCGTGCGAGGCGTAGCGGCCGCGGTAGAACAGCAGCGGCTGCGCCTCGCGCACCGGACCGAGTTCCACGACCGAGCCGACGACCATGTGGTGGTCGCCTGCGTCGTGCACGACCGACACCTGGCAGTCGACCCACGTCAGCGCGCCGTCGAGCACCGGAGCGCCGGTCGGCGAAGGCGTCCACGACACGGTGGAGAACTTGTCGGTGCCCGCCTTCCCGAACACCGTCGACACCTCGCGCTGGTCCTCCGCCAGCACGTTCACGCAGAACGAGCCGGCCGAGGCGATCGCCGCCCAGCTGCGCGAGGTCCGTTGTGGACAGAAGACGACCAGCGGCGGATCCAGGGACAGCGCGGCGAACGCCTGGCAGGCGAACCCGACCGGGCCGTCCTCGGACATGCCGGTCACCACGGTCACCCCGGTGCAGAAGTGACCGAGAACGGAACGGTAGCGGGCCGTTACTTCTGGACGCCCACGCTGAAGTCGTGTCCCCACAGGCTCACCGCCGTGCTCTCGCGTGCGATCCAGTCCTCATCGTCGACCTGCAGTCCCTCACAACCGAACTCGACGTCGAACCCGCCGGGTGTCTTCATGTAGAACGACAACATCAGGTCGTTGACGTGCCGGCCTAGAGTCGCGGACATCGGCACCTTGCGCCGCGTCGCCCGGTCCAGCGTCAGACCCACGTCATCGGTGTTCTCGACCTCGACCATCAGGTGCACGATCCCGCTCGGCGTCGGCATCGGCAGGAACGCGAGGCTGTGGTGGCGCGGGTTGCAGCCGAAGAACCGCAGCCATGCGGGCGGTCCGTCGGCGGGCCTGCCGACGAACTGCGGGGGCAGGCGCATCGAGTCGCGCAGCCGGAACCCCAGCACGTCGCGGTAGAAGTGCAGCGCGGCCTCGTCGTCCGAAGTGGACAGCACGACGTGCCCCAGCCCTTGCTCCTCCGTCACGAACCGGTGCCCGTACGGCGACACGACTCGCCGGTGTTCCAAAGCCGCGCCGTGGAAAACTTCCAGCACGTTCCCGGACGGGTCCTCGAACCTGATCAGCCCGTTCACGCGCCGCTCGGCCAGGTCCTCGGGCGAGCCTTCGACGTACGCGACTCCGGCCGAGGCCAGCCGTTTCGCGACCTCTTCCAGCTCTGCCTCGGTGGCGGCCTCCCAGCCGGAAGCCTGCAACCGATCGGCCTCTCCGGGCACGATCACCAGCCGCGCCGGGAAGTCGTCCATCCGCAGGTACAAGGCGCCTTCGACGGAACCCTTGCCCTCCACCATGCCGAGGACCTTCAAGCCGAACTCGCGCCACCGGTTCATGTCGGTGGCTTCGATCCGGAGATACGCCAGCGACCGAATGCTCATCACGCCTCCGTCAGGAAATCGAGGGCGAGCCTGTTGAACTCGTCGAACTTCTCGAGCTGCGCCCAGTGCCCGCACCCGCCGAACACATGCAGCTGTGCGCGGGGGATCAGCTTCGTCGCCAGCAACGCGCCGTCCAGCGGGTTCACCCGGTCCTCGCGGCCCCACACCAGCAACACGCGCTGGCGCAACCGATACGCCTCCCGCCAGAGCATGCCCTGCTCGAAGTCCGGGCCGGAGAACGACCTGCCCAGCGCGGCCATGGCGCGCAACGACTCCGGCTTCGACGCGGCCTCGAACCGTTCGTCGATCAGCTCGTCGGTGATCAGCGACTGGTCGAACACCATGATCCGCAGGAACTCCTCGATCTTCTCCCGCGTGGGTGTGCGAGCGAACGCGCTGAGCTTGCGCACGCCCTCGGTGGGATCAGGCGAGAACACGTTCAAAGACAGTCCTCCAGGCCCCATCAGGACCAGACGCCCGGCGCGTTTACCGTGGTCCAGAGCGAACCGGACCGCGGTGCCGCCGCCGAGCGAGTTGCCCAGGATGTGCGCCTGCTCGATCTCCAACGAGTCCAGCAGGTCCTTCAAAGCCCTGGAGGCGAAGGAGAAGTACTGGTCGTGCTCGGCCGGCTTGTCCGACTGGCCGTAGCCGGGCATGTCGACCGCCAGCACCCGGAACGACTTCGCGAACACCGGGATGTTCGCCCGGAAGTTGCTGAGAGCCGACGCGCCAGGCCCGCCGCCGTGCAGCAGGACCAGCGTTTCCGCGTTGTCGGTACCGGCTTCGTGGTAGTGCAACCGCACACTCATCAACGCCCCCTCAGAACAAGCCGTCGCGGACCTGGATGCCGAGCTCGTTCTTGCCGTACAGCACAAGGACGCGCTCCGGATCGTTGGCAGCGTGCACGCGTGCGGCGTGCGCGTCGCGCCAGAACCGGGGCAACGGCAGGCCTGCGTTGATCGCCTTGCCGCCCGCGCTCTCGAAAAGGCGATCGATCGCGGAGATCGCCCGCGCGCTGCCGAGCACCTGGTCGCGCCGGGCCCGCAGCCGCATCTCGATCGGGATCTTCGTGCCGGCGACGGCGTGTTCCCACTCGTCGTTGATGTCCTTCTCCAACTGCCACCACGCGGTGTCGATGTCGTTGGCCGCCGTGGCGATCCGCACCTGGGCGAACGGGTCGTCGACCGACTTCTCGCCCAGGTAGGCGGCCCGGACGCGCTCGCGGGTGGCGGTCACGTGCAGGTCGTACGCGCCGGTCGCCATGCCGATCATCGGCGCGGTGATCGCGTACGGGTGGATCGTCCCGTACGGCATGCGGAACAGCGGGCCGGGATTGACCTCCTGGCCAGGACACTTGCACCGCGCGGTGTGCGACATGCTCAGCGCCCGGTACTCCGGCACGAACACGTCGTCCACCACGATGTCGTTGCTGCCCGTGCCGCGCAGACCGACCGTGTCCCACACGTCGTTGATCGTGTAGTCGGCGATCGGCAGCAGGAACGTGCGGAAGTCGATCGGCTTGCCCTCGTCGTTCATCACGAGGCCGCCGAGCAACACCCACGTCGCGTGGTCACAGCCGGACGAGAAGCTCCACTTGCCGCTGAACCGGAAGCCGCCCTCCACCGCGGTCGCACGGCCTGTCGGCGCGTAGGAAGACGAGATCCGGGTGTCCTGGTCGTCGCCGAACACCTCGTCCTGCGCCGCCACGTCGAACAGGCCGACGTGCCACGGGTGCACGCCCAGCACGGACGCGACCCAGCCCGTCGAGCCGCACGCGCTGCCGATCATCCTGACCGCGGTGTAGAAGTCGAGCGGGTGCGACTCGAAGCCGCCGTACCGCACGGGCTGCAGCATCCGGAAGAACCCGGTCTCCTGCAACGACTTCACCGACTCCGGCGGCACCCTGCGCAGTTCCTCCGCCTCGGCCGCGCGGTCGGCCAGCGCGGGCAGCAGTTCCCGCACCTTGCCGAGGATTTCCTCGCTCATCGGACTTTCTCCCTGCTCAGCTCCAGTGCGATGTCGATCAGCTGGTCCTCTTGCCCGCCGACGAGCTTGCGTTCGCCTGCCCTCACGAGGATCTGCGCGCCGGACACGCCATAGCGTTGTGCCTGCGTGTACGCGTGTTTGAGGAAGCTGGAGTAGACGCCGGCGTACCCCATCATCAGCGCCATCCGGTCGAGCAGGCACTCGTCGGGCATGACGGGCCGGACGACGTCCTCGGCCGCGTCCACGATCTTGAAGAAGTCGACGCCGGTGTCGAAACCCAGCTTGTCGCAGACCCCGACGAACGCCTCCAGCGGTGTGTTTCCTGCGCCTGCCCCGAATCCGCGGACACTGCCGTCGATCTGCTTTGCCCCGGCCCGTGCGGCAGCAACGGAGTTCGCGACGCTCAGCCCGAGGTTCTCGTGCCCGTGGAAGCCCACCTGGGCATCCGAACCCAGCTCGGCGACCAAAGCTTCCACCCGCTCGGATACCTGTTCCAGCACCAGGGCGCCGGCCGAGTCGACCACGTAGACGCACTGGCACCCCGCGTCCGCCATGATGCGGGCCTGCTTCGCCAACGCCTCCGGTGGCTGCGAGTGCGCCATCATCAGGAAGCCGACGGTCTCCAGGCCACGTTCGCGAGCCAGCGCGAAGTGCTGCACGGAGACGTCGGCCTCGGTGCAGTGCGTGGCGATCCGGACGATCGAGGCGCCGTTGTCCTGCGACACCAGGATGTCGTCCTTCACCCCGACACCCGGCAGCATCAGCACAGCGATCTTGGCCTGCCGAGCCGTCTCGACGGCGACCTTGATCAGTTCCTGCTCGGGCGTGTGGCTGAAGCCGTAGTTGAACGACGACCCGCCCAGCCCGTCGCCGTGCGTCACCTCGATCACCGGTACCCCGGCGCCGTCGAGTGCCGCCACGATCGAGCGCACGTCCTCGGCCGTGAACTGGTGTCGCTTGTGATGCGAGCCGTCACGCAGTGACGTGTCGGTCAACCGCAGTGTTGGATTCTTTTGGTGCACGGGCGATCTCCTCCCCCACCTTGGTCGCGGCGGCCGTCATGATGTCGAGGTTCCCGGCGTACTCGGGCAGGAAGTCGCCCGCGCCCGCGACCTCCACGAAGATCGCCACCCGGCCGGCGTCGAACTGCGGTTCGCGCAGCAGCCGGAATCCCGGCACGTACGAACGGATGTCGGTCTCCATCCGGGCGATCGAGTCGGTGATCGGATCCGGATCGGTGTCCTCGGGAATCGCGCAGAAGATCGTGTCGCGCATGATCATCGGCGGGTCCGCCGGGTTGAGCACGATGATCGCCTTGCCGCGCCCCGCCCCGCCGATCGCCTCGATGCCACGACTGGTCGTGCGGGTGAACTCGTCGATGTTGGCCCGCGTGCCCGGCCCCGCCGACACCGACGCGACGCTCGCGACGATCTCCGCGTACGACACCGGAACCACCCGGGAAACGGCGTGCACCATGGGAATCGTGGCCTGACCACCGCACGTGATCAGGTTGATGTTGGGCGCGTCCTGGTGCTCACCGAGGTTCACCGGCGGCACGACGTACGGCCCGACCGCGGCCGGTGTCAGGTCGATCGCCCGGATGCCCGCCTCGGCGTAGCGCGGGGCGTTGGCCCGGTGCACCGCCGCGGACGTCGCCTCGAAGACGATGTCCGGCAGCTCGTCCTGACGCAACAACCACTCCGCGCCGTCGACCGAGACCTCAAGGCCCAGCGAAGCCGCGCGCTTGAGTCCCTCGCTGGCCGGGTCGATGCCCACCATCCAGCGCGGTTCCAGCGCCGGCGAGCGCAGGAGCTTGTAGAGCAGGTCGGTGCCGATGTTGCCGGAGCCGACGATGGCCGCCTTCACCCAGTCACCTCACTCGAATTTCAGGTCGACAGAACCGAGTCCGGCGAACTCGGCGCGGAACTCGTCACCCGGCCGGGCGTCGATGGCGCGCGTGCACGAACCGGGCAGCACGATGTCGCCGGCCAGCAACCGGACGCCGAAGCTCGCGACCTTCGCGGCCAGCCATGCGACCGCGATCGCCGGATCGCCCAGCACGGCGTCACCGCGTCCTTCGGCGACCAGCTCGCCGTTGCGTCGCAACGTCGCGGCGACGGCGCCGATGTCCAGTTCGGACGGATGGACGCGTTCGGAGCCGAGCATGAACCCGGCCGACGACGCGTTGTCGGCGATGGTGTCCTGCAGGCCGATCCGCCAGTTCTCGATCCGGCTGTCGATCAGCTCGATGGCCGGCGCGACGAACTCGGTGGCCTCCAGCACGTCCTCGACCGTGCAGCCCTCGCCGGGCAGGTCGCGGGCCAGCAGGAACGCGATCTCCACCTCTACCCGCGGGTAGAGGTACGCCGACGCGTCCGCGGTGCCGGCCAGCTGCATGTCGTCGAGCAGGTGGCCGTAGTCGGGTTCGTCGACGCCCATCATCTGCTGCATCGCCAACGACGACAGGCCGACCTTGTGGCCGATCACGTCACGGTTGCGGTGGCGGACGTTGAGCAACTGGATCTCGTACGCGTCGACCACGTCGATCTCGGGATACAGCTCCACCAGCGGTTTGATCGGCACGCGGTCGCGTTCCGCCGCCCGCAGCAACTCGGCGGCCGCCTCCCTGGACTGGATCGTCAGCACCTGGCCTCCTTCGCTGCGTGTTGCCCTGCGCGGCGGCCCGAGAAGACGCAGTCGGCGAGCGCGAGGCCGCTGACGTAGGACTCCGAGCACACCCCGACCGCCGACCGGCCCGCCGCGTACAGGCCTGCGACTCCTTGCACCTGACCGGTGTCCTCGTCCACGACGAGCCCGCCGAGCGTGAGCATCGGGCACGGGTAGCCGAACCCCGCGCGCACCGACACGTTGATCAACGAATAGGGCGGCGTCCCGAACGGTTCGGGCGGCGAGATGCCTGCCTTGGCCGCGACCTCCTCGATCGTCGGCGCGGTGACCAGGCCGCGTCCCAGCAGGTAGCGGACCTGCCAGCGCTGGAACGGCGCCGTCTGCGTCTTCACCTGGGCCCGTGCGGCCTGGAGGATCTCGTCGTCGATCAGCAGCCAGGCCTTGCCGCCGCGTTCGACGATCGCGCCACCGTTGGCGGCGCCGTACAGGGTCGCGTCGCCGAACCGCTGCCCGTCCGAGTCGACCAGGACCCCGCGCTGCAACGCGCTGGGCGGCGTGATGAACCGCCAGACCGAGATCTTGTCCATGCGCGCGGTCCTGCCACCGGCGGCGACGCCGAGCCGGATGCCGCCACCGTCGTCGCCGGGCGTGCCCAGCGCGAGGCCGCCGCGGTAGGCCGGGGCGTGCTCGTGGACCAGGGCCCGATCGGCGATGAAGCCGCCGGCCGCGATGATCACGCCCTGCCCGGCGTGGACCACCAGCGGCCGGCCGTACCTTTCGAGCCACGCTGCCAGCCCGAACAGCTTCCTGCCCAGTGGCGGGTAGTAGAGCCAGGGTTTGGCGCCCACCTTGGACAACGCGCTGTGCACGGCGCGAGGAAGACCGGTGAGTGTCCGGCACCGCACGCCCGTCACCCGGCCGTTCGCGACGATCAGCTCGACCGCGCGGGTCTGCGGCATGACCCGCACGCCCGCGCGCCGGACCGCCTCGGCCAGACGAGTGAAGAAAACCCTGCCCGACGTGCCTTTCGCCCTGGTCCGATGCCCGCGCGGCGCCGGATCGGGCCAGGCGTCCTCACTACCCGACAGGTACAGGTAGTGGTCGTCGGTCGGGTACGAGGTCTTGAACGGCGACACACGCGCGTCGAACGGGACGCCCTGGTCCTCCAGCCAGGCCAGCATCTTCGCGCTGTCCTCGCAGAACCGCCGCAGGGTCTCCGGGGACACCGCGTCCCGGACCTCGTGCCTCAGGTAGGAGTACATCGCGTCGACCGAGTCGGTGACACCGGCCTCGACCTGCTGCCGCGTCCCGCCGCCCGCGTAGACGACGCCGCCGGACAACGCGGTCGCGCCACCACCGGTGAACCGGTCCAGTACCACCACGGACGCACCGGCCGTCGCGGCCTCGACGGCGGCGCACGCGCCGGCCGCGCCGAAGCCGATGACGACCACGTCAGCGGTGACTTCCACGCAACCCTCCAGAAACAGGTTCTTGGTGAGTCGACTTGCCTGGAACTCCTACACCATAGCGCCAAACCGCCTCAGAACTATAACCTGTTCTAGTCTGGACTCCGGGGAGGTGCGATGTACGACGTGATCGTCGTCGGCAGCGGCGCGGCGGGCATGACAGCCGCGCTCTGCACCGCTCGAAACGGCCTGCGGACCCTGATCATCGAGAAGGCCGCGCACTACGGCGGCTCGACCGCGCGGTCGGGCGGCGGCATCTGGGTGCCGAACAACGCCGTGGTCGCCGCCAACGGCATACCCGACTCGCCGGAGCGGGCCAGCACCTATCTCGCGCACATCGCGAGTGAGGTCCCGGCCGAACTGCGGGAGGCGTTCCTGGACGCCGGACCCGACATGCTGGCGTTCGTCTGCGCCCACACGCCGCTGAAGTTCCGCTGGGTCCGCGAGTACTCCGACTACTACCCGGAGGCACCCGGTGGGCAACCACGTGGCCGCTCGGTCGAGCCATTGCCGTTCAACGCGGCGCTGCTCGGCGACGAGATCAAGGACCTCGAACCGCCATACGTGCCGACGCCCGCGGGCATCGTGATCACCCAGACCGACTACAGGTGGCTGACTCTGATCGGCAGACATCCGCGCGGCATCGTCACCGCCGCCAAGGTCTTCGCACGCCGGTTCCTGCCGGGCCGCAGGCTGACTATGGGCCAGGCGCTCTCCGCAGGGCTGCGCGCCGGGCTCACAGCACTGAACGTCGAGGTCAGGCTCAACACCGCGATGACCGACCTGCACTACGAGAACGGTCGCGTCGCCGGAGTTCTCGTCGGGGAGAAGCTGATCCTGGCGAAGCACGTGGTGCTGGCGTCCGGCGGGTTCGAGAACAACGAACGGATGCGCAAGCAGCATCAGGACATCGGTACGGAGTGGACAGTCGGCGCCAAGGCCAACACCGGTGACGGCATCGAAGCCGGTCAACGAGCCGGAGCGGCCGTCGGGCTGATGGACGACGCGTGGTGGGGCCCGTCGGTTCCGCTGCCGCGCGGCCCGTTCTTCCTGCTCGCGGAACGGTCCCTGCCCGGCTGCGTGCTGGTCGGCAGGACCGGCCGCCGGTTCGTGAACGAGGCCGCGCCCTACATCGACGTGGTCAACGCGATGACCGGCGACACCTGGCTCGTCTTCGACCACTCCTACCGCAGCCGCTACCCGTTCTGCGGCATCCCGCCCCGGCGGCCGCTTCCCCGGCGCTGGAAGGACTCCGTGCTCACGGCGCCGAGCCTCGAAGAACTCGCCCAGGAAGCCGACCTGCCGGAGTTGACCGAGACCGTCCGGCGGTTCAACACACTGGCCGTGGACGGCAAGGACGTCGACTTCCACCGCGGTGACAGCGCGTACGACCGCTATTACGGCGATCCGCGCAACAAGCCGAACCCCAACCTCGCGCCGCTGACCACCGGTCCGTTCTACGCGGTCAAGATCGTGCCCGGCGACCTCGGCACCAAGGGCGGCCTGCGCACCGACGCCCGCGCGCGCGTGCTGCGCGAGGACGGTTCGGTGATCGACGGCCTGTACGCGGCGGGCAACACCAGTGCTTCGGTCATGGGCCACACCTATGCGGGCGCGGGCGCCACCCTCGGACCGGCGATGACGTTCGGATACCTCGCCGGCCTCGACATCTCTGGAGGAGAGCGATGACGCAGGACAGCGTGCGGACGATCGACGCGGGCGCGCCGCCGGCACGGTTCGCGCGCGGCTGGCACTGCCTTGGTCTGGCCAGCAGCTTCCGTGACGGCAAACCCCACGCCATCGAGGCGTTCGGCACGAAGCTCGTGGTGTTCGCGACCGAGGACGGCAAGATCAACGTCCTGGACGGGTACTGCCGGCACATGGGCGGCGACCTCACCCAGGGCACGATCAAGGGCAACAACATCGCCTGCCCGTTCCACGACTGGCGCTGGGCGGGCAACGGCAAGTGCGTCGACATCCCCTACGCCAAGCGGGTCCCGCTGCGGGCGCGCACCCGGTCGTGGATCACGCTGGAAGAGAACAAGCAGCTCTTCGTGTGGAACGACCCGCAGGGCAACCCACCGCCCGAGCACATCACGATCCCGCGCATCGAGTCGGCGTTCAGCGACGAGTGGAGCAACTGGACCTGGGACTCGGTGGTGATCGACAACGCGAACTGCCGCGAGATCATCGACAACGTCGTCGACATGGCCCACTTCTTCTACATCCACTTCGCGTTCCCCACGTACTTCAAGAACGTGATGGAGGGCCACGTCGCCTCGCAGTACCTGACGACGCGCGGCCGTCCGGACGTGGCGATGGGCTCGAACTACACCGGTGACGTCGAAGTCCGGTCGGAGGCCGCGTACTACGGGCCGTCCTACATGATCGACTATTTGTGGAACGACTACAAGGGCATCGAGATCGAGACGGTGCTGATCAACTGCCACTACCCGATCTCGCCGACCTCGTTCAAGCTCCAGTGGGGCGCGATCGTGAAGAAACTGCCTGGTGTGGACGACATCCACGCGGACAAGATCGCGGCGAAGTTCGCGCGCGGCATCGGGGTCGGGTTCCTGCAGGACGTGGAGATCTGGCAGAACAAGTCGCGCATCGACAACCCCTTGCTGTGTGAGGAGGACGGGCCGGTGTACCAGCTGCGCCGCTGGTACGAGCAGTTCTACGTCGACGTCGAGGACGTCAGCGACGACATGGTCCGGCGCTTCGAGTTCGAGGTCGACACGAGCCGGGCGATCGAGGTGTGGGAGAAGGAGGTCGCGGAGAACCTCGCGCGCCAGGAGTCGGCGACGTGAGCGAGCGCGACGAGTTCCTCGCCGGTGGCATGGTGCCGGTGGGGTGCGACTGCGGGAACCGGGTGCTGGTGAAGAAGAACAGTCCACAGCACACGAGCGTGCAGTGGCTGTCCGACACCCGTGACTGCCCTGAACTGTGCGGTGCGCGGGCGGCGCTCGTGCCGACGTGCCTGCGGTTGCGTGACAGCATCGAGAAGGCCGTGCGCGAGGGAACGCTGGAGGTCGCCGATGGCTGAGGTGCACCGGCTGCGGGTCGACGCCGTGATCGAGGAGACCCCCGACGCGCGCTCGTTCGTGTTGTCGGGTGTGGACTTCGCGGTGAGACCCGGACAGTTCCTGACCGTGCGGGCCGGTGACGTGGCCCGCTGCTACTCGCTGTCCAGCGCGCCGGGTGAGCCGTTGAAGATCACGGTCAAGCGAACGCCGGACGGGTACGGGTCGCATTGGATGTGCTCGGCGCTGGCCGCGGGGATGGAACTGGACGTGCTCGCCCCGGCCGGGGTGTTCACGCCTTCGTCGCTGGACGGGTCGTTGCTGGCGTTTGCGGCGGGCAGCGGGATCACGCCGGTCATGTCGATCATCAGGGCAGTACTGACGTCCGGGTCAGGCCGGGTGTTCCTGGTGTACGCCAACCGCGACGAGGCGTCGGTGATCTTCGCGCGCGAGCTTTCCGACCTCGCCCGCTCGTACCCGGACCGGCTGACCGTGGTGCACTGGCTGGAGTCGGTGCAGGGTCTGCCCTCGGTGGCGGGTCTACGGGCGTTCGTCCGGGACTGCGACGAGGCGTTCGTGTGCGGGCCCGGACCGTTCATGGAGGCCGCGCGCAAGGCGTTACACGACGTGTCGGTCGTGCACGTCGAGAAGTTCGTGTCGCTGTCCAGTGATCCGTTCTCGACCGTGGTCCCGGTGATCGACGACCGGCCGGACGCCGTCGTCGAGGTCGAGCTCGACGGTGAACAGCACCGGTTTCCGTGGCCCGCGCGGACGAAGCTGCTCGACCTGTTGCTGGAGAAGGGACTCGACGCGCCATACTCGTGCCGCGAGGGTGCCTGCAGCGCGTGCGCGTGCCGGCTGGTCGAGGGCGAGGTCAAGATGCTCAACAACGACGTGCTCGACTCCGAGGACATCGCCGAGGGCATCGTGCTGGCGTGCCAGTCGGTTCCGGTCACCGACACCGTGAAGATCACCTACGAGTGAGGGGCGCCTGATGCCGATCGATCCTTCCGTCGCCGTCGGGGCGGAGCTCCCCGAGATCAAGTTCTCCTGGACCGAGTCCGACGTGCTGCTCTACCACCTGGCGCTGGGGGCCACCGAGCTCCGTTACGTCTACGAGCAGGGCTTGCGGGTGCTGCCGACGTTCGGCGTGGTGGCGCCGCGCTTCCACGAGACCGCGCCGCCCGCCGTGTCGTTCCCCGGTGTCGACATCGACCTGGCCCGGGTCCTGCACGGCACGCAGGAGATCACCGTGCATGCTCCTCTCCCCGCCGAGGGCGAAGCGGTGTTGCGGACGCGGATCGCGGATGTGTGGGACAAGGGCAAGGCCGCGGTGATCGTGCAGGAGTCGACGGCCGTGGCGCCGGACGGCACCGCGCTGTACACGACCCGGTCCAGCATCTTCGCTCGCGGCGAGGGCGGGTTCGGCGGCGACCGGGGGCCGTCGGGCAAGGTGGAGGTGCCTGAACGCGAGCCGGACTTCGTGATCGAGACACCGACTTTGCCGCAGCAGGCTTACCTGTACCGGCTTTGCGGTGACCGCAATCCGTTGCACGCCGATCCGGAGTTCGCACAGCGGGCCGGGTTCGACGCACCGATCCTGCATGGGCTGTGCACGTACGGCGTGGTGTGCCGGGCCGTGATCGACGCCGTCCTCGACGGGCCGGAGCAGGTGGCGTCGTTCGGGGCGAAGTTCGCGGGCGTGGTGTTCCCCGGCGAGACGCTGACCACGCAGGTGTGGCGGGACGGGCCCCGGCTCGTGCTGACGACTTCGGCCGGAGACCGTCCCGTTCTCGCTGACGCGGTGCTAACCCTGACCGAGGACTAGGCCGCTGGTCGGGACGCCGGTGCCGGCGGTGACCAGGACGTGCTCGACGTCGGCGACCTGGTTCACCGCGGTGCCGCGGATCTGGCGCACTCCCTCGGCGATGCCGTTCATGCCGTGCAGGTAGGCCTCACCGAGCTGGCCGCCGTGCGGGTTGAGCGGGAGCGTTCCGTCCAGTTCGAGGGCTCCGGACGCGACGAAGTCCTTGGCCTCGCCCCGTCCGCAGAAGCCCAGCTCCTCGAGTTGGACCAGGACGAACGGCGTGAAGTGGTCGTAGAGCACGGCGACGTCCACATCGGACGGACCGATGCCCGACCTCTCCCACAGTCCCCTGGCCACCACGCCCATCTCGGGCAGCCTGGTCAGGTCGTCGCGGTAGTAGCTGGTCATCGTGAACTGGTCCACGCTGCTGCCCTGCGTCGCCGCCCTGACGTGCGCGGGCCTGTTCGGCAGGTCGCGGGCACGTTCCGCCGACGTGACCACGAGCGCGACCCCGCCGTCGCTTTCCTGGCAGCAGTCCAGGAGCCGGAGTGGTTCGGCGATCCAGCGCGACGACTGGTGGTCGTCCAGGGTGATCGGCCGGTCGTGGAACCATGCGTGCGGGTTCGTGGCGGCGTGCTTGCGGTCGATCACCGCGATCCGGCCGAAGTCCTCGCTCGTGGCGCCGTACTCGTGCATGTACCGGCGGGCGAACATGGCGACCATCGCGGCCGGCGTGCCCAGGCCCATCGGGTACGACCAGCTGTTGTCGATGTTGGCCGCGGCCGCCGTCTGGACCTGCCCGAACCGGTGCCCGGAGCGTTCGTTGAAGGCCCGATAGCAGACGACGACCTTCGCCGCGCCCGTCTCGACGGCCATCGCGGCCTGCTGGACCGTCGCGCACGCCGCCCCGCCGCCGTAGTGCACGCGGCTGAAGAAGGTCAGCTCCGGGATGCCCAGTTCGCGCGCGACCGCGATCTCGGCGTTGGTGTCCATGGTGAAACTGACCAGTCCATCCACATCGGACGGTTCGAGGCCGGCGTCTTCGAGAGCGGCCCTGACGGCCTCGGCGGCGAGCTGGAGTTCACTGCGGCCCGAGTCCTTGGAGAAGTCGGTCGCGCCGATCCCGACGATCGCGGCGTTCACGCGGGCACCTCGATCTTCACGGTTCCGGTGACGTGGTCGCCGTGCGCGGTGCGGCCGACGACCTCGATGGTCAGGTCCTGCTGTTCGCGTTCGATGACCTGACCGAAGAACTTCAGCGTGTCGTAGGCGAAGCAGGGCGCGCCGAGCTTGATGTTCACCTGCCGCACCAGCACCTCCGGGCCCGCCCAGTCCGTGACGTAGCGCTGCACCAGGCCGGTGGTGGTGAGGATGTTGATGAAGATGTCCTTCGAGCCGCGCTGGATCGCGAGGTCACGGTCGTGGTGCACGTCCTGGAAGTCGCGGGTGGCCAGCGCGGTGCTGATCACGAACGTCGGGGTGGCCTCGACGTGCCACTCTGGCAGGGAATCACCGATCCGCACGGGGCCTCCAGCTCGGCATCGTCAGCTCGTCGTCGACCTTGGTGAACACGACCTCGACCGGCAGCCCGACGCTCGGCTCGCCGTCCAGTTCGCCCAGCATCCGCACGCCCTCGTCCAGTTCGACCAGGGCGATGACGAACGGTGTCTGCTTGCCCGGCACCTGCGGGTGGTGGTGCACGACGTAGCTGTAGACCACGCCATAGCCCTCCGAGACGAGGTACTTCGGCTTGGTGGCACCGCATTCCGGGCACATCGGGCCCGGCGGGTGGCGCAGCAGGCCGCAGCCGCCACACCGCTGGATGCGCAACTCGCCCAGCCGGGTGCCTTCCCAGAAGTACTCGGTGTCGCGGTTGACGGACGGCCGGATCGCTTGGGCTTTCGGGACTTCCTTCGGAGGTTCGGGCTTCTGCGCGGGCTTGAACTTCAGCACCCGGAACCGCATCTCGGCCACGGCCTCGTCCCCGACCCACCAGGTGCTGCGGGTCGTCACGAACCAGCCTTCACCCAGCCCCGTCTTCTTCGGCCCCGTCACGTCCTCCAGGCTCGTCGTCACCGACAGGTGCTCGCCGACCTTGAGATAGCGGTGGTAGGTCTGGTCACTGTTCGTCGCGACCACGGACGTGTACCCGGCTTCGTCCAGGATGGCCATCATCGCGCCGAGCGGGTCGTCCATCGCTCGTTGACCGTGCAGCCCAGCCATCGTCCACACCTGGACCATCGCGGGCGGCGCGACCTCGGTGTAGCCGGGGTGCTCGTCGCCGATGGCCTCCAGCCAGTTGTTGATCATCGGCAGGTTGACCGCGTCACGCGCCAGCCGCGGTGCGCTTTCGCCCTGTTCGGCGATGCGCGCGGCCTCCTTCTCGATGTCGATCATCGCACCACCCGCGGCAGACCGAGTCCGATGTTGGCGATCAGCTCGCGCTGGATCTCCTGCACTCCCCCGCCGAACGTCAGCACGAGGTTGCGCCGCGCCTGGACGTCCAGCCACCTGACGAGTTCCGTGTCCGCGCCGTGCCGTCCGACGAGCTCTTCCAGCAACCGGCCGATGTGCTGGGTCCGGTCGGCCGCGAACACCTTGGTGGCGCTTGCGTCCGCGACCTCGACCTCACCACTGGCGACCTGCCAGTTCAGCAGCTCGTTCACGCGGTGGACCGCCCGTGCCTCGGCCAGCGCCCGCCGCACGTCCGGTTCGTCGAGGAGCCGGCGTTCGGACGCCCAGCCGTGGACCCGCTCGACGAGCGCGCCGAGCCGGCCGGACGGGCCGAGCATCACGCGTTCGTGGTTGAGTTGGGTGGTGATCAGCCGCCAGCCCTTGTCCTCCTCGCCGACCCGGCGGGCTTCGGGCACGCGGACGTCGTTGTAGTAGGTGGCGTTGACGTGGTGCGCGCCGTCGCAGGTGATGATCGGCGTCCAGGAGTAGCCGGGGTCGGTGGTGTCGACGATCAGGATCGTGATGCCCTTGTGCCGCGAGTCCGGCGCTCCGGTGCGGCAGGCCAGCCACACGTAGTCCGCGTCGTGGCCGCCGGTCGTGAACGTCTTCTGCCCGTTGACGACGTAGTGGTCGTCCTCGCGGACGGCCTTGGTGCGCAACGCCGCCAGGTCCGTGCCCGCGTCGGGTTCGGTGTAGCCGATGGCGAAGTGCAGGTCGCCGCTGAGGATCTTCGGCAGGAAGAAGTCCTTCTGCTCCTGGGTTCCGTACGTCTGCAGCGTCGGGCCGACGGTCTGCAGCGTCACGTACGGCAGCGGGACGTCCGCGCGGGCGGCCTCGTTGACGAAGATCTGCTGCTCGACCGGCCCGAACCCCAGGCCGCCGTACTCCTTCGGCCAGCCGACGCCCAGCCTGCCGTCGCGGCCCAGCCTGCGCACGAGTTCGCGGTAGGTGGCGCCGTGCCGTTCGGTGAGCATCGCCTCGCGTTCGGCGTCGGACATGACGGTCGCGAAGTACTCGCGGAGCTCGTCGCGCAGCCTGCGTTGCTCCGCGGTGAGGTCAATGAACATCGATGGCTCCCAAGCGGTGCTCCACTCCGCCGACGAACCGCGTCAGCTCCTTGGCCATGCCGTAGTAGCGGTGCATCGGGTAGGTGATGTCGAGCCCGAGGCCGCCGTGCAGGTGGTGACAGGTGTGCACGGCCGGCAGGGTTTCCGCCGCGAGCCAGTAGGCAGCCGTGTCCAGGTCGTTGTCGTCGAGGCTCCAGGCGGCGGTCAGCGCGGCCAGATGCAGGGTGCGCGAGGCGATGTAGACGTCCGCGACCAGCAACGCGGCGGCCTGGAAGGTGGCCAGCGGTTTGCCGAACTGGTGGCGGGTGCCGACGTGCTGCACGGTGAGGTCGAGGGCTCCGGCCAGGACGCCGTCCGCGACCGCGCAGGCACCGGCCAGCGCGAACCGGCGGATGCCTTCCGCCGCGCCTTCCAGCAGTTCACCGCGGGCGCCTTCGAGTCGCACGGTTCCGTCCGATGTGGACACGCCGGGCTGTGCCGGGTCGACAACGAAGACGCCGTTGTTCGTGCTGACGAGGATCCTGGAAGCCTCGGCCACGTACGGCACGTTGATCTTCACGCCGAAGATGCCGTCCGGACCTGCTGTGGTGGCTGGCTCTGCCGGCAGGGGTCGCGACGGCTCGCTCAGTGCCGCCGTCAGCACCCCGTGCTGTTCGGTCACCAGCGGCAGCAACGCGTCCTGCTGCTCCGGCGTTCCGTACCGCACGATCGGCAGCACACCCAGCGCGAGCGTGGCCAGCGCCGGGACGTCCACCGCCCGCCGACCGACCTCGGTGAGCAGCACGGCCGTCTCCAGCACGCCGAGCCCGTCACCACCGAGCCGTTCCGGAACGGCCAGGGCCAGCAACCCCGCCTCTCCCAACGCCTTCCAGGGGGTGGCGCTCTCCCTGCCCAGCACGTCGGCCGCCAGGGTGGCGATCTCCTGCTGGGTCTCGTCGAGCTGGAAATCCATCTATGGCTCCCTCGGTAGACCGAGAATCCGCTCGCCTGCCAGGTTCATCAGGACTTGAGTCGTTCCGCCCGCGATGCTCAGGCACCTCGAAAGCAGGAACTCGTACATCAGTCCGTTGTCGGTGGCGCCGTCCGGCCCGAGCAGCTCGACCGCGAACTCGGCCACATCCTGCCGTTGCCGCACGCCGAGGAGCTTGCGCACGCTGGACTCCGCGCCCGGCTCCTGCCCGCTCAGCACTCGCAGGCTCGCCCGCAGGTCCAGCACCGAGACCGCGAGTCCCTGCGCCACCAGGGCGCCCAGCCGTTCGGCGTGGTCAGGAGCGGCCGGAGACTTCAGGACGTTCTCCAGGGGTTCGCCGAGCGACGAGCCCATCGCGACGCGTTCGTTCGCGAGGGTCGTGCGGGCCAGGCGCCAGCCGTCGTTCACCGCGCCGACCACGCAGTCGTCCGGCACGAACACGTCGTCCAGGAAGACCTCGTTGAACCGCGCGTCGCCGGTGATCTCCCGCAACGGCCGCACGTCGATGCCCGCAGACCGCATGTCGACCAGGAAGTACGTGATGCCCTTGTGCTTCGGCACGCTCGAATCCGTGCGGGCCAGGCAGATCGCCCAGTCGGCCTGGTGCGCGAGCGACGTCCAGACCTTCTGCCCGGTGAGCTTCCAGCCGCCGTCGACCTTGAGAGCCTTGGTGCGCAACGACGCCAGGTCCGAACCGGCCTCGGGTTCGCTGAACAGCTGGCACCAGGTCAGCTCGCCGCTCAACGTCGGTGGCACGAACCGTTCCTGCTGCTCAGCGGTTCCGTGCCGGAGGATCGTCGGCCCCGCCCAGCCGCCGATGATCAGGTCCGGCCTGCGCACCCCGGCGCGGGCGAACTCGCTGTCGATCACCAGCTGCCGCGCCTGGCCTGCGTCCTGCCCGTACGGCTTCGGCCAGTGCGGCACCAGGAACCCGCTGCTCGCCAGCCGTTCCCGTTGAGCGACGGGGTCGAGTCCGGCGATCTCCTCCGCGAACGCGCGCACCTCCGGATCGGACTCGACCTGGACGGCGAGCGACCGGCGTGCACCGGCCAGCGCCAGCTCGGCGACTCGCCGCCGCCACCGCGCGACACCGCCCGCGAGTTGCTGCAGCGCCAATGCCCGGCGCAGGTAGCGGTGCGCGTCGTGCTCCCAGGTGAAGCCGATGCCGCCCAGCACCTGGATGCAGTCCTTGGCGTTGCGGACCGCCGCGTCGAACGCGACGGCGCCCGCCGCCGCGGCCGCCAGCGGATGTTCGTCGTCACCGACCGACCGGGCGGCGTCCCAGGCGACCGACGAGGCCTGCTCCGCGCGGCACAGCATCTCCACGCAGAGGTGCTTCACGGCCTGGAACGACCCGATGACGCGCCCGAACTGCTGACGCTGTTTCGCGTACTCCACAGCGGTGTTCAGGCACCACGCGGCGACTCCGCTCGCCTCGGCGGCCATCAGCGTCACCGCGAGATCGGTCGGGTCGGCCACCGCCTCGCCCGGCTCGCCGACCACCACCGACCCGAGCGAACGTGAGTGGTCCACGGCTTCCAGCGGGGTGACGGCAACCTGCCCGGCGGGCACGAGCATCCAGTTGTCCGTTTTGAGCAACAGATGCGTCGCTTCGGCGGCACCGACCACGTGCCGGGACGAGAATCCGAACCCGGCGATCCCCTCGAAATCCGGGAACAGCACCGACACCAGCGCCGTGGGCAGCAACGGTCCCGGCACGAGGTTCTCGGCCGCCCGCTCCAGCATCACCGCGAGATCGGCGACCGTGCCGCCCTCCCTCGTCACCTCGAAGAACCCGACCTTGACGAGATCTGCCCACTCACCCCTGGCGGCGTCGACGCTGTCGCGCAGGGCGCGTTGTTCCCCGGTCGTGGCGATCGGCATGCGGCCTCCTCCAGTACATGAAGAAGTTTATAGAACGTGTTCTATTTCCGGCAACAGATCATGGCTGCGAAACCGATCGAGTATGATGCGAAGGCAGCTGCAACACGTTCCAGGAGGATCATCTCCGTGTCACCTTCGAAGTCGCGCACGGACGCGCTCATGGCGGGCGACGAGCTCAGCTCGGCCGCCCAGCGCGAGCGTCGCAAGCGGATCGTCGACGCGACCATCGCGCTGGCGTCCAAGGGCGGGTTCGACGCCGTCCAGATGCGCGCGGTGGCCGACCGGGCGGACGTCGCGCTGGGCACGTTGTACCGCTACTTCCCCTCGAAGGTCCACCTGCTCGTGTCGAGCCTCGCCGTGGAGCTGGAGCGCGCGCAGGAGAAGATGGACCGCACCACCGTTCCCGGCGATTCGCCGTACGAGCGCGTGCTGTTCGTGCTCGGCCGCATCACCAGGGGCCTGCAGCGCAACCCGCATCTCACCGAGGCGATGACGCGCGCGTTCACCTTCGCCGACGCCTCCGCGGGCGCCGAGATCGACAAGGTCTCCTGGCTGATGGAGAGCATGTTCACGAAGGCGATGAGCGACGACGCGCCGACGGACGAGCAGAAGGCCATCGCCCGCGTCATCGGCGACGTGTGGCTGTCGAACCTGGTCGCCTGGGTCACGCGCCGCGCCACGGCCACGGACGTCGCGAACCGCCTCGAACTCACGGTCCGCCTGCTGCTGAAGTGAGTCGTCCTGCGGGATGACCCGCGAGTCACACCGCCGAACGATGCAGGCGCACACGCCCACCACTACCGTCTGTCCTATGAAGACGCTCGTGGTCGTCCTCGCCGTACTGGCCGTGGTGGGCGGCGGAACCGTGCTGCTGGTGAACCACTACGGCGGCTGGAAGACGCTGACCGGCAAGGCCTGGGCCATCACCTACGAGGTGTCGGCGGAGCCCGCCGAGACACTCGTGGAGGTGACGTACTCCGAGTCGGCCACGCGCTACCGCAACGAGACACCGCAGGTCATCACCACCGAGAAGCCGCTGCCGTGGACGTTCGAGGTCGTGATCAACGCCGGCGAGAGGGCTCAGGTCTCCGCCACGCCCAAGGCCGGCCAGGTGCTGACGTGCCGCATCCTGCTGGACGGGGTGAAGGAGCTCGCGTCCGCGACCGGGAAGCCCGGCGAGACGGTGAGCTGCGATTCCGTGACCGGTACCTGATCCAGGCTCAGTTGCGCGCTGTCGTCGTGGGCAGGACGAGGTTGCCCGGGCAGGGCGACGTCAGGTGTGGCCAGCCGTCGAGGTACCGGTTCCACTCCTCGCGGGAGATCCGGAGGCCGGAGACCTCGTTGCACACGGCGTAGGCCGCGTTCTGCGGGTCGAGGTGCCATTGCCTCAGCGTGGTGTCCTCGCCGGCGGTCATCAGCGACGTGCCGCGGAACTCCATCTTCACGATCTTGTCGCTGGTGAACTCGGCGCCCTTCTTGAACAGGTCCCACACGAAGACGCGCCCGTCGTCGCCCGTGCTGGCCCACTGACGTTGCCCGTTGGCGGCGATGGCGGTCACCGGACCGCTGTGCGCGACAGCGGCGTGCCGCTCCCGGCCGTCGTGCAGGCTCCAGACCCTCACTTCGCCTGCGGCACCACCCGTCAGGAGGAATCCGGGGCTGCCGGTCAGATGCCCGAAGCTGACCGGTGCTCCGCCGGAATGGGCGATGTCCCGCAACGGTGCCGAAAGATCCGCAGTCCTCCAGACGTGGATCACCGCGCCTTCCACGGTGATCAGCATGTCCGAGACCATGGTGTCCGAAGTGGACAGGACACCGCGGCCACCCGGCACCGTGGCGAGGAGCCGGGGAGCACGGGGATCCGCCACGCTCCACAACGCGGTCGAGGTGTCACCGGAGGTCAGGAGCGTCTGCCCGTCCAGGCTGAAAGCGGTGCTGGAGAACCGTCCAGGAAGCGTCGCGAGCTCCCCGCCCGAAGACCACAGCCGGACGACCTGCTCACGATCGACGGTCGCGAAGTGCTTGCGCTCCCGGTCCGCGCTCGCCTGGACGCCCCCGCGCAACGGTTCCCCGAGGCCGGGAACCCGCGTGGTGTCCGCCGCCTGGTTCGTGAGCACATCGGCGGGAGCGACGCCGAGGGCCACGTTCTGCCGCACGGAGGGCGTGTTCGGCATCTCGGCGACCGTCTCACCGTCCTTTCCGGCCACGACGCCTGTCGCCATGGCGGTGGACTGGATGAGCGCGTCCTGCGTCGCCGGCGACTTGTTCAGCTGGTATCCGGCGAGCGCGACGTGCGCGGCCAGTTCGGGGCTGGTGCCGGCGAGCTGCATGGCCTCATTCGCGGCCGTGTTCGCCCGCGCGACGGTCCCCGCGCGTTCGTCGGAATAGCTCCTGAAGGTGAGCAGGCTCAGCAACACGACGATCAGCAGCGCCAAAGCTCCCTGGAGCAGCATGAACGTGCGCGACCGCCGAGCAGTGCGCTGCGTGCGCGAGTACTCCTCGTCGTCTGCGGCAACGCTTTCATCGAGGAACGTCTGCTCGTTGCCGTTCAGTGGCGGATTGCTCTCCCACGACCAGTCCGCCAGCACTTCGAGCCGTGCGCCGCGCAGCAGCGAACCGCGATCACGTCCGTGCCGTTCCCACGTCGCCGTCGCCTCCGTCAGCTCGCGATGCAGCCGTTGTCCGTCACGGTCGTGCGCCAGCCAGTCGCGCAGCCGGGGCCACGAGCGGATCAGCGCCTCGTGCGTGATCTCGACACCTTCACGGGTGCGGGTCAGGAGCCGTGCGGCGGTCAGGCTTTCCAGGACGGTGGTCATGGCGGCGTCGTCGTCGATCTCGGCCATGGTGACGCGGCGTTTGGTGTCCTCGGTGCCGTCGCCGAGGGCGGACAGCCGCAGGAACAACGCCCTGGCGATCTCCTGCCCCTCCTCGTCGAACCGGTCGAACACCGCGTCGGCGCTCTGTGCCAGAGCGCCTTGCAGGCCGCCGGCGTGCTGGAAGGCGGCCGTGGTCAGCGCGTTGCCCTGACGCCTGCGCCACGTCTCCAGCAGCGCGTGGGACAGCAACGGCAGCATGCCCGCGTGGCCGTGCACCTCGCTGACGAGCGTGGCGACCAGGGCGTTGTCGACCGTGCACTGCGCGGCGCGGGCGGGCTGGACGATGCAGCGCCGCAGTTCGTCCGGTGTCATCGGGCCGACCGTGACCATCGCGTCCTGCATGGCCTCGACCAGTCCGGCGTGGACGCCGCAGCGGGCGTAGAAGTCGGCTCGCACGCCGATCAGCACACGGGCGCTCGTCCTCGCGGCCAGGAGCACGGTCAGGAACCGTTCCCGCTCCTCCTGGTCCTGACACAGGGTGAAGACCTCCTCGAACTGGTCGACGACCAGCACCGGTTCGCCGTCGAGCTGCCGCACGAGCAACGCCACGCCGTCCGGATGGGCGACGAGATCGCCGTGGACGGACGGCGCGCTCAGGCCTGCGGCGCGGGCCAGCTGCACGGCCAGTTCTTCGAGAGGGTGCGCTCCCGGTGTGAAGAGCAGGACGGGGCCGGGCAGCCGGGGAACGAGGCCTGCCCGCAACACCGACGACTTGCCCGATCCGGACGGGCCGAACACGGCGAGAAATCGGTTCCGCGCCAGGCGGAGTTCCAGATCCGCCACCAGTTTCTCGCGTCCGAAGAACCGTTCGGCGTCCGCGACCCCGTAGGCGGGCAAACCGCGATAAGGCGGTTCTCCGCTCTCCTCGGAAGGAGCGGGAGTGGCGTTCCTCTCCTCGGCCGCCAGCGAATGCCAGCGCTGCTCCCATTCATCCTCGTCGCCGCCGCAGGCCTGCACGAACGCCCGCGTGACCGCGAGGCTGGGCAGCCTTTTCCCGCCGGCCGCGTCGGACAGGGCCGATGCCGAGTAGTGCGTCAGCCTGGCCAGTTCCCGATAGGTCGGGGCGTTCGCCTTGTCTCTGAGCAACCGCAGGTCGACCGCGAAATCGACGAGAGAGGACCC
The DNA here is from genome assembly GCF_000719115.1 of Lentzea albidocapillata. Classification (GTDB taxonomy): domain Bacteria; phylum Actinomycetota; class Actinomycetes; order Mycobacteriales; family Pseudonocardiaceae; genus Lentzea; species Lentzea albidocapillata. The sequence continues at coordinate 127,702 of NZ_JOEA01000030.1, read as the reverse complement.
ATCACGTTCCAGCGGACTTTCCCGGCGCGGCACTGCACTCCTTCGAGAGATGAACGGCGCCGATTGTCCGGAAATAGTTGTCAGGTGTCCAGGACCGCGACGGGCCCCAGGCACACGTGCCTGGGGCCCGTCGGTGGTCAGACGTTGTCGGTGTGCGTGACGCCCGCGTTGCGGTAGTCCTGCACCGCCGTCCTCACCTGGGCCGGGCTCAGCACCTGGTCCTTGGCGAAGTACACGTAGTCGACCTCCTGCTGGTAGGCCCGCTCGGCACTGCTGCCCTGCAGGCCGCCCGAGATGAACCACAGGTTGAAGTTGATCGACATCGGCGTCTCCGGGTAGTACTTGTCGCCGTGGTCGGCGACCAGGTTGCCGTCGATGTAGTACTTCACCCGGCCGTTCGCGACCTGGAAGACGAGGTCGTGCCAGCCGTGGTAGCTCTGCCGCTGTTCGTTGTGGATGTTGTCGGCGACCCACGGCTCGTTCTGGTAGGTCTCCCACGTGGTCTCGAACATGACGTTGGCCGGCTCACCCCAGCCGCCGTTGGGCAGGTACTCGAAGTCGATCTCGCCGTAGTTCGGGGCCATCGGCGCGTCGAGCGGGGTGATGGTGAAGAACGTCTGCACGACGTGGTCACCGTCCGGGCCGAACACCGGCGCGTCGCTGAACTTCACCCTGGACGCGTAGGTGCCCTCGAAGAACTTGCGCTGGTGGTACATCTCGGTCTGCTTCGCCGCGGAGCCGTTGTTCCACGAGTCGAGGCGCATGACCTTCTGGCCGTCGACCGTCGGGAACGTGACGCGCGAGGCGTCCCATTCGGCGCCGGGGACACCGGGGCCGCCACCGCCCGACCGGACGGTCCAGCCGCGCTGGCCGATCCGCGAGTCGCTCGAGTTGTTGTAGGAGAAGTCGTCGAACAGCTTGGGGCCGTTGGGGTTCGGTGCCGTCGTCGTGGTGGTCGTGGTGGTGGGCGGGCTGCCGCCGGGCGGGGTGCCCCACAGCAACGTGCTGCCGCGGTAGACCGTGATGTTGTTCCACGCCGAGTAGGAGCTCTGGTTGCGGAACGAGTAGTCGTCGGACTGGGCGATCGGGCCCCAGTTGGTGCGGTAGAAGCGGAGTTGCAGGTCGCCGGAGTCGGCGCCGGGGTTCAGCGAGCCGGCGCCGGAGGTGAAGCCGACCTCCAGGTAGCGGTCGGCCGGGCCGCCGGTCAGGGTGCCGAACTGGCCGGTCACGTTCCCGCAGCCGCGCACGGCCCACGAGCAGGCGAACCGGTAGCCGACGTCCGGGGTGTCGCTCTTGAAGTAGTAGCGGATCTTCACGTCGGACAGCGGCACGCTGGTGCTGCCCGAGTTGACCAGCTTGAACCACGGTTCGGCCTGGTCGGTGGTCGCACCGGACGCGCTGGTCCGGTACTGGGCGGTGATCGCGTCGGCGGCGAACGCGTTCGGTGCGACGGCCAGCGCGGCCACCGCCAGTGCCGCGCAGGACGCGGCTAGGAGTGCTCGCAACGTTCTCTCCTCATTTCGGCAGGGACGGACAAGGCGGCGAGCCTGGACGAGTGGAGGCGCATCCGGGTGGTGAAGCCCTCCCACTCGGGGCGCTGGGACCACAGGGTGTCGGCCAGCGCGGCAAGACGGGGAAATGCCAGGTACTCCAGGTGGTCACGGGAGCGAACGTGCTCGGTCCACAGCTGGCACTGGGCGCCGAGCACGCCGTCGGGCAGCGGCACGTGGTAGACGTCGCGAGCCGTCACGACGAACCCGGGCTGGCCGGGTGGTTCGTGCGGGCCGTCCGACTGCGGGTAGTCGAGGTAGGTGGAGGTGTGCGGGGCCATCACGACGGGCTGGCCCTGGTCCAGTGCCTTGACCGCCTGGGTTTCGTCCTTCCACGGCATGAGGACGCAACGTTGGTCGCCGCTCGGTTCCCACGCGGCCGGCACGCGGCCCCGGTCGAGCAGGTAGTTGCTCGCCTGACGGAGGAACTGGCCGTGCACGTCCTCCGGTAGCAGGCATTCGTCACCGCCGAGGTGAACATGCTCGCTGGGGAACACCTCCAGCACCTCCGCCAGCACCTCGCGGACGAAACCGATCGCGTGCATGCCGAACGCCGCGTCGCTGATGCCCCATCGGGTCCACACGGGCAGCGGTTCCGGCGCTGTGCCGAGGTCGGGATAGGCGGCCAAATGGGGATAGGCGGCCAGTGCCGCGCGGGCGTGGCCGGGCATCTCGATCTCCGGCATGATCCGGATGCCGCGTTCGGCCGCGTGCGCGACCAGCCCTTCCAGCTCGGTGCGGGTGTAGGTGCCGCCGTGCGGGACGCCGTCGCCGTTGGTCTCGGTGCGCCAGCCGCCGATCGAGGTCAGCAGTGGGTGCGCGGGCACCGGCATGCGCCAGCCCTGGTCGTCGGTCAGGTGCAGGTGCAGGACGTTGAGCTTGTGGAACGCCATCAGGTCGATGAACCTGCGCAGCACGTGCACCGGCTGGAAGTGCCTGGCCACGTCGAGCATGAACCCGCGCCACGGCAACCTGGGCAGGTCACGGATGTCGACACCGGGCAGCGTCCACTCCACATCGGACACCCTGCCCGGCCGGAGTGCCTGCGCCGGCAGGAGTTGCCGGATGGACTGCACGCCGTGCGCCAGGCCGTTCGGTGTGCCGGCGCGCAGGAGGACGCCGTGTTCGGTGACCGTGAGCGCGTAGCCCTCCGCGCCGAGTCCGACGAGCTTGGCGTCCAGGGCGATGAAGATCTGGCCGTGGCCGGCGATCGGCAACGGGAGTCCGGTGGCGGGTCTGAGGAGTGCGCGCAGGAGTCTCGCCGCGGGTTCGGCTCCGGGTGTGACGCGCACGCTCGTGCCGTCGTCCAGCGTGAACCCCTTGCCGCGGCGCACGATCCTGGTCGGGAGTGGAACGATCACCCTTTCACCGCCCCTCCGACGATGCCGGTGGTGACCCGGCCCTGCAACACGATGAAGATCAGCAGCACCGGCAGCATGAACAGCGTCGACGCGGCCATGGTGGCTCCCCAGTCGGTGCCGAAGGTGTTGTTGAACGAGGACAGCCAGACCGGCAGCGTGCGGTCGTCCTGGTCCTTGATGATCAGCACGTTGGCGAAGGCGAACTCGTTCCACGCGGTGATGAACCCGAACAGCGAGGTCGCCAGCAGACCGGGTGCGAGCAGCGGGAACACGACCTTGCGGAACGCCTGCGCGCGCGTGCAGCCGTCGACCTGCGCCGCCTCCTCCAGATCGGCCGGGATGGCGGCGAGGAACCCGCGCAGCGTCACGATGGTGAACGGCAGCGTCATCATGAAGTAGACGAGCGTGAGGATCCAGAGCGTGTCGAGCATGCCGGTGTCCCTGGCGATCACGTAGATCGGGATGAGCAGCGCCTCCCACGGCGTCATCTGCGCGACGAACACCATCAGCACGAACGCCCTGCGGCCCTTCCACTGCAGCCGGGCGATCGCGAACGCCGCCAGCAGGGCGACCAGCAGCGCCAGGAGCACCGCCCCGCCCGCCACCAGGAGGCTGTTGCGCCAGAACGAGAAGAACCCCTTCGCGGCGATCGCCGTGCCGAAGTGGTCGAACGTGATCGGGAGGGGCAGGAACGTCGGTGTCGCGCTCTGGATGTCCTTGGTGGGCTTGAACGCGGTGAGCACCATCCAGTAGACGGGGAACACCGAGAGGACGAACACGACGAGCGCCGCCGTGGTGCGCGAGATCCGGCCGATCATGCTTCCCGCTCCTGCCGGTAGAGCTGGCGGAAGTACGCCAGCAGTGCGAGCACGAGCAGCAGCACCATGAGCATCGACACGGCCGCGCCGAGGTCGTAGCGCTGCAACGACTGCGCGACCTGGAAGGCGTAGACCGGCAGCGTCGTCGTGGCCTGGCCCGGACCGCCCTGGCTGATCACCCAGATCTGCACGAACGCCTTGACGACCCAGATCACCTCCAGGCACGTGATCAGCCCGAACATGGCGCGCAGCATGGGAAAGGTGATGGTCGAGAACACCCGCCACGCGCCGGCGCCGTCCATGCGCGCGGCCTCGTACAGCTCCTGCGGCACGGTGATCATCGCCGCGTACAGCGACAGCGCGGCGAACGGGATCGACTGCCAGACGATCAGCGTCACGAGGATGCCGAACGTCGCCTCGCCGTCCGCGAACCACGTGTAGTCGCGGTACTCCTCGAAGCCCAGCGCGACCAGCGCCCAGTTCACGACGCCGAGGCGGGACTGGAAGAGCCACTGGAACACCGTGGTCGCCGCGATGCTCGGCGTCGCCCAGGTGAGCACGAGCCCGCCCATCACGAGGAACCTGAGCCACTTGCCGAGGCGGACGAGCAGCAGCGCTACCAGCGTGGACAGCACCATGATCAGCACGACGTTGATCGCGGTGAACCACAGCGTCCGCCTGACCACGGCCCAGAACTCGGGGTCGGACAGCACCTTCACGTAGTTCGCGAGACCGACGAACTTCGCGTCGCCGCGGACCAGCTGCGGCAGCCCGAACTCCTGCAGCGAGATGATCACGTTGCGGATCAACGGGTACACCAGCAGGTACGCGGTGGTGAGCAGGGTGGGCGCGATCAGGAGGTACGGCAGGACCGGTCGTTTGCGGCGCTTCGGCGGGGCCGGCGCAGTCTCCTGCACCGGCCTCTCGGCGAGGAGCGTCATTTGCCGGAGTTGAGGGCTTGGGTGATCACTTCGTCGGCCTTCGCCGCTGCCGTGCGGGGATCGGCGCCGGTGAGGACCGCGGTCTGGAACTCCTTGATCGGGTTGCGGGCCTCGACCGCGGCCCAGTTCGGCGAGTTCGGCGTGGCGAACCCGTTGGCCGCACCGGCCGCCATCGCCGCCGTGCCGGGATCACCGGCCACCGAGGACGCGAGCGACTTGCGGTTCGGCACGTAGTTCATCGCCTTCGCGAGCTCCACCTGCCACTTCTCGCCGGCGAGCGCCTTGACGACCTCGTACGCGCCGTCCTGGCGTGAGGACGCCAGCGGGACGATGAGGTCGGAGCCGCCGGTGAACACCGCGCCGGGCTTGTCCGCCGACCTGCCGGGGATCGGGAAGAAGCCGATCTTGCCCTCCAGCGCCGGGTTGGCCTTCGTGACGAGCTTCGCCGCGCCGGGCACCGCGATGAACTGCGCGACCTTGCCGCCCGCCACGACGTCCGTCTGCTGCGGCTTGGCCTCGTCGGAGTCCTTCGGACCGTCGCCGAGCGCCTGGAGCTGCTGGTAGAAGTCCATGCCCGCCAACGCCTCCGGCGTGTTGAGCGAGCCCTTCCACCTGTCGCCGTCCTGCTTCGCCAGGTCGCCGCCCTCGTCCCAGACGAATCCGGACAGCGTGTACCAGTTCTGGCCGGGCAGGTAGATGCCCTGCTGATCCCCCTGGTCGAGCTTGGCGGTGGCGGCGAGCCACTCCTCGCGCGTCTTCGGGGGCGTGACCTGGGCGGCCTCGAACAGGTCCGTGCGGTAGATCACGACCCGGTTGGCCGCGTAGAACGGGATCCCGAACTGCTTGCCGTCCACCGAACCGGGCTCGCTCAGCCCCGGAATCCAGTCGTCGCCCTGCAGCTCGGCCTTCTTGGCGGACAGGTCCGTGACACCCTTGCTGGCCACGTACTGGGCGACCTGGGTGTTGCCGACCTCGATCACGTCCGGCGGATCAGTGCTGGCCAGAGCACTGGTCACCTTCTGCGTGATGCCGTTCCACTCCTGGATCTGGATCTTCAGGTCGAGGTTCGCGTGATCACGTTCGAACTCGCTCTCGAACTTCGACACAAACTCCTCGGTGGCCGTGTCCTTCATGAGCCACACGGTGATCTCCTGCTTCTCACCTCCGCCCGCGGACGAACCGCAGGCGGACAACGTGAGCGCCAGGACGAGTAAGGCAGCGGAGCGCGACACGACTCACCTCTCGCTGAGATGTGACCAATTGGTCAGGTCCGATGGGAGTGGATAGAAAGTGGCATAGACCACTTCTCAGGTCAATACCCTGGTTGGACGCGTGGGAGCGCTCTCGATCTTCACCAGACCGGTTACTTACCAGTGGTATGCCATACTGGCCGCCGACCGAGCGGAGGGGCATGGCCGAAGCGATCCTGAAGCGCGAGCGCGTCCGCGACTACCTGCTCGAGCTCATCGAGACCCATCCGGCGGGCGCCCCGATCCCCGCCGAACGCGTGCTGTGCCAGCAGCTCTCGGTCTCCCGCCCCACCATCCGCTCGGCCGTCGAGGAACTGGTCAACACCGGCCTGCTCGTCCGCCAGCACGGCCGGGGCACCTTCGTGGCGCGCGCCAAGATCACCCAGGAGATGGTCTCCGACACGGGATCCATGTCCCTGCCCCAGGCCGGCGGCACGTGGTCGTCCCGCGTGCTCGAACACGCCCGCATCCCGGCAGGCGCCAGGGTGGGCCGCCGCCTGCACCTCTCCCCCGCCGCCGACATCCACTACATCGCCCGCCTGCGGCTGGTCGACGGCGAGCCGATGGCGTTGGAGTACCTGCACGTGCCCGCTCAGGTCGCGCCCTCGTTGACGTTGCACGACATGGAGTCCGGCGACTTCTACGAACGGCTGCGCGAGCACGGCGTCCACGTTTCCGAGGCCGTGCAGTCGATCGAGCCCACCGTGGTGAACGACTCCGAGGCCTCGCTGCTCGGCGTTCCCGTGCTGGCACCGGCTTTGCTGTTCGAGCGGCTGACCACGGACGCCGAGGGGCGGCAGGTCGAGTACGTGCATTCGATCTACCGCGGCGACCGGTACCGGATCGTCTCGCGGCTGACGCTCGGGGCCTCGCCGCGCAACACCGTGGACGTGCAGGCACGGGTCAGCGGCAATCCGTTCTGATCACATGAACCGGGTGCTCTGGCTGTCGACGAAGTTCTGCGCCTTCTCCAGGGTGTGCGAGGCGTAGGTGCCACTGGCGCGCGCGTCCAGCAGGGCGTTCTGCTGCGCGTCCGCCATCATCCGCTGCAGCTCGAAGCGTTGGTGCATCGACATGTCCGGGTCCTGCTCGGTGAGCTTCTTCTCGATGCCCTCGCTCATCGCGATGATCCGCTCGAGCGTCTGTTCCAGCAGGTGCTCGTCGAACGGCTCCCCGTTCTCGCGGCACAGCGTCGAGCTCTCCAGCAACGTCCGGCTCGCCGTCACCAGCTCACCCGCCAGCCGCGCGTACTCGCGGCGTTCGTGGTCCTGGTCGTTGCCGCGGATGCCCAGCCACCTGATCACCAGCGGCAACGAGCCGCCCTGCACGACGAGCGTGAGGATCGCGACGGTGAAGGCGATCAGGATCAGCTCGGAACGGTACGGCAGGTCCTCGGGCAGCGTCTGCGCGGCCGCCACCGTCACCACGCCGCGCATACCCGACCAGGCGAGCACCGCGCCACCGCGCCAGCTGAGGCCTTCGCTCGCGTAGAACGCCACGTCGGCCTGCTTGCGTTGCAGCATGCGGATGCCGCGGTCGTACCGCTTCTCCTCACCGGGCGTGGGACCTCGCGCGGTGAAGCGATCCACAAAGGACTCCAGCTTACCGGTGAACGCGTCCGCGCGGCGTTGCTGGCTGCGCAGCAGGGCGATCACCGGGATCGTGAACGCCACGCGCAGCACGACCAGCGCCACCGTGGCCAGCGCGCCGAGCACGAGCGTCCGCGCCATCTGGTCGTCCGCCACGGCACCGATGACCGACGTGAGCTCGAAGCCCATCAGCAGGAAGACGCCGTTCTCCAGCAACAGCTGGATCGTGCGCCAGTTCGTTCGTTCGGAGATGCGGTCGTGCGCGGTGAACCTGCGCGCGCTCTGGTGGCCGGTGATCAGCCCGGCCACCACGACGGCGATCACGCCGGACGCGTGCACCTCCTCGGCCGGGATGAACGCCAGGAACGGCACCACGTAGGAGATCGCGGTGGTGAGCACCGGCTGGCCCTGGATCCGCGCCCGCGCCCACACCGACACGATGCCGACGGCGGCACCGACCGCGACGCCCACCGACACGGCATAGGCGAAGTCACCCAGCGCACTGCCGAACGACACGCTGGCGGTGATCGCGACGATGGCCGTGCGCAGCAGCACGAGCGCGGTCGCGTCGTTGACCAGCCCTTCGCCTTCGAGGATCGTGACAAGGCGGGGCGGCAGGCCGAGCTTCTTGCCGATCGACGTGGCGGCGACCGCGTCCGGCGGGCTGATCACCGCGCCCAGCGCGAGTGCGGCGGCGAACCCGATCTCAGGCAGCAGCCACCAGATCAGCAGGCCGGTGCCGAACGCCGACACCACCACGAGCAGCACCGACAACGCGCCGATGGTCGCGAAGTTGCGTCTGAAGTCGACCACCGGCACGTTCACGGCCGCCGAATACAGGATCGGCGGCAGCACGACCACCAGGATCCACTCCGGTTCGACGAACAGGTGCGGCGCTCCCGGCAGCTGACTGCAGCCCATGCCGACGAGCACGAGCAGCACGGGTGCCGCCACGCCCAGTTTGGGCGCGACGTACGACACCACCACGATGATCAGCACGGCCGCGACGGCGAGCAAGGCCCATTCCTGCATGGCGTGCAGTTTGTCTGATCGGGACGGACCCCGCCCGCGCAGCCACGCCGATCCGACGACGGCGGGTGTCCTATATTCACCGATCATGGATGATCTCGTGACGTTCATGAAGCAACGCAAGCTCGACGACGAAGAAGCCGCCGAGATGTGGGCCGCGAGGTCCGCGACCATCTCCGAGTGGGCGCGCAAGGTCGTGGTCCTGCTGACGAACCACCAGATCCCCGCAGAGCACACGCTGCACGACACGGTCGGTGGCCAGAAGGTGCGGATCGCGTCCGGCTGGCTCGTGCTGGCCGCCAGGACCCCGAGCGCGACCCACCCCGGCGTGTTCAAGGAGGCCGGGATCTTCCTGACCCCGGCCGCGGAGCTGTGGCAGTACGACAACGAGTGGCCGACGGCCGCCCGTCTCACCGCGACCATTCCCGCGTTCAGGACGCCGGACGGCGCGGTCATGCGGGCCCGCTGCGAGTGGATCCTCGACAACGTCATCGAGGCGTTCGCGGACACGCTGGAACGCCACGGCATCGACGTCTTCGAGCTGGAAGGCGTCTAAAGCTTCCAGATCCGGACGGACTTGTCGTCGCCACCCGCCGCGATCCGCCTGCCGTCGGGCGAGAACGCCACCGTCTGGATCTGGCCGCCCGCACCGATCACCGTGGCGCGGACCTTCTTGGCCGCCACGTCCCACAGCTGCACGAAGTTGCCCTGTCCCCAGGTCGCGACCGTCCTGCCGTCCGGGCGGAACAGCGCGCTCGAGATGGTGAGGCCGTCGTCGGCGCGCGGGAACACCGCCTTGCTCTGGCCGGACTCCACGTCCCAGAGCTGCATGCTGTTCCTGCCGTCGCCGTCGACGACCGCCAGGCTCTTGCCGTCGGGCGAGAACGAGCCGCCGTCGCCGGTCGAGTCGTTGATGGTCTTGACCGTCCTGCCCGTGGCGGGGTCGACGATCTTGATCTCCTGGTACTTGGTGCCCGCGTAGGCCAGCAGCTTCCCGTCCGGGCTGAACGACAGCTCGCTGCTGCCCTTGGCCTCGGTCAGGCCGATCTTGACCTTGCGCGTCGCCACGTCCCAGACCAGCAGGCGGCCGGTGTGGGTGATGCCGACGAGCGTCTTGCCGTCGGGGTGGAAGCGCAGGGTCTTCATGATGGAACGGCTGTCGTCCAGACCGCCGATCATCGAGCGGTCGGCGATGTTCCACAGGTACGTGGTGAAGCCGCCGGTGCGGTTGCCGCCCGCCGCGAGGATCTTGCCGTCCGGGCTGATCGCGACCGCGCACGCCGACGCGCCGCCGGGGCCGTCCGGGTTCTGCACGGTGCCGATGAGCTTGTTCGTCGTGGTGTCCCAGATGCGGACGAGGGCACCTCCGGCACCCAGGCCGTCCTCGGCGCTGGCGAGGATCCTGCCGTCCGGGCTCCACGCGACCGACGACACCGATGCCTTGTGGTCGACCAGCTGGACGTGCTCGGTGAACTCCTCCGGCCGTCCCGGCTCGGTCACCGACGAGGTCGCCGACTGCTCGGAGCCGCCCTCCTTGTCCGAGGCCGCCTTGTTGTCGCCGGTGGACGGCAACTGCGCCCCCTCACCGTCGTCCTTCCTGGTACCGAGCCACCACGCGGTGCCGCCGCCGGCCGCCACGACCACGCCGACCCCGGCCAGCAGCGCCGTGCGCCTGCTGACGCCGGACTTCGCCGCGACGGGCAGCACGACCGGCACGCCGGCGAGCATCGCGAGAGCCTGGTCGACGGAGGCTCGGTCGGCGGGGTTCTTGCGCAGCAGCCCACCGAGCAGCGACGTGAGGTGCCCGGCGCGTTGCGGGGGTGGCGGCTCCTGGGTGAGCAGCATCGACAGGGTCGTCATGAAGTCCTGGCCCTGGTACGGCGGCCTGCCCTCGACGGCGGCGTAGAGGGTCGCGCCGAGCGACCACATGTCCGTCGCCGGGGTGATCGCCGCGCCGGTGCCCTGCTCGGGCGCCATGTACGCGGGCGTGCCGACGATGGAACCGTCGGTGGTCAGCGGGACGTCGCCGGTGAGCCTGGCGATGCCGAAGTCGGTGATCACGACCCGGTCGCCGGACAGCAACACGTTGGCGGGCTTGAGATCGCGGTGCACGATCCCGGCCTGATGCGCCACCCGCAGCGCGCTCAGCATCGACGTGGCGATGTAGGCGACCTGGTCCGGGGGCAGCGCGCCCTGCGACCTGATGGCGTCGGACAGCGACCCGCCGCGGACGAACTCCATCACGATCATCGGGGTGCCGTTGTACTCGACCACGTCGTGCACGGTGACGATGCCGGGGTGGTTGAGCTGGCCGGCGAGCTGCGCCTCACGCATGGCGCGCTGGCACAGCAACGCCCGCTGCTGCGCGTCGAGCCCGGCGGGCAGCAGCAGTTCCTTGATGGCCACCTCACGGCCGATGACCTCGTCACGGCCGAGCCACACCCGGCCCATGCCGCCGGTGCCGATCACCTGAACGAGCCGGTAGCGCTGCGCCACCAGACTTCCCGTCGCATCTGTCACGGCGCGCAGCCTAGATGGGAGAACACGCTCCCACCACGGCGACCGGCAAGTTCGTAATCTACTGGAACTGTTGGCAGCAAAGAAACATCGTGCGCAGTCAATCGGTCGACAATGGATCTGTCCCTAGTGGACTCTCGCGACCTCGATTCCGACCGCGCCGAACATCCGCAGCTTCCGCCTCCTGGTCGGCTCGGTGGTGAACCCGGCCTCCGCGATCCGCTTCGGCACGGCGTCGCCGACGTTGTCGCGCAGGTGGTCCTTCGTCGGCCCGTGGTCGTGGAACACGGCGTCGGCGAGCACCAGCACGCCGCCGGGCCGCAGCACGCGCCGGACCTCGGCGAGCATCTCGTCCTTCGACGCGGTGTCGAGGTGGTGCAGCATCAGGCTGGAGAAGACGGCGTCGAACGAGGCGTCCGGGAACGCCAGCTCCTGCGCGAACCCCTTGTCCAGCCTCGCGCGCAGCCCCGCACGACGCAGTTTGCGCTCCGCCCGCGCGAGCATCTTCAGATCGGGGTCCACGCCGAACAGTTCGACGTCCCGATGGCGCTTTCCGGTGGTCCGCAACAGGTTTCCGGTGCCGCAGCCGACGTCCAGCACGCGCTGCCCGCTGCGCAGCCCGGCCGCCGCGACCATCTCGTCGTGCACACCGGCGAGCCCGGACACCAGGTGCACCACTTCGTAGAGGGGCAGGAGGTAGTGCTTGCCCATTCCCGGCAGGTAGTCCCGCTCCTGGGACGATACTTCGGTCATGCTTCGATTCTGACTGCTGTCAGGGCAGTATTTCTGTGCCGATCCACGGTTTGAATGGGATGATTTGACGGTGCGAACCCAGCGAACACCCCTGAAGGGCGCCGAGCCCGCGCAGTACGCCTGGCAGCCGGTTCCCGGTGAGCTGTCCGTGGCGGTGGTTCCACTCGGGCACGGCGCGGACTTCGACGGCGCGCACGAGGCCCACTCGCACGACTTCCCCGGCATCGCCTACTTCTCCGCCGCGGGCGGCGTGGTCCGCCACGGCCGGCAGGTCAGGCAGGTGGAGGCCGGCGACCTGTTCGTCATCGCGCCCGGCGACGTGATGGGCCAGGCCCGCAGCGACGACCTCCTCGGCGCCCACGGCTGGAGCGTCTTCTTCACCGCCGACGCGCTCGGCCCCGATGCTCCCGGCGCACACCTGGCGTGGCGCACGCACCCGTTGCTGTTCCCGTTCGTCCACGGCGGCGCGACCGGTGCGTTGCGACTCAAGGTCCCCCAGGACCAGCGCGCCGAGTGGACCGCTCGCATCAAGGCGCTGCACGACGAACTGCGGCACCGCCGCGACGGCTACCGAGAGGCCGTGTCGGCGCATCTGACGCTGCTGCTGGTCGCGGTCTCGAGGCTCGCCGCGGACGTCGTCGGCGACCTGCGCGAGAACGCCGAACCACTGCTGGCCGAGGTGTTCGACGTGATCGAACGGCGCTACCCGGAGCCGTTGTCGCTGCGCGAGGTCGCCGCCGCGGTCAGCATCTCCCCCGGCCACCTGACCTCGACGGTGCGCAGGCGGACCGGCCGCACGGTGCAGGAGTGGATCACCGAGCGCCGGATGGTCCAGGCGCGGCGACTGCTGGCCGTCACGGACCTGCCGGTCGGCGACATCGGGCGGCAGGTGGGCTTCTCCGACGCGGGCTACTTCGCGCGGACGTTCGGCAAGCTGCACGGGATGAGCCCCACGCGCTGGCGGCGGTTCAACCACCTGAACGCCCGCTGAACTCCTGTGGACGGCCTGTCGATCATCAGGCGTTTCGCCGGATTCGTCCCTCTGCGCCGTGGCACTGTCGTGACCATGACCGGCGGGACACCCACGATGAACGACAAAGCCCTCGGCACGAGGTTCCACGACCTGATGGAAGTCGTGGTGAGGTGGCTGCCGTTCGGCCTGTCCCGCGTCGTGGCGCCGAGCCTCCTCGGGTTCGCCCTGATCAACGGGTTCACGTTCGGCATCGACCTGCTGCTGCTCACCGCGTTCCGCAGTGGTCTCGGCCTGCCGGTGCCGCTCGCGTTCACGATCGCCTACGTGCTCGCGTTCGGCCTGAGCTTCGTGCTCAACCGGGCACTGAACTTCCGCTCGCACGCGCCAGTCGGACCGCAGGCGGGCCTGTACGCCGTCGCGATCGCGATCAACTACCTGGCGTTCATCCTCGGCGTCGGCAGCGCGCTGACCGAGATCGGCCTGCAGTACCACCTGTCCCGGATCGTCGCCGGCGCGTGCGAGGCCGCGTTCATGTACAGCGTGATGCGCTGGATCATCTTCCGCGACAGCAAGAACTGACCTACGGCAGCGCCGCCAGCGACAGGCTGTTGCCGTCCGGATCCAGCGCCTCGACGTGCCGCACCCCGTTGGAGTACGTCTCGACGGGCTCGTGCCGGACCCCGTGAGCGCCGAGCCGTTCCAGTGCCTCGTCGAACTCGCTCAGCGCCACCCCGAACGTGACCATCGAGCCGCCCACGCGGGACGACCGCACGGCACGGGCGTCGAGCACGATGTACGCGTTCTCCCCCACCTGCCACAGGTGCTCTTCGCCGATGACCTCGTCCGCCTCGCGGCCGAAGAACACCCCGTACCACTCCAGCGACCTCGCCAGGTCGCTCACACACATCACGCTGTGCAGATCCACGCGGTCCACCCTCCCGAATCGTCTTGGAGGGGTGGACCAGCGCCGCGCTCCGAACTCATCGCTGTTCTCCCGGCACGAAGGTCGATTCGTCCGATTGGTCCAAGCAACTGGTTCAACCAATTGTTTACACTCGTGAACCAGGGCCGCCGACCCGTCACGCGAACCACCTCCCTCGCGGAGGTGTTCGCCACCTCCGCCTGCCAGGAGGCGTTGTGAAGACACGTACCCGGCTTGCCCTAGCAAGCCTGTCCGCCACCACCGCGGTCGTCGTCGCGTTCATCGTCCCCACGACGCCCGCGATCGCCCACGGCACGATGTCCGATCCGGCCAGCCGGGTCTACACGTGCAAGAACGAGGGTCCGGAGACCCCGAAGTCCGACGCGTGCAAGGCGGCCGTGGCCGCCGGTGGCACGCAGGCTTACTACGACTGGAACGAGGTCTCGCTGCTCGAGGCCGGCGGGCGCCACCGCCAGCTCATCCCGGACGGCAAGCTCTGCAGCGCGGGCCGCGACAAGTACCGCGGTCTCGACCTGCAACGCGCCGACTGGCCCGCCAAGCGGGTCTCGCCCGGTCCGCTGACCGTGACCTACCACGCGTCGGCACCCCACTCGAACAGCAACTTCGAGTTCTACATCACCAGGGACGGCTGGCACCCGACGCAGCCGCTGCGCTGGTCGGACCTCGTGCACATCCAGACGTTCAACGGCCAGAACCCCAGCACGTTCACGAACTGGACGCTGAACATCCCGAACCGCTCGGGCCGTCACATCATCTACTCGATCTGGCAGCGCGTGGTCGGCAGCAACGAGGCGTTCTACACGTGCTCGGACGTCGACTTCGGCGGCGGCACCACCAACCCGCCGACGACCACCACGACGACGACCCGGCCGCCGGTGACCACGACCACCACGACCCAGCCGCCGGTGGGCGGGACGTGGGCCGCGGGCACGACCTACTCGGTCGGCAACCGCGTCACCTACAACGGTGTGAACTACGAGTGCCAGCTCGCGCACACCGCCATCTCCGGCTGGGAACCGCCGGCCACGCCCGCCCTGTGGCGACGCCTCTGATGCGGTTCTTCTTGCTGGCGCTCGCCTTCGTGGTGTCCGGCTGCGCGGCCACGCAGCCGGACGCCGTGTTGCGCGGCGATCCGCTGGACGTGATGTTCCTGCAGATGATGCTGCCCCATCACCAGCAGGGAGTGGAGATGGTCGCCCTCGCGCGGGACCGGGCGCAGAACGAGGAACTGCGCATGCTGGCGGCCGCGATCGCGCAGACGCAGGCGACCGAGGCCGAGACGATGAAGGGCTGGCTGACGTCGTGGGGTGAACCGCTGACGGCACCGCCGGACTCGCACACGGGTCACGGCGGCATGCGGCAGTCCGATCCCGAGGAGGTCGCGAGGCTGACCGCGTTGCGCGGCGCGGAGTTCGACCAGCGCCTGCTCAACGTCATGATCGCCCACCAGGACGACGCCGTGCAGATGGCGCGGTGGGAGACCGGCAGTGGTGCCGACCCGGAGGTGAAGGACCTCGCGGACCGGATCGACAAGTCCCGCACCGCGCAGATCGGCATGATGAAGAAGTTCCTCGACCGGGCGTAACGGGGTACCCCATGGCGGACCGAAGGAGGCCGACATGCAACCCGTCCCGTTCGTTCCCTGGGTGTGGCGCGATCCGTCGTGGACCGGTGAGCCGGACCGCGAGCAGGACCTCGCGAATCGTCCCGACACCGGCCTGATCGGCTACGAGGTCGAGGCCACCGACGGCGGTATCGGCAAGATCGACCAGGACAACGCCAAGGTGCCGCACGACTGCCTGATGGTCGACACCGGCCCGTGGATCTTCGGCCGCAAGGTCGTGCTCCCGGTCGGCACCGTGCGGCACGTGGACCACGAGGAACGCAAGGTCCACGTCGACCGCACGAAGGAGCAGATCAAGAACGCGCCGGAGTACGACCCGGACGACCACGAGAGCTACCGCAAGCGCACCGACGAGTACTACGCCGAGAGCTATCGGCTGATGCCGCCCATGCTCTAGACCCGGTCCTCTGTGGACGCGGCAGGCAGGCCTGTCGCGTCCACAGCACGGATGGATACGCGGGCGATATGGACTTTGTTCTAACCTCGGGGCCGTGGACAGGGCACCGGGTTTGAGCGTCCGCCTCAAACTCACCATCAGCTACGCGGGCTTCCTCCTGGTCACCGGCATCCTGCTGATGGCCGCGGTGCTCCTCTACTACCTCTATTTCCTGCCCGACGGCTGGCTCCACACTCCCACCGGCAACTTCTGGATCCGCCGCGACCGTCTGCTGGCCTCCTTCGGGCCCTTCATCGCCGGGGTGCTGTGCTTCCTGCTGGTGTTCGGGCTCATCGGCGGCTGGTTCCTGGCGGGACGCGTGCTCGCCCCGCTCCACCGCATCACGCACGCCACGCGCGTCGCCGCGGGCGGCTCGCTCTCCCACCGCATCGAGTTGCCGGGGCGCGCGGACGAGTTCCACGAACTCGCCGACACGTTCGACGCCATGCTCGCGCGGCTCGAGACACACGTCGCCGCGCAGCAGCGGTTCGCGGCCAACGCCTCCCACGAGCTGCGCACGCCGCTGGCCATCACCCAGACGCTGCTCGACGTGGCGCGCAAGGACCGCGACGCCGACGAGCTCGTCGACCGGCTGCACTTCGTCAACGCACGGGCGATCGACCTGACCGAGGCGTTGCTCCTGCTCAGTCGCGCCGATCAGCGGACGTTCACCCGCGGCCGCGTCGACCTGTCGCTGCTGGCCGAGGAGTCCGTCGAGACGTTGCTGCCCCTGGCTGAGAAGCACGGCGTCGCCGTCGAGACGTCCGGCGACATCGCCTTCGCCGCTGGTTCTCCGGCGCTGTTGCTGCAGATCACGACGAACCTCCTGCACAACGCGATCGTGCACAACGACCGCGGCACCGTGTGGATCAGCACGACCGTCGGGCCCGCGTTCGTCACGCTCACCGTGGAGAACACCGGTGAACGGCTCACGCAGCGGCTGGTGTCGACGCTGACCGAGCCGTTCCAGCGCGGCACCGAACGCGTCCGTCGTGACCACGCGGGAGTCGGCCTCGGCCTGGCGATCGTCAAGAGCATCACGCAAGCGCACGACGGCACCCTCACGCTCACGCCTCGGGCCGAAGGTGGACTGCGTGTCACGGTGCGGCTGCCCGCCGCACCGTGACACGACCGCTCAGCCGATCGGGAAGTCGAAGTAGGTGTCCGGATAGGGCTCGTCGACCAGCGTGTAGTGCCACCACTCGCTGTCGTAGCGGCGGAGCCCGCAGGCCTCCATGATCGAGCACAGGTGCTGCCGGTTCGCCGTCTCGACCTCGCCGACCGCCGCACCGTGGTGCGAGATCGGGTCCATCAGGTCGTGACCGCCGCCCATCGACGCGAGCTCACCGGTGTCCAGGTGGTAGAGCGTCAGGTCGACGGTGCTGCCGCGGCTGTGGCCCGACTTCGCGGCCACATAACCCTGTTCGAACATCTCGGCCCTGGTGATGCGCGGGTGGTAACGGGCCTTGGTCCGGCCGTCCTCGGGCTGCTCGGCCCAGCGCAGGAAGCAGTCGACGGCGCGTTGCGGGCGATAGCCGTCCCACAGCAGCAGGCCGAAACCGAGCGACTCGGCCTTCTCGTGCGCCATCGTCAGGGCCGCGACCAGCGCCTTCGTGCCGACGATCCGGTTGACCAGGTAGCCGTCGACGGGTTTGCCGGTGAAGTTGTCCCACGTGGCGTACTTGGCGTCCCAGCGGATTCCGGGCACGTCCACGAAGACGAAGCCGGCGTTCACCGGAGTTTCCCCGTCAGCGCCAGCGACACCAGCCGGTCGATCACGTCGCCGAGCGACAGTCCCGCGGCCGCCATCATTCTCGGGTAACGGCTGTAGGAGGTGAGGCCGGGCATCGTGTTGACCTCGTTGAGAACCACCTTCCCGTCCGGTGTCAGGAACATGTCCACCCGTGCGAGGCCCGAGCAGCCCAGCGCGCGGTAGACGACCTTCGCCGTCTCCTGGACGAGAGCACGCGACTCCGCCGGGATGTCCGCGGGCACGATGAACGTCGAGTTCTCCGAACCGGTCTCGGGAGTGCTCTCCTGGTGGATCCGGAAGAAGCCGTGGGTCAGCGCGACCCGGTCCAGCTCGCCGACGACCAGGTCGTCCCCCGCGCCCAGGATCGAGCAGCCGATCTCGCTGCCCGTCACGGCCTCCTCGATCACGACCTTGGAGTCGTACTGCCGGGCGACCTCCAGCGCGACCTGCAGTTCGTCCTCAGTGGACACCTTGGTGACGCCGAACGACGATCCGGAGCGGGCCGGTTTGACGAAGACCGGATAGGCGGGCGAGTCCGGTGTGCCGGTCCAGAACGTCGGCGTCGCGACTCCTGCGCTTCGTGCGACGACATAGGTGAGCGACTTGTCCATGCACAGCGCGGAACTCTGGACGTCGCACCCGATGTAGGGGATGCCCGTCACCTCCAGCAGGCCCTGCACCGCGCCGTCCTCCCCCAGCCTGCCGTGCAGCACGGGGAACACGACGTCCAGCCCCAGCGCCTCGAACCTCCCGTCGCCCAGGACGAGCAGGCCGTCGGGCGAGAGCACGACCGGGCGGCCGTCCTCCGCGTCCGGGCCCGCGCAGAGCTTCCAGTCGCCGCTGCGCGTGATCTTGATCCAGAACGGGTCGTACTTCGCGAGGTCGAGGCTCCGCGCGACCTCCCCCGCGGACTTCACCGAGACGGGATGCTCCTCGAACGTCCCGCCGAAGATGATTCCGATCTTCACCTTGGTCACTGCATTCCCCCGTTTGCAAAGCTCAGGCAGTTGATGAGACTGTTTTCGACGGTGTCGCTCAGGGCGTGGTCCGTGTAATAGGCGGTGTGCGGAGTGATCAGCACGTTCGGCATTCTCCGTAGTCGCAGCAGCGCCTCGCTGTCGATGTCGCGAGCCCGGCAGTCGGTGTAGAAGATTCCTTCCTCACCTTCGACGACGTCCAGTGCCGCGCCGCCGAGACTGCCGCTTTCCAATGCCTCGACCAGGGCCTTGGTGTCGACGATCGGGCCACGTCCGGTGTTGACGACGATCGCGCCGGGTTTCATCAGCGCGATTCGGTCACGGTCGAGGAGGTGATGTGTTCCCGGGTTCAGCGGGGTGTGCAGCGTGACGATGTCGCTCACCCGCAGCAGTTCGTCCAGCGGCACGTAGTCGGCCGAGTTGCGGGGCCGGCTGTCATGGGCCAGCACGCCGCAGCCGAAACCGCGCAGCCGGTCCATCACCGCCACGCCGATGCGGCCGGTGCCGATCACGCCGATCGTCAGGTCGCGCAACTCCCTGCCGCGCACCGCGTTCAAGCGGTAGTCATGCAGGTCAGCGCGCCGGAGGACGGATCTCACGTCGCGCACGGCCATCAGCATCAACATCACCGTGAAGTCGGCGACGCTGTCGGGCGAGTAGGCGATGTTCCCGACGGTGATGCCCAGGCTCTCGGCGTACTCCACGTCGATGTGGTCGAAGCCGACGCTCCTGGTGGAGATGTACCGGACGCCCACGCGGCCGAGCGCCAGAAGGGTGGAATCGGTGACGCGGGTTTTGTGGCCGACGCTGACGCACTGGTTTCCGCGGGCCAGTTCGGCATTGGCCTCGGACACCGCCGACTCGGTGATGGTCGGCGTCACGCCGCAGCGGGGTGCCATTCTCCGGAACAGGACGGCCTCGTCCGGCTCGCACCCGTAAATCGTGATGCCTGTTGCCATGTCTCCCAGTCAAGAAGACGTGGCGTTGCCGGTCCGTATGCGGTTTTCGATATGTTCGCGATACGGCCGCTATTCGGCCTTGGTCACCAGCAGGTCGATCACGGCGGGCAGCTCGGTGCGCAACTGCGCAACGGTGCCGGCGTTTCCGGTGAAATGGTGCAGCAGCGCCCGCTGGAAGATGCCGTCGAGCGTCAAGTAAGTGGTGCCCGGCGACGCCGAGGGCGTGCCTCCGACCAGTTCGGCGTAGCGGCTGACGACCCGCCACACCATGTCCTCGCGGTGGCCGTCGATCTCCAGCACGTCGGCGCGGAACGACTCGTCGAACAGGCTCTGGTTGCGCAGGTCGTACCAGAGGCGGTGCAGCGGCGCGTCCTGACCGAGGGTGTCGAAGAACATCGCCACGAACTCGGCGCGCAACTGCTCCGCCGTCGTCGACGTGGCCACGACCTCGTCGTAGCGCGTCACGCAGACGACCTCGTACTGGCGGACCGCCTCGGTGAGCAGGTCGCGCTTGTCCGCGAAGTAGTAGTGCAGGACTCCGTGGGAGAACTCGGAGTTCTGCGCGATCTCCCGCAGACTCGTGCGGGCGTAGCCCAGCTCGGCGAGCGTGTGCAGCGTCGCCACGGCGAGCTCCGTCCGCCGGGCGTCGAACTTGTCGACCTGCCGGCGGGCGATCCGGTCCTGCTTGCGCGAAGCGACCTCTGTCACCCCCAGATCCTATCGCCCGCTGCGACAAACCTTGACCATTCGTCCAGAAAATCTTGGACAGTTGTCAAAGAAAAACTTGACGACTGTCAAGGAATAGCTAGTGTGTGGGCCATCTCACCGAGGAGGCGACTCAATGACGAGCTATCAGCTGAGCGGACGGAAAGCACTGGTCACAGGCGGCGCACGAGGGCTGGGCGCCGGCATGGCGCAGGCTCTCGCGGCGGCCGGGGCGTCGGTTCTGATCGGCGACATCCTGGAGGACGAGGGCAAGCAGACCGCCCAGGCGTTGCGTGACTCGGGGGCGACGGCGGAGTTCGTGCCGCTGGACGTCACCGACGACGCGAGCTGGGCCTCAGCGGTGGCCACGGCCGTCGACGCGATCGGCGGCCTCGACATCCTCGTGAACAACGCGGGCATCGAGATCACCAGCCTGATCACCGAACTCGACTCCGCCGACGTCCGCAGGATGCTGGACGTGAACGTGCTGGGCACCGCGCTCGGCATGAAGCACGGCCTGCGCGCCATGCGTCCGGGAGGAGCCGCGGGCAACGGCGGCTCGATCATCAGCATCGCGTCCGTCGCGGCGACCATCGCCTTCCCCGGCATCAGCGTCTACTCGGCGACCAAGTCGGCGATCGACCGCCTGACCAGGGTCGCGGCCGCGGAGTCCGGCAAGCTCGGTTACGGCGTGCGGGTCAACTGCATCTACCCCGGCCTCACGCCCACCGCGATGGGCAACCAGCTGGCCGTCGACTGCGCCCAGCTGGGCCTCTTCCCCTCGGTCGAGGCCGCCGTCGGCGCGGTCGTGGAGCTCACGCCACTCGGCCGGCTCGGGCAGGTCGACGACATGGCCGACGCCGTGGTGTTCCTCGCGTCGGACGCTTCGAAGTTCATCACCGGGGCGGGTCTCCCGGTCGATGGCGGAATGGGGATGTGACCATGCCTACCGACAAGCCTGTCGTCGTCTACGGTGCCTCCGGCTACACCGGTCGCCTGATCTGCGAGTACCTGCGTGAGTACGGCATCCCGTTCCTCGCCGTCGGCCGCGACGGCAAGAGGGTCAAGGAGGCCGTCGACGCCGTGCCCGGCATCGACACGGTCTGCTACGACGTCGTGGAGGTCGAGCACACCGAGGAGGCGCTGACCGAGGCGTTCACCGGTGCCAAGGTCGTGCTCAACACCGTCGGGCCGTTCTCCCGCTACGGCCACGAAGCCGTGCGGGCAAGCCTGAACGTCGGCGCGCACTACACCGACACCAACGGCGAGCAGGACTGGATGATCGACGCCGAAGCGCAGTACGGCGCCGAGTTCGCGAAGCAGGGCCTGCTGATCTCCCCCGGCATCGCGCAGATGTACACGGTCGGCGAGATCGCCGCGCAGATCTGCCTGGAGCAGCCCGGACTGGACACTTTGGACATCGGGGTGTTCTGGAAGGGTTACCCCACCGTCGCCTCCACCAACACCATCCTCACGAACGCCGCGTTCTCGAAGGCGTACTTCCTGGAGCAGAACGAGTACGTGGAATGGCCCGCGGACGCGGGGCTCTACGAGCTCACCGTTCCCGGCCAGCACGAACTGGGCCTGGCGCTGCCGTGGGGCGGCACCGCGCATCCGGTGTGGTTCAAGAAGGACCCGCGCGTCGCGTCGGTGCGGGCGCTCGGCGGTGTGTTCAACCGGCCGTTGATGCTCGGCGTGCCGCAGATCGTCGCGGCGGCGCTGGAGCAGATGGAGGGCAAGTCGGACGCGGAGAAGTACGAGATCGTCGACGCGTTCTCCGCGCAGGTGCGCAGTGAGATGCCGCCCCGCGAGAACCCGCGGATCAACATCTCCCTCGACTCCGTGCACGCCTCTGGTCCGCTGGGCCGCGCGCACTGCGTGATCCACGGCAACTGCAACTACAAGCAGACGGCGCTGCTGAACGTGCACGCCGCCGTGCACCTGCTGCAGGACGCGCCGCGCCGGACCGGGTTCGCGTCGGCCTGCCAGGCGTTCGGGCACCGGGAGCTGCTGGGCGCGCTGCGGTCGTTCGGCCTGGTCCTCGACCCGATCCTCGAAGTGCACCGCTGATGCAGCTCTGCGACTACCTGGACAAGGGGGCGTCGCTCGGAGGCGACGCCCCCTGTCTGACCATCGACGGCTCCTCGCAGAGCTACGCCGAGGTCCAGCAACGCTCCCGAGCCATCGCGGGAGCGTTGCAGGGCAGCGGAATCGGGCCGGGCGACCGGGTCGCGGTGCTGTCGGCGAACGACCCGCTGGCACTCACCTGCGTGTTCGGCATCTCGCGGGCCGGGGCGGTGTGGTGCCCGGTCAACCCCCGCAACGAGGCGGCGGAGAACCGCGAGCTGCTCGACCTGTTCGGGTGCCGCTGCCTGTTCTTCCAGGCGAAGTTCGCTCCGCTGGTCGACCGCATCCGCGGCGACCTGCCCGCGCTGACCACGCTGGTGTGCCTGGACGGCGAGGTGGAGGGCGCGGTCACGTTCACCGACTGGCTCTCGCGCTTCGGACGTGAGCCGGAACCGGTGACCGTGGCCGACGACGACCTCTGCGTGCTGGCGGGCACCGGTGGCACGACCGGGCGGCCCAAGGGCGTGCGGCTGACCGGGCACAACCTGGAGACCGCGACCGCGCTGACCCTGATGAGCTACCCGTTCGGCGACCGGCCGCGGTACCTGGCGCTCGCCCCGCTCACGCACTCGGCGGGCGTGCTCACGTTCCCGATCATGTCGCTGGGCGGCGAGACGGTGATCATGCCGGCGCCGGACCTCGGCGAGTTCCTGCGGCTGATCGAGCACCACCGGATCACGCACGCGTTCCTGCCGCCGACGGTGATCTACGGCCTGCTCGACCACCCCGCGCTCGACTCGACGGAACTCGGTTCGCTGCAATGCCTCTGGTACGGCGCGGCACCGATGTCCCCGGTGCGGCTGACCGAGGCGCTGCACCGGATCGGGCCCGTGATGGGGCAGCTGTTCGGGCAGACCGAGGCGCCGAACATGATCGCCACGCTGGCCCCCGCGGACCACTTCCTGCCCGACGGCTCGATCGCGCACGAGCGGTTGTCGTCGGCGGGCAGGCCGACACCGCTGACCCAGGTGGCGATCATGGCCGCGGACGGCGCGCTGCTGCCCGCCGGCGAACGCGGCGAGATCGTGGTGCGCGGCCCGCTGGTGATGGCCGGGTACCACGAGAACCCGGCGGCCACGGCCGAGGTGAGCACGCACGGCTGGCACCACACCGGTGACATCGGGTACCTCGACGCCGACAACTACCTGTTCATCGTCGACCGCGCCAAGGACATGATCATCACCGGCGGGTTCAACGTCTACTCGGCCGAGGTCGAGCAGACGTTGCGGGCGCACCCGGCGGTCCAGGACAGCGCGGTGGTCGGGCTGCCCGACGAGAAGTGGGGCGAGCGGGTGACGGCGGTCGTGCAGCTGCGTGCCGCCGGCCACGCCGATCCCGCCGAGCTGATCGCGTTCGTGAAGGAGCAACTGGGCGGCGTGAAGGCGCCCAAGCAGGTGGAGATCTGGCCCGACCTGCCGCGGTCCAAGGTGGGCAAGGTGCTGAAGGCCGAGATCAGGCAGCGACTCGCAGCACTCGAGGTCCCTTGACCTCACTGCCGAGCGGAGATCGACGGGTAGCGTTCGGGCAGTGGAACCTGCCGCGCTGCCGCTGGGCCGTCCTCGCGAGGAGCGGGCCGATGCCGCGCGCAACCGTGCTCACCTGATCGAGGTCGCCCGGGAGATGGTCGCGGAACTGGGCGCGGACAGGGTCACGATGGACGGCCTCGCCGAACGTGCCGGACTCGGCAAGGGCACGGTGTTCCGGCGCTTCCGCACCCGTGCGGGCATCTTCCACACGTTGCTGGACGAGGAGGAGAAGCTCTTCCAGCAACGGGTGATGGCCGGTCCGCCGCCGCTCGGGCCAGGGGCCTCGGCGACCGAACGGCTGGTCGCGTTCGGACGCGCACGGCTCGAGTTCCTCGTCGAGCACACGGTCCTGGCGCGCGCGTCCCTGGACCCCGGCCAGCCAGTGCCCGCCGGCGACAGTCCCTCGCTGTTCCACGTCCACATGCTGCTCACCGAGGCGTGTCCGGACGACGCCGCCAGCGGCACCCTCGCGTTGCAGCTCGTGGCGGCGCTGGAAGGGCCGATCCTGCTCTACCTGCGGGCTCAGGACGAGGACGCGCCCGACCCGGAAGCCGTGGTGAACAACCTGATCACCAGCTGGCAGGTCCTGGTCGAGCGCGTCTGCGGTTAGGCCTTGGTGCGCACGGTGAAGCGGTCGATCGTCAGCGCACCCGCGTCCAGGCGCAGGCCGAGAGCAGGCGCCCATCCCGCGACCACCGATGGATCCACCACGGACCCGATCGGCGCGGAGCGCAGCAACGTCCACCGGCCGGCGTGCTCCTGCCAGCTGGTCAGCTGACCGTTCTCGACCACGACGGCGAGCCGGTCGCCCGGTGCCCAGGTCAGGGTCGCGCAGCAGCCGCCGGTGGCCTCGTCGCCGCGGCGAACGCCCGCCACGGTCACGTCCACGCCCGAAGCCCTGCCCGCGTTGTTGAACCAGGCCAGGGCGAAGTCGCGGTTCCCGGCGATCTGGCCGAGGAACAGGCTGTCCTCGGGCGCCGAGCCCGCGAACGACCGGGGTTCGACGACGACCGCCGTGCCTCGGGCGGCACCGGTGACCGGCGCGGCGAGCACCGCACCGGCACGCGTCCCGGCGCTCGCGGTCAGCACGCCGTCCGCGACCTTCAACGCCGGTGGCGGCTCGCCGAACGGACCGTCCACGCGGTACGAGACGAGACGGTCCGTCTCGTAGGTGTCGTCCCAGACGATGGTGGAGTAGGCGGCGGGATCGAAGACGGTCTGCGCGGAGCTCAGTGCCGACGTGACACCGCTGTCGCCGGAAGCCGTTGCCAGCAAACGGATCGGCGCCCGCTCACCCAGTCCCAGGCCGGTAGGTGCCGTAACGCGCCACCGGGTGACGAGACTCCGGCCCGTCCCGAGCTGTGCGGCGTAGGCCGACGACAGTGGCACCGCCGTCCACCCCGGCGGTACGGCGAGCGTCGCCCGGACACCGCGCAACGGTTGCTGTGCCTGCAAGGTCGTGGTCGTCTCGACCGTTCCGGCGCGGACCGCGAGATCGTCCGGGATGGAGGCCCGCAGCCCTCGCACCGGCGACCGCCACGACGAGAACGACGTGATGCCGACGGCCCCGCCATCCGCGCGGCGCGGCAGGATCCGCACCCGGCTGGTGGTCACCGCCGGTTCCACCAGGACGCGGTTCAGCTGACGTGCCACCGGTTGCGCGGGAGTTCTTCGCTGGCCGGGGATGTCCCGCCACTGGCCGTCCCAGTACTGCAGGTCGAACGTCGCCGGCACGCGCACTCCCCCGCCGTCGTCGTAGAACACGACGCGCAGATCCGAGATCGGTGCCGGCACGCCGAGGTCGACCTCCAGCCAGTCCGCGGAGTTCGGGCTGCCGTACGACGTCCAGCGCGTGCCGGGCACGTCGAGGTGGAAGTCCTGGCCGTCGATCGCCTTGGCAGGCGGGTCGGCGCTGTAGCTGTGGGACGCGCGGGCGGTGGGGAACCCGGTGCGGCTGACGTTCGCGAAGTCGTCGACGAGCTCCGGGACGTCCGCCGAGGTCCGTGCCGGGATCGTCAGGCGCACCGGTGCGAGGCCGGCCTGGGTGTGCGTGAGCCGACCGTCGAGCCAGACCCGCAGGCCCGCGCCCTTGCCGTAGCGGCTGCCGTCCCTGTCCCACAGCACGGTGAGGTTGTGCCCGTGGTACGGCACGTTCTCGGCGGCGAAGTGGTTCCAGGAGTCCGGGACCAGCGGAGCGATCGACACCGCGGTCCCGAGCTGCGGCCGGATGCCGAGCAGGCCGGACAGCACGTTGTCGTTGAACGTCGAGTGGTTGTAGTCCTCGCTGTGGCCCTTGCCGTCGTACAGCCAGCGGTTCTCGTCGGGGTGGTGCGCCTCGGCGACGTAGGGTTCGCCGTTCTTGCGCTGTGTCAGCGCATAGCCGCGCAGCACCGCGAGGTAGTCGTCGCGGTCGACGTAGGACTGCGCCGGGTAGTCGATCAGCAGGTTCGCCAGCGCGGTCAGGGTCTGGCTGGTCGCGAACGGCCAGCTGGGGCCGTTCCAGCGGCAGCAGCCGTTCAGCGCGTCCCGCATGAACCACGGGCTGCGGCGCTCGGCGGTGGTCGGCCCGTACGGCGCCGCGAACCCCTGCGGGTCGGTCAGTTGCGCCCACGCAGCGCTGTTCGCCGCGGGCGGCATGTGGAAGTACCACGGCACGAAGCCGATCGCCTCGCGGTCGGCGAGCTTGGTGCGGCCGGGGTTGTCGTCGCGCATGACGTGCTTGTAGAACTTGCCCGCGTCGTCCCAGAGCCACCGCTCCTGGCTCGCCCGCAACGCGTCCGCGGCCTGGTCGAAGGGGCGCGCGCCCGCTGCGTCTCCCCGCGCCTTGAACAGCTGCGCGATCGCCCGCGCGTCGCCGTACTGGTAGGCGTTGAGGGTCGGCCGGAAGCCGTCACCACCGTGGTACGGATCGGGGCTCTGGTACGAACTGGCCGTGTACTCCATCGCGTCCCACACCGGCGTCTGCCAGTAGAGCCCCAGGTCCTGGTCGAACTGCGGTGACCAGCGCTGCCACTGCCGCACGAGCTCGGGCAGCCGATCGGTGGCGAACCGGGAGCGGCCGTCGACCGCGGCACGTGCCGCCACGGCGTCGGCGGCCCAGAACGAGTACTGGTGGGCCCAGTCGGTGGTGTTCTTGTTGAGGAAGTCGGTCGCGGGCTTCGGACCGGCGCCGGAGCCGCGCAGCCAGTAGTCGACGTAGTCGTCCAGATAGCGGTGGTCACGCAGCCAGCGGCCCTCGTAGACGTGGTGGCCCGCCGCCGCGACGATGCCGCCGTTCGGGGCCGAGTAACCGACCGGGCCGAGGAACTCGGAGACGATCCAGCCGTCCTTCGGGCCGGTGTACTTGAGCGCCTCGCGGTAGGTGCGCCAGCGGTAGTAGTAGGTGTCGCGGATCTCCCGGTCCGGGAGGTCGACGAACGGGATGTTCGCCTCGTACCAGGCCGGCTCCGGGACGTTCCCCAGCAGCCCGGCGTGGTCGAGGAAGTTCGTGCCCGCACCCACCGAGGGGTACGGGTCAGGTGCCGCCGCGCGGTCCTGCCGTGCCACCGCCGGCCCTGCCGTCGAGATCGTCAACACCGCCACCACGAGCATCGTCATTGACACGCGCATGGGTCCATTGAAGTGGGAGCGCTCTCAACGCGCAAGACTCAACGCAGTCCGACATACCTCCACAGGATCTCGAACATCGTCGATCGTCGCCGCCGCCCGGGCCGCCGCGGCGGCGAAGCCCGGATCGCCCAGGACCCGCGTCACGGCGTCCCCCAGACCCTCCACAGTGGACGGACGCACAACGAGCCCGCTCCCCTGCCGCGCGATCCGGCACGCCATCTCCCACTGGTCACCGCCACCGGGCACCACCACGACGGGAACGGCGGCCCGCAACGCCTTGACCAGCATCCCGTGCCCGCCACCGCACACCAGCACCGCGGCCTGGCGCAGCAGCGCGTCCTGATCACCCGGCCCGGACCGCGCCCACGACGGCAGATCGGCCGGCGCGGGCGCGAACGTCGACACCACGGCCCGTACACCCTTGTCCCGCAACGCTTCCAGCGTCATCTCCGCCATGCCCCGCGTCCCGGTCCACGCCGTCGAGGGGGCGATCATCACCAGCGGAGCGTCACCCGGTGGCGGGGTCAGCGTCTCCTTGCTCGCCTCCCACAGCAGCGGCCCCACGACGTGCGCGTCCCGCGGCCAGTCCGGCCGCGGCACCTCCAGCGCGGGCAACGTCGCGATCAACCGCGCCGCCGGTCCCGTTCCCTGGGCGTCGAGCCCGATCCGCTGCCGCACAACGGCACGCTGGCGTTCGCCCTGCCTCAGCGACCTGGCCGTCAGCGCCCGCAGCACCGAGTCGCGCAGCTTTCCGCGCACGCCGGTTCCGGCCGCCAGCCCGCTGCCCATCGGCGGCAGCCACTTCGACGGTTCGTAGAGCGGATGCGGCGACAGCTGCACCCACGGCACGCCGGCCAGTTCGGCGGCCATGCTCGCGCCCAGCGCGAGAACGTCGCACACCACCAGATCCGGTTCCAGCGCGGCGAGTTGAGGGGCGAGGGCCAACGCCAGCGTCGCGGCCTGGTCGTGCAGCGCCCGCCCGAGATCCGGCACGTCCTTCAGGTCGTCCAGCGACAGGCCGGGCACTCGCGAGGCCGCGATCCCCTCGGCGATCGCGGGTTCGACCCAGCGTTCACCGGTCAGCAGGACCGGGGTGTCGCCGGCCTCCGTGAACCGCAGGCACAACGCGATGGCCGGCACCACATGACCGGGATCGCCCCCGGAGACAACCACGACTCGCACCGGGCAGATCTAGCCTTCTTCGCCCGGCCTGTCCAGTGTTCGCGCCGGCTGGACGGCATGGATCTCACCGGCCAGCATGAATCCAACCGTGCAGCCGGAGCTGAACAGTTCAGCGCACGCGGTCCGTAGCGCAGCCGACGAGGAGCATCACCAGGACGGCCGCGAGCGCGTGGTCACCGCTGAGCGCGAACACGCCCGCGAGTGTGAGCCAGAGCACAAGCCTCATGGGTCGAGGTTAGGGACCGTACGACGAGGTCCGCATCTCATTTGGGCAAGGCTTGATGGTCCCTTAGGCAAAACTGAACTGTGACGACACGTGAGTTCTGGGACCAGCACGCAGCGACGTTCGACGACGAGCCAGACCACGGGTTGCGCGATCCACGGGTGCGTGACGCCTGGGCTCGGCTCCTCCTGCCGCTCGTACCCGAGGCGTCCTGCGTCGTGGACCTCGGATGCGGCACCGGCAGCCTGTCCGTGCTGCTCGCCGAAGCCGGCCACGACGTGCACGGCCTGGACCTGTCCGAGGAGATGGTGAGGGCCGCACGGGCCAAGGCGTCGGCGGCGGGCGTGGCCGTCGAGTTCGGCACCGGCGACGCGGCTCACCCGCCGCACCCGAAGGCGTCCTTCGACGTCGTGCTGGCGCGGCACGTGCTGTGGGCGTTGCCGGATCCGGCCGCGGCGCTGGAGGAGTGGGTGTCGTTGCTGGCGCCGGACGGCGTTCTCCTGCTGGTGGAGGGCCGGTGGTCGACCGGCGCCGGACTGACCTCCGCGCAGACCCGCGAACTGGTGCTCGGCGTGCGCGCGGAAGCCGTCGTCACCCCGTTGACGAGCGAGGACCTGTGGGGCCGTTCGATCGACGACGAGCGCTACCTCCTCGTGAGCCGGCGGTAGGGCAGCAAGCTGCGCACTAGGCCGAATTACTCCAGAAAGTTCTTGCAACGCTTTGCCGGGTGTGCCTGCGGATGCTACGACCTTCAGTGAACCCCTGCAGCAAGGAGACAACGTGGTTTCCTCGGCTTCGCGCACCCTGCTAGCGGTGCTGCTGATCGTCGGACTGTCCACACCGGTGCAAAGTCTTGCGGCGCCACCGGGCGCCAAGGACATCACCGTCACCCTGTTCCAATGGCCGTTCGCCCGCGTGGCGGCGGAATGCACGAACGTTCTCGGCCCCAAGGGCTACGGCTACGTCGAGGTCTCGCCCGCGACCGAGCACGTCCAGGGTCCGCAGTGGTGGACCAGCTACCAGCCCGTCAGCTACCGGATCGCCGGGCGTCTCGGCGACGAGAACGCCTTCCGGAACATGGTCGGCACCTGCCACAACGCGGGTGTGAAGGTCATCGCCGACGCGGTGATCAACCACATGAGCGCCGGATCGGGCACGGGTACCGGCGGCACCGGCTATTCCAAGTACAACTACCCCGGTGTCTACAGCGACTGGGACTTCCACCCGTGCCGCTCGCCGATCAACAACTACCAGGACCGCTACAACGTCCAGAACTGCGAGCTCGTGAGTCTGTCCGATCTGGACACCGGCAGCGACTACGTGCGCGGGGCGATCGCCGCGTACCTGAACCGGTTGATCTCGATGGGCGTCGACGGGTTCCGCATTGACGCGGCCAAGCACATGGCCGCCGGTGACCTCGCCGCGATCAAGGGCAAGCTGAGCAACCCCAACGTGTTCTGGGTGCACGAGGTGATCTACGGCGCGGGCGAGGCCGTGCAGCCCGGCGAGTACACGGGGTCGGGTGACGTGGACGAGTTCCGCTACGCCTACGACCTCAAGCGGATCTTCCAGAACGAGAACCTGGCCTACCTGAAGACGTTCGGGCAGCCGTGGGGCTTCTTGCCCAGCGGTCAGGCACGGCCGTTCGTCGACAACTGGGACACCGAGCGCAACAACTCCACCTTGACGTACAAGGACGGCTCGACCTACACGCTGGCGAACGTCTTCATGCTGGCGTGGAACTACGGTGCGCCACAGGTGTATTCGGGTTACGAGTTCAGCGACAAGGACGCCGGTCCGCCCGGCAACTCCGTCTGTTACAGCGGCTGGAAGTGCCAGCACGCCTGGACGCAGATCGCGAACATGGTGGCGTTCCGCAACACCGTCGCGGGCACGGACGTGAACAACTGGCAGGACAACGGGTTCGACCTGATCGCGTTCGGCCGCGGCAGCAAGGGCTTCGTCGCGATCAACCGCGAGACCTTCGCGGTGACCCGCACGTTCCAGACCGCGCTGCCCGCCGGGAGCTACTGCAACGTCCAGGAGAACGGCTGCGTCCGCGTGACCGTCGACTCCTCCGGCCGGTTCACGACGACGCTCGGCGCCGGGACCGCCCTGGCACTGCACGTCAACGCACGCTGAAAGAGTCACCGGCTGTCCACCGCTTCACGCGGTGGACAGCCGGGAGTTCTCATCAGGCGGTGTGCAGCCTCAAGCCGTAGACGTTGAGGATCTCGTTGATCGGCTGGAACCACGTGCGACCGCCGCTGGTGCAGTTGCCGTAGCCGCCGGACGTGACGCCCTGGGCCTGGTCACCGGTGATGAACGAACCACCGGAGTCGCCACCCTGGGCGCAGACGCTCGTGCCCGCCATCTGGTGCACGTCGCCCTGCGCGTAGCGGATCGTCTCGTTGCGGCTCTGGATCACGCCGCAGTGCCACTGGGTCGTCGAACCCGAGCGGCAGACCGAGGTGCCGACCGGCGCCTCCCACGAACCGCGCACCAGCGCGTCGGGAACGCGGCCCCAGCCGAGCACGACGGGCACGGTCCACCAGCCGCCGCCGATGCGCACCCACGCGTAGTCGTTGCCGGGGAACGAGGAACCGGCGAAGTTGCCCTGGTAGGAGCGGTCCCAGCCGTAGACGGCCGCGCCGTTCCCGCCACAGTGGCCCGCCGTGACGTAGCCGCCGTGCACCGAGAAACCGATGGAGCAGCGGACGTTGCCGGTGTAGTACGGGTCGCCGCCGACCGTGCCGGCCGCGAACGGCTGCGGCTGCTGCACACCATCGGTGCGCACGGTGATGGAGCCGAGCTGACGTGCCTTGTCCAGGAACGAGGCCACCTCAGCGGTCTGCTTGCCCGCCTCGACGTTCACCACCACGGTTCCGGTGCGCGGGTCGGGGTGCCAGCTCGCGACGGCGGACGGCACCGAACCGGACGCGGACAGGGCGTCGAGGCGGTTCTTCTGCGCCGTCATCGACCCGGCCGAACGACCGACGACCACGGCTTCGGCACCGGTGGCCTCGACCTTTCGTGCGGCCGTCCGGTCCGTCACGGCCACGACCAGGCGGTTCTTCGCCTCGTCGAACCAGCTGCCGGCGAGTGCGGCACCGGCCTCGCTTTCGGCGCGCGGCGCGATGACCGACGCGCGTTGTTCCTTCTCCAGACGCAGCCGCGCCTGGGCCTCGGTCAGCCCGAACGCCGAGCTCATCGCGGTGAGCAGGCCGGGTGACATCTCCTTCTCCGACGCCTGGGCAGGCACGGTGAAAGTGGATCCGACCAGCACGAGTGCCAGCGCGGGCACGATTCTTGGCATGGTGAAGCGCATGCTCTTCTCCTTGTCCGTGCAGGGATCGCTACCCGCCCCGTTGCGGAGAGCGACGAACATGAGAGCGCTCCCACCGTGGCGCAGACAGCCCTCGGTGGTCAACAGCTGACACCGGAACTGTCCTGCCCGATTCGTGCCCGGACGGACTGAATCGGGCATCACCGCATGACGACGACCTGTCGGACGGCCTCTCCGGAGGCGAGCTTCGCGAACCCGTCGTTGATCTCGTGGAGGCCCAGCCGCCCGGACAGCAGGCCGTCGACGGGCAGCCGTCCCGCGCGGTAGAGGTCCACGAACCGCGGCACGTCACGGCGGGGCACGCACGAGCCGAGGTAGCTGCCCTTGAGCGTGCGTTCCTCGGCGACCAGGTTCAGCGCGGGCAGCGACACGGTGCGGTCGGGGTGCGGCAGGCCGACGGTGACGGTGGTGCCACCGACGGCCGTTGCGGCGTAGGCCTGTTCGAGCACCGCCGCCACACCGGTCGTGTCGATGACCTTGTCCGCGCCGCCACCGGTCAGATCCCGGACATGCGCGACGACGTCCGGGCCTCCCGCGGCCTCGTGCGTCGCGCCGAGCGTGAGGGCCAGCTTGCGCTTGTGTTCGACCACGTCCACCGCCACGACCTGCGTCGCGCCCGCCGTCACGGCCGCGAGCACCGCCGCCAGGCCGACACCGCCGAGACCGAACACCGCGACCTTCTCCCCCGGCTTCACCTCGGCGCTGTAGAACGCGGCGCCCGCACCGGTCAGCACGGCGCAGCCGAACAGCGCGGCGACGTCGAACGGCAGGTCCTCCGGAACTCGGGTGGCCGACCGGTCGGAGATCACCGTGTACTCGGCGAACCCGGACACACCGAGGTGGTGGTGCGGACGCGTACCGTCCGGGAGGGTCCAGCGGCGCTGACCGCTGAGCAGCGTGCCGTCGCGGTTCGCCGCGGCACCGGGCTCGCACAACGCCTGGCGGCCCGACGCGCACCGGCGGCAGGCACCGCACGCGGGCACGAACGACAGCACGACGTGGTCGCCTGCCCCGAACTCGGCGTTCGGGCCGGCCTCCACGACCTCACCCGCCGCCTCGTGGCCGAGCACCATGGGCAACGGCCGGATGCGCGAGCCGTCGATCACGGACAGGTCGGAGTGGCACAGGCCGGTGGCGTGCACGCGCACCAGCAGTTCACCGGGACCGGGCGGGTCGAGTTCGAGGTCCACGATCTCGAGCGGCCCGCCGACTCCGGTCAGCACCGCACCTCGCGTCTTCACGCCACCACCAGACCTTCCATCGCCGAGCGCAGGTGTGCGGGGATCTCCACCGGTTTGCGGGTCTCGCGGTCCACGAACACGTGCACGAAGTGGCCCTCCGCCACGACGTCCTCGCGTCCCTCGAAGAAGAACCCGACCTCGTAGCGCACGCTCGACCGGCCGAGGTGCCCCACCCGCAGCCCGGCGTCGAGCGCCTCCGGGAACGACACCGAGGCGCGGTAGTTGCAGTGGGACTCCACGCACAGCCCGATCTGCTGCCCGGCCTGGATGTCCAGCCCGGCGCCGATCAGCCACGTGTTGATCACCGTGTCCATGAACGCGTAGTGGACGACGTTGTTCACGTGGCCGTAGACGTCGTTGTCCGCCCACCGGGTCGGGATCCGCTGCCAGTGCCGGTACTGCTCGCGCACACAACCTCCATCGTCAGTCGAGTCTCCTGGTGAGCTCGACCCTCGACCGCACACCGAGCCGCGCGAAGATGTTGCGCAGGTGGTGCTCGACGGTGCGGTGGCTCAGGAACAACCGCGCGGCGACCTCGCGGTTCGTGGCGCCCTCGGCGACCAGCCTGGCGATCTGCGCCTGCTGCGGCGTCAGGCCGGGGTGGTCCCTGGGCTCGCTCGTGGAGTCGCCGGCCGCGCGCAGTTCGGCGCGGGCCCGCTCGATCCAGTGATCAGCCTGGTAGGACTGGAAGATGCGCACGGCGTCGCGCAGGTGTTCGCGCGCTGCCTTGGGTCTGCGTCCGCGGCGCAGCCGGTTCCCGTACAGCAGCTCGGTCTTGGCGAGTTCGAGAGCCGTGCCGCTGGCGCGGTGCAACCGGATCGCCTCCTCGAAGTGCTCGTCGGCGGTGCCGCTCTCCAGCAGGCCGCGGCAGCGGTGGGAGAGCGCGAGGCGGGCCGAGCTTCCCGTTGTGCCCGCCCACTTCTCGAACGGAAGCAACGCTCTGTCCGCTGTGGACGGTCTGCCGCAGGCCACGGCCGCCTCGACCACGTGCGGCGCGGCCATCACCTTGATACCGGCGTGTCCTGGCTGCAGCCGGAGCCGGTCCAGCGCGTCGGCGGGCCGGTCGCGCGCCAGGTCGACGCACGCGAACGCCCAGGCGCCGAACGTGCCGGGCCGGGTGAGGCCGCGCTGGGTGATCTGCTCGGTAGCGGTGTCGATGCGGTGCAGCGCCGTGTCCGCGTCGCCTCTCAGTGCCGCCAGCAGCGCGAGGATCGTCAGGTGGTCGACCACGGCGTTGTGCTGCCCGATCGCCGTCGCCGCGTGCACGCCCTCGGTCGCCGCGGTCAGCGCCGCCGCGTGCTGGTCCAGCAGCAACGCCGACAACGCCCGGTACACCAGCGCCCACGGGACCAGCGCGGTGAACCCGCTCTCCCGCGCCGCCGTGACCGCGCTGGTCGCCATCTCGTGCGACCTCGTGGCGTCCCCGAGCACGTAGGCGGCCTGGCTTGCCCAGATCCGCGCCTGCGGCCCGGGGACCTGGTCGGCGAGGTCCACGACCGTGCGCAACGCGGGCAGCGCCTCGTCATGCCTGCCGTCGAACGTCGCCAGCATCCCGGTGAGGTGGTCGAGCGTGAGCCGGGTGGCCGGTGGCTCGTCGCCCCGGCGGATCTCCTTCGCGAACTCGGCGACGGCGGTGTAGCGGCGGTGGTCCCCGGCGATGCTGGCCGCCTCGCCCGCGAACCCCAGCGCGGCCACCGCGAGCTCCCGCCGGGTGCCGACCAGGGCTTTCGCCGCGCGGATGAGCCGGTCCGCCGCGACGTCGGGCAGGCTCTCGCCGAGGTCGATGCCACCGACGACCAGGTCCATCAACGCCCTGAGCTCCGGCGTGCAGGTCATCTTCGTCGCGGTGCGCAGGACGGCCCGCGACCGGTGCGGCGCGCCGCGCGCCCAGTGGTCGGCGGCGGCCTTGAGCAGGTGGTGCGCCTTCTGTTCGGGATCGGTCGTGAGGCGGGCGGCGCGGTCGTGGTCCCGGGCGGCCGTCGCGAAGTCGCCACACCGTCGCGCGTGTTCGGCGTAGGTGGTGAGGACGTCCGCGAGCCCGGCATCCTGCGTCGTGACCGCCTGGTGCCACGCGCGGCGGGCACCAGGCGGCAGGGTCTCCGCGAGTACGGCGTGGGCGCGGCGCCTCAGCGGCAACGGCACGTCCGCCTGCAGCGCGGACCGGACCAGCCTGCGCGAGTCGAACAGCGGCCTGGCCTCGGTCACCGCGGCCAGGTCGAGCGTCTCGGCGTCGACCTCCTCGTCGACCGCCACCATCGCGACGACGTGCTGCGCTTCGGGGGACAACGCGGCGAACCGGGCTCGCCACCTCAGCCGCAGCGAGCTGTTCTCCGGCAGTACCTCCGGCGCCGGCGCGATGCCGCCGAGCTGCGCGGACGAGAGTGATCCGGCCAGCTCGACCAGCGCCAGCGGGTTCCCGCAGGCCAGCTCCACGAGGTCCGCGGCGAGGGTGGAGGGCAGGCCGGGCACGAGGTCGTGCAGCACGCGAATGCTCGTCACGGCGTCCAATGGATCGAGCGTGACGCTCGGCAGCCCACGTGGCTCACCCTCGGTGGCGATGAGCAGCGCGCCCCTCGTGCCTCCTACGTCACGCGCAAGCTGCAGGAGGTCGTCATCAAGCTCGGGGACGTCTACGCACAACAACGCGTCGTAGTCGTCCTCCACCGCGTTGAGCAGCGCAGTCTTGCCCGAACCAGCCTCACCACACAGCACAAGCACTCCGCCGCACCCAACGCGCGCACGCTCCACCAACGCGTCCACGGCGACGCGTTGCCGCTCTCGGCCACGCAGCATCGGCCCAGTCTTACGGCGGTGGCCGCTCCTCCGGAAGGGGTAGGCGGCAAATTCACCTACCACCGTTAGTTTTGCCACCGAAGCTGTTCACCGAGACCGGTGGTTGCACCGATGCGCACGTGGAGTCCGTGGTTGCAGGGTCGAGGTCGTTCCTCCCCCTGTTCCCTGCCGAATGAGGTGTACAGCGCTGTGCAACTCCGCACCCTGATCCCCATCGCGCTCTCCATGGTGCTGCTCGGCGGCACCGTGGCCCAGGCCGCCGACAACCCGTACGAACGCGGGCCGGCCCCCACCAACTCCAGCATCGAGGCCAGCCGCGGCTCGTTCGCCGTCTCGGAGACCTCCGTGTCGTCACTGGTGAGCGGCTTCGGCGGCGGCACGATCTACTACCCGACCAGCACCTCCGCCGGCACGTTCGGCGCGGTGGCCATCTCCCCCGGCTACACCGGCACCCAGTCGACCATCTCGTGGCTCGGCCCGCGCCTCGCCTCCCAGGGCTTCGTGATCTTCACGATCGACACGAACTCGCGCTACGACCAGCCCGACAGCCGGGCCTCGCAGCTGCTGGCGGCCCTCGACTACCTCACCCAGCAGAGCTCGGTCCGCACCCGGATCGACTCGTCCCGCCTGGGCGTCATGGGTCACTCGATGGGCGGCGGCGGAACTCTGCGTGCCGCCAGCCAGCGCCCGTCGCTGCAGGCGGCGATCCCGCTGACGGGCTGGCACACCACGAAGAACTGGTCGTCCGTCCGCGTCCCGACCCTGGTCGTCGGCGCCGAGAACGACTCCGTCGCCTCGGTCTCGTCCCACTCCGAGCCGTTCTACACGAGCCTGCCGTCCACTTTGGACAAGGCGTACCTGGAACTCAACAATGCCTCGCACTTCGCGCCGAACTCGCCCAACACGACGATCGCGAAGTACAGCATCTCGTGGCTCAAGCGGTTCATCGACAACGACACCCGCTACGAGCAGTTCCTCTGCCCGGCGCCGGGACGCAGCACGCTGATCGAGGAGTACCGGGACACCTGCCCGCACTCCTGATCATCTGAACACGGGTCGCGGCGCTGACCGAGCGCGGGGCGCCGCGACCCGACCCACGAAGTCAGCCCACGCCGTCTCTTGGGGCATGATTGGTGTCCGAACGGATACCGAGGAGACGTGCGTGGCGCAGGAGCCAGGCGTCGCCGTGCGAGCGACCAGCAAGTTCCGCATCGACGTCCCCGTCACGCGGAGCGCCTATCTGCATCAGGTGGTCCAGATCGCGCCCGCCGACCTGATCGGACGCGAGCACGAACTGGCCGAACTCGCCGAGTTCTGCACCGCGCCGACCACCTCGGGCCGATACCTCTGGTGGCGAGCGGAGGCGTGGTCCGGCAAAACCGCCCTTCTGTCGTCGTTCGTGCTGGATCCCCCCGCCGGCGTCCGGGTCGTCTCGTTCTTCATCACCGGACGGCTGAGCGGCCAGAACGACCAGACGGCGTTCCTCGACAACGTCCTGGAGCAACTCGTCACCCTGATGGGGGCCGAGATCCCGGATCTGCTCACGGAGACCACCAAACATGCTCACGTGCTGCGCTTGCTGGACGCCGCGACCGCCGGCTGCCGATCCCGCGACGAGTCCTTCGTGCTCGTGGTCGACGGCCTGGACGAGGACAACGGCGCCGGCGGGCACAGCATCGCGTCCCTGCTGCCGGCGCGACTCCCAGACGGCATGCGGGTCGTCGTGGCCGGCCGTCCCAACCCACCCGCAGACGCCCCGGACGACCACCCACTGCGATCGGGTGCGGCGGAGATCCGTGCGCTCGTTCCGTCCCCAGCCGCGGTTGCGATGCGGCGGGAGGCGGAACGCGAACTCAAAGCCCTGCTGCACTCCAACGACTTGGAAAAGGACCTGCTCGGCCTGATCTGCGCGGCAGGTGGTGGCCTCACCGCAGCAGACCTGGCCGAGCTGACCGAAACCTCGCCGTACGAAACCGAAGGCCGCCTGCGCTCTGTCGCGGGACGCAGCTTCGCCCGCCGCGACAACGCCTATCTCCTGGCGCACGAAGAGCTGCGGGTGATCGCGACAGAGATGCTCGGGCCGCGTCTCACCGGATACCGCGACCGACTGCACGCCTGGGCCGACGGATACCAGGACAACGGGTGGCCCGAGACGACTCCCGACTACCTCCTGCACCAGTACCCGCCCATGCTGCGCTCGCTCCCAGATCCTGCGCGCCTGGTCGAACTGGCGACAGATCGGGCACGTCAGGCACGGCTGCTACGGCGGACCGGTGGTGACGCGGCCGCACACGCGGAGATCCTCGCCACCCAGCAGGTGATGACCGATCACGACTCCGCGAACCTGCTTGCCATCACGAGACTCGCCGCGACACGCGGGGACCTCGACGCTCACAACGGAAGCCTTCCCGTCGAGCTGCCCGCCGTCTGGGAACTGCTCGGACAGAGACGGCGTGCCGAGGCACTCGCTCACGGCTTCGTCAACCCGCTCACTCGATCAGAGGCGTTGTCGCTGTTGACCGCCGCCATCACGGACTCAGGAGATCTCGACCGAGCGCACAACACGGCCAACAGCATCACCGTGCCACTGTGGCGAGCGCTGACGTTCACCGACCTCGCACTGACCGTCGTCGGCACCGGTGACGACCAGCGCGCCGGCGACGTGCTCAGGGAAGCCGAGAAGTCGGTGAGCAAGATCCAGGACGACGACAGTCGAGCTCGCGCCCTGATCGG
Source organism: Lentzea albidocapillata (assembly GCF_000719115.1). GTDB lineage: Bacteria > Actinomycetota > Actinomycetes > Mycobacteriales > Pseudonocardiaceae > Lentzea > Lentzea albidocapillata. The sequence continues at coordinate 88,744 of NZ_JOEA01000030.1, read as the reverse complement.
CCTCGCCGGTGTCTGCGACCGGCTCGGACAGCACGACCGGGCGCAGACGTTGCTCGACGAGGCCGAACCGGAGACCGTGGGTGAATTCACCCTGCTGACGAGCGAACTCACCAGGTGCTCCGAGATGATCGGTGACTCCCGAAGAGCCGACCGCTTGGTGGCCGCCGCCTCCGAGCCGCTCGAGCGGGCCATACTGCTCGCTGAGATGTCCTCGTGCGCACTGGCTCGCGGCAATTCCGGGCGCGCCACGAAATTGCTCGACGACGCGGAGGCTCTCGCAGCGCACCTCACCCACTTCGACGACCAGCTCACCGCAACGGCTGCGATCACCAGGTCCGCGGCCGACTTCCCGGATCGCTCATCCATATTGCCCGATCTGGATCTCGAGGTGCCGGAAGACGTGGAGGATGCCGGTGAGCGGGACAGTTTCCTGCTCGCGCTCGTGGACTGCACTGTGGCGCGCGGAGATCTGAAGAACAGTGAGCGCGCTGCTCGCCTGATCAGCCCATCAGTGGACGCCGCTGCGGCACTGGTCGAGGTGGCTCAGCTCGCACTCACCCAGGGCGAGCGCGAGCGCGCTGACGCCGTGATCGCGACCCTCACCAGCTCTCACAAGTACGAAAGTCTGTTGGGCGATCTCGCGTTGCACGCGGCCAAGCTGGGCGAAACCGCGGACGCCGAGGTGTTGGCCGAACTCGCCGAGACGATTTCCCGACGAGGTGGCGCGCCCTACCGCGAGAAGGTCGCGACTGACGCGGTGTCAGCCCTGTGCTCGCTGGGCTGGTACGACGACGCAGAAGACTTCGCCGCCACAACGTCTGTGACTGTGCACGTAGCGCTTCTCACCGTGATGCTCGCGTCAGTCGACCCGGTGAGTGAGCAGGAGCGGTTCTGCCGTATTGCCGACGCTGCCGTCTCCCTCTGGCGGAAAACGACGAAGGCGGATTCCGACAAGCTCTCTCAGAAGCTCGCGGGCGCCTTGGCCGCAGCAGGAGATGCCGGCAGAACGACAGCAGTCATCAATTCGATTTCTGACTCGGTCACACAGGCGACAGCGACAGCGAGCGCCGCCCTCGCGGCCGCACCCGTCCACGTGAAACTGGCCGTCGAACTCGCCCTGCGCGCCTTCAGACAGATCTCACGACTCGATTTCATGGACCAGCTCTGGCCGATGTCTGACGCCTCCTCCGCCCTCATGATCGCCGACGACTCACCTCGCACGAGGATGATGATCAGCAACATGCTGACAGGGGGATGGAACTTCCTCGACCGGTCGACGTACGAGATCGCCAAGGCCTCGGCGTTGGCCGGCCACTACGAACGTGCGATGAAGCTGGCCGAGGACATGGGCGAGTCCGACCGCGAATCCGTGCTCGGGCACTCGGCAGCGGCCATGGCGACAGCCGGCCTGATCACCGACGCCCAGCGCATAGCCAACACCCTCGAAGGCCAGTCAGGTCGGGACAAAGCGATGTTCGCGATCACGATCGCGGTCGCCAAGACACGTGAGTGGTCACTCGCGCGGAGCCACGTCGGCTCCTTGCACGACGGTGATACCCAGGCCCACCTGCTCGGCGAACTCGCGATCGTGGCAGCGGACACCGGGGAAACCGCCATGGCGAAGAGGTTCGTCGCGGAGGCCGTCACGACGGCACGCTGGTCCGTGCCCTTGAGGGCACTCGGCCGAGTCGACCCCGATGCCTTGCGAGCGATGGTCGCCTGTATAAGGGCAGGTTGGAGCCAGCCGGATCACTCGAGCACGCTCATCCGCACGTCGCCGGACAGCCGATAGGGCCGCGTCTCCACCAAGGCCCCCAGCAACCGCCGCAACCGCGACACCTCCGCCCGCACCGTCACCACGTGCTCGGCGTCCCCGTACAGCGCGTTGCTCAACGCCTCCGCGGACAGCCCCTCCCGACCGGCCCGGTGCAGCAGCACCAGGATCTCCGCGTGGCGCCGCGTGACCGTGCGGCGCCAGTCCGCGTCACCGCCGGAGAGCCGGACCTGCGGAGTCCGCGTCAGATCGAGTTCAAGGCTGACCGTCCGGTCCACAGAGGACGGACGGATCAGCCACCCTCCAGCGAGGCGTTCCGGCACGCAGGCCCCGAGGCCCGGCACCGCGACGGGCTGCCCGGCCACCGGCACGGCGATGCGCGAGCCCACTGCCACACCGTGCGCGGCCGCCACCCAGCCGTGGTCGTCCACGATGAGCGACGGCCCGGACAGCAGGGCCGCGGCGCGCAGGCGTTCGAGACGTTCCTGGTGGTACCGCCACAGCCGCGACTCGGCCAGCATGCGGCCGGTCTCGACCAGCGCGCCGATCGCCGGATGCAGGGTCAGCGCGGGCCCGCTCACGTCGATCACCCCGAGCAACGCACCGGTGCGCGGGTCGTGGACGGGTGTCGCCGTGCAGTACCAGGGGTGCTGGCCCTGCTCGAAGTGCTCACCCGCGAGCAGTTCGACGGGGGCGGCCTCGGCGAGAGCGGTGCCGATGGCGTTGGTGCCGACGCGGCGTTCGGTCCAGTCGGCGCCCTCGAAGAAGCCCAGCGAGTCGGCACGCCGGCGAACGGCCGGGGTGCCGGAGCGCCACAGGATGACACCCTCGTCGTCGGTGACGACCAGCAGCAACTGCGACGCGTCGGCGAGGGAGCCGACGACAGCGCGCAGGTCCGGCACCACCTCGCGCAACGGCGAAGCCTCCTGGCGGCGGCCGATCTCGGACGGGCCCAGCCAGTCGCGGGTGTTGACGTCGTCGGCTCGCAGGCCCAGGTCGAGGACGCGGTTCCAGGAGCGGGAGACGAGGGCGCGCGGGCGCAGGGCGGAGTGACTGCCGGCGATGACCGCGTCGTGCATGCGCACGAGTTCGCGGGCATACGTGGGCAGGTGCTGACCGGGCGGCACTGCCCTGGGCACGCTCACCGGTCGAGCATGGACCAGGGATGCAATCCGGTGCAACGGTTTCACCGAAGCGCGGGAAGGGGGTGAATGCAACCACGACGAGCGACGAGGAGTGGCGATGACGCAGACCATGGATCGCACGGCACAAGCTCGCGTGGACGCCTGGCTCGAGCAGTTCGAGGGCGCGCTCAAGGCACGGGACGTCGACGCCGCCGCCGGGATGTTCGCCACCGACAGCTACTGGCGCGACCTGGTCGCCTTCACCTGGAACATCAAGACCGTCGAAGGCCGTGAGGGCATCGCGGACCTGCTCAGCGCGTGTCTCGACGGCACCGATCCGGAGAACTTCCGCACCACCGAGACGCCGACGGAAGCGGACGGGGTCGTGGAGGCGTGGCTCGAGTTCGAGACGGCGGCCGGGCGGGCGCGCGGACACCTGCGGCTCAACGACGAGGGCGCCTGGACGTTCCTGACGAGCCTCTACGAGCTGAAGGGCTTCGAGGAGAACAAGAAGGAAACGCGGTCCAAGGGCGTGCGGCACGGTGTGATCGAGGATCGCCTCTCCTGGGCCGAGGAACGCGAGCGCGAGCAGGCCGAACTCGGGTACGCGCAGCAGCCCTACGTCGTGGTCATCGGCGGCGGCCAGGGCGGCATCGCACTCGGCGCACGGCTGCGGCAGCTCGGCGTGCCCGCACTGGTGCTGGAGCGCAACGACCGGCCAGGCGACTCGTGGCGCAAGCGGTACAAGAGCCTCTGCCTGCACGACCCCGTCTGGTACGACCACCTGCCCTACCTGCCGTTCCCGGACAACTGGCCGGTGTTCGCGCCCAAGGACAAGATCGCGGACTGGCTGGAGATGTACACGCGCGTGATGGAGGTGCCGTACTGGACCCGTTCGGAGGTCAAGTCGGCGTCCTACGACGGTGCACAGTGGACGGTCGTGGTCGACAGGGACGGCGAGACCGTGACGCTGCACCCGAAGCAGCTCGTGTTCGCGACCGGCATGTCCGGCAAGGCGAACGTGCCGTCGTTCCCCGGCGCGGAACTCTTCGAGGGCGACCAGCACCACTCCTCGAAGCACCCCGGCCCGGAGGCCTACGCGGGACGCAAGGCCGTCGTGATCGGCTCGAACAACTCCGCGCACGACATCTGCGCGGCGTTGTGGGAGCACGGCGCGGACGTCACGATGGTGCAGCGCTCCTCGACGCACATCGTGCGTTCGGACTCGTTGATGGACATCGCCCTGGGCGACCTCTACTCGGAACGGGCCGTCGCCGCCGGCGTGACGACCGACCGCGCCGACACGATCTTCGCCTCACTGCCCTACCGGATCCTGCCGCAGTTCCAGATCCCGGTGTACCAGCGGATCAGGGAACGGGACGCGGACTTCTACGCGCGGCTGGAGAAGGCCGGCTTCGACCTCGACTGGGGCGACGACGACTCCGGGCTGTTCCTCAAGTACCTGCGGCGTGGCTCCGGTTACTACATCGACGTGGGCGCCTCCGAGCTCGTGGCGGACGGCAAGATCAAGCTCGTCCGCGGCCAGGTCGACCGCCTGACCAGGAACGCCGTCGTGCTCTCCGACGGCACCGAACTGGAGGCCGGCCTCGTCGTCTACGCCACCGGCTACGGCTCCATGAACGGCTGGGTCGCCGACCTCGCCGGGCAGGAGATGGCCGACCGGGTCGGCAAGTGCTGGGGCCTCGGTTCCGGCACGACCAAGGACCCCGGCCCGTGGGAGGGCGAGCAGCGCAACATGTGGAAGCCCACCCGGCAGCCGGGGCTGTGGTTCCAGGGCGGCAACCTGCACCAGTCGCGCTACTACTCGCTCTTCCTGGCACTGCAGCTGAAGGCGCGGTTCGAAGGGGTGCCGACGCCGGTCTACGGCCTGCAGGAGGTACACCACCTCAGCTGAGCAAGCCGACCTTCACAGTCATGCGTCGGTCACGCCGACCAGCGCCTCCTCGACCACGTCGGACAAGGAACGCAGGTAGGTGGCGCTCACGTGGTTGTCGTCGAAGTTGACCAGCAGGTCGCCGATGACGGGCGGGCACTGGTCCTCGGTGCAGAGGTGGTCACTGAAGTCGAGGAACGACACGTTGGCCGGCACGTCGAGGTAGGCGTAGGGCGGCACGGGTGCGAGCAGGTCTGCACGGGGCGCGCCGCACCGGGGCACCGGACCGTGCACCTGCACGCAGTCGAGCACCGAGAAGCCGTACCGGGGGTTGTCGCGCACCGCGACGACCGGGATCTGCTCGGCGTCGAGCTGGCGCCAGCGTTCGACGAACCCCTGCGGCGTCACCTCGGTCAGTCCCACCTGGACGTCGCGGGTGGCGAGGGTGAAGACGAAGTCGGGGCGCAGCTTGATGATCTCGTTCGCCGCGCTGTCGTTCCACCGCACGCAGCTCTGGTCGCCGGTATTCTTCTCCGACCTCGTGGAGAACGGGCACGCGCCCTTGAGCATGGAGATCAGCTGCCAGTTCCGGCGTTGCGCTATCGGGGCGAAGGCGGCCAGGTACTGCTGGACGTGCGAGTCGCCGACGAGCACGACGCGCTTGGCCGGTGTGCCCTCGGCCGGGCCGTAGCAGACGTCGAGTTCCTCGACTGGCACCGGTTTCTCGCAGTGCTGGCCGTCGAGCGCGGCGAAATCCGTGGCCGGGAGGTGCGCGGCCACCACCTCGCGCGGTCCGACGGGCTGCAGGACCGCGGCTGCCGCCAGGAGCGGAACGAGCAGCGCCGCGGTGAGCGTGCGTGCTCTCCACCGAGACCTGCGCACGGGTTCCTCGACCAGCAGATGCGTGGCGGCCGCGAGCACGAATGACGCGCCGATGACCGCCACTCCGCCGAGCAGGCCGACCTCGCCACGGCCGCGCAGGACGAGCCAGCCGACCAGCACGGGCCAATGCCACAGGTAGAGGGCGTAGCTGAGGTCTCCCAGGTAACGCAGTGGCTCACTGGCCAGCAGGCGGTCCGCGCCGAACCGGCTGCCGGTCGCGCCGGCGACGATCACCGCGGCGGCGCAGGTCGTCGGCCACAGCGCCAGGTAGCCGGGGAACCCGGCGCCCACGTCGAGCACCATCCCGCAGACCAGGAGTCCCAGCAGGCCCACCCACCCGAGCACCGTCCTGAATGGACCGGCGAGGTCCACACGCGACACGACCAGCGCGAGCAGGCCGCCGAAGGCGAACTCCCAGATCCGCGTCGCCGTGTGGAAGTAGGCCAGCGGCTGGTCGACGGCGGTGAGCCACACCGAGAAGCCCAGTGACACAACGAAAACTCCGAGCAGCACGCGGAAGAGCGAGCGGCGCAGCAGCGTGACCGCCAGGACGAGCAGGGGCCAGAGGAGGTAGAACTGGCCCTGGATCGACAACGACCAGAAGTGCTGCACGACGCTCGCCTGGTCGTGCTGGGCGTAGTAGTCGGTGGAATCCGAGGCCAGCTGCCAGTTCTCGACGAACAACGCCGAGGCGATCACCTCGCGTACCGTCTGCGGCCAGCGGTTCTCCGGCAGCAGCACCGCCGCGGCCACCAGCGTCACGCCGAGCACGACGAACGCGGCGGGCAACAGCCGCTTGGCCATCCTGCTCCACAACGCGCGCAGGTCGAGCCGTCCCCGCGCGGTCGCCCGCACGAGCTGGCCCGTCACCAGGAACCCGGAGATCAGGAAGAAGACGTCGACGCCACCGGACACGCGGCCCAGCCACACGTGGTAGACGACCACGAGCAGTGCCGCCACCGCCCGCAGGCCCTGCAGTTCCGGACGATAAGGCCGCTCTGGTGATGGCGAACTGTGATCACTTCCCGACACGCCTGCGAGGGTGACGCCCGGCCGCGCACCTGTATATCCGTGGCAACACCCATCTTCACCCGGGACCAGCCCTCCTGACGGCCGGTAGTTGAGTGACAGAACGGATCGTCAGAGCGACGGCGACCAGGAATCGTGGGCGGCACACCACCTCCGACCGCTGCCGGGAGGCGCCGTGGTCCGCACCGACCGACCTGCCCGCACCCGACGGCCGCTGAACTGGGTCCTGCTCGGGGTCGCATTGGCGCTGCTGATCGCCGGAATCGCCGCGCCGCACGCACTTCTGGTCGCCGCCGGACTGATCGTGGCGGGCCTGATCGGCCTGGGTCACCAACGCTGACCACACGTCCTCACCACACCAGGCCGGAAAGGGAGGCGACCATGTCCACAGTGGCTCAACCGGCCGGACGCACCGAACGGGCTGATCCCATGCAGGCACGCGACATCGCCATCAACGTTCCGACCGTGACGGTCGACGACCCGGTCACCAAGGCGGTGCGGGTGATGGCGGTCAACCGGCTGCCGGGACTGATCGTGGTGGACGACCGCGCCCGCCCGTGGACGGTGCTGCCCGGCACCCAGGTGCTGCGGCTCGCGGTGCCGCAGTCCTACCAGGACGATCCGGCGCTCGCCCGCGTCGTCGACGAGGGTCACGCCGACCTGTTCTGGATGGAACTGGGCGACCGCACAGTAGGTGACGTGGCGCCGCATCACCGCGCCAAACCCGCGACCGTTCGCGCCGACGCGACCCTGCTGGAGGTCGCCGCGCTGATGGCCCGCCAGCACAGCCCGCTCGTCGCCGTGGTCGACGACGCCGGAGTGCTCGTCGGCGCCATCACCCTCGACCGTCTCATCACCTCGCTCGCGGTCTACACCGCCGAGGACTGACCCCGGACCATCTGTCCCCGTCACCGCCGGCGTGCTGAACTCGCGCCGGCGGTGACAGCCATCGGGTTGGGAGATCCGTGAGCGCCGCACTCGCCCTGACGATCTTCCTGATCGCGTACTTCCTCATCGCCACCGAGAAGGCGGACAAGGTCAAGGTCGTGCTCGTCGCCGCCGGGCTGATGGCCGTGTTCGGCCTGGTCCCCGGCTCCGAGGTGTTCTTCTCCGAACACGCGGGCATCGACTGGAACGTCATCTTCCTGCTGTTCGGCATGATGATCATCGTCGGCATCGTCAAGCGGACCGGCGTGTTCGACTACCTCGCCATCTGGGCCGCCAAGAAGGCCCGCGGCCGCCCGTACCGGCTGATGGTGATGCTGATGATCATCACGGCCGTCGCGTCGCCGTTCCTGGACAACGTCACCACGATCATGCTCGTCGCGCCGGTCACGATCGTGGTGTGCAACCGGCTGCGGATCGCCGCCCAGCCGTACCTGATCGCGGAGGTGCTCGCGTCCAACATCGGGGGCGCGGCGACGTTGATCGGTGATCCACCGAACATCATCATCGGCAGCCGGGCCGGTCTGAGCTTCACCGACTTCCTCGTGCACATGGCCCCGGTCGTCACGGTCGTGTTCGTGGTGTTCGTGCTGCTCACGAAAGTCCTGTTCCGCAGGTCGTTCCAGTACCACGCCGAACACGTCGAGGCCGTGATGGCACTGCAGGAACGGCGCGCCATCACCGACCCGGCGATGCTGCGCCGCTGCCTGATCGTGTTCACCGGAGTGGTGATCGGGTTCAGCCTGCACGCCGTGCTGCACCTCGATCCCGCGATCGTGGCACTCGTCGGCGCGGGCGTGATGCTGCTCGTGACTCGGGCCGACGCGAACGACGTGCTGGCCGAGGTGGAGTGGCCGACGCTCACGTTCTTCATGGGCCTGTTCGTGATGGTGGCGGGCCTCGTCCACACCGGGGTCATCGAGACCGTGGGCACGTGGGCGGTCTCGGCCTTCGGCGACAACTACTTCGCAGCCGCCACCGCGTTGCTGTTCGGCTCCAGCGTGCTCGGCGCGTTCTTCGACAACATCCCGTACGTCGCCACGATGACGCCGGTGGTCGAGGGCATGGTCGCCGAGATCCCCGACGCCGCGACCGGTCGGTCGCTGTGGTGGGCGTTCGCCCTGGGCGCGGACTTCGGCGGCAACGGCACCGCGGTCGCCGCCAGCGCCAACGTCGTCGCGCTCGGCATCGCCGCCCGCGCCGGGCACCGGATCAGCTTCTGGCAGTTCACCCGCTACGGCATCGTCGTGACGCTGGTCAGCACCGCGATGGCGTGGGGTTACGTGTGGTTGCGGTACTTCTGACCGCGCAGCACGGACGACGCCCACGCCATCGCGGCGCTCATTGGCTGTACCGGGCGGCGACCGCGGCGGCCCGATCCCTCAACGCGGCACGCAACCACTGCGGTTCAAGGGCTTCGGCGCTCGTGGAGAGCTGCCACAACGCCCACTCCGCGTGCCGCGAGTCCTGGAACGTGACCTCCATCCGCAGCCAGCCGTCGTCGAGTTCCTCGGCGAGCACGGCCAGTGCGGTGCCCACCAGTTCCTCCCGTCGTGCGGGATGCATCCTCAGCACCACGGCGACCTGGTCACCACCGGTCCGGAACCGCGTGCTGCGTTCCTGCCAGGCCCGGTCCAGGTCGACGCGGTCCGGTCGCTGCGCGGGTTCGTCGAGCTCCTCGGCGGCCAGGATCCGCGACAGCCGGTAGGTCCGGTCCTCCCCCGCCTTCTTGGCCAGGAGATATCCCTGTTCCCGCACGGTGACCAGGCCGATCGGGTCCACCGTGCGCCACTCCGCGGCTTGCCCCTTGGCCTCGTAGTGAATCCGCAGCCGGTGACCCGCGAACACCGCGCGCCGGACCTCCGCCACCACCGCGTCGGGCAACTCCTCCTCCACGGCACGCCGCGAGAGAAGGTCGATCTCCGGATCGATGAGCAACCGTTCCGCCGCACCGGCCGCCGTCTGCCGATAGCTCTCGGGCAGCGCGTCGACCACCTTGAGCATCGCCGAGGCGAGCGACGATCCGAGGCCGAACACCTGCGCGCCTCGTCGTGAGCCGGCGACCAGCAGTGCGAGCGCCTCGTCGTGGTTCAGGCCGGTGAGCTCCGTCTGGAAACCAGGCAGCAGCGCGAACCCGCCGTGCCGGCCGCGTTCGGCGTAGACCGGGACGCCGGCCGCCGACAACGCCTCGATGTCGCGCAGGACCGTCCGGGTGGACACCTCGAGTTCGCGGGCGAGGGTGGCCGCCGACAACTGGCCGTGCCGCCGCAGCAGCAGGACCAGCGAGACCAACCGGTCGGCACGCATGCGAAAACCGTACGGGAATACGTGACAGAGGGTGTCGTGTATTGCTTGCGAGGCTGACGGCACTGTCGAAGAGATCGAATGGAGCTGTCGTGGCTGTCGAACGAACGCCGGTCAACCCGTGGACGTGGTCGGCGGAGCTGGGCTACCACCAGGGCGAGGTGGTCACCGGGCAGACCCGCACGCTGTACTGCGCCGGCCAGACGTCGATGAACGGGGACGGCAAGCCCGAGCACGCCGGTGACATGGGGGCGCAGCTGGCGCTGAGCCTCGACAACCTGGAGGCGGTGCTGGCCGGGGCGGGGATGTCGCTCGCGAACCTCGTGCGGCTCAACGTCCACACGACCGACGTCGACCTGCTGTTCCAGCACTACGGAGTGCTGGCGGCGCGGCTCGGCCAGGCGCGGGTGGCGCCGCCCACGACGATGCTCGGCGTGAGCAGGCTGGCGCTGCCGGAGCTGCTGGTGGAGCTGGAAGGGACGGCCGTGGCGTGACGCTCCGGGTGGTGACGATCGGCGTGTACGGCTTCGGCGAGGAGTCGTTCCTGCGACGGCTGCTGGGCGCGGACATCCGGCTGCTGCTCGACGTGCGGCAACGGCGCGGTGTCCGCGGGCCCGAGTACGCCTGGGCGAACTCGCTGCGGTTGCAGGCGGCGCTCGCCCGTGCCGGGATCGCCTACGAGCACCACCCCGAGCTCGCCCCGACCACCGAGTTGCGCCAAGTCCAGTACGCGGAGGATGACCGCCTCGGCGTGGGCAAGCGCAGCCGTCGCGTGCTGGCCGCGGAGTACGTCCGCCGGTACGAGGCGGAGATCCTCGGCAGCGCCGACCTGGCTCCCGTCAGGTCGGCGCTGCCGAGAGGCGCGGCACTGTTCTGCTCAGCAGGGCACCTCGCGGCGCCGCCCCCACGCCCCCGTACAACCAGTACGAGAACGTGGGGGCGACACCACGATGCACCCGTCTGACCCCGAATTCCCCCGGCAACCTTCCAGGCCGCGCCACTAGATAGCAGACACCTCGATCGACTCGATGGCGGCGGCCGCGAGCGGGGTCGCCGTCCCGGCGTAGCGGGTGGCGAGCGACTGGAACAACTGCTCCGCCTCGATCGCGGGCCAGTCATCAGCCAGTAGCTCGGCCGGCAGGTGGGGGTCCTGGCGCACGAGGTCGAGCCAGTCGCCGTGCAGCACCAGCTGGCGGGCCAGATCGTCCGGCAACGAGGTGTCCGGCTCGCGCCACCTGGCGAGAAAGTCCTGGTAGCGGGTGGCGATCGCGGCCGTGTCGAACGCGCGGCGGGCCAGGTCCGCCGCCTCGGTCGGCTTGGCGTGCTGGGCGGTGAAGACCGTGACGTTCTCCGCGAGCCCGTCGACCAGCCCGCTCACGTCGTGGGCGCCGGGCGCGATCCACAGACCGTTCTGCACCGGGCCGAAGCCCGCCCACTGCAGCTGCGAGCGCAGGTCGTGCCGTTCGCCGCGGCGGCCCTCCGGCAGGGAGAAGCCGACCAGGGTCCAGGTGCCGTCCCAGTCCCGGTTCACCGCGCCGCGCTGCCAGATGCGGCGCTCGCCGTCCTGCAGCACGTCCGTGGCGCGGGCGGTGAGTCCGAAGTAGACCTTGCGGCCGTTGCGGTGTTTGGCGAGCAGACCGCGCGATGTCATGCGGGTCAACGTGGAGCGCACCGCCTCCTCCGAGACGTCCACGCGCCCGAAGACGTCGATCACGCTGCCCGAGTAGACCGCGATGTCGCGGCCCAGCACGTACAGGCCGAGGAAGTTCAGCATCAGGGACTGGGGCGTCACGCCGTTCACGATACATGTTGGGCAGCATCTAGACGAGCGTCATGAATATGCCCTACTTTGGGTCCGACCCCCACGGAGAGGACTCGCCTGATGGAGCTGTCGGGAAAGGTCGCGATCGTCACCGGCGCCGGCCGCGGGCTGGGCCGGGCGTACGCGGAGGCGTTGGCGCGCAACGGGGCCCAGGTCGTGGTCAACGACGTGGACGAGGTCGTCCACGAGGTCGCGGCGAGCATCGGCGGACGCGCGGTGATCGCTCCGGTCGGGACGGCCGAGACCGCCCAGTCGCTCGTCGACGCCGCCGTCGAGGAGTTCGGCCGGCTCGACGTGCTGGTCACCAACGCGGGCATCCTGCGCGACCGCGTGCTGTGGAAGATGAGCGACGACGACTTCGACGCCGTGATCAACGTGCATCTGCGCGGCACCTTCACCTGCGCACGCGCCGCGGCCGTGCGGATGCGGGAGCAGGGAACGGGCGGCAGTCTCGTGCTGGTCTCGTCGCCCGCCGGCCAGCGTGGCAACTTCGGCCAGACCAACTACGCCGCCGCCAAGGCCGGGATCGCCGCCATGGCACGGACCTGGGCGCTGGAACTCGCCCGGTCCGGCATCGCCGTCAACGCGGTCGTCCCCGTCGCCGCCACCGAGATGACGCGCACGATCCCGGCCTTCGCGCCGTTGATCGAGGAGTCGGAACGCACCGGCGCGCCACTGCCGGAGTGGGTGCGGCGCGACGAGGGCCTGGGCACCGTCGAGGACGTCGCGGAACTGATCGTGTACCTCGCCTCCGACGCGGCGAAAGGCGTTACCGGGCAGGCGATCGGCATCGGCGGCGACCGGCTCGCGCTCTGGTCGCACCCCGCCGAGAAGCAGGTCCTGTTCGCGGACGGCGGGTGGCAGGCGGGCTCGATCGCCGAGCGGTTCGGCGAGTTCGAACCCGAGACCTACGGAATCCCGCAGCCGGTGGCACCGTGAACATTCCCAAAATGGATGTGGACAGCCTGGTCGCCATCGACGTCCACACGCACGCCGAAATCTCCGGCGACGGCCACAGTTCACTCAGCCCGGCACTGCTCGAGGCGTCCGCCAAGTACTTCAAGGCCGCCCACCGCCAGCCGACGATCGCCGAGACCGCCGGGATCTACCGCGAGCGGAGGATGGCCGCGGTGATCTTCACCGTCGACGCGGAGCACGCCACCGGACACCCGCGCATCTCCAACGAGGAGATCGCCGCGTCCTGCGCCGAACACGCCGACGTGCTGATCCCGTTCGCGAGCGTCGACCCGTGGAAGGGCCGCACGGCCGTCCGCGAGGCCCGCAGGCTCGTCGAGGAGCACGGCGTGCGGGGCTTCAAGTTCCACCCGAGCCTCCAGGACTTCTCGCCGGATGACCGGATGGCGTACCCGCTCTACGAGGTGATCGAGGAGCTCGGCGTGCCCGTACTGTTCCACAGTGGACAGACAGGCATCGGCGCCGGCGTGCCCGGCGGTGGCGGGATCAGGCTCAAGCACTCCAACCCGATGCTCGTGGACGACGTCGCCGTGGACTTCCCGCACCTGCGGATCGTGCTCGCGCACCCGTCGTTCCCGTGGCAGGACGAGGCTCTCGCGGTGGCCACGCACAAGCCGTTCGTGTACATCGACCTGTCCGGCTGGTCGCCGAAGTACTTCCCGCCGCAGCTCGTCCGCTACGCCAACACCGTGCTGCAGGACAGGGTCCTGTTCGGCTCGGACCACCCCGTCATCACCCCCGACCGCTGGCTGGCCGACTTCGCGAAACTCGAGATCAAGGACGACGTACGTCCCAAGATCCTCAAGCACAACGCCGCCCGCCTGCTCGGACTCGTGAAGGAGGACGCGTGACCATCTCCGTCCAAGGAATCGCAGAACTCAGGGCCCTGGCGGGGAAAGGCCTCGGGCACACCGACTGGCTGCAGATCGACCAGAGCCGCGTCGACACGTTCGCCACCGCCACCGACGACCACCAGTGGATCCACGTCGACCCGGAACGTGCCGCCTCCGGCCCGTTCGGCGGCACGATCGCGCACGGCTACCTGACGCTGGCGCTGCTCATCCCGCTGATGAGCGAACTCCTCGAGGTCTCGGGCGTGCGGATGAGCCTGAACTACGGACTGGACAAGGTGCGGTTCCCCGCGCCCGTACCGGTCGGCGCCAAGATCCGGCTGCTCGGCCAGGTCGCGTCCGCCGAGGACGTGCCGGGCGACGGCGTGCAGCTCACCGTCGACTTCACCGTCGAGATCGAGGGCTCCGCGAAGCCCGCTTGCGTCGCACGTGCCGTCTACCGCCACTACACATGAGGTGAAGTCATGGCGCCAACAACGCAGTTACGCCGTGCCGTCGCGTCGAGCTTCCTCGGCAGCGTGATCGAGTACTACGACTTCCTGCTCTACGCCACGGCCTCCGCGGTCGTGTTCAACAAGGTCTTCTTCTCCTCGCTCGACCCGCTGGTCGGCACGATCGCGAGCTTCGGCACGTTCGCCACCGGCTACCTCGCTCGGCCGCTCGGCGGAATCCTCTTCGGACACTACGGGGACCTGCTGGGGCGCAAGAAGATGCTCGTGCTGTCCATGAGCCTGATGGGCGTGGCGAGCTTCCTGATCGGCCTGCTGCCCACCTACGCCCAGGTCGGCTGGCTCGCGCCGGCGGGGCTGATCCTGCTGCGGGTCGTGCAGGGCATCTCCGTCGGCGGTGAGTGGGGCGGCGCCGTACTCATGTCGGCCGAGCACGCCACCTCCCGGCGCGGGCTGTGGGCGAGCTTCACCAACGCCGGCGCGCCGTGCGGCATGGTGCTGTCGACGGCCGCGCTGACCGGCACCGCCGCGCTGGTCGGCGAGCAGGCGTTCCTCGACTGGGGCTGGCGGGTGCCGTTCCTGCTGAGCGTGGTGCTGCTGGGCATCGGCCTGTTCGTGCGGATGAAGGTCGAGGAGACGCCGGTCTTCAAGGCCGATCGGAAGCCGGGCTCCATGCCGTTGGCCGACGTCCTGCGCAACCACCCGCGCACGTTGCTGCTCGCCATCGGCGTCGGCCTCTCGGCGTTCGTCGCGCAGTCGACCCTGACGACGTTCGTGCTGGCGTACGGCGTGCAGGCGGGCAACAGCAGGCAGATGATCCTCAACGCGCTGACGCTGTCCTCGGCGCTCGCGGTGATCGGCATCATCGGCTGGTCGGCGATGTCGGACAGGGTCGGGCGCCGGCCCGTCGTGCTCGTCGGCGCCGTACTCATGGCGGCGTTCGGGTTCGTGCTGTTCCCGATGGTGGACAACGGGTTCATCGTCATCGCGCTCGTGCTCGGCCAGGCCGTGATCCACCCGATGATGTACGGGCCGCTGGCCGCGCTCTACAGCGAGCTGTTCAACACCGGCAGCCGCTACACCGGCGCCTCACTCGGCTACCAACTCGCGGGCTTGGGCGCGGGGCTCGCGCCGTTGCTCTTCGCGCAGGTGCAGAAGTCCTCGGGCACGGGCGCGATTCCGTTCATCCTCGCGGCGTTCTGCCTGCTCACCGTCATCTGCACGGTGACGCTGCACGAGACCAGCCGGACCAGCCTGACAGGAGACAGGAATGCGGAACGCGGGACTGGGCAGCTGGCCACACCGCCGAGCACGCATGGCACCGAAGCGTGAGGCGTTCACCTACGACGGGGTCTCGACCACGTACGAGGAGGTGGCCGTCCGCACGACCCGGCTGGCGTGGCGGTTGCGGGAACTAGGAGTCCGGCACGGTGACCGGGTCGCGTACCTCGGCCCGAACCACCCGTCGTTCGCCGAGACCATGTTCGCCGCGCACCAACTCGGCGCGATCTTCGTACCGTTGAACTTCCGCCTCGCCCCGGCGGAGATCAACTACCAGCTCGCGGACTGCGGCGCGCACGTGCTGGTGCACGCGGCGTCGCACGTCGTGGAGCATCCGCGAGCGGTGTCGCTGGCCACGTACGAGGACTGGCTCCTCCAGGGTTCCGGCGAGCCGCTGGACGAGCCGGTCGGCATCGACGACACCGCCCTGATCCTCTACACCTCCGGCACCACCGGCAGGCCCAAGGGCGCGATGCTCAGTCACGCCAACCTGCTGTGGAACACCTTCAACCTGATGATCGGCGTGGACGTCGCCTCGGACGACGTCACGCTGGTCACCGCGCCGCTGTTCCACGTCGCCGCGCTCACCCAGACGTTGCTGCCGACGTTCATCAAGGGCGGGCACAGCGTGATCACCTCGCGCTGGGACGTCGCCGAGTGCGTGTCGTTGATCGAGACCCGTCGCGTGACGTGGATGTTCGGGGTGTCCACGATGTACGCCGACCTGGCCGCTTCCCCCTCGTGGCCCGGCGCGGACCTGTCGTCGTTGCGGGTGCTGCTGTGCGGCGGGGCGGCGGTGCCGGACGCGGTGATCCACGCCTACCAGGACCGGGGACTGGTGTTCTGCCAGGGTTACGGCCTCACCGAGACCGCGCCCGGAGCCACGTTCCTGGAGGCCGCCGACAGCGTGCGGAAGGCGGGTTCGGCCGGTCCCCCGGTGTTCTTCGGCGATCTGCGGCTGGCGGAAGGCGGCGAGATCGAGGTGCAGGGCCCGAACGTCACGCCCGGCTACTGGAACGACCCGGTCGCCACCGCGGCCGCGTTCACCGCGGACGGCTGGTTCCGCACCGGCGACCTGGGACGGCTCGACGACGGGCACCTGTACGTCCTCGACCGGCTCAAGGACATGTACATCTCCGGCGGCGAGAACGTCTACCCGGCCGAGGTGGAGAACGCGATCACCTCGCACCCGGACGTGGCCGAGGTCGCCGTCGTCGGGGTGCCGGACCAGCGCTGGGGCGAGGTCGGACGGGCGTTCGTCCGGCCGCGCGACGGTGCGCTGGTGGATGCCGCCGGGTTGCGGGAGTTCCTGTTGCCCCGCCTGGCGAAGTACAAGATCCCGGTCCACGTCGAGGTGGTCGCCGAACTGCCTCGCACGGGGTCCGGGAAGGTGCTCAAGCCCGCGCTGCGCCGGTTGCCGCTGTGACCTAGCCGCGCAGTTGTTCCAGGTAACCGCTGACCGGGCCGAACGTGAACAGGCCGGTGCCCGCCGCGAGCTCGTTCGCGGCGGGCGAAAGCAACCCGTGGGCACGCTGTTTCAGTTCATCGTCCCGCAGCCTGATCGCCGCCATCGCCAGCAGGCAGGCGCGAACCTCCGCGAGCAGGTCCGCAGGTCCGCCGTGGAGTGCGCGTGCAGCTTTCAGCGCCTCGTCGTGCGGCAGTGCCAGCGGGCGGACCCAGTCCAGGTGCGGGCCCCAGTCGTCATCAAGGTCCACTGTGGACGGACCGCGCAGGCTGAGCAGGGCCAGCGGCAGGAGTCCGCGTTCCATCCCCCACATGCCGGTGCCCTTGACGCGACCGGCCGCGGCCCGATACGCGCTGTCGGCTTCGGTTGTCTTCCCGGCTGCCGCGAGCTTCAACGCCGCGTACCAGTCGGTGAAGAGGCTGACCAGCGGCAGGTCGTGGCGTTGTGCCAGTCGGTCAGCCGCAGCCGCGTGCCGGTCGGCGGTGCCGAAGTCGGCCAGCGCGGAGCAGGCCTGGACGAGGATCAGGTGGCCCAGCACCTCGTGGGTCACCAGGCGGCCGGACGCGACCTCGAGGAGTTCCCGTCCGATCGCGGCACGCTCCGGGGCCAGGCCGGTGCGGTGGAACGTGTGCATGAACCGGGCGTTCAGGGCGAACGCCAGCAGTGCGGGGTCTCCGAGCTCACGGGCGATGGCCTCGGCTTCCCGTGCCTGCTCCAGCCGGGCGCCGGTGCCGCGTTCCTCCATCGCGATCGTGGCGAGCAGACGGGCTCGGGTGGCGTCCGGGCCGGGGAAGGCGGGCAGGATCCGTTCCGCGGCGGCGACGAGTTCGGCGGAGTGCGCAGGGTCGTCGTTGGTGGTCCAGATGCCGGGGACGTCGAACGACCCGATCACCTCGGCGACCTCCTGCGGACCTTCGGCAAGCCGCAACGCCGCCGACCTCCGCTCCCTCGCCCCTTCCAGGTCCCCGCTCACCGCCAGGGCCCTCACCAGACCGGTGAGCAGGTCGAGCCGCTCCGACCCGGCCGCCGCGAGCGCCGCCCGCCACAGCCGCACCGCCTCACGCGGTGATCGATTTTCTTCCGCGGCCTCGGCGAGCGCCCTCACCGCCTCGGCACCCCGCGTACCCGCGAGGGCGTGGTGGTGCGCGAGCACCTGGACGTCGCCAGGTCGCAACACCTCTGCCACCGCCGCGTGCCAGCGTGCGCGCCTGGTCAGCGACACGTCCTCGTACAGGGTGTCGCGCACCAGCTCGTGCGTGAACCTGGCGTGGCCGGGTGCCACCTCGACGACGAAACCGGCCTCGATCGCCAGGTCCAGCGCGTCGAGCACGTCGTGGCCGGCCAGTGCGGCCAGCAGGTCCACCTCGACGTCCCTGCCCAGCACGGAGGCCTGGTGCAGCACGGTCCGCGCCTCGGGCGGCAGTCCGGCGAGGCGGCGGCGGAGCACGTCCCGCACACCGGCCGGCACCGAGCCGAGGTCGCCGCCAGAGGCGACCAGCCGGCAGAGTTCCTTGACGTAGAAGGGATTGCCACCGGTGCGTTGGTGGATCACACGCGCGTCCCGCGGTCCAACCAATGCGGCGACGGCCTCTTCGTCCAAGCCGTCGAGCTGTACGCGGACCGGTTCCGCGCGCGCCAGGGCCTCCGACGGCACCGCGGAGCGCGAGGTCGCGACGATCAGCACACGGCCGGAGAGCACACGTCCGGTGAACGCGGCCAGCACCGCGAGGGTCTCCTGGTCAGCCTGGTGCAGGTCGTCCAGCACGACCAACACCGGCGCGGCCGATTCCACAGTGGACACGATCGACAGGCGGAGCTGGAACCGGTCCATGGCAACCAGCCCTTCGCCCAGCGCCTCCACCACCTGCTGCCACGGCCATGCCACGGGCGCATCCTCCTGACAGCGCGCCCACACCGTCCTCCACCCCCGACCCGCCAGCAGCTCGGTGAACGCCGTGGCGAGGGCGGTCTTGCCCACGCCGGCCTCGCCCGTCACCAGCGCGAGCCCCAGACCGGCGGCCGGGACGGCGGTGTCCAGCAGCGCCAGTTCGTCGGCGCGTCCCACCAGTGACGACTCGGGTGAGGGCCGCAGGCGCGGCGACTGGGCCAGGATGTCCGACTCCAGCGCGCGGAGTTCCTCACCCGGATCGACCCCGAGGTTCTCCACGAGTGCGTGCCGTGCCTCGCGCACCGCTCCGAGCGCGTCGCCCTGCCTGCCCTCCCGGTACAACGCCAGCGCGAGCAGGCTCCACGCCTTCTCCCGCCACGGGTGCCCGGCCAGGTGAGCGCGCAGATCGGCGACGACCTCGGCGGAACGGCCCACGGCAAGGGCAGCGGCGGCACGGCGTTCGACCGCGACCAGCCGCAACTCCTCCAGCCGGTCGATCTCGGCCCGTGCCCAGTGGAAGCCGGCGAACTCGGCGTACGCGGGACCGCGCCACAACGCGAGCGCACCGTCGAGCACGGACAGGTCGCCGCCGAGCATCTCCTCGAACCGCCACGCGTCCACGTCCGACGCGAGCAACGCGTACCCCGCGCCCTCGGTCACCAGCAGCGTCGACGGAGTCCGGGGTGGACGGTCGGGCTCCAATGCCTTGCGCAGTGCGCCGACGAACGTCTGCACCGTGCCGAGAGCACCGTCGGGCGGGTCCTCCCACAGGTCGTCGACGAGTGTGCGCACCGGGACGACCCGGCGCCGGGCGACCAGCAGGCGTGCCAGCACGGCGCGTTGCTTCGGGCCGCCGAGGCGGGCGGATCCCGCGGTCAGCGGGCCCAGCACCCCGAACGTCACCACCCGCTGACCCTAACGCTGATTCGTTGCTGATCGGGCACCCGCACAGTGGGCTCGTGAACCACACCGCATTCGACTACCAGCGCGTTCAGGTCTCCGACGGCGTCGAGCTCAACGTCGCCACCACCGGATCGGGGAGCCCGGTCGTGCTGCTGCACGGCTTCCCGCAGACCCACCTCATGTGGCGGCACGTCGCCGCCGGCCTGGCCGCCGACCACACCGTGATCATGCCCGACCTGCGGGGCTACGGCGACAGCGACAAGCCCGCCGACACCGGCCTCACCTACGCCAAGCGCACGATGGCCGCCGACGTCGTGCAGGTCGCCCAAGCGCTCGGGCACGACACGTTCGCCCTGGCCGGGCACGACCGGGGCGCGCTCGTGGCGTTCCGCACCGGGCTCGACCACCCGCGGCACGTCACGCACCTCGCGTCACTCGACGTGCTGCCGACGCTGGACATGTGGGACGTCATGCGCGGCACGTCCGCCGCCGTCGGCTTCCACCTGTTCCTGATGGCCCAGCCGCCCGGCCTCGCCGAGCAGATGATCAGCGCGACCCCGGACGCCTTCTTCGGCCACTTCCTCGACAGCTGGGGCACCGGGCCGTTCCCCGAGGACGTCCGCGCCGAGTACCTGCGCGCGAGCCGTGGGGCCGTCACGTCGATCGTGGCGGACTACCGGGCGTCGGCGACGATCGACGTCGAACACGACACCGCCGATCGCGAGGCGGGCAACCAGCTGGAGATGCCGGTCACCGTGCTGCAGCAGGACTGGGGCGCGGCGCTCGGGTTCGACGCTCGGCAGCTGTGGCAGGCCTGGGCACCCGACCTCGACCACCGCACGGTCTCCTGTGGACACTTCATGGCCGAGGAGGCACCGGACGTCATCGCGGCGGCGATCCGCGACCTGCTGAAGCGTTGATTCCTGGTGTTACCTCAAACCCTGACGCGGGCCTTGGTGCTCCACATCCGGTAGCCGGCCGACACGGCGTCGGTCTCCGAGGCGAACGCCATGTCGCCCTTCATCCGCCGGTAGTACGGGGAGTCGGGAGTGTGGTAGACCATCGTCCTCGAATTGCCCTTGACCGGCAACGACTCCTGCCTCGGCGGCTTCGGTGCCGGCGGCTGTTCGGCGATCACCACCTGCTCGGCCGCCGGGCGGGGCGCGGGCAGGGCGAGGCGCGTCTTCGGGCGTTCGGGCTGCAGGCGAGCGCGGACCGACAGCCACGTCACCAACGAGCCGACGGCGAACGACACCAGGCACAGCAGGAACATCTGCGAGAACAACCAGAGCACAGCGAACTCCTAGCGGACTACGACGTCGACCTGGCGCGTAACCGGGTCGTACTCGCCGTCGGGGGCGGGACGGGTCTCGATGGCGATCAACGCGGGCGCCACGCCCTGGCCGACGAGAACGTCGCGGACCAGCTCGCCGCGTTTCGTCGCCACCGCCTGGTCGGTGCCGTGCGCCACCAGCGTGATCGAGGCGCGCGGGGCGACCAGCAGCATGCGGCCGACGCGCTCGATGAGCACAGGGCCGTGGCCTTCGTACGCCGTGGTGCCCTGCACGAACCGGATCGCGCCGTTGCCGTTGACCAGGCGGGAGATCGAGTCGTGCAGCGCCTGGACGTTCAGGTCGCCGGCCGGCGCGGACGAGCCGATCTCGATGCGGTCGGTGACCTGCAGGCCGTTCGCCGCCTCCCGGACGGCGTCGCGGACCGCGCTCGCCCTGGCCTCGTCGGGCACTCGGGCGGCGATCACGACCTGTCCGTTGTGGATGGTCGTGGTCACGTCCGGCACCTTCGCGGACAGCGCGGCGGAGAGCACCCGCCCGATCACGACCGGTGGGATCGGCAGCAGGCCGCCGAGCCGGAGCGCGGCCGTGACGCGGTGGCCGTCGGACCGCACGGCTTCCAGCAGCGCACGGCGTTCCGCGTCGTCGGCGACCGCGCCGGACACCAGGATCTCGCCGCCGCGCACCGCCACGAGCAACTGCTCGGGTTCGGCCGCGCGCACGTGGGTGCCGCCGACGCCGTTCACGTCGGACACCACGGCGCGCACCGCGTCGACCGCGCGCGGCGAGACCTCGCTGACCACGACCGACCGGCCGTCCACCGCGACCACGCCGTGGTAGCCGGCCTTTCCCAGCGCGGTACGCACATCGGAGTGCAGCGTCCGTTCGACGCCACCGCCGTAGACGAACACGCCGGTGGTGGCGAGCAACGCGGGCACCAAGAGCCCGCCGATCCAAACAGCGTGAGGCAAGCGCACGGCGAACTGGGTATCGAACATCGTCACCGAAAAGCCAGCCAGTCCAGCCTTTCGGACCGAACTTCACCCGGTCAGGTTGCCGGGTGAAGCTCGGACCTCATCTGCTATTCAACCGTGGCGCGCGTCCGCCGCCAGGCGACCACGATCAACGCGATCAGGCCGAACAACGGGATCGTGCTGATCGCCCAGGACAGGCCCATCGGCGGCCCCGGCTGCTCCATCACCTGGAGGTTCTTCAGCTCCCCCGTGCCCGCGCCCGCCGGTCCGTCGACGTCGAAGCGCATCGTCCATGTCCCCGGCTCGGGCAGGGCGAAGATGTCCAGGCCCCACACCTCGCGCTTGCGGGGGTGCCGTGCCAGCGGGCTGTCGTCGCTCTCCACGGACCCGCGGAACAGGGTCAGCGTGCCCTTCTTGCCGTCGATGCCGTTCTCCGGCGCGAAGGTGAAGTCGAGCGACTGCATGGCCTTCACCGGCCACGTGCTGAAGCCGATGGTCAGGTCGTACGGTCCCGCCTTCACCTTCTCCGTGTGCACGACGTTGACCGGTTCGAAGGCCAGCGCGGGGGTGGTCAGCCCGAACAGCAGGGCGGCCGTGCCCAGCAGGCCCAGCAACGTCTTACTCATGGCTGTCGTCCTTTGCTGGTGCGAGGTGGCGGAGCATGAGACCGAACCGCCGGCCGAGCATTCCGGCGAGGGCGCCGAGCACCGCGCCCGCCGCGACGGTGGCCACGTACCGTTCGAGGGCTGGGAAGTTGCTGCCCTGCACGAGCATCCGCTGCAGGGGCGCGCAGGCCGTGATGATCACGCCGCCGACCGCGCCGGGGATCCAGGCGGGCAGTCCCCGCAGCAGTTCCACGGCGACCGCGACGAGGATCAGGCTCATCGGGATCATGTTGGGCAGTCCGGGGATGCCGTCGGCGTAGTCGCGCAACGGCAGGCCGGTGGCGTCCGCGTAGACCTCGGTGGCCCACGGGGAGAACCACCAGAACACGGCTTGCAGTACCGCGACGACGACTCCGACGGCGAGCGCGCCGCCGCGTCGGTTCAGGACGTACGCGCCCATGAACAGGATCATCACCGAGAAGAACGCACTACCCACGTTGACCGTGTTGACGAGCCCGCCGGGCAACGCGCGCAGGCCGAGCACGGTCACCATGCTGAACGCGAGCAACGTGCCCGCCGCGGCGGCGACGCCGTAGGTTCCCCAGCGCTGGTCACGGGCGACGGCGAAGATCATGACCGCGCCGACCATCGTGATCGAGATCGACAGCAGCAGCCCGATGTGCGGCGGCGAGTCGATCACGGCGTCGAAGCCGTACAGGCCGTGCCACCACTGGTCCCACAGTCCGTAGATCAGGAACAGCGCCGCGCCGATGCCGGAGATCAGGTAGCCGACCGGGGCGGCGAACGCGCGGCCGAACACACCGACCGAGCGGCCGCCGATCATCGGGTCGACCGCCCTGCCGCGCTTGGAGCTCGCCGTCGTCAGCAACACGACGGCGAGGCTCGCGAGGCCCGAGATCGCACTGCCCGCGTACAGGAACAGGTGCGGCAGGGTGAAGAACGTGTCCGGCCCGACATCGGAGTGCCACTGGATGTCCCAGGTCAGTCCGATCAACGAGATCAGGGTGCCGCCGACCACGACGCTCGCCGGGACCAGCCCCCTCGGGACCGTCCTCGCCGACGACGCTGCCGTCGCCGTGATGTGCACAGTCATTCCTCCCCCTTCTAGGTGAGCAGCAGCGGGATGACGACCCGCTCGCCGCGCAGTGACAAGGTGATTTCCCATTGACCGGCCATGAACAGGTCGACGCCCGCGACCTGGTACCGGCCGGGAGCCCGCGGTGCCGCCGTGATCGGGGCGAGCGCGTGGCCCATCTGCGGCATGGCCGGTTCGACCGTCACGTCACCGTCGGCGGCGTTGCCGGACCGGTCGGTGATCAGCAGGTCGAACGAGTTGCTGCCGGACCGCGTGCTGGCGGGCGTGAGCTCGAACCGGAGCTGGGCGCTCTCCGCGAGGTGTGGCTGGGCCTCGATTCCGCGCGGCCACAGCACAACCAGCGCCGCCACCACCGCGATCACCCCGGCCATGACGGCCACCGCCGAACGCTTCACTTCGAGGCCACCTTCCCGGCCGGGACGTCGACGACCTTCGGCACGGTGACGACCGAGTAGTCCCGTTCGACCTGGATCCACACGAGGTACCTGCCCGGCAACGGGAACGAGTAGGTGAACGGCACGTCCGGCCCGTAGGCGGCGACGCTCTCGTCGGGCCTGTCGGGCAGGCCGGGGGTCTGCGGGAGCATGGAGTGCACGTGCGCCCAGATCGGGGCGTTCACGGCGGTGCCGGTGATCGGACCGACGACGATCATGTGCCCGAGCATGCCCAGCCACGGCTGCAGATCGCGCTCGCCGAACTTCGCGGTGATCGTGCTCGGCCTGCCCGCGTCGCGGATCTCCATCGCCGTCTCGGCCGTCGCGTCGTGCCGGGGTGCGGCCGTGCCGGAGACCTCGACGCTCGACCGCAGGAGCTGAACTCCCCCGCCGCGCCGGGCGATCTCGGCGGCGACGGCGTGCGTGCCCTGTTCGGCATCGCTCAGCCGGGCGCGGAACTCACCGGGCGCCGTGCGGACCGGGTGCAGGTGGCGCAGGTGCCCGGACGGCGACACCACGACCAGGTGGATGAACGCGCTGTCGTGCACGAGCAGGTCGTCCACCGGCCGTCCCGACGAGCCGTCGGTCAGGCTCAGCACGAGGTCCTTGCCGTCCATGCCGGGCACCATGTTCACCGGCGGCCGCGAGAATTCCACTATGGACGTTCGCTCGTAGGGGTTCATGACGTTGTCGTACGTCGGGTCGAGCTGTGTGCCGGGCGCCGCGACCGGTGGGATGCTCGGTGCCAGCAACGCCGCCGTCACCCCGGCCGCCACCGCGGCGACCATGCCCGCCGTGGGCACGAGCGCGAGGCCGACCTTGCCGAACACCGCCAGCAGGAGCGCCGCCAGCAACAGCACTCCGGCCGCGATGAACCCTCCGTAGGTCGCGTTCTCCCACGGCGACGGCACGAGCGCCGGCACGACGAACGGAATGGTCGCCTCGTCGACCGCGAGCTCCCACGGACCGGGCCGGTCCACGTGCAGCAGCCCGGAGTGGAAACCGGGCGTGGCACCGAGAACCACCTTGGCGGTGCTGCTGGGCGCACCCGCCGCGCGCAACGTCAGCGTCAGCTCGCCGGGCGGCGTACCGGCGTGCGTCACCACGTCCACGTGCACCGGTCCCGGCACCTCCGCGACCCGCCGGATGATCACCGTGAGCTCGCGGTCGCCGAGGCTCTGCGCGACGTGGATGTCGGCACCGGACTGGGCGCCGTCGGCCAGCGCGGGGGCCGCGATCCCCAGGAGCGCCGCCAGCGCGAGCAACAAGGTCACACCACGTCGTTTCATCGCGACCGAACGTATCGATCATGGCCTCGCCGCCGCGTCACTGGCGAGGCGGAAACCGCATCCCCCGCGCGGGGGATCTCCGACCCCTGCGGAGCGGGAGGTTCTCAGGGACGCCATGGGGCAGGATTGCGCTCGATGGATCTGATCAAGCTGCCCCTCAGGCACCAGTCGTGGCTGGTCGCGACCGTGTGCATGGTCGTGGACGGCGGGTTCGTGCTGCTCGACCGCGAACCGTTGCCGCAGACCGTGGTCGTGCTCCTGCTGACGCTGGCCGTGGACGCGATGCTGGCTGGTCCGGCGCGGCTGTCGCTGTGGGTGGCGGCGGCGCAGGCGGCCGTTCCGGTGATCGTCCTCGTGTCGATGCGCAACGGGGTCGACGCCAACGACGCCGGTCTGCTGATCGCCGGGTACCGGGCGGGTGCGTGGCTGCGCGGCGCACCGGCGTACACGTCGCTCGGGTTGCTCTCGGCCAGCCTGATGGCCTGCATGGTCCTCAATGGCCACGGCCCCCTGCACGCGGTGCTCGTGGCCGCCAAGGGCGCGCTGCTGCCGTGGCTCGTCGGCCGCTACACGACGGCGCGCCGCGCGTACCTGGCCGAGCTGGAGAAGCGGTCGGCGATGGCAGAGAAGGACGCGAAGGCGGCGGTCACCAAGGCGATCACCGAGGAACGCGGCTCGATCGCCCGCGACCTGCACGACGTGATCATCCACCACGTGAGCGCGATCAACCTGCACGCCGGCGCCGCCCGCCTCGGTCTGCCGGAAGGCAATCCGAAGCTCACGAACTCGTTGCGCGCGGTCGAGACGTCCAGTCGCGCGGCCATGGTCGACCTGCGGCACCTGCTCGACCTGTTGCACGGCGACAAGTCCGAGGGCGCGCGGCAGCCCGGGCTCGACAACCTAGACGAACTGCTCGACGGCGTGCGCGCGGCAGGCCGGCCGGCCCGGCTGGAGGTGCGCGGGCAACGGCGGGACATTCCGGAGTCGTTGGACATCACGGTCTACCGGATCATCCAGGAGATGCTGACCAACGCCCTGCGGCACGGCGACGCGTGCGGGGTGACGGTCATCCTGGAGTACGCGCCGGACTCGCTGACCGTCACCGCGCAGAACGCCACGGGACCCGGCGACGACTCCGCTTCGGTGCGCCGCGGTCTCGTCGGCATCCGCAACCGCGCCGGCATGTTCACCGGCACCACCCGGTCCGGGCTCGACCCGGACGGCCGGACCTGGCGCACCGTCGTCACGTTCCCCCTGGAGGCGTCATGACGTTGACCGTGCTGCTGGCCGACGACCACGCGATGCTGCGCTCCGGCATGCGCGCGATCTTCGACACGCAGGAGGACCTCCGGTGCGTCGCGGAGGTCGCGGACGGCAGGGCGGCGGTGGCCGAGGTCGCGCGGCTGCGCCCGGACGTGGCCGTGCTCGACATCAGGATGCCGAAGCTGGACGGGCTCGGCGCGACGGAGATGATCCTGGCCGACCCGGCGAACCGCACGAAGGTCCTGCTGCTGACGACCTACGACACCGACGAGTACGTGTACCGCGCGCTCAAGGCGGGGGCCAGCGGGTTCCTGCTGAAGTCGCTGCCGCCCGAGGAGCTGATCTCGGCGGTCCGGGTGGCGGCGCGCGGGGACGCGTTGATCGACCCGTCGGTGACGCAACGGCTGATCGCGCGGTTCGCCGTCAGCCTCGCCCCTCCCCCGGCGCCGCCGGAGCTCGCGCTGCTCACCGCGCGCGAACGGGAGGTGCTGCAGCTCGTCGCGGCGGCCTGCAGCAACGCCGAGATCGCCGCGCGGCTGCACGTCGGGGACGAGACGGTGAAGACGCACGTCTCACGGGTGCTGGCCAAGCTCGGGTTGCGCGACCGGGTGCACGCCGTGGCGTACGCGCACGTCAACGGGTTGGTGCAGAGCGGCCGCTGAGCCGCGGGGACCCCTCGTTACCCCGCGGACCAGCGACTCAGCTCTGCCAGACGACCGGCGACTTGACGTAGTCGTCGCCTCGGTTGTACTCGGCCGCCGCGACCTTCAGACCGTCCTGAGCCGCGCTCAGGACGCACGTCTCGTACGTCTCGCCGACAGCCTTGAACGTCTTCGGCGCGCTGGTGGAGTCGCACTTCGGCGTGTCACCGCTGATGATCACGCCGGTGCCCTTGCCGTCCTCGCCGAGGCCGCGCAGGCCGATCGAGGTGAAGCTCAGGTCCGTGCCGCTGAGGTTCTCGACCTTGGCCCGCAGGTAGAACGGCGTGAGGTGCTTGGCCTTGTCGCCGAACTTCGCCAGATCCGCCTTCGCGCCCGCCTCGATAGTGACGGTGATGGCGATGGTGCCGGTCTTGTCGCCGGTGGCGACGGGGATCACCGCGCGGGCGCCGACCTTGAGCTTCGAGCCGGGAGCGGTGACGTCCCCACCGGCCGGGACCGGCGGCGCCTCCTTCGAGGCGGAGGTCTTCTCGGTGCTCGTGGCGGTGGCCGTCGTCGTGTCCGTGGCGGGCGTCGGGGTACCGCCGGTCTCGGAGCCGCAGGCCGACAGGAGCAGGCCCGCTGATGCGAGGGCGGCGATGAACAGGGGGCCACGGGCGTGCGTCACTGCGGAACTCCTCGGACTGCGGAACCTGGGTTGCCCAGCACGTTAGGCCGGATGCCGGAGTGATGGTATCGGTCGTTCACACCACACGCGCGCTCAGAGGTCGTCGAGACCGATCAGTCCGTCCTGGATCGCCCGCGCGACGAGTGCCGCCTTGGTCGGTGCCTGCCTGCCGATCGCCGCGTACTTGACCCTGATCCGTTCCAGGTGGGAGTTCACCGTGCTGAGCGTGATGTTCAGGCGTTGCGCCACGAACTCCTTGGACTCCGACTGGAACCACTCGACCAGGACCTCGGTCTCGCGGGGCGAGAGGGCGGGCCTCGTGTCCGACCGGTCGCCCGCCAGCGCGCCCGCGAGAGCCGGTGGCGTGTACGACTGCCCCGCGGCCGCCGCCTTGACGGCCTGCACGAGGTGGTCGGCGCCCTCGGCCTTGGTCAGGTAGCTGAGCGCGCCGATCTCCAGGCACTGCAGGACGATCTCGTCGTCGGCGCGCATCGAGTACACGATGACCTTGCGACCGTCCTCGACGAGCTTGCGCAGTTCCGACATGGCGGGCGCGACGCCGCCGAGGTGCAGGTCGAGCACGACGACCGCCGCGCTCGCGCCGGGACCGGTCCAGGCCACCCCGGGGTCCTCGCCGCTCGCCACGAGCTCGATGTCCGCTGTGGACAGCCAGTGCGCGACCCCCGCGCGCACGACGGGATGGTCGTCGACCACGACCGCCGTCACGTCGTCCGCCATCGCGCCTCGCTCCTCACCAGTCCACTGTGGACGTTCGTCTCGACGGTGACCGTTCCTGTCCTGCCCGGTGCCGGCAGCGTTTCGGGCGCGTCCGCCACCACCGCCACGCGCACCTCCGTCGCGGTGCGCAGCAGGCTCACCTTCGCACGTCCGTTCGCGGCGGCGAGCGCCTGGGCCATCGGCGCGACCAGGTCACGACGCACCTCCGTCGGAACTGGCGTGGCCGTGCCGCTGACAGCGAGCGAGACGACGACACCGCGCCGTTCGGCGACATCCACACACGCCGTCAGTTCGTGCAGCAACGGGTCGGGCACGTCGTCGTTCTCCGCGAACAACCTGCGCAGCTGCACGGCCGCGACCGAGCAGCGCAGCCTGGTCGTCTGGTCGGCCACGCTCGCGCGTTCGTCGGCGAGGTCGGCGAGCAGCGGCAGCAACGCGCCCAGCTGGCCCTCGAACCCGGCTCGCAGGTCCTGTTCCCGCTGGCGGGCGAGCTCTTCGCGGGTGCGGGCGGCGTCGTGCTCGGCGGCGGCCTCCGCGGCCAGCCCGGCGTCGCGGTGCAGGACTCGGTTGATCACCAGGACACCGAGCTGGAAACTCGTGCCGCTGAGGATGACGACCCCGACCGTGCCGACGTCACCGCCTCCCTCGCGCGCGAGCCACGCGATGCTGAAGCAGATGTGCGCCGTCAGGGCCGCCACCAGCGCGGCCGGCCTCTCGACCAGCACCAGCAGCAGGTACCAGCCGACCAGTCCGAACCCCCAGTCCGCCGGGCTGAACGACGCGCCCGCGGGCAGCCCGGTCGTCGCCAGGACCGACGAGACGAGGGGTACGACAGCGAGGTAGCCCGGTGTCGGCACCCCGGCCGCGACATACCCGGCCACGACCGCCAGCACGGCCGTGAGCAGCCCGTACGCGATCCACGCCGCCGGGCCGTGCGGATGTGCGACGAGCGGGGGCAGCATGAGGACGAGCTGGACGGCGAAGACGACGACCAGCAGGACCTGCCGGGTGGTGGTGGCGACGGTGTGGTCAGTCATCGGCGGTCCACTCCAGCCGCGCGGTGGTCCCCGCCGGTCCCGACTCGACCACCGCCGTACCGCCGGCCGCTTCGAGGCGCCCGACCACCGATCCGCGCAGGCCACGCCGGTGCTCGGGCACGTCGGCGGGCACGAAGCCTCTGCCGCCGTCCCTGATGACGACCACCGCGCCTCGCGCCCGCGTCACCGTCAGATCCGCTTCAGTCGTGCCCGCGTGACGTTCCACGTTCGTGAGCAGTTCACGCGCGGCCCGCACGAACTGCAGCGCGACCCCGGCCGGCACCGGCACGACCTCGGCCTCCACCCGCACGTGCACGGCACTGTCCCGCGCCACCGCCGTGAGCGCGGCCCCGAGGTCCACGGTCCCTTGCGCGTTGCCACGCTCGGCCAGCACGACCAGGTCGCGGCGCGCCTGGGCCGCGACCTCCTCCGGATCACCACCGTGCGCGGCCATCAGGAACGTCGCGGCAGCCGTGTCGTGCAGCAGTGCGAGGTACTCCCGCTCCCGCCTGCCCTGGTCGAGGGCGATGGCCGCGGCCCGGCTCCGCTCGGCGGCGCGTTCCCGGAGCAGGTCCACCTTCCGGCTCGATCTGCGCAACAGCTCGTACGACAGCCGGGCGAGCACGGACTCCAGCACTGCCCGCACGAGCACGCCGGGCCCGGTCGTGACGACCTGCACCGCGAGCAACGCGGCCGTCGCGGGCACGCTGACCTTAGGCGGCCACTGCCACTGCCACGTGATCAGTGTCGTCGTGAGCACCGTCAGCACCCACTGGTCGGCACCGGCCCCCAGCACCACCGACAGCACCACGACGCGAAGGAACGCCACCGGCAGCGCCACGCGGGGCAGCCGGAAGTCGGCGACCGTGCTCACCGCGACCGCCGCGAACAGCGACCAGCCGAGCGGCGAGTTGAGCGAGAAGGCGCCGAAGAGGCTGATCAGGACGACGCCGGCGCCGCGGATCGGACCCGCGAGACGGGACACCGTCGCAAGCAGCCTCGCCTCCAGCACGTCAGGCATTCTCCGCGAGGCCCTTCCGGACCGCCTGGCCGGGCCACATATCGTCCGCGTATCGAAAACCGCGTACGCCCTCGCAACGGTCGTACGTCTTCACTTGGAGCGTGCTCAACACCTGGCAGGAGTGGGTCGGTACGGAGACCGGGGTCGTGGTCGGCGCGGTGCTCGGGATTCCGGTGGCCGTGCTCGTGATGCTGCTCCTGGCGCTCTACCGGAAACTCGGCAGGAACCCGCACCCGTGGCGGACGGCGCTGGCCGACGTCGGCATGGTCTACGGGACGCTGCCGTGGGTGTGGATCATCATGCTGCCCGGCGCGGAGCCGGGCGGCGTGGGCGAGCTGAGCCTGGTGCCGTTCGCGGACCTGATCGATCTCGTCGAGCACCGGGACGCGGGCCAGATCGTCGGCAACATGCTGGTGTTCGCGGCGCTCGGGTTCTTCGCCCCGCTGAGGTTCGCGGCGCTGCGGTCGGCGTGGCGGGTGCTGGCGTTCGCGGCGGCCTGCTCCGCGTTCCTGGAGATCGCGCAGTTCGTGCTGCGACTGGATCGGGTGTCCTCTGTGGACGACGTGCTGCTCAACGCCGCCGGCGCGGCGCTGGCCTCGCTCGCGTCGCGTTGGTGGTGGCGCCCCAAGCCCGCGCCGGCGGAGGAACGGCACCTGGTCGCGGTGTGAACATGCGGGCGATACAGACCCTATTTCCCTAGGCTGGCGGCATGCGTGTGCTGATCGTGGAGGACGAGCCGTACCTGGCCGAGGCCGTCCGGGACGGGCTCCGGCTGGAGGCGATCGCCGCGGACATCGCCGGGGACGGCGACACGGCGCTGGAGATGCTCAGCGTCAACTCCTACGACCTCGCGGTGCTCGACCGCGACATCCCCGGCCCGTCCGGGGACGAGATCGCGCGGCGGATCGTCGCGTCCGGCAGCGGCATGCCGATCCTCATGCTCACCGCCGCCGACCGGATCGACGACAAGGCGTCGGGGTTCGGGCTCGGCGCCGACGACTACCTGACCAAGCCGTTCGAGCTCCGGGAACTGGTGCTGCGGCTCAGGGCGCTCGCCCGCAGGCGTGCCTACGCGCGGCCGCCGATCAGTGAGATCGGTGGCCTGCGGCTCGACCCGTTCCGGCGTGAGGTCTTCCGCGACGGGCAGTACGTCGCGCTGACCCGCAAGCAGTTCGCGGTGCTCGAGGTGCTGGTCGGCGCCCAGGGCGGCGTCGTCAGTGCCGAGGAGCTGCTGGAGCAGGCCTGGGACGAGAACGCCGACCCGTTCACGAACGCCGTCCGCATCACGGTCTCGGCACTGCGCAAGCGACTCGGCGAACCGTGGCTCATCGCGACCGTGCCCGGCGTCGGCTACCGCATCGACGCGGATGGCGAGTCCCTGTCCTGCAAGTCCGTTCGATGAGAGTCACGGACGAGACTTGCAGGACAGGGACTAGGCCTCCAGGGCTTAGCGCGCGCCTGAAGTTCACCCTGAGCTACGCGGGCATCGTCGTCGTGGCCGGCGCCGTCCTGATCGGGCTGGCCTGGTGGGACCTGCTGCGCTACGTCCCCGACAACGACCAGGGCCTGCTCTTCACCAGCCCCAACCGCTACCTGCTCTCCCGCATCTTCGGCCGCGCCGCCGCGATCGCCATGGTGTTCCTGGTGGCGTTCGGCCTGATCGGCGGATGGATCCTGGCCGGTCGCATGCTCTCCCCGCTCGACAAGATCGCCGACGCCGCCCGGCTGGCCTCGAAGGGGTCGCTGTCGCACCGCATCCGGCTTCCCGGCAAGGCGGACGAGTTCCGCGAACTGTCCGACGTCTTCGACACCATGCTCGAGAAGCTCGAGTCACACGTCGGCGAGCAGCGCAGGTTCGCCGCCAACGCCTCCCACGAACTGCGCACCCCGCTGGCGATCTCGCAGTCACTGCTCGACGTGGCCCGCCAGGACCCGTCCCTGGTCGACGCCGAGCTCCTCGACCGCCTGCACACCGCGAGCCGCCGCGCGATCGACCTCACCGAGGCCCTGCTGCTGCTCAGCCGCGGCGAGCGGGGCGTGTTCAGCCGAGAGCCCGTCGACCTCTCCCTGATCGCCGAGGAAGCCGCCGAAACCCTTCTCCCCCTTGCGGAACGGCGCGGGATCGAGCTCGTGGTCACCGGTGAGCCGGCGACCACCACCGGTTCCGCGGAGCTGCTCCTGCGGATGGTGACGAACCTCGTCCAGAACGCCATCGTCCACAACCTCCCGACCGGCGGCACGGTCACCGTCCACACCGAACCGCAGCACCAGGCGTGCGTGGTCCGGATCGAGAACACGGGCCGCCGGCTCGCCGCGGACCTGGTGCCGACGCTCACCGAGCCGTTCCAGCGCGGCGGCGAGCGCGTCCGCGACGACGATCACGCGGGTGTCGGCCTGGGACTCGCCATCGTGCACAGCATCGTCCGGGCGCACGACGGCGCGCTCGACATCGTCCCGCGTCCGGCGGGCGGCCTGCGCGTCACGATCCGGCTGCCCAGCTCCTGAGCAGTGGCTGTGGTCCGATCGATGAGGTCGCTTTCCGGCGCTTTTCCGTTACACCACCACTTTGCACTCTCCATCAATTCGGTGAATGCGACGGAGACCTTCGGCCCTAGGCGTTGTGGCCATTCGGGGATCAGGCTTGTTCGTCTTCTGCCATGACGGGAGGGCACGATGACCGAGCCGAGTGGCACGGTGACCGGCAGCGGCCAGTTCCGCGTCGGCCCCGAACTCCGAACCGGTGTGATCGAAACGCAGGGCCAGGGCGCGAAAGCCGTTCTGTACACCGTGGTCGACGGTGAGCCGATGGTCGAGGGCGACATCGTGCTCACCCTCGTGCAGGAGGGTGAGATCCACGCGAGGGGCGTGGTCATCCCAGGTCAGCAGTTCCGCTGGCCGGGTGGGCGGGTGCCGTTCGAGATCGACCCGACCCTGCCGAACCAGGCTCGCGTGCACAACGCGATCGCGCACTGGAAACGCAACACCCGCATTCGCCTGGTGCCGAGAAACGCGACAGACACGAATTTCATTCGTTTCCAGCCTGGCGGTGGCTGCAGTTCTCCCGTGGGCATGCGCGGAAACCGGCAGAACATCACGCTGGCGCCAGGGTGCGAGACCGGCGCGACCATTCACGAAATCGGGCACAGCGCGGGACTGTGGCACGAGCAGAGCCGCGAGGACCGCAACAACTTCGTGACGATCGATTTCACGAACATCCAGCAGCAGAGCGCCCACAATTTCAACCAGCACATCACCGACGGCGACGACGTCGGGCCGTACGACTACCACTCGATCATGCACTACCCGCGGCGTGCGTTCGCGATCGACACCGGCCGCGACACGATGACACCGGTCCAGAACGTCGAGATCGGCCAGCGCGAGGGGCTCAGTCCCGGCGACTGCGCGGCGGTGCGGTCGATGTACAGCGGCCTTGAACCGGCGGCGGTGTTCCGGGGCGTGCAGTTCACCGGGTCCGTCCCGGCGGGCACGACCAAGCGGTGGTTCACCCACAGCTGGCCCGCCCACTGGTACGTGCTGTGGACGGTCGTGCCGACGGCGCCCGCGGTCGACGGCGGGGCGCAGGTCGAGTGGACCACCCAGGTCACCCGGCAGTCCGGCGGGCTGCTCAAGTACTTCCTCGCCATCACGAACCTGACCGGCGGCCAGGTCGACGTCGAGGCCCGCTACGACGTGCTCGGCTGGTCGCCGGGCGCACTGTGAGAGGAGCCGCCATGAGCGCCGACCTCGACGGCGGGGCCGCCCCCGCGTCGCTCGACGACCTGATCGTCGCCGAACCCCTGGAAGCCGCGGACAACGGTGGTGCGGCACCGGATGCCGCGCAGGACACCGAGGCCGCCGTGGCCGAGGAGACCTCGTACGCGGCCGAGGACGCCGGTCCCGCGCCCGAAGCAGAGTGAAGGGAGAACCCCGATGCGACTTGGTGTGCAGTTCCGGGGACAGGTGCCCGGCGGGACGTCGCGGCGCTGGTTCACCCACAGCTGGCCGGAGGGCTGGCGGGTCGTGTGGATGGTGGTGCCGACGTGGCCGATGGTCGACGGCGCCGCGCAGATCGAGTGGAAGGTGCAGGTCGACCGGCAGGCCGCCGGGCTGATCAAGTACTTCATCGAGATCCGCAACCTCACCGGCGGTCCCGTCGACATCGAGGCCCGCTTCGCCGTGCTCAACTGAGCAGGTGCACGGCACCGTCGTGATCCCTGCAGGCACGCCCGCGTTCGGCCGGGCGGTGCTGCGGGTGCGGCTGCTCGACGTCTCCCTCGCCGACGCGCCGGCCGTCACGAAGGCCGAGCACGTCAGCGAGTTCCGCCGTGACGACACCGCCGAGCAGCGCCTGCCGTTCGACTTCGGCCTGGCTGATGGGCCGATGCTGAACGTCGCCGCTCACGTGGACGTGAGCGGCGACGGGCGGGTTCGTCACGGCGATCTGGTCAGCACCA
The DNA here is from genome assembly GCF_000719115.1 of Lentzea albidocapillata. Classification (GTDB taxonomy): domain Bacteria; phylum Actinomycetota; class Actinomycetes; order Mycobacteriales; family Pseudonocardiaceae; genus Lentzea; species Lentzea albidocapillata. The sequence goes on along the minus strand of NZ_JOEA01000030.1, from coordinate 53,608 downwards.
GGGCCATCGAACCGTCGGACGGCGTGGTCGTGCCCGTGGAACCGGTGTAGCTCAACGCGTCCCACATCAGGAGGTGACGACCACGTCCTTGATCGCACCTCGCCAGAAGTCCACGTTCTGGCCGTTGTACTTGGCGCGTCCCACCGCGAACGCCCCGGTGCTCTCGACGGCCGGTCCCGCCGGTGCCGTGGCGACCAGCGCGCCGTCCACGTAGAGCCGGATCTCGCCGCCCTTCCGCTCACCCTTGATCTCGTACCAGCGGCCGATCTCCGGCGTGATCTCGTACCGCGCCCGGTTGCCGCCGGGCGTGCTGAACGCGAACGCGCCCTGGCCGTACTGCAGGTAGAAGGGGTTCTCCGACTGACGGCCGTCCTGGCTCACCGCGGAGGCGTAGTTGCCTGGCAGTTCGTCCAGCCGCACCTTCGCGGACACCGAGTAGTCCTTGGTCGTGTCGACCACCGGGCCGTAGCTCTCCGCCGAGCCGTCGCGGAGTTCCAGCGCACCGTCCTTCCAGGTGGCACCGGCCGGGCTGAGCGTCAGCGGGTTAACGCCCTTCGAGTCCTGCGCGGTCGTTCCCGTGGTCTCGTTCAGCTTCCACTCGCCGCTGCCCGCGTACGGGTACGGCTTGCCGGCGTTGGCACCGGCCTCGATCACCCGCCGGTTGATCTCGCGGACCGGACCGGGATCGACCTTGATGCGCTTGCGGTCGTAGGTCCACAGGCCGTTGAGCTCGCCTTCCAGGTCGGTGACCTGCGTGTAGACCGACGCGGACATCTCCTGGCGTGCCTGGCCCAGGTAGAACGTGCGGGTGTTGTCGACGTACTTCGCCGTCAGCGCCGCCTTGTTCGCCACGCCACTGTAGATCGCGATCGGCGCACCGGGCCACTGATGTCCCGGCGTGCGCAGCGTGAAGCCGCCGTGCTCGCCATCCATCACGACGCGCTTGCCGTCCGGACGTGCCGGGTCGGTGTTGTTGTAGTCGTGGTGGTCGATGACGTCGCCCTTGCCGCTGTCGCCCTTGGAGGCACAGCAGTTCACGCCGCTGTGCGCGCTGACGATCCGGCTCGGGTCGGCTGCCTTGACGTCGTCGGTGATCTGGCCGGTGACGGTGCGGTCCCACTCGCCCCAGCCCTCGTTGAACACGATCCACGCGTAGATCGACGGGTAGTTGTGCAGCTGCTGCATCAACTCGCGGCTCTCGTTGAGGAAAGCCTGCTGCGCCACCGGGTTGCTGCCGTCCTCGACGGACACGAAGTCCTGCCACACCAGCAGTCCGAGCCGGTCCGCGTGGTAGTACCAGCGGGCGGGTTCGGCCTTGATGTGCTTGCGGACCGAGTTGAAGCCGAGGTCCTTCTGCGCCTTCAGGTCGAACACGAGGGCCTCGTCGCTCGGTGCCGTGTTCAGGCCGTCCGGGTAGAAGCCCTGGTCCAGCTGCATCAGTGAGAAGATCGGCTGGCCGTTGAGCGTCAGCTTCGGCGTGCCGCCGACGTTCGCGATGCCGGTGGACCGCATGCCGAAGTAGCTCTTGACCTTGTCCTTGCCGAGCGTGACGTCGAGCTGGTAGAGGTACGGGTCGTCCGGCGTCCACAGGTGCGGGTTCGGCACCGGCAGCGTCAGCTTGGTGTTGGCCGGTCCGGTGACCGTGCCGACCTGCTTGCCCTTGGCGTCGCGGGCGACCGCCGTGACGGTGGCGTTGCCGGCGGACTTGACGTTCACCGACAGCGAGCTGGTGGCGAGGTCCGGGGTCGTCCTGATCTCGTCGATCCCCTTGTCGGCCACCGGTTCCATCCACACGGTCTGCCAGATGCCCGACGACGGCGTGTAGAAGATGCCGCTGGGGTTGGGCGACTGCTTGCCCTTGGGCTGGTGCGGGCCGGTGGTGTCGGTGACCGCGACGACGATCTCCTGCTCACCGCGCTTGAGCGCGTCGGTGATGTCCGCGCTGAACGCCGTGTAGCCGCCGGTGTGCTCGGCGACCAGCTTGCCGTTCACCCAGACCTTCGCGTGGTAGTCGACCGCGCCGAAGTTGAGCTTCAGCCGTTGCCCGGACCCGATCCTCCAGTCGTGCGGGACGCTGACCGTGCGGCGGTAGAACATGTGGTCCTCGTGCCGTTCGAGCCCGGAGAGCTGCGACTCGATCGGGTAGGGCACGACGACCTTCTCGCGCAGCTTCTTCCCGAACACCGGCTGCTCGCCGGCCTTGGCACCCGCGAACTCCCATGGGCCGTTGAGGTTGAGCCACTTGTCGCGTTCCAGTTGCGGCCTCGGGTACTCCGGCAACGGGTTGCGCGTGTCGACCTTCTCGCCCCACGGCGTCCTGAGCCGTTCGGTGGAGACGTTGCCGACCGTGCGCGCGGTCTTCTCGACCTTCTTGCCGCCGACCGCGAGTGCACCGGCGCCGTCGTAGTACATGCGGACCCGCTGGCCCTTCAGCACCCGCTCGGCCAGCCGGACGGTCAGCCGGTTGCGGCTCGTGGTGACGACCGAGACCGGCATCGGCGTCGCGTCGACCTCGACCACGAGGTGGTCCTTCAGGTCAGACGTGCCCGAGACGCGGCCGTCGAACTCCGCGGTGAGGGTCCGGCCGTCCTTCGAGACCCCGGCCGTGCGCGGCACGACCTGGAAGCCGGACGGCGGCGTGAACGCGGACTCCGGCACGATCTGCTTGGGCGTGGTCGCACTCGACCAGCGCAGGAACATGTTGGCGCCGCCGACGTCCTGGAACATCTCCAGCCTGAAGTCGTACTGGCGCCCGGCGGTGAGCGTCACCGGCGCGCTGGTCTGCTCGCGGTCCCAGTCCGGCACCCAGTGGTCGATCACCGGCTTGCCGTCGACCAGCAGCCGGAACCCGTTGTCCCCGACGGCGTAGAACGTGTAGTCGCCGGTCTGCGGCACCGCGATCTGGCCGGTCCACCGCGCGGTCGTGTGTTCGGTGCGGCCGTTCAGGAACCCGAACACTCCGGTCAGGTCACCGTGGTTCACGTCGGCGTCGAGCACGGTGCCGCCCAGGGTCGCGAAGTCCCGCGCGCCCGGTGCCGACATGCTGAAGTACTCGCCCTTCAGACCGTGCACGGGCTCGGCGGCACCCGCGGACGGCGTGCCGGGCGCTATGCCCAGCGCCAGCAGCAGCGCGACGAGTACGGGGGCGGTTTTCTTCATCGGCGAAGATCCCCTTCAGTTTTACAACGTTGTAAGAGCGCTCCCATACATCCACGCACACGGCTCTGCGGCCGGGCTACGGCCGAACGGAGGTATCGGGCATGTCAAACCGGACAAGTTTCCGGGACGTCACGAGGCGCGCCCAGGTCGTTCGGGGCTGGGCCGAACTGCCACCGCTCGGCCGGCACGCGGACGGCACGGCGAGTTCAGTGGAGACGGCGAACGCTGAGATCGAGGTTGGCGGCGATCTCCCGTTCGGTGAACTCCCCTGACCCACTTCTTCTTCGCGTACAGCCGAGCCTGGTCGGTGTGGTGCGGCGAGGCCGCGCCACACCAACGACGCCGGGGCCTGCGCACTGTGAAGTGCGCAGGCCCCGGCTCGTCATCACTTGTTCAGCGCACCGCCGACGATCGGCAGCACCACCTTGCTGACGCCCAGCGACACGTTCAGCGAGACACCACCTGCCGCCGTGTCCGCGGTGATGTAGCCACTGTGGTTCGTGACGAGCACGATCCCGATCCGGTGCCCGGCCGGGATCAGCGCGTCCCTGGCGTGCAGCTTCCAGGTGACGTCCGCGGTGGACCCGTTGGTGGGCAACGGGGTCGCGGTCTCCAGCGACAGCCGGTTCTTGGCGTCGACGGCACCCTTGGTCAGCATCGTCGCCGAGACCGCCTGGATCGACACGTCCGGCGGACGCGCGCAGCCGGTCCTGTCCCGCAGGTCGTTCTTGCCGCACACCTCCGTGGACAGCTGCAGCGGACTGCGTTCGGACAGCACCGCCTGCGTGCTCGGGCCGTAGTCCACCAGCAACGCGGTGAGCGGCGTCGACGCCCGGTTCGACGCGATGCGGACGGTCAGGCTGACCTCACCGGACAACCGCGCGTCCTTCGTCAGCGGTGCCGTCACGTAGGCCAGCCGGCGGGTGTTCGCGGTCTCCGGGCTGGCCATCATGGTCGCCTCGCTGATGTTCGCGTTCGCGCCCAGAGTCTGCGTGCCGCCGGGAACCGGTGCGGTGGTCAGCGAACCGGACATGCCGCCGGCCGCCGGACCGAAGTACAGCGTGGTGTCCTTCGTGTCCGGTCGCGGCCACGCGGCGGCCTGTTCCCAGCTGCCGTCGGACTTCTGCACGTCGGCCATGGGCTCGTTCATGATCCCGTTGTTCGCGCCCTTGAGCCAGTGGTCCATCCACAGTCCCATGACGCGCTGCCACTCGGCCTGGCGGAACGAGATCGGGTCGAGGTGCCCGCCCCGGTGCAACCAGATCTTGCGCGGCACGTTCCGGTCCGCCAGCTCTTCCCACCAGCGGCCGAACTGCGACGGCTTGACGTTCCAGTCCGCCTGGCCGTGCACCGCGAACACCGACGCGGACACGTTCTGCGCGCCCACCCGGTAGTCGCGGGCCTTCCAGAACGACGTGTAGTCGTAGGACTCGTCGCCGTCCTCACGGGACAGCTTGTCGAACACCGGCTTGCACTTCGCCTTCTGCGCCGCGCTCACGACGTAGTTGGCGAGGAAGGTCGGATAGTTGGAATCCCAGCCCTTGTAGCCGATGCCCTGGTCACGGGCGTACTCGTACCAGCTGGAGATCGCGGCGATCGGCACGATCGTCTTCACGCCGGGGATGTTCGCCGCGGCCGCCGCGTTGGGCAGCGTGCCGTTGTAGGAGACGCCGAGCATGCCGACGTTGCCGGTGCTCCAGCTCGCGACCGCCGCCCGGCCGTCCGCGTAGAACGCCTTGGCACGGCCGTTGAGCCAGTCGACGACCGCGCGGACGCTCGCGGTGTCCTCGGGACCGCCCGTGGTCGGGCAGCCGGTCGAGCGGGAGGTGCCTTGCATCTCCATCTCGACGACGGCGTAGCCGCGTGGCACGAAGTACTCGTCGTACCAGCGGCCGAAGCCGCGCGGCACGTTCGTCGCCGTCGCGGCCGCCGCGCCCAGCCCGTAGTAGGGGCTGGCCTCCATCACGATCGGCACTCGCCCGGCCGTGTCGGGCCGCATGACGTCGGCGGCGATCCGGTCGAGTTTGCCGTCCGCGTCACTGTCGATCGTGGACTCGACGTAGACGGTCTCGGTGATCGCCGCGGCGGCAGGAGCCGCGTTCGAGGCAGGCGTGTAGATCGTCGCGGCCATGAGCAGGGCGGCCGTGACGAGGTAGACCCTTCGCATGAGTTCCTCCGTCGGAGGGCCCGATGAAGCAGCAGGGGTGGAACTCGGGCCCTACGAAGGAATCTCACCGAATCCGGCGGTGTCGCCGGTACGGCCGAAAGATCTGAACCATTGCCTGTCTCAGGCCGCGACCAGTTCCTTGTCCCGGTCCGAGGCCTTGACCTTCGGCTTCTTGTTCGGCAGCGACAGGCGGAACACCTTGTGCCACGCCGAGAAGACCTGCTTGGGCAGCGGGCCGGTCACGTAGTCCAGCTCGTACTTCTCGAACAGCGCCTTCACCTTGACCGCGACCTCGGCGTACCGGTTGCTCGGCAGGTCCGGGAACAGGTGGTGCTCGATCTGGTGCGACAGGTTGCCGGTCATGAAGTGCATGGCCTTGCTGCCGCTGATGTTCGCGGAGCCCATCATCTGGCGCAGGTACCACTGGCCGCGCGTCTCGCCCTTGATCGACCGGCGCTCGAAGGTCTGCACGCCCTCCGGGAAGTGCCCGCACATGATCACCGAGTGCGACCAGATGTTGCGGACCAGGTTCGCGGTGAACGTCGCGGCGAGCGTGGTCAGGAACGACGGGCCCGACAGCAGCGGGTGGATCACGTAGTCCTTGAGCACCTGCTTGCGGATCTTGCGACCCACGGCCGCGGCACGCGCGCGGAACTCGGGGCGGTTACGGCGGCGCTTGTGCAGGTTCTTGCCGAGCTCCAGGTCGTACGCGGCGATGCCGTACTCGAAGAAGCACGCGTTGATGAAGTTCCACAGCGGCTGGCCCAGGTGCATCGGGTGCCACTTCTGGTCCTCGTCCACGCGCATGATGCCGTAGCCGAGGTCGTTGTCCTTGCCGATCACGTTGGTGTACGTGTGGTGCAGCTCGTTGTGCGAGTGCTTCCACTGCTCGGCCGGCGAGACGTGGTCCCACTCCCAGGTGGTGGAGTGGATCTTCGGGTCGCGCATCCAGTCCCACTGGCCGTGCAGGATGTTGTGCCCGATCTCCATGTTGTCCATGATCTTCGCCACGGACAGACCGGCGGTGCCGATGATCCACGCCGGCGGGAAGAGCGAGAACAGCAGGATGCCGCGGCTGGTCAGCTCCAGCTTGCGCTGCACCGAGATGACCTTGCGGATGTAGGCGGCATCCTTCTCGCCACGGCTCGCGATCACCTCGTCGCGAATCGCGTCGAGTTCGCGGCCGAGCTCCTCGATCTGCTCGTCGGTCAGGTGGGCGGTGGGATCGATGGCGGTCATGGAACTCGCTTTCCGGGGAGCAGTGGCTGGGGGTGGGCCACTTCGCGGGGGGAGGACTGAAAGTCTGTGGTGGGCGCGCTGGTTAGCGTTCGAGTTCGCAAGGGCCCGCAGCGGCGGACACGCAGGTCTGGACGAGCACGTGGGCGGTGGGGCTGTCCTCGGCCTCGGTGATCTCGCCGGTGCGCAGGTCTCGCACGGCGCCGGACTTCAGCGGCGTCACGCAGCCGTAGCAGATGCCCATGCGGCAGCCGGACGGCATCAGCACGCCCGCTTCCTCGCCGACGTTCAGCAACGGCGTGGCGCCGTCGGCCTCGACGGTCTTGCCGGTCTTGCCGAACGTGACCTCGCCACCCTCGCCGGCCACGACCACGGTCGGCCGGAAGCGTTCGGTGTGCAGGCGTTCGGCGGCGCCGTGCTCTGCCCAGTGCGCCTCGGCGGCGTCGAGCAGACCGGCCGGCCCGCAGGCCCAGGTCTCGCGCTCGGCCCAGTCGGGCACGAGCTTCTCCAGTTCGGCGAGGTCAAGCATGCCGTCGATGTCGGTGTGCAGCTCGACCAGCTTCAGCGCCTTGCCGGCGACCAGGTTGTGCAGGTCGTTGCGGAAGATGACGTCTTCCTTGCGCGGCGCGGAGTGCACCATCACGACGTCGGCGAGCTTCGAGTCGCGCAGCATGCCCATCACGGGCGTGATGCCGCTGCCGGCCGTCAGGTAGAGCACCTTGGCGGGCCTGGCGGCGGGCAGGACGAACTCGCCGGTGGCCTGGTCGAGCTGGATGACCGTGCCGGGCTTCGCCTTGCGGACCAGGTGGTTGCTGACCTTGCCGTCGGGGATGGCCTTCACGGTGATCGTGATGCGGCCGTCCGCGCGGTTCGTCGGCGACGTCACCGAGTACGCGCGCCACAGGCGCACGCCGTCGACGTCGATCCCGACGCGGATGTACTGACCGGCGACGTGACCGCGCCAGCCCTTGCCGGGCTTGATCACGATCGTCGCGGCATCGTCTGTCTCGCGGTGCACGGCCTCGATGCGGCCGCGCAGGTCGGCACCGGCGCGGAGGGGGCTCACCAGGTCGAGGTAGTCGGACGGCAGCAGCGGCGTCGTGACCAGCTCAAGCAGTTTCCACGCCCTGCTGCGGAGGGCGACACTCGTCATGACTCCAGCTTGATGCGCCCCAGGGCGTAAAGTCCTGTCCGTAGGACGTGAATCTGCCCGGCTGGATTGTTCGCAGGGAACAAATCGTGACTCACGCAATGAGGCGGGCCACCGAACTGGCCCTCGATGAGAAGACCGTGACCGCGTTGCGGGCGGTCCTGAGGCCGACGGCCGACGAGGTAGTCCGCGCCATCATCACCGAGGTGCCGAGCTACGCCAACGCACTTTCCGGACGCATGGGTGGCACCATCCGCCGTGCCGTTCGCACGGCGCTAGGACACTACTTGGACCTCGCCAGCGGCACAGGCGGGGGTGGTGACGCCAGCGACGCGGCCTACGAACTCGGCCGCGGCGAGGTGCGCGACGGCCGTTCGATGGACGCGTTGCTCAGCGCGTACCGCGTCGGCGCCCGCGTGGCCTGGCGAGGCCTGGCCGCAGGCGCCGTACCAGCGGGTCTGCCCGCCGCGGAGGTCGCGAAGTTCGCCGAACTGACCTTCGCCTACATCGACGAACTGTCCGCCGCCAGCGCCGCGGGCCACGCCGACGAACTGGCGGCGCGAGGCCTCGCCCACGAACGCCACCTCGAACAACTGGCCCGCGACCTGCTGGCCGGCGCGAGCGCCGAGGTCCTGCAGACCGACGCCGGACGCGCCGCCTGGCAGCCGCCGACCACCCTGACCGTGGTCCTGCTCCCCTCGTTCCAGGCCCGTCCCGCCTACCGCTCGCTCGACCCCGGCACCCTCGTCCTGGACGACCTGCCGGACTCGACCGGCGTCCTGTTCGTGCCCGACGCCGACCGCGCTCACCTGCTGCGACAGCTCAGCCACCGCAACGCCGTCGTCGGGCCGGCGCGCCCATGGATGCGTGCCTCCGACTCGTATGAACGAGCCGTACGCGCGCGATCCCTCTCCCCCGACATCCGCGACACCGAGGAACACCTCGCCGCTCTTGTGCTGAGCGCAGACCCCGACGCGTACGCCGACCTGCGCGCCCGCGCCCTGGCACCCCTGCTGGCGTTGCCGACCACCACGGCACGGCGCCTTGAGGAGACGCTGCGTGCCTGGTTGCTGCACCACGGCCGGCGCGAAGAGGTGGCCGCCGCCCTGTTCGTGCACCCGCAGACCGTCCGGTACCGGATGGGGCAGCTCCGGGACCTTTTTCCGGACCTCGGGTCTCCGCAGCGGGTTTTGGAGCTGACGCTGGCGGTGGGTTTGCCTGCACAAGGTTAATTTTGGTCAACACTGAAGCTATCGAGCAGACCGATGGAGTCCAGGCCGACGAGCGCTAGGTCACCAGGCCGCGGCGATAGGCGTAGACGACGGCCTGCACCCGGTCCCGCAGGTCGAGCTTGGTGAGGATGCGCGACACGTACGTCTTCACCGTCTCCTGGCTGATGACCAGGGCGGCGGCGATCTCGCTGTTCGACAGGCCCTCGGCGATCAGCCGGAGGACTTCGAGCTCACGTGGCGCCAGCTGGGTCTGCGCGATCTCCTCGGCGGGCCGGATGCGCGCCGCGAACCTGCCGACGAGCTGCCGGGTGACCTCCGGCGCGAGCAGGGCGGCACCGCTCGCCACGGTCCGGATGCCCTGCAGCAACTGGGCCGGTGGCGCGTCCTTGAGCAGGAACCCGCTCGCACCGGCCCGCAGCGCCTCGTAGACGTACTCGTCGAGGTTGAACGTCGTGACCACGAGGACCTTGACCGGGTCGGGGACGCCGGCGCCCGCCAGCAGCCGGGTCGCCCCGATGCCGTCGAGCACCGGCATGCGCACGTCCATCACGACGACGTCCGGGTCGAGCCTGCGGGCGAGGTCAACCGCCGCGCGACCGTCCCCGCACTCCCCCACGATCTCGAGGTCCGGCTGGGCGTCGATGATCGTGGCGAAGCCGGTGCGGATGAGCGCCTGGTCGTCGCACACCAGCACGCGAACCGGTGCGGTCACGCCGGGTTCCCCGCGGGGATGCGCGCCCTGACCACGAAACCGCCGTCGCGTTGTTCCGCCGAGAACTCGCCACCCAGCACGTCGACGCGCTCGCGCAGCCCGGCCAGGCCGCGGCCGCTGCCTCCGACCGGCGTGGACGACTTCGCGCCCTCGGTACCGACCTCCACGGTGATTTCCCTTTCGCCGTAACGCACGTGCACGTTCGTCGGGTTGCCGTGCGCGTACTTCAACGCGTTCGTCAACGCCTCCTGCACGACCCGGTACGCGACGGCCTCGGCGCTGCCCGCGTCCCGCGTCGCCTCGCCTTCCTCCGCGAACTCCACGGGCTGCCCGGCCAGCCGGGTCTGCTCGACCAGCGTGCGCAGGTCCCCGAGCGTTTCCGTGCTGTGGTCGGGATTCAGCAGGTCGAGCAGGTGCCGCAGGTCGGTCAGCGACCGCCGGCCGGTGTCGGTGATCGCCTGCAACGTCTGGTCCAGCCGGTCGGGAGCCGCGGTCAGGTACCGCGCGGCCTCCGCCTGCACCACCATCGCGGTCACGTGGTGGGTCACCACGTCGTGGAGCTCGCGGGCGATCAACGTCCGTTCCGCGACACGGGTCGTCACAGCGACGTGCCGGCGGCGTTCCTCCTCGGCAGTGCGCGAGAGCCGCAGCCACGCGCCGATCGCCCACGTGGCGGCCAGCGCCAGGTAGAACGTGACGAACCCGGCCACGCCTTCCGTGGCTCCGTTCAGGTCGAGCGCGACGGCCAACCCGGCATACCCGGCGGAGAGCGCGATCACGGTGCCGCGCCGGTGGTGCGACAGGTGCAGCCCGGCGCTGATCAACGCGATCGGCAGGGCCGTGCCGGCGACGGTGTGGTAGCCGCGCAACTGGTCGACGGCGAACGCGACCGACACCAGCACCAGGCCGACGAGGGGCCACTTCCGGCGGACGACCAGCGGCAGGCACTCGAACGCGATCACCGCGATCGCGAGAGCGTCGAACGGCCGGTTCGGCAGTCCGCCGAGCTGGGTGCCCTTGTCGTGCAGCGCGGGCACCAGGGATCCCAGCGCGAGCAGCAACGCCAGTGGCGCGTCCTGGACGCGAACGTCCCGGACGCGCCACCACTGAAGGCTGATCACGCGGCGAGGGTAGCGGCCGGCGCAGTACGGCCACGGCGCGGCATGATGTTGCCGCGGCGCTTCGCCAGCCACAGGAACGCCGCCGTGACGACCAGACCGGCCAGCACCGAGTACACGCTCGCCTCCGGCCCGAAGTTCCCTCCGGTGACGAGTGCGGAACCGGACGTGACGCCGTCCAGCAGCCCCTGCGGCGCGTCCTGACCGGACACACTCGTGCTGAAGATGCCGCCCTGGGCGAAGTTCCACGCGAAGTGCACCCCGATCGGCACCCACAGGTTGCGCGTGGCCACGTAGGCGGCGCCGAGCATGAGCCCCGCCTCGATCGCGATGGCGAGCGAGCTCCACACCGTGGCGTTCGGGTTGAAGATGTGGGCGAAGCCGAACACCAGTCCACTCAGGACCAGGGAGAGCGACGTGCCGAGGCGCTCCTCGACGATGCGGAACAGGACGCCGCGGTACATCAGCTCCTCGGTCACCGCGACGGCGACCATGAACCCGAAGATCGCGATCATGCCGGACACCGAACCCCAGCCGCGCACCTCGTAACCGCCGAGGAAGGTGATGTTCAGGATCACCGCCCCGAACATCGCGAGTCCGACGAGGACACCACGGCCCAGAGCGCCAGGGGCGATCTTCAACGAGACCTCGGTGGGCTCCCGGTGTTCGGTCCTGCGCACCACCCAGGCGTACCCCGCCAGTGCCAGCGCCGCCGCGACGACGCCGGCGACCAGCGTGAGCGGCGCGTTCCACCCCAACGCCTGCACGCCGACGCCACCCGCGAACGTGACGAGCGCGATCAGGAAAAACTGCTTCAGAAATCGCATGACCGGAACGTTATGGATTTCGCGCCTCTGGAACGTCACCGTGCGGTGGACATTCGCGTGTAGCTCGCAAGGGGGACACAGAGGCGTTGAGCGCTGCGGACAGCCAGGCGAACGGTATGAAGTCGGCGGCCTCCTGCGCGGTCCCGTCGATGATCGCGACCAGCAACCGGATGGCGCTGACGCTCAGCCCCGTCCGGTGCGCCACCTCTCCGATCGCGTACCGCCTGGTGTCGTTCATCGGGATTCCTCCGTGGATACCCCGGCCTTCAGACCGGGGAGGAAACGGACCCCTGCGGAGCAGGACAAGGACGGAGTTTCGCCTCCAGGGCGAAAGACCGTGCTCTGACCCCCAGGATGGGCGGTTGGCGGAGCGGCTTGTGAAGTTGTCGCGCCCGGTCGGCGATAACCAAGTCGGCCGGGTCTACCGCCGGGCTGGTGGGATGTCAGGTCTGTGGAGCTCGTGTAAGACCGTGGGCGGTACACCGTCCCTGTGCTGGTAACCCCAGGCGGCAACGAGCTGCGAAGCAGAAAACTCGACCCGCGAGGGAAGAATCTCCCTGCTTCAGCTGGGAGAGAGGTCAAGAGGCCACTATCGAACCTCAAGTGGCTTGAGACGCAACCCATACGAATGACTTACTTGAGCATTACCAACCCTTTACCTATGCTGACCCGCGAGGGGAGTACTTCCCAAGCGTCTGCCCGGTCAGTACGGACACCCCGAGGTGTCCTCGGGAGGCCGCCCGCACCGGGTGAAGGAGACCTCGAACGATCCTGTTCGAGGAGGTTCCGTGCCCGTGCAATCCGTGGCGTCGCCCGGTCTGTGGTTTCTGAGCATCGCGGCGCTGCTCGCCCTGCTGGTGGTCGACTTCCTGGTCACTCGCCGCCCGCACGAGGTGTCCCTCAGGGAGGCGGCGGGCTGGTCGGTCTTCTACCTCACGCTGCCGCTGGTGTTCGGGCTCTGGCTGTGGTTCGAGTTCGGCAGCGGCCAGTCGCTGGAGTTCGTCACCGGGTTCGTGGTGGAGAAGTCCCTCTCGGTGGACAACCTGTTCGTCTTCATGCTGCTGCTCGCCGCGTTCCGTGTGCCCCCGGAGATCCAGCAACGCGTGCTGCTCTACGGCATCGTCGGCGCGTTGGTGCTGCGCGGCATCTTCATCGTGGCCGGCGCCGCGATGCTGGCGGCCGGGACCTGGGCTTTCCTTGTGTTCGGGCTGGTGCTGTTCGCGTCGGCGCTGAAGATCCTGCACGCGGCTCTCGCCGGTGTGCCGGCCGCGAAGGACACCTCGAAGATGCGGTCGGTGCGGCTGCTGCGCAGGCTGATGCCGGTCACCGACGACTACCGCGGCACGCGGATGACCGTCCGCGAGAACGGGCGCAGGGCGCTCACCCCGCTCGCGATCGTGGTGGTGGCGATCTTCGCGACCGACGTCGTGTTCGCGATCGACTCGGTGCCGGCGGTGTACGGCATCACCGAGGACCCGTACCTCGTGTTCACCACCAACGCGTTCGCACTGCTCGGCCTGCGCGCGCTCTACTTCGTGCTGCACTCGGCGCTCGCCAAGCTCGTGCACCTCAACCACGGCCTGGCGATCATCCTGGCGTTCATCGGGGTGAAGCTGGTGCTGCACTGGGCGCACGGTGTGTGGCCGGCCGTGCCGACGATCCCGACCCCGGTCTCGCTGGCCGTCATCGTGGCGACGCTGGGCATCGTGACCCTGACCAGCCTGCGCTCCCGTCGCCACGAAGCAGCCAGTCTGGACTGATCCACATGGCCACCGCGCGCATGATCGATTTCCTCGTCGACGTCAGCGTGACGCTCCTCGTCCTGACGGCGCTGGCGATCACCTGCGCGGTGCTCGCCTCCAGACCGTGAGTTCATCGAGGCGTGGCGGAGTCACGGCCTAGCGGACAGGTGTCCGATATCGTGGGCACATGCCTGCTCGCCCTGACACCGGCCCCGACTTCATCGAGGCGCTCGCCCGCGGCCTGGACGTGATCCGCGCGTTCCGGCCGTTGCGCCCGGTGATGACGCTCAGCGAGGTCGCCTCGGCCACCGGGCTGGCGCGGCCGACCACGCGCCGCATCCTGCTCACGCTCGCCGAGCTCGGGTACGTGCGGCAGAGCGAGGCCGGCTTCGCGCTCACGCCGCGAGTGCTCGACCTCGGCGTCGCGTACGTGCGGTCGATGGGCCTGTGGGACGTCGCCCGCCCGCACATGGAACGGCTGTGTGCCCGCACCAACGAGTCCGTGTCGATCGCGCAGCTCGACGGGCCGGACATCATCTACGTCGCGCGGGTCGCCGTGCCGAAGATCGTCACGCTGTCCGTGCAGATCGGCACGCGGTTCCCGGCTTTGCCGACCTCACTGGGGAAGGTGCAGCTCGCCACCCTGGCACCGGACGAGCTGGAGGCCGTGCTCGCGCAGCCGACCCGGTCCGGCCTGACGTCGCGCTGGCAGCCGGACGCGGCCGAGCGCGACGCCGAGCTGCGGGACGTCCGGGCACGCGGGTGGGCGCTGACCGACGAGCAGCTCGCGCTGGGCATCCGGTCGGTCGCGGCACCGTTGCGCGACGGGAGCGGCAGGGTCGTGGCCGGGATCAACGTCAACTGCCACGCGTCCGAGACGTCGGTCGAGCACATGGTCGAGCACCACCTGCCCCTCCTGCTGCAGGTCGCGGGCGAGATCAGCGCCGACTTCGCCCGGCTCGGCACGGTGCCGCACGAGGTCGTCGCGTCCTGAGGGGGGTTGACCAACGGCCGTCGAAGGTTGACGATTCAACGGACACCTGTCCGCTAGACGGTCAAGGGAGTTCCCGATGAGTTCCGTCGTCCTGAGAAACGGCACTGTCCTGACCATGGACGGCCGCCGGCCGCTCGTCGACCACGACGTCCTCGTCGCAGGCGACCGGATCGCCGCGATCGGGCCGCGGCTGGAGGTGCCGGAGGGGACCGTCGAGGTCGACGCCACGAACGGCATCGTCATGCCGGGCATGATCGACACGCACCGGCACATGTGGCAGACCGCGATGCGCGGCTACGGCGCGGACTGGACGCTCACGCAGTACTTCGTCTGGTACTACCTGGAGTGGGGCAAGGTGTTCCGGCCGCAGGACATCCACGCCGGCAACCTCCTGGGCGCGGCCGAGGCCCTCGACGCCGGTGTCACCACGACCGTCGACTGGTCGCACGGCCTGCAGACCACCGAGCACGCCGACGCCGCCGTCGACGCGCTGCGGGCGGTGCCCGGCCGGTTCGTGCTGGCCTACGGCAACATCCAGGACAGCCCCGCCTCCTGGACCGCCACACCCGAGTTCCGGGACTTCGTCTCCCGCCGCATCACCGGCGACGACATGCTGGGCTTCCAGCTCGCGTTCGACGTGACCGGCGACCCGTCGTTCCCCGAGAAGGCCGCCTTCGAGGTCGCGCGGGAGCTCGGCGTCCCCGTCACGACGCACGCGGGCGTGTGGGGCGCGACCAACGACGACGGCATCAGGCTGATGTACGACAACGGTTTCATGACGCCGCAGTCGATCTATGTGCACGCGGCGACGTTGTCCGCCGACTCCTACCACCGCATCGCGGCGACCGGTGGCTCGATCTCCGTGTCGACCGAGAGCGAGCAGAGCGCGGGCCAGGGCTACCCGCCCACCTGGGCGATCCGCGAGCACGGCATCCCGATGTCGCTGTCGATGGACACGTCGGTGTGGTGGAGCGGAGACCTGTTCTCCGCGATGCGCGCGACGCTGGGTGCCGACCGGGCCCGCGAGCACATGGCCGCGCACGGCACCAACGACACCGTCACGCACTCGTCGTTGCGGGCCGAGCAGGTCGTGGAGTGGGCGACGATGGGTGGCGCGCGGGCGTTGGGACGCGCCGCGGACCTCGGCAGCCTCGAAGTCGGCAAGAAGGCCGACATCGTCCTGCTGCGCAACGAGAACTCCCCCGCGATGTTCCCGATCCTCAACCCGTACGGGCACGTGGCGTTCCAGGCCCAACGGTCCGATGTGGACACCGTGCTCGTCGACGGACGGATCGTGAAGCGCGACCACAAGCTCGTCGGCGTCGACCTCGGCTCCATCCGCGCCCAGGTGTCGAACACCGTGGACCACCTGCGGACGCAACTCGGCGAGGAGGCGTGGGCGAAGGGCATGAACCCCGACATCCCGGAATCCAAGGTGCTGGACAACCCCTACACCTACACCGAGTACCGCGGCGACACCCGGACGTCCGTCTGATGGGTCCACTCGAAGGCCTGCTCGTCGCCGACTTCTCGCGCGTGCTCGCGGGCCCGTACGCGACGATGCTGCTGGCCGACATGGGCGCCACGGTCGTCAAGGTCGAGGGACCGGCCGGCGACGAGACCCGCACGTGGATGCCGCCCGTCCGCGACGACGTCTCCACCTACTACCTGGGCGTCAACCGGGGCAAGCGGTCGATCGCTCTCGACCTGCGCTCCGAGGACGACGCCGTGCTGGGCCGGGAACTCGCCCGGCGCGCGGACGTGGTGATCGAGAACTTCAAGCCCGGCGGCCTGGCCAAGTACGGGCTCGACCATGCCTCGGTCAGCGCTTCGAACCCGCGCGTGATCTACGCGTCCATCACGGGTTTCGGTTCCGGGGAGGGCAGGCACGTTCCCGGCTACGACCTGATGGTGCAGGCGATCTCCGGGCTGATGAGCCTGACCGGTGATCCGGACGGGCCGCCGTACCGCGCGGGCATCTCGGTGTTCGACGTGATGGCGGGCAACCACGCCGTCATCGGCATCCTCGCCGCGCTGCGCCACCGCGACTCGACGGGGCAGGGCCAGCTCGTCGAGGTGAACCTGCTGTCGTCGGCGTTGACAGGGCTGGTGAACCACAGCTCGGCGTTCGTGGCGGGCGACGTCGTGCCGTTCCGGATGGGCAACGCGCACCCCAGCGTGTTCCCCTACGAGCCGTTGCCCACGGCCGACAACGACCTGATCGTCGCGGCAGCCAACGACGGCCAGTTCCGGCGGCTGTGCGAGGTCCTCGGGTTGTCCGAGGTGCCGGACGACCCGCGGTTCGCCCGCAACGCCGACCGGACGCGCAACCGCGAGGAGCTGCGGCCGATCCTGGTGGAACGGCTGCGAGCCCGTGGCGCCGTCGAGTGGTTCGACCTGCTCGTGGCGGCCGGCGTGCCGTGCGGGCCGATCAACACGATCGACGGCGGGTTCGCGATGGCCGAACGGTTCGGACTCGACCCCGTCGTGGTGGTCGGGGACGTGCCGACCACCCGGCACCCGATCCGCTTCTCGGAGACACCGGCGGTCTACCGGCTGCCGCCGCCCGAACTGGACGAGCACGGCGAGGAGCTGCGCACGTGGCTGAAGGAGGACCGTGACGGTGTATGAAACGGCGCTCGGCGCGTCCACGCCCGACACCATCACGTTGCTGGGGCAGGACCTCGCCCGTGACGTGATGGGCACCGTCGGGTTCGGTGAGCTGGCGTTCTGGCTCGCCACCCAGCGCAGGCCGAGCCCCGGCGAGACGCGGCTGTTCGAGGCGGTGCTGGCCGCCCTCGCCGACCACGGATTCACGCCGACCGCCATCGTCAGCCGCCTGACCTTCCTGTCCGCCCCGGACTCCGTGCAGGGCGCGCTGGCGGCGGGACTGCTCGGCGGCGGTTCGCGGTTCCTCGGCGTCACCGAGGACGCCGGCCGGTTCCTCAACTCCGTGGTCAGCGCTCACGCGCCCCGGGAGGACTGGGACGCCCTCGCGCTGGAAACCGTTCGGGCGCAAGGGAAAACACGCATTCCCGGACTCGGGCACCACGTGCACAAGAACGGTGATCCCCGCACCCCACGCCTGTTCGAGATCGCCGACGAGGAAGGCCTGGCCGGGCCGCACCTCTCGCTGTTCGCCGCGATCGGGCGCGTTCATCCGCAGGTGCTCGGCAAGACGTTGCCCCTCAACGGTGCCGGCACGTGCGGCGCGGTGCTCGCCGACCTCGGCCTGCCACTGGAGTTGTTGCGGGGCTTCGCACTGCTCGCCCGCACCGCCGGACTGATCGGGCAGCTCGCCGAGGAGCTGCGTAACCCCGTCGCCAACCAGATCTTCCTTTCCGTCGACATGAACACCAGGTCTGTCGCGCCTGTCGAGGAGTGAGCAATGCAGCTCGTCACCGAGGACAACATCACCGCGCTCGCGGAACAGCGCTGGGCCACCGCGAAGGACCCGCGGACCGCGACCCTGATGACCGCGCTGGTCCGGCACCTGCACGAGTTCGCCCGCGAGGTGCGGCTCACCGAGGCCGAGTGGATGGCCGCGATCGGGTGGCTCACCGCCACCGGGCAGATCAGCGACTCCAAGCGCGAGGAGTTCATCCTCGCGTCGGACGTGCTCGGCCTGAGCATGCTCGTCGTGCAGATGAACCACCGGTTCTCCGCGGGTGCGACACCCGCGACCGTGCTCGGGCCGTTCCACATCGACGGCTCCCCCGAGCTCGGGTTCGGCGGTGACATGTCCGACGACGTGGACGGAACTCCGCTCTACCTCACCGGAACCGTGCGTTCACTGGACGGTTCGCCGGTGTCCGGTGCGGTGCTGGACGTGTGGCAGGCCGACGCTGAGGGCGCGTACGAGGCGCAGCTCGAAGTGGACGAGGCACGGCTGCGCGCGAAGTACCGCGCCGAAGCGGACGGCACCTACTGCGTCCGCACGATCACGCCGAAGGGGTACTCGATCCCGATGGACGGGCCGGTCGGCGCGTTGATCGGGCAGACGGAGATCAGCCACTTCCGGCCGGCGCACGTGCACTTCCTGCTCACCGCCGAGGGGTACGAACCGCTGATCACGCACCTGTTCGAGGAGGGCGCCGAGTACCTCGACAGCGACGTCGTGTTCGGCACCAAGCAGGAACTCGTGGTGAGGTTCGAGCCGCGCGAGCCCGGTCCGACGCCGGACGGCGGCACGTCCGCGGTGCCGTGGGTGCTCGCCGAGTTCGACTTCGTGTTGCAGCCGTGCGCGCCGCAGTAGTCGTTCGTCCCGGTCAGCCTCCGTCGCTCGTTGACCGGGACGAGCCCTCCGGCGAGGTCGTCGTGGACGTCCTCGCCGCGCCCATCACGCCGTTGGATCGCTTGTGCGCCAGCGGCACGTCCTACTTCGGCGTGCCCGCGACACCCTATGTGCCTGGGGTGCAAGGGATCGGGACCGTCGGCGGGCGGACGGTGTGGTTTCCCACCAGCGCCGGGATGGCACCCGGCGACGGGAGCATGGCCGCGAAGGCGTTGGCACGTGAGGAAGATCTGGTGTTCGTGCCGGACGTCGACCCGGTCGTGATGGCCGCGCTCGGGTTGTCCGCCGTCGCCGCGTACATGGCGCTGAGCAGTCTGGCACCGGGCGAGTCCGTTGTCGTGCTCGGCTGCGGCGCGGTCGGCCAGGCCGCGATCCAGCTCGCCCGGCTCGCCGGTGCCGGACGGGTGGTGGCCGCCGCGCGTTCGGCCGAGGCGCGCGCACGCGCGGTGCGAGCGGGAGCGGACGTCGTGGTCGCGCTGGAGGACGTGGCCGACGCCGCCCAGGGCGTCGACCTGCTGATCGACCCGTTGTTCGGGGCTCCCGCCGCCGCGGCCGCCCAGGCGTTGCGACCGGGCGGCCGGTGGGTGAACCTCGGCGGATCGGCGGGCGAGACGAGCCCGATCACGTCGTCCACGTTGCGCAGCCGGTCATTGCGCCTGACCGGTTACACCAACAACGAACTGACCGTGCGGCAGCGGGCCGACGCCATCTCCGTGATCGCCCGGCACGCGGCGGCGGGTGCGCTCACCGTCGACCACGAGGTGGTGCCCCTGGCCGGCGTCGCCGATGCCTGGCACCGCACCGCTCACGGCCGGGTCGTGCTGGCCATGTAGTCCTGCACCTTCTTCAGCGTCACCGGGTCCTCCATGCCGCCGCCGTGCCCAACGCGTTCGGTGACGACGTGGATCGCCTTACCCCCCAGCTGCTCCTGCACCTTCTCGGCCCAGACCTTCGGCGTCGCCGGGTCCAGCGAGTTGCTCAGCAGCAACGTCGGACTCGCGCTGCGCGAGGACACCGGCTTCGGCCTTCCGGTCTTCGGGCCGCCCACGCAGATCGAGGTGTAGTTGCTGGAGTTCGTCGAGTACCCGACGACCGGCGCGGCCTTCCTCGCCGACCTCAGATCCGCACGAGCCTCCTCCACGTTCGGCAGCGCGAAGGGCCAGTCGGAGCACGTGGTCGGGTCCGCGTACTCGAGCCTGCGCGGAGGAACCTCGCCGCCGGGCTCGTCGGGGAACGGGTTGCGCCCCTCGGCGAGCTCCTTCAGCCCCTTCGCCACCTCACCGAAGTCACGCGGGGCGAAGATCTCGAAGTAACGCGTGATCATGACCTCCGACCACGGGAGGCCGTAGAAGGTCCCCGGCAGGCGGGCGGCGTTCTGCCGCGCCTTGCGGAACACGTCCGCCGGGTCCTGGCCGTGCAACGCGCTGTCCGGTGTCTCGTCGGACCACCGCGCGAACTCGGTGAAGATCGCCTCGACCCCCGCCGCGGCCGTGGTCATGAACTCCCGGCGGTCCTGACCGGGGTTCATCACACCCTCGAGGACCGAGCCGTCGACGTGCCGGCCGAACTTCTCCAGGTACCGCTCGCCGAGCAACGTGCCGTACGAAAGGCCGTACACGCTGACCTTCCGGGCACCCACGGCCCTGCGCAACGCGTCGGCGTCGCTTGCCGTGCTGTAGGCGTCGAGATGGTCGTCGAGGTTCTCCACGCCGGTCGTGCACGTGGACCAGAACGCCTTCTGGTTCTGCTTCAGCGCCTCGAACGCCCCGGCGTCCGTCGGCGGCACGTACGGGATCTTGAGGATCTTGTCGACGTCGCAGGTCATCGGGTGGCTCTCGCCGACACCGCGCGGGTCGAGCGAGATCAGGTCGTAGCCGGGCAACGCGCGCCGGAGCGTGCCGAAGGTGTAGTCACCGGGCTGTCCCGGGCCGGACGGAAAGCCCAGGATCGTTCCCTTGCTGTTCTCCGCCTTCCACCGGTAGACCCGCAACCCGACCGTGCCGCCGCCCGGTTTCGCCCAGTCGACCGGCACGGTCAGCGTGCCGCACTCGACTCCCGGCGCGACCGGCTTGGCGCACGCGCCCCAACCGGGATCCGGTGTCGCGGAGGCCGGCGGAACGCCGATGAGCGCGAGCGTTCCCGCCGCGACCAGGACCGTCACATGTTCGCTGAAGATTCCCACCTGATCAGAGTGGGTCTACCGATCGTCAGCCCGCATCACACCAGGGGCTTGGCCGAAGTCCGCCCGAGGTAGCACGATCTGCGCGGGTGATCATGGCCTGCCACCATGGGCTGTGTTCAGCGCCGATCCGACGCGCTATGTCATGGTCAGCGACACCGGGTGGCTGAGCCTGGCTCCCACCGACATCGAACGCATCGCCCACCGCATCGAGTCGGTGCTCACCACGGGCTGAGGTGGCGGTGCGGGTCGCACCGCCACCTCACGACGTTCAGGAGCACTTGCGCCCGTCGTTCACGCACTTCACGATCTGCGCCATCGTCTGGTCGGAGTTGACGTTGGCGTAGTCGTGGTGGTCGGAGAACGGGTTGTGGTTCTCCTCGGGGAAGGCGTCGAGCTGGTACTGACCCTTCTGCTGCACGTCCGCCGGGAGGTCGTAGACGGTGGTGACCCGCAGCTGTGGGATCGCCTTGAAGCCCTTGGGGCACGCGCCGGTCTGCTTGTCCGCGAACCGCATGTGATCACGATGGTTGGCGCTGTCGGTGTTCTGGCCGTCCCAGCAGCCCGGGAAGTCGTGCACCCGCATGACCTTGCTGCCGTTCGGGCAGATGACGTACTTGTCCGAGAGGCGGTCCTCGAACCCGCTGCAGGTCCACGTCGCGCGGGCGTTGGCTCAACGGCCCCAGAATGGCGTTGTTGACGAAGTTCGGGCCGCCCTGCCCCTTGGTGGTCACGATCCGCTGGTTGGCCTCCGCGATCTGCTTGTCCAGCAGCACGAGGTTGCGGTCCACCTCGGCGATCGCCTGGTCCGGCACGGCACCCAGCGCGCCGCGCACCGAGGGGCACACCGGGGTTCTCGTTGCGCGCCACCCGGTCGTTGGCTTCCTTGAGCTGCTTGTCCAGCAGCTCGAGGTTGCGGTCCACCTCGCCGCTCGCCTGCTGCGGCACGGCGGGCAGACGGTCCTTGACCGACGGGCAGGTGACGTGCGGTGTGCCCGCCTCCTTGATCTTGTCCGGACCGGACCCCGACGAGGTCGTGTTCGCATTCGGGTTGATCCGCACGACCGGCCAGAAGTAGGACGACTTGTCGCCGTTCTTGCAGCTGGTGTCCGAATCCTCCAGGGACTCGTCGGTCGAGTCCGCGCTGATCGACTGGTTGCCGACGAAGTCGTGGACGTGCTGGGCGCCGTGATCAACACCCGGCTGGGCGACCGGGTTGTCCGCGCTGCGCTTGCCGTTCTCGTTCGTGCCGCAGTCGACGGTGAACACACCACTGGTGCCGCCCTGCTGCACCTTCGGGTTGACGACGTTCTTACCGACCTGCTCGATGCGCACGAACGCGCCGGCTGGCGCCGGGTCACCGTTCTTCGCGGCCAGTGCCACGGTGGCGGTACCGGCGGCCACCACGGCGACCGCCGACAACGAGGCGATCAGGCGGAACTTCCGCCTGTCGGTTATGCGGTGTGTCATACGTCCTCCTCGGCGATGCCGTGCATGATCAGGAGTACGTACTACGCGCCCTTCCGGATTAATCACGAGTGTCGCGTCACAAGTTCGCAGGAAATCCAGCCCCGATAGGGCAGTATGCGCTCTTGGCCGAAGACACGGCGCCACGCAACCGGAGCACGGGGCAGGCGTCCTTCAGTGCAGCAGTATTTCGTGTCAGGAGGCCGTGATGAGGCGTTCCCTTGTGGTCCTGGTGGCGATTGTCTTCGGTGTGCTGCTGGGGGTGCCCGCCACGGCGGGGGCCAGTACGCCGTACTGCGGCATCACCTGGGGTTCCCTGCCGAAGGAGGCGAGCCCCGGCTCCACCGACGAGCTGTACGACATCCGCACCGGCCGCCACACTTGCTTCGACCGGATGGTCCTCGACGTGAACGGCGACGTGCGCGGCTACTCCGTCCGGTATGTCGCCGAGATCCGCAAGGACGGGTCGGGTGAACTCGTCCCCGTGCGCGGCGGCGCGCGGCTGGAGGTCATCGCGAGGGTTCCGACGATCGCGACCGACGCGATCTTCCTCCCGACCGGCGAACTCGCCGATGTCAGCGAGTACAGCACGTTCCGCCACGTCGCGTGGGCGGGCCAGTTCGAGGGGCAGACGACGATCGGGCTGGGCGTCCGCGCGCGGCTGCCGTTCCGGGTGTTCCTGCTCGACGGGCCCGGCACTGGATCGCGAATGGTCGTCGACGTCGCGCATCGCTGGTAGTCCCCATCGCCGTGCTGATCCCCTACGCCGCCAGCAATCTCTCCAGCGGAACGGCGACGGCGGCACACCGTTGGCGCACAACGAGAACGACGGATCAGGCGGCGTCCCGTGAGCAGACGGGACGCCGCCTGAAAATCAGGGGATGCGCGCGCCCACCGCGGCGAGCGCTCGGGTGACGGGCTGGAAGAACGTGACGCCGCCGCTGCGGCAGTCGCCACTTCCGCCCGAGGTCAGGCCGATCGCGTTGCCGTTGACGGTGAAGAGCGGTCCCCCGCTGTCGCCGCCCTCCGCGCACACCGTCGTCTGGATGAGACCGGTGACGCGTCCCTCCGGGTAGTTCACGGTGGCGTTGAGACCGGTGACACGACCGGCGCGCAGGCCTGTCGTACTGCCCATCCGCTGGACCTGCGTGCCCACCCGGGCCTCGGCGGCGCGCTGGATCCGCACCTTGCGGCCGTTGCCGGTGTCGACCTCGCTGGGCGCGGCGGTGTTGCGGTTGTTGTAGGTGAGCAGGGCGAAGTCGCCGTTGCCGGGGAAGGTCGAACGCGCGACGGTCGCGACGGCCCTGCCGCCCGGCGTGAGGGAGAACTGCCTGCCCGCGGCCGTGCAGTGGCCGGCGGTGAGGATGCCGGGACTGCCGTCGTCCGTGACGACGTTGAAGCCGAGCGAACAGCGGCTGTTGCCCGCGAAGATCCCGTCGCCGCCCTCGGCGAACAGCTTGAACGTGCCCGCGGTGCGTTGCAGCCTCACCCCGGCGCCCATGCCCTTCACCGTGGACACCAGGTTGTCCCACTTGGCGCCGGTCACGGTGCTGTCGGCGGTGACGAGGACCTCGTTCGTCGACGGGTTGACCGCCCACGCGGTGCCTGCCACGGAAGCCTTCTCCCGCAACGTCTCGGTGGCCTGTGCGGGGGCCGTGCGCAGCTCCGGCGCCGCCTGGCTCGCCGTGAACGTCGAGGCGGTGATCGCCACGGCGACGAGCCCGATGGCGCCCGCGATCACCTTGGCCCGGCGGTTGTCATCGTGGTGTTTGCCCATGTGGCGCCCTCTCGTTACCGGATTGAGATCCGCTCCTGTCTGGGTGTACGTACAGCGAGGCGCTCCGGTTTAGGTGAATCGCGGGAATCGAGACGGCGGCGACACCGCGACGGTCGCGATCGACGGGCGTGGGGGCGACGCCCTTTCAGACGCTCTTGGCGAAGTGGAACGCGGGGATGACGAAGCCGGACGCCAGGTAGAGGCGATGCGCGTCGTGCCGCGGCGTCCCGGAGTCGAGGTGCACGCCCGCACAGCCCAGGCGGCGGGCCTCGTCGTCGACCCAGCGCAGCAGGGCGCCCGCGTGGCCCTGCCCGCGGGCGGACGGCAGGGTGCTCAGGTCGTCGATGTAGAGGTGCGGCCCCGCGTAGAGGTTGGTCATGTGCCGGAATCCGGCCAACGAGACGAGACGGTCCTTCTCGTCGAAGGCGACGACGAGCCGGTAGCCCTCCCGTCGCTGGGCGCGCACGAGCTCGGCGAACTCGTCGGCATCGGTGAGATGCGGGCGGAGTTCGCGCATCACGTCGAACGCCAGGGCGGTGTCCCCGCCGTCCAGTTCGGCAATCGTGCGGGTGAAGGTGTCGCTAGTGGTCACGGTGATGATGTTCGCCGAAGAAGTGGCCTCTCAGAATACCCAATGCAGGGATAAACAAAGAGGCCACTTATCGGCGGAACCTACGGGGCCAGGTTGAGGCCCCACGTGTCGATCCGGCCGACGTCGGCCGGCCCGAGGTCGCGGACGCGAAGCTTCCACGTGCCGTTGGCGGTCTCACCCGACAGGTTCGCCGTGAAGGTGCGGTCGATGTTGTCCGCGGAACCACCGGAGCGGTTGTGCAGCGTGTACGACGTGCCGTCCGGCGCGATCAGGGCCACCGTCAGGTCACCGACGTACGGGTGCACGATCCGCACCGTCACCACGGAACTGGCGGACGGCGTCGAGGAACACCCGGAGATCACGATGTCGCTGTCGACGGCGGCACCCGCGTCCGGGATGGCGACGTCGTCGGGGTTGGTGCCGGTGCAACTGCCGCCACCGCCGCCGGTGACGGTCAGCGAGTAGCTGGCCGTGCGGGACGCCGAGCCGGCCGCCGTGATCGTCACCGGGTAGGTGCCCGCCGCGACGGACGCCGTGGTGCTGACGGTGAGCGTCGAGCTTGATCCCGTCTGGACGGACGCGGGGCTGAACGACGCCGTCGCGCCGGAGGGAAGCCCGGACGCGGACAGCTGCACGGTCTGCGCGTCACCGCTCACCGTCGCGGTGCCGACGGTGGCCGAGACGGACGAGCCCGCCGCCACCGAACCGGACGCCGGCGACACCGACACGGAGAAGTCCGCACCCGGCGTACCGGCGCTGACGGCCGACTTCCACACGGTGTAGGCGATGCCGTCGACCGCGCGGTTCAGGTGCGTGTCACTGATGTTCGCGGTGGTGTCGCAGGACGCGTGGTAACAGGGGTCGAACGCGCCGCCCGAGGTACCGCCCCACTTCGTCGCCTGCGCCGCGGTCTTGCGGGCGCTCGCACCCATGGCGTAGCCGGACGCCGGGATGCCCGCGTTGGTGAAGGACGCGTCGTCGGAACGGTTGCGTCCCTCGGTGTTCTCCTCCGGCTGCAGGCCCAGGGAGTCCCAGTACGCCTTCATGTGCGTGGACTGCGCCGAGGTGATGTTGTTGATGAAGTAGCCGCCGTTGATCGAGCCCACCATGTCGAAGTTGTGGTAGGTCTTGATCTTCGTGCGTTCGGTGGACGGAAGCTGCGAGACGTAGAAGCGCGAGCCGTTGAGGCCCTGCTCCTCGTCGGTCCACCAGCCGAAGCGGACCTTGTTCAGCATCGACGGGTTGCGCTGGGCGAGCACGAGCGCGGTCTCCAGCAACGCCGACGAGCCCGAGGCGTTGTCGTTGATGCCGGCGCCCGCGGACACGCCGTCGAGGTGGGCACCGAACATGTAGACGTTGTTCGCGTTGCCGCCGGGCCATTCCGCGATCACGTTCGGGCCGGCGCCGGTGGTGCAGCCCGAGGTGCAGGGCTGCTCGGTGACGGTGTAGCCCGCCGCGGTGAGCTTGTCCTTCACGTACGTCACCGACGCGCGGTAGCCGGCCGACGTCGAACGCCGGTTGCCGCCGTTCTGCGAGGCGATCGTGCCGAACGCGGTCAGGTGCGCCTTGACCGCGTTGATGTCGATGTCCGGGATCTGCGGACCGGTGCCGCCGGTGACCGTCAGCGTGTAGGTCGCGGTCTTGGCCGTGCCGCCCGCGGCCCGCACGGTGATCGGGTAGGTGCCCGAGGAGATCGACGCGGTCGTGCTGATCGAGAGCGTGGAGTTCGTGCCCGTCGTGACGGACGAGGGGCTGAACGACGCGGTGGCGCCGGAGGGCAGGCCGGTCGCGGTCAGCGCGACGGTCTGCGCCTGGCCCGCCGTGGTCTGGGTCTGGACGGTGATCGAGGCGGCCGAGCCCGCCGCCACCGAACCGGAGGCGGGCGAGACGGCGACGGAGAAGTCGTTCGCCGGGGTCGAGCCGCCGAGGTTCAGCGTCCAGGTGTCGATCCGGCCGACGTCGTTGTTCGCGTTGTCGTTGACCCGCAGCTTCCACGTGCCGTTCGAGGTCTCGCCAGACAGGTCGACGGTGTAGGTCTGGTCGATGTTGTCCGCGGAACCGCCCGAGCGGTTGTGCAGGACGTAGGCGGAGCCGTCCGGGGCGACGAGGCTGACCTGGAGGTCACCGACGTAGGTGTGGACGACCTTCACCGGCACCGTGGCGGTCGCGGACGGAGCCGAGGCGCAGTCGGAGATGACGATCGGCGACTCGACGGTCGTGTTGTCGCCGATCGCCACGTCGCTGTCGTTGATGCCGGAACACCCGGCCAGCGCGGCAGGTGCGGCCGATGCAGGGACGGCCAGCGCTGCCACGGTCATCGACACCAGTGCTGTGGCGAGCAGAGATCTTCTTCTTCGCACAGTCGGGCTCCTTCGCAGGGATGCAGGGTCACGCGACCGTAGCCGTCGAAGTCGTGGCCGACATCCGGCCTTTCGGATGGTTGTCGTCACGATTGACGTGCGGCGATCCGCCGATGTCCGTTTTCACTTTTAAGTCTCGGCTTCCGTTGCTCCGTCGGAGGGATAGCGTCGGAGGACCCGGCCGGAAGGAGACATCGATGTCGCTCTCGCCAGACACGCCTCCCGGCTTCGCGGACACCCTGCGCGAGGCAGTGGCGGCGCGTGGCCTGTCGCTGGAACGGATCCGCGACCACCTCGCCCGGCGCGGGGTGTCGGTCAGCCTCGCGACGCTGAGCTACTGGCAGACGGGTCGCAGCCGTCCGGAACGCCGTGCGTCGCTCACGGCGGTCGGTCATCTCGAAGAAGTGCTGACGCTGGAACCCGGTGCGTTGTCGGAACTGCTCGGGCCGGCCCAGCGCGGAGGGCGGCGTCAGAGCACCATCAGCGCGTTCTGGCCGGTGCCGTCGGTGATAGACGACGTTGTCGGCGGGGTCGACACCCGCTGGGACTCGCGGCTGACCCGGATCAGCCAGCACGACCGCGTGACGGTCGGGCCGGAGCGCGGCGAACGGTCCTACGTGTCGCGGCAAGTGCTGCGGGCAGAGGAGGACGGACCGGACCGCTGGGTCGTGATCCTGCACCTCGACGAGCACGACCGGCCGTTGCCGTCGATCAGGCCGCTGCACAACTGCCGGCTCGGCCGCGTCGTGACCCGGCCTTCCGAGGGACTTCTCGTGGCAGAGCTGATGTTCCGGGCCCCGTTGCGCCGGGGCCAGACCGTGATCACCGAGCACGAGCTGGTCAACCAGGCGCCGTACCCGCCGGCCACCAACTACTCCCGCAAGTTCCGCCGGCCCGTGCACGAGTACGTCCTCGAGGTCACCTTCGACGCCCTGGCCCTGCCCCGCACGTGCCGCCGGGTCGTCCGGGACGCGGACGGCGCGCGGCAGTCGTTCGGGGTGCGGCTGGACGAGGGCAACTCCGTGCTGGGCGTAGCTCTGAAGTTCGGGCCCGGCTGTTACGGCTTCGAGTGGACCTGGTGAACGGTCGCTCACCAGGTCCACCCTTTTGCTAGACCGTGAGCGACCAACTGCTCAGGACGCCTGTGTCACCGGGACCGTTGTCCCCGATGCGCAGCGTCCAGGTGCCGCTCGCGGTCTCCCCTGCACCAGGGACCACGGTGAACGTCTTGCCCGCTGGGAACGGATGGCAGCTGTAACCGCCACCGGGCGTGCGCATCAGCGCATACGCGCGGCCGCTCGGGGCGACGAGCGTGACGTTCAGGTCTTCCAGACAGGTGTGGGCGGCGTCCACCTTGACCGTGACGGGGTTCTGGGCGGAACCGGTGGCGGTGGATCGCACCGCGCTGATCGCCACCTGGAAGTCACGGATCGGGTAGTCCGTGCCGTTGGTGAACGTGCGGCCGCCGGTGTTGCCGGACGACGTGCGCGCGTTGACTTCCGCCGACAGCTTCGACTGGTTTCCGGCCGCGTCCACCGCACGGACGGAGAACGTGTACGCGGTGTCGGCGTTCAGCCCGGTCACGGTCGCGGAGGTGCCCGTGACCGTCGTGGCGACCGTGCTGCCGTTGAGCACCTCATAGCCCGTCACGCCGACGTTGTCGGTCGAGGCGTCCCACGCCAGGGAGACGCTCGACGCGGTGGTGCCGGTCGTGCGCGCGTTGCCCGGAACGCTGGGCGCGGCGGTGTCGCTCGAACCCCCGGTGACGAGGGTGAGGTTCCACTTGCGCAGGGCTTCGTTGACCGGCTGGAAGATCGACAGGTCGGCGTCGTTGGTCGGGTTCTGCACACACTGCGACGGGCCGCCGTCGTGCAGGCCGACGGCCTTGTCGCCGAGCAGCCACGCGCCGCCGGAGTCGCCGCCCTTGGAGCACGCGGTCGTCCAGGTGAGCCCCTCGATCACCAGGCCGCCGCCATAGTCCACGGCCTTGTTCGTGTACTTGACCTCGCCGCACTGCCACTTCGAGGTGTTGCCGGAGTGGCAGACGCGGTCGCCGACCATCGCCTCGGCCGAGCCGGTCACCGTGATCGCGGGCTGGCCCCAGGTGTTGACCGCCGCGGACAGGTTCCAGCCGGCCTCGGTCACCGCGACCACGCCCATGTCACCCTCGCGGGCGTTCACGCTGCGGGAGCCGCCGACGTTCGAGGTGCCGAGCCGGTTCTGCTGGCTGATCTGCCCGTACGCGGCCTGGTTGGCGTCGTTCGTGCAGTGGCCGGCGGTGAGGAAGTGCTTGCCGCCGTTGGCATCCGTCGCGGCGAACCCGACCGAGCAGTACGTCTCCGACCCCGGCCACCACGGGCTGCCGGCCTGCACGGTGCCGGCCTGCTGGCGTTGCTGGGACCTGGTCTCCGAGACGTGGGCACCGTCGCCGAGCGCGCGCATCTTCTCCAGGAACTGTTCGGTGGCTTCGGTTTTGCGCGTGGTGTTGACCGTGACATCGACCTGGTTGTCACGCACGTCGACGCCCCAGCTGTAGACGCCGGGCACGCCGTCACCGATCAGCTTCTTGACGTCGCCGAGCAGCTTCTCCAGGTCGGCGGCACTGCGTCGCACCACCACGGCGTTGATGCCCTCGGTGCGCGCTTGCCGGGCGGTTTGCTCGTCCGGGACGGCGACGGTGAGCTTGCCCGCCGCCGAGTCGAACCAGTGGCCGGCGAGCCGGCCGCGCAGGTCCTGCGACAGTCCCTTGAACCGCTGGTGTGCCTCGTCCTGCTGCTGAGCGCCGATGTCCGGCTGGACGGCGGCGGCCGCGCTGGGAACGACCGTGAACGCACCGAGCGTCAGGATCGATCCGCACGCGGCAGCGATGATTTTGCTGCGCATTCGCATGAGTGGAACTCCTTCAAAGGCAGGGTGCGGAAACGGTATTCCGGCCTGCCTCGAAGGCGCATTGTTTAACTGTTCAGTCAGCGCGGCCAGCGAACGTGCTCGTCGTTGATGCGAAACTCGTGAGCGTGCGTCCACACAACGCCCGCGGCATCACAATGTTCGTGCTCGACCACTTCCGGATCGTGCGTGGGCCAGAACTTCACGGCGATCATCGCGGCCACGGCGGTCACCGCGCCGAGCACGAGGAACGCCGTGGCCGTGCTCGCGGACGTCGCCACCCAGCCCGCGAGCGGATAGCAGAGCAGCCAGCACGCGTGGGACAGCGCGAAGTCCGCGGCGAACAACGCCGGACGGTCCGCGGGATCGGCGGAGCGGCGCAGGAGACGCGCCCCCGGCGTGAGGGCGAGCGAGCACCCGGCGCCGATCAACGCCCACAGCACCAGCAACGTCTGCCAGTGCCCGGCGAACACCGTCCCCGCGAACAGCACCACGACCAGCAGGACAGCCGCGCGCAACACCACGACCCGATCCGCGAACCGGTCGAGCAGCCGGGGCAGGGTGAGTGCCGCGACGAGCGATCCCAGGCCGTTCGCGGCCAGTGCGACGGCGACGTCGGACGCATCGCGGCCGAGGCCGTCCCGCACGTGCGCCACGGTGTTCACGAACACCATCGAGCCTGCGGCCGCTGCGGCGAGGTGGACGGCGAGAAGCCCGCGCAACCGCGGGGTGGCGAGGTAGATGCGGATTCCCCGCGTGGTGGCGTCGTACCAGTCACCCTTGCGCAGCAACGGTTTCGGGCGCGGCAGAGCGACGGAGAGCACGAGCAGGGCCGATGCCGCGAACCCGAGGGCGGTACCGAGGAACAGCTCGTGGAAGCTGACCAACGCCAGAGCCGCGGCGGCGAGGGCCGGGCTGAGGAGGCTTTCCAGGTCGTAGGCCGTGCGCGACAACGTGATCGCGCGGGTGTAGTCCCGTTCGTCGGGCAGGACGTCCGGGATGGTCGCCTGGAACAACGGCGTGAACGCGGCGGATCCGGCCTGCAGGAGGAAGATCAGCACGTAGACGTGCCACACCTCGTCGACCCACGGCAGCATCGCCGCGACCCCGGCGCGGACGAGGTCCAGCGCCACCAGTACGGCTCGGCGAGGCAACGCGCCGAGCAACGCCGTGGCGATCGGCGCCACCGTGACGTAGGCGATCATCTTGATCGCCAGCGCGGTGCCGAGCACCGCGCCCGCCTCGGGCCCGGCCAGGTCGTAGGCCAGCAGGCCGAGCGCGACGGTCGCCAGTCCCGTTCCGGTCAGCGCCACGACCTGGGCGCCGAACAGATTCCGGTAGACCGGATCGCGCAGAACGGAAATCACGGCCGAACTATAAGCACGAGAACAGGTTTGCGTCGACGGTGCAACAGCCGAACACTGGCAACAGCAATAGACTCACATTAATTCGTTGTAGGATTATCGCCGTGCCCACCCCGTATGACGCCGTCGCTTCCCTCTACGCCGAACTGTTCAGCGACATGCTCGACACCCGTCCGCTCGAACGCGCGATGCTGGCCGCGTTCGCCGAACTCGCCGACGGCCCGGTGGCGGACCTCGGCTGCGGCCCCGGCCACCTGACCGCGCACCTGCACTCGCTGGGGCTGGACGCCTTCGGGCTCGACCTCTCCCCCGCCATGATCGCCCTCGCCCGCGAAGCGCATCCGGAACTGAGGTTCGACCAGGGGTCGATGACCGCGCTGGACCTCGCAGACGGGGTTCTCGGCGGCATTCTGGCGTTCTACTCGGTCATCCACATGCCGCCTGACGAGCTCCCGGCCGTGTTCGCCGAGTTCTTCCGCGTGCTGGCACCGGGAGGCCATCTGCTGCTGGGGTTCTACGCGGGTGACGATCCCGAGCCGCAGGAGTTCGACCACAAGGTGACGCTCGCCTACCACGAACCTTCACCGGGTCTTCCGGCGCTCAGCAGGGCGCCTCGCGGCACCGTCCCCGCGCCCCCGTACGTCCAGTACTCGGGACGCGGGGACGGCACCACGATGCACCCGTCTGACCGGCGAAATACCAGGTAAAGGTTCGTGGCCACCGCACTAACGGAACACGACCGTGCCGTTGCCGTTGAGCAGGACGCGGTGTTCGCAGTGCCAGCGAACCGCCCGCGACAGGGCGAGTGCCTCCGCGTCGCGGCCCGCGGCGGTCAGCGCACGCGGGTCGTAGGAGTGGTCGACGCGCAGGACCTCCTGCTCGATGATCGGGCCCTCGTCGAGGTCCGGCGTGACGTAGTGGGCGGTGGCGCCCACGTACTTCACGCCGCGGTCGTAGGCCTGGTGGTAGGGCTTGGCGCCCTTGAAGCCCGGCAGGAACGAGTGGTGGATGTTGATCACGCGGCCCGCGAGCTTCGCGCACAGGTCGTTCGACAGCACCTGCATGTACCGCGCCAGCACCACCAGATCGGCCTGGTACTCCTCGACGAGCTCGATCAGCCGCTGCTCGGCGACGTGCCTGGTATCGGCGGTGTTCGGCACGTGCACGAAGTCGAGGCCCGCCGCCTCCGCCATCGGCCGCAGGTCCTCGTGGTTGGACACGACGGCGGCGATCTCCCCGCCGAGGCTGCCCGCGCGCCACCGGAAGAGCAGGTCGTTCAGGCAGTGGCCGGCCTTCGAGACCATCACGAGAACGCGCGGCGGCCGGTCGTCCCACAGGTCGAACTCCATCGCGAACTGGCTCGCCACCTTCGCGAACTCCGTCGCGAGATCGTCGGCGTCAGAGGAGTCGCACGAGAACGCCGTGCGCAGGAACAGCTTTCCGCGCACGTCGTCGTCGAACTGCTGGTGCTGGACGATGTCGCAGCCGTGGTCGACCAGGAACGACGTCACGGCGTGCACGATGCCCGCCCGCTCCGGGCAGTGGAGGGTCAGCGTGAACTGGGGCATCACGCCACCGCCAGGTACTCGGTGCACGCGTCGCCGAGCCACGCCGCGAAGTACTCGGCGAACGACGACCGCACCAGGATCGTGTACCGGTCCTGGCCGGTCACCTGCAGGACGATTCCGGTCCTGGCGAGGAGTGTCTGCACGCAAGTGCCGACGGGAGCCGAAGCCGGGTGCAGGTCCACGGAACATCCGTGAGCCAGCACTTGCCGGGCGAGCGGCCCTTGAAGGACCACGGTCGTGCGTTGAGCCGAAGTGTCCACAACGGACCCTCCGACAGTCCCGAGCGCGCCACGCAACACCTCCTCGATCGTGACCTGCAGGCCGGGCGAGGCCGTGACGAGGAACTCGTCCGGGCCGAGCCAGAGCACCTCGACGTCCCCGAATCGTCCGGTGCCCGAGGCGAAAGTGCAAGCAGCGGAAGGAAACGGGGCTCCGAGCGCCGAGCCCATCGCCACGATGGCGTCCGGGTCGGACACGCGGACGGTGAGCTGCGAACGGAACGGCACCTCGGCGACGTCCAGCACCGGGGCGAGCGCCGCCAGCCGGTCGCGCCAGGCAGCGAGGGGACTAACCGTCACGACGGGCTCCTTCCTTGTCGTACAGCACGGATTCGGTGACGGTGACCGGCACCAGCGAGTCCTCGACGGGCACGTACAGCGTCTCGCCGATGCGGTCGTGGCCCGAGCGCACCAGCGCCAGCGCGAACGTCCGGCCCAGAGCGGCACTCGGGTAGCTGGACGTGACGTGGCCGAGCATCCGGACCGGCGGTTCGGGCAGCCGGTCGGTCTCCACGATCTGCGACCCCTCCGGCAGCAACACGGCCGGATCGACGGGCAGGAGCCCCACGAGCTGCTTGCGGTCCGTGCGGTTGTTCTCGGCACGGGCGAACGAGCGCTTGCCGATGAAGTCGGGCTTCTTCTTCGACACCGCCCACGACATGCCCAGATCCTGCGGCGTGACCGTCGCGTCGGTCTCCTGCCCGATGATCGGGTAGCCCTTCTCGGCGCGCAGCACGTGCATGGTCTCGGTGCCGTACGGCGTGATCCCGTACTGCTCCCCCGCCGCCATCAACGCCTCCCACACGGCGATGCCGTGCCACGCGGTCACGTTGATCTCGTAGGCCAGCTCGCCGGAGAAGCTGATCCGGCAGACCCGCGCCGGCACACCGGAGACCTCCGTGTCGTGCCAGGTCATGAACTCGAACGCCTCGTTGGAGACATCCAGCGAAGGAGCCACCGCGGCCAGCACGTCCCGGGATCGCGGGCCCACCAGCGGGATCGTGGCCCAGTGCTCGGTGACCGAGGTGCAGTGCACGTCGAGGTGCGGCCACTCCGTCTGCAGCCACTCCTCCATCCAGTCGAGGATCTTGGCGGCGTTGCCGGTGGTCGTGGTGACGAGGTAGCGCTCCTCGCCGACCCGGATCACGGTGCCGTCGTCGATCACCATCCCGTCGACGCCGCACATCACGCCGTAGCGGATCCTGCCGACCTTCAGCGTGCTCATCATGTTGGTGTAGAGCATGTCCAGGAACTTGCCGGCGTCACGGCCCTGCACGTCGATCTTGCCGAGCGTCGAGCCGTCCATCATGCCGACGCTCTCGCGCGTGGCCTTGCACTCGCGCAGCACGGCCGTGTGCAGGTCTTCCCCGTCCTGCGGGTAGTACCAGGGCCGCTTCCACTGGCCGACGTCCTCGAACAACGCCCCGTGCGCGACGTGCCACGGGTGGATCGACGTGACGCGCACCGGGTCGTGCAGCTCGCCGCGATCCCGGCCGGCCAGCGCGGCGAACGACACCGGCGTGAACGGCGGGCGGAACGTCGTGGGCCGCTGCTCGGCCAGCTCGACGTCCAGTTCCTCCGCGACGATGCCCGCGGCGATCATGCCGGACGTCTTGCCCTGGTCGTGCGCGGTGCCGATGGTCGTGTAGCGCTTGATGTGCTCCAGTGACCGCAGACCCGCGCCGGTCGCCCGCAGCACGTCCGCCACCGTCGAATCCCGTTGCAGGTCGACGAAGCTCGCGTCCTCGTTGCCCGGCACCCGCCACAGCACCAGGCCGGACCGGGCCGTGCAGCGGGAGTCCGACACCGGCAGCGGCACCTGGCCGCCCGGCGTGAACCCGGCGGCGGCCGCGGCTTGCGCACCGGCTTCCCGGCCCTGCCGCGCGCACGCGCCGAGGTCCAGTTCGCCGGTCGCGGAGCCGGCGACCCGCACGGTGGAAAGCTCTTCTCCCGGCACGAAAGCACCGAGTTCGGCGTCGTAGCGCAGCTTGCCGCGCGCCTGGCTGAACAGGCTGACCACCGGGTTCCAGCCGCCCGACACCAGGACCGTGTCGCACGCGACGGTCACGTCCAGCGGAGCGATCCGCACCCCGCTCACCCGGCCGTCGCCCTCGGTCCCGGCCACCACGTGCCCGGCGAGGACCTCGATGCCCCGCGCCGCGCACTCCGCCGCCAGCCGGGCCGGGGCCTCCGGGCGGGCGTCCGCGATCAGTGCGATGTCCACACCGGACTCGGCCAGGTCGATCGCCGCGCAGTACGCGCTGTCGTTGGTGGTGAACACGACCGCCCGCGAGCCGGGCAGCACGCCGTAGCGGTGCAGGAACGTGCGGGCCGACGAGGCGAGCATGATCCCGGGCCGGTCGTTGTCGGCGAAGGCCACAGGGCGTTCGTGGGCGCCGGTGGCGAGCACGGTCTGCCGCGTCCTGATCCGCCACACCCGCTGCCGGGCGGCCGAGGCCGGCGCCGCGAACCCGAGGTGGTCGGTGCGCTTCTGCAGCGCCAGCACGAACCCGTCCTGGTACATGCCGAACGCCGTGGTCCGTTCCAGCACCAGCACACCCGGCGTGCTCCTCAGCTCCGCCACGACATCCGCGACCCACTCGGCGGACGGCCGGTCGTCCAGGTACTCGTCCACGCCCAGCAGCGCGCCACCGGCCTGGTTCTGCTCGTCGACCAGCACCACCCGCGCACCACTGCGAGCGGCGGTCAGCGCCGCCACCAGACCGGCCGGCCCGGCGCCCACGACCAGCACGTCGCAGTGCTCGTGCTTCGCGTCGTAGCGCGCCGGGTCCGGTTCGGGCGACAGCCTTCCCTGGCCTGCCAGCCCGCGCGCCACCAGGCCGTCGTACAGCTCGACGGTCGTGGCGAGCAGCATCGGCTCGGAGAACGGCGCTTCGACCTGCACCAGCGACGTCGGGTCCTCGGATCCCGCCGCGACGACGCCGCGCGGCCTCCCGAGCTTCACGCTGCTGCCGATCTCGTGCACACCATGAGCGAGCAACGCCGACGCGAGCGTGTCGCCGGGGTGCCCGGTGTACGGGCGGCCGTTGAAGGTGAAGTGCAGCAAGGTGTTCCGGTCGATCGAACCACCGGTCGGAGTGCGGAGGGTCATGCGGTCACCTCGGGCATGGGCTCGCCCACGCGGTAGACGGCCAGCAGGTCGTGGGTGCGGGTGTCGCGGACGGCGTTGAACCACCGGCGGCACCCGGAGTGGTGGCTCCAGCGCTCGGCGAACGGGCCGCTCGGGTTGTCCCGGAAGAACACGTACCGCGCCCATTCCTCGTCGGTCAGCGCCGACGGGTCCTCGGGGTACGCGACGTGGGCCTGGCCGCCGTAGTGGAACTCCGCTTCCTCGCGCGGCCCGCACCACGGACACGGGATGAGTTGCATGTCGGCTCCTCAGTGCGCCACGGCGGCGGCGCCGTGCTCGTCGACGAGAGCGCCCGTGGTGAAGCGCTCGAGGGTGAACGGCTCGTTGAACGGGTGCGGCTTGTCGTGGGCGATGGTGTGCGCGAAGCAGTCGCCGACACCGGGCGTGGCCTTGAAGCCGCCGGTCCCCCAGCCGCAGTTCAGGTACAGGCCGCCGACGGGCGTGAGACCGACGATCGGCGAGGCGTCGGGGCTGACGTCGACGATGCCCGCCCAGGTCCGCAGCAGGTGGGCCCGCGCGAAGACCGGGAACAGCTCCAGCGCCGCCGACATCTGCTGTTCGATGATGTGGAACGAACCCCTTTGGCCGTAACCGTTGTAGCTGTCGATGCCCGCGCCCATCACCAGTTCTCCCTTGTGCGCCTGGGAGACGTAGACGTGCACGGCGTTCGACATCACGACGGTCGGGTGGACGGGTTCGAGCAGCTCGGAGACCAGGGCCTGCAACGGATGCGAGGCGAGCGGCAACCGCAGGCCGGCCATCTTCGCGAGCACCGAGCTGTGGCCGGCCGCGCACAACGCGACCTTGCCGGCGGCGATGCGACCGCGTGACGTCTCGACCGCGGTGATCCGGCCCTGAGCCGTCTCCAGACCGGTGACCTCGCAGTTCTGGATCAGGTCGACGCCCATCGCGTGCGCGGCGCGTGCATAGCCCCACGCCACGTAGTCGTGCTTCGCGATGCCCGCGCGTGGCTGGTAGGTCGCGCCCAGCACCGGGTAGCGGACGTCCGGCGAGGTGTTGACGATCGGGCAGATCTCCTTGACGCCGGCGGGATCCACCCATTCCGCGTCGATGCCGTTGAGCCGGTTGGCGTTGACCCGCCGGACGCTGTCGCGCACGTCCTGCAGGCTGTGCGCCAGGTTCAGCACACCGCGCTGGTCGAACAGGATCGGGTAGCCGAGGTCGTCCTCCAGGCCCTCCCACAGCTTCAGCGAGTGCTCGTAGATGCCGGAGCTCTCGTCCCACAGGTAGTTCGACCGGATGATCGTGGTGTTGCGGGCCATGTTGCCGCCCGCGAGCCAGCCCTTCTCCAGCACCGCGACGTTCGTGATGCCGTGCACCTTCGCGAGGTAGTACGCGGTCGCGAGGCCGTGCCCGCCACCGCCGACGACCACGACGTCGTAGGAGGACTTCGGTTCCGGGTCGTCCCAGAGGAAGTCCGGGTGCTCCGGCAGGTGCGCTCCGGGCGGCTGAGCCGAGCTGGTCATGCGCGACGCCTCCAGCGAGATCCGTCTGGTCGACTACTGGTATATCAGTCTGTGCGTTACCGTAGGTCACATGAACGCACGGGTCAACGACGAGCCCGCCTCCGTCTCACTCACCGAGCAGGCGTACGCGGTCCTGCGAGATCGCCTGGTCATGCTGGAGATCAAGCCGGGTGAGCCGATCAACGAGGACAGGCTGCGCACCGAGCTCGGCGTCGGCCGCACCCCGATCCGCGAGGCCCTCAAGCGGCTGGAGCAGGAACGGCTCGTCGTCGCCTTCCCGCGCCGCGGCACGTTCGCGACCGACGTGAACATCTCCGACCTCTCGCACATCTCCGAAGTGCGCCGGACCCTGGAACCCCTCGCCGCGGCAGCCGCAGCCGAACGCGCCACGGCCCAGGACAGGACCGCGCTCACCGACCTGCGCTCGCGGCTCGACACGGCGGCGCCGACGGGCGACAACACGGAACTCCTGCGCACCGACGTCGGCGTGCACCGCGCGATCTACGGGTGCGTGCACAACCCGTTCCTCGAGGACACCCTGATCTCCTACGACAACCTGGCCACCCGGATCTGGTGCGTCTTCCTGCCACGACTGTCCGGAATGGCCGGTCACGTCGACGAGCACGTGCCCCTCCTCACCGCGATCATCGAGGGCGACGCGAAGAAGGCGAGCGAACTCGCCTCCCAGCACGTCATCGGTTTCGAGCAGGCGATCAGGGCGTTGATCTGACGGTCAGCTCGTCCTGTACCCAGCGGTGGAACTCCCCGATGTGGTGCTCGGAGGGAACCAGCACACCCCCTTGCGCGTAGGCCCGCGACGACATGCCGGGCTGACACCGTTCGCAGGCCTCGAAGTCCTGCTCGTTGACGCGGTGGAAGAGCTCGACGGACCGCGACACGTCCTTGCCGGTCGCGACGACGTCCTTGGCGTAGAGCCAGTCGCACTCGACGATCGTGCGGTCGGCGGCCATCGGGAACATCCGGTGGATGATCACGTGGTCCGGCACGAGGTTGATGAACACCTGCGGCCGCACGGTGATCGCGTAGTACCGGCGTTCCTGGTCGGAGGCGACGCCGGACAGGTTCTCGAAGCCCTCGCTGCCGTCGATCGTGAAGCCCTTGATCTCCTCGCCGAACACCGCCCCGTGCCCGACGTAGTACTGCGCGGCGTACCCGTCCGCGAACTCCGGCAGGACCTCCGTGAGCTCGGGGTGGATGGTCGCGCAGTGGTAGCACTCCATGAAGTTCTCGATGATGAGCTTCCAGTTGGCCTTGACGTCGTAGGTGATCCGGCGGCCCAGGTCCAGCTCGCTGACCTGGTAGTTGCCGATCGCGTCGAGGTTGCCCAGACGTTCCCGCACGTCCTGCTGCACGGTTTGTTCGAACGACGCGGGCTCGTCGGCCAGCGACAGCCAGGCGTAACCGAGCCATTCTCTTAGATGTACGGGCCTGAGGCCGTACTCGACGCGGTCGATGTCCGGCATCGACGTGAGGTTCGGCGCGGCGACCAGCTTGCCGTCCAGGCCGTAGGTCCAGGCGTGGTACGGGCACTGGAAGTTGCGCTTGACCGTGCCGGTCTCCTCGACGCACAGCTTGGCGCCGCGATGCCGGCAGATGTTGAGGAACGCGCGCAGCGAGCCGTCGCGCGAGCGGGTCACCAGGACGCTCTCGCGTCCGATCTGGACGGTCCGGAAGTTGCCGGCGTCCGGCAGGTCGGCGGCGCGGACCGCGCAGAACCACATCCGCTCGAAGATGTTCTGCTGCTCCAGCGCGAAGATCGCCGGGTCGGTGTAGGTGTTGCCGGGCAACGTGGGGATCAGGCTGGACGGGAGTTCGGTCTGGGTCATGCGCGGATCCGCTTCATCTCGGGGTCGAACAGCGGTTCCACCGCCACGACGGCCTGGACACGTTCACCGAAGTACTCGATCTCGACCGGCGTGCCCTCGACAGCCACCTCGGCAGGCAGCCACGCGTAGGCGATGTTCCTGCCGATCGAGTAGCCGCGCGCCGCGCTGGTGACGTACCCGACCGCCACCCCGCCCGCGAACACCGGTTCGGAACCCATCACGACCTGGTAGTCGTCATCGATGACCAGGCAGGTGAGCTTGCGGGCCACGGTCTCCTCCGACCTGCCCTCCAACGCCTTGCGGCCGTGGAAGTAGCCCTTGTTCATCCGGACCGCGAAGCCCAGCCCCGCCTCGAACGGGTCGTGCTCGGTGGTCACGTCGGCGCCCCACGAGCGGTAGCCCTTCTCCAGCCGCATGCTGGTGAACGCGCTGCGGCCGGCGGCGATGACACCGTGCTCCTGCCCGGCTTCCCAGAGCGTGTCCCAGAGACGCCGCCCCATGTCCGCGGTGGTGTAGAGCTCCCAGCCGAGTTCACCGACGTACGACAGGCGCATCGCGGTGACCGGAACCTCACCGATGAAGGCTTCCTGGGCCTTGAAGTACCCCATTGCCCCGTGGGAGAAGTCGGTGCGGGTCAACGGTTGCAGGAGATCGCGGGCCAGCGGCCCCCACAGGCCGATGCAGCACGTGCCGGGGGTGATGTCGGTGATGTGCACGCCGCCGTTGGGTGGCATACGCCTGCGCAGCCAGTCGAGGTCGAGCGGGCCGTTGGCGCCGACCTGGAACCGGTTCTCGCCGAGCCGGGCGATGGTCAGGTCGCTGCGCACTCCCCCGTCCTCGTTGAGCAGCAACGTGTAGACCACCGCGCCCGGCTTGCGGTCGAGCTGGTTGGTGGTCATGGTCTGCAGGAACGTCAGCGCCTCCGGGCCACTGACCTCCAGCCGCTTCAACGCGGTCATGTCGAACATCGCGACCCGCTTGCGTGCGACGAGGGCCTCGGCACCGGCGATCGGCGACCAGAACCGGGACGCCCACTCGTTGCGTTCGGGGATCTCCGCGACCTCGGGCAGTGCGGCGTTGGCCTCGTACCAGTGCGGCCGTTCCCAGCCCGACGCTTCGAGGAACACCGCGCCGAGTTCCTGCTGCCGCTCGTAGAACGGACTGGTGCGCAACGGTCGCGGGTTCTCGGCGGGCTGCAGCGGGTGCAGGATGTCGTAGACCTCGACGAACGCCCGGCAGCTGCGTTCGTGTACGTAACCGGTCGAGCGCTGGACGTCCTCGAACCGGTTGATGTCGCAGCCGTGCAGGTCGATGCCCGGCTGCCCGTCCACCAGCCACTCGGCCATCGCCTTCGCGACACCGGCCGAGTGCGTGATCCACACGGCCTCGGCCACCCAGAACCCGTTCAGGCCAGGGTGTTCGCCGAGCAGCGGGTTGCCGTCCGGGGTGAAGGAGAACAGGCCGTTGACGCCCTCCTCGACCTTCGAGTCGGCCAGCACCGGCAGCAGGTCGACGGCGGCGTCCCAGGAGGTCTCGAAGTCCTCCGGGGTGAACGCGATCTCGGACGGCATGGTCGGCGCGACGTCGAAGTCGAGGATGTCGTCCGCCGAGATCGGCATCGGCCGGTGCCCGTACGCGCCGATGCCGACGCGGTCGACGTGCTCGCGGAAGTACAGGTCCGCGTCCTGGTGGCGCAGCAACGGCTTCGACATCTCGGACAGCTCGGTGTTGACGCCCTTCAACGCCGCCAAGGGCGCCGTCTTCGCGTACTGGTGGGCCATCGGGACGAGCGGGATGTCGAGGTCGACCATCCTGCCGATGCGCGGGCCCCACATGCCGACGCACGACACCACGACGTCAGCGGGGAAGGTGTCGTGCTCGGTGACGACGGCCTTCACCCGGCGGCCGGTGCGTTCGATGCCGGTGACCTTGTGGTGTGCCAGGAACTTCGCGCCGCGTTCCATCGCCCTGCGTGCCTGTGCCTCGGCCGCGCGCAACGGCTTCGCGATGCCGTCGCTGGGAATGTGGAACCCGCCGAGGATCTTGGCCGGGTCGAGCAACGGGTGCAGCCGCGCGCACTCCTCCGGATCGCGCAGGAAGCTCTCGACGCCCCACGACGTCGCCCAGCCGTGGCGGCGCTTGATGTCCGTCCAGCGTTCCGGGGTGGTGGCGACCTCCAGGCCGCCGAGCTGCTGGAAGCACCACTGGTCGTCCATCGTCAGCGCCGTGTACTTCTCGACGGTGTACTTGGCGAACGAGGTCATGGTCTTGCAGCCGGTGGTCTGGAAGACCAGGCCCGGCGCGTGGGAGCTCGACCCGCCCGTCGAGAACAGCGGTCCCTGTTCGAGCACGGTGATGTCGGTCCATCCACGCGCGGTCAGTTCGTCGGCCAGCGCGCATCCGACGATGCCCGCGCCGATCAGCACGACTCTCGGCTGGGTCACAGGACCACCACCGAACGGAGCACGCGGCCGTGGTGCATGTCCTCGAACGCCTTCTCGACGTCGCCGAGCCCGATGGTCTCCGAGACGAACGCGCCGAGGTCGAGCCGGCCCTGCAGGTACAGGTCGATCAGCATCGGGAAGTCACGTGACGGCAGGCAGTCGCCGTACCAGGACGACTTCACCGCGCCGCCGCGTGAGAACACGTCGATCAACGGCAGTTCGAGCACCATGTCCGGGGTAGGCACTCCCACGAGCACGGCGAGGCCGGCGTGGTCCCGGGCGTAGAACGCCTGCTGGAACGTCTCGGGGCGGCCGACCGCGTCGATCACGACGTCGGCGCCGTTGCCCTCGGTGAGCTCGCGAATCGCCTCCACGACGTCCTGCTCGCGGGCGTTGACCGTGTGCGTGGCACCGAAACGCCGCGCCCACTCCAGTTTCGTGTCGTCGAGGTCGACGGCGATGATCGTGCGCGCCCCCGCCAGCCGGGCGCCCGCGATGGCCGCGTCACCGACACCACCGCAGCCGAGCACGGCCACGCTGTCGCCTCGGGTGACGCCGCCGGTGTTGATCGCGGCCCCGATGCCCGCCATCACGCCGCAGCCGAGCAGGCCCGCGACCTCCGCCGGTGCCTTCGGGTTCACCTTCGTGCACTGTCCCGAGTGGACGAGCGTCTTCTCCGCGAACGCGCCGATGCCCAGCGCGGGTGACAGCGGCGTGCCGTCCTCCAGCGTCATGGGCTGCGCGGCGTTGTGGGTGTTGAAGCAGTACTGCGGCCGGCCGCGCAGGCAGGAGCGGCACGAACCGCACACCGCGCGCCAGTTCAGGATCACGAAGTCGCCGGGTTCGAGGTCGGTCACGCCGTCGCCGACGGCCTCCACGACGCCCGCCGCCTCGTGCCCGAGCAGGAACGGGAACTCGTCGTTGATCCCGCCCTCCCGGTAGTGCAGGTCGGTGTGGCAGACCCCGCAGGCCCGCACAGCCACCAGCGCCTCGCCGGGGCCGGGGTCCGGCACGAGGATGGTCTCGACCGAGACCCTGGCCCCGCGCCCCGCCGCCACGACACCTTTCACCGCATGTGCCACTGCGAACGCTCCTGTCAGACGTGGAGTTGGAGGGGGTTCTTCCCGGCCGGCCGGGTGGGAACGGAGAGCGACAACGGGCCAACCCTTCCGAACGAGTTCCGCAATACGCAACGAGATTCGCATTATGCAACTACAGCGCGCATCACGGTGCGGCCCGGAGGAGCCGTTGTCAAGCCCTTGTCGCACGGACGGAGGCATCCAAATAACAGAAGAGCTGTGTCCTGAACGAGTAACCAGTACAGGCAGGGCGTTGCCCCCGGAGGGAGGCGCCGGGGCGCCACATCGGCCTCGGGGCTCGCTATTCCTGAATCTCTTTCACAGCACGGGATGCCCCATGCGCACGGAGAGGTCACGGGACGCGACCCGCAGCTCCTCGACGATCTCGGGCATGCGCTTCTGCGAGAGCCGGTAGGCGGGGCCGGCGGCGCTGATCGCCGCCACGACGTCGCCATGGGAGCCGAACACGGGCACGGCGACCGCGTGCAGACCGGCCTCCAGCTCCTCCATGCAGGTGGCGAACCCGTCCTCGGCGGTGCGGCGGAGCACGCAGCGCAGCTTCACGGGATCGGTGATCGTGCGCGGGGCGCAGGGCTCCAGGTCGCCGGACAACAGGCGTTCCTGCTCGGCCGGCGGTGCGGCGGCGAGCAGGACCTTGCCGCTCGACGTGGCGTGCAACGGCGTGCGCTGGCCGATCCAGTTCTGCGCCGCCACCGCCGAACTCCCCCGCGCCTGGCTCACGTTGAGGGCCACGTCGCTGTCGAGGATCGCGATGTTGACGGTCTCTCCCAGCCGATCCGCCAGCGCCGAGCAGACGGGAGCTCCCACCCGGACGTAGTCGAGCTGACCGCTCACCGCCCCGGCGAAGCGGAGCATGCCGATGCCGATCCGGAACGGGCCGCGTTCGCCGTCCTGTTCCACGAGGTCACGGGCCTGGAGCGTGTAGACGAGTCTGGACGCGGAGGACTTGTGCACGCCGAGCTCGGCGGCGATCTCGGTGATCCCCGCTTCCCCGTTGCGGGCCAGCAGTTCCAGCACCGCCACCGCCCGATCGACCGATTGCACCAGCGCCGGGTCGCGCGCCTCCCCGTTGTTGCTCATCACGCAACATTATCCGATTGGCGCAACGCCGTGTTGCGAACGGACACCAGGGCGTTGCCCCGAGCGGGCGCCGGGGTGTCTGCGGCGGAGTTTGAGTCTTGACGCGTCCGGAACGCCTCCGTCATCCTTCTGTTGCGTATCGCACACCCAGTTCCGTAATACGCAACGGAGGGTTTCTGATGATCACCGCCTGCGCCGTCGACGACCTGCCACCGGGCGAGTCCGTGCGGGTTCACGGCAAGCCTGCGATCGCGGTCTTCAACGCGGACGGCGAGCTCTACGCGATCGACGACACCTGCAGCCACCAGGACGCGTCGCTGTCCGAGGGCTGGCTGGAGGGGTGCTTCGTCGAATGCCCGCTGCAC
Source organism: Lentzea albidocapillata (assembly GCF_000719115.1). GTDB lineage: Bacteria > Actinomycetota > Actinomycetes > Mycobacteriales > Pseudonocardiaceae > Lentzea > Lentzea albidocapillata. Next base: position 9,032 of record NZ_JOEA01000030.1, on the reverse strand, counting down.
GCCGCGCTTTTCGACCTCCGCACGGGCATGCCGACGTGCCTGCCCGCCAAGAAGGCCGTGCGCACGTACCCGGTCGTGGTGCGGGACGGCGTGATCTACGTGGACACCGGCGGCCAAGAGGCCGTGGCGTGAGAACGGCCGCTGTCGCCATGAACAACGGCGAGCTGCGCCGACGCGACTAAGCCAGGTCCTCGGCCTGCAACTCGGCCCGCGACGACACCCCGAGCTTGCGCAGCACCCGCGCCGCGTGCTGCTCGACGGTGCGCGGCGACAGGAACAGCACGTCGGCGATCTTGCGGTTGGTGTGGCCGGCGACCAGCAGCCGGGCGACCTCCTGCTCGCGCGGCGACAGCTCGTCGCCGTAGCCGCGCCTGCCGCGCCGCGACGGCTTGCCGCCGCCGATGCTGCGCAGCTGGTGCCGGCACCGGGCCGCGTCACGGGTGGCGCCCAGCCCGTCGAACGTGTCCACGAGGGCCGACAGGATCTCGGCCGCCTTCTCCTGGTCTGACGGCAGCAGGCAGGCGGCTTCGCGTTCGGCGACCAGTGCGGCGGGGTAGGGCGCGGGCAGCGCCGAGTACCGGTCTGCGGCCTCGCGGAAGAACGACATGGCGGTGTCGAACTGACCGCGTGCCTCAGTGAGCAGGCCGCGGCACCAGGCGAGGGCGGCGAACGCCATCGGGGCGTCCCTGCCCTCGATTCCCGCGGCGATCTGCTCGATGAGCGTCTCGGCGTCGGTCTCCCGCCCGGCCGCGAGGAACGTGGCCACGGCGACCGGGCCGAGCTCGGTCGCCCACACCCACACGCCCTTCGTGCGCACGATCGCCAGGCCGCGGTCGACGTCGACGCAGGCGCGGGTGATCTCGTCCTGCGCGAGCATGGTCCTCGCGAGCGCCGCGCAGCCCGCGACGGCGACGGGAATGATCGACTCCTCGGGGGCGAACGCGCCGGTCTCGGTGAGATAGCTGGTCGCCTCCGCCCACTCCCCCCGCGCCATCGCCAGCGAGCCGAGCACCAGGCACAGCTCGCTGGCCAGCGGGAACAGGTCGCGGTACTCGTCGAGCAGGCTCGACGCCCGATCGGCGAGGCCGTCCCAGTCACCCGTCAGCCAGTCGAGGCGGGCCCTCGTCGCGTGGGCGGTGCTCGCGGTGAACGGGGCACCGCACTCGGCGGCGAACCGCAGGCCGTCGCGCAGCAGGTCGGCGCACCGGCCGAAGTGACCTGTCGTGGTCATGGCGTCGGCGAGGTTGCAGTGGGCGCGGGCGAGCTGGCGCAGTTCGCCCGACGTGGAGGCGGGCCGGAAGCCCCACTCGGCCAGCACCGAGGGGTCGCCCGTGTGCATCTTGGAGCCGACCTCGTTGGCGTACAACGCCATTCTCTGCTCGGGGTCGGTCTCGGCGGCGCGTGCCCGGCTGACGCGGTCGAGCCAGGGCTGGACCTCGCTCATCGGAGTCACGCCCAGGTAGGACAGTCCCAGCACGGCTTCTCCGCGCGCGGCCAGGTCCGGGACCTCGGTCAGGTCGGCGACGGCCCGTTCTAGCTCGGAACGGGCCTCCTCGATCCCGCCCGCCTGGCGGATCAGCAGCACACCCCGGTAGTGCCGGACCTGCCCGCGCGCAGCGGTCGACAGGCGCCGGTCCGACAGCAGGCGTTCGAGCGCCTCGGTCGGGTCCAGCTGGTCGAGGCCCTGGTGGGCGACCTTGCCGAGCTTGATCGCCAGCCGGTCGACGTCGGCCACGGGCACGGCCGGGTCGAGCAGCAGCCGTTGCAGCAGGGCGGTGGCCGTGCCCGCATCCCCGTTCTCGACCGCCCTGTCCGCGGCGGCTTCGCCATAGCGCAGCCACGCGGACGTGCGGCCGGCGCGTTCGCTGTGCTCGGCGAGCTGGACGAGCGGGCGTGGTTCGACCCGGTCGAGCACCTCGGCCGCGCGGCGGTGCAGGTCCTGGCGGTCCGGTCCGCTCAACGTGTCGTAGACGGCCTGCTGGGCCAGCGCGTGCCGGAAGCCGTACCGCCGTGCGTCGACCTCGTGCAGGACATGGCCCGTCAGCGCGTGCGTCAAGGCAGCACGGCTCTCACTGATCTCAGCCACCTCGCCGAGCAGTTCGGCGGACGCGGGCGCGCCCAGCACCGCCGCGGCCTCGACCAGCCGGGTGGCGGCGGCGGGCAGTGCGGCCAGGCGTTCGGCGATGGCGTCGCGCAGCAGGACCGGAACGTCCACGTTGTCGAGCAGCCTGCGTGCCGTGGCTCCGTCCGCGTGTACGGCGCCGGCGGGATTCCGCAACGCCCGCAACGTCTCCTCGACCACGAACGGGATACCGGCCGTGCGTTCGTGCAGCTTGGCCGCGAACTCCGCCGACACCGCCTCGCCGTCGAGGATCGCCGACGTCAGCGCCCGCACCTCGGCCACGTCGAGCGGTTCGAGTTCGAGCAACGCGCTGGTGATGCCGGTGGGCGGCCGGTACGCCGAGCCGAGCGGCACACCACCGGGCACGTCCTCGCGCCGGTAGGTGACCACGATGGACAGATTGGCCGGCGGATCACCCATCAGGAACCGCAGCAGCTGCCGGGAACCGTCGTCGGCCCAGTGCAGGTCCTCGACGATCAGGAGCACCGGCCCGAGCACGCCGAGCAGTTCGCGGAGAGCACGGAACAGCCGATGGCGGTCGGCGCGCGGATCACCGGTCGAGGGCAGCGGCGCGGGCAGGTACTCGGCGAGTTCCGGCAGCAGCGCGCCGAGCGCTCCCGACACCGGGCTCAGCCGTGAGTGGTTGCGCGCCAGGCGATCCGTGCAGTCGCGCAACGCCTCCAGCACCGCGCCGTACGGGAACGGCTCCCCCACCGGCTGGCAGTGGCCCATGAGGACGAGGAGCGGCCCCAGATCGGTGTCCAGCAACTCCCGCACCAGGCGTGACTTCCCGACGCCCGCCTCGCCCTCGATCATGACGACCGCGGGCTGGTTCGGCACGGCCGTCCGCAGCGCGCCGAGCTGGTCACCTCGGCCCACCAGCACCGGCGAGCTGGTGCGCATCAGTCCGCCGGGGTCGCAGCGCCGCGCCCTGGACTTCGGTGTCCGGCTCATCCGCACCGATGTTAGGTGAAAGACGGGTATCCCTACGTAGAGATATCCGGATTGTTCGCCGTTCGGCCTCGATCGATGGTGATCGGCACGTGCCGCCCATCCCTGCAGTGGCGGCCAGAACGGAGAACCCGAGATGCGACTCGATCGCACAACACGCGTGCTCGCGGCGGCCGGCCTCGGCCTGGCCGTCGCGGCGGCGGTGAGCAGCCCCGTCTCCGCTCAGACGGGCTCGATCCAGAAGAGCGACAAGCCCGTCGCGGGCAGCTACATCGTCGTCTTCAAGGACGGTGCCACCGACGTCCCGACCACCAACGCCAAGGCGCTCGGCCTCGCCCGCAAGCACGGGGGCAAGGTCAGCAACACCTACGTCGCGTCGGTGCGCGGCTTCGCCGTGAAGCTGGACGAGGCGGCGGCGCGGCGGCTCGCGGCCGACCCGTCGGTGGCCTACGTGCAGCAGGACGGCTGGGCGAGCATCTCCGACACCCAGACCAACCCGACCTGGGGACTGGACCGGATCGACCAGGCGAACCTGCCCGTCGACCAGAAGTACACGTACCCGAACACCGCCCCGACCGTGACCGCGTACATCCTGGACACCGGCATCTACAAGGCGCACAGCGACTTCGAAGGCCGGGCCACGGACGGCTACGACTTCATCGACAACGACCCGGACGCGTCGGACTGCCAGGGCCACGGCACGCACGTCGCCGGCACGGTCGGATCGAAGACGTACGGCGTGGCGAAGAAGGTGAACCTGGTCGGTGTCCGCGTGCTCGACTGCAGCGGCAACGGGCAGTACTCGCAGATCATCAAGGGCATCGACTGGGTGGCCCAGAACGCGAAGAAGCCCGCCGTGGCGAACATGAGCCTCGGCGGCGGCGCGGACTCCACTGTGGACAGCGCGGTGCAGCGCGCGATCGCGACCGGCGTGACGTTCGGCCTGGCGGCGGGCAACAACAACGGCAACGCCTGCAACACCTCTCCCGCCCGCGTGCCGGAAGGCATCACGGTCGCCGCCAGTGACTCGGCCGACAAGCGCTCGATCTACACCGGCGGGCAGGCCTCGAACTGGGGCTCCTGCGTCGACCTCTTCGGGCCCGGCTCGAACATCACGTCGACCAGGAACGGCGGCGGCACCACCTCCATGGGCGGCACCTCGATGGCCACCCCGCACGTCGTCGGCGCCGCCGCGCTGTACCTGTCCGCGAACCCGTCCGCAACCCCTGCCCAGGTTCGCGACGCGCTGGTGAACAACGCCACGACCGGCAAGATCACCGATCTCCAGGGCTCGCCGAACAAGCTGCTCAACATCAGCTTCATCGGCGGCGGTGGCCCCGACCCCGAGTGCCCGGCGGCCACCAACGGTGACGACGTGTCCATTCCGGACACCAACACCGCGGTCACGTCGTCGGTGAGCGTCACCGGCTGCACCGGCAAGGCCTCGGCCACCACCAAGGTCAAGGTCGACATCAACCACCCCTACACCGCTGACCTGGCCATCGACCTGGTCGGTCCGTCCGGTGCCACCTACAGCCTCAAGAAGGCCAAGGGCGCCACCTCGTCCGCCGGTGTGCACGAGACCTTCACGGTCGACGCGTCCGCGGAGAACCGCGACGGCACGTGGAAGTTGCAGGTGACCGACGTCTGGACCTACGACGCCGGGAACATCGACACCTGGACCCTGACGTTCTGACGACGCCCGGAAGGATTCCCATGCATCGCACCACCTGCGGGCTCGCCGTTCTGATCGTCTCCTCCGCCCTGCTGGCCACCCCGGCACAGGCGGCTGAGGCCGACTTCGTCAAGGCCAAGAACCCCGCGGCCGGCGGCAGCTTCATCGTGTCCCTCAAGCCCGGCGCCGCCGTCCAGGCGTCGTCGAGCACTCTCACCCAGAGGTACGGCGGCACCCTCGACGCCGTGTTCTCCCACGCCATGCGCGGCTTCCAGGTCAGGAACCTGACCGAGGCCGCGGCGCGGAAGCTGGCGGCCGACCCCGCCGTCAAGGCCGTCTACCAGGACGGCACCGCGAAGGCGCTGGACGTGCAGACCAACCCGACGTGGGGCCTGGACCGCGTGGACCAGGCGAACCTGCCGCTGGACAAGAAGTTCACCTACCCCAGCGGTGGCGCGTCGAACGTGACGGTCTACGTCACCGACACCGGCATCAAAACCTCGATCGCCGACTTCGAGGGACGCGCGTCCGTGGGCGCCGACTTCATCGAGGACGGCCAGAACGGTCAGGACTGCTCCGGTCACGGCACGCACGTGGCGGGCACCGTCGGTTCGAAGACCTACGGCGTGGCGAAGAAGGCCAAGCTGGTCTCGGTCCGCATGCTCGGCGCGAGCTGCGGGAACAGCGGCCCTGACTCGGCCGGTGTCAAAGCCATCGAGTGGATCACCGCGAACGCGCAGAAGCCCGCTGTGGTCAACGCTTCCTGGACCTTCGACACCGCCGACATCGGCAACGACGCCATCGCCGGCATGGTCGGCTCCGGCGTGCAGATGGCCACCGCGTCGGGGAACAGCTCTACCAACGCCTGTTCCACCGGCCCCGCCAAGATCGCGTCGCTGATCACGGTGAACGCGACCTCGTCCAACGACGCACGCGCCTCGTTCTCGAACTTCGGCAACTGCACGGACATCTTCGCCCCCGGTGACGGCATCACCTCGCTGGGGCTGAACGGCGGCGCCACGAACATGTCCGGCACGTCCATGGCCTCTCCGCACGTCGCGGGTGTCGCGGCCCTGTACCTGTCGGCCAACCCGTCCGCGAGCCCACAGGCCCTGCGTGACGCGCTGGTGAACAACGCCACCGACGGCAAGGTCACCAACCCGGGCACCGGTTCGCCGAACAAGCTGCTGTACAGCGGTTTCATCAGTGGCGGTCCCGACCCGGTGTGCGGCCCCGGCACGAACGGCGACGACGTGTCCATTCCGGACACCGGCACCGCCGTCTCGTCGTCGGTGACGATCTCGGGCTGCACCGGCAACTCCACGGCCTCGGCAACCGTCAAGGTCGACATCAACCACACCTACACCGGCGATCTGGCCATCGACCTGGTCAGCCCGTCCGGCAAGTCCTACGTGCTCAAGAAGGCGGGCGGCGCCTCGTCCTCGGCGGGTGTCCACGAGACCTACACCGTCGACCTGTCCTCGGAGGCGCGCAACGGCACCTGGAAGCTCCAGGTGACCGACATCTACACCTACGACACCGGCAACATCGACACCTGGACCCTGACTGTCTGAGTCTCGCGTAACAGAACGAGCCCCGGAGCCTTGTGGCTCCGGGGCTCTTCCCTGTTCCCCCAACGGGGTCTAGCGGGTGACGGTCAGCGTGAACGTGGTCGTGCCGGTCTTCCCGTCGGCCGAGGTGGCCTTGATGGTGATCGGGTAGGTGCCGGGCGGGGTGGAGAAGTTCGTGAAGATCCAGACGTTGCTGCTGCCGTTCTGGCCGATCGTGGCCGGGTTGAACGACATCTGCGCACCGGTGGGCACACCGGACGCCGTCAGCGTCAGGTTGCCGGTGCCACCGGCGGCCTTCACCAGGGTCTGGGCCAGCAGGCCCTGCCTGACGCTGGCCGACGACGGCGACGCGGTCACCGTGACCTCACCGGTCGGCGGATCGGTGCCCTCGACCGTGAGCGACACCGTCGTGGTGGCGGTCTTCCCGCCCGCGTCCGTGCCCGTCACCGTGATGCCGGTCGTGCCGGCGGTCGCGGTGCTGGAGACGTCCAGCGTCAGCTTGGACGAGCTGCCGGCACCCACCGAGGCCGGCTGGAACGTGGCCTTCACGCCGCTGGGCACGCCCGAGGCCGACAGGGTGATCGTCTGGCCGTCGCCGTTCGACGAGATGGTCGTGGAGACGTACTTGCCCTTGGCCGCCTTCACACTGCTCGGCGAGGCTCCGAGGGTGAAGTCGCCCGGCTGCGGGTCGCCACCACCGGTGACGGTCAGCGAGTACTTGCCGGACGCGGTCTTGCCGGTCGACGTGGTGCCCGTGATCGAGACCTCGTAGGTGCCGTTCGGTGCCGTGGTGGCGGCGTCGAACGTGACCTTGGCCGAGTTGCCGGTGGTCACCGACGTCGGCTGGAAGACCGCCTTCACCCCGCTGGGCAGACCGGAGGCGGACAGCGTGGCGTCCTCCGCGCCACCCGAACCGGCCGTGGTGGTGATGCCCGCGGAGAGCGTCTTGCCTGCCGCCACCGAACCGCTGCCCGGCGCGACGGTCAGCCCGAAGTCACCGACCGGGGGCTGCTGGCCGACCTCGGTCCTGACCCAGTCGCCCATGTCGTTGTCGAGGCGGCCGTAGATCGAGTACCACTTGAAGTCCGACCGGCTCCACGACGCGACGCCGTAGATCTTGCCGTCGAAGATCAGCGGGCCGCCGCTGTCACCGGGCAGGATCGAGATCCGGCCGTCGGAGTACCCGGCGCAGATCATGGTCGCCGACTTGAAGCCCGCGCCGACGCCCTGGCAGACGCTGTCCCCGTTGACGACCGGCAGGCTCGCCTTGTCGAGGGTGACGTCCTTGGAGGTGTCGTTGAAGTCCTTCTTGCCGTAGCCGAAACCCAGACCGGTCCTGCCGGGCGCGGCACCACCGGCGTCCGCCGAGGTGGCGACCGCCGGGTAAGCGGCACCGCCCTTGAGCGCGATGTCGCGGTCCACGGTCACGACGGCGACGTCGTAACCCTGGTCGAAGTTGACGTACTTCGGGTGCTTCTTGTAGCTGACGACGTTGACGGCGAACCCGGTACCGGCGCCGCCCTGGTAGTCCTTGAGGTCGTCGAGCCCGTAGACGAACTTCTTCTCCCCCTGGGCATCCGCGCAGTGCGCCGCGATCAGGATCTTGCGCGGCGCCACGACCGTGCCGGAGCAGGTCTGGCCCTCCGGCCGGGTGCCACCGGCGCGGATGCCCGCGATGATGCCGGGGAACTCGCTCACGGTGGCGTTCTGCCCGCCGACGAACATGGGCGAGGCGTCACCGAGGTTGGCGGGGACGGTGTCCCCCAGGTAGTTGGCCGCAGGGGCGTTCGGCGGTGCGGCGTTCGCGATGCTGACCGGCGTCAGCACCGTGGCCGCGACCAGGGCCAGCAGGCCCCAGGACCGTGGTGTTCTCGTCACGTTGGTTCCTCTCCGGATCTCGGAACGGCCCACCTCAGGGCAGGGACGGCGGCCGTTCGCTGCGATCACTGTCGGAGCCCCGCACGTGCGGAACAATCAGGGTTCGCATCCGTAGGGGTACGGAACTTTCTCCCTACGGCCTGCGGAAGATCGTGATGGAGTGGCCCACGACGTCGATCGGCGCGCTCGTGTCGATGAGCGCACGCAGAGCGTCGTCGGCCTTGGCGATGGCCGTGTTGGACACGACGAGCAGGCCGTGCACCTGGTCCGGCAGCACCCCGCGCGGGTCGGCGGCATGGATGCCGTAGTGCTCGGGCACCCCGGAGCCCTTGTAGACGAGCCACATCCGTTCGCCGGGGTACCGCTTCAGGCGGTCGGCCAGCCTGCCCAGGTCCTGGCCCCAGTCGACGTTCGAGTCGTGCAGGTGCAGGTGGGTCTTGGACGGGCCGCCGAAGATCTCGTTGGAGTACGGCAGGTAGTAGGGGAACGTCCACAGTCATGAACTCGTCCTTGCAGGGACGAGTTTGCCAATCGCCGCGAGCGGCGGTTTCCAGGCTTGCTGCTGCCGTCCTAGCTGGCTGCCAGGGTGGGCGCTGCGTCCGGGCGCATGACTTCGCCCCGACACACGACACCGCGAGCCGCGATGTTGAGTGCCGCGTTGTGGTCGGCGTGCCCAACGAAGTCACACCGGCCACAATGGAACACCGCCTGACTGCGGCGGTTGCGTTTGTCGACATGCCCGCAGGCGTGGCAGGTCTGCGAGGTGTAGGCCGGATCGACCTGCACCACCACCACACCAGCCCGCTGGGCCTTGTAGGTCAGGAACTGACCGAGC
>NZ_JOEA01000029.1 GCF_000719115.1 Lentzea albidocapillata | reverse complement strand
AGAGGTGGAAGACCGGTAACGGTTGGAGCTGACTGGTACTAATAGGCCGAGGACTTGTTACAAAGACGCTACGCATCCACTGTGCGGTTCTGGAAGAACCGAGCGGCATTCCGATCGCCGCAGGTACATCTCCATAGAGTTTCGGTGATCATAGCGTTGGGGAAACACCCGGTCCCATTCCGAACCCGGTAGTTAAGCCCTTCTGCGCCGATGGTACTGCACTGGTTACGGTGTGGGAGAGTAGGTCGTCGCCGAACATTATTTCCAGAAGACCCCTGAGGGTCGAGCACTTCGGTGCTCCCCTCAGGGGTCTTTTGCGTGCCCGGATTCTCGCTTGCGCGCTCTGATCTGATGGACCCATGGACGCCGTCGTGCACGCCACGCTGGAATCGTTCGACGCAGCCACCCACGATCGGCTGTCAGCCGATCCGGTGCGAAACACCGTGGCACTCACCTCGCTGGACCGCATCCGCCGGTCACCGGCCACCGAACAACCACCGATCCTGATCACCTTCCACGAGAACGGCGACGTGATCGGCACGCTGGTCCGCACGCCACCCTGGCCGTTCCAAGCGGCAGACCTCCCTCTCTCCGCAGTGGAACTGGCGGCCGGCCTCGCCGCGAAGATCGACCCGGACGCCCCAGGGGTGACGGGCCCGCGGGAAAGGTCTGAGGCCTTCGCCACAGCGACCGGCAAGAACTACACCGAATCCCTCACCACCAGGCAGTACCGCCTGACCACCCTCGCCCCGCCGTCGGCCGGCGGCACCAGCCGCATGGCCACCGAAGACGACGTGGAACTTCTCGGCGCCTGGCGTAAGGCCTTCCTCAGCGAGGCCGTTCCCGAGGCGCCGGCGGCACCGACGACCGAAGCCATGCGCACCTCGCTGCGTCTCGGCCAGGGCCACGCCCTCTGGGTGATCGACGGCACGCCGGTCGCCTGGGCCGTGGCGAGTCGGCCGGAGGCCGGCATGACCAGGATCGGCCCGGTCTACACCCCGCCTGAGCACCGCAGGCACGGCTACGGGGCCGCGGTCAGCGCGGTCGCCACCCGGTGGGCACTGGACCAGGGCGCCACCGACGTACTGCTCTTCGCGGACCTGGCCAACCCGACCTCGAACTCGATCTACCAACGCATCGGCTTCGAACCACTCGACGACTGGGCGGAGTTCTGGTGGAAGCACTGAGCCACAACAACATCAACGACTTCCTCGCCGTGGCAGGCGACTTCCTCAACGCCGACCCCGTGAACAACAGCGTGCACCTGACCAGCGCGGACGCCGCAGTACAGGGACGCAGGACACCGACAGCGCTGATCTCGTTGCACGACAACGGAACCGTGGTCGGCGCGGTGACCCAGATGGACGGTCGTCCGCTGCACGTCGCCGCGATGCCACCGGCCGCGGCTCCGCTCGTCGTGGCAGCACTCGGAGACCGCGAGATCAACGAGGTCACCGGAACGCGGGAGCGGGTCGATGCCTTCCGCACGCTCTGGCGGGAGGGTGGCGAGGAGCTCTACGCCCTGCGGCTCTACCGGCTGGAGGACCTGGTGGTGCCGGACGTCCACGGTGAGTCGAGGCAGGCCACGCCCGCCGACGACGACCTGATCACCCGCTGGTGGACCGCCTTCGTGGCCGAACTGGACGGACTCCCGCGAGCCGAGGCCGAGAAGCGGGCGGCGGACAGCCGGTGGATGCCTGCCGGGCACGTCGTGTGGCAGGTCGACGGCGTACCGGTGTCGTGGGCGGCGAGCACCACCCCGATCGGCGGGGTGTCGCGGGTCGGCCCCGTCTACACGCCACCCGAGCACCGCCGTCACGGCTACGCGGCCGCGGCCACCGCGGCGGTCAGCCAGTGGGCGTACAGCGAAGGCGTCGACCACGTCGTGCTCACCGCGGACCTCGCCAACTCCACGGCGAACTCCGTCTACCAGGGCATCGGCTTCCGCGCCGTCTCCGACTGGTCCGAGTACAGCTGGGCCTAGCCCAGCAGATCGGGTGACAACGGGCGGTTGCGGACGTGGGAGGAGAACACGAGCGAGGTCGTCGTGTCGCCGTAACGCTGCATCACCTCGACGAGCTCCTCCAACTCGACCATCGTCCGGCAGACGACCCGAAGCAGCCAGCAGTCGTCGCCGGTCACGTGGTCCGCGTCGAGGATCTGCGGCAGCACCAGGACCTGCGAACGGAACCGAGGCGTGTCGAGCGACCGCACCCGCACGCGCACGATCGACTCGATCGGCAGACCCAGCCGGGACGGTGACACCACCGCGGTGAAGCCCGTGATCACGCCAAGGGACTCCAGGCGCCGCACCCGTTCGGTCACCGCCGGCGCGGACAGCGACACCTCGCGGCCCAGCGCGCTGAACGACATCCGCCCGTCCTGCTGCAGCAGCGACAGGATCTTCCAGTCCACGGCATCGAGTTCCACCTGGAAATCATAGGAAGAACGTCCCGAACGCCTGGACTTCCGCATGTCCGAAAGAGCACGGTCCCAGCAGGATCGAAGGCATGACGAACGCACTGCGCTTCCCCGCCGCCGACCCGCACGCCGCTGCCGCCCACTTCGCCGCCGAGCTCGCGTTCGAGGCCGACCCCGACGACGTGCACCGCGACATGACGGGCGGCAACACCCAGGGCTACGTCCTCGTGGAGACGCGCGCCCCGGAGGCGTTCGCGCAGGCCCGCATCCCCGGTGCGATCAACCTGCCCTACCGCGACCTGCCGGAGCGGCTCGACCTCGACCCGGACCTGGTCTACATCTGCTACTGCGAGAGCTTCCAGTGCAACGCGGCGACCAAGGGCGCCCTCGCGCTCGCCCAGCGGGGATACCGCGTCAAGCGGCTCTCGGGCGGGATCACGGCCTGGCGGGAGGCGGGGTATCCGGTTGATTCGGGCGTATCGAAGGTCGCGTGTCACTGCTGACCTCACCCCACCTAGGCTCGGTCGTGTGAACGCACCACGCCTGCTCGTCCTGCAACCCTCGCAGTCGGACCCGCTGGCCAAGCTCGGGGACTGGCTCGAGGCCGAAGGCATCGCCATCGACCTCGTGGCTCTCAAGGACGAGCCCGCGCCGCAGAACCTCGACGGCTACCAGGGCGTCATCTGTCTCGGCGGTGAGATGGGCGCGCTCGACGACCTCGACCACCCGTGGCTCGCGGACGCCCGCCGGTTGCTGTCGAGCGCCGTGTCGAAGCGGCTGCCCACCCTCGCGATCTGCCTCGGCGCGCAGCTGCTCGCGGCCGCCACCGGTGGCCAGGTCCGCAAGGGTCCGCAGGGCCCGGAGGTCGGCGTGCTGCTGGTGGCGAAGCGCGACGCCGCGGCCGGCGACCCGCTGTTCGCGGACCTGCCGTTCACGCCGGACGTGCTGCAGTTCCACAACGACGAGGTGCACCTGCTGCCGCCCGGCGCCGAGCACCTCGCGGCGTCCCCGAAATATCCGAATCAGGCGTTTCGGGTCGGGGAGAGCGCTTACGGCCTTCAGTTCCACATCGAGACGACGCCGGAAATCGTCCTGAACTGGGCGGCCAAGGATCCTGATTCGGCTTCCTGTGCGCGAGCTCACCACTTCGACCAGGAGTTCCTCGAACAGGCGCACCGCGACTTCGAAGAGGTGTGGCAGCCGTTCGTCGGCAGATTCGCGAAACTCGTTCGGGGAGAACTGCTGCCCGCACTGGGTTCGGCCACACGACTTCCGTTGGTGTGACGTTACTTTCGTAGGTTTTAAGACATCCTCCGTTGGCGGTACCGTAATCTCCTGGACAGCTTGTTCGATCCAGCCGGAGGATCACTGTGGATCCCGCTCTTGTAGTGATCATCGTCGTCATCACTGCTCTCATCTTCGACTTCACCAACGGGTTCCACGACACGGCCAACGCCATGGCCACCTCCATCGCCACGGGTGCGTTGAAGCCCCGCACGGCGGTCGCGCTGTCGGCGGTTCTCAACCTCGTAGGCGCCTTCCTGTCCGTTGAGGTCGCCAAGACCATCTCCGGCGGCATCGTCGACGACGCGCAGATCACGCCCGCCATCATCTTCGGCGGGCTGGTCGGCGCGATCATGTGGAACCTCGTCACCTGGTACATCGGCCTGCCGTCGAGTTCGTCGCACGCGTTGTTCGGCGGCCTGATCGGTGCGGCGTGGGTCGCGTCCGGTGTGGACGCCATCCACTTCGCCAAGGTCGTCGACAAGGTCCTGGTGCCCGCGATCGTCGCGCCGCTGGTCGCCGGTCTGGTCGCGGCCATCGCCACGATCGTCGTCTACCGGCTCAAGAAGGCGGCGGACCCGCGCGTCGCGCACACCGGCTTCAAGGTCGGCCAGGTCGCGTCCGCCTCGCTCGTCTCTCTCGCGCACGGCACGAACGACGCGCAGAAGACGATGGGCATCATCACGCTCGCGCTGATCACGTCCGGTTCGCTCGCCCCCGGCTCCGGCCCGCCCACCTGGGTGATCGTCAGCGCCGGTCTCGCGATCGCGGCGGGCACGTACCTCGGCGGCTGGCGCATCACGCACACGATGGGCCGCGGCCTGACGACCATCGAGCCCGCGCAGGGCTTCGCGGCGCAGACCTCGACGGCCACGGCGATCCTCGCGTCGTCGCACCTCGGCTTCGCGCTGTCCACGACGCACGTCGCGTCCGGCGGCATCATGGGTTCCGGCCTCGGCCGCGACCGCCGCGGTGTCAACTGGGGCACCATGGGCAAGATGGCAGCCGGCTGGCTGTTCACGCTGCCCGCCGCCGGCCTCGTCGGAGCCCTCGCGGGCAAGTGGGCGTCGACCGGCAGCGTCGGCATCATCGGCGTCGCCACCATCGGAATCGCGGTGTCGCTGGGCATCTGGATCCTGGCGCGGCGCGAGCCGGTCAAGCCGGAGCACATCGTCGACGAGGTCGCGGCCCAGGCCGAACTGCACAAGGTGGCGGCATGAAGGTCGACTGGACGGCGCTGCTCCAGGTCTTCGGCGCCACGCTGCTGGCCACGGTCGTGGTCGTGACGTTGTTCGTGGTCGGCATCCGCGCACTTTCGGGTGACAAGAAGGTGCCCGCGTACGCGAGCTTCGCCGGTTGTGTGGCGGTCGTGCTCTACGGACTCTCACTGATCGTCTTCTGACCGTGTGAACGCACGCATTAGGGTTGGCTCACGATGAGCGAACCAGTGCGCCACGCGTCGCCGGCACGATTCGGGCTCACCGAGCCGCGCAGCGAGGAAGTGCTGCGCGGACTCGGCCTGTGGGCCGACCGCCGGCCCACCGAGGGCTCCGAGGCGGTGCTGTCCGCGCTGTCCCGCTGCCCCGATCCGGACCTGGCGTTGCGTGGCTTGGAGCGCCTCCAAGCCGTCGTCGACTGGGACGCCCTGTCGGCCGCGCTGCACAAGGACGTCGTGGTGCGCGGGCGTCTGCTCGCCGTGCTCGGCTCGTCCACCGCGCTGTCGGACTTCCTCGTGGCGAACCCCGGCCGGTGGCGTTCGCTGACCGACGAGGTCGACGTGTCGCTGGAACTGGCGGACGGCGCCGTGCTGCGCACGGAGTACCGGGCGAAGCTGCTGCTCGTTGCCGCCAACGACCTTGCGCACGTCGTTGAGCCCGAGTTGGTGTTCGTCCCGTACGACACGGTGGCGGCGCAACTGTCCGATTTGGCCGTGTCGGCGCTGAGTGCGTCGTTGAAGCTCGCCGCGGAGCGGGTGAACGGCGCGGACCGCTGCCGGCTCGCCGTGATCGCGATGGGCAAGTGCGGCGCGAACGAGCTGAACTACGTGAGCGACGTCGACGTCGTGTTCGTCGCCGAGGGCGATCTGGGCGTGGCGACGCGGCTGGCCGGCACGATGATGCAGATCGCCGGCCAGTCGTGCTTCGAGGTCGACGCGGCGCTGCGGCCGGAGGGCAAGGCGGGTGCGCTGGTCCGCACGTTGGAAGGGCACGCGTCGTACTACAAGAAATGGGCGCGGACCTGGGAGTTCCAGGCGCTGTTGAAGGCACGGCCGGTCGCCGGTGACGCCGAGCTGGGGCAGGCGTACCTCGACGTCGTGCGGCCCTGCGTGTGGACGGCGGCCGAGCGCGAGAACTTCGTCGAGGACGTGCAGGCCATGCGGCGCCGGGTCGAGGACCACGTGCCGACCGGGCTCGCCGACCGCGAACTGAAGCTCGGCCGCGGTGGTCTGCGCGACGTCGAGTTCGCGGTGCAGCTGCTGCAGCTCGTGCACGGGCGCTCCGACGAGGACCTGCGCATCCAGGCGACGACGGCCGCGCTGGCCGCGTTGGGCCAGGGTGGATACGTCGGGCGCGAGGACGCTGCGGAGTTCGGGCGCTCTTACCGGTTCCTGCGCACGTTGGAGCACCGGCTGCAGTTGCAGCGTTTACTGCGCACGCACCTGTTCCCGGCCGACGACGACGTGACGGCGTTGCGATGGCTGGCGCGTTCGGTGGGGCTCGCCGCGGACGGGCGGAGGTCCGAGGGGCAGGTGCTGCTCGCGGAGTTCCGCAAGCACGCCAACCAGGTCCGGCGGCTGCACGAGAAGCTGTTCTACCGGCCGCTGCTGCAGTCCGTGGCGGGCGTGCCGACCGAGGCGCTGCGGCTCACCACCAAGGAGGCCGTGGCGCGGCTGGCGGCGTTGGGCTACACGTCGCCGGATGGCGCGTTGCGGCACATCCAGGCGTTGACGCACGGGATGTCGCGGCGGGCCCGCATCCAGGGCGCCCTGTTGCCGGTGCTGCTCGACCTCTTCGCCGGCACGCCCGACGCCGACGGCGGGCTGCTCGCGTACCGGAAGGTGTCCGAGGCGCTCGCGGAAACCCCTTGGTACCTGAGACTTCTGCGTGACGAGGGCGCGGTCGTCCAACGGCTCGCGGCGCTGCTGGGCACCTCGCGCCTCGTGCCGGACCTGCTGGTGCGCGCGCCGGAAGTGTTGCGGCTGCTCGCGGACACCGAGGCGTTGGTCGGCGGTGACCCGCACACGATCGGGAAACCCCTGCGCAGCGCCGTTTCCCGGTACGGCGACGCGGCGCGGGCGATCGCGGCCGCACGATCGTTGCGGCGTCACGAGATGTTGCGGATCGCCGCCGCGGACCTGTTGGGGTTCATGCCGTTGGAGACGGTGTGCGCCTCGCTGTCCGAGGTGTGGGGTTCGGTGTTGCAGAGTGCGCTCGACGCCGCGGTGCGTGCGTCCGGCGAGTCCGTGGCCGCGCTGTCCGTGATCGGGATGGGCCGGCTCGGCGGGCATGAGCTCGGGTACGGCTCGGACGCGGACGTGTTGTTCGTGTGCCGGCCGCACGAGGGCGTGTCCGACGCCGAGGCGGTGAAGTGGGCGAGCGGGGTCGTGGAGAAGATCCGGCGGCTGCTCGGCGCACCGTCGCAGGACCCGCCGTTGCAGGTCGACGCGGACCTGCGGCCGGAAGGCAGGCAGGGACCGTTGGTGCGGACGCTGGACTCCTACCGCGCGTACTACCGGCAGTGGGTCGAGATCTGGGAGAAGCAGGCGCTGCTGCGAGCCCGGTTCATCGCGGGCGACGCCGCGCTGGGGGCCGAGTTCGAGGAGCTGATCGAGCCGCTGCGGTATCCGGCCGCCGGGCTGGACGCGGCGTCCGTGCGGGAGATCCGGCGGATCAAGGCACGGGTCGACGCGGAACGGCTGCCACGGGGCGCCGATCCGAGCACGCACACCAAGCTCGGGCGCGGCGGGCTCGCGGACGTGGAATGGACCGTGCAGTTGTTGCAGCTGCAGCATTCCGGCGCGGTGCCCGGCCTGCGCACACCGTCCACAATGGCCGCGATGGCGGCCGCTGTCGACGCCGGCCTGCTCGCCGCCGAGGACGCTGCCGCGCTGACCACCGCGTGGAACCTCGCGACGCAGGCGCGCAACGCCGTGACGCTGGTCCGGGGCAAGGCGTCTGACCAACTGCCGACGTCCGGGCGCGATCTGGTCGCGGTCGCGTCGGTGATGGGGCACGAGCCCGGTGGTGATCCGGGCGAGTTCCTGGAGGAATATCGCAGGACCACTCGTCGTGCACGTGCGGTGGCCGAGCGTGTCTTCTACGGTGAGAAACCGTGAAAGCGATCGCGTACACCCGGTTCGGCGATGCCGACGTCATGTCGTTGCAGGAACTGCCCGACCCGCTGATCGGGCCTGATCACGTGCTGGTGGACGTGCGCGCGGCCGGGGTGAACCCGGTGGACTGCAAGATCAGAGCCGGGTACCTGCAGGGACTGCTGCCGCACCACCTGCCGTTGATCCCAGGCTGGGACGTGGCGGGCGTCGTGCGGGCGGTCGGCGTCGGCGTGTACGACTGGAAACCGGGCGACGAGGTGCTCGCGTATGCGCGCAAGGACCACGTCCAGTTCGGCACCTGCGCCGAGTCGGTCTCGGTGCCGGACCGGATGATCGCGCGCAAACCGTCCACCGTGGACTTCGTGACCGCGGGTGCGTTGCCGCTGGCAGGACTGACGGCGCTGCAGTCGTTGAAGGCCGTCGGCACCGGTCCCGGTGACGTCGTCCTGGTGCACGCGGCCGCCGGTGGCGTCGGCCACCTCCAGGTGCAGATCGCGCGTGAACTGGGGGCTGCGCGGGTGATCGGTACCGCGTCGCCGCGCAACCACGAGTTCGTGCGGTCGCTCGGGGCCGAACCGGTCGCCTACGGTGACGCGCTGGTCGACACGGTCGCGGAGCTCGTCGGCGGTGACGGCCTGGTCGACGCGGTGGTCGACAACGTGGGCGGGCTCTCGTTCGACCAGTCGTTGCAGCTGGTGCGCGACCGGGCGCGGATGACGTCCATTGTGGATGGAGCGAGGGCGCTGGAGAACGGCGTGGTCAACACCTGGGCGCGGCCGGACGCCGGGCAGACGCAGTGGCTGGTGGACCTGGTCGCGGCCGGGAGGCTGCGCGTCGAGGTGCAGCAGACTTTTCCGTTGGCAGAGGCCGTGAAGGCGCACAGGTTGCTCGAAGGTGGCCATGTGCGAGGAAAAATTGTACTGACCGTCTGAGATCTTCAGGTATTTCTTCAGGTTCGGGGGCACACCTCGCGGTGTGCCCCCCAGTTCTGGACCTGCTCAGTCCTCGTCGGAATCGGGGTCCACCGCCGGAGCGCTGGTGTAGACCTCGACCACCCACTCCTCCTCCAACGCTTCCGCGTCGTCGGCGTCGGGCACGAGCCGGTTGTAGACACGGACACCGAGGTCGAGTACGTCAGCGGCCTGAACCGCTTCGAGCGCATCGGGTGCCGAGTCGAAGATGTGGGTGGTGAGCAGCTGCGGAGCCGTGAATTCGGCGACATCTTGGGACACGCGCGGACCCTAGCGCATTGACGTTTCACCCAATCGAGATGAGACTGGGCGCGCTCAGGGGGGAGCTGTGGTTCGCCGGGGGTCTAGCAGAGGAAGTCATGCAGCATCGCAGGGTCACGCGCCGAGGAAAGACCGTGATCGCCATCGCGGGCGTGGCTGCCGGTGTGCTCGCACTACTCGGTGTGATCGAGTATGCACTGAGCGGCAACAACTCCGCCGCGCAGCCCAACGTCACCGCCACGACGACCACGTCGAACGGTTTTGAAACCCCTGATGGCGCACTGGAAACGACCGAGCCGTCAGCGGAAGTGAAGGTCGGGACGGGCTCCTTCAAGCAGCAGCGCGGCATGCTGACCGTGGAGGTCACCCGCGTGGAAGCCGCGAACGGCCGGGTGAAGCTCTTCGTGACGGCCACGAACGCCTCCCGGGCCAGGATGACCCTCCCCGTGGTCGGCATCGCCGTCGTGGACGATCTGAACCGCACCTACGCGGCGTCGAGCAGCAAGTGGGACGGCCTCGTCACCCAGGGCACCACCACCTCGGGCACCGTCGTGCTCGACGAGAAGCTCGGCACGGGCGTGAACTCGCTCACCCTGACGTTCTCGTCGATCTCCGGCCAGTTCGCCCCGACGGGCGCCGCGATCTCGATCGCCGGAATCCCGCTGCCGAAGTGATTTCCCGGCGGCACCGGGTACGCCTGATGCATGACCCAACGCGAAAGTGACCAGCACGGCTTCGTGAAGGACGACCACCTGAAGAAGGAGGTCGAGAACGAGCTGCGCGCCAACGGCCCGACACGGTCCGAGACGTGGCGCGAGCCGGAGATGCCGGAGCCAGGCGAAAACCCCGGGGAATCACGCGATAGGTAGCTAACCTGTCGCCCTGTGAAGTACTTGTTCTTCTGGGGACACCAGCCCGAACGTGACGGCGGCATCGGCAAGGGATGCCTGTCGCAGTGGTGGCCGTGCTCCTTCTCCGCCGACGGGCAGGATTTCCCGTCGGCCGAGCACTACATGATGTGGCGCAAGGCGTTGCTCTTCGGCGATGCCACCGTGGCCGCACGCGTGCTCGCCGCCCGCACACCGGCCGAGGCCAAGGCGCTCGGCCGTGAGGTTGAGGGCTTTTCCGACGCCGAGTGGGTATCCGCGCGGCTGGAGATCGTCGTCGAGGGCAACCTGGCGAAGTTCGGCCAGGACCCCGCACTGCGTTCTTACTTGCTGGGCACGGGTTCCCGCGTTCTCGTCGAGGCCAGCCCGCAGGACCGCGTGTGGGGCATCGGCCTCGTCGAATCCGACCCGCGTGCCGCCGATCCCGCCCAGTGGCTGGGACTCAACCTGCTCGGCGAGGCCCTGATGGAGGTCCGCTCCCGGCTCGCGGCGTGAGTCCTTTTCGGATCATCAAGTGAACCCCGCGGTCGTCCCGCACGTGTGTTCAGGCGTCAGGGAGATCCGGCAGGGGAGAACTGATGTTCAGCTACTCAGGGCCGGCCCGGCTCATCTACGCGGACGGCAACGCGGTCGTGATGGACCGGGTCGATCTGATCGAGACCGTCAACGACGGCGTCTGGCAGCTGTCCGGTGCCGGCACGGCCGCCGGGGCCCTCACCGGCGGTGAGGCCCGGATCAAGCTGCCGACCGGCGGTGAGGCCGACGTCCTCGTCTCCAACGTCCGGGTCAGCGGGTCGTCGTCGACCGTGACCCTGCTGGGCACTTAGAACGGCCGAAGGCCCGGCGGGAACGAACCCGCCGGGCCTTCGACGCAAAGCTCAACCGATCACACGTCGTAGTAGAGCGCGAACTCGTAGGGGTTCGGGCGCAGACGCAGCGGGTCGATCTCTTCGGAGCGCTTGTACGAGATCCAGGTGTCGATCACGTCCGGCGTGAACACGCCGCCCTCGAGCAGGAACTCGTGGTCCGCCTCGAGGTTGTCGAGCACGGCGTCCAGCGTCGCGGGGACCTGCTTGACGTCGCGGGCCTCCTCGGGCGGGAGCTCGTAGAGGTCCTTGTCGATCGGGGCCGGCGGCTCCATCTTGTTCTTCACGCCGTCGAGGCCCGCCATGACCATCGCCGAGAAGGCGAGGTACGGGTTGCCCGAGGAGTCGGGGCAGCGGAACTCGATGCGCTTGGCCTTCGGGTTGTTGCCCGTGATCGGGATGCGGACGCACGCCGAGCGGTTGCGCTGGGAGTAGACCAGCGAGACCGGGGCCTCGTAGCCCGGGACCAGGCGGTGGTAGGAGTTCACCGTCGGGTTGGTGAAGGCCAGCAGCGACGGCGCGTGGTGCAGAATGCCGCCGATGTAGTGGCGGGCGGTGTCGGAGAGACCCGCGTAGCCGCTCTCGTCGTGGAACAGCGGCGTGCCGTCCTTCCACAGCGACTGGTGCGTGTGCATGCCCGAGCCGTTGTCGCCGAACAGCGGCTTCGGCATGAAGGTGACGGTCTTGCCTGCCTGCCACGCGGTGTTCTTGATGATGTACTTGAACAGCATCAGGTCGTCCGCGGCGTGCAACAGCGTGTTGAACTTGTAGTTGATCTCGGCCTGGCCGCCGGTGCCCACCTCGTGGTGCGCGCGCTCGACCGTGAAGCCCTGGGCCTCCATGTTGAGGACCATCTGGTCGCGCAGGTCGGCGTAGTGGTCGTTCGGGGTGACGGGGAAGTAGCCACCCTTGTACTTGACCTTGTAGCCGAGGTTGCCGCCCTCTTCCTCACGGCCGGTGTTCCACCAGCCGGAGACCGCGTCGATCTTGTGGAATGAGGAGTTCCCGGTGGTGTCGAACTGGATCGAGTCGAAGATGTAGAACTCCGCCTCGGCACCGAAGTACGCGGTGTCGGCGATGCCCGAGTCGGTGATGTACTGCTCGGCCTTGCGCGCGATGTTGCGCGGGTCGCGGCTGTACGCCTCACGCGTGAACGGGTCGTGCACGAAGAAGTTGACGATCAGCGTCTTCTCGATCCGGAACGGGTCGAGGCGCGCGGTGTACAGGTCGGGCAGCAGCAGCATGTCCGACTCGTGGATGGACTGGAAACCACGCACGGAGGAGCCGTCGAAGGCGAGGCCCTCTTCGATCGCGTCGGCGTCGAACGCCTTGGCGGGCAGCGTGAAGTGCTGCATCACGCCCGGCAGGTCGCTGAACCGCACGTCGACGAACTTGACGCCCTCGTCGGTGATGAACTTCAGCACCTCGTCGGAATTCTTGAACACCCTCGTCGACTCCTTGACTATGGACAACGGCTGGTCATCGTGAGTGACGGTATGTCGGCGGTGTTGCCCGTCCGTCACTCCGATGTTTCGCCAGTGTTAACGGGGCCGCCCAAGTGGGCAAGACGACCTGCCAGTGCTCACCCGTTGAGCACGGCTTTACTCTGGTGGAGTGAGCAGGTGGACCGGTTCGTGGCTGTCAGGACCCAATTCGGTGCTGTCGCCGGGTGAAGACTCGAACGACGGCACGCAACAGCGCTGGCGTGGTGAGCGTCATGGCTTCCCCAAGGAGGGGCCGGGCTCCATCGCCTCGATCGGGCGGCGCACGTTCGCCATCCTGGTCGACTTCCTCCTCGCCGCGGGTGTCGCGGCGGTCTTCACCCAGCCTGACCTGCCGAAGAACTGGAGCCTGCTGGCCTGGTTCGTGATCACGGTGGTCGCGGTCGCGTTCTTCGGGTTCACCCCGGGACACGCGCTGCTCGGGCTGCGGGTGGCGCGCATCGACGGCAAGACGTTCGTGCACCTGCCGCGCGCCCTGCTGCGCACCGTGCTCATCTTCCCGCTGATCCCGGCGCTGGTCTGGGACGCGGACGGCCGCTGCCTGCACGACAAGGCCGCCGGCACCGTCGTCATCAAGGTCCGCTAGCCGCTGGTCCGCGAACGCGAAGAGGCCCGCCGCACGTGCTGTGCGGCGGGCCTCTTCGTGCTGGTGGGAGCGGGTTCGGTCAGCCCCGGCGGCGCATGGCGCGCTGGACGTTGCGCATCTTCGCGCCCGCCGGCATCGGGCCCTTGGGCAGTGCGGCGCCGCGGCTGGCCAGCGCGGCGAGGCGGGTCTCCAGCGAGTCGACCTGGGCGGCCGTGATGTTGCGCGGCAGCTTCATCAGCTTCGACTGGAGCTTCTTCAGCGGGACCTGGCCCTCTTCGGTGCCGATGATGAAGTCGTAGATCGGGGTCTCGCCGACGACGCGGGCGATGCGCTTCTTCTCCTGGGCGAGGAGCGGCTTGACGCGCTGCGGAGCGCCCTCGGCGACCAGGACGACGCCCGGCCTGCCCAGCACGCGGTGCACGGCGTCGAGCTGCGTGGTGCCCGCGACGGCGGGCGTGACGCGCCAGCGGCCGCGCAGGTTCTCGAGTGCCCAGGCGCCCGCGCCCGGCTGGCCGTCCGCCTTGCGGAAGACGTTGCTCTGGACGCGGCGGCCGAAGATGATGACGGCCAGCAGCGCGCCGAGCGCGACGCCCAGTGGCACGAACATCCACACGGCGTTGAAGACGATGCCCAGGACCACGGCGATCGCGGTGACACCGAGCAGGGCGCCCAGCATCATCGGAACGAGCGCCTTGTCCTCGCGGCGCTGCATCTTGAACGCCTCGAAGATCTGCTTGCGCCGCGCGCGTGAAGCCGCGCGACGAACCTTCGCCGCTTCCTTCGCCGCCGCCTTGTCCTGCTTACCAGCCATACCCACAGGATACTGGCCAAAATAATCGAACACAGCGGGAGCCTGACTTAGCACAGCGCGGCCATCTGCGAGACTGCCGGGCATGGACGCGTTGCTGGAGGGTCTTGATCCGGAACAGCGCGCCGCAGTCGAGGCCCCGCGCGGTCCCGTGTGCGTGCTCGCGGGTGCCGGTACCGGTAAAACGCGCACCATCACGCACCGCATCGCCTACCTGTGTCAACGCGGCCACGTCGCTCCGTCGCAGGTCCTGGCCGTCACGTTCACCAAGCGCGCCGCGGGGGAGATGCGCACACGTTTGCGTTCTCTGGACGTGCAAGGCGCACAGGCCGTGACGTTCCACGCCGCCGCCTCTCGCCAGCTGCGTTACTTCTGGCCGCGGGTCATCGGCGGTCCGCGCTGGGAGCTCGTCGACCAGAAGATCCGCGTCGTGGCCCGCGCCGCGTCCCGGCTGGGGATGCCGACCGAGTCGGACGCGCTGCGCGACCTGACGAGCGAGATCGAGTGGGCGAAGGCGTCCCTGCTGATGCCGGAGGACTACCCGGCCGCGGCCGCTCGCGCCGCGCGGGACATCCCGGCGCCCGCCGAACAGATCATGAAGCTGTACACGACCTACGAGCAGCTCAAGAACGAGGCGCAGCTGCTCGACTTCGACGACCTGCTGCTCTACACGGCGGGCGCGCTGGAGGACAACGCTGAGGTCGCGCAGGAGTTCCGCGAC
Source organism: Lentzea albidocapillata (assembly GCF_000719115.1). Taxonomy (GTDB): domain Bacteria; phylum Actinomycetota; class Actinomycetes; order Mycobacteriales; family Pseudonocardiaceae; genus Lentzea; species Lentzea albidocapillata. The sequence goes on along the minus strand of NZ_JOEA01000029.1, from coordinate 110,504 downwards.
CGCTACCGCTGCTTCGTCGTGGACGAGTACCAGGACGTGACGCCGCTGCAGCAGCGCGTGCTCGACTCGTGGCTGGGCGCTCGCGACGACGTGACCGTGGTCGGCGACGCGAACCAGACCATCTACTCGTTCGCGGGAGCCTCGCCGCAGCCGCTGCTCAACTTCGGGCGGCGGTTCCCCGAGGCGGTCGTCGTGCGGCTGGAGCGCGACTACCGGTCGACACCGCAGGTCGTCGAGCTGGCCAACGACGTGATCAAGTGGGCGCGCGGGCGTCCGGCCGGCTCGCGGCTGCAACTGATCGGGCAGCGGCCGGACGGCCCGAAGCCGCGGTTCCACGAGTTCGACGACGAGCCGAGCGAGGCCGATGCCGTCGCGGGCCGCATCAAGACGCTGCTCGACGAGGGCGTCGCGGCGTCCGAGATCGCGATCCTCTACCGCGTCAACGCGCAGTCCGAGGCGTACGAGCAGGCGCTCGCCGGGCTCGGCATCCCGTACCTGGTGCGCGGGGGCGAGCGCTTCTTCGAGCGCGCCGAGGTGCGCCAGGCGATGATCACGCTGCGCTCGTCGGGCAATCCCGAGGGCAGCCTGCCCGAGGTCGTGCGCTCGGCGCTCGGCCGCGTCGGGCTGACCGACGAGCCGCCGACCGGTGGCAGCGCGCGGGAACGCTGGGAGTCGTTGCTCGCGCTCGTCGAGCTCGCCGAGGAGTTCGCCGCCGCCACGCCCGAGGCCGACCTGCCGATGTTCTGCGTCGAGCTGGACATGCGCGCCGAGGCACAGCACCCGCCGACGGTCGAAGGCGTGACTCTGGCGTCGCTGCACGCGTCGAAGGGCCTCGAGTGGGACGCCGTGTTCCTCGTCGGACTGGTCGAGGGCACGATGCCGATCCAGTACGCCGACGGCGACGAGGCGAAGATCGAAGAAGAACGCCGCCTTCTATATGTAGGTGTCACGCGCGCGCGTGAGCACATCTGGCTGTCGTGGGCGCTGGCGCGCGCCGCCGGTGGACGCAAGTACCGCCGCAGGTCGCGGTTCCTCTACAGCCTCGTTCCCGAGAACCACCCGGCCGCGCGGGTATCCGGTGGCGCGCAACGGCCTCCTCTCATGAAGAAGGAGAAGCCGACCTGCCGGGTGTGCGCGTCGACGCTGGTCGAGGCGCAGTCCGTCAAGCTCGGCCGATGCAGGTCCTGCCCGTCCGATGTGGACGAGGAGCTGCTCGAGTCGCTGCGCCGGTGGCGTGCGGGGCGGGCGCGGGAGCTGAAGGTGCCCGCGTACGTCGTGTTCACCGACGCGACCCTGATGGCGATCGCGGAGCAGCGACCCACGGATTCGGCCGGACTCGTCGCGATCTCGGGCATCGGCGCCTCGAAGCTTGATAAGTTCGGCGACGACGTGTTGGGCCTGGTCCGAGCCGGTGTCGGGTACTCCGCCACCTGATCGGGACAAGTTTCGTTAAATAGGTTGCGAGCCCCAGGTACGGGGTCATAACCTGCTCATGCCGGGTCCGGAGGACCCGTCTGGGGAAGAAGAACTACTACTAGCTCTCGATGCAGAGCTCTCTCGTTCCGAGGAGGTGACCCGTTGTGAAGATCTTCAGCAGCTCGCGCGCGGTCGGCCTCCCGTTGACCGAGGGTTTCTGCACGTCCGCATCCACTCAGGCCATGTGGCACACCTCTGCCCACAAGCCAGTGGCACTGCTGGGCCGCGAGCGGGGCACCGCTCTGCGCGGCACCGCTCTGGCTGGCGCCGAAGTGCGCAACGAGCAGCCGATCGCGCTGCCGGCCATCGATGACGTCGACAACTACACGAATGCGCTGTCCGCGCATCAAGTGAGAAGGCTCCTGCCGACCCCCTAGAAGGGGTCGAAGGACCACCAGGCTCACGAAAGCCGCGGACTCGTACAGAGTCCGCGGCTTTCGTGTTTTTGCAGTACCCCACACAAGGAGAAAACCCTGATGTTGACCGCGACTGTCCCGCTCACGGGCGAGGCACTTCCGGACCTCGCGGAGGGGCTCGACATCCCCTGCCGCACCCACAACCCCGACCTCTGGTTCGCTGACGCGCCTGCTGACCTCGAGAAGGCGAAGTCCTTCTGCGGGACCTGCCCGGTCCTCGCGGAGTGCCTCGCCGGCGCGATCGCACGTCACGAGCCGTGGGGCGTCTGGGGTGGAGAGATCTTCGAGCGCGGTGTCGTCATCGCGCGCAAGCGGCCCCGTGGCCGCCCGCGCAAGGACGCGACCGTTGTCACTGCCAGCAAGACGGAGGCGGCGGCGTGAACACCGTGCAGCTCAACCACAGCGCAATGCCCGCCTACCTGAACGAGGCCCTGACTCCCATGTCTCTGAATGAAGAGCTCGTGCGAATACGAATACAAGAAGCCCAGAGGTTCGCTGAAGAGCAACGCCTGGCGAACCGCCTCGCGTCAGCGCAACGTTGGCGCAGGTTGTCGCGATGGGCGGGACGCAGAGCGGCTCGCTTCGACCTCTGACAGTCTCGAGCTGAGGCCGTCATCCACGAGAAGGTGGATGGCGGCCTCGGCCGTTCCTCCGTACCGTCCCCTTTGTGCCGCACCACACTCACGACGGAATCGACTGGTCATCTCGCCTCCACGCGATGAGGCGCCACGGCTCACTGCAGGCGGAGGCGCTGTCCTCGGTCGCCCGCAGACTGGTCGCGCCCCTACCCGACTCACCGGTCGTGATGGACGTCGGCTGCGGTGCCGGCTCCATGAGCGTGCCGCTCGCCGCGGCCCTGCGAGACCACGGCGGAGGCGTCCTGGTCCTGGTCGACGCCACCCCCGAACTGCTGGACGCGGCCTGCACCGCGGCCCGCGCGGAAACCGACGGCGCCGTGTCGGTGAAGCCGGTGCTCGCCGACCTCGCCACCGAAGACCCGCTGTCGTTCGCCGGCCCGGTCGAGCTCATCTGGGGTTCCCGGGTGATCCACCACCTCCCTGATCAGTTGCGCGGAATGAAACGCCTGGTAGGGGCCTTGGCCCCCGGCGGCTGGCTGGCCCTCGCGGAAGGCGGCCTCGAAACCCGCTTCCTCCCGTGGGACCTGGGCGTCGGCTCACCCGGCCTGCAGGAACGCCTGGCCGCGGCCCGCGCGTCGTGGTTCGTGTCGATGCGCGAGAACATGACGGGCTCGGTCCGCCTCCCGGTCGGCTGGAACGTCGCCCTCGCCGACGCGGGCCTGGGCGAGATCAGCGCCTTCAGCTTCGTCGTCGACCACCCGGCCCCGGCCAAGCAACTGGTCCGCGACTGGGCGGTCGACCGCCTGACCTGGCTGACCGAGATCACCGGCGCCCACCTGCACCCCGCCGACCGCGACGCACTTCGCCGCCTGCTCAACCCGTCCGACTCGGAGTACGTCGGCGCCCGCGAGGACGTGTTCCTGTTGGAAACCGACACCGTTCACGTGGGGCGGCGCCGGTGACCGCTGGTTCGGAGCCGGCAGGTGGGTCGAAGTCGGTGACTGCTGAGGCGGAGCCGGTATCCGCTGGGGCGGAGCCGGTGCCCGCTTGCCACAGATGCGGGCGGCTGCGTTCCTCCGTTTCTGACCTCGAGTTCCTGGCCTGGTCGTCGGAGCGGACCGGTGGGTCTCTCCGGTGGTTGTGTCAGGTGTGCTCGAAGACCCACGTACGGGACATCGAGGGCAAGCTGCCGGACGAGTACTGGCGCTGACTCACCTGAGGTCGCGGATCGCGCGCGAGGTCAGATCGCGCCTGACTTGAGGTGGCGATCGGGTTGAGGTGGCGCTGGACTGAAGTGGCAGCCGCCCAGTTGAGTGGCGCGAGCTCGTGAGGGTGAGCCGCTGGGTCAGGTAGTGCAGGACCCTGAACACGGGGCGTTGGTCGGGCGGCGAAAGGCCGTGAGGCGAGACGGCGTGGGGCCAGCTGGAGCAAGCGCCAGGCAGGCATGAGTTCCGGATCGCGCGGGTTCGCCGCCTCCGATGACCGGCTCGGATTGCCCTTACTGCGCGAGTACGCAGTACCCAGCATGCGCGCTGACCTGCAGTATCAGGGGCGCAGGCGGTGAGCCGTTCAGTGCCGAAGAGTCGACTCGTCGCTAGGCAGGAAACCTCCCTCCGTCGCTCATGCGCACGGCGCGCCCGGCGCTGACCTGCGGTCAGGTCGGGTACAGGTGGCACAGGGCCTGTCTGACCAGGGCCGTTCCTCGGCGGCTGCTCACCCGTAACTCCTCCCGGAGTTCCGCTGGCGTGCACAACCGCGCGCTCACCACGGCGTCGAGGATTTCTGCGATGGCGCGCGGGTTCAGTTCCCGCCGGGCCAGGTCGAGAGCGGCCCGCGCGGCACCCGCGAGCCTCAGGCCGTGGCGTTCCACCACGGCCGGCGGGCGGGTGGTGCGTTCCAGCAGAATCCACGGATTCGCTCTTCGCACATTGCTTCCCGCGAGGACGTGAATGTGCCTGGGAAGGGGAAGTGCGGCTCCTTGGCGAACCAGTGCGTCGGCTCCTGTGATCACCGAAGAAGGCCCGGCGAAGGAAAGGACGGCGCGCAGTCTGTCGAGGCGAGTGGCCGGGGACGGGGTGGTCAGAACTACGCCGGGCAGCAGCCGCTGCCATGAGCCGGCGGGGGTGCAGTGGCGCAGGACCTCCCGTGCGGAGATCCCGGATTTGCGCAGCTCAGCGGTGGTCGCGATGGGTGCCATGGGTTCATCGTGGCGTAGCCGGCAGGGGTCGAAGGGGGCTGAGGGCCAAGCTGTGGATAACTTGGCCTGGGTTCACCCGGACGAGTTAGTCGGCGAATCCCGGTTGCCACCGTGAAACGATTTCGTGCGCGGTCACGTGGGCGTCGAGTTGGCAGAGAATGCCTGTCGCGCCCATTGTCACGCGGTGAATCAGCAGGTACTGGGGCGGCAGGTTCAAAGAGCGGCCCGTCTGTGAATCCGGGCTGCGCAGGTCGCCCACGCGTTCGGCCTGCGACTGCAGCCAGCGGCGGGTGAAGTGGAACGACTCGGTGCGCAGCGGCTCCACGAACGGTGTCAGGTAGCCGAGCACGTCCTCGCCGTGCAGTTCCATGCCCTCGCGGATGAAGTTCTCGGTGCGCAGCAGTTCGACGAGGTCGGCGGAGCGGCCGTCGAGGGCCAGCCTGGTCATCAGGCCCAGCGTCTTGGGCAGGCCGTCCGGCAGGCGGGCCACGGCGCCGAAGTCGATCACGCGCAGGCGGCCGTCGTCGCCCAGCATGAAGTTGCCGGGGTGCGGGTCGGCGTGCAGCAGGCCGGAGCGGGACGGGGCCGAGAAGTGGAACTCGGCGAGCAGTTGGCCCGCCAGGTCGCGGTCCTCGGCCGAGCCCTCGCGGATGATGTGCGACAGGCCCACGCCGGAGGTCCACTCGGTCACCATGACCTTGGGTGCCGAGGCGATGACGCGGGGGACCAGCACGTGCGGGTCGTTCTCGAAGGCCTTCGCGAACGTGCGCTGGTTCGTGGCCTCGTCGCGGTAGTCGAGCTCCTCCAGGTACCTGTCGCGCAGCTCCTCCAGCAACGGGCGCACGTCGGCGCCGGGCATGATCGCCTGCAGCAGGCGGCTGAACCGCAGCAGCTGCTTGAGGTCGGCGCGCAGGGCCTCGTCCGCGCCGGGGTACTGGACCTTCACCGCCACGTCGCGGCCGTCGTGCCACACCGCGCGGTGCACCTGGCCGATGGACGCCGACGCGGCCGGTTCGTCGTCGAACTCCTGGAAGCGCTTCGTCCAGGACGCGCCCAGCTGTTCGGCGAGCACGCGGTGCGTGGTGCGGGCGGGCATCGGCGGGGCCGCGGTCTGCAGCTTCGTCAGCGCCTCGCGGTACGGGGCCGCCAGCTCGTCGGGGACCGCCGCCTCGAACACGCTCAGCGCCTGCCCGAACTTCATGGCGCCGCCCTTGAGCTGGCCGAGCACCGCGAAGACCTGCTCCGCCGTCTTGGCCGTCACCTCGGCGTTGACCTCGTCGGCCGCGCGTCCGGTCAGTCGCTTCCCCCAGCCACCGACAACCCGGCCGGCCACCCCGAGCGGGAGGCTCGCCAGCTTGGCGGTGCGCTGCACGGCCTTGCGCGGAATCTCGGTCACTCGGCCATGTTATGTGCGGAGCACTGACAGTCCGGGTGCGGATACCAGCTTCGCCTCTCAGCAACACCGGACATGAGGTCGAGCTCGAGAGTGGCGTTCACCACGGGCGGAGGGACTTGATCGCGGCCGCGGACGTAGCTCAGCGACTCCAGGACCTGCGCCACCGCCAGCGCCGCCGTTCCCGACGCGAACAGCACGTCGGTCGAGGCAGGCCGGCCGACGAGCTGCGCGGCGATGACGGGCCACGCCGGATCTTGGTCGGTGCGGTGCAGGTCCGCGCAGTTCAGGCACGAAGAACGACCAGGCAGGACCAACGGCCCCACGATGCCCACGCCCTCACGCACACGCACGGCCAGATGCGGCGTCCGGAACGCCATCAGCGTGCTCACGAGGTTCGGATCGGGGATGAGCGTCGCCGCCAGCACGGTCAGATCGGCGTTGTGTGCGAGCTGAACGCTGGATTCCGCCAGAAGCGAAGTAATCGAAAGCGCGAGGTGGCCGGACCCGTGCACGGCGACCGTCCCACCCTTCGCCAGCGGACCGTCGTCGAGCAGACCGGCCTCTTCGAGCGAGGAGAGAACTTCACCCAGCTGGGTGGGGTTCCCGCCGCGGCTTTTCAGCCTTTCACCCAGTTCAGCGACAGTGTGCCGGCCGTCGAGGGTGATCAGTTCGTCGACCAGAGCCTCGGGCAGCGAGTCGATCACGACGGCGTGCTTCGGGTCGGTGCCGACCTGGACGACGCCGGGGGCTCTGCGCACCACGGCCAGTCCTGCGCGCACGCGAGGTCTTGTGTCCACGTCGGCAAGACTGGCAGGGGGCGTGGCCCCCTGCCAGCGCAAACGTCAGACCTTGGCCTTGCCGAGGATCCGCGTCATCTTCGTACCGCAGACAGGGCAGGTGCCCTTCGCCATGCGCCGCCCATTGGTCTCCTCGACGTTGCCGTCGAAGTCGCGCTTCTCGCGACACTTGACGCAGTAGCCGTTGTAGGTGTCGGCCACAGCCCCTCCCTTGCAGTTGTGAGTGCGGACACACTCGGGGACCTTGGCGCGACGGTACCTCCGCAGGCGTGCGAAATCCCGCATGTCGATCCCGCGCGTGTCCAGCCGCCGTTCGGTGGAACTTCACCCGCCGGGTGCGCGCCTGCCGCCGGTTGGGGGCCGAAAATTGTCGGTGACGCCGTTTACGGTGACTCCATGGCCGAACCGCGGGTGGAAGTGCGGCGGAGCCCCCGGCGCCGCCGCATGGTCAGCGCGTACCGGGAGGGCGACACCGTCGTCGTCCTTCTGCCGGCACGGATGACCAAGGGGGAAGAGAAGCACTGGGTGGCGGAGATGTTGAGCCGCCTCCAGCGCAGTGAGACGCGCAGGAAGTCCCCTGCGCGCACATCGGACGAGGCGCTGATGGCGCGGTGCGCCGAGCTTTCGGCGCGCTACCTCGACTCGCTGGCGGAGCCGGTGAGCGTGCGCTGGGTGCCGCCCATGCGCACGCGCTGGGCCTCGTGCACGCCGACAGAGGGCACGATCCGCGTGTCCGAGCGGCTGCGCGAAGTGCCGCCGTGGGTGCTCGACTACGTGCTGGTGCACGAACTCGCGCACCTGCTGGTGCCAGGGCACGGCAAGGACTTCTGGGAGTGGGTCCACCGCTACCCGAAGACCGAGCGGGCCATGGGCTACCTGGAGGGTCTCTCGGCCGCCGCAGGCCTGGGGATCACCGAAGACTGAGCGGCCGGCAGGGGCGAGGTGCGCTCGCCGTCCCCTTCGCTCAGGTGTTCTTCTGGGGGCCGAGCCCCCAGACCCCACGCCGGGGGCGAGCCCCCGGACCCCCGAGAACGCAGCGCGCCCGGTGAGAAAAGTTCCCACCGGGCGCGTCGTTCAGATGCTGGTCAGGGCTTGTCGGGCTGGCCGCCGTCCTTGCCCTCGTCCTCGCGCATGGTGCGTTCCAGCTCGGCGATCGGGTCCTCCAGCGCCTTGCGGGTGTTCGTCAGGCGCTCCGCGAACCCCAGCGGGTCGTCGAGGTCCTCGGCGGTCGGGACGAGCTCGGCGTGCTCCCACACGCTGTCGCGCACCTCGACGCCGTGCTGGTCGCCGACCAGCTTCCACAGGGCCGAGGCGGCCCGCAGCTTGCGCGGGCGCAGCTCCAGGCCCACGAGCGTCGCGAACGTCTGCTCGGCCGGGCCACCGGAGGCACGGCGGCGGCGCAGCGTCTCGCGCAGGGCCGCGGCGCCGGGCAGGCGGTCGGAGACGGCGGCGTCGACCACGACGTCCACCCAGCCCTCGACGAGCGCGAGGAGCGTCTCCAGGCGGTTCAGCGCCGCCTTCTGCTCCGGGGTGGTCTGGGGTTCGAGCAGGCCGGAGCCCATGGCCTCCTCGATGGAGGCGGGGTTCGACGGGTCGATCTGGCCGGCGAGCTGCTCCAGGGCCGAGGTGTCGACCTTGATGCCCTTGGCGAACTCCTCGACGGTGTCGAGCAGGCGCTGCCGCAGCCACGGCACGTGCGTGAAGAGGCGCTGGTGGGCGGCCTCGCGGGCGGCGAGGAACACCATGACCTCGGACGCGGGCCGCTCCAGGCCCTCGGTGAACTTCTCGATGTTCGCCGGCAGCAGGGCCGCGGTGCCCTCGGGGCCGAGCGGCAGTCCGACGTCGGTCGAGGTCAGCACCTCGGCGCCGAGCTGGGCCAGCGCGTTGCCGAGCTGCGAGCCGAACGCCATGCCGCCCATCTGGCCGAGCATCGCCAGCAGCGGGCCGGCCGCCTGCTTGGCCTCGGCGGGCATCGCCTCGACCCAGGCGCCGGACATGCGCTGCGCGACCGGGTCGCACAGGCGTTGCCAGGTCGGGATGGTGCGCTCGATCCAGTCTCGCGCGGTCCACGCCTGCGTGGTGCGGGTGCCGGCGGGCAGCGACGTGACCGGGTCGAGCCACATCTCGGCCAGGTGCACGGCGTCGGTGACCGCGCTCGACTGGTCGGCGGCGAACCCGATCGTGGTCGTCGACGAGGACAGCTGCTGGAACGCGATCTGCTTGGCGAGGTCGTAGTTCACCGGCCCGCTCGACGAGCCCGCGTTGCTCAACATCGAGCCCAGTTGGCTCAGCATGTCGCCCAGCTGGCTGAAGTCGAACGGGTTGTCTCCCGGCTTCCCGCCCTTGTCGTCGGGGTCGTCGGGGCGGAACCCGAACGGCACGTCACTCATGCCTCTACCGTACGCGGACAGACATGGTCGTACGCTGTTCAGCCGTGAGTGAAACCGTCACGACCGCACCCCCACCCGCGCCCCCGCCGAGGGAACGCGGACTGACCCGCCGGACGTGGACGCTGATCGTCAGCTTCCTAGTGGTGGCGGCGCTCGGACTGCTCGGCGGTTTCGCCAGAGTCCCGTACGTCGCGCTGGGCCCCGGCCCGACCTACGACGTGCTCGGCCAGGTCAAGGACGCCGACGTGGTGTCGGTCGAGGGCCAGGACACCTTCCCCACCAAGGGGACCCTGCGCATGACGACGGTCTCGCTCACCGACGACGTGTCGCTGTTCGGCGCGCTGGGTCTGTGGTTGTCCGGCCGCTACGCGCTGGCGCCGCGCGAGGAGTTCTTCAAGCCCGGCGAGTCGGAGCAGCAGATCCAGGAGAACAACGAGCGCGCGTTCAGCGAGTCGCAGACCGCAGCCGAGGTCGCGGCGCTGCACTACCTCAAGTATCCGGGCATGGTGATCGCGAACCAGGTCACCAAGGGCAGCCCGGCGGAGAACGTGATCCCGCTCGGCTCCCGCATCATCTCGGTCAACGGCAAGCAGGTGCAGAGCGCCGCCGACGTGAGCAGCTCGCTGGAGAACACCAAGCCCGGCGACCGCATCGAGGTGGCGTTCGAGAAGGACGGCACCTCCCAGTCGACCCAGCTCACCCTCGGCACCCGCGACGACGGCCGCCCGGCGGGCTTCATCGGCATCTCGCCGGTCGACCGCGCCGACGTGCCGTTCAAGATCAAGATCAGCCTCTCCGACGTGGGCGGACCCTCGGCCGGCCTCATCTTCGCGCTGGCGATCGTCGACAAGCTGACGCCGGGCGAGCTCAACGGCGGCAAGGCCATCGCGGGCACCGGCGAGATCACCGGCGACGGCACCGTGAAGCCCATCGGCGGCATCGCCTTCAAGATGGTCGCCGCGAAGGAAGCGGGCGCGTCGGCGTTCCTCGTGCCGGCCGACAACTGCGCGGACGCGAAGCAGCAGGCCCCCTCCGACCTCAAGCTGATCAAGGTCGAGAACCTGACGGACGCCGTGTCGTCGCTGGAGGCGCTCAACGCCGGCAAGGACACGCCGAGCTGCTGACTCCAGCGGTCGTCGCTGTCCGCTTGCCGCGAACATCAGGCAACGACATCACAACCCCGGCGCGGTCACGCGCCGGGGTTGTGCCAGCCTGGGGAGGTGACGACTAGGGCCGCAGCGTGGCGAGCAGGGCGTCGGTGAGGTTGGGCGCCAGTTCGGGGTGCTCGACGAACTCCTCTGGCACCTCGACCGTCCCGCGCAGCCTCAGCACGCAGGACACCGAGCCGTCGCGCAGCACCGCCGCCACCAGGCGCGCCTCGCGGCGGGCGGGGTGTTCGGCGGCGAAGCGGCGGGCCGCCTCGTCGTCCAGTTCGCCGTGGCTCAGTTCCGTCTCCGCCTCCGGCGGCAGGACGACGATCTCCTGGGCCAGGGCGCACCCGGTGACGGCAGGGGGCCACTCGATGCCCGCGAGCGCGTCGCCCAGATCGCCCGAAAGTTCGTCCTGGGCGATCGGGGTCAGCGGGCTCGAGTGCGGGTCGAGCTGGTCCCGCAGCTCCGGCTGCTGGTCGAGCAGGTCTGAGGTGGCCACTAGGGCGAAGAGTTGCGGTGGCTGCTCCCAGCCGCCTGCCGCTACGAACTCCTCAACCTCGCGGGCGACCGTCGGGAGGATGACCGCTGGCGTTTCACTCGCTGACACGCGTGTCATCGTAAGACTGCGGACTTCACGGGAACCCAGGGCGTCGTCCGTAGAGTTGGACTAAACGTACGTATCGATTTACCGCGATCCAGGAGCGTGCCTCGTGGCCACACGGCCTCCGGTCGGACTGCCGAAACTGTCCCGGCGCAGCCGAATACTGCTCATCGTGGGTGTTGTGCTTTTGTTCGGTCTCATCACGGGATCGCGGCTGCTCGACACCTACGTGAACTGGCTGTGGTTCGGCGAGGTGAAATTCCGCGACGTCTACAGCACAGTCCTGCTCACCCGCCTGTCGCTGTTCGTGGCCGTCGGGGCCGTGGTCGGCGGCATCGTCGCGCTGAACCTCTTCCTCGCGTACCGGGCTCGGCCGGTGTTCGTGCCGGTGTCCGGGCCCGATGACCCGGTGGCGCGCTACCGCACCGTCGTGATGGGGCGGGTGCGGTTCTTCGCGATCGGCATCCCCGTCTTCGTCGGGCTGATCGCGGGCGCGTCGGCGCAGGCCGACTGGCAGCAGGTCCAGCTGTTCCTGAACTCCCAGCCGTTCGGCGTGACCGACCCGCAGTTCGGGCACGACATCGGCTTCTACGCGTTCCAGCTGCCGTTCTACGAGTGGCTGCTGTCGTGGCTGTTCATCACGGTCGCGGTGTCGTTCATCGGCGCGGTCATCGCGCACTACCTCTTCGGCGGCATCCGGCTGGCCGGTCGCGGCGGCCAGCTCTCGGGCCCCGCGCGGCTGCACCTGGCGCTCGTCGCCGGCATGTTCGTGCTGCTCAAGGCCGCCGCGTACTTCTTCGACCGGTACGCGCTGCTGCTGCATGACACCGCGAAGTTCGTCGGCGCGAGCTACACCGACCTCAACGCGGTGCTGCCGGCCAAACTGATCCTGATGTGCATCGCGGTGTTCTGCGCCGTCGCGTTCTTCGCGGGCGCGTTCATGCGCAACGTGCAGCTGCCCGCCATCGCGACCGTCCTGCTGGTGCTGTCGAGCGTGCTCGTCGGTGCGGCGTGGCCCGCGGTGCTGGAGCAGTTCTCGGTCAAGCCGAACGCCATCCAGAAGGAAGCCGAGTCGATCACCCGCAACATCGCGGCGACGCGGCAGTCGTTCGGGCTGACCGAGGACAAGGTCGAGACGAAGCCCTATGAGGGCAAGCAGAACGTCACCAACGACCAGATCAAGTCCAACGACGCGGCGACGCTGGGCAACATCCGCCTGCTCGACCCGGCCGTGCTGGCGCGGACCTTCACCCAGTTCCAGCAGTTGCGGCCGTTCTACGGGTTCCCGAACAAGCTGGACGTCGACCGGTACACAGTGGACGGAAAGCTGCGCGACTACATCGTCGCGGTGCGTGAGCTGAAGCTCGACAGCCTGCCGCAGGGCCAGCGAGACTGGATCAACCAGCACCTCGTCTACACGCACGGCAACGGCTTCATCTACGCCGAGGCGAACAAGGTCAACGCGGTCGCGGACGAGACCAACGGCGGCTACCCGGACTTCAAGGCCAGCGAGGTCAAGTCCAACGGCGAGGTCGGCAACGTGCCGAACGGCATCAAGGTCGACCAGCCCCGCACGTACTACGGCGAGCTGTTCGGTGTGACCGACTACTCGATCGTCGGTGGCCGGCCGCAGGGTGCGCCGGCGGAGTACGACACGGACGCCAAGGCCTACACCTACACCGGTTCCGGTGGCGTCCCGGTCGGCAGCCTGTTCAACAAGCTCGCGTTCGCTGCCTATTACGGCGAGCGGAACATCCTCTTCAACCAGTCGATCGTGGACGAGTCGAAGATCCTGTTCAAGCGGACACCGCGCGACCGCGTGCAGTCCGTGGCGCCGTGGCTGACGGTGGACAGCGACCCGTACCCGGCCGTCGTGAACGGCCGCATCACGTGGATCGTCGACGGCTACACGACGCTCGACAGCTACCCGTACGCGCAGCGCACGCAGCTGGGTGATGCGACGAACGACTCGCTCACGGCGGACGGCGTGGTGATCTCGCAGGTCAACAAGCCGGTCAACTACATCCGCAACTCGGTCAAGGCCACTGTGGACGCGTACGACGGCACGGTGAGCCTCTACCAGATCGATGACAAGGACCCGGTCCTCAAGGCGTGGATGGGCGTCTTCCCGGGCACGGTGAAGCCGGGCAGCGAGATCTCCAACGAGCTGCGCCAGCACTTCCGCTACCCCGAGGACCTGTTCAAGGTGCAGCGGCAGATGCTGTCGAAGTACCACGTCTCGTCGCCGTCGGACTTCTACTCCGGTGTCGGCTACTGGGAACCGCCGCAGGACCCGACGATCGACAACGCGACCACGGTGGACGCCCAGCGCGACGCAGCGAGCAAGCGCCGGGACCGCCAGCCGCCGTTCTACGTGCTGGCCGGTGACCCCAACGATCCGAAGAAGGTCAGCTTCCAGTTGCAGAGCCCGCTGGTCCGGGAGAACCGCGAGTTCATGGCGGCCTATGTCTCGGCCGCGTCCGACCCGGACAACTACGGCAAGATCAGCGTGCTGCAGCTCAACCAGGACGCCAAGGGCCCGCAGCAGATCCAGACGCAGTTCCTCACCTCGGACAACGTCAGCCGCGAGCTCAACCTGCTGACCCAGCAGAAGACGACTGTCGTCTACGGCAACCTGCTCACCCTCCCGGTGGGCGGCGCGCTGCTCTACGTCGAACCCGTCTACATCGAGCGCGCGTCGAACAACACGTCGTACCCGCAGCTGTCCAAGGTGCTCGTCTGGTACGGCGACCGGGTCGGCTACGCGTCCACGTTGAACGAGGCGCTGGACCAGGTGCTCAGCGGAGCCGGCTCGGTCGTGCCGCCGCCGAGTGACAACAACGGCAACGGCCAGAACACCACGCCACCGACGACCACGCCGCCCACCAACAGCGCGCTGAGCCCTGACCTGCAGAAGGCGATCACCGACATCGACGCGGCGCTGGCCGACATCAAGAGGGCCCAGCAGAACAGCAACTTCACCGAGCTCGGCCAGGCGTACGCCAAGCTGGACGACGCCACGAAGAGGTTCAAGCAGTACAACACCGGGGCACCGGCAGCGCCGCCGACAGGCCAGTCGTCGGTTGTGCCGAGCCCCACACCGTCCGGCTGACCTCACGATTTGCTTTATCCGCTCCGCCCCGCGTAAGGTTCTATTCATACCGACGCGGGGTGGAGCAGCTCGGTAGCTCGCTGGGCTCATAACCCAGAGGTCGCAGGTTCAAATCCTGTCCCCGCTACAAAGTTGGGAAAGTCCTGTCTGCGGAGATCGCAGACAGGACTTTTTCGCATTTACATTGGGGGCGGAGCCCCCAAACCCCACCCCGGGGGCAAGCCCCCGGACCCCCGGCCTGCCTTGCCTTCGGCATTGGCAGGCCCACCTCTCGCGTCAGCTTTCCCCGGCCTTGCCTTCGGCGTCGGCTGACAAACACCTCGCGCCTCGCCTCGCCTTCGGCGTCGGCATCGGGCTGGCGCAAATGCCTCGCCTTCGGCGTTGGCGGGGGCGGAGGGGGTTTTGGGGCGTTGACCTGCGGTTATGGTGGTTAAGGGGGGTGGGTGAAAATGGGTTTTTGGAGGGTGTAGAGTTCCCCTTACAACAGCAAGACAGCAACACGGTTAGACAAGCTAGAAGCGGCGCGGGGTGGAGCAGCTCGGTAGCTCGCTGGGCTCATAACCCAGAGGTCGCAGGTTCAAATCCTGTCCCCGCTACTAGATTAGACAGAAGGCCGGAGCCAATAGGCTCCGGCCTTCTGTCTTTGCTTGTCTTTCAGGTCATGTTCTCTGCCCAGTACTGGGCGCACAGCATGCTGGAGCAGATGCGGCCCTCGCCGTTGACGGTGCGGTGCTTGCGGATCTGTTTGCCGCACACCATGCACTCGTCCTTGCCGGCCTGCTCCGGGATGCCCCCCGTCATCCACGCCCTCGTGTGCGCCGCCACCTTCTTGTGGTCCAGCCACTTCAAGTTCAGGTTCTTCATGGTCCCCGACCTCCGTGTTCAACCGCGCCAGCCTGGCAATGATCATTTTCCCGGAATGTGCGGCGTGGGAAAGGGGTCTGCGCGGACATCACCAGGTCGTGCGACGTTGGCCCCCGACCGTCCATTCGGGTGGCTCCGGCCGGTGAGAGTCGTACCGCCGATCGAGTGAGAGCGGGGGACTTTCGTTTCTGCGAAAGGACTTTTCCATCCGGGATGGACACAGACGGTCAAGAGGCCAAACGCGTGAGGCTCGAAAACTGCCGCTTACTCAGCGAGACTTTTCGTTGCTCCGCATGGCCCATCAGACTAGCCCGGTGATCAGCCACTGTGGACAGAACGGCTGACCATTGTGGACAGCTTCCCCCGGACGTGGGAACGTTGTCGTTGTGTCAGACCTGAATGCGACCGCAGCCGCCCTGCTCGGGCTGCTGCACGACGGACCCAAGACCGGTGGCCAGTTGGTGGCGGAGGCAGGAGACCGCTTCGGCGCGTTCTTCAGCGTGACCCGCTCCCAGGTGTACCGCGAGCTGCCCGCGCTGGCAGACCTTGGCCTGCTGCGCCTCGGCAAGCAGGGACCGCGGTCCAGCCAGCAGTACGTGCTGACAGCCGCGGGCAAGAAGGCCTTCAAGAACTGGCTGCTGTCCGAGCCTGGCCCGGACCACCTGCGCAGCCCGCTCATCCTGCGCCTGGTGCACGCCGGCTCGCTGACCGCGAAGCAGCGCGAATCCCTGATCACGACCGCACGTTCGACGTACGGTCAGGAACAGGAGAGCGCGAAGAGCGCGGCCAAGACGGCGGAGGACCCCTACGCCAAGGCGGTGGCGGAGTTCGGTCTCGCTCACGCGAAGGCGGTTCTCAAGCTGCTCGACGCGATTCCGACCGCGTAGAAACCGCTTCGAAGAGAGCGCCAGCACGCACCGGTCGCGACTGACGGCCGGTGCTGGCGTAATCTTTTTGCGTGAACCCGGACGTCGAAGCAGACATCAAGGACCTCTCCGCCACCCTTTCGAGCATCGAGGCGGTGCTGGACCTCGATGCGCTGCGCGCCGCTGTCGCGGACCTGGAGGACCAGGCTGCCCGCCCTGACCTCTGGGACGACCAGGAGAAGGCGCAGAAGGTCACCAGCCAGCTCTCCCACAAGCAGGGTGAGTTGCGCCGCGTCACCGGCCTGCGTGAGCGCCTCAACGACCTCCCCCTGCTCTACGAGCTCGCGGAGGAGGCCGAGGACGCGGACGCCAATGCCGACGCGGACAACGACCGCGCCAAGCTGCGCGACGAGATCGCGAGCCTCGAGGTGCGCACGCTCCTGTCCGGCGAGTACGACGAGCGCAACGCGCTGATCACCATCCGCGCCGAGGCCGGTGGCGTCGACGCCGCGGACTTCGCCGAGATGCTGCTGCGCATGTACTCGCGCTGGGCCGAGCGCCACAACTACGGCGTCGACGTGTTCGACACGTCCTACGCCGAAGAGGCCGGCATCAAGTCCGCCACCTTCCGCGTCAGCGCCCCATACGCCTACGGCACGCTGAGCGTCGAGCAGGGCACGCACCGTCTCGTGCGCATTTCGCCGTTCGACAACCAGGGCCGCCGCCAGACGTCGTTCGCCGGCGTCGAGGTCGTGCCCGTCGTCGAGCAGACCGACCACGTCGAGATCGACGAGAAGGAACTGCGCGTCGACGTCTACCGCTCGTCCGGCCCCGGCGGCCAGGGCGTCAACACGACGGACTCGGCGGTGCGCCTCACGCACATCCCGACCGGCATCGTGGTGTCCTGCCAGAACGAGCGCTCGCAGCTGCAGAACAAGG
The DNA here is from genome assembly GCF_000719115.1 of Lentzea albidocapillata. Taxonomy (GTDB): domain Bacteria; phylum Actinomycetota; class Actinomycetes; order Mycobacteriales; family Pseudonocardiaceae; genus Lentzea; species Lentzea albidocapillata. Next base: position 93,721 of record NZ_JOEA01000029.1, on the reverse strand, counting down.
CCACGGCCATGAACGTCCTGCAGGCGAAGCTGCTCGAGCGCCGCCGGCAGGAGGAGCAGGCCAAGATGGACGCGCTGAAGGACTCCGGCTCCAGCTGGGGCAACCAGATGCGCTCCTACGTGCTGCACCCGTACCAGATGGTCAAGGACCTGCGCACCGAGCACGAGGTCGGCAACCCGTCCGCGGTGCTCGACGGGGAGATCGACGACTTCCTCGAGGCCGGCATCCGGTGGCGCAAGCAGTCCCAGCAGGCCTAGTCCTGACCTGAGCCGAGGAGCACGTTCTGCCCCGAACGAGGGTGGGACGTGCTCTTTTAGTGGGCCGATCGTGCCTGGTCGGACACGCCGCGTCGAGGTTCGAGCCGCCCTTCCGGGGCTGGAAGTTAACCGGAACGGGGGCTTTACCCCGGCCATGAGTAGACTCGCGCCTCGTGATTCGTCTCGAACACGTTTCCAAGGTCTACAAGACCTCCACGCGTCCTGCGCTCGACGACGTGTCCGTCGAGATGGAGAAGGGCGAGTTCGTCTTCCTGATCGGGCCCTCGGGGTCCGGCAAGTCGACGTTCCTGCGCCTGCTGCTGCGCGAAGAGGTGCCGACCAGGGGACGCGTCTACGTCTCCAACTTCGACGTCGCCAAGATGTCGCGGCGCAGGGTTCCCCGCCTGCGGCAGTCGATCGGCTGCGTGTTCCAGGACTTCCGTCTTCTGCCCACGAAGACGGTGGCGGAGAACGTCGCCTTCGCGCTCGAGGTCATCGGCAAGCCCCGCAACACCATCGTCAAGGTGGTGCCGGAGGTGCTGCAGCTGGTGGGCCTCGACGGCAAGGAGGACAGGTTCCCGACCGAGCTGTCCGGTGGTGAACAGCAGCGCGTCGCGATCGCCCGTGCGTTCGTGAACCGCCCGCTGGTGCTGATCGCCGACGAGCCGACCGGAAACCTGGACCCCGACACGAGCCAGGACATCATGTTGCTGCTGGAGCGGATCAACCGCACCGGCACGACCGTCATCATGGCCACCCACGACCACGGCATCGTCGACTCGATGCGCCGCCGAGTGGTGGAGCTCTCGTACGGCAAGGTCGTCCGTGATGACGCGCGCGGCGTTTACGGCGTTGGCCGCTAAGCGTCCCTAAGCCCCCGAACCCCAAGGAACCCCGCCCCCGATGCGTACCAGCTTCGTGTTCAGCGAGGTCATCACCGGACTTCGCCGGAACGTCACGATGACGATCGCGATGATCCTCACGACCGCCATCTCGCTCGGGCTGCTCGGCGGTGGCCTGCTCGTCGTCCGCATGGTCGACAAGATGCAGGCCAACTACGCGGGCAAGCTCGAGGTCTCCGTGCTGCTGACGAACGATGTCAGCGCCAACGACAAGGACTGCACCCAGCAGCCGTGCGCGGGCCTGCGGTCCAACCTGGAGGCGACCTCCGGCGTCGAGTCCGTGGTGTACCAGAACCGGGACGAGGGTTTCGAGCGCTTCAAGCGCATCTTCGAGGCCCAGCCGGAACTGCTCAAGCTCGCGCGTCCCGAAGCCATCCCGGCGACGTTCCGCGTGAAGCTCGAGGACCCGGAGCGCACCGACGTCATCAAGCAGGCCTTCGAGGGCAAGCCCGGTGTGAAGGGCGTCGACGACCAGGGCAAGTTCCTGGAGCGGTTCTTCGAGGGCCTCAACGGCATGCGCGACGTCGCCCTGATCCTCGCGCTCATCCAGGCGTTCGCCGCGCTGCTGCTGATCTCGAACACCATCCAGGTGTCGGCGTTCACCCGCCGCGTCGAGGTCGGCATCATGCGCCTGGTGGGCGCGACACGGTGGTACACGCAGTTGCCGTTCCTCATCGAGGCGGTCGTCGCGGGCATCATCGGCTCGGTCACCGCGGTGGGCGGCCTGGTGCTGTTCAAGGCGTTCTTCCTCGACCGGATCACCAGGAACCTCACCGAGTCGGGCATCATCCCGCCGATCGGCTACCTGGACATCCTGATCGTGTCGCCCTGGCTGTTCCTCGTCGCGATAGTCATCTCGGCGACCACCGGTTACGTGACACTCCGCCTCTACGTGCGCCTTTAAGAACTTTGCGCACCATTTAGACTGGTTGCCATGGTCAAGGAACGCGGGCAGAAGGTCATCGCGTCGAACCGCAAGGCTCGGCACGACTGGTCCATTCTGGACACCTACGAGGCGGGCATTCAGCTCGTCGGCACCGAGGTGAAGAGCCTGCGCATGGGACGGGCGTCCCTGGTGGACGCCTTCGCCCAGGTCGACGGCGGCGAGATCTGGCTGCACGCGCTGCACATCCCGGAGTACGTCGCGGGCACGTGGACGAACCACGAGGTCCGGCGCAAGCGCAAGCTCCTGCTGCACAAGTCGGAGATCGAGCGGCTGATCGGCAAGACCAAGGAGTCCGGTCTGTCGCTCGTGCCGCTGCAGATGTACTTCAAGGACGGCTACGTCAAGGTCGAGCTCGCGCTGGCGAAGGGCAAGAAGTCCTACGACAAGCGCCAGGACCTGGCGAAGCGTGACGCGAACCGCGAGATCGCCAAGGCACACGGCAGGGCCCTGAAGGGTCGCTACTGATGGCACTGGTGGACGTCCACGTCCACTTCATGCCGCAGAACGTCCTGGACAAGGTCTGGGGCTACTTCGACCGCGTGCGCGAGTCCGGGATCGACTGGTTCATCCAGTACCGCACCGACGAGAACGCCCGGCTCACCGCGCTGCGGGAGCTGGGCGTCGTTGCGTTCGCACCCCTGCTCTACCCGCACAAGCCGGGCATGGCGCAGTGGCTGAACGAGTGGGTGGCCGACTTCGCGGCGCGCGTTCCCGAGGCGGTGCCGACGGGCACGTTCTACGCGGAACCGGGTGCCGAGGCGTACGTGCGCAAGGCCCTGGAGGCCGGTGCACGCTGTTTCAAGTCGCACGTCCAGGTCGGTGGGTACGACCCGCGTGACGCGCTGCTGGACGGCGTCTGGGGCCAGCTGGCGGAGGCCGGCGTGCCGGTGGTCGTGCACTGCGGCGACGGGCCGATGCCAGGAGAGTTCACCGGGCTCGGCGTCTTCGAAGAGGTGCTGAAGAAGCACCAGCGCCTGACCGCGGTGATCGCGCACGCGGGGATGCCCGACTACTCGGGCGCGTTGGACCTGGTGGAGCGCTACCGCAACGTGCACGTCGACACCACGATGGTGGGTGTCCCGTTCACCGAGCGGATGGTGCCGCTGCCCGCGGACTGGCGGGCGCGCATCGCGGGGCTCGCGGACCGGGTGGTGCTGGGCACCGACTTCCCGAACATCCCGTACCCGTACGAGGTCCAGCTCGACGCCATCAGGTCGTGGGGCCTGGACGCCGCCGCCGAGCAGGCGATCCTGCACGACAACGGCGCCCGTCTGCTTCAGCTGTCGAGATAGGCGAGCACGGCGCGCACGCGGCGGTGCTCGGAGTTCGACGGCTCCAGGCCGAGCTTGGCGAAGATGTTGCCGACGTGCTTCTCGACGGCGCCGTCGGACACGACGAGCGTGCCGGCGATGGCCGTGTTCGACAGTCCCTGTGCCATCAGCCCGAGCACCTCGCGTTCGCGGGGTGTCAACTTGTCGACCGGGCTCTTCCTGCTGCGCACCATGAGCTGCGTGATCACCTCGTGGTCGATGCTCGTGCCGCCGTCGGCGACCCTGCGCACCGCGTCGACGAACTCCTTCACGTCCGCGACCCGTTCCTTGAGCAGGTAGCCGACGCCGCTCGCGCCGCCCGCGAGGAGTTCCACGGCGTAGCGCTCCTCGACGTACTGCGACAGCACCAGCACCGGCAGCCCGGGATAACGGCGGCGGCACTCGATGGCGGCTCGCAGCCCCTCGTCGGTGAACGTCGGCGGCATCCGCACGTCCACCACGCACAGGTCAGGCCTGTGCTCGGTCACGGCGTCGAGCAGGTCGTCACCGTTCTCCACCGCCGCGACGGTCTCGATGCCCTCGTCGGCGAGCAACCTCTGCACGCCCACCCTCAGCAGCACCGAGTCCTCGGCGATCACCACGCGCACGGCAACTCCGCTCGAATAACGGTCGGCCCACCAGCGGGGCTGACGACGACAACCACACCGTCGATCGTGGCAGCCCGGTCCGCGAGCCCGGCGAGCCCGCCGCCCGGCCGCAGTTCCGCGCCACCCTGACCGTTGTCGGTGACCTCGACCAGCACTCCCGTGTCCACCCTGTTGACCCGTACGGTCGCCTTGGTGCCGTTGGAGTGCTTGGTGATGTTCGTGAGCGCCTCGCCGACGGTGAAGTACGCGGCGCTCTCCACCGACGTCGGCGGCCGCGGTTCCACGTCGACCTGCAGGTCGACCTCGATCGGCACACGGGCGGCGAGCGCGGACAGCGCGGCGTCGAGCCCCCGGTCACCCAGGACGGACGGGTAGATGCCCCGCGCCAGGTCCCGCAGTTCCTTGATGGCCAGCTTCGCGTCCGCGTGCGCCTCCGCGATGAGCTCGGCCGCGGCCTCCGGGTCCGAATCCATCTTGGACTTCGCCCGGCCCAGCCCCATCGCCACGGCCACGAGCCGTTGCTGCGCGCCGTCGTGCAGGTCGCGTTCGATGCGCCGGCGCTCCGCCTCGGCCGCCTCGACACCGCGGGCCCGGCTGGACGACAGCCGCTCCGCCTCGATCGCCAGTGCGTCCGCACGGGTCGGCCCGAGCATGCCGCGCGCGAACTTGCCGTGCACCGACCCGAGCCACCGGGTGCCGAGGGCCGCGAACGGGATCAGCGCCAGCCCGATCAGCGATACGGGCAGCGCCGACGCGAACGAGTCGATGGTCCAGAAGTCGCCCACGATCACCGCGAACGGCGCGGAGCCGATCCAGAACGGCACCGCGATGAACGCCGCCGCCACCGACCACATGGCGACGACGGAGACGAACTCCAGGATGCCGACGGGCAACAGCAACAGCAGGTAACCGAAATCACGCCAGGTCGCCGGATCGGTGAACTGGGCCTTGAACCGCTGCCACAACGTGCCGGTCGGTGGCTCGCGATACGGCCTGGGGATGTCCGTGCGCAACGCCGCCCTGACCCACGCCCGCTCCATCGTCGCGCCACCCCGCACGACCGCCATGGCCGACCACAGGATCGGCAGACCGACCCAGAGGACCGAGGTGGCGAACCCGACGACGGTGAGCACGACGATGAGGGTGAACCAGAAGATGCCGGTCACCAGGTTGGTCAGCAGGTAGAACCCGGCTGCGAGCGCGTTCGGTTTCCTCATGACGTCCATGCTGTCGTTCTCGCTGGTCAGAGACCATCTGGCCAGCCATCCGGTCGGAGGTGGGGACAGCCCTACCTGCCTCGGGAAGAACTCGGTGGCCGCAGTCGTTATGCTATGAGTACCACTACAAGGGGGTGAACGGTTTCGACTGTGGACGTTGATTCAGGGGAAGCGTGTCGGTGCAGGCGAGAGACCACCGTTAAGCGTCATCGCAAACCAATAAGCGCCACGTCTAACGACAAGCGCACCGCGTACGCTCTCGCTGCCTGACAGCGGAGCTAGCGGTTGTCGGCCTAGGAGTGCCTTCGGCCTAGTTCCCGGCATCAGCTAGAGGGCTTACCAGCAGTCTCGGTCGCGGAGACTGCCCGGGAAACTCACAGCGACTGGGCCCGTCACACCTGCTCGTTCGCGTGACTGGTGGGGCCAAGCAGAGACATAGCGGACTGCGCACGGAGAAGCCCTGATGAACCGGCACAGGACCCGGGTTCGATTCCCGGCACCTCCACTCGATGGGTGAGTGCTGTTCGTGGACAGCACTCACCTTTTTCTCGTTCCGGGTGTCCTCTGGGGGCCGAGCCCCCAGACCCCCACGCCGGGGGCGAGCCCCCGGACCCCCGGCCGCCTCGTCGCTTCGCGACCTTGGCGGCCCATCAACCGAGTCCCGGTGTCTGGATGATGGTTGACAGTGACGTCAGGAAGTCTTTGGCGTTGAACATTGCGCCTGCTGAGGCTGCTCCGGTGATGTTGAAACGGCCGGTTAGTAGGCGTTCTGTTGCCTCTACGGCTAGTGGGGCGCTTGTGGCGTAGATGTCCTTGCCTGAGGCGGTTAGTTGTCGTTCTTCGTCGGCTCTGCGTACGCGTACGTCGATTTCGAAGGTTTCGGGCTCCTGCCTGGGGTGGGCGGCTTGTAGGGCGGTGGCTGCTTCCGTTGACATGTAGTTGGTCACTGAGGTGATCTGCAGGTGGCTTGGCACCGTGACGATGTCGGCCATGGAGAACTCGCTGATCACCTGGCGGGTGCCGTTTGGGAACTCCCAGTTTTGGACCTGTGCGGTTTCGCCGTGGTAGCTCAGTTGTCCGTCGCGGAACCGGACTCGCTGGCCGTCGCGGCGTTTTCGGGAGACCTGACCTGCGGTTAGAGTGCCTGCGGTGGGTTGCCAGCCGCTTAGTCCGTAGGCGATGTGGGCCTCGTCGGCGTAGTCCCAGTCGGCCATCGCTGCGGTGACCAGCAGGTCGCCCAGGCCGCCGAAGAAGGCCATCGCGGGCACCACCGGGACCGAGGCTCCGCGGGCGAAGGTGTCGGCGTTCGCCTCTATCTCGGCAGCCACGTCTACGTACGGGATGCCGGCGCGTTCGGCTGCGGCGATCAGCGGGGCGGCGGTGATGGCGAACGGGCCCGCCGTGTTGATCACTGCGGCAGCGCCTTTGAGGGCGCGGTCCAAGGCCGTGGGGTTGTCGGGGGTGGCCTGTGCGCGTCCGAACGGGTGTGGCTCGTGGCCGCGCTTTTTTAGTTCTGCCAGGACGAACTGCCCCGTGGTGCCGGAGGCGCCGTAGACCGCGATCTTGTGTGCCATGTGGGTCAGTCAAGCTGCTGGGCAGGGGGCCGGGCCAGTGTCTGGAACGACATGATGCGTACACTTTCGGACATGCTCGCGTTCGCTGTCACCAACCGGATGCTGCACTTCGAGCTGACCGCCACGTACGAGATCTTCACCGCCCCGCAGCTCGACTACCGCGTCGTGATCTGCGGGAACGGGCCGGTGCGCGTGGGCCGGTTCACGCTGGAGCCCGACCTGCCGCTCGATCGGCTCGACCGGGCGGACACCGTGATCGTGCCCGCCGTCGCGGACGTGGACGAGCCGCTCGATCCGGCGTTGGTCCAAGCGGTGAAAGCGGCTCACGACAAGGGCGCGCGGATCGTGTCGTTGTGCACGGGCGCGTTCGTGCTGGCCGAGGCCGGGCTGCTCGACGGGCTCCGGGCGACGACGCACTGGGCGCACACCGACCAGTTGGCCAGGCGGTATCCGCGCGTCGAGGTCGACCCGGACGTGCTCTACGTCGACAACGGGCAGGTGCTGACGAGCGCGGGCAAGGCGGCGGCGATCGACCTGAGCCTGCACGTGATCCGCAGCGACCACGGCACCGCGACGGCGAACACGGCGGCGCGCCGGCTCGTCGTGCCGCCGCATCGGGACGGCGGGCAGGCACAGTTCGTGCTGGCGCCGGTGCCGTCCGGTGAAGGGCATCCGCTCACCGAGTTGTTCGACTGGGTCTCGGCGCGGTTCGACCAGATGATCAGCGTCGAGGACATGGCGCGGCAGGCCGGCATGAGTTCGCGGCACCTCGCCCGGCTCTTCCGGGCGGTGACGGGCACCACGCCGTTGCAGTGGCTGCACACCCAGCGGATCCGGCGCGCGCAGGAACTGCTGGAGATGACGGACGACAGCGTGGACCGGATCGCGGAGGCGTCCGGGATGGGCACCGCCACGACGCTGCGCCGGCACTTCCACCGGACCGTCGGTGTGCCACCGGACACATCACGCCCCCGTACAACCAGTACGAGAACGTGGGGGCGACACCACGATGCACCCGTCTGACCGCGAATTCCCCCGGCAACGTTCCGGGCCACACCACTAGGTCTATTGGTGGGCGTTAGGTTGTCCTGATGAGCAACCAACAGCGCATCGGGGCGCGGGTGTTGCGGCGCAAGCCGATCGACCAGCTGACTCATCCGGGTAGCGAACTCAAGCGCACCTTGGGTGTCGGCCACCTCACCATGATCAGCATCGGTGCCACGCTCGGCACCGGCATCTTCGTGGTGCTGGGGGAGGCGGTGCCGCTCGCCGGGCCCGCCATCGTGCTGTCGTTCGTGCTGGCGGGCATCACCGCGTTGTTCTCCGCGCTGTCGTACGCCGAACTCGCGGGTCTGATCCCCGCGTCGGGCTCCTCGTACTCCTACACCTACGCGACTCTTGGCGAGATCGTCGCGTGGGTCTGCGGCTGGTGTCTTGTGCTGGAGTACGGGGTCTCGGTCGCGGCGGTCGCGGTCGGGTGGGGCCAGTACGTCAACGAGTTGCTGCACCTGGTGACGGGACTGCGGATCCCGGACGTGCTGAGCCAGCCGCCGGGGGCGGGCGGGATCGTCAACATCCCCGCCGTGCTGGTCGTGGTGATCGCGATGCTGGTGCTGCTCGGCGGTGCCAAGGGCAGCGCGCGCACGAACACCATCCTGGTGTGGATCAAGATCGGCGCGCTGCTGATGTTCTGCGCGGTGGCGTTCACCGCGCTGAAGGCGGGCAACCTGCAGCCGCTGTTCCCGTTGGGGCTGGCGGGCATGAGCGCCGGTGCGGCCACGTTGTTCTTCTCCTACATCGGGTTCGACGCCGCGTCGACCGCCGGTGAGGAGGCCAAGAACCCGCAGCGCGACCTGCCCCGCGCGATCATCATCTCGCTGGTCGTGATCACCGCGCTGTACTGCGCGGTCGCCCTCGCCGCCGTGGGCGCGATGCCGTGGCAGACGTTCGAGGGCACGGAGGCGGCGCTGAGCCGGGTGCTGACCGACAACGTCGACGGTGCGATCTGGCCGATCCTGCTGTCGATCGGTGCCGTCGTGGCGACGACCTCGGTTGTGCTGACCGTCCTCTACGGACAGACGCGGATCCTGTACGCCATGTCCCGTGACGGGCTGGTGCCGTCGATCTTCGCGAAGCTCAGTCCGCGCACCGGTGTGCCGTTCGCGAACACGGTCGTCGTCGGCCTGTTCATCGCCGTGCTCGCCGCGCTGGTGCCGCTGGGCTCGCTGGCGGACGCGACCAGCATCGGCACGCTGTTCGCGTTCGGGCTGGTCAACGTCGCGGTGATCATCCTGCGGCGCACGGAACCGGATCGGAAGCGCAGTTTCCGCGTGCCGTTCTCGCCCGTGACGCCGTTGCTGGGCCTGGCGTTCTGCCTTTACATGATGTTCAGCCTCGGACTGGACACCTGGATCGCGTTCCTCGCCTGGATGGTTCTCGGGTTCGTCATCTACTTCGGTTACAGCGTCAGGAGGGCACGCCTTGCGGTTCCAGGTGATCAGTGACGTCGCCGGCATCGCCCGCGCCGCCACCTACTACGCCGAGGTCTGGGACACCACCGAGGACGTGTTGTCCTCGGAGACGTTGCACTGCATCCGGCACGCGGGCGGTGCGACGATCGGGGCGTTCGACGGCGACGCGCTGGTCGGCGCCACGACCGGGCTCTTCTGCCCGGACGGCTCGGTGTACTCGATGATCGCGGCCGCACGGCCGGGAACCGGGCATGCGCTGAAGCTCGCGCAGAAGGACTGGGCGGTCGGCCTCGGCGCGAAGTCGATGCGGTGGACCTACGACCCGCTGGTGTCGCGCAACGCCCGGTTCAACCTGGTCAAGCTCGGGGCGATCGTCACCGAGTACACAGTGGACTTCTACGGGCCGATGCGCGACGGCGTGAACGACGGCGACGAGAGCGACCGGCTCACCGTGCGATGGGACCTCACCGGGTCCCGCGAGCCGCACGAGTCGGTGCCCGCGGGTGAGGTCACGAAGACCGCGCCGGACGGCGAACCGTTGGCGCGCACGGACGGCGAACGGATCTGGTGCCGGGTGCCGCGCGACGTCGTGCAGGTACGCAAGCAGTCGCGGGACCTCGCGCGGCAGTGGCGGGAGGCGGTTCGGGACGTGTTCGTGGACGCATTCGCACAGGGCTACGTCGCGACATCGATGTCCCGTGAGGGCTGGTACCAGCTGGAGCGCCAGAAGGAAGTGTCACGGTGAAGATCGAACGGGTCGAGCTGCTGCACGTCGCGATTCCGCTGGTGTCGCCGTTCCGCACGTCGTTCGGGACGATGACGACGAAGGACACGTTCCTGCTGCGGGTCGTCACGGACGTGGCGGAGGGCTGGTCGGAGTTCGCGGCCGACCCGGAACCGCTGTACTGCTCGGAGTTCGTCGGAGCCGCGGAACTGGTGCTGCGCCAGCACCTCGTGCCACGGGTCACGCCCGAGGTCACGGCCGCCGAGGTCGCGCCGAGGACGCACGCGATCAAGGGCCACAAGCTCGCCAAGGCAGCGCTGGAGACTGCGGTCCTGGACGCCGAACTGCGGTCGTACGGCATGTCGATCGGCGCCTACCTGGGCGCGACGGCCGCCAAGGTGCCGGCCGGGGTCTCGGTCGGGATCAAGAACTCGATCCCCGAACTGCTCGGCGACGTCGAGGGCTACCTCGCCGAGGGCTACGCGCGGATCAAGCTCAAGATCGAGCCGGGCTGGGACGTCGAGCCGGTGCGGGCCGTGCGCGAACGGTTCGGCGACGTCCTGCTGCAGGTCGACGCCAACACCGCGTACACCCTGGCCGACGCCGACCACCTGCGTCGCCTCGACGAGTTCGGCCTGCTGCTGATCGAACAGCCGCTGGAAGAGGACGACATCCGCGGGCATTCGCTGCTCGCGCAACGGATCCGCACACCGATCTGCCTCGACGAGTCGATCACCTCGGCCAGGGACGCGGCCACGGCCATCGCGCTGGACGCGTGCCGGATCATCAACGTCAAGCCCGCCAGGGTCGGCGGTTACCTGGAGGCGCGCCGCATCCACGACGTCGCGGTCGCGCACGGGATTCCGGTGTGGTGCGGCGGAATGCTGGAGACCGGCATCGGACGCGGGCCGAACCTGGCGCTGGCCGCGTTGCCCGGCTTCGTGCTGCCCGGCGACGTCTCGGCGTCACGGAGGTACTTCGCCGAGGACCTCACCGAGCCGTTCGAGCTCCAGGACGGCTTCATGCGCGTCCCGGCAGGGCCGGGCATCGGCGTCGAGCCGATCCCGGAGACCGTCAGGCGGTTCACGACGGCGACGAAGGTGCTCTACGCCAGGGACTGAAGCTCGCGGGCCAGGTTGGTCCGCGCGGCGTCGTCCCACCGCTGCCGCGCGGGTTCGGTCACGAACAGCACCTCGCGGTCGAGCAGCGTCTTCAGCACCTTCGCCCGGCCCGCCCGCCACGTCGCGTCGTCGTACCGCGCGTACTCCTGGCGCACGGCCTGGCTGTAGCGGTCGTAGTGCTCCGGCTGCGAGCCGAGGATGGCCAGGTCGGCGTCGAGCAGCACGTGCGCCAGCGGGTCGTCGGACGAGTGCGTGATCGTGGCCAGCACCAACGACTCCACGCGTGCGACGTGTGCTTCTTCCAGGCCGGCCAGGCGTTCGCGGGCCCACGCGGCCGATGCGCGTTCGTCCTCACCGGGCTCGCTGTCGTAGATCACGTCGTGCGCGCAGGCCGCCAGCGCGAGGATCGCGCGTTCCTCGACCGTGAACGCGAACGCGTCGGCCAGCGCCGACGAGTCGCGGACGACGGACACCACGTGGAAGGCGTTGTGGTAGGTCCGGTGCGGCTCGGCGTAGCGCTCCATCAGATCGCCCGCGTCCGGCGCGCCACCGAGCGCACGCACCGCGTCGTCCCAGATCCGTCTCACCGCGCCAGTTCCTCCTCGACGACGTCCGCGGCGGACGTACTGCCGCCCGCCTGGTGAATCATGCGCCGCATGTCCTTCACCCGCGCGGAAATCGCGGAATCCGACGCCAGCTGACTCACCAACGAGCGCACGCCCTCCACGGTCACCGTGTCGAGCAGCACACCGAGTCCCAGCTCCTCGATCCGCTGGCCGTGGAGCCGCTGGTCGGTCATGTGCGGCACAACGATCATCGGGACGCCGTGGTGCAGGGCCTCCATCACCCCGCCCATGCCGCCACGCGTCACGAACACGCTGGCGTGCTTCAGCACCGCGAGCTGCGGCACCTCGTCGTGGGTCTCGACGTTCATCGCGGGACTCAGAACCTTGCCCTTCGTGACAAGGTGCCACGGCATTCCCCGCGCGGAGTCCGCGCAGACCTGCGTGCCCGTCGTCGCGAGCACCACCGGCCTGTCGGGCGGAGGTTCCCACGTGCCCTGGAACGCACGTTCGGCCAGGCACGGGCCGGTGAAGGTGACGTGCTCGCCGAACGTGTGGCCCTCCGGCTGGAACTCCCTGGGGAACAGGGCGATCCGGCGGCGCGCGCCCGAGACGAACTCCGGCAGCGAGCAGCCGAGAAAGCGGTGCACCCTGGTGAAGAACCCGATCGCGGCCCGGTCGAACCGGCGCGGCGGCACCACCGCGGTGCCGAGCGACCAGTGCGCGTTGCTGGTCAGGAGCACTTCCAGCAGCACGTTCGGCACGTTCAGCCGGTGCGCGATGACGCCGCCCGACCAGGCCGCGATGTCCCACACCACCAGATCCGGCCGGTCGGCGCGGAACGTGGGCTCGAGCTGGGGCAACGCCGACTCCGCCTCGGCGAGCGCGAGCTGTGCGGCCTCGTAGAGCGACGCCGGCAGCGCGTCGGGAAGCGTTGGCTCGTAAGGGATCGCGGTTGCGCCGCATTCGGTGACGGCGGGGGCGAACCGGGTGGGCGCCGGGCAGCTCACCCGATGGCCGCGGCGCACGAGTTCGGCGATCACCCCGAGGGCGGGCAGGACGTGCCCGCGCTCAGGCATGAGGAAGATCGCGATGTGCGCCACAGAAGAGACTAACGCTGTTCGATTCCCGGTGGTTCAAAGAGGTTTGTCGTGAATCTGTTCAGGTTCTGTTTGTCCTACCTTTTGTCGTAGGGCCGTTCCGGCCAGTGGTGCTTGGGGTATCTGCCCTTCAGTTCACTGCGGACCCGCAGGTAGCCGTTGCGCCAGAACGACCTGAGGTCGCTGGTCACGGCGGTGGGACGGCCAGCCGGGGAGAGCAGGTGCACCACCACCGGAATTCCGGCGATCTGCGGCGTGTCGGCCCATTTCATGGCGTCCTGGATACGGACGGAGAGCACGGGCTGGTCCTGCGTGTAATCGACCTTGCCCTGGCCGATGCGTTCCGGGGCGAGTTTGTCGAACTCCGCGGCCTCGGGCCACGGCAGCAGACTCCTCAGCAACGCCGTCGTGTCGATCTTGGCCAGGTCGGAGCGCTTCTTCGCCTTGCCGAGGTCGAGCGCGCGGATCAGGTGCTCGTCGTCGACGCTCGGCCAGTCGCGGGTCCGGTGCAGGAACGCCATCCGCTCGCGCAGGCGGAGGGCGGTGTCGGTCCACTTGAGCAGGCTCAGGCCCTCGGCCTCCAGGCCGAGGCGGAGTGCCTGCTGCGACTTGGCGAGATCGTTGAGCTTGCGTTCGCCGAGGGTGATCGCGCCGAGCTTGCGGACCTCGTTCGCGATGACGTCGCCGTTCCACCGGATGTCGTCGACCGTGTGCACGAGGGCTGCCGCGGCGGTCACGGCGAGTTCCTCGTCGGCCGGGGCGGCGAGACGGACGCGGCCGTGCTTGCTGCCCGGTTCGCGGTCGGCGATCGCGACCGCCAGCCACTGGAACTGCGAGTCGGTGTGCTCGACGGCCGTGCCGTTGGCCATCAGGTAGACGTTGCTGTTCTTGGAGCGGCGTTTCGCCAGCCGTTCCGGGTAGGCGAGGGCGACGACGAGCGCGGGGTCGCCGTTGCCTGCCGGATTGCTGCCTATCTTCTCCAGCTTCTTGACCTCCTGGCGCCACTTGCCGGGGGCCTTCAGCGCGGTCGCGAGGTCGCTCGTGGAGGTGTGCGTGCTGTCGTCGAGCAGTGCCACGACCTCGGCGGCGGTCCGGTTGCCCGCGAGCGCGCTGCCGTCGATGAGGGCGCGGCCGAGCCGGGGGTGCAGCCCGACGCTCGCGATGCGGTCGCGGCGATCGGGTTCGAGCGCGCCGATCGCCTCGAGGGTTTCCTGTGCTGCCTTGAGCGCGCCTTCCGGCGGGGCGTCCCACCAGTTCAGGCCGCTGCCGTCCGGGGTGCCCCACACCGCCAGTTCGAGCGCGAGCCGGGTGAGGTCGGCGGTCTTGATCTCCGGTTCCGGGTAGCGGGGCAGCGTCGAGTGCTCGTGTTCCGGCCAGCAGCGGTAGACGCGGCCGGGGGCCTCACGCCCGGCTCGTCCGGCGCGTTGCTCGGCGACGGCCTGGGAGACGCGGATCGTGGCGAGACCGGCGAGACCACGGCGGTGGTCGACTCGCGGGACTCGGGCCAGGCCTGCGTCCACGACCGCGCGGACGCCGGGGACCGTGAGGCTGGACTCGGCGATGCTCGTGGCGAGCACGACCCGTTGATTGTTGCCGCGTTTGAGGGCCGCGTCCTGGGTCTGGGCGTTGAGTTGGCCGTGCAGGACCACGGTCTCGGCCCTGAGCAGGCTCGCGGTCCGGTTGATCTCCCTGACGCCGGGCAGGAACGCCAGCACGTCACCATCTACTTCGGACAGTGCTTTGTTGATGGCCCTCGCGACCGTGGTCTCGATGTGCTCGTTGCGTGCGGGCGGGACGTAGGTGATCTGCGTCGGGAACATGCGCGACTCGGTGTGCAGGACCGGCGCGTTCAGCAGGTCCGAGAGTCGTTGTGCGGCAACGGTCGCGCTCGTGGCGAGGAGTTTGAGGTCCGGGCGCAGGCCTGCCTTGGCGTCCAGGAGGAGCGCGAGCAGGAGGTCGGCGTCGAGGTGACGTTCGTGGACCTCGTCCAGCAGGACCGTGCCGACGCCCTTCAGCTCCTGGTCGTGCTGGAGCCTGCGGACGAGAAGACCGCTGGTCACGACCTCGATGCGGGTGTGCCGGCTGGTCTTGCGGTCGCCCCTGACCGAGTAGCCGACGGTGTGGCCGACCGGTTCGCCCAGCAGGCTCGCCATGCGCGCGGCGGCGGCTCTCGCGGCGATCCTGCGTGGTTCGGCGACCACGACCCTGCCTTCGAGCGCGAGCGGGACCAGCGTCGTCTTGCCTGTTCCCGGCGGTGCGACGAGCACGGCTGCTCCGTGTTCGTCGAGTTTCTCGATGAGCTCGGGGAGAACGGATTTCACCGGGAGGTCAGGCAGGTCCACATCGGTGAGTGTGTCAGGGTGGGAGGTATGTGGAAGGACCGCCGCGTTGGTTGACCCGTTGCGCGACCCCGACGACCCGGAGCTGCTTGACCCCTACCAGTCCCGCTCGCTGGCGATTCTGGTGGAGGGAGCGCGGCTCGCGTCCGGTGCCGTCCGGTACGGCAAGGTGGGCAAGGTCGGCAGCGCCGCCGTGGTGGTCAACCGGGAGAATCCGCTGCCGTCGGGCAACTTCGGGTGCGCGCTGGACGGCTCGTCGGTCGAGGTCGCGTCCACGTTGCTGCAGCTCGAACACACCTTCGCCGCGGTGGGGCGCGCGGAGGCCGTCGTGTACGCCTCACCGACCACGGTGGACGAGATCGAGGGCATCGCCGACGATTCAGGCTGGTACGCGGTCGAGGAGTTGTTGACCGTGGTTCACCGCGGGCCTGCTTCGGTGGCGGAGGGAGTGCGGCCCGCGGCCGACGCGGACATTCCCGGGATCGTCGAGCTGCTGTCCGACGAGCTCGTCGGCAACCGTGAACGGCTGGGCCGCTGGCTCGGGCATCGAATGGACGACCCGCGGTGTTCGATCCTGGTGATGGATGACGGCGACCGGATCGGCGGATTCGTGTCGGGATTCGCTGAGCGCGGTGTGGGTCTGGTCGAGCAGTGCGTGGTGCGTCCGGCGCGGCGGCGCCGGGGTGTCGGGCGGTCACTGGTGGTGTCCGCTGCCGCGGCTCTGCGTTCGTCGGGCGCGATGATGGTCGCGTCGCAGGTGGACGAGGGTCCGGGGGAGCGGTTCGCCGAGGCGTGCGGGTTCGTTGCGGCGTATCCGGTGACTGCCTATGTACGCAGAGTGGATGAGCTGCTCGACTGAGTTACTTAGTTGCCGCGTGACATATCCTTAGCAGGGCTAAGGGGAGGCTTTGTGCGCGAGCGGTTGCCGGTCGAGGTGTGGGTTCTGGTCGCGGCGAGTTTCATCATCGCCGTGGGGTTCGGGATCGTGGCACCTGTTCTGCCGGTGTATGCGGCCTCGTTCGGCGTCGGTCACACCGCTGTCGCGGCTCTGATCAGCGCGTTCGCGTTCGTCCGGCTGGCGTTCGCGCCGATGAGCGGCAAGCTCGTCAACCGCTTCGGCGAGCCTCGGGTGTACATCGTCGGGATCTTGATCGTGGCGGTCGGAACCGCGATGTCCGGGTTCTCGACGAGCTACGCCGAGATGCTGTCGTGGCGCGCGCTGGCCGGTGTCGGGTCGACGATGTTCACGGTCGCCGCTCTCGGGCTGCTGATCCGGATCACGCCGGCGCCGATGCGCGGGCGGGCGTCCGGGATGTGGGCGGCGGGGTTCCTGGTCGGCAACATCGCCGGTCCGATCGTCGGCGCCGGGCTCGTGCCGTTCGGGCTGTGGGTGCCGTTCGTGTCGTACGGCCTGTTGCTGTGCGTCGCGGCGTTGTTCGTCTGGATCTTCCTCCGGCGGTCGACGCTGGTGGCGCTGGACAGGACCAACACCGAAGTGCCTATGACGGTGCGTGAGGCGGCGCGGCACCCCGCTTACCGGGCGGCGCTGGCGTCCGGCTTCGCGAACGGCTGGGCCGTGTTCGGCGTGCGGATCTCGCTGGTGCCGGTGTTCGTCATCGAGGCGCTGGAACACAGCGCGGCGGTGGCGGGCATCTCGATGTCGGTGTTCGCGGCCGGCAACGCCGCGATGCTGTTCCTGTCCGGCAGGATCGCCGACACGCGCGGCCGCAAGCCCGTCGCCATCGCCGGCCTGATCATCAGCGGCCTCGCGACGATGTGGATGGGCTTCACCGGCGACCTGTGGACGTTCATGGCCGCGTCACTGATCGCGGGTGCGGGCGCAGGGCTGCTGAACCCTCCGCAGAACGCCGTGGTGGCCGACGTCATCGGCGCGCGCGGCAAGGGCGGACCCGTCCTCGCGGGCTTCCAGATGGTCACGGACCTGGGCGCGATCATCGGACCGATGGCCGCGGGCCTGCTGGCCGACTCGTTCGGCTTCGGAGCGTCGTTCGCCATCACCGGCGCCTCCCTGCTGCTCGCCGTGGGCTTCTGGTTCGTCGCCCCCGAGACCCTGCCCACACATGAGGAGGAGCACACGGCCGCCGCGGTGGCGCCCGAGTGCGGCTGCCTGGACGAAAGCGCCGAGATCCCGACCGGCGAACGGGTCGGCGGCAAGCCACGTCACCCAGAAGCGTGATTGCGCGCTCAGCTTTCTTTTAGTTTGTGTCGCTACCCTCGTCGCCGTGGGTGGAGCAGAGCGCAGTGCGCGGAAGAAGAAGCAGGCCGCGCGTGAAGTGGTCCAGGCTCGTTCGTCGGGTTCCGACCGCACCAAGGTCATCGCGGGCATCGCCGTAGTCGCGGTGCTGGCCGTCGCCGTCATCGGTTACGTCGTCTTCCAGCAGATGAAGCCGTCCACATCGACGACGGACGCCATCCCGCTGGCCCCCGCGGACCACACGATCTCGGCCCCGGCCGTCCGCGACGGCGGCACCGTGCTCGTCGGCAAGGACACGGCCACCGTGACCGTCGACGTGTACGAGGACTTCCTGTGCCCGATCTGCGGCACGTTCGAGAAGACCTACGGCACCGACATCAAGAAGGCAGTCGAGGACGGCAAGGTCAAGGTCCGCTACCACATCCTGCCGATGCTCAACCGCCTCTCGTCGCCGGAGGGCTACTCGACCGACTCGGCCAACGCCGCCCTGTGCGTGGCCGACGACGGCAAGTTCAACGCGTTCCACGCGGCGCTGTTCAACAAGCAGCCCGAGGAAGGCGAAGCCGGCTACACCAAGGACCAGCTCATCAAGCTGGGCAAGGAAGTCGGCGTCACGTCAGCCTCCTTCGAGTCGTGCGTGCAGAACCAGACCTACAAGCCGCAGCTGGACGAGCTGATGTCCAAGACCAGCAACGACCCCGCCCTCCGCGACGCCGAGTCGGGCCGCTTCCGCGGCACGCCCAGCGTCGCCTCCGGCGGCAAGCTCGTCGACCTGGACAACAAGAACTGGCTTTCCGACCTGGCCAAGTAAGCCCTTCACGCAACGCCCGGTCCCGGTGTGTCCGGGGCCGGGCGTTGTCGTGTTTTGTGCCGCGCGTCACTCCCGGCCCGTTGCGTTCGGCGTGGGCGGCCTGCTCGCGTTGCCGACGCTGTTCGTGCAGCTCGCGGCGTGTTTCGGGGGCGGCGCACTCGATCTTCGGGGTGGTGGTGCTGCTTGGGTTCCACCGGGTCCTACCAGGCCGGATGGGCCTTGGATACCCCCGATTTTTATCTTGTGGCACGGGTGTTGTACGGTATTGCCACACGAGAACGGCGGGGAAACCCGGCGGGAACGTGGACCTTCAAGGGGCTGTGGCGCAGCTGGTAGCGCATCACACTGGCAGTGTGAGGGTCAGGGGTTCGAGTCCCCTCAGCTCCACCAGCAAAAAGGCCGTTCACCGATCATGGTGGGCGGCCTTTTTTTGCCGCAATGGGTACCGCACGTTCGCCTACCCCGTGCTCTGATTTCTGGATTCGTCGTCGGGTTCGATGAACGAGTTCATCCCGTCCAGTGCGTTGCGTTGAACCCGCTTGATCACCTCGATGTAGGTGCCGGTCGTGATCGCTACCGAGCTGTGCTGCCGGGCGTGAACGCGGATCTGCCGTACCTCCGCCTTCTTGCACAGCGCCTCTAACATCCGGTTGGCGTTGCGCGGCTCGAAGGTGAAGTCGCAGACCAGGGGAGGCGAAACGATGCCAAGTGACGTCCCAAGCTGGGCGCGGCGCATCCGGGCGTTGCGGGAGGCGCGCGGATGGACTCAAGCCGAGGCTGCCGCCGAGATGCGCCGGCACACCGACGAAACGTTGCCGGATGCCGACCATCTCGTTCGCCGCTGGAAGGCCTGGGAGTGCGGTGAGGACAAGCCCAGCAGCCACTACGCGCCGATCATCGCCGCGGCACTCCGCACCGTGACCACCAGCCTGTTCCCGCCCGCGAATCGCACCGAGTCTGGCCTTGAGACCGTCGACGCCACAGGCATGGACACGCTGGAGATCGTGACCAGGCTCCAAGCGTCCTCTGTCAACAACGCCACCCTGGAAGCCCTGCGGATCACCGTCGACCGTCTGTGTTCCGAGTACGCCCACAGTCGTCCCGACGAGCTTGTCCAAGAGGGACGACGTTGGCTCCGGCGCATTGTGGAGATGCAAGAGCAGCGTCTGAGCTTCAGCCAGCGACGCGACACGCTGGAACTTGCCGGATGGCTAGCGCTTCTGGTGGGTTGCCTTGAGTACGACATGGGAGACCGGGGCAGTGCCGAAGCCACGCGTAGGGCAGCTCTGAGTCTCGGGGCAGAGGTCGGTAGCGCCGGCATTCTCGGGTGGGCACACGAAATGCGTGCGTGGTTTGCGCTGGCGACAGGGGACTACCGCGGAGTCGTGGCGGCAGCGCGGTCAGGGCAGGGAGTCGCCGGGTCGCACTCGGTCGCAGTACAGCTCATCGCGCAGGAGGCCAAGGCCTGGGCGCGGATGGGTAAGCAGGACGAGATGGAACGGGCGCTCGATCGTGGCCGGTCGTTGCTGGACTCTATGCCGTATCCGGACAACACCGAGAACCACTTCGTGGTTGATCCGGACAAGTTCGACTTCTATGTCATGGACTGCTACCGCCACGTCGGGGATGACCGTCTTGCGAGCGGCCTTGCCGAAGAGGTCATCAAGTCGAGCACTGGCTTCGGGGGCTTTGAGCGTGCTCCCATGCGGATCGCGGAAGCGAGGGTGACCCTTGGCGTTGCGGCGGCTCGTGAAGGTGACCTCGGCAGCGCGGTTGCATTTGGACGCCGTGCGCTGGCGGGGGACCGGAAGTCGTTGCCCTCGTTGAAGATGGTGTCTCGCGATCTTGCCGTCGTGCTGGACAACCGATTCGGCAACGAGCCTGTAGCGCAGTCGTACCTTGACGAGTTTCGCTCCATCTAACTCGTTCGACCACCGGTGTCCAAGGTTTCTTCTCTTCATCAAGGGGACGGGGAGGTGTGGTCGTCGTGCAGAGAGCTGCTTGCGGACCGGCCTGAATCCCCGGCAAGACCGCTCCACCGCCCTGTTCTTCCTCGCCATCGAACCATCACCCAGACAATGAGCAACGTCCCAGGAGGTTCAAGCCATGACCGCTTCGCACTCCGTGTCGATACGACAGACCGGTGAGCACGACACCACGGCACTGGCGGCGCTGCGACGGGCATGGACGGAGGAGCAGGCGGGACATCTGCTCGATGATGATCGCTTCGAGGAGTGCTTCGCCCAGTGGTACACCGCGGAGGCATCGCGCCGAGTGGCGTTCGTGGCCGAGTTCGACGGCAAGGCCGTCGGCATGGTGAACCTCGCCCTGTTCGAACGGATGCCCAAGCCAGGACGGCCAACCAGCCGATGGGCCTACCTGGGCAACGCGTTCGTGCTCGCTGCCCACCGCAACCGCGGCATCGGAACCGCCCTGCTCAACGCGGCAGTCGCGCACGCACGCGCCCGCGACTGCGCCCGCATCGTCCTGTCCCCGAGCGAACGCTCGGTGCCCTTCTACCAGCGGGCCGGCTTCGGCCCGGCCACCATGCTCCTCGCGCACGTCTTTGACAGCTGACCACGCGGGCCGCTGGGTCGGCCAGCTCCACGGCAGGCATTCCGGCACTTCGAATATCCGACGTCGCCATTTGGCTCGCGGAGGATCGATGCACGCGTTCCTCAGTAAAGCCACCGGTCGAGGACCGAGGGCCAGAAATGCGTTTCGTGGTCGCCGACTTCGCCATATGCGGGCGCGTCGAAGTCCGTGATCCGTCGCAACAGGTCGGCGAGTTCGCCGAGTGCGACGTCTTCCATCGCTCCGTCCTCGTCCCACGTTCGGATCGCCGTCGAGCTTGCGAACCATGTCCCGACCAAGTGCAGAGAGCACAGCCAGTGGTTGATCGACGAGTTGACGAAGCGGAGGCGTCCGCTGGACGGCTCCCACTCTGAGACCAGGCCGGTCTCCGGTTCCACGAGATATGTGTGACCTGGTTGGTACAGATCATCCTTGAGGCCGGCGAGTCGGTAACGTCCGTCGTGCGGTTTCGCGGCGAACAGGGTCATATCGACGATGCCTTCCAGCAGCGGCACTCCGCACGAGATCAACGCCGACTTCTGGTTCCACGGCAGTCGCCACTCGGTCAGCTCCGGTACCGCGGCACGGATGACACGTCCGGTTCCTGCCCACGCCTCCAGTGACTCAAAGTCAGGAGGGCTCGGGAGATCGCCTACCGTCACGATCGGGAGCCTAATCGCCGCGTCGTATGACCGTTCCCTCGGCATGAGCGCGTATCGGTTCGGCACACGATCAGCCGCACTAGGGTGCTTGCTGCGTAGCTTCCCGATGTCATAGTCCTGCCCGGCGCAGTGCTCGCATGAGTTCTTCCCGGTGGCCGTACGAGGCGGTGAGGTACGCGAAGCCTGGCGTGAAGTCTTGGCCGATCCGCTGGTGTACCTGCCGCAGCATGACCAGCAGTCGCGCGGCGAGCGGATAGTCCAGGTGTCCAGCCGCAGGCGCGCTGCCTCGCGGTGCCGGTCCGTCGCCGAGTACAGCTTCGCCAGCACGGTGTCGCCCAGCCCTCGCGGGTCGCCGCGCTCGTCGTCCAGCGACTCGTAGAACTTCTGGACGTGTATTGGCGTCTGGACATCAGGACGGGGTGCTGCTGGTTGGGCAAGTTCATCGTGACACCGCTGATCCACGGCGCCTCGCCCAGGCGACGGTGGATCGGGGTGTCCAACCAGGTGCTCGGTCGTGCCCACCGTCGCGGCGCCGCGGCTGATGGCTGTGTGCGCCGACGCGGCGGCGGGTGTGGTAGATAGCATCTTTTGTCAATGAATTGTCGTATTGTTTTGCCCCCTGGAAAGCGGAGTTGACCCGTATTTTCGGGTAAGATCGGTTCAGCACCGCGGAATGCACAACTCTTGGGGGGAGAGTTTGTCGTGCGTGACAAGCCTGTGATCGTACGTCTTTTAGTGGCATTTCTGTTGCTGGTGGGCTCCGTCGTCGGCGCACCGGCAGCGGCGGCGCAAGGGGAGTGCGCCGCTCAGCAGTCCGCGCTGGCCCGGGTCCACCAGCAGATCGCCGCCCACAACGCCAAGCCGCACGTCTTCGTGGTGCCGAGGCAGGCGGGCGAGGCAGCGGCTTACAACGCGGAGGCTGCCGCCCTCGAAGGCTCGCAGGCTGCGGCCGTCGCCGCCCTCCAGGCGTGTCGCGCGAAGGTGCAGCAGCGTGACCAGGCGCTGAAGGAGCTGGCGGACGCCCGGCCCGGTTCGCCCGCGATACCCACCCCCAGGGCGGACACGCTCCGGAAGATCGACGACGCTCGCGGGAAGTACCCGCGGAACTATGTCTCCCCGATTCGCGGCCCGGACAAGAACGGCAACTGGCGTGTTTCGCCCGGTACTCCGCCCCGGCCGCTCTACGACGTGCTGCGCAAGGTGTCCCCGCCGAAGGACCCCGGACCGAACGTCACGTATCAGGGCAAGCGCCGGCCGTCCGTCGGTGACCGCAATCCGGCGGGGCACCCGAGGAACAAGATCACCGGGAACCCCGGCAAGCCGGCGGTCTCGCCCGATCACATCATCCCGTTGACCGAGATCATGCACATGCCTGGCTTCCTGCAGCTCAACGCCCGCAACATGTACGCGGTGGTGAACGCGCCCCTGAACCTGCAGTGGATGGCGTCGGCCACCAACATGTCCAAGAACTCGAGGAGTGCGGCCCGCGTGTTCAAGTTCGATCCGGCCTGGCGCGCCTCGCAAAAGGCCCTGGAGGACCGGGTCCGGCCGAAGCTGCAGGACGTCATCGACAGACTGCTCGCCAGCCAGTGATGTACGAGGATTGACGCCATGACCGACTTCGACCTTGCCGCGATCGTCGCCGAGATCGCCGGGGACACCCCCATGACGCTGGTGGAAGCGGGATCGCCCGAGGTCGCGCGGGTGCCTGAGCCGTGGCGTGCCATCGCCTCGTCGGCTGACGCCGCGACCCGGGCCTCGGCCGCGGTGGCGTTGTGGAATCCGGAGTTCCTCGCGCTCGTGCCGCGGTTCGCCGAGGTGTTCCGCGAGCGCCTCGAGGACGTGCGCGTGTGCCGGTTGGGCGACGACTGGGTCCTGCTCTACCTTGCCGGCGACTCGCCGGAGGGCCACGTCGCGTGGATCGGCTGGGAGCCCGGCGGCACCACCACCCAGGCGCCGTTCTGGGAGGCGATCCCGTTGCCCGCGCGGGACTTCCTGACCGGCGTGCACGCCGGTTTCACGGGGCCGGACTGGCAGTCACACGGCCTCATACCGCCGAGGTGGATGCAGACCTTCGCGGACTGGGCCGAGTTCGACGACGAGACGATCGAGGAGTGGAACGACGAGTGGACTGTCGCGGTTGACCGGATGACGTTGGTGACCACCAACGCCTCGTTGCTCTACCACTGCGTGTCCCCGGACGCGCCAGGCCGGATGGTCCTCGTCTACGAGGGCGACGTGGACGACCGGCCGGAGTTCGGCGAGGCGCTGGACGAGTTGATGAGCGAGCGGTTCGAGAGCTGACCGCGCACGCAGAAGGGGGCCACCGGCTTTGACGGAACCGACGGAACCGACGAACCCACCGCCAGACCCCGAGACCACCCAACCCGTGTCGATCGACAGGCCGGGCGGGAAGCCGCTCCGGCGCATCGTCCTCGTCACCGCGGCGATCGTTCTGGTCGTGGGAGGCACTGGGCTGTACTTCTACATCGCGGGTCGTGACGTGCGCGAGATCCGGACGGTGGTCGACAGCTTCGTGACGGCCGTCGACACCGCGGACCAGGCGCGGGTCGTTGCGTTGCTGTGTCAGGAGGAGGCCGCGGGCCTCACCGAGAACGAGGACCCGCCGGTGCCTTCGCCGGCGATCGCTGATGATCCGAGCCACGCGCGCGAGGTCACCGAGGTCGAGGTGCGCGACGATGCCGCGTCGGCGAAGGTCGTCCGGCCGGATGAGGAGCCGTACACGCTCTACCTGCGCAAAGAAGCGGATGTGTGGAAGGTGTGCGCGCCGGTCGAGGAGCGGTTCACCGGTGCTCCACCGTCCTAAGTGGAGCAGCCGTGAGTTGTTCCAAGTGATGCACGACTATCTGCGATGGGTCACGTGGCTCCCGCCTCGTCACCGCCAGTGCCGGCGTCCTGCAACTCGGGCGGGACGCCCTCCTCAAATCGGGCGCCGTCCGCCTGCGGCGGGATACGGAAGGTCGCCTTGTCGAACTCAGCGTGCCCAGCGAAGCTCACTTTGTCGAACATGACGTGCCCGGTGAAGCTCGCCCCGTCGAATCGGGCGGTGTTGATGAGGCAGCCGGTGAGGTTGAGGTCGATGAGGGTGGCGCCAGTGAGGTCGAGGTCGATGTCGGGCCAGAAGGTGTCGACCGAGTGTTTCGGGCTGTCGTCGAGGCGTAGGTGGCGGGAGAGGAGGCGTTGGGCGGTGAGGCGGACCTCGCGTTCCTGGCGCCGCTGTTCATCCCCGGTCGTCGTCTGAGGTCGCGTGGGGGCCGCACGGTGCGCGGCGGCCGACGCTGCGATGCGCAGACCGGGGGAACGCTGCAGCGGTCGTATCTGCGTCAACTCACTTGATCATCGTGAAATCGGATCAGAGCCGATTCGACAGTTTCGTTGCCACAGCGTCAACCTGAGGCATGCCGAGCCGGCGGTAGATCGTCAGTGCCCGCTGCCAGTGCTCAGTGGCTTGGTCGTGTTCGCCGAGTGCGGCATGGGCGTCGCCGATGCCCGCGTACGTGTGCGCGCTCTCGACGAGGACTCCTGGTCCGTCCTTCAAGGTCAGTGCCTCGCGATAGAGGCTGAGCGCTTCCGTGGGGTTTCCGGCGGACGTGTGTGTGGCGGCCAGTCCGTTCAGCGTGGCGACGAGCTGCGAGGAGTCGCCGACGGTGCGTGCGATGTGCAACGCCCTGTCGAGGTGGAGGATCGCCTCCTGGTGTTCGCCGGATTGGCGGTGAGCGATACCGATCATGCGCATCGCGGTGCCCTCGAAGGGACGGTGACGGGCGTCCCGGGCGAGAGTCAGGGCGAAATGCGCGTAGTCCAATGCCTGCTGGGATCGGCCCAGCTCCGCGTGGATCTCCGCCATACCGCACAAGACGGTTATCTCGACGTTCCGGTCGCCGTTGTCCCTCGCGATGGCCAACGACTGCTCGAGCAGTGTGAACGCCTCGTCGTACCGGCCCAGGGCGTACAGAAGGCATGCGTAGTTGTTGGTGGCCGGCGCCCGCATGCGTTGGTCGCCAAGTTCCTCGTAGAGAGCCAGTGCCCGGCGGATGAGGTCCGCGGCCTCGGACAGGTTTCCGTGCTGCCAGGTCACAGCGCCGATGTTGCTCAACGTGGCGGCTTCCAGTGACTGGTTGCCGACTTGCTGATACAGGGCCAGCGCGCGTTCCAGGTGATCGATGGCCTGTGTGTCGAGGCCCGCGCGGTGGGTCGCGACGCCCAGCACGCGTCGTGCGTTGGCTTCTGCGGCGAGGTCGCCGAGAGTCTGGGCGGCGTGCACTGCGCGGGTGTGGAGCGCGAAGGAGTCGTCTTGGTATCCGCCGATACTGAGATAGCGCCACACGGTGTCCGACACGTTGACCACGTGGTCGGGTTCACCGTGCTGGGTGCCGGCGAGCAGGTTGATCCGCTCGCGGTCCAGCCAGGCGAACGCCGCTTCGTAGCTGTCGAACGTCGGCGACTCGGCGTCCGGTACCGCGACCTTCGGCCTGCGCTCGGCCTCGTGCGGGGCGATGACGTCCATCGCGGCGGAGGCGGTGCCGAGGTAGTAGCAGGACAGCCTGGCCAGCGCCGCGTCCAGATCCGCCGCCTCGTCGGCCGTGTCGGCCAGCTCGGCGGCGTAAGCGCGCAGGAGGTCGTGCGGTTGGTACCGACCGGTGGAGGTCGCGTCCACGAGGTGGGCGCGCACCAGCACGTCGAGTGTCCGGCGGGTCTCGCGCAGCCCGGTCCCGGCCATGGCCGCCAGCGCATAGGTGTCGATGTCGTGTCCGTGGTGCACGCCGAACAACCGGAAAAGCCTGGCGACGGCGGGATCCAGCCGTCGATACGACCAGGAGAACACCGCGCGGATCGCGATGTGCGGATCGTCGTCCGCGTCCAGCAGGTCCAGCGCCTCCTGTTGGTCGGCGAGCTCCTCGGCCAGCTCGCCGATGGTGCGCCCTGACCGTGATCGGACCATCTCGGCCGCGACCCGCAGCGCCAACGGCAACCGCGCGCATCGCTCGGCCAGCGCACCGACGGCATCCGGTTCGGCATGGGCCCGTGTGCCGAGCAGTTCGCGCAACAGGCCGGCCGCTTCGGCAGGAGGTAGCCGGTGCAGGCCGATCCGGTGCGCGCCGTAGCGGGCGACGAGCCCTGCCAGCGAGTCCCGGCTGGTCACCAGCGTGCAGCAGGACGAGCCGGCCGGCAGCAACGGGCGCACCTGCTCGACGGTGCGGGCGTTGTCCAGCAGGATCAGCATCTTGCGCTGGTCGACGAGGGTGCGGAAGCGGGCGGCGCGCTCGCCGAGATCCTCGGGAATCGCCGCGCCGTCCAGACCGAGCGCCCGCAGGAAGCCTGCCAGCGCGTCGGCGGACGACACCGGTTCGTCGGGACCGTATCCACGGAGATCCGCGTAGAGCTGCCCGTCCGGGAACCGGTCGCGGACCCGGTGCGCCCAGTGCACGGCGAGTGCCGTCTTGCCCACTCCGGCGGTGCCGGCCACCGCCGTGATCACCACCGGAGCTTCCTCGGACAGCAGTCCGTCCAGCTCCGCGAGCTCGGTCTCGCGGCCGACGAACCCCCGCACGTCCACCGGGAGCTGGGCGGGGACCTCCTGATCTGCCGGTCGGCGCTCAGGGGCCGGCGCGGGGAGGTCGTCGGCGAGGATGCGCCGCTGCAGTTCGCGCAGCTCCGGCCCCGGCTCCAGACCGAGCTCGGACACCAGCGCGTGCCGCGCCCGGTGGTAGGCCTCCAGCGCTTCGGACCGGCGGCCGGCCCGGTACAGCGTGGTCATCAGGAGCCCGTGCAGCCGCTCCCGCAACGGGTGCTCCCGCACCAGGTCGGCGAGCTCGCCGATGACCGCCTCGTGCAGGCCG
This sequence comes from Lentzea albidocapillata, assembly GCF_000719115.1. Taxonomy (GTDB): domain Bacteria; phylum Actinomycetota; class Actinomycetes; order Mycobacteriales; family Pseudonocardiaceae; genus Lentzea; species Lentzea albidocapillata. Next base: position 66,466 of record NZ_JOEA01000029.1, on the reverse strand, counting down.
CAGGCGAGCTCGGCCTCGTACAGCGACTCGACCGCGGCGAGGCGGCGTTCGGCGAGGCGTCGTGCCCAGTCGGCGAGCACCGGCACCTCCACGTCGGGGAAAGCGTTGCCACGCCACAACGTCAGCGCGGCACGCAGCGACTCGATCGCACGTTGCGGCTCCTGCCCGGAGGCCGCCACCCCCGCCTTCACCAGCGCCTCAAAGCGTTCGGCGTCGATCTCCTCCTGCCGCGCCCGCAGTTGGTAGCCGAAGGCGTCGAACGACAGCCGATCCGGGGTGTCGAGCACACCGCGCAGCCGATGCACGTGCAGCTGCAGCTTCTGCGCCACGCGAGGATCTGGCCGATCACCCCACAGCGCGTCGGTCAGCACGTCCACCGGCACAGGCTGGTTGGCCCGCGCCAGCAGCACACCGAGCAGAGTCCGCTGCAGCCGGCCGGACAGCACCTCCACCCGGTCGTCGTGCTCGATCTCCACGGCCCCCATCACCCGAAACTCCATGAGCCCCCGCCCTCCGACCAGCCGCCCGAGTCTCGCATCCTCTGGGCGTTCTGGTCAGTGGTTCGGGTCTGAACTGGTTTTCCTCAGTCGTCGCCGCGGCCGGGTCGCCAACGATCAGCCGAGCTGACGGCAGCCGCCGCGGACCACGACCACACGACGATTCCGGCGAAAAGCGCTGCCCCGCAGCAGATCGCGACGAAAGTCGGCGTGATCAGGTTCACGCTGGTCCTGGCCATGGGGCGCACGACGACGTAACCGACCAGGAAGCCGCCCGCGACCGCTGTCGTCAACGGCAGCAGCGAGACGAGCGCCGCGGCGCGCCAGTAGATGCGGCGGTTTCCGGTCAGGACACTCAGCGGCGCGATCGACCTGCCGAAGCGGAGGAATTCCCCGGCCAGCCCCAGTCCGGTGGCGAGGATGAGGACGGCGAGCCCGAACCCGCCGATCAAGGTGATCCAGCCCGACTGTTCCAACGGCGGCACCGCCCCGATATACCAGGATTCTCCCGGCACGCTGGTCGCCGCACCGTACGGGAAGACGGCACCGGCGTTGTTCAGGACCCCCGCCGCGATGTCGTCGCCGTTGAAGGTGAACGCCAGCAAGGAGATGGACCCTTCCGCCAGAGCCGATGACGGGGCGCCGAGGCCCGTGGTCAGCGCCGGTTTCCTTCCGTCGCCGGACGAGCGCAACCATGCGGCGAGCGCGTCCTCTGCAGGGTCGACCCGCAGCGCTTGCTGCTCCGCGGAACAAGGCAACGTCAGTGCTGTCAGAGCCGGGCAGGTGCCCGTCAGGCGGATTGGTGCGGTGGGTTCGGTGGCCGGCCGGGTGTAGGCGACCACTTCGATGCCGTCGGGGACGGCAGCTACGAACTCGTCGACTTCCGCAGAGGTGACCTGACCGCGGGGATGCACTTCCACCAGCGAGTAGCCGTGCTCTTTGATGAAACTGTTGGCCTCTCCGGCGTTGCTGGCGAAATTGCTCTGCATCGTGAGAGCGAACAACAGGAAGAAGATGCAGGCGCACACGCCGAACACCTGGCGTGCGGTCGCTTCGGGGCGGAACGCCATCCGGCGTCCGGAGGTGAGCAGCGCCGGCTGCTGCCGGTCGCGTCCCGCACTGGCCAACGCTCGCCCCATCGCCGCGACGCCGACACCGATCGCGGCGGGCATGGTCAGGACGGCACCGACCAGACCCGCGTAGCCGGTGAGCACGTGCAGGAGTTGCTGAGAGGAGAACAGAGAAGGTCCCCACGCAGCGAGGAGGACGAAGCACGGGAACAGCACGACCCGCGCTCTGTGCGTGCGGCCGGCCAGTTCCCGCAACGTTCGGTTGCCGCTGCGGCTGAACGCGCTGAACGCACTCCGAAGGACTGCCACGCAGAGCACGAACGCGGCTGCTGCCACAGCACAGAGGGCAAACGCCCACCACAGGCCGCGAATGTCGGCCGCGGACACGACGTAGTCCACGATCGGCAAACGCCGGTCGGCGGCGGTGAACCAGGCGATCACGGCGACTGCGCCGGCCGCGCCCAGCGAGACCGGCACCCACGCCTCACCGACGGCGATCCACAGGCGGTGCGGGACACGGCCGCCCAGGGCTGTGACCAGAGCGTCTCGTCGATCACGGGAGTGCGCCGCGACTCCGGACGCCACCAGGGCCAGCAGCAGCGAAGGAACCAGGCCCAGCACGACGAGCAGCGCCACCAGGCCGCCGGGGAGGAGATCCTGGTCCGCCAGCAGCCAGTGGAGGTTCTCCCTGGGCATCACCGGGTCGGAGCCACCGAAACCGGACACCGCGACGGCGTTGTTGTCGTTGGGGTCGACGTCCTGTGCCGGTCGGACGTAGGCGAGCAGTTCGGTCGCGTCGGCCAGACCGGCTGCCCCGATCGTGCCGGCGATCTCGCCGTACCGCCCGGACACCCGTTGCCCGGCCCCTTCCCGAAGCAGTTCGGGCGAGACCACGGCGGTACCCCGCGCAGGCCACGCGTCAAGCCCTGGCGGAAGAGGAGCCCCGTCGCCGACAGGCGAGAGGAAGACGACGGTGTACTGCCGGCCTTCCTGGAGGTGGTCGATCGCCATCTTGACCAGCACCGTCGACGCAGCGGGAGTGTCCGCGCGCACAAGTTGGCCGGCTGACATGCGGTTCGCTCTGGAAGCCTCGATCGAGGGCGCCGCGATCACCGCGGCCGCGGACAGGGCCAGTAGGAGGCTCGCCAGAGCGAGAGCGAAGAACCGGATGCCGCCGGACTCGGACCGGGTTCCTGCAGCGCGGCCGATACCCAGCAGCCGGGACCGCAGCTGTCGAGTCACCGCGTCGCCCCAGAACCTGCCAACGGCACCAGATCCCGGCCGCTGACCGTGAGCACGTGGTCGGCGCGTTCGGCCACCGCCCCGTCGTGAGTGACGACCAGCAGGCCGCACCCGTGGCGCTGCGGCAGTTCGAACAGCATGTCGGCGACCAGATCGCGGTTCTTGTCGTCGAGTGATCCAGTCGGCTCGTCGGCCAGCAGCAACCTCGGACGGTTGATCAGCGCCCGCGCCACCGCGGCGCGCTGGCGCTCGCCACCGGACAACGTGCTGACAGAGGCGGACCGCGGCACACCGAGCTCGTCCAGCAACCGGGCTACCTCCGCGTCGAGCTCGGGCCCGGACCTACCGGCGAGCAACGCGGCGAGAGCCACGTTCTCCGCGGGACTGAGCTCTGACAGCAGTTCGGCGAACTGGAAGACCATTCCCACCGATTCGGCTCGCAGCAGGGCGAGTTCTCTCCTGCCCAGCGCGGTGATGTCCCGGCCGTCGATCTCGATCGTTCCCGACTGCGGCTTGATCAGGCCGAGCGCCAGCGACAACAGGCTGCTCTTGCCGGACCCGCTCGGACCGAGCACAGCCACGGACCGGCCCGATCCGAGCGTCAGGTTCAGGTTGTCGAAGAGCTGCCGGTCGCCGACGCGGTAGCTGAGCCCGTCGACCCGGAGCACGTGGTGCGTGTTCACTGCGATCCCCTTGCGTAATGCGGCCCCGCCTCTGTGTTGCGGAGGCGGGGCCGCGGTCGCTACCGGTCGGCTACCGGCTGGTCACCACTCGTTCCAGCCGCCGCAGTTGTCCCTGCCCGCCGTGACGTCGCGGCACGCCTGGACGCTCGTGATGGCGCTGCCGATGTCACCCTCGGAGTGGGTGTTGCACCCAGAGTTGTTGTTCTTCCTCTGGATGCCCGTGGTGCCCTTCTCGATGTAGTTGCCGTATGCCGACTCGGAGTCGCACTTGGTGTCGTAGACGCGCCAGGTCCCGGTGCTGTCGCCGTACGCGTTCGAGCCGGTGGTGTCGGAGCTGATCGCGAACGCCGGGGACGCAAGCCCGAGCACGGTGAGACCGCCGACCGTGGCGACGGCGCAGCGCTGCCAGAACGTGAGCTTCATGGTGACCTTTCGTCATGAGGGCTCCGCGAACTGGAGCCCGTGTGGCAAAGCGAGGCGGATGGCCTCGCCGAGCGCACGGACAAGGTCCCCCTCAACGGCCCCTTGTCCTCGCCCTTCAAAGGGTCGCGATCGCGCTTTCGACGCACTTTCATGACGATGCAAGCGCGGGCCCGACTCTTGAACGGCGAGGACTCTCACGATGAAAGGTCGTGGCTTCATCATGAAGCTCAAATTCTGGCAGCGCTGCGCCGTTGCAATGGTTGGTGTCGCCGTACTTGGGACCGCGTCGCCCGCGTCGGCGATCACCTCCGAGACCACCGGCGCGAGGGCGTACGGCGGCAGCAACGGAGACTGGTCGGTCCAGGACGTCGGGTGCGACGCCATGCCGGTATACGGCAGGTTCACCGAGAAGGGCGTCCCGGGCTTCCAGCGCATGGACAACAAGTCCGGATGCGGCACCGAGGAACAGGGCAACATCGGCAACACCATCACGACCGTCCAGGCGTGCCGGGATGTGCCTGTGGGCAGGGACAACTGCGGCGGCTGGAACGAGTGGTGATCAGCCGGTAGGGACCGCGGCCCCGCCTCTGTGACCAGTGCACGGGCGGGGCCACACCAGCGAGCGGCTGCGTCTCATGCCCCGGGAGGAACGGCAATGCTCCTCAGGTTGAACTCGAGGCCGAGCTGTTCGGTCAGTCCGGGCACGGCGATCTCGGTGACCAGGTCTCCGGTGGCGCGGTCGAACCGCTTGATCCTGATGGGTGTCTTGCCGTCGAACGTCTCCTGGATCAGGTGAATCGACTGCTCCGTGAAGGCTGCCTGGCTGGACGAGTTGACGCCTGAGGCGAGGCCGGTGTCGAACCGCGGCACGGTGACTCCCGACGCGATGTCGGTGCTCATGATCCGGCCATCGCCGGCGAGCCATTCGAGTTGACCGTCCCGGACTGCTCGTGCGTCGTAGGACTTCTGGGAGAACGTTTCGGGGTCGGACAGTTCCTCGTTGATCGGGCGTTTCTGCGCGTCGACGAGGGGCCGTTCGGTGTACTTGCCGGTCCTGGTGTCCCAGGAAACGATGGTCATGTGGGGCTTGCCGTCGGCGTCGGCGTAGTCGGAGAGGAACGTGACCACACCGTTGTGACAGGGCACGTGGCGGTTGTGGTCTCCCGCGTCGAAGGCTGCTCGCCAGGCGAGGACTTTTTCGCGTCCTTCGGTCGCCGGGTACAGCTGGGAAAGCAGCTCCGGTTCAGCGGCGGTGTCGACCTTCGAGCGCATACCGGGAACGTCGGCCGATGCCGGGAGATGAGTGCCCGCCTGAGTGGCGATTCCATTGAGGACACCACCGCACAGCGCGTTCATGTAGTAGTTTCCTTCGACCTGGTAGAGCTGTGAACCGGCCGAGGTCGTGACTGCCACCTGATTGGTGTACCCGGAGTCGGATTCGGAGAAGCCTTCGTTGTAGACCGCTACGAAGCCCTTGTCGTCGGGTAGCGCGAAAGCCGACTGTTGCAGCGACGACTTCTTGTTTTCGAAGCTGACCAGTCCGTCCTTGCCGAGGATGTAGTCGCGTGTGTCGTCACTGAAGAACAGCCCGCGCCCTGACCACGCGATGTGCGGCTCGCGCATGCCGCTGGTCTCGATCAGCTTCTTGCTGCCGTCCGCCTGCACCAGGACCAGATAGGCCGGGAGATTCTCCGCCTTGCTCGTCCCGGTCTCGGAGTCCGGACTGAGGTAGAACGCGAGGACGGTGTCGCCGAGCTTCGCCTCTGCGGGCTTGATGATCTGGGCCTTGGCCGCGCCGTCGGGTGTGGTGCAGGCCGTCAGGGCCAGAACGGCACCGGCAGCGAGTGCGGCGAGTCGGGGCAGGCGCACCGTTGAGTCCTCTCGTGCGGGCGGGCGGTGCGGCTTGCGCTCGGCAGGCCGCACCGCACACTGGAATGTCGTTACCTGATGGCGCTGTAGATGACGGTGCTGCCGTCGTTCTTGATGTCGTCGGCGTGCACGGCTGTTCCGCCGTCGCGATCGAGGTCGATGCCCACGGTCATGTAGGCCCGCCACACCAGTTCGGAGCTGTTCAGCTCATGGTCGCCGTTGTACTTGTTCTTGTTGGAATGCGTGTCGAACGGCTTGCCGCGGAGCTTTCGGTAGGCGTAGTCGGCTGCCTTGTCGCGGTTGGCCTGCGTCGTCCTGACGTACATCTTGTGGACGGGGCCGCATTTGGCGAGCGTGGCCGCCGTACGGGCCTGGCTCTTGCTGCCTGGTCCAGGCGCCTCCACGACGATCTTCGTCGTGTAGTAGACGCCGACGTGGTTGCGGGTCCCGCGGTCGAGCTTCGCGAAGGAGTGGAAGATGTCCCCCTTGTACCGCGAGTTTCCGACCTTCACCTTCTCGGTGCAGTCGCTGTCGGCGGAAATGCCGGCGTCCGAGTTCGGTGCGGCCGTCTCCGTGGCCTGTGCGGGTGCGACGAGCAGGCCGGTCAGCGCCGTTCCCACCACCACGCCGGCCGCGATGGACGAGGCGAGAATTCGCCCGATTTTCGACATGTGTACTCCGCTCTCAACGTGCCGACGTGGTTCAGCTACCTGCGGGTGCTGTAGATGACGGTGCTGCTGTCGTCCTTGATGTTGTCGGGGTACACGCCGGGTCCGCCGTTGGAGTCGAGTTCGATGCCCGCGTGCTTGTAGGCCCGCCAGACCAGCTCGGAGCAGTTCAGCCGCAAAGCGGTGTTGGTCTTGTTAATGGCGAAGTCCAGGTCGTAGGACTTTCCTCGGAGCGAGTTGTAGGCGTAGTTGGCTGCCTTGTTGCGGGTGGTCTGCTTGGCCTTGACGTACATCTTGTAGACGGGGCCGCACTTGTTCAGCGTGGCCGCGGTGCGGGCCTGGCTCAAGCTCTTCGGTCCAGGCGCCTCCACGACGATTTTCGTGGTGTAGAAGATGCCGACGTGGTTGTGGGGGACGACGGTCTTGGCGTACGAGTGGAAGATGTCGCCCTTGTACCGCGAGTTCCCGACCTTCACCTTGTTGGTGCAATCGGCGTCGGAGGCAGTGTCGAAGTCCCCGTCCGGCGCGGCCGTCTCCGTGGCCTGCGCGGGTGCGACCTCCGCGGCCTGCGCTGGTGCGACGAGCAGGCCGGCCATCGCCGTTCCCGCCACCACGCTGGCCGCAATGGACGAAGTGAGAAGTCGCCCGATTTTCCCCATGTGAAAACCCTCTCCGGTTGCCTTTGTCGCTTTACCGAGCACATTGCTCTCATCGGGAATTCCCCGACGCTGCGAATAGTGGCACGCGCTGGAATACGGCGAGTACACGCCGGGAATACGCGGCCGGCGGAAGGCTCGGCGGGCAGGTCCGGTCGACGACTGGGGCGCGGCCGCTCGGCCTCGACTTCACCGTGCCCCACGTGCACCGACTCGCCTGGGGACGTTCGTCACCTGCGACTACAGTATGTCCAGTCGAGAGGGCGCGATGAGGTTTGGGATTCTGGGACCGCTGACGGCGTGGCGAGAGGACGAGGAACTCGACCTCGGGACCCCCAAGGCGCGAGTGCTGGTGGCGGTGCTGCTGAGTCGAGCGGGTCACCCGGTTTCGGAAGATCAGCTGGCAGCGGCCCTGTGGGGGGACAACCCGCCGAAGAGCGCCACCAAGAACATGCAGACCTACGTTCATCGGCTCCGGCGTCAGCTGGGTGATCCGGCTCGCGTCGTACGGCGAGGCGCCGGGTATCTGATTCAGGCGGACAGGGGCGAGCTCGACGCCACGAGGTTCGAGGACCTGGCCCAGGCGGGGCAGGTGGCGGAGACCGCCGACGCCCTGGACGAGGCGTCGCGGCGTCTGCACGAGGCGGTGCGGCTCTGGCGGGGGCCCGCGTTCGCCGGTATGGCCGATGTGCCGATGCTGGCCGCGGAGGCCGCGCGGCTGGATGAGGTCCGCCTGTCTGTGCTGCAGTCGAGGATCTCCGTGGACCTGAAGCTGGGACGCCACGCCGAGATGCTGGGCGAGCTGACCGCGCTCGCCCGCGCTCACCCGCTGCGAGAGCGGCTTCGCTCCCAGCTGATGCTGGCGTTGTACCGCTGTGGCCGCAGGGCGGACGCTCTCGCCGAGTACACGCGGGCCCGTACGACCCTGATCGAGGAGACCGGCCTGGACCCGGCCGGCGAACTGCACGATCTACAGCAGCGGATCCTCAACCAGGACCCTTCCCTCGACCTCGCTCCCCGCGTCGTGGCCACGCTCACGAACGCGCCGAAGACCCCCACCCCCGCCGAGCTGCCGCCTGATATCCCGGACTTCACCGGCAGGGACGACGAGGTGGCCGACCTGGAGGAGACCCTCACCGCGCCGATGCCGGGTGCCGTCGCCGTGGCCTGTATCGCCGGTCTGGGGGGCCTGGGCAAGACCACGCTCGCCGTGCACGTCGCGCACCGGATCGCCGATCGTTTCCCCGACGGCCAGCTCTACGTGGACCTTCGTGGCGCCTCCGCCGAACCTGCCCGCCCGGAGGACGTACTCAGCCGGTTCCTGTTCGCACTGGGCATCAGCGGCAGCGGTATCCCCGAATCCCTGGACGAACGCGTGGCGTTGTTCCGGAGCTGCCTGGCGGGTCGCAGAATCCTCCTGCTGCTCGACAACGTGGCGGGGGAAGAGCAGGTGCGGCCGCTCTTGCCAGGAGGGCCCGGCACGGCGGTACTGCTCACCGGACGTGTGCGGCTGGTCGGTCTCGAGGGCGCCAGCCTGCTCGAACTCGACGTCCTGCCGTCGGCCCAGGCCATGAAGCTGATGCGCACCATCGTCGGCGACCAACGCGTCCAGGACGATCCGAACGCGGCTCGGGAGATCATCCGGCTGTGCGGTCACGTACCGCTGGCGGTGCGCATCTCGGCGGCCAGGCTTCTCAGCAGGCGACAGTGGACTCTCGCCCACCTCGCCGACGTCCTCGGGGAAGAACGACACCGGCTGGACGAACTCGTGGCGGGCGACCTCGACGTCCGCGCGGGGTTCGAGATGAGCTACCGGATGCTGCCCGCGGGTGCGCGGCAGGCCTTCCGGCTGGCCGGGCTGCTCGACGCGCCGGACTTCGCCTCCTGGGCGGTGGCGGCGCTCCTCGACCTTCCGGTGCGACAGGCGGAACGTGAGATCGAAACGCTGGTCGACGCTCATCTGCTGAACCTCACCGGGACCGACGAGACGGGCAGGCTCAGGTACCGGTTCCACGACCTGATCCGGTTGTACGCGCGCGAGCAGGCGCGGCGCGAGGACGCCGAATCCGAGCGCCGTGCCGCGCTCGCGCGGGCCTTCGGCGCGTGGCTGGCGCTGGCGGAAGTCGCGTCGGAGCGTGTCCCGGGTCCCTTCTACACGCTCATGCACAGTGACGCGGCACGCTGGCGGCTGCCCGCGGCCGTCTCCGACTCGCTGCTGGCCGACCCGATGGCCTGGTTCGGTGCGGAACACGCCGCCTTGATGGCGGCGGTCGCCCAGTCGTGCGAGGAGGGCCTGACCCAGCTCGCCTGGGATCTGGCAGGGTCCACCGAGACGTACCTCAACGTGCGCGGTGTGTACGACGGCTGGCAGCGCATGCACGAGCAGGCCATCGCGCACTGCCGGGAGACCGGTGACAAGCGGGGTGAGGCCGTGCTGATGCGCGGTCTCCTGCAGGTCACCACGTGGAACTCACCGCCGGGCCCCGGACCGGCGATGACACGGATGCGGGCCAGTGCTGCACAGCTCCTCGAACTGTTCACCACGCTGAACGATCCACTCGGGACAGCCGACGCCCTGGCGACTCTGGCCTGGAGCATGACGGCCGACGGGAACAGTGCCCAGGCACTCGGCCTGGCGGAGCGCGCGCTGCGGATGGCCACCGAAGCGGACTACATCGAAGGCCAGGCGCGGGCCTATCACGCGATGGCGATCATCCACGGCGAGGAGGACCCCCATGGGGCACTCGCGGTCCTGGAGAAGGCGGCGAAGGTCGCCGAGATGCTCGGCAACCCCCACTACACCACGACGATCACCCAGTTCCTCGGCGCGGCGAAGTCATTCTCCGGTGACGTCACGGGTGGCCGGACACTGCTGGAAAGCTCCCTGGAAATGGCGCGACGGCTGAACTACCGCTATTTGGAGACGTTCTCGCTGCTCTATCTCTCGAAGCTGTTCGCCGCGGTGGGGGACGAACGAGCCAGGGCGACCGCCGAGCTGACGCTGGCCTACAGCGAGGACGGCAACTTCGGCCATTACCTCGCCGACGCGCTCAGCGTTCTCGGACAGGTGGACCTGGCGGAAGGCGACGTGCCCGCCGCTGTCAGCGCCTTCGAACGCTCGGTCCAGGTTTGGCGAACTCGCGGCTCGATTCCCTACCTGGCGAGGACACTCCGCGCCCTCGGCGACGCGTACGGCGCCGCCGGCGACCACCTCAAGGCCAGGGCCGTCTGGGAAGAGGCACGCGAACTGTTCCGCGGGATCTCGCACGAAGAGGGCTTGAGAACCCTGAACGCCCGGCTCGGGTGAGAGGTCCCCTCCCGGCACGGTGATCGACGATCTCGGGTGCCGGCCAGCCATAAGGACCTGGAAAAGGCGGTATTCGTCGACTCGATCGCGCACCGCCGTCACCGTAATGCGCCGAAACCCTCCCTTCGCTTCCGCCGATGAACGAGCTGCGGTGATCTTCCACCGCGGACCGGCAAACGAGGGCGAGCTCGATGACCACCAAGCGCAAGAGAAACGCCACTGACGATGACAGCGACGACGAGTTCCAGCCGGACGGCTCGGGGGACGAGTCGAGCAGCTCGGACTCGGATGACGAACGCTCGCCCAAACGCCGCCGCCTGAACGACTCGGACTCCGCGTCCGGCTCGTCGGACGACGACGAGTCCATTGAGGACGACATGGAGGAGGACGAGAAGCTGGCTGCCGAGGAGGCCGCCGCGACCCTGGTCGACACCAGTGGCCGGAGCCGGCTCGTCATTCCGAACCCCTTGTTCATCTCGCAGATGCGGTACCTCGCCGGGCCCGCGTACGTCGAGTTCACGGACAACGCGGGCCAGCCGACCGGCCGTGGTGGGCAGCACAGCACCGCCACGCTCGGTCCTGGTGCCGTGGTGAACATCAACAGCAACGCGCAGTCCACGACATCGCTGCCGGTGCTCGGCGTGATCCGCGGCAAGTACCCCGCTCGCGGGTTCAAGGCGGGGCACCTGCTCAACGCCATGTTCGGCGGGTCGGCCGGGCAGCCGAACATCACCGCCCTGACCAACAACGCCAACGGCCAGCAGAACACCTTCGACAACCGGGTGAAGACGGCCGTCGAGGCGGTCAAGAAGGTCTACGAGGGACTCAACGGGCTCGCCATCGACGTGAGGGCGCTCGGGTACGGCATCGGCGTCACCGTCACGGTGTCCGACGCGACCTGGGGCCCTGCCGTGCCGGAGAACCTGATCGCCACGGACATGAACTGCCACGCGGTGGTGGTGGGCGCGCCGGACGTCGATCTTCTGTTCGCGCGGAAGTACCCGAACGTCCAAGGCAGGCCGGACCGTTGGAAGACGGTGCTGAAGGACCTCAAGAAACTCATTGCCGACGTCGCCGGCCTGACGGCCCAGGCCAATGCGGCGGGTGCGATCACCAACAACTGACAGTTCGGTGGCTGCGGGTGTCAGCGGAATGTCAGCGGCGCTCGGAATTCTCTGACCCAACGAAGCTTCCCCTGCACAGGCCGGGGAGCCTGTGGAGCGAAAAGGGTCAAACGTGCTGAAGAAATTCACCTTCGTGGCTTTGATGGGCGCGCTCGTCAGCGCGTCCTTCGGCGCCGGCGTCGCCAACGCGGCGACCGACCGCAACGGGTCCTGCGAGTCGGGCGAGTTCTGCCTGTACTACAACAGCGACAACGCCGGCTCGGTGTCCGACTTCGCGGGCTCGATCGCCGACTACGGCGACTCGCAGCCGAGCTGCTACGAGTTCAAGAGCGCGGGCAACGGGCAGGGCGTGTGCGTCAAGAACAACGCCGCGTCGGTCTGGAACCGCTCCACCAAGGCCGTCACGGTCTTCTACAACAGCAACTACGGTGGCGCGAAGCAGACGTTCGCGGCCGGCGCCAAGGGCAACCTCAAGGCCGAGCTGAAGAACGAGAACGCCTCGCACCGCTTCGGTGACGCCGGTGGCGACCCGGACCCGTCGCCGGGCGTCTACCCCGCGCCGGAGACCAACCCGCACCCGGCCGCTACGGCGCGGGCGCCCCAGGCCACCAAGCGCACGCAGTTCATCGACGACCAGATCGCCTCGAAGACCGGCGAGAAGCAGTGCTGGGTGGGCGACTACCGCAGCTACGAGTCGTCGACGAGCAACCACAACACCGGTAACGCGCTCGACTGCACCATCTCGAACGCGATCGGCACCTACCCGACCGCGACGCAGAAGGCCCAGGGCTGGAAGCTGGCCTACTGGCTGCAGAAGTACGCGTCGAAGCTCGACATCCGCTACGTGATCTGGCAGGGCAAGATCTGGAGCGTCGCCCGTGCGTCCGAGGGCTGGCGCAACTACACCGCCGGTAGCGGTGTGACCGGTGGTCACTACGACCACGTCCACGTGTCGGTCCAGAACCCGCACGGCGACTGATCTGAGTAGTTGAAGAAGGCGAGCGCACGCCCGTGCGCTCGCCTTCTTGGCGTTTCAGGACCTCAGGTCGTGGACGATCAACGACGCCGAGAGCAGCCGGATGTCCGTCGGGTCGGCGGGGTTGTAGCCGGTGAGCTCGGCGACGCGGCGCAGGCGGTAGTTGAGGGTGTTGCGGTGCAGGTGCAGTTCGTCGGCCGTGCGATGGCGGTTGTGGTCGCTGTTGATGAACGTCCGCAGCGTGTGCACCAGGTCGGGATGCTCGGAGAGCCGGTCCATCACCCGTGCCAAGCGCTTGCGGCCGGGGCCGGGGCGGCAGAGCTGGTACTCGAGCAGCACGTCGTCGAGGACGTACGCGCCGGGCTGGCGGCCGAGGCGCTGGGCGAGTTCGGCGATGTCAGCGGCCTGCCGGGCCGCCGCGGGAATGTCCTCCCTGCTCTCCGCCCCCGCGATCCCGCCGATCAGGCCGGTGCCGGCGGCGGTGTGCAGGGCGCGGACCAGGTTGGCGGAGTCCTCCAGTTCCTGGTCGAGGCCGTCCTCGGTCGTCGGCAGCAGCACCGTGCCGCCGTCGTGGTCCAACGCGGAGAGGGCGTGCTTGGGCAACTCGGCCCGTAGCCGTCGCACGAGCCCATGAACGGCGAGGCGCGCGTCAGCACCATCGGCCACCGACGGTGCCTCGACGCGCACGGCGACGACGACGTGATGGCCGGACAGCTCCAGCCCGATCCGTTCGGCGAGTGGCTCGGCCTCCCGGCCGGTCAGCAGGGCCGCGACCAGCGCACGACCGGCTTCACGGCGTTCGGCGTGCAGGGCCTGCTGCTCGGCGAGGTACGACCCTGCCACGGCCGGCACCGCGATACTCAGGTACCGCAGCAGCGCCGGCACCGTCGCCAGCAGGTCGGGAACCTCCTCGGGCTCCGCGACGGCGGCCATCGCCTCCCAGCCCACGGTCGCCGCGACGTGGTAGGTGCTGAGCACGATGTCGAGCGGAACGCCCTGCTGGGCGCGCCGCACCGCCGTGGCGATCTGCATGTCCAGCTCCTCGGGCGCGGGCGGGCGCTGTTCCCGGAGCGCGTGCAGGAATACCTGCAGGTGACGGGTCACCGCCTCGGTGATCTCGCGGTCGACCAGTTGGTGCGGCAGCTGCCGGTAAGTCGCGGATCCGGCGAAGAACGCCTCCAGCACCTTCTCGGCGATGTGCGGGATCTGGGTCGCGACACGGTCGTAGAGCGGTGCGGCGGGATCAGGTACGGGGATGTCGACCACCGCCAGAGGCTTGCGCATCCGCCCGTCATAGGCGATAGCCCGATCGAGTCCTTCTCGGCTGGTTGTCTGCACGAAAGTGGGACGCCCGCGTTGTGCACGTGCCTCAAACACTTGACCCTATCGAGTGACGGGTGATGAGGATGACCGCCGTTCACAGCCACAATCGGGTGTTGTGAGCAGCGTCGAAGAATGCATGAAGTTATTGCTGCGCAGCGGGTTCCGGCGGACTGTCGTGCGTGATCACTTCACGTGCGTCAACGCCGTGATGTTCAGGCGCGTGTGGCGTGGCACCAACGAGACGGTGCTCGCGTACTCGGAGTCGGAGGCCCTGGCCTATCGCATGGCCGAGGGCGACGCGGACCCCACGGACCCGTTCGTCGTCGATCCCGATCTGACGATGTGGCAGTGCGGGGGTGAGTTCCTCGACGTCGCGGGCCAGTTGCTGGAGTTACCGGCCGCGCCTGGTCACTCGGCGTTCGAGGCGAAGTAGTAATCTCGGCTGGTGGGTGAGACCGACCGGATCGGAGTGTTCTACGACGGCACGTGGTTCGCCTACCTGAGTGACTTCTACGCGACAGCGCACCCCAGGGGAGCGCGCGTTTCTCTCGACGGCCTGCACGACGCGTTGCGCTGGTACGTCCACACCGAGACGGGTCGTCCGCTGGACGAGTGCGTGGTCGCGGAGGCGCATTACGTCCGCGGTCGCATCGACACGCCTGCCGAGTCCTTCGACCGGGTGCTGGCCGCCGCCGGCATCACGCGGCACGACCTGCCGCTGCACAACGGCAAGGAGAAGGGTGTCGACGTCCTGCTCGCGCTGGAGGCGTGGGACCGGGCGACGACGGTGCCGCTGCAGTGGGTCGTCCTGCTGACCGGTGACTCGGACTTCACGCCTCTCGCGGAGCGGCTGACGGCGCGGGGCGTGCACGTGATCGTGCCGGTGGTGGACATCATGACGGTCAACGCGCCACCTGCCTGGACTCCGCGCACCGCCGCGCCGCTGCGTGCCGCGACGCCCTTCACACCCGGTTTCGACCAGCTGTTCGCGCCCGGTGACCAGGCCGACTACCCGCTGCGGCGGGCCTTCGTGCGGTCGTCGCAGGTGGCGGCGTCGCCGGTCGGAGCACCGCGCGGGCGCCGGAAGGGCACCGTGGCGACCTGGAAGACCGGTCAGGCGCACGGGTTCATCACGGACACGCGCGGCGGGTCGTGGTTCGTCTCGCGCGACGAGCTGCCGAACGGACTGACGCTGCTGCTCGCGGGCACGCCGGTGTCGTTCACCGGGTCGCCCGCGCCGATGCCCGGCCGCAAGTATCCGAGGGCGCAGGCCGTCCGGCCCGAATGACTTTTGTCATCCCGAGGTCGTGACGCTGCCGCACTACTGACGAGCGCCGGTTCCGACCAGGCTCGACGCCATGGAAACGGTGCTCGGAGTACGAGGGGCGCGGCACCACTACGGTGCCACGCAGGCGCTGGACGGCGTTGATCTCGACGTCGGCGCGGGGGAGTGCGTGGCACTGCTCGGGCCGAACGGCGCGGGCAAGACGACGCTGGTGAACCAGGTGATCGGGCTGCTGCCCGCCAAGGCCGGTTCGGTGCGCGTGTGCGGTGGCGATCCCCGCGTCGCGTCGACCCGCCGGCAGCTCGGGGTGGTGCAGCAGTCGCTCGGGTTCCCGAACACGCTGAAGGTGTCCGAGCTGGTCGTCGGGGCCGCGGTGCGCGCGGGGAAGCCCCGTGCGGCGGCCGGGCCGGTGATGGCCGAGCTCGACCTGACCGAGCTGGCCGGGCGGCGTGCGTCGAAGCTCTCCGGCGGCCAGAAGCAACGGCTGCAGCTCGCCATGGCCCTGGTCGCCGATCCGGCGCTCCTGGTGCTGGACGAACCGACGGCGGGTCTGGACGTGCCCACTCGCAGGCGGTTCTGGCAGATCCTCGCCGAACGGCGTGAGCGCGGCGCCGGCGTCCTGCTCACCACGCACCTCATCGAGGAGTCCTCGGCCGTCGCCGATCGCGTCGTCGTGCTCGACCGGGGCCGCGTGCTCGCCGAGGGCACGCCGGGCGAACTGGTCGCGCGGCTGCCCGACCGCACGGTGATCGCCCGAACGGTCCTCGGCTTGGAGCGCCTCCAAGCGCTGCCCGGTGTCGTGTCGCTGCGCAACGACGGTGAGCACGTCCGTCTCGGCACGCGTGCGCCGGAGGCGTTGTTGCGGGTGCTGCTCGCGCAGGACCCCGGCCTGACTGATCTGCGGGTCGAGGGTGCGGGGCTGGAAGAGGCAGTGGCGGGTCTGATCGAGAGGGGTGCGGCGTGACCGTGCACATGTCCGGGAAGGTCTTCGGTGTGGAGCTCGCGGACGAGCTGAGGGGTATCGTCCGCGAACCGGCCGCCCTGTTCTTCTCGATCATCATGCCGGTGGGGTTCTTCGCGCTCTTCGTGTCGCTGTTCGGGAAGTTCAGCGCCGGCGGGGTGTCCGCGGGCACCACGATGATCGCCACGTTCGGCGCGTTCGGCGTGATCTCGGTCGTGCTGCTGAACCCCGGCATCGGCGTCGCGTCCGACCGGGAACGCGGCTGGCTGCGGGCGAAGCAGGTGTCGGCGGTGCCGATCAGCGTGACGCTCGCGGCGAAGGTGGTGGCGGCACTGCCCTACGCGGCCGGGGTGCTGGTCGCGATGACGGCGACCGCGGCCGTCACCGGTTCGTTGACCGCGCCTCTGCCCGCGCTGCTGCGGGTGCTGGCGGTGCTGGTGGTGGGCGCGCTGCCGTTCGCGTTGCTGAGCCTCGCGATCGGGTTCCAGGTCGGCGCGGGTGCCGCGGCCGCCGTGCTCAACGCGATCCTCATCCCGGCGTCCGTCCTTTCCGGACTGTGGATGCCGCTGGAGATCATGCCCGCGTTCTTCGGTGACGTCGCGCGGTTCCTGCCGACCTACCACCTGTCGGAGCTCGCCCGTGCCCAGCTGACCGGTGGGCCCGTCCTCACGCACGTGCTCGTGCTGCTGGGCTTCGCGCTGGTGGCTGCGGTGCTCGCGGCCGTGTCGTATCGTCATGCGCGGTCATGAAAAAAGTCGCTGGGCTTTCCCACTGGTTGCACCTGATCTACCTGGGGAACCTGCTGTGGGCACCGATCTTCGACCCGGCCACGGACTGGGTGGACTGGGCGCTCGTCGCCGTCGTCGCCGTGGCCTTCGTCCCGATGTACGTGCTGGCCCGGCAGCGGCCGGATCGCGTCCGCTGGTGGTGCCTGGTGCCGACGGTGGTGCTCGGCTCCCTGACGACGCCGTTCAACACCGGCGCCGCCGTGCTGTTCGTCTACGCGGCGGTGTTCGCGGGCCTCTCGGAGTCGCGGCGGGTGGCGATGCGGTGGTTCGTCGCGCTGACCGCGCTGATCTGCCTGTTCGGTGTGGTGTCGGTGGTCGAGATGCCGTACCGGCTGTGGGGGCTGCTGCCGTCGCTGATCTTCCTCTGGCTGATCGGCATCCTCGAGGTCGAGTGGTCCGAACGGAGTCGCGAGGCCGCCGAGCTGCGCATCCGCACCGCGCGGATCGAGCATCTCGCCACCCTCGCCGAACGCGAGCGCATCGCCCGCGACCTGCACGACCTGCTCGGCCACACGCTGACCGCGATCGTCCTGCGCGCCCAGCTCGTCGCCGCGGATCCCGCACGAGCCAAGGAAGAGGCGGCGGAGATCGAACGGACGGCCCGCGCGGCGCTGGGCGAGATCCGCGACGCCGTCACCGGGTGGCGCAGCGCGTCACTGGAGACCGAACTGGAGGCGGCGCGTGCCGCGTTGTCGAGCCTCGGCGTCGAGGTGACCGTGCGCAGGGATCCGGGGCTGGTGATCGTCAGCTCGACCGAGCACGAACTGGCGCTCGCGTTGCGGGAGGCTGTCACCAACGTGGCCCGGCACGCACACGCCAGGACGTGCCACATCGGCGTCGAGGCCCGCGACGGTGAGCTGCGGCTGGTGGTCGCCGACGACGGTGTCGGCGGGCACGCGCCGGAGGGCAACGGGCTGACGGGCATGCGCGAGCGGATCGCCGCGCTGGGCGGCCTGGTCGCGCGGACGGTCTCGGCGGGCACCACCGTCACGATCGCCGTCCCGCTGAAGGTGGCCACGTGATCAGGGTCGTGCTGGCGGAGGACCAGGCGATGGTGCGCGGCGCGTTCGCCCAGCTGCTCGACCTGCAGCCCGACGTCACGGTCGTCGCGACGGCGGGGGACGGCGACGAGGCGCTCGCGGCCGTGGCGGAACACCGGCCCGACGTGCTGCTGACCGACATCGAGATGCCCGGCCGGACCGGACTGGACGTCGCCCAGGCGCTGAGCGAGCGAGGCGACCCCACCCGCGTCCTGATCATCACGACGTTCGCCCGCAGCGGGTACCTGAGGCGCGCGATGGACGCCGGGGTCGCGGGATACGTGCTGAAGGACGCGCCGATCGCGGACCTCGTCTCGGCGCTGCGCCGCGTGCACGCCGGCGAACGGGTCGTCGCCGCCGAGCTCGCAATGGCCGCGTGGGACAGCGCCGATCCCCTGACACCGCGCGAACGCGAGCTGTTGCAGGAGGTCACGACGGGCGCGAGCAACGCCGACATCGCGGCACGGCTCAACCTCGCCGAGGGTACGGTCCGCAACTACCTGTCGACCGCGATGGCGAAATTGGGCGCGCGCAACCGTTCCGAGGCGGCGAACACCGCGCGCGAACGGGGCTGGCTTTAGGGTCTGTACAGACCCTAACCCTTGCGCCGCACCAATTCGTTGATCCAGATCGGCGCGAACGGTGACGTGCAGCCCGGCGGCGTCGGGTAGTCCTTGAGGACCTCCAGGCGTTCGCCGATCTCGATCGCACGGGCGCGCAGTGAGGGGTGCTCGATCCCGATCTGCGCCAGGCAGTGGTTCATCGCCCACTGCAGACGTTGCGGGGCGTCCTTCATGTCCTTCTCGACGATGTCGAGCAGACCGTCGAGGTCGAGCCCCTCCGGCTGCTTCGCCACCCGGTCGACGGTCAGCGCCCAGCCCGCGCTCGCGACCACCGGATCAGGATCGGCGAACCACAGCACGCGCAGCTCTTCGGTGTGCGGGTTCTTCTTCACCACGTAGTTCACGAGCCAGTCGTGCACCTTGGGGCGCATGGCCTCGCGCAGCATGATGTCGAGCTCGTCGCGCCCGAACGCCTTGGGGCGGCAGATCAGCAACGCCAGCAGCCGGGCCGCGGTGTCGCCCGTCGCCCACAGTTCGAGTGAGAGGTCCTGCTGGGTCTTCAGGCGCTTCGCGATCGCGCGGAGCTTGCCGAGGTTCACGCCGTGGTCGTCGCCGTGCTTCTCGTTCACCGCGCGCGCTTTGGGGTCGTCGAGCGCGGCCAGTTCGGCCATCAGCCCGGTCACCGGGTCGTCCGCCACCGCTCGACCTCCCGTTCGTCACCGACAGCTTACGAGCTGGAACGCCTCAGTCGCTCAGCGCCGCGACCACCGGGCACTGGTCCCGGACGCCGTTCTCGGCGACGTCGAGCAACGCGAGCCGTACCCGGTCCAGGTCGTTGATCCGCTGCTCGATCTCGGCGACCTTGCCGGTGACCACGTCACCCACGTCGGGCGTGGCAGAGGCGGAGAGGAGCTGCTCGACCTCGGTGAGCGTGAACCCGAGCCGGGCCGCGCGGCGGATGAACCTCAGCCGCTTCAACGCCTCCTGGTCGTAGTGGCGGTAGCCGCCGTGGGACCGGGCCGTCGGGACGACGAGGCCGCGGCGCTCGTAGAACCGCACGGTGCTGATGCCCACCCCGGCGGCGCGGGCCAGTTCGGATATGCGCACCACCGGAAACTACCTCCGCAGCAACGCGCGGAGCTGGGCCGCGCCCCAGAACAGTTCCAGCGCCAGGAAGCCCGCCAGCGCCGGACTGTGCCCCTGCCACAACGCCCAGGCGAACCAGAGGCTGAACAGAGCACGCCCGGCCGTGTCTGCGGTGATCAGCACCCGTTCCGGCCGCAGCCACCGGACGATCGACCACATCACCACTACCGTGCCGAACAGCGTGGAGAACAGGAGCGTCTGCCCGGTGTGGGGCGTGCCGAGTAGATCCAGCACCAGTGCTCCGGTCCAGGGCGTGACGAACGCGATGCTCGCCACGAGGTCGTACGCCGCGCCGGCTTTGCCCCATCGGGCCACGTGATCTCGGGTCATGCCGATCACGATGGACTCTGCACCGTGGTGCAGAGTCAAGCCCGCTTCCCGCCGCTAACGTGGTCAGGCGAGCGTTCGTTGAGCCGAGGGAGGCGCGTGACCGGGCAGATCGTGCGTCACGCCGGCCGGATCGAGGCCGTGCGCGTGCGGTTCGCGGCCGTGCACAAGGCCAGCGCGGTCGTCGTCGGCGACGAGACCGTGTACGGGCGGCTGTGCCGGTGGATCATCCACGCCGTCCTGGAGAAGCACGCCCGGCAGGACGAACTGGTCTCCTACGTCGAGGAGAACCTGCGCCTGATCGTGGCCGGGCTGTACGACCTCTACGGCGTGCGGGCACCTGATCCCGACCTCGTGCGCGAGGCCGCCGTGCCCTCGCTGGTCGAGCCGGTCGAGGACTCCGCGCGGGCCGCGATGGAGCAGATCAGGCCGTTGCGGGACGTGCTGGACGACCTCACCGGGCTGCCGGACGTCATCGCCGCGCATGCGATGACCTGGTACAACATCGCGGCCGAGCAGCAGGACATGGCCGACGAGCTCGAGGACCTCCTGGAGCAGGACGCCCCGCGGTGGAGCGGCGCCGAGGAGCACCTACGGCTGATGGGCCACAACATCGACGCGATCCGGGGGCTGAGCTCGGTGTCGGCGGCGTTCGGGGAGATCACCGAGAGCGTCGGGGTGCTGGTCGCGCAGACCCGGCGGCTCGTGCGGGAGCTCGTGATCAGTCTGGCCGTGGCACCGACGGACGCGACGCTGTGGCGGCTGGCCTGTCGGATCGCGGTGTACGGGGTGGCGCTGGAGGCCACCCTCACGCACCTGGAGGACCGGCTCAGCGGCTAGCGCGGCGGCGGGCGAGCTGCGGCAGGAACCACATGTAGACGCCCGTTCCCATCAGGACGAACAGCGGCAGCAGCGGCACGTACGACACCCACACCACGGAGCTGTCGACAGTCAGGGCGACCGCCGTGAAGACGACGGTGGCCATGAAGACCATGCTCACCACGCGGTGGAACTGACGGATTCCCTTGCTGCGGGCCATTTCTCGGTCCTCCCGGTCGTTGTTGGATGCAACGGTAGGAGCGGCGGCCCGGCCGTGCTTCTCGATTCCTGACCAGCTTCGGAGGGCGTGGCGCAAAATCTCCTGCGCGAGATGTCGATCCCGGCGTCTACCGTTCGACACACTTATGACAGCAAGCGCGAACACCGAGGAGAACCAGATGCGTACCGTGATCGCAACCGCTTTCGTCTCGCTCGACGGCGTCGTCGAGGCACCCGGCGGCGAACCCGGCCACCGCAGCGCCGGCTGGACCTTCGAGGACATCGAGTTCGACGAGGCCGCCTACGAGATCAAGGGCCGTGAGCAGGACGAGGCCGCGGCGATGATGATGGGCCGGGTCAGCTACGAGGTGTTCTCCCCGGTGTGGCCGACGCTCGACTACTTCCCGAAGTACAACGTGATGCCGAAGTACGTCGTGTCCAGCACGCTGAAGGACGACCAGCTGGTCGACAACTGGGGCGACATCACGATCCTGCGGACGCTGGACGACGTGGCCGCGCTGAAGGAGACCGAGGGCGGGCCGATCTCCATCCACGGCAGCGCGACGCTCAACCGCAACCTCTCCGACGCGGGCCTGATCGACCGCTACCACCTGCTGGTGTTCCCGGTGCTGCTCGGCGCGGGCAAGCGGCTGTTCAGCGAGACCGACAAGGCCAAGCAGATGCTGAAGGTCGTCGAGAGCGAGACGTACTCGAACGGCATCCAGAAGCTGGTCTACGACGTCGTGCGCTGACCTCAGGCGCACTCGCGCACGGCGGCCACGACCCCGGCGAACGAGTCGACCAGCCAGGTCGGGTTCGCGCTGAGCAGCTGGTCGACGCCGTGCACGCCGTAGGTCACGGCGACGGACGCCATGCCGGCTCCGTGCGCCATGTTGATGTCGCGGGTGGTGTCCCCGATCATGACCGCGTTGCGCGGGGACACCCCGAGCCTGCGCAGCACGAGGAGACCGGATTCGGGGTCGGGCTTGGGTTTCGAGACCTGGTCCGCACCGACGACGACGGAGAACTCCTCGCGCAGACCGGCCGCGGTGAGCAGCGCCTCGGCGTTCCCGATGTACTTGCTCGTGGCGACGGCGAGCCGGAAACCGTCGTCCCGCAACGACTCCAGCCCGTCGTACACGCCCGGGAACACCAGTTGCGTCGCCATCGGCAGCACGATCTTGCGGTACGTCGCGTGGTAGAGCTCGACGCAGGCGGTGATGACCGGCTCGTCCTCGGACGTCCCGAGCACCTTCGCGAACGCGGCGGGCAGCGGGAGCCCGATCGTGGCGCGGATGGTCGGGGAGTCCACTGTGGGCAGGTCGAGCTGGGCGAACACCGCGGCGAACGTCGTGACGATCCCCCTCGGGGAGTCGACGAGCGTGCCGTCGAGGTCGAAGATCGCGCACCGGTTCATGAAGAGAATTCCTTCGCGTGGGCGGCGGCGAGTTCCCCCGCGACTTCGGCGGTGTTGACCATCACCGCCGTGGTCGCTTTCAGGGAGTCTGTCTCGTCGTCGATCGCGTCCGCGGGCTTCGTCGGTGTGGTCACGAGGAACGAGCCGGGGTTGCCGAGTGCCCAGTGGCTCTCGATCGCACGGGCCATCACCCGTGGATCGTCGACGCGGTGCGGACTGGGCAGACCGGAGGTCCCGAAGTAGAACGCGGGGAAGTCGTCCGACCGGTAGGCGACGACCGGAACGCCGTGCGTGTCCAGGAACTCCAGCGTGAGCCCGAGGTCGAGGGTGTTCCGGGCCCCCGCGCAGACCACCGCGACCTGGGAGCGGGTGAGTTGCACGAGGTCGGGGGACAGGCGCCGGGCACCTCGGTGCACGCCGCCGATCTCCGCGCTGGACAGGAACTTCAGCCCCGCGAGCCCGGCCGCGACCATCGACGCCGAGACCGTCGTCGCCCCGGTCGTCCCGCGGGCGAGGACGACCGGCAGGTCCCGGCTGTCCAGGACGCAGACTCCCTGCATGGAAGCGAACCTTTCGATGTCGGTCTCGGAGAGGCCGACGAGGATCCGGCCCTTGTCGACGCCGATCGTGGCGGGGACCGACCCGTTCGCCCGCACCGCGTCCTCGACCAGGCGCGCGGTCTCGGCGCTGTCCACACCGGACCTGAGCACGTCCGACGCCAGCGCCACGACGGGCTGGCCCGCCGTGATCGCCTCGGCCACTTCCTCGCTGTACACCAGGGGAATGCGCATCCGCACCTCAGTAGCTCGGGGTCTTGCGCAGGAGGTGGTTCCGTTCCACGATCTCCGGCGTATGGACCTGGTCCTGCCACGCCTGCTGCTCGACCGGTTCCAGTGCGATCGACACGACGCCCTCGGCACAGCCGAACGCCCGGGTCACCGCCTCGGTGATGGCCGAGACCAGCTCGGACGTCTGCTCGTCGTTGAGCAATGCAGGGAAGTGCTTGATGTTCACGTGCGGCACGCGGGCCCCCTCACGACCGGTCTCCCGCGATGGCGAGCGTCACGGCCTTGGTGACGGCCGCGATCAGTTCGGCCATCTGCCCGTCGGACAGCAGCACCGGCACCCGCGCGGCCTCCTCCTGCACGGTCGCGGTCTGCCGCATGGACGCGAGCAGCTCGTCGATGTCGGGCTCGCGCAGCAGGCTGTAGTGGTCGGCCCGCAGCTCGACGACCACCGGGTCGGTGACCGAGAAACCCTCGCTGCCCTCGATGAACGAGTAGTCGTCGCCCTGCGCCTTGAACACAGCCAGAGGCGCGGTGATGGTGCGATCTTTCAGTTCGCCGAAGGTGTACTTGAAGGAGAACGTCTCGGTGACGATCTTGATGATCCGCCGCACGAGCTCGCTGTCGAGGTCGCGGAACTCCCCGCTGACGAACGCCGCGAAGCTGTCCTCGTCCCGCGCGACCTCCAGGCACCGGGCGAGACGGGCGTCGGTGATGCTGCCCGCGAACACCGAGAAGAGGATCGTCACGAACGCGCTGTTGGCGTAGGAGGCCTCGTCGCTGTCCCGCTCCGTTCGCACCTTCGGTGAGCCCGGCGCGATCAGGAAGAGGTTCTCGACCTCCTCGCCCGCCTGTTCGAGCTGGTAGGCCGTCTCGAACGCGAC
This sequence comes from Lentzea albidocapillata, assembly GCF_000719115.1. Classification (GTDB taxonomy): domain Bacteria; phylum Actinomycetota; class Actinomycetes; order Mycobacteriales; family Pseudonocardiaceae; genus Lentzea; species Lentzea albidocapillata. The sequence goes on along the minus strand of NZ_JOEA01000029.1, from coordinate 42,394 downwards.
CCGCGCGCCGAAGGAGTAGCCCCACAACGTGTACGGGCCCTCCGGCTGCACTTTCTTGATCGCCTCGATGTCGGCGGCGGCCATCTCTCGGATCGTGCCGTACGGCGTCTCGCCCTCGTTGATGCCGTGCGCCTGCACGCCGTAGAACGGGCGCTCCGAACGACTTGCGAGCGTGCGCAGGTTCATCGGGTAGCCGCCTAGACCCGGCCAGCAGAACACGGGAGCGCCGTCCCCGTTGGGCTGCAACGGAACCAGCCGGGATATCGGGCCCTCGTGCAGGCCGTCGACGCGCCGGGAGAGCTGCTCGATGGTCGGCGACTCGAAGAGCACCTGCAGCGGCAGGCTGGTGCCGAAGTCCTTGTTGATGCGGTTGACCAGGCCGACCGCGATCAGCGAGTTGCCACCGGTCTCGAAGAAGTCGTCGTGCGTCGAGACGGTCTCGCGCTTCATCAGCTTCTTCCACATCTCGCTGATGCGGCGCTCGGTGACGGTGCGCGGCGCGACGAACGGCCGGTCCTGGTCGTCGACGTTCGTCCTGTCCGACGCGGTCAGGGCCTTGACGTCGATCTTGCCGTTCGCGGTGACCGGCAGCGCGTCGAGCACCACGACCTTGTTCGGGATCATGTAGTCCGGCAGGAAGTTGACCAGGTCGTCGCGGATCAGCTCGGCCGGGCCCTTCATGTGGACGACGTCCTCCTTCATGCCGGGGCTGCGGCGCTGGTCGTAGGAGACCTTGCCGCCCAGGAAGAAGTACGACGGGCCGTCCTTCTCACCGGCCGCCTTCAGGATGTCGCAGATGCGCTTGGCCGACGGGAGGTCGTTGTTCGTCTTGGAGCTGTAGCCCGACGACATGAAGCCGAGGTCGACGTCGTTGGCGGACAACCGGTGCATGGTCCGGCCGAGGTCGATGTAGCGCCGCCACAGCTCCGCGGACCGGCCGATGACGCTGACACCGAAGCTCGCGCGCTCGTACACCGCCTGGTTGATCGCGATGACGTGCTTGCGCAGCACCACGTCGTCGGACACCCGCTCGAACTCGCCGCCGGCATAGCGGTACTGGCCGCCGGGCAGGTTCGCGACGCGGCCGGGGTGCGTCTGGACGTAGATGTCGACGTCGTCCTCACGGACGCCGGTGTAGGCGCACAGCTCGAACGTGCCGAGGTAGTAGTCCTCGTCGGCGACGTCGAGCAGGTCCTTGGTCTCCGGCGTGTACGCGGAGGCGGCGATGTCGAGGCCGTAGCCGGGCAGGACCTCCTCGAACAGCCCGACCATGTGGCCGGTCTCGATCTCCAGGACCTCCTGGATGTTGTTGAGGTACACCGCCTCGATCGCGGCCTTGTGCCCGATGAAGTGCAGCTTCGCCTGTACCTCGAAGCTTTCCTCGAGCGGTCTGATCAACACGAGTTGGTGGCGCAGCGGGTGGTAGTAGTACAACCCGGCCGGCAGCCCCGCGATGTGGTGCAGCTCAAGGTGGAGCTGGGTCGCGTAGAGCGAACCCGGTGATGCGTAACCGTACTTCGGCAGCAGCCGCTGGTCGCTGAAGTGCGCGCCGAAGTAGCGCAGGATCTCGCCCAGTTCGGAGACGTGGACCGACTTCGGGTCCTTGGAGCCGGCGCCGATCGGCTTGCGTTCCAGCAATCGCGCCAGGTCGGCGTCGGTGACCTGGCCGCCCTCGTAGAAGCGGTAGGACTTGCGCGAGAAGACGACCTTGCGCTGCAGGCAGGAGGCTTCCTCGCCGGGCAGTTCGAAGCTTTGCCGGCCACCGAGGTCGTCGCGCACGCCGGGGTTCGACAGCTGCGCGCGGACCTGCAGCCGGCTGGACTTCGACTGGTGGTGCGAACCGGAGTTGCCCTGGTCCATCAGGGCGGCTTCCTTGGGGTTCAGCTCGACGCACGCGATCAGGTTCTGGAACCCGGTGCGCTCGTCCTCCTTCACGATCACGGCCGCGTTGCGCACCCAGTCGTGCGTCTCGATCGCGAGCCGGATCTCGTCCAGCTCGACCCGGTAGCCCCGCAGCTTGACCTGGCTGTCCGCGCGTCCGGCGAACTGCACCGTGCCGTCGAGGTTCTGCGTCACGAGGTCGCCGGTGCGGAACATGCCGTCCACGAACCGTTCCCCGGTCAGCTCCGGCTGGTGCAGGTAGCCGCGGGCCACCTGGACGCCGCCGATGTAGAGCTCACCGATCTCGCCGGGCGTGACCATGTCGCGGTTGTCGTCGAGCACCAGATACGTCGTGTTCGCGACGGGCAGGCCGATCGAGATGGACTTCGGTGCCTCGGCGAGTGCGGCGGGATCGACCACGTACGACGACGAGTTGATCGTCGTCTCCGTCGGCCCGTAGAGGTTGATGAGACTCACGTTCGGCATGTCCGCGAAGAACGCCCGGGCCAGCGTGCGGGACAACGCCTCGCCGCCGCTGAAGACCTGCTTCAGCGAGGTGACGGTGTGGAACTCCTCGGTGTCGATCAACGCCTGGAGCAGCGTCGGCACGCACTGCAGCGTGGTGACGCCCTGCTCGCGCATGGTCTCGATCAGCATCTCGGGGTCGCGGTAGATACCGGGCCGGCCCATCACCACGGTGCTGCCGACCGCGGGGGCGAGGATCTCCCACTGCGCGGCGTCGAAGCTCATCGGCGTCTTCTGCACCACGCGCTTTGTGCCGTCGATGGCGTGCGTGTCGTGCAGCCACAGCATCTGGTTGACGATGCTGCGGTGCTCGATCATCACGCCCTTGGGCCGGCCGGTGCTGCCCGAGGTGTAGATGATGTACGCCAGGCTGTTGTGCGCGGGGGAGAAGCCGTCGTCGAACGCCTCGTCGCAGTCGTCGAGCGTGACGATCCTCGTGGTGCTCGGCGCCAGTTCGGCCAGCCGCTGCTTCAGGGCCGGCTGCGTCACGACGACCTTCGTGCGCGAGTCCTCGATCATGTACCGGAGCCGCTCCTCGGGGTACTCCGGGCTCAGCGGCAGGTACGCGCCGCCGGCACAGAGGATCCCCCACGCCCCGACCACGAGGTCCAGTGACGGCTCGACGAACATGCCGACGCAGTCGTCCTCGCTGATACCGAGCCGCCGCAGGTGCGTGGCCAGTGCGGAACTCTGCTCGAAGAGTTCGCCGTAGGTGATGCTCTGTTCGCCGAAGACGACGGCCGTGCGATCAGGGTGTTCCTCGACCTGCTTGCGCAGCAGGTCGGGAAGGCAGCCGCCGTCCACTTCAGCTTCGTGCGACATCTCAGAAATCCCCCAAGCGGTCAGCAGGCGTGAGTCGGTGCGAGGGCGTTCTCGGTTGGTTGGAAACGTATGAGTGACGGCTCGAAACCCGCTGGAGTGATTGGCCCTGTGATCAGCCGCAGAGGTCTACCGGAGCCGCCTTGAACCAGACCGGAATCTCGGTTGGTTCGGTGGCGAACGGTTGCCGCACTGTCCACAATGGTGTTGGGTTGACGCCAACTTCGAGGGCGGGGCCACGAGGATGAATGTGCTCGAGTACGTAGCCGATCGCTGGGATCGGCTGTCTTTGCAAGCGTTTCTGCACGTCAGTGCCGTTGTGCAGTGCACGGTTCTGGCGACGCTGCTCGGAGTGCTGATCGGGGTCGCGGTCTACCGCAGTCCGGCCGGATCCGCGCTGGCCACGGCGTTGGCGAGCACGATTCTCACCATTCCGTCGTTCGCTCTGCTGGCGTTGCTGATCCCGGTGTTCGGCCTGGGCGCGGACACGACGGTGGTCGCTCTGGTGCTGTACGCGTTGCTGCCGATCGTGCGCAACACGATCGTCGGACTGGCCGGTGTGGACCCGGCTGTGAGCGACGCCGCAAGAGGAATCGGGATGAGCAGACTCGGGGTGCTCACGCGCGTCGAGTTGCGGTTGGCGTGGCCCGCGATTCTGGCCGGGATGCGGGTCGCCACGCAGATGCTGATGGGGATCGCGGTCATCGCGGCCTACGTGAAAGGACCGGGGCTGGGATCAGAGGTGTTCTCCGGGCTCGCGAACGCGGGCAGTGCGAACTCGATGAACCAGGCCCTCACCGGCACGATCGGTGTGGTGGTGCTGGCCCTGCTGCTCGACGGAATTTACGTACTGGTCAACCGTTTCACCGTGTCGAGGGGCGTTCGTGGCTGAAAAAGGCATCGAGATCAGGCTCGACCACGTGACGAAGCGGTACGCGGGGCAGAAGGCGGCGGCGGTCGACGACTTCTCGATGGTCGTGCCGGCGGGGGAGATCGTGGTGTTCGTCGGGCCGTCCGGCTGTGGCAAGACCACGACCATGCGGATGATCAACCGGTTGATCGAGCCGACGTCCGGCACGATCACGATCGGCGGCGAGGACGCGCTGAAGATCGACCCGGACGACCTGCGGCGGCGCGTCGGTTACGCGATCCAGCAGGCCGGGCTGTTCCCGCACTTCACCGTGGCGCAGAACATCGGGATCGTGCCGGGGTTGCTGGGCTGGGACAGGAAGAAGACGTCGGACCGCGTCGACGAGATGATGGACCTCGTCGGGCTCGACCCCGGCGAGTTCGCCGGCCGCTTCCCGCGGCAGCTCTCCGGCGGCCAGCAGCAACGGGTCGGCGTCGCGCGGGCACTGGCCGCCGATCCGCCGGTGCTGCTGATGGACGAACCGTTCGGCGCGGTCGACCCGATCACACGGGGACACCTGCAGGACGAGTTGTTGCGGCTGCAGAACGAACTCCGCAAGACGATCGTGTTCGTCACGCACGACTTCGACGAGGCCGTGAAGCTCGGCGACCGGATCGCGGTGCTCGGCGACCGGTCCACGATCCTGCAGTACGACACCCCGGACGCCATCCTGGCCAACCCGGCGGACGACACGGTGGCCGGGTTCGTGGGCGCCGGCGCATCGCTGAAGGCGTTGACCCTCATGAGGGTTCGCGACGTCGAACTGGGTCAGGCCGTCACCGCTCGCTCCGACATCGCCCCGTCCACTGTGGAGCTGGGTGACGAGAAGTGGTTGCTGGTGCTGGACCAGCGCGACCGCCCGTCGCGCTGGGTGCAGCGCAACGAGCTGAGGCGCGTGACCTCGCTGGCCGGTGCCGGACGTCCGGTGCAGGACTCCGTGACGCTGCAGTCGACTTTGCGGGACGCCCTCGAAGCGATCGTGAACGAGGGTGGCCGTGCGGTCGTCACGGGTGGCCGCGGCGAGTACGTCGGCACCGTCGACCTCGCGACCGTGACCGACGTCGTGCAGCAGCGGCGGGCGAACTCGTGACGGCCGGGCGGATCCGGTTCTGGGCGCAACCCGTCGCGGTGCTGCTGATCGTCGGCGGTGTGCTGGCGTGGGTGTTCGGCGGCGAGCTGACGGCGACCGAGAAGAGCACGCTGAACGCCACGTCGTTGCTGACCGCGCTGCGCGACCACCTGGCGATGACGGTCGTCGTGACCGCGATCGTCGTGGTGGTGGCGGTGCCGGCGGGCATCGTCGCGACCAGGTCGTGGGCCCGCTTCCTCGCCCCGGTGTTCCTGGCGGTAGCGAACGTCGGCCAGGCCGCGCCCGCTCTGGGCGTGCTGGTGCTGTGGTTCCTGGTCACGGGTGCCTCTGGCGGGCTCTGGGTGGCCGCGCTGCCACTGGCGTTCTACTCGTTGCTCCCGGTGCTGCGCAACACGATCGTGGGCATCCAGCAGGTCGATCCGTCCCTTGTGGACGCTGGTCGCGGCATCGGCATGTCGGCGTCGGGCGTGCTGTGGCGCGTGGAGTTCCCTTTGGCGACACCGCTGATCCTGGCCGGCCTGCGCACCTCGCTGGTGCTCGCGGTCGGCACGGCGACGTTCGGCCTGTTCGTCAACGCGGGCGGGTTCGGGTTGCTGATCGACACCGGCTACAAGCTGAACCTGACGAAGGTCCTGGTGACCGGCTCGGCGCTGGCGGCGGGTCTCGCCCTGCTGGTCGACTGGGCCGGCGCGGTGATCGAGCAGTGGTTCGGCCCCAAGGGGGTCCGGTGAAAAGGGTGCTGCTGGTAGCGCTGTTGTTCTTGTCCGGGTGCGGACTGGACGTCAACAGCGCGTTGCCCTACAAGGTGTTGCCGGGCTCGATCCAACCGGAGCAGTCGCTCCAGGGCGTCGAGATCACCGTGGGATCCAAGGACTTCACCGAGAACATCCTGCTCGGCTACCTGGCCGAGATGGCGTTGTCCGCGGCCGGCGCGGACGTGATCGACCTGACCGACCTCAAGGGCTCGCAGACCGCGCGGCAGGCCCTGCTCAACGGCGAGGTCGACGTCACCTGGGAGTACACCGGCACCGGCTGGATCAACTACCAGGGGAACGTTCTTCCCGTACCCGGCGGCGAACAGGCGCAGTACGACGCGACGAAGAAGGCCGACCTGGAGAAGTTCGGCGTCGAGTGGCTCGCCTACTCACCGCTCAACGACCAGTACGCGTTCGCCGTCACCGAGGCCTACGGCGAGCAGCACGGCCTGAAGACCACCTCCGACCTGGCGGCGTTCCTCACCCAGAACCCTGACCAGGCGGTGTTCTGCCTGGAGACCGAGTTCACCAGCCGCCAGGACGGTTTCCCGGCGGCGCAACGGACCTACGGCTTCCCGACCACCGAGGTGAAGAACTTCGGCATCGGCACCATCTACTCGGCCGTCGCGGGCGGCACGTGCCCGGTCGGCGAGGTGTTCACGACCGACGGCCGCATCGCCGCGCAGAAGCTCCGCGTGCTGGAGGACGACAAGAAGGCCTTCCCGCAGTACAACGTGGCGCCGACCGTGCGCGCCGAGTTCCTCGCCCGGTACCCGCAGATCCGGGGGCCGTTGGAGAAGGTGAGCGCCGCGCTGACCAACGACCAGATGATCGAGCTGTGCCGTCAGGTCGACGTGGAGGGCAGGGACGCGGGCGAGGTGGCGCGCGACTGGATGGTGTCGAAGGGGTTCATCCGGACGGAATGATCACCGCATCGCCCGTCCGACCGGCGGCAGCACCGACACCATCGACGCGGCCAGCCACAGCATCAGCGCGATGCCCGGCACGATGATCAGCGTGCCGCCGTGGTTGATCGTCAGCCGGACGACCGCGAAGACGTAGTAGGCGCACACGAGGAACCCGAGCCCGGCGAGGACCCAGCGCGCGAACGCGAGCCGCGCGATCACCAGCGCGGCGAGCAGCAGCACCACGCCACCGGCGACGTAGGTGGCCACGATCGCCGGGTCGCCGTTGGCGATGAAACCGCGCCCGAACGCCAGCCCCAGCAAGGCGACGGCGGCCTCCGGGGTCTGCCGGATGCCCAGGCCGTCGGCGGAGTTCAGTCCTGCCAGCACGAAGCACAGCACCGCGACGAGCAGCCAGAGCCCACCCGCGAGGAACGCCGGCGCGGCGCTCGGCCGCAACGGCTGCCCCCAGCCGGGCGCCGGGCCGTAACCCGGACCGTGTCCCCGTGGTGGTTGCTGCGCCTGCCAACCCTGGTTCGGATGCACGGCCGTCACCCTACGAGCCGCCAGTCCGTGCCGCAGCGAATTCGGAAGTACAACAGCGTGGCTCGTCGTCAGGCGTCGGCTGAGTTCTTGCGGTCGGTGTGGCCCAGGGAACGCTCCGGCGCCACCCGGTCGCGCACGAGCTGCTTGAGCACGGCGAGGTCCGGAAAGCCCTCCTGGACCTTCCGCGACCACAGGGTCTCGCCGTCGAGCCGCACGTCGAACACGCCTCCGGTGCTGGGGATCAGCGCGACCTCACCCAGTTCCGCGGTGAACGTCGTCAGCAGCTCCTGCGCGGTCCAGCCCGCTCGCAGCAACCACCGGCACTGGGTGCAGTACTCGATCTCCAGGCGCGGTGTCCTCACCTCTGGGTCCTGACGGACTCGCCGGAGCGCGTCGCGTCCTTGCCCCAGCTGGCCAGCAGCTGCATCGCCTCGGCGGACGGCGTGCCGGGCTCCGCGTGGTAGGTGGTGAAGAACAGGTCCGGCTCGCTCGGCATCCGCAGCGACTCGTACGACAGCGTCATCTCGCCCACGAGCGGGTGGCGGAGCACCTTCGTGCCGAAGGACTTCTCCTTGACGTCGTGCTTGGCCCAGAGCTGCCGGAACAGCTCGCTCTTCACCGACAGCTCGCCGATCAGGGCGGTGAGCTCGGGGTCGTTCGGGTAGCACCCCGCATCCATCCGCAGGAACCCGACGACGTCGGCGGCCTTGCTCTCCCAGTTGACGAAGAGCTCCTGGTAGGACGGCTGGAGGAAGATGAAGCGCGCCCAGTTCCGGTCGCGCGGCTCCAGCGCGGCCCAGTCGCCGAACAACGCCGCGGCCATCGGGTTCCACGCGAGGACGTCCGAGCGGCGCCCGCCGATGTAGGCGGGCACGCCGACGTTGTCGAGCAGGTGTTTCAAGGCCGGCCGGACTCCGCGTGAGGTCTTTTTCTTCTTCTTGTTGTCGCGCGGGCAGGCCGTCAGGTTGCGCAGGTGCGTGTACTCGGCCTCGTTGAGCTGCAACGCGCGTGCGATCGAGTCCAGCACCTCGTCCGAGACGTTGCGGCCGTTGCCCTGCTCGAGACGTGTGTAGTACGCCACCGAGACGCCCGCGAGCTGCGCCAGTTCCTCACGGCGCAGGCCCGGCACACGGCGGGTACGGCCGTAGCGGGGCAGCCCGACGTCGTCGGGGGACAGCCGCGCCCGGCGGCTGCGCAGGAACTCGCTCAGCTCGGTGCGCGGGTCGACGTCCATGCACCCGAGTATTCCCGGCCTGGGCGAACCGTGCCTGCTACTGCTGGTGGTAGGCACGCCGGTCGTACGAAGAACAGGTGTCTGGGTAGCTCTCCCGAAGCGGAGCAGTGTCTTCAGCGACACGACAACGAGGAGAGAACCTGATGAGCACCGTCGCTGCCTACGCCGCTCCAGCACCCAAGGCACCGCTGGAGCGCACCACCATCGAACGTCGCGCGGTCGGCGCGCACGACGTCCTGATCGACATCAAGTTCGCGGGCATCTGCCACTCGGACATCCACCAGGTCAACGAGGGCTGGGGTCAGGGCATCTTCCCGATGGTCCCGGGCCACGAGATCGCCGGCGTGGTCGTCGAGGTCGGCTCCGAGGTCACCCGCCACGCCGTCGGTGACCGCGTCGGCGTCGGCTGCATGGTCGACTCGTGCCGCGAGTGCGACAACTGCCTGCGCGGCTTCGAGCAGTACTGCACGGGTGGCAACACCATGACCTACAACGGTGTCGACCGCCGCGGAGACGTCACCTACGGCGGCTACTCGAAGCAGATCGTCGTCGACGAGAACTACGTCGTGCGGATCCCCGAGGGACTCCCACTGGACGTGGCCGCGCCGCTGCTGTGCGCGGGCATCACCGTCTACTCGCCGCTCAAGCACTGGGGCGTCGGACCGGGCAAGAAGGTCGCCGTCGTCGGCCTGGGCGGGCTCGGCCACATGGGCGTCAAGATCGCCGCCGCGCTCGGCGCCGAGGTCACCGTGCTGTCGCAGTCGCTGCGCAAGAAGGACGACGGGCTCAAACTCGGCGCCCGGCACTACCGCGCGACCAGCGACCCGGCGACGTTCACCGAGCTCGCCGGCACGTTCGACGTGATCCTGTCCACGGTGTCCGCGCCGCTCGACTTCGGTGCCTACCTCGGGCTGCTCAGGAGCGACGGCGCGATCGTGAACGTCGGCGCGCCGGAGGAGCCGATCTCGCTCAACCTGTTCGGGCTGCTCGGCGGACGCAAGACGCTCGCCGGCTCGATGATCGGCGGCATCGCGGAGACCCAGGAGATGCTGGACTTCTGCGCCGAGCACGGCCTCGGTTCGGAGATCGAGCTGATCGGCGCCGACGAGATCAACACCGCCTACCAGCGGGTGCTGGCGAGCGACGTGCGGTACCGGTTCGTGATCGACACCGCCACGATCTGAGGACTGCGCCGTGCCTGCTCAGCTGGGCGGGCACGGCGTCCCGGTCGCGTAGGCCTTCGTGGCGCCCGCGATCACCGTGTCGAGCTGCAGGAGGGTCTCCTGCAGCTCTTCGATCTGCTTCACCACCGACGAGCGATGGCCCCGCAGCTTGGCCAGGACCTGCGGCGACGCGATCCCGGTGACCATGCACGGCAGCATCTCCAGGATCGACGCGCTGGAGATCCCGGCGCCGTAGAGCTGCTGGATCAGCCGCACCCGGTCGACGGCGTACGCGGTGTAGCGCCGTTGCCCGCTCTCGCTGCGTTCGGAGGCGAGAAGGCCCTGCTCCTCGTAATAGCGCAACGCGCGCACGCTCACGCCCGTGCGTTTCGCCAACTCGCCGATGCGCATGAGACCTCCACCACAAAAGCTACCTCTGACGTTAATGTCAGGTTTCTAGCCTAGCTCTCATGCTTCTCAGCAGCTACCGACTCGGAAACCTGGCCCTGCCGAACCGCCTCGTGATGGCGCCGATGACCCGTGCACGGGCCGTTGACGGCAAACCGACCGAGGCCATGGCGACCTACTACGCCCAGCGCGCCACCGCCGGACTCATCGTCACCGAAGGCGTGCACCCGAACGCGGTCGGCCAGGCCGGTCCGTTCATGCCCGGCCTCCACACCGATGGCCAGGTCGAGGCCTGGCGCGGCGTCACCGGCGCCGTGCACGCCAACGGCGGTCGCATCTTCGCCCAGCTCATGCACGGCGGCCGCATCGGTCACGTGGAGGTCGCCGGGCACCACCCCGTCGGCCCGTCGGCGATCGCGGCCGTCACCGAGGTGTTCACCCCGAGCGGCGTGCAGTCCGCGCCGGTGCCACGGGCGCTGTCGGCGGCGGAGGTCACCGAGCAGGTCCAGGCGTTCGGCGACGCGGCCCGCAAGGCCGTCGAGGCCGGGTTCGACGGCGTCGAACTGCACGGCGCCAACGGCTACCTGATCCAGCAGTTCCTGTCGTCCAGCGCGAACGAGCGCACCGACGGCTACGGCGGCTCGATCGCCGGCCGCGTCCGGTTCGCCGTGGAGGCCGTCGAAGCGGCCGTGGACGCCATCGGAGCGGACCGCGTCGGCATCCGGCTCTCACCCGGCGGCGAGATCCAGAGCATCGTCGAGGAGGACGTGCCCGCGCTCTACGGCGAGCTGCTGAAAGCGTTGCCGGACATCGCTTACGTCCACGTGATGGCCACCGCGGACGACGAGGTGCTGATGGGGTTGCGCAAGGCGTGGCCGACCGCGTTCATCTTCAACCCCGGCGGCCAGATCGGTCCGCACGAGAGCACGCGCGAGCAGGGCGAACGGTGGCTCGCCAACGGCGCCGACCTGATCAGCTACGGCCGCGCCTACCTGGCCAACCCTGATCTCGTCGAACGGTTCCGGCTGGACCTGCCGCTCGTGAGCACCGACCGCGAGACCTGGTTCCAGACCCCGCATGGTTACATCGACTACCCCAGTTATCAGCACTGAAGCGCTCGCAGCAGGTGGTCCACGAGCCGTTCGAGGTAGTCGGGCTCGACCTCGGCCCGTCGCACGGACAGGCGCCAGTAGACCGGCGCCGCGACCAGGTCCAGGGCGATCTCGACGTCGAGGTCCGGCGGTAGCTCGCCCCGGTCGACGGCCCGCCGCAACGTCACGGCACCGAGCGCGCGCCGGGGTTCGCCGATCGTCGCCGCGATCGCCTCGGACAACGCCGGAGTGCGGACGGCCTCGGCGGTGAGGTCGGGCAGGATCGTCGCGAACCTCGGGTGCGTCAGCCAGTCGTGCACCGCCGTGACCGTGGCCAGCAGATCACCGCGCAACGAGCCGGTGTCCGGAACCTCGGCCAGTGGCACGGAGAACTCCGACAGCGCCGCGACCACCATGTCCTGTTTGGACGGCCACCGCCGGTACAGCGCGCTCTTGCCGACCTCCGCGCGCTTGGCCACCGCCTCCATCGACAGCCGGCCGTAGCCGTGCAGGGCCAGCTCGTCGAACACGGCGTCGGTGATCGCCTGCGTCACGTGGGGCTGCAGGACGGCGGCGCCGGTCGGGGTGCGCTTGGTCATGACGCACATCATAGGACTGGACGAGACGGTCCCGTCCCGCCTACTGTTGTGGACGGGACGATACCGTCTCGTCCATTTCTTTCGGAGGAGCTTCCGTGGACCTCATCCCGAGGGCGCTGCAACTGCTGCTGGACAAGGACATGATCGGCTTCGCGGGCCTGTGGGCCGAGGACGGCGTGGCGGAGTTCCCGTTCGCCCCGCCCGGCTGGCCGGCCAGGCTGGAGGGCCGCGCGGCGGTCGAGGACTACGTGCGCGACTACCCGAAGATGCTCGACATCAGGGCTGTTCCGAAGCAGGTCGTCTACCAGAGCACGGACCCCGATGTCCTTGTCGCCGAGTTCGACCTCGAGGGCGTCGTGGTGGCGACGGGCGAGCCGTACCGGTACTCCTACATCGTGGTCATCACGACCCGCGACGGGGAGATCGTGCACTACCGCGACTACTGGAACCCGCTCTACGTGCAGGACTGGACGTCATGAGCACGCTGGTCATCGGCGGTACCGGCACGACCGGCAGCCTGCTCGCGGATCTACTGCCCGATGCCCGCGTCGGCACCAGAAAACCGGTGCTCCCGGGCCACGTGCGGTTCGACTGGGACGTGCCGGCGACGTTCGAAGGTGCCCTGGAAGAGGTAGATCGTGTCTACCTGATCCCCCCGATCGGAGTCGTCGACCCCGTTCCGGTGGTCGAGTCGCTGCTCGCTCGAGCGCGGCTCGTGCGGCGAGTGGTACTGCTGAGCTCGTCCGCGGTGCCGGAGAGCGCCACGGGGATGGGCGCTCTCCCCGCACTCGTGCGCACCCTGCCGGAGTGGACGGTGCTGCGGCCGTCCTGGTTCATGCAGAACTTCACCGGCGACCACCCGCTCGCGGCCGGGGTCCGGGCGGGCGAGATCGTCACGGCCACCGGAGACGGCAGGGTCGGGTTCGTCGACGCCGCCGACATCGCCGCGGTGGCCGCGCGAGCGTTGACGGATCCGTTGCCGCACAACACCGATCACGTGATCACCGGCCCGGAGGCGCTGAGCTACGCCGATGCCGCCGCGATCATCACCGACGTCACCGGGAAGCCCGTCCGGCACCGGTCGGTCAGCACCGCCGAGATGACCGAACGGATCGCCGAAGGGCTGCCCCGCGACTTCGCCGCCCTCCTCGCCGGGCTCGACGAGGACATCCGAGGGGGAGCGGAGGACCGGGTCACCACGACCGTCCAGGACGTGACGGGCAGGCCGGCGGGGTCGTTCCGGGACTTCGTCAGGCGAACGTCCAGCGCGTTGTAGGGCCCGTCGTGACTGCCACCGGTCAGCGTCGGGCGAGATCCGGCACGCGCTCGTACTTGGCCCACTGGTCAGCGGACACCGGGGTGATCTTGGACGAGTTGAGCGTCGCGATCTCGGCGGACCCGACCACCCACAGCTTGCCGGCGAGCAACAGTCCGACCTGGCCCGCCGGGTTGGTCACCGCGGGCGCGCCGGCCGGGACGGTGAACGCGAGCTTCAGCGCGTCGACGCCCTGCGGCCGGGTGCCGAGCACGCCGCGGGCGAACTTCTCGGCCACCGAACGGCGCTCGAACCGCATCACGTTGCCGCCCACGACGACGTCGAGCGTGCGTTCCGGCGAAGGCACCGCGAGGCCGTTGAGCGCCTTCGCCTCGGTCGCGGTGACGCAGCCCTTGAGCCCGACCGCGTCGAGGCCGAAGTGGGAGATGTTCGTCGGTCCGGCCGGACCCTCGACGGTGCCGCGCAGCACGTCCAGCCCCACTCGTGCGCACGGGTCCTTGGCGTCCGCCGGAGCGTGGCCCTCCGGCGTGCGCAGCAGGCCGGGGCCCTCCTTCCAGGCGCCGGGGATCAGCACGGCCTCGAACGGGTGGCGGGTGAAGTCCTTGTTCCAGAACGTGATCGTGGTGCCCTTGTCGGTCTCGTGGGCGATGGCGAACGACGACACCGCCTCGATCCACATCCAGTCCGCGCTGAACGCCTCGACCACCGAGCGGGTGCGCGGGCCGTTGTTCGACGTCACCGCCTTGAAGCCCTGCGTGCCGAGTGCCTCGACGCCCTTGGTGAACGTCGGGTCCTTCGAGCGCAGCACGTACTGGCCGGCGCCGTTGTGGTGGGAGGCGAGGCCGGTGGTGTCGGTGAACATCAGGTACACCCAGCCGTCGACGTAGATCGCCGACTGCTGGCCCGCGCCGTAGGTGTTCTCGCGAATGTTGTCGCCGGCGGGGGCGATGATCGACTGGCCGCCCGCCTCGCGCGTCCAGGTGATGCCGTCCGGGCTGGACGCGACGCCGACCGAGCTGTGGTTCGCGTGGTTGTCCCGTGCCGCGCCCGTGTAATACATGTAGTAGACGCTGCCGATTTTGATCAGCGACGGGTCGCAGGTGTGCATCGCGTCGAAGCTGCCGCCACTGCCGGAGAAGACCGGGACCGCCGTCGAGAACGGGCCGCCGACGGCCGGGCCCTCGCTGTAGAGGATGTCGTCGCCGCTGGGCGGTGCCGCGCCCAGCTGGCTGCACCACCACGCGCGCACCTTGCCGTTGTCGACCATCACGGCGGGCGCGTAGTTGTACGGCGCGTCCGCGGCCCCGGCGATGACCGTGCCGGCGCTCTGGCGACCGTTCTCGACGCTGAGCCTGATCTTGTCCCGGGGAGGCGCCGTCGCGGGTGCCTTCTTCGTTGACGTGGGCTTCTGCTGCTCGACCGGTGCTCCGACCGGGTCGCCGATCGCTGCGTTGGTGCACGCCGTGACCGCACTGACCAGCGCGAGCGCAGCGAGTAACGCGAGAGGTCGACGACTCAGGGGCACTCACTCATCATAGTGATCAAGTCCTCCGTCCGGGTGAAGTCCACCGCCTGGCCCCCGTCAGCAACGTGATTCCGCTGACCAGGAGCACGAACCCCGCGATCGAAGGCACCAGCGGAGACGCACCCGTGCTGGCCAGCCGCTGTGGCCGGAAGGTGAGTGGCGGCACCAGGTCCTGCGGGGCCTGCACGACCGGCGGCGGACCGGCGGGCCCGGGCTGCTGCGGTAGCGCTGAGCAGGACGAACCCAGGGTCAGCGTGAGGTCGTCGAGCTTGTCCCCGGCCCCGTAGAACCCGGCGAACGCCTCGGAGTTGGTGAGCGTGCTCCGCACGCCTGTGATGGTGAGCACACCCGCGTCGTCGGTGGTCTTCGCGGCGGCGAGGTCCAGGTCGGCGAGCTCGACCCCGGTCAGTTTCGCCGGCTTGCCGGGCGTGGGGCCGCTGGTGACGAGTTCCACGTCGGCCGAGAGCGTGCCCTTCGCGTCCTTGACGGTGACCTTCGGGTTCGCCAGGTGGATCGTGAAGAAGTGGCCGGGGTACGTGAACGTGATCGTGCCGCCGAAAGCGACCTCGAACTGCGTCGCGGACGTGTACCTCGCTTCCTTGAACGGGTACTGGTGCGCGCCGGTGGTCACGCCGTTGGTGTTCGGGGAGGCGTCGACGTCGGTGACGACGGCACCGTTCGTGCCGGTGATGCTGTTGCCGCTGCCCTTGCCGACGTACTCGCGGAAGCTCTTCTTGAAGCCCCACAACAGCGTGCCCTTGGTGATCGAGGTGACCTCGCAGCCGGCCGCCTTGACGGTGTAGGTGGCATCGGCCGTGCGCCGGGAGTCGAGGCCGGTGGCGGTGAGCGTGTGCCGGCCGGGTGCGGCGGTGGCGGCGAGTTCGCCCGCGACGCCGCCTTCCTGGTCGGCCGTGAAGGTCGCCCGGCCGTCGAGGCTGACCTGCTCGCCCGCGCTGAAACCCTGGCCGGTGAAGGAAAGCGTGCCGTTCTGGGGGATCTCGGTCTGGGTGAGCGTGAGGGTGGGGGCGGCGACCGGGTAGGTCATGGTCGCGGGGGCCAGTGCCGTGTTCGCGGGCAGGAAGCCGTTCAGGGCCGTGCTGCCCTTCTCGGTCAGCTCCAGCTCCATCCGGAGCGTCGCGGTGTTGCCGTTGAAGGTGGGCTGACCGGCCTTGATGCCGGCGAACGGCACGGTGACACCGTTGACGTCGACGGTCAGCGTCTTCGCTCCGAGGTCGACGCGGGGCTTGGTGATGCGCGCCTTCGGTGCCGCGAAGTCGATCCTGCCGCCGAACTCGGCGGTGGTCTGCGTGCTGCTCGTGTACGGCCAGGTCTGGCCGGTGGTGCCGGCGCTCGGGGTGCCGTTCCAGCCCGCCACCACCGGCCAGTGCAGGCTGCCCTGCCGGGGCTCGGACGGTGAGGTGATCCCGGTGAACTGCAGGGGGACGACGAGGTCGTTGCCCGTCTCCGGGTTGTCCCAGCTGAAGATCATCAGGTAGAGCTGTTCGGTCGCCGCGCTGAACTCCTCGCTGCCGGCCTTGTAGGTGGCCCTGACCGTCGGTGTGGCCTGCCAGGTGCCGTCGGGCTTGAGATCGATGCCGACCGCCCAGTTCTCCTTGAGCAGCTTGGAGTACTGGCTCGTGGTCGTCGTCCTGCCGCGCCAGCCGTCGCGCTTCGGGCCGACGCGGACGCCCCAGCCCTTGCCCTCGTTGGCCCTGGGGTCGAATCCCGTGCCGGTGATGGTGAGCTTCTCGCCGGCGGGGTCGAGTGCGCTGACGTTCGGCGAGACGGTCACCGACGGCGTCATCTGTTCCTGGGCCACGGCCGGTGCCGCTGTTGTCAGAGCCGCGGCTGTCGCGAGCACCGCGAGTGTCCTACGCATCGGTCTTGCCCCTTCTGAACCGCAGCCACCACACGAGGCCCGCCGCGAGCAGCACGGCGGCGCCGATGCCGCCGGGGATGAGCCAGCCCGGTCGTTCGTCGGGGCTGGCCTGTGCTGCCGGCTGGACCTCAGGCTGAGTCGTGGTCGTCGTTGTAGTTGTCGTCGGGGTGGTGGTTGCGGTTGTCGTCGGGGTGGTCGTTTTGGCCGGTGTCGTCGTTGTCTGTGGTGCGGGCTGGTTCGGGACTTCGAACTTGATCGGCGTGAATGTCTCGTTGTTCGCGTTCACCACGCCGTGCGCGCCGATGGTGATGACGCCGCAGATGACCTTGAGACAGTCCACTTCGGACACTGCCCCTTCACGCCCGGCCGCCTTGAACCTCGCACCGGGCACGTTGAGTTGCGCGCTCCACGTGCCGTCGGCGTTCACCGTCCCGTTCGCGGCGTGTTCGGTCTCGCCGCCGGGGAAGGAGATGAACCTCTGGTAGCCGTTGTTGTCCTTGGCCTCGCGGTCCTGGACGTAGCGCATCGTCGTGCCGGACGCCCCGCCCTGGCTGGGCCGCCACTGCTCGGACACCCAGCCGAAGAACACGTAGACGCCGCCGTAGCCGTTCTTGACAGACTGGAAACCGGTGCCGCGCAACGAGAGTGTGGTCGCGTACTCGGGATCGGCGCTGGCCGGCACGGCTGACACGCGCGCGCCCTGCGCCTGGGCCGGTGCCACGGTGAGGACCAGCAGGGCCACGGCCACCAGCGTCCGCAACCCTCGTGCTGCCTCACGCCGCGCAGCCTCACGCCGCGGGCTCGGCGTTGAAGGCTCACGCAGGGGTCCCCTCCAGGGGGTCCCCTTGCTTTTATTCTTCCAGACGACACCGACAGTTTTCGGCCTCATGCTTCCCCTCTCCACGGCAGCACGACCGGCCGCCCGGTCCGCGGATGCGCGAACACCTCGACCCGATGCCGGTAGACCTCGCTCAGCAGTTCCCCGGTGAGCACCTCGTCCGGCGGCCCGTCCGCGACGATCGAGCCTCCGGACATCACCGCGACCCGGTCCGCGTGCGCCGCGGCCATCCCGAGGTCGTGCAACACCACCAGCACCGCGTTGCCCTGCGCCGCCTGGCTCGCGGCCGTGCGCAGCACCAGTTCGGAATGCCGAATGTCCAGGGCGGCCGTCGGTTCGTCCAGCAGCAGCACCCCGGCCCGTTGGGCGAGCACGCGAGCGAGCGCGGCCCTGGCCTGCTCGCCGCCGGAGAGCGTCGTGAACTTCCGCCCGGCGAACGCGGCCATCTCGGTCTGCTCCATCACCTCGGCGACCACGTCCTCGTCGTCGTCCCACGGCGCCCGGCCCATCCGGACCACGTCGGCCACCGTGAAGGGGAACGACAGCGTGATCCGTTGCAGCAGAACGGATCGGCGCCGGGCGGTCTCGCGCGCGGACCACTCGCCGAGCGGTTTCCCGTCCAGCCACACCGAACCGGCGTCGGCCCGGACGTCGCCTGCCAGCACCGCGAGCGCCGTGGACTTGCCCGCGCCGTTCGGCCCGACCAGCGCCAGCACCTCACCGGAGGCCACCGTCAGGTTGAGGTCGCGCAGCACCTGCTGCCCGCCCAGCCGGACCGACACGTTCTCGCAGCACATCTCCGGCTTCACGCCCAGCCACCCGCCTGCTGCCGTGTCCTCCTGAGCAGCCAGAAGAAGAACGGCCCGCCGACGAGCGCGGTCAGCATCCCGATCGGCAGGTCGACGAAGGTGATCACGCCACGCGCGCCCAGATCCGCCGCGACCAGCAGCAACGCGCCGCCGAGCGCGCTGGCAGGCAGCAGCACGCGGTGGCCGGGGCCGGCGATCATCCGGATCAGGTGCGGCACCACGAGTCCGACGAACCCGATCACGCCGGTGAACGACACCGCGGCCGACACCATCAGCGCCACCAGCACGATCGAACCGAGCCTGAGCACCTCGACGTTCACGCCGAGGTGTCGCGCGGGCCGTTCGCCGAGCGACAGCAGGTCGAGCCTCCGGGCGAGGACCGCGGCGAGCGCGATGCCGGCGACCGCGAGAGGCAGCACCGTCCAGACGTAGCTCCACCGCGCGCCGGCGATGCTGCCGAGTTGCCAGAACACGATCTGCTCGCGTGCCTGCTGGTCGCCGAGGAACGTCAGGAACGCGATCCCCGCGCCCGCCACCGCGTTGATCGCGACACCGGTCAGGATCAGCGTGACCACCTCGGTGCGGCCGCCCGACCGCGCGAACGAGTACACGAGCAGCGTCGCGGCCAGCCCGAACGCGAAGGCGATGACCGGCGTCGTGAACTGGCCGAAGAAGGTCAGCTGGAACACGATCGTCAGGCACGCGCCGACCGCGGCACCGCTCGACACCCCGACCACGCTCGGTTCCGCGAGCGGGTTGCCGAACACGCCCTGCATCAACGCGCCCGCGACCCCGAGCACGGCGCCGACGACGATCGACATCACCACGCGCGGGAACCGGACGTTCCACAGCGTCGCCTCGGCCATCGGATCACTCGACGGGCTCCCGAACAGCGACGCGAAGACCTCGCCGACGGGAATCGGGAACTGGCCGACGGACGCGGACAGCAGCACGGCCCCGAACAGCAGGACGGCGAGCGTCAGGAAGAGCAGCGACCTCACGTGTACAGCGCCCTGGCCAGGCCGTCGATCACGGAGGCGGTCAGCGGTCCGAAGCTCAGCACCTGGTAGTCGTTCATGTCGATGATCCGGCGCTTCTGCCCGGCCGGCGTCTGCGCGACACCGGGCACGCCGACCATGCCGTCGACCCCGCCGACGGACGCGAGTCCCTTCGACATCACCAGGATCACGTCCGGCGCCGCCCTGGACAACGCCTCCGGGTTGATCGGCTTGGAGCCCTGCAGTCCGACCTCGGTGGCGACATCGACCCCGCCGATCGCGGTGATCAGCTCGTCCGCGCCGGTGCCCTGACCGAACATCTGGTAGACCCCGGATTGGCCTCTGACGTAGAGAAACACGATCCGCAGCCCCGATCCGTTCGCGAGCCGCTGGGCCGTGATCTTGGCCTTCTCGATCTCGATCGTCGTGCGGTAGGCCAGTTTCTCGCCCTCTCCCGGCACACCGAGGGCGTCGGCGACCTGCTTGATCAGCTCGCCGACGTTGTTGACGGCTCGCCGCGACTCCGTGACGACGACGGGGATGCCGGAATCCCTGAGTTGCAGCACCACGTCCCACGGCCCGAGCGTGGTGTCGGTGATCACGACGGTCGGCCGCAGCGCGAGGATCGCCTCGGCGTTGAGCTGGTGCCCGTTCGTCGTGACGAGCGGAAGCTGTGCGGCGGCGGGAAAACCGGTCGACGTGTCGCGCCCGACCATCCGGCTGCCCAGGCCCAGCCCGAACACCGTGGCGCCAAGCGTGCCGTACTGGTCGAAGGCGAGAATCCGGTCCGCGCTGGTCACCGTGACCTTGGTGTCCTGCGCGTCGGTGATCGTCGTGGGCAGCACCGGGGATGTCGTGTCGCTGATCGGTACGACGTCCGGCACCGCCACCGTCGCGGTGCTCGGCCCGGACTTCTGCCGCGGGTCCTGCACCGGTTCCAGTTGTTCCAGCGGAGTTCTGCCCGGATCGCCCTGCGGTACTTCCGGCGCGTTGCGGTTCGCCGGTCCGGTGCATCCCGCGACCAGCGCGACCGTGAGCACAGCCACCCAGATTCTCACGCTTTGAACTTAACTTAGGCTTACCTAACAGTCTAGGGTGAAGCTCCCACCACATCCGAAGTCCCCATTCACACCAAGGACAAGTGATGGCAAGAAAGATCCTGGCAACGGCAGCAGTAGCGGCCGCCCTCGTGACGACCGCCGTGCCTGCCGCGGCCGCTCCGGGAAGCGCTTCCCGCAACGGTCACACCCTGAGCGCGTCCAACGCCACCGACCTCGTCGTGGCCGGTGAGACGATCACCGTGACCGGCACCGGCTACGACCCGGCCAAGGGCTACTACGTGGCGTTGTGCCAGGTGCCCGACGACTACAGCTACGGCACGACCCCGACCCCGTGCCTGGGCGGCGACGGCCAGGGCGGCAGCGGTGTCGGCCCGTCGGCGTGGGTGACCAACACGCCGATCGGCACCAACCCGAGCGTGCCGATCGCGGCGGACGGCTCGTTCACCGCGCAGATCCACGTCAAGCAGGCCGGGGGCAACCTCGACTGCGCGCAGGTGACGTGCGCGATCGTCACCAGGCGCGACCACTGGGGCCTCTCCGACCGCAGCTTCGACGTCTTCGTCCCGGCGTCCTGGAGTTAGTGCCCGGCTCGTTCTTTCAGCTGGCCGGTGGGTGTTCGCGGACCGCGCAGCGGCGGCGGAACCAGGCGAGGAACCTCGCCGGGTCGCTGTGCCGGCGGATCGCGGACACCGCGCCGGTCGTACAGGTCTGGCCTGACCCGCTGGACCAGGGGCCAGCCGTAGTTCGCGAACGCGGCGGCGTCGAGTGCGGGATCGCCCGCGCAGGCGAAGTCCCAGTCGATGATCCCGCTGACTTCTCCCTTGTGTCAGCGCAGGTTCACCGGTGCCAGGTCGCCGTGCACGAAGCCCGTCGCCGGTGGCATCTCCGCGAATCGTCGCAGGACTTCCCCGGCGCGTTTGTCGGCGTCGAGTAGCGGGGACACCAGCTCCGTGATCGTCTCCGCTGCGTGCCGCCCGCCCGCGTGGTGCAGCGGTTCGTCAAGCAGGGCAACGAGTTCGGCGTCCAGCTCGACTTCCGCGAGGGCATCGAGCACATCGCGGACCGCGTCGTCGCTCACGGTCCGCGCCTGCTTGCCGGGCAGGTACGAGATGACGACGTGGGCCTGGCCCAGCGGCAGGTCCAGCCGGTCCTCGATGACCTCCGGCACGGCGAACGGCAGGCCGAGCCGCAAGATCCGCCTGAGCGCCTGCGCGCGCCGCCGTGCGTCGTGCAGGTCCTGGCGGGGGAACCTCGCGACCCACTTCCCCTTCACCACAACGGCATCGTTGAACGTGCCGCGCTCGAGTTTCGCGCCCCGCGTCGTGAGCAGCTCCTCGACGGTCATCAGCTGCCCAGGTAACGGACGACGGCCACCACCCGGCGGCTCAGGCCGGACGAGCCGGAGAGGCCGAGCTTGTCGAAGATCGCGTTGATGTGCTTCTCCGCGGCGCTCTGCGAGATGTGCAGCTGGGCGGAGATGCGGGCGTTGGTGAGGCCCTGGGCCATCAGTTCGAGGACCTCCTTCTCCCGCGCGGTCAGCGTTTCGAGCGGGTCGACGTGCGTCGTCCTGGTCAGCAGCCTGCGCACGACCTCCGGGTCGAACGCCGCGCCGCCCGCCGCGACCCTGTCCAGTGCCTCCAGGAACTCGTCCACCTGCGCCACCCGATCCTTGAGCAGGTAGCCGACCTTGCCACCGGTGCTGGTGATGAGCTCGGTGGCGTAGCGGTTCTCGACGTACTGCGAGAGCACCAGCACGCTGACCTCCGGCCACCGCTCCCGGATCTCCAGCGCGGCGCGCATGCCGTCGTCCTTGTGGTCCGGCGGCATCCGGACGTCCGTCACCACTATGTCCGGCCGGTGTTCTTCGGTGGCCTTCAACAACTCCGGCGCGGTGCCGACGGCGGCCACGACGTCGTGCCCCTCCTCGGCGAGCAACCGGATCAGGCCCTCGCGCAGCAGCGTCGAGTCCTCGGCCAGGATCACTCGCACGGCACCCTCGCGTAGATCGTGGTGGGACCGCCGGGCGGACTGGTCACCTCGAAGTCCCCGTCCACCGCCTTGACCCTCCTCGCCAGCCCCGACAGCCCGGTGCCGGTGGGGTCGGCACCACCGATGCCGTCGTCCCGCACCACGATCGCGATGCCGCCCTTGCCGTCCGGCCGCACGTGAACCTCGACCAGCGACGGGTCCGCGTGCTTCGCCGCGTTGGTGACGGCCTCGGACGTCACGAAATAGATCACCGTCTCCAGTGCGGTGCCGGGCGACGACCCGAGCCGGTTGCTGATCTCGACGCGCACGCTCGACCGTTCCGCCAGCACCTCGAGTGCCGCGTCCAGCCCCGAGTCGTCCAGCACGGCCGGGTAGACGCGCGTCGCGACCTCGCGCAACTCGTCGATGGCCTCGCCCGCCGTGTCGTGCGCCTGCCGCAACAACTCCTGCAACTGCTCCTCACCCCTGGCCCGCTTCGCCCGGCCGATCAGCATGCCGAGCGCCACGAGCCGCTGCTGGACGCCGTCGTGCAGGTCGCGTTCGATGCGCCGCCGTTCGTCGTCGATCGCCTCTATGACCTCGGCCCGCGTGCTGGTCAGTTCCGCGACCCGCTCGCGCAGCAGCGTCTGCTGGCTGGTCCCGAGCATCGTGGTGGCGAGCCACCGGTCCAGCACCGCCACACCGACCACGCCGGCCGTCGTCACGAAGATGACCAGCGCTCCCGGGATCGCCATCAGTGCGATCAGCCCCAGGGTTACCTGGTCCGCGTCCTCGATGAGCGCCCAGTCGCCGTCGAACAGCCACGCCGTCACCACCGAGATCCCGATGACGTACCAGAACGTCAGCAGGCAGATCACGCCGGCGCCGAGCGCGCCGACCAGCCACCGCACCGCGAGGTAACGACGGCATCCCTGACGTGTCAGCAGGTTCGTGTGCACGGCCCGGTCGAACCGCGTGATCCTGTCGAGCTCGTACTCGGTCAGCCGGACCACGCCCACGCCGGCGGCCGCGGCGGCGAGACCGGCCATTCCCGTCAGCGACCCGATCGTGAGACCCACGAGCATCCGGAACCAGCCACGCACCAACGAACCCGCGCTGAGCCGCTCCACCTGATGCACGTTCGCCACCGTACTGACCCCTCCGGCGCCCGGCATTGCGGTTTACCACAGTATCGCCCTGCGGTTTCCCCCACGATTTCCGACGGACAACCTCATGGTCCCGCCCAGTCCCCATTCCTAACGTGGACCCCGACCGATTTCACTGTCACCTGAGGGGAAAACCGATGCTGGCTGAATGGGCCGTCTCGCTGATGGAGTCACTGGGAGGCGTGGGCGCGGCCGTGGTCGTGGGCCTGGACAATCTGTTCCCGCCGATCCCGAGCGAGCTGGTGCTGCCCCTGGCCGGCTTCTCGGCGAGCAAGGGCGTGTTCAGCCTGCCCGCGGCCCTGTTCTGGACCACTGTGGGCTCGGTGGCGGGAGCCGTCATCGTCTACTTCGCGGGAATGCTCCTGGGCCGCACCAGAACTCGTAACCTGGTGGCCCGGATCCCACTGGTCCGCGTGACCGACTTCGACAGGACCGAAGCCTGGTTCACCCGCCACGGCACCAAAGCCGTCTTCTTCGGCCGAATGGTGCCGCTGTTCCGCAGTTTCATCTCCCTGCCCGCGGGAGTGGAACGCATGAACTTCCCGAAATTCCTCGTGCTCACCACATTGGGCAGCCTGATCTGGAACACCATCTTCGTGGGAGCCGGTTACCTGCTGGGCGAGAACTGGCATCGGGTCGAGTCCTACGCCGGCGTCTTCCAGAAACTGGTGCTGCTCGCCGTGGCCGCGGCCGTCGTCCTCTTCGTCGTCACCCGCCTGCGCCAGCGCTCCAAGGGCGACCCGGAGGCGACGCAGGTTTTACCGCGCGTCAAGCGATGACGTTGCCGCACAACCCAACTGGGCCGTGTTGTACCGGGGCTGGACACGAAGGTGCCCCAGGCCGGGAGAGTGGCCTGGGGCACCTGGGTAAGGCTGGATCAGACGTCGTAGCGGTCCGCGTTCATGACCTTGTTCCACGCGACGACGAAGTCCTGCACGAACTTCGAGGCGACGTCGTCACTCGCGTAGACCTCGGCGACGGCGCGCAGTTCGGAGTTCGAGCCGAACACCAGGTCGTTGCGGGTGGCGGTCCAGCGGACGGCACCGGTGGCGCGGTCGCGGCCCTCGAAGTTCTCCTGGTCCTCGGTGACCGACTTCCACTCCGTCTCCATGTCGAGCAGGTTGACGAAGAAGTCGTTGGTCAGCGTCTCCGGCTTGGCCGTGAGCACGCCCGCCTGCGAACCGCCGTGGTTGGCGCCCAGCACGCGCAGGCCGCCGATCAGCACGGTCAGCTCGGGCGCCGAGACGCCGAGCAGGTTCGCCCTGTCGATCAGCAGGTACTCCGACGGCAGCGGGGTGGCCTTGCCGCCGTAGTTGCGGAAACCGTCGACCTTCGGCTCCAGGACGGCGAACGACTCGGCGTCGGTCTGCTCCTGGGACGCGTCCACGCGGCCCGCGAGGAACGGCACCTCGGCGTCGTGGCCGGCGGCCTTGGCGGCCTGCTCGATCGCCGCGGCACCGCCGAGGACGATCAGGTCGGCCAGCGAGACCTTCTTGCCGCCGGTCGCGGAGCTGTTGAACGCCTCCTGCACGCCTTCCAGCGTGCGCAGCACCTGGGCGAGCTGGTTGGGCTCGTTGACCTCCCAGCCGCGCTGCGGCTCGAGGCGGATGCGGGCACCGTTGGCGCCACCGCGCTTGTCGCTCTGGCGGAACGACGAGGCCGAGGCCCACGCGGTCTTGACCAGCTGCGAGACCGAGAGGCCGGTCTCGAGGATCTTCGCCTTCAGCGACGCGACGTCGTCGGCGGAGATCAGCTCGTAGTCGCGGACGGGCAGGCGGTCCTGCCAGATCAGCTCCTCCTGCGGCACCTGCGGGCCGAGGTAGCGCTCGATCGGGCCCATGTCGCGGTGGGTCAGCTTGAACCACGCGCGGGAGAAGGCGTCGGCGAACGCCTCGTGGCTCTCCGCGAACTTGCGCGAGATCGGCTCGTAGATCGGGTCGAAGCGCAGCGCGAGGTCCGTGGTCAGCATCATCGGCGTGCGGTCGAGCGTGCCGTCCTCGGGGTCCGGCACCGTGTTGGCGCCCGCGCCGTCCTTCGGCTTCCACTGGTGCGCGCCGGCGGGCGACTTGGTGAGCTCCCACTCGAACGCGAACAGGTTCTTGAAGAACAGGTTCGTCCACTTGGTGGGCTGCTGCGTCCAGGTCACCTCCAGGCCGGAGGTGATGGCGTCGCGGCCCTTGCCGGTGCCGTGCGTGCTGATCCAGCCGAAGCCCTGCGCGTCCATCAGGGAGCCCTCGGGCTCGGCACCGACCAGCGACGGGTCGCCGGCGCCGTGCGCCTTGCCGAAGGTGTGGCCGCCGGCGATGAGCGCGACGGTCTCCTCGTCGTTCATGCCCATGCGGCCGAACGTCTCGCGGATGTCGCGGGCGGAGGCCAGCGGGTCCGGGTTGCCGTTCGGGCCCTCGGGGTTGACGTAGATCAGACCCATCTGGACGGCCGCGAGCGGGCTCTCCAGGTCGCGCTCACCGCTGTAGCGGGTGTCGCCGCCGAGCCACTCGGTCTCCGGGCCCCAGTAGACGTCCTCGTCCGGCTCCCACACGTCGGCGCGGCCACCGGCGAAGCCGAAGGTCTCGAAGCCCATGGTCTCCAGCGCGCGGTTGCCCGTGAAGATCATGAGGTCGGCCCAGGAGACCTTCTTGCCCCACTTCTTCTTGACCGGCCACAGCAGACGGCGGGCCTTGTCCAGGTTGCCGTTGTCCGGCCAGCTGTTGAGCGGGGCGAAGCGCTGCATGCCCGCGCCGGCACCACCGCGGCCGTCGTGGGTGCGGTAGGTGCCCGCGCTGTGCCACGCCATGCGGATCATGAACGGGCCGTAGTGCCCGAAGTCCGCGGGCCACCAGTCCTTCGACTCCGTCAGCACGGCGTCGACGTCGCGTGCCAGCTCGTCGAGGTCGACGGTCAGGAACTCCTGGCCGTAGTCGAGCTCACCACCGAAGGGGTCTGCCTGGACGGGGTGCTTGCGCAGGATCCGGAGGTTGAGCTGGTTGGGCCACCAGTCTCGGTTGCCGCCGCCCTCGCTGGGGTGGCTGCGTCGGCCGTGCGCGACCGGGCAGCCGCCGGCCTCCTCCTCGTTCAGCTCGCTCAGCTTGGCGTCAGTGCTGTCGGACACGGGAATCCTTCCGGGTGTTCAGGAACTTTTCGCGGCGGTCGTGCACTCGGGGCAGGAGCCCCAGTAGATGACCTCGGCCTCGTCGATGGCGAAGCCGTGGTCGTCGGATGCGTCCAGGCATGGCGCGTGGCCGACTGCGCAGTCGACGTCGGCGATGGCACCGCAGGATCTGCAGACGACGTGGTGGTGGTTGTCCCCGACGCGCGCCTCGTAACGGGCGACCGAGCCCTGGGGCTCGATCTTCCGCAGCAGGCCGGCTCCGGTCAGCGCGCGGAGCACGTCGTACACGGCCTGGTGAGAGACCGCGCCGAGGTTCTGACGCACGACGCCGATGATCGAGTCCGTGTCGGCGTGCGGGTGGGAGTGCACTGCGGACAGCACTGCTATCCGCGGGGCCGTCACCCGAAGCGACGCTCCACGCAACAGGCGCTCGAAATCGGAAGCCGTGGGCACGGACTCACCATGCCGCCTTTTCTGGAGTGAGTCAAGTTAATGAACGATGCAATTCACCTGAAGCGGTCACCGCCGCACGGCGAACATGGCGTCGGCCAGCCGCCGGACACCCTCGGCGAGTACGTGCTCGGGTGCGCCGCCGTAGGTCAAACGGAGAAAACTGCCCGGTGGTTCAGCGGCGAACCACGGCCGGCCGGGGAACACCACGACGTCACGCGCGGCGGCGGCCGTCGTCAGCTCCAGGTCGTCGACGCCGTCCGGCAACGTCGCCCACAGGTGCAGCCCGCCGGACGACCTGGCGAGCTCCAACTCCGGCAGGTGCTCGCCGAGTGCGCGTGTCAGAGCGTCACGCCTGGACCTCAAGGACTGCTGGAGCGTGCGCAGATGCCGGCGCCACACAGGCGAGGTCACGAAGTCGATCGCCGCCTCCTGCAGCGGCCCCGCGACGTACAGGTCCTGCCGGGACCGGGTGTTCTTCAGCCTGGTGCCCGCCGGGCCGCGGGCACCGATCGCGGCGACGCGCAGACCGGGCGCGGCGACCTTGGTGAGCGAGCGGACGTAGACGACGTGGCCGTCGGTGTCCTGCGAGACCAGCGTCGGCGGCGCGGTGCCGTCGATGGTGAAGCCGCGCGCCCAGTCGTCCTCGACGAGGAACGCGCCCACGCCGCGAACGATCCGCATGACCTCGGCACGCCGCTCGTCGGACAGCACGGCGCCGTGCGGGTTCGCGTGCAGCGGCTGGCAGTAGAAGACCTTCGCGCCCGTGCGTTCGAAGGCGGCTTGGAGCAGGTCCGGCCGCACGCCGTCCTGGTCCGCCGGCACCGGAACGACCTTGAGCCCGGCGTCGCGCGCCGCCGCGATCGCGCCGAGGTAGGTGGGGGACTCGACCAGTACGGCGTCACCGCGCTCGCCAAGCCCGCGGAACACCGTCGCGAGTGCTTCCTGAGCGCCCGCGCACACTGTGATGTCACCGGCCCGGAGCTCGCCGCCGGCCTCCTTCGCGAACCACGCGCGCAGCTCTTCCTTGCCCTCCACCGGGACGCGTCCCCACGAGGCGGGGCGGCGTGCGGCACGGCTGAGCGCGGCGCCGAGCGCGTCGGTCGGCTGCAGGCCGGGATCGAGGTAACCGCTGGTCAGCGGGATCGCCTCGGGTTTCGGCACCGCGACGAGGTTCGCCACCAGGTCCTCACCGGGCCTGCCCTCGCCGAGCGCGACGGCCTGCCACGACAGGTCGTGGCTCGTCGCGGCCGTCCGCGGGGCGACGTAGCTGCCGCGGCCGGGGCGCACCTCGACCAGCCCCTCGGCGGCCACGCGCTGGATCGCCTGCTGGACCGTCGCGGGCGACGCCCGGTGCCGCGCCATCAGCTCGCGCACCGAGGGCATGCGGTCGCCGGCGCGACCGGACCGTGCCGCTGCTCTCAGGTGCTCGATAACGCGGACGGCTGCGTTATCCTCGTTCATGAGAGCCAAGAGTAACGTTATCGTGCCAGCGGGGGTAACACTCGGCGCGCTCGGCGTCCTGGGTTTCAGCTTCTCGCTGCCCGCGACCCGCCTGGCAGTGGCGGGACTGGACGCGTGGTTCGTCGCGTTCGGCCGCGCCTTCGTCGCCGGGCTCCTGGCGATCGCTTATCTCGCGTTATCGCGAGCGCCTCTTCCTTCGGTAACGCAGGTCCGCCGCCTGCTCATCGTCGCCCTTGGCATCGTGGTCGGCTTCCCGCTCCTCACGTCCCTGGCCCTCACTACGCAGACCTCGGCCCACGGCGCCGTCGTGATCGCGGTGCTGCCCATGTCCACGGCGATCTGGGCGGTCCTGCGCGCCTCCGAACGCCCACCCGTCAAGTTCTGGCTCGCCAGCGGTGCCGGTCTGCTCGCGGTGCTGGCGTTCGTGGCCACCGGCGGCGGCTTCTCCGGCTCGCTGAGCCTGGCCGACGGCTACCTGCTGGTCGCCGTGGTGCTGTGCGGCCTGGGATACGCCGAGGGAGGCGCGCTCTCCCGCGAACTGGGTGGCGCCAGGACCGTCTGCTGGGCGCTGGTCGTCTCGCTGCCGGTGACGATCCCGATCTCCTTCTACACAGCCGACTTCTCGCGCGCCGACAGCGTCGTGTGGCTCAGTTTCGCTTACGTGTCACTGATTTCGATGTTCCTGGGCTTCTTCGCCTGGTACGCGGGCCTGGCCGCGGGCGGTGTGGCCAAGATCGGCCAGATCCAGCTGGCCCAGCCGGTGCTGACGCTCATGTGGTCGGCGCTCGTCCTGAGCGAACCGGTCGGCTGGCCGGCCCTCGCCACGGCGGCCGTCGTGCTCGTCTGCGTCGTGCTGACCCAACGAAGCCGTGTCACGTCAACGACAGTCGCAACCGCCCAGCCGGTGCGCTGACCGTCCGAAAACCTGGGGAGGCTCACCCCGCCCGCGTCCTGAAGGCCGGATTTATACTTTCCGCCTTCGGCTTTGGGGGTCGGCAGTGGCGACATCGAACAACCAGCTCTTCAAGATCGTGGACGGGCTCGCCGAGGCGCAGCGGTCTTCCGGTCAGCAGTACGACACGTTGCGCGTGCGCGGCAAGGTGTTCGGCTACTACTGGCCGCGCACGCAGACGGTCGGGCTGAAGCAGACGCTGTCCGAGCAGCGGGCTCTCGTGGCCGAACGGCCCGAGGTGTTCGAGGAGCAGTTCACGGCCGGTGGCTTCGGCTGGGTCGTGGTGTACCTCGAAGGCATCGAGGCCGACGAGATGAGGGAACTGGTGTACGAGGCCTGGCGGTTGTCCGCGCCGGAGGAACTCGTCGCCCAGGTTCCGGACCTCGCGCGATGAGCAGGGTCAAGTTCGAGCTGCCCGCTGACGACCTCGGCCGTGCGACGGCGTTCTACCGCGACGTCTTCGGGTGGTCGGCGCAGCAGTTGCCGTTCGACTACGTGCTCGTCGACACGGACGGGGAGCCGGTCGACGTGGCCGACGCGGACGGCGGGATCTCACCCCGGACCGAGTTCGTGCAGGGACCGGTGCTGATCATCGAGGTGCCGGCCATCGACGCCGTGGCGAGCAAGGTCGTGGAAGCGGGCGGCACGGTGCTCAACGCCAAGGAACGCGTGGGCGACTACGGGTTCTCGCAGTACGTCAAGGACAGCGAGGGCACTGTGCTCTGCCTGTGGGAGTCGGTTCAGGGCTGACGGCGCACGCTGTTCGCGCGGCTTGACCTCCACCGGGATCGAGGGTGCAGCATCTCGGTCATGAACGTGGTGATCACAGGTGGTGGCAGGGGTTTCGGGCGCACGATCGCGCGGCGGTTCGCCGAGCAGGGGGCGACGGTCGTCGTGACGGCCCGTGACCTCGTTGCCGCGCAACGCACTCGCGACCTGCTGACCGATGCGCACGCGGTGCAGTGCGATCTCACGGATCCGGCGTCGGTCCGGCGTTGTGCCGCACAGGCCGGCGAGCTGCTCGGCCACGTCGACGTGCTGGTCAACAACGGCGCGGCGTTCCTGGCGGAGTCCCAGGTGGACGACGACGCGATCGTGCGCACGATCTTGTCCGGCACGGCGGGAACGGTGCTGATGACCGAGAGTTTCCTGCCCCTGCTGCGGCGTTCCGAACGTCCGGACGTCGTCACGCTCGTGTCGCTGGAAGCCGAGTCACGCAGCGATCCCGCGCACATCGCGCACGCCGCGTTCCACGCGGCCAAGGCGGGTCAGGGGCGGTACGCGGAGATCATGTCGCAACGGCTGCGCCCCGAAGGCATCCGCATGATCGCGTTGTACCCGCCGGACTTCGACAACAGCGACGACGCGGCGCGCGACGGCATGCTCACCGCGCGGTCCGTGGCCGACTGCGTGCTGTTCGCGGTGAACCAGCCGCGGGACTGCTTCATCCGCTCGTTCCACTTCGAACCGATGCCGCGCTAGCGGAACAGGATGCGCGTGATCTCGGTGTCGGTCGCGCGGCCCTCGTCGTAGGCGCCCTCGCCCTTGAGGTTGTTCATGATCGCGAGCGTGTACCGCTCGTCCTTGCCGACGAACCCGACCGAGTTCATCACCCAGCCGCCGTCCTCCTCCGACCAGCCGTTCTTGACGCCGGAGTCGGGGCCCCAGACGCCCCACTGCTGCACGGGCCCGACCTCACGCATCTGCCCGAGGATGTACGCGCGGTCGTCCGCGGGCACGGCGTCGAGGATGTGGTTCATCAGGCGGTCGAGGTCGTTGGCCGTGCACTTCTCGAAGCCCCAGTAGGGGAACGAGGTCGAATAACCCTTCTGTGGCACCAATTCGGTCATTCCGTACTTGTCGAACGCCGCGTTGAACGTCGCGCCCGTGTAGCGCTTCCACAGCGTGTCGGCCGCGTCGTCGTCAGACGTGTGCAGCATCGCGCTCATCAGGCTGCGGTCCTCGGCGCTGAGCTTGATCTTGCCGGCGCGGTGGCGTTCCAGCAGATTCACGACCATCGCGAGCTTGATCGTCGACGCGGTCCACGTCATGTCGCCGGAGTGGTCGTTGCGCCAGATCGCGCCGGACTTGCGGTCGCGCAGCACGAAACCGGTGGTCCCCGGCCTGGTCTCGGCGTAGTCCTGGGCGGCCTTGATCCGCTTCTGGAAGTCGCACTCGAACCCGCTGTCGGGCAGTGGGCAGATCCCGGGCGTCACGACGAGAGGTGCTGCCGCGAGGGTGTGCGACTGGGGCTGCGTGCGTGCGACGGCGGGAGGTTCCGCCGTCACTGCGTGGCCACACGCCGTGAGGGCGAGCGCGCACGCAACAAGGATCGGACGGAGCATGCGCCGCACGCTAATGGGTCTGATCGGAAGCGGTCGACCGCCATACGGACGCGTTGATCACGAGAAGGTTAAGTCAAAGATGTTTGACATGGTGTCTGGTTCGCTTTACCTTGGTGATGTCAGGTTTCTTTGACATCAGGAGCGGGACCATGGCGTTCGAGGAGAAGCGGGCGTGGGCCTTGGCGGTCATCGCCGTGGCTGGTTATGCCGTGTATGTCCTGCTCGTCCTGAACGGGGCGGCGGGACGTCCGCTGGTCGAGGCACCGTACGTGGGCGCGTTGCTGTGGACGATCCTGCTCGGGATCGTCGCCGGCATCGTGTCCGGGATCTGGTTCGGCATCACCGCGCGCAACGACGGGCTGCAGGCCGACGAGCGGGACCGGGAGATCGGCCGGTTCGGTGACCACATCGGCCAGTCGTTCGTCGTCATCGGTGGCGTGTCCGCCATGGCGCTGGCGATGGCGGAGGCGCCGTACTTCTGGATCGCCAACGTGCTCTACCTGTGCTTCGTGCTGTCCGCGGTGCTCGGGTCGGCGGCGAAGATCGTGTTCTACCGGCGGGGAATGCTGTGAAGCCCACCAAAGTCACGAACTCCATCCGTGCGTTGCGTTTCGCGCACGGCGAGATGAAGCAGGCCGATCTCGCCACGGCCATCGGCGTGACGCGGCAGACGTTGATCGCCGTCGAGCAGGGCAAGTACTCGCCCTCGCTGGAGGTGGCCTTCAAGATCGCGCGCGTGTTCGGAGTGTCGCTCGAAGAAGTGTTCCAGTACCCGGAGGAGGAAGAGCTGTGAAGGCTGTAGTGCAACGAAGATACGGATCGGCGGTGTTCGGTGACCTCGATGTGCCTGTGCCTGGGCAGGGCGAGGTTCTGCTGGAGGTGCGGGCGGCGGGCGTCGACATGGGCGTCTGGCACCTGCTCACCGGCAAGCCGTACCTGCTGCGGTTCCTCGGGTTCGGGTTCCGCGGGCCGAAGTCGCCGGTGCCCGGACGGGACGTCGCCGGTGTGGTGAAGGAGATCGGGCCCGGCGTGACCGGGTTCGCGGTCGGCGACGAGGTGTTCGGCACGTGCGAGGGATCGTTCGCCGAGTACGCGGTCGCGCCGGTCTCACGGCTGGCGCGCAAGCCGGAGGGGATCTCGTTCACGGAGGCGGCCGCGGTGCCGATCTCGGGCGGGACGGCGCTGCAGGGGTTGCGCGGAGTCCAGGCGGGACAACGAGTCCTGGTGCTCGGCGCGGGTGGTGGTGTCGGCTCGTACGGGGTCCAGATCGCGAAAGCTCTTGGCGCACATGTGACCGGTGTGTGCAGCACCAGCAAGGTCGAACTGGTGCGGTCTCTGGGTGCCGACGAGGTCTTCGACTACACCGTCGCGGACTTCACCGGCACGTACGACCTGATCCTGGACTGCGGCGGCGCCAGGCCGTTGTCCAGGTTGCGCGGAGCCACGAACGAGCGCGGCAGGATCGTGCTGGTCGGCGCGGAGACCGGGGGTTCGATCACGGGCGGATTCCAGAAGTCGCTGGGCTCGCTGTTGCTGAACCCGTTCTCGTCCAAGAAGTTCGTCCCGCTGATGTCCACCGAACGCGCTGACGTCTTCGACGAGCTGCGTGTGCTCATCGAGGCGGGCTCGGTGAAAGCCGCCGTGGGCAAGGTCTTCCCGCTGTCCGAGGCACTCGACGCGGTGGACCACGTCTACTCGCGGCGGTCCGTCGGCAAGACGGTCGTCACGATCTGACCTCCGATCACCACGGTCGTCACGTGGTGCAACGCCGTGATGTCCCGCACGGGATCTCCTTGCACGGCGATGATGTCCGCATCCCAGCCGGGTTTCAGCACGCCCTTGCTCACGCCGCACGCCTTGGCGGCCTGACTGGTCGCGCTCGCCAGCACGGCGGTGTTCGGGATGCCCGCCTCGATCATGTTCTGCAGGGCGTGGGCGGTGATCCCGTGTGGTTTGCCCGCGCCGATACCCCCGTCCGTGCCGGAGACCGTGCGCACGCCGTGGTCGTACATGCGCCCGGTCGCGTGGATCTTGGCGGCCAGGCTCATCCCCATGCGGTCGAACGCCTCCTGGATGTGGGGAGGCGGTTCCATGGTGACGCCGAGGGTGTGGCAGACGGCGACGTCGGCCTTCGCCAGCGCGTCCATCAGTTCGGCGGGGACGACCATGGCCCCGCCGGACAGGCACGTGCAGTGCTCGATGCCGTCCACGCCGGCTGCCACGGCCTGCTGGACGGCTCTGAGGCTGTGGGCGTGCGCGGTCACCGGGAGGCCCAGCGAATGGGCCTCCTCGACGACCACGCGCAGTTCGTGCTCGGTGAACTGGCAGTCGTCGACGATCGTGCCGGGGGTGGCGAACCCGCCGCTGGCCATGATCTTGACGACGTCGACGTTGCGTTCGGCTCTCGCGCGCACGGCCTCGCGGAGCGCGTCGTCCCCGGACGCTTCACCACCCATCGACCAGCAGTGACCCCGTGGGCTGGTGATGGGCGGGCCGGAGGCGAGGATGCGTTGCCGGTGCTTCGCGCGCTGCTCCACCACGGCCCACGCGCGGTCACCCAGATCGCGGACGGTGGTGACGCCTGCCCGGAGGTGGCGCTCGAGGCTGTCCCTGATCACCGCGTCGAGGTGCTCGGAGGTGAAGCCGGGCAGGCGGTCCAGCGCGCCGTTCTCGCTGTCCGCGCACAGGTGGACGTGGGTGTCGATCAGTCCGGGAAGGACGGTGGCGGTGCCGAGGTCGACCACCTCGGCACCGGCGACGTCGGGACGCCCCTGCTCGACGGCCTTGATCTTCCCGTCCTCGACGAGGACCGTGACGGGGCCCGCGATGGACCGCTCACCGTCGAACGCACGCCCTGCCCGCAGCGCCAGCATCGGCCCAGTCTGAGCGCCACATGCTGGGAAAGCAATGGTCAGCGGGCGTGCGGCAGCGTCGTGAACTCCTCGACCTGAGGCAGGTCGTGACCGAGCCGGTCCCGCTTGGCCGTCAGGTACGCGATGTTGTGCGCGTTGGGCGTCATCAGCGACGGCACGCGCGCGGTCACGGAGATCCCGTGGGACTCCAGCGCCGCGATCTTGTCCGGGTTGTTGGACATCAGCCGCACGGACTGCACGCGCAGGTGCTTGAGCACGCGAGCCGCGGGGGAGTAGTCACGGACGTCGACGGGCAGGCCGAGCGACGTGGCCGAGTCCAACGTGTCCAGTCCCTCGTCCTGCAGCACGTGGGTGCGGATCTTCGACACCAGACCGATTCCGCGCCCTTCGTGCCCACGCAGGTAGACGAGGATCCCGCTGCCTTCGCGCACGATCGTGTTCAGCGCGGCGTCGAGTTGCTCGCCGCACTCGCAGCGCATCGCGGCGAAGATGTCGCCGGTCATGCACTCGGAGTGGATGCGCACGAGGACGTTCTCGCGCAGCTTCGTCTTGCCGTACACCAGGGCCATGTGCTCGTGGCCGTCCGCTCGGAACGCGACTGCGCGGAAGGTGCCACGCCGTGTCACCAGATCGGATTCCGCCACGTCTTCGTCACTGAAGGCCTGCTCGAACATCTCCGGTCCCCTCGTCGCCAGGCGCCTTCCGAACGTGCAGCTACGCTCGGATGGAGTCGCACCGTAACCCGACCGCACAGCGGAGGTCACCCTGTTCAGCATCACCGTCCGCGATCACGTGATGATCGCCCACAGTTTCCGCGGCGAGGTCTTCGGTCCGGCACAACGTCTGCATGGAGCAACGTTTCTGGTGGAC
The DNA here is from genome assembly GCF_000719115.1 of Lentzea albidocapillata. GTDB lineage: Bacteria > Actinomycetota > Actinomycetes > Mycobacteriales > Pseudonocardiaceae > Lentzea > Lentzea albidocapillata. The sequence continues at coordinate 6,885 of NZ_JOEA01000029.1, read as the reverse complement.
GCAACGTTCAAACGGGCTGAACTCGATTCGGACAACATCGTCGTCGACATCGGACTCGCGACCCAGGAGCTGAACAAGGTCCTGGCCGCTTTCAACTACCGCAACCTGGACGAAGAACCCCAGTTCGCGGGTATCAACACGTCCACGGAGTGGCTCGCGAAACACATCGCGGACCAGCTCGCGGACAGGATCTCCGAGGGTGCCCTGGGTGAGGGCGCTCACGGGATCGATGCGATCGCCGTCACACTTCACGAGTCACATGTGGCGTGGGCCGGCTACGAACGTGCACTTCGTCCTTCCGGCTGACGTCGGGGATCCGGGCAGTCCCAGCGGCGGCAACATCTACGACCTGCGCGTGAGCGCGGGCCTGAACCGTCTGCTCGTCGCTGGTGACTGGCCGCGTCCGAGCGACGCCACCGCGTTGGAGCAAACGCTTGCGGCGATCCCGCACGGAGACGTCGTGCTCCTCGACGGCCTCGTGAGCTGTGGACTACCCGAAATCGTCGTTCCTCACACACGAAGACTGAACATCGCTGTCCTCGTGCACCTGCCGCTCGCCGACGAGACGGGCCTCGACCCCGCCACCGCACGTGCCCTCGACGCCCGCGAAGGTCAGGTCCTGAGAGCCGCGAGGGCGGTCATCGCGACGAGTCCGACGGCCGCGCGCGACCTCGAGCGCAGGCACGGGCTCGACCACGTCCACGTCGTCGTTCCAGGTACCGATCCGGCGCCGCGAGCGCACGGCACGGACGGCGTGCACCACCTGCTGTGCGTCGCGTCCATCACACCCCGCAAAGGCCACGACCTGCTGGTCAGAGCGTTGCGGAGGATCGAACGCGACTGGCGGCTCACGTGCGTGGGCCCGCATCGGCCGTTCCTGCGCGAACTCCCGGGAGACGATCGGGTCAGCTTTCCCGGACCACTTGCCGGCAAGGCTCTGACCAGCGCGTACGCCAGCGCCGACCTCTTCGTGCTGGCCTCCCGCGCCGAGACCTACGGCATGGTCGTCACCGAGGCGCTCGCGCACGGTCTGCCGGTCATCGCGAGCGCGGTCCCGGACGCCCTCGGTGACGGCGGTCTGCTCATTCCTGTCGGGGACGAATATGCATTGGAAGCTGCGCTGACGCGCTGGTTCGAAGATCAGGATTTCCGGGCCGAACTGCGTGCGAAGGCTCTCGCCCGACGGGCTGTTCTGTCTACTTGGGACGAATCCACAGAGGACCTGCGGAGGGTGCTGGCTACGCTCCGGCCATGACCTTCGCCCCGGAATGGCTGGCACTGCGCGAAATCGCCGACGCTGACGCGCGCTCTGAGGAGCTCGCGGACGTGGTCCGCGAAACTCTGGTGAACCGAAACCCCCTGACGATCCGTGACCTCGGTTGTGGAACAGGATCGATGGGACGATGGCTCGCCGGGAGGCTCGGCGGCGTACAGCACTGGGTGCTGCACGATCGCGACCCCCGGCTGCTCGGGCTGGCGGAGGCCGGCATGAACGAGCTGGAGAACGTCACCGCCGAAACGCGTGAGGGTGACCTCACGTCCCTGAAAGCCGCCGACATCGCGGGCGCCGACCTGGTCACGTGCTCCGCTCTGCTCGACCTGCTCACCGCCGAGGAGATGAACGCTCTGGCGCTGGCCTGCGTAGAAGCACATGTGCCCGCACTGTTCACGCTCTCGGTGGCAGGCCGGATCGACATCGATCCGGCCGAGCCGCTCGACGTCGCCTTCCAGGACGCGTTCAACGCTCACCAGCGTCGCGTCGTGGACGGGCGCCGTCTGCTCGGACCTGATGCACCGGCTGTCGCCGAAGAGGCGTTCGTGGCAGCAGGCGCTTCGGTTCGCACGGCTCAGAGCCCCTGGCGCATGAATGGCGACGCCCTGCAGCGGGAATGGCTGAAGGGCTGGGTCGACGCCGCGGTGGAGCAGGAACCCGCACTCGCCGCCGAGGCCCCCGAGTACCTGCACCGCAGGTCAACGGCCTCCGTGACGGTCCACCACGTCGACCTGCTGGCACTACCGGGAGCTGTGTGATGAAGAAGTTGTGGCCGTGGCTTCGCCTGGTGCTGGCGTTGGGCATCCTGGTGGCTCTGGGCGTGCGCCTGGGCACCGGGGCGTTCCTCGACGGACTGCGCGCGATCGATGCGTTCTCCGTCGCCGCCGCACTGGTGATCGGGCTCGTGACGACGGTGCTCAGCGCGGGTCGCTGGGTCCTCGTCGCGCGCCGCCTCGGCCTGCCGCTGACCCTGCGCACCGCGGTCAGCGACTACTACCGCGCCCAGCTCGTCAACGCCGTACTGCCCGCGGGCGTGCTCGGCGACGTGCACCGCGCGGTCAACCACGGCCGTGAGTCGGGCGACGTCGGACGGGGCGTGCGCGCCGTGTTCTTCGAGCGCTTCGCCGGCCAGATCGTGCTCATCGGGATCGGGCTCGCGGTGCTGCTCACGCACCCCGCGCCCGGTCTCGACCTCGCGCCGGACGGCACCACCGTCGCACTGGTCCTCGCCGGTCTGGCCGTTCTCGTCGCTGTCGGCTGGAACATCCGGCCGGTGCGAAAGGCGCTGGTCAACACCCTCGCGGACGGCATCAGGCTGCTGTCGTTGCGGACCTGGCCCGCCGTCATCGGGCTGTCGGCCGCCACGGTCGCCGGTTACGTCGCGCTGTTCCTGGTGGCCGCCCGCGCCGCCGGATCCGACGCGACGGTCGCCCAGCTCGCACCGGTCGTCGTGCTGGCGCTGCTGATCATGGCGATCCCGGTCAACATCGGCGGGTTCGGCCCGCGCGAGGCGTTCCTCGCGGTGGCGTTCGGTGCCGCCGGTCTGGGCGCCGCGCAGGGCTTCACCACGGGCATCGTCTACGGCGTGCTGGCGCTCATCGCCGCACTGCCCGGCGCGGTCGTGCTGTTCCTGTCACGCCGGAAGACCGAACAGGTCGAGGTAGTGGCGGAAGGACTCGGCCAGCCCCGCGAGCAGGAGCTCGCCCTTGCGCGCTGACGCCAGGGACGGACGCCCGATGACGCCGGACTCCGTGTACGGCGCCAGACCCAGGGTGAGCATGTGCCGCCTGTCCTCCGCCAGGTGGTCAGAGGTTTCGTAGCCGGGACGGATCAGATCGGGGTGCGCGTGCAGCAGGATCGACGTCTCCAGCTCGCCCGCGTGCATGTCGCTGTACGCCGAGGTCTCGATGCCGGCCTTCTCCCGCGCGAACGCCCAGTCGTCCCGGCCGGGGAACAGTGCCAGGCCTTCGCCCTCCTGCACGATGTTCGACAGCACGTAGTTGCCGCCGTGGCCGTTGACCAGCACGACGTTCGTGACACCGTTGCGCCGCAGGGACTCCGCGATGTCCGTGACCACTGAGATCAACGTGCGCGCGGAGATGCTGACGGTCCCCGGCCAGTCGGCGTGCTCCTGCGAGCACGAGAACTGGATGGGCGGCAGCAGCCGGACCGGGTACCTCGCCGCGATCTCCGACGCGATGGCCCACGCGATCACCGAGTCCGTGGCCAGCGGCAGGTGCGGACCGTGCTGCTCGGTGCTGCCGACCGGGAGCACGGCCACGCTCTTACCGTGGACGTCGACTGTGGTGTCACTCGGGAACATGAGCCTGACCGTAGTCAATCCGGTGGCACAGCGCCGGAATCCCGCCGTCGGCCAGCCTGGGCATCACGTCGGGCAGTTCCTCGAACGCGCTGTGGCCGGTGATCAGCGCGTCGAACCTGTCGTCGGCCAGCAGGTCGAGGGCGACCGCCATGCGTTCGGCGTAGGTGCGGTCGGGACGGCCGACCGTGCCGACCTGGCTGCTGCGGATCGTCAGCCTGCGCGAGTGGAAGAACTCGCCCAGCGGCACGGAGATCTTCCTGTCGCCGTACCAGCTCAGCTCGATCACGCGGCCTTCCGGCGCGAGCAGGCCGAGAGCCGTGGTGAGGCCCGGTTCGGTCGCGCTCGCGTGGAAGACCAGATCGCACCCGTCGAGAGCATTGCCCGGCAAGGCGAAGCCGACGCCGAGCTTCCTGGCGACGGCCTCGCGGGCGGGATCGGCGTCCACGAGCTCCACGCGGGCGCCGGGGAACGTGGCGAGCACCGCCGCGATGCTCGACCCGACCATGCCGCCGCCGACCACCGCGATCCGGTCGCCGATCAGCGGACGCGCGTCCCACACGGCGTTGACCGCGGTCTCGACGGTGCCCGCCAGCACCGCCCTGGCCGCCGGCACCGCATCGGGCACGAGCGTGACCGAGGTTTCCGGTACCACGTAACGAGTCTGGTGTGGGTAGAGACAGAACACCGTGCGCCCCCTCAGATGCCCGTGTTCGACGACGCCCACGTTGAGGTACCCGTACTTCACCGGCCACGGGAAGTCGCCCTCCTGGAAGGGAGCCCTCATCACCGCGTACTGGTTCTCCGGCACACCACCGCGGAACACGAGGGTCTCCGTGCCGCGGCTCACGCCGGAGAACAGCGTGCGCACCTCGACCTCACCCGGACCGGGTTCGGGCAGTGTGACCTGCCGGACTTCCCCGTTTCCGGATTCGTTGAGCCAAAAGGCACTCGCCGTACGTGTCACTCACAACACCTCCGCCGCACGAAGTTCGTTAGGGGCACCTGATGATCACACTTCAGCACACCAGGACCGCACCCGTCCTGCGGGAGCCTGCCATCTGGGCGGCGCTTCAGGTCCTCGCGCTGGGCATGGTCGGTGCCACCGCCGGTCTCGGCCCGCTCGGCTGGGCCGCCGGTCTCGCCTACGGGTTCGCCACGTGGGCGTTCCTCGGTTACGGCATGCAACGGCACCGCACCTCTGCCCTGGGGCCCGCTGACCGCGTCACGCTGGCCCGCGGCCTGATGGTCGGCGCGGTGACCGCCCTGGTCGCCGACCGTGCCGGGCAGGACGTCCCGGTCGCGCTGGTCGTGACGCTGGCGGCCGTCGCGCTGTCACTCGACTGGGTGGACGGTCAGGTCGCTCGCCGCACGGGCACCTCGACCGCGCTGGGCGCCCGGTTCGACATGGAGGTCGACGCCTTCCTGATCCTGGTGCTGAGCGCGTACGTGGCCGTGCACATGGGTCCGTGGGTGCTCGCGATCGGACTCATGCGGTACGTGTTCGTCGCCGCTTCCTGGCGGTTGCGCTGGATGAACGCGCCGCTGCCCGCCAGCTACGCCCGCAAGGTCGTGGCCGCGATCCAGGGGATCTTCCTCGTCGTGGCAGCGTCCGGCCTGCTTCCGGCAGCGGGGGTCCTCGTTGGTCTCGCGCTGGCATCGCTCGTGTGGTCGTTCGGTCGCGATGTGCTCTGGCTGTGGAACAACGCGGCCGTTTCGGTGGGAGAATCCCGCCATGCCTGAGCAGACCTCAACCGCGGCGAAGATCGGCAACATCGTCGTCTGGATCCTGCAGATCGTGCTCGCCGTGCAGTTCGTGATGAACGGCTACGCGCTGTTCACCGACTCGTTCGTCGCCAAGTTCGACGACATCGGCTTCGGTCAGTGGTTCCGCTACTTCACCGGTGTGCTGGAGATCGCCACCGCGATCGGCCTGCTCATCCCGCCCATCTGCGGCCTCGCCGCGCTGGGCCTCGCGGGCATCATGGCCGGCGCGGCGCTCACCGAGCTCACCCTGGTCACCAACGGTGGTCTCGACGACGCGAAGATGCCGCTGATCTTCATGGTGTGGGCACTGGTGATCGCGGTCTACCGCCGAGAGCAGATCTTCGGAGTGTTCAAGCTCGTCAGGAAGTGACTTTCGGGAAGTAGCGGAGCACCGCGACGTCCCCGACTTTCGTGACGTCCTCCAGGTGGAATCGGCGGGCCGGTCCACCGGGGAATTCGGCGGGATTCACGAAACGCGGGGCCGTCGCCTGGCCGATCAGCATCGGTGCCACCGCCACGCGGATCTCGTCGGCCAGTCCGGCTTCGAGGAACGCGGTGTGAATGCTCGTGCCGCCTTCGACCATGAGCTTTTTCACGCCACGCGCGCCGAGATCATCCAGAATCTCCGGGAATTCGCTGAAGGTCTTCGTCTCGGTGAGGTGCCTGACCGTGGTCTCTGGAGTGCGCGAGTACACCAGGCTGGCGCCGCCGCAGTGCCAGAACCGCAGGTCAGGATCCAGATCGCCGCTCCTGGTGACGGTGACGCGCAACGGGAACTCCGGCTTGCCGTCCGCGATTCTCCGCGCACGTCGCTCGTCGCTGTAGACGAGCAGTCGCGCGTTGTCACGGCGCAGCGTCTCGGCTCCCGCCAGAATCGCATCCGACTCCGCGCGCATCCGGTCGACGTGGTCGAAGTCCTCGGCGTTCGAAAGAGGAAACCTCTCGGTGCCGCGATCGTCGATGTGGCCGTCGAGGCTGACGGCGACGCTGAGCAGAACGTGCGGGCGGGTCACGAACCAGATAGTAGTTCAGTTGAACCTGTCGCGGGCTGTGCCGCGTTTACCTCATAGGGACTGGAAAGGAGATTCTCGGTGAGGATGTTGCTGCGGCGGACGGTCACGGTCCTGGCGGGGCTGTTCGTGTTGTTCGTGCTCATCGCACCGAGCGACTTGGAGAAGTTCTCGTTCGAGGCGTTCCTGCGGGTGCCGCTCGAAGGCCTCGCCGGCGTGCTGGTGCTGGTGCTGCTGCCGGACCGGTTCCGCAAGCCCGCGGCCGTCGCGGGCGGTGTCGCGCTGGGGCTGTTCGCGGTCGTCAAGATCATGGACATCGGCTTCGACATGGTGCTGTACCGGCCGTTCGACCTCGTGCTGGACTGGCCGTTGCTGGTGCCCGCCATCGACTTCGTGGACGTGACGTTCGGCCGCTTCGCCTCCGTTCTCGCCGTGGGCCTCGTGGTCGCGCTGGTCGCCGGGATCGTGTTCGTCGCGGCGGTTTCGGTGCAGCGCCTCGGTTCTGTCGCCGCCGG
>NZ_JOEA01000028.1 GCF_000719115.1 Lentzea albidocapillata | reverse complement strand
GACCTCACCCCTCAGGTGCAGCAAGTGCTATGGCGCGACTCGTGATGGGACCCCACCGCCTGGCCCGTTTGGTAAGGACGGCTCGCCTTCGGCTTCGCGTGGGGAAGGACGGCTCGCCTTCGGCTTCGCGTGGGGAAGGACGGCTCGCCTTCGGCTTCGCGTGGGGAGGAGGCTCGCCTTGGCATTGCTTTGGTTAGGGGTGGCTTGCTGCTTCTGTAACCGTTAGCGTTGCTAACCATGGACATCGCGATCACCGGTGGTTACGTCGTGCCCGTCTGCGGCGAGCCTGTCGAAGGCGGCACTGTTCTCGTTCAGGACGGCAAGATCGTTGCGGTTGGTGCTGACGTTGACATTCCTGACGGGGTTCAGGTTGTCGATGCTGACGGGGCCTGGGTGTTGCCTGGGTTTGTCGAGGCCCATGGGCACATCGGTGTCCATGAGGAGGCCGAGGGGTGGGCTGGGCAGGACACCAACGAGATGACTGATCCCGTTGGGGCTCGGATGCGGGCGCTTGACGCGATCAACCCCGCTGACCTCGGGTTTGCCGACGCGCTCAGTGGTGGGGTTACGACGGCGGTGATCAAGCCTGGGTCTGGTAACCCCATCGGTGGGCAGACTGTGGCGATCAAGTGTTGGGGGCGCACCGTTGACGAGATGCTCCTCAAGGAGCCGGTCAGCGTCAAGAGTGCGCTTGGTGAGAATCCGAAGCGGGTCTATGGCGACAAGGGGAAGTTGCCGTCTACTCGGCAAGGGGTTGCGGCGGTCATTCGGGATGAGTTGACCAAGGCGCAGGACTACCTTGCCAAGAAGGCCGAGGCTGAGGCTGACGGGAAGTCCTTTGAGCGCAACACCACGCTGGAGATCCTCGGGAAGGTGCTGAGTGGTGAGTTGCCCTGGTGCCAGCACGCGCATCGGGCCGACGACATCGCTACGGCGATTCGGTTGTCTGAGGAGTTCGGGTATCGGCTGATCCTCAATCATGGGACTGAGGGGCATCTGATCGCGGATGTCATTGCTGACAAGCAGATTCCGGTCATCATCGGGCCGCTGTTCACCACTCGGTCCAAAGTGGAGTTGCGGAACCGGGGGTTGCGCAACCCAGGGATCCTGGCTCGGGCCGGGGTGGAGTTGGCGATCACCACGGACCATCCCGTTGTGCCCATTCACTTCCTGGTGCACCAGGCCACTTTGGCGGTGAAGGAAGGGTTGGACAGTGATGTGGCGCTGCAGTCGATCACTACGAACCCTGCGCGGATCATGGGGCTGGACGACCGGGTCGGGTCGTTGAAGCCTGGGCTCGACGGTGATGTCGTGATCTGGTCCGGGGATCCGCTTGACGTGATGAGCCGGGCGTTGCACGTGTTCGTGCAGGGGCGTGAGGTTTACACGTGGGACGAGGCCGCGGGTGAAGGGGTCGTGGCCGACCCCTTCTACCGCGAGAGCGTCTAGCGGAGGCCTCGGCCGATGACCAGGCGCTGGATCTGGTTGGTGCCTTCGAAGATCTGCAGGACCTTTGCCTCGCGCATGTAGCGCTCCACCGGGAAGTCGCGGGTGTAGCCGGCGCCGCCGAGTACCTGGACGGCGTCGGTCGTCACCCTCATCGCCGCGTCGGTGGCGATCAGCTTGGCGATCGACGCCTGCTGGCGGAACGGGAGGCCGCGGTCGCGGCGGCGGGCCGCTGAGATGTAGGTGGCTCGGGCCGATTCCACGGCCGCTGCCATGTCTGCGAGCAGGAATTCGAGGCCCTGGAACTCGATGATCGGGCGGCCGAACTGGGTTCGGGTCTTGGCGTAGGCGACAGCCTCGTCGAGGGCGGCCTGGGCCAGGCCCACGGCGCAGGCGGCGATGCCCAGTCGGCCCGAGTCCAAAGCGGACAGTGCGATCTTGAGGCCGTCGCCCTCGTTGCCGATCAGGCGGTCGGTGCCGAAGCGGACGTCGTCGAACGCCAGCTGGGCGGTGATGGAGCCGGTCAGGCCCATCTTGCGTTCCGGGGTGGCGGCGGTGATGCCCTGGGCCTCGCCTGGGGCCAGGAAGCAGGAGATGCCGCGGCCTGCGTCCGGGGACGTGCGGGCCATCAGGGTGTAGAAGTCGGCGGCGCCGGCGTGGGTGATCCACGCCTTGGTGCCGTTCACTACGTACTCGGAGCCCTTGCGGACAGCCCTGGTCGACATGGCGGCCGGGTCGGAGCCTGCCTGGACCTCGGAGAGGGCGTAGCCGCCGAGCAGTTCGCCTTCGAGCATTTCGGGGAGCCAGCGGTCCTGCTGCTCGCGGGTGCCGAAGGTGGCGAGGCCGTAGCAGGACATCACGTGCACGGAGAGGCCCACGGCGACCGTCATCCACGCGGAGGCGACCTCTTCCAGGGCCTGCAGGTAGACCTCGTAGGGCTGCTCGCCGCCGCCGAACTCCTCGGGGTACGGGAGGCCCAGCAGGCCGGACCTGCCCAGCAGGCGGAACGCGTCGCGGGGGAACTTCTCGTTCTCCTCCGCGTCCGCGGCGTGGGGCTTCAGTTCGTCCCGCGCGATCTCCTTGACCAGCGCGATCAGGTCCTCGGCCTCTTGGGTGGGGAGCAACCGCTCGGCGGGCATCGTCGACCTCCGGTGTGTACTGGTAGCTGTACTCTAGTGCGTTGTGCAGTACAGCTGCCAGTGAATGTGGCAGGGTCGTCACATGACGCGGGCGCTCACGCAGCGGCAGGCCGAGTTGCTCACCCGGTTGGAGGCGTTGTTCCTCACCGAGGGCTTCGGGCATCTCACCCTGGATGACATCGCGGGCAGGCTGCACTGCTCGAAATCGACGCTGTACGCGCTCGCCGGCAGCAAGGAACAGCTGGCCGTTCGAGTCGTCGGGCGGTACTTCAAGGGGGCCGCCGAGCGCATCGAGAAGCGCATTGCGGGCCTCGATGACGTGCGGAAACGCATCGGCAGCTACCTCGCCGGGGCTGCGGAGGAGCTGAACAAGGCGTCAGCGGCGTTCATCGCGGACGTGTCGGACTTCCCGCCCACGCGCGCCACCTACGAACGCAACGCGCGTGCTGCGGCCGAGCGCATCAAGGCGTTCATCCAGGATGGCGTCGAGCGGCACGTGTTCCGTGAGGTGCATGCCACGTTGTTCGCGGAGATGGCCGGGCTGCTCATCGAGAGCATCCAGACGGGAGTCCTCACGAAACGGGCAGGCGTTTCGGACGCCGAGGCGTTCACCGCACTGGGCGAACTGTTGTTGGATGGGCTCCAGCGGAACGGTGTCTCCCAGAAGGAGTAGAGCGCGTGATCGTGGTTGCTGGTGAGGCACTGGTCGACATGGTGCCGGTGGGGGACGACGAGCTCACGCCGCTCGCGCCCAAGCTGGGCGGTGGGCCGTACAACGTGGCCGTCGCGCTCGGGCGGCTGGACGTGCCGACGGGCTTCCTGTCGCGGGTGTCGACCGACCACTTCGGTGAGCAGCTGATCAAGCGGCTGCACGCGTCGAAGGTGGAGACCTCTCTGGTCCAACGTGGACGGGAGAACACCACGCTCGCCGTCGTCGGGCTGGCTGAAGACGGTTCGGCGCGCTACTCGTTCTACGTCGACGGCACCGCCGACCGGCTCGTCGAGGACCCCGGCCCGCTGCCCGCCGAGACGAAGGCCGTGTCGTTCGGCACGCTCTCGCTGGTGCTGGAGCCCGGCGCCTCGGTCTACGAGACGGTGCTGCGGCGCGAGAGCAAGCGTTTGCTCACGGCGCTCGACCCCAACATCCGGGCGGGCCTGATCCACGATCCGGGCGCCTACCGCGCGCGGTTCCGGTCGTGGCTGCCGGACGTCGGACTGCTGAAGGCGTCCGTCGAGGACGCCCGGTGGCTCGCCGAGGACGGCGACGTGATCGAGATCGCAAGGACGTGGATTTCACAGGGACCGGCCGCCGTCGTGCTGACGAAAGGCGGCGACGGTCTGTCCGTGATCACCGCCACCGGACAGGTCGACGTGCCACCCGTGAAGGTGGACGTGGTCGACACGATCGGGGCGGGCGACACGGTGCAAGGCGCCCTGCTCGCGTGGCTGCACGACCACGATGCCTTGAGTGCGGAGAAGATCCGTGGCCTCTCCACGGATGAATGGACCGCGGCATTGACGTATGCCGGTGCGGCCGCCGCGATCACATGTTCCCGTGCGGGTGCCGAACCCCCCTTTGCGAGCGAACTCACCGTTGCGTTGGGTGGATAAAACGGAGGATCGGACTACCGTGGGGTAGCCGCGCTAGAAACTGGCATTACCGATGTGATGCCGGTCCCATCTCTCAGAATCGGTTCACACCGCTACTGCGAGGCGGGCCTTCCGCCGACTAGCGTGAGTGGACTTGAAGACTCAGATCCCAACGGGGTGGTCCGAGACGACGGCAGACCCAGCGTGGACTGCCGCCACCCCGTCCGAGCGTTGAGAGGGACTTGAATGCCCGACGCGACGACTGCGCCGACCGACCCACAGACCGTCGCGCTGCGCCACGGGGACGCAGAGCTCGAGATGAAGGTGGTGCGGGCGTCCGAAGGCGCGTCCGGCATCGATCTCGGCAAGCTGCTGTCGACCACCGGTCTGGTAACCCTGGACACCGGTTTCGTCAACACGGCCTCCTGCTCCTCCGAGATCACCTACATCGACGGTGACGCCGGAATTCTGCGTTACCGCGGGTACCCGATCGAGCAGTTGGCCGCGCGTTCGAACTTTGCGGAGGTCAGCTACCTCCTGATCTACGGCGAGCTGCCGACCGCCGCCCAGCTCGAGGACTTCACCTCCAAGATCAGCAGGCACACGCTGCTGCACGAGGACCTCAAGCGCTTCTTCGACGGCTTCCCGCGCGACGCGCACCCGATGCCGGTGCTGTCGTCCGCGGTCTCCGCGCTGTCGACCTTCTACCAGGACTCGCTGTCGCCGTTCGACGCGAACCAGGTGGAGATCTCCACGATCCGTCTTCTCGCCAAGCTGCCGACCATCGCGGCCTACGCGTACAAGAAGTCGGTCGGCCAGCCGTTCCTCTACCCGGACAACTCCCTTGGCCTGGTGGAGAACTTCCTGCGGATGACCTTCGGGTTCCCGGCCGAGGCCTACGACCTCGACCCGGACCTGGTCCGCGCGCTCGACCTGCTCTTCATCCTGCACGCCGACCACGAGCAGAACTGCTCCACGTCGACCGTGCGCCTGGTCGGCTCCTCCGAGGCGAACCTCTTCGCCTCCATCTCCGCGGGCATCAACGCCCTGTTCGGCCCGCTGCACGGCGGCGCGAACAGCGCGGTGCTGGAGATGCTGGAGAAGATCAAGAACGACGGTGGCGACGTGAAGTCGTTCGTCAACAAGGTGAAGAACAAGGAGGACGGCGTCCGACTGATGGGCTTCGGCCACCGGGTCTACAAGAACTACGACCCGCGCGCCGCGATCATCAAGAAGACCGCCGACGAGATCCTCGGCAAGCTCGGCGCCGACGACCAGCTGCTCGACATCGCGAAGCAGCTGGAAGAAGCCGCCCTGAGCGACGACTACTTCATCTCCCGCAAGCTCTACCCGAACGTGGACTTCTACACGGGTCTGATCTACCGGGCGATGGGCTTCCCGACGAAGTTCTTCACCGTGCTGTTCGCGCTCGGCCGGCTTCCCGGCTGGATCGCGCACTGGCGCGAGATGATCAACGACCCGGCCACCAAGATCGGCCGCCCGCGGCAGATCTACACCGGCCCGACCGAGCGCGACTTCATCGCGATGGAGAACCGCTAGTCAGACACTGCTTCACCCGAGCGGGGCGCGCCTGTCATGCAGGTGCGCCCCGCTCGCTTTAGCGTCGAATCGTGAGTTCCCCATCGCTCGTCTGGTTCCGCCGCGATGTGCGGACATCCGACCATCCCGCCATTCTCGCGGCAGCGGAAAGATCGCCTCGCGCACTCGCGTTGTTCGTTCTCGACGACAGGTTGCTGAAACCGTCCGGACAGCCGCGAATCGATTTCCTGCACCGCTGTCTGCATGCCCTGAACGACGAACTGGGCGGCCGTCTGATGGTCGTGCACGGCGATCCGGTGAAGACGGTTCCGCGCATCGCGATGGAAATCGGTGCGGAGAGCGTCCACATCTCCGCGGACTACGCGCCGTACGGGCGTCGCCGGGACGAGGCCGTCGAGGAAGCGTTGGGGGACATCGAACTCGTCCGCTCCGGCTCGCCCTACGCGGTCGCGCCCGGCCGGGTGCGCAAGCAGGACGGAACGCCGTTCAAGGTCTTCACGCCGTTCCGCAACGCCTGGCTGGAGCACGGCTGGCGCAAGCCCGCGGACACCGACGCGTCCACTCTGGACTGGATCAGGCCGGCGCACGGCATGAAGATCCCTGCTGTCGAGGAGAAGCTCCCGGACGCGCTCGAACTCTGGGAGAGGTTCCGCGACGAACGGCTGGAGGACTACGACAGGACCCGCGACCGGCCCGACCTGGACGCGACCAGCAGGATGTCGGCGTTCCTGCGGTGGGGCGTGCTGCACCCCCGGACCCTGCTGCAGGACTGTGCCGGAACGTTCCGCAGCGAGCTCGCGTGGCGCGAGTTCTACGCCGACGTGTTGTGGCACAAGCCGGAGACCGCGCGCGAGAACTACGACCGCAAGTTCGACCGCATGGAACTGGACGACGACAAGGAGCTCTTCGAGGCGTGGTGCGAGGGTCGCACCGGGTTCCCGATCGTCGACGCCGGCATGCGGCAGCTGCTGCAGGAAGGCTTCATGCACAACCGGGTGCGCATGATCGTCGCGAGCTTCCTGGTCAAGGACCTGCATCTGCCGTGGTGGTGGGGCGCACGGCACTTCATGAAGCACCTGATCGACGGCGACATCGCCTCGAACCAGCACAACTGGCAGTGGGTCGCGGGCAGCGGCACGGACGCCTCGCCGTTCTTCCGCGTCTTCAACCCCATGACGCAGGCCAAGAAGTTCGACCCGGACGGCGCCTACGTGCGCAAATACGCACCGGATTCGCCGCGCCTGACGCCGATCGTGGACCACGCGGTCGAACGCCAGGTGGCGCTCGACCGCTATCAGGCGATCAAAGCCTGAGCGCCTCGCGGAGCTTGACGCGAGCGCCGGTCCTCAGCACGGCGTTCGCGTAGACCTTGCCGCCCAGCCACGTGATCGCCGCGATGGCCAGCAGTGCCAGCACGACCGCGAGCAGCACCTGCCAGGCCGGAGCGACGCCCAGCGCCATCCGGCCCGGCATCAGGATCGGGGCGAACGGCGGCAGCATCGACAGCACCGTGACCGTCGTGCCGGAAGGGCTGCCGATCATCAGGTTGATGCCGGCCACGAACGCCACGATGATCGTCATGCTGATCGGCGTCAGCACCGACTGCAGTTCCTCCTGGCGCGACACCAGCGACGCGGCGGCCGCGAACACGGTGGCGTACAGGAAGAACCCGAGCAGGTACCAGAGCACGCCGGTCAGCAGCGCGGTACCTCCCAGCGTGCCCACGTCGATCACGTCGAAGGCGGAGGAGAGCCCCAGGCCGACCGTGGAGATCACCAGCAACTGCAACAGGCCGACCGCGCCGAGCCCGATCACCTTGCCCAGCAACAACTGCCACGGCCGCAGGGTCGCGAGCAGGATCTCCACGACCCGGCTGGACTTCTCCTCGACCACGCCCTGCGCGACCATCGTGCCGTAGACGAGCAGCGAGTAGTACAGCAGCGCGGCCACGATCAACCCGATCGCGAGGCGCTGACCTCGTTGCGGGTCAACGGGTTCCAGCGCGGTGACGGCCACGCGGGCGTTCGCGAGGCTCTGCGCGACCTCCTGCGGGTTGATGCCCGCCTCCGCGAGCTTCGCGGTCAGCACCTGCTGGCGCAGCAAGTCGTTCAGCGCCGTCGCCAGCACCTCGTTGCCGGAGTCCTTGACGATCATCTTCAGCTCCGGCGGCGCGCCGGTCACCAGCGCGTCCAGGGAGCCGTCGCGGACCTGCTGCTCGGCGTCGCCCGCGGTCGTGACGTCCCGCGTCTCGACCTCGATGCCGAACGCCTTAGCCTTGTCCCGCAACGGATCCGCGAGCTGCGTGGCCTGCCCGGACAGCCCCACGACGCTGTGCTGCTGGTCGTCGAACAGGACCGACTGCAGCACCACGTACCCGGCGAGCACGGCGATGATCACCGCTGTACCGATCAGGAACGACCTGGTGCGCACCTTCGTGACGAACTCGCGCTTTGCCACCAGCGAGACAGCTCGGGCCGACGTCATGCGCTCCTGCCCTCGATGGTCACGACGTTGCGGAACAGCTCGGTCAGCGACGGGCGCTGCCGGGAGAACTCGTGCACGGGACCGGCCGCGAGCGCCGCGTGCAGGACCGCCTGGTCGTCCATGCCGTCGGCGAGTTCGAGGACGCACCGCGTCCCGTTCCTCTCGATCACCCGCACGCCACCCAGGGTGGCAGCCCACTCGGTCGTTGGCGACTCCACCACTAGGCGAGTTTCGCCACTCGACCGGAGTTCATCCACTGTTCCGCTCGCGACCATCGAACCGGCACTGACGATGCCGACCCGGTCGCACAGCCGTTCCACCAGGTCGAGCTGGTGGCTGGAGAACACCACCGGCACCCCGGCGGACGCCTTCTCACGCAGCACCTGGCTCATCACGTCCACCGCGACCGGGTCGAGGCCGGAGAACGGCTCGTCGAGCACCAGCACGTCCGGCTCGTGCACCAGCGCGGCGGCCAGCTGGACACGCTGCTGGTTGCCCAGGCTCAGGCGCTGCACCTCGTCCGTGCGGCGGTCGCGCAGCCCGAGGCGCGCGATCCAGTTCTCCGCGCTCGTGTGGGCCTCGTTGGTGCCCATGCCGTGCAGTTCGGCCAGGTAGACCAACTGGTCGAGCACCTTCATCCGCGGGTAGAGGCCGCGCTCCTCCGGCATGTAACCGATCCTGCGCCGCGTGTCGAAATCGACGGTTCTGCCGTTCCACCGCACCTCGCCGGAGTCGGCCACGAGCACGCCCAGCGCGATGCGCATGGCCGTGGTCTTCCCGGCGCCGTTGCTGCCGACGAATCCGAAGAGCTCGCCGGCGCGCACGTCGAAGGACATGTCCCGCAGGGCGACGACCTCCCCGTAGCGCTTGGAGATCCTGTCGATCTCCAGCACTCCCTCAGGCACGGTTAACCCCTTCGTTGGTCCGGATGGCGGTAATCGGACTGAAAGTATCGGCGAGCAGGGAACGAGTGAAACGATACGGGCGTCTACGGCGAATCGAACGTACGACCAATTCACTCAACGGGGGTGACCATGCAGCCCATTGACCCGGATCAGTGGCTCAAGCAGTACGGGGCCAAGATCGAGCAGGCCAAGCAGCACGCCGAACAGGCCCGGGACCAGCTCGGTGGTGTGGGTGGCAGCGCCAGCTCGCCAGATGGCCTGATCACGGTGACAGTTAACGCGACAGGCGTGTTGACCGATCTCCAGATCAAGCCGGAAGCCCGCGGCATGGACCCCAGCGAGATCGCCTCCGCCGTGCTCACCGCCTCCACGAAGGCCCAGCGGGACGCCTCCGGGCGGGTCGTGCAGATCATGACGGACTTCGTCGGCGACAGCCCCGCGCTCGAGTTCGTGAAGGCGCAGATGCCGAACGGATACGCGGGCGACGGAACCGACGAGGAAGAACCGAAGTCGGAGTTGGAGCGCAAGGACGTCCGGCCCGACGACGAGTACTTCACCAACCCGCCCGACGTCATGGCCTGAGTGCAGGAGGGGGTTAGGCATGCAGCAGCACTTCAACATCGACCTGGACGAGCTGAGAACCCACGCCGCGAACGTGGACCGGCTCATGGAACGGATGCGCAAGGCCACCGAGACGTGTGATCCGGGTGCCCTCACGACTGAGGCGTTCGGTGTCTTCCTCGGCTTCCTCGCCCAGAACGTCCTCCAGCAGGCAGGCCTGTCGCAGGACGGCCTCGGCAAGGCCGCCAACTCGCTGATGGACATGGCCGGCGGTCTCAAGAAGACCGTCGAGCAGTACGAGCAGGTCGACCTCGACAACATGTTCGGCTTCAAGGGAGGCCGGGGATGAACGCCCCAGCGACGCAGTCCAACGGTGCCGACACCCAGCAGCTGATCAGCAACATCTCGAACACCTACTCCGCCATCGAGCGCGGCGACTGGGTCAACGCGGGCCTCGGCATCGCGAACTCGGCCATGGGCATCGTCGGCATGTCGTCGAACCCGCTGAGCGGCTTCCTCTCCGCCGGTTTCAGCTGGGCCATCCAGCACGTCGACTTCCTGCGCGAGCCGTTCGACGTCCTGCTGGGCAGCCCCGAGTCGATCGCCAAGATGTCCGAGTCGTTCCAGAACGCGGGCAAGCAGGTCCACGGCATCGCGACCGAGTACGAGAAGATCTGCGTCTCGCAGACCCGTGAGTGGGCAGGCAAGGCGGCTGACGGCTACCGCGCCGCGGCCAAGCGGCACGCGGGTGGCCTGGAGACCCTCGCCAAGTCGGTCGAGGGCATCGCCGGCGCGGTCAAGGGCGCGGGCGAACTCGTCGGCACCGTCCGCAAGATGATCATGGACCTGATCAGCCAGGCCGTGTCCGACATGGTCATGAAGATCATCCAGTGGCTGGCGGCGTCGGTCCTGACCTTCGGCGCGGCCATCGCCGGCGCGATCTCGGACATCGTCACGACCGCGGTCAACTACGCGAAGAAGCTGGCCGACTTCCTGCAGAAGCTCGTCGGCTCCGTGCAGAAGCTGATGAACCTGATCAAGTCCGTCTCGCAGATCGCCAAGGTCGCCGAGCAGGTCATCGACGCGATCTCCTCGATGGCGAACAAGGGCAAGGGTGGTGGCGGCGGCGCTCCCGTCCGCAACACCTCGGGCGGCTTCGACGGCATCCGCGCCGACGACCAGTCCCGCGCGTCCGGCGGTGCGGGCGGCACGTTCACCAGCGGCGCCAACGGTGGTTACGCCGGTGGCCGGCCGACCGCTGGTGACGGCCTGACCAACGTCCGGCCCGGCTACCAGGGCGGCAACACCGACGGCTACCAGGGTCCGCACGGGCAGGGGCCGGGCGTCGGTGCCGGTCCGGCCGTGCGTCCGGTCTACACGCCTCCCAGCAACACCGGAGGCGGCGCCGGCGGTGGCGGGGGTTACGTTCCGCCCGGCTCCGGCGGCGGCTCCGGCTCGGGCGGCGGTACGGGTACCGGCACGGGTCGCTGGGTTCCCGGTCACTGGGAGTCCGGCACGACCACGACCGCCGGTGGCGAGGCCGGGACCAGGCCTCCGTCGATCGGCACCCCGCCGACGACGAACGACTGGTACCGCCCGCCGGCCACCGACTCCGCGGCCGCTGGGGCCGGCGGTGGCGGAGCAGGCGGCGGCGCGCCCAAGGGCGGCGGCGGTGGCGGCGGAGGCGGTATGCCCGCCGGCTTCGGCGGTGGCCCGGCCGGTGGCGGTGGTGCCGGTGGTACCTCGGCCACGCAGTTCGGTGGCGCGGCCGGCGTCATGGCGGCCGGCAGCGGTGCCGCTCCCGCGGCTCCCGCCGCGGCCGGTGGCGCCGGTGGCGGTGCCAAGGGCGGCGCGGGCATGGGCGGCATGATGGGTGGCGCTCCGATGGCCGGTGGCGCCGGTCAGCAGGGCGGCAGCAACGAGCACAAGCGCAAGGTGCGGATCGAGGGTGAATCCCTGGTCGAGCCCCCGAAGGCCGCGAAGCCGGTCATCGGCGAGTGACCTAGTGCCGGTCACGGCACTTGCATTGATTTCCTTGCGCTGAGAACGGGGCGTCCTTCGCGGACGCCCCGTTTTTCATGCGTTCGTCAGGAGCTTCTCGATCTCGGGTGCGGCCTTCTCGCGATCCTTCGGCACCAGCCCGATCCGCGTACGCCGGTCGAGGATGTCGTCGACGTCCAGCGCACCCTCGTGCCGAATCGCGTGGACGATGTCGGCCTCGGTGACGCCGGGCGCGATCGGGGTGGTCGGCGCCGGCCTGTCGTCGACCAGGCGGATGTCCTTGGTGCGGCACGGGATCTGCGTCAGGTTCGTCGCGTCGACCGCGTCCGCCGCCATCCTGCGGTAGGTGGTGAGCTTGCCGCCGACGACCGTGATCACGCCGTTCGGCGCGGTCAGCACGGCGTGGTTGCGGGAGAGGTCCGCGGTCCGGCCCTCGGCCTCGATCAACGGGCGCAGGCCCGCGTAGCTGCCGATGACGTCGTCCCTCGTCAGATTTCGTTGCAGAACGTGGGAAGCGGTCGTGAGCAGGAAGTCCACATCGGACTCCGGGACCTGTGGCACGTCCGGGATGTCGTCCACGGGCTCGTCGGTGAGGCCGAGGTACGCGCGGCCGTTCGCCTGGGGCAGCAGCAACGCGTAGCGGTTGCGCTCGCCGGGGACGGGGATGGTCAGCGCGGTGCCGGTGAGGCCCGCGCTCCTCGCGTCGATCACGAGGTGCGAGCCGCGCGATGGGCGCAGGTGCACCGGGGCGAGCGTGCCGGCCCAGACGCCGGTCGCGTTGACCACCGCCCTGGCCTTCACGGTGAAGGTGGTGCCGGTCAGCGTGTCCACGGCCTCGGCGCCGTCGCCCTGCAGTGTCGCGACCTTCGCGCGGGTGATGATCCTCGCGCCCTGCCCGGCGGCGGTTCTGGCCAGCGCGACCACGAGCCGCGCGTCGTCGACGAGCTGGCCGTCGTAGCTCAGGAGACCACCGGTGAGCTTCGCCGGGTCGAGACCGGGGACCAGCGCCAGGGCCTCGTGCCGCTGTACCCGGCGGGGACCTGGCAGCACGTCCGACGGCGTGCGTGCGGCGATGCGCAGCGCGTTGCCCGCGCGGAATCCAGACATGACGAAGTGACCCGCGCCCGAGTGCAAGGGGAACAGCATCGGCAACGTGCGCGTGAGGTGCGGTGCCGTCCTGGTCATCAGGATGCCGCGCTCGACGGCGCTCTCGTGGGCGAGCCGCACGTCACCCTTCGCGAGGTAGCGCAGGCCGCCGTGGACGAGCTTGCTGGACCACCGGGACGTCCCGAACGCCAGGTCGTGCGCCTCCAGCAGGACGGTCCTGAGGCCTCGGGAAGCCGCGTCGAGGGCGACCCCCGCGCCCGTGACGCCGCCGCCGATGACGAGCAGGTCGGCGACTTCCCGTTGCGCTGCTTCGAGGTCCTGCAGGCGCCTCGCGGCGTTCAGGGACGTGTTCACGGTTTCAGGGCTCCGTCCAGCTGTTTGGCGAGCTCGTCGAGAAGTGCGGTGAAGTCGAGCCCGGACGTGGCCGGTCTGGTCGAGAGCACCATCGACTGCGTGCTCAGCAGCACCACGCGTGCCTGCGTCTTGGCGTCACCGAACCGGATCGAGCCGTCGAGGTGCCCGGCCTCGACCTGCGCGACGAGGAACTGCTCGACCAGCCGCTGCGTGCTGCCGAGCCGGTCGGTGAGGTACGGCAGCATCAGGTCCGCGTCGAGCTGCAGGACGCGCTGCATCAGCGGGTTGGCGTCGAGCAGCCGGATGGCGTCCACGGCCCGCTGAACGAGCTGCTCACGCGCGTTGCCGTGCCCGCCTGCCCGTTCGACCTCTTCGAGCAACGCGGCGAACTCCCTGGTCATCAGGGCCCTGACGAGGTGGTCGACGTCCGGGTAGCGGCGGTAGAGCGTCATGCGGCTCACGTTGGCCCGTTTCGCCACGTCGGTGAGGGTCGTCCGGCGAACCCCCACCTCCAGAACACACTCACGGGTGGCGTCGAGCAGAGCGTCGTGGGTGTGACGTTGAGACGTCATGTGTAACACTGTAGCAGTGACCAGGGCTCGATGGACCTCCGAAACCGTGCCGTTGCCGCCGCATGCGCTGGCTTGGCTGAGCCAGCGCGTCGGCCTGGGGGAGCCGCTCCCCGAGGTGCCCGTCGCGGTGCCTCCTTCAGAGCTGACCGAGGACGCGTTCACCGCGCTGGAGGCCGTGTGCGCGGTCTCCGTCGAGGACGCGGACCGGGCCGGACGCGCCGGTGGGCTGTCGTACCTGGACCTGCTGCGTCATCGCGGGCACGGGGAACTCGCCGTGCCGGACGCCGTGGTGCAGCCCGCCTCGCCCGAGGAGGTCCTCGAGGTCCTCCAGGTCTGCGTCGAGTACGACATCGCCGTGGTGCCGTTCGGCGGCGGTACGTCCGTGGTGGGTGGCGTCGAGGCTCTGCGCGGGTCCAAGTCCGCTGTGGTGGCGTTGGATCTCGCCGGGCTCGGGCGTCTCGTTTCCGTCGATCCCGTGTCCAGGGTCGCCGTGCTGCAGGCCGGGATCACCGGACCTGAGGCGGAGAAGCTGTTGGGGGAGCACGGGTTCACGCTCGGGCACGTGCCACAGTCGTTCGAGCGCGCCACGATCGGAGGGTTCGCCGCCACCCGTTCCGCCGGCCAGGCCTCGTCCGGTTACGGACGCTTCGAGGACATGGTCGAGTCGGTCCGGATCGCCACGCCGGTGGGCGAGTGGGTCGCGGGGACCGCGCCCGCGTCCGCCGCCGGTCCGGACCTGAAGCAGCTGGTGCTCGGCAGCGAAGGGCTCTTCGGGGTCATCACCGAGGTGTCCGTGCGGGTGCGGCCCAAGCCGTACGGGCCCCGCTACGAGGGCTTCGTCGTCGACGGGTGGGAGGCCGGGACCTCGCTCGTGCGATCCCTGGCGCAGGCAGGGGCGCTGGCCGACATCACGCGTCTGTCCGATGTGGACGAGACCGAGGTCGCCCTGGCGCTGGCCGGGTCCAAGGCCGATCTGGTGAAGAAGTACCTGCGGATGCGCGGGGTGAAGCAGCCCTGCCTGGTGATCCTCGGGTGGGAGTGCCGGTCCCGTGCCGCGACCATGAGTGCCTTGAGTGGAACCAAGGTCGTGCGACTCGGCCGGGCGATGGGTGCTTCGTGGCTGCACGGCCGGTTCAACGGGCCTCGGCAGCGGGATGCCCTGCTGGACGCCGGTGTCTGTGTCGAGACCCTGGAGACCGCCACCCACTGGTCCCGGGTCTCCGAACTGCGCGACGCCGTGCGGGACGCTTTGGTCACGGAGCTCGGGAATCCCGTGGTGATGTGCCACGTCTCGCATGCTTATGAGACCGGAGCTTCGCTCTACTTCACCGTGCTGGTGCCCAGGGATCTCGCTGATCCTGTTGGGCAGTGGGCGAAAGCGAAGATCGCGGCCTCTGACGCGATCTCCCGGCTCGGCACGATCACCCACCACCACGCCGTGGGCCGCGATCACCTTCCCTGGCTGGAGAAGGAGATCGGACCCATCGGCGTCGACGTGCTGCGTGCCGTGAAGGAGCGGCTCGACCCGACCGGGATCCTGAACCCCGGCAAGCTGTTCTAGCTGTTCGTCAGAACCGGACGAGCATCTTGCCGGTGTTCTCGCCGCGCAGCATGCCCAGGAACGCGGACGGGGCCTGGCGGGCGCCACCCTCGACGACGGTCTCGGAGTACTTGAGCTCGCCGGAGGCGATCCAG
This sequence comes from Lentzea albidocapillata, assembly GCF_000719115.1. Lineage (GTDB taxonomy): Bacteria > Actinomycetota > Actinomycetes > Mycobacteriales > Pseudonocardiaceae > Lentzea > Lentzea albidocapillata. The sequence goes on along the minus strand of NZ_JOEA01000028.1, from coordinate 99,443 downwards.
GCCGCGACCTCGGACACGAACTGCTGCTGCAGGGCCTTGTGGTCGCCGACCAGCATGCCGCGCAGGGTCAGGCGCTTGGCGAGGATCTGGATCATGTTGCTCGGGCCTGCCGGCTTCTCGGCCGCGTTGTACTGCGAGATGGCGCCGCACATCGTGATCCGGCCGTTCAGGTTGAGGACCTCGATGGCCGCTTCGAGGTGTTCGCCACCGACGTTGTCGAAGTAGACGTCGACGCCGTCGGGGGCGGCGGCCGCGAGCTGCTCGGCGACCGGGCCGTCCTTGTAGTTGAAGGCGGCGTCGAAGCCGAGCTCCTCGGTGAGGTACTTGACCTTGTCCGCGGAACCGGCGGAGCCGATGACCCGGCTGGCGCCCTTCAGACGGGCGATCTGGCCGACGATCTGGCCCACGGCGCCGGCCGCACCGGAGACGAAGACGGCGTCGCCCGGCTTGAACTCGGCGGTGGCGAGCAGGCCCGCGTACGCGGTGAGGCCGGGCATGCCCAGGACACCCAGGTAGGTGGAGAGCGGGGCGACCGAGCTGTCGACCTTCACGGCGTGCTTGGCGTTGACGACCGCGTACTCGCGCCAGCCCAGGCCGTGCAGGACGTTGTCGCCCTCGGCGAGACCCTCCACTCCCGCGCCGACCGCGACGACCTCACCCACGGCGCCGCCGTCCAGCGGGGCGCCCACCTGGAACGGGGGGACGTAGGACTTGACGTCGTTCATGCGGCCGCGCATGTACGGGTCGACGCTCATGACCACGTTGCGCACCAGGATCTGGCCTTCGCCCGGGGTGGGAATCTCGACCTCGGCGATCTCGAAGGTCTCCTCGGTCGGCCAGCCGTTCGGGCGGGACGCGAGCCGGACCTCTAGCGCGGTGTTCGACATGGTCTGAGCATCTCCCTGTCTGAAAGTCATGCGGATCAGTTATCCGTTTCAACCGTTCGCCGGTGACGACTGTTCCGGAATGTGACCTAGACCGCAGGAAGAAGTGTCGTGACGTCGCGATAGGCGAAGCCGAGCTTGCGGTAGACGGCGATCGCCGGGGCGTTGTAGTTCTCCACGAAGAGCGCGCAGGTGCCGTAGAGGGTGAGCAGGGAGGAGGCCACGAACTGGCAGATGCGCCGGCCCAGGCCCTGGTTCGTGCAGGACGGGCGGACGGCCACGCCCATCATGAAGCCGACGTCGGCGGACGACCAGGCCTCGGCCGCGGTGGCGACCAGTTCGCCGCCCTCGTGCACGCCCGCCCAGCGGCGCACGCCCTTCTCGCCCGGCCACGCCCAGGAGTCCGGGTTGGCCTCGCGCAGAAGGGGTTCCACACCGTCAGGGGACCGCAGCCACGCGGCCTCGGCCGGGAGGTCCAGCGCACCCGAGCGGTCCATCCAGCCGAACGGCTTGTCCTCCAGCCACGGGGTCGGCATCAGGGACGCCACCTCCAGCGCCAGCGGACGTTCGAGCAACGGCCGCAGCTCCACGCCCCGGCCGTGTGCCGCGAGCAGGGACGCCACACCCTCGGCCGGCCCGGACAGGACCAGCCGACGGCGGCGGGTGAGCGACGGGGCATGCACCGCCACCGCGTCACCGTGCGCCCAGGCCGCACCGCCCGACGACAGTGCCTGGGCTGCCCAGCGGACCATCGGGTCGTCGCTGGCGTCCTGCACGTCGGCGGCGGTGCGTAACCGGCGCACTCAGTCCTTCTGCTTGCGGCGCAACAGGGTTCGCTTCGCGAGCGAGTCCTCCAGCGCCTGGTACGCGAGGTCCATCGCCCGGTTGTACTCGCCCTGGGGGCGCGGGGGGACGGACTCGTCCGGGTGCGGGAACGTGACCATCTGCAGCCAGCGCTCGTTCCAGAGCTGCTCGACCGCCGCCTCCCAGTGCAGCGCGGCGCCCATCCGCACGACCCGCTCGCGATCGCGCACCTCGGCGATCTCGTGCTGGGCCGACGCGATCCGCTCGGCGAGCTCGGCGCACCGCACCTCGTCCAGCTTGCGCTGGCGAGTAGCCGCGTCGGTGGCGATGGCGATGATCTCCTTGTAGCGCTCAACGGCGGAGATCGTGGGCACCTCGATCACCTCCTCGCTCTGACGCTGCGACGGGACCGACTCGAACATCGTCGTCATCATCGGGTTCATGACAGTTCTCCTGTGTCGAACGGGATGATCACTTGCGGTCGCGAGTGCTCGAACCGGTCGAAGAACAGGCCGCGGCGTGGCCTCGGCGACCACGACATCACCTGCTCCGGTCCGAGCGACAGCAGTTCCTTGCCCTGGACGTCGAACGCCACCCAGGCGCCGATGTCGTCGTAGACGCCGGGCGGGAGGCTCGCCTTCAGCCTCTGCACGCCGCGCCACCAGCCCAGCACGTGTGTGCGGTTCTCCGGGCCGTGCTTCAGTACGGTGCGGAGACTGTCCACACCGGACATCCGGGTCGCCGGATCCTTCTGCTCCAGCAACGTCTGCGCGGCGTCGAGGCCGTACAGCACCAGGTAGTGCGGCTTCAGCGGCGCGTCGGTCTGGCCCGTGTTGATCGACTGCAGCTGGGCCGCCGTCTCGTCCAGCAGCCTGCGGACGCCGTCGATCTGGACCACCTCGGCGTCGTGCCCGTCCGCGCTGAGGCGCTTGGCCAGGTACAACGCCGAGGGCATCGCCTCTTCCACCAGGCAGGCCAGCGAGAACCTCGCCTCGTGCGGGTGGTGCTGCCTGCCCAGTGACGCGGCCGCTCCGCCGAGCACCGCGGCCGCGTCCTGGACCACGGAGCCGATCACCGCGATGTTGCGGCCCGGGGTCCGGGCGAAACGCACACGTGCCGCGCTGCCCGCGACGTCGATGACCTGTCCGAGCAGAACGGTAGGCGATGCCTCGCCCGGTCGCAGGTCGAGGAAGTCCTGCGTGGCGTCGATCAGCGGGATCTTGCTGCCGTCGAACAGACCCGGTGCCCGGCCCGGTTCGCGGCGCCACAGCTCGGTCTGCAGGAAGTCCATGGTGCCCTTGGACGTCGAGTCCGGGATGCGGCAGATCTCGTTGCCGGGCTTGACGCCCGACTCGTGGTTGATCACCGCGTGCCAGCGCGGCAGCTCCACGGCGGCGTCGTTCTGCGGCTCGGCCAGCACCCGGCGGGCCTTGGGCAGCGCGATGCGGACGGTGAACTGCTCGAAGATCGCCGACTTGCCCCAGAAACCTTCGATGCCCGAGACGTCCTGCGACGACAGCACGAGGTGGATGCCCTGCGAACGGCCGCGGCGCGCCACGTCCTCCAGCAGTTGCGTCGCGGCGGCGGTGACCTGGTCGCGTTCGCCGAACAGGTACTGGAACTCGTCGATCACGGCGACGATCCGCGGCCAGCGGCCACCGGGGTCCTCGGCGCGCAGGTGCTCCAGCTTGGTGACCTCGTGCTGCTTGGCCGCGTCCGCACGCCGGCGCATCTCGTCGGACAGGAACCGCAGCAGTGCCACGCCGAACTCGCGGTCGGTGTTGACGTTCACGCCGACCAGGCGGGCGTGCGGCAGCCACGACGGGTCCTTGCGGCCCGGCGCGAACTGCGCGAACGACACGCCTTCCTTGAAGTCCAGCAGGTACAGCTCCAGCTCGTTGGGCGAATAGCGCGCGCACAACGAACCGAGCATCGCGTAGAGGAAGTTCGTCTTGCCGGAACCCGAAGGCCCGCCGATCAACGCGTGCGGTGAGGTGTCGCCGAGCTGCACGCAGACCTGCTCGCCGTCGTCGAAGCCGACGGGCGCGATGACTCCGGCCGACGAGTTCTCCGTCCACGGCCGGTCCGGCAGCAGGTCGCCGAACGTGCTCATGCGCGAACGCCGTTCCTCGCGCTTCTCCGCGATGGCGGCACAGGCGCGCGGCACCAACGTGCGCGGGAGCGCGTCGTCCAGCGTGACGGTCACGTCCTTGCCGGTCATCGTGCAGAACGCGGTGCCGTCGCTGCGCAACGACACCGTCTCCACCGGCGAGTTGACCGTGATCGGAATGTCCACGATGAACAGCTGCACGCCGCACGCCAAACCGTTGCGTGCCACGCGTTGCAGCTGTTGCTGCTGGTCTTCTTTCAACGCCTTGCGGTTGCCGAAGAGCACGGCGATGCGCCACGGTTCGGTGCGCCGGCCCTCACCGCTGACCGCACGAACGGTCAGGTGGCCGTCGACCAGGACCTTGGTGTGCACCTGGCGGATGTGCTCGGACATCTCGTCGAGCAGCTCGTGCAGCCGTGCCGGATCGTGCACCGTCAGCAGGTTCGCGCGGGTCAGCGGGTAGAGACCGGGCAACGACCCGGTCAGCTGGCCGACGTCCCACACGTGCACGTGCACGAGCCCTGGCTGGAAGTGCGACAGCACGCGCAGCAACAGGCTTTCCACCAGCGTGTCCGCGACGTGGCGAGTGTCCGGAGTGGACGATATGTGCAGGTGTGCCTGATCCAGCAGCGGCACCGCGACGGGGAACGGGGCGGGTGTCGGCGCCGACGTCACCACGCCGGTGCCGATCCGCCACAGCTCCGGCACGCCCTCGCTGCCGTCGTGCGTGCCCGGATGGCCGAGCCACGACTCGTGCGGCAACGACGCGGGGCCGGCCGCGACCGAGTTCACCAGCTCGGTCAGCTGCTCGGGGCCCGTGGTCGTCCACTCGTGGAACGACTGCTGCCAGTCGTACTTGATCTGGTCGAGCCGCTCGGCGAACTCGGTCATCGACAGTGGCGCCTGACGAGGGTTCTTCTGGCGCTTCTCGTCGACCGTCAGGAACGAGGTCACGTCCTTGAGGGCGACGTCCTGCAACGCCCTGTCGACGCCCATGCCGCGCACGGTGAACTCGAACATGTCCTTGGCGTGCTCGGTGGCGAGCAACCGGTGTTCGCGCGCCACCGAGCCCAGCGCGGCCGAAACGGCGCGCTGGAACTCGCCGAAGGCGGTCTCGATCTTCGTCCGCCGGTCGTCCCGCCTGCTCATCACAGCTCCACGGTGAGTCGTTGGATGCGCTCTAGGGTTCCCACCATCAGTTCCAGCTGATCGGGGAATCTTTCCTTCGCGCGCACGAACTCCACTGGAAGCAGCGACTCGTGGTGGTTCTCGCTGGACTCGGCGAGGATCGCGACCGCCTCGTCGAGGCCCTCCTGCGCTGATCGCACGTTGCGGTACGACTCACGCAGGATCTCGCTCGCCTGCTCGAGCGCGGCACGAACCTCGCCGATGGACGCCATCAAAGCCTGCTGTTGATGCCCTCGGCCCCGGAAATGCCGGCGCCGAGGTAGTTCTGCAGTTCGCTCACGCCGGACACGACCTGGGCGAACTGGGCGTTCGTCGTCTCGACGTCCGCCTGCACGGAGCCCTGCGTGACCGATGTCAGCAGCTGCTGCGCGTCCTCGGCGAGCTCAGCCGCCTGCTGGAGGGCCGACTGGCTTTGAGCCGCCTTGTCGATCGCCTGGGCAATTGCGGCACGGACCTCTTCGATGCTGGCCATGTCGGCTCCCGAACCCTCCGGAACAAGATGGTCTGACGACCACCCTTAGTAGAGATTGTGCCCAGATTTTCACAGTTGAGACCGAAGATCGGCTAACCGGGTGGATGCCTGAATCCACTCGAACGGGCCTTGATTTAATGATCAGTTGAGTCCGCCGCAGGCCGCTTGTCCACGCGTGTAGCAACTCTCACAACGACGCCTACAGTCCGTCGAGCGTTCATACCGACCGGCCGGGTGAATCAAGACGGCTTCGAGGGCGAGTTGTCACGCAAAGTTCCTGCCCCGAAAGGGTCATCTCCGGCCCACACCTCGACCAGAACGCGCTCGGCGCCCGGAACGAGTTCGTTGATCAGCTCGGGTTCGTCCAGCACGGTCCACGCCGTCGGCGGCTCGCACGCCACCCGCGGTGTCGAGAAGCCCTCGCCCAGCCCGCGCACGAACGTGCGAACGGCCCGTGCCAGCGCCGCTGCGACGTTGTGGGTGGCCTTCTCCGTGCTCGGCCGTGTGATCACGACGGCCCAGCAGCCCGGCTCTTCGTCGGAACAGTCGCGGGCGTCCACGATCTGAGCGCCCGCACGGTTGATGAGCGCGTCGCACGCGGCACGCGCCTGTTGCTCGTCCGCTGCCTCGACCACCACGGTGATCAGGAGCACGAGGTCGTCTTCATCCATGACACCCGAAATGGTGTCAGATGACCCTCCGCGTGAACTCCAGCACCCGAGTGACGGCCTCGCCGTCGGTCAGCAGCCCGTCCGCGACGTACTCCTCGAACGCCGAGCCGCGGATCCGGTCGATGCCCGCGCGGGTGTCCGAGATCGGCACGATCTCGTCGTCCGAGCCGTGCAGCCACAACGTCGGCAGGTCGCCCAGCGCCGGCCCGAAGCCGACCTCGTCCATCAGGTCGGCCAGTTCGTTCGACGCGCCGTCCCACATGCCGAGCACCGGCGAGATCAGCACCAGCGCGGCCAGCCCGGAACGCGTCTGGGCACAGCGGACAGCGGCGGGCGCGGCGGTGAAGTGTCCAATGAGGACGACCGGCCGGTCCGCGGCCTCGATCACCGCTTCGAAGTTCTCGCTCACCGCGACCGGAACGCCTGCGGTGCGCAGCGAGAAGGCGATGCGCTCGCCGTGCGGCAGCACGGCGAGCCATCCAGGTACGTGCATCTACGAAGCGTAGAAGGCACTGATCTCGATCCGGCCACCGGAACAGACGGGGCCAAAGGTCCATGGCGTGGACAGTGGAGCCGTCTCGTTCGGCGGGATGGCCGAGACCTTCGTCGGCTCCGGCTGGCACGTGCCCTGCACCGGCTCGCTACCCGCGGGCACGACACTCCAGTGCAGGTTCGCGGTGGCCTTTGCGCCAGGCGCGAGTGTCAGAGCGGTGGGACCGGGGTCGGCCTTGCGCTCGAGTTTGGTGGGTACGGCGCCGGAGGCGTTCTCCAGCTGGAAACCGCTGTAGCCGTTCAACGTGCACGGCGCCGTGCCGCTGTTCGTCACCACGAACTTGCCGTACCTGTTGCCCGCGCCGGCATCAGTGGGAACGACCTCGCCCTTCAACGTCGCCGAGTCGCAGCGCTTCCCGTCGCGCGAGGCTGCCTGGGGGTTGTCCGACGCGGGAGCGGACGAGGCCGTCGACGACGGCGTCGACGGCGCCGTCGGCAGCGTTTGCGAGGCGTTGTCCGGTGTTCTCGTCCCGCATGCCGTCACGGAAGCGAGCACCAGCAGTCCGCAAGCGATCAACCGTCGAGTCATGGGTGCACCTCCTACCACCGAAGGATGTGCCCGATTCTCAATCAACCAACACAACGTGCCGGAAATTCACTGGATGTGGTGGACGTCCCATCCGTCCGGAAGTTCCGCCATGCCCTGCACGGCCGCGGTCCAGATGTACGTCCAGGCGATGCGCCCGTCGGGCAGCACGACGCGCACGCGGCGGTAGTCCTCGCCCTCGTACTCGTCGAGCAGTGGCAGCGCGTCCTCGGGCGACTTGAGCCGCAGCACGAAGCCGGGCACGCCCAGGCCGGCGCCGGGGCGCAGCGCGGGGTAGCCCAGGCCGGTGTCGAACAACGTGCCGGGCAGGTGGGTCTCCGCGGACTCCACGACGTGCGGTTCCATCAGGTGCCAAGCGCTTGCGCCCGGCTGCAGGGTGCCGTAGACGAACAGCAGCTCGGGCCAGTCGTCGGCCGACGGCTCGCCGTGGATCTCGGTGACGTCCAGTCCGTCGTTCATCGCAGGCCTCTCGCCCAGTACCCGCGCGCCCCGCTGCGAGACGTCCGCGCAACGGACCATACGGCCGTTGAAGAGCACGGGCATCCGCTTCTTGGAGCCTGCCGTGTACGCCAGAACGCTGTCGATGACGCCGCCGTTGTAGAGCACCACACGACCCGTGTGCACGCGTACAAGCCGATAGCGCAGCCCGCGCCCCTCGCACCGGTCCAGCACACGCAACTGATCAGGCGTGGCGAACCAGATCGAGTGCTCCTCGGTGACGCCGGGTGCCCCCGCGAGCGTCGCCGGCCGCTGCCCGTCGCGCATGCGCAGCCCAGCGGCCCAGACAGCAGTAAGGCCCTCGCACCGTGCACGCAGCACGACCGCGGGGCCTTCGAGACCGAGCTCTTCACGGAGCCAGGTGAGCTTGCTGGGATTGGCGTTCGACCCGTAGCCGAGCACCGGCATCCGGCCCGCCAACGGAGGTTCGCCGTGGTTCGCCAGCCATTGGTCTAGATCGATGTTCTCCGGCTCAACACGCCATCCCGACTCCATCGTGAGGTCCGGTCGCACTGGCCAGCCCGTTTCGTCGACGTGGACGAAACAGTGGTCTGGACGAGTACCCGGATAGGGCTCAGCCGGATGGCTTTCGTCGGTGAACGGTTGGGCCATTGGTCCATTGTGCCAGTCCGAGGGGCCAGATGGCGCCCCCTATTCGTGACCCATCCGATGTCTATCCCTGTTTTCGGCGGTTCTAGTGAGAACTTTCACTACGCATTAGGGTGATCAGCCCGATGTCTGCTCGTCAGGGCTCTGGCGAACCTCAGGAGCCGTCATAGCGTTCCTGTGCCTGGGTGACCTCGGGCTGGTTCGCGGCGATCCACGAGAAGAGCGCCACGAGGTGGTCGGCCGCCCCTTTGCCGAGCGGCGTCAACGTGTACTCGACGTGCGGCGGGATGACCGGATGCACCTCCCGGTGCACGAACCCGTCCCGCTCCAGCGTCCGCAACGTCTGCGTGAGCATCTTCTCGCTGACGACCTCCAGCTCACGCCGGAGGTCGCTGAACCGCCAGGAGGCCCCGTCGAACAGGGCCTGCAGGACCAGCACGCCCCACTTGCTTGTGACGTGCTCCATGATCGCCCGCTCGGGACATATCGTGACCTGCATGCTCACCTCCGCGTAAGTACCCAACTTCAAAGTGGGTACTTTCCAAAGGATAGCGCTAACCGCAACCTGAACGCATGACGATCCTCATCACCGGAGCAACCGGCCAGCTCGGCAGCGCAGTGGTCCGCCACGTCCTCGACCGCACGAACGAGCAGGTCATCGTCTCCGTGCGCTCCCCGGAGAAGTTCACCCTGGAAGGCGTCGAGGTCAGGCAGGGCGACTTCGGCAAGCCCGAGACCCTCGACTTCCGGGGCGTCGACAAGCTCCTCATCGTGTCGGCCGACGACTTCGACACCGACGTGCGCATCAAGCAGCACGAGAACGCCATCACCAAGGCCGTGGAGCACGGCGTGGGCCACATCTTCTACACCAGCATCACCGACGCGGACACCTCATCGGTGGGCGCGGCAGCAGCCCACAAGGCCACCGAGAGCATCATCCGAGCCGCCGGCGTCCCGTTCACGTTCCTGCGCAACGGCATGTACCACGAGAACTACCTGGGAGCCCTCTCCGCGGACACCGTCGCGATCTCCACGAAGGACGGCCGGGTGGCAAGCGCGTCCCGCGAGGACTTCGCCGAAGCCGCCGCCGCGGCCCTCACCACCACGGGCCACGAGAACCAGACCTACGAGCTCACCGGCTCGACCAGCTGGTCGTTCCCCGAACTGGCCGGCGACAGGTACCGCGACGTGAGCGACGACGACCTGATCGCCTCCGGCGTCCCGGCCTTCCTGGTCGACTTCTTCGTGGCGATCCGCAACGGCGTCTTCGCCGAGGTCCGCCCGGACCTGGAGAAGCTGCTCGGCCGCCCCTCCACGCCGATCAAGGTCACCGCCTGAGGAACCACGCTGGGATGCTCCCCTCATGGGCACGGCCGGGCGCTTTTCAGCCCGGCCCTTTTCCGGCCGTCAAGCATCCCGCCAGAGGCTCAAGGCCAAGCCCCAATCGCAACCCCGCGCAGTTCCGTCACGACCCGCGCGCCCACCCTCGCAAGGCGACGTGACCAGCCCAAAGCCGCCCACCCCGCTGGAACAGGAACCACCCGCCCGCAAGCCGACCCGCGTCACCCCCGCGTCACGTGAACTCCGGATGCGCCTCCGGGTGCGCATCCCACCACCTCCGGTACTCCGGATTCCGGTCCAGCACCGACCGATAAGCCTCAGCCGCACAGGCGAACACCTCGTGCGCCCGCCCGGCCACCGGAGAGTCCCGCCGGGTCGCCACGAAGATGTCGGTCATCAACGGCATCCCCCGCAACCGCCGGATCACGATCCCCTCCCCGGTCCGGGAGGGCGCGGCGGCAAAGGACACACACCCGGCGGCCACCAGCCCGCGGGCCATGCTCGCCTCGCCGGTGTGGTGGGTGAGGCGGGGCACGAACCCGGCGTCCGCGCAGGCCTGGAACATCTGCGTCCGGCTGCCGATGTGCTGCTTGGGCGGGGTGACCCAGTCGCGGTCCGCGAGCTGTGCCAGGCCGACCTCCTCCTGCGCCGCCAGCGGGTCGGTCTCCGGCAACGCCACGAACGCCGGCTCCGTCACCAGCTTCCGCAGCTCGATGCCGGCCAGGTCACGCGCGTGCATGCCGTCGAAGAACTCGAACAGCGCCACGTGGATCTGTCCGGCCTCCAGCATGTCCACGATCTCCGCGGACGAAGGCCTGACCTCGGCGCGCACGTCCGCGTTGAGCCCTCGCAGGCCCTCCACGAGCTTGGCGAAGTACAGGATCGGGGGACAGCCGAAGAACAGCGGTCCGCGCCGGTCCGTCTCGCGGGTGTTGGCCATCAGCTGCGCCATCTCGTCGAGCACCAGCCGCGCGGTGCCCAGCACCCGGCGGCCCAGGTCCGTTGGGACGCAACCGTTGCGCGTTCGGTCGAACAGCTGGCCGCCGACGAGTCTCTCGACGGTGCGCAGCTGGGCGGACAGGGCGGGTTGGGTGAGACCGAGCCGCGTCGCGGCCCTGGTGACACTGCCTTCCTCGGCGATGGTTCGTACCGCGCGGAGGTGTCTGAGCTCCAGCTCGGGCATAAAGACCTTGTATCCCCCTTCTGAATGCGACGCCACCCTTCGATCGGGGCATCATGGCACTCGATCGATCTTCCGGCCCGGCGCTTGCGGCAGCGCCTTCGGGTCCGGCGCGGGAGGGTGCGCACCCCTCGGTTCGACGCTGCTGCCACGTACCCTGCGCTTCGTGGCAGCGGCGTCGGGCCTATGCGTCAGGGAATGGGCACCGCCGCACCCGTCACGGTCACGCGGCGGTCCTCGCGGGTGGCGTCGACCTCCAGGCGGGACGGCCTGCCCATGTCCTCGCCCTGGCTGATGACGAACCGCTGCGGCCCTTCGAGGTCGCGCAGGTAGCCACCGAACGCCGCGGCGGCAGCGCCCGTCGCCGCGTCCTCGACGACACCGCCGACCGGGAACGGGTCGCGGGCGTGCACTAGATCCGCGGACTCCCGCCAGAACAGGTGCACGGTCGTCAGGTCGTGCGCCAGCATCAGATCGCGCAACGCGTCGAAGTCGTAGTCGAGCTCGCGCAGTTGCTCGCGGTCCTTCAGCGGGATCAGCAGATGGCGTGCGCCGCCGAAGCCGACGTGCACCGGCCCGTCACCGATCTCCTTGTAACCCAACGCCTCCAACGCGTCCGCGACCAGCGCCGGAGCCGCGGCGGACGTGCTCGTCGGCACGCTGGTCAGCGACGCGGTCCGGCCCGAGGTCTCGATGGTGATCTCCCCGGCCGGCGTGTGGAACGTCAGCGGCCCGTCCCCGATCCGCTCGGCCAGCGCGACGGACGTGGCGATCGTCGCGTGCCCGCAGAACGGCACCTCGGCCTGGGGGCTGAAGTACCGGACGTCGAACTCGCGCTCGGTCCGCGGCACCACGAACGCGGTCTCCGAGTAGCCCACCTTCGCCGCGATCCCGAGCATCTCCTCGTCGCTCAGATCGGACGCGTCGAGCACCACACCCGCCGGGTTCCCTCCGGCCGGATCGGTCGTGAACGCGCTGTACCGCAGGACGCCCTTGTCACTCATACCCCGGTCCAACGCGTAGCAGTGCTGAAGTCTTCCGCCCATGTTCCTGCTGGTGAAGTACCTGAGCCCGGCCTTCTCCAGCACCCGTCCCGAAGCGCAGTTCCCGGCGTCGGTCCCGGCCACGACCCGGTCCGAGATGGCGAGCGCCCGGTCGCGCAACTCCACGGCGACCCGGGAGGCGATCCCGCGTCCCCACCACGCGGGGTCGATCCAGTAGCCGATCTCGATCTCGCCCAGGTCGCCGTCGAGCATCTGCGCGAGGCCGATGACCACGCCGTCCTCGACGACGGCGTGCAGGCCGAAGCCGTGCACCTCCCAGTGCCGCAACGCCTGCTCGTGCCGTTCGGTCACGTAGTCAGGGGTCCAGGGCATGCCGTTGCCGACGTACGCCGTCATCCGCGGGTCGGACGCCCACCTCAGCATGTAGCCGAAGTGCTCGTTCTCCCAACGCACGAGTTCCATGCGGACCATCGTGCCTCAGCTGAACTGCGGGAGTAGCCCCTCGCACGTGCGGACCACGATCTGGGCGGCCTTCCGATGCGCATGGGTCGCGTGGACGTCCGCGGCCAGCGCCTGCCACCGGACCAGCGCGTCGAGCAGCGCCTCGCGCAGCTCACGGGCATCGGCCTCGTACTCGAAACCCAGCCGTGCCAACGGAGCCACGCCCTCGGCGCCGACGAGCCGCAGCGCCTCGGTCTGCAGTTCGGCGGGCAGCTTCGTGCGGCCGGACTGCAGCGCGGCCACCAGCCGCAGCTCGCGGAAGTCGTGCGCGGAGGCGACGACCCGTTCCAGATCGGCCATCAGCTTGCGCGCGTTCTGCCGCGGCTCCATCCGGAACAGCACGTCGAGCGCCAGCAGCGCCGAACGCGCCTTGAGGACCTCGCGGCGTTCGACGAAGTGGACCGCGATCGAGTCGCGCAGCTCGCCGAGCCCGCTGCGCTGCACCAGCTGGCCGGTGAGCTTCACCTGCGAGTCGAAGCCCTGCCTGATCAACGCGGTGATCAGCCGGACGCCGAAGATCCCGAACCGCTCCAGCAACGCCTGCCGCACAGCGGGTTCCATCGTCAGCGGGAACTGCTCGCCGGCGAACCGGTCCGCCGACAGCAGGTGGTCCTCCAGCTCCTCGCGTCCCAGGGACGACAGCACCCGCAGGGCGGCGAACTCGTCCTCCCGCAACGTCTTCGCGGCCACCGCCAGCAGCCCGGCGACCGAGACCACGTTCTGGCACAACGGTTGTACGGCCGGGTCACGACGGTAGCGGCGGGCGATCTGCTTGGCCGACGACAGCGCGTCGATCCGTCCGGCCCCGATCTCGTCGGCACGGGCGAGCACCGCGACCGTGTGCACCGCGGCGGTCCTGGCGATCGGGTGGTCGTTGGCGGACTGCAGGAACTTCAGGTCCTCGTCCTGCACGTGCCGCATCAGGTACAGCAACGCGTCCGCGTCTCCGAGCACCTGTTCCGGCGTCGCCGCGGACGGGGCGTCGATCAGCACGACGTCGCGCAACGTCCGCGCGGGCCAGTCGACGACGATCCGGTCGGAGCGGTCGAACTGACCCGTCTCGACGTGGTTGCGGCTTCCCCGCCTGCCGATCCCGACCTCGTGCGGTCGTCCGGGTCCGTTGAACACGTGCGCCCGCTGCTCGGTACCGCCGCGGTACCAGACGAACGAGCTCTGCGACGTGAACTCGTCGCCGACCAGCGCGTTGACCACAGTGGACTTGCCGATCCGTGACCGGCCGGCCACCGCGATCCGGACGGGTTCGGTGTAGCGCTCGACGTGCGAGCGCAGCCAGGCGGTGGCGCGGGGGCTGTCCCGGTAGACACCCAGTGCCTCCTGCAGCATCGACCAGACGACGCGGTCCAATGTCACGCCGTGAGCTCCATCGCGGGGCCCCCGAGTGCCTGCACCCGCTTGTAGAGCATGACGAGTTTGTCCAGCTCCTTGCGGCCTTCGCGCATCCTGCGCTCGCGTTCGGTCTGGTCGTCCTGCACCGCGCGCTTGGCGCTGCGGGCCGACTCCAGCAACGTCTCCTGCAGCTCCTCGGCGAGCGTGCTGAAGTGGTTTCGCAGCGAGCGCTGGATGTGCCGCCCGGAGTCGCGGACGTCCTTGGAGAACTTCATGAAGAAGTCGTCCACGTGCCGTTGCGCGGCGGCCTTTGCTGCTGCCTGGCGGCGCTTGAGCCGCTGGTCGCTCTCGTCCAAAATGGACTTGCCACCGAACAGCGCGCCGGCGCCGAGCGAGATCACGTTGATCAGCGGCATGCCGGCCAGCGACGTCACGAGGCCGAACATCAGCACGCCGCCGTAGGAGCCGCGCAGACCGGTGAAGAGCTTCTGCGGCACCGAGAACGGCTCGATCTTCGGCTTCTCCAGTTTGCTCGCCGGTTCGAGCAGGTCGTCCGGCAGCACCGAACCCGGGATCAGGTCCTCGCGGTAGACCGGGAAGTTCCTGGCGACCTTCGCGGCCACCCACTCCGCGCGTTCCATCAGCCAGGCGAAGTTCGTGGTGGCGGCCTCGTTGAGGTTGTCCTCCAGCCACTGCTCGAACTTGTCCCAGCCGATCGCGGGGTCGGCCTCGTCGTAGGTCTTGTCGACCTCGCGCAGGATCTTGCGGGTCCTGTCACGCAGGTCGTACTCGACGTCGGAGATCAGGTCGGCCATCTCGTCGTTGAGCACGTTCTGCCAGCGCGCGGACCGGCGGCGCAGCTCGTCGACGCGCCGCTGGGCCTCCTGCAGCGTCGAGATCGTGGCGACCGTGCGGGACGAGTCGTGGGCCGTGAGCTCCTCACGCAACGGCGTTACCAGCTGCGTGATCGCCGACGACGCCACGACGGCGACGGCGCGGCGGGCCAGCAGTTCGGCGCTCGCCACGATGTCGCTCTGCACGCACGTCACCAGCTCCGGGAACCCCGACTCGGTGTTGAGGCGCTGGTCGCCCGTCTTCGCGGCGCGCAGCCGCAGCGCGGACGAGACGGGGATGAGCTTCGCGCGGATGCCGGCGCGGGCGAGCAGCGCCCGGTTGCGCTCCACGACGTGCCGCCAGCTCGGCACCAGGTCGATCTTGGTGACGACCACCGTGACGTTCGGGCAGGCCTCCATGACCTTCTTGAGCAGCGTCATCTCCGCCGACGTCAGCTCACCCGTGGCGTCGGAGACCAGCAGCACGGCGTCGGCCTGCATCAGCGTCGCGAACGTGCTGGCGGTGTGCGCGGAGCGGGTGTCGCCGACGCCGGGGGTGTCGATCAGGACCAGGCCGCTGTCGAGCAGCGCGCGCGGAATGCCGATCTCGGCCCGCACGACGTGCTGCGCGGCGGCCTGTTTCGTCACCTGGTCGATCGGCACGGCGATGCGCTCGGTCGGGGTGTGGAAGATCGATCCGCCCGCCGAGGCGTTGCGGACGAGAGCCGCGGACGGGGTGTCCGCGTGCTGGACGAAGGTCGGCACGGTCGTCGTGATGTCGTCGCCCACCGCACACACCGGTGCGTTGAGCAACGCGTTGACGAGCTGGCTCTTGCCTTGTTTGGACTCGCCGACGACGAGAACGCGCAACTTGGGGTCCAGTTGCTGTGCCCGCTTCTCCCGCAGCCGGGCTTCCAGATCGGGCCTCCGGTGCGTGACGCAGGCCCCGATCGTCTCGTCGAGCACGTCGAGCCAGGGCGGTGCCATCACCTGACTCATAGTGCCGTGTTCACCCCCTTGGGTGAAAGCCTCGAACGCGATACCGGTTTTGTTCGGGCAGATGGGGCTGTTCGGACGGGCGGTGACGTTGCTCACCGGGCAGAACGTGAAGCTTTTTGATCGTTTTGTCAGGAGAGGGATCCGACCCAGACGACGAACCGGCCCTGTCCACGAGAGACAGGGCCGGTCCGCGTTGGAGGGTGGCTCAGCCGAGCAGACCCAGGTCCAGGTCGCCGACGACCGGGACGTTGTGGGTCACGTCGGTGACGGTGCCGAGCACGTTGCCGACACCGTGGTCGCCGCCGAGCACGTCGCCGACGCCCGCGCTGCCGACCACGCCGGTCGCGGTGCCGACGGCGCCGGTGACGGTGTGCTCGACGGTCGCGACGGTCTCGGTGGAGTGCGCGGTGAGGTTGCCGTCGGCGAGGTCACCCAGGCCGGAGACGTTCAGCACGCCGAGGTTGGCGTCGCCGCCGCCCAGCACGCCGAGGGCGTCGTGGGCGAGACCCGTCGCGCCGCCGAGCTGGCCGAGGACGCCGTCCAGGCCGGGAACGGTCGAGGTGGCGCCTTCCAGCGGCGCGTCGACGGTCGCGGTGGCGGTGTCGGCCACGTCCAGCACGGTGCCGGTGAGCGGCGACGCGGTCTGGTCGAGGACGCTCGCCACGTCGCCGACGACGGAGAAGTCACCGTCGAGGCCGACGTTGGTCGAGGTGTACTCGCCGAGGGTCTTGTTCGCCGTGATGAGGTTCAAGCCGTTCTCGTCCGCCGCGAGCACGCCGGCCGAGGAGGTGTGCAGCTCGCTGAGGCTGAGGCCCGACGAGGTCAGCTGAGACGCGACCGCCTGCAGCTGGCTGATGGCGCCGAGCGGGCCGTCCGCGAGCAGGTCGTCGGTCGGCAGGGCCAGGTCGACACCGTCGATGGCGGGCAGGCCAGCGGGGGTGGCGGGCAGCAGGTCGAGGACCAGCGGGATGACTTCCTGCACGTCGACGGCGGTGATGTCGGTCAGGCCAGCCTGCTCCAGGGTGCCCTGAGCGTCGGTCGCGAAAGCGTCCTTGAGGGACGGGTCGCTGAGCAGGTTGAGCACGAAGTCGTGGAGCGTGCTGGGCTGGATCATGTGAAAGGAACTCCTGATTGAGGCACGGATTCGGCAGGGGTGTGTGGCAGAAAGTTATGAGAGCGGACCCCTGACCGGCATCGGGGATCACTCCCAGTGAATCCCCGTTCCCCGATGGGGTGACGGTCGTTGACCCCCTAGGGGATTAGGGGCCTCGCTTGAGCGTCTCTCGTTCACCCGTGTAGGTACTGGTCGCTGCTGCGAACAGGTGAGGGAGAGACTTGGCGTACGTACTCGGAGTCGATGTCGGAACCACCCGGACGACGGCTGCCGTGTGCCGCCTCGACGGTGCACGGGATGCCGAGATCGCCCTGGTGGTGCCGTCGTCGCTGCAGCTCACGGAGGCAGGGACATTCACGGTCGGCGAGCGCGGGGTGGCCGGCTGGACCGCCTCCGGCTTCGCCCGGCGGGTCGGTGACGCGGTGCCGTTCGCGCTGGGCCCGGAGATGTGCCCGGCCGAGGAGCTCACCGCGTTGCTGATCATGTGGGTCGTCGGCGAGGTGGTCGCCCGGGAGGGTGAACAGCCCCGTCACCTGGCGGTGAGTCACCCGGCCGGGTGGGGTCCCTATCGCCGCGGACAGCTCTACGCGGCCCTGCGGGCGGTCGGGTTGTCCGACGCGAACCTCGTGCCGGAGCCGCTGGCGGCCGCCGAGAACCACGCCGTGCGTTCCCGCGTGGTTCCCGACGCGTCGTTGGCGGTCTTTTCGCTGGGCAGCCACGCGTTCTCCGCGTCGGTGGTCCGGCGTGCGCAGAACCGGACGTTCGAACTGGTCAACCACGTCGACGGCGTCGACCACCACACCGGCGCCGACTTCGACGACCTGCTCTTCGGGCTGGTGCGCGGCCGGCTGGGCAAGGACGGCCACGTGTCGTCCGCCGAGTGTGAGGCGGCGAAGCGGGCGCTCGGCCCTTCCGCGCCGTCCGTCGTGGTCAGCGGCGTGGAGATCGCGCGCGACGAGTTCGTGGACGAGATCCGGCCGTCCGTCGACCACCTGGTCGGCACCTTCGTTCGTGCCTTGGGGACCGTGCAGCCCGATGCGGTGCTGCTCGTCGGCGGCGCCTGCCGGATGCCCGTGATCGGCGACGCGCTGTCGTCCGCGGTCGACTGCCGTGTGCTGGCCGAGGCTCGCCCCGAGCACTCGGTCGCCAAGGGCCTCGCGGTCGCCGCGCGGCGGGTCCTGATGGGCCCCGAGGTCGAGCCGGAACCGCTTGAAACGTCGGTCCTCGTGCACACCCGCGAAGCCTCGATGCGCTTCCCCGTCGGCGAGGTCCCGAGCCTCGACGACGAGTTCGCCGCGCCACCGCCCCGCCCGCCGGTGGACGTGTCGCCGCTGGAACTGCCGCCGAGGCGGGCGAAGCGCGTCGCGCGCGTGCTGAAGCCCGCCGGACGCCGCTCCGGTTCCAGCTCCCGATCCCGATCCCGAGACGATGATGAGGACGGCCGTTGAGCGTGACCACGCGAGCCAGGTTGGTGCTGGACGCCCCAGTGCGAGGCGTCCTCGACCGGATCAACGAAGCCGCCGCGGGCACCCGCCTGCGCGTTGTCGTTGCGGCGCCTGGTGGTTACGGCAAGACAGCGCTGCTATCGGAGATCACCAACTCTGCCGTGCGCGTGGTGGACGACGCGCACCTGCTGGACGACGCCTCCCTGCGCTCACTTGCCTCGGAACCCCTTCTGGTACTCGCCCACCGGCCCTGGCCGCGCCGTGCGGCGCTGGCCGAACTGAGCCAGGGCTCCGTCATGGTGCCACTGGCGCCGCTGTCCCGTGACGGTGTCCGCGAACTGCTCGGCGCTTCCAAGCCCGTTGCCGACTTCGTGTTCGCCCAGACCGGTGGCGTGCCGCTGTTCGTGGAACGCCTTGGGGCCGTGTCCGAGGTTTCCGCTGACGCGCTCAGCGCGTTCCGTGCGGATCTCGACTGGCTGGACGCGGACCTGCAGAAGTTCCTGCTGGCCGCCGAGGCCGGTGCCGCTCAGCGGCTGGACCTGTTGTCCGCGTTGCTGGACAAGGACTTCGACGAGGTCAGCGACATCATCGAGGCCGCTCGCGCCACGGGCATGCTCGCTGAGGACGGCATTTTGCTGCCGTTGGCGCTGCGGGCTGTCGGTGCGCTGACCCGCGCCGAGCGCCGGATCGCGGTGCGGCAGAAGCTGGCGCAGCTGCAGCTCGACCGCGGTGGGCCGGTGCTGGAGCTCGTGCGGCCTCTGCTCGACACCGGAATCGGCGGGCCCGTGTTCGTCGCGGCTGCCCGTGAGGCCTTGGCCTCCGATCCCGCACTTGCCGCCCGCTTGTTCAAGGCCTCGACCGGCGGAGGCACGCCTTCCGCCGAGACCGCTGCCTCCTGGGCCACCGCTTCGGCCATGGCCGGGGACCTGGACGGCGCTCTGCGTCTCGCCGACCAGGTCATCAGCGACGCCGATTCGCCGCACCGGCGGACCGCCGCCGAGGTGGCGGCCGTCGCGCTGGCCCACCGCGGGCAGCTGGCGCGCAGCACCGAGTTGTTCCGGTGGGCCGCTACTCCCTATGCCGCTGCCTTCGCCGGGATCGGGCTGATCGGTACCGGACACGTTTTCGAGGAGACGCCTCCACAGCCGCCAACGATGCTCGGCGGCGCGGCTTCGTTGATGCTGCAGGGAGTCCGGCAGTCGGTGGCCGGCGGCGAGACCGCGGCACTGTCCACTTTGGTACGTGCATCGTCGATGCTCGAACCTGCCGGTGGGGCCGTGCTGTTGCCGGACAGTCCGGCTGCGCTGGCCGCGTTGGTCGCCGTGCACTGCGGTGAGCCGAACGTGGCCGAGTCGGTGCTGGACCGGGCCGTGGAGACCGGGACCGGTGGGGTGCTGATGTCCGTGCGGCATCGGCTGTTGCAGGCCTGGCTGCACATGTTGCGCGGGAACCTGGCTGTGGCTCGCGAGACGCTGATGTCCGTCCGGGGTGCTTTCGAGCCTCGTGACTGGATCTTCGCGGTGGCACTCGAGGTCGGCGTGGCCCGGCGGAACTCTGATCTCGCGACGTTGCGCCGGACCTGGGAGCAGGCCTGCGAGGCCGTTCTCCGGCACCCGGTGGACCTGTTCAGCCTGCTGCCGTTGGGGGAGTTCGCCGCTGCCGCTGCCCGGTTGAGGGACAAGGAGCGGCTGGCGCCCCACCTGGCCCAGGCCGCCGCGTTGTTGCGGTCGTTGGGAAATCCGCCGATGTGGGCCACGCAGCTGCACTGGAGTCTGCTGCACGCGGCGATCATCGACGAGAACTCCGCCGCCGCCGAGGAACATGCCGCCGCGCTGGCGGTTCATCGGGAGCGCAGCCGGTACTGCGCGATCCTGTCCGCCGCGGCCGAGTGCTGGCTGGACGTGGTGGCCGGTGACGTCGACGCGGATCGGGTCGAGGAAGCGGCTCGCAGCCTGCACGCGGTCGGGTTGTGGTGGGACGCGTCTCGGCTGGCCGGGCAGGCCGCGATCCGGACTTCCGATCGGCAGGCGATGGTCCGGTTGCTGGACTGTGCCCGGTTGTTGCAGGGGAGGCCGGTTTCCGCTCGGCGTGCGGCCGAGGCCGATGTCGTGGCGGTTGCCGAGGACGCCGGGAAGTTGAGCGATCGGGAGCGGGAGGTGG
Organism: Lentzea albidocapillata; assembly: GCF_000719115.1. Lineage (GTDB taxonomy): Bacteria > Actinomycetota > Actinomycetes > Mycobacteriales > Pseudonocardiaceae > Lentzea > Lentzea albidocapillata. Next base: position 79,184 of record NZ_JOEA01000028.1, on the reverse strand, counting down.
CTCAGTTGGTGCTGGAGGGGATGACCTATCGGCAGGTGGGCGATCGGTTGTTCATCTCCGCCAAGACTGTCGAGCACCACATGGCTCGGATGCGGCAGCGGTTGGGGTCCACGTCCCGGTCGGATTTGCTGGGCCAGTTGCGGCACATCGTCGGGTCCTGAGGCGGTTCGTGAGAAAAATTGGTCCGATCGAGCGAGGAATTGTTGTAACGCTCAGAGATCGCTATTACCCCGTTGGAGGGAACGTCTCGGCGCGCAGGGACGGTGAGGGTTGCTGGCGGTAGGCTTCCGCACCGTTGCTCGCCGAGCAGGTCAGGTGGAACGGTTGCCGAGCCAGGACGACGCGAGACCGTCACGTCCGATGGGACGCGACGAGCTGGCGCGTGACTGGGCAGTCAGGATCAGCCGGACCGCGTACGTGCCGCTTTCCGCCGCGAAGCTGACCGAAGAGTTGCGCGAGCTGCTCAACGTGGTGGCCGAGGCGCTCGTCGACGAGCCCGATGTGGCCTCGTGGGTCGGTACCCGGCTGGTCGAGATGCACTGCGTCGGCGCTGAGAGTTTGCGGGAGTCCGTCGAGGTCCTTGCGCGGTTCGTCGTGCAGGAGGGGGCGGACGCCCGGCAGGCCGCGCTGGTGATCGGTGCCGTGTCCGCTGCTTACACGGCGGCCATTCAGGCTTTTGTGTTGGAGCAGCAGGAAAGCATCAGCCACGCCTTGTTACGGGCGAATCGTGCTGTGCAGCTGGACTTACAGGCCAGCGAGGAGCGGTTCGAGGACATTTTCACGCACTCGTCCACCGGCATCGCGATTGTCGGCCTCGACGGGGAGTTGAGGCGGGCGAACGAGGCGTTGTGCACCATCCTCCGGCGCGAAGACATGGACGGCATGACGCTCACTGATCTGATCGCTCCCGCCGACCTGCCGCTCGTCAACGACGCGCTGGCCGGGTTGCGGTACGGGCGGATGCAGCGGGTCGAGGAACGGCCCCGGCTCATCGATCGCGATGGTGAGCACTTCCGGGTGTTGCTCGCGGCGACAGTGCAGAAGGACGCCGAGGACAACCCCCGTCACTACGTGGTGATGATCGACGACGACAGCCAGCTCACGTTGCTCGGCGGGCGGTTGCAGTACCAGTCGCTGCACGACGCGCTGACCGGGCTGCCGAACCGGCAGTACCTCACCACTCGGCTGGAATCGTTGCTGCACAGCGACATCGAGCACGGGGTGACGCTGTACCACCTCGATCTCGACGCCTTCGCGGTGATCACGGACGGGCTCGGGCGCGAGATCGGTGACAAGGTGCTGAAGCTCGTCGCCGAGCGGCTCAGCTCCGTGTTCTCCGCCGAGAAGGCGATGGTCGCTCGCCTCGAGGGTGACGAGTTCGCTGTGCTGGTGGAGAACGGGATCGACACACCGGACGTCGACACGACGATTCGGATGATCGAGCACGAGCTCGCCGAGCCCGTCTACTTCGGTGAGCACGGGGTGGCGGTGTCGGCGTCGATCGGCGTGCTGCCGCGGTTGCATCCGGGGGATCATCCCGCCGAGGTGTTACGCGCCTCCGACATGACGTTGCGGCGGGCCAAGCGCATCGGGCGGCGGCAGTGGGGGCTGCACGACGCGACGCAGGACAAGCGGGAGCAGGAAGACCTCGCGCTTGCCGCCGTGATGCCCGGGGCCTGGGAGAGCGGCGAGATCGAGGTCGTGTTCAACCCCGTCATGAAGCTCGACGGGACGGCGCGGGTGTGCGTCGAGGCCGAGCTGAACTGGCGGCATCGGGACCTCGGGCTGATCCAGCACGAGAAGTGCGTGTCGATGGCCGAGCACACCGGGCTGATGTTGCCCCTCGGCGAGTGGATGTTGCGGACGGCGGCCGAGACCGCGTGCCGGTACGACGAGATGCTCGCGGTCTGTTTGACCGAAAGCATGGCGAACAGCCCGGACCTGGTTCGGGACGTGCGGCGCGTGCTGGCGGACACCGGGTTGCAGGCCGGACGGTTGTTGCTGGGCTTCCCCGCGCACGTGCTCGCGTCCGAGGACGGCGAGGCCGCCGACAACCTCGATCTGCTGGCCGACCTGGGCATCCACATCGGGGCGCGCGACTTCAAGGGTTCCACCGCGGAGATCGAGCTCGTGCGCTCGCTCGGCGTACGGGCCGTGCGGGTGAAGGGGCGTTGCCAGAAACCGGACGAGCTGGTGTCGCACGTGCTCAGCGACCTCGTCGTGTTCGTGCACGAGGCCGGTGGGATCGTGGTGGTCGACGCGATCGAGGACGCCGAGCAGCGCGACTGGTGGGGTGAGCTCGGCGCCGACGCGGGTGTCGGGCCGGTGTTCTGCGTGGAGCCGACTACTGAGTGGCCCGACGCGGGTTGAGGTGCACGAGGATCAGCGCGAAGCCCGCGATGGTCACCATGCGCAGGGCCGCGCTGATGCCGTTCCAGTCCTTCGACTGCCACATCGCGAACCACTCACCGCCGATGGTGATGAAGCCGCCGAGGAACAACGCCACGACCATCAGCAGGCCGGCGGACGCGAACCTGCGCGCGCTGTCCTCCTTGTCGCGCAGGTAGGCGACGGTGCCGGCGGTCAGCAGGACCGCGGAGATCGCCTCCCACAGGATGATCGCGACGTAGACGATCGTGACTACGGCCGGGCTCGTGATCGCCCGCCACCTCAGTTCCGTGCCGAACGTGGTGTCCATCGCCAGGACGTGCTGCACGAACGCCTCGTTCGTGCCGTAGTCCGTGACGTTGCCCAGTACCACCAGAATCATGTTGAGGGCGATGAACCCGACGGTCACCGCGACGATCGCGCGCAAGCTGCCGACCCGAGCAAGAAGACGCATGGAGCGGACAGTAACCGATGCGGCGCTGCCGGTGAGGCAGTTGCTCGGTGAGGGTCAGCACGGATCCCGGAAGTCCATCTGAGACAGACGTTCCTGCCACAGCGCCGGGGTCAGCACGCCACGGGTGGCCGTGCAGATCCGCTCGATCTCGTGCTCGACGTCGAGGTCCCACAGTCGCACGATGCCGTCCGCGTTGCCGGTGGCGAGCAGCCTGCCCCGCGGGGAGAACTGGGCGAACGGCTCGGATGCCCAGTCGCCGGTGATCTGCTGACCGAGATAGGACGGCTCGGCGGGATCGGTGATGTCCCACAGCCGGAACGTCCGGTCCGCGCTGCTGCTCGCGAGCAACCTGCCGTCCGCGCTGACCGACACCGTGCTGACCGTGCCCGAGTGGCCCTGCAGCGTGCTGAGCAGCACCGGACGCTCCAGGTCGCGGACGTCGAAGAAGCGGATCGCCCTGCTCTGGCCGGAGGTGATCAGCGTCCTGCCGTCCGCGGTGAAACGCGACTGCAGCATGATCTGTTCGTCCTTGATCGGCTCGCCCAGCCGGCGTGGCCGGGCGGGATCGCTCACGTCCCACAGCCGCACCGTCCTGTCGCTGCTCGCGGTGGCGAGCGTGCGGCCGTCCGGGCTGAACTGGGCGTCGTTGACGTAGCCGCCGTGCCCGGCCAGCGGGTCGCCGAGCGGTACCGGCTTCGACGGGTCGCGGACGTCCCACAGCCGCACCGACTCGTCGGTGTGGTTGGTCAGCAACACTTCGCCGTCCGGTCGGAACACCGCTCGTGCCGAGAACCTGTTGTCCAGGGCGAGCGGCTCGCCCAGCGGTTTCGGGTGCGCGGGATCGGCCACGTCCCACATCCGCACCGTCTTGTCGCCGGCCGCCGTGGCGAGCACCTTGCCGTCGCGCCGGAACTCCGGCGGGCCGACCGTCCGTTCGTGCCCGAGCAGCGGTGGCCCGAGCTGTTTGGGGTGGTGCGAGTCCGAGACGTCCCACAGGCGCACGGTCTTGTCGCTGGAGCCGGTCGCGACGAGCTTGCCGTCCGGGCTGAACGCGGGGGTCGGAACGTGCGAGCTGTGGCCGAGCAGCATCGCCTGCGGCAACGACCACAGGTTCACCGCGTTCTCCAGCGAACCGGTCGCGAGCGCGTCGCCGTCCGGGCTGAAGCCGATCGCGAAGACGTTGGCACCCCGCGCGGCGAGCGGGCGGCCGAGCGGGGTCGGGGCGGCCGGGTCGGTCAGGCTCCACAACCGCGCGGTGGCGTCGGCCGCGCCGGAGGCGAGCGTGAGGCCGTCCGGGCTGAACTTCACCGACCACACCGCTCCGGTGTGGCCGACGAGCGGCTGGCCCACCGGCTCCTGCGTGGCCGGGTCCCACAGCCGGACCATCTTGTCGTCGGCGCCGCTCGCGAGCAGCCTGCCGTCACCGCTGAACGCCACGGAGTGGATGCCGAGCGTGTGGCCGGTCAGCGGCTTGCCGATCCTGGCCCTCGTGGTGACGTCCCACAGCCGGATCGTCTGGTCGTCGCCGGTGGTGGCCAGCGTCCTGCCGTCCGGGCTGAACGCGAGCGAGCGGACCGCGGCGGAGTGGTCGCGCAACGGCTCGCCGGACGGCTTGGCGTTCGCCGGGTCGCGGACGTCCCACAGGCGTGCCGAGCGGTCCTCGTTCGCCGCGGCGAGCAGCGTGCCGTCCGGGCTGAACTCCAGCAGGTACGAGGGGCCGTTGCCGGTCTGGATCGTCTTGACGGCCTTGGGGGAGCTCGGGTTCGTCACGTCCCAGAGCCGGATCGTCGCGTCCTGGCCCGTGGTCGCGAGGACCTTGCCGTCGGGGGAGAACACGGCCGAGCTGAGCCAGTTGGTGTGCTCGGCGATGACCGCGATCTCCTTGGGGCGACTGCGATCCCGGACGTCCCACAGGCGTGCCGTGCGGTCGTAGCTGGCGGTGGCGAGCAGCGAGCCGTCCGGGCTGAACGTCGTCAGGTAGACGGCGCCGGTGTGCCCGGCGAGCGGCACGGCCAGCGGGACCTGCTGGGTGGCGAGCAGTTTCGCGTTCACACCCTGGTCGTCGGGGCGCATGCGGTGCGCGACCATCAGGAACTGGGCCGACAGCGACGGATCGCTTCCGGTCAGCCGGTCGGCCTCGGCGACGACCTGGCGGAACTGGGCGTCGTTGCGCTGGTTCACGGCGATCACGGCAGCGCCCGCCGCGATCAGCGCGAACACCGACACCAGCACGACCGCCGACCGGCGCAGCCAGACGCTCTTGCGGTGCTGGCGTTCGGACGTGCGCACGAACTCCTTGGCGATCGTGGTGACGTCCCGCTGCTGCCGCACCCCTTCCAGCCGTGCGCCGCGATAGAGCAGCGACGAGTCGTGGTCGTGCGCGGACCACGTCGCCGCGTCCTCCTCGAGCCGTTGCCGGGTGAGGTTGCCCGCCCGGTCCTCGTCGATCCAGCTGCGCAACCGGGGCCAGGCCTGCAGCAACGCCTCGTGCGTGATCTCGACCGAGTCGGCGTCCATGGTGATCAGGCGGGCGTGCGTGAGGACTTCGAGCGCGCGTTCCGTGGCGGGGAGGATCGCGGCGGCTTCCAGCAGGCTGTGGCGGCTGGAGCGGCGGCGCGTGTCCTGCGTGTCGTCGCCGACCCTGACCAGGCGCAGGAGCAGCTGCCGCGCGGCGGCCCTGGCCGGTTCGTCGAGGTCTGACCAGGCGCGTTCGGCGGTGGCTGCGACGGCGCCCTGGATGCCGCCGGCCGCCCGGTAGCCGGCGATCGTGAGGCGCCCCGCCTGCCTGCGTTGCCACGTGACCAGCAGTGCGTGGCTGAGCAGGGGGAGCGCGCCGGCGTCGTACGCGTCCTTGCCGCGGCGGTTGTGCGTGCCCAGGTCACGCAGCATGAGGTCGACCAGACCGGCCTCCAGCTGCAGGCCGGCGGCCTTGGCGGGACTCGTCACCGCGTCGCGCAGTTCGGCCGCGGACATCGCGCCGAGCACCATCTGCCTGCTCTGCAGGGCCTCGGCGAGTTCCGGGAAGTCGAGGCAGCGGGCGTAGAAGTCGGCCCGCACGCCGAGCACCACCGCGCTCTTCTCCGCCGCTGCGTGCAGGGCCTGCACGAAGATCCGCAACCGGTTCTCGTCGCCGCCGAGGGTGAACGCCTCCTCGAACTGGTCGACGATCACCACCCGGTCGCCGACCGCGAGCTGCACCTCGTGCGTGAGGTCCTCCTGCACGTCCGCGGCTGCCGCCTCCAGCACGTGGATCAGCTCCGGTACCTGGAGCGCGAACTCCTTCAACGGATCGGTGCCCGGCGAGATGACGACGGCCTCTTTGTCCAGCCTGGGCAGCACGCCCGCTTTCATCAGACTGGACTTACCGGCGCCGGACGCGCCCACGAGCATTGTGATGCCGTTGTCGTTCAGCCGTTCGAGAAGTGCGTTCGTCGCCGTTTCGCGGCCGAAGAACCAATTCGCGTCCCGCGGCCCGAATGCGCTCAGACCCATGTACGGGCAGACGGAGTTGTCTTCCTGCGGGGGTGTGTCCGTTTCCGTGACGGGGCTCGCGAGCGCCGCCTCCCAGAGGGCGCGCCACACGTCGAGTTCGTACAGGCCGTCGATCGCCGGCTGGGGCCTGCGCTTGCGGGCCTCGCCGACGAGGACCTCGAGGACCGCGCTCAGCGCGCTGAACCTGGCGGGGACGTTGCGCCCTCGCCGCCAGTCGCTGACCCGCTGGGCGGGCACTCGCAGCGGCCTGCCCTGCTCGTCCGTTCGGCGGGCACGGGCGACCGATTCCGTGACCCTCTTCAGGGGAGGGTCGCCTGCCTCCGCGTAGAGCAGCGCGAAGCGCTCCGCGAAGACGCCACGGGGTCCCAACCGGCCTCCTCCTCGTCCGGACCGGAAAACGAGGACCGCCCGTCTGAGCTGCGGCGCACGCGCCGCACAGGCAGTCAGAGGCCCACCATAACGAGGTGGTCTGACAACCTCGACCCCACGTCCTTCACGAGCGGGGAGATCGTCGCGTGAGAGTGGCCGACTGGGGCAGAACGTCCACGGCTGAGGAGTTCAGGGGGTCTCCTCAGCCGTGGCCCACAGGACCGCTTCCCGGCGAGTGGCAGGGAGCCGTCTGCTAGCTCAGGCGGCCTGCCAGAGCGTGTCCGCTTCCGGTTGCTTCGGCTGGACCCGGTTCGGATCGGGAAGATAGGACTCGGTCGGGAGCGTCACGTACGTGATGGCGTCCGGTTTCAACGCGGTGAGTTTGCCCGCGAGATCGGCCAGTTTCGGAATCGAGCCGATTCCGGTGTCCGTGACGATGGACTTCGTGAGGATGTCGGCGAGTTCGAGCGTTTTCGCCGGACTGGCGAGCCAGTTCTCGTTCGCCAGTTTCTCGCTCAAAGCCCGCATGAACAGCTGTTGGTTCCTGATGCGGTTGAGATCGCTGCCGTCACCGATGCTGTAGCGGGTGCGCACGAAAGCGAGCGCCTGCGTTCCGTCGAGTTTCGTGGGCCCGGCCGGCACGTGCAGCCCGCTCTTGTCGTCGTCGATCGCCTCGGGCATCGTGACGTCGATGCCGCCGAGCCGGTCGACGACGTCGCGGAACCCGTTGAAGTCGATCTGCACGAAGTGGTCGATCCGGATGCCGCTCATCTGCTCGACCGTCGCCACCGTGCACGCGGCGCCACCGGTGGAGAAGGCGCTGTTGAACATGGCGATCGCGACCGGCGGGTTGTTCCCGCAGCGCGGCCTCGGCACCATCGTGTCGCGCGGGATGCTGACCACGCGGGCCTGGTCGCCCTTCGCGTTCAACTGGACGACCATCGCGGTGTCGGACCGCCCGTCGTCCTTGCCGATGAGGAGGATGTTGAGGGGGCGGCCAGGCGTCGACGGAGGCCTGGGGTGAGTGATCTCCTTCGCGAGATCGACGGTCTTGAGATTGCTCTCGAGCCGCCAGTAGGAGCCCCCGGCCACGACGCCCGTCGCGATGACCACGGCGGCCCCCGAGACCGCGAGCCATCGTTTCAAGTGGACGTTCATGCTTCTCACGGTGCCCGTTGTTTGTCCAGGTCCCGTCGGTGGTTCGTCATGGTTGTGTCACAGCGTGCCTCAGCCGGGCGAGGAAGCCGGCGTTGTCGGCCGTGACGGCGTACTTGGCTCTCGTGCGTTCGGTGGCGATGTCACGCCCGAACGGACTGTCCGCCGCCAGGAACCGCTGATCGGCAACGATCTTGCCGCGCGTGTAACGGCCCGTGAGCTCGATCGCGAACCGGTCCTCGTGGTAGGTGGCGAGGGCGGGTTCGCAGAGGATCGCCGCCGCGAGCGGGTCGTGCGGGACGAACCCCTTCTTGCCGAGGAAGCTGGCGTAGAAGTCGGCGTAGAACCCGAGGATCCGCCTCGGGAAGCAGTCGTCGGGCAGCGCGTCGAGCCACTCCTGCGGCGCGTGACCCTCCATGGTCACGTCGAGACCGACGATCGTGAGGTCCTCGAAGCCGGCGGCGAGAACGAGGTCGGCCGCTTCCGGGTCATGCCAGAAGTTGGCCTCGGCGTGGGAGGTGATGTTGCCGGGCACGTTGAGCGCGCCACCCATGACCACGACCTTGTCCAGCAGCTGCGGCAGGCGTGGCTCGATCTGCAGGGCCAGAGCGACGTTCGTGAGCGGTCCGATCGCGAGGAGGCTCAGTTCCCCCGGATTCTCCCGCGCCTTGTCCGCCAGTTGCTCAGCAGCGCTTTCCTTCGTGTGGGCGGTCTTCGGCTCATCTCCCGCGTGGCCGCCGAGGCCGTCCTGGCCGTGCACGTCCTCTGCGGTTTTCAGCGGCTGCGCGAGTGGTTTGGCCGCGCCCATGGCCACGGGGACGTCGAGGTTCAGGCGTTCGGTGAGCCTCAACGCGTTGGCCGTGGCCTGCTGGACCGGCACGTTGCCGTGGACCGTGCCGATGGCGACTATTTCGGTTTCCGGCTGGGCGCGCAGGTAGTACAAAGCGAGGGCATCATCGATGCCGGGGTCCGCGTCGACGATGATCCGCATGCGTCCGATCATGCCAGTGGGGGAAGCCATGACGGTCCGTCCCGCAGTCGTCTCCGACGCCCCGGCCGTTGCGTCGGTGCACGTCCAGACCTGGCAGGCTGCTTATCGCGGTCTGGTGCCGGATTCCAGCTGTACGCGCTCTGGCACGTGCGGTACTCGGGGCGGAGCAGGACGTGGTGCTGTGGGTGTTCGACGAGAACCCTCGGGCTCGGCGGTTCTATGAGCGGCTCGGGTTCCGCGCCGATGGCCTGGTCAAGACCGAGGCCATCGGCGGGGCCGAGTTGACGGAGATCCGTTACCGGTTCACCGGCTGATCTCATTGTCCAAACAGGACTCCGTCACGTTCTTGCTGGGGGCCTTCCGGACCTGAACGGCCTGGAATCGGCCCACCCCGACGGGCCCGTGACATCCTTGCTCGACATCGACAGCCCGAAGTCAGAGCAGGGGAGCCACCGTGGTGTTCCGACCTGTGTTCCGCCGCAACCTGGAGTCGCACGAGGCCTCGATAGCCCGCGAGGTGTTCGGCGACGCCCTGGACATCAGCGCCCTGAGCCTCGCCGAAGGCGGCCTGCTGGGCAGCTTCGGCGTAGCCCGCACCCTCCCGCGCCTCGTCACCTTCCCCAAGGGCGTCCTCACCACGCCACAACACCAGGCCCGCTACGAGCGCTGGCTGGTCCACGAACTGACGCACGCCTACCAGTACCAGCACGGCCGCAGCGTCCTGAGCCTCCTGCCGACCGCGATCGCCGGCTTCTTCGCGAAGGGCCTCTACGACTACGGCGGCGCGGAAGGCCTGCGTGGGAAGACGTTCGGCGACTTCAACACCGAACAGCAGGCCAATATCGTGGCTGACTACTACTACCTGAGCAGGTACGAGCCGTCCCGTGACCTGTCGGCCTACGAGCCGTACATCAGTCACGTCCGCGCCGGCGGGTGAGGAGACAGACCAGGCTCCGACCGCGTCCGCTCAGCCGACCTTGGCGATCTCGCCGTCGCGGATCTTCTGGTGGAACGATCGCAGTTCACGCTTGACGATCGGCACCATGATGTAGAGGCCGATGATGTTGAACAGTGCCAGGGTGAACAGCACGGCGTCCGCGAAGTCGATGACCGTGCCCAGCGACAGCACACTGCCCACCACGATGAAGAAGCACCACGCCACGCGGTAGGTGGTGGTGCTCGCCCTGCCTCGGCCGAACAGGTAGGTCCACGCCTTCTCGCCGTAGTAGGCCCAGGTGATGATCGTGGAGATCGCGAACAGCACGACCGCGATCGTCAGGACGTACGGGAACCAAGGCAGTGCCGAACCGAAGGCGTCCGACGTCACGGTCACGCCGCCAGGGCTGTCCCCGCCCGCGGCCACGGTCGCGCGGGCGTCGGTCCAGAACTGGGTCTTGGCGATGACGATCGTCAGCGCGGTCATCGTGCAGATGACCACGGTGTCGATGAAGGGCTCCAGGAGTGCGACGTAGCCCTCGGTGATCGGGTGCTTGGTCTTGACCGCCGAGTGCGCGATCGGAGCCGAACCCAGCCCGGCCTCGTTGGAGAACGCGGCACGCTGGAAACCGACGATCAGCGCGCCGAGCGCGCCACCGGCGACACCTTCGGGCGCGAACGCGCCGCTGATGATCTCACCGACCGCGGAGGGCAACGAGCCGATGTTGAACAGGATGACCATCAGACACGCGGCGACGTAGATGATCGCCATCGCCGGCACGAGCCGCCCGGTGACCCTGCCGATCGACTTGATCCCACCGATGATCACCGCGCCGACCACGGCGGCCAGGACGACACCGAACACGAGCGCGGCGCCGTCGCCGCCGAGGAACCCGGTCTCGCCGCCCGTGACGTTGCGCAGCTGCTCGTAGGTCTGGTTGGCCTGGAACATGTTCCCGCCCGCGATGGCGAAGAACAGGATCATCAACGCCGCACCGGCCGCGAGGATCTTGCCGATCACCACGCCGGCCGGTCCCTTGACCCGCTCGACCAAGCCCTTGCGCAGGTAGTGCATCGGTCCGCCGGAGACCGATCCGTCCGCATGCTGCTCGCGGTACTTCACCCCGAGAGTGCACTCCACGAACTTGGTGCACATGCCGAGCAGGCCGCACACGATCATCCAGAACGTGGCACCCGGCCCACCGATCGTGACCGCCACACCGACACCGGCGATGTTGCCCAGCCCGACGGTGCCCGAGACCGCTGAGGTCAGCGCCTGAAAGTGGTTGATCTCCCCAGGCTCATCGTTGCGCGTGTACTTGCCGCGCACGATGTCGATGGCCATCTTGAAGCCCCGGACCTGGATGAATCCGAAGTAGACCGTGAAGAACGCCGCGGCGATCACGAGCCAGCCGACGATCCAGGGGAATGTCACCCCGAACACGGTCACCTTCGCGAACACGAAACCGGAGACCGCCTCGGAAACGGGGCCGAAGACCCCGTTGATGGCGGTCTCCACACCGGAGAGCAGGTCACTGTCCGACGCCAACGACGTCGTCGTGGCTGAGGTCATAGACATGAGATGCAGGACACTTCACTGCCCGTTGGGTTTCAAGACGTATAACCGAAAAGAGACGTAAAGCTGAGGAAGACAAAAGGTTCGGATCAAACCAGGCAAGATCGCCGGCCCGTCCGGGCACCCCGAGACTCGTCGATGGCCGAACGGGGCAGATTCCCGCTGACGGCGACTGACCGAAAAGATCAGGGCCCGACAGCGTTTCAGCATGTCAGGCCCTGATTTCACCCGGCGAAAGGTGGTGCCCCAGGCAGGATTCGAACCTGCGACACACGGTTTAGGAATGTGCCGATCAAGAGCGGACTGGGCCTCTACCTGCGGCGATGGTGGACTGAGCGGCCGCACCACGCGCTGCAGGGTCTCGGTTTGGCTACAGTTCGCACCATGGCCCGCACCACGAGATGTTGATCTATGGCAAGGCCCCAGTTAGGTCACCTTACTTGCCTGGGGGTGTAGCAGGTGACTCCTTCGGGCCGACAGTTGATGTATGGGTTCTGAGGTGGCAATGCATGGTCTCGACGACCTGCCGGAGCGCGAGCGTGAGCTTGTGGAGGCTGCGCAGCGAGGACTTGAGTTCAAGTGCAGCGATCTATCTGTGGACAGCCTTGTTAGTGATGCCGTCGATCAACGCGATGAAGTCCGAGCGGAACTCCTCCGTGAATTGCTGACAGGGCGTTATGGGCCACTCGATCCGCATGGGGTACGCGTACGAGGGGCACGAATTATTGGCAGGCTTGATCTAGACCACGTGAAATCTGAAGTCGGCCTATCGCTAATCGCTTGCGTCTTGATGGGCGAGATCCACGCCGAATATGCAACACTTCGCCACGTAGTACTGCGCGGAAGTCATTTGAATGCCTTGCATGCGGACGGATTGTGCGTTGAAGGCGATCTTGTCCTAGAGGATGTCAAGATAGTTTCGGAAAACGAGAATGGATCAATCCGGCTCCTCCTGGCTGAAATCAAGGGGCAGATGGATTGCGACTCCCTAGTCGTGTCAAACACATCCGGCCCTGCGTTGCTGGCTGATCGCATAAGAGTGGGCTCCGACCTATTTTTGCGGAGCGTCAGCCTTGCTAGCTCAAGTGAGTCTGGATCTCTTCAGGTAACCGGAGCCAAGATTGGTGGTGACCTAGCGCTCGACAAAGCAAAGATTTCGAACGAAGCGGGGCCCGCTGTAGTTGGTGACAGTATCAAAGTTGGAGGGTCTATACACTTTAATCAGACACAAGTTTTGGGAACTGGTCCCGAAGGAGCCGTGCGACTGCTGAACGCTCAAATCGAGGGGCAGGCAGGGTTCAAGGGCGGCGCTGTTATCAATGGCTCCGGGCCGGCCATCATAGCTGACGGCATTAACGTCAGGCGCGATATTATTTTTCATGCCTTTAAGTCTCGGGGCGACCATGTCGATGGTGCAATTAGGCTGCCAGGCGCTCAAATTTCCGGTCAGGGGGAAATTCTAAATAGCGAAGTTGCCAACAGTTCCGGTGCTGCTATTCTGGCTGACAACCTTCAAGTTGGCGGAAATCTAATAGTACAAACTGTCAAAGCGGTTGGATCTGGACACTTTGGAACCTTTCGTCTAGTGGGAGCTGTGATATCGGGCCGCTTTGTATTTTCTGACGTAGAGATCGGGAACGCGTCGGGGCCAGCTGTTCACGCGGATACCTTGCGCGTAAACGGCAGTATTCAATGGCAAAGATTCGTCGCGCAGGGCGGCAGTAACTCTGGAATGGTTCGCATGTCTGGCGCGCGAGTTGGTGTGCAACTCGACTTTCAAGGCGAGATTGTAAACAATGCAGGCGTCGCGCTACATGCTGATGGACTGAGCGTTGAATCTCGGATGATGTTGGCTATTCGGGCGCACGGTGTGGGCAAGTTGGGTGTCATTCGCCTGCCTGGTGCTCGTATAGGAGGACAGTTTGAATTCCACAGAACCTATGTGAGCAGCACCTCTGCGGACTTGATTGAGCTCCAGGGGGCGACCGTCGGCGGAGCAATGTTTTTGCCGTTCAAGTCATTGTGTCCAGCCGAAGGTACTGGAAAGGTGTGCTTCCATCCTGGTCGGATTGGCATTGACGACTTCAAGTATGCAACACTTGGAAACGGAAGTTGGCATCAATGGTTGCATCTAATTCGATGCCACACCGGCAGATATCGCCCTCAGCCCTATCAGCAACTGGCCGCCATTGAGAGGGCTGCTGGTCACGATAAAAATGCTCGCAATGTTTTGGTTGCGCAACAGCGAGACCGATTGATCCGTTCGCCGGAGTCGATTGGCAAATTTCCATTTACGTTCTTTCATCGGATCTGGGGTGCGATCGCGGGATACGGGTATCGCGCCAGTTATCTTGCTACAGTACTGATCGCGTTCCTGTTCATGGCTGGATCTATTGGGTACATCGCAGGGCAGGTCGACACGCGGCCAGGTCATCACGTAGCCGAGCGTGTAGTTCCAGGAAATGTGGCCGATAAGACCAATCCTGGCGTGTCATGCTCAACAATTGAGCTGATCGGACTAGGGCTAGACCGCGGGCTTCCGCTGGGGCCAGCTGGAATGCGAAACCGTTGTGATCTGGATACTTCAACTAAGCGTGGACAGGCATTCACTATAGCTATGTGGATCATTCAAGCTTTTCTGTGGGGTCTTGTTACGCTCGGAATTGCTGGATACACAAGCCTTATTAGGCGACCGAGTTAGAAACATCAACACTTCCGGACGTTGCGGCGCGTGGAAATCAATTGTGGCAGATATCAGATGGCATTGGCGTCCGCCCGTGAGCTGCGCCGCGGTATTTAGTTGCGAACCCGATCCTTGTTGGTTGTCGATGCTGTGATGGGTCTGCCTTTCCTGATTGCCGGGAATGGGATAGGGTTCCTTGCTGTGACGGAGTATCCAGAAGAACTTAGATGGAAGACTCACGGGGAAAGAGTTGTGTACGACAACCGGTGGGTCAAAGTCAGCCTCGTAGATGTTGAACCTCCGGACGGTAGTCGATTCGAGCATCACGTGGTTCGACTTGACCATGTGGCGGTCGCGCTTCTAGTAAACGAAGATGAAGAGGTCCTCACGCTGTGGCGGTACAGGTTCGCAGTTGATCAGTGGGGCTACGAACTTATCGGCGGGCTGGTTGAGGAAGGCGAAGAGCCGGCAGCGACGGCAGCACGTGAGGCCGAGGAGGAAACGGGCTGGAGGCCGGTCGGAGTGCCGGAGCACATCGGCACTTTCCAGCCACTGCCTGGGATTATCGACTCGCCCGTAGATGCGTACGTTTGGCGGGCAGCCGAGAAGGTTGGCGAGCCAACAGACGGCGAGGAAGCTGCCCGAATCGAGTGGATCCCGGTTGATCGCGCACTCGATTTGGTTCGTCGCGGCGAGGTCCTAGGATCGGGTGCCATTGTGCCTCTGCTGTTTTACCTAGCGTCACGTGCTGCTGGAACGTCCTCTGGGGACAGGTAGCTCCAGGTTCGCGAGACGTCGCTGCTGACGATCGGACTTGATGCGGGACGCGAGCTGTCTAGCTATGCGTGCGTACTCAAGTGCTCCACGACTGTCGCCGGCAGCGGCGTACGCGAAGGCAAGGTCTACGTACAGGTTGGTCTGACCGCGTACGGCGTTCAGGCCGGGCGTAGCAAGACCTCGAACGGCGGCTTCAAGTTGGTTGATCGCGTCCTGGTCTCCCAGCCGCAGAAGCGAGCTGCCGCGCCAGCGCACGAGTTGTCCGTCGTTGAGAAGCAGGAAGGGCATCTCGGGATCGACAGGATTCGCTGGCAGCAAAGAGCTTGCGTCATCGAACGCACGCAGCGCCGCGTCCCGCTGACCATCTGCGGCGAGCCCTTCGCCGTGTGCCGCCGCGAGCCAGGATTGCAGCAGCGACGGTGCGCGGTTCTCCGCGACGTACCGCGCGTACTCCAGCAGTTCGACGGCTTCGGCTGGCTGCCCGATGTCGAGCAGGATCACCGCTTGCTGTGCGGCCGCGTGCGCTAGGAGGTGCGGCGAATCGGCTTCGCGCGCAGAGACCTTCGCGTCCTCGTGGTACTGCCACGACTGAAGCTGCGAACCCCTGTCGAGGGCTGTCCAGCCGGCGAGTGTTCGTGCGTCCGTGAGGATTGCGGCGAGGCGTTCGCGGTGACGTGTGCTCACGCTGAACGTGCGGTAGTCCTCGATCTGGCGGACGAGGCCGTTCAGTTGGTCCAGGACCACGACGGCGCCGAACTTGTGGTCTGACCTTCGCAGGTCGTTGACCTGTCGCTGGAACATGTCGAGAGTCGCGGGATCGATGCTGCGCGCGATGATCAGCCGTTCGCGTAGCTCTTCAGCGCTCTGGTTCTCGATTTCGGGCGGGAACCCTAGCTCTTCGTTGGTTCGCCCGTAGAACTCCCGGAACAGCCGTTGATAGGCGGGATCGGTCACCTCTACGTGGCTGTTCTCCCAGCGCGACATCATGATGAGCAACGATTGCTCCGTTGCCTGAGCGCCGCCGAGCTGCTGACCGCGTGTCAGGAAGAACCTGACCACCTGCGCCTGCGTGTATCCGAGCGTGTCACGGACTGCTCGCAGCCTCGATAGAGGCTGCTCACCGTGCTTCCTTGTCGCCACGTCCCCCCGTTCCCCAACGGTCGTGACCTGCGGACCTAACTCCTCCTAACAAGCGGCGTGATAGCCGCTGGCAATTATTTCGACCCCCTCCCCGGCTGTCTTCTGTTCACATGACAGCGACACCGGAACAAATTGACGAAGGCGACCTAGTCCTTTCGGTGACTCCCATCATCGAGACGACTTGTAAGCGCTCCGACCTGGGCGCGAAGGCCGCGGAGTTCTCGAATAATCGTATTGAGCAGCGGGACAAGCGGGTCATCAGCGGCCGTGGCCGGCTGTTCCGCTTCGGGTGGCTTCTTTCCTTGCAGCACTGCCGTCAGGTGCTGCGGATGCCAGTCGAGAGCGATCGAAAGCGCTTCGAGCGTTCGACGGTTTCGGCGCCGTTGGATTCGTCCCTGTTGCATCTCGCGGACGATCGCGAGGGACACCCCGGATCTCGTCGCGAGTTCCTTCTGTTTCAAAGCCAGCTCCGCCGCGCGGGCATTCATTGCCTCCGCGACTGCCGACCAGTCCTCTGTCACGTACGCCTCCGGGCTCCGCCTTCAGCGCCGACGTTAGCGCGCGATCTCGCCTAAAAGCGGGCTTAGCGCTGACATCGGCGGTGAATCGGCAAGAATCAACGCCGATGTCAGCGCTTTCGGAGAAGAAATCAGTTCTTTCGAAAGGGCTACATCTGATGAGTACTTCAGGCATGGCGGGTAGCAACCCGCCGATCTTCTACACAGTCGCGGAAGCTGCGCGCATCCTGCGCGTGGACGTCGCGACCATCTACAGGGCGATCCGGGAGGACGCGTTTCCTGCGGTGCGTCTGCGCACCCGCTACGTGATCCCTGCACGTGCGGTCGAAGAGATCGTTCGGCAGGCGTCAGAGTCCGGCAGCGTCGTTGACGTTGCCCGGATGACGGCCGAACGCCGGTCTGCTCGCGAGTTCGAGGCCAAGGCCGGGGGTGCGTGGTGAACCCCGAGAACTACTACGAGGTGATCGCGGCCGAGCTCGACCGCTACGCCAAGATCCCGGATGACGTGTTGCTGGAGATCGTGACGCGTGACGGCGCCTGCATGTGGTTGTGGGCGAACGAGGAAGAACCGGAGTGGCAGAACGAGAACCTGACCGATCGGGAGCTGGCCGCGTGGCTGTGTGCGGGCTGTCCCATCCGCAACGTGTGCTTGGAACTGGAGTTGCGCACGGCTGGTGCGGAGACAGTCGGTGTGTGGGGTGGGCTGTCGCAGGACGATCGACGCGCGCTCTACCGCGTGTGGCGGGCTCGCCGTGAAGGTGGTGAGCCGTCATGACGATCAACCTGACTCCCACACAGATTCTTGCGGTGTTGGGTGCGGTTGTTGTGGTGCTGTGGATCTGGCGAGCGAGCGCCCGTAGGGCGAAGGCTGCCGCGAGCGCAGCGCGTACGGGTGCCCGGTTGCTCTCGCTCACTGGGCGGGTGCTCGTGATGGCCGGCGTCATCGTCGGGGTTCAATGGGTGGTGATCACGCACCGGGGCGACATCGTGTTGTTGCTCGTGGTGCTGGGCCTCCCTGCGCTGTTCGCCGCGTACACGCTGACCCGTGCCCTCACGATCACGTCCTACGACAGTCCGCACAGCAAGGGTGATCGGCGATGAACGCGGTCACTCGGGTCCGGGAAGGGGTAGCCGCCTTCGGGCGGCTGCCCGCAGCCTCGGCAGCGCAGCAGCTAGCCGCCGACGCGGCGGAGGCCGCGGAACTGAGGGCTTACGCGACGCATCCGGACGTGGTCGCGCTTCGCGTGGAACGGGTCCGGGCGGAGGTCGACCGGCTGTGCTGGGCGGGGATCGTGCTTGGTCTCGGCTTCACGATGACCAACGTGCAGAGTTTCGCGGCAGCAGGCACGACGGCGTGGTCGTTGCCGTGGCTCGCCGCGTGGTTGCTCGATCCCACGGTGTCGTTGGTGTTGCTGGCGATCCTTCGGGCGGAGCAGGTGACCGCGCGGTACCGAGTGCGCACGGGTTCGTGGACGCGTCGTGCGAAGTGGTTCACGCTCGCCGCTACGTACGTCATGAACACGTGGCATTCGTGGGCAGCGGGTTCGGTGTCGGGTGTGGTGCTGCACTCCGTTCCGCCGCTCGTGGTGTTCGTCGCGGCGGAGGCTGTCACGGACCTGCGGGACAAGCTCACGGAGGCTGTCGCCGCAGCGTTCGCGGAGGCTGAACAGCAGCCGGCACCTGTCACCGCAGCTCACGCTCTGGTGGTCGCTGTGGCAGGACCAGAGCGCACAAAGGTCAAGCGGCACAACAAGAGCACATCCAGGCGCGTGTCCTCTGCGGACTATCTAGCGAAGGCTCGCGAAGTGTGGACACCTGAAGTCGCGGTGAGCCCAGCGTGGGTTCGTGAGGTCACCGGGTGCTCGCGTGGGCTCTCGTCGCGACTCGCTTCGGTGCTCGTCGCAGAGGTCGCCGAAGGTGGTGACGGCCATGAGCGCGGATGATCGGGAGTCGGCCGTCACGGACCCGCGCTTGCCGGTGCGTGCGGTGCTCGAAGGCGAGTTCGTGAACGATCGTCCACAGGCGCCGCGCGTCACGTGGATGCGTCGGTTCATGAACTGGTGGAAGCGTTCACCGCGCGTGCCGTTGTGGGCGAAGGATCGCGTTCACGCGGTGCAGGCCGCCAAGGATCTGGTCGTGGCTCTGCTGCGTTCACCGTTCCGCTTCCTCGGTGCCGTGGTGCGCGGCCTGGTGGTCGCGGTCCGTTGGTGGCGATCGTGGGTCACGGTGCGGGACTACCGGGAGGCTGCCGAGCAGTCGGAGAAGCTCGCGGACAAGTTCGGTGACATCCGTGAACTGACGCTCTTCCGGTGGAAGGTCACCGGGGCTGTGGTCGCTGGCGTGGCGATCGTGGGTGCCGTCGCTGATCTCGTCTACGGGCACCAGGCGTTGTGGATCGGTGGAGGTGTCATCGCCGTCGCGCTCGCTGTCCTCGGTAGGCGGAAGGACGGCAGCCCAGGACGTAAGGCAGTGCTCGCTGGGCCGCGCACGCTGACATGGACGATGGACCCTCAGGTCCTCGTGGACGCGTTCCGGGACGCGAAGCTGATCGGGAAGGACGAGACGCTGCGCCTGGTCGAGCGGGCGACCAGGCAGGGTGACGGGTGGGCCATCACCGTGGACCTACCGGCTACCCGCAAGGCGGCCGACGTCGTGAAGAACCGGGACGCTCTGGCCTCCGCGCTCGCGGTTGATGAGGTGCAGCTCATCGTGGAACGAGTTCGGGGGAACGGCGGCCACGCCGGCCGGGTCGCGATGTGGGTTGCGGATGAGGACCCGTACGCGGCGCCTCCGCTGCGGACGCCTCTGCTCGCGGTGCAGAGGTGGGATGCATGGCGGCCGTTGCCGTTCGGGCGGGACGCTCGCGATCGGCGGATCGACCTTCCGTTGGTGTGGACGTCGCTGCTCATCGGCGCAATCCCTAGGCAGGGCAAGACGATGGCCGCTCGACTGGTCGCCGCGGCCTTGATCTTGGACCCGCATGTGCGGCTGTACGTCGCTGACTTCAAGGCAGGAAAGGACTGGATTTCAGCGGCGCAGGTGGCGCACCGGTTCATGTCCGGCGACGGCACGGAACACGTCCTGGCGCTCATTGACTGGCTTGTGGAACTCGTGGGTGAGGTCCAGGGGCGCTACCGGCGGATGCAGGAGTTGGACGACCTCACGTGTCCGGAATCGAAGGTAACGCCGGACATGTCTCGTGATCGTGCGCTTGACATGCCGATCACGGCCGTGTTCATCGATGAGGTCCAGCTGCCGCTGGAAGACCGCACACCTGTTGAGGTGCAAGGCAAGAAGCTCACGGCAGGGGAGTACATCGGCGAGTTGCTGACGTGGCTCGCCAAGAAGGCGCCGGCTGCCGGGCTGGTCCTGGTGCTCGCTACGCAGCGTCCTGACAGCAAGACCATTCCTTCCAAGCTGCGCGCGGTGCTCGGCTCGCGGTTCGCGTTGCGGGTCATCGACTGGCGTGACAGCAACATCGTCCTGGGAGAGCAGATGAACACGCGTGGCTATGACAGCAGTCGTCTGCTGCCGTCACACAAGGGCGTGGGCATCCTGCGGCCGGACGGCGAGACGGAGGCTGGCGCCGATGTGCTGGCGCTGACCGTGCGCACGTTCTACATGCCAAACGAGGATTGGAGGGAACTGTGCGAGCGCGGCCGTGGGCTGCGTGAGGCAGTGGGGACGTTGACCGGGCACGCGGCAGGGCAGGAAGCACAACCGATGCTCGATCACGCGGCCGTCGCGAAGGCGATCGGGAGTGGCGGGCCGATGGCAGCGGAGGCTGTTCGCGCTACGGATGTTGAACTGCCTGAGCCGCTGGCGTCCGTTGTGGACTACCTCGCAGACGGGGATGACGGTCACGACTTCGTTCCCACGTCTGAGCTTGTAGAGGCGTTGGGGCTGGAGATGACGACGTTCGGGCGCGACATGGTGGAGTTGGGTTGCCGGTCGACTCGTGACCGCGTGGCGACGGCTGACGGCGTGAGGCAGGTACGCGGCTACGCCGTCGCGGATCTGCTCGCCGCTGCCGAGCGTCTGCGGGATGCGGCCGTCATTGAGGGCGAGGTGATCGACGGTGAGCGCTGACCCGTCACAGCCCGTCCCACGAACCCGTCACGCCGTCACAAGCTCTGTGACGGGTCCGAAACGGCGCTCTACCTGCGCGAACGATCCGCCGTGACGGGTGTGACATGTGACGGGTCCACCCGTCACATGCGGCCGTCGCGGTACCCGATGACGTGAAATCGGGTACCGCGACGGCTTTCGGATGCCAGCCTGGGCGGGGGCGTGTGACGGAGGGCGCCAAGGCTGGCAGCTTGAGGGCGTGCCGTCTAAGGCACGGGTGGGACCGGTCCTGCCGAAGGTGTCTGCAACCCTGCGCTTTCGTCCGCAAGAGTCCATGCGTTCTCGGAGAACTCGGCGATCAGCTCTTTGGATTCGTCCTCGCTCAGGCTCGTGTTTGCGAGCGCCTCAACGACTGTGTTGTAGCCCTTGACCGCGTCTGTGGCTTCGGCGAACAGGCTGGAGTTCTCCGTGTCCACCCACACCAGCGGTTCGTACTTCTCGAAGGTCAACAGCGTGAACGGCCCAGCCATGCCAGCGTGTGCACCGCGTGCTGTGGGGACGATCCTGATCGTGGTGTTCGACTGGTTCGCCGTGACGGCGAGATGCTGCATCTGCCACGCGTGTACCTCGGGTCCACCGACTTGCAGGCGCAACGCTGACTCGTGGACGAAGAACAGGCGCTTCGCGTTGCGTGGCAGCGCCTGTTGCATCGCGAGGTGCGCCTTCGCGCGTTCTTCGAGTTCTTCGGCGGGGGTCGTGGCAGACGCTCGGAGTACCTCGCGGATGTAGTCGGCTGTCTGAAGGAAGAACGGCACCATGTTCGCGTGCCAGCTGACGAGCGTCTTGGCCACCTTCAGGTTCTCGAAAGCCGTGCGCAGCTTGATGGGCGGGCAAGTGCCGTGCTCCTGCCACCAGCCACCGCCGTGATGTCGCATGGGAAACAGGTCCATCAGGTGCGCCACTTCTGGAGCCTTGGTGTGACAGATGCCCAGCAGTAGAGCGACCTCGACCTGAGTGACACCACCCTTGCCGTTCAAGACGTCTGAGACCTTGGACTCGTGACAGCCCACGATTTCAGCGATCTCACGTGAGGTGAGTCCGGCGCCTTCGACGGCTGCTCGAACTCCTTCCCCGAACTCGCGACCACGTGCAGTAGAGACTCTCTTTGGCATGTCTGGGTTCCCGCCTGGGCAGTGTCCGTGCGCTGTCGACGCTGAAGCCGTGCAGAGTTGTTGTCGGGCAACGGTTATTGCAGGGCTAGCGACGCTCGACTGAGCCAGTGAGAAGAGTCTTCCCGTGACCTGACGACGTCGTTGAGCACGAGAAGAGCGCGTTCGTAGGGGGCACATTCAGCAGCAGACTCAAGCCAGATGTCGCCGCCGTGCAGGGTGCGGGTGAGGACGACGTCGTCGAACCGTGGTGCCCGGAACCGCATGACGGCGAACGACTGGTGCATGCCGAAGTACGGCCCTGCGTCGCTGTCCACTACGCCAAGGTCGAACCCCGTTCGTCCGGCTAGGTCTTCGAGGTGCCCAAGCTGCTCGGTCATGATTCGGGCTCCACCAATGCTGCTCGTGAGAACAGCCTCGGTCACAAGAAGTCGCACGCGTAGTGGTCCGTGGCTACCTGGTCGTGCTGCTTCCTTGGCATCCATGTCCAGACGGGCTAGAACGTCCTGTTGGACATCGAGATCAAGGCCGCTGGTTGCTGCGCCGGACTTGCACAGCACCTCGTGGTAGGCATTGGTGCGGAACAGTTCAGGCAGCACGTCGGTTGCCACGATCAGGAGTTCGTTGGCTTCCGCCATGACGTCCCACGGTGTCCACACCAGACGCGCCCACGTGCCACCGTTGATCCGGTCCCACATCTGAGGGTCGTTCGCGCGTTGTGCCACCCGAACACAAAGTTCGATCTCGTCGTCGGGCACCCGGCACGCAGCGCCGATCTTCAGGACATCGCTGGGAGACGGTCGTACTACGGCCCTGGTGATCTGGGAGAGCGTCGCCGCCGAGAAGCCGACCAGTTCGCCCAACTCCGCGAGGGACCAGCCTCGGATGTGGCGCCACCCCAGCACGGTCCTGCTCAACGCGCGCACTTCCAGGCTTGCTCTGCCTGCGGTGAGTTTCTGCGCCATGTCGTCAGCTCGCCTTGTCCACTGAGGATGAAGCGGCTGCGTTGTCCGCCTTCTTGGACTTGATCTGCCGGTCGAACTCTTCGCCGCGCTGGCGCTCGCACGTGGCCCACGCCGTCGCTTCGTGGAAGTGGCCCCGGTCGATCTGAGCGACTTCGGTGTAGATGGCCGCGCTGCGCAGGTGGTAGTCACGCCACACGCGCGGGTCTCGTGTGCCCGGCTTCGGACGTGCGCGGCTCAGTGCCTCGTGAGCCTGCATCAGCGTTTCTGCCAGGGCGGCCTTGGCCCACCAGTCTTCGCTCGACTTCACTGCTCATCACCTCAGATCGTTACCTCAGAACCGCAGACATCAGCGTTCACTCGGCCGCGAGAGGTGTAAATGACCTGGTATTGACCCGAGGTGCCATGATTGGACCTGGACTAAGCAACGCTGACATTGGCGCACGAGAGGTCGACCGATGGGCTCGGCACGCGGGCAGGAACGGACGCAGACGCTGTTCGGCGAGCTGCTGCGGCAGCGCAGACAGACCGCCGAAGAGTTCAGCGAGGCTGCCGAGGTGTTCGCGCGCGACCACGGGCTGAAAGGCACGATCAGCCCTCGACACGTGCGCCGCTTGGCGTCCGGCAAACGGGATGACGGCCGTGACCTCGGACCCGTTACGGCCGCGACCGGACGCCTTCTCGAAGAGATGTTGGGCGTGCCGATCGAACGTCTACTGGAGTCGGTCGAACAGAGCGCTCCCACTGCCACGGAAGATGAACTCGCCCTACGCGCGAGGTTCGCGGTCGGTCGTGCCCTCGATCTGGACACCGTCGGGTTGATGCGGCAGAAGCTCGATATCACTCGGGTCATAGACCGGAAGCTGGGTGCGTCTTCGTTGCGCAGCGAGTTGTGTGCGCAGATTGATCACATGGAGCGCGTACTTCGAGACGTGCTCGATCAACCGATTCGGGCAGCGTTGGCCGCACTCTTGGTAGACGCGGCTGCGCTCGCCGGGTGGCAGTCGCTCGACCAGGGATTGGTCAACGATTCATGGAACCACTACGACACCGCGAAGGCTGCCGCACGGGAGGCTCGGTCGGTCGAGCTAGAGGCGTACGCGTGTGCCGGACAAGCCGTGGTTCTGCTCGACATCGGTGAAGCGGATGCCGCTGTGGACCTGACACGGCACGCGCTCGAACTTGCGCGTGGTCGGGTGCCGCGCCTGCTCTATTCATGGCTGTCCGCGGGTTACGGCGAAGCGTGTGCGGCGAGCGGCGAGCGTGCGCAATGCCTGATCGCCTTCGATGACGCTTTGCGGTCGATGCCGGCACGTGTCGATGGTTCGGAGACGCCCTACCTCGTGTTCGATTCGACGCACCTTGCTCGCTGGCGCGGCAATGCGCTTGCTCGCCTTGGTGACCAGGAGGCAATTGGCGTGCTCTTGGACGTCCTGCGGAACCTGGATCCGACTTTTGCACGTGCAGAGACGATGCTTCGAGTGGATCTCGCACAGGTGCTCACCGCAAACGGTGCGATAGACGAAGCAGCCGCACACGTTGAACGTGCGCGGCTGCTGGCGGCCCAGGTTGGCTCACAGCGGCAGCAGAAACGGCTTACCGCGCTCGCAAGCTAGGTCACTCGGCCTTTCGCTTGCGCTTGATGCTCACGACGTCGGCTACGTCGGGTTCCTCTCCTGGCGCGAGCACAACCGCACGTTTGCCGCGACTGGCGTTCACGAGTCCAGCCGCCTTGAGTTCGGCGATGGCGCGGTTGGCTGTTCCCGCTGACGCGCCATAGCGTGCCTTCAACTCGATGACCGTAGGAACGAGGTCTCCGGGCTTGAGAGCGCCGCAGGCGATTGCTCCTCGCAGGTCGGCAGCAATCTTCTGGTAGGGGTGGTCCACAGTGGGTTCGAGCTTCGTTGTGAAGGTGCCAGTCTCATCGATTTTGATTGGGAGTTCTGGCATGCGGCTCATGAGCGTTCCTGCTGCGCGCTGGTCGGCTTCGGATACCCATGCCGAGTAGACGCGCAACGTCGTAGAACCGCCGCCACCGTGTCCGAGTCGGCCCGCCACGGTACGGACGTCAGCACCTCCGGCGATCAACTCTGTTGCGGTGTAGTGCCGGATGTTCTGGATTGTTACGTCGAGGCCCAGTCGCTTGCACATGCGCGTGAACCGCTGTGAGACAGTGTCCGGCTTGAACCATGTCGAGTGGTCGAGGTCTGGTGAGAAGAGACGACCGTCCTTCTTGATCTTGACGCCAAATTCCTTCGCTTTCTCCTCGCAGTCCAGTAGGTAGACCTGCAACAGCATGACCGTGACGGCGTCGAGTGCGTTTCGTCGCTGTTGGTGAGTCTTGGTGTCTTTCTCCCAGGTCTTCGATCCGTCCTGGGCGATGCTCGAAGCGATGGGCAGCACTGCTGCTGCAAGGTCCAACAGGTCCAACCTGAACGCGCACTGTTCCCCGCGTCGCGCGCCAGTGACGAACGCCATCCATACGAACGTTCCCCAAGCGAGGCTGATCTTGAATGCCTCGTTGATGATCGCCGCTGCTTGGCTCGAAGTCGGTGGCTTTGGGTTCGGCTTGACTGCCTTCTGCTTCTCGGCCTGATCAAGCGGATTGACAGTGATCCAGCGCCAGCGCTTCGCGCGATTCAGAGCACCGCTCAAACACCAATGGACCTGGCGAATGGAAGAGGTTGCCAGCGGCTTGCACGTGTGCTGCCTGCGCTTGACGTCACACTCGTGCTTGTCGGCGGTCTTGTGTTCAACGAAGGGCTTGCCGTCGCAATGCTTCCGGCACCTACGCAGGATCGTATAGAAGGAATCGAGTGTCTCGCCGTCGAGCTTGGCCACTTGAAGGTTGCCGAGCAGGGGGCGAACATGATTGCGGATGTAGCCCTCGTAGCCTTTCCGCGTGTTCGTGTCGACGTCGAGCAACTCCAGATATCGGTCCATCAGCTTGTTCACTGTCGCTTTGGTACGCGGATTGCGTTGCTCGTCCACCATGTTGAGGAAGCGAGTTTTTACCTTCTCTGCTTCCTTCTCGGCTGTTGGACCTGCCGGAATGGTCTCGCGCAAGTAGTTTCGGCGGTTCGTCAGCGGGTCAACACCCGCGTAGACGCTGACCCTCAGCGCGCCGCTGGGGAGCGGTTCGATGCCCCCGCGATCGCGCCCCTTCGGCTGCTTCGAGGTGCCCATGGGGCGAACGTACGCCGAACTCGCTCCACAGACAGCACCACGAACGGCAGCAAAGATCGACTTCAGTCCTGACTAAAGACTAAGGCCTCTGACCGATATACACAGGTCAGAGGCCTTAGTTTCACCCGGCGAAAGGTGGTGCCCCAGGCAGGATTCGAACCTGCGACACACGGTTTAGGAAACCGATGCTCTATCCCCTGAGCTACTAGGGCTGGCGAGAGCAGTCTAGCGGGGTGGCGCCACCGAGTTGACCAGCGCCCCCGGCTACCGCGGACCAGCAGGTCGCTCACGCACCGTGAGGGCCGCGCGGAGTAGGCTGCGGCCGTTGGAGGGAAGTGAGGCAGGCCACCTTCTACCGGGCACAAACGTCAGGTAGGGAGGGTGCGTGAGCAGACCCTGGCCCGACTTCCGTCCTGGCCCGCTTGGTTCCCTCAAGGCCTGGTGGCGCAGGAGGGTGCCCAAGCGTGCTGACGACATCACCTTCGTGCCGCCGGCCAGCAGTCATCAGCAGGAGTTCGAGACGCCGTTGGCGAGTGCGGTGTACGGGCTGGACTTCCACTTCAAGTTCACCGTGGTGTGGCGGCTTGATCTGGCTACGGGGTTGCGGCACAACTCGCCGCGCAGTGCGGCGATCCATCATGTTCTGCAGCGGGCCAAGGAGATCAGTTCCAAGGCGATGCTGGTGCATCACGCTGCTCTGCAGGTGCAGTTGGGGGATGAGCTCGCCACCGAACGGCAGGTGCCTGGGACGCATGTCTGGGCTCGGGCCGAGCAGGTGAAGATCACGGTCGGTGACGAGGACCTGGAGATGGCTCGGAAGCACGTCGAGCTGTTGCGGAACTCCACGTTCAAGCTGGCCGAACGGGATGTCGAGCGCGCTGAGATCCGGTACCTGCGAGACGAGGTGTTGACGGACGTCGGTACGGCGACGATCTGGTGGTTGCAGCGCAACGGGTATCAGGTCGCGGAGGCGGTCAAGCTGGCTGATCACCTCGCCGAGCTCGTGAAGCTCGCGCAGCGGGAGCCGGCTACCAACTGGGCCGAGTCGTTGGTGAGCAGTGTGGAGCGGGCCATGCCTGAGCTTGGGGACGCTCATCGGCAGGACCTGCGACTGCACCTGGTCAAGGCGCTCAGTGTCTATGGCGGGGCGCGGGTGGCCGCCGAGTTCGCCGACCAGGTCGGATTGCCTGCGGGCGAACGGCATACGAATGGGCACGTCTAGGCTGACTTGGGTGTTGACCCAACTTCGCAGTGCCGCTGTTGTCGCCGGGTTGCAGGCCCTTGCCCGGCTCACGCCCTATGCAGAGGCAGAGCTCATCGGACTTCGCAAGGTCGTCAAGCCCGGGGACGTCTGCATTGACGTCGGTGCCGCGCTGGGGCTTTACACGGTGACCATGTCGAGACTGGTCGGTCCACAAGGGACTGTGCACAGCGTTGAGCCACTGGTGTTCGCGCACCCTGCCCTTTCGTACGTGTTGCGGCCGCGTGAAGGGGCCAACATCAAGAGGCACTCGGTGGCGCTTGGTGCGGAGAAGCAGGGGCGTGAGGTCATGTCCGTGCCGGTGCGGCACGGGAGTCCGGTGACCGGGCGGTCGTTCCTCACGGTGGGGGCCAACGGGCTCGGGTCCAACGAGGAGTTCGACCAGCATCTGGACGTACTGGTCAAGACGGACACACTCGACCATTTCGTCGAGGAGCAGGGGATCACCAGGCTCGACTTCGTGAAGGCCGATGTCGAGGGGGCCGAGCTCAGGGTCCTCGAAGGGGCTGTGGAGACCATCGAGCGGCTCAAGCCCGCGTTCCTGCTCGAGATCGAGGAACGGCACGTCGAGCGGTTCGGGTACCACGCGAAGGATGTCGCCGACTTCCTCACCGAGCGCGGATATCGGATGAGCACGTGGCACGGCGGTGAGTGGGTGCCGACCGGCACCATCGGTGGCGAGATCCGGAACTACCTGTTCAGGGCCTGAAATAAGTAGAGGACGCCGACCCCTGGGGGTGGATCGGCGTCCTCATCTCGAAGGTCTACGAGACGTAGACCTCAAGCTCGTACAGGGAGTACCCATACTGATTGGCCCGTTGGGTACCCGTCAGTCGTAGGTATCTCGCGTCCTGTGGTGTGAACGCTACGACATCATCGCCGCCATCGCCAGCACTTGTGGAGAAAACGTTCCGCCACTTCGTGCCGTCATTGGAAATCTCGATGCGGTAACCCTTGCCGAACGCTGATTCCCATCGCAACACCGTGCGACCGATTCGTTGCACTGAGCCAAGGTCGACCTGAATCCATTGGTTGTCGTTCCAGTCGCTGGCCCAGCGGGACGTCGGATTGCCGTCCACCGCGTTCGACGGCGGGAGGTTGTTCCAGCCCGTTTCGTGTGACGACGCGGTGGTGGTGCGGCCGGCGGCCAGGTTGGTGATGGTCTGGCCCCGGCGGGACGGGAACTGCACGACCTGCTGGTACGTCGGGCGGTTCTGCCAGTGGATCTTGTCCTGGGTCACGCCGCCCATGGCGCGGTGGATGATCGTGTCCGCGCACCATTGGTCGCCTGCGGCGCAGTCCGCGTCGCCGGGGTAGACCGCGTTCGCGGGCTTGGCTACGGCTGCCTGCAAGGAACTCACGAGTGCCGTGCGGCAGCCGGAGAGAGTGCCGCCACCGCAGTAGGTCTGCGGGAACGCGCCCTGGACCGGGTCGCCGAGGACCTTGCGCAGGTCCTTGTCCACGTAGCCCCACCAGCCGTACTGGAACGACGAACCCTTGTGCGGCGCGGCGCCGTGCGCGTCGGACGGGGATTCGTCGACCTGCTGGGCGGCGACCAGGGCGTTGTAGAGCCCGTCACCCAGCGACGGTTTGAACTGCGACTCGACGAGCAGGGGCCACCAGGCATCCAGAATTCGGATGGCTTCGGCGTGGTTGTAGGCCTTGCTGCCCTTCGCGGTCTCCTTGCGCAACGAGCCGGAGCGCTGCCAGTCCTTCAGCTTCTGCACGACCGGAGCCAGGGAGGCGTCGACCGGAGCGGACTCCAGCACCCGCAGCAACTCGGGCAGCACCTGCTCGGCACGCAGGTCGGCCACTGCCGCCTCGGCCATCACGCGAGTCAGGGAAGCACGCGTGACCTTCTGGCCGGAAGCGATCAGGGCGCGCACGCGGACGTCGAGCAGGTCGCCGCGGTGCACAGCGCTGTGGCCGAAGGCGCCGAACGTGAAGTCCTTGGCCTGCTTGTTGTTCCAGGACACGTAGTAGTCCTGGTTGATCGAGTTCGGGTGCGCGGCGAACGGCATGTATTCAGAAACATTCTCGTCGCCGTTCCAGCCCACCCACTCGTACTCGGCCCGGCCCCACGTCGGCAGGTTCGGGTCCACAGTGGATCGGCGGACCGGGTTCAGGCCCGAGTTGAAGTACGCGGAGTCGCGGGAGTCCACGTAGAACCAGTTGAACGCGTAGCCGATCTTGTTGGCCGCGCGCTGGAAGTCGGTGGCCGAACGGATCGCCGAAGGATCATTCAGCTCCTGGAAGCCGATGATCGAGTCGACCTCGTGCATGTACGTCGAACGCAGCGTCGTGTACGCCACGACCTTGCCACCGACGGTCGCCCTGCTGGTCACCAGGCCGTACTTGGTCCGGTACATCACCAGCGTGTACGAACCGGCGGGCGTGCCGTCCGCGACCGTGGGCTTCCAGGCGTTCTTGCGCTCCAGTCGTTCCATCGGCAGGCAAGAACCGTGGAACAGGTAGTGCGAGGAGGCCTTCGTCGGAGCAGAACCGTCCGGGTTGCACAGCTCGACGGCGTAGGTGTCGACGATGTCCTGGCCAGACGAGGTGGCGCTCCACGAGTAGTCGACACCCCGGCCGAGCTGCACGTACATCGAGACGCCGGCGAACGAGACGCCGCGCGAACGGATGCCGGGCCCGTTGAGCTCCTGCAGCAGGAGCAACTGCGGCGCGAAGTAACCGGTCTGCGGCCCCCACACGGCGATCGGGTTCCCGCTGTCCGTGTGAGCACCCGACACCGCGAGAGCGTTCGACATGCCGTGCTTCTTGTTCAGCAGGTCGGCAGGCAGCACGCCATCGGAGAAGATCCCCCGAGCCTTCGCCACGTCCTCGGAAGCGGGAACGGCGACGGCAGCACCCGTGCCGCCCACCTCGTCGTAGACCATCCGCTCCGGCGTGACGTTGCCACCGTCCGGAAGCGCCACGCCCTGAGGCGAAGCGGGCGAGGCGGAGTACGGGAACGACTGTCCGTCGTGGAGGGTCAGCACGGCCTCGGGGTCGTTCTGCGCCCGGAACGCCTTCCACACCTGCTCGCCGGCGGTAGCGCCGTACTTGTTCTGCGCGGCCAGCTTCACCAGCGCCGACTGGACCTCACCGCCACCGCCGGCACCGAACAGGCCACCGACCACGGACGCGATCGCCACCATGTCGGTCGACTTGAACGGCTGGATGTCGTTCCAGTTCGTGATCGAGTCGGCGTGCCCAGTCAGCACGTACTCGCCGGGGAAGTTCCGTGCGGAGACAGACTGGGTGATGTACGCGTTGATGCCCGCGGTGTAGTCGTTGACGTCGGCCAACGCCTGCCGGCCGCGCTCACCACCGTTCGTCGTCGCGCTGTCGATCTGCTTCTGCAGGTCCGCCTCGGTGTACGGGATCTGGTTGAAGAAGCTCTGCTCCAGCACGCGGTTGCCGGGCGCGCCACCGGCGAAACCGGTCAGCTGACCGCGCCCGAGGTGGCGGAAGACGTCCATCAGCCACAGGCGGTCCTGCGCGGCCGCGAAACCGGCGCCGAACATCGTGCCGGACCGCGTGGTCCCGGTGATGTGCGGCATGCCGATCTTCTTGTCGCGCACGATCGTCACGTCGGACCGCGGCTTGATGGTGCTCTCGACCTGGTCGGACGGCACGCCGAACGACGCGTCGTTGAAGAAGTCCGTCAGCTGCGAGTTCGTCAGTCCGCCGTAGCCGTTGACCAGGGCGTCGTATTTACCGAGCTGGTCGGCCGAATGCGCGGGCCTGGTGCCGAACGCTTTGTGCGTGAGGATCTCGGCCAGCGTCGCGTTGCCGTTGTTGCCGGGCGGAAGGATGTCGTTGCACTGCCCGAGGCAGTAGTCGTCCGCGGCGAACGCGGCCGCGCGTGGGGGTTCCTCGGCGTTGGCCGACGGAAGGATCAGAAGGGAGGCGGTGACGGCGGCGGTCGCCAGCAGGGTCGTCACCGGATTGGCTCTCCGCATCGCGCGAAGCTCCTCTCCGTGCAGGGCAGGGCTGTTGTGATGCACGTTACTTTCCGGTAGGGCTATTGCGAAAGACCTTCGCGTTTTCCAATCGCAGACAAGAGACCTGTATCGATACCGAAACACATTGACAAGCCATATGGGCAGAAACGAGATCAAATGAGACATCTGAATCGGATTACCGAGGCTGTATCCGTGTTTTCTGGTACAGCATTCCACTCAGTGGGATTATGATGTTTCGTCACTCAGTGTTCCGATGGTCCCTCCTAACTCCTGCTGGCCTGCCTACGCAGCGAAGTCAGCACTCAATTCCGGTAACTGTGAACGCCGTCGGCGATCTCGAAAATCTGTAACCACATGATGAGATAACTGAGAATTAACGCGACCTTCGGCGTGCGTACGCCAAGATCGCGCACATGAGGGAGCACGGAACGCCAATGCGGGAGGCGTCGTGATCAAGGTTCTGCTGGCCGACGACGAGGACCTCGTCCGCTCCGGCCTTCGCATGATCCTGAGCAGCGTCGGAGACATCGAAGTTGTTGCTGAGGCCGATGACGGACATCTGGTAGCCGACCTGGCACGCCAGCATCGTCCGCACGTTGTTCTGCTCGACATCCGGATGCGCACCTCGGACGGACTCGTGGCCCTGCGAAGGCTGCGGACCCTGCCGGACCCACCGAGGGTCTGCATCCTGACCACGTTCGACGTCGACGAGTACGTTTCGGAAGCCCTGCGTCTCGGCGCGGCCGGCTTCCTTCTCAAGGACACCGAACCGGAACAGCTCGTCAAAGCCGTGCGTGATCTCGCGCGCGGAGGCGCTGTTCTCGACCCCGGTGTGGCGGCGAGAGTTCTCGCGGCCGTCGCCGACGGCGAACGAATGGCGGAGCCGGCACGAAGGCTCCTCCAGAGCCTGTCCGAACGCGAGCGCGAGGTGCTCGTGCTGATCGGCCAGGGCATGTCCAACGCGGAGATCGGCGGCACCCTGCACCTGTCGGAGGCGACGGTGAAGGGCTACGTCTCGTCCGTGCTCGGCAAGATCGGCGCGGTCAACCGCGTGCAGGCCGCACTGGTGGCCTACCGCGGCGGTCTGATCGCCTAGACGCCGAGAACCCCTCGTTCGCCGGGAACCCCTAGTTCCCGGACACGATCCCGGGCACCTCGTCCACCGAGGGCTCGACCTCGACCCTGTTGCGGCCGTGCCGCTTGGCGCGGTAGAGCGCCATGTCGGCGGCCGCGAACAGCTGGTCCAGTTTGGCCGGTCCCGCCGCCACGCCGATGCTGACCGTCGGGCGGCGGACCGCGCCGAGCACCATCGTCCAGTCGTGCCCGTCGACGGCCGCACGGATCCGCTCCGCCACGTTCGGGCCGACGTCCATGTTCGGCCCGGTGTCCCCGAGCAGCACCACGAACTCGTCACCGGCCCAGCGCGCCACCAGGTCGTCCGACCGGCACTCGCGCCGCAGCAACGCCGCGATCTCGCGCAACGCCGCGTCGCCCGTCGCGTGCCCGGCGTCGTCGTTGACGTTCTTGAACCAGTCCACGTCGACCAGCACCAGCCACGGCACCCGTCCACGCGCCGCCGTCGACTCCAGCAACGCGGCGGCCGCGCGTTCCAGCCCGAGCCGGTTCGCCAGGCCCGTCAACGGATCGCGCGCCGCGGCCTCCTGCGCCGCCACCGCGAGCCGTTGTGCCTGAACGGCCACCCGGCGCTGCTCCAGGGCCTGGCCCAGGCCTTCCTGCAACGTCTCCCTGGCGGTGCGGGACGCGGCCATCGACCGGCGCAACGCCTCGGCCTCGCCCACGGCGTCACCCAGCGAGTGGCAGATGTCCGCCAGTTCGGTCGAGAACCGCAGCAGCAGTGATGTGTCGTTGATGCGTTCGGCGCTGGTCACAGCACGGGACGCGAGTGTGCGCGCCTCGTCGAAATCACCCTTTTCGCGGCGCACGACGGCGAGAACCCAGTTGCCGACCGAGATGCCCCAGAGATCGTCGGCGTCCAGGGCCAGCCGCAGCGTCTCCTCGCCCATCTCCTCGGCCTTGTCCAGCTGACCGACGCCGGCCAGGGACCGTCCGCACGCGCCCAGGAGCGCGCGCCGGTGCACCTCGTCCTTGACGATGCCGAGGCCCTCGTCGAGGTACGCCAGCGCCTCCTCGAAGATCGCCGGCGCTGCCGCGGGAGGTCCGGAACAGGCGCGGAAGTTGAGTGAACCGCCGAGGCGCTGCAGGCAGTGGGCCAGCACGTCGGTGTTGCCCGCACGACGCGCCACCTGCACCGACAGCCGCAGCATGTCCAGGGCCGCGCGCCGGTTGCCGATGCCCTCCATCAGATAGCCGAGGGAGCCCATCGTGTGGGCCACGGCGGGGCTGTCCGAACGGTCGGCGTCGAGGTCGGTCCACCCCTCGGCGGCCAGTTCCAGAGCGAGGGGGATGCGGCCGAGGCGCCAGGCCATCACCGCCCGGTTGACCAGCACCGCCGATCGAACCCAGCGGTCGGCGCCGGGGGACACCTTGGTGACCACCTCGTCGAAAAGACTGTTCGCCTCCGGCAAGCGGCCAGCGTTGAGCAACGCGCGGACCTCTCGGTCCAGCCGCGGAATCTGGCCCGCTACCAGCGGATCGCGTTGCTCCACTCGTTCATCGACTCCGTTCCGACTGGCCGAGCGGCCCGCACAGGCTACCGGGTCGGTCGCGCCCCATACCGATCGTGGTGCAGGACGTCATCGAGGGGTAGTCGGTTGCGCCAACCGTGACGTTCCAGATCGGGAGTTTCGGGCAGTGATCGAACCGGACCGACGCACAGCCACGCAACCGGACGGACCCTTGTGGGGATGTCCAGCAGACGGCGCAGCACATCTTCCCGGTAGAAGCTCACCCAGCCCACACCGAGTCCCTCTTCCGTCGCGGCCAGCCACAGGTTCTGGATGGCGAGGCACACGGAGTACAGACCGGCGTCGGCGATCGCGTGCCTGCCGAGTACCGCCGGCGAGCCCCGGTCCGGGTCGTAGGTGACCACGATGCCGAGGGTCGACTCCATGACTCCCTCGACCTTGATGCGGGCGAAGGTCTCCGCCCGTTCCTGGTCCAGCTGAGCTGCGAAGACGCTGCGTTCGGCCTGGACGTGGTCCCGGAAGGCGCGCCGGGTCGACTCGTCGCGCACGAGCACGAAGTCCCACGGCTGGGACAGCCCGACGCTGGGGGCGGCGTGTGCGGCGGTCAGCACCCGGCGCAGCACGTCGGCGGGGATCTCCTCACCGGAGAACTCGGCGCGGGTGTCCCTGCGGCGGTGGACCACGTCGTACAGGTTCATTCGTGCGATGGTGCCTCACTCGAAAGCACCAACTTCACGCTGGAGAGGTGGCGCTGATCTCACCTGAGGCGATACACCGATCGGATGCGAAGAATGAAAGGCGGTTACGGCTCGGCGCTCGGATTCGGCGGCGGAGTAGGCGTGGCCACGTTCACCGGCGCCTGGCCGCTGCTCGCCCTGTTCCTGCTCGCCGCCGTCGTGGTGGTCGTCTCGCTGCGGACCACGATCGTCGGCGCCGGCCTGGCCGCGCTGCAGTGCTGGGGCCTCTACGCGACCTTCCTGGTGGGTGTTCGAGGCGATCTGACGGTCGACGAACACACGACCTGGGTGCTCGCGTTGCTGGTGCAGCTCGCCGCGCTGGCCTTCCTGGCCAGCGCGGCGGTGCGGGTCATCGCGCTTGTGACGGGTACGGCAACAAGGCCATCTCCCGTGCGTTCCTGATCGCCGTGGCGACCTGACGCTGCTGCTGCGGCGTCAGGCCGGTCACCCGGCGGGACCGGATCTTGCCCCGGTCCGAGAGGAACTTGCGCAGCAGCGTGACGTCCTTCCAGTCGACGACGGTCACGCCCTCCTTCGCGAGCAGGTTCTGCCTGCGCTTGAGCGGCTTCTTCTCGCGCATCACCAGCTCGCCTTCGAGACGCCGGGCAGCTCACCGCGGTGGGCCATCTCCCGCAGCCGGACGCGGGACAGGCCGAACTTCCGGTTGTAGGCGCGCGGCCGCCCGTCCACGACGTCGCGGTTGCGCAACCGGGTCGGCGACGCGTCCCGCGGCAGCTTCTGCAGGCCCTGCAACGCTTCCGCGCGCGTCTCCGGGTGCCGCAGCATCTCCTTGAGCTCTGCCCGTCGTTCCGCGTAGCGCGCCACGACCTCGCGCCTGCGCAGGTCCGCCGCGATCTTCGACTTCTTCGCCACGTCCTCAGCGCTCCTCTTTGAACTCGACGTGCCTGCGCGCCACCGGGTCGTACTTGCGCAGCACCATCCGGTCCGGGTCGTTGCGGCGGTTCTTGCGGGTCACGTAGGTGTAGCCGGTTCCGGCGGTCGACCTCATCTTGATGATCGGCCGGACATCGGTGCTCTTGGCCATCAGACCTTCACCCCCTGCGTGCGGAGCTGGGCCACGGCGGCCTCGATGCCCATCTTGTCGACGGTCTTGATGCCCTTCACGGACAGCGTCAGCGTCACGAACCTGTTCAGCGACGGCACGAAGTACCGCTTGCGCTGGACGTTCGGGTTCCACCGGCGCCGCGTCTTGCGTTGTGAGTGCGAGACGCGGTTGCCGAAGCCCGGCTCACGGCCGGTCAGCTGGCAGCGCACGAGTACCTCCAGAAAGATGGACTCAGATTGAAACGACTTTCGTTTTCATCTACGGTACCTCACATGGAAACCGTTGTCGTTATGGTGGCGGGGCTGGTCGACCACGACGTCGCCGTGCGGGTGTGGCGCGACCGGCCCGGTTCGGTGCTCGTGCGTCACGTAGCTGCGGAAACGTGCGTGCGGCGCTGGGTCGACGGCGTTGCGACTGACATCGACCTGCTGCACGGCTGTGCGTCCTGCACCGTGCGGGAGGACCTGCGTGAGCTGCTCGCCGCCCTGAAGGGCCACACGGTCGTGCTGCACCTGGACCCGCTGCTGGAGCCGGACGCGGTGCGCCGCAAGCTCGGCGTCGACGTCGAGTGCGTGATCACCGTGCTCGACGCGGCGACCTGGCTGGACGATGCCCTGGGCGACGCCTCGATGGTCAGTGACCAACGCACGGTGGCTCAGGTCGTCGTCGCGCAGGCCGAGGCCGCGGATGTGCTGGTGCTGCAGGGAGACGCGGACGAACGCACGCTCGCCGTGCTCGACCGGCTCGCTCCCGGCGCACACCGCTGCACGCCCGAGACGGTGGTCGTGCGCAAGAGCACCCGGCCACGGCTGATGCCTCTGACGCCCGAATGTGGTGTCTCGACAGCGGTTTTCACGGCAGACCGGCCGTTTCACCCGGCACGTCTGAACGACGCGCTCGACTCGTTGCTGGACGGAACGGTCGTGCGCTCGCGCGGCCGGCTCTGGGTGGCGGACGAGCCGGACGTCGCGCTGCACCTGGAATCCGCGGGCTGCGGCCTGCACGTCGGCGAGGGCGGGCCGCTCGGAGGCCGGACCACCCAGATCGTGGCGATCACCCTGGGCGAACCGGACTCCATCACCGCGGCGTTCACCGAAGCGCTGCTCACCGACGACGAACTGTCCTTCGTGGACTCGATCCGAAAGCTGGCGATATGAAGCCCGGAATCCACCCCGACTACCACCCGGTGGTCTTTCAGGACGCGTCCACCGGCAAGACGTTCCTGACTCGCTCGACCGCGAAGTCGTCCAGGACGATCGAGTGGGAGGACGGCAACTCCTACCCGTTGCTCGTCGTCGACATCACCGCCGACTCGCACCCGTTCTGGACGGGCACGCAACGGCTCGTGGACACCGCCGGCCGGGTCGAGAAGTTCAACCGCCGCTATGGAAAGCGAGAGCGCTGATGGCCGTTCCCAAGCGCAAGACGTCCAGGTCCAACACCCGCCACCGCCGTTCGCAGTGGAAGGCCACCGCACCGGATCTGGTGCGCGTGCGGACGTTGGACGGCAAGGAGCTTCTCGTGCCGCGCCGGCTTGTCGCGGCCTACAAGCGCGGGCTTATCTAGACGGGGTGCTGGACCGTTCCGTCCGGTGAGTCGCGCCACTGGTCGAAAGGGCGGTCCAGCCTCCACCCCGTGCCGTTGTGGTCGAGCACGCGGTTCTCGCATGTGTCCGGATTGGACAGTGACTCGAACAGGTCGATGCTCCAGTCGAAGAGCCTGCGGCACAGCAGCCTGATCGTCAGGCCGTGCGACACGACCAGCACCGTCTTGGGATGCGACTCGTCCTGGTGCAGCCGCACTTCCAGGCCGTCGAGGAACGCCGCCACCCGGTCGTCCACGTCCGCGCCGGACTCGCCGTTGGGCAGCCGGAAGAAGAAGTGGCCGAACGCGTGCCGCTGGTGCTTGAGCACCTCCTGCTGCACCGGGTCCTGGAGGTTGCCCCAGTCCTGCTCGCGCACCCTCGGCTCGGTGACGATCCGTTCCGCCTCGATGCCGAGCAGGTCGAACGTGTGCCTCGTCCTCGTGTACGGGGAGACGTAGGCCGCGACCGGGCTGTCGCCGATCAGGGCCTTGATCGTCGGTCCGGCGGCGCGCGCCTCATCCTCGCCGGTCCCGGTGAGCGGCAGGGCGTGGTCGGGGATGCGGCAGTAGGCGAGCTCGTCGACGTTGCCGAGGCTCTGTCCGTGGCGCAGCAGGATGATCCGCACCTCACCATCGTGCCTCAGCCCCGCGGGTGCTCCGGGCGTTACAGTGCTCGGCGAGTCGAGGAGGATGGTGTCACATGATCAAGTACATCGCGCTGTACAGGAAGCCGGCCGACCCCGAGGGCTTCGACCAGAAGTACTTCGAGTCGCACCTGCCGATCGTGAACTCGGTTCCCGGCCTGGTCCGCGCCGAGGTCGCCAAGGTGCAACAGGTGTTCCTGGCGGGCTTCCTCGGTGAGAACGAGCCGCACCTGATCGCGGAGATGTACTTCGAGTCCGAGGCGTCGTTCAAGGCCGTCCTGCAGTCGCCGGAGTGGGCCACCTCGGGCGCCAACCTCGCCGAGATCGGTGGCATGGAGCTCGTCGCCATGTTCAGCGCCGAGGTGGTTTCGTGAAGGCCGTCGTCATCGGTGGCGGCACGATGGGCGCGGGCATCGCGCACCTCCTGCTGGCGAACGAGCACCAGGTCTGGCTCGTCGAGGCCGATGCCGAACGGGCGAACGCCGGGTTCCTCGGTGTGAAGGCTTCGCTGCACCGGGCCGAGGCCAAGGGCAAGCTCAAGGACCGCGACGCCGACGAACTGCTGGCGAACCTGACCGTGGCCGAGCCGCCCGCGGACGCCGAGCTGGTCATCGAGGCCGTGCCGGAGAACGTGCCGCTGAAGCAGAAGGTCCTGGGGTTCGCGGCCGAGAAGTGCCCGGACGCGATCCTCGCCTCCAACACGTCGTCGCTGTCGATCTCCGAGATCGCCGCCGGCCTGCCCGGCGAACGCGTGCTGGGCATGCACTTCTTCAACCCCGTCCCGGTGCAGCAGCTCGTCGAGCTCGTCCACCACGAGGGCGTCGACCCCGCGAACGTGGCCAAGGCGCGGACCTGGGCCGAGGAGATGGGCAAGACCGTCATCGAGGTGCGCGACTCGCCGGGGTTCGCGACCTCACGGCTGGGCGTCGCCGTCGGCATGGAAGCGATTCGCATGCTGGAGGAGGGCGTCGCCTCCGCCGCGGACATCGACACCGGCATGAAGCTCGGCTACCGCTGGCCGATGGGCCCGCTGGAGCTCACCGACCTGGTCGGACTCGACGTGCGGCTGGCGATCGCCGAGCACCTCGCGGCCGAGCTCGGGCCGCGGTTCGATCCGCCGCAACTGCTGCGGGACAAGGTTGCCCAGGGTGAGCTGGGGAAGAAGACGGGCCAGGGCTTCTTTTCCTGGTAGATAGTTGTTCGTGCACATCCGCGAGTTCACCGAGGACGACCGCGACGCCGTGTTCCGGCTGCGCAAGGTCGCGTTCAACGGCACCAAGCCGTCGGGACCGCTGCTGAGGCCCGGTACGCACGGACTTCTCGCCGAGATCGACGGCCGGGTCGCGGGTGTGCTCGGCATCGGCTCGTACGCGCAGTTCTACGGCGGCGCCGCGGTCCCCATGGGCGGGATCGGCGGTGTCGCCGTCGACGGTGCCTATCGTGGCCGGGGGATCGCGAACGCGCTGCTCGACGCCGCGCTGGCCACGATGAGGGAGCACGGCCAGCCGCTCTCGGCGCTCTACGCGACCGTGCCGACCCTGTACCGGCGCCGCGGCTGGGAACGCGCCGGGGTCTTCGAGTGGGTCGAGCTGCCGATGGACAGGCTGCTCACCGTTCCGAAGCCCGCCGAGCTGATTCCCTCGCGCCCGGCGGAGGAGAGCGACCTCCCCGCCCTGCACGCGTGCTATCTGGAGGTGGCGCGGACGATCGACGGCATGGCCGACCGCAGGCCGCCGCGTATCGACGTCGACAAGGTCCTGGAGATGGACCTGGTGAGCGTGCTGCCCGGCCCGAACGGCCTGCGCGGCTACCTGACGGCCCAGCGCGAGCCCGGCGGCGACATGGGCCGGCTCAAGGTCGACGACCTCATCGGCGTCGACGTCGAGGCCCAGCTCAACCTCCTCGCCTCGCTGGCGTCGTGGGCGGGCACGCTGGAAGCGATCGACCTGCGGATCACCGACCCGGCGACGATCGGCTTCCTGGGCAGCACGCCGATGCGCCACTCGGTGTGGACCTCGACCTGGATGCAGCGCGTCGTCGACCTGCCCGCCGCCGTGGCCGCCCGGGGCTGGCCGCGCCTCGCGAACGCCGCGGTGGACCTGGAGATCATCGACGACCACGCCCCATGGCACGCGGGTCTCCAGCGTGTTGTCGTGGAGGACGGCTCGGTGCGCGTCGAACCCGGCGGCACCGGCGCGGTGCGGTTGCACGCGCGGGCGCTCGGTCCGTGGTTCTCCGGCGCGCAGAACACGCATGCGTTGCGGCGCGGGGGTTTGCTGGAGGGCGACCCGGCCGACGCGGTGGTGCTCGACCAGCTCACCGGCTCGTCCGGCACGCCCCGGCTCGCGGACTTCTTCTGAGGTCGCGAGAGGACGGTCCGCTGGGCCGTTCGCCGGAGGTGGCGTGTGACTGAATTCGTCCGGACGACCTCGTCAAGTAAGAATGAACGCGTGGCGGGGGACCAGGACGAGGTCAGGCATGCCTACGGCGACAACATGGGTTGGCGCCTGAAGGGCTACGCGAAGCACCGCAGCGGGCCACCGGTCAGCGTGCGGGAGATCTCGCGAGCCCAGTTCCTGACGATCAGGCCGTTCTTCGACGCCGAGGACAACCCGTGGCTGGTGGACCTCCACGAGGTGCTCCCCGCGATCCGGCCGTGCATCGAGCACGTGCTCGGCCCGCTGAACCCCGACGAGGACTACTACGTCACCGGCCACCCGCTGGACTGGGACAAGGACCCGGTGCAGGTCGCGCGAGACCTGCTCGACGTCAAGTACCCGCTCGCGAGGGCGGCGTTCCTCGGCGGCAGCGTGGCGGCGGGCAACTACACGGCGAATTCCGACCTGGACATGGTCGTGATCGTCGACGACCTGCCCGGCGCGTTCCGCGAGACCCTGCGGTACCGCGGCTGGCCGGTCGAGCTGTTCTGTCACACGATCGAGTCGTTCCAGGACTTCGTGGCACGTGACACCGAGGGCCGGCGGCCTCCGTTGCTGCACATGTGCGCCGAGGGGTTCCTCATGCTCGACGCCGACGGCACTGGTCAGCGCATGCGGTCCGAGGCACGCGTCCTGCTCGATGCGGGCCCTCCTCCTGCGACGGTCACTGAGCTGGAAGACCGTCGCTACGGCACCACGGACCTGCTCGAGGACCTGATCGGCGCACGGGACGAGGACGAGCGTCTGTTCGTCGCGGCCAGACTGCTGAGCTGCGCGGGAGAGCTCGCCCTGGTCATGCAGAACCGGTGGCTCGGGCACGGCAAGTGGCTGCTGCGCCGGCTGCTCGACGCCAAAGAGGATGAGCTCGTGGACGCCTACCGGGCGTTGGTGCGGGGCGAGGGCGCCGAGCGGTTCATCGCCGTCGTGGAGGCCGTCCTGGTGTCCGCGGGTGGGCGGCTGGACGCCGGTTACCGCCGCGCGGCGCCTCCTCGATAAGCGGCACTACTCTCTCCGTTCGTGCTGCTCATCGTCCTGGAGTTGATCGGTCTCGCGGTCTTCG
This sequence comes from Lentzea albidocapillata, assembly GCF_000719115.1. Taxonomy (GTDB): domain Bacteria; phylum Actinomycetota; class Actinomycetes; order Mycobacteriales; family Pseudonocardiaceae; genus Lentzea; species Lentzea albidocapillata. The sequence goes on along the minus strand of NZ_JOEA01000028.1, from coordinate 37,956 downwards.
CCGCCTCCGGAGCGGTGGCCGCGGTCCGCGCTCGCCTCGACGTGTTCGGCGTGATCATCCTGGCGCTCACCACGGCGCTGGGCGGCGGCATCATCCGTGACGTGCTGCTCGGCGTGCACCCACCGACGAGCCTGCGGCACTGGCCGTACCTGCTGGTCGCGGGCGGTACGGGCCTGATCGTCTTCTGGTTCCACCCGCACGTCGCGAAGCTTCGCCGCAGCGTGCTGCTGCTCGACGCCGTGGGCCTCGGCCTGTTCGTCACGTCCGGCACGTCGACGGCGTTGTCACTCGGCGCGACCCCCTACGCGGCGTGCCTCATCGGCATGACGACGGGCATCGGCGGTGGCGCACTACGTGACCTGCTCCTTCGTGAGATCCCTCTGGTCCTGAGGAGAGAGATCTACGCCGTGGCAGCGCTGTGCGGCGCGGTCGTCGTGGCGGTGGGTGAATGGGCAGGGCTGCCGAAAGGCCTGGTCTCGCTGACCGGTGCGGTAATGATCATCACCATCAGGCTCATCGCGCTCTGGCGGAAGTGGAACGCACCGGTCGCGAGGGGCCTGGAAGGCTAACGCCGAACTCACACCCGCAGTTAGGGCCCTTCTCAGGCACTTCTCAGATCCCTCGGCAAGACTGCCCCCATGCGCATCCTCGTTGTCGATGACGATCGGGCGGTCCGGGAGTCACTCCGCCGCTCGCTCCAGTTCAACGGCTACCAGGTCGAGACTGCCGGAGACGGCATGCAGGCCTTGGAGTCGGTGACCGCCGCGAGGCCGGACGCGATGGTGCTCGACGTGATGATGCCCCGCCTCGACGGCCTCGAGGTGTGCCGCAGGCTGCGCAGCACCGGTGACGACCTGCCGATCCTCGTGCTGACCGCACGGGACGCCGTGAGCGACCGGGTGTCCGGGTTGGACGCCGGAGCCGACGACTACCTGCCCAAGCCGTTCGCGCTGGAGGAGTTGCTGGCCCGGTTGCGCGCGCTGCTGCGCAGGGCCGCTCACGACGACGACGCCGCCCAGAAGTCCGCCGCCTCCCTGAAGTTCTCCGACCTGGAGCTGGACCCGTCGACCCGCGACGTCCGCCGCGGCGAGCGTCCGATCAGCCTCACCCGCACCGAGTTCGCGCTGCTCGAGCTCCTGCTGGCGCACCCGCGCCAGGTGCTCACCCGCAGCCGCATCCTGGAGGACGTGTGGGGATACGACTTCCCGACCTCGGGCAACGCTCTCGAGGTCTACGTGGGGTATCTGCGCCGCAAGACGGAGCTGGAGGGCGAGCCGAGGCTGATCCACACGGTGCGCGGAGTGGGCTACGTCATGAGGGAAACCCCTCCGTGATCGCCGAACCCCAGGGACGCCTGCAACGGGCGTCGCTGCGGGCGCGGGTCACCTGGCTCGCGGCGTTCTGCGTGGCCGGAGCCGTCGCGTTGGTGTCTCTCGGTGCGTACATGGTCGTGCGCAAGAGCACGTACGACGCGCTCGACGAAGGCCTGCGCCAGCGTGCCGCCACGGTCGCGAACGGCACGAAGGTCACCACGCCGGACGAGGTCGCGAACTACCCGGCGGCGTTCCTCGCTGCAGGCGACGTCAAGATGGGCGTGCTGCTGGCGGACCCCGGGAAGATCATCTATCCGAAGGACTCCACCCCGCCGCCCAGCGTCCAGGAGGCCTGGGACGTCGCGGAGGGCGACCGGGAGGAGTTCATCTGGACCGACCACAAGACCGAGACGCGGGTCATCGCCGTCGCGTACCAGCCGGGCCAGGCGATCATCATCGCCCAGTCGATGGTGCCGCAGCGGACGACGCTCGCCAAGCTCAGCGTGGTTCTGCTGCTCATCGGCGGCGCCGGCGTGCTGCTCGCGGCCATCGCGGGCACGGCCGTCGCACGCACGAGTCTGCGGCCCGTGCAGCGGCTCACCGAAGCCACCGAACGCGTCGCGAACACGGGTGACCTGACCCCGATCCCGGTCGCGGGCGACGACGAACTGGCGCGGTTGACGCACAGCTTCAACGCGATGCTCGGCGCCGTCGCCGAGTCGCAGGAACGGCAACGCCGCCTGGTCGCCGACGCGGGCCACGAGCTGCGCACGCCGCTGACGTCCATGCGCACGAACCTGGAGCTGCTGCTCGCCTCGGAACGCCCGGACGCCCCGACGTTGTCGCAAGAGGACAAAACGGAGATCCAGGCGGACGTGCGCGCCCAGATCGACGAACTCACCACCCTCATCGGTGACCTGGTCGAACTGGCCCGCGAGGACGCGCCGCAGGTCATCCACGAGCCGGTCGACCTGCACGAGGTGGTGGAACGGTCGCTGGACCGCGCGCGCCGCCGCGCCACGAACGTCACGTTCGACGTGCAGCTGCAACCATGGACACTTCTGGGTGATTCCAGTGCTCTCGAGCGCGCGGTGCTGAACCTCCTCGACAACGCGGTGAAGTTCAGTCCCTCGGGTTCGGCGGTGCGGCTGAACCTCCGTCAGGTGGGCGACGGCAGCGCCGTGGTGGAGGTGGCGGACGCGGGCCCCGGCATCGCGGATGCCGATCTACCTCATGTTTTCGAGCGGTTCTACCGTTCGTCCGAGGCGCGGACCCTGCCGGGTTCCGGCCTGGGACTCGCCATCGTCAAGCAGGTGGCGCAACGGCACGGCGGCACGGCCACGGCGGGCAGAGCCCCCGACGGTGGGGCCCTGTTCACGTTGCGCCTACCCGGACGTCCGTAAGGTGGGGCGTGTGAGTCATCGCGTGAACGACGATTCTTCGTCGACCTGGGAGACGACCCCTCCCTCCGGAGACGGCCCCGAACCCACGTCGCGTTTCTCGACGTCCGGTTCGCCCGCTTCGTCGTACGAGGACCGCTCGTCGCGTTCCTCCGCGTACGCCGAAGACGAGGCGCCGCGGTTCTCCAGGAAGAAGCCGAAGAAGAAGCAGCCGTTCTGGAAAGAGCTCCTGGTCATCTTCAGCGTCGCGCTGCTGCTGACCGTCGTCATCCAGACGTTCGTCGCGCGCGTGTTCGTCATCCCGTCGGCCTCGATGGAGACGACGCTGCACGGCTGCACGGGCTGCGTGAACGACAAGGTGCTGGTCGAGAAGATCACGTACCTGTTCAACGACCCGCGCCCCGGCGACGTCATCGTCTTCCGCGGCCCGCCGAACTGGACCGGCGGCAAGCAGCCCCCGAACTTCGTGGTCGGCACGCTGCAGGACCTCGGCTCGATGGTGAACCTCTCCGAGCCCAGCGGCACCGACTTCATCAAGCGCGTCATCGCCGTCGGCGGCCAGACCGTCGAGTGCTGCGACGAAGAGGGCCGCGTGATGGTCGACGGCAAGCCGCTGGACGAGCCGTACCTGAACTTCGGTGGCGGCCCGCGCCAGCAGGACTCGTTCGAGAAGGTCACCGTCCCCGCGGGCACGCTGTGGGTGATGGGCGACAACCGCAACAACTCGTCGGACTCGCGCAAGCACGGCGACCCGACGCCGGCCGACGGCGCCATCCCGGTCGCGAACGTGATCGGCAAGGCCCGCGTGATCGTGATCCCGGTGGGGCGCTGGGGTTCGATCTCCGACTACAACCCGCAGACCGGCGGGAACTAGTGCCGCGACCGGCAACCTTCGCCGAATACGGGGCAAAGGCTGCCGGTCGCGGCACTAGCTCTTCGAGCAACGCGAAAGGGGCGGGGACCACGTGGTCTCCGCCCCTTTGCGCATCAGCCCTTCGTGGATCCCAGCGTCAGTCCGCCCACGAACTGCCGCTGCAGCACGAAGAACACCACCAGGGTGGGCAGCGCGACCAGGAGAGAGCCGGCTGCGATCAGGTTGTTGTCGGTGAAGAACGTGCCCTTCAGGTTCTGCAACGCCGAGGTGACCGGCATCTTGTCGCCGTCCTGGATCAGCACCAACGCCCACAGGAAGTCGTTGTAGATCCAGGTGAACTCCAGCGTCGCCAGCGCGGCGAGCACCGGCCGGCACAACGGCAGGGTCAGCTGCCAGTACTGCCGGAACACCGAGGCGCCGTCGACCCTGGCCGCCTCGGTCAGCTCGTACGGGATGGTCTTCATGTAGTTCGACAGTACGAACGTGCAGAAGCCCATCTGGAACGCGATGTGGATCAGGATGACGCCGAGCGGCGAGTCGATCAGCGACTCGCTCTCCGACATCCACGCCGGAAGTTCGATCAGCCGGTACAGCCGCCACAGCGGCGTCACGATCACCTGCTGCGGCAACAGGTTGCCCGCGGTGAACAGCATCAGCAGCGCGATGTTGAACTTGAAGCTGAACCGCGACACCCCGAACGCCACCATGGAGCTCAGCACCAGCGTGATGATCAGGGCGGGCACGGTGATCAGGAACGTGTTCCAGTAGAAGTGCGGCAGGTCGCCGATCTCCCACGCCTTCGCGAAGTTGTCGAACGTCAGCGACTTCGCGATGGAGAAGTAGCCGTTGACCGACGTGTCGTCGTACGTCCGCAGCGACGCGTAGACCGCCCACAGCAGAGGCGCCAGCGTCATCAGGCACGTCAGGATCAGGAAGACGTGCAGCGCGATCCGTGCCGGTGTGACCGGCCTGGTCTTCTTCGCCGGCACCGAGGGCCGTTCCAGCGTGGCCGTCACGTCCGGTTCTCCTTGCTGAACACCTGGTACAGGTACGGGATGATGACGCCGAGCGAGATCGTCAGCAGGATCACCGCGACGGCGGAACCACGGCCGATGCGCGAAGCCTCACCGATGATGTTGTCGGTCACCAGCACCGACAGCAGCTCCAGGCCGTTGCGTCCCTTGTTGATGACGTACACGATGTCGAACGCCCGCAGCGCCTCGATCACCGTCACCACGGCGACCACGATGTTCACCGGCTTCATCACCGGGAAGGTGACGCGGAAGAACGTCTGCGAGGCCGAGGCGCCGTCCAGTGACGCGGCTTCCTTCAGCGCCGGGTCCACCGACTTCAGGCCCGCCAAGTACAGCAGCATGATGTAGCCGGTGTGCCGCCACGCCGCCGCGACCAGTACCGCGTAGAGGTTGATGTCCGAGTCGCCGATCCAGTCGACCGGTTTGTCGAGGCCCAGCACCGAGTTCAGCAGGCCGCCGTCCGGCGTGTAGATCAGCTGCCAGATGAAGCCGACCAGCGCGAGCGACAGCACCATCGGCATGTACAGAGCGCTCTGGTAGATCCGGCTGAACCGGAGTTCGCGGTCCAGCAGCACGGCGAGAAGCAGACCCGCCGACGTCGGCACGATCAGCAGGAACAGCAACCAGATCAGGTTGTGCTGCACCGCCGGCCAGAACCGCGGGTACTCGGTGAAGATCTCGACGTAGTTCCCGACACCGATCCACTCGATGTCCTCGAAGCCGCCGATGCCGTTCCACTTGCTCAACGACAACGCGACCGAGCCCAGCGTCGGAATCCACACGAACAGCAGGTGCACGACCGTGGGAATGCCGAGCATGAGCGCCAGCACCAGTTTGTCCGTGCCGGCGAGGGCCGTGGCACGCTTTCCACGCCGACGAGGCGGCGGCCCGGAGGGGGCCACCGCCTTCGGCTTCTCCTGCAACGCGGTCACTTGAAGATGTTCTTCGCCTGATCAGCCATGCCCTTGAGCACGGAGTCGATGTTGTTCGGGTCCTTGATGAACTCGATGAGGCCGTTGGTGGCCGCCTCGCTCGCGAAGCCGGGATCGGTGTCGCGGTCGAGGAACTGCGTGATGTGCTTGGCGTTCTTGATGGTGTCCGCCACCTTCTTCTGCAGCGGGCTGTAGCCGGCCTGGTCCGCCTTCTGGTTGGTCGCGACCGCGGTCGGGTCGGACTTCAGGTAGGCGAGCTGCGGTTCGGCGGAGGCCAGGTACTCGAGGAGCTTGAGCCCGCCCTCGGAGTTGGACGGCTTCTTGGCCATCATGTAGCCGTCGATCGGCGCCTCGACCGTGTCGGTGCCGTGCTCGGGGTTGATCTCCGGGAACGGGAAGAAGTCGAGGTCCTCCTTCTCCGCGTCCGGGAACTGCTGGCCCACGAACGCGCCGAGCAGGTACATGCCGGACTTCTTCTGCTGCAACGTCTGCGCGGCTTCCTGCCACTCGCGGCCGAGCGCGTTCTCCTGGTGGAACGGCAGCAGCCGCTTCCACGTGTCGAACACGTCCTTGACCCGCTTGTCCTGCCAGTCTTCCTTGCCCGCCAGCAGGTCCACGTGGAACTGGTAGCCGTTGATGCGGAAGTTCAGCTGGTCGAACGTGCCCATGCCCGGCCAGCCCTGCTTCTGTGCGAAGGCGATCGGGATCAGGCCGTCGGACTTCATCTTCGTGGCGAGCGCGACCATCTCGTCGAGCGTCTTCGGCACCGCGTAACCGCGTTCCTGCCACACGCTCTTGCGGTAGAACATGCCCCACGCGTACTGGGTGAACGGCACGAAGTACTGCTTGCCGTCCGTGCCCGTGGACGCCTGCTTGAGCGCGTCGGAGTAGTTGCCGCCGACCTTGCCCCACAGGTCGGAGAGGTCGCTGGTGAGGCCCTGGTCGGCGAAGAACCGCATGCGGTAGCCGGCGAACCACGCGAGCACGTCGTCCGGCTTGCCCTGCAGGTAGTTGTTGATCTGCTCCTGGTACTGCTCGTGCTGCTTGGTGTTGATCGTGACCGAGAGGCCGCCGGACTGGCCCTCGAACGCCTTGATCGCGGCGGTGATCGCGTCCTTCGGCACCTGGTCGGACAGGTTGTTGCCGAAGGTGACGACCTTCGAGTCACCGCCGGAGCCCGAACCGCCGCCGCACGCCGCAAGTCCACCGGTCGCGGCGACGCCCGCACCGGCCAGCATGATCCGCAGCATCGCGCGCCGACCAAGTAACGGAGTGGAACCAGGCGTGTGCAGAACCATCATCGCTCCTACGGGTGACACTCGCTCGTACGAACCGAACAGGACTCCAACAAAGTTGCGCATAATGTGGTCGCAGGCACACATCCTGTCAAGTCCCGTTACGCAGCTGTTAAACCGCACCACAGCCTGTATGTGGCCGGATCCCGGTACTTTTCCCGGTCGATCGTCGAACAGACTCGAACGCGAAGTTGTGTTTGCTTGTGTTGACGTTGGGGTCGTTGTCGGCCACGCTTGCGGCCGTGACGACATGGCCGACTGATATGCCGGGCCTCGGCTGGGGGGCTGACTACAACCCCGAGCAGTGGCCAGAACACGTGTGGGCCGAGGACGTCGAGCTCATGCGCCGCGCCGGGGTGACCATGGTCAGCCTGGGCATCTTCAGCTGGGCGAAGATCGAGGTCAGCAAGGGCGAGTACCGGTTCGAGTGGCTCGACCGCGTGATGGACCTGCTGCACGCCGGGGGCATCCGCGTCGACCTCGCGACCGCGACTGCCGCGCCCCCGCCGTGGCTCACCACGGAGTACCCCGAGATGCTGCCCGTCCGCGCGGACGGTGTGCGGCTCTCGCACGGCTCACGGCAGGCGTACTGCCCGTCGTCGCCGATCTACCGCGACCGGGCGACGGCGCTCGCGGCCGAGATGGCCTCGCACTACCGCGACCACCCCGCGCTGGCCGCGTGGCACGTCGGCAACGAGTACGCGTGCCACGTGAAGCGCTGCTACTGCGACACGTGCGCCGCGTCGTTCCGCGAGTGGCTGCGGAGCCGCTACATGCTCGACCAGCTCAACGAGGCGTGGTCGACGGCGTTCTGGAGCCAGGGCTACACCGACTTCGCGCAGGTCCTGCCCCCGCGTGTGACGCCGACGTTCTCCAACCCGGCGCACGTGCTGGACTACGACAGGTTCTCCGACGACGCGATCCTGGAGCTGTACAAGGCCGAGCGCGACGTGCTGCGCATGATCACGCCCGGCGTGCCGGTCACCACGAACTTCATGGTCGGCTGGACGTTCGGCGACCTCGACTACTGGAAGTGGGCCCGCGAGGTCGACTTCGTCTCGAACGACCACTACACCGAGGCCCAGTCGCCGGACCGGCACATCGAGCTCGCCATGTCCGCGGACCTCGTGCGCGGCCTCGCCGGCGGCAAGCCGTGGCTGCTGATGGAGAACTCGACGTCGGCGGTGAACTGGCAGCGGCGCAACATCGCCAAGCTGCCGGGGGAGCAGCGGCGGCACTCGTTCCAGAACATCGCGCGCGGCGCGGACGGCACGTTGTTCTTCCAGTGGCGGCAGTCGCGCGGTGGCAGCGAGCGCTACCACTCGGCGATGGTCCCGCACGCCGGTACGGACACCAAGGTGTACCGCGAGGTCTGCGAGGTCGGTGCCGAGTACACGAAGCTGAACGAGGTCATGGGCTCCACTGTGGACGCCTCCGTCGCGGTCCTGTACGACTTCCAGTCCGGCTGGGCGCTGCGCCAGGACGCCCACCCGACCAACGACTTCGACTACCGGAAGCACGTTCTCGGGTACTACAAGGCGCTCTGGCAGGCCCGTGTCACGGTCGACTTCGTGGCGCCGGGCACGAACCTCTCGGCGTACTCGCTGGTGGTCGTGCCGGCGTTCTACACGGTGTCCGACGCGCACGCGGCCGTGATCGCGGACTACGTAGCGGGCGGCGGCCATGTCCTGGTCACGTACCTGTCCGGTGTTGCCGACGAGTTCACGCGAGTGCGACTGGGCGGATACCCCGGCGCGTTCCGGGACGTGCTGGGCGTGTGGTCCGAGGAGTTCTACCCGCTGCGGCAGGACGAGACGGTCTCGCTGACCGACGGCTCGACCGCCTCACTGTGGACGGAGCACCTGCACACGCGCACCGCTGACACCGTTGTCTCCTATGCGGACGGGCCGTTGCCCGGCGTCGCGGCGGTGACGCGCAACGCGTTCGGCAACGGTGTCGCCTGGTACGTGGCGTGCGATCTCGACGAGAACGGTCTCGGCCGAACGGTGGAAAACGCGCTTTCCGGCGCGGGCGTCGCGGTGTCGCCTTCGCCGATCGAGCTCGTGCGGCGCAAGGGCGACGTATCGTTCCTCTTCGCCGTCAACCACACCGGCACCGACGTGCAGATCGAGGCGTCCGGTGTCGACGTGTTGTCCGGCACGCAGGTCTCCGGGCACCTCACCGTGCGAGCCGGGGACGTCGTCGTCCTCAAGGAAGAGGTGTGAGGTGCTGGCACGTCAGCGGCAAGCGGTAATCATCGAAGAGGTCCGTCGTACGGGAGCGGTGCGCGTCAGCGACCTCGTCGTGCGGCTCGGCGTCTCGGACATGACCGTGCGCCGCGATCTCGACGTGCTCGCCGCACGTGGCCTGGTGGAGAAGGTCTACGGCGGCGCGACGTCCGTCGTGGGGCGCTCGACCGACGAGCCCGGGTTCGAGGCCAAGTCGGTGCGGCAGCTGCCCGAGAAGGAGGCGATCGCGGCCGCTGCCGCGGGCCTCGTGCGTCCCGGCACCGCCATCGGTCTGTCCGCCGGGACGACGACGTGGACGTTGGCCCGGTTCCTGGACGACATCCCGGACCTGACCGTCGTCACGAACTCGATCCGCGTCGCGGACGTGCTGCAGCAGAGCGGGCGCACGGACCGCACGGTCGTGCTGACCGGTGGCGTGCGCACGCCGTCCGACGCGCTGGTGGGCCCCGTGGCCGTGCAGGCGTTGCGATCGTTGCACCTGGACGTGGTGTTCCTGGGCGTGCACGGCATGGCCGAGCGCTCCGGCTTCACGACCCCGAACCTCAACGAGAGTGAGACGGACCGCGCACTCGTCGACGCGGCAGGACGCGTCGTCGTGGTCGCGGACCACGAGAAGTGGGGCACGGTCGGCATTTCCACGATCGCGGACCTCGACGAGGCGCACGTCCTGGTGACGGACGAGGGTTTGCCGGACGACGCGCGGGCGATCCTCTCCGAGCAGGTCGGCGAGTTGGTGTTGGCTCATGTATCGGGAAGTGGCGAGGAGTTGGCGTGAGGCGTACCGCGGGGAAGCTGGCGGACGGCCGGGAGATCATCTACTTCGACGACAGCGCTGAGGCGCCACCGAGAGTTGCGGTGGACACCCGGGACCTTCCCGAGACCCAGCCGATGTCCGAAGTCCGGCTGGACCCGTTGACCCGCGAGTGGGTCGCCATGGCGGCTCATCGCCAGACACGCACGTACAAGCCGCCGGCGGATCTCTGCCCGCTGTGCCCGTCGACACCGGGGCGGCCCACGGAGGTCCCCGAGGCCGACTACGACGTCGTGGTGTTCGAGAACAGGTTCCCCTCGCTGGCGCAGAACGTGCCGGACGTCCCGTCCACTGTGGATGGTGAGCCGCTGTTCGCACGAGCGCCGGGTCGGGGGCGGTGCGAAGTCGTGTGCTTCACGTCGGACCACAACAAGTCGTTCGGCGAGCTCTCCGAGTCACGCGTGCGCACCGTCGTGGACGCCTGGGCGGACCGCGTCACCTACTTGTCAACGTTGCCAGGGGTCGAACAGGTCTTCCCGTTCGAGAACCGCGGCGAAGAGATCGGCGTGACGCTCTCGCACCCGCACGGCCAGATCTACGCCTATCCGTTCGTGACACCTCGTACCGAACGCATGCTCAGCGCGGCTCTGGACTACTTCGCCGAGCACGGGCGCCCGTTGTTCGGTGACGTGCTGGAGGCCGAACTACGCGCGGGCGCGCGCGTGATCGAAGAGTCCCCGCACTGGGTCGCCTTCGTGCCAGCCGCCGCCCGCTGGCCCGTCGAGGTCGTGCTGGCGCCACGGCGTCAGGTGCCCGACATCGCCGCACTGTCCTCTGTGGAGCGTGACGACTTCGCGGCGCTCTACCTGTCGGTCCTGCACCGGCTGGACGCGCTCTACGACCGGCCACTGCCCTACATCGCCGCCTGGCACCAGGCGCCGGTCCACGCGGGCCGCGACGAGATGTGGCTGCACCTGCAGGTCTTCTCGGTGCTCAGGACGAAGGACAAGCTCAAGTACCTCGCGGGCTCGGAGTCCGGTGAGGCCGTGTGGATCAACGACGTGACGCCCGAGCAGATCGCCGAGCGCCTCCGGGGAACACACAACTAGCTCCCAGGCTGGTCTAAGGGTTCTCTCAGGACGGGCCGCGAGACTAGGCCCATGACCGAGAGCAACAAGCCAGCGCCGCAGCCGGAAGAGTCCAACTCCGTGCCGACGAGCGCCGGTCAGACAGACTCCGGCGCGCGGGAGCAGGGCCCGTCGCTGCCGGATCCCGGCCAGCCGGATCCTTTGCAGGGGGGATCCGGCCAGGCCGGGGCCTACAACGCTCCCGCGGGCCTGGGTGACCTGCCCGCCTCCTACTCTTCGGCTCAGCCGCAGGTGCCCTCACCTGACGCGGGCCAGACGCAGCTCGGCGGGTCCGGACCCGGCCAGCAGCTTCCCCCTTCAGGGTCCGGCCAACCTCACCCGCTCGGCCTCGGCGCCACGACCGCGCAGTTCGGCGCGGAACAGCCCGCAGGACCGCCCTCCGGCCCGTTCACAGGGCCGCAGACGGGTCAGTACTACCTCCCGCCCGGCTACCAGCCGCCACCCGTCCCGCAGCGCCCCAAGGGCCGCGGGAAGGTCGTCGCGGGCGTTGCGGCGCTCGTGCTGCTCGTGGGCGGGCTCTCCGGTGGCCTCGGCGGCTACCTCGGCTACAACTTCGCGAACGACTCGTCGTCCGTGAGCTCCCTCGACACACCCCGCCCGGCCTCGCAGACTTCGAACGCCCCGGCGGGTTCGGTCGAGGACGTGGCGAACAAGCTGCTGCCGTCCGTCGTCCAGATCCAGGTCACCACGCGGTCCGGCGCCGGCGAAGGTTCCGGCTTCATCATCTCCGGCAACGGCCAGATCGTGACGAACAACCACGTCATCGAGGGTGCCGCGGCCGGCGGCGAGATCAAGGTCGTCTTCCAGGACGGCAAGACGGCGTCGGCCAAGATCCTCGGCCGCGACCCGAGCTCCGACATCGCCGTCATCCAGGCCGACGGCGTCTCGAACCTCCCGGTCGTGCAACTCGGCAACTCCGGTGACATGAAGACCGGCCAGGCCGTCGTCGCGATCGGCTCGCCGTTCGAACTGTCCGGCACCGTCACCTCCGGCATCGTCAGCTCGGTGAACCGCCCCGTCTCCGCCGGAGGCGACCGCAACTCGCAGGCGACCGTCCTCAACGCCATCCAGACCGACGCCGCGATCAACCCCGGCAACTCGGGTGGACCCCTCGTCAACATGCAGGGCCAGGTCGTCGGCATCAACTCCGCGATCTACAGCCCGAGCCAGGGTCAGGGCCAGGCCGGTTCCGTCGGCATCGGCTTCGCGATCCCGATGGACCAGGCACGCCGCACGATCGACGAGATCGTGAAGAGCGGCAAGCCCAGGCAGACGGTGCTCGGCGTGAAGGTCGAGTCGACCGAGCAGGGCGCCCGCATCTCCGAGATCACCTCCGGCGGTGCCGCGGAGAAGGCCGGGCTCAAGGCCGGAGACGTGATCACGAAGTTCGGTGACCGCCGCATCGACGAGTCGGACACGCTGGTGGCCGCCGTGCGGTCCAAGGCTCCCGGCGACAAGGTCACGATCACGCTGTCCGACAACAGGACGGTGGAAGCCACCCTCGACGGCGTCGAGGTGGGATAGGTCGGGGGCCGCTCGGTTTCCGGCATCCGCCGCCCGCCGGAAACCGAACGTGACGACCCGAGACGCCGGACCGCTCGCACCTGCCCCGCGCGCGGTCCGGCTTCTTTGTGCCTGCGCGCACCTGCCGTTGCCTGACTGCGACGCGGTCAGGCAGTCGTTGCCTTGCGGCGACGGCGTTGGCCCGCTCTTGGTTGGGCGGGTCTTCCCGTGGCAGTACCCGTTGCCCGCAAGTTACGGGTCTTACGTGGGTTTCCATCGGGCTTGTTTAACGTCCCGACGCAACTCGCCGTGGACGTGCTGCCAGTGGTCTCGATCGCGAGCGCCGCAAGGTTGTGGGCTGCGTTGAGGTCGCGGTCGATCACGAGGTCGCACTCGTCGCAATGGAACGCTCGGACGCGCAACGGCAGTTTGGCTTTCATCGCGCCGCAGCCAGAGCAGGTTTTCGAGGACGGGTACCAGCGGCTCGCGATGATCATCTGAACCCCGCGCCGTGCTGACTTGTACTGCACATGTCGTCGCAGTTCGGCCATGCCCACATCTGCGATGTGCCGGGCCAAGAAACGGTTCCGGATCATGCCCGACACGTTCAGGTCCTCCAGCACGATGACGCCGTGCTCGCGAACGAGGCTGGTGGTGAGCTTGTGCAACCCGTCCCGTCGCGCGTTGGCCACCTGGGCATGGAGCTTCGCGACACGGGCCTGAGTTTTACGCCACCGGGCTGAGGGCTTCTGCGCGGTGGCTTTGTCAGGACCGATACGCCGAGAAGCCTGACGATTCAGGCGGCGAAGTCGTCCCTGCACGGCTTCGAGGTGTTTCGGGTTGGGGATGACCCTTCCGGTGGACAGCACGGCCAACGACTTCAAGCCGAGGTCGACACCGACCACCGAGTCGGGCTGTGAGGGCGTGGGATCGGACCGGATGATCTCCACCGAGAACGAGCAGAACCAGCGTCCGGATCTGCGGGAAACGGTCGCCGATCGGATGCGAGCGGCGCCGCGCTCAATGTGGCGGGCGAGCTTGCGCGTGGATTCGTGGGTGCGGACGGTGCCGATGCGGGGAAGCTTGACGTGGCGTCGGTCCGAGTCGACGAGACCGATCGCGCCGGTGGTGACCCGGCATGACAACGTGCTGCGCTTGCCTCTGAACTTCGGGAAGCTGAGCTTGCGTCCGCGGCGTTCGCCGGTGCGTGAGTTCTGCCAGTTCGTGAGCGCGGTGGCGAGATTGGCCAAACCGGATGAGTACGCCTCTTTGGAGTTCTCGCTCCACCAAGGCGCGACCGCGGCCTTCGCTCGGTTCCAGTCCTTGCGCAGGCTGTAGGCCGACCACGGCAATGGCGTGGTGAGTTGGATTTCGGGAACATCGTAGGACTTCTCGGCGGCACGTTGGTCGAGGTTGGCTTTGTTGCGCGCAAGTCCCCAGTTGTAGGCGTAGCGCTGTCCGCCGCAATGCGACCGCAGATCGGCCTGCTGTTGCGGCGTCGGGTCGAGTGCGAACCGGTACGCCTGGAGAACAGTGCTCATCGCGGACAGTGAAACAAACGTTCGAACGCAAAAGTTCACCGGTCCGAGCATCTTCGGCTCTCGTCTGCCCTGGGAGTATGGAAGGTTTTCTTACGGCCGTGTGACAGATGCCGGTCGGCCGGGCGTTCGTGGCTTAGCGTGGTGACGTGGTGGAACGGGTCCTGGTCGTCGACGACGACACGACGGTGCGCGACGTGGTGCGCCGCTACCTCGAACACGCCGGGTACGAGGTCGAGCTCGCCGGTGACGGGGAGCAGGCGCTGCGGCTGATGGCCGCCGGCGAGCCGGACATCGTGGTGCTGGACCTGATGTTGCCCGGCATCGACGGCCTCGAGGTGTGCCGGCGGATCCGGGAACGCGGCAGCACACCCGTCGTCATGCTGACGGCGCTGGGCGAGGAAGAAGACCGCATCGCCGGGTTGCAGATCGGCGCGGACGACTACGTCACGAAGCCCTTCAGCCCTCGCGAGCTGGCGTTGCGCGTCTCGTCGGTGCTGCGGCGCGCACATCGGGCCTATGAGCCGCGGGTGGTCCGTGACGGGAACCTCCTGCTGGATGTCGCTGCGCACACCGCGACGCTGGACGGGCAGCCGTTGCAGCTGACGACCCGCGAGTTCGACCTGCTGGCGTTCTTCATCGGCAACGCCGGCAAGGCCTTCGGGCGGGCGGAGCTGCTGGAACGGGTGTGGGGCTGGCAGTTCGGCGACCAGTCGACCGTGACCGTCCACGTGCGACGGTTGCGCGAGAAGATCGAGGAGGACCCGGCGAAGCCCCGGCGGCTGAGCACGGTGTGGGGCGTCGGCTACCGGTATGACCCGTGTTCGATCGACTGAGCCGCGTCTCCCTCACCACCGCGATGACCGTCATGGTCATCGTGCCGGTGGTCGCGACCATCGCCGGCGTGCTGATGGTCAGCGGGTTCATGTTCACGCCGATGCTCAACGCCACGCTCATGGCGTGCCTGGTCGTCGGGCTGGTCACCGTGCCGTTCTCGATCATGCTGGGCCGGGCGATCGCGCGGCGCACCATGTGGGAGCGCGAGGCCGAGGCGGCGCGGCGGCAGCTGGTGGCGTGGATCAGCCACGACCTGCGGACGCCGTTGGCCGGGATCCGGGCGATGACCGAGGCACTGGAGGACGGGGTCGTCGCCGAGCCGGGCGAGGTCGCCGTCTACGCCAAGCAGATCGCCCTGGAGGCCGACCACCTCTCGAAGCTGGTGGACGACCTGTTCCAGCTCTCGCGGATCACCGCGGGCGCGTTGAACCTGCCGATGCACGACGTGGCCCTGGCCGATGTGGTCAGCGACGTGGTCGCGGCCTCCCGCCCGGTCGCCGCGCTCCAGGGCGTCGAGTTGCGCGCCGATGCTCGCGCGTGGCCGGTCGTGAAGGGCTCTGATCCGGAACTTATGCGTGTCGTGCGCAACCTTGTGTCCAACGCCATCCGCCACACACCGGAGGGCGGCTCGGTGGCCGTCCAGGTCGATGTGGACGGACCCGAAGCGGTGGTGCGGGTGGACGACGCGTGCGGCGGCATACCCGATGACGTGCTGCCACAGGTCTTCGACGTGGGATTCCGCGGCTCGTCCGCACGCAATCCCGCCGGCGCCGGACTGGGCCTTTCCATCGCGCGAGGCCTCGTCGAGGCGCACCACGGGCGAATTGACGTCCAGAACCACGGTCCTGGCTGCCGCTTCGAGGTCAGACTCCCGCTACGGTGATCGTATGGAACGCAGCGCGCAGCGCCTTGGCCGCGCTTTGGTCGTGATCGTGGACGACCGGGTGGCGCACGGCGAGCAGGACGACAACTCCGGGCCTCTCGTCACCGAACTTCTGGAAGAAGTGGGCTTCATCGTCGACGGCACCGTCGCGGTCGAGGGAGAGGTGGTCGACATCCGGGCTGCTCTCAACACGGCTGTCATCGGTGGCGTCGACCTCGTGGTCACCGTGGGCGGCACAGGTGTGTCCCCGCGCGACGTCACCCCCGACGCCACGCAGGGCGTGCTCGACCGTCCGATCCACGGCATCGCGGAGGCCCTCAGGGCGTCCGGGCTGGCCGCGGGCGCGGTCGACGCGGGTATCTCGCGTGGTCTTTCCGGCGTTTCCGGCAGCACGCTCGTCGTGAACCTCGCGGGCTCACGCTCCGCGGTCCGCGACGGCATGGCGACGCTGTCGGCTCTGGTGCCCTACGTGATCGAACAGCTGAGCGGTCTTGACGAAGAGTGATTCGCCGAAGCCGGCCGACGACGACGCCGCAGAGCGTCGTCGCCGGTTGGCCGAGGTGTTCGGCGACGTGCTCCCGGAGACGACGTCGGACGAGCGCGGTGGCGGGGGTTCCCCGGACGACCGCGAGGCCTGGTACCGCGAGAACAGGCCGCCGCATCACGGCGGGTGACGCGGTTGCGCAGGACGAAGCGCGCGGAACCGCGGATGCGCGCTTCGTCTCGGCGGACGGGTGGAGATCAGATCGCGGGACCGCGGCGGTCCTGCGCGGTGTTCTGAGCCGGGGTGGTCTGCTGCTGAGCAGCGAGCAGGTCGCGGATCTCGATGAGCAGTTCGACGTTCGTCGGCTCGGACGGGCCGGCCTCCTCGCCCCTCTTGCGGCGTTCCTGGATCTTCTGGATCGGCAGCACCAGGACGAAGTAGACGACAGCGGCCACGATCGCGAAGTTGATCGCGGCGTTGATGACGTTGCTGAAGTCGAGGTACGTGTCCTCCTTGCCGGACCGGATGTAGAAGCCGAGGCCCTTCGTCTCGGTGCTGCCGAGCGAGGCGATGAGCGGCTTGATGAGGCTCGTGGTGAACGCGGTGACGATCGCGGTGAACGCCGTGCCGATGACCACGGCCACAGCCAGGTCGACGACGTTCCCACGCATCAGAAAGTCTTTGAATCCCTTCAGCATCAGCGGAGAGTAACGGCTAATGCGTGATCCAGTGACATCGCGGCCACACGAGTTGCATTAAGTCTCGGCAACGTGAGCACGACGACTTGGCCGCGTGTCTCGCGCACCGCCGCGTTCTCGGCGAGGACCTCGCCGGACGACGACACCACGTCGACCCGGCTGCCCAGCCGCACCACGTCGGCAAGGCCCTGGTCAGCCACCCGGACGGCGACCGAGGCCTGCTCCTCCGAGGTGCTCGCGAGGTCGAAGTCCGTCAACGGGACGCCTGCGCGCGTAGGTGACGCCAGCGGTCTGCCCACCAACTCGGAGGAATCCGGAAAGGTCCCCGGTACGGGTGAGGCCAGCGAGACCAGCCGGAGGTCGGCGGCGGACAACGACACGCCTGCCGGCAGATCCCTCGCCGCGACCACCGCCGGATGGCCCACGTCGGGCCAGAAGAACGTCAACGCCGCCATCAGGGTCAGGCCCAGGGCCAGAAAACGGCGCCACGCAACGGAAGGGCGGCGGCGGGACAGCGTGCGGACTCGGTCCAGGACGGTCGCGGAAAGGCTCATGCCTCCGACCGTAGGGCGGTCGGAGGCAGGGTGGACGGGGCTGATCGCAAGTTGTGGACAACTCGCGATCTTCAGGACGCGGCGGCCGCCGGAGCGCTCGTCGAGGACTTCGAGTCCGATGAGGACTTCGTGTCCGAGGACTTCTTCTCGGCCGGCTTCGAGTCCGAAGAGGACGTCGTGGCGGCCGCGCTCGTGGACGAACCCGACCGGCTGTCGGTGCGGTAGAACCCGCTGCCCTTGAAGACGACGCCGACGGCGCCGAAGAGCTTGCGCAGCTTGCCCGAGCACTCGGGGCACTCGGTGAGGGAGGAGTCGCTGAACGACTGCACAGCCTCGAACCGGTGCTCACACGCGGTGCAGGCGTACTGGTACGTAGGCACTGGGTCTGCTCCTAGCTCTGGCACTCGACCTTTGTGAGTGCCAACACGATTTTCGCTCAGGACCTTCCCGGAGCGCAAACACCCCAGGTCAAAGTCACAGCCATCGCAGGCCGACCGAGGGGGTCAGCACGCCGTTCATCCGCACGTCATGCGGCTCGCCAGGCACCTCGGCGAGCACCTCGCTGTCCCGCACGACACCGACCAGCGGGGCCTTGACCAGCGGCAACGAGCGATCGTAGTGGCCCTGCCCCTTCCCGATCCGCACCCCGTCCACCGACACGGCCAGCGCGGGCACGAGCACCAGCGAGGCTCCAGCGATCGCCGAGGCGCCGAGCCGGGGACCGGTGGGTTCCAGCAGCCTGAACCCGGCGGGCGCGAGCGCGGACGGCCCGTCGTACACCGCCCAGTCCAGCGGCGAGTCGCCCGTCACGACCGGGAGGAGCACCCGGCACCGCAGCCCGTCGAGCCACGACGCGTCACCGGGCTCCGATCCGACCGGCAGGAACGCACACACCGTCTGATCAGGCGTGACGTCCAGAGCGGCGACGTGCGCGGCCAGCGCGGCGGCTTCCAGAGCGCGAACCTCGGCCGGCAGGGAACGCCGTGAGGCCAGCAACCGTGAACGCAACGTGGCCTTACGGTCACGAAGATCGGACGTCATGATGGGTATCTCCCGGTATGTCGTTAGCATCGCAGCCCATGAGCAGCGCCTTCCACACCGCTATCGTGCCCGCGGCCGGTCTGGGCACCCGTTTCCTCCCCACGACCAAAGCCGTGCCGAAGGAACTGCTGCCCCTCGTCGACACCCCCGCCATCGAGTACGTGGCGCGCGAGGCGGCCGAGGCAGGCGCGAAGAGGCTGGTCATCGTGACGTCGCCGGAGAAGGCCGCGGTCGCAAACTACTTCGACGCGAACCCCGAGCTCGAGGAGACGCTGGCCGCGCGCGGCAAGGCCGACCTCGTCGAGAAGATCCAGCGCGCTCCCAGGCTGATCAAGGCGGAGACCGCGATCCAGGAGCAGGCGCTCGGCCTGGGCCACGCCGTGGGCTGTGCCGAGGGCAACCTGACCGGCGAGGACGAGGCCGTCGCGGTGCTGCTGCCCGACGACATCATCCTGCCGACCGGCGCCCTGAAGAAGATGGCGGAGGTCCGCGCGGAGAAGGGCGGCAGCGTCCTGCTGGCGTTCGACATCCCGCGTGAGCAGATCTCCGCGTACGGCGTGTTCGACGTCCGCGACACCGGCAACGACGACGTCAAGCAGGTCGTCGGCATGGTCGAGAAGCCCAAGCCGGAGGACGCCCCGTCGACGTTCGCGGCGGCCGGGCGCTACCTCCTCGACCGGGCGATCTTCGACGCGCTCAAGCGCATCACGCCCGGCGCGGGCGGGGAGCTGCAGCTCACCGACGCCATCGCGCTGCTGATCAACGAGGGTCACCCGGTACACGTCGTGATCCACCGCGGCGGGCGACACGATCTTGGTAATCCCGCCGGATTCCTGCGGGCTGCGGTTGACTTCGCACTCAACACCCCGGAGTACGGACCCGATCTGCGTGAGTGGTTGCGGGAACGCCTCGACAACTCCTGAGCGCGAGGACCAATCACATGAGGTCAGTGGACGAGCAGCTCGCTCGGGTGATCGCGGCCGCGGTGCGGCCCGCACCCGTGCGAGTGGCGATCTCGGAGTCGCAGGGCCTGCTCTGTGCTGAGGAGGTCGTGGCGGAACGCGCGTTGCCCGGCTTCGACCAGGCCGCCGTGGACGGCTACGCGGTGCGCAGCGTCGACGTGTCCGGTGCGAACGGGAGCCCCGTGCAGCTGCCGGTCGTGGGCGAGATCCCGGCCGGCTCCCGGCAGCCGCGCAGGCTGCAGCCCGGCCAGGCCGTGCGGATCGCGACCGGCGCGCCGCTGCCCACGCTGGCCGACGCGGTCGTGCCGCTCGGGTACACCGACGGTCACCAGGCCAAGGTGACGGTCAACCGCAGCGTGCCGTCCGCCGGGTTCGTCCGCCGCACCGGCGAGGACGTGCAGACCGGCGACGTCGCCGTCCGCCGCGGCGCGTCCATCGGTGCTGCTCAGGTGGGTCTGCTGGCCGCCGTCGGACGCAACAAGGTGCTCGTGCACCCACGTCCGCGCGTCTCCGTCATCTCGCTCGGTGAGGAGCTCGTCGACGTCGACCGCACGCCCGGCCAGGGCCAGGTCTACGACGTGAACTCGTACGCACTGGCCGCCGCCGCACGCGACGCTGGCGCCGAGGTCAGCAGGGTCGGCATCATGTCGGCCGACCCGCGCCGGTTGCGTGAGGTGATCGAGGGCAGGCTGCTGCTCTCCGAGATCGTCGTCATCGCCGGTGGCGTGGGCGGCACGGTCGGCGACGAGGTCAGGGCCGCGATCACGGACCTCGGCGACATGGACGTCACCCGCGTCGGCATGCACCCCGGCTCCGCGCAGGGCTTCGGCCGGCTCGGCCCGGACGCCGTGCCGACGTTCCTGCTGCCCGCGAACCCGATGAGCGCGCTCGTGGTGTTCGAGGTGCTGGTCAGGCCCCTGATCAGGGCCGCGCTGGGCAAGAAGAACCCGTACCGCCGCGCCGTCAGCGCACGCCTGCTGTCGCCGCTGCAGTCGACCAAGGGCCGCCGGGGGTTCCTGCGCGGCCAGCTGCTGCGCGACGCGGACAACGGCGAGTACCTGGTGCAGCCGCTCGGCACGTCCGGGTCGCACCTGCTCGCCTCACTGGCCGAGGCCAACTGCCTGATCATGGTCGACGAGGACGTCACCGAGGTCTCCGTCGGCGAAGAGGTGCTGGTCAGCTTCCTTGCGCAGCGTGGATGAGCGTTTTCGCCGATCTGGGCAGACACCCCGGCTGGCCGGTCCGGCTGGGGCCTCTCCAGGTGCGCGCGGGAACCGTCGAGCTGCGCGGGCCGAGGCTCTTCGACGGCGGTAAGTGGTCGAGGCTCCGCCTCCGCGACCGCGCCTACCTCGAACAATGGGAACCGACGGCGCAGGAGGGCTGGGACGAGCGCAACGCGACGCTGTCCTGGCCCGCGCAGTGGTCGTCGTTGCGCGGCATGGCCCGGCGCGGCACCACGCTGCCGTTCATGATCCTCGTGGACGGCGAGGTCGCCGGTCAGATCACCGTCGGGAACATCGTGCGCGGCTCGTTGCTGTCCGCGTGGATCGGCTATTGGGTGGCCGCCGATCGGGCGGGGGGCGGCGTCGCAACGGCGGCCGTGGCGTTGCTCACGGATCATGCTTTCCGCGACGCTGGTCTGCACCGGCTCGAAGCCACCGTCCGTCCCGAGAACGCCGCCTCGATCCGTGTGCTCACGAAGTCCGGATATCGCGAGGAAGGCCTCTTCAAGCGTTATCTGGATGTTGCCGGACAGTGGCGCGACCACCTCTGCTTCGCGCTCACGACCGAAGAGATCCCGGACGGCCTAGTGCACCGTTTGGTCGCACGCGGAGAGGCCCGTCTTCCCTGACATCCGCTTCCGTTTGCCCTAATCGCTTCACCCAAAAGTGGGTGATACACCACACTTTGGTACGCACCGAGTTCGGCGTGCCTCCGAGACAGGTGTGACTGTTGTGACTAGCGTGGTTGACAGCACCACGCGTGGGCCGGGGGAGGTGAACGGGGAATGCCGAGTTCGCTGATCATCGTTGCGCTGGTCGTCGCCTGGCTCGTGGTCCTCGTCCCCATGATGGCCCGCAAGCGCCAGGAGAGTGCGCGCAGCGTGGGGGAGGAGTACGACGCCATGCCCGACGCCGAGTACGACGACATCCACGACATCGACGACGACTACTTCGACGAGGAGGAGTACGTCGAGCGTCCGTTCCGGCGTGGCCGTGGTGGCTACGACCCGGAAGCCGCCGTTCTGGTGGCGCAGGCCAAGTACGCGTTCCGCCGCAGAGTGGTGGCGTTCCTGCTGGTCGCCGCCGTGGCGTCGGGAATCGTCGCCGGAGTGTTCTACGCGAAGCTCTGGTACGGACACGCCGCGCTCGACCTGCTGCTCGTCGGTTACCTGACGTACCTGCGCCGGCAGGTGCGGATCGAGGAGGAGATCCGCGGCCGCCGGCTCGCCCGCCTGCAGCAGGTGCGCCGCCGCCGTGAGACGGGCCCGCAGCAGCAGGAGACCCCGGCCGCCGCCGAGATCCCGCGGCAGGCCGCCGGAGAGCCCGAGACCACCCAGGTCGAGGTCGTCGACGACAGGCCCGCGCTGCCGCCGTTGCCGCGCTTCGAACACCACGTGCGGCCGGGTACCATTCCGGTCGACTCCGACGACGAGGACCCGGTCTTCGTCGAGTTAGAGGGACTGGAGTCGCTGCGGTACCGAGGTGCTGTCGGGGCCTAGGAGGGGGTGGTGAAACATCCCCTCTCGGCACTGCTATAGTTCTCGCGTAACACCGCAAGGGGCTGTAGCACAGTTGGTAGCGCGTCTCGTTCGCATCGAGAAGGTCAGGGGTTCGATTCCCCTCAGCTCCACTCGTTCCGAGGGCCGAGAAGTATCTGCAAAAAGCGCAGATCTTCTCGGCCCTCGGTGTTTTCTGGGGGCCGAGCCCCCAGGCCCCAGTCGGGGGCAAGCCCCCGGACCCCCGTAGGTTCAATAACCCGTTCGGCCTTTGCCGCGATGCCGGATAGCTTGTGCCGCGTGAACAACCTTGGGGGATTGAAAGCTCTTTTCGTTGTGGGCGTGGCACTCGCCGCAGTCAGTTGCTCGCCGGGGTCGGGGGACCAGCAGGCGGCGCCGCAGCAGAAGCACTTCGACGTCACCGGCTGGGGGAAGCTGAAGCCGGGAATGTCCAAAAAGGACGCGCTGGCGACCGGTGACCTCGCCGCGACCGCCGCCGGGAAGACCGGCGACTGCGAGGACTACCGCTACCAGGACGCGCCGGCGCCGGATCCGAAGCAACTCGCGGCAGACGCCGAGATCGAGCAGAAGTACGAGGCGGCGCAGAAGGTGGCGGACGATGCCGACGCGGGGGCCAAGGCGGTCGAGCTCTCCGCGGAGTCCACGAAGCGCATCGCCGCACGGGCCGAGGCGCGTGAGGCGAACGGTGGCGTCATGTTCGCCGGCGACAAGATCCGGATGATCGTGCCGCCGCCGGGTGTCACGGCGGCGAAGAACGTCGGCAAGGGCGCCACCGTCGATCAGTTCAAGGCGGCATACCCGAACGCCGTGGACAAGGACGGCAAGGGCTTCGAGGTGCCGGTGCCCGATCAGCAGGGTGTCGTGCTGAGCTTCCACTTCACCGACGGGAAGCTCACGACGTTCCTGCTGTTCAACGGCGAGACCAAATGCGCCCTGAACTGAGTGTTTCCGGGCCGTCCGCAGTAATGTGGGCGGCCCTTTCGCGTATATAACGGCCGTAAGCTCGTTCGGCTCCCGAAAGGCTGTTCCCCATGAGCGACGTGCCGCAGGACAAGGTCACGGTCCTGTCCGCCGAAGCCCTCGCCCAGCTGAAGGCGTTCCCGCTGCACGGCGACGAACGGCTGCAGAACAAGCTGCTGTGGAAGTCGCCCAGCGGCGACACCATCGTCGGCCTGATCCAGATGGCGCCGGGCGCGCGCGACGTCGGCCACAACCACCCGTCGGCGACGCAGCACACGTGGGTCATCGACGGCACCGTGAGCATCGGCGGGGTGGAGGCGACCGCGGGCTCGTACGCGTTCGTGCCGCCGGGCGTCGACCACGAGACCGTGGCGGGCGACGAGCCGGTCACGATGTTCTACGTCTACCAGCCGTTCGCTCCCGAGCACGACCACCACGACCACTGACAGGTCAGCGGCCGCAACAAATCTCGCGCTCACCCATCTATGGGGTGAAGTTGAGTGAATAATGCGGCGTCCACAAATAGTTTTCTCTTATGAGATCTGTGGTCGCCGCGTTATTACTCGGGGCCGTCACCTCCAGCGGTGCGGCGGCGTCGACCGAAGCCCCCACCGCCCGGTGCACGGCCGCCCGCCCTGTCGTCTCCAGCACGGAGACAGCTGTAGAAGCACGCGTTCTCACCGGCTGCACGGCCGGTGAGCTCGTCGTCTTCCGGGCCGTCCTGAACTTCCGTGCCCACGGCACTGCCTGCACCGCGGTCTCCGAGGAACTCGAAGCGGACCCGGCCACCGAGCCGCAGTGGATCCGCGCCCGTCTGGAACTGGCCTGCGCACCCGGTGAGAAGGGCCTGCTCGGCTCGCAGATCACCGTCGAGATGCACGACCAGCAGAACACCCGCGTCGCCACCTACGGCCTCGGCGACTCCTTCACGGAGCGCAACCCGGCCGCGCGGCACCTGTGGACCGTCGAGTTCCTCGCGGGCCTGGGTGACCTGCCGGTGGCGGCCGATCCGGCCGCGCAGACTTCCAGCGCGTCGGCGGGCAGGGGCAGTTCGCGCACCTTCTCCGATCACCGGGTCTACGCCGGCTGACGTCGTTTTTTCCACCCGTTCGCCAGGTGTCCGTTCGTGCTGCCTCGATAACGAATCGCGCAGAACGGCCGACTTCTGTCAACGGAACCGTCCATCGCGACGTGTAAGAGCCAACAGGCTCAACGCGTGCCGGACGGAGGTACAACGCAGTGATCAAGGAAAGGGTTGCTGTGGCGTCAACCGCAAACCAATCACGCACCGTAGGCTGACAGACCGCCTAGGCTGGGGGTGATCTCGGAAGGGGTGGTGTGAGTCGTGGGGCTCGCTGAGTCCTTGCTCACGTGGCTGCACGGCTTCGTGGGTGCGAGTGTCTGCCCCGGTGACTGGGTATGGACCACCACGGCGCTCGGTGCGGTGCTCGGGTTGTTCCCGACGATCGGGGCGCTGCTGTCCATCGCGGTGCGCAGGGTGGTCGGCAACTCCTACGGACCCGTGACCGGTGCCATCTTCACTGTGCTCGGCGTCGCCAGCTGTCTGGTGCTGCCGTGGCTCGTCATGCGTGGCACCGTGCTGGGGCTGTCCGGGCGGGCAATCGCCGGATCGCAGTCCCTGGACGAGGACACCTGCTTCGGGACGTTCTCACAGGGCAGCTACCTGGTCGACGGTGCGCCGTCGATCATCGGCGTGATCCAGCGGCCGACGGAGCAGCCCCTGTTCCTGGCCGCCGCGGGCATCACCGTGGCGCTCGCGTTGCTGTGCCTGCTGTTCGTCATGCTGCAGTCCGGTTCGGCGTTCCGGCTCGGGCCGAACTGGCCGCGCCGGGTGTTCTGGCCGATGTTCCTGGTACTGCTGGTGACGACGTCGGCATTCCCCGTAACGCTCGTCGGCCATGTGCTCCTCGGGTTTCTGCCGATTGCGATAATCGGCTCACTCGTGGTGCGGATTTTCGGGTTGACTACCGCCATGCTGAACCGCCCCGGCCGCGACCGGTCCCAGGACCGGAACTCGCAGAACTCGCCACCACCGCAGCCGGTGGCACGCACGCCCCAGCAGAAGAACAACCAGCTTCCGGCCGGTCAGCCCCAGAAGAAGGCGCCGACCAAGCCCATCACGGCCGCGCAGCACCAGCCGCCGCCGCAGAACCCGGGGCAGAACCCGCCGCCGTACCAGCCGGCACAGGTGCCGAAGTACCAGCCGGCGCCGATGAACCGGCCGATGCGCCCGGTGACGCAGCCGCAGCACCAGCCCTCGCAGAACCAGCCGCCGCGCCACTACCCGCCGACCCGCGTCGCCGAGGTCATGCCGCAGCCGGGTCCCCCGCAGCCGTCGAACCCGGCGGTGCTCGCGGACACGCCGGGCCCGCTGCCGTTCGGTCCGGGCGCGGCCAACGCCGAGTCGCCCGCGCCGGTGCAGAAGTCGGGCAAGGTCTGGAACCCCGGCAACGGCAGGTTCCGCCGCGTCCGCCAGCTCGGTTCCGGCGGCTTCGGCACGGTCTGGCTGGCCGTGGACGAGCAGCTCGACCGCACGGTGGCGGTGAAGCTCGCGCACGCCCCGGACAACGAGACCGAGGCGCGCATGCTCCGCGAGGCCCGAGCCCTGGCCGCGGTCCGCCACCCGAACTGTGTGCGGGTCTTCGACATCGTCCAGGACCCGGACGGTCTCGCCCTGGTCATGGAGTACATCGAGGGCGCCTCGCTGTCCGAGACGGTCCTGCAGAACGGCCTGATCGACGACAAGCTCGCCGCCCGCCTCTGGCTGAACATGGCCGACGCGCTGGCGGCGGCCCACGACCGAGGCGTCCTGCACCGCGACGTGAAGCCGTCCAACGTGATCGTCGACAACCAGGGCACCGCGCACCTGATCGACTTCGGCATCGCCCGCTCCAAGGGCGACAGCACCCTCACGGCCACCGGCATGATGGTCGGCACCCCGGACTTCCTGGCCCCGGAGACGGCCCGCGGCGACACGGCGTCCCCGGCGTCGGACTCCTGGCAGCTGGCCGCCACGGTCTCCTACGCCCTGACCGGCCACCCGCCGCGCGGCTCCCGCGAGAACCCGATTTCCTCGCTGATGGCCGCTGCCCAGGGCGAGCCGATCACCAAGCTGCCGCAGAACAGCAAGCACGCGAGGCTCCTGCTCGCGGCGATGGACCCCGAACCGGGGCGCCGCCCGTCGCTGGCCCAGGTGCGCGGGCAGCTGTCGCAGTTCCTCGACCAGGAGGGCATGAGCAAGGAAGGCCCGGTCACCAAGATGATCAGCAAGCCGACGCCGCCGCCCACGAGGCACATGCCGATGTAGGCGAACCGGGTGAACGTCGGACCGGTCCGTAACGGTGGTTCACCGTTCAACGACCTAAGCCGTGGTCCACCCGGAAAGCCTCGGCATCTCACGGGATGCCACGCGAAGAGTGGTGAGGCGGTTCCGCCGATCGCCTCACCACTCACCTTCGGGCCTTCGGCCGCAACCTCTTGCGCAGCAGCAGGAACACGCCCGCCGCGCCGGCGACGACGAGTCCCGCGATCCACACGGGCAAGGGCTTTCCGGAAGGTTCGGAAGGCACCACCGCAGCGGCCGGGGCGGGCGAGGCGGAGACCGCGGTTTTCGCCAGCGGCGGTGCGATCTCCTGCCAAGGCGACGGGCCGTCGACCGTTCCCTGCACCATCTGCGGGTCCACGGGTTTCACCAGCAACGTGCCCGGCACGGTCAGCGTGCCCAGCGGGTGTTCCGGGAACGCGCCCTGCATGCCGAACACCTCGTACGAGCCGGCGGGCAAGGAGAACGTCACGGCGTAGTGCGCGGGTTCGCCCAGTGCGACGCCGATGAACTCCCGTGAGTCCGCCCCGGACTTGAAGCGCAGCCCGGTTCCGCCCAGGTCGCCGGAGAACGGATGGGTGCCGTGCTGCAGCACCCAGTAGCCGACCGTGTGGGTCACGGAGGGCTGGATCGACGGCACCGGGTCGACGTACGTGACCGCCCAGCCGCCCGCACCGGCCGTAGGTGCGCTGATCAGCAGGAAAGCGCACATCAGTAAGAGAATCCTCATGACGCGAATACACCGGGAACCAAGGTGAGGTTCCCGGTGTAGAGAGGGCATCACGGACGAAGCGGTGGCACGGGCGATCGCAGGCGACCAGGCGGCCTACGGCGAGCTGGTCGCCCGGTACACCGCGCTCGCGCACCGGACGGCGTACCTGCTCGGGGCCGGTGCGGACGCCGGTGACGTGGTGCAGGAGGCGTTCGTGAAGGCGTACCGAAAGCTCCACACGTTCAGGCCCGAGGCCGATTTCAAGCCGTGGCTGCTCAAGATCGTCGCCAACGAGACGAAGAACCTGCATCGCGGCAGACGGCGGCGCAATCTGATGGAGCTCAGACTCGCCGCCATCACCGAGACCGTCGACCACGACGACCCCGGCACGCTCGTGGACGACTCCCGCGCCAAGCTCCTGAAGGCCGTCCAGAGCCTGAACGAGGCCGACCGCCAGGTCGTCACGTGCCGGTACCTGCTGGACCTGAGCGAGGCCGAGACGGCGCAGACCCTCAACGTGGCCAAGGGAACCGTGAAGTCGAGGCTGTCGCGC
Source organism: Lentzea albidocapillata (assembly GCF_000719115.1). Lineage (GTDB taxonomy): Bacteria > Actinomycetota > Actinomycetes > Mycobacteriales > Pseudonocardiaceae > Lentzea > Lentzea albidocapillata. The sequence goes on along the minus strand of NZ_JOEA01000028.1, from coordinate 10,152 downwards.
GCCCTGGCCAGGCTGCGCCCGATGCTGGAGGAGGTGGCCCATGATCGATGACCAGGCAGAGGCCGCCCTCCGCGATCTGGGCCGGCAGATCCACGTGCCGGAACCGCCGGACGTCACCGCCCAGGTGTTGACCAGGATCAACGTGCCCCGGAGAAGAAGCCGCTGGCTCAAGGCGCTGGTGGCCGCGATCACCGCAGCAGCGATCGCCTTCGCGGTGTCTCCGGCGGTGCGGGCGGGTGTGCAGCAGCTCCTGGAGTTCGCCGGCGTCGAGTTCCGCACGGAGGCACCGCGATCAGTCGCCCCTCCGTTGCCCAGCCAGGACGTCTCACTCGACGAGGCCCGGAAGCAGATGCCGTTCGAGATCCACCTGCCGGCACAGCTCGGCACGCCGGATGAGATCACCGTCCACGAAGGACGGTTCGTCAGCCTGCACTACGGCGGACTGAGGCTCGACCAGTTCGACGGCACCATCAGCTCGACCGTCGGCAAGCTCGTCCACCAAGAAGGCGTCGAGCAGATCGGCGACAAGATCTGGATCCCGTACCCGCACGTGTTCTTCTACATCGACCGCGACGGCTCGTGGCACACCGAGGAACCGAACAAGACAGGCCAAACCCTGATCTGGCAACGAGGCCAGGTCACCATGAGGCTCGAAGGTGACCTGACCAAGGAGAAAGCCCTCGAAATCAGCGCCAGCTAGGCAGCCACAGCTGCTGCTGCCACATCTCCGGTGTGATCGGGTTGCCGTTCAGGATCGGCCACAGCCACACGAAGTTCGCCACCACGATGCCCACGTACAGCGCCACGACCAGCAGCCCGGTGCCACGGCGTTCGGAACCCGCGGTGCGCCGGCCCAGGATCTCGCCCAGTGCCAGCACGATCAGCAGCACCAGGAACGGCGCCATCGGCGTGACGTAGAAGAAGTACATCTGCCGGTCGAGGTTGAGGAACCACGGCAGCAGGCCCGCGCCGTAGCCGACCAGGACGCCGGCGTAACGCCAGTCCATGCGGCCGATGCTGCGGAACAGCGCCCAGCCGATCACCGGGAACGCGAGCCACCACATCGCGGGCGTGCCGATGAGCATGATCGCGCCGAGGCACGACGCCGCGCCGCAGCCGGTGACGGAGTTGTCGTAGTAGTAGAGCATCGGACGCAGGCCCATCGGCCACGTCCACGGCTTCGACTCCCACGGGTGCCGGTTGGTCTCCGAGGTGACCAGCTCGACGTGGAACTTGTAGACGTTCTTCGCGTTGTACCAAAGCGACTGCAGGACGTCGGGGATGTACGTGATGTCCTGGACCTTGCCGCCGACCACGTGCCGGTCGATGCCGGTCTCGCTGGCCATCCACGGGAACCACGTCGCGACGTAGACCAGCACGGGGACCGCGACCAGGCCGCCCAGCGACGGCAGGACGTCCTTCACCAGCGCGCCCAGCCACGGCTGCTCGACGCCCGCGGCACGTCGTGCCAGCGCGCTCCAGATGACCGTCAGCAGACCGAACGCGGCGATGTACCAGACGCCGGACCACTTGATGCCGCACGCCGCACCGAGCATCACGCCCGCACCGAAGCGCCACCAGCGGAAGCCCATCCACGGACCGAACGCCGAGTTGTTGATGAAGCCCTCGCGCACGGCCACGGCGAGTCGGGCGCGCATCTGTTCGCGGTCGGCGACCAGGCAGCCGAACGCGGCCACGACGAACAGCGCGATGAAGATGTCGAGCATGCCCATCCGCGACTGGACGTGCGAGACGCCGTCGGCGATGAGCAGGACACCGGCCAGGGCGCCCAGCAGGTCCGACCGGGTCAGGCGGCGGGCGATCCGGACGATCAGCAGGATCGTGATCGCGCCGGCGAGCGCCGAGGCGAACCGCCAGCCGATGCCGTCGTAGCCGAAGAGCTCCTGGCCGATCGCCATCAGCTGTTTGGCGAGCGGCGGGTGGACGATCAGCTCGTAGCCCGGGTTGTCCTCGTAGCCGCCGTTGCGCAGCACCTGCGCCGTCTGCGGCACGTAATGCTTCTCGTCGAAGATCGGCGTGCCCTTGTCCGTCGGATACCCGACGTTCCAGAAGCGCACGACGGCACCGATCAGCGTCACGACGGCCGTCATGAGCCACCCGCGCATGCGGTCTCCGGACGGAGGCGGGTCTAGTACCGCCGCACGATCCGTAGGCGGCTCCTCGACGACGACGGGCGCCTCTCCTGGCTGCACGAGGACTGTCACGCCGCCGATCGTAGGGTGAAGCTTGTGAGTCCTGTATCCGGTTCAGGCCGTCTAGTCCTGGCAGCCACCCCACTCGGGGACATTCGCGACGCTTCCGCGCGCCTGATCGAGGCACTCGGGACGGCCGACGTGATCGCCGCCGAGGACACCAGAAGGCTGCACAGCCTCGCGGCCGCGTTGCAGGTCAAACCGTCCGGGCGGGTGATCAGCTTCTACGACCAGAACGAGGTCGGGCGCCTGCCGGGGCTGCTCGAATCGCTCCACGGCGGCGCGACCGTGCTGCTCGTGACGGACGCCGGCATGCCGTCCGTTTCCGATCCGGGCTACCGGCTCGTCGCCGCGTGCGTCGAGCAGGACCTCACGGTCACGTGCCTGCCGGGGCCGTCCGCGGTGACGACGGCGCTCGCCCTGTCCGGCCTGCCGAGCGACAGGTTCGCGTTCGACGGCTTCCCACCGCGCAAGTCCGGTGAGCGCAAGCGCTGGTTCGCCCCTTTGGCCACCGAACAACGCACCGTCGTCTTCTTCGAGGCACCCCATCGGCTCGCGGACACGCTCGCGGACGCCGTCGAGGTGCTCGGACCGGACCGTCGTGCCGCCGTGTGCCGTGAGCTGACGAAGAAGTACGAAGAGGTCGTGCGCGGCTCGCTGGCCGAACTCGCCGAGTGGGCCGTGGAAGGCGTACGCGGCGAGATCACCGTCGTGCTCGGCCCTGCGCCCGTCCAGGAGACGCCCGACCTCGACACGCTCGTCGCCGAGGTCAAGCAGCGCGTCGCCGACGGGGAGCGGATGAAGTCGGCCGCCGCCGAGGTCGCGGAGGCGGCCGGGATCAGCAAGAAGACGCTCTACGACGCGGCGATCAAGTCAAGCTGACTCCTTGTTGAACGTGCGGACGCCGTAGAACACGCCGACCAGCACCAGCGCCGCCACCGAGATCAGCCCGTACAGCATCGTGCCGGGGTTGAAGATCGACCGCTCGGCGTCGACGACGTGCGCCAGCGGGTTGATCCGTGACAGCCAGTAGAGCCACTGCGGGCCGTTCGACATCGGCAGCAGCACGCCGGAGAGCAGCATCAACGGCACGATCGACGCCGACAGCACGGACGCGAAGACGTACTCCAGCTTCACCTTCAGCGCGATCGCGTACGACACCGAACCGATCGCGACGCCCAGCAACGCCACCAGCCCGAGCCCGAGCAGCATCTGCCCGGCCGTGGCCCGGAAGCCGAACAGCATCGCGGCGAGCATGATCAGCAGGCTCTGCACGACCAGCAGCACCACGTCCTTGCCGACCCTGCCGACGAGCAGCGCGATCCGGCTGACCGGGGTGACCCGCAGCCGTTCCATCACGCCCGTGCGCACCTCGGGCAGCAGCGAGAAGCCCGCGTACGCGGTGCCGAACAACGCCATCTGCACCAGCAGGCCCGGCACGAACCACTGCCAGCCCGTGTCGCCGAGCAGCGGCCCGAAGAGCCCGAGGTAGAGCAACGGCTGGGCGATCCCGAACACGACGGCCACGGGGTTGCGCAGCACGGGCACCATCACGCGGCAGAACACGAGCCAGGTGTCACGCAACAGTGTCTTAGAGAACATTTGCTGGCTCCCGCAGAGAGCGGCCGGTCATGGTCAGGAACACGTCGTCGAGCGTCGGCCGGTGCACCTGCACCGAGTGCAGCTCGACGCCGATGTTGTCGAGGTCGCGCAGCAGCCTCGGCAACGCGCGGTCACCGTTCGGGATCCGGAAGCTGACCTGCTCGCCCTCGATGACGGCGTTCTCGAACTTCGAGGCGACGATCGAGGCCTGCGGTGTGCCGAGCACGACGAGGTCGCCGGAGACGCGGTGCTTCAGCTCGTCCGGTGAGCCCTCGCCGACGATCGAGCCGTGGTCGATCACCAGCAGCCGGTCGCTGAGGAAGTCGGCCTCGTCCAGGTAGTGCGTGGTCAGGAAGACCGTGACGCCGTCGGCCTTGAGCTGCTTGATGTGGTCCCACAGGTTGCGGCGGCTCTGCGGGTCGAGGGCCGTGGACGGCTCGTCCAGGAACAGCAGCCGCGGGTCGTGCAGCATGCCCATCGCGATGTCGAGCCGGCGCTGCTGGCCGCCCGACAACGTGATGACGCCGCGCTTCTCCAGGCCCTGGAGGTCGAACCGGTCGAGCAGGTCGGCGACCTTCTTACGGGCGTCGTGCCTGGACAGTCCGTAGAAACGGGCCTGGAACTCCAGCTCGTCGGCGACGCGCTGGTCCTGGCCGGAGCCGTTCTTCTGGCCCACGTAGCCGATGTTGCGCCGCACCCCGGCCGGGTCGGTCAGCAGGTCATGCCCGGCGATCGTCGCCTCGCCGGCGGTCGGTTGCAGCAGCGTGGTGAGCATGCGCAACGTTGTGGACTTGCCTGCGCCGTTCGGGCCGAGGAACCCGACGAGTTCGCCCTCGGCGACGTCGATGTCCACCCCTCTGACCGCGTCCACCGGACCGGTCTTCGTGGTGAATCGGCGCGCGAGACCGCGTGCCTTGATCATGACGGAATCCCCTCTAGTCAACTTTGACTAGAGGCTAGCGAGGACTAATCAAGTTTGACTAGTCCGTTAGCTCGTACGCACCGGCCTCTAGGCGTTCGATCAGCTCCTGAGTCCAGCGCACCTGGCCTTCGAGATGGACGAGCCAGAGTCGAAACAGTTCGCTGACGTGCGCGGGCTTGCCCATGTCCGGCATCGACCCGATGCCGTGCCGAGTCGGGGTGAGTCGCCCTTCGAGGTCGGCCAGCCGGTTCTTCAGCAGCACGATCGCCCGTTTGCGGGGGATGAGGTTGAGCATCGCCACGCTCGCGGAGACCTCGTCGTAGCCGGCGTCCGCGGTGGCCAGCGCGCGGCCCAGCAGGTCGTCCAGCTCCTGCTCACCGGCCGCGGTGATCCGGTAGGTGGTGCGGGCGGGACCCTCGCCGGACTCCTCCGTGCCGACCGGCTCCAGCAGGCCGTCCTTGGTCAGCGACTTCAGCGCGTGGTAGATCGAACCCGGCTGCACGTTCGCCCAGCTGTCCGCCGACCACGACTTCAGCTCGCGGCGCACCACGTAACCGTGTGCCTCGCCGACGAGCTTCACCACGCCGAGCACCAGCATTCTGGTCGCGGACAAACAGACCTCCCACTCGGTGAAAACCCCCTGGCACCGCCTCCGTAGGCTATTGCCATGAGTGCCTCCGTACTGACCGCGGTGGCCTGGCCTTACGCCAATGGCCCCAGGCACATCGGTCACGTCTCCGGTTTCGGTGTCCCGTCCGACGTCTTCTCCCGCTACATGCGAATGTCCGGACACCGGGTGCTCATGGTCAGCGGCACGGACGAGCACGGCACACCCATCCAGGTGCAGGCCGAGAAGGAAGGGCTCACCGCCCGCGAGCTCGCCGACAAGTACAACCGCGTCATCGCCGGTGACCTGCAGGGCCTCGGCCTGTCCTACGACCTCTTCACCCGCACCACCACCGGCAACCACTACCAGGTGGTGCAGGACCTGTTCTCCGCGCTGTGGAAGAACGGCTACGTCGTCCCCAAGACCGAGATGGGCGCGATCAGCCCGTCGACCGGCCGCACCCTTCCCGACCGCTACATCGAGGGCACCTGCCCGATCTGCGGTTACGAGGGCGCGCGCGGCGACCAGTGCGACAACTGCGGCAACCAGCTCGACCCGTCGGAGCTGATCAACCCGCGTTCGAAGATCAACGGCGAGACGCCGAAGTTCGTCGAGACCGAGCACCTGTTCCTCGACCTGTCCGCGTTCATCGACTCGCTGGGCAGCTGGATGGGCACGCGGTCGGACTGGCGTCCGAACGTGCTCAAGTTCTCGCAGAACCTGATCAAGGACCTGCGGCCGCGCGCCATCACCCGCGACCTCGACTGGGGTGTGCCGATCCCGCTCGACGGGTGGAGCGACCAGCCGATGAAGCGGTTCTACGTGTGGTTCGACGCCGTGATCGGGTACCTGAGCGCCTCCGTCGAGTGGGCGCGGCGCACCGGGAACCCCGACGCCTGGAAGGAGTTCTGGACGGGCGACGCCCAGAGCTACTACTTCATGGGCAAGGACAACATCGTCTTCCACTCGCTCATCTGGCCGTCGCTGCTGCTCGGGCAGAACGGCGCGGGCGACAAGGGCGGCGAGCCCGGCCGGTTCGGCACGCTGAACCTGCCGACCGAGGTCGTGTCGTCGGAGTACCTGACGATGAGCGGCTCGAAGTTCTCGACCTCGCGCGGCACCGTGATCTACGTCGGCGACTTCCTCAAGGAGTTCGGGCCCGACGCGCTGCGGTACTTCATCTCCGTCGCGGGCCCTGAGAACCAGGACACCGACTTCACCTGGGAGGAGTTCGTCCGCCGGACGAACTTCGAGCTGGCGAACGAGTGGGGCAACCTCGTGAACCGCTCGATCTCGATGGCGCACAGAGGAGTCGGCGCGATCCCGAAGGCCACGGCGCTGACCCCCGCCGACCACGAGCTGCTCGCGCAGTCCAAGGCGGCGTTCGACACGGTCGGCGCGCACCTGCGCCGCTCGCGGTTCAAGCAGGCCTCCGGCGAGGCCATGCGGGTGATCTCGCTGGCGAACAAGTACCTGTCCGACCAGGAGCCGTGGAAGCTCAAGGACGACCTGGACCGCCGCGACTCGGTGCTGCACACGGCACTGCAGGTCGTGCAGGACGCGAACACGCTCATGACGCCGTTCCTGCCGCACTCGGCGCAGAAGGTGCACGAGGCGTTGGGCGGCACGGGCGTGTGGGCCGCACAGCCGGAGATGACCGAGGTCACCGACCTGGACATCCCCGACCGCTCGTACCCGGTGCTGACCGGTGACTACGCCGGTGAGCAGGCCAAGTGGGAGTCCATGCCGCTCGAGGTCGGCCGACCGCTGCAGAAGCCGTCGCCGCTGTTCTCGAAGCTCGACGTGACGTTGGGCGAGACCGGGCCCGAGTGGGCCCCGATCGTCACTGAATAGTGGCCGACAAGCGTGAACGACCGCCGGTGCCGGAAGCTCTTCCGGCACCGGTGATCGACGCCCACACGCACCTCGACGCGTGCGGTGCGACCGATGCCGCGGACGTGGCGGTCCTGCTCGATCGGGCAGAGGCCGCCGGCGTCTCGCACGTGATCACCGTGGCGGACGATCTGAGGGCCGCGCAGTGGGCCGCCGAGGCGTCCACTTGGGACTCGCGGGTCTACGCGGCGGTCGCCGTGCACCCGACGCGCACCTCTTCGTTCGGTGACGAGGAGAAGGCCGAACTGGAGCGGCTGGCCGTGCTGCCCCGCGTGGTCGCGATCGGCGAGACCGGTCTGGACTACTACTGGGACTACTCGCCGCCCGCCGCCCAGCACGAGGCATTCCGTTGGCACATCGACCTTTCCAAGCGCGTCGGGAAGCCGTTGATGATCCACGACAGGGACGCGCACGAGGACATCCTCAAGATCCTCGACTCCGAGGGCGCACCGTCCACTGTGGTGTTCCACTGCTTCTCCGGCGACGCGGACTTCGCCCGGCGGTGCGTCGACGCGGGGTACGTGCTGTCGTTCGCGGGCCCGGTGACGTTCAAGAACGCCCGTGCGCTGCGGGAAGCGGCGGCGCTGGTCCCGCAGGATCAGCTCCTGGTCGAGACGGACGCGCCGTTCCTGACGCCCCATCCATATCGTGGACGTCCAAATGAACCCTATTGTGTGAACTACACAGTTCGCGATCTCGCTACGCTGCGTGGCGAAGATCTTTCTGAACTCTGCGTCGCCGTCACCCGTACTGCTCAACGAGTGTTCGGGCTTGACCACTGAAATGCGACTTAGAGCGAACGGAGCAAAGGGTTCCTACCTCCATGGGGTGACTGAGGTCACAACATTGGCGGGGGTGTTTGCGCAACGTCGGCTACCCCGTTACTGTCCCGTGACCGTGCCACCTGAGCCGACCTTGTCGGTTCGGAGCACGCCCGCAGTCGGGGCGGGACCGAAGCCAGAAGCGCGAAGAAGCGAGACCACGTAGGAGGAGTTGCCGGGAACCTTCGAGCTCCAACTCGAATGATCTTGTCAACGCCAACTGTGCGGTGGCCTCACAGCTTCCGCAATGGAGGTATCGACCCTTGTCTGGTAGCGACAGAGCTGCTGCTCCGTACGACTTCAACGACGACACCGACTGGTTCACGCCGGTCGGCGGCACGGCCGTCGGCGTCGTTGATCCCCACCCGAGCTTCCCCGCCGGTGCGCTGACCATCACGCCCGCGGACGTGCTCGAGGTGCTCGGCCCGGACGCCGACGACCTGCTCGCCTCGGCCAACGTCGACGTGGACGAGCTGATCCGTCTCATCAACGCCGAGACGACGATCATGCCGCCCCTCGTCCTCCCGTCGGAGGAAGAGGAGCTCAACGACCCGCAGGTCCTCGTCAAGGCAGCCTCGACGTGGAAGCGCCGCTTCCTCAAGGGCACCGTCGCCGCGGTCCTCGTGTCCATCTCCGGCGGCGGCGTGACCGCCATGGCGATGGACAAGTCGCTGACCGTCGAGGTCGACGGCGCGATGCAGACCGTCCACTCCTACGAGGGCACGGTCGGCGAGGTCCTGGCGGAGGAAGGCATCGTCGTCGGTGAGCACGACGCCCTGTCCCCGTCGCTGAACGCCCCGATCTCCGACGGCGGCAAGATCAGCCTCGACCGCGGCCGCCTGCTCAAGATGAGCATCGACGGCCAGGCCCGCGAGGACTGGGTCCGCTCCGTCACCGTCGAAGAGGCCGCCAAGCAGCTCGGCGTGCCGCTCGAAGGCGCCTGGATGTCCGCCCCCGGCGCGCACGACGTGCCGCTGGAAGGCATGAGCGTCGAGGTCAAGACCCGCAAGAACATCAAGCTGTTCGACGGCGCGAACCCGGTCCGCGAGGTCCAGACGACCGCACTGACCGTCGACGAACTGCTCAAGAGCGAGAACCTCTCCCTCGGCCCGGAAGACGCCGTCGCCTCGGGCATGGACGTCAAGCTGGCCACAGGCGCCGAGGTCTACATCTCCCGCACCGGCGTCACGGTCATCAACGTGAACGAGCCGGTAGCCCCGCCGGTCGAGAAGACGAACGACCCGAACATGACCGCGGGCCAGCAGACCGTCACCGACCCCGGCACACCGGGCGAGCAGACCAGCACCTACCGCGTGACGGTGAAGAACGGCAAGGAGATCAGCCGCGAGAAGATCGGCGGCAAGGTCACCAAGGAGCCGAAGCCCAAGAAGATCACCGTAGGCACCAAGCCGCTCCCCGACGGCGAAGTCTGGGACCGCCTCGCCAAGTGCGAAGCAGGCGGCAACTGGGCCATCAACACCGGCAACGGCTACTACGGCGGCCTCCAGTTCTCGGCCAGCACCTGGGCCGCGCACGGCGGCACCGCCTACGCGCAGCTGCCGCACCAGGCGACCCGCGAACAGCAGATCGCCACCGCGACCAAGCTGCGCGACCGCGCAGGTGGCACGTACGGCGCATGGCCGGGCTGCCGCGCAAAGCTCGGCCTGCCATAAACGCTCTCCCCATCCCCCTGACTGAGGCCGCCCTGGTTCGCCACGGGCGGCCTCAGTCGTTGCCGGGCCAGCTCACGGCGAGATCCGGCGTGGCGGACGAGGCGGGGCCGAGCCGGTAGCGGGCGAGGCGTGTCAGAGCTGGCGGGCAAGCGGCGGGCAACATGCGGCAGAGCTGGCGGGCAAGCGGCAGGCAGATGCGGCAGGCGGATGCGGCTCGCAGGCGCGCGCAGGGCGACGGCGGAGCCGAGCCACCCTGCCGCCAACGCAATGGCGAAGCCGAGGCGTGTGAACCTCTACGCGCTGGTCAAGCGGTGGTGACCCGCGCACTCGGCGATTGGGGCTTTACCTTGAGTGGGCGGGATGCTCCCCTCATGGGCACGGCCGGGCGCTTTTCAGCCCGGCCCTTTTCCGGCCGTCAAGC
>NZ_JOEA01000027.1 GCF_000719115.1 Lentzea albidocapillata | reverse complement strand
ACAATCACCACCGCGGCCACACCGCACTCGCAGGCCAACCACCCGCCAGCCGCGTTCCTAACCTCTCCGATCAGTACACCTAGGGCCTGTATCGAAGTCCATGTCCGCGATAGCCGGGCCTGACGCGGCCCCTGACGGCACGGCCGAACGGCCCACATACAACAGCGGTATGCGGGCCGTTCGGCCGCACCGTCAGGAACCACCTCAGGCGCGCCTCTCATCGGACGGGACTTCGATACAGGCCCTAGGTGGGAACGGCCCTTCGGGAGGCAGAACTCAGCAGGACTCCTTGTAGAAGTACTTCGAGTTGGCCGACGCGTCGTCCTTCGTGATGGCGACGAGGTCCGTCTCGATGTTGCGCTTGTTCTCCTTGCCGTCGATCGCGGCCAGGGCCTGCTCGACGCCCTGCTTGCCGATCGTGGCGGGGTCCTGGGCGATCAGGGCCTGCACGGTGCCGCCCTGCAGGTCCTTCACCTGGTTCGGCGAGGCGTCGAAGCCGACGAGGTTCACCGTGCCGGTCTTGCCCGCGTTGCGCAGGCCGGTCGCCGCGCCCTCACCGGTGTTGAGGTTGGTCGCGAACACGCCGATCAGGTCCGGGTTCGCGGCCAGGGTCGCGGTCACCTTCGAGGCCGCGGTGGCGGGCTCGTTGTCGGTGTACTGCTGGCCGATGTACTTGAGGTTCGGGAACGCCTTGATGGCGTCCTCGAAACCCTTGGCGCGCGCGTCCGTCGTGGACGTGCCGGCCTTGGTGTTGAGCACCAGCACCGAGCCGGACTTGCCGGCGGCGAGCTTGTTCAGCGTCTCGGCCGCGAGCTTGCCGCCCTGCTCGTTGTTGGAGGAGACCGAGGAGACGCCGATGGAGGTGTCCTGCAGCTTGGTGTCGACCTCGACGACCTTGATGCCGGCGTCCTTGAGCTGCTTCATCGGGCCTGCCATGGCCTTGTCGTCGGTCGGCGCGATCAGGACCGCGGCCGGCTTCGACGCGAGGATGCCCGTGACGATCGGGGTCTGCTGGGCCGCGTCGAACTTCGCGGGGGCCTGCGTGTCGAACTCGTAGCCCGCGGCCTTCGCCGCCTCCTCGAAACCGCACTGCATCGAGATGTAGAACGGTTCCGCCGTGATGCCGGGGATCAGCACCAGCTTCTTGTTCGTGGCCGAGTCGCCCGAACCCGAGTCACCAATCTGCCCACCCCCGCCACACGCGGCGAGCAGGAAAGCGGCTGAGACAGCCACTGCGGAGCGGATCTTCATTGGTCCAGCACCTTTCCTAACGTTGGTTGCGCGCCCGACGTCGTGTCTGGTCCAGCCACACGGCGGCCACCAGCACGATCGCCACGGCGATCGGCTGCCAGAACTCCTTGACCCCGATGATCACGAGGCCCTTCTCCAGCACCGCCGGGATGAACACGCCGAAGACCGTGCCCAGCACCGACCCCATGCCGCCGAAGATGCTGGTGCCACCCAGGACGACGGCGGCGATCGCGTTCAGGTTGTCCGTCTCGTGGCCGGTGACGACCGCGACGCGGAAGAACGCGTTGCCCATGAACCCCGCGAGACCCGCCAGGGTGCCCGCGAGCAGGTACACCTTCGTCAGGTGGCCGCGCACCGAGATGCCGACGCGCCGTGCCGCCTCCTCGTTCGAGCCGACCGCGTACGTGTAGCGGCCGAACCGCGTGGTCGACAGCAGCAACGCGCCGAGAGCGGTGACGACCGCGGCCACGATCACGATGTTCGGAATCCCGAGGTACGTGCCGGAACCGAAGGTGCGGTTCAGCCTGTCCGGGATGCCGGACACGTTGGAACCGTTGTTCAGCAACAGGGCCGCGCCCTGCGCCGCACCGAACGACCCCAGGGTCACGATCAGCGCCGGGATCTTCGCGCGCGAGATCAGCAGGCCGTTGAGCAGACCCCAGGCCGCGCCGCTGACCACCGCGACCAGCAGCCCGAACGCGATCACGCCCCAGCCGGCGTTCGTCGCGTCACCGCCGGACACGGAGTTCATCGCCATGGCGGAAGCCACCGACGCGAACACCAGCACCGAACCGACGGACAGGTCGATGCCGGACGTGATGATCACGAACGTCATGCCGACCGAGAGCACCAGCAGCACGGCCGTTTCCGCGAGCAGGAACTGCAGCGTGGTCACCTGGAAGATCGCGTCCGGCCGGATCGCGCCGAACGTGGCGACCAGGACGAGCAGCACCAGCCCGATCCAGAGCGTGTTCGCGCTGGTCAGGCGTCGCAGGATAGACCGGCCTTGCTCATCGGCTGTTGAATGATCGGACCCAGTGACAACGTTGTCGTCCTTTTTCTCGTCAATCATCAGGCCGCGTCCTCCTGGGTCAGCGCGCCGGTCATCGCGCCGACGAGCTCTTCCACGCTGGTCTCGGAAGCCTTGAAACGGGCCACGCGACGGCCGAGGCGCAGCACCTCGACGCGGTCGGAGACCGACAGCACCTCGGGCATGTTGTGCGAGATCAGCACGACGGCGATGCCCTCGTCGCGAACGCGCTTGATCACGTCGAGCACGCGTTCCCGTTGCATCACACCGAGCGCGGCCGTCGGCTCGTCCATGAACACGAGCTTCGACGCCCACGCCACCGACCGCGCGACCGCGACGGACTGGCGCTGGCCACCGGACAACGCGGCGATCGGCACGTCGATGCTCTGCAGCGTCGCGCCGAACCGGGTGAAGTGCTCGGTGGCCTGCCGGCGCATCGCCTTCTTGTCGAGCACGCCCAGGAACCCGAGGACGCCGGGCTTGAGGATCTCCCTGCCCAGGAACATGTTCGCGGCCGGGTCGAGGTCCGGCGCGACCGCGAGGTCCTGGAACACCGTCTCGATGCCCAGGCCGCGGGCGTCGTTGGGGGAGTTCAGGATGAGCGGCTCGCCATCGAACATCAGCGTGCCGCCGGTCGGCTGCTCCACCCCGGACAGGCACTTCACCAGGGTGGACTTGCCCGCGCCGTTGTCGCCGATCAGCGACACGACCTCACCGGGGTAAGCGGTGAACGAGGCACCGCGCAGAGCTTCCACGGTGCCGTAGTACTTCGTGAGATCACGAGCCTCCAGCAACGGCTGGCTCATGGCGTCACATCCTCCACTGTGGACAGAACGGGTGGACGGCAGCGGATCGCCACCAGGTCACCGGTCAGGCCGAGTTCGCCCGCCGCGTGCGGCACGACGAGCGTGCTGCCCTTGTGCACTTCCAGCTCACCGAGCTTGCCCGCGCCCTCCAGCACCACCAGCACGGCGAACGACGGCTCCAGCGTGAAGGAACCCTCGACGTGCAGGCGGTCGGCCTGGAAGAACGGGTCCGCGTCGTGGCCGAGGAGATCGACCGACGGCGCCCACTTCTCGGACGTCTGGTGCACCAGCTGCTCGAGCTTGCCGCTCCAGCCCCGCCGGTCGACGCAGTCGAGCGCGACGTCGTAGCCGAGGCCGAGGTGGCCGATGTCGGCGTTGGCGAGGAAACCCTGCCACTCCAGCGTCACCGAGAAGTCCGTGGGCTGCTGCAGTTCGACGATGAACACGCCCTCGCCGATCGCGTGCGGTACGCCGGCGGGCACGAACACCGTGTCGCCGGGCCGGACGCAGACCGGGTTCAGCGCGTCGAGCATCACCTTCGTGTCCTGCGTGGCGACCCAGCCGGCGACCGTGTCCGCGGGCACGTCGTCGCGGAATCCGATGTAGACGGTCGGGTTCGAGCCGGTGGTGCCGACGACGATCCACGCCTCCGTCTTGCCGTGGCGGCAGTTCAGGTGCGAGGCCGCGAAGGCGTTCGACGGGTGGCAGTGCACCGGCAGGCGCTGGCCCGCGTCGAGCAGCTTCACCAGCAATGCCGTGTCGCCGCCGAACTTCGCCGCGTGGTCGGCGCCGAGCCAGCCGGTCGGGTCCGCTTTCACCGCGTCGCGCAGGAGTACGCCGTCTGGCAACGTTGTCAACCCGGCATCGTCGCGCCCGTAGAGCGACGTCGTCGACGCCACCCAGTCCTCGGGGCCGAAGTCGCCGCTGGTCCCGCCGCGCAACGCGGCGATCGCCTCACCGCCGCGGTAGAACTGCTTCGGCTGGTTGGCGGGCAAGTTGACGGGCTGGTGGAGAACACCAGAACTCACGCGTGGACCTCCCCGGATCCTCGTGGCACCAAGCGCACCGGCAGCACGACGCGGCGCGGTGGTGAGTTGTCGCCATCCAGTCGGGCGAACAACAAATCGGTGGCCGCCTTGCCGAGCGCGCTCGCGTCGTGCGCGATCACGGTCACCGGCGGCGACAACAGGTCAGCGAGTTCGAAGTCGTCGAAGCCCACCAGCGCGGGTCTTTCGGCGACGCCCGCGAGTGAGCGCAGGATGTAGACGGTGATGCGGTTGTTGCCGGCCACGATCGCCGTCGCGGGCTCCCGCATGCTGTGCAGGCGCTGCAACGTGGTCCTGACACTGCTTTCGTCGTGCGGCCCCATCGCCACGAGCTCCTCGTGGTAGCCGATGCCCGCCCGCACGCACCCTTCGCGATAACCGCGCAGGCGCTCGTTGGCCGTGAAGATGTCCGGCGCGTCCCCGAGGAACGCGATCCGGCGGTGCCCGTGCGAGGCCAGGTGCGTGACCGCCTCGACGGTGCCGCCGATGTTGTCCACCAGCACGGTGTCCGCCACGACGTCACCCGCGGGCCGGTCCAGGAACACCACGGGCGTGCCGGCGCGCATCTCCGGCACCAGGTAGCTGTGCTGCAGGCCGGCGGGCACGATCAGCAGCCCGTCCACGCGCCTGCTGCAGAACTCCAGTGCCAGCTCGCGCTCACGGCCCGGGTCCTCGTCGGACGACCCCGAGATCACCTGTCTGCCGCGCAGACGGGCGATTTCCTCGACAGCGCGGGTCACGCCGGAGTAGAACGGGTTGCCGACGTCCTCCAGCACCAGCCCGATCGTGCCGGTGGACGAGCCCCGGCGCAGGTTGCGGGCACTCAGGTTCCGCCGGAACCCGAGCTGGTCGATGGCCGCGAGCACGCGCTCGGCGGTGGACGGGTGCACGCCCGGTTCGTCGTTGACCACGCGCGAGACGGTCTTGATGCTCACGCCTGCGAGCCGCGCGACGTCGTTCATCGTCGCACGACGTACCTTGCGCTGACCGGCTACGGGCCCGCTGGGGGACAACGTTGTCATAGTGGGCGTATCTCACCTTGGCTTTACGGCCTTGTCAACACTTCCTGACCGTTCAAGCGTGCCCCCATTACGTTGTCGAATGTCCGGAACAGGACAAGTGATCGCCCTGGTCTTGACCTTGACCATGTGCGCTCAGCAATGATCTGGTGACGGACAGCGTTGGCAGCCCACGGCGCTCGCGAGTCCGGCGAGAAGGCCCCCGGGCCGGGGTGCGCATGCGGCGGCGGGTCGCACCCCGGCCCGGTCCCTTGCCACCCGACCGGACTACTCGGCCGTCCCGCCAGGCCCCGGAATCGCTAGTGGTGCGACCCGGAAGGTCGGCTGGGTAATTCACGCTCAGCAGGACACCTCACGACGCCGCCCCCACGCCCTCGTACATCCAGTACGAGGACGTGGGGGCGGCGCCGCGATGCGCCCGTCTGACCGCGAATTCGCCCGGCAACCTTCCGGGCCACACCACTAGGGTGAATCTCGTGGACGCACTGGATCCCATCGAGTCGGTCAACACCTTCATCGGCACGAAGGACGAGGGAAACACCTTCCCCGGCGCGTCCATGCCGTTCGGCAAGGCCCACTCCAGCCCGATCGGCTCCCACTACGCCGGCTACCGCTACGACGACCAGCAGATCCGCGGCTTCGGGCACTTCTTCCTGTCCGGCGCCGGGTGCTGGGAGCAGGGCGGGCTGGTCCCGATCCTCCCGGTCACCGGACTGCCGCAGACCTTCGACCACAAGCGGTACGCCAGCGCGTACACGCACGACGGCGAGATCGGCAAACCCGGCTACTACAAGGTGAAGCTGGACCGGGACATCACCGTCGAATGCACCGCCACCACGAGGGCCGGTGTCGAGCGGTACACCTTCCCCGGTGGCGTCAGGGGCACGCTGCTCGTCAACGTCGGGCAGGCCAACGACAAGGAACCCGTCAGCGCGAGCTCCGTCAAGGTTCTGGACGACCGCACGATCACCGGAACCGTGGAGACGCAGGCGTTCTGCGGAGGCCGCCCGTACGTCACCTACTTCACCACCAGGTTCGACCGCCCGTTCGAGGAGTTCGGCACCTGGGGCCCGTCCGGATCCAGGCCGGGGCAGCGGGAGTCCGCGGGAGGCGCCGGACTCCGGGGTGCCTGGGTCACGTTCGGGCCGGGCCCGGTCACGGCCATGACCGCACTGTCCCAAGTGGACGCACAGGGTGCTGGGAACAACCTGGAGACCGAGACCACCGGCAAGACCTTCGACGACATGCGTAACGAGGCGCAGGAGGCCTGGCGCGCGGAGCTCGGGTGCATCGAGATCGAGACAGAGGACTGGGACGAGCGCGCGGTCTTCTACACCGCGCTCTACCACGTGCTGCTCCAGCCGCTGACCGGCAGCGACGCGGACGGCCGGTACCGCGGCTTCGACGGCCAGATCCACCAGGCCGACGGCTGGACCTACTACGAGTACTACTCGCTGTGGGACACCTACCGGGCCCACAACCAGCTCCTCGCGCTGCTCCGCACGACCAGGAGCAAGGACATCGCGCGGAGCATCCTGGCGATCCACGAGCAGGGCGGCTGGCTGCCGCGCTGGGCGTACGCGAACCAGGAGACCAACTGCATGACCGGCGACCCGGTCACGCCGTTCCTGGTCGACCTGTGGCGTTTCGGTCACCTCGCGGGCTTCGAGGAGCAGGCGTACCAGGCGTTGCTGCAGAACGCCGACGGAGTCCCGCCGCAGAGCTCCCGCTTCCAGGGCAGGTCCGGCAACCCGAACTACCTCGCCAAGGGCTTCGTCCAGTACGACAAGCGCTTCCCGAAGAAGGGCCAGGACACCGATCCGCACCACGGCGCGTCGGCGACCCTGGAGTACGCGCTGGCCGACGCCACGCTCGCGATCATGGCCGAGGCGCTGGGCCACACCGAGGACGCGGAACGACTGCGCACTCGGGGCCTCAACCACCGCGCCCTCTGGGACAACAGCGTCACGGACCGGGGTTTCACCGGGTTCCCGCGGCCCAAGCTGCAGAACGGCGCCTGGCTCACCCCGTTCACCCCGCAGGGGCCGGAGGGGTTCCACGAGGGCACGGCGTGGCAGTACCAGTGGCTGTGCCAGCACGACATCGCCGGGTTGATCACGGCGCTCGGCGGCAAGGCGGCGGCCGAGGCGCGGCTGGACGACTTCTTCGCGTACGAGGACCTGCTCGTCGACCCGAAACGGACGGTCCGCGAGAAGTGGGTCGTCGGGCCGTACGACTACTACAACCAGTTCAGGTACAACCCGAACAACGAACCCGATCTGCACGCGCCGTGGATGTACGCGCTCATCGGCAAGCCGGAGAAGACGTCGGTGGTCGTGCGGGCAGCGCAGACGTTGTTCGTCAACGGGCCGGCGGGCGTCACGGGCAACGACGACCTCGGCACGATGTCGGCCTGGTACGTGTTCAGCGCGCTCGGGATGTACCCGGCGGTGCCGGGAACCGGTGAGTTCGTGCCACACGCCCCGAAGTTCACGAGGGCCGTGATCCACCTGGAGAACGGCAAGGACATCGTGATCGAGGCGGAGGCGGCCGACGTCACGAAGACGCAGGTGGTGCAGCGGATCCGGAGCGGCTGGCGCTCGAAGGCGAAGGATCGGATCGAACTCGCGGAACTGTTCTCGGGGACCACGCTCGTGGTCGACCTCCGCACACTTTCCAACTGAGACGCCGAACGGTCGTACGCTCACGTGATGGGCGTTTGCGCGAGCTGTGGCACGGAGTTCGCGCCCCTGCCGTCGCGGGCGCGGTACTGCTCGAACGCGTGCCGTCAGCGTGCCTACCGCCGGCGTTGCGCGGGTGCGTCCACTGTGGTCGCCGAGCTGCCCGGCCACGAAGACGCGTTCGTCGGCAGGAAAAGCGAGCTGGCGGAGCTGCTTTTGTTGCTGCGCAAGCACAGGATGCTCACGCTCGTGGGGTCGGCCGGAATCGGGAAGACGCGGCTCGCGGTCGAGCTCGCGAGACGCGCCAGACGTGCCGAGGTTCGCACGGTCGAGCTGGGCAGGCTGAGCCGCCCGGGGCAGGTGGTGGAAGCGTTCGCGGAAGCCGTTGGCGTGTACCAACGCGCGGGTGTCGCGCTGCGGACGACGTTGCTCCAGGAACTGGGCAATCGGCGAATCCTGCTGCTCGTCGACAACTGCGAGCATCTCGCCGAGGAGTGCTGCGCGGTCGTGGACGCGCTGTTGTCGCGATGTCCGCGCGTGCAGGTCCTCGCGACCAGCAGGGAAGCGTTGAGATCCGTCGGCGAGGTCGTCTACCCGCTGCACGGCATGGCCGACGCGGCGGAGCTGTTCGTCGAACGCGCCGGGACCAGCGGCGACCCCGACGCGATCGCGGCGATCTGCGCGCGTCTGGACGGCGTGCCGCTGGCCGTCGAACTGGCGGCGAAGCTGTCCGGGTCCGTGCCGCTGGCCGAGCTCGCGGACCGCCTCGACCACCGGCTCGACCTGCTCGACGGCCTGCGTGCGGCCATCGCGTGGAGCCACGACCTGCTGGCCGCCGGCGAGCAGGAGCTGTTCCGGCGGCTCGCGCTGCTGCCCGGCGGGTTCGGGCTGGACATCGCCCAGGTCGTCCACGGCGGCGAGGTGATCGGGCTGCTCACGGCGTTGCAGGCGAAGTCGTTGGTGGTGCGGGAGTCCGACGCCCGGTTCCGGATGCTCGAATCCGTTCGCCTCTATGCCGGGGAACGGCTGGAGGAGCACGGCGAGCACGGGGTGACGGCGGAACGGATCATCGCGTGGCTCTGCGAGAAGGGCGAACCCGGCGTCTCGTCGTCGATTCTCACGCCGGAGCAGGTGAGGACGCAGCACCGGGAGTACGACAACGTGGCGTACGCGTTCGCTCATCTGGTCGCACCGCAGGACGACAGGCGGCTGATGCTCGCCACGATGCTGCTCAGGGTGTGCTTCGACCGCGGTTGCTTCGCCCAGGCCGGCGCGGTGCTGATGCAGGTGCTGCACCAGTCGCCCGCCGACGCCCGCTACAGGATCCTCGCGCTGGAGTACGCGTCTCTGCTGGCGAGCCACGAGGAACGGCACGACGAGGCGGTGCGGTACGCCGCCGAGGCGATCGAGACGGCGGAGTCGGGCGGGCAGGATCTGATCATGTGCCGTCTGTTCCGGACGTTAGCGGGCGCTTACGACGGCATGGGCGACGTGTCGAATGCCGCAGCGGCGTTGCGCCGTTCGATCGAGCACGGCGTACGTAACGGCAACGACGTGAGTGTCGCTGTGTCGAGCCATAACCTCGGCTGGCGACTGCTCGCCGACGGTGCCGTGGACGCGGCCGCCGTGCTGGTCGAGGGCGCGTTGCCGGTGCTCAGAGTTCATGCACGGCAGGATGTCGTGGCCGTCGCGGTGCACACGGCGGGCTGCATCGCGTTGGAGCGCGGGGATTTGGTGACGGCAGGCGCCCGGTTCGCGGAGGGCGCGCGCCTGACGGCGGACACACCGCGGGCCGCGCTGGAGTCGGTCGAGGGCCGTGGCCTGGTCGCGATGGCGTCCGGACGGCACGAGCTCGGCGTGCGGCTTCTGGTCGCCTGTCAGCAGATGCGCACGACGTGGGTCGTTCCGCCGGAAGCGTGGTGGCGGCGGAAGACGGCCGCCGCACTGGACCTCGCGCGGGAATCCCTTTCTCAACCGGCATTCCAGCGAGCGCTCGGCGCGGGCCGGGCGATGGACGCGCGGCACGCCCTGGAAACCGCGCTGGACAAGGAAATGGTGCGGCACCCGGTGCTCAGCGACCGGCAGCGGATGGTCGTCGAACTGGTGGCGCGGGGACTGACGAACGCGCAGGTCGCGGCCAAGCTCGGCATCTCGCACCGCACTGTGGAATCCCACGTGCACAACGTGAAGACCACGCTGGATCTTTCGACTCGAGCGCAGCTCGCGGCCTGGGCCCGGTCGTACTGACGCGTCCAACTGAGACGTAACGCTGCGGTTCATCCGGATGACTTCCGGCCCCCCTCCGTTCATCGTGAGCACGACGACGGAAGGGGGCGACGTGGAACCGTTCCGCCTGCTGCACCCCGACCTCGTGCCGCAGCGGCGCGAGTCGCTGCGGCACGCCGCCTCCATGCTCGTCCAGATGGGTTTGGACGACACGGTGCTCTCGGCGTCGCCCGTGCACCAGCGCCTCGCGCGCGTGGTCCTCGCGAGCAGCGGCGTCATCGAGTGGACGCCCGGCTACTGGGCCCAGGACTCCTGCCTCGACGAAGGTTTCGGCGTCGTGCGGGTCGGCGGCGACCGCGGCGGCGTCTTCCTCTCCGGCGTCCTCATCGCCTACCTCGACGTGCTGGAGAACGCGGCCAGGATGGGCACCTCGATCCCCGAGGACTCCTGGCGCACCCTGCTCTGGGCGCCGACCGCGCTCTTCGACCACGTGCTGCGCCGCCCCCAGGTCGGCATGACCGTCGTGACACCCGGCTGCGGCACCGAGAACCTCCCGCTCGAACGCACCCAGGCCGGTCAGCGCCTCTACCTGGCGCTGATGCAGGCCGTCCGGTTCGCCGTCAGCGGTGTCGTGCGCGCACAGGACGACTGCCCGCTCGCCGAGGACTGCGTGACGCTCGCGACCGCGTGCCTGCGTGCTGCGGAGGTGGCCCTCGCGTTCGCCGCCGACGTCCCCGGACACGCACCGCAGCCCGTCGTGGAGACCGCCGAGCGCCGCTACCTGTGGCAGGTGATCAACGAGGTCCGCGCGGCCGTTCCCCGTGCCCGCTTCGAGCAGTTCGCCGCGGCGCTACGCAGGTTGAACGAAGTGCACACCGCTTGCCCGTTGCTCGTCGCGGGTGGTTGAACTCGTTCGTCTCGACTTCGCGGCGACTTTCGTCGTTTCGTGACGTGGTGCGACAGGCGCTGACCTACCGTCTCGCCCATGACGGAGGAACGGTCGGCGGTCGTGGTGCGGGACGTCCGCAAGAGCTACGGCGACCTGAAGGCGGTGGACGGGGTCTCGTTCACCGTGGCGGAGGGCGAGTTCTTCGGCATCCTGGGACCCAACGGCGCCGGGAAGACCACCACGCTGGAGATCATCGAGGGCCTGCGCAAGCCCGACAGCGGCGAGGTGCGGTTGCTCGGTGAGAGCCCGTGGCCACGCAACGTGAAGTTGTTGCCGCGCATCGGTGTCCAGCTGCAGGCGTCGGCGTTCTTCGAGAAGCTGACGGCGAAGGAGCAACTGCAGACGTTCGGCGCGCTCTACGGCGTGAGCGCCGGCACGGCTGCGGACATGCTGGAACTGGTCGGCCTCGCGGACAAGGCGAACGAGCAGGAGAACAAGCTCTCCGGCGGCCAGCGCCAGCGGCTCTCGATCGCGTGCGCGCTGGTGCACGACCCGGACATCGTGTTCCTCGACGAACCGACCGCGGCGCTCGATCCGCAGGCCCGCCGCAACCTCTGGGACGTGCTGCGGGCCATCAAGGAACGCGGCAAGACCATCGTCTACACCACGCACTACCTCGACGAGGCCGAGATCCTCTGCGACCGGGTGGCCATCATGGACACCGGCAGGATCCTCGCGCTCGACCGGCCGCCGGTACTGGTGCGCGGCCTCGACGCGCCGACCCACGTGACACTGCAGAAGGGCGTTCTGTCCCTTGTGGACGCTTCCGCGCTCGACGGCGTCGACGAGGCCCACGAGGACGAGGTGTCGCTGACGCTCTCCACGCGCCGCCCCGCTCCAGTGCTGTCGGCGCTGGCCGAACGCGGTGCGCTCGACGGCCTGCAGGTCCGCACGGCCACCCTCGAAGACGTCTTCCTCAACCTGACAGGCCGGGAGTACCGCGCATGACCGCGTTCAGGACGCTTTCGGTGGCGATGTTCAAGGGCTTCATCCGGGACAAGGTGACGCTGTTCTTCACCTTCCTGTTCCCGCTGATGTTCCTCGTCATCTTCGGCCTGATCCTGCGTGACGCCGGCGCGGACAAGCCCAGGATCGCGCTCGTCGGCGACGGCCCGATCGTCAGCGCTCTGCGCGACAGCGGCGCGCTGGAGCTGGAGTCGTACAACGACGTCGATGCCGCTGTGCGGAAGGTGAAGGACGGCGACCTTCCGGCCGCCTTGATCATCCGCGGTCAGCAGGTCGACGTGCGGTTCGCGCAGAGCGACCAGGTGCAGTCGGCGATCGTTCTCGGGATCGTCAACGGGTTCGTGGACAGGGCGAACCTCGCCGCGACCGGTCAGCCGCCGACCTTCACGTTCGCCGCGGAGAAGGTCGAGGACGCGTCGCTCAAGCCGATCCAGTTCCTGACGCCGGGCATCCTGTCGTGGGGTGTGGCGGTGTCGGCGGTGTTCGGTTCGGCGCTGACTCTCGTGTCGTGGCGGCGCAAGCAGGTGCTGCGGCGCATCCGGCTCGCCCCGATCTCGACGACCTCCGTGCTGTCGTCGCGGATCCTGGTCAGCGCCGGTGTGGCCCTGGTGCAGGGCGCGATCTTCATCGGTGTCGCGTCGCTGCCGGTGTTCGGGTTGCAGCTCTCCGGGCAGTGGTGGCTCGCGATCCCGTTGCTGCTGCTGGGAACCATCGCGTTCTTCGCGCTCGGCATGCTCGTCGGCGCGTTCGCCAAGACCGAGGAGGCGGCGTCGGCGGCCGCGAACATCGTGGTGCTGCCGATGGCCTTCCTGTCCGGCACGTTCTTCCCCGTCGACCAGGCGCCCGCGTGGCTGCAGACCGTCTCGAAGATCTTCCCGTTGCGGCACATGAACGACGGCATGCTCGACGTGCTGGTGCGGGGCAAGGGGATCGAGGCGCTGGTCGTCCCGGGCGCCATCCTGGTCGGCTTCTCGCTGGTGGTCGGGTTCGTCGCCTCGCGCGTCTTCAAATGGGAGGAATAGGACAGACCAGGACAGGCCCGGTGGTCGTGTGCTCCCCGTCACGGTTCATGATGGTGAGCCATGACGTTCTCCAGCGTGGTCGGACGGTTCCGCATCCTCGCCCTGGCCGAGGCCATCTCCTGGGCGGGCCTGCTGCTCGGGATGTTCTTCAAGTACGTCGTCGTGCAGAACGAGATCGGCGTCAAGATCTTCGGCCCGATCCACGGCTTCGTCTTCGTCGCCTTCATCCTCGTCACGCTGATGACGAAGGAACCGCTGAAGTGGAACGCCCGCACGCTGGTCCTCGGCCTGCTGTCGAGCATCCCGCCGTTCGGCACGGTGATCTTCGAGCGCTGGGCCTCGAAGACCGGCCGCCTCAGCGAGCCGGCCGCCGAACAGCTCTGAGCGCCTCGCGGAGCTCGATCTGCGGGTCGCCCTCGTGGTAGATCCGTTCGGAGGCCTCGATGTTGTCGAGGAACTCCTGGTACTTCACCGCGTTGTGCAGCCGGGACGCGCGGGGCGCGATCTCCAGGGCTTCCAGCGGCCGGCTGTCCGGGCGGTGCGAGAGCCATGCCTCGCTCCACACGCGCCGGATCAGGTCGTGCAGTTCGGGCTTGGCGTACTCCATGAGCCGGCACACGTCAAGCGCCGGATGACCCCAGACGGCGTCGGACCAGTCGATGACCACTCCGCTGCTGCGCCAGTTGCCGGGATGGAAGTCGCCGTGCGTGAGCGTGTCGGGCAGACCGAAGTCGGGCATCGGCACGGCGGACGGCGGTAGTCGCGCCTCCCCGGCCAGTGCGTGCTGGACGGCGACCCAGCGGGGTACGACGTCCTCGATCTGCGCAGGGGTCACCGGCCAGCAGTTGGCGCCCTCGGCCTGGCTGAGCAGCACCCGGTTCGGCGCGCTGGCCAGCACCTCGGGCACCAGGGCAGGGTCATGGGTGGCGACCATCTTGATCACCGTGCCCTCGTCGGCGAAGAACGGCGGCACGGCCTTGAGCCAGACCGTCCCCTGCGTGGTGGGAAGCCGGTGCACGCTGGAGAGGTTCCACGTCCGTCCCTGAACCGCCGGGCCGGTGCGGGTGATCACCGAGTCCGCCCACTCGACGAGTTCGGACGGGCCGCCGAGCCGTGCCCACGGCAGCCTGTGCTCAGCGTCCGGTTCGGGAGCGTCGGCGGGTTCGAGGTGGGTTCGATCGGGTTCGCCGTGCGCCTCGACGTGGTAGGTGACGACGCCGCCGAACGGCACCTTGCCGCCCTCGACCGAGATCAGGCGCAGGACGCTGGTCTCCACGCCGAGCAGGTCGCGCAGGGCGGTGTTGACCGGTTCGACGTGGTTCCAGTTCGGTGTCCCGACCGGAATCGTCCTGGTGCGCCCGGTGAACCCGCTGGGCGTGCTGACGAGCGCGATGATGGAGCGGTCCGGTCGATCCCACATGGGCCCATCAGGCCACAGGCCGGCCTGACCGCCCAACCGAATTAATCCTCGAAGTCGCCGCTGGCCCGGCGGACCTTCGCGAGCAGGTCCGTGAGCTGCTCGGTCTGGCGGTCGGTGAGGCCCCTGAGGCCCAGGTTGACGTCGACGACGGCCGCGGTCGCGCTCTCACGGCGCTGCAGTCCGGCGTCGGTGATCTCGACCAGCGTGGTGCGGCGGTCGGTCGGGTGCGGCGTGCGGCGGACGAGGCCGTCGCTCTCCAGCCGGTCGACGATGTTGGTGACGCTCGTCGGGTGCAGCTGCAGGCGCTCGCCCATCACGCGCATCGGTAGCGCGCCCTTGCGGGAGAAGTAGAGCAGCACCAACGCCTCGTAGCGCGCGAACGTGAGTCCGTGCGGTTTGAGGGCTGCGTCCACGGCGGACTGGATGATTTGCTGGACACGCATGACGCTCGTGACGGCCGCCATCGCCGTGGCGGAACCCACCCGGTCGTCCCACAGTTCGGCCGCGCGGGCGATCGGATCGAACGGCAGCGGTGTCATGTGCACGGAAGCTACCAGTCAGTACCACTCGTGGATCAGCAGGAGGCACGTGTGCTTGTCGCGTTCAGTGTTGCTCCGTCCGGTTCGGACGAATCCGGAAGTGTCGCCAAGGCGGTCGCCGAGGCGATCCGGATCGTGCGGGAGTCCGGCCTGCCCAATGAAACGAACGCGATGTTCACCTTGGTCGAGGGGGATTGGGACGAGGTGATGGACGTGGTCAAGCGCGCGACGGAAGCCGTGCAGGCCAGTGCCTCACGCGTGTCGCTCGTGCTCAAGGCGGACATCCGGCCCGGCTACTCCGGGCAACTGAGGGCCAAGGTCGAACGCATCGAGGAGCACCTCTCCGACACTTCGTGAGACGCCGTTCGTGGCCCGTGTCCGGCAGGCCGGGAGTGGAGTGTGACGGGAGGCTTAACGCGTCTCCCCGGATGGCCGAAAGCTCTACGCCGTGACGGTGAGTGCACCCGTGCGCCGCCGTTCACTGGGTTAGCGTGTCGGGCGTGGACGCGAGGCAACTGTGGTTGAGGTTCGAGCCCTACCACGACGTCACGTACTTCACGCCCGAATCCCGCGCGGCGACGGACGCGCTGGG
The DNA here is from genome assembly GCF_000719115.1 of Lentzea albidocapillata. GTDB lineage: Bacteria > Actinomycetota > Actinomycetes > Mycobacteriales > Pseudonocardiaceae > Lentzea > Lentzea albidocapillata. The sequence goes on along the minus strand of NZ_JOEA01000027.1, from coordinate 77,826 downwards.
CTGCAAGGGCGGCTGGATGGGCTATTTCGGCATGCGCGCCGCACCCCTGGGCGCCGCGTCGCCGGAACTGGTGACGGCGGTCTTCTACAACTTCGCACCGCGCATGGTGTCCCGCGCGCTGCCGGACGCGTGGGCGGTCGCCTCGCCCTCCACGTACCTGCGGGTGCGGCTGGAGGGTGCCGACGGAGCGTTGAGGCGCCTGCTGGGCTCGGTGGACACGGCCGAGATCGCCGAGGCGGCATCGCTGGCCAGGACGGCGGCACTGGCGGCTCCCATAGCCGGGCGTCCGCTGGCTGCCGCGAACCGCGCGTTGCCGTGGCCCATCGAGCCTCATCTGGCCCTGTGGCACGCCTGCACGATCCTGCGGGAGGCCCGCGGCGACGGCCACGTGGCAGCCCTGGTGGCCGCGGGCGTGGGCCCGTGCCAAGCGCTTGCGCTCTACGCGCGTGAGCATTCCCTCGATCCGGCATACATGCGCACGGCGCGTGGTTGGACTGTCGAAGAATGGGAAGCAGTTGTTGATCTGCCCGGCGACCTTGCCGCAGTCGAGCGTGCGACCGACATGGCCGCTCTCGCACCGTGGGAAGCGCTGGGTGCAGTTGGTACAAAGCGGTTCATCGACCTGATGACACCGCTTGCTCTGCGCATCGCCTCAGCCAACGAGGCGATGCGCGTCAACCCGATGGCCCTGGACCCGGTCCGGGAACTAGCCGTGCCAGGATGGAACACGTGACAAGGCCTGATCCTCGCAAGACCGCCGCACTGTCCGCCGCACTTTCCGGCGCCGTCGACCTGGGCGCCCTGAAGGCCCGAGCCGACGCTGCCCGCACCGCCGCTGCCACGCCGGCCCCCGCCGGTGATGCCCCCGCACCCGACAACGGTTCCGCGCCGTGGATCGTGGACGTCACCGAGGCCTCCTTCCAGGCCGTGGTCGAGCAGTCCCTGCAGGTGCCCGTCGTGGTGCTGCTGGGCGCCTCCTACAGCCCCGAGTCGCAGCAGCTTGCTGCTTCGCTGACCCGGTTCGCCACGGCTTCCGGCGGGTCCTGGATCCTCGCGCGGGTCGACCTCGAGACCGCGCCCCGGATCGGGCAGGCGTTCGGCGTTCAGTCGGTGCCCACGACCGTCGCCGTTGCCGCTGGTCAGCCCATTGATGCTTTTGCCGGGCCCATCGCCGATGCCGAGTTGTCGGAGTGGATCGCCCGGTTGCTGGACGCTCTGCGGGAGCGGCTGCCTGGGATTCGTGCCGGGGAGGCTCGGGCCGGGGGTGTTCCTGTCGCCGAGGACGAGGTGGTTGAGGATCCTCGGATCGTTGCTGCCGAGGAGGCCTTTGAGCGGGGCGATTACGTTGCTGCTCAGGGGTACTACTCGGAGATTCTTGCCTCTGAGCCTGGGAATGAGCTGGCCAAGGAAGGGCTTGCGCAGGCTCGGTTCGCTGAGCGGGCCGAGGCTGTCGATCCTGCTGTGATCGCCAAGGCTGATGCGGCGCCTGAGGACATCGACGCTCAGCTTGCTGCTGCTGATGCTCAGGTTGCCGGGCAGATGGTTGGTGAGGCGTTTTCTCGGTTGGTTGAGACTGTTCGGCGGGTTTATGGGGAGGATCGGGATCGGGTTCGGCAGCATTTGGTTGGGCTGTTTGAGCTGTTCCCGGCGGATGATCCTCGGGTTGCTGCGGCTCGGCGGAAGCTGGCTTCTGCTTTGTACTGACGCGTTTCGTTCGTAAATCGTCCCCCGGGTTCGTTGGTGACTGTTGTCCGTTGCCTGAGGGCTCTGCCCTCAGGCTCCCGCACTCCGGCATTCGGGATGATCTGGTTGTGCCGGCGACCGAGAGGGGAAGCCGTGAACAGCCCGGCTTTTCGGCTGCCGTCGCCGATCGAGGAGTTGCACGATGAGCGGGTTCGTCGCCACGGGGTGCGGCTCTACCTGAAACGGGACGACCTGATTCATCCGGAGTTCACCGGCAACAAGTGGCGCAAGTTGCGCTACAACCTCGCGGCTGCCAAGGAACAAGGGCACTCCCGGCTGCTGACCTTCGGTGGCGCCTACTCGAACCACATCGCCGCGACGGCGGCGGCAGGGCATCACTTCGGGTTTGAGACCGTGGGCGTGATTCGTGGCGAGGCGCACGAGCCGCTCAACAGCGTCCTCGCCTTTTCGACTCGACGGGGCATGGTGCTGACGTACCACGATCGTGACACTTACCGGCACAAGACGGATGCGGACGTGCTCGATCGGCTGCGTGCACAGTTCGGTGACTTCTACCTGCTGCCCGAAGGCGGCAGCAATGCCCTGGCGGTCAAGGGATGTGCTGAACTGCCTGCCGAGATCGACATCGAGTTCGACACGGTCTGCTGTGCCTGCGGTACTGGCGGCACGCTTGCCGGGATCGCTCATGGTCTGCGGAAGAACCAGACGGCGGTGGGGTTCGCCGCGTTGAAGGGCGGAGACTTCCTCGTTGGGGATGTCGAGCGCCTGCAGCGTGAGGCGTTCGGTGCCGTGAGTTCCAATTGGACAGTCCGCACCGAGTTCCACTTCGGCGGTTTCGCGAAGCGACGCGGTGAACTCGATGCGTTCATCGACGACTTCGAGGCGCGCCATGGCCTGCGCCTGGAGTGGGTGTACGTCGCCAAGATGATGTACGGCGTTTTCGCGTTGATCGAGCAGGGAGTGTTCCGCAGCGGTGAGCGGGTCGTCGCTGTTGTAACGGGACCGGATCAAAGCTTCAGTTCGTAAGCCCGCTGGACGTCCTTTGAAGTGTCGCTGGCGCACCATTCCAGTTCCCAGCGGCCGGTGTTGATCGAGAACTTGCGGCTGAAGCCCAGCCACATCCCGTGCATCCGCCGACTGGACGGGTCCACCACCATTTGCAGGGTGCCGTGGTACACAGCGCCTCGGTAGTAGCCGATTGGTGAGGTGGTCTCACGCCATGTCCCCGTGACGACTGAGGCGTCAGTGATCAGATCGAGCGTCATGCTCGATCCTGTGGTGTGTGGAAGGCTTTGTGCCGTAAGACGGTTCTTCTGCCGGCGAAGTACCAGGTAGTGCTCGCCGACAAACTCTTCGTTGCGGCCTTCGCTGCGGTAGTGGTACCTGCTCAGCCAGATGCCAGTCAGGCGTCGGGACGTCCCGCCTTCGCCGGTTGCTGCGGAGGCGAGTTCGTCCTCGTCGGCGCTGTCCAGCGTCGAAGTGGCTTTCAGCAGCACAGCTCGTCCGAGTTGGTCGACGAGGTCGGCGACGTTCAGGCCGGATCTCGTGTTCCCGATCAGTTCGAGTTGCTGCGCAGTGCGGAATGCGGGGTCGGACGATCGGAAGTCGGCGCAGTCGGAAACGAGGTCGCTCGTACTGCACTCGTAGAGTTCGGCGAGTCGGTTCAGTACGCCGATGGATGGCTCATGACCGGTTGGTGAGGGCCAGGTCTCCCAGTACGAGAAGGTTTTGGACGATTTGGTGTCGGTGGGCCACCTGATGTTCCAGTGCTCCGCTGCTTCACGCTGAGTCCACCCCCGCGCGAGGCGGAAGGCGGTGCGCATGTTGACGCCGTAGCGCTCGGAGAAGTTGCGCGCGATCTCGATCCAGGTTCTGTGCTGAGAACGCGCGGTCGCGGAAAGTGCGGCTTGTTCCTGGCGGAGGCTCCGAAACGGGGGCGTCACCAGCCTAGGTTACAACTTAACCCCGTATGACGGGGACAAGTTGTGTTGCAAGATCATCGCCCGACGGGGTTCCTGGGTGCTCTGACGTGCGGTTTCCTTTGAGCATGCCAAGGAGAGTGTCCACAGCGCGTCGGCGAGAGTTCGGTGACGGGCTACGGGCGGCCATCGGAGCCACGGGCTTGTCCTCACGGGCGGTCGCCGCGATGGTCGGCTGGCACGAGAGCAAGCTCTCCGATCTCGTGCAAGGCAAGGGCGGTGCCACCGAACTCGAAGTGGCCATTCTGCTGGGCGCCTGCCGAACCCCGCTTCCCGAACGTGAGCATCTACTCGCGCTCTTTCGGGAGACCCATGTCAAAGGGTGGTGGCAGCAGCACGGCGCTTGCAGTCCTGTTCGTCTCCGCACTGCGGTCGGGCATCTGGCCGTCGCCAGGTCGATCGTTGACTGGCAAGCCCATGTAGTGCCGTGCTTCTTGCAGACGGCTGACTACGCCCGCGAGGTTATGCGTGCATCCGTGAACATCCCGACGGATGAGCTGGAGGAACGGGTAGCGGCTCAAGCTGAGATGCAGGGGCTTCTCAGGCGCGTTTCACACTGCACCTTCTTCATCCACGAGCTGGCTCTCTCGCTTCAAGTCGGCAGTCGCGAGGTTCATGTCGAGCAGCTGCAGCACCTTCTTTTTTCGGGGAATCGTCCCAGCTTCTCCATTCGAATCGTTCCGGCAGCGCTAGGTGCGCACGCTGGGATGAACGGGTCGTTCACGAAGCTGGACTTTGAGAAGCATGAGCCAATCGTGTGGCTGCAGAACGAGAACTCCAGCCTCTTCGTCGAGGAGGAGTCTGCGGTCGCTGGTTATGGGGCCGTCGCTCGACGTCTGCACGACGTCAGCCTCGATGCGGAGCAATCCAAGGTCATGATCACTCAACAAGGAGATGCAACATGTCTACTGCGGTGACCGTGCGCGATCCGAGGGCCTGCGTGTCAGCTGAGGTGTGGGACCGAGAGGTTCGGCTGATCATGCGTGACCGTGACAGGGACCGCGAGATGGCCGAGCGCATCTTCGGGCAGGCCGTCGCCTACCTCGTGGTCGCGGGCGAGAACCCGGATGTGCCGATGGGACCGACGCCGATCGTCGACGAGGGCGTGCACAGCTTCATGCTCGACACGCCCAACTACTTCCTGTTCTGCGACGAGAACAACAACGGCCGCTACATCCACCACATCCCGCACCTGCCTGACGATGGCCAGGAAGGGCCGCTCGTGCTGAACGGCACGATCAAGGCCATCCGCGCGGCTGGGTTCCCGCTCGATGCCGAGCTCTGGAACACGCAGTCCGTCAAGTGCAACCAGTGTTATGCGGGCTGTCACGACAGCCCCGACGGTAAGTGACACGAACCCATCGCGGCCGCTGATACCGTCCCTCGTTCCGCGTTCTCGAACGTGGAACGAGGGTCCTCCACGGGAAGGAATCGCTGGTGAGCAGTCCCCAAGCGATCTGGGAACGGTACGCCGCGAAGTACGCGCCGCGTCGCGCCGTCAACGCAGCCGGCGCGACGACATGGCTCAACTGGACCCAGTACCCCGATCACGGGCCCGATGAGACCGTGCTCGGCGACCTTCGCGGCAGGCGGGTGCTGGAGCTCGGTTCTGGCGCAGGGGCCAACCTGGCCCACCTCGCAGCCCTGGGCGCGGTCTGCACGGGCATCGACATCGCCCCCAGTCGCGCCGAGCTTGCTCGCCAGACCTGGGGGCACCTCGGCGGTCTGGAGTTCGCCACGGCCGACGCGGTCGACTACCTCGCCGGCACGAACACCAGTTTCGACATCGTCTACTCGATCTTCGGCGCGGTTTGGTTCATCGACCCGGAAGTTCTGTTTCCTTTGGTGCGCAGGAGGATGAGCGACGGCGGCGTCTTTGCTTTCTCGCAGCCGCCGGCGGCGCCACAGGAGAACAAGGCCGACCAGGTCGTCCAGCAACGGCACCTACCCGTTCGCCAGTGGACCGAGCAACTTGCCGCAGCATCTTTCAGTGAGATCAAGGCGGAGACCGTCGACGCTCCTGAGCCCGGCAAGACCGGCACCGTGCTCATTTACGCGCGCGCCGCATAGGTGTCAAGGGCGTCTGCGTTCCAAAAGGACTGTGTCTCGCCATTCGCCGTGGTGCTTTGCGATTCGTTCGCGTAGGCCGACTGTGCGGAAACCCGCCTTGTGGTGCAGGGCGATGCTGGCTCGGTTCTCCGGGAAGATGACTGCCTGCAGGGTCCACATGTCGTCGGCGTCTGCGGCTGAGACCTGGTGGTGCAGCAGGGTTTTGCCCACGCCCTTGCCCTGGGAGGCGTCGGCCACGTAGATCGAGGTCTCGATCACGCCTGCGTAGCACTCGCGGGCTGAGATCGGGGTGGCTGCTGCCCAGCCTGCGGTCTTGCCGTCCACCACGGCTATCCAGCGGTGGTCCGGTAGCCACTTGGATTCCAGGGTTCTGCGGGACGGGACTTCCGTTTCGAACGTGGCGTTGCCTGAGGCTATGCCTTCGCCGTAGATGCGGCGGACGTCCGGCCAGTCCGCGACCGTCATGGCGCGCATGGTCACGCCTGGCATTGGGCGGACTGTGCCGGAGGACAGGGCGCCCATCACCGCGTCTGCCGCGTGGGGGAGGCCCGTGCAGCAGGCCGGGTTGACCGTGACGAGGGTGGTTGTGCCTTCGCGCTGGATGTGGAGGAAGCCGACCTCTGCCAGTTTGCGGACGTGGTGCGAGCAGGTGGACTGGCTCACGCCAAGGAGGGTCGTCAGCTCTCCGACGGTTACCGGGCCTGGTGCCGATGCCACGTGGTGCAGCAGGCGGACGCGGGTCGGGTCGGACAGCGACGAGAACCATGAGGCGTAGGTCGTGGCTTCGTCGGTCAGCACCTGCTAAGTATCGACGTTGGTCGATTAAAGGGTCAAACCGAATACTTCTTCACGCAGAACGAGAGGCCTCGGAAGAAGCCGTCGCCGAACGCTTCTACGCGGGCGAAGCCCGAGGGGACCGCTTTGCCGTTGACGTCTGCGGCGATGAGGCTGTCGTCTGCCAGGAGTTCTGCCACTGCCTCGTCCAGGTCGCCTGGGGAGAGGCGCAGGCCTGCTGCCGCGTTGGGGCGGTTGGTGAGGCCTGCCCACGCTCCTGTCAGGCAGGCGGTGCGCTGGCCTGCGGCGTCGTCGTCCAGCTTGAAGCCTGTCGCGTGCTGGATGGAGAGGGAGAAGCGGGAGGCGATTACGGCGAACGCGGCGAAGTCGCCGATGCCGCCCTTTGAGCCCTTCTTCGGGGGTGTGCCGATCTTGAGCAACTGCGGGAGGTCCAACTGGAGTTGGTTGACCGCCGGGCAGTAGGAGACGGGGGACGTGGTCTGGGCGTCGGCGCAGGGTTTGATGCCTGCCTTGTCGAAGGCGGGGAAGGACGCGCCGCTCGACTTGTAGGCGTCGCGGAGTGACTCCTCCAGTGCCTTGAGGTACTTGTCCTCGTTCACCTGGGCGTTGCCGCGGCCCTGGCCCTGGTCGGTGTCGGAGAGGTCGAACGGGCGCTCGGTGATGCGCTGGGAGATCTCGGCCTCGTTGATCTCGGCGCAGCGGGCGGCGCCTCGGGTGAAGCCGAACTGGAAGGCGGAGACGCGGTCGAACGCGCTGCCGTGGGCGCCCTGCTTCTCGAAGGACGTGCCGGCGCTGTCGCGGATGAAGAACATCGTCTGCAGGACCTGGTTGAGGCCCTCGCCGGTGGAGAGTTCGAAGTGCTTCGACTTGTTCTCGGCGATCCAGCGCATGAAGACGCCGGTGTAGCAGTCGGCCTGCTGCTCTTTGACGATCGACGGCGTGTTGGCGCCGATGCCGGAGGCAGGGCCGAGCTTGTACTGGACGGCGTGGCCCATCTCGTGGGCCAGGACGGTGACGACGGCCATCGGGCCGAAGGAGTCCTTGAGCATCGGCAGGAGTTCGCCGCGGTCCCAGGTGATGCTGTCGTCGAGGGCGCAGTAGAACGCGTTCGCGATGCCGGTGGTGTCGAGCTTGCAGACCTCGACGCCCTTGCCGTTGGAGTCGTAGGAGATGAAGCGCTTCACCGGTTGGAAGGTCTTGCCCGCGAACGAGGCGGGGAACTCGGCCTTCCAGAACTCCTGCACGTCGGCGAGGGTGTTGATGGCCAGGCGGTCCATGTCGCCGCCGTCGCCGTTCTCCACGCTCAGGTCCGCGTCCGGCACGCCCTTCCTCGGGCCGGACGGGCCGTTGGAGATCTCCAGGCCCGCGACCTTGGTGGGGTCGGGGCGCTCGCCCTTCGGTTCGCCGTCGACCACGGAAGCGCACGCGGTCAAGGTTGCGGTCACGGCCAGCGCGACGGCGATTCGTCCGAATCCCATGAGGTCAGACCCTACTAAGCGGGTCCGGAGGGCCATTCGGCCAGTACCTGCGGCCAAACGTGAAGATTCCTCACCCTCTGGGGTGATTTCAAGACTGCGCGGACTCGTTTCCGTTGTACCGCCAATGTTTGGGAGCGCACAGTCCCATCCGCAAGCCTTCGGCGTGGAAGGAGTTTGGCGGTATGGGTAGAACGCGCTGGGCACGGTTCGCCGGGGTGCTCGGTATCGGTGCCGTTGGTGCCGGTGCCCTCCTGTTCGGCATGTCCCAGGGAGCGCTGGCCGCCTCGTTCGCGGTGTCCGGCACCAACTTCAAGGTGTCCGCCGACAACTTGACGGGCCAGGGATTCGTCCAGTTCGGCGGTGTGGACGCGGGTGCGGGCAAGGTGCACGTCGTCGCGGTCAGCGGGTTCAAGACGGCGAGGCTCGACAAGTTCTGCCAGTCGGTGTTCGTGCCCGGCATGCCGATCGTCGGTGACGTGACGATGCGCATCACCGCGGACAGCGTGGGCGGCATGTCCGCCGACAACCTGGTCGTCAACCTCACGGACCTCAACGGCGACCTGGTCCTCGGCAACCCCGAGATCGGCATCGACGCCAACAAGGTGACCAAGGGACCGGACAACCTCAGGGGTCTGCCGGGCTCGTTCGGTCTGCAGGCCGACACGGCGAACATCACCTCGCTGAAGCAGACCGCCTGGGCCACCACGGCCCAGACCATCAGGTTCAAGGGCATGAACCTGACCATTCGCCAGGGGAAGCAAGAGTGCTTCTGAGAATCTGGCGCGGCTTCACCGCGTGGCGACGTGGCCGGCCCTTCTGGGCCGGCCTGTTCGTGGCCGGAGGCGCACTCATCATCCTGTTCCCGCCGTTCGTCGGCGTGAAGCTCGGCGACATGGTCATCTCGATCAGGACGATCGGCGGCGTCTCCGCGTTGCTGATCGGCGCGTTGCTGGCGATCTGTGCGGCCGCGTTGTGGCTGCAGCCCAAGTTCCGGCTGGCGTCCGGCCTCGTCGCGGTGCTGCTGTCACTGGTCGCGCTCGTCGTGACCAACCTCGGCGGCTTCCTGGCCGGCACCATCCTGAGTCTGCTCGGCGGCGCGCTCGCCGTCGCGTGGACGGACGAACCCAAGAAGCCGAAGGAGGCGAAGGGGTCGAAGAAGGCGCGGCGTGAGGACGCGGAACCAGAGCCGGAGCCGGAGACGACCCAGAGGGTTCAGCCCACATGACGCGAACTCAGCCGCTGGCCGCCGTCGCGATGGTCGCGGTGCTGGCGCTGCAACCGCCGTCGAGCACCGAGCCGCCACCGTCGTCCAGTCCCGGCAGCAGCTCACCGGCCCCGACCAGCACCACGTCGGAGCCACCACCCGCGTCGAGCACCAGTGCCACCCCACCGCCGGCGTCGTCCTCCGTGCCGGCCCCGCCGCCCAGCACGGGGCCCTCGACGCCGCCACCCCCGCCACCGGCCCCTGCCCCGGTGGCGGCGGGAGGGCGGGAATGGACCCTGACGGCGTCCAGGCTCGACCTGGGCGGTCTCGACTTCGCCGGGGTCGTCGACGCGTTGCTGAACGGGCAGGTCATCAAGGTCCTGAAGTTCACCGCTGCGGACATGAAGATCAAGGACCTGGTGCAGACCGCCGAGATCTCGCCGGGCGTCAAGCTGGTCACCGCCGCACGGCCAGGCAGCACGTCCACGGTGTCGCCGGGCCGCATCGAGTTGTACACGGTGCAGCTCAAGGGCAACCTGGACATCCTCGGGATCAAGATCCCGGTGGACTACACGGCGGCACACCCACCGCCGCTGAACGTGCCGTTCGTGACCTTCACCGAGGTCACGGTGCGCAACACGGACCTGATCGGCGGAACGCTGACGATCCCGGGCGCGCGGATCTCCGTGGTGTCCGACCAGGCTCCGGCCGCCAGACGCTGAAGCCCGCACCAGGCCGCGAGCCGGTGCGGGCTTCCGCTTGTCTCAGAACCTCAGACGCCGCACTTCTTCGCGCCCTCGAACACGCCCTCACGGAACTTGGCCACCCGCTTGAACCCGGGATCCACGGCGTTCGAGCCCTTGGTGTCACGGGCGGCGTAGTCGAACTGCAGCAGCACCGTCACGGCCTCGTCGAAGTCACCCGGCGAGAGCCCGAACCCGTCCTGCCGCTGGAACACCGCGCCCGTGTACGCGCCGGCCAGGCACAACGCCGCCGCAGAGGCGTCCTCGCCCTCGGTCGGCTTGCCCAGCACGGCCAGTTCGGCCATCGCGTACCTGGTCGCGATCAGCGTGCCCGTCGCGTAGTCGCCGAGTTCCTTGTGCAGCAGCGGTAGCTCGTCCTTGGTGTCGATCTTGATGGTCTTGTCCGCCGGGCAGTACGCGACGGGGCCCTGGTCGCCGGAGCAGTCCGGTTCGGTCTGGGAGGCCTCCGCGCGCGGCGACGGCCAGGTCTTGCCCGCGGTCGTGGCGAGGTTCTTGAAGAAGCCGTCGAGGTCGGGCGTGACGGCTTCGAGCATGTCGTCGAACGGCAGGTTGCCGCCGTTCGCGCGGTCCTTGACGCTGGTGAACGCGCGCTGCGTGAACTGGCGGTTCTGGACCGTCATCGCGCTGCAGAACTTCGTGCCCTGCTCGTAGCCGTCCTGGAAGGCCGCCACGCGGTCGAACGCGCTGCCGTGCGCCTGCTCGTCCTCCGGGGAGGTGCCGACCGGGTCGCGGAACGTGATCAGCGCGCCCAGCGCCTTGTCCAGGGCGTCCGCGTTGATGTCCAGGCGCTGTGACTTGCCGTCCGCCACGTTGCGCACGAACGCGCCCGCGAAGCAGTCGGCCTGGGCCTCGGTGAGGATCGTCGGGTACTTCTCCGGCTCGCGGCGCTCGGCCTCGGGCGTGATGCCCATGCGGTTCTGCACGGCGTGGCCGATCTCGTGCGCGAGGACGACGACCACGGCCGCCTCGCCGAAGCGGTCCTGCAGCACCGGCAGCAGGGACGCGCGGTCCCAGGCGATCGCGTCGGCGGCCGGGCAGTAGAACGCGTTGCCCTCCACGTCCGCGGCCTTCTGCGTGCACGGTGGCGGCTTGGCGGTGGCGTCGGCCGTGTCGACCGAGAAGTAACCGCCACCCAGCGGCTTCCACGGCTTGTTGAAGGTCGTCTGGAACGACTCGGTCCAGAACTCCTCGATGTCCGTGAGCGCGGTGGCGGCCAGCTTGTCGATCGGGCCGTTGTCCGAGCCGCGCACCTGGACGGTGGCGGTGGACGCTTCCTTCTTCACCACCTTGGCGGCACGGGGGCGCCCCGGGATCTGGGCTGTGCACCCTGCGGCAAGCAGGGCGGTGACGACGATCAGCGCGATGCTCCGGTGCCGCATGGAACCATTGTGCCTGCCGGCCGGCTCCCGGGGCGTCCTAGTCGTCCAAGTCAGGCGCATACAAGGGGCAACGTGCGGCGGACTGATCAGGTTCACCGGGCTGAAGTCACCCGATCGACCTACATTTCCATTCGTGCGCGAAGTGTTGTGCGCCGCGTTGCTGCTTCTGGGCCCTCCGACGGGGGCCGATCCGACCATGCCCGGTTGCGTCGGAGGAATCGCGCCGGACCCGAGGGCAGGCATGATCATCGGGCCCGGCAGCGCCCACTCGGCGCTGGACGTGGTCCCGGGAGGCGTCTACGACCTGTCGGTCTGGGCAGGCAGCCGGGCGCCCGGACCCGCGACGGCGACCGGACTGCGGTTCCACGACCGCGCCGGCGTCCAGACCGGACGGACCTACGCGCTCCGGCCGGTCCGCGAGACGAAGCGCCAGAACAGCTACGGCATGGTCGCGCCGCGTGACGCCGCCACCGTCCAGTTCTTCGCCACCACGACCACGGAGATCCACTGGGACTGCGTGTTCCTCAGGGTGTCCGCCTACGACGTCGCGCTCGACGCCGGGCAGGACACCCTGAAGATCACCAACACCGGCAGCGAGCCGCTGACCGGCCTGAAGCTCACCGGATGCGCGGACTCGCCGCCGTTCGACCTGAACGTGAAAGACCAGGTCGTCCGCACCTGTGCGGGCACCGGTCCCGTCACGGTGTCCGGAGCGCTCTACTGGAACGGAGCGCTGCCGGACAGGTCAGTCGACGTCCTCCGGTACCAGCCACAGCACCCCGGAGGGCGGCAGCTGCAGGATCGCTGAGTACGGCCGCCCGTGCCACGGCCTGGCCTCGGCCTCGACGCCACCGAGGTTGCCCACGCCCGAACCGCCGTAGTGCGCGGCGTCGGTGTTCACGAGCTCCTTCCAGAGTCCGGAGGACGGCAGGCCGACGCGGTAGTCGTGGTGCGGCGACCCGGAGAAGTTCGCCACGCAGGCGAGCGTCGAGCCGTCCTCACCGATCCGCAGGAACGACAGGACGTTGCCACCCGAGTCGTTCGCGTCGATCCACTGGAACCCCTCCGGCGTGACGTCGTGCGAGAACAACGCCGCGGCGGTCTTGTACACCGAGTTCAGGTCGCGCGTGAGGGACTGGATGCCCTGGTGCAACGGCTCCTGCTCGACGAGGTGCCAGTCGAGCGACCGCGACTCCGACCACTCCTCCCGCTGCCCGAACTCACCGCCCATGAACAGCAGCTGCTTGCCCGGATGCGCCCACATGAACGCCAGCAGCGACCGCACACCGGCGGCCTTGTTCCAGTCGTCACCCGGCATCCGCTGCCACAGCGAACCCTTGCCGTGCACCACCTCGTCGTGCGAGAGCGGCAGCACGAAGTTCTCGCTCCACGCGTACACCAGCGAGAACGTCATCTCGTTGTGGTGGAACGAGCGGTGCACCGGTTCACGCGACAGGTAGTGCAGCGTGTCGTGCATCCAGCCCATGTTCCATTTGAAGCCGAACCCGAGCCCGCCCAGGTGCGTCGGCCGCGTGACGCCCGGCCACGCCGTCGACTCCTCGGCGATCATGACCACGCCGGGGTGCCGCCGGTACACGGTCGCGTTCAGCTCCTGCAGGAACCGCACCGCGTCGAGGTTCTCCCGGCCACCGAACTCGTTGGGCAGCCACTGGCCCTCGGGCCGTGAGTAGTCGAGGTAGAGCATCGACGCGACGGCGTCCACGCGCAGACCGTCGAGGTGGAACTCCTCGATCCAGTACAGCGCGTTCGCCACGAGGAAGTTGCGGACCTCGTTGCGCCCGAAGTCGAAGACGTACGTGCCCCAGTCGAGCTGCTCGCCACGACGCGGGTCGGCGTGCTCGTACAGCGCCGTGCCGTCGAACTTCGCGAGCGCCCAGGCGTCCTTCGGGAAGTGCGCGGGCACCCAGTCGACCAGCACGCCGATGCCGCGCTGGTGCAGCGTGTCGACGAAGTACCGGAAGTCGTCCGGCGACCCGAAGCGCGAGGTCGGCGCGTAGTACGAGGTGACCTGGTAGCCCCACGACCCACCGAACGGGTGCTCGGCCACGGGCAGCATCTCGATGTGCGTGAAGCCCATGTCCTCGCAGTAGTCCGCGAGCTCGACGGCCAGTTCCCGGTAGCTGAGCCCCGGCTTCCACGAGCCGAGATGCACCTCGTAGGTCGACATCGGCGCGTTCGCCCACTGCGTGGCCTCGCGCCGGGCCTCCCACTCCGCGTCCTGCCACTGGTACTCGGACCGCGTGACGACCGAGGCCGTCTGCGGCGGGACCTCCGTCGCGAACGCCATCGGGTCGGCCTTCTCGTGCCAGATGCCGTCCTGGCCGAGGATGCGGAACTTGTACCGCGAGCCCACCACGACGTTCGGCAGGAACACTTCCCACACACCGCTGGACCCCATGGAACGCAACGGGTTGGCGCGCCCGTCCCAGCCGTCGAAGTCACCGGTCACGCGCACGCCGCGCGCGTTCGGCGCCCACACCGCGAACGAGATGCCGGTGACGTCACCGGAAGCCGTTTCGTAGCAACGGACATGAGCGCCGAGCACGTCCCACAGCCGTTCGTGCCGGCCCTCGCCGATGAGGTGCAGGTCCAGCTCGCCCACGGTCGGCAGCCAGCGGTAGGGGTCGTCGACCTCGATCGCAGGTCCGCCGTTGTACTTGACCAGCAACCGGTAGTCGCCGGGCAGCTCCGGCAGTTCGCCCTCGAACAGCGCGTCGGCGATGCGTGGCAGCTCGACCTGCTTGTCGCCCCAGGCCACCGCGACCGACGTCGCGCCTGGGCGAAGAGCCCGCGCGATCACCTGGTCGCCGACGGAGTGCACACCCAGCACCGAGTGCGGGTCGTGGTGCGCACCTGACAGGAGTCGGTCCAGGTCGGCCTTCACGGCTCAGTTCCCTCCAGAAGTCATCCGGGCGATCGACGACAGCGGAACCGTCAACCACTCCGGCCTGTTGGCGTGCTCGTAAGCGACCTCGTAGACCGCCTTGTCCAGCTCGAAAGCGCGCAGCAGGTGCGCGTGGTCCCGCGGGTCGTCCGCCACCTCGGCGTAGCCGGCGCAGAACGCCGCCCGGTTGCGCTTCGTCCACTCCATCGCACGGTAGGCGAGCTGGTCGTCGTCGGGCTGGCCGATGAGCAGCTGCCTGGCCGCGTAGTCGAACGACCTCAGCATCCCCGCCACGTCGCGCAACGGCGACCGCAGCGCGAGGCGGTCCTCGACCTCGGCCGCGGGCTCGCCCTCGAAGTCGATCAGCAGCCAGCCGTGCACGGTCCGCAGCACCTGGCCGAGGTGCAGGTCACCGTGGATGTGCTGGATCGGGATCGCGCCGATGTGGTGGCGCGCCTCCGCGAACGCGGCGCGCAACGGCTCCTCGTGCCGGCCCAGCTCCGGCACCGCTTCCAGCACGACGCCCAGGCGCCGTTGCATGCCCTTGATGGCGCGGTCGATCGCGTCCTCGTCCGCGATCCGGGTGCCCAGGGCCTCGGCGAGATCGGCGTGCACCTTCGCGACGGCGTGGCCGAGGCGTTGCGCCTCGCCCGCGAAGTCGCCGCCGACCTCGAACGCGTGCAGGTCGGCCTCGGCCATCAGGTCGCGCACCGAGGTCTTGGCCATGTCCCAGCCCTCGACCGCGTCCGGCAGGAACTCCTGCAGCATCGCGAGCGTGATCTGCTGGTCGTTCAGCGTGGTCGAGATCGAGCCCAGGGGCTGCGCGATGTGCTCGCAGCCGACAGACCGCAACGCTCGGTGCATCGTCAGGTCGCGGTTCTCGCCGCTCGCGAGCTTGCGGAAGATCTTCAGGATGTACTGCTGGCCGTAGATCAGCGACGTGTTGGACTGCTCGACGCCGATCGGCCGGCCGCGCAGGCCCGGCCGCAGTTCGGTGCCGGGCTCGTGCGCGAACGTGATGCCGTCGACGGTGTACCCGGAAACGATCCGGTCGAGCAGCACACCGTTGTGCTCGGGGTCGAGCAGCACGTCCCAGGCGCCGGTGCTCAGGCTCAGCGCGCCCTGGTAGTTCTCGGTCCGTCCTGGTTGTTCGACCTCGAAGACCACGTGCACGAGGTCGCCGTCCACGACCGTCGTCCTCAGTGGACGGACGGCCGTGATCGGCCTGTCCTTGCCGCCGAACCACCTGGCGGCCGGGAGCAGATCGGGTAGCGAGGCGGTCAGCTTCTCGACCAGTTCGTGGGGATCGGTCACGCGTGATTCACCTCATCTCGCTGTCGTCGCCCGCCTCTACCAGCTGGAACCAGTAGAAACCGTGACCTGGGAGGGTCAACAGGTAAGGGAGTTCCCCGATCGCGGGGAATTTGACACCTCCGGTGAGCTCCATCGGCGCGTAGTCGCGGTGCTCGGAGAGGTCCAGCTCGACGGGTTGCGGGAAGCGCGACAGGTTGTTCACGCACAGCACGATGTCCTCGCGGCCGTCCGGGCGCTTCCACTGCCGCTTGTAGGCGAGCACGCTCGGGTTCGAGCCGCCGAGCTCGCTGAAGTCGCCCTCGGCGAACGCGTGGTGCTGCTTGCGCACCTCGATCATGTGCCGCGTCCAGTTGAGCAGCGACGTCGAGCTGTTGAGCTGCGCCTCGACGTTCAGGCCCTGGTAGCCGTAGACCGGGTCCATGATCACCGGCAGGTAGATCCGGCCGGGGTCGCACGACGAGAAGCCCGCGTTGCGGTCCGGGGTCCACTGCATCGGTGTGCGCACGGCGTCGCGGTCCTGCAGCCAGATGTTGTCGCCCATGCCGATCTCGTCGCCGTAGTACAGGACGGGCGAGCCGGGCAGCGACAGCAGCAGCGCGGTGAACAGCTCGTGCTGGTTGCGGTCGTTCTCGAGCAGCGGGGCGAGCCGTCGGCGGATGCCGATGTTCGCCTTCATCCGCGGGTCCTTGGCGTACTCCGAGTACATGTAGTCGCGCTCTTCGTCGCTGACCATCTCGAGCGTGAGCTCGTCGTGGTTGCGCAGGAAGATGCCCCACTGGGCGTTCTCGGGGATCGCCGGCGTCTGCGCCAGGATCTCCGAGATCGGGAACCGCGACTCGCGCCGCACCGCCATGAAGATCCGCGGCATCAGCGGGAAGTGGAACGCCATGTGGCACTCGTCGCCGCCGATCTCCGGGTCACCGAAGTACTCGACCACGTCCGACGGCCACTGGTTCGCCTCGGCGAGCAGCACCCGGCCGGGGAACTCGTCGTCGACGACCTTGCGGCACTTCTTCAGGAACTCGTGCGTGCGTGGCAGGTTCTCGCAGATCGTGCCCTCCTCTTCGAAGAGGTACGGCACGGCGTCGAGGCGGAACCCGTCGATGCCCAGGTCGAGCCAGAACCGCAGGATGTCGAGCATCGCCTCCTGCACTTCCGGGTTCTCGTAGTTGAGGTCCGGCTGGTGGCTGAAGAAGCGGTGCCAGAAGAACTGCCCGCGCACCGGGTCGTACGTCCAGTTCGACGACTCCGTGTCGACGAAGATGATCCGTGCGTCGCTGTAGCGCGAGTCGTCGTCGCTCCACACGTAGTAGTCGCCGTACGGGCCGGTCGGGTCCTGGCGCGACTGCTGGAACCACGGGTGCGCGTCGGAGGTGTGGTTGAGCACCAGGTCGGTGATCACTCGGATCCCGCGCCGGTGCGCCTCCTCCAGCAGGTACACGAAGTCCTCGACGGTGCCGAACTCGGGCAGCACCGACCGGAAGTCGCTGATGTCGTACCCGCCGTCGCGCAGCGGCGAGGCGTAGAACGGCGGCAGCCAGAGGCAGTCGATGCCCAGCCACTCCAGGTAGTCGAGGCGCGAGGCGAGGCCGCGGAGGTCGCCCGTGCCGTCGCCGTTGGAGTCGCTGAAGGCGCGGACCAGCACCTCGTAGAAGACAGCGCCCTTGAACCAGCTCGGGTTGGCCGATGCCGGCCTGGCCGACCTGAAGTCCTCAGCCTGAGGTTCGACCAGGAAACCGGCGTCGTCGATGGCCTCTCCGGTGTGCGGTGTTCCTTCCAGCCCGAGCGCAGCGTCGGGACGGGAGTCGTCGGCCATGGTTCCCACCTCGTCGGGGGTTGTGCGGGTGATCAGCTGAAACGGCGCTGCAAGCTCACGACGTGCGCGGTGGCACGCCACGGCTCGAGGCGGACGTAGTTGGCCTGTCCCCAGTCCCACGTCTCGCCGGTGACCTCGTCGTGCGCGATCACCCGCTCGTGCCAGTCGAACCCGAGCTCGGGCAGGTCGAGGTACAACGTCCCCTCCTGCGTGTTGTGCGGGTCGAGGCTGACGACGACGACGACCGTGTCGCCCGTTTCCGGGTCACGCTTGGAGTAGGCGACCAACGCGTCGTTCTCGATGCTCTGGAACTTCAGCGTGCGCATCTGCTGGAGCGCGGGATGCGCCTTGCGGATGTGGTTGAGCTTGCGCAGCCACGGTTCGAGACTGCGACCGTCCGCCATTGCACGGGCGTAGTCGCGGGGCCGCAACTGGTACTTCTCGGAGTTGAGGTACTCCTCGCTGCCGGGCTTCACGGCCTCGTGCTCGAACAGCTCGTAGCCGCTGTACACGCCCCAGGTGGGGGAGAGCGTGGCCGCGAGCGCCGCGCGGAGCCCGAACATTCCCGGGCCGCCGTGCTGCAGCGACTCGTGCAGGATGTCCGGCGTGTTCACGAAGAGGTTCGGCCGTGCCTCGTCCCAGTGGTCGCGGACGTCCTCACCGAACTCGATCAGCTCCTGCTTGCCCGTCCGCCACGTGAAGTACGTGTAGGACTGGGTGAAGCCGAGCTTGGCCAGGCCGTAGAGGCGGGCCGGCCGGGTGAAGGCCTCCGCCAGGAACAGCGTGTCCGGGTAGACCTCCTTCACCTTCCAGATCAGCCACTGCCAGAAGTCCGGCGGCTTGGTGTGCGGGTTGTCGACCCGGAAGATCCGCACCCCGTGCTCGGCCCAGAAGAGGACCACGCGCAGCACCTCGTGGTAGAGGCCCTGCGGGTCGAGGTCGAAGTTGACCGGGTAGATGTCCTGGTACTTCTTGGGCGGGTTCTCGGCGTACGCGATCGTGCCGTCGGGCTGCGTCGTGAACCACTCCGGGTGCTTGAGCACCCACGGGTGGTCGGGCGCGCACTGCAGCGCGAAGTCGAGCGCCACTTCAAGCCCGAGTTCCTTCGCACGTTCGACGAGCGCGTCGAAGTCCTCGATCGTGCCGAGCTGCGGGTGGATCGCATCGTGCCCGCCCTCGTCCGCGCCGATGGCCCACGGTGATCCCGTGTCCTCGGGCGTCGCGACGAGCGTGTTGTTGGGGCCCTTGCGGTTGACCCGGCCGATCGGATGGATCGGCGGGAAGTAGACGACGTCGAAGCCCATCGCCGCGACCCGGTCGAGCTCCTTGGTCGCCGTGGAGAAGGTGCCGTGCACCGCCTGGCCGGTCTCGTCGATCCCGCCGGTGCTGCGCGGGAAGAACTCGTACCAGGAGCCGTAGGCGGCCTTCTTGCGGTCGCACCAGATCTTGTGCGTCTTGCCCTTGGTGATCAGCTCGCGCACGGGGTGCTCGAACATCACCTTCTGCACGTCGGCCGCGAAGGCCGGTGCGACGCGTTCGGCGAGCGGCCGGTCCTCGTCCCGCAACGCTGCCGCCGCAGACGTGAGAAGTGCTCGCTCTTGACGCCTATCGGGTCGCCTTGCCACCCGATCGAGTAGTCCCGCCCCGATCTCAAGATCGTTTGCGAGATCACCGGGACCCT
The DNA here is from genome assembly GCF_000719115.1 of Lentzea albidocapillata. GTDB lineage: Bacteria > Actinomycetota > Actinomycetes > Mycobacteriales > Pseudonocardiaceae > Lentzea > Lentzea albidocapillata. The sequence goes on along the minus strand of NZ_JOEA01000027.1, from coordinate 58,737 downwards.
GTCCCGCCGCGATCTTCACCTCAACGGCGTGGTTCCAGGTACCCCAGGGGTCACTCCACGCATCGATCCGGAACGTCCAGGCGCCCTCGGCGTCCGGAACCACTGTCGCGCCCCACCGGTCGAGGCCGATTCCGACCTCGTGCATGCGGGTCTGACGAGCGACTCGGTCGTTCGGTCCACGCCAACTGACTGTGGCCGCGAGTTTGTCGTGTCCCTCGCGCCACACCGTGGCCGCAACCGGAATGTGTTCTCCCACAACGGCTTTGGCTGGATACCTACCAGCCGACACCACCGGGGAAACCTCGTCGATACCGAGCCGTCCGCTCATCGGCAGCGCCCTTCCGCTGTATCGCTTCGCGTTGATGCGTAAATCCTGCCTTGCTCGATCCAGTCATCTGACAGCGGGTTACCCCATCTGGATCCGTACCCCGCCACTGTCGATCGCACACCTCAAGGGCTGATCGTGTCCAGTGTGTGGACCACTAACCTTCGTCGCCTTTCCCGGCGGTCAGGCGGGTGCATCGCCGTGTCGACCCCCCGCCCTCATATCGGGCATATGGGGGCGGGGGGTCGACACGGCGAGGTGCCCCACTGGGCGTCGGGAAAGACGATGAAGTTTGTGGTCCACACACCAGGGTCTCTCGTCCACGTTCCGCTCGCTCGGCGTCTTTCTCATTGGACACTTCCCGTACAACTCACCGTGTTAAGAGAGCGCTACAGGTACCGTGCGCGCGTGAACAAGCTTGGAGGTCGCTACGTCCTGCTCGATCAGCTCGGCGCCGGTGCCATGGGTGTCGTGTGGCGAGCACGCGACGAGTTCCTGCACCGTGACGTGGCGGTCAAGCAGCTGCTTCTCAACGATGTCGAGTCGAACGAGTTCCACGAGGCCGTGCAGCGCGCCATGCGCGAAGGCCGCATCGCAGCCCGGTTGCAGCACCCGAACGCGATCGCCGTGTACGACGTCGTGGTCGAGGACGGCAAGCCCTGTCTTGTCATGGAGTATTTGCCGTCCCGCAACCTCTCCGCGATCCTGGAGCGCGGCCCGATGCCTGCCCAGGAGGCGGCGCGGATCGGTTCGCTGGCCGCCGGCGCGCTGGCCGCCGCGCACAGCGCGGGGATCGTGCACCGCGACATCAAGCCCGCCAACGTCCTCATTGGACGCGACGGCACGGTGAAGATCACCGACTTCGGCATTTCGCGCGCTTTGGGCGATGTGGCCGTGACGAAGACCGGCATGCTCGCGGGTACCCCCGCGTACCTGGCGCCGGAACTGGCCCGCGGTGCCGAGCCCGCACCGCCCTCGGACGTGTTCTCGCTCGGCGCGACGATCTACGCGATGACCGAGGGCGAACCGCCGTTCGGTAAGAGCACGAACGACCTGGGCCTGCTCTACAAGGTCGCGCGCGGCGAGACCCGCCCGCCGACGCGCTCGGGCCCGCTCACCGGCCTGCTGACCCGGCTCCTCGCGAACGAGCCGTCGCAGCGCCCCACCGCAGCCCAGGCCGCCGAGGAACTGAAGGCGATCGCGTCCGGCGCCCCCGTTCCCGTCACCCACGTGATCCCGCCGCGCCCGATGACGCCGCCGACCGGCACCGCCGTGATGGGCGCAGCGGGTCCGGGCACCATGCAGGGCCCGCCGCGCACGATGCCCCCGCAGGCGCCGCGCACCCGGCCGCCCGCCCCGTTGCCCGCGACCTATGACGACGACTACGGCGACTACGAGCCGGAGCCCGAGCCGAAGAAGAGCAACCGGGGCCTCGCGGTCGCCGCCGCGGTCCTCGGCGTGCTCCTGATCTCCGGCGCCGCCTACGCGATCATCTCGAGCTACGGGGACAAGAACTCGAGCGGGGCCGGCGGCAGCTCGTCGCCGACGACCACGTCGCAGACCCAGCAGCCCACCTACGACAAGCCGACGACCGACGCCCCGAAGCCGACGACCGAGAAGCAGACGCCGTCGCAGACCACGCCGAGTCAGACGCCGTCGTCGAAGCCGCCGGCCACCAAGTTCACCCAGGCCCAGGTCACGACCTTCACGAAGCAGCACTACGCGAAGCTGCCGTCGAACGTGGAGGCCGCGCGCAACGACTGGGACCCCGGCCGGGCACCGGGCCTCGCCTCGGAGAAGGAGCACTGGGGTCAGTTCAGCAAGGTCGCGATCAGGGGAACCCCGCTCGTCCAGTCCGACAGCGAAGGCAACTTCACGGTCACGGTGGTGCTGGAGCTCACCGAGAAGGAGACGAACGAGGTCAAGACGCGGGAGTACACCCTCGAGATCTCCGGCAAGGGTGAGAGGTTGCTGATCACGGGCGAGCAACGGGGCTGACGCCGGGCGGCGCGTATGGGCTGTTCACGGCCCGTCCCCGTCTTGACCGGTTCTGCAAGTCGTTGCAGGTGTGACCGGGAACGTTGTCAGGCACTCAGGGGCGGCAGGTAAGTTCGCTCGTCATGCGAGCACTTCGCCGGTTCACCGTCCGAGCCAGCCTGCCGGAGCCCCTGTCCGCGCTGAGCACGCTCGCCACCAACCTGCGCTGGACGTGGCACCCGCCCACGCAGGACCTCTTCACCTCGATCGACCCCCGCGTCTGGTCCGAGGTCGGTGGCGACCCGTTGCGTCTGCTCTCCGTCGTCGACGCGGGCAAGCTGGAGTCGCTGGCCAGAGACGACCAGTTCCTGCTCAAGCTCCACGCGCTCGCGAGCGACCTGGAGCGGTACGTCCAGGGTCCGCGCTGGTATCAGCGCAGGCAGGACGAGATCGTCCAGCGCCGGGAGCACGGGGCACCTGACACACCGCTGCCCACGAGCGTCGCGTACTTCTCGATGGAGTTCGGCGTGCACGAGGCGCTGCCGAACTACTCGGGAGGTCTCGGCATCCTCGCCGGCGACCACCTCAAGGCGGCCTCCGACCTGGGCGTTCCGCTGATCGCCGTCGGTCTGCTCTACCGGTCCGGGTACTTCCGGCAGTCGCTGTCGCTCGACGGCTGGCAGATCGAGCACTACCCGACGCTCGACCCGCGCGGGTTGCCGCTGGAGCTGCTGACCGAGCCGTCCGGGCTGCCGTTGCTGGTGCACGTGGCCATGCCGGGCGACCGGATGCTGCGCGCGAAGATCTGGAAGGCGCAGGTCGGGCGTGTCCCGCTGCTCCTGCTCGACTCGGACGTGGAGCAGAACGACGAGGACCTGCGCGGCGTCACCGACCGGCTCTACGGCGGCGACCAGAACCACCGGATCCGCCAGGAGATCCTCGCCGGTATCGGTGGCGTGCGCGCCGTGCGCACGTTCTGCGAGCTCACCGGCCACGCGCAGCCTGAGGTCTTCCACACCAACGAGGGCCACGCCGGGTTCCTCGGCCTCGAGCGGATCCGCGAGTACATCACCAACGAAGGTCTCGACTTCGACCAGGCGCTCACGGCCTCTCGTGCCGGTGCGGTGTTCACGACGCACACGCCGGTGCCCGCCGGAATCGACCGTTTCCCGGTCGACCTGGTCCAGCACTACTTCGGCGCCGAGAACCTGGTTCCCGGCGTGAACACGCAGCGCATCCTCGCGCTGGGCGCCGAGGACAACCCGGGCATGTTCAACATGGCCCACATGGGCCTGCGGCTCGCCCAGCGCGCGAACGGTGTGTCCAAACTGCACGGTGAGGTCAGCCGGGACATGTTCCGCGGCCTCTGGCCGGGCTTCGACGCCACCGAGGTGCCGATCGGTTCGGTCACCAACGGCGTGCACGGGCCGACGTGGGCGGCGACCGAGATGAGCAGGCTGCTCGGAGCGTCCGAAGCGGACAGCCACACGAGCAACGGTCTCGGCATCGGCGCGTTCGAGCCGGTCACCGACGCCGGGCTGTGGGAGCTGCGGTCGACGCTGCGTGGCCGGCTGGTCGACGAGGTGCGCCGACGGGTGCGCGAGTCGTGGCTGCAGCGCGGCGCGTCGGCGTTGGAGCTGGGCTGGACCGACTCGGTCTTCGACCCGAACGTGCTGACCGTGGGCTTCGCACGGCGTGTGCCGACGTACAAGCGCCTCACGCTGATGCTGCGCGACCCGGAGCGGCTGCGTTCGCTGCTGCTGCACCCCGAACGGCCCGTGCAGCTCGTCGTGGCGGGTAAGTCGCACCCGGCCGACGACGGCGGCAAGGCGCTGATCCAGCAGATCGTGCGCTACGCCGACGAGGCGGGCGTGCGGCACCGGATCGTGTTCCTGCCGGACTACGACATGTCCATGGCCCGGTACCTGTACTGGGGTTGCGACGTGTGGCTGAACAACCCGATGCGCCCCCTCGAAGCGTGCGGCACGTCCGGCATGAAGGCGGCGTTGAACGGCGGCCTCAACCTGTCCATTCGCGACGGTTGGTGGGACGAGCTGTACGACGGCTCGAACGGCTGGGCCATCCCGACCGCGGACGGCGTCAACGACCCGGTCCGCCGGGACGACCTGGAGGCCAACGCGCTGTACGACCTGCTCGGTTCGCAGGTCGCGCCGCTGTTCTACGACCGGGGTGAGGACGGCGTGCCGACCCGCTGGATGTCGATGGTCCGGCACACGCTGGCGTCGCTCGGCCCGGTGGTGCAGGCCTCGCGCATGGTCCGCGAGTACGTGGAGACCTACTACGCGCCGGCCGCCGCGTCCGCGCAGAACGTCGTCGGTGAGGGCTACCGGGGCGCCAAGGAACTCTCCGCGTACCGGCACAGGCTGCGCGCGTCGTGGACGCGGGTGCGGGTGCTCGACAGCGACCTGGTGATCAGTGGCTCCTCCGTGCCGGTGCTCGGAGCGCCGGTCATGGTGCGGGCGCGCGTCGAGCTGGCCGGGCTGGAACCGTCCGAAGTGGACGTCCAGGTCGTGCTGGGCAAGGTGTCGCACGACTCCGACGAGCTCAAGGACATCGTGTCCGCGCCCATGAGCTACGCGGGCAACGGCAACTACGAGGCCGAGGTGCCGCTGCCGCACGCCGGAGCGCTCGGCTACACCGTGCGCGTGCTGCCGCGGCACGGCCTGCTGGCGACGTCTGCGGAACTCGGCAGGGTCGTACTGGCTGGTTGATCGCTTCGCGAGATTGACACAGGGCATCCGGTTCGCCTTCAAACGGCGGGCTGGATGCCCTGATGTGTTTGTCTTCCAGGTTGCCTGGTCACTGCTCGTGACTTGAGTCAGGCGTGTACCCCTCAAACCACTTCGCTCAAACGAATGACCACTTTTTCGAGTGGGTGAATTCGCGATCTCCGCTGGTAGGGGCCTGGATGCGGGCTTACGCTCCTTGGCATGGAATGAACCGCACGAGAATTCGTCGAAGGTTTTCTCGGGGCGGCTCCAAGTGAATTGCGCATTGAGGAAGAAGGTAGCCGTGAAGAAGACGATTACCGCACTCTCGCTCGTCGCAGCATTGTTCACCGCCTCGACCATCCCGGCTGCCAGTGCGTCGCCCGCCGCGCCAGAACTCCCAGCCGCCTGCGCCGGTCTCGTCACCGACCTCGCCGGAAAACTCACGAAGACCGTCAGCAGTCTCCTGCCCCTGCCCAACGTGGGCGCCGTGACACCGTTGATCGGTGACATGCTCAACCTGGTGACCGCGATGCAGAGCTCCGGCTGTCTGCCGACACCGCCGGTCAGCGTGCCGGGCGTACCCCTACCCGCGAAGGCCGAGTACACAGGGCCGGTCGACCAGTGCCTGCCGGTCGTGCTGAACCTGATCTCGACCATCGCGGGCCTCGGCGGCACGGTCCTCGGCGCCGCCGGAGGCGCCCTGCCCGACGTCGGCAAACTCACCGGTCTGCTGACCACGTTGCTCAAGACCGTCACCGACCTGCTGAGCAAGTGCGGCCTGCCGGCGCCTCCCGGTGGCCTGCCGACGCTGCCCGGCCTGCCGCTGCCGGTCCAGAACAGCTGATCTGTCCGCGGGGTGCAAAGGGCCCGTCACCGGTCTCGGTGACGGGCCCTTTGCCGTGTCGCAGTATTCCGTTCGGTGCGGAATGGCGGCAATTCGGAATTGCACACAATGATGCGACCGATTCGTTTTGCCCGGAATCGGTCAGCTGATCTCCAGGCGGGCGCGGGTCGTCGCCACCCGCGGACTCCAGCCCGCGAGCTCGTGCGCCTCGGCCACGAGTTCGCGGGCCTTCGCGTTGTCGCCGTCCGCCATCCACGCCCGCGCGATGGTGATCAGGTCGTCGGCACGGCCCTGCGCGTTCTCGCTCGACTCGGCGGAGTAGCCCGCGAGCTGCCTGGCCTTCGTGGTGTCGCCCTCGATCAACGCCATGATCGCCAGCGTCCCGTTCGCGCGCTGCTTCGGATATCCGGCCGCGTAGGCGTTGCCGAACATGCTGCGCGCGGTCTCCAGCCCCACCTCCGCGGGGAACTGCCCCGCCTCGACCGCCAGCACGGAGACGCCCGCGGTGGTGGCCATGACGAACGCCAGGTCGCGCGTGCTCAGGTCCTCGCGACCGGTCAGCCCGATCACCGTCTGCAGCGCTTCGAGGTACCGCTCGCGGGCGCACGACGTCACGACCTTGAGCCCGACGACAGTGAGCAGGTCGGGGTGTTCGCGCACCAGTTCCGCGTAGACGCGCTCGGCCTCGTCGAGGTCACCGCGCTGGTAGGCGTCCATGCCGGCGAGCACGCCGGGCCGTGCCTCCAGTTCGCCGAGCGGCCGTCCGGAGAGCTTCGGCAGCGAGAACACGAACCAGCCCAGGCTCGTGTTGCCCGGCCGCTCGACCGGCACGAGCTGCCACAGGAAGCAGGTGGTGGCGGCGAGCGCCATGCCCTTGCCGAACGCGCTGCCGGTGGCGAGCCACGTCACCGCCGCGACCGCGGCGCAGAAGACGATCGCGAACGCTCCGGTGAGGACCATCCGCCGGCGCACACCCGGCTTCAGCCCGGTGATCCCGACGGTCGCGAGCACGGGGATCTGGCGCAGGACGAGCCGCTGGTGCGTCCACGTCCACGACTTGAGCTCGCCGCCGATGCCGATGATCACGTGCGTGATCCGGAGTCCGCACAGGACGGCGCCGAGCGCCAGGCCTGCCTGTGCCGCGGTCAGCTCCACGATCAGGCCGGCCAGTGCTCCGGCCAGGCCGAGATGGAACTCCGGGAGGGTCCAGGCGATCGTCCCGGCCACGACCAGTGCCGTCACGACCCAGCGCACAACTGTCACGGTCAGCAGACGTTACCGGCGGGACAGCGGTTCCAAGGTCAGACCACGGGCTCCGAGCCGCCCTCGCGGATCGGCAGTCCGGCGGCGCGCCAGCCCCGGTACCCGCCGACGAGGTCCGTCGCGTTGGGCAGCCCGACCCGTTGCAGGTCCCGGGCCGCGAGCGACGACGCCCAGCCTTCGTTGCACACCACGACGACGGTCGTGCCGGCGGTGAACCCTGGCAGCCGCCAGTCGCCGGCGGGGTCGAGCCGCCACTCCAGCACGATCCGCTCGACCACGACGGAGTTCTCGATCTCGCCCTCGGCCAGCCGGTTGTGGGCGGGCCGGATGTCGACGACGAGCACGTCCTCCAGCGCGAGCACCTCGTGCGGTTCCAGCCGCTTGAGATGCGACCGGGCGTCTTCGAGGATGGTGTCGACGTTGCTCACGGGCCCTCCAGGTCGGCCAGCTGACGCAGTTGCGCCAGCGGCAGGCGCTGCGCGGGCAGCGGTGGGATCGAGTCGGGGATGTCGTGCAGCGACGCGTACTCGCGGGTCGGCACGAGCGGCGGCGAGTAGGCGTGCACGGTCGCGGCCGGCGCCTCGAACGGGTTCAGCACCTGGTGCGCGCGCCCGGACCCGAAGCCCAGCGCGTCGCCGGTGTCGCGCACCGCGGACCGGATCGGCCCGGCTGGGTAGCGGTAGTCCTCCCGCAGCCTGCCGGTCAGCACGGTGAACGACCCGGCCGAACCGCCGTGGTCGTGCGGCTCGGTGCCCTGGCCGGGCAGCCACGACAGCAGCCACAGCTCGACGCCCTCGGTCAGCCCCAGCCGCGCCCACCAGCGGTGTTCGGTCGAGTAGTCGAGGATCTGCAGCAACCCGGTGGTCAGCTCGCTCGCCACGAACGAGGTGAGATCGCGCAGCTCGCGCGGCGTCCACAGGTCGCGGGACGGATGGATCACGTCACTCAGCAGCAGACTGTCAAGCGCCGGGTGGAGATCGAATTGATCATGGTCTGCATACGTCGAGGTCACGCACTCGCTCCTGAAGGCCGCGTCGGGTACGGGTAGCGATCAAGACGCGACGCAGGGCGCTGTCAGCGCGTGCGTCGCGTCGAGCTACACCCGCACGACGCCACGAGTACGAGGTCGATCGTGCGGTCCGTCCAGCAGTAGACGACCACGAGCGTGATGGTGCCAGACGCGCTCAGACTATGGCTAGAGCGTCCATTCGCCGGAAGAACCTCGGACACAGAGTCAAGTGACCGCAAGGAGTTCAGCGCGGTACGCGGAGCAGCAACAACGAGCGCGCGGGCACGGTGAGCTTCTCCCACGGTGCTAGAGAACCGGGATTCGCCGGGGAGCCGTCCGTCGTCGTCGTGTCGAGGAACGGCTCGTACGACGGCCCGTAGCGCTCGTGCGGCAGCGTCACACTGATGGCGTCCGCACCGGCGTGCATCAGCATCAGCCACGAGTCGTCGGACACGAGCTCGCCGTCCCGTGTGCGGGAGAGGCAGCTCGAGCCGTCGATGAACATGCCGAGCGTGCGGCGGCCCTCGTCGAACCAGTCCGTCTCGGCCATTTCCTGCCCGTCCGGCCGGAACCACACCAGGTCCGGGTTGCCGCTGGGCGTCGTGCGGCCCTCGAAGAACTCGGGCTGCCGCAACGCCGGCGACGACGCGCGCAGGTCGATCAGCCGCTGCGTGAACCCCAGCAGCGCCTCGCTCGCGTCGGTCGTCGTCCAGTCGACCCACGACACGTCGTTGTCCAGGCAGTACGCGTTGTTGTTGCCGCCCTGGGTGCGCCACATCTCGTCGCCCGCCGTCATCATCGGCGTGCCGGTCGACAGCAGCAGCGTCGAGAGCAGGTTCCGCGCCTGCTGCGCCCGCAGGGTGAGGATGGCGGGATCGGACGTCTCGCCCTCGGCACCGCAGTTCCACGAACGGTTGTCGTTCGTGCCGTCGCGGTTGTCCTCGCCGTTCTCCTCGTTGTGCTTGTCGTTGTACGACACCAGGTCCCGCAACGTGAACCCGTCGTGCGCGGTGATGAAGTTGATCGACTGCCACGGCCGGCGCAGGTCGTCCGCGTACAGGTCGCTCGACCCGGAGAGCCGGTACGCGAGATCGCGCACGGACGTGTGGCCGCGCCAGAAATCCCTGACCGTGTCGCGATAACGACCGTTCCACTCGGCCCACTGCATGCCGAAGTCGCCCACCCGGTACCCGTCGCCCGTCGCGTCCCACGGCTCGGCGATCAGCTTGGACCGGCACAGCACCGGATCCGTCGTGATGGCCGTCAGCAGGGCCGAGTCGCGGTCGAAGAACCCGCCGGCAGGCCGGCCCATCGTCGAGGCGAGGTCGAACCGGAACCCGTCGACGCCCATCTCGTCCGCCCAGTACCGCAGCGAGTCGGTGACCAGCCGCACGACCTGCGGCGACCCGGCGTCCAGCGTGTTCCCGCAGCCGGTGATGTCGACCGTGCTGCCGCCGCCGGCGTGCAGGTAGTACCCCGGCGCGTCGTAGCCGCGGAAGCAGATGGTCGGCCCGTCCGGACCGCCCTCGCAGGTGTGGTTGTAGACGACATCGATCAGCACCTCGATGTTCGCCGCGTGCATCGCCGCGACCATCGTGCGGAACTCCTGGACCTCGTTGCCCGGTTCGCTCGCGTACGCGGCGTGCGGCGCGCAGTAGCCCAGCGGCGAGTAGCCCCAGTAGTTGCTCGCGCCCCGGCTCAGCAGCGACGGCTCGTCCTGGAACGTCTGGACCGGCAGCAGCTCGACACTCGTGACACCGAGGCGCGTGAGGTGCTCGATCGCCGCCGGGTGCGCGAGTCCCAGGTACGTGCCGCGCAGCTTCTCCGGGATGTCCGGGTGGTTCTTCGTGAAGCCCTTGACGTGCATCTCGTAGATGACTGCCTCTTCGAACGGCACGTCGGGCTTCACGCCCGTGTCCGCACCGCCCGGTGAGCTGACGACGGACAGGGGCACGCTGCCGAGCGAGTCGATCGCGGACGGCGGCCCGTGCATCGGGTCGCCGGCGTAGCCGAGCGAGGCCTCCAGGTTCGTGATCATGCCCTCGATCTGCCGCGCGTACGGGTCGACCAGCAGCTTCGCCGGGTTGCAGCGCAGCCCGCGCCCCGGGTCGTAGGGCCCGTGCACCCGGAACCCGTACCGCTGACCGGGCGTGACACCGGGCACGAGGCCGTGCCAGACACCGAACGTCCGTTCGGTCAGCTCGACCCGTTTCTCGGTGCCGTCGTCGTCGACGAGACAGACCTCGACCGCGTCGGCGACGTGGGACGTCACCGCGAACCGGACACCGCCTGCTTCGGCGTGTGCCCCCAGTGGGAACGGTCGGCCTGCCAGCACCTCGGACTCGGGTCGCGTAGCCATGCCCCCGATCTTGGCATCCGCCACCGACAAAAAACTTGAGAGTTCACACAGGCGGCGCAGCGGGGTCACCACTCGCGAGGGACACCCCGATGAGTGGTCGGTGCGAGGCCGTTCGGAAGAATGGGGGCGTGGCGGACGTCGACGTGACAGATCTGGTCGTGCACATGGCGGGCGTGTCGGTCCGCCGAGGCAAGAACACGCTGGTCGGAAACATCGACTGGAGCGTGGAACTGGACGAGCGCTGGGTGGTGCTGGGCCCGAACGGCGCCGGCAAGACCACCCTGCTGAGGCTCTCCAGTGCCGACCTGCACCCGACCAAGGGCAAGGTCCACCTCCTGGGTGAACGTCTCGGCAAAACGGACGTCCAGGAGCTCAAGCCCCGGATCGGCCTGTGCTCCGCGGCGCTGGGCGGCCGCATCCCGCCCGACGAGACGGTCGTCGACCTGGTCGTCTCCGCCGGTTACGCGGTGCTCGGCCGCTGGCGCGAGGAGTACGGCAAGCAGGACACCGACCGCGCCCGCGAGCTGCTCGGCACCCTCGGCATGGCACACCTCGCCGACCGCCTCTACGGCACGCTGAGCGAGGGCGAGCGCAAGCGCACGCTGATCGCCCGCGCGTTGATGACCGACCCCGAGATGCTGCTGCTCGACGAGCCCGCCGCGGGCCTCGACCTGGGCGGCCGCGAGGACCTGGTCGCGAAGCTCTCGGAGCTGGCGATGGACCCGGACGCGCCCGCGATGGTGCTGGTCACGCACCACGTCGAGGAGATCCCGCCGGGCTTCACGCACGCGTTGCTGCTGCGCGAGGGGTCGATCGTGGCGCAGGGGCTCTTGGACGACGTGCTGACCGAGGAGAACCTCTCGAAGACGTTCGCCCAGGACCTGGAGCTGCAGAAAGCGGGAGACCGCTTCTTCGCCCGCAGGAAAGTCTGATTTTTTGGCCGCTGCTCCGCAGACGGCGGCGAGTTCGCCGGGAAGCTGGTCATCCGCCCGCCGCTTCGCCCCGATTGGGCTTCGCCGAATCGAGACGAAGAGGCGAACGGACGACCAGCGCGAACTCGCGACTACTGGGCGGTAACGTACGGGCAGCTGTCGCGACAACTAGGAGGGCTCCGTAGTGGCTGAGTTCGTGAGGCTTGAGGTTCAAGACGGGATCGGCACTATCCGCCTGGAGCGGCCGCCGATGAATGCCCTGAACCGGCAGGTGCAGACCGAGCTCCAGGCCGCCGCGAAGGAGGCCTCGGAGCGTTCGGACGTCTACGCGGTCATCGTCTACGGCGGCGAGAAGGTCTTCGCGGCCGGCGCGGACGTCAAGGAGTTCGCGCAGATCTCCCACGCCGAGATGACGCTGCGGGCCAAGAGCCTGTCCGACGCTCTCGGCGCGCTGGCCTCGGTGCCGAAGCCGACGGTCGCCGCGATCACCGGATACGCGCTGGGCGGCGGCTTCGAGGTCGCTCTCGGCTGCGACCGCCGCATCGCCGGTGACAACGCGAAGGTCGGCCAGCCCGAGATCCTGCTCGGCCTGATCCCCGGCGGTGGCGGCACGCAGCGCCTCGCCCGCCTGATCGGTCCGTCGAAGACCAAGGACCTGCTCTACACCGGCCGGTTCGTCGGCGCCCAGGAGGCGCTCGAGATCGGCATGGTCGACGAGGTCGTGGCGCCCGACGACGTGTACGCCGCGGCCGTGCGCTGGGCCAAGCAGTTCGTCAACGGGCCCGTGCTCGCGCTGGCCGCGACGAAGGCCGCCGTCGACGGTGGCCTCGACACCGACCTGGAGTCGGGCCTGAAGCTCGAAAGCCACCTCTTCGCGGCGTTGTTCGCGACCGAGGACAAGAAGAACGGCGTGGAGTCGTTCATCGCGAACGGTCCCGGAAAGGCGAACTTCAGTGGCAACTGATCCGGCACCGAACCCGCACGCGACCGCGGAAGAGGTCGAGGCGGCCTACAAGGACACCAAGCTCGCGCAGGTGCTCTACCACGACTGGGAAGCGGGCACGTACGACGAGAAGTGGTCGATCTCGTACGACGACCGCTGCATCACCTACGCGACGGACAGGTTCCGCGCCGCCGCGGGTGACGTCGGCCCGTACGAGCACGCGCTGGAACTGGGCTGCGGCACGGGTTTCTTCCTGCTGAACCTGATGCAGGGCGAAGTGATCAAGAAGGGCTCGGTCACCGACCTGTCGCCCGGCATGGTCGAGGTCGCGCTGCGCAACGCCGAGCACCTCGGGCTGGACGTCGACGGCCGTGTGGCCGACGCCGAGCGCATCCCGTACGAGGACAACACGTTCGACCTCGTCGTCGGTCACGCGGTGCTGCACCACATCCCGGATGTGGAGGCGGCGATGCGCGAGGTGCTGCGCGTGCTGAAGCCCGGCGGCAAGTTCGTGTTCGCGGGTGACCCGACGAACATCGGCAACTTCTACGCCCGCAAGCTCGGCCAGGCGACGTGGTGGCTGACCACCAACATCACCAAGGCCGTGCCGGTGCTGGGCGACTGGCGCCGTCCGCAGGAGGAGCTCGACGAGTCCTCCCGCGCGGCCGCGCTGGAGGCCGTGGTCGACCTGCACACGTTCGACCCGGACCAGCTGGAGGCCACGGCTCGTCGCGCCGGTGCCGTCGGCGTCCGCGCGGTGACCGACGAGCTGTCCGCGGCTCTGTTCGGCTGGCCGGTGCGCACGTTCGAGGCCGCCGTGCCGCGCGAGAAGCTGGGCTTCGGGTGGGCGATGTTCGCCTACCGCACCTGGCAGAACCTCACGTGGGTCGACCAGAACGTCTTCGCGAAGGTGCTGCCGCGCGAGGTGTTCTACAACGTGTCGATCACCGGTAAGAAGACTTCCTGAGTTGGGCTACGCGTTCACCACCGCCGACGTGGCGTTCCTGCGCTCCGCCGCCGGAACCGCCGCGCTGGCCGAGGTGGACGCGTTGCCGTTCTCCGACGCTTCCCGGTTGCGCGACGTCGAGACGGCCCGCAGGCGCCTGGGTCCCGGTTTCGCCCCGGTCGTGGAAACCGTGCTGCTGAGGCGTCGCGCGGTGTCCAAACTGGACTCCGCTGCGTCGTGGCTCTTCACCGACGACGCTCTGCAACAGGCCACGGCTTCCACTGTCGCCCGGCATCGCGCGCTTCGGTTCGCCGGTCGCTCGGTGCACGACGTCACCTGTTCGGTCGGCGCGGACCTCTTCGCGCTGAGCGAGGTGGCCTCCGCCTGCGTCGGCTCGGATCTCGACCCCGTGCGGCTTGCCATGGCGCGCAACAACGTTCCGGGTCAGCTCGTCGTCGTCGCCGATGCACTGCGTCCGGTGTCGCGTGCTTCGGCCGTCACCGCGGACCCCGCTCGCCGTGACTCGTCCGGGCGCCGCAAGTGGAACCCCTCGGACTTCGTGCCGCCGCTGGACGAGCTGTCCGAGGTCTATTCGGGTGTGGATCTCGCCGTGAAGTGCGCCCCCGGCATCGACTTCGCCGTCGCGCCGTGGGCTGCCGAGGTCGAGGTCGTGTCCCTCGACGGCGCGGTCCGCGAAGCCTGCCTGTGGACGCGAGGCCTTGCCACGCCTGGGGTTACGCGCCGCGCCTCCGTTCTGCACGGCTCTGACTCGTGGACCCTGACGGACGCCGAACCGGACGACTGCCAGGTCGCTCCGCCCGGCGAGTGGCTCATCGATCCGGACGGCGCGGTCGTGCGTGCCGGTCTGGTGCGTCATTACGCGGCCCGGCACGGGTTGTGGCAGCTCGACGAACGCATCGCGTACCTGAGCGGGTCCAGGCCTCCTGCGGGCATCCGGGCGTTCCGCGTGCTCGAACACGGGCACTACACGGAGAAGTCGCTCAAGTCGTTGCTGAAGACGCGGTCGGTCGGCCGGCTGGAGATCCTGGTGCGCGGTCTGGACGTCGACCCGAACACGATGCGCAAACGCCTGAAGCTCTCCGGTTCCGCGTCGGCCACGGTCGTGCTGACCCGGATCGGCTCAAAGCCCGTCTTCGTGCTTTGTGAGGCTGAGCGCACCTAGCAGCAGGTCGAGGCGGGTCTCGTCGTGCACCGGTCGCAGTCTCCCGCCCTGCATGAGCGTCGCGATGCCGTGCAGCGAGCTCCAGAAGACCTCCGTCAACGCCCCCAGGTCTCGTTCGCCTCGAACGGGTTCGACCGCGGCGACCAGTTCTCCGAACGCGTCGAGCAGCTCCTGCGGCACCTCGTCCGTGCCCCACGGGATGTCGGACTGCTGCACGAACATCGCGTCGTAGAGCGCGGGCCTTCGTTGCGCGAACTCCAGGTACGCCTCCGCCGCGGCCCGCAGCCGTGACTCCCCTCGTGACGGACGGGCTTTCCGCAACAGCCGGGCCAGCTCACCGCACCCCTGGATCGCGACCGCGCGCACGATCGCGTCCTTGCCCTTGAAGTGGCTGTAGAGCACCGGCTGGCTGTACTCGACCTTCTCGGCGAGCCTGCGCGTGGTGACCGCGTCCCAGCCCTCCGCCTCGGCCAGGTCCCGGGCGGCGTCGATGATCAGCTGATGGCGTTCGGCGCGCTCGCGCTCACGCCGGTTCTGGATGGTCACGCCGCTGAATCTAGCACTGCTAGACATCCGAGCGCCTCTAGTGTTAGCGTCGCTCCTGTCGCTAGCACTGCTAGATTTACTCGGAGGATGCAATGAAGCTGACCCTGACCACCGTCATGTCCTGGCTCGTCGTCGCGGCAGGGCTGTACTTCGGCCTGGGCTACCTGCTCAACGGCGACGGAGCGGCGGCGGGATTCGGCATCGTGGACCCGACCGGCTACTACGTCGTGAAGGGGGTGCGCGACATCGCGTACGCGCTGACAGCCCTGATCCTGCTGCTGATGAAGCAGCGGCGAGCGCTGGGCTGGGTGGTCCTCGCGGACTCGATCATCCCGATCGGCGACTGCCTCGCCGTGATCACACACGGCGGAACCGTGGGCTACGCGCTGGCGGTGCACGGCTCGGCGGCCGTGCTGGTGCTGCTCACCGCCGGCCTGCTGCTGCGGGAGACGATGCCCGCACGGCCTCAGCCGGTGCCGGCCCCGTGATCGCGGCCGACAGCACGGCCTCTGACCACGTTGCTACGTGATCGTGCGAACAGCCGCCCGGTGAGTGCGTGAGCCACCACCTCCCCGGTGGCCTGTGCTTCGCGCCGTCGCAGCGGAGGACGGGTTGCCGCCCACCGCCGATCCCATCCCCCTGCAGCGTCCCCAGGTTGCTCAGCGCTGCGCCCCTGCCGCAGGTGACAACGCCCGGACAGCCTCCCGCAGCTCCGGCTCGTCGATCTCCCCGAGCAACAGCCCTGTCAACACATGAAACGCACGAGCCAGCTCGTCAGGATGCGTGGACAGCACCAAGGTCCCCGCGAACGCGTCGGCATCCCGCAGGTCGTCCAGCCCGCGCCCCTGCACCGCGTTCACGCCCTCGCGAAGGCACCACAGCGACATCACCTGGTCGCGCATCC
The DNA here is from genome assembly GCF_000719115.1 of Lentzea albidocapillata. Lineage (GTDB taxonomy): Bacteria > Actinomycetota > Actinomycetes > Mycobacteriales > Pseudonocardiaceae > Lentzea > Lentzea albidocapillata. The sequence continues at coordinate 42,774 of NZ_JOEA01000027.1, read as the reverse complement.
CGTTGATCATGTAGACCGCCTGCCACCCGCGGCCACGCGCGATGGACGACCGCGCGTGCAACCCGTGCAGCCAGGCCAACCCGATGAGCTCGGCGCGGTCGGGCTGACCGGACGGCGGCAGGTGGTTGGTTTCGCCGAACAGCAGCCGGAACGTCGGCCCGGTCGCGCCGAACTCGGAGGAGGGCCAGAACGCGATGTCCACCTGCAGCGTCGAACGCATCAGGAAAACCCGGAAGAGGACAGTGCCGCGCCGCACGTCGAGGTGGCTGACCGCGCCGCACGCGTAAATCAGCGCGGTCCAGTCGGCCACCACCGCGTTCAGCTCGCGGTCGATCGACAGCGCGAAGTCGATATCCGACCAGCGGTCTTCCCGGCCCACGGCCGCCGAACCGGTCAACGCCGCCCCGACCACGCGCGGGTCGGTGTCGGCGGCGTTGACGAGGTCGCGGCGCAGCTGGTCGCGTTCGGAAACTGTGAACACCACCCAACCCTATTGGCCCCGGCTCGCGGGATCGACGCGGGCGAACGTGAGCAGGTCGACAGTTCCGAACTGGCCCGCGGTCCGCGACGGCAGCGTCGGCTTCCAGTTCGGCTGCTGCCTCAGGTACGACTCGGGATCCAGCTGCAGCAGGCCGATGAACACCTCACCGACCAGCCGGGCCGAGGCGCCCGCGAGCGAGATGCCGTCACCGAGCGTCTCGGCCTCACGCAACGTGTAGTACCAGAGCGGTGTCGAGCGGTCGAAGCCGAACTCCCGTAGCTCCGGCACCGAGTCCAGCACCGGGATGCCCATCGCCCGGGCGATCTCCTGCCCGGACGGCAGGGACCACGTGAGGTGCCTGAGCAGGTTGCGCTGCGGTAGCGCAACGGGCGGCGAACCGTCCGGGATCGCCCCGAGCGGCAGCCGGAACAGCGGCGTCGAGATGTGCGTGTCGACTCGCTTGTTCGGCCGCACCTGGCCGTCCCCGAAGTCGAAGAACGTCTGCCACCCGATGAACCTCCGGCGCGCCCGCCGCCCGCCGCGCAGGTCCACCGGATCGCTCTGTCCCTCGGCCGCGGGATCAAAGATGAAGCCGAAGAACGGCTGACCGTTGTCTCCCTTCAGGTTCGCGCGGTACGACGGCCGCACCTGGCTGTGCCCGAACCGGTAGCACGCGCCCTGGAACTCCACCGGCATGAAGTGCTCGCCCTGCGCCGGCCGGTAGAAGCGCCGCCCGTGCGTGAGGACGTCCTGCGTGATCCCGAACCCGATGATCTGCGGCAGCAACTCGTGCAACACGATCCACTGGTAGTGCCACACAACGGTTCTCTGCGCGTCAGCGAAGACCCGATCGCCGGGGACACCCTCGGCGCGCAGCCGGTCCACGACCCGGTTGTGGAACAACAGGAACGCCGCGTGCAGCCCGGCGATCATCAGGTTCTCGTCGTTGCGCGGGTCCCCGATGATCGCCACACCGTCAGAGCGCCGGGGCAGGTCCTCGAACAGCCCGCCGTTCTCCACCCGGAACTTGGCCCGGTCGCCGGAGTCGTACAGCTGGGGCGACAGGACAGGACCGCCGCCATACACGGAATCCAGTGACAGGGTGGGATTCCGCGTGTTCGGACTCTGCTCGGGCACGGCCGGCACCGCGAGCCGCGAGTTGAGGTCGAACGTGAAGTCGTGATCGACGAACTGCCCGAGGAACGTCGTTCCCGCGGTGTTGAAGGGGTTGTCGAGGTTGCCAGGGCTCAACTCCGGATTGGTGATGAGCCGGACAGGTCCTTCGTGCAACGGATCCTTGGCGTCCAACGGCCCGCCCGGTGCGCCCATCGCACGCAACGCGTCCTGAACGCGCGGCGTGTTCTCGGCGAACGGTGGCAGCCCGGGGAACATCCGTCCGAAGAACCGGGGCGAGGTGGCCGCCTCAGCGGCGACCACCCGCGCGGCGGCAGGGGAGGGCGCCAATGTCACTGCACCGGCGCCCGCGACGCCTCCCAGGAATCCACGTCTGGTGAGATTGCCCATGTCAGCGCAGTGTTCTGCAAGATCACTCATCTCCGCACGGACGAAAAACCATGCAGGGACGCGAAACAACTACGTGAGCAGCCCGAGTCGCTGCGCCTCCGAGAACGCCTGCGACCGATTGTGCACTCGCAGCTTGAAGAACAGCTGCCGTTGCTCCGACTCCACGGTCTTCACCGCGATCCCCAGCGCGCGGGCGGTCTGTCGCACCGACTCACCCCGCGCGATCGAGTCGAGGATGTCGTGCTCCCGATGAGTGAGCGTGGGAACGTTCTCATGAGCGGCCGGCACCGAGCAGGACGAGCGCACCAGGCCGAGCCGTGAGACGACCGCGGCCGCCTGCACCCGGCTCTGCACGCCGAGTTTGGTGAAGATGCGGCGCTTGTAGTTGACCACCGTGTGCGGGGAGAGCCGCAGGACGGCCGCGAGTTGCGCGGCGGACAGTCCGGAGCAGACGTGGGCGAGCACCTCCATCTCGCGGTCGGTCAGCGCACCCGGCGCGCTTCGGCGCTGAGGCGGGAGCGAGATGCGTTCGAGTTGGGTGCGCAGAGACGCGAGCCCGGAGGCCGGGCACAACCGGACAAGTGGAATTTCCGGTAGGGATTCCGGTTCGAGCTGGCCGACGACGACGTCAGGAGGCCGAAGCCGGCAGAGCAGCAGGAGATCGTCCTGTGAGTAGGCGGTGCCGACGACGAGCCAGCCAGGTAGCGCGTCGAGCCAGCTCGCGACGGCATCGGTGGTCAGCCGTTCCCGCGAGTGCACTGCGATCCTCGTCGATCGCACGCAGTTGGGCATGGCGCCTCACGCTCAGAGCGAGTCGGCGGCACTCGGATCGGTCCCACCATACGCCCTGGCGCCAGCCCCCGGCTGGGCGTTGACATCAGCCATGAGAGCGCTCTCACCCGCCCTGAGGGCGTGTCTGCAAGTACTGCCGACCGTCCAGTCGGCAGTACTTGCAGACACCCGAACCCGCTAGGCGGTGGCGATGGCGAAGAGGTGCATGTTTCCATCCTCCGGAAGCGTCACGCTCTGCAGAGTCTTGCCCTCCGGAGCCACGTACGTCTTCGTGGCGAAGATGTGGGTGGCGACCTTCTCGCTGCCGCCACCCGACTGGTTGCGGTACGGCGTGGCCGCGACGATCACGTTGCCGTAGCTGGGGGCTGCCCCACCGCCGCCGAGCGTCCAGTCGCTGAAGCCGATCTCGACGGTGGCGGTGGTGCCGTCCGTGAACGTCACCGTGGCCGGCTTGGTGCGCGCCCCGTTGGCGGCCGAACCCACGAACGCGAGCCGCGTACCCGACAGGGCAAGCGTCTGCTTCGCGGCGGTCGCGTTGTCCGGGCGGCCGGGAGGCGACGACGGCCAGGTGAACGTCAGGCCGTCGACGGTGCCCGTACCGCCCGGCGGGAGGCCGGCCGTGGCCAGCGCTTCCCGCGAGTAGCTGTAGCCGCCGCCGTCGAAGTCGCCCTCGCCGGTGGCGTCGGCGGAGGCGCCCACGTTGTTCACGGCCGCGAGCATGCTGCCCGCCGGTGCCACCTTCACGATCTGGGGCAGCACCACGGGTTTCGCGGCTCCTTCGACGTTCACCGTCACGGTGATGTCGTAGAAGCCCTGCGCCGCATCGGGTTTGGCCGCGACCGTGAAGTCGCCGGGCACGGCGCCGGTCGCCGGCGTGAACGTGAGCGCGTCCGAGCCGGTGATCGTGTAGGTCGCCTTCGGGTCACCGTCGTAGAGCTTGACCGAGTCGACCTTCGCCGTGACGGACTTGCCCGGCTCCACCACGAGCTGCCGCGGCTCGACCGTGAGGAAGTACGGCTGGTCGTGCCTGATCGGCTTCTCGCCCTCGCGGAACGACGGCGGGGCGTCCGAGGCACCCGTGCCCCATGCGGAAGGAGCCTTGCCCAGCACGAAGTCCAGCTTGCCACCGCGTTCCACGAACGACTCGGGCAGCCAGGTCTTCGACGACGCGCGACCGTTGACCTTCAGCGACTGCACGTACTTCGTGGCGGTGTTCGCGGCGGACGCGGTGATCGTGATGTCCTTGCCGCCACCGCGGTTGATCTTCACCGACGTGAACAGCGGGCTGCTCAGCACCAGTTCGGCGCGCGACGGCACCTGCGGGTAGATGCCCATCGAGGTGAACACGAACCACGACGACATGGCGCCGAGGTCGTCGTTGCCGGGAATGCCGCCGGGAGCGTTCTTCCACAGCGTGTTGATGGTCTCGCGCAGCGTCTCCTGCGCCTTGGCGGGCTGGCCGGTGTAGTTGTAGAGCCACGGCACGTTCACCGACGGCTCGTTGTCCAGTTCGGACTTCGCGCCACCGCGGCCCGTCAACGCCCACGTGCCGTCGGCGTTGTGGAAGAAGTCGTCCAGCCGCTTGTTGGCGCGCTCACGGCCGCCCAGCGAGTCGACGAGCCCGGCGACGTTGTGCGTCACCATCCATGTGTACTGGGCGCTGCTGCCCTCGACGAACCCGTTGCCGGTGTCCGGTGTGAAGTCCTTGACCCAGGTGCCGTCGGCGTTGCGGTTGCGGATGTAGCCGCCGGTCCTGTCCGCGACCGGGTCGAAGTTGTTCTGCCACCACTGCGCACGCTCGGCGAACGTCTTCGCGATCTTCTTGTCGCCCGTGCGCTCGGCCAGCTGGCTGATCGCGAAGTCCGCCGCGGAGATCTCCAGGGTCTCCGCCGCGCCACCCCAGGCGTTCGACACGGCCGGCATGTACTTGTTCTGCAGGTACTTGTCGAGCGACGGCCGCTGCCCGACCGACATGACGGCCCAGCCTTCCTTGCTCAGGTCCAGCGCCGTCGGCACGGTCGCGGCCTTGACCAACGACTTCAGAGACGACCTGAGGTCGTACTTGTCGCCGCCGAACGCCGAGATGGCGGCCAGCGCGATCGGCGCCGGGTCACCGTTCATGACGTGGGTGCCGCCGCCGTTGTGCGTCCAGCGGTCCCACACGCCGTTGTTCTGCTCGGCCTGGTTGAGCAGCGACTGCGCGATGTCCGAGCCGATCTGCGGTTCGAGCAGGGTGAGCAGCTGCAGCTGCGAGCGGTAGACGTCCCAGCCGGAGAACGTGCCGTACTGGGCCTTCTGCCGTCTCTTGTCGATCTTGTGGGTCCTGCCGTCGAACCCGGCGTACTCGCCGTTGACGTCGCTGAACAGGTTGGGGTGCAACAGCGAGTGGTACAGCGCGGTGTAGAACTTGGTCCGCTCGTCATCGGAGCCGCCGCCGACCTCGATGCGCCTGAGCTGCTTCTGCCACGCGATGTACGCGTTGTCCCTCATGTCCTCAATGGACTGACCCTTGTTCTCGGCCCTGAGGTTCTCGCGTGCGTTGTCCAGGCTGACGTAGGAGATGCCGACCCTGACGCCCACCTGGCTGCCGGGCGCGAACCCGAGGTACGCCCCGGAACCCTTGCCCAGCACCGGCCAGCCGTTCGTCCCGTACGTCGTGCCGCCCTTGGAGGACGTGCTTCCGGGCGTGACAACGTTGTCCTGGTACGTGCCGACCTCGGTGAACTCCTGGTCGAACTCTGCCACGAAATGCAGCGTGTAGTAGCTGCGGCGGCCGGCCTGGTTGATGTAGCCGCAGAAGTTTCCGCTGGTCACGGACCCGGTGATGGTCCGCTTGTCCTTGTCGACCACGGTCTGCGCGTCACTGCTGCCGACCTGCGACTTGGACGTGTTGATCAGCACCGTCGCCGGCTTGTCCGCGGGGAAGCTGAACCGCGCGGCACCGGTGCGTTCGGTGGCGGACAGCTCGGCCTTGGCGCCGGACTTGAGCGTCACGTCGTAGCGGCCGGGCTTGGCCACCTCGTCCGCGTGCGTGAACTCGCTGGCGTAGACCGCGTCGGTCGCGTCCGTGGTCGGCGAGGTGGTGACGGCGCCGACGTGCGGGAAGATCGGGATGTCGCCGCTGCCGCCCGCACAGCCCGTTCCCGACATGTGGGTGAGGCTGAAGCCGCGGATCTTCGTGGCGTCGTACCGGTATCCGCCGGGAGCTGCGGCGCGCAGGGTGTTGCCGCGACTGGCTTCCGGGCTGAAGGAGAACATGCCGAACGGCACGACCGCGCCGGGAAAGGTGTTCCCGAGGTTGGTCGTGCCGATGAACGGGTTCACGTGTGCCGCCGGATCGGGCACCACCTGGATTTCGGGCTGAGCGGAGGCAGGGACCACTCCGAACGTCATGGCCGCCGCCACCGCAGCTGTCGTGAGGACTCTTCGCTGCATGGTCGCGGACCCTACTTACCGTGCCCGCGCAACCCCAGAGAGCGACACGAAGTTGTCGTCAAACGGACAAGCGCTGCTCCATGAAGGCCCTCAGGGCGGGCCAATCGCAGTCTTCCGCGACCTCTACCTGGTGCTTTCCTTCGACGAGCGCGCCCTCGTCGTCGACATCGAGCAGGTGCGTCGTGGTCTTCAGCGTGCCGGGGATGATCGCCTCGGCCACCGCCACGGCGTCGTGGACGTAGATGCCCTCGTTCTCCGACCGGCCGGCCAGATACGCGCGGTAGGTGCCGGTGAGGTTGCTCAGCGTCTGGTCGACCTTGGCGAGGAACTCGGCGTCGGCGATGCACCGGTGGGTGAGGTTGAGCGGTACGACGATCGGGTTCGCCTTACGGATGACCGTCCTCGCTGCCTGGGGATCGGCCCAGAAGTTGAACTCGGCCCTGGCGGTGGTGTTGCCGACATCCAGCCCGCCACCCATGACGATCAGGCGCGGGAACTCGACACCCGCGTCGAGCGCCCTGGCGATGTTGGTCTGCGGTCCGATGGCGACCACCACCGTCTCCGGCGTCAGCCGCTCGCGGAAGAAGCCGGTGACATCGTCGCCGAAGAGTTCGGTGTCGCTCTCGGGCAACGTGTGCGCCTGCCCGCCGAGTCCGTCCTCGCCGTGCACGTCCGCGGCCCCGCCCGGTCCTTCCGCGCCCCGGACCACCGGCACGTCCGTGCGGCCGAGGTAGGCGAGCAGCCGCTGGGCGTTGCGGGTGGTGAGGTCGAGCCCTACGTTGCCGAACACCGTGGTGAGGCCGACGAGCTCGACCTCTGGGCTGCGGGCGGCGAGCGCGATCGCGAACGCGTCGTCCACGCCGGGGTCGGTGTCGATGATGAGCCTGTGTGCCATGCGTCCAGCCTGCCCGACGACGCGTGCCGTGCAGGCTGGTGCCCCTGCGCACGGTGGCGCTGTGAGGACTCACAGCGCCACTGCGGGCATCAGAAGGTGAAACAGAGCGGGGTGGTGATGTGCTTCGAGCAGCGGACCTCGCGGGTGGTGCTGCCTGTCTGGCCGCGGCTGTCGGTGACGGTCAGCTTCACCTGGTAGACGCGGGAGACGTTGGGGTAGCTGTGCGAGATCGTCCTGCCGGTTCCGGTGGTGCCGTCGTCGAAGGCCCACGCGTGGCCGCCGACGGCGCCTTCCTCGTCCGTCGACGCGCTGCCGTCGAAGGAGCAGGTCCCGCGCTGGCAACGGGCGGTGAACGCGGCCGTGGGAGGCAGGTCGCCCGCCTTGACCATGCGGCGGGTGGTGTTCGTCTTGCCCGCGTTGTCGGTCACGGTCAGCCGGACGCTGTAGTAGGCCGCCTTGCCGTAGGTGTGCCCGGCCGTCTTGCCGGTACCGGTGCTGCCGTCGCCGAAGTCCCAGGCGTAGCCGGTGATGGTGCCGTCGGTGTCGGTCGAACCGGCCGCGTCGAACGAGCAGGTGGTGTTCGACGTGGAGCAGGCACTGGTGAACGCCGCGGTCGGGCGGCCGGGGTCCGCGGCGCCCGCCGGGTAGTCCTGAGTGGACCGCACGTCGAGCAGCGGTTCCTTGACGTTGTCGCCCGAGTCGTCGGTCCAGTCGGTGTTCGCGGTGTCGATCAGCCGCTGCCGCACGGCGAGGACGCCGTCGCGGCCGGTGGCGCGGTTGCCGTTCGCCGTGAGCAGACCGGCGGCACCCGCGACGTGCGGCGCGGCCATGGAGGTGCCGCTCAGCACCTTGTACCCGCCGTCGAGGAACGTCGAGTTGATGCACGTGCCGGGCGCGGTGATCTCCACCGTGGAGCCGAAGTTGCTGAAGTCGGCCAGGGTGTCGTCCTGGTCGGCGCGGCACGTCGATCCGGTCCCGCCGCCTGGCTTGCCATTGAAGTCGGCGAGCGCGGACACCGTGACGACGTCCGGGTGGTTGGCTGGGAAGAACGTCCTGGCGTCCTTGTCGTTGTTGCCCGCGGCCACGACGAACACCACGCCCTTGGCCACCGCGTTGGTGATGGCCTGGCCGAGCGCGGCGTCGGTGCAGTTGTCGCAGCCGAGGCTCATGTTCGCCACCTCGATCTCGGCGGCGTTCGCGGCGACCCAGTCGACGCCGGCGGTGACCCCGGACAGGTTGCCGCTTCCACTGGCGTTCAGGACCTTGGCCGACCAGATGCGGGCGCCGGGGGCGATACCGACAACTCCGTTGCCGTCGTCGCGGGCGCCGATCGTGCCCGCCACGTGGGTGCCGTGGCCGTGGTCGTCAGCGCCGGAGTTGGGGGCGCAGGTGGTGCTGTTGACACAGTTCGCGCGGGCCACGACGGTCAGGTCGGGGTGCTGGGCGACCCCGGTGTCGATCACCGCGACGTCGACGTCGACGCTGTAGTCGTTGCTGCCGTTGATTTTCAGGTTCGGGTTGGCGGTGGCGTACGCGCGGTCGACGCCGGTGGGGACGGTGTCGGTGGTGTGCACGACCCGGTCCGGTTCGACCGAGGCGACCCTCGGGTCGCGGCGCAGCGCGTCGGCGCCACTGGGAGACAGGGTGGCCGAGAATCCACGCAGCGCGTGCCGGTAGACGTGGCTGACCTGGCCGCCGTGCCGGTCGACGTGCCCGGCGGCGAACGAGGCCGCGTCCTGGGTGCCGTGCAGAACGACGACGTACCCGGACTCGGCCGGTGCCGCCGCGGAGACGCCGGTGAGGGCGGTTGATGTCAGCGCCAGCGCTGCGGCTCCGGTGAGCAGCGCAGTGGTGAATGTGCGCACGGTTGGGTCCTCTCGCAGGGTATTCGCAGGGCCGCAAACGAGTTGCGGTGCGGCAACTGTCCGAGGAGAAGACCGCGGGGAACAACGCCGGAAATCGTGCGTAGGGTTACGCGTTCGATCAGCCGTGGTCCTCCGGCCGCAGCTCGTCGCGGCCGGTGGCGCCGAGCTTGCGCAGGACGCTGGCGGCGTGTCGTTCGACCGTGCGTGGCGACAGGAACAGCACCTCGGCGATCTGCCGGTTCGTGCGGCCGAGGGCGAGCAGACGAGCCACCTGGCGTTCCCTCGGCGACAGCTCCGTGCCGTAACCCCGGCGGCCGGGGCGCGCGCCGGTGGTGCCGCCGTGCTCGCGCACGAGGTGGTCGCAGCGGGCAAGGTTCCACGTCGCGCCGAGCGTGGTGAACAGCCTGGTCGCCTCCGCGAGCAGCCCGGACGACGGCGGCAGGCACCGCGCGGCGGCTTCCAGGGCACGAGCCTGCTCGTACGGCCGGGGGAGCGCGGCGAGCAGCGTCGTGGCTTCGTCGTACAGCGTCGCCGCGTCGTCGAACCGTTCCCGCGCCGCGGCGATCGCCGCCCGCCCGAACGGAACCATCGAGTGCGCGAACGGACAGTCACGTTCGGCCACATCCGCGGCGAACTCGTCCAGCAACCGCTCTGCCCGCGCCGCGTCACCGGCGAGAAGCAGGGCCTCCACCCCGGCATCGACGAGCTCGGTCGCCCACGCCCAGATGCCCTTGCTTCGCAGGATCTCAACCGTCTCCGCCAGTTCGTCGACGGCCTCCGCGATCCGCCCGCGGACCAGCGCGAGCCGAACCCGCGTCGCGGCGGCGCAGATCACCACCGGCCCATACCACCCGTTCATCGAACGAAGCCCGTGTGCCCCAAGGTATTCCTCGGCTTCGTCCCACTCGCCTCTGGCCAGCGCGAGCTGCGCCAGCACGAGTGAGGCGTCGACGGCGACGAACGTGGTGTGCGTGGCGATCTCCAGGTAGGCCCTGGCGCGTTCGGCGAGGCCGTCCCACCGGCCGGTGACGTGGTCGAGCCGCAGCTGGTTCGACGTGGCCATCTGCCACGGGTACGACGGCCCGCTGCGGCTCGCGAGGTCCTCCGCCCGCGTGAGGAAGTCCGCTGCCGCCAGGTGATGCCCCAGGGCGATCGCGGTGTCGGAGAAGTTGGCGCAGCCGCGCAGAAGCTCGCGGCGTTCACCGATCGTCGCCCCGTCCGCGGGGAGCTCGGCGATGGCGTCCCAGGCGCGCGGGTCACCGATCTGCGCCAGCGTGCTCGCCCGGTTGACCGCGATCGCGAGAAGCAGCACCGGATCACCGCGGTCGGGCACGGTCCGCTCGACCTCGGTCAGCCACCGCACATGCTCGGCCACATGGCAGTTTCCCCAGTAGGGAATGGCCAGGGCCGACATGGCGCGGGCCGCCAGCGCCGGACGACGGCCCAGTTCGGCGATCGCCACCCGGAGCTGGGCGCGGCCGCTGTCGCCGTCGCCCGCCTGGTTCGCCAGCAGCAGTGCCAGATCGAGCCGCAGCTCGCCGCGCATCCCGGCAGGGAGCCGCCCGTCGGCGAGGATGCCGCGCAGCAGCGCGACCGTGTCGTCGTACGCGAGACTGTTCAGACCCAGGCGCCCCAGCCGGACCGCGAGGGCACCCCGCTGGGCGCGGGGCAGGTCCGGCTCGGCCAGCAGCTCCTGCAACAGCTCGATCGCGTCCGCTGTGGTCATGTGTTGGACCGCGCGTTCGGCGTACCGGGCGGCCGTGACCAGGTCCCCCGCCGACCGGCTGTGGAAGACCAGGTCCGCCAGCGCGTCCTGATCCCGGTGCATCGCCGCGACGTACGCCGCGTGCCCGCGCCGGCGTTCGATCGGGTGCAGCCCTCGCTCCACGACGATCCCGCTCACCGGCGGGTGGAACGTGAATGCGCGGCCGTCCGTGGACGCCATGACACCGGTGTCCACGGCGGCGGCCAATGCCGCCTCCACTTCCGGTGCCCCGAGCCCGCACACCTCGCCGAGCAACGAGATCGACACCGGACCCCGCGACAGCGCGGCGGCGGCGACCACCCGCCGTGCCTGTTCGGGCAACGACGCCAGCCGCTGCTCGACCAGCTCGCTGATCGACCGGGGAACCCCTTTGCGTCTCAACGCTTCGCGTGGCTGATCCTCCTCAGAGGACAGATGGTTCACCAGTGCGTGCACCAGCACCGGCACGCCGCCGGTCAGCTCGTGCAGTTCGTCGGCGCACGATCGTCCGACGAACGCCGCCATCTCGGCCGCGGTCCACGGCCCGACCTCGACGTGGTGCAGGCCGGCCGACGCGGCCGAGCTGAGCCGGGTGCCCAGCGGCGGCTCGGCGCCGGGCGTCCAGGTCAGCAGCAGCGCGGCGTTCTCCGGTGGCCGGGTCACCAGGTACCGCAACACCTGCCGGGACCGGTGGTCAGTGCACTCCAGGTCCTCGACGACCACCAGCCGCGCGCCGAGCAGGCCACGCAACGCCCTGCACACCTGGTGCAGCTCGTCCGCTTCGACGGCGGCCAGGACAGACCTCAGGTCACCACCGGCCAGCCCGCTGACCAGCTCCCGCACGAGCACGTACGGCCCGTCCGGCAAGCCGCGGCACCCGATGACCACCCGTTTCCGGTCGACCGCGGCGAGCACGCGCCCGACCAACCAGGTCTTGCCCGTCCCCGGTTCCCCGGTGACCACCACGACCCCGTGGGGACTCAGCGCCGCGACCACTTCGTCTACCAACGAACCGCTTCCGGCCACCCAGACCTCCCCGTGCAGACGCCGCGCGATGGCCATGATGCCGTTCCGCTCCTCGCCCGGAGTTAAAGTGCCGCGCATGACTTCGATGTGGGGTGCCCCGGTCTGGACTCGCTGGCGCAGGTCGCGCCGTGACCCGATGCAGGCACGGTTCCTCACGCTGGCGTCCCTGCGCTGGGTCCTGCGCCACCGCGCCTACACCCCCTGGTACCTGGTGCGGTACTGGCGCCTGCTGAAGTTCCGCCTGCTCAACCCGCACGTCGTCCTGCGCGGCATGGTGTTCTTCGGCAAGCGCGTCGAGGTCATGGCCCGGCCGGGCTTCGGCCGCCTGGAGATCGGCCGCTGGGTGCACATCGGCGACGGCAACGCCATCCGCTGCCACGAGGGGTCGCTGCGCATCGGGGACAAGGTCGTGTTCGGCAAGGACAACACGGTCAACTGCTACCTCGACATCGAGATCGGCGCGTCGTCACTCGTCGCGGACTGGGTCTACATCTGCGACTTCGACCACAAGGTCGAGGACATCACGCTGCCGATCAAGGACCAGGGCATCGTGAAGTCGCCGGTGCGGATCGGGCCGGACTGCTGGCTCGGCGCCAAGGTGACGGTGCTGCGCGGCACGCGCGTCGGGCGTGGATGCGTGCTGGGCGCGCATGCCGTGGTGCGCGGGGACGTGCCGGACTTCAAGATCGCGGTCGGGATGCCGGCTCGGGTGGTGCGGGATCGGCGGGCCGACTACGAGGCCGATGCGCAGCGGCGGGCGGACATCGCGGACATGGCCCGCAAGGCCAAGGACGCCTTGACCAAACGGGCGGAGGACGCGTCGGCCTGACGGTCAGCGAGCTACGCGCTGCGGCCAGGTCAGCGGCGCGAGCTCCGGGCGCTTGGGCACGAAACCGTCGCCCGGCTGCCGCCCGATCAGCTTGTTGCGCGTCCGCGAGTACGCGACCGGCAGCACCTGGTCGCGCAGCCACCGCCAGTGGTCCAGCACCGACGTGGACGCGGCCTTGCCCTCCAGCGGCGCCAGCCAGGACTCGTCGAACGGGATGCCGAGCGCCGACAGCACGTGGCCGGCCAACCGCCTGTGCCCCAACGACGACAGGTGCAGGCGGTCCGGGCCGAAGTAGCGTGAGTCGTGCACGCACTCGTCGGCCTCCACGTCGACCAGAATCGCGCCGTAGCGGGATGCCGCGGTGCGCATGGCGGAGTTCAAGGTCTCGATGCGTGGGCGCATACGCCGGCCGAACGGCATGCGGTGCGAGATGTCGCTCAACGTGAAGACGGCGACGGTCGGCGCGAACGACGTCACGGCGCGCACCATCGCGTCCGCTCGTTGTGCGATCTGCTCCAAGGTCGCGTTGGACATCACGTCGTTGCCACCGCCGAAGAGCACCACCAGGTCGGGCTCCAACGCCGTGGCGGACGGGACCTGCTCCACCAGCATCTGGTCGAGACGGCGGCCGCGCACGGCGAGGTTGGCGTAGCGGAAGCCCGGCGCGTCCAGTGCGGACGCGACCCGGTCCGCCCAGCCGCGGTACCGGCCGTCGGGGAGCAGGTCGTCCAGGCCCTCGGCGCAGCTGTCCCCGAGCGCCACGAAGCGTTGGTAGTTCATTCAGTCCTCGGTCACCTTCTGTTAACGGGACCGGCGACTGTAGCGGACCTAGGTGAACAGATTTCCCGTCGCGATCTTGGGGCGGCCGAGGACGCGTGGTTCGCGCACGACAGCGGACTCGTAGACCGACGCCGTGCCGGCGGCGATCTTGGACCAGTTGAAGTCGGACACCAGACGTGCCTTGGCAGCGCGCGCACGGGTGGCGGCCGAGGCCGGATCGGACAGCACGTCACGCACAGCGCGAGTGAGTCCGTCCACGTCACCGGGGGCGAACGACAGGCCGGTGACGCCGTCCAGCACGACCTCGCCGAGCCCACCGGCGGTTGACGCGACCAGGGGTGTTCCGGCGGCCGCTGCCTCCAGGGCCACGATGCCGAAAGGCTCGTAGCGCGAGGGGAGCACGACGGCGTCGGCGGCTGTCAGCAACGCCGCCAGAGACCTGTCGGAGAGGTGGCCGACGAACTCCACTGCGCGCAGCACGCGATGTTTGCGTGCCTGGTCCTGCAGCCACTCGGTCTGCGACCCGCCGCCGGCCACGACGACGCGCGTGCCGCGGTGGAAGCGGCGGATCCGGGGCAGTGCCGCGATCAGGTCCTGGATGCCCTTCTCCCACTCGATGCGGCCGAAGAAAAGCAGCAACGGATCACCGTGCGGTGAGTACGTGCGGCGGGCGGCGCCGACGTCCTTCGCGCGCACCTTCCAGCCGCCCGGCTCGATGCCGTTGTGGAGCACGGAAACCTCGGCGGTGTCCACTTCGAACAGATGCCCGACCTCGCCGCGCATCGCCGACGAGCACGTGATCAGCGAGTCGGCGCGGTTCGCCAGCCACCACTCCACCGAGTGCACCTGCTGGTTCAGCGGGTGCGACAGCCAGCCCGAGTGCCGGCCAGCCTCGGTCGCGTGGATCGTCGCGACCAGCGGCACGCCGAAGGACTCCGCCAGCGCGACGGCCGGATGCGTGACGAGCCAGTCGTGCGCGTGCACGACGTCCGGGCGCCACGAGCCCAGTGCCAGCCCCGCACGCGTCATCGCGTGTCCCATGGCGAGCGTCCAGGCCAGCAGGTCCTTCTCGAACACGAAGTGCGCGGGGTCCTCGGCGACGCGGATCAGCCGCACGCCCTCGCTCACCACGTCCACGGTGGGGTGGGTGATCGCGTCGGTGCCGGAGGGCTGGCGGCACAGCACGACGACGTCGTGCCCCTGCCCGGCCAGCTGTGTCGCGAGCGCGTGGACGTGCCTGCCCAGCCCGCCGACGACCACCGGCGGGTACTCCCACGACAACATCAGCACGCGCATCCCGTTACCCCATTCCTCGCGCGTCCAGATGCCCGAACGGGCCGTCCGCCGCGCGGAGCTCCGTTGCTCTGCCCAGTCCGCGACCGCTCCGCGCCAACGACGCGAGCTCGCTGAAGCGATCGCTGTGAATCTTCGCGCGGTAGCGGGCGTAGTCGGCGGCCGAGTCCTTCGTGACCATGAACGCCCAGTCGCTCGACAACGCCAGCAGCGCCTCGCGCACCGCCTGGTCCAGCACCGGGTTCCGCACGCCGGCGGAGAAGTCCAGTCCCAGCAGTTCCTTCTGCACCGACTCGTTCAACGACACGATGTCCGACACCTGCGCGCCGTCCCACACGCGCCAGTCCTTGCCACTGCCCCACGACGACGCCGGCAGCTCGACCGGCGCACCCACGTGCCCGGCCTCGACGGCGCCCCGCAACGTCGTCACGCGCACGCCCGCCTTCGGCAACGCCCGCAGCACGGCCTCCAGCCACAAGGGACCTTCGTGCCACCAGTGCCCGTACAGCTCGGTGTCGTAGGCCGCCACGACGAGGCCGCCGTCGATCGCCCGCAACCGCCGCACGACCGTTTCCACGAAATCGACCACGTGCCGGTCGAGAGCTTCGCGCGCCAGCGACGGGTCGTACGGCCGCTTGTCCTCCGGCGCCACGTTCTTGCCGGTCACGCGCGACGGCTTGAGGCCCGTCGGGTGGTCGTAGGTGTGAAAATCCCGGTACGCGGCATCGCCCGGATAGCCGACCTTCGGTGACCAGACGCGGTACGAGACCTCCAGATCGCGTCCGAACGCCAGCACGTCCGACGAGCCGACGGGGTGCGCGGACGAGGTGTCGCCGTGTAACGCGGGACCGTCGACCATGAACCGCCGCACGCCCGCCGCCGCGTAGCCCGCCTCCATGCCGGGCGAGTAACCGCACTCCGGCGCCCAGATCCCTTCCGGCGCACGACCGACGCGCAGCGCGGTGTCGTCCAGGCCGGTCCGCAGCGCGAAGGCCCGCACCCGCGGGTCCAGCAGCGGCTGGAAGGGGTGCGTGGCCGGTCCGCCGAGCAGCTCGATCGTCGAGGAGTCCACAAGGGATCTCAGAACCGGCGAGAATCCGTGCCGCCACTGGCTTTCGAACTGGTCGAGTGCACGGGAGGACGCGCGGTGCTCGTACGTGGACAGCTCGGGCAGCCGTTCCCCGGCGAGGTGCGAGCGCAGGTTCCAGTTGCCGAGCCAGTCGTGCATGCCCCGCAAGCAGTACGGGTCGTCGAGCTGTGCGGCCAGGACGGGGGTGACGCCGAGCGTCAGGACGTCGGAACGGCCCTCGTCGGCGAACCGCCGCAGCATGTCCACGAGGGGCAGGTACGAGTGCGCCCACGCCTGGTAGAGCCACTCCTCGCCGACCGGCCACGCGCCGTGGTGCGCGAGCCAGGGCAGGTGGCTGTGCAGGACGAGGCAGAACGTGCCTTCCGAAGCTCCTGTTGTCACGCGCGCACCGCTACGGCCACGAGGTCGAGGCAGCCGTCCATGTCGTCAGGGGTGATGTCGAAGTCCTCCACCGTCACCGACTCCACAGCCTCCTTGAGCTCGGCCGGCCACGGCGCACCGGACAGGGCGACTTCGACCTGTGCGTTGATGATCTGTCCGTTCAGGAGCGTGTCAAGCCTTCGCCCGTGACGCAGTCCCGTCAGTTCGTCAACGCGGAAACCTGCGTCGCGCAGCATCTCGTCCAGTTCGGACGGTGCGAGTTCCCTGGTGTGGAACGGGTTGAGCGGCGTGTCCTGGCCGGGTGAGAACGTCAGCCTGTTCGGCGTCGTCACGATGAGTTTTCCGCCGGGGCGCAGCACCCGCCGGCACTCCGCCAGGAACTCCTCCTGGTCCCACAGGTGCTCGATGACCTGCAGGTTCGCCACGACGTCGACGCCGCCGTCGCGCAACGGCAGGGTCGCCAGGTTGCCGCGCAGCACGTCGAGTTGCGGGTACGCGCGCGACACGTGCCGCGAGGTCAGCTCGTCGTAGTCGAGGGCGATCACGCGGCGCGCGACCGTGCGGATCAGCTGCGCGCCGTAGCCCTCGCCGCAGCCCGCCTCCAGCACGACGGCGTCCGCGCAGTGGCCGATGAGGTGTAGATACGCCGCCTCGTGCCGCCGGAACCAGTAGTTCTCTTCCGCGATACCGGGCACGGTGCGTTCGCCGGTCAGGGGGAGGGTCACGCCCGCCAGGTTACTTGCCAGTAGACCGCCTGCGAACTACCTGGTGCGCGATGGCGGCCGCGACACCCGTCGCGGCGAGTGCCGCGGTCATCGCGGGACTCATGTACTTCGACAGGCTGGGAGCCTCGCTCGGACCGGCGAGCCACATCGTCAACGGGGTGGCGTAGGCGAGCGTGAGCGCTCCCGTCCACCAGCGGAGCACCCGCGAACGGCGGTCGCGCAGGCTCGCGACGAGCGCGACGGCGATCGGAATGCCGGAGAGCAGGCCGAACTGGCCGATGACCATGACCGGGGCGGCCCAGGCCGCGACCAGGACCGACTTCGACGGGTGAGCGGCGTTGGTGGTGGTCATCGTCATGACGGTCTCCTTCGTTCGTTAGTATCAGTTGTGTTAGTTAGAAGCTATAACTCTGGTGACATGCAGAAGCTAAACTGAAGGCAGCGTGACTGTCAATAACGAATGTGAGAAGGTCTAACCATGGTGACGGATTCGGACGCGCACACGGGGCGGAACCCTCGCGAGCGTTACCGCGCCCAGGTGCGCGACGAGGTCAAACGGCACGCGTGGCAGCAGATCGCGTCGGCCGGGGTGACAGCGTTGTCACTCAACGCCATCGCCAAGGAGATGGGCATGAGCGGGCCCGCGCTCTACCGGTACTTCGCCGGTCGCGACGAGCTGATCACCGCGCTCATCCGGGACGCCTACCGCAGCCTCGCCGACACCGTCCGCGCCGCCCACGCGGCGGGTACCACCGTCGTGGGGCTCGCCGCGGTCATCAGGGAGTGGGCGCTGAGCGATCCGCAGCGGTACATGCTCATCTACGGCACGCCCGTACCCGGCTACCAGGCGCCCGACGACATCACCGCGATCTCGGACGAGATCCTGGCCGTGTTGCTGGAGGTCTGCGGCGGCTCGCCGGACGAGCAGCCGCGGTCCCCGTTCGACGTCGTCCTGAGCCTGAACCACGGGTGGGCGGGCGCTCTGCCGGCGCCGTCGCCGACGGTGCACCGCGCCCTGTCCTTCTGGACCCGGCTGCAGGGCGTGCTGTCGCTCGAACTCGCCGGGCACCTCACGCCCATGGGGTTCGATCCGGGGCTCCTCCTCGCGGAGGAAGTCGCAGACCTCTGATCAGAACGGCGAGACCGTGACGGCCAGTGCCCCCGGCCCGACGTTCGCGCCGATCGCCGCGCTGACCTGCGTCAGGACGATGTCGCGGGCGTGCGGGATCCGCTTCTGCAGCATCTGGAGCAGCTCGCGGCCCTCCTTCTCGGCCGCGAAGTGCTCGACCGCGAGGTCCGCGTTGCGCCCGTAGGCGAGCGCCACGGCCTTGTCCACGAGCTTCGCCAGCGCCCGATCGCGGCCGACGACCTTGTCGAACGGCTCCACGTCGCCGTTCACGACCGTGAGCAGCGGTTTCACCGAGAGCGCGTCACCGAAGAGCTTCGCCGCCGCGCTGACCCGCCCGGCCTGGCGCAGGTAGTGCAGCGTGTCGACGTAGATCAGCACGTTCGCGTCACGCCCGCGCTGCTCGGCGACGCTGCGCGCGTTCTGGACGTTGCCGCCGCTCTGCACGATCCGCGCGGCCGCGAGCGCCGCGAACCCGAGCGTCATTCCCGACGAGTGCGAGTCCACGATGAACACCGGCACGCGCGACTTGGCCGCGGCCGCCTTCGCCGCGTCCGTCGCGGGGGAGAGCTTCGGCGTCACATGCACCGAGATGATCGTCTCCGCGCCCTTCGCCCACGCGTCCTGGTAGGCCCAGAAGAACGCGTCCGGCGCCGGCGGCTGCGTCGTGATCGGGATCTGCGCCTCCATCGCCTGCAGCAGCCTGTCGGTCGGCACGTAGGCCTCGTCGATCAGCTCCGACCCGATCTTGAGCTGCATCGGGACCGTGATGATGTTGAACCGATCCGCCAGACGGGCCGGGAGTGACGCGGTCGAGTCGGTGACGACGGCTACTCGTGAGGACACGAACGAGAAGGTTAACGAAGGGTGATCGAAGTAGCCACGACCGATGGAAGGCAATTCGTGTGATCTAGGCCTGGTCGGTCGCTTTCCGTGCACGGCGAACGCACGGAGTGAACACCCCGAAAAGGCGCCCCTCTTGACACAATCGGGTGACTGGCCGGTGTTTGGTGTTGATCTAGGGACGACTTGTTTGTCCAGGAAAAAGCCATTATTCGACGTGTTACACCAGGTCCGTCCGTCCACTTTCGACGCTGGTTGGCCCAACCTGCCGTGGGTAAGCTCGCACAATCTTCAGCCCGGTTGAGTGAGTAGGTGACCATGGGTGCAAAAGAGCAGGAACTAGTTCCGCTGCACGCCGGTTTCGACGTTGTCTACCGAGGTTTTCACCGACGTCAGGTCATCGAGCACATCGAGAATCTCGAGGAGCAGCTTCGCTTCACGAGCCTCGACAGGGCCGAGGCGCTGGCGCAGGCAGCAGATTTGCGCAAGCTGCTGGAAATGACGCGCCAGGACCTGGAGGACGCGCGCGCCAGGATCGAACGCCTCGAGTCCACCTCGGGCACGCACGCGAGCGCCACCGAACGGATGCACCGCATGCTCCGCCTCGCCGAGGACGAGACGGCGGAGATGCACCTGCAGGCCGAACGCGAGTGCGCTGATCTCCGTGCGCGCACCGACGTCGAACTGGCCGCACTGCGTGCCGAGGCCGAGCGCGAGTCCGCCGCCATGCGCGCGGAGGCCGAGTCCGAGCTCTACGCCTCACGGCAGGACTGCGCCAGCCGCGCCGCCATCATGGAACGGCGCGAGCTGGAGATGGAACGCCGCTGCGCCGACCTCGAAGCCCAGCACCGCCAGCGCGCCGACGAGGTGGAGCGCGAGTGCACGGAGGCGGTCGCCGAGGCCCAGGCCGACGCCGACATGCTGCTGCGGGAGACCGCGCTCCAGTGCAACTCGCTGGAGGCCGACTCCGAACGCAAGCGCGAGAAGGCCCAGCACTTCTTCGAACTCACGATGACCCGGCGCCGCAACGAGGCCGCGCAACACCTGCAGGAGCAGGAGGCGCTGGCCAGGGCACGCTCGGAGTTCATGGTGAAGATGGCGTGCCGCGAGGCGCAACGCAGGCTGGCCGAGGTCGCCGACCGCACCGACGAACTGCACGAGCTCAGGCGCGTCGTCCACTCGCAACTGTCCGCGGCCCGCGCCGCTCTGTCCGCGGCCGCTGACCGAGTTGCCCCGGTGCACATCCCCGAACAGGTGGCCGCATCTTGAAGCGCTGGGTTCCGCTCGTGGTCGGTGCGCTGATGGTGCCCGCGTCGGTGACGGCGTTCGGGTTCTCCGTGTACGGCGACGAGCTGGAGACGGCGCTGTCGTCGTCGCCCGCGGTGCCCGCCGTCCAGGCCGGCCCCGTTCCGGTCTCCGACTTCGTGGCACCGCTGCGAATGGAGCCTCCCGCGCCGGTGCTGCTGTCCGCCGCGGTCGCACAGCAGGCGGTGCGCGACCTGTTCTCGGCGCACGCCGTCAAGGGCATCACGTTCGCGCCGGGCACCGCGTCTCTGGCAGGGCGTGGCGAGGACGTGCGGCGGTCGTTGGCCGGCGTACTGCGCAACGCCACCGGCTCGGTGACGCTGGTGGCGCACGCGTGGAACGGCGAGACGGCCTCGCACCGCTGTGACGTGCTCGCGATGGAGCGAGCAGGCCTGCTGCGGCAGTACCTGGCCGAGCAGGGCGTGGACAAGGTCGTCGCCACTCGCGTGATCGTGGACCCCGTGTGGGGCCCGCCCACGGATTTCGGTCCTCAGATCGACGTCCTCGTCAGCTAGGAGCCTTCGCAATGGCAGGGGCAGTCGGGATCGTCTTCGGGCTCTGCGTGCTGTCCTTCACGTTGGGGGCGGCCCTCATGTACGTGCTGGTGCGGCGTCGCGAGGACGCCGACTCCCGCGAGCGCGCCTCCTCGGAGGCGCCGGACGAGCGGATGTGGGTGCGGAAGCCCGTCGCGGTCGAGCCGGTGGACGACGAGTACGACTCGCGGCCGATCCACCGCAATCCCGTGATGGGGCTGCCGCAGATGGAACCGGCGCTGGCGGCGCTGGCCGAGCCGGTGGTGGAGCCCGCGCCGGTGACGAAGCCCGAGCCCGTGGTCGAGCTGACGCCGGTGGCCGAGTTCGAGCCGGTCACGAAGGCCGAGCAGGTCACGAAGGCCGCGCCGGTGACGAAGGCCGCGCCGGTGACGAAGCCCGAGCTCGTGGTGGAGCGCGAATGGCTCGCAGAGCCAGAACTCGCAGAGCCCGAAACTGTCGGTGCTGCTCGATATGATTGGGATGGGGACCTCGTTCCCCCCATGGGGGATTTCGAAGCCCCCGGATCAACCGTAGCGCCGAGCACCGACAGTCCCGAGCCCACCGAGGCACTCGCCGAGGCGACCGTTGAGGCGCCCGCCGAGGAGACCGAGCCGGAACCGGCCCCGAGCCCTGCCGGGCAGACCGCACTACCCCCACCCGCCGCACCCCAGCCCGTCGAGCACACGACGTGGGTAGAGCGAGAGGACTTCCGCCAGCGCTACCTGCGGACGTTCGAAGAGGTGCGCCGCAAGGCGGACAGCAACTAGCACGGGAACCAACGCGGCAACGGGAACCAGCGCGCCAACGGGCAGAGGCAACCGGCGTGGAATGTCGGAAAGTCGTCGGTACCTGTCCGAATCTCGCCGGACTTCTGCCGGTGCATGCTGATATCAATCGATCATGACTTCCGCCGCTGATCGTACGAAGCTCTTCCACGCGCTGCACAAGCCCGGCCCGCTGGCCCTCCCCAACGCCTGGGACGTCGCCTCCGCCCTCGTCGTCGAGGCCGCCGGCGCGACCGCTGTCGCCACCACGAGTGCGGGTGTGGCGTGGAGCCTCGGCGCTGCCGACGGCGACCACATCGCGCGCGACCGGGCGGTCGATCTCGTGGCCAGGATCGTTGCCGCCGTGGGGATTCCGGTGAGCGCGGACATCGAGACCGGGTTCGGTGCGACGGCCGGTGAGGTGGCGGAGACGGTTCGTGCGGTCGCCGAGGCTGGGGCGTCCGGGGTGAACGTCGAGGACGGGCTTGGTGCGGGGCAGCGCGACGTCGCGGAGCAGGCTGAGCGGTATGCGGCGGCGCACGAGGCCGCGCCGGAGTTGTACATCAACGCGCGGATCGACACGTTCCTGCGCGGCGTCGGTGACCCGGCTACGAGGCTCGAGCGGACGCTGGAGCGCGCCGCGAAGTACCTCGAGGCCGGGGCTAGCGGCATCTTCGTGCCGGGGGTGACCGATCTGGAGACCGTCGCGGAGCTGGCGAAGGGCATCGCCGCGCCGCTCAACGTTCTGGTGGGTCCCGGCGCGCCCGCCGTCGGCGAGTTCGCGAAGGCGGGCGTGGCGCGGGTCAGTCTCGGCTCTGCGGTGGCCGAGGCGGCCTATGCCGTCGCCAGGCGGGCAGCGGAGGAAATGCTGACCAAGGGCACGTACGGCAGCGTTGAGAACGGCATCGCTTACGGCGATCTCAACGCGCTCTTCAAGAGTTAGTGCTTCCTGCCCCGAAGCTTGCGCAGCAGCTGTTCGGCCTTTGCGCGCTTGCGCGGGTCTTGCGCCATCTGCCGTGCCTTGGCTTGCAGCTTGTGGCCCTGCGGACTGCGCAGGAACCTGGTGATCTTGTCCATGAAGCCGGCCATCGGTCCTCCAGGTGTCCGTTACGTCCATTCAACGGACGAAACCGCTCCCGGAGTTCCCTGCGGTCAGACCGGCGAAACGGTGATCCCCAGCGCACCGGGGCCGACGTGGGCGCCGATGGCCGAGCTGACCTGCGTCAGCATGAACTGGCGGACGTTGGGCACGCTGCGCCGGAGCTTGCGCAGCAGCCGCGACGCCTTCTCCTCGGCGTCGAAGTGCTCCACGGCGACGTCCACGGTGTCGGTGCCCGCGCGCTTGATCGCGATGTCCAGCATCCGGTTGAGCGCGCGGTCGGCGCCCATCACCTTGTCCAGCGGCGTGATCTGGCCGTCGGCCATGGTCAGCAGCGGCTTCATCGACAGCACGCCGCCGACCAGTGCGGCGGCGGCACCGATGCGGCCGCCGCGGCGCAGGTACTCGAGGGTGTCGACGTAGATCAGCTCGGTGGACCTGTCGAAACGGCGCTGCGCGGTCGCGAGCACCTTCTCCACGCTGCCGCCCGCCTCGGCCACCTTCGCGGCTGCCTGGACGGCGTAGCCGATGCTCATTCCGCAGGTGTGCGTGTCCACGACGTGCACGGGCACGCGGACCTTGCCGGCGGCTTCGCGAGCGGCCTCGACGGTCGCGGACTGGCGGCTCGACACGTGCACGGACACGATCGAGCGAACGCCCTGTGCGGCCAGTTCGTTGTATGTCCAGAAGAAAGCGCCGGGATCGGGCGGAATCGTCGCGACGGGCACGTTCGAACGCATGGCCGAAACCAGGTCGGGAACGGGGATGCGGGACTCGTCGTCGGTGTGGTCGCCGATCCGTACCTGGATCTGCACCACTTCGATGCCGAGTTGATCAGTCATCTGCGCCGGGAGACAAGCGGTGGAGTCTGTCACGATCGCTACTCGCCGGTACATGTCCACGCAGCCTAGTCCCCTGAATGGGTTAGGTCTCAGTTGGTGGCGTTAACGGGTGATAACTGTCACGCTGGCGGGGTGCTTGCTGCTGTTTGCGAGGGTGCTACTGGCGGGTAACATCCGGGTAATGGCAGGGTCGTGAACACCCGGCGGCGCCGTTCTACAGTCCTCCGCGTCAGCGTCGCCGCCCGTCCGCAGGAGGTCGAAGAGGACCTATGAACATTGTTGTCCTGGTCAAGCAGGTGCCTGACACCTGGTCCGAGCGCAAGCTCACCGACGCCGACCACACCCTTGACCGCGAATCCGCGGATGCCGTGCTCGACGAGATCAACGAGCGCGCCGTCGAAGAGGCCCTGCAACTGCAGGAAGCCCACGGCGGCGAGGTAACCGTGATCGCGATGGGTCCCGACCGCGCCACCGACGCCATTCGCAAGGCGCTGTCGATGGGTGCGGACAAGGCGATCCACGTGAGCGACGAGGCGCTGCACGGCTCGGATGTGCTGGCGACGGCAAGGGTCCTCGCGAAGGCGATCGGCACGGTCGAGAACGTCGACCTGGTCATCGCGGGCAACGAGGCCACCGACGGCCGCGCGGGCGCTGTGCCGGCGATCCTCGCCGAGCTGCTCGGCCTGCCGCAGGTCACTCAGCTGCGCAAGGTCACGGTCGAGGGCACGACGATCAAGGGTGAGCGCGAGACCGACGAGGGCGTCGCGTTCCTCGAGGCCTCGCTCCCGGCCGTGGTCTCCGTGACCGAGAAGATCAACGAGCCGCGTTACCCGTCCTTCAAGGGCATCATGGCCGCGAAGAAGAAGCCCGTCTCCACGCTCACCGTGGCGGACCTGGGCATCGACGCGTCCGAGGTCGGCCTGTCCGGTGCGTACACCCAGGTGCAGGAGGCTTCCCCGAAGCCGCCGCGCAGCGCGGGTCAGCGCGTCGAGGACGGTGGCGACGGCGGGTCCAAGATCGCCGAGTTCCTCGTCGGCCAGAAGCTCATCTGAGGGAGGGGAAATCATGTCTGAAGTTCTGGTTCTGGTCGACCACGTCGACGGCGAGGTCAAGAAGGTCAGCTACGAGCTGCTGACGGCCGCGCGCCGCCTGGGTACCCCGGCCGCAGTGGTCGTGGGCGCTCCCGGCACCGCGTCGAAGATCCGCGAGTCGCTGGGCAGGTACGGCGCCGCGAAGGTCTACGCCGTCGAGTCCGACGACGCCGCCGGCTTCCTCACGACCCCGAAGGTCGACGCGCTGGCCGCACTCGTCCCGAACGCGTCCGCGGTGCTCGTCTCCGCGACGATCGAGGGCAAAGAGGTCGCGGGCCGCCTTGCCGCGCGCATCGACTCCGGCTGGCTCGTCGACGTCGTGGACGTCGAGGCCGACGGCACCGGCGTGCAGTCCATCTTCGGTGGCGCGTTCGTCGTCAAGGCGAAGGTCAGCAAGGGCACCCCGGTCATCACCGTCCGCCCCGGCGGCGTCGAGTCCGAGGAGTCCGCGGCGGACGCCGTGCTGGACGAGTCGGTCTCCATCACCGTGGACACCGCCAAGTCCGCCCGCATCACCTCGCGGGAAGCCGTCGTCGGCGGCGACCGCCCGGAGCTGACCGAGGCCTCGGTCGTCGTCTCCGGTGGCCGCGGCGTCGGCTCGGCCGAGAAGTTCTCCGTCGTCGAGGAGCTCGCCGACTCGCTCGGTGCCGCCGTCGGTGCCTCGCGCGCCGCCGTCGACTCGGGCTACTACCCGCACCAGTTCCAGGTGGGCCAGACCGGTAAGACGGTCTCGCCGCAGCTGTACGTGGCGCTGGGCATCTCCGGTGCGATCCAGCACCGCGCGGGCATGCAGACCTCGAAGACGATCGTCGCGGTCAACAAGGACCCCGAGGCGCCGATCTTCGAGATCGCCGACTTCGGTGTCGTGGGCGACCTGTTCAACGTCGCGCCGCAGCTGACCGAGGACGTCAAGAAGCGCAAGGGCTGAGCACTCCGCTCACCGAGGGCCGTCCCGTTCATTCACGGGGCGGCCCTTTCGCGTTCACGCCACCACCTCGGGTTAACCCGACTGCCACTGACCGGTCATCGTTCTGACCTGCTGTCATTCGCCGATCCGGCTTCACCCTGGTTCGTATGACGCAGCCGGAACTGCTTGTCAGCACCCCCGTCCAGCAGGACGGGGACGCACCCCGCTACTCCCTCCTCGTCGCCCGTGACAGCGACGAGGTCGTCGCCGCGCAGAGACTGCGCCACGAGGTGTTCGCCGGTGAGATGGGGGCGACGCTGCACACCAGCGTGCCCGGCCACGACGTAGACGAGTTCGACGAGTACTGCGACCACCTCGTGGTGCGCGACGACCGCACCGGCGAGATCGTCGGCGGGTACCGGATGCTGCCGCCGGAGCGCGCCAGGGAGGCCGGGCGGCTCTACGGCGACGGCGAGTTCGACCTGAGCAACCTCGACGACATCCGGAGCTCCACGGTCGAGACCGGCCGCTCGTGCGTGCACCCCGACCACCGCAACGGCGCCGTCGTCAGCCTCGTGTGGGCGGGCATCGCGCGGTACATGCTGCTCAGCGGTCACAAGTGGCTCGTCGGGTGCGCGTCGATCCCGCTGCAGGACGGTGGCAGCTTCGCGGCCGGCGTCTGGGACGCGGTGCACGCCAAGCACTACGCGCCCGAGCAGTACCGGGTCACACCGCACAACCCGTGGGACGTCGACGCGATCGCGCGGCCGGACAGGACCGTGCTGCCGCCGCTGCTCAAGGGCTATCTGCGGCTCGGCGCCAAGATTTGCGGACGGCCCGCGCTCGACGCGGACTTCGGCGTCGCCGACCTCTTCATCCTGCTCGGCATGGACCACGTGGATCAGCGCTACCTGAAGTTCTTCCTGGGGGAGACACCATGAGTCACGCCTGGATGCCCGCGTCGCCGTGCGGTGACGGGTGCGTCGGCAGCACGCCCGGTGAGGTCGGTCGGCTCCGGCAGACCTGGCGTGCGGTCATGGCGGTCACCGCGATCCTGTGCGGCGCGTGGATCGCCCTCGCGCTGCTCCTGCCGGGCAGGCAGCGCGAAAGCGTTGTGCGCCTGTGGTTCCACGCCATCCTGCGGGCGTTCGGCGTGCGGCTGGAAGTGCACGGCGCCAGGAGGTTCCAGGAGATCCCGAAGCGCGGCGTGCTCGTCGCGAGCAACCACGTGTCGTGGCTCGACGAGCTCGCGATCGACTCGGTGCAGCCCGTCAGGATCGTCGCCAAGAAGGACATCAAGAGCTGGCCCGTGCTCGGCCCGATCATCACCGCGGTGGGCACGGTCTACCTCGACCGCGAGAAGCTGCGCGAGCTGCCGCAGACCGTGAACGAGCTGGCCACGACCCTGCGCAACGGCAGCGCGGTCGCCATCCACGCCGAGGGCACGACGTGGTGCGGGCTCGCGTCCGGGCACTACAAGCCGGCGCTGTTCCAGGCCGCGCTCGACGCCGGAGTGCCGGTGCGGCCGATCGTGCTGCGCTACCGGATCGGCGACCACCTGACGACGCAGCCCGCGTTCGTCGGCACCGACACCCTGATCGACTCGATCCGCCGGGTGCTCAAGGTCCGGGATCTGGTCGTCGAGGTCCATGTGCTGGACGAGATCGCTCCCGGACGCGCCGGAACCCGACGGGAACTGGCAAAACTTGCCGAAGAGCAATCAAACCGCTTGACCTCGACCGAGCTGGAGATTGCACCATCTACAGGTGACTCTCACCGCGCCCGTCCCGTCTCGCCTCTGGTCGCCTGAACGCCGCTGGCCCACCACGGGCATCCTCCTGCTGGTCACGCTCGTCGCGTTCGAGGTGATGGGCGTCGGCACCGCGATGCCCACCATGGTCCGCGAGCTGAAGGGCGAGGCGCTGTACGCGTGGCCGTTCCTCGCGAACCTCGCGGCGAGCGTGATGGCCACGGTCTTCTCCGGACGGCTCTCGGACCGCAGGGGACCCAAGCCCGCGATCCTGATCGGCGTGGTCCTGTTCCTCGTCGGGCTCGTGGTCGCGGGCATCGCCGAGAACATGACGGTGCTGCTCGCCGGCCGGGTACTGCAGGGCTTCGGCGTCGGCTTTCTGATCGTCGCGATCTACGTGCTGATCGCGCTCGTCTACCCCGAGGACGACCGGCCCGCCGTGTTCGGCGCCCTGTCCGCGGCCTGGGTGGTGCCGTCGATGATGGGGCCGGCGGTCGCGGGCTGGGCCACCGAGCACCTCACGTGGCGGCTGGTGTTCGTCGGCATCGTGCCGTTGGTGCTCATCGGCAGCGTGCTGCTCGTTCCCGTGCTCAAGAAGCTTCCGCCGCACGCTGAGACGCCGCCGCAACGCAAGTACCTGCCTATCGCGGCCGTGGCGGTCGGTCTGGGCGTGGCGGGCCTGAGCTGGTCACTGCAGCACCGCACCTGGTGGATGTTCGTGGTCGCGCTGCTGCTGCTCGCGCCCGCACTGCGCGTCCTGCTCCCCAAGGGCACGCTCCTCGCCCGCCGCGGCCTGCCGGTCACGATCCTGGCGCGCGGACTGCTCGCCGGCACGTTCTTCGCGGTGGAGAGCTTCATCCCGCTGACGCTGACCGTCGTGCACGGCTACTCACCCCTGGAGGCGGGTATTCCGCTCACGCTGAGCGCGCTCGGCTGGGCGAGCGCGTCGATGTGGGCGTCGCGGCATCCCGAGATCGAGCGTCACACGCTCGTTCGCTTCGGATTCCTGCTCTCCGCGACCGGCATCGCGGCCGTGACGCTCATCGCACCCACGTGGGGGCCTGCCCACCTGACGCTGGTCTTCTGGGCCGTCGCGGGTGCGGGCATGGGCATCGCGACGTCCAGCGTCGGCGTGCTGATGATGGCCGCATCGCCCGAGGCCGACCGGGGTTTCAACTCCGCCGCGCTGCAGATCTCGGACATGCTCTTCTCCGCGACCATGATCGGACTCGGCGGTGTGCTCGTCCTGGCGACGGCGCCGACCTCGGGCGTGGTGGCGCTCAACCTGTCGATGGCGGCGTTGGCGGTGGTGGGAGCGATTCTGACCGGGCCCCGCATGCGGGCTACCCTGAAGACCTGATGGCTTATCTCGACCACGCGGCCACGACCCCCATGCACCCGCAGGCGGTCGCGGCCATGACCGAGGCGTTGTCCACCACGGGCAACGCCTCGTCGCTGCACACCTCCGGCAGGCGGGCGCGGCGGGCGATCGAGGAGGCCCGCGAGAACATCGCCGACGCCCTGGGCGCCCGGCCGTCCGAGGTGCTGTTCACCGGCGGCGGCACGGAGAGCGACAACCTCGCGGTCAAGGGCATCTACTGGGCGAGCGGTAAGCGTCGGGTGCTGGCCTCGGCCGTGGAGCACCACGCCGTGCTGGACGCCGTCGAGTGGCTGGAACGGCAGGGCGCCGATGTCACCTGGCTGCCCACCGACCGCTTCGGGCGCGTGTCACCGGAGTCGGTGGCCGAGGCTCTGGACGCTTCCGACGACATCGCGCTCGTCACCACGATGTGGGCGAACAACGAGGTCGGCACCATCAACCCCGTGCACGAGATCGCTGCCGTGTGCGCCGCACGCGGCGTGCCGTTCCACACGGACGCGGTGCAGGCCGTGGGCGCGGTCCCGGTCGACTTCGCCGCGTCCGGCGCCTCCGCGCTGACCATGACCGGCCACAAGGTCGGCGGCCCGTACGGCGTGGGCGTGCTGCTGCTGGCGCGGGACGTGAAGTGCACGCCGTTGATGCACGGCGGCGGTCAGGAACGCGACGTGCGGTCCGGCACCCTCGACGTGCCGTCGATCGTCGGCCTGGCGCGCGCGGTGCGGATCTCGGTGGAGGAACAGGCTTTCCGGGCCGTCGAGATCGCGGCGCTGCGGGACGAGCTGATCGCGTCGGTGCGCGCGGTGGTGCCGGACGTGATCGTGAACGGCGACCCGGTGGATCGCCTGCCCGGCAACGCGCACCTGACGTTCCCCGGCTGCGAGGGCGACAGCCTGCTGATGCTGCTCGACGCACGCGGTGTCGAGTGCTCGACGGGCTCCGCGTGCACGGCCGGTGTCGCGCAACCGAGCCACGTGTTGCTCGCGATGGGCGTCGAACCGGCGTTGGCGCGCGGTTCCCTGCGGTTCTCGCTCGGGCACACGTCGACGCACGCGGACATCGAGAAACTGGTGTCGGTCATCGGACCGGTGGTGGAGAGGGCCCGTACGGCGGGCCTGGCAGGCATGAGGCGTTCCCGGAAGGTGGTCAAGCAGTGAAGGTCCTCGCGGCGATGAGTGGCGGTGTCGATTCCGCGGTGGCGGCGGCGCGCGCCGTCGAAGCGGGACACGACGTGACGGGCGTGCACCTGGCGTTGTCGGCGAAGCCCGGCACCCTGCGCACGGGCGCACGCGGCTGCTGCACGATCGAAGACGCGCACGACGCCCGTCGCGCGGCCGACCTGATGGGCATCCCGTTCTACGTCTGGGACTTCGCCGAGCGCTTCACCGAAGAGGTCGTAGAGGACTTCGTCGCGGAGTACGCGGCCGGTCGCACGCCGAACCCGTGCCTGCGCTGCAACGAGCGGATCAAGTTCGAGGCGCTGCTGGACAAGGCGATCGCCCTCGGCTTCGACGCCGTCTGCACCGGCCACTACGCGCGCCTGGAGATGGTCGGCGGCCGTCCCGAGCTGCGCCGTTCCGCAGACATGGGCAAGGACCAGTCCTACGTGCTGGCGTCGCTGACCGCGGACCAGCTCGCGCACGCGATGTTCCCGTTGGGGGACACGACGAAGGACGACGTGCGCGTCGAGGCGGCGTCGCGCGGGCTGTCGGTCGCGAAGAAGCCGGACAGCCACGACATCTGCTTCATCCCGGACGGCGACACGCAGAAGTTCCTGGCGGGCCGCATGGAAACCAAGCCGGGGCTCTTGATCGACGACGCGACCGGCGCGGTGCTGGGTCGGCACGCGGGCGTGCACGAGTTCACCGTCGGGCAGCGCAAGGGGCTCGGGATCGACGGTCCCGCCGCCGACGGCCGTCCGCGGTACGTGCTGGCGCTGGAGCCGGTGTCCGGGAACGTGCGGGTCGGCGCGGTCGAAAAGCTTGCGGTGACAGGGATTTCGGCGTCCGCGCCGGTCGCGCACGTCGAGTTCGACGGACCTGTCGAGTGCGTCGCGCAGGTGCGTGCGCACGGTGGCACGGCTCCGGCTGTCGCCGAACTGGTCGACGGCGTGCTGCGGGTGCAGTTGCGCGAACCGTTGAAGGGCGTGGCGCCCGGCCAGGCCGTGGCGATCTACCGCGAGGACGCGGCGGGCGACATCGTCCTGGCCAGCGCGACCATCGACGCGACCAGCTAATTCGGTTGTAGGGCCGGGAAGGCGGATCTAGCGTTCGCTGCGTGACGTTCTTTGACACGGAGTTCGACCTTGCCGCGCGGGCTCGGAGCGCGTTTCGGTGCTTCGTCAGTCCTGCGGACCGGCGGAAGCTGAGCGTTCAGGCCCGGCGTGACGACATGCCGGTGTGGGTCGTGTCGCCGTTGCGCCGGCTGGGAGCGCGCAGGTTCCGGCGGGCTAGCTGGGACGCCACTCCGAGTTCGCTCCGCACAGGAGCACGCAGGGCAGCTCACTCGACACATCGCCCCTGAGGAACGCCGCGAACGCCGCCGCGCCCGCCGGTTCGACCGCGATCCGGAACTCCTCCCACAGCCGGTCCCGTGCCGAGAGGATCTCCACGTCGGTGACCAGGGCTGAGGAAACGTTGTGCTGCTGCAGGATTTCCAGCGACAACGAGCCTGCGCGCGTGGCGCCGAGCGCGTCCGCGGCGATGGAGTCCACCACCGAGTCGACGGGTTCGCCGGCGGCCAGCGCGTTGTGCATGGCGCAGCAGTTCTCGGGTTCCACGGCGACGACGTGGCGTCCGCCAGAGGCCAGCGCGGCGCCCGCGACGAGTCCGCCGCCGCCGACCGCGACGAAGATCGTGTCGATGTCCGGGGCGTCCTCGACGATCTCCTGGGTGACCGTGGACTGGCCCTCGATGACGGGAAGCGAGTTGTACGCCTCGATGTAGGGCAGATTGAGTTCGCGGGCGGCCGCGGCGGCTTCGGCGTAGGTGTTGCCGTGGCGGATCAGCTTGGCGCCCAACGCTTCGATGCGCCTCGTCTTGGTCTCGGGCGCGGTCACCGGGACGAACACGGTGGCGTGCGCGCCGAGCAGTTGCGCGGCCTGGGCGACGGCGATGCCGTGGTTGCCGCCCGAGGCGGTGACGACCTCGGAGACGTTCAGCGACAGCAGGGTGTTGACCGCGCCGCGGAGCTTGAAGGAGCCGGTGAGCTGCAGGTGCTCCAGTTTGAACACGAGCGGTCGCCCGTCGGCTGACACGCGCATGATCGGGGTGCGGCGGACGTACTGCGACAACGTTCTCATGAGACCAGCTTCCACAAGAACTGCACGAGAGTCACGATGCCCAGCAGGAAACACACCAGGACGAACGTGCCGCCGGCCATGACGATCAGGCAGGCGCCCCACGACGTCTCCTCGTTCGGGGTGCCGTCCAGGTCCTGCTGGAGCTGCACCCGCGCCTCCTGGTAGAGCGACGCGAGGCGGGTGCGGGCCGTCTCGGTCGGGGCCTCGTCGACGCGGCCCTGCCATGAGAGCGCGACCAGACGGGAGTCCGCGCGGCGATAGGCGCGTTCGAAGGCCAGTAGTTCGTCGGGATCCCGTTCGTCGGAGAGGTAGGTCCAGCGGCCTGCCTGAGCCGGCTGACCGAGTACGCGGTAGACCTCGGCGAGCCGTTCGCGCAGGTCGAGCCGCTGCGGGTAGGTGCCCACGAGCCCGGCGACGCGCTGACGTGCGCGAAGCACGCTGGCGAGGTCGCCTCGCAGCAACTCCTCGGCCGCTTTGTGGAGCGTCAGCTCTACCGGCATGAAGATTAGTTTTGCAGGTAGGGCTAGCTTTGACCCGTGTTCGGCCTATTGCTGCTGGTCTCCGGCCTCGCCTGGTGGCTGGGTCTTTACCTGCTCGCCCGCGACCCCCGCAAGCCGCTCCTGTGGTGGGCGGGCGCCGGGATGATCGGCTATTCGGCGGCGGTCGTCGCGCCGAATCCGGTGCTCCTCGCGGTGCCTGCGCTGGCCTGGACGGGCGCGGTCCTGGTGCTCGCACGGCCCGAGTTGATCAGGTGGTGGCTCCTTGCGCTGCTGCCGTTCTTCGCGGCGTCCTTCTTCGTACCGTGGGTCGTATTGCTCCCCCTGGCCGCGGCAACGGTCCTAGCCATAAGAAAACGTGCTTACTTTTCACTCGTTGGAGTGATGTTCGGGCTCTCGGCAGGTGCGTTCCTGCTGGGATTGCTGCCCGACGCGATCACGTTGCCGTCGCTCGGGTTCGATGTGGTGGTCTTCGGGATCCTCGTCGCCGTCACGGACGCGGTCGAGGAGGGCGAGGCGATCCGCGCGGACATGCTGCGGTCACTGGTCATCTCGGGCTTCACGGCGGTGCTGTTCGGATCGCAGGTGATCTTCTTCGGCGGACCGGACCTGCTCGTCTTCACGACCGTGGCGGCGGCGATCGCGGTCCAGGTGCTCGCGAACCCGCTCGCGTCCGTGGTCGACCGCCTCGCCGTGCCGTCCGTCGCGGCGGAACGCGCCGAACTCCGCGACGCCGCCGAGGCGTTGCCCAAACGCCCGCCGCTGGTGACCGAGGACGACGCAGAATTCGCCCGGCTCACCCGCAAGGCGCTCAGCCACTACGGCGATCTCGGAAAGCTCGTCGCCAGCCCGTTGATCGCACTGACCGACGACGGCCCGCCGCTCGATCGGGCCGCGCAGTTGAAAAGCATGCTGCTCGCGAGCATTCAACGGCTCAAGCCCCTGGACGGCGATTTCGGCACGAGCGATGAATGGCGCTACTACAACGCCGTGTACTTCTACTACGTCAAGGGAATCCGGCCATATTCGGTCCGGACCAAGCGCGAGGACCTCGACGCGGAGGATCGCCGTGCGCTGCAGTGGTTTGTGACACAGGTGCCGGAACGGACCCTGCACAACTGGCAGAACGCCGCCGCACGCCTGGTCGCGGCCGACCTGATGGCAGGAGTTGGCAGCACTTGACGTGGCTTTGGCAGCGTTGAGCGGGCGATGGTCGGGCCATGTTGAAATTCGCCTTGAAACTCGACGGTGTCGCTTCGTTCGCGCTGGGTCTGCTGACCCTGCTGATTCGCCCGGAAGTCGGAATGCCGGTGGGCTGGCAGATCGGACTCGGTTCTTTCTGCGTGGCCTACGGCGCGGGAGTGTTCTTCTTGGGAACGCGCGCCACCCCGGACCGCCGAATCGTGCTGCTGGTCATCATCGGCAACCTCGTCTGGGCCACCGACAGCATTCTCACCGCAGGACTGAACTGGTTCCCGCTCACCGGCATCGGCGTCGCGCTCGTGCTGGCCCAGGGACTCGCGGTGCTCGGCTTCGCGGTCCTGCAGTTCATCGGCCTCAGGCGCGAAGGGTCCGCGACCGGCCGCGGAACTCAGCCACGATCTCGGTCCCTCGCCTGACCGTGATGTCGTAGATCCCGCTGCGGCCGAACCGGGTCCGTTCCACCGCCTCCGCCACCAGCTCGTCGCCCTCGTGCACGGGCAGGATGAAGTCGATCTCGGCCGTGGCGGCGACGGTGACGGACCCGGCCCTGTTGCAGGCACAGGCGAACGCGCTGTCCGCCAGCAGGAACACGTAGCCGCCGTGCGCGATGCCGTGGCCGTTGATCATGTTCTCCGCGACCGTCATCCGCAGCAGCGCGTACCCGTCACGCAGTTCGACGGGCTCGATGCCCAGGGCGGTGGACGCCTTGTCGGCGGCGAGCATCTCGGCAGGACCATTCATTCGGGCAGCGTAATCACCCTGGCGGTGGTGTCACGCAGCGTTGGACCCGCCTTACTGTCCGATTGGCTTGATCGCTCAACATCGGAGGAGGTCAACATGGGTGGTTGTTCCTGCTGTGGCGGGTGCACGGGTCCGGGCTGCGGATGCTGCAGCTCTTGCTAACTGCTTCGGATGTGTGAGGGCCGTTGCGGGGACGGAGGTTCCCGCAACGGCCTTCTTCCCGCAGGGTGAATCAGCCCGTGTAGGTCTTGAACATGTTCGTGAACTCCCAGTTGGCCTGTGCGATTCCACTGCACGTGGGCGAAACCCCGCCACCGGGGCAGCCCTTGTCGCGGCCCGCCGACCAGAACGCGACTCGCCCGACGTGGTTGGCCTTCGCGTAGTCGAGGACCTTGCGCGCGTCGTCCTGGGTCGTCGTCGGGCCCGTGTCGTTGCGTCCGATCATCGGAGTGAGGCCCAGCAGCGCCTTCAGTTGCGCGTCGGACTTCGACGGCCAGATGGCGCGCATCTGCCCGAGGGTGGCGTTCGCGGCGTTGACCATGGCGTCGCCCCAGTTGCCCGTGTAGCCGAAGTTCATCAGCATCGGGTTCACGAGGACGTTGACGCCCTTCGCGGCCGCGTCCTTCAGGACGTCCACCGAGTACGGGTCCATGCCGTAGTCCTGGCCCTGGATGCGCATCGTGTAGCTGACGGTGGTGCCGCGGGTGTCCTGCAGCCTCTTGAGCGCCGTGTTCACGATGGCCTGCGGGATGGTGGCTTCCACGTCCACGTCGATGCTGTTCGACCCCACGGCGTCCAGCACGGCCACATAGGCGTTGTACAGGGAATCCGCGGTTGAGCAGACGTGCTCCAGGTACGGGCCCATGGCGCCGCCGGTCGCGACGATGACGCTGCCGCCCTGGGCCTTCAAGGCCCTTGTGTCGTTCACGATGCGACTGTCGTTCAACGGGACCGTGCCGCCCCACGCCGGTACACAGCCGCTCGACGAACCGAGGGCGAACGCGAGCGTGAAGTGTTTCTGACCGGTCGCGTTCGCCACGTCCATCAGTGACGGCGTCGGCATCGTGATGTCGATGTATGGGGCGACGCGCGCGCTTCCGGGCGTCGGTGGCACATCGGACGTCGTGGTGGTGGTCGGCCCAGTGGTGGTGGTCGTAGTGCCACCGCCGCCACCGCATGGAACGCCGTTGAGCTTGCAGTTCGTCGGCAGCGCGGAGCCGCTCACCAGGAACCCGAAGCTGGTCGACGCACCGGCCGCGACGTTGCCGTTGTACTCGCGGTTGGTGAACGTGTGGTGGTTGCCGCTGCTGGTCAGCGTGGCGTCCCAGTAGGAGCCGACGGACGCGCCGGCGAGGTCGAACTCCAGCTTCCACCCGGACAACGCGGTGGAACCCGCGCTGACCGTGAACCTGCCCTGGTAGCCGGAGCCCCAGGACGAGTCCTGGCTGAACGCGGCGGACTCGCCGGCGGCCGAGGCGGTGGGAGCGATGGCGACGAGTCCGGCCACCAATGCGGTGGCGGCCCCGGCGGCGAAAAGGGCGAAGCGGGCCATCGGGTGTGGTCCTTCCGGCAGGGGAGGAAGGGAGTGGTGCAGGACCACGGGGCGCGTCGCGGTCCTGCACCACGTACAGGGAGGCACCCATACGTTCAGCGCCTGCTCAATCACGGTAAGTGGCCTAGACCATAGCGTCAATGGGTCTAGACCTCTTCTGTCCGCCGGACAGTGGAACAATCCGGTGGGTGCGTGGAGCAACTGGAATCGGATCGCTGCCCGGAACCGACATCGACGAGGCGGCGCGCGTCGTCGTCGGAGAGCTGCCTGAGCTGCCGCACGTCCCGGAGCTGCCTGGCCGGGGAGTCGGTGCGGACATGATCGGCCGTACCGCCGGCCTGCTGGTCGACCTCGCGATCGAGGTCGTCACCTCCGGCTACCGCGTGACCCCGCGCGCCGGCCGTGACCACCGCCGCGCCGTCGACCTGCTGCGGGGCGACCTGGACGCGTTCGACGAGGCGTTGGAACGTGCGGGGGCGCAGCCTGAGACGGTCAAGTTGCAGGCCGTCGGGCCGTGGACGCTGATGTCGAACATCGAACTGATGCGCGGCCATCGGGTGCTCACGGACCCAGGGGCGGTGAAGGAGTTCGCCGCGTCGCTCGCCGAAGGTCTCAAGCAGCACGCTGCCGAGGTCGCCAAGCGCACCAAGGCGAAGGTCGTCGTGCAGATCGACGAACCGGGTCTGCCCGCCGTGCTGCAGGGCCTGCTGCCGACGCCATCCCAACTCGGCACCGTGGCCGCCGTGCCGGGGCCGGACGCCCGCGCGGTGCTCGCCACCGTCATCGATGCGTTGAAGGGCCACGAGGTCGTGGTGCACTGCTGCGCGCCGCACCCGCCGCTGACGTTGCTCCGCGAGGCGGGCGCGACGGCGATCGCGTTCGACGCGACGTTGATCAAGGGCGCGGAGGCGCTCGACGAGATCGGCGAGACGTGGCAGGCGGGCACGACGCTGGCGCTCGGGCTGGTGCCGAGCACCGATCCCGGCGCGCCGGTCGCGCTCAAGGACGTCGGGCAGCGGGCGTTCACCTTGGTCGACCGTCTCGGCTTCCCGAGGTCGATCCTCGCCGAGCAGGCGCTGCCGACTCCGACCTGCGGACTAGCGGGTGCATCGTCCACTTGGGTCAAACGCGCACTCTCACTGACGCGTGACCTCTCCTCGGCGTTTTCGGAACCGCCTGAGGGCTGGTGATGTCCGGTTTGTGGGGCTAGTCTGCTGCGAACTGTTAGGAAACTTTCTTAACCGAAGGCCGAACGCCGAGGCCTGGACCGGGAGTTCCCCTCATGCGCATCAGACTTGCGGCCCTTGTCGCCGCAGTGCTCACAGGTGTGGTCGTGGCGCCTGCACAGGCCGTTCCCACCGGCCAGATCCGGCTGGATCAGGTCGGGTTCGGCACCTCCGAGCAGAAGCACGCCTACGTGCTCGGAGGCGCCGCCAACACCAAGTTCTCCGTTGTGAACAGCCGCGGCCGGACCGTGCTGACCGGCAGGACGGGTGCCTCGACGGGCTCGTGGAGCGACACGTTCCCCGCGGTGCACCCGATCGACTTCTCCGCGTTGAAGAGGTCGGGCACGTACCGGATCAAGGTCGGCACGACGACCTCTCCGGTGTTCAAGGTCGACTCGCTGAAGAAGCTGTTCTCGCCGGTCGCGCACAACACCGTCGAGTTCTTCCAGGCGCAGCGCGACGGCGCCGACGTCATCCCCGGCAGGCTGAACCGCAAGCCCGCGCACCTCACCGACCGCGAGGCGCTCGTCTACGAGGCGCCGGTGTTCGCGGGCGAGGGTGGCGACCAGATCGCGGCGCCGTTGAAGCCCACGGGCGCGAAGGTCGACCTCGAAGGCGGCTGGTTCGACGCCGGTGACTTCGTGAAGTTCACGCACGCCTCGTCGTACTCGACCGCGTCGATGCTGCTGGCGTTGCGCAACAAGCACGACGCCGCGCTCTACAACGAGGCCAAGTTCGGCCTCAAGTGGCTCGACAAGGCGTTCGACGAGAAGACCGGCACGCTCTACGCGCAGGTCGGCATCGGCACGGGCTCCGCGGAGTTCGGCTTCGTCGGCGACCACGACGTGTGGCGCCTGCCCGAGGCCGACGACAAGCTCAACGTCAAGCCGGGCGACAGCGAGTACTTCATCAAGCACCGCCCCGTCTTCCGCGCGAACGTCGCCGGCGAGAAGATCAGCCCGAACCTGGTCGGCCGCGTGGCCGGCTCGTTCGCGCTGGCCGCCCAGATCGAGGCCGACCGCAACCCGCGTGCCGCCCGTGCGTACCTGGACAAGGCCGCGCAGCTGTTCGCGCTGGCCAAGACCGAGAACGTCGGCGAGCTCGTGACGGCGTTCCCGCACGCGTACTACCCCGAAGAGTCGTGGACCGACGACATGGAGTTCGGCGCGACGCAGCTCGCGCTGGCCGCCAAGGCGTTGCACGACAAGCGTTACGGGCAGTTCGCCCGCGCGGCCGCGCACTGGGCCAAGGAGTTCCTCGCGACGCAGGACCCGGACACGCTCAACGTCTACAACATCTCCGCGCTCGGCCACGCCGACCTCGCGAAGCTGTTGAAGAAGGGCATCCCGGGCGCCGAGGTGACCGAGAAGCAGATCATCGGCGACATCCAGCGTCAGCTGCAGAAGGGCGCGGACGCCGCCAAGACGTCGCCGTTCCGCACCGCCGCCAACGTCGAGACCTGGGACGTCGGCTCGCGCACGTTCGGCTACATCACCACCGCCGCGCTGTACCAGAAGCTCACCGGCTCCAAGGAGTACGCGACCTTCGGCACGCAGCAGCGCGGCTTCGCCCTCGGCACCAACGCCTGGGGTACCTCGCTGATCGTCGGCGTCGGCACGAAGTTCCCCGAGTGCCCGCACCACCAGGCCGCGAACCTCTCCGGTTCGGTGAACGGCGGCTCGAAGGTGCTGGTCGGCGCCGTGATCAACGGCCCGAACGACGCAACGCTCTTCGGCGACCTCGGTGAGATGCCGCCTGGTTCCGTCAGCTGCACCAAGCCGTACACGCTGGAGTTCAACAACGCGAAGTCCGTGTTCGCCGACGACCTGCGCTCGTGGCCCAGCTCCGAGCCGGCCATCGACTTCACGGCGACGGGCGTGCTCGGCTTCTCGCTGATCGCCCACTCCTGAGTGGCGCCGGCGCGGGCCTGGGTGTCCAATTCGGACTTGTGCTCAGGCTCGCGCTGGTCTTCGTCTTGCTCATGTCCGGTACCGCACATGCGTTGCCGTTGGACGTGAGGTGCCGAGTTCCCGGCGTGCACGACGCGGACGTCATCCGCGCCGTGCACGCCGTTGGTCTTTCTCTGCGCGTGAGCGACAAGGTGATGCTCGCCGGGTTCGAGGCCGGATGGGTCGAGTCGCACATGAACAACCTGTCGTGCGGTGACCGTGACTCGTTGGGCGTGTTCCAGCAGCGGCCGTCGATGGGGTGGGGGACGCCCGAGCAGATCATGGACGTGCCCTATGCGGCGCGGCGGTTCTTCGAGTACGCGGTGCGCGTGGACCGGCCGGAACTCTCCGCCGGGCTGCTCGCCGACGCGGTGCAGCGGTCCTGCTGCCCGGAGCGGTACGACCAGGCGGAAACGCGCGCCGGATCGATGCTGCGGCAGGCGTGGCAGGGTGGGCCCGAGGTCGTCGGCGGCGTCGTCCACGTGGTCCGGGACGGCGATGTCTGGGCCGGCGGCTCGCGGCTGAGCACCTCGGGCGACTTCGTCGGACGGCCTTCGGTGGCCGGGCGCTCCGTGTACGCGCGAACGGCTCGGGGCGAGGTCAGGGCGTTGGCGGGCGGCGCCGCGCGGACCGTGGCCTCGGGTGTGGCCGGCGATCCCGAAGCGGTGGCTCGTCCTGACGGGACGGTGGACCTGTACGCCGTGCTGGCCGACGGCAGCGTCGCGAAACTGTCAGACCTGCCTGAGATGATTGGGATGGGGGGCAGGTCCCCCCAGGGGGCCCTCCAGTCCGGATCGATTCCGAGCTGGCAGGCGGTGAGCCCGGCCGGCTTCGCGGCGGGCAAGCCGTCCGCCGTCGCCTACCCGGACGGGTCCGTGGCCTTGTACGTCAGGTCCGGCGACAAGCTCATGGCCACCGCCGCCGGAGCATGGCGCGAGATCGCCCATTCCCTCGAAGCCTCACCCGAAGCGGTTCTCCGTCCAGACGGGACGATCGGCGTCCACACCCTGATCGGCGGACGCCCGCACCGCCTCACCACCACCTGGGAACCGTTGGGCGAAGGCCGTTTCATCGACACCGTGTCCGCACAGCCCGACGGCACGGTCTACGCGCGCACGGCCGAAGGCAGCGTGCTCAAAGCCGGTTGAACGGCTCCGCGTACCGGAACGCGCCCGCGGGCACGTCACCGAACAGCCGCGCCTGGAAGTACGGCGCCCACTCCGGAACCGGCGGCGTGATCCCGAACCCCGAAGCGAGCCGGAAGCCGAACCGCGAGTAGTAGTCCGGCGAACCCAGCAGAATGACCGCGCGCTCGCCGCGAGCCTCAGCCGCACCGAGAACCGCGTGCATCAACGCCGACCCGATACCGTCGCGCTGGTGCGAGGGATGCACGGCGATCGGCCCGAGCCCGAGAGCGGCCACCTCGCCGAGGTACCCGCGCGTGCACACGACATGCCCGAGAACGCCGTCCTCCACCAGCGACAACTCCGGGATCCAGCCCTCGTCCGCGCGCAACCAGTCGATCAGCTGAGCCTCCGGCCCGTCCTTGAACGCGAGGTTCGTGACGGTGCGGATGGCGTCGATGTCTGCGGGTGTCTCCCGCCGGATCAGCATGAGGCGCACTGTGGCCAAACCCGTCGCCGCGCGCCACTCAGTTTCCGCCGCCATAATTCGCAGCGTGGTCGTGAGACAGACCGTGATGGTGTGCGTACTTGCCGTGCTGGCCTATCTCGGCGTGTGGTGGGCGTTCAGTGGAACCGACGAACCCGCCCAGCCGGCGCCGGAGTCCATGTTCCTAACCGACTACTCCAAGGCGGACAAAGGCAGCTGCGTGAAGTTCAACGGCCCCGGCGAGAACGACCAGGGCCTGACCGTCATCGGCTGTGAACAGGACAGGGCAGCGCTGAAGATCGGGACCGTGCTCACGGAGACGAGCGGCAAGTGCCCGCGCGGTGACTACAAGGTGTTGCGCGACACCAGGCACAACGCGGCGCTGTGCCTGCTGCCCAACGCCGAGCGCGGCGACTGCTTCGAGCTCGACACCGACGACCTGCAGAGGTCCGTCGTGTCCAAGTTCGACTGCGCGGCGCCGCGGGTGAACGTGCAGGTCGTCGAGATAGCGGACGAAAGTTGCCCCGCAGAGGCCGAACTCGGTGTTCCCTATGAGGACATGACGCTCTGCCTGAGGAGGGTGCGTTGATCGTCTTCGAGGGTCCCGCCGAGTTCGACGCGTGGCTGCACGAGAACGGCGCGAACGAGACCGAACTGTGGATCAAGTACGCCAAGAAGGGCTCGGGGATCAGGACGATCACCTACGGCGAGGCGCTGGACGTCGCCTTGTGTCACGGCTGGATCGATGGACTCACACGGTCCGTGGACGAGACCTACTACTCGCAGCGGTGGACGCCTCGACGTCCGCGGAGCAAGTGGTCCAAGCGCAACTGCGGCAAG
Source organism: Lentzea albidocapillata (assembly GCF_000719115.1). Classification (GTDB taxonomy): domain Bacteria; phylum Actinomycetota; class Actinomycetes; order Mycobacteriales; family Pseudonocardiaceae; genus Lentzea; species Lentzea albidocapillata. The sequence continues at coordinate 1,356 of NZ_JOEA01000027.1, read as the reverse complement.
GTCGAGGAACTCATCGCGGCCGGCAAGATGCTGCCCGCCGGGCTCGCCGAGATCGAGAAGGCCAAGGCGGACGGACGCTGGGACGCCGCCTACGCGGGACCGGCGACGATCGAGGTGCCGGACGACCTCACCGAGGCGTTGCAGGCCAATCCCAAGGCAGCCGAGTTCTTCAAGACGCTCAACAGCCAGAACAGGTATGCCGTGCTGCTGCGCATCCACGACGCGAAGAGGCCGGAGACACGGCAGAAGCGCATCGCCCAGTTCGTTGAAATGCTGGCGGACGGACGCAAGCTCTACTCTTAGGAATCATGAAGTGGTTCCGCCGCCGCAAAGCCGAAGACGTCGCCCCGACCCATCTGCCGAACGCCGAGGAAGCAGCGCAACGCTTCTGGGAACGGTGGTTCGAGCTGGTACCCGTGGTCAGCGCGGCGCTCGGCGACGGCGAACCGCACCGCGTCGAGGACGAGCTCAACGATCTGGTGAGCTCGTTGCACCCGGACCTGGTGTTCTCTCTCGAACAGGGCCACATGGCCATGTACGCGCTGGTGATCACGGGTCAGGAAGACCCGAGGCTGCGCCCGTACACCGACGCGTGGATCAACGCCGCGCCGCCGTCGGACATGGTGTGGGAGTTCCACGACTCGGTGCCGCCGGTGCCGGACCCGACCGAGGTGATCGTGAACCTCGGCCAGGTGAGGATGCGGCTGGGTGACTACCGCGTGGTGGCCCAGGTGGACGGTGACGTCGTGGACGTCGCGGTCTACCACCCGGCGCTGGCCGGCCTGAGCGACCAGCACCGGCAGACGATGACGTTCCTGCCCCTGGACGTCACTCTGGGCGAGCGGCTGGCGGGGGAGCGGCTGCGGCGCGTGGAGACCGCGGAACTGGAGCCACAGGGCACGATCAGCCTGCTGGAGCTGCGTTCCCTGGTGCGCGAACTCGCCGGGCAGGCGGAGCGCTGAAAACTGTCGGACCTGGTCACCATGGCCTCCGGTGGAGGTCCCGGTGTTCAGGTCGGGGAGGGATCCGGACTCCGCCAGTAGCGTCTGAGTGGAGCTGGGGCGATCCAAGCACGCGGTGCGCAGGCCGGTGGTCCTGCGTCGTGGTTGTCATGGTGTTCCCGGTAGGTTGTGGTTGGTGCGAACGGCGTACAAGTGCCGGGCTTACCCGACTCCTGAGCAGGCTGCGGTGTTGAACCGCACGTTCGGGTGTGTGCGTCTGGTGTGGAACAGGACTTTGAGCGAGCGGAATCACCGTTACCGCGCGGAGGGTGTGCGCACGTCGTACCGGCAGACCGATGCGGCGCTGACCGGGTGGAAACGTACCGAGGAACTCGCGTTTCTGTCGGAGGTGTCC
>NZ_JOEA01000026.1 GCF_000719115.1 Lentzea albidocapillata | reverse complement strand
ACGCTCACCCTCCCGGTGGGGAATTACGTGAGCGACGCCCTGCGGAATTACGTGAGCGAAAACCCCTCAGACCTGCGGAATTTCATGAGCGCTGACAAAAGCACCGGCTCGACCGTTCGGAGGTGCCGTCGTGCCTGAAGTGAATCCCCCAGTCCTTCTCGTTCGCCTCCGCCGTGGAGTTGTTGGGGAGACGCAGCGAACTTGTCACCTCGTTCCCACGCCTCCAGACGACACCATGCCCACTTCCCTAGCGGCTTACTGCGGTCTCGTGATTGAGCCCGGCACAGCGGATCTGCTGAGTGCGCCGGAAGGGATGCCGTGCGTCGGCTGCCTGTTCCGCGCACCGCTTCCTGTCACTCCGGCCAGGGAGATCCAGTGATCGTTGAGCGTCACTTCCAACTCGCTCCACTGACCAACGACATGTTGGAGCGTGTCCAGCAGTACGCGAACCTTTCGCCCGACGGGGCTCTGTCCGTGCTCGTCAGGTACGGGTTCGTCGCGTACCGCATGACCGTGCTGCACCAGTTCGGATTGGACCCGCGCACCGGTTCGCTCCTCGATCTTCCGGAACAACCAGGCCACCAGCCCAAGTGAGGCTGGTGCGGGAGTCGGCGCGGCGCGCGCAGCCGCGTCGACTTCCCTCATCACATCACCACGGAGTCAGTCGACAATGCCCAAGGACTTCAAGTCCAACCTTCAGAACCGCGCGGTCGCGCGTGCACTTGCCTTGTGGCGCAAGGAAAGCGGTTTGAGCCTGGCCGAGGTGACCAAGCGCGTGCACTGGTCATCGGCCAAGACGTCGATGCTGCAGAACGGCCTGGTCCCGATCACCGATGCCGACGTCATGGCGCTTGCCCTGGTCTATGAGATCGACGACGTGCGGCGGGAACCGGTGTTCTGGGGAGCGCAGCGGGCACGTGATCCCCGGATGTTCGACCTCGTGACCGGCGGTACGGCGTCATGTGTCCAGTGGACCTACTCCGAGGTAGAAGCCGAGGCGAACTACGTACGGACGGTGGCACTGGACGTGTTGCCGCCGCTGGTCTGGACGCCCGAGTATTCGGCTGAAATCAGGGGCGTGCAGGTCGAAGCCGTCTCCCAGCAGGGGCACCGCTTCTACCCCAACAAGCACCGCGAACAGGTGATGGAGCAACTGAGCGACGGTCCGTCACTCAGGATGGATCTCATTCTGGGCGAGGCAGCTTTGCGACGTCCGGTCGGCGGTGCGCTGGTGATGGCGGACCAGTTGTTCCAACTCGCGTCGTTCGCTCAACTCGCCGGCGTGCGGGTGTTCCTCGTGCCGGACAGGGTGGGTGAACTCGCACCGATGGCCTCGTTCTCGGTGTTGTCGTTTCGAGAGGCGCAGTTTGATGACGTGGCGCACTTCGACTGCCCGCACGGCGGAATGTGGCTGGAGAGCGAGGCCGAGCGACGGCCCTACGTGGACACGTTTGAGCGGCTGATGTTGGCAGCGCTCCCGGCCGCCGTGACGACGGGAGCGATCGTCAAGGCCGCACAGCACTTCAAGGACACCGCACACCGACCAGTCGTCGCCAAAGATTCGTGACTAGTTTCGTGACACGACCTGCTACGCTCGCCGTACGTCACGAAACTAGTCACGAATTGGGTGGTGTGTCGTGAAGTGCACGGGATGCGGACAGCCGCTCGAAGCAGGGTCGAAGCGCGGGCGACCGGCCCGCTATCACAACGCAGCGTGTCGGCAGCGTGCTCGACGCGCCCGTGTCGCCACCCGTCACGGGGATGTCTTGGCGGCCGTAGCCGCTGTCGAGGCTGCCGCTGCCGAGGTGCGTCACGCGGTACTGACGGACGGCAACGCGGACCAGATCACCCATCAGCTCACGCGTGCCACTGCCGAAGTCGCTCGGCTCGTGACACCCGCTCCTGCTGCCGAGGCAGCCGAACCGCTCGCACCCGCTGTCACGAAACCTGTCACAGAAGCGAAGCCGCGAACGAGCCGCTCCCCGCGATCGACGCGATCTGCTCCGCTGGACCTGGACACGGTGCGGCTCGAACGCTCATCCGATTCGACTCGGACAGGTTGGCGGGTCTTGGCCGGGGCGACAGATGCACCGGTCGTGGTGGGGTTCTTGGAGCCGGTGTTGTCGGTGACCGGGCGGCGCAGTAGTCGCTGGGAGGCACAGACCGCCAGTATGGCGCGTGTGCATGGTGGACCGTGGCGTAACCAGATGGACGCGCTGGCTCGCCTGGTGGACGACTATCAGCGTGCCGCGTCGCGGCCACGGCGGCACACGATCACGTAAACCGCGCGTAGTAGGATCGAATCCTGCCTGGGGCGCCACCTTTCGCCGGGTGAAATCAAAGCTCTGACCAGCGGCAACGCGGTCAGGCTTGAACTTTTTGGTCAGTTACTATCGGGCGGAATCTGCCCAGAGAAAACGCGCACGATCCAAGGGATAAAACCCGATCGCGACCAGATTTGGCGCATAACGATATCGTGCAGCACCGCAGCCGAAACCAAGAGATTCCGATCAGACTCCGTGAACATTCGGCCGACATGCGCAGAATCCCCGCGACCCCTTGCATATGAATCCAGCGGCAAGGCTATGAGGTTGACAGAACCTCGCCGGCAAGCTCGAAAGCCAGTCGAGTACTGCCGCCCAATCAACCCAACCACCCCTCGCGAGAATTTCACAAGCACAACGAATCGTAGAGTTACTACCAAATATCCCGCTATAGACAGTTCAGCACGATCGGAGGCATTGACTTCCCGCGTAGCCATTGAGCAACAAAATCCGCACCTTCAGGGTTCCCACGGAGCACCTCCACAAGAAGAAAGGTCGAATTCGCCTTGACGCACTTGTCGGCAATATCGGCAAACACAATCGCCGCGTTCCACCGAGAGTAGTCGCGTGCCAGCGCCAGAAGCGTCGTCATGGCGTACTCGCGCAACTCTACGTCACGCGAAGAATCGAAAATGGCATCCAGGAAGCCTGCGAGAGTGTCAACAAATTCGAATTGGATCCGGACCTCACTCACATGCTCAAAGCACCGACGTACAACCTCCTTTAGCTCAGTTTCGTACCGACTGCCGAGCCCAAGCAACACGCTCTTGTGCAGCCTTGGCACAACATCGAGGTACAAGCGTTGATCGTCCGAATTCTGACGGATCACACGAATGATCTCATCGAGAGTGCTCACATCTCCCGATGTGTAGCGCTGCTGCAAACCCTGAACGACCTCTCTGGGCGTTTGAAGTTCAGAGTCCGGAAACATCAACATCAGCAGGTGCTTCTTCAGATCAACAACACTCTGATAGCGATTAATAGGATATTCGCGAGTGCAGCGAGAGACGATATATTCAAACTCGCCGGGAACTCTGGATAGATCCACCTCCGGCCAGGGAACTTTCCCCGTCAACAGAAAGTAGAACACCTTACCTAGACTGTAGATGTCTGAACGCTCATTTGCCGCAGCAGCGTTCCTAAACTGCTCGGGTGCAGCATATTCGACCGTTCCTAGCCCAACATGTGAAGTTAAGGCCGTACTGCCAGATTCGCGCTGCCGACACAGACCGAAGTCAGAAAGAACCCATTTACGGTTGTACAAAAGGGCGTTCTCTGGCTTTATATCTCGATGAACGACATTTGCCGCGTGCATTACCTCCACCGCGTCAACCACCTGAGAAAATATACTGACGGCGTACGCAGTGTCGAGCGGTCCATTCTGATCCACAAAGCTCTTGAGGTTGTTTTCCGCACGAGGCATCACATAGAACGGCGGGTCCGAATCCATTGACATGTCAAAGATAGGCATGAAGTGCGGGCCGGCGATTTCACTTTGCACCCTCAACTCGCGACGGAAACGCGCAACATCGCGCGCGGTCGTCAGACTCGCCTCCGAAACCTTCAGCTCTTTTATGACAACGGGTTCGTCTCGTTTTTTGTCGTGCGCCTCATATAAGATGGAATGGCCGGTTTCAACCAGGCGCGCGGTCTTCACGTATCGCAATTCCAGCGTCCTTCCTGGCACGACAATGAGGCATCATACTCCCACATAATGTCGGCAGGAGCGCCTCCACCGTTACGAGGGATAGCGAAGCTGCAGAGGCCACCTCTCCCACCTCTCGATCTAAGTGCCGAATTTGGCTCTACAGGATCAAGGCCGCCGCTGGCGGCACGTCCCGCGCGTACGGCGAACACCTTCCACCCCGGCACTCCCGGCATCCGCTTCGCTGCGCCGGTCGGCCGGGCGGCGCTGCACGCCGTACACCGGCCTTGTCCCAACTGACTAGCCCGCCCATTGCGTTCGCAATGGACGATCGTGCGGTGACAGGTTAGGCGTGTGCCGCGCCCCTGCCACATGGGCGCGGCACACGCCCGTTTTCAGATGGTTGTGACGGGTTACCCGTCACCCGTCACACCCGTCACGGTGGCCTGTTTCCGCTGGTGAACACTGTTCTGCACCTGTCACGGGGTGTGTGACGGATGACGCGTCTCGTAGGGCCGTCTGTGACGGGTCATTGGTCATCGTCGATCATCTCCGCTTCGATCACTGCAGCGTCGCGGACGCGCTCGATCGCCGCGCGGATGTCCGCGATGGCGTAACCGCGTACCTGCTTCATCCCGTCCTCGGTGGGCACCCGGTCGCGGGTCGGACGGCAGCCGAATGCGGACATGTCGAGACCGAACCCCTTGGGCTCGACTCCCAGCGCGTCCACCAACTCAGCCGTGGGTACGAAGTCCCGGCCATCGTCGTTAGCGAGGCCATCGGCGAGATAGTCCGCAACGGACGCCAGCGGTTCAGGCAACGCGATCTCGTCCACGCGTTCCGTATCGGCGGGTACAGGTGTTCCTTTGCCGATTGCCTTCGCCACCGACGCGTGATCGAGCACCGGTTGCGCTGTCTGCCCGGCCGCGTGCCCAGTGAGCGTGCCTTCCGCTTCACGCAGCGCCCGTCCACGTTGGCAGATCTCCCGCCAGTCCTCGTTGGGCATGTAGAACGTCCGCACGATCAGCGCCAGCACATCCACACCCGCCTGGGTCTCCCCGTCCGGCCGCAGAATGCCCACCCCCTTGTGCGAGGGCAACAGACGACTGGAGTCGTACCCGCGCGTGTTCATCTGCTCGCCCAGGATGATGTTGCTGTCGCGCCAATCCATCACCCGCAACGCGAACCGTGAGCCGAGCACCGCCCGCAGACTGGACGGGATGGTCTTGCTGTCGGGCCGCTGCGTCGCCAACACCAAGATCACACCAGCCGCAGGCGCCTTCTTCGCCAACCAGGTCAGCAACTCCCCGATGTACTCGCCAGCAGTGAGCTTCTTCCCCTGCACCTCAACGGGAGTACGATCCTCCAACGGAATCTGCACCTCGTCCACGACCAGGGCCGTGATCGGCATGTCCAGGGATGGATCACGCGACATGTCCGGCGTCACCTTCGACTCAGGACACGTCAGGTCATCGAGATCCTGCATCCGGCGGTAGCGGCCCTGGACATCGGCGACCAGCTCCACGAGCCAATCCAGGAACGCCAAGACATGCTCGCTGTCGTCACCGGACATGAACCGGTGCGCCACCTGCTCAGCAGCCTTCCAATCCTTGCCGTTCTTGAAGTCCGCCACGTACAGCCTGGTGTGCGGGTCCAAGATCAAGCCCGCGGCCGCGAGCCGTTCGGCCATTGTCTTGCCCTGCCTAGGGATTGCGCCAATGAGCACCGACGTCCACACCAACGGCAGGTCGATCCGGCGTCCGCGTGCGTCGGTGCCGAACGGCACGGGCCGCCACGCGTCCCACCGGTGCACCCCGAGCAATGGTGTCCGGATGGGCGGCTTCGCGTAGGGGTCCTCATCGGCCACCCACATCGCCACCCGTCCGGCGTGCCCGCCGTTGCCGCGTACGCGCTCCACGCTGAGCTGGATCTCATCCACCGCCAGGGCGGACGCCAGCGCTTCGCGATGCTTCACGACGTCGGCCGCCTTACGGGTCGCGGGCAGATCGACCGTGATCGCCCATCCCTCACCCCTGCGCGTGGCCCGGTCGACCAGGCGCAGGGTCTCGTCCTTCCCGATGAGCTTGGCGTCTCTGAACGCGTCCACGAGTACCTGGGGGTCCATCGTCCACGTGAGCGTGCGGGGACCCGCAAGCACCGCCTTACGTCCGGGACTGCCGTCCTTGCGCCTGCCGAGGATCGCCAGTGCTACGGCGACCACGACGCCGGCGATCCAGAACACCCGGTGCCCGTACACGAGATCGAGCACCGCGACCACGACCGCCACCGTGAGCACGATCGCCCCGGTGACCTTCCACCGGAACAGCGTCAGCTCCCGAATGTCGGTGAACTTGTCCGCGAGCTTCTCCGACTGCTCGGCTGCCTCCCGGTAGTCCCGCACGGTCACCCATGAACGCCACCACCGGACCGCGACCACGAGCCCACGCACGACCGCGCCCATGAACCGGAACGGTGAACGCAGCACGGCCACCACGAGATCCTTGACGGCCTGCACCGCGTGAACGCGATCCTTCGCCCACAACGGCACACGCGGTGAACACCGCCACCAGTTCACAGCCTGCCGACGCCACGGCGTCCGCACGGGCGGCGGGACGTCGTTCACGAACTCGCCTTCGAGCACCGCCCGCACCCGCAGGGAGGCGTCCACGCCGACCAGCTCTCCATCAGGGTTCGTCATCGTGGGTCACCTCCGTCCGATGCGTTTGCGGCGTTCAGTTCGGCCGCGAGCGTTGCGGCGAGCCGAGACGACAGGCCACGCGAGCACGTGGTGACCTCACGGACCCACACAGGACTCACGACGACACCAGGTGTCCACGCTTCACGCGCAACCGCCATGTAGTCGGAGAACGTCACCCGCTGCCCAGAGCGTTTCCTGTTGCGTCGCTTGGGTTTCGCAGACTCGGTAGTGGTCTCCTCGGGCAAATCCGCGGTGACCGGTGCCGTACGTCGCTGCGCCTCCGTGAACGCGGCCGTGACCGCTTCGGTGAGCTTGTCCCGCAAGTCCGTGACAGCCTCGGCGGCGACGAACACCACCAGCGGCGGAACCGAGTGCAGCACCACACCCGAGACCGAACCGGCCGCCCACGAGTGCCAGGTGTTCATGACGTAGGTGGCCGCGAGCGTGAACCACTTCGCCCGCCGCGTCCACACACCCGTGCGCACCTGATACCGAGCGGTCACCTGCTCGGCTCGCAGGATCGCCAGCAGCACCAGCGAGACCGTGGGATCAAGCAGCCACGCCGCCAGCCACGGCAACGACCACGCCGGCGTGCCCGCTGCCGCAAACGACTGCACGTTGGTCATGGTGAACCCGAGACCGAGCACGATCCCCGCCCAGCACAACCGGTCCACTTCCGTCCGGACGCGCTCGACTCGCAGGGCCACCACGTCCGGATGCGTGGCGTACGCGCGCAGCTCGGCCGCTTCCGCCGCGTCGGCGGCGAGCCGCGCGGCTGCCGGGGCGGCGGGTGGCCACCCGAAGGCGGCCACCCCTTCCTTCACCCTCGTGAGCGTGTTCATCGCCGACCACCCCGGCGGGGCGAGTCGTCCCACCCCGTGATCGTCAGAGCACGGGTCAGCGTGTACGCGGCGAACAGTGCGGGCAGGCCCAGCACCACGAGCAACAACACCGTGTCACTCCGATGCGTGATCACCACCCACTGCACACTGACGATGACTGCAGCCATCATCAGCACCCGCCCGGTCAGCGAGAGCAGACGGCCTCCCTTGCGGGCCGTGTCGGCGACGGCCTTCGCCCGGCGGGAACTCGCCTGCCAGACCCACAGCACCAGCAGCACCACGCCCAGAGCGGCGAGCAGTTGCGTTGGCGTCACGTTAATCGTCACGATTACTGCCCTCCGTCCTGGTCCTCGTTCATCCGGTCACGGCGGGCACGCCATACGAGGTACAGCGCGCGCCGGTCCTCTCCGGTCAGTCCGCCGCACACGCCGAACTGATGCTCACCCGCAAGACGCAGCTCCCACTCAAGGCAGAGCCGCCGCACCGGACACGACTCGCACAGGCGAGCCGCCAACTCCCGATCCGTGATCTCCTCGCCCTGCCACTCCGGGCCGTCCTCTTTGGCCCACAACCACATGCACGTGCCGTCACGAGTGACGATCTCCATCAGCACGTCATCAGGGACCTTGGCGTAGCGGTCGAGCTCGGCCGCGATCACCTCGTAGTAGCTCTCCGGGGTCGTCATCGCCACGCACCCCCGGACTTCTGCTCGAACTCACGGGCCGCGCGACGCTCCGCCGCAATCCGCGAGGGGTCGACCAGGCCACCGGTCTCTGTCGCTTCGGTGAGCAGCTGTTCAAGCGCAACAGCAGGCACGACGTAGCGCGTGCGGAGCTGAACCGCAGGGAAGTCGCCTTCCCTGATCACTCGGTAGAGAGTGGAAGGCGCAACCCGCAGAATCCGGGCGGCCTCTCTGACTGTGTAGAACGCCGGACGGGCGTTCTCGATTTTCTCGTTCATTGGATTGGGCCCTTCTAAGCAAGACTGGATGATTTCGACCAATAACTCGGGATGATTTCATCCCATCCAGATGCAAAGGGAGCCAAAACCGCAGCCACGCTGTCGTTATGCGGACCGCGGAATTGCCTCCGCGCTACGCTCGACAGCGAGGCGGAGCACGGAGGAATACGTGGCGGACGACTGGAGTGCGGTCGCAAGGGCGATCAACCAGCGCATGACCGAACTCGACATCAATCAGCGAGAACTCACGGAGCGCTCGCAGGTGTCGAAGGCGATCGTTGGCGAACTCCAGAACAACACCGTTCAGCGCCGGCGAAGCGAACGAACGCTCGAAGCGCTCTCGGTTGCCCTGGACTGGCACCCCAACCACTTGCAGGCAATACTCGGCGGTCGTATCCCGCCGCAGGTCGGAGAACCTGCAGCCCGCGACGATGACGTTCTCGGCCGACTGGCCGTGATCGAGCATCAGTTGCGCGAAATCGTCGCCAGACTCGGCGGAATCGATGCTCTGACCGATCAGGTTCGACAGATCAGCGAGAGCGTCGAAAAGATTGCCGGAAGCCTTGAGGCCGATCGCAAATAACTCTGGGGGTGAGGGGTTCGAATGGCTGTTTCTCATGCCGATGAGTCAACGCCGGAAACCGCGCACAAACCATGCAGGTCCCATGCAAAACCACTGCAAGATCCATGCAACTCCACTGCATTTCGCCAGCGAGTGGCGGTGTAAGCCGTGGATCTGGTGCACGACTGGACCGGCCGCACAGCGACCGCACTCCAGCGCGCACTACGTGAGTCCAACGAGACCTTCGCCGCCACACTCGGCATCTCTCCGCGCACAGTCGCGAAGTGGCACGCGGAGCCCAACAGCCAACCACGTCACGAGACACAGCAACTCCTAGACCGCGTGCTTGAGCGAGCATCGGCCGCAGTACGAGCGCGGTTCGCAGTGGAGCTAACACCACAGGAACCTCCAGAGCAGCCACCAGCCACATCGGACAGTGGCCACGCTCTGCGCGTCGCGATCGCAGTGGTCGTGAGTGACGGAAATGTGCTGATGGTCCAGCGCCGTGAAGACAACGGCTCTAGTTCCTGGCAGTTCCCCGCAGGAATGATCAAGCCTCGTGCATCAGCCGAGACCACAGCTATCCGCGAAACACTTTCCGAAACCGGCGTTCATTGCCGCGTGACACGGCACCTCGGCAGCCGGTTGCACCCAATCACTCAGGTGTACTGTGAGTACCTTCTCTGCGAGTACCTAGGTGGAGAGGCACAGAACATGGACGTCGTGGAGAACGTCAGCGTGATTTGGACACCAAGCGACCGACTCACCCGGTTCATCCCCGCAGAGACCATCTTTCCTCCGATAATGGATGCCCTGGAGGTACGAAACAGTGAGTGAAAAGGCACCTGACGATCAGCGGCCACCGATTGCGGCCGCCGTGATCATTCAGGATGGCGCCGTACTGCTCGTCCGGCGTCGAGTCAAAGAAGGCAGTCTTTCCTGGCAGTTTCCCGCTGGTGAAGTCGAAGCTGGCGAGTCTCCGGAGAACGCAGCTGCCCGCGAAGCGAACGAGGAAACCGGGATCACAGTCGCCGATGGCAAAAAGCTCGGTGAACGAGTCCATCCCAACACGGGTCGAACGATGATTTATGTCGCGTTTGACTCTGTCGGGGGTGAAGCCAGCGTCGTCGACGATGAAGAACTTGACTCCCTCGCATGGGTCAAGCACGACGAGCTGACCACCTACGTCCCGTACCCGTTCTTCGCACCAGTACAAGACTATCTCGATTCGACCTTGAAGAAATAGATGCAGGCGGCAAGGGTCCGATGTTGCGCGCTCACCGGACCCTTACCGCACACTCTCCACGTATTGCAATCTCGGCGAAATCATTTTGACTGCGCCGCAGTCGACGCTATGATGGCCCGCTATGGACCAATTCTTTGCCGCCCGGATTTGGGGGGCATTTGGGCGCCTTTGCGCCACCGCAGAGATGGCAATAGCCACTTGCGCGGCCGAGTCACGTACAAGCACGACCTTTGACGACCACCTCATAAACGTGTTCCGCGACGTAGCCCCCGAGAAACACGAAAAAGTAAGCGCCTTCATCGACACTTACACGGCAATGATTGAACGTGTGATAGAGGCTGGCCGACAAGGAAAAACCGGTCATATCGAGACAATTGACTTCTCCGATGAAGATGATGACGTTCAATCAGTTGTGCGCCTAGTCGCGAACGGGATGATGAAGTTTCGATCGGACGTCGACCGCGACCGCTACGCCACCGATGCGGCGATGATGTCCATAACGTCGGCACTGGAAGTCCTTTGCACGGAACTACTAAGAAGCTTGTTTGAGCTTCATCCGCGCGCCATTCCAGGCAACCCAACGATTGATCTTGAAACCGTTCTCTCGCTCCCGTCGACGCAAGGCGCTGTCGCGGCAATTGCGGAGAAGCAGGCAGTCGAAATAGCCCGAGGCCCAGTGGAAGGCTGGCTTTCCTCTCTTGCAAGCCACTGCGGCATTAAGCTACCCAAGAGGACGTCTGACTGGCCGAGAGAGTGGCTCAGTGTCGTTTGGATGTCTCATCAGAGGAACTGCATAATCCACAGAGGCGGTTCCATCGATTCCAAACTAAGAGAGAAAGCATCCTACTGCGGATACACAATTCCCTCAGACCACACGGTGCTTACCCTAGATCCCCTGGAGGTGACTCGGTTTGTTTCCTGCACTCTCACTGTTGCTTCAAGGCTGACCATAGGATTTGGCGACTCCCATCTTGCCAAGAGCGAAAATAGCCATCCAAACTGGAAGACAGCAAGAACATGGCTGGCTCATGAACAATTTGAGCAAATGAGTCGAGGCCAATTTGCAATAGCGCGCGCGATCTGCCCAGAGTCCGGGACCCTCAGCAATGAGGTCGATATAACCGATGTTGCTCGATGGTATGCATTGTTGACCACCGACGGAATTGATGACGCGCAGCGAGAAGATGTACGGGTAGCGAAATGGACTTCCGAAGCTTCATATCAGATTCACCGATCAATCCTCCTCGACGACGAGGAGGAGATCCGCAATTTGGTTCGCGAGATACTTGATCGGGGTTATTTGACAGCACTTGAGCTACGGCACAACCCAGAGTTCTTCCTAGCGAAAAAGTATCTCGACCTACCTGATAAATGAGGCTATCGCCCCTAGACTGGACATCACGATAGCGCAGATCGATCTCTCCTACTGCAGAGTTAGATCAACACATCAGCGAGACGTTCACGAACGACCCCAGCGTGAAGAAGTTCGGGTATTGCCACACCGCCGATTTCCGGTGTCGTACTCGCTACCTGTTCCAGGGTTTCACTGGGCAACGAGTCGAGCAACTCAATCGCACGAATCGCCCAAGCTCTTGCGAGATCAAACCTACGTTCGCCTGCAACGTCTTCATTTCGGTATCGAAATGACAATGCGTACGCGATCTCAGCTGCTGACCTGTTGCCCTCTGCCGACTCACGCACGAATGCTGATTCGAGTTCCTCAAGCGACGCATGGCGGCTAGCGTCACTCATGTCTACCCCTTATCAGTAGGAAAACTTCTCGACTAGAGTTTCATAGTCGAACCACTCCGAATCGCCGAACCAAAGCTCAATTTCATACTTTGCCTCCTCTGAGTTTCCGGACGCGTGAACGAGGTTCATCACCGCCTTACCGCTCACTTCGGAGGATGACTTTGTCTGGTGGGCAAAGTCGCCGCGAACCGTTCCAGGCGGAGCTTGATCCGGGAATGTATCGCCAATAATCTTCCGCACCTTGGCCACCGCTTCGACGCCTTCGAGCGCCAGAGCGATAACGGGGCCGCTTTGCATGAATCCGGCAGTCGTGTTGTAGATGGCAGGTCCAGCGCGGTCTTCGAGGTCGAAGTAGTGCTTGCGCGTGAACTCCGCATCCATCAGCTTCATCTTGACGCCCACGATCTTCAGAGCGGCGTCCTCAAAACGCGTGATGATGCGGCCCGCCAACCCACGCGCAACCGCATCGGGCTTCAACAGAACGAGAGTCCGCTCAACACCGAGATCCTGCAAGTCAGACATCTTTGCCCTTTCCCAGTCGGACGTGTGACCCAGACCATACCGACTATCGCAAGGAAGGGCAGCGAACCTCAGATCGAGGTGCAACGCCAGCAGCGAGATCCACAAGGGACGATCAACTTGAGGCCCCTCAAGCAGTCACAACGACGTGGAGCCAATCGTGGAGCCAACTGCGCGAAACCATGACTCCATAGAGACACATCGAACGCGGCTCCACACTAAAGCCCCAGGCAGAGCTGCCAGAGTGTCACGATTGCATCACTTCTAATCCCGAGGTCGCAGGTTCGAATCCTGCCAGGGGCACCTCATCAAGTGGCCTCTGACCTGTGCGAACAGGTCAGAGGCCTGCTTCGTTTCCGATCGCGGGCCCACTCTGTGGTGCGGCGCGTGGAGCTGAATAATCAGGCGCGTGGACAAGACGCGGTTGGGCATTGGGCTGGTCGTCGGCGTGCTGGTGGTGCAGACGGCGGCAAGCCTGCTGTGGAACCCCGGCGCGACGCTGACCGGCATCGCCCTCGCCTTCAACGCCGTGGCTGCGGTGTCGACGTTCCTCTTCGTGCGGCGGGGCGGGCAGGCGGCCTGGGTGGTCGGCGGGTGGTGTGCCGGGTTCTTCGGGTGGCACGTGCTGGGGCTTGGTGAGCTGGCCGGCTGGTGGACGACCGGGCTGGACGCCGCGTTCCTCGTCGGGGGCGGGTATCAGGGCTCGGTCGTCTACCAGGCGGTGATGGCCACGGCGGCTGGGTTCGCCGTGCACCTGTTGTTGCCTCGTCAGCGCCAGGTTTCGGAGACGTAGGCGTCGAAGCTGGTGGCCGGGCGGTTCAGGACGCGGGTGACGTCGTCGGTCGGGGTGGCGAGTTGGCCGTTGCGCATGCTTTCGAACATGCCGTTCAGTTCGGTGGCCACCTCTTCGGGGGCGCCTTGGGCGAGGAGGGCTTCGCGGTACTCGGCCGGGGTGAGCCTGACCAGTTCGATGGCGCGGCCGGTGGCTTTCGCGATCTTGGACACCGCGGTGGCGAAGGTGACTCCTTCCGGGCCGGTGAGGTCGTAGGTCTGGCCCTGGTGGTCGTCGGTGGTGAGGGCCAGGGCGGCTACCTCGGCGATGTCCCGGACGTCCACGAACGGTTCCGGGGTGTCGTCCATGGGCAGGGAGAGGCGGCCCGCATCGATTTCGGGCTGCCAGACGTCCTCGGAGAAGTTCTGGTTGAAGTTGTTTGCTCGCAGGATGGTCCAGGCGAGGTCGCTCGACCGGACCGCCTTCTCGGCGGCGTGCATGCTTCGGAAGACGTCCGGTGGGGTCTGGTCGAGGCCACGGCCTGAGAGCAGGACGATGCGGCGGAGGCCTGAGGCTGCGGCCAGTTCCACGAACGGGGACGCGGCGGACGGGTCTTCCGGGGCGATCAGGTACGCGGCGGTCGCGCCGTGCAGGAACTGCTTCCAGGTCGACGGGTCGTTCCAGTCGAAGCCGGTCGCGCGGGAGGCCTTGCGGAAGGTGGCGCCGGTGGCTTCGAGGGTGCGGACGACGCGGCGGCCCGTCTTGCCGGTTGCGCCCAGGACGAGGATCTCTTCGGTCATGTGCTCAGCCAACCCGCGTGAGCGGGGCTAGGACATGGGTGAGAGTTCATCGATGATGTTCGATCGTGCGGGCCGTATCGTGGACGGTATGGAGCCGTTCGACGAACTGCTGCGCGGGGTGCGCGCGGATGGCGCTGGGGTGCGCCGGACCGAGATCGACGGAACGCGGGTGTTGCCAGGGCTCACGTTGTACGCGGTGGCGTCGGGTGAGATGACCGTGCGCGGGGAGACCGCCAGGGCCGGGGACATCCTGGTGGTGCAGGAGTCCGTTGCGGCGCAAGGGCGTGCGTCGGTGGTGAGCGGGACGTACGAGATCAAGGGGGCCGTGGCGCGGCGGCTCACCGCGGTGTTGCCGGACGCGCTGGTGGCTCAGGGCGAGGACAGGTGCGCGGAGTTCTACGCCAACATCGGCATGGAAGGGCCGGGGGTGGTCGCGGATCGGTTGCTCGACTGGCTGATGGTGTGCGCGCTCAAGGAGTGGTTCGAGCGCGAGCACGGCGACGGGTGGCTGGGAGCCCGGGCCGACGCGGTGGTCGGGCCCGTCCTCGAGGCGATGCACGCGAATCCCGAACGGGCCTGGACGCTCGCCTTGCTGGCCAAGGAGGCCGGGGTGGCGCGGACGACGCTGGCGGGCAGGTTCGCGAAGCTGGTCGGGGTGCCGCCGCTGACGTACCTCACGGAGTGGCGGATGGCGGTGGCCGCGGATCTGCTGGCCGAGTCGTCGGCGACGGTGGCGTCGGTGGCGCGCAAGGTCGGGTACGCGGACGCGTTCGGGTTCAGCGCCGCGTTCAAGCGCGTGCACGGGTTCAGCCCGAGCGAGTGCCGCACCCGGTGCGCCGCGAGCGCGTGACGTCGAGGCAGCAGCGGACGAAGTCGACGGCTGCCTCACCGGGGTCCGGCAGCCACGCCACGGCCACCTCGCTGGGGCTCACGCCCCTCACAGGCACGTAGACGATGTCCGGCCGCGAGTAGAAGTGGGACGTGGACGCCGGAACCAGCGCGACGCCGTGGCCGCCGGCGATCGCGCCGAGGAACTCGTCGGGGTGTTCGGTCACGGCGCCGACGCGCACCTCACGACCGTCCCTTTCGGACAACGCCAGCCAGTGTTCGCGCCAGGTTCCCTTCAGGGCGGGGGCGACGACGACCGGGTCGTCCCACAGCTCGGGGAAGTCGATCGAGGAACGGCCGGCCAGCGGGTGCGCGGAAGACAGTGCCACGCAACGGAATTCGCCGAACAACGTCTGCACGCCGAACGTCTCCTCGCCCGGGAAGGGTAATCGCAGCAACGCGACGGGCACCTCCGCGCCGGCGAGGCCCGCGGACGGATCCGACCAGGGTGCCTGCTTCAGGTCGACCCGCCAGCCCGGCCGGAGCCTCCCGAACTCACGGACGATGGCCGGGGTCGCGTCGTTCGCCGCGCTGGCGAGGAAACCGACGCGCAGCACGCGGGCGGCACCCCTGGTCTCGCTCACCGCCACGTCCCAGCCCGCGAGCATCGGTGGGACGCGCGCGGCGAGGGCGTGGCCCGCCTCCGTCAGCCTCATCCCGGTGCTGGACCGCGTGAACAGCCGCACGCCCAGCTGCGATTCCAGGTGCTTGAGTTGTTTCGTCAGTGATGGTTGCGACACGAACAGCCGGTGCGCAGCGCGCGTGAGGTTGCCCTCCTCCGCGATGGCGGCGAAATATCTCAGCAGCCTCGTGTCCACGTCCATGCCGTCAAGGCTATGGAGCGGGACATCAACCACGAGTGAGCCGAGGAGACGACGGCCGCAGTCAGGGATACGGCCACCCGTTCGGCGTGCACACCTTCCCGTCCCGCGGGATGACCGCGCCCTGGGGCACGCCGTCGGTGATGCGGACGATCTCGTCGTTGGACACGCTGAACGTCTGCTGCATCATCACCGGCGCCGGACCGCCGGCGACGCCACACGGCTGGTGGCCCTGCCCGAACGCGTGCCCGACCTCGTGGTTGACCATGTACGTGCGGTACGCGGCGAGGTCCGGCAGGAAGGCGACGGCGCCGCGGATCCAGCGAGCGGCGCTGAGGAACACGAAGTTGCCGTCACGGCATGAGACATCGACCGGGATCTCGAAGCCACAGACGTTGCGGGCGGTCTTTTGGGACGTCAGCCGCACACGCACCGACGCGGCACCGGAGACGCGCTGCACCGAGCGCGCGCCACGAGCCGTCCAGCCACGCGGGTCGGCGAGAGTAGCGTCCACGAACGCCGCGAAGGCCTGTTCGTCGACGGTGATGCCGTTCTCGATCTCCACGGCGTAGGTCCGCAACGGACCCGTGCCCACGACGGGGCCTGAGCCGGGGACCACGTGGAACGTGCCTGCGCCGGCCACCGGGAACTCCGGGCCGTCGGGCAGGTCGGAGCTGGACGCGTAGACGCGCGGCGGAGGCGGTGCCGGCGAGGAGGGGACCTCGGAAGGCGTGACCACCGGCGGCGTGGTCGGAGCGGCCGCGGGGGAAGTCTCGCCTGCCAGTTGCGTCGTCGTCAGCAGAATCGTGGTCAGCGCGACCGACGCCAGAGCCAAATGCACCTTCATGACGGCAACGCTCGCCGGAACTGATGAAGAACCTGTTTACGTCCCGCTTAACTGTCGTGAAGGCCTGCATACTTCGGACTGTGTGCGCCCACATTCTCGTCGCGGAGGACAACGTTCACCAGGCTGAACTCGTCCGCCGGTACCTGGAGCACGACGGGCATTCGGTGGTGGTCGTCCACGACGGACGCGCGGCCATCGACGAGACCCGGCGCCGCAACCCCGATCTGCTGGTCCTCGACGTGATGATGCCGCTGGTCGACGGCATCGACGTGATGCGCGCCGTCCGCACCGAGTCGGACGTGCCGATCGTGCTGCTCACCGCGCGGTCCACCGAGGACGACGTGCTGCTCGGGTTCGACCTGGGCGCCGACGACTACATCACCAAACCGTTCAGGCCACGGCAGATGGTCGCGCGGGTGCGGACGATCCTGCGGCGCACCGGTCGTGCGCGCACGACGAACGCCACGGTGCTCAAGGTCGGCGATCTGACCGTCGACCCGATCCGGCACGAAGTACACATCAAGGACGAGTTGGTGAGCCTCACGCCCGCCGAGTTCCGGTTGCTGGCCAAGATGGCCGCTCAGCCACAACGGGTGTTCACGCGCGAGCAGTTGCTGGAGGACGGGTTCATCACAGCCCGTACGGTCGACGTGCACATGATGAAGCTGCGCCGCAAGATCGAGCAGGACTCACGCCGGCCGGAACGACTTCTCACCGTCTACGGCATCGGATACAAGCTCGTATGAAAAGCCTTCTCGTCCGGTTCTTCCTGTTCTCCCTGGTGATCGCGGCCTGCTCCATCGCCGTCACGGCGTGGCTCGCGTCGCAGGCTACGACGGGTGCGATCCGGCAGGAGCAGGGCGACGCGCTCGAGACGGACGCACAGATCTTCGACGAGCTGGTGCAGTACGCGGCCACGCACAAGGACTGGACGGGTGCGAAGTCCGATGTGGACGGCATCGCGCGGAAGTACGGCCGTCGCATCGCGCTGACCGACGGCAACGGCACGACGCTGATCGACACCGGCGGCAAGAACTCGCCACAACTGCCCATCACCCCCAAGGCACTGGTCGACCCGTTGAACGTCAACGGAAAGATCGACCCCAGGGCGGTCGGGCCGTTCAAGCTCAACGACGAGGAGTACCGCACGCTGCACGCCTACGCGGACCAGCTCCTCCAGTGCAACAACAGGATCACGCTCGTGGAAGCACCCAACGGACGGCCGCGGCTGCCCAACCTCGGGCCCGGTGAGCTCTCGGTCTGGGACGTCTGCTGGGTCGGCTACCAGCTCTATACGCTCACGGCGACGGAGAAGGCCGCGTACACCCAACTCCAGGCCTTGTACTCGAAGTGCCTCGACCAACGCGTCCCCGGCGGCAAGAACTACAACAAGCCGCCCGGTCCTGATTCCAACAACTTCGACTGGGAGATCACGACTGTCAGCGGCGCACCGCCGGAGGTGGTGGCGTGCATGGACAGCTCGCGTCGCGAACAGCTCAGGCCGTACGTCGCGGCGCCGGCCCAGCTGTTCCTCACCTCACCGACCGGTGACGAGCCGATGGCGATCGACCTCTCGACGACCGGCGCCACCCGGATCACGCTGGTGGCTCTCGGAATTCTCGCGCTCGCCGGGTTCGCCTCGTGGGTCACCGCCACGCAGCTCGTGCGGCCGATCCGAGCCCTCACCGCCGCCACGAAACGCACCGCCGAAGGCGATCGGACGGCACGGGTGGACGGCGGTTCGGGCGAGATCGGTGAACTCGCGCGGTCGTTCAACGCCATGTCGGAGAAGCTCGCCGAGACCGAACGCCAGCGGCAGGCCATGGTCAGCGACGTCGCGCACGAGTTGCGCACGCCGCTGGGCAACATCACCGGCTGGCTGGAGGCGACGCAGGACGGGCTGGCCGAACCGGACCCGCACCTGATCGACATGCTGCTGGAGGAATCCCTTCTGCTGCAACGGCTCGTGGACGACCTGCACGACCTCGCCCAGGCCGACGCGGGCACGCTCCGGCTGCACCCCGAACCGATCGCACTGGACGACGTCGTGGAGCAGGTCGTCAACGCTCAGCAGAACCGCGAGATCCTGCTGCGCGCAGAGACCACGCCCGTGCACATCACCGCGGACCCGGTCCGGCTGCGGCAGGCGCTCGGCAACCTCGTCGCGAACGCCGTGCGCTACACCCCGCCGGGCGGCGAGGTCGTCGTGAAGCTGTTCCGGTGGCAGGACGAGGCGATCCTGGAGGTGACCGACACCGGCACCGGCATCGCGCCGGACGACGTGCCGCACGTGTTCGACAGGTTCTGGCGGGCGGACAAGTCCCGCAGCCGCCGCACGGGCGGCAGCGGGCTCGGCCTCGCGATCACGCGGCACCTCGTGGAGGCCCACGGCGGCGCGGTGTCGCTGACGAGCACCCTCGGCGAGGGGTCGACGTTCCGGATCAGCCTGCCGGCATGAGGCCCAGCAGGTCCACGTTGATCATCCCGGCCGCCTGGGCGCCCTGAGCTGCGGCGACGATCACGATGGCCGCTGGGTCCGTGACGTTGCCCGCCGCGTAGACGCCGGGCACGCTCGTGCGGCCCTTCGCGTCCGCACGCACGAACCTGCCGACTGGCGTCTCCTCGGTCTCGGCGCCCAACGCGAGCAGGAACTCGTCACGCGGCTTCATCGGCGCGGAGTACACGAGCGCATCGGCCGGTACCCGCTTGCCGTCGGAGATCACGGCGACCAGCTTGTCGTCCTCGACCTCGATGCCGTCGACCGACGGCACGTGGGTGACGTCGTCCGACCACTGACGGACCAACGCGACCTTCATCTCCTCGCCGAACACCACGAGCTTCTGGTCGCGGACCTCGTAGCCGTGGCAGTACGGGCAGCCGAAGACGTCACGGCCCCAGCGTTCGCGCAGGTTGTCCGGCACCTCGTCGACCAGGCCGGTGGCGAACAGCAGGCGCTTGGCACGCACCGTGCGCTCGCTCAGGTCGACCGCGAACCCGTCGTCGAGCGCCGTGACGCCGCGAACTTCGTCGTTGACGATCTCTCCGCCGTATCCCTCGACCTCGGCTCGTCCGTGCTTGAGCAGGTCCAACGGCGAGAGGCCGTCGCGAGAGAGATAGTTGTGCATGTGCGCGGCCGGCGCGTTGCGCGGCTCGACACCATCGACCACGAGCACGCTGCGGCGTGCCCTGGTCAGCATCAGAGCGGCGCTCAGTCCGGCCGCTCCCCCACCAATGATCACCACTTCGTACGTCATGGTCCAAGAGTGCGGTCGACAGTCCAGTTTTGGCAAAGTAAGTTGCTGTTATGGCAACAACCGTGGGGCAACGGCTCGCCGCGTTGCGGGCCGAGCACGACCTGACGCTGGCGGCGTTGTCCGAGATGACGGGCATCTCGAAGTCGACGCTGTCGCGCCTGGAGACCGACCAGCGCAAGCCGACACTGGAGCTGCTGCTGCCGTTGTCGCGGACCTACCAGGTGACCCTGGACGACCTGGTCGGCGCGCCCGAGGTGGGCGATCCGCGCGTCGCGATGAAGCCTCGCCAGCTCGATCACGGCCGCGTCGGCATCCCGCTGACCAGGTCGATCGGGCCACTGCAGGCGTGGAAGATGATCATCACGGACCCGGAGCTGCACGAACCGCGCGTGCACGAGGGCTACGAGTGGTTCTACGTGCTGAGCGGGCGGATCCGGATGCGGCTCGGCGACAAGGAGATCGTGCTGCGCGCGGGCGAGGTGGCCGAGTTCGACTGCCGGCAGCCGCACAGCTTCAGCAGCGCGGACGGCAGGCCCGCCGAGATCATCAGCCTCTTCGGCAAGCAGGGAGAACGCATCCACACCCGCGCGGCGCCGCCGAACAGGTCATAGTGGAGGCATGTGCCGAAACATCCGGGTGCTCCACAACTTCGAACCGCCCGCCACGTCCGACGAGGTGCAGGCCGCCGCGCTGCAGTACGTGCGGAAGGTCGGCGGGGCCACGAAACCGTCCGCGGCGAACCAGGCCGCCTTCGACAAGGCGGTCGCGGCCGTGGCGGCGGCGACGCAGGAACTGCTCGACGCGCTGGTGACCACGGCGCCGCCGAAGGACCGTGAGATCGAGGCGGCGAAGGCCAAGGCACGCGCGGCGGAGCGCTACGGCGGTTAGTTCTGGACGCGGGTGTCGAGGTACATGCAGATCAGCTTGGCCGCGATGCCCGCGGAGCCGACGACGAAGGCCTGGTCGGGGCCGAGCGTGACGGCGATGGCCCACAGCAGCAGTGCGATCAGCACGAGGATGATCGTCACCTGCATCGCGTGCGGCCAGTTGCCGGGGCGGACCAGCCACCTCTCCAGCTGCCGAGGCTGCGGAACCTCCACGTCACCCGCTCTGTCGGGTGAACGCTCCGCCTTGACCGCCATCGTGCTCCCTCGCCGTGATTCCTCCTGCCGAAACCCATTCTCCTGAGTTGATCTTCTACGGAGTGTTACTTCCGCTGGTCTTGCGGTGAGCGTTCGATCAGCGTCGGCGAACGGCAGACGAACGGTCATCCGCATGATCGGTTGCCGGTCCGTCACCATCCGTTTATCGATTGCGATCTAGGTCGCAACTCTGCGTGTCACCCACTCAGGTGACCGTTCAACGCTACGTAACCGTTGCGCCGTTCGGAGCAGTCCCGTTTCTGTCAGACCTCTCGGATAACGTCAGGTGAAGCTCGCGGTACGAGGGGAGAAAACGTTGCCGGACAACAACGTCAGCGTCACCGCACTGTCGTTCACCGAGTACGTCATGAGCGGTCAGCGTGGGCGCATCAACATCGTGTCGGAACAGCGGGGGATGTACCTGGCCTCCGATACGCGGGTGTGCGGGTTCTACAACCCGATCCGCGACGCCATGCGACGAGCGGTCAACTCGACCGAACCCGAGATCGAGCTCAAGAAGGCGATCATGAACGCCAACCGCACGGGGCAGCCGCGGGCGTTCGAGGAGATCGCCGACGGCTTCCTGCCCTGGCTGGCGTCGTGCAAGGCGACGGGGGTGCCGGTGGAGGGCGCCACCTACCGCGCCGGCGAGCTGACCTTGAAGGTGCGGCCGCACCTGGGGCTGCGCAAGAAGGACGGCACGACGTACGCGGTGCTCGTGCACACCAAGGAGGTGCCGCTGACCAGGGAGGCGGCCAACGTCGGGCTGCGGATCCTGCAGCACACGGTCGCGGACACGCTGCCCGGCGCCATCCCGATGGTGCTCGACGCGCGGCGCGGCAAGGCGTACCAGATGCCGGCGCGCACGAACCTCGGGAAGCTCGACGTGCTGATCGCCGCCGAGGCGATGGGGTACGTGACGCACTGGAAGCTGTCCGGCCTGTTCGAGTCCGTTCAGGTCGGGTAGGGCGATGAGACGACGCGGCCCGTCTGGGGGTCGGGCCGTGTCGTCAGCAGCGCGCCAGTGCGATCAACAGGTTTTGAGCAACGCGGCCAGCGCGTCGTGCTCCGGCTGGTCCACGGTCAGCTTGTAGCTGATCTTCACCGAGATCCAGTGCCGCGCGTACGTGCACCCGTACGCCGCGACCGGCGGCTTCCACTTCGCCGGGTCCTGATCACCCTTGGAGCGGTTGGACTTCGCGGTCACCGCGATCAGCTGGATGCCGCCGAGGTCGTTGGCGAACGCCTTGCGCTCGTCGTCGGTCCACTTGTCGGCGCCCGAACGCCACGCTTCGGCGAGCGGCACGGTGTGGTCGATGTCGATCTCACCGGCCTCCTTGATCACCACGCCGTCGTAGACGCTGTTCCAGGTGCCCGAGGTCGCCTTGCAGTCCTTGTCCGCCTTCACGTCGGCACCCTGGCGCTGCAGCACGATCTCCCTGGTGTCACAGGAGTTCCCCTGCGAGGCCCAGTGCGGGAAGCGGTCGCGGCTGTAGCCGGCCATCTTGCCCTCGGGCGCGATCTTCAGGGCGGCGAGGTCCGCCGAACCGGCCGGAACGGGCGCGGGCGTGGTGGGCGGATTCTCCTGGGGTGACTGAAGATTCGTGAGGTACCAGCCGACCGCCACGAGCAGCACGAAGACCACCAGTGACGTCACCGCCGCGCGATTCATGCGCCCATGATCGACCATGCTGATCACGGACCGGTCACCCGGCCCGTGAACAGCGTGTCGGAGCTACGGACGCGAGGTCAGGTAGCCACCCATGTGCTTGAAGTACTCGTGCGCCTTGAGTTCGGTGCCATCGGCGGTACGAACCTTCTTGACCAGCAACGCCTTGCTCTTGCCGCGACGGGCCTCGGTGCCGGCGACGATCGTCACGCCGTCGCCCTCGCGGTAGAAGATCCGGCCGGGAGTGCCGCCGTAGACCTCGCCCGAGACGTCCGCCTCGATGATCTCCAGACGTTGGCCGCGGTGGAAGCAGAACGCGCTGGGGTACGGCGCGCACTGCGCTCGCACCAGGCGGTCCAGCTCCTCGGCGGTCCAGGTGAAGTCGATGCGCAGGTCTTCTTCGGCGCGCTTGTGGAAGAACGAGGCCTGTGAACGGTCCTGCTTCTGGAAGTCCGTGCGGCCGGACGCGATCTCGGCGAGGCCGTCGACCGTGATCGGGCCGAAGAGCTCCAGCGTCTTCTCGAACAGCACGGCCGTGGTGTCGCGCGGGCCGACCGGGACCGAGCGCTGCAGCACGATGTCGCCGGCGTCGAGCGTGTCGTCCATCATGTGCGCCGTCACGCCGACTTCCTTCTCGTCGTTGAGAAGCGCCCAGATCAACGGCGAGAAGCCCGCGTACTTCGGCAGCAGCGAGTCGTGCACGTTCAGCGTGCCGTGCTTGGGCAGCGCGAAGACCTGCGGCGGGATCCACGTCCGCCAGTTGCAGGCGACGATCACGTCGGGCTCGGCGGCCTTGAGCGCGTCGAACAGTTCCTGGTCCTCCGGGCGTTCGCGGACGACGACCTCGACGCCGTTCTCGCGGGCCAGGTCCTCGACCGAATCGCTCCAGACCTTCTCGTACACGCCCTCACCCTTGGGGTGGGTCACCACCAGGACGACCTCGTGCTCGGACGCCAAAAGTGCCTGCAGGGTGCGATGACCCCAGGTCTGGAACCCGAACATGACGACCCTCATGGGGGTGTCCTCCTTCACTTAGGTGCGATACGGTCAGGCTAACCTAACTGATGGCTTGCGCAGGTAGCTTAGGCTGCCCTAAGTTCGGTGCTCATGCATCCGATCTACGACATCGTCGGTATCGGGTTCGGTCCCTCGAACCTGGCGCTCGCCATCGCTCTGACCGAGCACAACGAGCAGGCCGAAACCCCTGTCACCGCGGTGTTCCTGGAACGCCAGCAGGCGTTCGGCTGGCATCGGGGCATGCTCCTGGACGACGCCACCATGCAGGTGTCGTTCCTCAAGGACCTCGTCACCATGCGGAACCCCACCAGCCGCTTCTCGTTCCTCTGCTACCTGCGGGACCGCGGCCGGCTGATCGACTTCGTCAACCACAAGAACCTGTTCCCGCTGCGCGTCGAGTTCCACGACTACTTCGAGTGGGCCGCCGCCCAGGTCGACGACATGGTCACCTACGGCACCGAAGCCGTTGGCGTGGAAGCGATCCAGGACAACCTGTTCGAGGTGACAACGGCCACGGGTGACGTGTACCACGCCCGCAACCTCGTCTTCGCGACCGGACTGCGCCCGACCGTGCCCGAGGGCATCGCGTTGTCGGACCGCGTGTGGCACAACAGCGAGTTCCTGCACCGCGTCGGCACGCTGAAGGACCCGAAGCGTTGTGTCGTCGTCGGTGCCGGGCAGAGCGCCGCGGAGACCGTGGCATACCTGCACCGCGAGTTCCCCGGCGCCGAGGTGTGCTCGGTGTTCTCCCGCTACGGCTACTCCCCCGCGGACGACAGCTCGTTCGCGAACCGGATCTTCGACCCCGAGGCCGTCGACCACTACTTCGACGCCCCGGACGCCGTGAAGCAGCGGTTGATGGACTACCACCGCAACACCAACTACTCCGTGGTCGACGTCGACCTGATCGCGCAGCTCTACCGCACCGAGTACCAGGAGAAGGTGCTGGGCACCGAGCGACTCAAGATGATGAAGATGACCCGGCTCGTCGCGGTCGAGGAGTCGGCGGACGGCGCGCGTGCGGTGATCCAGTCGCTCGTCACCGGTGAGCAGGAGTTCGTCGACACCGACCTCGTGCTGCTCGCGACCGGCTACGACGAAGCCGCGCCGGTGCTCGGTGCGCTCGACGAGACCTGCTCCCGGGACGAGACGGGTCGTCTCGTCGTGGGCCGTGACTACCGCGTGCAGACGTCGCTCAAGGGCGGCATCTACCTGCAGGGCGGCACTGAGCACTCGCACGGCATCACGTCGTCGCTGCTGTCCAACGTAGCGGTGCGCTCAGGTGAGATCCTGACGTCCGTGCTGACCAACACTCCTGTGCCGGTCCTCGCGACCGCGTGAAACTGGATCTCAAGCTGACGGGCTGCCGGGCCATCACGATGGACCCGGCACGCCCCGCCGCGCACACGATCGGCATCTGGCAGGGCCGCATCGCGGGACTGGACGAGCAGGTCGCGGACCTGCCCGCCGCCGAGACCGTCGACCTGGGCGGAGCCGTGGTGCTGCCCGGTTTCATCGACGCCCACACGCACCTGGCGTGGAACGGCCGCCGCACGATCGACATCACCGGCCTGACGACGGTCTCCCGGATCCTCGACCGTCTCACCGATGCTCCCGGCACGGGCTGGGTCGAGGCGTCCGGCTACGACCGCCGGGCCATGGACCGTCCCCTCACCGCGCTGGACCTCGACCGGGTCAGCGGCGGCAGGCCGGTGTACGTCGCCGACCTGTCCGGGCACGCGTGCGTCGTGAACTCCGTGGTGCTGAAGCGACTTCCGGGGATCACGAGCGACGGCTGGCTGACCGAGAACGAGCAACTGGCCGCTCGCACGTTGCGGCTGCCGTACTCGCTCGGCGAGATCACCGCCGAACTGCACGAGAGCGCCCGTCAGGTGCTGTCCGAGGGCGTCACGATGTGTGCGGAGGCCGGCATCGGCGCGGGCCTGATCGCCAGCAGCCCGCTCGAAGCCGCCGCGTACCAACGCGCCCAGCTGCCGATCCGTGTGCAGCTCATGGTGTCCGCGCACGTCCTGCACGACGTGACCGCTGACCCGTCCGACGGGGTTCCGCGGGCGATCGACCTCGGCCTGCACACCGGATTCGGCGACGACATGCTGTCGTTGGGAGCCCTGAAGCTGTGGACCGACGGCGGCATGATGGCGCGCACGGCCGCGTTGTCCGAGCCGTACCTCGGGACCGGTGGCTCGGGTCAGCTCGCCGAGTCCGAGGGGTCCATGCGGGCGGCGATCGCCGACGGCCACCACGCCGGCTGGCAGCTCGCGGTCCACGCGATCGGCGACAGGGCCATCGACTTCACCTTGGACGCCCTCCAAGAAGCGCAACGACAACGCCCGCGCGCCGACGCACGGCACCGCATCGAGCACTGCGGCCTCGTCCGCCCGGACCAGCTCGGCCGGATCGCCTCGCTCGGCGTGGTCCCCGTCGTCCAGCCCGCGTTCCTCCACTCCTACGGCGACGACTACAGCGAGATCATGGGGCCGCGCCGGGCGCCGTGGATGTACCGCGGGCGTT
The DNA here is from genome assembly GCF_000719115.1 of Lentzea albidocapillata. Taxonomy (GTDB): domain Bacteria; phylum Actinomycetota; class Actinomycetes; order Mycobacteriales; family Pseudonocardiaceae; genus Lentzea; species Lentzea albidocapillata. The sequence continues at coordinate 69,062 of NZ_JOEA01000026.1, read as the reverse complement.
CGTTCCTCGACCACGGCATCACCGTCGCGGGCAGCTCGGACCGGCCGGTCGCGGACGGAGCCCCGTTGCGCGCCATCGAGTTCATGGTGCGCCGGAGGTCGTCCAGTGGCCGGGCGGTCGGGCCGGACGAGGCGATCACCGTCGAGGAGGCGATCCGCGCGTACACGCTCGGCGGCGCCTACGCGTGCCGCAAGGAGCACGTGCTGGGCAGCCTCACCCCGGGCAAGCTCGCGGACCTCGTCGTGCTCGGCGAGGACCCGCGCACGAGCGACGCCATCGCGGAGATCCCCGTGCTGGCCACCATGGTCGGCGGCACCCTCATGACTCAGCGATCTTCTTGATGACGGCCAGCCGCTGGTCCCACTGGGAGGCGAGCGAGGCCATCCAGGAGGCGGTGGCGTCGAGCGCGCCCGACCGGACGGAGAAGTTGTTCTCCCGGCCGGCGCGCTCGGACGCCACCAGCTCCGCCTTCTCCAGCACAGCCAGGTGTTTCACGATCGCCTGCCGGCTCACCGGCAGTTCGGCGGCGAGCGCCGACGCCGACGCGGCACCCTTCGCCGCGACCAGGTCGAGGATCCGCCGGCGCATCGGGTCGGCAAGCGCGGCCAAGACGTCATCGACCTGACTCACTCGCGCACCTCTTCTGCAACCCGACGGTTGCAGAACAGGCTACTGCAGGTGGAAGGTCGCGGCCAACGTCGTCAGGCGGTCGGTGATGTCGGCGTGGACGTTCGCGCGCCGGACCCAGTTCTCACTGCCCGACGCCGCGGACGGCGGCGTGCCCAGCGGCGTGACCGCGTCCGTGACGCCGTACTCCAGCCGGTACGCGAGCACCGCGATCGCCGACTCCAGCCAGAACGACGGGTCCGGCGTGGGGATCTCGCCCAGCCCGACCCGGAACCACACCGGCATGCGCGCGTACTGCGAGAGCGCCTCGGAGATGCGGCGCGCGGCGGCGTCCTTGATCTCACCGCGAGCCTTGTCCCCGGCGAGCACGGCCTCGGTGCGCCACTCCTCCCCCACGGCGTCCTCGTCGGCCTCCAGCCGCTCGGCGGCCCGCTGCGCACTGGCCTCGTTCGCGTTGATCAGCCACTCCATCTGGCGCACCTCGTGCGACAGCGCGTCCCGCTCGAACCGGGGCACCCGCCCACCGTCCAGTTTGGACCTGGCGTCGTCGCGGCGGGCCTTGAGCCCGTCGAACTCCAGCACCTCCTGCCTCAGTGCGACCCGAGCCGGATCAGCGAGGATCTCCTGCTCGGCATCCCACCCCCTGCGCAGCGCATCGACCAGCGGCTCGATCTCGCCGGTCACCGCGTCGAGTCCGGCCGGCGGCCCGTCTCCGGCACCGGACAACCGCCGCTCCAGCACCGTCAGCCGGGCCGTGACGCGCTCGAGTTCCGCCGTGATCTGACCGACGTGACTGATCAACGTGGCGACCTGCGGCTCGACCACATCGAGCCGTTCCTTCTCCGTGGGCACGCGACCAGCGAACCGGACATTGTGGACCGGGAAAAGCGGGTACCCGACGAATGCACGCATTAGAGGCGTGGTTCCGCCCGGCCGTGGCACCCACCCTCACGCACCGTCACCGCGCTGAGTGAACCCGGACAGAACGGGGTATTAATAGAAAATGGCGACCTCCGTTACTGAGACCGAGCGCAAGTACGAGGCACCATCGGACGCGAGTCTGCCGGACCTCACCGAGATCACCGGCGTGGCGACCGGCCCAGAGGAGTTCGACCTCGAAGCCACCTACTTCGACACCGACGACTACCGCCTGGCCCGCGCCGGCGTGACGCTGCGCAGGCGGGTGGGCGGCGACGACGAGGGCTGGCACCTCAAACTCCCGGCAGGTGAGGACTCCCGCCAGGAACTCCGCGTCCCTCTGGGCCGCGCTGTGAAGAAGCCCCCGAAGGACCTCTCCTCCCTGGTCCGCGCCCACACCAGGGGCGGCGACCTGAGCCCGGTGGCCGAGATCCGCACGAACCGCCGCCGCTGGCAACTGACCAACGGCAAGGGCGACATGCTCGCCGAGGTGGTCGACGACGTGGTCACCGCCCAGACCATGGGCTCCTCCACCAAGACCACCTCATGGCGCGAGATCGAGGTGGAACTGGGCGAAAACGGCGACCGCGCCCTCCTCGACACCGTGGAACGCCACCTGGGCGACGCGGGCATCGTCCCGTCGTCCTCGAAGTCCAAGCTCTCGCAGGTGATCGGCGTGAAACGGGACTCCGGCCCCACCCTCGGCAAGAAGCCGACGGCAGGCGACGTGGTCCTCGCCTACCTCTACGAACAACGAGCAGCACTCCAGAACCAGGACCCGCGAGTCCGCCGCGACGAGGACGACGCCGTCCACCAGATGCGGGTGGCCACCCGCCGCATGCGCTCGGCCCTCCAGGCCTTCGGCAAGATCGTCGACCGCGAACAGACCCGCGCCCTGACCGACGAACTGAAGTGGCTGGCCTCCGTTCTGGGCAGCTCGCGCGACCTGGAAGTACTCCGCATGCGCTTCGAGGAAGGCCTGCACGCCCTCCCGTCAGAACTGGTCCTCGGCGACGTGGCCGCCCGCTTGACCCGCCACTTCGCCCCGCTGGAAGCCAAGGCGCACAAGGACTCCGTGGCCGCGCTGAACAGCGGGCGCTACTTCACCCTCCTCAACACCATCGACACGCTGCTGACCACGCCTCCACTCACGTCCTCGGCCTCAGGCAAGGCGAAGGACGTCCTCCCGCGCCTGGTGGAAAAAGCCCGCCACCGCCTGGACGTCCGCGTCGAGGAGGCACTCGCCACCAGCGACAGCGACGAACCCCTCCACGAGGCCCGCAAGGCGGCGAAACGGCTCCGCTACTCGGCCGAGGTCGCCGAGCCCGCACTGGGCAAGCACGCCAAGGCGTTGCGCAAGCGGGCGAAGGACGTCCAGACCCTGCTGGGCGACCACCAGGACTCGGTGGTCGCCCGCCCGGTCCTGCTGGAGCTCGGCAGGGGTGACGAGAACGGCTTCACGTTCGGCCTGCTCTACGGCAAAGAAGTGGAGCTGGCGCACAAGACGGAAGCCGCCCTCCCGGCCCTGTGGCACAAGCTGAGCAAGGAACACCTCTAGCAAGGTGGCGAAATTGGTCTGAACCTTGACACCGAAACCCCACCCCTGAAACCGTGACCGAACGCCGCCAAGTCCCCCCGTGCCCTGTGGAGGATGGCGTGAAAGCAACACAACTGCAGGCCGCACTAGCGGCACTGGTGATCGCCGGATCAGGAGTGCTGGTGACCAACACAGCAGACGCGGCAGCCCCGACCACCCTGCAAGAGCTGGTCCCCCAGCCGGTCCGGGTACAGCCCCGCCCGGACATCACCTTCACCCTCACCCCGGCCGCCAGGATCCAGCTGGCCACCCAGGACGCCCGCAAACCGGCCGAACTGCTGGCGAGAATCCTCCGCCCCTCCACGGGCTACGCACTGCCGATCACGGACAGCGTCTCCGGCGAGGGCGTGGTCCTGACCGGCGGCGCGGACCCCAAAACCGGTCCAGAGGGCTACCAACTGGACGTAACACCGAAGCAGGTGGTCATCCGGGCGAACTCCTCGGCCGGCCACTTCAACGGCATCGCGACCCTGCGCCAGCTCCTCCCGCCCAGGGCCGAGGCCAAAACCAGGCAACCAGGCCCGTGGACGGTGCCGGGCGCCAGCATCCTGGACCACCCCAGGTACCACCACCGGGGCGCGATGCTCGACGTCTCCCGCCACTTCTTCACCCCGGACCAGGTGAAGCGCTACATCAACCAGATCGCCGCCTTCAAGATCAACTACTTCCACCTCCACCTGTCGGACGACCAGGGCTGGCGACTGGAGATCAAGAGTTGGCCCGAGCTGACCAGGATCGGCGGCAGCACGGAGGTGGGTGGCCGGACGGGCAAGCTCTTCTACACCCAGGACCAGTACAAGGACATCGTCGCCTACGCGGCGAGCAGGGGCATCACGGTCATCCCCGAGTTCGACATGCCGGGCCACACCAACGCCGCCCAGGCGAGCTACGCCGAGCTGAACTGCGACGACAAGAAGCGCCCGCTCTACACCGGCACCGAGGTCGGCTTCAGTTCCCTGTGCATCAACAAGGACGTCACCTACAAGTTCGTCGAGGACGTGGTCCGGGAGGTCTCCGCGATCACGCCCGGCCCGTACTTCCACATCGGCGGCGACGAGGCGCTCAGTACCCCTGACGCGGACTACGTGACGTTTATGAACCGGGTCCTGCCCATCGTGAAGAAGTACGGCAAGACCACCGTCGGCTGGCACGAGTTCATCAAGACCACCAAGGACACGGCAGTCGTGCCGCAGTTCTGGGGCACCACGACGACCGACGCCAACGTGGCAGCGGCGGCCCAGCGCGGCAACAAGGTCCTGATGTCGCCGGCGAACCGTATCTACCTCGACATGAAGTACGACAAGAACACCAAGCTCGGCCTGGACTGGGCGGGCCTCGTGGAGGTCAGGGACGCGTACAGCTGGAACCCCGGCGCGTACCTGAACGGCGTGACCGAGGCCAACGTCCGCGGCGTCGAAGCTCCACTGTGGACGGAGACGATCCGGACGTCCGCCGACATCGAGTACATGGCGTTCCCGAGGCTTCCGGTCGCGGCCGAGCTCGGCTGGTCTCCGGCAGCCGTCCACAACTGGGACCGCTTCGCCCCGCGCCTGGGCGCGCAGGGACCACGCTGGAAGGTGCAGGGCGTCAACTTCTACGCGAGCACCCAGGTGCCGTGGAAGAAGTAGCGCCTGGAAAGACCTCTACCCGCGGTCGGAGTAGCTGACCAGCAGGTGCTTCACGCGGCGGTACTCGGCGAGCACGGCGGTGTTCGCCGGGTACGGGGAGTAGTTGTTGACCCACACCCGTTCGGCGTGCAGGTCCTGGCCGGCGTTGTGCGCGAGCGTGACGTCGCGGCACCAGATGCCGGCGCCGAGCTGGGCGACGGACTCGTTGGCGATCTTGACGGCGTCATCGAGGTCGTCGAACCTGGTCACCGACACGACGGGACCGAGCAGGTCGTCGGCGAACACGCCCGAACGGTGGTCGCCCTCGAAGATCGTGGGCTGCACGAAGTGACCGGAGGCCTCGCCGCCGGTCACCAGGCGGGCGCCCTCGGCCTTGCCGCGCTCCACGTACGCAAGGACTCGATCGCGCTGCGCAAGGCTCACGACAGCGCCGACCATCGTGTCCGTGTCGAGCGGGTCGCCCGAACGCAACTCCTCCGTGCGGACCGTCGCGAGGTGCAGGAACTCCTCGTAGACGGCAGTCTGGATCAACGCGCGCGACGGGGCCGTGGAGCTCTCGCCCTGGTTGGCCGCGAACATCGCGAAGCCCTCCAGCGCCTTGTCCAGGAAGCCGTCGCGCCGCGCCGTGACGTCGGAGAAGAAGATGTTCGGGCAGCGGCCGGCGACGAGGGGGTGGTCGTCGGAGCCGGTGACGACGTTGACGACGCCGGGCGGCATCAGGTCGGCGATCACGCCCAGCAGGACGTGGATCGACGCCGGGGTCTGCAGGGCGGGCTCCAGCACCACCGCGTTGCCGGCGGCCAGCGCGGGTGCGAGCACGCGGCAGGCGTTCATCAGCGGGAACGTCCACGAGATGCGCTCGTGCACCACGCCGATCGGCTGGAACGAGCGGTAGTCGAAGGTGCTGCGGCCGAGCTGCTCGACCTCGCCCACCTCGGCGCGGACGACGGCGGCGTACTGGCGGAACAGCTCGATCAGCATGGGCACGTCGGCGACCAGGGCCTCACGCACAGGCTTGCCGTTGTCCCACGTCTCGGCGACGGCGAGTTCGGTTGCGTGCTCCTCGATGCGGTCCGCGATCTCGCACAGCACGGTGGCACGCTCTCGGGGCGTGGTGTTCCCCCACGCGCGGGCGGCGCCACTGGCCGCGTGCATCGCACGGGCGCGGTCGGCGTCGGTGCCACGGGCGACCTCGGTGAAGACGTCGCCGGTCACCGGGGTGACGTTCTCGACGTACTCGCCGGTAACGGGCGACACGTAGTCGCCGCCGATGAAGTGGTCGTACCTCGCCCGGTACGCGACCACACTGCCGGGCTGCCCCGGTGCCGCGTACTGCGTCATTCTCGACTCCCTGCCAGAGATGGCCCACTCGATGCCTGGGGTGGGCAAAGTGAGAAAGTAGGCAGCAGAACGTTGCATGCTCGTTGCAAGCCGTGGATGGATCAGTGAGCCACGAACCCGGGCAACACGCACTGTTGCTGAGTCGAGTCAGAGATGCCGTGCTGAGTGGGACTCACACGGTTGATTTGCCACGCTCAGTGATTTCCGCGTCGTGGCAACGGTCACTCGCCGCCAACGTCGATCCCGACCTGCACACCGCGCCGACCGTGTTCGCCGCAGACGAGCTTTCCGACCTGCGCAAACGGCATCCGCTGTACCCGACGCTGCCGCTGCTGCGCGAGACGTTGCTGGGCTTCGCGGAAGAGGCGAAGCACATCATGATCGTCGCGGACGCCCAGGGCCACGTCCTGTGGTGCGAGGGGGCCAAAGACACCCGCGGCAGTGCCGAGGACGTCGGCCTGGCAGAGGGAACGCTCTGGTCGGAGGGTGCGGCGGGGACGAACGGGATGGGCACGGCGCTGGCGGTGAACTCCCCCGTCACGGTCCACTCGGCCGAGCACCTGGTGCGGACCTACCACCACTGGACCTGCGCGGCGAGCCCGATCCACGACCCCGACACGGGCACCACGATCGGGGTCGTCGACCTCAGCGGCCCGATCGAGACAGTCCATCCCTCGATGGTGGCGCTGGTCTCGGCGTCGTCCCGCCTCGCCGAGTCGGAGATGCTCGCCCGGATGCACGCGCAGGACGAGGAACTGCGGGCGCGCAACATGCGCCACCTGATCGCGTTGCGCGGCGAGCCCGGCGCGTTGCTCAGCCCGACCGGCCGGGTCGTGGCCGTCGAGCCGTACGGACTGCTGCCCTCGCGCGTCGACGTCTCCGCGGACCGGGTCGAGCTCCCGGACGGCCGCGAGGCGGTGCTGGAGCCGCTCGCCCACGGCTATCTGCTGCGCATTCCCCGGCAACGGCACGTGCGGCGCAGCGTGCTGTCGCTGTCGTTCCTGCTGCCGGAGCCCAAGGTCGTGCTGGACGGCCGCGAGGTGCCGATCTCGTTGCGGCACGCGGAGATCCTGGCGGCGCTGACGTTGCAGGGCAGGCTGACGGCCGACCAGCTCGCGTTGCGCCTCTACGGCGAGCGCGGCAACCCCACGACCGTGCGCGCCGAGCTGCACCGGCTGCGCGCCCAGCTGGGCCCGGACGTCCTCGCGACCAGGCCGTACCGCCTCACCGCCGACGTCGAGACCGACTTCCTGGCGGTGCGGGCCGCCCTCAGGGCCGCTGACGTGCCGCTGGCCGTGAGCAGGTACCGCGGCTCGCTGCTGCGCCGCTCCGAGGCACCCGTCGTGCTGGCCGAGCGGGACGACCTGGCGACCGGGGTGCGCAAGGCGGTCCTGCAGCGCGGCGACGCGAACGCGCTGTGGACGTTCACCCAGACCGACTCGGGCGAACACGACGTCGAGGCGCTGGAACAGCTGGTCAAGCTGTTGCCGCCGGACGACGTCAGGCTCGCCATCGCCACCGCGCGCCTCCGGAGACTCAGTCAGGACGATTGACAAGACTCTCGCAAACTGAATATCTTCCTTGCTAAGAGACTTGGCAAGGGGGATTGTCATGCGCGTACTCATCATCGGAGCGGGGACCGGTGGCCTGTGCCTGGCGCACGGGCTGAAGAAGGCCGGCGTGGACGTCGCGCTGTTCGAACGCGACCGCACGCCGCGCAGCATGTTGATCGGTTACCGGGTCGGGATCAGCCCGGACGGCAGCAAGGCGCTGCACAGCTGTCTGCCACCGGACGTGTTCGCCGAGTTCGTCCGCACCACCGCCCGGCCGCCGCGGCGGATAGCGATGCGCACCGAGAAGTACAGGGAACTGCTGGTCGGCGACATCGCGACGGACCGCGACGACAGCCGCAGCGAGAAGTCGGTCAGCCGGATCGCGATGCGCACGGCGTTGCTCGGCGGCCTGGACGACGTCGTCCGGTTCGACAGGACGTTCACGCACTTCACCCAGAACGACGACGGCACCGTCACCGCGTTCTTCGACGACGGCACGTCCGAGACCGGTGACGTGCTGGTCGGCGCGGACGGCGCGCAGTCCAGGGTGCGCAGGCAGTACCTGCCGGACGCCAAGGTGGTCGACACCGGCATCACGTCGGTCGCGGGCAAGCTGCCGCTGACCGACGAGAACGCCAGGCTGCTGCCACCGCTGGCCGACGGCGGCATCACGTTGCTGTTCGGGCCGCACGGCGAGTTCGTGATCATCCACGTGATGCGCTTCGACGGCATCGGTGTCGAGGACGACTACATCATGTGGGGCTACGCGGCCTCGCACGACAAGTTCCCGGACATGAAGGACATGAGCCAGGCCGAGCTCAAGCAGGTCGTGCTGAACCTGACCCCGAAGTTCCACCCGCACCTGCGCAAGCTGTTCGCGCTGGCCACACCGGAGACCGTGTTCCAGATCAGGGTCCGCACGTCCGAACGGCCACCGCCGTGGCAGCCGAGCAACGTCACGATGATCGGCGACTCGGTGCACCTCATGACGCCCGGCCGCGGCATCGGCGCCAACACGGCGCTGCGGGACGCGGAACTGTTGTGCCGCAAGCTCACCGAGGGCGAGAACGCCGTGCAGGCGATCGGCGAGTACGAGCAGGAGATGATCGAGTACGGGTTCCATGCCGTGGAGGCGTCGCGCGAGATGATGGACGGCAACAGCCTGATCCACAAGCCCGTGATCGGACGGGTCGCGGCGGCGTTCTCGCGGACGTTCCTGCGCGTGACCAACGCCGTGCCCGTGCTCAAGCGGAAGATGCTCGCCGAGGACGCGGCGGAGCGTGATCACGTAAGTTCTGACCATGAGGTTGTTCACGCCCGGTGAGGTCGTGGTGCGGCGTGAGGTGCTGCACGGCAAGGTCTGGTCGGAGATGCCGACGAGAGTGGTCGTCGACGAGCCGGGACTGCTCGCGGTGTTCGTCGAGCCGGGCACCCGGCTGACCTACCCCGACCACCACCACCCGCACCCGTGGGACAAGCCCGAACGCGGCTTCTGGCGCGGTCACGGCAAGCTCATGCTGCACCGCCCGCAGGACGCCTACTCGGTCGACCTGTTCTGGAAGGGCGAGGGCCGGGTGTTCGGCAACTACTACCTGAACCTGCAGGCGCCCTACCGCCGCGTCGAGGACGGGTTCGAGACCCTCGACCACGCGCTGGACTACACGCTGGCGCCGGACGGCACCTGGGCACAGCGCGACCTCGACGAGTTCGAGGAGCAGGTCGCCTCCGGCAAGTACTCCGCCGACGAGGCCGAAGCGATCAGGGCCGAGGGGCTCAAGATCGAGAAGATGCTGGCGTCCGGCGAGATCTGGTGGGACACGGCCTGGGCGGACTGGCACCCGTGAAGGTACGGCCGCTCACGTTCGACACGCTCGTCGCCGAGATCGTCTCCCGCGTCGAAGCACTGCCAGGCCGGGTGCGCGTCCTGATCGACGGCGCGCCCGCGGCCGAACCGGGCAAGCTCGCGGACGCCGTCGTGGAACCGTTGCGCGCCTTGGGCCGCCCGGTGCAACGCGTGTCCACTGAGGACTTCCTGCGACCGGCCTCGGTGCGACTGGAACACGGCCGCACCGACTCGTACTCGTACCGGCACGACTGGTTCGACTTCGGCGGCCTGCAGCGCGAGGTCCTCGACCCGGCGATGGACGGCAAGGTGCTGCCGTCGTTGTGGAACGCCGCCACGGACCGCGCCAGCCGCGCCGAGTACGTCGACGTGCCGGAGAACGGGGTCGTGCTCGTGGACGGCACCCTGATGCTCGACCGGTGGCTGCCGGCCGAGCTCACCGTGCACCTGTGGCTCTCCCCCGGCGCTTTGAAACGCAAGACAGCCGAGGAGTGGACCCTGCCGGCGTTCGACGACTACGACCCGGTGGCCGACCTCTTCGTGCGCTACGACCACCCTGAACGGCCGGGCCTGGTCGAGTCGTGAACCGCGAGGGCAAGGTAGTCTGCGAGGCATGTGGCGGCTGGAGACCAGGCAGCGAGCGCTGTTGACGCTCGCGGTCTTCCTGCCTGCCCTCTACGCCTTCACGTTGTTCTCGTCGCCGATGGAGGTCGTCGCGGCCGTGACCGCGCTCGCCCTCACGTTGATCGTGGTCGTCGCGCTGGTGCCGCTGTCGGTGGCACCGGCGCGATCGCTCTCGATCCGCGAACGAGCCCAGCGCACAGCACAACTGCGGCTGCGCAATCCTGACTCCGCAGGCAAGTCCCGTCCTCGAGCACCGGGATGCCGGACGTTCTGACACGTCCTGGCCCCTAACTCGATACGGAGAATCCACCCTTGTTCGCTGACCTGGGCGCTGCCCTGGCGAGCTTCGGCATGCCCGCGCTCGCCATCGTCCTGTTCACTGTCGTCGTGCGGCTCGCGCTGCACCCCTTCTACCGCGCGGCCGTGCGCGGGGAGAAGGCCAAGGCCAAGCTCGCACCCGAGATCCAGAAGCTGCAGAAGAAGTACGGCAAGGACCTGATGCGGTTCTCCGAGGAGTCGCAGAAGGTCTACAAGCGCAATGGCGTGTCGATGTTCGCGGGCATGCTGCCGATGCTCGCGACGATCCCGTTCTTCATGGTCATCTATCAGGTGGTCACGACGCCGAACCCGTTGCTGGACGGCACGTTGTTCGGCATCTCGCTCGGCACGCACTTCACGACCGGCTTCGCGTGGGTGTTCTTCGTGCTGTTCGGGCTGCTGGCCGTGGTCGCCTATGTGACCGTGAAGTGGCAGCAGTCGCGGATGACCACCACGCCCACCCCGGGGTTCATGACCGGGCTGGTCAAGGTGCTGCCGTTCGGGACGATCCTGGTGGCCGCGTACCTGCCTTTGGCCGCCGGGTTGTACCTGCTCACCACGACGACATGGACGATCGCGGAACGGGCGCTGCTCTACCGCATCCTGAGCTGAAGCTGGGCGACGAGCCGGACGAGCGGGTCGTCCAGATCGAGGTCGATCCGCTTGAGCCGGTACCTCAACGTGTTCGGGTGGACGTGCAGCCGGTCCGCCGCGGCGCGCACGTCACCCAGCGCGTCGAGGTAGGCCAGCAACGACTTCGCGAGCTCCGCGTCCAGTGCGTCGATCCTCGGGTCCCTGATGCGTGGGTTGTCCTGGAGCAGAGCCAGGATCTCGCTCACCAGGACCTGGGAGCGGACGTCGGCGAGTGTCGCCACCTCGGCGTCGAGGTCGCGGGCCATCGCGTCCAGCACGCGTTCGGCCTCCTGGCGGGAGACCTGCGCGTCGTCCAGTGTGGACACCGTCGAACCGACCGCCGCCTGGACCGCCGTGTGCAGGTGGCGGCGTGCGGTGGTGACGATCTCCCTGGTCAGGCTCAGGAGCTGGGCGTTCGGGGCGAGGTCCGGCAACAGCACGTAGGTGCGGCCGCCGGACTCGCTGACCAGCGCGCTGCGCCGGTACGCCGCCGCGTGCACGGAGATCAGGCCGGTCATCTCGGCGCGGCGGAGTTCGTGTTCGCTGCGGTCGCCCTCGGCGCTGCGGACCGCGAACACCACGACGGCGGCGGGTTTCTTCGGGTCGGCGCCGATCTGGCCGGCGACGGTGGCGGCGTCCATGCGGCCGGTGAGCAGGGCGGCGAGGAGGTTCTCGCGGAACCTCGACGTCGGCTGGTTGCGCTGCTGGATCAGGTGCGGGGCCGTGACGCGGGCGGCACCGAGCAGGGCTCGTTCGGCCTGCTCGGTCAGCGGCTGGTCGCCCTCCTGCACCCAGATCGCGCCGAGTGGCTGGCGGCCGGCGTGGATGCCCACGGCGATGCGCCTTCGGATGCCGAGTTCCGGGCGTTCGTCGATGCGGACGACCTCTTCGGACGACCGGAGCAGGTTGTAAACGCCCCACTCGCGGAGCATCTTCAGGTACGGCTCGGGGCCCTGGCGGCCCAGGATCGACAGCCTGCGCAGCTCGTCGACCTCGTCGGACGAGCGGGAGTAGGCGAGCACGCGGCTCGCGGTGTCCTCGATGCTGACGATGCCGCCGGTCAGGGTGGCAATCGTTTGCGCAAGCGCGAACAGGTCGCCGAGGACCTCGCCGTCGTCGGTCGTGGTCGTGAGAACGCCCTTGGCGAGCGACTCCAGGTGACCCCAGCGGACCTCCGGGCGGACTTCGAGCAACGCCACGCCCGCGTCTCTGGCCGCTTGTTCGAGCGTCTGCGACGACTCCTTGACCGCGACGGCCGCGACCTTCGCCCGCCCTGCGGCCCTGATCAGCGGCAATGCGGCCCGGCCGCGCGCACCGATCAGCAGGGCCAGGTCGCCTTGGGCCACGTCTGGCGGATCGTCCGGATCCATGATCACGACATCGCGCACGTCCACCTCCAGGCCGTTGGGGGCGACCTGCAGTTCGACGAGCGGATCGCCCAGCGCGATGAGAATGTGGCGGAGGCTCGACACTGTTCGATCGTACATCCGAGACGGTGAATCTTGGCCTGTCGCACAACGGGCAGTGACCTGCCCGGACTTACGGTTTGCGTACCGAACAAGCGCTGCCATAAAAGGTCGGCGGCACGAGACGCACGGCGCCCATGATTTGGGTTGCTGCTGCGCAGGAGGAGTTGCGAGTGGACGCGGTCACCCAGGTTCCCGCCCCGGTCAACGAGCCGGTCCTGCAGTACGCCCCCGGTACCCCGGAGCGCGCTGAGCTGCAGGCCAAGCTGGTCGAGCTGCAGAAGGAGCCGCTCGATCTGACGCTGACCATCGGTGGCGAGCAGCGCATGGGTGGCGGTGAGCGTGTCGACGTCGTCCAGCCGCACAACCACCGCTCGGTCCTCGGCACCCTCGCCGGCGCGACGCAGCAGGACACCACCGATGCCCTGCGTGCGGCCCGCGAGGCCGCTCCGGCGTGGCGCGCGATGTCGTTCGACGACCGCGCGGCGATCATCCTGCGCGCCGCCGACCTGCTGGCCGGCCCGTGGCGTCAGACGCTGAACGCCGCGACGATGCTCGGCCAGTCGAAGACCGCGATCCAGGCGGAGATCGACGCGGCGTGCGAGCTGATCGACTTCTGGCGCTTCAACGTGCAGTTCGCCCGCAACCTGCTGGCCGAGCAGCCGATCTCCTCCCCCGGTGTGTGGAACCGCACGGACCACCGTCCGCTCGAAGGTTTCGTCTACGCGATCACGCCGTTCAACTTCACCGCGATCGCCGGCAACCTGCCGACCGCGCCCGCGCTGATGGGCAACGTGGTGCTGTGGAAGCCGTCGCCCACCCAGTCGTTCGCCGCGCACCTCACCATGCGGCTGCTGGAAGAGGCGGGCATGCCGCCCGGTGTCATCAACCTGCTGCCCGGTGACGGCCTCGCGGTGTCCGAGGTGGCGCTGAGCTCCCCCGACCTCGCGGGCATCCACTTCACCGGCTCCACCCCGACGTTCCAGAGGCTGTGGGCGCAGGTCGGTTCGAACATCGCGAACTACCGCTCGTACCCGCGCATCGTCGGCGAGACCGGCGGCAAGGACTTCATCCTGGCGCACCCGTCGGCCGACCCGGACGTGCTGCGCGTCGCCCTGATCCGCGGTGCTTTCGAGTACCAGGGCCAGAAGTGCTCCGCCGCGTCGCGTGCCTACGTGCCGCGCTCGGTGTGGAACAAGATCAAGGACCAGTTCCTGGCCGAGGTCGACGCGCTGACCTACGGCGACGTCACCGACTTCTCCAACTTCGGTGGTGCGGTGATCGACCGCCGCTCGTTCGACAAGCTGTCGGGCGTGCTGCAGGCCGCTCGCGCCGACTCCTCGCTGGAGATCGCCGCCGGTGGCACCGCGGACGACAGCGACGGCTTCTTCGTGCGGCCGACCGTGCTCGTCGGCTCCGACCCTGCGAACTCCGTGTTCACCACCGAGTTCTTCGGCCCGGTGCTCGCGATCCACGTGTTCGAGGACGCGGACTACCTGACCGTGCTCAAGCAGATGGAGAGCGCGGCGCCCTACGGCCTGACCGGCTCGATCATCTCCCGTGACCGCGCCGCCGTGGCGCACGCGCAGGAAGAGCTGCGGTTCGCCGCCGGCAACTTCTACGTCAACGACAAGCCCACCGGTGCCGTCGTGGGCCAGCAGCCGTTCGGCGGCGGTCGCGCGTCCGGCACGAACGACAAGGCGGGGTCGGTCCACAACCTGCTCCGCTGGGTCAGCCCGCGCTCCATCAAGGAGACCTTCGCGGCGCCCACCAACCACCTCCACCCGCACCAGGGCTAGATCCGGCCCTCCTGAGTGAGGGGAACGTCCTTGCGCCACAAGCGCTTGGACGTTCCCCTCACCTTTCACACCCTGAGGACGTGAACCATGTTGCGCTCCAGCCTTCTTCTGGCGTCCCGCAGCGCGGGTGCCCGCAAGCTCGTCGAGTCGACGCCGCTGACCCGGCCCGTCGTCGAGCGGTTCGTCGCCGGTGCCGACGTCTCCTCCGCGATCCGCGCGACCGCCGAGGTGCTCGGCGACGGTCGTCTGGTCACGCTCGACCACCTCGGTGAGGACACCTTCGAGGAGTCGCAGGCCAACGCCACCGTCGAGGCGTACCTGACGCTGCTGTCGAAGCTGGAGTCGCAGGGACTCACGCGGGGCGCCGAGGTGTCGGTCAAGCTGTCGGCCGTCGGCCAGTCGCTGGCGATCGACGGCGAGAAGATCGCACTGGAGAACGCGCGGCGCATCTGCACGGCTGCCGCCGTCGTCGGCACGACCGTGACGCTGGACATGGAAGACCACACCACCACGGACTCCACGCTGGGCATCCTGCGTGAGCTGCGGATCGACTTCCCGTGGGTCGGCGCGGTGCTGCAGGCTTACCTGAAGCGCACCGAGCAGGACTGCCGCGACCTGGCGTACGCCGGTTCGCGCGTACGCCTGTGCAAGGGTGCGTACCAGGAGCCTGCTTCCGTTGCGTACCAGGACAAGCACGACGTCGACCTGTCGTACGTGCGGTGCCTGAAGATCCTCATGGAGGGCGACGGCTACCCGATGGTGGCCTCGCACGACCCGCGCCTGATCGCGATCGCCGCCGACCTGGCGTCCGCGCGCTCGAAGGACACCTACGAGTTCCAGATGCTGTACGGCATCCGGCCCGAGGAGCAGCGCCGCATCGCCGCCGAGGGCAACCGCATGCGCGTGTACCTGCCGTACGGCGACGAGTGGTACGGCTACTTCATGCGCCGTCTCGCGGAGCGTCCGGCCAACGTGGCGTTCTTCGCGAGGTCGCTGCTCACCAAGAGCTGAGCTCCTCGACTGTTTCGAGGGCGAACTGCAACTTCACCGGCTCGCCTGCCCCGCGGAGGATCTCGACCGCGCGGCGGGTGAGCCGGAGTGCTTTCTCCGTCCCGTACCTCGTCTCGGCGCAGAGCCGGCCGTAGATCGTCAGCGCATCGGCGTAGTCGGCGTGCACGTCGAGGTCGAGGCCGGCCATGTGCCACAGCACGACCGCGATGTGCGCGGTGTTGCGTGCCTCTTCCTTCCGTTCCGCGGCACGGAGTCTGCACACGTGCCGCTGCAGGGCCGAGAGGTAGACGGTGGGCGCCGTCCTCGCTCGCAGCGCCCGGCAGATCTCGACCGTGAACTCGGACATCCCCACCGCGCGGACGTGGTGGTCCGATTCGGACAGTGCGCGGGCCGTGTTCTGCAGCGGTGGCGCGAGTTTCGCGCCGAAGAACTCGATGAGCTGTGACGGCAGGCGGTGGCAGGCGTCGAGGCACTCGTCGGCCGTGATCATCGCCTGACCGTCCTGGCCGAGCAGGAGCTGCTGCTCGACCAGCGTCGCAAGGGCGATCACGAGGTCCGCCTGGTTCCGGACGAGGTCCTCGGCAACCAGTTCCCGGTACACCTCGACGGCCTCCTCGGCCGCGCCGACGTCACCCACGACCTTGGCGACGTTGAGCAGGGCGGCGCCCAGGCCCTTGCGGTCCCCCGTCTCGCGCCAGAGCATGACCGCTTCCCGTGCGGTGAGCGCGGCGTCGATGTCGCCGGCCAGCTCCAGCAACGCCTGGCTGCGCCGCGTCAGCGCGTCGGCGAGTTCGGTGCGGAACGTATCGGGGTGGGCGAGGGCGAGACGGCGGAACAGGTCCACTGCCTCCTTCAACGTCTCGTTCGCGGCCTCGGCCCTGTCCAGGTCGACGAACATGGCACCGGCCGTGACGAGGTTGCGGGCGAGCTCGGGTTCGAAGCGCGGGTCCTCCTGCGCGACCACCCTCCAGTTCGCGATGGAGAGCTGCATCGAGTCGGCCGCGTGCTGCCTGTTGCCCTCGACGTGGAAGCGGCGGGCCATCACGGCGGCGACCCTGGCGAAGTCGGCGCGGAAGAGCGCCGGGTGGTTCTTCGCGAGCTCCTGGAAGAGCAGGGTGGCGCGGCTGATGGCGGTCATCGCGTCCTCGTCGAGGCCGAGGGCCTGATAGCGGTAGCTGATCTGCTCCAGGGCCGCCGCGAGGTGCGGAATGGTCTCCGGGTCGTCCTCCGCGATCTCGCGCCAGAGGTCGATCGCCTCCTCGGAGACGGCGAGCACCTCGTCGTTGCGCTGGGCGTTGATCAGCCTGAGTCCCAGGTCGCCCAGCGCGTCCGCGAGCAGCGGCCGGTTCTCCCGGTCCCGTGCCGCGAGCTCGCGGTAGCACCCGACCTCGGCCTGGGAGGCCTCGACGGACTCCTGGCGCAGGCCGCACAACATCGTGCGGGCGCTCAGCATCCCGTACATCTCGGCGCGTTCGAGGAGGTCGTCGGCGCGCTCGAGCAGGCGGCGGGTGAGGATCGACGGGATCGCGTCGGTGGCGAACCGCTCGTCGCGGAAGACCTGCCGGGCGATGGTCTCCACGGTGGCGGTGGACCCGATCTCCGCGGCGATGCGGAGGCTGTCGCGGGCCATGTCGCGCACGATCTTCGGGTTCCCCGTGACGAGCTCGTCGAGCCTGGGACTCAGCGCCGGCCATCTGTGCGCGGCGCGCGCCAGCAGGTCCGGGTCCGGGGTGTCGGGGGTGGCGACCGCCAGGTAGTCCTCGGCGATGCGGCCGGTCTTGCGGCCGGCGTCGCGCTTGAGAAGCTGCCGGACGAGCTGGGTGCGGTTCACGTCGCACGGATCGCCGTGCACCACGGTCAGCGCGGCCATGTGCAGGTCGAGGACCGTCTCCTGGGCGATGTTCGGCGGCGGCTCGTCCGGGGCCGTGACGTCGAGCTGCTTGGCGAAGTGCTGGCAGGCGAGCGTGAACGACTCCTCGCGGTCTTCGAGCGTCGCGGCGAGTTCGACGGCCATGACCTCGTGGTCGAAGTCCGCGATCCGCTGGCGGGTGGACGACCACCACCAGCCCGTGGTCCTCGCCGCCAGCAGCACCCGCGTGCGCGCCGGCCCGTGCCGCAGCGTGTCCTGCAGCAGCAGGAAGACGTCCTGCCAGCGGAGCCGGTCGGCGTCGTCGATCACCAGCAGCCTGCCGTGCGCGGCATCGTCCCAGCACTCCTCCTGGAACTGCTGGAGCAGCCTGCTCTTGCCCGCGCCCGCCTGGGCGTGCAGCAGCAGGGACGCCTGTGGCGCGGGGCTGTCGCGCCAGAGCGTGAGTGTGTGCAGCTCGGATTCTCTGCCGTGAAAGGGGACCACCTGCTGGGTGGGATCCAGCAATGCGGCAACGCTGAGTGCTCGGTCCACCGTTTCATAGTCGGTCGCTGGTCAGCCCAGGGGTAGCAAGACCACACCATCGTGGCCTTTTCCCGTTTTTCCTTCACCCCAATGTCTACTGGCTTGGAGAAGGTCCAACAGCTACCTGCGATGGCACCAGTTTCACTCTGGACTGAAATTGTCAGACCTCCCCGGCACAATCCGGGATGTGCTGGTCGCCCTCGTCATCGACGCTGACGGCGCCGGCCGGTGGCAGAAGCTGCTCGACGACGGGACTCCGGCAGGTCCCGCGATGACGGCTTCGTCGCCGGCCGCCGCCGTCGCGTCGCTGGAGCGCGCCCACAGACCGCGCTGGGTCTGGGCGGACACGTCCGAGGTCTACCCGGTGCTGCTCGCCGCCGGGGTGCGCGTCGACCGGTGCTGGGACCTGCACCTGACCGAGGCGTTGCTGCTCGGCGCGGAGGGCCGGCACCGTGAGCCGAAGGAGCTCGCGGGGGCGTTGGCGCGGGTGCTCGGGCTGCCCGCTCCGGCCGACGCCGGGCCGGCCAAGAAGGACGACGCGCTGACGTTGTTCGGGCCGGAGCCGGTGGTGCTGCCGGGCGACACCGACCCGTTGGCTGCTTTGTCGCTGGTTTTCCGCTCACAGCAACGGAACCCGGCGCTGGGGCTGCTGATCGCGGCGGAGTCGGCGTCGGCGCTGGTGGCCGCGGAGATGACGCACCACGGGTTGCCGTGGCGGGAGGACGTGCACAACAGGTTGCTGGAGGAGGTCCTCGGGCCTCGTCCGGCATCCGGCCGGCGGCCGAAGTTGTTGCAGGACCTGGCAGATCAGATCCAGGAGGCGTTCGGCGGCCGGGAGATGAACCCGGACGCACCGGCCAGCATCGTCAAGGCGTTCGCGCGCGCCGGCATCGAGGTGCCGTCCGCGCGGCGGTGGGTGTTGAAGAAGGTCGACCACCCCGCGGTGAAACCGTTGCTGGACTACAAAGAGCGCGCCCGGCTGTGGGTGGCGCACGGCTGGTCGTGGCTCGACACGTGGGTCGAGGACGGGCGGTTCCGGCCGGACTACGTCGTGGGTGGCGTCGTCACCGGACGCTGGGCGTCGCGAGGCGGAGCCGCGTTGCAGATCCCGCGGCTGATGCGGCAGGCGGTGATCGCCGACGACGGCTGGTGCCTCGTCGCTGCGGACGCGTCGCAGCTCGAACCGCGGATTCTCGCTGCCCTGTCAGGGGATCCGCGGCTGACCGAGGTCTGCGGTGACGACGACCTCTATGCCGCACTGGCGGAGGACTCGTTCAAGGGCGAGCGGCCGCGGGCGAAGATCGCGATGTTGTCGGCGATGTACGGCGGCACCTCCGGTGAGGCCGGGCCGCTGCTCGCCGTGCTGCGCAAGAGGTTCCCGGTCGCGGTCGGGTACGTGGAGGACGCCGCCAGGGCCGGCGAGCAGGGCCGGATGGTGCGCACGCGGCTGGGCCGCACGTCGCCGACGCCGTCCGCGGCGTGGCAGGAGCTGACCGGAGGCGCCGACGAGTCCGGGGAGTCGTCGAGCTCGTCGCGGCAGGCGGCACGCAACTGGGGGCGGTTCACCCGGAACTTCGTGGTGCAGGGCAGCGCGGCGGACTGGACGGCGGCGTTGCTGGGCGTGCTGCGCACCAGACTTCCCGCCGACGCGCACCTGGTGTTCTTCCAGCACGACGAGGTGCTGGTGCACTGCCCGCGCGCCGATGCCGACGCCGTGGTCGAGGCGATCGCCGCAGCCGGGCGCGAGGCGACCCGGCTGCTGTTCGGTGAGACATCGGTGCGCTTCCCGATGAACGCGGTGCCCGTGACCTGCTACGCCGACGCGAAATAAGTCCGAACGAGACGGTTCGTCCCGGATCGTTGGTCCGAACGGGCGATTGCTCTTACACCGTGAGAGCGCTCTCATAAATGGACTGCACCCGTGACAAGGAGGTCACTCGCGCATGAGGCAACGCCGCCGCATCTTCGCGGCCACGACAGCTCTTATTGCCGCGGTACCCCTGGCGATCGTCGCCATGTCCGCCAACGCTGCTATCCCACCCCCTGCCCCGGGATGGACGCAGGTGTGGGGTGACGACTTCAACGGTTCGAACGGATCGCTGCCGTCGAGCGCCAACTGGATCATCGACACCGGCCACGGTTACCCCGGCGGACCTGCCAACTGGGGCACCGGCGAGATCCAGAACTACACGAACAGCACGAACAACCTCAAGCTCGACGGCAACGGCAACCTGCGCATCACCGCCCTGAAGGACGGCGGAGGCAACTGGACGTCGGCGCGCATCGAGACCCAGCGCTCGAACTTCAAGCCGGCGGCCGGCGGCAAGCTCGCCATCGAGGGCCGCATCCAGATGCCGAACGTCACGGGCCAGGCCGCCCTGGGCTACTGGCCCGCGTTCTGGACCCTCGGCGCGCCGTACCGCGGCAACTACTGGAACTGGCCGGGCATCGGCGAGTTCGACATCATGGAGAACGTCAACGGCATCAACTCCGTCTGGGGTGTGCTGCACTGCGACGTCGCTCCCGGCGGTGCCTGCGGCGAGTTCACCGGCATCGGCAACTCGCGGACGTGCCCCGGCGCGTCCTGCCAGTCCGCCTTCCACACCTACCGCTTCGAGTGGGACGACGCCGCGAAGACGTTCACGTGGTTCGTCGACGGCCAGGCCTACCACCAGGTGACGCAGGCTCGTGTCGGCGTCAACGTCTGGAACGCGATGACGTCGCATGCGGGCCACTTCATCCTGCTCAACCTGGCGATGGGCGGCGCGTTCCCGAACGCGCTGAACAACAACCAGCCGACCCCTGTCGCGGCTACCCAGTCCGGGCACTCGATGGTCGTGGACTACGTGGCCGTCTACTCGGCTGGCGGCACCACCCCGACCACCACCACTACGACCACGACGTCGAACCCCGGCGGTGGGGGTTCCGCGTACAGCGAACTGCAGGCGGAGAACGCTTCCGAGCGGTCCGGCGGTTCGGTGGCGCCCGGTGATGGCGGTTCGGGCGTACACCAGATAGCGAACGGCGGCTTCGTGAAGTTCTCCGGCGTCAACTTCGGCACCGGACCCGCCCGGCAGTTCTACGCCCGCGTGGCCTCCGGAGCCGGAGGCGGCGTGAGCGGGCTGATCGAGGTGCGGCTCGGGTCGCGCACGGCCACGCCGGTCGGATCGTTCGCGGTGGGCAACACGGGTGGCTGGGACGCGTGGAGAACCATCCCCGCGAACATCTCGAACATCTCGGGCACGCACGACGTGTACGTGACGTTCACGAGCGGCCAGCCCGCGCCCTACGTCAGTTTGAACTGGGTGAAGTTCGGAACCTGACCCTGGGTTCGCGGCCCGCTGAGCTCGTCCGCTAAGATGGCATCCGCAAGACGCGGATGATTAGCTCAGCGGGAGAGCACTACCTTGACACGGTAGGGGTCACTGGTTCAATCCCAGTATCGTCCATACGAGAACGGGCCCGGTCACTTGACCGGGCCCGTTCTTGCTGTCGCGAGGTACGGTCGGTCTGTGTATGCCGAACGTCCCGCTCCTGCGGGTCTGGCCTGCCTTTGGACGCGCACGGTGTCATCGCCGACCGTGCAGCGCGTAGTGCCGGACGGTTGCACGGACCTGATATGGACCCCTGCGTCCGGCACGTTGTTCGTGGCCGGTCCGGACACTTCGGCTCAGCTCGCCACGGTCGCTCCCGGCACGTTGTACGGGGTGCGGTTGCCACCCGGAGCGTTCCCGTCGGTGTTCGGTGCGCCCGCGCACGCCGTCCGGGATCTGCGGGTGCCGCTGTCCGAACTGGTTCCCTCGGCCCGGCTCGACTCCTTCTCCGACATGGTGTCGTTCTGCGCTTCGCGGGTGGTCGTCGATCCGGCTCTGGCCGCAACCGCGTCGTTGCTGCGGTCCGGTGACGTCGGTGCGGTCGCGTGGGAGATCGGGCTGAGCTCACGTCAGCTGCGGCGGCGGTGCCTGGACGCGTTCGGCTATCCGCCCAAGGTGCTGCAACGGGTGCTGCGGTTCGACACGGCGCTGCGGCTGGCATGGAACGGTGTGCCGTTCTCAGCCGTGGCATTTGAGGCGGGTTACGCGGACCAGGCGCACCTGGCCCGCGAAGTGCGTGCGCTGGCCGGCGTGCCCCTGGGTCAGCTGATCCGGCCGTAGCGGCGCAGCGTCAGCAGTGCGTCGACCGTGGCGATGGAACGCCATTCGAAGTCGACGATCGGGGTGAAGGCGGGGAAACCGACGGTCCAGCCGCCGTCGTCCTGCTGGCCGTTCTGGAGTTCGTCGAGGTCCTTGCCGAACTCGTCGTCGGTGAACCACGCGCGGGCGAGGCTGGTGGGCTTCTGCGCGTACATGTGCAGGTCCAGGCCTTCGCCCTCGGCATACCCCTCGGTGCTCGGCTTGAGGTGCCTGAGCCTCTCGGCGGCCAGCTCGGCCCGAGCCCGGTCCGGCACCTCGTCCAGGAACATCACCGCTGCCCGCAGCTCGTACGGGTGGGTGTTCTCCAGCTTCTCGATCTCCCGCCAGCAGTACTCCATGGCCCTGTCGAGCCACGGGTCCGTTGCCCCGAGTGCGAGGAGGGCGGCGGCGATCTGGGCGGTCAGGAGGAGTCCGCCCTGGTCGTCGGCGGCGACCCACGGCGCCTTGGGGTGGTCCTTCGAGGTGGACATGCCGAACGGGACACTCCCGTCGGGGCAGGTGCCGGCCAGCCAGGCCAGGATCGATTCAGCTTGTTCGGGGGCGTTGACCTCGCCGAACATCTGGAGCGCGCGCAGGGCGTGCAGCGGCTGACTGGTGGGCCCGCGGTGGTCAGGCTCGAGGCCGTGCCCGTAACCACCGTCGTCGTTGCGGTAGGCCAGCACCGCCTGGACCACGTGCTCGGCCCTTCCGCCGTCGAAGGCGTGCTCGAACCAGCGCTGTTCCAGCGTGCGGGCGTTGTGCCAGAGGAAGGTCCTCGCTTGCTCGATCATGCCCCGAACCTATGCCGGTCAGGGTGCGGGGTCTTGAACGAATCGGCCATGTGACCTGATCAGCTGATTCGATCCGCTCCAACGGGAACCGGTCCTATGCGAAAATCCTCTGACAGGGGTGTGGAGTTCTGAGGGGAGCTGGCCAGGATGCTGATGTTCGACGCACTCGTACCCGTGAAGGCTGCCGGAGCCGCCGGCAAGGGTGTCGGCGCAGCCGCGGGTGCCGCGCCCGGCGCAGGCGCTGGCGGAGTCGCGAAGTTCAGCGTCGACCCGGACCAGGCGCAGAAGATGATCGACGGCCTCAAAGAGGCTCTCAGGAAGCTGCTGGAGCTGCGGAGGTCCAGCGAGAAGCTCAAGCTCTCCGGCGCCCCTGGCCCCGATCCCTTCAGCGGATACGCGACTCTCGCCATGCGCAAGACCGCAGGCGCTGAGCCTGGCGGCTACCAGTGGGCGAACGATCAGGCCGTGAGGGCGCTGGAACAGACCATCAAGAACATCGAGAAGGCCCTCGCCGAGTACCGGGCCACCGACGAAGCGGCACAGACCGCGATGAAGGGCTGACACGATCTTGAAGCGCATGACCGTTCTGCTCAGCACTGCGCTCGTTTCCGTTGCGCTGGCCGGATGCACGGGCAATCAAACCGGCGGAAGCCCGACCACGGCTTCTCCGACCGGTAACGGACAGACGAGCAGCCAGCCCACCAGCGACGGTTCCGACACAGGCCTCAGCATCGCCAAGTTCGTCAGCGACCCATGCAGCATCCTGACCGCCAGTCAGATCGCGACACTCGGTTCGGTGCGAGCGCCCCAGGCCGGCACCGCCGAACTCGGCCCCAACTGCGTCTGGAACGGCCAGGATGTCATCAAGAACTCCACTTACGACATCTCGGTGACCAAGGACAAGAACTTCGAGGCCCAGGTCGAGAACGTCAAGAACAACGGGGTCTTCGTCGACAAGAAGCTCGACGGCGTCCGGGTCATCTCCACCGACCAGACCGATGGATCGATCAGCTGCCTGACCTCGATTCAGGTCTCCAAGACCGATTCAGTCACAGTGCAGATCTCCAGTGCCACAGACGAGCGCGCGACGAAGAAGCCCTGCCCGGAGGCCGAGCGGGTCGCACAACTGATCATCACAAACCTGAAGGGGTAGCGAGATGGCTGGGGTTGAGCCGAACATCACTGGTTTCGCCATTCTGCCCTTCGCGGGTGGTGAAACGATCTACAAGTGGTTCGAGAACGGCAAGGGACCGGGCCAGAGCACCTCGCTCATGTCAGATGGCTGGCGGGATCTCTCAAGCGGCCACGGAGACGTTGCACAGCTGATCGAGAAGGCCGTGCGCGACTCCGGTGCCTCCTGGGAAGGCTCCGCGGGCGACGCGGCTCGTGGCGGCACTTCACCACTCGCAACGTGGGCCACGGTCACGGGCGATTCAGCTACTCAGGCGGGTACGACCGCCGACACCGTCGGCGATGCGTACGTCAACGCCAAGAACTCGATGTCCAAGCCGCCGACCGTGCCGGACAAGCCGTTCCTGAACGACCTTCGTCCGTGGGACACGGACTACGACAAGGCACTCGAGCAGAACCAGCAGGTAAGCGAGCAGAACGTCCGGGCGTTCAACCAGTACGCGGGCGCCGTCAACGCGAGCATGAGCAACCAGCCGACGTTCATCGCGCCGACCGCCAACGACGGGAGCGTCCAAGAGGGACCGCCCGACGGCAAGTACAAGATCGACGAGGTCGGCCCCAACAGCAAGAACCCGCCGCCGATCGGCAGCAACCCTCCGCCCGGCAGTGGCGACCGCAACGGTGGCCAGGACGGCACGGACCTGTCCGGCTGGAAGCCGCCGGGCACCGGCGGCGGCGATGACACCGGCAAGGCCGGCGTCGACGACTCCAAGTTCACTCCTCCGCCCATCGACGACAGCGGGCGCCGCCCGCCGCCCAACATCGGCGTTCCGACCTTGCCACCGGACAATGTGTACAACCCGAACGACCCGCGCAGGCCTGGCGGTCCGCTCGACCCCAACAACCCGCGCAGGCCCGGCGGTCCGCTCGACCCCAACAACCCGCGCAACCGTCCCGGCGGACCCAACGGTCCCGGTGGTGGTCCCGGTGGTGGCGCCGGCGGCGGTCGTGGTGGCGGTGGCGGTGGTGGCCTCGGCGGCGCCGCGGCAGCCAAGGGCATGGGTGGACCTGGCGGTATGGGTGGCGGCTTCGGTGGCGCGGCCGGTGTCGCCGGTGACGGTCGTGGTGGCGCTGGTGGCTTCGGGCCGTCCGGTGCCGGTGCCGCGGGTGCTGCCGGTCGTGGTGGTGCGGCCGGCATGGGCGCCGGAGGTATGGGCGCCGGTGGCGGTCGTGGTGAAGGCTCGGAGGATGCGGAGCACAAGTCCGCTTCGTATCTGCAGGAGACCGAAGACATCTTCGGCGATGGAACGATGGTCGCTCCGCCGGTCATCGGCGGATAAGGGGGAAACGTGCTGCGGAGCAGGGTCGCCATCCCTGTCACGGCGCTCTACCAGGCGTGGCAGGCCGCGGGCCTGCCGACGATGCACCGTGCGCTGCTCGCTCAGGTCGACTTCGACGAGGAACTCCTCGAGTCGGGCGACGTGAGTGAGCTCGAACGGTTGCAGCGGTCGGCGTGGGCGCAGCTCGAGCAGTACGGGCTCGCGCGCGGCGGTCAGATCCACCCGGATCTGACGAACGCGCTGCGGCTCGTGGTCGAGGCCGGCGTGGAGTACTGGGCGTTCTTCAGCCTGAAGGACGGCCCGCAGCAGAGCGTGCTGGTCGTGTCGAACGGCCAGGACGCGCTGCGGATCCTGCTCACGCCGGACCAGCAGTTCGTACTCGAACCGGTGCGGGCGGACGAGGCGCCGCAGGCGTTGGTCGGCGCCCTGCCGCCCACGCCGGCGGGCAGGGGCAACCCGATCACGCTGTCCGAGGAGGCGCTGCAGCAGAAGCGGCAGCCGTCCTACGAGGACACCGGCTCGTTCATGCAGCAGAGCCGGCCGACGAGCACGCCGAACGACCAGCTCGTCGCGCAGCTCAACGAGATCATGAGCCAGCCGCGTACCGGCGGCGGTCAGGTCTTCTCGGCCAAGCGGGACCACCTGGGCCGCAAGCAGCGTTGCGTCAACCCGCTGACGTACATCGACACGCCGAGCGGGCGGTACCTCGCGGCCAAGAGCGACGGCTGGCTGCGGGTGCAGCCGGCCGACTTCGGCACGTTGACGCGGATGACCGCGACGATGCCGTAAAGACTGTCAGGAGAACCGCAGCGCGTCCGGCCCCAGGTCGGCCGGGCTGCGGTGACCCGACAGCCCGAGCGTCAGGTCGAAGTCCGCGAGCAGGCTGCGCAACACGTGCCGCACGCCGACCTGGCCGCCGTGCGCCAGCCCGTACACGAAGGGCCGCCCGACCATCACGGCCTTCGCCCCCAGCGCCAGCGCCTTCACGATGTCGGCGCCGGTACGGATGCCGGAGTCGAACAGCACGTCGACCTGCTCCCCCACCGCCTCGACGATGGACGGCAGCGCGTCCAGCGACCCGACGGCACCGTCGACCTGACGCCCGCCGTGGTTCGAGACGACGACACCGTCCATTCCGTACTCGACGGCCTTGCGCGCGTCCTCGGGGTGCTGGATTCCTTTCAGGACGATCGGGCCGTCCCAGTGCTCGCGCAGGAACGCCAGCTGGTCCCACGACTTGTCAGTGCCGGTGAACAGCTGCACCCACCGCAGGATCGCCATCGGCAGGTCCTCCTCGGGCGACTTCTGCAGCCCGGCGCGGAAAACCGGGTCGCTGAACGGAATCGCCGTGCCGACCGCGCGCAGGAACGGCAGGTAGGCCTGATCAAGGTCGTGCGGCCGCCACGCCAGCGTCCACGTGTCCAAGGTGACGACCAGCGCCGTGTAACCGGCTTTGCGCGCACGATCCAGCAACGACGCACACACGTCGGGGTCGTTCGGCCAGTAGAGCTGGTACCAGCGCGGCCCGTCGCCGGACGCTTCGGCGACCTCCTCGATGGTGTGTGAGGAGGCGGTGGACAACACCATCGGCACCCCGAGCTCGGCGGCGGCCCGCGCGGTCGCCAGCTCGCCGTCCGGGTGCAGGATCGACTGCACGCCAACGGGTGCGAACATCACCGGCGCCGGCAGCTCCGTGCCGAGGACCGAAACACCCAGATGCCGTTCGGTCGCGTTGGTCAGCATGCGCGGCACGATCCGCACCCGGTCGAACGCCTCACGATTCGCCCGCACGGTGGCGCCCGAACCCGCGCCTCCCGCCACGTACCAGAACGGGCCCGGTCCCAGCCTGTCGCGCGCGGACTGCTCCAGCGCGTCGGGATCGGTGGTGAACGGTGGCACGACGCCACCGAGCCCCTGCAGGTAGATCTCGTTCTGGTACGCGGCGAAGGAGGTCATGCCGCCTACTTTGCTACGAAGCGAGCTGCACTAGGAAGAACTCGTTGCCGAAAGGATCGTTGAACGCTAGGCGCGTGCCCCCACCGGACGCTTCTTCGCAACCGCTCGCCTGGGCCAGCGCGACTCCAGCCAGATCGCGATCGGAGCGGCGGTGACCACTGTGGACGCCGTGCCGGCGACGAGGCCGATCAGCAGCGCGATCGCGAAGTTGGCCAGGGAGCCGTCGCCGAGCACCAGCAACGCCGACAGGACGAAGAGCACGCCGAGGCCGGTGTTCACGGTGCGCGGCACGGTTTGGACGACCGCGTCCGACACCACGTCCGGGTACGAGGCTTTCAAGCGGGACCCTCGCAGTTCGCGGAGACGGTCGAAGACGACGACCGAGTCGTTGACCGAGTAGCCGATCACGGTCAGCAGGGCCGCCAGGAACACGCCGTCGGCCGTCTTGCCCATCCACGCGAACACGCCGACGAGCACGAGGACGTCGCTGAGCAGCGCGGCGACCGTGGCGACGCCGAGACGCCAGTCGAAACGCACGGCCAGGTATCCCAGCTGGGCGGTTACGGCGATGGCGAGACCGATGATGGCGTTGCGGCGCAGTTCGGAGGACAGCGACGGGCCGATGAGCTCGTTGCTGGACTGGCGGGCGCCGCCGTCGACGGCGGAGGAGACGACCTCGCCCAGGCGTGCTGAGGTGGCGTCGTCGATCGGGGCGGTGCGCAGGGAGACCTCGTTGCCCGACGACGAGACCACGACGTCGGAGAAGCCCGCGTCGGCCAGAGCGGTGCGCACCCGGCCGGAGTCCACGGTGCCGCCCGCGGTGAAGTCGAGCATGCGTCCGCCGGTGAACTCGACGCCCAGGTTCAGGCCCCGTGCGAAGAGACCTGCGATGGCCACGAGCACCACGGCGCCGGCGCTGATCAGCCACAGCGACGGGCGGCGGTACAGCACGACGGACAGGCGCTGACGGACGAAACCGAGCGTGTGCAGACCGCTCAGCCGAGGCCGCTTGGTGACGAAACGGGTGCCGAGCGCCCACACCACGAGCACGCGCGAGAGCACCAAGGCGCTGAACATCGACGCCAGCACACCGATGGTCAGGGTGACGCCGAAGCCGCGGACCGGGCCCGTGGCCAGCCAGAACAACAGACCGGCTGCCAGCAGCGTCGTCACGTTCGAGTCGGCGATCGCACTCAGGGCGCCGCGGAAACCGTTCTCCGAGGCGCGGCGGAGATTGGGTTTCCTGGCGTACTCCTCGCGCGCCCGTTCGAAGATCAGGACGTTCGCGTCGACCGCCATGCCGATCGCCAGCACGAAGCCGGCCAGGCCCGGCAAGGTCAGCGTCGCCCCCACCGCCAGCAGCCCGGCGTACGCGACGCCCGCGTAGCCGGCCAGCGCGACCACGGCCAGGAATCCGGCGAGCCGGTAGGCGAACATCAGGAACAGCGAGGTCAGGGCGATGCCGATGATCGCGGCCTTGGCGCTGGCCTCGATGGCCTCGGCGCCCAGGGTCGCGCCGACGGTGCGCTGTTCGATCACCTCGACCGGCACCGGCAGCGCGCCGGAACGGATGACGAGGGCGAGCTCCTTGGCCTCCGGCTGGGAGAAACGGCCGGTGATCGTGGTCGAGCCACCCGCCTGACCTGCGCCGCAGGGCGTGTCGAGGCTGACCTCGGGGGACGAGATCGGCTTGCCGTCCAGCACGAACGCGATCTGCCGGCCTGGGCTGCCGGACGGCTCGCAGGCCGCCTCGCCGGTCACCTTCTGCCACTTCGCCGGGGCGTCGCCCTGGAACTGGATGTTGACCACGAAACCCGCGCCCTGCGAGTTGCGCGTGGACTGCGCGTCGGAGATGCCCTCGCCGGTCATGACGGTCTGGCCGTTGCGCTGCACGGTGAGTTGCGCGGTCTGGCCGAGAACCTTCACGGCCTCCTGCGGGTCCTGGACGCCGGGCAGTTCGATGACGATGCGGTTCTCGCCGGAGCGGGCGATCACGGGTTCGGCGACGCCCAAAGCGTCCACGCGGCGCCGCAACACCTCCATCGAACGGTCGGCGGCATCGGCATCGCCCTTGGCTTCCAGGACGATCTGGGTTCCGCCCCGGAGATCGAGGCCGAGACGGGGATCCGTGGTGAGCAGCAGAAAAGCGGATGCGACGAGGACCCCGAGCGCTATGAGTGCGCGCACGAGGAGCCCTCGTCGCGCGTTGTCGCGCGACATGGGTGGGTAGACCTTCCGGAGTGGGTTGCTGGAAAAGGGATTCAGCGACCGGAAGGCGGTGAACGAGCGGGCTGCGGCGTCCAGCGGAGGCCCTCGGGCGTGCGGTGCACGCGCCGGGCGAAGGAGACGACGAACCGCATCGGCATCGCGGGTTTCGCGACCGGCGGCACGTCGGAGGCCACCTGGGCCTGCGGGACCTGGGCGGCGTTGGGGTTGTGCGGCTTGGGCGCGGTGACCGGCAGGTTCGCGACGTCGTGGCCGTGCTGGATGACGGAGCCGGACGTGACGGACTCGGCGGGCGCGGCGACGATGAACAGCTGTCCGAGGAACAGCAGGAACGCGAGCGCGACCGCGTTACGACGCATCACCGCTTCCTGCCTCCACCGACGTAGACGAGCGCTCCCCCCACGACAGCGCACAACCAGGAAAGCACAAGTGGCTGCATCGTCGTAGCCCCGAAGAACAAAGCGACGGTCCAGCCGAGCAGGACCAGGGCCGAAACGGCGAGCAGGGACACCGTCACTGCGAGCTTGCGCAGGCTGAAGAGCAGCGTGAACGGCCGCAGCCGCAGCGCCACGACCAGGCAGCACAGCACCAGCGCGCCGGTGAAGAAGCCCAGGTAGGGCGTCGGGCGGGGCATGCCGGCGACCAACGCCAGTAAACCGCCGCCGATCAGCAGCAACGAGAGCGTGCGCAGCGAACGCCACACCTGCACCTTGTTCAACTGCAGCGGCGCGGGCTTGGCGGAACGCCGCCGTCGCACGGTCGCGAGGTTCGCCTTGGAGTCCGCGTCGGACGGATCGAGCTTGATCGCCGAGCGGTACGCGTGCTCGGCGGTGCCCCAGTCGCGCATCCGCAGGGCCGCGTCGCCGAGCACCTGGAACGCCCGCGCCTCGGTCGGCGCCAGCTGGGAGGCGTGCAGGGCCAAGTCGAACGCCTCGACGGCACCGTCCGGGGCGTCGGCCAGGACCTCGGCGAGCACGACGTAGCAACGCCAGTCGCCGGGCTTGCGCCGCACGGACTCGCGCGCCGCGACCGCCGCCTCCTGGTGCCGGCCGAGGTCGCTCAGCGCCAGGGCCGCCAGTCGCTGGGGCCAGGCGGGCTCGCCTTCGAGGACCATCGCGCGCTTGGCCGAGTCGAGGGCCTGGTCCGCCTCACCGAGGTCGAGGTGGGCGGCGGCGAGCCGGCACCACGCCTCGGCGTGCCGAGGGTTCGCCGCCACGAGGGGCCGCAACAGGTCGATTGCCTGCCGCGGCTTCCCCGAGGCGGTGAGGTCGGCGGCTCGTAAGAGCACCGCTGTCATCGGCTCGGACACGCCGCACAGTGTGACAAAGCGCCTCCGGGCCCCGAACGGGTGACCTCAGCGAGCCGTCCCGAACCAGCGGGCCAACTCGCCCTCCAGGCCTGCCTGGTCCTCGCCGACCCACGCCACGTGCCCGTCCGGACGCAGCAACACCGCGGGCGCGTCCAGGTCCTCGGTGACGTCGACGACGTGGTCGATCCGGTCCTCCCAGCCCGCGGCCGACAACGTTCCGGCCTGGTCGAGCAGGATCCCGCGACCGGCGTGCATCTGGTCGTAGAGCCCGCCGCGCTTGAGCGCGAGGTCGCCGATCCGCCGTCCCACCAGGTCGTTCTCCGAGCCGAGGTCGTACCGGACCGAGACCGCGATGATCTTCTCGATCAGGTACCGGTTGACCTCCTCGAACTGCACGAGCTCGGTGAGCAGCCGCCGCACCGCCTGCGGCCCTGGCTCGACCTTCATCAGCTCGATCTGCGCGCGGGTGTTGTTGAGTACCTCCTCGGCCACCGGGTGCCGTTCGGCCTCATAGGTGTCCAGCAACCCCTCCGGAGCCCACCCGTGCACCGCCGCGGCGAGCTTCCAGCCCAGGTTGAACGCGTCCTGCACGCCGAGGTTGAGCCCCTGGCCGCCGGTCGGCGGGTGGACGTGCGCCGCGTCGCCCGCGAGGAACACGCGGCCGGACCGGTAGCGCTCGGCCTGCCGGGTGGCGTCGCCGAAGCGGGACATCCAGCGCGGCGAGTGCACGCCGAAGTCGGTCCCGGCGATCTTGAGGAGCTGCTCCTTGAAGTCGTCCAAAGACGGCATGACCGCCCGGTCCTCGTTCACGCCCTCCGCGGGCACGATGACGCGGTACGTCGCGGTGCCACCGATCGGGCCGATGCCGAAGCGCTTCTGCGTCTTGCGGACCTCCAGCATCAG
Source organism: Lentzea albidocapillata (assembly GCF_000719115.1). Taxonomy (GTDB): domain Bacteria; phylum Actinomycetota; class Actinomycetes; order Mycobacteriales; family Pseudonocardiaceae; genus Lentzea; species Lentzea albidocapillata. The sequence goes on along the minus strand of NZ_JOEA01000026.1, from coordinate 37,484 downwards.
CGGCAGCGCGTCCTCCCACGGGATGCCGATCTCCATCTCGCCCAGCAGCGTCTCCACCCGCGACGGCTCGCCGGGGAAGTCGATGCCGGCCAGCTTGCGCACGGTGCTGCGCCCTCCGTCGCACCCGACCAGGTACTGGGCCCGCAACGACGTGCCGTCCGCCAGGTCGACGGTCACGCCGTCATCGTCCTGCGCGAAGGCGGTCACCGTGCTGCCGCGCCGGATCTCGGCGCCTGCCTCGACGGCGTGTCCGGTGAGCAGGCGCTCGATGTGCGGCTGCGGCAGGCCGAGGACGACCGGGTACTTCGTGTCGAGCCGTTCCGGCGCGGGCTTGTCGATGCCCGCGAAGAACCCGGCGAGCGGGTGCGTCGTGCCCGCCTCCAGGAACCGGCCGGCGATGCCGCGCTGGTCCAGGACCTCGATGCTGCGGGCGTGCAGGCCGAGCGCCCGGACGACCTCGGTCGGCTCGATGTCCCGTTCCAGCACGACCACGCCCAGGCCGTGCAGCCGCAGTTCTCCAGCCAGCATCATGCCGGTCGGTCCACCGCCGGCGATGATGACGTCGATCATGGAGTTTTCCCCATTTCCCCAGGTAGATGACGTTGGCTGGGAAATGATGGAGCACACCCGGGGTCTTGTGGCAAGGCCCCGGGTGCGCTATATGTTGAAGTGGGAGGAGAGCAGCGCTCTCCTCTTCTTGCGTTTTCGAGGGTCAGCGAAGAAGCCCTGCCTCGTTCAGGCGGGCGAAGATGATCCGGTCGACCGGCGAGATCCGGTCCGCGTCGGCGGTGGTGAGCCAGGCGAGTTCCTCGATCTCGGCCGATGCCACCGGTTCCCCGTCGAACGACGCGGTGTAGCAGGTCATCCGCACGGTCACCCCCGACGTGTGGCCGTGCGCCTGCGCTTCGAACGTCCCCGCGTGCTCCGCCGACGCGGCGTCGATCTCGACGGACAGCTCCTCGCGGATCTCGCGCACGAGCGTCTCGACGTCGGACTCTCCCGGCTCGCGCTTGCCGCCGGGCAGGTAGTACGTGTCCTTGCCTGCCGACCGGGTGCCCAGCACGCGGCCGTCCTTGAGATAGAGCCAAGCCACCTTGTCGATCACGCGACCGACATTAGGCGCCGGCTAGTTCCTTGACCACGCGGTGCGCGTCGGCCAGCGACTCCACGGCGAGCTCGCGGAACTGGTGCATCTGCGGCACCACGTCCGCCAGCGTCAGTTCGGCGTGCACGAACTCCAGGTTCTGGTCGAGACCGACCATCGACAGCACCGCACGCAGGTACGGCTCCTGGAAGTCGAAACTCTCGCGCGGCGTGCCCGGCTTGTACGAACCGCCGCGCGCCGTCACCACTACGACGCGCTTGCCGCCCCACGCGAACGTGCCGTCCTCACGGGCGAAGTGCTCGGAGGTCGCGACCTGGTCGATCCACGCCTTCAGCGTCGACGGGATCGAGAAGTTGTACATCGGCGCGCCGATGAGGATCACGTCGGCGGCGTCGACCTCGGCGATCAGGTCGGCGGAGATGCCCTGGTCGGTGCCGTCCTTGTGCGGGATCGGCGAGGCGTGCAGGTCGCGGTGGACGTAGCCGCCGCCGGGGTTCGCGGCACGCCAGTTCTCGGCGAACGCACCCGAGATCTCGCGGGTGACGGAACCCTCGTACCGAATGCTCGTGTCGAGGTGCAGCAGATTGGTCATGCTCGGAACATACGACTGAAGAACTTCCGAGTCAATATGTTCTTAGTCAAGAACATCTCTTCCGGGAGGTAGGATGGAACACATGGAGGAGCAGCCAGAACTCGTCGAAGCCTGCTTGCAGAAGTGGGACATCAACTGGTTGCTGCACCGTGCCGCCCAGCGCGTCGGCGCCGCGTTCGCCGAGGAGATCACGAAGTTCGGGGTGTCGCTGCGCGGTCAGCTCGTGCTGCAGGCGCTCGCCACCGAGGAGGCCCAGCGCACCCAGCTCAAGCTCGGCGCGATGCTCGGCCTCGACAAGACCACGCTGACCAGCGAGCTCGACAAGCTGGAGCGGGCGGGCCTGGTCATGCGCGTCCCCGATCCGAACGACCGGCGCGTGCGCACGCCGATGATCACCGACAAGGGCCTCGAGTTGCAGAAGAAGGCGGGTGACGCGCTCGCCGAGGTCGAACGCGCCTTCCACTCCCGCTTCACGCCCCAGGAGATGGCGATCCTCCGCAAAGCCCTGCAGGACCTCTCGCTCGGCGATGGCCCGATACACGGCTCCTGCATCTAGGCAAGATCTGCCAGGTCCGCTTCGCGCAACTGCTCCGCCGTCACCGTCGCCTGGGCGTCCACCAGCGCCTTCAACGCCGTGCCGTGGTCCCAGACGTTGACGTTCATCGCCGCCCGCAGCCGTCCGTCACGCAGCCAGAACGCGATGAACTCCCGCGACGCGACGTCGCCGCGCACGACCAGCTCGTCGTCCGGACCGGCGAGGCCGCGGTACTCCATGCCCAGGTCGTACTGGTCGGTGAAGAAGTACGGCGACTTCAGGTACGGCTCGTCCAGCCCGATCAGCGACCCCGCCACGTGCGTGCCCTGGTCCTTCGCGTTCGCCCAGTGCTCGACGCGGACGCGGTGGCCGTAGCGCGGGTGGTCCTGCGCCGCGACGTCGCCGGCCGCGAACACGTCGGGGGCGGACGTGCGCAACGTGGCGTCGACCGCGATGCCACCGTCGGTCAGCTCCAGACCTGCGGCTTCGGCCAGCTCAAGTCGTGGCGTCGCTCCCACCGCCAGCACCGTGACGTCCGGGATCAGTTCGGTGCCGTCGTCCAGCCGCACACCGGACGGTGAGAAGCTCGCGACGCCGGTGCCCAGCTTGAACTCCACGCCGTGCTCCTCGTGCAGGCCGCGGAACATCGCGCCCATCTCGGCACCCAGCACGCGCACCAGCGGTTCGGCCAGCGGGTCGGCCACCGTGACGCGGCAGCCGTGCGCGCGGGCGGCGGACGCCACCTCGCAACCGATCCAGCCCGCGCCGACGATCACGACGTGCCTGCCCTCGCGCAACGCCGGCTTCAGCGCCAGCGAATCGTCCAGCGTGCGCAGCACATGTCCTTGGGCGCCAGGCAGAACGCGCGGCCGCGAGCCGGTCGCGAGCAGGAGCCGGTCGTAGGGGCGCACTGCTCCATCCGAGTCGACGATCGTGTGGTCGCCGGGCCGCAGCTCCAGCACGGACACTCCGAGCTGGAGGTCGATCTCGTTGTCGGAGTAGAAGCCCGGCTCGTGCACCCACGCGGGTTCCGCGGCCTTGCCGAGCAGCAGGTCCTTGGACAGCGCGGGAAGTTCGTACGGGCGGTGGAGCTCGGTGCCGAACATGGTGATCCTGCCGCCGTAGCCGCGGTCTCGGAGCGCTCCCGCCGCGGAGGCACCGGCGAGGCCGGTACCGACGATCACAATGCGTTGCGGTTCCGCCATTTTCACCCCTCCAGGTGACCTGGTCTCGTCCCACATGCGACGCTATCCGCAGCTCGGCACGGTCGCCGGACGGAGTACGCCGAGCTCCGTCATGACCGGCGGTGACGCGCGTCTCCCTGACGCGAGCGCCGGAACACCGGGCCGGCGCGCCGAGCGAGCTGGAGGAAGAAACCCGTGGGAGCCAAAGAGGAGTGGCAGGTGAGCTGCCGCGACATCGCTTCGCGCCGACGGGACATGACGGTGTTCGTCAGCCAGGGGCACATAGTGATCACCGTGCCGCCGGGAGAGGCCGCCGTGCTGACGCCACTGGAGGTGGGCCGTCTGCGGGCGGCGTTGCGCGACGCCGTCGTGAGCGCGTCCGACACTGACATGTGACCGCCGTCACAGCGTTACCTACTCGCTAGTAGATAGCTGGCAAAGTAGGTCGCATGGTGACCCGCGTGCTGCTGACCCTGGTCAAAGCCGGAGTGATCCGGCCGTTGGGCCCGCGAGGGCTCGCCGGCACCGTGCGCGGGTATCTGCACTGGAACATCACGCTCGCGTGGGGTTACCAGACCGGCGCGGGACGGCACCCGGACCGCGCGGCGATCATCGACGACGACGGCGTGCTCACGTACGCGGAAGTGAACGAGCGCACGAGCAGGCTCGCGCATGCCTTCCGCCCAGGGGAACGCGTCGGCCTGCTGTGCCGCAACGGCCGCGCCTTCATCGAGACGATGACCGCGTGCACGAAGATCGGCGCGGACGCCGTGCTGCTCAACACCGGCCTGAGCAAGGGACAACTGGCCGAGGTCGCCCAGGACCAGAAGATCGACAGGATCGTCGCCGACCGCGAGTTCGCCGAGGTCCTGCCGGACCTCCCGGCGTTCTTCACCGACGAGCTCGAGTCGCTGATCGCCAACGGGCCCACGAGGTCACTCCCCCGCAGGCCCCCGCGCGGCCGGCTGATCATCCTCACCTCCGGCACCACCGGCACGCCGAAGGGCGCCCGCAGGCCGGAGCCCGCGAGCCTCGCGCCCGCCGCCGCGCTGCTGTCCCGGATCCCGCTCCGGCACGGCGACGTCATCTCCATCACCTCCCCGCTCTTCCACGCCTGGGGCCTCGCCGCGTTCCAGCTCGGGCTCGTGCTCGGCGCCACCCTCGTGCTGCGCCGCAGGTTCGACCCGGCGCAGGCGCTGAAGGACGCCGACAGGTGCACCGCGATGTTCGTGGTTCCGGTGATGCTGCAACGCATGCTGGAGGTGGAGCACCGGCCGAAGCTGCGGATCATCGCGTCCAGCGGCTCCGCCCTGCCACCGAAGGTCGCCGCCCGCACGCTGTCGGAGTTCGGCCCGGTGCTCTACAACCTCTACGGCTCAACGGAAGTGAGCTGGGCGAGCATCGCCACGCCCGAGGAGATGCTGCGCGAGCCGGGCACGGCCGGAAAACCACCACTCGGCACCAGACTGGCCATTGTGGACGATCAGGGCAAACCCGTGGCACCGGGCGAGACCGGACGGATCTTCGTCGGCAACGAAATGCTGTTCGACGGCTACACCAACGGCACCAGCAAGGAGTCGCTGAACGGCCTGATGTCGACCGGCGATCTCGGCTACCTCAAGGACGGCTTGCTGTTCGTGGCCGGCCGCGACGACGAAATGATCGTCTCAGGTGGCGAGAACGTGTACCCGCACGACGTCGAGGACCTCCTCTCGACGCTGGACGGCGTCACGGAGGTGGCGGTGCTCGGCGTGCCGGACGACGAGTGGGGCCAGCGCCTCGCCGCGTTCGTCGTCGGCGCCGAAACCCTGACGGCCGAACAAGTACGTGAACATGTGAAGGCGAATCTGGCGCGGTACTCGGTTCCCCGGGATGTTTTCTTCGTCAACGAGTTGCCGCGCAACGCAGCCGGAAAAGTGTTGAAACGTCAGTTGCGCGAACAGCACTAGTGGTGTGGCCCGAAATTTGCCGGGCTGTTTCGCGGTCAGACGGGTGGATCGTGGTGCCGCCCCCACGTCCTCATACTGGACGTATGGGGGCGTGGGGGCGGCACCGCGAGCCGCCCTGCTGACCGCGAAACAGCCCGCCAAGATTTTGGGCCACACCACTAGGCTCAGCCTCCGAATGAGGGGGCTCGACCATGACGGTTCCCGGCAGGACCGCGGATCCGCGATCCAACGCCGTGCACAACCTGCGCGAGGCACGGATCGCGCTGGACGAGGGCAGGCCAGGCGAGGCCCTGGAGTACGCGGAGAAGGCCGTGGCCGCGTACTCGTGGCTGGACGACGCGGAGGGCGTGGCCGAAGGCGTCCTGGCGCAGTCGGTGGCGCTGGGCAAGCGGGGACTGTGGCCCAGCGCGCTCGACACGATCGACAAGGTGCAGGCGATCGCGGCGGCGAACCGCCACATCGGACTCCAGGCGCGGTGCAGTTTTTCCCGTGCCGTGGTGGAACTGCGGCTGGACTCGCGGGAGCGGAGCTTCAACTCCTTCGCTCGCGCGCTGGGCCTCGCGGAGCTCACCGGCGACAACGAGCTGATCGGCTCGGTGCTGTTCGAACAGGCACGGGTGATGCGCATGCAGTACCACGAGCACTGCATGATCCGCACCGAGGAGAACCGCTGCAGCCTCGACGGGGAGCCGTGCGTGCGCAAGCTCCGCCGCGCGGAAGCGTTGTGCGCTCAGGTGCGCGACCGCTGGAAGACCCTCGGCGACCCGGTGCGGATGGCGATGGTCAACGTCCTGCTGACACACGTGCGCATCGATCTGGGTGAACTTGACCGCGCACACCGCAGCTGGCAGCGCGCTGACCAGTTGCTTGCCGGAAGGAACCGCCCGGTGGCGCGGGCGGAGGCGCTGATGGCTCGGGCTCGGCTCAGCGGTGCGCGGGCGCGCTACCCCGAGCAGATCGCCCAGCTCTCCCAGGCCGCGGAACTCGCGATGAGCTGTCTGGCACGGGAGGTGGCGGTGCATGCGCACCAGCAGCTGAGCGAGGCGCACGAACGAACCGGGGATCTTGAACGGGCCTTGCGCCACGCGCGGATGCAACTTGAGCAGTACCGCCTGTGGGAGCTGCAGGAGGGCCGCGATCTGCTTCGGATGCGCGAGCACGACCTGTCGTCACGGCTCGTGGAACAGTTGGCGCACAAGCGTTTCGAACCCAAGCGGGAGAACGCGGTGGTGCGCGTGCCGAAGGCCGGCGAACTGCACGAGACCGGCACCGCGGAACACACGAACGCCCGGATCGCGCGCGCACTGCGAGCAGGACTCACCAAACGCGGCATCGAGGTGCTGCGGCTCGTGGCCGCCGGGGCGACCACGGCGATGATCGCGGAGTCACTCGGCCTGTCCCCCAAGACCGTGCAGAACCACCTCCAGCGCATCTACACGACCCTTGACGTCAACGGCCGCGCTGGAGCCATCGTCTGGTGGATGAACTTGACCGCCGACCAGTAATGCATTGTCAAGTTATTGACAACTGGTCCGAGCGGACAGGGTGACCATCGCCCGTTCGGCCGCTTGTCGTGGACGAGGAACTGCCGGTTCCCGGGTGTTCTACCCACACTCGCGCGGTTGAATTGGGTGATGTGATCGGTAACTGGTCTGTGTCATGCTCCGTTAACAACGTGTCCGGTTGCTGAGCGAGGGGCGGTCATGGGGAGGCAACGCCGCCGAGTGGTCGCGTTAGTGCTTTCGGAGCGCGATACGTGCCACGTCCCGCCACAGCAACGGGTCGACGCCCTCGGGGTTGATGTGCTCCAACAACGCGGCCAGCGCCGTGCGCGCGTCGCCGGCGCCGTCCGGATCGACCTCGTCCGCCGCCCGCACGAGCAGCAGGTGGCATCGCAACTGCTGCTCGGCGTCGAGCTGTCCGGTGGCGAGCGCGACCTCCGCCAGTTCCCGGGCCCGGTCGACCTCTCCGTCGCGCAACGCCAGCTCCGCCCGCAACGCACGGGCGTGCGCGAGCAGACCGTCCTGCCGGCGCATCGCGGCGACCGTCGTCTCCACCTCGTCCAGCAACGCGACCACCTCGTCGAGGTTCGCGCCCGGCGTGCGCAACGCGATGGACGCCCCGGCCAGGCGGACCCGGCAGCGGTACTCGGGATCGCCGTCGAAGTCGTCCAGCAGCGCGACGGCCTCGCGGATGCAGTGCGCGGCCTCCATCCGGTCCCCCAGGCGATCCGCGACCTTGGCGCGCACCCACCACGTGGAGATCGCGAGCCGGTCGCGGCCGAGTTCGGGCAGCCGCACGGAAAGCTGGTCCACGATCTGTTCGGCATCGGCCAGGCGTCCGGCCACGGTGAGCTCCGCGCACAACGCGATCAGAGCGCGCGTGTGCACGCGGCGCACCCGTTCGCCGTCACCGCTCGCCAGCTCGACGGCCTCGGTCGCGGCCCGCACGGATTCGGCCGTCCGGGCGAGGCGCCGCAACGAGGATGCGCGCAGGATCTCCACGAGCGCGTCCACCGCCGGACCGGGAGACCACGACTTGCGCAGCTTCGCCGCCGCCAGCAGCAGACCCTCGTGGTCGCGCTGCCGCGCGAGCATCACCAGGCGCGTCCAGCGCACGCACCAGCCGAACATCTCCTCGTCCGTCCGCTTTCCCAGGGTTTCCAGCAGATCGACGGCCAGCACCAGGTCTCCGTCGTGGTAGGCCAGCAGCGCCTCGCACCATGCCAGCGCCTCGTCCTGCATGGCGGTGCGGTCCTCGTCGACCACCAGCTCGGACGGGTCGACGCCGAGCACCTCGGCGAGCCTGCGGACGACCGTGGGCGACGGAACGCGTTCACCGGACTCGAGCCGGGACACGTAGCTCATGGAGACACCGGGGCACGCGAGGTCCTTTTGCGACAAACCGCGTTGCAGCCGGACCGCCCGCAACCGCGCACCGAACCTCGTCAAAGACTTCCTGCCCTCATCCACGGCCGCCACCTAACGAAGGAGCCCCTCAATGAAGTTGAACACTATCGCTCGAACCGTCGCGGCCGTGATCCTCAGTTTGGGGGCGCTGCTGGTGATGCCGGGCGCGGCCTCGGCTGACGCCCGCGACGCCGGGTTCACCCCGCCGTACTGCTCGCAGCCCTGATCGACTCGCCCTGCCCGAGGTGGTCTTGCCTCCCTCGCAAGCAAGACCACCCCGGCCACCGACGCACCAATTGACGCACCTGGCCACACCACCAGGTACGGGTGAGGCACCCTTGTGGGGTGACTCTGCAACTGCGCACGCCTCGTCACCAGGTGAGCCCGAAGTCCGTCCTGCTGTGGACGATGCAGGCCGCCCTCTTCTGGCTCGTGCTCTTCGTGCCCCAGCTGGTCGTGTTCCTGCTGGTGGACGAGCCGCCGACGTGGGAGCTCGTGCTCCTGATCGCCACGCTGGTCGTCGGGATCGTGCACACCGCGGTCGAACCGAGCTGGCGCTACCGCGTCCACCGCTGGGAGACCACGCCGGACGCCGTCTACACCCTCTCCGGCTGGCTGAACCAGGAGTGGAGAGTCGCGCCGGTGTCGCGGATCCAGACGATCGACACGAAACGCGGGCCGTTCCAGCAGATGCTCGGCCTGTCCACGGTCACGGTGACGACGGCGTCGGCCGCCGGTCCGGTGGAGATCGAGGGCCTGGAGCACGAGGTAGCGCAGAGGCTCGTGGTGGAACTGACCAACACCACCCAGGCCACCCCCGGTGATGCCACGTGAGCACTCCTTCGGAGGTGCCGGCCGGGCTTCCCGCCGCACCGGAGTTCGTCGAGCCGCTGCAGGAGTGGCACCGCCTGCACGTGCGGATGCTGGTCGTGCGGCCGCTCAACGAGGGCATCGCGATGCTGGTGCCGATCCTGGTGCTGCTGTTCACCGGCAACGGCGAGAAGTGGCGGCTCTTCGCCAGCGGCGCGACGGTCGCGGCGATCCTCGCGTTCAGCTATCTCATCTGGCGCACCACGAGGTACCGCATCACCGACGACCAGGTCGAGCTGCACACGGGACTGCTGACCCGCAAGCAGCTCGCGGTGCCGCGTGATCGCATCAGGACGGTCGACCTCACCTCCAAGCCGGGCCACCGGATCTTCGGGCTCTCGGCGGTGCGGATCGGCACGGGCCAGCAGGACGTCCCCGGCACGGACGGCCTGACGCTCGACGCGGTGACGAAGCAGGAGGCCGAACGGCTGCGGTTGTTGTTGCTGCAGAAGGGAGTCACGCCCAAGGCGGCTGCCGAGGGCGAGCACGCGGAGCCGGTTCCGGTGCCCGAGTCCGAGGTCATCTCGCAGCTCGACCTGAAGTGGCTGAAGTTCGCGCCGCTGTCGTTGTCCGGTCTCGTCGCGATCGGCGCCGTGTTCGGTGTGCTGTCCAACTACGCCGACGACCTGGGCCTGCACCCGGTGCAGGACCTGTGGGAGTGGCTGTTCGGGAACCCGAGTCTCGCGCTCTTCGCCGGGTTCCTGATCGTGCTGGCCGTGGTCGGGCTGGTCCTGTCGATCCCGCTCTACATCCTGCAGTTCTGGAACTACCGGCTGACCCGCGAGCCGGACGGAACCCTGCGCGTGCAACGGGGTCTGCTCACCACCCGGTCGGTCTCGGTGGAGGAGCAACGCCTGCGCGGCGTCGACATCCAGGAACCGCTGCTGGTGCGTGCCGGCAAGGGCGCGAAGCTCGCCGCGGTGACCACGGGCCTGGGCTCGAAGGGCGAGAGCAACCTGCTGCTGCCGCCCGCGCCGTTGTCGGTGGCGCACCAGGTGTCGCGGGACGTGCTGAAGGTCGGCAGCGACCCGACGACGCTCCGGCTCCGCAAGCACCCGTTCGCGGCGTTGCGCCGCAGCGTCTTCCGGCATGTGATGCCGTGGGCCGTGATCGCGGCAGGCCTCGCGATCTGGGCGCCGTCGTGGGCGTGGCCCATCCCGGTGGCGATCATCCCGTTCGCCGCGCTGGTCGGCTGGGACAACTACCGGTCGCTCGGCAACGCCCTGGACGAGCGCTATCTGGTGACGCGCAACAACTCCCTCGTGCGCAGCACCGTCGCGTTGCAGCGCACCGGCATCATCGGCTGGCGCATCGAGCGGTCGTTCTTCCAGCGCCGCAGCGGTTTGATGACGATCGGCGCGACCACGGCGGCGGGTGCGGGCATCTACCACGTGACGGACGTCGGCGAGTCTCACGGGCTGGCACTGGCCGACGAGGCCGTGCCGGACCTGTTGCGCCCGTTCCTGGTCGACTCCACTGTGGATGGTCAGGCCGAGCGGAACGCCTGACGGTAGGCACTCGGCGAGATCCCGACCGAGGCGGCCAGCTGCTGCCGCAGAGCCGCGCCGGTGCCGAAACCGGCGTGGTTCGCGACCTGGTCGATCGGCAGGTCGGTGGACTCCAGCAGGTGCCGGGCGCGGTCGACGCGCTGCTGCGTCAGCCACTGTCCCGGTGACATGCCGGTCTCCGCGCGGAACCGGCGGGTGAACGTCCGCACGCTCATCCGCACCTGCGCGGCCATCGCGGCGAGGTCGAGCGGCTCTTGGAGCCGCTCCAACGCCCATTCGCGGGCGAGCGCGGTCGAGGTGTCCGGGTAGTCCGGCACCGGCCGGTCGACGAACTGGGACTGCCCGCCCTGCCGCCACGCCGGGACGACGCAGTAGCGGGCGACCCAGTTCGCCACCTCGCTGCCATGGTCGGACCTGATGACGTGCAGGCACAGGTCGATGCCCGCCGCGACGCCCGCGGACGTCAGCACGTCGCCGTCGTCGACGAACAGTACGTCCGGGTTGAGGCGCACCTTCGGGTACAGCGCGCTGAACTGGTCGGTGGTCTTCCAGTGCGTGGTCGCGGGCCGGCCGTCGAGCAGCCCGGCGGCGGCGAGCACGAACGCGCCGGTACAGATCGACATGATCCGTGGAGCGTTCGTCGTCGTGAGCGCCTCCAGGACCGCGGGTTCGAGCCGGCCCTCGCGCGCCGGTTGGTAGTGGGTGCCCGGCACGAGCACTGTGTCCGCATCCTTCAGCACCTCCAGGCCGTGGTCGGGCGCGATGGTGAAGCCGCCGGTGGTCGGGATCGGGCGGCGGTCCGGCGAGCAGACGACGACCTCGTACCTGTCTTCGAGCCGCCCGAACATGTGCGTCGAGCTGCCGATGTCGAACGCGACGGACTTCTCGAGCGCGAGAACGGCGATCCGGTGCATGGCCTGATTCTTTCACATGTTGGCCATCGGGCCACTGGTCGCCGGGTCGCTCGTCGCCGAACCTTGTCGGCGTGAGAGTGCATTGGGCCTGGGTTGTCGCAGGCGTGTCCTTCATCGCCCTGGTGGGCGCCGCGTCGTTCCGGGCCGCGCCGGGAGCGTTGATCGAGCCGTTGCGGGCGGAGTTCGGCTGGACGACCGGCACGATCTCGCTCGCCATCTCGATCAACCTGTTGCTGTTCGGGCTGACCGCGCCGTTCGCGGCCGCGCTGATGGACAGGTTCGGCGTGCGGGTCGTGGTGACCAGCGCGTTGACGATGGTCGCGATCGGCAGCGGGCTGACGGTGTTCATGACCGCGTCCTGGCAGCTGATCATGCTCTGGGGCGTCGTGGTCGGGGTCGGCACCGGTTCGATGGCGCTGGCGTTCGTCGCGACGATCACCGGACGCTGGTTCGTGAAGCACCGCGGCCTGGTCACGGGCGTGCTGACGGCCGGTGGCGCGGCCGGCCAACTGGTGTTCCTGCCGACCGTGGCCTGGCTGTCCGAGTCCTACGGCTGGCGGTACGCCTCGCTGGTGATCTGCATCGCCGCGCTGGCCGTCGTGCCGCTGGCGGGGTTCTTCCTGCGCGAGTACCCGCGGGACGTCGGGCTGCTGCCGCTCGGCGCGACCGAGGACACTCCCCCGCCGCCGTCCGGTGGTGCGGCCAAGCGCGCTCTGGGCGCGTTGGCCACGGCGGCCAGGACGCGGCCGTTCTGGTTGCTGGCCGGGGGTTTCGCGATCTGCGGCGCGTCCACGAACGGTCTGGTGGGCACGCACTTCATCCCCGCCGCGCACGACCACGGCATGCCGACGACGACCGCCGCCGGGCTGCTGGCGCTGGTCGGTGTGTTCGACATCGTGGGCACGATCGCGTCCGGCTGGCTGACCGACCGCGTCGACTCACGGCTGCTGCTGGCGGGCTACTACGCGTTGCGCGGCCTCTCGCTGATGCTGCTGCCACAGCTGTTCGGCGAGTCGGCGCACCCGTCGATGCTGGTGTTCATCATCTTCTACGGCCTGGACTGGGTCGCGACGGTGCCGCCGACCGTGGCGTTGTGCCGTCAGTACTTCGGCATGTCCGGCCCCGTCGTGTTCGGCTGGGTGTTCGCGTCGCACCAGCTCGGCGCGGCCGTCGCGGCCTCGGCGGCCGGGCTCACCCGCGACCACCTGGGCAGCTACGACCTGGCCTGGTACGTCGCGGGCGCCCTGTGCATCGGCGCGGCCGTGCTGTCAGCGTCGCTTGCGCGAGGTCCCGAAGATGCCGCGCGTGATCTCGCGCGCCAGGGCGCTGCCCGCTGACCGCAGGAACGACTTCACGGCGCTGTTGCCCAGCACCTTCCCGACGAGCCCCGGGTCCTCCTTCTCCTGTCGCTGGACAGGGGCACCTGGGGCTCGTTCTTCTTCCTGCGGCGGCGCGACCTTCTGCATCAGCTGCTCGTAGGCCGACTCGCGGTCCACGGTCTCCGAATACTTGCCGTGCAGGTCCGACGCCTGGGACGCCTGCTTGATCGCGTCGTTGCCGATGGTGTCCATCAACGAGCGCGGCGCCCGCAGGCGGGTCCACGCGACCGGTGTCGGCGCGCCCTTCTCGCTCAGCACGGTGATGATCGCCTCGCCGATGCCGAGCGACGTGAGGGCCTTCTCCAGGTCGTAGTGCGGCGTCGTCGGATACGTCTTCACCGTGCGCGCCAACGCCTTCTGGTCGTCGGGCGTGAACGCGCGCAGTGCGTGCTGAACGCGCGCGCCGAGCTGCGACAGCACGTCGTTCGGGATGTCGGTCGGCAGCTGCGTGCAGAAGAAGACGCCGATGCCCTTGGACCGGATGAGCTTCACGGTCTGGGTGATCTGGTCGAGGAACGCCTTGGAAGCGTTGGAGAACAGCAGGTGTGCCTCGTCGAAGAAAAAGACGAGCTTGGGCTTCTCGACGTCGCCTTCCTCGGGCAGAGTCTCGAACAGCTCGGCCAGCAGCCACATCAGGAACGTGGAGAACAACGCGGGGTTGCCCTGCAGCTCGGCCAGTTCCAGCAGGCTCACGACGCCCTTGCCGTCACGCTGCCGCATCAGGTCGGCCGGGTCGAGCTCCGGTTCGCCGAAGAACCTGTCGCCGCCCTGCGCCTCCAGGTTGACCAGCGCCCGCAGGATCACACCGGCCGTGGAGCTGGAGACACCGCCGATGCCCTTCAGGTCCTCCTTGCCCTCGTCGCCGGTGAGGTGCTGGATGACGCTGCGCAGGTCCTTGGTGTCGAGCAACGGCAGGCCGCGGCTGTCGGCCCAGTGGAAGATCAGCCCGAGCGTCGACTCCTGGGTGTCGTTCAGGCCCAGCACCTTCGACAGCAGGATCGGCCCGAAGCTCGTGATCGAGGCGCGCAGGGGAACGCCGAGACCGCCCGTGCCGATCGACAGGAACTGCACGGGGTACGACGCCGGCTGCCAGTCGTCACCCGTGTCCGCGGCCCGGGTCTTGATCCTGTCGCCGTCCGCACCCTGCTGCGACAGACCGGACAGGTCGCCCTTCACGTCCGCCATCAGCACCGGCACGCCGTTGTTCGACAGCTGTTCGGCGAGCAGCTGGAGGGTCTTCGTCTTGCCGGTTCCCGTTGCGCCCGCGACAAGTCCGTGGCGGTTGACCATGGCCAGCGGGATGCGGACGTGGGCGGTCGACTCGACGCTCCCGCCGACCAGCACGGCGCCGAGTTCGATGGCCGCGCTCTCCGACGCATATCCAGCAGCGATCTCAGCTTGAGCCGTCATGCACGAGGAGCGTAACCAGGTTGCCGCACGCCGCCACTCGAAGTTGAGGCTCCGCGCAGTAATGTTCCGGTCGTGATGGATCGTCTGGTGTGGATCGACTGCGAGATGACCGGACTCGACTTGGGCAAGGACGCTCTGATCGAGATCGCGGCACTGGTCACGGACGCCGAGCTCAACGTGCTCGGCGACGGCGTGGACATTGTGATCCACGCGGATGACGACGTGCTCGCCTCGATGCCGGAGGTCGTCATGCAGATGCACGCCAAGTCGGGCCTGACCGAGGAGGTGCGCGCGTCCGCGGTCTCCCTGGAGGAAGCCGAGGCCGCCGTGCTGGCCTACATCAAGGAGTGGGTCCCGGACCCGAGGACCGCTCCCCTGGCCGGCAACTCCATCGCCACCGACCGCGGCTTCATCGCCCGCGACATGCCGGCGCTGGACGCCCACCTGCACTACCGCATGGTCGACGTGTCGTCGATCAAGGAGCTGTGCCGGCGCTGGTACCCGCGCATCTACTACGCGCAGCCCGGCAAGGGCCTCGCGCACCGGGCGCTCGCCGACATCATCGAGTCCATCCGGGAGCTCGCGTACTACCGGCGGACGGCGTTCGTGCCGCAGCCCGGTCCGTCGACCGAGCAGGCCCAGGCCGTCGCCGCTGACCTGCTCAAGAACACCGACTGACCCCCGATTTCAATATCGGTAGTCGTCGTTGCTATGCTTCCCTCGCCGGTCAACGACCAGCAATGGTGGGTGTAGCTCAGTCGGTAGAGCACTGGGTTGTGATCCCAGGTGTCGCGGGTTCAAGTCCCGTCACTCACCCTTTGTCGAAAGGCCTCCGCACCAGCGGGGGCCTTTCTTCACGTTCCGGGAGTTTTCATGACCACGCTCGTCGCCAAGGATCTCGCCGCCGGCCACGGTGACCGCGTCCTCTTCTCCGGACTCGACCTCGTGGTCGCTCCCGGCGACGTCATCGGCCTCGTCGGCGTCAACGGGGCGGGCAAGTCGACGTTGCTGAAGACGCTGGCCGGCCTCATCCCCGCCGAGTCCGGCCGCGTGACGCTGAGCCCGCCCGCGGCCAACGTCGGGCACCTGTCGCAGGAACCCGAACGCCGCGAGGGCGAGACCGTCCGCGAATTCCTGGCCCGGCGCACAGGTGTCGCGGACGCCCAGGCCGCGCTGGACGTGGCCACCGAGGCGCTGACCGCCGGCAACGACGAGGGCTACTCGGACGCGCTCGACCAGTGGCTCGCGCTGGGCGGCGCCGACCTGGAGGAACGGTCGCTCGAAGTCATCGCCGACGTGGGTCTCTCCGTCGGCCTCGACGCGCTGATGACCTCGCTGTCCGGCGGCCAGGCGGCGCGGGCGGGCATGGCGTCGTTGCTGCTCAGCCGGTACGACATCTTCCTGCTCGACGAGCCGACCAACGACCTGGACCTCGACGGCCTGGAACGGCTGGAGAAGTTCGTCACGGGCCTGCGCGCCGGCACGGTGGTGGTGTCGCACGACCGCGAGTTCCTGGCCCGCACGGTCACGCGCGTGCTGGAGCTCGACCTGCACCAGAACTCCGTGCGCCTGTACGGCGGCGGCTACGAGTCGTACCTCGAAGAGCGCGCACGGTCCCGTCAGCACGCCCGCGACGACTACGACGAGTTCGCGGACACCAAGGCCTCGCTGGAGGCCCGTGCGCGCATGCAGCGGTCGTGGATGGACAAGGGCGTGAAGAACGCCCGGCGCAAGGCGGGCGACAACGACAAGAACGCGCGCAAGTTCCGTGCCGACGCCACCGAGAAGCAGGCCTCGAAGGCCCGGCAGACCGACCGCATGATCGAACGGCTGGACGTCGTCGAGGAGCCCCGCAAGGAGTGGGAGCTGCGGATGGAGATCGCCGCGGCCCCGCGTTCCGGTGCCGTGGTGGCGTCGCTGCGGGCGGCCGTGGTCGAGCGCGGTGACTTCCGGCTGGGCCCGGTGGACCTGCAGGTCGACTGGGCGGACCGGGTCGCGATCACCGGGGCGAACGGCGCGGGCAAGTCGACGTTGCTGGCCGCGCTGCTGGGCCGTGCCGAACTGACCTCCGGCTACGCGACGCTGGGCTCCGGCGTCGTGGTCGGCGAGGTGGACCAGGCACGCGGGCTGTTCCTGGGCGATCTGCCGCTGGTCGACGCGTTCGAGGAGGCCGTGCCGGAGATGAACCCGGCCGACGTGCGGACGTTGCTGGCGAAGTTCGGCCTGAAGGCGGCGCACGTGATCCGTCCGGCGGCGTCGCTGTCACCGGGTGAACGGACGCGGGCGGCGCTGGCGTTGCTGCAGGGCCGCGGGGTGAACCTGCTGGTGCTGGACGAGCCGACGAACCACCTGGACCTGGCCGCGATCGAGCAGCTGGAGTCGGCGCTGGAGAGCTACCCCGGCACGTTGCTGCTGGTGACGCACGACCGGCGGATGCTGGAGGCGGTGCAGGTGAACCGTCACCTGACCGTGTCGGGCGGTCAGGTGACGGTCTCCTAGCGCTTTACCGGTTGCCCTGGACCCACGTGGCCCACGGGACCTGCCAGTCGCCGAAGCCGTCCCACGACTCCAGCGCCGGGCCACCGGAGTTGGTGACGATGACGACGTCGCCCTGCTTGCTGTTGTCGAACACCCACTTGGCGTTCTCCGGCGACAGGTTCAGGCAGCCGTGGCTCACGTTGCGCTTGCCCTGGTCGCCGATGGACCACGGCGCGCCGTGGAAGAAGATGCCGCTGTTGGACATGCGGTACGCCCAGTCGACCGGGGTCTTGTAGCCGCCGTTCTCCAGCGCGAGGCCGTACGTGGTCGAGTCCATGATCATGTGGCTGTGCTTCTCCATCAGCACGTACGTGCCGGTGGGGGTGGCGTCGGCCGGCTTGCCCATGGAGGTCGGCATGGTGCGGACGACCTGGCCGTTGACCTTGGTGATCACCTGGTGCGTCTGGCCGTCGGCCTCGTGGATGACCTCGTCGCCGACCGTCGTGGTGATCGTGCGGTCTTCTTGGCCGTAGATGCCGTCACCGATGTGCTTGCCGTAGACCTTGATGTTCATCGTGATCTTGGTGCCCGACTTCCAGAACTTCTCCGGACGCCAGTGCACCTCCTTCTTGTTGAACCAGTAGAAGGCGCCCTCGACCTTGGGCTCGGTGGTGATCTCGAGCATCTTCTCGGCCGCGACCTTGTCGGACACCGGCTCGTCGAAGTAGAAGGCGAGCGGCTGCCCGACGCCGATGGTCGTGCCGTCCTGCGGGTTCGTCGACACGTACGTGAGCGTGCGCGGCTTCACCGTGGTGAAGGACGACTCCTTGGTCTCCACCTTGCCGTCCTCGCCGGTGGCCGTGGCGACCAGCTTGTACGTCTTGGAATACCCGAGCGGCTCGATGTTGGTCCACTGCGTCGACTCGGCGTTCATCTTGCCCTCGACGACCTTGCCGTCGGGGTTGGTCAGCTTGACGTCGGTCAGCTTCCCGTCCGCCGCCGTCGCGATGACGGGCAGACCGGGCGACACCTCGGCCGCACCGTTGTTCAACGCCAGCGTCAGCGTGACGGGCTTCGGCGGAGGCGGAGGAGCGCTCGACTCCCCGCCGGCACCGGTCACCGCTTCGCCGCCGCCCCCCGAACAGCCTGCGATCAGAATCACAGCGACTCCCGCTGCGACCACCCCAAGACCGCGCCTGCTCCACATCCCCATGGACGTACTTCCGATCTGCTTGTGTCCGCTCCCGAGATCGCCTGCACGAAGGTGTTTTGGCGTCCCCCGATCAGGGGACGACAGGGGGTGGCCCGAAGTTGCGCAAGTGGCCGGATCGTTACTTGGCCGATGCACCGTCCAACCGGTGCTGACCAGCCGATTGGGAGCGCGCTGAGGCGCTGTGCTAACGTTCTTCACGTCGGAAACGAGCAAGCCTCCGGCACACAAACA
Source organism: Lentzea albidocapillata (assembly GCF_000719115.1). Lineage (GTDB taxonomy): Bacteria > Actinomycetota > Actinomycetes > Mycobacteriales > Pseudonocardiaceae > Lentzea > Lentzea albidocapillata. The sequence continues at coordinate 19,207 of NZ_JOEA01000026.1, read as the reverse complement.
AGCGCCGCTAGCTCAGTTGGTTAGAGCAGCTGACTCTTAATCAGCGGGTCCGGGGTTCGAGTCCCTGGCGGCGTACTCCAGAGAAGCAGGTCGAGATTCGTCTCGACCTGCTTTTCTGCTTTTCCGTACTCATTTCGCTGTTGTGGATCTCGCTTTGCAAGCCCGGGACGACCTTGCACGGCCACCGCGTAGTTCGGGGTGTGCGGGTCGCGCTGATCACAGCTCCGTCCACAGCGGACTCGTTCGCGGCCGGGCACACCAGGGCCACGACCCGGTTACTCGGGATGACCAGCGACGTTTCCCGCAGTGCCCATCCCCTGCTGTACCTCTTGCCCGCACCTTCGGCAAAGACCGGAGGCGCCTGTTCGGGCTGCCTTCAGGGTTGTGGTTGCCGTTGGGCCTTCCTCGGGGCGGGCTTGCCACCAACGCTGGATGGCCTGGACGAGCTCGTCGCCGATACGGTCGAGAAACTCGGCCGTATCGGCCAACCGGGTGCCGGCCGGAGTGGCGGTGCCGAGGATCGCGGCGGCACGACGGGCGCTCTCGGCCAGCGCGATGTTGCGCTGGGCGGTCGCCAGCAGCGACCGGTGCCAGAGGTCGCCACCCAGTACGTACCGCTCTCGCCGGCTCGCGGCGGCGCGCTCTCGCCGGATGATGCCCTGCGCTTCCAGGAAGGCCACGGCCTTGGAGACCGAAGCGGGGCTGACCCGCAGCCTTCGCACCAGCTCGGCGGCGGTGAGGCTGCCGGAGTCGGTGACGTACAGGCAGGCGAACACGCCGGCCGCCATCTGCGGCAGGCCGGTCCGCGCCAGCATGGAGGTGAGTTCCTCGAAGGCCTCGGCCACCGCCTCGGGTTCGCGCCGGTACGGATCCGCGATCGTCGGCGCCGGAGGCGCGGAGACGATCTTTGGCCGACGCGCCCGCCGTACGGAGGCTCGCTGTGCCTCCCCCGCCCGGTAGTCGGCAGGTCCGCCGTTGCGGGCGACCTCACGGGTGACCGTCGAGGTGGGTCGCCCCAGACCGCGGGCGATGTCGGCGTATCCGCGTCCCGCGGCCAGGCCGGCGGCGATGCGCTGCCGATCCTGCTGGCTCAGTCTGCGTTCGGGCATCGGCGTTCCGTCTCCCGCGCGTGGTGGTGTCCGGCTGCCGACAGTATTTCCGGCACCAGGGTCATCGCAACACAGGCCGCGCACTCTCGTTGCGTTCATCGGCAGCGCCAACGCAAGAATCACGTGAGACTGACCAGTTCAAACGGGCTCTATTCCTCTCCTCACTCGTTGACGGTTTGGTAAAGGCTACGTAGCTTTCGGAGATCGTAAAGATCACGCATACCTCTTCCGAACGGGACGACATGACAACCGAACGTGTCTCGACCGGCCGTTCGCTGGCTCCGGACCTCGCGCGCGGGCTGATGCTGTTGCTCATCGCACTGGCGCACGCGCCCGGGTTCCTGAGTTCCTGGCGGTCCGGGATGCCGGTGCTCGACGACATCGCGCTGTTCGTCAAGTCGCTGATCGCCGACAACCAGGCCCGCGCGATGTTCGTGTTCCTGTTCGGCTACGGCATGGGTCAGCTCGCCCACCGGCACCACGCTCGCGGCGGCGACTGGCCAGGGCTGCGCGCCCTGCTGCGACGCCGCAGCATCTGGCTCGTCCTAATAGGGTTCGCCCACACCATCCTTCTGGTACCCATCGACATCGTCGCCATCTACGGACTCGCGCTGCTGCTGTTCACCCCGCTGGTGCGCGCCACGGACAGGACACTCGGCTGGACCGCCGCCTTGACCTTGGTTCCGGCGACACTGCTGCTGGCCTGGCAAAGCGTGAACGCGCAACTCGGCATCGAGGCCGGCGCACCGGTCACCTTCGCGGCGTTCATGGAGCCTGCCTATGCCGCGCACGTGCTCGCAAACCTGACCAAGCCCGCAGAGGCGCTGCTGGGTGTCGTGATGGTGCTGCCCGGCATGCTGCTGGGTGTCTGGGCGGCACGCCGCCGGTACCTGGACCGCCCCGCCGAGCACCGCACGACGTTGCGCCGCACCACTCTCGGTCTGCTGACCCTGGCGCTGATCGGCCGGCTGCCCGCCGCCCTTCTCGCCGCCGGGGTGTGGCACACCGACACGATGAGTCTGCAGTGGATGGTCGCCGTCGCGCACGACCTGACCGGATTCGCGGGCGGGATCGGCCTGGCCGCCGCCGTCGGTCTGGCGTCAGCCAGGATCGGCGACCGGCCGGGAGGATTCACCACCGCACTGGCCGCGCTCGGTCAGCGGTCCCTGACGTTCTACCTGGTCCAGTCCGCCGTGTGGCTGGCGCTGTTCTACCCGTTCACCTTCAACCTGCGCGACGAGGTGAGCGTGGCTGGTAGCTACGGCATCGCCGCCGTCGTCTTCGTGGTCTCGGTGCTGCTCGCCGAATGGATGCGCCGCACCGGACAGCGCGGACCGATGGAGGTACTGCTGCGACGGATGTCGTACCCGCGCCCGACCGCGTCGAACGCCGCCTCTCCGTAGTCACCCGGAGAAGCAGGCCGAGACGGATCTCGGCCTGCTTCAGGGGCTTGAACCCCGGACCCGCTGTTTCGGGGTCAGCAGTTCGAAGCGACCGGTTCGTTCGAGCCGGTGTCGACGAAACCGTCGCTGATCCACTTGCCGTCTTCGAGCCGGTTCCACAGGTCGGTGCGGCCCCAGACACCGTCGACGGCCTCACCGCGGCTGGTGCACGCGATGGACACCACCGCGCCGTCCGCGACCGTGCCCACGACCGAGTAGCTCAGGCCGGGGCCGGACCGCAGGTTCACCGTGCTGTTCGGACCCGCGTCGACGGTGCCGGTGGGCAGCGTCGTGCCGCCACCGCCGTAGTTCGTGATCCGGCCGCCGACGGACACGCGCGTGCTGCCGCGTTGCGCATAGCCGCCGTACGCCTGGGAGCCTTCGTAGAACGTCCAGCCGCCGATCGTCATCCCGTTGACGCTCACGTGTGTGTTGCCGCGCAGCAACGAGAAGTGCACGTGCGCTCCACTGCTCGAACCGCCGCAAGGCAGTTCGTTGCCGATGTTGCCGAGGTACGTGCCGGTGCGCACGGCGCTGCCGTCGGCGAGCGTCGTCAGGTTGTACATGTGGTAGTAGGTGGTGCTGTAACCGTTGTCGTGCACGACTTTCACCAACGCGCTGCGGCCCACGATGCAGCTCTTGTAGACGCGGCCGGTGCCTGCGGACAGGACTCGGCCGTCGCCGCCGTTGAAGTCGATGGAACTGAACGGCCGGCTGTTGCCGCTGTTGCCGTGCGGACCGCCGCCCATCCACCAGGCCACGTTCACCGGCCACGGCAGACCGAGGCCGGTGGGTGCGAGCGCTTGTGCGCGGTTGTTCTGGTTGGCCGCGAACGTGCGCTTCTCGCCGTCGCTGAGCACGCCGGACGGCGCCTGGGCGGCGAGAGCGGCGAACCCGGCGGTGCCGTCGAGCTCGACGCGCCACGTGGATCGTTCCTTGCGGGCCAGGAACAACGCCATGTGCGGTGCCCCGTGCTCCTGGCCGTGGGCCATCGGGATGGTGGTGCTGCCGAACACCCACGCACCGGACTTGCGGGTCGGCTCGAACAGCGGTTCACGCAAGGTCTGCGTGTCCCACTCCCTCTTCAGCGCGTCGCCGTGCTGCTGGAGCATGGTGGCGCGGACGGTCGTGGCGAGGTCGGCCTCGGCGGCCGTCGCGGACGGCGCGGCCAGCACCGCCACACCGGTCGCGAGTGCGGAGAAAAGCGCGGCGAATCGGCGCGCGGACAACGGACGGGACATGTGCCCTCCAGGGGGAAATCGGCACAGTGCAGGGATTCGGCGGCTCTTGCAGGGGCCGCCGCGCCGATGACATACCGGTGGTCCGACGCGGTCAAGGTCGCCTCCGGCGGACGTCCACAACTGTGGAAGGCACCTTCAATACTGTGGATGGATACCCACCTTCGTCGGTCATATCGGGCGTGGGGAGCCTTCTAAACTGTTTCTTCCACAGTGGAGGGGGTGGCCGGTGGCCGTTCCGCCCGACGTCGGCCACGAGGTCGAGGTCCTGTTGCACGCCGGTCCGTTCCACGCCGCGTTGCGCGCCGCCATCGAGCGCAGCGGCCTCACGCTGGAACGCCTGCGCGACCGCCTGGATCGCCGGGGCATCCACGTCAGCCTGTCGACGCTGAGCTACTGGCGTCTGGGCCGCAGCCGTCCCGAACGCGCCGACTCGCTGCGCGCGGTCCAGGCCATCGAGACCATCCTCGGCCTGCCGCGGCACTCGCTGGAAGCCCTGCTCGGGCCGCCGCGCCCGCGTGGCAGGTGGGTGACGGAGCAGCGACAGCCCCGGCGTTATGGACGGATGCTGGAACCCGCGCAGTCGCTGGCGGAGACCGTGGAGGCGCTGGTCGGTCCGTCCGACAGCGACCTGCGCCTGTGGTCGCAGGACGACGCGGCCACAGTGGACCGGCACGGCGCGCTCCGCTCGGTCCACACCAGACAGGTGCTGCGCGCGGTCGCCGGTCACCCCGACCGCTACCTGGCCGTGTACTGCGCGGACGACGGCACGCCACCGGAGGCGCTGGGCGCGGAGGCCGTGCGCAACTGCCGGCTGGGACGCGTGCGCAGGCACCCCGGAGCTCCGGTGATCGCCGCGGAACTGCTGTTCGACCACACCCTGCGCGCGGGCCAGACCCACCTGCTGGAGTACCGCTTCACCATCGCGGAGACAGGCGCGGTGGCCAACGACTACCGGCGAGCGTTCCGCTATCCCGTGGGCGCGTACGTGATGAGCGTGCAGTTCACCGAGCCCCGCCTCCCGGTCCGTTGCTACACCCTCGCGCAGGTCGGCGTGGACGCAGCGTTGGTGCGGGGGGACGAACTCGCGCTCGCGCCGGGCCGTGTGCTGCACATGGTGGCGAAGGACGTCCAGCCTGGCGTGCTCGGCATCGGCTGGGACTGGTCCTAGGGTAAGTCCTGCCGGATCGCCTCAAGCCCGGCGAACTGCCGAAGCTCGGCCAGGACTGAGGGAGACACAGTGCCCGACCTGCACGCGCTCTACCGCGATCTGCACGAGCACCCCGAACTGTCGCTGCAGGAGTTCCGCACGGCCGGCGTGCTCGCGGACGCGTTGCGGCCGTTGGGCTACGACGTCACCACGGAGGTCGGCGGCACGGGTGTGGTGGGCGTGCTGCGCAACGGCGACGGTCCGGTCGTCATGCTGCGGGCGGATATCGACGCGTTGCCCGTGCAGGAGACGACGGGATTGCCTTACGCCTCAACGGTCCGTGCGACCAATCCGGACGGTGAGGACGTGCCGGTGGCGCATGCCTGCGGGCACGACATGCACGCCACGTGCCTGATCGGGGCGGCCGAACGCTTGTCGCAGACCCGCGAGGAGTGGTCGGGGACGCTGCTCGTGGTGTTCCAGCCGGCGGAGGAACTGGGCCGTGGCGCGCGGGACATGGTCGAGGACGGCCTGTTCGGCCGGTTCGGCAAGCCGGAGGTCGTGCTGGCGCAACACGTCAGCCCGTTGCCCGCCGGGATGATCGCGTACGGCAGCGGTCCGCTGATGGCGGCCTCCGACTCGGTCCGCGTCACGTTGTTCGGGCGCGGCGGCCACGGTTCGGCGCCGGAGACCGCGATCGATCCGGTGCTGATGGCCGCGCATACCGTCGTGCGGCTGCAGGGCATCGTCGCGCGCGAGGTCGCGCCGTCCGAACGTGCCGTCGTCACGGTCGGGCGGTTGCAGGCGGGCACCAAGGAGAACGTCATCCCGGAGACGGCCGAGATCGGCGTCAACATCCGGACGTTCAACGAGCACATCCGCGGCATCGTCCGGACGGCCGTCGAACGGATCGTGCGCGCCGAGGCCGCCGCGTCCGGGGCGCCGCGTGAACCCGAGTTCGACTGGTACGACGGCACTCCGGTGCTCGTGTCCGACCCGGACGCGACCACGAGGACGATGGCCGCGTTCGCCGAGCACTTCGGCAAGAGCAACCTGATCCCCGGCGCGGTCGTCAACGCCAGCGAGGACGTCGGCGTGTTCGGCACGGCCGCGGGTGTGCCGACCGTGTTCTGGTTCCTCGGCGGCACCGACTTCGGCACCCGCGAACCCGGTCAGGCCGTCGCGATGAACCACTCCCCCGAGTACGCGCCGGACGTCGAGCCGACGCTGACCACCGGGGTCGACGCGCTGATCGTGGCCGCGCGGACGTGGCTCGGCTAGCGTGCGGCGATTCCGTCGTACATGACGCGCCGCAGCGCTTCGCTCTGCGCGGCCTGGGCTTCCGGCGTGCGCAGTGAGGAGATCGCGGTGCCGAGGATCATGCCGTTGATGGCCCTGGCGGTGTTGCCGACGTCGAGGTCGGCGCGCAGGTAGCCGAGTTCGACGCCGTGTGAGAGGTAGGCGGACGTCAGCGCGGCGGCCAGGTCGAACAGGTCGAGGATCCGTTCGGCCATGGCCCGGTCGATGCCGGGGGCCTCGAACAGCAGCAGCCGCGGCACCCGCGGGTCCTCGCCGAAGATCCGGCCGAGCGCCTCGCCGATGCGCGCGGACTGCTCGCGGTACTCGGCGAGCGTCGACACCGCGTCCGGGGCGTTCTCCGCCGTGAGGGCACCGGTGATGCGGCCGACCAGGTCGTCGACGACGTGGTCGACGATGTCCCGCTTGTTCTGGAAGTAGCGGTAGAACGTGCCGTGCCCGATGCCGAGCCGCGTGGCCACGTCGGCGATCCCGGTGGCGTGGTAGCCGCGTTCGGCGAAGCAGTCGAAGGCCGCGTCGATGATCTCGCGGCGCAGCTCCTGCTTCTTGCGCTCCGCACGGCTGACGGGTTCGGCACTGGACGTCATGGCTCAAGTCTATGACCTGCGGAGTCTTGCGATCACCCCCAAAACTGACATACGGTTCCGAAACTGACAAGCGATTCCGCAGAGCGAAGGAGGTCGGGAATGGCCCCGCAGTACGACGCGGTCGTGGTCGGTGCCGGATTCGGCGGCATGGGCGCGGCGATCGAGCTCAAGCGGCTCGGACTGCACGACCTGCTGATCCTGGAACGGGAGGACGACCTCGGCGGCACCTGGCACGTGAACCGCTATCCGGGGCTCGCCGTCGACATCCTGTCCTCGACGTACTCGTACTCGTTCGAGCCGAATCCGCACTGGTCACGGCTGTTCGCGCCGGGTGCCGAGCTCAAGCGGTACGCCGAGCACGTGGCGGTGAAGTACGGGCTGCGGCCGTTGATGCGCTTCGGCGTGACGGTGAACGGCGCTCGCTGGCGGGACGATCACTGGGAGGTCGCCGCCGGCGAGGAGACGTTCACCGCGCGGTACCTCGTGACCGCCACCGGGTTCCTGTCGATGCCGAAGACGCCGGACATCGACGGCATCAAGTCGTTCCAGGGCGAGGTGGTCCACACCGCCGCCTGGGAGCCCTGTGACCTGGCCGGCAAGAGGGTGGCGATCATCGGCACGGGCGCCACCGCCGTGCAGCTGATTCCCGAACTGGCCCGGCAGGCCTCCGCGCTGACCGTCTACCAGCGCACGCCGATCTGGGTCAGCCCGAAGCCGGACTACCCGATTCCCCCTGCGGTCAGGACGTTGTTCGCGCGGCTGCCGTTCGCGCAGCGGGCCGTGCGGTGGCTGGGCAGCGCGGTCCTCGAACTGATGATGATCTCGGGAGTGGTGCGCTACAAGCAGTTGCGGGTGGTGAACCGGCTGGCCGAGCGGTGGTGCCGCCTGCACCTGCGCCGGCAGGTCCGCGATCCGGAACTGCGGCGCAGGCTCACGCCGGACTACTCGTTCGGCTGCAAGCGGCCCACCTTCTCCAACGACTACTTCCGCACGTTCACCCGGCCGCACGTGCGACTCGAGACGTCGGCGATCGAGCGGGTCGACGCGTCCGGGATCGTCACGGCGGAGGGCAGGGCCGAGGCCGACGTTCTCGTGCTGGCAACGGGGTTCGACCTGTGGGACACCAACTTCCCGGCGTTCGAGGTGATCGGCCGTGAGGGCAGGGACCTGGGCGCGTGGTGGCGGGAGAACCGGTTCCAGGCCTACGAGGGCGTGACGGTGCCGGGGTTCCCGAACTACCTGTCGCTCAACAGTCCGTACTCCTACAGCGGGTTGTCGTACTTCACGACGATCGAATGCCAGATGACCCACATGCGGCGGCTGTTCACGGCGATGCGCTCACGTGGTTCGTCGGTCTTCGAGGTCACACAGCGGGCCAACGACGAGTTCCTCGGCCGGATGCGCGCCAAGGTCGTGCAGAACACGGTGTTCTCGCTCGGCCAATGCGCCACCGCACGCAGCTCCTACTTCAACCAGCACGGTGAAGCCACGCTGCTGCGGCCGACCTCGACGATGAGCGCACACCGTGCCGCGAACAGCTTTCCGTTGTCGGACTACGACTTCTCGCCGATCCCCGTCACTCGGACAGGCACAGCAGGTGACCCTGCGGGTCGGCCAGGACGGTCCACTGGCCCTCGCCCGGCTGGAAATCCGGTTTCGTAGCACCGAGTTCCAGCAACTGCTTGACGGCGAGTGCGACGTCCTCGACGTGGAAGTCGAGGTGTGCCTGCTTGTCCGAACCGGGCCACGCGGGCGGCCGGTAGTCCGGCACGCGGACGAGCGCGAGCTGGACGCCGTCCTCCCCGAGGTAGGACGAATCGTCGTCGCTGGAGGTGATCTTCCACCCCGTGACCGCGCGGTAGAACTCGGCCAGCGGGCCGGGATCGGCGCAGTCGAGGACGATCGTGGTGAGCTGCGCGAGTGCGGGCATGTTCCGCTCCTTCTGGGTTGGTGCGCACCAGCCTGCGCCGCGGCCGCTCCTGGGTCTTGAACATCCTTGCGCCAAAATTGTCAGACCCCGTCTCTAACCTGAGTGAGTGCTGTCCTTCAACGCTCTCGCGGCCCGTCCGGAGTTCACCGTGTCCTCGGTGGACTGCCGCGACGACCACCGCGGCTGGTCGGCCGAGCAGCCGCGCGCGGACGTGCGGCTCGTCCTCGTGCGCGGTGGCAGGTTCCGCCGCCGCGTCCGGGGTGTGAGCACCGACTTGGACCGCACGATCGGCTATCTCGGGTTACCCGGCGAGGAAGAGCAGTTCTCCCACCCCGCCGGCGGCGACGCGTGCACGTCGATCAGCGTGCGGTCCGACCTGTGGCGGGCCTTGGCAGGCGAGGCACCGAGGTTCGCCGGGTCGTCGCTGTACGTGGACGGCCGGCTCGACCTGGCCCACCGGCGGCTTCTCGCGGCCGCGCGCGACGACGGGGCCGAGGAGCTGGTGGGCCTGGTGGCACAGGCCGTCGGGCAGGTCGTCACCACTGCGGCTCCGGACGGTGGCGGCGACGAGGCGTTGGTGGCCAAGGCTCGTGGTGTGGTCGGCGACGACCACCCGGCTGCCTCGGGACTGATCCCGCTCGCCGGCCTCCTGGGCGTCTCGCCGTACCGGTTGAGTCGTGCCTTCACCCGCACGCTGGGGGTGTCGCTCACCCGCTACCGCAACGGTGTTCGCGTCTCCCGTGCGCTGGACCGCCTGGAGGAGGGCGAACCCAGCCTCGCCGTGCTCGCCGCCGATCTCGGCTTCGCTGACCAGGCACACCTGTGCCGCACGGTGCGCGACCACCTCGGACACACACCGACCGCGTTGCGCAGGCTTCTCGGAGCAGATCGAGTCGTTCGTGATCGACGACACGGCGGTGACCTCGAGCCGAAACTCTTAGTCTGAGCGCCTCCACGGCGAGAGGTGCTCAATGAAGAAGCAGGCGTACGCGGTCGCCGCGGTCGCGGACTCGATCGCGGCGGCCGTGCGCGGCGCCAAGCCCGTGCGCCCCGTGACGAAGACCGCACTGATGCCCGCCCTGGCCGTGGCCAGCCCACCACGCGACCCCGGCATGGCGGTAGGTCTCGCCGGCTCGTGGCTCGGCGACGTGGCGCTCCTCGGCGACTCGGACCGGGCATTCCGCACGGGACTCTTCAGCTTCCTCGTCGCCCACGTCGGCTACACCGCGGCCCTGGCCCGCCGCTCCTCGCCGGGCTCCCGCAAGGCGGTCGTGCCCATCGTCGCGGCATCGGCCGCGGGAGCCGCCGTGTTCGCCCGCGCGGCAGGCCCGCAGGGCAAGCCGGTGGGCCTCTACGCCCTGACGCTCGGCACGATGGTCGCCGCCGCGTCGACGGCCCGCGGCGCCGGCGCGCGACGAGTTCTCGTTGGTGCGACCCTGTTCGCGGTGTCGGACGCACTGCTCGGAGCGAGCCGCTTCGTCCTCGGCGAACGCGCCGCGCGAGTCGCGTCGGCGGGGGTCATGCCGACCTACGCGGCGGCCCAGTGGCTCCTCCACACGGGGTTCGAGAAGGCGAACGGGTGACCCGCGTGAAAACGCGTTGGAACCCCTGTGCTAACGTTCTTGTCGTCGGAACGAGCAAGCCTCCGGCACACAAACAAGCGCCGCTAGCTCAGTTGGTTAGAGCAGCTGACTCTTAATCAGCGGGTCCGGGGTTCGAATCCCTGGCGGCGTACTTTGGAGAAGCAGGTCGAGATTCGTCTCGGCCTGCTTTTTTGTGTTTCCGTGCTCATCGTCATTCTCCGTCTCATTGCTGTGGATCATGGTTTGCGAGCCCGAGACTGGCCCGAGACGCGGATGATCTTCGTTTGCCGGACGGTCCGCAATCACCCGGTATGAGGTGACCTTGCGCGGTACCAAACGGAACGTGCACGGTACTGACGACAGGATGAAGAGCCATCAGGCAGCCTTCGGCGGGTGGTAGGTCTCCAGCGGCACGGCGGGGAGTTCGGCGAAGCCGCGCAGCTTGGTCGCGTCGAACACGCCAGCCGCGGCGGCGGACAACAGCTCCCCGCCCGGCTTGCCGGGATTGAACTTCGCGAGGGTCGACGTCACGGGGCCGCAGCGACCCGTCGGGCTGCTGGTCGTACTCGGGAGAACCCGCTTGCACGACAACGGTCAGCTGGGCCCGCAGCTCGTCGCGCACGGCCGCGCCGTAGACGTCGGTGGCGTCCATGCACGACTCACCGGTACGCGTGCCGGGTGCCGATCGCGCGCTGTCATAGGCGCTTTGCGCGTTGAGGCCGACGAGCGCGGCCTCCTGCTGCGGGTCGATTCCGGCGAGCAGCAACGACATCGGCCACTCGAAGTCGACGATCAGCCGGGGAGAGACCCGGTGCTCGCGCGTGATCCGGGTCCGCAGACCGCAACCTCCGCTGAGTGGTCCTTGCCGTCGTCGTAGCCCTTGAACCGGCCACCCGCGTCCCAGGCCGGCCATACGATCACGCGCTTGGTCACGTAGGCGAGGTGGGTGGCGTCGTCGAGCTGGGTGAGGCCGCGATCGGCGGTCCAGCGCGACGTCGACGCCGGTGATCTTCTTGATCCGCTGGTCCTGGTCGAGGCTGATCCCGCGGTAGAGACCGGAGAGGTAGTTGGGCCGCACGAGCCCGCGCCCGACCTCCAATGGCGTCCTGGATTCCTCGACGACCGTGCCGCTGCCGTCGTGCACCCTCTGCTGGATCGCGGTGTTGTAGTTGCGACCCCCGACCGTAAAGTTGTTTCAGCGCGTCGCACGCTGGTAGACCAAGGCGGCGAGACCGGCAAGCAGCCCGCCGAGGAACCAGTAAGGCTCGTAGCCGAAGTAGCTGAACTGTTCGGGCAACGACAGCGTGTGCCGAGTGCCCCGTGCCAGCACGATTCCCGCCGAGATGACGGTGGGCACCGAGTGGATCAGGCACAGCGCGGACATCGACCACGCGGCCGCGAGCAGCAGCCTGCGCGGGAAGCGGGCGCCCCACGGCCGTACGAGCGCGAGGCCGAGCAGTCCACCGCCGACACACAGCGGCACCGCGATGATGTCGATGATCAGCAGGGCGGTGTTGTCCGGCACGGAGAACCCGTCGGGCAGACCGAGCCCGCCGCCGAACGCCCAGTAGACATGGATGAGCGCGAAGGCGAAAGCCCACGCGGCCGTGGCGTAGCTGAACCAGGGGGCACCGGCCCGGATGGCTGGTTCAGCCGGACTTCCCGACATCGCGATCCTCTTTCGGTATTCGTCCCGATCGTTGTGACGAGGTCGCGGACCCGTTGCCTGACCTGGTGAAGATGACTGCTTTGCCTATCTGTCAAGGGAATGCGCGAGCGCTGCCCTCGCTCAGCAGTCCACCTCGACGGCGGCCTTGAGGTGATCGTTGCGGATACGGACAAGCCGAGGCACGTACCGGTCGAGCGCTACGCTTGAACGGGCCCTCGACCTGCTCGTCGACGAAGTGGCCAGGCGGATCATAGACGCTGATGAGGGACGTCATCCGCCAGCGAAGGCCGAAGTGTCTGGCTTGCCAGGTGACGGTGTCGCCAAGCTTCATCCGGCCAGAGCTGACCCCACCGATCACCCGTTCGCCGGAGCTTGCCATCGAGGCGGTGTGCGTCTCGATCTCCAGCGAGAGATAAAGACGCGCTGCGGTGGTGCCGCGATGGCGGTGATGATTTCAAAGCGCGTCACACTTCGACTCTACGGTCAAACAGAGTCCAGCAGCGTCGTCCATCAAGACGTTCAACGATCAGATCAGCAAGTTCGGCGCGGACAACACCTTCAAGATCGCTACGGTGGCCCGGCCGGACACCTCGGCCGCTGCCCCGGCCCGAGCGGAAACGACGGCAGCAACTTCAGCACGAAGAGCCGTGACCAGGTCTCGCGCGCGATCCATGCCGACGCCGAGTTCGGCACGAAGTGTCCGCGGAGATCGGTCGCATGTGGACAGACCAGTGCCCGGCATCCGCCTGCCGAGCACGGTAGAGATCATCCGTGGTTCACTTGTAGATCATGGCCTGCGGCCCCGAGACATCCGAGGGGACGCGGCCCTGTCACCGGCGCTGTGCGGTGCGTAGCTCGTCGGCGAACTGGGCAAGGGCATCCTCGGCCGTGGGGACGGGGCCGAACACCTGCGCCTGGCGGAGGGGGTCGGCGACGTAGCGTCCGGTCTCGAACCAGTGGAACATCGCGGCCATGTCCTTGATCAGGGGCATGAAGCGGCCGCCGACGGCTCCTGCGGCGCGGGCGACGGCGGACGGAACGGCCCACACCTTGATCTTCTTTCCGGCCCGGCCGCCCATCACGCCGGCCACCTCTCGCATGCTGACCGGACGGTCCCAGCCGATGTCGATCCGCTCGCCGGCCTCGACCTCGGCGTCGACCGCGGCTGCCAGGTACGCCGCGAGATCTGAGGTGTGGACGAAGGTCAGTGGGATGGTGGCCTTGCCGATCCACACCATGCGGCCCTTGTCGACCGGGTCACCCGCCATGCTCGCGACCTGGTCGAGGAACGCCCCTGGGCGCAGGGCGACGAACGGGACGCCGAGCTGTTCGAGCTTGTCCTCGGCGAGCTTCTTGTGCCAGAAGTGCGGGACATCGGGCGTCTGGTCGCTGGTGAGGATGCTGGTCAGGACGAACCGCCGGATGCCGGTCCGGTGGGCGGCCTCGGCGAGGTTGGCGTTGCCGATCGTGTCGATGTCGTCGGCGTCCTTGCCACCGCGGGTGTAGCCGGCGGCGGTGGTGATGACCGCGTCGGCGCCGTTCATGGCGGCCACGAGCGAGTCGACGTCGAGCATGTCGCCACGGGCGATCTCCACGCCCCGGCTTTCGAGCCGGCCGGCGTCGCTGGCCGGCCTCACCAGGGCACGGACGTTCTTGCCACGCTCCAGGAGTTCGTCGACGACCTTGCTCCCCAGGGAACCGGTCGCCCCGACGACGAGGACCGGGAGGATGGTTGAGTCGCTGGCAGGCATGGGGATCTCACTCTCGATCAGGCTGGTAGGTGGTGGCTGCGGACACACTTACTGCAGCGCGCGGCTGCTGATCGCCTCCGTGATGGCGTACGCGGTCTCGACGAAGGACTCCGTCTGCTGCTCCGACAGATTCCGGGCTGAGGTCTCCTCCAAGGCCTGCCACAGGGTCGCGATGGGCTCGCGCATCGCCCGGCCCTTGTCGGTGAGGTGGACCACCACGACGCGCCGATCATGTGCGGCAGGCTCGCGGACGACCAGGCCGGCGTCCTGCATGCGGCGTAGCGCCTTGGAGACGGTGGAGTGGTCCACGCCTAGGCATTCGAGCAGCTCGGACTGGGACTGGCCGTCCCGGTCGAAAAGGTGCATCAGCAGCAGTTCCTGTCCGGGATGCAGGTCCATGTCGCGCAGCAGGGTGGCGGCGTAGGCGCGGTGGGCGCGGGCGAGTTGGAAGATCGCGTAGCTCATCGGCCCTGCGCCGGCCGTCGTGGGGATGCGGGGTTCGGGCGTGGGCATGGTTCGGTCTCTCAGCTCGCGTGGGCGGGGTTAGTGACCACCGAAGCGTGGCTGGCCACATAACTAGCGTACACCAATCCTGTGGCTAGCCAAGTATTCACGGGACTCGCGGACACGACCTCGCCACAGCCGGTCCGGGTTTGTGGACCTGACGGCGGGGAATCCCTTCATAGGCGTGCAGGCGCGCACCGCCGTCGTGATGACCGACCGCGGGGACCCGTCTCCTACGCGTCAGCGCGGCACTGGACTGGCGCTCTCTCGTCGTGGTGGCCTCGCTCTACGTCCGGACCGGACGAACCCGGCCTGAACACCGAAGCCGACAAGCCGAGAACCGGAGCAGATATACATGACCTCGACCCAAAACGTGTCACCCACTACAGCCGAAAGTCCTCGGGGCAGCGACTTCGCCCGTCTGACCAAGGAGCTCAAGGCAGCAGGCCTGCTGGACCGCCGTCGCGGCTACTACGCGCTGCGCATGGCGATCAACGGCGTGGTGCTCGGAGCGATCGCCGTGACGTTCGTTTTGCTGGGCGACTCCTGGTGGCAGATGCTCCTCGCCGTGGCCATGGCCGTGGCGTCGACGCAGCTCGCGTTCATCGGGCACGACGCGGGACACCGGCAGATCTTCCGCAGTCGCCGCAACAACGACGTGGTCGGGCACCTGCACGGCAGCCTCACCGGCATCAGCTACCAGTGGTGGGTGGCCAAGCACAACCGTCACCATGCCAACCCCAACCACGAGGGCCAGGACCCGGACATCGAGATCCACGCCCTCGCCTTCAGCCGCGCGCAGGCACACGGCAAACGCGGCGTGTACGGCTGGATCACCAAGCACCAGGCGTTCCTCTTCTTCCCGCTGCTGCTGGCCGAGGCCGCCGTGCTGCGGCTCTCCGGCCTGGTCGCCCTGTGCCGCAAGGAGCTGCGCAACCCGTGGCGTGAGGCCGCGCTCCAGTTCGTGCCGCTGGCCGCCTATCTGGTAGCTGTGTTCCTGGTGCTCTCACCGCTGAAGGCCGTCGTGTTCATCGCCGTGCACCAGGGTCTGATGGGCGTCTACCTGGGTTGTTCGTTCGCACCGAACCACAAGGGAATGCCGATCATCGCCGAGGGACAGCGCCTCGACCACCTCCACAAGCAGGTGCTGACCTCACGCAACGTCACCGGGGGCCGCTGGGTCGACGCCCTGCTCGGCGGGTTGAACCACCAGATCGAGCACCACCTCTACCCGCACATGCCCCGCCCCAACCTGCGCCACGCACAGCCCGTCGTCGAGAACTTCTGCGCCCGGCGAGGCATCCCGTACAGCAAGACCACCATGATCCGCTCCTACGCCCAGGTGCTGCGCCACCTGCACGACGCGGGGGCACCTCTGCGCGGCACGGCGCGGTGACCCGGCTCAGCCGGCCGCCATCACCAGGGCGAGTGCCCGAACGACGAGAGTCGTCGACTCGGGGCTCTCCGGCAGCACGAAGTCGATGGCGTCGCCCGCCAGCTCGAACTCCCCCTGGGGCGGGAACGCCGCGGTGGTTACCCGCCACCGCGCGGGCGCACTGGCGTTCAGCCGGACCCGGCCGTCCGGCTGGGTGACCGTCGCCGACAGCGGCACCGTCAGGTCGTACGCCACCTGGCCACCACCCTGCGGGCGTGCGGTGACCGTGCCCGCCTGTTCCAGCACGACGGTGCCACCGTCTTCCGCCCCACCCGCGTCCGGCAGCTCGGCCTGCAGCTTCAACCCGGTCAGCCGCAACCTGCTCGGACCGCGTTCCAGGCGGCACTCCCCGCTGAAGTCCAGCACCATCGTCTTGGCGCGCAGGGTGACCTCGGTCCCCTCCGCGTGGCAGCGCAGTGCGATCTCGGCGTGCTCGGACGATCCCGGGGACGAGGATGTGGCCATACCGGTGCGATACCCGTGGCCCAGGCGGCGAAACTGGCTCGCCGCGCTGCCGGTCGCAGACAGCCGGTCGAGAGGAAGGCGCCGGGCACGGGCCTGCTGCCGGGCCCTGAGCGTCCGGCTGGAAGTTCGGGGCCTGGCGGCGATCGTCCGGTTCGCTACTTACCGAGTCGCTGTGCGAGCAGTTCCTTGCCCTGCTCGGCGCCCTTGCGGCTTTCGCCCTGCGCGCGGCGGAAGAACTCCGCCAGGTCCGAGTCGCCCGCGCTCTCCGCGTCCTGGACGTAGGTCTCCAGCCGCAGCGCGTTGCTCAGGCAGGCTTCCACGAACCAGATGATGTTGTAGTCCTTGTCCTTCGTACCCGTCACCGTCTGGGCGTCGGCGTTGATCGACACGGTTCCTCCTCGTCCGGTATCGCGTTCTCCTGTACTCGACTACCCCACCGGCCGAGGAAGACACATCGCCGGAAAGCGAAGGGCGGGACCGGCAGATGCCGGCCCCGCCCTGTGATCACCTGGTGGTCACGCCTTCACGGAGTGCTTCCCGTGGGTCCAGGACGCGGCGTCGCCGCCGTCGCCCGCGGGACCGGAGTGGCCACCGACCGTCTTGCTGTGGTTGGACGCGTCGCCGGTCGAACCAGTGGCGCCGGTGTCACCGGAGTCGCCCGAGGTGACCTCGGTCCAGGACTTGGTGCCGTGGTTCTTCCAGTCATGCTTCCAGCCGTTGTGGTGCTTCCAGCCGTGGCAGTTGTCGCCGCCGCGGTGGCCGGACCACTTCTGGTGCTTGTTCTCGGTCTTCACCACTGCCTTGTTGCCGCCGGTGTCGCCCGAGTTCCCGGAGTTGCCCGAGTTACCGGTCGTGGCTTTGTTCGAGCTGGTGGCGTCGCCGCCGTCGCCCGAGTTACCGCCGTTGCCCGCGGTGGCCTCGGTCGAACCGGACCTGCCGTGGTTGTTCCACTTGCCGTGGTGGCCCCACTTCTGGACCTTGTTCATGACCGCCGCGTCGCCGCCGTCACCGGCCGGGCCGGAGTTCCCGCCCACGGTGTTGCTGTGGTTGGAAGCATCGCCGGTCGCACCCGTGGCACCGGTGTCACCCGAGTCGCCCGAACTGACGTTCGTGTGGCACTCAGCCAGCACACAGACGCCGTAAGCGCTGTTGCCGCCGGTGTCACCCGAGTTGCCCGAGTTACCGGAGTTGCCCGACCGCGCGGTGTTCGAGCTGGTGGCGTCGCCGCCGTTGCCCGAGTTGCCACCGTTGCCCGCGGTCGCATCGGCGTTCTTCGCACGACCTGCCGCGGTGGCGTCGCCGCCGTTGCCGGCGGGACCGGAGTTCCCGCCCACGGTGTTGCTGTGGTTGGAAGCGTCGCCGGTCGCACCCGTGGCACCGGTGTCACCCGAGTCGCCCGAACTGACGTTCGTGTGGCACTCGGCCAGCACGCACACGCCGTAGGCGCTGTTGCCGCCGGTGGCGCCGGAGTTCCCGGAATTGCCCGAGTTGCCGGACGTGGCGTTGTTCGAGCTGGTGGCGTCGCCGCCATTGCCCGAATTCCCGCCGTTTCCACCGTTCACGACCGAGTTCACGACGTCACCGACGCCGCCGAGGAGACCGTTGCCTCCTGTGTCGGCGCTTGCCATCGCCGTTCCGAACAGGAGGAATCCTCCCGAGAACGCTGCGGCCAGCAGGCCGCGTCGCACAGAGTTGTGCATTGTCGAACCTTTCCTGTCAATCAAGCTTGGTGATCTGGTCGGCTTGGTTGGCAGGACTAATCAACTGGGATGATTGCGGCCGTAGTAGTAGCACCACGACCCGTGGACCTGGTGGTCCCGGCTTACGACGAGCGACTCACCGTGCGGGCGCACTCCCGGTCCAGCTGGGAGATCCGACACGGCCGGGCTCGTCGATCCGTTCGACGACGCCGATCCTGTCGTGCCGGGTAGAGCGAACGGCACGTCAGGCGACTGCCGCTCGGGCGCCTCGATGGGTGGCGCCACATCAGGTGCGTACATCTGTTGCTGCCGCGGCGTGGTGGCCGGCGCTACTCGGTCGGACAGTGCTGCAGTGTGGATCTCCGGCGCGGCGGCCGGTGCCCGCGGTACTTCCGGCACGGGCTGCGCGGCGACCGGCGGCGGAGCGTCAGCCTGATCAGATGGCTGTGCCACCAACGGTTCCACGACCCGCGGCACCACGGGCACGTCCTGCACCGTGCGCGCCACAGGAGCAAGCAGTGGCGCCGTCACGGGTTGGAGTGGCTCCAACACCGGACTCAGGGCCTGCACGGCGGTGTCCACGGTCGGCGCCAGCGGCGCCAGCACCGGTTCGGTCACGGGAGCGACGAGAGTGGTGACCCCGTCCAGCAGGCCGGGTGGGTCACCCTCGTCAGCACTCGCCACTCCGGCGGACAGGAGACCGAATCCGATCAGGAACCCGGCCACGCCGAGTGCCCGCCGCAGTGTTGTGGAGCATGTCGACTTCATGCAATCACCCCCTTTCGACGAATCAGCACCTGTACGTCCGTGTATTCGGTACCCCACGGACACTGGTTCACTCGAAAGTGGAAGAGATTTTGTTGTCGCAGCTCAAAGACACAAAATAATTCAAACATCAATTCTTGACTACTTTACGACACAAGATCGCGCACTACATGTCAACACACAGTGATCACCATTGCGGGAACGGCCACGTTTCGAATTGCATCAGACGGGGGAGCCGCGTCCCTGTGCGCCCGGATCCAATCGTGGACGCACAGGGACGTGCGTGGCGCCGTCCCGAGCCGGCTGAACCGCATCTGGCGGATCCGCGCTCTCTACATCCGCGCGACGCGGTGGTTCCGGATCGGCCGTACCGCCCGATCCACCTGATGGAGTGACTAACGACCGCGTTCAGCGGATCCACATCTGGATGAGCAGACGTGAAAACTCCGGGAACCGCACGCATAGCGCGGTTCCCGGAGTCGCGGTACTGCTGCCCTGGAGATGTCAGGCGGGCATCAGGACCGAGTCGATGAGGTACACGGTGGCGTTGGCGGTCTTCACG
>NZ_JOEA01000025.1 GCF_000719115.1 Lentzea albidocapillata | reverse complement strand
CGTGAAGACCGCCAACGCCACCGTGTACCTCATCGACTCGGTCCTGATGCCCGCCTGACATCTCCAGGGCAGCAGTACCGCGACTCCGGGAACCGCGCTGTGTAGGCGGTTCCCGGAGTTTTCACGTCTGCCGGTCGTCCGGTTGTCGCATGTGGATGCTCACGATCCCGTCAGACGCGAAGATCGTGTGGTTCTCCGGCTCGCGGATGATGGCCACGATCACGGTGCCGGGGTTCAAAGGCCGCACCGCTCTCGTGATCAGGAAGGCGTTGAGGTCGTCCGGGACCGCGATGATGACGCGGTCGGCGACGTCGGCGGCGGCTTCGTCCAGCGCGCATCGGTCCCGCCCGTCCCCCAGGACCGCGGTGGCGCCGTTGGCCGAGGCCTCGGCGACGGCGAGGTAGTCGGTGTCCAGGACGGTCAGCCTTGCGTCCGGCTGCGATGCCAGCACCGAGTTCAGGGCGCGGCGTCCGGCATCGCCATATCCGATGACGAGGATGTGATCGGTCACGACCGAGATTCGGTGCGCCGCTCAAGCTGGATTGCGTCCGATTCAGCGAAGGACGATGGTGAGGACCGGAGACCCGGTCGGGCTCGGTGATCCACCGGTGGGCTCGACGGTGAGAACGGCTTCGCCGACCCCTTCGATCCCACCCACGAGCAGCGACGTCACGTCGCCCGCCGGACGCATGGTGCCCGCGGATCGTGGACCGTGGCCGTCCACCAGCCACAGCTGGTAGACCCGGTCACGCGGCAACGTGCGCAGGCCGCCTGCCAGGAAGAGCATCTCGTCGCGGCTGCGCGACAACGCGGCGGTACCCGCCTGACCTCCCGCGCTGACGAGCCGCAGATCCGGCGCCGCCAGAAGATCACCGACGTGAGTACGCGCAGACGCGGCCATTGGGGTGAACGTCGAGGTGGTCAGTGCGCTGTGCACACCGGCCACCGCCGCGGCGGCCACACAGGCAGCGGAGATGAGGGCCGCGGCGCGCCGGAAACCTTGACGCCGTGAGAAAACCGCCACGCTTTCCGAGGCCGGCGGCACCTGCCGCACGTGCCGGATCGCGGCCAGCACCTGTGGCCGCAGGGAGTTCGGATGAACGTGGTCGACGGCGTTGCCGAGCCGGGCCGCGGTCTCCCTCAGTTCGGCCGCTTCGTCCGCACAACCCCGGCACCTGCCCAGGTGTGCTTCGAACTCGGCTCGCTCGGCGTCGAGCAGCGCGCCGAGTGCGTGGGCACCGGTCAGCAGGTGCGGGTTGATCGCACGCGTCATTCCCGGTTTCACACTTCTACTTCGAAGCCGGTCGATGAGCGGATTGCCGCAAGCCGCGAGTGCACGAACACGAGGTTTGACGCCTGGGCAGGACGGGTACCAGCCAGGACGCGGTTACACCCCACTGCAGGAAAGAGCGACGGCATGTCGAAGCTCAATCCGAACCTGCTCGCCACCGTGAGGACCGTCGACACCGGCCATGCGACCGTGGTGTCGATCGCGGGCGAGGTCGACATGACCACCGAGCAGCTTGTCTGGACTGCGATCCGGGCTCAGCTCGCCACCCCTCGAGGGTTGCTCATCCTCGACCTCACCGGTGTCGCCTTCATGGCATCGGCAGGTCTCCGTCTGCTCCTCCAGTCACAGAACGCAGCCGCCCGACGTGGGACGCGGCTGGCGATCGTCCCGAGTGCGGCAGTACGCCGGCCGCTCGCGGTCGCGGGGATCGACCGCGTACTCGACCTGTACCCGGATGTGCGGAGCGTGCCGCGGACCGCGTGAGAGGCTCCCGGCGGCGGCGACCGCTTCGACCGTGAGAACCCGCCCTCCGCCGAACAGGTGTCCGAAGTTTGGTCGTGATGCCGACGGGTACGGCTGAGGCATGACCAGAACTCGCTGCCGCGCTGAGGGTGCCGAAGTGACGCTGCGGTCCAAGACGATGGTGCTCGACTTCACCGGCGACTGCGACGGCACGGGGCCCGCCGGGATCCGGTTGGCCGCCGAGCTTCCGGACGCAGGTGGTGCCGAGGACGGCGGAACCGTTGTGCTGGAGCAGAATGCCGCGACGATCACTCAGCCAGGTGGTGAGATCCGCTTGGCCGCACGAGAACCGCTGCGCTGGGACGACGGGCCGGTCGACGTCGAGTTCGTTCTGCCGGAGAGTCCTGAGTCCACGGTGCTCACCGTGCGCGGACTCGTGGTTCGGCTGGAGCCCGCCGGCAGTTGAGCGTCGGAAGGGTCATCGCAGCGGGCACTCGGGCCCCCCGAACCCCTGGGTTTGGCCACACGCGCAGCGGCAACACCTTTGCCATGTCGATCGCAGAGTCCTTCGAACGTGCCCAGCTCGCCTACGCGGACGGCGAACGACGCCCATTGTTCGGTTACCTGGCATCGTTGTGCTCGTACGGCGCTCTGGTGGGTGTCGCCACGGCTGTCGGCCGGCACAGGGGGACACGGCTACCGCAGCGGTTCACTCCGGACGACATCATCCTGCTGGCTCTGGCCACCCACAAGTCGAGCAGGCTGCTCACCAAGTCCTCGATCACCAGCGTGCTGCGAGCGCCGTTCACTCGCTTTGAGGAGCCCGCCGGTGCGGCCGAGGTCAAGGAGACCGTGCGCGGTCACGGCGTGCGCCACGCCGTCGGCGAGCTGGTGACCTGTCCGTTCTGCTCCGGCGTCTGGATCGCGGGCGCTCTCACCGCGGGTCTGGTGCTCGCGCCGAGGGCTACCCGCCTCGTCATGACCGCCCTGTCCGCCGTCGCCGTCTCGGACTGGCTGCACCTCGCCTACGACGCCGCCAGGGAGTAGTCGTCAGCGAGGCACGCGGCCTTGAGGGTGGACTGCCTGAACACGACCGCATTCACTCGCTCGTGTCAACATCATGATGTCGGGTTTTTCCTTTCCTGGCAGGGGTAGCTGGCCTTCACGGGCCAACGACCACGGGATGAACGATGAACGTCCGACTGCGAAAGTCCGAACGCATCCTGCTCGCCTTGCTCGCCGCGGTGTGCACGTTGTCGTTCACCGGCGTGGCTTCCGTGTTGCACCTCAAGCGATTCGGGCTCGCTGTCGACGGACTCGAACACGGTGCGGTCTTGAAGACGGCCGCCGTGCGCGAGGTGAGCGTCACCGCTGAAGACCCGAGCGCGCTGGACAAAGTGGATGTGTTCGTCGACGACGAGCCCGTTCTGACTCGTCGTGACGGAGACCGCCTGCGGCTCCACGGCTTCGAGCCGGTCGAAGGCGTGCACACGCTGCGTGCTCGGGTCCGCGGTGCCTCACTGCTGTGGCTGGACGCGGAGATCGAGCACAACTTCACGATCGACAACACCGCACCCTCGCTCACCATCGATCGGACCGAGGCGGCTGATCCGCGTACCTCCATCACCGTGCGCGGAACGACAAGCGAAGCGGTGCTCGTACGGGTCGGCCAGAACTCCGCGCAACTGCTCGATGGAACTTTCGAAGTCACCGTACCGGCGGCGGCGACCGTGTTCGTAGAAGCACGCGATACGGCGGGAAACGCGACGGGACGGCACATGACGGTGCCGGTCGTCCGTCCCGCGATGCGGGTTGCGCATCTCACGCCGGGGGAGTGGACGTCGCCGCAGTCACGTCAAGCGGTGTTCGCGATGGCCCGCAAGGGCGAGATCGACACCGTCGTGCTCGACGTGAAGGACGAGGCCGGTCAGGTCCCTTACCTCTCGAACGTCGTGCTGGCCGGTCAGATCGGTGCGGTCAGCGACCGCTACGACCCGCGATCAGCCGTCGACCAGCTGCACCGGGCCGGGCTGCGCGCCGTGGCGCGAGTGGTGCCGTTCCGCGACCCGGTTCTCGCGAAGGCGGCGTGGCACGCCGGGTTGCGGGGCCATGCTGCTCACGACGGCGCTCTTGCCTTCACCAACTCGAGCCATCCCGAAGTGCGCGGCTACGTCGTGGCGCTGGCCCGTGAGGCGGCATCACTCGGCTTCGACGACGTCCTGCTCGACCAAGCCGGAAACGAGCTACCCGCGAGCTTCCTCGCTGAGGCGCGAGAGGGCGTGCGTGCTGCGGGCGCCTGCCTTGGAGTTGTTGCGACACAGGGCGTCGCAGGCGTGCCGGCCGACGTCGACTTTGTGGTGCAGCCCCTCGGCTGAGGCCGATGACGAGCCTTCGGTGCAGCCGTCGCAAAGATGAACATGATAGTCATATGCTGTTAGCGTGACGAGCATCGAAGAACTGCACGCGTCCGAGCGTGATTTCAGTCGTTACCTGCTGGCGCGCGTGCTGTCGGTCGCGGGCGCCGTGGTGTCGGCTGTGTCGTTGCCGGTGCTGGTCTACCAGCTGACCGGATCGGCGGGGTGGACATCGGCGGTCGCGGTGGCGGAGGCGTTGCCGTACCTGGTGTTCGGACTGCTCGCCGGGGCACTGGCGGATCGGCTGGATCGCCGGGCGATGATGGTGGCGCTCGACCTCGGTGTCGCCGCCGTCCTGCTGAGCGTTCCGCTCGCGTGGTGGGCCGGTGTGTTGTCCGCGCCGCACGTCGTGGCTGTGGCGTTCGCGACGCAGACGGCGTTCGTGTTCTTCGACGCGGCGAACTTCGGCGCACTGCCGGCGTTGGTGGGCAAAGATCGTTTGACAGCCGCCTACTCGACTCTCTTCGGACGCACCACCGCGGTGGAACTGGTGGTGCCCGGTCTGACCGGTCTGGTGATCGCCGTCGTCGCACCGGCGGGACTGCTGGCGGTGAACGCGCTGACCGCTGTGGGGTCGGCGTTGTTGCTGCGCAGCATCGTCAGCAACATGGCCAATCCGCGTCCTGTGCGGGGTGCCGGTGAACTTGTCGCCGACGTACGGGAAGGGCTGCGGTTCCTGTGGCGTGAGCCGATCATCCGCACCTTGACCCTCGTCGGCGCCACGCACTCGGTGGCCAGTGGTGCCTGGGTGGCGGTGCTGGTGCCGTTCGCTGATCGGGTGCTGGGGGTCGCGCCGCGAGGTGACGTCCGGCTCGCCGCGTTGTTCAGCTGCTGGGGTGCCGGAGCGATCGTCGCGTCCCGGTTGGTGCCACGGCTGACCGCGCGCTGGGGTGGCGCGCGGCTCGCGTTGACGGCGTTGCCGCTTTCCCTGCTGGGTGGCGTTTTCGTGCTGGTGAGCGGGCATTGGCTGCTGGTGTGTGCGGCGGCGGTGTACTGGGGTGCCGCTCACGCCACAGTGGTTCTCAACGGGATCACCTACCGGCAGCAGGTGTGCCCGGAGGAGCTGCAGTCCCGGGTGAACACCACTGCCAGGATGCTGGCCTGGGGCGTCGGGCAGCCGGTCGGTGCCGCCTTGGCGGGAACCGTGTCCGTGGCGGTGGGTGACCCGCGCGCCGGTCTCGGGGCCGGTGTGCTGGTTCTGCTGTCCGGTGTGGTGCTGGCGTGGGTGACCCCTGTGCTGCGTAGCGCCGTCTGACACTCAGTCCATCTCGGACACCCCGTCGAACGTGCAGACGAGGCCGCTGAGCTCGTCGTGCCACACACGGCCGCGCACGCCGTAGACATCGCGCAGCAGCGCGGTGTCCACGACATCCTGCGGAGCACCCTCGGCGTGCACGCGGCCGTGCCGCAGCGCCACGACGCGATCGGAGTAGCGGACGGCCTGGGTGAGGTCGTGCAGTACCGCGACGACGGTGAGTGATCGTTCGTGCTGGAGTCGGCGGATGAGGTCCAGGACCTCCAGCTGGTGCCGGACGTCCAGGTAGGTGGTCGGCTCGTCGAGCAGCAGCACCGGTGCGTCCTGTGCCAGCGCGAGAGCCAGCCGCACGCGCTGTCGCTGGCCGCCGGAGAGCTGGTCCACCGGGATGTCCGCCCACTGCTGTGTTCCGGTGTCGCGCAGCGCCGCACGCACCTCGTCGTCGTCCGCCTCGGTCAGCATTCCGAACGGACCTCTTGCGGCGTAACGGCCCTGGCGCACCAGCTGACGAACTGTCAGGCCGCTCAGCGGTGCCGCGGAACTGTTCCTCGGCACCACGAGCCTGCTCCACCCGGCCCGTCAGCGCGCCCAGGGCACGAAGGAAACCGACGGACTGCTCCCACGTCACCGGATCAGCCGTCCACAGTGGAGCGAAGCGCTCGACCGCCTCCTTCAGCGGGTCGTGCACACCGGGCAGCCCGATCACGAGGTCCGGCCGCATCGCCGCGATGGCCTCGACGTCCTCGCTGCCGAACGTGCCCGGCACCACCGCGACGGCGGCGCCCGCCTGCTCGCCGAGCAGTGCCGGGTGCTTGATCAGTGCCGGGTTGCTCGTGCCGACCGGCGTGAGTCCCAGCGTGGTCACGATGTCGTCGCACAGCCCGTTCAGGCAGACGATCCGCTCGGGCCGCTTCGTGAGAGCGAGCGTCCGGCCCTGGGGATCGGTGACGGTCAGCGCCGGCTCCAGCGGTGCCGCCCTGCGGTCGATCGAAGGTCTGGAGCCGCCAGGGGTGGTCGCACCGCCGTCCGCCGGAGGAGCGGAACACGCCGTCATCGCCGCGGCGATGACGAGGAACGGGACGGCTCGGCGGGAAGCGAGGCCGTGTCGGGGCATGTGCGTGCCTTCCACTCAGTACGGATGATCGCGAGGCCGGAACCGGTCACATTTCGACCATGAATATGATTATCATGTCCATATGTTCAGGCGCACCCCGGTCACCGTGCTGTCCGGCTTCCTCGGCTCGGGCAAGACGACGTTGCTCAACCACGTGCTCGCCAACCGGGAAGGGCGGCGCGTGGCGGTGATCGTCAACGACATGAGCGAGATCAACATCGACGCCGCGCTGGTGGCGGGTCAGGGCACCCTGGACCGCACCACCGAGCGGCTGGTCGAGCTGACCAACGGCTGCATCTGCTGCACGTTGCGGGAGGACCTGCTCGACAGCGTCGGCGAGCTGGCGCGCTCAGGCCGGTTCGACACGATCCTCATCGAGTCCACCGGCATTTCGGAGCCGATGCCGGTGGCCGCGACCTTCGACTGGACCTTCGAGGACGGCACGAGCCTGTCCGACCACGCACAGCTGGACACGATGGTGACGCTGGTGGACGCGGCGGGCTTCCTGCGCGAGCTGACCACCGGTGACCACCTGGCCGAGCGCGACCTGGCCGCCGCGGAGGAGGACGAGCGCACGATCTCGGACCTGCTGGTCGACCAGGTCGAGTTCGCGGACCTGCTGGTGGTCAACAAGACCGACCTCGTGACCGGCGAACAGCTCGCGACGCTCGACGCCGTGCTGCGCAGGATGAATCCCACCGCCCGCCTGCTGCACACGCGGCACGGCGTCGTCGAGCTGGCCGAGGTGCTCGACACCGGTCGCTACGACCCGATCACCGCCGCGCAGGCGCCCGGCTGGGCCCAGGAACTGGCGGGCACCGGCCACGTCCCGGAGACCGAGGAGTACGGCATCCGCTCGGTCGCGTTCCGCGCGTCGCGGCCCTTCCACCCCGCCCGGCTGATGGCGGCGCTGGCCGGCTGGGACGGCGTGTTGCGCAGCAAGGGTTTCTGCCACATCGCCAGCCGCCCCGAGGTTCTCGCGGTGTGGTCACAGGCGGGCCCGAACCTCACCCTGGAACCCGGGCAACTGCTGGACACCCCGCAGGGCCGCCAGGAACTGGTCTTCATCGGCGTCGGCCTCGACCTCGACGAACCGCGCCGCCGCCTGGAACCCGCGTTGCTGACCGACGAGGAGTTCGAGGCCGGTCCGGTGCACTGGCGCGAGCTGGAGGACCCGCTGCCGGAGTGGGACCTCACCGACCTGCACGAGCACGCCTGATGACCGGCCCGTCGACCGCGGACCCCGCCGCGGCGGAAGCGGTGTTCGCACAGACCGAGCTGGCACTCCTGGACGCTCTGCCGGTCGCCGGCGTGGTGGCCGACGTCGGACCCGGATCCGGCAGCGGCACGCTGCGGCTGGCCGAACGCGCCGGACGGGTCTACGCCGTGGACAACGACGAGGCGATGCTCGCTCTGGTGCGCGAGCGCGCTGAGCAGGCAGGGCTGGGCGACCGTGTGCGCACGGTGCTTCACGACCTCGACGACGGTCCCATACCGCTGCCTGAACCGGTGTCGCTGATCTGGTCCGGTGCCTGCGTGCACCACGCGTTGTCCTGGCAGGACGCGGTGTCCGGGCTGGCCGGGCTGCTCTCTCCCGGCGGCCTGCTCGCACTCGGAGAGGGCGGCCTGCCCGCGCGTTGCCTGCCCTGGGACGTCGGCGTGGGCAGACCTGGACTGGAGGCTCGGCTCGACGCCGCGCACAACGAGTGGTTCACGGCGTGGTTCGAGAGCAGACCCACGGCCGTGCGCGAGGCCCGCGGATGGCCGGGCCTGTTGCGGTCCGCCGGACTCGAGCAGGTCACCAGCCGCAGCGTGCTGCTGGACCTGCCCGCCCCGCTCACCGAGACGGTGCGAGAGGTGGTGCTCGCGGAGCTCGCCGCACGAGTCGGACGAGCCCAGGCGTACCTGGCCCAGGACGATCGCGTCGCGTGGAACGGTTTGCTCGACCGCGCCTCGCCGGTGTGGCTGGGCAACCGTGACGACGTGGCGCTGCTCACGGCCAGGACCATCCACATGGGACAGAGGCGGGGAGGGCATGGCTGACGATCGGGTCAAGATCGCCGGGCCGCCGTGCTGACAGGGAGTGCGGATGTGCGCACGGCCCAGACCGCGAACCGACCATGAGCGCGGCATCGCGCATGTGCTCGAATCCGAGCGGCAGTTCCTGACCGCTGCACAGGTCGTCCGCGGGGCTAACTCGCGGCGCTCTCGGCTCGGCGTCGTGGGGCGCGGGCGAGCAGACCGTGCCTGGGCGCCAGAACCCAGGCCGTGAGGAACACCGCGGTGAGGACGAGGACGATCGTTCCGCCCGTCGGGAAGTCCCACGACCACGACACGTACAGGCCGACCAACGCACACAAGCCGCCGATCACAGGCGCCAGCAGCATCATCACGGCGAGCCGGTCGGTCAGCAGGCGCGCGGTCGCCGCGGGGGTTACCAGGAGCGCGAGCACCAGGATGTTGCCGATGGTCTGCACCGAGATCACCACCGCGAGGGTGACCAGCACATAGAGCACGATGTCGAGCCAGAACACCCGCAGACCCGTCGCCCGTGCCATCTCCCGGTCGATGGTGACCGCGACGAACTCCTTGTGCAGCAAGAAAACCGCGCCCAGCACGATGATGCCGGTCACCGCGACCGTGTACAGGTCCTCGTCCGGGATGCCGGTGATGGAGCCGAACAGGAACTGCTGCAACGATCCCGCGTAGCCTGGTGCCCTGGAGATCACCACGATGCCCAGCGCGAACGCGGCCACGAAGAAGATCCCGATGACGGAGTCCTCGCGCAGCCGCCGGTTCTGCGAGAACACGGCGACCAGCACGGCGGTCGCCACGCCGGCGATGGTGCCGCCGAGGATCAGGTTGCCCGACACCGCGAAAGCGATGGCCAGTCCGGGGAACACCGCATGTGCGACCGCGTCGCCGATGAACGCCATTCCCCGCAGTACGACGTAACAGCCCACGACGCCGCAGACGATCGAGGACATCACCGCGACCAGCAACGCCTTGGGCAGGAACGCGAGGTCGGGATTGACCAGGTCGCGGAGGAAGTCGATGGGGGACATTCAGACCGCCTTGAGGATCTTGAGCAACGGGCTGCCCTCGCTGACGCCGAAGGTGTCCATCCACGGCTTCTCGTCGCGCAGCTGATCTGGTGGCCCCGCGGCGACGACCGTGCGGTTGAGCAGGATGAGCCGGTCGCAGGTGTAGAGCGCGCCCGGTAAGTCGTGGGTGGTGGTCAGCACGGCGTTGGAGTCCCTGGCCAGTGACAGCAACAGGTCCGAGAGCAGTTCCTGAGTGGGCATGTCCAGGCCCGTGAAGGGCTCGTCGAGCAACAGCGCCGACGGCTGGAGCGCCAACGCCCTCGCCAGCAGCACGCGCTGACGCTGCCCACCGGACAGTTCACCGACCGGGCGGGTCCGCAGATCGGCCATGCGCACCCGGTCGAGCGCCTCGACCACCGCGCGCCAGTCCGCCGCACGCGGCCTGCGGAACAGGCCGAGCCGTCCGGTGCGGCCGGTCATCACCACGCCCTCCACCGAGAGCGGGAAGTCCCAGGCGAACTCGTGCCGCTGAGGCACGTACCCCAGGCCGGTGCCCGCGCGGCGCACCGGTTCCCCGTCCACCTCCACCTCGCCCGCCTTGGGTTTCAGGAGGCCCATCAGGCTGCGCAGCAACGTGGTCTTGCCCGCGCCGTTCGGACCGACCAGCCCGACCAGTTCGCCACGGTCGACGGTGAGGCCGACATCGGTCAGCACCCGGCGTCCGCCCAGATCCACGGCCAGGCCGCTCACCCGCAGCGCGTTCACCCGGATGTCCCCTGCCGCTTCGCTGCGCGACCGCGCACGACCACAACGACGACGAGCACCGCCAGCACGGCGACGGCCGCGATCAGTGCGATGACACCCCAGGGCGGTCCTGAACCGCCGGTACTGTCCTTTTCGGACGCCGCAGAAGGTGTTGCGCTCGCCGGCGTTCGCGGC
This sequence comes from Lentzea albidocapillata, assembly GCF_000719115.1. Classification (GTDB taxonomy): domain Bacteria; phylum Actinomycetota; class Actinomycetes; order Mycobacteriales; family Pseudonocardiaceae; genus Lentzea; species Lentzea albidocapillata. Next base: position 104,365 of record NZ_JOEA01000025.1, on the reverse strand, counting down.
GCAGCAGACAAAGCTGATCTGGCGTCGGTCGCGTCACCGACGGCGAAGCGCAGCGTCGCGGTGTTGCGAGCCTCCTTGCCGTCCACCAGTTTCGCGTGCGCCTCCACCTGGACGAGGTAGACGCCGGGAGTGGTGAAGACCCAGTTGGCGTGCGTGTGCGTGTTGGTGTCGACCCAGATGTCCTGGCGTTCGGCCTTGGTGGAGTTCCAGAGCACGTCGGCGGCGCCGAAGTTGCCGGCCTGCAGGTAGACGAACAACTCGCCGGGGCCGTCGACGCCGGTGAGGGTCAGGGTGACCCCTCGGTCGACGACCTCCATCACCTCGGGGTCCTGGGTGTTCCAGCCGACCCAGGTCACCTCGGGGTTCTGCACCTGCGGGAGCACATGCACCCGCGCGCCCGGCTTGCCGATGAAGGCGTACGCGGGGTTGTCCGGCACCGTGAGCAACGCCTTGTCCGAAACCTGGAACGCCGTGCGATCCAGGTTCCGCCACACGGACTGTTCGCCGGTGTCGTCATGCACCATCAGCTTCCACGCGCCGTCGACGTAACGAGGGCCGATGTCCACGTGGCCGCGCGCCAGCACGGCCTCGTCCAGCGCGATCCGCTGGTCGGGCGCGATGGTCTGGTCCGGCCCGTCGCTGGGTGGCTGCACCAGGGCCGCGGCGGGCGCCAGCAGCGCTGCCACGACCAGCAGGGCGCTCGGCAGGGACCGTCTCATGTACTCCTCTTTCATCAGCGCAGGCAGTCGCGCAGCGAGTCGGCGTTGAACCGCATCATCCGGACGTAGGTCGTGACCTCGCCGTCGAAGGTGTCGCCGTAGATCGGGCAGACCCGGATTCCCTGCTCGCCGGCGACCTGGGTGAGCGTCGACGAACGGGCGGCCAGGTTGGGTTCGAGGAACACCGCGGGCACCGCGAGGTTGCGGATCGTCTCGGTGAGCTTGCGGCGGTCGGCCAGGGAGGGCTCGGTGGCGGGGTTGGGCGTGACGAACCCGGCCACGCTCATGCCGTACGCCTGGGCGAGATAGCCGAACGCGTCGTGTGTCGTGATCAGATGACGGCGCGACGCCGGGATCTCGCCGATCTGCGCGCGCACGTACCGGTCGAGTGTGTCCAGCTCGGCGAGGTAGGTCTCCGTGTTGCGCCGGTACTCCCGCGCGCCCTCGGGATCCTTCTCGATCAGCGCGTCCCGGATGACCTTTGTGTAGGCCATGGCGTTGCGCACGTTCTGCCACAGGTGCGGATCGATCTCGCCGTGCACGTGCTTGCCGAGCACGGCCTGGGCGAGCTGGTAGACCCGCTCACCGGGCCGGCCCAGGAACCCGAACCCGGCGGGGATCTCGCTGAGCGCCTTGCTCGGCACCACGACGACGGCATCGGACGCCGGCACGGCCTGCTGCGCCTTCTCCCCGCCTCCCTGCGGATCGAAGAGGGCGTAGACCTGCTCGCGGTCCAGATCGACGGTGAGGTCGGCGTGCCCGCGGTCCACCTGCACGGGCCGGTTCGGGGGCTGTACACCGACCGCGAAGGTGAACTTCGACTCGCCGAGCGGGACCGGTCGTGACCGCTGGTCCACCCGCAGGCGTGCGGACAGGGTCACCTCGTAGACACCAGGCCGGGTGAACGCCCAGGACATGTGGGTGTGGGCGTCGGCGGGCAGGATCGCGGTGTCGTCGCCGTACCCGTCGCCGGGGTTGAAACCGTCGCTGGAGTCGAAGTAGATGTCGGCGTCGCCGAACGACCCGGTGAGGTAGCCGTAGACGTTCCCGGGACCGCTGGCGGAGGTCATGCTCAGCATGACCTCCGACGCGCGGTTCGCGCCGTGAGCCTTCCCGTCGCCCTTGGCCCGCAGTCCGAGCCACACGGTGTCCAGCGTGACGTCCTCGACCAGCGGGATGATCTCGGCGGCGTACTTGACCGCGTCCTCGGCCAGCGAGACGTTCGCCGCCTCCGGGCGGAGGTTGGCATCCAGGGCCCTGATGACGGAGTGCTCCTCCAGCATCACGTAGTTGCTGAACGCCACGTCCGCGTACACCACGTTCCGCACGTCACGCAGGCTCGGTTCGTAGGAGTGCGGGTCGGCTCCGTCGGGCACCAGCGAGGTCACGTTGACCCTCGACCCGCCGACGTTGCGCACGAGGTCCTGCAGCAGTCCGGTCGTGGTGACCACCTGCAACCGGCCGTCGCGATCGCTCAGCGAGGCAGGAGCGGCGCAGCCCGAAGCCCCCACCATGACGATCAACCCGACCAGCAGGGGTCGGCGCAGGCCAAGGAGCACGTCGTCACGCCAATCTGTTGCGCGAGATGCGGAGGCCGAGGCGTACGCCTCGGCCTCCGCACGGATCACGGCTGAACGGTGAAGGTGTAGGTCTTCTGGCCCGTGGTGACCGCGCCGCCGGCGGCCTGGGTGGCCGTGACCTCGAAGACCGCGGTGTAGGTACCGGCCGCTTCGAACGCCCAGTTGGCGTGGGCGTGGGTGTTCACGGCGAACGAGCGGCTGTCGGGCAGGCCGTTGCCGCTGTCGAACCACACGGTCGGCGTGCCGAACGAGCTCGTGGTGAAGACGCTGAAGCCCGCGGGTCCGGTGACGGACACCAGCTTCACGGTGAGCGCGTTGCCCTGCAGTACTCCCGTCGGCACGCCCTCGGTGCTGAAGCCCGCCCACAGCACGCCGTTCGCCTGGCTCTGCGGCAGGATCCACACCGGTGAGCCGGGGGAGCCGAGGAACGCGTAGGAGGAGTTCGACGGCACCGTGGTGCGGCTCGCCGACACGGCGTTCAGCGTCACGGTGGACGGGTCGCGGTCCGCGCCGGGAACGACGGTGTCGTCGCGGACGTCGAGCGTGAGGGCACTGCCGGTCCAGTCGACGTCGATGGCGTCGGCGTGGCCGGACGAGAGGGTCACCGCGGCGTGTGCGGTACCCGAGGTCACCAGGGCGAGCCCGGCGGCCAGTGCGACGGCGGTGAGGCGGCGGATCATCGGTTCACCTTGAGACGGTAGGTGGCGGACTCGGAAACGACCTTCTGCCCGGTCGCGGCGAGGACGCCCGCGGCGCGCACGGTCACCGTGTAGGTGCCGGCGGCCTCGAACGCCCAGTTGGCGTGCTGGTGCCCTCCGGCGGTGAGTTCGATGCGGTCGGGCAGGCCGTCGCCGCTGTCCACCAGGACGGTCGGCGCACCCACGGCGTCGGTGGTGAAGATGCTGAAGTCGCCGGGACCGCGGACGCGCTCGACCTTCAGCTTCAGCGTCCCCTCGGTGAAGATCCCCGGCTCGATCTCCTCGGCGGCGATCCCGGGCCACAGCAGGTCCGGGTCCTGCACCTGGGGCAGGACCCAGACCGGCGCGCCGGGCGTGCCGAGGAATCTGTACGCGGGGTCGGCGGGCACGGATGTCCTGGCGGCGGACTTCGCGACCAGCAGCACCTCCGAGGGCTCGTACTCGGCCGCGGCGGCTTCGTCGTGGACGTGCAGGTGGAAGGCGCCGCTCTCGAAGGCGACGCCGAAGACGTCGACGTGACCGCTGTCGATCGTGGTGATCGTTTCGGCGGTGGCGGGCGCGGCGGTGAGGGTGGTCAACCCGGTCGCTGCCGCGAAGAGCAGGGCGATGTGTGCAGTGGTGCGCACGGACGTGGACTCCAATCGTGCAGTGGTGCGACCCGAGCGGGCCGCGGCACACGGCACAGTCTTGTCAATGAAAATCGTTGTCAACAGGGCTGAATGGTCTATTGGAAACGATTGTCGTTTGTATTACGGTCGGATCGCGCCGCCGATCCGGCGGCGCTGGTGCCTGGAGGTTCGAAAACACATGCGCGTGCGTGCATCCACACGCGTCACGGCGGGGCTGTTCGCCGTTGTCGCCGCACTGCTGCTGAGTGCGCCCGCCGTGCTCGCCGAACCTGTTGACCCCGTTGCGGATGCAGTCCTGGACGTGGCGGGAGACCGTCTCGAGATCGAGGTCGCACAACAGCGGGTCGAGGCGGCCGATCCGGCCAGGCCCGTCGAGCTGACCTGGGACACCAGTTCCATCAAGCCCGGCACCGTCTTCGGCGACAGGGTCACCCTGCGAGCGTCCGTTGTGGACAGCGGGGAACCGGCCGCGGAGCCCGTCGCGGTTCCCGTCGCGTCCACCGGAACGCTCGAGGTCGATCTGCCGGGACCGGGCGGTCACGAGCTCCGCCTCGAAGCCACCGCGCATGCTCTCGACGGTCGGCCGCTGGCCGTCGAGAGCGTCTACGCTCTGTCGGTCGCCGAGGTGGCTCGCCCCGAAGTGGCGCCTCAGGTCCTCCCGCCGGCTCCTCGGCCCGAGGTGATCGCGCCGAGCCCGCAGGTTCGTGTCGCCGCCCAACAACCTCCGACGGCCACCGGTCGCGTCGTCATCGACAGGGGACACGTTGACGCCGTCGCGCCCCGGCTACTCCCGGATGGACTGCACATCCAGGTCAAGGACGGCACAGTCGCCGGCACCACGACGTGGCGCGAGCCGGCCGACGTGGAACTGAAGGCCACTTCCGCTTCTCGGACCGCGTTGCCCGCGAGCCCGGAACTCGCGTTCCTCGGCGCGGCGGGCAAGCAGGTCTTCCTGCTGCCGCAGACCCAGCGGGCCGACGTCCTCTGGGCGGGCTGGTCCACCGAGGAACTGCGCCCGGCCGACGTGTCCGGACCGGTGACGTGGTCGCTGACCGCCGTCGAGGGCCCCGGTGCGTTCGGCCTGTTCACCACCGGCTCGTTCGGGGAGCCGACGGTCCTCTTCAACAGCACCGACGGTCTCCCGGACGTGCAGTCCGTGCCACTGGGCACGCACGCCCACGCCAACTGGGTGTTCGCCGAACCTGGCCGTTACCGCCTCACGTTCACCGCCACCGCACCCGGCGCCGGCGGACCGCTGACCGACACCGAGACCTACACCTTCACGATCGGCGACGGCACTTCGCCACCGGCGCAGCAGCCCGGCACCGCCAACCGCAATCCCACCACCGCTCTCGCGTCGACCGGCCCCGCCGGCCTGCCCGCCGTCACCGGCCTGGGCCTGGCTCTGCTCGCCTCGGGTGTGGCCGTGCTCGTCATCACCCGCCGCCGCGTCCAGGAGAAGACCTCGTGAGCACCTTGAACCGCGGCTGGGCCGCGCTCGCCACCGTGACGGTGGCCGCGCTCACCTCGCTGTCCCTCGCCACGGCCTTCGCCCAGGACACCACGACCGTCGTCGACCAGGGCCACGTCGACCTGCTCGCACCGGTCGTGACCGAGGGTGCCCTGGACGTGCGTTACAAGGACGGCAACACGACACCGCCGACGTGGCACGATCCCGAGCAGGTCGTCACGCATGTGCAGCCGGAGTCCCGCATCCAGGTGCCCGACCTGCCCGAGTACGCGTTCCTCGGCCCTGCCGGCAGCGATCTCTGGCTCATCCCCGAGGTGCAGGATCCCAACGTCGTCTGGGCGGGCTGGAACACCGAGTCCCTGACCGCGGCGCAGGTGGATCCGAACTCCGTGCGCTGGACGCTCGACTCCGTCTCCGGTGATCAGCGGGGCGCCCCGGCACCGGGCAAGCTGACGGTGTTCCAGTCCGGTCCGTTCGGCGAGCCGCTGCCACGCATCTTCGACACCGCTCAACCCCTGCCCCAACACCACCCACTGGCGCTCGGCACGCACGCCCACGCGAACTGGACGTTCTCTGCGCAGGGCGTCTACCGGCTCGCGTTCACCGTCGAAGCCATGACGCCCGCGGGCGCGCCACTGCGCGACACCACGACCTACACGATCGCCGTTGGCGACATCGATCCCAACACTGTCCGACCAGGCGTACCGACCACCACCACAACGACTACGACAACTACGACCACGACCACCACAACTACGACCACAACCGCCGCCGCCACGACGACCGCCTCGACGACAACCACCGTGCCCCCGGCATCGTGCGTCGTGCTGAACGATGGCCATGTCGACCTCATCGCCCCACGTCTCCGCGAGGGCGCGCTGCGCACCGAGATCAAGGACGGCACCACTGGCCCGGACGCGGCGGTGTGGCGCGATCCTTCCGACGTGGTGCTGCACCTCGTTCCCGCAGCCCGCAACACCGTGCCGAACGACCCGGCCTACGGCTTCCTCGGCTCACCCGGCGCACCTGTGTGGCTCATCCCGCAGACCCAGATCCCCGGAATCGTCTGGGCGGGCTGGAACACCGAGTCCTTGAACCCGCAGGACATCTCCGGCGACGTCAGCGTTCGTATGTCCGCTGTGGACGGTCCCGGTCGCATGGCCGTGTTCCTCACCGGCCTCACCCCGACCGTCCTGGCCGACTCGGCCGACGGCCTCCCGGACGTGATCACCGTTCCGCTGGGCACTCACGCCCACGCCAACTGGGCCTTCAGCGCCGAGGGGATCTACCGCGTCACCGTGGACGTCACGGCGACGCTCGCCGATGGCAGCACCGCCACTGACAGCGACGTCTTCACCATCGCCGTGGGCGACGTGGATCCGACGGCCGGCCGCTCGTGCGCAGCTCCCACCACGACGACCACCAAGGCGCCCAGTACGCCGCCGACCACCACCACCGCAGTCGTGCCCCTCCGCGGCGGTCTGGCCTCAACCGGCGTCGGCGGCCTTGGCACAGCGATTCTCCTGGCTTCCCTGCTCACCATCGGCGGAGTCGCCGTCCTGCTGCTCAGCCGCCGGCGCCGCCACTGAGTGCCGATGCGGTAGCGGTGGCGGTTGCTCCCGTGACCCAGGTAGGAGCCGCCGCATCGCTCCGTCTGGCGACGGGTGGCGGGCCGATGTGCTCGAGGTCAGTCCGGATGCCGAGCTGACGGTCTCGGTCGTTCCGATCGGATGGACGTATCCGTCGACCGGATCGTGGCTGCGCCAGCCGGGATTGCCCGTCTCCGCGAACCTGACCCACGTCTGGTGCATCCAGGACGCGAGTGCGGCGGGTGCCTCAGCCTTGCCCAGTAGTGCGTCCGGTCCGTGCAACGTGGTCAGGGAGAGCCTGTCGAACACGAACGGGAGTTCCATGACGTGACTCGCGCCCAGCTGACCGTTGATCGCGTCGGAGCGCCAGCTGAACTCGTAGTGGTAGGTGCGGCCTGGGGTGGCGGTGGCATGTGCGGTGGCCAGGGCGCGGGTACCGGAGCGGAACAGCCCGTCGCCGAGGACGATGACACGGAGTTCTGCGGCGCTGGCCGAAGGGTGTTGTTGCCGGTAGGCGCGCACCACGGCATCAGGTTCGGGATGGAAGCGTGCTGCCGCGGCGTGGACGTCGGCGTCGGTGGTGGCCTCGAGCAGGCCGAGTGGCGCCAGGTAGAGGCTGCCCTCGTCGAGGTTCGACCCGATCAGCAGGTCGACGTCCGCACCGTGCCCGGCGGCCACCGCGGCGGCGGGTTGGTGCGGGGCGACGAGGCCGAAGCGGGTGATGCCGCCGAGTGGGTCGTGGTGGGAGGAGGTCCGCAGATCCAGGTCGTTGAGGTGAGGCAGGAGCGCGACGAGGCGTTCGTCGGGAACGTCGGCCAGGCTCGCCGCCGTGGGATCGAATCCCAGCTCGTGTCCGACCGCCGCGGTGACGATGCTCGCCTGCTCGGGGGTGAAGGCCGCGGTACCGCTTCCACTTTGGACGATCGCGCGCTGGAACAGGCCCGACGAAAGCGGATCGGCGAGGATGCCGCCGACGATGATGGCTCCGGCGGACTGGCCGAACAGGGTGACGTTGCCCGTGTCACCGCCGAAGTTGTGGATGTTGTCCTGCACCCAGCCCAGTGCGGCCCGCACGTCGAGCAGGCCGCGGTTGTCCGGAGCGTCGGGCAGGTGCAGGAAGCCGGGAGCGCCCAGGCGATAGTTGACGGAGACCAGGACGACGCCGTCGCGTGCGAAGGCCGACCCGTCGTAGAGCGGTGCGTGGCTGGAGCCCGCGATGAAGCCGCCGCCGTGCACGAAGACCATGACGGGATGTGGCCCGTCCTGTTTCGGGGCCCAGACGTTGACGGTCAGGTAGTCGTCGCCACGCAGCCAGCCGGGGCCGAAGAAGGGGGACATGTCGAGGACTCCGAAGCGGTCCCGGACGGGCTGCGGCGCGGTGGCTCCTCGCTGTGTCGCAGCCCGGACCTCGGTCCACCCGGGATGAGGACGCGGTTCGGTGAACCGGGCGCCGGCGACCGGAGCAGCGGCGTAGGGCACCGAGAGGTAGACGGTGCCGTGCTCGTGTGCGCGGCCGCGGATCGGGCCGGAGGTGGTGGTGACGATGGTGGCATCGGTTGATGGCATGGGACTTCCTCGACGATTGCGGAAGTCGAAGGCCGTCACCACAGCTGGGTGACGGCCTTCGACCGTGCTGTCAGTACCGGGTGAACGGGGCCCAGTTCTTGATCTCGAACGCGTCGCCCCGGCTCGCCACCTCCAGTGCTCCGTGGCCGCTGAAGTGCGCGGGTAGTACGAGAGCGTTGGTGTCCGCGGCCCAGCCGAGCAGCCTGCGCCGGGTGGAGCGAGCGCGGACCGGGTCTTCGCAGAAGCAGCTGTTGTGGTCGGGGTGCATGATCTGCAGCGGGGTGTGCAGGAGATCACCGGCGAAGAGGGCTCGGTCGCCTTCGGAGTCCAGCAGGACGACACTCGAACCGGGGGTGTGGCCGGAGGCCTCTTCCAGCCGCAGGTTCGCGTCGATCGTGTGGCCACCTTCCCACAGCTGGACCTGGCCGGCTTCGTGGACGGGAGCGACGCTGTCGGTGAAGACGTTCTCGTTGACGCCGCCCGCGATGCCGGAGTTGTTGGCGGGGTTCCAGAACTCGAAGTCCGCCTTGGGCATCAGGTAGGTGGCGTTGGGGAACGTGGGCACCCAGGCGTCGTCGACCAGCCTGGTGTTCCAGCCGACGTGGTCGACGTGCAGGTGGGTGTTGATCACGAGGTCGACATCCTCGGGCGACACACCGGCCGAGGCGAGGTTGCCGAGGTAGTTCGACTGCAGGTGGTCCCACGCGTCGACCGCGGGCCGTGACTTGTCGTTGCCGACACCGGTGTCGACCAGAACGACCTTGCCTTCGCTGCGCAGCAGCCAGGTCTGCATGGCGACGTGGACCATGTCGTCCTGCTCACCGAGGTGATCGGGTACCAGAACCGCGCGGTTGTCCTGCCAGGCCAACGAGGGCAGGTCGGGGAAGAACTGGCCGGCCGGCATGATCGGGCCGTGCATCTCTTCGACCCTGGTGACCGTGACATCACCGAGTTTGAGCTCGTTCATCGTGTTACCTCACTGGTTTCCGGTGATGTGGACAGTCAGCGCGCCAGGTGGGCCCGCAGCAGGTTGGGGTCCTTCGCGGTGAGGTAGGCGGCGCTGGGCACGTAGACGGTGCGGCCGCGCAGTGCGATCGTGGTCGGGCCCTGGAGTCCGTCGGCAGCGGTCAGCACCACGTGGTGTGTGCCGTCGGGCTTGACGAGCGCGACCTGGTTGGTGGTGTTCAAGGCGGCGATGATCTCGTTGCCCTTGCCGGTGAAGGCGAAGTCGTCGATTCCGGTCAGGCCGGTGGCGGTGACCTGTGCGGAACCCGCTTTTCCATTGGCGTGCAGCGGAATACGCACGATGGTGCCCCGGTCGAGGTTGGTCACCCACGCGGCTCCGTCGCGGAGCTTGATCCCGTTCGCGCCGAGGAAGCCGGCCGGTGCGAGCTCCTTGTCAGCCGACCAGACCGTCGCGGCACCATCCTTAGTGGACATCCGCCAGACGGCACCGCTGGAGTCCGCGACGTAGAGACTACGAGTCCTCTGGTCGAGTGCGAGGCCGTTCGGCAGGCTGGTGGCGGGCAACGCCGCGATGCGCTGTGGCGTGCCGCCGGGACGCAGCCGCCACACGCCGGTGAGGTCGGCGGTTCCGGTGGCGTACAGGAAGTACAGGGTGCCGTCGGAAGCGCGGTCGATGCCTACCGTCAGGGGGAAACCCAGACCGGGGGTGTTGACTCCGCCGTCCGCGGGCGCGGGCAGCGTGGCCAGGATCCGGATTGCGCCGCCGGGCGAGATCTCGGCGATCTGCCGGGCCTTGGCGAAGGCCACGTAGGCCGTGCCGTTCGGGGAGAACACGATGCTTTCGGGCGTCTGCCCCTTGTCCAGGTCGAAGTGCTGGACGACGCGCGCCGCGCACAGCGGGAAGGAGGCGGCCGACGCCGGAGCGGTGCCGAGCGCGAACAGGGAACTCGCGGCCAGGACAGCGGCTACCAGCGACTGCTTGGCAAGTTTCGCGGACATGCTTTCCTCACTGTTTTCAGGCATGCGGCAGCGCCGCGCCTTTCAGGGGGTGATCACCGCCAGGGCGTGCTTCGCCCAGGTGGAGGACTGCAGCGGCCGTCAGCGGCCGTGAGGTGGCGGTGACGCCGCGCTGACCCGGTTCACGAGGACATCCGGACGAAGCTGCGAGCGCCGCGCCTTGAGGAAGTCACCGAGCCGTGTAGTTCCGCTCATGGATCCGAGTATGTGCTGGCTTCGAGCGCGTTGCCTGTCCCAGCCAGGGATACGCAGCGATGGGAACGGTACACGCCGCTGTGCGGTGGCCGCGAAGATCGATCGTCGTTTCGACGCAGGGCCGCCACATGACGCGCTCGCTAATCGTCCTGGGTCAGGTTGCCGATGATCAGGGCCAGCGTTTCGAAGAACTGGTCGATCCTGCTCTGGTCCAAGCCGCGCAGAGCGGCGGCGTTACCCGCCTGGACGGCGGCGATGACCTCCGCGCGCAGTCGATGAGCTTGTGGGGTGAGCGAAATGAGTGACCGGCGCCGGTCGTGCTGATCGGGTTGGCGGGTGATCAGGCCGTCCCGTTCCATTCGGTCGAGGGTCTTGGCCATGGTGGGCTGCTCCACCTGAAGGCGCGCGCGAAGTTCCGCTTGGGTGAGCCCATCGAGGTGGTAGAGCTCGAACAGCACGGCGAAAGGGGCGGCGGCGATGCCGAAGGGCTCCAGTCGCGTCCGCAGTTCGCGGCCCAGCAATCGGGTTGTCCGGTTGAGCTGGTAGCCGAGCGAGGACTCCGACCGGGACCGGGGCACGCCGGTGTCTCGCCGCGGGTCCGGGTCGATCGAGTTTCCCTCCACGACAGAAGAATAGCATGCTATACATCACTGTATGACGTGGTCGACGGATCACGCCGATCGCATGGTCTGGCGGCAGGAGCGGAATATGACAGATCCGGCAAGCATGTTCGTTCATCTCGTTCGTGACGGGTTGGACCCCCTACCCGAAATCCAGCAACTACGCGACGACCCGCAGACGCAAGGTGTGCGGCAGGTACCCACCCCCATGGGCGGATCCGCGTGGATCGTGACCCGGTACGAGCATGTCCGGACCGTCCTCGCCGATCCGGCGACGTACTCCAGTGCCAAAACCGGCCAGGCGTCCACGTCTTCGCTCGACCAGGACGACGCGGCCAGGGACCCGCTGCTCACCGCCGATCCTCCTGACCACACCAGGGTGCGGCGGATGCTCACCCGCGAGTTCACCGTGCGGCGAATCCGCGCGCTCCAGCCGCGCATCACCGAGATCATCGAGAACTGCCTGGACGACATGGCCGCCGCAGGGCCGCCGGCCGACCTGGTGACGGCCTTCGCCCTGCCGGTGCCAAGCCTGGTCATCTGCGAGCTTCTCGGGGTGCCCTACGCTGATCGCGACCAGTTCCAGCGACGAGCCGCCGGACAGGTGCTGGGGTTGACCGGCGAGCATGAGATCCAGCGGATCACAGCCGAGTCGCGGGCCTACATGAGTGAACTCGCCGAGCGAGCCATGGCTGGCCCAGGCGACGACATCCTCGGTGCGCTCGTGCGCAACCACGGGTCGGAACTCAGCCGCACCGAACTGGCCAACCTGGCCGAACTGCTGCTGTTCGCCGGGCACGAGACCACCGCCAGCATGCTCGGCGTCGGCGCCCTCGCGCTACTGCGGCATCCGGAGCAGTTGCAGCGGATCCGGAACCACCCGGACGCCGTCGAGCCCGCCGTCGAGGAACTGCTTCGGTTCGGCTCGGTCCTGCAGATGACCATCCCCCGCACCGCCACGTGTGACACGGTCCTGGCAGGACACGAGATCAGCAAAGGGGATCTGGTCATGGTCTCCCTGTCCGCCGCCAACCGGGATCCCGAACTGCTTCACGACGGTGATGTCTTCGACGTCACCCGCACACCGAAGCCGCACCTGGCGTTCGGCTTCGGCATTCACCACTGCATCGGAGCCGGCCTCGCCCGTGCCGAACTGACGATCGCTTTTCCCGCCCTGCTTCGCCGATTCCCCGACCTGGCTCTCGACATACCGGTCGAGACCGTCCGCTACCGACCTCCCGGTGTGTTCTACGGCGTTGAATCACTTCCCGTGTCCTGGTGAGGAACCAGAGCAACGGCACGGCCGGGGCACAGGGGCTGTCAAAATGGCGGTACAGTTCCCACAGGTGTGCCGGGAAGCCTGGTCGGCGTCGTTCAACGACGTCTAGGCGCAGGAGCTTCCATGGACACGGCAGTCGCAGGCACGGCAATCGGCCCGATGGTCATCGCCGCAGCGGACCAGTACGACGCTCACCCGGTCGTCCGAGACGACTTGGCAGCACGCATTCTTCCCCCTTCCGGGCGTCTGGTCGCGGCCGCGGCTCGCTGGTGTCCGGTGCGGAGCGCACTCATCGCGGCCACGGAGAAGAAGATCCCTGGCCTGTGGGCCGGCATGTTGTGCCGCAAGCGGTACATGGACGACCGTCTCGCTGCCACCGATGCCGGGGCGGTGGTCGTCCTTGGCGCCGGGTTCGACACACGCGGCTGCCGGCTCCGCCACAAGCGAGTGTTCGAGGTCGACCTGCCCGCCAACATCGAGAGCAAGCACGACCGGTTGCGTGCGATCTTCGGTGAGGTGCCGCCGAACCTCAGCCTCGTTCCGATCGACTTCGAAAGTCAGCACCTCGACGAGCTGCTCGCCGAGCACGGCTACCACGCCGAAGTGCGGACACTCTTCATCTGGGAAGCGGTCACCCAGTACCTCACCGAAGAGGCGGTACGCGCGACGTTTGGCTTTCTCGCTCAAGCGCCTGCGGGCAGCGAGCTGGTGTTCACGTTCGTGCGCAAGGACTTCCTCGACGGCACTGCGCTGTTCGGCGGCGAGGCCGCCTACCGCGAGTTCGTCGTGAAGCGCCATGTGTGGAAGTTCGGGCTCCTTCCCGAGGAGGTTGCCGGGTTCCTCGCGCCCTACGGGTGGGCCGAGGTCGAACAGCTGGGCCCGTCCGAGTTCACCGAGCGCTACGTCGCACCGTCAGGGCGTTCGCTGTCTGTGTCGGAGATCGAGCGCACCGTGCGGTGCGTCAAGGTCGCTGACCAGTGACGCCGGTGATCGACGCCCGTGGCCTGGCCAAGCGGTACGGCGATGTCGCGGCGGTGGACGACGTTTCCTTGCGTGTCAACGCAGGCGAGATCAACACCGCGCGGAACGTCTTGGCGACGCGGTCAGCCACGTCCATTGTGGATCCTCTCCAGCTCGCGCACTGCTGCGCCGACGCCGTTCTCGGCCCGTATCTGCTCGCCGACCTCTCCTGCACGCTGTCGCAGTGCCAGAGCCTGGGTGATCGCTTGAGTCAGCGTGTCGACGGCGAGCTTCCTGTACGGCACGGGTTCTGGTGCGACACCGACTGCATGCATCCGCTGAGCCCAGTGCGGCTGGTCCGCGACGAACGGGCACACGACCTGCGGCACACCCGCGGCGAGTGCTGCCGCTGTCGTCCCTCCGCCACCGTGGTGCACCACCGCGCTCACCCGGCCGAAAAGCCAGTCGTGGGGCACCTGATCGATCACCAGAAGATCGTCCGACGAGCGCGCGGCGAGCCCACCCCACCCTGTCGCGACGATCGCGCGCACTCCGGCTGCCCGCGCCGCCTCGGCGACGATGTCACCGGTGCGCTGCGCGTCACGTCCCGCCATGCTGCCGAACCCGATGTAGACCGGTGCCGGGCCAGTGTCCAGAAAGGCCTGCAAGGCCGGGTTCGGCGCCCAGTTCGCTTCCCGCGGCAGGTACCAGAAGCCGGTGGTGCGCACCGAATCCGGCCACGCGGGATCGACGGGCGTGACGAGGGCACTGAACGCTTGCAGAACGTTGGCCTGACGTGGGCCCTGGCCGCGTGGCAGGCCGAGGTCGTTGGTACGCCACGTGTTGACGATGCCGGAGTAGGCGCGCAGGGTCGCCGACACCGTCAGGTAGGTCGCCCGGTTGAAAAACCGGGGCAGCCGGGGCAGCGGCACCATGGGGCACGGGAACTCCGACGTCGGCACCCAGCCGGGTTGCAGCGCGGCGAGCACCGCGGGCACGCCGAGCATCTCCGCCGCGTGCTGTGCGGGCACGCTGGGCGTGTGCACCACGAGATCCGCGCCGCTGGGCCGTGCGACCGCACCGACATCGCGCAGCACGTCGGCCATCAACGGCTTGATGCGCCTGATGGCCGACAGGGCGGTGATCTTGCCGCGGACGCCGCGATACCCGCCCTCGATCGCCTCGGCCATCAGCGGATCTTCGAACAATCTGTTGGGGCCGTTGTCGAGGGGCGCGAACTCGACGTCCTGCGTCAGTGCGCTGGAAGCGAACGATTCCGGTGCGGCCAGCAGCGCCTCGTGACCCGCCTTCTTGAGCGCCACCGCCAACGCCAGCAACGGTTGCACGTCTCCGCGTGTGCCGTGGGTGACCAGCAGGACCTTCACGACCTCATCCTCTTCTCGATGTCGGTGAGCGCCGTCAGCCAGCGGTCGTCGGCGAACAGGCCTCGGCCGGATCACCGCCCAGCAGGCGACCCCGCGATGTCCGATCAAATGCTGAACGCGTGTTCAAAACACTAAACGTCTGTTCAGCTCATGTCGAGACCTGCCGGTTTGCTTCGAGCGGATCTTTACGGCATGTTTGCGCGCGGTGCGCCGGGAAGTCTGGTCGGCAACGCCCATCGCGAAACCGCGGTGGGCTTGATTGACGTGGACGGGGTTCGTCGATGGCGCTGGTGCTCGCATTCGGTCTGGTCCTGCTGATCAGCGTCTCGCTGTCCGGTCTCGCCGCTCGCACGATCCTGTCGACCGCGTTGATGTTCCTGGTCGCCGGAGCGTTGATCGGGCAGGGCGGTCTCGGGCTCGTCGACATTCCGTCCAACAGCGCGTTCGTCACCGTACTGGCTGATCTCGCGCTGTTCACGGTCCTGTTCACCGATGGCCAGCGCGCGGGACTGCCCGACCTGAAGCAGGGGTGGCGGCTCTCGGGCAGGGCGCTGGGCCTGGCCATGCCGCTGACCATGGTCGGCATCGCCGTGCCGACGCACTTCCTCACCGGCCTGGACTGGACGACCTCGTTCCTGATCGGCGCGATCCTCTCGCCGACCGACCCGGTGTTCGCCTCCGCCATCGTCGGCCGCACCGACGTGCCGATGCGGTTGCGCCGCCTGCTCAACGTCGAGTCCGGGCTGAACGACGGTCTCGCGCTGCCGTTCGTGCTGATCTTCCTGGCCACCGCGGCGAACAGGGACACCGACTTCCTCACCATCGGCATCGAACTGGCCGCCGGGCTCGCGCTGGGCGTTGTCATTCCCGCGGTCGTGGTGCTGGCGTGGCGGTTGCGGATCTTCACCGCCGAACCTCGGCTGCAGGCGCTCGGCCCGTTGGCGATCGCGGTGATGCTGTACGCGACCTGCCACCTCACCCACGCCAACCCCTACCTCGCCGCGTTCGCCGCGGGATCGACGATCGCGACGCTGGATCGCGTTGCGGCAGAACACTTCGAGCACTTCGGTGACCTGCTGTCCGAGATCACCAAGTTCGCGGCACTGCTCGTCTTCGGCGCGCTGATCACGCCCGAGCGCATCTCGCACCTGAGCGTGGGGGACTGGGCGGTCGCGGTCATCGCGATCCTGCTCGTGCGGCCGGCGGCGATGATGCTGTCGTTGCTGCGCACGCCGCTGCCCGCACGCGAGCGGTCCGTCGCCGCGTGGTTCGGCCCCAAGGGTTTCGCGTCCGTGGTCTACGGGCTCCTCGTGCTGCAGGCGGGGATACCCGCCGGCGAGCACGTGTTCGACCTGGTCGCGATCACCATCGCGTTGTCGATCGTCCTGCACTCGTCGACGGACGTGCCCGTGGCGAAGGCGTTGAGCGTCGAGCCCCCGGACGGCCTGCCCACCGGGCAACCTGAGCGGCCTGCTCGGGAGCAGCAGTGATGGAGTCGCTGAACGATCAGCCTGACCGGTCCCCGCGCCCCTGATCGACCTGGTGCACGTCCGGGATGCCGTCGTTGTCCGCGTCGCGGTTCTCTTCCTCGAAGATGCGCCGATACACCCTGTTGCGCACACGCAGGACCACCGTCGCGATCAACGCCGACAGCACGGAACCCAGCAGCACGGCCACCTTCGCGTTGCTGTAGTCCGCGCTGCCCTCACCGAACGACAGCTCGCTGACCAGCAGCGAGACGGTGAACCCGATACCGGCGAGGATCGACAGGCCGACCACGTCGATCCATGCGAGGTCGTCGTCCAGATCAGCCTTGGTGAACCGCGCGACCAGCCAGGTGGCCGCGGTGATGCCGATCGTTTTGCCCACCAGCAGACCGAGCACGATGCCAAGTGTGACGCTGTCGGTGAGCGAGGTGATGAAACCGCTCAGGCCTCCGATCGAGACACCGGCGGCGAAGAAGGCGAAGACCGGCACAGCGACACCGGCGGACAGAGGTTGCCACCGGTGCTGGAACATTTCGGCCAGGCCGGGGCCTTCGCCGGACCGGCGGATCACCGGCACCGCGAATCCGAGCAACACGCCTGCCACGGTCGCGTGCACACCTGAGGCGTGCATGAGTGCCCACGTCGCCACCGCCAAGGGGATCAGCAGCCACCATGACCGGATACGTCGCTGGACGAGCACCGTGAACAAGGCCAGCGGGACGAACATCAGCAGCAACGGCAGCAGTGACAGGTCATCGGTGTAGAAGAGGGCGATGATGACGATCGCGATCAGGTCGTCCACGACCGCGAGGGTCAGCAGGAACGTCCGCAGCGCCGACGGGAGGCACCGGCCGATCACCGCGAGCACCGCCAGTGCGAACGCGATGTCGGTGGCGGTGGGGATGGCCCAGCCGGACAGCGCGGGCCCACCTCCGAGGTTGACCGCGGTGTAGATCAACGCCGGCACGAGGACGCCGCCGAACGCCGCCGCGATCGGAACGGCGGCACGACGAGGATCGCGCAGGTCGCCCGCGACGAACTCGCGTTTGAGCTCCAGGCCCGCGACGAAGAAGAAGATCACCAGCAGGCCGTCGGACGCCCATTCGGCGAGACTGAGCCGCAGGTGCAGTGACTCGGGGCCGATCTCGACGGAGCGCAGGGTCTCGTAGATCGACGCCCATGGCGAGTTCGCCCAGACCAGGCCGACCACCGCCGCGATCAGCATGATGACGCCGCCGACGGTCTCGAGGCGGAGCAGGTCGGCGATGCGCTTGGCCTCGGGCCAGGACGCGCGGCTGAACAGCCGGGTATTCACGGGTTCCAAAGCTCACTCCGGGTGTCGTCGGCCGCATCGCCGACCAGACTTCCCGGCACACCATGCCGCTCATCACGGCAACAGCCCGACCGTACCCCACGATCACGTCCTGAGCCGTGTTGATGTGATCTTGGCAGGAACGCGGATCAGCCCGATGGCTCGTCGTTTCGGCGGGTGCGCCAGGTCTGGACGACGATGATCACCGGGCTGACCGCGGTCACGGCCGCACCGAGCGCGATCAGCACGAGCGACGACAGCGACACGCCCGTGATGACCACCACCAGGCCGACCACGTAGATCAGCAGCAGGCTGATCAACTTCAGCACGCGTGGCGGCAACCGGTGATGCGGTGGCGGCGTCCTGACGAGTTTGGAGGCGAACTTGGGATCGTCCTCGGCGAGACGTCGCTCGATGGCGTCCAGCTCGCGCTGCTCGTCCTCTGCCAATCCCACCGTCACGCACCTCCCGGACTCGCCACCGACTATCCGTGCCGTCTCAGCGACCCGCCAGTTCCGGGCGCAGCGCGTTCACCGGTGTGGCGGCGTCCGCGGCGTCCGAGACCGCTTCGGCGGCTGCCTCGCTCGCCTGCGCGACGTCCTTCTCCGCCTGCGCGGTGGCGGCTTCGACGGCGTCATCGGTCCTGGCGGCGGCCGATCGCGGCAGCGTCTCGGAGAACGCCTTCGAGACGTCGCGCAGCGCGGTGGTGACCTCGCTCGGAATCACCCAGAACGTGTTGCCCTCTCCCTGCGCGAGCTTCGGCAGGACCTGGAGGTACTGGTAGGCGAGCAGCTTGGGGTCCGGATCGTTGCGGTGGATCGCCTGGAAGACCTGGTCGATCGCGCGGGACTGGCCCTCCGCCTCGAGGATGGTGGCGGCACGGTGCCCTTCGGCGCGCAACACGGCGGCCTGCTTGTCACCCTCGGCCGTGAGGATCTGCGACTGCCGCTGTCCCTCGGCGGTCAGGATCGCGGCCCGCTTGTCGCGTTCGGCCCGCATCTGCTTCTCCATCGCCTCCTTGATGCTCTGCGGCGGATCGATGGCCTTGATCTCCACGCGGTTGACCCGCAGACCCCACTTGCCCGTCGCGTCGTCGAGCACGCCGCGCAACTGGTTGTTGATCGTGTCGCGCGAGGTGAGGGTCTTCTCGAGATCCATGGATCCCACGACGTTGCGCAGGGTGGTGACGGTGAGCTGTTCGACCGCCTGCAGGAAGCTCGCGATCTCGTAGGCGGCGGAACGAGGATCGGTGACCTGGAAGTACAGCACCGTGTCGATCTGCACGACCAGGTTGTCCTCGGTGATCACCGGCTGCGGCTGGAACGAGACCACCTGCTCACGCAGGTCGATCGGCGGGTAGACGCGATCGATGTAGGGGATGACGAAGTTGAGACCGGGCGTGAGGGTGCGCTGGTACCGGCCCAGGCGTTCGACGTTGCGCGCGCGGGCCTGCGGCACGATGCGCACGGCGCGCAGGACGGTGAACGCCGCGAAGATCGCGAGCACGAGTCCGGCGACGAGCAGTGTGGACATGGCTCACTCCCGTGGGTAGACGACGGCGGTGCTGCCGTCGATTTGCAGTACGTCGACCGTGCGCCCGGCGGGGATGACGAGGGACTCGTCGTAGGGACGAGCCGTCCAGTCCTCACCGCGGAGACGCACCAGACCTTCGTGGTTGTTCACCTCGCGCAGGACGTAGCCGGACGCACCGACCAACGCTTCGACGCCGAACTGTTCGAGCCGCGGCTGCAGCATCATTCGCCGCGCCCACGGCCTGACCAGCAGCACACCGGCGGCGGACACGACGCTGAACACCACCAACTGGCCGGGAACCGGCAGGCCGATCGCCGCCGTCCCCGCCGTGACGACCCCTGCGACCGCGAGCATGCCGAGTGCCGCGGTGAGCGTGAAGATCTCGGCGATGGCCAGCCCCAGCGCGATGATCAGCCAGATGAGCCAGGGATCCATGGTGCGACCCTCCCTAGACGGAGGTACGCCTCAAACGTACGACGTCTCCCCACCATCGTCGGCCCGATACGGCCCGGCGGACAGGCGTCCGCCCGGCCAGTTGGACCGCCGTTGCCTGCCGGTGCCCGGCAATCAGGGCCAGCCGAGCAGGCGTGCCCCGAGCACCGCCACCTGAAGCGTGAACGCCTGGGCGGGATCGTCGGCGCGATAGCCGGTCAGCTCGCGGACGCGGTCGAGGCGATAGGTGACCGTGCGTACGCCGATGCCGAGCGTGAGCGCGGTGGCGGTCGTGACTCGCCCGGAAGCGAAATACGCCTCCAGCGTGTTCATCAGACGCTCAGCTCCTCCACGCGCCCCGTGCAACGGCTCGAGGACAGCGGTGACGAGCTCGCCGAGTGCCGCGCTGTCACGTAGAAGCACTTGGTAGACCAGCAGATCCGCGGCTTTGACGAACCGTTCGCCCAGATCGAGGCGGTCGGCGATGTCGAGGGCGTTGCGGGCCTGCTCGAAGGAACGGACCGCTCCGCCGGGACCGGACTGCGGCTGGCCGAGACCGACCCGCCATCGGGAGCTCCGTCCCACGACCTCGCTGACCTGACGCGCGAACTCCTCGGGTGCGCCGGCGAGGTCGTGCGGGACCACGCACACCAGGAGGCCCTCGCGCGCGGCCACGAGCACGTGGCGGGAGCTGAACCGCAGGCTCATCGCGGCCTGGACGCTCGACGTCGCCGCGCCCGAGTCGAGGAACGACTGGGACGCGGACGCCGCCGCGACGACGTTCGTGCCGGCGAGCTGCAGCCCGTACCGCTCGGCACGTTCCGCGAGCTGGCCGAGATCGCGTCCGGTGAGCAGGTCGTCGATGAACTCGCGACGCAGCGACTCGTCCCTGCGCACGGTCCAGCGCTGGGTCTCCTCGTATCCCTTCGTCAGTTCGCCGACGGCGTCCTCCGCTGCCCGGAACACGGCTTCACCGATTCGTTTCAGGGCATCGGTGTTCTGGGCGGCGGCCACGCCCGGCAGGGTCGCCCATGATCGCCACATCTCCGCGAGATGCCCCTTGATCAGCTCGCGCAGCGGCACACCACGTTCCGCCGCGTCGGCACCCGCGCCGTGCAGGTCGTGGCGTTCCTTGGCCGAAAGCGTCCTCCCTGCCAGGCTGATCTCCCGGAGTGCCTGGACGAACGCCGCCACATCCGCGGGCACGTCGCCCGGTGCGGGTCCGGTCGATCGCCTGGCCATGTGTCCTCCGCGAAGTCAGGCGCGAGTGAGGGGCAGCGAACCTTTGCGTCCGCTGACGGCCCCACTGTTCCACTGATGTCAGGACGTGGTGGTCTTGAGCTTGCGGGCGAGACGTTCCGGCCTCGGCCAGCGGACGTGGGTGGCCCAGCCGAGCTTCTCGAAGACCCAGATCAGGCGCGCGGAGATGTCGAGCTGACCGCGGCGGACGCCGTGGCGGGCGCAGGTGGGGTCGGCGTGGTGGGAGTTGTGCCAGGACTCGCCCATCGACAGGATCGCCAGTGGCCAGAAGTTGGCGGACTTGTCACGCGCCTCGAACGGCCGGTCGCCGATCATGTGGCAGATCGAGTTGACCGACCAGGTGACGTGGTGCAGCACGGCGACGCGGACGAGACTCGCCCAGAAGAACGCGGTGAGCGCACCCCACCAGCTCCAGGTGATCAGACCTCCGGCGAGTGCCGGTGCGAGCAGTGTCGCGGCGGTCAGCGCGGGGAACCAGCGGTTGACGCGCTGGATGTCGGCGTCGGCCAGCAGGTCGGGCGCGAAGCGCGCGGCGTTGGTCAGTTGCCGCCGGAACATCCAGCCCATGTGGGCGTGCAGGAAGCCCTTCGCCAGTGCGCGGGCCGAGGTGCCGAAGAGCCACGGCGAGTGCGGGTCGCCTTCGCGGTCGGCGTAGGCGTGGTGGCGGCGGTGGTCGGCGACCCAGCCGATGATCGGGCCCTGCATGGCCATGCTGCCGGTGACCGCGAGCGCGATCCGCAGCGCGCGGTTGGCTTTGAAGGCTCCGTGGGTGAAATAGCGGTGGAATCCGATCGTCACACCGAGACAGGTAAGGGTGTAGAAGAACACGGCGAGGCCGACGTCGACCCAGCCGAGGCCCCAGCCCCAAGCCAGTGGAATCGCTGCGGCGAGTGCCAGCGCCGGTATCACGGCGAACATCTTGACCAGGAACATTTCGGTCGGGGACTTCTCGCCGGCCAGCATGGGCTGCGGCGCGGCATCTGTTCGGGGGGCGATCGATTCGACTTTCGCACTCACGTTCTTATCTCCGTTCTTACCTCCGGAAACAGCTGACGTTCTCCGTCGTGCGGATACCCGTGAGGCAACGGTGGTAATCGGTGTGAAAGGCCGGTGCCCCTCGGTCGGGGGATCGTCGAGGGGCACCGGGTCGGTGTCTCCGCCAGCGGGCGTCAGCCGGCAGGAGCACGGTATGAGGTCAGATGGCGCGGACGGCGGTGGCCTGCGGGCCCTTGGGGCCCTGGGTGACCTCGAACTCGACGCGCTGGGCGTCCTCGAGGCTGCGGTAGCCGTCGCCGTCGATCTCCGAGTAGTGCACGAAGACGTCCGGTCCGCTCTCACGGGAGAGGAAGCCGAAGCCCTTCTCCGCGTTGAACCACTTCACGGTTCCCTGAGTCATTGTCTTTCTCCTTGCTGGTGCTGGGTGTGGGCGCCGCAGGATGCGGTTCCCAGGCCGGGTTCAGACGGCGACTTCTCCAGCTTGTCCTGCAAGAAAAAGAAAGAAGCGCCCGCAACATCGTTTCCGCGAGCGTGATGAACACGAACACAAAACTCTACGACCACTCCGTACAACACCGCCGAGGCCGAATTAGTTCCTGCGGTGACACCGGGTGCCGTACGTCACCGGCAGCGGAGCGGTCTGCCGGCACGGCGGTGTGCAGCTCAGCCGCGGGCATGCGGGTACTCCGATGATCGATGCTGGAACGAGAGGATGCGCGGGTTCACGATGGTTCCCTCGCGGATCTCGACGGCACGCTGGATGATCTCGCTGGAGTCCCAGTCGCCGGTGAGCACCGAACGCAGGTGCGGCAGCAGCGCTTCGCTGATCTCCCAGGTCGCCGAGTTCCACAGGTAGGACGGGCTGTGGTCCACGCCGTAGTAGCGCACGTGGTCACCCACCAGGAAGTCCGGCTCGTCGAACGTGGTGGGGCGCGCCCATTCGAAGCCCATGCCCGCGTCGCAGGAGACGTCGATGACCAGTGTTCCCGAGGCCAAAGTGGACAGATCGTCGTTGGTGAGGAACGTCAGCGGCGCGTCGGTGTCCTGAAGCACGCAGTTGACGATGATGTCGTGTTCCGCGAGGAGTTCCGCCAGCGGTACGCGGCCGTTGTCGGTGAAGGCGTGGCTGCGCTGCGGATCGGCATCGTCGTGGTCGAAGTGGATGATCCGTGCGGAGTGGATCGGTGCGTTGACGGCGGCGACGCCGCGGTTGGTGAGGATGGTGACCTCGTGCACCCCGAGTGCGTTGAGAGCCGTCACGGCGCCTCGTGCGGTCGCGCCGAAGCCGATCACGACGGCGCGCAGCCGCCGCCCGTAGTCGCCGGTCGAGCCGGTCAGCTGCAGGGCGTGCAGCACCGAGCAGTAGCCCGCGAGCTCGTTGTTCTTGTGGAAGACGTGCAGGCTGAACGAACCGTCGGAGGTCCAGTGGTTCATGGCCTCGAAGGCGATGAGCGTCAGCCGTCGTTCGATGGCCAGCTGCGTGATCTTCTCGTCCTGGACGCAGTGCGGCCAGCCCCACAGCGCCTGGCCTTCCCGCAGTTGCGCGATGTCCTCGGCGAGTGGTTTGAGCAGCAGGACGACATCGCATTCCGCGATGAGCTCCTCCCGCGAGCGCAGTCCCGCGACGGATGCCGCGAGCCGCTCGTCGGAGACGCCGAAGCGTTCCCCGTAGCCGTGTTCGAGGTAGATCCGGCCACGGAGGTCCGCGTCGATCCGGTCCAGGTGCAGCGGGTGGAGGGGAAGCCGGAGCTCGTTCTCCTTGCGGGACTGGGCGATGACTCCGAGGCTGAGCTGATCCACTGTGTCCGTTTCCTTGATGTTGGGGGCTGCGCGGTGCGGAAAATCAGTCGCCGCTGAGGTTGGGTGGCTGGAGTGCCGCGGGCGCCGCGAGATCGAGGTCGGCCGCACGGAGGCGGAACACCTGCAGTTCGACACCGAAGTACTTGGTGGTCTCGCCGACCCAGTGCATGCCGTTTTTCCGGACGGTGGCGGCGGCGCGGGCGTTGCCGGGGCGGACGACGGCGAAGATCTCCTGGACGTTCTGGCTGAACGCCCAGCCGGCCAGCGCGTGGGTGGTCTCGGTGGCGTAGCCGTTGCCCCAGGTGTCGGGGCGCAGCTGCCAGCCGATCTCCAGATCCTCGTCGCCCGGCGGCAGCGGGAGCAGGACGGCGCCGCCGATCACACGATCGTCCGTGTTGCGCTGGATGGCCCATCGACCGGCCGGAACGGGCAACCGGGCGCTTTCTGCGCCCCACTGCTGCAGCAGCAGCCGCATGGCCGCGAGGTCTGGCACCCGGTCCATGTCGGGGCTGAGCCACCGAGTCACCTCGGCGTGCCCGTAGATCTCCAGTGCGGCCTGTGCGTCGTCGACCTGCCAGGGTCGCAAGGTCAGCCGCTTCGTGGTCAACGGATGGGTCGTCCAGGTCTGCGTGCTCATATCGGTACTCCGTTCCCGGGGCGCTGATCTGGCCGGGTGATGTTCCGATATGGAGCGTCAGGCCTTTTTGGAAGCGCCGTTCAGGAAGTGGCGTTTTGTCTCCATGCTACACGCATAACTGGCAGGCGCCGATCGTGTCCGCGTGATCAGAAGAATCCGGCGAACGGTCCCTGAGAATCGGCTGTGAGTATCTGACCTGCGTGTTTCATTCACTGAAGGATCTTTGCGGTGGTGAGCAAGAATTTTGGCGGCATTTCGAAAGACGCGCGGGGTCTTGCCGTGAACCCGGTTACGTGAGCAGACGGCGAACGACGTGGGTGGCGTCGCGTCCGGCACCTCGCAAGGTGGCGGAGGAGAGGCTGCGCTGCCATTCCAGGCCGACGAAGCCGAGTCCGCGGTGGTGGCGGGACACTCCGCGGTCGTGCTCGGTGCGCAGCCGGTCGAGGTACGGCAGGTCGGGGCGGTACCCGGTGGCCAGGATGACGGCATCGACGTGTTCGCGCCGTTCGTCCGGCCAGATGACCTTCGAGCCCTCCAGCGCCGTGAACATCGGCCGGCGGTCGGGGCGCCGATCGTCGATGGCGCTGCGGTAGCGGCCGGTGTCGAGGACCGGGGTGGTGAATCCGCCGGGCAGCCAGGGGCCGATCGGGAGACGGTCGAGGCCGGTGCGGTCGAGCCAGAAGTGCAGGTCGCGGCCGAACGGGCGTTGAGCCGAGAACTTCACCGGCTTGCGGGTCGCGAGGGTGACGTGGGCGTGTTCGGCGAGTTCCGCGGCGATCTGGACGGCGGAGTTGCCGGCGCCGACCACGATGACGCGCCGGCCGTGGAACGGTGCGGGCGAACGGTACTGCGCCGCATGCAGGACGGTGCCGGGGAAGTCGTCGAGGCCGGGCAGGGCGGGCCGGTACGGGTTGCCGAATCCGCCGGTGGCGGCGATGACGATCGGCGCGGTGAAGTTCGTTCCGTCGGCGGTCGCGACACGGAACTCGTTGTCCCGCACCACTTCTGCGACACGGTGGCCGGTGCGGATGCCGGCGCCGAGATGCGCGGCGTAGGTGCGCAGGTAGTCGGCGACTTCGTCGCGGTGCGGGTAGCGCTCGGGATCGCCGGGGAACGGCAGGCCGGGCAGCGCGCTGTAGCGGGCGGGGGAGAACAGGGTGAGGCTGTCGTAGTAGTGCGGCCAGGAGCCGGTTGGTTCGTCGCCTGCTTCGAGCACGAGGGGGCGCAGGCCTCGTGCGAGGAGGGCGTGGGCCGCGGCGAGGCCGGACTGGCCGGCGCCGATGACGATGGCGTCGTGGCTGTTCATGGGCACCTCGAAGTAGCCGTCGCCGAGCACGGCGACGGATGAGTGGTCAGATGAGTGGTCAGATGGGTGTCAGATGGCGGTTCGGCGTTCGAGGAAGACGGTGTCGCGCCACACGCCGTGGTGTTGCGCGATGCGTTCGCGGACGCCGAGGGTGCGGAAGCCCGCGGAGTGGTGCAGGGCGAGGCTTGCGCGGTTCTCGGGGAAGATCGAGGTCTGCAACGTCCAGAGGCCGGCGTCGTCGGCGGCATTGACTTGCTTGTGTACCAGGGCTTTGCCGACACCGCGGCCGCGGAAGTCCGTGCCTACGTAGACGGATGTCTCGGCGACGCCGGCGTAGCAGTCCCGTGTGGACACGGCGGTGAGGGCGGCCCAGCCCGCGACCTGGCCGTCGATCTCGGCGATCCAGCGGTGCTCAGGAAGCCACTTGGCGTCGAGCGCCCTGCGCAGGGGTACTTCGGTTTCGAAGGTGGCGTCGCCGGTGGCGATGCCTTCGCCGTAGATGCGGCGCACAGCGGTCCAGTCGGAGATCTCCAACGGACGCAGCAGGACGTCCGCCGGGAGGTTGCCGGGGCAGCACGGGCGCGGTGCGAGCACGCCCATGACGACGTCGGCGGCGTGGGGCAGGCCGGTGCAGCAGGACGGGTTCACGCTGACGTGGGTGGCGGTGCCTTCCTTGTGCTGGCGCAGGAAGCCGACCTCGACCAGCTTGCGCACGTGGTGCGAGCAGGTGGACTGGCTGACGCCGAGCAGTTCGGTCAGTTCGCCGACGGTCATCGAGCGTGCCGCGGTGGCGACGGCGTGCAGGAGTCGCACGCGGGTCGGTTCGGCGAGGCACGCGAACCAGTCCGCGTAGGTCGCGGCGTCGTCGGCAGGCAGCACGGCCGGTGAGGCCGCTGTGGTCGTCATGGTTGAAGTATCGACGCAAATCGATGGTTGCGTCAATCGATCCCGGTCGATAGAGTCCCTGGTGTTGATTCGAAATCTGTCGATACAAGGGGTGCGTCGTGAGCGAGTTGCCAGTCGTCGTGGTGGGTGCCGGGCCTGCGGGTTTGTCCGCGGCGGCGAACTTGGTCGAACGGGGCGAGCAGGTGCTCGTGCTGGAGGCGGGCGATCGCGCCGGTGCAGCCGTGTCGCAGTGGAAGTATGTCCGGCTGTTCTCGCAGTGGAGCGAACTCGTCGACCCGGCGGCCGAGCGGCTGCTGAAGGAGGCCGGCTGGGTACGGCCGGACGGGGACGCGTACCCGAGCGGCGGGGAATGGGTGGAGAGCTACCTCCGGCCGTTGGCCGATGTGCTGGGCGACCGGGTTCGGTTCGGTGCCCGAGTGGTGGGCGTGGCACGGCGTGGGCGCGACCGGATCGTCGACTCCGGGCGCGAGGACGAGCCTTTGACCGTGCATGTGCAGACCGCCGAGGGGGAAGAGCGGATCACTGCGCGTGCGGTGATCGACGCTTCCGGCACGTGGGGCTCGCCGAACCCGCTGGGCGGAGACGGGCTTCCCGCGGTGGGGGAGAAGGCTGCGGCCGAGAAGATCACCTACCGCGTGCCGGATCTCGTGGCCGAACGCTCTCGTTACGCGGGCAAGCGGGTCGCGGTCGCGGGCAGCGGGCACTCCGCGCTCACCGCGTTGGTCGTGCTGGCAGAGCTCGCGGAGCAGGAGCCCGGCACGAAGATCGTGTGGTTGCTGCGCCGCGGTGCGGTCGGCAACGCGTTCGGTGGTGGGGAGGCCGACCAGCTGCCGGCGCGCGGTGCGTTGGGTCTGCGGGCGAAGAAGGCTGCTGAGGCCGGGTACGTCGAGACCGCCACGGGGTTCCGCACCGCTGCGATCGAACGTGCCGCGGACGGCAGTCTCACGCTGGAGTCGTTCGACGGCCACCAGGTCGAAGGCATCGACGAGATCGTTGTGCTGACCGGGTTCCGGCCTGATCTGTCGTGGCTGTCGGAAGTTCGGCTCGACCTGGACCCGGTGCTGCAGGCGCCGTCGAAGCTCGCGCCGCTCATCGACCCCAACGTGCACTCGTGCGGCACCGTCTACCCACACGGCGAGGCTGAGCTGCGCCACCCCGAGCCGAACGTCTACCTGGTCGGCATCAAGAGCTACGGCCGCGCGCCGACGTTCCTGTCGCTGACCGGCTACGAGCAGGCGCGATCGGTGGTAGCCGCGATCGCCGGTGACCACGAGGCCGCCGGACGTGTCGAGCTCGTGCTGCCCGAGACCGGGGTGTGCGGTGGCGCCGGCGTGTTCGACGCACCGGAGGAGCAGAAGAACGAGGGTGGTTGCTGCGGCTCGCCGGAGCAGGGGGAACTGACGGTCGGCCTCGCGTCCAGTGCGCGCTGACACGACGGCGCGGCCCGGCACAGGCGCCGGGCTGCGCCGCGTGTTGATCGTGTTGTGCTCCACCGAGATCATCAGCTGGGGGATTCTCTACTACGCGTTTCCCGTGCTGCTGCCGACGATCAGTGCGCAGACCGGGTGGTCGCTGGCCGCGATCACCGCTGGCTTCTCGGCGAGCCAGATCGTGGCGGGACTCGTCGGCGTGCCGGTGGGCAAACTGCTGGACCGCCGCGGTCCACGCGCCATCATGACCACCGGCTCGATCGTCGCGGTGCCGGCGCTCATCATGCTGGAGACCGCGCAGTCGTTGGTGTGGTTCACGATCGCGTGGTTGCTGATCGGTGTCGCGATGGCCGGAGTGTTCTACGCTCCCGCCTTCGCCGCGCTCACCCGCTGGTACGGGGCGAGGCGGGTGTCGGCGCTGACCGCGCTCACGTTGGTGGCAGGACTGGCCAGCACGGTGTTCGCACCGTTGACCGCCGTGCTGAACACGCATCTGGACTGGCGAGGCACCTACCTGGTGCTGGCTGGAATCCTTGCTGTCACTACGGTTCCGCTGCATCTGTTCGGCTTGCGGCTGCCGTGGCCGGAGATCGAGCACGAGGCGGAGCATCATCCGTCGGCGGTGGCGAGAAGCAGGCCGTTCATCGTCCTGACGATCTCGATGAGCCTGGCGGCGTTCAGCGTCTACGCGGTTGTGGTCAACCTCGTGCCGCTGCTGACCGAACGTGGGATGTCGACATCAGCGGCCGCCGTGGCCCTGGGCCTCGGAGGGGTGGGCCAGGTACTCGGACGGCTCGGTTATGCCAGGCTGGCCGCGAGGACGTCGGTACGCACGCGGACAGCGCTGGTCCTGCTGGCAAGTGCGGTGGTGACGACGTTGCTGGGCGTGATCCCCGGCCCGGCCCTGCTGCTCATCGCCGGCTCCGTGCTCGCAGGTGTGGCACGCGGGATCTTCACGCTGGTGCAGGCAACGGCGATCACCGATCGCTGGGGCGCTGTCCACTACGGACAGTTGAGCGGATTGCTCGCCGTGCCGGTGATGCTGACGGCGGCGATCGCGCCGTGGGCGGGCAGTGCCATGGCGGCGTGGCTCGGGGGATACCCGGCGGTGTTCGTCGTGCTGGGTGTGATCGGGGTGCTGGCGGCCGTGTTGTCGACCGCCAGCGTTCCGCGTCAGTCCAGCAGCTCGGCGACCAGGCCGCGCACGCGGCGGTCGATGTCGTCGCGGATCGGACGGACCGACTCGATGCCCTGACCCGCCGGGTCGTCGAGCTGCCAGTCGAGGTAGCGCTTGCCGGGGAACACCGGGCAGGTGTCGCCGCAGCCCATGGTGATCACGACGTCGGAGGCTTCGACGTCCTCGGTCGTGAGCTTCGAGGGGACCTCGGCGGTGATGTCGAGGCCCCACTCGGCCACGGCGGCCGCGGCCGCCGGGTTGACCTTCTCTGCGGGCTCGGATCCGGCCGAGCGCACGCTGATCCGCCCCATGCCGTAGTGCTGCAGCAGCGCCGCGGCCATCTGGGAGCGGCCCGCGTTGTGCACGCAGACGAACAGCACCTCGGGGGTCTTGGACACGGTCATCTCCTCGTTGCGGTGGTTCTCATGATGCGTGATCCAGGTGAACAGCGGTGTCTCAGTCCTGGAGAAGTTCGGACAGCAGGCCGCGGATGCGGCGGTCGATGTCGTCGCGGATCTCCCGCACGGTGTTCAGCGACGCGCCCGCCGGGTCGGCGACGTCCCAGTCCAGGTAGCGCTTGCCGGGGTAGACCGGGCAGGTGTCGCCACAGCCCATGGTGACCACGACGTCGGCGGCGCGCACGACCTCGTCGGTCAGCGGCTTGGGGAACGCCTCGGTCAGCTCGATGCCGAGTTCGTTGAGGGCGTCGGTGACGGTCTGCGGGATGGTGCCGGTCGGCTTGCTGCCCGCCGAGCGCACGGAGACCTTGCCGAACGAGTGGTGCTCCAGCAGCGCGGCGGCGATCTGGGAGCGGCCGGCGTTGTGGACGCAGATGAACAGGACCTGCGGCACGGTGATGGTCGTCAGGCCGTCGGCGCGGCCCTGGTCGGCCAGCCGCTGCTTGGTGAAGCGCGCGGTCAGGACCGGCAGGTAGGTGGTGACGGTGGCGTTCTCGGCGAGCAGGTCGTAGGTCTCGTCCACGACCTTGGCGACGGTCTCGCGGCTGAACACGCCGTGGAACCTGTCGGAGAGTTCGTCGGTGATCCGGAGCAGCTGGGCGGTGAGCTCGTGCTGAGGGAGTCCGCTCGTGCGGGACATCAGATCTCCTTGGACCGAAGTATGTCGATGCAGATCACACCCCGTGTATCGACTTTTGTCAATTCAACCCGTTATGGTCATCGTCATGACGAGCCCGGACCAGACGCTGCTCGACTCGGCGACCGCCGCACGCCTGTTCAAGGCGCTCGGCGATCCGATCCGGGTCGAACTGGTCGGCCTGGTGCGGCGGACCGAGGAGCAGGAGGCGTGCTTCTGCGACCTCGCCGACCAGTTCGACATGCCGCAGTCCTCGCTGAGCCACCACCTCAAGATCCTCGTCAACGCCGGTGTGCTCAGCCGGGAACGGCGCGGCACCTGGAGCTGGTACCGCATCGACAACGCCGCCATCGACACCCTGGCCGCCGTGCTGGCGCCAGGAGGACCGCTGCGCGACAGCAGCGCCTGCTGCGACTGACCTGACGGAGAACCTGTTGAGCACCAAGCAAACCGCGGCACCGGACGTGTTGCACCGACTGTCCTTCCTGGACAGGTTCCTGCCGGTGTGGATCGGCGTCGCCATGGTCGCCGGCCTGCTGCTCGGCCGCGGCGTTCCGGGCCTGCAGGGCGTGCTGGACGCCGTGAAAGTCGACGGCGTCTCGTTGCCGATCGCCCTGGGCCTGCTGCTGATGATGTACCCGGTGCTCGCGAAGGTCCGCTACGACAAGCTCGACACCGTCACCCGCGATCGCCGCACGATGGTGCTGTCGCTGGTGCTGAACTGGGTGCTGGGCCCGGCGCTGATGTTCGCGCTGGCCTGGATCTTCCTAGCTGATCTGCCGGAGTACCGGACAGGGCTGATCATCGTCGGCCTCGCCCGCTGCATCGCCATGGTCATCATCTGGAACGACCTCGCCTGCGGCGACCGCGAGGCCGCCGCCGTGCTGGTGGCGTTGAACTCCGTGTTCCAGGTGGTCATGTTCGGTGTGCTCGGCTGGTTCTACCTCGACCTGTTGCCCGGCTGGCTCGGTCTGGACACCGCATCGGTGGACTTCTCCGCGTGGGAGATCGCCAAGTCCGTGCTCATCTTCCTCGGCATCCCCCTGCTGGCCGGCTACCTGAGCCGCAAGCTGGGGGAGCGGACCCGTGGCCGGGAGTGGTACGAATCCAAGTTCCTGCCGCGGGTCGGTCCAGTCGCGTTGTACGGCTTGCTGTTCACGATCGTCATCCTGTTCGCGTTGCAGGGCGAGACCATCACGAACAAGCCGCTCGACGTCGTGCGGATCGCGCTGCCGTTGCTGGTCTACTTCGCGATCATGTGGGCCGGTTCCTACGCGCTGGGTAAGGCGTCCGGACTCTCCTACGAGCGGACCACGACGCTGGCGTTCACCGCCGCGGGCAACAACTTCGAGCTCGCCATCGCCGTCGCGATCAGTGTGTTCGGCGTGACGTCCGGGCAGGCCCTGGCCGGTGTGGTCGGGCCGCTGATCGAGGTGCCGGTCCTCGTCGCGCTCGTCTACGTCAGCCTCTGGCTGCGTCGTCGTTGGGCGGCTCGTGCTCAAGTCTGACGTCGTGGTGGTCGGCGGCGGTCAGGCAGGGCTGGCCGCCGCCTTCTACCTGCGCCGAGCGGGCATCGACCACGTGGTGCTCGACGCGCAACCCGTGCCAGGTGGGGCGTGGCCGCTCACGTGGAACTCGCTGCGCCTGTTCTCCGTCGCCCGTCACAGTTCGCTGCCCGGCTGGCCCATGCCGTCCTTTCCGGACGGATACCCGACCGCACAGCACGTCGTCGACTACCTCGCGGCCTACGAGAAGCGCTACGACATCCCCGTCCAGCGGCCCGTCCAGGTCACCTCGGTGACGCACGACGGCGACCGCCTGCTGGTGCACACCGACTCCGGCACTTGGTCGGCGCGGCACGTCATCAGCGCAACGGGCACCTGGTGGCGACCCTTCCGGCCTCTGGTGGACCTGCCCGGCCGCCAGTTGCACACCGTCGACTACCGCGACCCGCACGAGTTCGCCGGCCAGAAGGTGGTCGTGGTCGGCGGCGGCAACTCCGGCGCGCAGATCGCCGCCGACCTCATACCGCACACCGAGCTGACCTGGATGACGCGCCGGCCGCCGCGGTACATGCCGGACGAGATCGACGGCAAAGCGCTGTTCGACATCGCCACCCGGCGCGGCGGCGTCAGCGAACTCGGCGACATCGTGGCCGTACCTCCCGTTCGCGAAGCCCGCGACAACGGACTGCTCGTGGCCGTCCCGACGGACGTCGAAGCCTTGTCCGGGGCCGATGTTGTCGTGTGGTGCACCGGCTTCCGCCCTGCCTTGGGCCACCTGGCTCCGCTGCGTGTGCGCGACGCCGACGGTCGCGTCGCAGTGGACGGTACGACCGCCACCGGGGAGCCGCGCCTTCACCTGCTCGGCTACGGCGGCTGGACCGGACCCGCGTCGGCGACGCTCATCGGGGTCGGGCCGACCGCGAAGGCAACGGTCGCGAAGATCGCGCTGACGCTCAGGCCGTGACCTGCTGCCGCACGCTGCTCAGCATCGCGGCCATCCGGTCGGTCGTCTCCGGGCGCACCCAGTAGTAGACCCACGTGCCCCGGCGCTCGCAGTCGACCAAACCGGCCTGCCGCAGCAGCTTGAGGTGATGCGAGATCGTCGGCTGGGACAGCTCGAACGCCGGCGTCAGCTCGCAGACGCAGACCCCGCCTTCGGTCCGGGAAGCGATCATCGACAGCAGCCGCAGGCGCACCGGGTCTCCCAGCGCCTTGAACATCCCCGACAGCTCGGCCGCCTGAACCGCTGCCAGTGGGTCTTCCGGCAGCGGCTCGCAGCAACCGGGCTCCTGCTTCGACATATTTCAATATTGACGGCACTTCGGGTTTCGCGCAACAATACATAGACAAACTTCAATACAGCCTGGAGGAGCCTCCCATGGGTGAGCAGACTGAGCTGCGCGAGACCGTCCGTGCCCGCTACGCCGCAGCCGCGACCGCCGTCGCCCAAGGCGGGGGCGGCTGCTGTGGACCGCAGGCCGTGGAGGTCGACGAGACCTTCGGCGCGACGCTCTACCCGGCGGCCCAGCGCGACGAACTCCCAGCCGAGGCCGTGGCGGCCTCACTCGGCTGCGGCAACCCCATCGCCGTCGCCGACCTCCGCGAGGGTGAGCGGGTGCTGGACCTGGGCTCCGGTGGCGGCATCGACGTCCTGCTCTCGGCCCGTCGCGTCGGTCCGACCGGCAAGGCCTACGGCCTGGACATGACCGACGAGATGCTCGCGCTCGCCCTGTCCAACGCGGACAAGGCCGGCGCCACCAACGTCGAGTTCCTCAAGGGCAACATCGAAGACATCCCGTTGCCCGGCAACACCATCGACGTCGTCATCTCCAACTGCGTCATCAACCTCTCCGTCGACAAGCCCGCCGTGTTCGCCGAGACCTTCCGCGTCCTGCGTCCCGGTGGCCGTCTCGGCATCTCCGACGTCGTCGCCGACGACCACCTCACCCCTGCCGAGCGAGCCGAACGCGGCTCCTACGTCAGCTGCATCGCCGGAGCGCTCACCTTCACCGAGTACCGCGAAGGCCTGCAGACCGCCGGCTTCACCGGCATCGAGATCACTCCGACGTTCGAGGCCGCCGATGGCATGCACGGAGCCATTGTTCGTGCCGTGAAGCCACTCGGCATCGAGTCTGCCGGTGCAACAGCACCGGCGCAGAGTGAAGCGTCGTGCTGTGGCGTCAGCGCCTGCTGCACTTCCGGTGAGCAGTCGGTCGACCCGGCCGTCACCGTCACGGAGGCCAAACGGCGTCGGGATGTGGCTGTCAGAGCTAGCGGTGCGGTTCGGCTTTTGGCAACGTGCTGAACCTTGCGCTTCGGCTCGGCGTTCCGGTGTGGGTGGCGCCACTCATCGCGCCTGCCGTCGACCTCTCGTTCCCAACTCTTTCCCGGCCTTGGTGCCCCCATCGACCAGGATGTCGACCCCGGTCAGATAGCCGGGTGCCTCGCTCGCGCAGAACGCGAGCACAGCCGCGACCTCCTCAGGCCTGCCGAATCGCTTGATCGCTGCCGACTTCACCAGCTCGCCGGCGCCGTGGTTCTCCTCCAGGCGCCCCATCGCGGTGTCGAAGCTCCCTGGAGAGACGGAAACGACCCGCGCTCCCCGCTCTCCGAACCCGGCCGCGAGGAAACGGCTGTACCAGTGGACGAAGTTCTTGCTGATCGCGTAGGCCAGCCCGGGTTTGAGCTTCCGGCCGACGACCCGCGCGCGACTGACGATCGCCTTCTCGAAGTCGTCGGGCCGCTGCTCGGCAAGGCGGAAAGCACGGAGCGGGACGAGGATCCTGGGAATGCTGTGTCCGGCGGTGGATGCCACGTTGACGAGTGCGTCACCGTCCGCAGCTCGCGCGAGGAATGCTCGCGCGATGTTGACGGTGCCGGTCGCGTTGATGCGAGCGATGCGTTCAGCCGTGCCCATGTGCGGACTGATTCCAGCGGCGTGGACCACTGCGCGAACGTGACTTCCTTCAGACTCCGCGCGCTGGAACAGTTGCTCGACGGATGCCTTGTCGGTGATGTCGCACACCACGCCGATCGCTTCAACTCCGGCCATGGCCAGTTCGCGCACCGCGTCATCGAGGCGCGTCCGGTCGAGGTCTGCCAGCACGATTCGGTGGTCGTGACCCATGAGCCCTGCCGTTGCCAGCCCCATGCCGCCGGTCCCACCGGTGATGATCGCAGTGGGGTGTGCAGTCGACATGTTGATCCTCGTCGTTGAGATCGGAGCTCAGAGATTCCGTGCTTGGACCTGCATCCTTGTCCATCTCGCCAACCCCGACCAGTTGGACCGGGGCGAGAGCTGGCGATCAAGAGGTGAGGCGGTCGAGCAGCGCGGTCTTGATCTCTGGTCGTGACCCGAACACGAGCAGGAACCCGGCCTCGCGTAGAAGGCGCTGCCCGTGCTCACGTGGCAGCATCGCCCGGCTTCCGTCATGCACGACGAGTGCGGCCGCCGTTCGCAGCGCCAACTCCGCAACGGCGGCCCGTGCCTGCGGGACCTCGCTGTGACTTGCGTGGTGCAACACGTCTCGTGCCGCGTCGAGTTCAGCGTGGTCGATGTCCGCCAGCCGGGCTGCCCGCCCGGCCACGCCGAGCGCGAGCGATCCGGTGAAACGCACCGACTCCAGGTCGCCTTCAAGGTGCTTGGCGAGTGACACAGTGGACGTGACCTTCTCGTTCGGTACGAACAGCTGCTCGACCTTCATCGTCACCGTCCGGCTGGCCTGCACCGCGATCAGCTCCACCGGCGTTGTCGTGATCGCCGCGTTTTCTGCGGCATCGAGCAGAGCCCACACCAGCAGATCGTTGTCGTCGCGGGCCGCGATGTGCAGCACGTCGACCATTCCCCAACCTGTCACCCACGGTGCTGTGCCGTCGAAGATCCAGCCTCCGTCGGCAGGCGTGGCGCGCAGCAGCGGCGGCCCCGGACGGGTGGCAGCGCCCGCGGCGAGACCTGCTCGCACCGCGCCCGTGGTGAGATCAGCCAGGTACGCCGTGCGGAGGGTCTCGTTGCGCGACTCGGCCACCGCCATCACCGCGCCGTGGTGCTGCACCCATACGAACGCCGTCGTGAGGCACCCTCCGGCGAAGGTCTCCACGATTCGTTGCACCGTCTGGTAGTCGGGCACGTCCAAAGTGGACTGAGGAGAAGCAAGCCCGTAAAAACTTTGCTCCGCCAGCAAGTCCAGATGACCGGGAGGGACCCGGTCGGCGACGTCGACCGCTGCTGCGGTGGGGAACAGCACTTCGTCGGCGATTCGCCGGGCCGTAGCCAGGGCCTTACTCACGGTCGAGCACCTTGCGGAGCTTGGCGGGCGCCTTGAGTCGCCACGCCTGCTCGACCAGCTCTGCCAGCCGGCCGGGGTCGATCTTCGCCAGGTCGACGAGGATCGCGCCGTACCCGTCGTAGTGCGGTGTCGTGTAAAAGGCTGCGTCACCGGTCGCGAGCAGCGCTGCTTTCTCGTCCAGCTCGCACATCAGCACGAGCCCGCCCTCGGCCTCGGTCCGCAGGCGCGCGAAGCCCTTCCCGGCCACCTTCAACGATGGTGTCCGGTGCCAGGTCGCTTCCTCGACCTCAGGCAGGCGCGACGCCATCGTCACCACGTCATCCCAGCTAGGCATGCCTGCATCCTCGCAGCAGCCGGGCGCATCCGCCTTGGACGAATGGAAACTCCCGTGCAGAGCCTGCTCGCCATCGGCCAGGCGACGTGGGAGCGCACCCGGTGGGAGGTCAGCGGTCCCACGTCACCGGGAGTGCGGTGAGTCCACCGGTCAGCACGTCTTTCCGGACCGTCAGGTTCTCGGCCGAAGCGGCCAGGCGCATGGTGGGGAAGCGCGGGATCAGTTGGGAGAACACGGCTTGCAGTTCCATACGGGCCAGAGGTGCGCCGATGCAGTAGCGAAGGCCATGCCCGAACGTGAGGTGGGCGGCAGCCTTGCGGGTGATGTCAACTCGGTCGGGCTCGGCGAAGACGGCCGGGTCGTGGTTTGCGGCACCGTTGTCGAGCAGGACGAGGTCGCCGGCGCTGATCCTGACGCCGTCGATCTCCATGTCGGTGCGGGCGTAGCGGGGGATCCCGCCGCCACCCTTGCCGGGCGCCCGAAGGATTTCTTCGACGGCGTTCGGGATGAGGCCGGGGTCGTCGCGCAGGGCGTTCCACTGATCGGGGTTGGCCAGCAGGAGCAGCGCGCCCATGCCGATCTGGACCACGGTCGTCTCGTGGCCGGCGAACAGCAGTGCCATGGAGAGCATGGCGGCTTCCTCTGTGGAGACGCCGTCGGTCACGCACAGGCGTGAGATCACGTCGTCGCCCGGCTCTTGCCGCTTGGTCTCGACAAGGCGCATGCCGTAGCCGAACAGGTTGCCGAGACCTTGTTCGGAAATGCTGCGGTCGTTGATGTTCGCGGCGGCCTCGGTCCACGCGCGGAACTGGTCGCGGTCGTCGTAGGGCACGCCGAGCAGCTCGCAGATCACGAGGATCGGCAGCGGGACCGCGACCGCGGCGTGCAGATCGGCTGGAGTTGCTGAGATGGTCAGTTGATCGAGCAGTTGCGCGGTCAGTGCGTCGATGCGGGGACGCAGTGCGCGCATGTGTTTGGGGGAGAAGTGCGGTTGCAGCAGTGCGCGCATGCGGGCGTGGTCGGCCCGCTCGGTGACGAAGTCTCCCAGCGGGCCGCCGAACAGGGCGGATTCGCCGGTGCGTGCCGCGTTCTGCGGGTCGGGGTGGGATCTGCCGAGCCGGTCGTCGCCGAGTAGCTCGCGCACGTGGGCGTAGTCGGTGACCAGCCACGCGTCGTGGCCCACCGCGGTGCGGATCCGGTGGACCGCGCCCTGGGACTGAAGTACGCGCAGTTGCGGAGGAACCTGCAGCGGCTGGGGCTGCTCGAACGGCAGTTGAGCAGGAGAAACCATGACGTGCGCCCCTTGTTCAGGTCATCTTGTATAAGTTGACTTAAACAAAGCTACTTGTTTAGTCTGCTCTAAACAAGTGGAGGTGCAGTGGTGGCGGGTCCTCAGAACGTGCGGCGCATGCCGCGTGCTCAGCGGCGCGAGCAGATCCTGGACGCCGCGACCCGCGCGTTCGCCCGTACCGGATACGTGGCGACCGGACTCGACGGAGTGACAGCCGAAGCCGGGGTCACCTCTGTGTTGTTGTACCGGCACTTCGACTCGAAAGCCGACCTGTACAGAGCTGTGCTCGACAGGGCGTGTGCCCGGCTCGAGGCGACGGTCGGCTCCGGTGACTTCGACGAGGGCAGTATCTCCGCTCTGCTGCGCGCTGCCGCCGAAGATCCGGACGGGTTCCGGTTGCTGTTCCGCCATGCCGTGCGCGAACCGGAGTTCCGTGACGTGGTGGACGGAATGCAGGCGATGTCGGCGGAGGTCACGCGACGCGAGCTCGCGGCGGTGATCCCGGAGGGTCCGTGGCTGGACTGGGCTGTGCAGATCGTGCCGACGGCCACCCTGGAGTCCGTGATCGCCTGGCTCGACGCCGGTCAACCCGACCCGGATCGAGCCGCCGACCGCATCGCCCTGGTGGTGCACAGCGCAATTCAGGCGGCTCGCGGTGTTGACTGACCAAGTCGGTCATTTGCCCGCACGATCCTGAAGGGACATCGACATGAGCAAGAAGCTCGACACCGAAGGCCTCCGTGACGTGTGGGACCGCTACGCGCCGCGCTACGACCGTGACATCGGGTTCTTCGAACGCATCCAGTTCAGCGGCGGCCGTGAGTGGGTGTGCCCGCAGGCGACCGGTGACGTGCTGGAGGTGGCGATCGGTACCGGCCTCAACTTCCCGCATTACCCGGCGGACGTCAGGCTGACCGGGTTGGACCTCAGTCCGGCCATGCTGGGCATCGCCCGAACCCGCGCGACCGAACTCGGGCGTGAAGTCGAGTTGCACGAGGGAGACGCACAGGCGTTGCCGTTCCGGGACGAGTCGTTCGACACCGTGGTCTGCACACTCGGCCTGTGCGGTGTCCCGGACGAGCGTGCGGCGATCGCCGAGATGCATCGCGTGTTGAAGCCTGGTGGGAAGTTGCTGTTGCTCGACCACGTCGGCAGCCACCACCGCGTCGTCCACTTCGTACAGTCGCTGCTGGAGAAGCTGAGCGTGCGGATGTGCGGCGACTACCAGACCCGGCGGCCGTTGCCGTTGGTGGAGCAGGCCGGGTTCGTGGTGCAGCGGCAGGAACGGCTCAAGCTCGGCATGGTCGAACGGGTGGCCGCGGTCAAGGCCTGAGCCGCTGTTCCAGCAGTGCCTGCTCCGCGGGGTTGGCGGTCAGCTCCAACGCGCGCTGATCTGCCTCGCGTGCCTCGTCGCCGCGGCCGAGGTCGCGGAGTAGTTCGGCGCGCGTGGCGTGGTAGAGGTGGTAGCGGTCCAGGCCGAGGGAATCCAGCTCGGCCAACGCTTTCTCCGCCCCGGCGACGTACCGGAGCGCGATCGCGCGGTGCAGCCGGGTCACCGGGGACGGCGCGAGGCACAGCAGCATGTCGTAGAGGATCACGATCTGCGGCCAGTCGGTGTCCTCCCAGGACTTCGCCTCCGCGTGGCACGCGACGATCGCCGCCTGGAGCTGATACGGGCCTGGTCGGCGATGGCGGGCAGCGCGGGTCAGCACCTCCACGGCCTCGCCGATCATCTGCTGGTCCCACCGTGACCGGTCCTGATCCTGCAGCTGCACCAGGTTGCCGCCGGGGGAGAAGCGGGCCTCTGCGCGGGCGCGGTGCAGTCGGATCAGGGCGAGCAGGCCGGCGATCTCGGGCTCGCGCGGCATCAGCCCGTGCAGCAACGAGGCGAGCCAGTCGGCGTCGGCCACGAGGTCGTGTGACTGCACGCGGTCCGCGCTGCTGGACAGGTAGCCCTCGTTGAACATCAGGTAGACCACGTGCAGCACCTGGGCGAGCCGCTCGCCGAGCTCCTCGGGTGCGGGGATCCGATAGGGGATGCCCGCGTCGGTGATCTTGCGCTTGGCGCGGGTGAGTCGTTGCGCCACGGTGGTTTCCGGCACGAGGAACGCGCGGGCGATCTGCGCGGTGGTCAGTCCGCACACCACGCGCAGCGTCAGTGCGATCTGTGCCTCGCGGGACAATGCGGGGTGGCAGCAGGTGAAGATCAGCCGCAGCCGGTCGTCCGGTTCTGGCTGCACGGGCCACTGCAGCTGGGCGAGCTTCTCGCGGTAGCGGGCCTGGCGGCGCAGCACGTCCAGCCCGCGGTTCTTGGCGACGGTGAGCAGCCACGCGTCCGGCCGGTCCGGAACGCCTTCGACCGGCCAGCGGCGTAGTGCCGTCTCCACCGCGTCGGCGACGAGGTCCTCGGCGGCGGAGAAGTCACCCAGCAGCGACACCAGGGACGCGGCCAGCCGGCCCGCGTGCTCACGCACCACGCGGGCCAGCACGGCGTCGGGTGAGGTCACATCAAGACCGGTCGGATTTCCACCAACGGGCAGGCTGGCCAGGTCCTGGCCATCCGCAGCGCCTCGTCGAGGTCGGCGACCTCGACCTCGACGTAGCCGCTGACCACTTCCTTGCCCTCGATGAACGGGCCGTCGGTGACGATCGGCTCGCCGTTCTCCAGCCGCACGGTGGTCGCGGTCTCCGGGCCGGCCAGTTTGCGGTTGTGCGTGATCTTGTCCGCGTGCTCGGCCATCCACTGCTGGACCTTGGCGAAGCCCGCGTCGCGCTCGGACTGGTCCATCGCCTCCCAGTCCTTCTCCCACTGTTCGGTCTCGCAGAACATCAGCACGTACTTCATGCTCGACACCTCCTGACCAGAAGACGACCGGCACCGAGCGTGCCACGACATCGACCGGCCAGAA
Source organism: Lentzea albidocapillata (assembly GCF_000719115.1). Classification (GTDB taxonomy): domain Bacteria; phylum Actinomycetota; class Actinomycetes; order Mycobacteriales; family Pseudonocardiaceae; genus Lentzea; species Lentzea albidocapillata. Next base: position 63,995 of record NZ_JOEA01000025.1, on the reverse strand, counting down.
AGTCAGACCCTGAGCCGGGGACGGACGACGACCAGCGGCACGAGAGCGAGCGCGATGATGCCGCCCGCGAACGACAAGGCGGGGTAGCTGCTGCTCGCGACGACGAAGCCGGAGGCCATGCCACCGGTCGCACCGGCTACGGCGATGGCCATGTCGATGCGGCCCTGCACGGTGGCGCGGGTTTCGAGCGGCACGGCGTCGGTGATGAGCGCGGAACCGCTGACCAGCCCGAGGTTCCAGCCGAGACCGAGCAGTCCGAGCGCGAGGGTGAGCAGCGGAGTCGACTCGGCCGGGGCGAACCCGGCGACCAGGCCGGCCGCGAGCAGCGTGACGCCGGAGGCGGCGATCACGGGCAGCCTGCCGATCCGGTCCACGAGCCAGCCGCTGAGCGGTGAGGGCAGGAACATGCCGGCCACGTGGACGGCGATGACGAACCCGGTGGCCGCTAGGCCGTGACCGTGCAAGCGCATGTGCACCGGGGTCATGGTCATGATCGCGATCATCACCAGCTGGATGACCACCATGGTGGTCGTGCCGATCAGCAGCAGCCGCGCGTCGCCGCGGGAGTCACGGCTGGCCACAGGGGCCGCGGGTAGGGACCTGGCGGTGAGAAGCGGGTCGGGACGAAGCAGTGCCCACAGCACGATGGCGGCCGCGGTGTAGGCGAAGACCGCGAGGATGAACGGGCCGGCGAGCGCCGGGACGTGCCAGCTCGTGGCCAGTTCGCCGGTCGCCGTGACGAGGTTGGGTCCGAGCACCGCGCCGAGCGTGGTGGCGACGAGGACCGTGCTCACCGCGCTGCCTCGGCGTTGCGGGGCGGCGAGGTCGGCGCCGGCGTAGCGCGCTTGGAGGTTGGTCGCGCTGCCCGCGCCGTAGACGAACAACGCGACGAACAGCAGCACGGCGTTGTCGGTGGCGGCAGCGATGACGACGCCGAGCGCGCCCACCGCACCGGCGAGGTAACCGCCCGCGAGACCGGCGCGTCTGCCGCGCAGGCCGGAGACGCGGGCGATCAGCAGGGCCGCGAGGGCGGAGCCGATGGTGAACAGGGCCGCGGGTAAGCCTGCCGCGCTGGTGGCGCCGAGCATGTCCTGGGCGAGCAGCGCGCCGACGGTGATGCCCGCGGCCAGGCCGGCGCCGCTGAGGACCTGGGCTGCGACGAGCACCGTCAGGATGCGTCTTTGGGCAGGGTGACGTGTGATCAGGGTGTTCACGGTGTCCATTCCTCAGACCGCGACGGGGAGTTCGGCGAGGCGCCACTCGAGCATGCCGTCGGCAAGGCGCCGGGCAGTTCGTCCCTGCGCGGTGAGCAGGCGGACGGCGTCGTGGGAGAGCACGCAGTAGGCGCCGCGGCAGTACGCCACGATCTCCTGGCCGGCCGGAAGCTCGGCCAGCCGGTCCGCCAGTTCGTCCAGCGGAACGGACACGGCGCCGGGGATGTGCCCGGCGGCGTACTCCTCGGCGGGCCGCACGTCGATCACCGTCGCGCGTCCCGACCGGACGCGTTCGAGGAGCTCCTCGCGGCTGACTGCTTCCGTGTCGTCGCCGAGGTAGGCCTCACGCGCGGTGCGGACGTCCGGCAGCCGGTCGTCCGCGACGGTGCGCAGCAGCGCGAACAGCGCGGCGACGTCGTCTCCTGCCAGCCGGTAGAAGATCTTCGTGCCTTCGCGCCGGGTGACCACGAGGTTGGCCTGCTTGAGGGTCTGCAGATGCGCCGACGCGGTGGTCAGCCCCAGCTCCGCCGACTTCGCGAGCGCGTCGACCGTGCGCTCGCCCTGAGCGATCAGGTCGAGCAGTTCCAGTCGCTTGCCGCTCGCGAGGGCCTTGCCGACCCGAGCGAACTGGTCGAACAACGCGTTCTTGGCATCCCGGTCGCCCATGGTTCTCCAATCATCCTTGGAATAGTGTAGAACACTGGATGTGGGAAGGAGACGATGGCCATGCCTGAGGTAGTCCCGCTGGTCGACGAGGGACTGGGGAACTCCGCGTATCTGGTCGATCTGGGTGACGGCCGGGCGCTGGTGGTCGACGTGAGCCTCGATCTGAGGGACGTCGGCAGCGCCGCCCAGCGACGTGGCCTGCGCGTGGCGTTCGCCGCCGACACCCACCTGCACGCCGACTTCCTGTCCGGCGCTCGTCAGCTTTCCGCGACCGAGGACACCCGCGTGCTCGCCTCCGCGGCCGGGCATCGCGAGTTCGCGCACTACGGGCTGCGCGACGGCGACGAGGTCGACCTCGGCGGCTTACGCCTGCGGGCGTTAGGGACCCCCGGCCACACCGACGAGCACCTGTCGTTCCTGCTGCTCGACGGCGACCGTCCGCTCGGGGTGTTCACCGGTGGCTCGCTGATCGTGGGCGCCGCCGCCCGCACCGACCTCGTCTCACCCGACCGGACCGAGGACCTCGCCCGCGCCCAGTACGCGTCGCTGCGCAGGCTCGTCGAGCTGCCCGACGACGTGGCCGTCTGGCCCACGCATGGCGCCGGATCCTTCTGCTCCGCCCCGCCTGGCGCGGACCGCACCAGCACGATCGGCCGGGAGAAGGCGACGAACCCGTTGCTGCGTACGGCTGACGAGGACGCGTTCGTGAAGGAGCTGCTCGGCTCGCTGGGCAGCTATCCGCCGTACTTCCGCCGGCTCGGCGAGATCAACCGCCAGGGCGTTCTGGTGGGAACGCCTGAGCTGCCGCCGCTGGAGGTCGGTGCGGTGCGGCGGCTTCTGGCCGACGGCGCGCGATTGATCGACGTCCGGCCGGTCGACGAGTTCGCCGCCGCGCACGTGCCTGGCGCGCTGTCGATTCCGCTGCGGGCGGTGTTCGCATCGTGGCTCGGCTGGCTGGCGCCGCACGACCGGCCGCTGGTCGTGGTACGCGGCGCCGGCCAGGACCCGGCGGAGATCGTCTGGCAGGCCGCCAAGATCGGCTACCTCGACCTCAGCGAGCTTCACGGAGGCATGGACGCGTGGACCACCGCGGAACTTCCCACCGCCACAACCAGGTTGGTGGGCCCGGACGAGGTGAGCGGGCCGGTGCTGGACATCCGGCAGGCGGGCGAGTTCACCTCCGGACATCTACCGGGCGCGCAGCACGTCGAACTCGGCGACCTGCGCAGCCGCGTGGACGAGGTGCCTCAGGAACCGCTGATCGTGATGTGTGGACACGGCGAACGTGCCATGGGCGCCGCCAGCCTCCTCGAACAGGCGGGACACCGCGACGTCGCCGTACTCACCGGCGGACCTCAGGACTGGGCCGACGCGACCGGCGGACGCCTGGAGAGCGGCAGATGAGCCTCCGACTCGGCCTGCGCGCCAACCTCGCCCAGTTCAGCCTGCTCATCGCGGTCAACGCACTGGTCGGCGGCGTGCTCGGGCAGGAACGTGCGGTGCTGCCGCTGCTGGCCAAGGACGAGTTCGGCCTGACCGGCTACACGTTCGTGCTCACCTACGTGGTCGCCTTCGGTCTGACCAAAGCCGCCACCAACTACTTCGCGGGCACCTGGTCCGACCGCTTCGGCCGCCGCCCGGTGCTGCTGGCCGGTTGGCTGGCCGCGATCCCCGTGCCACTGATGCTGATCTGGGCGCCGTCGTGGAGCTGGGTGATCGCCGCGAACGTGCTGCTCGGCGTGAACCAGGGCCTGACCTGGTCCACCACCGTGATCATGAAGATCGACCTGGCCGGGCCGTCCCGCCGCGGCCTCGCGATGGGCCTCAACGAAGCCGCCGGCTACATCGCCGTCGCGGTCACCGCGCTCGCCACCGGCTACCTCGCCGCCCGCTACGGACTGCGCCCGGCACCGTTCCTGCTCGGACTGTCCTATGTGGTCCTCGGTATCGGGTTGACCGTGTTCGCCGTGCGGGAGACCCGAGAACACGCACGGCTCGAAGCGACACAGCACCCCGCTGCCGCTGAGGGCATGCCGAGTGAGCGGGAGATCTTCACTCGCACGAGCCTGCGGGAGCCTGCGCTGTCGGCGGCGAGCCAGGCCGGGATGGTGAACAACCTCAACGACGGCCTGGCGTGGGGCCTGTTCCCGATCCTGTTCGCCACCGCCGGGTTGTCGGTCGCCAAGATCGGTGTCCTGGCCGCCGTCTACCCGGCGGTGTGGGGTCTGGGGCAGCTGGTCACCGGTCCGCTGTCTGACCGCTGGGGCCGCAAACACCTGATCACCGGTGGGATGCTCGTTCAGGCCGCCGCGCTCGCACTCGTGGCGGTCGCGAACACCTTCGCGGTGTGGCTGGTCGCGGCCGTGCTGCTGGGCGCGGGTACCGCGATGGTCTACCCGACCTTGCTGGCGACGATCGGCGACGTCGCGCACCCGGCGTGGCGCGCGCGAGCCGTCGGCGTCTACCGGCTCTGGCGCGACGGCGGTTTCGCGGTGGGCGCCCTGCTCGGCGGCATCGTCGCCGACCTCTGGGGCCTGCGCGCCGCGGTGTGGGTGGTCGCCGCGCTTACTACATTGTCTGGAATCGTGGTCGCCGTGCGCATGTACGAAACCCACTCCAACAGGAAGGTCAGCGCGTGACCGTCCCACGTGGACTTCTCGACGGACCGATCTACCTCGACTACAACGCCACCACGCCGATCGACCCGGCGGTGACCGAATCGATGCTGCCGTATCTGACCGCGGAGTTCGGCAACCCGTCCAGCACCCACCACTACGGCCGCGAGTCCCGCATCGCGCTGGATCACGCCCGCGATCAGGTCGCTGCGCTACTCGGCACCTCAGCTGAGCGGATCGTGTTCACCGGATCCGGCTCCGAGGCCGACAACCTCGCCATCCGCGGCACCGTGCTGGCCTCCGGCGTGGGCCGGCCGCACGTGATCACCCAGCCCACCGAGCATCCCGCTGTGCTCCAGGCCTGCGAGGCGTTGCGCCGCTGGCACAACGCGGAGGTGACGTTCCTGCCCGTCGACAGCGACGGCCTTGTCGACCCGGCCGATCTCGCTGCGGCGATCACCCCGCACACCGTGCTGGCGTCCGTGATGGCGGCGAACAACGAAACCGGTGCCCTGCAACCCATCGACGAACTGGCCCGGGTCTCCCGCGAGTACGGCGTGGTGTTCCACACCGATGCCGCCCAGGCGATCGGCAAGATCCCGTTCGACGCGACCGAGCTTGATCTAGTGACGGTGGTGGGGCACAAGATTTACGCCCCCAAGGGAATCGGCGCCCTGTGCATCTGGCCCGGCGTACCGCTGGAACCGCTGGTGTACGGCGGAGGCCAGGAACACGGCCTGCGCGCGGGCACCGAGAACGTCGCCCTCGCCGCCGCACTGGGCGCTGCGGCCGAACTCGCCGCGACAGACCTCGCGACCGGTGGCCACGACCGCATCCGCGCATTGCGAGACCGTCTGCATCACCTGCTCGCCACCGCGTTGCCGGGCCGCGTCCACCTCAACGGACCGGAGACGGCGCGGCTGCCCAACACTCTCAACATCAGCATCGACGGCGTTGCCGGGCACGAACTTCTCGCCGCCACACCGCAGATCGCCGCCTCCACCGGATCGGCCTGCCACAGCGGACATCACCAACCGTCACCCGTGCTCACCGCCATGGGCATGGACGCCGGACGAGGTCTGGGCGCACTGCGGCTGTCGTTGGGCCGCTGGACCACAACCGAGGACGTCGACCTCGCCGCACACCACATCGTCGCCGCAACCATCTGACGAAGGGCGCGGGCGAGGCCGGCTGCGCCCTTCGTCACGGTGACTCAGATACCTGGGCCGACGCCCACCGGGGCCATCGAGCCGGCAAGCGGTTGGGTCGCCATCGGTCCGTCATCGAACGGGCCCCGGAATGGTTCCCGGTTCCGGCGGCCGGCACGCCGCTACGAACGCAAGGCTGCCCACTTCACGGCATTCGCCCAGCCGGCGTGCGCGGTCACCGCCCCAATCCAGCTTCCGGCGGTTGGCTGGGCACCGACCGGATCTTGGACGGCGATCCCTTCTTCGTTCGCAGCATCCTCGCTGGCCCGTGAGTAAAGGATCACGATGTCGAGTCTTGTTACGGCGCTTGAGGACACCATCGTGGTCGAGTACGGCCAGTTCGTCGTACAAGAGATCAGCATGCTGCGCAGTCCGCTGGCCCTGCCGGACCCCGTGGGCGATTGGGTCGCCGTCGGCGGCCCCGGCGGCCTGCTGCTGCACAGCGCCGCCACCGACCATTACCCACTGGTGCGACTCGAACTCTGGAACGACGCCCCGTCCACCGCCTCCGGCTACTGGGATCACGTGCTGGAGTTGACCTGCGATGTGCAGTCCGCGGTCCGCCTCCAGTCCGTCACCGCGGAGCATTCCGACCACACGCTGTCGATCGAGCAGCCAGGCGCCCACCACGCCCGCGTCCACGTCGGCAACCGAGATGAGGCCGCCGAACTGGATGAGGGAACCCTCGAATCCGGCATCGAACGCTGGCTCATCCAGCTGTGGCCGGCCTAGCCCGCCATCGAAGCGCCACGTCCACCACAACGGCGGCCACCAAGGCCACACCCGCTCCGGCCAGGATCACGATCACCGTCTGGCCAGGAATCCCCGGCGGGTCACAGCTTCTGTCCCCATCGTGCCCCTAATCGCGAGCACAAGTAGCCAAGCAGCTGCGCGTCGACGCGTCAGCAGCCCGCACACCTTTCCGTACTTGGTGGGCGCTACCTTCGCGACTATGCCGACAGAGATGCGCACCCCTGCGGGCCGCCCCTACGTCGTCGCTCACGTCGCCGTCGCCCTGGACGGGGCCACGACCGGATTCGAGCCGGATGTCGGCCGGTTCTACGAACTCGCGGCGACCTGGAGGGAGGACGTCACGTTGACGGGGGCCGACACGATTCTCGCGCAGGAAGAGGTTCTGGCTGCCGCCGCCCGCCCTGGTCCGGCCGAGGACGGACCGCTGCTGGCCGTTGTCGACGGACGAGGACGTGTCCGGCAGTGGGAGGTGCTGCGCGAGGTCGGGCACTGGTCGGACGTCCTCGCGCTGCACGCCGAGGCGACCCCGCCACGGCCGGATGATCGATCTGTACCGGAGTTGGTGGTCGGTACCGAGCGCGTCGATCTCGCCGCGGCGCTCAACGAACTCGGCAAACGGGACGGTGTGGAGGTCGTGCGCGTGGACAGTGGCGGTGCGCTGATCGGTGCACTGCTCAGCGCGGGGCTGCTGGACGAGATAAGCCTGCTCATCCACCCCTGTCTGCCCGATGCGAGCACCGATCGGTTCTGGCACGGACATGCGCCGACAGCCACCCGGTTCGACCTGATCGCGAGCCAAACCCTTGAGGGCCGTCTGATGTGGCTCCGCTACCGGCCCGTGATGTAGTGGCGCCCCGCACGAACTCCATCGTCGAACGCTGTGGATGCAGTTTCGGCACGCACAACGTCGAGCGGGGAACCACGGCGAGCTCCCAGGAGGCAATAGCCGAGCTCGTCCGGTCCAACGTAACGGCCGCGGCCGCCAATACGAGGGCAAGGTGACGAAGCATGGTGACCAGGTCGCTGGAGGGCAGATGCGGCGTTATCTAGCGATCGCTGCAAGCGCGGTCATCGCCGCTCTTCTTCTTCCCGTCACGGTCAACGTCGCCACCAGTTCGCTGCCTGGGGCGTGGCAGCCCTACCTCTGGGTTGCCTGGCCCGTCTCAGCGCTGCTCGCCGTCGTCCTTGTTGTTCAGCAGGTTCGACGTGAGACGGCCGGTACCCAGGACGGGCTTGTGCTGGCGCGGGCGGCCGCCGCACTCGCCGCAGGAGTCCGCCAGCAGTGGCAGGCGGAACTGGAGCTGCAGGACCTGGTCGGCCAGGCGCTCATGCCGGTGCTCTGGTCCACTGGCGACATACCGGGCGATCTCAACGGCATTGGGGAACTCGCCACCGGACGCCGGGGACGGCTGGTGGTGTTGGGTCCGCCGGGTGCCGGCAAGACCGTGCTGGCCATGGTTCTCACGCTCGACCTGCTTGAGCGACGCGCTCCCCACGATCCCGTTCCGGTACTGCTTCCGATCGCAAGATGGGACCCGGCCGAGCACCTGCACGACTGGATCGTCCGGCGGCTCGTCGAGGATCACACCGGCCTCACCGAGGAGATGGCCACGCACCTGGTCGCCGCTGGGCTCGTGCTGCCGGTACTCGACGGGTTGGACGAGCTGTCCGCCGAGGCCAGGGTGCCGGCCGTGATCAGCATCGACCGACTCGCCGGACCGGTGGTACTTACCTCGCGTGGCGACCAGTACCGGGACGCGCTGGCGATCGCGGGACGCGTCCTCGGCGACGCGCGGGAGGTGGTACTCGGCGCAGCGGAAGCCGATACCCTGATCAACTACGTGACGTGTGGCGCGCCGGATGACCCGCGCTGGCGGCCGGTCGCCGCACACATGTGCGCGGCGCCGACCGGCCCGCTCGCGGCCTCACTGGCCAGCCCGTTGCTGGCTTGGCTCGCGAGGACGACGTACCGGGACCCCCGCACCGACCCGGCGGAGCTGCTCGACCTGGCCGCTCCCGCAGCGATCGAGCGTCACCTGCTGGCGTCGTTCGTCGACACGCGCTATCGCACCGATCACCCGCGCAGGCCGACGCCTGGACTGCGGCGCGGGAAACCGCCGACGTACGAACCGGCCATGGCACGCGAGTGGCTGGGCACCGTCGCCCGCTACCTCGAACTGCGCCGCACCGATGGCTTCGTCTGGTGGCGTCTCCGGGACACGTTGCCGCGTTGGGTGCTGCCGTTGCTGTGCGGCGGCATCGGGGGCATTGGCGGCCTGGTAGGCGGGTTCGTCGCCTCACCTGGGAATCCGTGGGTCGTGGCTGGTGGCGCCGTGTGGGCGGCAGCCCTTGGCGCGTGGAACGCCTCCCGCGCTGGGCGCGGATCGACGCCGTTCGTCGTGGCTGGGCGTCCTGGGGGCACGGCACCGACCCTGCGGTCGATGTGGATCGTGTTCTATCAGGTGGTCCGGACCGGTGTGGCGCTCGGACTGGTCGTGGCGACGATCTCGACGATGTGGCTTGGCTGGGCCGGTTTTCTTGAGCTCTTCGCCGCAATAGCGGCTCTCACAGTGGCCATCGCGATCCTCTACAGCGTGCACGAAGGCTTGGACAAGCGGTTGGCGCCGGTCGGCGCCGTCCGGGCAGCGAGCCCCCGCACGTCCTTACGCGCCATCGGGTACGCGGACCTGCTGTCCACCGTCGGCGTCGGCCTCTTCATCCTGTGCCTGTCGATGGCGGTCGTTGTGATCCTCTCACCGCTGGCGCCCACCGGGAGTGAACAGATCGGCGTCGACCGCGGATTGCGGCTCGGTGCAGGACTCCTCATCGCGCTGAGTGCAGCCATGGTCGGCCAGAGCGACTGGTTCGCCTTCGCGGTCGTCAAGATCCAGTTCGCCTTGCACGGGATCCTTCCCTGTCGACTCATGCGGTTCCTCGACGACGCACACTCCCGAGGCGTCCTGCGGCAGGTGGGTACCTCCTACGAGTTCCGGCATGCCCGCCTCCGCGCCGTACTGGCCGAGCCGCCAGGTCACGGCCCTAGGGTCGGCGCCGGCCAGGATGTCTGACAAGGTGTGGCATCACGACGGGATTGCCTGGCGCACAACGGTTATCTCGTTTCACGTTCGCGGAACACGTCGCCGACGGTGCGTACCGCTTCACCACAGCCGGACACGCTCTGGTTCAGGCCTCTGGTTCGGATCGGCTCAGTCGCGTGCCGGGACTCGACGCCGTCCAGCTGGCGAGGATGTCCATGGCCTGCCTCGACGGCGAGCCGGGCGCGGTGGTGTAGAGATAGAGCATCGTGTCCGGATCGCCTGGCAGTACCAAGGATTCGTAGTCGACCGTGAGTTCGCCGACGAGCGGGTGGCGCAGCCGCTTGGAGCCGTAGGTGCGCTGGTGGACGCGGTGTTGTTCCCACCACTTGTCGAAGTCGGGGCTGCGTTCGCGGAGTTCGGCGACGAGGGCGTTCGTGGCGGCGTCGGAGGGGTCCCTGCCGATCTCGAACCGCAGGCTCTCCACGGCGGCGCGGGCCTGGTCGTGTCAGTCGGCGAACAGTGAGCGCGCGTCCTCGTTGAGGAAGATCCAGCGCGCGTAGTTGCGCTCTTTCGGCGGGATCTTGTCGAAGTCCGCGAACAGCGCCTTCGCCATCCGGTTCGCCGCGAGCACGTCGGTGCGGCGGCCGAGCACCAGCGCCGGTTCTCCGTCGAGCGCGTCGATGAGCTGGTAGAGACCGGGACGCACGCGCTGCACGCTGCGGGATTTGGTCGGGCTGGAGGGCAGCCCGATCAGGTCCCGCAGGTGGGTGCGCCCCGCCTCGTCGAGTTCGAGTGCGCGGCCGATGGCCTCGACGACGGCCGGGGAGGGGTTGATGCGCCTGCCTTGCTCGAGCCGGGCGTAGTAGTCCGTGGACACGCCGGCGAGCAGGGCGACCTCTTCGCGGCGCAGACCCTTTACCCGGCGGACCCTGCCGTCGGAGGGCAGGCCGGCCCGGGACGGGTCGACGTGGTCGCGTGCACGGCGCAGGAAGTCGGCGAGTTCACGGTTGAGACCGGTCATGACACCGAATTGTCGTCGACGATCCGGATTTCCGAGTGGACCTGTCAGTCCTAGGTTCGCGAGTCCGAGGTCGTACAGGGCCCGAGATGCGTCCCAAAAGGACCTTTCGCTGCACCAGGCTTGTGCCATGACCTTCCCCACTGATCGTCCCGCCACCTGGTTCGTCACCGGCACTTCCCGCGGCCTCGGCCTCGAACTCGTCGAGCAGCTTCTCGAGCGAGGCGACAACGTCGTCGCGACGACCCGCTCGACGGACCGCCTCCTCCAGGCGCTGGACGCCGACACCACCCGGCTGCTGGCGCTCGCCGTCGACCTCCGCGACGAAGCGGCCGTCGCCGAGGCTGTCCGGAAGGCGACCGAACGCTTCGGCGGCCTTGACGTCGTCGTCAACAACGCCGGCTACGGCTACCTCGCCGCGGTGGAGGAGACCACTGACCGCGACGTGCGCGAGATGCTCGACCTGCAGGTCGTCGGCGTGTGGAACGTGCTGCGCGCCACCCTGCCGATCCTGCGCGAGCAGCGCGGCGGCCACGTCGTCAACGTGTCCTCGGTGCTCGGCCTCACCTCGGTGCCGGGGTGGGGGCTCTACTGCGCCGGCAAGTACGCGCTGGAGGGCTTGACCGAGGCCCTCGCGGGTGAGGTCGCCCAGTTCGGCGTGAAGGTCACCATCGTCGAGCCCGGCTACTTCCGCACCGACTTCCTCACCACGGATTCGCTCGCGTTGCCCGGCGACACCACCGCGGCCTACCCGGAGATCCGCGAGATGGTCGAGAACCACCTGAAGCTGCAGGGCAATCAGCCTGGCGACCCGGTCAGGGGCGCCCAGCTGATGATCGAGCGCGTCGTGTCCGGCGAGGGCCCGTTGCGCCAGATCCTCGGCTCGGACTCCCACGCCTACGCCACGGCCAAGGTCCAGGCACTGCAGGCGAACCTCGACGCCGCCGCCCAGACCGCGTCCGCGAGCGACTTCCCCGCCTGACCCGTCTTCGAGAGGAACCACAGATGAGCAAGATCCTGATCGTCATGTCCGCCGCCGACGTCTGGGAGCGCACCGACGGCTCCGCCTACCCGACGGGTACTGGGCGGAGGAGTTGGCAGCGCCGCACGAGAAGTTCACCGAGGCGGGCTTCACCGTCGACTTCGCCTCTCCCGGCGGCGTGCTCCAGCCGCTCGACGCGCACAGCGCCGATCCGGAGATCGCAGGACCGGACTGCGCGCACCACGTCCAGCACGCCGAGCGCGCGCTGCGGGAGTTCGGCCCGCTGCTCAAGCTCGACGAGGTCGACATCGCCGACTATGTCGCCGTCGTGCTCCCCGGCGGCCACGGTCCCGTGGTGGACCTCTACCAGGACCCCGGCCTCGGCAAGCTGCTCACGGAGGCGGACGCGGCCGGGAAGGTCATCGGTGCGGTCTGCCACGGACCCGCCGGACTGCTCTCCGCGATCGACGCCGAGGGCAGGTGGGTGTTCGCGGGCCGGCGGATGGCGGCGTTCACCGACGAGGAGGAGGAGCTGTTCGGCACCGCCGACAACGCGCCGTGGCTACTGGCCGCCACGCTGAAGGACAAAGGCGCGTTGCACTCGGGCGGACCGGCCTACCAGGCCTGCACCGTCCGGGACCGCAATCTCTTCACCGGCCAGAACCCCGCGTCGAGTGTACCGATGGCCGAGGAGATCGTCGCGGCCCTGACCGAGGAGAAGTGACGTGATCGACCAGGTCGAGAAGGGGCTGCTCATCGCCGGGCGGTGGCGCCCGGCCGCGGAGGGTGAGACCTTCGTGGTCGAGAACCCGGCCACCGGCCAGGCGCTGTGCGAGGTGGCCGACGCAACGCCGGCCGACGCCCTGGCAGCACTCGACGCAGCCGATGCCGCACAGCGTCGTTGGGCCGCAGTGCCCCCGCGCGGCCGTGGCGACGTCCTGCGCAGGGCGCACGACCTGCTGATCGAGCGCATCGACGAGTTCGCGCGGCTCATCACCCTGGAGATGGGCAAGTCGCTGGCCGAGTCCAGGGCCGAGGTCACCTACGGAGCCCGCTACCTGCGCTGGTTCGGCGAGGAGGCCGTCCGGATCGACGGCACCTGGAAGGTCAGTGAGGACGGCACCGCCCGTGTGCTGGTCACCCGTCAACCGGTCGGGCCCTGCCTGCTGATCACGCCGTGGAACGCCCCGCTGGCGATGCCCGCGCGCAAGATCGGCCCGGCCATCGCGGCGGGCTGCACGATGGTCGTGAAGCCCGCCGCGCAGACACCGCTGACGACCGCGGCGCTGGCGGAGGTGCTCAGGGAGGCCGGACTTCCGGACGGTGTCCTCAACGTCATCCCGACCACGCGGGCGGCCGCCGTCACCGAACCGCTGTTGCGCGACGGACGCCTGCGCAAGCTGTCGTTCACCGGATCCACGCCGGTGGGGCGGCTGCTGATGGCCCAGGCGGCGGGCACCGTCCTGCGCACCTCGATGGAGCTGGGCGGCAACGCGCCGTTCATCGTCTGCCAGGACGCTGACGTCGACGCCGCGGTGGAAGGGGCGATGACCGCCAAGTTGCGCAACATGGGGGAAGCCTGCATCGCCGCCAACCGTTTCTTGGTCCACGCCGACGTAGCGGAGGACTTCAGCCAGAAGCTCGTCGTGCGCATGGGCTCGATCACCGTGGGCGACGGGACCGACCCCGAAGTCGACATGGGGCCGTTGGTCGACGAGCGTCAACGACGCCGTGTCGCTGACCTGGTCGACGAGACAGTCGCATCCGGCGCACGCCTGCGCGCCGGGGGAGTGGTTCCCAGCGGACCGGGCTACTTCTATCCGCCCACCGTCCTCACCGAAGTCCCCGCAGTCGCGAGGATCACCCAAGAGGAGATCTTCGGTCCTGTCGCCGCGATCCGGGTGTTCACCAGCGAGGCCGAAGCGCTCCGCGAGGCCAACAACACCGAGTTCGGCCTCGTGAGCTACCTGTACACCCAGGACCTGAAGCGGGCCTTGCACATGACCGAGGAGCTCGAGACCGGAATGATCGGTCTCAACCGCGGCTACGTGTCCGACCCCAGCGCCCCGTTCGGCGGGATGAAGCAGTCCGGAGTCGGGCGAGAGGGTGGCAACACGGGCATCGACGAGTACCTGGAGCAGAAGTACGTCGCGATCGACGCCGGTGCGGCACTGGAGCGTGCCTGATGTCCGCCAGCACGGTCTTCGACTCGTTCCTGTTCCGCGACATGTTCGGGACACCGGCGATGCGGGCCGTGTTCAGCGATGAGTCCTTTGTGGATTCTGTGGTGCGCACGGAGGTCGCCTTGGCGGCGGCGCAGGCGCGTGTCGGTGTGATCCCTCACGAGGCGGCGGAATCGATTGCGGACACGTGCCTGCCGGAGCAACTCGACCGCGAGCGACTCCGGCGAGATACCGGCAACGTCGGCTATCCCGTGATGCCGATCGTCACGCAGCTCGCCGAGCAGTGCGGAGACGCCGGCGGCTACCTGCACTGGGGCGCCACCACCCAGGACATCATGGACACCGCCGTGGTGTTGCAGTGCGCCGACGCGCTTGGGCTGGTAAACGAGGAGCTCGACCGTCTCCGGCACTGTCTGCGAGAACTTGCCGCAGAACACGTCGACACCGTCACGGCAGGCCGTACGCACCTGCAGCACGCGCTGCCCATTACCTTCGGCTACCGCGTCGCGGTGTGGCTCTCCGCGCTCGACCGCCACGCCGATCGTCTTGCCGCTGTGCGCAGACGAGACCTGATGGTGCAGTTCGGTGGAGCGGCGGGAACGCTGGCATCACTCGGTCCGGGTCCGGAAGGCCTGCGAGTGCGAGCGGAGCTGGCGGCGGAGCTGGGCCTGCGAGACCCGGAGATCACCTGGCACGTGGCCCGCGACGGTCTGGTGGAGATGGTCTGCCTTCTCGCCGCGATCGGCGGTTCGGTCGGCAAGATCGGCGCCGATGTGGCCGTTCTGTGCTCGACCGAGTTCGGGGAGCTGGCTGAGCCGTTCGTACCGGGGCGAGGTGCCAGCTCCACCATGCCGCAGAAGCGCAATCCCCTCTCCAGCGAGCTGATGGTCGCCGCCGCGAAACTGCTGCGGGACAAGGCATCGGCAATGCTCGACGCGATGATGCAGGACTTCGAGCGAGCAACGGGCCCATGGCACGTCGAGTGGGCGGTCGTCCCCGAAGCGTTCTTGCTGCTCTCGTCATCGCTGGCCCAGGCTTCGTACGCCATGGGCGGCGTGCGGGTGGACAAGGCCCGGATGCGTGCCAACCTCGACATCACCGGCGGGCTCATCATGGCGGAGGCGGTGATGATGGCGCTCGCACCGGTTCTCGGCCGCCAGCACGCCCACGAGCTCGTCTACGCCGCCTGCAGCCGCGTGATCGACACTCGAAGCGATCTCGCCACGGAACTCCGAGCCAGCCCGGTCGTCCTTGAGTATCTCGGTGCGGATCGGATCGACCAGCTCTGCGACCCCTCCGGTTACCTCGGCAGCGCACGTGCGATGACAGAGTCCGTCCTGCGCGGGAACGCGTAGCGCTTCAACCACTTCGGACGGTGAGGCCCTGAGGACAGTGAGAGCATCAGGGCCTTCCTCCGCGCGGCGACCAGGATGAAGATGCGGTTCCACGATATCCGGCACACCTCCGCGACGATCTGGCCCAGCGCGCGGTGCTGCTCCCTGCTTGCTCCCAGGGCGTGCTCCCAGTGGCGGCGTGCGCCGTCGCGGCCGCCAGGTCCCACCTGGTCCTGGCATGTCGTGGCGGTGTCTCCGGACTTGATCGTCAGCTCGAACGGACTCACAGTCGCCTGAATGCTGTCACTCAGCGAGCTTTCGGTAGATCAGGCGGATGTTCTGCGGGCCGGCCGAGGCGCGATGGCGTTCGAAGAGCTCGTCCAGCAGAGCGAGGACCGGCCGGCGGCGATGCCGGGTGAACACAGGGCGCCAGAGGAACAGGACGAGTTCCCCGCCCGGTCGAAGTACCCGGTGTGCCTCGCGAATCGCTGCCAGAGGGTCGGGCATCTCCTCGAGGCTGTAGCCGTAGAACAGGGTGTCGGCCTGGTCGTCGGCCAGCGGAAGCTTGCAGCCATCACCGGCCACATAGGACGTTCGCGCACCGGGCACGCCGTCCAGCCGGTGCCGCAGTGATCGCATGGCCGGCGGTGACGGGTCGAGGGCGATCAAAGTGTTCTCGCTGCCGAGGTGGGTTTTGAGTGCCGTGGTGTAGAAGCCGCCTCCGCTACCGACTTCCAGGCAGACCGTGCCGGGGCGGCGGTTGATCACGCGCAGGTCGTGGCGGGGCAGGTCCCATCCGAGGATCATGCGCAGCACCGGGCTGCTGATCAGCCGGTACAGGCGGTCGGGTGTGCGCCAGCCGCCGCTGACACCCGGCTGGGCCGGATGCGTCGTCTTGAGATCAAGCTCGGTCATCGTTGTGTGATTCCTTCGTTTTGGGCAGCGCACGTGCTGCGGCGATCGTGGCGAGCACGAACAGGACAGCACCGACCACCAGCGCGGCTCGCAGGCCTGTCACGAACGCGGCACGGGCTAATTCGAGCAGTTGAGAGCCTGCTTCGGGCGGTAGTCCGGCGGCAGCGGCAGTCGCCTCGGTAAGGCCGTCGCGCGCCTGTGCCGCCGCGCCGGGAAGGCTGGCCGAGTAGATCAGGGTGGCGACGCTGCCCAGAATCGTGACACCGAGCCCGGCTCCGAGTTCGTAGGCGGTCTCCTCGACAGCGGCCGCCGCGCCCGCCTGCTCGGCTGGTGCGGCGGCGAGCAAGGCGTCGGAGGCGGCGGTGAGCGAGATCGAGACACCGAATCCGGTCGCCGCCAGCACCGGCCCGAGCAGCCACAGATTCTCGGTCACCGTCAGGCCTGCCGCGGCGGCCGCCAGGGCCACCGCACTGACAGTGAACCCGGCGACCGTCAGCCGGCGATTTCCGAACCGCTGCAACAACGGCCCGGCGACGAGGCTGCCGATGACCGCCGAGGCCATGACGAACATCAGTCGCAACGCGGCGGGCATGGGCTGCAGTGCGAGCACGAGCTGGAGGTACTGGGCGAACAGCAGGCCCAGGCCGACCAACGAGGTCAGGACCAGCAGGACGCTGCCGACCGCGACGCTGAACGCGCGGTCGCGGAACAGCGCCACGTCGAGCAGCGGAACAGGCAGTTTTCGTTGCCGCCGGACGAATGCCACGAGCAACAGGCACCCGAGCAGCCCGGCAACCGGGCCGAGCACGTACATCGTCCCGCCGTGCGGGGTCTGCTTGATCGCGAAGGCAACCCCGATGATGCCCAGCGCGGCCAACATCGCGCTGAGTACGTCCCAGGGCCCGTCCGGTGGGTCCGCGGACTCCGGGATCAGCCAGTAGGTCAGCGGAATCGCCGCGACCATCACCGGCACGTTGATCAGGAACGCGGCGTTCCAGGAGAACGTCTCCACCAGGAAGCCACCGAGCAGTGGCCCGAGCACGGCCCCCGAACCGGCCACTCCACTCCAGATGCCGATGGCCGTCTGGCGTTCGGCACGGTCGGGAAACGCCTGGCGCAACAGCGACAGCGTGGCCGGCATGATCATCGCGCCGCCGACACCGAGCACGGCCCGCGCGGCGATCAGCACCGCAACGTTGGGTGCCCACGCGCAGGCGAGTGAGGCCAGCCCGAACACCACGTATCCGAGCACCAGAATCCGGCGCCGACCGTAACGATCGCCCAACGTGCCGAAGGCGAGCAGCAGGGGCGCCGCGACCAGCGAATAGACCGCGATGATCCACAGTTGACTGGTGGCGGTGGGCCGCAGGTCCTCCGACAGCGCGGGCAAGGCCATGTGCAGCACGGTTGCGTCCACGGACACCAGCAGCAGACTGGCGCACAAGATCGCCAGCACGAGCCAGCGCCTGCCCACCAGCACTCTGGGAGAAATGGTCACAACCGGTTGGCCTTACACAGATAGGGATGCACGGTTCTACTCTGGCCAATTCCGGTCCGTGACGCCTCATCCTTCAGGCGCTTGTGAATCATCCTGTAGTAGCAGAAGCGCAGGTCCGGCTGGCTAGGCCCACGTTAGCCGAAAGCCGGTTCCGGTCGCCGGGCATTGGTGATGAAACCCAACGAACGACTATCCACCGGTCTCCCATCTGTCCTCACGGGAGCCGAAATTGGTCTAAAAAGGTCTGTTGACCTGATCGGAGCACGAGAGGATGTGCGACTCAGCCAACCTTTACTTGCATCCGGTACCCAGGTACAGGCTTACCGTCGATGCATGAGCGCAGAACCTGAGCTTTGGGCCCCGCAAGCCTGCACGTTGCCCACCGCGGAACGTCCGCTGCGTGTCGCCGAGTTCGACGAGTTGTTCACGGAGGCAGTGCGTGAGGTCCGGCGCATCAACGCGACTTCCGTGTCGATGGACCTCACCCCGAGCCCTGAGGTGGCTGCGCGCGCGGCCGAACTCGTTGTCCGGGAGGCTGGCTGCTGTTCGTTCTTCACCTTTGGCTTGATCGCGACCGGCGGCAGCCTGTGCTTGGAAATCACCGTTCCAGAGCAGAACGCCGATGTGCTCAAGGCGCTTGCAGCACGGGCTGAAGGGGCGTCGGCATGACCGGGCTGCGCGCAGGGGAGGTTGCCGACGCCGCGGGCGTGAACCGGCAGACCCTGCGGTACTACGAGCGCGTCGGCCTGCTGACCGAGCCGGACCGGACGTTGGGCGGGCACCGGATGTATCCGCCGGAGACAGTGACCGTCATCCGGGTCATCAAGGCCGCCCAGCGACTCGGGTTCACTCTCGACGAGGTCGCCGAACTGCTCGATCTTGGCGCGCACCGGCATGGCAAGACCGGGTTGCAGGTGAGAGCGACCGCGAAGCTCGCCGAGGTCGAGGCCAAGATCGCGGACCTGGGAATCATCCGGGACACGCTGCGAGCGGCGGTGGCGGCGGGTTGCGACGACCTCATCGCCTGCTCGCACGTCCCGTCCTGTCCGTTGCCGTTCGCCGGTCTTGCGGAAGGGAAGGCCGCCGATGCCGGCTCCTCCCGCTAGGCAAGCCCGCCGCTTCGCCTGGCTCGCCGGCGCCGCTGCTCAGACGGCGAACCGTCGTGGCCGACGTGCGGCCCGATCAACTGTCTCGGGTGCGACTCGTCAGTGGCGTGTGGGTCATCGGATCCAACGAGACAGCAACTCTGTGAGCAGAAGCCGCTCGCCCGGTGACAGGTCCAGGTCGTGCTGACCGGCGAGCGTCGCGAGCAAAGTGCCTGCCTGCGTTGACAGCGTCGTGGCCGGATCGTCGTCGGAGTGCTGGTGCGTGATGATCGCGGCGAAGATGGCCTCACGCACTCGGTCCGGCAGTCCTCGGTGTGCGGGGCTGTCGGGGTTGGCCAGCATCATCAACGTCGTTCCGACGCACGCGGCGTGAATGACGGGAACCGCCTCGTCGGGTGTCATGGACAGGCGTCCCTGCTTCGCGAGGCGCACCAGCATGGCGTGCAGGATCTGCAGTCCCTGCTGCTCGGCGGCGTGTGTGCGGCTGCCGGTGGGGCCGTACATGAGCCGGTAGAACGCCGGGTGCGTCAGGCCGAACTCGACGTGCCGATCCCATCCTGCTCGCAGGTCGTCCAGCGGATCAGCCGACGGCCCGTTGCCCTGTTTGGTGGCGAGGTAGCGCTTGAAGCCTTGTTCGGCAACCGCTTCCAGCAGGCCCTGTTTGTCCCCGAAGTGGTGGTACAGCGTTGGTGCCGTGACGCCGGCGGCCTGGCACACGTCACGAACGGACACCGCTGCGGCTCCGACGTCGCTGAGCAGCGCTGTCGTCACCTCGAGAACGTGTTCTCGAGTCGAACTTGCCATATATCGATGTTACATCGCGGGCTTGTCGATGTTAGAGCGGCGGGCTACGCTACCGCTGTTACCTAATTTCTTGTATCGCTGTTACATCGATCTGGTTGAGGAGGAGCGGTGCCTGAGTCACCTCACCCTGCGACGACCCACACCCGCCGAATCGTGTTGAAGTCCACGGCTGTGGCAGCCGCCGGCGCCACACTCGTGCCCGCGCCTGCAGTCGCGGCCGCAGCCGCGCCAACGACGGCCGGGGACGTAGCGGAGGTCATGGAGATCACGCTGTCGGTCAACGGGCGCAAGCACGCCGTCACGGTCGAGCCGAGGGTCACGCTGCTGGACGCGCTCCGTGAGCGTCTGGCGCTGACCGGCACGAAGAAGGGCTGCGACCGCGGGGAGTGCGGCGCGTGCACAGTTCTCGTTGACGGGGAGCGAATCAAGTCCTGTCTGACGCTTGCGGTGATGCGTCAGGGCAGCGCCATCACGACTGTCGAGGGACTCGCTGACGGCGACCGCCTCCATCCCGTGCAGGAGGCGTTCATCCGCCGCGACGCGTTCCAGTGCGGTGGTTGTACGTCTGGACAGATCATGTCCGCGGTCGCGTGCATCCGGGAAGGCCACACCGGGTCGGACGAAGAGATCCGGCAGTGGATGAGCGGCAACATCTGTCGTTGCGCCTGCTACCAGAACATCGTCGCCGCCGTGGCCGACGCGGCACGGGAGGTGCGGCGGTGAGGTCCTTCGGCTATGCCTCGGCACGTGACTCCGCCGACGCTGTTCGTCTGGCTGACCGGACGCCCGGAGCAGCGTTCATCGCGGGTGGTACCGATCTGCTGAACCTGATGAAGGACGGGGTGCAGCACCACCAGCATCTGGTCGACGTCAACAAGCTCGACCTGGCTCGCGTCACCGAGTCCGCGAGCGGCCTGCGCATCGGCGGGCTGGCCAGGATGCGACAGGTGGCCGAACACCATGCGGTCCGCGCTCGTTTCCCGGTGCTCGCGGAGGCGCTGCTGGCATCCGCGTCGCCGCAGGTGCGCAACATGGCCACGATCGGCGGAAACCTGTTGCAGCGCACGAGGTGCGGTTACTTCCGCGACATCGGGTCGGCATGCAACAAGCGCGTGCCTGGCAGCGGGTGCTCCGCCTTGCAGGGGTGGAACCGAGGGCACGCGGTTCTGGGCGGTAGCGAAAGTTGCATCGCCACCCATCCGTCCGATCTCGCGGTGGCTCTGACGGCGCTTGACGCGTCGGTCCACGTGCTCGGACCAGGTGGCGCGCGCCGGATTCCGGTCGGTGAGTTCTACCGCCTTCCTGGCGACACGCCTCAGATCGAGACATCTCTGCGGCCGGCGGAGCTCATCACCGCGGTCGAGGTGCCGCGGCACCCGACCGCGACGAGGTCGCGGTATCTCAAGTTGCGCGACCGCGCCACGTTCGAGTTCGCCGTGGTCTCGGTCGCGGCCGCTCTGGATCTGCGCGGGCACTTCGTGCGCGACATCAGGCTGGCGTTCGGCGGGATCGCGACCAAGCCCTGGCGTTCCGCCGAGGCCGAAGCGGAACTGCGGGGGAAGAACCTGACGGTGGAGAGGGTCGAACAGGCCGGCCGCGTGCTCGTGCGTGGGGCCGTGCCAAGACAGGACAACGAGTTCAAGGTCGAACTGGTGCAGCGTGCGCTGGCCGAGTTGGTGCTCGATCTGGGAGGTCTTCGATGACGGGTCTGGTGGGGCGCCCGGTCGCGCGGGTCGACGGCAGGGCCAAGGTGACCGGTGCCGCCCGGTATCCGGCGGACAACCCGGTTCCCGGTGCCCTGCACGGGTTCCTGGTGACCAGTGAGGTCGCGAAGGGCGAGGTGACGGACATCGACACGTCGGCCGCTCTGGCTCATCCGGGTGTGGTCGCCGTGCTGACGCATCGCGACATGCCGCGGCTGACCGTGCCGTCGTTCCCCTACCCCAAGGGGTTCATTCCCATGCAGGACACGGCGATTCACCACGTTGGCCAGCCCGTGGCGATCGTGGTCGCGCACACGGTCGAGCAGGCGATCGAGGCCGCCACCCTGGTAGCCGTCCGCTGCCGCACGGAGCGGCCGCGAGTGGTGATCGACGACGCGGCTGGGCCACCGTACCTGCCACCACCGTTCCGGAACCGGCCCAACGAGTTCAAGCGCGGTGACGCGACAGCGGCGCTGGCAGGGGCGGAGGTCCGCGTGGAAGCGCGCTATTCGAGTCCTGCCCGGCATCACAACCCGATCGAGCCGCACGCCACCACGGCGCAGTGGGACGGCGACCGGTTGACGCTGCACGAGACGACGCAGGGCGTGCACTTCACCAAGGGGACGATCGCCACCGCCTTCGCGCTGCCGGTCGACAACGTCCGGGTGGTGGCCCCGTATCTGGGCGGCGGCTTCGGCGCGAAGGGGCCCATCTGGTCACACACCATCATCAACGCCGCGGCAGCGCGGATTCTGCGCCGCCCGGTCCGGCTGGTGCTCAGTCGCGCCCAGATGTACACGATGGCAGGTCACCGTTCGGAGTTCCGTCAGCACCTTCAGCTCGGTGCCACCCGCGCGGGGAAGCTGACCGCCCTCCTCAGCACGACGACCGCTCAGTTGAGCAACACCGAAGAGTCGATTTTCAACACCAGCGAGTCGGCTCGTTTCCTTTACGACTGCCCGAACCTGCACGTCAGGCAGGAGGGCGTGCGGCTCGACGTCGCCACGTCCAGTTACATGCGTTCGCCGGAGATGACCGCCCACTTCGGACTGGAAACCGCTCTCGACGAACTCGGCTGGGCGCTCGACATGGACCCACTGGAACTGCGCCGGCGCAACCACACCGAGTTCAATCAGGAGACCGGTCAGCGGTTCGGCAGCAAGCACCTGCTCAAGTGCTACGACATGGCCTCCGAGGCGTTCGGCTGGTCGCAGCGCAAGCGCAGGCCGGGCGCGACGAAGGACGGCGACGAGTACGTCGGGTGGGGGATGGCCACCGAGATGCACACCTTCGGTGCGATGCCGTCCACTGCCTCGGTCACGGTTGGTCTCGACGGCAAGGTCGTGCTCCGCATAGGCACCCAGGACATCGGCACCGGCACCTACACGGTCATCAGCCAGATCGTCGCCGACGCCATGGGCATGCCACTCGACGTCATCCAGGCACACATCGGTGACACGGCCCTGCCCGTCGCCGGCCTGTCGGCCGCTTCGGCCACGATCGCCAGCGTCAGCGGCCCGGTGGACCGAGCGGCCAGAGCCGCACGGGACGCGGTGGTGGCGCTCGCCGTGGCCGACGAGCGATCCCCGTTGTCCGGGGTCCCGGCGGACGAAGTCGAAACCAGGCACGGTCACCTGATCCACACCCGGAACCACCAACGTCGGGACAGCTATGGCGCTGTGGTGAGCAGGGCGGGTAAGCCGGTCGAGGCGACGGGCAGTGGGCCGAACCTTCCAGGCCTGTCCTACGGCGTGGTGTTCGCGGAAGTCCGTGTCCACGCGCGACTGGGCTCGGTGCGGGTGACACGGGTGGTCACAGCACACGACATCGGCAGGGTGATGAACCGCCGCACCGCGCGCGGGCAGGTGATCGGTGGCGTCACCTGGGGAATCGGCCACGCGTTGATGGAGCACACCGTCTACGACCGGAACAGCGGCAGGGTGGTCAACCCCAACCTGTCGACCTACCTGGTGCCCGTGTGCGCGGACGCGCCTCCCGAACTGGAAGCACTGTTCGTCGACGAACCCGACCCCGGAAGCACCGCGCTGGGCGCACGTGGCTTCGGCGAGACGCCGATCACGGGCGTACCCGCCGCCATCGGCAACGCGATCTACCACGCCACCGGCCGGCGCGTCCGAGATCTGCCCATCACGCAGGACAAGCTGCTGTAGAGGAGGGTGTGTTGCTCGAACTGGTCGATGCTCTGACGACATGGCGCCGAGAGGAACGCCGCTTCGCCGTGGCGACGGTGGTGTCCGTCACCGGCAGCGCGCCGCGCCCGATCGGTTCCGCGCTCGCGGTGGACGAGTCCGGCGAGGTGATCGGCAACGTCTCCGGGGGCTGTGTGGAGGGCGCCGTCTACGACCTGTGCCGCGAGTCGCTGGCCACCGGTGAGCCCGCTGTCCACCGGTTCGGCTGGTCCGACGAGTCGGCGTTCGCCGTGGGGCTGACCTGTGGGGGAACGATAGAGGTGTTCGTGCATCCGACACCTGAGGTCCCCGCCCGCGGAGAGCATCTGCTCGTGGCGAGGGTCATCCGCGGACCGGTCGGCTGGCCGGGCCGGTGGCTGATCGCGGACGACGGTGTCACGGCGGTCACCCTCGGAGATCCGGCGCTGGACAACGCCGTTCTCGCATGCCGGGGCACGGACATGATCCGCTGGATCGACCGCTTCACCGGCGAGCCCGTGGAGGTGCTGGTCGAGGTCGCGTCCCCGGCACCCCGAATGCTGATCTTCGGCGCGCTCGACTTCGCCGCGGCACTCAGCGAGGTAGGAAAACTTCTCGGCTACCGGGTCACCGTCTGCGATCCGAGGCCCGTGTTCGCCACTCGCGCCCGGTTTCCGTCCGCGGAGGTGGTCGTCGATTGGCCGCACCGCTACTTGGAGCGCACCGAAACGGACGAACGCACAGTCGTGTGCGTTCTGACCCACGATCCCAAATTCGACATTCCCGTGCTGACCCGCGCCCTGCGGATGCCACTGGCATACGTCGGGGCGATGGGTTCGCGTCGCACCCATGCGGAGCGCGTCTCGTTGTTACGCGAAGCCGGCGTCACACCTGATCAACTCGGTCGGTTGCGGTCACCGCTCGGACTTGACCTGGGCGCACACACGCCGGCGGAGACAGCGTTGTCCATCGCTGCTGAAGTCACGGCTCATCGCACCTCGGCGACGGGACGCCCATTGACCGAACTCAGCGGCTCTATTCATGCCCGTTCTGCGAACGGATCACGAGAAGTGTGCGTGGGCCCGACTGTCTGAGTCTGTCGCAGCTCGATCTTCAGCGTGGAGAAGAAGTTCTCCATCAGCGCGTTGTCGTAGGAGTCGCCGAGGTGCACCCGTGACGTCCAGACGGGCAAGCCAGCGGATCTGCGTCGTGAGCGCTCTCGCCCCTGCTCGTCGGGACCACTCAGGCTATCCTTTGTGGACATACCTGGTTGCAGAGCTGGGTTGCGAGTCCACGCGCCGCCGGTGAGCCCACGCCCGGCGTCGAATCCGGGATCAGAATGGCGAGGGCTTCATGCTCGTATCGGCGGCTCAAGATCTCGCCCGCCGGTCGGCCGTAGTGCCGAGGTCGGCCAAATTGCGCTGATACTGCTCGCGCTGAGGTAGGCCACCAGCGTGAGCGCGGTTCAACGCGGCCTGCCAATGGTGTTCTGCGCGGGGCAGGTCCTGCTCGTCGTACGCGATGCGGGCGAGGCCGTCGTGAGCCGCGGCTTCGGTGAAGTTGTCTCCATCGTCGGCGGTGAGTCTCAGCGACTCGTGGAAGCACTCCGCGGCGAGGGCAGGGGCATCGAGGTCGAGGTGTGTTCGGCCGAGGACCACGTGCGCGTGGCTTTGGATGTCGCGGTTGCCTATGCGGCGGGCGAGGATGAGCGCAGCGCGCGCTCCATCGAGGGCGGCGGTGAAGTCGCGTCGTTGGCGGTGGCAGTCCGCGATGGTGTAGAGGTTGCGGCCCTCGATCTCCGTCGCGCCGATCTCCAAACTGATCGTCTTCGACTGTTCGAGGTTCTTCAGCGCGGCGTCGGTGTCTCCACAGCAGAGCTGGGCGTGGCCGAGGTTGTAGAAGGCCACCGCCTGGAGGTGCGGGTTGTTCAGAACGGGGCTTTGGGCCAGCACTTCCGTGGCGGCGGAGATGGCGTCGGCGTAGTTGCCGAGACCGATGTGCGTGGCAGCGAGGTTGATCAGTGGTGTGGCCTTGTCGTAGGGCGTGCCGACCTCGCTCAGCAGTGTGAGTGACTGATGAAAACTGGTGCGCGCCTCGAGAAAGCGGCCCAGGCGGTAGTGCGCGATGCCGAGGTTGTTGTGCGCGCGACCGGCGCCTCGGTCGTTGCCCAGTTTCTGTTCGAGTGCGAGTCCCGTGCGCAGCGCCCGCAGTGCAGCGCCCAAGCGACGAGCGGTGATCAGAGACTTCCCGAGGCCTCGGTAGAGGTCGGCTTTGACCTGCAGGGACACCCCGACCGCGAGGCCGGATTCATAGGCGGCCAACGCGTCGTCCAGATGGCCTTGGCGCTGCAGAACCGGCCCGAACAACGACGCCAGCTCGGCGATCTCCTCTGACAGCCCGTGCTCGCCGGCCAGGTCGATCAGCTCGGCGATGGCGCGGTGTTCGGTGTCGATCACCGATCGCACTTCGTGTGCCGTGCGCATGTCCGGCAGCGGGTGAAGGCTTTGTCTCTCCTCCTGGATCCCCACCGGGTGCGCTACTTGTTCGGCGGTGTGGCCGAGGTCGAGGTAGTACTCCACTACGCGGCCGATCGCCTTTGCGCGTTCATCTTCGGCACAGAGCGAACGGGCGAACTGGCGCAACAGGTCGTGGAACAGGTATCGGCCAGGAGCACGGTTGACGAGCAGGTTGATGTCGACCAGCTCTTCCAGCGTCCGGCGTGCGTCCGGCAGCTCCAGGTCCATGACGGCGCCTGCGGCGTGCTCACCGAAGTCACCGCCGGGCAGCAGGCCCAGGAGCCGGAATGACCGTTGCTCCGAAGCGGAGAGATTGTCGTAGGAAACGGCGAACGCCGAGCGGACGCTCCGGTCTTCCGCGGACAGCTCGGCCAGCCGGCGGCTCTCGTTGCGCAGAAGGTCGGCGAGGTGCGCGACCGTCCACCGCGGTCTGCTGCGCAACCGCGACGCGGCGATCCTGATGGCGAGCGGCAGGTGGCCGCACAGTGCCACCACGTCGGCGACCGGCCCGTCGGCAGGTGACACAGCCGCGACCCGGCAGAACAGCTGGGCTGCGTCGTCCGGCGGCATCACTTCGATGGAGAACGACGACGCACCCTCCAGCATGGTGAGCCGACGCCTGCTCGTCACCAGAACCCGCACACAGGACGAGGCCGGGAGCAGGAGACGGACCTGTGCGGTGTCGGCAGCGTTGTCCAAGACGATGAGCATCTGCCGGTCGGCCATCACCGAGCGCCACAGGTCCGCCCGCCGGTCGAGGCCTTCCGGGATCTGCTCGGGCAGTACGCCGACACCTCGCAGCAGCACATCGAGCGCCGCGTCCGGTGGCAATGGCCGCCGTCCAGGCGTGTGGCCGTGCAGGTCGACGAACAGCTGCCCATGTGGGAACCGGCTTCGGGTCAGGTGTCCGACCCGCACGGCCAGAGTTGTCTTCCCGATACCGGGCATCCCGTCGATCGCCGAGATGATCACGGCGGTGTCGGAGGCCTTCTCCATCAGCATGATGAGGTTGCGGACTTCGTCGTGACGGCCGGTGAAGTCAGGGAGGTCGCGTGGCAGGGATCGAGGTTCCACGGCCGAGAGTTCGGTGACCGGCGTCGTCGTGAGCGCGATGTCGCCGCGTAGCGCGCGTTCGTGCAGGTCGCGCAACCCAGGGCCGGGGTCGACACCGAGTTCCTCTGCCAGCCGTCCCCGGAGCCGCTCGTACGCCCGCAGCGCGTCCGCCTGCCTGCCCTCACGGCACAGCGCCGTCATGAGCTGTGCGACGAACGGCTCGCTGGTCGGGTACGAGGCGGTGAGCACGAACAGTTCACCGACCAAGCCGGTCGTGTCGCCGGTTGCCACCCGCAGGTGGATCAGCAGTTCCTGGGCGGCGAGCCGTTGCTCGGCCAGAGATGCCGCCGCCGCCTCGAACACCCGGCCGTCCAGCCCGGCGAACGCAGTACCTCGCCACAGCGACAGGCCCGCGCGCACGGCCTTGATGGCGTCCTCGTTCGCCCCGGCACGGGCCAGTTCGCGGGCGCGCTTCACCGTGCGGGAGAACCGCAGGACGTCAGCCTGGTCGTCGTCGATGCACAGGCGGTAGTTGCCGGAGTCGGTCACCACAGCCGCCCCGGCGCTGCCGAGGTCGCGCCGGAGCCTGGCGACGGCGTTGCGCACCTGGCTTCGAGCCGTCGCGGGCGGCTCGTGGTCCCAGAGTGCGTCGATCATCTGGTCGGGTGACATGGCCGTGTTCGCGCGGAGGAGGAGCAACGCCAGCAGCCGCTTCTGACGATGTCCGCCGAGCGTGCGGGGCGCTCCGCCGACCGTCACCTCGAAAGGCCCGAGAACACCGATGCCGACATCGTTCACGCCCGAATTATCCACGCGGGCGGAGCGAGGTCGCGCGCACGTCAGCTCCCGCAGCCCGGTTCTCCCTTTCAGCGCGGCAGGCCGGCGCCGCGCACCCCTGTACCCGCCGTCCCGGTCGCGCGGATACCGGACGGATACAGGCGCCGGGCAGCCTGGGCACATGGCTTATTCGATCGCAAAGCGCACTCGGCTGGCCGAAAGCGTCCAGTAATGGCATCTCCACGGCCTGGTCGAGTTGTCAGACTTTCAGAACAAAGGGTGGTTTCGTGGCCGTAGAACCAATCCGGATAGTTCTAGCAGCCGACGACGACTACGCATTCCCGCTGGCAGCATCGGTCAGGTCGGTGTTGGACAACTCGCAGGAGGAAAGGCCACTCGAGGTCGTCGTCCTGTCGTGCGGGATCTCTGCCGAGTCCAAGCGAAGGCTGTCAGCGTCCTGGGACACCGGAGTGAACGGCCTCGTCCGTTTCCTGGACATCGATGTGAACAGCCTGTCGGCGTGGCCCACCTCATCCCCCTTCCTGAGCCATCCGTCATCGGCGACCTATGCCCGTCTCCTGATGCCGCAGTTGCTGCCCAGCGACTGGGACAAGGTCATTTACCTGGACGCCGACACGATCACCCTGTCGCCCTTCGACGATCTGTGGGAGCTGGACCTTCACGGGCTGCCGCTCGGCGCGGTCATCGACCCGTTCAACCCTCTGATCGGCAGTTCCAGAGGCGTGCAGTGCTGGGAGGAAGCCGGTCTCGATCCCGGCGCCCCGTACTTCAACGCCGGCATGCTGCTCATCAACCTGGACGTGTGGCGACGAGATCAGGTCGCCGCGAAGGCGCTCGCCTATGTGGAAGAACATGCCGACTGCATAGGCCTGCTCGACCAGGAAGCCCTCAACGCGGTCGTCAACGGCAAATTCCTCGCCGTCGACGAGTCCTGGAACATGATGGACGTCCGGTACGGGGCGCCGCACCCCGCGGCGAGCGGGATCTCCGTCCCAGCGGTCAGCGAAGCCGCCCTGCGCCATCCTCGCGTCCGCCACTTCACGGGCAAACGGAAACCGTGGAAAAACGGCTACCGCATTCCCGATTCCGCTGATCTCTTCTTCACCTATGCCGACCGGACCATGTGGGCTGGACGCCGGACCGGACAAGAACTGAGCGAAAGGCCGGCACAGTGACCACCGCAGTCAGTTTCCTTTTTGACGTCCTGGAAGATCTCGACGTCGGCCACGTGTTCGGGGTACCCGGCCAGGCCATCATGTCGATCTACAACGAGCTGCACGACCGAGGCGGCGCCCCGGAGCCGGTGCTCTGTGCGCACGAAACGGGCGCGGCTTTCGCCGCTACCGGATGGGCGCAGGTCCGGGGCACTGTCGGCGTGTGCTGCGCGACGACCGGTCCCGGCGCTCTGAACCTGATGACCGGAGTCGCGACCGCGTACTCGGAGGGCATTCCCTTGTTGGTCCTGACCGGCCAGTCGCGGCTGGCCGCTTTCGGGACCAGGGCATATCAGGAATCCACGAGCTTCGCGCGCGGAGTGGACACCGTCGCCGCCTTTTCACCGATCACCAAGAGCAGCAGCCTTGCGGTGAACCCCAACCAACTGGTGAGGCTGTTGGCGGGCGGCTTGTCAGCAGCTCGGGATGGACGTGCCGGCCCCGTGCACATCAGCGTACCGATGGAGCTGTGGGACCAGCCGGTGACGTTGCCCCATCTCGACCGTTTGCGCGCACGCATCGTCGAGGACCAGCACCGGCCGTGCCCATCTGCCGACGAACTGCGTGCGCTGGAGAAAGAACTCGCCGGCGCGACCGCGCCGGTCATTCTGGCCGGCCGTGGTGTGGCCAGCTCACGGGCCGGAGACGACGTCGTGCGGTTCGCCCGAGCACGGAACATCCCGATCGTCACCACCGTGCGAGGTAAGGGTGCTGTGCCCGCCAGCACGCCGCTGGTGCTGGGTCACGTGGGTGCGGGCGGGGATCCGGGATTGCCCGGGTGGTGGGCACGGACGCAGCCCGACCTCGTCCTCGCGGTGGGAACGTCCCTGAGTGCCATGTCGCTCGGCGGCCTGGCGGGGTTGCCGGCACCTGGCCGCGTCGTCTCGGTCAACGTCGATGCCGAGGAAACAGGCATTGTGTGGCCCATCGACAAGCTCCTGGTGGGTGACGCCGCGGTCGTGCTCAGCGCATTGACGAACTCCGCCTCGGAGACGACGACCCCGCTGCTTCGCACGGAGCTGTTCACGGCGACGTCCGCACCGGAACCCGATGAGGTCTCTTCGGACGGCTCGTACGACGAGCACATGCATCCCGGCGAGGCCCTCGCCGCGGTACGAGATGCCCTTCCGGCCGACGCACGCGTGCTCCCGGACAGCGGAAGCCACTGGATCTGGACGATGCAGATCTTCCGCGCCGGGTACAGCAACGCGATCCTTCCCGGCCGGTCTCTCGGGGGGATGGGACAGGGCATCGCCGCGGCGATCGGCGCGAAGCTGGCGGACCCGGATCGGCCCGTGGTCTCGGTGACCGGTGACGGCAGTTTCCTGATGCACGGCGGCGAGGTGGCCACCGCGGTGAACCACAACATCCCCGTGCTCTGGGTCGTCGTGAACGATGCCGCCCTCGGCCGCATCCGCACCGCCCAGATCCAGGACTTCGACGGGCGGATCATCTCGACCGAGTTCCACGAGATGGACTTCGCGGCCGTGGCCGCGGGGCTCGGACTGTGGTCCCGGCGGGTCGAGAAGCTGGACGAGGTCCGGGAAGCGGTCCGTGACGCTCTGGCGGCCGACCGGCCCGCGCTTCTGGATCTGCGCGTCCGCCGGGCCGATCCTCCTCTGGGCGGATGACGCGTGGGCAGTCATGGAGCCGTTCTGGTGACCGGAGCCAGCCGGGGTATCGGCCTGGCCACCGCCGGGCACCTGCGGAACTCCTGCGAACAGCTGATCCTCGTCGGGCACACAAAGGGCCCGACGACACCGGTCACCGGCACGGGAGCCGCTGCGGCGACCTATCAGGTGGATCTGCGGAGCCCCGACGAGCGGCAGCGGTTTCGTGAGCAGCTGGCAGCCCGCGAAGGCCCTCCGATCACGGGATTCGTCCACTGTGCCGGCGGCGGTATGCCGGCAGCCGTGGAGGACATCGACGGACAGGTGCTGCGCGACCTCTTCGAACTGCACGTCGTGGCGTTCGTCGAACTCGCCCGGGACCTCCTGCCGGCAATGCGGAGAAGCGAGTTCGGCCGGATTGTGGCGGTCGGATCGCTCGCACCGCTGCGGCCCCGGTCGTTCATGATCCCGTACGCGGCAACCAAGGCGGCACTGAGAGCCGCGGTCCAGTGTCTGGCAGCCGAGGTCATCGGCGACTCGGTTCTGGTCAACTGCGTGAGTCCGGGCGGCGTGGACACCGACCTGGGCCGCGCCGGCCGAGAGCGGCTGGTGCGGCTGTTCGAGCGGCAAGGCCGACCATCACCACCACCGAGGCAGGAGGACCTGCCCCGTGGCCGGGCGGTCGAAGCCGCAGATGTCGCGCGCGCCATCGCGTTCCTCCTCGACCCGGAAAACGAAGTGCTCGCGGGCCAGGACCTGGTCGTCGCCGGCACTCATCTGATGCGCTGACCAAGGGAGAGACAGAATGACCGTCGAAGACGTGACGACCGAGAAGATCTGGACCACCGAAGCCGGGCAACTGTCCGTGCAGGAACGACCGTTCGGCACCATCGGCCACTTTCCGGCCAGCCAGGCACGGTTGCGAGCGTCCTATGTCGGGGTACAGCCGGGCAGGCCCGCGCCGGTGACGCGCCACGCCCTGTCGGGGGAGTTGGTCTACGTCGTGTCCGGGTCGGCGGCCGCCTACGTCGACGGCGAGGTCAAGGCGATCGAAGCGGGGACGACGCTCTACCTTCCGCCGGGCACGGCCCACGGTTTCAAGGCAAGTGGAGAGCCCGCCGTGCTGCTTGTCGTCCACGTCCCGTCCGTCCCTCCGGCGGAGGACCACGAGGCCGTTCTCCCGGATTTCGACGGCGGCGCTGGAGACGCCGGCGGCGTGGAGGAAAAGGCGTGAGCCTCACAACGGGCGCGGAATACCTGCAGCGTCTGAAGGACGGCCGCAGAGTCTGGCTGGGCGGTGCGACGGTCGACGATGTGACCTCGCACGAGGGCCTGATGCCTGCCGCTCGTGAGATCGCGGAACTTTACGACCTGCAGCACGAGCTGCCGAGCCGGGCGGCGCTCTCCGTGGAGCACCACGGAGAGCGCTGTGGTCGCGCCTTCATGCCTCCGTGCTCGGCAGAGCAGTTGGTGGCCCGTCGCGAAGGTTTCGAGGTCTGGGCCCGCGCATCGTTGGGGATGCTGGGCCGCAGTCCCGACTACATGGCGACCTGCCTGACAGCCTTCGCGGCGAACCAGAAGTTCTTCTCGGCCCGGGACAACAAGGGGTTCGCGGAGAACCTGGTCCGGTATCACGAGGACGCACGACGACGTGACCTGTGCCTGTCCCACACGTTCGCGGGTCCGCGTACGGACAAGAGCAAGACGGTCTCCGGGCAGGGCGGCAGTGTCGCCACCCCTCTGCGGATCGTCGGAGAGACGGATTCGGGTCCGATCGTCCGGGGCATGCGGAGCCTGGCAACGCTCGCGCCGCTCGCCGATGAGCTTCTGGTGTTCGGCGCCGGCCGCCCTCTGGAGGTGGGGGAGGAGGACTACTCCATCTCCTTCGCGATCCCGCTGGACACCCCGGGGTTGCAGCTGGTCTGCCGGGAACCGTTCACCCGCAAGGGAAGTGTCGACCATCCTCTCGCCTCGCGCTTCGACGAGATGGACTGCGTAGCCATCTTCGAAGATCTGGTCGTTCCGTGGGAGCGGGTCTTCGTCTACCGAGACGTCGAACTGGACCGGAACTTCAAGGTCGCCACCCATTTCAACGAGCACGTGGGGCAGCAGGTGCTCGCACGACGTGCGGTGAAGATCGAGCTCGTCCTGGCGACCGCGGCCGCCGTCGTCGAAAGCACGGGGCTGTCGAAAGCCGATGAGCCGCGCCGCAGACTCGGTGAAATAGTCACCGGCCTCGACGTCACCAAAGCCTGCCTGAGAGCGGCCGAGGCCGACGCCTTCACCACGGACTGGGGAATGTGGGTGCCCGCCACCGAACCGGTTCTGGCAGGACTTCGCGTCAGCAAGGACGTGTATGCCTCCGCTGTCGACACGCTGCGAGACCTGTCGGCCTCAGGCTTGTTCATGACGCCCACCTCCGCGGATCTGGAGGGCCCGCTTGCGGCTGTGATCGGTCAGTACTACCGCGGTGCGACGATGGACGGCAACGAACGGACACGTGTTTACCGGCTGGCCTGGGACCTCGTCGGTGAGGCTTTCGGCTCCCGTCAAGTCCTCTTCGAGAAGTACTTCCTGGGTGATCCGTCACGTTCGTATTCGGCAGCATGGGACCGATATGACAAAGATCGGCTCGGCGGAATTCTGGAAGATGCTTTGAGAGGGTCATGATGACTGTTCGGCTTGTCTCGGTAGTGGGTGGAGACGTTTCTCTGCTGCCATACTCATTGGCGCACTACGCCGCCATGGGGATCGAATCCTTCCATATCGTCCGCCACGTGGCGGACCAGCAAGACCCGGCTCTCCGTCAGTCCGTCTCGGCCATGGCGGATTTCGGACTCGAATTCGACCGCATCGAAATCGGACCCTGGCATGAAGACCTGAACGCGAAGCTCATCCGGGGGCTGATGCTGCAACATCCTGATGACTGGTGGGTCATCGCGGATCTTGACGAGTTTCACGTCTACGACCGCAGTTTGACGGATGTCATCGCGCTGTGTGAGGAGGACGGCTACGACTACGTGACCGGCGCTTTTCTCGATCGCGTCAGTGAAGACGGCCGGCTCACGGCTGTGGAACCGGTCGGACGCCGCTCACTGTGGGACCAGTTTCCCCTGGCGGGACTGCTCACGTTCCCCTTGCTGAACGGGCGGCCGACCAAGGTGACGATCGCTCGCGGCTCTGTGGAACTCGACTACGGCCAGCACAGGGCTTGGACTGGGAAGGCTGCGCCGATCGGCGATCTCTGTGCCCAAGTGCACCACTTCAAGTGGACGTTGTCGGTGAGAGATCGCCTGGAGGAGCGGGCGGAAGCGTACTCCTCGGGGAAGTGGAAGCTGCTTCACCATTCTGTCGTCGGCGAGTCCGAGGCCTTCCTCCAGTACCTCAGGGATCACGACGGAAGGATCGATGTCCGGGACAGTCGCTTCGCCTTCCATTCTTGCGACGCGAACTATTCGAAGTACCCGGACTGGCCTGACGCGGCCGAGCGCATCTTTTCAGTCTACCGAAGCCGGGATGACGAAGCGCGCGAGCGCCGGGCGGCCCGGAAAAGGCAGTGAGTGAGACGGAGTGAACGTGGCAACACCTTTGGCGCCGATCGTTTGCGCGATCGACGACGTTTACGTAGAGCCTTTGCGCACTCTGATGCGGTCCATAGCGGTGGCGCACGGACCGGATGTAGACGAACTGAGGCTCGTCGTCCTGGACCAGGGACTCGCGCCCGAGAACACGGCATCGATTCTACGCGACGCCGAGAGCCTGGGCCTGCTGGTCGAGATCCGCTCCATTCCCGACGCCGATCCAGACCTGCCCATCGGCGCCTGGTACAGCAGGGCCATCTACGCACGCATGACCATTCCCGACGTGATCGAGGACGAGCCACGGGTTCTGTACATGGATGTCGACACACTGGTGCTCGGGGACCTGCGACCGCTGCTCGTCCGCGATCTGGGCGGCCATCCGATCGGAGCGGCACGCGATCCGATCAGCCCGCTGATCGGGCACGGCCCCGGGATGCCGGGGTGGAAGGCGCTCGGCCTCCCCGAAGGCCGCGCCTACTTCAACAGCGGTGTCATGCTCCTGGATCTCGCCCGGATCCGCGGCTCCCGCCTGTTCGAGCGGGCGCGCGAGTTCCTGGCCGAACACCCCGACAAGGTGCACTTCTACGACCAGGACGCGCTCAACTACGCCGCCGACGGCGACTGGCACCGAATCGAGTCCCGCTGGAACACCTTCGCGATGTCCCCCCGCGGACCCGAATACGTCCACCCGGCCGAGCACGTCAACCCCCTCGCCGGACTCATCGAGGACGAGAAGAGCGCGGCCGTCATCCACTTCGCCGGTCGCAAGAAACCCTGGCAGGACAACTACCCGGCTTCCGAGCTGCGCGACCTGTACCGCCACTTCCAGCTCTCCGCCTGGGATGCGATCCGGACGTGAGCGAACACTACGACGTCATCATCATCGGTACCGGCGCCGGCGGTGGAACACTCGCCAATGTTCTTGGACACGCCGGAAAGCGCATTCTGCTGCTGGAGCGCGGTGATTTCCTGCCGCGCGAGAGGGAGAACTGGGACCCGCACGAGGTTCGCGCCAACGGCCGGTACGTCTCGCGGGACACCTGGTACGACGACGAAGGACGCCCGTTCCAGCCCAAGGTCTACTACTTCGTCGGTGGCGCCACCAAGATGTACGGTGCGGCGTTGTACCGGCTGCGTCCCGGTGACTTCGGCGAAGTCCGTCACATCGACGGGCCGTCCCCGGCCTGGCCGCTGGGCTACGACGACTTCGAGCCCTGGTACACCAAGGCGGAGTGGCTGTACCAGGTGCACGGCACGCATGGCGAGGATCCCACCCGGGGGACACTGGTCGAAGGACTACCCCTGGCCCGCCGTCTCCCACGAGCACAGCATCCAGCAGCTCAGTGACGATCTGGAGCGAGCTGGGTACCACCCGTTCTCTGCCCCGTGCGGCATCCTGCTCGACGAGGCCAACCGGCCGAAGAGCGCATGCATCCGATGCAGCACCTGCGACGGTTTCCCCTGCCTGCTGCACGCCAAAGCGGACGCGGAGGTCATCGGTGTCCGGCCCGTTCTCGACCTCGACAACGTCACCCTCGTGGTCGACGCCGAGGTGCGGCGCCTGACCACCGACTCTTCCGGCAAGACCGTGACCGGAGTGGTCGTCTCGCGCGCGGGGGAGACCGTGACGTACAGCGGCGACATCGTGGTGCTTGCGGCAGGCGCGGTCAACACCGCCCGCATCCTGCTGAGTTCGGCGTCCGGAGCTCACCCCGCCGGCCTGGCCAACCGTTCCGACCAGGTTGGCCGGAACCTCATGCTGCACAACAGCGAGCCCGTGGTGGTGATCGCCAAGGAGCCCAACAACTCGGCGTTCCAGAAGACCTTGGGGCTGAACGACTTCTACTTCGCCGGTGATGGCAGGCCGTGGCCGCTGGGAAACATCCAGATGGTCGGCAAGTCCAGCATGGTGACCAGACGCGCGGATCCGTTGTTGTCGACGCTCGGGTTGCGGCTCAACCCGGCAGAGATCGCCGGCCACGCCGTCGACTTCTGGCTGACCACCGAGGACCTGCCGAGACCCGGAAACAGGGTCACCGTCGATCGGGACGGAAACATCCACCTGGCCTACCGGCTGACGAACCAGCCCGAGACCGACGGACTCCGCCGTGAGCTGACGACGGCCATGAGCCGCATCGGCCTCACCGCCGACCGTGTGCTCGACAAGAACTTCTTCCGGCACAAAGCCAACCCGATCGCGGGCGTGGCGCACCAAGCGGGCACCTGCCGGTTCGGCGCAGACCCTGCGACCTCGGTGCTCGACCTGAACTGCAAGGCGCACGAACTGGACAACCTGTACGTCGCCGACGCGAGCTTCCTGCCGAGCATGGGCGCTGTGAATCCCGCGCTGACCGTCATGGCCAACGCCCTCAGAGTCGGCGAGCACCTCCTCGAGCGGCTGAGCTAGGAAGGACCGACATGCGCTTCGGCCTGATTGGTACTGGTTTCTGGGCGAACTTCACGCACGCGCCCGCTCTCGCCTCCACTCCCGGCTCGACCTTGGACGCCGTCTGGGGGCGCAATCCCGATGCCGCCGCTGAACTCGCGGCGGCGCACGGTGCGGTCGCGTTCACCGACTTCGACGCGTTCCTGGACGCGGTCGACGCCGTCGCGTTCGCGGTCTCGCCGCGCGCTCAGCCGTCCTTGGCGATCCGCGCCGCGCAGGCGGGCAAGCACCTGCTGCTGGAGAAGCCGATCGCGCTGACTCCGGAGGACGCGGATGCACTCGTCTCGGCCATCGATGACGCGGGTGTCGCCTCGGTGGTCTTCTTCACCTGGCGCTTCAACCCCGACATCCGCGCCTGGCTCGCCGAGAAGCAGGAGCCGGGAGGCGGCTGGGCCGGCGGTGCCGCGCTCTGGCTGGCGACGGCGCTGCGGCCCGGCTCGCCGTTCAACACACCGTGGCGACAGGAGACGGGCGCGCTGTGGGACGTCGGCCCGCACCTGGTCGACATGCTGGGGGCGTGCCTCGGCCCGGTGACCTCGGTGACCGCTGTGCCGGGCGGTGGCGAGGTGAGTTACCTGGTGCTCCAGCACGTGACGGGCGCGTCGTCGACAGCCACGATGACGCTGAGCGCGCCCAAGCCGGCATCTGGGCCTGATCTCTTCCTGTGGGGCCCGTCCGGCCGTTCGACCATGCCGGTCAGCTCGGTCGATCCCAGGCAGTCGCTGCGGGTCGCGGCCGCAGAACTCGCCGCTGTGGCGGCTTTACGCCGGCGCACCCACCCGTGCGATGCGCGCTCCGCCAAGGACACCGTTCAGATTCTGGCCGAGGCTGAGAAGCAGCTTCGCAGCTCGATGGCGGGGATCTGAGCGTGCAGCGGTGGTGGCGCACGTACAAAGAAGAACGAATTGAGCCGCGGCTGTACCTCCTGCGGGAGCTGCGTGGAGTGGCCGGTCCGCTGGCGATCTGGCTCGCGCTGTTGAACGTGCTGGTCGGTGTGCTCCCCAGCGGCTTCATGATCGCCTCGAGCATCGTGGTCGGCAGCACGCCGGCCGCGGTCGTCGGCGGGCTCGGGTCGCCGGCGTGGGGTTCGCTGGTTGCGGCGTTCGTGGCGTCCGCTGGCCTGCTGTTCGTTCAGCAGCTGCTGGCACCGCTGTCGGTTTCGCTCGGGCGGATCTTGAAGCACCAGGTCGACGGCGAGTTCCACGATCAGATCCTGGCGGCGTCACTGCGGGGTGCGGGGATCGCCGGGCTTGAGGACGACAAGGCAGCAGGCGACCTGTGGCTGGCGGCGGAGCAGCTGGAGCGTGGCCGCACCCCAGGTGACGCGGCGGCGGGCACGGTGGCGTTGGTGGTCAAGTACGTGCAACTGGCCGCGTACACGGTCCTGCTGGGGGTCGCCGTTTCGTGGTGGGCCGCGGCCGTGGTCTGTCTGGTCACGATGACTTTTCGGGTGGGGCACCGGGCAGTGGTTCGGATCTACACCCGACTGCGCCCGGTGATGGGCCCGCTGCGCCGTGAGTCGATGTACTTCCGTGAACTGGGCATCGGGCCGAGCGCCGCCAAGGAGACGCGGGTGTTCGGGTTGACCGGATGGCTCGCGGACCGATATCGAGCTAGCGCGCTGGCCGCGCTGCGCCCGGTGTGGCGCGAACGCAGGAAGGCCAACGGAGCCGCTTTTGCGTGGCGGACCGTCTTCGGCGTGGTCATGGCTGCGCTGGTGCTCACCTGGATGCTGCGGGCGGCAGCCGCCGGTCAGTTTTCCCTGACCCACTTGGTTCTCGGGGTCCAGGCGACGCTCGGGGTGCTCTCCCTCGGCGAGTTCTACCACGAGTCGGACAACGGCACGCAGTTCGGCATGCAGTCGGTGAGCGCGCTGCACCGGTTTCAGGAGGCCGCCGCGGCGCTCGACGCCCCAGAAGCTCAGTCCGCAGAGACTGCCGAACCAGCCGGGCTGCTCCGCGGCGGAATTCGGTTCGACAACGTGTCGTTCGCCTACCCCGGCAGCGAGCGCCTGGTGCTCGACGGACTCGATCTGACCATCCACGCCGGGCAGTGCACGGCTCTGGTCGGTCTGAACGGCTCTGGGAAGACGACCCTGGTGAAGCTGCTGTCTCGCCTGTACGAGCCGACGAGCGGTGCGATCCTGGCCGACGGCCGGGCCATCGCGTCGCTGGACGTCGACGCGTGGCGGCGCAAGATCGCAGTCATTTTCCAGGACTTCAACCGCTACGAACTGTCCGTCGCGGACAACATCGCATTCGGTGCCGTCGAGCAGCCGGCCGATCCCGGACGGGTGGCCGCGGCCGCTCACACGGCTGGTATCGGCAAGGCGATCGCGAAGCTGCCGCACGGCATCGGGACCCTGCTGTCGCGCCAGTACGTGGAAGGAGCCGAGCTGTCCGGAGGCCAGTGGCAGCGGATCGCGATCGCTCGCGCCCTGTACGCCGTGGACCACGGAGCGCAGCTGCTCGTCCTGGACGAGCCGACATCGGCGCTGGACGTACGGGCCGAGGCGGCCTTCTACGAGGAGTTCATCGCCGACGCCAGGGGGCGAACAACACTGCTGATCTCGCACAGGTTCTCGAGCATCCGGCACGCGGACCGCATCGTGGTTCTCGAGCATGGCCGGGTCGTGGAAGACGGCACCCACAAGAGCCTGCTGGACCAAGGCGGGCGGTACGCCGGTCTGTACCACCTCCAGGCGCGGCGGTTCCAAGCCGGAGAAGACATCGACGACCATGCCACCGAAGGGATCCAGCGGTGATCGCCGCACTGCGCGCCACCGGCGAGATCATGGCGGCCGCCTGGCGTGACAGCCCAGGTCGAATGGCCTTGTCGGTGGTGCTGATGATCCTCGGCGGTGCCGCGCCGCCGCTTCTCGCGCTCGCGCTCAAGGACGGCATCGACCAGGTGGTGGCCGGCGACGTCGCGGGCGCGGTCCTGACCGGCGGGTTGGTCGGAACACTGGCTGTCTGCTCACTCATGCTGCACCACTTCGCTTTCATCCCCTACGGGGAGGCCGCTGACCTCGTCACCGTCACGATGGACTGCGAGCTGATCGAGCTCGCGAACGGCTCCGCGGGCCTGGAGCACCACGAGCGGCCCGACTACGCCAACGAGATCTCCTTGCTGCGCAAGGAGATCGGGCAGTATCCGGACGCTCTGGTCGGGTTGATGGCACTGCTGTCGCTGGGGGTGTCTACAGCGTTCACGGCCTGGCTGCTCGCATCGGTCAGCCCGTGGCTGATGCTGCTACCGGTGGCCGCCCTGCTGCCCATGTACGCGACTCACCGCGCCCAGGACGTCCAGAACGGAGCCCGCGAACGCTCCGCCACCGTCTCCCGGCAGGCCCGGAACCTCTTCGAGCTCGGGACCAGCGCGGCACCCGCCAAGGAGATCCGCGTGTTCCGGCTGCAGGACGAGTTCCGGCGCCGCCACCACGCTCTGTGGGCGGACGAGGGCCGGGTACTGGCCCGCGCCGAACTGAGATCAGCACTCATCGAGGCGGCCGGACAACTGGCCTTCTCCGCCGCGTACATCGCGGCGGTCCTGCTCTCACTGCGCCAGGCCATCTCCGGACACGGCAGTGTCGGCTCAGTCGTCCTCGTCATCACCCTCGCCACCCAGGTCAACCGCCAGATCAACTCAGCCCTGGAGATGTTCCGGCGGCTGCAGCGCATGACGCGTGGCATGACCCGGCTGCGCTGGCTGCGCGCCCTGATAGCCGCTCACCAGCCGCCGCCCGCCGACGCCGAGGTACCAGATTCCATCCGCACCGGCATCCGGCTCACCGACGTGGCATTCGCCTACCCAGGCACTGGGCGGACCTCACTTCACGAGGTCAACCTCACCCTGCCCGCCGGTTCGACCGTGGCGATTGTGGGCGAGAACGGCGCCGGAAAGTCCACGCTGGTCAAGTTGCTGTGCCGGTTCTACGACGCCACCGCGGGCGCCATCGAGCTCGACGGAACCGACATCCGCCGGTTTCCGCTTGACGCATGGCGCGGCCGGATCGCGACCGGATTCCAGGATTTCGTCCGGTTCGAAGTCGCCGCAGGGCAGACCGTGGGGGTGGGCGACCTCCCGTTCTTGAACGACGAGAACGCCGTCCTCGCCGCGCTGGACCGCGCCAGTGCCGCCAGTGTGATCGACCAGCTCGACCAAGGGCTGACGACCCAGCTGGGGAAGACCTACGCCAACGGCAGGGAACTGTCAGGCGGCCAGTGGCAGAAACTCGCCCTCAGCCGTGCCATGATGCGCAAGGCCCCGCTGCTTCTGATCCTTGACGAGCCCACCTCGGCACTTGACGCAGAGGCCGAGCACCAGCTGTTCGAACGCTACGCCGAGCACGGCCGCCGCATCGGACAGGCCAACGGCACCATCACCGTTCTGGTATCGCACCGCTTCTCCACTGTCAAAATGGCCGACTTGATCGTAGTCGTGGCCAACGGCCACATCGCAGAGGCCGGAAACCACGCCTCACTTCTCGAACTCGGCGGTACGTACGCGAGCCTGTACCGTCTGCAGGCGGCGGCCTATCAGTCCTGACCCCGGGCCTTCTGAGCGGATTGCCTCATGCCGCAGGTTGTACTCAACCGTATCGCGCAGATCGAGGCTCTCCTCGGCACCTCCCTCGGTAGCGGCAGGCGGATACGCATCCTCGGCACCGCAGGGATCGCCACGGTGCCGACCGGTGTTCAGATGCCCCGCATGAACTCCATCATCGAACGCTGGGTCAAGACACTCCGCGCCGAACTGCTGGACCGCACGCTCATCTGGAACCAGACCCACCTACGCCGCGCGCTGCGCGAGTACGAGCGGCACTACAACGAGCACCGAACCCACCGATCACTCGCCGCCGCAGCACCCCTCCGGATCCTGCCCGAGCCTCTCAAACCCAGCCAGATCGAACGCCTCACCGTCGATCGACAGGACCGTCTCGGCGGAGTCATTCACGAGTATCACCATGCTGCTTAACCTGCGCGGATGCAGTTTCGGCACGCACAGGCCCAGGAACCCATCTTCTACGGGAAATCCTGATTCTGTCGGCATCGATGGCGACTAGGAGCTCGCGCTCTTATCCAGAGCCGGAGTCATCTGGACTGACAACGTGGAACTGCACCCACGGTGGGTTCCTGATGCAGAGGCGATGTACGACATGTCGACTCTCAATACCGTTGCAAGTGGTGGACTTCTGAGGGCCCATGTCACTCTGCATACGTGAGACGATACCCAGCCAAGAGAAGTGCGCGTGCGCGCGCCAGGTTGAAACGACGCTATCGCCCGTGGCGGCTGCGCTCTCCCCGCTACGCGATGTACCGGATGAGGCGAGTGGGGCTGGTTTTCGACATCCTGGCGACGGCGAGCTGCGCAGGGGTGTCTGTGCTGGCATTGTGGCGGGGCCACAGCTGGCTTTTCGGGCTCTCGCTGAGCGTCGTGATGCTGCCGGTTTTCATGTGTCTGTTCCGGTGGTTCGTGGCCTACGCATTCGAGATGCCTGCTGCTTCTCGAAGCGAGCTCAACCTGCACGCGAAGCAGGTGTTCTGGACGTTCGCGGCGGGCTTCCTGGTGGTTGCCGTCAGAACTTTGGCCGAACCGGTTTCCAAGGGGGTCACGGACCCGGTCAGCCTGCTGATGCTCGTCGTTCTTGTCGGTCCGCTCGTGCAACATGCCGTGAAGATGAGGCACCTGTTCGGTGATGCGGTCGCACAGTTGAAGCCACCGCGCTCTGGAAGGAGGATGCCCGGGCTGGTGAAGCGGGTGAGGCCGCCGTCATCATCACGTGTGCGTATAGCCGCGAGCTGATGACCTGACGCCATGTGCTTGGCGCGTCGAGGTGACCGCGACGCCAAATATCCTGCGTTGATCGACAAGATCCTCAGCTCCGCAGGGATCGCCACGGTACAGACCGGTGTTCGGATACCCCGCATGAACTCCATCATCGAACGCTGGGTCAAGACACTCCGCGCCGAACTGCTGGACCGCACGCTGATCTGGAACCAGACCTACCTACGCCACGCACTGCGCGAGTACGAGCGGCACTACAACGAACACCGCACCCACCGATCACTCGCCGCCGCGGCACCCTTGAGAGCCCGCCCTCAGCCTCTCGTGCCTGACCAGATCGAACGCCTCACCATAGATCGACAGGACCGTCTCGGCGGAGTCATCCACGAGTATCGCCATGCCGCTTAACCTGCGCGGATGCAGTTTTCGGCACGCACAACCCCACAGGAGCCGCTACGCCCCAGGCGTTCACTCACCGCTACACGCCCCCAGAGCTGGCGACAGTCGAATAGGCGATGTCACCAGTTTCAACGGCCGTGACGCGAGCGAACGGTTTCCTGTCGGCTCACCTCTGACTCAGGTCAGCCGCAACACCACAGGGCGGCCCGTGATCTCGACCGATCCGCCTGGCAGCTCCGGCCGGCGTTCCCCGTCGATGACCTCGACCGCCTCCACACCCTGGGGCGGCGTGAGCGGGACGGCCGGGCCGTCGGTCCACACGATCTGGAACTCGGTGCCGTCCTTCGTGAAGCCGCACTGCCACACGTGGTCGGGCAGGCCGAGCTTGGCCCCGTTGCCGCAGACGTGTTCCGCGCGCCCCGCAGCCACGAACCGAGCTCGTCGACGTGCCGGGCGGCACGGGTCGGGATGCCGCCGCTGGGCTGGAGCACGATCGGGATCCGGTCGCTGCCCCAGTTGTAGAAGTACACCCGTGTGTACTCAGCGTACAGGCTGACCAGGTAGAACCGCACCGCGTGGTCGGCGGCGAGCTCGGGGTCCAGCCGCTCCTCCACCCCGGTGGCGAAGCCCTGCCCCATGTTCCACCGCGGCATCTCCGGCACGCCCGCGCGGTAGAGCGTCCTGTCGATCTCCGTGGCGAGCTCGAGCATCCGCTCCGGCGGGTCGGCTGACCAGCGCTGGTGCAGCTTCACGCCCAGCACGTCGCAGTGCTGGTAGCCGCCCAGCTCCGCGAACCGCTCCTGCCACCGCAGAGCTTGTGGCTCCCACAGCTCGGCCATGCCGGGACACACGACCTCGGCGGCGGGATCGGCCGCCTTGATCACGCGGGCCGCCCGCTCGGTCATCGCGACCATGGTTTCCACCGACCCGCTGTAGACCCGTTGGTGGTTGGCCGCGTCCCACAGCTCGTACGCGTCGATCCGGCCCCGGTAGACGCGCGCCAGTTCCCCGACGAACCGGTCCCAGTCGTCGAGGTCGTCCGGCGGTGACGTCCGGGAGCCGTCGCCGAACACGGTCTCCGGTCCGTCGGGGCTCGCCCACGCCGGTGTGCCGCCCAGGGTGAACAGCACCGGCACGCCCGCTTCCCGCGCTGGCTCTACCAGCCGGTCCAGCCGGAACCACTCGAACCGACCGCGCTCCGGCTCGAGCTTCTCCCACCGCGTGCCCGAGTTCCACAGCCGCACCGCGCCCACCCCGAACGCGGGCATCTCCCGTGACGTGGAATTCTTCGTGACACCGACGAACTCCCGGCCGACGCCGATGGGTTTGTCGGTCCACATCGGCACCGAGCTCGCGCCGGTCTGCCGCACCGCCGGCGTCACCGGACGGCTGGCCGTGACCAGGCCGTACGTCAGCAACGCGACCACCGCGACGCCGACCGGGGTCCGCCACCCGAAGGACCGGCGAACCGGCGTGACGACCGCGGGTTCCGGCTCCGGCCGCACCAGTGCGAACATCCACAACCTGCGCAGCTCGGCCAGTTCCTCCCCGCTGGCCCCGCACGCCCTGCCGAACCGATCGACCAGCAGGAACTCCGCGGGCACCCCGCCACCGGTGCAGTAGCGGTGCAGCGTCGAGCTGGACACCCCGCAACGCTTGCCCAGTGCGTGATAGCTGCGGCCGCTGCGATCTTTGAGCGCGCGTAACCGTTCCGCGAAATCGGCCTTGTACGCCGTTCGCCCCATCGTTTCTCCCCTCGAACGTTCCACTCCCCGTTCGATGAGGTACCCGTTCGCGCAGGTGGCACACGACTTTTCGTCCCACCGTCCCAAACGCTTGCCCAGCCTGCGGCGGGACGGGCGCAGTGGGGCGTATGCATCTGCGAAAAATCGCCGCCGCGGCCATCGCCGGGTTGCTCGTCCTC
This sequence comes from Lentzea albidocapillata, assembly GCF_000719115.1. Classification (GTDB taxonomy): domain Bacteria; phylum Actinomycetota; class Actinomycetes; order Mycobacteriales; family Pseudonocardiaceae; genus Lentzea; species Lentzea albidocapillata. The sequence continues at coordinate 19,462 of NZ_JOEA01000025.1, read as the reverse complement.
ACCGGCACCGCCGCGGCCGCACCACGCGAACTGACCAGTCAAACCGTGTTCAACAATCCACGCGGCGACGGCGAGGACAGGATCGTCAAACACCTGGTGGAGATGATCCACGGTGCCAAGAAGGGCTCCAGCATCGTCGCCGCCGCCATGGTGTTCGAGGACCGCCGGGTCATCGACGCCCTCCTCAACGCCTCCAGGAGCGGCATCCGCGTCACGGTGATCTACGACGCGGCCAACGACGACGCGGACAAGCTGCTCGAAAAGCTGAAGGAGGCTGGCAACGGGTCACGCGCTGTCATCTGCACAGATGACAGCAGCAACGCCTGCATCGGAAGCGGCCGCATGCACAGCAAGTTCTTCTTGTTCTCCGAGACACTCGGCGCCAAGAACGTCGTCTCGGTCGGCACCGCGAACCTCAACGACGACTCTGCGGAGAACACGTTCAACTCCTGGTACACCGAGACGAACAACGAGGGCCTCTACAAGTACTACGGCGGGTACGTGGAGGATCTCCTCGCCGAGAACCGGGACAACAACTACTACGACCACCGCAAGCCGCGCGAGTTCGAGGGGATCAAGGCCTACTTCTACCCGCGTGGCGACGGCGGCGACACCTTCGCCAACACGTTGCGCGCGGTGAAGTGCGACGGCGGCACCAAGATCCGGATCGCCAACTACTCGTTCAGCCGGAAGGCGGTCGCCGAGGAGTTGCTGCGGCTCGCCGAGGCCAAGTGCGAGATCGAGATCATCGTCGCGAAGTTCCACGAGACGGCCTGCAAGATGCTCGTGGGGCACAAGAACGTCCGGGCGTGGGGTTTCGGATTCCTCCAGCCCTACGTCCACGAGAAGAACCTGATGATCCAGGGCCACTACAGCGGCGCGGCGAACCAGCGGGTGGTGTGGACCGGCAGCCACAACCTCAACACCAACTCGCTCAGCCTGAACGACGAGACCGTCCTCAGGATCATGAACAGGCCGTCCGCGTACGCGAGCTTCGTCTCCAACTTCGAGACGATCAAGAAGCGGGCGGTGGAGCGCGACCGCGGCGACTGCCCATGGGGCACGGAACTGTGACCTGGTGTCGCAGGGCAGGAGGCCGGACTGTCCTTCTGCATGGACCTCGCCTGGAACATCCACCGGTGGGGCCCCGACAACATCGAGGACTTCCTGGTCGAGTGGACGGGCCAGCAGTTCGGGCGGCAGCACGGCGGCGAGATCGCCGCCATCCGCACGGAGTTCTACCGGCTCGCCGCCGAACGTCGAGCTGACACAAGACAAGGTCGCGAAGCCCGAGACGCACCAACCGCCTGAGTGATCGCTTGCGCCTACAGTTCCGGCTGACGACGTAGGAAGCTGACACGGTCGCTGAGATCCTCAGTGCTTCCCGCATCGCCGGACGGTTCGCCGACCTCACCAGGGAGGTGCCAGGCCTCGACTCCGATCAGATCGACGTGCCAACCGCGTCCGCGCACGCGGTCCAGCCGCTCGGCCACACGTGTGGCCGATCTCGCGCCGGTGCGTCGATCGTCGCGATCGTCCGCAGCGAGCAGGTGATCGCCTTACCCCCGCCGGCGGAGGTGTTCAAGGCAGGTGACGTGCTGGTCGTGATCGGCATCGGCAGGGCATCGACGGCGTGCGCGAGATCATCCAGGCGCTGACACCGTGCACACGTTGCTTGTGTTGCTGCTCGAACCTGCTACTTCTGACCTTCGCCTGGAGTTCCCCAGCGCGGAGTTCCTGAACAGGGCCCGCCAGCACGTCCCGTCGGCGGTGCTGAACGTCATGCCGAGTTGGGGGTGCGGACCGCGCGACCGCACCCCCGACGGCAACGGTCAGCCGCAGCGCCGTCCTTCGTTAACGCACTTCACGATCTGCGCCATCGTCTGGTCGGAGTTGACGTTGGCGAAGTCGTTGTGGTCGGAGAACGGGTTGTGGTTCTCCTCGGGGAAGGCGTCGAGCTGGTACTGGCCCTTCTCCTGCACGTCCCGCGCGATGTCGTAGGAGATGCTGATCCGCAGCTGCGGGATCGCCTTGAAGCCCTTGGGGCACGCGCCGGTCTTCTTGTCCGCGAACGCGACGTGGTCGCGGTGGTTGGCGCTGTCGGCGTTCTTGCCGTCCCAGCAACCGGCGAAGTCGTGCACGCGCATGACCTTGCTGCCGTTCGGGCAGATCACGTACTTGTCCGACAGCCGGTCCTCGAACCCGCTGCAGGTCCACGTGGCGCGGGCGTTGGCGGGACCGCGGCTGGTCGGCTTCGCGTCACCGACGACCATCTTCAGGAACTTCGGCATGGCAGTGACCTTGCTGGTCGCGTTGCCGCGGTCAACGGCCCCAGAATGGCGTTGTTGACGAAGTTCGGGCCGCCCTGCCCCTTGGTGGTCACGATCCGCTGGTTGGCCTCCGCGATCTGCTTGTCCAGCAACGCGAGGTTGCGGTCCACCTCGGCGATCGCCTGGTCCGGCACGGCACCCAGCGCGCCGCGCACCGAGGGGCACTTCACGGTCGGGGTCGCGTCGCCGCCCGAGCCGCCCACCGGGGTTCTCGTTGCGCGCCACCCGGTCGTTGGCTTCCTTGAGCTGCTTGTCCAGCAGCTCGAGGTTGCGGTCCACCTCGCCGCTCGCCTGCTGCGGTACGGCGGGCAGACGGTCCTTGACCGACGGGCAGGTGACGTGCGGTGTGCCCGCCTCCTTGACCTTGTCCGGGCTGGAGCCGGACGAGTTCACGTTGGCCTTCGGGTTGATCCGCACGACCGGCCAGAAGTAGGACGACTTGTCGCCGTTCTTGCAGGTGGTCTCCGAGTCCTCGAGGCTCTCGTCAGTCGACTCGGCGCTGATCGACAGGTTGCCGACGAAGTCGTGGACGTGCTGGGCACCGTGGGGCAGCCCCGGCTGGGCCACCGGGTTGTCGGCGCTGAACTTGCCCTTCTCGTTCGTGCCGCAGTCGACCGTGAACACACCACTGGTGCCGCCCTGCTGCACCTTCGGGTTGACGACGTTCTTACCGACCTGCTCGATGCGCACGAACGCGCTGGCTGGCGCCGGGTCACCGTCCTTCGCGGCCAGTGCCACGGTGGCGGTACCGGCGGCCACCACGGCGACCGCCGACAACGAGGCGATCAGCCGGAACTTCCGCCTGTCGACTACGCGGTGTGTCATTCGTCCTCCTCGTTGGTGCCCCTGTCTGACAGGGCATACGTAGGCGCAGGCGGCGTCGGCAGAACGCAATCCGCAACGTCACCACTCCGTAAGGACCTCAATCGCGCCGACGCTGGAGAACAAGTTGTGGTCGTCCGCGTCGCGGCTTACTGCCACCACGGTGGCCGGCCTGATCACTAGGGCGTCCAGGCCGCTGCAACCGCGACGATCACACGGACCCGCAGATCCCATCATCAGCTCAAGACCACGCCGGCCAGCCTCGGCACCGACCGTCTCGACGTCTCCTTCTTCTGCAACACCGACTTCGGACCTGCCGACGAGTACCTGACCGCCGCCATCAAGCTGATGCACAGCCGGCATGCCGACGGCGTGATCGGCGCTGTCGGTATGCGGGCGCCGCAGGATGGCTGAGGCGCGCGCTGCGCTCGCCACCGAGACCTGTGTGAAGCGCCAAGATCAGCGACTTCTTCGAGCGGTACTTCCCGTACGTGCGCACCACTACCGAACGGGTCTGCTGCACGAGTAGGTGACAGCAGTAGTCACGCAGCCTGACTGGCTGGCGTGGTCATAATTGCTTCGTATTCGATGGGGGTCAACCTGCCGAGGGCGGCTTGGCGTCTGCGGCGGTGGTAGGTGCGTTCGATCCAGGTAACGATCGCGGTCCGGAGTTCGTCGCGGGTGGACCAGGAACGCCGGTCGAGAATATTGTTCTGCAGCAATGCGAAGAAGCTTTCCATCGCGGCGTTGTCTCCCGCCGCGCCGACCCTGCCCATCGAACCGGACAGGCCGTGACGCGCGAGTGCACGGACGAACTTCCTGGATCGAAACTGCGATCCGCGGTCGGTGTGCACCACGCAGCCGGCGACCTCACCGCGGCGGGCGAGGGCGTTGGTGAGCGCGGTGACGGCGAGGCGGGACTTCATCCGGGAGTCGATGGAATAGCCGACGATCCGGTTGGAGCAGACGTCCTTAATCGCACACAGATACAGCTTTCCTTCTGTGGTGCGATGTTCGGTGATGTCGGCCAGCCACAGACGGTTCGGTACCGTGGCGGTGAAGTCGCGGCGGACCAGGTCATCGTGCACCGGCGGACCGGCCTTCTTCCCATTGCGGCCGCGTTTCTTGCCGAACGCACTCCACCAGCCCATGGACGAGCAGATCCGCCACGCGGTCCGATCCGCCATCGACACGCCGGCGTCGCGTGCCTCATCGGCCAGGAACCGGTAGCCGGACTCCGGATCATCGCGGTGCGCATCGAACAACGTGTTCGCCCGATGAGCCCGCTCGAGCTCGGTCTCGGTGACTGGCCGGGCACGCCACCGGTAGTACGGCTGTCGAGCGATGTTCAAGACCCGGCACGCCACCGTGACCGGGATCCCGTCCGCGGCCAGCTTCGTCACGAGCGGGTAGAGCCTTTTCCCGGCAGGTTCGCCTGCGACAGATACGCAGTCGCCCGGCGCAGGACCTCGTTCTCCTGCTCCAGCAGCTTGATCCGCTTGCGGGCTTCGCGCAGCTCGGCCGACTCGTTCTTGCTCACACCGGGCTGAACGCCTTCGTCGATCTCTGCTTGGCGCAGCCACTTGAACAACGTCATCGGGTGCACCCCGAAGTCCTTGGCGATCTGCTCAACGGTCACGCCGGGCTCGCGGTCACGAGCGACCCGCACGACATCGTCGCGGAACTCCTGGGGGTAGGGCTTGGGCACAGCGACATCCTCCCAGCTCACCATCACGGCAAGCCAACTCAGATGTCACCTAACGGTGCAGCAGACCCACCCAGACTTCATAGACCGCGCTCGCAGCTTCGTTCACCAGACTTTCCAACAGTCTGTCGTGACCCTCCGGGCTTCGCTGGACACGAACTCGTTAACACCCGAATCTGAGATCGCGCCCTCGTGCGCGGGGTCGAGCGGTGAACGCAGTGGAACTGGTGTTCACGCCTCGTCGCGCAATGAGTGGAGAAAACGTTGCGTGCGCTCCTGCTGCGGCGAGTCGAACAGCTCGGCAGGCAGTGCGGACTCGATGATCCGTCCCTCGTTGAACATCAGTACACGGTCGGAGATGTCCCTGGCGAACTTCATGGCATGGGTGACGCAGAGCATCGTGACCTCGGTAGTCCTGGCGACGTCGCGGAGCACGTCGAGCACCTCGGCGGCGAGCTCGGGGTCCAGGGCGGAGGTCACCTCGTCGAGCAGCAGCACCTCGGGCCGTATGGCCAGCGCTCGGGCGATGGCGACGCGCTGTTGCTGCCCGCCGGACAGGTGCGCCGGGTAGGCGTCGAGCTTGTCGGACAGACCGACCATCTCCAGCAGTTCCCGTGCTCTGGCTTCCGCTTCATCCTTGGACAGGCCGAGCACGTGCACGGGTGCCTCGGTGATGTTGCGCAGCACCCTCATGTTGGGGAACAGGTTGTACTGCTGGAAGACCATGGTGATCTTGCGGCGGACGGCGCGCAGGTGCTGCTCGCCCGCCGGGACGAGGGTGCCGTTGCGCACCTCGTGGAAGAGGTGGTTGCCGTCCACCGTGATTGTGCCGCTGTCCGGCTCGGTCAGCGTCATGAGCATGCGCAGGATCGTCGTCTTGCCCGATCCGCTGGGCCCGATCAGGGTGACCCGTTCGCCGGCCCTCACTCCGAACGACAGGTCGTCCAGCACGACGTTCTCGCCGAACTTCTTGGTGACTCCGTGGAACACGATCTGGTCGCGGTCGGCGGGCGTCATGCGTTCTCCCTTCGGTGCCGGCGTTCCGCTATCCGCACCGGCCAGGCGATGAGCAGCGCGGCCACCAGGTAGAGCAGGCCCGCCATGGTGATCAGTTCCAGGTACTGGAAGTTCTGCGAGCCAAGGGACTTCACGATGCTGAGCATCTCGGCGACCGTGATGACGGTGAGCTGAGGCGTGTCCTTGAACATCGAGATCGCGTAGTTGCCCAGCGCGGGAACGACCCGGGGGATCGCCTGCGGCAGGATGATCCGCGTCCAGGTTCGGCGGCGGGGCATGCTCAGCGCTGTCGCCGCCTCCCACTGACCTGCGGGCACCCCGTCGATGCCCGCGCGGTACACCTCAGAGGTGTAGGTGGCGTAGTGCACGCCGAGCCCGATCGCTCCGGTCCACATGGGGGACAGCTCGATGCCCGCGGTCGGCAGCACGAAGAACAGGAAGAACAGCTGGACCAGCAGGGGCGTGGACCGGACGAACTCGATCACGAACGCCACGGGCAGTCTGAGCCACGTCCGGTGGCTGCGCCTTGCCAGGGCGAACACCAGCCCGAGCACGAGCGCGAAGAGGTAGCCGAGCGCGGTTGCCCGCAATGCCACCAGAAGGCCTTGCAGCAGCTGGGGAACCGCGTCCCAGGCGGTCTGCCAGTCGAAATTCATGCGGCCCTCCTGGTGAACAGTCCGGGTTGGACGGTTCGGCCGACCGACGCGGCAGCACGGCGCTCCACCAGCCGCATGATGACTGTGAGGATCAACGCGATCACGCCGTAGCCGACGAGCAGTCCGAGAAAGGTCATCGCGGTGTTCCCGGTCGCGGCGCGCACGATCTGGCCCTGGAACGTGAGGTCCTGCAGGTAGACCAGGGACACCAGTGCGGTCGCCTTGAGCAGTTCGATGAGCAGGTTGCCGAACGGCGGAACCATGGACACGGATGCTTGAGGCAGCACGATTCGCCGCATTCGTTGCCAGCGGGTGAAGTTGAGCGCGGTCGCCGCTTCGAGCTGGCTGGTGGGCACGGACAGGATCGCGCCGCGCACCACTTCGGCGCCGTACGCGCCGATGTTCAACGACAGGGCGAGCACGCCTGCGAACAGCGGTTCGAGCTGGAAACCCATACTGGGCAGGGCGAACACGAGCCAGAAAAGCACGACGAGCGCGGGCAGCCCGCGGAAGCCCTCGGTGTAGGCGAACGCGAGCCCGCGCACGACCCGGCTCTGGCTGAGCCTGGCGAGTCCGGCGCCGAACGCGAACACCAGGCCCAGCGCCGCGCCGTAGACGGTCAGCTGCAGCGTGACGAGAAGGCCGTCGAGCAGGCGAAGCCACAGACCTCCGGACATGTCGGGGAGATCCTTCCGGTCAGGCGGCGGGCCGGCAGAGGCGTTCCGCCGTCAGGTCGGTCATCTCGGACTCGGAGAACCCGAACGGTCTGACGATCTCCAGCAGCTCTCCGCTGTTCTTGAGATCGTGCAGCTCGGCGTTGAACGCGTCACGGAGCTTGGTCTGGTCCGGCCGGAAACCGAAGCCCCCCGCTCCGTACTGCTCGACGCCGTCGATGACCGGGACGAACGGCTTGGTGAGTTCGAGTGGCGCGTCCGGCCGGCGTGACAGTGCGTCCCGCAGCGAGATCGCCGTGAGCAGGAAACCGTCCGCGCGGCCGGCCAGCAGCCCGTCGATCCCGCCTGCCTGTGTGGCGAACGTGACGACCCGCTCGGCCGGCACGCCGTAACCCGCGGCGACGTCCACCTCGACGCTGCCGAGCAGCACGCCCAGCCGGAGGTCGTCGCGGCGGGCGAAGTCTTCGAGTGTCGTGGGCTTGTCCGCGTCGCCTGAGCGGATGAGAAGTGCTTCGGGCGCGTTGTAGTCGGGGTCGGAGAACAGAATCTGTTCGCATCGCGGCGGGGTGATGAACATTCCGGCGGCGATGACGTCGAACAGACCTGCGCGCAGGCCGGGGATCAGTGAACCGAAGTCCGAGAGAGCGGGCACGAACCTGTCCACTCCCAGTCTGCGGAAGACCGCCTTGCCTACCTCGGGCGCCTCACCGGTGAGCACACCCGCCCGGTTGACGTAACCGTAGGGAGCCTCGTTGGCGAAGCCCATCCGCACTTCGCCCACGGCGCGCAGTCTTTCGAGCAGGTTTCCGCCGTCTTGTTCCGCCTTCAGGTCCACGGTGCTGCAGGCCGGGCTCAGCGTGACGGCCAGCAGTCCCGCACCGAGGAACCGTCGTCGACTCACTTGCGATGAAGACACGAAGTGGCGTCCCAACTTCGACTACAGGGCCATCCGACTGTAATCCTGAATGGACGATCGAGCCGATAGGTCGTTCGACCGAAAGGACATCGCAACATGGTCCACAATGGATGATCAAGTTATGAGCGGCCTCACATTGATCTGGGTCTCGGCAGGTCAGCGGTGCATGAAGCACCCCTTCAGCAAATGTTGTGTATGACAAAATATGTGCAGTGTCGCCATGAGCTGTTACGTTCCGGCAGCATGTTCGGCAACCGGACGAAACACACCGGCGACGGCCGCGGACCGTCGTCAATCCTGGTCATCGACAGGCCTGATCTGCCCGATGGAACCGCCATGTGGCGGATCGCGCGCGACTCGGGTGTGCTCGACCTGAACTCGTCGTACGCGTACCTGCTGTGGACGCGTGACTTCGCCGAGACGTCGGTGGTGGCACGGATGGGCACCGAGGTCGTGGGCTTCGTGTCCGGATACCTGCGCCCCAACGCGCCAACGACGCTCTTCGTCTGGCAAGTGGCGGTCGACGCGCGTCACCGGGGAAAGGGGGTGGCGGGCGCGATGCTCGAAGGCCTCATCGATCGTGCCTACGCGCGCGGAGCCCGGTTCCTCGAAACCACCATCACTCCCGCGAACGAACCTTCCGTCCGCCTCTTCACGTCGCTGGCCCGCGCCTTCGGTGTCGGCCTGGAGTACAGCCCGCTGTTTCCCAGCGAGCTGTTCCCCCACGGGCACGAGGCAGAAGACCTGTACCGCCTCGGTCCCTGGCCGAGCTGACGACGCCCACACCTGGTGAGGAACTGAGAACGCGTGGACATCTTTCACAGCCTTGAATCCGAGGTGCGCAGCTACTGCAGGAGCTGGCCGGTCGTCTTCGACCGCGCGGTCGGCAGCTGGCTGCATACCGAGGACGGGCGCCGGTACCTGGACTTCTTCGCCGGCGCGGGCGCCCTCAACTACGGTCACAACAACCCGGTTCTCAAACAGGCGCTGGTCGACTACCTCGCCGAGGACCGCGTGATCCACTCGCTGGACATGCACACGGCGGCCAAACGTGCGTTCCTGGAGAAGTTCGAGGAGCTCGTGCTGGCTCCGCGCGGTCTGGGCTACAAAGTCCAGTTCCCCGGGCCGACCGGAACGAACTCCGTGGAGTCGGCACTGAAGCTGGCCAGGAAGGTGACCGGCCGTGAGTCGGTCGTCAACTTCACCAACGCCTTCCACGGCATGACCCTCGGCGCGCTGTCGGTCAGCGGTGACTCGATGAAACGCGGTGGTGCGGGCATCCCACTGGTACACGCGACCCCGATGCCCTACGACAACTACTTCGACCGCCGCTACCCGGACTTCCTGTACTTCGAGCGGCTGCTCTCGGACAGCGGCAGCGGGCTTAACAAACCGGCTGCGGTGATCGTCGAGTCCGTGCAGGGCGAGGGCGGGATCAACGCCGCCCGGTTCGAGTGGCTGGCGGGGCTCGCCGAATTGTGCCGCAAGCACGACATCTTGCTCATCGTCGACGACGTGCAGATGGGATGTGGCCGGACCGGCCCGTTCTTCAGCTTCGAGCCCGCAGAGATCATACCGGACATCGTGTGCCTGTCGAAGTCGATCGGCGGCTTCGGCCTCCCGATGGCGCTCACCCTCGTGCGCCCGCACCTCGACGTGTGGGAGCCGGGCGAGCATAACGGCACCTTCCGGGGGAACAACGCGTCCTTCGTGACCGCGACGGCGGCGCTGGAGACCTACTGGGCCGATGACCGGCTGGAGAAGAGCACTCTGGCCAAGGGGGAACAGATCGACCGGGCCCTGCAGGACATCGCCCGATCCGTTCCCGGGGTCATGCCCCGCGGCCGGGGTCTCGCGCGGGGTCTCGCGTTGGCGGACGCCGCGATCGCCGGTCAGGTCGCGAAGGCGGCGTTCGAGCGGGAGCTGCTCGTCGAGACGTCCGGACCGGACGACGAGGTGGTGAAGCTGATGCCACCACTGACGATCACAGAGGAAGAACTGGAGGACGGGTTGTCGCGGTTCGCCGAGTCGGTGCTGTCCTGCGCGGCCGTCTGATCCCGGAACGAGGAATAACATGATCGTCCGTTCATTGCACGACCTCGACAGCACCGACCGCGATGTCGTCACCCCGAACTGGCGCAGTAAGCGCATCGTCCTGGCCGGCGACCGCGTCGGGTTCTCGCTGCACGAGACAGTGCTGAAAGCAGGAACGGTCAACGACTTCTGGTACGCCAACCACATCGAGGCCGTGCTGTGCGTCGACGGTGAGGGCGAACTGACCGACAAGGAGACCGGCGAGGTTCACCAGCTCCGCCCAGGCACGCTCTACCTGCTCGACGGCAACGAGCGGCACCAGGTACGTCCCCGGACCGACATCCGGGCCATCTGCGTGTTCAACCCACCGGTGACCGGCCGCGAGGTGCACGACGAGAACGGCGTCTACCCGCTGGTGCGAGAAGAGGAGGCTCCCGTATGACCGCGACGCGGACCGAGGACAGGTACCTGACTCGCACACCCGACGAGGCGGCATTGGTGTCCAGGTCGGAACCGGTGGTCTGGCCGGGTGCGGTGAAGGGGCCGCTGGACGACACGACGTTGGAGTCCTACGACAGCAAGGGCTTCCTCACAGTCGACGACCTGCTCACGCCGGAGGAGGTGCTCGCCTACAGGCATGAGCTGGACCGGCTGCGCACCGGCGAGGCGGTCCGAGAGGACGAGCGCACGATCGTCGAGAAGCGGTCCAACGAGGTCCGGTCGATCTTCGAGGTGCACCGGACCAGCGAGATGATCGCGAAGCTGGCCGCCGATCCTTGCGTCGCCGACCGCGCGCGGCAGATTCTGGGCTCCGACGTCTACGTGCACCAGAGCCGCGTGAACTTCATGCCGAGCTTCACCGGCACCGGCTTCTACTGGCACTCGGACTTCGAGACCTGGCACGCCGAGGACGGCATGCCGTCGATGCGGGCGGTGAGCATCTCCATCGCGCTCACCGACAACTTCCCGTTCAACGGCGGGCTGATGTTGATGCCCGGCGCACATCGCTCCTTCGTTCCGTGCACTGGCGAGACCCCGGACGACCACTACAAGGAGTCGTTGAAGGAGCAGGAGGTCGGGGTACCCAGCCGAAGCGCCCTGACCGCGCTGGCGGCTGAGCACGGCATCGAGCAGTTCACCGGACCGGCGGGGTCGGCTTTGATGTTCGACAGCAACAGCATGCACGGCTCGGGCAGCAACATCACGCCGTTCGCGCGTTCGAACATCTTTCTGGTGTTCAACAGCGTGGAGAACACGCTCGTCGAGCCCTTCGCCGCAGCGAGCCCACGACCTGATTTCATCGCGTCGAGGGACTTCACGCCCATCGGCGGCATCAGCGACTCGTGACGAAAGCGGGAGGTGGAGGAAACCCTCCACCTCCCGCACCGGTCCGTCTTTGTTCCAGAGCCGCTGAATCCATCTCGATGAAACCAGTCGTCGTGGACGGACGGAAGTCAGTTGCTCGTCATCCCGGTCATGGCCTCGCTGAGGGACCCCAGCCGGTGGGGGCGAGGGGCACCACCCCAGCGGCGGCACGATCAGCATCACGAGCAACCCGCTGTCGGGGAGCTGCCCCCTCTCCACGATCGTCGGATCAGCGGACGCGTACCAGACCAGCGTCACTAGGGTCAACGCCAGGAACGCCACTTCGGCTGCGACGAACACGATGAGCATGCGCAGGCCTGCCATGAAGCCGCTCGACTGTTCGTGCACCCCGCCTGCCTAAACACTCACTGGAACATTGGGCACCACTGCGACGGAACACGACGCACGGCTGAGTGCCGCGCGGCTGACTGAGCCGAACACCGCTCTGTGCACGACGCCATGACCGCGGTCTCGTACCACGAGTAGCTGCGCTCGCTCGGAGTGCGCGAGCAACGTGTCGACATCTTGGTGTACAGGACGCAGTTCGCACCCGTGGCGGTCTGCATAGGCGGAGGCGAACTGCAGGGCGGTAATGGTTTCGGCAGTGCCGTCGACTCCGACGACCACCGGACCGCTCCTGTCCACCGGTCCGCTGTGCACCGCGACGACCGGTTGGTCCGCCTGGTGCACGAGGCCGGTGGCCGTGCAACCGATCACCGTGCGGGGCAACACTCCCGGTCCGGACCTCCCGACCACCAGGAGGTCCGCGTCCACCGTCCGGGCCGCCTCGAGAAGGATCGGAGCGGCCCGCCCCGCCACGACCTGGGTCTCGACGTCCAAACCCGGCTCGAGCCGCCTGCACTCCTGCGCGGCGGCGCAGACCTGCTCCTCGGCCTGCCGCAGGAGGGGCGTGTCGTCGAACACCGCTGCCGCGCCCCAGCCGGGTGCGGCCACAGTGCCCCACGCACTCGTGACCGCCGTCAGGTGAGCGTGAACGAGCAGCAGCGGACGGCGGCGGTGAGCGGCTTCGGCCGCTGCCCAGCGGATCGCTTCTCGAGCGCGGTCGGAGCCGTCGAAACCCGCGACCACACCACCTCGACGACTGGATTCCACGAACGGGTTGGCAGCAGACATGTTCTTCACCTCAAGCTGGTGGTGCACGACGAAGCGGAACTCGACGGAGGCGGGGAGGGACGCCGAGCGTCACGGCTCCTGTGTCGTCCCAAGAGGCTTCACCATATGCACGTGGATGCCTGCGTTGCACGACTCAATCCGTTGGTCCGAGAAAATGTTGCACAGACGAAAGGCGACCGCTCGCGCTCGATCGGTTGCGCGACGGTTGATCCGTGGCGAACCGGTCTCCGACCCGCAGCCTGGTCGTGAAGGCCTGCTGTTCGAAACTTTCAAACGAAGACGGTGCAGCCAGGTTCAGCGTCGGCTGATGCTGAACAGCCCGGTGCTCGATGCCGGCCACAGACCCTGCGGGAGAGTCTGGCGATGTTTTCGGTCATGACGTCTTTCTCCTCTCGTGGGGCTGGTCTCCCTTGCCCACCTCAGATCGGTGGTTGTCAACGTGCCGCAGTCAGAACGTCGAGGTTGGAAACGTTTCGTACATGCAACTGTTGCATCGGCGTTGTCCTGGTAACGGCTTGATCGCGCCAGGTGAGTCGGGAGCCCGGTGCGGTACCCGCTTGCGAGTGGGACCGAAGGAGGAGGGTGGTCAAACCCACCCGAGTTCGCTGCTGTTCACCGGAGGTTCTCCGCCCGCGGCGGTGAAGGCGGTGAGCGCGTCGACGAGGCCTTGCCGTTGGTCTTCCGGCATCCGCTCGACGATCTTCCTGATCGCGGCGCGGCGCCGGCGGGTCACGTCTCGGACGAGCTTGCGGCCGGACTCGCTCAGCTCGATGACGACCTCGCGGCGCGTGGCGGGGTTCGGCTGGCGCGCCACCATCTCCAGCGCGAGCAGTCGGTCGACGGTCCTGGTCGCGGTCGACGGGTTGACTCCGAGGTGCTCGGCCAGCGTGGTGAGCTTCATCGGGCCCCTGCTCTGCAGGACGACGAGCGCACGGAACTGCGGCAGCGTGATGGTGTCACCAGAGGCGGCGATCGAGCGCGCGGAGACGGCGACGAGAAGGCGCGACGCCGTGAGCACCGCGTCCGCGAGGGCGTCGACGCTGCTGGTATCGACCTTGGACCGAGTCATGGCTCAGTTGTACCCCAACGACGGTGAGTTGCCACCACATGAAGGCGTCGCTACCTCATGTCATCGGCCGCGCGGCGTCGAGCTGATCGAAGTCACGAACATCCATTGTGGATTCGGTGTGGCCGGCGACGGCGTAGTCAGAGCGGAGTCCCCTACCGGGCTCGCATCGCCGGGCAAGTCCCACCGAAGCTGAACGGATCGCGGAGAAGAGATCATGCCGTCAATTGGGATAGCCAGAGGAACATCGATGGCAGCGGTGGCGCTGCTGGCCCTCGCAACCACGGCGTGTGGTGAGCCTCAGAAGGTGTACGAGAGCGGAACCATCGGCACGAACGATGACTTCGGTGAGATCCAGCTGCGCAACGTCGACCTCCCGGCCGCCTGACGGCCATGCGTTCCGTCCGGATGACGACGGTGTGGTCTGCCTCGCGTTGTTCAACCGCGCGGATCATCCGGATGCGCGCTGGTCGACGTGCAGACGCCGGTCGCCGCCGACGTCGAGATCTTCTGGGACCGCGACTGCGATGGTTCCGGGGAGCAGGTTGCACGGCCCACTGGCCGCCAACGACGGGGTTACCGGAGTGGCCGCGACGAGCTGGCCTGCCACTTGCGCCTGGTCGACTTCTCACACGAGGTTCTCCCGGGCACGACGGTGCCCGGTCACGTTCGAGTCCGACCGAGCAGGGGAGACGCCCCTGGACGCGATCGTGGAGGGGCGTCGGGAGATGGAGACGCCAGTCTGCCGCCGTCCTGCGCGCCGGGCGTGATCACTCTGACCGGTGTCGTGCAGAGTGGTGTCGAGCCGAGCTGTCTGGTTTTGAAGGCTGACGACGGCAGACAGTTCCTGCTTCTCGGCGGTAATCCCGACGTGCTGCAGACTGGTGCCGAGGTCATGGTCGAAGGCACACCGGCACTCGAGAAGCCGACCACCTGCATGCAGGGCATACCGCTCCGCGTGACCGACGCCAAATCGTCCGGATGAGCAGGAATGAGGTGGCGGCACGTCGGTATTCGACGTGCAATGCACTAGTTGCTGGAACCGGTCGCTCCGCACACCGGCAGCGGACGTTGCGAACTCCCTACGATGGTCGAGCCCGGTCGGTAAACCGCTGGTCGAGAGCAAAGATCGTTGTGTGCGAAGAAGGACGTCGGCAAGCGGAAGCCAGAGCAGGAACCTTCACGTTCCTCGCGGGTGTGTGGCTGATCGCCGCTCCTCCGCTGCTCGATTTCCAGGCCTCACAACACCTTTTCCGGCCGTACTGGATACCGCTGGGTCTGGCCGTGGTGATCATGCTGGCAGGAATGCTGTGCGCTCTGGCGCCATTGGACGTTCCTGGGTTGCGCACGGCGAACACAGGTCTCGCCGGGACGCTCGTCGTGGCGGCGTTCGTCGTGTGTATCGACGTCAGCTCGGTGGTCCAGATCAACCAGGTGGTGGTCGGAGCCGCTGTCGCGCTGGTGTCGCTGGTGGTCGCCGTCGATGCGGGGAGGTGGCTGGGTTGACTCCGGTCAGATCCAGCCGAGATCAGCCGGGGGCTCGCCGCCTGCTTCGGTGAAGGCGGTCAGCGCATCGACGAGTCCTCGCCGTTCATCCACGGGCATGCTCCCGACGATCTTCTCGATTGCCACACGGCGCCGCCGTGTCACGCCGCGCACAACCCGGCGGCCTTCGTCGGTCAGTTCGGTCTCGACCTCACGGCGTGTTGCCGGGTTGGGCTGGCGTGCGACCATCCCGGTCGTCACGAGGCGGTCGACCATGCGGGTCACGGTGGACGGGTTGACGTCCAGCAGTTCGGCCAACGAGCTGAGCTTCATCGCTCCCCGGCTGTCCAGGACGACGAGCATCCGGAATTGCGGCAGGGTAAGGGTCTCCTCGAACGCCGCGAGCGAGCGCGCGGACACGGCGACCAGCAGGCGCGAAGCTGTGAGCACGGCGTCGGTGAGCGTGTCGACGTCGTTCGCGCCGACCTTGGACCGGGTCATGCGACTGTTGTAGCGCAACTTCGGTGCTGTGATCACAGAGCCGGTTGGTGTACCGCCTGTTTTGTACGGCATTCGGCAGCTACGACGGTTTCGAGGGCGTCGAGCGCTGATTCGACCCAGGTGTCGACCGTGCTCCGTGACGCTCCGGGCGGACCGGTCAGGTGTACGGACACCGCGCTGCGGCCTGCGGTCAGCCGGAGAACCTGGAGGGTGCCGTTGCAGCTCGTCGTGGTTTCGCTGCCCCAGGTGATGCGCAAGCGTTCCCAGTCGATGGTGACCTGCCGCTCGACGTCGACATCAGCGTGCAGGCCCGGCAACCACAGGCGGATGAGGTTGGGGCCGGCCAACTCAACCTCGATGGAGTCGGGCAGCCAGGCGGTCACAGTGCGGGTCTCCATCAGAATGGCGGGGCGGACGCCACTGTCGGGGCGGGCGTCCGTGCCAGGCCACCACGGGGAGATCCGGTGCCGGCCGGCAGGATCGGTCGGCACCCGCCCGCGCAAGATGGGGATTGTCGGATGCGCTCACATGCCGTGCTCATCGGCTACAGCGCTCGCGGCCGTGTCGTCCTGAGCGCGCTGTACGCCGGAGGTCACGCGACGGACTTCACCGTCGTCGACTCCGACCCCGAACGCGTCGCGCAGGCCGGAGTGGACGGTGTGCGCGCCGTGGCGGGTGAAGGCTGGCGCCTGGACGTGCTGTGGTCGGCAGGCGTGCACACGTCGGACCACATCGTCGTCGCCGTGACCGACGATGCTTTGGCTTTGCGCATCACCTCGGTCGTGCGCAGCCTCAACGAGACCACCACAATCACCACCACCCTGGTCCACAGCACACAACTGCAGGAGCTCATCGAGTACCTCGGCGCCGATCACGTCCTGGTCGCGGAGCGGGTCGGCGAGTGGGCGCTGGAGATGGACAGCCTCGTGTGCGATCAGTTGCCGGAGCTGGAGTGGTCCGTGCTGGAGCGTCCGGTGATGCACGACGAGGTCGGCAGTTCGCCGCTGGAGTGCGGCAACGACGTGCTGGCCGTCGTGCGGGACGGTCAGCGGATCTGGATCGAGAATCCTGAGGTCGGGGAGTTGCGCGGCGACGACAAACTGGTCGTGCTGAGCAGCGGACCCGTCGGTGACTGACCACTCTCCAACGTCTGCGGAACTCAGTGTCCAACACGACTCCTGATCCGATGATCAGCAAGGGGACCGCTGAACACATCGGGGCTCAGTGACCGTTCCACACGAGTGGCAGCGCAGAGACACATGCGAGGCTCACGAGAGCGCTGATCAGGAACAGTCCGCGCGATTGCGTCATGCTCGACTGACGATGACGGCCGAGCATGACGAGAGATGCGGATACGGCTGCCGTGCACACCGCAGGAACGATCGCCGAACTCCAGCCGTGCCGCGCTGCCGTGTTCAGCAGGAGTAATGAGCAGGCTGCGGCGGCCAGCGCGGTGCGGTTCCACGCCAGCGCAGTGCGTTCTGGCTGCAGGCCGGCGTCACGATTCATCCGACCACCACCAGCACCGCCGCGAACAACGCCATCAACACCACTCCGGCCACGAGGACGACGATCATCGAGTTGCGCGGCAGGGGAGCCCCGGTGCGCATCGCTTGCTGGACGCGCCGCCACCGGGGAAAGCTGGCCACTGCGGCGACGAAGGCCAGCCCGACGCATCCCAGTGCAAGGCCGGTCGTAGCGCCGGGTATCGCGAACGGGGGCACGAACTGCCGGACCGCCACACCTGCGGCGAGCAGACCCAGTGCCGTGCGGATCCAGGCGAGGAACGTGCGCTCGTTGGCCAACGAGAACCGGTAGTCGGGTTCGTGCTCGGGTGGTTCCATCGCCATTGAGCCTCCTCGTGCGAGAGGCTACTTGGTTGCCAAGCAGCAGTTGCGGTGCTGCGTGTCCGCCCGACTGAATGTCGTTCTAGGACGTTTGCCAGGCTGGTGATGCACCGATTCTTGTTCGACTCCAGCGGCGTCCTCCGTCCAGCGGTTCTGGCCGGATTGTTCGCGGTGGTGCTTGTGGCGGTACTGGCGTTGGCCTCCTGGGGTGGGTGGGCGGGATTGACCATGTTCTCCGCGATCTTCGCAGCAGGTCTGGGTCTCATGATCCGCAGCGACCGTTGATCTATGCACAGCTGTCGGTCCAGTTTCCGATCGACTCCCGTGCCCGCGCTTGCCGCGACATACGCGATCTCATCGAAAGGACCTCGCAAGGTTGCACAGTGCGGGTTTCCGCCACAATACGAAGGCGGACACGAACCGGTCGTGGTGAGCGCCCGCGCCAGACTGCTCCGGGAGGACGAAGTACCGGCGGCCGGAGAACATCGGGCCGGTACCCGTTCGGCTCCCGGACAACGCTACGTGGAGGTCGTGTTCCGACCTGGGAACGACATCGGGAGCAGTGGCCGCGACGGGAGATCTGGTGAGTTCGCGAACCGTGCTCATCGGTTACAGCGTCCGCGGTCGAATGGTCGTCGCGGCGCTGCGTGAAAACGGCCACGCGAACGGCTTCACGGTGGTCGACTCGGATCCCGTGCGGGCCGAGCAGGCCGTACTGGAAGGCGTGCCGGCGGTGGTCGGTCCCTGCTGGCGCTTACGCACCTTGTGGTTGGCTGGCGCGCATAATGCCGATCACGTCGTTGTCGCGGTTCCGGATGACGAGACGGCCGTGCGGATCACGTCCGCCGTGCGTTCGCTCAACGAGACAGCCACGATCATCACCGTCGTCCGCAGCGCTGAAGTTCGCGAGCTGATCGAACATGCGGGCGCCGATCACGTTGTGGATGTCCGTCAGGTCTACGAGTGGGTACCCGGCGTGGCGTGGCCACAGGACGGCGGCGGTGAGTCTGCTGATCTCGAGTGGATCTTGACCGAGCGCGCGGTGACGCGGGACGAGGTCGGCCGTTCGCCACTCGCCTGTGGGCATCAGGTGCTCGCCGTGATGCGGCGCGGCCAGCGGATCTGGGGAGAGGATCCGACGGTGGCGGTGCTGCGTGATGACGACAGGCTGCTCGTGGTGAGTAGCAGGTCTGTCACCAACTGAGATCGCGGTGACGGGTGGATCGACCGATGCGGGCGGCGGCGCTGCACGGCATGCTGTGCACATGGCCGTTGATCCGAGAGTGCTCGACCGTCCAGTGTGGACGATCAGTTCTGGCGGGAGATCTTCCAGGCGCTGGTCGCTGGAAAGCCATCCACACACGACGGAGGCATTCACGTCCGGCTCCGGGCCGGTGAGTTCTACGCGCTTCCCCTCATCGGTTCGGACAAGGGCCCTGTCGGTGCCGACCACGGCGAGGACCTCGCATACCGCACGCGTGTTCTCCAGCCAGTCGGCAGCGGGCTCGTCCAGTTCGGTCTCGTAGCAGAAGAGCACGTCCGCGATCGACCTCAACGCCCGGCCTGTGGGGTGCCAGAACTCCGTACACATGCGCTGAGCTGCGGTGGTCGGGCACTGTCGTGCGAACGGCATGATCGTAAGCGTGGCGCTGCGACTGCTGTACCTCGTCTTTGTCCAGCTGGGTGGCTGGCTGGTTCTGCTGGGCCGGTCTTCGGTAGCCAAGGACGTCGAGTTGCTGGTGTTGCGGCATGAGGTCGCGGTGTTGCGTCGTGGTAATCGGCGTCCGCGGTTGGATTGGGCTGATCGCGCGTGGGCCTGATCCGTTTTGACGGACATCTGAGTTCAGGGGGTTTTGCCCCTGGAAGGATGTCCTTATGAAGACCACGGGCTCGAACAAGCCCCGGCGTCC
>NZ_JOEA01000024.1 GCF_000719115.1 Lentzea albidocapillata | reverse complement strand
TCTGGCATCTATCTTCTCAAAGGAATACCTCGACGAGGAGGTATTCATATATTACTGGCTGTGTTTCGGCACGCTGTTGAGTTCTCAAAGAACACGCGCTCACCGGTTCCAGTCTCCGTTTCCGGAGGCTTTCTCTCGGGGCTTGTGTTGAAAGCTTAGCCAGTTCGTTTTCGCTTTGTCAAATCAGCCAGTTTGGTCAAACACTGTGGCTTCTTTGGCTCGGCGCAAACTCGCTTCGCATTCAGTTTTTTGCTTGGTTCAGAAGTTATCCGAGTGGCTTTCCCGGTGTCAAATCGGGGTCATTTTCAGATCCCGGACAGCACGTTAGGCCGTTCATTTACTTCTGGGGGTTTGACGCCGTGGAACTCTACTCGGCCCGATCCGCGGTGTCAACCGCTCGTTCCGTGGTCCCGCTTGCGACTTGGAGAAAGTTACTCACAGAGAGGATCAAAGTCAAATCGCCTGGTCAGCGGGCTGCTTGATCGGCACGGACGGCGAAGGAGCGGCCGGCTTGGCCCCGACCGGACGCGGTCGCAGCCACAGGGTGATGGAACGAAGTCCCTCCATCGCCCGCACGATCTGGTCCGGCGCGGCGGGCTGACGGGTCGCCACCGGCACCAGGTCGTAGCCCCAGACGCCGAACTCCTTGAGCACCGTCACCGGATCGTCACCGAAGTCCGCCGTCGCGGTCGCGGAGAACTCAAGGAACACGTGCGGCCTGTCGCGACGCAACAACCGGACGAGTCCCGCGAGAGCGCGATGTCCGCGTCCAGGCGTGTCGACCCGTACGACGGAAAGCTTCATGCCCTGCACCAAGGCGATCTCTTCGAGTGCCTTGTCCAGGCGCACCGCTTTCACGCGCGCGACCTCGTCGGGAGCGTCGGCGGCCAGCGGCGACACCGACACACCGCCGGTCAGCGTCGGGGACGCCGCCAGCTCCCCCGCGCTCTCCCATGCCGCGCCCTCGACCACGGTCATCCGGTCGGCGACGGCGGCGGGCAGGTTCGCCGAGACGTTGTGCCTCAGCAGAGCGGCTGCGGAAGCGTCCGGCTCCACCGCGACAACGGCGCCCATCAGTCCGAGCCGCGACAACACCCGAATCGAGTGGTAGCCGACGTACGCGCCGACGTCGAGGAAGATGCCGTCCGGTTCCAGCACGGAGTCGAGCAGTTCCGCGAGGTCCGGCTCCCACACGCCGTTGGACGACAACAGCGGGAGCATGAACGCGTCGTCGGAGGGCAGCCGCATCATGCCGGCGTCGCACAACACCAGCGACGAACGCACCGCAGGCGCGTCACCAGCGTTCTCGTGCTGGCGAACGACCACCCGCCGCAGCGCGTCAGCGGTCTGTTGTGCCTGGTGAGCAGTGCGAAGGGCGGCGCCCAGCCGTGAGTCGCGCTCGCGGAAGACCTCGACGACCTTGGACTCCAGGCCGTCGATCCGGTCCAGCGTCCGGTCGAGCGCCACGGTCAGCTTGTCGATCCGCTCGGCGAGCACCTCGTCCGACTTCGCGCGCCTGGCCGCCTCGGCTACGACCGCGTCCTCGACGTCGCGCTGCCGGCGGCCCTGACCGGCCATGTCCGCGCGCACCCGCACGACACCGTCGTCGACGCCGACCAACTGGTCGACGAAGTGCGACTGCCGTTGCGCGACCTGCTCGACCTCGGCGCGGAGCAGTTCCAGCTCACCGGCACCGACGCCGGCCTTCAGCGCGTCCTGCCGGTTGACCAGCTCGGACACCGTGCGCTCGACCCCGTCGATCAGGGTGTGCAGCACCTGGCGCATGTGGTTGTCGTAGTGGTCCAGCGCGCGCAGCACGACCTTGCGCAGCGCGGGTGCCATCGGCGTCCGGTGAGGGCCGTCCACGGTCGGCTGCCGCAGTAAGGCGTGCTTGGCCGACTGCAGCGCGAGCATCGGGTCGACCTCGGCCTTCTGCTTCGGCCTGCGGGCCCGCCATCCGCGGTACGCGTGCTCGACGCGTTCACGGAGAACTTCGGCGACTCGTGCGACCGATCGCACGGACAGCACGTGCTGACGTCCGGCCGCACCGAGCGCCGCAGCCGTGGGCAGGTCATCGGCCAACGAACGCAGCAGCTTCGCAGCAGCCTGCACGTCCGGTTCGGCGCCCTGGTGACACGGCACGAGAACGGCCGTCTTGCCGAACAGCTCGGCAACGGCGCCGTGGTCCGACGCGACGATCGGGACTCCCCGCACGGCGAGCTCGGCCAGGCGCAACGCGATCCGGTCGTCCGCCCCGCCGCGGTGCAGCGACACGACGGCATCGGCGGTCGCGGCCACGTCGAGGCCGTCCACCAGCGAGATCCGCTGGTCGGAGGACGTGGCCAGGCGCAGCCGCTCGGCCGCCTCCGGGTGTTCCAGCGCACCGGACACGGCGATCTTCAGCTCGACGTCCGTCCGGTCCGGGAACGCGGTCAGGAACGCGGACACAGCGCCCAGCACGTTGCCGGGCCTGTCGAGGCCGTGGTCCGCAATCGCCGCGAACACCACCACTTCGCCGGACTCGTGCTCACGCGCACCAACGTCGTGCACGGGCACAGGCACCACACGCACGATGGGCCCGCCGATGCGTTCGGCGGCGGCACGCGACGCCTCGGACGAGAGCCAGAGTTCGTTCACGCCCGTGCGGTCGTCCGCAGCGGTGGCGTCCAACGCGACGTCGACGACGAACCGTCCGGAGGGCACTTCATCGGCAGAAGAGGCGCGCACCACGACGGGGTATCCGGCGGCGGCCGACACCGGCAGCCCGGACGCACGCGCGGCGGCGAGCATCAGTTCGGCCAGCGGCCCTGAGCCGATGACGGACACACCGAGCTGGTCGAGCAGCGCCGGCCCCTCCGAGCGGGGCTGCGGCACGGCGGGCGCGGGCAACCGTCCGGAAGCGACGCCGACCCCGGCGCACCACTCGCGCCAGGCCTCCGCGTCCGCACCGAAGGGCGCCGGGAACTGCTGCTGCAGCGCGGTATCCGCACGCCACACGGCGTCGGCCCAGCGCGTGCCGCCACTCTCGGTCGGCTCGCACGCCCAGATGAGGAACCCACCACCACCGTCCTCACCGAACGCCGGCGGCGGTGTCAGTACGGAGGCCCGGTAGTCGGCGCGCAGCTCGGACGGGATCTGCGTCCCGTCGATCAGGGAGTCGAACCGGTACGGCACGGGCGCCACGGACCAGCCGTTGCGCACCAGTTCGCCGCGGTAGGACTGGCAGAGCTCGGCGACCTCCGTGTGTTCCGAGAGCAGCACACGGGGACGTTCGGCGAAATCGGCGGACAGCAACCAGGGCCGACGTGGGTCGAACCCGCGGAAATGCACCGTCAGCAGATCTTGGCCGACCACGGCCAGCGAACCGGACTCGGTGCGGTGCAACGGCCGGTCCGCGACGTTCCACACGGACAAACCGATCCGCGCGTCGCGCACGACGTGGTGCGGCACGATCGCCGGCATGTCCAAAGAGGTCAGGTAGGGCTCGGAACCCGGGCCGACGGCGATGAACCCGGGGTCGAAGGCACCCTGGTCGTGCAGGTCGGCGGGGCCGGGCTGCAGGCCGTCGGACGCCAACGGTCGTAACGTGCGCGGCAGCATCACGACCGGTGCGGTGCGCAACGCCTCCAGCACGACCTTCGTGAGCGACCCGAACACCTGCACCCACGGGTCGAGGTACAGCACGGGCATGCCCTGCGACAGCAACGCCTCCAGCAGCCGCGGCACCATCGCGGCCTTGAGGCCCGCGGCGTCCAGGGACGTCGCGAGCTCGTGCAGCTCGACCTCGGCGACGCCGATGTCCAGCGGCGTCATCAGTCCAGGCCCCGCGTGCTCCGGCTGCGCGTCGACGACCAGCGCGACGAACCGGCCCTCGGGGTGTTCCGCGAGGAACGAGCTGGACAGGACCTTGACCGCGGGCAGCTCCGCCGCCGTGGCGACGGTGCACGCGCAGATCGTCGGCTGGAACTCGGGTACCTCAGTCACGGAGAGCACGTATCTGCCTCACAGCATGGGGAGAAGTGTGCGCAACTCGTACGGGGTGACGCTACGACGGTACGCGTCCCACTCCGTCCTCTTGTTGCGCAGGAAGAAGTCGTAGACGTGCTCGCCCAGTGCCTCGGGCAGCAGCTCCGAGTTCTCCAGTTCGGTGAGCGCCTCGCCGAGGTTCTGCGGCAGGTTGGCGTACCCCGCCGCGCGCCGTTCGCGGTCGGTCAGCGACCACACGTCGTCCTCGGCGGGCGGCGGCAGTTCGTAGCCCTTCTCGATGCCCCGCAGGCCGGCGGCCAGGATCACCGAGTACGCCAGGTACGGGTTGCACGCGGAGTCCAGCGAACGGACCTCGACGCGGCGCGACGACGACTTGCCGGGCGAGTACATCGGCACACGGACCAGTGCGGAACGGTTCGCGTGACCCCAGCACACGGCCGTGGGGGCCTCACCGCCGACGATCAGGCGCTTGTACGAATTGACCCATTGGTTCGTGACACCGGAGATCTCGCGCGCGTGCTTGAGGATGCCCGCGACGAACTGCTTGCCGATGTCGGAGAGCTGGTACGGGTCTTCCTCGTCGTAGAAGGCGTTGCGGTCGCCCTCGAACAGCGAGAAGTGCGTGTGCATACCCGACCCCGGCTGGTCGGAGAACGGCTTGGGCATGAACGAGGCGCGCACGCCCTGCGTGATCGCGACCTCCTTCACCAGGTAGCGGAACGTCATGACGTTGTCCGCCATGGTCAGCGCGTCGGCGTAGCGCAGGTCGATCTCCTGCTGGCCGGGCGCGCCCTCGTGGTGGCTGAACTCGACCGAGATGCCCATCGCCTCGAGCGCCTCGATGGCGTGGCGGCGGAAGTGCGTCGCGGTCTCGTGCGAGGTCTGGTCGAAGAAGCCGCCGTTGTCCGCGGGCTCGGGCTCGCTCCCGTCGCCGGGCAGGCCCTTGAGCAGGAAGAACTCGATCTCGGGGTGGACGTAGCAGGTGAAACCGGCCTCGCTGGCCTTCGACAGCGTGCGGCGCAGCACGTGGCGCGGGTCGGCCCACGACGGGGAGCCGTCCGGCATGGTGATGTCGCAGTACATGCGTGCCGAGTAGTTGCTGCCGTCCGGCGTCTGCCAGGGCAGCACCTGGAACGTCGAGGGGTCCGGCTTCGCGACCATGTCCGACTCGTAGACGCGGGCGAAGCCCTCGATCGCCGACCCGTCGAACCCGATGCCCTCGCTGAAGGCACCTTCGAGTTCGGCCGGTGCGACAGCCACGGACTTCAAGAAGCCCAGGACGTCCGTGAACCAGAGCCGGACGAACCGGATGTCGCGTTCCTCTAGCGTGCGGAGCACGAACTCCTGCTGGCGGTCCATAGAGCGCAGCTTAAGGGCTCGGGAGACCTTACGATCAACGCATGTCGGCCCGTTGGTTGTTGGTTTGCGCACTCGCCCTGCTCACGAGCTGCACGTCCGGGGGAGATCTCCCCGATGGTGCGACCTTGCTCTCCAAGTCGGCCGAGTCGATGCGCTCGGTCAAGACCGTCCACTTCACCATCAAGGTCGACGGTGAGCTGCCGGACGTGCCGGTGAAGGAGGCCGACGGCGACCTCACCTCGGCCGGTGACTCGAAGGGCACCGCGAAGGTGACGTTCGGCGGGCAGCTGCTGTCCATCGAGTACGTGCTGACCGGCGGAAACCTGCACTTCAAGGGCCCGACCGGCGGGTTCACGAAGCTTCCGGCGGCGTTCGCGGGCCAGGTGTACGACCCCTCGGCCATCCTGAACCCGGACAAGGGCGTCGCGCAGGTCCTGGCCAGTGCCAGGGACGCGAAGACCAAGTCGTCCGGTGACGTGTCGGTGGTCGAGGCGACGGTGCCGAAGGACGTGGCGGCCGGGCTGGTGCCGGGCATCTCCGCGGACGTGAAGGCGACGTTCTCGATCGACAAGGACAACAAGCTCAAGAGCGCGCTGTTCGAGCTTCCCGGTGGTCAGAAGGTCGACATCGGCCTCACGGACTTCGACAAGCCCGTCACGGTCACGGCACCCGCGTAGATGAGAAAGGTAGCTCTCGCCGCGTCCGGCGCGGCCGTGCTCCTGGGGGCGCTCGACGCGTACGTCGTCGTCGGTGTCCTGACCGACATGGTGCGTGACCTGGGCATCGCGGTGAACGAGCTGGAACAGGCGACGCCGATCGTCACCGGGTACCTGCTCGGGTACGTGGCCGGCATGCCGTTGCTCGGGCAACTGTCGGACCGGCTCGGGCGGCGGTTCGTGCTGCAGGTCTCGCTGCTCGGGTTCCTGGTTGGCTCGGTGATCACGGCACTGGCGGCGGACGTGCCGTTGCTCGTGCTCGGGCGCGTCGTGCAGGGCCTGGCCGGTGGCGCGCTGCTGCCGGTGACGATGGCGCTGGTCGCGGACCTGTGGGAGGAGCGACGGCGGTCGGCCGCTCTGGGGACCGTCGGTGCGGCTCAGGAGTTGGGGTCTGTTCTCGGCACGCTGTACGGCATCGCGGTGGCCTCGCTGTTCAACGCGATGCCGTTGTTCGAGGCGTGGGAGCCGCAGAGCTGGCGGTGGATTTTCTGGGTGAACATCCCGTTGGCGATCATCGCGATGGTGGTCGTGCAACGGACCGTGCCGAACACACGGCGCGAGGTGCGCATCGACGTCGTGGGCGGGGTGTTGCTGGCAGCAGCGTTGTCGTTGCTGGTCGTGGCGCTCTACAACCCGACGCCCGCCGAGTCCGTGCTGCCGTCGTGGGGCTGGCCGACGCTCATCGCGGCGTTCGTCGTGCTGGGCGGCTTCTTCTTCTGGGAACGCCGTAGCGCTGTGCGGCTCATGGACCCTGATGGCGTGCAGTGGCGGCCGTTCTGGGCCGTGCTCGGGGTGTCGCTGGCCGCCGGTGCCGCGTTGATGGTGACGCTGGTCGACGTGGAGTTGTTCGCGCAGACCGTGCTGCGGCGCGACTCGGCGTCCGCGGCGACGCTGCTCGCCCGGTTCCTGATCGCGTTGCCGGTCGGCGCCGTCCTGGGCGGGTTCCTCGCGTCACGGCTCGGCGACCGCTGGGTGTCCTTCGGCGGGCTCGCGATGGCATCGGTGTCGTACGTGTTCATCGCGCAGTGGCCCGCTGACGTCAGTGGGCTCGTGCTCACGCGTGACCTGGCCATCGCCGGTTTCGGGCTGGGCCTGGTCATCGCGCCGTTGTCCGGTGCTGTGCTGCGTGTCGTACCTCCCGTCCGGCACGGTGTTGCGTCGGCGTTCGTCGTCGTCGCGCGCATGACGGGCATGCTCGTTGGTGTGGCGGCGTTGTCCGCGTGGGGACTCCACCGGTTCCGCGAGCTCACGGCAGGCCTGAACACACCGCTGCCGTTCGGCGTCGAACCCGCTGAGTTCCAGCGGCAGATGGCCGAGTACCAGCGCGGGCTCACCGAGGCGCTGCTCACCGAGTACCACGAGATCTTCCTGATCACGGCGGTGATCTGCGCGCTTGGAGCGCTGGGGTCGGTCCTCCTGCCCGGGAAGTCTCAGCAGACCGAGTCTGTTTCGGGCAACCTCAGGTCCACCAAGTAGTTCGTGCCCACGCCGTCCACGCAGCCGATGCCCGCGAGGAACGCCGTGTGCTGGTTTCCGTTGTATGTCAGCAAACGCGCTCCTAGTGCCTGCGCGAGGTCCACGCCGGACTGGTAGGGCGTCGCCGGGTCACCGGTCGTCGACACCACCAGCACCTGCGGCAGTCCGTCCACGTTGGGCGGATGCGGTTCCGACGTGTGCGGGGCCGGCCAGAACGCGCATGGGCCGAGCGCGGTCTCGTCGGTGGGGATCGTGTCGTTGCCCAGCAGTTCCAACAGCCTCCGACGGTTGGACTCCAGGGTGGCCCGGTCCTTGATCGGCGGTTCGTCGACGCAGCGGATGGCCACGAACGCGTCCTGGATGCGGCTGTAGGTGCCGTCCTGGGCGCGGCCGAGGTACTGGTCGGCGAGCTGCAGCAGGGTGTTGCCCTTGTTCTGCCGTAACTCCTGAAGACCCTTCAGAGCGGTCTCCCACAGCCGGTCCGTGTACATCGCCTGGATGATCGCGGTGTTCGCGTCCGAGTGGGACAGCTTGCGGTCACCGACCTGCAGCGGCGTCTTCTTGAGCGGCTCGATCATCTGCCGGAACTGGGACTCCGCCGCACTCGTGTCCCTGCCGATGGGACAGTCGCGTTGCGCGCACCAGCCGGCGAACCGCTCGAACGACTCCTCGAAGCCCTGCGCCTGGCGTGCCGACGCGGCCACCTTGTCGCTGTTGACCTCCACCGCGCCGTCGAGCACCATCGCGCGCACGTTGCGAGGGAACATCTCGGCGTACAACGTGCCGATGCGCGTGCCGTAGGAGTAGCCGAGGTAGGTCAGCTTGTTCTCCCGCAACGCGCCGCGCAGCACGTCGACGTCGCGTACGACGTCACGGGTGCCGACGTTGCGCAGCAGGTCGATGCCGCTGCGTTCGGTACAGCGGTCGACGAAGAACTTGTTCTCCTGCTCGGTCAGGTTCGCGCTCTCGCCCTTGGGCCGCAGCCGTTGCGCGTCACGTTCGGCATCGGTCAGGCACTGGACGCGGGGCTGGCTCGCCCCCACGCCGCGCGGGTCGAAACCCACCACGTCGAACCGCTTGCCGACCGGGTTGCCCGGCTGCATGTTCGCGACGTGCGACATGCCCGAACCTCCCGGACCGCCGGGGTTCACCACCAGAGAACCGACCCGCCGGTCCTTCTCCGCGGCAGGGCGGCGCAGCAGTCCGACAGTGATCGTCCCCGCGTCCGGATTCTCGTAGTTGAGCGGAACGTACAGCCGAGCGCACTGAATGCCCTCGCGCTCATACAGGCCCTTGCTCTTCGCGTCGGTCGCGTAGGGCTGGCACGCACCCCACGCCAGCGTCTGCTCGTAGAAGCGCGCCAGGCCCTTGCGCGCGGCGACGGGTGAGCCGTCGATGCGCGCGTAGGACGTGGACGTGCCGAGCAGAACGATCAAGGCGAACAAGGCTGCGGTGACTCGGGATCGCCTCTTCGTCATTAGGCGCACCGGGTTCCGTCAGCGGGCAGCGTCTGGTCGATCAGGTACTTCACGCCGGCGCCGTCCACGCACTGGTCGCCCTGCAGGAAGACCGTGTGCTGGACACCCTCGTAGGTGAGCAGCCGCGAGTTGAGCGCTTTGGCCAGGTTCACGCCCGCCTCATAGGGCGTGGCCGGGTCGCCGGTCGTGGAGATGACCAGCAGCGGCGGGATGCCTTCTGCCTTGGGCGGGCCCGCGGGCGCGGTGACCGGTGCCGGCCAGAACGCGCACGAGTCGAGGGCCGCGCCGGCCGGGTTGCCGTCGTCGAGGAACGGTGCCGCCTCCTTGTACTTCTTCTGGGTCTCGAGCAGCGCGTTCTTGTCCGTCAGCCGTGCGTCGTCAACGCAGTGCACCGCGTTGAACGCGTCCGTGATGGTCGAGTACTCGCCCTGATCGTCGCGGTCGAAGTACGCGTCGGCGAGGCGCAGCAGCGTGGTGCCCTTGCCGCTCTTCAGCTCCTGGAGGCCGTTGAGCAGGAGGGGCCACAGCTGTTCCGAGTACATCGCCTGGATCGCGGCGGTGATGGCGTCGTTGTAGGACAGCTTGCGGTCACCGACGTCGACCGGCTTCTGGATCAACGGGGTGGTGAGCTGCCGGAAGCTCAGGTTCGCATCGTCTCCGAGGGGGCACTCCTTCTTCTCTCGGCACCACTTCACGAACTCGTCGAACGCCTTCTGGAAGCCGGCCGCCTGTGCGACCAGCGACGCGAGCTGGTCCTGGGTCGGGTCGACGGCACCGTCGAGGATGAGCGCGCGCACGTTCTGGGGGAAGGTCTCGGCGTATTCAGTGCCTATGCGGGTGCCGTACGAGTACCCGACGTAGCTCAGCTTCGCGTCGCCGAGCGCAGAGCGGAGGACATCCATGTCCTTAACTACGTCCCGCGTGCCCAAATTGGCGAGCATTGCCGCCCCGAATTTTGTACCGGCGGCACACTTCTCGGCATATGTCCTGTTCTCTTGCTCCGTTTGGGCGATTCCGGCCGGACTTGTGTCGATGTCGAGGTCCAGACGCTCCGCGTCGCGCTCCGGTCCGGTGAGGCAACTGACCGCCGGCTCGCTCGCGCCGATGCCCCTCGGGTCGAATCCGATGAGGTCGAACTTCGCCGCGAGTTCGGTCTTGCGGTAGGCCGGGATCATGCCCGCGGCCGACGCCATGCCGGACGCGCCGGGCCCGCCGGGGTTGGTCAGCAACGAGCCGATCTTCTGCCCGGTGGCCTTGTACCGGAGCACGCCGATGGTGATCGTGTCGCCGGTCGGCTTGCTGTAGTCGAGGGGAACCCTCAGGCGGGTGCACTCGACGTCGCGCCTCTTGCCGTACGCGTCGCGGCTCGACCCCGTCGTGGCGTACGGCTCGCAGTTCTCCCAGGCGAGCTGCTGGCCGTAGAACTCCTCCAACCCGGCCGGAACGACGCCCGCCGGACCGACCTTCTCGAAGGTCACGCCCGGTTTGGCGGTCCCTTCGATGATCGACGTGCAGGACGCGAGCAGCGGAATGACGAGCAACACGCTCAAGAGACGGACCACAGCCCGATGGTATGGGAGATGATGAGGGCATGCCGCAGCTTCGGATCGCGCTGGCCCAGGTCAACGCCACTGTTGGTGATCTCCAGGGCAACGCTTCGCTGGTCGTGGAGTGGACGCGCAAGGCCCGGGAGGGCGGCGCGCACCTCGCCGTGTTCCCCGAGATGGTGCTGACCGGCTACCCGGTCGAGGACCTGGCGATCCGCACGTCGTTCGCGCGGGCGTCCGCGGAGGCGCTGGAGGCGCTGGCCAGCTCCCTGGAGGCCTCGGGCCTCGGTGACATCGCCGCCGTCGTCGGCTACCTGGAGCACGACTCCGTCGGCCCGCGCAACGCCGTCGCTGTGCTGCACGGCGGACGCGTCGTCGCGCGGCAGTGCAAGCACCATCTGCCGAACTACGGCGTGTTCGACGAGCGCCGCTACTTCAAGCCGGGTTCGTCGCTGGACATCGTGCGGATCAACGGCGTCGAGGTCGGCATGGTGATCTGCGAGGACCTGTGGCAGGACGGCGGCCCGATCACCGCTCTCGGTGACGCCGGCGTCGACCTCGTGGTCTCGCCCAACGCCTCGCCGTACGAGCGCAACAAGGACGACCAGCGGCTGCCCCTGGTCGCGCGCCGTGCCGCCGAAGCCCACGCGCCCCTCGCCTACTGCAACCTGGTCGGCGGCCAGGACGAGCTGGTGTTCGACGGCGACTCGCTCGTCGTCTCCGCCGACGGCCAGCTGGTCGGGCGGGCGCCGCAGTTCGTCGAGCACCTGATGTTCGTCGACTTCGAGGTGCCGGGCGACCGCGAGTACGAGCAGGGCCAGATCGGCGACTTCTACGTGCGCCGTGTGTTCCTCTCCGACGCGATCCCGGCATACGAGCCGTTGCCCGCGCCCCGCGTGTTCGAACCGCTGGCCGATGAGGCAGAGGTGTGGCACGCGCTGGTGACCGGTCTGCGCGACTACGTGCACAAGAACGGCTTCCGGACCGTAGTGCTCGGTCTGTCCGGTGGCATCGACTCGGCCGTGGTGGCTTCGCTGGCCGTGGACGCTCTCGGTGCCGACGCGGTCTACGGCGTCTCGATGCCGTCCTCCTACTCGTCCGAACACTCACGTTCGGACGCCTCCGACATGGCCGTGCGGACCGGCCTGCACTTCACCACCGAGCCGATCGGCGAGATGGTGTCGACGTACGTCTCGCAGCTGGAGCTGACCGGCCTGGCCGAGGAGAACATCCAGGCCCGATGCCGCGGCATGCTGCTGATGGCGCTGTCGAACCAGCACGGTCACCTGGTGCTCGCGACGGGCAACAAGTCCGAGCTCGCGGTCGGCTACTCGACCATCTACGGCGACGCGGTCGGCGGCTACGCCCCGATCAAGGACGTGCTGAAGACCCTGGTCTGGGACCTCGCCCGGTGGCGCAACGCCGAAGCCGAGAAGCGCGGCGAGACCCCGCCGATCCCGGAGAACTCGATCTCCAAGCCGCCGTCGGCCGAACTGCGGCCCGGCCAGGTCGACTCCGACTCGCTGCCGGACTACGAGGTGCTCGACCGCCTGCTGGACGACTACGTCCACTGCGACCGCGGGTACGACGACCTGCTGGCCGCCGGGCACGAGCCGGCGCTCGTGGACCGCGTGCTGCGGATGGTCGACAAGGCCGAGTACAAGCGCCGTCAGTACCCGCCGGGCACCAAGATCTCCAACAAGGCGTTCGGGCGGGACCGGCGGCTGCCGATCACGAACGGATGGCGCGAGGGCTGAACTCAGGAGTAGAGCCTGCTCCACCGCGCGAACACAGGGCGCCCAGATACGTTTCTCCACATGAAACGGATCTGGGCGTCGCTGCTCTATCTGGCGACCGGTCTGCTGACGGCCATCGCGGCGTGGCTCGCCATCGGCGTCCTGCTGCTGTCCGTGGTCGTGTTGCCGTTGCTGCCGATCACCGCACCCTGGATCCGGCGGATCGTAGACTTCGACCGGCGAAGGCTGGCGCGCTTCACCGGCGTCGAGATTCCGTCGCCGCCACCGCTCGACGGGCCGTGGCTGCACCGGGCGCAGCGGGTGCTGACCGATCCGGACAGCCGCCGGGACGGGATGTGGGTGCTGCTGCACGCCCTGTTCGGCACGTTGTCCGGGTCGGTCGCGATCGGCATCGCGGGGGCGCTCGTCCAGCAGCCCGTCGCCTTGTTCCTCTGGTGGACGGTTCCCGGCGGGATGGCGAACTCGTTCGGCGTCCACGTCGACTCGTGGGCGAAGGCGCTGCTGAGCGTGCCGATCGCGATCGTGCTGGCCCTGATCCTCACGCAGTTCCCGAGGCTCGCGGACCTCGACGCGACGTGGGCGCGGAAGTTGCTGGCGCCACCGAAGGCCTCGCTGGAGAAGCGGCTGGCCGAGGTCGTGGCTACCAGGGCGGCGGCGTTGCAGGCGCACGGCGCCGAACTGCGGCGCATCGAGCGGAACCTGCACGACGGCACGCAGAACAAGCTGGTCGGCGTGGTCATGATGCTCGGCATCGCCGAGCGGACGCTCCAGCAGAACCCGGACAACGCGCTGCAGGCGTTGCTGCGTGCCCAGGACGCGGCCGGGGACGCGTTGGAGGAACTTCGCAACGTCGTGCGCAGCATTCACCCGCCGGTGCTGGAAGATCTGGGACTGGACGGGGCCATCCAGGCTCTGGCCGCCCGGTGCCCGGTGCCCTGCGTGCTCTCGGCCGAACACCTCGGGCGGTTGCCCGCGGCGGTGGAGGCGGCGGCCTACTTCGCGGTGGCCGAGGCGCTCACCAACGTGGCCAAGCACAGCGGCGCGAAGCGGGCGTGGGTCAGCCTCAACATCATCAACGATCAGCTCACCGTCATCGTTCACGACGACGGCAAGGGCGGCGCCGACGAGAAGCAGGGGACAGGGTTGGACGGGATTCGCGGCAGGGTGGCGGCGTTGGACGGCAACGCGGACGTGAGCAGTCCCGAGGGCGGGCCGACCGTGCTCACCGTCGTGCTGCCGGCAGGAAGGTGAACCCGTGCGCATCGTGATCGCCGAAGACGACGCGCTGCTCCGCGAGGGGCTGACGTTGTTGTTGCGCAACGAAGGCCTCGACGTGGCAGCGGCCACGGACAACGCCGACGACTTCCTGAAAGCCGTGGCCGAACACGAGCCGGACATCGCCGTGGTCGACGTGCGGATGCCACCGACGTTCACGGACGAAGGCCTGCGAGCGGCTGTAGAGGCGCGACGGCGGCACCCGAAGCTGGCCGTGCTGGTCCTGTCCGCGTGGGTCGAGCAGAGCTACGCGCACGAACTGCTCGCCGGCTCCGGCGGCGGCGTCGGCTACCTGCTCAAGGAACGCGTCGGCAAGGTCGCGGACTTCCTCGACTCGCTGCACCGCGTCGCGAACGGCGGCACGGCGCTCGACCCCGAGGTGGTGTCGCAGCTGCTCGTGCGGCGCAGAGCGGACGACGCGCTCGGTGTGCTGTCACCGCGTGAGCGCGAGGTCCTCGGGCTGATGGCGGAAGGGCTGTCGAACGCCGCTATCGGCGAGAAGCTCGTCATCAGCGCCGGAGCCGTACACAAGCACATCGGCAACGTCTTTCTGAAGCTCGGCCTCAACAGTGAGGACGGGTCGGGCGACAGGCGCGTTCAGGCTGTTCTCGCGTACCTGGATCACTGAGGACGAACAAAGGGAAACAGCACGGTCTGCCGGATCGACGTGCCGGTCAGCATCATCAGCAGCCGGTCGACGCCCATGCCGAGCCCGCCGGTCGGTGGCATGCCGTGCTCCAGCGCCCGCAGGAAGTCCTCGTCCAGTTCCATCGCCTCGACGTCACCGGACGCGGCCTTCAGCGACTGCGCCTCCAGCCGTCGCCTCTGCTCCAGCGGGTCGGTCAGCTCCGAGTAGGCCGTGCCGATCTCCGCGCCGAACGCCACCAGGTCCCACCGTTCGGCCAGCCGCGGGTCGAGGCGGTGCTGGCGGGTCAGCGGCGACACCGACGTCGGGAAGTCGATGTAGAAGGTCGGGCCGGCGGTCGAGGCCTCCACGAACGTGTCGTAGGCCTCCTGCACGAGCTGGCCGTGGTCCCAGTCCTCGTTGATCTCCACGCCCCGCGCCCCCAGGAGCCCCCTTAGTTCGGAGACGGACGTGTCCGGCGTGATCGACGCGTCCAAAGCCCCGGAAACGGCCGTGTAGACCGGAATCACCGGCCACTCCCCCGAGATGTCGAACGAGCCCTCGGGCCGCACAGCGATCTCCGAGCCGAACGCCTCGCGTGCCGCGTGCTGGATCAGCGTGCGCACCAGGTCGAGCATGACCCGGTAGTCCGCATAGGACTGGTAGGCCTCCAGCATCGTGAACTCGGGGTTGTGGGTGGCGTCCGCGCCCTCGTTGCGGAAGTTGCGGTTCAGTTCGAACACCCGGTCCACGCCCGCGACGCAGAGCCGTTTCAGGTACAGCTCCGGCGCGATCCGCAGGTACATCCGCATGTCGTAGGCGTTGATGTGGGTGACGAACGGCCGTGCGTTCGCGCCGCCGTGCACCGCCTGCAGCATCGGCGTCTCGACTTCGAGGTACTCCTGGGCGTGCAGGAACTCGCGCACGCTGCGGATGACGTCGCTGCGCAGCTTCAGCAGGTGCGCCGAGTCCTGGTTCACGACCAGGTCGAGGTAGCGCTGGCGGACGCGGGCCTCCGGGTCGGTGAAGCCCTTCCGCTTGTCCGGCAACGGATGCAGGCACTTCGCGGTCATCGTCCACGACGACGCCAGCACCGAGATCTCGCCGTGGTCGGACTTGACCACCTGGCCCGTGACGCCGACGTGGTCGCCGAGGTCGATGTCCGACTTCCACGACGCCAGGGCCTCGCCCAGCGAGTCGACGGTGAGCATCAGCTGAATCTCGCCGCTGAAGTCCCGGACCCGCGCGAAGCAGAGCTTGCCCATCTCCCGCAACGCCACCACGCGCCCGGTGACCGAGACCTCCTCGCCGAAGCGTTCGCGGGCCCCGGCGAGGAGTTCGGTGCGCGCGAACCCGACGGGGTACGGGTCGACGCCCTGCGAGACCAGCCGTTCGACCTTCGCGATCCGCACCCGGACCTGCTCCGGCCTGCGCACGGACTTCGGTTCGACCCGGATCGCGTCGATCTCGGCGACACGAGCCGCGAAGTCGTCGCTGACGTCCGCCTTCTGCAACGCCCGCTTGCGCAACGACCGCAGCGACGGCACGAAGCCCTCGGCGACACCGGCGGCGATGCTGACCCGCGGCAACGACCGGGAACGCTGGTAGCAAAGGAACCTCGGCTCCCACTCCGGCAGGTACTTGGCGTTCGACCGGTACAGCGACTCCAGCTGGAAGAACCGCGACGCGAGCGACAGCACCCGCCGCCACGCCCGCAGCACCGGGCCGGCGCCGATCTTCTCGCCCTCCTCGAACACCGCGCGGAACATCGCGAAGTTCAGCGAGATCCGTTGCACACCAAGGTGTCCGGCGGCGGCCGCGAGCGCGGCGACCATGTACTCGTTGAGGCCGTTCTCCGCCGCACGGTCGCGGCGCATCAGGTCGAGCGACACGCCCCGGCGGCCCCACGGCACGAACGACAGCAAGCCTCGCAACGCACCCGACGCGTCGTAGGCCTCCACCATCACGCACCGGCCGTCGCTCGGATCTCCCAGGCGCCCCAGCGCCATCGAGAAACCGCGCTCGGTCTCGGCGCCGCGCCAGGCCTCCGCCAGGTCCAGGATGGACGCCATCTCGTCCGGCGCGATCTCGCTGTGCCGGCGGACGCGGGTGGTGTACCCGGCGCGTTCGACGCGCGACACCGCCTGGCGCAGCCCGCGCCGTTCCGGACCGGCGAGGACGAACCGGCGGACGTCCAGAACCGCCTCGTCGCCGATCTCCAGCGCCTTGAGCCCGGCGCCGGCGTAGACCTGCGCACCTCGTTCGGACGCGCCGAGCACGCCCGGCGTCCAGCCGTACGTGCGTGCCTC
The DNA here is from genome assembly GCF_000719115.1 of Lentzea albidocapillata. Classification (GTDB taxonomy): domain Bacteria; phylum Actinomycetota; class Actinomycetes; order Mycobacteriales; family Pseudonocardiaceae; genus Lentzea; species Lentzea albidocapillata. Next base: position 181,312 of record NZ_JOEA01000024.1, on the reverse strand, counting down.
GGACAGCCACGCCCGCACGGCCTCGGGCCAGTGCTCCTCGTCGCCGATCGGGTCGGCCGAGGCCAGCGTCACGCCGCCGATCACCCGGTACGTCAGGGCCGCCCGGCCGGACGCCGCGAACACGACGCTCTTGTCGCGCCTGGTCGCGAAGTACCCCAGTGAGTCGGGCTCGCCGTCGGCCGCGAGCAGCCGGCGCACGTCGAGCTCCTGGTCGCCGGTGATCATGCTCTGGCTGCGGACGCCGCGGAAGAACAGGTACATCGCCCGGATCGCGACGAGCACGCCGAACAGGCTCAGCACCACGCTCAGCCACTGCGGGCCCTCGGGGATGTCGAGCCGGCCAAGGCGGACCACCTCGCCCGTCGCCTGGTTGGCCGCCCACGCGAGCTTGTCGGTCTGCGCGACCAGTTCGCCGGGGAAGATCTCGGTGAGGCCCCAGCCGGCCGCGATCAGCGCGATCATGCCCAGCACGAACGACGCGAGCGCCCGCCGCCACGCGCCGCGGGCCAGCCGGGCGGGGAACGCCTCGCGCACCACGAACAGGAGCGCCACGAACAGTGCCGAGGTCGTGGCGCCGACGCCGAGGAACACCCACTGCGGTTCCTCGCCCGCATCCAGGATTTCTTCAGGCGCCAGGGCCAGGATGACCATGATGAAGCCGACCAGCACCAGGCCCATGACCTGGAACAGCAGCAGCGTCCACAGCGCCGCTCGCTTGTGCCTGCGCAGGGCGGCGCCGAGCACGAAGAACACCATGGCGATGAACAGGTTGCCGTCGATCGGCAGACCGAAGAAGTACCCGACGCCGTCGGCGAGGCCGGTGAACCAGCCGTCCTCCGGCAGAATCACCCTGAGCAGCGACAACACCCCGGCCAGCTGCACGATCGTCGCGATCGTGCCCGCGGTCTTCCACTTCCACGCCGGTGCCACTACCACTCCCGAGGTCAGCCGATGACCGTCATGATCCCGTCTTCGGCCGGAAGGGTGCATGTCGCCACGTCCGGGCGTGTCGAGGCACCCGTCGTGGTGCTCAGTTCGGGCCTGGGCGGGGCGTGGTTCGACTGGGACCGGACCGTGCGGCTGCTGGCACCCCACGCCAGGGTGATCGTGTTCGACCGGCCGGGGCTGGGGCTGAGCGGCCCTGCCCGGCGCGGGCCGTCGCTGGCACGGGAGGTGGCGGTGCTCGACGCGGTGCTGCGCGGGGTGCCGCGGGCGGTCCTGGTCGGGCACTCGATGGCGTCGATGCACGTCGAGGCCTACGCGCGGCTGCGGCCGCACCGGGTCGGCGGCATGGTCCTGCTGGATCCGGACGCCGAGACGCCGGGCTCGGGAGCCCCGTTCGACATGTCGGCGGTGATCGCGCAGGGCGTGCGGGCCATCGGCAGCCGCTGGCTCGGCGCCCGGATCACCCAGCGGTACGGGCACTCGTTCCGCAACCTGCTGACCGCCGTCTCCACGCTCGGCGTGACCGATCCGGCACCCTCTGACCTGGTCGAACTCGTCTACCGGCGCCCTGGTGTCGGGCGCGCGGTGCTGTGGGAGCTCGCGTCGTACCCCGGCCAGGTGGCGACGCTCGAACGGCTGCGGAAGCGCCGTCCGTTGCCGCGTGTGCCCTGGCTGGTGCTCACGGCCGGCCGGAAGGTGTGGCCGGAGCACCGGTCGTTGGCCGCTCTCGTGCCGTGGGGACGCAACGTGCCGGTGCCCGGAAGTAGGCACATGATTCAGATGGATCGGCCGGACGCCGTGGTCATGGCCGTCCGAGAGGCGCTTCGGGGACTACCCGAGGAGTGATTCGTGTGACGGTAGCCGCATCTGCGTTCCGTTTCTCGCCAACGGTGCCACTCTGGTGTTCGGCAACCGTGCACCCAGCGCCCGGGGACCCACACACGTGGGCCTCGAGGAAAGGAACGGTCAACGATGACCAATGCCGAAGTTTCCGCGCCCTACGGCTCCGGAGCGGGCCAGAAGCCCCCGGCCAAGCGCGTTCGCGTTCACCACCTGCGTGAGATGAAGGAACGCGGCGAGCCGTGGCCCATGCTCACCTCGTACGACACCTTCACCGCCTCGATCTTCGACGAGGCCGGCATCCCCGTCCTGCTGGTCGGCGACTCGGCCTCGAACACCGTCTACGGCAACGACACCTCGCTGCCGGTCACCGTGGACGAGCTCGTACCGCTCGTGCGCGCGGTGACGCGTTCGGTCAAGCGCTCTCTCGTAGTCGCCGACCTGCCGTTCGGCTCCTACCAGGTGTCGGTGGAGCAGGCCGTGGCGACGGCGGTCCGGTTCATGAAGGAAGGCCAGGCGCACGCGGTCAAGCTGGAGGGCGGCGCCTACTTCGCACCGCACATCCGCGCGATCACGGCCGCGGGCATCCCGGTCATGGCGCACATCGGCTTCACCCCGCAGTCCGAGCACCAGCTGGGCGGTTACCGCGTGCAGGGCCGGCACGACAACCACGATGTCGTGGTCCAGGACGCGATCGCGGTGCAGGAGGCGGGCGCGTTCGCGGTCGTGCTGGAGATGGTGACCGCCGAGGTCGCGAAGCAGATCACGCACGACCTCGTCATCCCGACCGTGGGCATCGGTGCCGGTCCGGACACCGACGCCCAGGTGCTGGTGTGGCAGGACATGATGGGCCTGAACCGCGGCAAGGCACCCCGGTTCGTCAAGCGCTACGCGGACATCGGCAACATCATGCTGGGCGCCGCCGCGGAGTTCGCCAACGAGGTGCGCGGACAGCAGTTCCCCGGCCCCGAGCACACCTTCCACTGATCGCCTGCCTCTAGCGGGTCCAGACCTCCGGGTCTGGACCCGCCGGCACGATCCCGCTCGGATTGATGTCGTGGTGCGTCACGTAGTAGTGGCGCTTGATGTGGTCCCAGTTCACGGTGTCGCCGAACTGCGCGTAGAGGCGTTTCGCGTACGCCCACAGGTTCGGCATCTCGGTGAGCTTGTTGCGGTTGGTCTTGAAATGGCCGTGGTAGACCGCGTCGAACCTGACCAGCGTGGTCCAGAGCCTGATGTCGGCCTCGGTGAGCTGCTCGCCGACCAGGTACGTGTGGGTGGCGAGGTGGGCCTCGATGCGGTCGAGTTCCGTGAACAGATTCGTGTAGGCCTGCTCGTAGGCCTCCTGTGACGTGGCGAAACCGGCCTTGTAGACGCCGTTGTTGACGTTGTGGAAGATCGGCTCGATCCAGGCGTCGATCTCCGCGCGCAGGTGTTCCGGGTAGAGCGTGCTCTCCGGGCGCCAGCGGAGGCTGAAGTCCAGGGTGATCTGCGGGTAGTCGTTGGTGACGACCTTCTTCGTGGTCGTGTCGACCAGCGCGGGGACGGTGACCCGGCCTTCGTAGTCCGGGTCGGCGTTGTCGTAGGCCTGCTTGAGGTAGTCGATGCCCAGGACCGGGTCCGTCTCGGCGAAACGCCAGCCCTTCTCGTCGCGGATCGGGTCGACGACCGCCAGGGAGATGGCGTCCTCGAGGCCGAGGAGCTTGCGGACGATGACCGCGCGGTGCGCCCACGGGCAGGCGAGGCTGACCACGAGCCGGTAGCGGCCCGGCTCGGGCTCCGGCCGTGCGGTGAAGCGGTTCGGCTGCCTGACGAACGCCCCCGTGGTGGAGGTCTCCTGTGAGAACTGCGCCATGTGCTCGACGATAGGCCCATGTACCCGGAGATCGAGCCCCACGCGTCAGGCCACCTGGAAACCGGTGACGGCAACCTCGTGTACTGGGAGGAGTGCGGCAACCCGTCCGGCAAGCCCGTGGTCTTCCTGCACGGCGGTCCCGGCGGCGGCTGCTCGCCGTCGCACCGGCGCCTGTTCGACCCGTCCGCCTACCGGATCGTCCTGTTCGACCAGCGCGGTTGCGGGCGTTCGCTGCCGCACGCCTCCGTGTCCGGCGATCTGTCGCTGAACACGACCTGGCACCTCGTGGCCGACATGGAGCAGCTGCGCGCGTCGCTGGGGATCGACCGCTGGCAGGTCTTCGGCGGCTCCTGGGGCTCGACGCTGGCGCTGGCGTACGCGGAGACGCATCCGTCGCGCGTGTCGGAGCTGGTGCTACGCGGCATCTTCACGCTGCGTTCGTCCGAAGTGGACTGGTACTACCGCGGCGGGACGGCGAACCTCTTCCCCGACCTGTGGGAGAAGTTCATGGCGCCGCTGGCCGGTCTGTCCGGCGATCCCGTCGACCTGTACGCGAAGCTGCTGGCTTCCGAGGACCCCGAGGTGCATGGGCCCGCCGCCGTCGCGTGGAGCACGTGGGAGGGCGCGACGGTGACGCTGCTGCCCCGGCCCGAGCTGGTGGCGCAGTTCGCCGTGCCGGAGTACGCGCTGGCGTTCGCGCGGATCGAGAACCACTACTTCGTGAATCGCGGATGGTTCGAGGAAGGGCAGCTGATCCGGGACGCGGTGCGGCTCAAGGACATTCCCGGTGTGATCGTGCAGGGCCGCTACGACGTGGCGACTCCGGCCGTGTCGGCGTGGGACCTGCACAAGGCCTGGCCCGAGTCGGAACTGGTGCTGGTGCCGGATGCCGGGCACGCGTACGACGAGCCCGGCATCCTCGCGGCCCTGCTGGCGGCGACGGATCGGTTCCGCGGCTAACGCAGGCCGTTCCACTTCGCGCTGGACGTCGTGCAGGTCGCGACCGTCACCTGCGCGGTGAGGCACTTGTTGGTGCCGACGTTGCGGAACTGGAAGGAGGTGCCCGACGCGACGCGGCGCCACCGCTGTTTGCCGCTCGTGGTGCAGGCCTGGCCGAGCACGTCACCTGACGCGGTGGCGGCCAGGCACTTGCCGGTGGCAATGTTGCGCGGCCAGTCGACGCCTCCGCTGATCGGGACGATCCAGCGCTGCTCGCTGGAGAGTTCGTTGCACAGCTTCAGCACGACGTTGCTGCCCGTGTCGGCGAGGCAGCGGTGGCTGCCGGCGAGCTGGTAGACGACGACGGGTTCGGCACTGGCCGGGATGGCGGTGAGCGTGACGGTGACAGCGGCTGTCGCGATGATCGCGGCTAGTTTCCCCATGGACGAGAATCCTGGCAGGGCCGGGGGTTCCGCGAAACCACCCACGGTTGTCAACCCTGGCCGTAGTCCAGTGCCCTCTGGAGAGCGGGCTTTGCTTCGACGAGCGAAGGCCCGTACCAGGTCAGGTGTCTCCCGTTGACGAGCGCGTAGGGCAGGCCGGGGAAGCTCTCCGGGCCGTCCTCGTGGGTGAACACGTACGGCTCGTCCGGCAGGATCACCAGGTCTGGGCGCTTGTCGTTGAGCTCGTCGAGGCTCGGACGCGGGTAGCGCTCGTCGTGCGTCGCGTAGACGTTCTCGATTCCCAGGCGCCGCAACACATCGGTGGCGAAGGTATCGCGGCCGACGACCACCCACGGGCGGCGCCAGACCGGGATCAACGCGGTCAGCTTCGCCGGTTTCGTGTCGCGCCACAGCCCTTCGGCTTCGGTCAGCCACTCGGGTAGGAGGTCCCAGCCGAGCGCGAAGAGCCTTCTGAGCGACCCCAGCGCCATCGGCACCGTCTTCGGCGCCTCGGTCACCCAGACGTGGATGCCGTTGGCGCGCAACCGGTCCACGTCCTCGGCGCGGTTCTCCTCCGAGTTCGCGATCACGAGATCGGGCTGTAGGGCCAGGACCTTGTCGACGTCCGGGTACTTCGACCCACCGACGCGTGCGACGTCGAGATCGGCCGGGTGCGTGCAGTAGTCCGTTGCCCCGGCAAGAGATCCGGGCACGCTCACCGCGACGGCCTCGGTGATCGACGGCACCAGGCTGACCACGCGTCGCGGCTGGTCGAGCGGGACCGGTTCACCGAGGTCGTCGACGGGAAGCATCAGACTCCCGTGATCTTCAGGCCGGCGTGCGTCTTGTACCGGCGGTTGACCGCGATGAGGTTCGCGGTGAACGCCTCGACCTGGTGGGCGTTGCGCAGCCGGCCGCCGTAGACGCCGCGGAAGCCGGGCACGAGCTCGGCCAGTTCCCGGACGGTGTCGGTGGCCTCGCGGTCGTCGCCCAGCACCAGGACGTCCATGTCCACTTCGGACACGGTCAGGTCGGCGAGCAGCACGGCGGACACGTGGTGGAACGCGGCGGTGACCTTCGACTCCGGCAGGAGGATCTCGGCCTGCTGCGCCGCGCTGCCCTCGGCGACCGGCAGCGCGAACGGGCCCTGCTTGTCGAAGCCGAGGGGGTTCACGCAGTCGATGACGATCTTCCCGGCGAGCTGGTCGCGCAGACTGGCGAGCAGGTCGCCGTGCCCGTCCCACGGCACCGCGACGAGCACGACGTCGGAGTCGGCGGCGCAGTCGGAGTTGTCCGCGCCCCGGACGTCGCCGCCCGCGATCTCGACGATCTCCTTGGCCGCCAGGTCGGCCCGGTCGGCGCTGCGGGAGCCGATGATCACCTTGAGGCCCGCCTTGGCCCAGCGGATGGCGAGGCCCTTGCCCTGGGCTCCGGTACCACCCAGGACGCCGACGGTGAGGTCACGAATGTCTGTCACCCCTGCATCTTCACACGATCCGCCGGATGCGGGCTGCCCAACGTGACCTTGGGCTCTCAGCGCACGGCCTCGAAGCGCACGCGCCGTTCGACCGGGTCAGCCTCGGCCAGGCGCACGCGAATCGATTCACCTTCCGGCAACCGCTTCCCGGAGCACTTGGCGAGGATCGGCGGCGCGGACACGAACACCTCGGCCTCGTTGTCACCGGACCGCAGCACCACGGCGTCGAACTCCCGCCCGACGCGTCCGGCCAGCACCCACGCCTCGACCTGGTCCAGCGACGCCCGCTCCACCTTCGAGGCGAGGGAGTCGGACGACCCCATCAGCGACGGCAACTGCGGCAGGGCCTCGGCCAGCCACGACGGCAGCTCCTGCCCGGCCGTGACCGCCAGGCACACCTCGGTGGCGAAACGGTCGACCAGGCGGCGCAATGGTGCGGTGACGTGGGTGTACGGGGCCGCGACACCCGCGTGCGTCACGAGTTCGGGGACGGACCCGTTGAACGCCGAGTAGCCCGCACCGCGGAGCAGTCGCGTGGCGTCCGTGAACAGTGCCAATGCTTCTGGCGTCGAGGCGTCCAGACCGGCCAGGAACGCACCCGGCGACAGGTCCGCGGGCCACGCCACCTTCAGGGCCGCCGCGGACTTCCGCAGCGAGGCCACGGCAGCGGCATCCGGGTCGGGCAGCGTGCGCAGGACGCCCACGCGGGCCTCCAGCATGATCGACGCGGCGGCCATGCCGGTCATCAGCGAGATCTCCGCGTTCCAGGAGTCCACCTCGGCACGTGGCCTGGTGACCAGCTGCCAGCCCTCACCGTCGGACTCGATCTCCTGCTCGGGCAGCTGCAGCTCGATCGCGCCGCGCTCACGGGCCAGTGCCCGCCGCAACGGCCCGAACTCGGCCAGCGCCGCCACCGACGGGTGCGGATCGCCCGCGTCGAACGACTTCTGCACCGACTCGTAGTCGAACTGGGCCGTCGACCGCACCATCGCCCGCCGGACCTCGACGGCCGTGGGAACGCCATCGGCGCCACACGTGAACGTCCACAGCACAGCGGGGCGCACGACACCGGGCAGCAGCGACGCCGCCCCCTCGGAGAGCACGGTCGGGTGCAGCGGCACGTTGCCGTCAGGCAGGTAGAGGGTCTGGCCGCGACGCCGGACCTCCAGATCCAGCGGACCGCCGGGCGTCACGAACAGGCCCAGGTCGGCGATCGCGTAGTGCACGACGAAGCCGTCGCCGGACTTCAGGACGCAGAGCGCCTGGTCCAGGTCCTTGGCGCCGGGCGGGTCGATCGTCACCAGGGGCAGCGAGGTGAGGTCGGGCCGGTCTCCCGGGGAACGGGAGACCGCCGTCTCTGCCTCGGCGAGCACGGCCGCGTCGAAGGAAGAGGGCAGACCGAACTCGGTGCGAATGCCGTCGAAGGACACGTCCGCACGACCCGTGCGGATCACCAGGGAAGCCACCCGCACAGAGTAAGGACCGATGAATCAGTCCTCGTCGTCGCCGCGCCACTTCTTGTCGGACTCGTCGGCTGCCTTGGTCCGTTCGCGGGCGATCTCCAGGGCGCGGGCCGCGGTGGCCTCGTCCGGGTACGGGCCCATCCGGTCCGGGCCCTTGCAGCCCTTGCCCTGCTCCACCGTCTGGTGGGTCAGGCAGAAGTACCAACCGCTGCTGTCACTCATACGCGTTCGCCTCCCAAAGGCGCCGGGAATCCGCGCGGCGGCGTGGACTGGTTGGCGTTGGCGTACTCCGCCGGGATCGGGTCCAAACACGAGACCAGCACCGTGCGGTCCTCGGCGTTCTCGATCCTACGTCCGGAACGGTCGCGGTAGACGAGAGAGCCGTCGGAGTCGATCTCCATGATGGCGCCGACCTCGGCCAGCTGTTCCTCGTCGAGGTCGGCGAGCTTCTCGTAACGGGACGGCACCACCCGGTACACCGGCCACTTCAGGTGGCCGTAGGTGCGGTGGAAGTCCGCCAGCAGGTGCACGAGGTGCTGCTGGAACGGCAACGGCATGGCCTCGGCCAGAGCCCGTGGGATCACCACGTAGTCGGCAGAGACTCCCGGTCCTCCGGCCGCCACGTAGTCACGCACTGGTGCGCTCGACGCGGGCGGTCCGGAAGGCCTCGGGATGGGGTCGTGGTTGAACATGGAGCGCCTCCCCGCGATCTACACGCCCGGCCGGACGGCCAGCGGCATCAGCTCGTAATAGTCCCAGTTGAGCTTGCTGATCTTCACGACATCACCCGTCTGGGGGGCATGGATGTACTCGTCGCCACCGAGGTACATGGCCACGTGGTGCACCGTCCTGGGGTTCGACGTGTCCGTCGCCCAGAAGATCAGGTCGCCTGCCTGGGCGTCGCGCACCGGGAGGTGGGCGCCGCCCTTCTCGTACTGGTCGTTCGCGACGCGCGGGATGCTGACACCGGCCGCGCCGAACGCCTTCACCAGGATGCCGGAGCAGTCCCACGCGTCCGGGCCGTTGCCGCCCCACAGGTACGGCTCGCCCAGCTGTTCCCTGGTGAACCCGATCGCGACGCCCGCCGCGTTCGACGCCAGCAGGAACTCCCCCGCGCCCGAGCCGCAGCCCGCCGGGTCGGTGATCGCGCCCAGTTCGCCGAGCAGGAACGCCGCCATGGACTCCCAGTTGTGGTACCGGTCCGGGTACGCCGACCGCTCCACCGCCTGTGCCGAGTCACCGGGTCGCTTGTTCTCCCAGTCCGGCACCTTGAGCAGCACGTCGTAGAACTTGTTGATCGCGTACGTCGGGTCGATCACCTCGGCCTCGGTGCCCCAGCCCATCGACGGACGCATCTGGAAGATGCCGAGCGAGTCGCGGTCGCCGTAGTCCAGCGGGCGCAGGCCCGACTCGGTCATGCCGGCCTGGATCGCGATCTGCCACGCGAGCGGGGGCAGCTTGCGCTCCTGGCCGATGGAGATGATGCGCGCGACGATGTTGCGCTGCTGTTCGTTGAGGCGCGACGCGTCGTGGCGGCCCTTGTCGCCGCCGCCCGCGTCCCACGGGCCGATGGCGGCGTTGCAGCTCATGCGCATGAGGTTTGCGCCGGCCGCGGGGTTGGTGGAGTTGCTGACGACCTGCGACACGCCTGACGTCGCGACCGCGATCACTACGATCATCGCCAGTGCCCCGACCACCAACATCACGCGCATGGCTCAGTCCACCTTCGTGTAGCTGGTCACACGCCAGGACCCGTCCGGCGCCTTGACCAGCGTGATCTGCACCTTGCCCTGGTCAGTGGGGATCGCGTAGTCGATCGACGACGTCGTCGACTTCACCGCCGTCACCTTCCCGGTGATCTTGTCCGGCACGTTCCGCGGGTCGATCGTGGCCATCTGCGCCAGGAACTCGGGGGTGGTGTAGTCCTCGAGCTGCTTGAGCCACTTGTTGACGTCGTTGTCCGGCGGTGGCTTGATCCAGGTCTCCGCCCACAGTTCGGCGATCAGCCCCGCGTCGGCCGGGGGCGGTGCCGCCTTCGCCGAGTTGGACGGCGACGGCGCCTTGGTCGGCAGCGAGGTGCCACTCGACGGCAGCTGGCCGACCTGGGTGCCCTGCGACGACGTCGACGGCTGACCGGCGGCGGACGGATCGGCGGGCTTGCGGTCGAGGACCCTCGGGATGATCACGCCGAGCGCGACGACGAGCATCACGAAGATGACGATCGAGGCGGCCAGGTGACGCGGGGAACGCAGCGGCCAGCCCCACAGCCTGCGGTAGACCGCGGCACGGCCGCGGTTGGTACGGATCGGCACCTACGCCCCCCTTCAGTTGTCCCTGACTTCGAACCCGCGCGACGGCCGGTAGATCACGTGCACTGGACGCCCTGCCACCACTTCTGTCTCTGCTCTGCGAGGTTCCTGCACCGGAGCGGAGTAGGCGTTGGACCGCGACGGCACGAGTACCGCGTCGTCGACCCTGTCCCACTGCCGGTCGGTGACCGTGGGGCTGTCCACCACGCGCGACCGGGCGGCCGGCAACGCCGCCGGACCCGATCCCGAGGGCAACGCGCCCGCCCGCACCGACGAGGAGTCGCCACCGTTGACGATCTGGCCCGGCACGGAGTCGCGGTCGAGCCGCTGCGCCGTCGCCATGACCGGGTTGGACGCCTCCGGGCGCACCCGGCCGCGACCGCGCTGCGGCACCTCGTCGCCGCCGGTCTCGTTCTCCCGCACGGACTCCCAGAACTCGTCCTGTGGCGTCGGGCCCGTCTGCTTCCTGCGGCCCGCGAGCTTCGACCAGACGCCGCCGCTCATCGGCAGGACGTTGCTCGCCGAGCCGACGGACATCTCGACCATCTGCCACATGCGGCGCAACGGTTTGCCGATCACGAAGCACACGAGTGTCAGCATCAGGCCGAGCAACGTGCGGGTCAGCAACGACAGCCCGGTCGCGTTGAAGATCGCCTGCAGCAGCAACGCGTGCACACCCGCGAGGACCGCGAGGACCAGCACGTTGAAGATCGTCACGGCGGCCGCACGGGCGACCTTGCGCAGCAGGTCGTGGTGCAGCAACGCGACCAGGCCGATGAGCGGCCCGGCGAGCGTCAGGATGCGCAGCAGCAGCTGGGCCAGCAGCACGGCGGCCTTCGCGAACAGCTGGAACAGGGAGAACGCGATGGACTGCAGCAGCGCCAGGAAACCGGCGCCGGTGCGGCTGCCGTCGGCGCCGTCGAAGTAGCCCTTGGCGGTGCCGAGCTGGGCTTCCAGGGCCTTCCACTCGGCCTTCTTGGCGTCCAGGGCGGCCTGGTTGGCGTCCTTGCCCTCGGCGATCTCGGCCGTGGTCCACGCCTGCGCCTTGAGGATCCGCGGGCCGTACTCGGCGGCCTGCGGTGCTTCCGGCGTGCCGAACGCACCGCGCAGCCAGCTCTGGTAGACGACGGCGTCGTGCAGTTTCGTCGGTAGTACGTGGAGTGTGCCTTGTTCTTCGGGCGCCTCGATGAACCCCGCCTGTATCTCCGAGGTCTTGGAGACCAGCGTGTTGTCGAGGAGGTTGTAGAACTGTGGCAAGGCCAATGTGGACGTTGCCAGCCACATGGCCGCCAGCGCCCAGAGCCCGCGTTTGGAGATCGTGGCGAAGTCGCCGGTCCAGATCTGCCGGAACATCAGGATCGCGAGGAGCAGCGCCACCAGGCCGAACCAGCGCAGGTAGACGTTGTCGTAGACCTTCTGCACGCCGTTCTTCACGGCGTCGTCCAGCGGGACCAGCAGACCGCGGCCCATCACCGTGTAGTGCAACGCGTTCGTGGCACCGACGATGTTCTTGCCGATGCTGAAGAGCTCGTTGCCGGCCCACGTGTCGAGCGTGGCGTTGGCGTCCGGCAGGACGCCGCACTTGGGCTGGTAGTTGTGCCAGACCATGCCCGCGTAGCCGTAGTCGAGGTACGGCGAGCCGGGCAGGCCGTTGCCGACGGGCGGGTCGAGTGCGCCGACCATGCCGGCGCCGGGCCGTTCCGGGTTCGGTGCCTCGCCACAGGACTGGGCGTGCGCCATCGGGGCGCCGATGACCACCTGCAACGCCAGGATGGCCGCGACGAGGCCGACCGACCTGGTGCGTGCTGACGCGCGCAGCGCGAACCGCCGCCTTGCCCAGAGCAAGGCGGCGATCGCGAGCACGATCGTCAGCGCCGTCATGCGCCGCCGTCCCGGTGGCGGTTGGTGCCGTCACCGTGGCCCACCAGCTGGGCCTCTTCTTCCTCCGTCAGCCCTAGTTCCATGTCCGCCGCCAGTTCGTCGTCGATCTCGTCGGGCACGTAGGCGGGCGGCATCGGAGCCGCGTCGTGGTCGTCCGCCGGCACGAGTTCGCCGTTGCCGTTGTCGCGCTTGGCATCGGGGGTCGTGTCGAGGGCGTTGCGCAGGTGTTCCAGGTGCGGGCCGCTGAAGTCGATGCGGATCCGTTCCACACCACCGGCGCCGTCGCCGAAGATGAACTGCCGCGGCGCGCGGTCGCGTTCGGTCGCGTTGCGCTCGCCACCGGGGCGGCGGCCCAGCGAGGCGATGACCTGCTCGTACCCGGCGCCGATCGGCACCTTGAGCAGCCGCAGCGCGTCCGCCTGCGCCGAGTCGTCGTCGAGCCGGCCGACGAAGACCGAGTCGAGCAGCGTCACGAAGCCCTGGATCTTCAGGAAGTCGGCGGGGATCTGCGACGACAGCAGCACGCGGACGTTCCACTTGCGCGAGTCACGCGCGAAGCGGTTCATCAGCACGCGGCCGGTCGGGACCTCGGAGAGGAAGAACGCCTCGTCGATCCAGACGCCCTTGCGCTGGTCCTTCGGCTTCTCGTAGATCGAGCGCTGGGTGAGCCAGGCGGCGAGGTTCAGCATCTCGACGCCGAGCGACTCCGCGTCCGTCCAGTGCTCGCGGCCGACGCCGTCCTTGGGCAGGTTGAGGCCCGCCATGGTCAGGACGGTGAGTCGGTCGTCGCGCACCTCGTTGTACGGGTCGAGGTTCTCCTCGGGGATCAGCAACGACATGCGCTCGCGCATCTCGTCGAGGAAGTCCGCGACGACGACGGCGTGCTCGTGGTGCTCGGACGCGTCCCGGCGCAGCGCCTCGAAGACGAGACCGGGGTGGGCGTCGAAGCGGCCACCGACCGTGCGGACGGCACGCAGCAGCACGATGCGCGTCTGGGGCAGACGCGCGACCTCGAACGGCAGCAGGCCGCTCAGCACGTCCAGCACGAGGCGGCGGCGGGTGGCGGCCGCGAGGGCCTTCTCCCGGCGCCAGGCCCGTTCCGGGTCGTCCTCGTCGAGGAAGTGCTCGATCATCGGCTCGGCGACCACCCGGTACGGGTTGAGGATGCCGGGCTGGGCGTTGAGCAGGTTGATCGGACGCGCGTAGGGCCGCAGCTCCGGCAGTTCGCACAACGCGGACAGCGGGCCGGACGGGTCGAGCAACGTCCAGTGCGCGCCGGCCCGCAGGGTCTTGTAGACCATGCCGCCGCCGAGGAACGACTTACCGGCACCCAGGCCCGCGACCATCGCCGTCAGGCCCGAGGCGTCGCGGAGTTCCTGCGCCATCCACGGGTCCCACGCGACCGGGCGGCGGGTGGCCGTGACGGTCTCGCCGAGCAGGATGCCTCGGCGGTCGCCGACCTCGGCCGTGGCGGTGGGGACGGCGGACGCGGCCCACAGCACGCTGCCGCGCCGCAGATACGCGCCGCTGGACAGCGGTTCGCCCGGGATGAACTCGCGGGCGATCGCGTACTGGGCCTCGGGGTGCTCGATGGCGACCTTCGGCTTGTACAGCTCCAGCAACGACTGGGCGAGCCTGAGCGCCTCGCGCTCGGTCGGGCCGCTGACCGCGAGACGCCACCAGGACCTGACCCGGGTGCCGAGCGCGGTGAAGCCGGACGTCATCTCGTCGTCGATCTCCAGCACGCGGCCGGCCTGGCGGGCCAGCGACTGCGGCGGTTCCAGCTCGTGCTCGTCGGTGTAGTGCCGGACCTGCGAGCGGACCTTGCTCATCTGCCGCGACAGCTCACCCGAGACCTCTTCGGGCTTGCGCACGTAGATGCGGGCGGACCACTCGACCGAGGCCGGCAGCCGGTCGGCACGCTGCACCCACGGGTCGTCGACCTCGGGGATCTGCAGGCCGTGCATGAGGCCGACGGTCAGGACCGCGACGTGCCGCTTGATGCCCGCGTTCGAGCCGGTGCGGCCGCGCACCGTCACCGTCGGCGAGTAGGGCTCCTGGTGGAAGTCCGCGGCGTCGGTGAACGACGCCAGGTCCTCCGGTTCCCACGCGGCACCGGGCACGGCGGGCAGGTTGCGCGGCGCGGGCAGGCCCAGCGAGCACGACCTGTGCATCAGCCAGGACATCTCCTCGGCCGTCGCGGGACGGCCTTCGAGACCAGCGGACCCGATCACCTGGTCGAGGTGCTCGACCTCGGAGTCGAGCGCCACGAGTTCGGCGTCGACGGCGTCCGGGAAGACCTTGCGCAGCACGGGGGCCGCGCGTTCGACGGCGCGATCCATCATGTTGCGGGTCTGCACCTGAACGCCCAGGTAGACCTCTTTCTCCGCCATCGAGCGGCCCATGAGCTGCTGCTGCTCGCCGACCATGTAGTCGTCGAACGACAGCGTGCCGGGAGTGTCCGGCAGGCGCTTGACGGCGTTGTGCACATGCGCCTCGGCCCACATGCGGATCGGGTACGGCCGGGTGGTCACCCGGAGGTGCATCCAGCGGCCCTGCAGCTCGGCGTACTGCCCCGCGATGGCGGCGATCAGGTCCTGGCGCTGCGAGTCGCTACGGAACGACCAGCGCTGCGGCGCGAGCCGGTACCAGGCGTAGACCTCCTGGCCGGTGCGCAGCAGATGACCGTCGATGCTCCTGGCGGAGATCGACGGCGTGTAGCTCGGCACGGTCTGCTCGCCGGGCAGGCGGCGGCCACGCTTCGAATAGGCGGCCCGGTCGCGGTCGCGGGGGTCTGCCGCGGCGTGCTGGGCGATGTGCTGGGCGGAGCGACGGTCACGGTCTCGCCGGCGTCCGAACACCGCGAACCTCCTTCTTACGGCTGTCTGGCGTCCGGCGGGGCTGGGCCTGCTGTCTCGCCCGTAGTTGTTGTTTCTTGGTCAACTTGGGACGAGGCCGCTGCGGACTGACCCGGATCCGGGCGGCGCTGGCCGCCCCACCGGTGCTGGCCGTGCGCTCTCGAGGTGCGGTGAGCTCGCGGACCCACATCGACATGACGGCCGTGAGGGGCCGTTCATGGCTGATCCGCTGGGTGATGAACCGGGTGAGGAGGATCGTCGCGACGAGGGCCCACGCGGTCGAGAAGAACCCGAACCCGATGCCCATCTGCCGTTCGATCGTGAGTACGACGAGGAAAACGACGATCCCGACGCCCCACGCGACGTATCGCGCGCGCCAGGGAAATGTCGCCTTCGGCGGACCGAGCCAGACGGCGTCGACCCGGTAGACCTCGTCGTCGGTGCGGACCCGCACGGATCAGCCTCCGACGAACAAGCCGGCGAGCCACTTGCCGATGTTCGCTCCCGCGTCTGTCGTGACCGCGAGACCGATGATGGCCAGTGCGACGATCACGCCACCGAGGCGGCGCATGACACCCGCGTTGTCGCCCTTGCCTCCGCCGAGCCACAGCAGCAGGAGTGCGACCGTCAGCAGCAGCAGGGGGACGATGTTGCCCAGGATCCAGTCACGGACGTTGCTTGTGCCCGGCACCGTCGGCTGCTGCTGAGCGAGTGTCACCAGGTCCATGGCGATCATTAGGTACTCCAGAGTGCGCTCGGGCTTGCGCTACGAGTAGAACACGAGTTCGTCACGGCGTGTGGGGCTGTTGGTGCGGGGTGTAGATCATCTGGCCGTTCCCCCTGGGAGGAATTACGTCTAATCTGGCCGACACATCATCACTGAGGAGACGTCAGTGGGGAACACCGGGCCCAAGATTCTCTCCGTCGCTGACAAGGTTCACCCGACTGCGAACGCCCTGGTCACCCACAGTGCGTGCGGCCTAAACATGCGCACGGGTACACCCACGTGAACGCTCTGAACGGCCGGTTCGCGACCCCTTTGACCGACACTGCGGGGACGCGTCGAAGCGACGACTCCGAGGAGATTCGCCCATGCTCGAACCTGACCTCGTGCCGGACGGAAGTGTGGACGGAATCACAGCCTCCCCTAGTGCTCCAGGCGTGGACGAGCCTACCGGGCAGAGCACGCAATCCCGGCGCCGGGTCCAACGGACGATCAACTTCGACAGGTCGGTGCTGGAGCGCGCTCGTGCGGCCGCGACCTACCTCGCTTCGTACGAGCCCCAGGCCGGGGTGAGGTCGCTCGCCGACATCGTGAATCCCGCGGTGCTGGCCTACGTGACCGAGTTGGAGGAGCTCTACAACGACGGGGAGCCGTTCCGGCCGGTGCTGCGGATGCCCTCGGGGCGTCCCGCGAACCGGTGAAGCCCGGCGACCATGGGCCGCCGGGCTTCGTGAGGGGTTCGCCGGATTGCTAGGAGGCGCCGCTGATGCGCCAGAACACGCCGGTCGAGGCGTAGTCGGAGCCCACGGAGCCCTTGCCCCAGAAGTAGTCGTTGTAGTTGCCGAGCGCACCCGTCGAGGTGACGGGACCCATGGTCGCCCAGCGGACGGACGGGGGCTGGGTGTCGATGCTGGCCTGCGCCCACGCGTCGCGGACCTTCATCGGGTTGTTCCACCACAGGAACGGCGAGCGCCACATGTAGTGACCGAACTTGCCGCCGTGGTTGGCGGAGTTGTAGCTGATCGTCGTGAAGCTGTTGATCTGGTGCAGGCCGCGGAAGGCCTGGCCCCAGCGCTGCGCCCAGTTCTGGCCGCCGTTGCTGTTCTCGAGGATCAGGCAGGTGAACAGGCTCATCCACTCGACGTCGTTCTGACCCCAGCGCGCGTCGGTGTTCGCGAGCTTGCTGTCGGTGTGGTTGGAGCAGCCGGTGAAGTAGAAGCCGGTGCCGGAACCGTGGCCCTGCCAGTAGGTGAGGTCGACGTCGTCGGCCCAGTTGCTGTCCTGACCACCGGCGAACATCGGGTCCTTGAAGTCGCTCTCCCACGCGTTGCCGTCGAGCCAGCTGAAGTCGCGGGTGATGCCGTGGTTGCTCGCCTCGGTGTTGAACGTGCCGATGTTGGCCGCGGTGTTCGGCAGGCCGGAGCAGTTGCCGGTGCCCTCACTGCCGACCTGGGTACCGATCGCCTGGCTCCTGAACTGGGCGTCCGGGCGAGGCTCCTGGCCCGGTCCCGGCTGCGGCAGCTCGGCGCCGACCGCGGCGGGCAGGGTGATGGCCTGCGGTGCGCCACCGTCGTCGTTGCGGCCGGCGCAGCGGAACGAGGGCTCGATCTTGTCGACCTTGTCCTCCAGCGGCGGGGCCACGTAGACGTAGCTCACCTCGGGCTTCACCGAGGCGCCCAGGTACTTCTGGCACAGCTCGGCGCCGTACGCGAGGTCGTTCACCTTGACCGTGCCGGCCTTGTCGTAGGTGCGGGCGGCGTGGCTGACCGCCGTCACGCCCTGCGCGTCGAACGAGACGCGGATGTTCGCGCCTTCACCCTCCAACGGGAGGCCGTCGAGCTGGAACGTGTACGACACGCTTGTGTCGAGGTTCGCCGTGAGTGCGTTGCGCCCGTTGGCATCCGACAGTTCGAACGTCGTGTGCTGCGCGCTGGGCGTCGCGTTGCCCGGCAGCACACCCGCTGCCCTCAGGCCTTCCTGCGCGCGCTTGGCGGCCTCTTCGGCAGGGATGGTCTGGATGCGCTTGATCGCCTCGGTGTCAAGCGCGGTCTGCGTGGTGGCGTTGCCGTCCTCGTCCGGCCTGCCCTGTCCTTTGTCGACGGTCGGCAGGTACTGGTAGCGCTGCTCGTCCGCGAAGGCCACCACGCCGGACTCGGATCTCTGGACGTCCTTGAGGCCGAACGCCCGTTGCAGCCTCTGCGCCTGCTCCTGGTCGAGACCGGAGCTCGTCACCCCGTAGACGGGCAGCTCCGTGGCGTCGGCGGTCGCGACACCGACCGCTCCCGCGGTGACGAGACTGGACAGGGCCAGCACCACCGTCAGCTTGCGTTGCATTGTCTGTTCCCTCCCTCGGGGACGGCCGGCTGCAGGGGCCGGCCGTCTGACAGGAGGATCTGGGTTCGTTCGCGGTGATACCGAGAGTGGCCAGTTGCGGCGGGCGCACCACTCGAACGGCCGTAATTCTGTAACACCCTTGGGCAGTGGAAGATCTAGAGGCGGACAGTTGGGTACTTGATGCCCGCTCCGGTGTTCAGCACGACCACTTCGTCGTCCGCCTCGAGCCAGCCGTCCTCGCGCAGTGAACGGACGGCGCTGATCGTCGCGGCGCCTTCCGGGCACAGGAACACGCCTTCGAGCCGGGCGGTCTCGGCGCGGTCGGCCGCGATCTGCTCGTCGGTCACCGCCACCGCCGTGCCATCGGTCTCCCTGATGGCCTGGAGGATGATGAAGTCCCCCAACGGTTTCGGCACGTTGATGCCGAACGCGCTGGTGTACGCGTCGTGCCAGAAGGCCGATTCCGCCTCCCCCGCCTCGAACGCCCGGACGATCGGCGCGCAGCCGGTGGACTGCACCGCGACGAGCCGGGGCAGGTCGCCGGAGATCCAGCCGAGCTCGCGCATCTCCAGCAGTGCCTTGTGAATCCCGATCAGACCGACCCCGCCGCCGGTCGGGTAGACGATCACGTCGGGGACGCGCCAGCCGAGTTGCTCGACGATCTCGTAGCCCATCGTCTTCTTGCCTTCGATGCGGTAGGGCTCGCGGAGCGTGGAGGCGTCGAAGAGGTCGACGTCCGCGATGGCCTTGCCGGCGTCGGCGATGGTGCCCGGCACGATCCGCAGTTCGGCGCCGCTCGCCTCGACCTCCTCGCGGGTGATCAGCGGGGCGTCCTCGGGCATCGCGATGACACTGCGGATGCCGGCGCGGGCCGCGTACAGGGCCCAGGCCGCGCCCGCGTTGCCGTTGGTCGGCATCTTGATGCCCTCGATGCCCAGTTCCTTGGCCCTCGCCACGCCGACGGCCGCGCCACGGGCCTTGAACGAGCCGGTCGGGATGAGCGATTCGTCCTTCATGAGGACGTTCGCGTCCAGCGCCCGGCTCAGCGCGGGCAACGGCACGAGCGGCGTCATGCCCTCGCCGAGGCTGAACGCCGGGTCAGGGTCGCGGACCGGAAGGACGTCGCGGTAGCGCCACAGCGAGTTCTCGGTCGTCGGCCTTCGGACCTTCGTCAGGTCGTAGCGGGCGAGCAGCGGCGACGCGCACTCGTGGCAGAGGTTCTGGACGGCGTCGGCGTCGTGTTCGCGGCCGCAACGGGCACATTCCAGATGCGAGAGCATGACCTCATGCATACAGGCGGATGAGCCGGCATGTAAGCCGGATCCTGTTCATGGGACCGAGGTCCCAGTCGGCGGCCATCCATCTGGGCCTGCCGTTGCCGACAGGCTCTAGCGGCCTACCCGCGAGCATCGGACGGGCAGCCCTCGAACGCTCGCGCAGCACCTTCACTTGCGATCCGGTGCCCTCTTGGCCTTGCTCCGGGTGGGGTTTACCTAGCCGCCCCAGTCACCTGGGGCGCTGGTGGTCTCTTACACCACCGTTTCACCCTTACCGCGGCTTTCGCCGAGGCGGTCTGTTTTCTGTGGCACTGTCCCGAGGGTCGCCCCTGGTTGCCGTTAACAACCACCCTGCCCTGTGGAGTCCGGACTTTCCTCGACAGTCTCCTGCCGCGGCCGCCCTGCCGACTCATCCGCACTGACCAGGATATCCCAGCGGCTGGAACCGGTTGTCCACCGGTGCGGACGTTGGTTGACTTCGGCCATGACACGACGTCGCCACGTCGACTACGGCCGCGTGGCAGCAAGCCTGTGTTGCCTCCTCTGAGTGTGTTCTCCGTAGCCGCGAACTCAGGGAGTGCCCTGTCATGTCCGATCTGCTGATCATCTCCGGTGCGCCCTCCCACTCCGCGCCGACCGGTGTCGTCGTGTCGTTCGTGGAGGAACAACTGCGGGCCGCCGGGCACCGCGTGTCGTTGCTCGACGTGCGCTCCCTACCCACGTTGTCGCTGCTCACCGAGGACCTGCGGGATCCGGAGATCTCCGCCGCTGTGAGCGGAGTGCTGGCCGCGGACGGCCTCGTGGTCGCCTCGCCGGTGTACCGCGCGGCGTACAGCGGGCTGGTGAAGGCGTTGCTCGACCTGCTGCCGAAGAAGGCGTTGCGCGGGCGGGCGGTGCTGCCGCTGGCGACGGGCGGCAACCAGGGTTTCCTGGTGGCGATGGACTACGCGCTGCACCCGTTGCTCGCGGCCAAGGGCGCGGACCAGGTGGTACGCGGTGAGTTCGTGCTGGACCGGAACGTCGGGACGCCCGGCGCGGCGGCGGCCCTGGAGGCGGCGGCCGACCGGTTCACGACGGCGCTGACGCCCCGGTTGCGCAAGGTCGGCTGACACCGGCTCCTTCCTGGGACACTGCTCTGGGGAGGACCGATGGTGAAACCGCTCCACATCGCCTTGGCCGTGACAGTCGGCCCCCAGCGTCGAGGCACTGGCGGCCGGTGGCGCCGTCCTGGCCGTACTGACGATCTGCTGGTGGCGCGCCGCCGTTCCGCGCGCTGACCTCAGCCGAGGTGCGAGGTGTCGTTGACGAGCTTCACCGACGCGTGCCCGTCCGGGTAGAACTCGGCGATCGACACCCCGGTGAGGTCGAGGTGCATCCGGAACAGGAACTGCGGCCCGACGTCCAGCGCCTGGCGGAGCATCGTCTTGATCGGCGTGACGTGGCTGACCAGCACCAACGTCTTGCCGCCGTACCGCGCGATGATGTCCGTGCGCGCCTTGCGAACCCGCGCGTGCACCTCGTCGAAGCTCTCGCCGTCCGGTGGCTTCACGGACGTGTCGCCCAGCCACCTGCGGTGCACCTCGGGGTCCTGCTTGCTCGCCTCGGCGAACGTCAGCCCCTCCCACGTGCCGAAGTCGGTCTCGATGAGCCCCTGGTGGGTGACGACCTCGAGCCCGATCTTGTCCGCGAGCTTTCCCGCCGTCTGCTGCGCCCTTTGCAGCGGTGACGAAATGACGCCCGCGATGCCGTCCATTTTGGAGAGACGTGCCGCAGCCCTCTCCGCCTGCTCCAGCCCGAGCTCCGTCAGCGGGTGGTCGCCCCGCCCCGAGTAGCGCCGGTCGACCGACAGCCTCGTCTGCCCGTGCCGCAACAGGATCAGCCGCGTGGGCTCCCCCGCCGCGCCACTCCAGTGCGGCTGCTTGGCGCCTTCGGCCTGTGGGGGTTTCGCCTCGTCGTCCATGGCCTCGTTCGCGAGCCTGTCCGCCTGCCGGTTGCGCTCGCGCGGGATCCACTCGTACGTGATCTTCTGGAAGTCACGCGCCACCTCCTGCGCCTCCCGCGCGAGGGGCTGCATCGAGGGGTGCTTGATCTTCCAGCGCCCGGACATCTGCTCGACGACGAGCTTGGAGTCCATCCGCACGTCCACGGTCTCGGCGTTCAGCTCGCGCGCGGCCCTGAGCCCGGCGATGAGCCCCTGGTACTCGGCCACGTTGTTGGTGGCGACGCCGATGAACCCCTTGCGCTCGGCCAGCGTCTCGCCGCTGAACTTGTCGCGCACGACCGCGCCGTACCCGGCCGGACCGGGGTTGCCCCGCGAGCCGCCGTCAGCCTCGACGATCACCTTCACGGGCCGATCGTAGCCCCGCGTTCAGGTACCTCCGGACGCCCTGTATTCTGTTCACATCAGTCTGGGTGGCGGAATGGCAGACGCGCTAGCTTGAGGTGCTAGTGCCCGAAAGGGCGTGGGGGTTCAAGTCCCCCCTCGGACACCAGCTTTATCCCTACCAACGGCCCGGATGCTCGAAACGAGCATCCGGGCCGTTGCGTTGTAGACGATCTCCACGTTCAGCGCCTCGTGCAGTCTTTGCAGCTCGGCGGGGTCCGCCTGTCTGATTACCTTCTTCACGTCGCCGAGCGAATCAATCATGGCGTGGATCTCGGCGGCGCTTCGCCCGACGCGTTTCGGCACCCCGTTCAGCTCGGCTTGAGCAGCCGCGCGCTTCTCTTGCGCCTCGTTCATCGCCTCTACGAGTGCGGACGGGTCGATTCCCGCCGCGATAGCGTCCTGGAACCGGCGCAGCTTCGCTTCGCTTCCGCGTCGGTGAGACGTTCCTCGCGGCAGCATGGTCGGACGCGCCGGTCTCGCCGTTCGATTGACAGACCCCTTCTTCGCCTTGCTGCAGAACAACGTTCTCAACCGGCGCACCTGGCCCACCCGCGACGAACTCCGGACCGCGATCGTCACCTGGATCGAACGCACCTGCCACCGCCGCAGACGCCAAACCGCCCTCGGCCGGTTGACCCCCATCAATACGAAGCAATCATGACCACGCCAGCCAGCCAGGCTGCGTGACTACCACTGTCACCTAACGGTGCAGCAGACCCAACTGCAAGACCGGCCGAGGCCTCACCGAGTAGGGGCCCGTCAACTGGCGAGCAGCTACTGCCTGGTCGAGGACACGCCTGGCCACGTCGACTCCACGCACAAGGTCTACGCGCAGTCCAACGTGACCTCGACATACGCGGTCAGCTTCGGCAACGAGTGGGCCGGTGGCGGGCTGTTCCAGGTCACGCCCGCGTGACCTGCCGGTAGTCCGATGTCACGTCGTCTCTCCCCTCGTGGCCGGAACGGGCGGTGCCCAGCGGAGCCTGGCACCGCCCGTTCCGGCCACGCGATCAGCCGATCGGCAGCTTCGGATGCCGGTCCGCCAGCGCTTTCAGCTGCTCGGCTAGCGATCCGCCGCGCTGGTCCGCCCTGGAGGGTTGTGCGTCGGCCGGTACGTCCGGTCGCGGCGCGCCCGCGCAGGTGGACTGCTTGGACGGGAGAACGCCGCGGAGGAGGTAGTCGTCGACCCGCTTGGTGACGCAGGCGTTGCCGATGTAGAGGCCGTGGCTGCCGTCGTCGACCGCGGTGATCAGGTGGTCGCGGAGCTTGCGCGCCATGGCGGGCCCGCCCTCGTACTTCGTCGCCGGGTCGAACTCGGCCTGCAGCACCAGCCCCGGTGGATAGCCCCGGCGCTGGAGGTCGACGGGGCGTTCCGTCGGCGTGAAGCTCCGGAACGTGCACGGGGTGGGAGCCGCGGACATCGCTCCTTCACCGTAGGGGTACTTCTCGCGGAAGATCCGCATCTGCCGGTAGTACTCGTTGACGTCTGCGGGCCAGTCCCGCTCGCACGTCACGGCTTCCCACACACCGATCGCGGTCTTCGGTTCGGCCGGGACCATGATTTTGAGCGCGGCGGCGGTGTCCGGCGAGAGAGCGCCGGTCTGCAACGCCTCCTGGAACTGGATGAGGAGCCGGGCGAGGACGTCCCAGTTCGGCCGGCCTGGGGCGTCCATGCCGACGATCAGGTCCAGCACGTCGCCGTCGACCGCGGGAATGTCCGGTGGACCGCCATTCCAGGGCACCGGTGTGCGCTCCAGCTCTGCGCGCAGCTTTTCCAGCGCTGTGTGGACTTCGGTCGCCGTCCTGCCGAGGTGGTAGGCGTTGTCGCGCTGCGCGACCCAGGCGAGCCAGGCGTCGACGCTGGCCTTGATCGCGATCGCCTGCGACTTGGACGCCTCGTAGTAGGACCAGTCGGGGTGCATGGAGGAGTCCAGCACGCTTCGGTTGAGCTTACTCGGAAAGAGGCTTCCGTAGACGGCACCGAGGTAGGTGCCGTACGAGGCGCCGTAGTAGTTGATCTTCCGTTCGCCCATGGCGGCGCGGATGACGTCCATGTCCCGCGCGGTGTTCGCGGTGGTGACGTGCTTGCGCAACTCACCGCCCGCGCGCTGACACATCTCTTCCTGCTGTCGTGCCTGTTCGGCGATGACGGCCAGTTGCGCGTCGGTCGGCCGGGTCGGCCGGTCCGGCGCCTGGTCGGGGACCTCGCACCGCAACTCGTCCTTGTTGAACCGCGTGCCCCTGGGACCGAAGCCGATGACGTCGAAGCTCTCCGCGGCGGCGGACAGCCTGGCGAAACCCTTGGGGAAGAACAGCCCCGTGATGCCGGGACCGCCGGGATTCGTCAGCAGCGCGCCCTGTCGTTTCGCCGGATCCTTGGCCCTGACCCTGGTCACGATGATCTCAAGCGTGCGACCGCCCGGACCGCGATAGTCCATCGGCACCATGACCGTGCCGCAGTCCATTCCGGACCACTGTTGCTTCCAGAAGTCGGCCGGGACTCCCGGTGGCACCGGCTGGTCGCACGCCGCCCACGTGATCCGCTGACTGTAGAACCGGTTCAGGCCAGCACCTGTTTGCTCGCCCTGCGCCACGGGCGTGGTCAGGCTGAGCAGGGTCCCCGCGGCCATCACTGTACTCAGCACCCTGATGGACCGATGTCGTTTCCGCATGGCTGGTTCTCCGTATCGGTTGATCTTGTGCGGACCGTCCTTTCCGTGGCTCAGCAGCGGCCTTCCGCGTTCACTCGGCGGAAGGACGTGATGATGTCGTGGGTGAAGTCCATGTGGCCGAAGGAGTTGGAACCGTACGAACCCAGAAGGCCTCGGTAACGGCTGTGGTCGTACACGCAGACCCTCTTGTCCATCCGGTTCCAGTGCGACGTGGACTTGTCGTTCATGTCGGGGCCGACATTCGGCACGTCGTGGGGGGATGAGAAGAACCTGCCCTTGTAACCCGCGTGCTCCCACAGGCAGAAGTGGCCTTCAGGACACTGCTCCGGTCCGGCCACGGCCGGACTGACGGCACTGAGCGACAGACCGAGAGCGGCGACGAGCGTGACCACGCCGGTCACCCTGGCGACGTTGCGGAACATGGAGGAAACCCCGTTCGGTAGGAATGCGACGGCGAGAGGCAGCTCTGGCCTGATGTCCGCAGGTCTACTCGAACGGGTGTTTCCAGAGGCTCTCCACCAGTGGAGACGTTCTGGAAACCCTGGGGTGCGCATACTCGCCGCATGAGGGTTTTGGTGGCCGAGGACGAGGTTGCGCTCGCCGAGCTCGTGGCGGCGGGCCTGCGCAGGCAGGCCATGGCAGTGGATGTCGTCCACGACGGGATCACCGCGCAGGAACAGCTCGCGATACACGACTACGACGTGGTCATCCTCGATCGCGACCTACCGGGAAAACACGGTGACGTCGTGTGCGCCGAGCTCGCCGCGCAGGGCAGCCGCACCAAGGTGCTCATGCTCACCGCCGCTGGGGCAATGGAGGACAAAGTGGACGGTCTGCGGCTGGGCGCCGACGACTACCTCGCCAAACCGTTCGAGTACCCCGAACTGGTGGCGCGGGTGCACGCCCTGGCGCGGCGCAACCAGCCCGCGCTTCCGCCGGTGCTCGAACGCAAGGGTGTGCGCATGGACGTCGCGCACCACGACGTCAGCCGCGAAGGCAGGCGGGTGGAGCTGACTCCCAAGGAGTTCGCGGTGCTGGCGGTGCTGATGCGCGCCCAGGGCGCGGTGGTCAGCACCGAACGGCTGCTCGAGCTCGCCTGGGACGAGCACACCGACCTGTTCACCAACGCCGTCCGGGTGGCCATGTCCAAGCTGCGAGCCAAGCTCGGTGATCCCACCGTGATCGAGACGGTGCCCGGTGCCGGCTACCGCATCTAGGCCGCCGCGGTTCACCGTCCGAGTCAAGCTGACGGCGCTCTACGGCGGTTTGTTCGCCGGCGGCGGCGCGCTCCTGCTCACCGTGATCTACCTGCTGATGCGCAGCCAGTACCCGTTCCTGGTGGAGCAGGCTTCGCACACGCCGTCGGTCGGGAGCACGTCTGCGGAGCGACTGCCGCACGGGGTGACGCGTGGTTCGGCGACGGCGGCCGAGGCCGACGCCAAGGTTCAGCAGGTGGCCGAGACCATCCAGGCCATGACGCTGGACACGCTGCTCATCGTCTCCGCCCTCTCGTTGTGCGGCGTGGCGCTCATCTCCGTGGCCGCGGGCTGGTGGCTGTCGGGCCGCGTGTTGCGTCCTCTGCACACGATCATCGCGACCGCGCGGCGACTCTCCTCGTCCAACCTGCACCAGCGGCTGGCGCTGCAGGGGCCGCGCGACGAGCTCACGGAACTGGCCGAGACCTTCGACGACATGCTCGACCGCCTCGAGTCGGCGTTCGACAGCCAACGGCGGTTCGTCGCCAACGCCTCCCACGAGCTGCGCACCCCACTGGCCGTTCAGCGGGCCGCGGTGCAGATCGGACTGGCCGACAACCCCACACCGGCGGAAGCCGCGCGGATACGGGAACAGTTGCTGACCGCCAACCGGCAGATCGAGCGCCTCATCGACGGACTCCTCGTGCTGGCCCGCAGCGACCGCGGCCTGGATCGACGGGAACCCGTCGAGCTGCACGTGGTGGTCGCCGAGGTCCTGGAACAACATCGTGCCGAGGCGGCGCGACAGCAGGTCGAGATGCACGCGGACCTTTCCGGCACCACCGTGCTCGGCGATCGGGATCTCCTCTTCCAACTGGTGACCAACCTCGCGACGAACGCGGTCAGGCACAACGTTTCCGGTGGCACGGTGTGGATCAACACGAACTCGCCCGGCGTGCTCACCGTGTCCAACACAGGCTTACCGGTGCCGGCAGCGAGCATCCCTCAGCTGTTCGAGCCCTTCCGCCGCGGCGACGTCCGCGACGCCGCGGTCAAGGGCAGTGGGCTCGGATTGTCCATTGTGGAGTCGATCGCGCGGGCGCACGACGCGTCCGTCGACGCACGGTCGCGCGACGAGGGCGGACTTCGCATTGTCGTCACGATTCCGACCCAAGCGAAATGCCCGCCGTGAGCGGACATGTGCATTCCGCCGCGGAAATGGTTGATCAGTTGATCGATGGTCATTCGATTGCTTCCGATCTGAATTTCCCCCTCGCGGATCGCTATGTGATCGCGGTGCTGAAGCTGCCCAACGGCAGTCTGGAGAGTTTTCCGTGCTCGGATGTGTTGCTCACGTGCCGCGACGGCGTCGTGGTCGCATTACTGGCTGACGTCGATCCGGAGTCGACCAGATCGGCGCTCGGGAGGCTGAGTGCGCGTCTGCCGAACGAGGGGTGGGTCGCGGTGGCGCACCGGCCCGTCGCCGAGATCGCCGAGGGCTACCGGGAAGCGGTGGACACGGCTCGGTTGCTGGCCGCCGGCCGCAGACCCGGTGGCACCTACCGGATGACGGATATGCTGGTGGAGTACGCGGCGACCCGCGACCGTGCCGTGGCCGACCAGCTGGCTGCGATGATCGCGCCACTGCGCGGGTATCCACTGCTGTGGGCCACGCTCACGGCGTGGATCGACACCGACCGCAACCGCAACCAGGCGGCGAAGCAGCTGTTCGTGCACCGCAACACGCTGAACTACCGGCTGGGTCGCGTCACCGAGATCACCGGTGTGGACCCGACAACGGGCCGGGGTCTGCAGCAGCTCGCCATCGCCATGATCGCGGAGTCGATTCGCGGCAGCTGATTCGTCAAAGTGCGCATGGATCCTTCGTTGCCCTCAGCCCTACCTTCGGTCCAGCCCTGCAAGACCGGACGAAAGGTCTTCACGAAGTGACGTTGAAGCGAAAACTCGCGGCGGTGACCGCCACCAGCGCGGTACTGCTCGGCATGGTTCCGGCCGGAATCGCTCACGCGGCCCAGAACTGCGATTACTCGGTCACCACGACGAGATACAGCTGCAACGGCCCCGACAGCGTGCGCGGCGGTAGCGACGTGATCGGCGCCCGGATCTTCACCGGTCAGGACTACACCGGTGACCGGCTGACGGTCTGGGTGCCGAGGCCGTGCCCGAAGAACGACAAGGTCGACCACTTCGTGGCGCTCAACGACAGCCCGTGGCGCAACCAGGTCGGCTCGGCACAGGCGTGGTCGTCCTGCTGGGTGTGGCTCTATCCGTCCGACGGCTCCCGCCACGGCCCGTTCAGGAACAACCACCCCGACCTCGCCTTCGCCGGCGACCGCACCGTCACCGTGGGTCTGAGCTGAGGAGCCGGAACATGTCGAACAGGACCAGAGTTCTGACCGCGCTGGCGCTGGCGCTCGCGGCGACCTTCGCCGCCGTTCCCGCGGCCAACGCCACGCACCAGGGTTCCCCGACCACGCAGCAACTGGTCGAGCACTGCGTCTGGGCGAACTCCTGCAAGTTCAAGCCAAGCGGCGGCATGCAGATCTTCAACGGGCCCCGCCAGTTCGCGGGAAGCTCGACGAACTGCACTGACTTCAACCAGACCAGAGTCATCCGCTACGAGGCGACCACGGGCACGAAGAACACGTTCGGCGTCGAGATCTCCGGCGGCGTGAAGCTGGGGCAGATCTACGAGGCGTCGATCAAGGCGAGCTTCCAGCGCGAGTGGTCCTGGTCGGAGACCCAGGCGGACGAGATCCGCCAGGAAGTGGGACCGAGGTCCCGGGTGGACATCTACGTCTCCAAGCAACAGGCCCGCGTGGCGGGCACCTGGGAGATGCAGTTCGAGGATCGCTGGTACGGCCACTACTACTGGTACGTGGACGGCCAGGTCGAGGGCCAGACCAGGGGCCAGCCGTGGGACATGCAGGCTGAGCAACGCGGTGCGAACTGCTGATTCCCACTGTTCCGAGGGCTCCGGCGCCCCGCCGCCGGAGCCCTCCCTCACCGTCGCGAGGCAGCTGTGATGATCAGGTTTCTCGTGTGCTCGGTGGCGATGTTCGTGCTGGGCACGGGCACGGCCGTCGCGCACGTGACAGCGCACACCCCGGACAGTCCGCCGGAAAAGGGCGGGTACGGCACTGTCGTGCTTCGGGTGCCCAACGAGGAAACCGTTGCCACCACTCGAATCGAAGTCACGATCCCACCGGCACACGGCATCACCACGGCGCGCACGCGTCCGCTGACAGGCTGGATCCCCACGGTCCGCCGCGGTCCGGGCGGCGTGGTCACCGCAGTCGAGTGGACCGCGCGTCCCGGCAGCGAACTGGCCGGTGGCGACGCACACTACGAGGACTTCGGCCTCACGATGGGCCCACTCCCGTCGGACGTGGACACGCTCGTGCTGCCCACCACGCAGTTCCTCGCCAACGGCGGCACCGTGGCCTGGAACGACCAGCCGGACCGCCCAGCTCCTGTCGTGACACTGACCGAGCCGTCCGGCGCAGGACACCACGGCGAACGCGCCGCGTCCGCCGCGAACGTGCCGTGGATCGCCGTGGCAAGCCTGGTGGGCCTCAGCGTGGTACTGGCCGTCGGAGGCGTTCTGTTGTTTCGCCGCAGGGAGATCTCGTGATCCGTGTGCTACTCCTCGCGACCGCGCTGCTCCTCTGCTCGGTGCCGTCCGCCTCGGCCGAGCCCGCTCTGCGGGACGCCAGCCCTCACGCGGAGTCGCGGATCTCCGTTGCACCGCAACGCGTTCGCTTGACTTTCGACCGGCCGGTGGCCGGGGCGGGGCCGTACTCGATCACCGTGACAGGTGGTGGCGAGGTGTGGAGCGAACCGATGATCGGCGTGGACGACACCGTGGTGACCGTGCCGCTGCGCTTGCTGCCGTCCACCGGCGAGTACCTGGTCAGCTATCGGGTGACGCCGCCTGACGGGACCGTGCTGGCCGGTCGGTACCGGTTCTTCCTCGGAGGGTCCGCGCCCACGCCCTGGTGGGTGTGGATGGTGGTGACACTCGGCGGAGTGGCCATGCTGGTCGTGGCGTTCCGCCTCGCTCGCCACCCGCGGTGAGTGCTGGCGTCGCTGCGACGTGCCGGTCCGCCGCCGGAGTCCTCCGCCGGAAACCGGACGGCGACTGCCACTTCACCGTTCCGCGACGAGCCGTGCGTGGGCTGCGAGCACAGCACGTGCCCGCAGCGCCACCGGCCGGTCGACCTGTGTCGCTCGAAAAGTCATCGCTGCAGTTCAAACGGCATATCGCTACTTGTTGATCGCCCCACCGAGGATCCGCGTGCGAAGTGGTCAGCAGCCTGTGGGGTTCCAAAACATGTCCCGAGTCGATCCCAGCGTCGACGAAAACGGAATCGAACGACACCGCAGCAGCACGGTGTCCGAGCTTGAGCAGTTCACCATGGAAACGGCGGTAACCCCAGTCGGCGTTCTCCCGCGCCATACGCTCGATCAACACCACGATGGCCTGGCAAGGGCGTCACGATCACATAGTGATGACGACCTTCGCGCGGGCGTGTTCGGTCTCGACGTAGCGGACGGCCTCGGGCACCTCCTCCAGCGAGTAGGTGCGGTCGATGACCGGCGTGAAGCCTCCCGACTCGGCGAGGTGCCGCAGCGCCGCGAGGATCTCCCGGTCGAGCGTCGTGGTGAGCACCAGCAGCCGGTCGCGGACGAACGGGACCAGCAGCTTCGCCCTGATCATCAGCCACATGGGCCCGACGAGGCTGCCGCCGCTGAACACTCCCCCGCCGGACAGCACGATCGTCCCACCGGGCGTGAGCGCACGCCGCAACGCGGTCAGCGAGTGGTTGCCGACCAGATCGAGGACGAGGTCGTAGCGCGTGCCGTTCCTGGTGAAGTCGTCCACGGTGTAGTCGATGACGTGGTCCGCGCCGAGCGACGCCACCAGCTCGGTGTTCCTCGTGCGGCACACGCCGGTCACCGTGGCGCCCAAGGACTTCGCGATCTGCACGGCGAACGTGCCCACGCCTCCGGACGCTCCGTTGACCAGGACGTGCTGTCCCGGCTGGACGTCTCGCAGTCCCTTCAACGCGGTGTGCCCGGCCAGCGGTACCGCGGCGGCCTGCTCGAACGTCAGGTTGGCGGGCTTGGCCTCGACGAGGTCCTCGGACACGCACACGTACTCGGCGAACGCTCCGTCGGCGGCACCGAGGTCGCCGTACACCTCGTCACCGGGCCGGAAGCGCCGCACGTCCCTGCCCACCGCCTCCACCGTGCCCGCGAAGTCGCGACCGCGGATCTTCCTCCTTGGAGCGGTGACTCCGATCCCGGTGAGCCGGGCCAGGTAGGGGTCTCCGCGCATGACGTGC
This sequence comes from Lentzea albidocapillata, assembly GCF_000719115.1. Classification (GTDB taxonomy): domain Bacteria; phylum Actinomycetota; class Actinomycetes; order Mycobacteriales; family Pseudonocardiaceae; genus Lentzea; species Lentzea albidocapillata. The sequence continues at coordinate 150,344 of NZ_JOEA01000024.1, read as the reverse complement.
CAGTCGTACGCGTTGACCGAGGCCGCGTGCACCCGTACGAGGATCTCGTTGCCGGAGGCCGCCGGCGGCTCCACGTCGCGGAACTCCAGCACGTCCGGCGATCCGTACCGGTGCTGGACGACTGCCTTCATCGAGTCTCCTCGAGCGCGAGTCCGGCGCGGGCCGGACGAGTCGGCGACGCCGGGCGGCGGATGATCCACTCCGCGACGGCGAGGTTGACGATCCAGGCGGCGAGCATCAGCAACGCGTTGCTGAGCCGGTCGGGCTCGCCGACGGCCACCAGCCACGCGGTCAGCGTCACCGCTTGGGTGCCGGCGCCGAGCCCGATCGCGAAACCGCGGATCATCCAGGCGCGGTGCCCGGAGACGTCCCGGCGGCGGATGGCGGCGAACCCGAGGACGATGAACGCCGCCCATGCCGTGCCGAACACCAGCCGGATGCCGGTGAGCAGAGCGCCCACGTCGGCGGGTTTGGGGTAGAACACGGTCATCCACAGACCTGACAGCGCTCCTATGAGTCCACAAAGGACCAGTAGTCGTCCTGCCGCCCGGTGCCATCCCGGTCTGCGGCGGCGGAAGCCCGGAGCGAACTGGAAGGCACCGAGGACGGAGTACACGCTGACGGTGACGGCATGCACCACCACGGGCACGGGCGAGGCGAAGAACCGCGCGTTGTCCGGTGTGATCTCCGCGCCGCCGCCCAGCTCGGCCAGCCGGAGGGCGCCACCGAGCACCGGGATGACGCTGAACAGGATGATCGCGGCCGGGATGAGCTTGTCCGACTTGGTGAAGGAGGCCATACGCCAGATCGTGGTGCCTGCGGCGGTGTCGACTCATCGGCACATGGGCCGCGATCATCTCGGCCGATGGTCCGACCCGCTCGTCGTACTTTCGGCTACTGGCGCCGGAGTCCACTCCGGACGCGCTTGGTCTCGTAGGCCCAGATGGCGATCTCGACCCGGTTCCTGGCGCCGATCTTGGCCATCAGGCTGGCGATGTGGCTCTTGACGGTGCTGAGCGCGATGTGGAGGTCCTTGGCGACCTCGCTGTTGGTGCGCCCACCCGCGACGGCGGCGAGGACCTGCTCCTCCCGTTCGGTGAGCGGATCGATCGGCTGCCCGGCGCGGCCGGCGGGCCCGGTGTCCGCGAAAGCCTCGATCAACCGAGCGGTGACGCTGGGGGCGATCAGGGCGTCGCCGGAGGCTGCGGCGTGGACGGCCTGGGCGAGCAGGGCGGCGCCGGCGTCCTTGAGCAGGAAACCCCTGGCGCCCGCACGCAGTGCGGCGTAGACGTACTCGTCGAGGTCGAACGTGGTGATCACGACGACGGCCAGCGGGTCGGCGACGCCGGGCCCGGCGAGCAGGCGAGTGGCCTCGATGCCGTCGATTCCGGGCATGCGGATGTCGAAGAGGCACACGTCCGGCCGCAGCCGGCGGGCCAGTTCCACGGCCTGCAGTCCGTCCGGTGCCTGGCCGACGACCTCGATGCCCGGCTGGGCGTCGAGGATCATCGAGAGTCCTGTGCGGACGATCTCCTGGTCGTCGGCGACGATGACCCGGACGCTCATGCGGCCGACCCGGTGAGCGGCAGCACGGCGGTCACGGTCCAGCCCCGGCCGGGGTTCGGGCCCGCCTCACAACTGCCGCCGAGCAGGCCGGCGCGTTCCGTCATGCCGATCAGCCCGTGCCCCTGCGCCGAGGTGCCGCGGAGGCTGCCGGTGTCGCCGTCGTCGCTCACCCGGAGACGGACCGACGAGTCGCCGACGGTGACCCGCACCTCGATGCGGGTGGCGTGCCGGGCATGCTTCCGCGCGTTGGTGACCGATTCCTGGGTGAGCCGATAGATCGCGGTCCCCACCGATCTCGGGAGGTCGCCGACGGCCCCGTCGATCCGCACGTCGACCTCGGGTCCAGGCCGGCCGGGGCTCGCGAGCCGTTCGATGTCGGCGACGTTCGGGCTGGGTGCCAGGTCCGCGGGTTCGTTGTGGCGCAGGGCTCGCACCATCGTGCGCATCTCGGCGAGCGCCCGCGACGCTTCCGATTCGATCAGGGCGAGCGCCTCGATCGCCGCCTCAGGCCGCGACGCCACCGTCGCGAGCCCCGCCTGGGCCCGGATCGCCATCGCCGACACGTGGTGCGCCACCGTGTCGTGCAGGTCCCGTGCCAGCCGCTCCCGTTCCAGCAGCTTGACCTGGTCGAGCTCCCGTGCCCGCGCCCGTCCCCGGTACCGCACCGCGGCACCGAGGGCGCACGCCGCCCCGAGAACAGCGCCGCCGCCCACCGCCTCCCCCACGCTGATGAAGCCGAGCGCCGCAGACAGCCCGACCTTGCCGACCATGATCGCCAGCCCGATCACCGCTTCGCGCCCGGAACCCCACCGGAACAGTGAGAACGGGAAGAGCACCATGTACACCATCACGGCGAGCTCGGATTCGCCCCCGAGCACCAGCGAGGCGACCGCGGCCACGCCGAACGCGACGGCGACCACGAACAGCGGCCTGCTCCGGCGCAGCAACAACAGCGGCAGCAGCCCCACCGCCAGGACCAGCGAGCCGGCCCGCGAGCTCAGGTCCGGCCGCAGCAACGCCTCGATCACCGCAACCGGCGGGAGCACGGCGACCAGCACCCAGTCCCACCACAGCCGCGCCGCCGCACGCACCGGCCGGGGCTCATCCCACACCGACCGCAGAAGGGCGAACACGTCCTCATCGTACGAGAGCCGGCACCAGGACAGATCCGTCCAAAGTACGAGGCCCGGCCCGTCGCCGAGCGCGAGCCGCCGACGCTGTCGTCCATGCCCTGCCAGTCGATCATGACGCAGGCTTCCTCGCCGACCGTCCACGCGTCGTGGCCCGACGCGGCGATCATGAAGTCACCCGAGCCGATCTCAGCCTCGCGGTCACGAAATCGCAAGCCGGCCCTGAGGTCAGCCGCGCCCTCGGAGAATGCCTTCCACCGCTTCAAGGAGGGTGTCACCGATCGGATCCGGATCTGAGAGGCAGCCGGCCGCCATCGCGCCGTCGCGCAGCATCACGAAATGCCTGCCATCGCGCTCCGCAGGAGCGTTCCCGACACGGGCGAGCAGGGCGGTGACGGTGTCGAGGAACCATTGGCGGTGCGCCAGAACCGCCTTGTGCACCGGGTGTTCGGGGTCGGCGTACTCCGCCGCGGCGTTGAGGAAGGCGCAACCGCGGAACTCTTCCAGGCGGATGTGCGCGGCGATTCCCCTCGCGACGGAACGCACGGCGTCCGCGTCGTCCGCCGCCGCTGCCACGCCCGCCTCGACGTTGCGGCGAGTCGCCTTGTCGGCCTCGGTCAGGTACTCGAGGACGAGGTCCTCCTTGCCGGCGAAGTGGCGGTACATCGTCGCGCGGGTCACCTTCGCCTCGGCGAGGATGCGGTCGACTCCGACGGAGTGCAGTCCCTCCGCGTAGAACAGCCGGCTGGCCGTTCCCAGCAGGCGGTTCCTGGCGTCGGACACGGTGCGGGTCACCCTTCCGACGCTAACAGAGAGAACGTTCGGTCTTGACAAGGTCCGCAGTCGGCTGACACTGTCGAAGTAGAAAGAACGTTCTCCCTACTTCAAGGACACCTCGTGAGCATCGACGCAGCGTCACCCGCAGGCCTCGCTCCCGCCCTCCGCACGCTCTACCTGGTCCGCTTCGGGTTCGCGGTCGTGTGGGCGGCGCTGCTGTTCCTCACCGCGACGGAGATCGGGCCGGTCAGCGGCACGTTGCTGGTGCTCTACCCGCTCTTCGACGTGGCCGCGATCGTCGTCGACAGCCGTGCGGCACGCGCTGGACGGGCCTCCGTGGCCCTCTACACCAACATCGCGGTCAGTACGCTCGCGGCGGCGGGGCTGGCGTTCGCGGTGACGTCGGGTATCCCTGCGGTCCTGCAGGTGTGGGGCGTCTGGGCTGTCGTGTCCGGCGTGACGCAGCTCGCCGCCGGTCTCGTGCGCCGGAGCCTCGGCGGGCAGTGGCCGATGATCATCAGCGGTGCGATCTCGACGCTCGCCGGGACGTCGTTCTTCCTGCAGGCGAGTGCCGCGGACGCGACGTTGCGCAACCTCGCGGGCTACGCGGCGATCGGTGGCGTGTTCTTCCTCGTCTCGGCGCTGCGGCTGCGGCGCGCGCGATAGACGTATCCACAGAACCACCGTCGAAAGGACGAAAAGGCCCGGCAGAAAGGTTTCTGCCGGGCCCACGTTCGTCCAGCGACTCAGGCCCTGGGCTCCGCGATGCGGACCAGGATCGCGCCGCACTCATCACAGCGCACGATCTCGTCCGCCGCCGCTTCCTTCAGCTTGGACACCGCGCCGCTGTCCAGCTCGATCCGGCACGCCCCGCACCGGCGCGACTGGAACGGCGCGGCGCCGATGCCGCGCTGCTCGCGCTGACGGTCGTAGGCCTTCAGCAGGTCGTCCGGGAAGCCCTTGGCCATCGTCGAACGGTCGGCGGTACGGCGGCTCTCGGTCGCTTCCAGGTCGGCGAGGGCCTGGTCACGGCGGCCGGCGGCGTCCTTCAGGGTCGCGCGGGCCTTGTCGAGCTCCACGCGCGCGAAGGATGCGTCGGCGTCGACGGCCTCGCGGCGTTCCATCAGCTCCAGCAGGTCGTCCTCGAGGATGCCCTGGCGGCGCTGGATGGTGGCGAGTTCGTGTTCGAGGTCGGTGAGCTGCTTGGCGCCCACCGAACCGGACTGCAACAGCTTGCGGTCGCGCTCACCACGGGCGCGGACCTGGTCGATCTCGGTCTCCTGGCGCTTCACGTCGCGGTCGAGGTCGGTGAGCATCGTCTCTACGGCCACCAGCGCGTCCTGCTTGGCGCGCACCTGCTGCTCGGCCTCGGTGATCTCCGCGATCTCGGGCAGCGTGCGGCGACGGTGGGTGACACGCGCCAGTTCGGCATCGACCGTGGCCAGGTCGAGCAGCCTGCGCTGCACTGCGGGATCGGCTTTCACGCATGTCCTCCTACTGCTGTGCTCGTCGCACCGACGGTCCACGGGTCGGTCCGGCGGGTGGAGACGAGTACGTCGACCCTACCGCCGAAGGCCGCCCGCAGAATCTCCGCCGCCTGCTCGCACCACGGCCACTCGCTGGCCCAGTGCGCGACGTCGACCAACGCGGGCCCGCCGGACTCGATGTGCTCGCTCACCGGGTGGTGCCGCAGGTCTGCCGTGACGTAGGCGTCGACGCCCGCGTGCTTGACCGCGTCCAGGAAGCTGTCGCCCGCGCCGCCGCACACCGCGACCCGTCTGATCAGGCGTTCCGGGTCTCCCGCCGCCCGGACGCCCTGCACGGTGGCGGGCAGCGCGGCGGCCACCCGCTGGGCGAACGCCCTGAGCGGCTCGGGTTCCGCCAGTTCCCCGACGCGGCCGAGGCCCGTGCCCTCGGGCTCGGCCGGTTCGAGCGGGCCGGTGACGGTGAGCCCGATGGCCTTCGCGAGCGCGTCCGAAACACCCGGCAGCGCCGAATCGGCGTTGGTGTGCGCGCAGTACAGGGCGGCGCCGTTGCGGATCAGCTTGTGCACCAACGCACCCTTGGGGTCGTCGGCCGGAACACCGTTGACGCCCTTGAGGAGCAGCGGGTGGTGCGCGAGCACGAGCTGCGCGCCCCGTTCGACCGCCTCGTCCACAGTGGACGACGTCGGGTCGACGCAGACCAGGACCCTGGTGACCTCCTCCTGCGGATCACCGCAGACCAGGCCGACCGCGTCCCACGTCTCGGCGGTCTTCGGCGGATACGCGGACTCCAGGACCGCGATCACGTCGGCGAGCTTCACGCCAGTTCCTCCATCACGACGCGCAACGCGTCCACGAACACCGCGAACTCCTCCGGCGGCCGGATCGCCACGCGCAGGTACGTGTCATCGAGCCCTGGGAACGTGTCGCAGCGCCGCACCGCGATCCCCTTGTCCCGCAACGCCTGCCGCGCGCCTCGCGGTGCCCTGATCAGCAGGAACGGCCCTTTCGGCGCAACGACGACGAGGTCTTGGAGCTGTTCCAACGCATGCGCGGCGTACTGCTCGGCCTCCAGCGCGAACCGCGCGGACTGTTCGAGCGCCTCCGGTTCGCAGCACGCCGTGATCGCTTCCAGCGTGAGACTGCCCACGGGCCAATGCGGACGGCCGTGCGCGAGCCTCGCGAGAGTCTCCGGGTCACCGAGGAAGTAGCCGGCGCGCAGCCCCGCGAGGCCCCAGGTCTTGGTCAGGCTGCGCAGCACCAGCACGTCAGCGTCGTGCGCGAGCGACTCGGGCTCGCCGGGGACGGCGTCCATGAACGCCTCGTCGACGACCACCCGGCCGGGCAACGCCTTGAGCGCGGCGGCCTCGTGCAGCACGGACGTCGGGTTCGTGGGGTTGCCGATGACGGTGAGGTCGGCGTCCGAAGTCACGTCCCGCAGGCGGAAGTCGCCGTCGAGCAGCACGTGGTCGACCGGAATTCCGGCATCGCGAAAGGCCACCTCGGGTTCGGTGAACCCGGGGTGGACGATCGCGGCACGGCGCGGCGCGAGCTTCGGCAGTAGCGCGAAGCCCTCAGCGGCACCGTTGAGCAGCAGAACCTCGTCCGGAGAGCGCCCGTGCCGGCGTGCGACGGCCTCACGAGCACGTTCTTCGGCGAGCTTCGAGGGATAACGCCCGAGTTCGCCGAGCGCCGCGGCCAGCCGGTCGCGCAGCCAATCGGGCGGGTGCGGCACCCGCACGTTGACGGCGAAGTCGGCGAGGCCTGGTGCGGCGTCGACGTCACCGTGGTGGCGCAGGTCTGGGCTGGTCATCGCCGGAATTCTAGGCGACCGGCTCAGACAGGCACGTCACTGCATGTAGCGGCGGAGCTCGGTGAGGTGGCTGATCAGCTCATCCAGCTGGAACGCGTCGAGCTGCGCGGACTCACCGGGCGGGGTGCGGAAGCAGACTCGACCCTTCTCGTTGAGGTACACCTCGAACGCACGACGGCGCCCGAGGGCATCGGTGCACCCGATGATCTCCCGTTGCGGGGGCACGTCGGTACCTGTCTGCATGGGCGGCCTCCATGTCGTTTGTCCATACATCTTGCGACAGCGCTTGAGCGTTACCGTGCGGCGGCACCACATAGGCTGCGCGACATGCACGTCTCGTTCGTCTGCACCGGCAACATCTGCCGGTCCCCCGTGGCAGCGCTCGTGTTCCGAGAGTGGCTGTCCCGGGAAGGATTGTCCTCGAAGGTCCAGGTGTCCAGTGCCGGAACCGGTGGATGGCACGTCGGCGACCCGGCCGACCCGCGTTCGCTGAAGACGTTGGCGGACAACGGCTATCCCGTCGACCACGTGGCCGCGCAGGTCGGCGCCGAGCACCTGGACGCCGATCTGCTGGTGGCACTCGACTCCGGTCACGCCCGCGCGTTGCACCGAATGGTCGATCCCGGCCGCGTGCGGCTGCTCCGTTCGTTTGATCCGGACGCCGACGACGTGGACGTGCCGGACCCGTACTACGGCGACGACGCCGGGTTCACCGAGGTGCTGGTGATGATCGAGGCGGCTATGCCCGGGTTGGTCGCGTGGGTCCGCGAGCGGCTGTGAGGACGAAGCTGTTCTTCAGGAAGCCGTGACCTTGGGCTCGCGGGCTTTGTGACTCGGTACGCCCGATAGCACGTTGCGTTTGCTTCGAATACTGCGGATACTTCGATCAGGGAGGTGTGTGCAGATGAGTGCAGCACTGCAGCCGGTACAGCCTGACAGTGGGGACGTCGTCACAGCCGATGCGGCATTGCCCACGGTCAAGGCGTACTTGAGCCTCCACCGGGAGGACGATGACGCGGACCTGGTCCGTGTGCGGACCGAGGATGACGACGAAGTGCTGACGCTGCCGCGAGCCGCCGTCGAGGTCTTCACGCAGGTGCTCGCCTACATGGCCGCAGGACACGGGGTGGTCGTGGTCCCCGTTGACGCGGAGCTGACCACTCAGCAGGCGGCCGACCTGCTCAACGTCTCCCGGCCATACCTGATCGGTCTGCTCGACGCCGGTGCGATCGAGTACCGGAAAGTCGGCAAGCACCGCCGGATCAAGGCCGCGTCCCTGACGGAATATCTGCGAAACGACGATCAGCGCAGGAGGCAGGCTGCGGACGAGTTGTCGTCGCTCACGCAAGAGATGGGCATGGCCTGAGTGAGCTTCGTCGTCCTCTACGACGCGAACGTCCTCTACCCGAGCACGCTTCGCGATCTGCTCATCCGAATCGCGGCAGCTGGTCTCGTCCAGGCGAAGTGGACAGACCAGATCCTGGACGAGGTGTTCAGGAACGTTCGCAAGAACCGGCCCGGTGCAGCGGACGACCTGCTCGACCGCACGCGAGTCCTGATGGTGAGAGCCGTCCGCGACTGCTTGGTCGACGGGTACGAACCGCTGATCCACACGCTGGACCTCCCGGACCCCGACGACCGTCATGTACTCGCTGCCGCGATCCGGGCCCGTGCTCAGGTGATCGTGACCGACAACCTCAAGGACTTCCCGGAAGAGATTCTGCGACAGTGGGACATCGAGCCCGTGTCCGCGGACGACTTCGTCAGCGACCAGATCGGGCTCGACGCCAAGGTCGTGTGGAGCTGCGTCCAGCAGATCGCGAACTCGTGGCGCAACCCTCCGGGCACGCTAGGGGACGTCCTCGCGTCGCTGGAACGCTGCGGGTTGGTGCAGTCAGTGGCCGCGCTCAGGGCGCTCTGACCGGTCATCTACCGTGAGGACGTGCGGTTCAAGTTCCTCCTCAAGCCGGGCTGGCTGGCGCTGACCCTGGCCGTCTGGGTGTTCGCGGGTGCCTGCGTCTACCTCCTGTCGCCGTGGCAGTTCGGGCGCAACGACGAACGCCAGGAGCAGAACTCCGCCATCACCAAGTCGCTGAAGAGCGAGCCCGCCCCGTTCGGCGCGAAGCACGACGAGTGGCAGAAGGTCGAGATCAAGGGCCGCTACCTGCCGGAACTGGAAGCGCTTGCGCGGCTGCGCACCGTCCAGGGCGAGGCGGCGTTCGAGGTCATCACGCCGTTCGAGACCACCACGGGCCACAAGATCCTCATCGACCGCGGGTACGTGCGGCCGATCAACGGCATCAAGCCGCCGAGCTTCGACGCACCGCCCAGCGGCGAGGTCACGCTCATCGGGCTCGCCAGGCACAACGAGTCGAACGACCAGCCCGCGTTCGAGCAGGACGGCCGCAAGCAGATCTACTCGATCAACAACAACGCGGTCGGGCCCGGTATCCAGCCTGGCTACTACCAGCTGATCGAGGACCAGCCCGGTGCGCTGGACACGTTGCCGCTGCCCCGGATCGAGTCCGGGCCGTTCTTCTCCTACGCGCTGCAGTGGATCGCGTTCGGCGTGATGGCGGTCGGCGGCTGGCTGTACTTCACGATCCGTGAGGCGCGGCCGGGTGGCGTGCTCTACGAGGGCAGGAAAAAGAAGAAGTCGATCGCCGAGCTACTTGCGGAAGAGGGCGATGACGGCGCTGACGAAGCCGGCGCCGAAGCCCACGACCCTGGACAGCTCCACCGCACGCGTCACGTGACCTGAGTCCGGGCTGCGGCCGTGGCCGAGGACCGGGCGCTCTTCCACGCCGTGCGAGTAGACGGTGCGGCCGCCCAGCCTGATCTCCAGGGCGCCCGCGAAGGCCGCCTCCACCTGGCCCGCGTTGGGCGACGGGTGCGCTGACGCGTCACGGCGCCAGGTCTCCAGTGCCTGCGAGGCCGAGCCGCCGACGACGGGTGCGCCGCCGACCGTCAGCAGGGCCGCGAGGCGTGACGGCACCAGGTTCAGCAGGTCGTCCAGGCGGGCCGATGCCCAGCCGAACCGCAGGTAGCGCGGGGACCTGTGGCCGACCATCGCGTCCAGGGTGTTGGCCGCCCGGTAGCCCAGCAGGCCGGGCACGCCGGCGACCGCGCCCCAGAACAGCGGCGCCACGACGGCGTCCGAGGTGTTCTCGGCCACGGACTCCACGGTCGCGCGTGCCAGGCCCGTGGTGTCCAGCCTGGCCGCGTCACGGCCGCACAGGCTCGGCAGCCTCGTCCGGGCCGCGTCGAGGTCTCCGTCGGCCAGCTCCCGGCCCATCGACGTGCCCTCGGTGGCCAGCGAGTTGCCGCCGAGCACCGTCCAGGTCGCCAGAGCGGTGGTCGCCGTCTGCAGCAGCCAGTGCTTGCGCGAGGCCCGGTCCACCGCCACTCCCAGAGCCACGGTGCCGCCGACCAGCACGGCGGAATAGACGGCTCCGGCGGCCTGCGAGTCGGCGTACAGCCGCTTCTCGAGGGCCGCGGCGGACGAACCGAATGCCGCTACCGGGTGAAATCGGCGTGGATCACCGAACACCGCGTCCGCGGCCACGCCCAGCAACAACCCCAACGCGCGCCCCGCACCCACGGCATCCTCCCCAGCTCGTCGAAGGCACGGTAGCGCCGCGTCGGACGGGCGCGCGCATTAGGGTGGCCGGTCGTGGAGCACAAGCGGCTGAAGCTGTACGCCTATCTGGACGCGCGCGATCACCAGCGCACGTACCTGGCGATCATGCGGCTGTTCACCTCCACGCTGCTGGCGGACCTGAGCGCGGGCGAGGTCGCGGGCGCGCTGGCCGGGCAGGAGCGCGAGGGCCGCGTCGAGCAGGGCGAGAGCCGCATCGAGAACGTCATCAACCGCCTCAAGCAGCTGGTCGAGTGGGGCAACCTGGTCCAGGGCCGGCGTGAGGTCGTCGCGGCCAGCATCGCCGAGTTCCAGCACGGCAGCGTGCGCTACCAGGTGTCCAAGCTGGCCGTCCGCGTCCAGCGCGACGTCGACGAGCTGCTGCGGGTCCCGGAGGGCGCCCGCGAGGTCTCCCGCGAACTGCTCCCCGCGATCGAACGCGGCCTCAACGAACTGGGCGGATCGCTGTCCGTCGCCCTGCTCAACGAGGGCGACAGGACCAAGGAACTGCTGGCCGAACGCGTCACGACGCTGTTCCTGCAGCACGCCGAACTCGCCGCGACGGTCCGCGACTTCTACGCCTACCTCGGCCAGGTCGTCACAAGGAACCATCTGGCGCCCGAGGAGATCGCGGGCTTCCGGAACCTGCTGGTCGAGTACATCCAGCGGGTCGTCGAGGACGTCCTGAAGTACACGCCTCCGATCGCGGAGGCCCTGGCCGGGCTCACGAAGGCCCGCACCGAACTCCTGCGGCTCCTCGGCACCGACCTCGGCCACAACGTCGAACGCGCCCGCGGCCGCACGCCGGAGGACTGGCAGGAGCTGACGGACTGGTTCGTCGACCGGCCAGGCCGCCCGAGCCAGGTCACGGCTCTGCGCGAAGCCACGGCCCGCGCCATCGGCAGCCTCCTGGCCAGCGTGAAGCGCGCGACGTCCGGCGGCGGGCTCCTCCCGGGACGCCGCGCCGAGCTGCTCAAGCTCGCGAAGTGGTTCGACACCTCGACGAGGGAGGAAGCCCACGAGATCTACGCCTCCGCGTTCGGTCTCTACAGCTCCCGCCACCTCTCCCCCGCGCCCGAGCACGACTCGGACAACGAACGGACGCCGTGGCGCGACGGCCCGGTCTGCGACGTCACCGTGAGTGTCAGGACCCGAGGCGACCGGGGCGGGCGCGGCAGGCCGTCCAGGATCCTCGACGACCCGATGACCGAGCAGTCGCTGCTGGCGGAGGCACGCGAGGCGGACGAGATCCGCGCGAGGCACGTCGCGGAGCTCACCAAGGCCGCCGGAAACCTGGAGAACACGACGCTCACGCACGGCGCGTTGGAGGTCTTCTGCGAGCTGTTGACGCTCGCGATGGCCCAGCGCGACTCTCCGAACGACAGCGGCTCGGCCAGCGACCCCGTGCGCGGCCTCGAACTGGAGATCGCCCGCGGCACGACGACCCGGATCAGGTCGGCCGCCGGGACGCTCACCCTGCACGACGCGACGGTGGCGTTGAAGCGATGAACCACTTGGACAACCTCTCCGACATCGACGCCGCCAACGTGGTGCGGTGCGCGCGAACGTTGCTGCGCAGGCCTTTGCTGCGCACCGACGGCCCGGACGGCGAGCTGCTCAGCCTCGTCTACCGGCACCGCTCGACCCTCCAGGACCTGTTCGCGGGGCTGCTGGGCTACCGGCTGGTCGTGGAACGCCGGTTCGCGCGCCTGTACAAGTCCGGCCCCGGCAACGACGACACGCGTGGCGTGCTCAGCATGTCCCCGCGCGGGTACGCCTACCTGGCGCTGACGCTCGCCGTGCTCACCGGCATCGGCCGGCAGACGCTGCTGTCCCGCCTGGTCGCCGACATCCGTTCCGCCGCAGTGGAAGCGGGCATCGACGCACCGGACGACGTCACCGAACGGCGTGCGCTCACCGCGGCCCTGCGCCACCTCGTGTCTCTCGGCGTGCTGCACGAGACCGAGGGTTCGGTCGCGCAGGACGTGCTGTCCCAGGAAGCGTTGATCACGATCGACACCGACCTGCTTGGCCAGCTCGTGACGGGTCCGGTCGGCGAGGCCCAGAGCCCGGCCCACCTCGTCGAACTGGCGGCGCGTCCCGGTCCGCGCGGCATCGAACACGCGGTGCGGCGCAAGCTGGTCGAGACACCGCTGGTGCTCTACGCGGACCTGCCGGCCGAGCAGGCGGAGTGGCTGCGCCGCAACCAGCGCAAGGAGACCGCGTTGCTGGAGCAGGCTTTCGGCCTGCACACCGAGTGCCGGGTCGAGGGCGTGCTCGCCGCCGACCCCGAGGACTTCCTGACCGACCTGTCGTTCCCCGGCGTCTCGACGGTCGCGCGCATCACGCTGCTGGCCCTGCCCGACCTGCTCGACGGCGAGGAGGAGGACGCGCCCGCACGGCACGTCGTCACCGCCGAACGCCTCCGCGAGGTCTGCGCCGGCCTGGTGGAGGACTATCCCGCGGCGTGGTCGAAGCAGTTCACCGACGACCTCGACCGGCTGGTCGCCGAGGTGACGGAGCTGTTGCGCCGCATGGGTCTGGCCGCCCAGGAAGAGAATGGCGCGTGGTCGATCAGCGCGGCCGCGCACCGCTGGCTGCCGTCCCCCGACGGTGACCCGGAACGAGAACAACAACCGGAACCCGTTGTGGTGCCCGAAGTACCGAGCTGGTCCCTGTTCGACGAGGAGAACGTTTCATGAGCAGGTGGCGGCTGCACCGCGGCGGCGTGGTCAACATCTGGCAGTACACCGAGCAGACGTTCGACTTCTCCGGTGGCCGCGCGATCTTCCAGGGCACCAACGGGTCCGGCAAGTCCCGCACGCTGGAGCTGCTGCTCCCGCTGTGCCTGGACGGCGACCTGCGCCAGGTCGGCTCCAAGGGCTTCGACACCGTCAGCCTCCGGCGCCTCATGCTGGACGACTACGACGGCGGACCGAACCGCATCGGCTACACGTGGGTCGAGCTGATCCGCGAGGCGGCCGACCACAGCGGCAACGAGTACCTGACGTGCGGCCTGGGCGTGAAGGCGTCGAAGACCTCGCAGGCGATCACGGACTCGTGGCGCTTCGTCACGCCGATGCGCGTCGGCACGGAACTGCAGCTCGCGGGCGCCGAGCGCGTGCCGCACGGCCCGGCGCAGCTGCGGGATCTCATCGGCGCGGACTGCATGTTCGAGGAGCCGGCGTTCCGGGCGAAGATCGCCGAGACCGTCTACGGCGTGCCGGCGGCGCGGTACGGCGACCTGCTGCACCTGCAGCGGACGCTGCGCAACCCGGACGTCGGCCTGAAGGTGCTGGAGGGCCAGCTCGAACAGATCCTGAGCGACGCCCTGCCGCCGCTGGACCAGGTGATGGTCGAGCAGCTCGCGACGTCGTTCGACGACCTGGAGTCGATTCGCGAGAACATCGTGCGACTGTCCTCTGCGGACAGTGCGCTCGGCACGTTCCTGAAGACCTACAGCGACTACGCGTTCGGCGGGCTGCGGTCCGCGGCCGAACGGCTGGAGGCCGCCGAGAAGTCGGTGGCGAAGCTGCAGCGTGAGCAGTCGAAGCTCACGCAGGAGCTGGACCTCACGCGGATGGAGCGGGCGGCGGCCGAGCAGGCGCTGACCGACATGGAGACCGGCGAGCAGCAGGCCGAGGAGACCATCGCGGCGCTGAAGGAGCTGCCGGCGTTCCGCGACCTGCAGGACCTCAAGACGCGCGAGAACCTGGTGGCGGAGAAGCGTTCGTCCGCCGTCGCCGCCCTCGAGACGGCCCACCGCCAGCGCGCCCAGGAGGAGGCGGCCGTCGACAACGTGCTGCGCCTGCTGCGACGCCTCGCGGAGGACCTCCAGGCCGCCGACGCGCTGAGCGAGCCGTTGCGCGAGAACCTGCGCCTCGCGGGCATGGACCCGGACCTCGCGCCGGACGTGCCGCAGGTCCCGGCCGCCGAGGCCACCGTGACCACGGCTTCGGTGCGGGCCAAGCCCGACCCCGAGGCCGGGCCGCTGCCGATCGAACGCCGCGTGCCCCCGGCCGCCGCGACCGAGGACGTGCTGGCCGCGCTGACGTCGGTGATCGACCAGACCTCGGGCATCGCTTCCCTTGCGCGCCAGCGGGGTGCTCTCGCCCTGGCCCTGCACGAGCAGGCACTGGCCCTCGACTCGCAGCAGCGCGAGGTGGAGTCGTTGCGGCAGAAGGCCCGCGACGCCCAGCTCGGCGCGACCGACGCAACCTCGTTGCGCAACCAGGAGATGCAGGAGCTGGCCGAGGTCGTGCAGGCCTGGCTGGAGCAGGTCGAGGTGTGGACGTCGAGCGGCCCGTTGCTCGACGAACGCCCTGCCGAGGCGCTGAAGCTGCCGCAGACCGCCGATCCGGCCGCCGCGAGGACGCTGAGCACGACGGCCCGCGAATGGGCGGCACCGCTCGTGCAGACGGCTCGTGACGCCGCGCACGCGTTCACCCAGCAGCGCGCCGGCCTGCGGGCGAGGCTCGACACGCTCGACGAGGAGCTCGTCGGCCTGCGTTCGGGCGACGAGCGCGTGCCGGTGCCCGGCCAGTACACCTCGGCGGACCGTGATTCCGCTGCTGGAGCGCCCTTCTACCGGCTGGTCGACTTCGTGCCGACGCTGACCGACGACGAACGGGCCGGGCTGGAGGCGGCGTTGCAGGCGAGTGGCCTGCTGGACGCCTGGGTGACCCCGGCCGACGCCGACCTGAGCGACGTCCTGGCCGTTCCGAGGCCCGCCGTCGACGGCCGTTCCCTGGCCGACTACCTCGTGCCGGCCGTCGAGGGCTCGCCGGTACCGGAGACCTTCGTCGCCGACCTGCTCAAAGCGGTGTCGCTGGACGACATGACCACCACCGGCGACTGGCGCACGGGCGTGCTGACGGGCCGCTGGACCAAGCCCGAGGCCGAGTTCATCGGCGCGGGCGCGCGGGAGGCCGCCCGCGGCCGTCGAATCGCCGCCCTGGAAGAGGAACTCGCCGACCTGCGCGACCGGCTCGGCACCGCCGAGGACGAACTGGCCCGCGCCCACGAGCACGTCGCCACCTGGGAGGCGCACCTCGCGGCGTTCCCCGGCGACGGCGAGCTGATCGCGAAGCACAGCCGCGTCCAGGCCGCCGAGGAGTCGGCCGCACGGGCCCAGCAGCGCACGTTCGAGCTGCGGGAAGCCTTGGAGAACGCCAACTCCCGGCTCGAAGCGGCACGGGGCGAGCTGACCCGGCAGGCGGGCGACGCCGACCTGTCGTCCGGCACCGAGGCGCTGCGCCAGGCACAGGCCGCGGCTGCGGAGGCCCAGCGGACCGCGGACCTGCTCGGTGACGCGGTGAAAAGGCGTTGCCAGGGCACGATCTCCGACCTCACCGACGCCTCGCACCGCTACCACGAGGCCGTCGCCGACCGGCAGACCGCGGAGGCCGACGCCGACAGCCGTTGCGTCGACCACGCGGCCCAGGCCGGGACGCTCGCCGAGCTGACCGACGCGGTCGGCGGTGAGGCCAAGGAGATCAGCGAGCAGCTCACGCAGCTGGAGAGGTCGCGCAAGAAGATGCGCACGGACCTCAAGGGCGTACGCGAGGGCATCACGACCGCGCGCGAGCAGGCCGCGAAGCTGGAAGCGTTACTGGAGAACAACTCCACGCAGGTCGCCGACGCCTCCGAAGCACTGGAACGGGCCGCGGGGAACTTCCGGGCGACCGTCCGTGCCCCCGGTCTGCTGGCCGCCGCCTTCCCCGAGGTACCCGAGGAAGCCCTGGTGCGCCAGGCCATCGCCGAGACCCCGGACCGGCGTGGCGGCACCGAGGCGACCGTGATCGCGAAGCTGCAGGCGTTGCAGACGTCACTGGCCGGCAGCCACGACATCGCCGCCGAACAACACGCGGGCCTGCTCACGGTCACCGTGACCGGCGAGGAGGGCGCGAAGCCCGTCGCCGTCGCCGCCCGCCAGGTCACCACGAAGCTGGCCGAGCAGCGCGGGTTCCTCGACGAGCGGTACCAGGGCATCTTCGCCGACTACCTGATCCGCGACCTGGCCGAGTGGCTGCGCAACCAGATCACCGTCGCCGAGGACCTGACCAAGCGCATGAACGAGGTGCTCGGCCAGGCCCGGTCCAGCCAGGGCGTGCACGTCAAGCTGGCCTGGAAGTCGTCCAGTGCCCTCGACGACGCGACGCGGCAAGCGCTTGCGCTGGTGCGGCTGCCGTTCGGCGAACGCACGCCCGAGCAGGACGCCACGCTGCGCCGCGTCTTCACCGAACGCATCGAGAACGAGCGCGACACGCACACCGGCGGCTACGCCGAGATCCTGTCGCGCGCCCTCGACTACCGCACGTGGCACCAGTTCACCGTGACCGTCGCCGACACCGGCCCGGACGGCAGCCCGCGCGAACGGCGCCTCCGGCAGCTCTCGTCCGGCGAGACCCGCCTGATCTCGTACGTGACGCTGTTCGCGGCCGCCGCGAGCTTCTACGACGCGGTCAGCGACGAGTTCGATCCGCTGCGCCTGGTGCTGCTCGACGAGGCCTTCGAACGCCTCGACGACCCCACCATCGCGCGCATGCTGGGCCTGCTGGTCGACCTCGACATGGACTGGGTGATCACCTGGCCGAGCGGCTGGGGCGTGTCGGACAAGATCCCGCGCATGCACATCTTCGACGTGCTGCGCCCCAAGAACGGCCGGGGCGTCGCGTGCACGCAGACCACGTGGGACGGCGCGGCCCTCGACCGGGTCGATCCCTAGAAGGGCACCTCGGTGTCCAGCGGGGAGAACCGCATCGGTGCACGGCGAATCGGGAAACTAGGGTGGTGCCGTGAACATGGACCAGCCCGAGCTCGCGGAGTTCTGGCGTCTCGCGCGCGAGACGATGGAGGGCGGCGGCCGGTCGGCGTTCAGCTTCCGCGTCGAGGACGCGAGGACCGCCACCGTCCTGGGTGAACTCCTGCGCAAGCCGATCGCCCACCCGGCCCGCCGGCAGATCTCGCTGGCACGCCTGGACGAACACGTCCGCGCGCACGGAAGCTCGCTGCCCGAAGTCCTGGAATCGGTGCACGGCAAGCCAGTCGGCATGTCGGCGGCGGAGGAGTCGACGACCGCGGACGCCGTCCTCAAGTTCGCGTTGCGCGAGCACGGACTGCTGTCGCGTCCGTGGGCCGCCGAGTGGATCGAGCACGTCCGCAGGTACGGCAAGATCCCGCAGCCCGCGTTGCCCATGATCGCGAACCAGGCCGCGGCGATCCTCGCGAAGCTCAGTCCCGAACCGCGCCGATGGACCACGCGGTTCGCCTTGGCGGGCAACGACTTGGACGACGGCCGCCCGTTGGCCCGCATCGTCGGCAAGGCCCTGCGGCTGGCCGGTACCGACTGGGAACGCGCCGGCGTCCTGCCCGACGCCTACAGCAGTCCCGTCCTCACTTCGCAGGGCTACCTGACGCTCAACGACACCCTCGACGCGGAGGCGGTCACCGTCGTCCGGTCGCCGCGCCTGCTCGAAGCCGGTGTGCCCGGCCCGTTGGTGGTGCTCCCGGACGGCCTTACGCCGCAGGCGAAGCACCACCTCGACGGCAGGACCGTCCGGTGCCACCACGACTTCACGCCCGACGGCATCCGTGTCGCCAACGAGGTCCTCGCCTGGACCGGCGGCACCCCGTGGCGGATGTCGGCAGCCGACTACCGCGAGGCCGTCGCCACGCTGATCGCGCGGGGAGTGGAACTGCCCACCCTGAACAGCAGGCCGGAAACCGCGAGCTGGGACCCCGACCTGGCCGGCACGATGGCGACCACGGGCCTGATGGTCACCGAGGAGCACGTGCTGCCGTCACTCCTCTGAAGCGGCCCCCGACCAGCTCTGCAACATGCGGAACGCGATCGACGCGCCACCGGCGAGGCCGAGTCCGGGAACGCTGCCCGGCTCCTCGATCGCCTTGCGGACGTCGGCCCGCAACACCCACTTGGCCTCGGCGATCTCGCCCTCGGCGAGCCGCAACGGCTCTGCGGGATCGGCCACGGCCTCGAACCCGATCATCAACGACCGCGGGAACGGCCAGGGCTGGGACCCGAGGTATCGGATGTCGCGCACCGAGATGCCGACCTCCTCGGCGATCTCCCGCGCCACACAGCCTTCCAGCGACTCGCCGGCCTCGACGAACCCGGCCAGCACGGAGAACCGGCCCTCCGGCCATTCCGGTCCGCGAGCGACGAGGACCTGGTCGGCGCCGTCGTGGACGAGGCAGATCACCGCCGAGTCGGTGCGCGGGTACTCCTCCCGCTCGCAGCCGGAACAGACCGACGTCCAGCCGGACTTCTCCAGCACCGTCCTGGCACCGCACTTGGCGCAGTACTTGCCGAGCCGGTGCCACTGGAACAACGCGGCGGCCGTGGTGAACAGCCCGGCCGACATGTCGTCGAGCGTCGCGCCGGCCTGCCGCAGGTCGAGCCACTGCGGGTCGTCCGTGAGCTCCGGCAGGCCCCAGGCACGGCCGGCCGGCACGGGCTCGTCGTCCTCGGCGGGCATCAGCACGGCGAACCAGGCCACGCCGTCCTGCTCACCGAGCAGGACGGCGTTCACGGGCGGCTGGTCACCGAACTCCAGGGCCGGCCAGTCGGCCAGCCGTGTGCCGCGATCGGCGACCAGTGTGCGGCCGCGCGTGTCCACGACGATCATCCGGGCCTTGGGCCAGAGCGCGGCGAGCTTCTCCTCGTCGCCGCGCAACGGCTCACCCCGGTCGACCGCGAACCGCGACAGCGCGGGCAGACCGACCAGTTCGAAACTCACTGGAACGAGACCCCGCCCAACACGGCCAGCTTCGGCTTGAGCGTCTCGGCGTCACCGACGAGCACGCCGGTGAAGTTGCCGGGAGCGAAGAACTCCAGCGCGGCCGCGGCCACCTGCTCCGGCGTGACGGCCGCGAGGCGCTGCGGGTGCGCCACGAGCCAGTCGAGGCCGAGACCGAGTGCGACGAGGTTCACCAGGAACGACGCCAGGCCGCCCTGCGAGGACGTGCTGGTGAGCAGCGTGCCGACGGCGTAGCTGCGCGCGGTGTCCACTTCGGACTCCGACGGCGGCACGAGGCCGAGGCGCGCCAGTTCGTAACGGGTCTCCAGCAGCGCCGCCGCCGTCACGTCCGAGGCCGTGTCGGCGTCGATCAGCAACGTCGCGCCGTGCACGGTGAACTCGGGGTGCGACCGGGCGCTGTAGGTGTAGCCCTTGTCCTCGCGGATGTTCTCGACCAGGCGCGACGAGAAGAACCCGCCGTAGACCAGGTTCGCGAGCTGCAGCGCCGGGTAACGCTCGTCGGTGCGCGGGATCGCCTGCGCCGCAAGGCGGATCTGCGACTGCACGGCACCGGCGCGGTGCACGAGCACCAGGTCACCACCGGACACCGTCGGCAGCGGCGGCAACTGGACGGCCTCGCCGTCGCCCTGCCACGCCCCCAGCGCCTCGCCGATCTGGGCCACGGCGTCGGCCGGCTCGACGTCGCCGACGACGACGATGACCGAGCCGCGCGGCAGCAAGGCCTTGCCGTGCAACGCCACCACGGCGTCGCGGGTGACGGCGGCGACCTCGTCGGCCTCCGGCATCTCCTTCGCGTACGGGTGATCGCCGTACAGGACCTTCTGCAACGCCTCGCGCGCGATGACACTCGGCTGCGAGCGGGCGATCGTGATGCGCTCGACCAGGCGGGCGCCCTCGCGCTCCAGTTCCTCGGCCGGGTAGGAGGCGCCGGTCAGGACGTCGGCCAGCACCTCCAGCACCGTGCCGAGGCCCGAGGCCAGGGCGTTGCCGGTGAAGCTCAGGCGCTCCGGGTCGACCATGGCGTCGAGCTCGCCGCCGACCAGCGCCAGTTCGGTGTCGATCTGCACGCGCGAACGCTTCTCGGTGCCCGTCAGCACGGTGTTCGCGAGGATCTCGGCCACCGCGGCGTGCTGGGAGCCGACGCTGCTGCCGGCCGGGTCCGCGAACGGGACGCGCAGCCGCACCTCGACCATCGGCACCGTGGCGCGGCGCACGGCGATGACGCGCAGGCCGTTCGGCAGCGTGGTGTCCACAGTGGACAGCTCGGCGGCCACCTTCTGCGATCCCAGCTCCGGCAGCGGACGGGGACCGGCCTCGGTACGGCCGATCTCGTCTGCCGAGCGATGGGTCTTGGCGGCGGTCACTGAGCTCCTCCGGTGGGCTTGACGAAGAGAAGGGCGCGGGAGTCGGGACGCAGCGCCTTGGCCGCGGCCGACACCTCGTCGACGGTCACCGAGGCGATCCGACGGGGGAGTTCGTAGATCAGCTCGGCACGGCCGAACAGCAGTTCCGCCGAGCCGAGGCCCAGCGTGCGGTTCGTGAGCCGGTCGTGCTCCTTGTGCATGGTCGACGCCCAGCGGGCGGTGACCTTCGCGAGCTCCTCGGCCGACGGCGGCTCCTGCGCGAGCTTCTGCAGTTCCTCGTCGATGGCCGCGACCACCTGGTCGGCGGAGACCTCGGCGGCGTGGATCGCGGTGATGCTGAACGTGTCCGGGTCGCGGGCCTCGAGCGGGCCGAACAGGCCGCAGCCCGCGTTCAGGTCGATCACGATGCCCTCTTGGTGCACCAGGCGCTGCTGCAGGCGCGAGCCGTCGCCGTCCGCCAGCACACCGGCGAGGACGAGGTACGAGAGGTAGCCGTCGATGTCGGTGACCGGGTCGGGCACGCGGTAGCCGATCGCGATCGCGGGCAGCGGCGCCAGCGCGTCGCCGTGCTCGTGCCGCACCTCGCCCTGCGGGGCGGGCTCGGCGAACGAGGGGCGCTCCGGGCGCGGCCGCGCGGGCACGTCACCGAAGTGCTTCTCCACCAACGTCTTCGTGGTCTCGACGTCGAGGTCGCCCGCCACCGTCAGCACTGCGTTCGCCGGGCTGTAGTAGGTGTCGAAGAACTCCGCGCAGTTGTCGACCGTCGCGCTCTCCAGGTCGACGAAGTCGCCGTAACCGTTGTGCGCGTTGGCGAACGTGTTGAACAGCACAGCGGGCAGGAGGATCCAGGGGAACCCGCCGTACGGGCGGTTCAGCACGTTGAGCCGGATCTCCTCCTTCACCACGTCGATCTGGTTGCGGAGGTTCTCCTCGGTGAGCTTGGGCGCGCGCATGCGGTCCGCTTCGAGGAACAACGCCCGCTCCAGGGCCGCGGACGGCAGCACCTGGTAGTAGTCGGTGTAGTCGGGGTGCGTGGACCCGTTGAACGTGCCGCCCGACGACTGCACGTGCCGGAAGTGGGCGAGCTTCTCCAGGCTCTCGCTGCCCTGGAACATCAGGTGCTCGAACAGGTGCGCGAACCCGGTGCGCCCCTCCGGCTCGGAACGGAAGCCGACGTCGTAGTGCACGCTGACGCCGACGACCGGTGCGCCGGCGTCGGGGGCGAGCACCACCCGCAGGCCGTTGGGCAACGTGAACCTGTGCAGTTCGGGTGAGGCCATGGCGCAAGACTACGGGTTCGGCGTCCGGAGCGATCGCAGGTGGCCCGCCTGGGCGAGGACGCCGTCGAGAGCCCCCAGGAACGCCGGGAAGCTGCGCCGGAAGTCCGAGCCGGTTCCCGAGTTGCCGTACCAGTAGAGGTCCTGCTGACCGAACGTGCCGATCCAGCGGTCGGTCTCGCCGAGCACCACCGCGTACGGCAGCGACCGGGAGAACACGAGCTCGCGGTCGGCCTCGGGGACGTCCTCCGGCGTCACCCCGGCGAGGTAGCCGCGCAGGCCGCGGACGTGCTCCAGCAACTCGCTGCCGCGCTTGGTGCGGGCGGGCATCGACCGCGCGCCGAACGCCAGCGCGACACCGCCGGCCGCGACGACGAGCCCGAACAGCGCGTTGCCGATCGTCAGCGCCAGCACGACCGTGGCGGCCACGCCGAGCACCGCGACCACGATTCCGGCCCACCAGAACAGGTTCCGCTCGGCGTCCGGGCGGCGCACGAACCAGCGCTTCTCCACGACGTCGGAGTAGAGGCGGTCGCGCACGGTCGCGAGGTCGATCTGCCGGCCGCGCAGCGCGGACACGCTCACCGCGTCCGCGCCCTGGGGCAGCAGTGCCTCGCAGACCGCCTTCTCGTAGCCGGACAACGAGTCGTCCACCGGGTTGCGGCGCACGATCTGCCAGTCGTGGCCGTCGGTCTCCGTGATCCAGAGGTAGTTGCGCACGGCGAGGTCGATGACCGTGGCGGTCACGTCGACGACGTCCACGTGCTCGTCGACGACGGTGCCGACCTGACCGGGCAGCACGCCGTCCGGAGAGGCGAAGGCGACCCGGTTGTCCTGGTCGCGGACCAGCACGGAGACCGCGCCGACCTCGCTCGCGAGCGCCGCCGCGTCCCGGCCGCGCAGGTACCAGAGCAGCGCGACACCGCCGAGCAGCAACACCAGCAGCCCGCCGAGCGCGGCACCGCTGGCCGGCGTGAGCGCGAACGCGGCCGCGAGACCGGACTGCTCGACCACGACGGCGTTCGGGGGCACGACCCCGGCGGACAGTCCGATCGCGACGTCGACGCGTTCGCCGGCGCCAAGCTTGATCTCCTGCGCGCGCACGCCCTTGCCGTCCGCGAGGTCCGCGCTCGTGCACGGCTGCGACGAGCCGACCGGGCCCGCGAGGCAGTTGACCGACGTCGGTGAGTCGGGTGCGGAGAAGGAGACGGCGACCTTGTCCAGCTCGGTGTCCCAGCCGCCCGCGACCTGCCAGCGGACCTCCAGCGCGTCACCGACGGGGGCGACGGCGCCGACGACCGTGTAGGTCAGCGTGGACTGTCCGCCCTCGAGGGTGACGGAGAAGCTGTCGTCGTCGGTGGAGGTGCTGCCCTTGCCCTCGACCTTGGCGTCGGTGACCTGGTACTGGCGCTCCAGATCGTTACCGGCCGCGAGTCGCAAGGGGACGGTCCGCTTGACGATCTTGCCGTCGGGCACCTGAACGGTCTCGGTGACGGAGAGCCGGGCGTCGCGCTCCAGCTTCATCCGCACCTCGGTGCTGACGGTGCCGGGAAGCGGCTGCGCGTGCGCGCCGGCCGCCGTCCCGAAAGACGTGACGGACGTCAACGCGACGGCGACGAAGATCGCCGCACCCCAGTTCTTCAACACGGCTGCGGACAATAGCGGAGTCCTCATATGCTCCGGCGGACTTTCGAACAGACGCCATCTGGGGGATCTTCGGCGATGACACAACCACCGTCGCCAGGCAATCGGCCACCGCCACGCCCGGTGGGCCCGCCGCCTGTGCCCGCCGCACCGCCCTACGGCCCGCCGATGCCTCCCCGCCCCGGTCAGGGGCCTCCGCCCGGCGCGCGTCCGCCGATGGGACCGCCGCCTCCGATGGGGCCTCCGCCGGGAGGCCGCCCACCGGCAGGCCCGCCACCGCCGATGGGGCCGCCTCCTCCTTACGGCCCACCCATGGGCTCGCCTCCTCCGTACGGCCCGCCGCCCGGCCGCATGCCACTGCCACCGCCGCGTCCGGTGATGCCTCCACCGCAACCGACGTGGGGCCACCACCCGCACCCCGGCGCGTTCGCACCACCGCCCTACCCGATGACGCCGCCCCGCAGGAGCAACAGCGGCCCGGTCCTGGCGCTCGTCCTCGGCGGCGTCGTGATCCTCGGCCTGGGCGCGATCGGCATCTTCTCGGCGACGCTGAACAACAAGGTGAAGGACACGGGCTACTCGAACTACACGACCTACAGCCCGACCTTCACGTCGGCTACGACGACGACAACGACCACCACGACGACGTCCACGCGCACCTCGTCGACCCGCACGCCGAGCACGCAGCAGACCCCGGTAGGCCCGAAGGCGGTCTACAAGCTCGCCGACCACCCGATCTTCAGCACCAACATCGGCGCGAACGACTTCGACTCGTGCCCGTTGCCGCGGATGGAATACAGCCCCGCGGGCGAGAAGCGGTTCCTCGAAGCCGCGCTGCCGTGCATCGAGAAGGCGTGGCAGCCGGCGCTCAAGGCCGCCAACCTGCCGTACCAGCCGGCCGAGCTGCAGGTGTTCACCGGCACCACGCAGACGCCGTGCGGTTCGCGGCAGAACAACACGACGGCGATGTTCTGCCGCGGCGTCATCTACTGGCCCGGCAACTACTACGCGAACGAGGGCGGCACGACGGTCCGGCACCCCGGCGTCTACCTCGGCCAGCTCAGCCACGAGTACGGCCACCACGTCCAGTGGCTGACCGGCATGCTGCGCGCCGCCGACCAGGCCCAGTACGACGTCGGCGGTTTCGACACCCCGAAGGGCCTGGAGCTCAACCGCAGGCTTGAACTACAGGCCACCTGCCTCGGCGGCATGACGCTCGCGCCGTTCTCGCACAAGAACGTCGTGCCGATGGAGGTCGTGAACACCGGGTTGAGCGACGCGGGCAAGCGCGGTGACTACAACCGCAGGCCGGACCACGGCAGCGCGCCGAACAACGACCGCTGGGTGATGCACGGCCACAAGCAGAACAAGATCAACGCGTGCAACACCTGGGCGGCGAGCTCCGGGGACGTCTCGTGAACCGATCCCCCGGCCCGTGCGTCTCAAGGAGGTGGACGGTCGGGGGACGCGTGATCCCGGTCCGCCTATGCTCGTACCCGACCCAGGATGACCATTGGGGGGACCTCAGGCGATGACGCAACCACCGCCACCGGGCAACTGGCCGCCGCCGCCTCGCCCGGTCGGCCCGCCACCGATGCCCGCGCCGCTCGGGCAGCGTCCGCCACAGGGCCCACCGCCTCCGTACGGCCCGCCGCAGGGCCCGCCGCCCGGCTACTACGGCCCGCCGCCGCCTCATGGCCAGGTCATGCCGCCGCCGCAGCAGTCGTGGGGCCCGCCTCCCGGCTACGGCCCGTACCCGCCGATGCCACCGCGCCGCAGGAGCAACGGCCCGATGATCGCCCTGATCCTGGGCGGTGTCGTGGTCCTCGGCCTCGGCGCGGTCGGTGTCTTCGCGGCGACCCTGAACAAGAAGGTGGAGGACGCGGGCTACTCGAACTACACGACGTACAGCCCGACGTTCACCCTCCCGACCACGACCGACGCCCCGGCGACGACGAGCAGCGCACCGCGCGCGTCGGCGTCGCGCACCCCGTCCGCCCCGGCGACCCCGGCGGGCCCGAAGGCCGTCTACGCGCTGGCGGACCACCCGTTCCTCAAGCCGGGCTTCGGCGCGAACAAGCTCTCCGGCTGCGCACTGCCGGCGATGGACTACTCCCCGGCCGGCCAGGACCGCTTCCTGCGCGCCGCGCTGCCGTGCATCGAGAGCATGTGGAAGCCGGCGCTGAACGCCGCGAACCTGCCGTACCAGCCGGTCGAGCTGCACGTCATCACCGAGACCGCGCAGTACCCGTGCGGCACGGTCCGCCCGGACCAGACGGCGCGGTACTGCCAGGGCGGCATCTACTGGACGGCGAACGCCTACGCCGCCGAACGCAACCCGAGCAACCCGAACCACCCCGGCAAGTACCTGGGCCAGCTCGCCCACGAGTACGGCCACCACATCCAGTGGCTGACCGGAATGCTCAAAGCCTCGGACCGCGCGCAGTACGACGCGGGTGGGTGGGATACTCCGAAGGGCCTCGACCTGAACCGCCGGATGGAGCTGCAGGCGACCTGCTTCGGAGGCATGTCGCTGGCCCCGTTGTCGCACGGAGCGATTCCGATCGAGGTGATCCGGGTGGCCCTGACCGACGCGGGCAGCCGGGGCGACTACGACATCTACCCGACGAAGGACCACGGCACCCCGCAGAACAACGCGACCTGGGTCGACCGCGGTTACAAGTCGAACAAGGCGTCCGACTGCAACACCTGGGCAGCCGACCCCGGCGCCGTCTCTTAGGGGGAGAACGTGACCCAACCGGCCAAGAACAACCCGGTCCTGTTCGCGGGAGTGTTCGTGCTGGTGGTCGCGTTCGTCCTCGGAATCGGTCAACTGAGCCGTCCCAGAGTGGTCGCCGGCCACGCCCTGGCCGGTTCACGCCCGGCGGCGACTCCCCCGACGGAGCCGTCGACGCCGATCCGGCCGCGGGCGGTCTTCCGCCTGGCCGACCACCCGTTGCTGGTGAAGCCGGCCTCGCTGAGCCCGGTGACCTGCGCGTTGCCGCAGTTCGGCACCTCGGACGGCCAGCTGGCGGCCTACTACGCGGCCGGCGTCGAGTGCCTGGACACCGCCTGGGGCCCGCTGCTGAAGGCGGCGAACCTGCCGTTCGACAAGCCGGAGCTGGACGCGTCGCCGGTCCTGAAGGACGGCCCGTGCGGCCAAGCCCCGGAGTCGGATCACGCGGTGGCCTACTACTGCGGCCGCAACCGCACCATCTACATGCCGACGGCCCGCCTGCGCGACAACGGCGGCGGCGACGCCCCAGCGACGCACCTGGCCACGCTGTCGCACGAGTACGGACACCACGTCCAGGCGCTGACGGGCCTGCTGCGGGCAGCGGACCTGAAGATCACCGATGCGGGCGAGAAGACCCCGGCGGGCCTGGAGATGTCGCGGCGGATCGAACTGCAGGCGAACTGCTTCGCGGGCATGTTCCTGAGCTCGGCGGCCGGGCGCGGTTCGCTGACGGCGGGCCTCGCGCGGCAGGCGCAGGAGGACTTCCAGTTCGCGATCGAGGAGAAGCCCGAGAACAACGCGCACGGTTCCGCCAAGAACCAGGCGCAGTGGGCGGCCGCGGGCTTCAAGGCGAACTCGACGGACGCCTGCAACACCTTCGCGGCCTCCGCGGCCCAGGTCGGCTAACTCAGGTAGGTCTGCCCGTGCGTCCACACCCCGATGGAATCAAACGCGGCCCGGCTCGGCGACCGGATTGACCGCGGGCAGCACCACACGGAACACAGCGCCCTGATCGGAGGGCTCACAGGTCAGGTCTCCACCGTGTGCACGGATCACGCCACGGGCGATTGCCAGGCCCAGCCCTGATCCACCGGATCGCCGGTCGCGGGCGTCGTCGAGCCGCACCAGCCGGTCGAAGATCCGCTCGCGTTCGGCCTCGGGCACGCCCGGCCCGTTGTCGGACACGGTGAACCCGGTCAGGTCGACCCGGATCCGGACGGTCCCCTGTGGACCGGTCGCCTGCCGGGCGTTGTCCACGAGGTTCGCGAGCACCTGCGCCAGCCGTTGCCCGTCCCCGACCACCGCGACCGAGACGCCCTCGGCCGTGATGTCGAAGTCCGGCGCCACGAACCGGGTCCTGGACACCTCGGCCTCGGCGAGGCCCAGCAGGTCCACCGACTCGCGTTGCATCTCGTACCCGGCGTCGAGCTGGGCGAGGGCGAGCAGGTCGTCCACCAGCCGTCCGGCTCTTCTCGCTTCCCTGACCAGCAGGAACGACATCTGGTCGCGATCGGGCGAGTCGACGGGAGCCTGCACGAGCGCCTCGGCCACGGCCTGCACGCCGGTGATAGGCGTCCTCAGCTCGTGCGCGGCGTCGGCGACGAACCGCCGTGTTCGCTGTTCGGAGCCCTCCAGCGAGTCGAGCATGCCGTCGAACGCGGCCGCGGTCCGTCCCAGCTCGGTGTCGGTCCTGGACGGGTTGAGCCGTCCGCCCCGGTGCCCGGCGGCGATGGCCTGGGCCAGCGAGGTCATGGCGTCCAGCGGTGCCAGCGCTCTGCGCACCACCACGACGATCAGCGCGCCGGTGATGCCGATCGCCGCGAGTCCCAGGATCAGCAGCAGTTTCCGCAGCCTGTGCTGGGCCTGCGAGATCGTCTCAGTGTCGGCGTAGAGGGTGACCTTGTTGCGCTGGACGTTGCGGACCTGGCGCTCGAACTGCCCCTCTGCGGGCGCGCTGCCGACGGTCGTGCCGTTGGGCAGCTCGATGGTGACGTGGATGTTCCGCTTTGTCAGCACGCCGACGACCTCGGCCGGACGCCTGCCGTTCTTCAGCATCTCCACCGCACGCGCCCCGGCGTTGTTCAGCACGCCGTCGACGTCCTTGGAGGACTGCCCGGCGAACGTCCGGTCGACCGAGATCACCAGTGCCACGAGCACCAGGAACAGCACCAGCAGCACGGACACCGCCACCCGCCGGCGCAACGAGACCGTGCGGAGGTTCATTCCTCGGCCCGCAGCACGTACCCAAGGCCGCGAACGGTGTGGACGAGCCTTGTGCCGTGTTCCTCGATCTTGCGGCGCACGGCGCTGACGTGGACCTCGACCAGGTTCGGGTCGTAGTCCTCGTAGCCCCACACTGCCGTGAGGATCTGCGTCTTGGACACCACTCGCCCGCGCTGGGCCGCCAGGTACACCAGCAGCCGCAGTTCGGTCGCGGTCAGCTCGATCGGCCGGTCGGCGCGCATGACGACACCGGCGTCGGCGTCCACGACCAGGTCGCCGACCTGCACGGTCGACGGCGTGCGGCCGAGGCGGCGCAGCACCGCCGACACCCGTGCCACGAGCTCTGCCAGCACGAACGGCTTGCCCACATAGTCGTCGGCGCCTCCGGACAGCCCGCGCAGCCGGTCCGGCACGCCGTCGCGCGCGGTCAGCATGACCACGCCGGCACCGGACGAGCGGCGGATGACCTCGAGCAACTGAAAGCCGTCGCGGCCGGGCAGCATGACGTCGAGCACGACCAGGTCGGGGCGGAAGCGACCGAGGTCGGCCTCCAGCTGGCGCCCGTCCAGGCGGTGCTGCACGTCGTACCCGGACTCACGCAGCGCGGAAGACACCGCGGCACCGATCGCCTCGGCGTCCTCGATCACCAACACCCTGGCGGACACCTCACCATTCTGCTGATCATCGGGACTTCGGGCGACTCGCCTTCAGCTTGCGCTCAGAATGCACGCGCAGGCTGATGCGCATGTCGAAGAAATCAGCGTGGGCCGGCGCCATCGTCGCGGCCTTCGGCCTCACGGTCGGCGGCATCGCGGTCGCGACGGCGGCCGAAGGCCCCGACCGCCCACCGAACGCGGCGTTCGCGGAGCGCCACCTCGGCGCACCCGGTGGCCACGGCAAGCCCGGCCGTCCGGACAAGGCCAAGCTCAAGGACAGCACGCTCGTCGTCGGCCGGGTCAAGTCGGTCGAGACCGGCAAGCTCACGATCACCAAGGACGACGGCAGCGAGGTGTCGTTGACCACTGACGGCTCCACCAAATTGCGCGGGGGCGACCTCGCCGGGCTCAAGGCCGACCAGCGCGTGACCGTGCGCGTGAAGGACGGCAAGGCGCTGAACGTGGCGCTGGCGAAGGCCCAGGCGCGGGGCACCGTCAAGGACGTCAACGGCGACAACGCGACGTTGATCCAGGTCGACGGACTGCAGACGTCGCTGGACCTGTCCGCGGTGACCGAGAAGCCGAAGAACGGCGATCTGGTGGCCGTGAGCGGTTCGGTGACCGACGGCAAGACGATCAAGGTCGAGCAACTGCGTCAGCTGCCGAAATAAACCTGGGCTCCACGCGGGCCGTCGCGTCTGCGAACATCGCAGTGTGGCGGTTCCGCGAAGCCCGGACAGATGGGTGTTCATCCTGCTGGTCGTCGGACTGGTCGGGATAGGGGTCGCGGTCGCGCTTTTGGTGCCCGCCAGCGTGCTGGGCGCCAAGGAACCCCCTAGACCCGTGACGGCGACAGTCGTCGAGAGCGGCTCGTGCGGCCAGGGCATGGACACCGTCGAGTGGGACGCCGGCGGCGAGAAGAAGCAGGCCAAGCTCGACGGCTGCGGTCACACCAAGGGCGAGACCGTCGAAATCGTCAACACCGGCGGCGACATGGTGTCCTCCGCCGCCTCACTGCCCGCCGGACTCCCGGTCGGGCGCCGCCTCACCGCGCTGCTGCTGTGCATGGCAGCGCTGGCGGGCGGCTTCTACGCGTTCCTCTTCCGCTACGCGCCTCTGCGCGCACCGGCCGTGATGCCTACTCCCCGCCGGGCGGAGTCACCTTCTTGACGTAGAGCAGCCGGTCTCCCAGCTCGATCGCGTCGGCCTCCGGAGCGTCCACCCGGAACAGCGTCCCGCCCCGCACCACGCCGAGCACGATGTCGGGCAGGTGCCGCGGCGATCCGCCGATCTCGCTCTTCTCGACGTCCCGCTCGGCGATCGCCAGCCCGGCGTCGGGCGTGAGCAGGTCCTCCACCATCGCCACGACGGACGGCGTCGCGGTGGCCATGCCGAGCAGGCGACCGGCCGTCTCGGACGACACGACCACCGAGTCGGCACCGGACTGCTTGAGCAGGTGCTCGTTCTCCCGTTCCCGCACCGACGCCACGATCTGTGCCTTGGGCGCGAGTTCGCGGGCCGTCAACGTCACCAGCACCGCCGTGTCGTCCCGGTTCGGCGCGACGACGATCGCGCGTGCACGAGCGGCACCGGCGACCCTCAGCACGTCGTTGCGCGTACCGGACCCATGCACGACCACCAGCCCCTTGGCGGACGCCGCGTCCAGCGACTCCTGCACGGTGTCGACGACGACGATCGAGCCGGGGTCGACACCGTCGCCGAGCAGCGCCGCGACCGCCGAACGCCCCTTAGTGCCGTAGCCGACGACTACGACGTGGTCACGCACAATCCGCCTCCACTTTTGAATGCGCAACGCCTGACGGGAGCGCTCCGTGAGAACTTCGAGTGTCGTGCCGACCAGCACGATCAGGAACAGGACCCGCAACGGCGTGATGACCAGAACGTTGATCAGCCGAGCTGACGACGACGCGGGCGTGATGTCGCCGTAGCCAGTCGTCGAGAGAGAGACCGTCGCGTAGTAGAACGCATCGAGCAGCGAGACGCCGTCCTCGTTCACATCGCGATAGCCGTCTCGGTCCAGGTAGACGATCATCACCGCGAGCAGCAGCGCCGCCATCGCGCCGATGACGCGCTTCAGGATCGCGCGGACAGGGCTCTCGACCTTGTCCGGCATCCTGATCACGCCGACGAGCGAGTGCGACGCTTCATCAGACAGGCTCATCGGGACAACCTCTTCGCGATCTCCGCTTGGGCAAGCATCCGCCACAGGTGAGCAGCCGCCTCCGCGCCTTGAAGGAGCACCGGCACCACTACGCGCTCGTTCGGCGCGTGGACGCGATCATCCGGCAAGGTCGCGCCGAGGTAGACGAGGGGCACCCCGAGTCGCTGCTGGAGCACCGCCGCGGGCCCGGAACCGCCGGCCCGCGCGAACCGGACGGGCTGGTCGAACGCGAGTTCCATGGCCTCCTTGACGGCGGCGTTGGCCGGGTCGTAGGGGCTGATCGCGTACGGAGGCACGCCTTCGCCCCTGAAGCCGACCCGCGCCGTGATGCCCGGCGGGGTGTGCTCGGCGACGAACCGGCTGAGCTGCTGCTCGACCTTCTCCGGGCGCTGGTCGGGCACGAGCCGGAAGCTGATCTTCGCGGTGGCGGTCGCGGGGATGATGGTCTTCAGACCGGGGCCGGTGTAGCCGGCGCTGATGCCGTTGACCTCGGCGGTGGGCCGGACCCAGATCCGTTCGAGCGTGCTGTAGCCGGTCTCACCGTAGGTCGCCTGGGCGCCGCCACCGTTGCCCTGGAGCCACTTCCGCTCGTCGAACGGCAGCGCGGCGTAGTCCTCGCGTTCCTTTGTGGACGGTTCCCGGACGTCGTCGTAGAAGCCTTCGAGCCGGATCCTGTTGTCGTCGTCGTGCAGCGCGGCGATCAGTTTCGCGAGAGCCGTCGCCGGGTTCGGAATCGCACCGCCCGCACGCCCGGAATGCACGTCGTCCGTGCCGCCTTCGAACGTGATTTCGGCGCCGAGAACACCCCTTTGCCCAGTGGTGACCGTCGGCGCGTCACGTTCGTGCAATGCCGTATCGGTGAACACCACAAGATCACAGCCGAGTTCGGCTTCGTGATCTTCGAGCAGCTTTCGCAGATGCGGCGATCCCGATTCCTCCTCGCCTTCGACGAAGAGTTTCAACGTGACGCTCGGCGCATTCTGCCCGGTGGCAGCGAGATGCGCTTTGACCGCGAGCAGGTGCATCGCGACCTGTCCCTTGTCATCACTCGCGCCACGCCCCCGGATCTCATCGCCGCTGATCAAGGGCTCGAACGGCGGGTAGTCCCAGCGTTGCACCGGATCGACCGGCTGCACGTCGTGGTGCCCGTAAACGAGCACGGTGGGCGCGTCCGGATCGTCCGCCGGCCAGCAGGCGAACACGGCAGGCAGCGCCGGCCCGTCACCCCAGACCTCGACCTCCGGCCAGCCGTCCTCTCGCAGCGCGTTCGCCAGCCACTCGGCGGATCTCCGCACGTCAGCGTGATGCGTCGGGTCGACCCCGATGCTCGGAATCCTGATCCACTCGCAGAGCCCGGTCACGAAGGAGTCGGCCAGCGCGGCGACAGCGGCGCGTTCGGGGCGTTCTGGGAGTTCGGGGCGTTCGGAATGACGAGAATCACCTGCCACGGCAGTGGAGAATAGGCCAGCCCCGCCTCGCCTACGCGGCGTAGGCATGACAGGGTGACGCCATGGAACCAACCCGTTCCCGAGCGCGGTCGGCGCTGGCGCTCGCCGCACTGCTAGGTCTGGCCGGAGCAACCCACTTCACCAGGCCGAAGTACTACGACGCGATCGTCCCCCGCTCGCTGCCCGGCACCCCGAGGCAGTGGACGTACGTGTCAGGTGCCGCCGAACTGGCCGTGGCCGCCGCAGTGGCCACCCCTCGAACCCGCCGTATGGGCGCCTTCGCGGCAGTCGCACTGTTCGTGGCCGTGTTCCCGGCGAACGTGAAAATGGCTCTGGACTTCCGGGACAAGTCCCCCAAAGCCCGCGCCATCGCCTACGGCCGCCTGCCGCTGCAGATCCCACTCGTCGCATGGGCGTGGAAAGTGGCGAAAGCCTCCCCATGACCACCCTGGGTAATCCTTAACCAAGTATCCCGCAAACGCTGTCATTTTCTGCGCGAGGAACCTTAGGATGCGCCCTGTGCAAACGCTCCTCCAGCGCGCCGCGACCTCACTCGGCTGGGACGGAGTCGTCGTCCCCGACGTCGCCGTCCTGGGCCAGCAGGTGTCCGCGGTAGTGCGTTTGCTGCCCGACGTACACGAGTGGAGAACCCAGAACGGCTGGCCCCCGAGAGCCGACCCGTCCTGGTTCCGCTCGTGGTTCGAGCCAGAAGCACACGACCGCCTCCCCGTGGCCGCCGTGGAACTGGTCGGCGTCCTGGTGAGCGAGTCCACGACAGACCGCGCCCTCCAGTCGTGCGGCACTCTCCTGACCCTGGCCCCGTGCGCGGTGATGCTCCCCCGCACCGACGAGTCGCAGGCCTGGTCCTTCATCGAACTCGACTACTACGGCATCGGCGTCGTCGTGGGCGACGACAGCGGGGCCGAGCTCATGGTGCCGCCGGAGGACCGGTCGCCCGAGTTCGGGCCGTCGCTGTTCGGGCGGTGGCTGCTTGAGGTGCTGTATGAGCGGGTGTTGAAGGCGTCGCACGCGCCTGCGGGCAGTTCGCAGGGCTGAGGGTGAGGACGACAGCTCGCTCGCAGGGTTGAGCTGGTCGCAGGGCCGAGCGGAGGCTGGTCTGCTGCCCCCGCGCGCTTCCTTGTCACGCAACGAGTGAAACGCGACTTAGGTTCCCGGCTATCCACAGGCTACCCAGCAGAAGATAACCGCAGGTCAAAAAGCCGCAACCTGTGGACAACTCGCGATCATGACCCCACCGAGCGGATCAGGTCCTTCAGGCCCTGCTCGTCGAGCAGGTCCGCCGGCCGCACCGTGTGGTCGTGCCGCACGTAGTGGAAAGCGGCCCGCACCTGCTCCAGCGGCGCGCCGATCAGGGCCGCCCACGCCAGCCGGTACGCGGCGAGCTGTACGGACAGGGCCGGCAGGGCCTCGGCGTCCGGGACGGCGCCCGTCTTCCAGTCCACGACGGTCCAGCCGTCGGGGTCTCGGTACACGGCGTCCATGCGGCCGCGGACCGAGATGCCGTCGAACTCCGCCTCGAACGGCACTTCCACGTCGTGCGGTGTGCGGTCTGCCCAGTCGCTGGCGAGGAACGACTCCTTCAGGCGTTCCAGGTCCGCGTCCGGTGCCGCGTCGGCGTCGCCTGCGCCTGGCAGGTCGTCGATGTCGAGTAGGCGGGTGGCGCCGAAGCGGTTTTCCAGCCACGTGTGGAAGGCCGTGCCTCGGCGGGCCAGTGGGTTCGGTGGGAACGGGAGTGGGCGGCGTAGGCGGCGGGCCAGCAGGTCTGGGTCCTTGGCGAGTTCCACCAGCTGTGAGACCGAGAGGTGGTCTGGGAGGGCCACCTGTTCTCGGCGGTTCTGGGAGGCGGCTCGTTCGGCCAGGAGGACGTCGACGTCGCGGGCCCAGCCGTCTGGGTCCTCGTCCAAGGGCATTTCCGGGTCGTCTGGGATGACGTCGTCCGGGAGTGGTTCGGGCTCCGGCGGGAAGTCGTCGTCCGGGGGCTCGTCGGTGGGGGGCGGGTAGTCCTCGTCGAGGACCTCGGCCGGGGGCTCTTCGAAGATCAGTGGCAGTGGTGCCGGTGGGGCGTTGCGCAGGGTGTCGAGCGCGGCCAGGACGAGCTGGGCGCCCTCGACCACGGCGTCGCGGCGTTTGCCGAGGGGGTCGGCTGGCCAGATCGAGGACTTCACGTCCTCGGCCAGTGGGTTCGGGGTGTCCGCGTCCGGTTCGGGTGCCCAGCTGGACACGTCGCCGGGCGGATTGTCGCGCTGCAGGACCTCGTGCATCTCCTGCAGGAAGATCGATGGGCCCTTGGGCTTGCCGCCGGCCTCAGCCCACCAGTGGCCCGACATCAGCAGGCTGTGTTCGGCTCGGGTGACGCCCACGTAGAAGAGGCGGCGTTCCTCCACGAGGCGGCGTTCCTCGAACTCCTCGGCGTGGATGGTGAGCGCCTCGTCGACCTCTTTGCGGTTGTAGCCGGCGGACAGTTTCAACGTGGGCAGGTCGGCCGAGTCGCCGCGCAGGGGGGCCGGCAGTTCGGTCACGGACTTGAGCCAGCACGAGGACTTCTTGCGGCCCGGGAACACGTCGCGAACCAGGTGCGGCAGCGCGACGATGTGCCACTCCAGGCCCTTCGCCGAGTGGACGGTGAGGATCTGCACGCGGTCTTCGGAGACCTCGACCTCGCCGGGTTCGAGGCCGTCTTCGGCGTGCTCTGCCGTGTAGAGGTAGTCGAGCAGCGACGGGAGTGTGGCGGACGGGGAGGCGGCGGCGAAGTCCGTCACGACGTCGGAGAAGGCGTCGAGGTGGGCGCGGCCGACCATGCCGGGGCGTGACATCGACTCGATGTCCAGCAGCAGGGTGCGTTCCACGTCGGCCACCAGTTCGGGCAGTGGCTGGTCGAGCCTGCGCCGCAACGCCGCGAGCTCGCCGCCGAGCCGCCGGATGCGCCGGTAGCCGTCGGTGGAGTAGGCGTCCGGGTCGCCGGGGTCGTCCAGGGCGTCGGCCAGGCCTGCCTGTTCGGCGTGTTCGCCGGGCAACGCGTCGGCCAGCACCATCAGCGGATCGTCCACAACGGACTGTCGTGGTGCGACGCCCGCCAGGTCACGGGCCCTGGACCACAGCGCGGCCAGGTCGACGGCCGCCAGGCGCCAGCGCGAGCCGGTCAGGAGGCGGGCGGCGGCGGTGCCCGCCAGGGGATCGACGAGCACCCTCAGGGCCGACACCAGGTCGCGCACCTCGGGTTCGTCCAGCAAGCCGCCGAGGCCGACCACCTCGACCGGCAGGCCTCGTTCGCGCAACGCGGCGGCGATGGCGGCCATGTCCGAACGGCGGCGCACCAGCACGGCCGCGGTCGGCGGCACGCCCTCGGTGTCGAGGTGCGCTTCCCATTGTGCCGCAACGTTGTCCGCCATCCAGTCGAGCTCCTGGCGGATGTCGGCGTGCAACGCCAGCCGGACGTCACCCGGTCCGGCGCCAGGCCTCGCGCGCAGCTCGTCGACGTCCAAGCCGGCTTCCCGCAACGGCAACGAGACGGCGTTGGCGAGTTCGAGTACCTCAGGCGGGTTGCGGAAACTGGTCAGCAGGCCGAACTTCTTCGTCGGCGGGAAGTCGTCGGCGAAGCGCGGCAGGTTCGCGGCCGACGCCCCGCGCCAGCCGTAGATGGCCTGCGCCGGGTCGCCCACGGACGTCACCGGCATCGGCTTGCCCTCGCCGAACAACGACCGCAGCAACACGCGTTGCGCGTGCCCGGTGTCCTGGTACTCGTCCAGCAGAACGGCGCCGTACCGCTCACGTTCCCCGGTGGACACCTCGTCGAACGCGGCGAGCTGCGCGGCCAGCGACATCTGGTCCGCGAAGTCCAGCGCGGCTTCCTTGCGCTTGCGCTGCTGGTACGCGTCCAGCAACGGCAGCATCGCGATCCGCAACCGTTGCGCCGCAACGATCTCGCGCAGCTTCTCCGGCAACGCGTCCCGCTGGCGGGGCGCACGCGGCGCGTTCTCGACCAGCGCGCAGAACTCGAGGGCGTGCGCTTCCAACGCCTCGGGCGTCACCAGGTGCTCGCCCAGCTCTCCGGCCAGCGACAGCAGGTATCCGGTGATCGTCGCCGGCACCTTGTCCGTGTCGAGGTCGCGAGCCCACGTCGACACCACCCGGTGCGCGAGCTGCCACGACGCCGTCTGCGTCAGCAGCCGCACGCCGGGCTCCACCGGCAACCGGAGCCCGTGCTCGGTCACCAGGCGCCCCGCGTAGGCGTGGTAGGTCAGCACCACGGGCTCGCCGGTCAGCACGGCCATCTTGCGCTCGCCGCTGGGGTCGAGATCGTCCAGCAGGGACGATCCGGCCAGCCTGCGCAGCCGGGCACGCACCCGGTCCGCGAGCTGGCGCGCGGCCTTGCGCGTGAACGTCAGGCCGAGCACGCGGTCGGGCAGCACGAGCCCGTTCGCCACCAGCCACACCACGCGCGCGGCCATGGTCTCGGTCTTGCCTGCTCCGGCGCCCGCGATGACCAGCGCGGGCTGCGCGGGCGCGGCGATCACCTCGGCCTGCTCGGGTGTCGGCTTGTTCAGCCCGAGCGCCTCAGCGATCTCAAACGGGCTGACGGTCACCAGTACATCTTCCTACCCGGGCCGGACGCGTCCGCACCACCCGGGACGGTGTGTTCGCCGACAGTTCGAACGCATGAAACACGCAGGTCGACAGTACTTACTCGCTGACCTGCCGGCCGGACGGGTGGACCGGGCACGTCGTGCGGGCCGGGCAGCGGTCGCAGTCCGCGTTCTCCCGCGCCGTGTAGTTCGGCCCGAGCACGGACTCCGCGGCACCCTGCACGACCTCCAGCCACGCCTGCACGCCCTGCTCGTCCAGCGGTGCCTGGGTACGTTCGACGGCTCCTGTCGTCTTGTCCTCCTTCGCCACGTAGAGCAGGCGGGCACCGCCTGGCTCGGTTCCGAGTCCGATGTGGGTGAAGCCGCCCAGCGACGACGCGAGCTGGTAGACGGCCAGCTGCGGGTGTTCCTGCGAGGCCTCGCGCGACACCGGGCTCTTGCCGGTCTTGAGGTCGATCACCACGGGGCGGCCGTCCTCGTCCTGTTCGAGACGGTCGACCCGGCCCCTGACCTGCAGCCACGGCCCGCCGTCGCGTTTCGGCACGTCGACGACCATCTCCTCCTCGACCGCGACCTGCGTGAGCTGGCTGCGGCTCATGGCCAGCCACGCGAGGAACGTGTCGAGCATCTTCTCCACCCGCAGGCGTTCGCGGCGGGAGAACCACGGGGCACCGGCGTCCACCGCGGCCCACGCCTCGTCGAGTTTCACCCTGAGCTGCTGCGCGTCCGCACCGGACGACGCCGCCTGCGCCAGTGCGTGGACCAGCGTGCCCGTCACCGAGGCGAGCTCCGCCGGGTCCTGCCCGCCGTGCCGCTCGACGACCCAGCGCAACGGGCACTTCGTGATCACCTCGATGGTCGACGGCGTCACGCTGACCTTCTGCTCTTCGGTCCACAGTGGAGCGTCGATGGACACTTCGGCCAGGCCGTACCAGGACTCCGGGTGCGCACCGGGCACACCCGCCTCGACCAGCCGGGCCAGCTGCTCGGCGGCACGCGAACGCCGATCAGGGCCCTCGGAGTCCGAGCACACGACGCGGCGCAGCTCGCCGACCAGTTCGCCCAGCACCAGACCGCGCTGCGGCCGGTGCAGCTTCCGTTCGTCCTCAGCGGACGACTCGATCTCGTCGAGGAACCGCGACGGCTGCTCGTCCTCCCCCCGCACGGCACTGATCAGCAGCTTCGACCGCGCACGGGAAGCGGCGACGAGCAGCAACCGGCGTTCCTCGGCCAGGATCGGCGCCACCGCCGACACCGAGGGCTCCATCCCGGCCAGCACGTCCACCATGCGTTCGACGCCCAGCACCGTGCCGCGCAGCCGCAGATCCGGCCAGCTGCCCTCCTGGACGCCGGGCACCGCGACGACCTCCCACTCGCGCCCGGCGGCCGAGTGGGCCGTCAGCACGGACACCGCCTCCCCGGTCGGGGCCGAGGCGGCCAGCGTGTCGCCGACGATCCGTTGCGACTCCAGGTAGTCCGCGAACCCGGCGACACCCGAACCCGGCAACCGGTCGACGTACTTCGCGGCCGCCTCGAACAACGCCACGATCGCGTCGAGATCGCGGTCCGCCTGCATGCCGAGCAGCCCGCGCCGGGCCGACTGCGCCACCCAGCGCTCCTGCAGACCTGTCGCCGTCCACAGGTCCCACAGCACGACCTCGACGGACTTCCCGGCCTCGATCGCCTTGCGCGCCAACGACAGCAGGTGCCCGATCCGCCGCGCCGGCAACGACTCCGCGTCCTCCAAAGCGGCCAGCCTGTCCCCGCTCTCCACGACCTCGACGAGCAGGTCGCCACTCGGCCTGTCCCCGCCCGCGGCCATCTCCAGGCGCCGCAGACCACGCCGCAACCGCCGCAGCGCCAACGGATCCGCGCCACCGTACGAGGACGACAGCAGCATCGCCGCCGTGTCCTCGTCCAACGAACCCGGCGAGGCGGCGGCACGGACGAGAGCGAGCAACGGACGCACGGACGGCTGCTGCGCCAACGGCAGCTCGTCCGACGCGACGGACACCGGCACACCGGCGGCGAGCAGAGCCCGTTGCAGCACCGGCAGGGACAACGTGGCCGACCGCACCACCACGGCCATCTGCGACCACGGCACCTCGTCGGCCAGGTGCGAACGCCGCAGCTGGTCCGCCACCCACGTCGCCTCCTGCGCGGACGACGCGAGCAACCGCACCTGCACGGAGCCCTCGCCGTCGACCGGATCGACCATGCGCGCGGGAGAAGCACCGGGCAAGCGGGCCGCCAGCCTGGCCACCGCGTCCCGGACCTCGGGCATCATCCGGTGCGACTGCCGCAGCACGACGGTCTCGCCGTCGGCGTCCCGCAGGATCTCCGGATCGGCACCGCGGAACGTGAAGATCGCCTGGTCCGGATCACCGGCCAGCACGAACCGCGCGGCTCCCGACCCGAGCGAGCGGATCAGCGAGTACTGCATCGGATCAAGGTGCTGCGCGTCGTCGACCAGCAGGTACCGCACGCGCCGCCGTTCGGCGAACAGCAGGTCCTCGTCGTTCACGAACGCCGCGTAGGCCGACGACACGAGCTCGGCCGCGTCGTAGGCGGGGGCGTACGCCGTCGCGGAGTCCAGCCCGGACAACAGGTTCACCGCCTCGTACTGCGCCCCGAACCGCCCGGCCGCCACCCACTCGTCGCGCCCGTGCTGTTCGCCGAGCTCGATCAGGTCTTCCGGCCCGAGCCCGCGCTCCGCCGCGCGCAGCAGCAGATCCCGCAGCTCGTGCGTGAACCCCGGCAGCTCCAGCGCCGCCCGCAACCGCTCCGGCCACTTCAACGCGCCCAGCTCCACGTCGCCGGCGAGCAGTTCGCGCACCATCGCGTCCTGGTCCGGGCCGGACAGCAACCGCGGCGGCGGCTCGCCCAGCAGCACCGCCTGGTTGCGCAGCACGGCGAACGCATAGGAGTGCACGGTCCGCACCAACGGCTCGCGGATCGCCGACAGCCGCCCCGTCAGCAACTGCGTGATCTGCGCGCGCAACGCCACCGACGCGCGTCTGTTCGCCGTCAGCACAAGCACGTTCTCGGGATCTGCCCCGTGTTCCAGCACGACGTGCGTGGCCAGCTCGGCGAGCAGCGTCGTCTTGCCGGTGCCGGGGCCGCCGAGCACCCGGACGAAGCCCTCGCGGGAGAAGACCCGCTGGGCAGCGGCGTCCCACCGGGGACGCGGGCGCGTCTCCGGCCTTCGGCGGACCAGCTGCGGTGGAAGTGCCACGACTCGATTGCACCATGCGGCACCGACAAGATCGTCAAAGGCCGCCCGACCAGGGGCGAAACGGCGCCGGGCGAACCACGGCCGATTTCGTCTACCTTCTTGACAGATAGTGGTGGTCTAGTCCATTTTTGAAGACGTTGTGAGCCCCTCACCGCAGCTCCGCCGCCCTGGACCGAGCAGTCTTGGAGGACTGATGAAGCGGTTCCTCGTCGGCGCTGTCGCTGCCACCTGCGCGGCGATCATGCTGCCCACGACCGCACAGGCGGCCGTCAACCCCGTGCTCGCGGCGCCCTACCTCTACCAGTGGGGTGGCCGGCCCAACCCCGCCACGGTGATGCAGCAGACGGGCATCAGGTCGTTCACCCTCGCGTTCATCCTCAGCGACGGCACGTGCAACCCGAAGTGGGACGGCTCCCGTTCGCTGACCGGCTCGGACCGGACCCTGATCAACTCGATCCGCGCGGCGGGCGGTGACGCGGTGCCGTCGATCGGCGGCTGGTCCGGCAACAAACTCGGCCAGTTCTGCGGCTCACCGGCCGCGCTCGCCGGCGCCTACCAGAAGGTGATCGACGCCTACGCACTCAAGGCGATCGACATCGACATCGAGGCCGCCGAGTTCGAGAACAACACCACGCAGGACCGCGTGCTCGGCGCGCTGAAGATCATCAAGCAGAACAACCCGAGCGTGAAGACGGTCATCACCATGCCGACCGACCGCACCGGCCCGAACTCCTGGGGCAAGCGCCTGATCACGCGGGCCAAGGAACTCGGCGCGCCGATCGACACGTGGGCCGTCATGCCGTTCGACTGGGGCAGCGGCGGTGACATGTTCGCCCTCACCAAGAGCGCCGTCGACGGCCTGAAGAACCACGTCAAGTCGACGTACGGCCTCACCGACGACGCGGCGTACCGGCGCAGCGGGCTGTCGTCGATGAACGGCAAGACCGACACCGGCGAGACCGTCACCCCGCAGAACTTCCGCGACATCGTGACGTGGGCGAACTCCAAGCACCTGGCACGCGTGTCGTTCTGGGCCGTCAACCGGGACCGCGGCAACTGCGGGGCGATGAGCTCCTCGTGCAGTGGCATCAACCAGCAGACCTACGAGTTCACCAAGGCGCTGGCGAAGTTCACCGGCTAGAAAACTTCTCCGGTGGCCGGACGTGACCCCGACCCCGTCCGGTCACCGGAGTTCCAAGGTCTGCAGGAACTCGCCCGGCTCCCGCGCCACCCCGAAGTGGTCGCCGGTCGCGAAGCCGGCTCCGGCGGCACGCCACCACTCGGCCTGCTCGGCGCTGCCGATCCCCTCCACGGCGACCGCCACACCCCGCTCCCGCAACAACGGCAGCAGCGCCGCCACGTACGGGGACCGGCTCGCCACCAGGCCGGGCGCCACCCGCACCGCCTGCACCGGCAACTCGGACGCGAGCAGCCCGAAGTCGAGCGGCGCCATCCCGAAGTCGTCGATCGCCGTCAGCACGCCCATGCGGGACAGCACCACGAGGTTGTCCGCCGCGTCGGCCACGGACAGCACGCCACCGGGCATGCTGATCATCAGCTTCCCGGCGGGCACCCCGATCTGGTCGAGCACCTCCACGACCCGCGAGACCAGGTCCGCGTCGGACGATTGGTGCGCGGTGAGCCGCACGGCCAGCGTCCTGTCCAGCTGCCCGCGCTGCCGCCACCACGCCGACTGACCGCCGGCGACCTTCAGCAGCCATCCGCCGAGCGGCAGGATCAAGCCGGTCTGTTCGGCCAGGTCCGCGCACCGGCCGTGGCCGAGCGCGCCGGATTCCGGTCTGTCCCAGTGGAACTCTGCCTCGACACCGCTGTCCTCGCCGTCCGCGAGCCGCACGACCGGCCGGTACCGCACGGTGATCTCGCCGTTCTCCCACGCGGCCGGCATCTCCACGGCCAGCGCGTCGTCCCGGCGCTCCTCGGCGTCCTGGCCGGCGTGGAACAGGTCCCACTGCCCGCGCCTGCCCTTCTTGGCACGGCGCAAGGACCGTTCCGCCGAGCGCAGCACGTCGAGCGGTTCCTCGTCGGTGCCCGGCCGGTGCACGACGCCGGCGCTCATCGACGCCGACAGCCCGTGACCGTCCACAAAGGTCGGTTCGAGCATGAGGTCGTCGTTGATGCTCTTCATGATCGCGTCGATGCCCGGCGTCGTCGCCGTGTTCTCCAGCAGGACGCCGAACTCGTCGCCGCCGAACCGGGCGATCATGACCTTCTCGCCCGCCAGCAACGTCTTCAGCCGGCCGCTCACGTGCTGCAGGTACCGCTCGACGACCCGGCCGCCGAAGCTGTCGCGCAGCATGCCGAACGCATCGAGGTCGAGGTGGAGGACGGTGATGCCGTGCTCGGGATCGGCCTTGCGCAGCGCGATCTCCAGCTGGGTGGTGAAGAACTGGCGGTTCGGCAGCCCGGTCAGCGGGTCGTGCAACGACTGCCGCTTGAGCTCGCTCTGCAGCAGCGCCAGTTCGGTGCCGTCCTCGACCACGACGACGAAGTGCATCGGCTGGTCGTCGGCACCGCGCAGCAGTGACGCGGTCAGCGTCACCGGCGCGGACTCGCCGTCCTCGCGCAGCAACCGTTGCGACTGCCGGAAGCGCTCGATGGTGCCGGCGGCGAGGTCGGTCATCGCCTCGCGCAGCATCTCGGTGAAGTCGGGTTCGATCAGGTCGAGCAGCGGCATGCCGGTGAGCTCGTCGGAGGTGCGCCCGAGAATCTGGCCGGTGGCCGCGTTCACCTGGAGCAGCCGGCCCTCGAGGTCGACGATCAGCACGCCGTTGGTGGACGACGTGACGACCTCGTTGAAGCGGGCCTGGCTCTCCTTGAGGTTCCAGTTCGCGTCGCGGACCGCCTTGAGCAACGACCGCTGCATGCTCTCCTGCTGCGCGAGCACGGATTCCGAGTTCGCCGCGGTGAAACCGGCGCCGAGCGCGCCCATCGCGAGCGCGATCCGTTCCGCGTACCGCTCGACGGGCTGGAACTCCGGCAGCGCGAGCAGGCCCTTGCCGAGGACCTCGGTGGTGCACCGCAGCCCGAACCGGCCCAGATGGCCCAGCGCCGCCAGGTCGGCGCCCGCCGCCTCGACCGGGATGGTCGTGAACGGCTCTTCGTGCAGCATCGAACACAACGCGTCCAGCCGGACGCTCAGTTCCTCGTCGAGATCTTCCCGGCCCAGTGGAATCGCGACTGCTCCGAGCAGGCGATACGACCATTTGCGGGCGAGTGTCGTCCGCGCCCTCGCATTGTCCTGAGGCGAGGGCGTCACGTCTGGTATTCGACTCGGCTTCGACATTCGGTGGGCCGCCTCGCATGGCTCTGAGGTCCGGCAGTTTACCCACGCAGAGTCGGCCCCGCCTCAACCGGTCGCGTGAATCGACATCACACCATCGATAATCCTATGGCTTCCGGCCGACGCCGGCGAACGCGATCCTGTTCACCGCTGGATCATCCGAGATGTCACCGGGACCGGAGGGTCGCCATTCGGCGAATTTGACGAGTCCGGGCTCGACCAGTTCGAAATCCCCGAAGAACGACTCGACCTCGGCGCGGTCGCGATAGGCGACGTCACCACCGCCCGCCTTGGCCATCCTGTCGGTGACCGACCGGGCGTCGTCGTTGACGTGGTCGCCGGCCATGTGCGAGATCGCGAGGTAACTCCCGCTGGGCAGCGCCTCGCGGTAGCGCTTGAGCAGGCTCTGCGGGTCCGCCTCGTCCGGCACCCAATGGACCATGAACAGCATCAGCAGGCCGATCGGCTGGTCGAAGTCGAGCAGCCGGTTCACCTCGCCGCTGTTCAGGATGCTGTCCGGGTCGCGCATGTCGGCCTGCAGCACGCCGACGCGCTCGTTGCCCG
Organism: Lentzea albidocapillata; assembly: GCF_000719115.1. Lineage (GTDB taxonomy): Bacteria > Actinomycetota > Actinomycetes > Mycobacteriales > Pseudonocardiaceae > Lentzea > Lentzea albidocapillata. The sequence goes on along the minus strand of NZ_JOEA01000024.1, from coordinate 105,922 downwards.
CGATGATCAGCTCACCGTGCGCGACGGCGACGGGATCGCGGTCCACGTACATGACACGGCACGACGGGTGCGCCTCCTGCGCGACCTCGTGCACGTTGGCCACGGTCGGGATGCCCGAGCCGATGTCCAGGAACTGGCGCACGCCCTGCTCGGTCATGAAGCGCACCGCGCGGCGCAGGAAGGCCCGGTTGAGCCTGGCCGCGCTGCGGGAGTTCGGCATCATCTGCTCGGCCTTGTCGCCCATCAGGCGGTCGACCGCGAAGTTGTGCGCGCCCCCCAGCAGGTAGTCGTAGACGCGCGCCGCGCTCGGCACGGAGACATCGACGCTCTGCGGAACCCAGTTCTGCACGTCGGACACGACTACCCACCCTCTTCAGGTTGCGGATGCACTAGCTTACGCAGGCACAAAGTGCGAGCGACTACGCCGCAAGTGTGAACGCACTCCACCCGATCGGGCACTGTCACCCTGGACCGAACGACTCATAGGGTGGCTCGATCTCTTTCCCCCTCGCGAGGAGCGATGATGTCCGTCCCGGTGGCACCCGGCAGGCTGCCATTTCTCGGGCATTCGCTGCCTATGCTCAGAAAAAGATTCGCATTCACCGGGAATTTACGGGACCAAGGTGATCTCGTCGAAGTACATCTCGGGCCGATGCGCACCTATTTCGTCGCCAGCCCGCAGTTGACCCATCAGGTGCTGGTCACCGACGCGCCGAAGTTCCACAAAGGCCGGATGTACGACAAGTTCCGGCCGTTCGTCGGCAACGGGCTCGCCGTGTCGAACGGAGCCTTCCACCAGCGCCAGCGCCGCATGATGCAGCCGGCGTTCCACCGCGACCGGATCGCCGGTTACGCGAACACCATGCTCCGCGCGACGCTCGACCTGCTGGACGGATGGCGTCCTGGCGACATCAGGCAGCTCGAGGCCGACATGCAGGGCCTCGCCGTCACGATCGTCGGTGAGGCCCTCTTCTCCACCGAGATCGGCAAGAAGGCGATCGCCGAGGCACGCCGGTCCGTGTTCGTGATCATCCGCAACGGCATCATGCGCGCCCTCTCGCCGGGGTTCGTCGAGAAGCTGCCCATCCCGGCCAACCGCGAGTTCGACGAGGCCATCGCCCGGATGCGCGCGATCGTGCACGAGGTCATCGAGAGCCGTCGCGGCGACGACACCGACCACGGCGACCTGCTGTCGACGTTGCTGATGGCACGGGATGCCGAGACCGGCGAACCGATGACCGACGAGCAGGTCTTCGACGAGGTCATCACGCTGCTGACGGCGGGCATCGAGACCACCGCGCTGGCACTGGCCTGGATCTTCCACGAGATCGCCGCCGACCCCGAGGTGGAACGGCGGGTCGTGGCCGAGGTCGACGAGGTGCTGGCCGGGCGTCCGGTGACGATCGACGACGTGCCGAAGCTGACATACGTCGGCCAGGTGGCGACCGAGGTCCTGCGGAAGTACCCGCTCTGGCTCGTCATGCGCCGCACGGCCGTGGAGGTCGAACTCGGCGGCGCCGTCCTGCCTCCGGGCACCGAAGTGATCCTCAGCCCGCACACGATGCACTACGACCCCGCGAACTTCCCTGACCCCGAACGCTTCGACCCGGATCGCTGGACGCCCGAACGCGTCAAACAACTGCCGAAGGGCGCGTTCGTGCCGTTCGGCGGCGGCATCCACCAGTGCATCGGAAACCACTTCGCACTGACCGAGATCGCCATCGTGGTGGCGACGGTCTGCGCGCGCTACCGGCTGGTCCCCGACCGGCCCGTGCGCACCAAGTTCACGAACGCGGCCTACCCCAACGACCTGATGATGAAGGTCGTCCCCCGCTAGCTGGAGGTTGTTCCCCCATGCGTTTCCGTCGGCTCTGTGCCGCCGTGCTGCTCGCTGCCCTGCTGCCGGTTCCCGCGCCGGCCAGCGCTGCCGCGACGACCTGCGAGGACGTGTACACGCCCGTTCAGTTCGGGCTCATCAGGCAGACGATGTACGGCAGGTTGTGCGTCCCGCAGGGAGCGAAGACCGTCCAGGTGCTCGTCCCCGGTGGTACCTACACCAGCGGCTACTGGGACATCCCGGTGGACGGCGAGGCCCGTTCGGTCACGCGCGCGATGAACAAGGCGGGCATCGCCACCATGGCCGTCGACCGGATCGGTTCCGGCAGGAGCACGAAGCCGCTGAGCATCCTCGTCGACGTGCCCAACCAGGCCGAGGCGGTGCACCAGGTCATCCAGAAGCTGCGCCCCCGGTTCGCCAAGGTGCTCGTCGGCGGGCACTCGATCGGCTCGGCCATCGCGATGGCCGAGGCAGGCAGGTACCGCGACGTCGACGGCGTCCTGGTCACCGGCATGACGCACCAGTGGGACTACATCAGGGCCGTACCCGCGCTGACGAACCTGATCCCCGCGCTGATCGACCCGAAGCTGAGCCTGCGCGGCCTCGACGTCGGCTACCTGACGACGGCACCGGGCTCGCGCTACACCATGTTCCACGCGCCTGGCCCGAGCATCACCGCCGTGAACACCCTCGACGAGGCCACGAAGGACGTCGTCTCGGCGGGCGAGTTCGTCACCACCGCACTGATGTCGAACCTCGTGCTGCCGGTGAGCGCCCTCATCAACGTGCCGGTGATGACCGTCCAGACCTCGGCCGACTACTTCTGCGGCACCCCGCCGCTCGGCGCCGACTGCTCCTCGGCCCAGGCACTCGTCCGGTCAGAGAAGCCGTTCTACCCCAAGGCACCGCGGCTCGACGGCTTCGTCGTCAACGGGTACGGGCACGTCTTCAACTTCGACACGAAGACCGCCAACAGCTACCACGCGGCTGTCATCGCGTGGCAGCGCGGCCTTAGCTGAACTTCCGCAGGAACTCGCCCGCGTCACGCGGGGAACCGTAGTGGGCGCCGATCGCGAGGTCGGCGCCCGCTTCCTGCCACCACTTCCCCTGCTCGGCGGTCTCGATCCCGTCCACACAGAGGTTCACGCCCAGGTCGTGCACGGCCGGGATCAACGCGGCGAAGCGGGGATCCTGCCTGTGCACCAGGTCCTTCGGCACCAGCACGGACACCACCGGCAGCGCCGAGAGCCAGGCCAGATCGCGCGGCCCGAGCCCGAAGTCGTCGAGGGCGATCCGGACGCCCATGTCCGCGAGCGTGCCCAGGTTGTCCGCCGCGTCGGCCACGCCCAGCACGCCGACCGGCATGGTCAGCGTCAGCCTGGCGCCCGGCATCCCGGTCTCCTCCAGCACCTTCGACACCCGTGACACCAGGTCCGCGTCGGTCGACTGGTGGTGCGTGAGCCGCACGCCGAACTGCTGGTCGAGCTCGCCGCGCTGGCGCCACCACTGCGCCTGGCCGGTGGCGATCCTGATCAGCCACTCGCCCATCGGCAGGATGAGCCCGCTCTGGTCGGCGAGTGCGGCGCAGCGGTCGGAGAGGTCCCAGTGCAGCAGGGCCTCGACGCCGGCCAGGTCGCCGGTCGCCAGCTCGCGGACGGGCCGGTAGACGACGCCGATGTCGCCCTGCTCCCACGCTCCCGGCATCACCACGGCCAGTGCCGCGTCACGCCGTCCGGCGGCGTCCTCGTTGGTGTGGAACAACTCCCACTGACCGCGGCGGTCGCGCTTGGCCTGCCGCAGCGCCAGGTCGGCCGTGCGCAGCAGCTCGGCCGGGTCGACGTCGGGCGACGGCCTGTGCACGACGCCCGCGCTCACCGACACGGCGAGACCGTGACCGTCCACATAGGTCGGTTCGCCCAGGTCGGCGTTGATGGTCGCCATGGTGGTCGCGACGTCCGGTGTGAGCGCCGTGTTCTCCACGATGATGCCGAACTCGTCGCCGTCGAACCGCGCGACCATGGCCTTCTCGTGCGACATCACGGCCCGCAGCCTGCGTGCGACGTGCTGGAGCAGGTGTTCGCCGACCCGTGCGCCGAGGCTGTTGCACACCAGGCCGAACGCGTCGAGGTCGAGATGGAAGATCGTCACGCCGAACTCGGGATCCGCCCTGCGCAGCACGGTTTCGAGGTGCGTGGTGAAGAACTGCCTGTTCGGCAGCCCGGTCAGCACGTCGTGCAGCGACTGCCTGCGCAGTTCTCCCTGCAACAAAGCAAGTTCTGTGTCGTCGTCCGCCATCACGAGGACATGACTGGGCTTGCCTTCGTCGTCGCGCAGCAGTGACGCCGTGAGCGTCACCTTGGCGAAATCGCCGTCACCGCACACGAGCTGCATCGGTTCCCGCTCGAACTCACCGCGCTCGGACAGAACCCGTTCCATCATCTCGCGGAACACGACGATCGAGTTCGGCGCGATGAGCTCGGCAAGACGGGTGCCCGGCTCCGGCGCACGTCCGATGATCACGCCGATCGACTCGTTGCCCCAGGCGAGGCGGCCGTCGAGGCCGACGATCAGGATGCCGTTGGTCGACGAGGACGCGATGCCCTCGAACTTCGCCTCGCTCTGGCGCTGATCGCGTTGCGCGTCATGGGCGGCCTTGAGCAGCGAGCGCTGCATGCTCTCCTGCTGGTCCAGGATCGCGCGTGCCCGTGCCGCGGTGAAGCCGCACGTCAGCGCCCCAATCCCGCCGACGACGCGGACCGTGTGCCGCTCGCTCGAACGGAACTCCTCCAGCGTCAGCAAGCCCTTGCCGAGCACGTCGACCGTGCGCTTCAGCCCGGGCTCGTTGACGTAGCCGAGAGCGACGAGCCGTTCGCCCACCTCCTCGAACGGAGCAGGGTCGAACGGTTCGCTGTGCAGTGCCGCGCACAATGCGTCGAGCTGGGCACCCAGTTCGGCGTCCAGCTCATCTCGGCTCAGCGCGACTACGACGACGCTACTGAGCAGGTAGCTCCACTTGCGCGACAAGGCTTCTCGCGCACGGACGGCGGCGGCGCCCTCGGGTGGAGCGGCATCGGGTCTTCGGCTCGGTTTCGTCATTCCCGTTGCCCTGTATAGGTTGGAGAGTGTCCGGGAGTTTACCTACCGGCAGTCGACGCCCGCTGCGCCAACCGTGTGATCCTCCGACACTACAGCGTGGTTTCAGTCCTTACGACCGACCCCAGCGTACAAGAACATGTTCATGGACGCCTCGTCAGCGACGTCCCCCGGTCCGTCCGGGCGCCACTCCCCGCACCCGACGAGACCGGGCTCCACCAGCGAAAAGCCGTCGAACAAGGCGCTGACCTGCGCGTGGTTGCGCATGTGCATCTGGTCGGCGCTCTTGCTGCGGTTCACGACCGCGGCGGCCTGGTCGACGGTGTCGTCGATCTGGTCCTTGGCCACGTGCGTCATCACCATGAAGCTGCCGGCGGGCAGCGCGTCGCGGTAGTGGGCGACGAGCTTGTCCGGGCTGTCCTCGTCGGGCACCCAGTGCATCATGAGCAGCATCAACAGCCCGACCGGTTCGTCGAGGCGCAGCAGCCTCTTCACCTCGGGACTCGACAGCACCATCTCCGGGTCGCGCATGTCGGCCTGCACGATCGCGGCGTTTTCGTTGTCAGACAACATCAATTGACTGTGCGCGACGGCGACCGGGTCCTTGTCGACGTAGACGACGCGCGCGGCAGGGTCGCGTTCCTGGGCGACCTCGTGCACGTTCGCGACGGTCGGGATGCCGGAACCGATGTCCAGGAACTGGCGAATCCCCTGGTCCATCAGGAAGTTCACCGCGCGGCCGAGGAACCGGCGGTTGAGTCTGGCGACGCTGGGCAGGCCTGGCACCAGCTTCTCGATCTGCGATCCGACCTGGCGGTCGGCGGCGAAGTTGTGGGCGCCGCCGAGGATGTAGTCGTAGACGCGGGCCATGCTCGGCACGTTCGTGTCGATGCCGAGCGGAACCCAGTTCTGGGTCTCTGCCACGGGGAACACCCTCTTCGGTTTCGTGGCGGTTCGGGGAAGACGCACGAGCTTAGTCACCCGGGCACCGGGCGCACTGCACCATCAGAGTGACGCCGAACCACCCGTTCAGGCACTGTCGTCTTACCCCAAACGGCTCCTAGGGTGGTCCATTCCCATTCGGCCGAACTCCTCAGGAGCCCGAATGCCCGTCCCGGTGGCTCCCCACCGCTGGCCGTTGCTGGGGCACACCCCGTCGATGCTCAGGCAACGCGCCAAGTTCACCGACGCGCTGCACGAACACGGCGACGTCGTGCGTCTCGACCTCGGCCCCCTGCACGCGCACTTCGTCACGAGTCCTTCGCTGACTCACGAAGTGCTTGTGTCGCAGGGCTCGAAGTTCCGCAAGGGCGCCATGTTCGACAAGTTCCAGCCGTACCTGGGCACGGGGCTGCTGCTGTCGAACGGCGAGTACCACCTGCGCCAGCGCCGGATGATGCAGCCGGCTTTCCATCGGGAACGGATTGAAGCCTATGCCTCGACGATGGCTCGTGCTGCTGCTGCGCTGGCTGCGCGGTGGCGCCCCGGCGAAGTCCGTGTCATCGAGGACGACATGCAGGAGCTCGCGGTCACCATCGTCGGCGAGACGCTCTTCTCGACGGAGATCGGCAAACGCGCGGTCGAGGAGGTCCGCCGGTCCATCTTCACGGTCATCCAGCAGGGCATGATCCGCGCGCTGTCCCCGTCCTTCGTGGAGAAACTCCCGCTGCCGGGCAACCGGGAGTTCGACGCGGCGATCGCACGCATGAAAGCCGTTGTGCTGCAGGTGATCGAGAGCTGGCGCGCGGACGGCACCGACAACGGCGACGTCCTGTCCATGCTGCTGCTGGCGCAGGAGGACGGCGTCGGCATGACGAACCAGCAGACCTACGACGAGGTCCTGACCCTGCTCACCGCGGGCATCGAGACCACGGCGATCGCACTGGCCTGGGCGCTCTACGAGGTGGGCAACGACCCCGAGGTCGAACGCCGGCTGCACGCCGAGGTCGACTCGGTCGTGGGCGACCGCCCGGTGACGTTCGCCGACGTCGCGTCGTTGACCTATACAAGCCAGATCGTGCAGGAAACGCTGCGGAAGTACCCGATCTGGTTCGTGATGCGCCGGACGCTCACCGAGGTCCAGCTGGGCGACGTCTCACTGCCCGCCGGCGCCGAGGTGATCGTCAGCCCCCACGCACTGCACCACGACGAGCGCTACTTCCCGTCACCGGAACGTTTCTGGCCCGACCGCTGGACGCCCGAGTTCACCGCCGGCCTGCCGCGCGGCGCGTTCATCCCGTTCGGCGGCGGCAACCGCCAGTGCCTCGGCAACACCTTCGCCCAGACCGAGATCGTCATCACGCTCGCGACCATCGCGGCGAAGTGGCGCCTCGTCCCCACCCGTCCGGCGCGCGTGAAGTTCACCTCCGCGCCGTACCCGAACGGCCTGCTCATGAAGGCCGTCCCCCGCAACTAGTTGGAGGTAGTTCCCCCATGCGTTTCCGCCGGCTGTGCGCCATCGCGCTGCTCGCCACCGGAACCCTGTTAGCCCCGCCGCCGGCCTCCGCAGCCACGTCCTGCCAGGACGTCGCCTACCCGGTGCGCATCGGCCTGACCCCACTGGTCACCACACAGGAGACCGTGGCAGGCAGGCTGTGCGTCCCCACGGGCGCGAAGACCGTGCAGGTCCTGATCCCGGGCGGCACCTACGACCGGACGTACTGGGACGTCGGCTTCGAACCGTCGACCCGCTCGTTCACCCAGTCCCAGAACAAGGCGGGCTTCGCCACCCTCGCACTGGACCGCCTGGGCACCGGCAGGAGCTCCAAGCCACTGAGCGTCCTGATCACGGCCTCGACCCAGGCCAGCGCGGTCCACCAGGTCATCACGACCCTGAAACCCCGCTTCACCAAGGTGATCGTCGCGGGCCACTCCATCGGCTCCGCGATGGCGATGATCGAGGCAGGCACCCACCGAGACGTGGACGGCGTCCTGGTCACCGGCTTCACGCACAAGATGAACTACGTGACCGTCGTCCCCGTCCTCGCGAACATGATCCCGGCGAGCCTGGACCTCGGCTACCTCACCACGATGCCGGACACCCGCTACAACTCGTTCCACAAACCGGGCCCACTGATCCCAGGCTCGATCTCGTTCGACGAGGCCACCAAGGACGTCTTCGCCGTGACCGAGGCCGTGGACACCATCCTCCTCAACACGGTCGTCATCCCGATCTCACGCAGGATCAACGTCCCGGTCCTCATCGTCGTCGGCAACGACACCCACTTCTGCAGCTCCGGCATCCCGCTGATGGGCAGCGACTGCTCCTCCGCCGCCGCCCTCAAGGCAGACGAGGCCCCGTTCTTCCCAGCGGTCCCGCGCCTGGACACCTACGTCCTCAACGGCTACGGCCACTCCATCAACTACGCCCCGAACGCCCCCGACTACCACGCCGCCGTGGCCCGGTGGTCCAAGGGCATCTAGCTAGACTCGGCGCATGGACGAAGAGATCCACGAGCGAGTCCGCGACTTCATCAAGGCCATCCCACGCGGACGAGTCGCCACCTACGGCGACATCGCAGATCTCGCCAAGGCCCCGTCGCCACGGCTGGTCGGCCGCATCCTCAACGAGGACGGCAACGACCTGCCGTGGCAGCGGGTCCTCAAGGCCGACGGCACCTGCGCCCCGCACCTCCGCGACACCCAACTCCAGCTCCTGCACGAGGAGGGGGTTCCGAACCTCGACGGCAAGGTGAACCTGCGGGAGTACCGCTGGGAGGACGCCCGCAAGGAGGCCGACGAGGTACCCGGCCTCTGGTAACGGCCCGCACGGAACGCGCCACCCCTCCGCTGGCGGGATGCTCCCCTCATGGGCACGGCCGGGCGCTTTTCAGCCCGGCCTTTTCCGGCCGTCAAGCATCCCGCCAGAGGCTCAAGGTCAAGCCCCAATCGCAACCCCGCGCAGTTCCGTCACGACCCGCGCAACCACCCTCGCAAGGCGACCTCTCGCGCGCCAGCGCAACCACCCCGCTGGAACGCGACAAACGCCCGCAAGCCGACCCGCGTCAAGCAGATCGCAACAACACAGCCCGAGCCTCAAAGTACTTCCGCACCACCACATCCACCACCAGCGGATGAGCCCCAACAGGCTCAGCCACGACATCAGCCCCACACTCCGCAAGCGACCCATGAAACACCCCAGGCGCCAACAACCAGGAAGCAACAGCCACCCGACGCCCAACCCCACGCAACCCAGCCACCACATCGCCAACACGAGGCGAAGCGGTAGCCACATACCCAACCCCAGCCGCCCCAAGCAACGCCGCAGCCTGCCGAACAGTGGCCAATGCCCGCGAATCAGAAGAACCCGCCGCGGCGAGCACAACTGCGTCGCCGCGGCGGAAACCTGCCTCCCGCAACCGATCCCGAACCGCCGGCACCGCGTCCAACCCCACCGGCGACGTCAGCACCACATCAGCCCGAGGTCCGATCTGCGCGGGAATGTCCACCCGAACGTGATACCCGGCAGCCAAGAACACCGGCACCACAACACAAGGACCATCCACAACAGACCGAACGTCCGGCTGCCGCACATCGGCGTACGCGACCTCAACAGGCAGGTCCACCGACTCCTGAACAGCAGCGGCGATCTCCGAACACACCGCAGCCCCACGCGGATCACGCGTCCCGTGGAACGCCAACACCAGTTTCATGCAGGCTCCATCGCTAGCCGATACCCACGCTTCACGACCGTGCACACCATCTGCGGCGACCCCAAAGCGGTCCGCAACCGCCCGATCGCCGTCTCGACGGCATGCTCTTCCCCACCAGAAGGCAAGGCAGCCAACAGGTCCTGGCGCGACACCACCCGGCCACGAGCGGCCACCAAAGTCCGCAGCACGGCCATGGGAGCAGGCGCGACAGGCCGCAGCTCACCGTCGATCACCACGGCCTGCGCACGCATCTCCATGTCACGAGAGGCGATCCGCAACCGCAACGCCCGTGAGGGCAACTCCAGCGCCAACTCACGCACCATCGACCCGATCCGCGACCGGGCAGGCTGCACAACGGGAATCCCTGCGGCCACCAACGGTCCCGCGGTGATCGCCCCGACACCGACCACCAGAACATCGCGCCGCAAACAGGAAACCAAAGCCCCGAAATCCGGAGCCGTGCGCAGAACAGAAGAAGCCGCAGGCGCCGAGGTGAACGTCAAAGCGTCCACCTGCCCGGCGAGGACGGCGTCGATCAACCGCTGCAACGGCCCCAGATCAGCCGGCGGCTCCCACCGGTAAACCGGAATCTCGACCACGAGAGCCCCAGCGGCCTCCAGCGTGTTCACGAAGTCCGGCAACGGCTCGCCGTGCAGCTGAACGGCGATTCGCTTGCCCGACACGCCCATCCGCAGCAGGTACTGCAGCAGCTCGGCGTTCGACTCGGACGAAGGCGACCAGGCCTCGACCAGGCCGGCCGCGCGGACCGCGCCCTTGGCCTTCGGGCCACGTGGCAGGACCACGGCGCCTTCCAGTGCCCGGTGCAGACGCCCGGCGAGTCCCCATCCCTCGGCGGCCTCGAACCACCCGCGAAAGCCGATCGCGGTGGTCGCGACGACGACGTCCACGGGCGACGACACCAGCTCCAGCGTCGCGGAGTGCAGGGTCGCGTCGTCGGGCAGCGGCACGATCCGCAACGCCGGACCGTGCAGCACCGAGGCGCCCTTGCGTTCCAGCATCGCGATGAGCTCGTCGGCCCGGCGGGCCGCGGTGACGCCGATCGTGAAGCCCGCCAGCGGACCCGTCATGTCAGCTCCACAACTCCGTCACGCACGCGCACCTGATGCACCGCAACGGAGACGGAAGGTTCCTCCAGGCACTTGCCGGTCGCGAGCTCGAACGCCTGCTTGTAGACCGGTGACACCACGACGGGAACGCCGCCGCGGTCGCCCACGATGCCGCGTGACAGCACCGCGGCGCCGCTGAACGGGTCGATGTTGTCGAGCGCGTGCACCGAGCCTTCCGCGGTCAGGAACACCGCCACCTGCGAGCCGTCGGGCAGCAACGCGGCGACGCCCTGTTCCGGCCGCAACACGTCAAAGTCACAGACGATCATCTGACGACCTCCGGGATGCCCAGGGAGACGGGGACGCGCTGACCGCGTTCAGCGCGGAACGAGATCGTGGGATCGGGTACACCAGGCGCGTTCACGAATGACGTGAACCGCGCCAGCTTCTCCGGGTCCTCCAGCACTCCACGCCATTCGTCGGCGTAGTCGGAGACGTGCGACTCCATCGCGGTCTCCAGTTCGGCGCAGATGCCGAGCTTGTCGTCGACGACGACCTCGCGCAGGTGGTCGAGCCCGCCGTCGAGCCCCTCCAGCCACACCGACGTGCGCTGCAACCGGTCAGCCGTGCGGATGTAGAACATCAGGAACCGGTCGATGATCCGGATCAGTTCCTCGGTGCCCACATCGGACACCAGCAGGTCGGCGTGCCGGGGCGTGAACCCACCATTGCCACCGACGTACAGGTTCCAGCCGTTCTCCGTCGCGATCACGCCGAAGTCCTTGCCTCGCGCCTCGGCGCACTCACGGGCACAGCCGGAGACCGCCGACTTGAGCTTGTGCGGCGACCTCAGCCCCCGGTAACGCAGCTCCAGCTCGATGGCGAGGCCGACGGAGTCCTGCACGCCGTAACGGCACCAGGTCGTGCCGACGCAGGACTTCACCGTGCGCAACGACTTGCCGTACGCGTGCCCTGACTCGAAGCCCGCGTCGACCAACCGCCGCCAGATCTCCGGCAGCTGGTCGACGGTCGCACCGAACAGGTCGATCCGCTGGCCGCCGGTGATCTTCGTGTAGAGGCCGTAGTCGCGGGCCACCTCGCCGATGACGATCAGCTTCTCCGGCGTGATCTCACCGGCGGGGATGCGTGGCACGACGGAGTAGGTGCCGTTGCGCTGCAGGTTCGCCAGGAACCTGTCGTTGGTGTCCTGCAACGAGACCTGCGTCTCGCCCAGGATGTGCCCGTTGCCCAGCGACGCCAGGATCGAGGCCACCGCGGGCTTGCATATGTCGCAACCACGTCCGGTGCCGTGCTTCTCGATCAACGCGGAGAACGTCGCCACGCGCGTCGCCCGGATGATCTCGAACAGCTCCGCGCGGGAGTACGTGAAGTGCTCGCACAACGCCTTGGACTGCTCGACACCGCAGTCGGTCAGCAGCTTCTTCAGCATCGGCACGCACGAGCCGCAGCCCGTACCGGCCTTGGTGCACGCCTTCAGCTCCGCCACGTCGCACGCCACGCCGGACTGGATCGCGTCGGTGATCGTCTGCTTCGTGACCGCGAGACAGGAGCAGACCTGCGCGTCAGCAGGCATCTCGACGTCCACGGCGCCGCCCGGCTGCAGCAACGCGGCCGGAACCTCCTTGCCCACCAACGGCCGCAGCGACAGGTACGACGAGGCGTCACCGACGAGCACGCCACCCAGCAGGATGCGGGCGTCGTCCGACACCACGAGCTTGCTGTAGGTGCCCGCGACGGCGTTGTTGACCACGACTTCGAGCGCGCCCTCGGTCTGGGCGTGCGCGTCGCCGAACGACGCCACGTCCACCCCGAGCAGCTTCAGCTTCGTCGACACGTCGGCGCCGGGGAACACCCGCGCACCACCGGAAAGCTGGTCGGCGACCACCTCGGCCATCGAGTAGCCGGGAGCCACCAGCCCGTACGTGACACCCTCTACGGCCGCACACTCGCCGATCGCGAAGACGCGCGGGTCGGAGGTCCGGCAGGCCGCATCGACCAGGTAACCACCGCGCGGCCCCAGCTCCAGCCCCAGGTCGAGGTCGGTGCGCGGCCGGATGCCGGCGCTGAACACCACGACGTCCAGGTCGAGTTCGAGTCCGCTGGCCAGCTTCGCGATCAACCGCGAACCGTCGCGTTCGATGGAGGAGGCGGAGGTGCCGGTGTGCACGGTCAGATCGAGCTTCTCGACCAGGCGCTTCAACAGCCCGGCACCACCGTCGTCGACCTGGATCGGCATCAGCCGCGGCGCCAGCTCCACGACGTGCGGCGAGACTCCCATGCCGCGCAACGCGTTGGCGGCCTCAAGGCCGAGCAGGCCACCGCCGAGCACCATGCCGGAACGCCGCCCTGGGCGCGAAGCCTCCTCCACGGTCGCCCGGATCTCGTCCAGGTCGTCGACCGTGCGGTAGACGTGGCAACCGGGCAGGTCACGACCTGGCACCGGCGGTACGAACGGCACCGAGCCGGTGGCCAGCACCAGGGCGTCGTAGGAGACCTCGACACCCGAGGCGCCCACGACGACCTTGCGGGCGCGGTCCACGGACACGGCCTTCTCGCCGAGCCGGAGCTCACAGCCGCCCAGTGCGGGCAGCTCCAGGTCCGCGAAGTTCCAGCTGTCCACATAGGACGACAGCGCGACGCGGTCGTAGGCGGGACGGGACTCCTCACCGAACACCACGATCCGCCAGGACGAGTCACGAAGGATCTCGACGAGCCGGTGGCCGACCATGCCGTTGCCAACTACGACCAAAGTCTGGGTCATCGGGCATTCCTCCTTCGCCCGGTATGCTCACCGGGCGGCGTGTCATCCCAAGGTCCGCGGTATTTCGCGGGTGTTAAAGGAAACTCTCTCCGCAGATCAGCGAGGCGTGCGTCACACGCCCGCGTAGGCGAGCGACGGACGCGCCGCGAACACGTTGCGCCGCAGGTAGAACCACCACGTGGTGCCGACGCAGAGCCCGTAGAAGACCAGGAACGCGGTCAGCGCGGGCGTCAGGGTCTTCGAACCCTCCAGCGAGAACTTGAAGACGAGGTTCACCAGCACACCTCCGGCGGCGCCGATCGCACCCGCGATGCCGACGACGGCGGCGGCCTGGCGCTTCGCGGACTTGTCGTCGTCCGACTGGGTGCGGAAGATCGCCGGGATCATCCGGTACGTCGAGCCGTTGCCCACGCCCGCCAGCACGAACAACGCGATGAACGAGCCGAAGAACAGCGCGAAGTTGTGCGCGTCGACACTGACGATCACGCCGACGGAGCCGATGGCGAGCCCGACGAACGTCCCCAGCGTCACCTTCGCGCCCCCGATCCGGTCCGCCAGCCAGCCACCGAACGGGCGGGCCACCGAGCCGATCAGCGCGCCGAGGAACGCGAGCGCCACCCAGCCCTTGTAGTCCACGAAACTGATCTTGATCAGCGAGGGGAACGCGAACGAGAACCCGATGAACGAGCCGAAGGTGCCGATGTAGAGGAACGACATAACCCAGGTGTGCCGGTTCTGCATCGCCAGCCGGTACGACTGCCCGTCCGGCTTGGCCTGGGTGAGGCTGTCCATGAAGAACCACGCGCAGGCAGTGGCGAGAACGATGAACGGCATCCAGATCAGCGCCGCGTAGGCGAGGTGGATCCCGGTGCCGACGGTGATCACGATCGGCACGAGGAGCTGCGTGATCGCGACACCGAGGTTGCCGCCGGCCGCGTTCAGGCCGAGCGCCAGGCCCTTCTTGCCCTCGGGGTAGAAGAACGAGATGTTCGCCATCGACGACGAGAAGTTGCCGCCACCGAGGCCCATCGCGGCCGAGGTCAGCAGGAAGAACCAGTAGGGCGTGCCCGGCGTCGACACCGCGTAGGCGAGCATCGTGCACGGGATGAGCAGCAACCCGGCGCTGATCGTCGTCCACAGCCGGCCACCGAAGCGCGGCACCGCGAACGTGTACGGCACCCGCAGCGCGGCGCCCACCAGGTTCGGCACGATCAGCAGCCAGAACTGCTGACCGACGCTGAAGTCGAAGCCGACGGAGCCGAGGCTCACGACGACGATGCTCATCAGCACCCAGACGCTGAACCCGAGGTTCTCCGCGAGGATGGAGAACACGAGGTTCTTGCGGGCGATCCGCTTGCCCTTGTTCTCCCAGAACTCGGGCTTCTCCGGCTCCCAGTGGTCGATCCAGCTCATCTTGAAGTCCTCCGCGGGGTCGGCGTTGCCCGAAAATCTAGGAACCGCGCATTACCGAGGCGTTCTGGGCGGTGACGGCGGAGGCAACTCCGCCGCACATCAGGCCGGAGCGGGCTGTGAGGCTCCGAGCCAGTCGAGCAACCCGCACACCGCGTCCTTGCAGCCACCACAGCCCGTGGTCGCGCGGGTGGCCTCCGCGAGCTGCGGCAACGACTCCGCGCCCGCACGCCAGGCCGACACGATCTGTCCCTTGGAGACGGTGTTGCACCGGCAGATCACCGCGCTGGACGGCAGATCGGCGGGCGACGCGGCCTCGGCGGGCAACGCACGTCCCAGCAGCAACGCCAGGCGGTCGGTCGGCGCGGGGATGCCGCGGTCGTAGAGCTGGGTGATCGTGGCCGCCGCGTCCGGCGCACCGAGCACGATCGCGCCCGTCACCCGGTCGTCGCGCAGCACGAGCTTGGCGTACCGGCCGCGCGAAGGTTCCTGGAAACACAGGACTTCCGAGTCCGGACAGTCCACATCGGTGTGCACGTCACCCAGCGCCGCGAGGTCGATGTCACGCGCTTTCAGCCGCGTGACAACGGAAGTGCCCCGGTAGCGAGCGGACGGGTCCGTGCCGGTCAGGCGGTCCGCGAGCACGGCGGCCTGGTCCCACGCGGGCTGCACCAGGCCCGACACCGTGCCGGGGTGCTGGGCGCAGTCACCGATCGCGTGGATGCGCGGATCGCTGGTGCGCAGCGCGTCGTCCACGACGATGCCGCGGTCGACGGTCAGGCCTGCCCGCACCGCCAGCGACGTCTCGGCGCGCACGCCAGCGGAGACCACGACGAGTTCGGCGGGGACGTGCGTGCCGTCGTCGAGGATCAGGCCGTCGCCGGGCAGGTACTTGGTGGCCATGGAGTTCAGGCGGAACTCGATGCCGAGCTTGCCGAGCGTGCGGGCGAGCACGCCACCGGCAGCGGGGTCGAGCTGACGTTCCATGAGGTGGCCGACGGGGTGGACGACCGTGACCAGGCAGCCGCGTCCGGCCAGGCCACGGGCGGCCTCGATGCCGAGCAGACCGCCGCCGAGGACGGCGACGGGCATGCCCTTGCCTGCCTTGGCCTCGATCTGGGCGCAGTCGTCGAGGGTGCGGAAGGCGACGACGCCGGGGGCGAGCCTGCCGTCCTCGGTGAGGCCTTCGGCCGGTGGCACCCAGGGGACGCTGCCGGTGGCGAGAACGAGGGCGTCGTAAGGAATGGCCGGCTCCGGATCACCGCCTGCCCTGCCGACCACCACGGTGCGCGCAGCGCGGTCGACCTCCCTGACTTCCCAGCCCAGCCGCAGGTCGACGCGGTGCTCGTCCGCCCACCTCTCGTCGTGCAGCCGCGTCGACTCGGGCGTCATCGTGCCCGCCACCACCGTCGACAACAGCACGCGGTTGTACGCGGCGTGCGGTTCCGCGCCCACGACGGTGATGGAGATGTCCTGATCGCGCCGCCGGAGTTCGTCCGCCAGCCGCGCACCCGCCATGCCGTACCCGACGATCACGACTCGCCTCATGCCCGCTCCAATCGAACCGCGCATACCTTGAACTCGGGCATCCGGCTCGTGGGATCGAGCGCGGGGTTGGTGAGCAGGTTCGCCCGCCCGTCACCGGGGAAGTGGAACGGCAGGAACACCGCGTCGGCGCGCATGCTCGGCACGCACCGCACGACCGCCGTCACCGTTCCCCGTCTGGACACGACGTGTGCGGACTCGCCGGAAGCGAGGCCGGCTCGCGCAGCCGTGTCCGGGTGGACCTCGACGTACATCTCGGGGACGGCCTTCATCAGCTCGCCGATCCGCCGCGTCTGCGCTCCCGACTGGTAGTGCTGCAGGACGCGCCCGGTGGTGGCCTGCAACGGGAACTCCTCGTCCGGCGGCTCGGCGGGGCCGCGGTGGTCGACCGGGATGAACCGCGCCAGGCCGTCGGGATGCGTGAACCGGTCGAGGAAGAGCCTTGGCGTGCCGGGATGATCCACCGACGGCACCGGCCAGTGCAGCTGCTCGGACTCCAGCCGCTCGTAGGTGATGCCGGAGTAGTCCGACAGACCGCCGGCGGACGCCCGTCGCAACTCCTCGAAGACCTCGACCGGCGCCACCGGGAACTTCTCGCCCACACCGAGCCGCGAGGCGAGGCCCTGCAACAACTCCAGGTCGCTGCGCACCCCGGCGGGTGGGTCGAGTGCCTTGCGGCGCCTGATGATCCGGCCTTCGAGGTTGGTCATCGTGCCGTCTTCCTCGGCCCACTGCGTCACCGGGAACACGACGTCGGCCATCGCGGCGGTCTCCGACATCACGAAGTCCGCCACCACCAACAGGTCCAGCGCCTTGAACCGGTCGACGACACCGGACGCCCGCGGCGCCGACACCACCGGATTGCTGCCGAACACCAGCATCGCCCTGATGTCGTCCGCGACCAGCAACTCGTACGCGCTGCGCCCCGGACCGGGCAGCCAGTCGACGCCCCAGACGTCCATGATGTGCTGCCGCGCAACGGGATCGTCGATCTTGCGGTACCCCGGCAGCTGGTCGGCCTTCTGCCCGTGCTCGCGGCCGCCCTGGCCGTTGCCCTGCCCGGTCAGGCAGCCGTACCCCGAACCGGTGCGACCGGGCAGACCCAGTGCCAGCGCCAGGTTGATCCACGCCGAGACGTTGTCCGTGCCGGACGCGTGCTGCTCGGTGCCGCGCCCGGTCAGCACGTACGAGCGCCCGGCCAGCATGTGCACGGCAGCGCGTTGGTCCGCGGCGGACACGCCCGTGACGCGTTCGGCCCGCTCGGGCCACCACCCCGCCGCCACCCGCCACGCGTCGTCGAAACCTGAGGTCCGCGAGGAGATGTACTCCTTGTCGATCACGCCCTCGATGACCGCCGTGTGCAGCAACCCCAGCGCCAGCGCCAGGTCCGTGCCCGGCGCGGGCTGCAGGTGCAACGTCGCGCGCTCGGCGGTCGGCGTGCGCCGCGGGTCGATGACGATCAGCCGCGCGCCTTCGAGGTGCCGCAGGAACGGCGGCATCGTCTCAGCCGGGTTCGAGCCCGCCAGCAGCACGGTGTCGGCGCCGCGCAGGTCCGTCAGGGGGAACGGCAGCCCGCGGTCCAGCCCGAACGCCCTGTTGCCCGCGGCGGCGGCCGACGACATGCAGAACCGGCCGTTGTAGTCGATCTGCGAGGTCTTCAACGCGACGCGCGCGAACTTGCCCAGCGCGTAGGCCTTCTCGTTCGTCAGCCCGCCGCCGCCGAACACGGCGACCTCGTCGGGTTCGCAGGAGGTGATCCGCGCGGCCACGAAGTCCAGTGCCTCGTCCCACGACACCGGCCGGCCGTGCAGGAGAGGCGTGGTGAGCCGGCCGGGATGGCGCAGCAGCTCCCCTGCCGTCCAGCCCTTCTGGCACAGCCCACCGGGACCAGGTGTCACCTGGCCGTCGATGACGCTCATGGAGCACTGCAGCGCGCAGTAGGGGCAATGGGTCACGCCGCTGACGCTAAGAAGCCCCCGTTAACCCCGCGCGCCGAAATGTTTCCGACGTGGAAAATGACCCGCTCAGAGCAGTGCGGTGACGTGGTGAGCAGCTCGTTCCAAGCCCGCAAAGGACTGTGACGTTGACAACGGGTGCAGCGCGTGCACGGCCAGCCGGAACAGCGTCGCGCGCACCAGGGCCTGTTCCCACTCGGCCTGGTGACTCCACCGGTGGAACAGCCCGGAGTCCGCGCCACCCCACGCGACGGCGTCCACCGCGACCACTGCGGCGGCCCACTCGGCGGGGCGCCAGTAGGCGGTGAAGTCGATGACGGCCGGCGGCGCGTTGCCCGCGAACAGCACGTTGCCGAACAGATCACCGTGCACGACCTGCGGCTTCAGGTTGATCGGCTTCTGCGCTTCCTTGAGCAGGTCGAACAGCCTGCCGCCGAGGTCGGCCTCGAGCGGCACGTCCTCCTCGCCCCACGCCTTGCGGTCGGCGACGGCGAACACGTCCGTGCGCGCGTCCAGGAACCGCGGCTTGGGCAGTTCCGCGGTGGCCTGGTGCAGGCGCTGCGCGACGGCGATGACCTCGTCGTGCCGCGCCTCGGCCCGGCCCGCGAGGAACTTCGTGGCGGACCAGCCGCCGACGACGTACCGGCCGTCGGTGGACCGCAGCGGTCGGCCGATGCGCAGGTGGTGGACGTCGAGGCCGTCGAGGGTCTTGGCGATCCAGGTGGCCTCGGCGGGCCGGGGGGACGGTCTGATCGTGGCGTCACCGCAACGCCAGGCGGGACCGCCGTCGATCAGCTCCGGCTCGGCGTCGCGTGCCCCGAACGCCGCACGCACGTGCGCTGGGGGCGG
The DNA here is from genome assembly GCF_000719115.1 of Lentzea albidocapillata. Taxonomy (GTDB): domain Bacteria; phylum Actinomycetota; class Actinomycetes; order Mycobacteriales; family Pseudonocardiaceae; genus Lentzea; species Lentzea albidocapillata. The sequence continues at coordinate 86,732 of NZ_JOEA01000024.1, read as the reverse complement.
TTCGGGGGAGCGGGTCACGGTCGGGCACGCTACCTGCTTAGACCGTCCGGGTGGTGGAAGGCAGCACACCATGATTCGCGCCGCCACCCGAAAAGCCGAATGGCTGATGGGTGCTTTCGGGCGCTTGAGCACCCGAAAGCACCCGCCACGGCTAGTAGGTCGGCAGGCTGGGGTCGACCTCGCGGGCCCACGCCAGCACACCGCCGCCGACGTGCACGGCGTCGGAGAAGCCCGCCTTGTGCAGCGCCGCGAGCGCCTCCGCGGAACGGGCGCCGGACTTGCAGTGCAGCACCAGCGGCTTGTCCTGCGGCAGCTCCGCGAACGCCTCCCCGGACAGGATCCTGTCCTTGGGGATCAGCACCGAGCCCGGGATCTTCACGATCTCGTACTCGTGCGGCTCGCGCACGTCCACCAGCAGGAAGTCCTCACCGGACTCCTGCTTGTGCTTGAGCTCGAGCGGCGTGATCGTGTTGCCCGCGGCCGCCTGCTGCGCGTCCGTGGACACGACACCGCAGAACGCCTCGTAGTCGATCAGCTCGGTGATCTTCGGCGACTCCGGGTCCTTGCGGATCTTGATCGTCCGGTAGGACATCTCCAGCGCGTCGTAGACCATCAGGCGGCCCAGCAGCGGGTCGCCGATGCCCGTGAGCAGCTTGATCGCCTCGGTCACCATGATCGAGCCGATCGACGCGCACAGCACGCCCAGCACGCCGCCCTCGGCGCACGACGGGACCATGCCGGGAGGCGGCGGCTCCGGGTAGAGGTCGCGGTAGTTGAGGCCCTGGCCGTCCGGGGCGTCCTCCCAGAAGACGCTGACCTGGCCCTCGAACCGGAAGATCGAACCCCACACGTACGGCTTGCCCAGCAGCACCGCGGCGTCGTTCACCAGGTACCTGGTGGCGAAGTTGTCGGTGCCGTCGAGGATCAGGTCGTAGTCGCGGAAGATCTCCAGCGCGTTCTCTGAGTTGAGGTGCGTCTGGTGCAGGATCACCTTGACGAACGGGTTGATCTCGGCGACCGAGTCGCGCGCCGACTCCGCCTTCGGGCGGCCGACGTCGGACTGGCCGTGAATCACCTGGCGCTGCAGGTTCGACTCGTCCACGACGTCGAAGTCGACGACGCCGAGCGTGCCGACCCCGGCCGCGGCCAGGTACAGCAGTGCCGGGCTACCAAGGCCGCCCGCGCCGACGACGAGCACCTTCGCGTTCTTCAGCCGCTTCTGCCCGTCCACCCCGACGTCCGGGATGATCAAGTGGCGGCTGTAGCGCGCGACTTCTTCCTTGGTCAGCTCCGCGGCTGGCTCAACGAGCGGCGGAAGCGCCATGCTGGTCCTCCTCGACGAATGTCTCCGTGTCCGAGACAACGTCTACCCTGCCTCGACTCTTCCCCGTTGGAAAGCTGTCTCAGCCTGCGGGAAACGCGTTCGGCGTGCACACCTTGCCGTTGGCGGGAACGACGTCCTGGCCCGCGTTGAGCTGAGAGACGAAGTCGTTCGAGACGCCGAACGTCTGCTGCATCATCACGGGGGCGGGCGCGCCGTTCTCGGCGCAGGCCGCGTGGCCGCTGCCCAGGGCGTGACCGACCTCGTGGTTGATCACATACGTGCGGTATCCGGCCAGGTCAGGGCCGTAGACCATGGCGCCGCGCACCCAGCGGGCGACGTTGATGATCACGCGCTTGGTGCTGGGGTTCCAGCAGGAGGTCTCGAACGGGATCTCCTTGCCGCACAGCGTGTGGGTCGTCTTCGTCGTGGTCAGCGCCACGACGAAGTCCGGGTTCTGGTTCGCCTCGACCCGCTGCAACGCGACCTGCTTGGTGCCGATCCAGCTGCGCGGGTCGGACAGGATTCCGTCGATCGTGCGCGCGAACGCGGCCGGGTCGTCGTTGAAGTCGGCGGGCTTCACGCCGTCCTCGACGGCGATCGCGTACTTGCGGAACTTGGGCGCGTTCGCCTCGCCGACGCGCGGGCCGCCGCCGGCGATCACCTTGAACGTGCCGACGCCGTCCTGCGAGAAGTCCGGGCCGGCCGGCAACTCGGCGGTCGGGATCTTCAGGTCCGGTTTCTTGGCCGGCAGTTCGGAGGCGGGCGGCTCCTGCGTGGTCACGGGCGTCTCGGCGGCGTTCGTGCTGCCGCCGTCGCCGGTCGCGGGCGCCTTCGGCTGCACCGTGTCGAGCACCACCAAAGCCGTCAGCACGAGCAGGACCGGGATCGCGTAGATCCGCCAGCCGTAGTTGGCGACGAGCTTCTTGACACCACGACGTTTGCGCGGCCTTCGCAGGGCCTGCGTGCCGTCCGGCTCCCAGGCGGCCGCGAGCGGTTCCGCGCTGGTCCGGCGCTCGCCGCGACGGTAGCGGTCAGCGGGCGGAGCAGTACGTCCTCGCTCGGGGGCGCGATTCACGTGCTCCAGGGTCCCACACCCCCCGTTCGGCCGTCGTTCGTCACCATGAGTGCCGGTCGACCGCCTCCCACATGCCCAGCACGGCCCTCGCCACGGTGGCGGGCCGCTCCATCTGGGCGACATGGCCGGTCCTGGGAAGCACCAGCAGTCGTCCCTTGGGCAGCGACCGTGCCGTCCGCGGGCCCTTCCGCACGCTGACGAGCCGGTCGTTCTCGCCCCAGAGCACCAGCGTCGGCGCCTTGACCAGCGGGAGCAGCCGCCACAGCGACTTGGGCCCCGGCGTGAACCAGCTCTGCATCAGGCCGAACGTGCTGCGGTTGAGCGCCTGCCCCGCCCACTGCTGCCGGGCGCGCTCCTCGTTCTCCTTGATCGACTCCTCGATGCGGTGGTCGGGCACCACGCTCGGGTCGGCGAAGCACAGCTCCAGCATCTGCTTCGTGCGCTGGTGCGCGGACAGCTTCGCGAGCTCACGACGCACCCTGGCCCCGACGATCGGCAGGACGGCGAGCGCCATCCGCGGATCGGACATGCGGTCGAGGCGTGGCCTGAGGTCGGGCACGGCCGGCGAGACCAGCGTCAGCGTCTTCACGAGATCCGGCCTGCTCGCGGCCACCATGACGGAGATCGCGCCACCCATGGAGTTGCCGAGCAGGTGCACGGGCTGTGAGAGCGTTTCCAGGTACTTGATCACCGTGCGGGCGTGCGTGGCGAGACTGAAGTCGTAGCCGGGAATCGGCTCGGACCGGCCGAACCCGGGCAGGTCGATCGAGTAGCCGCTGACGTGGTCCTTCAGCTGCGCCGCGAGATCTGTCCAGTTCGTCGCGGACCCGCCAAGCCCGTGCACGTACACGGCCGGCGGCCCGTCGCCCGGAGTGACCCTCACGTGCACCTCGTGGTCGTCTACCTGGTGAAACTCGCCGGGCCACGGCGTCTGGGACTTGTCCAACGGCGGCAGCTCGACGGTGGACAACGGGGCGGGATTGATGGTGCTCACCGGACCAGGATGCGGGAAAGAACGCTCAGATGGTTCCCGGAAGTCGGCTACCAGCGAGTAAGGTTGCGCTCAGCCTCGGTCTGGCAACCCCTGTCCGCGGCCGGATCACTCGTGCTGGAGGCACCATGACGGAGACGGCGCAGAGCGCACCCGCAGGCAGGGGCGTTCGACTGCCGCGCACCGCCCGCCGCGCGCAACTGCTGGCAGCGGCGCAGGACGTGTTCGTCGCCAACGGCTACCATGCCGCGGCGATGGACGAGATCGCCGAGCGTGCGGGCGTGTCCAAGCCGGTGCTGTACCAACACTTCCCGGGCAAGCTGGAGCTCTACATGGCGCTCCTCGAGTCCCATGTGGACGAGCTGGTCGGCCGCGTGCGCACCGCCATCGGTTCCACCACGGACAACAAGCTCCGCGTCCGCGCCGCCGTGGCCGCCTTCTACGACTTCGTGGACGGCGAGGGCCAGGCGTTCCGCATGGTGTTCGAGTCGGACCTGCGCTCCGAACCGGCCGTGCAGTCGGCCGTGGAACGCGCGACCACCGACTCCGTGGACGCGATCACCGACACGATCACCGCGGACGCGGGCCTGGACGAGGAGCGGGCTCGCCTGCTGGCCGTCGGCCTCGTCGGGCTGTCCCAGGTCACGGCACGGTCGTGGCTCGCGGACAACCGCCGTGTGCCCAAGGAGGACGCCGTCGCGCTGATCTCCAACCTGGCCTGGCGCGGCATCGGTGGCGGTTTCCCGCTCCAGCACTGATCCCAACGAAAAGGGCCCGCGAGTGCGGGCCCTTTTCTCACATCAGCGCGGCTATTCGTCTCGCCACGTCCTCGGACCGTTCCAGCGGCAACATGTGCCCGGTCTTGGGATAGATCACGAACTGCGCGCTCGGCAGCGCCTCGGCCAGCACCTGTGAGTGCCGCATCGGTGTGAGCACGTCCCACGACCCGGCCATCACGACCGTGGGGATGTCCGACAGCACCGCGAGCGCTTCCCGCCGCTGGTGCAGCGTCAGCTCCTCGCGGATCCCGACGAACGCCTCACCGGTCGTGTTCCCTGCCATCGCCGCGGCCGCGCGCACGTCGGCCCACCGCGGCCGCCGCCCGAACGTCATCCGCAGCCCCGGGGTGATCACGCGGCCGAACCCGACCTTCGGCCGCCGGGCCAGCCATCGCCCGGCGAGCCGCTCCGCCCAGAGCTGCTGGGGCAGGTTGCCGCACGACGTGGCGATCAACGCGACCCCGGACACCCGCGCGAAAAGCTCGGGCCGCTGCTCGGCCAGCGCCATGATCGTCATGCCGCCCAGCGAGTGGCCGGCCAGCACGATCCGCCCGGACGGAACGCATTCCTCCAGCACGGCGGCCAGGTCGTCGGCCAGCTCCGAGATCGTCCCCGCACCCGAAGACCCACCGTGACCGCGCACGTCGTACCGCACCACCCGGCCAGGCAGTGCGGCGGCGACGCGGTCCCAGGTGGTCAGGTCCATGGTCCACCCGTGCAGCAGAACCGCGGTCGCGCCGGAGGACGAAGGCCCCGACGTGACGACGTTCAGCCGATCAAGAACGAGCGACGCCATGAGCGCATCCCCGGCCTTCCCACGAGTCCGGCCTCGTCCAGGAACGTCATGATCCGCTCGCCGGACCAGCGAATGGTCTCCTGGAACCGCTCGTTGCCCAGCGCCTGGCGGTGGGCCTCGCGCACGTCGAGCCCGACGGCGGCGTACGCGGCGGGGTTGATGATCGCGCGCGTGATCATCATCGACACGTACCCGACCAGCCACTTCTGGTACGGCATCTCGTAGCCCTTGAGCTCCGACATCCCGCGCAGCAGTTCCTCACGCGCGAACCGCACGTGCCGGGCCTCTTCCAGCACGTGGATCCGGTTCACCATCCGCACGAGCGGCTGGATGGTGTCGTCGGTCATCGCCTCGCGCTGCAGCCGGTCGAGGATCTCCTCCGCGACCAGGATCGAGCCGTACATCGCGGGGCCGTAGCCGATGATCGGCAGCAGCTTGCCCATGCGGTGCGTGTGGCGAGTGGGCCCGTAGGCCGGGCAGCCGATCCGTTCGACCAGGCGCGCGAACATCGTCGAGTGACGGCACTCGTCGGCGACCTCGGTCAGCGCGTACTGGGCGTGCCGCGTGGTCGGGTCGGTGTTGTAGACGACCTTCACCAGCATCTGCATGAGCAGCAGCTCGAACCACAGGCCGACGGACGCGATCGACGCCAGCTCGTGCTTCGACAGCTCGACGCGCTGCTCCTGCGAGAGCGTGTCGTAGAGAGGCGTGCCGTAGAGCGAAATGCGCTGTTCAGGGATGTAGAAGAGCCCGTCGACCAGAGGTGCGGACCAGTCGATGTCCACCTCGGGGTCGTAGAACTTCTCGGCGGACGACTTGAGGAGCCGTTCCGCTGTCTTCTCCCGATCGGCGACCCTCATCGGTTGCCCTCCCCGGTAAGTGTTACTTGAGGTAACGGTTACTTCTGGTAGCGTGCGTCACATGGCACGTACTGTCAAGGGGCCGGACGCGCGACGTGAGCGGTGGAAGGGTCACCGCGAGCAGCGCAGGGCGGAGTTCGTGGAGGCCACGATCGCCGCCGTGGCCAAAAAGGGCCCGGACGTCGGCATGGACGACGTGGCCGCGGAGGCCGGCGTCAGCAAGCCCGTGCTGTACCGGCACTTCACCGACAAGTCCGACCTGTACCTGGCAGTGGGCCAGAAGGCCACCGAACTGCTGATGGACCGGATGGGTCCCGCGCTCGCCGCGGACGGGCCGATCCGCGACCGCATCGAACGGATCGTGGACGCCTATCTGTCCGTGATCGAGGACAACCCGAACCTCTACCGGTTCGTGGTGAAGGGGTCCTTTGTGGACCGCCCGGTCGAGAAGGACGTGGTGCAGGAGGACAAGGACCTCATCGCGACCACGCTCGCCCGAATCCTCGGCGAGTACATGCGCGCGTTCGAGATGGACTCCGGCGGCGCCGAGCCGTGGGCGCACGCGCTCGTCGGCATGGTGCAGAACGCGGGTGACTGGTGGCTCGACCGCCAGACCATGTCCCGCGCGAACCTGAGCAGCTACCTCGCGACGATCATCTGGCACGCCATCGACGGGCTACTGCGCTCGGCCGGCGTCCAGGCAGACCCGGCAATGCCACTCACGACCCCTCTCCGATTGGTGGACTGATGAGCGAGCACGACGAAGAGGGCTACAGCGGCGAAGCCACCCTCGTTTTCGGTTCCGACGAGGTCGCGGTCGAGGTCGAACTGCGGGGCTACTTCCAGCCGATCGACGGCCGCTACCACTGGTACGGCCGCGTGAAGAAGAACGACGACGTCACGAACCGTGTCGAGGCAGGCGCGCGGACCGCGCTGCTGCGCACCCCCACCGGTGAGGCGGAGGGGACGCTCAACGACCCCGACCCGTGGGGCCGTTACCGGGTCGGTGGCATCTCCACTCCGCCGTACAAGATCGAAGAGCCGGCCGAGCACTAGGGTCGCCCACGAGAAAGGCCCCGGTCGCGATGACCGGGGCCTTGCTCAGTTCTGCCGACTCAGGCGCCGAACCCGACCTTGCGCGAGTCCTGCGGGCCGATCTCCACGTACGCGACGCGGCCAGCGGGCACGACGAACCGCGCACCCTTTGCGTCCACCAGCGTCAGCACGCTGGACTTGCCGGACACCGCGTCCGCAACCAGAGTCTCGACCTCGGACGGGTTGAGTTCACTGGTCACGACGAGTTCGCGCCCGCTGTCCGCGACGCCGATCCTGACCTCCACGCTGACCTCCGTGCTCAAGAGAAAAATCTGATCCCGAGCCTACCCAGTGCGGCGACCACAATCACCGACAGACGCTCCCGGTGTTCAGCAGGGCACCTCGCGGTGTCGACCCCCGCCCCCCATATGCCCGATATGGGGGCGGGGGTCGACACCGCGATGCACCCGTCTGACCAGCGGGAATCGCCTGCCGGTGGTTAGTGGTCGCCGCACTAGCCCAGACCGAGCTGCGTCATGCGCCGCGCGTGCGACTGCTGGAGCCGCCGGAACAGCTGACCGATCCCGGCGAGGTCTCCCGAGCCCCGGATGATGAGCTCGGAGAGGCCGTCCCGCTCCGCCACCACGTACTGGGCCTGCGTCAACGCTTCTCCGAGCAGCCGCCGGCCCCACAGCGCCAGCCGGTCGCGCACCCGCGGATCGGACTCGACGGCGGCCAGGACTTCGCGTTCAGCGAACGCCGAGTGACCCGTGTCGGCGAGCACGTGGAGCACCAGCTCCTTGGTCGGCGCGTCCAGCCACTCCGCGATCTCGCGGTAGAAGTCGGCCGCGAGCCCGTCGCCGACGTACGCCTTCACCAGCGACTCGAGCCACGACTTGGGGCTCGTCGACTCGTGGAACGCGTCGAAACCCTTCACGAACGGCGCCATCGCGTCCTCGACGGTGATGCCCTCGGCGGCGAGGTGCTTCTGCAGCAGCGTGAAGTGCCCGATCTCGGCCGCGGCCATCTGCGCGAGAGCCGCACGCCCCGCCAGTGTCGGCGCCGAACGCGAGTCCTCCGTCATCCGGTCGAAAGCCGAGAGCTCGCCATATGCGAGCGCTCCCAGAAGATCGACAACACCCTCCGCAACACCCATGAGGGCAAGCCTAGTGGTCAAATGTGTCTTGCCAGGTAGAATGAGGGAGGACGCCCGGCGTGACGAGTGTGACGACCACGCTGCGCGGCGCAGAAATGGTGCGCGTACACCTTTCCCGCAGCTGCTCATCGAGCGCGGTCGAGAGGCCCGGCCAGGGCTCGTACGCGCTTGGTACGAGAGAGGCTGATCACCCTGACCGCTGAAGTAGAAACACATCTGGACCCGGTTCTCCTGGAACACAGCGAGGCCGGAGTTCCCGAAGAAGACACGTCGCACCCGTTGCTGGCAGACGCCCCGGTGCAGTCCGAATCCCCCACGTTCGCCGAGCTCGGCGTGCGTCACGAGATCGTCAAGGCGCTCGGCGAAGCCGGCATCGAGCGCACCTTCGCCATCCAGGAGCTGACGCTCCCCATCGCTCTCGCCGGTGACGACCTCATCGGCCAGGCACGCACCGGCATGGGCAAGACCCTCGGGTTCGGCGTGCCGCTGCTGCACCGCGTCGACCTGCCCGGCGACGGCACTCCGCAGGCCCTTGTGGTCGTGCCCACCCGTGAGCTGTGTCTCCAGGTCTCGCACGACCTCACCGACGCGTCGCGCCACCTCGGCGTGAAGGTCGCCGCGATCTACGGCGGCATTCCGTACGAGCGGCAGATCGCGCAGCTCCGCAAGGGCGCCGATGTCATCATCGGCACGCCCGGCCGCCTGCTCGACCTGGCCGAACAGCGCCACCTGGTGCTCGGCAAGGTCCGGATGCTGGTGCTGGACGAGGCCGACGAGATGCTCGACCTGGGCTTCCTGCCCGACATCGAGCGCATCCTGAACATGGTCCCCGACGAGCGGCAGACGATGCTGTTCTCGGCGACGATGCCGGGCCCGATCATCACGCTGGCCCGCACGTTCCTGAACCAGCCGACGCACATCCGTGCCGAGGAGAACGACGCAGGCCAGACGCACGAGAACACCTCGCAGTTCGTCTACCGGGCGCACTCGATGGACAAGCCGGAGATGCTGGCCCGCGCGCTGCAGGCCCGCGACCGAGGCCTGACGATGGTTTTCGCGCGCACCAAGCGGACCGCGCAGAAGGTCGCCGACGACCTGACCGAGCGCGGGTTCGCCGCGGCCGCCGTCCACGGTGACCTGGGCCAGGGCGCGCGTGAGAAGGCGCTGCGGGCGTTCCGCGCCGGCAAGGTCGACGTGCTGGTCGCCACCGACGTCGCCGCGCGCGGCATCGACATCGACGACGTGACGCACGTCATCAACTACCAGTGCCCCGAAGACGAGAAGACGTACGTGCACCGCATCGGCCGCACGGGCCGTGCCGGACGCACGGGTGTCGCCGTCACGTTCGTCGACTGGGACGAGACGCACCGCTGGAAGTCTCTCAACGACATCCTGGGCCTCGGCCAGCCGTTGCCGGTCGAGACGTACTCCACGTCCGACCACCTGTTCGCCGACCTGGGCATCCCGTCCGGTTCCACGGGCCGGTTGCCGCTGAGCCACCGCACCCGCGCGGGCCTCGACGCCGAAGAGGAGGAGAAGCTCGACACGGGCAAGCGCAAGCGCCGCAGCACCAGCAGCGGTAGTAGCAGCAGTCGTCGTACGGGTTCCTCCCCCGCCGGTGCCGAGCAGGCGCCGGAGGCGAGCGAGGAGACGAGGCCGAAGCGGTCCCGCTCGCGCACGCGCAGCCGCGCCGGCGTGACGCCCGAGGGCGAGCAGACGCAGGCCGCTCCCGAAGCCGCCGAGAAGTCCGCCTCGGACAAGCCGCGCAGGCGTCGGCGTCGCCGAAGCTCTGCCGAACAGGCCGCTCCTTCGGCAGACTGATCACATGTCGTCCCCCGGTTCCGACGTCACCGACGTCGAGGACGTCCTCGACGAGCCCGCGCACGAGGCCGCACCCGTCGCAGAACGTCCTCCCGCCCGGTCCTGGCGCACCCGCGCCGACTTCATCGCGATCGCGCTGATCGCGGTGGTGTCGGTCACGGCGTCCGTGCTGACCTGGGCTTTCAGCGATGCTCGTGCCACGACGTCGGTCACCGGGCCGTCGTCGTGGGAGCAGCTGCCCGAAGTGACCTCGCTGCCTCCGTCGCTCGCCGAGGTGTGGCGGGCGAAGAGCGGCGCCTCGCTGTCACCCGCGGTCGTGCAGACCGCGGTGAAGGACACGGGCGAGGAGAAGCCGTCGACGGTCGTGACCGGCGACGGCGGCGAGGTCAACGGGCGCGACCCGCTGACCGGTGACGTGCGGTGGACGTACAAGCGCGACCTGCCGCTGTGCGTGGTGAGCACGGGCTGGGGCCGGGCGATGGCCCTGTACTCAAAGGGCACGAACTGCTCCGAGCTCACCTCGCTCGACGGCGTCACCGGCGAGCGGCGGGCACAGCGCAACGGCGACGCGGAACCGGGCACGGCACTGCTCAACGAGGGTTCGCACCTGATCACCACCGGCTCGAAGTTCGTCGAGGTCTACCGGCGCGACGACCTGGTGCGCTCGCTCGAGTACGGCGGCCTGCGCGCGATCGTGAACCCGAACAAGCAGCCTCGGGCCGGCTGCACGTACGGCTCGGTCGCCGTCACCTCCGGCAGGTTCGCGATGGTCGAGCGCTGCCCCGACGACGCGTCGGACCGGCTGACGATCCTCAAGCCGAACCCGGACAAGTCCGACGAGCCGAAGGTGTTCGGCAGCCCTCTCACCGGCGCGAAGAACGTGCAGGTCGTGGCTGTCACCGAGAAGCTCGTCGCGGTGGCGGCGCCCGCCCCGAGCCGGTTGCTGATCTTCGACGCGGAGACCGGCAACCAGGTCGGCGAGGCACCGCTCGACATCCCCGAAGCCGACTTCACCGACCCGCCGAACCACGTGGCACGCGTCTTCACGACGAAGACGAATGCCTTCTGGTTCACCGGTTCCCGCACGGTCGCGCTGTCGCTGGAGACTCTCACTCCACTGTGGACCGCCGAGGGCACGCTGGGCGCCGGTACGACGCTCGCGGGCCGCGCGGTCATCCCGGTGAAGGAGGGCCTGCGGGTGTACGAGCAGGCCACCGGCGCGGTCGTGGGCACGATCCGGCTGAACCGCGAGGGCCACACAGGCCCTGTGCAACTCGCCACAGCCGGTCCCGTCGTGCTCGAGCAGCGTGGCGAAACCCTGGTCGCGCTGAGATAGTTCAGCTCGTGTACTCGCAGATCAGCCCTAACCGGGCGCAACGCGTCGACCTCCCGGGCCGCTACGGCACGATCGCGGCGCTGCGCGCGCCCGCGCTGGGTGATGACGCGATGCGCACGACCGTGCTGCTCGTGCCGGGCTACACGGGTTCCAAAGAGGACTTCGCGCCGATGATCGACCCGATCGCGGACGCGGGTTTCGAGGTAGTCGCGATCGACCTGCCGGGCCAGCAGGACTCGCAGGGCCCGGACGACGAGGCGCTGTACCGGCCCGGTCCGCTGGGCTCGGTGCTCGCCGAGCTGATCGGGAAGATCGCGGCGGACGGCCGCAAGGTGTTGCTGCTCGGCCATTCCTACGGTGCTCTGGTGTCACGGGCGGCGGTGTTCGCGGGGGCCCCGCTCGCGGGGCTCACGCTGCTGTCGTCGGGTCCGTCCGAACTGCCCTCGGGGGATCGCCGCACGGTGCTGGAGGTCGGCGAGCACGTGCTGGCCGAGCAGGGCGTCGAGGGCACCCAGAGGCTGAACGAGCTGCGGTCGCAGCAGAACCCGGCGTACGCGGTGCTCCCGCAGGAGCTGAAGGACTTCTACCGCAACAGGTTCCTCAAGTCGCAGGCCGCGGCGTTGCTCGGCATGGCCAACGGCCTGCGCTACGAACCGGACCAGGTCGCGAAGCTGGCGCGCGCGTTGCGTTCGTCCGGCACGCCCTGTCTGGTGGTGTGCGGCGACGCGGACGACGCGTGGACGCCCGCCGCCCAGCGTGACATGGCGGAGCGGCTGGACGCGGACTTCGCGGTGCTGCCCGGCGTGATGCACTCGCCGAACACCGAGGCGCCGCTGGACCTCATCGCCACGCTGCTGCCGACGTGGCGGGCCTGGCTGACTTCCTGACGTCAGGACAACAGCACCGCGGTGCTTCGGAGCTGTCCGGTGTGGACGTGCACTGCGTGCTGAAACCGCACACCTAGGGTCTGTATCGAAGTCTCGTTCGATGAGAGTCGCGCCTGAGGTGGTTCCTGGTGGTGCGGCCGAATGGCCCGCATACCGGTGTTGTATGTGGGTCGTTCGGCCGTGCCGCCAGGGGCCGCGTCAGGCCCGGCTATCGCGAACACGGACTTCGATACAGACCCTAGGCCCACCAGAAGGTCCACAGCGTCGCGGCGCTCACCACGAACACCGCCAGCGACGCGACCGGCGCCTTCCAGTCCGCGTACCGGTCAGCCACGATCTGCCCGCCGACCACGAGCAACGCCGCCACCACGTGCGCGACGACGGACAACGTCCCAGGTCCGGGCAGATCACGGGAGTTCGCGTAGAACTGGACGCCGATGTTCCCCAAAGCGAGCAGCACCATGCCCACCGCGAGCACTCCGCTCACGGCGCGCAGAAATCCGTAGGTCCGCGACGGTCGCTTTGCTGCTTCCACGTCCACTCCCGCCACCCTACGGGTCCACGGATGCGCGGGCAGTCACGGCCCGGAAGCCCTGACACCGGCTTACGGCAAAAGTCGCACTCCAGGCACCCTTATGGAGCCAGCAACGCCCAAGGGTCCAGCGAGGGCGCCGCCGCCTGCCCCTCGGCGCAACTCCGCCGGAAGTCGCACCACTGGCACTGCCGCCCGGTCACCGCCGGGAACAGGACCTCCTGGTCCCCACCGGCCTTCAGGGTCTCCGTGGCCAGGTCGATCTCGTCCGCGGCCTCCTCCGCCCGCCGGACGTGCCGTGCCAGCGACTCCTCCGTGTGCTCCCAGACCGCGATCGACCCCGACGGCAGGTGGTGCAGCTCGACCTTGCGGCACGGCTTGCGCAGCGTTCGCCGGGCCGCGAGTGCGTACAGGGCCAGCGCCTGCGAGCCGCGGGCGTCGTCGGACGTCAGGACGTGACGACCGGTCTTGTAGTCGACGATGACCAGTTCGCCGTCGCGGTAGTCGATGCGGTCGACCCGGCCCTCGGCCACGATGCGGTCGGTCGGCGACGACACCCAGCGCTCGACGCCCAGCGGTTCGAAGTCGACGTCCAGCGATGAGACGTACTCGTGGACCCAGCTTTGGGCTCGGCCGCGGTACTCGGCGGCCTGGTCGACGTCGCGGAAGCCCTCGGACTTCCACTGCCGGTTCAGCAGCGCCACGGCCTGGTCCGGCGTGCGGCGGTCGGGAGGCAGGTCGAACAGGGCCTTCAGGGCGTTGTGCACGACAGCGCCCAGCGTGTTGTGCGCCCACGCACCGCCTCGTGGAGGCGAGGGACGGTCGAGGTACGTCATCCGGAAGCGGCGTGGGCAGCTCGTCCACGTCGACAGCTTCGCGGGCGTGACGCGCACCAGCCGACGTGGTGCGGCAGTGCCGAAGTCGAAGCCGAGTTGTTCCACCCGAACCAAGTTACTCAAGCACCCTGACAGAAAATGAAGGGCATGGAGATCTGGCACAACCCGCGCTGCTCCAAGAGCCGCGCCGCCAAGCAACGCCTCGACGACGCCGACATCGACTACACCGAACGCCGCTACCTCGACGACGCCCCATCAGCCGAAGAGCTCGACCACGTCCTGAAGCTGCTCGGCAAAGAGCCGTGGGAGATCGCGCGCACCAAGGAAGCCGCCTACCCGAAGCTGCTCGAACACGACCGCGCGAAGTGGATCGCGCACATGGTCGCCAACCCGAGCCTGATCGAGCGCCCGATCATCATCGACGGCGACAAGGCCCACATCGAGCGCTAGACGCCCGAAGAGATGAAGCCCTGCACGGACGACGCGACGAGTTGCACGGCGATCGCGGCCAGCAACAGACCGGCGATCTTGGCCATGAGCAGGATCCCGCTCTCCTTGAACACCTTGATCAGCAGGCCGGCGGACCGCAACGTCCCCAGCAGCACGAGGTGCACGGCCACGATCGCCGCGGCCAGGGCGAGATAGGAGCCCCAGTCGCCGTTCGCCTGACGCACGAACACGATGGTCGCGGCGATGGCACCAGGACCGGCGAGCAACGGCGTTCCCAGCGGCACCAGGGCGATGTTCACGTCCTCGACCTCGGGGTGGTTGGTCGCGCCCTTGCCCGTGAGCAGGTCCAGCGCGATCAGCAACAGCAGCAACCCGCCCGCGCCCTGCAGGGCGGGGATGCCGATGTGCATGTACGCCAGGATCGAGTTGCCGGCCACCGCGAACAGCGTGATCACCAGGAACGACACCAGCACGCCCTGCCGCGCCGCCTGTTTGCGGGCCTCGCGCGACTTGCGGCCGACCAGTCCGAGGAAGACCGGCACGGTCCCGGGAGGGTCCATGATCACCAGCAGCGTGATCGAGGCCTCGATGAAGAGCCGCAGGTTGAACACGAGAACACCGCCCTATCCCACGAGGATCTTGCAGCCTGTCGCCCTCTCGGCCAGAGCATCCAGCATCTCCGGCGCCGTCGTCTCCGCGCCGAGCCGCACCGTCTTGTTGGTGCCGTGGTAGTCACTCGACCCGGTGACGATCAGGCCCAGCGAGTCCGCCAGCGTTCGCAGCGACCGCCGCGTCTCCTGGTCGTGGTCCGGGTGGTCCACCTCGACGCCGAAGAGGCCGGCGGCGGCCAGCGAGCGCACGACGGAGGGTGCCACGACGGGGCCGCGGGAGCGGGCGAAGGGGTGGGCCAGCACGGTGACGCCGCCGGCCTCGGTGATCATCTCGATCGCGCGCTCGACGGGGGTGTCGGTGCGGCCGACGTAGTACTGGCCGCCGGTCAGGAACGTCGCGAACGCCTCGTCGACCGACGCCACCACCCCGGCGCGGATCAGCGCCTGGGCGAGGTGCGGGCGTCCGGCCGGCGCGTCGAACGGCAGGCGGGACATCAGGTCGACCGGGTCGATCGGGAACCCGTCGGCCTGCATCATCTCGGCCATCTTCTGCAGCCGCGTACGCCGTTCCTCACGCAGGCGCGACTGCTCCTTCATCAGCATGACGTGCGTCGGGTCGTACAGGTACGCCAGCAGATGAACGGTGATGGTGCGGCCGTAGCCGTCGGCCGAGGAGCACGACAGCTCGGCGCCGCGCACCAGCCTCAACCCGGACGGCAGCGCCGCCTCGGCCTCGGCCCATCCGGCCGCCGTGT
Organism: Lentzea albidocapillata; assembly: GCF_000719115.1. Taxonomy (GTDB): domain Bacteria; phylum Actinomycetota; class Actinomycetes; order Mycobacteriales; family Pseudonocardiaceae; genus Lentzea; species Lentzea albidocapillata. Next base: position 71,488 of record NZ_JOEA01000024.1, on the reverse strand, counting down.
CGTGGTCGGTGATCGCCACCGCGTCGAGTCCTGCGAGGGACGCCGCCCTCACCAGGTCGGCGGGGCTGTCGGTGCCGTCGGACTCGGACGAATGGGTGTGCAGATCGATGACCACGTCGTCCAGTGTGGACGACGTGGCGAACGACCTGTGTTACGGGACCATCTTCTTCCCGCGCGCGGCGCGCTGGGCCTTGATCATCGAGAACCGCTCGGCCTGCGCCTTCTTGTCACCGAAGGTCAGCTCCGAGATGGCGTCGTAGACCTCTTCGGGGTTCGGCAGGAACTCCAGGCGGTTCAGCGCCTGGATCTGCCCCGCCGACTCCACGATGAGCGTGCCGTAGCCGAACATGCGTCCGCCCACGGTGCGCTCGTAGGTGAGGTCGGTGACCTTGGTGACGGGCATCATCGCGACCTTGGTCTCGAAGACGCCCGACGTCAGCATGAAGCGCTTGTCGGTGACGACGATGCGCTCCACCCACCACTCGATGATGAAGTACGCCACGCGCAGCAACACCAGCAGCGCCCCGTACCAGAGCACGTTCTGGATCACGCCCGCGTCCGCCGGGAGCAGGTAGGAGATCATCATGAAGCCGGCGAGCAGCGCCGCCGCCTCCAGGACGTCCCAGATCAGGTAGGACCAGTGCCTGCGCACACGGATGACCCGACGCTCGCTCGGGAGCAGATAGTCGTCCGGATCACGTGGTGCGAACATGCGCTACCAGCCTTTCCTGGTACCAGGCAGTGCCCTGTCTGACCTGCTCCCGCCACCCGGCAGGTGGCTGGTACCAGACTAGAAGACGGAGCGCACGAACGTGATGAGCGCCTCGGCCGCGGTCCGCAGCGAGTTGAGGATGTTCTGCACGAGTTGAGCCGCCTGCTGAGGCTCCGCGATCAGGAAGAACAACAGCAAGGCGATTCCAGCGAAAGTGAGAATCTTCTTCAAGTTCACGGTGTCCACCCCGTCCGCGTCGCACCCGTTTGGCGCCGTTCGTGACCGTTCTACAGCACAGTTCGGCACCTTGGGAGATTTGTACCGCAGCCGGGGTAGCGGACAGCACCGCCGATCCGGTGTGACTACGCTTCGTGATCGTGACGCCCAGCAGCAAGCGCACGATCCGTTGCGTCGGAGCCGTCGTTCATGACTCGAACGGGCGACTACTGCTCGTGCGACGCGCCAATCCACCAGGTGAGGGCCTGTGGTCGATACCAGGCGGGCGCGTGGAGCCGGATGAGACGGATGAGGCGGCCGTGACTAGGGAACTAGCCGAGGAGACGGGACTCTCCGTCACCGTCGGCCGCCTCGTCGGCCACGTGGAGCGACCGGCCCCGAACGGGGTTTTCTTGATCTTCGACTACGAATGCCAGGTCACGTCAGGTGTGCTCCGAGCGGGCGACGACGCATCGGATGTCGCTTGGGTCGACCGTGCGACCTTCGACACACTTCCGACCACCTACGGGCTCGTGGAAGCGCTCTCTGGCTGGAACTGCCTGCCCAGGGCCTGATCAGGGTTCACGCGTTCGGGGCGGCCGATCAACGCCAAACGAGACGTTGCCCGTGGGCCTCGGTGGTCGCCAGAGTGGTCGTCTCCACGCCTGACTCACCGACACGGATGAGCCGCAGCTCACCGGCCTCGTGCGCGGCCCACCAGACAGGTCTGCCCAAAGCCGACAATGCGGGCACGAGGTCGAGGCCGGACCCGCTCGTGATGACGACGAGCGGCGCGTCGATCGGCTCGACCGCCTTGGCGAGGTCCGCGACCGGGTCCCCGGTCACCAGGCGCGGCGGGTTCTTGCGCAGCACCCCGCACGCCACCCCGAACAGGCGCAGCCGCTCCGGCTGGTCCGCCCACACGCACGCTTCCAGCCACGCGTAGGCGTCCTCGTCGGCCAGATCGGCGGGCGCCACCCCGATGCCCGCCTTCGCGGCCACCTTGATCGTCTTGGGCAGCTTCGGCAGCGCGGCGCCGGGTGCGAGCTCCAACGAGCAGTGCAGCCCCAGCGCGGCCTTGGCCGGTCCGGCGACGAGCTGGCCGGCCTCCGCGGTCTGGTAGCGGTACGAGTACTGGTCGAGCCCGAGCAGCAGACCGGCCGTCGTCGCGGCCTCCACGAGCCCGATCGGCCCGCCCGCCTGCTTCGCCGCGACCGCGACGGCCGGGTAGAGCAGGGCCGCGCGCCGCACCTCGTTGGTCTGGATCACCTGCGAGCCCACCAGGGCCCGCACGCGGTCGCCGCGCTCCAGCAGGAAGTCCCGGAACAACGGCCAGGTGCTCTCGTCCGCGCCGTACGTCCCGCCGAGCGACGGGTAGTAGTTCGAGAGCCGGTGGAACGGCTCGGCCTGCACCAGCCGGTGCGCCGCCGCCAGCAGGAGTTCGCCCGTGGCGTTGTCCTCGCTGGCGGCGGTCAGCAGGTCGGCGACCTCCGGATCGGCGGCAGCACGCGACGCGAGGTGCTCGTAGAGCGGCGAGACCGCTGCGGCCTCCTCGGCGAACGCGCGCAGACGTTGCTGTGCCAGATCCAGAGACGTCACGTCACTTCCCCAAATTAGTTGGATACCGGTTCAGGGCGTCCTGGCTGCTCGCCACCGCGGGCGTCACCGTAGGACTGCTTCGGCACCATGACCTTGCGCCTGAAGATGCACACGACCGTGCCGTCCTGCTTGTAGCCGCGAGTCTCCACGTAGACCACGCCCCTGTCGTCCTTCGACTTGGACGGCGTCTTGTCGAGCACCTCGGTCTCACCGTAGATCGTGTCACCGTGGAACGTCGGCTTCACGTGCCGCAGCGACTCGATCTCCAGGTTGGCGATCGCCTTGCCGGAGACGTCGGGCACGGACATGCCCAGCAGCAACGAGTAGATGTAGTTGCCGACGACGACGTTCTTGCCGAAGTCCGTCGTGTTCTCCGCGTAGTTCACGTCCATGTGAAGCGGGTGGTGATTCATCGTGAGCAGACAGAACAGGTGGTCGTCGTACTCCGTCACCGTCTTGCCAGGCCAGTGCTTGTAAACCGCTCCGACCTCGAACTCCTCGTAGTACCGACCGAACTGCACCGCGCCTCCAACTACGTGTGATCGAGATCTGACTCAGGTGGGGAGACAGTCTTTACGCGGAGGGGGTACCCTCGGCAACCGGTGTGTGAGGATTTCCACCACCAGTGACTTCGCCCCGAGGAGGTGAGGACCCCTAAATGAGCAAGGACCCCCACCCTGCCAGTACCAAGCGCGTCCTCACCGAGGTGGCCTGCTAGATCGTTCTAGTTCGCTGAGTCTCCACCGGTAGGGCGCCCGTCGTGCTTCTCGTGCACTTCGACGACGTGTGGCCCTGGAGGAACTCACCATGCCCAGCCTGCCCTCGATCCGCGGACGCGGCGCTCAGCAGCGCCCGACGCCGCACATCTCCGTGCCGTTGTCGCACTACGTGGTCGACTGCGCGGTCTACGTCGATGGCAAGCGCTTGCCTGGCCGCTGGACGCACACCGACGCCGTCAAAGAGGTGCGCAAGCGCAAGGACGGGTTCGTCTGGATCGGCCTGCACGAGCCGGATGCCGAGCAGATCGAGGGCATCGCGGAGACGTTCGGGCTGCACGAGCTCGCGGTCGAGGACGCGGTGCACGCGCACCAGCGCCCGAAGCTCGAACGGTACGACAACTCGCTCTTCATGGTCTTCAAGACCGTTCGCTACGTGACCAACGAGTCCCCCGACACCGCCAACGAGATCGTCGAGTCCGGCGAGATCATGGTGTTCCTGGGCAAGGACTTCGTCATCACCGTGCGGCACGGCAACCACTCCGGGCTCTCCAAGCTGCGCCACGAGATGGAGGACGACGCGGAGCGCCTGGAGGTCGGCTCGTCCGCGGTCCTGCACGCCATCGCGGACCACGTGGTCGACAACTACCTCGACGTCACCGCGCGGATCGAAGCCGACATCGACACGATGGAGGAGCGGATCTTCGCGCCGCGCAGCCGGGTCAGCGCCGACCAGATCTACATGTTCAAGCGCGAGGTGCTTGAGCTGCGCCGCGCGGTGATGCCGCTCGCGAACCCGTTGCGCCGCTTGGCGGAGGGCTACACGCCGCTCATCCCCGAGCAGGTGCGCTCGTACTTCCGCGACGTCGACGACCACCTCACCGAGGTGTCCGAGCGGGTGACCGCGTTCGACGAGTTGCTGACGACGCTGGTCGACGCGACGCTCGCGAAGATCACGCTGCAGCAGAACACCGACATGCGCAAGATCACCGCGTGGGTGGCGATCATCTCGGTGCCGACGATGGTCGCCGGCATCTACGGCATGAACTTCGACTTCATGCCCGAGCTCAAGATGAAGTACGGGTACCCCGTGGTGATCAGTGTGATCCTCGTGGCGTGCCTGACCCTCTATCGAATACTGCGACGAAATCGCTGGCTGTAGGTCCCGGTTTCACCCGCGATGTTCGTACGGAGGCTTTGCCATGACCAGAATGCTCACCAACATCAAGTTCTGGATCCTCGCGTTCCTGCTCTGCTGGATCACCACCGTGTTCGTGCTGATCAGCGGAACGCCGTGACGTGCACCGCCAACTGACCAACCTGCGGTTCTGGCTGATGGTGTTCGCCGTCGGCTGGCTGCTGGCGGTGGTCGTCCTCATCGCGCGCTGGCCGGAGCCGGGCGCGGAAACGCCGGACGAACTCGCCGCCGAGGTGACGAACGCGTTGCGCGCACACGACTTCCACCAGCTGGAGCCGCTGCTGGCGGTCGGCGGCGAAGACGTCGCGAAGGCGACCGCGGACCAGTTCCAGACCGCACAGGTGGAACGGGGCGTCTACCGCGACGGCGCCATCGTCGTCGAGTACACGCACGACGGCGTCCGCGCGGAGTTCCGGCTGCCCGTGGAGATGCAGGACGGCCGGTACGTGGTGAACCCGGTCGTCATTCCCAAGGGGTGACGTCCCAGGTGAACGGCGTGCCGTGGCCCGCGCCGTGGCCGAGGTTCAGCGAGATCCCGGCCGGCCAGAGCTTGAGCAGCAGTTCGAACCGGTAGCCGTCGTCGGTGCGGCGAGGCTCGAAGACCAGCAGTGCCAACGGTGACAAGGGTGTCGCCTTCGCGGCCGCGTCCGCCAGCACGGCCCTGCCCATCGCCCGGTCCGCGGGCGAGACGTACTGCCACACCACGGAATGCCACACGACGGTGAGCACGTCCCGTTCGGCCCGGGCGAGCTGGTGCGCCAGCCACTCCGGGCCGGTCGACCGGTCGACCCGGACGGGGTCGGTGGCGGCGAGGTCCAGCGCGTCTCGCAGGCGGTTCCACCTCTCCAGCTGATCCGCCCAGACGAACGAGCTCAGGTGCAGCCGTCCGTCCTCTGTGGACACGTCGACCGGGGCGGGGTCGCAGCCCGCCCTGCCGACGACGCGCAGCCGGTGGCTCAGATCGGCGGGCGGCCTGCCGGTCCACTCCGGGTCGAGGACCAGGAGGCTGTCCGGATCGCCGAGAACCGTGTCCGGTAGCTGGTAGCCGACGTGGTGCGGGCGCAGGTTGAGCCCGCCGCTCGCGCCGACCTCCAGCAGCCGCACGCAGAACGGCACGTGCCGGCCGGCGGCCTTCGCGGCCTCCTGCGCGGCGACCATCAGGCCGCCGTAGAGGGGCGCGCTGCGGCCGGGTTCGTTGGTCTGCACGACAGTGGCCAGGACGCGTTGCCTCAGGACGTCGGCGTGCGCGTTGAGAGCGGGCAGCGCGTCCTCCCACAGCGTCGGCAGGTGGGGCTGGCCGCCGACGGACGGGTAGTGCTTCGCGAGGCCGGGTGCGCGTCCTTCGAGCACGAGCCGGTGGACAGCGCCCGCGAACCGCAGCCCGGGCACGGTGCCCTCCCGGTCGCATTCGGAGCCGGCCATGATTTTGGCCGTGACACCGCCCTGCCGGAGGTCGTCGGCAGCGTCGGTGAGGAGTCGCTGGGTCAGCGGACTGCGGTCGCGGCATCCGTCGGCGGCCGCGGCGAACAGCTCGGCAAGCACGGTGAACACGCTAATGGCAGCGCTGTCCCGCGTCATGTGGAGACGGTGTTCAATTTCTTGGCACTCATTAGGCTGCTGGGATGGCTCGGATTCTGGCTGTCGCGGACGAGGTGGTCGAGCAGCTGTGGACCGATCAGGTGCACCAGCACTCGGACGTCGACCTGATCGTCGCGGCGGGCGACCTGCCGTTCGACTACCTGGAACACCTGGCCAACGCCCTGGACAAGCCGCTGGTGTTCGTCCCCGGCAACCACGACACCGACCTGTCGGGCTACTCGAACGTGCGTGGCCTTTGGACCAAAGCGGGCGTGCCGGTGCGCTGGCCAGGTCCAGCCGGTGCGGTGAACGCGGACGAACGCGTGGTCGATGTCGCCGGCCTGCGGATCGCCGGTCTCGGTGGTTCGATCCGCTACAACAAGGGCCCGAACCAGTGGACGGAACGGCAGCAGGCCCGCCGCGCCCGCCGGGTGTCCCGGCTCGCCGGGTGGCGCAGGCTGCGGGACGGACGTGGCGTGGACGTGCTGCTGACCCACTCACCGCCGTTGGACTGCGGCGACGAACCCGACGCGCCGCATCGCGGTTTCGACTGTTTACGTGGACTTGTCTCACGGTTGCAGCCCTCGTTCATGCTGCACGGCCACATTCATCCGCACGGCGTGCCGCGCCCAGACCGTTCGTTGGGCGCCACACGCGTGATCAACGTCGTTCCACAGAAGGTGCTTGAGATCTCGGGAGGGCGAGATGAGACGTGACACCGGTTTTCCCGTGGCCGACGCCGAGAGCGACTTCCTGCGCGCTCGCCGCCGTCAGGTGATGTCGCGTCTCGCGGCCTGGCTGCGCCGCGAGCCCGACGACGTGAACATCATGCTGCCGTTCCACGAGGTCGTGGGCGCCCTGGGCATGGCATCGGAGAAGCGCCTGGGCCTGCAGTCGATCCGCCTGGACTCGATCGTGGGCAGCGTCGACCGCACCCGCGACTTCGACCGCCGCTTCCGCCCGACCTCCGGACGCGTCCGGGAGCGCTGGCAACGACTGGCCCTGGCCGCCCGCCGCGGCGAGAGCGTGCCGCCGATCGAGGTGTACCGGGTCGGCGAGCTGCACTTCATCATCGACGGCCACCATCGGGTGTCGGTGGCGCACGCGATGGGCCTGGAGGTGATCGACGCGTACGTGACGCAGGTGATCACCCGGATCAACTCGTCCGGCATCCGCTACCGCGGCGACCTGATCGTGAAGGACTACCGGCGCCTCTTCCTGGACCGCGTCCCCCTGGGCGGCGAGGCCCGCGCCGCCGTGGTGCTGTCCGACCCGTGGCACTACGCCCAGCTCGGCGAGCACGTCGAGGCGTGGGGGTTCCGGCTGATGCAGGACAGCGGCCAGTTCCTGGACCGCCCCGAGGTGGCGCGCCGCTGGTACGCCGACGAGTACACGCCGGTCGTCGCGATGCTGCGGCAGGCCGACATGATCGGCGACCGCACCGAGACCGAGGCGTACATGTGGGTCGCGGCCGAGCGGTACCGGCTGATCCGCACGCACCGATGGGACGCCGACGTCATCAACGCCGTGCGCGAGGAAAGTCAGTCGCACGGCCGAGGCCCACGCGTCTAACCAGACGCCTCTGTACCGATCACCGGGGCGCCACCCGCGGCCCGTCCGCGTCCGGCAGCGGCCGCGCCTGGTCCAGCACCTCGTCGGTGTACTTGTCGAGCAGCCGCGTGCCGATCTGCTGCGCGTACCCGAAGATGACCGCCCACAGCAGCAGGGCCGCCGCCGACGGGATGCCGATCAGCCCGCTGGTGACCCCTGCTCCCAGCGCCAGGATGCCGACCACCGCCAGTGCCGCGCCGAGCATGATCTTGATCAGTGCCTGGTACCCGATCATCACGTACGGCGAGAGCGATGGCCGGCGGCGTAAGAGCAGCACCACGGCGGCCAGCACCGCGCCGAACGACCCGAGCACCTGCACCAGCCACACGTCCACACCGGACGCCTTCGCCGTGCCGCCGGGGCAGACGGTGGGCAGCGCGTTCTCCTTCGGGTCGACGCACAGCGGGATCATGCCGGGCTTCACGATGCCGACGACACCGAGAACCGTGTTGATCACGAACAGCACAAGCGACGCGGCGATCAGCTTGTTACGCAACGCACGCGAGCCGGCATGCGCGAAGTCCGAGTTGTCATACGCCGCCCGCAACGCGTCCACCACGATCGCGCGCTCGACCGCGGGCGTGAACTCCCCCGGCCGCAACTCCTCCAGGGCGCGGCGGCGCGGATCATCGTCGTCCAGGTACTGCGCCACCCGCGCCCGCAGACCAGGTAACCGCCCCAGGAACCCGCGCTCGGCCGAGATCGTGGCCACCTCGGCCTCGTGCAGGGCGCGCCACGCACGTTCGATGTGCCAGCCCGACCACCACGACGGCAGCATGCGCCACCACGGCTCGCGGGCGTTGAGCATCGCCTCGACCACGGAGGCCTGCGTCTCGGCCGTGCGACGCCACACGTCGCCCTCGGGATCGACCGGATCGGACGGGCCGAGGGCAGCCAGATCCGCGCGGACCCGGTCCAACCGGGACTGCACGACGAGTCGCCAGTCGGTGACTCTGGGTTTGCGCTCGGCCATGCCCCGATGGTGACAGGAGGGTCCGACAATTTCCGCAGCCATCCGTGTGACGTGCGAAAACGTCACCCGAACACCTCAGTGCGTGATCGAATGAGAATCCGTCGCTAGACCCACTTCCGGGTTTCGGGGTCCCACGCCTCGCAGAGATCCCCGGCCGCGAGTGGGTCGACGAACTCGATCACAGCGGCCACGACGTCCCCGAAGCTGTCGGGCAGATGGGCGCCATCCGGTCCAAGACGCTTCTTGAACGCCGAGTAGGTCTGTTGGCGCGACTCCGCGAGATCGCCGATCACGGCGGACAGCGGCAGTATGTCGACGCCGCGGTGACGAGTCGTAGCCTCCAGAGCCGACCGGGCTGATTCGTACGACACTGCTTGTTTGCCGGTCAGCATGTAGAGGTCGGCATAGTCACGAACCCTCGTGTTCGCCGCCCGGAGCGCGATCGCCGTACTGGTCTTCTCCGCCAGAACCGTCTCGATCGGGTAGCCGAGCACGGGGACCGGCGCGACCCCCGGCCGCTGCGACGGCAGATCGAGCAGCTGAGGTGCCGGGGTCACCGGGTCGCCGAAGTTGATGTCCAGCCTGAGTTTCACGCTTGCGGTGGAGATGCGGCAGGCCATGCTGATTCGAACACCCGTGTAGAGGTCGTCTTCGCGGATCGACCGGGCCGCGACCGTGTCCACCAGGAACTCCACGCCGTCTTCCTGGTCCAGTTCGACACTGGCCACGTCCACGACTCGCGCGATTACTGTCTCCTCGTCGTTGGCGAGGTTGCGAGCGAGCAGGTCCGCGTCGGCGGTGGCTCGTCGTGCATCGAACACCGCGAGAAGCATGCCTCCCTTCAACACGAACTCACTCGCATGGCGGGACGCGGCCAGACGAGCGAGCCATCGCTCCAACACGTAGAGCGTCTGCAGTTCCTGGTTCGAACGCCGCTCACGGCGCGCCCGGTTCTGAAGGTCCAGGTAGGCACAGCCACCGGGCGTGGCTTTGGTCGGTCGACTCACTCGGCGATCACCGCGTCCACGGCCGCACGCACCGCCGCGAAGACGCTGAGCTCCCGGGCGAACGCGAGCACCTGCCAGGGCCGTGCGCCACGCCGGAGCAAATACCGGCGGAGCGCCGAAAGAGCCAGCGGCTCACCGAGCCTGCCTCTCAACCTCATGAGATCGACAACTGTCCTTTCCGGGTTGTAGATACGAACGTTCTCCCCTGGCGCCGCCTCCACCTCGGTGAGTCCGAGGTCGAACGTTGTGGCGCTGAAGCGAAAGGCCTCGGTAGGCGGATACTCGATGCGAGGCGGCCGCTGGCCACGCGGAACCGCGATCTGGACCTCTCGGGGAATCTCGTCGGTGAGGTCGTGGACCTCGGCTGCCGACACGCAGCACACGACCGCGAGCGGGGCACGCACTGATACCGCCAGCAGATCGGGCCATGTCGGAGCCGGCGCTTCCGCTTTGCGGAAGACGCCCCTCGAAAGCTCCAGCAGGTCACCCTCGTCACGGAGGCGGTACAGGTCACGAAAGTGCAGGCCAGCCTTGTTCGCCGAGCTCGTGGTGAACGTGTTCGGCAACGTCTCCAGGCTTCCCATGGATAGAAGTGTTACCAGGTTGGACCGATCTGGCAACACTTCTATCCACCGAGCTAGGCGGTCTGTGAAGGCTCCACCAGCGCACGGAGCCGGGGAGGCATCCTCTTCTCCAACCCGTACGGTTCGAGGTGCGCCTGCAGCACGCCCGTGAACGCCCGTTCGACCGAAGCGGTGTCCCAGTTGTCGCTCTCCAGGATCGGCTGCTTGAAGTACGGCTGACCCACGATGTGCAGCTGCCTGCCGTTGCACCGGATGACCTGCCCGGTGATGCCCTCGGCGCGGTCCGAGAGCAGGAACAGCACGAGCGGCGCCACCTTGCCCGGCGTCCGGTCGGCCGGAATGGCGCGCAGGGAGCGTTCCGACTTCCACACCATCCGCGTGTGTGCGACGGGGCACACGGCGTTCACGCGGATGCCTTCGGCTTCCAGGTCGAGGGCCCACGAGTAGCTCAGTGAGGCCACCGCGCCCTTGGTCGCCGAATAGGTGGCGAGTTTGCGCTGGCCGAATGACGCGCCGGAGGAAATGTTGATGATGGAGCCGCCGCCGGTGGCCCGCATCGCGCGCATCGCCGCGATTCCGGTGTAGATGACGCCGAGGACGTTCACCTCGACCACGTGCCTGATCGTCTCGGGATCGTCTTCCCACGGCGCTGTCTCGTAGTTCAGGCCCGCGTTGTTCACCAGACCGTCGACGCGGCCGAATTCGTCGACGCACAGGTCGACGATCTTGGCCGCCTCGCTCGGGTCGGCGACCGTGTGGTTCGAGGCCACGGCTCGGCCGCCGAACTCGCGGATGTGCTCTGCCACCCGTTCTGCCAGGTCACCGTCGTTGTCGTTGACCACCACCGACGCACCCGCGAGGGCAGCGTGCATCGCGTACGCCTCGCCCAGTCCTCGGCCCGCCCCCGTGATGACTACCGCTTTTCCGTCCAGGATCCCCATTGCACGCTCTCTTTCACTCGGCGGCGGTTCCCCGGAACCCCCCTGTGGTCCTGTACCCGCCTTCGACAAGCGTGCGGACTGTCCGAAGAAGCGAAGACCACGTTTCGATGAGATGTCGCTGCCGAGCGCCCAATGGCGAACCGAGTTCGGCAGGGCAGATAGGGTGGGACTAATCAGTCCCGGCTGCACGAGGGCTTTCGCCCTCACTCGATCGAGTGACAAAAACGGGCCGCCTTCCCGAGAGGGGAAGGCGGCCCGCAAAACGAGAATTCACCGTTCCGTGTAAGTCAGGTTCCTGCCACTGGACGGGTCGAAGAGCTGCACCTTGTCCGCGTCGAACCAGATGTCCGCCGAGGCGCCCTCCACCGCACCGGACGCGGAGGACAGTCGCGTCACGAGCGAGATGCCGTCACCCGGCACGTCGTCCGCTCCCGCGTCCGCCGCGAGTTCCTGGAGCTCCGCCGAGGCCGCCTGCTCGCCCGTGAGGTTGAAGTAGGCGTACTTGTCCGAGCCCATCGACTCCAGCACGTCCACCTGCGAGGTGAACTTGCCGCCCGACGACAGTGCCTCCGCGTCGACCAGTGCCGCGTCCTCGAAGTGCTCGGGGCGGATGCCCATGATCACTTCGCGGGGCGCGTCGGCACTCTCGATCAGCTGCCGCACCCGGTCCGTCAGCGTCACGTCGCCGAGCACCGACCGCAGCGAGCCGTTCTCCAGCGACGCCGGCACGAAGTTCATCGACGGGGAGCCGATGAAGCCCGCGACGAACAGGTTCGCCGGCTGCTCGTAGAGGAACTGCGGTGCGCCGATCTGCTGTACGACACCGCCGCGCATGACGACGACCCGGTCGCCGAGGGTCATCGCCTCGGTCTGGTCGTGCGTCACGTACACCGTGGTCGTGCCGAGCTGCTTCTGCAGGCGCGACACCGAGGTGCGCATCTGCACGCGCAGCTTGGCGTCCAGGTTGGACAGCGGTTCGTCCATGAGGAACGCCTTGGGGCTGCGCACGATCGCGCGACCCATCGCCACGCGCTGCCGCTGACCACCGGACAGGTTGGACGGTTTGCGGTCGAGGTGCTGCGTCAGATCCAGGATCTCCGCTGCGTCGTTGACCTTCCGCTCGACCGTCGCGTTGTCGACCTTGGCCAGCCTCAACGGGAAGGCCATGTTCTCCTTCACCGTCATGTGCGGGTAAAGCGCGTAGGACTGGAACACCATCGCGATGTCGCGGTCCTTGGGCGCCTTCTCGTTGACGCGCTGCCCGCCGATGCGCAGCTCGCCGTCGGTGATGTCCTCCAGCCCCGCGATCATGTTGAGGGTGGTGGACTTCCCGCAGCCGGACGGCCCGACCAGGATGATGAACTCGCCGTCGGCGATCTCCAGGTTGACCTCCTGCACGGCCAAAGCGCCGTCGGGATACCGCTTGGTCACCTTGTCCAGAACGATCTCTGCCATTGGTCAACTCACCCCTTGACGGCGCCGGAGGTCAGGCCGGCGACGATCCGGCGCTGGAAGAACAACACGAAGAGGATGATCGGGATCGTGATGACCACGGCCGCCGCCGCGATCGACCCGGCCGGGTCCTCGAACTGGGAACTACCGGTGAAGAACGACAGCGCCACCGGCACGGTCCGCGACTGCTCGGTCGAGGTGAGCGAGATCGCGAACAGGAAGTCGTTCCAGCAGAAGATGAACACCAGGATCGCCGTCGTGAACACACCCGGCGCGGCCAGCGGCGCGATGACGCGACGGAACGCCTGCCCCGGCGTCGCACCGTCCATCTTCGCCGCCTTCTCGAGCTCCCAGGGGATCTCGCGGAAGAACGCCGACAGGGTGTAGATCGCGAGCGGCAGCGCGAACGTGATGTACGGCAGGATCAGGCCGGGCCACGTGTCGAACAAGCCAAGGGAGCGCTCGATCTCGAACAACGGCGACACCAGCGAGACCTGCGGGAACATCGCGATCAGCAGCGAGACGCCCACCAGCAGGTTCTTGCCGGGGAAGTCGAGCCGCGCGATGGCGTAGGCGGCCATCGTGCCGAACACCACGGCGATCGCGGTCGCGATGACCGCGATACCGATGGAGTTGATCAGTGCCCGCGTGAACTCGGACGTCGAGAAGATGTTCTGGTAGTTCTCCAGACTCCACTCGCGAGGGATGAAGTTGCCGTCCGCCAACGTCTTCGACGACTTGAACGACAGCGACACGATCCACAGCACCGGAACCAGCGCGTAGATCACGACCACCGTGTTGAGCACACCCCAGCCCCACTTCTTGGCCGGGGTCTCCGCTCCTCCGATACCCGCCATCAGCGCTTCCCTCCGTCGTCACTGCCGGGGGCAGCGGTGCCGAAGAGCTTGATGAACACGAACGCGATGATCGCGACCATGATGAAGATCAGCACGGACATCGTGGATCCGATACCGAGGTTCAAGCCCTTGATGAGGTTGTTGTAGGTCAGCATCGACACCGACGACGTGCCCTGCGAACCAGCGGTGAGCACGAAGAGGTTGTCGAAGATCCGGAACGCGTCGAGCGTGCGGAACAGCAACGCCACCAGGATCGCCGGCTTCATGATCGGCACGGTGATTCTGATGAACCGCTGCCACCCGCTCGCGCCGTCCATCGCGGCGGCCTTGAGCAGGTCGTCCGGCACCAGCGCCAGGCCCGCCATCAGCAGCAGGGCCATGAACGGCGTGGTCTTCCAGATCTCCGCGAGACCGACGACCATCAGCGCCGGGATCTTCTCGGTGAGCACGGGATCGCCGCCGAGCGCCTCGGCGAGGTAGCCGGTGCCGGGCGTCCAGGCGAAGCGCCAGGAGAACGCGGCCACGACCGTGACGATGCCGTACGGGATCAGCGTCGTCGTGCGGACGATGCCGCGACCGACGAGCGCCCGGTGCATGATCAGCGCGAGCGACATGCCCAGCACCAGTTCGACCGCGACCGTGACGACGGTGAGCAACACCGTCACCCACACCGCGTTCCACCAGTACGGACTGCTGAGCACGGTGATGTAGTTGTCGAACCAGATCCACTCGGTGCGGTCCGGGAACTTCAGGTCGAACCTCTGCATCGACAGCAGCACCGAGTAGAGGATCGGCCAGCCGGTCACCGCGATCATGGTGAGCGCGGCGGGCGCGCAGAGCAGCCAGCCGAGTTTGCGTTCGGCTCTCTTGCCCTCGCTCAGCGCCGCCTTCTTCTTGGGCGCAACGGGTTCTGCCGTCTCTGCCTGCACAGCGTCTTCTGTGGCCGCATGACTCACGGCAGCACCCCCTTGGAGTCGAGAGCGTCCTGCAGTTCCTGGCGCAGCCTGTCCGCCGTCGCCTGCGGGTCGATGCTCGCGGGCGGCGACAGGATCGTGGAGATGACCGTCGAGACGTTCTGGTAGGCGGGCGTACGCGGCCGCACACTCGCGTTCCTGAGCGTCTCCAGGATGTCGTCGCGCATCGGGTACGCCTCGGCCATCTCGGGCTCGTCGTAGACGGCCTCGATGGTCGGCGGCACACCGTCCTTGAGCGCGGCGAGCTTCTGGCTTTCCGCGCCACGCAAGCACAACACCGCGTCGAACGACTCGTCCGTATGCGCGGTGTAGTTGCTGACGGCGTAGTTGATCCCGCCGACGGTGACCTTGGCCTGGTCACCGCTCACCGTGGGGTACGGCGCCCACTTGAAGTTCTTGGCGAACTCCGGCTTCTTCTGCGCCGCCGCGTAGACGTACGGCCAGTTGAGCTGGAACGCCGCGTTGCCGTTCTCCATGGCGAGGCGCGCGTTGTCCTCCGCGGCGTTGGAGAACGACGGGTCGATCGCCGACGACGTGGCGAGCTTCTTCAACGCCTCCAACGCTTCCACGGCCTTGTCGTCGACGATGGCCTTGGTGCCGTTCTCGTCGAGGATGGTGCCGCCGTTGGATTTGACCAAAGTGTTGAACAGCACGACGAGCCCCTCGTACTGCTTGCCCTGTCCCACGATCTGGCCGGGCTTCCCTTCCGCCACCAGCGCCTCGGCCATGGAGATCATCTCGTCCCACGTCTTCGGCGGCGTGGGCACGAGGTCGGAGCGGTACCAGAGGAGCTGGACGTTGGTGTTGTCCGGGGCGCCGTACAGCTTGCCCTCGTACGTCGCCGTCTCGAGCGGCGTCTTCAGCGTGCCGTTCTCCACCTGCGACTTGACCGAACCGGTGAATTCCCTGATCCAGCCCGCCTTCGCGAGTTCCGCGGTCCACGTGACGTCGAGCCCGAGGACGTCCATGCTGTCGTCCTCTGCTGCAAGTCTGCGCACCATCTGCTCGCGCTGACCGTCCGCCTCCCGCGGCAGCTTGTTGTAGACGATGTTGTATCGCCCGCCGGCCTTCGCGTTGCAGCTGTCGACGATGGCCTGGAAGTTCTCCTGGGGATACTTGTAAACGTTGACGGTGATGCCTTGGTCGCCAGACCCGCAAGCCGTGAGGGTTCCTGCCGCGAGTACCGCGGCTCCCACTCCGGCGGCGAGTCGATAGCGCCTCGTCGCACCCATCGGCCCTGCCTCCTTCCCGACTACACGGAGGAGCCAGACCGCAGCGCCCGGCACCTCGTCGTGCCACCGGCCGCACCGGGCGGACCGGTCAAATGAACCTAGGCCTGGTGATCACGAGCCGCAACCAAGGGAAGCAACGATTCAGAACCAATGGTCTTATGTGAAGCTTAAGAACTCGGGTTCACGGGACGCATCGCGAGCCTCGCGAGCAGGTCACGGCCCTTCTCGGCGGACTTCGGGTGGCAGAGCACGTCATACCGGTTCGCGACCAGCTGACTCGCGGACTGGAAGTCCCGCTTACCGCGCGCCGACCCGTACCCGACCGCCGCGAACACCAGACCGAAGAAGACACCGGTGATCAGACCGGTGAGCACCGGGCCGACCGTGACGCCCGGCTCGGGGCTGAAGAGGGTCAGCAGCAGGCCGACGAAGAGACCGAACCAGGCACCACTCGCCGCGCCGGTCATCAGCACCCGGCTCCAGGTGAGCTTGCCGGTGATCCGCTCGACCAGCATCAGGTCCACGCCGACGATCATGACTTCCTGGACCGGGAAGTCCTCCGCGGCCAGGTGGTCTACCGCGCGTTGCGCCTCCTCGTACGTGGCGTACGAACCGATCGGCCACCCCGTCGGCGGAGTGGGCAGGCGGGGAGGGACGCCGGGCCGGTTCGGGTTGGCGAACGGACTCGTCACTGGAACCACCTCTGTCGGACGCGCTGATCGTCCCATCCTGCCAGTGCCCGCTGCGGCGTGCCGATACGCCTACGGGTGTTTTGCCGGTTTCAGCCTTCGGGTGGCGTGACGACTTGGTCGTCGTCGCGGACTGTCAGCCGGGAAACGCGATTTCGAACCGGTGCACGAGCGCGCGGTGCGACCGCGCGTACACGTCCCGGCTGTCCTCCACCCGTTCCGTCTCCTTCTTCAGCGCCTCACGGGCCGCACCGGCGTTCCCGCCGAGCACGTGGATGACCGCGAGCTTGCGCGCCCGTTCGAAGTCGAGCAACGACTCCGGCTTCGCGACGAGTTCGCGGGCCAGAGTGTCCCACTTGGCGTACTTGTCGATGTACGGCTTGCCGTGCTTGAGGAACGCGGCCACCAGCGACGCCGCCACGGGAGCGGGGTCGCCGCCGGGCGTGAAGGTCCACTTCCAGACGGGCTTGTCGGGCATCAGGTTGCCGAGCGGCGTGGACACCACGGGCGTGGTCGGGATTCCGACACCAAGGGTGCGGCAGACCGCGTCGTAGTGGCGGAAACAGACGCCGACCAGCGGCGTCAGGTCGAGCGCGCCCGCGATGCCGAAGCCGAGCCAGCCCGAGACGCCGTCACCGCGTTCCTGGAGCCAGACGTGGCCGCGCCGCACGAAGCCCGCCGGGCGCAGCGCGGTGTCCACGGCGACGAGCGCATCGGTTTTCGGTGAAGGCCTCACGGATCACAGGGTCCCAAACGAGCGCGGATCTCGCCGGTCGAGTTCAGTGCAGCACCGGTCCGAGGAACTCGGCCAGCTTCCGCACCACGTCCGGCGGCACCTCGTCGAGGTGTTCCGTCAGCTGCAGAAGTATGCGGCCGCCGCCGAGGTGCTCGACGGAAAAACACGGCGCCGTCGCGCAGACCTCCTGCACACCACCCAAAGCGGCGACCTGACGCGGACCCAGCAACGTCGCCCAGTGCGGGCCGCGCGTCATTTCCGCTGCCATGAAAAGGGATTCGTCCAGGCCGACGCCGGCGGCGACCTCGTGCGCGGTCCGCACGCCGACGCGGTCCAGCGTGATCCAGCCGCCGCTGGCCCGCGCCAACGAGGCGCCCGACCGGAAGACGGACAGCCAATCCTGTTGCACCGCATGGGAAATCCAGCCGCCGAACAGCGACCGCGAGGCCGTGACAACGACCTGGTGCGGGAACGCGGGGTCGTCCTTCAGCAGGATTTCCGCGCTCCAGCCGTGATCGACCAGGGGCACGCCCTGGGAGTCGAGCTGGACCAGTTGCACGCGCAGGAACGACGGCAGGTCGGCCAGGGCGGCGGACCACGACGGAAGGGTGAAGTCACCCGAAGAGAGCAGCAGCCGGGCGTATCCCGGCGGCCCCCAGGGCGTTGTATCGGAGGGGTGGTAGTCGCGCGCCACCGACACGAGCTCCTCGACCGATGCCGGGCACAGAGGTGCGAGCAGGTCGGTGAACAGGGCGCCGAACCACCTGGCCAGCGCGGGACGGTCGACGCCGGAGAACGTGTCCAGCTCCAGACGGACCACGTGTGGCGGCGACACAGGTCCGGGAAGTGTCAGATCTGTGCTCAAAGTGAGCGAACCTTATGGCCCGCAGCCAAAAACCGTTAGGGGCCAGTCTCGTGAAAGATCGGCCCCTAACGGGCGAACGTCAACGCGCGTTCAGCCGCGCGACTGGTAGTCGCGGAGCAGGCCGCGCGAAATGATCGTCTTCTGGATCTCCGAGGTGCCCTCGCCGATCAGCAGGAACGGGGCCTCGCGCATCAGGCGCTCGATTTCGTATTCCTTGGAATAGCCGTAGCCGCCGTGGATGCGGAACGACTCCTGCGTCACCTCGGCGCAGTACTCGGAGGCGATGAGCTTCGCCATGCCGGCCTCGACGTCGTTGCGCTGACCCGAGTCCTTGAGGCGCGCGGCGTTGACCATCATCAGGTGCGCGGCCTCGACCTTGGTGGCCATCTCGGCGAGCTTGAACGCGATGGCCTGGTGCTCCACGATGGCCTTGCCGAACGTCCTGCGCTGCTGGGCGTACTCGATGGCGAGTTCGAAGGCGCGGATCGAGATGCCGCACGCACGGGCGGCGACGTTCACGCGGCCGACCTCGACGCCGTCCATCATGTGCCTGAAGCCCTGGCCCGTGACACCGCCCAGCACCTGGTCCGCGGCGATCTCGAAGCCGTCGAACACCATCTCGGTGGTGTCGACGCCCTTGTAGCCCATCTTGTCGATCTTGCCGGGGATCGTGAGGCCCGGCAGGACCTCGCCGTAGCCCTCGGGCTTCTCGACCAGGAACGCCGTGAGGTTCTGGTGTGGCTTCTCGGCGCCCTCATCGGTCTTCACCAGCACGGCGGTGAGGTTCGACGTGCCGCCGTTCGTCAGCCACATCTTCTGGCCGTTGATGGTGTAACCCGACTCGCCCTTCACCGCGCGGGTGCGGATCGCGGCGACGTCGGAGCCGAGTTCGGGCTCGGACATGGAGAACGACCCGCGCACCTCGCCCGCGGCCATGCGCGGCAGGTACTTCTGCTTCTGCTCGGGCGTCCCGTGCTGCTTGAGCATGTGCGCCACGATGAAGTGGGTGTTGATGACACCGGAGACGCTCATCCAGCCGCGCGCGATCTGCTCGACCACCAGCGCGTAGGTCAGCAGGGACTCGCCCAGGCCGCCGTACTCCTCGGGGATCGTCAGGCCGAAGAGGCCCATCTCCTTCATGCCCTCGACGATGTCGGCGGGGTACGTGTCGCCGTGCTCCAGCGTCTGGGCGTGCGGGATGATCTCCTTGTCCACGAATGTGCGGACGGTCGCGAGGATTTCTTCCTGGATGTCCGTGAGACCCGCGGTCTGGGCGAGGCGCGCCATCGCACTTCCCTTCCAAGGCTTTGGTTACCGGCGAGTATGGACCGGTTAACGCCCGTTTGCGACCGGGGTGTGCTCTCCGCAACAACCCGAGCGCCCGCTGTACCGAAACAGCATCGCTGACAGGTGTATTCGCGCACCCGCACGCGACGAACCCGGCGGCCGGACCCTAAGATCCCCGCTCAAACATCTAGGGGGACTCGCGATGACCTACGACCCGTACAACCCGAAGCAGTCAGGCGATCCGTACGGCCAGCAACCGCCCTACGGCCAGCCCGGCCAGCAGCCCATGTACGGCTACGGCTACCCGCCGCCCGTGCCCAAGTCGCAGACGAACGCGATCCTGGCACTGGTGCTGTCGCTCGTGGGGTTCGCGACCTGTGGCGTGACGTCGATCGTCGGCGTCATCTTCGGGCACGTCGCGATGGGGAAGATCAAGCGTGGCGAGGAGGAAGGCCACGGGATGGCGCTCGCCGGCATCATCGTCGGCTACGTCGTCATCGTCGGCTACCTGCTGCTCATCGCGTTCTACGTCTTCATGTTCTTCGCGGCGGTCAACGGGACCTATCGCTGAACCGGTCGAACTCAGCCCGCGAGGGCGATCTCCAGGGCGCCACCGCAGTGGCGGCAGACGTCGGCGAACACGTGGACGTCGGCAGCGCATCCCGGGCAGCTGCGGAAGCTGCGCTCGAGCAGGTCGTCCTCGCGACGTTTGAAGAGCCGCAACCGTCTGCTCGCCTTGCCGTTACTCGAACGTGACATGCCCAAGAGCATGCCCCGACCCAGGGGCGAGATCGCAAACTCCGGTGACGGATTGTGCGCCACTTCACCCGTTTCGAACGCAACCTGTGACGGTCGAACACGTCCAGTGACATTCAGGGTGAAGTAGCGCACAATCCGTAACGGAATCAGGCCTCCGGCGGCGTCCACACGTTCGCGCGGGACATGCCCGCGGCACGGCCCTTGCCGGAGATCACCAGCGCCATCTTGCGCGACGCCTCGTCGATCATCTCGTCGCCGAGCATCACCGCGCCCCGCCTGCCACCCGCCTCGGACGTGTAGAACTCGTACGCGTCGAGGATGTTCTCGGCGTGGTCGTAGTCGTCCTGCTTCGGGCTGAAGACCTCGTTGGCCGCGTCGATCTGGCCGGGGTGCAGCACCCACTTGCCGTCGAAGCCCAGCGCCGCGGACCGACCGGCGACGCGCTTGTACCCGTCGACGTCGCGAATCTGCAGGTACGGGCCGTCGATGGCCTGCTTGTCGTGGGCCCGCGCGGCCATCAGGATCCGCATCAGGATGTAGTGGTAGGCATCACCGACGTCGTAGCCGGGCGGCTGCTCGCCGACGACCAGCGACTTCATGTTGATCGACGCCATGAAGTCCGCCGGGCCGAAGATGATCGTCTCGACGCGCGGGGACGCGGTGGCGATCGCGTTGACGTTGTTCAGGCCTAGGGCGTTCTCGATCTGCGCCTCGATGCCGATCTTGCCGACCTCGTAGCCCATGGTCTTCTCGATCTGGGTGATCAGGAAGTCGAGCGCCACGACCTGCTCCGGCGTCTGGACCTTCGGCAACATGATGCAGTCGAGGTTCGCGCCGGCGCCCTCGACGACCTCGGTGACGTCGCGGTAGGTCCACTCCGTCGTCCAGTCGTTGACGCGGACGACGCGGGCCTTGTCGCCCCAGCCACCCTCGTTGAGCGACGCGACGATGGTCTTGCGGGCATCGGGCTTGGCCAGCGGCGCGCAGGCGTCTTCCAGGTCCAGGAACACCTGGTCCGCCGGCAGCGTGCGCGCCTTGTCGATCATCTTCTGGCTCGAGCCGGGGACCGCCAGACACGAGCGACGGGGACGCTGCTGGTCGACCACTGGAGTACCTCCTTGTACCGGCCGGTAACTATGAGCGCCACAGTGGCACGCATCATCTCCGGGCGCATATTCGCTGAGTCCCGTTTCACAAAGCCTGGCAGGCTGAACCGGTGGAGATCACTCGAGTACTTGACGCCGCGCTGCGGAAGGCGGCGGCTGTCTGGATCACCTCGCCCGGTCACGAACCGCGTCTCGTGCACTCCCACTGGCGTGCCGACTCGCTGTGGGTCATCTCCGGCGGTACCGAACCGACGGTGCCGGGACTGACTGACGGAGCGCAGGTCACCGTCACCGTCCGCTCCCCCAGCACGCACTCGCACCTCATCGACGCCCAGGCCGTCGCGCACCTGACCGAGCCCGACGACGAGACCGCGCAGGCGCTGAAGACAGCCAGGCTCAACACCAAGCCGTCGTGGGACGCCGTGTACCGGCTGGAGTTCAGCTCATGATCACCGTGCCGGAAGGTTTCGGCGAGGGTCTCGGCGACGGCGCTCCGGAATGGATCGCGAACCTGCCGAAGCTCGCCACCAAGGCGTGCGCGCGCTGGCGGCTCACCCCGGACGGCGCGCTGATGAACGGGTTCTGTGCGGTCGTGCTGCCGGTGCGTCAGGCCGATGGGCATCCTGCGGTGCTGAAACTGAGCTGGACGGACGACGAGACCCAGCACGAACCGCTGGCGCTCAAGCTCTACGACGGCAACGGCGCGGTGCGGCTGCTCGACCACGACGCCGAACTCGGCGCGTTGCTGCTGGAACGCCTGGACCGGCACTCGCTCGACGACGAACCGGTCGACCTGGCCATCGGCGTGATCGGCGGCCTGCTTCGCCGCCATCGTGGAATCCAGGCACCGGGCGAGATCCGCCGGTTCTCCAGCGAGTTGGAGGATCACCCGGCGATCCCGCGCGACCTGCTCGGCGCGGCTCGCGAGGCCGGCACCAGGCCGATGGGCACGACGCTCGTCAACGAGGACCTGCACTACGAGAACGTGCTGCGCGGCGACCGCGAGCCGTGGCTGGTGATCGACCCGAAGCCGTTGTCGGGTGATCCCGAGTACTGCGTGATTCCGTTGCTGTGGAACAGGTTCGACGAGCTCGACGGGCCCAGGGGCCTCACCGACCGGTTCCTGGCGGTGTGCGACGCGGGTGAGCTGGACGTGGCGAAGGCACGCGACTGGACGCTGCACCGGGCCGTCACCAACTGGATCTGGTGTCTGGAAGAGGACATGGCGGACATGGCCGTGATCTGCGCCGACATCGCGCGGTGGGCGGCCCGGACCTGATCTAGCCTGGTGTCGTGGTGGCTGTAAACAGGATCTACATCGCTCAGCTGGCCGGACTTCCCGTCTTCGGCCCCGACGGCGAACCCGTCGGCAAGGCCCGTGACGTCGTGATCAGCCTCCGCATCGACCGGCAGCCGCCGCGCGTGCTCGGCATGGTCGTCGAGCTCGTGACGCGCCGGCGGATCTTCGTGCCGATGCTGCGCGTCACCTCGATCGAGCCGAACGCCGTGACGCTCGCGACCGGGTCGGTGAACCTGCGGCCGTTCCACCAGCGCGTCAACGAGGTGCTGGTGATCGGGGAGTTGCTCGACGCCAGGATCACGGTCGACGACGGTGCCACGGCGGTCGTCGTGGACGCCGCGATGGAGCTGACCCGCACCCGCGACTGGCGCATGGTCCGCGTCGCCGGCCGGGAGCGCACCGGCCGGTTCAGCCTCAAGGGTCCCGTGCAGGTCTGGCGGTGGGAGGACGTCACCGGCCTGAGCGTGAACGAGATCGCGGGCCAGCCGCAGGGCGCGCAGCAACTCGTCGCGGTCTTCGAGGGCATGCGCGCGGCCGACGTGGCTCACGCGCTGCACGAACTGCCACCCAAGCGCCGCCACGAGGTCGCGGACGCGCTCGACGACGAACGGCTCGCGGACGTCGTCGAGGAACTGTCCGAAGAGGACCAGAAGGGCATCCTGTCGCACCTGGACGAGGAACGCGCCGCGGACATCCTGGAGGCGATGAACCCGGACGACGCGGCGGACCTGCTGAGCGAACTGGCCGAGGGCACCAAGGACCGCCTGCTGGAACTGATGGAACCCGAGGAGTCCGAACCGGTCCGGCGCCTCCTGAAGTACTCGTTCGACACGGCCGGTGGTCTGATGACACCGGAGCCGATCATCCTCACGCCGGACGCGACGATCGCGGAAGCGTTGGCACGAGTGCGAAATCCCGACCTGACGCCCGCGCTGGCGTCGATGGTCTTCGTCTGCCGCTCCCCCTCCGCGACGCCGACCGGCCGCTACCTGGGTTGCGTGCACATTCAGCGGTTGCTGCGCGAACCACCGTTCGACCTCGTCGCCGGCGTGCTCGACACGGACCTGACGTACCTGTCGCCGAACGCCTCGCTGAGCGACGTGACGCGCTACTTCGCGACCTACAACCTGGTGTGCGCCCCGGTCCTGGACGAGGCCGAGCACCTGCTCGGCGCCGTCACCGTGGACGACGTGCTGGACCACCTGCTGCCGGACAACTGGCGCGAGACGGGACTGAGCCATGCCTGAACTGCTGCCCCGGCGCAGACTCGACCAGCCGCGCGGGCCGCGCGGCTTCCGGTTCTCGATCGACCCGGACACCTTCGGCCAGCTCTCCGAACGGCTCGCGCGCTTCCTCGGCACCGGCAAGTTCCTGTTCTGGCAGACGCTCCTCGTGATCGCGTGGATCACGCTCAACCTCGTCGCCGTGTCCCTGCGGTGGGACCCGTACCCGTTCATCCTGCTGAACCTGGCGTTCTCTACGCAGGCCGCCTACGCCGCGCCGCTGATCCTGCTCGCGCAGAACCGGCAGGACGACCGGGACCGGGTGTCGCTGGAGGAGGACCGGACGCGGGCCGCGCAGACGAAGGCGGACACCGAGTACCTGGCGCGCGAACTGGCCGCGGTGCGGCTGGCGCTCGGTGAGGTGGCGACGCGCGACTTCATCCGGGGTGAGCTGGAGAAGCTGGTGAAGGAGCAGAACTACCTGAAGAAGGTCCGGCCGTGACCCAGGTCACCCGCTAGATCTGTCCACTCGCGGCCAGGTCAGCCAGGACCTCGTGGATCGCCGGAGCGGTCTCGGCGTGCTCGCGGTACTCGTCGCGGGTCACGTAGGTGAGTTCGGCGATCTCGCTCGTCGGCCGCGGCGTGCCCAGCAACGAGGCCGTGAAACAGGTCATGTCGACCATCGCGCCTTCGCCTTCACCGTAGGCCGGGGAGACGTAGCGCTTGAGGACCTCGGGCTGCGAGACCTCGATCCCGAGCTCCTCTGCGACCTCACGCCGCAGGGCGTCCCGCGGGGTCTCACCAGGCTCGATCTTGCCGCCGGGAAGGTAGAAGGCCTTCTTGTTGCGTGAGCGCACAACGAGGAGGCGACCAGCCTCGACGTGCACGAGTCCCACCACCGTGATCATGCGATCACGGGAACACGTCGTCCGCGGCGAGGCGGTCGCACGTGCGGCCGAACGCATCGAGCTCACCGGGGCCGAAGCTCTCCCCGAAGTGCTCGGCGACGCCGGCGAGGTGGGTGGTGGAGGCGCTGCGGAGGCGTTCGGCGCCCAGCGGTGTGAGCACGGCCACGATGCCGCGTCCGTCACCGTCGGCGCGTTCACGCCCGACGAGCCCAGCACGTTCCAAACGGTCCACCAGTCGGGTCACGCCAGACCGGGACAGCAGGACGGCATCGGCCAGTTCAGTCATGCGCATGCGCATGGAAGGCGTCTCGGCCAGTTGAACCAGCACGTCGTACGCCGCGAGCGATAGGCGCTGCTCAGCAATCAGTTCGGCCTCGAGGACCCTCGTGATCCGTGCATGCGCGCGGAGGAACGATCGCCACACCCCTAGCTCGACACGGGTGGGCAACCGGGAACTACCCGATTCCGGCACGGGCGTCGATGTTACGGACAGCGCCCTCTCCACTACGACCTGGCCCTGTGCTGGAAAGTGACCGGCCGGTAGGACGGGCACGAACCGGACGTAGCATGGATCGGTGACCACCACACAGCCCCTCCCCACCACCGAGGACGTCCGCAAGGCGCTCGCCGGTGTGCAGGACCCCGAGATCCGCCGCCCGATCACCGAGATCGGCATGGTCAAGGACGTCGAGGTCGGCGCGGACGGCGTCGTCGTGGTCGGCATCTTCCTGACGGTCGCGGGTTGCCCGATGCGCGACAAGATCACCAAGGACGTCACCGCGGCCGTCACGGCACTGGACGGTGTCTCGTCCGTGCGCGTCGACCTGGACGTGATGAGCGACGCCCAGCGCACCGAGCTCCGCAAGACGCTGCGCGGCGGCGCCGAGGAGCCGGTCATCCCGTTCGCCCAGCCGGGCTCGCTGACGCGCGTGTACTGCGTCGCGTCCGGCAAGGGCGGTGTCGGCAAGTCATCCGTGACCGTGAACCTCGCCGTGTCGATGGCCGCGCGCGGCTTGTCGGTCGGCATCGTCGACGCGGACATCTACGGCCACTCGATCCCGCGCATGCTCGGCGTGGAAGGCCGCCCCACCCAGGTCGAGAAGATGATCATGCCGCCGCAGTCGCACGGCGTGAAGGTCATCTCGATCGGCATGTTCACGCCGGGCAACACCCCGGTCGTGTGGCGCGGCCCGATGCTGCACCGCGCGTTGCAGCAGTTCCTGGCGGACGTCTTCTGGGGCGACCTGGACGTGCTGCTGATCGACCTTCCGCCCGGCACCGGTGACATCGCGATCTCCGTGGCGCAGCTCGTGCCGAACGCCGAGCTCCTGGTCGTGACCACGCCACAGCAGGCCGCCGCCGAGGTGGCCGAGCGCGCCGGGTCGATCGCGCTGCAGACGCGGCAGCGGCTGGCCGGGGTCATCGAGAACATGTCGTGGCTGGAGATGCCCGACGGTTCGCGCATGGAGATCTTCGGGACCGGTGGCGGCGCGGCCGTCGCCGAGTCGCTGTCCAAGGCCATCGGCACCGACGTGCCGTTGCTCGGGCAGGTGCCGTTGGACCCGCGGTTGCGGGAGAACGGTGACTCCGGGACGCCGATCGTGCAGGCGGTGCCGGACTCGGCAGCCGCTCAGGTGCTGGCTGAGGTGGCGACGAAGCTCTCGGTGCGGTCGCGTGGGCTGGCTGGGCGGTTGTTGAACGTTTCGCCCGCCGGCCGCTAGCCCAGGGAACGCGAGGCCAGGGCACGCGTCATCTCAGCGTGCCACTCGGCCTCGGTCAGTGGCGGCGGCTCTTCGGCCTGCACGAAGCCCTGCGTGGCACCGAACTGCTCCAGCAGGCGGGCCAGCCACTCCTCGGCCGATGTCATGGCGGCGTCCTCGCCGGGTTCCAGGTCGACGGACACACCCACGACGACTCCCTCGTCCCGTGGGAACGCGACCATCACGAAGTCCAGTTCGTCCGAACGGCGAAGCCTGCGGGACGGGGCGTACAGGGTCTCGCCGGACGGGACGCCGGAAAGCCCGGCTTCGAGGATCTCGGCGGCGGCGTCCGAAAGCCACGCGGCCGACTCCCGCCAGCCCTGCACGTGAGCCTCGAGGAAGTCCTCCACCAGACCGCGGTCCACGCGCGGCAGCCGGATGTAGACGTCGAGGCACGGAGCCATGCGATCAGGTGGCGTCCGGGTCGTACGGCGGGCGCTCGCCCGGTGCGAGGGGGCGCTGTTCGGCTGCGGGCGGGGTCGACGGCGTCGGGTAGCCGTTCGACTTCGTGGTGGGCTCGGGGTCCTCGAAGAAGTGCTTCGTGACCGCGCGCTTCGGGTCGAAGTTGCGTAGTTCGCGCAGGTCTTCGAGGGGCTTGCGGAGTGACTCGAACTCCGGGCCCATCTCCTGTTTGAGCTGTTCTCGCGCGCCGGTCGCGTACTCGCGGACCTGCCTCACCGTCTTGCCCAGCCAGGCCGCGGCCGATGGCAGGCGTTCTGGGCCCAGGATGAAGAGACCCGCGATGACGATGATGAGGATCTCTAGCCATCCGATGCTGTCGAACACGGGTCCCAGCCTACTTGTCAGTCGGACTTGAGTGTCACGTCTAGTTTGAGCTCACGGCCCTGGCGTGCCAGGACTACCTGCACGGTTTCGCCGATTTCGTGCTCGCGGACCGCTACGACCAGTTCGGCCGCGTTGCGGACCATGCGGTTGCCGACCTTGGTGATGACGTCGCCCTCCTGGATGCCGGCGGCTGCCGCGGCACCTCCTGCGGGGACGTTCTGTACCTGGGCGCCTTCGGAGGTCTCGGCGGACACGGACTTCACGTTGATGTTCATGTCCGCGTGCTTGACCTGGCCGCTGCGGATCAGCTCCTGGCTGATCTTGCGCGCCTGGTTGCCGGAGATCGCGAAGCCGAGGCCGACGGAGCCGCCGGTCTCGGTGCGGATCGACGAGTTGATGCCGATCAGAGCGCCGCGGGAGTCGACCAGCGCGCCGCCCGAGTTGCCCGGGTTGATGGCGGCGTCGGTCTGGATCGCGTCGTAGGTGACCTGGGGGCCGCCGTTCTCGCCCGCCGCCGTGACCGGGCGGTGCAGCGCGGAGACGATGCCCTCGGTGACGGTGTTGGACAGCTGCAGCGGCGAGCCGATGGCGATGACGCCGTCGCCCACCTGGAGTTCGTCGGAGTTGCCGAACTGCAGGACGGTGGGGTTGGTGACCTCGACCTTGATGACGGCGAGGTCGGTCTTCGGGTCGCGGCCGACCACGCGGGCCTGGGCGCGGGTGCCGTCGGTGAAGACCGCGCTGAGCTTGGCCGAGGAGTCCTGGGCGGCCGGGGCGACGACGTGGTCGTTGGTCAGGATGTAGCCGCCGGCGTCGATGACGACGCCGGAGCCGACGCCCGCGACGTTCGCGCCCTTGAACTCGATCGAGACGACGCTGGGCGTCACGCGCTTGGCGATGTCCGAGATCGAGCCGGCCGGGCGTTCCTTGCCCGGCGACACCTCGGCCAGCGTGACCGTCGAGTCGGTCAGGGGGTTGCCCGCCCGGCCGATCAGCCAGCCGACGAGGCCACCGACGGCACCGAGGACGAGCGCGACCGTCAAGAGCATCGCCAGGGCCGTCGGCTTCACGCGGCGGCCGAAGAGGAGTTCGGGAACGCTCAACTGCGGGCCGGGCCCCGGCTTGCGCTCGGGTTCGCCCGGCGGTTCCTCACCGACGGCGGGCGGGCCGATCACGGCACCGGAGGCCGGGTCACGCCACGGGTCACCGGCGGGCTTGTCGCCCCAGAACACCGGATCGATGTCCGGATCCGGATCGGACGTGGGCTGCGGCGGCCGCTGCAGGAGTTCCTGCGAGCCCTGACGGCCGAACGCCGTCACGAGGGACTCGGGAGGTGGTGGCGCGGACTGGAGCTGGGACACGGGCACGTCGCGCGAGGCGAACGCCCCGGGAACACCGTCCGGGCGGCCGAAAGCGGTGGCGTACGCGGGGTCGACCGGCGGCTGCACCAGGGGCCGTGGCCGGAGCCTGCGATGCGCTCCGTCGTCCACTCCGGAAACGGGTGTGGACGTCTGGCCGTTGGGCGACTGCTGGCTCATCTCTCCCCGAGTTTTCCGCTAGGAGTGCTGAACTACAGCGTGCCTGACGAACAGTGAAATGACTGTCAGGGGGTGGTCGCGAAGACCGCGCCGGCGTTCTGCGGCACCGGAACCGCGGGAACGGGCGTGTCGCTCTCCGGCGTGGTGAACGCGAGCGCGCTCAGCAACATGCCGCTGACGACGACCCCGGCACCCTGGCGGGCACGACGGCCGCTGAACCAGCCGTTGCTGCCCAGCGGTCTGGACGAACCCAGCACGGGCCCCGTACCGAACGCGGGCCTGTCCGTGCGCTGCACAGCGACGAACTGACCGTCCTCGGTGATCGCGAGCCCGTCCGGAGCGGACGGCAGTTCGACCTCCTGAGGGATCGCACCGAGCCTGTCCAGCAGCGACGCCGACGCCGTGGGCGCCGAAGCGGTGCGCACGGCTGCGCGCGCCTGCTGCTGCGTGAAGGTCTCGAATGCGCAGAAGCCACAACGCTGAACATGCGCGGACGCGCGCTCATGCGCGGTCGAGGACAGTTCCCCGTCCACGAACGCGACCACGGCATCCGGCAAGAGATGCTGCTCAGGCAGGCCCCAACCTCGGAGGTCGGTCATGCAGAGTCCTCCAGCAACGATTCTTGACGACGGCGTTCGAGCGCGACCCGCAGAGCCTGACGGCCCCGGTGGATCCTGCTCCTCACCGTACCCATCTTCACCCCGAGTGTGGCGCCGATCTCCTCGTAGGAGAGGCCCTCCACGTCACAGAGCACGACCGCGGCACGGAACTCCGGCGGAAGCTCGTCCAGCGCGGCCTGCAGGTCGGGGTCGAGGTGGTTCTCGTCGTAGATTTCCTCAGGGGACAGGTCGTCACCCTCGAGGCGGTCGTTGTCCTCGGGCAGCGCCTCCATGCGCACGCGACTACGTCGGCGAGCCATGTCGAGGAAGAGGTTGGTGGTGATGCGGTGCAGCCACCCCTCGAAGGTGCCCGGCTTGTACGACGCGAGGGAGCGGAAGACGCGGATGAACGTCTCCTGCGTCAGATCCTCGGCGTCGTGCTGGTTGCCGGTCAGGCGGTACGCGAGCCGGTAGACCCTGTCCGCGTGCTCACGGACGATTGCGTCCCACGAGGGCGGCGTCCAGTCGGCCGTCTCGATGGGCGCGACGGCCTCCGGCGAACTCGACTGCGTGCGCATCAGGTGTTTCGGCACCTCCATGTGGGCCGCCCGGCGACCCTTATGCGGCTCAACGGGCGACGGGTCCGGCTTGTTCCCGACTAGAGCCTGGCTTCTTGCCTCTGTACCTTCTCCTGCTCCCTTTAAACGATCGTGAGAGTGGGCTGAGAGCACCCTGAGAATTTCGGTTCGGGCCACGTTCACCCGTTTTGGGCACACATGGCACTAACCTGCTAGATCGTGACCACGGAATCGGCCCTGCGGGAGTACGTCGAGCAGTACCTCCCCGAGGACGACGTGCACCTGGCAGCACGAGCACGCGGCCAGGAACTGGGCTGCGTGCCCATCGGCGCGGGCGGAGGCGCCGCCCTGCGGTTCCTCGCGACCGCACTCCAGGCCCGCGCGGTAGTAGAAATCGGCACCGGAGCGGGCACCAGCGGCCTCTACCTCCTGGCGGGCATGCCCCAATCCGGCATCCTGACCTCGATAGACGTGGCCTCAGAACACCAACGAGCAGCCCGCGAGGCCTACGCGTCAGCAGGCATCTCCCCGTCCAGAACCCGCCTGATCATGGGCAAGGCCCTGGACGTCCTCCCCCGCCTGACCGACGCGGCGTACGACCTCGTCTTCGTGGACGCCTACAAGCCCGAGTACCCGCAGTACCTGCAACACGGCGTGCGCATGCTGCGCCCAGGCGGCGTGATCGCGTTCGACAACGTCCTCTGGCACGGCGCAGTCGTGGACCACACGAAGCGGGACGAGTCGACCCAAGCAATGCGAGACATCGCACGCCTGGTGAAGGAGGACGAGCGGCTCGTGCCGGTCATCCTCCCGCTGGGCGACGGCCTGCTGGTAGCAGCCCGCCGCCCTTAGAAGCGCACGCGGGGAGCTTTCGTACTCTCCTGCCGCACGCGAGGGCCCCGCGTGCGGCGACTAGTAAGCCCGAACACCCTTCCCGAGCACAGTGACCCCAGAAGCCGAAACCGTGTACCGCTCCCGATCCATAGGAGCGTCAACCCCGATCAAAGCCCCATCAGGCACCACAACGTTC
The DNA here is from genome assembly GCF_000719115.1 of Lentzea albidocapillata. Classification (GTDB taxonomy): domain Bacteria; phylum Actinomycetota; class Actinomycetes; order Mycobacteriales; family Pseudonocardiaceae; genus Lentzea; species Lentzea albidocapillata. The sequence goes on along the minus strand of NZ_JOEA01000024.1, from coordinate 40,674 downwards.
TTGTCCAAAATAGCCCGCCGCACCACAGCACCCTTACCGATCCGAACCCCGGGCAACAAAACAGACCCCTGAACCACAGACCCGACCTCGACAGTCACATCGGACGAGATCACCGACCCGTGGATCTTCCCGGAGATGATCGACCCAGGCCCCACCATCGAATCCTCGGCAGACCCGCCGGCGATGAACTTCGCAGGGGGCATCGGCGGAGTGGCGGTCCGAATAGGCCACAACTGGTTGTACAGGTTGAAGATCGGATGGACCGAAACCAGGTCCATGTGCGCGTCGTAGTAGGCGTCGATCGTCCCGACGTCCCGCCAGTACCCGCGGTCCCGGTCGGTGGCTCCGGGCACGTCGTTGTCCTGGAAGTCGTAGACGTGCGCCTTCCCCCGGTCCACCAGCATGGGGATGATGTCGCCACCCATGTCGTGGTCCGAGTCGGGGTTCAACGCGTCCCCGCGCAAGGCGTCCAGCAACGCCTCGGTCGTGAACATGTAGTTGCCCATCGAAGCGAAAGTCACGTCCGGATCGTCCGGCACGTGCGGCGGCTCGGACGGCTTCTCCAGGAACCGGGTGATCTTCCCCGAAGCGTCGCTGTCGATGCACCCGAACGCCTTGGCCTCGTTGCGGGGCACGCGGATGCCGGCGACGGTCACGGCCGCGCCCGACTCCACGTGCTGCGAGATCATCTGGCCGGGGTCCATCCGGTACACGTGGTCGGCTCCGAAGATGACCACGTGGTCGGGCTTCTCGTCGTGGACGAGGTTCAGCGACTGGAAGATCGCGTCGGCCGAGCCCGTGTACCAGCGGGGGCCCAGGCGTTGCTGGGCCGGGACCGGTGTCACGTACTGACCGAGCACATTGGACAGGCGCCACGTGGTCGAGATGTGGCGGTCCAGTGAGTGCGACTTGTACTGCGTCAGCACGCAGAGCTTCGCGAGCCCGGCGTTGACCAGGTTCGACAGCACGAAGTCGACCAGCCGGTAGTTGCCCCCGAAGGGCACAGCCGGTTTCGCGCGGTCGGCCGTCAGTGGCCACAGGCGCTTGCCTTCACCACCGGCAAGCACAATTCCGAGAACGTGCGGCTGCCCCTTCACGGTATGTGACCCTATCCGTGCGATCGTTCTCGAACCAGACGCAAAGCGGTTCGTCCCAACAAGTACCGCCGTGATCTACGGTGGGTGCGTGCGAGTAGCGCTCTTGACCCGGGAGTATCCGCCAGAGGTGTACGGCGGGGCTGGCGTGCACGTGGGATTCCTCGTGCCCCATCTCCGCGAACTCGTGGAGGTCGACGTGCACTGTTTCGGTGCACCCAGATCGGACGCCACGGCCCACAACGCCCCGCACAGCCTGGAGCAGGCGAACGCGGCTCTCACGACCCTCGCGGTCGACCTGGAGATGGCCTCGGCGATCTCCACGGCCACGCTGGTCCACTCGCACACCTGGTACGCCAACATGGGCGGCCACCTGGGCAAACTCCTGCACGGCATCCCGCACGTGGTGACGGCGCACTCGCTGGAGCCGCGCCGGCCGTGGAAGGCGGAGCAGCTCGGCGGCGGATACCGGATCTCGTCGTGGGCCGAGCGGACGGCCTACGAACACGCGGACGCGGTCATCGCCGTGAGCGAGGGCATGCGGGCCGACGTGCTCGACGCCTACCCCGCTCTCGATCCGGCGAGGGTGCACGTCGTCCGCAACGGAATCGACAGCAACGCGTACCACCCCGTCACCGAATCGGACGCCCTGACGTCCCGTGGAATCGATCCCGCGAAGCCGATCGTGGCGTTCGTGGGAAGGATCACCCGGCAAAAAGGTTTGAGCCACCTCGTGGCCGCCGCGCACCAGATCGACCCGGAAGCGCAGATCGTGCTGTGCGCGGGAGCACCGGACACGCCGGAGATCGCCGAGGAGATCAAGCAGGCGGTCAGCGAACTCGCGCAGGCGCGGCCGGGCGTGTTCTGGATCCAGAAGATGCTGCAGCCCGCCGAGGTGCGGCAGATCCTGAGCCACGCGGCGGTGTTCGTGTGCCCGTCGGTCTACGAACCGCTGGGCATCGTGAACCTGGAGGCGATGGCGTGCGCCACCGCGGTCGTCGCGAGTGACGTCGGCGGCATCCCCGAGGTCGTCGTGCACGGCGAGACGGGCCTTCTCGTCCACTACGACGAGCATGATTTGTCGACATATCGACACCAGCTCGCGGAATCGATCAACGAACTGATCGCAGACCCCGACCGCGCGAAGCGTTTCGGGGCCGCCGGGCGCACGCGGGCTGAGCAGGAGTTCTCGTGGTCCGCGATGGCGGAGCAAACCGTCGAGGTCTACCGCAGTGTGATTTGAGACACACTCGACCGGGGCAACCCCGAAGAGTGAGCACCGCCTTTAACCAGTAGTGACGTTTTGGCTTCAACTGGTTAGGGGCGCGAGGACTGTGCGTTGTGCGGTGCTGGGTCTGACGGTCCTCCTCGCAGTGACTGGATGTGCCACAGCCCCCGCCGCGCAACCGGCGGCGGTCCAGCTCACGATGGACGGCAAGAAGCTCGCCGATGCCTCTGAACTGCAGGCCAACGCCGAGGCGCAGCTCGCCTACACGCTGGACTACGGCTACGTGGCACGGGCCGGCGCCGCCGCGGTCAGCTGCTGGTTCGCGAAGACGGGCCTGGAGTCCGAGGTGGACAAGCGGCTGTGGTGCGGACCGGTCCAGGTCCCCGGCACCGGCGCCGGCACCGACTGGGTGCCCGTGCCGCTCAAGGAAGTCACCAAGACGGATGACGAGGTCCGTTACGAAGTGCAGTCGCCACAGGTGCCCGAAAAGGGCAACCGCAGCACGCCGAGCGGGACGCTCGTGCGCACCGACGGCAAGGAGTTCGACCCGTCGAAGCAGCAGGACCTGACGGCGGGACGGGACTTCCTGGCCGTGCTGCCCGACGACGGCAAGCGCTCGAACCACGAGCTCGGGCTGGGCGACGCCGACATCAAGCTGCGCGACGACCTGCTCGGCACCGCCGTGACGGGCTGGGCCAACCCGGACATCTGGTACACCTCGGAAGGCACGCTCCGCGCCGAGACCGGGTCACGGCTGCGCGTGGTGAGGATGAAGGTCGAGAAGCTCAACGAGACGGACAGCGGTTTCCACCGCACCAACTGGCAGGGGTTCGCCCCGCAGCCGTCCGAGCTCGCGCTGGAGGTCCCCGGCAAGCGCCAGGTCCTCCCTGCCGACCGGTTGCCGGCCAACGGCTCGGTCTTCGTCGTCTACACCGTGCCGGACCCGCAGGAGGGCGCCGAGCACCTCATGCTCGGCACGCTCGGCGCCAAATCGCTGGAACAGCGCGCCGAAGTCCCGTCCGGCAAGCGTTCCGACAACGCACCACAGGTGCTGCAGCGTGCCTCCGCCCCCGCCCAGTTCAAGGAGCAGACGCAGAAGATCCGGTTCAACGACCGCGAACTCGGCATGAAGATCACCGGCGTGAGGCTCGGCCGCCAGCGCCCGGTCAAGCTCGGCGAGAGCCAGTACGACGTGGCCACGATCTCCGCGCCGGACAAGGCGTTGCTGGAGGTGCGGGTCGAGGCGACCGGCGACCTGCCCGACACCGCGGGCGGCCTGTGGACCAAGGACCTGATCACCGTCACGCTGTCCGACGGCTCGGCCGCACGGCAGGTCGGCGCGCGCTACGACGGCGGCCCGCTGCCGTTCGCGATCGTCGTCGAGGTGCCGGCGGACACCCGCTCGGTCTCGGTCGGCATGATCGACGGGCTGCTGGACCTGCCGCGTCTCGGCAGGACGACCATCGCCCCGGTCGACTCGCGCGCCACCCTCGCCCTGGAGTTCTGAGCGAGCATGGCGGCCAGGGCCAGCCAGCCCAGGAGTACCAGCACGAGTCCGCTCCAGCCCCACTCCTCGTACGCGGTGGCGCCGGACGTCCCGCCGATGCTGCTGCCCAGGTAGAAGCCCGCGAGGTAGAGCCCTGAGGCCTGGCCGCGGGCGTGCGAGGGAGCCCGCGCGGCGACCCAGCCGCTCGCCGTCGTGTGCGAGGCGAAGAACCCGGCCGTGACGATCGCCAGGCCGAGCGGCACCCACACCAGGCTCGCCAGGGCACCAAGAGCCAGCACGGCGATGCACAGCAGCAGCACGCGGCCGCGACCGAACCGGTCGGCCAGTCTGCCCGCGAACGCCGCCGCGGTGCTGCCGAACCCGTAGAAGAGGAAGACCAGCGTCTCCAGCCACGCCGGGCCGGTGAGCTGGAAGCCGGCGACGTTGTAGAACGAGATGAACGTCCCCACGAGCAGCACCGCGACCACGTACATGGACAGCAGCACGGGGTCCTTCAGCGCAGCCTTCATGCCGCTGGGCGCCCGCTTCGGCCGGTGCTGTGCCTTGGGCAGGAAGAACACCACGACCAAGGCCGCGACCAGTCCGAACACGCCGGCCAGCAGCACGGAACCGCGCCACCCCAGCCAGTCCGACGTCATGCCGGTGACGAGCCGTCCCGACATGCCGCCCAGGCTGTTCCCCGCGATCATCGCGCCCATCGCGGCGCCGAGCTTCCGCTTGTCCAGCTCGTCCGCGAGGTAGGCCATGGACGCCGCGGGCACCCCGGCCGCCGCGACGCCCTGCAGCACCCGCAGGACCAGGAACATCTCGTAGTTCGGTGCGAACGGCAGCACGAGGCCGAGCAACGCCGCCACCAGCACGCTGACCACGATCACCGGCCGGCGCCCGGTCCGTTCGGACAGCATCGCGATCGGCACGACCACCACCGCGAGCGCCAGGGTCGCCGCGGACAGCGCGAGCGACGCGCTGCCGGGCCCCAGCCCGTACTCGGCGGCGATCTGCGGCATCACCGCCTGGGGCGTGTAGAGCAGCGCGAAGCAAGCGAACCCCGAAGCGGCGATGGACGCGGTCAACCTGTTCACTCATCCGACGCTAAGCCATACGTCCAATACGGAAATGCGGCAAAATCGATTCGTGGATGAATTGGACTTGGCGCCAAAGCTGGCGGTACTGAAAGCGCTTGCCGCCGACGAGCATGTGACTCGCGTCGCGGTACGCGTCGGGCTCCCCCAGCCCACCGTCAGCCGCTGGATCGCCGAGCTCGGCGAGCAGCTCGGCGCGCCGCTGCTGGTGAAGACCGGCCGCCGGGTCCGCCTCACCCGCGCGGGCCGGTTGCTGGCCGAGGCCGCGACACGCTCGCTGTCCGCACTGGAACCCGGCCTGCGCGAGCTCGAGGAGGAGCTCGACCCGGAGAAGGGCCGTGTCGTGCTGGGCTTCCTGCACATGCTCGGCCGGTCCGTGGTGCCCGAACTGGTCCGCGGGTTCCGCGCAGAGCACCCGCACGTACGGTTCGGCCTGATCCAGAACGCCCGCTACACCGTGGTCGACAAGCTTCTCCAGGGTGAGATCGACCTCGCGCTGGTCGCCCCGCCACCGGAGGAACCCGAGGTCGAGTCGGTGGTCATCTTCGAGCAGGAGCTGATCGTCGTGGCCCCGGTCTCCCACCGGCTGGCCTCGCGCGAGGCAGTCCGGCTCGCCGATCTCGTCGACGAGGACCTCATCCTGCTGGAGCACGGCTACGGCCTGAGGCAGATCACCGACGACATGTTCGCGAAAGCGGGCCTCACCCCTCGAATCGCGTTCGAGAGCCAGGAGATCGAGACCGTGCGCGGCCTGGTGGCGGCCGGGCTCGGCGTCGCGATCCTCACGCACGCCGAGTCCACTCCGCCGCCAGGCCTTCGCGAGCTACCGCTGACGCCGCGGTCGGCCCGGGTCTTCGGGCTGGCGTGGCTCAGGGACCACCCTCTGCCGCCCGCCGTCCGTGCCTTCCGCGACCACGCCTTCCGGACTCACGGCGTCCAGCGCTGAGTGCCCGACCACGTCCGCAGGTACGACTCGGCGCCACCGAGCATGTCCTGGACCAGCTGGTCACCGCCGAGCTGACGGACCTTCTCGACCCAGTCCGGCAGGAGTCCGATGTGCGCGCCGCCGTCGACGTTGATGTCCCAGACGCGCTCGCCGGTGCGCTGACGGTCGACCAGCGGGCCGTCCGGGTAGGTGCGGAACGGGTAGGTCACGCCGGTCTGCGGTGCCGGGTGCGAGCCGACGCCGTTGTAGTCGGAGCCGAACCCGATGCCCACGTCGTACTTGCGCCGCAACGGTTCCGCGGCGGCCGCCTGGGCGACGTACCCCTCGGGGCTGTTCTCGTAGCCCGCGATGAACCCGCCGAGCTGGTAGACCTTCTCGGTCCACTGGGCGTCCATCCAGCTGTGGCTGGAGATGATGCCGGGGTAGCGCGCCTGCGCGGCGAGGTCCAGCGTGCGACCGGCGGCCTTCACGCTCATGTGGTCGATCTCGATCATCATGTGCCGGCGCATCATGCCCTGCACCGCGTACTCGCCCAGCGACGTCAGGCCGCGCACGTTGCACCGCTTCGCCGGGTCGTACGCCGGCGCGACGGCCGAGGCCGGGATCAGCGCGTTCGGGCCGACGGTGCCGATCGGGTTGTCCTGCTGCGGACCCTTGCACTGCTCGGTCTTCCACCACTGGCCGGTGCGCAGGAACTGGCCCGCGTTGATCACGCCGCCCTGCGTGCCCGAGTCGAACCGGACGCCGCACAGCGCATTGTCGAACTTGTGGCACAGGAACGCGCTGCGCACGCCGAGCGCGTACATCTCGTCGAGGCCGCGGTCGATGTCACCCCTGTTGCACAACGGGATGTCGAGGAACGTCCGGCAGCCGAAGAGCTCGGAGGTCTCGACGCCGAGGATCACCGCGAGCTTGCCCTGGGTGATCACGTCGCGGGCCTGCTCGGCCGACGTGACGATGCGGAACCAGCCCTTGCCCGCGCCACCGAACTGCCGGTCGATGAACGCCTGCAGCTCGTACGTGCGCTGAGCCTGCAGCCGGACCGACTGCATCTCGTCGCAGGGCTTGTCCTTGAACGGATGGATGACGCACAGCGTGGCGTTGCTCGTCAGGTCCTGGACCAGCACGCGCTGGCCGCCGCGCCACGCCCGTTCCAGCCAGGCGTAGTAGTTCTGCTGGTGCGAGACCGTCGTGAACGACGGCCAGTCCTTGAACGTCGGCCAGCCCACCGGGTCGTGGCCGTCGAGGTCGCCCGTCACGATCGCCTCGAAGATCGCGCCCAGACCCGCCGGGTGGTGCTCGGGGCAGTCCTTCAGCGCGTCCGCGATGCCCTGCTCCGAGAACGGCTTGCCGCAGATCAGCTTGCCGCCGAAGCCCTCGTTGGTCATGAGGTGGTTGTGCGCGTCGACGAACCCGCGCACCCTGCCCTGGCCGTCCGTGCCCTTGAACGGCTCACCGGTCACGTTGATCTGCGAGTCCACCGCCGGTCGCGCCACCGGTTCCCACCAGGGCGTGGCCGCGGTGGCGGGGGTTATGGCCGCTAATACCAAGGAGACGGCGAGAGCCAGGCGAAGTAACACGAGAGCTCCTCTACAACGGTGTGAAGGCGCTCACATCATGCCGTGGAACTTCGCCGTCTCGTATGGGCAGATCGTAGGGACCAGGGCCTGTATCGAAGTCTGGTCCGCGATAGCCGGGCCCGAGGCGGCCCCTGGCGGCACGGCCGAAGGGCCCACATACAACAGCGGTATGCGGGCCCTTCGGCCGCACCACCAGGAACCACCTCAAGCGCGACTCTCATCGAACCAGACTTCGATACAGGCCCTAGCGCGAATATTTTTCAGCCAGCTCGACCAGCGTCCGCGCGCCGAAGCCGGTGGCTCCCGCGACGACCTCGTCGTAGACCTTCTCCGAGCGCGCCGGGCCCGCGATGTCGAGGTGCGCCCACGGCACGTCGCCCGCGAACTTCTGCAGGAACAGCGCCGCCGTGACGCCACCGGGGCCGGGCGGGCACTGCTTGTAGTCCGCGATCTCGCTGGCGACCGCGCTGACGTGCTCCTCCAGCAGCGGCATCCGCCACCACTTCTCGCCGACGTTCGCCCCGGCCTCGACGACCTGCGCCGCGACCTCGTCGGACGAGCTGAACACCCCGCCCGTGCGCAGGCCGAGCGAGACCTTCATCGCGCCGGTCAGCGTCGCCACGTCCACGACGAGGTCGGGCTTCAGGTTCTTCACCGCGTACGCCAGCGCGTCGGCCAGGACCATGCGGCCCTCGGCGTCGGTGTTCGTCACCTCGGTGGTCGCGCCGCCGTAGTGGCGCACGACGTCGCCCGGCCGGTACGCCGAGCCGCTCACGTGGTTCTCCGCGCACGGCACGAGCCCGGTGACCCTGATCGGCAGCTGCCTGCGCGCCACGGCCAGCAGCGCGGCGATCACCGCACCGCCGCCCGCCATGTCGGTGCGCATGAGGTGCATGCCGTCCGCGGGCTTCACCGAGATGCCGCCCGTGTCGAACGTGATGCCCTTGCCGACGAACACCAGGTGCGGGCCGGTGGTGCCGTACGTCAGCTCCAGGAACCGCGGCGGGCGGGCGGATCCGCCGCCGACCGCCAGCACGCCGCCGAAGCCCTGCTGTGCCAGCCACTTCTCGTCGCGCACGGTGGCGCTGAGCCCGTCGACCTTGTCCGCCAGCCTGGCGGCGGTCGTGGTGAGCCAGCGCGGGTCCTTGACGTTGGACGGCGTGTTGGCGAGATCACGTGCCAGCGACGTCGCGGTGGCGAGCGCGTGGGCCTTCAGCGCGGCCGACGTCAGCACCTCCTCGAACCCGGTGTCACTCGCCACGAGCCGCAGCGAACCGACGCGCTTCGGGGCGTCCTCGCCGGTGACCTTGAAGCGGTAGCCGCCGAGCGCCACGCCCAGCACTAACGCGCGCACCTTGCCGGCGTCGAAGTCCGGGGTCAGCAGGACATCGGCGGTCTTCGGCGCGTCCTCGCCGCTCAGCGCGCGCACGAGACTGGCGCCTGCCGCGCGGTAGTCGGCGAGCGACCCGGTGCCGACACCGAGCGTCCAGGTCCCGTCGTGCCGCACCGCCTCGCCGGCCTTGCCGGTCAGGTCGGAGACGTCGATGCCCTCGCCGCCCGGTCCGAGCGCCGGTCCCGTGGCCGCGAGCACGACCGCCGGAACGTTGCGGCGCGTGGTGGTGGCCACCTCGACGTCCACGAGCTTGGTTGGTACTGACGGCACCGTCGACGCCACGGTTGGACCTCCCCTATTGCATTAACGACCGTTCATTCTCACCCAGGGCTTGAGCCGGGCTAACCCCGGGCAGGAACGAAGCGATGCCCCGGTCTCCACTGTGGAAACCGGGGCTCAACACTGCTTCCTCGCCGGGATGCCTCAGCCGGCGGCGGCCCTCAGCGCGTCGCCCAAGGCGCTGGCCTCGTCCGCCGACATCTCGACGACAAGGCGCCCACCACCCTCGAGCGGCACGCGCATGACGATGCCGCGTCCCTCCTTGGTGACCTCGAGGGGACCGTCGCCGGTCCGGGGCTTCATGGCCGCCATCGCGTGCTCCCTCCGTCAACATCTTCCCCGTCCGGCCAGGCCGGATCGGCTCCATTCTCCCCTATGGCGACTCAGGGGCGAAACCGAACCGATCTTTTGGCGAGTCCGGGTGACAGTTGTCGATCTTGGCTTGTGCCTGATCAACACCTGTTTTCACGACTAGGCAACACTTTCTGCACAGTCGGCCGTGTCGCGCCGGTCTGAGCCCTCGACCGCGGCCGTCGCGACCTGAACGGCCTTGGTCGTGTCGTGACAGACTGGGCCGGGTGCGAGCCCGTTCCGCGCTCTTCGACGTCTACGGCGGCCACCTGCGCGAGCGTGGTGGCGCCGCCACCATCGCCGCGCTCGTCCGGTTGCTCGAGCCTCTGGGTTTCGCCGCGCCGGCCGTCCGCACGGCCGTGTCGCGCACCGTGCGGCAGGGCTGGTTGCAGCCGTCCCGGTTGCCTGACGGGCCCGGATACGCCATGACACCTCGCGGGGAACGCAGGCTCGACGAGGCCGCCGCCCGCATCTACCGCACCGGGCCGTCCACGTGGGACGGACGCTGGCACGTGGTGGTGCTGGAGGAGATGCCGGGCCGCGACTCGCGCGACCACCTGGCGTCGGAGCTGCAACTGCTCGGCTACGGCGCGCTCGGTCCTGTGACGTGGATCGCTCCCCGGCCGTCCCCGGAGCTGGCCGACGTGCTGGCCGCCGAGGAAGTCGCGGCACGAACTTTTCACGGTTCACACGACGGTGGCGACGCCGAGCTCGCGGCGAAGGCGTGGGACCTGGCCGAACTGGGCCGCGACTACGCCGCGTTCGTCGCGCACTGGCACGAGAAGGTGTCCGTTGTGGACGAAACGGACGACGCGGCGGCGTTCGCGGCCTCACAGCAGCTGCTGCACGCGTGGCGCAAGTTCCTGTTCCGCGATCCCGGTCTTCCTGCTGAACTGTTGCCACCGGACTGGCCGGGGCACGCGGCAGCGTCGTTCTTCGACGAACAGACACTGCGGCTGGCACCGGGCACGAGTCGTTTCGTCGACGAGTGCCTGCGGCCGGTACGCAACGTTTCCACTGCTTGATGGAGGTCCAGTGTCCGAGCTCCTCGTCGACGACGCCGATGGTGTGCGCACGCTCACGTTCAACCGCCCCGAGTCGTTCAACGCCTTCACCGTCACGCTGAAGGTGGCGTTCCTCGCCGCGCTGAAGGAGGCGGCGGCGGACGAGTCGGTGCGCGCGGTGGTGATCACGGGTGCGGGCAGGGCGTTCTGCGCGGGTCAGGACCTCAAGGAGCACATCGGCCTGCTGCAGGCCGGTGATCCGGCGCCGCTGCACACCGTCGAGAAGCACTACAACCCGATCGTGCGCGAGCTGATCGGCATGCCGAAGCCGGTGATCGCCGCGGTCAACGGCAGCGCGGCCGGCGCGGGCGCGTCGTTCGCCTACGCCGCGGACCTGCGCATCGCGGGGACGTCCGCGAAGTTCCTGATGGCCTTCGCGAACGTCGGCCTGACGGCGGACTCCGGCGCGTCCTACACGCTGCCGCGGCTGATCGGCCACGGCCGCGCGATGGAGATGATGCTGCTCGCCCAGCCCGTCGGCGCCGAGGAGGCGTTGCGGGTCGGCATGGTCAACCAGGTCGTGCCGGACGACGAACTGCTGTCCACCGCGCACCTGCTGGCCGCTCGGCTGGCAGCCGGGCCCACTACCGCGTACGCGAAGATCAAGGAAGCGCTGGCCGCGGCGGCGGACGGGACGCTGGAGGACGCGCTGGAGGCCGAGCGGCGCACCCAGGCCGACTGCGGCGCGACCGAGGACCACCGCGAGGCGGTCGACGCGTTCGTGAACAAGCGGGCGCCGAAGTTCATCGGGCGGTAGCCCGCCACCGGTCGGTGCGGTTCCGAGACCGCACCGGCCATGCTCCGCGCCGCCACCTTCCGCGCGGCGCGGATCTCACTTCGTCACGTCGGAACCACGGGTGTACCCGGACGCCAGGTCGATCACCGTCTCAACAGCGAGGACGACCGCCGCCGCCTCCGGATCACCGTCCAGAAGACCGGGAGCGCCGTAGTTCGAAAGGTCTCGGGCTCCGATCACGTCTTCACACCTCGACACGATCAGGCGGTCCTTGACGCACCGGATGACGACCGTCATCGGGTCGTGCCACGCCGCGTGGCGCGCATTGCCCTCGTTCTCGAAGTTGCCCACCACTTCGCCCGCTCTGCTCGCGACACGGTGGCCGACTGCCGTCCACTGGATCGGGGCCGTCCCGCGTGCGATGTCCTCGACGTTCTTGATCTCGGCTCGAAGCCGCACGATCAGTGCGTGGATGTCGGTCATGACCGACCAGCTGACGTGGCCGAAGGCCGGGCACTGGCGCGGAAGCAGGTCGCGATGTGGTCGTCGACCATGCCGGTCGCCTGCATGAGCGCGTAGCACGTGGTGGGGCCCAGGAACTTGAAGCCGCGCTTCTTCAGCTCCTTGGCCATCGCCTTGGACTCGCCCGTGATCGCCGGCACGTCCGCGAACGTGGCGGGCCGCACGTGGGCGGTGGGCGCGAACGACCACAGCAGCGCGTCCAGCTCGACACCCTCCGAGACGATCACCCGCGCGTTGTGGATCGCGGCGTCGATCTTCAGCCGGTTCCGGACGATGCCCGCGTCGGCCATCAGGCGTTCTACGTCGGCGGGGCCGAACTCCGCCACCAGCACCGGGTCGAAGCCGCCGAACGCCGCGCGGAACGCCGGCCGCTTGCGCAGGATCGTGATCCACGACAGCCCGGACTGGAACGCCTCCAGCGACATCCGCTCGTAGAGCTCGGGCGTGCCGTGCACCTCCACGCCCCACTCGGTGTCGTGGTACTCGGCGTAATCCGGGGTCGAGTCGCCCCAGGGACAACGGGAGATCACCGGTACCCCTCCGCGAAACGAGCGAACCGCTGCAGCGAGCGGCGCAGCATCAGCACGAAGAGCGGCTTCACCAACGGGTAGAAGAACGGCACGTCGAGGCGTTCCGTCCACACGAAACGGCTGCCGCGCACCGCGAACGTGGCGGTGCCGCGGACGATCTTGCCCAGGTGCACGACCTCGACGGCGTGCGGCGGGTCCCAGCGCGTGATCCGCATGCGGTCGCTGACGCCGAACGTCACGGCGTCGATCTCGCTGCCGACCGACCTCCCGTCACCCTCGACGACGGACACGCGCGTGCCGAACACCCACTCCGACTGGCGTTCCCAGTCGGTCATGGCCCGGAAGATCGTGTCCGGCGGCGCCGCGACCTGGACGGTCAGCTCAAGCTCGGTGCTCACTGCTCTCCAGCTCCTCGAGCTCGTGCACGCGCGCACGCAGCGTCTCTACCTCGGTCGCGAGCCGCTGCAACGCCCAGTCGACCTCGGTCATCTTGTAACCGCGGAAGACCTGCTGGAACTTCAGCTCGCGGACGTCGTCCTCGGTGATGTCGTCGGAGGGCAGCCGCGTGGGCGACGCTCCGGGTGGCAGCGGCGCGAGCTCCTCGCCGCGCCCGAACACCAACGCCGCGAGCAGGAACACCACTGCCGCGACGGCGATCATCACGATCAGGTAGATCAGGGCGTTGGTCACGCGACGATCGTGGCACAGCTCAGGCAGCGGCGAGCGAGCAGACCGAGCCGGACGATCACGATCCAGGTGATCGCGGTCGCGACGACCATCGGCGAGGACTGCACCAGCCGGGACGCGTCGAGGTGCGCGGTCGCCAGGATGATCGAGATGTTGCCGAGCAGCACCACGCCGACGGCCACGATCGCGATGGACGCACCGATCCTGGCGAGCAGCTTCGTGTCGTATCCGCGGGCCAGGAACCGTCCGAGGATCAACGCCACCAGCGCCACGCCGGACGCGGCGCCGCTGGTCAGGTCGTTGGCCTTGGCGATGAACAGGTACCAAGCCGGCGGCATCGTGGCGAAGTCCTGCCACGGCCCGATGAGCAGCATCCGGCCGTACTCCCACGCCATGTGCATCAGCGGCAGCACGATCGCGAGCCAGACGAGCGTGCGCGTGCCGTACGCGACGGCCAGTTCGGCCTGGTACTCGTTCGCGATCTCACGCACCGGCCCGAACTCCTCGACCGCGCGCTGCTGGGCCTCCTCCTCCGTGAGCCCGCGATCCAGATGCGCCTCGGTGGCGTCGGTGAGGCTGTCGCGGGTCTCGGTGAGCAGGTCGCGGACCTGTTTGCGCGAGCCCTGCAACCGCGACCCGAGATCGGTCACGTACCTGTCGATCACGTCCTCGCCAGTCAGGACTGCGCCCACTTGCCACCACCTCCCAGCACCCCGTCGATCACCGTCGTGAACTCGCGCCACGCGTCGCGTTCGGCGTTCAACGCGCGCTGCCCCGCCTGCGTGAGCTTGTAGGTGCGGCGCTTGCGTCCGCCGACCGTGCTCCAGTCACTGCTGACGTGCCCGGCTCGTTCGAGCCTGCGCAACGCCGGATAGACCGTGCCCGTCGGGAGGTCCAGCGCACCCCCGCTGCCCTGCTGCAACGCTTCGATGATCGCGTAGCCGTGCAGCTGCTCGCCGTCGAGCGTGGCCAGCAGCAACGCGTCGAGGTGGCCGCGTAGCGCGTCGGGCTTCATGGGTAGCAACCCTACTGATCCGGGCCCTGCGAGTGGTCCCTGAAATCTTCCGTCAGGGTCAGCCCTGAGATCCCCCTGAGATGCGCTTTCGGGCCTTAATAAGTAGGCGCGCTACACATACCGTCCCTACTCATGAGCGCAGTAGACCTCGCCCGGCTCCAGTTCGCGACGACCACGTCGTTCCACTTCCTGTTCGTGCTGCTCACGCTGGGCCTGGTCACCCTGCTCGTGGTCATGCAGACGAGGTTCACGATCACCGGCGCGCCCGTGCACGAGCGGATGACGCGGTTCTGGGGCCGGATCTACGTGATCAACTACGCGCTGGGGATCGTCACCGGCATCGTGATGGAGTTCCAGTTCGGACTGAACTGGTCGGGGCTCGCGACCTACGCCGGTGACGTGTTCGGTGCGCCGCTCGCGATGGAGACGCTGATCGCGTTCTTCCTGGAGTCGACGTTTCTCGGGCTGTGGATCTTCGGCTGGGGCAGGCTCAACCGCTGGCTGCATCTCGCGTTGCTGTACCTGACGGCGCTGACCGCGTTCGCGTCGGCGTTCTGGATCATGGCGGCGAACGGGTTCCTGCAGCACCCCGTCGGCTACCGGGTCGACGGGAACGTGTTGCGGCTCGACGACTTCGGCGCGTTGCTGACCAACCCGACCTTCACCTCGGCACTGACGCACGTGGTCTTCGCGGCGATCACGGCCGGTGGCGTGTTCATGACCGGGGTGTCGGCGTACCACTTCATCAAGCGGACGCCCGAGGTCGACTTCTTCCGGCGCTCGTTGCGGATGGGCGTGGTCACCACGGTGCTGGCCACTCCGGCGTTGATCGGGGCAGGGTTCGCGCAGTTCCCGGTGATCGCGAAGTTCCAGCCGGACAAGACCGAGGCGGCGCCGTGGATCGGCGCACCGCTCGGGTTCATGATCCTCATCGGGATGGGCCTGACGATGGTCAGCTGGCTCACGCTGCCGTTGCTCGTGAAGGACGCCGTGATCCGGATGCGCTTTCCGTTGTACCTCATGGTGATCGGCATTCCGTTCCCCTTCGTCGCGGCCATCTTCGGGTGGATGTTCCGGGAGATCGGGCGGCAGCCGTGGCTGATCTACGGCCTGCTGCGCACCGAGGACGCGGTGTCGCATGTGGACGCATCGCAGATCCTGTTGTCGCTCATCGTGTTCACGTTCCTGTTCCTGGTGCTGGCGTGCGTCGACTGGGTGTTGATCGCACGTGCGGTCCGCCGCGGTCCGGACGTGGCGCCCGCTCCCGTTTCGCCGATGGTGGTGACCCTCTGGTGACTCCACCCATGACTGAAGTCCTGGGCTTCCTGCTTCGGTGGCTATGCCTCCGTACAGAGGACCAGCCCGGCCCTGTGGTTGACGTTGATCGCGCCTACGCGGTCAGCATGTTCGATGAGGCCGCATTTCAGGCAGGCAAAGCTCTCCCCGTCGCGGTTGTCCGCTGCCACGTACGCACATTCAGGGTCGGGGCACGTGCGGGAGGTGTTGCGAGCATCCACCTGAATAACTCGACGACCGGCACTTTCAGCCTTGTACGCCAGGATGCTCAGGAAGATGCCCCAACCCGCGTCGAGGATGCTGCGGTTGAGACCAGACTTGGCAGCGGCTCCGTTAGGCAGGAACACGCCGTCGTTGTCGAGATCGGGTTTGGCTTTGGGGGTACGGGTCATACCACTGATGTTGAGCCGCTCGCATGCGATCACATCGGCATCACGGATGACGAAGTTTGCCGCCTTGTGA
This sequence comes from Lentzea albidocapillata, assembly GCF_000719115.1. Lineage (GTDB taxonomy): Bacteria > Actinomycetota > Actinomycetes > Mycobacteriales > Pseudonocardiaceae > Lentzea > Lentzea albidocapillata. Next base: position 24,902 of record NZ_JOEA01000024.1, on the reverse strand, counting down.
GCGAAGTCCAGCCGTTGACGACGCACTGTTGCATGCAATTTGGCGACCTTGCGCACAGCGGCCCGGTGGGCCTTGCTACGCCCCCTCCTTCGCTTCGGGAAAGACCGAAGCTTCCGTTGAGCAGTGGCCAACGTGGCGCCAGCTCGCTTACCGATCTCCGGATTCTCGATGTGCACGCCATCGCTAGTGGTGAGAAAGTGGGTGACGCCCAGGTCTATCCCGATGCGGCGGCCTGTGAGGGGAAACGGGTCGCCGGACACACTGTCACAAGCGAGGATGACGTACCAACGCGTACCCTCACGCTTGATCGAGATCGTCTTCACCCGGCCCTGCGCAGGCCTGTGCCGATGCACACGAATCTGCCCGACACCCCGAACTCGCATGCGCGTCTGTCGGTCGTCCGGCGTGGAATCCCAGCGACAGCCATCACCATCTCTCGGGAACACGACTGTGTCGAAGTGACCGACTCCCTTGAAGCGTGGATGGCCGGCTTTCTGTCCTGCCTTGACCCGGCGGAAGAACGCGACGAACGCGTTGTCCAGGCGGCGCAGGGTTGCCTGCTGACTCGAGAACGACCAACGGCCCTGACACTCAGAATCGAACGCCCGTATCTCCTTGAGCTGAACCGACTGGTCGCTGTAGCTGATTCGGGTATTCGACGTGTGCCGGTAGGCGCCTCGCCGCTCCTGCAAAGCGGCGTTGTACAGCGAACAGTGGTCACGAAGCATCTCGCCGAGCGCTTGCTTCTGACGCGCGGTAGGTCGCAGAAGGAACTTGTAAGCGCGTATCACTCCCGCACCTCAGCCAACAACACAAGAACAGCATACCCACAAGCCGCATTGATTTCTCGAAGGGAGGTAGGCGAGGAGGCTGAGGGTCGCTGCGCACAGGTACAGATGTCGCAGCAGCAATTCGAACGTCAGTCGGCTCAGTGCATCTCCTCGCCAATGGTCTGATGGAAACGCTCTGGCTCGTCGTGCTCGGCACGCTGACCGTCGGCTACTTCGCGTTGGCCGGCTTCGACTACGGCACCGGGTTGCTGCTCCCGTTCCGCGGGCGCGAGGTCTCCCTGCGGCGGATGAACCCGTTCTTCCTGGGCAACGAAGTGTGGCTGGTCGCCGCGATCGGCGTGCTGTTCGCGGCGTTCCCGCGGCTCGAAGGCGAACTGCTCTCCGGCGCGCACAGCACGTTCACGCTGGTCCTGGCCGGGCTGGTGCTGTTCATGGCGGCCGTGCAACTGCGGCTCTGGTGGTGGCTGGTGTTCACGGGCGCGCTGATGGTGTCCGTGGGCTGGGGGCTGTTCCTGGCGCACCTGCTGCACGCTCCCTGGCCCGTCGCATTCGTCATGCCGGTGCTGTTCGCGGTGCATGGCTGGGTGTTCCAGACCCGGCGCTGGAAGCTGTTCCCCGTCACCGCGCTGCTCTGCGCATTGCCGATCCCGCTGGCGTTCAGCTCGATCGACGTCACCGGCCTCATGGCTCACAACGACACTCTCGGCCTGCTCGCGTGGGTCGCGATCCCGATCATCCCGCTGGTGGTGCTGGTGCAATGGTCGATCGTCGCCATCTCCTCGCGCTGATCCCGATCCCGTTCCTGGTGCTCGCCCAGGCCGAACTCCTGGCGTCGGTGCTGAGCGGCGGAACGGGACTTCTCCTGCTGTGCCTGGTGATCGGCGCACGAGTGCTGGTCTGGTGGGGGCACCGCGAGTGGGCGCACCGGGCGGCTGAACGGACTCGGGCGCGGCTGAGGGAAGCGTTCCTGCGGTCGCCCGGCACCAAGGCCGGCGAGGTGGCCACGCTGGTCACACGGGGCGTGCACGACGTGACGCCGTATGTCGTCGGGTATCTGCCGCAACAGGTTCTGGCGGTGGCCGTGCCGCTCGCGGTGGTGATCAGGCTGGCGTTCGCGGACCTCACGGCCGCGTTGACGATCCTCGCGACGCTGCCGTTGATCCCGATCTTCGGCGCGCTGGTCGGCGCCCACACCCGTGAACGGACGGCCCGCCAGTGGGACGCGCTGGCCACCCTCGGCGGGCACTTCCTCGACGTGGTCAAGGGAATCGGCACGCTGCGGGCGTTCGGGCGGGCCGAGGCGCAGTCCACGACTGTGCGCACGCTGGCCGCGCGGCACCTGACCGAGACGATGTCGGCGCTCAGGGTCGCGTTCCTGTCGGCGTTCGTGCTGGAACTCGTGGCCACGATGTCGGTCGCGCTCGTCGCCGTGCCGGTCGGCCTCCGGCTGCTCGGCGGCGGAGTGCCGCTGCACACCGCACTCCTCGTTCTTCTCCTTGCCCCGGAGGCATTTCTGCCGCTCAGGTCCGCAGGCGCCCAGTACCACGCGAGCGCTCAGGGCCGCGAGGTCCTCGCCAAAGTGCCGGCACACCGGGAAACCACGGGCCAGGCTCCGCCGGACCTCGCTCAGGCCGAGATCGTGTTCGACGGCGTGAGCGTCCGCAGCCTGAAGAACTTCTCGCTGCGCATCCGGCCCGGCGACCGGATCGCGCTGGTCGGCCCGAGCGGCGCGGGCAAGAGCACGATTCTCGGCCTGCTGCTGGGTTTCGTGCGGCCCGATCACGGCCGCGTGCTCGTCGGCGGCGTCGACCTGCGGGAGATCGACCACGGGCAGTGGCTGGCGGCGCTGTCCTGGGTGCCGCAACGGCCCACGCTCGTCCCGGCGAACCTCTCGTCCGGCGAGCAGCAGCGGGTCGCGCTCGCCAACGCCCTGGACCGGCGTCAGGCAGGGCTCTTCCTGCTCGACGAACCGACCGCACACCTCGACGCGGAAACGGAGTCCCTTGTGCTCGAAGCAGCCCGCGAGTTCACCCGAGGCCGGACCGCGGTGATCGTCGCGCACCGGCCCGCACTGCTCGGCGAGGTCGACAGGGTGGTCGAGGTATGAAGCTCGCGATCCTCGTCGGCACGCTCGCCGAACTCGCCGGCGTCGGTCTCACCGCGACCGCGACCTGGCTGATCATGCGCGCCGCCGAGCACCCGCCGATGCACGCGCTGACCGTGGCGATCGTCGCGGTCCGCACGCTCGCGCTCGCCAAGGGCGCCCTGCGCTACCTGGAACGCCTGACCAGCCACAAGGCCGTGCTCAGCGAGGCCGTGGAACTGCGCGGCCGGGTCTACGACGACCTCGCGCACCGCAGGCACATCCCGTCCGGCACGGCCCTGACCCGCATCGTCACGAACGTCGACCAGCAGCTCGACACCAGGCTCCGCGCCACCCTGCCGTGGATCACCGCCGCGCTGGTCGGCGGCATCGTCACGGCCGCTTCGGGCTTCTCCCTGCCACTCGTCGCCGGTCTGCTGATCAACCTCGCGCTGCTCCCGTGGCTCGCCATCCGCAAGCCGCGCGACCTCACCCCGTTGCGCGCCAGGCTGACCGAACAAACCACCGAACTCGTCCACAGCAAAGAAGAACTCATCGCCTACGGCCTGTTCGACGAAAAACTCCGCGCCGCCACCAAGACCGCGAAAGAGCTGTCCTGCAAGGAACGCACGAGAGACCTGACCCCGCTGGCGATCGCCGTCCAGTTCGGCGCGGCACTGCTCATGCTCGCTCAGCACGAACCGGCCTGGCTGGTCATGGCCGCCGTCGCCACGTTCGAGATCACCGTCCCGCTCGCGGCCCTCACCAAGCCCGTCCCGGAACCCACGGACGAGCCCGAACCGGCCCACAGCCCGGAAACCCCCGAGCTGACCGGCAGAACGGCCATCGTCGGCCCGAGCGGTTCGGGCAAGACGACGCTCCTCAACGCCATCGCGCGGAAACTCGAACCGAGCAAGGGCGCGCTGGCCGACGCCCACGTCTTCCACACGACGGTCCGCACGAACGTCCTGCTGGCCAAACCCGATGCCACCCAGGAAGAACTCGACCGAGCAGCCGAGATCGCCGAGCTGGACCTGGACTGGGACCGGGTCGTCGGCGAACGCGGTGAGGAGATCTCGGGAGGTCAGCGACAGCGTCTGATCCTCACCAGGTCGGTGCTGGCGAACCCGGAGGTCCTGCTCCTGGACGAGCCCACCGAAGGCCTCGACCCGGAACAGGCCGACCGCGTCCTCGGCAAGGTCCTGGACAACTGCCAGGGCACCGCGCTGGTCGTCACCCACCGCGAAGAACAGCTAGCCCTTTTTGATCACGTGCGCCATCGGGGGCCGATCGGCTACGAGCACGTCGGTCGAGTCGGGTAGCCACTCCCCGCCGACCTGCACGAACTGCGTCAACGGACCGGATTCGGCCTCGACACCGCAGCGGGCCAACGCCGTCCCCATGATCTGCGACGACATCGCCCCGAGTTGCAGCAACGACCGGTTCCGGTGCTTGCGCACACCCAGGTTCACCTGCGCCAGCGCGGAAAGCCCGTGCACCCGGTGCACGTCGAGCAACAGTCCGATCTCCACGCCGTACCCGGCCGCGAACGGCACGGACTCCAAAAAGGACCGGGTCGCCGCGTACTCGCCACCGAGTGGCTGCACGACACCGGAAAGCTCGGGCCGCAACGTGTTCAGCAACGGCCGCGCCACCAGTTCGGTCACCCGTCCACCGCCGGAGCTCTCCAGCCGCAAGGGCCGCCGGTAGAACCCCTTCACCAGATGCACGCCGCCGTCCAGCAGCAACGGCCCCAGCAACGCCGTGACGAACGCGGTCTCCGGGTCCACCAGGTCGGAGTCCAGGAACACGATCAGGTCCCCGGACGTCGCGGCCAGCGACCGCCACAGCACCTCGCCCTTGCCCGGCAACGGCGGAAGCCACGGCACGACGTCCTCGCGCAGCACGACCCGCGCCCCGGCGGCGGAGGCGACCTCCACCGTCCGGTCGGTCGAGCCGGAGTCCATCACCACCAGCTCGTCCACAAGCGTCCCGAGCAGCGGCCGGACCACGGAGACCACATCCCCGACGGTCTCCTCCTCGTTCAACGCGGGCAGCACGACGGACACGGTCCGGCCGCGCTTCAACGCGACCAGCTCGGCAGGAGTCCACGACGGCTGCTGCCAGGTGTGCGAGGCGAACCAGGCTTCGACTGAGGGCAGCATCAGGCGAGCGCCCGCATCGCACGGGCCGGCGGACGGGTGCCCATCACGCTCGCGACCATCTCCACGACCTTCCTCGCCTGCCGTACGTCGGACGCACGAACGGCGCGTGCTCCGGACATCGCAGCCACTGTGGCAGCCGCGAGCGTGAAGTCCTCGTCCCCTGCGGGGATGGTCACCACCTCCACCGTCCCGGTCAGCGACGGCAGTTCCAGTTCACCGTCGAACTCGACGATGTCGGCGCCGTCCTCCACGGCTCGGTCCAGGACATCCGCGCTGGTCAGATGCGCAACGACCAGCACGCGGTCTTTCGGCAGCTCAGTGACGCGGAATCGGTTCACATCCTCCAGCGTAAACAGTGACCTGACTCACAGACGTTGCTACTCACGAGTAGGTAGCTGGTTTACTCCCCGGTAACACCCCTGTGTGATCTACGTCATGGTCAAGGAGGACCAGAGTGCGACGGTCACTTGTTCTAGTGCTGGTACTCCTCTCAACCCTGCTCGGTACGCCGGCCGCCATCGCGGCCCCCGGACACCAGATCTCGTACGAGTCGATCACCGGCGTCGGCGGCACCACCCTGAAGGCACTCGTCGTCCAACCGACCGGACAGGGCAGCGGCCCCTTCCCGTTGCTCGTCATGCCGTCCAGCTGGGCGGTCCCGAACATCGAGTACGTCGGCGCGGCGGCCAAGCTCGCCAAGGAGTCCGGCTACGCCGTGGTGAGCTACACCAGCCGCGGCTTCTGGGACTCGGGCGGCCAGATCGACGTCGCCGGACCGGACACCGTCGGAGATGTCAGCAAGGTCATCGACTGGGCCATCGCCAACGCGCACGCCGACGGCACCAAGGTCGGCGTGGCCGGGATCTCCTACGGCGGCGGGCAGTCGTTGCTCGCCGCCGCCGTCGACAGGCGCATCAAGGCCGTGGCGGCGCTGAGCACGTGGACCGATCTGGCCCGCTCGCTCTACCCGAACAACACCGTGAACAAGCAGGCCGTCGAGTTGCTGCTGGCCGCGGGCAAGGCCACCGGACGTCCCGGACCCGTCCTCGTCGAAGCCGAGGACGCCTACCGCGACGGCAGGTTCGCGGACGTCCTGCCGATCTCCGAGGGCCGTTCCGCCGCCTCGAAGATCGCCCAGATCAACGCCAACGGCACCGCGGTGATGATCGGCAACGCCTGGAACGACGGTCTCTTCGCGCCCGGCCAGGTCGCGGACTTCTACGGTCAGCTCACCGGTCCCAAGCGGCTCATGCTCTCGCCGGGTGACCACGCCACCGCCGAACTGTTCGGCGCGGCGGGGCTGCCCAACGAGATCTGGGAGTCGGCCGGCCGCTGGTTCGACCGCTACGTCAAGGGCACGGCCAACGGCATCGACGCCGAACAGCCGGTGCAGCTCAAACCCAACAACGGCGGCACGTGGAAGAAGTTCGGCGCCTGGCCGAACGGCAACGCGGACACGATGCAGCTCGCCGGCAAGAGGATCCACGCCGGCTGGGGCACCGTCGCCGACAGCGGCACGCTCCTGCTCTCCGGTGCGCTGCAAGGGTTCCTGAACATCCCGACCGGGGTGTCGCTGCCGTTCGTCGACCGCAACGTCGCGGGCGTGTGGGGCGGACCGCAGTACCCGGGCGGTGCGACGCTCGCCGGCACGCCGAAGCTCAAGCTCCAGGTCACACCGAGTGCGGAGACGACGACGTTGTTCGCGTACCTGTACGAGGTCGGGCCGCTGGGCCTCGGCGCGCTGATCACGCACAAGCCGATCAAGGTGACGGGTGCGGGCCGCACGCAGACGCTCGACGTGGAGCTGGAGCCGACGGTGTGGAACGTCGGCTCGGGCAACCGGCTCGGCCTGGTGATCGACACGGTGGACCCGCGTTACCAGACGGAATCGACGCGTGGCTCAACCGTCACCTTCGGACCGTCGAGCCTCACGGTTCCGAAGGCGTAAGAATGTCCGGGTGGACCTCACCCGGAAACAGGTGCTCCTCCACCGGATCCATCAGCACGAACTGGACCGGCGGATCAGCGACGCGGCCGAGCTGGCGGTGTTCTCCCTGGGCGTCCAGGACAACACCTCCGGCTCGGCCCTGCTGAGTCTCGCCGCCCGGCTGGACGCACCGTCGACAGCGGACTTCACCGTGACCTGGTCCGTGCGGGGCGCTCCTCACCTGCACCGGGCCGGCGAGCTGAAGGCGTTCGCCCGCGCGCTGTGGCCTTGGAGCGACGCCGACGCCCGTGCCCGCGCCGCACGTCCGAAGGTGGACGACATGGTGGCGTCCCTGCGGCACATAGCCACCGCCATGAGGTCGATCGTCACGAAGCCGATGACCAAGGGCGAGGTCAGCAAGGCGCTCACCCCGTTGGCCCCCAGGCAGACGATCGAACCGTGCCGGGGCTGCCAGACCGAGCACGTGAGCGACCCGATCTTCCGCCTCGGCGCGCTGCCCGCGGGTCTCCGGATCATCCCGGAGGAGAAGACCGTGACGTTCGAACGCATCCACGGCTGGCCGGGCGTACCGCGCAGGACCGCGGGCTTCGACGAACTGGTGCACCGGTACCTGACGCTGCACGGCCCCGCCGGACCGTCCGAAGTGGCCGGTTACTTCGGCACGTCGACCCGTGAGGTCAAGAAGCGGTGGCCCAAGGAGGGCCTGGCCGAGGTGACCGTCGAGGGTGAGAAGGCGTGGCTGCCGGAGGACGTGGAGATCGCCGGCGCCGAACCGCCGGAGGTCAGGCTCCTGCCGCCGACCGACCCGTACCTCCAGGCACGCGACCGCGACCTGCTGCTGCCGGACAGGGCCGCGCAGAAGGACATCTTCCGCATCCTCGGCCGGCGCGGGGCGATCCTGGTGGACGGCGAGATCGCGGGTTCCTGGCAGGGCAGGGTGGTGTCCGGCAAGCGGTTCGAGGTGACGGCGACGGCGTACCGCCCGCTGCCGGACCTGCTGCCGGAGACCCAGGTCCTGGCCAGGGCGAAGGGGCTAGACGACGCAAGCGTCAAGGGCGACTGACACGTCGTCCGTGACGATCAGCGACTTCAGCGCGGCGTGCGAGACGAAACCCTTGTCCCGCAACTCCGTCAGCCACTCGACGAGTCCCTTGTAGTGGTTGTCGACGTCGAGCAGCACGACGGGCTTGCCGTGCATGCCGAGAACGCCGGCCGTCCACACCTCGAAGAACTCCTCGGCGGTGCCGATGCCGCCCGGCAGCGTCAGGAACGCGTCCGCCTTGTCGTCCATCATCTTCTTGCGCTCGCGCATGGTGTCGACGACGTGCAGCTCCGTCGACTCGTGGTCGGCGATCTCCCTGGTGGCCAGGCCCTTCGGGATGACGCCGTAGGTGTCGGCGCCGCCGGCCCTGGCCTGCCGTGCCACCGCGCCCATCATCGACGTCTGCCCGCCGCCCCAGACGAGGTGCCAGCCGCGTGCCGCGATCTGGCGCCCGACCTCCGCCGCGAGGTCGACATAACTCTGGGGGACGGTGGCGAGGCTTCCGCAGTAGACAGCGATGTACACGGTCTGAGGTTCTCACTTTTCTCGTTCGAAGGACCAAGGGGCCCGTGGCGACGTCCGGGAAGTCGCCCGTGGCCCCTGAACACAGGGCTTTAGTGCGAGTCCGCCCACGCCTTGTGCGCGTCCTTGACCACGCGCACCGCGTCGTCGATGTCGTCGGTCAGGTGCAGCAGCGCGAGGTCCTTCTCGCCGACCTTGCCACCCGCGAGCACCGAACTCTGGACCCAGTCGTAAAGACCCTGCCAGTACTCGGTTCCGAACAGCACGACCGGGAACTTCGTGACCTTCTTCGTCTGCACCAGGGTCAGCGCCTCGAACAGCTCGTCGAGCGTGCCGAAACCACCCGGCAGGCAGATGAACGCCTGCGAGTACTTGATGAACATGGTTTTGCGCACGAAAAAGTAGCGGAAGTTCACGCCGAGGTCGACCCACGGGTTCAGGCCCTGCTCGAACGGCAGCTCGATGCCGAGTCCGATCGAGAAACCACCGGCCTCCGAACAACCGCGGTTGACCGCCTCCATCGCGCCGGGACCACCGCCGGTGATCGCCGCGAACCCGGCCTCGGCCAGCGCCGCGCCCAGGTCACGCCCGGTCTGGTACTCCGGGTGGTCACGGCCGGTGCGCGCCGATCCGAAGACCGTCACCGCGGCCGGCACCTCGGCCAGCGCGCCGAAACCCTCGACGAACTCGGCCTGGATCCGCAGCACCCGCCACGGATCGGTGTGCACCCAGTCCGAGGGGCCGCGGGAGTCCAGCAGGCGCTGGTCCGTGGTGGTGGTGCGGTCGTCCTTGCGGTCACGCCTCTCCACGACCGGGCCGCGTTGCTTCTCCGAGGGGCGCTCGTCGACGGCGCCGTTCTTCGTCTCTTCCGTCATCACTGAGATTCTAGTGATCAGTCCAGCAAAAACCGCTTAAGCACCGCGAAACACTCGGTGACCTGCCGGACCGGCACGTTCTCCTCCTGGGTGTGCGCCAGCGTCGGATCGCCCGGCCCGAAGTTGATCGCGGGCAGGCCCAGCTCCGCGAACCGCGCCACGTCCGTCCACCCCAGCTTGGCCACCGGGATGCCGCCGGCGGCCTGCACGAGTTCCTGTGCCGCAGGAGCGTTGAGGCCCGGCAGCGCACCGGCGGCCCGGTCCGTGACGGTGACGTCGAAGCCCTCGAAGACCTCGCGCAGGTGCTTTTCGGCCTGCTCCACCGTGCGGTCCGGTGCGAACCGGTGGTTGACCGTGAGCACGGCCTCGTCCGGCACGACGTTGCCCGCGACGCCGCCGCTGATCCTCACGGCCTGCAGGCCCTCGTGGTAGTGGCAGCCGTCGATCTCGGGCTGCCGCGGCACATAGGCCTCCAGCCTGCGCAGCGCCTCGCCCAAGCCGTGGATCGCGTTGCGGCCCATCCACGCCCTGGCGGTGTGGGCGCGCTTTCCGGACGTCCTGACCTCGATGCGCATCGTGCCCTGGCAGCCCGCCTCGACCGTGCCGTTGGACGGCTCGCAGACGATCGCCAGGTCGCCCAGCAGCCACTCCGGGAGGTCGCGCTCGATCCTGGTGAGCCCGTTGCGCTCGGCCTCGATCTCCTCGCAGTCGTAGAAGACGAACGTGAGGTCGTGGCGCGCGTTCTGGCTCAGGGCCGCGATCGCGAGCATGACCGCGTCGCCGCCCTTCATGTCGACGGTGCCGCAGCCGTGCAGGACATCGCCCTCGCGGCGGCTCGGGAAGTTCTGGTTGATCGGCACGGTGTCCAAATGCCCGGCGAGCACCACCCGGCGCTCCCGGCCGAAGGTCGTCCTGGCCAGCACGGAGTTCCCTGATCGGGTGATCTCCAGGTGCGGCGCGTGGAGTTCCAGCGACCGCTGCACGAGGTCCGCGATCTCCGCCTCCTCCCCGGACACGCTGCGAACATCCACCAGCGAGGCCGTCAGGTCGATCGGGTCGGCGAACAGATCAAGGGTGTCGGACACGCGGCTCACCCTACTCAAGCGGCTTGGGCACTGAGCCGTTCAGCCGATACCGTGCTGTGCGTGATCAAGCGCACACTCCTGGTCATCTCCCTGCTGCTCATGGCCACCGGCTGCGGCGAGGCTCCCGCCGCGTGCGACCGGCAGTGCGGCGAGATCCGGACGTTGTTCACCGCGCCGTGCGGCTCGCAGCACAGCTTCACCCCGGCCGACTGCGCCGCGTGGGTCGACGACGTCGGCACCATGACCCGTCAGCTGGACCGGTCGCTGCAGGGCAAGCAGGTCCAGGAGGACGTCAGCGAGGTCCTGCCCCGGCTGATGACCGCCGTGGGCGACTTCGAGGCGCACCGGTGCGCCGAGGTGCACGTCGACAACGTGTCCAGCACCGACGCGCGTCAGTCGAAGTGCAACGAGGTCCTCATCGCGACTCGCGGCGACCTGGGCTCGCTGTACTTCAGCGCGGAGGTGCCCGACTGACCCTTAGGACTAGGCTTAGTGGCCGTGAGCACCGCATACGGCATCGGCTTGGCCACTGTGACCCCGGACGGCACCGTCCTCGACACCTGGTACCCGTCCCCCGTCCTCGGCGGGACGGCGGAGCTGGGCACCGTGCGCGTGTCCTCCGCCGAGATCGCGGAAGCCCTGGGTGAGGCCGCCGCGAAGCTGCTCGGCGAGGACCTGGAGCGCGGCGTCGAGGTCGTGGGCGTCAGGGTCGCCATCGACCTGGACGCGGCACCCGAGAACACCTACGACATGTGGCTCCGCCTGCACCTGCTCAGCCACCGCCTGATCAGGCCGCACGGCGCGAACCTCGACGGCATGTTCGGCCTGCTGACGAACGTCGTGTGGACGAACCACGGCCCGTGCGCGGTCGACGGCTTCGAGCAGACCCGCATCCGCCTGCGCGTGCGCGGCCCGGTGACGGTGTTCAGCATCGACAAGTTCCCGCGCATGGTCGACTACGTCGTCCCGTCCGGTGTCCGCATCGGCGACGCGGACCGGGTCCGCCTCGGCGCCCACCTCGCGTCCGGCACCACGGTCATGCACGAGGGCTTCGTGAACTTCAACGCCGGCACGCTCGGCAGCTCGATGGTCGAGGGCCGCATCTCCGGCGGCGTCGTGGTCGGCGACGGCTCGGACGTCGGCGGTGGCGCGTCGATCATGGGCACGCTGTCCGGCGGCGGCAAGCAGGTCATCAGCATCGGCGAGCGCTGCCTGCTCGGCGCGAACGCCGGCCTGGGCATCTCGCTCGGCGACGACTGCGTGATCGAGGCGGGTCTCTACATCACCGCCGGCACGAAGGTGACGCTGCCCGGCGGCGAGGTCGTCAAGGCGGTCACCTTGAGCGGACAATCGAACCTGCTGTTCATCCGGGACTCGGTGACCGGCACGGTGAAGGTCAAGCCCCGGAAGGGCACCGGCGTCGAACTGAACGCCGCGTTGCACGCGAACGACTGAGCAACTCGGTGTCCGGGGCCCGGTCTGCCGACGCAGGCTGGGCCCTCGCCACCCGCAGGGCCGGCTCTAGGAGGTGCACGTGCTGAAACAGCGACTGGAGTTGAACGCTCGCGCCGCGATCGAACGTGCCCTGGAGGGGGCGCAGTCCGAGGACTCCTTCGTGGAGTTCAAGACCCAGTGGCCGATCGACCACGGCAAGGCCGCCCGGCAGATCGCCGCGCTGTGCAACGCCGCGCGCGGGTCGGAGGCCATGTGGATCGTCGGCGTCGACGAGAAGGGCCGGCACGTCAAAGGTGCGCTGGCCGAGGAGCTGTCGAGCTGGTGGCCCCGGGTCGAGAGCCACTTCGACGGCGTGGCACCGGGTCTGACCACCGTCGCGTTCGACTGGGTGCGCGGCCGCGCTGTCGTCGTCCTCAGCCTGCAGACCGACAACGCGCCGTACGTGTTCGTCACGAAGAAAGAGCCCTACAGCAGGGAAATCCCGTGGCGCTCAGGTGAACGGACTCGGTCCGCCCGCCGCAGCGAGGTGCTGGAACTGCTGGTGCCCAAGCTGGACATGCCCGGCTGGGAGTTCGTCAGCGCCCGTGCGACGTTGAGCCAGCACTCGCCGACGCTGCGGTTCGAGGGCGACCTCTACCTGGAGACGAACCAGCCGTTGTCGTTGCCGCACCACCGATGCCACTCGTACGCGACGTACGGGCTCGACAGCGAGACGGTCGACCTGGCGTTCAGCTTCCGCACCAACACGCGGGACGTGCGGGCGGTCGAACGTGTCGTGCGCGTCGCGGAACCGGCCGTGCTGCACGTCAGCGCGGACGCCGACGTGGAACTGGAAGCGTTCTCCGACCTCTGGGACCTGCACTGGCACCTCGTGCTCGGCCTCGGCCTGAGCGGCGACGAGATCAGCACGTCGGTGCGGCTCACGACGGATGCCGTGCCACCGAACCAGTTCACTCGCAGAGTCTGGTCGGCTCTCAAGCCTTGAGTCGCTCGGCTGCCGCGCCGATCCGTTCGTCGGTGGCCGTGAGCGCGACCCGCACGTGCTTCGCGCCCGCCGGTCCGTAGAACGTGCCCGGAGCCGCCAGGATGCCGCGGTCGGCCAGCCACGAGATCGTCTCCCAGGCGCCCTCACCGCGGGACGACCACAGGTACAGCCCGGCCTCCGAGTGCGACACGGTGAACCCGGCCGCCTCCAGCGCGGGCTTCAGGACCTCACGCCGCGCCAGGTACCGGGACCGCTGCTCGGCCACGTGCGCGTCGTCCTCCAGGGCGGCGCGCATGGCCTCCTGCACCGGCCGCGGCACGATCATGCCGGCGTGCTTGCGCAGCTCCAGCAGGCCCGCGATCAGCTCCGGGTCGCCGGTGACGAACCCGGCCCGGTAGCCCGCGAGCGACGACGACTTCGACAGCGAGTGCACGGCGAGCACCCCGTCGAACGAGTCCACAACGGACGGATGCAGCACCGACACCGGCGAGGAGTCCCACGGCAGCGCCAGGTAGCACTCGTCCGACGCCACGACCGCACCGACCGCGCGGGCGGCGGCGACCGCGTCCCGCAGCTGCTCGGCCGACAGCACGCGCCCGGTCGGGTTCGACGGCGAGTTGAGCCACACCAGCTTCGTGCCGGCGGGCGGCAGTTCACCGTCGGCCAGGCGGACGACCTCGGCCCCCGCCAGCAGCGCGCCCACCTCGTAGGTGGGGTACGCGACGGCGGGCACGGCCACGACGTCACCCGGCCCGACGCCGAGCAGGGTGGGCAGCCACGCCACGAGCTCCTTGGAGCCGATCGTGGGCAGCACCGCCGCTTCCTGGACCCCGGCGATCCCGTACCGGCGCTCCACCGCGGCGACGAAGGCCGCACGCAGCTCAGGAGTGCCGTGGGTGGTCGGGTAGCCGGGAATGCCGGAGACCGACGACAGCGCGGACTGGATCACCGCGGGAACCGGGTCGACAGGGGTGCCGACCGACAGGTCGACCACGCCACCGGGGTACTTGCGCGCCTTGGCGGCGTGGTCTGCCAGCTGGTCCCATGGGAAGTCCGGCAGCGCCGGGCCCCTGCGTGAAATGATCAATGCCCCTCAGCCTGCGGCGCGAGGACCTTCACGAACTCCGGGTCGGCGCTGACCTTGCCGACCTTCGACGCGCCACCGGGCGAGCCGAGTTCGTTGAAGAAGTCGACGTTCGCCTTGGTGTAGTCCTTCCACTCATCGGGGACGTCGTCCTCGTAGTAGATGGCTTCCACCGGGCACACGGGTTCGCACGCGCCACAGTCCACACACTCGTCGGGGTGGATGTAGAGCATCCGGTCGCCTTCGTAGATGCAGTCGACGGGGCACTCTTCGATGCACGCCTTGTCGAGCAGATCCACGCACGGCTGGGCGATCACATAAGTCACTGCGCTCTCCAACTTCATCGGTCACACCGCGCAAGCCGGAGAGTACGCGGCACGTACGAGTATCACCCGGTCAGGCTTGCCTTAGCTGCACGGTGTGCCACGTCACAACCCCTAGCCCAAAGTTCTTCGGCCAACTCGGAAAATCTCTTCCCAACCTAGCCAGGATGGACGTGTGCACACCGTGGATCACCTGGAATCACTCTGCGCGCGAGCATGGCCCGTCCTGGCAGAAGTTCCGCTTGGAGACTGGTTGATGCGCGCCGCCGCGGGCTTCACCGGCCGGGCCAACAGCACGCTGACCTGCGGCGATCCCGGCATGCCGATTCCAGACGCGTTGAGGGCCGTCCAAGGGTTCGCCCGCGAGCACGGCATCAAACCCACGGCGCATGTGGTCAACGGCTCATCCCCGGAGTCCGCGATCGAAGCCGCCGGGTGGCGGGTCGATCTGGATCATCCGGGTGGTGCCGAGTCACTGGTGATGACCGGCCCGCTGGAGAAGTTCGCGGAGGGCGTAGCCGAGAGTCGTGATCTTCCCGGATGGTGGGAACTCACGGCCGGACCCGAGGTGTCGGCCGCGCAACGCCACGTGCTCGGCAGCGGGAGCGGCGTCTGCTTCGCGAGCACGACCGCCGGCGACACCGTGATCGCGGCTGTGCGCGGCGCTGTGGTCGAGGACGTGCTGCACGTCGCCCGGCTCGCCGTACGGCCGTCACAGCGCCGTCAGGGCCTCGCGAGGCGGCTCATGGGCGAGGTCGCGGGCTGGGGCCTGGAACAGGGCGCCACGACGTGCGTGCTGCAGGTGGCCGAGCACAACGAACCGGCGATCAGGCTGTACGAGGAACTCGGCTGCACCGAGCACCACCGCTACCGCTACTGGATCCCGGCAGGCTCGTAGCGGCCCGGCCGGTTCGCCGCGTTGCGCGCCATCACGGCACCCACTGCCACCGCACCGGGGAACGCGCCGGCCGCGAGCATCAGCAGCCCGCGCCAGTCCTGCAGCAGCAGCATGGGCGTGCCGGCGTTGGAGCCCGGCTCGAGATACCCGAAGACCAGCAGCGTGAAGAACCAGACCAGCAGCGGCAGCGCGGCGGTCAGGACCCGCTGGGACAGCCCGGCCGCCCACGTCACCAGCAGGGGCGTCGTGACGCCGGCCACGATGATCATGATCGGGAACGGCCAGGCACCCAGGTCCGGCAGCAGCGTGCCGTCGAAGCGGAGGGGCAGGAACATCGTTTCGAGCACGGCGAGCACTGCTGCCTCGACGCACAGGAGCAGCAGGAAGACGACTCGCCAGCTACCTGTCACCCAAGTCCTCCGAACAGATCCGCGGCCGCACCCTCCGGCGAGCCCTTCGCGAGCACGTAGTACTCGGCACCGACCAGCGGCTGCGCGATGTCGTTCGACAACGCGTACCCGCTGTCCCACACACTGACCTGCGTCGAGTGTGCACGCAAAGCGCGGCGCTTGGCCGTCAGGTGCTCCGACACGTCGACAACCGTTGTGATCTCTTCATCCGGCGTCACCGGCAGTTCGCCCGCCTCGGGCAGCCGGAACGTCTCGGGGACGTCCTCCAGCGCGGCCACACCGGCGTTCGTGGCGTCGCGGGACGTCACGGCGTAGAAGACCCGCTCGACCTCGGAGACCTGGGCGCACGCGGCGACCGTGATCTCGTGCGCGCGGATGTGGTCCGGGTGGCCGTAGCCACCGAACGCGTCGTAGCTCACGACGACCTGTGGCTTGACCTCGCGCAGGATCTCGACCAGCTGGGCGGTCTGGTCGTCGAGCGATCCCTGGACGAACGCGCGCGGCTTGGCGTTGGACGGCACGTCGACCATGCCGGAGTCGCGCCAGCGGCCGATGCCGCCGAGGAACCTGTGGTCCGTCACACCGAGTGCGGCGCAGGCCGATCTCAGCTCACCCACCCGGTATCCACCCAGCTGGTCGGCTGCGTCGGCGGCGAGGTTCGCCAGCGCGGGCGGGATGATCTCGCCCTCTTCACCCAGCGTGCAGGTGACGACGGTGACGTGCGCGCCGGCCGAGGCGTAGCGCGCGATGGTGCCGCCGGTCCAGAGACTCTCGTCGTCCGGGTGGGCGTGCACGAAGAGCAACCGTGGTGGGGCAGTCAGCGTCACCGGAAAAGAGTAAAGGCCGCCCTCATCAGTTGATAAAGGCGGCCTTTGCTAACGGCCCTGCTTGGCCGGAAAGGCCTTAAACGACCGAGCGTTCCTCGGCGAAGTGGCACGCGGACAGCGTTCCGTCCGGCCCACCACGCTTTTCCAGCTTCGGTTCCTCGGTGGCGCAGATGTCCTGGGCCTTCCAGCACCGGGTACGGAACCGGCACCCGGACGGCGGGTTGACCGGCGACGGCACGTCACCGGTCAGCACGATCCGCTGGCGCCGGCGCTCCGCCTTCGGGTCCGGCATCGGCACCGCGGACAACAACGCCTGCGTGTACGGGTGCATCGGCTTGCCGTAGATGGCCTCGCGATCGCCCATCTCGATGATCTTGCCGAGGTACATGACCGCGACCCGGTCCGAGATGTGCCGCACCACCGAGAGGTCGTGCGCGACGAACAGGTACGCGAGCCCGAGCCGTTCCTGCAGTTCCTCCAACAGGTTCACGACACCGGCCTGCACCGAGACGTCCAAAGCGGACACCGGCTCGTCCAGCACCATGAACCGCGGGTTCAGCGCCAGGGCACGGGCGATGCCGATGCGCTGCCGCTGACCGCCGGAGAACTCGTGCGCGTAACGGCTGCGGTGCTCGGGGTTCAGGCCCACGAGCTCCATCAGCTCGTTGACCCGCCGCTGCACGCCGCCCTCGACACCGTGGATCACCAGGGGTTCCGCGATGATGTCGTTGACCTGCCACTTGGGGTTCAGCGACGCGTACGGGTCCTGGAAGACGATCTGGATGTCCTTGCGCAGCGGCCTCAACTGCTTGTTGGTCATGGACGTCAGCTCGCGGCCCTCGAACTTCACCGAGCCCGAGGTCGGCTTGTGCAGTTGCAGGATCGCGCGCCCGGTCGTGGACTTGCCGCAGCCGGACTCGCCGACGAGGCCGAGCGTCTCGCCGGGCTCCAGCGAGAACGACACCCCGGACACGGCCTGCACCGTGCCGGTGTTGCGGGGGATGATCCCCTTGCCCCGCACGGGGAACTCCTTGACGAGGTCGGTGACCTCCAGCAGTGGCGCGGTCACTTCGCCTCCTCATCTTTCCGGCCGGTGAGCAATGATCCGTGCACGGCGGTCACTTCGAGCGACTCGTCGGGGTTGGCCGCGGCGAACGCGGCCGGGTTCTCCACCGTGCCGATCTCGTCGTGCAGGAACAGCTTCTGCGGCGTCTCGACCGTCGCCAGGTGCTCCCAGCGGTGGCACCGCGTCGTGTGGTTCGCGGCGCCGGCCTCCTCCAGCAGCGGTTCCCACTCGTGGCACACGTCGGTGACGAGCGGGCAGCGCGGCGAGAACGAGCAGCCGCTCGGCAGGTTCACCAGCGACGGCGGCGTGCCCTTGATCGGGGTGAGCCGCTTGCCCAGGGTGGCCGGGTTCGGGACGGAACCCAGAAGTCCCACCGTGTAAGGCATCCGCGGGCGTTCGAAGACGTCGTCGACCGGGCCGGACTCGACCACGGTGCCGCCGTACATCACCTGCACGCGGTTGACCATGCCCGCGACCACGCCGAGGTCGTGCGTGATCATGACGATCGCCGCGTCGGTCTCGGCCTGCAGGCGCAGCATGGTGTCGAGGATCTGCGCCTGCACCGTCACGTCGAGCGCGGTGGTCGGCTCGTCGGCGATGATCACGCTGGGGTCGTTGATGATCGCCATCGCGATGACCACGCGCTGCCGCATGCCGCCGGAGAACTCGTGCGGGTACTGGCTCGCGCGCTTGTCCGGCTGCGGGATGCCGACGAGTTCCAGCGACTCGATCGCCTTGGCCCACGCCGCCTTCTTGGAGACGTTGTGGTGCGCGCGATAGGTCTCGGCGAGCTGCCACCCCACGGTGTAGACGGGGTTCAGCGACGTCATCGGGTCCTGGAAGATCATCGAGATGTGCTTGCTGCGGAACGGCTGCATCTGCTTGTAGGTGCGACCGTTCAGCTCCTCACCGCGGTAGCGGATCGAGCCCTCGATGACCGCGTTCTTGGGCAGCAGGCCCAGGATCGCCATGGAGGACACGGACTTGCCGGAGCCCGACTCGCCGACGATGCCCAGCACGTCGCCGGAGTTGAGGTCGAACGAGACGTTGCGCACGGCACGGACGTCGCCGTCGTCGGTCGGGAAGGTGACCGACAGGTCCTTGACCGAGAGCAACGGCGCGGTGGTGTTGGAGGGCAGGAAGTCCTCCGACAGTTCGGAAACTCTCGTCATCAGGCACGCACCTTCGTCTGCCTCGGGTCGAACGCGTCGCGCAGGCCGTCACCGATGAAGTTGACGGCTAGAGAGAGCGACACGAGCACTACGAACGGACCCCAGAACAGCCACGGCCGGTTCAGGAACTGCCCGTAGTTCTCCAGCACGATCACGCCGAGCGAGGTGTCCGGGGGCTGGACGCCCAGTCCCAGGAACGACAGGGCGGCCTCGGTGAGCACCGCCGCGGCGATCGCCAGCGTGGCGTTGACCGTGATGCTGCCGATCATGTTCGGCACGAGGTGCTTGAAGATGATCCGCGGCGTCGAGGCGCCACAGGCACGTGCCGCCTCGATGAACTCCCGCTGGGACAGCGACAGCGTCTCACCTCGGGTGATGCGGGCGATCGACATCCACGCGAACGAGGCGAGCACCAGCGCGACGACGTACCAGCTGCCAGAGAAGCCCTTCACCACGATCGCGGCGACCGCGATCGTCGGGATGATGAGCATCAGGTCGACGAGGCGCATCAGCGCCGTGTCGACGAACCCGCGCAGATATCCCGCGAGAGCACCGAAAACGACACCGACCGCGGTCGCCAGGCCCGCCACGATCAACGCGATCTGCAGCGAGTAGCCGGTGCCGCGCATCAGCAGCGCCAGCATGTCCTTGCCGACCTGGGTGGTGCCGAGCGGGTGCGTTCCGCTCATCGGCTGGTAGGACTTGCTGGACACGTCCTCGAAGTCGTAGGTCCAGATGAACGGGCCGACGAAGGCGAACAGGACGAGGAAGACGAAGACACCGAGGCTCACCATCGCGAGCCGGTGGCGCAGGAAGCGCCGCAGGACGAGCTGACCCTGCGTACGGGTCTTCGCGGCGTCGAACTCGTGGGAGCCGGATCCGGGAGCGCTGTTCACCACGCCGCCCTCGGCCGCCAAGTTGATGTTAGCCAAGGCGAATCCTAGGGTCGAGGATGCCGTACACGACGTCGGCAATCAGGTTGAACAGCACGATCAGGGTCGCGGTGACCGCGAGCCAGCCCATGAGCATGGGTGGGTCGAACTGCCGCACGGAGTTCACCAGCAGCGTGCCCATACCGGCCCAGCCGAACACGGTCTCGGTGATGATCGCGCCGGACAGCACGGCACCGAAGTTCAGCGAGAACAGCGTGGCGACGGGGATGAGCGCGTTGCGGAACGCGTGCTTGAAGATCACGCGGCTCTGCGAGATGCCCTTCGCCCGCGCGGTGCGCACGAAGTCCGAGTGCAGGATCTCCAGCATGGAGGCGCGTTCGAACCGGCTGTAGGCGGCGAAGCTGATCAGCATCAGCGCGAGGGTCGGCAACAGGAACGTGCCGGTGTACTTGAAGATGATCTCACCGAAGCTGCCGGTGAATCCACCTGGCCGCGGACCGGCGGTGGTGAGCCAGCGGTCCAGTCCCATCGACTCCAGAACGTTGTTGAACTGGATGCCGTAGTTCTTCACGATGACCGCGACGCAGAAGATCGGCATCGAGAACATGAGGAACGCGGTGCTGGTGGCAAGGTAGTCGAAGATCGAGTACTGGCGCACGGCGGCGAGCACGCCGACCGAGACACCCAGTGTCAGAGCGAGAAGCTCGGCACCGATGACGAGCCGGCCGGTGGTCCACAGCGCGTCCGTGACGGCCGGGAAGACAGCGGTCTTGGCCTGCCCGAGCGCGATGCTCTGACCCCAGTCACCGGACAGGAAGTCGGTGAGCCAGTTCCAGTAGCGAACGACGACGGGCTTGTCCAGGCCGAGGGACACCTCGGCGGCCCTGAGGTCGGCTTCGGTGACGCCGGGCCGGAATCGCATCTCCGCCAAGGGGTTTCCGGCGGCGGAGACGAGAAGGTAAAGGGCGAAACTGCCGATCAGCAGAATGGGTATCGAGATCAGCAGCCGTCGAATGATGTAGCGGATCACGGCGGGCTCCTAGGGGCAACCCGGCTCGGGCGGGGCCGGACTCGTGGTCCGGCCCCGCCCGGTCAGGCGTTACGCACTTCAGCTAAGACGATTACTTGGTCTGCCACTCGTTGGCGTTCCAAAGCGCGCCGTAGTAGCTCTGGAAGTACACGCGGTCGAGTCCCTTGAAGGCCCACATGTTCGGCATCTGGAAGAGCGGAAGCGACGCGTAGGCGTTCGAGATCTCCTCGTCGGCCTTCTGGAAGAACTTGAGCGAGTCCGCGATCGACGTCTGGGACACGGCCGACTTGAAGGCCTCGTCCGCCGCCGGGATCGCCACGTTCTGCCAGTTCTGGCCGCCGCCGGTCTCGTAGATCGACTTCTTGTCGCTCTTGGTCGGACCGCCGGACCACGCGAACAGCGCGACGTCGTAGTCACCCTGGCTCACGCGCTCGTCGAGGAAGTTCGGGTCGGTGTCGTCCTTGACCTCGATACCGGCTTCCTTGCACTGGCCCTGGACCAGCTCGACGGTCTGCTTGCGCCGCGGGATGTCGGTGTGGCTGATCCGGAAGGAGGCACGCACGCCGTCCTTCGCGAACACGCCGTCCGCACCCTGCGTCCAGCCCGCGTCACTGAGGATCTTCTTGGCCTCGGCCGCGTCACCCTTGGCCTTCTCGGCGTAGAGGTCCTTGTAGCCCTCGTCCTTCGGGAAGAAGATCAGGCTGCCGAGCGGCTTCGCGTCGGACTGCACCTCGGAGATCAGCTTGTCGATGATGTCCTGGCGCTTGACGCACATGAAGAACGCCTTGCGGATCTCTTCCTTCGAGAGCACCGGGTGCTTCATCTGGATGTCGAAGTGCTCGAACGACAGGCCGGGGCCCGCGCCGAACGTGATGCCCTGGGCGCTGAGGCCCTTCAGCTTCGTCGCGGCGTTCGCGTCGGGCTGGGCCATGGAGTTGACGGCGACCTCGCCGTTCTCCAGCGCCTGCGCCTGCGCGACGGGGTCCGGGATCGCCTTGAGGATGATCTTGGCAGGGCCACCGGGCTTGCCGACCCACTTGGGGTTGCGCTCCAGCGTCACCGACTGGTTCGGCTCGAAGGCCGTCAGGACGTAGGGGCCCGCACCCGGCATGAGCGCCGCGGTGAAGCCGTTCCACTTCTCGTTCCAGAAGTCGGCGGCCTTCTGGATGTCAGCGGCCGCGCTGTCCTTGTTCAGCTTGGTGATGTCGGCGATGCCGGCGTTCTTCTCCAGGATGTGCGCGGGGAGAACGTCGTTGTTGAACAGGCCGATGTAGTCCGGGTACGGGTCGGCGAAGTTGCCGACGAACGTCTGGTCGTCCTTGCACTCACCGGTCATCAGGTCGTACCCGGTGCTGCCGGCCGGCTTGAAGTACTTGCTGCCGTCGGCCTTCTTGGACGAGTTGCTCTGCGTGAACCACGCCATGTAGAAGTCGTCGCAGTCCCAGGCCTCGCCGTCGGACCAGGTGACGCCCTTCTTCAGCTTCCACGTCACGACCTGCGGAGACTTCGAGGTGACCTCGACGCTCTCCATCACGTCCTTGTTGACGCTGTACTTGTTGTTGCCGTTCAGGATGTGCGCACCCGGCTGCGTGAGAACCAGCGCGAACGTGTTGTAGGACTGGTTGGCGTCCTCAGTCGCGTTGTTGTACGCGGTGAACGCCTTGTCCGTCGACACCACGACCTGGTCGCTCTGCTTCGTATCCGGCGCGGTGTAGCCGTCCGCGGACTCGCCGCGTGCGACAGCCATCTCCGCGACAGTGGCGTCGCCACCGTTCGCGTCGCTGCCACCACCGCCGCCGCCACCGCAGGCACTCAGCACGAGAGACGCGCTGGCGACCAGCGCGATCGCCGGCAGTGCTTTGGTTCTCCTCATCGACACGTGCCCTCCTAGCACTGGGCGGCCGTGGCCTGGTCGGCCAGCACGCCCATAACCGTGATGTGCCATACGCGCCCCGAACCGGCACATCGTGGGCAGCACGGTAAGAACCCGTTGAGGCGGCGGTCACTACCTAGGGGGGTGATCGTGACCCAATGGAAACAGGTTGTAGCAGGCCGCAATGGCCCGATTACCGGGCGAAAGCGTTCGTTGACCGGGCACGTGAAATTCTGTCAACGACAACGGCCGAACGTAGCAACGCGAAAAGGGCGCACGCAACGCATTTTTCGGCCCTCGACTACCTGTCGAGACGCCGCCATTCGGGTGCGTCGCTGAGCACGCCCGCGAAGGGCGCCCCGGCGTCGACACCCGAAACCGCCGTGGGAAGCACACCAAGTAGATCGACTACCTGGAACAACGGCACCGAAACGGCCTGGGCGGCGATCAGCGGCTCGACCCTCGCCAGCACGTCGGACACGAGCACCTTGCCGGTCAGCGCGGCGTCTATGTCCGCCTGGATCGCCGGGTCGCAGAAGCCGGCGGCGTTCTGCGGACTGGGCGTCGCCCCGTCCGGAGCGTCACCGGCACACCCGAACTCACTCGCGAGCGCCGCCGCCGTGTCCCCCGCGTCGACCCGCGGCACGACGGCGATGTCGATGTCCTTCTCCGTGAGCTGCGTGCTGAAGAGGTCCTCGGCGCTCGGCGTGACGACCTCGGAGTCGATCCCGCGTTCCTTCAGCTGGACCTTGATCCGGTTCGCGATGCCGACGTACGGCTCGGCCTTCTCCGGCGCGGCGATGCGGAGCTTGAGCGCCTTGCCGTCCTTCTGCCACTCGGTGCCGGCCTTGGAGTAGCCGGCCTCGGTCAGCAACTGCTCGCTCGCCGCCGCGTCGAGCGTGTTCCCGCTGATCGTCTTCACGTACCCGGCACGGCTGGGCGGCACCACGTACGAGTCGGCCCGGAACGAGGCGCTCGGCCCGCTCTGCGTCCCGGACGCGATGAGCGCCTCGCGGTCGAGCGCGGCCACGATCGCCTTGCGCATCTTGACGTCCGCGAGCCGCTCACTCGCCGGCCGCAGCAACACCTGCACGACCTCGTTGCGCGGCACGGGTTTCGTCGTGACCTTCTCGATCTCCTTGAGCACGTTCACATCCGCGGCGTCCGCACGGAGCAGCGCGGCCTGATTGTCGCCTTTGGACAGTGACTCGGCCATCGCGCTGTGCGTGGCCCTGCGGATGACGACCCGGTCGAGCGTCGTCGGCACCTCCCAGTACCGATCGCTGCGTTCGAGCACGACCTCGCCACGCGGCTCGTCGAGGCTGCGCACCTGGAAAGGCCCTGCGGTGGCCGGGAAGCCGGTGGAGAGCACGTTCGACCACGTACCGGGCGCGTCCTTGAGCAGGTGCGCGGGCAACAGGTTCGAGAAGAGGCTCCGCCACCCCGGGAACGGCTTGCCGAAGACGACCTCGACGACCTTGCCGCCCTCACGCGCGCTGATGTTGTTGATGAGCCGGTAACCCGCCGGATCCACCACACCGGGCTCGGCCCGCATACGCTGCCACAGGTAGTAGAAGTCCTCGGCGGCGATCGGAGCGCTGTCCGACCAGCTCGCGTCCTTGCGGATCGTGTAGCTGACCGTGAACGGCTCGGCCTTGGTGACCTTCGCGCTCACCATGAGGTTCCGGTCGAGCTGCGGCGCGCCGTCGTTGCCCGGCCTGAACGGACTCGGCAGCAGCAGCGAACTCAACGCGGTCGTGATGGGACTCTGCGCGGCGAGGGCGTGCGGGTTGTAACCGCCGGCCACGTCGTCCACGCCGACCACGATCTCGGTGACCTTGGGCCCCGTGGTGGTGATGACGGGCGCCTCGGACTTCGGGACCAGGGGCGGAGGCGGCGCGTTCGTGCACGCCGCAGCTGTGCCGCACAGGACGGCAGCAGCAAGCACTCCCCCGAGTCGCCTCATGGTCCTCACATTGCCAGAAGGTTGGTGGTGGCGTTCGGGCAACCCAGGTTTTGTCACCCGCGCCACTTGGGGGACGTGTGGTGGTTGTTACGGGTTGCCCGGTTGGTGGGTAGTACGGGTCACTTGGGTGGGTGGTTCGGGGGTGGGGCGTGGTTTCAGCGGGGTGGTCGCCTGCCGTGCGAGTGGTCGCCTTGCTCGTGCGGGCGGGTTGGGGCCGTGCGGGTCGGTTTGCGTGGGCTGGCGCCGGTTCCAGCGGGGTGGTCGCCTGCCGTGCGAGTGGTCGCCTTGCGTGGGTGGTCCTTCGGGCAGGACCGGGTCGGTGCGGGTCATCGCCGCTGCGCGTCGATAGCGATTGGGGCTTGACCTTGAGCCTCTGGCGGGATGCTTGACGGCCGGAAAAGGCCGGGCT
>NZ_JOEA01000023.1 GCF_000719115.1 Lentzea albidocapillata | reverse complement strand
TGGCCCACGAAGGCCAAGGCACACAAGGCAATCTTCGAATACATCGAGGGCTGGTACAACACCCGCCGCAGGCACTCCAGCCTCGCCTACCTCAGCCCCACCACCTACGAAGCTAACCGACATCAGCCAGTCGATCAGGTAGCGTGATCACACCTCATCAACCCCTGTCCGTCAAAACGGGGCAACCCCAGAGGTGTACTGACAGCCTCTGTCGGAGTGGGGCTGTCAGTGCACCTCGGCCGAGTTCCGCGGCACGCTCGACGCCGCAGGCATCCGTCCGTCGATGGGGCGTGTCGGCTCGTGCTACGACAACGCGGTCGCCGAATCGTTCTTCGCCACCCTCAAAACCGAGATCGGAACCCAGGTCTGGGCCAGCCGAGATGACGCCCGACGAGCCGTCTTCGCCTACCTCGGCTACTACAACCACGACCGTCTACATTCGACACTCGACTACCGGACGCCCCGCGAAACCCACATGAGCTATCGTCAAGATCTCGCCCTCGTGGCATGAAACCCCGGTGTCCGGTTCCTGGGGGCAACCTCATCTACCGCCTCGAGCCGTGACTTGGCTGCCCAACGTGGTCTCGGCAGTGGCGAACCCGGCGGTGCAGTGCCGGTGCAGCATGGTGGCCGGGTCGACCGGGACAATCGTGTCCCGATGTGGGCGATGAGGGTCTCGGATCAGAGCAGGCCCACGCGGTGGGCCACTGCCACGGCCTCTGTCCGCGAGTTCACCGACAGCTTCGTGTAGATGCGCGTCACGTGCGCGCCGACGGTGTTCACCGAGACGAACAGCTCGTTGGCGATCTCGCCGTTTGTCCGCCCGCGCGCCAGTACCCTCAGCACGTCCAGCTCCCGGGCGGTGAGGCCGATCCCGTTACCGACCGGGGCCGGTTCTGGCTTGGTGAGACGGGCCCGCCGCGCGAGGTCTGACAGCCGGGACAGCAGCGGGGCCGCGCCCAGCGTGGCAGCGATGTCGTGGGCTTCTGCGAGCCGCAGCCGCGCACCGGACTGGTTGCTGTCGGCGAGTGCGGCTTCTCCGGCCGCAGTGAGGCACTGGGCGAGCTCGTACCGCGCGGCGAGCGCACGCCACGCGCTCGTGGCCGCGTCCCAGTCGGGAAGCCTGTTGCTCGCCGTCGCCTCGAACGTCAGCCGGCACGCCAAGTTCTCCGGGGTCCGCGCCTCGAGTTGGTCCAGCAACGCCCTCAGCCGCATCCAGCGGGCCCGCACCGACGTTGCGATCGCGCGATTCCTGGGCGCCGCGGCACGGCGGGCGCGCTGGACCCGGGCGCCGACCAGCGCGGTCTGGAAACCTCGGTACTCCACCGCGACAAGAGCCGGGCCGTTGGCGAGTATGGCCCCGAGTACACGGTCGGCGTGCTCGGGGTCGCCCTCGACGAGCGCGAGATCGCAGCGCAGCAGCCGGGACGGCAGCAGGAACGGGCCTGCGTCGGAACTGCTCTCGATGCCCGACTCGATCGCGTCGAGGCGCTGGGCCGCGGCCGGGATATCGCCCCGGGCGGTGGAGACCATCGCGACCATGTAGTTCAGCCCGGCGGCGACCAGTGGGGCCGGGCGGCGGGACAGCGCGTCGTCGGCGATCTCGAGAACCTCGTCCCACCGGCCGAGCGGCAGCAGCGCGTCGGCCAGGTTGACGGCCTGGATGGTGCCTCGCGCTCGCACCTGGCCGACCCGCTCCGCGTGCTCGAGCCCACGCCGGGCAACCTCGGCCGCGCCCGCGTAGTCACCCGCCGTGCGCAGGACTTCGCAATGCCAGGAGTGGCACTGCAGCATGGCCGCGTCCGCGTCCGCGTCCGCGTCGGCTGCGGCGGCGAGCCGGGTCGCCTCGGCGAACCGGCCACGTGCCGCATCCAGGTCACCTGCCCAGGCATCGAACAACCCCAGGCAGGCGAGCCCCCTCGACCAGCTGGTGTCGTCGCCCTGCCTGCGGGCCAACTCGACCGCCTCCATGGCGTGCGCATGCGCGGGCCCTGGGTCGTCGGCCATCACATGCAGGGTGGCGGAAATCACGAGCACCCGGCACCGGACGTCGTCGGCGACTCCGGGCGGCACGAGTGCGACGGCGGCAGCCGCGCAGGCGAGCCCGTTCGCGTCGGTCCGGTTCTCGTGCAGTCCCCGGTAGGCGAGCAAGAGTGCGGCACGCGCGGGTTCGGCACCCGCATCCAGCAGCGCTAGCGCGGCCGCGGCATGCTCACGGCCGGCCGTCGATGCACCGGCGTCCATGGCGGCGAACGTGGCTTGCTCGTGCACCGAGGCCAGGTCCGTGTCCGTGCACTCGGCCGCATCCGGCACGAGTGGCCACAGCTCAACGACCCGCGCCAGCTGCCGTAGCTCCTCGTCGTAGGCGAACCGCACCCGAGATCGCGTCGCCGCCGCCAATGCCGAACGCAAGGCCGCAGGCCGGTTGCCCGCGAGGTACCAGTGCCTGGCGAGCTCGGCCGCGTCGCAGGACGCACGCCGCGCGAGCACAGTCGCGCACCTGGCGTGCAACCGCCTGAGCCGAGCAGGCAGCTGGTGGGCGTACACGGCCTCGCGGATCAGTTCGTGCCGGATCACGTAGCGGTCGCCGACCACGGTCACCTGACTCCGGTCGACCAGCACCCGCAGCGCCGACTCCAGCTCGCGGTCCGGCAGCTCCGCGACCTCGCCAAACAGCTCGTCGTCGGCACCGGAACCGGTGACTGCGAGCACCGACAGCACCTCTCGCGCCGGTTCGGGAAGCCGCGCGACCCGCTGGAGCAACAGGGCCTTAAGGGTGTCAGCGGCGCTGTCCCCCGCGTCCCACAGGGCCTCGACGAACAGCGGGTTCCCGCCGCCGCGGACATGTAGCTCGGCGACCGTCGCCGGGTCGGGTGCGGTGTTGCCCAGCTGACACAGGTGCTCGGCGACCTGCGACCTGGTCAACGGACCGAGCTCGATCTCGACCACGTCCGGGCGCCTGCCGAGCTCGCCGATTACCTGGCGCATCGGATGGGTGAGATCCAGCTCCCCGGTGCGGACCGTGCCGACGAGCAGTACCCCGGACGAGCCGAGGTTGCGGGCCAGATAGACGAACAGCTCCCGGCTCGCCACGTCCGCCCAGTGCAGATCCTCGACGACCAGTACCAGCGGCCGCCGCGCGGCGATCCGGCCGAACAGGTGGACCAGCTTCTCCAGCAGACTGCCGCGGCTGGCCGCCTGCGGGTTTGCCTGCTCGCCCGTCAGCCAGGTTGTCACCTCGGTGGCCAGGTCCCTGGCAGCGGTGCCGAGATCCTGGACGAGCTGGCGGAGGATCGCGACGAAGGGCACGTACGGCGGCCCGCCCGCGCCCAGCTCCAGGCAGCCACCGGTCAGCACCAGCGGGTCTCCGGTCAAGGACTCGGTCGCGGCGGCCACCAGGCGCGTTTTGCCGATGCCAGCCTCGCCGAACACCAGCACGGTGATCGGCCGGTCCCTCCGCGACCGCTCGTAGGCGGCGCGAACCGCCGCCAACTCCTGGTCGCGGCCCACCAAGGCCGTGCTCGTCACCCGCGGTCCTCCTTCAAACCGGACCTCGAACTCACGTGAACACGTGATGCGACATTACTCTGCCAGCAGGAAGGCTTCCGGAGAGCTGTTTCACTCACGGAGGACGCCGATGACGACGCCGCAGGGGGCGAGCACCATGCCCCGGTACGCGATCCTGATGTACGCCCCGGCGCCGGGGATCTGGCCAACTTCCCGCCGGACGAGCTCGCCGCCTACGTACGGCACGGCGCGTGGCCGCTTGACCCGCGGCACCACCACCCTCCAACAGTCCCTTCCACGACACATGGGAGGTGCCGGCTGGCATCGCGGTGATCGAGGCCCGCGACGACGACCACGCGGTGGAGATCGCCAGCCGCAATCCGAGCAACACCAGAGGCGGCGTCGAGGTCCGCGCCCTGCTCTGACGACGCACGGCCGCCGACCGGCTGCGAACCTACCGAAAGGCAACGATGCGGACCGGAGATGGGACGCGGATCATGACAGCCTGGTTCGAGGCTGTCTGCACGGCCAAGCCTCAAGGCGCGGCCGGGCGGAGACACCGGCGTCCACGCCAAAATCACGCTGGCGCGCAACATGATGGTCACCAATTCATAGACGAGACACGACTCGTGGTGCCCCTCACGGTGGCGGACGCTGTCTGCTTGATAAGACCGCGCACGCCGCGTTGTGGCTGTTCGAGGTCGAGCACACGCCGTCGGCGCGCTTCTCCTCGTCTGCAGGGGTGGGAGCCCTGGTGTCTGATCGGAACCCGCGTAGTCGAGCCCAGTCAGTCCGCGAAGGCGAGTTGTACGGCATCAGCACGGCACAACCAGGTGTCCTGCGGTTTCAAGGCGTCAACAACGTCATTGGCGCTCCCTGTATTCCAGAACGACCGCATCCTCGGCACATCGGGTGGCGGGCGGTGCCGCCGACTCGCGACCAGGTGGTCCGGTTGATCGGGGATTCGTACGGCGATCGGACGACACGGCTCGGGTCGGCGAAACATGGTGCGTCGGACATGGTGGCCAGGGGGAAGGTTCGGTCATGACGGTTCGGTTCCTACTGCTGGGAGCGGTCGAGGTACGGCGCGGCAGTGTTCCTGTGCCGATTCCCCCAGGGATGCTACGCAGCCTGCTCGCGTGTCTGCTGCTTCGGGCGAACCAGCCGGTTCCGATCGACTCGCTCTCCGGCTGGCTGTGGGATTCGACGACGCCACGTGACGCGCGCACGACGCTACGCGGCTACGTGATGCGGCTGCGACGTGCGCTGGAGTCCGGTGGGGTCGTCGGGCGCTTGGAGCGATCCGATGGCGGCTACATGATTCGGGTACATGACGGTGAGCTGGATCTGCACGACTTCCATAGGTTGACGCGGCAAGCCCGGGCTGCGGCGGGGGTTGGCGAGGCGGCCAGGTTGTGGCAGAAGGCTTTGGGGCTGTGGCGGAGTGAGCCGTTGTTCGACGTGTCGGCACAGCGCTTGGTGCGTGAGGTTGTGCCGGTGTTCCAAGAACAGCGGGTGGAGGCACAGGAGAACCGGATCGAGGCGGAACTGCGGTTGGGTCGGCACACCGCCTTG
Source organism: Lentzea albidocapillata (assembly GCF_000719115.1). GTDB lineage: Bacteria > Actinomycetota > Actinomycetes > Mycobacteriales > Pseudonocardiaceae > Lentzea > Lentzea albidocapillata. Next base: position 128,898 of record NZ_JOEA01000023.1, on the reverse strand, counting down.
ATCGGCGAACTGCGGGAGCTGGTGCGGGAATACCCGCTGCGGGAACGGTTCTGGGCACAGTTGATGCAGGCGCAGGCCCGGTCCGGGCGGCAGGCCGAGGCGCTGGAGAGCTACCGGACCGTCCACCGCCTGATACGCGACGAGTTGGGCGTCGAACCCTCCGCAGAGCTGCGAGACCTGCACCGCAGCATATTGACAGGAGAAATCACCAGCCCGCCAGCAAATCCCGAAGCAGCCTCGGTGCCAGCACAGCTTCCCGCAGACGTGTTCGGCTTCTGCGGGAGGGCGGACCTGCTCGCCAGGCTCGACAATCTGCTTCCGGGTGACCCAGCGAACACCAACCCTTTGCCTGTCGTGGTACTCAACGGTGCGGCCGGAACAGGCAAGACAGCGCTGGCGGTGCACTGGGCTCACCGCGTGCGGGATCGCTTTCCCGACGGACAGCTCTACGTCGACCTACGCGGCTGCGGAGCCGACGAGCCCGTAGACCCCACCCGAGTGCTGGCGTGGATATTGCGGGCCTTGGGCGCGGCGGCCCCACCAGACGTGGCCGAGCGGTCAGCCCTGGCGCGAACGCTGTTGGACCGCAGGCGGATGCTGGTCGTGCTCGACAACGCCCACACCGCCGACCAGGTGCGACCATTGCTGCCAGGATCCGGGTCGTGCCTGGTGGTGGTGACCAGCAGGGACACGCTGTCCGGTTTAGTGGCTCGCGAGGGTGCCAGGCGGATCGAGGTCGGGTTGCTGTCCACTGAGGAGGCGCTGGAACTGCTGCGCACTCTGCTCGGCGATCAAATCGACACCCACCCTGTAGCAGCATGTACGTTGGTCGGTCGGTGTGCCCGGTTGCCGCTTGCGCTGCGGATGGCGGCCGAGTCGATCTTGGGCCGCGTCGGCGGCGGGTTGGCCACGGGCTCCACGGGTGAGTTCGTCCGCAGCACGGATTACGGCAGGTAACGGGTTGCGGGGCTGGCTTGGCGGAAGAAGTCGTGGGTGAGCGGGGTGCGCCCAGATCAACCCGCAGGATCTCGTCGATGACCGGCTTGAACTGGTCCAGCTTCGACGGCCGGGCCGGATACTTCTTACGCGGCTCGGGCCAGGCCGAGGCCAGCGCCTTGTCGACGGTTCGCCATCCGACGCCGTACTTGCGCTGCAGCGCAAGTACGGACAGCCCTGCACGGGCATCCCGGCGGATGGCGGCGTAGAGCTCGACCTTCGACAGGGCCGGCATAAGGCGCTCCTCCCGAGCACATCGATGCTCCCACCGCAAGCAACCCCGTGACGCCAGAATTGGGACTGTAGAACGTTCGGTTTGCGCCGTGAGGCGCTGTTGATTCGAGCGGAGGTGGAAGACCTTCGCCGCTGATCCTGTCGCAGCAGGATGGTGAAGCTGGAGGCAACCTGGTCCGGGTGGCGCGGGGAGGGCGGGAGCAGCCCTGACAAAGCCGGGACGTGTCAGCACTGCCAGATGGTGCGGGCCCGGTGAGCGTGACGGAGAGGAGCACGCGAGGAACCGGCGTTTTACGTCCCTCAAATTTGCACCGGCTCGAACCTGGCGGATCTGGCCGGAGGCGGTGCGAACCCGATCCGGCGAAGGGGTTGGGGAACTCTTGGGGTGGTTTGCCGATGCTGCCCGGGAGGCCACGAGGAAGGTCTGCGGCGTACTCGTGGCGATGCTGCTGGGACAGTCGGGCTCCTACTTCGCCGAGCGAACCACAGTGAACACGGGAACCGTCCTGGACTTCACCCGTAGCCTTATGTCCAATGTGGATTGACAGGTTGGGTGCGCCGACCACCGATCGGCTTGGGGCGGGGCGGAGCCGCCGTAGGTCTCCGAGTCAGGGAAAGCCTGCTCACATGGGAAGGGCGGCAGCGGGATCGAGAATGGAAGGAAGGATGCTGCAATGCCGAAAGACGCGCCACCGAACGGTGGTGCCGCGTCGGACGAGATAATGCACGGCTCCGACGACCGGTCGGTGGGTGCCGCGATCGAGTACGCGGTCGAGATCCTCAACGTCGGCACGGTGGTCGTGTGTGGACACTCCGACTGCGGCGCGATGAAGGCGCTGGTGAACGGCGGCGCCTCCCGCGGCTCGCACCTGCATTCGTGGCTGCGCAACGCCGAACCGTCGCTGATCCGCTTCCACGCTCCCACCGCGCCCGGCTGCGCGGAGCTGCCGGTGGCCGACCGGCTCGCCGTCGCGAACGTGGCGCAGCAGCTGGACAACCTGCTCGGCCACCCGAGCGTGCGGGAGGCGATCGCGGCGGGCACGCTCTCGTTGAAGGGCATGTACTTCGACATCTTGAACGCCCGCGTGTACCTGGTGGACCCGGACCGCAACGGGCTCGAACCGGTGCCCGCACCGGCCTAGAAAGCGAGGAGCCGCCCCGAGAACGGGGCGGCTCCAGCAGTTTCACCCGCAGGACAGCAGGTGCCGATCCACGAGCACTCGACGTCGAAGCGCTCCTTCGCGGGAACCTTCGTGCGTTCCTGCTCCGGTGCCTGGCGCTGCTGTGGCACCGACTCGACCCCTCCGGCGTGGCCACCTGGGCACCGCCGTCGGACGCGAGCCACACGGCGACCTTGTCCTCGACAACACGCCGCGCTGCGGCCGGTCACCGGAGACGAGCAGGTGGTCCGCATGTTCGCCGACGGCGGCATCGACAAGCTCCAGGGCACCCTCACCGTGCACCCGACCGCAGTCAACGGCAACCCGGCACCGTGGCTTCGTCTCGACGGAGAGATCGACGGCGTCATCGCGCTCCGCGTCGAGGACACCCACATCACCGGCCTCTACTACGTCCGCGACCCGGAAGACCGTCCCATGTCGCGTCCGCCACCCCGCTCACTCTTCACTGATCACCGCTGCTAAGCCCCGACAAACTGGCGCGTGAAGGCCCGCACTCTCAGATCAGCGTGGGCCTTCACGATTTCCCGTCCATCAACCGAGCGTGTTGATCAAAGCGGCCACCCTGCCTGCATCAGGCCGCTCACCGATGCGCCATGCGTCCGTCGTGAAAGCGCATCAGTCCAGGGTCGTTACAGAGGATGCCCTTGTAGTAGGCGTTGGTCACCCTGCCGGGGTCCATACCCCAGAAGTCCGCCTCCAGTCGCGTTGTTCCTGGCGGGACGCACTCGTCCCACCACTCACCTCCGCGCACGTCCACGCGGATCCAGATCTTCGACCCGTCGCTGGTGCAATGCGTGTAGTAGGCCTTAGGGCTGTCCTTCCAGAACCCACAAGCCGCAACGCTCATGTCTTGGGCTGATGCCGGAAGACTTCCCAACGCCAGGGCAGAGATCATTGCCGTGACCAGAACCAGTAATTTACGCGCGATCATTACTCGGCACCCTTCCTGTATCGATACTTCGGTCAACTGAGGGGATGGCAGTCGCGGCCGAGAAGCTCGGTCCCGCGCCAGATGTCTCCGCAGATAAGCGTCCCCTTCGCGAACCCGTACTGGTACAAGTACTCACGCTTGGCCCTTGCCGGGAAGTTGGGATATTTGGTATCCCAGGTGTCGATTGTGCCAGGAGGGCCGAAGATGTGCACACGCGCGTTGGTGATCGTGAAATAACAAGCGTTGAAGATGTCCACCCTGTCAAGGGTGACACGATCGACGAGGGAAAACTTCGTGTAGTACACCCTCGTCGTGGTGCAGCCGTCGGTGAAAACCACCGATTCAGCGGCCTCTGCCGCAGAACTGACACCGGCTGCCCCCATGGTGATCGCCAGCGATGAAAGCAAAGTGGCGAGCTTTCGTTTGAATTGCAACGTGTCCCCAGTCTTGTTCGGCTATTGATATCGAACGTGAAGCAGGCAATGCGTCAACATCGAAAGCACCAACTCCACCTGCTCTTCGAGCCGGGCCGCAGTCGGTCCTTCACCATCGGATCATTCACGCCGCGCGTGTCACCAGCGTGTCGCCGCCGTGCTACGCGACGCATCGGGGGTTCTGTCAGGACAGGCCGTCCGCCGAGGGGGCTGGTCGAGTTCCTCCCATGAGAGACCAAGCAGATCACAGAGCCCTTCAGAGCGCAGGCGGTGCTGTTCAGCCACCGCAGGAACGCCGAGCGCGGCGTGGACGCGGGCAAGCGCGGCGTGACCACGTGCCTGCCAATACTGCTTCGGCGACACCCGTGTGCCACCGACGTGCACGTCACCACGGATCACGCCAGCCTGAACCACAGCTCCAGTCGTTGTAGCCGACACCTCGTTGTCGGTCATCGCCTCAGTTGGTCGCACCAGACAGTCGGAATCCTGCCGAAGCCCTTGGTAGTTCGTACTCGATTGGGGTGAGGTAGCCGAGGGCGGAGTGCCGTCGGCGGCGGTTATGGAAGATCTCGATGTAGTCGAAGATCGCGTTGGCCAGCTCCACGCGGGTCTTCCATCGTTGACGGTTCAGTAGCTCGATCTGCATCGATGACCAGAAGGATTCCATCATCGCGTTGTCGAGGCCGTCACCGACTGTTCCAAATGATGGCAGCAGACCGGCTGAGCGGATCTTTTCGCCGAAGACCCAGGAGGTGAACTGGGTTCCGTGGTCGGCGTGGACGATGCCGCCGGGCTCGGGGCGCCGGTTTCGGATGGCCATGTCGAGTGCGTTGACTACCAGGGTTGAGTCCTGTTTGGAGTCGATCGACCAGCCCACGATTCGACGGCTGAACGTGTCCAGAACGGCCGCGCAGTAGAGCCACCCTTCTCTTGTCCTGTGCTGGGTGATGTCGGTGACCCATAGTTCATTCGGTTTCAGTCGATGGAACTTGCGGTTCACCAGGTCGTCGGCGGTGGCCACACCGCGGAGTCGTTTGACTCGTGCTGGACCGGGGAGGCCGTGCAGGCCGGCCTGGTTCATCAGCTGCCAGACAGTGCGTTCGCAGACGGTGACGCCCATGCCCAGAGTGAGTTCGGCGTGGACCCGTCGATGGTCGTAGGTACCACGAGAGGCGATGTGCACTTCGCGGATCACGCCGGTCAGCCAGCGACGTCGTAGCTCGGTCGGCGTCGTCGGAGTTCGTTTGGCTTTGTAGTAGTTCTGTCTGGCGATCCCGAGGACGCGACAGCATCGGTCAATGGGGATCCCGGCGTCGGCAAGCCTGTCGATCACCGGGTAGAACCTTTTGGGCGAGGGCGATCCGTCCCCAGGAACGTCGCTGCCTGACGCACGATCAACAATTCGGTTTCCAGCTCCCGAATCCGTTGTCGAGCGGCACGCAGTTCGACGGACTCGCTGCTCGGGGTGCCGGGAATCTCACCCCGATCGATCCGGTCCTGCTTGACCCACTTCGACAACGTCACCGGATGGATACCCAGGTCGGCAGCAGTCTGCTTCTGCTCTCTACCAGCCCGAACAAGCGCGACGGCACGCGCTCGGAACTCGGCGGGGTACGCACGGGGCACAGTGCACAGCCTCTCGAACAGGCCGCCAGTTAGCCACCAACTTCGGAACCCATCCAGTAGGGCAGGTCATCAGCGGCATGAACGCTTAGGTATCGCGAATGTGTTCATCAGGCCGTGCTCCCCATTTGCTCCCCGCAACGACAAACGGCCCGCCGATGGAATCCATCGACAGGCCGTCTGATCAGGTAAAACACACTGTGGGCGATACTGGGATCGAACCAGTGACCTCTTCGGTGTGAACGGATCCTGCCGAGTGTCAGGCCGTTGCGTCGGTCTCAGCAGGGCTGCCCTAACCTGCGTGAACGGCCGCGGAGCATCCCAGGCTGTTGTATTCGTCTCGCTGGAGACGGCCTGTTTCAGCTACCGGTTTTACTACCAGTCGAGGTTTCGAGCTCCTCGCTTCAGCATGTCTGTTGGTCTAGTTGTGCTGGTCTTCGAGGCACTCGCTGCAGAACGAAGTACGTAGACTTGAGTATTACCTGGGATGGTGTCGGTGCGCTTGAAGTGATCAAGGGCACTGAACTCGTTGTTCGCCGGCGCATGAAGGTCGTGGAGCTCTGAACAGGCAGAATCAGCCTGTTCAGGGGGCATAGTCGAGATTCAGCTTGAGTTCCTCCTCCAGGAAAACGAGATCTACACCTGCTTGAGTGGCCATATCTCGATAGTGCTGGGCATTGTCGACAGCATCGCCGTGCAGGATGACGACAGCGGATCGCTCCTGCTCGGTTGAGTGGTTGTTCATGGCGGCGAACAGTAGATCTCTGAAGGAGCGCTCGGGTCCCCAGCAGACGTACCTGGAATTTGATCCGTCAGATGCCAGGCAGTGGTACGGCCTGAGGCCTTGGGAATCGGGCACCACGTACCAGCTTGGCCCGCAAGCTGCGGCAATGACTTCTTGCGGTGTCTGATGCCGCATGCGGACGAGGTGTTGATATCGCCCAAAACCTTTCAATGCGTAGTTGAAGTGGCGGTTTAGAGTATCCTTCATCCAAGCTCGCGTGCCCTCGAGGGTGAAGTAATTCTGCAGTACGCCGCCGATTGCTGGGTCGTCAACCAAAGCGCTGAGATCCCGCATCCGAGCCGATCCGCTGAGGTTGTGCCAGTTCACGGCAATGGCGTGGTTGAACAAGCGCTCGACGACTTCGAAGGCGACATCGGCAGGGAGCGGATCGTTGAGTGGGTTCCCGACTCGCTCGATGTCCGCGGCTGATCGCGGATTCACACTCACACTCGTCAGTGCGGCAGCCTTCGTGACGAACTCGGACGGGGTGAGCATGAAGAACCGGGAGCCCGCCCGCTCCCGGAACTCTGCGGCGAGTTCCGGCCTAGGGCCTCGTAGGTCGCTCTTGACCCTGGACCACCAATCGTCCTTCACGTCGCTCGTCACCAGTAACACGTCACACTTGCGTTGCTCAGCCTCGCGGAGGAGCTGTTCCCAGACGAGGTAATCACCGGCTCGTAGGTCTTCGTTCGTCTTGTCGGCGTCGAGGAACCCAGGCGGTTCCTGCGCCGCGATTCGGCGCTCGGCCTCGATGAGCGCCGCAGCGTGATCTTCGGAGGGCAACGCTGATCCGACTCGGTTCGCTAGGGTTGACGCCAAGGTGCTGAGGATAGTGTCTGCATTGGTGTCTCGGGCGTGTTCCGCGGCATCGTCAGCCGCCTGCGCGATCATCGCCTCGCGTACCGTCCGAAACGCTGTCTCCAGCTTGTCCATGAGGTCGGACTTGCGTGCGTCGTCCAAAGCAATCTTCTTGCTCCACGCCGACACAGCGTTCTCCGCGGTCTTGTTCGCCTTCTCGAGCAGCTCGAGAGATTCTCTTGGGCCATCGTTGAGGCGGTCGAGGGTGGACTCCCGGTTGCGCCAGAACTCCCGCATGACCTGGTGCGGGATCCACAGGTTCCCTCCGAGGCCCTGCATCACCGCTATGAGGTCGCGCCGAGTGGTGCTGTTGAACCGGTAGAGGTTCAGCAGCACGTTCGCGTCGAAGACCACGAGGCCGGCTTTGAAGATGCGGCGGTAGTCGTCATCGCTCGGCGTGCGGTAGTCCTCGAACCCGTCGAAGATCCCTCCTACCGTCGACGAGACGTTTGGTTCCACGGGCCCCCCTCAGAACGCGGATCGCGAACAGGCTATCGATCTTCATGCGGCTTGTGGGCGATACCGCGAGAGTCAACGACTCTTACTGCCCACGTGGAATATGTGCGGTTTGGATGTGTTCGTCGTAACGGATTTGGTAGGTATTGACGACGTACAGCCCGTCAGCAGGTGACCGAGGGGGCGCGGTTGCGGGAGCCGAGGAGATGGTGGCAGGAGGTCGAGGCGCGCGACTGGACGGCATTTTCCCAGCCGGACGACCTCGTTCGTGAACGCTACACAGCTCTGCTCGCAGCTCTTGAAGAGCTCTCCACGCGTGCTCCGATGTCGACTCTCAGTGAGATCGCGCTCCAGGCGAAGTTGGTCGGGTACCACGATCCGTTGGGTGAGAACGATCTGAGGTCAGCGCTCGACCAACTCGCAAAGTGGGGGTTCGCAGAGCCCTTTCGTGACTATGCGGCGCCCGTGAGGAGCCTTCGCGGCGTGATCGTCCGGCAGGAGTCGTGGGCGCTGACCCGCAAAGGCAGAGGTGTCGTTGCGGCGGTTCGGCTCGCGGTGGTCGATGCACGGCGTGCGCTGCAGTTGCCTAGCAGGTTGCTCGATGGTGTCGAGAGCACAGTGCGTGCGCTACTGGATCATGTCGAGAACGACTGTGGGAGGCTTCCGGCCGATCTCAACGACGTGCGGACGCGAGTCGACGAACTTCAACGTGTAACGGCTGACTTCTACTCGGCGCTTGCACAGATGGTCCAGTCCGACGTCACCGATGACGACGTCTTCGGAGCGAATCGCGACAGGGTCATCGAGGCGTTGCGTCAGTTCCCGCGCGAGTACGGAAGAGCTCTGAGGCGGGTGGAGTCGGCCCTCGATGATCTGTGGGCAGTCGGCTTCCATGCCGTTGTGGAGGCGGCCGTGCACCATGCGGGTTTGATCGACGCCGCCGACCAGCAGAACTGGATCGAAGAGCGTGTGCGAAGGCTGTCTGATCTCGGCGCGTGGTTTCAGCCCGACGGCACGATCCATCAGTTGATCGAATCCGCCACCGGCGCCGTGCACACGTTGCTGGTCGCCATCGATCGCCGCTACAGCGCCCGCCGCAGGGGATCTGATCTCGGACACGATTTCCGCATTCTGGCCAGGAGCCTGCACGGACAGGCAAACGACGGCGAGGCCCGGCGCGTGTACGCGGCCGCGTTCGGTGACTGGTCCGCATGGCACGCCGTGACCCGCGAAGCAGAGGAGGACGTGCTGTCGGGCACGGCCGCGGGAAGTCGTGCGCGGCACCACGTCGAGGTCACCCTGCGCGAACACGAGCGGCACGGGAACCCGAGTGGACGCCCGCGGAAGGTTGTGGACACGAGCCAAGAGCGTGAGAGCGCGATGAACGACGCGATGTCACAGGCAGCCGAACGGAGCCGGCTGGCCGGCCTGCTCGTGACTGATGCGGAGGTGGGCCTTGACCACTTCTCGGGAGTCGCGGCAGATGCGGCCGCTGTCCTGTTGCGTGCGGTTGAGGTCGCGCTGACCCGGCTCGACCCGGTGACCGGATGCGGACAGGCGTACGCGGATGGCGCGAGCTTGGAAGTTCTTGTCCGCCTAGGGACACCAGGCAAGGTCGTGCAGGTACGGCTGGCCGGCGACGGTGTGCTCGCAGCGCCGGACATCCGGATACGAGTGCGGCGCGCTGCCGACCTCGTCAAGAAGGATGGGACCGCGTGAGCTCCCCGCGTGCGCTGGCGCCGGAGCTGCGGGAACCCGCGCGGAAGATGATCGCCACCGGCCGAATCCGCGCTGAACAGGATGTGGAGCTGTACCGCGCGGCGGTGCAGGGACGCCGCGAACTGACCGAGTTCTTCCAGTCCGAGCTCGGCTGGGTGGTGGAGGTCGACGAGTCCGCCGAACTGGTGAGACTGCACAAACGGCGCGTTGACGTGCCTGAGGATCGAGGCCCGATGGTGCCCCGCGATGGGCGGCCCGCGTCGCTCGCGCCGAAGCAGGTGCTGGTCCTCATCGCGCTCGTCTGCGAGCAGCTCTGGCGAAGGCCGAGGATGAGCCTGCGGGAACTGATGCAGAGCATCGCTCAGGTGTGCGCGGCCGAGGCTTCAGTGGGTGGACTGCCCCAGTTTCGGATCGTGGCCGCTGATGGTGCGGGAAAGGCGGAAGCCCGATCGAACCGGGGCAACCTCGTGGACGCGCTCAAGATTCTCGTGAACGAGGGATCGATCACCGTGGATGCGGATCTCGACCGGGCACTCGGCGACGACGAGACCGACATGGTGGTGAGTGCTTCCCGGGAACGCCTGGCACAGAAGTTCTCCTCGCTCTCGCCGGCGCTCCTAGGGCTGGAGAGCATGGCTGTGGAGCGGCACGCTGATGCCCTTTCCTCGGAGGCGCTCGCTGACGATGTGGACGACGAACCGACGCTCGACGCCCGGAGGTTTTTCGCGGTGCGCCGCCTGATCGACGATCCCGCGACCGACCCGTTCGACAGCCGTGCCGCAACTCCGTACCTGACGACGCCGGCGGGCCGCGATCGCGCTCTCGAAGTGATCACCGCGCTTGGGTTCACAACGACCGCGCGTCGTGACTGGTGGGAGACGACCGATCCCACCGGGGTCGGTACGGCGATCGACTTCCCCAACGGGAGGCGCAACGAGCGGCAGGCGGCGCTCGCTTTGCTGGACGCGGTGAAACACCGAGCGGACCCGCTCGGCGAGATGCACATGTCGGAGATGATCGCGCTCTTCGAAGACGTGCGAGTTGGCCAGCCGCGCTGGGCCGCCGCCTACGAGGACCGCCTGCCGGCGCTGGCGAGGGCCGCTGCCGCTGAACTGGTGGCGGTTGCGCTGCTGGCGCCCGTGTCACAGGACACTTGGCAGCCCACTGCGGGCATTCATTTCTGGCGCGTGGCCGTACGCCGCAGTGCGACGAACACGGGGGAGGTTGTCGAGCGATGAGCATTACAGATCATCCTGTGACGAGGTTGACCGCGGTGCGTGATCAGCCCGTCGTCGGTGAACCTGCCGCAGAGGGCCGCTGGCAGCCGACTCGCGCCGGCGCGGTCAACTCGTGGGCGTGGGCCGACGAGTTGCTGGTGTTCGCGGACGGTTGGATGACGCTCACGGGCCCGAACGGATCAGGCAAGTCGCTGACGGCGTCGATGCTGGTCACCCTCCTGATTGACGGTGACACCTCCCAGACCGCGTTGTCGGTGTCAGGCAAGGCTGCGGGCACGCTGACCAGCAGGCACACCGATCGCAACGACCGTGAGGACCGGACAGGCGCCTGGTGGCTCGAGTATGGAATGCGAGACGAGGCCACCGGTGAGAAGACCTACCTGACCACCGGGTTGTGGCTGCGGGCGGTGAGCGGAAACCTCCAGAGGGCGTTCTTCATCGCACCGGGCCGGGTCGGCCAGGAGCTCGTGCTGGCCCAGCAGGGAAACCCGGTGCGTGTTGACGAACTGGCTGCTCAACTTGCCACTGCGGACGGAGAACTGTTCACGTCGGTCGCGTCGTTGAAATCGAAAGCGTCCGGGCACCTCACCGCGATCGGTGACGAACCCGGCTACCGCAATGCCGTGCGCACTCGGCTCTTCGCTCCGCTGGACGAGGTTCAGTTCGATGCGCTGGTCGGCGTGTTGCGCAGTCTCAGAAGCCTGCGAACGGCTGAGGCGATTCCCCCGGCTCAGATGCGTGCGGTGCTCACCGAGGCGCTCCCCGCACTTGATTCTGAACGACTCACCGTCATCGGTGAGGCCATGGAGCGGATCTCCGAACTGGAGACCCAGCTCGGAGACATGCGTTACGAGGCCAAGCAACTGGTAGCCACAGACAACCGTTACCAGCGCTACGTTTCCGCTGTGGTCGAACTGGAAGCAGCGCAGCTCGCCGCGGCCAACACCGACTTCGACGCGCAGACGCGCCGCACCAGGGACGCGACCGGCAAATTGGAGGCGGCCAAACAGACCCAGGACGACACAGCTCGGCGGCTCAACGAGTTGAACTCCGAGATCTCCACACTCGAAGGGCGACGCGACGCGGCCGATGCGGCGTTGCGTGACCACGCAGGTGCTGAGTTGCCGCTGCTGGAACGCCGGGCACACGAGCTTGAAGTGGAAGCGGGGCGAGCTCTGAGCCGCGCCGAGGAAGCGGAAGAACTCGCCGTCAATGCGGTCGAGCAGGCTACTGCAGCCGCCGACAACGCACACGAAGGCATCGGCCACCTGGCGCAGCTGACGGAGGAGCTTAGAGCCGCATCACGTGAGGTGGGTGCCGACGCGGCTCTTGAGCGCTTGTTCGATGCGACTGCGGTGCTGACCGCTTCGGACGAGCACGCTTTGGCCTCCGTTGACATCGAACAGACGTGCAGCACTCCACTCGCGTGGGTGGTCATGCGAACGGATCAGGTCTCGCGAGTTGAGAACGCCCTGAGCAAACACGCTGAAGTACAGGCACAAGAGCGGTCGTGTGCTGAGGATGTGCGGCGATGTGAACGGGTCGAAGACGAGAGCCGTCAGCGGGCGGACCACTCCGCGGCCGGTCGGCAGGCCGCAGAGAGACGGCTCACCGAGGCGATCTCCGCTTGGGGAAAACGAGCTACGCATCTTGGTGCTGTGCCTGCAGAAGTCGTTGAATCGACGACTTCCGAGGGCGACCGCATGCGGCTGGATCGGATCAGCGCGTGGATCACCGACGCGGCGAACTCCGCTCGTTCCCGCATCGACACTGCCGGTCGTCTGACGGCTGCGGAAACCGCGAAAGTCCTTCTGGAGCAAGCACAGCAAGCACTCGTCGCAGCCCGGAGCGATGAAGCTGAGGCCGTGTCCACGATCGATGCAACGGCCCACGATCTGGAGTCCACACGCGACCGAGCACGTCTCGAAGAGGAGGATGACGAGGAGAGACGCGCTGCCGCGACCCGCACGTACGAGTCCGCGGTTTCCGTTGCGCAGCAAGAGCTCGCTCAAGCCGACCTGGCTGCCGCTCAGGCACGAAGCGCCGCGGACCGTTCCGCCGTGAACTGGGCGGAGGATGCCCTGCGGTGGCGCGGTGGTGCGCGGTTCCTGACCGAGGTCGCCCTCCCCGAGCCGGAACCGGGGGTCGATCCGTTCACTGCCCGCCTAGCGGTGGAACAGGAGCACAACGAGACGAGCGGCCGTCTCAACGTCTTCCTGAACTCCGCGAGGACGGACGTCGAGCGTGCTCGAACCGTTGTCACCGGAGTCGAGTCGAGGCTGCTCGCGGCGCGTCGTGCGGCTCCAACGCCGGCACCGCCGCCGTGGCGCACGCGTGACGACGGCCCAGGAGAGCCGTTGTGGGCCTTGGTGGACTTCGCTGATGACCTTACGCCCGCCGAGACGGACTTGATCGAGGGCGCTCTCCTGGTCGCAGGGCTCCTCGATGCGCTCGTGACGCCTGACGGTGTGGCGGTGGCAGGCGATGTCGTCATCACCGCGGACAACCCGGTGACCGGACGCAGTCTCGCCGACCTGCTTCGGCTGGAGGTTTCTCCTGCTGTTCCCGCGGATCGCATTGAGGCCTTGCTGCGTTCGATACCGGCGGATCACCTCCTCGAGCGCGGCCACGTCAGCACGGGTGTGCTCACCGCGGCCGCCCCGAACGGCTACCAGGCCGAGTTCATCGGGCGCACCACCCGCGAACGCCGACGCCTGCGGCTCGTCGCCGATCTGGAGACGGAACTGGACGAGGCCGTTGCCGCGTTGAGTCGTGAGGAGGAAAAGGTCGCGACATGCGAGTCTGACATCCTCGTCGCGGCGGCTGAGAGGGATTCCTTCCCGTCATTCTCCGCGCTGATCGGTGCTCGCGAAGAAGCGGCACGGCTGCTGTCCGAAGCGAGTGCGACGCTGAACCGCACGACGCGCCGAATCGCGGAAGCCGAGCAGGCACGAGCTCGGGAGTACGCCGCGTTGGAGTCTGCGGCCGCCGCACGCGTCGCGGTCATCGCCGCCGCCGTGGAACGGCTTCGGCACGCTGAGCGCATCCTTGACACGGCCGCGCGCAAGACCGCGGACGCCATGCGCTTGGAAGACGACCGCGCACAGCGTTCTGCGGAAGCGTCCGACGCGTTGGATCGGGCGGTGCGGGCGCAGCGCGAGGCGGACGACGAACGGCAGTCCTTTCCTGCCTTCGATGACGTCCGAGCCGCTGGCGCCGAGGAGGACCGGAACGCTGAAGACCTCCGCCGGGCCGGCGCGGCTGTGCTCGCCGCGGCCGAGCGCCATCGTGATGCTGGTGAGGAAGTGCGGCAGGCGCTCCGTGAACTCAACCACGCGGCGTCGCTGCCGGATCGAAGTCTCTTGCCAACACAATCTGTTGGGTTGAAAGCGCACGGCTCGTGTGTCGTACGCCTGGGACACCAGGTCGAACTCTGGCGGCACGCCGCCGAACGTTCCACCGAACTCGTGCGGCAAGCACGCATCGTCGCAGCGACGGCCGCGCAGCGCGCGGCGGCGTCCGGCAGGGCCAAGGACGAAGCGGAACTTGCGAAGCTCACCGCAGTTCGGGAAGCGGCCACCTTGGCTGAAACACGCCAGCTGCACGGCGCCGAGTACGAGGAGCTTCGTGCGACTAGGGAGAAGATCGGAACTGAACTGGCCGGCACGAAGAACGCGGCCGTGGTGATGAGTGACGAGAACAAGAAGGCCGGCGAGGCCGCGGCTGCCGCTCGCGCCACCCTCGAAGGCATCGCACCTCAACGGGAGGCCGCTGAACGCAGGCGCGACGACTGCGTCCGGCAGATCGGGAAGCTCGTCGACGAACGCCTGGCCACCATGCCGGAGGACCTCCGCGACGAAGCCGGCAGACCTGCCCACCTCACGGCAGCGCTCAGCTGGGCCAGACGCCTGTTGCAGCACCATTCCGGTGGATCCGATCGGCTGGAAACGCTGCGTCAAGCACGTGCGCGTGCGCTGACGCAGCTCGAATCGACCGCCCGTTCCACCAGCACCGCATTGGCTCGTTTCGACCGCCAGGTCGTGATGGAGACCGTTGAAGGAACCGATTGGCGCCGCGCAGTCGTTGCGGATCCGGGCGCGGGACGAGGCGAGGACCTGCACATCGCGGTCGGGAAGCTGGAGTCGACCGCGGCGCAGCTGGAGGAAGACCTGCGCGACGACGTCAAGCGCACCTTGAAGACCAGCCTGTTCACTCAGCTCCGCCGGGACATCCTGGTGCGCATGGACGCCGCGAAGGAGCTGGTTCGCCAGATTCGCGGGACCCTCGCGGAGGTGCGTACGGGCGTCGCCGACGTGGGTGTCCAGGTCGAGTGGGTCGTGCGGGAGGAGGACGACGCCAAACGGATGGTCAAGCTCATCGGCCTGCCGCAGTCGGACGACGTCTTCGAGGACATGTACACCGTGCTGCGCAACAGGATGAACGAGAAGGCCGGCGATTCGTGGAAGGACCGCGTCGCGCACACCTTCGACTACCGGTCGTGGCACGAGTGGAAGATCTCCGTCACCCACGCGTCGTTCACCGGGCCTAACCAGGAGCGGTTCCGCGAGGTCAACGCGCGCTCCAACCCGCTGGAGACTCTGTCGACGGGGGAGCGGCGGCTCGCGACCATGCTGCCGCTGCTCGCAGCGGCGTGGTCGATGTACTCGGGAGCGGACTATCGAGGGCCGCGGTGGATCTCGATCGACGAGATCGATGCTGCGTTCGACGAGCCCAACCTGCGGCAGGTGCTCGCACTCCTGCGGTCGTGGCAGTTCGACGTACTGGCGACCGCTCCTTTCATCACGCCGATGATAAAGAAGGAGGCCGGGCGAGTCGTGTTGCACGAGGTCGTCACCATTGGAAAGAAGCGGATCACTGTGCCATGGCTGTGGAGTGGCCGGGGTGAACCTCAAGTGCTGACGCTCGACCTCGTCGTCGGGGCGAGCACCCCGTGACCCTGTCACCAGCGCACCTGGCACAGGACGAAGATCTGGCTCCCCTGTGGAAGGCAGTTCACCAGCGACTGTGCTCGGGCGCCCGGCCGGAGTCCGTCGTGTCGGTCCGAGTCGACGGGCTTTCACGCGCAGGCACCGCGCTTCTCCGTTCGTGGGTGGACACGACGACACGTCGTAGCCGCACTCGCTCGGCCGTCGTCGTCGAAGGCGATGTGACGATCGTCCCGCTGCGCGAAGTGTTGGTGACTCTGGCAGTGCCCGTCAGCGATCTGGTGACGCTGGTGGAACTGGCGGTGGGGCGACCGGTGATCGACACCGCAGCGTTGCGCAGGCAAGCGTCGTCGCAACGCCGAGATCTGTGGTCCGAAGTGGAGTTCCACCTGCCGAACCTTCCGGTCCTGGTGGCGCGGATGCGAGCCGCCGGAACGGACGACGAGGCGGCAACGCGGCGTTTCGTTCGAGCTCTCGCCGAAGTCGTAGCGGCGTTACCTCTGGATCCGCCAACTAGCCTCGCCAAGCTGGCTCACGACTCTGCCGGCGATCCGCACTACTTCGACCTCGACCGAATCGCTGGCGCGAGACTTGTTTGCGCGGTCGCTGAACGGTCGGCCGTGCCTGAGCCGACGCGACCTGACCTCGTTCGTGCGCTCCTGGCCGAGGTGGGCATCCTCGCGGACCGGTTGTCCTCGACAATTCTGCTGCACCAGGTGCGGGTCGTCGGAGATGGTCCAACGGACCGCCGCTTGCGCGATGCGAGCACCCCGATCCCCGTGACTCTCCTCGATCTGACCGTTCATCCGCCGACGTTCGCCGTGCAGACGCTCACCGTGGTTGAGAATCCGTCGGTCCTCGAAGCCGCGATGGAGCGCAAGAGCCCACACGCCTTCGCATGCACGAGTGGACAGCTCGGCAGCGTCGACCACGCCCTTCTTCAGCTCGCCGCCGACCAGGGACTGACCCTGCGCTACGCGGGTGACCTCGACGCCGCCGGTCTGCAGATCGCCCAGCAGGTCGTGACGACCTACGGTGCCACCCTCGTGGCCATGTCCGCCGACGTGGTTCGGTATGCAGGGGCGGACTCGTCCGCTGTGTTGTTCACGTCGCCGCCGGAGTGGATCGGCGACGACTTGTATGACGCCATACGTGCCACCAGCCGAGTCGTCTATCAGGAGCACGACGCCGTGCTGGAACAGCTGATAGGGCCGGGCGAAAAGCCGTCCGTGACGTAGGCGGGCGAGTTGGTTAGAGCACCTTCGCCTGCTACTTGCGCTCAGACGATCTGCCTGCAGGGTGCCAGAACTCTGCACTCGCCCGCTGAGCTGCAGTGATCGGGTTCTGTCGTTCTGACGGCATGATCGTGGATGTGGCGCTGCGACTGCTCTACCTCGTCTTTGTCCAGCTAGGTGGCTGGTTGGTTCTGCTCGGCCGGTCATCGGCGGCGAAGGATGTGGAGTTGCTGGTGCTGCGGCATGAGGTCGCGGTGTTGCGTCGTACCCATGGCCGTCCGCGTCTGGACTGGGCTGATCGTGCGGTGTTCGCGACGTTGGTGCGGCGGCTGCCTGTCTGGTTGCGGAAGCACCGGCTGGTGTCTCCGGGCACCGTGCTGCGGTGGCATCGGCGCCTGGTCGCGAAGAAGTGGACCTACCCGAACCAGGCCGGGCGCCTCCGATCGACGACACCGTCGTGGCGTTGATCGAGCGCATGGCGAGGGAAAACGCCGGCTGGGGTTACCGCCGTATTCAAGGTGAACTGCTCAAGCTGGGCCACCGGGCGGCTGCGTCGACTGTCCGCCGCGTACTCCGGCGTCTGCGGATACCGCCCTCGCCGACTCGGGATACTGACACGTCGTGGCGGCGGTTCCTGCGTGCTCAAGCGGCGAGCATGCTGGCGTGCGACTTCTTCCACGTTGACTGCGCCGTCACGTTGAAACGGGTGTACGTGTTCTTCGTGATGGAGGTCGGCACCCGCTACGTCCATATCCTCGGCACTACCACCAATCCTGACGGGCGCTGGACCACCCAGCAGGCGCGCAACCTCCTCATGGTTCTTGACGATCGGGTCAGCGACTTCCGATTCCTCATTCGTGACCGGGCGGGCCAGTTCACGGCGTCGTTCGATTCCGTTCTCGCCGACGCCGGGATCGACGTCGTAAAGATCCCGGCGCAGTGTCCGCGGGCCAACTGCTACGCGGAACGGTTTGTCGGCACCGTCAGACGAGAGCTCACAGACAGGCTGCTCATCATCAACGAGCATCACCTCAAGTCAGTGCTGAACCGCTACGTGTCCCACTACAACCACCGACGACCACATCAAGCGCAGCACCACGCCCCACCGCGACCCGACCTCCCGATCGCAGAGCCGGGCTGCAGGTCCGTACGTCGTCGGCGAGTGCTTGGCGGCTTGATCAACGAGTACGAACCTGCCGCAGCTTGATCCGCAGGTCAGGCCTGTTGGGCCACGTTTTGGCACCCCACAGGGTCAAGACGCTCCGCGGCGAGCTCTTGGACCGCACGCTGATCTGGAACGAGGCCCATCTCCGGCACGCGCTGCAAGCGTACGAGCAGCACTACAACCAGCACCGCACCCACCGATCCCTCGCTGCCGCAGCACCCTTGCGAGCCCGACTCCAGCTCCTTGGAGCTGACCGGATCGAACGCCTCGCGGTACTCCGACGGGACCGTCTCGGTGGAGTCCTCCACGAGTATCGGCATGCCGCTTGACCTGTGCGGACGAAATTTGGCACGCACAGGGTGCCGCAAGGCACAAGGTCATCAGGGGTAGTGGCGTCGACCGGCCTCCGACCACGACCATTCGACCATCGCCGTGATGAGGAGATGGACGGTAGCTCCGTCCATGGGGTCGATGTCATCGAGTCGGCCATGTTTGTGGCGTGCAAGCTCGAGGAGCGGCTTTCCCGGAGCAGGAAGTTGTTCCGACAACGGTTCGACGACGTTGAAGACCTCGGCGTGTCGATAGGCCGCAGCGGCTACGGCGATCGCCGGGAACGGCTCGTCACGGGCAGCAGCCCACGACGCCAGGAGGCCTGCCAAGCCGTGTGGGAACGTGCCTGACTTGTTGCGAAGAAGGTTCCAGACTTCCTCGGCAGGCCGCGAGTTGGACAACGCGGCCTCGTCGAGCAGCGCGGGGGTTATCGCCGGCCAGTTGTTGATCGGAACTGCACGCAGGACAGGGAACAGGCGAGACGCGAAGAGCGAGGCGCTGATCACTTCGTCTGCTTGGCTCAGCCCAACCGCAGAGTGGCCGATGGCCAAGAACTCCGCGGTGGAGTCTTCGTCCGTCAGCAGGTAGGTGTGGATTCCAACCCCGAGGGTCGAGCTCGGGGGCTTTGCGTTCCAGTGCAGGCGGCCGTTGTCGATGCTCACAGAGGTGAGTAGGTCCTGGAGTTGGAGCGGGTCCAAGCCTGCTTTCCAGAGCGCGACACAAGAACTCCAGTTGTGTTGGCAGTCGTCGAGCCAGATGTCCGCGAGCTCGACCGGTTGTCCGTCGGCGATGATGAGGCGCAGCATTAACAGGTTCGCGGAGTAAGCGGCCAAGGTGCGGATGTGGTTGCGTTGCAGGGATTGGTAGGCGATGTAGCGCCTCGGTTCGGCGCGGGTCGGGAAGTCGCGGATGAGCGTGTTCACCGTGTGAGTCAGGTTCGAGACGTCCTGATCGACTCGGAACATGTGGGTCAGGAAGCCCGTGATCGGCGAGCGCCGGGAGAGCGGTTGATGTGAGAGCAGCGCGAAGAGCAAGTCGTCATCAGGTTTTGTCCTGCCGCGCAAAGCTGTGACGGCCGCGATCTCTGCGACGGTGTCGTGTAGTTGTGATGCCACAAGATATTCGGCGAAGGTGGCGTGCAGAAACTCGTAGCTGCGCTGCTGCGTCGCTGAGGTGGTGGCGGTCGCGGTGTGCACGAAGAAGAACTGGCCGAGTACGTGTTCGCCAGAGGTCACTGGTTCTTCAAGGTTGGTCAGGTCTGCCGTGAGTTCGGCTTCACTGATGTTCTGGCTGGCACGGTTGAACATGCCGAGTGCGGCGAACGCCAGCCTGCGAAGCAGATCAGGCACCGTTTCGGTGACGTTCGGTTTGTCAGGTCGTGCCACCTCGCGCTCCGCATAGGCTTCCAGCAGTCTCTTGTAGAGCTCGGCTTTGGAGAGGTCCGTGCGCAGTTCAACGCCAGGGTCGGAGAAGTAGAGCGCCAGCATCAGCAGCAGTAGCGGCTGTCCGGCGATGTCGCGTTGGGCGAGTGCGACGTTGAGCGGTATCAGGCGAGTGGAGTCGCTGGTGTTCACGCGGTTCCACCGCGAGAGCCACTCCTCGATCTGCGAGTCGTCGAAGTCTTTGATCTTGACAATCGGGCATTCGTCCGGAATCGGCACGCGGTCGGCGACCACTGTGCGGGACGTGACGACGACCGCGAGGGGACGATCGAGCACGGCTTCCACACGTTGAAACTCGATGACATCGTGGAGGTAGCTCTGGCGGCTGTGCGAGCTGGCCTGGAGCAGTTCGTCCAGGCCGTCCAGCAGGACCACCCGGATGCTGTCCTCGGACTGGTCGGAGAGCTCCGCCCACGAGACACGTCCGTTGGTGCTCTGCGCCAGAGCTTCGCGGATCTGCTCGCTGATCGGAGCGTCGGCCTCCACGGCCCTCAGTGGTACCCGCACCACCGTGAATCCCCGCTCGGAGAGACGTGCGGCGAGCACCTTGGTGAGCAGCGACTTCCCGGCTCCCGGATGCCCGAGCACGACCAGCGGGCGTTCTGTCGCTTCGAAAGAGGTGAAATGCCGTGCAAGCACGAGTTCGAGATCGGAGCCGGTCCGGTATTCCTGCTCGTAAGTAGGGCTGATGAAGATCTCGTCGACAGTGGGGAACGTGAGTCCGCTCCCGTATCCCTGGGTGTCCACCACCGGCCTGCCTAGTTCGCTCCGGTTGACGGCGGCGATGGTCGTGGCCGCGCCACGCGCGGGCGGTCCCGGCTGCAACAGCGTCTCAAGGCGTCCCAGGGCGGTGTGCGTGTAGCTGTGCTCGATCTGGTCCGCCCACATCGCGAACTCCGGCACCTTCGTCTTCAGCTGATGGTAGAGGTATCGATAGCGCTCTCTGGTCTCGAACGGGATCCTGTGCAGATCGTTCTCGCCTGCGTCACCGAGGACCGTCTCCATGCCCTGCTGTATCGCGGAATGTGCCCAGGCCTCGACGTGCTTGGCGACTTTGTCGAAGTTCGCTGTTGCGGAAGGGGCTGGCACCGGCGCGGTGTAGATGTGGTGCAGGAGGGCGTGGTTCGGTTCGCTCAGGTCCAACGTGCCCTTGAGCCGCACGTCCAAGAGATCTCGGACCGCATCGAAGAAGGCTGTTGCCACGATGATCGTGTGCGCTGCGATGACCAGTTCGTGGCGTTCGAGACCACGCTTGTCGGCCATCCTTGAGGTAACCGCGTCCACTCCTTCGCGGAGAAGACGCATCGCCTCGTTCTTCTGGTCGATCCATCCCCAGACTGCACTGAGCGGGTTGGTCGCCGGTATGCCTCCGGCGGTAAGGATGGCGCCGCCGAGCAGGAGGTCGAGTGTCTTCACCCAGCTGGGTGTGTCCGCTCCGAAGATCTTCAGCGCGCCACGGAACGAGATCGCCGGATTTCTTGCCACAAGCGAATGTCGCTCTCAGTGAGGTGATCGTTACGGCTCACGCACCGGCGGGAGCCCTGCGGCCGCGGCGGCAGGAGCAGGCTGACCTTGGGTTCGAAGTCGAGCGCGACGTGCGCCCAGACCGGTCCTTGCTGGCAGAGCTCGGCCAGCGTCGTGGTCGGGTGAGGTCTGGAGGAGCTGACCACCGCCGCTTCAGACGTCGCCAGGCGTAACCCCGACGGACTGAATCACGACGGCGACGAAATGCCGGACGAGCAGGCCCCAGCGCTGGTCGACAGCGCTCGCTGAGGACCCGGCGTTCCGGCGTGCCGCCGTCCAGCAGAGCTTGAAGCCGCCGCCGATGGCTTGCCCGGCCTTGCCAAAGCGTTGCAAGGTGCCAACCGTTGGGAGCGCGACGGGATCGTCAGCCACGCGGTACACAAGGTCCGAGAACAGGCAGAAGAATGCGCGGTGTCGCTTGAGCCCCGGCTCGACGAGTTCGCGGCCGAACTGGCGGATGAACCCGAGTTCCGCGCGATCACCGCAGCGACAGCCCGCAAGCGCTACGCCACGGACTGGATGATGGGCCGCGCAGACCGGTTCCGCCTCTCGAGGGGTTCATTGACGACCTCGTCGGCCGAGCCCGCCAAGCCGCGAAGCCTTCTGCTCGCGTGCCTCCGAAGACCTTGGCGCGGAGTGCGGTGGCTGCGGAGTTGCCGTTCAGCTAGAGCATGCCGCGAGGATCTCGACGCTGCGCTTGATCAGGTAGGCGAGTCGGTTGGTCACGCGGCCGACTGTCATGTCCCTCATTCTGTGGTGCTGGAGTCTGAGTGAATGGCCCTGCTGGAGGTCGTCGTCCACCTGCAAACAGGTGGTGGTTCGGGCGTCGGGTCGCCGGTCGACCAGGACGTGGTGGCGTGAAGTCTTTCGGGACGTAACAACGCTGGTCCTAGCGCCGACATCTGCACGGAAGCCGAACAACATCGAGGGGGCGGTGGCGTGTTTGATGGCTTAACCGGATTGAGCGAGGGCTTCGTCAAGGCCGCTTCCGGGTTTTCCGGATCTGCCACGCTGATCGCTCTGGTGGCATTCTTCCTCGAGTTCGTCCGGGGCAGGTCTGAGACCAAGTCCTTCCGGCCTGCGGTCGGCTGGCTCATCGCGGTGCTCGGCTTGTTCGGGGCGATCTCCGCGATCATCGCTTTGCGGGAAAACAACGTATCGCCGCTGAACAGGGATGGTCGGCTCCTTGGGCTGTTCCTGTTGGCATGTCTGGTCATTGCGGTGGCGGGTGGCCTGATGGCTGCTCTTACCCCGTCGGCTGATCGCGGCGCGCTGCGAGAGCTGGCCAGCGCGGTGGAGGCCGCGGTACAGCAACAGTGACGCTGACGACGACTTCGTGCGCGCCAACCACGTTCCGCTCGGCTTCGCGGTGGCCTACCGACATGCGTGGTCCGGGGAGACAGAGACGTCGAACGTGCGGAGGCTCTCGCTGGCGCGGCTGCCCACCGCGTCCGTGTCGGTGTTGGCCGGTTCTGCAGGCAGCGGGAAGAGCGTCTCCCTGCGTCACCTCGTGCTCAACGTATGCCGTGAGGCTGTTCAAGCAAGAAGACCCAAGCAACTGGCTGTATACGTTTCGGTGCGTAGGTTGCCCGCGATCACCGGGTCAATCACGCAGGATGTGCTCTTCCAGCAGATCGAGCAGTCGGTCGCGGAGGACAACACCGTGCTCGGCGACCGCCTCTCCCGCTATCTTTCTGGCGAAGCGCGCGGGACGCGGTGGATGTTCGCGTTCGATCTCGACGGTGAACTGACGCGGGAGCAGCAGGAGCAGTACTTCGAGGCGTTGCGCAACTTCATGCGGCATCGGGAACGGGATCGGGCGATCATTGCCGTCCGCGAAGCCTATCCGGACGCGCAGCCGGTGTTCACGCCTCGCGAGCCATCGAGCCGCCAGGTGAGGGAACTGCTCGGTAGACAGGGCATCCACGACATAGACGATCAGCTTATCCGCGACCGCTCGATGAGAGCGATCTTCGCCAGTCCGGCCATGATCATGCAACTCGGCCCGCACGTGGTGAGTGCTCCGCTGCGCAGTCAGGCCGCGGTGCTCGACGCCTTCGTCGCGGCGCGGCTGAATCGGCACTCCGCAGTCAACCAATCGTCCGAGTCCTTGCGGCATAAGGCAGAGAGCTTCGCGTACGGCCTTGCTTTCAAGACCACTGACCTGGCCACGGATGACGCCGACATCGCTCCGGTGCTCGCCTCGCGGCTAGGACGGATCGAGGGCAGAGGGTTTTCGTTTCGAGTGCCGTTGCTCCTCACACATCTGGCCGCCGCATACCTGGTGCGAACGCGCCCCGTGCTGGACCTGGAACACGCGACGAGCACCGCCGAGACGCGCCGTGTCCTCGTTGAGGCGCTCCGACTCGGCGACGCCGGCTTCAAGGTTTTACTGGTGACCTCTATTCATGATCTCGTCCGGCGTACCGTCTGGGAAC
Organism: Lentzea albidocapillata; assembly: GCF_000719115.1. Lineage (GTDB taxonomy): Bacteria > Actinomycetota > Actinomycetes > Mycobacteriales > Pseudonocardiaceae > Lentzea > Lentzea albidocapillata. Next base: position 105,364 of record NZ_JOEA01000023.1, on the reverse strand, counting down.
AGGCTGATTCGGCCGTACTCCCACCGTTGGGTTCCTTCAGTTGGCCACCGCCGGTGCTGCACGCGTTGACAGTGTTGAGCGAGGCTGACGAACTCGACGACACGAACGACAGTATCGACCGGCTGATCTGGCTTGGCATGTTCGGTGGCGGCCGGCGCGATCGGGAAGCCTCGTTGTCCTTACTGCCGCTGGCTTCGCCAGCCGCGGTCGCGGCACTGCATCGGCAGGCCGTCGTGCTCAAGTTCGACGCGCGAACGACGTCACAGATTGCCGAGCATTTGCGTTGGGATCCAACGGATCCAGACCACACGGCGCTGCGGAACAGAGTGATCGTCATCGTTAACGCGCTGGCGGCGTGGGCCGATGACCAGTTCCTGACGGATCGCCAATCATCAGGTCCCGATCGGCTGCTGGTGCCGATGCTGCAAGCCCTCCTCAACATTGGCAGGATCACGTTGGGCGGCACCGTGGTCCTTCTTTTCTGGCTTGCCGTAACGACACGGCCCGCTACTGGAGCAGCTTCAGTGGGCGGACTTGCCTTGCTGGCGGCCATCCTCCTCTGGTCTCTTCGAAAAGACGCTCAGTCACTAACGGAGCTGACCGCCTCATTGGCCTTCGGCGTCATATGCCTGTTCGGCGCGCTGCTGGGAGCCGTCTCACTCTCTCTGTTCACACAAATTTTTGTCGATCTGTTTGCGCGCAATTTCGGTGCCCTGCCACGTCTGGTCGTCGGGCTGTGGATGTCAAGCTGGCCTCTCGCAACCGCGGCACTGGTCGTTCATGCGCCACATCAACATCAGCACGGATGGTTTCCGCAGCGGCGTCTCAAAGAGCTGTGGCCGTACCGTCATGAGCTTGCTCCGTACACGGGCAGACTGGCAGCACGCTTCCAGCACCTGCGGTCGCCGTGGCGAATCACAGTGCTCGCGGTACTCGGCGTCATCATGGTCGCTCTTCCGATCGACATGCCGATCCGCGGCGAGGTCGAACGGTACTTCGACTACCCCTTGTTCCTCCTCGTGATCGGTGGGACCTGGTGGATCACCATGCGATCAGGCCGGTTCGCAAAGCATGCAGACGCCGCCATGCTCGGCAGGCAGGTCTTCGGCGGCGAACTGACCGAGGCAGGGCTGTTTCAGGAACTCACTGAAGCCGCTGGACGCAGCCACGTCGAGGTCACCAAGCTGCTCAAGGTGCTGGCTGCAGCCCCGCAGGGCGCGCTGCTCCCGTCAGTGCGGATACTCGAGTCGTTGGACAAGCTGCTCGAGTTCTTGGCGCGGACGCTGCCAGACACAGCGAAGGATGCGATCAAACCCGGATTGTGGCTGTATGCGCCGGAAGCGTGCTCGGCTGATCTGCTCGACTGGGCCGCCGCATTCGACCGCAGACACACGGGATTTCTCATCAAACTGGCTAACTCTGACGAGGATCGGAAACTGCTTAGCGGTGCAATGCAATCAGCGACTGCCCAATACGCCATTTCCGTTTCATGACAACAGCTCCTCGGTAAATCCAGGCGTGTCACCGGACGGCAGAATAAACGGTCCATCATGTTCTCGCGCGTCTGCGGATACCGCCCTCGCCGAGCCGGGCTCGTCACGTCCTGGCTGTGTTTCCTGCGTGATCAGGCTTCTGGCATGCTGGCGTGCGACTTCATCCATGTCGACTTGACGGACGACTTGGACTTGGAGGCAGTCGCCGACTGCCGACGAAATCGAGGACCTGAGCCTCAAACAGCCTCGCAGGGAGGCCTGGGCGTGGACGATTCTGGCTTCCTTGAAAGATGACGGCCTGCCGCGAGGATCATGCTTCGGCGCGACCGTCCCCGCAGACCGTCGATGCAAACTGACGCCCGATCGACGAACCGCGACCTCGATGTCGCAGAGGCCAGCCCGCGGTATCTCATGCGTCCGCAGGAGGTCGAGCCTGGGTGTGAAACGGCATTGACCTGGCGCACGTGCCATCCTCCGGTAGCCCGCCGGTGCCGGCGAGCTCGACGTGGTGGCCGGCGCCGCGGTGGGCTTGATCGTGATGGTAGGGGTGTGCTCGGCTGAGTTCGTGGAGGTGATCAGAACGGGCTCGTCCTGCGCCGACACGCCACAGCCAGTCGTGCATTCGTGACCGCGCCGCCAGGTACTCCGCGCTGATCGACAAGATCCTCGGCACCGCGGGAATCGCTACGGTGCCGACCGGTATCCGGATGCCGCGCATGAATTCCTTCATTGAACGCTGGGTCAAGACATTTCGCGCCGAACTGCTGGAACGCACGATGATCTGGAATCAGACCCACTTACGGTGCGCCCCGCAGGAGTACGAGAGGCACTACAACGAGCACCGCACGCACCGATCACTCGCTGGAGCGGCGCCCTTGAGGGGCCGGCCCCAGCCTCTCGAACTCGATCAAATCGAACGCCTCAGCGTAGATCGGCAGGGCCGTCTCGGGCATCGCCACAACGTCGACTGGGTGATGAGCGGATCCGTCGTTCTAGCCGTCTACGGCGCGGACGTGCAGCCCAACGATCTCGACGTCGTGCCGTCGCCAGACCCGGACAACCTTCAGCGCATCGCGGACCTACTGGTGGAACTGGAAGCGATACCCGCCTACGACCCGAGTTGGCGCAACGGGCTCACAGAAGAACGGTGCCGTAGCTGGCGGCCGGAACCGTTGACGCTGGCGCAACTGGATCATTTGTTCGTCACACGACTGGGCATGCTCGACGTGCCACCAGAGCTCACTGGCACGTACGCCCACTTGCGGACGGGCGCAACCGAACTGGAATTGGCCGGGACCCCGGTGTGGGTGTGCGATCCCCACGAGGTGCTCAAACGCGTTCCGGATCCGCCGAGGCCCAAAGACCTCGCCCGCGCTGATGCATGCGCCGAGCTGCGGGAACAACTTCAGCGCGACAGCACCCCACTCGGGCTCGCCCCATTTGCTTGAGTCCGATTCGGATGCTGTTCGATCAATGATCGCGGCACCGGGGACGGCCCTCGTGTCTCGCTCGCGTAAAGCCAGTTCGGCAGAACAGCTCGCGTTCTGCCGAATGAACCGGAACTCGTGCTCAGAAGCGTGAACGTCCGCCCTGTACAACGGGCCGCAAGGGCATCGGTGACGCCAATCGTGTCAGCCGCAAGGGTCACAGGGGGAACGCCGGCGCGGACAACGGCCAGCTGTCCAGGTTCCGGCGCACCGCGCGGTTCCTGTTCCCGCAGGACGCCGTAGACGAGGCGGTCAACCGCTATGCGGTGCTGCAGCTGTTCCTGGTGCTCGGCGCGGTGCTGCCCTGGCGGGATTGGGTCGGCTTCGGGCCCGCGGCGATCGCCTTCGTCCTCGCGGTCCTGCTGGTGCGCCGCCTGTCGTTCGTCCTCGCGCTGGCCCGTCCTCTGCGTCTCGTACGCCGCGACGCGCTGTTCGCCGGTGGGTTCGGCCCGATCGGAGTCAGTGCCCTGTTTACCTGGCACACAGCGTTCACCAAGGAGTGAGCGATCCGCGCCTGTTCGCTGCGGTCACGCTCGTCGTAGCGGCAAACACGGTCGTGTTCGGCCTGACCAGACAGCCCTGGTCGCGAGCTCTACTCGAAGGTCCGGGCCCGGTGACCGTCGCTCTGTGCCGGCCGTGAACTCAAACCGCTCGGACAGGGATCGGTGATCGACCAGGTCAACCAGGCGGCGTGCGCCCGACGTCTGGTTCGTCCGGTCCGCCGGTGGGCAGGTTGTCGGGTGGTTCGATGCGCAGGGCCTTGGCGACCGGGACGTCCGAAGAGGAGTGCAGGACGATGGACAGCGCGATGGTGACGGCCACGAGGTCGAACACGTGTGAGGCTTCGGGCAGGCCGGACTGCACGACGAGCAGACCGTAGACGACCGAGGCGAAGCCCTTGGGCCCGAACCACGCCGCGGCCGCGCGTTCTCGCTTGCTCAGCCTGCTGCGCAGCAGCGAGACGGCGATCGACAGCGGTCGCACGAGCAGGATGGCCACCACCGGGACCAGCCAGTCACCGACGCTCAGGTGGGACAGCCTTTCGGGGGTGATCATCGCCCCGAAGACGAGCAGCGCGCCGAACTTCGTGGTCTCCGACAGCAGGTCGCCGAAGTGCTCGAACTGCTTTGCCGCGGTCGGGGTGAGGGTCGCGATCGTGGAACCGGCCGCGAACGCGGCCAGGTAAGGGTTGGCGTGGGTCAATTCCGCTGCCGCGTAGACGACGATGCCCACCGACAGCGGCCCGAGCGCCTGCAGACGGGGTTCCGCGCCCAGGACCGGCAAGCGCAGCGCCAGCGCCACCAGACCGGGCACGGCGACGCCGAGGACCAGGCCGAGGACGAGTTCCAGGGCGATCTCGCCGGGGTGCGCGGTCTCGTGCGAGGCCGCGGCCAGGAAGAGAAGCACGAACGGCAGGGCCAGACCGTCGTTGAGACCTGACTCGACGTTGAGCAGGCGCCGCAACCGCAGCGGTACGTCCTCGCGGCCCACGATCGCGGAGGCGAACACCGGGTCGGTGGGAGACAGGATCGCACCCAGCAGGAAAGCGGTGGCCCAGTCCAGGCCGGCCAGGTAGTGTGCGGGCACCGCGATGCCGATCATGGCCAGCGGCATGCCGATGCCCAGTGCCTTGCCTGAACTGCGCCACCCCTCGCGCAACGCCGGCAACCCGGCCCGCTGCCCGTCGGTGAACAGCACCGTGAAGAGGGCCAGGTCGGCCAGCGCCGAGACGAACCCGCTGTCGGAGGGGATCTCCACCACGCTGAATCCACCCTGGCCCAGCAGAGCCCCGGCGAGGAGCACCATCAACGCCGTCGAGAGCACCGTGCGCGCCGCCAGCCCTGACAACGCGACGCTGACCAGCATCACCACACCGAAAGCCAGCACCAGCGTCACGGACGGGCTCCAGTTCTCCCGGCTGTCTGCCGGGGGAGTGCTGAACGGGACACGGGTTCGCGATACCCGCCTGACGGGCAGCCAATCGGCATGGGGACGTTGCGATTGCCCGAGGGATCGCGTTCGAATGAAGGCGCTTTGGGAAGTCCTGCCATGGACCCACCGAGGACGCCAGTCACCGATGTTCCGCGATACCAACGCAACCGGGTCCTGACCACCGCGTCGTGCGTGACCATGGCACTGCCGGGTGGCTGCGGCTCCGAGGCCGTAGACCAACCCACCGGCACGCCAGCGAACGCCCGAGGCGTCGACTCCCCGCGACGCGCTGACGGCGCCGAGCAGTGTCTGACCGCGGTCTGTGCGTCCACCTCGGTCCCGGCACCAACGTCGTCGGCGAGGACGCTGAGGAGATCAGCCTGGCAGCCGAGCGCCGACGCCCAGCACACCGAGCGCTGAGCCGGTGCTCACCGCATGCCAGCCGATCCGTCGGGACGCCCGACAGGCGAAAGGTGGTCGCAAGGTTCTGGTACCGGCCCACGGGAACCCGACAGAAGACACGAGTGGAACGAAACGAACCTGAGCGGAAGCAAGGCGCGCCGAGCACGACGGAGCAGCCGAGCACGCTGAACTGGAGGGACCAGAGTGGACAGGATGACCGAGCGCGACGACGAGCGCCCCTTGGCCTAGATCGAGCAGGCGTTGGCCGTGTCCGACCCGGCGTCCGCGCTTGTCGGCACGGTCCTGCTGGTCGGCTTCTTGGTTACCAATTCGGCCGTCGTGCTGCTGGGCACCGGATGCGCGCTAGTCGGTTCGTTGGGGTCGCCAACCTGTACGCAGCCAACGAAACCCGCGGCAGGAGTTGAGCGTCGCGGCTCGGCACGGAGGCAGGAGAAATTCATCGTGCGTGCTGATCAGACCGGACGCGCCGGCAGGTCGAACGCGCTCGTGATGGGCGCGTCAGCGCCGTCGTCACCGAGGTGCTTGGACAGAAGGCGTTCGTGCTCGACGGCAGCGAGTACGGCGACGAGTCGCTGCTCGTGCTCTCCACCGAGAACGCGGACGCCATCAGGAAGGGCGATGTCGTCCAGGTGAGCGGCATCGTGGAGCAGTTCCGGCTGGCCGACTACCGCGACCGTTACGGACTGCTCCATGACGGCGTTTACCGCACCTACTCCGACGAAGAGTTTCTGGCCGCGCACAACGTGCGGCAGAACGTACCTGCGCCGTCGGGGACCACACCGTCGAGCTGACGGACGGGAAGGAGAATGATGGAGGTGTCGAACGATGGCGCGATCGTCGTCGGCGTGGACGGAACGGAGCCGTCGGAGCGGGCTGCCCAATGGGCTGCGCGGCAGGCGGCGATCTTCGGCAAACCGCTGCTGCTGGTGTACGCCATGCAGTGGCCGGTCTACACCAGTGCGCACCTGCATGCCCCGGTGGGCATCGGTGCCATGGAACCGGGCGTCACCGAGGAGCCGATGCGGCGATGGGCGCGGGACATGCTCGAAGGACTCGCCGAACACTGCCGCCACACGACCGGTGTCGACGTACACACCGAGATCTTCTCAGGTGATCCGGCGGACGCGGTGATCCTGGCCGCGGACCGGGTGGCATTCGTGGTGGTCGGCCACTCCGACCATGGCGGTGTGGCCGAGTTCCTGCTCGGGTCCACCGCGCAGCGACTCGCGCGGTCGTGCCCATGGCCGGTCGTCGTCGTCCGGGACGAGGTCACGGTCGACGGCCGGCGTGACGAGGGACCAGTGGTGGTCGGTCTGGACGGGTCCCCGGTCAGCGGGCGGGCTCTCCGGTTCGCGTTCGGGTTCGCCGCCCGACATGCAGCCGAGGTCGTGGTTCTGCACGCCGCCGACGGAGAGGTCACCACCGTGGTCGAGCCGGTGGAGACCCACGACGAGGCGGTGCTGCGCGAGGACGTGGGCCCGCTGGGCGCGGAGCTGGCTGCGTGCGCACAGCGATACCCAGGCGTTCGGCACCAATTGATGTCCGTCCCTGGCCCTGCGGTGGATGGCCTGCTCTCCGCGTCCGCCGAGGCGTCCCTGTTGGTCGTCGGCAGTCATGGCAAGGGCGCGGTCCGCCGGGCGTTCATGGGCTCGGTCAGCCACGCGGCGATCGACAGGGCGTCGTGCCCGGTGGCGGTGCTTTCCCCGCAGACAACGGAATCCGATCAGCGCTGACACCTTGACCCGACAGTGGACACTCGCCCCACCTGCCGGTGCAGCGCTCGTCGGACGGCCTTGAGTAGCACCTTGCCGGCGAGTCACCGTTGACGCCGCCGCGTCGCGGACCAACTCGACGACGAACGGCGCAAGGCCGCGCGCCTATGCATCCACCGGGCGACCGTCCCGCGGTTTGGTCCGGAGTTCCGCCAGATCGGTGCGCGTGCCCGGACAGGTGGATCGACCGATGCGAGCGGTTCGGCCGAGAGACATGCTGTTCACATGGCCGTTGATCCACGTGGTGCGGATGTGAAGCGACTGCTCGCCGAGGACCCAGGCGGGCCAGTGGTGATGCTGAACCTGCTGCGATTCGCCGAGGGCGGTGCCGAATCGTACCGGGAGTACGCGCTTCATCTGCGCGAGACGTTCCTGCCCCGCTACGGCGGCGAGGTTCTCTACGCCGGAACCGGATCCACCGTGCTGGTGGCCGAGGAAGGGCAGAGCTGGGACGCGGTGATCGTCGTGCGCTATCCGGACCGGGCCGCGTTCAGCCGCCGTTCTACGCGCCCTGTTGCAGTTCACAAAGCTTGCTATACGCAAGTTTCGGGTGTGTCGTGAACGCGTTGATCGCTGGTACCTGTCCGGCAGCCGGCGTCGGGACCTGACGCTGACCTCCTCGGAGGATCCCTCCATGCTGTTGGTGCGTCAGCCGGGATGAACCTTTCGACAGGCTGACGATCGCGCCGCCGCACGCGTTGCCTGCTCGTTCTTTGCTGTCTCGATGGCAGGCAGGAGCTCCAGGAGTGCGCTGTGCAAGGCTGGCGTAGCACGCGAACCGCGAGGTTACCTCGTCGGCGTTTGCGAGGCGGGTTACGTCGAGCAACCACCGCACTACGCATGCTTGCCAGAATGGTTGCCAGGTAAGAGCTGTCGCGATCACTGCTGCCGCACACGTCCAAGTTCGGGGGCGTGCTGCTGGTGCTCGCCGGGCTGTACGTGGCGTACTACGGCGTTTACGCGCTGGTCCTGCTCGTAGCAGGCAGCGTCCTCCTGCTGCGGCGACGTAGCCGAAGCGCGGTGATCAGCCCACGGAGGCTTTCCTCGCGGTGCTCAGGTTTCCCAGCCTGTGCCGGGCGAGCTGGTGCAGCATCTCGCTCAGTGCCTCGGGCACGATCTGTCCTTCCAGGTCTCGCCGCGCGTCGAGCACGGCTTCCGAGACGACCGGCCGTGCGAGTACACCGCTGAACTCCGCGGCCAGCCCGTTCGTCACCTCCATCACGTGCCGGTCGGACCGTTCGACCTCGACAGTCATTCTGCTTCCTCCTCACGTGGTGTCGTCTCCATTCTCCCTGAGCTGCCAAGTGCGGAACCTGACGAGTGGATGACGAATCCATGCTGTGAGCAACTTTTGCGTCAGCAGATGAAGGTGGGCTTGGCCGGCCGGAGTATGGTGATTTCGGGGGAGCGTCGAACCTTCTTCGCCGAACTGATCGGAAGCGTGACATGCGACCACTTCTCGATCTCGTGGAGCCAGAACAACTGTGGACGGTCCCGCTCAGGCGGGATCACGCCACTGCGGCACGCCAGGCGCTGCGGGTGTGCAGCGGTAGAACCGGCCCGGCCCGAGCGGTTGTCGAGCTTGTCGGTGAGGTTGACATGTCGACGGCCCCACTGCTCGCCGAACGGCTGGCCGGACTACTCGCCGAGGACATCGACCATGTAGTGCTCGACCTGTCCGGCCTCACGTTCCTGTCTGCAGCAGGTGTCAACGTACTGTTGGCGGCCGACCGCTCCGCACGCACACGCGGTGTCGCGATCTCATTGGCCGGATGCGGTGGTGTTGTCCGACGGGTGCTGCAAGCAACAGGTGTTCAGAACCGGTTCGACTTTATCGACGCTCGTCACTGTTCTGTGGATCAGGGCTGAAGAACCCGCCTGGAACCGGCTTGCCCGCTGCGCCGATCTCGTTCGGCTTCTTCGGAACCGGCGCGCCGGCGTAGGGCAGGCCGTTCCTTCCGAGTGGCTGGTGCAGTTCCAGGAACGCGCCGTGCGACTGGCGTTTGACGATGCCAGTCTCAATGCTGTGCTCGAGCGTCTCGCGGTCACGCCGCTGTTGGCCCAGGCAGACGCGATAGCTCGACGTCATCGAGCTCCGCGCTGTGCCGTACGAGTTCGTCGCGCTCGGTGGAACCGTCGTCGTGGCTGGAGTGCACTTCAGTCTCCCGTCAGCAGCTGCGATCGCGCGTGCGGCTGGCGTTCCTCATATCCGGCAGTAGAGACGGAACAGATGAGCTGTGCAATAGACAAATGTTGCTGAGCCGCAATGTTGCCTTCGTTTTGGTCACGGTGGGCTGATGACGCTTTCCCGGTGGTACTCGCGGTTCAAGTGCTCACGCGATGGAGGTAGACAGATGGCTGCCATCACGGACGTGTCGGCCGACGTGTATCGCGTTGAACTCGACGAACCGCACGCCGATGGCACCTTGACATGGCGCGGCATCACGGTCGTCGTCTCAACCGTCTACGCCGATGGCGCGTCGGGAGTGGGATGGACCTATGGCTCGGGCGGCGCGGCTGACGTGATCCGTGATGTCCTCGCGCCCGCGATCGACCTGATGTCGGCGATCTCGGCGGTGGACATCGCGTTGTGGGACCTGAAGGCGAAGACACTCGGGATGCCGCTCAGCTGGTTGCTGGGCCGGGTGCACACCGCCGTGCCTGTCTACGGCAGCGGCGGCTTCACCAGCCTCGCACGTCAGGCGATCGGCTCGGGCGCGCAGCTGTTCGTCGACGCCAACGGCGCCTACACCGCCAAACAGGCGGTCCGAATCGCGGATCGGGCGGCGGGGCGGACGTGACCTGGTTCGAGGAGCCGGTGTCGTCCAACGACCTGACCGGACTGGCACCGGTGCGAGGTGCCGTCCGGGCCGATGTGGCGGCGGGCGAGTACGGCACCTCTGACGGCTACTTCCGGGAGATGTGCCAGGCGGGCGCGGTGGACTGCCTGCAGGTCGACGTCACCCGCTGCGGTGGTGTCACCGGGGTTCCTCCGTGCTGCGGCGATCGCGGACTCGTTCGAACTGGAGGTCAGTTCGCACACAGCACCGCAACCTGCACGCGGCGGTCGACTGCGCGGTTCCGAACATCCGGCACGCCGAGTGGTTCAGCGACCACGTACGGGCCGATGAACTCCTGTTCACCGGTTGCGTCCGTCCCGTCGGCGGGTTTCTCGCACCGCAGGCGGAGCTACCCGGACATGGACTCGCCGTCCGTGACGCTGCGGACCACCGGGTCGGCTGACACGCAGGCCCAACGGAAGGGACGGCAGGGACAATGAGCACCTCCACCCGCAACAGCGCGGACACCGCGTTCTTCGGACACCCACGCGGCTTAGCGAACTTGTTCGGCGTGGAGATGTGGGAACGGTTCTCCTTTTACGGGATGCAGGGCATCCTCACGATCTATCTCTACTACTCGGCGACCGAAGGTGGTCTTGGACTCTCCGAAACCACCGCGACCAGCATCGTTGGTGCCTACGGCGGTCTGGTGTATCTGTCCACGATCGTCGGTGCCTGGATCGCCGACCGTGTGGTGGGCTCGGAGCGAACTCTCTTCTACAGCGCCGTTCTCATCATGTTCGGTCACATCTCGCTGGCTGTCGTACCGGGGCTCGCCGGTGTTGGTCTCGGTCTGTGTGCCGTTGCGTTGGGCAGCGGTGGATTGAAGGCCAACGCGACCGCGCTCGTCGGTTCCCTCTACGCCGAGGGCGACGAACGGCGTGACGCCGGCTTTTCGCTGTTCTACCTCGGTGTGAACCTCGGGGCGTTCATCGGGCCGCTGCTCACTGGTCTCGCGCAGCAGCAACTCGGATTTCACTACGGGTTCGGGCTCGCTGCGATCGGCATGGCCGCAGGGCTCGTCCAGTACACGATCGGGCGCAAGAACCTGTCGCGGGACGCGAGCGTCGTGCCGAACCCGCTTCCGGGGAAGGGCCGTGCCGTCGCCGGTATCGGTGCGCTGGCGGTTGTGGCCGTGGTGGCCGCGCTCGTGCTGACCGGAGTGATCACGGCCGCCAACCTCGCCACGGTGACGGTCCTGGTCGTGGCGGTGGCGGCGGTCGCATACTTCGCCGTTATCCTGAGCAGCAGGAAGATCACCCGGGTGGAACGGCGCCGGGTGCTCAGCTTCATCCCGATGTTCCTGGCCAGCTTCGTGTTCTTCTCCCTGTTCCAGCAGCAGTTCACCGTCGTCGTCCTCTACGTCGACCAGCGGCTCGACCGCACGCTGTTCGGCTGGGAGATGCCGGTCGCGTGGGCGAACTCGATCAACCCGATCTTCATCATCCTGCTGGCGGGAGTGTTCGCGGCGATGTGGACGCGGCTCGGGTCCCGTCAGCCGTCCGCACCGGTGAAGTTCGCACTCGGCACGGTCATCATGGGTGTCGCGTTCCTGATGTTCCTGCCCTTCGCCGGCGGTACCGGCAACACCACACCACTGCTGATGCTTGTCCTGATCCTGCTGACCTTCAGCGTTGCCGAACTATTGCTGTCCCCGGTGGGCTTGTCGTTGTCCACGAAGCTGGCGCCACAGGCGTTCCGCACCCAGATGGTCGCGTTGAACTTCCTTTCGATCGCGCTGGGCACGGCTACCGCGGGTGCGCTCGCGAGCTACTACAGCGTCGACAACGAGGCGGTGTACTTCAGTGTCGTCGGCGGTGCGGCGGTCGCATTCGGAGTGCTGCTTGCCCTGGCCAGTCCGTTCATCCGCAAGCTGATGAGCGGCGTGCGCTGAGGCTCAGAGCTGGGGAACGTTGCCCGTCAGCGCCAGCAGCAAAGCCAAGGCGGGCAGCAGGTTGTTCACCTGATGAGCGACGATCGCTCCGATCAGGCTGCCGGTGAACATCCTGGCCAGTCCGACTGGAATCGACAGCACCAGGAGTAGTGGGGTGCGCAGCAGTTCCAGATGCGCCAAGGAAAACAGAACACTCGTCACCGCGAACACAACCCACCGGTTGAGCCGCCAGTGCTCCAGTGAGCGCCACAACGCACCCCGGAAGAGCACCTCCTCGGCAGCGGGAGCGACGAGCCACACCACGAGGAACACGGTCACAGCCGCAGCGGTGGGCATCTGCCGGTCGGCGAACGCCTCACCTACCGAAGACGTGGCCTGATCGCCGCCGACCCAGTTCGCCCACACGATAGCGGCGGGGATGGTGACCAGCAGTCCGGCGAGCCCGATCGCCGCACCGAGACCAGCTGAACGCAGACCGGACCGGACCGCGAGTTCGCGGCGCCACCGGCCTGTTCGTTGTCCTGCTCCGAACAGCGACGTGCACGCGATCGCGACCAGCGCACCACCCACAGGAGGCACGATCAGCAACACGAGCAGGCCGCTGTCGGGTAGTCGACCCTCCTCGGCGATCGTCGGGTCGGCCGACGTGTACCAGATCAGCGTGAGCAGCGACAGCGCCAGGAACGCCACCTCGGCGGCGACGAAGACGATGAGCATGCGCAGGCCGGCCATGAACCCACCCGGCTGTTCGTGCACCCCTTGCCTCCCTATTCGCTCAGCAAGGCATGGGTACCACGGCGACGGGACAGGATGCGTGGTTGAGCGCGGTATGGCTGACCGAGCCGAACAGCGCCCGATGCACGGCATTGTCGCCGCGGTCGCTCACCACGAGGAGCTGGGCATCTTCGGACTGCTCCAGCAGGGTCTTGGCATCGTCGCGCACAGGACGTAGTTCGCACGCGTGGCGCTTCGCGTAGCCGGCGGCGAATCGCACGGCGGGCATGCTGTCAGGCGAGTCGTCCACGCCCACGATCACCGGACCGCTCCGGCCCACCTGGCCACCGCGAACCGCGACAACAGGGCGGTCCACGTCGTGCACCAAGCTCGTGACGGTGGAGCCGATCAACGCGCGAGGCAACGCCCACTGGTGAGACATCCCGACTACCAGCAGTTCGGCGTCCACGGTCCGTGCTGCCTCGATCAAGGCGGGAGTCGCCCGGCCGCCCACGACTTTGACGTCGACCTCAAGTCCCGGCTCAAGCCGTCGGCACTCCTCGGCGGCGACGGCGACATTCTCTTCTGCCTGCCGTACGAGCGACGTGTCATCGAACACCGCCGCAGGACCCCATCCGGGTGCCGCCACCGCGCCCCACGCACTCGTGACCGACGTCAGATGCGCATGCACGAGCAGCAGCGGACAGAATCGGTGGGCGGCTTCGTCCGCTGCCCACCTGACCGCTTCCCACGCGGGGTCGGAGCCGTCGAAGCCGACGACTAAACCACCTCGGTGGCCGACCTCGACGAACGGATTCGCCGCAGACATGGTCCGCCGCCTCAGGACTTGCGGTGAACGGCGAAGTGGAACTTGCCGCGATCGTCGCCCTGGACATCAAGCACCTGCTCGCTGAGGCAGCGAGCGGCGACGTGGTCGAGGAACACACGCGAGCCCGCAGTTCCGGCCACGACCTGGTCACCGTCCACCGGCTCGTCGGCGACCACCAGCGCGAAGCCGGCGCCCTCGGCAGGCTTCCTGGTGAGCGAGATCCTCAGCCCACCCTGTTCGCTGCGGCAGGCGGCGGAGGCGATGGTGTTGATCGCTTGGCTGGCTCGCTGGCTGACGTCGAGCATTGCGGCTCCTGGTGACGGCTTCGGGCTGACGAGTCCACCGTAAGGACCGGACGCATTGGCTGCACACACCTGATGCGCGGGTAGCGCAAATGTTGCACATACGAAAGGTAACGCTCTGTGCGGCGCGGTTCGCTTGGTGTGCCGGTCATGTACGGCACATTCGAGGCAGATGTCAGGATGAGACTGGGCTGCTGATAGCCCTTTCGACACCGACCGCAACACGCCATAGGCGTTCAGCCTGGTCGGTCTCATCAACACACCGCACGCTGTCGGAGCTCACATCACGACGTCGTAATAACTCAGCGGCGGTTGATGGAGAACAGCATCACCGTCATCGGCACCGCTGCCGCGGACAGGGCGATGGCCGCCAGAGCGATCCGGGAGACCTGGTAGCGGTTGCCCGCGTAGACGGCGAATCCGATCAGGAACGCCAGCGGGATCAGCGCGAAGAGCAAACCTGCCCGGATACGAGGTTTGACGTCCATCGTCCTGTCCTTCCGAGCGTTGCCTCAGGCGAGCGCGCCGATCAGATTCCGGCACGCCTGTTCGCACTTGCGGCATGCTTCCGCGCAGACCCGGCAGTGCTCGTGCCGTTCGGCATGTTGAGCACATTCGTCGCCGCACGACTTGCAGAGGGTCGCGCACGCTTCGAGCACGGCGCGGGTGGCGTTGGCGTCGTAGCCGGTGTGGCGCGACAGAATCCGGCCGGCGGCGGCGCAGATGTCCGCACAGTCCTCGCAGGTGCGGATGCACTTGCGCAACATCGGCAACTGGTCATCCGACTCCGACAAGCACGCGTCCGCACAGGCCGTACATGCCTGCGCGCAGGCGATGCATTCCTCGATGCACCGCACGAGCGCTGACCGGTCGACCTCACCCAGGTCCGCCGGATAGGTCTCAAGCATTTCAGTTACCACGGTCATGTGGTCCATGCCTCCTCACGTCGATTTCGACTGATTCTTGGGCGAGCGGCCGAGCACGCCCACGGCTGTGATCAAAGAACCGAGCAGGATCTGCTACGAGCGCTCAAATCGTCGTCGGCGTGCATGTCTGCGCATCCCAGCCACAAGTCCGATCACCAGAGCGACGACAGTGCATGCGACAAGCGCGATGTATGCCTGGTTCGGTCCGCGCTCCACGGCTACCCACAGCAGGCCGAGCAGGAACGCGACGCTGAGCCAGCCTGCCGTCACCTTCGCGCCGTAGAGCGGCTCGTCCCGCTGGTCAGGTGAACTCATGGTTATTCACCTCTGCGCGCCGGGCAGCAGCTCCTGCGCCTTGGTCTTGGTGCCCTGGACGATCAGGTGCCACGCCTCCGGGTCGCCGCGCAGGATCGCCTCGGTCAACGACTTCACCTGCTCGAACGTGGCGTGTGGTGGGATCGGCGGCACCTCGGGATCGCACCGGAAGTCCAGCAGCGTCGGCCGGTCGGCGCTGAGGGCCAGATCCCACGCGCGTCCGAGCTGATCGGGGGAGTCGACGTCGATGGCCAGCATCCCGAGAGAGCGGGCGAAGCCCGCGTAGTCCACATCGGGGAGTGTCTGCGACTCCTCGAACTTCGGTGCGCCGCCCATCGCCCGCAGCTCCCACGTGACCTGGTTGAGGTCGTTGTTGTGGAACACGCAGACCACCAGCCGCGGATCTGACCACCTGTCCGCATACCGGATCACGGTGATCAGCTCGGCCAGACCGTTCATCTGCATCGCGCCATCACCGACCAGCGCGATCACCGGACGATCGGGATGGGCGAACTTCGCGCCGATCGCGTACGGCACCGCCGGGCCCATCGTCGCGAGCGTTCCCGAGAGGGAGCCGCGCATACCGCGTCGCATCTTCAGGTCGCGGGCGTACCAGTTCGCCGCGGAACCGGAGTCGGCGGTGATGATCGCGTTGTCCGGGACCCGGCTCGACAGCTCCCAGACGACGCGCATCGGGTTGACCGGGTCGGCCTCGACCATCGCCTGCTTCTCCATGGTGTCCCACCAGCGGGCGACGTTGCTCTCGACCGATTCCCGCCATTTGCTGCGTGGTTTGCGTTCCAGCAACGGTACGAGCGCCGCGAGGGTGGCCTGCGCGTCGCCGATCAGGTTCAGCTCGGTGGGGTAGCGCATGCCGATGAACTTGCCGTCGATGTCGATCTGGATCGCCCGCGCCTGACCGAAATCCGGGAGGTACTGGGTGTAGGGGAAGTTCGATCCCACGATCAGCAACGTGTCGCAGTCACGCATCAGTTCATAGCTCGGGCGGGTGCCGAGCAGTCCGATCGACCCGGTGACGTACGGCAGGTCGTCGGGCAACACGTCTTTGCCCAGCAGCGCTTTCGCGACACCGGCGCCGGTGAGATCGGCCAGCTGTTCGACTTCGTCCACGGCCGACCGTGCCCCTGAACCGATCAGCACGGCGACCCTCTCGCCGGAGTTGAGAATCTCAGCGGCCCGGCTGATGTCTTCCTCGGGAGGTAGCACCCTCGACCTCGGAGCGCCCGGCCTGCTGGACGGAACCTGCTTGAACTCGTGCTGCGGCGGAACGTAGTCCTCCTCCTGCAGGTCGGCCGGAATGATCACCGCTGTGGGCGCGCGCTCCGCGAGCGCGACGCGGATGGCCCGGTCGATCGCGTTGGGCAGCTGCTCGGCTACGTTGACCTCGACGAGGTACTCGCTCGCTACGTCCTTGAACAACGACTGCAGGTCCACCTCCTGCTGGTAGCTGCCGCCCATCGCGCTGCGGGCCGTCTGACCGACGATCGCCACTACCGGCACGTGGTCCAGCTTGGCGTCGTACAGCCCGTTGAGCAGATGGATGGCACCGGGGCCGGAGGTGGCCAGGCAGATGCCGACCTCGCCGGAGAACTTGGCGTAGCCCACCGCTGCGAATGCCGCCATCTCCTCATGCCTGGCCTGGACGAAGCGCGGTTGGTCACCTGCCCTGCCGAACGCGGCGATGACGCCGTTGATGCCATCACCGGGGTAGGCGAACACCTGGTCGACCTGCCAGTCCCTCAACCTGGCGACTACGTGGTCACCGACCGTCTGGGTCATGAAGCCTCCTCGCTAGGGTCTCTCCGTTCGCCTACCCCGGATCCGTGGTCGTCAACACGTAACGCATCGACCATTGCGGCTGGAAACGTTTTGGTGGCGCAACCGTTGCGAGGCTGTCGTTTGGATAACGGCTCGATGTCGTGACGTGAGGAGTCAGGCCTGCAGTGGTGGCGCCAAACATGCCATTCAGGGCTTCACCGAGTCCCTGCGGTGCGAACTCGTGCACGACCGCAGCGGCCTGGAGATCACGATGGTGCAGCTGCCGGCGCTCAACACGCCGCAGTTCGACTGGGCGCTGTCCCGCATGCGCTGCAAGGCGACACCGGTGGCACCGATCTACCAGCCGGAGCTGGCGGCCGAGGCGATCACGTACGCGGCCGACCACCCCGATCGTCGTGAGTACTGGCTCGGCGCCAGCACGGTAGCCACGTTGACGGCGAACCGGCTGATGCCCGGACTCCTCGACCGTTACCTCGCGCGAACGGCGCCCAGGCCGCTTCGGACCGCACCAGCGCGATCACAGTCCGCAGCTGTGGCTGTCCCAGCACCGCAAGGCGGTCAGCGTGGGCACGCTGCTGTGCGGGGCGACGGCGGCGTATCTGCGCTGGCGCGGCCGTGAGTGAGTCAGATCCAGCCGAGATCGCTCCCGTTCACGGCTGGCTCTCCGCCGGCCGTGGCGAACGCCGTAAGCGCGTCGATGAGGCCTTGCCGGTGATCCTCCGGCATCCGCTCGACGATCTTCCTGATCCCGGCACGACGTCGTCGGGTGACATCCCGGACGAGCTTCTTGCCGGACTCGGTCAGCTCGATGACGACTTCGCGGCGTGAGGCCGGGTTGGGCTGACGCGCCACCGTCTCCATTGCGAGGAGGCGGTCGACCGTCCTGGTCGCGGTGGACGGGTTGACCCCGAGGAGCTCGGCCAGCGTGGTCAGTTTCATCGGCCCTCTGCTCTGCAGCACGACGAGCACACGGAACTGGGGCAGCGTGATGGTGTCGCCCGCTGCGGCGATCGACCGTGCGGAGATGGCGACGAGGAGACGCGACGCGGTGAGCACGGCGTCCGCGAGTGCATCGACGCTGGTGATGTCGACCTTGGACCGAGTCATGGCACAGTTGTACCCCAACGGTGCCGTGTTGCCACAAATGGCGGAGAACGTCACTCTCGCGCTGAATAATGGGTCGTCTGCGCTGCGATGCGGCCGTTCTTCACCACATAAGTGTCAACGCCGTCGTGGATGCTGGTGCTGCCCGCGGTACATCGCCCGGCCCACTGGAGCATGCCGACCTCGCCGTGCACGAGCAGGCTGCGATAGCTGTACGCGCCGTCGGGCAGATAGCTGCGCAGAATCGCCGCCAGCGAACGGATCGCTTCGTGTCCGTGGTGTACACCCTCAGCCGACAACGTGACGACGTCGTCGGCGTAGTTGCGGTCGAGATCGGCCTGTAGCCTGCCGGCGCGGCGTGCCGCCTCGCCCAGCCCGTACCGCTCGGCATAGTCGTCGTAGGAGAACTGCCGCACGGTGCCGGTCACTGTCATTGTCTGGCCCTCGGTGAACTCGGGCTGGTTGTCCTTGAAGAGCACGAGAAGCGAGTCGTCGCCGTAGGGGGCTGCGTCGAGGATTACGGACTCGTCGGTGAGATCGTTCTCCACCGGGGCCGCGATGGTCACCTTCTTCCCGACGTGGTCGGTGTTGGCGAAGTACTGAGGCTGATCAGGCTTCGTGGTGGTAGTGGTCGTGTCGGCCGTGCCGGGGACCACATCGTTCACAGGGTCGTCGTTCCCGCATCCGGTCAAGACGGACCCGAGGCCCAGCACCGCGGTGGCGGCGATCAAGCGGTTCCTCACGGAGCTCACAGGCTCTTCCATCATCGTCGGTTCGTTGTTCCCTTGGCGTACCCAGCCGACGAGTCTCAAGAGTGCCTTTATGCAAATGTTGCCCAATGCATCCACGCAGGTTTGCAACCCGTCGAAACCGATGCAGGACAGCAATCCGATCATGCGCGTCGTTCGTCGCTCTGGTGTGAAGGTGGCGAGAAGAGTGCGCGTAGCACGATGACGAGCGGCACGGCGAAAACGGCGCCCACGATGCCCGCTGTGACGGCGCCGGTCGAGACTGCGAGCACGACCACGAGTGGGTGTAGCCGCACGGCTTTGCCCAGCAATAGAGGTTGCAGGATGTTGCCCTCCAGTTGCTGGACCCCGATCACGATGGCGAAGACGACCAGCGCGACGACTGGGCCCTTCGTCACGAAGGCGACCAGCACGGCCAATCCGCCGGTGACGAATGCGCCGACGAACGGGACGAAGCCGCCGAGGAACACCAACGAGGCAAGGGCGAGTGCGAGCGGCACGCCGAGCAGCACGAGGCCGGCGCCAATGCCGATCGCGTCTATGAGAGCGACGGCGATGCTCGCCCGGACGTATGTCGAGAGTTGTGCGAACGCGAACCGAATCCGCTGGTCGGCGCGGTGTGCAAGGTCGTGTGGCATGGCGCGCACCACGGCTCGATGCACGCGTTCGCCGTCGTACAACAGGATGACCAGTACGAACAGGGCGAGCACTGTTCCTGCCAGGAACCGCATGAGCGCCGATGCCGTCGCCGTCACGCTTGAGGCGAGCTGATCCGAGCGCTCTCGCAGCCACGCGGTGAGGTTGTCGATGCCTTCCTCGATCTGCCGCTGGCTCAGGTGGAGGGGACCGTGCACGAGCCAATGACGCAGCGACGACAGACTTGACTGCACCGTCGCCTGCAGATCGGGGAGTCCGGAGACGATGGCGTTCACTGCGAACGTGAGAATTCCGCCGATCACCGCGACTCCGGCGAGCAACACGAGCGCCGTGGCCAGCCACCGGGGTATGTGGAACCGCCGGAGCCACTGGGCGGCCGGGTGCAGCAGCGCGGCCAGCAGCAACGCCACCGCGCACGGCAGCAGCACCGCGCTGACCATCACCGAGAGCCGGATCAGCAGGCAGAGCAGCACGATCAGGGCGATGCACGCAGCCGCCGGTACCGCCGCCTCTTTGAGGCGACGTACCAACTGTCCGGAGTTCGGCGGACGTGAGGCTTCTTTCACGGAGACTGGTTAGCCTCCTGTGCGCTGCTGAAACTGGACCGTCCACTGTGGATCACCATGCTCCGGTAACGGGGGAGTCACAAACGGCTGTAGACCGTTCCGGCTCGCACCATCGGGGAAGCCAGCCGGTGACAAGCGAATCACGAGAGGAGCGACCATGCTGCCAACCGGTATCGCGAAGGTCGCGTCCACGATGGCGGTAGTGCTGCTGGCGCTCACGGCCACGTCCTGCGGTGAACCCCAACGCGTGCATGAGAGCGGCACCATCGGCACCAACGCGGAGTTCGGCGAGATCCTGCTGCGCAACGTTCACTTCCGCCCGCCGGAGGGCAATGCGTTCCGCGCCGGAGACGACGGCGTGATCAGCCTCGCGCTGTTCAACCGGGCCGACCATCCCGACGCGCTGGTGGACGTCCGCACGCCCGTCGCCGGTGATGTCGAGATCCGGTGGGACCGCGACTGTGACGGCAGCGGCGAAAAGGTGCAGGAGTTGCCACTGGCCGCGGACGGCGGGGTCGACGGCGTGGCGGGCGAGCAACTCGCCTACCACCTGCAGGTCCTGGACTTCTCTGAGGACGTTCTCGCGGGTACCACGGTGCCGGTCACGTTCGAGTTCGACCGTGCCGGGGAGACGACCGTGGACGCTATCATCGAGACGGCGGGAGACGGGGACGACGGACCGCTGCCCTCCTGCACACCCGACGAGATCACGCTGACCGGCGTGGTGCAGAGCGGTGTCGAGCCGCGCTGCCTGGTGATGAGGGCCGACGACGGCCGGCAGTTCCTGCTGCTCGGCGGAGATCCTCAGGTGCTGCAGGCCGGGGAGGAGGTCGTTGTGGAAGGCGCACCGGCACCTGACAGGCCGACGACCTGCATGCAGGGCATTCCGTTCCTCGTCAGCGATGCCAGGCTGTCCGGCTGAGCCAGCCGAGCAGGCCGATGCGATCCGCGACTGCCGAAATTAGTCCACAGTGGACTACAGCCTGTTGTTGCGGTCCTGTTGCCAACGTATCGGTGGTGTCACAGGCGCTACGCGAGGACTGGTCGTGGTAACCGGCAGCCATCGACAGCACGCGTTAGGCAGACAAGGAGCTGACGGCATGGCACCCCGCAACACAGGCGCGCTCGCGGCCGAGCTCACCCGGCGGCTCCGCGGTGAGGTGAGGTTCGATCCCGGCAACCGGGCGTTGTACGCGGCCGACGCGTCCAACTACCGCCAGCCGCCCATCGGTGTGGTGCTTCCACGCGACGTGGAGGACGCGGTTGCCGCCATCGAAATCTGCCGTGATCACGACGCACCCGTGTTGTCGCGCGGTGGCGGCACCAGCCTGGCGGGTGAGTGCCGCAACGACGCCGTGGTGCTGGACTGGTCGAAGTACTGCGACCGCGTCGAGTCGGTGGACGTGGAGAAGCGACGCGTGGTGTGCCAGCCGGGGGTTGTGCTCGACCAGCTGAACCGGATCACGCGGCGGGACGGTCTCGTCTTCGGACTGAAGCCGTCCACGCACGGTCAGTGCACGATCGGCGGGATGATCGGCAACAACTCCTGCGGCTCCACGGCGCACCACGAGCCTCGTTGTCGCCGACGGTTTCTCCTGCCGCACACAGATACACCAGGGGCACACCGGTCGTAGGGCGGTGCATTCGGCGCAGGTGCTGGCGGCCGCGGTGCGGGGTATCCGGCTGAAGGAGAAACCGGAACGCGTCCTCAGGCTTCGAGCCCACCAAGAACGGACGGAGATGCGATGAAGGCGGCCATCCAGATCGGACGGTTCTGGGGTGTCAGCGTCGGACTGCACTGGAGCGTGCTGGTCATCGTGGCGTTGCTGATGTCCGGTATCGGTTTCGGTCAGCTTCCGGTCGTCGCCGCAGGGTACGCCTGGTGGGTCTACCTGGTGGCAGGCTTTGTGACGGCCTTGTTCGTCCTGGCGTCGTTGCTGGCCCACGAGCTCGCGCACGCCCTCGTGGCACGCAGAACAGGCCAGGAGGTCGAGGGCATCACTCTCTGGATGCTGGGCGGTCTGGCGTCGCTGAAGGGCCAGGCCCGTACACCGGGTGCCGAGTTCCGGGTCGCGGCGGTCGGCCCGGCCACGAGCCTGCTCGTGGCGCTCGTGTCCGGCGCTGCCCTCTTGCTGGCGAGCATGCTGGACGCCGATCCGCTAGTGCTCGGTGTCCTGGCCTACCTGGCGTTCATCAACGTGGTGCTGGGCGCGTTCAACCTCGTGCCCGCGGCACCGCTGGACGGTGGCCGGATCCTGCGGTCGGCGCTGTGGGCGTGGTGGGACGACCCGCACCGGGCGACCGTGTGGAGCACCAGGATCGGCCGCGGGTTCGGCTTCGTGCTGATCGCGCTCGGCGTGTGGTCGCTGTTCACCGGACTCGTCGACGGCCTGTGGTGGTCGCTGATCGGTCTGTTCATCGTGACGATGGCGAGCGAGGAGGAGCGCCAGTCCACGATCGGCAGGATGCTCGAAGGCCTGAGGGTGCGGGACGTCATGACTCCGGATCCGGAAACCGTGGACGGCGGGCTGAGTGTGAGCTCGTTCCTGCAGGACGTGGCGCTGGCCCGCCGGCACTCCGCCTTTCCACTGGTCGACGAAGACGGCGTGCTCCAGGGCATGGTCACGCTGGCCAGGCTCAAGCGGGTCGCGCTCGGCCAGCGCGGTTCCGTCGCGTTGCGCGAGGTCGCCTGCGAGCCGAAGGAAATCCCACTGGTACAGCCCGACGACCCGCTGGCGGACCTGCTGACCCGGATGAACGGATGTACCGACGGCCGGGCCCTGGTGTTCGAAGCGGAACGGCTCGTCGGCATCGTCTCGCCCACCGACATCAGCCGAGCGGTTTCCCTTCAGGGACTGAACACCGGCCGTTCCTGAGGTCTTAGGCCGCGGGTGCGCGCCTGTGCCCGCGCAGCGAACTGGACGCGTCGAACCCGGCGTCGGGGTCGACGCCGACACCGAGGCGCTCCACCAGTTCGCCGCCCAACCAGCCGCCGATCGCCGCGAGCACCAGGCCGCCGAGTGCGAAGGAGATGCTCAGCACGGTCGGCCGCCACGTGACCTGGTCCAGTCGCAGCAGCCAGCTCACGGCGAAGACCGCGAGCGCCACGCCGTTGACGAGCCCGTGGATGAGCCCCACCCGCTTGGCCCGGGTCTTTCCCGGAATCGAGAACCAGTCGACCCAGCCGAACATGGCGGCGAGCACACCACCGAGCACTCCCGCGGCCGTCGTGTACGCGCCGGCTACGGCGAAGTTCGTCGTGGCGGTCGCGAAGTACAACCCGTCGAAGCAGACGGCTGTGAACAGCAGTCCCAGGGGAAACACGATCAACATCGGATGGATCGCGTGTCCCGCCATTCGTGCGCGGCTTCGCATGGCATTCCTCCTTGAGATCTCTGTCCCCACCACGTACCCGGCCAGGTGTCGCAGGAAGCGCGATTCCCCCGTGCGGACCGGGTTTTTCGCGGTATCGCAGAGGAACTCCTGCCGCAGGTACCACTCACCTTCACCACGGAGGCAACCCGTGAGAAACGATCAGTTCAGGCAGATCACCGTCGCGTTCATCACCGTCGTCGCGGCGGTCACCCTCTTGTTGGCGCTGGTGGCCTGTTCACCGGGAGATACCGGCACCAGCGCTCCGATGCAGCGGGGCGGCTCCTCGTACGCGGATCTGGTCGAGCGGGTGTCACCGAACGTGGTCACCGTGCGCACGGAGGCGAGCGTGGGAAGTGGTGTGGTCTTCCGCTCCGACATCGTGCTGACCAACGAGCATGTGGTCGGCGGACGGGATCAGGTAAGCGTGGAGTACGCCGACGGTGGGCGTTCGGGCGGCACAGTGCTCGCCACCGACGCCATCACCGACCTCGCGGTGGTCCGGACCGAGCGCAAGGACCTGCCGGTCGCCGAGTTCAGCAAGGAACTGCCGCGTCCCGGTGATCCGGTGCTGGCGATCGGCAGCCCGCTCGGGTTCGAGAACTCGGTCACCGCAGGCATCGTGTCCGGGTTGCACCGGGAGATTCCCGGTTCGGCGGCGCAGACGAGGTCGTTGGTGGACCTCATTCAGACCGACGCCCCGATCTCACCCGGCAACTCCGGTGGCGCTCTACTGGACACCAGCGGAAAGGTCATAGGCATCAACGAGGCCTACATCCCATCCGCGGCCGGCGCGGTGTCGCTCGGGTTCGCCATTCCGTCGGCCACTGCGGTCGACATCGCGGAGCAGCTCCTCGAGAACGGCACAGCGGAACATCCCTATCTCGGCATCAGCGCGGGCCGTCTGACCGACGAGATCCGGGAGCGGTTCGGCGTGCGGGCCGACACCGGGGTCGTCGTGCTCGGCGTCGACGAGAAGGGCCCTGCCGCGGACGCCGGCATCCGCCCCGGTGACGTGATCGTGCGGCTGCACGACACAGAGGTGCGCACTGTGGAAGCGCTGCTGGGCGCGCTGCGAGCGACCGATCCCGGACAGCAGGTAACGGCGATGATCGTGCGCAACGGCGACAAGCAGGAACTCCGCGTGGAGATCGCTTCACGGAGTCGTTGACGGGTTGGCTCGCGCTGGTATTCGCGTCACGGACCCGTGCCAGGAAAGCGCCGGCCGATCAGTGCAACCGAACGCGGCGGTCCTGCCGCTCTTGCGGGCGGAGTCGTCTCCCTCTCCACCCTGCTCGTTCCCGCCGCCCCCGGCAGGACCAGCGTGACCGCGCCTACCAGCGCCACAACGGTTTCGCACGCCGTCCACCTCCTTCGTCAGTTTCCAGCCACATTCGCGACCGGTTGCTGCGCCATGCGCCTGGCGCCGGGGTCGTGAGGCGAGCGTGACGCCGCTGAGACGTGGCGGTGTTGTTCGTGCTCCGCGATAACCAACAGGACACGAACCGTGTCTCAGGGCCGGGAGCGGATACCCGAATGGAGCGGCCTCACCAGAGAGGAGGACGACGGTGGTCTTCCGTTCACAACGGCACGAGCCCGGCTACGTCGAGTGGCACGAGACCGAGAAGCGTTGGGGCCTACCTGTGGCCGTGAGCGTGGCGAGCGCGGTGAACTTCCTGGCCGGCGTCTGGCTCGTGCTGGCGCCGTTTGTGCTCGGCTTCGGGACAACGGGCGGCGCCGTGCAGGGGTACTGGAACGAGATCGTCCTGGGCGTCGTCGTGGCGTTGCTCGCAGTGGTGCGGGTGTTCGCGCCGAAAGAGGCGCCGTGGTTCAGCGTCATCAACGGCGTGCTTGGCCTGTGGCTGATCGTGTCGCCGTTCGTACTGGGCTACGAGGGACCAGATGCCCCTTCGGCCATCGCGGTCGACATCTCCGCAGGCGCGGTCATCGCGGTCATGGCCTCGGTGAGCGCCACGACCACCTACCGCCTCCGCGCCCGACCTGGACAGGAGTGAGGATCATGGTTTTCGGATCACCAGGCAGGACTCGGCCTGACGAGCAGACATCCGCTCGCAGGGAGGCAGCCGAGATCACACCTCGGGAGCTACGGCTCTATGGGTACACACCGCTGGTCTATCCGTACGGGGCACCGCTGGCGCTGGACACCCGCGAACCCCTCGGCGCCGCCACTGCCAGCGGCCTCACGTTCCTGGCGGGGCTGTGGCTGGTGCTGGCGCCGTTCGCGCTGGGCTACGACACCGCGCCTCAGGCTCGCTGGAACGACGTGGTCATCGGTGGCGTCATTGCTGTACTCGCGATCGTGCGCACCTTCGCGCCGATGCGGGTGGCATGGTTCAGCATCGTCAACCTCGCACTGGGCATCTGGCTCGTGATTGCGCCTCTCACACTCGGCTACAGCCGCCCGGAAGCAACCCCTGAAGCCGTCATCAACGATCTCGTGGTCGGTGCGGTCGTGGTCGCGATGGCGTCGTTGAGCGCCGCGAGCACCTACCGCCGCCGTGAGGACGAGGCGGGCGAGCGCGAGGAGGAACCGGACGAGCCACGCTGACCGTCGGCCGTGGTCTCCAGCACGGACGGCCTCGGGAGTGTGCCGCCGAACTCGGCGGCGAGGTCATTGACGACCTTGAGCACGTGCTGGTTGATGCCGTCGGTCAACTGGATCGAGTCCCTTCCCCCGCGGTGCCGCGTCCAGAGGTTGGTGATGAGGTACCCGCCGGCCAACAGCGCGATGAGCAACAGCGTCTTCGAGATGCCCTGGTGGACGAAGGCCGTCGTGGTGGTGAGTGCGATCGCTCGAGTGCTGCCGAACGTGAACAGGCCCAGGTGGACCGTTGCCGTCGTGGGCAGGCGCCGCTAGGACCGCGCTGCTTGGCTCCCGGCTGCGCACCGGTACTTGTTGCTGCTGTGCTGAGGACAGGCAGACGAACCCGCAAAGGTTGCCCAGGCTGGATTTGTGTGTAGAGGCTTTCTTGACTTGGAATGGTGAGATCGTTTCGTTACCGGTGTTACGGTGCGGTGAACCGGTGGCGTGCAGGTGTCGCGGGCGCCCATGGCGGTACCCGACTCGCATGACGCCCCCCAGAAACCAGCCCTCCGTGCAAACACCACTGAGCGAGCTCAACGGCACCCGCCAACCGTCACGGGCGCGCTATCCCGCTCGGCACCTCCACGATCGGGGCGGACTTGCGGCGGTGCCGAACGCGTTGACCTTCCTGGCCGCGGTCTGGCTGTTGCTCGCTGCGGTCAGCTTCGACCACACCGCCGCGGAACGCTGGAACGAGCTCGTCACGGGAACCGTGATCGCCGTCGTCGCACTGACCCGCGCAATCTCGCCGCGGTCGATCCCGTGGCTCGACTGGGTCACCGTCGCCCTCGGCGGCTGGCTCGTGGCCACGCCGCTGCTGTTGGCCTACGACACACCAGGCGAGGCGGTCAACGTCGTCGTCGTCGGTCTCGTCGTCATCGCGCTCGCGTTGGTGAGCACGGCGATCTCGTGGCGAGCCCGGTCGAAGCCGCGGTTCGACGCCTACCCCGGTGACACGTCGAGGATGGGATGACGATGTTGCTCGAAGAACGCCCGCGGCGGCGGTACCCGATCCGGCGCTACCTCCTGTTGACGAGCGCCGGCGTCACGATCACGGTCGGTGGCGGTCTCGCGCTCAACTTCGACGTGTTGGTGCTGGGTATCGGGTGCGTCGTCGTAGGAGTCGTGGGGATTGTTCGTCGCGGAGTGCCTGTGAGGGAACGGTGGGACGACTGAGTAGACCGCAGGTCATCGTCCTGCTTGTCGGCGCGGCGCAGGTGGCTTCCGGCCTGTCCGGCTTTCCGGACATCGGTGAACCACATCGGATTCTGCTGCTGTGCACCGGACTCCTCGGCCTCGCTTGTGCCTGGAACAGCCGCCACGCCCGGCTCTACGGCGCCGGTCTCGCCATCTGGTACAGCGCCATCGCCTACGCCGGAATCGAGGAAGACGCCTTGGTCCTGCATCTGCGCGTGGTTCTCGTAGGGCTGTTGGCGGCCGTCGTGCCGACCGGACGAGGCCGGACCGGCGTTACCAGGCCACTGAAAGGGAAAGCCAGGTGAACGAACCGGTCGTGGTGGGAGTCGACGGCTCGGACGCAGCGGAACACACATCGTCCGATGGCCGGTGTACGAGCACATGTACCTGCCCTGGCCCTCTATGACGATGGACGAAGCACCGTTGCGGCGGTGCGCGATGACGATGCTGAAGTCGGTGGCCGACCGCCCGTCTCGGCTGACCTGACGACCATTGCGTTAGACAACGCTTGCGCTGCGCAAATAACATGTTTCGCTTGGGCATGTGCCCAATTCGTAGGTTCGGCGGTCGGGGGAAGGCACTGCGAGCGATGATCGTGGGCGAGGCCACGGCGCGTCGCTGGCGACGGCGGGCGCATAGGTGCCGGCCGAAGAACTGGAGGACGGCGATGTGTACGCGACCTCGGTGCGTTATCAGGAGCGGCTGCGACCGCCGGTCACACGTAGACAGGAGTCCGGACGTCGGTTCACAGTGGGTGGCTCTCATCAAGGTGGCGCATCTTCATGCGGGACTGGATGTTCCTGTTCGCGGATCTTCTTGTCGTCGACACGCGGGTACTTGCGTCTGTGCTGCCGCCGAACGGCAACGTGCTCGACCGTCCACATGGGGATCATGCGCGCTCCTGACTTCTGCGTCCAAAGGCCGCGCCCAGCAGCTTCGGGGTTGCGTGTAACGCTTGCACTCGAAGTGCCAGGTGGTGATCGTGCCGTCGATACTCGCGGCAGTTCACGGCGACCGCCATGTCGCCGGCGAGCGCCACTACGGTGACGAATCCGGCCGTACTACGGCATCCTGCCCTTGCGAACTCCCTACGATCATCCTGACGTGTCGTCTTTTTGATTGCGCGCCGCAATGATTGCCGTGTGCGTGAAGAACAGCGCCGACGATCGGAAGCGAGAACCGGAACCCTCACCTTTCTCGCGGGTGTATGGTTGGTCGCGGCTCCTCTGCTCCTGGATTTCCAAGCCGCACAGCATCTTTTCCGGCCCTACTGGCTTGCGCTGGTGCTCGCTGTGGTGATCATGCTGGCGGGAATGCTGCGCGCGTTGGCGCCATTGGACGTTCCATGGCTGCGCACGGCCAACATCTGTCTTGCGGCGGCGCTCGTCGCGGAAGGGATTCTCCTGCGCGCCGACGGCAGCCCGGTGGTGCATCTGAACCAGATCGTCGTCGGAGCAGCAATTGCGCTGATATCACTCGTGGTCGCGATCGATGCCGGGAAGTGGCTCGGCTGAGTGGTCAGATCCAGCCGAGGTCACCTGAGGTGACCGCAGGTTCGCCGCCTGCGTCGGCGAGCGCGTCGACGTCGTTCGTGCCGACTTTGGACCGGCTCATACGACTGTTGTACGACAACTACGGCGTCTGATCACCGGACGGGTTGGTGCACGGCCTGTTTGGTGCGGCATTCGGTGGCAACGACCGATTCCAGCGCGTCTAGCGCTGCCTCGATCCAGGCCTCGACCGTGCTCGGAGATGCTGCGGGCGGACCGGTGAGCCGCACACAGACCGTGCTGCGATCGGCGGTGAGCCGCAGGACCTGCAGCGTCCCGCTGCAGGAGGCCGTGGTTTCGCTGCCCCACGTGATGTGGAGCCGATCCCAGTCGATGGCGACTTGGCGCTCGACGTCCACGTCGGCGTGAAGACCTGGAAGCCACAGGCGGATGAGGTTGGGGCCGGACAGCTCGATCTCGATGGAGTCGGGCAGCCAGGTGGTCATGTTGTCGAAGTCGGAGACGACGTCGAAGACGGCCTCCGCGTCGGCGGGAATGGAACGGCTTCGGGTCAAGACGACGTCCTTCCGGCGGATCCTTCCATCCTGTCCGAATTCATCGATGAGTGAACCTGACGAGTCGCTAACGATCGCTCGCTGGGGTGGGCGTCGCTGCCGTTGACGTCGCGGTGGTGCTCGAGCTTGACGCCGGAGTCGAGTGGGAGCGCTGCGTCACTACGGGAGTTGGTGCCTCACCCGATATCGTCGGTGTACCAAGGGGTTCCGGTTCATCCTGGGTGGACACGCCGCACCCGGTGGCCAGCACACACACGATGACGGCGACGACGGTTCTCATACGACAGCCTCCGGGAGTTCCACGACGAACCGCGCTCCGCCGCCGGGCCGGTCCTCGACCCACACCCGGCCGTGGTGGCGGCGAACGTGCTCTGCGACTAGCGCCAGGCCGAGTCCGCTGCCGGTGTCGGCGCCGCGACTGCCCGCCCTGGCACCGCGGGTGAAGCGTTCGAACACCTGCGTCCGCATATCGCTCGGCACACCCGGACCGGTGTCGTCGATCTCCAGCCGGATCTTCCCGTGGTGGTGGAGCACGGCGAGCCGGACGGCGCCTCCCGCGTGTTGCTTGGCGTTCTCGATCAGATTGCCGATCACCCGGTCGAGCCTGCGCCTGTCTCCGAGCACTAGTGGGGCCGGCTGCTCCACCACGATTTCCACATCAGGACTCAGCCGCAGGCCTGCTGCACCACGGACGAGCCCGCCGACGTCGAGCGGCTCGAAGTCGTCCCGATCCGCTTCCTGGTCGGCGCGGCTGATCTCCATCAGGTCGACCACCATGCGCGCGAACCTGTCCACCTCGGACGTGAGCAGGCCGAGCGCCTTCCCAGTGGTGCCGGGCAGCTCCGCCTGCCTGCGCCGCAGCACCGCTGCCGCGTTGACCATCGTCGTGAGCGGTGACCTGAGCTCATGGCTGACGTCGCCGGCGAACCTTGCGTCGCGCAGCACGCGTTGCTCCAGCGCGTCGGCCGTGGAGTTGAACGTGCTCGCCAGCGGTGCGAGGTCCGGGTCGGCCTGGTCCGGCAGCCGTGCTTTCAGATCACCGCCCGCGATGCGCGACGCCGCGGCGGTCAACTCGGTCAGCGGCCTCAGCGCGCGTCTGCTGGCCCAAGAACCGAGTCCCACGCCGATGAGCCCGCTGAGCACCGTTCCAGCGATCAGCAGGCCACTGAGGAACCGGAACGTGCGGTCCAGCTGGACGAGCTGGAAGAGCTCGACGTAAACCCCCTGCTCGTCGGCCAGCGACTGGGCCACCGCAATCACCGGGATTCCGTCAGCTCGCAGGCGTTGCCTGGCCGGAGTCCCTTCGCGAGCCATCGCTATCAGGTCGTCGGGTACCACGGCGGGGTCGACCTGCCGCCCGCTGGTCAGTACCTCGTCCGCGCGGAACAGCATGATCGTGGAGTCCGGATTGGTGGTGAGCCCGGTCAACAGCTCGGTCAGCCCGTCCGAGTTCGTGCGGACGGCCTCCTCCACCAGGCGGAGGTTGACCTCCGCCTGGCGCGTCGTGGCCTGCACGCGCTGCCGCAACATGTAGTCCGACGCAAGATTCCAGGTGGCCACGGCCAGAAGACTGGTGACCAGCAAGGAGCCGAGGCCAAGCGCGGCGGCGACCCGCCAGCGCAGCGAAGGTCGGCGGACCATCACCTCGGCGGACCGAACTTGTAGCCGGAGCCGCGCACGGTCAGCACGAACACGGGTTCCTCGGGATTGTGCTCGACCTTGGTGCGGAGCCGGCGGATGTGCACGTCGAGCAGACGGGTGTCGCCGTAGTAGTCATAGCCCCACACCCGCTGCAGCAGTTGCTCCCTGGTCACGATCCGCCCGCCCGCCGCGGCCAGTTCGGCGAGCAGGCGGAACTCGGTGCGGGTGAGGCGGATCTCCTCGCCACAGCGTTGAACGACGCCTTCGTCCGGCCAGATCTCCAGGTCCTCCACGCGGTACGAGACGTTCTGCCTGGGGCCTCGCCGCCGCAGCAGAGCGCGGATGCGTGCGGCCAGCTCACTTGCGACCAGCGGTTTGGTCACATAGTCGTCGGCGCCGGCTTCCAATCCGGCGATGACATCAGGTGTGTCCGTGCGCGCGGTGACGATGATGATCGGCAGGTCTCCTTGCGCACGTAGTCTCCTGCACACCTGCAGCCCGTCCACACCAGGCAGCATGAGATCGAGTAGTACGACGTCGAACGAATTGTCGTCGAGCAGGTTCAGCGCGTCCTCGCCGGAGACGGCCTCGTCGACTTCGAAGCCCTCGTCGGCGAGGGCGAGGCCCAGTGCCTGGCGGATGCGCTCGTCGTCGTCCACGAGCAGCACGGAGAAATCCATGTCCCGCTTTTCCTCGTTGGTTTCCAGTGCTGCTTCTATCACGATTCCATGTTGACCGCACTTCGACGGAATGCGCGCCTTCGGAAGGAGTTCGTAAGGTTGCGCAGTGCATGGTTCAGGCATGCTTGCCGCCGCGGGTGAACGCCCGTAGTGGGCGCGTGCCTGCGCGCGCTTTCCGGGGAAGGCCAGGCGTCGGTCGTTGTACACGGCCGACGCTTGCCGCGGAACGACGAAAGGTCATCGCCAGCCGTGACGGGCATGCCGACCACCGACGACGGCATCACGGGAACGATTCTCGTGTGCGACGGTTGCGGCCGGTCTCGCCGGACGACCAGTACCGGCCCGATCGCGTGGGACCTGCTCTGGCTACAGGCTGACATCGCCGGCTGGACCGGTTCCGACCGAGCGCTAGGGCCGCACTACTGCACGGTCTGCGCCGATAACGAATAGATAACTGTTGCACAGTGCAATAATCGCAACGGTCCGAATCATCCGTATCCCTCCGTGTCAGTACACACGATCGCCGCTGTGCGCGGAGGGAGATCCACGGTGCTCACACGTCTCGCCCAGGTGGTGACGGCGCTCGCGGTCATCTGTTCGCTCGCGGTTCCGCAGGCATCGGCACAGCCCGGCTTCGGCCCGGACTACACACAGACCCAGTTCGGCCCGATGGGACCCGCAGGCAAAGACATGCTCGTCAAGGTCCGGCTCGCCGGACTGTGGGAGGGACCTGCAGGACGACTGGGGCTGAACAAGTCCGCGAACCCGCTGGTGAAGGAAGCGGGCCGGCATCTGATCGACGGGCACGCCGAGCTTGACGCCAAGGTCATCGAGCTAGGCCGCACGCTGAACGTCCCGCTGCCCAGCGAGGCCAACGCCGACCAGCAGGGCTGGATCGCCGAAATGACCAACGCCCCCGCCGGCAGCGCCGAGTTCGACCGCATCTTCGCCAACCGCCTTCGCGCGGCGCACGGTGGTGTCTACAAGTTCCTGGCGGTCGTTCGCACCGGTACCCGCAACACGCTCATCCGCGACTTCGCGAAGCGTTGCATGGAAGTGGTGCTCGACCACATCCAGGTCCTCGAAGCGACCGGCATGGTCGACTTCAGCGACACCGAAGCGATTCCGCTCGCGGCCGTTGCGGCAGCACCTGCGAGTCCCACGCCGGTTCCCACTGTGCCCCAAGCCGTGCCGAACGTGCCCAGAACTCAGAACATCGCTCAGCAGAACGAGAACGACGGCTCCGATGCACTGCTCGGATTCCTCGTGATGGTGGCCGTAGTCGGCGGAATCTACTTGTGGACCAGCGGACGGCCAGGTCGCTCACGTTCTTCACGGCAATGAGATCTCATCGAAAGGGCCTCGCAAGGTTGCTCACTGCGGACTTCCGGCAGACTGTGGGCGGCGGACGCGAACCGGTCGGGGCGAGCGTCCGCGCCAATCCGCTACGGGGAGATCCGGGTACCGGCCGGCAGGATCGGCGGCCGGTACCCGCCCACGCACGATGAGGAAAAGTCCGGATGCGCTCACATGCCGTGCTCATCGGCTACAGCGCTCGCGGCCGCGTCGTCCTGAGTGCGCTGCTCGCCGGAGGTCACGCCACGGACTTCACCGTCGTCGACTCCGATGCCGAACGCGTCGTGCAGGCCGGAGTGGACGGCGTGCACGCCGTGGCGGGCGAAGGCTGGCGCCTGGATGTGCTGTGGTCTGCCGGTGCGCACACCTCTGATCACATTGTCGTCGCGGTGGCCGACGATGCTCTCGCTCTGCGCATCACCTCGGTTGTGCGCAGCCTCAACGAGACCGCGACGATCACCACTCTGGTCCGCAGCACGCAACTGCACGAGCTCATCGAGTTCCTCGGTGCTGACCACGTCCTGGTGGCTGACCGGGTCGGCGAGTGGGCGCTCAAAATTGAACGCCTTCCGTACGAACTGTTTCCCGAGCTGGAATGGGCGGTGGAGGAGCGTCCCGCGATGCCGTATGAGGTCGGCAGCTCGCCGCTTGACTGTGGCAGCGAGGTGTTGGCGATCGTGCGGGACGGTCAGCGGATCTGGACCGAGGACGCGGAGATCGGGGAACTACGCGGTGACGACTGGCTGATCGTGTTGAGCACCACGCCGGTCAGCGACTGACAATTTCGGGCGCAAGACCGTTGACCGAGCAGGACCATCGGTGCGTCGACCTTCCACTGGACACGGTGGTGACGGCGTTCATCCACTGCGCTGATCGGCGCGTGCCGCAAACAGTCGCCTTCGTGCAGACTGTGAGTGCACCGCCTGCAGCACCTCTGCTCGGCTGACACGATGTTCACGCAGCGCCTGGCCCACGCGCCCGCCCCTGCCACACCAACAGCGTGGAGTCGACTTCACGGCCCCTCGGAGAGGCCGCCACCGCACCGATGTCCAGGCGACTGCGTACTGCGCGCCGATCAGCACCACCAGCCCAGCGCGCCTTCGGCCAACGCAGTGGAACGTGCCGGTCTACTCCGCGGCCTCACCTGCCTGCGCTGCCATGAGATCCCTCCTCGCGCCTACGTGCTGCGGCCAGCGAACGCGTCACGCACGCGGTCGATCAACCCGGCACCCGGAGCGAGGATCTTGTTGGCCGGCGGGCGGTCGGGGGCGGCAGGATGAGGATGGGTGGGTGCGATCTTCTTGGCACGCTCGAACTTCTCGCCCAGATCACACAGCTTCGCTTGGTCGCAGTGCTCGGCCAGCCGGGGAAGGAGATCGCCTTCCTCGTCCCGCAGGTGGTGTCGGATCGAGGACATCAGCTCGGAGAGCAGCTGGTCGAACCGGGGGTCAGAGGCGTCGACGTCTTCGAGCCGCTTCATGAGCTGTTCGGCCTCGGCGTGTTCTTTGATCTCGTGGTCGGCGATCTTGTCACCGTCGGCCAGCACCTCCCGCGCGGTGGGGTAGAGGTACTGCTCCTCAGCGACGGAGTGGCGGACAAGTTCCGCGATCACGTGGTCGGTGAGCTGCCTGCGGATCTCCGGGTTGTTCTCGTGGGCCAGTTCGGTGAAGACCTGTTCGACCTCGCGGTGGTCCGTGATGATCGCGCTGATCAGGTCAGGTCGTTCGGGTGCTGCTGTCATCGACTGCTCCCGCTGTTCGGTTCACGACGAGTGGTCGTGTCGTGCGTACCCCGGTCGTCACGCTGAAAACAGGCTTTGCAGTCGCCCACGCAACAATTTCCTCTCGCAACATTTGTGCCTTGGTTTGTGCTCCGCGTCGGCGGGCACCCGGACGACCCGAGGTGGCTGTGCAGCGGGAGGAGGGACGACGGGCCGACCAGGAACAGCGGGGCGGGCCCGAGTGGCCGGCCGGAATGTTCGGCTCACGCTTCCTCTGCTCACCGTCCACAACAGAAGACGAGGGCAAGACTGGCGAACGCGACGAACTCCGGAGAGGGTGAGTGGAACCTGTAGACGGGCAGAGGAGGGAGCTTCCGAATGATGGCCGCACAAGTGGATGCCTCCGCGCTTACGGACGTCCTTGACGGGCAGTGGAGTGAGTTGCGCAGTCGGTTGCGGAAACAGATGACCGGTGCGAGGGTCGTGGACCGCCATCACGACCTCACAAC
This sequence comes from Lentzea albidocapillata, assembly GCF_000719115.1. Lineage (GTDB taxonomy): Bacteria > Actinomycetota > Actinomycetes > Mycobacteriales > Pseudonocardiaceae > Lentzea > Lentzea albidocapillata. The sequence goes on along the minus strand of NZ_JOEA01000023.1, from coordinate 70,416 downwards.
CGAGGCCCATCGTGCGCAGGTGTGGGACGGGATGCGCGTGTTGGTCGAGGCGGATTATCCGGCGCTCGGGTTCGATCCCGCCTACGGCGGTGAAGGCGATGTCCGCGGAGCGGTCGTATCGTTCCAGATGCTCGGGTACGGGGACCTTTCCCTGATGGTCAAGGCCGGTGTCCAGTGGGGACTGTTCGGCGGTGCCGTGCAGATGCTCGGTACCGATCGCCACCACCAGCGGTACCTGCGCGACATCATGTCGCTGGAACTGCCTGGGTGTTTCGCGATGACGGAGTCGGGCCACGGATCAGACGTGCAGCACCTGCGCACCACCGCGAGGTACAACAACGGAAGTTTCATCCTCAACACGCCAGATGACTCGGCACGCAAGGACTACATCGGCAACGCGGCGAGGGACGGCCGGATTGCGGTGGTGTTCGCACAGCTTGACATCCGCGGCCGACAGTACGGCGTCCACGCGTTCATGGTCCCGATCCGTGACCATGAAGGCAACTCGATGCCGGGAGTGCGCATCGGGGACTGCGGCCGCAAGGCAGGACTCAACGGAGTGGACAACGGGCGTCTGTGGTTCTCGAACGTCCGCGTGCCGCGTGAGGCACTGCTCAACCGATATGGCGATGTGTCCGAGGACGGCACGTACACGAGCTTGATCGAGAACGACAGCCGCAGGTTCTTCACCATGCTCGGTGCACTGGTACGCGGTCGCGTGAGCGTGGCGGGTAGCGCGGGAAGCGCGACGCAGCGGAGTCTCACCCTCGCCGTCCGGCACGCGGAGACCCGCCGCCAGTTCCAGCGGCCCGGTGGCGACGCGGAGATCCCGCTGCTGGACTACCTGGCCCATCAACGCAAGCTCCTGCCCGCGTTGGCGACCACTTACGCCCTGCACTTCGCCCAGAACGAGCTGATCGCGATGCTGCATGACACGCAGACCGCACCCGAGCCGGGGGAGCGCGACAAGCGGGTGCTGGAGTCCCGTGCGGCGGGAATCAAGGCCATCGCCACCTGGCATGCCACCGCGACCATCCAAACCGCTCGCGAAGCCTGTGGCGGCGCCGGATACCTAGCAGAGAATCTTCTGCCGAGCCTGAAGGCCGACACCGACGTCTTCACGACGTTCGAAGGCGACAACACGGTACTGCTGCAACTGGTGGCGAAAGGTCTGCTGACCGACTACCGCGACAACTTCGCCGATCTCAGCCCCCTGGCCACCGCGCGGCTGGTCGCCGGACAGCTGATCAGTCCGGTACTGGAACGACTGCCGGGTCTCATCATCGCGCGCCCCGCGATGCACGACCGCACGTGGCACCTCGACCTGTTCGCCGATCGCGAGCAACACGTCCTCGCTGGCCTGGCCCGGCGGTTGAGGACCGCGGCGTCTTCGGACAAGGACCCGTTCGACGTGTTCAACGACGCACAGGACCACGTTCTGCGTGCAGGACGGGTGCATATCGAACGCCTCGTACTGGAGGCCTTCGTAGCCGCTGTCCGCCGTTGCGCCGATCCGGCGGCCAGAGATCTTCTCGAGCGCCTGTGCGACCTGTACGTGCTCTCGGCGGTCGAGTCCGACCGCGCGTGGTTCCTTGAGCACGGCCGACTGACGCCGCCACTGGCCAAGCGCGTGGTCGCCGAGGTCAACCGACTTTGCAGGCACCTCCGCCCTCACGCCCGAACACTGGTGGATGCTTTCGCGATCCCGGAGCAGCAACTGGTGACCGAACTCGGCTGACCTGACTGGTTTCGTGACGTCAGCGGAGACGAGGTTGTGCATCTAGAACAGCGCGGCCGGCGGGCGTGTCCAGTGTCTGCGCGAAACGACGCGGTCCGCCGTATTCGTGACCGTGAGGAGAACCGCGCCTCGTGGCGACGAATGACTGCGATGCAGATAGGGGACGAGCCGATCATGGCCACGAGGCTCGACCAGCTGGCGGCGACGTTCGCGTCCGCTGTGGACACCATGGGCGGACGGTGGCGTCCTAGGTCGAGGCTGATCTAATCTCGCCCGCGTGCCGGCGTCTGTTGGTAGACGCCGTGTCGCAGTGGCGTGTTGCCGTCGGGGGAATGCTCAGGTGAGACGGACGACTCGCCTGTCGCGCCGCTGACTTGGGGAGCGTTGCGCTGGTCGCCAGGTGCCGGTTCGGCGCCACGGCCGAGCTCGTCCAGCCGGGTCTCGATGATCTGCAGAACTGCGGTGCGATCACCGTGGTCGCGTTCGTGGTCGCGCACGCGCCGGAGTTCGTCCTCGCTCAACGACCGGATGCGGTGCTTCAGATCGCCTAGAGAGAGCTGGTCGTAGTCGGTCAAAGGAAGTTCATCAGTCACGTTGCCCGGTTACCCGGCCTCATTCGTCGCAAACGATGCCCGTAGCCGCGTTGTCCCAGCGCCAAGGTCACGCATACAAGACTCAAGACTGGTCCTGCCTGGCAAGCCGCTGGCCGGTCTGTTCTTCGAGCCGGTCTCAGAGAAACCTGCCACCACGCCGACCACGACCCACACGAGCGCCGGCACTGTGGTGATCATGCGAGTAATCGCACTTTCTGCGGCTCATCACCGAGTGACGCCCGTTTGGTGTGCGTTTTCGCGGGTACGCCGAGCAGACGTCAGTCAGGCTGGCGGCGACTCACCTGCGGTACAGCGAAGTCGTTGTTCGTTGTCCACGACCGCCCTCCGCGCCTCATCGGTCGTCATGGCCCAGAGCCGTGCCAGGTGATCGAGCGTTCTGAGCAGATCGGCAGGAACGGCTGGACGGCTCCCGGAGCGGGCGAAGGGGCCGTCGGTTTCCAGCAGGACGCGTTCCGGCGGAAGCCGTTGGAGCAGCGGCACGCGGCGAACTCGGTGCGATGATCATCAGCAAGCTCGCCACCACGCTCGACCCGCTCGGCGCTGCCCTGGACTATCTACCCGCACGGGCCACCGGGGTTGTCGTCGACACCGACGATGGGCCGCTGCGCATCGTCGGCGCCTATGTACCGTCCCGTGACGCCACTCTGGAGAAGACCGAACGAAAGAAGTCGTGGATCGACCGGTTTCACGCAGCACTGGACAGGACGGCATCCGACGCGCCGCTCCTACTGCTCGGCGACCTCAACGTGCTCGAACCCGGCCACCAGCCTGCCCATCGCGGCCAGTTCGCACAGTTCGAGTACGACTTCTACACCGGCCTGACCGAGCGACACGGCCTGACCGATCTGTTCCGGCACCTGCACCCCGACCAGGTCGAACACAGCTGGGCACGCCGGCCGGAACTCGGTTACCGCTATGACCACGCCCACGGCTCGCAAGCGCTCGCGCAGCGGCTCATGGCATGCGAATACGTTCACCAGACCAGGGAAAAGATGCAGGACGGCTCCCGCCTTACCGATCATTCAGGACTCGCCGTCCGGTTGTCGCTTTGCGCAAAGCGGACGCTGCTAACGTCTGACCCCGCCACGGCGGTCGACGCGCTCAACGAGCCGGAGCCAACACTGTTCTGAACTCCGGCACCACCCGCGCAGGCTGCCACCAGTCAGCCGACCGCGAGGAACGCCCGCCGGATGTCCGCCACCGCCACCACCCTACGCATCGGCGCTCGAGTGCTCCTGCTCGACGCCCACGACCGCGTGCTGCTCATCCACGCCTGCGACCCGCACGACCGCGGCCATCACTGGTGGGAGCTACCCGGTGGCGGCCTCGACCAGGGCGAGAAGCCGGAAGATGCCGCCCTGCGCGAGGTCGCGGAGGAAACCGGACTCATCATTCCCTCGCTGGGCCACAAACTGTGGATCCGCGAATCCCGCTTCCACTACAAGGGACGCGACCACCACCGCGAGGACCACGTCTTCCTCGGCCGCATCACCGACACCGCACCGAAGGTGGCCCTCAAGCCCACCGAGAACGAGAAGGCCGGACTGATCGAACGACGCTGGTGGTCAGCAGCGGAACTACGTCAGTGCACCGACAAACTCCTCCCCGCTCAGCTTCCCGGTCTGCTCGACGAACTCCTTGCGGGAAACCTAGGCACCACGCCGCTGAGCCTGGTCGACTGACCGCCTACCGGCGACTGTCGGGCTGTCACTCACTGAGGACTTTCCGCATAGTCGGTGGAGTTGTCTTCGAGCGCCTGAAGTGCACGTTCCAGTCGCTTCGCCATGTCGGCGCTCAGCAGCTGACGTGCCTGCTGAGGTGATACCGCAGCGACTTCGCTGATCTCCGGGTCGCGCGGAGCGAGCTGCTGAACGTCTTCCTCCGACAGGACGCCGCCGTCGAAGATGAAAAGCAGCTGGTCATCCCATGGACCATGCGGGCCGATCCAGTCGAGCACGAGCACGCGGCCTGGGGCCGATGGAAAGGCCTAGCTCTTCGCCGACTTCACGAACAGCTGCAGCGCGTGGAGGCTCGTTGTTCTCAGCCATGCCGCCAGGCAGGTCCCAGTGCTCTTTGTAGGTCGGGTTCACCAGCACGATGTGCCCACGCTGGTCCCGGATGAGTACGTGTGCGGCGACGCGCTTGCGGGCTTGTTTCGCGTTGCCCTCGGCGAGATAGGCGAACCGGGCGTCGTCTGTCAGACCGGCCACGTCGCAGTTTGACCTTCCCGGGCGTCGGATACGTGGCTCAGCGCGCCCAGTGTGGCCAGGAAATGCGCCACCTCGGGAACGCTGTGCGCCGACGCCAAGGTACGCCCCAGGTCGTTCAGTTGATCAAGGACACGGGTCGAGCTGAGCGAGGCCGTCACCTTGCAGAAGTTCGCTGTCCGCGGCTTCAGCGAGTCGCTGCGCCAGGAGCTCGTGGCTGTCGGCAGTGGGGTCTCGGTGACCTGCGTGTCCCTGGAGGAATTCGAACCTCGATCGTCCGCAACGGCCTCTTCGCGGCGGGGGAGAACCGCGACGCCGTGATCCGTGGCTTTGAGAAGCGCGTTGCCCGTACCGACCCCGGCGAGGCGGCGGCGATCGTCCTAAGAGGAGCGAAACGGCGTCGCGCGCGGATCTTCGTTGGAACGGACGCGCGTCTGGTGGCTGTGCTCGCACGCCTTGTCGGCGGTCACTACCAAGACCTGGTGCCGGCTGTCGGGCGGTTGCTCGAGCGCAAGCGAGGACGAAGAAGGTCGTCCGCATGGCCACCACCACGCGAGTCATCGCCCGCGGAAAGGCGGTGAAAGGGTCGGCAAGAGTCAGAAGAGCTGTCGGCTGCTCGCGCTCGATAGTTTCACCGTGGCTGTCCTCGCCTCGCACTTCCAGCAATTGGAGAAGGAGAAGCAGGACTGGGGTGACGCTTATCGCGACCACGGCTTGGCGTTCTGCTGGGACGACGGACGGCCGATCTACCCGGACACCATCACGGAGGAGTTCAACAAGTTGGTCGATCTACTGGAGTTGCCGAAGATTCGGTTTCACGACATCCGGCACACCTACGCGACGATCTCGCTGCGTGCCGGTGTGCACCCGAAGATTGTCAGCTCTCGCCTGGGACACGCGACGGTGGCGTTCATGCTCGACACGTACTCCGCCGACATCGAGGACCTTGATCGTGACGCCGCAGAGGCAGTGATTGGTCTGTTCCTGCCACCCTCGCAGAAGGGGCTGGTCTGACGTGGAACAACGCCGGTTTAGCACCACTTTTTGCACCGAAGCCCCGAAACGAGGGGTCAGTACGTGCCCGAGAAACCCGAAAGCCCCCAACCTGTGCAGGTCAGAGGCTTTCGGGTTGTATGGGCGATACTGGGATCGAACCAGTGACCTCTTCGGTGTGAACGGATCCTGTCGAGTATCAAGCAGTTGCACTGGTCTCAGCACGACGGTCTTGAGCTGTATGAACAACCGTATCGAGTCTCGCTGATTTCGTGGCGTCTCGGTAGGGATCGCGCGTCTCAGCTACCGGATTTACTACCAGCCTAGATTCAACGGAGTGCCCGGCCAGCGGGTCGATTGGTTCAATGCGCGATCCAGGCTGAGTGCAGCGCTAAGCCTGGATCGCGCGAGCGCATCCTGATCTTGGACCGTCTTCAGCGCGTGCTGTAGCCGAGGAGCCTGCAGGCAGTAGTAATTGACAGACTTTCGTCGTCAGATTTCGTTGATGCGCATAGGAGTCCTGAGCTTGCTCACCTTCGCCCAGTTCCATCCGCCGATTTCGTCGCGTGCCAGCCTTCCGGCGACGATGCCTGCCGAGACGCCGATCTCGTCGGCCAACAGCTGGATGTCGACGTGGGTCTGCGTTTCCGTGAGACGGTCCAGCCATTTGGGTGGAATGAGCAGATCGCGGGCGAAGTCGTTCGCTTCATCCTCGATAAAGCTGTCCTCGCTGCCGTCGTGGATGTAGCTGGCCTTCTTTGAGTGCAGGAGGAGATGGCCGATCTCGTGGAAGAGGGAGAACCAGAAGACGTCCTCCTTCTTCTGGCGATCGCTAAGTTGGATCAGTGCTTTTCTGGGGTTGAGCCATCGTGATGCGCCGTTGATGCGGCATCCGGAGACTTCGGGTTCGAGTACGATCGCGATCCCGGCGGCGGCGCACAGCTGTACCAGTTCGTGGATAAACTCATTTGATCGAGTCAGCTCGCGGAGCACAGGTAGCAACTTGCGTACTGCGGAGGCGTCGAAAGGCTGACAGTCGAGTTCCTGTGCCTTGATTTCGCCGATGCGCAGCCATGTGGCGGTTGCTTCCGCGTTTACTGGGTGTGCCGCGGACCGGCGGAAGGAAACGATTGGCTGGCTCCACACCTTTGTCCAGGCCTTGACGTCGGCGACCGCGAAGAAGCGCAAGGCTTCGCCGAGCGTGCGCCCGTTCGAAGTCGCATCGCTGATGTAGCCGCGTTCCCGCAGAGTGGTCAAGGGCAACAGGGAGAGCCATTCCGCCTCCGGTGGCCCGACCATGCTCAACCGCTCGCGGAGAAGGTGGTCGCGATAGTGCGACTCGAGCCCGTTCCAGGTGCTCGCCGGCACGCCGGTGATGCGCTCAAGCGCCACTGCGGTCTCGTAGGTGAGCGGTGCGGTCCCCTTCATCATGTGCGAGACGTGCTTCTCCGACATGCCCAGCCGGTCCGCCAGGTCGGTCTGCGTCATGCCCAGCTCGGACAGCTTGTTCCTGAGCGTGTCGCCGGGAGGGAACGCGTAGTCAGGTGCGAATGTCACCGGACGGTCGGTCATTGCTGTACGTCCTCCGTCACGTGCGCGGTCACGGCGGTCAACTCGGCGACCATTGCTCGGTGCGCGGGAACGGTGTCCAAGTCGAGATCGACACGTAGGTGAACGATAACGCCCTCGCTGAAAGTGACCTCATAGTCGCTCTCGGTCATAGCCTGGATCTTGGCTCCCGGTAGATGTGCCAACGCCGCGACGTCGGCGCTGGCCCGAACCTCGCACAAGCGGCGCGCGATCGCAGTCCACCTCTGGCCCCACCTGGCCTCCATGACTGCCCTTGAGCAGCACAAACGTGCCAAGTCCGAATCGGGGATGCGCAGCTCCACGAGATCGGCTAACCTCTCAGGTAAAGAAATTCTCCTTGACCTGCTAGGTCAAGGATACCGGCAGTCGAGTGAACTCGGCTGCCTGGTGAAGGGAGTCAAGCATGCGGCTCTTCGTGCACCGCGAGGAACACGCCAACCCCGAGGCGATCGAGGCGGACGGGTCGTCCACCGTCGGAGACCTCATCGGACGAGCGGGCCTGCAGAACGGCGGCGACGCGGACGTCACCGCCTGGCTGGAGGACGCAGACGAGCCGCTCGACCGCGGCGCCACGCTGGACGAGGCCGGCCTGGTCGACGGTGCCCGCTTGCACGTGGCCAGGCGCAAGAAGATCGAGGTCAGCGTGCGTTACGCAGGCGAGACGAAGACCAGGGACTTCCGGCCAAACGTCCACGTCCAGCGGGTGTTCAAGTGGGCAGTCGGCGAGTCCGGATTCGACCTGCCGGCCACCGAGCGCGCCAAGCACACGTTGGCTGTGTGCGGTGCGGAGACTGAGGCGGACCGGTACGCCCACGTCGGCTCGCTGGCATCTGGCGGCCGGGTGTGCTTCGACCTCGCGCCGAAGGCCCGGTACCAGGGATGACCCCGGACCACCGGGCCGTGCAGGCCCACCTCGACTCCGCCAGGTTTCAGGCGGCGGTCGCGGCGGGGCGATGGCGGGTCGTCGACTCCGACTGGCCCGCCCTCGTCGTGGCGGTCGCGGCGGCGCCTCGGCCCGGTGGGCCAGAAGAGATCGCCCTGCGCATGGACTTGACCGGCTACCCCCAGCAGGCGCCGACAGCAGAACCGTGGGACCTGGAGGCGGGAGCCCGGCTTGCGGAGAGGCGACGGCCCAGGGGTGAGGGCGTCGAGGTCGTGTTCCGGACGAACTGGGAGCACGGTCGGGCGCTGTACGCACCCTTCGACAGGGTCGCGCTCACAGGTCACCCCGACTGGCCGAGGCAGTACCCCGGCGACACGTGGACGCCGGACCGGGATCTCACGTTCTTCCTCGGAAAGGTCCACACGATGCTCAACGACGACGACTACCTGGGTGCGGCGTGATCCGCGAGCGCCTCTTCGGGAGGAACGCAAGTCTGCGGATCAGCCGCCGCACGTGGCGGCGGCTAGTTCAGGGGCTGGGAGAACGCGCGGGCGGCCGTCGTGAGGCCGGCGCGTTCCTCCTCGGCGACCGCGAGTCGTCGCCGAGGAGGGTTCGACGCGTCGTGTTCTACGACGACCTGGACCCGAAGTCCTTGACCGGCGGCATCAGCTTCGGGTTCGAGGGATTCCCGCGACTCTGGGAGCTCTGCGATCGGGAGCAGATGCGCGTAATCGGTGACGTGCACACCCACTTCAACGGCCACGTCGCACAGAGCCACACCGACGCCACCAATCCGATGATCGCCAGGAAGGGGCATGTGGCGCTGATCGTTCCGGACCTTGCCGCCCGCTCTCTCCGCACGAAGGAGGTTGGCGTGCACCGGTACCTCGGTGACGAGGGCTGGTCGAGCAGCATGGGCAAGGACGCCCGCGCGGCTCTCTACATCGGATGGTGGGCATGACGGTCCCAACCCCGGACAGCTTGCACCGGACGCTGAAGCTCGAACTGGATGAGGGGCGCGCCCGGAGCGTTGACGAGGCTCGGCGACTTGTGGAGCGGTATCGCCTCCAGATCGTCGCCGGTCCGGCGATCGCCGACTCCCGGACGCTCCAAGCAGCCCTGCTCACCGCCGTTGCGGCTGGCGTCAGAGCGTTTCCGGGCGGAGTTCTCGTCGTTGCCGAGAAAGATCCAGCGCTGTCGGTGGGCTGGGCCAATGGGCTCGGTCTGACTGACGCGGTACTCCGCTTCGGAGGACGGGTGGTGACCGCTCTCGACGCGTCGGCTCCGGTGCTGCGCATCGGCACGCCACTGGACGCTGCTCCGCGTTACGAGATCGACCTGACCCTCACCTGGGAGGGGTGGGCGGCAGGATTGGTGCCTACCGGGGAACCGCGGCTGACCGAGGCGCTGGAGTTCCCGCAGTCGGGCGTGGCCGCCGCCTCCTTGGCGGTGTCCGAACTCTTCCAGCACACCAGAGGTGACAGCAGGGCAGGGCGTCGCGCACTGGGAATCTCGTTGTGGGAACCGGACGTTCCTTGGCAGCACCCGACCGCCGCCGGCGAGGCGTGCGAGCTCCTACCGACCAAGCTGTGGCTGATCGGCCTCGGCCACCTCGGCCAGGCGTACGGGTGGGGCCTGGGAATGCTCCCGTACGCGAACCCGGCGGAGGTCGTACTGACCCTGCAGGACACCGACTCGGTGGTCGAAGCGAACGTCAGCACCGGCCTGCTCAGCGAACCCGGCGACATCGGCACCCTGAAGACGCGGGTCGTCGGACGACGACTGGAGGCCGCGGGGTTCACCACCCGGCTGATTGAGCGCGCCTTCGACGAGGACACACATCCCCGCGATGCCGACCCCAGTTGGGCCCTCGGCGGGCTCGACAACCGCGCGGCGCGCAAGTGGGCCGCGTCTGCGGGGTTCAGCCGTTACGTCGACGCAGGTATCGGCGACACCTCCGACACCTACTACGACGTGCTCGTCCAGTCCTTCCCGTCAGGACAGACAGTCGACCAGGCGTTTCCTCCTGTGGCTCCCCGAACCGTGGTGGCCCCCGCGTACGACGACCTGGTGGCCCACGGTGTCCGCGCCGGCCAGACTGAAGCTGAAGCGAGGTGCGGTGTCGTCGCGATCGCGGGCCGGGCAGTCGGCGCCTCGTTCGTCGGCACCGCCACCGCAGCCCTCGTACTTGCTCAGGTTCTCCGCGAGTTGAACACCGGTACCGCCTGCGATGAGGTGACCAGCTTCAACCTTCGCGCGCCCGAGTTCACGGAGCGTGTTGCGAACGCACGAGCCGTAGTGGTGAATCCAGGCTTCACGAACAACCTCAAGCCATCCGACTGAACCTGGTCGGCCGCTCAGGCGCCAGTTGAGCATCGCCCACGAGCTCGGCCACTTCCTGCTTGAGCACGTCTTCGACGAGGTCTTGCTGACTGCCGAAGGGTGCCGACGGTTTGATCGCGAGAAGGAAAAGCAGGCGAAGTTCGTGTCTGGCGAGTTGCTCGTGCCGAAGAAGGCTGCTGTGCAAGCAGCCCTTGACGACATGACGAACGCGCAGGTAGCGCAGATGCAGATGTCGGGAACTCGTGGGGTGGGGCGCAACATTCGGGCCAAGAAGGACCCGAGGTAGAGGAAGTGCTCCCGACATCGCTCCACTGACCACCTGGCGGGGCCACGGCGAGCGCAGTCCGAACGTCACGCTCGGCAGGCGGGCTCAGAACTGCTCGTTCGACTCCGCCGCGATCCGGAAGCCGTGAGCGGTTGACTGGTGCGTGCACGTGACACCGGACTGCCGGGAGACGCAAGTGAATCCCAGTACGGTCAAGGATCGCCCGTACGGCAGCACCGGATCTTCTCGGCCGAACCCGTTGGAGTAGATCACGCCGCCGGTGCAGATGAAGTCCGTCTTGCCGGTCGCGTTGACGAACATGCCGGACCCCCAGCTGATGTGGGTGCTGCAGTGCTCGGGGCGTGGTGGCACCGGTGAGGTCTTGCCGTGGCAACCAGCTGATAGTTCGAGGGTGATGATGCCGCACGAGAAGTTCTTCGAGGGCGACCTGAAGTAGTAGAGCTCGTGTGGACTCTCAGGGAGCCGGTAGTCGGCTGGGTTCACGGGGATTGAAGCAGCGAGGACATCAGTCGCCTCGGACAGCGCGGCTTCGACTCGGTCGAGCGTTCGCGCGTCGCTAGCTTGCTTCATGTGCGAGCAGCTCGCGGCGAACGCTGCGAGGATCAGGTACCACCCCGTCGCCGGGCTGAGCGTTTCCGACTGCAGGTCTTGGAGCACGACGTAGTCCAGAGCCAGCCAGGCCGGTACCGCGAGGGCTTGTTCCTTGCGCAGGCCGGACATGAGGCCGTGATCGACACGGCACGCTTCCGTGACGTTGGCCAGCCTTGCCCCTTCGGCGGGGCTTTCACCGCCGGGTCCCGACGACCAATAGCCGTGGGCGGACGGTACGGGCACGATCCCGTCGCTGAAAAGTGGCAGCGAATACAGGTGTATCCCGAAGAGCGTGCGATCGACGGTGACGTCGCCCGCGATCTGGGTGAGTTGGGTGCGCGGGGGTATCCACGAGGGAAGATCGCTGTTGCAGCCCTTGGGTAGAGCGGTTCCCTTGTTGTGCGGGCCAAGGCACAACGCTGCTGTTGCCTCGCGCGGGGGTAGATCCTTGTCGGGGATACTCATCGCGTGCACCGCGTCGGCGACCCACGTCGCACCCCACGGTGAGCCGAGGCTCGGTGTGCCGATCGTGATGATGTTCGGGACGATGTCTCCCTTGCCCTGCAACGCATACCGCAGAGCGAGTCCGCCCATCGAGTGCGCTACTGCCACGACCTTGCCGTCTCCGCCGACCTTGCGATGCGCCTGCGACACCGCGTCGAGGAACTTGCTGAGACACCCGGCGATCTGCGCATCCGAGGCCCAGTAGAGAGATCGCCTGCCGTAGTCGAATGTGAAGGTGCTGACGCGGTCTCCGAGCCGCGTGGAAAGCGCCTTCGCGGTGTCGGTCATGGGACCACCGGTCCAGCCGTGCACCAGGACCACAGGCCGGCGGCTCGCGACTTGCTCGTCTGCCGCTCGCCAGCCGTCGGCCCCGCACTCCTCAACAGCCGCCGACGCCAGGGCTGGAGTGGATACCATCAGAATCAGCACTGCCAAGGGGGCCAACAACCTCCGGAGCTTCGTCACTGCGTCGCCTCTGTGCTGCTGATCTTCCAGTTGCCGTCGTGGACCACGAGATGCAACGTCCACGCCGCACCAGAGGCGCCCCCGGTCTGTGCGCTGGTTGACGCTGTCCCGTCATTCGCGTCCTGGAAGGAGGCGGTGTCGATCGTGAGCGGAGCGATGGAAGCGAGCTGTGCCACCGCGCCCAGGTCGAGCGGTTGCGCGTCGGAGATGGCGAGCGCGCGTCGCACCCTCGGCTCGTCGCCGCTCGTGAGATCAGCGGCGAGCGCTTTTGCCTGCTCCTCGGCGAGTGGGGCGATCGTGGGTGTGGAGCTGGCTGGCGACGATTGCGGAGCGGAGCTCGCTTGGTTCTCCTGGTTCAGCGTTCCCAGGCGTGGGAACAACAGCACGATGGCGAGCCCCACGACGACAATCACGGCGCCTGCGGCGATCAACCACCTGAGTGACATGCTCGGCTTGTCGCCGACAAAGCCTGGTCCGTTATCGCATAGGTACTGCAACGAACGGGTGAAGCCATTCCGGACACCTCTTGCCGCGCCGGGTGGAATGTCACGCGATACTTAAAGAAGGGGTTCCCGCCTGAAACACCCCACCCTGGTCGAGATCGTCGTGCGGGGGTGCCATCCTGATAAGGGCGACGACCCTGAGGCGCTCGCGCTCGTCGTGCACCAGCAACGGCAGGCGCCCGACTATAGCGACGCGCTGCGGCTGCCCTTGCACCTGGCCAAACTGGCGCAGGAGTACGTCCTGTCCACCGTCGCGGAACGCGAGGACGATCATGTCGGATGACGAGCAGCTGCCGAACGAGCCGAAATCCCCGCTGGCCGAGTTCCGCGCCTGGGCACGCCAGTCGTCTGAGGCGCAGAAGATTCTGCGCGAGTTGCCGGGAATCGCATCCAGTTTTCGAGCCGGCTCGCCTGGATATTACGGGCGGTTCGGCCTTGACAACGAACATGTTCTCGCCCTAGTGGTAGCGCACGACGCCGAGGCGGTGGAGCACTACCTGCTGGGGGCCAGCGTTAGACGGCTGCTCGCGGACCGCGACCAACCGGAGGTGGTGCGCTGGCTCGCGGAAAGCGACTCGTACTTCGACGTTTACGTGTGGCGGCGGCTGCGCGTTCCGGCTTGCGTGGCGGCCGGAGTGGTCGCTGGCCGGCAGGAGGTTCGGGAGATGTTCGGCGAGGGCTGGCCGGGGCGGTGGCGTGCCGGGCACGAGGCGGACGACGAGTCCGCGCGACCGGTTCTCGCCGCGACGGAGGGAGAACTCCTCCGTGAGCTCTGGACGCGCCTGACGGTGGCGGCTTTGGTGGCCTGGATGTCGCCGGGGCGCGGGCGGGGTCTGCACGAGACCGCTGCTCGTCGGCGGCTGGAGACCTTCGCCGACGAACATCCCGAGGTGTGGGCGGAATCCATGCCGTGGTTGCTGGTGGCGTGCCAGGACTTCAGCGGCGTGCTCGACTCCTTGCTCGTGCTGAAGGTGGCGCTCGGCGATCGGACTTTTCGCGAGGCCGTGGAGTTGGCAACGGAGCATCCCCACCGAGCTGTCAGGACGGCCGCGGAAGGCGTGCTCGTCCGCGCGGGCGGTGCGGATGAGTCTGATCCGGAACGGTCCCTGATCGAAGCCGCCGCAGCGGTCCTCGACCGGAACCGCGGCCGCGTCGATGCGTTCCCACGACCGTTGTCGGTACCGGCGCACACCTGGCTGTCGGACCGGAGCCTCGAAGAGCTGATGCACGATGGCGCGGCCCTCGCACTGGCCGGTTTCCGCGAGATCGTTCGCGACCAGGGCGCGACGGAGGAGGACGCGCTCACCGCGCGGCTACTCGAGAGGCTGGAGCGCGAGTTCTCCAAGATCGACACCGAGCTGGTGCTCGTGGCACCTCAAGCTGCAGGCGGACCTGAGATCTCGCTAGCACAACGTCCTGTGCGCAAAGCCGATGAGCGGACGATCGGTGCCGACGTGGGTCTGGTCGTCGACGTCGACCTCCCGAGCCGGATGAGGGTGCGTCTCGGTGAGCTGGTCCAGGTGAAGAAGTCGACCCGGCTGCACGGCGTCGCTGGCACGACCGACTCGTGGCGCATCGAGACCAGGCAGCTGAGCGCCCTGCTGGACCATAGCCCGACGGCGGTGTACTGGCTGATCCAGCAGACGGGCGACGTCCTGTGTGTGCCCGCCAAGCTGTTGCACGCCATCGTCGAAGGCAGGGACAAGCCCGGTTCGTCGTCGCTCACGGTCCGGTACAGCGAGGTCCGGCACGCGGCGATCGGACTCGGTCAGTACCTGCGGGATCTGGTCGTGGGCTTGTGGGTGGGCAGCTGCGGGGAACCGACTCTCGGCGTCGCGTCCGGTGCGAACGACCGAATCCGGCCGATGCGCGTCCTCGACCTCCGAGTCCGGGTTCGCGACGAGCAGGGGTGACTAGCGCGTTTGCGATTGCTGCCGAACGGGCTCGGCATCAGCAGTCGACGGTCTCGGTGAGAGCGCGGAGCCGGTGATCGCTGAGCTTGGCCGTGTACGGGCACGGGCTGACCGTCCGCTCAGGAAGTCGCCAGCGGCCGTGAGCAGAAGGTCACGGGCACGTTGGCGGGTGACAGTTCGACCCAATCGGTGATTCGCGTGGTGAGCGCTTAGGTGTGAACTCTCGGCAGGCAGGTCACCCGCAGTCTTTGTCGAGGTCAGAAGGCTTATAGCCTTCCTTGTCGGGCATCGGCCAGCAGGGTGGTAGCTGTACTTCGCTGCTGTACTGCTCCTGCGCGGGGTCCAGCGGGAAGTTCCATCGTGCGGAACTTCGAAATGAGCTCATCACGGCCGTGACCTGCGGCTGAGGTTCAACCGACCGTTTCGCGGACGCACTATGGGCGATCAGCACACTCTCTTCAGCACCGTGAACTCACGCATATCTGGGGTCAAGAGACTCGGCCAGCTGCATGATGGCGGTAGCTGGTGGGTTGACGGTGGTAATAGCGCAACGCCTCCCCGCGCTAGGCCCGCGTGTGAGCTGCAGGTTCGTCCACTCCGGTGGCTTCCTCGGCCGTGCCTCACAGGCCTCACTACCCACGTACAATCAAAGGTCACCAAGAAGGTGTCCGAACTTATCCCTCTTCGTTTCATAAAGGCGACGGACATCACCGTTCGGCTTCGGGACGACCAGTGGCAGTCGGCGAACTTCGATTCCGGAATCTGCAAGATCGCCGACCTTATTGGGATTATTTGTGAGGAGGCGGATGCTCTGAATTCCGAGGGATTCAAGATAATTCGCGATGGATCGATACTCCCGGCTGTCCGGCTCGACCCCCAAATGAACCCGAGATTCCCATGTGTCCGCGCCGTTGATTTCAAGATTCGTGGCCGCTACTTTGGCTGCGAGCCCAGCGCCGCGACCGTCAATTCGCAAGTAGAACAAGATTCCGAAACTGTCAGATTGCGACAGCCTTGTCATGGCCAGATCTAGCTGGTCCGAACAGTCGCACAATTTACTGGAGAAAACTTCAGCAAAGACGCATTCCGAGTGTATCCGAACCAAAGGCTCGCGCCGGTCCGACTTCTCGTTGAGGGTTACAACAAGGTCGCCATCTATTGCACCGCTAAAAGAAGCTACCGTAAATCTGAGCGGTCCCCAATTCCGGGTCGGCACAGTAGCTGACGCCCCAACGAATCGACTGAGGTAGTCTTTCATTCGGCCCCCCGGTGGTCATTCATGATGGAAATAGTTCGAAGCGCTGTCTGCAGCTCCTTCTTGATAGCAGCCTCGACGCTTGATCGGGATTCATTGTCCATTCGATAAAGCGAAACCCGTGGATGGGTTTTGATACGCGCGAACGGGTCCGCCCAGCTCTCGCTGATCGAGGCGATCATAGTTGCGGAAGGATCTTCCAGAACGGACTGAATCAGCCTAACGAATGATGGATCTTTGATCTGCAAATCACCGATCTCATCAAGTATGATCAACCTTCGGTCACTGAGTGCAGCGTGCAGTCGTGGAACCACGTCTGGCCACGCGTTGGAGACCAGCTCGTAGTTTCGGTCGCCAAGACGTCTGGCGAACTCTTCCTGGCCTGCTCGGTCGCTAGTCTTGAGTGCGAACCCTCGTCGCTCCTGCGCTGGTTCTGACGTATACAAGGCGGGCGATATCGCATAGTAGGCGCTATCCATGAGATCGACTTCTTCCACCAGTTTCATAAAGGCAGAGGTCTTGCCAATCCTTGGTGGCCCTTCCACGAGGACAACCTTGTGCGCGCTCGCGAACAGGTGTTCGAACTCGTCTTTGTAATGGGAGAATACATGAGGAGAGGAAAGTGCATCGAACTCGAAGTCGAGCTTTTCTGAGAATGGGATTCTGTAACCGGCGAGTCGCACGAGTGCCCTGCGCTCAGCAAGGCTTGTAGATTCTTGATCCACAATCACGTAAGTGCTATCGACCGGGTATGGTAGCCAGCGAACTTCCAGTCGCTCTGCATTTCTGCCGACCTGCTGTGCCAAGTCTCTCAGGTGCGCCCTAAATGAGTCGCGGCGTCGAAGTATGTCTTCTGCTCCGATGTTTGCGTTACGAAGTGCCAGCAATGTGGCAGTCGGACGGTCAGGTGCGGAAGCGACAATTTGAACACGACCACCGCGGCGCAATAGCGACGCGATCTCGGATTTTACAGTTTCGCTGACAAGCGATCCTGTCTCTTGAACGAATGATGCATCAGATTTGGCGTTTCGAATTATCGGAAACTCTGTGGACTGTGTGGAGAACAAGAGATCGGCGGAGGGGCTCTGGGTGGAATCCCTTAGGGAGGTTTGAACTTCGCCCAATCTTCCCGTCATGTCGATGAGCGTGGCACGCGTACGTATGACCGATACTGCAAGTATGGCAAGCGTTGCGAGTGTGGCGTTGGTAACCACGCTAGAGCCGACTTTATCGGCCAATCCGCCGATGCTTACTACCACCGCCAGCGTCAGCGCGATCACACTGTCTAGATGTGTACGAATCCAGCCGAAAATCTGTCTGAGGTGCATAGATCGGGCGCCCTTCTTGCGGAATTCGATGTCTCGTTCCTCGTCGTATGTAGTCGGTGGTGGGACCAGCGTTACGGTCATGATCGATTTGCGGGTTGCCTCAACCGACGGAACCTTTGAAGTCTTACGGGGTTGCCAGGCCCTGCATCATGGCTTGTCCGACTGCACGTGCGGTGTGGGTCAACGTCCTGACGAGCTTCCGAAGAGATGCCTGAGCATGGCTGCATCGTAGGTGCAATGGACCTCACCTTGGCGGAACGACGCTCTCGTCGCCCTAACTGCTTCTTCAGCCTGCACTACAAGCGCACTCTCCCCGTCCCGTCGCCCCTGACGCGGTTGGTGCCAGAGTGCCGGCGTCAAGAGGGCGTAGGCCCTCATAGCGACGCGCAATGCTCTTGAGGCGGACACTCTGGCGTCAAACGATGACGGAGCCATGGGCGCGAGGGACTACCCAAACTCGTCTCCGAGTGGTCTTCCTTTTCATATTGCAGGGCCTTCGGGGCTGCTCGGTCGCTACCCCGGCCCTACCTCTCATCGCCGGGCGCGGTGGGTGACCGAAGGCCCTGCCGTACCCGTTTGCCCGAGCGATACAGAGACGGGCCGTTAAGCCTCTGTCGGACGGGATAGGCTCAGCGCGACCGAGCAGCCTGTTTGGGCCGCACGCGTGCGCATTCTCGGCGCAACCGCGCACCCGACACATGCTTGGGTGACGCAGGCCCTCCGAAATTTCCTGGTGGGCCTCGAGGACGCCGGCAGCCTCGCACGAGTGAGGTTTCTCATCCGTGATCGTGACGGCAAGTACCCCGCATTGATCGACGGGATGCTCGGCGGCGCCGGGATCGCGGCGATCTTGACCGGCATCCGGGTGCCGCGCATGAACGCGATCATGGAACGCTGGGTCAAGACGTTGCGCGGCGAGCTCTTGGACCGCACGCTGATCTGGAACGAGGCCTCCGGCACGCGCTGCAAGCGTACGAGCAGCACTACAACCGGCACCGCACCCACCGATCCCTCGCCGCCGCAGCACCCTTGCGAGCCCGACTCCAACCCCTCGGACCTGACCGGATCGAACGCCTCGCGGTACTCCGACGGGATCGCCTCGGTGAGTCCTCCACGAGTATCAGCATGCCGCTTGGCCTGTGTGGACGTAATTTTCGGTACGCACAAGGTCAAACCGTCGGTCCGCGTTTTGGCACCCAGGGGTTCCGATGAACTACACCGGAACGCCATAGATTCCCCATCGTGCAGGCGAGTTAGCCAATTGAGAGCAGCGGGATTTGGCGAACCCACGCATTTCCCGTCGTTTCGAAATCGATGCTCCATCCGGTGAGGTTCGCTGGAAGGTCGGACGGAACGGCGATCATCGGGTCGATCGGACTCGGGACCGCCGGTCCTCTCACCTCAGCGCTGCTTGGCTCCGGCGTTGTGCCGAAGAGGATCTCGTTGATCTCGTGTGCGATCTCGCGGCCCGCGGCGGGTTGCAGGCGAGACAGCAGGCGGCTGAAGGCGGTCAGGTCGATGTGTATGGTCGCGGACTGCACCTGGCGGATGTCGTCCAGCAGGTCGATCACCAGCTCACAGGCGTGATCGACGTCGCCTGCTGCGGCGTGGGCCAGGGCGCGGCGCAGGCCGAAGCGGGTGCGGGCGCGCAGGTCGGTGCGGGCGATCAGCGGGACCTGGGTGTCCAGGATGGTGGCGGCTTCGGCATGACGGCCTAGGTCGTGGAACGACCACGCGCGGGTGATGGCCACCTGGTCGACTAGGCTCGTTGTGCCATAAAGGGATTTGGCGACGGTTTGCTGCAGTTCTGCGGCCCGGTCCAGGGCAGTCTCGCAGGCGGCTGCGGCGCCGGCGAGGGCGTAGCCCTGCGCTTCGCGTTGGGCGGCGACGGCTTGCACGACGGTGGAGCGGGCCTTGCTCGCCCGGCGGGCGAATGCGACGGTTGCGCGGGCGTCTCCCCGATATAGGGCGAGCTCTGCGGCGCGCACCAGCGCGTAGGCCTCCAGTTCGTGGTCACCGCCCATGGCCGCGTACAGGACGGCACGCGTGGTGAGCTCGGCAGCGGCCGCGTCGTCGCCGCGTTCCTGCTCCATCCAGCCTGCGTATTCGGCGTACCGGGCGGCGAGCATCCACAGGCCCCGGCTGAGGCCGGGATTGTCGGAGGAACGGGCCATGGTGCTCAGGATCTCCACCTGGGACCGCAGCCCGGTCAGCACCGTCTCCGGGCTGGACCGGCGCCCGAGCGTCCGGTGGTGGTCGAGCATCGCGTCGTAGGTGAGCAGAGCCGTGTCGTCGCTCGGTATTGGACGCGCCGAGGTGTCGGCCAGCGCCATCAGGCGGCCCTGCGTCCTGAAGGCGTTCTCGAACACCTTGGCCATCTCGGCGGTCGGGCGGACTTGACCGTTCTCGATCTTGCTGAGGTAACCCTTGCTGTAACGGACCTGCTCAGCCAATCTCGTGAGCGAGAGCCCGCGCTCCGTGCGCAGGCGGCGGACTTCCTGAGCGAACGTGGGCGACAAGCCATCAGTTCGGGCTTGCTCTCCGGCCCGTCCAAGATCGCGGGTGGCTGGGTTTGCGTGGGCACCGGCTTTTTCCCGTGCTAGGTCGCGCAAGACTGCGGCGTCACGCTCTGACTGCGCACGTATCTGTCGCGCGCGTTCACGGACCGCAGCCGCCTCCTGCTCTGCTTGCTGGGCGTCACGGTGTGCCTCGCCCCCAGCAGCGGTGGCGAGCGCACTGATCACGTCGTTCTCACGTGTGGTTGCGGAGGCTGCGGCCGCAACCTCCGCATTCTGAAAAGAGTCGGTGATCAAGCGAGGATCGTCACGATCATCGATCTTGTTGCTGGCATCGGCTGCTCCCGCACCGGATGACCATGTACCCGATTGCAGGTTGCGTGGGTGCTGCCAGATCGATGAGATCAGGTCGGGCGACGCATTGCGACGCGCGGCCTGGGCTGCAGTCGCACCCAAGGTGCTGTCGGCGACCTGGTCCAGAGAATTCGGGGCCTCGTCGGAGGTCCGGCTGCCCTCCGTTGCGTGGATGAAGGTTGTGTCGGGCCCGGGCCCGGGCCCGGGCACTGGCTCTGCCGCACGACGGCTGTTTTCGCCTGATCCCCGCTGATGGTCTGCGTCGGCAGAACACAGATGCCCAATGACCCGTTTCAGCGCACCATCCCAGGCGGCTGAACCCAAATGTGGATCCTCTGCCGCGGCCAAGGCATCACCGTGGCCGGTCAGCATCGTGGCTTCCGCCACGCGGTCGCCGATTCTCTCGGCGATTTCCAGACCTTGGCGATAGCAGGTCAAAGCGTCCTCGTACCGCGCGAGCCCGAGCATCGCCACAGCGGACAACTCGAGCGCGTTGCATTGGCCATGGGGATCTGCGGCGTGGCCGTACAGGGTGTAGGCGCGCTGTGCGAACCGACGCGCCGAGGTGAGATCTTGCAGCATTGCCGAGTGTTCGAAGCGTCGGCAGTGGGCCACGCTCAGAAAAAGAAGGCTCCGCGCGAGGTCCGGGTGGTCACTGAGTCTCGCCGCAGCGTTGCCAGCTTCGGCGTGGATGCTCAGCATGTCGTCCCACCGCTGTTGCGCGATGTAGAAGGGCGTAACAGCGGTGACCAGACGACCCAGTTGCTCATCGGCCTCCGCCTGCGCGGCTTCGCGGATCACCGCGAGCAGCACGGCATCTTCCTCGGCATACCATTCGGCGCTCGCAGAGGAACAGGCGTCGAGGTAGTAGCCGATCATGCGGAGTGTGAGCGTCCGAACCTGTTCGTCGTCCTCGTCGTCGGACGTCAGGTCTCGCGCATACTGGCGTACTAGATCGTGAACGCGGAATCGACCCGGCTGGTGTTCGCTCAGGAGACTCATCTCGCAGAGTTCTTCCACGGCCGCACGCGCCGCTCGCACCCGCACCTGGGCAATAGCGGCGAGTGCGGTGATACCGACATCCGGGCCCGGATGAACACCGAGTGCGCGGAACACCAGTTGCGTTTGTTCGGTGAGTGCCGCGTAGGACCACTCGAAGGTTTCGCGCACCTTGACCATGGGCGGTTCTGACAGGCTTTTGTCCAGCATCTCGGCGATCGCGGCAAGTGACAGTGCAGGGCGCCTGCGAGCAGACGAGCCTGCCATGGTCAGCGCCAATGGTAGGCGTCCACACGTCTCGGCTACGCGATGGGCGGCTTCCGGCTCGCGCTCCGCACGGTCGCCTCCCGCGGATTCAGCGAACAGCGCAATGGCTTCGGTGATCGATAGCTCGCCGAGCGTGAGACTTGAAGCACCCCATCGTGCGACCGCCTCGCCCAGATGAGAGCGGCTGGTGATCACGGCAGCACAGTCCGAGGTGCCGGGCAGCAGCGGATCGAGCTGCGACGCATGCCTAACGTCATCGATGACGACGAGGAATCTGCGACCCGCCAGCATGCTTCGGTACAGAGCCGCTCGGGCTGTCAGGCCTGCAGGGATGCGGTCGGCGGAGATCCCCAATGACGTGAGGAACCCAGCCAGTACTTCGGTTGGCCCGATGTCGCTGTGGAGCGACGCGTACAGCTGGCCGTCCGGGAACTTGTCGGCGATCTCGTGCGCGAACCGCATTGCCAGCGCGGTCTTGCCCACGCCTGGCATACCGGTGATCACCACCACCGCAGGAGCCTCGGCCCTCGGATGCGCTGTGAAGCCTGCCCGGAGCTCGTCGAGTTCGCGTTGGCGTCCGACGAAATGCCGTGCGGTCATCGGGAGCTGCTTAGGGGCCGGGAGGTTGTTCCAGCCGATCACGGCGCCGATCTCGAGCTGGTCGGGTGGCAGCGGCTGCAGTGTGACGGTGATGAAACCCTGGTCTTGCATCACGGTCGGCATGGGTGCGCTGGTGCCTTCGCACTCGCGCAGCACCGTCGGAATACCACTGCCTTCGCCTTCTACCAGCCGGACCCACGACAAGACGTGCGCGAGCCGGTAGTTGCGCTTGATCGAGTGCCCGGTAAGAGCGGCCAGGTCGAGGGGGACACCGGCGGGCATCTCCCTGTCCAGCCACGAGCCGGGGCTGCTGATCTCCAGCCTGTCGCTGAACAGCCGCACGTGAACACACGAGTGGCCGACTGAGTAGTCCCTATGCACCAACGCGTTCGCGATGATCTCGCGAACGGCGATCATCGGGTAGTCGTATACCGGTACGGCCTGGGCTCCCTCAGTGGATGGTCTCTCGCCGCGTCGCACGCGGCGTGCCACAAAATCGCGCGCGGCGACGATCTGGTCCGGGACGGGGCCGTCGAACGTCTCGCTTTCCCGTTGCTCGGCACGGGTTGAGCCGTAGTAGCGGACGCATTTGACCATTGCGGTGGAGCAGGCAGACGCTGGACGCTCGCCGAAGAGCAGGGCGCCGGTGCGGGTGAGTTTGCCCTCGAGTAAGAGCTCCCCGCGTTCGAGGAACTCGCGCGGGGTGAGCGCGGGAGGGTGACGTTGTACGACCTCCTCGCGCATCGTGGCTCGGAACCTCTGCAGTGTCGCGTGGTCGACCTGCGCCTCGGTGTAGTGATCGAGGTACTGCCGCTCCTTTGGGGCGGGTGAGGGATCGGCCGCGGGCAGGGCGATTTCTGCGGGGAAGTTTTTGGTCAGTGCGGCGACTAGGTCGTTCATCCCCCGCAGAGGGTCGTCGTAGAAGCGGGCAGCCTTTGCGTCGAGCGCGAGATGGTCTACATAGGCCTGTTGCTCCATCAGCGCCACGAACACGCGGCTTGTGCCGTTGGAACGGCCGGCGTTGACGATCTGGTGCGACCACGTGCTGCCGGCCGACTTCCTTGTCGCGCACAGCACGATGGGCGCGCCTGACGCCACGGCCGCCGCAGCCGTGCCGATCAACGACTCTCCGACGGAGACGGTCCCGTCGTGCGCCACCTCGTACCCGGCCAGGCGAAGCGGCTCGGCCAGCTGCTCGGCGAGCTGTTCCTCGCCCTCCGCGCAGACGATGTACACGACCCGGCCGGGCATCAGGTCACCTGATCGCCGCGAGCAGAGCGCGCAGACCGCCGGCCCAGTCGGTGGTGAGGTCCGCGTACTTCAGGTCGGCGAGGACCGCGGGCGGGTCACCACCGGTGAGCTGCACGGGAAGGATCTTGACCGCGGCCCCGTCGAGCTGGCGTGCCAGCGCCGACATCCACTCTCTGCTGATCCATGGGCTCGTCGTTCCCGCGCTTGAATAGCAGAGGACGACGTACGCGGAGCAGGAAAGACCGTCGTTCATCTTCGCGACGATCGAGTCGCCGAGGCCGATCTCCCACGTGTCCAGCCACACGTCGTGACCCGCGGCGCGCAGTTCTGCAGCCAGCTTCTCGGCGGGTACCTCGTCAGCGATCCGATGACTCACGAATACGGCGCTCACACGTCCTCCAAGTTGGCGGAAACAACGATAACCCATCCTATTCCTGTACCGTCACACCAGTTATTTCCAATTGGTCTGGAATCCGGTCCTGTTCGGGTGGCGTACGCCTTGAGCACCGAGTATTCCGCCATTCGCGTGGTTGGTCGCTGTGTGGGTAACGATTGCGCCGACACTTGAGAATTACCTGGCACGAGCGCGTCATCTACTGCTGTCTGGGGGCTACGTGACAGCCGAACGGAGGTCACGCGTCCAGGGCACCTGCCTTTGTACATTTCGGTTTCCGGCAGGTAGGAGGTGAGCTGATGGGCGCACGGGCGTGGCTGGCGACCGACATGGGCAGCCTGCTGACCAACGGACCCAGAGGCTCTGGCGACGCGACCAGGGCGATGGGGCGGGTGCTCGGCCGATGTGCCGCGGCGGTGCGAGGAGCGGGAGCGGTCGTCGGGGGCGCCTCGGCGTTGCTGGGGCTTGATCCGCCTGCGGACCTGAGCTGGGTGCTGCCGGTGGTGCTGGCCAACCTGGGGTGGTCAGCGGTGTTCGTCGTGGTGACGCTGCGCCACGGGCTGTTGACGTGGCTCATGGCCATGGATCTCGTGGCGGTGTGCGGGCTTTGCCTGATCCAGTCACACGTCGTGGGCGGGGCCGCGTTGCCCGGTGGGGCCGCGTGGGTTTCGGTGATCGCCAGCATGTGCGTGGTCTACGGACACCTGGCGTGGCGGCCTGTGGTCGCGGTGCCGAGCGGGCTGGTGGTCGTCGCATTCTACGTCGTCGGGCAGGCGCTGGCCGGAGTGCCCGGTGCCGGGCTGGTTCAGGCGGCGGTGATCACATTGCAGAACTTCGCGACCATGGGGCTGATGCTGTTGCTGCGCAGGGTCAGCCGCGGCGCCGATGCCGAGCTGGACCTGGCTTCGCGCAGCCGGGCCCAGTCACGGGCACGGGAGGCACAGCGCGCTGATGAGCGCGAAGCCAACCGCAGGCTGCACGACACCGTGCTGGCGACGTTGACCATGGTCGGATCCGGTTCAATCGACGCGCCCTCGGCGCGGTTGCGCGACCAAGCGCGTTCCGACCTGAGCGTTGTCATGGCGATGGCCGGTGGGTACGGCGAGTCGGCTGGTCTGGTGCGACTGGACGAGCTGCTGCGTGATGCGGTTGAACGGGCCGCGGCTCCGGTGTCGCTCGCGTTAATGCTCGACCGGTGTGAAGTGCCGGGCCCGGTCGCTGACGCGTTTGTATGGGCGGGCTCGGCGGCGGTGGTGAACGTGCGGCGGCACGCAGGAGTCGATCAAGCTGATATCCGCCTCGACGAGGCCGGCGGCGCGGTCGTGGTGACCGTCGTCGATCTCGGCCGGGGGTTCGACCCCGTCGGGGTGCCAGCGCACCGGTACGGGCTGCGGGAAGGCATCGTCGGACGCATGGCGGCCGTCGGCGGGGTGGCGTTGGTGGATTCGGCGCCGGGCGAGGGCACCCGCATCACGTTGCGGTGGTGGGCCGGTGACTGAGTTCTCCGCCGCACTGCTGGACGTGCGCTACCGCCGCGGCGCGACGCTTGCGGCCGTCCTGATCACCGGGCTCTGGCACGTCGGCAACGACACCGCCATGCTCGCGATGAACTGGTCCGAGTACCGGTGGCCGTGGGTGTCCGTCGTGATGTGGTTCGTCTACACGGGCTTGGCGACCGGTGCCGCGATTGCGTTGCTGCGCCGCGGAACCGTCGCCCGGCCGTGGTTCCTGGCAGTGTCCGCGCTGCTGATCTCGGCCGCGGTGAGCGTGGCGTCCGAAGGGGCCCTCACGTCGTTTCACAACTGGGGCTGGGGCGCCGTGGGGTGGCTCGGTGTGCTCGCGTCCTGGGGCCGGTCCCTGGCACCGCTGACCTTTGTGCTGTCGGGCAACGTGGTGGTGAGCGTTGTTCTGCTGGTGGCACTGGGACATCCCGACAGACTGAACCTGGCCGCGTTGCTCGTGAGCGCGTATGGCGCGATCGCGTTGCAGCTAGGATTCGCTATCGGAGCGCGGATGCTCGGGCTCGCGGTCGGTTGGGCTGTCGACGCGGCGATCGTCCGGGGCGAGATCGAAGCGCACCGAGCGGTCGCGGAAGAGGTGCACTCGGCCCGCGCTCGGCGTTTCGAACTGCTCCAGCACACCGCTGCCGGCGCCCTCCGTGGCTTGGCCGACGGCACGCTGGATCCGCGCGACCTAGCCGCACAGCGCCAGTGCGCGGTCGAGGCGGCCAGGCTCCGGCGGTTGCTGCTGGAGACCGACGACGTGCCCGATCCGCTGACGCACGAGGTGAGCGCGTGCGCGGACATCGCCGAGCAGCGCGGGATCCCGGTCGACGTGCGGACGTCCGGCCCGCTACCGCACGTTCCGGTCGAGGTGCGGCGGCTGCTCGTCGAGCCGCTGATCACTGTGCTCAGCACCGCTATCAGCCGGGCGCGCGTCACGTTGTCCGCTGTCCCAGGTGGGATCAGCGTCAGCGTCCTGGCCGACACCTCTGCGGATCCGCCACCTCCGTCGGCCGGACCGGTCGAGATCGAATATCAGCGTGAAGGGGAGTCGCTGTGGGTACAGCTGAGCTGGCACAGCCCATCACCGTCGCCGTCGTCGAGGACCACGGCGTCGTCATCGACGGCATCCGCACCTGGATCGACGGCGATCCCGGCCGCCGGGTGACGTTGGTCGGCAGCGGGCCGGACCTGGACGAGGTGCTCGCGGGTCCCGGTGCCGACGCCGACGTGCTGCTGGTGGACCTCAACTTGCGCGGCACGCTCATCGTCGACCGTATCGGCGAGCTGACCGCGGCGGGCCGCAAGGTCGTCGTGTTCTCGGCGCACTCCGAGCCTGAGAACGTCCTCGCGGTTCTCGACGCTGGCGCGGAGTTCCTCGACAAGGACGAGAGCCGGGAGCACTGCGTCGAGACCATCGTGGCCGTCGCCGGGAGCAGGCCATACGTGACGCCCACCAGCGCCGGGGCGATGCTCGCCGACTCGCGGTCGCAACGACCCGCACTGTCCGAACAGGAGCGGACCGCGCTTCGGCTGTGGTTCCAGGGCATGACGAAGTCGTCCGTCGGCACGCGCATGGGGATCACCGAGGCAACGGTGAAGCAGTACATCGACCGGGCCCGGGCCAAGTACGCCGCCGTCGGCCGCCGGGCTAGCACCAAGGACGCTCTGCTGGCCCGTTCGATCCAAGACGGACTGATCCGCGCCGACGAGGTAAACGGCTATCAGTCACGCGCGTGGCGTCCGGAAAACCGTTGTCCGCCAACCACATGACCGCCGCTCGACCGTCATGACCACCGGGGCGGGAGTACCTAGCGTCTTTAGGTGAGCCGCGAAGTTCTGTGGCGATTCCGCCCCTGGAAGGTCGAACCGATGCGCACACCAGTTCTCCGCAGAGCGGCGACGAATCTGGCCGCCGCCTCCCCCACATTCGCCACGATCCTGACTGGAGCCCCGCCCGCGCAGGCCACCGGCTGCACCGCGACCTGGTTCTACGCCAAGCCGCACACGTGCACCCGGACGTTCTGAGAGGGGTGACCACCATGCGAAAACTTGTGATCACCTGTCTTCTTGCCACGCTGCCGGTCTCGGCGATGAGCGTGTCCGCCGAGGCGGCGCCACCTCCGGAGGAACCCGGCCCGGTAAGCACCTCGCCGCCCGCACCCGCTGCTGTGCCCGAGAAGGACCGCGACCGCGTGCTCGGCGGCGGATGGCGTGCGTCCCGCGACCGAGCCTGGACGACGTCCGGTGACGGTGCTGGCTTACACGTGCTGGTGGCCGACGCCGCCAGCGGATACGCCTGGCGAACGCTCACCACCCTGACCGAGCAGGGCTTCGAAAGCGATCAGTGGGTAGGCAACGCCTGCCGCACCGGGTCGAAGCGCGTTCTCGCGGTGACCTATGCGCCGCGGGCGTTCACCAACCGCGAGAACCTGTTCGAGCGTGGGGCGTTCACCGCGTTGGTGAACCTCGATACTGGAGTGGTCACCAAGCTCGACGTGCTCAGCACCCTCGCGTACTACAGCCCAGGTTGTGGTGCCGCAGACACCGTGGTGTTCACCCAAGTCGGCGAGACGCGCACGCGACTGCTTCCGGTGGACGCCGCGACGGCAGCGGTGAAACCGGCGGTGATCGTCGACGGTCAGCTGACCTCGGCCGTGCCGACGGCATCCGGCATCGTGGCAGCCGATGCCGGACGCGTCGTCCGCGTGACGTCCGATGGCGGCCGCAGCACCCTGGCAACCACGTCCTCGGTGCCGTTCGCGCTCAAGGCGGACGCAGCCGGGGGAGTGGTCTTCCTCGACCACAAGGACGCCAAGGCCACGGTTCACCGCGTCAACACGGTCAGGGACCAGGGAAATGTTCCGGTTCTGGCAGAAGGACCTCTCGATCGCACTGGCTTGACCAGCGAAGACGGCGTCGTCCACATCACCGGTGACGCCCAGGTCAAGCGCGGGCTCCCGAGCTCCATCCGGAAGCTGGACGCGCCCAAGGACTCCAGGGTGACGGGCGATCTGGTTCTGACGTCGGTGACCGCTACCCGGTCGCGGCAAGCGGAACCCACCGACGTGCGCCGTGACGTGCGAGTAGAGGCGATGTCGTTGCGCACCAAACAGAAGGTGGCGTTCTCCGTCGTTCCGACGCGGGCACCGCTACAGGCCTCGGCGCCAACGCTCACTTCGGGCACCGGCGCGCGGATCGCGACAGCGGGTTCGCCGAACGATCCGGTCGAGGCGGAGCGGACGTGTTCCGTGCCCCGCAACGACCCTCGCAACCAGGTGATGCAACCCAAACCCCGCCAGGTCGAGTGGGCCGTGGACCAGGCGATCACCGACTCGCTGACCGTTGCGCGGCCAGCGAACTGGAAGAACCTCGGCATGCCCGCGTACACCCCGCAAGGCTATTTCCCGCCGCTTCTGCTGAACGGAGGTGGCCGGGTGCCCGCCCAGGTGTTCCTGGGCATGCTGGCGCAGGAGTCGAACCTCTGGCAGGCACCAGGATCGGTCGTGCCGGGGGTCACCGGCAACCCGTTGATCGGCAACTACTACGGGCTCGATCTCTACGACGGTGAACCCGGCAACGACTGGACGATTCGCTGGGAGGACGCGGACTGCGGTTACGGCGTCGCCCAGGTGACGGACGGGATGCGGCGCACCGCACCCGGTGCCGGCCCGACGTCGCAGCAACGGGCGATCACCCTAGACTTCGCCTCCAACGTCGCCGCCGGGCTGCGAATCCTGCAGGACAAGTGGAATCAGACCCGAGCCGACGGCCTGATGATCAACAACGGCGATCCGTCGAAGGTCGAGAACTGGTTCTACGCGGTGTGGGCCTACAACTCCGGCTACTACCCGCGGTCGACGGCGGGATCCAACTCGGGTGCCTGGGGTGTCGGCTGGTTCAACAACCCGGTGAACCCCAACTACCCGGCGAACCGCGCGCCGTTCCTGGAGTACACCTATGCCGACGCGGCGCACCCGCAGGACTGGCCGTACCCGGAGAAGGTCATGGGCTGGGCTGGCCACCCGGTGGAGGTCTTGGAGTCGCCGGGCAAGCTGGTCCAGGGCTATCGGGCAGCTTGGTGGAACGGCGGCGATGAACAGGGCCCGATCAACCGAGCCAGGGTCAAGCCGCCGGTGGCGCAGTTCTGCGACGCCAGCAACAGCTGTGTGCCGGGTCAGGCCGTCACTCCGGGTTCGCCCGCCGGCCCGTGCATGCACCGGGACAGCGCCGGGCAGTACGACTTCCGGTGCTGGTACCACCAGCCGAGCACGTGGAAGTCGGACTGCTCCTACAGTTGCGGCAACGAGCTGTTGCGGTTCTACCCCGGCTACGCCTACCAGGACGACGGCACTGCGTACCCACCGGCATGCGGGCTGGCGGGGCTTCCGGCCGGTGCGCTGATCATTGACGACCAGCCGGACAGCGTGCCTGTGGTCCGTCCCGGTTGTTCACGCGTCTTTCAGAATCAGGGCGCGTTCAGCCTCGACTTCGGTACGGACGGCAGCGGCAACTTCCCATCCAAAGTGGACTTCCATCAGCTCGGGGCGGGATTCGGAGGGCATTTCTACTACGCCCACACGCGCACCGCGGACCTGCGTGGCAACTCCATGCGCGTAACCGGGACGTGGACGCTCAACCGGACTCTCAACGGGTGGGCCAGGGTGATGGTCCACATGCCCGATCACGGGGCGCACACCCAGCAGGCGACATACGAGGTGGATCTGGGTACCGGCGTGCGCACCCGAGTCGTGTTGCAGCGCACGATGGCAAACAAGTGGGTCTCGCTCGGGTCCTTTCCGTTCGCCGGAACGCCGAAGGTGCGGCTGTCGAGTGTCACCCATGATGGCGATGACGGGAACGGGCTAGTGGAGAGCGAGGACATCGCCTACGACGCTGTTGCTTTTCAACCGCTGCCGGGAAAGCCCGCCGACATCGTGGTGTCTCTGGGTGACTCGTACTCGTCCGGTGAGGGCGCGTCGGTCGCCGGAGGCGGCGACTACTATCCGGAGACTGACAACAGCGGTGGCGACGACTTGGCACAGAATGCCTGCCACAGGTCCAAGCTCGCGTGGTCGCGCAAGGGACGGTTGGCAGACTCGGGCACGTCGATCGGGCAACGCGCGGACAGTTGGGACGTCGCGCTCGACCACCACCTGATCGCGTGTTCCGGTGCTGAGACGGAGAACCTGCTTCCCGTGCATACGGCATCGGACGTCCCGCGCAATGCGTTCGGCGATGCGGGGCGTGGCCAGTACGGTGAGCTTTCCCAGTTGGACAAGGGTTTTCTCGACGAACACACGACTCTTGTCACGCTGTCGATCGGCGGCAATGACGCGAAGTTTGGCGACGTGCTCAAGTTCTGCCTCACGCCGTTAATCGACAACTGCGCGGAATTCAGGATGGACGGGGACACCGAGCCATTGCGACAGGCCGAGCCGAAGCGCATCACAGGCCAGGTGAAGCCGTCCGTGCGGACCGTGATCGAGCAGGTCAAGCGAAAAGCTCCGAACGCCCGCATCGTGCTCATGGGCTACCCGAAGCTCTTCGAGCGCTTCGGCGCCTGCGTCCTGAGCCTGGACGCGGAGGAGGCGCTCTGGATGAACTCCATGGCCGGCCAGCTGAACATGGTGCTCTCCGAGGCGGCGAACGAGGCCAGAGCCCAGGGTACGCAGGTGCGGTTCTCCGATCCCACGGAAGAGTTCAGCGGCAAGGCCGTGTGCGGATCACCGGAATCCGTGCGGAACTACGTCGCGGGCTGGAACCGGACACCGGGTGAGGAGCCGTCGGCGTTCCCTTCGCAACAGTCGTTCCACCCCAATGCCGATGGGCAGACGCTATACGCGGACTCGCTGAACTCGACGCTGCGCGAGTTCGGGATCTGATCTTTTGACGGCAAAGAACCGGTCGTCCCGCGGGACGACCGGTTCGTCGTGTGCGCATCACCGCTCCGGTAACTCCAGGCCCCACCTGTAGGCCTGCAGAAGGCCGTTGTCGAATCCCGTTGCCGACGCCCACAGGAACAGCCGAAACCGGCGGTACAGCGCTTGCCCCCACCGCTCGACGACCTCGTCGCGGGCCGCGTCCAGCCGCCGGGCCCAGGCGCGGCACGTGAGCAGGTAGTTGCGGCGTTCGTCGTGGAGCCCGGTGAGCTGGAACGGTGACCTCGCGACCTCGGCGAGATACTTGTGCAGCAACAGGGGTGACGACTTGCCAGGATAGACAAACCGGGTCATGAAGGTCGACATCCGGTACCTCGATCGCATCGCGAACGCGTCCAGGTAAACCCTGCCGCCAGGACGCAGCAGCGTTTCGTATTGCAGGAGCGTGCGGCGGTAGTCAGGTAGGTGTTCGGTCACGCCCATGTTGACGATCGCGTCGAAACGCTGCTTCGTCCGGTAACTGAGAAAGTGTTCCCGTACCACCTCGACCGGCAGGTTCCGCCGTTCCACCAGTTCGGTGAGGTACCGCTCGGACTCGCCGGCGAGGGTAAGTGCGGTGACCCGGACGCCCCGCTGCCCGGCGTGTTCGAGGAACGCTCCCCAGCCGCCTCCGACCTCGAGCACGTGCGCTCCTTCGGTGAGCCCTAAGGACTCCAGCGCGATGTCCATCTTCCGCGTCATCGCGTCCTCGAGCGGGGTGTCGTCGTGTTCGAACGAACCCTGGGTGTAGCAGCGATGCCGGCGGTCCAGGAAGGTGAGGAAGAAGTCTGACTCGCGGTCGTAGTGCGCGGAGATCGTTCTTCGGTCGTGGGCGTTGCCCGTGCCGACCAGTGTCGGCAGATACCTCCCGATCCACGTCATGGGGTGGAAGTCGCGGAAGAAGCCACGCATGGCCAGGGCGGCGGTGAGGTCGCCTTCGATGTCGAGCCAGCCCTCCAGATAGGCGACGCCGATCTGGAACTGGTCGAGCGAGGCGAGCGCCTTCTCACCGCGGGTGTGGCTAGCGGCGAAGGTGAACCGAGGCTCGTCCGGGCCGACCTCGAACACCTTGCCGGACGCGGTGCGCACCGCGAACGAGGGGGCGGAGCGACCGGCGTAGTGGTCGCGATGGCGACGAGCGATTGGCGCGATCACGGCGTTGTCCTTCATGTGCCTCCTATCGTGTGCCGAAGGTCAGCGGCAGGAAGATCTGAGCGGCGGTCAGGAGAACCGGGAGAACAGCGATCACCGCATAGGTGGAGAAGGACGCCGTGCCCAGCCGGAGCGGCCGGATCCGCGCGGCTCGGCACCGCTCCAGCTCGGCGATGTAGGGAGCGGCGTTCTCGACATCGGACTCGATGTCGATGCCGCGATCCGCCATCAGGCCGGCGATCTGCTCGGCTCGGGCGTTGCGGGCGGTGTCCGCCGCCCGGCGCACGACCAGCCACGGCACACCGACGAAGAGCGGCACCAGAACGATGTAGACGACGACCAGCACGGCCACCCAGCCGTAGTTGTTGATTCCCAGTGAGGCCAGCACGATCGTCAACGTCAGCCCCAGCAGTCCGTTCGCCCACATCACCGTGCGGTACAAGGCGGCCAGGGGAGTCCAGCCGTACCGCCCGTCGCGGTTGAGCCAGTCGGCGGAGGGTTCCACCACGAAATGCATCGCTGCCAGCAGGTAGGTGGCGATCACACCGACCACCTGGAACGACAGGATGACGAAGATCGCGAACCAGGCCAGCACCCAGTAGAGGATGTGCCCGGCGAGGTGGTGCTTGCCCGCCCACCAGCTGGAGTACGCCTCACGTACCCAGACTGACTTTTCTTGCGGGCTCGCGCCGGCAGGAGCCAGCACGTGGAACATGTTGTTCTCCAGGCCGAGGATCAGAAGGATGGTGAGCACGAGCGCGGAGCCGCCCATGAGCACCAGCAGTCCCACGCTGCGCCGCTTGAGAACCTCCATCACCTTGATCACGATGGTGTTCAGGGCCTGGTCCTGGCCGACGCCCTGGATCATCCGGTCGACGCGGAGCATCTTCGACAACCTGTTCGACCGGGGCTCCTTCCGCGCGACGAGGACGCCGTTCTTGGCCAGTTTCGACAAGCACGTGGACATGTACTGCCAGTGCCGGTGCAGCAACACGGCGCCAGTGACCACGATTGTCGCCAGCAGCCAGCTGACGAAGTCGCGCATGAATGGGAAACTCGGTGACGAGCGCTCGGGGTGTGCGATGCCCAGAGTGCGTTTGACGTCAGCGACGACCTGGAAGTCGCCGAGGCCGCCGAACGTGCCTTCGAGCACGCTGGCGAGGATCAGCACGCCGGCCACGC
The DNA here is from genome assembly GCF_000719115.1 of Lentzea albidocapillata. Lineage (GTDB taxonomy): Bacteria > Actinomycetota > Actinomycetes > Mycobacteriales > Pseudonocardiaceae > Lentzea > Lentzea albidocapillata. The sequence continues at coordinate 37,065 of NZ_JOEA01000023.1, read as the reverse complement.
CCACGCTCACCAGTGCGAGCCATCCGGTGTGGACTTTCTCGAGCTTCTGGTAGAGCAAGGCGAACTGGAACGGGTCGAGGTCGCTGGTGCTGATCTTCTTGGTCATGGCTACTCCGTGGCCGTCAGGAGCTGGGCCAGTTGTGCGGGGTTCTCTAGCCAGGGCCAATGGCCGCAGTCGCGGATCACCGACACCCTGGTGACGTTCATGATCTTCCGTAATCGAGCGATGTCGTCTGCGACGATCAGCCGGTCCCGGTCGCCGATGACGAGGGCCACCGGTTGTTCGACGGCGGAGAGCAAGCCGTGGTAGTCGATGGCGTTCGCGGTCAGCAGGATGCGCAACACGGCCAGGCTTCCGCTTCCGGTCAGCGATTCCACTAGGTGCTCGGTTGGTAGGGAGGCAGGCCTTGCGACGAACGGCCAGAGCGTGACCGCGCGGAGGGTCGCGGACGACGCGAGGGCTTTGAGCAGGATCTTGGGCGCGGGTGCGATGCCCGCCAGGAACTGGGCGAGTACCACCGTTCCCAGTCTCGGATACCGCAGCGTCAAGAACGGGTTCTGCGCGATCTCGGAGGCTCTCACCAGTGCGCCGCTCACCAGGACCAGGCTCTTCACGGCGTCCGGTCTCGCCGCGGCGAGACCGGCGGCGACCACACAGCTGATCGAGTGGGACACGACGACGCACCGGCCGACGCCGAGCCTACGGAGCAGGTCCGAGATCCGCGCGACGGCTGAGGCGAGGTCGAAGTCGCCCCGTCGCGTTCGGCTGAGGCCGAAGCCCGGCACGTCGACCGCGATGACCCGTACAGCCGGGCTGAGCAGACCGATGACCGGGATCCACTGTTCGAGTGATCCCCCGAGTCCGTGCACGAGCAAGTAGACCGCCCCAGTACCGCGCGGGTCCGTGTCGACGAAGCGGATGCCGTCTTCGACCCTTGTCGTGTACCGCATGGCCGTCTCCTCAACCGTTGTGCACGGTGGCGATGCCGACCGCCCTTTGCTCTTCGCGCCAGGCGGCCGGGCTGTTAACGCGAGCAGGACGAACGTGCGGAATGTCCACTTTGTGTCATTGATTCGACCGCTGGGTCCTTCAGTAGCGGTGCCCGCCCCCGTGGACAGAGGCGGGCACCACCGTTCCTCAGCCGCGGAAACAGCCGAGGAAGTTCCAGCGTCGCCACTGGTCGTAGGTGTAGAACTGGGCCCCGCCACAGGCTTCGACGCCCGAGGACGCGTTGACCATCTTGGTGTAGATCCAGTCTGCGGCGCCTGCGAACTCGACGCTGGCCCCTCCTGGATTCCACGCGGAGATGTGGAAGCCGAGGTTGCGGCCGGAGTAGACGATCTGCCGGTACCAGGCGGCGCGGCAGCTCGGTGAGTACCGCATCTCCGCGCGCCAGCTCGACTGGTTCTCCTGCTTGTACTCCTTGGCGATCTTCGTTACCGCGTCGTTGGCGCACCCCGTCGACTGCGGGTTCTGCCCGTGACACGACGGACCGACGCAGGGTGCCGCCGTCGCTGTGCCAGTACCGAACACAAGGGTTCCCATCATTGCCAGGACGAGGAACAGCACGTTCGGCGTCCGGCTCCGGATGATTAGCACATCGGCCTCCTTTTCTGTGCTCTGCGAACGTACGTAGCACTGAGCTGGTGCGTCATGACCGCCAAGCGGTTGTCATGTGAGCCAGTTCCGCAAAGGATCTGGTCCGTGTGCAGATCTCGATTTCGTCCGAAGTGGAATGTCGACCGGCTGCTTCTACCTCCGCGCCGTGCACTGATCGGTGGTGTAGCCGGAGCCGCTCGGGCTGGGCCGGGTGAAACAGCCCCGCACCGAGTACCGGAAGGACCACATGGCCGTCCAGCGCTGACCAGGGTCCGGGTCGACGAACTGCGCGGTGCCGCCTCGTACCTCCCAGGACGGCGCCGCAGGGTCCCACGGATCCAGGCAGTCACCACCGGTCGTCCGCACCCAAGCGGTGTCGCAGGACGGCGAGCGCCGCAGCTCCATGAGCGCGCCACGCAGGTACTTGTTATTCCGGTGTAGCGGAACGACGCCTCGTTGCGAGCGTCGTTCGCGCACCCGGCAGTCTGCGGATCCAGGCGATTGCAGTGGTTCGGCGCGCACCCTGCCGCCGAGCACCACGAGGTCGAGCGCTGCCAACGAGCGATGAGCAAGGCGCGAGCAATCCAGCCCTACGACTCGTCGATAGAAGAAGTCATCCGCTCGCTCTCATCGATAGCGCAGCGGGTGCAGGACGAAGTGAACGACGGCGTGCAGAACGGTGCCGAGCGACGGGCGCTTGCGGTTGGGATTGCACGCGGCGTCGCGGCACTCCGACCGAGGACTGGAACACCATGAACGGGCTGGTGATGATCTGCATGCAGTGGGACCTCGACCCTGTGGCTGCCGCGCGGCTGCTTGAATCCTTCTCGGATGGCTGACTCTGACTTCTGCTCCGCAGTCGCCTGCAGGACGTGCAGATCTGGAGTCATACCAACGTTAGTGACACTCGCAGCGCCCTTGGGGAGGCGTCCAGGCACGGCGACGGTGATGCCGGGTGGAAGGGGCGGATCAGTCGGCGAAGACACTTCGGTCGCACTGAGCTGGTTGACCCGAGCAAGCGGCGAGCGATCCGCACATCAGCTCCAAGCTCGCGGCGTCCGGGCACGACGAGCAGCAACCTGTTCCTAGCCGTTGATCTCTGGGTCGAGTCATTCTGGGCGCGACACCACACCACACCCCACCGCGACCCGATCGCAGCCCCTGGCTGTAGGTCCGTGCGTCGTCGGCAAGTACTCGGCGGCTTGATCAACGAGTACGAACCTGCTGCGGCTTGATACGCGGGTCAGGCCTATCGGCTGTGTTCTGACACCCCACAGGGCATCGGCGAGGTCCCCGCCCGCCTGTTCGCCGAAGAAGGCGCCTCCGTGGTGCTCCCCGCGCGCTACAACGCCTTGAGCCCGCTCGGCAGGATGGCCGAACCGCGTGAGGTGGCGGCCTGGCTGTTCAGCGACAGGGCATCGATGGTGAACGGGCGATCGTGCTCGTGGACGGGGGAGCGGGCGCGTAGCGTTGTGCGCCGTGAACGATCGTGCGGACGTGCCGGTCCGGATGCTGGACGAGGTGCGGGCCATCTGCGCCGCGCTGCCGGAGACGACCGAGCAAGCGGCGTGGGTGGGCATGCGGTGGAGCATCCGCAACCGCAGCTTCGTGCACGTCTTCACGGCGCATCCCGGTGAGACCGGGGCGTACAGCCGGGCCGCCGAACTCACCGAACCAACAGTGATCATGACGTTCCGCGCCCAGCCCGAGGAGTTCGACGCCCTGGCCGGAGCCGGGGAGCCGTTCTTCCGGGCGGCGTGGGGCAAGGACGTGGTCGGGCTGAAGGTGCTGCCGGACGTGGACTGGGACGAGGTGCGGGAGTTGCTGACCGAGAGCTACCGCGTGCTGGCGCCGGCGAAGCTCGTGAAGCTGCTCGGTTGAGCGGTCAGGGCTCGCGAGTGCTGGGGACGGCGGTCCACGTCCGCTCGTGGGATTGGCGGTGATCTCGGCGAATGCCTGGTTCACGGCGGCGGACGGTTGCTTGCGCGGGTGGTTCCTGGTCAGCAGGGCGGACATCGCGAAGGCGAGCGACTTGAACGCCACGTATTCCTTGGATCTGTCGGACGTCCAGGGAATGGTCAGGCTGTAGGTCCGTTCGTCGTCGGCGAGTACTCGGCGGTTTGATCAACGAGTACGAACCTGCGGCGGCCTAAGGCGCAGGTCAGACCGCTGAGCCTAGTTTTGGCACCCCACACCCCAGCGGTTCTGTCTGCCGGAGGGAGTCGGGGTGTATCCCGTGCGCCTCCGCTCGGGGCACACGGGGGTCGAAGTACCGCTGCTACGGGATCGGTCCCGGATGTGCGTGTTGAAGCAGGAAGTCCTTCAGTTCGCCGTAGACGTGCTCGGGGATGTCCGGCAGTTGTGACTCCGGCGCCAAGACCGTCCGCAAAGCGAACAGGCTGAATGCGTCGACCAGATCTTTGCTGCTCATCGCGTGCTCAGTCCTGCGGTCGAGCGCCGATATCTCGTGTTCCGAGACAGGTCCGCGCAATGGCGGGCCCCAGATCGTCGTCAAGCGATCGAAGCGTGGCCGAGATTGGCGTGCTCCTGCCATGTGGTGGATTTCAACCAGACTGGGAGGCCCGCGGAGCCGAAGAATCGGGCAGGATTTCCACCCCACAGCCAGGCCTGCGTGCGGATCGGTTGCAGCCGGCGGAGGTGAGCTCGACATTTCGGCACCCCAACCGCGGTCTTGAGCGGCAAGCGGCCAGGGCGTCATGTTGTGGTGGCGCCGTGCATTCGTTGAAGCAGTCCACCTGTTACCCAGTGTGACCAGAGTCGTGATCGCGCAGGGTGGGTGGCTTGATCGGAGCGCACTCGCTGGTCGGGGTGGTTTTGTGCTGCGTTCGGGTGAATTTGGCGAATGGAGTTCAACTGATCGTAACGACCCGGCGGCTGACTTCGATCATCAGCACACGTTGTGGTTTGACTGTCAGACCGCAGAACATCAAAGGCTGAACGGGGCTTTTTTGGCAACGCGCTTGACCTCGCTGCTGCGCAAGGCACGGTTGACGAGCGGACGGACAGAGGACGTGCGTGGGGTTCTTTCGGAGGCTCGTCTTCCCTCGTCTGAGTCTGCGGCTCTCGCGATGCTGGGCCGCGCGCGTGTGGCCGGTGAGCTGACGTTGTCCCCCGAGGGGGACTTCCAGCTGCTTTCAGCGGACGGCGTGGCGAGCGAGCCGCAGAGTTACCCTGCCGCAACGGGTACGGAGCGGAACCGGTCGGGAAGCCAAGAGGCATCGGTTCCGACGAGCGAGAACGCTGCCGTTCGCGTCGTGGTCGTCGATCTGGAAACCGCCGTTCGTGCTCGAGTCGATGACGGAGGTGCTCTGACGCGCCGCATCTGGCAGATCGGTGCGGTGCGAACCGGGGAGGACCGGCGATGGGTTGAGGCCGCCACCAGATTCGAAAGATTCGTGGAGTTGCCGGACGGCTACGACGTTCCGCTGCATTGTCGTGCACGGCACAGCGGGAAGGCGATCTCTGCCGACGTCGCTTTGCCGGAACTCGTCCAGTGGCTGGACGGTGCCGACGTTCTGGTCGCGTACAACGGGGAACAACTCGACTTTCCCGTCCTGGACGAGGCACTGGCCTCGGTCAAGCAAGAGATTCCCGCTGTGGAGCGAGTTGACGGTCTCTATCTCGCTCACTGTCTTTGGCCCGCTGCTCGAAGTCATCGGTTGGCTCAACTCGCGGATGAGATCGGGGTAGTGCGTCCCGGTCGCGCGCACGATGCGACGAACGATGCCGTTCTGCTGGCCGATCTGCTGGTGGCCGGTGCACGTGAACTTGCCCAAGTCGATGGGGCGCTGCGCGAACTCGTGCGACTGGTCGGCAGGGACAGCCCGGCTTGGCGATTGCTTCTGGGGTTGCGGCCCAGCCCGCCTGCCGATGGTGGTCACTCGAGCGTCGCGGAGATCAGCGCGCTCCTCAGCGACCTGCTTGGCGGCCAGGCCCCTCGTCGAGGTCCGGTGCCCTCGGCGCTGAAGGTTCCGGAGGAACTGCTCGACGGTCAGCGGGACGTCACGCCGGCGGCACTCGCTCAGGCCCTGCACCGGCGCCGGATGGAACCACGACCGGCTCAGCAACTGGTCGCCGACGCCATCACGTCGGCCGCGCGGGCAGGCCGACCGGTGCTCGTCGAGGCCCCGACAGGCACCGGCAAGAGCCTGTCGGCTCTCGCTGCCGCGCTCAACTGGCTCGCCGCCGATCCTTCGCACCGCACGATTATTTCGACGCACACCAAGCAGTTGCAGAACCAGCTCGCGAACGAACTCGCCCGGTTGTCGAGCCAAGTGCCAGGTCTGCTGGAAACAACCGATGTCGTCAAAGGGTCGAGCAACCGCCTGAGCCTGCGCGGCCTCGTCCACACCCTCGCCGACGCGACAGGGTCCGAACCGAGCGCGGCCGCGCCGCCGGCCAGGTTCCTCCAGAAGCGGCGCTTCCGCGAGTTGCTGATCTTCCTGCTGTTCCGCCTCGTCCATCCGGAGAAGAGCAAGACGTACCGCTGGATCGCACACAGCGTCGACCCCGTCGATCTTCCGGCCTTCTTCCAGTCCTACTGCGGTACCGCGCTGCCACTGTGGACGACCGGCCTGAGCCAGTCAGCGCACGGCGAGTGGCGCGATCCGAAGGTGACACCACTCGCCAGCCACACCGACGAAGTGTGGGAAGCGCTGTCCGCACATCGTCTCGTCATCGCCAACCACGCGCTTCTCCTGACGCACTGGGAAGATCTGGCAGCTCGCGCCGACGCGACGTTGCTGATAGCCGACGAGGCACATGCTCTTGAGGACGCGGCAACAGACGCGTTGTCCGCCGCTCTCTCCGCCGATGACGTCGACGACGCGCTTGCCACGCTGACCCACGTTCTCACTGGTCTGCGCTCGACCAGCCTCACCGTCGCGACGGATGCCGCGGTGGCGGAGCTGTCGCAGTGGTGGCGCCAACGACGATTTCGCACCGCCCTGTCCGGGATGATGGACGCCCGAGCAGGGCAGGCCCAGGTCGGAGCGCGAACGCTAACCTTGGCCAGCCCGCACACCGGTGCCCGGGCGGCGCGTGACGCACGAGTCATCAGCAGGATCCTGAAAGAGTTCGCCGGTCAGCTCGGACGGGTGCTCGCACAACTCGGTTCCTTGCTGGACGCCGCCCGTCCGGTGGTGGACGTCTTCGACCTGCAACGGCTGGCGGCCGCTCGGCAGCGACTGTCTTCCTTGCGTGAGAACGCGGAACAGCTCCGGGATACGGTGGACGGCCTGGTACCCGCCGAACCGGAACAGCTCGCCCTCGAGTCGGGGGAGGAGGCCGCCCGGCGCCCAGCAGTGCCTGACCGCGTCGTGTTCGCCGGGGAAGACGGTCAAATCGACAGGCGTGGTCTCGCGCACTACCGCGTCACCGTGACCGCCAGCCCTATCGAACTCCCGAACGACCAGACGTGGCAGAGCTTTCTGGCGTCCTTCACACGAATGGCTCTGCTGTCGGCGACGTTGACCGTCGCCACCCCCGGAGCCGACCGCTGGACCTACACGCGGTCGCGTCTGGGAATGCACCACGCCGACGCCGTCGAGTTGCCAGGGCCGTTCGACTACCGCGAGCAGGCCCGCCTCGTCGCGCTGTCGGACTTCCCGTCCTGGGCGGAGCAGCCTCGGCAGGCGATGCGGACGGTGGCACACCAGATCGCCGGGTTCACCCGTGAGGTGACCAGGACCGCCGAGCCGGACAACCTCGCGTTCGATGACGACGGACCGTGGATGCACGGGGCGATGGTGCTGACGACGAGCCGGAACGCCGCAGGTGGGATCGCGGACGAGTTGACCCTGCTGCACGCCGGGGACGGCCGCTCGGTACCGGTGCACAACCAGGTGTTGCTCGGTACGGCGAGGGCGGTTGCGGAGTTCACCGGCGATGAGTCCCACCACGGCGGGGTGCTGGTCGGTACGCGCGGGCTCTGGACCGGCGTCGACGTGAGCGAACCGGGTCGCAATCACCTGGTCTGGATCAACAAACTGCCGTTTCCGGTCTTCACCGCCCCGGTCGTCGCGGCCAGGCGCGAGTCCGTGCGGAGAGCCGCTGAGGACCAAGGGCTGGACGATCCTGACAACCACGCCAACGCGACCTACTACTTGCCGCTGGCCGCTCTGGATCTGAGGCAGGCGGTCGGCCGGCTGATCCGCAACCACTCGGGGCGCGGTGTCATCGTCATCAGCGACCGCAAGCTGTCCGGCGACCTCCCGTTGCGCCGCCTGTACCGGGAGGTCTTTCTCGGAAGCCTCGACGCGGGGTTGCTCGTGGCCGATCCGGACACCGGCGAGGTGGCCGGGGGCAACGTGCTGACCATGCGGCAGGCGTGGGCACGGATCTGGCCGTTCCTGGCCGAGGTCGGTGTGCTTCCTCGGCAGCGGCTCTCCGAACTGACGACACCGGAAGCTCTCGACAGGCACACGTTGCTCCCGGCGACGCTCGCGATCCGTGACCTGGAGATGTCCGAGGAGGAGGTCGCGGTACACCGAGCCGAGGGCACCTTGGAGGAGGAAGTCGTCCGGCGCTGCGAGAAGGTGGCGGGGTTGCTCGCAGGCGAGCCCCGCACGTTGAGAACCGAACAGCGCACCGCGATCGAGGCTGTCGCGGCCGGACGTGACAGCCTTGTGCTGCTGCCGACCGGCTACGGCAAGAGCTACTGCTACCAACTGCCCGCGCTCGTCCTGCCGGGAGTCACGGTCGTGATCAGCCCGCTGATCAGCCTGATGCACGATCAGGCGCTCGGCCTCAACCACACGATCGGCGGCGCGGTGCGCGCGCTGGTGGCGAGCCTTCCCGAGTCGGTGAGCCGGACTGGACGCACCGAGGTGGTGGAAGCGCTCGGCGGCGACACCAGACACGGCATCAAGATCGTTTACGTGAGCCCAGAACGACTCTCACAAGCTCGTTTCCGGCAGGCACTGCGTCGCGGAATCGAGTCCGGGGCCTTGTGCCGCGTCGCGATCGACGAGGCACACACCTATGTCCAGTGGGGCGACGACTTCCGCCCCAGCTTCCGCCGTGCGGGCGCGTTGCTGCGCGAGTTGCGTTCGAGCTCGCCGGGCAAGTTGGTGCTCCAAGCCCTCACCGCCACGGCCACCCCCACGGTCGAGGCATCACTGAGAGACGAAGTTCTGGCAGGGCTCGTGCCGGGGATCGACAGTCCCGAAACGGGAAGTGCCGCGGATCTGGTGGTTGTGCGAGCGAACCCGATCCGTCCGGAACTCACGTTGGGGCGCCGCGCGGCACGGCGCGGCAGCGGCACTCGGAAGTCCGCGGCCGCACTGGCTGAACAGATCGTCGATGCGGAAACCGGGCACACCATCATCTACTGCCTCACAGTCCGCGAGACGGACTGGTTGCACGCGCACCTGCGCGACCACCTCGACGGGCGCCGTGTCGTTCTGCGGAAGTTCCACGGCCGCCTCGCCGAGGTGGATAAGGCCGCAGTCAGCCTCGAGTTCAAGGAAGCCGGCAAGGTCGAGTCCGGGGCTGACCGCGTGGTGGTCGTCGCGACTTCGGCATTCGGCCTGGGCGTCGATCGAGCCGATGTCCGCACGGTCTTCTGCGCGAGTCCGCCGACGGACCTCGCCGCGCTCTACCAGCAACTCGGACGCGGAGGCCGCGACGTCGCGGGCAAGAAAGCCGGCGAACTCGAAGTAACGACCCACGCGCTGGCTTACGCGACCTCGCGCAGTCTGGGGACCGCGGAGTGGATGGCCCAACTCGACCTCGACCCCGCTGTGCTCAGACGGCTCGGTGTCGCTGCCGTGCACTCCGCGCGGGCTGGCCGTTTGGACGCCAGTTCGATCGTGACGACGCTGCTGCGGCAGGACGTTGAGGCTGGCAGGATCACCGCCGCTCAGGCGAAGGATCCGCGGAGACGAGACGAGTGGACCGTCGGACTGACGCGTGCGGTTGCCGCACTCGCTGATCTGGGAGTGATCACTGACGGCGGTGACGTTCCGGCGGTCGTCTCGGTGAGACCGGGAACGCGGCCACCGGAGACAGAACTCGGCCGAGCAGTGGCGAACGCTGTCACGGCCTTGCCGCTCAGGGGCAGCGACTGTTCGCAGACTGCTGCTCCGTTGGAGGAGTTGCACGCCTGTCTTGCGAAGAATCCAGCCTGTGCGGCCGCAGGGTTTCTCGAGGCCGCTCTTGGGCTCGCGGAGCTGTGGTTGTTGTTGTGCGACATGCACGACAGCGCCGCGCTGGACGTGTCGCAACGCCCCAACGACCGGATGCTCATCGCGGCAAACCTGGTCGACACCGCGACGAGTGCGAGCGCCTCCGTCGACTTGCCTGCCACCTACATGTCCAGAGTGCAGGGAAAGCTCGCACGCGCACGTACCGAAGCAACCCACCTGCACAGGTTCTTCAGCCGGGAGCGCGTCTGTCTGAACCGCAGGCTCGCGGAGTACTTCAGCGTCGACATGCCCGCCGAATGCTGTTCGAGCGATCGCGTCCGGTGCTCCGTGTGTGCGGGTGCCCTCGATGGACCTGGAACCACTGCCGGCACCCCGTTGGACGCGTTGGTGTACGGGAAGCTGCAACCGGATTCGGTGGACCCCGCGACTCGAGCGGCACGGCTGGACGACAGCGTGTCCCGGCTCGTCGCCTCGGCGTACAGGGGGCTGACTCCACGGGTGATCACTTCAGTGCTCAACGGCAAGGACCGCGAGTGGGTGGCGACGATCTCGTCCTGGCGTCCTGTGCCGCGGTGGCTGCGAGACGTGCCTCAGTTCGGTCGGCATCCCGACGCCACCAGAGGAGAAGTCGGTCGCGCGATTGACAGATTGGTGATGGCCAACGTGCTGATCGCAGAAGAACACCTCGTCAGGACGGTCGCGAACGTCACTCAGGGTGAGAAGAGGAGAAGGGGAACGTCATGACCACGTTTTCTCCGGTGCGAACGGGCGTGCTTCCTGCCGGTCTCCTGACGGAGGACCTCGGCGGCCACCCGGAGACGGTCGCTTTCCTGAGAGAACTGGCACGGGTACGGCGCCTGCCTCTCAGCGTCCCTCTCGCGTTCAACGCCCTCGCCTTCAGGTTCGATCTGGACCGGGGGAAGTACACCTCCGATCTGGTCGAGACGGGTGAACTTCCCGTGATCGCCGCGGACCAGGTGATCGCCCCGATGCCAGTCGGCGCCACCGCCCGGCTCGACACCGGCGGCGAGCCCGTGCTGTGCGAGGTCGTGTTCCGGCACGGGGAGCACCCGGCCCTCGACCCTGACGGCAAGTGCCCGCCCTGGTTGTCCGGCGCTCCGGCAGCGGCCGTCGGCCCCGGCCGAGCCGAGGGCGCGGGGAGAACCGCGGAAGGTGTTGTGCTGAAAGAACGTCTGGTGGTCGACGCGACGGCACTTGGTTCTGGGCAACCGAACCGGCTGAGAAGACTGTTCGGCGGGACGCTGAATCCCGATGGTCACCTGGTCGTGAGATCGGCCTACGTTGATGACGAACAGGCCGAGCTGGACGATGTCCGGCTCTTCGTCTCCCACTTGCTCCGGCAACGCACCGCGGAAGTGCGTGAGGCGTTGCGCCCGGTCGGTCCTGTCGCCGATGACCACAAGCTGGCGGACACCTTGCACCGCGTGTTCGACGCGCTCGCCACCCTGCTGGACGCGACCGGTCTGCTGCGATGGCGCGAGATGTACCTGCATCCCGAGACGTACGAACAGTGGTTCGCCGGGGACGAAGACACCCGCGGTGTCGATCCCGCTGACGTCGACCAGTTCTCCCGGCTGCTCGCGAGTGCGTGCCTGCCGGTCGAGGGGCGTCGTTTCGGCGGTGTCGCGGCGCGACCTGCCTACCTGGCGATCGGTCCCGCGCTTCGCGAATCGATCCGTGATCCCGAGGATCCCGATCTGCCGACTGACGCGTTGCGCGGACCACGGTACGCAACGACACTGGTGTGCGCACAGCTGTATCTCGTGGAGAAGTTGTCTCAAGGGCAACCTGGCGTGATCACTTTGCGCGGCAAGGAGGTTCACGTCCGACTGGACGACGCTTGGCAGGGTGCCGGCGTATGGCGAGCCGAACTGTCGGAGTCGATCGCCGGCGAGCTGAGGGACCAGGTCGACCTGCCGCTGGCACTGGGGTGGCTGGGATCGGCGGAACCGGCGAGGGTCGAACACGAGGAGTCCACAAGCGACGAATCAGCTGAACTGGGCGCGATTCCGAGCCCCCGCTTCGCCGAAGCGGACACTGAGGAGCTGCTCGAGCAGTCGGACGGCGTTGTGGCGCGGGATCGCTGGGTGGACGACACGACGCTGGCGTGGCAGTTCTACCTCGGACCCCGGCACAGCCGGGGCGGCGTTCTCCCGCTGACCCCCAAAGTCGCCGAGGAGATGCGTGCCGTGCTTCCACCGGAAGGGGATCTCCAACTGGACATCAGTCATCCCGGCACCGAACTCGATCCGGCACACCGCCGTCAGCGGGTCAGGTTCGACGGTCGCCGGCTGCACGGTGTTCAGTGGCCGGACAGCATGTTTCTCGGCATCCGACTCACCGCGTCCTGGTGCGCGGACAGTTTTCAGGTTAAGGCGACCAGCACGGCTTTGGAGACTCCTGTCGACGTCGAGGGCATTCCGATCGACTACGAGTTCGATGCCGCTGTTCTTCTGCGTTATCTCGCGGATCCCGTTGATCTGGAGGACACCGGCGAGGTCCTCTCGATGCCGGTGCTGAGAGGCATGTTCAGCCGCCTGGGGCTGCGCGTCGGACAGGGCGCACCGGAGCTGTTCGTTCCACTGACGACTCTGGTGCGGGAGGTGACGACCAGGGCCCAGTCGATCTGTGTGCCGGTTCCGACTGTGCAGGCTGTTTGTGCGGCTGTCGGCGAGCTAGTGGCAGAAGAGGGAACCGTCCGGGTGGACTGGCGTGTCCTGCTGAGCAACGACGACGGCCAGGGGGACTGGCTGACGCCCAGGAGACGATGTGAGCCCGATTGGGAGTGGCAGGCGGACTCGTGCAGCCGGGCTGAGCCCATCGCGGCCGACCTGGCCGTCGTGCTGAGCCTGCACCCGTCGCCCGCCGACCGCCCGTGCCGGGCGCCCGCTCTGGACAGCGGGGTGTCCCGGTCCGACGAGGACTTCCTCCGCCGGGGTCATCTCCGCTCGTTGCCCAGCGGTCGTTCGCCGAAACAACGGGAGCTGGCGATCAGGTACGCCAAGAGCATCGGCCTGGATCCGGCCACCATCTCGCCCCAGATCACCTATGTGAGCGAATCAGGTTCCAGTGCGCGGAAACGAAGTGTCCACTCAGTCGGCTGACCGCGGAGACGTCCTGTTCGAACCCGGCGAGGCGATGTGAGGAGTTCGTCGTTGTCAAGCGAAGCGCGTAGAAACCCGTTGGTCGAAGCAGCCGGGCGACTGGGGTTCGGGATCGACTCCGAGGCGGTTGCCGAGCGGATCTCACGAGCATCACGTGATTTCGCCTCCGAGATGGTGCCGGAGATGACCGCGTGGTGCCGCGGCCACATCGGTGAGGTCGCGGACGACACGTGGAAGTCGTTGTTCGCGACCCTGGCCGAAGACGAGAAGCGCGAGGTGCTCAAACTCCTGCGCCTTCCGGTCGAGAGCTGGCGAAAGTGGACTCCGCCCCAGCAGGCGCACTTCGTGATGAAGCTCCGGACAGGCCTGAACTCCGGGAAGGAGGCCGGAGTTCAGGCGGCTCACGACCTCACGCGGTCGATCAGGACTTCGCTCCTGCGGTCGGCACGCGCCGGAACGGCGTGGCAGGGGGACAACGCGATCACTGCGGTCGCAAGAGCTGTGGCCGCGGCGCTGTGCCCTGAGGAGAACACGCCTTTCCTGCCCATCGTGCTCAGATGGATGCGAGCGCACGACGAGGAGGCGTTCGATCTCCTCTTGCCGGGTGATGGCGGGAAGGCGGCGCTCGAGCGCTTCTGGGATGAGGTCGGGCCGGAGCGATCCGATGACAGTGCGACTGAAGTGCGTGGCAACGTCGCGGAAGCCGAGCGTCTGGCGCAGACCACACGTCGGACGTTCGAACGGGCGGTCGTGACCTGTCGTGCGGTTCTGGCGGAACTGGAACGGGGGCAGGTTCCTGACCCGTCAGCGTTGGACGAGCTCATGAGTGTTCGCGACACGGTCGTGAGCGCGGCGGCCGAGCTGGCGGACCTGCTGCACACTCCGGTCGAACCGACGTTGGAGGCGATCGACGCTGCCGTCGAGCGGATAGCCGACGCCTCCGAGGACGTCGTCCTGATCCGGCGCTTGGCCGGTGCGAGTGTCCCCGCCGGAGCGGCCGACGCTTTGAGCATCGTGGCCGGCATCGCGAACGGTGTCCTCGACCGCTGGCCACCGGCGACCGCGCGAGATCGGGAGGACGCCGGCTTGTTGATCGCCCTGGCGCGCCTGGCCGCTGACGCCTCCGCAGATGATGTCGAGGATGCCGAAGTGGAAGCACGCTACGAGCAGCTTCGGGTAACGGCGTCGAAGGACGTCGTTCCGCTGCTGACGGCTGCTCTTCGCGGTAGGGTGGCGTTGCCCACAGACCTTGGATCGGCCGGACGCGAACTCCAGCCACCGGTGGAGGACTCTCCCTCGCAGGCCTCGTCTTCCGCGGAAGCCCTCCCTGCCGATGCCCGAACGCCGGTCGAAGCGCGGCCTGATGAGCTTGCGGCGACGGTGCTTCCGGTCCGCGAGCCGCCGGCTTCCGTAGCACCTGAACCTTCAATACCCGCTGCGACACCACCTGTGCCGGTCGCTCCTGAGCCGTCCGCTCCCGCGCGGACGAGCGCCAGGCCCAGGAAGGCCGAGTCGCAACCGGATCCGCTGCTGCCCGCCGTCAGGGCGAAGGCCGAGGTGTGGCTTGACCAAGGGCAGTTCGCTCTCGCGCACTACTTGCTCCAGCCGTACGAACCCGCGCTCGCCGAAGCCTCCGGGCTTGCCGCGCTCGCCATGACGATCACCGGTCCCGATGACGACCGTGAGCCGGAACTCGACGCGTTCATCGGCGCACCGCGGCAGCCACACCTGCTGGTGGACGGAGACGCAGCACGGTTGCTCACGACCAGCGCACTGGTCCTGGCTTCGGTCAGCACCGGTGCGCCGAGAACAGGATCTCTGCTCGTCGATCTGTCGGACCACCTCGACGGGACCACCAGCGCGCTCGTACGCGGCGTCGGCGAAGCGGTTCGCAGGGGAGTGCTGGCCGGCCAAGGACCCGCCGCGCTGGCCACGGCAAGTCTGGACGACCTCGACGTCGCCGCGGCAGCACGACTTCTCAAGGAACGCATCGAGGTTCAATGGCGCAACCGCTTGCCTCGTGCGGCCGCGGTGATCACACGCCTGAGAACGGCTGTGGCGTCCCGGGGCGAACCTCCGAAGACCCTGGGCGACGCGCTCCATCACGCCGCGGCCGATCTGCGCGAGCATCTGGGACACGTGAAGACCGTTCTCAGCAAACATTCCAAAGGCTCCACACTGGAGCGGCTCATCGAAGAGGAGGACAAGGCACACCGGTCGAGTTCCGGCAAGGCGGTCACCGGTCAGGTTCGTCAAGAAATGCTGGCGACCCTTCGAGACGACATCAGCGCGGCAGACGTCTGGGCAGAGGCATGTGAGCGGCACGCTCGATCGGCTGTGCTGAGCTACGCCGAACTCCAGGTCGACCAGCTGAGGACAACGTTGCTGGACGTTCAAGAGGCGATGTCCACCCTGTTCGCCTCTCGCGAGGCGGATCCAGATCCGTTGGTGTCCGCTGCCGCTCGCGCTGGACGGTCTCTGCTGACGCGACTGGACGACTTGCTCAGCGGTCACCCCACCGTCACGGCGGAGGACGTGCACGGCCTCCCAGTGCTCGATCTTCCGTTGATCGCGCTGGCGGGAAGCACGTGGAGCAACGAAACCGGTCTCCACACGCCGTCGCCGAGCACTTCACAGGCTCGGATCGAGGAGCTGCTGGGAGTTCCCGACACCGGTGTGGAACTGGTGACGGTGGCGCTGAACAAGGCAGCCGCCGCCGACTTCACGACGGCTCACCTCCTGGCGCGGGCCCTGTCCGAGCCGAGGCGGGCCGAGATCGAGGCACGGCTCACGACCTTGCGCGCCGAGCAGGCCACGAGCTTGCGGGATGATCTGAGGCACTTGCGCCGCCAACTCGTCCGCGCTGGCACGAGCGGGGCCGATGACGAGACCGCGCAGGCAGGCGTCTCGGTCGCGCTCGACGCGGTCACCGAGGAAAAACTGGTCGGCCTGGTGGACGAGGCCCTCCTCGAGTTGGCCAATCCTCAGGGTGACCTCCGTACCGCGCTTGTCACCCGATCCTCGATCGGCGAACGCATAGAGGACCTGCGTCGTGTCGACGCGCAACGCCTCGGCGAACGTGTGGAGGCTTTGGCCGACCGATGCGCTGACGAGGACATCACTCAGGTCCATCGTCACATCGAGCGAGGTCAATTGGATCTCGCCGAGGACAGCCTCGACCACCTCGAGGTGGGTGACCAGCTCTTCCAGCCTTTCGAGGACGAGGACTTCGCCGACTTCCACCCCGCAGGGATCGATGCGCTCACCGAAGGCCTCGACCGTCGTCTCCTGTCGGCGCTGAGCGCGGGGACGCCACATCCGGCGCTCCCCGCGAACTCGGTGCCCGAATCGTTCCGCGCGGAGGTCCTGAAGGGCCTGCGTGGCTGGCTCGCGCTCAGAGGCGCGTTCGTCGACGGGTGGACCGCGGACCAGGTGTCCGACAACCTCCTGCCGGCACTGCGGTTGATCGGTCTGGACGTTCGCCGCAACGGCGTCGACCTCCTCGCGAGCAAGCGCTCGTTCACCGTGTACGCCCGCGGTCGCCGTTTTCTGGACGTGAAGGCGTCTGTGACCGGCAAAGCGTTGCTGCCGGCGTTCGGCTCCTCGGCCGATGGCCACTACCGGCTGCTGATCGTGTGGAACGAACCGACCGTCGAACAGCTGGACGAGTGGCGGGACGCGGACAGTGCGACGCTGCCGCTCATCATCTGCTACCTCGGAACTCTGCCGGCGGAGAGCCGACTACGACTGGCGGAGTTGTGGTCAGACCCGTTCCGGCGCGCCGCGGTGGTTCTGGACGACGCCTTGCTCACCTGGGTGGCCACTCGCCGGGGCAACTTCGACCTTTTCATGAGGCTGAGCCTGCCGTTCACCGCGACACAACCGTTCAAGTCGGAGAAGGACTCGGACGTCCCCTCGGAGATGTTCTACGGCAGGGAAGAGGAGAAGCAGAGGCTCCTGCACAGGGGCGGAGCGCCGTCGATCGTCTACGGCGGTCGCGGCATGGGCAAGAGCGCGCTCATGCGCACGGTCGAAAGCGAAGCCGACAACGAGGACTTCGTCGTGGTCTGGTTCGAGGTCGATCGGGTGCCGGGGATCGACGAGGACCCGAACCTGTTGTGGGGCGACCTGGCGCAACGCCTGCGCACCAAGGGGATCGGGAAGAGCTCGGCGAGCGACAAGCGGGATTCCGGCAACTCGGTCGCCCGCACCGTGGACAGGTGGCTCCAGGAAAAGCCCGGCAGGCGCTTGCTTCTCCTCCTCGACGAGGCGGAAGGGTTCGTCGACGGAGACGCGCCGAAGTTCGCGCACGTCCGAACGTTGCACAGCCTAGCGGCCGACACGCGATCGGGTTGCCAGGTCGTTCTCGCCGGCCTCCACTCGGTTCAGCACTACTCGGTCGGCAACAGTCCACTCAGTCCCACCGGCCACCTGCAAATCGGCCCGCTCGCTCCGCAGCCGGCCTACGACCTCGTCGTCCGCCCGTTGTCCGCACTCGGCTATTCGCTCGAAGACGATGACGTCCAGAGAATTCTTCTGCACTGCAGCTACCAGCCGTACTTGATCCAGTTGGTCGCGGGCAAGCTGCTCACCCGCCAGTTCAAAGCGCGTGGATCGCGCCGCAAGCCTCTGGCCGCGCCACCGTGGCGGATCACGCCGTCCGAGGTCGCCGATGTGCTCGCCGACAAGGCGACCCGCCAGGACCTGCGCAAGGCACTCAGCCTGACGCTGGACCTGGACAAGCGAACGCGGGTGATCACCAACCTGCTCGCGCTGCACGCCTACGAGAACGCGCCGGTAGTCCGGTTGCCCGATGCCGACCTTTACGCCAAGTGTCGCGACACCTGGCCGCTCGGTTTCCACGACACCGAGTTCGACGCCTTCCTCCAACTGCTCGACGAACTGGCAGGACTGGGGATCCTGTCCGAGCCCGCTGAGGGAATCAAGGGGCGAACCGTTCGCAACGAGACGGTGCTCAGGGCATTGGGGTCCAAAGAGGACATAGCGCGCGGGTTGGCGCTCGTGCCCAAGTTCGGACTTCCGGTGCGCGAGGCTCGGGAGAGCTACCGCCCGGTCCGCGAGGACGACGTGACCCGCAGCCCGTTGGTCAACGCCCAACTCGCGCAGCTGTTCAGGAAGGGCAACTTCGCCCGGCTGGTCGTCGGGTCCGACGCGACCGGCATCGACCAGGTCGCGGCGACGCTGCGCGAGGTGAGGCCTCAGCTCGTCGATCTCGACCTGGTCGACATGAAGACCTTGGGAGAGTTCAAGTCGAAGCTGGAGACAGGTGCGACGGAGACCCGGCGGTCGTTGGTCGTGGGAGATCTTCGGTTGAACACACCCCCGGCCGCGTGCCAGCGAGCGCTCGAGTACGCCCTGGGCGATCAGGCCGGTGTCGGAATTCCACACGAAAGGCGAGCTTCCCGCACCGCCGCTCTCATCGCCGGGACCACGAACATGAAATGGCTCGCACAGGTCGCCGCATCACCTGACGCGGAAGCGCATGTGATGCCGTTGCAGCGCTACGACAGGTACACGTTGCCACTGCGATGGCGCGGCGACTCGAAGCTGGAGCGCTTGGTGAACGAGTCGTTCGAGGAACGGGCGCTCGAGCTCACCGGCGGCTGGCCCGTGCTGGTCGAACAGCTTGCTCGTGATGTGGTGACAGGTAAGCAGACGACGTCCGGGGTCGACGCCGCGCTGGACCGGCTCCGCGAGGCACGTGCCGACCTGACGTGGTGTGAGGGCTTCCTGCGGCAGACCGGCGCGGACTGTGCTGGTCTGCCGGAGATGAAGCCCTTGATCGCGGCGCTGGCCGAGTACGACGGCTCCTGTGGCGTTGACGATCTCGCGGCCTTGATCGAATCCCGCCCGTCCGATGTCGAGGTGCTCGCCAGGGTTGCTCGCTGGCTCGGTCTGCTCTCGGTGACGAGCCAAGGCGAGTTCGAGCTGGCTCCCCTGATCTCCGGCTGTCTGCTCGTGGTGCGGGCCAGGTCGTGATCTCACGGATCAGGTGAGAACGGAGATTCGAACAGAAGCCTCTTGAGCCCTAATCCTTACGGCCGTGCGGGTGCTTCAGCCAGCACCCGCATGGGGCGGCGGCCGTCACCGTTGTCGCCATACTGGTCTTCCTGATGCCCGCCTCGGCGATCTACTGCTGAAGTCCTGACGTGAGGACGTAGTGAATCGCCTGTTTAGTGGTCCTGGTAATGAGCTGCGGGGCCCGTTCGTTCCGGGTGACTGAGTGACGGTGCAAGGCCGCCGACAGGTGCTTGGCCGTCGCGCGAGTGCATGGCAGGTTGCCGTTACGTTGTGTGCGTAGCAATCGCAGAGTAGCTGTCCACTAGACTTCGGGCTCTCAGCGAGATTGAGCAAGGCGGTCGTAGTGGCTCTCGGAACTCGGTTGTTCTCCTTGCGAACTCGAACACTGTCGTCCGGCTGGTACTGGAGTGGCCGGAGTCGACTAGCTGGCCTGCGCGGTGGGACCGCGAGCGCAGCTGTTGAGGCGGCCTCGCGGTTCCGGACTTCACGCTGGATGTCGTGGATGTTGATGAAGTTCGCTGTCCAAGCCGCCACAGCACTCTTGCTTGCAGCGACCGCTATCGCTGCGGCGTCCGTGCTCGGTGGTTACCTCGCAAGTACCGCCATTTCTGGTTGGGCGTCCTCACCGGTATGGCTCGCGTCGATGTTCAAGTGGCTTGGCAGTCCGCCTATCAATCAGAACTACCAGGTGATCGTGACCACTGCGCTCACGATCACTGGAACTCTTGTCACCGTGTACTTCGCGACGGTCACGTTCGTCATGTCGTCGACCTATAAGGACACCACGGACCGTGTACGTGCGCTGGTGACGCGTTCACCTGGCGGTCGGCTGTACGGGTTCGCCTACGTTCAAGTGCTGCTGTTCGGCCTGGTGTTGCTGACGCTGCCGACAACTGGACGTGATCCCAACGGCCTGATGTTCGTCGTCATGCTCGTCCTGTGTGGACTCGTTCTCTTGTCGTTCGGCAGGCTCCGTGTCCAGCTCTACGGCATGCTGGAGCCCGCGCGATTGCTTGCAGACGTCACGCGTGAGTTCACCGGGTGGACCAAGAGAGCATCCCGTTCGGCTAAGCGCAGTCCGACTGCTAGCAGCGTCGCATTCAACAGGGCTCGCGCAGCCGAGTCGCTGGCCGTTCTCCGTGATCTCTGTCGGCTGATCCGCGATCGCGAACGAAAAGCAGCTAAGGTGCCCGCACAGTTCGCCGACGTCGATCTCAGGGCTGTCAAGGTCTCTCAAGTGTTGCGGGCCATTTGGTTGGTCTATGCCGGGAGTAAGCAGGATCTCATCCGGCACCCAGGGTGGTGCCCGCCGCGAGCAGAACACAGGGACTGGTTGCTGGGAGCCGGCACCGAGGTTGCCGTCGCGCTCGCAACCGCGACTCAGCTAAGCCCGAATGAAGTGAACGATACCGCGTGGGTTGAGCGAACTCTGGCGGCGTTCCTTGCGGAACATCTCGCCGGTCGAGACGCGGGTTCCCTTATCAGGCTCGTGGTTGGCTTCGACGACGTTGTCCGCCACCTCCTGGCACTCGGGATGTTCACCGAGGCACGTTTGTGGATGGAGGCTGTTGTCGAACCAGCGAAAACGCTGACGAACGACGCCATACCAGCCAAGGAGACCGAGGCGGAGCAGACCAACCTCGTCGACTTTGTCGCATCTGCGTACGGTCAAGCTGTGCTGGGTCTCCGTCAGCACGCCCAGCTGATGGCCACGGACTTTCCGCGTTGGGCTGTGAAACAGGCGCACGGTGATGACGTTCGTTTCGTAGGACCGAAGACTGCCAAACTTCTTGCGAGCTTGAGCGACGGCTTTGCGTTCGAACAACAGATTGAGGGGCGACGTATATCGTCCGATGTAGACATCGGGCAGTTCGCCGCTCGCACAATGTCAACCGAGGTCATCGACGAAGTGAACATGTGGATGGCAGCCTTCGAGACTGAGCTTTGGCCATGGGCGAACGGCATCGGCGATGGTGACACGTTGGTTGCTGGCGCTGTTTTGAGCCGTGTGGACGAGGCAGCGCATAAGTGGAGCGGCACCTTGGACAGCATGTCGATGCTGTTCGAGCGGTGTGAGGCCGAGCACAGGAACGTCGACGACGTGTGGCCGGATTTGAGTCTGGAAAAGCTGCGCACCAGGCTGCAGCAGTTGCGAGATCAGATGCGGTACCCGATCGCCCGGTTGGCGACGCGGATTGGCACAGACCTGACGCCGGACCGACCTGACATGTTCGGGTGGGCCTTTCAACGCGCACATCAGGATCTGCTGGACGGAGTTCTGTCCGGACGAGAACTTTCCCCGGATGATCTCGACAGGCGGCTGAGGTCATTGGTCGCAGCGACGGAGCGGGCAGGTGCGCGATTGCGGAAGACCCTGCACAGACAGCATTACTCGGTGCTTGGCTCAGTGTGGTCTGAGCCCAACCTGATGCTCTTCCAGCTATCAGGAGCAGCTTTCACGCTTAGCCTTATCCGCCCTCGACCAAGAATCTTCGAAGTCTTCGCGGGAGTATGGGGTCGACTGCTGGACGCTGATCCGCAACAGACTATCGACGTGGCGGTGTTTTCTTTGGCCATGGACGACCCGATGGTTGGCCTGACACCAGGCGGCCTGCAGCGGACTACCCGTCTGACGAGCATCAATGCCGCTCTCACAGATGTCGACATCAAGTTCAGTGAGTTGCCGCAACGGACACAAAGGTTGTTGCATCATGTCCGCGCATGCAACGACTTCGAGGACGTGTTCGTGGCTGGTTGGCTGTTCCCTCAAGCGATTCAGCGAGGCGCTGTCGCGCCGGACTCGCTTCCGCCGCGTCTAGCCGACCTCGTTCGCAGCCTCGCAGAAGTTGAGCTTCAGTCGTGACTACCTTGCGGCCCAGAGCTTCGTGCTCGCCCGTTGAGCTGTACTGCACACCGTCGTTGCAGGAGTTGCATTCCCGCTCAGTTCCTGAGGGGTTCCATCTCTCCATGTTTGCGAGGGACTTGGCGCAAGTGCGCTACGGACACGCAGTGGACCTCGTCTACGAGGGTGTCACCCGTTCACGAGGCGCAGCACTTCTTGGTGGTCTGCTCCGAGAGCTGAGCGAGTATGACCACATCGACCCGGTGAGGCTGTTGCTTGAGTTGACATCGACTGTGGCGCGGGAGCACCTTCTGCATGATCACTGCGTCTTCGAGTTGTTCGACGCGAGCGATGGAGACATCCTCACGCCTCGCCTCGGCGTTCTGCCCGGATGGACCTTGCGACGCCGCTGGCGTTCGACACGCCAGATCACTCCAACGTCGGGAGGTCTCGAGTGGCGCCGACTGCCTACTGCGGCGCTGATCGAGTTCCGGCTGCCCGACAGGCTGGGGGAAAGGCTGTATCGCGCTGGAAAGCGACTGCACGCGATTGACTTGTTCGATACTAGGTTAAGGCCGGAAGACAAGCCATCCGCGTACGACTTCCGCGTGCACAAGCGGAAGCTCGACAAGATGGCGGCATGCGCGACCTCTTCAATTGGCGGTACTGGGCGAGAAGTTTTCATGGAACGTGCCACGAGCAGCTACCGCGTCTACCGTCAGCTCCAGTTCTTGCAAACCTGGCTGACCATTATTTTCGCTGTGACCGACACGGTAAACCGCATCTGTGCCGACGTTGCTGTTGATGGCGATGAGACGTGCATCGTGAAAGTTAAAGGTTTGCCATCGATTGCGCGTGTGGCCGAGGCCATGGCCGCAGTGATGACAGGGACAGAGACGTTGGATGACATCCAGAACACGGTGCTTCGCACTAGACGGAAGGCCTCACCGTAGATCGACTTGACCGTCTGGGTGGAGTCATCGACGAGTATCACCGTGCCGCTTATCCTGCACGGATACGGTTTTCGGCACATACAAGCTGCACGCGGCCGCGTGCCGTGAAACGAACGTGTGGAATCAGGGCCGCGTTCAGCTCCGGCCCGACAGCAGCAGCAGCGCCGACTCGTCCAGGCTGCTTGCAGGACTTCTGCTTCGAATTCCGGGCCTGACGGCCGCCCGCCGTTCTTCGCTCTGAGGCGGCAGGAATGTGCGGGTGCCAGCACTCAGGCCCGTATGTCGTCGGCAAGTACTCTGCGGCTTGATCAACGAGTGCGAAGCTGCAGCTGCATAATGCGCAGGTCAGGCTATCGGGCGGTCTATTGGCACTCCACAGGCCAGCAGCCTCACCAGGTGCGTTCTACGGTGTCCAGCGTTTCCTGGACGCCATAGCCGTTGTGCAGTAGCAGGCGGTCCACGAGGTCGAGGATCTCGCTGCGGACGTCAGCGCCTTGTGCTTGGGCATATGCCCGCACAAGAAGGTTGGTGACCTGCTGGATGTCGGCCGCCGCACCGGTGGAGAGATCTCCGAGCTCATCGCCGTGCAATTCTATGAACCGCCTGGCGCAGCGCACGACGAGCGTGTCGACTCGGTCTGGGGCGCGCTCGAGGGTGATCAACAGCTGAGCCTCAGCCTCTTCGAACGCAGGAGAGTCGATCAGCTTTGCAAGCAGCTCGGTGTAAGGACGTAGCGCCTCACCGCGGAGGGCGACCGCGGCTGCCGCAGCTGCTGTTCGCACCTCCTTGTTCTCGTCCTCGAACAAGAGAGCCAGTGCCGTGGAGACGAGGTCGAGGTTATCGGTACGGGGAAGGAACGCGGCAGCGATTTGTGCAACACCAGTTAGGACGCCGGACCTCGTACTCAGCAGATGCTGGAGCACTTGTTCCTCGTCATCCCGCAGTAGGGCCAGGCGCATGGCCAACCGGCCCCCTGCTTTGCGGACCTCCTTGTGTTCGGAGTCGACCATGCGCGCCACTGTGGAAAGCGAGATCACTGTGTCACCGCTGTGCATGATGTGGAGGGCGAGATCCTCGACGGGACGGGCCGCCAGAAGTCGGTCGTCGGTGTCGATGAGCACGAGGTAGGCGTCGAGGGCTTGGGGCCGTGCATGGCGCAGTGCTGCGCGAATCAGGTATGCCACACATGAGCGGACGGCAAGCGACGGGTCTGCGGCAAGTGCCATGAGATGCGGTACGACGACGGCAGCGCGTCGTCCGTCGGAGTCGTGGAACACGAGATCGCCTAGTATTTCGGCTGCTTGTCCACGAGCCACGTTGATGCCGTTGTTGTATATGTGCTCACCGACTTGTGTAGCGTCTTCGCCGTGGAAGATCGGCCAGTCGTCCTCGGAGGCGGGGTCGCAACTGTTCAGGGCGAGGTTGAGCACCAGTTCGACGATGTCTTCGGGGATCTCCTCGTCCAGGTGGTGACGTAGCGGCCAGGCAAGCCAGCGCTCGGTTGCGGGTTGGCTGAGTCGTCTGATGTGGCGAATGGCGTCGCACACGGCGTCCACCTGGACCGGACTCTGAATGTTCCCGAGACCAATGAGCAAGTTCTGTGCGTAGGCGGGGTGTAGATCCGCGTTGAGCTTGAGTGCCAGCTGGGCGAAGCGCAGCGGTTCGCGTGCGGTCTCCGCCTGCAACACCGCTGCCAGCTCGTCGACTCCTCCGATATGCGTTTGGTAGTCCGCGCGGTCGAGGTTGTGCTTGGCCATGGCTTGCAGCCAGTTGCCGTCCTTCATCCGAGATGCCGCAGACGCCCCGATCGGCGATCGGAACCTGCTCATGCTCGGAACATCTGGCTCTTCCGGTTGTGCCGTACCGAACACGCGACGTAGTTCACCGAGGCGCCGTCGGCCGACCTCGGAAAGGCGTTGCTCTTCCAGCCCGCTCAGGAGAGTGAACGCGTACCGGCCCGTGCCTGGTTTTCCCAGCCTCTCCCAGGAGAACCTCAGGTCTCGTACACGTGCCTCGATCGCGTTGAAGATGTCGGGGCTCATGAACGGGCTGATTGCGCTCAGGAGTTCTCGTGTTATCCACATCGAGTTCGACCCGAAGCCGCATTCAAGCCTGTGATCGCCTTGCAGCAGGATCTCCCCGGCCCAGCCCCCTAGCCGCTCGGGTGCGGCGAGAAGTCCTTTGTAGAGCAGAAGTTGCGCTGCGCTGTGCGAGTCCTCGGCGAGCAATCGAAGGGTCGGGAGCGCGGCTTCAACATCCTGCTCTGTCATTGCTTTGACCGCGAGGAGTGAAGCTTCGATGAGCGCGTCGTCGAGTTGGTGGGGGTCGTTGCCCGGATACCAGCCCGCGAAGTGGCGATCTCCGTATGGCGGGTGCTGGCGTTCGTATGTCGTCAACGACATGATCCTCAGCAGGTGCGGCAAGATGTCCGTACAGAACTTCACAGGAGCCGCCACCGCGGTGTCGATGCAGAACTCGAGTTGTTGATGGGTGCGGCTGTTGAGCGCAGCGATCGGGCCTTCGGCATCAACCTGTTGCGTGTGCTTGGAAAGCCAGGCGTCCAAGAGCTCAACAGCCCACTCTGGTTGGTGCTTGGGCAGCGGGCGTGCCAGAAGCCAGAGAACGAGCGAGTCCGCGTCGTAATGTCCTCGGCGCATCAACTCCAGCACGGCGTCGAACATCGACCGTGAGCTTGACAGGTTGGCGAAGCGGAAGACCCAGATGGTCTGATGGGGGAAGCTGTTCTCATCCAGGTAGGGCCGAAGGATCTCAACCACCCGGTCCGGCGTTTCGTCTGTCCCGCCGGCCAGTGCGTGGAACGCACGATCGCGGATCTCGGAATCAGGGCTTGCCAACCAGCTCTGCAGGACTCCGGCTGCGTCCAGAGCGTTGAACCAGCCTGGGGTGCGGAGCGCTGGATCGAGCCGCATGAGCCATGGCTGGCTCCCGTTAACCAGGCGATCGGCCAGGTGCGCCTCTGCCTCGGTCGGCTGTTCGAGGACGCGGAGCAGGCTCAGAACGACGTCCTTGAGGTGGAAACGAACCTCCGGACTGCGGAGTACGAGCTCGGACTCAGCGACGAAGCGCTCAGGCTCGTCGTCTCGGAGATGAAGCAGGATCTGCCGGACCTGTGTACGTCGAAACAGCTCCTGGTCGCCAGAGGTGAGGAACGTGACCAGGTCGACGCCACACTCCATCCATCGGCGCGCGAACGCGTAGTCGAAGAACGACTCGTGGAAGAACGCGATCTGGCGGCCTGTGCGGACGAGTACGTGCTCGGATACGAGGAGCAGTGCCTCCGGGAACAGGTTCCCGGAGTCCAGCACGCTGACCGGCGCGGAAAGACGTTGTCGTGCGCTCATGCTCGTGGTGAGGACGTCGATCACTTCGACGAACCGAACGGGTGAGTCGGCGCGTGTACGGCAGTCCGTGAGCTTCCGTTCCCAGTACGCGTCGAAGAGGTCTTTTACCGACCGAAAATCCGGTGCTCCGGACTCCGGGCCGACACTGAGGTAGAGCTTGAGATTCAGAGGCGTCCTCAGCAGCTGCCGTTGCTGGGCAGTGAGTGCGTCAGCACTGACGGAAGCTGCTTCCAACACCAGCCGCGTATCGGACTCGGTCAGTTGGGCGATCTCGATCGGGTAGGCCTGCGGATCGTTCGCGATCTGCCGGATGCGGTCGTCGTTGTCGAGGTCGAACTTGCGGCAGGCGAAGATCAGCCGCATCGCCGGGAACGCGCGGGCCTCACGTACAAGCGCCGCGATGACGTCCATTGCCCCAGGCATGCGTCCGGAGGCTTTGCTGATGGCATCGAGCTGGTCGATGACGAGAACGCACTTCTGCCCGGCCGCCGCCGCGGCGAGCGTGGTGACCGGCGAACGACTCAGGTCAACGCGCTGGCCCAGCTGACCCGATGAGGCGAACGATTCTATACGGTCCAAGCGTGTGGCCGCCACGACCCAGCCTTCTCGGCGCAGGCGAGTGATGGCTTGGTGGAGAACAGCCGACTTGCCGCTGCCAGCGACGCCGGTGGCGAAGACAACGCGGCAGTCGTTCTCGCCGACGGCACTCGCTATCTCGTCTGCGGCGATTCTCGGGATGGCCGGCTCGAAGAACTCCGCTTCGACACTTGCCACCCAGGTCGCGAGCATGGCGTCGATCTCGGCTCTGGCGATGTGTTGCTGCTGCGCCCCGTTGGTGCGGAGGAGACCGTGTTTCGCGAGCTTCTCGTCCAAAGCGGCGACGTCCAGCACCTGACTGATGCTGGTCTCAGCGATATCACCCAGTACCAAGGTCATCGGGCCAGGCGGCAGGCCTTCGAGGTGCAGATCCGCAAGAGTGAAGTTGTGGCTCCGTATGAACCTCTCGTCGGTCCAGTACACGCTGGTCCGGCGCAACGCTTGCCACGCCGCTTCCTCAGACCCGAAATCTGCATCCGAGGCAAGGCTCGCAAAGGCTTGGGTCAGGTTCTTGTTCGAACTCAGATCCTGGGCGAAGGAAATGACGTCGCCGGAGTGCAGAGCGCGCTCGGCTAGCTCGTGGAGCGTCCGAGCCGGAACCATGGAGACGAAGCAGAAGTCCCGGCCTTGCCTCGTGTGGCGAGCGAGATGGCTCAGAACACCCTTGGAGCGAAGAGTTCCCAGTGTCCACTCACTCGCGTCTCCGATCTGACGCTTGAGCTGATGCAGCTCGACCTTCCTGCCGGAGCGCAGGGCGAACTCCGCCCCGTCGCCAAGCTCACCCAGCTCCTCGACGGTGATGGAATCCACCCGGCCGGCGATGACCTCGAGCATCTGCCAGATGATCCACAGGCCTTCGTAGTAGTTGCCCAGCTTGTCCGAGTGACCACCAGAACGTGGGCTCACGGCAACCTCCCGAACCACGCCTGCGGCTGGAGTCGTCAGCGGTAGAACAACGCAGGATATCAAGGCGCCACTTGCACAAATGCGATCGACGCAAGCAGCTGGAGCGGCGACGTCGTGGGCGCGAGAGGTCAGTCGGCTCGGACGAGTTGCTCCGGCTTGAACTGGTCGACGTACAGCTGACCGAGCTGCCGCCAGTCGTCCGCCGAGACGTGTTCGTCGGCCATGTCCTCGAAGAACTCATCGAGGGGCCAGTCCTGCAGGAGAGCGGGTTTCTTCCAGGGCCCGTCGTCTTTCCATGCTGCGAGTACGCCCGTTCGGCGTGCGGAGCGTTCCTGGCCGAGCCAGAACAGGTTGCCTGGGTCGTGATAGCTGGTGATTCCTGGGAACTGACCAGCCTTGGGCCACTGGCGCCAGGCAGCGTTGAAGCGCAGCTCGAGGTCCACCTTGCTGCTCGTCAACGCCGTGACCCCCGCGGCCCACACGGCGACGGCCATGGCTTCCACGACCCGTTTGACCTGCTGGTCCCTGGACTCGCTCATGACCCTGACCCTAAGCACGCACGTCCCGGCGAACACCGAACTACGCAGACACGATCGGGTGTATTTTGCTAGCTCGGGCTGCGGTGGGCCGTTTTCTGTCGGTGCCGGGTGGTCAGCTGCCGACCATGAGGAAAGATCCTTCAGAGCTCATCAGGCAACTCCGCCTCGGCCGCGGCGACGACCTGGGGAAGCTGCTGAACATTGTCTGGGACTACGCGCGTGAGAAGGACTTGATCGTGCTGTCCGCCACGATCGACACCGGTGACGTAGTCTCGCTGACCGCCGACAAGCTGACCATGGAGGAAGTGGTCGATGCGGCCGCGGCGTGCGGCGCGAAGGTGATCTATCTGAGGGCACCAGTGGCCGAAACAGGCCCCGTGGCAGCCGAACTGCCTTGCGGGACCAACGAAGACGAAGCTCTTCGTGCCGCGGTCAGGCGCCTGTCCGGTTGGGTGTCCGAACTTGAACTCGGGTTTGCTCATGGCGGTGTTGTGCACGTCTGGTCGAAGACGGCGCCCTGGTTCGACGCGTGGGATGAGTTGACCGCGGCCAGCTCAGATGTCGCTGTGCGTAACCGTGACGAACTCGACCTGGACGTCGACGGCGACGGGATGACCGACGAGCAGGTGCAGCACTGGTCGACAGTCCTGGCTGAAGACCCTGCGTTCCGTCGTGCCTGTCTTCCGGCGGAGCGCGAGGCTTGCGCTAATGGTTTGCCAGAGCTGGTCAAGGCATTGCGGGCGTCCGCGCCTTGGCAACGCGGCGGGATCGTCAACCACGCGATCACCAAGGTCCGAGAAGGGGCAGAAACACACGCGGCGTCGCTCAAGCAGCGGCTCGACGAGTTCGCAGCTGATCTGCTGAACGATCCCGAGTTCCACGCCATCGCGGCAGCGACGGCCCGCAAGCGCTTCGCCACGGATTGGATGACGGACCGCGCCGAGGGGTTCCGCCTGCCGAGGTGGTTCATCGACGATCTCGTCGGTCGAGCCCGCCAAGCCGCGAAGACCTCTGCTCGTGTGCCTTTGAAGGCGCCGACGGGGAATGCTGTGGCAGGTACGTTGCCGTTCGACTAGAGCAGAGTGCCTGGCGCCCTGGTGGACGGCAGAGCTTGGGCTACTGCTTTGTGACGCGTAGATCTATCGGGCATACCTGGTCTGCGAGGTCGCCAGGCTCGTGCTTGCGTGCGAGCTGCCGTGCGCCAGGTATAGCGCGCAGTAGCAGCTTCAGCGATGAGCTCTATCGACTCACTCTCGTCGAGCGCTGACGCCCGCGGCGAGGAAAACCGTGTCGCCACCGACGTGATCATCGAGTGTCGCTCCCAGCCATGTCCCGGCCGTTGATCGGACTCCGTGACGACTTCGACTGGATCGGTGGAAAGTTGTCGTTCTATTCCTGAAGCCCAGGCTGAGCGTGCAGGGGCAGGGTGGTGAACCGGCGTTGTTCTACCTCGCCAAGCCCGGTGCGACGCTGGCCGTGAACCCTGACGCGGTGGCGCAAATCGCTGACAGCGATTAAGCAACCTCGGCCGATCGAAGAACACCTGTTCAGGTGTAGTGGTCGAAGCACGACGCGCGGTCAGGCAGGATGATGAGGGTGGACTACGACCTCACCCGTCTGGGCACGCGCGAGTTCGAGCACCTCACCCAGGCGCTGGCAATCAAGATTCTCGGTGCTGGCGTCAGTGTGTTCGGAGATGGTCGCGACGGTGGCCGGGAGGCGTCCTTCACCGGCTCCATGTCGTATCCGCATCCCGATCCCGGTGAACCGTGGGACGGATACGGCGTGCTACAGGCCAAGTTCCACCAACGGCCGCGCGATCCGGCATCAAACGCCGCCTGGCTGTCCGAGCAGATCAACGGGGAGGGGCGGCGCTGGCGTCAGATCAAGCTGTCGCTGCCTAGAGCTGCGCGATTCCCAAGGTACATGGTCTTTGCAACGAACGTCGTGCTGTCCGCGGTGCCCGGTTCAGGAGGTATCGACAAGGTCGGCTCGACTCTCGACACCCTGGCGGGCGAGCTGGGGCTGGCAGGATGGGCGCTCTGGCACTACGACCAGATCTGCAGGTTCTTGGACGACTCCCCGGAGATTCGTCGTACCTATGCCGCGCTCACCACGCCGGGCGATGTTCTCTCGAAGCTGGCGGACGTGTTGGACGAGTCGCACAGGTCCATAGGCTCGCCCATCGCACGTCACGCGACGAAAGCACTGATCGCTAGGCAGTACGTCAGACTCGACCAGGCTGGGGACGACACGAACTCACGACTCCCGTTGAGTCTGGTCGGGATTGATCTGCCTGCTACGTCGAGGAAGTCCGACGTGGCAACGGTGGCCGAGTACGTCATTTCCCGTGGAAATCAGGTGCTGCGGCCCAGTCGTGGCGGACCGAGCCCTCACATCGTTCTCATCGGTGGCCCTGGCCAGGGCAAGACGACGATCGGCCAGTTGTTGTGCCAGGTGTTCCGGGTTGCGTTGCTGGAGAGCAGGCCGACCTCCGTTCTGGGGCCGCAGGCAGCTGAGATTTACGAGGGCCTTCGAGCCGCGATGTCACGCCTTGAACTCCCGGATGTGACGGCTCGCCGATGGCCCATCGAGATCAACTTGAGTGCCTATGGCGATGCGGTTGCCGTTGATGAGCACCTAAGCTTGCTCGCCTACATCGCCGCAGAGGTGACCAAGCGGGGCGAAGTCGTGACGGTCGAGGGCATGCGCGCCTGGCTGCGTGACTGGTCGTGGTTGGTGTTGCTGGACGGGCTGGACGAGGTAGCCGCTGCCTCGACCCGCCTCCTGGTCACCGAGCGCATCGACGAGTTCCTGGTGGACATCGGAGATCTGGATGCCGATGTCCTGATCGTCGCGACGACCCGGCCTCAGGGATATTCCGACCAGTTCTCGCCACGAGCCTATGAGCATCTGCAGTTGAGACCGCTCAACACGAACGAGGCCATCGCGTACGCACAACGTCTCGCTGAAGTGAGGCACGGCGATGACGCCGACACCGTGAACGAGATCGTGCAGAGGTTGCGCACTGCCGCCCGCGAGCCGGCCACTGCACGCTTGATGCAGTCACCGCTTCAGGTGACGATCATGTCGCTGCTCCTGGAACGTCGATCACGGGCCCCGAGAGATCGGTACGCGTTGTTCGCGGCGTACTACGACACGATCTACGCCCGCGAGGTTGCGAAGCCCGGCGAAACCGCGGAACTGCTGGATGAGCAACGAACACACGTCAATGCGCTTCACGAAGCCGTAGCTCTGCGGTTGCACGTCCAGGCCGAACACGCTGCGGAGGCGGAGTCCGTGCTACTGGTGCACGACCTGCTCGGGATGGCCAGGCAGCGGCTGCAGGACGAAGGGCATCCGCCTAGCATGGCAATCGATCTAGCTCAACGGCTCGTCGATGCCAGCACGACCAGGTTGGTCCTGTTGGTTCCACTTCGGCAGGGTTCTGTCGGGTTCGAAGTGCGCAGCCTGCAGGAGTTCATGGCGGCCTGCTCAGTCACGAACGGCGAGTCACCGGAGATTCTCGCCCGCCTCGCGCCGCTCATCATCTCGCCGCATTGGCGCAACACCTGGCTGCTGGCTGCCGGAAGGCTCTTCAGCGAGCGGGAACACATGCGCTCCGACCTGATGACATTGATCGAGCGCTATGACCAAGAGGGCGTAACCAGTCCAGTCACGATGCCTGGTGCCGGCCTCGCGGTGGACCTGCTCGGCGACGACGTCGCCATCCGGACTCCGCACTTCCAGACCATGCTCACCGATCGAGCGCTACGCCTGCTTCGTCTGGGACCGGGTCTGCACGTCCAACGTCTCGCTCAGGAACTGCTCGCTGTGGCCCAGGCCAACCCCACCGCTCGCGCGTTGATCGACCGTGCGCTGGACGCCTCCGGCGAGAACACCGGGCGCGAGGCCGTAGCCGCGGTTCAGTTGCTCGCTGAATGGGCGGACTCGGCGAACCCGCCCAGTGAGCAGGCGCGGACGCGGCTTGAAACCGCGGTGGCCCGCCTGACAACGGAGCAGCAGATCGCAGCGGCTGTGCTTGTCGACAGGTACGCCTATCGGTCGTTGCTGAGCCTGCGAGCCCGGATCGGGACCGCAGACACGGGCATGGACGAGATGATCCCCGTGCTGCAGATAGCTCTAAACACGGCGGATGTTGCTGGTGATCCTCGGCGACTGCGTTCGAAGACGATCATTGCCGATGTACTGAGGAACAGCTCAAGCTTCCCGGCGTTCGACGACGGGATCACGGCGTTTGTCACGCCTGCGTTGGCGAGCGACGGTGCTCAACGGGACGTTGCCTGGGCCGTGGTGGAGGAGCTCGCTCAGCTCAGTCTGGCATGCGCGCCACGGGACTGGACTTTGGCGGCGTACTTGCGATCCGCAGTTCAGGAGATCACCCAGCGGATGCCAGTGGGCCAGTTCCTCGTCCGGTCGTGACTCAGTTCGCGGTGAAGAGGTGGTGCAGCACCTCTGGATCGTCCGAAGACAGGTAGCGGAAGCTTTGCGGCGGCTGGAAGGCGCCCTCCTGCCGCAGGTGGCCAAGGCTGAACGGCGTAGGGAGTCGAACGACATCGCGCAGGCTGAGCGCGGTGCCGGTATCCGTGCCGGTCAAGTAGTCGCGAAATTCCGCACGGGTAAGACTCATGTGCAGGCGATGCCGGTTCCAGAGTGCCGTGGGGCGATCGGTGTGGCGGTCCGCGAGTACGGCCGTTCCCACGACTGCCATGACCGGTGCGCTCGAATAGAGAATCAGCAGCGTGCCCAGCGGTGCGGCCATGCGGTGCCGCCGCAGTTCGACCGTCTTCTCTCCGCTCAGGATGGCATCTGCGAACCGCGGGCGGAGCGAGATGACGACCGGGCGGGACAGCGTTGCCGATGATGCGGTCATGATCGTCTCGCTCACGAACGCAGACCTTACCGTGGGTCAGTCGAAGATCATCGTGCTGGACGGCATTCCTGCTTGGTAGATCTCGGTGAACAGGGCAGACGAGATCGGTACCGGGGACTGGAAGCTTTTAGGGCCACCGTGCTCGATCGCAAGCTTGTCGTAGGTGCGGCGTGAGATCGGAGACGTGAAGAGCTCGGTATTGGACACCTGCACGGCCTGCGCCTTGCCAGTTCGCTCGGCGATGGTTGTGATGTCGTCCAGCGAGAAGACACCGAAGTGGCCGAAGGCCTCATGCAGCGCCTCTGGGGTGTCCAGGTGGATGGAATCGATGCTCGACACCCCGATGAAGCGGGCAGGTCCCAGGCGTGGGTGCTGGCTCTGGTACCAGACGATCCGTCCCGGCACGGTGAGCCGGTTGTTGCCTGGGCGTCGGTAGTACACCTGTTCCCTGCCCAGCGCTAGCTGTATCGGACGGGGAGTCATTGGTGCTGGCTCGCCGAGGAGCTCTGAGCTCCAGGTGGGTTGGATTGGCACAACGAAGCAGGGGAGCTGGGAGTCGGTCAGCTTTGCTGGCCACCACAACCGTTCGTACTGAGCTGCGACCTCGGCTGCCAGGTTTCCGGGAAGCCGACCGAATTCAGGCAGTCCAGCGTTGAGCAGCGCACTGTTGGCGCGGGCGCTGACGGCGGCAGCGCTGCCTGCATGGTCCACCACGACTCCGACGCGCTTGGCGCCGTTTCGGAGAAGCCCTTGGAAGTCGCAGGCCTCTTCCATGATGTCGGGCAGTGAAGAGTCCTCAATGGACAAAAATGAGGCTCCCGCTTCTCTTGCCTGCAAGCGGAGTGTCCACAGCAGCTGCTGAGCAACGGTGGCGGCGAGCAGGTTGCTTTCGTTCAGTCGCAACAACGGCACGAACAGTCGACTTGCGTCGACCTCTGTGGCGTACAACGCCAGCGGTTGCCCTTGCTCTGACCGGATCAGCCAACACGGGGTCGAGGCACTCGCGAGCTGACGCAACTGTTCCCTGAGTCGGGAACCGTCGGTATCAGCGTTGTTCGTAAACGCGTGCACGTGATCTTCGACGTCATCGCCGGCTCGAACACTCGTACAAGAACTGCCATGCCACGCTTGTGGCTGATACGCCACGGTGTCGGCAATCGCTTGCAGGTGCGTGATGACGTAGGACGGCGCGAAGATGCGCAAACCGGTCAGCTCTCGAACGACCGGGCCGACCTGCTCGATCACCTCCTCTTTCCACGTGAGGTAGATCGGCAGGCTGGCCGCCACGGCTTCAGCAACCTGCCAGACGTCGATGTCTTCGACAAGTGACCTGGATTTGTTCAACTCGGCATCGATGATGTCGTGCCACCGTTGAGCTTCGTCCGGATGCCCGCGGCGTTGTTTGCGGGTTGAAGCGATCGTCGACAGGCTCTGGCTGCCGCCGTGGTTGTCCTGGCAACGACTTATGGCCGACGTGACGACGAGTTCCAGGATGCCGGTCAAGTGCTGCGCCTCCAGGACAAGCGAGCGTTCCGCCGTCTTCTCGTCTCGACGGCGATGCAGGTCCAGGAGGATCTCGACGTCGGGCGCCGCGAGCACCGCCGTCGGTTGCTCGTGGGCGGTGAAGAGATCGGGATGGCCGTGATCGCGCCACCACACCGTCATGGGAGCTTGGTCAAGGCCGCGGCCACTCGTCTTGGCGCGAGCCGTGAACCCGAGCCGCCGCCAGGTCGGATCGAGCCCGTAGTCGTCACGGCACTTCGCGCGGATGCCGAGACGATCCGAATAGGTCTCGCTCACCTCTCCAAGCAGCATCTGAGCCAGGCCCCTGCCGCGCGCGGCTCGCGACACGCAGAGATGGGTCAGCGAAACCTCACGACGAGGCAGGCGGATCAGTGCGTACGCGGCTACCGTTCGCCCTTGCAACGCGACCAACAGGCAACGTTTGCGCGCGGCCTCGTGGTAGACCTCGTGCGGCAGCATTCCAAGGGTTTGCCGGTGTGTGTCGCCGAGTGCGATCGCCTGCTCCACGAAGGCGTGATGAGAAGGCGTCACCCACGTCAGTGCGGGCTCCTGCTGATCGGCACTCATGACAGACAGTGTGCGTGCACAGGTGTGTGTTTTGGGACCGGATGGGTGACTGCCACCCGTGCGGACGCATGTCCGTCGAATTGACTCGCATGGGATCCGGGGGCTAGCGAACACTTGTTCGCATGTTTCGAGATGGCCTAGTTATGCACCTGTACCGCTCGAAAAGTCGTCAGTGCAGCGTGGCAGCGCATCTCTCCTCGGCTGAGAGCATGCTCAAGTGAGCGTGTCCCTGCTGTACAAGGCGACTTGGAAGTTGCTGTCCGCCACGTCAGTGCTGCTCCGCGGTGAGGCGGCGAAGGACGCGGAGCTTCTCGTGCTGCGGCACGAGAACACAGTCCTTCGCCGGCAACTGGCCGGGCCGGTCCGCTATGAGCCTGCAGATCGATTCTGGTTCGCAGCCTTGTCCAGGCTGATACCTCGTTCTCGCTGGCGCGAGATCCTCCCTGTCACTCCTGGTACGTTGCTTGGCTGGCACCGCAAGTTCGTCGCCCGAAAGTCTGACTACACCGCGAGGCGACGCACCGGACGTCCACCTACCCGAGCATCGATCAAGTCGCTCGTGCTCCGGCTCGCCCGGGAGAATCCGTATTGGGGACATCGGCGGATCCAGGGCGAGTTGGCCAGGCTCGGCCACCAGATCGCCGCCTCCACCGTCTGGGAGATTTTGAACGCAGCGGGCATCGATCCGGCAGTTAAGTCGTTACGGAGGCTCACGAGTCACCTGCTTCGTGCTGAGGTTTCAGAGGGTCTGCCGCTGGAAGGGGATCCACGGCTTGGTCTGGTCCATGATGAGCACGTCCAGATGGATCGTCCCTCGTTGCAAGGGGAGGGTCAGGCGATCGACGGTGAAATGCTTGCCGGCGACTGGCAAGTCAGGCTTGGCAAGGGCGTGTGCGATCGCTTCGAGGTTTGTCGGCTCGCCCAACGTCAGGAGGTAGCGGAGTGACGTGACCTCAATGTCTGGTTCGGATAGGGGGCGCACGCATAGCTGCCTGGGGATGCCGACCGCCCAGGTCCAGGTGAAGTCGCTGAGGTCTGGCCAACGTGCTGGTAGCTTGGCGGTAGTTTCGCCGGAGGCGAGCCCTGCGCGGACTCGTGCGATCTGCCTGGCGGCTTTTTCTGCCCACTCTTCGACCTTGACGACCTCCGTGAACGCCCAGGCGTCCACTGGCCACTTGATCTCCAGGCAGACCGCTGTCTTGGTGTTGGGGTCGATCGCGAGCACATCGAGGTCGCCTGCCTGACGCCCGTTGGGGTATGTGACCTTGATCCGTTCGGCTACGAGAGTGCCGGGGATCTTTGCCAGCCATGTGGTCCATCTCGTCGCGAGGTCTCCCAGCGACTTTCCGATGGGCCCGAACCGGTTCGGGTCGTAGCCAGCTGAGCGCAGCACGAGCGGGTCGACAAGGCGGACGCCGATGAGCGGCGGGCAGATTATGAGCGCGTCGTCCCCCACGCGGACAAGAGGTGAGTAGTGGGGCAACCGGCCGTTCTTGAACGTCAGCCGTTCGAGGAGGTTGTCGACCTGCGCGCTCGTACAATCAGGAGCCAGTTGCACGAGCAGGTTCGACAACGTCGTGGTCGACATGGTCACGAGCGTGGTTTCGGTGCGTTGCAGGATGTTCGCTGTGGCTGTGCAGAGATCCGCGAACCCCATCAGGGCTGCGAGAATGTCGATGGCGTGGCCGACTGTGAGTTGATCACCGAGCGAGAAGGACTCGGGCAAGGCCCCCTCTGGTTGGTGCTCGCGCAGGAGCGTGATCGATTCTCGGGCGCGGGCGGCTGAGGCTTGAAGGATCTCCAGCGGCGGCAACCTGCGTGATTCGCCAGCCTTTGTGGCGATCCAGTGTCAGCGCTCATGAAATTCCGCAGGTCTGAGGGGTTTTCGCTCACGTAATTCCGCAGGGCGTCGCTCACGTAATTCCCCACCGGGAGGGTGAGCGTGT
>NZ_JOEA01000022.1 GCF_000719115.1 Lentzea albidocapillata | reverse complement strand
GGGCAGCGCCCCCAGGGGAAGCACGCAACCGCAAGCTCGCCGCCCGCAAGGCGACCACCCGCCCGGTCGCGGCCCGCAAAGGTGACCACCCGCCCGGTCGCGTCGTGCCCCGCAAGGCGACCACCCACAACAGCCAGCGCTCAGCCCAACGGCCGAATCCCCCACCGAGCCCCCCAGGACTCCCCAGGAGAAACCCAGATCAAATCAACCCCAGAATTCAAAGCATCCGGCGGACAGGTCATCGGCTCAATGGCAACCGCCCGCCCCCGATCCGGATAGGACTCAGGCGTATAAACCTGAACCCAAGAAAACGCCGGATCAGCCCACACCTCGACCCCACCACCCTCCGCAACCAGCGAGTGATGGATCAACCCGTCCCCAGAGGGCTCGCACCCGCCGAACGGAGTGTCCAACCGAACCCCGCCCAGCCCCCGCCCACCCCGGAAGTCGTACGACGTCCCCTCCACAGGAACGGCCGCCCCAGAAGGCACCATCCGCTCAGTGTCCAACGGCAGAACAGTGGTAGCGGCCAACGTCAAAGTGCACGAATCGGTAGAAGCATTCCCAGCCCGCGGATACGGATGCGTACCAACACCGAACGGCGTAGCAACGTTCCCGATGTTCTTGACCCCATGCGTAACAGTCAGCCCGTTTTCGTCCAGCGCATAGGACACCGTGACGCGCAAAGCAGCAGGCCACCCAGGCTGAGGTTCGATGGTCGCAACCAACGACACCAACGACCCGGTGTGCTCCAACACGGCCCAGGGACGACGTCGCACAAGCCCGTGGATAGCGTTTCCACGCGAGGGCTCGGTGACCTCGAGCTGCTGCACAACCCCGTCCAGCATCCAAGACGCACCGGCGGTCCGGTTGGGCCACGGCACGAGCACGGCCCCGGCGCTCATCGGGGGTTTCTCGTCGGCGCCGAATGTCTCCACGTACGGAACGCCGTCCACCTCGAAAGACCGCAGCCCCGCGCCTACAGTCGTGATCACGGCGGTGGCACCCTCGTACGAGATCCCCAACATGAGGCTGAAGCCTACGGGGCCAGCGGAAGGATTTGCCCATGAAGGTTCATCACCTCAACTGCGCCACGTTCCGGCCTCCCCTGGTCGCGGGCGGGCTCGTGGCCCACTGCCTGCTGATCGAGACCGACCAGGGCCTGGTGCTGGTCGACACCGGCTTCGGCACGAACGAGGTGACCAACCCGAAGGCGACGATCGACGGTCTGAGCCGCAAGCTGCTCAGGCCGGCGCTCGACATCACCGAGACGGCGATCAGCCACGTCGAGAAGCGCGGTTACACGGCCGACGACGTGAAGCACATCCTGCTCACCCACCTCGACCTCGACCATGCGGGCGGGCTGCGTGACTTCCCCAAGGCCACCGTGCACGTGCTGGACACCGAGCTGGAAGCCGCGACCAACGCGCGCAGCACCAAGGAGCGGGCGCGGTACCCGAAGGCGCAGAGGGACGGCGTCAAGTTCGAGACGCACAAGGCCGAGGGCGAGGACTGGTTCGGGTTCCAGGCCGTCAGGAACATCGCCGGCCTGCCGGAAGAGGTGCTGATGGTGCCGTTGATCGGCCACACCCGCGGCCACACGGGCATCGCGGTGAAGTCGGACGACGGCTGGCTGCTGCACGCCGGCGACGCGTACTTCTACCGCGGCGAGGTCGAGACGCCGCCGAGCAACATCTTCGCGCTCAAGCTCACCGCCAAGCAGACCGAGACGATCCGCGAGCAGCGTCTGTCCAATGTGGAACGCCTCAGGGAGCTCAAGGCGAGTGGCGAAGCCGAGGTGTTCTGCGCCCACGACCCGGTCGAACTGGCACGGCTGGCGTGACGTTCATCCGGCACGTCCGCCTCGACCAGGTGCACGACACGCACCGCTACCCGTTCACGCTCCCGGTCGTCCAGCACCTGATCAGACGGCCGCTGGAACTGAAGGCGCCCATCACCTTCCTGACGGGCGACAACGGCACGGGCAAGTCCACGCTGGTCGAGGCGATCGCGGTGGCGGCGGGGTTCAACGCCGAGGGCGGCACGCAGTCGTTCCACTTCGCGACCAAGGCGACGGAGTCGTCACTCGGGGATTACCTGATCCTCAGCTGGGGCACGAGAAAACCCAGGACCGGGTTCTTCCTGCGCGCCGAGTCGTTCTACAACGTCGCCACCGAGATCGACCGGATCGGCGAGGGGATCCACGCGTCGTACGGCGGAAAGTCGTTGCACGAGCGGTCTCACGGCGAGAGCTTCATCGACCTGATGAACCACAGGTTCGGCAGCAGGGGCCTCTACATCCTCGACGAACCAGAAGCCGCCCTTTCGGTCAAAGGCTGCCTGACGGTCCTGAGGCGCATGCACGAACTCGTAGAAGAAGGTTCGCAGTTCATCATCGCCACGCACTCGCCGATCCTGCTCGCGGTACCGAACGCCACGATCCTCGAGATCACCGACACGATCGACGAAGTCTCCTACGACACAGCGGAACCGGTCCGGCTCACCCGCAACTTCCTGGGTGAGCCGGACCGGTTCCTCAAGCACCTACTGGACTAGAACTACTTGCCGAGCTTCTCCGGGTGGATCTCCACCTTGCCGTGCAGCACGCGGTTGATGCCCCAGAGCACCAGACCGGCGAGCAGCAGCCAGCCCGCGATCTTGTAGTCGTCGATCGGACGCCCGGACGTCCACGGGATCGCGAGGTACGCACATGTGATCGCGCCGAGCACGGGCGCCCACGTGGGTGCCCGGAAGTGCTTGTGCTCGGACGGCTCCCGGCGCAGCACGAGGCACGCGACGTTGACGATCGTGAAGACGATCAGCAGCAGCAACGACGTCGTGCCACCGAGCTTGCCGATGTCGGCGGTGGACACCAGGATCACCGCGACGCCGGTCGTGAAGACGATCGAGATCCACGGCGTGCGGCGGAACGGGTGCACGACACCGAAGAACTTCGGGATGATCTTCTCGTTCGCCATGCCGTACAACAACCTCGACGCCATCAGCATGTTGATCAGGGCCGAGTTGATGACGGCCAGCAGGCCGATCAACGCGAAGACCCACAGCGGGAAGCCGGGCGCGCCGACGGTGACGACCCTCAGCAACGCGCTGCTGCCGGCCTTCGCGAGTTCGTCGGACGGGATCAGCAGCGACGACGTGATCGCGACGAGCACGTAGATCAGGGCCGCGATGCCCATGCCCCACAGCATCGCGCGCGGGAAGATCTTGACCGGGTTGCGGCACTCCTCGGCCATGTTCACCGAGTCCTCGAAGCCGACCATCGCGAAGAACGCGAGTGCCGTGGCCGAGGTGACCGCGAGCATCACGTTGCTGCCGGACGGGACGTCGATCTCGGTGAGCCTGCCGGGGTTGCCGTCGCCGTTGACGACCGCCCACGCGCCGATCAGGATGATGATCACCAGACCGGACAGCTCGATGCAGGTCAGCACCACGTTGACCTTGACCGACTCGGACACGCCGCGGAAGTTGATGACCGCCAGAGCGGCGATGAAGATGACCGCGATACCGGTGATCGCCAGCGACTCCGGGCTGAGCGCGACGTCGAAGAACGTCACCAGCAGCTGCCGCAGGTACGTGCGGCCGAAGGCGAGCGCGGCCGCCGAGGCCGACGTGATGCCGGAGCACATGACCGCGAACGCGACCATGAACGTCAAGAAGTGGATCTTGAACGCTCTGTTCGTGTACAGCGCGGCGCCGGCGGCCCTGGGGTACTTGCCGACGAGCTCCAGGTAGCTGAACGCGGTCAGGAATGCCACCACGAACGCGAGCAGGAAGGGCAGCCAGAGCGCGCCGCCGATCTTGCCTGCCACGTTGCCGGTGAGCGCGTAGATGCCGGTACCGAGGATGTCGCCGACAACGAAGAACAGCAGCAGCTTCGGGCCGATCGCCCGTTTCAGCTCTGGTTGCTCCGTTTGTGGAGTCGCTTCAGCCATGCCCGAAGATTCTGCCCGTTTCGCCTGGCCACCAGCACGAACGGACGCCTACCTCACCCGTTTGATGTAACAATTGCCCGATGAGACTCGCGGCAATCGCGATCATCGCCGCCATGGCGCTGACCGCCTGCTCCTCGTCCGAACCCGCGAGCGAGAACCAGTCCCGGCACCGCGACGTGAAGAGCCTGGTGGCCGCGGTGACCAAGACCGTCGGCGAGAAGGGTTCCTACCGCTTCTCCGTCACGCCACCACCCACCGGAGGTGGCGTGCGGGCACCGTCGAGCGGCAGCGTGCGGCTGGGCGGCGAGGTCCCGAGCATGGACGCGACCACCACCCGTCCCGTCCAGACCGGCGGCGAGGCGGTCGACCTCCGGCTGGTCTCGACCACAAAGGACACCGCGTTCGTGAAGCTGCCCGCCGCGGTTTTCGGGCTGCCGGCCGACAAGCCGTGGGTGGAGCTGGACCGCAAGGTCGACGACGACTTCACGACGACGTTGCTGGGCTTCCACGACGTCGTCTACCAGCAGGCCGCTTTCACGACGTACCACCTGCCGGTGATCCAGGCCGGTGGCGAGCTCAGGCTGACCGCGCAGGTCGGCGGCAACACCCGGTACTCGATCGCCGTCGACTACCAGAAGGCGTACGACGCCCTCACCGACGAGGGCCTGAAGGCCGAGGTCAAACTCGCACTGGACCAGAAGGTCCCCGGTTCGACCGGTGAGATCGAGCTGGACGACACCGGCCTGCCGACCCGCATCACCTTCTACACCGAGTTCCAGGGCGTGCGGATCGTCGACGAGGCCCGCTTCTCGGACTGGGGCTCCGATGTGCAGATCGCCGCGCCGAACCCGGCGGAGATCAGCTCGCGGAACTGAATCGGTAGCGCCAGATCGCCGGCAGCAACGCCACCATCGCGACGGACGCCACGACGACCAGCA
The DNA here is from genome assembly GCF_000719115.1 of Lentzea albidocapillata. Lineage (GTDB taxonomy): Bacteria > Actinomycetota > Actinomycetes > Mycobacteriales > Pseudonocardiaceae > Lentzea > Lentzea albidocapillata. The sequence continues at coordinate 231,892 of NZ_JOEA01000022.1, read as the reverse complement.
GACCACCGACCGACACCGCCGCGGCCGTGCCGAACGCCGCGCCACCCGTGCCGTGCAGCAGGTCCGCGATGCGCGGCCCACCGGCCACGACGACGATGAAGACGCCCTGCATCCGTCCGCGCATCTCGTCCGTCGCGGCGGACTGCAGGATCGCGCCACGGAACGCCATCGACACCATGTCCGCCGCCCCCGCGAGCGCCAGGAACGCCGCCGCGACCCACAGCGAACCGGCGAGACCGAAGCCCATGATCGCAAGGCCCCAGCCGACGACGGCCAGCGTCAGCGCGACGCCGTGCCTGCTGACGTTGGAGATCCAGCCGGACGTGAGGCCGCAGATCACCGCGCCGACGGGAATCGCGGCGAACAGCACCCCCAGCGCGAACCCACCGCCGGCCGGGTCGCCGAACGTGTGCTGGGCCATCTCCGGGAACAGCGCCCGGGGCATGCCGAACACCATCGCGATGATGTCCAGCAGCATGCTCGCCATCAGCACCTTCTGCGCCCAGAGGTACGTGAACCCGGCCAGCACGTCCTTGAGGCCGGCGCGCCGGACCACCCCGTCGAGCGGGGGCATCGAGGGCAGCTTCCACACCGCGTAGACCGTGGCGGTGAGCGCGATCGCGTCCACCAGGTAGAGCGTCGAGAGCCCGACGACCGGTATGAACGCGCCCGCGAGCAACGGCCCGAGCACCGCACCGAACTGCATGACGGTCGACCCGAGCGCAGCCGCGGAAGGCAGTAGCTCGGCCGGCACCAACCGGGCGATCGACGCCGAACGGGCGGGAGCGTTCGCCGCGAAGAAGACCTGCTGCAGACCCAGCAGAGCGATCACGAGCCACACCGAGCCGATGTTCATCGCAGCCTGCGCCCACAGCAGCACCGACGAGACCGCGATGCCGACGTTCGTGACGAGCAGCAGCTTGCGACGGTCCACAGTGTCCGCGATCGCGCCGCCCCACAGCCCGAACACGAGCAGGGGCACCAGCGCCACACCGGCGGCGATGCCGACCCACGCCGAAGACCCGGTGAGGTCGTAGACCTGCTTGGGCACGGCAACGGCGGTGAGCTGGGAGCCCACCGCCGTGATGATCGTGGAGATCCACAGCCGGCGATACGCGACGATCTTCAACGGACGAGTGTCGATCACGAACGTCGAGCGCGCGCTTCTCCCCACGGTGGCCACTTGGTTAGCCTATGACAACTAACAAGTCCTTCACGTGGAGGTGTCACCAACCCCACTCGTCAGAGGCGGACGGGGTACACCGGCTCCGGCACCTTCGGGCTGATCCGGCCCTCGACGAAGATCCCGTGCCAGATCATGAAGCAGAGCACGCTCCACAACTGCCGGCTGCGGTCGAACTGCTCGGACTTGTGCTCGGCGAGCAGATCCATGACCGCGTTCTTGTCGAGCAGGTGGCCGGTCTGCGAGTCGTTGATGATCCCGCGCGCCCAGTCGTACATCTCCGCGCGCAGCCAGTGCCGGATCGGCACCGGGAACCCGAGCTTGGGCCGGTTGAGCACGTGCGCCGGAATGATCTTCGCCAACGCCCTGCGCAGCGCGTACTTGGTCGTGCCCTCGGTGAGCTTCTGGTCGAGCGGCACCTCGGCCGCCACCCGGAACACCTCGGGGTCGAGGAACGGCACGCGCAGCTCGATGGAGTTCGCCATGGTCACCTTGTCGGCCTTGACCAGGATGTCGCCGCGCAGCCACGTGAAGAGGTCGATGTGCTGCATGCGCGCGACCGGGTCCCACGATTCGGACTCGCGGTACCAGGGCGCCGTGACGTCCTGGAAGCCGATGCCCTCGACATAACCGGGGAACACCGCACGCACCTGCGCGTCACTGAAGTTGCGCGCGTTGCCGTAGTAGCGCTCCTCGAGCTTGAGCGCACCCCGCCGAAGCAGGTCCTTGCCGCGCACACCCTCCGGAATGGACTTCGACACAGCGCCCATCAACTTGCGCACGCCGCCCGGCACCTTCTCGAAGGGCGACAACGACAGCGGCTCGTGATAGATCACGTACCCACCGAACAGCTCGTCCGCACCCTCACCGGACAACACGGCCTTGACGTACTTACGCGCTTCCTTCGCGATGAAGTACAACGGCACCAACGCCGGGTCCGCCACCGGATCGTCGAGGTACCAGATGATGAGCGGCAACTCTTCCATCATCTCGTCCGCAGACACGGTCCTCACGACATGCCGCACCCCGATGGCCGCCGCAGTCTCCGCGGCAACGTCCACCTCCGAGTACCCCTGGCGATCAAAACCGCTGGTGAACGCGATGAGGTTGGGGTTGTGCTGCTTGGCCAGCGTAGCCGTGGCCGTGGAGTCGATACCGCCGGAGAGAAACGCACCGACCGTCACGTCCGGGTCGGAAATCATGTGCTTGGCCACCGAGTCACGCATCACGTCGGCAATGCGCTCGTACAGCGCCTCAGCCTCGTGCGCCCCGTTCACCGGCCGCGGCGAGAACACGGGCTTGAAGTACCGGTTGAACAGCACCTGCCCACCCGGCGACACCTTGAACGAAGTCCCGGACTCAACCCGCCGAATCGCCTTGTGCAACGACTCAGGCTCAGGCACGTACTGAAGCACGAGGTAGTGCTGCAACGCAGTCTGATCCAGCTCCTGACTGATCCCAAGGACCCCGGTGAGCTGCAGCAAACTCTTCTTCTCGGACGAGAACCCAACCCCACCGGGCCCAGCGGCCCAGTACAGGGGCTTGATCCCGAACGGATCCCGCGCACCAAAGACCACACGCTCCTGCGCGTCCCAGATCATGAACGCGAACATGCCGCGCAACATCTTGACCCAGTCAGCACCAAGGTAGTGATACCCAGCGACGATGGCCTCACCATCACCGTTGGTCTTGAACTGCGCGCCGAACTTACGCATGAGCTCCGACCGGAGCTCCTTGTAGTTGTAGATCTCGCCGTTGAAGTTCAACGTGTACCGCGTCGGGTTCTCCGGCGGCCCCCACACGAGCGGCTGATGGGAGTGCTCAAGATCAATAAAACCAAGCCGGTTGAACCCGTAGACGACCTCGGCATCAGCCCAGGTGTCCTGCTCGTCGGGCCCACGGTGCCGCTGGCAGCGCAGTGCTGAGGCCACAGAGGCGCGCGCGGAGACCGCGGCGGCTTCAGTGGAACAGATGAGTCCGAGCACTCCGCACACGTGAAATCGCACCTCGTAGCTAGCTGTTGCTGAAATCCCAGTATGCCGAAGCCGGGATCGGACAATCTCCCCAGCCTGAGGACGCCTGAGCCACCGGTCAGGTTCACCGCGAAGCCAAGGCGAGCCGCCCTCCCCCACGCGAAGCCGAAGGCGAGCCGTCCTTACCAAACGGGCCAGGCGGTGCCCTCAAAGCAACAGGCAGCCGCCCAACTCAACAGGCGTGCCATCTGCCCGCTGATGGCGTGGACCCCCTGATCAGATTGCCGGGGGTCTGGGGGCAGCGCCCCCAGGGGAAGCACGCAACCGCAAGCCCGCCGCCCGCAAGGCGACCACCCGCCCGGTCGCGCCCCACCCGGCCACCGCACGCCCAGGTCGCGAACAGCAAAAGGGGCGCCTCCCGCCCACAGGAGACACCCCATCCGCAAAAGCTAACTACGGAGCAACCCGCTCCAACGACCACCCATCCCGACCATCCCGGAACCGAAGCCGATCATGCATCCGATCCCGCCGCCCCTGCCAGAACTCGACCTCCTCAGGCCGAATCCGCCACCCACCCCAATGCGGCGGCACAGGAATCTTCTCGGTATCAGCGAACTGCCGCTCGATCTTGTGCAACGCAGAATCCAAAGTGGACCGCCCAGTCACCACCCGGGACTGAGGCGAGGCCCAAGCCCCGATCTGCGACCCACGAGGCCGGGAGTTCCAGTACTCGGCGGTCTCCACCGGCCCGACCTTCTCCACCACCCCACGTACATGGGCCTGCCGCTGCATCGCGAACCACGGGAACGTGGCGGACGCATACCGGGTGGCCATCAGATCGTGCGACTTGTTGGACGTGTAGTTCGTGAAGAACACCAGCCCGCGGGCATCCAAACCCTTCGCCAGCACGGTCCGCGACGAGGGCCGGCCCTTGACGTCGGTCGTCGCGAGCACCATCGCGTTCGGCTCGGGAAGCCCGGCGTTGGTCGCCTCGTCGAGCCACAACTGGAGCTGTTCGTGCCAGGTGGCGGCAAGCTCCGACTCGCTGAGCGAGCCCTGCTCGTATGACACGCGCATCGCCGGTAGTGCGATGTTCGTGGTCTCCGTCATCGGCGAACCTCCAAGCGGCGGCAGAACTCGTGGTCCCTGGACCCGCGACCATACGCACGGCGACCCGATCCCGAAACCGCCTGCGCGGTGATGACCACCACCTGAACGGTGACTGTCCGTACAAAGAACAGTTCTGGATCGAGTCCGTGATCGAGTCAGATGGCATCAAGCACTCTTGTGACGGTGACCACGTCATCACCCAGTGCGGTGGCAAGGCTTCCGCCTGCTGCCAACGGAACGACGCTCCACCACTCACCGCCATCCGTCTCGCGCTCCACCGAGTCGAGAAGCATCTCGGTGCCGACGACCCGCTTGCCCGCGAGGCCGGCGGACGAAGCGTCGGCCAAGGGATCACCCACGACCAGTTGCTGATGCAACAACGGCCTGCCACAACGGGTTGCGCGCACAGACGACGACAACGTGCCCGGCTTCTCCCCCGCACGACCCAGCACCAGCACCTCACGAGTTTGCAACTGTGCGTGACCGTCTAATTCGGCCTCCACCACAGAAGTGTGGTGCGCACGGCTCGTCACGACGGTCGGTTCCGGCAGGTAGCGAACAGTCCCCTCGACCAGGAACCGAACCAGGGACGAAGACTCCTCACCGGACGAACCGGGCAACAACAGTGTTGCCGCAACACCTCGAAGCTCAAGCGAGGCTCCAGGACCGACTTCGACAGTCAGGGACAACGAATCACCGCCCAGGGGTGCCGTCACCGAGGAAACCAAGTGCACCAACGCAAGCGGGCCCACGCGCCGGTGCGGCACCAATGTCAACGGTGTCATCGACCGCAGGACTCGCACAACACTGTTGCCGTGCGAGTCCAGCGACACCACCAACCGAGCCGACGCCTTCACCGCACACCCTTCACAGCTGGGCCAGCACCCACTTCGCCACCTCGGGCGCGTCCGGCGTCTCGACCAGCGACTGGGCGATGACGGGCAACGAGCCACGCATCCGGTGCGCGTCGGAGATCATCACATCCATGTCCGCGCCGACGAACGGTGCCAGGTCGGTCTTGTTGATGACCAGCAGGTCCGCGGTCGTGACGCCGGGACCGCCCTTGCGCGGCACCTTGTCCCCGCCGGCCACGTCCACGACGAAGATCTGCGCGTCGACCAGCCCCCGCGAGAACACCGCCGTCAGGTTGTCCCCACCGCTCTCGATGATCACCAGGTCCAGGCCGGAGATCCGATGCTCCAACCGCTCCACCGCGTCCAGGTTCGCCGTGATGTCGTCCCGGATGGCCGTGTGCGGGCAGCATCCCGTCTGCACGGCCTCGATGCGTGACGGATCAAGCACCCCTGCCCGGCGCAGGAAGTCCGCGTCCTCGGTCGTGTAGATGTCGTTGGTGACGACCGCGAGCTCCAGCTGCGAGCCCAGCGCACGGCACAACGCCGCGGTCAGCGCGGTCTTGCCGCTGCCGACCGGGCCGCCGATGCCGATGCGCGGCGCGGCTCCATGGTGGTGATCATGCGGGTCGGGCCCGTGGTTAGCTCCCAAAGAGACGCACCCCTTCACGTCGGACATGTGCCTCGGCCAGCAGGTCCAAGGCAGGTGAACCCAGAGCAGGCAGCTCCTTGCACGCTCGCGCGGCGACGTCCTCGACGGCGAGTGAGGCCACGATCGCGTTGACCCCGAACGGATCCAGCCCCAGCAACCGGACGGCCGCCGACGCCGGCCCGCTCACGGCCAGATAAGCGCAGGTCAAAGCAGCCTCAACAGGCTCGCCGATCAGCACCCCGATCACCAACGGCTGGTGCGGGTCACGCGGCAACGCATCCAGCCGCGCGGAAGGCCAGGCACGACGAGCCGCGCGCAGCATCCCTCGTCCCTGTGCGCGCGAAGCCGAGCGCTGAGCGGGAGAAGGCGTGCGGGCGTCCAGTTCCGCGTCCAGCACGTCCAGATCCTCACCACGAGCCGCCGCGGCCGCGAACCCGGCCGCGAGCAACCCGGCTCCCAGCAACCGGCCGTGCAGGAACGCCCGCAGCGACGGCTCGTCGTGCACCAGCCCGCGCGCGGCGGCTTCCTCCAGCCCACCGGAGTGCACGTGGCCGCCGCCGGGGAAGCGGGAGTCGGCGAGGATCAGCGCGGTCAGCATCAGAACAGGAAGTACCGTTGGGCCATCGGCAGTTCCGCGACCGGCGAAGGCACGACCAGGTCCCCGTCGACGTGCACGGCGAAGCTGTCCGGATCGACCCGGACGTCCGGCATCGCGTCGTTGTGCACCATGTCCGCCTTGGTCACCGATCGCGTCGAGGCCACCGGCAGCACCCGCCGCGCGTACCGATCGCCGACACCGGCCTCGATCGCCGACGGCGCGACGAAGAACACCGACGAGGCCGCACCGGCCGTCGCGCCGAACATCGGCCGTGCCCACACCGGCTGCGGCGTCGGGATCGAGGCGTTCGCGTCACCCATCGCGCCCCACGCGATGAACCCACCCTTCAGCACCACCGAAGGCCGCACGCCGAAGAACTTGGGCTCCCACAACACCAGGTCGGCCAGCTTGCCGGCCTCGACCGACCCGACCTCGTCGGCGATCCCGTGCGCCACAGCGGGGTTGATCGTGTACTTGGCGACGTAGCGCTGCGCCCGCAGGTTCGAGTCCATGGAACGCCGCGACGACATGACGTGCGCGGTCTGCCAGGTCCGGATGATCACCTCGCCGACGCGGCCCATCGCCTGCGAGTCGGACGAGATCATCGAGATCGCACCCATGTCGTGCAGCAGGTCCTCGGCCGCGATCGTGGTCGGCCTGATCCGCGACTCGGCGAACGCCAGGTCCTCCGGCACGGACGGGTTGAGGTGGTGGCACACCATCAGCATGTCGAGGTGTTCTTCGAGCGTGTTGACGGTGTGCGGGCGCGTCGGGTTCGTCGACGACGGCAGCACGTTCGGCAGCGAGACCACGCGGATGATGTCCGGCGCGTGCCCGCCACCGGCGCCCTCGGAGTGGTAGGCGTTGATCGACCGGCCACCGATGGCGTCCACAGTGGACTCCAGGAAGCCGGCCTCGTTCAACGTGTCCGTGTGGATCGCGACCTGGACGCCGGACTCGTCAGCGACGCGCAGGCAGGCGTCGATCGCGGCAGGCGTCGTACCCCAGTCCTCGTGCAGCTTGAACCCGCCCGCGCCGCCGGCGAGCTGCTCGCGCAGGCCCTCCTCGGAGACCGTGTTCCCCTTGCCCAGCAACAGGATGTTGACCGGCATGTGGTCCATCGACGTCAGCATGCGGTCGAGGTACCAGGCTCCGGGCGTGACGGTCGTGGCCTTCGTGCCCTCCGCCGGACCGGTGCCGCCGCCGATCAGCGTCGTCAGCCCGGACGCCAGCGCCTCGTCCACGATCTGCGGGCAGATGAAGTGCACGTGGCAGTCGATGCCGCCCGCGGTGAGGATCTTCCCGTTGCCGGACAGGATCTCCGTCGACGGCCCGATCACCAGTGCTGGGTGCACGCCGTCCATCGTGTCCGGGTTGCCCGCCTTGCCGATCGCGACGATCCGCCCGTCCCGCACGCCGACGTCGGCCTTGACGACACCCCAGTGGTCGAGGACCACCGCACCGGTGATGACCAGGTCGGGAGCACCCTCGGCACGGGTCGCGACGCCCTGGCCCATCGACTCGCGGATCACCTTGCCGCCGCCGAAGATCACCTCGTCGCCGGACGCCGCACCGCGCGAACGGTCCTCGGTGACCTCGATGAACAGGTCCGTGTCGGCGAGCCGGATCCGGTCACCGGCCGTCGGCCCGAGCAGTTCGGCATAACGCTCGCGGTCGATCATCGCTGCAACCCCCGGACGATCCTCAAGCCTGCCAGCGGAACCAGCGTGACCTCGCGCTCGACACCGGGCTCGAACCGCACGGCCGTCCCCGCCGGGATGTCGAGCCGGTAGCCGAACGCCGCCTCGCGGTCGAAGGACAGCCCCGTGTTGACCGAGGCGAAGTGGAAGTGCGATCCGACCTGAACGGGCCGGTCGGCGACGTTCACGACGACCATCGTCACGCGCGGCCGGCCGGGGTTGAGCTCGACGGGCTCGGCGCCGACGACCACCTCACCCGGCGCCGGACCGGCCGAGGGCGCGATCGGGTGGTGCACGGTGACGAGCTTCGTGCCGTCCGGGAACGTCGCCTCCGCCTGCACCGAGTCGATCATCTCCGGCACGCCCCGCATGACCTGCTCCGGCGCGAGCACGGTCCGCCCGCTCTCCATGAGCTCGCTGACCGTGCGGCCGTCCCGCGCACCCTCCAGCACGTGGTCGGTGATCAACGCGACCGCCTCGGGGTAGTTGAGCAGCACTCCGCGTTCGAGCCTCCGCCGCGCCACGTCGGCAGCGACGTGCACGAGGAGCTTGTCCCGTTCATGCGGCGTCAGATGCACTCCGCCGTTCTAACACGCGAAAGCGCGCTATCGCGGAGTGGAAACACGGCCGAAACACGACCGCGTGTCCACTGACCGGTTGACAATCGGAGTCAGCGGTGCGTGACCCAGGACACCCGGCTGTCACCTCTCGGCCACCGGCCTGCAACACTGTGAACTCCGGCAACGGCGCCGGTCAGGTCCCTGAAGCTCGTCAATCGCCCCGGAGGCGTGACCACATGACCCAGACCGCCGATCCGACCTCGTTGGTGCTTCCCGCCGAGCTCAAGCCGTCTGACGGCCGCTTCGGCTGTGGACCGTCCAAGGTGCGTCCCGAGGCCGTCGCGGCCCTCGCGTCCGAGGGCGCCGCACTGCTCGGCACATCGCACCGGCAGAAGCCCGTCAAGAACCTCGTCGGCCGCGTCCGCTCCGGACTGCGCGACCTGTTCCAGTTGCCGGACGGCTACGAGGTCGTGCTCGGCAACGGTGGCACCACGGCGTTCTGGGACGCGGCGTCGTTCGGGCTGGTCCGCGAGACCGCGCAGCACTTCACGAACGGTGAGTTCTCCTCCAAGTTCGCGAAGGTCACGCAGACCGCGCCGTTCCTGAAGGACTCCCTGGTCACCAAAGCCGAGCCGGGCACCTCGCCCGAGCTCTTCTACGCCGAGGGCGCCGACCTGGTCGGCTGGGCGCAGAACGAGACCTCGACCGGTGTCGCGATGCCCGTGACCCGCATCGAGGGTTCCGGCGACGCGCTGATCGCGATCGACGCGACGTCCGGTGCCGGTGGCCTGCCGGTCAAGGCCGAGGACTTCGACGTCTACTACTTCGCGCCGCAGAAGTCGTTCGCCTCGGACGGTGGCCTGTGGCTCGCCCTGATGTCGCCCGCCGCGCTGGCCCGCGTCGAGGAGCTCAAGGACCGCTGGGTGCCGGAGTTCCTGTCGCTGCCGACCGCGCTCGACAACTCCACCAAGGACCAGACGTACAACACGCCGTCGGTCGCCACGCTCTTCCTGCTGGCGCACCAGATCGACTGGATCAACGGCAACGGTGGCCTCGACTGGTCGGTCGCGCGCACGAAGGACAGCAGCGACCGGCTGTACTCGTGGGCCGAGAAGACCGCGTACACCACGCCGTACGTCGAGAAGGCCGCTGACCGCTCGCAGGTCGTCGGCACGATCAACTTCTCCGACGAGGTCGACGCCGCCGTCGTGGCGAAGGTGTTGCGCGCCAACGGCATCGTGGACGTCGAGCCGTACCGCAAGCTCGGCAAGAACCAGCTGCGCGTCGCGATGTTCCCGGCCATCGAGCCGAACGACGTCACGATCCTGACGCAGGCGATCGAGTGGGTCGTCGGCCAGCTCTGAAGTTCTTGAGGTAGCAGCCTGGGGTGCACCGACGAGTTTCTCGGTGCACCCCAGGGCTTTTCAGGCAAGTGCTTCCGTGGGCGACTGACGTGCCGCCCGCACCGCGGGATAGACGCCGGCGATGGCGCCGATGAGGATCGCCGAGCCCACTCCCCCGAGCAGGGCCGGCCACGGCAGTGCCGCGGGCCATTGCTGACTGATCGAATATCCGGCCGTGACCGCGATTCCCACGATCACGCCGACCAGTCCGCCGAGGCCCGACAGCAGCACCGACTCGGTCAGGAACTGCCACCGGATCTGCCGCCGGGTCGCCCCGAGCGCCCGCCGCAGACCGATCTCCCTGCGCCGTTCCAGTACCGAGATCACCATCGTGTTCGCCACGCCGACGCCACCCACCAACAACGCGACTCCACCCAGGCCCAGGAACAGCGCGTTGTAGGAACTCTCGGCCAGCTGCTGCGCTTCCAGCGCATCCGACGGCCGGGAAACCTTGACCTCGTTGGACTTCTGCGGGTTCAGCGTCGGACCGAGCAGGTTGCGGACGTTGTCGACCTGGTCCGGGGACGTGCGCACGTAGACCGTGTTCGCGTTGCCCTCGAACCCGAACGCCTCCTTGGCCGCGTCCCAGCCGATCAGCGCGGACCTGTCGATCTCCGGGGAGAGCGGCAACGGCCCGAGGATGCCGACGACGGTGAACCACTGCCCGTCGATCCACAGCTGCACACCGGGCTTGTCCACGCCCAGACGTGACGCCGCGGTACCCCCGAGCACCACCGACTTCTCGCCCGGCGAGAGCCACCTGCCCTCGCGCACCTCGGCACCCAGCACCTTCAGCAGGTCCTTCTCCGCCGCCTGCACCTGCAGCCCGAGCGTGTCACTCGACGGCACGAGGTCGTTCTTGCGGACGCTCGCGGAGAGCTTGCCGGTGGCACTGGCCGCCGACACCGCGCCGATCCGCTTGGCCATCGGCACCGCGGTCTCGGGCAGCTTCGCGTCCTGGCCGAAGAAGTCCTGGCCGGGCGCGGCGGTCAGGAGGTTGGTGCCCAGCTTGGACATCTTCTCGTTCAACGCGGCGGCGCTGGAGGCCGGGATGCCGACGACCGCGACCACGGCGGCGATGCCGATCGCGATGCCCAGGGCGGACAACACCGCGCGGATCGGGCGGGTCCGCATCCCGAAGAACCCGAGGCGAAGGAGGTCGATCACACGATCACCCCGTCGCGGACCTCGACCTTGCGCGGCGCCCAGGCCGCGATGTCCCGGTCGTGCGTGATCATCACGATCGTCGTGCCATCGGAGTTGAGGCTTTCCAGCAACTCCAGCACGCCCGCACCGTTCTTCGTGTCCAGGTTCCCGGTCGGCTCGTCGGCCAGCAGGATCCCCGGTGTGTTCACCACGGCCCGCGCGATCGCGACCCGCTGACGTTCACCGCCGGACAGCTCGTGCGGCTTGTGCAGCGCGCGGTGGATCAGCCCGACTCTGTCCAAAGCGGACATCGCCATGGACCGTCTCTTCGAACGCGGCACGCCGGCGTAGACGAGCCCCGCGGCCACGTTCTCGATCGCGGACAGTCCGTCGGTGAGGAAGAACTGCTGGAACACGAACCCGATCGTGCGCGCTCGCAGCGCGGACAAAGCGTTGTCGGACAGGGTGGAGATGTCGTTGCCGTCGATCTCCACGGTCCCTGTCGTCGGCTTGTCGAGCGTGCCCATCAGGTGCAGCAGGGTCGACTTCCCCGAGCCGGACGGTCCCACGATCGCGAGCATCTCCCCGCCCCCGACGGTCAGGGAGACGTCGCGCAACGCCTGCACACCACCGGGATACGTCCGGCTCGCGTGGTCGACGGTGATCACTCGGTGGTCACCACCTTCATGCCCTCGCGCAGGCCCTCGCCCTGCACCTCGACCTGGCCCTTGGCGAAGATGCCGACGGTGACCGGGATGGTCTTGCCGTCCTCGCCGACCACGCCGTAGCCGCCCTCGTTCAACGCGAGGAGCGCGCCGATCGGGACCGCGAGCACGTTCTGCTTCTTCGACACCGTGAACAACGTGGTGACGCTGCCGGTCTCGACGCCCTCGGCGGCCTTGGGGTCGTCGACGGAGATCGTGAGGACGAGCTTCGGTTTCTGGCCCTGGTTGGGGTCGCCGGGGTTGCGGGTGACGCCGGTGATGGTGCCGGTGGTGGGCTTGCCGCCGGTGATCGACAGCTCGACCTTCTCGCCCACCTTGGCGAGGCGCTGCTTGGACTGTTCCAACTCGACTGTCACCGCGCGTTCGGTGCCGGTGACCTTCATCAGGTCGCCGCCGGCGGGTGCGCCGAGCTGAGCGGTCAAGGACGCGACGCGGATCGCTCCAGGTTGGACGATCACGTCACCGGAGCCGAGTTTTCCGTTCTGTTCCAGGCCGTTGGCCTTCTGCCACTTCTTCAGCGCGGAGGCCGTGTACGAGGTGAACTTCTCGTCGGGGGCGCCGAAGTCCTTGAACCCCAGAGCGGCGAGGTTCTCCTCCACCACCTTGACGTCGGGTCCGTTCGACATGCCCGCTTCGAGATCGCGGTAGAGGGGCATCGCGCCGTAGAACAGCGGCACCGGTTTGGCGTCCGAGTGGAACACCGGTTTGCCCTGGTCGATGACAGCGCCCTGATTCGGCAGCCCGGTGATGGTGCCACTTTTCCGGCTGGCCAGCGCTCGTTCCGCGCCGAAGCCGAGCTGGCCGGTCACCGACTGCTGGTCCGCGAGGTTCGTCTTCTTGACCGGCGCGGTCTTGGACGGGTCGTTCTGCAACGGTGCGGCGTTGGCCTGGTTGGAGGCGATTCTCGTGAGGACGACGACCCCGCCGGTGCCGAGCACCACGGCGGCGACGAGTGCGGCGACGACGATCTTCCTGTTCACCTGGCGCTTCATCCGATGGGCCTCGTCGCTACCATGCCTTCACCCATGCCGCAGTCCTTCATGTCCTGCTTGACCTTCTCGTCCTCCATGTCCGGCAGCTCGATCGACTCGGTCATGCCGCCGCCCTCGAACTTCGGGTCCGGCCAGTTGTAACCCCTGTCGCGCATGCACTTCGCCTCTTGGCGCGCCTTGTCCTGCTCCTCCGGCGACGGCGGCTTCATCTCGCCGCCGTTGGGCAGATGCTCCTTGCAGGCCTCGTGGGCGGAGTTCATCTTCTCCATGTCGGGAGAGCCGGCTTCGCCGCCGGGCATCGCCTCGATCATCACGCCGCCGTTGTCGTCCTGCTTCGGGTCCGGCATGTCGACGCCGTTGTCCCGCATGCACTGGGCGAACTTGACCATGTCGCCCTTCTCGTTCTTCTGGGCCCCGCCGGGCTGCTCTTTCGACCCGCAGGCGGTCAGCGCCAGGAGCAGGCCCAGCAACACTGCGATGGTGGATTTCATGGGGACAGGTCTACGGAGGGCGGCATTCGGCGGCGTTAAGCGAAAGGTCTTATCCGGCGCTTATGCCCGTTGGGCGGAAGATAGGTGTCATGCGTGTGCTGGTGGTCGAGGACGAACAGCTGCTCGCGGACACGATCGCCGAGGGGTTGCGCAGGTTCTCGATGGCGGTCGACGTCTGCTACGACGGTGAAGCGGCGTTGGAACGGGTGGGGGTGCACGCGTACGACGTCGTGGTGCTCGACCGCGATCTGCCCTTCGTGCACGGTGACGAGGTGTGCAAGGCGGTGCACACAACCGGTGGCGAGGCACGGGTGCTGATGCTGACGGCGGCGGCCGAAGTGGACGATCGGGTGGCCGGGCTCGGGATCGGCGCCGACGACTACCTGACCAAGCCGTTCGCGTTCGCCGAGCTCGTGGCCCGCGTGCAGGCGCTGGGCCGCCGGGCGCGTCCCGCCCTGCCGCCGGTGCTCGAACGGGCGGGGGTGACGCTGGACCTGCCACGGCACCAGGCGATGCGCGAAGGGAAGTTCCTACCGCTCTCGCCGAAGGAGTTCGCCGTGCTGGAGGTGCTGATGCGGGCGGAGGGCAACGTGGTGAGTCCGGAGGAACTGCTGGAGAAGGCCTGGGACGAGCACGCGGACCCGTTCACCAACGCCGTGCGGGTGGCGGTGATGACGTTGCGCCGCAAGCTGGGCGCGCCTCAGGTCATCCAGACCGTGCCCGGCGCCGGCTACCGGTTCGGCTCATGACGCTCCGGACCAGGCTGACGGCCTGGTACGGCGGGGTGTTCCTGATCGCGGGCATCGCGTTGATCGGGCTCAACTACTGGCTGCTCGCGTCGTTCGCGCCGGTGGACGCCGGGATAGCGGTGGCGCGGGGGATTCCGGCCACGCAGCTGGACCCCTACAGCGGCTCCGTGACGCTCGAAGCGGCGCAGTTGCCCGCCGACACCCTGGTAGTCACCGCCGATCAGGTCAAAGTGGACACGATGAACACGGTCCTGTGGCAGTCGATCATCGCGTTGCTGGTGGCCGCGGTGATAGCCGTGTGGCTCGGCTGGGTGGTGGCCGGACGGGTGCTGGCGCCGTTGCACTCGATCACGTCGACCGCGCACCGGCTGGAGGCCGAGCGACTGGACCAGCGCATCGAGCTGGACGGGCCGCCGGACGAGCTCAAGGAGCTCGCGGACACCTTCGACGGCATGCTCGACCGGCTCGCGTCGTCGTTCGACAGCCAGAAGCGCTTCGTCGCGAACGCCTCGCACGAGCTGCGCACGCCGTTGGCCGTGCAGCGGACGTTGATCGAGGTGGCGTTGGCCGCCCCGGACGCGAACGACGACATGCGCCGTCTCGGCACGCACCTGCTCGACACGAACGAACGAAGCGAGAAGCTCATCGACGGGCTGTTGGTGCTCGCTCGCAGTGACCGCGGCCTCGCCACGCGTGAGCTGGTGTGGCTGGACGAGGTGATCGACGACGAAATCGAGTCCTGCGCGGCTCTGGCTTCGGAGAAAAAGGTCACGTTTGCGGTTCGGACGCGCAGGTATCTGGTCGACGGTGATCCGGTCCTACTTGCCCAGCTCGTCGGCAACCTGTTGCGCAACGCCGTGCTCTACAACAAGCCGGGCGGTTCCGTCTCGGTGGAGCTTGATCGGGAACTGGTCGTCGCCAACACCGGTCCCACCGTGCCTGCCCAGGCAGTACCCGGATTGTTCGAGCCGTTCCGCCGGCTCCGGGACCGCACCGGGACCGCCGGATCCGGCCTCGGACTGTCGATCGTGCAGTCCGTGGCGAGGGCGCACCAGGGCGCGGCGAAGGCTCGTCCGAACGGAGGAGGAGGCCTTGTGGTCCAGGTGAACCTTCCGGAAACGGGAGTGCGGCAACCCTCGTGAACTGGCAAGATCACGTATAGATATCGGCGAGTCTCCCACTCAACGGCGGCTCGTTGTCCTAACGTTGTCTGCTGGCGAGGTGCGAATTCAGGGAGGCCACGATGCGAGCGCTGCGAGTCATCGGGCTCGACGAGGACGGCAAGTCCGTCATCCTCGAGGACCCCGAAAACCGCGGCGAGCGCTTCACGCTCCCCGCTGACGAGCGTCTTCGGGCGGCGCTGCGCGGTGATCTGGCTCGCCTCGGCCAGATGCAGATCGAGTCCGGCGAGGCCCAGATGCGGCCCCGGGAGATCCAGGCCCGCATCCGTTCCGGCGAGTCGATCGATCAGGTCGCGGCCGCCTCCGGCATGCCGACGCACCGCATCGAGCGCTTCGCCTACCCCGTTCTGCTGGAGCGTTCGCGCACGGCTGACATGGCCCAGCGCGCGCACCCGGTCCGTGAGGACGGCCCGGACGTGCAGACGCTCGGCGAGGTCGTCGCGCACTCGTTCGGCCTGCGCGGACACGACCTGTCCGACACCAGCTGGGACTCGTGGAAGGGCGACGACGGTCGCTGGATCGTGCAGCTGCACTGGAAGACCGGGCGCTCGGACAACCGCGCGCACTGGGCGTTCCACCCCGGTGCGCAGGGCGGCACGGTCACGGCGCTCGACGACGTCGCCGTCGACCTGATGGACCCGAACCCGAACCGGACGCTGCGCACGGTGCGCCCGGTGACGCAGCTCGCGCGGCAGGCCCTGGAGGCGACTCCGGTCCTCCCGCCGATCCCCGTCGCCGAGGAGCCACTGCCGGTCCCGGCCCAGGCGCCTGCCCCCGTGGCGGCTCCGGTGCCGGCTCCGGCCGTGGCCGAGAAGCCGGTTCAGGAGAAGCTGCCCGAGCCGGAACCCGCTCCTGCCCCGCCGGTGGAGAAGGAGCAGGAGCCCGCCGCGGAGAAGCCGGTCCGCAAGGACGCTCCTCCGAAGCGGGGCAAGAAGAACCACCCCATCGTCCCTTCGTGGGAGGACGTTTTACTGGGCGTGCGGTCGAACCGCTGAGTGAGACGCTCGCGCCATGGGACGTCGTGTCGCGCTGGCTGCCGGAGTGGGTGCACTCCTCGGGCTGGCCTGGTGGGGAATGTTCGAGCTCATCAGCTCGGGCACGGTCTGCACGTTCGAAGAGTGGGGCTGCCTCGGCGCCTTCGTGACCGCTGTGCCGATCTTCGGTGTGGTCGCGATGGTGCTGGGGTGGCTCGCGTTGCGTTCGCTGAGCGTGTCGCGGGCCGGGCTGGTGGCCCTGCCCGCGACCCTCATGGCGGTCGTCGCCATGATCCTGCTGCTCGGTGTCACTTTCCTCGCCTTCGCGGTGTTCGCCGCGCTCTACGCGTTGATCGCCGTGCTCACGGCTCCGCGTGGTGAAGGTGTTGTGGAGGGTTCGTGAAGTTCGGCCTGACGGGCGGCTCGACCAGTAACTCTGGGCGCATGTTGTCGCGCGCTGTCGTCGGGGTTGTCACTGGAGCGGTGGCCGGCTTCGGGTTCCCGTACACCATGACCCTGATGATCCGGTACTGCAACGGTGGGCCGAGCCGCTCCCTGTGCCGTCATGTCCTGCTGCTGATCCCGCTTCAGTTCCTGTTCTGGGTGGCGGTGGCCGGGATGCTCGTCGTGGCCGGGTTCCGGTTCCTGCGGCAGCGACGCGGCCGGTGGGTGGTGGGGGTCGCCCCCGTGCTGTGGGTCGTGCTGGTCCTGGCGACCTTGCACGTGATCCACGAGTACTTCGACCTGTACCAGGCGGAGCGCGCTCCCCTCATCACGACGGTCGTGGTGGTCACGGGGTGCGTCGCCTACGCGGTCGCCGCGTTGTGCGTCGGCCGGTCCCCTGGTTCCGCACGTGCCGGAGGGCGTACCGCGGTCGCAGGAGCAGGCGGGGACGCCTTGGCTTCCGTGGTGACCGCTGGTTACGGTGGACGGTGTGACGGAGCAGAGCACCGCGGGCAAGACGGGTAGGACAGGACGCCGGCTGTTGTTCCGGGTCGTCCTGTCGATGGCCGTCGGGGCCGGGCTGGTGCTCGGGTGGACGTGGGCGTACGAGTCGGGCTTCCTGAAGTCGTGGCTCGACAGCACGTCGATGTCGACGTTCCTGCTGCTCGTGCTGATCGGACTGCCGCTCGCGCTCGTGTCGTCGCTGGTGCTGGCCGGGCCGGTGCTGCGGGTCTTCGGGGTGCGGCCGGTGTGGCCGATCATCCTGCTCGGACCGATCGTGCTGGGCGTCGGGCTCTACTTCAAGGTGCACGAACCGATCCTCGGGTGGTTCACCAACCGGCACCACGCCGAGGCGTTGCTCGCGGCCGTCGCCTACGGGTTGGTCAGCCTGTTCACCTTCAAGAGGTAGCCGGCACCTCGTCGAGCAGGTGCAGGTCCCAGCCCTCTCGTTCGCACCAGTCCTCCGCGTCCTCACGGGAGACGAGCATGGCGTGTCTGGGGCGTGCGCCGGCGAGCCGGTCCCAGCCGTCCGGAGCCAGGACGAAGTTCACTCCGTCGTGTGAGGCGATGAGCCGTCCGTGCGGAAACGCCATCGTCTGCTCGGTTCGCAGAAACCGCGTCATGGTGTTCATCGTGCCCTTGACCTCGACCTAAGTCGAGACAGGAGGCTCCGGTGGGAGAAAAACCGGATGCTGACTGTCGGTCGTACTTCGTACCGTGGGGACGACCTGGAGGGGGCTCACCGCGTGAGCGATCAACGTAACTCGACGATCAGGACCTTGCGAAGGTTGTGGCCGTACGTGCGGCCGCACCGCGCAAGGATGACTGTCGTGCTGTCGGCGACGATGCTCGCGATGCTGTGCGGTCTCGGCATCCCACTGCTGACGCAGCGCATCGTCGACGGTCCGATTCAGAACAAACAGACCGGTCCGCTGCCGTGGCTGATCGCCGGCGTGCTGGTGCTCGGCATCGGCGAGGCAGTGCTGTTCTACATCCGGCGCAAGGTCGTCGCCCGGCCGGCGGCCGAGGTCGAGGCGCGCATGCGGTTCGACCTGTACCAGCACCTGCAGCGGCTGCCGGTGTCGTTCCACGACCGGTGGCAGTCCGGTCAGTTGCTGTCGCGTGCCACGAACGACCTCACGACCGTGCGTCGGTTCGTGGCGTTCGCGATCGTCTTCCTGATCGTGAACAGCGTGATCGTGGTGATCGGGCTGGGCGTCATCGCGTCGCTCTCGCCGTGGCTGCTGATCGTGTCGCTGTGCGGCGCGCTGCCGTTGATCGTCATCTCGTACTTCTTCGAGGCGAAGTTCAAGGTCGTGGCGCGCAGGGCCCAGGACCAGTCCGGCGACCTGACCACGACGGTCGAGGAGTCGGTGCTCGGCATCCGGGTGCTCAAGGCGTTCGGGCGCGGGCCGGAGCTGTCGAAGCGGTTCCTGGCGCAGGCCCGTGACCTGCGGACGACCGAGCTGAACAAGATCTCGATCCTGGCCGCGCTGTGGTCGGTGCTGATCGTGCTGCCGGAGCTGTCGATCGCGGGCATGCTCGCCGTCGGCGCGGTCGGCATCGTGCAGGGCTGGCTGACGGTCGGCGCGCTGGTCGCGGCGGTCGCCGTGAGCGCGTACCTGCGCTGGCCGGTCGACTCCATCGGCTGGTTGCTGGCGGAGACGAACCAGACCGCCTCGGCGCTGGAACGGTACTGGGAGGTCATCGACTCCCCCGTCGCGATCACCGGCCCCGCCTCGCCCGCGCCGCTGCCCACGCCACTGCGCGGGCACGTTCGTTTCGAGGGCGTGCGGTTCGCGTTCGAGGACGGCCGCGAGGTGCTGTCCGGCGTCGACCTCGACCTGCGTCCCGGTGAGACGGTGGCACTGGTCGGTGCGACGGGATCGGGCAAGACGACGCTGACCGCGCTGGTGCCGCGGCTCGCGGACGTGACCGGCGGCCGGATCACCATCGACGGCACCGACGTGCGGGACCTCTCGCTGGAGGACCTGCGGACCGTCGTGGGCACGGCGTTCGAGGAACCGGTGCTGTTCTCCGCGTCGGTGACCGAGAACGTCGGCCTGGGGCTGCCGGACGTCACCGAGGCCCAGGTGCGCGAGGCGTTGCGGGTCGCCAAGGCGGAGGAGTTCGTGGAGGACCTGCCGTGGGGTCTCGCGACCCGGATCGGCGAGCAGGGCCTGTCGCTGTCCGGTGGTCAGCGGCAGCGGCTGGCGCTGGCCCGCGCGGTCGTCGGCAAGCCGGCGGTGCTGGTGCTGGACGACCCGCTGTCCGCGTTGGACGTCCACACCGAGGCCGAGGTGGAGGGCGCGCTGCGGCGCGTGCTGAGCGAGACGACGGCGCTGGTCGTGGCACACCGGTCGTCGACCGTGCAGCTGGCCGACCGCGTGGCGTTGCTGGTCGACGGCAAGATCGAGGCGATCGGCTCGCACCGGGAGTTGTTGGACACCAACGAGGAGTACCGGCGTCTTCTGTCCAGTATGGACGATGACCTGGTCGAAGAGGAGGTGGCGTCGTGAGTGAAGTTGTCGCACCTGTTGCGGCTGAAGAAGAGTGGCGCGGCGTCGCCGCCGAGGAGATAGAGGAGATCTCCTACTCGACGGGTCTGCGCCTGCAGGCCCGCTCGCGCAGGCTGCTGGGCTCGTTGCTGCGCCCGCACGTCGCCCGCACGTCGCTGGCGATCGCCGCGGTGGTCAGCGGCAACGTGGCGGCGCTCGCGGGCCCGCTGCTGATCGCCGCCGCGATCGACCGGGGCATCCCCGCGGCGGTGGGCGGCGATCCGGCGATCCTGATCTGGTGCGTGGTGGGCTACGGGGTCTGCGCGCTGCTGATGACGTTCCTGCGCTGGGCGTTCCTGCGGATCTCCGGCCGGGTCGGCCAGGACCTGCTGCTGGACCTGCGCGGCCGGATCTTCCGGCACTCGCAGGGCCTGTCGGTCGGCTTCCACGAGTCGTACACGTCCGGCAAGGTCATCTCCCGGCTGACCAGCGACGTCGACGCGTTGCAGGACCTGCTGGAAGAGGGCCTGGACAGCCTGTTCAACGCCGCGCTGTCGGTGGTCGGCATCGCGGTGATCCTGATCTGGCTCGACGCCCCGCTGGCGTCGGTCGTGATCGCGGGCTTCGTGCCGCTGTACTTCCTGTGGCGCTGGTTCCGCCGCCGTTCGATGGAGGCGTACCGGGGCACGCGCGGCGCGATCGCCAAGATCATCGTGCAGTTCGTGGAGTCCATGAACGGCATCCGCGCGGTGCAGGCGTTCCGGCGCCAGCCCCGCAACGAGCAGATCATGTCGGGCTTCAACGGCCAGTTCCGCGACGCGAACACCGACGCCCTGGGCGTCATGGCCACGTTCGTCGCCACGATTCGCGTCATCGGCAACGTGTCACTGGCCGTCGTCCTGGCCTGGGGCGCCTACCGGGTGGCGGGCGGCGCCATCGAACTGGGCGTGCTCGCGGCGTTCATGCTGTACCTGCGCCGCTTCTACGACCCGTTCGACGAACTGGCGATGTTCGCGAACTCCTACTCCTCCGCCACCGCCGCCCTGGAGAAGATCTCGGGCGTCCTGGAGGAACAGCCGTCCGTACCGGAACCGTCGTCGCCGGTGGCCATGCCGCACGCCAGAAGCGCCGTCCGGTTCGCCGACGTGGAGTTCCAGTACCCCGGCACGTCCCGGCAGGTGCTGCCCCGCTTCACGCTGGACGTGCCGGCGGGCCAGACCGTGGCACTGGTGGGCGCAACAGGCGCCGGCAAGACCACGGTGGCAAAGCTCGTCGCCCGCTTCTACGACCCGTCAGCGGGTTCCGTGCAACTAGACGGCACGGACCTGCGCTCGGTGACGGACACAGACCTGCGCAGGGCCGTCGTGATGGTGACGCAGGAGAACTTCCTGTTCTCCGGCTCGGTGGCGGACAACATCGCCCTGGGCCGCCCGTCTGCGTCGCGGGCAGAGATCGAGGCCGCAGCAGCCGAGGTGGGCGCGCACGAGTTCATCGCCGCCCTCCCGAACGGCTACGACACGGACGTCCGCAAACGAGGCGGCCGCCTGTCCGCAGGACAGCGCCAGATGGTCGCCTTCGCCCGCGCGTTCCTCGCAGACCCGGCAGTACTGGTCCTGGATGAGGCAACATCATCCTTGGACGTACCCACCGAACGCGCCGTACAGGCAGCCCTGGAAACAGTGCTCGCCGACCGAACCGCGTTCATCATCGCCCACCGCCTGTCAACGGTCCTGATCGCAGACCGCGTCCTGGTCCTGGATGGTGGCATTGTGGTGGAAGACGGCTCCCCCGAGGAGCTGATCGGTGAGCGGGGCAGGTTCGCCGCCCTGCACACGGCCTGGCGCGACTCGCTCGCATAGGCCTGAAGGTCGCGTTCGCGCCAATGGGGATCTGGCGCGAACGCGACCTCACGACTCCCCGCATGGCACGGCAGTAGCCACACGGCCAGGCCACCGCACGACCAAGACATGGCAAACCACCCTCCCCAGCCACCGGAACGGCGTAGCAAGGCGTCCCTCCGCACGAATCGGGCGACGGCGGAGCCGAGCCAAGCCCGGCCTTTTCCGGCCGTCAAGCATCCCGCCAGAGGCTCAAGGTCAAGCCCCAATCGCTATCGACGCGCAGCGGCGATGACCGGCACCGGCCCGGTCCTGCCCGCCCGGCCACCCACGCAAGGTGACCTGAGCGCATTGGTGACCACCCCTCTGGAACGCGACACGCCCACGCAAACCGACCCGCACAGCCCCAACCCACCCGCCCACGCAAGGCGACCGCCCGCACGGCAGACCGCCACCCCGACCCCAACACCCCCAAACCCCTCATCCGTTCTCCCCACCCTCCCCGTCCGATAGGTTCTGCCCGAAAGCCAGACCAAGGAGGGCTCTGTGGAGTTGCGAGTCCGGGACGGCCGTGCCGTGCTCGCCGGAGAAGACGATTCCGGTGAGCGCGAGGTCGACCCGCACAGCCTGCCCCTCGGTGCCGATCTCGCCGAGGCACTGCACGAGTGGGCCAAGGTCGCCGACGCGGTGGTGCGCACCGAGACGCCGTCCGACGGCGTGGCCGGCGCGCTGATCTCACGCAGGGGCAAGCAGCTCGCGGGCAGGATCGCCGCGGTCATGAACTCCCCCGTCAGCTACACCGACCCGGTCAGCGGCGACCTGCTCACCGTCGACGCACCCGAGGCGCCGGTCGAGGCCGCAGTCACCACAGAGGCCGAGCCGGAGCCGACGCCGTGGGGCACCGGGCTCACGGTCAGCGTCATCACGGCCGCGATCGTCACGGTGACCGTCGTGTCGTTGTCGCTGGGCCTGGGTGAGACGAGCCGGTGGCTCGCCCTGGTCGCGAACGTGCTGGTTGTCGGCGGTCTGGCGCCGAGTGTCTGGCTGGGGCGCAGCGTGCCGGTGTGGCGCTGGGTCGCGTACGGCGTCGTGACCGGGGTGCTCGTCGCCTGGCTGGCCCTGATCCTGACGTTGCTCTAAAGCCTGAAAAAAGGCTCGAAAGGCTCTAAAGCAACGCATGGAACGCCACCGCGCCCGCTGTGGCCACGTTCAGCGAGTCCACGCCCGACGACATCGGGATGCGCACGGCCAGGTCGGCGGCGTCGATGGCCTCGTCGGTGAGTCCCGGCCCCTCCGAGCCGAGCAGGACCGCCACGCGACGGCCGCGCAAACCCGCGTCTGCAAGATGCAGGGCGGTGGGACGAGGCGTCAGCGCGGCAACTGTATAACCCTTTTGCCGCAACAGGTTCAGCGCCGTGGGCCACTGATCCGTGGTAGCGAACGGCACGCGCAGCACGTGCCCCATCGAGACCCGCACGCTGCGGCGGTACAGCGGATCGCTGCAGCCCGGGCCCAGAAGGACGCCGTCGACGCCCAGCGCGGCGGCGTTGCGGAAGATCGATCCGAGGTTCTCGTGGTCGCCCACGCCTTCGAGCACGGCGAGGCGCTGGGCACCCGTGACGAGCTCGTCGAACGACACCGCCGGAGCGCGATCGGCCGCCGCGAGTACACCCCGGTTCAAGTGGAAACCAACGACCGACGCCATAACCTCTGCTGACGTCACGTAGGCGGGAACGTCCAGGTCAGAAAGGTCCAGAGCCTCGATCCTGCGCCGCACCCCGAGCAGCCCGCGCACCGGGTACGGCGATGCCAGCAGACGTTCCACCACGACGACACCTTCGGCGATGACGAGACCCCGTCCTCCTGGCCGGTCGGGCCTGCGATCGGCCGTCGACAGGTCGCGGAAGTCGTCCAGCCGGGCATCAGCCGGGTCGTAGATCTCGAACACGTCAGCCACGCCGGAAGTTTCGCATCCGGCCCGGTGTGGAACAGGCGAGGTAGGCCGGAGGGCGGAACCGCACACGCCCGACCAGCGGATGATCGCTGGTTGTTACCTCCACGTGACAGAGAGCACCGATTTGGGCGATGTAAAGGGGGATTCCGCTGTGACACTTTTGGCGTTCCGCCTGGCCCGCGCCCACCGGCGCCGAGCGAAGGGGTAGCGGCATGGGAAGTGAAGTGTCCAGCCGCACTTTCACCAGAGACGACCGCCAGCGTTATCGGGAGAAGATGCAGCGGAGTCTCGACGCACTGGCCACGATGCTGGCCGAAGACACGTTCTCCTTTCCCCGTCGCCAGATGGGGCTCGAGATCGAGCTGAACCTCGTCGACGACGCGATGCGGCCGGCGATGGCGAACTCGGAGGTCCTCGAGAAGATCGACGATCCCTCCTACACCCTGGAGCTGGGACAGCAGAACCTGGAGATCAACGTCCCCCCGCGAGAGCTCGCCGGGGGTGAGATGCTCGGCCTGGAGGAGGAACTGCGGCAGTCGCTCGACAGCGCGGACTCCAAGGCCAACGACGCGGGCGCCAACCTCGCCATGATCGGCCTGCTGCCCACGTTGCGGGAGCGGCACTTCGACCGCAAGTGGCTCTCCGAGGCACCGCGGTACGCGCTGCTCAACGACACCATCTTCAAGGCCCGCGGCGAGGAGATGGTGCTGCACATGGAGGGCCCGGCGATGCCGGGCAAAGGGCCGGAGAAGCTGCTCACCTACGCGGACTCGATCCTGCCGGAGGCCGCGTGCACCTCGGTGCAGCTGCATCTGCAGGTCGAGCCGACGCACTTCGCCGCGCACTGGAACGCCGCGCAGTGCCTGGCCGGGGTCCAGGTCGCCATCGCCGCGAACTCGGCCTTCCTGCTGGGCAAGGCGCTCTGGCACGAGACCCGGATCCCGTTGTTCCAGCAGGCCACCGACACCCGTCCGGACGAGCTGAAGAACCAGGGCGTCCGTCCGCGCGTGTGGTTCGGTGAACGGTGGATCACGTCGATCTTCGACCTGTTCGAGGAGAACGTGCGCTACTTCCCCAGCCTGCTGCCCGAAACCGACGACGAGGACCCGTTGGAGGTCCTGGAAGCCGGTGGCGCGCCTCGTCTTTCCGAGCTGCGCCTGCACAACGGCACGATCTGGCGCTGGAACCGGCCGGTCTACGACGTGGTCGACGGCGTGCCGCACCTGCGCGTCGAGAACCGGGTCCTGCCCGCCGGCCCCACGGTGCTCGACACGATGGCCAACGCCGCCTTCTTCTACGGTGCCCAGCGCGCGCTCACCTCGCAGGAGCGTCCACTGTGGACGCAGATGTCGTTCCAGGCGGCCGAGGAGAACCTCTACACCGGCGCCAGGCACGGCATGCATGCTCAGCTGTACTGGCCGGGCATCGGCTGGATCCCGCCGGACGAGCTCGTGTTGCGGCGGCTCCTGCCGATGGCGCACGAGGGCCTGCGCGACTGCGGCGTCTCCGACGACGCCCGCGAACGCTACCTCGGTGTGATCGAGCAGCGCTGCCTGGCGCGGCGCACGGGATCGTCCTGGCAGCGGGAAACCGTTGCGCTGCTGGAAGAACGCGGCATGTCGAGAGACGCGGCGCTCTCCGGGATGCTCAAGCGGTACATGGAGCTGATGCACGCGGGCGAGCCCGTGCACACGTGGCACGTCGGCTAGGCCCCACCTGAGCAACTGCTGGAACTCGTTGGATAGGCCGGTCCCCGCGACCGGCCTACCCTCCGCGACAAACCCCAGAGCGTGATCTCCGGGGAACAACCTAACGGCGGCGACCTGCCTTCAACGGCGCGACGTCCGCACCGTCATGGGAAGTCCGGCACTCGTCCGGCGTCACGGCCTCGACCGCCAGCGTCAGCTCGCCCTTCACTCCGGTGTAGATCGACTCACCGCGCGACGCCAGCGAGGCGTGCACGCGGTTCGAGTCGGTGAAGTCGCGTTCGTCCTTCACTCGTTTCTTTCCGGTCTCCTCGGGCCTCGTCGCGCTGCGGAGGTTGACCTCCAGCCACGCGGCGACCTCGGCCGGCGACGTCAGCACTTCCTCTGGGGTGCGTTCCAGCCGAACCTGCCGAGGAGAGGCGTGATCGAGTGACGTGTGCTCCACATAGGCGTGCCAGTGGGTGTTGCGCATCGACCAGGTCTGTTCGACCGGCCAGTCCTCCTCGGTGGTCATGACTCATATCTTCCACCCTTCACACGAGGAAACGTGAGAAGGTCGCACACGTTGATCTCGTGATCCACCCGCACGGTCGATGCGAGCCGCCGATCGTGCGTGACCAGCAGCAACGTTCCCTCGTAGCTTTCGAGCGCCTGTTCCAGCTGTTCGATGGCCGGCAGGTCGAGGTGGTTCGTAGGTTCGTCCAGGACCAAACAGGTCGTGCCACTGGCTTGCAACAAGGCCAAGCCCGCGCGGGTGCGTTCCCCCGGTGAGAGCTCCCGCGCCGGCCGCAGCACGGCGTCGGCGCCGAGCCGGAACTTCGCGAGCAGCGTGCGCACCTCGACGTCCGGCAGCCCGGTCGCGTCCGCCACGATCCGCAACGCGCTCTCGTCGCTCGCGAACTCGGCCCGCAGCTGGTCGACCTCGCCGACGACGACACCGGGACCTGTCGAGCGATCTCCGCGCGTGAGCGGAATGCGGCCGAGCAACGCGCCGAGCAACGTCGACTTGCCGGAGCCGTTAGGCCCGATGATCCGCCACCGCTCGCCCGCGCCGATCGTGAGGTCGATCGGGCCGAGCGTCACGTCGCCGCGGCTGACCACGGCCTGGCGCAGGGTGAACGCGACCGAACTGCCACGCCCGGCCGACGGGAGGGTGAGCCGGAGCTGCCACGCCTCGCGCGGTTCCTCGACCTCCTCCATCCTCGCGAGCTGACGGTCCACAACGGACGCTTTGGCGGTCAGGCCCTCCGCGCCGCGTTTGTGGGCGGCCCTGACGTTGCGGTCCGGTTCGTCGTTCTGCGTCCTGGCGCTCGTCGCCCGGCGCACGCCCTTGCGTGACCACTCCCGGACCTGCCGGCTGCGCTGCGTCAGCGAGTCGCGCTTGGACTCGTACGCCTCGTACTCCTCGTGCGCGCGGCGTTCCGCGTTCGCCTTCTCCTCGACGTAGGCCTCCCAGCCGCCACCGAACATGGTGATCTTGTGCGAGAACTCGTCCAGTTCGGCGATCGCGGTCGTGGTGCGCGCGAGGAACTCCCGGTCGTGGCTCACCAGCACGATCGCGCCCTGGTACGCGCTGACGTGGGACTCCAGCAGGTCGAGCCCGGCGGCGTCGAGGTCGTTCGTCGGCTCGTCGAGCAGCAGCACGTCGGCGCGCGTGAGGAGGACCGCCGCGAGCCTGAGGCGCGCCTGCTGGCCACCGGACAGCTCGTCCGGCTCCCGGCCGTCGAGCAGGTCGGCCCGCAGCCCGAGGCGTTCGCAGACGACGTCAGCGCGTTCGTCGAAGTCACCGGCACCGATGGCGGTCCAGTGGTCGAACGCGTCGGAGTAACGCTCAGCGCCGCCGTCCGCGAGTGCTTCGGCCTCCCGTTGCAGCCACTGCTCGGCCTGCGCGACGCCGGTGCGGCGGGCGAGGTGGTCGCGCAGCGACTCTCCAGCTACGTGGAGGGTCTCCTGCGTCAGGTGCGCGACGGTTCCGGTGCTGGAGACAGATCCGGATTCCGGCATCAGCTCACCGGCGAGCAGGCGAAGCAACGTGGACTTGCCGACGCCGTTGGGCGCGATCAGGCCGACGCGGTCACCAGGCGAAACATCGAAATCAACCTCCGAGATCACGGTCCTCGGACCGAACGACAGCGAAATATTCCTGGCTGTCAGCACGGACACGCTTACGACGGTACGGCCATCGGCAACTGGTTAACTGGCTCTTGTTGCTAGTAAGTTGCAAGTACCAAGAGATTGCAGGAGATGTCATGGGCCAGTACGTGCTGCCGGATCTCGACTACGACTACGGCGACCTCGAGCCGGCGATCATCGGTGAGATCAACGAGCTGCACCACGGCAAGCACCACGCCGCCTACGTCAAGGGCGCGAACGACACGCTGGAGCAGATCGAGGAAGCCCGCGACAAGGACTCCTTCGGCTCGATCGTCGGCCTCGAGACCACGCTGGCGTTCCACCTGGCGGGCCACGCGCTGCACCAGGTGTGGTGGAAGAACCTCTCGCCCAACGGCGGCGACAAGCCGGTCGGCGAGCTCGCGGCCGCGATCGACGAGCACTTCGGCTCGTTCGACAAGTTCCGCGGCCAGCTCAACGCCGCCGCGTCCTCGATCCAGGGCTCCGGCTGGGGCATCCTCGCGTGGGAGCCGATCGGCCAGAAGCTGGTCACGCTGCAGCTCAAGGACCACCACTCGAACCTGTCGATCGCGACGACGCCGCTGCTCGCGTTCGACATCTGGGAGCACGCGTACTACCTGCAGTACCGCAACCTGAAGGCCGACTACATCTCGGCGCTGTGGAACGTCGTCAACTGGGACGACGTCAACGCCCGCTTCGAGGCGGCGCGTGCGGGCCAGAACGGCCTGCAGCTCTGACTCGTTGAAGCTTCGGCAGTGGATGCTCCGACAAGCTCCTGCTGCTGAATACGACGAGGCCCCCCTCTGCCCAGAGGGGGGCCTCGTCCGTTCCCGAACTGACTGCCGCTCCCACCACGAAGCGACGAGACTTAGGTTAGCCTAACTTCGCCACCTTGGGAAGTCCTCCTGATCAGACCCCTCGCGACCAGTTCGACCACGGTCGCCACGGCGGCGGCCTCGACGGCCAGCAGGGCCAGGAGCACCACGATCTGCAGGGCACCGGCCTGCCAGACGGGCGCACCACCGAGCAGCATTCCGACAAATGCACCCGGAAGGGTGACAAGCCCGACCGTCCTGGTCTGGTCGAGGGCCGGGATCAACGCCTCCGCGGCCGGTTGCCGGACAATCAGGCCGACCGCGGCGCGTTCACCGAAGCCCAGAGCGCGAGCCGCCTCGTACTCGCCGTGGCGGTCCCTGAACGTGTCGAGGGCTCTCCGTGCCGACAGCGTGGTAGCGGTCATCGCGCCGCCGATCAGGATGCCACCCACCGGGATCAGAGCGATGCCCTTGACCGGGAGCAGGCCGATGCCGAGCAGCAGGCCGAGCGCGGGAACGGTGCCCACCAGGATCGCGAGCGCCACCCAGACGCCCTTGTGCCCGGTCTCCGTACGACGGGCAGAGGTCGCGGTGGCCACGGCGGCCATGACGACGAGGAACGCCCACGTGAGCCCGAGATGGGTCAGGACGAACGCGATCACGACCGACACTGCCGCGAGCTGGAGCACCGCGCGTGCTGCGGCCTTGAGGAACGGCGTCGGCCTGGCGAGGCCGGTGAACCGCGCGATGGCACCGGCGGCTGCGGTGAAGACGACGCAGACGATCAGCAGCCGGACCCAGTCGGTAGCGATGACCATGATCGCAATCACACCTGATCGTGCAGTTGCGCTCAATTCTGAATAAGTTCAGAATTAGTGCATGGGCATAGTCAACGAGGTGCAGTGGAGCGAGCTGGCGCGCGACCCCAAGAGCGTCGCCGCCATCGCTGATCAACACGAAGTACGCGTCAAGCGGCGCGACGGAGCCGACCTGCTGCTGGTGCGGGCCGACCATCACGGTTACCGGCACAGCGGAGCGGTCACCGCGGCCCGTGCGATGCGTTCGCTGGTCCGGCACGCCGGTCCCGATGTTGTAGCTGACGCGCTGCTGGACGAGTTTCCGTGGGTCGCGGTCCTGCCGAAGTCTGACCGCGCGGAGTTCGTCCAGGAGTTCGTCCAGGCAGTCCTGGCGTCCGCCGAGCTCGGCCAGTGGTCCCTGCTCGCGCAGACCGTCCATGAGTGGGCGAACACCGCGATCGTGCACGCGGACCCGGAGCTCGCGCGTGCGCTCAAGGGGCCGAGCACCGTCACTGACGGCCGAATCGTTCCCAACCCCATGGATGTGTGAACACTTGCCAGCGAAACGTGGCGATCGTGCCGCTCCGCCCCGACGTCCTGGCGGCTACGTGGTTCGGTTCCTCAACACCGAAGCAGCCAAAGGCTGGGAAGAACTCTGTCGGTCCGCCGCATCGAACACGTGGGAAGCCTGGGTCGTGCTGACTGAACGCCCTGCTTCCTCGGAGAACATCGACCGCCAGCACAGGCTCAAAGGCGAGTACGCGCACCACACCATCGACGGCGCCACATTCGCACAGTGGCAGTACGAGGTGACTTCCGGTGGTCGAATCTGGTACTGCGCGGACTCGGATGAGATGACCGTGTGGATCATCCGAGCCGGCACCGGCCACCCGAAACTGACGGACTAGGCGTCGTCCAGGCCCTGCTGGGCCCCGCGTGACCCTCGCCTCGCGGCCCGGCGTTGCCAGTAGAACACTCCGTACCCGATGATCCCGAGCGAGCCTCCGGACAGGGTCGTCCAGATCAGGGTGCTGTTCGAACGATCGACGAGCAGGACCACGAAAAACCCGAGGAACCACAGGGCGGTACCACCCAGCACGACAGGCACGGGATCTGCCAGCCTGTGCGGCAACGAAGGCGGGTGTGGGGCGGAGTCGCGTTCGGACACATCGTAAGGAGAGCAGATGCTGGACGGGTTCTTCAAGATTTCCGAGCGCGGGTCGACCGTGGCGCGCGAGGTGCGCGGCGGTGTCGTGACCTTCTTCACGATGGCGTACATCGTCGTGCTGAACCCGCTGATCATCGGCAGCTTCGCCCCGACCGGTCCCGGAGCTCACCCCGACGTGCTCGGCAACATCCTTCCCGTCGGCCAGGTGGCGGCGGTGACGGCACTGGTCGCCGGCGTGATGACCATCCTCTTCGGACTGATCGCCAACTACCCGTTCGCGCTGGCCACGGGCCTGGGCATCAACTCGTTCGTCGCCGTCTCCGTCGCCGCGAAGGTCACCTGGCCCGAGGCGATGGGCCTGATTCTCGTCAACGGCCTCGTCGTCCTCCTGCTGGTCCTCACGGGTGTGCGGACCGCGGTGTTCAACGCCGTGCCGAACGAGCTCAAAGCCGCGATCGCGGTCGGCATCGGCCTGTTCATCACCTTCATCGGCCTGGTCGACGCCGGCTTCGTCCGCCGGCTCCCGGACGCCGCCGGCACCACGGTGCCGGTCGGCCTGGGCATCAACGGGTCGATTGCGAGCTGGCCGACCCTCGTCTTCGTCGTGGGCCTCGTGCTCACGGGTGTGCTGTTCGCGCGCAGGATCAAGGGCGCGATCCTCATCGGCATCGTCGCGACGGCCGTCTTCGCGATCGTCCTCGAGGCCATCGTCAAGGCTGGCCCGTCCGCCGGCGTCAACGCCAAGGGCTGGAACCTCGGCTACCCCGCCCTGCCCGACCAGGTCTTCGGCGTTCCGGACCTCAGCCTGCTCGGCGAAGTGTCGTTCGGCGCCTGGACCAGGCTCCCGGCACTGGCCGCCGCGCTGATCGTCTTCACTCTCGTGCTCACCGACTTCTTCGACACCGTCGGCACGATGACCGGCCTGGGCAAGGAAGGCGGCCTGATCGACAAGGACGGCCAGCTGCCCAACGTCAGCAAGGCCCTGTTCGTCGACGGCCTCGGCGCCGTCGCCGGCGGTGCCGCGTCCAGCTCGTCGAACACCGTCTACATCGAGTCGGCGTCCGGCATCGCGGAGGGCGCCAGGACGGGCCTCGCGAACATCGTGACCGGCGTCCTGTTCCTCCTGGCGATGTTCTTCACGCCGCTCTACGAGGTCGTGCCGATCGAGGCGGCCGCCCCCGCGCTGGTGATCGTCGGCGCGCTGATGATGATGCAGGTCCGCGAGATCGACTTCAGCGACTTCACCATCGCCCTCCCCGCCTTCCTCACGATCGTCGTCATGCCGTTCACCTACTCGATCGCGAACGGCATCGGCGCAGGCTTCGTCAGCTACGTGCTGCTCAAGGCCATGACGGGCAAGTCGCGCGGAATCCACCCGCTGATGTGGATCGTGGCGGCCGCTTTTGTCGTCTACTTCTCACTGGGACCGATCCAGGGCCTGCTGAGCTGACCTTTCGGCAGGAAACTATTTCGTGAGGTATGCTAACTACGTGGCGATCGATCAGCACGGACTGGCGAGCAGGCTCCGGCTTGCCGTCGTTCGCCTCAACCGCCGCCTGCGGGCACAGCGCACCAACTCGTCGGTGTCGCTCACCCAGGTGTCCGCGCTCTCCACACTGCACAAGTGCGGACCGCTGACCCCAGGCGAACTGGCAGCCAAAGAAGGCGTGCAGCCGCCGTCGATGACGCGCGTGATCGCCGCCCTGGAGGAGTTCGGCTTCGCAACCAGAAGCCCGCACCCCACCGACGGCCGTCAAGCCATCGTCGAGCTCACGGGCGAAGGCTTGTCGTACCTGGAAGACGAGATCACGGCCCGCGAAGCGTGGCTGGACAAGAGGCTGGCCGAGCTGGACCCCGAGGAACGGGAACTGCTCACACGGGCCGCCGAAATCATCGACAGGATGGCGGGCCGGTAAGAACGTGTCGGGTTACGCGGGTGGTGGAGCAGACAGTTCGCCACCTCGTCGTACCGGAATGTTCGGATCGTTAGGCATATACAACTATCGCCTATACGCCTCGGGCCAGATCATCTCGCTGGTCGGCGTGTGGATGCAGCGAGTGGCCCAGGACTGGCTGGTCCTGGAACTGTCCAACGGCTCCCCCATGGCCCTCGGCATCGCCGCCTCGCTCCAGTTCCTCCCGGTCCTGCTGCTCTCCATGTGGGGCGGCGTCCTGGCCGACCGCATGGACAAGCGCAAACTCCTGCTCTGGCTCGAATCCGCGCTGGGCATCTGCGCCCTGGCCCTGGGCATCCTCGACGTGACCGGAGTAGTAGAACTCTGGCACGTCTACCTCCTCTGCCTGCTACTAGGCGCCTTCTCGGCAGTAGAAACCCCAGTACGCCAATCGTTCGTAGTAGAGATGGTCGGCCGCGACCAACTGACCAACGCCGTCGCGATCAACTCGATGATGTTCAACCTGGCCCGCATCATCGGCCCGGCCATCGCAGGCCTGGCGATCGTGGCGATAGGCACCGGCTGGGTCTTCCTGGCGAACGCCATCAGCTTCGTAGGCGTAGTAGGCGGCATCTGGCTGATGCGAACAACGCAACTACTGCGCTCCGACCCCCTCCCCCGCGAAAAGGGCCAACTCCTCTCAGGCCTCCGCTATGTGAGGAGCCGCCCAGACCTCATGACGGTCATGCTCCTGGTGTTCTTCATCGCCACCTTCGGCATGAACTTCTACATGACGCTGGCGATCATGGCCCGCAACGTCTTCGGCGGCGACGCAGACGCCTACGGTCTCCTCTCCACCCTCATAGCCGTAGGCACCCTCGCAGGCGCAACCCTGGCAGCCAAACGAAAAACCCCGAAGATGACCGTGTTCATCGGCTCCGGCGTCATCTTCGGCATCCTGGAAATCATCTCGGGCATGATGCCGACAATGCTCCTGACGGGCCTAATGATGATCCCGGTAGGCGTAGCGATGATGACCTTCAACACGACAGCGAACGCCACCATCCAACTAGCAGTAGAACCAGAGATGCGCGGCCGCGTGATGGGTATCTACATGCTGGTCTTCCTGGGCGGCAACCCAGTGGGTGGCCCACTGATGGGCTGGCTGGGCGAGATCAACGGCAGAGCCCCGATCATCATCGGCGGCGCCGTCTCAACCCTGGTGACGATCACCGCGTGGATCATCCTCGTAAAACGAGGGGACATCGGAAAACCACGCCTGAGAAGGCGGCAACACCCATCTACCTACGCACGGCGTGGACCCCCTGATCAGATTGCCGGGGGTCTGGGGGCAGCGCCCCCAGGGGAAGCACGCAAGGCGACCAGGCCGCCCGCAAAGCGACCACCCACCCACTCAGCCAAGCAAAGTGGCAGCGCTCGGATCAGTGATCAGCGCAACGAAAGTATGCCGATCCCCCCACCGCCCAGAAACCCAAGCCAAAGCCCGCCCAAACCCCTCAGGCGAGTCAGCAGCATGGGGAACCCCCTCCACCATCCACCACTCAACCCGAGCCCCATCAACCAAAAGCTCGTCATGCACAACAACCACACCATCAGGCAACGCGACCTCAAGCAACTCACAGGCCATCCGAACAGCCCCGAGGTCCCGCCACTGAACAACCTCACCGACATGATCCGGCAACCCGGAGAACTCCTCGGAAGCCAGCGCCAGATCCAAAAGATCAGCAAGCTCCTCAGACCCGTCAGCAAGCAACACCCGTGAAGCCGGAACAACCCCCAGCAACCAAGGATGATCCAGCACAACAACATCGTCAGCAGCAACTACGGCCCCGGACAACACCCGAACCCGCTCAGGCGGCGAGAACTCCCCCTCAGGCAGCCCCGCATAAGCCCGCAACACCACAGCGTCGGCGACCACCCGATCGGCATCCCCAAGCCGCTCCAACACAAACTCGGCATCATCGTCGTCGAGAATCTCCAACGAAGACCGAACCCCAGCCGCCCGCAGCACATGCTCAGGCAGCCCAAAGTCCGGCGCAACGTCGAACAACCCGTCCAACAACGACGCATCAGGCAGCCGGTAAGAGCGAGGCGCGACTCCACCCAGCGACGCGTAGCGAGCGATCCACCAGCCCGTGTACCCGTCAGGCTCGGTCACCGCACGCCAAGTCACCGGATCAGCAGCCAGCAACCGCAACGCCGCAGGCCAGTCGACAACAAGATCCAGATCCCGGACGCCCACCACCCGGCGGGGCTCATCGGCCACGGACGACCACCACGCCGGCTCATCGGCGAGGTCGTGATCCGGCCCGGATGGCTCGTCATCGACCACCAACGAGAACCCGTCGACAACCCCGGTCGCAACCAGCGCGGCACGCGGGTACGTCTCAACGATCTCCTTGGACAGCAACGGGAACGCGTCGGCCTCGACCACGCCGACCAAGGCGGAGTCGGGCATCAGCAACTCGTCCGCCCGATGCCACTCGCCGTCAGAATCCGGCAGCGCGAGCGCGCCCAGCCAGGGCTCCTCACCGGCCCGCACCCCGGCGAGATCCACCAGCCGCAGCACGGTCTCGACCAGGTCGAGACCGTCAAGACCGGCCTCGGCGTCCTCCAACGACCGAGCCACGTTCTCGCGCAACGACGGATCAGCCAGCAGTTCGGCAGCGCCGGCCTCGACCGCACCCAGCCGCACCAGCAACGGATGCACGGCATCCGGGTGCACAACCCGCAAGCCGGGCAACGGCTCATCGGCGATCAGGGTCGTGCGCGGCCCGGTCACAACACGGCCATCGGCCAGCGGCACCGGCAGAGCCGCCAGAGCCTCACGAACGTCCGGATCCACCTCGGCCAGCGGCGAGAACGCCGCGTACACGTCACGCCACCAGCCGGGATCACCGGAGACACCCGCCAGAGCCGCGACGACCTCGGAGGTGGTCACCCGCGGAACTTCCAGCGCTGCCAGGGCGGCCGCGTGCACCGGAGCAGACAACTCGGCGTCCAGCAGCCCAGGCAGAGCGTCCTCGACCAGGTCGACGAGATCCTCGGAACCGACGTCCAGAACGCGAGCGCGCGAAGGTTCGATCCACTCGCCGGAAGCCAGCGGCAGCCAGGCGGAAGCACGCAACGAGCGCAGCACGCCGGCCCGCAGCCGAGCGTCCACTTCGGACAGCGGAAAGCCCGGCAGCGGCACGAGCGTGGTCCGCTCGATGGCGGGCACGCGCGCAACGAGAGCCGGGTAGGCGGCAGCGGCGGCGTCCAGCACCGACCACGCGGCCGGGCCGGGCAGGATCCGGCGGCGCGAAGGCTCGACCGGCAGAGTCGCGATCAACCGAGCAGGCAACGACAACCGCTCGTCCGTCGGGGTCGGTGCGTGCAGCACGTCCTCGCCCAAAGCGGCATCCAGCGGGTACGCCCAGGACACAGTCCACTGAGGACGGTGCTCGACACCTTGGACCAGCTCGGAAGGCAGCTCACCGACGGTCCGCTCGACCAGCCAGCGCGCCGGGCCGACGGTGACGACGCCGTCGTCGTCGACAGAGCGTTCCCACGACTGGGTGCCGATCTCGACCCGCCGCAACCCCGGCAGGGCCAGCAGCAGGTCCGGGACCTCGGCAGCCAGGTCGTCCAGCGACAGGTCGACCTTCAACGGCAGCCGGACCTCGGTCGTGAACCCGTCCGGCACGTCCTCGACGACCGGCCAGACCAGGCGCAGCACCGGCACGTCGCCGCCGCGTTCGGACGCCAGGTCCGGGACCTCGGCCTGAGTCCTGGCCAAAGAGAACTCGACGCCACCGGAAACAGACACCACGCGCGGCGCGTCCGACACGGCCAGCACGGCCGCGAAGCCGACACCGAACTGCCCGACTCCGGACTCCTTCGACGACGCCCGCAGAGAAGCCAGAGCGGCGACACCGGCGGCAGTCAGCGGAGCACCGGTGTTGGCGGCACGCAGCTCACCGTCGACGAGAGTGATCCGCAACACACCCGGCGCCGAACCGGCCGCGTCGGCCGCGTTCTGGGCCAGTTCGACGAGCAGCCGGTCCCGGTAGCCACCCAGGCGGAGGTCCTCTTCGGCGTTCGCGTCTTCGCGGAAACGGGTGGGCGAACCGCGCCATGCGGCGAGGACCGAGGTGCGCAGGGCCTCGGTGCCGAACGGGTCGGTCACTCCGAAACGTCCAGAACGTCCAGCTGCGCGTCGTCGTAGACGAGGTCGGCCACGGGCACCATCGGGCTGATGTCGACCTCGACCTGGGAGTGCGCGCCGCAGCCGTACTCGACGTGCACGACGTGGCCGTCCGCGGGCGCGATCTCGTTCGCGCAGACGCCGAACGCCGCGCCGAACGCTCCGGCCACGCGGGTGTAGAAACCGCAGGTGCCGCAGTGTGCGGGGGCGCTGCGGGCCATGTCGGATCGGGGGCCGAAGTCCGAGGTCGCCCAGCGGTCGGCAGCCTCCAGGCGGCCCTCGCGGGACAGGACGCGGGTGCGGCCGAGGCCGATCTCCAGCGCCACCTCCTCGATCGCGGGGTCGTCGGAGTGCACGTAGGCCTCGATCAGGCGCGGGTCGTTCTCCCGGGGCGGCATGAGGTCGCCGACGCCCAGGTCACCGGCACGGACGCGTTCGTTCCACGGCACCCACTCAGGGGCGACCAGGGCGTCCTGGCCCGGCAGCAGCACGACCTCGCTGACCGAGACCGGGGAACCCTCGCCGGCGTAGGCGACGGTCACCGCCCAGCTCCAGCCGCGGTAGCCGGCGTGCTCGGCTTCGAAGAGGTGCGTGACGGAGTACTCGTCCTCTCCGTGCACCCCGACATGAGCGCCGACGCTCTCCACACCCGCCTCTTCTTCTGCGGCGGCGCGGGCGAGATCAACGGCGTCGAGGAGCATCTCAGTCGCGGTCACATCATGAATTGTGCCGCAGGACTTCGCCGGGACGAAAACTCGTGCCACCCTCCGTTGGGTGCGCTCACCCGTCTGGCTGGTCGTCGTCGCGGTCTTGGCCGCCTGTTCGACGCCACAAGAAGCAAAACCGCAGGTAGAAGTCCTGCAGAAGATTCCGCATGACGCAACGGCGTTCACCCAGGGGTTGGAACTCGTCGACGGCGTCCTCTACGAGGGCACCGGCCTGGAGGGCCAGTCGACGATGCGCGCGCTCGATCCGTCGACCGGCGACGTCCAGAAGAAGGTCGACCTGCCTCCGGACTTCTTCGGCGAGGGCATCACGGTCGTCGGCGACACCATCTGGCAGATCACGTGGCAGAACGGCATCGCGATCGAACGCGACCGCAGGACGCTGGACGAGCTCCGCCGCGTGAGCTACCAGGGCGAGGGCTGGGGCATCTGCGACGACGGGCAGAGGCTCGTCATGAGCGACGGCACCGCGAAGCTGACCTTCCGCGACCCCAGGTCGTTCCAGGAGACCGGCAGCGTGCAGGTCACCCGCGACGGCAAGCCGCTGACCCAGCTCAACGAGCTGGAGTGCGTCGGCGGCAAGGTCTGGTCGAACGTGTGGAAGACCGACGAGATCGTCCGCATCGACCCGGCCACCGGGAAGGTCACCAACACCTACGACCTCGCGTCGCTCAAGCCCCCCGGCGACGTGGACGTCCTCAACGGCATCGCGCACATCCCGGGAACCAACGAGTTCCTGGTCACAGGCAAGAACTGGCCGACCATCTTCCGAGTGAGGTTCAACGGGATGGGGCAGGATTGACGGTGTGACCGGCGACCGCGGACGGAGTGACGGACCGACTCCGAAGCGCTACCCGTGGCAGGACGACGAGTACCAGCCGCGGCAGCGTCGCGGAACACCGTCCGAGCACGGTTTCCAAGCACCACCGCAGCGTCCACAGAACACCCGCCCGCTGCCCAACCAGGACCAGCAGACGACGCCGACGCCCAAGCCGCCGCGCAAGCTCACGGTCACGCGCGTCGCGTGGTTCCGCAGCAAGCAGATCTCGCAGCAGGCGGTCGCGGCGTTCCGGCGCGCGGCCCGCGCCGACGGCGCCGGGAAGTCCGGCATGACGTCGGTCACCTACGCGGTGATGATGAACTACGCCGCCGACGCCGCGATGGCCGTCGCGCTGGCGAACACACTGTTCTTCAGCGCGGCCAGCGCCGAGTCCAAGACCAAGGTCGCGCTCTACCTGCTGATCACGGTCGCGCCGTTCGCGTTGATCGCGCCGGTGATCGGCCCGCTGCTCGACAAGATCCAGCGCGGCCGCAGGCTCGCCCTGTCGGCGTCCTGCGTGCTGCGGATCGGCCTGTCGGTCGTGATGGCGCTGAACTTCGACAACTGGCTGCTGTACCCGGCGGCACTGGGCAGCATGGTCCTGTCCAAGTCGTTCACCGTGCTCAAGTCCGCGATCACGCCACGGGTGCTGCCGCCGGAGATCACGCTGTCCAAGACCAACGCCCGCATGACGATCTTCGGACTCGCCGCGGGCGGGGTGTTCGGCGCGCTCGCCGCGGGCTTCGCGAACGTGTTCGGCTCGCCGGGCGCGCTGTGGTTCACCGCCGCGCTGTGCCTGGTGAACGCCTGGCTGTGCATGAAGATCCCGTCGTGGGTCGAGGTGACCGAGGGCGAGGTCCCGGCGACGCTGACGGCCAAGCCCGCCAGGCAACGCATCTCCCGGCACGTCGCGGTCTCGTTGTGGGGCAACGGTTCCATCCGCATGCTGACGGGGTTCCTGACGCTGTTCGCGGCCTTCGTGGTCCGCGAGCAGACCGAGGGCGACGCCGTCCAGCAGCTGCTCCTGCTCGGCGTGATCGCCGGCGCGGCGGGCGTCGGCAGCTTCCTCGGCAACGCGATCGGCGCGCGCCAGCACTTCGGCAGGCCGGACGAGGTGGTCATCGCCTGCGTCGGCACGGCGCTGGCGGCCACCATCGTCGCCGCCGCGCTGCCGGGCCTGGTCACGGCCGCGATCGTCGGCCTGCTGGGTGCCACGGCGTCGTCGCTGGCCAAGGTCAGCCTCGACGCGGTGATCCAGGACGACCTGCCGGAGGAGTCGCGCGCGTCCGCGTTCGGCCGCTCCGAGACGGTCCTGCAGCTCGCGTGGGTCTTCGGCGGCGCGCTCGGCGTGCTGCTGCCCGCGACGTTCTGGGTCGGCTTCCTGGTGCTCGCCGTGCTGCTCGCGCTGGGCCTCACGCAGACCTGGATGTACCGCAACGGCACGTCGTTGCACAGACTGGTCCGCAGGCCTGCGCCGGCGACCCCGTAGGCTGCCTGACGTGCGTCGACTTGCTTCTGTAATGGCTGCCAGTGTTCTCGTGCTGTCCGGCTGCTCCCTGCAGCAGCACGACCCCGAGGTCACGTTCTACGCGAACGGCAAGACCATCCGCATCGAGCCGACGATCTACTGCGACGTCGAGGGCTCCAACTGCGCCGAGAGGAACGCTCCCGGCACGTTGAAGGTGCCGGCGGGCAAGGTCGTGCAGATCTCGGTGGACGGGCAGCTCGCGGACGGCCTCTGGGAGGTCGTGTGCGTGTACGAGAACGCCGCTCGCGTGCAGGAGGGCTGCTCCTCGCCGTTGCTCGGCAAGGGCGACGACTACACGTACACGCTGGCCGTGCCGAACGACTCCGACCAGCTGCTGCGCATCGAGGTGCACGAGGCGGCCGGCGCGGTGCTGGAGACCGGCCAGCCGCTCATGCGCGGCTCGTGGGTCGTCGACATCACCCGCTGATCACCGCCTGCCGAACGCTTCCCACCACTCGCTGGGAGCGATCCGCAGGGCCGACTCCATCAGTGCCTTGCCGGTGTCGGTGACCACCGACGCCTGCATGGTCTGGATGAAGCGCTCCATCTTGGAGACCCCCGCGGCCTGGTACTCCCTGGCCTGCAACAACAACTCGAGCTTGTCCGCGTCACGCGAGCAGCGCGCCTCCGGCGTGTGGTCGAAGCCCTTGGCGGACTCGTGCTCGGCGACGAGTGCCTCGATGTGTGCGGCCAGCGGCGCGGGCAGGTGCTGGACCTGGTCGCGCGCCACGGCTTCCGGCGGCATCTTGACGTCGAGGTAGAGCTTGCCGACGTAGGGGATGTCGCCGATGCGTGCCTCGGGCACGTCGTGGAAGAGGCCCAGAGTCGCGGCCCTGTCGTGGTTCGCGCCCTCCTGGACTGCGATCGCGTACGCCAGAACGCCCACCCGGAACGAGTGGGCGGCCACCGACTCGGGGTTCTGCACCCCGGCGAAGAGCCACCCCGCTCTGGGCAGGCGTTTGAGCTGGCCGACCTCGTAGACGAACTCGACGATCCTGTCAGCGTCAGACATGACGCTGATCCTTTTACGGATCGAGGTCCCGCGCCACCGCCCGGACGACCTCGGCGATGAGCTTCATGTTCTTCTTGTCGGACGGGTAGCGGCCGCGACGCAGGTCAGGCTGCACCTTGTCCTCGAGCAGCTTGATCATGTCGTCGATCAGGCCGTGCATCTCCTCCGCGGGACGGCGGCGGGCCTCCACGACGGACGGCGCCGGGTCGACCAGGCGCACGGACAGCGCCTGCGGGCCACGCCTGCCCTCGGCCATGCCGAACTCGATGCGCTGCCCGGCTTTGAGGCCGTCGACACCAGCGGGCAGTGCGGATTTGCGGACGTAGACGTCCTCGCCACCGTCCTGGGTGACGAATCCGAAGCCCTTCTCCGTGTCGTACCACTTGACCTTGCCGGTCGGCACCGCGCTCACCATTCCCTTGCTTCTGCACAACGAACGCGCCCGGGGGCGTACCCAGGACGCGTCCCACCAGAGTAGCGAGAAGACCTCGGGGGAGGCACCTCCGTTAGCGCACTATCCTGCTCTTATGACCGTTCCGAAGTTGATGCCGCTGGCCATCGGCCTGTTCGCCGTGGGCGTACTGGCGATCATCGTGGTCTTCGTGCTGTTCGCCGCCGGCCACAGCGACCTGCCCGTGGCGTTGAACGTCGCGGCCACCTACCTGCCGGCGATCGGGCTGGGTCTCGGGATCATCGCGGTCATCAGGAAAGCACGCCAGAAGAAGTCCTGAGCCACTCCGGGAACTCGCGCAGGTCCTCCAGCACGACCGCGGCGCCCGCCTCCGTGAGCTCCGCACGCGAGCACGGCCCCGTGACGACGCCGACGCCCAGCGCTCCGGCCTCGACAGCACCCCGCATGTCGCCGATGTGATCACCCACGTAGACGGCGGCGCCGTGCAGCTTGAGCGACTCGGACTTGCCCGTCGCCCACAGTTCGCCGTAGAGGTGGTCGACCTCCCAGCCCATCGCTTCGAGGTGCAACGCGGCGTTCTTGCGGTACTTGCCGGTGACGACCATGGTGCTGCCGCCCAGTTCCCGCACGCACTGCAGGGCCAGCGCCGCTCCGGGCAGCGCGACGGTCGACGGGATCACGACCTCCGGGTACAGCGCGCGGAAGAGCGAGACCAGGTCCGGGACCTCGTCCTCGGGCACGCCCATCTCGCGGTAGATCATGTCGAGGGGCGGGCCGAGGTTCGACGCGAACTTCTCGCCGTCGAGGGCGTGCCCGGTGCGGGCACCCACCTCGTTCATCACGGCGGCCATTCCCGGTCGCGGGTCGATGAGGGTCATGTCCAGGTCGAAACCCACGGTGAACGGCACAGAACCTCACTCTACGTCTTTACAAAAACTATAACTGTGTAAAGGTGAAGTGGTGAGCGACATCACCGAGCTCTTGCTGGACTCGGCCGCGGACCTGTTGGCGGCCCGGGGTTTCCACGGCCTGCGCATGATCGAGGTCGCCGGCCACGCCGGCGTGAGCAGACAGACCGTCTACAACGAGTTCGGCAACAAGGAGGGGCTCGTCCAGGCCGTCGCGGTCCACAAGACGGAGGAGTACCTGACCGGGATCGCGGCCCGGCTCCAGGAGAACCCCGACCCGTGGGAGGCGATGCGGTCGGCGTTCCGCTTCACCTTCGAGCAGACCGAGAAGGACCGGCTGGTCTCGGCCGTGCTGACCGGGCAGAACGCCGAGGACCTGCTGCCGTTCATCACGATCCGCGGCCACCCGATCCTGTTCCACGCGACCGAGGTCGTCGAACAGCACCTCAGCAGGCACTTCCCCGGCCGGCACGTGCGGTTCACGGCGGAGACGACCGTGCGGCTCGCGTTGAGCCACCTGCTGATGCCGAGCGGCGACCTGGACGGCGCGATGGACGCCGTCGTCAGGGTCGCCAGAGTGACGATGGACGCATGATCGCCTGACCCTCGGCCCCTTGTTGCAATAATCCTGCAACAAGGGGAGGTGTCCGGTGGTCGCTGTCTCGACGCGCCTGCGCGCGGGTGCGGCGTTGCTCGGTCCGGCGTTCGTCGCCGCGATCGCGTACGTCGATCCGGGGAACGTGGCCACCAACACCGCGGCGGGCGCGAGGTACGGCTACCTGCTGGTGTGGGTGCTGGTCGTCGCGAACGTCATGGCGGGGCTCGTGCAGTACCTGTCGGCGAAGCTCGGCCTGGTCACCGGGAAGTCGTTGCCCGAGGCGGTGCGGGACCACCTGCCCCGCCCGGTGCGGCTCGCCTACTGGGGCCAGGCCGAGGTCGTCGCGATGGCGACCGACCTGGCCGAGGTGCTCGGCGGGGCGATCGCGCTCCACCTGCTCTTCGACCTGCCGCTGCTGCTCGGCGGCGTGATCACCGGCGTGGTGTCGACGATTCTGCTGCTGGTGCAGGACAGGCGCGGGCAGAAGCCGTTCGAGCGCGTGATCACGACGATGCTGGTCGTCATCGCGGTCGGATTCGTGGCCGGGCTCTTCGTGTCGCCGCCTTCGGTCTCCGGTGCCGTGTCGGGTCTGGTGCCGCGGTTCGACGGCGCGGACAGCGTGTTGCTCGCGGCGGGCATGCTCGGGGCGACCGTGATGCCGCACGCGGTCTACCTGCATTCGGCGCTGGCTCGTGACCGGCACGGCAGGAACCCGTCGGTGCTCGGCGCGACGAAGGTCGACGTCGTGGTCGCGATGGTGCTGGCCGGCGCGGTCAACATGGCGATGCTGCTGCTCGCGGCTTCCGCCTTGCAGGGTCGCGAGGGCGTGGACACC
Source organism: Lentzea albidocapillata (assembly GCF_000719115.1). GTDB lineage: Bacteria > Actinomycetota > Actinomycetes > Mycobacteriales > Pseudonocardiaceae > Lentzea > Lentzea albidocapillata. The sequence goes on along the minus strand of NZ_JOEA01000022.1, from coordinate 188,810 downwards.
TTGGAAGGCGCCCACGCCGCCGTTGGTGCCACGTTGGGCGGCGGGATCGCACTGCTCTTCGCACTTGGCTTGCTGGCTTCGGGTTTCGCGTCCACGGCCGTCGGCTGCTACGCCGGCGCGGTGGTGATGGACGGGCTGCTGCGCGTGCGGATTCCGTTGCTGGCAAGGCGTTTGATCACGTTGGTGCCGGCGCTGGCGGTCCTGGCGTTCGGGGTCGACCCGACGTTCGCGCTGGTGCTGTCGCAGGTCGTGCTGTCGTTCGGCATCCCGTTCGCGCTGGTGCCGCTGGTGTGGCTGACCGCGCGCCGGTCCGTGATGGGCTCGTTCACGAACCGGCGCTCCGTCACGTTCGCCGCGTGGGTGGTCGCCTTCGCGGTCGTCGTGCTGAACGTGGCTTTGATCTACTTGACGCTGGCGTAGCTGACACCGAGCTGGCGCAGCGCCTCTTCGAGCGTGCGCAGGACCTCCAGGGTGTTCTCCCAGGTGATCAGCGGGCTTTCCGTGAGTCCCGCGGCGACGCACTCCTCGACCGCGCGGATCTGGTGCTGGTAGCCCTCGTCCTCGATCGTGTGCTCGATGCCGTTGATCACGACGGCGGTCGGGTTGAACATCGGGTCGACGAGCTCGATGCGGCCCAGGGTGCCGACGATCTCCGCGCGGGCGCCGGTGTTGGCGACGAGCGAGCAGCTGAGCAACGCGTGGGCGCCGTTGTCGTAGGCCAGGAAGATGCCGGCGTCAGCGTCCACTTCGGTCGGTGCGAGGCTGCCGTGCGCGTGGATGTGCTTGGGCACGCCCAGAAGTTGGTGGGTCAGCGCGACGGGGTAGACACCGAGGTCGAGCATCGCGCCACCACCGGCCTCCTTCGCCCACAGCCGGTCGCTGTCGCTGAAGGCGTGCCGGAAGCCGAAGTCGGCGCGGATCATCCGGACCTCGCCGATCTCACCGTCCCGGACGGCCTGCTGGACCTTCTGGACCAGCGGGTTGAACCGCGTCCACATGGCCTCCATCAGGAAGAGGTTCCTGGACCGTGCCCGTTCGATCATCTCCTCGGCGTCCGCGACCGTGAGTGCGAAGGCCTTCTCGCACAGCACGTGCTTGCCCGCGTCGAGCGCGGCGAGCACGACCTCGTGGTGCTGGCCGTGCGGCGTGGCGACGTAGACGATGTCGACGTCGGGATCCGCCAGCAGGTCGTGGTAGTCGCCGTACGCCCGTTCGATGCCGAAGTGCGCGGCGAACCTCTGGGCCTTCGTGATGTCACGCGAGGACACCGCGAGCACCTTTGCGCCCGCCTTGATCATGTCTGCGGTCACGGCATGCGCGATTCCACCTGTAGCGATCACACCCCACGTCATGGGTTGAGCTTAGATGGAGGCATGCGCCTCATCCTGAACGTGATCTGGCTGGTGCTCGCCGGTTTCTGGATGGCCGTCGGCTACGCGGTCGCCGGCATCATCTGCTGCATCCTGATCATCACGATCCCGTGGGGCATCGCGTCGTTCCGGATCGCGAACTACGCCCTGTGGCCGTTCGGCCGCGAGGTCGTGGACAAGCCGGGCGCGGGCACCGGATCGCTGCTGGGCAACGTCATCTGGATCATCGTCGCCGGCCTCTGGCTCGCGATCGGCCACATCGTCACCGGCATCGCGCTGTGCGTGACGATCATCGGCATCCCGCTCGGCGTCGCGAACTTCAAGCTGGTGAAGGTCTCGCTGGTGCCGCTGGGCAAGGAGATCGTCGACGTTCCGTGAGGGTCTCCCGCGCCTCGTCGGGCCGAGGCTCGGGAGACCACTCAGTGGCGCGAACCGTCAGACTTCACTGTCCGACAGCTCGTGCAGGCACAGGATGTTGCCCTCGGTGTCGTGGAACCACGCCGCGCGCTCGGTGCCCATGACCGCGATGTGGTTCGTGGTCTTGAAGTCGGGCAGGTCGTAGTCGTCGAAGCGCACGCCCCTGCCTTCGAGCTCGCGGATCTCGCCCTCGAGGTCGGGCACCTCGAAGCTGAGGACCGTGTGCCCGGTCTGCGCGCCCTTCTCCGCAGGCATCAGTCCCAGCGCGTCACCCTGGCCGAGCGCGAAGACCCGCGTGCCGTCGGGGTTCGTGGCGACGGGCTTCAGGCCGAGCATGTCCGCGTAGAAGCGGCCGGCGCGCTCGGGGTCTTCGACGGGCAGCATCGTCGTGGTTCTGGTGGCGGTGAGCATGCGCGCCTCCTTCGACGGAATCCACTGATGTTGCGCCGGTCACACCTTCTGCACAAGAGGTACTTTGAACTGCGGAGATTGTTGATTCACGGGACGATTTCGCTCCGTGAACACTCAGCGCCTCGTCGTGCTCGTCATTGCTCTCGGACTGTCCGGTTGCGCGATGGCCCGGCCTCCGGTGAAGACCGTCGAGCCCTTCGCGACGCCGTCGACGACGCCCGCGGACACGCCCGCGTGCCGCCTGTTCGATCCGGCCGACCTGACCGAGCACCGGTTCTACAACGGGTACGCGAGTGCTTCGAGCTGCATCTGGCTCTCGGACGACTCCGGCCCGCTTTCGGTCAGCCTTCGCGACAGGTCCACGCCCGAGCAGTACCTCGCGAAGCCGGACGGCCTGAAGACCTCCCCGATCACCATTGGCGGACACTCCGGGCTGCTCGCCGAGAACAGCAGAGGACCGGGCACGTGCGGTGTCGTGCTGACGCACGCCAGCGGCATCGCGGCCGCCGAGGTCCTCACCGAGTCCGGCGGCAGGTCCTGTGAGATCGCCCAGGCCGTGATGAAGGTGATCGAGCCCGACCTGCCCTAGGCGTGCTTCGCGCTGTCGTCGAGGCCGAGCAGCTCCACCGACTTCGCCCGCATCTCCACCTTGCGGATCTTGCCGGTGACCGTCATCGGGAACTCGTCCACCACGTGCACGTAGCGCGGGATCTTGTAGCGGGCGAGCTTGCCGGCGCAGAACTCGCGGACGGCCTCGGCGGTCAGCCCCGCAACCCCGTCGCGCAGGCGCACCCAGGCCATCAGCTCCTCGCCGTACCTGGTGTCCGGCACGCCGATCACCTGGGCGTCGAGCACGTCGGGGTGCGTGTAGAGGAACTCCTCGATCTCACGCGGGTAGATGTTCTCGCCGCCGCGGATGACCATGTCCTTGATGCGGCCGGTGATGTTCACGTAGTCGTCGTCATCCATCACCGCGAGGTCGCCGGTGTGCATCCAGCCCGCGCTGTCCACGGCTTCGGCGGTCTTCTCCGGCTCGTTCCAGTAGCCGAGCATCACCGAGTAGCCGCGCGTGCACAGCTCCCCCGGTTCGCCGCGCGGCACCGTGCGGCCCGTGTCCGGGTCCACGATCTTGACCTCCAGGTGTGGGCCGACCCTGCCGACCGTCCCAACGCGACGGTCGAGGGAGTCGTCCACGCGCGTTTGTGTTGACACCGGGGAGGTTTCGGTCATGCCGTAGCAGATCGAGACCTCGCGCATCCCCATGCGTTCGACGACCTGCTTCATCACCTCGACCGGGCACGGCGAGCCCGCCATGATGCCGGTGCGCAGGCTGCTCAGGTCGTAGCCGTCGGCCAGGTCGAGCATCGCGATGAACATCGTCGGCACGCCGTAGAGGCTGGTGCAGCGCTCTTCCTGAACGGCCGCAAGGGTTTTCGCCGGGTCGAACGCGGGCGCCGGGATCACGACGCACGCGCCGTGGCTGGTGGCGGCGAGGTTGCCCATGACCATGCCGAAGCAGTGGTAGAACGGCGGCACCACGCAGATGCGGTCGTGCTCGGTGTAGTTGACCAGCTCGCCGACGAAGTAGCCGTTGTTGAGGATGTTGTGGTGGGAGAGCGTGGCGCCCTTGGGGAAGCCCGTGGTGCCGGACGTGTACTGGATGTTGATCGGGTCGTCGCGGTCCAGCTCGACGTCCGGGATCTCCTCACCGGTCCACTGTGGATCGTCGACGTACACGACATGGCGCAGCCCCGGACAGCGCGGCCGGACCTCCTCGATCATGGCCGCGTAGTCCGATGTCTTGAACGACCGCGCGGACACCAGCGTGTGGATGCCCGCCTGGTTCAGCACGTACTCCAGCTCGTGCACCCGGTACGCCGGGTTGACGTTGACCAGGATCGCGCCGATCCGGGCCGTCGCGTACTGCACGAACACCCACTCGGCGCAGTTCGGCGCCCAGATCCCGACCCGGTCGCCCTTGCGGACGCCCAGCGCGTGCAGCCCGGCGGCGGCCCTGTCGACCTCCTGCGCGAGTTCCGCGTACGTCCACCGTCGATCTGTGGACTTGTCGACAAGTGCCTCACGATCACCGAAGCGAGCGACCGTGGCCGCGAGGTTCGCGTGGATCGTGTCGCCCAGCAGCGGGGCGGCGGATGTGCCCGAGGAGTAGCTGGCGGTCATCCCTCAGACGGTAGTCAGGCCTCGGCGTATGGCAAGGGCACGACCAGGCACGGACCGCCGCTGTAGAGGCCCGCGTCGATCGCCAGCACCTTGTCGCCGGCGTAGACGAGAGGCCCGTCGATCTGGTCCGGCGGCACTCCGAGCTGGTCGGCGATGACGCTGTGCCCGTGCACGATCGTGCTGCCGCCAAGGGTCGCGAGCAGCTCGTCCGCGATTTCCGGACCCTGCGGACCCCGGAACGCGTACCGGGTCGTCATCTTGCGCCAGCACTCCCACCAGTCGACGAGGTCGTCGCCCTTGAGCACGTGCCGGACGGCCTCGTTGACCTCTTCGATCGAGGCCCCCCATTCGAGGTAGGCCGCCGTGTCGGAGTGCATCAGCAGGTGCTCGTCGCGCAGCTTCAGCACGGGCCTGTTCGTCAACCACTCGACGTGCTCGTCGGTCAGCCGGTCCTGGTCGCTGCGCAGCCCGCCGTTGAGCAGCCAGCTGCGCGCGAACGACCGCGGCCCCATGCTGTCCGGCACCTGCTCGTCGCCGAACCGGTACATGCCGAGCAGCAGCACCTCGTGGTTGCCGATCAACGAGCTGACCGAGCCACCGGCCTCCACCGCCTCCTCGCCGAGGCGCATGACCAGGTCGATCACGCCCACGCCGTCGGGCCCGCGGTCCACGAAGTCGCCGAGGAACCACAGTTCGGCCTCGCCACCCGTCCAGTGACCGTCCTCGTCGCACAGCTCCGCGACGTGCAGGGCTCTGGTCAGTTCTGCGAGGTGCCCGTGCACGTCACCCACGACGTACATCGGGCGTCGATCCGTGTCCACCTCCGCGACGATAGGTGATGAACCCTCGCGCGTCAGTGGTCAGTCCGAATCAGCGTTCACGCCAGGCAAGCGGCGAGATCGTCACGGCAGCCTCGGCGATCTTGCGTGCCGTCTCCGTCCTGACGCCCTTGAGCGCGGAATCGATCCACCCGTCGACCCGCTGCACGCCGACGTCCCGGTACTCGACCGCCTGCAGCAGCATCTCCAGCTTGTCCGCGTCCTTCGCGCACAACGCCTCGAGGGACTGCTGGTCCTCGTACTCGTCCACAGCGGCCCGAACCGCCCCGCGCGAGGCCTCCGGCAGGCTCGCGGTCTGGTCGGCGGTGATCTGCCGCGGGTCGGGCTTGGTCATGTATCCGCTGATCGTGTGCGGCAGATCACCCGTTCGCGTCTCCTGGGTGTCGTGCCACAGCGCGAGGAACGACGCTCGCGCCGGGTCGCCGCCCTCCTCCGCCGCCAGGAGGGCGGCGAGCTGCGCCACTCGCATGGTGTGTTCGGCGACGGACTCCGGGTCACGCACGCCCGCGTGCCACCAGCCGGCCCGTCGGATGCGCTTGAGAATTCCCAGCTCGTAACCGAAGGCCGCAAGCGCGGCAGCTGCCTGGTCTGACAAGTCTGCTCTCCCTATCCGAGAAGGCGCGCCCGATCCCGCCACGCCATGCGCAGCAGCGTCAGCGCGCTCGCCGACAACCGCGGGTTCAGGCGCTCGATCACTTCACCGGTGAACGGCAGGTAGGCACGGCCGTGGCCCCCGACGACCTCGCCTTCGTCATTGGTTCGCACCAGGTTCGCGAACAACTCGTCGAACGCGGCTTCGTCGATCACCGCGACGGTGAGCTGGACCGCGCCGAGTTCGAGCGGCTCGATGGCGAGTCCGCAATGCCACATCCGGATGTGGCCGCTGTTCCGGAACCGTTCGAACGACCTGAAGGGTTCTTCGGTCTCGTAGTCGATCGGTCGCGGGCTGCTGCCGTCGTGTTCCGGGTTGCCCAGGAACTCCTCGGAGAACTCCCGCATGATGTTGCGCCACAAGGAGAAGTCGTTGTAGACGTCAGTCGGGTCCACGGAGGACGGCTGGAACTCGCCTGCCGGCATCACGTGACAGAGCCCGCCCCCGTCCGCGACCTTGCCCCCGTCACGTTCATGCAGCACGAACCGGTGTTCGCCGTCGCGACCGCGACGGATCGTGAGGGTGCTGATGCCAGGCGACATCAACAGGCGATGCGGGTCGAAGGGATCCCCGATCGCGGTCCGCAGCGGCAGGGCGTCCCAGTCGGGCAGCGAACGTCCGGCAGCGAGCCACGCCGCCTTGAACTCGTGCGCGACGGACTGCTTCATGTCGAAAGTGTCGAAGAACGAAGTCACGCCGAAGCTCAGCTCGCGCCCTGGCTCGATGCCGAGCAGCCGGTAGCTGAGGCGGTTCTCCAGCAGCCGTGGGCGCACCAGGTCACGCACCGCCCGGCTGTAGTTCGGATACCGTCGGCCGCGGTCAGTCAGCGGCAGCACGTGGTCGACCGGTTCCAGCGGTGGCGTCGCGACCTGCGCTCCCGCCCAGGAGAGACCCAGTCCGTCCAGCTCCATCGGCTCGTCGAGCAACCAGCCGGGATCAGCGAGGACGTGCCCGCCCGGTCCGCGCTGCGCTTCGGGATAGAGCCAGGCAGCGAGTTCCGTCAGCTCCCGTCCCCGGACGCCGGGCGCGTTCCTGATGCGCAGCCATTCGGTCTGACTGCTCTCGACCAGCGCCGATGCCTGCACGACCCGATCATCGTCCGGCGGCTCGGTGACGATCCGCCGAAGCCGGGTCTGCTCCTGCTTCGCGAGCGTGCGTAGACCGATGAGCTGTCCATCGGCTCCCAGGACATTGTCCAGGGCCGTCACCAGGTCCTGGGACGGCAAGTTCTTGCCCACCCGCTGAGCCATCGAGACGTACTGGCGGCTGTAACCGACCCTGGCCGCGACCTCATGGTCGCTCAGGCCCTCGTGCTTGCGCAGGCGCCTGATCTCCTCCGCCAGCCTGGCTGCGGCGGGTTCCTGCCGGTCAGCTGCCACGAAGAGCTCCAAGTCGGGCTTTGGGAGGCAAATACGGACGGGAGTTGGTTTGCCTCCTTACGGGATCATGCCATCGGTGGTCGCATTGCGGCATGAACGACCAGCTCCGCAACGCCCTCGACGCTCTCTCGCCACACGGACTGGCACTGAAGCAACATGTCCTGCGCAAGCTCATCGACAGTTCTCCGGAGCAGCTGACGATCGCCGAAGTCATGCAAGGCGGACCAAGTCGCACCGACGCGTCCGTCCGGGGTGCGCTCAAGACGCTCGATCGCATCGGCGCGGTGCAGTTCCTGTCCCAGGACGAAACCGGGGATGTCGCCCGCTGCCGAATCGCACCAGATGCGCAAGACGCGGTCCGCGCGTTCCTGCGGCCACAGGACGAGGAGTCACGCCCGCTTTCACCCCTGCCTCCCCGCCGGGCGTATCAGCAGGTGCTCAGGGCCATGTACGAAGCCCCCGAACAAACCTTCACCCTCAAGGCGTTGCTGGACAAGGTCTGGGGCGAACGCACGAGCGTGCGAACCCCGTTGGCCGAGCTGTTCGAGGCGGGCTATCTCCTGCGGGACCTCACGGACGAGAGCCGGCACGGGCGTCCGGAGTACACCTACAGATTGAACCCGGACGCCAAGGACCACGCGGACGTGCTGCTCTGCGCGCCCACCTGCTCGCCTCAGCGGAGGAGCTAGACGGCCGTCCAGTCGCCGAACGGGTCCGCAGAGTGACCGACGAGCTCCGCGATCGACTTCAGCACGCGCGTCGGCCGGTACGGGAACATCTCGGCGGACTCGGCGGTGAAGACCCCGGACAGCACGAGGATGGTCGACAGGCCCGCTTCCAGGCCCGACCGCACGTCGGTGTCCATGCGGTCGCCGATCATCAGCGCCTGCTCGGAATGCGAGCCCAGGGTGCGCAGGGCCGAGCGCATCATCAACGGGTTGGGCTTGCCGACGTAGTAGGGCTCACGGCCGGTGGCGCGCTCGATCAACGCCGCCACGGCGCCGGTCGCGGGCAGCGAGCCCTCGCGGGACGGGCCGGTGGAGTCGGGGTTGGTCGCGATGAACTTCGCGCCCTCCTCGACCAGGCGGATGGCCTTGGTGATCGCGGTGAAGCTGTACGTGCGGGTCTCGCCGAGCACGACGTAGTCCGGGTCGCGGTCGGTCAGCACGTAGCCGATCTCGTGCAGCGCCGTGGTGAGGCCGGCCTCGCCGATGACGAACGCCGAGCCGTTCGGGCGCTGAGAGTCGAGGAACTTCGCCGTGGCCAGCGCCGAGGTCCAGATGGACTTCTCCGGGATGTCGAGGCCCGTGCGTTGCAGGCGCGCGCGCAGGTCCCGTGGCGTGTAGATGGAGTTGTTCGTGAGCACGAGGAACGGGGTCTCCGACGCCCGCAGCTCCGCGACGAACTCGTCCGCTCCCGGGATCAGGTGCTCCTCGTGCACGAGGACGCCGTCCATGTCCATCAAGTAGTGCCACATGGGCCTAAGTATCGATCACGCGCTTGCGAAACGTCTCGGTCTGGAGCTTGAGATAACGCTCGATCACCTGAAGTTCGTCGTCGTCGAAGTGGCCGAGGACCTCGATGAGGCTGTCGCGGGCCTTCTCGAACGGCTTGCCGAGCTTGTCCAGGTCACCGGGCGTGACCTCGACCAGGACCTTGCGGCGGTCATGGGGATCACGGACACGACGGACATACCCGGCACGCTCGAGGCGGTCGATCACGCCCGTGACGGCACCGGTGGAGAGACCGGACAGGTCGGCGATCCGGCCCGCGGTGAGCGGTCCGTCCGCCCGCATGGCGAGATCGAGGCACTTCTCGTCTGTCGCGGACAGGCCCATCTGCTCGGCGACCCGAGCGTGGAACATGACGGTGAGCGCGCTCTGCTCCCGCATGTACCAGGTGAACCTTTCCAGCACCTCAGGTTCCATATTGAACATCTTAGCCGCTAAGACATTTGGTTGTCAGAGTGCTCCAAACGGGCGGATAGTGAGAAACCTCGTTTGTGGGGTCACCTACAAGAGGTTGTTCATTAAGCTAAACAAGGTGACAGCAGTGGAGTTGGGACTACCCATCGTGCGCGGCACCCCGGACGCGTCCGCACGTCCGGACACGCCGCTGCTCGTCGACAGGTTCGGGCGGGTGGCGAAGGACCTCCGGGTCTCGCTGACCGACCGGTGCAACCTGCGCTGCACCTACTGTATGCCCGCCGAGGGCCTCGACTGGTTGCAGAAGGACGAGCTACTGACCGACGCCGAGCTGATCCGGCTGATGCGCATCGCCGTGGTCGACCTGGGCGTCTCGGACATCAGGTTCACCGGCGGCGAGCCGTTGCTGCGCCGGGGCCTGGAGCAGGTCATCGCCGCGACGGCCGAGCTCGAACCGCGTCCGCGCATGTCGATGACCTCGAACGGCATCGGGCTCTCGCGGCGCGCGCAGTCGTTGAAGGACGCCGGCCTGAACCGGATCAACGTCTCGCTCGACACCCTCGACCCGGACAGGTTCGCGACGCTGACCAGGCGCGACCGCATCACGGACGTGCTGGACGGCCTCGACGCCGCCCGCGCGGCCGGGCTGGAGCCGGTGAAGGTCAACTCCGTGCTGATGCGCGGACTGAACGACGACGAGGCCGTCCCGCTGCTGCGGTTCTGCGTCGAGAACGGCTACCAGCTGCGGTTCATCGAACAGATGCCGCTCGATGCGCAGCACGGCTGGACGCGCACGAACATGGTCACGGCCGATGAGATCCTCACGATGCTCTCGACCGCGTTCACGCTGACCCCGTCGGAGGTGCCGCGCGGCGGTGCACCGGCCGAACGCTGGCTGGTCGACGACGGCCCCGCGGTCGTCGGCGTGATCGCGTCGGTGACCAGGCCGTTCTGCGCCGCCTGCGACCGCACCCGGCTCACCTCGGACGGCCAGATCCGCAACTGCCTGTTCAGCCAGGGCGAGACCGACCTGCGCACGCTGCTGCGCGACGGCTCCCCCGACGCCGCGATCGCCGACGCCTGGCGTGCCACGATGTGGGCCAAGGCGGCCGGTCACGGCATCAACGACGCGGGTTTCTCCCAGCCCGACCGGCCCATGAGCGCCATCGGAGGATGACAGTGACGGCCGTGAAGATCCGCTACTTCGCAGGTGCGCGGGCCGCGGCCGGGGTGGCCGACGAGGACCTGCAGCTCGACGACTCCGAACCGACCGTGGCGCTCGTGGTGAGCACCATCGGCGAACGGCACGGCTCGAAGCTCGGCAAGGTCCTCGCCGCGTCGAGCTTCCTGCTGGACGGCGTCGCGGTGCGCGACACGTCGGTGCGCGTGCCCGCCGGTTCTCAGCTGGACGTGCTGCCGCCGTTCGCGGGCGGCTGACCCAACCTCTCCACCCACGCCAGGCGACCGGCCTCGCGCGCCAGCTCTACCGCCCGAAGCCTGTGCCGTTCCGCCTCCACGGCGTCTCCCGCCGCCAGGTGGATCTCCGCGAGCTCAGCCTCGACCTGCACCCGGCGGACCCGCAACTGCCCGCGCTCCGCGATCTTGTTCGCCTCGGTGGCGCACAGCAACGCCGCACGCAGGTTCCCCAGCACGCGGTGGTCGGCCGCCAGCCCGGTGAGCGCCTGGACCTCACCGCGCGCGAACGCCGCGCCCCGGCACCCGACCAGCGCCTGCTCGTGCTGCGCGAGGGCCTCGCTGGTCCGCCCGAGCCGCCGCAGCACCGTGCCGAGCGTGGCACGCGCGTCCGCTTCGGCCATGTCCTTCGCGGCACCGGCCGCGACGTCGACCGCCTGCCGGCCGACGGTCTCGGCTTCTTCCAGCCGGTTCTGTTCGAGCAGGAGGAACGCGCGGGCGTCCAGGACGCGGGATTCGAACGTCGGACCGAGCTCGGGGGTCGTCAGAGGCTCCACCTCGTCCAGGTACCTCGCCACCTGGCCCAGGTCGCCGATGAAGAGGTGGGCGATCACGAGGCCGTGCAGGCAGAACGCGATGCCCGCGGTCAGCTTCGTCTCGACCGCCATCCGCAACGCCTCCTCGCAGCGGGAGACCGCGAGTTCCAGGGGGCCGAGGTCGGTGAGGACGCAGCACAGGTTGAACAGCGTGTTCGCGGTGCGGGTGATGCCCAGCGACTCGTGCATCGTGGCCGCTGCCTCGGCCAGGTTGCCGAGCTCCCAGTGGATGATGCCGAGATTTCCGACGTACGGCGCCAGGGAGTCGAGGTCGGCACTCTCACGGGCCAGCGCGACCGCGCGCTCGTACTCGGGCAGCGCGTCGACGAACCTCCCCGACCGCCAGTGCGCGAGACCGAGGGAGCCGCGCATGCCCGCCTCGGCGGCGGTGTCACCGAGGCGCCTCGCCGCCCTCAGGCCGGCTTGGGCGGCCACGTGCCAGTCGGCCGCGTTCGCGGCGTGGTGCAGGAAGTACGCGCGCATCGAGTCGGCCAGTTGCCAGGCGATCGGCTGGTCTCCCGCAGCGAGCACGGCGGCGACCACGTTCGCGCGCTCGGCGTCGAGCCAGGCGAGCGCGCGCGGCATGTCGCTCACGTCGTGCGCGGGCAGATCCGCCGAGATCCGCGGCATCGCCATCCGGTGCAACTCCGGGTTCAGCATGCGGCCCGCCGCGTCGGCGTTCATCAGGTAGTACTCGTGCAACCGGGCTGGTGCGGGCGCGCCGAGACGGCGCGCGTACACCCTGAGCAGGTCGTGCAGGCTGTACCGCCCCGCAGAGCGTTGCACGAGGTTCGCGGTGACGAGTTGTCCCAGTGCGACCGCAGCCTCCTGGCCGAGCAACGCTGTGGCGCCCTCGACCGAGAAGTCGGGGCCCGGCACCTGACCCAGCAGCCGGAACAGCCGTTGGGACAATTGCGGTTGAGCCAGGTAGGACAGCTCGAAGGTGGCTCGGACGGCCGCGTCGTCCTCGATCTCCAGCGCTTCCAGCCTGCCCTCGCCACGCAGGTCAGCGAGGTAGTCGCCGATGTCCCGATCCATCAGGTTCGCTGCGGCGATGCGCAACGCGAGCGGGAGGTGGGCGCACAGCTGGATCAGTTCCGCGCGATCGCCGGGCCCGCCGGCGACGCTCATGTTGTCGAGCAGTGCCTGGGCCTCGTTCTCCGCGAGGACACCGACCAGGAGTTGCTCGTGCTCGGGCAGATCGGTCCGGCTGGTGACGATCGCCTGAGACCTTCCTCCCGCCGGGAGCAGCGGACCGATCTGGTCGCGCTCGGCGTTGTCGATCACCACGAGCACCGCGCGGTCCGCCGTCAGCTGCCGGTACAGGGCGATCTGCGCGTCGAGGTCCACCGGGACCTGCTCGGCACCGAGCGCGCGCAGGAACCGCGACAGCGCCTGCTCCGCGGTCACCGGATCACCCTCCGAGAACGCGCGGAGGTTCACGTGGAGCTGGCCGTCCGGGAAGCGCTCGCTCAGCCGGTGTGCGATGTGAACCGCGAGCGAGGTCTTGCCGATCCCCGGCGGCCCGGTGATGGCGAGGATCGGGGCCCGGCTGTCCAGCGCTCGGGCCATCTGTTCGTCACGCCCGACGAAGTCCGGCAGGTCAGCGGGCAGCTGACGCGGCCCCGGCTTGCGCACGACCAGCCGATACCCAGAGGGCTCGGTGATGACCTGTTCGGTGGCGCGCAGCCGTTGTACGAGGTTGCGCAGTGCCTGCCTGGGGTTCGCCGGCCGGTCCGCGGGCCAGACGGCGTCGATCAGCTCGTCGAACGGCACGGGCTGACCCGGCGTGGCGGCCAGAGCCTGTCGGAGCGCCTCGATCCTCATGGCCCTGATCTTGGCCAGTAGATCTTCACCAGTCGATCGGGCACTGCGGGCGCGAGGCCGCCGATGGCCACCGCTCGACCGTGAACGGCCGCCTCCGACGGCTCGACACGCGTGAGCCACGCCTCACTTTCCGTAATAGATCTCGGTCGATCTCAGAATGGAAACGGACCGATAACGACGCCTTTGAGCTGCGGTTTTGTAGGCTCTTCACAACGTTCCAAACCGTTACTGTGATGCGCATCACAGCCCGAAACATTTGGTGAGGGGCTCGACGGTTACGTACGGTCGCTCCTCGGCTGGCCCGAACCAGTCACGAGCACCATCCGGAGGACCGAACACCGAACCCAGTCCAAGGGTTCTCCGGCACATACCCCGAGCGAGAGATACCGCCGGACTGGGACGCAGGAACGCACCGGGCCCCGAACCCGAGTTCCTGACCGCAGGTGAGGTGGACCGAGAGGCACATGGCTTTCAACCGAGGCAACAAGGGCAAGCAGAGTTCCGCCGCTCGCACTATCGCCAAGGTCGCGGCTGTCGGCATCATCGCCGGCGCCCCTCTGGGCCTGGCCGTTGGCACCGCCAACGCCGCCCCCGTGAACTGGGACGCCCTCGCGCAGTGCGAGGCAAGTGGTAACTGGGGCACCAACACGGGCAACGGCTACTACGGCGGCCTGCAGTTCTCCCAGCAGACCTGGAACGCCTACGGCGGCCAGGGCAACCCGGCCAACGCCTCGCGCGAGCAGCAGATCGCTGTCGCCGAGCGCGTCGCCGTCGGCCAGGGCGTGAGCAACGCCTGGCCGTCCTGCAGCAAGCGGATCGGCAACTACACGGGCGCGGCCCCCAAGACCGCCCCGGCCCCGCAGCAGCAGCGCAAGGCCCAGCCGCAGCAGCGCAAGGCCGCCGCCCCGGTGCAGCAGGCACCGGTCGTGCAGCTCGCGGGCTCGAAGACGAACCCGAACGGCAACTACGAGATCAAGGCAGGCGACACCCTGTCCAAGATCGCGGACGCCAACAAGGTCGCAGGCGGCTACCAGGCCATCGTGGAGAAGAACAAGGACTTCGTCACGAACCCGGACCTCATCTTCCCGGGCCACAAGATCCTGATCTGAGCCTCTCCAGGCTCGGACCGATCTGATCGGCCGCACGATCGCCGGCCCGTAGACGTGGGCTGACACAGGACCAGGGATCTCACCGTTACCCCCCGACGGTGAGGTCCCTGCCTGCATTTCCGGGCTGGGCAGGCAATCGCAAGGCGACCCCGCGCGTTCCAACGCAACCAACCCCGCTGGAACGCGACAAGCGCCCCCAAGCCGACCCGCGCGGCCAGAGATTCAGGGGCAGTTGACCCACTCGTCCTCGCCGCCAGGAAAAACCTGCCTCTTCCACACCGGCAACCGAGCCTTGACCTCGTCCACCAGATCAGCACAAAGGGAAAACGCTTCCCCCCGATGCTCGGCGGCCACCGCACAGGCCAACGCCACATCACCGATCTTCAACGGCCCGACCCGGTGCGACACAGCGATCCCGTGCACCCCGGAGTACTTGGCAGCCAAGGCGGAAACCACCTCGGCCACGACATCCGAAGCCGACGGGTGCGAGTGGTACTCCAACTCCAGCACCGCCCGCCCGCCATCGTGATCCCGCACGACGCCGGAAAAGGTGACGACAGCACCGGCCCGGTCAGACCCGACCAGGGCCGCGTGCTCCTCCACCGACAACGGCTCCTCGGTCACGACGGCCCGCAGCACCACGCTCATTTGTGGTCACCTCCACGCAGTTGGTCGAGCGCATGCTCCAGCACGCTCGACAACACCTCCAGCCCGTCCCGCACCCCGCCGGTCGACCCGGGCAGGTTCACGATCAACGTCCGCCCGGCGACCCCCGCGACGCCACGCGACAGCACGGACCCCGGCACGCGCGGCCAGCCGGACATGCGGATCACATCGGCCAGCCCCGGCACCTCGTAGTCCAGCACCGCACGAGTCGCCTCAGGGGTCCGGTCGGTCGGGTTGATGCCGGTACCGCCGGTCGTCAGCACCAGATCGGCACCGGCGGACACCGCGGCCGCCAGCGCCTCGCGCACCGGATCACCATCCGGCACGACGACCGGCGCGGAAACCGAGAACTCGCGCGCCTCAAGCCACTCGACGATCAGAGGTCCGCTGCGATCGGCGTAGACCCCGGCTGCGGCACGGTTGGACGCGGTGATCACCACCGCCTTCACGGGCGTTCCCACAGGCCGGACTTGCCGCCTTCCTTGCGCTCCACCCGCACCGCGTCCAGGGACGCCGCGGGATCGACCGACTTCACCATGTCGTGGAGCGTCAGGCCGGCCACGGAGACCGCGGTCAGGGCCTCCATCTCCACGCCCGTGCGGTCGGTGGTGCGGACGGTGGCGGTGATCAACACGGCGGTCGGTGCCAGCGCCAGGTCCACCACCACCGACGACAACGAGATCGGGTGGCACAACGGCACGAGTTCCCAGGTGCGCTTCGCGGCCATGATGCCCGCGATCCGGGCCGTCGCCAGGGCGTCGCCCTTGGGCAGGCCGTCGGCGCCCAGCAACTCAACCACTTCGGCGGTCGTGTGCAGGACCCCGGTGGCCACGGCGGTCCGGGTGGTCTGCTCCTTGCCGGAGACGTCGACCATCCGGGCCGCGCCTTGGGAGTCCAGGTGGGTGAACTGCTTGGTCATACGGCGATCGTATGCCTGGCCCGCAGAAACGGCCCGTGCCGAAAATCCCTAAGAAGTCGCGGCCTTGCGCACCGCTTCGGCCACGGCCGGAGCAACGGTGCTGTCGAAGACCGACGGCACGATGAACGACGCGTTGAGGCGGTCGCCGTCCACCACGTCGGCGATGGCCTGCGCGGCGGCCAGCAGCATCGCGTCCGTGATGGTGCGGGCGTGCGCGTCCAGCAGGCCGCGGAAGACGCCGGGGAACGCCAGCACGTTGTTGATCTGGTTCGGGAAGTCCGAACGGCCGGTGGCGACGACGGCGGCGTGCTGCTGGGCCTCCATCGGGTCGATCTCCGGGTCCGGGTTGGCCAGCGCGAACACGATGGCGTCCTTGGCCATCGTCGCGACCTGCGCGGCGCCGAAGAGGTTCGGGGCCGAGACGCCGATGAACACGTCCGAGCCGACCAGCGCGTCGTGCAGGCGGCCGGACTGGTTGTCCTTGTTGGTGGAGGCCGCGATGGACTTCAGGTTCGCGTCCAGGCCGGGGCGGTCGCGGTGCACGATGCCGTCCACGTCCACGGCGATGATGTCGCCGGGCTCCTGGGCCTGCAGCAGGCGGATGATCGCGGAACCGGCGGCGCCGACGCCACAGACCGTGAGCCGGCAGTTCTTGATGTCCTTGCCGACGACGCGCAGGGCGTTGCGCAGGGCGGCGACGACGACGATCGCGGTGCCGTGCTGGTCGTCGTGGAACACGGGGATGTCGAGCTTCTCGCGCAGGCGGGCCTCGATCTCGAAGCAGCGCGGCGCGGAGATGTCCTCGAGGTTGATGCCGCCGTACACGGGAGCGATGAGCTCGACCGCGCGGATGATCTCCTCGGTGTCCTGGGTGTCCAGGCAGACCGGCCAGGCGTCGACGCCGGCGAACTTCTTGAACAGCGCGGCCTTGCCCTCCATCACCGGCAGGGCGGCGGCGGGGCCGAGGTTGCCGAGACCGAGCACGGCCGAACCGTCGGTGACGACGGCGACGGTGTTGCGCTTGATGGTCAGGCGGCGCGCGTCGTCCGGGTTCTTGGCGATGGCCTCGCACACGCGGGCGACACCCGGCGTGTACGCACGGGAGAGGTCGTCACGGTTGCGCAGCGGCACCTTGGACGCGATCTCGATCTTGCCGCCGAGGTGCACGAGGAACGTGCGGTCCGACACCTTGCGGACGACGATGCCGGGCAGCGTCTCCAGCGTGTCGGTGATGTCCTTGGCGTGGTTCGCGGACAGCGCGTTGCACGTGAGGTCGATGACGACGCGGTCGTTGTGCGACTCGACGACGTCGAACGCCGTGATCACACCGCCGGCGCGGCCGACGGCCGAAGTGAGGTCACCCGCGGCGCTCGCTGACGGCGGCGCCTCCAGACGAACGGTGATCGAGTAACCAGGGCCGGGGACCGGCATCGTCGTCCTCCCACGAAGTACAGCTCAAGCGGGAAACGAGCCTATCCCCGGGCCCTTTGCGGTACTCACCCGACTCGGCGAGTCTTAAGACCGGCCTGACAATCCACTCAGGACTTGTTGATCTCGGTCACCGGGTGCCTGTACGGGAGGTCCTCCGACGGCAGCGGGAACGTCACCGTGCCGAACGGCGAGAGCGCACCCTGCAGGTCACTGGTCAGTTCGGTGACGGGATGGCTGCCGTCCGCACCCTCCGGCCAGTGCGGGTCGACCCGTCCCGGGCGTCCTTTCGCCACGTGCTCCTCCTCGGTGGTGCCTGCTGACGGGCACAAGTGTGACAGAGCACGATGTCATCTCCAGCGACCCATATACCGTGGTGAGAATGTCCGGCATCACACTCGCCGACTGGCTGCGCGCCCAGGACGACGTTGCTCTCGTCGCGCTGCTGCGCGCGCGCCCCGATCTGGCAACGCCCCCACCTGCCGATATGTCCGTGCTCGCGACACGGGTCGGCACCAGGGCGTCGATCGCGCGTGCCTGCGAGGACCTCGACACCTTCACCCTGGCCGTGCTCGAGGCCCTGGTGGTGCAGGGTGCGGACGCCGGGCCCGTGGCGTTGCCCACACTCGCGCAGATCCTCGGGCCGGACGTGAAGCCCAGGCCGCTCAAGCAGGCGGTCGCGAGGCTGAGGTCCCTCGCGCTCACCTGGGGCGACGACGACGCCCTGTCGGTCGCTCCCCTCACGCGCGAGGCGTTCGGCTCGTATCCGGGTGGCCTGGGCCGCGGGACCGGGCAGACCTACGACCTCAGCGGCGTCACCGAGGGGGAGCAGCGGGTCCTGCGGAAACTCGCCGCCGGACCGCCCATCGGCGACACCAAGGACGCCTCCCGCGTCGTGCCGCTCGAGAAGGCCGAGACGCCCGTGCAACGGCTGCTCGCCCGCGGCCTGCTGCTGCGGCGCGACCCCGGCACGGTCGAACTGCCGCGGGAGATCGCCCTCGAACTGCGCGGCGACCGCCCCCTCGGCCCGATCCAGGTCAACGAGCCGAAGCCGAGGACCACCGCGCTCCAGCAGCGCAGCGTCGACGCGACCGGCGCGGGTGAGGCCCTGGAGCTCGTCCGGCACGTCGAGAACCTCATCGCGAGCTGGTCGGCCGAACCGGCGCCGGTGCTGCGGACGGGCGGTCTGGGCGTCCGCGAGCTGCGCAAGGTCGTCAAGGACCTCGGCGTCGACGAACGCCGCGCCGCGCTGCTGATCGAGCTCGTGGTCGGCGCGGACCTGGCCGCGAACACCGAGGCCGCGGAACCCGAGTGGGTGCCGACGACCAAGGCCGACGTCTGGCTCGCCGCGACCACCGAGGTCCGCTGGGCCACGCTCGCGCACGCCTGGCTCGACCTGCCGCGACTGCCCGCCCTGGTCGGCCGCCGCGACGAGAAGGACAAGCTCTTCAACCCGCTCGCGGACGAGATCCGCCGTGCCCAGGCCCCGCGTGACCGGCGGTGGATCCTGGAGGCGCTCGGCGCGTTCCCCAAGGGCACCGCGATGGCGACCCCCGCCGACCTGGCCGCCGTGCTGGGCTGGCGCGCACCGCGCCGGGGCGGCAGGCAACGCGACGAGCTGGTGCGCTGGACGGTCGAGGAGGGCACCGCGGTCGGCGTGCTCGCCCTCGGCGCGATCACCAGCGCGGGCCGCGTGCTGCTCGACGAGGGCCCCGGCCACGCCGCGAAGTCCCTCGGTGACGCCCTGCCCGCGCCGCTGGACCACGTGCTGGTGCAGGCCGACCTCACCGTCGTCGCCCCCGGCCGCCTCGAACCGGATCTCGCGGACGAGCTGGCGCTGGTCGCGAACGTCGAGTCGGCCGGCGGCGCCACGGTCTACCGGATCAGCGAGGCCACCGTCCGGCGCGCCTTCGACGCCGGACGCACTGCCGACGAGCTGCAGGAACTCTTCAAGACCCGCTCGCGCACGCCCGTCCCGCAGTCGCTGAGCTACCTGATCGACGACGCCGCGCGCCGCCACGGCAGGCTGCGCGGCGGCACGGCGGGCTCGTTCCTGCGCTGCGACGACCCGGTGCTGATCAGCGAGGTCCTCGCGCACCCCGAGGCCGGGCGGCTGGAGCTGCGCCGGATCGCCCCGACCGTGCTCGTCAGCCCGTTGCCGCTGGCGGACGTGCTGGACGGGCTGCGCTCGGC
This sequence comes from Lentzea albidocapillata, assembly GCF_000719115.1. Classification (GTDB taxonomy): domain Bacteria; phylum Actinomycetota; class Actinomycetes; order Mycobacteriales; family Pseudonocardiaceae; genus Lentzea; species Lentzea albidocapillata. Next base: position 169,485 of record NZ_JOEA01000022.1, on the reverse strand, counting down.
CGGGTTCGCCCCGGCCGCGGAGGGCCCGGACGGCCAGGTCCTCGACCTGCGGCCGGGCGGCCGCCGGACCACGCCGAGGCAGCGCAGCGCCCGCAATCCGGTGTCACCCGCCGTGCCCGCCGACGACCGCCTGGGTGAACTCGTCCGGCTGGTCCGGGCCGGTGATCGTGCGGCCGCGACACCACGGGGTGAACGGATTTCCGTTCCGGGCCACCTCGGCGCCGGTCCGTCCGCCACCCTGTCGTTGCTCCAGCAGGCCGCGCGGGCGCGCCGCAGCGTGCTCGTCGGGTTCGTCGACTCCCACGGCACGGCGGCACAGCGTGTGATCGAGCCGCACGTCGTCGGGGGTGGAGTGCTGGAGGGCTACGACCACAGCTACGGAGAGGTGCTCAGGTTCCCTCTTCATCGCATCACGTCCGCTGCATTGGTGGACGAGGCCTGACGGCCGGTCATCCCCCGGTAGAGAATCCGGACCACCCTTACGTGGGTGTGGCGCGACCTAGCGTCGATTGATGTGGACGTACCCGAGACACGTCCACATCGACCTAGGAGGATTTCCACAATGGTCAGCACACGGCCGGCGCTCCAAGTCGCCGCCATCTTCACAGCCCTGGCCTTCGCCTTGCCGTTCTCATCCGGCACGGCGGCGGCCGCCCCGATCACACAGGACGACAACGCCGCCCACGTCCAGCTGGACTCCGCCCCCAGGATCGATGACATCGGCATCGGCATCGGCCTCGGGATCAGCACCGGACACCACTGGCACGACTGTCACGACTGGGACGACGACTGGGATGACCACTGGCACCACGGTCATCACGGGCTGCTCGACGGCATCTCCATCGGCATCGGTGTCGGCCTGCACATCGGCTGACAGCGACAGCGGCGAAGAACGGCGAAGGGACGACCGCTTGGACGGACAACCGAGCTGAATCAGACCGCAACGACGAGGCGAGCGCCGTCCCCGAAGGTGGCGCTCGCCTCGTTCAGTTGTGTGTGCGGTCGTACTCCGGCGGAAGGAGTTCAGCCCGCGCGGACGGACATCCACTGGCGCATAGCGTGCTCCACCAGCGTGATGAGCGTCTGCTTCGTCGACTGCCGGTTACGCGCGTCGCACGTCACGATCGGCACCGACTCGTCGATCGTCAGCGCTTCGCGCACGTCCTCGATGCGGTGGTGCAGGAGGCCGTCGAAACAGTTGACGCCCACGACGTACGGCAGCTGCCGGTCGTCGAAGAAGTCGATCGAGGCGAACGCGTCGGCCAGGCGGCGGGTGTCGACCAGCACGATGGCGCCGATGGCGCCGCGTACCAGGTCGTCCCACATGAACCAGAACCGGTGCTGACCCGGTGTACCGAAGAGGTACAGGATCAGGTCGCTGTCGAGCGACACACGGCCGAAGTCCATCGCGACGGTCGTGGTGACCTTGTTGGGCGTGGCGGAGAGGTCGTCCACCCCCGCGCTGGCCTCGGTCATCACCGCCTCGGTGGTCAACGGGACGATCTCGGACACCGAGCCGACGAACGTCGTTTTGCCCACACCGAAGCCACCCGCCACCACGATCTTGGCAGACGTCGTCGGCTTCCGTGCGCCCTCGGCGCCCTGGGGACTAGAGCTTGCGAAGCCCACTGAGCACCCTCTCCAGGAATTCCATGGAAGGCCGGTCCCCCACGACCAGACCGCCCTGGTGAATCAAAACCAAACCCATGCTTGCCATGTCGCCGATCAACACCCGCACGACGCCAAGTGGCAGGCGTAGGAGTGCCGCGACCTCGGCCACCGACCGCGTGTCCACACACAGCCCGCAGATCGACCTGTGCTCGGGAAGTACTGCGGCATCCCGTTCGAGGCCCTTTTCGCTGGTCGAAATCAGCGCCTCGATAGCAAGGTCGTAGTCGGGTCGTGTGCGTCCACCGGTGCGTGTGTAAGGCCGCACCAGTGAACCCGATTCCGCAGAAGCATTCTCCTCCGGACGCACTTGAGGCTGCGCACCGGTGCTGTACGCCGGTTGGCCGCCAGTGCTGTAGACCGGATGCGGACCGGTTGTGTACGGCAGTTGTTCCGGCACGGCTTCCGGCATCTCGTGCTGGCCGAAGAGGTCCGCGCCGGGGCCACCGAACAGCCCGGAGCCGTATCCGTCTATGTCGAACCGGTTCGGCACGTCGTCGTACGGATACGACGACGAGTCGTCCACCTCACGCTGAGACATATCGCCTAGCCCTTGCCCTGTAACCCGCTCATCGTGGGGCGCGTCCTCGGTTTCCTCTGGTTCTTGGGGTATCGCGTCAGGCTCGTCGAACTGGAACCCACCAGAAGCCCACTCCTGGTAGTTGAAGTTCCTACCGAAGCCCCGGCCTCTAGCGCCAGATCTACCAGCCATTTGTTCTCACCCCTGAACTTCAGATGAGGTCTAGCGACGGACCACGCCCTGAAGCTGCGCGCGCAGCTCAGGGGTGAGTTGTTGACCGACTCTCTCCACCAACAGCGTCATCTCGTAGGCCACGAGGCCGATGTCACAGTTGGGTGCCGCCAGGACGGCAAGGCAAGAACCGTCACTGATCGACATGAGGAACAGGTACCCCCGCTCCATCTCGACGACCGTCTGGTTGACCCCGCCTGCTTCGAAGCAGCGGGCAGCACCCTGGGTGAGGCTGACCAGTCCGGACGCGACCGCGGAAAGCTGCTCTGCACGGTCCCGGGGCAGGCCCTGGGATCCCGCGAGCAACAGCCCGTCCGCGGACACCACAACGGAATGTGCCACTCCGGGCACCCTCCGCACGAAGTCGGTGATAAGCCAACCAAAGCTGCCTGGCTGCGCTGCGGTCGTCACTCCTGCTCCTCGTTCTGCCGGCTCGACTGGTCACCAGCGTATGCCTCGATCAATGCGTGCCGGCCTCGCTTGACACCACTCTGCAGGCTCGACATCCGTCCGCGCACCGCGTCAGCGGTACGGGGCGGCAGCGGCGGGCGCTGTGCTGTCTGCGACAGGGACTGCGGCTTGGGTGCTGCAGATCCTGGCACGAGCTGAGCCTTCGGTGTCCGTTTCGGCAATCCTGCCGTGGTCTTCGTCTCCGGCGTCTTGTTCAACAACGCCTGAGCCGCGTGCCATCCCTCATCGGCAGGCGATTGCCAAGCCGACTCGGAAGTAGGTGCCGCCGCTGGAGTCTCCTCCACAACGGGCTCGGGATCCACAACTCGCTCCTGCTCGGCGGGTGCGGGTACTTCCTCGACCGCCGGCTGGACCTTCGAGCGCGGCGTGCGCACAGGAAGACCAGCGGCCGACGTGGTGGTGGGTGCCACCGCCGGTACAGGCTTGCGGGTCCGGGTCGGCAGCTCCGGTTCGGGCCCGTCCGAGAGCGGCGGGGTCGACGGAGGCTCGTCGATGTAGTCGACAGAGCGCTTGTCGGTCCCGCCGAGCCTCGACTCGACGTGTCCGTTGGTGGCGGCCGGTGCATCGTCCTCGGCGGCCGCAGGGACCGGCTGAGCGGCCGATGCGGACGTCTCGCTGCCCACGGCCTGGAACCACTGCGACAGGACGGCCTCGTAGATCGGGAGGCGTTCGGTCGGGGCGTCCAGGTCGTGCTCGATCTTCTTGCGCGAGGCGTCCGAGGTCCCGTTGCGGTGACCCATCCCGATGTCGAGACGACCCTCGTCGGCCGAGGCACGCGAGATGCCGTTGGACGAGACGGGCTCGTCCTCGATCGGCGGGATCGGCACGAACTGGGTGGTCTCGTAGCCGGGCTCGAAGGAGATCTCGCCGGCCTCTTCGTTGCGGTCCTCGTAGGCCGTGAAGAGGGTGGGCTCGCCGAACGAACCCTCCGGCTCGACCGCCGCGAGCTGGTCGCGGCGCCACCGCTCGGACGGCGTCACGTCCTCGATCGGCGGGTCGCTGTACACGGGGATCGCCGTCGCGCCCGCACCGGTGTCGGTGATCGAGCTGGGCACGAAGTTGACCGGGATGCTCGGGCTCGACTCGTCGATCCGCGGCGTGAAACCCGTGGTCCCGGTGGTACCGGTGGCACCGCCGAAGGCGCCGGCGATGCCGCTGGCCCTGACTGCGGTGGTGCCGATCTCCGTCGTGTGCTCGGCCGGCGGCATCGGCATCGGCATCGCCGGTGCCGACGCGGACGGCGACATGCCGAACGCGGAGGCCAGCGAACCGGAACCGGACGGCGGGGTCGAGACCGGTGCCTGGCCGGGGATCGCGGTGAGCGTCTCCGGCACGATCACCAGCGCCGTCGTGCCGCCCTCGATGTCCTCGTTGCCACGCAGGCGGACCTTGATGTCGTGGCGCTTGGCAAGCCGCGCGACCACGTACAGGCCCATCCGGCGGGAGACGGCGACGTCGACTTCCGGCGGGTCTGCCAGCCGGTCGTTGGCTTCGATGATCTCCTGCTCGCCCATGCCCACGCCGCGGTCCTGGATCTCGATCGCCAGCTCGCCCTTGCGGGTCTTGGCCGTGCGAACGGTGACCTTGGTGACCGGGTCGGAGAACGCCGTGGCGTTGTCCAGCAGCTCGGCGATGAGGTGCACGAGGTCGTTGACCGCGCGGCCCTGGACCGTGAGGTCCGGGGTCTGACCGACCTGCACGCGGGCGTACTGCTCGACCTCGGAGACCGCGGCGCCGAGGACCTCGGCGGCCGGAACGGGCCGGGTCAGGCGGCGCGACAGGTCCGTACCCGAGAGGACCAGCAGGTTCTCCGAGTTGCGGCGCATGCGGGTCGCGAGGTGGTCGAGCTCGAACAGCGAGGCCAGCTGGTCCGGGTCCTGCTCGTCCTGCTCCAGCCGGTCGATCAGGTTCAGCTGGCGTTCGACCAGGGCCTGCGACCTGCGGGACAGGTTGACGAACATCGCGTTGACGTTGTCACGCAGGAGGGCCTGCTGGGCGGCCAGTCGCACCGCTTCACCGTGCACCGCGTCGAACGCGCGCGCCACTTGGCCGATCTCTTCCCGCGTGTGCACCGGCACCGGCTCGACGGCGGTCTTGGCCGCGTCCTCCGGGTTGGCGTCCGCGAGGATCCGCTCGACCGCGTCGGGAAGACCGTGGTCGGCGACGTCGAGGGCGGTGCGGCGCAGGATGCGCAGCGGGTTGAGGATCGAGCGGGCGACGAACAGCGCCATCAGCAACGCGAGCGCGAGGATCGCGAGCACGATGCCGGACTCGACGTACGCCCTGGTCCGGGTCTCGCCGGCCAGCACGTCGGTCTTGGTCTGCAGCTGCTCGACCAGCAGGTTCTCGACGTCACGGGTCAGGTTGACCGTCAGCGTGGCGGCGATGTCCCACTTCTCGGGCGTGATCTGGGTGAAGTCCTTCGCGCCCGCCTGCTGGTTGATCGCCGATTCCTGCATGTCGTTCGCGTTGTCGACGATGAGGCCGGTGACGGTGTCGTCGTAGATCTTGGCCTGCTCGGGCGTCGCGGACTTGCGGAAGTCGTTGCGGGCCGCTTCGAGCTCGGCGTTCGCGGCCTGCAGGGAACGCAGCTGGGCCGGGGTGAAGGCCTTGCGCTGGAAGACGTCCAGGAGGATCGCCCGTTTGAGCGACTCCTGCTCCTTGATGCGCGCGATGGCGTTCGTGGTCAGGTGCAGTCGCACCAGTTCCGGGTCGCTGATCTCGGAGATCGTCTGCTCGCCGAGCCCGAGGAGCGTCTCGATCGACTCCGAGTAGGTGCGCTGGACGGCCTCGGCGGGGTACTGCGTGTCGCGCACCGAGTTGCGGAGGCTGTTCAGGCGGTCGAGCTGCTTGGCCGCGACCTGGAAGCGCTCGACGGCAGCCGAGTTCAGGTCGGAGCTGAGTTCGGCGATCCTGTTGCTGAACGCCTCGCTGGTGTCGTTCACGCGGCGCAGCTGCCGTTCGAGAACGACCCTGTCGACCTTCTTGTTCGACGCGACGTAGCTGACCGACAGGTCGCGTTCGCGCTGCAACTGCTGCACCAGGTCCGCGACCGCGGTCTCGAGGCGGATCTGGTTCGCGAGGTTGTTGAACTCCGTCGCGGCCTCGAGGTCGCTACGGACTCGCAGACCACCCAGGGCGAGCGCACAGACCGTCGGGATGAGCAGAACGGCGAGCAGCTTCGTGCGCAACCGCCAGTTGCGCAGGCGCCATCCCGCGGATCGGGCAGATCCCGAACCGGGCCCGGCTCCGGCGTCGTGCTTCACCGGGTCCGGTGTCACGCTCATCGGTCCGTTACCCAGCGCAGCCAGTCCGTCACCCGATTCGGGCCTTTCGGAGCGTGTGGTGTCACCCACGCCAAACTGGCTGGGACCTCTCTCACGTCGGGCCACTCTGGGCTTCCTCTTCCAGCAGCAGTGTCCCGGTCTCTCCCCAGGACCGAGCATGGACTCGTCAAACGGGCCGAATTGCAGCACAGGGGTTGTTCGCCCGGTGAGGCGCCCTACCCCGTCTGAAGACACGTAGGTCTACTACGACCTGTGCCACCCGAGCCGGAAGGGTAATGGTCACCCCCTCCCCGGGGGAAGTCTCCAGAAGCACTCACCGTATCGAGATGGGGTGTCGTTTCATACGTTCAGGTGGTTAACATCCCCGGATGTCGGCACACCCCACGTCCGTCCGAACTCCCAGTTGGGACTGCGGACGCCCTGGTCTGTGGTGACACTCACTGATCGATTCGAAGCTACCCAAGCCCTACCGGCGAGAGGTGCCATGGCTACCCGAGCCACAGCTCTGCGGCTTGCTGCAGTGCTCATCACGTGTGTTCTGACCGCGAGCTGCGGCCTGTTCGGAAGTTCGTCGAACGGCGGCAACGCGGACGTGGAGCGCAACGTCATCCGCATCGGCGTGCTGCCCGTCGTCGACGTGGCCCCGTTGCGGATCGCGCTGACCGAGAAGCTGTTCGAGAAGGCCGGTCTGCAGGTCAACCTGGTCACCCAGCCCAGCGAGGCAGAGGCCATCAAGCAGCTGGACACCACTCTCGACCTCACGTGGGCGACACACGTCAGCCTCTTCCGCGCGGTCGCCGAGGGCACCGAGCTGCAGCTGCAGGGCGAGGCTTACCAGGCCGGCCCGAACTCGATGGCGCTGGTCGCGGACGCCCGGTCGGACTACGACGACCCCGGCAAGAAGGCCCAGCCGACGATCGCCGTGAACAGCGAGACCGACATCGGCGCGCTGACCACGCGTGCCGTGCTGGACACCGCCGCGGTCGAGAAGCAGAAGATCAAGTTCAGGCCGATGGCGTACGCCGACATGGAGGCCGCGCTCACGGCCGGGCAGGTCGACGCGGCGTTCATGATCGAGCCCTTCATCACGAAGGCGCAGCGCAAGATCGGCGCGAAGATCGTCACCGACACCGCCCGCGGCCCGACACTGGACTTCCCGATGTCCGGCTACGCGTCGTCGAAGAAGTTCGCCGAGGCGAACCCGAAGACGATGAAGGTGTTCCGGGACGTACTGCGCCAGGCGCAGCAGCGCGCGCAGGCCAACAAGCTCGCCGTGCAGGACTCGCTGACCAGCTACGCGGACGTCGACGCGGCGACCGCGGCCCTGGTGTCGGTGGGCACGTTCCCGTTGTCGCTGAACCCGATCCGGCTCCAGCGCGTCGCCGACATGATGGACACCGAGGACGTGCTGTCCGGGCGTCTGGACGTGCAGCAGCTACTGCCGCCTGGCACGACCAACTAGTTGCTTCGTGGCATGAGAAATGGCGGACCGGAGAACCGGCCCGCCATTTTTCGTGCGGTCACTTTCCGCCCGCGGCCGAGATGCAGTAGGTGATGCCCGGAGCGGGTTCCGCGTAGGCGACGGCCGTCGCCTCACCGCAGTCCGCGGTGGCCGCCCGGACGACCTTCTCGACCTTCAGGACCTTCTGGACGGCGAACTGGTTGTTGCCCTTGGAGCAGTCGACGACCTTCATGCCGTCCATCTTCACCTTCACGAGTTCTTCCTCGTAGCACTTGCCCTCTTCGAGCTTCTCGACGAGGCAGAGCTTCAGCGAGGAGCTGCGCCGGCCGGACTCGGTGTACTCGGCGTAGTCCTCGCTCGGGCACGCCTCCTTCGTGGAGTTCATGGCCTTGGCGATGAAGTAGTTCGCCTCGGCCGCGGAGCAGTCGACCTTCTTGTACGTCGGCTTGAACGTGGTGCCCGTGAGGCTCGCGCAGTCGCCCGGCTTGGCCGACGGCTCGGTGATGGCGCTCAGGCCGCCGCCGATCAGGACCTTCACCAGGATGCCGACGCCGACGAGCACGACGATGGTGACGATCGAACCGATGATCTTGCCGGCGCCGCTCTTCTTGGGCGGCGGGCCGTAGGGCATCGGCTGACCTGAGGGCTGGCCGGGCATCTGGCCGGGAGGCGGACCGTACTGGCCCGGCTGCTGGGCGTACGGGTCGCCGGGCTGACCGGGCTGACCGGGCTGTCCGTAGGGCTGACCGGGCTGTCCCGGCTGGCCCGGGTAGCCCTGCTGGGGCGGCTCACCGTACGGGTTCGGCTGGCCGTACGGGTTCGGCTGGCCGTACGGCTGCTGCGGCTGTCCACCGGGAGGCGGTCCGTAGGGCCCTGGCTGCTGGGGGTAGTTGGGGTCGGTCACTGGATTCCTCTCGGATGAGTCACGCGAAAGACAGCGAAACCGGAGCCGTGGGACACGACTCCGGTTTCGCTGGATCAAGCCTGTTACGCGGGCGCGCCGACGCAGTAGTGCAGCTTCGCCTCGGGGAAGGACTGCGGTTCCTCGCCCTCCGCGCACTGCGGTGCGGCGGTGTCCTTGACGACCTTCGTCACCTTGAAGGCGGCCGACTCGTTGCACTCGACGGCCTTCGCGCCGACGCCGCCGGTGTTCTCGGCGTAGCACTTGCCCTCGGCGAGAAGCGGTGCGAGGCACAGCTTCGTCTTCGGGCCACGGCGCTGCGTCTGCGTGTACTCGTCGTAGCCCTTGCCACACGCCTCGCTCGTGCCGCCGGCCTTGCCGACCGTGTAGTTCGCCTCGGCGGCGCCACAGTCGACCGGCTTGTACTCCGGGCTGGTCGACGTGCCGGTGACGACGGCGCAGTCGCCGGCCTTCGCCTGCGCGACGTCGCTGCTGAAGTAGTTGAACGCGTAGAACGCGCCACCGACGACGATCAGGCCGACGATGTAGGTCAGGATCCGCTTGCCGATGCTCGACTTCTTCGGCGCGGGCTCCTGCGTGGGCTCCGGCGCTGACGCGGGCGAAGCGGATTCAGTCGTGCTCATGCGGTTCTCTCATTTCCGAATACCCCAGATGGCCCATGCCCCCCGACACAGCCGGAGCAGACAGTGCCATGTGGCGCAGGAAAGCGCTCAGGCTTTACGGAAACGTTACGGCCGCTTGGATCACATGGCGGTCGCGGTGCAGCAGGTCACTGCTTCTGGTCGCCGCGTTCCAGGCAGAAGGTGACCGCGGGCTCGGGGAAGACCGCCGCGCGCGAGTCCCCGCAGACGGTGCGGTCGGTCTTGCCGCTGAACACCTTGGCGACCTTCACCGAGTCCTTCGTGGAGCAGTCGACCTTCGCGATGCCGCTCTCGGAGTCCTGGCCGTAGCAGGCGCCCTCGACGAAGTTCGGCATGAGGCACAGCGTGGCGTCGCCCGTGTACGTCGAGTAGTCCATGCCGCCGGACGGGCAGGCCTTCTCGTTCCAGTCGAGGACCTTCGCGATCTTGACGTTCGCCTGCTCGGAACCGCAGTCGAGCGCCTGGTACGTCGGGTTCTCGAGCGCGCCGGAGATCCGCGCGCAGTCGCCGGCCCGCGCCGCCGTGGCCACGTCGCCGAGCTGGTTCACGACGAACCCGCCGAGCAGCACGAGGGCAAGGACAACGGCGATACCCAGGCCGACCTTCTTCATGGCCTGGGTATCGGCGTCAGAAGGGGTTCAACTCAACCGAGTTCACCCGATCAGGATCCTTCGTGGACACCCATGCAGTAGACCGAGGCCGGCTCGCTGAACCTCAGCTCGCTGGAGCCCTCCGGGCACACCGAGCCCTCCTCGGGCAGCCCGTCGACCTTCTTCACGATCTTCACCGGCGAGTCCGTCGTGCACGCCTCCTTCTTGAAGGCGCCGTCGTCGCTCGACGTGTAGCAGTTGCCCTCGGCGAGGTTCGGCATCAGGCACATCGACTTGTCACCGCCCGACCGCATCTGCTCGTAGATGCCCTCGGCGGGACACTGGTCCTCGGCGTTGTTCAGCACGGCGGCGACCCGGTGCGTGGCGGTGGCGTCGTCGCAGCTCTTCGACGAGATGTCCCAGTCGCCGTCCGGTTTGTCCACGTCCTTGGGCGAGGCGCTCACGCAGTCGCCGACACCGGTGGAGTTGAGTGCCGTCAGCCCCCACACGCCGCCGCCGACGAGCACGACCGCCAGCACGCCGACGATGACGAACTTCAGCCAGCTGTTCTTCTTGGGCGACTCGTCGGTCTCGGTCTCCGCGGGTTCCGGGGTCACCACGGCCGGCGGCTCGACGGGATCAGTCGACTCGGTGCTCATGGGCGAGAACGTACGACACGGCCTGTTGGCTTCGTGTGTCGCCTCACAGTTGTCGTCACCAGTTGACGCAGGTCGAACGCATTTGGCGTCGTCAGGGAGACTTGTCGGCGTGACCGATGGCCCATTGATCGTCCAGTCGGACAAGACCCTGCTACTCGAGGTCGACCACCCGCTCGCCAACGACGCGCGCACGTCCATCGCGCCGTTCGCCGAGCTGGAGCGGGCTCCGGAGCACGTGCACACCTATCGCGTGACGCCGTTGGCCCTGTGGAACGCCCGAGCGGCCGGGCACGACGCCGAGCAGGTGGTCGACGCTCTGGTGCGGTTCAGCCGCTACCCGGTGCCGCAGCCGCTGCTGGTGGACGTGGTCGACACGATGGGCCGCTTCGGGCGGCTGGTGCTGACCAACAGCCCCGTGCACGGGCTGGTCCTGCATTCCAACGACCGTGCGGTGCTCGAAGAGGTGCTCCGCAACAAGAAGATCGCGCCGATGTTCGGGGCCCGCATCGACGACGACACCGTCATCGTGCACCCGAGCGAGCGCGGGCGGCTCAAGCAGCTGCTGCTCAAGGTCGGGTGGCCGGCCGAGGACCACGCCGGGTACGTCGACGGCGAGGCGCACGCGATCGAGCTGGAGGAGACCGACTGGAAGCTGCGCGACTACCAGCGGATGGCCGCCCAGGCGTTCTGGGCCGGCGGGAGCGGCGTCGTCGTGCTGCCCTGTGGCGCGGGCAAGACGCTGGTCGGCGCGGCGGCGATGGCCGAGGCCCAGGCGACCACGCTGATCCTGGTCACGAACACCGTGGCCGGCCGGCAGTGGAAGCGGGAGCTGATCGCGCGCACCTCGCTCACCGAGGAGGAGATCGGCGAGTACTCGGGTGAACGCAAGGAGATCCGCCCGGTCACGATCGCGACCTACCAGGTGATCACCCGCAAGTCGAAGGGCGAGTACAAGCACCTGGACCTGTTCGACTCGCGCGACTGGGGCCTGATCGTCTACGACGAGGTCCACCTGCTGCCCGCGCCGGTGTTCCGGATGACCGCCGACCTGCAGTCGCGTCGCCGTCTCGGACTCACCGCGACGCTGGTGCGCGAGGACGGCCAGGAGGGCGACGTCTTCTCGTTGATCGGGCCGAAGCGGTACGACGTGCCGTGGCGCGACATCGAGGCGCAGGGCTGGATCGCTCCCGCCGAGTGCACCGAGGTGCGGGTGACCCTCACCGACAACGAGCGGATGCAGTACGCGACGGCCGAGCCGGAGGAGCGCTACAAGCTCTGTTCGACGGCCCGGACCAAGATCCCGGTGGTCAAGCGGGTACTGGAGAAGCATCCCGGCGAGCCGACGCTCGTGATCGGTGCTTATCTGGACCAGCTCGACGAACTGGGCGAGGAACTGGGGGCGCCGGTGATCAAGGGATCGACGAAGAACAAGGAGCGCGAGGAGCTGTTCGACCAGTTCCGCAAGGGCGAACTCCGCACCTTGGTGGTGTCCAAGGTCGCGAACTTCTCCATCGACCTGCCCGAGGCGTCCGTCGCCATCCAGGTGTCCGGCACGTTCGGCTCGCGGCAGGAGGAGGCCCAGCGCCTCGGCCGGATCCTGCGCCCCAAGGGCGACGGCCGGCAGGCGCACTTCTACTCGGTCGTCTCGCGGGACACGCTCGACACCGACTACGCCGCCCACCGGCAGCGGTTCCTTGCCGAGCAGGGCTACGCGTACAAGATCGTCGACGCGGACGACCTGGTCGGATGACCTCCTGGTGGATGTGGAACCCGGCCGGAACCCCGCCCGTGCGGCGGTTCCGGTCGGAGGAAGCACTCGCCCGGTCGGCACCGGACACGCAGGTCGTCCGGTCCGCCGACTTCACCTGCCCTGCCCAACGCCGCCGCGCCACGGCCATGCGTTCGGACTTCCAGCGCGTGACGGGCGACCCGGTGCAGGTCGCCCTGGTCGAGCAACGGCTCTGGACGCTGCTCGTCGCGTTGCGCCGGGCCCAGCCCCTCCGCGACGCGCTGGCGAGCGCCGTACCCAGACCGGGCCGGGCGGCGCTGGTCGCGGAGCCGTCGCGCGAGCTGGCCGAGTTCGACCGGCGCTTCGACCAGTTCGCGGACGCGTTGCGGGTCCTGGTCGCGGACCCGACGCCCGAGCAGCTACGCCACACCGCCGCCCTGGACTAGTACAGGGATCTCGGCGACGCTTTTGAGCAGGTGTGTGTGCCGGACGGCGCCGAGTTCCTCCGCCGTCTGGCTGCCGCTGAGCACGCCGACGACGAACGCCGCGCCCGCGTTCATGCCCGCCTGCAGGTCTCTCGTGGTGTCGCCGGCGGTCAGCACCCGCCGGACGTCCGTGACGCCGGTCAGCTCCATCGCCCGGTGGATCATGTACGGCGCCGGACGGCCGGCCCTCACGTCGTCCACGCACACCACCGCGTCCAGCACGCCCTCGCGCCAGCCGAGGACGTCGAGCAGCCCGTCCACGACGGGCCTGTCGAAGCCGGTGGTCAGCGCGACCTTGGCTCCGTTGCTCCGCAGCTGCGCCAACGCTTCCGGCACACCGGGGATCGGCGTCGGCGGCGTCTCGGCGTAGTACTTCGCGAGCCGCTCGTGGAAGTCCCTGAACTCGGCGTCCACTTCGGACTTCCCAAGCATCGCCGAGATCGCCTCGTACTTGTCGGCACCCATCCAGTCGCCGACGTTCTGCGCTGACCCGCCGGCCGCGATCACCGTGTCCGCCAGCGCTTTGTAGACCAGCCCGTGTTCCTCCACGGTCGTGCCGGCGATGTCCAGCACCACGAGGTCGATCCGGTTCACGAAGCCCTCCAGTCCCGCAGCAGCGCCGGGTGCGCCTGCTGGGAGTTCTCGATCGAGAAGCTGACCATGTCCGGGCGGTAGCGGTCGTCGGAGTGCTCGACCGGCCGTCCGTCCATTCCGGACGCACACCGCCGTTCCCGCAGAAGTGGTGCCCCCAGAGCGACTTCCAGCAGCTCGCTGTCCTGCGCGTCGGCTGCGACGGCGTCGATCTGGTGCCGCGCGACGGTCATGTCGACGCCCTGCTCCCCCAGGTACGCGTAGAGCGATCCGCTGTCGCAGTCGAAGTCGAACAGCAGGCGCCCCACCGGTTCCACGAACGTCGTGCGCTCCAGCATCGTCGGCCTGCCGTCGATCAGCCGCTGTCTGAGCAGCTGCACCACCGGCGTGCCCTCGTCGAGCTGGAGGGCGTCGGCGATGTCGGCGTCGGCCGGGCGGCGCGCGATCTCCAGGGTTCGCTGCCCCGGCACGTGCCCGAGGCCCGCGGCCCAGCTGGAGAACGACAGGAACGTCTCGAACGGCTGCGACAACGTGTGCCTGCGCACCACCGCCGGCTTGCCGCGTCCGCCGCCGATCATGCCCTCGGCCCTGAGCGACGTCAGCGCCTGCCGGACCGGCGCGCGCGAGGCATTCCACTGCGCGCCCAGCTGCGACTCGGACGGCACGGGATCTCCGACGGCCAGTTCACCGGAGGCGATGCGGCGCCGCAGGTCGGCCGCGATGCGCTCATGCAGGGGCATCTCCATGCCGCTGAGGGTACATGTCATGACAAGTCTGAACTCCAAGTGAACACATCAGAACAGCCATTGCTTCTGGTTCTGCTGCCGCTCATCGTTCCTGTCATGACAAGTGTGGACCTGGTGGTCGTCGGCGCGGGCATCGTCGGGCTCGCGCACGCCTGGCACGCGGTGCAGCGGGGGCTCTCCGTCGCCGTGGTCGAGCGTGACGAGCACGCGGCCGGGGCTTCCGTGCGCAACTTCGGGCACGGGTGCTTCACCGCTCAGGACGGGGTGGCGTTCTCGTACGCGATGGCCGCTCGTGCCGAGTGGCTCACGCTTGCCCGTGAGGCCGGGTTCTGGTTGCGGGAGTCCGGGACGCTTGTCGTGGCTCGCGAGGTGGACGAGCTCGCGGTGCTTGAGGAGTTCGCCGAGGTCCGCGACGTCGAATTGTTGAACAATTCTACGCACGGATCGTTCAACAATCCCACGCGTGGATCGTTCAACGATCGAACCACCGGCCACGCTGAGCAGCCCGCCCGCCGAAGCGTCGGATTGTTCAACAATCCAACGACGGGATTGTTCAACAATCCCTCGATCCTCGGCGCCGCCTTCCTACCCCTCGACATCCGCGTCAACCCACGCGAAGCCGTCCACGCGATCGCAGGATTGTTGAACGATCGGGGCGTCACGTTCCACTGGTCGACCAACGTGCTCACCGTCGAGCCGGGCCTGGTCCGCACCTCCCGCGGCGAGATCCGCTGCCGCGCGGCGGTCGTAGCCGTAGGCCACAACGTCGACAGGTTCTTCCCCGAGATCGCCGAGAAGCGCGAGATCCAGCGCTGCCGGCTGCGAATGCTGCGCGTCGCGCACGGCGGCGTGATCGACCCGGCCGTGCTGACCGGGTTCTCGATGCTGCGCTACGACGCGTTCGCGCGGTGCCCAAGCATCGAGAAGGTCCGCGAACGCCTCACGAACGACCACCCCGAGCTGGTCGAAGCCGGGCTGAACCTGATGTTCACCCAGCTCCCCGACGGCTCGCTCACGATCGGCGACACCCACCACTACAGCCGCACGGTCGACCCGTACCGGTCCGAGGACCTGGACGACCTGGTGCTCACCGAGACGGCCCGGCTGCTCGGCGTTCCCTCGCTCCGCGTGCTCGAACGCTGGCGCGGTATCTACGCGTCCGCCCCCGAACCCTTCCTGACCGCGACGCCCGCTCCGCTCACCAGGGCCGTCTCGGTCACCTCCGGCATCGGCATGACCACCGCGCTCGGCCTCGCCCCGGCCGTGCTCGACGACCTCCTCCAGGAGATGTGATGAGAACCCTCGGCGTTGTTCTCGCTGCGGCGTTGGCCCTGACAGCTTGTGGCACCACGAACTCCGCTTCGAGCGGTGGTGACTGTCCGAACGGCAAGGTGCGTTTCGGCGTCGAGCCGTACGAGGACCCGGCGAAGCTCAAGCCCGCCTACGAGGTGCTCGCGAAGGCGTTGGCGACCAAGCTCGGCTGTGAGGTCGAGCTGCAGGTCGTCGACGACTACGCGGCCGAGGTGCTGGCGATGCGCAACGGCAAGCTGGAGATCGCCCAGTTCGGTCCGCTCGGTTACGTCTTCGCGTCGCAGAAGGCCAAGGCGGAGCCCATGGTGTCGTTCGCGGACGGTTCCGGGAAGCTCACCAGCTACACCGCCGGCATCTGGGTCGCGAAGGACTCGCCCGCGCGGACGATCGAGGACCTGGCCGGCAAGTCGCTCGCCCTGAGCAGCGTCGGATCGGCTTCCGGTGACGCGCTTCCCCGCTACGGCTTGAAGAAGCACAACGTCGCCGACGTGAAGCTCGACTACGCGGGCGGGCATCCCGAGGCCATGCTCTCGCTGATCAACGGCAAGGTGGACGCAGCCGAGATCAACAGTCAGCAGCTCGCGACGGCCAAGGGCACCGGCACTTTCGACGAGTCGAAGTTCCGCCAGATCTGGAAGTCCGAGCCGATCCCTAACGACCCGATCACCGTGCGCGGCGACCTCGACCCGGCGTTCAAGGACAAGGTGCGCAAGGCGTTGCTGGAGCTCTCGCCGGCCGATGTCGAGAAGGTCGGCGCGTTCCTCGACGTCACCCCGCCCGGGCCGCTCGTGCAGGTGAACAACGACACGTACAAGGTGCTCTTCGACCTCGCGACCACGCTCGGGCTCCAGGAAGAGGACGTCTGATGCTCGCCATCCGCGGCCTGCGCAAGTCGTTCGGCGGCCGCACCGTGCTGGACGGCTTCGACCTCTCGGTCGAACCCGGTGAGTTCGTGGCGCTGCTCGGGCCGAACGGCTCGGGCAAGTCCACGGTGTTGCGTTGCGTGGTCGGGCTGGAAACTCCCGACGGAGGCGAGGTCGAGGTCGGCGGGAACGCCGCGATGGTGTTCCAGAAGATCCACCTGGTCGGCCGCCGCAACGCCTTGGACAACGTCTGCTCCGGCGCTCTGGGACGGCTTCCGCTGCACCGCTCGTTCTTCTTCCCGCAGGACGTCCGGGAAGAGGCGATGGTTTGCCTGGAGAGGGTCGGACTCGCGGACCGTGCGCTGGACCGTTGCGCGCGGCTTTCCGGTGGGCAGCAACAACGTGTGGCGATCGCGCGCGCGTTGTGCCAGCGCGCCAACGTGATCCTCGCCGACGAACCGGTGTCGGCGCTCGACCCGCAGGCCGCGGTGCAGGTGATGGAGCTGCTCAAAGCCTTGGCAGGCGACGGAATGGCGGTGGTGGCCGTGCTGCACCAACCGGAGCTCGCGCGCACCTACGCGGATCGCGTCGTGGAGATGAAGGCGACGGTGGCGGCATGAGTGTCACGGCTTCTCCGAAGCTCGCGGTTCCTCGCCGCCGCTGGCCCACGCCCGTCGTCTGGGTCGTGGTGGCGGTCTTCCTCGTCGTGCACGTGCTTGCCTGGCAGGCCACGGAGTTCTCGCCCGCCGCGCTGATCGCGGGCTGGGAGGGGATGGCCGACTTCCTCGCCGAGTCGTTGCCACCGGACTTCTCGGTGCTCGGGAAGTCGTTGGAAGCGGCAGTGATCACGCTCTACATCGGACTGCTCGGCACCACGTTCTCGATCCCCTTCGCCTTGGCACTGGCTCTTCTGGCCTCCAGGGCGACGACATCGGCGGCGTGGGCGCAGCAGGCGGCCCGTGCGGTGCTGTCGTTCCTGCGCTCGGTGCCGGACGTGGTGTTCGCGCTGATCTTCGTGACGGCGGTGGGGCTCGGGCCGTTCGCCGGTGTGCTCGCGCTGGTGTTCCACAACACCGGCGTGATGGGCAAGCTCTGGGCCGAGGCGATGGACGAGAGCGACCGCGGGCCGCGCGACGCGGTGAAGGTGACCGGTGCGTCCGGTCCGCAGATCGCGCTGCACGCGGTGCTCCCGACCGTGCTGCCTTCCCTGGCGGGACTTCTGCTCTACCGGCTGGACGTGAACGTGCGGTCGTCGCTCGTGCTCGGCCTGGTCGGCGCGGGCGGGATCGGCTTCCTGATCAACCAGTCGATCAAGCTGTTCCGGTTCGACGAGATGGTCACGCACATCCTCGTGGTGCTGCTTCTCGTGGTCGTGGTCGACCAGGCTTCTGGCTGGGTGCGCAAGCGGCTAGGTGCTTGACCTGCTGGCCGTAGCGGGCGCCTTGGCGCACGGTCACCGAGCCGTCCGCCGCGACCTCGCAGGGGTTGTTCGCCGTGCACTGCTCACCGCTGTCGTTGCCGGTGCTGTGCACGCCGACGACGGTGACGCCGTCCTTGAGCACGATCGGTGAGCCCGAACCACCGTGCGACGGCGTGCACGCGGGGTCGTAGCGGTAGGCGTTGTCCTGCGTGTAGCCCTCTTCGCGCAGATGCGGGACGACGGCCTCGATGGTGCAGCTGAAGCGCTTGCCGTTGCCCGCCGAGATGATGTCGACGCGTTGTCCTGGCCTGGCTGACCTGTCCGAGAGCTTGAAGATCTTCACGCCCTTGGCCTTGAGCTGGGCGTACGTCTGGTCGAGCTCGAAGAGCGCGGTGTCGGTGCCGGTCATGGTCGCCGAGACGAGGCGCCTCGTCTCGGTTTTGGCCTGCAGGTAGCCCTGGCGGTCGCCGATGGTCACCGGGAGCTTGATCGCGACGTCCCTCCGGGTCTCGCCGGGTGCAAGACGTTCCGGGACGCAGTGGCCGTTGGTGAGCAGAAGCGCCTGGTCACCGGGCTTGCTGTGATCGGTCCTGACCACGGACGCCGAGCAGACTCCCGCCAGTGACGCGGCGCCCTCGAGGTTCGGGACAGGAGTGTCCGGCGGGTTGATCTTCCCCGTGACGACGTCGTCGATCCAGCCCTTGAAGTGGTGGACGTCGGTGTACATCACCGGGCGGTCGTCACCACCCGAGCCGCTCACGAGGCCGGCGATCACCCAGCGGTCGCCTTCGCGAACGAGTGCGGGGCCGCCGGAGTCCATGTTCGTGGCGGCGACGCTGCCGTCCAGCGCGCCGATGCACAACTCGCGATCAGCGTGGATGCCGTCGCAGGCGGCGGCCGGCTGGATCACGGTGTCCGCCTCGCGCAGCTTCTGCGGATAGCACTCGGGCGCACGACGGTCGCACGTCATGCCCCAACCGAGGATCCGCGTGCCCGTGCCTTCGGCGGGCCGGGCCGACGGCAGCGTGACGGGCTTGGTCCTCGCGTTCTTCCTCAGCTTCAGCAGGCCGATGTCGCCGTCGTGGACGGGATTGGGCGAGTAGGTGATGAACCGCTCGACCTCGATCACCTCGCCGCCGCTGCCCGCGTCGAGCGTGCCGAGCCGCACCGACCAGTTCTTCGGCCTGCCGACTTGGGCGAGGCTAGGGTTGTTGCGGGTGCAGTGGCCCGCGGTGACGGCCCAGCCCGGCGCGACCAGCGTGACGCCGCAGGTGTGGCCGTCCGCGCGCGGCGAGTCGGGGCGCTGCAGCGAGCCGGAGAACGGGTAGGGCGCCTGGGCTTCGACACCGCCTCTGATGGCCAGCGCCGGGGTGACGGTGGTGATCACCGCGATGGCCGCGAAGCTCATCGTCAGTAGCACTTTTCGCATGTCACAGAGGCTGTCGAACCTGTGTCCGCGCGGCGTGATGGCTCTGCAACAACTGCGCACGGACGGTCGTTACGCAACGATGACGTCGCACGAACGTCCCCATGAGACCCATCGGGAAGGCTGGAGGGCATGCCGCGCGTACTGCTGATCGAGGACGACGAGGCGGTCCGCGAGGGCCTGTCGCTCGCCCTGACCTACCAGGGACACACCGTGGACGCGGTGCGCACGGGCGAGGAAGGCCTCGAACTGCTGGGCAGCGTCACGCCCGACGTCGTCGTGCTGGACCTGATGCTGCCAGGGGTGGACGGGTTCGAGGTGTGCCGCCGCATCCGTGCCTCCGGCGACCTCCCGATCATCATGCTGACCGCGCGCAACGACGACATCGACGTGGTCGCGGGCCTGGAGGCCGGCGCCGACGACTACGTGGCCAAGCCGGCCCAGGCCCGTGTGCTGGAGGCACGCATCCGCGCCGTGCTGCGCCGTTCGTCCGCCTCCGTCACCGAGGTCGTGGCCGAGCGCTACGGCGACCTGACGATCGACCGCGAGGGCCTCGTCGTGACGCGGTTCGGCAAGCCGGTCTCGCTGGCGCCGACGGAACTGCGGCTGCTGCTGGAACTCTCCTCCTCGCCGGGCCGCGTGATGTCACGGCAGCAACTGCTGGGTTCCGTGTGGGACCAGGGCTACCTCGGCGACTCGCGACTGGTCGACGCGTGCGTGCAACGGCTGCGTTCGAAGATCGAGGACGACGCGGCCGCGCCCGTGTACGTCCAGACCGTGCGGGGCTTCGGCTACCGCTTCGGACCGCTGTGACGCTCCGCCTGCGGTTGCTGCTCGCGTTCACCTTCCTGACCATCGTGACCGCCGCGGCCGTCGCCGGTGCGGGTTACGTACGGGCGCGCGACGCGATCGTGCAGCGCGCCCAGGACAACGCCGTCATCGAGACCACGAACCGCGTCGAGCAGCTCTACCCGCTGCCCGCACGAGCAGTGGACGCCGCCACCCTGGACCGGGTCGCCGCACGGGTTTCCGGGCGTGAAGGCCAGGCATTGGCTTACGGCAACGGGACTTCCGCCGGCGGCATGGACCCCTCCGTGATCACGGCGGAGCTGCGTTCGCTCGTGTCGTCCGGACGCGTCGGCTGGCAACGCGTGTCGTACGCGGACGGTGTCTGGCTCGTCGTGGGCATGCAACTGCGCGTGTCTTCGGGTGCCCCGTCGGGCATCGAGGTGTACGTGCTGCGGCCGTTCACGTCGGAGATCGCGTTCGTCGACGAACTGGCGCGCAACGCGTGGCTGATCGGCGGCGCCGTACTGCTTCTGGCTCTGGGACTGGGTTTCCTGGCGGCCCGCGGCGTGCTGCGCCCCGTACGGGAACTGCAGCTGGCCGCCTGGAAGCTCGGGCAGGGCGAGCTCTCCGCTCGGGTGCCGGTGCGTGGGCGGGACGAACTGGCCTCCGTCGCGTCGACGTTCAACAGCACGGCTTCCTCGCTGGAACACCACGTGGGCGAGCTGCGGCGG
Organism: Lentzea albidocapillata; assembly: GCF_000719115.1. Classification (GTDB taxonomy): domain Bacteria; phylum Actinomycetota; class Actinomycetes; order Mycobacteriales; family Pseudonocardiaceae; genus Lentzea; species Lentzea albidocapillata. The sequence continues at coordinate 148,943 of NZ_JOEA01000022.1, read as the reverse complement.
ATGGAGGCCGACGCGCGGCGGTTCGTGGCGGACGTGTCGCACGAACTGCGGACTCCGCTGGCCGCGATGACGGCCGTGACCGACGTGCTGGACGCCGAGACCGCCTCGCTGCCGGGTGTGGCGGGACAGGCGGCGCGGCTGGTGAACCGGGAGACGCAGAACCTGACGCGGCTGGTGAACGATCTGATCGAGGTCACCAGGTTCGACTCGGGGACGGCGGCGCTCGCGCTCGACGACGTGGACGTGGCCGAGGTGGTGCGGACCTGCCTGCGGATGCGCGGCTTCTCGGAGGTGTCCGCGTCGCTGCCGGACGGGGTGCGCGCACGGCTGGACCCGCGGCGGCTGGACGTGATCGTGGCGAACCTGGTCGGCAACGCGCTGCGGCACGGTTCGCCGCCGGTGTCGCTCGAGCTGTCGGTGGCGGGGCCTTCGCTGGTGATCGAGGTGGCGGACTCCGGGCCGGGGCTGCCCGACGAGGTCCTGCCGCACGTGTTCGCGCGCTTCTACAAGGCCGATTCGTCGCGGGGACGGTCGGAGGGCTCGGGGCTCGGGCTGGCGATCGCGTGGGAGAACGCGCGGCTGCACGGGGGCACGCTGGTGGCGGCCAACCGGCCGGGTGGCGGTGCTTTGTTCACGCTGCGGCTGCCGCTGGACGGTGGGTCGTGAGGCCGAAAACTGTCGGTGCCGCCTGGGATAATGAAATCAGGGGGACCCCCTGGAGGGGACCCCTGCGTGAGCTTGGGCTCGCGGTGCTGGTCCTCGCCGTCCTCACCGCCTGCGGCATCCGCCCCACCGACCCGATTCCGGGCCTCGCAGCCCCCAGCGGCCCCGTCGAGAACACCTCGCCGTCGCTCTACTGGGTCTCCCCCGGCGGCAGGGTGGTGCCTGTCGGGCGGCCGGAGGGCAGCCTCAGCGGGTTCGACGTCGTGGCGTTGCTCGCGCAGGGGCCCACCAACGCCGAACAGGGTCGCGGGCTGTCCACCGAGGTGCCGTTCGACGCCGCGCCGGCCACCGTGGACCGCGTCGCCAACGGCCTCGACGTGAACCTCTCGAGCGACGTCTCGCAGCTCAGTGGCGCTGCTGTGCAGCAGATCGTGTGCACGTTGCTCGCCGCTCAACCCGTCGGCACGGTGAACCTGCGTGGAGGCGGGCATTCGCTGGAGTTCCAGAAGTGCGCTTGAATCGGGCCGTGCACGCCTACTCCATCCCGATGCGCGTCCGGTTCCGCGGCATCACCCAGCGCACCGGCCTGCTGTTCGAAGGACCGGCCGGGTGGGGCGAGTTCTGCCCGTTCGAGGAGTACGACGACGCCGAGGCCGCGGCCTGGCTCGCCTGCGCGCTGGAGGCAGCGAACGACGGCTGGCCGGCGCCGGTGCGGGACCGCATTCCGGTCAACTGCACCGTGCCCGTGGTCAGCCCCGAGAAGGCGCACGAGATCGTGGCGAGGTCGGGCTGCTCGACGGCCAAGGTGAAGGTCGCCGAGTCGACGCTGGAAGAGGACTGCGCGCGCCTCGAAGCGGTGCGGGACGCCCTGGGGCCCCAGGGCGCGATCCGGGTCGACGCGAACATGCTGTGGGATGTCGACACGGCTGTGGCCGCGATCAAGGCCATGGACAAGGCCTCCGGCGGGCTTCAGTACGTGGAACAGCCGTGCCACACACTGGACGAGCTCGCGGCCGTCCGCAGGAGGGTCTCGGTGCCGATCGCCGCGGACGAGTCGATCCGCAAGGCCGAGGACCCTCTGAAGGTGGCCGTGTCGGGGGCGGCGGACATCGCGGTGATCAAGGTGGCGCCGCTCGGGGGCGTGCGGAAGGCGCTGGAGGTGGCCGAAGCGTGCGGGCTGCCGTGTGTGGTGTCTTCGGCGCTGGAGACTTCGGTCGGGATGGCGGCCGGGGTGGCGTTGGCGGCGGCTTTGCCTGAGCTCGACTACGCGTGTGGGTTGGCGACGTTGCCGCTGCTGGACGGGGACGTCACGAGCGATTCGCTCTTGCCTGTGGACGGCTACCTGCCGGTGCTCGAGAAAGCGCCCGGGCCGGACCGCGTCGAGGAGTTCGTGAACGATGTGATCACGGAGGCCTGGATTTATCGGTACGACAGGGTGCTGAGCATGCTCAGTCGATGAGTCGATCAACCTGGATCTTCAGGGGAAACGGCTCGATCGCCTCGTAGATCCTGGTTTCGGCAGGCCCCTCCTGATAGCCGAACTCTCCGGCCAGATGCATAGGGGCCAGTGAGACCGGCTCGTCGATGTCGATGATCCAGTAGAACGGAATACCTGCCCAGGCGTATTCGTCACGCTTGGCGCGGTAGTCCGTGTTTCGCGAACCCGGTGAAATCACCTCGACGGCGAGCACGACTTCTGTCGCTCTGATGAGGCCACCTTCGGCTTGTCGCCGCTTGAGGCCGCTGCGCTTCACAACGATCACGTCCGGTCGCCGGACATAGCCAGGCCTGTCTGGGGTAGCCAGTTCCAGATCCACATCCGTATCCTGGACCACCTCGAGATCAGCAGGTATTTGATTGAGGAGCTGAACCGCTAGTTTCAAATGAGCCATGTTGTGCTCGGGGATTGCACTGGGCGACATGATCAGACGGCCGTTTACCAATTCCGTATAGCCGTCTTCGGTTTCTCCGAGCGCGGCGTACTGAGCAACGGTCATCGGACCCGCTGCAACAGCAAGCAGACGCCTCGGAGGCCTATCGGGTAGAGCGGTCACTGCGTCTCCTTCCGTCTCCACCACCGTCGCACATGGAGAAGCTCCAATCCCGCTCGCAAGTACACACCTTCCGGCGATCTAAGGCTTGCCGCGAGCCAGCCCCTGCTCGTCCGCGCCCAGGCTGAACACGATCCCCTCGGTCCGGTTGATCGCCTCGGTCCGCCGCGCCGAAGCCGGCACCCGAGTCAGGTCCACCAGCCGGATCGGCGGCCCCAGCTCCACCAAAGTGGGCGTGTAGGAAGCCTCGACCACAGCCCACCCGGAGGGCCCCTGCTCGAACTTGAACCGCGCGATCGCCCCCTCCTCGGTGACACCACGAGGCTCGGCGTGCCGGGCGACCTCGTTGCCGAGCCCGTAGGCGACCCACTTGTTGCCGATCTTCTCGAACGGCTGCACGACGTGCACGTGCGTCCCGATGATCAGGTCCAGGGCGGGATCGGCGAGCAGCTGACGGGCCAGGGCCTTCTGGTCCGCGGTGGCCTCGTGCTGGTACTCGTTGCCCCACTGCACGGACAGCACGACGACCTCGGCACCGGCCTCGCGCGCCTTGCGTGCGTCGGCCAGGATCTTGGCCGCGTTGATCTGGTTCGCGCGCCACGGTTGCGGTAGCGGAATGCCGTTGAAGCCGTAGGTGAACGACAGCTGCGCCACCTTCACGCCGTTCGCGTCCAGGATCAGCGGCGCCGCCGACTCTTCCTGCGTGCGGAACGAGCCGGTGTGCTTCAGGCCGACTGCGTCCATCGCGTCCAGCGTCGTCGTGATCGCGGAGACGCCGCGGTCCAGCGTGTGGTTCGAGGCCGTCGAGCACGAGTCGTAGCCCACGTCGACCAGGCCCTTCGCCACCTCGGGCGGTGCCAGGAAGGCCGGGTAGCCGAAGAACGGGCCCTCCTTCGGGCCCAGCGGCACCTCGAGGTGGCACAGCGAGAGGTCGGCTTTCAGAGTGTCCTTGATGCCCGAGAACAACGGCAGGAAGTCACGTCCGGCCGCGCCTCCGTCGGCTACCGCCTGGTCGGTCAGCGCCGGGTGGATCAGGATGTCGCCGCCCGCGGTGAGCACGAACGAACGCGGCGGGGGCGGGCCCTGGGAGGTCGACGACGGCGGAGGCGCCGACGTGATGACGACCGGCGAGCCGGTGCACGCGGACAGCAGCAAGCCGGTGACCAGCACGAACGCCGGCCACCGGACTGCACGCTTCAGCGCTGCCGCCTGCGTCGCAGGACCACGAACAGCACGACCGCCAGCGCCGCCGCCGCGATGGGCAGCACGCGCTTCAACACCGGAACGCCTGCCGTGTCGATCAGGTCGATCGGCTCGTCGGGGACCACTCGGAGATGCTGCTGTTGCGCCACCTCGTCAGGATCCACGGATCCCAGCGTGCTCGCCAGGCATTCCGCGAACTGGTCGACGAGCCTGCCGCTGACCTCGGCGATCAGGCCGCGACCGAGTTGGGCGGGACGGCCCGTGATCGCCAGATCGGTCTCGACCTCGACCGAGTCGCCGACCACGAAGGTCACCACCGCCGAGGCCGTGCCGTTGCCGCGAGCGTCCTTACCTGCGGCTTTCATGACGGCACGGCGCAAGACCGGGTCGATCTCGACGAACTCGCCGCTTCCCCGATACAGCAGTTGCACCGGGCCGAGCTTCACCTTCACCTCCCCGCTGAACGTCTTGCCGTCCACCGAGGTCAGGGTGGCGCCGGGCAGGCACGGTGCCACCCGTTCAGGGTCGATCAGCGCCTCCCACACCTCCTCGGCGGGCGCCGGTGCCGTGAACGAGTGCGTCAACTTCATCCCGCGACCGCCGCCGTCAGCGCACGGCCGGTCAGCACCCGAGCCAGGTTGTCCTTGTAACCGTCGCCCGAGGACGCGCGCAGTGCCGCCTCGGAGATCGCCTCCGAAGTAGCCGGCTGCCCGACCAGGGCCGCCTCGACCTCGGTAGCGCGCAACGGCCCGGACCCGACGTTGGTGAGGCCCACCCGAGCGGCGGAGATGGCGCCGTCACGCACCTGCACGGCCGCCGCGACCGCGACGATCGACCACGCCTGCGCGACCCGGTTGAGCTTCTCGTAGTGCGCGCCCCAGCCCGTGTACTTCGGCACGCGGACGTCGAGCAATATCTCGTCGGGGGCGAGCGCCGTCGTGAAGTAGTCGACGAAGAACTCCGACGCGGGCACCTCACGACGTCCCGAAGGCCCGGCGATGATCATCACGGCGTCCAGGGCGAGCACCGGCGCCAGCAGATCGCCGGCCGGGTCCGCGTGGCACAGCGAGCCGCCGAACGTGCCGCGGTGCCGGATCTGCGGGTCCGCGATCGTGTCCGTGACCAGGCGGAGCAACAACGCATGGTCCTGGACCAGATGATCGCGCTGCACCTCGTAATGCGTGGTCATGGCACCGATGAGCAACGAGTCGCCGTCGTCGCGCACGCCCGTCAGCTCGGTCAGGCCACCGATGTCGATCAACGCCGTGGGCGCCGCCAGCCGCATGCGCAGCACCGGCACGAGCGACTGCCCGCCCGCGATGACCTTGGCGTCCTCGCCCTCCGCGGCGAGCATCCGCACGGCTTCGTCCACAGAGGACGGGAACAGGTACTTGAACTCCGCCGGGATCATGACTGTCCTCCCTGCGCGTCGATCGAGCCGAGCCCACCCGCGGCCACGTCATCCGCGCCTGGATCGGGACGACCCTGCAGCGCGGTCCACACCCGTTCCGGCGACATCGGCATCTCGATGTCCCGGACGCCCAGGTGTCGCAAAGCATCCAGCACGCTGTTCACCACGGCAGGCGTCGAGGCGATCGTGCCCGCCTCGCCGACTCCCTTGGCGCCCAACGGGTTGGAGGTCGCCGGTGTGGTCGTGCGGTCCGTGAGGAACGCCGGCAGGTCTGCGGCACAAGGCACGAGGTAGTCGGCGAACGTCGCCGTCGTCAACGTGCCCATCTCGTCGTGCGTGGCCTCTTCGTACAACGCCTGCGCGATGCCCTGCGCGAGCCCGCCGTGCACCTGACCGTCGACGATCAACGGGTTCATGACCGTGCCGACGTCGTCCACGGCTACGTACCGACTGATGCGCACCATGCCCGTCTCGGTGTCGACTTCCGTTGCGCACAAATGGGTTCCGTGCGGGAACGAGAAGTTGTCCGGGTCGAACGTGGCGTCGGCATCCATGCCGGGTTCCATGCCCTCCGGCAGGTCGTGCGCGACGTGCGCGGCCAGCACCACGTCACCCAGCGACCGAGCCGTCGACGTGCCGCGGACGGAGAACGAGCCGGAAGCGAACTCCACGTCCGCCTCGTCGCACTCCATCATGTGCGCGGCCAACGTCCTTGCCTTGGCGAGCACCTTGTCCGCCGCGTACACCAGCGCCGTGCCACCGACAGCCAGAGAACGCGACCCGTAGCTGTCCATGCCCTTGTGCGATGTCGCCGTGTCGCCGTGCAGCACTTCGACGTCGTCGAACGGCACGCCGAGCTTGTCGGCGACGATCTGCGACCAGACCGTCTCGTGGCCCTGTCCGTGCGGCGAGGTCCCGGTGATCACCTCGACCTTGCCGGTGGGCAGCATGCGGATCGACGCGGTCTCCCACCCACCTGCGGCATAACGCAAAGCGCCCAGCACCCGCGACGGCGCCAGGCCGCACATCTCGGTGTAGGTGGAGATCCCGATGCCGAGCTGGACCACATCACCGGATGAACGACGCCTTGCCTGCTCCTCGCGCATCTCCTCGTACCCGAACAGCTCCATCGCGCGAGCCGTCGCGGCCTCGTAGTTGCCGGAGTCGTAGGTCAGGCCGGCGACCGTGTTGAACGGGAACTCCTCGTGCCTGATCCAGTTCATCTCGCGGATCTTCATCGGCTCCATGCCGAGCTCGACCGCGAGCTCGTCCATCATCCGCTCGATCGCGAACGTGGCCTCGGGCCGTCCGGCACCGCGGTAGGCGTCCGTGGGCACCTTGTTCGTGAACACGTTGGTGCACACGAACCGGTAGGCGGCGAACTTGTAGATCGAGTTGAACATGAACGCGCCCAGGATCGGCACGCCCGGCGTGACCAGGCGCAGGTAGGCGCCCATGTCGGCGAGCAGCTCGACCTTCAGGCCGGTCACGGTGCCGTCGCGGCGGGCGGACAGCGTGATCTTCTGGATCTGGTCGCGGCCGTGGTGCGCGGACAGCATCGACTCGGTGCGCGACTCCGTCCACTTCACCGGCCGACCCATGCGGCGGGCGACCAGCAGGCACAGCAGCTCTTCCGGCGTGACCTGGAGCTTGCCGCCGAACCCGCCACCGACGTCCGGCGCGATCACGCGGAGCTTGTGCTCGGAGATGCCCGTGACGGCGGACAGCATCCAGCGCAGGATGTGCGGGATCTGCGTCGCCGACCAGACGGTGAACATGCCCGCGGTCGTGTCCACGACGACCGACCGCGGTTCCATGAACGCCGGGATCAGACGCTGCTGCTTGAACGTCCGCTCGATCACGACCTCCGCGGACGCGATCTCGTCCTCGACGTTCGTCCCGGCTCCGGCCTCGGCGGAGTCGAAGATCCACGTCGCGCACTTGTTCGTGCCGAGATCCGGGTGCACGAGATCGTTGTCCCGCAATGCTTCTTCCATGTCGAGCACGACCGGCAGCTCGTCGTAGTCGACGTCGATCGCTTCCAGCGCGTCCGCGGCGTGGTAGGCGCTGTCGGCGATCACGAGGGCGACGGCCTCGCCGGCGAAGTTGACCTGGTCGACGGCCATGGCGGGCGCGGGCGGCGACTTCATGTCCTCGGTGATCGGCCACGCGCACGGCAGCGAGCCCTGCTCGGCGGCGAAGTCCTCACCGGTCAGCACCACGGCCACACCGGGCATCGCCGTCGCGCGGCTGACGTCGATATTGGTGATGCGGGCGTGGGCGACGGGACTGCGCAGCACGGCCATGTGCAGCATGCCGGTCAGCTGGAGGTTGTCGGTCCACCTCGTCTGGCCGGTGATCAGCCGGGCGTCCTCCTTGCGGAGCCGGGCCTTGCCGATCTCCGGTTCCGCTGTGGCGGTCATTCGCCACCTACCGGCTGTGTCGCGGTGATGTGCTCGTCGCTGTGCTGTTCCTGCTTGGGGCCTGCGCCTGGTTTCATCCGCTGGGCGGCGTCCTGAACCGCGCGCACGATGTTCTGGTAGCCCGTGCAGCGGCAGAGGTTGCCCTCCAGGCCTTTGCGCACGGTCTCGTCGTCGGGATCGGACTCGTCGGCGAGCAGGTCGATGGCCTGCATGATCATGCCGGGAGTGCAGAAACCGCACTGCAACGCGTGGTTCGACCGGAACGCCTCCTGCACGGGATGCAGCTTGCCGTCGCGAGCGAGGCCTTCGATCGTGGTGACCTCGCGCCCGTTCGCCTGCACGGCCAACATCTGGCACGACTTCACGCTGTGGCCGTCGAGGTGAACAGTGCAGGCGCCGCAGTTGCCGGTGTCGCAACCGACGACGGTGCCGGTCTTGCTCAATCGCTCCCGTAGGTAGTGCACGAGCAGGAGGCGGGGTTCGACCTCGTCGGCGTGTGTCATTCCGTCGACGTTGACCGAGATGTGCATGAACCCTCCCAGGGGTGGTAGGCCTTGAGTGACGAGGGTCACTCCAGCTTGCTCCCTGTTCGTGAGTTCAACAACCCGATCAGTGATGAATCGGTTCACCAAGATCGACCAGACGGCGGCCGGATCCCTTCCACCGCAAGGAAATGATCTCGGCGGCGATCGACACCGCCGTCTCCTCTGGGGTCCTGGCGCCCAGATCCAGGCCGATCGGCGAGGCCAAAGCCCCCAGCTCACCCTCGGTCAAACCTGCTTCCCGCAACCGTTGCAGACGATCTTCGTGCGTGCGGCGGGATCCCATCGCCCCCACGTAACCGACCTTGAGGCGCAACGCGACCTCCAGCAGCGGGACGTCGAACTTCGGGTCGTGGGTCAGCACGGCGATGACCGTGCGTTCGTCGAGCTTGGCCGCTTCGGCCTGCAGATACCTGTGCGGCCAGGCGACGACGACCTCGTCCGCCTCGGGGAACCGGCTGCGCGTCGCGAACACCGGTCGCGCGTCGCAGACGGTGACGCGGTAACCGAGGAACGCGCCGAGCCGGGCCATCGCCGCGGCGAAGTCGATCGCTCCGAACACGAGCATGCGCGGCGGCGGTTCGAACGAGTTCACGAAGACGCTCATGCCCTCGCCGCGCCGCTGCCCGTCCGGCCCGTACTGCAGCACGCCGCTCCGTCCCGAAGCGAGCATGCCGCGCGCGTCGTCCGCGACGGCGTCGTCGATCCGCGAAGACCCCAGGCTGCCGTCGCGTCGGTCTGGCCAGACGACCATGCGCCGCCCGATGCCGTCCGGGTGCTCGACGACCGTCGCGACGGCCACCGGCTCCTCCGCGCGGACCGTCTCCACCACTTCACCGAGCTGGGGAAACGTCTCGGCGTTGATCTTCTCGACGTAGACGTCGATGATCCCGCCGCAGGTCAGCCCGACCGCGAACGCGTCGTCGTCGCTCACGCCGTACCGCTGCAGAACCGGGGTGTCCAACGATTGCGCCAGTTCGTAGACGGCGCCTTCGACGCACCCGCCGGACACGCTGCCGACCGCCTCGCCGCCCTGCGTCACGAGCATCGCCGCACCCGCCGGCCGGGGCGCGGAACTGAAGGTCGCGACCACCGTGCCGACCCCGACCGTCTCGCCGTTCGCCACCCGTTCGGCGAGGTCGTAGAGGACATCACGCACGGCGCACCTCCTTCAGCAGTTCTTCCAACGCGTGCACGCTGTGGCCCGCGACCATCGTGTCGACGTGCGGGAGCGCCGCCAGCACACCCTGCTGGACAGGCCGGTAGCCGGACCTGCCCGCGTGCGGGTTGGCCCAGATGATCTTGTGACTCACCCGCCTGAGCCTCGCCATCTCGGTCGCCAGCAGGCTCGGGTCGCCGCGTTCCCAGCCGTCGCTGAACAGCACGACCACCGCACCCCGTTGCCGCCACTGCTGGTTGAACCGCCGCAGCGCGTCACCGAGCCGGGTGCCGCCCTCGTAGTCGGGGATCGCGCGGCCGGCGGCCCGCAGCGCCCGTTCCGGATCGCGTTCCCGGAGCTGACGGGTCACGCGGGTGAGCCGGGTGCCGATCGTGCGGACCTCGACGGGCATCGCGTGGGCGATGACGTGCGCGAACCTCAGCAGCGCGTCCGAGTAGGCGGCCATCGAGCCGGAGACGTCGATCAGCAGCACCAGCCGGCGTGGTTTCGAGCCCCGGCGGCGATGGCGCGGCAGGGCGATCTCGCCGCCGGTCTCGATCATCGCGCGCACCGTGCGGGCCAGGTCCAGCCGGCCGCGACGGGCCTTGCGGAGCCGGCGCGAGCGCCTGCGCGGCGGGAGCGGGTTCAGCCGGGCGATCAGCGGTGCCGCGTTGAACTCGGAGATGTCCTTGTGCTTCAGCACTTCCACGTCGGACGCGGCCACGCCGACGGTCATCGAGTCGAGTTCGATCGTCGTGCGCGGACGGGGCGGGGTGCCGCCGAAGTACGCCCGGTACGCGGCGTCGTAGCGCGGCAGGTCGTCCGGATCGGCGCACAGCGTGAGGCGCCCGGCCCAGTAGAGGTCGACGTGCTCGGTGGCCCGCAGGAACGCCTGGACGCGATCGGGCCCGCACTGCAGTCCGGCGCCCCGCAGGACGCGCGTGAACCCGACGCAGGCTTCCGTCACCCCACGATTGTGCTCCCGGCAACGCGTTCCGCGTCCTCCCGGTACTTCAGGACCGCTCCGAGGGTCGTCACGTCCGGCTCCGCGCGGCCCAGCGCCTGCAGCGCCCGCGCCCAGTCCAGCGACTCCGCGACGCCCGGCGGCTTGAGCAGGTCGAGGCCCCGCATCTTCTGCACGGCCTCCGCGACCAGGACGGCGAGCCGTTCGTCGAGACCGGGCAGGGTGCGGCGCAGGATCGCGATCTCGCGCTCCAGGGACGGGTGCTCCAGCCAGTGGTAGAGGCAGCGGCGCTTCAACGCGTCGTGCACCTCGCGGGTCCGGTTCGAGGTCAGCACGGTCAGCGGGGGCGTCGTCGCCCTGATCTCGCCGAACTCGGGGATGCTGACCGCGTTCTCGGACAGCACCTCCAGCAGGAACGCCTCGAACTCGTCGTCCGCCCGGTCGATCTCGTCGACGAGCAGCACGCACGGTGCGCTCTCCAACGCCTGCAGCAGTGGTCTGGCCAGCAGGAACCGTCGCGTGTAGAGGGACGCCTCGTCCACCTCGCCGCGCGTCTCCAGCACCCGCAGGTGCATGAGCTGGCGCGGGTAGTCCCAGTCGTACAAGGCCTGCGTGGCGTCGATGCCCTCGTGGCACTGCAGGCGGATCAGCGGCACGTCCATCGACTTTGCCAGCGCGAGCGCGAGCGAGGTCTTGCCGGTGCCGGGTTCACCTTCGAGGAACAGCGGCCGCCCCATCCGGACCGCAAGGAACGCCGCCGTGGCGATCCCGCCGTCCGGCAGGTACCCCGCCTCGTCGAGCCCTGACGCCAGTTCCTCAGGGGACTGCATGCGCCTCAGGGTACGACTAACCTGGACGGATGGGGTCGATCAAGAAAGTCCAGATCACGTTCGACTGCGCGGAACCCGTGCGCGTCGCCGAGTTCTGGAGCCAGGTGCTCGGGTACGACGCGCCGCCGGAGAGCGACGGTTCATGGTCCGCGGTCGCCGACCCGACGGGTGAGGGCCCGCGGTTCTACTTCCAGCGCGTTCCCGAAGGCAAGGTCGTGAAGAACCGCGTGCACGTCTGCGTGCGAGCGGGCACCGGGCTCGTCGGCGCGGAACGCCTCGCCACGCTCCAGGCCGAGCGTGCCCGGCTGGAGGCGATCGGCGCGGTGTGCGTGCGCGTGATGGAGGCCGACGAGGAGAACGAGTCCTGCATCGTCATGCAGGACGTCGAGGGCAACGAGTTCTGCCTGGACTGACCGTTGTCTGAAGTGTGAGTGAACGTGAGTTCATCGTGGTTCAGGCAGCCGTCGCCTTGCGGCGTCGGCGTTGACCTGCCGGGGCGGGTCTTCCCGTGGCCGTACCCGTTGCCCGCGCGGTGCGGGTCTTACCTGGGTTTCCATCGGGCTCGTTTACCGTCGCCCCGCAACTCGGGGAGGACGTCTCGCCGCGCACGAGCGCGGCGAGGTTACGCGCGGCGTTGAGGTCCCGATCCAGGACCAGACCACACGCGTCGCAGCGGAAGATGCGTTCGGACAGGCGCAGCTTGGCTTTCACCACACCACAGCCCGAACACGTCTTGGAACTGGGATACCACCGGCCGGCGACATGCACCCGCACGCCCGCCCACCGGGCCTTGTACTCGATCTGACGGCGCAGCTCGGCCAGGCCGGCACCGGCGACATGCCGAGCCAGCCGCCGGTTACGCGTCATACCCGACACGTTCAGGTCCTCGACCACGACCGTGCCGTGGGCGCGGACCAGCCGGGTGCTGAGCTTGTGCAGCCCATCCCGACGGGCGTTCGCGACCGTGGTGTGCAGCCTCGCGATACGGGCCTGGGTCTTGCGCCACCGGCCCGATGGTCGCTGGCGGACACGCCGGTCAGGTCCGCTACGGCGGGCGGCCTGGCGTTGCAGGCGACGCAGTTCCCGCTGAGCGACCTCCAGGTGTCTCGGGTTGGCAATCACCTCGCCCGTCGAGAGCACGGCCAGCGACTTCACGCCCAGATCGACACCCACCACGCTGCCGGGTCGCGTGGGCGCGGGGCTGGTGCGGGTGATCTCCACGGAGAACGACACGAACCACCGCCCGGCCCGCAAGGACACCGTGGCCGAGCGGATACGGGCGGTGCCGCGCTCGACGTGCCGGGCGAGTTTGCGGGTCGACTCGTGGGTGCGGACCGTCCCGATGCGGGGCAGCTTCACGTGCCGGCGGTCGTCGGCGAGTCCGAACGCGCCGGTGGTGAACCGGCAGGACAGGCCGGACCGCTTGCCCTTGAACCTTGGGAACCCGAACCCGTGGCCCTTCCTCGCACCTCGCTTGGAGTCCGCCCAGTTGCCCAACGCGGTCGCGAGGTTGGCCAGGCCGGACGCATAGGCTTCCTTCGAGTTCTCAGCCCACCACGGCGCGACCGTGTCCTTGGCTTGGTTCCAGTCCTTGCGCAGGCCGTAGGCCGACCACGACACCGGCGGCGTCGGCTCGTCCTCAGCCACGCCGTAAGTCTTCTCGGCGGCCCGCTGATCCAGATTCGCCTTGATCCGCGCCAGGCCCCAGTTGAACGCGCGCCGCTGACCACCGCAATGCGACCGCAACGCCTGCTCCTGGCCGGAGTTGGGGTCCAAGGCGAACCGGTACGCCTGGATCACGGACGACACCCGATGACCGTACCGAACACATGTTCCCATCGCCGCGAAGGGGCACCCCAGCCCACAGACGAACACGTTCGACCACACGCGATCACACACCACCGAACAGTTCAGAACCCTGGGGCCGGACCGGGGAATCAGGGTCGGGTTCGGGGTGGTCACCGATGTGCGGGACCGTCGTTTCGACGACTCTTGAGCCATGACGAACAACGTGCTCAACGACGCGACAGCCCAGGTCAAGAAGCTCCGCAGGAGTCGCAGCGACAAGATGCTCGCCGGCGTCTGCGGCGGCGTCGCCAAGATGATCGGCGTGGACGCCGCGATCCTGCGGATCATCCTCGTGGCGGCGACGCTGCTCGGGTTCGGCACCGGAGCGCTCCTCTACGTCGCCGCCTGGATCCTCATGCCCGAGGAAGATGCTGCGATGTGATCACCGTGGGAAACCGGGCACGCCGGGTAGCCGTTGCCAGGGGTGGGGACCGTTGAGGGGCCGGTACTCCACCCCGAGAGCGTCGAGCCTGGGCAGGTGGTGGTCCTTCAGCCGCCGCACGAACTCAGGATCCTTCTCCGCCGGGGACCACACGACCTCGGCGAACGCGGCCAGCCTCGGGAACGCCGCGTAGTCCACCCGCCGGGCCGAGTCGAGGTGCTCGGTCCAGATGTTCGCCTGCGCGCCCAGCAGCCGTCCGGGTTCCTCGCCCGTGAGCCCTTCGGGCACCGGCTCCCACGCGTAGACGTCCTCCAGCGTCGTCACCGTTCCGACCGGAATCGGTTCGTCGGGCGAGTCCGACTGCCGGTAGTCCAGGTAGACGTGCTGCTCAGGGCACATGACCACGTCGTGTCCGTCGCCCAGCGCCGTGATGCCGCCCTCGACGCCGCGCCAGGACGCGACGACCGTGCCGGCAGGCAGCGGACGGGCGTCCAGGACCTCGTCCCACCCGTACGGCCGCCGGCCCTTGCCGACGATGTGTTCCGCGATCGCGCGCACCAGTTCGCCGTCGTGGCCGGGTGCCTCGTCGCCGCCCAAGCCGATGATCTCCGCCGGGAAGACGTCCATCAGCTCGTCGAACACGTTCCGATAGAAGTCCACTGTGGACTCGTCGGTGTTGAGCACGCGTTCGTTGACGCCCCAGTCGGTCCAGACGCCACCGCCGTGCACGCCGAGTTCCGGATAGGCCGCGATCGCCGCCTGCGAGTGCCCCGGGATGTCGATCTCCGGGATCACCGTGACGTGCCGCGCCCGTGCGTACTCGACGATCTCCCGCAGGTCTTCCTGCGGGTAGAAACCGCCGTGCGGACGGCCTTTCATGCCCGCGGAACGCCGGTCGCCGAACCGTGAGTCCTCCCGCCACGATCCCACCTCGGTGAGCTTCGGGTAGCGCTTCACCTCGAAGCGCCAGCCCTGGTCGTCGGTGAGGTGCAGGTGCAGGACGTTGAGCTTGTGCACCGACAGCAGCTCGACGTACCGCAGCACCTCCCGCTTGGGCAGGAAGTGCCGCGAGACGTCCAGCATCACGCCACGCCACTCGAACCGCGGGTAGTCGACGATCTCGCACGCGGGGATGACCGACGGCTTCTCCCCCGCGGCCCGGAACGCCTGGGCGCCGAGCAGCTGCCGCAACGTCTGCAGCGCGTTCATCTCGCCGGCCGCGTCGTTCGCCTCGATCAGCACACCGTCGTCGGACGAGAGCAACCGGTAGCCGCCGGGAGGGCCGTCGACGAGGACGCTCTCCCAGCCCTTGTACTCACAAAGCCTTCCGCCGTCCACATAGGACACCGGGCGTGGCAGCAGGTTCATCCCTTCACCGCCCCCGCTAGCCCGGACACGAGCCGGCGCTGCACGAGCATGAAGAAGATCAGCACAGGGATGGTCATCAGGGTGGAGCCCGCCATGATCGCGCCCCAATCGTTCTGGTCGGGTTTGACGAACACCTGGAGAGCCAGCGGCAGGGTCTGGTTCTCCACGGCCGAGATGATGAACGTCTTGGCGAACAGGAAGTCGTTCCAGGCGTGGATGAACGACAGCACCGACGTCGCCACCAGGCCGGGCGCGACGAGCGGGAACAGCACCTGCCACAGGAACCGGAACCGCGAGGCGCCGTCCAGGGTGGCGGCCTCCTCCAGTTCCACCGGCACCGCGGCGACGAAGCCCCGCAGCATCCAGATCGCGAACGGCAGGCTGAAAGCCAGGTGCACCAGCACGAGCGAGCCCAGGTGGTTCAGGCCGAACACCGGAACGGTGTCGCCGACGGACCGCATCATGAAGAACAACGGCACGGTCAACGCCTCGACCGGCACCATCTGCACGACGAGCAGCATGATCAGCAACGTCGTGCGGCTGCGGAACCGGAAGCGGGTCAGCGCGGTCGCCGCGAGGAACGAGATCAGGATGCTCAGGAACACCACGATCAACGCGACGATGATGCTGTTCATGAAGTAGCGCCCGAAGTTCGCGACGGTCAGCGCCCGCGTGAAGCTGTCGAGCGTCGGCCGCGTCGTCCACGGCACCGGGTCGGCCGAGATGATCTCGTCCTCCGGCTTGAACGCGGACAGCACCATCCAGAACAGCGGGAACGCCACCACGGCGGCGATGATGAGGACGAAGCCCTCGGTCAGCCAGCGCCTCACAGGACCTCCCCCGACCGCCGCAGTGCGCGGAGGTAGAACATCGTGATTCCCAGCAGCAGCACGGTCATCACGACACCGATGGCCGCGCCCAGGCCGTACTCCGACGCCGCGAACGCCTGCTGGTAGGCGTAGACGTTGAGCACGAGGTTGCGTCCGGCGATGCCGCCGCCGTTGGTCATCACGTAGATCTGCGTGAAGACCTTGAAGTCCCAGATGATCGACTGGATCGTCACCACGAGGATGATCGGCTTCAGCAGCGGGAGCGTGACGCTCCACGCCGTGCGGAACGCCGACGCGCCGTCCAGTGCGGCGGCCTCCAGCACCTCGCCCGGAATCGCCTTGATGCCCGCGAAGAGCGTCACCATGACGAACGGGAACGAGCACCAGATCACCTGTGCGGCGACGAGTCCGAACGCCGTCCACTTGTCGAACGTCCAGGAGAAGCCCTGGGTGCCCAGGACCTCGTTCACGAACCCGAAGTTCGCGTCGAACAGGAAGAGCCAGATCGTCGAGCCCGCGACGGCGGGCGTGGACCACGCGCCGAGCGCCGCCAGGAACAACGTCATCCGGACCCAGGTGCGGACCCTCGTGGCGAGGATCGCGAGGAACGCGCCCACAAGCAACGTGCCGACCACGCAGACCGCCGCGAAGGCGACGGTCTGCCCGAGCACACCCCAGAACTGCTGGTTGCCCAGCAGGTTCCGGTAGTTCCCGAGACCGAGGAACTCGAGCGGCGCGCCGCCGCTCACCTGTTCCTGGCCGTAGTCGTAGAGCGAGATGAGCACCAGCTGGTAGATCGGGTAGGCCAGCAGGCCCCCGAGGATCAGCAGCGCTGGAGCCAGGTAGGCGAACGCGGTCCGCCCCTGGCCTTTGGCGGTCATGCTCACGACGTGAAGGCCGCGTTCATCGTCTTGGCGGCGTCGGCGGTGGCCGTGTCGACGTTCTTCGCGCCGGTGACGATCTCCTGGAGCATCGTCGGCACCACGGCCTGCGCCTCGATCTTCGCCCACGCCGGCGTGACGGGGACGAACTTCGTGCCCGACTGCAGGGTCTTCGTGAACGGCTCCAGGAACTTGTCGGATTCCGCGACCTGCTTCTGCACGTCACTGAACGTCGGCAGGTTGCCCATGGCCGTGTACATCTTCTGCTGGTACTTCTTCGAGGCGAGCAGCTGCGTGAACTCGTTGGCGAGCGTCTTGCGCTGCGTGCCCTTCATGACGCCGAGCAGGTTGCCGCCGGCGAAAGCGGGAGCGACCGAGTCCTTGGTCTTGCCGGGCAGCGGCACGACGCCGTACTTGCCGGCCGCACTGGACGCGTCGACGGACTTGCGGTTGAAGTCGCCGCCGATGGTCATCGCGGCCTTGCCCGCGCGGAACGCCTCGACGCTCGCGTCACCGCCGTTGCCCGCGCAGGTGGCGGGCGGGCAGATGTCGTCCTTGATCAGCTCGGTGTACTTGGCGACACCGGCCTTGGACTCGGCGCTGTCGATGGCGGCGGTGAACTTGCCGCCGTCCTGCTTGGCGATGTCTCCGCCCTGCGCCCAGATGAACGGCAGCGCGGCGAACAGGTACTTGCCGCCGGCCGAGATGCCGATCAGCTCCGGCTTCTTCTGCCGGATCTGACGGGCGAGCGGCGCGATCTCGTCCAGCGTCGTCGGCGGCTTGAGGCCGAGTTCGCTGAACACGTCCGTGCGGTAGTACAGCGCGCGCACGCCGACGAACCACGGCACGCCGTAGGTCTTGCCGTCGACCTTGGCCGTGTCGAGGATCGACGGGACCAGGTCCTTCGACTCGTCCCACTTGCCCAGGTCGAGCTCCGAGAAGCCACCCGCGGAGACGTAGCCCGCCAGGTCGGTGTTGCCGAACTCGGCGACGTCCGGGGCGCTCTTCGGGTCACTGAAGGCGGCCTTGAAGCGTTCCGCCCGGCTGGACACCTGGATGTACTGCACGTCGACGGTGACGCCGCTGTGCTTGCCCTGGAACTCGGAGATCGCCTCCTTGACCACGGCCTCCTTGGGGCCGCGGTTGACCTCGTCGAACAGCCAGACCCGCAGCTGTCCCGTCTGCTCGTCCGTGCCCGAGCTCGTCGGACCTGACTGGACCGGTGCGCAGGCGACCACCGCGCCCACGCCCAGCACGGCTACAAGTGCCTTCAGCCTCATCGCGCCCTCCGCATTGCGTATCGTGCAACAGCCATTTCACATGAAGCAACGTGACTGTAGAACGCTCCAGGGCAAGGGTCTAGACCAGACGAGTGACCCATTCCCGAACTGATGCCGAATCGACCGGTGAGTCCCATCCGGACGGACGGACGGCGCTGCCAACGTGAAATCCGTTCACGCCCGCTGCCAGCAGTTCGGGCACGTGCCGGGCCTGCAGGCCACCGCCGACGAGCAGCGCGGGCGGAGCCTGGGTGACGAGCTTCTTCAGGTTCTCGATGCCGTCCTCGACGCCCTTCGCACTGCCGGCGGCGAGCACGGTGTCGCAACCGAGCGTCTGCACGGTCGCCCAGGACCGGAAGACGTCGTTGGAGTTGTCGAGCGCGCGGTGGAAGGTCCAGGCGCAGCCCTCCAGTTCCGCGGCGAGGTTGAGCGTGACGCCCTCGTCGATCTCACCGCCCGCGTCGAGGAAGCCGAGGACGAACTCCGTTGCGCCGGCCTCCCTGAGTTCGGCCGCCCTCCGGCGCAACTGCTTCAGGTCACCGGGCGCGAAACCCTTGGCGTCCCTGAGCATCACGCGGACGGGGATGTCGACGGCCGCGAGGACCTCCTTGAAGGTGGCGATCGACGGCGTGAGGCCGTCCGAGGCCATGTCGGCGACCAGTTCGAGCCGGTCGGCGCCGCCGGCCTGTGCGGCCACGGCGTCCTGCGCGTCCAGTGCGATCACTTCGAGAATCGGCATGGTCTAGACCATAACGTTCTTCGCTGTGTGCTTTCGGGAATCGGGAGCGCGCGGGCCGTTCAGTGCGTCGGAGGCTGTATCTGCTCGCCTGAGTTCCGCTCTTTCATGATGAGCGCTTTTCAGGCGTGGAGCACGCGTCAGCCGGCTCGAGGGGTGCCGGCCGGCGCGGGCTCCCACCACTGGCGGCCCGTGACTCGAAGGGGGATTCACGGGCCGCTGGCGTACCCGGAGGAAGATGAGGGTCACCTTGGCGGGGATACTGCTCCAATCGAGTGAATTTTGTATCTACCGCCCAGTTAGCCCTTCATGAGTTGGCGGACGGCGCTGACAGGGCGGCCGATCGGAGGTGCTGCATGGACGAGCTGCACACGGCGGATGACCGTCCGCCGTGGGACGGGCTTGAAGGCACCGAACGGCATGCGGTGTGCGTGGCGGCGGCACGTGAGGGCAACCGCCACGCGCTGGACGTCCTGGTGACCGAGCTGACCCCGCTGCTGTGGCACGTGGCCCGCGGGCAGGGCCTCGACCGAGCCGCCGCCGAAGACGTCGTGCAGACCGTGTGGCTCGCGTTCTTGAAGAACATCGAGAACATCAACGAGCCAAAAGCCCTGGTCGGGTACCTGGTTGTCACGACAAGGCGTGAAGCACGCCGAACCTGGACACCCAACAAGCGGGAAACGCACCTGTCCGACGAATACGCCGAACAGCTCGAATCCGACACCGGCCTGCCCGAGGACGTGACACTCCTGGACGACCGCGACCGCCGCCTGTGGCTCGCGTTCGGCCGCCTGACCACAAGGTGCCAGGAACTGCTCCGACTCACCGTGCTCGCGGGCCGCGCGGAGTACCGAGCAGTCGCCGAGGCACTGGCCATGCCCCACGGCAGCATCGGTCCGACCAGGGGACGGTGTCTGACTCTGCTGCGCAACTACCTGGAGACGGAAGGAGGATCGCGGTGAACGAGATCGACCCGCGCGACGACCGCAGGGGCCCCGAGGACACCGCAGTCCTCTCCGAACTGAACAGGCTCGTGGACGAACTGGACCCGCCACCCGCCGACCTGGTGGACCGCGTGAAGTTCGCGATCGCCCTGGAGTCCCTGGACGTCGAGGTCGCCCGCTGGGAACGCGCCGGCTCGTTCGCCGGAGTCCGGGGCGGGCAGACCGGCACGATCACGTTCACCGTGGACAACCTGACGTTGATGGTGAACTTCACCTCGACCGGGTCACGGCACCGGATCGACGGGTGGCTGGTGCCGGCCGGGGAGCACGAGGTCGAGGTCCGGGTGGCCGATCACCAGTCGTCCTGTACTCGGGCTGACGATGGTGGGCGGTTCGTGTTGCCTGATGTGCCGGCTGGGACCACTCAGATTCTGGTGCATTTGGTGAATTCTCGTGGGGAGCCTGGGCGGACTGTGGTCACGCCCACGATCATGCTTTGAGCTTTTGGTTCTACGGCGGCTTTCTGGGGTTCTGGGGTCAACGGCTGTTCCACGGTTGCCGTGGGGGCACTTCCCGAAAGGAGCGTTGGGCGGCCGCTGCGGCTGTAGCCCCAGACGGCCGCCCGACGCCGTGACCGACCGTCAGAAACGGCCGGTCTTGGTCGCGTTGAGGAAGAAGGCCAACGCGTTCTCTCCGAAGATCAGTACATCTCCTTCGGCGTTCTTGCTGTCACGCGCGGCGGCATACTCGCCGATCAAGGCCAGTTCGACGCACTGGCCTCCGTTGCCGCCGGAGCGACTCGACTTGCGCCAGGTCGCCGTGCTCAGGTCCGGGATCATGCCCGTACCTCCTCGTCTTGCCGTCACAGTTGCTTGGCAACAGTATCGAGCAGCTCAACGAACTTCTGCGGCGACAACGCACTGGTCACGAGGGCCTGCCAGGTCATCTCGTAGGACTCGATGCGGCCGGCCTCGGAAACGAAGAGCCCATCAGTCAGGTTCTCGTTGTAGGCCACGACGTTGCCGTCCGGCGGAGTGAACAACGTGAACGGGAAGCCGCAGGCGGCATGGGCGCCTGCGGAGAACGGCACGACCTGAACAACCACCGGCCCCAGTCCGCCGCGCCGTTTGATCGCTCCTCGCCTGTTTCGGGTCAACTCGATCAGGTGCAGCAACTGCTCGCGCATCGCCGCCGCTCCGCCGATCTCACGGCGAATGGCACCCTCGCTCAGCACGATGTGGAGCTGTGGCGGGTGTTCACCGTCCAGACGTTCGTCCAGGAAGCGTTGTCTCGCCAAGCGCGCCTGCACGAGTCGCGGGACGTCGCCAGGACGGTGCAGTCGGCTGGCCTCGATCACGCTTCGCATGTAGGTCTCGGTCTGCGCCAAGCCGTTCACAAGTTCCGGATCGTAGGTCCGGATCAGGGTGGCGCTCTCCTCCGTCCCGAAGTACTTGCGCAGGCTGTCCGGCACGGCTGTGCCCCAGGGTGTCGGCGGCCGGCGCTTCTTCGCCTCCTTGCCGAGCAGCTTGAGCTCCTCGCGTTCCCCGGCGGCGACGCCCAGCAGATCGAGGAGCTTGTCCAGTTCGGACGGATTGACGCCGACTCCGCCGCGCAGGATGCGGAACACCTTGGCCTGTGAGCAGTCGAGCGCCTCGGCGACCTCGGACTTCCCGACTCCGGCGCGTTCCATCAGCTCGCCCAGACGCTTGCCAAGGCTCTTCTTGAAGTCGGACGGACCCTGCGTCATCTCTGCTGCTCCTTCTGATCACGAACAGTCTGCCCGATCACCGCCTGTGTGCAGTTCGCTCGATCGGGCGTCTACGCAAACTGCAATTGCTAGTTTATGGTCGTCTTGTTTGCGCATCTTGCTCCGCAGGGTGCGGCGAGCACCCGCCCTGGGCCTACTTCGTCACAGTTGCGGCCCAGGGTGGGCTCTGCGCGGAGGAGGTGTGGCGCACATGGCAGAACCGAAGCGAATCGTTCGGGTGGCCGTAGCGCTGACGCTCGCCGAGGCCTCCGTGCTCGCACGGGCCGCGGTGGTGGTCACTTCCTCCTTGGACTGCAAGGACGTCAACGCGGCGGAACAGGGGCTTCGCACGTTTCGCGACGCGGTCGGCCAAGCACTGGCGAGCGACGTGAGTCGCGGAGGGAACGGCGATGAGCAACATGGTCTTGTTCGGCGAACTTCGTCAGCGTCTCGACGAGCATCTTGACCTGGTCTCGCGGGTAGCGGCCGAAGGCGACGCCGGGTCCGCTCTGTCGGTGATGAGACAGGACGTCCCAGGTCTGGTCGCCGCACTGCGCGTGTTCGCCGACGAACATCGGCCTGACGAGAACGGTTGCTGCCGGAAGTGCCGCGGCGGGCCGTTCTGGCGCAGGGTGGCTGCGCCGTGCCGGATGCTGCTCAATGCGCATCTCGCGTCCGGAGCAGCTACGGCGACCACACGGGATCGCAGGTGGTGCGGCTCTCACGGACACAAGTCGCGCAAGTCATGAGCACCGAGGCGCAACTCGCCCAGCCGACTCGCATCGTCGCGCCGTACATCACGCAGTGGGGCGCCGAGCAGGATTTGACTCCCCGGCTGGTGGTGCGGCCTGGTGGTGGCGTTGGCTATGCGAGCGAACTGCCGGCAGACCGGGACGATCACGATGTCCTGTGGCAGCAGGTGACCGCACGACCCGGGCTGGGCAAACCCGAGTTCGGCAAAGTGCACCCGTGGCGCCAGCGGCGGGCGATGAGAGAGCTTCTCTGTCAGGTGTGCGCTGGGCCGGCCGACAGAACGCGCGACGGTGTCCTGTGGTTGTTGCGGGACTACCGAGGTGACTGGCCGAGTTGGCCAGAAGGCATGGGTTCGGTCGAACCTCCCATTTGTGCGCCCTGCGTGGCGACCTCATTGCGGCGGTGTCCGGCGCTTCAGCGAGGCGCTGTCGCGGTGCGAGCCCGCGAATTCCCGATAGCCGGCGTGCGAGGCACGTTGTACCGGCAAGGCGTGCTTGCACCTGCCGTACTCGGTGTCGCGAACCTTCCGTATGACGACCCGAACGTGCGCTGGATGGTCGCGGCCGCCCAGATCCGTGAACTACGGCGCTGCACCTTCATCTCTGCTGAGGGGTTTCTCGAGTAGTTCGAGAGCTGAGAACGTTGACGGTGTCCCTGCAGGAGCATGGTCCGGGTTGGCTGTTGACGGGGGAGGGGACTCGTGGCGTCGTTCGAAGAGATCGCCGCCGGTTTGGACCAGGTGACGAACAAAGCCGACCAGGCAAACGGGGCTTTGGCCCAGGCAGAGCAGTTGGCCAACGAGGCAGCTGACCTGCTCGAAGGCGTGATGTACGGAGCGGGCCATCTCGAGAACGACTTCAACCAGGCTGTACGGGCTTGGCTGGATGTCGCTGCGGGAGCTGCGGGATTGGCCCAGGTTGTCGCAGCCGGTTGCCTGGGTGTCGAGCAGTACCGAAAGACCCTTCAAGGGGACGTACCCGCGCGGTCACTGGCAACGCATCCACCAGACTCCACCTCACAGGCCGTGCCGAAGCCGGTGCCACCGCCGGAGAACGAGTGGATCGAACACCAGCGATCGCAACTTCCGAGCTACATCACCAGCGGGATCTACCGGGACGAGGATGGTAATGCCGATCTGGTCCAGAGCGGCCAGGAACCCGACGGTGAACATCTGGCGATCGGTGCTCATCTCACGCCGCTGGGCTTCCCGATGGGCGGCAAGGGACGTGTAGCGGCTACCGAACACGTCGAGGTCAAGGTGGCGTGGCGACAACGCAAAGCAGGAATCGCCCACACCGAACTGGTAATCAACAATGAATTGTGCGTCGGCTTGTACTCGTGCCGAAATGCATTACCCTACGTACTTTTGCCAGGGCAAACAATGACTGTCCATGGTCCGGTAGAATCCGAGACCTTCACCGGAAGGAGTCTGCCATGAGAAATGTTCTCGACGCGTACTACTTCACTCCCGGCAACCGCGGCCGGGAGTCGGTAACAGTGGACTCCCCGTCGAAGCTCGATCAGGTGCTCGCCGAGATCGTGGCGAACAGGCAGCCTCAACCGACCGTCGTATACGTACGAGGGCGACCGAAGACAGGCCTTCTGCAGCTGCCCGACCACCAGCTCAAGTTCGATGTCGACGTGACGCGCGGGGTTGCGGCCATCCACGCGATGGGACCGTCCAGCTTCGTGGCTCAAGACAACCTGACCGCGACGCCCAAGGAGCTACGCGACCGAACCGAGGCGGATGCCGAGGACAGCGAGATGCGCGCGTGGGTCACGCTTTGGAAGGATTCGTCCGAACCGGCGACGCCTGCCTCAACAGCAGACGATGGCGACATCGCACTTTACGTCGACGTGGACACTCGTACTCGGTTCCCCACTGATGCCGCCATCCCGTTGGAGAAGCTGCGGGAGGCACTGCAGGAGTTTGCAGAAACAGGCCGACGCCCCACGTGCGTGGACTGGCAGGAGTCCGACGTCTTTTGACCCTGCGCTCAGTCGGAATCCGCAATCGCCGTGCGCATCACGTAGCGCGGAAGCCAGCCCTTTCGGAGGTGATGCGAAGCGGACGGACTCACAAGTCCATGCCGTCGGCGTCCGGTGCGGACGGAGCAGCGTTCTTCTCCGGCTTGTCCGCGACGATAGCGAACTCGGGTGCACCGCTCAGGAAACGTCCGACTCCTGCCAGTCCACGCAGGTCGGACGCTCACCGGTCTGGCGGAACTCCTCCAGCGCCTCGGCTATTCGGGCGATCGGGAGTGCCGAGTTCTTCGGAAACGGCGTCTTCGTGTCGGTGTCGACGTACAACGTCGGCGAGTCCGACGTTGGCTGGTCGCCAAGGGTGGCGTACACGCCGGTCGAGTCGTCTCCGGCTGCGGGCGGTTCCCAGGACTGCGGACTGAGGAACAGCAGCGCGCCCTGCCGCTCGGGAATGGCCACGGCGACTTTGATCAGGGTGTCCGGCTCGTCGTACGGACCGACCCTTGGACGTTCACGGGCGACGATCTGCGGGGGGTGCGGTTGCTCGTGCGCCAGCATGTACTCCAGCAGCTCTTTCAACTCGGAGCTGGAGGTGACGGCCACGGGAACGTTCGCAGGCCTGGCGACATCGTCGTCCCGGTAGTACCAGACATCAAGCGTGTAGCTCACTGGGTGCCTTTCCCCTGGAACGTGCCGGTTGTTCACCACCACCTCGGCGCGCCGGACACCAGACATCCGTATGCGCCACCCCACCTTGGTTTCGACGTGCTGGGCGGCCGTCAACAGCTGCGCGGCCTCGTCAGCGAGCTGTCCCGCCTGCTCCAGGGCCGCTGCCACCTCTTCAGACTTGGTGATCACCCGGTTCAGCCCGGCGGACACCTCTTCGAACGACGCCATGCGCACCCCTGTCCACAGCATCGCATTCGCTCACCCGAAACCCGGCAAGCCGAAAGGCCCGGCTCGCCGAAGCGAACCGGGCCTTTCAGAGGTGATGCGTTGCGGACGGACTCAGAAGTCCATGCCGCCGGCGTCCGGTGCGGACGGAGCAGCGTTCTTCTCCGGCTTGTCCGCGACGACGGCTTCCGTCGTCAGGAACAGGGCGGCGATGGACGCGGCGTTCTGCAGCGCGGAACGCGTGACCTTGGCCGGGTCGATGATGCCGGCCTTGATCAGGTCCTTGTACTCGCCGGTCGCGGCGTCCAGGCCCTCGCCCGCGGGCAGGGACTTGACGCGCTCGACCACGACGCCGCCTTCGAGGCCGGCGTTGATGGCGATCTGCTTCAGCGGAGCCTCGACGGCGACCTTGACGATGTTGGCGCCAGTGGCCTCGTCGCCCGTGAGCTTCAGGCCCGCGAAGGCGGCCTCGGCGGCCTGGAGCAGCGCGACGCCACCACCGGCGACGATGCCCTCTTCGACGGCGGCCTTGGCGTTGCGGACCGCGTCTTCGATGCGGTGCTTGCGCTCCTTGAGCTCGACCTCGGTGGCCGCGCCCGCCTTGATGACGGCGACGCCGCCGGCGAGCTTGGCGAGGCGCTCCTGGAGCTTCTCGCGGTCGTAGTCGGAGTCCGACTTCTCGATCTCGGCGCGGATCTGGTTGACGCGACCCTGGATCTGGTCGGCGTCGCCGGCACCCTCGACGATGGTCGTCTCGTCCTTGGTGACGACGACCTTGCGGGCCTTGCCCAGCAGCGAGATGTCGGCGTTCTCCAGCTTCAGGCCGACGTCCTCGGTGATGACCTGGCCACCGGTGAGGGTGGCGATGTCCTGGAGGATGGCCTTGCGGCGGTCACCGAAGCCAGGCGCCTTGACGGCGACGGACTTGAAGGTGCCACGGATCTTGTTGACGACCAGGGTCGCCAGGGCCTCGCCCTCGACGTCCTCGGAGATGATCAGCAGCGGCTTGCCGCCCTGCATGACCTTCTCGAGGAGCGGGAGCAGGTCCTTGACCGTGGAGATCTTGGAGCCGAACAGCAGGATGTACGGGTCCTCGAGGGTCGCTTCCTGACGCTCGGGGTCGGTCACGAAGTAACCGGAGATGTAGCCCTTGTCGAAGCGCATGCCTTCGGTGAGCTCAAGCTCGAGACCGAGGGTGTTGCTCTCCTCGACGGTGATGACGCCTTCCTTGCCGACCTTGTCCATCGCCTCGGCGATGAGCGCGCCGATCGTGGGGTCAGCGGCGGAGATGGACGCGGTAGCAGCGATCTGCTCCTTCGTCTCGATCTCCTGGGCGTTCTTCAGGAGCTGCTCGGCAATGGCCTCGACGGCCTGCTCGATGCCGCGCTTGAGGCCCAGCGGGTTGGCGCCGGCGGCCACGTTGCGCAGGCCCTCGCGGACCAGAGCCTGTGCGAGCACCGTCGCGGTGGTCGTACCGTCACCGGCGACGTCGTCGGTCTTCTTCGCGACCTCCTTGACGAGCTCGGCCCCGATCTTCTCCCACGGGTCTTCGAGCTCGATCTCCTTCGCGATGGAGACGCCATCGTTGGTGATGGTCGGCGCGCCCCACTTCTTCTCGAGCACGACGTTGCGGCCCTTCGGGCCGAGCGTCACCTTGACGGCGTCAGCGAGGATGTTCATCCCGCGCTCGAGACCGCGACGGGCTTCCTCGTCGAACGCAATCATCTTGGCCATTGCGGTGTGTTCCTCCGCCTATGTGGATTCTGGGCCACTGCGAGCGCTTGCCCGCAGCGGAACACGATTCGCGTGGCCAGGCTCGGTGCCCGCGACGGACGACCCCGGAGGGCCTCACCGTCCCAGCCTCACTTTTGGCACTCGATGGAGCCGAGTGCTAGTTCGTGTTTAGCACTCGGGCACGTCGAGTGCAAGCGAACCCGGACCACTCGCAGGCGACTCTCAGCGTGATGTGCGCACCGGCACAGAGGTCGGCAGCGGCTTCTTCGAGGTCGTCTCTTCGCCGATGTTCAGCGACGGGGCGGAGCTCGTCTTGGGCTGCCGTGCGGGCTCGTCACCAGGCGAAAGGATCACCACCACGATGATGATCACCACGATCGCCGCCACGGCCGCGATGACCGGCGCGAACCACGCTGGACGTTCCTTCTTGTTCGACGACGTGAACGCGCTCACGCCCACCTGGTTCGGCGGGCGCAGCCGGACCGGGTCCTGCAACTGCTGCTGGTAGCCGCCCTGGTACTGCCCCTGCTGCACCGGCATCGGCCCGGAGACCGGCGATTGAGCGGGGAACGAGCCGGACTGTGGTCCGAGTTGAGCGGGAGCCGAGCTCTGCGCGACCCCGGCGAGAGCGACGCGGGCGGCGTTGACGAGCTCGGCGCAGTTCGCGTACCGCTGCGCCGGGTCCTTCGAGGTGCCCTTGCGGATCACGTCGTCGATCGCCGGCGGCAACGCCACGACCTGTGACAGCGCGGGCACGACGCTGCCGAGGTGGCCCGCGATGACCTCCTGCACACCGCCCTGGAACGGCGGACGGCCGGACAGGCAGGCGAAGATCATGCAGGCGAGCGCGTACTGGTCGGTGCGGCCGTCGACGGGCTCGCCACGCAGGTGCTCCGGCGCCGCGTAGGTCGGCGAGCCGAGGAAATCACCCGTTCGGGTGCGGTGGCCGGTGGCGCCGCGGCGGGTCAGGCCGAAGTCGGCGACGTAGACGTGCTCGCGCACGCCCTCCTTCTGGGTCACCAGCACGTTGGCCGGCTTCACGTCGAGGTGCACGAGGCCCTTGCCGTGCAGCATGTCGAGCGCTTCGGCCACCTGGGCGAGCAGCATCAACGTGCGTGCCGGGGTGAGCGGGCCCTCTTTGATGTGCCCGGACAGGTCCTGGCCGTCCACGAGCCGCATCGCGATGTAGAGCAGGCCCTCGACCTCGTCGAAGTCGTACAGCGGCACGATGTTCGCGTGGTCGATCGCGGACGTGTTGCGCGCCTCGTCGACGAACCGCTCGCGGAACTCCGCGTCGGGCGCCAGGTGCTCACCGATGACCTTGAGCGCGACCTTCCGGCCCAGTCTCACGTCTGTGGCCCGGTACGTCACGCTCATGCCACCGCGACCCAGCACACCGTCGATCCGGTAATGGGCGATTCGCCGTCCGCTCAGGTCCTCCGACACGCAAGGCAGCCTAACGTCCGGCCGGATCGGCTTGCCCCGGGTTCACCGAAACCGTGATCAGAGGGACCTCGGGTGCCCCGCAAAGGCACTACCCGGCGCGGCGCACGTCCGAGGCCTGACTGCGCCCGTCCCGCCCGGCCTGCACCTCGAACTCCACCCGGTCGCCTTCTGAGAGCGTCCGGAAGCCTTCCATCTGGATCGCCGAGTAGTGCACGAAGACGTCGGGCCCGCCATCGGTTGCGATGAAGCCGTATCCCTTTTCGGAGTTGAACCACTTGACGGTACCGAGAGCCAAGACGTCCTCCTTCAGATCACGCACCTCGCGCAAAGCGCAGAACGCAACGCTAAAGAAAGAAATCTCACGCGGATACCTCCTTACGGAGTCATGAACGAGGGGCTGACTCCGTTGGCGCGCAACCAGGTGGTGAGCCGGCGGGGACCGCGCGCCTGGGTCAGCACGGCACCGGGACCGGCGAAGTCGAACACCAGGCCCTCGCCTGTCTGAATGGATTGCGCGCCATCCGGTGCCGAGGGCCGAAGACGGCATTGAACGGTGTCCGCGAACGCCACGACGTGATCGCTGCTGATGGTCACCGCTTCACCTGCTTCCAGCGTCACGAGGTCGAGCGCGCCGTAACAGGCGAGCACCATCGCTCCCTGACCGTGCGCGTAGTTCATGAAGCCCTCGGCTCCCCCGAAGATCGCCTGCATCGGCGGCGCCCCGGGGTTCATCGCCACCGTGCTGCTCGACGCGATCCAGCTGTGCCGGGCGACGCACCAGCCGTGTGTCCCGTCGAGCTCGACCTGGTGCAGGTCTCCCGGCAGCACGGGCGCCGCGTCGATCCAGCCGCCCTCCGCGCCCGCCGTGCACAGCGCGACGGCCTTGGCGCCGGCGCCCTTCACCTCGACGACGAGCCCGTAGCTGGTGGCCGCGATGGTCAGCGGGTCCGCCACCACCGCCTCGCCGGGCGCGAGAACGAGTCTCGCCACGCCGAACGTCGGTGTGTGCCTGGTCCGGACCTGCACGAACAACACCTCCGGGAGGAAACGGGGCAAAGCGGTCGTCACGGCCACCGCGACGTTGGCAGTATGCAGTCGTGTCCCCCACCACTGTCGCCGAACACCGCCAGCGCGTCGCGGAGCTCGTCGGGTCGATGCCCGTGCTGCAGCTCCCGCTCGAGGAGTGCCTCGGGCTCGTGCTCGCCGCCGACGTCATCGCGCCGCTCGCCCTGCCGCCGTTCGACAACTCCGCGATGGACGGGTACGCGGTGCGCGCGGCCGACCTCAGCCACGACGAGACGGTCCGTCTCGTCGTGGCGGACGACATCCCGGCGGGCCGCACGCAGCTGAACCCGCTGGAGCCCGGCACGGTGCAGCGGATCATGACCGGCGCCCCGCTCCCGCCCGGCGCGGACGCGGTGGTCCAGGTCGAGTGGACCGACGGCGGCACCGAGACCGTGGCCATCCACCGGGCCGTGGAGCCCGGCCAGAACATCCGCATCGGCGGCGACGACGTGCAGAAGGGCGACGCGGTGCTGGCCGCGGGCACCGTGCTGCGCCCGTCCACGCTCGGCCTCGCCTCCGCACTCGGCCTGCCCGAGCTGCCGGTCCGCCGGCGCCCGCGCGTGCTGGTCCTGTCGACGGGCTCCGAGCTGGTCGAACCGGGCCGGCCGCTGGAGCTCGGCCAGATCTACGAGTCGAACGGCATGATGCTCGCCTCCTCGGTGCGGGACGCGGGCTGCGTCGCCACCCAGCTGCGGTTCGTGCCGGACGACGTCGAGGCGTTCCACCAGGCGCTGAAGCCGTACCTGGGCGCGGTGGACGTGATCGTGACGTCCGGCGGGGTCAGCGCGGGCGCGTACGAGGTGGTCAAGGACGCCCTCGCGGACCACGACGTGCGGTTCACCAAGGTCGCGATGCAGCCGGGCGGGCCGCAGGGCTCCGGCCGGTACGAGGGCGTGCCGGTGCTGTCGCTGCCAGGCAACCCCGTGAGCGCGCAGGTGTCGTTCGAGGTGTTCGTGCGGCCGGCGCTGCTGGCGTCCATGGGCCACCGGCAGCCCGAACGCCCCTCCGCACGGGCGAAGATCACGACGGGGCTGACGTCCCCGGCGGGCAAGACGCAGTTCCGGCGCGGCCTGCACGACCCGTCGTCCGGCCAGGTCGTGACGCCCGTCGGCGGTCCGGGATCGCACCTGCTGTCGGCGCTCGCGCTGTCGAACTGCCTGATCGAGGTGCCCGAGGACGTGACGGAACTGGCTGCGGGGGCAGAGGTCACCGTGAGATACCTGCAGTAGTTCTGAACGATCTGGGGGGAAGCAGGACACGAGAGCAGCGCTGGCATTGGTGATGCTCGCCGGGTTCTTCGTGCTCGCGGTGGGCATCATCGCGAGCCTGGGCGTCCTCGCGTCCGTCCTCTTCGGCCGAGGTGACGCCGAGGGCGGGTCGTGGCTCCTGGCGTTGGCGCTCATCTTGGGCGCGCCGACGCTGTATGCGCTGGTCAGGGCGATCTGGGCCCGCCCGCGGCCGACCGGCGTTCCGCTGACCCGCGCGACGCACCCCGAACTCTGGCGGCACGTCGACGAGCTCGCGGCGATCGCCGGCACCCGCAGTCCTGACGACATCAGGCTCGTCAACGAGGCGAACGCGGGCGTCTGGGAACGCCGCGGCACGCGTTACCTGGAGCTCGGCCTGCCATGGGTGGCCGGCATGACGATCGGCGAACTGCGGTCGGTGCTCGCCCACGAGCTCGGCCACTACGGCGGCGGGCACACGCGACTCTCCGCCGTCACGTTCCGCGCGAAGGTCGCCCTCGGGATGATGAGCGAGCAGGGCACCGGTTACCTGAGCGGCGTCCTCTACGCGTGGGCCAGGCTGTATGCGCTGGTCGCAGCCTCGGCGAGCCGTGTACACGAGCGGTTCGCCGACGAGGTGTCCGTCGCGGCGGCCGGGCGTGAGGCGTCGATGCGTTCGTTGCTGCGCGGCGGCCCGCTCGGTGCCGCCTGGGCCGACTACCAGCGCTGGTACGTCGCGCTAGGGGTGCTGGCCGGACGCACGCCGCCGTTGCTGGAGGGCTTCCGCGCCTACCTGGACCACCCGCGGCGCGTGCACCAGCTGCGCGAGATCGAGCCGCTGCTGGCCGCACAGGAGCCGAAGTCTGTGTTCAACAGCCACCCGCCGGTCCGGGAGCGGGTCGCGACGATCGCGCGGCTCTCGCCGTTCACCGGCGGCGTGGCCGAGGCGATCGACGAACGGCAGTCCTGGCCGTTGCTCGACGGCACGCCACCCGAGGAGGTTGCGGCGCTCGTCGGGGTGCGGGGGCCACCGATCACCTGGGAGGAGCTCGCCGCTCTGGCCGGACCGGCGCTCGTCCGTCAGCACGCCGACCTGCTGCGGCACGCGGGCAGGGTGAGCAAGGTCGGCGAGACGCCGGCCGACGTGCTGGCGGCGTTGTCCCGGGCCGAGCTGCACAAGCTGACCGGAGCTCCCGTGGACGCCTCGCTGACCACCGAGGAGGTGCACGAAGCGGCCGTCGACGCCGTGACGGAACTACTCGGTTGCATGGTCGCTGACCTGCTCGTGACAGCCGGCCGCGCGACGCTGGAACTCAACTGGGGCGGACTGTTCGTGCTGCGGATGCCGGACGGAGCTGCGGTCTATCCGGAGGACCTGGTCGCGCCCGCCGTGCGTGACGCCAACCGGGTGCCTG
This sequence comes from Lentzea albidocapillata, assembly GCF_000719115.1. GTDB lineage: Bacteria > Actinomycetota > Actinomycetes > Mycobacteriales > Pseudonocardiaceae > Lentzea > Lentzea albidocapillata. The sequence continues at coordinate 117,165 of NZ_JOEA01000022.1, read as the reverse complement.
ACGTGCGTTTCAGGCTGCAGGCGCTTGGCGTCGACGGACTGTGACGGAACGCTCACCCAGCGACGTTGTTCACGCCATGTGACGGGGATTACACTGACCGCAGGTGCCGGTCGGCCCCTGCATTCGTCGGGGGATGCACGGGCCGACCGGCCACTTGTCTTTCCGGCAGTCCCGATGGGCGGTGTGGCGTGTTGCCGTAGCGTGATGCCGCCCGACAATCCACGGAAGCTACGGAACCCACAGACACGATGAGCAGCGAGAAGCCCGTCTCCCACTTCCTCGAACTCGCGCGCGGCATGGTGCCGCCGATGCACCCGGCTGGGCGCCCGTTCGTCGCCGGTGCGGCGATCGCGACCCTCCTCGTCCGGCTGCGCTTCAAGCGCCTGGGCGTCGTCCTCGCGCTGGTCACGGCGTGGGTGGCGTGGTTCTTCCGCGAGCCGAAGCGCGTGACGCCGACCCGTCCGAACCTCGCCGTGGCCCCGGCCGACGGCACCGTCTCGCACGTGGTCGACGCCGTCCCGCCCGCCGAGCTCGGCCTCGGCTCGCAGCCGATGACGCGCGTCAGCGTCTTCCTCTCGGTCTTCGACGTGCACGTGCAGCGCGTGCCCGCGGACGGCGAGGTCGTCCAGGTCTCGTACCACCCCGGCAAGTTCCTCTCGGCCGACCTCGACAAGGCCTCCGAGGAGAACGAGCGCAACACCGTGTTGCTGCGCACCGTCGACGGCCACGACCTCGTCGTCGTGCAGATCGCCGGCCTGGTCGCGCGCCGCATCGTGTGCGAGGTCGCCGAGGGCGAGAAGGTCACCGCCGGCCAGACCTACGGCCTGATCCGCTTCGGTTCGCGCGTCGACCTCTACGTCCCGCGCGGCAGCCGTGTCCTGGTCGAGGCCGGCCAGCGCACGATCGGCGGCGAGACCGTTCTCGCCGAACTCCCGGAGGCCTGATGGCGCCCAGCGGGCCCGGCGTTCGCCTGCTGCCGAACGCGATCACGGTCCTGGCCATGTGCTCGGGCCTGTCCGCAGTGCACTTCGCGAACGTCGGCATGTGGGGTGCGGCCATCGCCGCGATCGCGGCAGCGGCCGTGTTCGACGGCCTGGACGGCCGCATCGCCCGCATGCTGGACGCGACGTCGAAGATGGGCGCGGAGCTCGACTCGCTGGCCGACGCCATCTCGTTCGGCGTCGCACCCGCACTCGCGATCTACCTCTGGAAGTTCGAGGGCAGCCGCGCGGGCTGGGTCATCGCACTGATCTTCGCCGTCTGCATGGTGGTCCGCCTGGCCCGCTTCAACACGTTGCTGGAGAAGGAACAACCGCCGTTCGCGAAGGAGTTCTTCGTCGGCGTCCCCGCTCCGGCAGGCGGCCTGTTGCTGCTGCTCCCCCTCATCATCGAGGAGCAGGTGCGCAGTGACGGCTGGTGGAACAACCCGATCGTCGTCGGCGTATGGACCGTCGTCGTCGCGATGCTGCTCGTGTCGCGCATCCCGACGCTCTCCGTGAAGACGGTGAAGGTGCCGCCGCGCGCGGTCGCACCTCTGCTGGTCCTCATCGGACTGCTCGCCGCCGCGATCATCACGTACCCGTTGGTGGCACTGATCATCGCGATGGTCATTTATCTCGCGCACCTGCCTTACTCGGTGCGCCGGTACATGTGGCTGTCCAAGCACCCCGAAGCGTGGACCGTTACCGGTGCTGATCGTCGTGCCATCAAGCGGGCGCATGGGGTTGCGGCTCGTCGGCTTGGGCTGCGTCAGCCTTTGCACGGTCGTGTCGCCGGCGCGGCCATGCGGGCGGTGCGCCGCCCACGGCGTGACGCCTCCACCGCTGCTGCGGCAGAAAGCGCAGCGTCCGGCTCCAACGGACGCCGCCGTTCGTGGCGTCAGCTGGGACTGAGGCGCCAGCCCAAACGCTGATCGCCAGCACTTCCAACCGGGGGCCGGACACGTCGAACGTGTCCGGCCCCCGGCTTTTTGCCCCCGCTGCCAACGAACTCCGCATTCGGACGAGGTCAACTAGAGTCGTCGGCGTGATCACGCTGACGGCTCGCCTGTCCCCGTCCGCTCTGGACACCCGGCGCGGCGTAGTGCGCCTCCACCCGGAGGTGCTCGACGCCCTGGGCCTGCGCGCCTGGGACGCGGTGAAGCTGACCGGCGCCCGCGTGAGCGCCGCCCTGGCCGCAGCCGGTGAACAACCACCCGGCGTCGTCCTGGTCGACGACGTCACGCTCACCAACCTGGGCGTGGTCGAGGGTTCCGAGATCGTCGTGGCCCCTGTCCAGGTGACCGCCGCGCGCTCGATCACCGTCGCAGGCTCCCGCCTCGCCACCACAGCACTAACGCCAGAACACGTGCGTATGGCGTTGACCGGCAAGGTCCTCACAGTCGGCGACAACGTCTCGCTGCTCCCCCAGGACCTGGCACCGCCGCCCGGCGCGAACCTCTCCGAGACGCGCCGCAAGCTGTCCAACGCCATCGGCATGACGTGGACCAACGAACTCATCACCATCACCTCGACCGACCCGGCGGGTCCGGTGGCAGTGCAGCCGTCGAGCGTCGTGGGCTGGCGCTCGGCCCAGGCCCCGGCCGCCGAGGTGACCCCTGTCGTGGTGCAGGAGAAGCACGACGCACTCCCCGTCGCCGACCTCGTAGGCCAGCGCGACCAGGCCCGCCGCCTCACCGAGTGGCTGGAACTGATGTTCCGCCAGCCCGACCTCCTCACGAAGCTGGGCGCCTCCGCGAGACTGGCCGCAATGGTCAGCGGCCCGGAAGGCGTCGGCAAGGCAACGCTGGTCCGCGCGGTAGCCAGGTCCGTCGACGCCTCCGTGGTGGAACTGGCCGCCCCCAGCATCGCCGTACTGGAGCCAGGCGCGATGGCCAAACAACTTGGCGACGCGATCGCAGGCGTCCCGGAACAACCCACAGTCCTGCTCCTGACAGACATCGACGCCTTGCTGCCCACCACCCCACCACCGGTGGCCACCGTCGTCCTGGACATGCTCCGCACAGCGATCTCCCGCCCGAACCTGGCCCTGGTGGTCACCTCGGCGAGGGCAGAATCCGTGGACGCCCGCCTACGCGCCCCAGACCTGGTGGACCGCGAACTGACACTTCCCCTCCCGGACACAGCAGGCAGAACCGAACTGCTGCGCGTACTTCTCCGCGACGTCCCCCTGGAGTCCGATGTGGACTTCGGCGAGGTGGCCGCCCGCACCCCGGGCTTCGTAGCGGCAGACCTCTGCGCCCTCCGCCGAGAAGGAGCAGTACGAGCCGCCCTACGCCAACGCGAGGTGGCAGAACCCCGAGTGGGCCAGGAAGACCTGCTGGGCGCCCTGAACACAGTCCGCCCGATCTCCATGTCCGCCTCCGACACCGTGCAAACCGGCGGCCTGACGCTGGACGACGTAGGCGACATGAAGGAGGTCAAGCAGGCCCTCACCGAGGCAGCCCTCTGGCCCCTGCGCTACCCGGACTCCTTCGCCCGCCTGGGAGTAGAACCCCCACGAGGCGTCCTGCTCTACGGCCCACCGGGATGCGGCAAGACGTTCCTGGTACGAGCCCTGGCAGGCTCAGGCCAACTGAACGTCCTGACAGTCAAGGGCGCCGAACTGATGGACAAGTTCGTAGGCGAGTCAGAACGAGCAGTACGAGAACTCTTCCGCAGAGCGGCAGACGCAGCCCCGGCCCTGATCTTCCTGGACGAGGTGGACGCCCTGGCCCCACGCCGAGGCCAATCCTCAGACTCAGGCGTAACCGACCGAGTGGTAGCCGCCCTCCTGACAGAACTGGACGGCGTAGAACCCCTCCGCGACGTAGTGGTGATCGCAGCAACGAACCGCCCAGAGCTGATCGACCCGGCCCTACTCCGCCCAGGCCGCCTGGAACGCCTCGTCTACGTGCCACCACCAGACGCAGAGGCCCGCACAGAAATCCTCAAGGCCTCATCCCGCAACACGCCCCTGACCGAAGACGTGGACCTGGCCGCCCTGGCAGGCGAACTGGACATGTACTCGGCAGCGGACTGCGCAGCACTGGTCCGCGAAGCAGCACTAACGGCAATGCGGGAGTCGCTAGAAGCGGCCGAGGTGACGCAGGCACATCTGGCGAAGGCACGAAACGTAGTGCGCCCATCCCTAGACCCAGCACAACTGGTGTCACTAGCCGCATACGCAGCAAACCGAACCCTCAAAGCAACAGGCAGCCGCCCAAAGCAACAGGCGTGCCATCAACCCACAGGCGGCGCTACCCCCTGATCAGATTGCCGGGGGTCTGGGGGCAGAGCCCCAGGGGAAGCACGCAACGCAAACTCGCCGCCCGCAAAGTGACCACCCGCTCGGTCGCGCCCCTGCAAGGCCGCCGCCCGCAAAGTGACCACCCGATCGGCGACCTACTTGTTCTTAGAAACACCCTGATAGTCATTGGTGACAATCAAAATGATCCCAGCCGCAGAAGACTGGATTCCATCGAACCGAGGCTCAACCCGGGCCCGCAACACCGAGGCCAGCTCCTTGGCAGAAGCTTCCTCATCAGTCCCAGGCCGGAAGTAGACGGTGGTGGTGGGAATGGTCCCACCGGAGTAGTTCCCAGTCCCCTCAACCGTCCACCCACTGGCCCGAACCTCATCAGAGGCCCTGGAAGCCAACCCGGTGATAGTCGAGTTGTTGTAAATCCGAACCGGAGCCTTGGCAGTCCCAGGCTGGGTAACAGGCGGAGGCGGCACAACAGAAGAAGCAGGCACAGTAGGCGAAGCCGAGGTAGTGCCGGCAGCAGAAGACGACACAGGCGGCTGCTCAGAAGAGGCCTGCGCGGAAGCGGAGGTAGTGGCCACGGGAGGAGGCGTTGTGGAAGACCCTCCGGCAACAGGGGGTGTGTCGGAAGACCCCCCGCTGAAGAGGCTCACAATGCCGATCACCAACGCGACGGCGGCGACGCCGAGCAGGGCGAAGCCGGCGGCCTTGGCCGGACGGGACGGGCTTGCGGACTCGGGGGAGGTCATCGGTCCTCGGTGCTCCTGGCGCGGGCGCGAACCCTTTGGCGGCCTGTCCGGACACCGCGCAGCCGTTTGACGAGCATCGGATCGGCAGCCAGGGCGGCTTCGGATTCAACGAGCGCGTTGAGCAGCTGGTAGTAGCGGGTCGCGGACATGTCGAACAGTTCCCTGATGGCCTGTTCCTTGGATCCCGAGTACTTCCACCACTGACGCTCGAACGCGAGCATCGTGCGTTCGCGGCTGGTCAGCCCGTCAGCAGAGGTGAGCGTCTCGGCGTGATCCATCTGGCTCCCCACGGTAGCCACACCATCTCAGGTGCGGGCAATTCAATCACGTGATCGTTCCAACCTACCGCGCGACACCGACAGTTTTGGACCGCATAAAGTTCAGCCATGGCCGTCCACCGCATCCGCATCGCCGGCGACCCCGTGCTCCACAACCCGACGCGCGAGGTCACCGAGTTCGACACCGGGCTGAAGACCCTCGCCGACGACATGTTCGAGACGATGGCAGCGGCTCGCGGAGTGGGGCTCGCGGCCAACCAGATCGGCGTCGACCTGCGGATTTTCGTCTACGACTGCCCGGACGACGAGGGTGTGCAGCACCGCGGTGCGATCGTGAACCCCACGCTCGAGACCTCCGGGGTCCCGGAGACCATGCCGGACCCGGACGACGACTTCGAGGGCTGCCTGAGCGTGCCCGGCGAGGCGTACCCGACCGGACGCGCCCAGTGGGCGAAGGTGATCGGCCAAGACCTCGACGGGCAGCCGTTCGAGGTCGAGGGCACCGGCTTCTTCGCGCGCTGCCTGCAGCACGAGACCGACCACCTCAACGGCTACCTCTACACCGACCGCCTGATCGGCCGGTACAGGAAGGAAGCCAAGCGGATGCTGCGCGACAACGAGTGGAACCAGCCGGGCCTCTCGTGGGACCCGACCGATCCCGCGAACTTCGACGAGGACGACGAGGACTAAGACTCAGGATTGGGGCCGGAGCACCGACTCCACCTGCGCCAGCTCGTCCACCGTCAAAGCGCCGAACTCCAGAGCACCCGCGTTCTCCTCGACCTGAGCCACCGTCCGGACGCCCGGAATCGGCACCAGGCGGGGAGAACGCGCCCAGAACCACGCCAGCGCACCCTGCACCAAAGTGCGACCGCCCGACGTCAGCACGTCACGAACGGCCTCACGAGCCGCGAAGTACGCCGGTGACGGCCGACCGTCGACGAAGAACCGCAGCCAGGACGGGTTCGTCACACGTACGTCGTCCGCAGGCAACTCCGAGAACGTCTCCCGCGCCAGCAGCCCCATCGCCAACGGCCTCCGGCACAGCACCGCGAAGTCACCCGCGTACATCGCAGGGTTGTCGAACAGCAGGTTGATGTCGGCCTGCGCCGCGATCCCGTGCTCGCCCTCGCAGAAGAACCGCGCCCGCTCGACGTCGTCGGTGCTCCACCCGTAGGCGCGGATCTTGCCGGCCGCGACCAGCGCCTCGCACTCGTCGCGCAGCAACGCCGCCGCCTCCAGCCCCAGGTCGCCCACGTGCAGCTGGTAGAGGTCGATCCGGTCGGTCCCCAGCCGCCGCAACGACCCCTCGACGGCGCGGCGCAGGTACTCGACCGACCCCTCGTTCCCGGTCATCCGCCTCGACGAGGCGTCGAACCCGCAGCCCCACTTCGTGGCGATCAACACCTGGTCACGCACTTCCGCAAGCGCTTGCCCCACCAGGGTCTCCGCGTGCCCGCAGCCGTAGACGTCCGCGGTGTCGAACAGCGTCACGCCCAGCTCCACCGCCCGCCGCAACGCTTTGACCGACTCGCCGTCGTCAGTCGGCCCCCAGCCGACCGGCAGGCCGTCCGGGCCCGAGAACGGTCCACCCATGGCCCACGTGCCGAATCCCAGCTTGCCCAGTTCCAAGGTCATGGGGCCACCGAACATCCTGGAGCGCGCTCCAGGTCAAGAAACAAGTTGCGGGAACCAGCGACCATCAACGCATGCCCATCGACAACATCGTCGCCTTCGTCGCGGCCTCGTTCCTCATCGCACTGTCGCCCGGACCTGGCACGGCCATGGTCCTGCGACAGTCGGTGCACGGGCGAAAAGCCGCGCTGGCGACGGTGTTCGGCATGGAGGTCGGCGTCGCCTGCTGGGCCATCGCCACCGCCCTGGGCCTGAGCGTCCTGCTCACCGCGTCCGAGATCGCGTTCCACGCACTCCGGATCGCGGGAGCCGTCTTCCTGATCTACCTGGGCATCAAGGCCCTGATCAGCAAGAGCCTGCCCGACGCCGCGCCGCCGCCCGCCGGCCACGCGTTCCGCAGCGGCCTGGTCGTGAACCTGGCCAACCCGAAGCTCGGCGTGTTCGCGATCTCGTTCCTACCGCAGTTCGTGCCTGCCGGGGAGGCCGGCCAGGGGGTTCTGCTCTTCCTCGCCATCGGCTGGGTGCTGATCGACACCGTCTGGTACCTGATCATCGTCTCGATCCTGCACACGATCAGGGGCTGGCTCGGCCGGCCGCGCGTCCGTCCCGCGCTCGAGAAGCTGTCGGGCGGCGTGCTGCTGGCGCTCGGAGTCCGGCTGGTACTCGACCCGCGTTGAGATCGGGTTGCCGCGGCGCCAGAAGAGCTCGGGCAACCCGGCCAGCTCACCGAAGGTGTGGCAGGTCGCCATCGACGCGTAGCCGCCGGCCAGCACGTGCGCGCGGATCCGGTCCAGGCGGCCGAACTCGATCACCTCACCGGCGATCAGGAACGGCAGCACCAGCTGCCAGGCCTGCACGACGGCCGGACGACGCCGGTGAGGTGCGCGCAGGGCCGCGCGGGCGACTCTCAGCAAATGCTCGTTCGCGCTCATCGTGTACGGGTGCGCCGCGTGGTCCCAGCTCCACCGGCGTTCCTCGGTGACCGCGCACCGCACGCACTCGACCGGCCCGGTGCCCAGTTCGGCGCCGCAGCGTGAGCACGCCAGCAGCGTCATCGCCCAGTCGACACACGTCCACGGGTACTGGCCGACGTCCGCGGAGGTGACCAGTTCGGCCAGCTCCCGGTCCGCCAGCTGGGACGACGTGCGCAGCGCCTCCCAGTCCGCGAGCCAGAACTGGTCGAGCAGTTCCGCGCAGAAGCCGCAGTCGGGGTAGCCCCGACCTGCGAGTTCTCCGCAGGAAGGGCATGCCGAGACCACGGCGGGACGCTGACCGCGACGCGCGCCGGGCGGGAACGGCTGGTGATCAGCCACGAGGAAGAGATTAGGGGCAAACGACGCCCTTGGCAGCTACGGCGCGCTCTGACTATGGTCGGTTCTCGACAACTCAACACAACGCGGGAGCTCGCGCCTGAGCGGGCTGAGAGGGTGACTGGCAGTAGTGCCGGCGTCACCGACCGCCTGAACCTGACCGGGTAATGCCGGCGTAGGGAGGAATGTCGTGACGGCACTTGACGACCGTTCGGTCAAGCCCAGTGTGACCACCGGCCCGATCTCTGGGTCTCGCAAGGTGTACCGAGATGGTGTGCCTTTTCGCAGGGTGGAACTGACCAACGGCGAACATGTCGATCTGTACGACACTTCCGGTCCGTATACCGACGACAACGCGACCATCGACGTCCACAGTGGACTCCCTGACCTGAGGTCGGGGTGGATCGCCGAACGGGAACCGATCAACGGAGCTGTCAGCCAGCTCGCGTACGCGAAGGCCGGGATCATCACCCCGGAGATGCGCTACATCGCGGTGCGGGAGAACCTCGACGCGGAGTTCGTGCGCGAGGAGGTGGCCATCGGGCGTGCGGTCATTCCGTTGAACCGCAAGCACCCCGAGGCCGAGCCGATGATCATCGGCAAGAAGTTCCTCGTGAAGATCAACGCCAACATCGGCAACTCCGCCGTGTCGTCGTCGATCGAGGACGAGGTCGACAAGATGGTGTGGGCGTCCCGCTGGGGTGCCGACACGATCATGGACCTGTCCACCGGCAAGCGGATCCACGAGACGCGCGAGTGGATCCTGCGCAACTCGCCGGTGCCGATCGGCACCGTGCCGATCTACCAGGCGCTGGAGAAGGTGAACGGCGACCCGGCGGCGCTGTCGTGGGAGGTCTACCGCGACACCGTGATCGAGCAGGCCGAACAGGGCGTCGACTACATGACCGTGCACGCGGGCGTGCTGCTGCGGTACGTGCCGCTGACGGCCAAGCGCGTCACGGGCATCGTCTCGCGCGGCGGGGCGATCATGGCCGCGTGGTGCCTCGCGCACCACAAGGAGAGCTTCCTCTACACGCACTTCGAGGAACTCTGCGACATCCTGCGCACCTACGACGTGACGTTCTCGCTGGGTGACGGGCTGCGGCCGGGTTCCATCGCGGACGCCAACGACGAGGCGCAGTTCGCCGAGCTCAGGACGTTGGGCGAGCTCACGCACATCGCCCGCGCCAAGGACGTCCAGGTCATGATCGAGGGCCCCGGCCACGTGCCGATGCACAAGATCGCCGAGAACGTCCGGCTCGAGGAGGAGTGGTGCGGCGAGGCGCCGTTCTACACCCTCGGGCCACTGGCCACGGACATCGCGCCGGCGTACGACCACATCACGTCCGCGATCGGCGCGGCGCAGATCGGCTGGCTGGGCACCGCGATGCTCTGCTACGTCACCCCGAAGGAGCACCTGGGCCTGCCGAACCGGGACGACGTGAAGATCGGCGTGATCACGTACAAGATCGCGGCGCACAGCGCGGACCTCGCCAAGGGCCACCCAGGCGTCCAGGACTGGGACGACGCGCTGTCCAAGGCGCGCTTCGAGTTCCGCTGGGAGGACCAGTTCAACCTGTCGCTCGACCCGGACACCGCGCGCTCGTTCCACGACGAGACGCTCCCCGCGGAACCGGCGAAGACGGCGCACTTCTGCTCGATGTGCGGGCCGAAGTTCTGCTCCATGAAGATCACGCAGGACGTGCGGCGCTACGCCGAGGAACGCGGACTGTCCACAGTGGAGGCGATCGAGGCGGGCATGGCGGAGAAATCCGACGAGTTCGCCGACACGGGCAACAAGGTCTACCTCCCGGTCGTGGAGACTTCGTGACCGAACCACCACTCAGGGTCCTCACCATCGCCGGAAGCGATTCCGGCGGTGGTGCGGGTATCCAGGCCGACCTCCGCACGCTCTTCGCGTGCGGAGTGCACGGCTGCGTCGCCCTGACGGCCGTGACGGTCCAGAACTCCCTGGGCGTCACGGGAGTCTCGGAGATCCCGGCGGACGTCGTCGCGGCCCAGATCATCTCGGTCGCCGAGGACATCGGCGTGCAGGCCGCGAAGACCGGCATGCTCGCGTCGGCGGCGATCATCGAGGCCATCACACCGGCCCTGGACCGCGTCGGCATCGGCTCGGGGAAGACGCCGTTCGTCGTCGACCCGGTCTCGGCGTCCATGCACGGCAACCAACTCCTCGCCGACAACGCCCTGGACGCGTTGCGCGGCCTGCTGTTCCCGCGCGCGACGCTGGTGACGCCGAACCTCGACGAGGTGCGGCTGATCACCGGCATCGAGGTGAAGGACCGCGTGGACCAGCGCGTGGCGGCGGAGGCGTTGCACGCCCTGGGCCCGGAGTGGGTGCTCGTGAAGGGCGGCCACATGTGGGACGACCCGGAGTGCCTCGACCTGCTCTACGACGGCCACGAGTTCATCGAACTACCCGGCCCGCGCTACGACACCGAGAACACGCACGGCAGCGGCGACACCTTGGCGTCGTCGATCAGCTCGGCGCTTGCTCGTGGTGCTTCGGTGCCGGAGGCCGTGCGGTTCGGCAAGGACTTCATCGTCCGGTCGGTCGCGGCGTCCTACCCGCTGGGTGGTGGCGTCGGCCCGGTGTCGCCGTTCTGGAGTCTCGACAGGTAGAGCCGGGTACGCACGTCGTAGGCCGCCAACACGAAGTCCTCGGTGTCGCTCGGTGGCGCTTCGTCACCGGCGTCCTCGTTGAGGAGCAACGTGTCGGCGGCCGCACCCAAGTCCTGCCAACAGCGGTCTTCCACGCCAAGGGGCCGAGCCACCGCCACCAGTTCGGCGAACGCCCTGCCGAGCAGGCCGTCGGCCATCAGCTCGCGGTAGCGGTCCAACGCCTCGTCCGGCAAACCGGACGAGGCGTGCTGGAGCTGGGTGCTCGCGCGTTGCCTGCGGTCGTGACATTCGGCCACGTCCTCGGCGGGCGCGGTGACGTCTGCCTCTCCCAGCACGGCGAGGACGAACATGCTGCGGAAGAACCACTCCTGGGCCGCTTCGTCACCCGCTTTGCGGTCGCTCCACACCGGGCTCTCATGCACGAGGCGCTGGACCTCTCCGAATTCCAGGCCGGTCGCTTCCCTCATGATCCGCATGGACTCGCGCTTCGGCACCCCTTGGTGCCGAAGCCTGGCGAGCACCTCGTCGTACTCGGGCATGAGGCGCTACTTCGGCTCCTCGCCCACCAGCGTCTCCAGCGCGTCGAGAGCGCCCACCAGGGCCGAGATGTGCTCCGGCGTGAGCTGTTCGATCCGCCGCTGCAACTCGCGCACCCGCGCGGACCGCACGCCGGACACCATCGTCTCGCCCTCGGGCGTGGGCGTGGCGAGCCAGGCTCGGCCGTCCTGCGGGTCGGGTTCGCGCTTCACGTACCCGGCCTCGACCAGTGCGGCGACGATGCGCGACAACGTCGGGGGTGCCACGCCCTCCTTGTTCGCCAGGTCTCCCAGGCGCATGGGGCCGCAGCGCGCGAGAGTGGCCAGCGCGGAGACCGCGCCCGGGCCGAGTCCGGGGGAACCGGTGCGTCGCAGCAACCGGGCCAGCCGGCCGATCGCCAGGTACAGACGCGCGGTCGCGTCCTCGACCTCGGCGTCAATGGGGGCCGTCACGGCTAGTCGTCCTCCTCGGCGGATTTCAGGTAGTGCTCAATCATCCCCCAACACGTGAGTACACAAGGTAGCGACTCAGAAACCCGGCGAAGACGCTTGGGCCCAAAAGCGCTGCGGAATTCGTCCGGCCAGGCGCGCCAGCCGTCCGCCCTCGACCGCACAACGCATGGCGGCGCCCATCCGTTCCGGGTCCTGGGCTCGGGTGACCGCGGTCGCCAGCAACACCGCTGAGCAGCCGAGTTCCATCGCCAGGGCCGCGTCCGAGGCCGTGCCGATGCCCGCGTCCAGAACTACTGGAACAGAAGCACGGGAAGTGATCAGCTCGATGTTGTGCGGGTTCCGGATGCCGAGACCCGTGCCGATGGGAGAGCCCAGCGGCATGACCGTCGCGCACCCGATGTCCTGGAGCTTCAACGCCAGCACCGGATCGTCGCTGGTGTAGGGCAGGACGACGAAGCCGTCGTTCACCAGCCGCTCGGCCGCGTCGAGCAGCTCGACCGGGTCCGGCAGGAGGGTCTCCTCGTCGTGCACGACTTCGAGCTTGACCCAGTTCGTCTCCAGCGCCTCGCGCGCCAACTGGGCCGTCAGCACGGCCTCGGCGGACGTGCGGCAGCCCGCCGTGTTCGGCAGGACCTCGATTCCAAGGCGCCGCAACAACTCCAGCACGCCGGTCTGACCAGCGGCGTCGACGCGGCGCATCGCCACGGTGGTGAGCTCGGTGCCGGACGCGACCAGGGCCCGTTCCAGCACCGAGAGGTTCGCGGCACCGCCGGTGCCGGTGATGAGCCTGGACCGGAACTCCCGGCCCGCGATGATCAGCGGATCGTCCACGTCAGCCTCCCTGGACCGCGGTCAGTACCTCGACCACGCCGCCGTCCGGCACGATCGTCCTGTCCCACAACGCCCTCGGCACCACAGCACCGTCGAGCGCCACGGCGACGCCCTTCTCGGGTGCTCCCACCAGCGTCACGACCGCGGCCACCGAAGTGCCCTCGGCCAAGTCACGGGAAGTCCCGTTCACCTGTGCCTTCACGAACTTCCTCCTTGGAGCAACTCGACGACGAGACGAGCGGTGTGCGGGGCCAGCAACAGCCCGTTGCGGTGGTGGCCGGTCGCGGCGATCACGCCGGGTTCCAGGAAACGCACGATCGGCACGTTGTCCGGGCTGCCCGCGCGGAACCCGACGGAGGCCTCGGTCAGCGCGTACTCGGCGATGCCCGGCAGCACGGTTTCCGCGTCCCGCAACAGGTCTCGCACGCCCGCGACGGACACGTCGGTGTCGAACCCGGCCTCGTACTGGGTCGCGCCGACGACCAGGCCGTCGTCTCGCGGCACCAGGTAGACCGGGCGGCCCGAGACCAGCGCGCGGATCGTGTGGCGAGGGGGCGGCAACGCGCCGGGCCGGTGCGTGAGTCTCAGGATCTCGCCCTTGACCGGGCGGATCACGTCCTTCAGGGCGGGGTGCAACCGGCCGCTCCACGCCCCGGCCGCGATCACCGTGACCTTTCCCTCCACTGAGGACACGACCCCGGCGTCCAGACAAGCCTTCCACAGTGCGGAAAGCAGCACCCTGTTGTCGACGGCGAGGTCTCCGGCCGCGTACACGCCACCGCGCACCGCCGGGCCCAGGGAAGGTTCGAGCGCCCGGATCTCCCGCGAGGTCAGCAACTCCCCCGCGTGCCGCAGATCGGCGAGGTCACCCGGCTGCGTCCCGACCGCCAGCGTCCCGGCGTCGAACAGCGGGACACCGATGGAGGCGGCGAACTCCGGCCACATCGCCAGGGCCTCGACCCCCTGCGCCACCACGGCTTCCTCGCCGGGCCAGGCCTCCGTCAACGGCGCGAGCATGCCGCCCGCGACCCGCGAACCCGCGTGCGGCGAACCTTCGTCGAACACGGAGACCGAGAACCCGGCCCGTGCCGCGGCCAACGCCACGGACAGCCCGATGACACCGCCGCCCCGGACGGCCAATTCCACACTACTCAAGGCATTCACGCTCCCTGCGCCGGCATGACCCGGATCAGGTTCGACGGTCGGAGCGAACCACGCTCCCTCTCAGCCCGGTGTTCTCCAGGCTCCCGTGCGGACCGACTTCAACATAACGGTTAACGTGCGTGCGTGCCAGGACTCGACGGAAACCTGATCAGGCAACGACTCGCCGACGCGACCCTCTACCTCTGCACGCCGAACCGGCCTGATCTGGCCGAGTTCGCGGACGCGGCGCTCGCGGGCGGCGTCGACATCATCCAGTTGCGGGACAAGTCACTGGAGGCGAAGCAGGAGATCGAGGCGATCGAGGTCCTCGCCGAGGCCACCGAACGCCACGGCAGGCTGCTCGCCGTCAACGACCGCGCGGACATCGCGCACGCCGTGCAAGCCGACGTGCTGCACCTCGGCCAGGACGACCTGCCCGTCCCGCTCGCCCGCCGGATCATCGGCGACGAGGTGGTGATCGGCCGGTCCACGCACGACGTCGGCCAGATGACCGAGGCGGCCGCGGAACCCGGCGTCGACTACTTCTGCACCGGCCCGTGCTGGCCGACGCCGACCAAACCGGGCCGCCCGGCACCGGGACTCGACCTCGTCCGCGCCACGAGGACCGACCGGCCGTGGTTCGCGATCGGCGGCATCGACCTGACGAACCTCCACGAGGTCAAAGCCGCCGGAGCCACCCGAGTGGTCGTCGTCCGGGCCATCACCGACGCCGAGGACCCCCGCAAGGCCGCCGAGTCGTTCAAAACTGAACTTGCTAGTTGAAATTTGAACTAACAGGCGTACTCTCGAAGACGTGAGCGCACCTGTGCTGTACCTGAGCCACGGGGCTCCCCCGCTGGCTGACGACAAGACGTGGACCAGAGAGCTCAAGGACTGGTCCGCCACCCTTCCGCGCCCGGAGGCCGTACTCATGGTCTCCGCGCACTGGGAGGAGGCGCCGACCACCATCGGCGCGACGACGACCGTGCCGCTGGTCTACGACTTCGGAGGCTTCCCGCAGCGCTACTACGAGGTCACCTACGAGGCGCCGGGCGCACCCGAGCTCGCGAACGACGTGCGCAAGCTCCTCGGCGGCCACGTCGAGCAGGACGAACAGCGCGGGCTCGACCACGGCGCCTACGTGCCGTTGAAGGAGATGTTCCCGGACGCCGACGTGCCGGTGCTGCAGATGTCGATGCCCACGCTCGACCCGCGCGAGCTGCACGAGATCGGCCGCAAGCTCGCGCCGCTGCGGGACCGCAACGTCCTGATCATCGGCAGCGGGTTCATGACACACAACCTGAGCTGTGTGAACTTCCCCGCCGGACCGGACTACGAGCCGCCGTCGTGGTCGAAGGAGTTCGACGACTGGGCGCACCAGCAGCTCGCGAACGGCGACGTCGACGCGTTGCTCGACTTCCAGCACAAGGCGCCGGCCGCCGGCATCGCACATCCGAGGACTGAGCACTTCGCGCCGTTGTTCGTGGCCCTGGGCGCGGCGAGCGACGAGAAAGCCCGTACCAGCGTTGAAGGCTTCTGGTACGGGCTCTCGAAACGATCTGTTCAGTTCAGCTAGATCAGCCGCGCGTCAGGGTCAGGCCGTAGCGCGACAGGATCGGGTTGAGCGGCTGGAAGAACGTGGTGCCGCCGGACGAGCAGTTGCCCGAACCGCCGGAGGTCACGCCCTGGGCCTGGCCGAAGCCGGAACCCGCCACCCACGAACCACCCGAGTCGCCACCCTCGGCGCAGGCGTTGGTGCGGGTGAGACCCCGGACCGAGCCCTGCGGGTAGTTCACGGTCTGGTTCTTGGCCTGGACGGTGCCGCAGCGCCACCCGGTCGTCGAACCGGAACGGCAGATCTGGGCGCCGACGGCGGCCTCGGTGTTGCCGCGGACGATGACGTTCGCGCCGCCGTAGCGGTTGACCCACGGCCGCGGCGTCCAGTTCGCGTTCGTGCGGACGTGCGCGTAGTCGTTGCCCGGGAACACCGAGCCGGCGAACGTGCCCTGGGCGACGCGGTTGAAGCCGGAGACCGCGGTGCCGGTACGGCCACAGTGGCCTGCGGTGACGTAACCACCGGACACGGAGAAGCCGAGCGAGCAACGGCCGCCGCCCATGTAGATGGCGTCACCGCCGCGCAGGTCGTACAGCGGGGTCGGGCTCTCGGTCACCTCGGCGACCCGGACCGAACCGCTGATCGACTTGGCGGTCGCGATCCACTGGTCCGCGGCCGCGTCGCGCACGTTCTTGTTGACCTCGACGACGACGCTGTTCGACTGCTCGTCGACGCGCCAGCTCGTGATCGCCGAAGGGGCGTTCATGAGGTCGAGGACCGACTTGGTGCCGGTCAGCTGGGAGAGCGAGTTCGTGACGACCTTGGTGTCCGCGCCGGTCACGGAGAGTCCCGGCCTGGTCACCGCCACCGTCAGTCTGCCGCTCGCCTGGTCGATCCAGGCTCCGCCGAACGCGTCGCCCAGGGAGGACTTCGCAGACTCCGCGACTTGGCCTGACTGGGCGTCATTGGCCAACCGGACGCGTGCCTGGTCAGCGTTCAGGCCCAAATCACGCTGGACCGCTTGGAGCAATTCGGCCGGGTAGCTCTCCGTATCGGAACCGGATCCGGTGACCGGTGCGGCAGGGGCGCCAAACGCCGGTACGCTGAGAGCAGTGACGACTCCGGTGGCGAGAATCAGGGCACCGGTTACACGGGCCGCACTCGTGCGGTTCATCAGACGTCTCCCTCACTTTCGGGTGCAGGGGAACCCGAGAGATCGGTTGCAGGGACCTCTCTCGGGGGCTCTAGGGGGACGGGTGGTGGGGCGGCGGCAGGGGTCGCCCCACCCCTCCCGTCCACAGTTGCCTCTCTAATCCGGTGCAGGCGCTGTGTCCTCCACCGAAGGCGCCGGGCTCAAGCGGACGTGCCACGAGCCTCATTGCGCCTCCTCACGGTCTCTTTCGGACCGAAACATTTCGCCCGTTCGAGTGAAGTTGCGGGCCTATCGGCTATGACGCCCCGCCTCGAACGTGAACGAAGTGTGTCACAGCTCACGACAGATCAACTCCGGCGCGTAGCAATTGACAGTTAACTATCGCTCAACGTAGTGACCTGATCACCCAATGGGGTCGGCGGTTGACGGTGGCGTCGAGCTGTCCGTCGGCTGTCGCGATGCTGTCGTCGACGAGGGCGCGGTCGTCGTGGTGCTTTCCGACGGAGACTGACCGGACGTGCTCGGAGGGGCCGTCACGGTGATCGTCTCGGTCTTCGTCGTCTCGGTGCGAGTCTCGGTCTGGGTGCTTGTGGACGGTTGACCGGGATCGGCTGTGACCGGTTTGCCGGTGACGAGCTGGACGCTCGTCGCTGTGAGGACGGTCACCACGAACACGAGCACTCCGCCGACGGCGATTACCTGCCAACGCTTCTCGCGTTCCATCGACCGTTGGTAGAACACGGCGCCCACTGTGGTGACGACGCTCGCGAGAATCGCACCGACGATGGTGCCGACGACGTTGAGGCGAAGGCTCAGCACGGCCGCGGTGGCGGCGGCGAGCACACTCGCGATGAGCTTGACGGGGGTGATCTTCTCCTTCTCAGACATGACATAGGTAGGACGTTGGGCACAGTTCACCGGTTGTGCCCCGGTGACGTGCATCATCGACATATGCGCCTGGTGACTCTCGAAGACGTCCACGCGGCCGCCGCCGCGATCGCCCCGCATGTGGTCCACACCCCGTTGCTGTCCTTCGACTCCGGCCTGTGGATCAAGCCCGAGTCGCTGCAGCCGATCGGTGCGTTCAAGCAGCGCGGCGCGGTGAACGCGTTGTCCCGCATACCTTCCGCGGACCGGGCGCGCGGTGTCGTGGCGTATTCGAGCGGTAACCACGCGCAGGCGGTCGCCTACGCGGCCAAGATCCTCGGCATGCCGGCCGCGATCGTCGTGCCGGAGAACACGCCGCAAATCAAGATCGACGCAACGCGGGCGCACGGCGCCGAGGTGTTCGTCGTCGGCATCACCGAACGCGAGTCGCGCGCCTACGAACTGGTCGAGGAGCGGAAGGCGACGCTCATCCCGCCGTTCGACCATCCGGACGTGATCGCCGGGCAGGGCACCATCGGCCTGGAGATCTGCGCCGACCTCCCCGACGTGGCGACGGTCCTGGTGCCGGTGAGTGGCGGCGGACTGATCTCCGGTGTCGCGGCGGCAGTGAAGTCGTTGCGCCCCAACGTCCGGGTGATCGGTGTCGAGCCCGAGCTGGCCGGTGACACCGCCGCGTCGTTCGCCGCCGGTGAGCTGGTCCGCTGGGACGCGCACGATCGCGCCCGGACCGGGGCGGACGGACTGCGCGCCGAGCCCTCCGAACTGACATGGGCACACATCCGCAAGTACGTGGACGACGTCATGACCGTGTCCGAGGACGAGATCCGGGACGCGGTGAGGCAGATCTCCCGCCGCACGCGGGTCGTGTCCGAGACGAGCGGCGCCGTCGCCGTGGCGGCGTACCTGAACCGCGAACTGCAGGCCGGTCCGGCCGTCGCGGTGGTCTCCGGCGGCAACATCGAACCCAAGCTGCTCGCGTCGATCCTCGGATGATCGCGCTCCCAGACATCCGTTCGGCGGCGACGGTCATCGCACCGCACGTGGTGCGCACACCGCTGCTGCCGTTCGGCCCGGGCTGGCTCAAACCGGAGAACCTGCAGCCCGTCGGCGCGTTCAAACTCCGGGGCGCGCTGAACGCGTTGGCACGCCTGGAGAATCGGGCGAACGGCGTAGTCGCCTACTCCAGCGGCAACCACGCGCAGGCCGTGGCGTTCGCCGCGCGCCTGCACGGCGTGCCGGCCGCGATCGTGATGCCGGACAACACCCCGGCGGTCAAGATCGAGGCCACGAAGGCGCTGGGGGCGGAGGTCTTCATCGTCGGCATCACCGAACGCGTCGAACGCGCCGAGGCCCTGGTGGCCGAACGCGGCGCGGCGCTGATCCCGCCGTTCGACCACCCCGACGTGATCGCCGGCCAGGGCACCATCGGCCTGGAGATCCTCGCCGACCTGCCGGACGTCGAGACCGTCGTGGTGCCGATGTCCGGCGGCGGGCTGATCTCCGGCGTCGCCACGGCGATCAAGTCGCTGCGCCCGGACGTCCGCGTGATCGGTGCCGAGCCCGAACTGGCCGCGGACATCGCGGAATCGCTCAAAACGGGCGAACTGGTGCGCTGGGATCCCCTCAAACGCGCTCAGACGGTCGCTGACGCTCTCCGGGACGAGCCCTCGGCTCTCACCTGGGCGCACATCAGCGAGTACGTGGACGACGTGATCACCGTGTCGGAGGACGAGATCCTCGCGGCGGTGGCCGGCCTGGCCCGGCGGGCGCGGCTGATCGCCGAGCCGAGCGGGGCCGTCGCGGTGGCGGCGCAGGCGAAGATCGGCGGAGGTGGAGTCGCCGTGGTCTCCGGCGGCAACGTGGACCCGGCGCTGCTGGCGCGTTTGCTGGCGGCCTGAGCGCTACCGGGGTGCGGCCAGTGCTCCGCCCTTCAGGGCGGAGTGAAGGGCGGAGCCGGGAGGGTAGCCAAGGCCCGAACAGTGCCCTTGGCCTGGCGCTGCTGGATCGCTCCGGTGCGGGGCGAAGGGCCGGAGTACCGGAGTGCCGGTGCTCGCCGGAAGCCCCGAGATGTCACGACGGACACAGCGTGACAGTCGCCGCAGGGCTTGCGGAGACGTGAAACGCTCGTGGAGGGACCGTAAGACCCGGCCGTGTGTAGCGGTGGGCGATCCCGATGAAGCGAGAACCCACCTTGGTGTTGTGCATGTGTTCCGTGCGCGGCACGGAGGGAGTCGCCGCCATTCACGGCGGCGAGGATGTCAATGGTGCGCCTTCTCGCCGCCTGACCGGATGTGCGTCGGCGGGCCCTCCACGCCGCAGTGCAGGCACTCGCCGGGGTGCGGGGCCTCCTGCTGCTCCGGCGCCGCGGCGAGCACCCGGTTGTCCACGCCGATCGCGAGCACACCGCCGATGATCGCCGCGACCGCGCACAACACGAGAGCCATCTCCCACCCGGCGGTCATGACCGCCGGGTTCGTGTAGTCGTCGCCCGTCAGTCCCACGGCCGCGGGCAGCACGGCCATCGCGAGCAGGCTGCCGGTACGCGCCACGGCGTTGTTCACCCCGGACGCGACACCCGCTTGGTGATCAGGAGCGGAGGCGAGCACCGTGGCGGTCACCGGAGCCACCACGACCGCCAGGCCGATGCCGAACACCAGCACGCCGGGCAGCACGCCGAAGACATAGGACGCGCCCGGTGTGGTGTTGCGCAGCAACAACATTCCGACGCCCACGAGGATCGGCCCCACGATCAGCTGGAGGCGCGGGCCGTGGCGCTGAGCGATCTTCCCGGACGTCGACGAAGCCAGCAGCATGATGATCGTGATCGGCACGCTGGCCAGGCCCGACGCCGTCGGCGAGTAGCCGAGCGAGATCTGGAGCTGCAGCACGAGCAGCACCATCACGCCGCCCAGCGCCGCGTAGACGAGGAAGGTCAGAACGTTGGAAAGTAGGAACGTTCGATTGTTGAACAATTCAACAGGGACGAGCGGGTCGCTGGACCGTTTCTGCAGCAGACCGAAAGCGATCATGGCGAGCAGCCCGAGGATTGTCACAACGTAGGATTGTTCAACAATCCCACCAGTCAACAAAGCCAGCCCCAGAGCCCCGACCAGCGCGGACAGGTAGTTGGGGTGGCCGGACGACTCGTCGCGAGACTCCGGCACGAACTTCCGCGCCAAGTACACGCAGACCACGGCCACCGGCAGGTTCACCAGGAACGCGAGCCGCCACGACCAGGCCTGCACCAGCAGCCCGCCGACTAGCGGCCCGACCGCCGTGGCCACACCGGACAGTCCGGACCACGCGCCGATAGCGCGCGAACGGTCCTCCCGGTTGAACGACGACTGCAGGATCGCCAGCGCGCCGGGCGTCAGCAACGCCGCGCCCACGCCCTGCAGCACACGTGCCGCCACCAGCACCGGCGCGCTCCACGCGGCACCGCACAGCAGCGAGGCCACGCCGAACCAGATCACGCCGATCACGTAGACCCGCCGCCGGCCGAACCTGTCGCCGAGCGAACCGGCGATCAGGATCAGCGAGGCCAGCGCGAGCAGGTACCCGTTGAGGATCCACTGCAAGTCCGTCACCGACGCGGAGAACTCCGCGCCGATCCGGGGCAACGCCACGTTGACGATCGTCCCGTCGAGCATGGCCATGCCCGAGCCGAGGATCGTCGTCGTCAGCACCCAGCGGGCGCGTGGCGTGCCCCAGGCGATCAAGACGGCCGGTTCAGCGTGGCGACGAACTTGTAGCGGTCACCTCGATAGACCGACCGGACCCACTCGATCGGATTGCCCTCCGTGTCGAACGAGTGCCGCGACAGCAGCAGCATCGGCAGGCCGATGTCGGCGCCGAGCAGCTCCGCCTCCTCCGGCGAGGCGAGCGCCGTCTCGATCGTCTCCTCGGCGTGTCCCATCTCGACACCGAACCGCTCGGACAGCACCTGGTACAGCGACGCACCGGGCGCCAGGTACCGGCGCAGACCGCGGAAGCGGCCCAGCGCGAGGTGTGTCGTCTCGATGGCCATCGGCTCGTTGTCGGCGAGCCGCAGCCGGTGCAGGCGCAGGACCTTGGCACCGGGACGCACGCCCAGGTACCGGGCGAGCTCGGCCTCCGCCGGCATCTCCGAAGCCTCGATCAGCTTCGACGACGGCACGCGGCCCTGGGCTCTCATGTCCTCTGTGTACGAAGACAGCTGCAACCTCTGGGCGACCTTCGGTTCCGCCGCGAAGGTGCCCTTGCCCTGCACTCGGAGCAGCCGGCCTTCGACCGTCAGCTCGGCGAGCGCCTGGCGGACGGTCGTCCTGGAGACGTCGAACTCCGCGGCCAGCGACCGTTCCGTGGGGATCGGCGAACCGGGCGGCAACGCCCTCAACAGGTCGAGCAGGTGCCGCTTGAGACCCCAGTACTTGGGTTCGCGTTGCGCCCGTGTCCTGGCGTCCACGCCTGATGCAGGCGTCGTCTCCAGCATGGCCTCCTCCTCGCACTCCATGTCACGCATCACAAGGATGCCTTGTCCGTGTCGATTCGTGCGTCCGAACCCCCTACATCCGCCCCGAAATTCGTCCGATGACTTCGCAACGTCTTGGCAACGCGCTTGACAGACGCGGTGACGCAGCACACGCTGTTCCGCATTGGTCTACACCACTTGGACGTTCCGGCCGAGTGCCGGACTTGGTGAAAGGGCGCGAACTGTGAAGGGCTGGAGAGGACTCGCTGCTGGTGCCGCCGCACTGGCAGTGGCCGTGTCAGGTTGTGGCACGAGCACGAGTGGTAGCGGCACGGAGACCAAAGAGATCACCGTGTGGCTCATGGACGGCTCAGCGGCGCCGACCCTGACCGACGCCTTGAACAAGGAGTTCGAGTCAGCGAACGGCATCAAGGTCAAGTACGAGGTCCAGAAGTGGACCGGCATTCAGGAGAAGCTGACCACCGCGCTGGCGAGCAGCACGCCGCCGGACGTCATCGAGCTCGGCAACACCCAGACGGCGAGCTTCGCCGACCAGGGCACGCTGGCCGACCTGACCGCTGACGCCGGTCAGTTCAACAGCGGTGAGTGGCTGGGTGGCCTCAAGGACTCGCTGACGCTCAACGGCAAGCAGTACGGCGTTCCGTTCTACGCCGCGAACCGCACCGTCATCTACCGCACCGACCTGCTCCAGGCGGCCGGCGTCACGACGCCGCCCGCCTCGCGTGCCGAGTGGATCGACGCGATCAACAAGCTCAAGGCCGCCAACGCGTCCAACCCGGACTTCCAGGCCCTGTACCTGCCGGGTCAGTCCTGGTACTTCCTGCTCTCGCTGATCTGGGACGAGGGCGGCGACATCGCCAAGCAGGACGCCGGCAAGTGGACCGGCACGCTCGACACCCCGCAGGCGAAGGCGGGCTTCGAGGCCTACAAGGCGATCTACGAGGCGTCGGCCACCAAGAAGGTTCCGGCTGACATCGACGAGGCGAAGCCCCAGCAGATGGAGGTCTTCGGCACGGGCAACGTGGGCATGATGGTCGGCCTCCCGTGGGAGCTCGGCGGCGCCGTGAAGGCGAAGCCGGACCTGGCGGACAAGACCTCGGCGTTCCCGATCCCGTCCAAGAAGGCCGGCGCGTCCGCTCCCGTGTTCCTGGGCGGCTCGAACCTCGCCATCCCGACGTCCAGCAAGAACACCGAGGCGGCCAAGAAGTACCTGGCGCTGCTGTCGTCCAAGAAGTACCAGGACATGCTCGCCGAGGGCGGCGCGGTTCCCGGCACCTCGAAGGACACCGCCAAGCTGGCCACCAACGCGGTCGGCAAGGCTCTCGCGGCCTCCTCCCCCAACGGCAAGGTCACCCCGGTGACGCCGAAGTGGGCGGCCGTCGAGGCGGGCCAGAACCCGCTGAAGGACGCTCTCACCGCGTACCTGACCGGCGCCAAGACGCTGGACCAGGCGACGAAGGACGCGAGCGACGCCATCACCAAGGCCATGGCCTAGCCAAGCTGAGATGACGGCCGTCAAAACGACCGAAACGGCAGCGCCGGTGGGGAACATCCCCCCGGCGCTGCCGCCTGCCGTGACGGGTGGGGCGCGCAAGCGCCGCCGCCGGGGCAGCGCCTTCGACCGGGCGCTGCCCTACCTGCTGCTCGCTCCCGCTCTCATCGCGATCCTCTGGCTGATCGGCTGGCCGGTCGTCTCCGTCTTCGTGACGAGCTTCCGCCAGCTGAACCTCGGCGAGCTCGTTCGCGGTGAGGTCGTGTGGACGGGCTTCGAGAACTACGTGGCGGTGCTGAAGGACGAGCGCTTCTGGGAAGTCTCGTTGCGCACCGTCGTGTTCACCGTCACCGTCGTCGTCGCGTCGGTGGGCGTGGGCCTCGGGATCGCACTGCTGATGCGCGTGCTCACGCCGTGGGTGCGAGTCGCTCTGCAGATCGCGATGCTCTGCGCCTGGGCCATGCCGATCCTCGCGTCGACCACGGTCTACCAGTGGATGTTCGACCAGAACTACGGCATCTTGAACAAGACGCTGGTGCAGCTGGGTTTCGACTCGTTCGCCGGCTACTCGTGGTTCTCCTCCGGCACGTCGACGCTGTCCGTCGTCGGCCTGCTGATCATCTGGCAGGCGATCCCCTTCCTCGCCTTCTCGCTCTACGCGGGGCTCGTCGGCATCCCCCGCGATCTCTACGAGGCGGCGGGCATCGACGGTGCCACGGGCTGGCAGACGTTCCGCGCGGTGACGTGGCCGGAGATCCGGTCGCTGCTGATGATGGTGACGTTCCTGTCGACGTTGTGGGACTTCAAGGTCTTCGCCCAGATCTGGGTGTTCCGCGAGGGCGGTCCCAGCGGTGAGAGCACGACGCTGCCTGTGTTGCAGTACCTGGAAGGCATCGCGAAGAGCCACTTCGGCATCGCGGCCGCGATCTCCGTGCTGATGATGGTCATCCTCGGCCTGATCACGTTCCAGTACCTGCGCAAGCTGCTGCAGACCGAGGAGGGCAAGCTCTGATGCTCAAGAAGTCCGCAGCGAACTTCGCGGGTCTCGCACTCGCGTTGTTCTTCCTCTTCCCGACGTACTGGATGATCACGACGGCGCTGAAGCCGAGGGGTTCGACGATCACGTCGGACTACGACCTGATCCCGTTCTCGGTGACGTTCACGAACTTCGTGACGGCGTGGACGAAGCCGGGCTTCCTGTCCTCGCTCGGCAACAGCCTGCTGGTGACGCTGACCGCGGTCGTCGCCGCGATCGTCATCGGCATCACCGCGGCGGTCGCCATGTCGCGCTTCGCGTTCCGCGGCCGCAAGAGCTTCGTGCTGCTGATGCTGGTCGCGCAGATGGCGCCGTTCGAGGCGTTGCTGATCCCGATGTTCCTGATGATGCGGGACCTCCAG
This sequence comes from Lentzea albidocapillata, assembly GCF_000719115.1. Taxonomy (GTDB): domain Bacteria; phylum Actinomycetota; class Actinomycetes; order Mycobacteriales; family Pseudonocardiaceae; genus Lentzea; species Lentzea albidocapillata. The sequence goes on along the minus strand of NZ_JOEA01000022.1, from coordinate 92,388 downwards.
CTCTACGAACACCTCTCGTCGCTGGTCCTCGTGTACTTCGCGGTGACGCTGCCGTTCTGCGCGTGGACGTTGCGCGGGTTCGTCAACGGCATCCCGGTGGAGCTCGAGGAAGCCGCGATGGTCGACGGCTGCGGCCGTTGGAAGGCGTTCCAGAAGGTGACCCTGCCTCTGCTCGGGCCGGGCCTCGTGGCCACGTCGGTGTTCGCGTTCATCACCGCGTGGAACGAGTTCCTGTTCGCCAAGGTGCTGATCCGCAGCCAGGACAGGGAGACCCTGCCGGTGTGGCTGTCCGGGTTCCAGACCGCGTTCGGCACGGACTGGGGTGGCGCGATGGCCGCGTCCGTCCTGTTCACCGTGCCCGCGCTGGTGTTCTTCCTGATCGTGCAACGCAAGATGGTCGCCGGCGTCACCGCCGGTGCAGTGAAGGGATGACGCGTGGATCAGTTGGCCGCTGCCGTTCTGCTTCCCGGCTTCACCGGAACGACCGCCCCCGACTGGTTGCTGCGGCGGGTCGCTGACGGTCTCGGCGGCGTTGTGCTCTTCGGGCGCAACGTCGTCGACGACGCCCAGGTGACCAGGTTGTGCACCGAACTGCGTTCGGTGCGCCCGGACGTGGTGATCGGCATCGACGAGGAGGGCGGCGACGTCACGCGTCTGGACGCGGGCCGCGGCTCCGAGGTGCCGGGCAACCATGCCCTGGGCGCGGCGAACGACCTGGACCTCACGCGCTCGGTGGCGGCGTCCATCGGCGCGCGGCTGGCGAAGTGCGGGATCTCGCTGAACCTGGCGCCGTCCGCCGACCTGGTGCTGACGCTGGACGACCCGATCATCGGCGTCCGGGCGTTCGGGTCGGACCCGGTGCTCGCCGCCCGGCACGTCGCCGCGTGGGTCGAGGGCCTGCAGACCGTGGGCGTCGCCGCCTGCGCCAAGCACTTCCCCGGCCACGGAGCGTCCACTGAGGACTCCCACGAGCAGCTCCCGGTGCTTCCCCGCACCGAGGAACAACTGCGCGCCGTGGAGCTCGTCCCGTTCCAGGCGGCCGTGAACGCGGGCGTCCGCTCGATCATGACCGGCCACCTCGTGATCCCCGAGTGGGGTCCGGCGCCGGTGACGCTGAACAAGCACGCCATCGACCTGCTGCGCACCGAGCTGGGCTTCACCGGCGCGGTGATCACCGACGGGCTGGACATGAAGGCGGTGGGCGGCGACCTGGCCGTCGGCGCCGTCCGGGCACTGGCCGCCGGGGTGGACTCGTTGTGCCTGGGCGGCATGGCCCTGGACGACGACGACCTGCAGTGGCTGATCGACTCGATCGTCGCGGCCGTGAAGTCCGGCGACCTGTCCGAGGAACGCCTGACCCAGGCAGCGGCCCGCTCCCTGGCGCTGGGCCTCCCGCCGTCCACCGTCGACGCCCACGACGCCGAGATCGGTCTCACAGCCGCTCGACGCGCTGTGTCCGCACGTGGCCGGGTTAGTGTCGGGACGGACCCGGTGGTCGTCGACCTGGTGGTGGACTCCTCGATCGCGGTCGGCGACGTCCCGTGGGGCCTGGGCCCGTACCTCAAGGAGGTACTTCCCGGCACCGAGGTGATCGCGGCACGCGACATCTCGGCCGACGAAGTTGCGAAAGTCGCGGGTGACCGCACGATTGTGGTCGTCACGCGCGACGCCCACCGCCACTCCGCCGCTCGACAACTGGTAACAAACTTAACTAATCTGCAGCTGGACGTGGTGCACGTCGAAACCGGCGTGCCTGGTCCGGACCTGGGCAGCGTCGCCCGCGTCGACACCCACGGCGGTTCTCGGGTGAGCCTCCGAGCCGCGGCCGAGCTGATCCTGAAAGGCACGACATGACCACGCCCCAGCCAGGCCGGCACATGGCAGCGGAGATCGCCGCGCAGCCGTCGATCTTCTCCGACCTCTACGCCTCGCGGTCCGCGATCGCGGAGGTGGCCGCCGTGATCCGCGAACGCGCTCCGCGCTTCGTGCTCTTCGCGGCCCGCGGTTCGAGCGACCACGCCGCGATCTACGCGAAGTACCTGACCGAGATCCTGCTCCAGCTCCCCGCGGGCCTGGTCTCCGCGTCCACCACGACGCTGTACGGCGCGGAGCCCGACCTGCGCGACGTCCTGCTGGTCACGGTCTCCCAGTCCGGCGGCTCGCCCGACCTCCTGGAGGTCACCGCCTCCTACCGCAGGCGCGGCGCCCTGACCGTGGCCGTGACCAACACGGCGGACTCCCCGCTGAACGCGGCCGCCGAACTCTCGGTGGACGTCTCGGCGGGCGTCGAGCACGCGGTGGCCGCCACCAAGACCTACTCGGCCACGCTGCTGGCCCTCTACCTGCTGATCGACGCCGTTCGCGGCGGCAACGGCGAGGCGGCGGCGTCGCTGGGCGAACTGGCCCAGGTGACCCTCGACCAGGCGGCGCCGACCGTCGACGAGGCCGTGCGCCGCTACCGGTTCGTGGACCGCGTCCTCACCACGGGCCGCGGTTACTCCTACGCCACGGCGCTGGAGGCGTCCCTCAAGCTCGCGGAGACGTCGTACCTGGCGGCACGCGCCTACAGCGGCGCCGACCTGCTGCACGGTCCGGTGGCCGCGGTGGACGGCGAGACCGCGGTCCTGGCCATCACGTCACTGGGCAAGGGCGGCGACTCGCTGCGCGACGCCCTGGACGTCGTGCACCAGCGCGGTGCCGACGTCGTGGCCGTCGGCTCGGCCTCGGAGAAGATGGGGGCGACGCTCGCCATCGCCATCCCCGAAACCGCCGAGGAAGTGGCGCCGGTGCTGGAGATCCTCCCCGTGCAGCGCCTGGCCCACGGCCTGGCACTGGCACGCGGCGGCGACCCGGACAGCCCGCGCGGCCTGAACAAGGTCACGCGCACCCTGTAGGTCCGGCAAGGACGAGAGCCCGCCTGGTCCCCCCAGGCGGGCTCTTTCCTCGGCCAGCGAAAGGCCCGCCCGGTTGTCACCGAGCGGGCCTTTCGCCGACTGTGCCTACTGTCCTGCGGTGGCGTACCCGGCCACGACCGGTGCCACGGGCACCTCGGCGTCGAACACGACCCGTCCGTCGACCCAGACCTTCTTGGGCCGCAGGTCGTCGTCCCACCACACCAGGTCCGCGACGGCCCCCGGCGCGAGCCGGCCGAGACCGGACTCACCGATGACCTCGGCGGGCACGATCGTCGCCGATGCCAGCGCGTCGGCCACCGGAACACCCACGGACACGATGTTCCTCACCGCGCGGTCGAGCGTGAGCGCGGAACCCGCGATCGTGCCCTCCGGCGACCGGGGCACCCCTTCCTCGGTGAGCAGCACGTCCGCCCCTCCGAGGTGGTAGCGCCCCGGCGGCATCCCCGCGGCGGCAACGGCATCCGTCACCAGCGCGACTCGTGCCCCGGCGGCGTTGAACACGAGGCGGCACACGTCCGGGCCCACGTGGGCCAGGTCCGCGATGAGCCCGAGCGTGAAGCGCTCGTCCACCAGCGCCACCCCGGGAACCCCGGGCTCGCGATGCCCCAGCGGACGCTGGGCGTTGAACAGATGCGTCACCATGCGGGCACCCGCATCGGCGGCGGCGCGGGTCTGCTCACCCGTGGCGTCGGAGTGGCCCACCGCGACGAGCACGCCGGCCTCGACGAGACGGCGTACCGCCTCCAGGCCACCGGGCTGTTCGGGAGCCATCGTCACCATCCGCAGGGCGCGGCGGATCAGCTCGTCGTCGAGCAGGGCCGAGATCTGGTCCGGACCAGGCTCGACCATGAACGACGGGTCGTGCACCCCTGCCCTTTTGGGCGACAGGAAGGGGCCTTCGAGGTGCACGCCGAGAGGGCGGGCACCAACTCCGTCCGGCAGAGCGGCGGATGCGGCCAGAACCGCCCGCGCCTGCCTCAGGACCACGTCGACCGGTGCGGTGATCAACGTGGGCAAGAACCGGGTCACACCGGTGGACGGCAGAGCTTCGGCCACGGCACGCATTCCGGCGGCGTCCACCTCGGCGAAGTCGACGCCGACGGCGCCGTTCACCTGCACGTCGACCAGGCCCGGTGTCAGCAGGCCGTCGGACAGGACCTCCGCGCCGGGTGGTGCTTCACCGGTGGTCACCTCGACGATGCGGCCGTCCCTGATCCGCACCGAGGCAGGACCGACGATCGTGCGACCGAGCAATGCGCGCGGTGCTGCGACAACGGCGTCCAAGATCCCTCCTTGAATGGTCCAGACCATTATGGCCACAACAGAGGTCCGCGTCACGCGTCGTTAAGAGATAACCATCTTACATAACACCTGGTGAATCAGGTCCAAAAAGACCGGGATGCCACGAAGATGACCACCCGTGGCGCATACTGGCCCTCAGACATCCGAGGTCTACGACGAGTTGAGGGTGCCGTGGCAGTCACTGACGATGCGATCCTGCGCGTCAAGGAGATGATCGTTTCGGGCGAACTCAAGCCCGGCGACCGCCTCCCGCGGGAGGCTGACCTGGCAGAACGTCTCGGTCTGTCGCGCAACTCGCTGCGCGAGGCCGTGAAGGCACTGTCACTCGTCCGGGTGTTGGACGTCCGCCAGGGCGACGGCACGTACGTCTCGTCACTTCGCGCGGACGACCTGCTCGGCGCGCTTTCCTTCGTGCTCGATCTGCACCGCGGCGAAGATTCGGTGCTGGAAGTCCTCCAGGTACGCCGGATTCTCGAGCCCGCGGCGGCCGCCATGGCCGCCCAGCGCGTCGATCCGGAAGAGATCATCAAGCTCCGCGCCCTCTGCGACGCCGCCGAAGGCGCGAAGTCCGTGGAGGAACTGGTCGAACACGACCTCGACTTCCACCGCGCCATCGCTCAGTGCTCGGGCAACGCCTACCTGGCCCAGCTCCTCGACACGCTGGCAGGCCCGACCGTTCGCGTCCGCATCTGGCGCGGCATCACCCAGTCGAACGCCGTGGACCGCACGGTGGCCGAGCACCGTGCCATCGTCGACGCGCTGGCCGCACACCAGCCGGAACTCGCGCGCAGCTGGTCCACGGTGCACGTGGCAGGCGTCGAGCAGTGGCTGTCAGACCTGGCGTAGCTGCTCCAGCACCACGCGCACCGCAGGCTGCCCGTCCGCCCGGTTCCGCACCACGGCCGAGACCGTCCGGAACACCTGCTGCTTCAACGGCCGCAACGCCACCCCGGGCCGCCGGGCCACGGACGGCACCAGGGCGACCCCCAGCCCGGCCTCGACCAGCCCGCACATCACCCCGAAGTCGTCGCAGTAGGCCTGCGCCCGCGGCACGAACCCGGCGGCACCGCACGCCCGCTGGGTCAGCTCGTGGCACGACGCGTCGGTGCGCGGCATGATCCACGGCCGGTCGGCCAGCACGGACAGGTCCACCGAATCCTGCTGCACCAACGGATCGCTCAACGGCAGCGCCACGTTGACCGGTTCCACGAACAGCTCGAACGACTCGCAGGACTCGGGCAGCGAGCGCGGCATGATGTTGTACGAGTGGATCACCGCGATGTCGATGTCCCCGCGCCGCAACGCGGGCAGTGACGCCTCGGGTTCCATCTCGTGCACGAACAGGTCCACATCGGACCCGTGCGCCGACCGCAGTACCTGGATCACGCGCGGCAGCAAGGCTGCGACCGACACGAACGCTCCGACGCGCACGGCGCCGGACACGGACGTGCGCAGCGACGCCAGGTCCGCCTCCGCCGCGGCCAGCTGGTCGAGAACCAGCTGCGTGTGCGCCGCCAGCACGTGCCCGGCGCGGGTGAGCACGAGCCGGCGCCCCTCCCGTTCGACCAGGGCGACGCCGGCCTCCCGTTCCAGCGCGGCCAGCTGCTGGGACACGGCCGGAGAGGTCACGTGCAGGGCCTCCGCGGCGGCGGTGACCGTGCCGTGGACCGACAGGGCGTGGAGCAATCGGAGCCTTCGCACATCCAACACAAAGCTCAGCTTAACGTTCCGGGCAGAACTTCTAACTGGAACTTTGCGAAGACTGGAGTCACGCTGGAGTCATGTTCGGACGAGTGCTGGTAGCGATGGTCACCCCGTTCACCCCCGACGGTGACCTGGACCTCAAGGGTGCGCAGGAGCTGGCGGCGCACCTCGTCGACAAGGGTGGCGTGGACGGGCTGGTCGTCAACGGCACGACCGGCGAGGCGCCCACCACCACGGACGCCGAGAAGGCGCAGATCATCAGGGCCGTGCAGGAGGCCGTCGGCGACCGCACGCAGATCCTCGCGGGCGTCGGCACCAACTCCACGCGCCACACCATCGAGCTCTCCCGCCAAGCCGAGGAGAACGGCGCCGACGGCCTGCTCGTCGTCACGCCGTACTACAGCAAGCCCACGCAGGAAGGCGTCGAGAACCACTTCAGGCAGGTGGCGAACGCCTCCGGGCTCCCGGCGCTGCTCTACGACATCCCCGGCCGCACCGGCACGGCGATCGACACCGAGACGCTGCTCCGGCTCGCCGAACACCCGCGGATCGCCGGCGTGAAGGACTGCAAGGCCGACCTGCTCGCTACCGCGCGCGTGATCGCCGAGACCGGCCTCGACTTCTACTCCGGCAACGACGAGCTGATCCTGCCGCTGTACTCGATCGGCGGCGTCGGCACGGTCAGCACCGTCGGCCACGTCGTCGGCAACGAGATCAAGGCGATGCTCGACGCCTACGACGAGGGCGACAACAAGGAAGCCCTGCGCCGCCACCAGGCGTTGCTGCCGGTGATCACCGCGATCATGACCCGCGAACCCGGCGCCGTCGCCGTCAAGGCCGCGCTCACCCTGCTCGGCCTGCCGGCGGGCCCGGTCCGCGAACCGCTCGCCGGGGCGACTCCCGAGCTGATCAACGAGCTGAAGGCGCTTTTCTAGAGTGCATAGACCCGGCGAGCAGTGCCCGCGAAGATCGCGGCCTGCTCGTCGGGCGACAGCTCGGCGACCAACTCCCGAGCCGCGCCAAGCCACTCCTCGTAGGTGGCCGCCAGCAGGCACACGGGCCAGTCCGAGCCGAACATCAGCCGCTCAGGCCCGAACGCGTCCAGCACGACCTCGAAGTACGGCCGGAGCGTCGCCACGTCCCACGACTTCCAGTCGGCCTCGGTGACCAGGCCGGACAGCTTGCACGTCACGTTCTCGTGCGCCGCCAGCGACCGGATCAGCTCGGCCCACTCCCCCGGATCCGAACCGATCGCGGGCTTCGAGCAGTGGTCCACCACGAACTCGACCTGCGGCAACGCCGCCACGGTCCGGCGCGCGGCCGGCATCTGGTGCGGCAACGTCAGCAGTTCGTAGACCAACCCATGAGCGCCCACGGCTGCCAGCCCGTTCCAGACGTCCTTGCGGCACAACCACTCCGGGTCCGGCTCTCCCTGCACCTGGTGCCGGATCCCGCGCAGCCACGAGCCATCAGGACCATCCACCAACGCGGCCAACGAGTCGCCGACGGCAGCCGAGGTCAGGTCGGTCCAGCCCACCACCGCGCCGACGACGTCCGAAGAAGCCGCCACCGCAAGGAACTCCGGCGTCTCCTCCGGCACGCACACCGTCTGCACCAGCACGGATGTGGCGACCTCGGGTGCGGCGGCGACGAAGTCCGGCTCCAGGAACGACCGCCGGATCACGCCCATCGGCGGATCGGTGATCCAGCCCTGGTCCCGGACGGACAGGTCCCACAGGTGGTGGTGAGCGTCGACGATCACGGCGTCGGAACCTCCGCATCCAGCAGTCCCAACGACTTCAGCTCCTCCCACAGCCCGGCGGGTATCGAAGCCGAGAAGTACTGAGCGTTCGAGGTCATCTGTGAGGCGTTGCGCGAGCCGATCACGACCGACACCACCGCGGGATGCCCGAGCGCGAACTGGATGGCCACCTCGGGCAACGTCACCCCGTGCCGCTCGCAGACCGAAGCGATGGCCCGAGCCCGCGCCACCAGGGCGGCAGGAGCCTCTTCGTAGTCGTACTTCGCATCGGCGGCCACGACGGGCTTCGACAACAGTCCGGAGTTGAACACCCCGCACGCCACCACCGAAACACCGCGCTCGACGCAGGCAGGCAGGAACGACGGCAACGCGGGCTGTTCCAGCAACGTGTACCGCCCGGCCAGCATCACCACGTCGATGTCGGTCTCGCGGACGAACCGCTCCGGCATCTCCCACTGGTTCATCCCGACGCCGATCGCGCCCACGACACCCTGCGACCGCAGCTCCTCAAGAGCCGGATAGGCCTCACCGAAAGCCACATCCCAGTAGTCGTCGGGATCGTGGATGTAGACGATCTCCACCCGGTCGGTCCCGAGACGCTCCAAGGAGGACTCGAGTGACCGCTTCACGCCGTCGGCCGAGTAGTCCCGAATCCGCCGGAACGTCCGCGGCACCGCGAAGCCCTCGTCATCGAACCCGGTGCCGTCGAACGGCTCCAGCACCCGCCCGATCTTCGTGGAGATCACGTACTCGTCGCGCGGTTTCCCTGCCAGCGCCGCACCGAGCCGGCGCTCCGACAACCCGAGCCCGTAGTGCGGCGCCGTGTCGAAGTACCGGACCCCGGCGGCCCATGCGGCCTCCACCGCACCGACAGCCTCGGCCTCGGGCGTCTCCCGGTACAGGTTGCCGATCGGCGCGGCACCGAAGCCAAGACGAGAAACAGCGACCTTCACGGCAGCTCCCACACGAGTCGCACAGCGGGTTCGGCGCCGGAGTAGTCGTCCTCGACCTCCAGCAGTTCGGCCATCCGAGCCTGCCACGGAACGTTGGCCGGGTGCTCGGCCAGATAGGCGCGCATCGCGTGGAAGTCATCCACCTCGACGAGGTGGAACAGCTCGCGCCCAGAACGCCAGATCCGCCACGACGAGACACCGGCCGCGCGCAGCGCCTCGTCCAGTTCCGAGGGAATCGTCGCGTGGATGCGGTCGTAGTCGGCCTCGCGTCCCTCGCGAAGCCGGGTGTGCAACGCAACGGTCTCCAACGCTCACTCCTGTTTCTGCCCGGTGGCGAATCGCGTCACGATCAGCGCCAGGATGATCACCGCACCATACGAGGCCTTGATGTAGAAGCCGGAAACACCCTGCAACCGCAGGATCTGCTCCACCAGCCCCAGCATCAGCACGCCGGACAACGCGCCGAACAGCGTGCCCTTGCCGCCCTGCAGCGAGATTCCGCCGATCACCGCGGCCGCGAAGACCTGGAAGATCATGCCCTCGCCCTGTGTGGCGGCAACGGAACCGAGCCGTCCGGTCATCAGGATGCCCGCGATCACGGCCAGCACCGAACCGATGATCAGCACGGTCCACACCACGCGGTCGACCCGGATGCCGGCGGCCCGCGCCGCCTCCGAGTTGCCGCCGATCGCGTACAGCGAACGGCCTGCGCGCAGGTACTTCAGCACGAAGATCCCCGCCGCGTAACAGACGACGCAGATCCACACCGCCGCCGGCAGCCCGAGCCACGTCGTGGAACCCAGGTACAGGAACGACTCCGGCACGTCGATCAGCGACTTGCCCTCGGTGATCGCGAGCTGCAGACCGCGCAGCAACGTCAGCATGCCCAGCGTCACCATGAACCCGGACAGCCCGACCTTGAGGATCAGGAACCCGTTCAGGCCACCGATCGCGACGCCGATCAGCAGACACAGCGGCAACGCCAGCCACGCCGCGAAGCCGACGTCCAGCCCACCGGCCGAGGACGGGATGATCAACGCGACCGCCAGCGCGGGCGCGAGACCGACCGTCGACTCCAGCGACAGGTCCATCTTGCCGACGATCAGGATCATCGCCTGGCCCAGCACCAGCAACGACAGCTCGCTCTGCTGGGTCAGCACGGCGATCAGGTTGTTGGGCGTGAGGAAGATCGGCGAGAGGATCGCCCCGATGATCAGCAGCAGGATGATCACCGGGACCAGCGCGAGGTCCTGGTACCGCGCCAGCCGGAGCTTCTGCTTCTCCGGCGCGGGTGCCGCGACCGGCGGACTCATGGCCTTGGTCATTCCGCTGTGTCCATTTCTTCGGCAAATCCTTCAATCGCAGAGATGAGTTCCTGATCGCGCCAGCCGCGTGCGAACTCCCGCACGACCTGGCCGTGGAACAGCACCAGAACACGGTCGCAGACCCGCAGGTCGTCGAGCTCGTCGGAGACGACGATCGCGGCCTTGCCCCGGCGCGCCTGCGCGTCGACGACCCCGAGCAGCGACTCCTTGGACTTCACGTCGACACCCGCGGTCGGGTTGATCAGCACCAGCACGGACGGATCGCCGGCCAGAGCCCGCGCCATCACGACCTTCTGCTGGTTGCCGCCGGACAGGTCCGAGACCGGCTGGTCCGGACCGGCGGCCTTGACGTCGTATGACGCGATCGCCGTGCTGCCGGCCGACCGCTGCGCCGACGGCCACACGAACGCACCGGCGGTGCTCATCGTCGCGTTCTCCGCGATCGACAGGTCCAGCACGAGCCCCTGGTGGTGCCGGTCCCGTGGCACACAGCCGATTCCGGCTTTCAAAGCGGCCGGAACATCGCCTCCACGCACCACCGAACCGTTCACCGAGATCGTGCCGGCAGACGGTTTGCGCAGCCCGTAAACCGTCTCCGCGAACTCGTGCTTGCCGGACGACGCGCTGCCCGCGAGCCCGATGACCTCGCCTTTCCTCGCGGACAGTGAGATGTCCGAGAAGTGGTCCCCGCTCAACGCCGACACGGTCAGCACTTCCTCGGGGGAAGAAGGCCTGTCGTCGCCGCTGGGCACGTTCAGCCCACCGGCCTCACCGGTCATCGCCTCGATCAGGTCGGGCTTCGACATCTCGGCCACCGGAGCGGTGACGATGTGCCGCGCGTCGCGGTAGACCGTCACCGTCTGGCAGACCTCGTAGACCTCCTGCAGGTGGTGGGAGATGAACAGGAACGTCACTCCCTTGTCCTGCAACGACCTCATCCGGTCGAACAGCCGCTCGATCGCCGGGCCGTCGAGCTGCGCGGTCGGTTCGTCGAGGATCACGAAGCGCGAGCCGATCGACAACGCCCGCGCGATCTCGACCAGCTGCCGCTGCTCGACGGTCAGCGTGGACACCAACGACTCGGGGTTCACCGCCACGTCGTAGGTCTCCAGCAGCTCCGAGGCCTGAAGACGCAACTTCTTCCAGCTGATCAGGCCGCCGCCGAGGTCCTGCCGGTTGATGAACAGGTTCTCGGCGACCGAAAGTTCCGGCACGACCGTCGACTTCTGGTAGACGCAGGCGACGTGCCGGCGCCAGGCCGAACTGTCGGCGACGGGCGGCGCGGGTTCGCCGAAGAAGCTGACCTCGCCCGCGTCCGGCGTCTGCATGCCGGTCAGGATCGAGACCAGCGTCGACTTGCCCGCGCCGTTGCGACCGACGAGCGCGTGCGACTCGCCAGCCCGGATCTCGATGCTCACGTCGTCCAACGCGAGCGTGCGCCCGAACGTCTTCGTCACGCCCCGCGCGACGGCTGCGTACTCGGTCATCAGATCTGGTTGCCCCAGAACGCCTTGTCGTCCACGTTCTCCTTGGTGATCAGCGGCGCGGGCAGCTGGTCCTCAAGACGGCCGCCGCCCACGTCGACGATGGTGGAGTCGTGGTCGGTCGGGCCGGGCTGGAACGTCTTGCCCTCGACAGCGGCCTTCGCGTAGAAGAGCGCCCACTGCGCGTAGAGGTCGGCCGGCTGCGACACGGTCGCGTCGATCTCGCCCTTGCGGATGGCTTCGAGCTCCGACGGGATGCCGTCGTTGGAGACGATGAAGACGTGCTTGGGGTCGCTCGGCGGGACCAGCAGGTTCTTCTGCTTCAACACCTGCAGCGTCGGCGCGAGGAACACACCACCGGCCTGCATGTAGATGCCGTTGATGTCCGGGTGCTGGTTCAGCCTGGTCTGCAGAGCCGCGGACGCCTTGGCGCCGTCCCAGTCGGTCGGCTCCTCGAACACCGTGATGCCGGGGTAGTTCTGCTTCATGCAGGCGGCGAACGCCTCGGAGCGGTCGCGGCCGTTGACCGACGACAACGCGCCCTGGAACTCGATGACCTTGCCCTTGCCGCCCAGCTTGTCGCCGAGGAACTTGCAGGCCTTCTCGCCGTACGCCTTGTTGTCCGCGCGCACGACCATGTAGGTCTTGCCCTTGTCCGGACGGGTGTCGACGGTGACGACCGGGATGCCGGCCTTGTCGAGCCGGTCCAAAGTGGACGCGATCGCGCCGGTGTCCTGCGGGGCCATCACGATCGCCTTGGCGCCCAGCGACTGCAGCGACTGCGCGTTGGCGACCAGGTTCTCGACCTTGTTCTGCGAGTTGGTCGGGTTCAGCAGGTTGATCCCGAGTTCCTTGGCCTTGTCCGGGAAGTACTTGATGTAGGAGTTCCAGAAGTCGGAGTCGGCCCGCGGGTGGTCGGCGCCGATCGGGCCGATGCCACTGGCGCCGGTACCGGCGGCACCACCGCCGCACGCGGACAGTGTCAGTGCACCGGCGAGCGCGAGGCACACCGCGGCGGTGAGGTTGCGACGCTTCATCGTTGAATTGCCTTTCATGACTGCTTGGGACGCAAGCGCAGGCCGTACATGCCACCGTCGACCGCGAGGATCGTGCCGGCGGTGGAACCCGAAAGCGGGCTCGCCAGGTAGGCGATGGCTCCCGCGACCTCATCGGCGGAGACGAGCCGGCCGTGCGGCTGGCGTGCCTCCAGCGCGGCTCGTTCGGCTGCCGGGTCCGGCGCCGAGTCGAGCAGACGGCTCACCCACGGGGTGTCCGCCGTGCCGGGGGCGACCGCGTTGACGCGAATGCCTTCGCGCACGTGGTCGGCGGCCATCGCGAGCGTCAGCGAGTACACCGCGCCCTTGCTGGCCGAGTAGAGAGCGCGCTGCGGGAGCCCGGCCCAGGCAGCGATGGAGCAGGTGTTGACGATCGCCGCGGACGGCGAGTTCCGCAGGTGCGGCAGCGCGGCCCGCGAGACGCGGACCATGCCCAGCACGTTGACGTCGAGCACCTTCGCCCACTGCGCGTCGTCGTTGGCCGTGACGTCGCCCTGCGCGCCGATGCCGGCGTTGTTCACCACGACGTCGAGCCGTCCGAACCGGGCGACGACCTCGGTGATGGCGGCCTTGATGCTCTCGTCGTCGGACACGTCCGCGCGAATGCCGACGAGCGGGTCCGCGACCTCCGGGATGAGGTCGAGCGCGACGACCGTGGCTCCCCTGCTGCTCAGCAGTTCGGCCGTGGCCAGGCCGATGCCGGACGCGCCGCCCGTGACGACGGCGACGAGTCCTTCGAAGTCAGTCATTCTCAGCCTCCAGTGCCGTCCACACAGGACCGTCGGGGTAGGCGTAGTCGGCCAGCGTCTCGTCCTTGAGCTGCGCGGAGAACCCCGGCGCGGCGGGTGCCAGGTAGCGGCCGTTCTCGACGACGGCCGGGTCCAGGAAGTGCTCGTGCAGGTGGTCGACCCACTCGATCACGCGCTCGCCGACCTCACCGGAGATCGCGACGTAGTCGAAGAACGACAGGTGCCTGACGAGTTCACACAGGCCGACACCGCCGGCGTGCGGGCACACCGGGACGTCGAACTTCCTGGCCAGCAGCAGGATCGCGATGTTCTCGTTGACGCCCGCGACCCGGCAGGCGTCGAGCTGCAGCACGTCGATCGCGCCGGCCTGCAGCAGCTGCTTGAAGATCACGCGGTTCTGCACGTGCTCGCCGGTGGCGATCCGGATCGGCGACAGCGCGTCCCCGATCGCGCGGTGCGCCAGCACGTCGTCCGGGGAGGTGGGCTCCTCGATCCAGTACGGGTTGTACGGCGCCAGCTCGCGCATCCAGCGCACGGCCGTGTCGACGTCCCAGCGCTGGTTCGCGTCGACCGCCACGCGGGTGTCGTCGCCGACGACCTCGCGGGCGAGCTTCATCCGGCGGACGTCGTCGTCGAGGCTGCCGCCGACCTTGAGCTTGATCATGTCGAAGCCGTCGGCGAGGGCCTGGCGGGCGAGGCCAGCGAGCTTCTCGTCGGAGTAGCCGAGCCAGCCCGGTGACGTCGTGTAGGCCGGATATCCGTCGCGGGCAATGGTTTCCGTACGTTCGGCCTTGCCGTGCTCGACCTTGCGCAGGATCTGCAGGGCCTCGTCGGGCGTCAGGGCGTCGCTCAGGTACCGGAAGTCGACGAGGCTGACGATCTCCTCGGGCGACATCCGGGCGAGGAACCGCCAGACCGGCAACCCGGCGCGGCGGGCGGCGAGGTCCCAGGCCGCGTTGACGACGGCGCCGATCGCCATGTGCGCGACGCCCTTCTCGGGGCCGAGCCAGCGGATCTGCGAGTCGCCGATCAGCTCGAAGTACAGCTCGGCCAGCGCCTTCGCGTTCTCCGGCACGTCCTTGCCGACGACGTGCGGTGCGAGCGCCTTGATGCCGGCGGCCTGCACGTCGTTGCCACGGCCGATGGTGAACGCGAGCCCGTGCCCCTCGGGGCCCTCGTCGGTCCGCAGCACCACGTACGCGGCGCTGTAGTCCGGGTCCGGGTTCATCGCGTCGGAGCCGTCGAGCTCGCGCGAGGTCGGGAACCGGATGTCGAGGACGTCCAGTGCGGTGATCTTCGGCATGGCCTCAGGCCTGCCCGAGGATCTGACGCTGCCTGCCGAGGCCCTCGATCTCCAGCTCGACCACGTCACCGGCGCGCAGGTACGGCTTCGGCTCCGGCTGGCCGAGCGCGACACCAGCGGGTGTACCCGTGTTGATGACGTCACCCGGACGAAGGACAAGGAACTGGCTGAGGTAGCGCACGATCTCCGCCACCGGGAAGATCATGTTTTTGGTGGACGAGTTCTGCTTGATCTCGCCGTTCACCCAGAGCCGCATGTCCAGGCTCTGCGGGTCGGCGATCTCGTCGGCGGGCACGAGGAAGGGGCCGAGCGGGTTGAACGTCTCGCAGTTCTTGCCCTTGTCCCACGTCCCGCCGCGCTCGATCTGGAACTCGCGCTCGGAGACGTCGTGCGAGAGCACGTACGCGCCGATGCAGCTCAGAGCGTCCTCTTCGGACTCGAGGTAACGGGCGGTGCGCCCGATGACGACGCCGAGCTCGACCTCCCAGTCGGTCTTCACGGACCGGCGCGGGACGAGCACCTCGTCGTACGGGCCCACGATCGTGTCGGGCGTCTTGAGGAACATCACGGGCTCGCCCGGGATGGCCGCGCCGGTCTCCTCCGCGTGGTCGCGGTAGTTGAGGCCGATGCAGATGACCTTGCCCGGATGCGCGAGCGGTGACCCGACGCGCACGCCCTCCGTGCTCAGGGCTTCGAGCTCACCGCTTTCGAGCGCGGCACGCACGCGGTTGACGCCGTCGTTCGCGAGGAACGCCCCGTCGATGTCCGGAGTGATCGGCAGGAGGTCGTATGTGGTCCCGTCGTTGGTCCTGACTGCAGGACGTTCGTCACCGACCGGCCCCAGACGCAAGAACTGCACGGCCGTTCCTCCTCTGCTCACACCCTACGAAATACATCGGATGTATAGCCCCGCGATACCGCCTGCGTCTAGGGCTGAGCGCGAAGTCGTCCGATGAATAAGAGGAGTTGATCATGAATCTGGTGACCGCGGCACTCCTGACGGGCGCACTACTGGCGCCGGTCGGCCCAGTCGACACTGTAACCGTTTTCGTCGAGCTGACCTCGACCGCAGCGGTCGAATCACGCACCGTTGCGCAGGCGCGTTCAGCCCGGGACCGGACGTCGGAGCACGTGTCGCGGGTCGTCTCCCGGTCCGGCGGCCGGGAAGTCGCCCGAACGACCAACGCGGTGCCCGGCGTCGTGCTGTCGGCGGACAGGGCGCGCCTCGCGGCGCTGGCGCGCATGCCCGAGGTGCGGGCGGTCCACCGGATGGTCCCCAAGAAGCTCTCGAACGCACACGCCGTCCGCCTCACCCGGACGTCCGACGTGTGGAAGTCACTCGGCAGGCTCGGCGACGGCGTGCGGATCGGCGTGATCGACACCGGCATCGACTACCGGCACGCGGACTTCGGCGGCGGAACCTTCCCGAACGCCAAGGTCGTCGGCGGGTACGACTTCGCGGGCGACGCCTACACCGGCACGTCCGAGTCCCTGCCGGAGCCGGACGCCGACCCGGTGGACTGCGACGGTCACGGCACACACGTCGCCGGCACCGCGGCCGGCTACGGGGTCAACACCGACGGCACGACCTACCGCGGTTCGTACTCCTCGATCGACCTGGACGCGATGCGGATCGGACCGGGTACGGCCCCGAAAGCGCAGCTCTACGCGTTGAAGGTGTTCGGCTGCAAGGGCGGCACGAACCTCACCGCGCAGGCGCTGGACTGGGCGCTCGACCCCAACGGCGACGGTGATTTCTCCGACAGGCTCGACGTGGTGAACCTGTCGCTGGGCAGCGACTTCGGTGCTCCGGACGACCCGGACGCGCTGTTCGTGCGCAAGCTCGTCGAGCACGGCGTGGTGGTGGTCGCGGCGGCCGGCAACGGCGGTGACTTCTACGACGTGTCCGGTTCGCCGGGCAACACCCCCGAGGCGATCTCCGTCGCGAACAGCCGCGACTCGTTCTCGATGCTGGACGGGCTGGAGGTCGCCGGTCAGCGGTGGGCCGGCCAGTACAGCCAGAACTTCAAGGAGTCCTTCGACCTCACCCTGCCCGTTGTGCGGCTTTCGTCCAATATGGATGGCTGCCAGCCGATCTCGGAGCCGCTGGCCGGGAAGATCGTCTGGCTGGAGTGGGACGACAGCGACGCCACCCGTGCCTGCGGTTCGGGTGCCCGCACCGACAACGCGTGGAAGGCCGGGGCGGCCGGGGTGCTGCTGCCGACGACGTTGCCGGTGTTCGCGGCCGGAATCGCCGGAAATGCCCACATTCCGGCGTTCCAACTGACGGCGGCGGCGTCGTCCGCGCTGCGCCCGGCGCTGGAGGCCGGGACGCTGACCGCGCACCTGACCTCGGCGTTGAAGGTCGCGGTGCCCTCCGTCGAGCCGTCCATCGCGGACACGATCACGCCGTCGTCGTCGCGCTCGCGTTCGTCGATCGCGGTGGCCGCGCCGGGCGACACGATCTTCTCCGCCGCCTCCGGGACGGCCTCGGACGGCGTGTCGCTGGGCGGCACGTCGATGGCATCACCGCACGTGGCGGGCATCGCCGCACTACTGCGCGAGGTTCATCCGGAGTGGACGGTCGCCGAGATCAAGGCGGCGCTGATGAACACCGCCTCCGGCGTGATCAGGGATTCGTCGGGTGTGCGCGAGGCGCCGATGCGGGTCGGCGCGGGCCGGGTGGACGGGCTCGCCGCGCTGTCGTCGGACGTGCTGGTGCTGGGCGACGCGTCGTTCGGCACGGTCGAGGTGGACGGTCCGGTGCTGACCAGCCGCACTCTCGAAGTGGTCAACAAGGGCTCCCGGACCGTCCGGCTGCACGCCGGCTACGAGCCGATCACCAGCGTGCCCGGCGTGTCCTTCCGGGTCACCGTGCCCTACCTCGTGCTGCGGCCGGGCGGTTCGGCCTCGGTGTCCGTGCAACTGCGGATCTCCGACACCCGCGCACTGCGCAAGACGCCCGACCCCACGGTCTCGCTCGACGAGGGCCGCCAGTTCCTGGCGGAGGCGTCCGGCCTGGTGACGTTCACGGGCGACCGATCGCTGCGGGTGCCGGTCTACGCGGCGCCGAAGCCGGTGTCGCGCCTGACCGTGGCCGGTGACCGCGTCGCCGGGCGCGGCCTCGACCAGCCCGGCTACCAGTCGCGGATGACCGTGCTCCAGCTCGGCGCGAGCTCCGGCCGCCTGCCCGACTGCGGCCCCGGCGTCCAGGACGACTGCGCCGTGAACCGCACCGCGCGTGGCGGCGACCTGCGGTTCGTGGGCGCGACGGCCACCTCCGACCTGCTGGCGTTCGGCGTCGCCACCTGGAGCACCTGGGCGAACATCGGCAGCAACATCAAGCCCGCGGTGCGGTTCTCGGTGGGCGGCAAGGACTTCGTGACCACCGCCGAGAAGCCGACGAACCCCGACGGCGAGGTGACGGCCGACATCTGGCTCGCCCGGACGGTGGTGGCCGGCACCGAGGACGTCGTGGACGAGCAGCCGCTGAACGGCCTCGACGGCTCGTCCGACACGAACCTGTTCGACAGCGACGTCGTGGTGCTGCCGGTCGCGCGGTCGGCTCTGCCGTCCGGCCCGGTGACCTACACCGCCGGCGTGCGGACCCGTTACACGGCGCCCGCCGACACCGACGACGTGGTCGACGTCGCCCCCGCGGCCACGTTCGACTACAGCCTGATCGTTCCCTCACTGTCCACAGTGGTACGTCCGGGTGATCGAGTTCCTTCTGGATCGTTGGTGTTCTTCCACCACAACGCAAGCGGTAACCGGGCTTTCGTCAGGTGACACCCGGTTGGGTGTCCCTCAGCCGACCGTCTCTCGGCATACTCGACCGTTATGGATCTGGTCGTGGGACTCGACGCTGGCGGCACGTCCACCAGGGCCCTGGTGCTCGGACTCGACGGCGCCCGCCTGGGTCAGGGCCTGGCGGGCGGCGCGAACCCGAACTCGCACCCACCTGCCGTGGCCGCCGCCCACATCGGCGAGGCGCTGGCGGAGGCGTTGGACGGTCTCGACTCCCGCAAGGTCCGCTCCGGTGTCCTCGGCATGGCGGGCGCCTCCCGCATGACCGACCCCGCGGTCCTGGACCTCTTCCAAGGAGCCTGGGAACGCGCGGGCCTGCACTGCCCGATGCGCGTGATCACCGACTGCGAGGCCGCCTTCGCCACCGGCACCTCGTCAGCGGACGGCACGGTTCTGGTGGCGGGCACCGGTTCCATCGCGGGCCGCATCTCGGGCCATCGCATGGTCGGCCAGTCCGGCGGCTACGGCTGGCTGATCGGCGACGACGGCTCGGCGTTCTGGCTGGGCCGCGAAGCCGTCCGCGCCACGGTGAAACTGCTCGACCTGGACGCACCGCTGGAAGGCCTGGCCACCGCCGTCCTGACCGCGGCGGGCGCTCGCAACCGGGGCCAGCTGATCACCGCCGTCAACGCGGCGGCGCCCATCGAACTCGCCCAGTTCGCTCCGTTGGTGAGTTCTGCCTACCACCACGGCGATCCCGAGGCGCTGACGATCGTGGCGTCCGCCGCCCGCCTGCTCGCCGACACGGCCACGGCCGTCCGCGAGCCGTCCGACACCTCCCCGATCGTGCTGGTCGGCAGCCTGATCAAGACCCCGGTCGGCACGCACCTGAAGCAGGAACTGCTCACCCGCTGCAACGCTGCGGTGATCATGACGACGGAGGGTGCGGCGGGAGCGGCCTGGCTGGCGGCGGTCGACGTGCTGGGGCCGGACGCGCCGAGGCCCAGCTGACCGCGCCGTCATTCCCCGGGAGCGGTCACCGGGAGTCCAAGACCGATGGCAGCTGCCGCCAGGCGTTTGTCGTAGGTCACGAACGCGGTGATCTTCTTGTCCGACGCGACAAGCAGATCGGCCGTGGCGAGATGGATGGCGTCCAACGATCGCAGCTGTGGATCGGCATAAGCAGCCGCCGTGGCGCGAACGGCAGCGTTGATGTCCACCCGGTGGAGCCGGGCGAGCACACCTGCGACAGCGCCCAGCACACCAGGCGAACTACGCCGAAGAGCACGAGGCAACTCCACCTCGATCAACGCGGACGACACGAGGGACTGGTCCGCGGCGTCGTTCAGCCACTCGACCAGCGCCTCGGTCTCCTTCTCCTCGCGCACCAGTTTCACGACCGCCGCCGTGTCGAGATAGATCACCAGCGTTCCTCGTCACGCATGGTCGAGACCAGTTCCCCCGCATCCGCTCCCGGCTCCGCCTTGGCGCGCGGCATCGGGATGGGACCCGCGATGGTCGGCGGCGTCACCACGCCCGCGGCAATCAGGTCGTCGAGTTCACCCTCGACCACCGGCACGATGCGCGCGATCGGCTTGCCTCGGTTGGTGATCTCGACCGTCTCGCCACGCTCGACGAGTTCCAGCACACCAGCCGTGTTCTGGTTCAACGTGCGGATTGGAATCTGCTCCATGAAGCCATGGTACTACATCACGTACTACAAGTGGTCAGCCGAACAGGCCGCAGATGTCGTCGACATCGAGGCTTGCGCCGAAGAAACGCTGACCTATGACGCCAGCAGCCGGCCCGAGTGCGGCGTCCGCTCGTGGTACGCGCGCAGCAGGCCGGCGTGCACGTCGTCCACGTGTTCGGCGGCGTCGGTGTTCCACACCAGCGTGATCCGCCGGTGCAGCGGGTTGCCGATGATCGGTTTGAGCAGCACGCCCGGCAGGTCGTGACCGGGGAAGAACCCCGCCACGGCACCGGTCGACCGCACCAGGTCGGCCGCGACGACCGGATCGACGCCGAAGTGCGCGCACCTCGGCGTGAACCCGACGGCCTCGCAGGCCAGGTCGAGGTTCAGCCGCCCGCCGTGGTTCTCGTCCGGCACGACCCACTCCTCGCCGGCGAGTTCGGACAGCAGCACCTCGCTGCGGCCGGACAGCCGATGGCCCACGGGGACGCCGATCAGCATGCGTTCCGTGACGACGCCGCGCAGGCCGACTGCTTCCGGGAAGCGCAACGGGCTGCGCGGGAACTCCACCACCAGGGCCAGGTCGAGGTCGCCGGTGCGCACGAGTTCCAGCACGACGTCACCGCCGCGTTCGATGTGCGTGGTCTGCGGCAGGCTCGGCAGCATCTCCCTGACCACCCCGACCAGCAGCGCGGTCGGCGAGCCCGCCACACCACCGAGCCGGATGCCGGAGTCGCCGCGTTCGGCCAGCCTGCGCGAGGTGACGAGCAGGTCGTCGAACCGTTCGACCAGGTCCTGGGCCCGCAGCACGACGTGGCGGCCCAGCTCGGTCAGCTCGACGCCGTCGGTGCGGCGCAGGAACAACGGCCCGCCGAGACTCGCCTCGATCCTGCGCACCTGAGCGGTCAGCCCGGCCTGGGCGATCTTCATCTGGGAGGCGGCCCGGCTGATGCTGCCCGCCCGCGCCACGGTCAGCACCACGTGCAGATGCCTCAGCTCCATTCGCACTGAGGAAGCCTAGGACAGTTGCCCACCAACGAACACGGCCACGCGGGTGGCACCGGATGACGCTCCGTCGCCGTTGCAAGGGCGGTTGCTCTGTCAGGCCGATAACTCGCGAATTATCGGCACCTCACACCTGCCGCTGCGCGCGCGGACTGCACCACTCTGCTGCTGACACCAAACGATCGCAGGGGGTGTGAGCGCCATGAGGAAAGCGTTGCGGCTGCGACGCCTTTCCCGTCCGCACGACGACAGGTACCTCTTCGTGCCGTTGGACCACAGCGTTTCGGACGGTCCGGTGGTGCCGCGGGACCGGTGGCAGGACCTGATCCACGCCGTGGTGCTGGGCGGCGCCGACGCCATCATCGTCCACAAAGGACGCGTGCGCACCATCGAACCCGCTGTGCTGGGCGGATGCGCGCTGATCGTCCATCTGAGCGCGGGCACCTCGCATATGGCGGACGCCAACGCCAAGGTACTCGTCGGCGAGGTCGACGAAGCGTTGCGGCTCGGTGCCGACGCGGTGAGCGTGCACGTCAACATCGGCTCCGACACGGAGTCCCGCCAGCTCACCGACCTCGGCACGGTCGCGGCCGCGTGCGACTCGTGGAACGTCCCGCTGGTCGCGATGGCCTACGCCCGCGGCCCCCGCATCGGCGACCCTAAGGACCCGGCTCTGCTGGCGCACGTCGTCAACATCGCGGCGGACCTCGGCGCGGACATCGTCAAGACCACCCTCGCGCACCCGGCCGAGGACATGGCGGACGTGGTCGCCAGCTGCCCGATCCCCGTGGTCGTGGCAGGTGGTCCCGCCTCCGCGCACAGCATCGCCGGACATGCCCGAGTGGCCATGGACGCGGGCTGCGCCGGCCTCGCCGTCGGACGGCGGGTCTTCACCTCGCCGACGCCGATGCACCTGGTCGCGGAGCTGGCGTCGATCGTGCACGCGCCCACCGACGCAAGTCTCATCCACGCCCTGACCGCCACCATGGAGAACCGGTCATCATGAACTCGTCTCTGAAGGAACGAGTTTGCCAATCGCCGCGAGCGGCGGTTTTCAGGCTTGCTGCTGCCGTCCTAGCTGGCTGCCAGGATGGGCGCTGCGTCTGGGCGCATGACTTCGCCCCAGCACACGACACCACATGCCGCGATGTTGAGCGCTGCGTTGTGGTCGGCATGCCCAACGAAGTCACACCGGCCACAATGGAATACCGCCTGACTGCGGCGGTTGCGTTTGTCGACGTACCCGCAGGCGTGGCAGGTC
Source organism: Lentzea albidocapillata (assembly GCF_000719115.1). Taxonomy (GTDB): domain Bacteria; phylum Actinomycetota; class Actinomycetes; order Mycobacteriales; family Pseudonocardiaceae; genus Lentzea; species Lentzea albidocapillata. The sequence continues at coordinate 70,130 of NZ_JOEA01000022.1, read as the reverse complement.
TGCGAGGTGTAGGCCGGATCGACCTGCACCACCACCACACCAGCCTGCTGGGCCTTGTAGGTCAGGAACTGACCGAGCTGGGCGAACGCCCAGGAGTGCAGCGTGGCCCGTTGGGGCTTGCGAAGCCGTACCCGCGCGCGGATTCCCGTCAGTTCCTCGACAGCGATCCCGCGTCCGGTGCGTTCAGCCTCGGCCACGATGTTCTTACTGATCCGGTGGTTCACGTCGGCCGCGAACCGGGCCTCCTTGCGGCGGCGTTTCTTGAGCAGCCGTCTCGCGGAGGATGTCTTCTTGGCCTGCAACCGCTTCCGCAGCCGCAGTTGACGCTTGCGGTAGCGGTTCAGACGCGACCCGCAGAACCGGTCACCGTCAGAGGTGGTCGCGATGTTGACGATGCCCAGGTCGACCCCGAGGAACCCGTTCGCCGGTTCCCGCCGGGCGGCCTCGGGACTGTCGACGACGGCGTGCAGCAGCCACACCCCGTCCCGGTGCAGCAGATCGGTTTCCCCGATCGCCGACCGGGAGCGCAGCAGGGCCAGATGCCGGGGGTTTGCGACGATCCGCACGGTGCGGAGCCGACCGGCGACCGTCCAGATCGACACCGTCCCGTCGCGGCCAGCGTCACCGAGCTGCCAGGACAGGCAGCGGGCGTCGAACGGCTGCCCTGCAAGCGGGCGGAACCTGATCGGGGTGTCCTCGGCCTTTCTGCGCCGGTCCGACCCAGGCGGCCCGTAGTTGCCTGCCCTGAGGTTGGCCCGCAGGGTCGTGTAGGCGTCCACTGTCTTGCCGATCACCCGGATCGCCGGCTGCGCGGCCAGCCCGAACCGTTCCCGCAATTCGGCGTAGAAGCGTTTATGCACGTCGAACTTCCGGAACACCTGGTCGGTGTGCATCCGCGCGGACAGCCAGGAAGCTGCCGTGTTGCAGACGCGCAGGGTATCGCCCAGCGCCGACGCCTGCTCCGGCGTCGGCAGCAACCGCACCTGCACAACCTGCTTCACGTTGATCACCATAACGTTGTCTATGTCACCGCGATGGGAACCCGACCCCGACGTACGCGGGGGACGCAGTACCGGCGTGGCGCGTTCACCGGTCAGATCCTGCGCCGCTGCAAGGAGATCATGCGGGACGTGTGCGCCGGCCTGGGCGCGCAGCTGCGCGAGTTCAACGGCGAGACCGACCACGTGCACTACCCGCCCAGTCTGGCCCTGTCCACACTGGTCAACAGTCTCAAAGGCGTCTCCTCCCGACGCCTGCGGCAGGAATTCCCCGCGCACATCCGCCGATACCTGTGGGCGCAGCACTTCTGGTCGCCCTCCTTCTTCGCCGGGTCGTGCGCAGGCGCGCCCTTGTCACTCATCAAGGAATACATCGACCAGCAGAAGCGTCCCGACTGACGCCCCGCCGCGCGGGCAGCACAAGGCGCGATCAGCTCCTCCTGGCCATAAACCACCAGCCTTCCCCCGATTGGAGTTCAGGTGAAGTTCGCCTGGATCGACCTCAGGACCGTCCCGGAAGCGCACTGGACCGCCGTGATCGACGCGGCCGTGCACAGCCGGATCGGAGTCGTCACGGACGACCCGTCGCTGCTCGACGACCTGCCGCCCACGATCACCCGCGTGCTGCTCACCGAGAACCAGGTCGAGAGCCCGCACCTCGTCACCGTGGCGGTGCACGACCAGGACCAGCTGGACCGGCTGCCCTCGGGTTCCGCGTTCGTGACGGTCAGCGACGACCGCACGCTCAAACTCGCCTGTGCCGCGGCGGAACGGCTCGACCACACCGTCGTCGCGTTCACCGACCCGACGAAGATCCCGCTGGAGATCGTGATCGCGGCCGCCGACGGCGCACCCGGCAAGCTGATCACCGTCGTCGCCGACCTCGTCGAGGCCGCGATCGTCCTGGAGGTCCTCGAACACGGCTCGGACGGCGTGCTCTTGGCCCCGCGCGACGCGACCGACGTGTTCAAACTGGCGCGGCTGCTGGAAGTGACGTCCCCGCCGCTGACCCTGACCACGCTCACCGTGGAAGCGTTGGCCCACAACGGCCTCGGCGACCGAGTCTGCGTCGACACCGCCTCGCACTTCCGGGAGGACGAGGGCATCCTCGTCGGCTCGTTCTCGTCGGGCTTCATCCTCTGCTGCAGCGAGACGCATCCGTTGCCGTACATGCCGACGCGGCCGTTCCGGGTCAACGCGGGCGCGCTGCACTCGTACGTGCTGGGTCCGGCGAACCGCACCAACTACCTGTCCGAACTGCGTTCCGGCAGCAAGGTCCTCGCCGTCGACGCCGACGGCCGCACCCGCGAACTCACCGTCGGCAGGGCCAAGCTCGAGTCACGCCCGATGCTCACCATCACCGCGCGCTCGCCGGAGAACGTCGTGGTCGACCTGATGGTGCAGGACGACTGGCACGTCCGCGTCCTCGCGCCCGGCGGCAAGGTCCGCAACGTGACCGAACTCCAGCCCGGCGACGAACTGCTCGGCTACATCGCTTCCGAACAACGGCACGTCGGCCTTCCCATCGGCGAGTTCTGCAAGGAGTCATGAAGTGCGTGCGTTCATCACCGACCTGTTGCACCGCCACGGCGACGAGGTGCCGATCTTCAGTCATCGCAACACAGTCACGCACGGCCTACTGCGCGCCGACGTCACCGCTCACGCTCTTCGTTTCGCCGCCGTCGGAATCGGTGACGGCAGCACGGTAGCCGTTCAGGTGCCGCCGAGCTTCAGCCAGCTGGAAGCCGTGCTCGCGTTGTGGAGCATCGGCGCGCAGGTGATCTCGATCGACCACCGCCTGCGCCCGGCCGAGGCCCACGTCCTGCACGAGCTGACGCGCCCGGAGTTCCTCGTGCACCCCGGCGGCACTCCCGGTCAGGATTTCCAGGAGCGGTACGGACTCGTGGCCGAACGGGTCGACGGCCTCCCCGCTGCTTCTCCGCACCGACTCGTCCAGTTCAGCTCCGGCTCGACCGGCCGCTCGAAGGTCATCGGCCGCAGCACGTCGTCGCTCATCGACGAGGTGGACCGCTTCTCCGCCTCCGACGGCATGGTGCGACGCGGCGAACGCCTGCTGCTGCTCAACTCCCCCGCGCACAGCTTCGGCCTGATCGGTGGCCTGCTGCACTCTCTCGCGGCAGGCGTGCACCTCGTGTTCGCCGCAAGGCCGACCGCAGAAGACATTCTCGACTCTGCACGAACTCATGAGGTCGACTTCGTCACCGGCCTGCCGTTCCACTTCGACCTGCTGGCCTCCTCACCCGACCGCGACACGTTGCGCACGGTCCGCGGCGCGTTCGCCGGCGGCGAGATGATGCCGCAGGACGTGGCCGACAGATTTCTTGCCGCGTATGGCTTCCCGGTCGGCGAATGCTTCGGCACCACCGAAACCGGCGCGCTGACCATCGCGGTTTCCGGCACGGTCCGCCCGTCCGTCGGCAGGCCGATGCAAGGCATCACAGCACGAGTGCGCGACGGCCTGGTGGAAGTGGCCTTGCAGGAAACGCCTTACCTGGCCGAGAACGACCCGGCACGCTTCTCCGGCGGCTGGTTCCGCACCGGCGACCGCGGCGAGTTCACCGCCGACGGCGAACTGCGCCTGCTCGGCCGTGCCGACTCGCTGGTCGTGGTGCGCGGCAACAAGGTCGACCTGACCGAGGTCGAACACGTCCTACGTGGACACCCACAGGTGACCGAGGTCGTCGCGGTGGGGCGGACGGAAATCCGTGCCTATGTGGGCACCCGCAGCAACACACTCACCGCGCAGGCGCTGTCGGAGTGGTGCACGGAAAGGCTCGCAGAGTTCAAGCTCCCAGCCCGAATCCACGTCATGGAAACCCTGCCCAGAACGTCGAGCGGCAAGATCATCCGAAACATGGAGCCGCTCCATGCGTCCTACCTTCAGGCACATTTGGCCGGAAACAATGGCACGAAATGACTTGCCAGGCCTAGCTTTTCGACATGCCCAAAAGATCCTCCAGCGTGGCGGGACGGGAGTTCGGTGCCGGTGTGCGCGCCGTCATCGCTCGTACCGGGCTCACCCACCGACAGCTGGCCGAACGCATCGGCTGGCAGGAAGCCAAACTCTCGGACATGACCCTCGGCAAGGGCGGCGTGTCCGAGGTCGAGGTCCAGATCGTGCTCGCCTACTGCCAGGCCACGGTCGAGGAACGCGAGTACCTCCTCGCTCTGTTCCGCGAATCGGGCAAGGCCTGGCTCCAGATGCCGGAAGACGGCCTGCCGGACCAGGTCCGCACGCTGATCGACCAGGAACGGGACGCGGAAGAGATCATCTGCTGGTCGATGATCGTCGTCCCCGGCCTGCTGCAAACACACGAATACGCTTACGTCGTCGCCGAGCACTCGACGGTGATCAAGGCGGAGGATGTGCCCAAGGTCGCCGCCGCAAGGGCCGCACGAGCGAACATCCTGGAGCCGGGCAAGAAGTTCACGTTCTTCGTGCACGAGCAGGCCTTGTTGCTACCAGCCGGCGAAACCGAGGTGTGGCGCGAGCAGTTGGCTCACCTGCTCAGGATGTCCGTGCGGAAGTACATCAGCCTGCGGATCATTCCTCGCGCTGCCGGAATGCACGCAGGCATATGCGGCGACTTCAGGGTGATGAAGTTCCCGAGGTACCCGTCCGTCGTCTACATCGACAGCATCAATTCCTGCCTGTTCTTCGACGACGCGGACACCGTCAAGGTGTACGAGGACATCCTGACGGCCCTCGCAGCCGTCGCCCTGGCTGAGGAAGAATCAAGGGCGGTGATCGACAACATCTTGGAGGGTCTCTGATGACCACCTGGCGGAAGAGCAGCTACAGCGCCAGCAGCGACAACTGCGTCGAGGTAGGCCGTGGAGTCGGCATCCGGGACAGCAAGGCGCCGAGCGCTCACATCCCCGTCTCGCCGGCGGCCTGGTCGGCCTTCCTCAAGTCCGTCGTCTGAGGGTGCCGGAATCCGGGGTGGTCTGCTGGTAGCGCCCGCTTCAGCAACCACCCCGACACCAGGATGCAGGCGATCTGCAGCGGCCATGACAACGCGATCCGCAGCGTCGCCAGCCAGTAGACCTGGGCGTCCAGCCACAACGGCGTGAAGACCGCCACCCGCAGCACGTACTGCCCGACCCAGGCCCACGACGCGACCGAGTAAGCGCGCAAAAGGGCAGGATCGCGACGCCACCGGGTCTTCTGCCCGAGCAGCGTCCCCACCACCACGCCGAGCAACGGCCAGCGCACCGCGATCGAACCCGCCCACGCCAGGGCCGAGGCGACGTTGGACAGCAACTGGATGAGGAAGAAGTCCTCGACGCGCCCGGTGTAGAGCGCCACCAAAGCGGCCGCTACCACGAGCAGCACGGACAGGATCACCGCGCGGGGTTTCTCGCCGCGCACGAAGCGCACGATGCCGATCACCACGCCGCACAGCACGGCGGCGATCGCGCCCGCGCCGATCGAGTGCCCGAACAGCAGCCAGCCCGCGACGAACGCCAACGGCGGCAGGGAGGCGTCGAGGGCGCCGCCTCGGCCTCCTAGCAGTGATGCGAGCGACTCCTGGCGCACGTCGGTCATGGTTCCAGGGTGCCTTAGGCGAACCTAACTCAGGTAACGGACCTATATCGGGGATTGACCCCGGTGAAGCCGGTCACTACCGTCTGCGGAAATCGTCTGGAAAGTTAACAGACAGGAGCGGACCTAATGCGTGCCGGAAGCCCACGACTGTTGCGGGAGATCAACGACCGCGCAGCCATCGAGGCTTTGCTGCGCAACGGGCCGCTGACCAGGTCGGAGTTGGAAGGTCTGATCGGCCTTTCCAAACCGGCGACCGCACAGTTGCTCACGCGGCTGGAAGCCGGCGACTCCGTGGTCCGCAACGGACTGCGGGGCGGTGGCCGTGGGCCGCGTGCCCAGCTGTGGTCGGTCAACGGGGCGCTTGCACACATCGCCGCTGTCGATCTCACCCCCGAGACGGTCGACATCGCGATCGCGGACATCTCCGGTGCCGTGCTCACCGAGCACAAGGCACCGATGCCCGCGAAGTACGGCGTGCTGGAGGCGTTTGTGAGCGCGGTCGGCAAGGCCTGCGAACAAGCAGGCCTGAGCGCCGACCAGTTGCTGCACGTCGTGGTGGGCTGTCCGGGAGCGGTGAACCCCGCGAACGGTGAGCTCGCCTACGCACCACACCTGCCCGGCTGGAGCAATTTCGACATGCCCGGCCAGTTGCGGGAGCAGCTCGCGACTTCGGTGAGCGTCGAGAACGACGTCAACCTCGTCGCGCTGGAGGAGATGGTCGCCGGACGGGCCACCAAGGTGAGCGACTTCGTCGTCATCTGGCCCGCGGATCTCGTCGGTGCCGCCGTCGTCGTCAACGGATCGCTGCTGCGCGGCGCTTCCGGTGGCGCGGGCGAGATCGACGGCCTGATGATCCCGGACCGCGCGGCGGCCGACACCGACACGGACCGCTCCGGCGGCACGTTCGGTGAACTGCTCAGCAGCACGTCGATCTGCAAGCTCGCACGCGCCCACGGGCTCGCCGCGCGCAACGGCCACGGTGCCGTGCGCAAGGCGCTGGCCGCGGGTCCGGCGGGCCGTGAGTTCATGGTCGATCTCGCCAGGCGCATCGCCACGGGCGTGGCTAGCGTCGTCGCGGTGCTCGACCCGGAACTCATCCTCCTGTCCGGCGACATCGCGCAGGCAGGCGGAACCACGCTGAACGACCTCGTTGCCGCGGAACTGCGGCAACTGGTGGTGCCGCGAACACCGATCCAGCTGGCCTTGGTGACCGGGAAACCAGTGCGCAGCGGCGCACTGCACTCGGCACTGGCCGTGGCACGAGAACAGGTGTTCGGCCTCCCGGCAGCCACCACGGCTCCATTCCGCGGCCCAGTGGTCGCCGGGTCCCCACGTTGATCGAGAAGGAGTGCACATGCGCAAGCACACACGTGCTGCCTTGCTCTGTGTCGCCGCAGCGCTGACCCTCACCGCATGTGCGGCGGGCAAGGGTGGTGGCGCCAATTCCGACGCCGCAGCTGCTCCTGGCAAGGACGAGAAGCTGACGCTCACGGTCTGGAGCAACTACTCCGACCGTGAGTACGAAGAAGTCACGAAGGCCCTCAAGACGTTCAACCAGAAGTTCCCGAACATCGAGATCAAGCACGAGGGCTCGCAGGACGACGACAAGATCACCGCGGGTATCCGTTCGGGCAACACGCCGGACGTCGCGCTGTCGTTCACCACGGACAACATCGGCCAGTTCTGCTCCTCCGGGGCGTTCCAGCCGCTGAAGGCCTACATCGACCGCGACAAGGTCGACCTGAACCAGCTCACCCCCGCGGTGCAGAAGTACACCGAGTACAAGGGCAACCGCTGTGCGATGCCCATGCTCACCGACGTCTACGCCATGTACTACAACAAGGACATGCTGTCGGCGGCCGGCATCACGACCCCGCCGAAGACGCTGGACGAGCTGTACGACGCGGCCGTGAAGGCGACCAAGAAGGCGCCGAACGGTGACATCGAGGTCGCGGGCTACCTGCCCACGATGGGCTTCTACGCCAACCGCCCGACCATTCTCGCGCCGACGTTCGGCGCGGAGTGGGAGAAGGACGGCAAGTCCGGTCTCGCCAGTTCCCCCGGCTTCACCGAGATGATGACGTTCCAGAAGAAGCTCGTCGACTTCTACGGCTACGACGCTCTCGAGCGGTTCCGCGCGGGTCTCGGCCAGGAGTACTCGGCCGACCACGCGTTCCACCAGGGCAAGATCGCGATGATGGTCGACGGTGAGTACCGCACCGCCTTCCTCAAGGCGCAGGCGCCGCAGATCAAGTTCGGCACGGCTCCGTTCCCGACCTCGAAGCCCGCCGACTACGGCACCGCGTTCACCACCGGCACGATCATGGGCATTCCCAAGGGCGCCAAGAACCCCGGCGCCGCGTGGGAGCTGATCAAGCACCTGACGTTCGACACCGACACGATCGTCGGCCTGTCCAACGCCATCAAGAACGTCCCGAGCACCAAGGCCGCCATGGAGAGCCCCAAGCTCGAGGTGGACGAGCAGTTCAAGACGTTCATCGACCTGGCCAAGAGCGACAAGCTCAAGGGCAACCCGGTCACCCCGATCGGTGACGCGCACATCAAGGCTGTCACCGACTTCTCGGTCTCCTACCAGTCCGGCAAGGTCCCGGACCTGGCGGCAGGCCTCAAGGAAGTCGACAAGAACATCGACGACCTGATCGCCAAGAGCGGCAAGTAGGGGATTCGCAAGATGACCGCCACGCTCGGCGCCCGTCCCGCCCCCGGCAGGGGGCGGGCACGTGCCCGCCACCGTCTCGCCGTGCTCGGGTTCATGGCCCCGGCAATCATCGGCTTCGTCCTGTTCTTCGGTTATCCGCTGGTCACCACGGTCGTGCTCTCGTTCACGAAGTACGACCTGATCAACCCGCCGGAGTTCAACGGACTCGACAACTACACATTCATGTTCAAGGATCCCCTGCTCATCAAGGCGATCACGAACACGCTGTGGTTCGTCGTGGTGCTCACGATCGCGCGGACCGTGTTCGCGCTGGGCGTGGCATCGGTCATCGCTCGCCTGAAGTCGGGCGTCGGATTGATCCGCACGCTCTGCTACCTGCCTTCACTGGCACCGCCAGTGGCCGCGACACTCGTGTTCTTCATGGTGATGCGTCCCAACGGCGGTCCGCTGGACAGCGTGCTCGGCTGGTTCGGTGTCGACGCACCGCTGTTCTTCTCGGACCCGGCATGGGCCAAGCCCGGCATCACCGCGATCATGCTGTGGATCTCCGGCGACCTGATGATCATCATCCTCGCCGCGATCCTCGACGTGCCGCAGGAACAGTACGAGGCCGCCGAACTCGACGGCGCCGGCCCGATCCGGCGCTGGTGGCACGTCACGCTTCCGACGATCTCACCGGTGCTGCTCTTCGGCATCGTGAACTCGGTGATCCTCGCGTTGCAGCTCTTCACACAGGCGGTCGTCGCGGGGTCGGCCGGCTCGGGAGCGGCGGACGCGACGGGATCGACCAAATATCTCGGTTTCCCGGACAACTCCACGCTGACGTTCCCGGTTTACCTGTACACGCAAGGCTTCCGCTACTTCGACATGGGCTACGCGGCCGCCATGGCCACGGTCCTGTTCATCATCTCGTTCGCCGTGACCATCGTTCTGGTGCAGCGGATGCGCAAGAACTCCACCGCTGAGGAAGGGGGTCCGGGAGCATGACCGCCACGCTGACCAAACCACCGGTCGACGTCCCCTCGGAACCGGAGCAGCCGCGCCGCAAGCGCGACGTCGCAGGCATCCTGAACTGGGTGGCGACGCACGCGATCGGCCTCGCGCTCGGCCTGATGTTCGCCACGCCCGTCGTGTTCGTCTTCCTCACCGCGGTGATGTCGGACGACCAGGCGTTCACCTCGAACCTCTGGCCGCGCGAATGGCACTGGGGCAACTTCGTCGAGGTCTTCGACAAGGCCCCGCTGTTCCAGTACCTGATCAACAGCCTCACGTACTCGCTGCTCGCGACCCTGGGCATGCTGATCTCGTCGATCCCGGCGGCCTACGCGCTCGCGAAGCTCAAGTGGCGCGGCCGGAACGTGGCGTTCCTCCTCGTCATCGGCGCGATGATGCTGCCACCGCAGGTCGTGGCCGTGCCGCTGTACGACACGTGGTCCTCGCTGGGCCTGACGGGCACGCTGGTGCCGTTGATCGCGCCGTACTTCCTGTTCGACGCGTTCAGCATCTTCCTGCTGCGCCAGTTCATGCTCACCATCCCGCAGTCCTATGTGGACGCGGCACGGGTGGACGGGTGCTCGGAGTTCCAGGCGCTGGTCCGGATCATCATCCCGATGGCGAAGCCCGGCATCGCGGCGACCGCGCTGTTCTGCTTCCTCTTCACCTGGAACGACTACTTCGGCCCGTTGCTCTACACCGGTGAAGTCAAGGACCAGTGGACGTTGTCGCTGGCACTGGCGACGTTCAAGGGCATGCACATCGTCCAGTGGAACTCCTCGATGGCCGTCACGTTCCTGACGATGATCCCGGCCGTCGTCCTCTTCGTCTTCGCCCAGAAGTCGTTCGTCAAGGGAATCACGTTCACGGGGGTCAAGGGATGAAACTCACCGTCGTCGGTGGCGGGTCCACCTACACACCTGAGCTGATCGACGGCATCGCCGGCCGTCGCACCAGCCTGGCGGTGGACGAGATCGTCCTCGTCGACCCGGACGAGCACCGCCTCTCACTGATCGGCCCGTTCAGCCAGCGGCTGCTGGAGCACGCGGGTCACTCGGCGAAGGTGCGCACCACCACGTCGCTCGAAGAAGGCATCGAGGGCGCGTCCGCGGTTCTGCTGCAGCTGCGTGTCGGCGGGCAGAAGGCGCGTGCCTCGGACGAGACGTTCCCGCTCACCTGCGGGTGCGTCGGCCAGGAGACCACCGGCGCGGGAGGCCTCGCCAAGGCCCTGCGGACCGTGCCGGTGGTCCTGGACATCGCGGACAAGGTGCGCCGGCTCGCCGGTCCCGACACGTGGATCGTGAACTTCACGAACCCGGTCGGCATCGTGACGCGCGCTCTGTTGCAGGAGGGTCACAAGGCGATCGGCCTGTGCAACGTGGCGATCACGTTCCAGCGCTGGACGTCCGCACTGCTCGGCGTCGATCCGTCCACTGTGGAGCTGGAGCACGTCGGCCTGAACCACCTCACGTGGGAACGCGGCGTGTACGTCGACGGCGTCGACCGCATGCCGGAACTCCTCGCCGACCACATCGAGGGCCTGGCGAAGCACATCGGCATCGACGGCGCGCTGATGCGGCGCCTGAACATGGTGCCGTCGTACTACCTGAACTACTTCTACAACCACGACGCCGTCGTGAAGAAGCAGCTCACCGAACCGCCGCGGGCCGAGGTCGTGGCGGCGGTCGAGAAGGAACTGCTCGACATCTACGGCGACCCGTCGGTCGTGACGAAGCCGGAGCAGCTGTCGCAACGCGGCGGCGCGTACTACTCCGAGGCGGCCGTGCAGCTGGTGCACGCGCTGACCGGTGGCGCAGGCGCTGAGAAGCACGTGGTTAACGTGCAGAACAACGGCTCGCTGCCCTTCCTGCCCGACGACGCCGTGATCGAGGTTTCATCCACAGTGGACGCGAACGGCGGCAGGGCGCTGCCGGTGCGTCCGGTGGAACCGTCCATCTCCGGCCTGATCTCGCACGTCACCGCGTACGAGTACCTGGCGCTGGAAGCCGCAAAGCACGGCGGCCGGGACCGAGTGGCGAACGCGCTGCTCGCGCACCCGCTGATCGGCCAGCACGCGATCGCGGACCAGCTGGCCGACGAGCTGATCGCGCAGAACCGCGACCTGCTGCCGTGGGTGAAGGGAAACTGACAACGATGACGGACCGGGTGCTCGCCATCGACGGTGGGAACAGCAAGACCGCTGTGCTGCTGGTCGACGCGGACGGCAAGGTGCTCGCGCAGGTGCGCGGCCCTGGTGCCCCGCCTCAGACCGTGGGCATGAAGCGCGGACTCGACGTGTTCGAGGGACTGGCACGCGAGGCCGCAGCTCAGGCGGGACTGTCCCCCGACGAGCCGATCGCCACGCACACGTCCGCCTACCTTGCGGGTGCAGATCTGCCCCGCGAGGAGGAGGACCTGACGCGGGCGATCACCGAGCGGGGCTGGTCGACAACGACGTTCGTCGGCAACGACACCTTCGCGCTGCTGCGGGCGGGCACCGCTGCCGCCGGCGGCGTGGCGGTCGTCTGCGGCGCGGGCATCAACGCGGTGGGCGTGGCCAGGGACGGCCGGACCCACCGCTTCCCCGCCCTGGGCGCGATCTCCGGTGACTGGGGAGGCGGCGGCCAGCTCGGCAACGACGCGCTCTGGCACGCGGTGCGAGCGGAGGACGGCCGGGGCAGGCCGACCCTGCTGCTGGACGCCCTCCTCGCACACTACGGCGAGAAGTCGATCGCCAAGGTGGTCGAGAAGATCCACTTCGAGGAGATCGGACTGGACCCGCACGCCCTCTGCCCGTTGGTGTTCGAGGTGGCCGAGCAGGGCGATTCCGTTGCCCTGGAACAGATCGACCGCCTGATCGAGGAGATCGTGCTGCTCGCCACGGTCTCCATGCGCAAGCTCGAACTGATGAACGAGCCCGTGGACGTGGTGCTGGGCGGCGGAGTCCTGACGCACACCGGCGACACGGTCGTCGGCCCGGTTCGCCGGCAGATCGTGGAAGCCGCCCCACTCGCCCAGGTCCGCCTGGTCGACGTGCCACCCGTGGTGGGTGCGGCTCTCCTGGGCCTCGACCACATCGGGGCCTCGCCGGGCGCAGAGCTGAGGCTGCGCTCGGCCTACAACGACAACGTCCCGGCAGCCGTCCTGGACGTGGCAGCAAGCGGTTAGACCACCAGACCCCGTCTCAGGGGGCGAATCGGCGGCGGTGCCCCCTGAGACGGTCCCAGCCCCACTGCTCGGGGCAGATCGGCGGCGGCGTCCCGAGCAGTGGTCCCAACCCCTTTCCGGGGGGCAAGTCCCGGCGGCGGCGCTCCTCGGAAAGGCCCAACGACCCCCGCGACGACCTCACGCGCCGAGGTCGTCGCGGGGGTTTTCGGCGTTCAGGGCACGAGGAGGCATCACCGTCGTCCCGACCACGCTTTCCCGGGGCGACACGACCTCCGGGGTGACCACGGGGTTGGAATGCGGAGGTGGCGTGACCACGGGGTGACCGCCGGCTCCGGGCGACGCCGGCCCGCTCAGGGCGACCCAGGCCAGCACCAGGGCTGTGACAAGCGCGACACCGATGGAAAGGAACGGAAGCGGCAAATCAGAACGCACCCGGCAGAAGGTAGCGACAGGTCAGGACGAATCCCCCGGATCACCCTCCAGCTTCCCTCGATCGAGTGGTAAAAGAATCGTCACCCATAGCGACAAAACCTACGATGCCGTAACCGACGGTGGCGTAACCAAGGGTTCGTTGTGCAAGCTGACCAGTCGCCTCCGGTCGGGAGCCCGAAGGCGAATGGCAGGACGGGCGAGGTCGTACGAGCAAGGGGGATGTTGTGCTGCTGCGATGGAACAGTCTCGTGTCCCTGGGGGACAGCTTCACCGAGGGCATGGACGACCCGGGCCCCGGCGACACCTACATGGGCTGGGCGGACCGGCTGGCGGGCATGATCGCCCAGCGGGCGCCTGAGTTCAGGTACGCCAACCTCGCGGTCCGAGGCAAGATGCTGCAGGAGATCATCGACGACCAGGTGCCGCTCGCGATCTCGCTCAAGCCGGACCTGGTGACGTTCTGCGGCGGCGGCAACGACATCATGCTGCCCAACAGCGACCCGGACGCGCTGGCCGAGGTCTACGAGGTGGCCGTGGCCGACCTCAGGTCCGCCGGTTGCGACGTCGTGATCTTCACCGGGTTCGACACGCGCTCCACGCCGCTGCTCAGGAGCATCCGCGGCAAGGTCGCCATCTACAACACGCACCTGTGGTCGATCGCCGAGCGCTACCACTGCCGGATGGTCGACCTGTGGGCCATGCACCCGTTGCACGACCGTCGCGCGTGGAGTGAGGACCGGCTGCACCTCTCGCCGGAGGGGCACCAGCGCGTGGCGCTCAAGGCCGCCGAGGTGCTCGGGCTGATCGACGACCAGTCCTGGAACGAGCCGTGGCCCGCGCTGCAGCAGGCCGACTGGGTCACCCAGCGCAAGGCGGACCTCAAGTGGGCGCGCGAGCACGTGGTGCCGTGGATCGGCCGCACGATCAGGGGTGAGTCGATGGGCGACGGCCTGGCGCCCAAGCGGCCCGAACTGCTGCCCATGGCGCGTTGCAGCGACGAAAGCCACGTCGTCAACTGACACAAGCGGAAGGCCCGACCGGCACTCTCCCCCGAATGCCGGTCAGGCCCTCCAGTTGCAGGCGCCTTACCCCCTCGGTAATCCCCCACTCGGCGGCCTGCTGCTCCAACATCCCATGCTTTGGGACCAGACGACTAAACGTCCGCTAAACCTCGGACGAGAGCGAGTCCAGCAGCGTCCGGACCTCGACCGCACGGGCCGAATTGACCTGCGCGTAAAGGCGCAGCGCCTCCGTCAGTTCCGCTGCCGCGGCAGCCCATTCCGCCCGCCGGAGCAACACGCCGCCGAGCACGTGCCGGCCGAAGCCCTCGAGGTACGTCACCTCGGCGACGGCGGCCTGGTCGACGACCTGGCGGGCCAGCAGCTCGGACTGGTCCAGCGCGCCGGCTTCCAGGTGCAGCTCGGCCAGGTTGGCGAGACCACGGATCAGCGCGACGGTGTCGCCCGAGCGCCGGTACACCTCGACGGCGTGAGCCTGGTGCTGCAGAGCGATTTCCACGTGACCGCGGGCCTGTTCCACCTGTGCCACGTTGTTCAGGCCGTGCGCTTCGCCGACGACGTCCCCGGACTGCTGGGCGAGCTGCACGGACTCCCAGAAGTGCAGCAGCGCCTCGTCGTGCTGCTCCAGCCGGAACAGGACGTCGGCGAGCTGGGCGAGCGTCAGCACGAGGTACTGGCGCTCGCCCAGCTCCGTCGCGATCCGGTGCGCGCGGCGAGCGTCCGGCAGCAGGACGGAACGTCCCAGCCGGGCGTTCGTCGTGTAGGTCGTGTCCAGCATGAGGACCTGTCCGAGGCGGCTCCCCGTCACCTCGGCCGCGGCCAGACCGAACCCGACCAGCGCCACCCACTCCCCGGTGAGTGCGCGCACGGTCGCGTAGTGGTGCAGCAGCCGGACCAGTTGCCACACCTGGTCGTGCAGGCCCCGTTCTGCGGACGCGTGCACGACCGCGACGATGTTGGGCCATTCCTGGTCGAACCAGTCGACCGGGTCACCGAACGCCGGTAAGGCCGTGGAACCGTTGTCCGCCAACACGAAGTCCAGGCCGTCACGGGCCGGGCGGATTGCCCGGCGCACGTGGTCGCACGCCACGAGGTAGTAGTTCACCAGGCGCCGCAACGAGTCCAGGTCGGCATGGCCTGCTCCCCGTACGTACAGGCGCACCAGTTCGTGCATCGTGAAGCCGTCCGGCCACGGCTCGACCAGCAGGTTCACCCCGACGAGCTGAACCAGCCGGGACCGGGCCGACTCGACCTGGATGCGGGTCAGCGCGGCGACGGCGTGCGGCGACATCCACCGGCCGGGTGCCAGGCCCACGGACTGGAAGACCTCGCCCAGTTCGGAGGGAAGATCACGGGTCGAGAGGTCCAGCGCCCGCGACACCCCCATCCCCGCCTGCGGCAGGTCGAGGCCGCGCATCCGGTGCCCGTCGTCGGCCAGTTCCCCCACCAGCTCGTCGACCGTCCACTCCGGACTGATCACGAGCTTCGCGGCGGCCACCCGCAGCGCGAGCGGCAACCCACCGCACAGTTCGGCGAGCTTCTGCGAGGCCACCGGGTCTTCCCGCGACAACGGCCTGCCCAGCACGTCGTCCACCAGCGCACGCGCCGACGGGTCGTCCAACGGGCCGAGCTTGCGCACGCGGGCGCTGTTGGTGACGACGAGTCGTTCCATCTGGGACCGCGACGTCACCAGCACCACCGAACCCGAACCGGGCGGCAGCAGCGGCTGGACCTGGTCGAACGCCGTCGCGTCGTCCAGCACCACCAGCACGCGGCGGCGGTTGAGCAGCGAGCGGTACAGCCCGACACGGTCCTCGACGCCGACCGGCACGCCGTCCGCCGGCACGCCCATCGCCACCAGGAACCGGGTCAGCACCTCGCCCGGCTCGGTGTCCCCCAGCGACGCGAACAGCACGCCGTGCGGGAACAGCTCGGAGTTCTCGTGCCCCCACGTGATCGCGAGAGCGCTCTTGCCGACACCGGGTGCACCGGTCAGCACGGCGACCGACGTCGCCAGCAGGTTCCGCGCCCCCACCACGTTGTCGAGCCACAACCTGTCGTCGTCCCGGCCGAACAACCGCGACGCGGAAGCGGGCAGCAACGCCGGTGCCACGATCCCCGCGCGCGGCGCGACGGGACGCGACTCGACCGCGCCGACCACGCTCAACGACGGGTCGTCGCGCAGGACCTGCTCGTGCAACGCGCGCAGCTGCGGCCCGGGGTCGATGCCCAGCTCGTCCACGGCACGGCGCTGAAACCGCTGGTAGGCCTCCAGCGCGTCGGCACGCTGCCCTGCCCGGTACAGCGCGCGCATGCTGTGGGCGACCAGGCGTTCCCGGAACGGGTACTCGGTGCACAGCCCGCGCAGCTCGCCGACCAACTCCAGGTGGCGGCCGAGTTCGAGCTCGGCATCGATGCGTTCCTCCAACGCGGACAGCCGCAGCTCCTCCAGGTCGGACGTCATCGGGTCGCCCGGCACGTCCGCGAGCACCGGCCCGCGCCACAGACCCAGCGCCTCGCGCAGCAAGCCCGCCCTGATGGCGGCGGGCTTGCCGCGAGAAGACGCCACGAGCTGCTTGGCGCGATGCAGGTCGAGGCGCCAGGGATCCACGGCCAGCTGGTAGCCCGTCGGCGTGGTGCGGATGGTCGCGGACCCCGCGGGATCGGACTCCTCCAGCACCTTGCGCAGCCGCGAGACGTACCCGTGCACGATCGTCCGCGCGGTGGCCGGAGGCGTGTCCGTCCACAGCGCGTCGACGATCTGGTCGATCGAGACGGGTCGGTTCGCCTCGACGACCAGCATGGCCAGCAACCCGCGCATGCCACGACGGCCCAGCTGGACGAGCCGTCCGTCCGCGAGCACCTGGAGTGGACCGAGCACGCCGAACTCGAGTCCGGTTTTGCTCCGCATGCCCCTCCTCAGGTGCGCTGACCTCGTCACTTCAACAGGTGCGCAAGCCCGAGTCTCAGATACAAGTACGGCCCAAGTTCGCGGGACGCTACTGTTCACACGTGCCGCGAGACAGGAATTCCGTGGTTGACCGCGGCGCCGGGTGCCTTCTCGGCGGCGCTCTCGGTGATGCGCTCGGTGCGCCCGTGCAGTACCTCGGCCTGGCCGACATCCAGCGCGAGCACGGTCCCGAGGGCGTTCTGGGGCCACCCAAGCCAGCGCTGTTCACCGACGACACCCAGCTGACGTTGTTCACCGCCGACGGCTACCTGCGCGCCTGGGTGCGCGGCAAGCGCACCGGCGAGTGGGAACCGTCCCAGATGGTCTGGCACAGCTATCGACGCTGGCTGATCACCCAGCAGCAACCGGCCCCCGAACGCGGGGCGATCGGCCTGCTCGCCGACGAACGGCTGTACGAGAGCCGCTCGCCGGGCCTCACGTGCCTGCGCGCACTGGCGGCTGAGACACCGTCCACTCCGGAGAACCCGCACAACGAGTCGTCCGGCTGCAACGGCGTCACCCGCACCGCACCGGCGGGCTTCGCGCCGTCCGCGGCGATCGCGTACGACCTCGGCTGCCGGTTCGCGGCCCTGACGCACGGTGGCACGGGCGGCTGGGTGTCCGGCGGCGCACTGGCGTTGCTGGTGCACCTGCTCGCCGTGAAGGCCCGGCCGTTGCGCGAGGCCATCGACCAGGTCATCGGCCGGGTGCTGCGCGACGACACGTACACGGCGACGGTGCTGACGCGCGCCGTGGTGCTGGCCGACGAGCACGACGGCTCTTCGTCCGTGCGCGTCGATCGGCTCGGCAGCGGCTGGACCGGCCCGGAGGCGCTGGCGATCGCGGTCTACACCGTGCTGACGCACCCGAAGCCGTCGCAGTTCGTGGACGCGATGCGCGCCTCCGCGAACCACTCCGGCGGCAGCGACGCCACGGCGGCGTTGACGGGCAACGTGCTCGGCGCGCTGCACGGCACCGACGCGCTGCCCCGCGACTGGCTGATGGGGCTGGAGATGGTGGACGTGCTGGACGCGATGGGCCGCGATCTGGGCATGTCCGCCGTGAACCTGGACTTCAACGAGGACCGCTACGCGTAACCAAACAGAAAGAGCCTGCCGCAGTGCGCTCCCGAATTCGCGCTGCAGCAGGCTCTTCCGCACGAGTAGTTGGTCGACAGCAGGCCGGGTCTTGCCCCGAGCGCGAGCTCCGATCCAGCTCTTGATCAACGAAATCATGCCCCGGAGTCAAGGCTCCGTTGGGCGAGCATGTTAACAGATGTGTACGGGAAGTCCAGGACTCGAGTACACGCGACGATCTTCGTCGACGATGAAGACCTCGCAGTCCTCCTGCTCCGCCGCCCACTCGATCCCGTCCCTGCCCAGCGCAAACGCTGCTGTGGCAGTGGTATCCGCGATCGCGAGGTCGTCGGAGAAAACCGTGACCGACATGATCCCCGTGACGGGCTGACCGGTACGGCCGTCCAGGATGTGCTTGCCGCGTTCGTACAACGCTGACGTGGCAACGGCTCCGTCCCGCACGCCGAGCACGACGCTGACCTGGTCGGCGAGATCAGGATGCCGAACGCCGACGCGCCAAGGCTTTCCGGGTTCGGGTTCGCCGGCCGTCACGACATCGCCGCCGGCGTTGACGCAGAACGACGTGGCTCCGCCCTGGCGCAGCATGTCCGCCGCCCGCTGCACGGCCCAGCCCTTCACGACCGCGCACGGGTCGAGCCCGCGGCCCGGCACCCGTGCCGTGAACGCGCCGCCCGT
This sequence comes from Lentzea albidocapillata, assembly GCF_000719115.1. Taxonomy (GTDB): domain Bacteria; phylum Actinomycetota; class Actinomycetes; order Mycobacteriales; family Pseudonocardiaceae; genus Lentzea; species Lentzea albidocapillata. The sequence goes on along the minus strand of NZ_JOEA01000022.1, from coordinate 51,548 downwards.
CGACTGCTCGTACCAGTCGCACAGCGAGAGGACCTCGACGAGATCCGGGGTGAGCTCTTCCCTGGTGAGCTCACCCCGGTCCAGCCGGGACACCTCGCTGCCGGGCTTGAACGGCGAGAACTGGGCGTCTGCCTCGCGCAGCCAGGCGAACGCCCGCTCGGCCAGCGCGGCGTCGCCGTCACGCAGGTCCACCGAGATCGGCAGCCCCATGATCTGCTCGACGCGCCGCACCGCCACCGCTACTGCGCCCCGTCGATCGCGGCCTGCAGCGACTGCTTGTAGCCCTCGGAGGTCGCGGTCGCGCCGGACACCGTGTCGATGTCCGCGCTCTGCGCCTTCAGGGCCGACTCGCGCAGCAGCGGCAGCGCCATCCTGGTCGGGTTGCTGTTGGGCGCCCGCAACGCCTTCACGTCGACGATCTTGGTCCCCTGCAACGTCACCTGCACCTGCACGGTGCCCTCGGAGGTGTTCACCGCGGGCCCGGACACGCTGCGGTTCTGGGCCTGCTGCTGGGTGGTCTGCTGCTGGGTCGTCTTCGGCGCGGCGCCGGTGGCCTGCGGTGCAGCCGTCTGCCGTGCCGTCGCCTGCGGTGCCGCCTGCTGCTGCGTCTGTTCCTGGGCCGGCGGCGCGGCGACCTCGCTGAGTTCGCCTTCGTGCGCGGCACCCGGCGAGTAGATCCAGACCGGAACCAGGCCGGCCACGCTCAGCGCCAGAACGGGAATTGCCCTCTTCACGTCGTCGGGCCCTTTCAGTTGGCCAGCGCGAAGCGCTCGGCGTGGATCTGGTTGCTGGGCACTCCCAGTTCGTCGAGGCTGGTGATCACCGCGTCGGTCATGCCGCCGGGGCCGCAGATGAACACGTCGCGGTCCTGCACGTCCGGCACGAGCGCGACGATGTTCTCCGGGCCGAGCAACGGACCGTTGGCGGTGATGGCCTTCGAGGAACCGGTGACCAGGCGCAGCACGGCGCCCTTGGCCCGTGCGAGACCTTCGAGCTCACGCAGCAGCACTGCTTCGCGCGGGTCGCTGACCCGGTAGAGCACCACGACGTGGCCCTTGATCTCCTCCAGCAGCGCACGGACCGGCGTGACGCCGACACCGCCCGCGACGAGCAACGCGTTGGGCTTGGTCTGGTGCATGGTCGTGAAGGCGCCGTACGGGCCCTCGGCGAACACGCGGGTGCCGACATTGATGTTGCGGATGTCCGCGCTGCCGGTGCCCAGGGCCTTCGCGGTGAGGCGCAGGTACTTGCCGTTCGGTGCCGCGGACAGCGAGAACGGGTTGGCCTGCCACCAGCGATCCTTGGTCAGGAAGCGCCAGAGGAAGAACTGGCCGGCCTTGGCGCCGAGCCGGTCGAGGTCCTTGCCCTCGATGTAGACCGAGACGACGTTGGGCGCCTCGGGCACCACGGCGGCGACGCGGAACTGGTGCTTCCAGTTGCGGTAGGCCGGGAGCACCACGCGTCCGATCAGGACGGACCCGAGCGCGAACGCCCAGAGGCCCCACCAGTAGCCGGTCGCGAGCGCGGACTTGCGGAACGTGCTGCCCACCGCGACCTGGTGCGAGAACGCCAGGAAGATCGCGACGTAGGTGTAGAGGTGGATGAAGTGCCAGGTCTCGTAGGCCAGCCGGCGCCGCGCGAAGCGGGCCGAGACGATGCCGACGACCATGATGATCGCCCACGCCACCAGCGCACGGAGGATGCCCTCCAGCTCGGTCGCCTGCCGGATGACCTCGGCGATCGGGCCGTCCGCGCCCGCGTTGCCCAGCGCGATGAAGACCAGGTGGCCGACCAGCGTGAAGAAGATCGTGAAGCCGATCCAGCGGTGCCACGAGGTGAGCTTGTCCATGCCCAGGCGCCGGTCGAGCCACGGCAGCCGCGCCACCAGGAGCAGCTGGAACGCCATGGCGAGCGCGCCGTACAGGCCCGCGAGCCGGCCGAAGTTGATCAGCTTGTTCGAGCCGACGCCCGCCACGTTGAACAGGTACGTCACGAAGGCCGCGTTGGCGAGGAGGAACACGTAGAGGCCGGCTTTGGCCAGCACCTTGTGCGGCGTCGCCCGACCGGCCGGGGCCGGTCGCACGGGGGGCTGCAGGGTGGTCGTCACGGCGGGCTCCTCGGTCAGGGCGGTCTCTGGCGGTCGGTCTCGATCCTTTGCGTTCGAGCTGTGGCTCCGCTTTGCCTCCGCTGTCGACTTCCTGTCGATCGAGCGGGAGAGCCATCAGGTGACGCACCATGAGCACGTGGACAAGGGGAACTCGGTTCGATTGCTCGTCGTAGATGACGAGCCGCACATCGCTGACCTGGTCGCGACGGTCGCCCGTTACGAGGGCTGGCAGGCCGCGACCGCGCTCAGCGGCGAAGAGGCCCTCAGAGAGGCCGCCGAGTTCCAACCCGACATCGTCGTGCTCGACCTCATGCTGCCTGACCTGGACGGATTCACCGTTCTTGATCGAATGCGGGCGGCCGGCGCGATGGTGCCGGTGGTCTTTCTGACGGCCCGTGACGGCACCGCGGACCGGGTGGCGGGGCTCACCCGAGGCGGCGACGACTACCTCGTGAAACCTTTTTCGGTCGAAGAACTGATGGCACGGCTTCGGGCCGTGCTGCGCCGCTCGACGGGTCCGTCGTGGAAGCGTTCGGTCCTGAAGGTCTCCGATCTGCTGATGGACGAGGACACCCGCGAGGTCCGTCGCGGCGGCAAGCTCGTGACGCTGACGCCGACCGAGTACGAGCTGCTGCGGTACCTGATGCGGCGCTCGCCGGCCGTGCTGACCAAGGCGCAGATCCTCGACCACGTGTGGGAGTACGACTTCGGCGGCCGTTCGAACGTGGTCGAGCTCGTCATCTCCCACCTGCGCCGCAAGCTCGACGACGGCCGCGAGCCGTTGATCCACACCGTGCGCGGTGTGGGGTACGTGCTCCGCCGAGCAGCGGAATGAAGCCTGTCAGCCAGTGGCGGCTGGGCACCCGGCTCGCGCTGGCCCTCGGCGCGCTGGCGTTGACGGTGTTCGTCATCGTCGGCTGGGTCATGGTCACGTCGATGCAGGACTTCCTGGACCGCCGCCTCGACGACCAGATGGCGATCAGCCAGACGGGCGCGGCGAAGGAGGTCCAGCACTACGGGAAGGTCAGCAAGCTTCCCCCGGACTGGTTCGCCGTCGTCTACAAGATGCAGGACGGCGAGCTGCGGCCCCAGCCGGGCGAGCAGCAGCCGGCCGATCGGGAGGAGTTCGACGCCATCGCGAAGAAGGCGTTGAACGGCGACCTGTTCGCGACCGACTACCTGCGTGGCGACGGCAAGTTCCGGCTGCGCGCCTGCGAGATCGTCGACAACGAGATCGTGCTGGTCAGCGCAGCCCCGCTGGACGACAGGGACGGCACGATCTCGCAGTTGATCACGGTCAGCGTGATCGCGTTCCTGGCTGCCCTGGTCGCGCTGGTGGTGGGCGGCCAGGCGTTGATCCGCAAGGGCATGCAGCCGCTGTCGGACATGGCCGACACCGCGCACGACATCTCGTCGCACGACCTGACCGACTCGGGTGACCTCGCCGTGCGGGTGGACAAACGGGGCGGCGGCGTCGAGGTCGAGGAGCTGCGCGAGGCGTTCAACAAGATGCTCGCGCACATCGACACTTCTTTGGTCGCCCGCACGGCCGCAGAACAACGCCTGCGCCGGTTCATCGCTGACGCCTCGCACGAACTGAGGACGCCTCTCACATCGTTGCGTGGCTACGCGGACCTCTTCAAGTACGCGGCGGCCAACGAGCCGGGCGAACGCGAGAAGCACCTGGAGAAGCTGCGGTCGGAGGCGTCACGCATGAGCGTGCTGCTCGACGACCTGTTGTTGCTGGCACGCCTGGACTCCGCGGCGACCGAGCCACCACTGCGCCCGGAGGAGCTGGACCTGTCGGTGATCGCGGAGGCGGCGGCGGACGCGTTCCGCGCGGGCAGGCCGTCGCACGTGCTGGACGTCGACGCCGACACGGTGACCATGACCGCGGACCCCACGCGGTTGCGGCAGGTGCTCGACAACCTGCTGGCCAACGCGGCCGTGCACACACCCGCGGGCACGTCGGTGGCGTTGAAGGTGACGGCCGAGAACGGCTGGGCGGTGATCAGGGTGAGCGACAGCGGACCCGGTATCCCGGCGGCCGACCAGGCACGGATCTTCGACCGGTTCTACCGGGTGGACGACTCGCGGACCCGCCAGCGCGGCGGCAGCGGCCTGGGCCTCGCCGTGGTCCAGTCGCTGGTGGAGGCGCACGGCGGCAGGATCGAGCTGGCCAGCCGGCCGGGGTCGACGGTCTTCACGATCCGCCTCCCCCGGCACCCGGACTAGTCCGCCTGGGACGACGTGGCCCACAGGTCGATGCCCGACTCGACGGCGTGCTTGTCGATCTCGGCGAGCTCGTCGTCGGTCAGCGGCGGCGCCTGCAGGGCCGCGAGGTTCTGCTCCAGCTGCCCCACTGAGGACGCGCCGATCAACGCCGACGTGACGCGCGGGTCGCGGATCGTCCAGGTCAGCGCGAGCTGCGCGAGCGACTGGCCGCGCGACTGCGCGATCTCGTTGAGCGACCGGATGCGGGCGAGGTTCTCGTCGGTGAGCAGGTCCGTCGACAGCGACTTGCCCTGCGAGGCGCGCGAGCCCTCGGGAACGCCGGTGAGGTAGCGGTCGGTCAGCATGCCCTGCGCGAGCGGCGAGAACGCGATGCAGCCCGCGCCGACCTCCTCCAGCGTGTCCAGCAGCTCCGGCTCGATCCAGCGGTTGAGCATCGAGTACGACGGCTGGTGGATCAGCAGCGGCACACCGGCGGACCGGAGCAGCTCGGCGGCCTCGCGGGTCTTGACGGGCGAGTACGACGAGATGCCGGCGTAGAGCGCCTTGCCCTGCTGGACCGCGGACACGAGCGCGCCCATGGTCTCCTCCAGCGGCGTCTCCGGGTCGAACCGGTGGGAGTAGAAGATGTCGACGTAGTCGAGGCCCATCCGGGTCAGCGACTGGTCGAGCGAGCTGAGCAGGTACTTGCGGCTGCCCCACTCCCCGTACGGCCCGGCCCACATGTCGTAGCCCGCTTTTGTGGAAATGACGAGCTCGTCGCGGTACGGCCTGAGATCATCCTTCAGGATCTGCCCGAACGTGATCTCCGCCGAGCCGTAGGGCGGACCGTAGTTGTTGGCGAGGTCGAAGTGCGTGACACCGAGGTCGAACGCCCTCCGCGCGATTCCGCGGCCCAGCTCGTAGGGCCGGTCACCGCCGAAGTTGTGCCAAAGACCGAGCGAGATGGCGGGCAGCTTGAGGCCGCTGCGTCCCGTCCGCCGGTAGGTCATCTGGTCGTAGCGCGCGCTATCCGCGAGGTAGGACATGGTGCCCAGAATGTCACGTCCTAACGAGACAGAGCAGGACGAGAAACACATCTTCATGCAGGCAGAGGACGTCCGCGCGATGGTGATCGAAGCGCAGGACTCGCCCACCGGTCTCACGATCCGCCGGACGTGGATCGACGGCACGCTCGACCTGGACTTCCTGACGATGGCCGGGCCGCTGGCCCTGGTCGGCTGCCACCTGCCGGAAGAACTGACCCTGCGGCACGCGCAGATCGGCACGATCGACCTCAGCAGCACGAACGTGTGGGGTGTGCGGGCGGAAGGCCTGCGCACCAGGAACTTCGAGATGACCCACGCGCGGTGCGGCGACAAGTTCGACCTCGACCACGCCCAGATCGACGGCACCCTTCAGCTGGGTGGCACCAGCGTCGGTTCGTTCACCGCGTACGGCCTGAAGGTCACCGGTTCTTTCATGGCGAGGGAGTTGTACGCGAGGCCGGGATGGCGCGGTGGATGCGCGCTGCACCTGGACAACGTCGACATCGGCGGTGACCTGGTCCTCGACGACGCCATGATCACCGGGCTCGCCGGACCCGCGATCACCGCGAACAGCGCGAAGGTCGGCGGTGTGTTCTCCGCCGAGAACGCGATCATCCGCGGTGACTCCGACGCGCTCTTCCTCCTCGAAGCCGACATCGGCGCGCTGGATCTGCGCGACACCGTGCTGCGCGGGGCGTTGTGCACGGATGGCGCGCGGATCCGTTCCGAGGTGAAGCTCGGCGGGATCGACGCGGTCTCGCGGGAGGCCGACGCCACCATCCGCATGGTGGACACGACGATCGGCGCGGGGCTTCTGCTGACCGGCCTCGTGCGCGGCCGCGCGGGCCAGGCCGTGTCGCTGCACAGAACGACGGTCGGGGCGAGCCTGACCATCCGGGAGGCCGACATCGACGCGGACAGCGGCAAGGCCGCGCTGGAGATCAGCAACTGCGACGTCGGCAGCGAGCTCACGATCCGCCCTGACGTTCTCCTCAACCGCGGTGACGGTCTCGAGCTCGATCTCTTCAGCACGAAGACGGTCCGGGCGCTCGGGCTCGAAGCCGAGGACCTCGTCTCGGCCGACGCCTTCACCGTGACGGTGCGGGGACTGTCCTATCCGGACGCACCGGAGGACACCGACGCGTGGCTCACGATGCTGCGCGACCACACCTTCGGGTACGAAGCTGAGCCGTACCAGCAACTCGCCGCCGTGCACCGCGCCGCCGGGCACGAGCACACCGCACGGCGCGTCCTGATCGCACAACAAGACGACCTGCGCCATCGCGGCGACCCCGGCAACAGGCTGTGGCACTGGTTCCTCGGCGTCACGCTCGGCTACGGCTACCGGCCCTCCCGGGCGGTGATTGGCCTACTCGTCACGTTCCTGCTCGCGCTCTGTCTCGTGTGGACGACCAACGCCTATAACGGCCTGACACCGGCCAAAGACCGCCCCGCGAACTCCTGTTCACCTGTGAACAGGATCAGTCTTGCGGCGGATCTCGCGATCCCGCTCGTGAAGCTCGGTGGCACACCCAGATGCGAACTGGCGAACGGACCAGCAGGACAGTGGGCGACCGGAGCAGGCTGGGTCGTGCAGATCCTGGGTTGGTCGTTCGCCACGCTCAGTGTCGCGGGCTTTACCGGACTCGTTCGCAAAAGCTGACGACCGTGCCGCCGGAAATGAGACGAGGGTCCGCCCACCTGGGCGAACCCTCTTCCCCAATTGAGCCGGCGAGGGGAATCGAACCCCTAACCTTTCGCTTACAAGGCGAGTGCTCTGCCAATTGAGCTACGCCGGCCGGCCTGTGTTCGCGAACATCGTAAGCGCCCGTTGCGGGTGTTACCTGCGGCGAACGGTCTGCTCTCAGTGTGATCGGATTGCTCCGACAGGAGTCAGACCAACCAACCGAGTGGATCAATGCGTCGCAGTGACCGCCTTGACCAGGTCAGGAGGGTAACCAACAGACAGTGATCATGTCCTCCTTTTCGGGTCGCCCGATCGGAGGTGGCAGACGACACAGCAACAGTCGAAGGCCCTGTCACGATCACACGACGGAGGTGCCCACGATTTCCACGAACAGCCTGCACGGCCCGGCTCTGCCCGATGACACCACGGTTCACCTGGTACTCGATCTCGCCCTCAAGATCGGTGAGGTCCAAATGGCCAGTGGGGCCGGTGCGGCCGATGTGACAGCCACGATTCTCTCGGTCACCGAGAGCTATGGACTCCCGCACACCGAAGTCGACGTGATCTACACCTCGATCAGCGTGTCCTGTCATCGCGGCACGGAGGCGTTGCCGATCACGTCGATTCGCGTCGTCCGGCAACGCGGTCTCGACTACACGCGGCTCGCCGATGTCGAACAACTGGTGCGCAATCTGGGGCCGATCGAGGAAGCCCACGCACGGCTCGAAGACATCACGAACGCCAAGCACCCGTACCCGCGCTGGATCGCCACCGCCGCATGGGGCGGAATGGCGGGCGCGGTGGCGTTCCTCGTGGGCGGCGGGCTGGTGCTCGCGCTCACCGCGGCGGTCATCACGGCGGTGGTCGACCGGGTCGGCCGCATCCTCAACCGCCGCAACCTGCCGTTCTTCTTCCAGCAACTCCTCGGCGGCGCGCTCGGCACGGGTGCCGCGCTGGCGATCTACTCGACCGGGTTGCTGCCGGTGCGGCCGAGTCTGCTCGTGGCCGTCGGGATCGTGGTGCTGCTGTCCGGGCTCGCGCTGGTGAGCACCGTGCAGGACGCGATCTCCGGCTACAACGTCACCGCCGCGGGCCGCACGGTCGAAACCGTGCTGCTCAGCGCGGGCCTGATAGCCGGTGTCGCGCTGGCGATCCGCACGGCCGTCCACTTCGGACTGGACATCCGGCTCAGCGACCCGTTGCCGGCCCTGATCTCCGCGGTGCCGATGCAGTTCGCGGCCGGAGCGGCGACCAGTGCGTTCTTCGCACTCGCCTGTTACGCACGGCCACGCGCTCTCGTCGCCGCCGCCATCTCCGGCGCGATCGGCACGGCCGCGTACGGCCTCATGACGAGCCTCGGCCTCGACGCGCTGCTGAGTTCCGCCGTGGCGGCCGCGATCACCGGGTTCGGCGGCGCCACGATGACCCGCCGGTTGCGCATCCCGACGCTCGTCGTCGTCCAGGCCGGCGTGGTCCCGCTGCTGCCCGGCTGGACCACGTACCGAGGCCTGTTCCAGCTCACCGCCGAGGGCGATCCGGCTGGTTTGAGCACGCTCGTCTTCGCGAGTGGCATTGCTCTCGCACTGGCCGGAGGTGTCGTATTCGGCGAGTACCTGGCCCAGCCGGTGCGCACCGGACTGGGGCGTCTGGAGCGCAAGTTCGCAGGTCCGCGCATGTCCGGCCCGCTCAAACCCAGCAAGCGTCGTTTGGAGTGAAACTCGCTGTGACGGGGGTTACACGACACGCCGAGAGCACGGGTCCGCACTAGCCTCGTTTTCGTGAGCATGGACATTGGCGAGAACGGGGCGGAATTCGTAGTCGTGGCCAACCGGCTGCCGGTTGACCTGGAGCGCTTGCCCGACGGAACCGAGCGGTGGAAACACAGCCCGGGCGGGCTCGTGAGCGCGCTCGAACCGTTCCTACGCTCACACAGCGGCGCCTGGGTCGGCTGGCCCGGCGTCGCGGACACCGAGGTGCCGCCGTTCGAGGACGACGGCCTGCTGCTGCACCCCGTCGAGCTCTCGGCCAAGGAGGTCGAGGACTACTACGAGGGCTTCTCCAACGGCACGCTCTGGCCGCTCTACCACGACGTCGTGGCGCAGCCCGCGTTCCACCGGCACTGGTGGAACGCCTACGTGAAGGTCAACCAGCGGTTCGCCGACGCGACCGCGAAGGTCGCCGCCCAGGGCGCGACGGTGTGGGTGCAGGACTACCAGCTGCAGCTCGTCCCGGCGATGCTGCGCGACCAGCGGCCCGACCTCAAGATCGGCTTCTTCCTGCACATCCCGTTCCCGCCGGTCGAGCTGTTCATGCAGCTCCCGTGGCGCACGGAGATCATCCGCGGCCTGCTCGGCGCCGACCTGGTGGGCTTCCACCGGCCCGGCGGCGCGCAGAACTTCCTCTGGCTGGCTCGCCGCCTCGTCGGCCTGGAGCCCAGCCGCGGCACCGTCGGTGTCCGGACCCGGCCAGGTGTCGTGCAGGTCGGCGACCGGACGGTGCGCGTCGGCGCGTTCCCCATCTCGATCGACAGCGCGGGCCTCGACGCGGTGGCCCGGCGCAAGGACACCCAGGCCCGCGCGAGGCAGATTCGAGAGGATCTCGGCAACCCGAAGCGCATCCTGCTGGGTGTGGACCGCCTCGACTACACGAAGGGCATCGACGTCAGGATCCGCGCTCTGTACGAGCTGATCGCGGACGGACGCGTGGACCCGGAGGACGTCGGGATGATCCAGCTCGCGACACCCAGTCGTGAGCGGGTCGACCACTACAAGACGATGCGCCAGGACATCGAGCAGTCGGTCGGGCGGATCAACGGCGAGTTCGGACGGGTCGGCAAGCCCGTCGTGCACTACCTGCACCAGTCGGTGGACCGCGAGGAGCTCGTCGCGTTCATGAGCGCGGCGGACGTCATGGTCGTCACGCCCGTTCGGGACGGTATGAACCTCGTGTGCAAGGAGTACGTGGCCTGCCGATATGATCTTGGTGGAGCTCTGGTGCTCAGCGAGTTCGCCGGCGCTGCCGCAGAACTGACCAGTGCGTTCCTGGTGAACCCCCATGATCTGGACGGTGTCAAGAACGCATTGCAGGCCGCCCTCGACATCGATCCCGCAGAAGGCCGCCGTAGGATGCGCGCGCTGCGCCGTCAGGTCCTCACCCACGACGTTGACCGTTGGGCAAGGTCGTTCCTGGAGGCGTTGGGCACGCAGACCTCGGTCTGAATCCTTTCAGATCCCATGACCCATCGAGTGCTCCAGGAGGGGCGTTGACCGCCGAGGCCCTCCCCGCCGAACTGCGCCGTGCCATCGTGCAGCTGGCCAGGACCCCGCGACTGCTGGTCGCAAGCGACTACGACGGAACACTCGCGCCGATCGTGAGCGATCCGGAGCAGGCCCGCCCGCTCCCGGAGTCGGTGAACGCGCTGCGTTCGCTGGCGTCGCTGCACGAGACCACATCGGCCGTGATCTCGGGTCGCGCGCTGCGCGACCTGGCCACCCTTTCCCGCCTGCCGGGCGAGGTCCACCTGGTGGGCTCGCACGGCTCCGAGTTCGACGTCGGCTTCGTGCACGCGCTGGACGCCAACGCCAAGGCGTTGCTGCGGCGCATCGAGACCGACCTCGAAGAGATCGTCGACGGCCAGGAGGGCGTGCACCTCGAGGTGAAGCCCGCCTCGATCGCCGTGCACGTCCGCCGTGCGGCGAGCGAGGCCATCGGCGCAGCGGTGCTCGACGCCGTCCGCTCCGGCCCGTGCACCTGGGAAGGTGTGCAGGTCACCGAGGGCAAGGCCGTCATCGAGCTCGCCGTCGTCGAGACCAACAAGGGCCACGCCCTCGACATCCTGCGGCACCAGGTGGGCGCCACCGCGGCGATCTTCCTGGGCGACGACGTCACGGACGAGAAGGCGTTCGAGCGCCTGCACGGCCCGGACCTCGGCATCCGCGTGGGTGCCGGTGAGTCGCTGGCCCAGCACTACGTCGCCGATCCGGCCGACGTGGCGACGGTGCTGGCGTTCCTCCTGGAGGAGCGCCGCGCGTGGCTGCACGGCGACCAGGCCGTGCCGATCGAGCGCCTGACCATGCTCGCGAACGAGCGGTCCGTGGCTCTCGTGACGCCGGACGCCAAGGTCAACTGGCTGTGCCACCCCGAGCCGGACTCCGCGGCGATCTTCGCGGACCTGCTCGGCGGCCCCGCCGCAGGCCACTTCTCGATCAAGCCGGAGCACGGGTCGCTGCCGCTGGGCCAGCGCTACCTGCCGGGCACGATGATCGTCGAGACCCGCTGGTCGCGGCTCCTGGTGTCGGACTACCTGGAGCACGACCTGGCCTCGCACCGCACGGACCTCGTCCGGCGGATCTCCGGCTCGACCAACGCGGTGATCACGTTCGCGCCGCGCCCCGAGTTCGGGCAGGTGCCGGTGCGGCTGCTGCGCGAGCGCGACGGCCTGCGCATCGTCGGCACGTCGGACCCGATGGTGCTGCGTTCCCCCGGTGTCGACTGGGAGATCACCTCGGACGGCGTGCAGGAGACCGCACGCGCCGTGGTCCGGCCGCGCGAGGGTGCGCCGGTGTTGCTGGAGCTGCGGTGCGGCACCGACGACATCTCCGAGCACGCCCAGCCCGAGTCCGTGCGCCGTGACCGCGCCGCGGGCTACTGGGCGGACTGGGCGGCGGGTCTTCGACTGCCGACCGTGCAGACGGACCTGGTGCTGCGTTCGGCACTGACCCTGCGTGGCCTGGTGCACAAGGACTCCGGCTCGATCATGGCGGCGGCCACCACGTCACTGCCCGAGGAGCTCGGCGGCGTCCGGAACTGGGACTACCGCTACTGCTGGCTGCGCGACGGCGCGATGACCGCCGCCGCGCTGGTGTCGGTGGGCTCGTACGCGGAGGCCGACGGCTTCCTGGTGTGGCTGCACGGCGTCCTGGAGACCATTCCCGGCCCCGAGCGGCTGCACCCGCTGTACACGCTGCACGGCACTCAGCTGGGCGCCGAGGCCGTCATCGAGTCGCTGCCCGGCTACGCGGGCTCGCGTCCCGTGCGCGTTGGCAACCTCGCGAACCAGCAGGTGCAGCTCGACGTGTTCGGCCCGGTCGTCGACCTGGTCGTGCAGCTGGCCACCGCGCGTGGTGCGTTGTCGGACGCCGACTGGGCGATGGTCCAGGCGATGGCCGAGGCCGTCTCGCGGCGCTGGCACGAGCCCGACCACGGCATCTGGGAGGAGCGGCACGCGCCGCGCCACCACGTGTACTCCAAGGTCATGTGCTGGCTGACCATCGACCGCGCCATCAAGCTCGGCGAGCAGTTCGGCCGCGAGCTGGACCCGTCGTGGGTGCCGCTGCGCGACACGATCTCCAACGACGTGCTCAAGAACGGCTGGAACGACGAGGTCCAGTCCTTCACCACGGCCTACGACGGCGACGACCTGGACGCCGCCTCGCTGTTCGTGGGTCTGTCGGGTCTGATCGACCCGGCCGACGAGCGCTTCCAGTCGACCGTGACGGCCATCGAGGCGGAGCTGCGGTCCGGCTCGACCGTGTACCGCTACCACCGCGACGACGGCCTGCCGGGCGACGAGGGCGGCTTCCACCTCTGCGCCGCCTGGATGATCGAGTCGTACCTGCTCACCGGTCGTCGCACCGAGGCCGAGGAACTCTTCGCGCAGATGGTGGACGCGGCCGGCCCCACCGGCCTGCTGCCCGAGGAGTACGACCCGGTCGCCGAGCGCTCGCTGGGCAACCACCCGCAGGCGTACTCGCACCTCGGGTTGATTCGCTGCGCCCAGCTGCTTTCGCAGTGATTTAGAGGTTCTGCTGCCGCCGCGGTCCTGTTTCAGGGCCGCGGCGGTACTTTTTCGATGATCTTCGCGGTGCCCGGCGAGCCGCCGAGCAACGTGATCACGTCGCCGCGGATGAGATGCGCCCACGCCGGCGGCACGAACGGCCTCAGCCGTGCCGTGGCGCGTTCACCCGGCCCCAGCACGGGCTTGGACTCGATCCACAGCGCGGCCACCCGCTGGTGCTTGCCCGTGACGTCCCACATCGGACGTTCTCCCCTGGCCTGCAACGGTTCCGCGGCGACAGCCAGCGTCAGCTCGACCCGCAGCACGCCTTGGATCGACTCCACGCACCGCCACTGGAACCAGGCGTCGTCCTGGTCCATCTCGGTCGCCGCCTCGGCCAGCAGGGCCCAGTAGCGCGGTGTCTGCCAGGTGTGGCCGTCGAACTCCCCCAGCAGCTGGAGAACCAGCTCCCACTCCTCGAGGTCCAGGTAGTCGAGCAGGTCGGCGCTCTGCACCTCCGAGGGCACCAAGGCCGCTGCGAACCGCAGTAACTCACCGATCTCGCTGTCGTGTCTCCCCAACACCCGCGTATTCGATCACGGCCTGCGCAGCCGCACGCGCCCGGCCGCTCGGGAGCCCGGCACCGACCGCCCCGGACCGCCGCGTCCCCTCGACGCGGCAGCTGCTCAGTCGTCGTCGGTGATGCTCTCGCTGCCCTTGCTCTCGCTGCCCTTGCTGCTGTGCCGCCTGTTCAGTCCCAGCACCTCCAGCGCCGACACCAGATCGTGCGCCACCAGCGCCCGCACCCCGTCCGGCAGCGGCCCGTGGTCCGGCGGCACCAGCGCCTTCTTGAAGCCGAGCCGTGCGGCCTCGCTGAGCCGCTTGCCGACGCCGTTCACGCGCCGGATCTCACCGGCCAGCCCCACCTCACCGAGCACCACCAGGTCGGCCGGCAGGGCGATCTCGCGTTCCGCCGACGCCACCGCCAGCACCACGGCGAGGTCCGCGGCCGGTTCGACCAGCCGCATGCCGCCCACGGTCGCGGTGAAGACGTCCTTCTGGAACAGGTTGACCTTGCCGCGCTTCTCCAGCACCGCCAGCGCCATGGCGATCCGCGCGGAGTCGAGCCCGCTCACCGCGCGCCGGGGCGCCGGGAGATTCGTCTTCGCCACCAACGCCTGCACCTCGCCGAGCATCGGCCGCTTGCCCTCGACGATCACCGTGACGCAGGTGCCCTCGACAGCTTTGTCGCGCCGCGTGAGGAACAACCCGGACGGGTCCGGCACGCACGCGATGCCGTCGTCACGCAGCTCGAAGCACCCCACCTCGTCCGCCGCGCCATAGCGGTTCTTGATGCCGCGCAGCAGCCGCAGACTGGAGTGGCGATCACCCTCGAACTGCAGAACGACGTCGACCAGGTGCTCCAGCACCCTGGGCCCCGCAACGGATCCGTCCTTCGTGACGTGTCCGACCAGGACGATCGGCAGCCCGCGTTCCTTGGCCATCGCGATCAGTCCGGAAGCGACGGCGCGCACCTGGGTCACGCCTCCGGGCCCGCCCTGGGCACTCATCGTCGACATGGTCTGGATGGAGTCGACGATCAACATCGACGGCTTCACCTCGTCGACCTGCCCGAGCAACGCGCTGAGCTCACTCTCGGCCGCCAGGTACATCTCGCCGTGGAGGTTGCCGGTGCGTTCCGCGCGCAGCCGCACCTGCCCCGCCGACTCCTCACCCGTGACATAAAGACAACGCCCGTGGCTCTCGGCCCACCGGTGCGCCGCCTCCAGCAACAACGTCGACTTGCCCACGCCGGGCTCACCGGCGAGCAGCACGACGGCACCAGGCACCAGGCCGCCGCCCAGCACCCGGTCGAACTCGCTGACGCCAGTCGGGAGCGCCCGCGCCGACTCGATGTCGACCTCGCCGATCGGCCGGGCGACCGACGTCGGCGCGCCCGCCACCACCCGCGTCACCGACGCGGTGCCTCGTTCCTCGATGCTGCCCCAGGCCTGGCACTCGGGGCAGCGGCCGAACCACTTCGCCACCTCGTGCCCGCACTCGGCACAACGGAAGATCGGCCGCGCTGTCTTCACCACGAGCCGAACGTTAGAGCACAGGTACGACAGTGCTGGTTTGCCGCTGCTGCGCAGACTCCGGCTCGTTCGCCGGGAAGTCGGTCGTCCTCGCGGACAGCCAGGTCAGGCCCGGCTTCGAGAAACTTCCAAGATTCTTTGGCGGGTTTGTCGATCCGGTGTCGTGCCCGTTCGACGCATCAGTGGAAGGACACGACACACCTGGAGGACACAGTGAGCACCGCAACCGCTTCCGCGACGAAGACCCGCAAGTTCGCCATCGGCCGCTACGCCACCGTCGTCACCCGCGTGCTGACCGGCCTGCTCTTCGCCACGACCGGCCTGAACGGCTTCATCATGTTCATGCCCGCCCCGGACCCCAGCACGATGGCACCCGAAGGTGTGGCCTTCAGCGGCGCCCTCTACGCGACCGGGTACATGCTGCAGCTCGCGTCCGGCGTCCAGTTGCTCTCCGGCATCCTGCTGATCATCGGCCGGTTCGTGCCGCTGGCTCTGGCGCTGCTGGCACCGATGGTCGTGAACATCTTCCTGTTCCACGTCTTCCTGGAGCCCAGCGGCATGGTGATGGCGCTGCTCGTGGTCGCCGCCGAGATCGGCCTCGCATGGGCCTACCGCGACAAGTTCCGCCCGATGCTGCAGGCCTCCTGAACAAACGAAGAACGCCGCCCCCTGATGCCAGGGAGCGGCGTTTTCGTGCGTCGGAAGGCTAGTGGCCGCCGGACTCGTGGTTCTCGCTCGTGCGCTTGTGCTCGGACGGCGCCATGGGCACCTCCAGCGTCAGCGAGCCGGCCTTCTCGAAGAGGAACGTGATCTTGACGGTCTGTGCCGCCACGACCTCGCGGTTCAGGCTCTTGAGCGTGCAGCGGATCTGCAGCACCTCGAGGTCCGGGTCCACGGCCGTCGGTGCGGCGGAGGAGTTCGAGGGGCGGCCGGTCGAGGACGCGGCGGACGACGACACACCCGAGGACGGCGTACCGGTCGACGACACACTCGAGGACGGGGTGCCGGCGTTGGAGGACGGCGTGCCCGCGTTCGACGACGGAACACCCGAGGTCGGCACGACCGACGAGGCAGCGGAGGACGAAGGCGCGGAGGTCTTCGTCGGCGCCTTCGAGGCGTCGTACTCGGCCCGCAGCGCGTACTGCGCCGGGATGTCCTTCGAGCCGACGACCTCGGCCTCGGCCTCGGAGGCCTCGGACTTGATCGACAGCAGCTTGTCCGGGGTGGACCCGGTGTTCGCGATGACGAACGTCAGCGGGACGTCCTCACCGTCCTTGTACCGGTTGCCGTCCGCCGGGAAGGCGAGCATGGCGTTGCGCACCGCGATCGGGCCGGCGTTGCCGCTCGCACCATCGACGGCGGCCACCTGGGTGTCGGTCTGGGTGACCTGACCGGCGCTGCAGCCGACCGCCACCAGGCCGAGGCCAGCGGCCAGCGCTGCCGTCACGATAAACCGGCGAGACACTCCTGAATTCACGGCTCCAGCGTCCTTCCTAGGGAACAACCACCAGGCAAGGAGCCTAACCGGGACCCGAATCGAGGACGCGACGGGCTGCCAGTCGATCTTCGATGAGACGTACCTTGCACGCGAACAGGTGGTTTGTCAACCCCCCGCATGGCCCTGACCAGCACTAACGGATCTTCGAGCAGCAATCGGAGGGTTGCTGGACGTGTTAGGATGGAGGCATCGAAAGGGGCAGAGGACACATGGTTTTCAAGGTCGGAGAGACCGTCGTCTACCCGCACCACGGTGCCGCTCTCATCGAAGCAATCGAGACCCGCGTGATCAAGGGCGAGGAGAAGAAGTACCTCGTTCTCAAGGTAGCGCAGGGCGACCTCACCGTTCGGGTTCCCGCTGACAACGCCGAAATCGTAGGCGTGCGTGACGTTGTCGGCCAGGAAGGGCTCGACAAGGTTTTCGAGGTCTTGCGTGCTCCCCACACCGAGGAGCCGACCAACTGGTCTCGGCGGTACAAGGCCAACCTTGAGAAGCTCGCCTCCGGCGACGTGAACAAGGTTGCGGAAGTGGTGCGCGACCTCTGGCGGCGCGAGAAGGATCGCGGGCTTTCCGCCGGCGAGAAGCGGATGCTGGCGAAGGCGCGGCAGATACTGGTCAGCGAGCTGGCGCTGGCCGAAGGCACCGACGAGGACAAGGCCGAGGTTCTCCTCGACGAAGTTCTCGCCACTGCCTCGTAGTTCTCAACAAGAGCATCGGATGTAAGTCGCGAACATGAGTGTTGTCGCGCTCGTGCCCGCGGCAGGGCGAGGTGAGCGTCTGGGCTACGGGATGCCCAAGGCGCTCGTGCCGGTCAACGGTGTACCGCTGTTGACGCGTGCAGTGCAGGGTCTGTTCGAGTCAGGCCAGGTTCAGCACGTGGTCATCGCCGCCCCACCGTCCGATGTGGATCAAGTGCACACCGCAACCGCCTCGCTGGCCCCGGCCGGCGGGGCGGTGCACGTGCTTCCAGGGGGCTCCGAACGCACCGACTCGGTGCGGCTCGCCCTCGAACACGCGCTCCGCGTGATTCCGGACACCTCGATCGTGCTGGTCCACGACGCTGCCCGCGCCTTCACCCCTCCCGAGGTCATCGCCGGTGTCGTCGCCGCCGTGCGCGGCGGGTACGACGCCGTCATCCCGGTGCTCCCGGTCGCCGACACGATCAAGCAGGTGGACGAGGCCGGAGTGGTCGTCTCCACACCTGATCGAGCCGCGCTGCGGATCGTGCAGACCCCGCAGGGTTTCCGCGCCGAGACTCTCAGAGCCGCCTATTGCTCCGGTATCGCCGCGACTGACGACGCTGCTCTCGTAGAGCAGACCGGTGTCGCGGTCCACACGGTTCCCGGGCACCCCCACGCCATGAAGATCACCACCCCGTTCGACCTCGCGGTCGCGGAAGCACTGTTCAGCGGAGGCCAGGAGTGAGGATCGGCCAGGGCGTCGACGTCCACCCGATCGAAGCGGGTCGTGAGTGCTGGATCGCCGGACTGCTGTGGGAGGGCGTCGACGGGTGCGCAGGCCACTCCGACGGCGACGTGGCCTCCCACGCGCTGTGCGACGCGCTGCTGTCCGCGGCGGGCCTGGGCGACCTGGGCGCCGTCTTCGGTACGTCGGACCCCCGCTGGTCGGGCGCCCACGGCGTTGTCCTGCTCACGGAGGTGCGCCGCCTCATCGAGGAGGCCGGCTTCCGTGTGGGAAACGCCACAGTGCAGGTCATCGGCAACCAGCCGCGCATCGGCAAGCGCCGCGAAGAGGCCCAGCAAGCGCTTTCCGACGCGATCGGCGGCCCGGTCTCGGTGGCCGGCACCACCACGGACGGCCTGGGTCTCACAGGGCGAAACGAGGGCATCGCAGCGATCGCGACAGCCCTGCTGTTCTCGTAGCCTGACGACCATGGCCACGCTTTCAGAAACGCAGCGCGAACTCCTCGACAGCCCGAACTACGCCACTGTCGCCACGCTGACCAAGGACGGCAGCCCGCAGACCTCCGTCGTCTGGATCAAGCGCGACGGCGACGACGTGCTGTTCTCCACCGTCGTCGGCCGCGCGAAGGAACGCCACCTGCGCAACGACCCGCGGTTGAGCATCACCGTCATCAACAAGGACAACCCGTACCAGTACAGCGAGTTCCGCGGTGACGCGTCGCTGACGACCGAGGGTGGCGCCGAGCTCATCAACGAGCTCTCGCACAAGTACCTCGGCAAGGACTACCCCGGCGACGCCGGCACGGACAACGTCCGCGTCATCGTCCGCGTGAAGGTCGCCAAGACCACGGGCACCGCCTAACGCGGCTGCCTCTGCGCAGGCACCTTCAGCACGGCCGTGCCGCCGTCGAGGTCCACCCGGCTTCGCGGCGGCGCGTGGTCGCCCTCGTCGTCGCGCAGCTGCCGTTCCTCCTTGCGGAACTCCAGTTCGTCGCGCTTGCCCGCCTCGAACGTGGCGCCGAGCTCGCTGATCCCGGCCGTCGACATCGGCGTGCCCTTCCTGCCGCGGAAGAACCGCTCGATGACCGCGAGGCAGAACAACGCCGCCACCAACGCGGGTAACGACATCGCGAAAAGGAACCCCAGGCTCATACCTACCCAACTCCCCGCACAGCGGTGTGGTTCCCGCCACTAACATGCGCCTCGTGCCCAAGTACGACGTGTGCCTCTCCTTCGCCGGCGAAGACCGCCCCTACGTCGACGAGGTGGCCCGCCACCTCACCGAGCTGGGCGTGACCCGCTTCTACGACACCGACGAGCAAGCCGATCTCTGGGGCAAGAACCTCATCGAGCACCTCGACCAGATCTACCGCCACGACTCGCGCTTCTGCGTGATGTTCGTGTCGGAGCACTACGCCAGGAAGATGTGGACCAAGCACGAGCGGCAGTCCGCGTTCGACCGCGCGCTGGTCTCCGACACCGAGTACGTGCTGCCGGTCCGGTTCGACGACACCGACCTCCCGGCGCTGCGGGTCGGCACCGGTTACCTCGACCTGCGCCGTCTCACCCCGCGCGAACTGGCCGGGATGATCGCGAAGAAGGTCGGGACCGCGGTCGCCGCGCCGCCGGCGGGCTGGGAGTACCAGCTGTTCTCCGACAACGTGGGGCTGCACATGCGCAACCTCAAGGACAAGCGGATCAGCCACGAGATGGGCTTCGCCGCGGCCGGGCGGACGATCACCACGGACACCGACGCGCTGGACTACTTCACGGCGCGGTCGCGGACGTTCGACGGGATCATCAACGCCATCTCGGACCTGCTCTCGCCGGGCAGGCAGCAGTGGGCGTTCGGTCCGGCGGGCCGGCCGGGCGACAAGGACAAGATCCGCCTGCTGGCGAACCGCTTCGTGGAGCAGTACGAGAACCTGCTCGACTGGTCGGCCGACCTGCGCGGCACCACGACGCCGGACCGGTTCACCGCCCTCTACGCCACCGCCGCGCAGCTCCCTGACCAGCCGCTCAAGCAGATCGAGCAGTTCGTCGAGGAGTTCACGGCCGCCAGCGAGCGCGGTGCGGGCGATCTGGAGCTCACCCTGTCCTACGACATGTCACCGGTCGAGGCCGAGCTCAAAAAGGTCCAGACCACCTAGCCGTTCGGCACGTAGAGTCGGGGGCGTGACGATCCGCGCCGCGCTCTTCGACTTCTCCGGCACGCTGTTCCGCCTCGAGCATCCCGAGCTCGAGTCCAACGGTGCCCTGATGCGTGCCCTCACGGCCCCGGTCGGCATCGCCGACGACATGGACCCCGAACTGGTGGACGCCTGGCACCGCCGCGACCTCGACCCCGACGTCCACCGCTGGGTCCACGTCAGGGTCCTGAAGGACGCCCTGGTCGCGGACGCCGAGGCGTTCTACGACCAGCTGCTGGCCCCGGAGTCGTGGGTGCCGTACCCGGACACCAGGGCCACGCTGGAGCACCTGAAGGACGTCCCCGTCGCGGTGGTCAGCAACATCGGCTGGGACATCCGCAGCGTCTTCGAGCTGCACGGCCTGACGCACCTCGTGGACGAGTTCGTGCTGTCCTACGAAGAAGGCGTCATCAAGCCGGACCCGAAGATCTTCACCACCGCGTGCGAACGGCTGGGCGTCGATCCCCGCGAGGCCGTGATGGTCGGCGACAGCGAGGAGGCGGACGGCGGAGCCGAGGCGATCGGTTGTGCCTTCCGGCTCGTCAACCCGGTTCCTACGAGTGACCGGCCAAATGCACTATTGGATGTGGCCCGTACCATTCCCGTGTGAGCCTCCACATCTACGACACGGCGAGCCGGTCCATGCGGGAGTTCCACCCGCAGGTCAACGGAACGGCGTCGATCTACGTGTGTGGGGCGACGGTGCAGGGTGTGCCGCACATCGGGCACGTCCGCAGCGGCCTGAACTTCGACGTCCTGCGCCGCTGGCTCGCCCGCGACGGCGCTGACGTCACGCTGGTCCGCAACGTCACCGACATCGACGACAAGATCCTCACCAAGGCAGCCGAGCACGACCGGCCCTGGTGGGAGTGGGCGTACACGCACGAGCGCGCCTTCGAGGACGCCTACGACGCGCTGGGCTGCCTGCCGCCGTCGTACGCGCCGCGCGCCACCGGCCACGTCACGCAGATGGTCGAGCTGATGCAGCGGCTGATCGACAAGGGCCACGCGTACGACGTCGACGGCGACGTCTACTTCGACGTGCGTTCTTTCCCCGAGTACGGCGCGCTGTCCGGGCAGCGGCTCGACGGCGTGGAGCAGGGTGAGACGGCGGTGCGCGGCAAGCGCGACCCGCGCGACTTCACGCTGTGGAAGGCCGCGAAGCCCGGTGAGCCGTCCTGGCCGACGCCGTGGGGCGACGGCAGGCCCGGCTGGCACCTGGAGTGCTCGGCGATGGCCACGACGTACCTCGGCGGCACGTTCGACATCCACGGTGGCGGGCTCGACCTGATCTTCCCGCACCACGAGAACGAGCAGGCCCAGTCCCGCGCGGCCGGTGACGGCTTCGCGAACTACTGGATGCACAACTACTGGGTGACGCTGTCCGGCGAGAAGATGGCCAAGTCGCTCGGCAACACCGTCTCCATCCCCGCGATGCTGGACAAGGTCCGCGCGCAGGAGCTGCGGTACTACCTGGTGGCGCCGCACTACCGGTCGCACATCGAGTACTCCGAAGAGGCGTTGCAGGAGGCGGTGACGTCCTACGGGCGCATCGAGTCGTTCCTGCGCCGTGTCGCCGAACGCGCTGGTCAGGTCCAGCTCGGGGGCGACATGTGCCCGGACTTCGTGGTGGCGATGGACAACGACCTGAACACGCCCCAAGCCGTGGCGGCACTGCACAACAAGGTGCGCCAGGGCAACACGGCACTCGCCGACGGCGACCACGAGACGGCCCGTGCGGCCGCCGAGTGCGTGCGCCGGATGGCTGACATCCTCGGCGTCGACCCGTTGTCGCCGAAGTGGAACGACGCCTCGTCTGCCGATCTCGGCATGCGACAGGCGTTGACCATCCTGGTGGATCGACTTCTCGTCGAACGCCAGGACGCCCGCAAGAGCAGGGATTTCGCGCGCTCTGACGCACTGCGCGACCAGCTGCACGACGCGGGCATCGCCGTCGAGGACACCCCCGACGGTCCGCAGTGGACTTTGAAGGACGACTGACTTCCGTGGCTGGCAATTCCAAGCGCAAGGGCGCGATGCGCAATCCGGGCTCGAAGAAGGGCGCGGTCACCGGCTCCGGCGGCCAGAAGTCCAAGGGGCTGCAGGGCAAGGGTCCGACGCCGAAGGCGGTCGAGCGACCGAACCACCCGGCGTACAGGAACGCCAAGATGGCGGCGAAGTCCAGTGCCGCCAGGACCCAGCGCAGGCAGACGAAGGACAAGGCCTCCGCCGAGACCGTGGCGGGCCGCAACCCGGTCGTGGAGTGCATGCGCGCGGGCACGCCCGCGACGGCGCTGTACGTGGCTCTGGGCATCGACTCGGACGACCGCGTGACCGAGGCCGTGAGCCTGGCCGCCGAGCGGGGAATCTCCGTGCTGGAGGTGTCCCGCGGTGAGCTCGACCGGATCACCGGCGGCGCGATGCACCAGGGCCTCGGCCTGCAGGTGCCGCCGTTCGAGTACGCGACCGCGGACGAGCTGCTCGAACTGGCTCAGCGCTCCAGCGCGCCGCCGCTGCTGGTGGCGCTCGACGGCGTGACGGACCCGCGCAACCTGGGTGCCGTGGTGCGGTCCGCCGCGGCGTTCGGCGCGCAGGGCGTCGTGGTGCCGCAGCGCCGCAGCGCGTCGATGACGGCGGTCGCCTGGCGCACGAGCGCGGGCACGGCGGCGAAGATCCCGATCGCGATGGCCACGAACCTCACCCGCACGCTGCGCGACTGGGCCGAGGCCGGCCTGATGGTCGTGGGCCTCGACGCGGACGGTGACGTCGACGTCGACGGTCTGGACCTCGCGACGGGCCCGCTCGTCGTCGTGGTGGGCTCGGAAGGCCGCGGCCTCGGCCGTCTGGTCAAGGAGACCTGCGACCAGACCGTGTCGATCCCGATGGCCACCGGCGTC
This sequence comes from Lentzea albidocapillata, assembly GCF_000719115.1. Classification (GTDB taxonomy): domain Bacteria; phylum Actinomycetota; class Actinomycetes; order Mycobacteriales; family Pseudonocardiaceae; genus Lentzea; species Lentzea albidocapillata. The sequence goes on along the minus strand of NZ_JOEA01000022.1, from coordinate 28,614 downwards.
GAGTCGCTCAACGCGTCCGTCGCGGCGGGTGTCGTGCTGGCCGAGGTCGCCCGCCGCCGCCGTATTGCGGCCAAGGGCTGAAACCCTACTGACGGGGCTTGTCTGACAGTTGTCTGACGTTATCGGCCGGTGCGCGACGCCAATCGCGTTCATTGCCGACGTTAGTGATCGTTTTCCCGCCTGCGAAACCGGTTTCGTCACGCAGGCGGGGAAACAAGATCTCCACACTTGCCAGAACTTCACGACTGATCTCGATGACAAACCGCGGGGCCTATTTCGCGCCACTCCCGGGCGCGGGTACGTTCATCTTGATCGCAATTCACCTGTCCGGCCGCGCCGGAGCCGGGGCTGGTTGGACCGGTTGGCGGAGCTGCGAACACCCGTTTGGCACCAGCTGACACACAACGTGACCATTTGGGATCCAATCAGGCGATCCCGAGGTCAACTGTCAAGAAGATCAGCTCGACGTTTTGCTATTGTAACTACTTTAGGTAACTGCCCTGCTCCGTTTAGGTACACACTGTGGTAGGACAGACGTTGAACGGTCAGGCAGCTTCTACCGTGATTGTCGATAGGAATTGATTACCACCGGCGGGGGCGACGTGACTCGGCGTAGGACGAATCGGGACGTGCCGATTCGCCGCGCGCGGGCAGCGACCCCGCGAGGTACCGCATGACGACCCGCGGCACCCTGCGCGAGCTCGTGGGTTTGCGCGAGTTCCGCGCCATGTGGATCGGTTCGACGGTATCGACCGCCGGTGACCAACTCGCGGCAGTCGCACTATCACTGCTCGTATTCGAACGAACACGATCCGTCGCCGCGACCGCCCTCACGTGGTCGCTGACGCTCTTCCCGCCGTTGATTTCGGGCCCGTTGCTCGGCTGGGTGGCCGACCGGTTCCCGCGCCGCACGGTAATGGTGACGACGGCCTGGTTGCAGGCGGCGTTCATGGCGGCGATGGCCATTCCGGGCATGCCGCTGTGGGCCATGATCGTGCTGCTGGTGGTGGTCCTGGCGATCTCCTCGCCGTACCTCGCGGCCCAGGAGGCGAGCCTCCCGCACGTGCTGCCGCCGAAGCGCTACGACGACGGGGTGGCCTTGTTCGGCACGTCCGTCGACATAGCCCAGATGGCAGGCCTGGCGGCCGCCGGCTTCCTCGTCGCGCACACCAGTCCGGGCCTGGCGCTGGCGGTCAACGCTGTCACGTTCGCCGCTCTGGCGATCCTGGTGCAGACGTCCGTGAAGCACCGCCCGGCCGCGGACCCGCTGGGCCGCAAGAAGAAGAAGGACGACGACGAGCCACGCGGCGTGCTGACGCTGATGGTGTCCGAGCCGCGCCTGAGGACCCTGCTGGGCGTCCGCATGCTCGCGGGCCTCGCGATGGTCCCGGAAGGCCTCGCGATCCCCCTGGCGGCCAGTCTGAACGCGGTCTGGGCGGTCGGCCTGATCCTCGCCATCGAACCCGCCGCGAACGTGCTGGGCGTGGCGCTGCTCTTCCGCCTCGTCCGGGATCCGGCGAAGCGAGAACGTCTCATCGGCCCGCTCGCGATCCTGTCGCTGGCGCCGTTGATCCTGTTCGCTCTGAACCCGAACCTGACCTGGACGATCGTTTTGCTGGTGTTCGCCGGTATAGGCGGGGCTTATCACACACCCGCTCGTTCGGCGTGGATGCGCCTGCTACCGGACCAGTACCGCGGCAGGGCTTATGGCATCGGGCGCGCGGCGCTGCGTTCGAGCCAGGGCGGAGGAATGGCGCTGGCCGGTGTCGTCGCCACTTCGATCGGATCGGTGACGGCCACGATCGCGGGAGCGGGCGGAATCGGACTGCTGCTGGCGACGCAGGCGACCTTCGCCTGGCGACGTGCCCGGGGTCGCGACGACACGAAGGCGGTGGCAATCTGAAACAGAACGGTCACCAATAGCGATATCCGTCGTAGAGGCACCATGATGATCGAGGTGCGAGATTGAAGCCGAGTAGAGGAAGGGTGGCGTTCAGAAGTCCCGGTTACACATGGAAGGACACCTCCTCGTTGCGACGAGCGGCAGCGTGGTGGTCTACGACCTGGTCAGCGGCGGCTTGGCTCATGACGTTCCATGAGCGTAGGGGGTCGTGGTGAAGAACAGTTTGACTGATCGCAGGCGATCGCGGGCATTCGGCTTGACTCCGATTCGCAACTGGGACCTTTGGACCGTTGCGCCTAGTGCGATCGCATACTTTTTCGTGCTCGAAGCGGCCGTAGCCGTTGCCGCCATTTGGCTCCTGACGAGGCTCACCGCAGTCTCGACCGACGACTGGCTCCGCTTCGGCGCGCTCATCGCCGCGATCACCATCCACCTGACCGTCGTGCGCAGAGCCGAAGAGGCACGCCGCAACGAGGCCTCAGGCCCCCACATCGACCTGACCTCGGTCTGGACCTTCGCCGCCGCGGTCGCACTCCCCGGCGGCCTGGCCGTGATCGCCACGATCTGGATGCGCATCCTGATCCAGCCGATCGCCCGCCGTCAGCCCTACCGCTTCGTCTTCGGTACCGCCTCCATGCTCGCCTCCACACTGCTGTCGTGGGCATTGGTGCACCTGTCGGGTGTTTCCCTGGTGGCCACCGGAAACATCCCGACGGACCTGAGCCTCGTCCTGATCCTCGCGATAGCCGCGGTCGTCTACTGGTTCGTCCAGGTGATGACCGTCGCGGCCGCCTTCAAGATCGTGACGCCGAACTCGAAGGTCCTCGACTTCCTCGGCTCCAAGGTCGACAACATGCTCGAAATGAGCACCCTCGGCGCCGGCGCCATGCTCGGCATGCTGATGACGAGCCACTGGGTGGGCCCTCTGCTGCTCACGGTCCCGGTGATCCTGGTGAACGCGTTGTTGTCGAGGGCAGGCGAGCGCCGCACCCACCTGGAACGCCTGCTGCGCGAACAGGAACAGCTGCACCAGCGCCTGGCCGCGGACGCCCACACCGACTACCGGACGGGCCTGCTGAACACCAACGGCCTGGCCGAGTACGCGGGTCGCCTGGCCGAACGCTGCCGCCTGGACGGCGAACCGATGACCGTCCTGGTCATCGACCTGGACCACTTCAAGCGCATCAACGACACCTGGGGTCACCCGGCAGGCAACGCCGTACTGGCGGAGGTGGGCCGAATCCTCCGCGAAAAGCTCCGTCCAGGAGACGTGGCGGGCCGGGACGGCGGCGAGGAGTTCGTGGTGGCGCTGAAGAACACCCCGGTGGCGCAGGGCGTGACGATCGCCGAACGCATCCGCGAGGCCATCGGCTCCCTGGCCGTCCCGACGACCGACAAGCACCGCAACGTGGTCACGCTCTACGGCCGCGAGATCCAGCCCCCGGAACCGGAAGGCGAGTCGCTGCAGGCGATCTCGGCCTCCATCGGCGTGGCGGTGATCCCGGACAACGGCCCCGACATGGCCATGGCCCAGCACTCGGCGGACGCCGCCCTGTACAAGGCCAAGGAGAACGGCCGCAACCAGGTACGGGTGGCAGGCCTGGACATCCCGCCGCGGCTGATGCCCGCACCCCGCCAGGACGACGCGACCAAGCCGATCACCTCACGCAGTGCGTGAACGTCGCCAGGACACGGCCCGGCAGACCAGGTAGATCACGAAGCTCACGGCCGTCACGAGGGCGCTCACGGGAAGCGCCGGTACGAGCGACAGCAGGATGCCTCCCACCGCGGCGGTCTCGGCGAAGACGACGGAAAGAACCGTAGCTCGCAAAGGCGACGCGGTGAGGCGCATCGCGGCGGCCGCCGGCGTGATCATCAACGCCAGCACCAGCAACGCGCCCACGACCTGAACGGACAGCGCGGTCGCGACACCGACCAGCACCGCGAACACGATCGACAGCGTTCGCACCGGAATCCCGCGCGACACCGCCACGTCCGGGTCCACCGACGCGAAGAACAACGGCCGGTAGATGAACGCCATCACCACCAGGACGGCGATGGACGAGATCACCAGGAGCTTGAGGTCCGTCGAGTCGACACCGACGATCTGACCGGTCAGCAGACCGAACTTGTTGGACGCACGCCCCTTGTAGAGCGCCAGCATCAGAATGCCCATGCCGAGCCCGAACGCGAGGATCGCGCCGATCACCGAGTCGCGATCGCTCTCGCGCCGCGACAACACCCCGAGCAACACCGCGGCGATGATCGACCCGGCCAGCGCGCCGTACCCGATGCCGATGCCGAGCAGCAACGCCGCCGCGCCACCGGTGAACGCGAGCTCGCTGGTGCCGTGCACGGCGAAAGCCATCTTGCGGGTCACCACGAGCGGTCCCAGCACGCCGGCGACCAGGCCCAGCACGGCGGCCGCGATCAGCGCGGTCTGTACGAAGTCCAGTTCGAGCAGGTCGAGAAAGCTCACGACGCGGCCTCCGCCGACAGGTGGTGCGTCTGCTCCTCGCAGGCGCCGGCGCCGACCACCAGGATCTGGTCGCGCACCCGCACGACCTCGACCGGCGTCCGGTACAGCTCGGACAGCGTGCGGGAGCTCATGACCTCTTCCGGCGTACCGATGCGGAACCGCCCGCCCACCAGGTACAGGACCCGGTCGACGAGCGGCAGCACGGGATTCAGTTCGTGCGTCACGAAGAGAACGGCGGTGTCGGACTCACGACGCCGCTTGTCGATCAGCTCGGACACGACCCGCTGGTTCGCAAGATCCAGCGACAGCAACGGTTCGTCGCACAGCATCACGGTCGGGTCGCCGACCAGGGCCTGCGCGACCCGCAACCGTTGCTGCTCGCCGCCGGACAGCACCCCGATGGGCGAGTCCGCGTACCGGGTGCCGCCCACGGCCTCGATGGCCGCGTCGACCCGGATCCTGCGGTCCTGACGGCCGCGCAGCCCGAAACCCCACCGGTGGCCGTCCAGGCCCAGCCCGACGAGATCGCGGCCGCGCAAGGTCATGGACTGGTCGAGCGCTCGCTGCTGCGGGATGTACCCGATGGCGTGGTTGCCGCCGGCGACCGAGACCGTGCCCGCGGACAGCGGCTGCAAGCCGAGCAGCACCCGCATCAGGCTGGTCTTGCCGGAGCCGTTGGGCCCCAGGACGGCGAGGAACTCACCGGGTTCGACGTCGAGGTCGAGCCCGTCCCACAGGACTCTGTCCCCGTAGGACAGCCGGGCCCCGCGCAGCGAGATCGCGCTCATGCCTTGAGCGCCCGCGAAAGCTCGTCGACCTGCTTGCTCATCCAGTCAAGGTAGCCGGTCGTACCCTCGGGCAGCGTCTCGGTGACCGCGACGACCGGCACGCCCGCCGCCTTGGCCTTCTCGACCACGCTCTTCGTGACCTGGTTCTCGGTCTGGGTGTTCTCCACCAGCACGTTGATCTGCTTGCCGTCGACCAGCTGGTTCATCTCCGCGAGCGCGGCGGCCGGCACGTCCGACTCCTCCTCGATGGCCTTGCTGAACGCCTCGGGCGTCACGTCCTCGGCGCCGGAGGAGTCGAGCAGGTAGTGCGCGATGGGCTCGGTGGCGGCGACCTTCTTGCCCTGGCCGACGCCGGCGATCTTCTTCTCGAGCTCCTCGAGCTTGGCGGTGAAGTCCGCCGTGTTCTTCTCGAACGTCGTCTTCTTGTCCGGCGCGATGGCACCGAGCTCGTTCGCCGCGGCCTCGGCCACCGCCTGCACGGTGTGCAGGTCGTACCAGACGTGCTCGTTCACGCTGTGGTCGTGACCGTCGGCGTCGGGCGCCCCGGTCTGCGGCTCCGCGTGGTTGTCGCGCAGCGGGAAGGCCTCGATCTTCCTGGTGGCGTCGCTGGTGATCAGCTTGGCGAAGAAGTCGTCGTAGCCGCCGCCGTTGAACACGACGAGCTTGGCGTCCTTGACCAGTGCCGCGTCCGCGGGCTTGCTCTCGTACGAGTGCGGGTCGGCCGACGGGTCGTCCAGCAGGGCCTTGACGTCGACCTCGTCGCCGCCGACGGCCTTGATGACGCTGCCCCACACGTTCGTCGAGGCGATGACCTCGATCTTGCCGCTGTCGGCGGACGGCGTCGTCGTGCCGCAGGCGGCCAGGCTTGCGACGGCGAGAGCGCCGACCAGAGCGTTGCGGAGAGTCATCACGCCGTCCCTCGATCAGGTAATGGAAACCGTTGTCGAGTTCAGTTTACGACACGAAAAAGCCCCCGACGGTCACGCCGGGGGCTTTTCGAAGTGACTCACGCCTCCAGGCGCTCGCCCGACTCGGGGTGGAACAGGTGGATCTCGGTGGTGTCGCGGACGGCCACCTTGACGTGCTGGCCCAGGGTCGGCGGCGTGCGACCGTCGACGCGGACGACGAAGCGCTGCGACGCGTCGCCGATCTTCACCGCACCGTGCACGAGCGCGTCGGCGCCGAGCTCCTCGACCAGCTCGACCGTCATGTCCATGCCCTCTTCGCCCGACGGCACGATGCCGAGCGCCTCGGGCCGGATGCCGAAGGTGACCTCGTCCAGACCACCGGCGGCGTCGAGCGCGGAACGGGTCAGCGGCACGATGATGCCGTCGAGCTTCGCACCCTCGGCCGAGATCGGCACGGTCTTGAGGTTCATGGCCGGCGAGCCGATGAAGCCCGCGACGAACGCGTTGGCCGGGCGGTCGTACAGCGCGCGAGGCGTGTCGCACTGCTGCAGCAGGCCGTCCTTGAGCACCGCGACGCGGTGGCCCATCGTCATGGCCTCGACCTGGTCGTGCGTGACGTAGATCGTGGTGGTGCCGAGGCGCTGCTGGAGGGCGGCGATGTTCGCACGCGTCTCGACGCGCAGCTTGGCGTCCAGGTTGGACAGCGGCTCGTCCATGAGGAACACGGAGGGCTCACGCACGATGGCGCGACCCATGGCGACGCGCTGACGCTGACCACCGGAGAGCGCCTTCGGCTTGCGCTCCAGGTACTTCTGCAGGTCGAGCATCTTGGCGGCCTCTTCGACCTTCGCCTTGATCTCGGGCTTCGGCACACCGCGCAGCTTGAGCGCGAAGCCCATGTTCTCGCCGACGGTCATGTGCGGGTACAGCGCGTACGACTGGAACACCATGGCGATGTCCCGGCCCTTCGGCGGCACGTTCGTCACGTCCTTGCCACCGATGTGGATGGCGCCCTCGTCGATGTCCTCCAGACCCGCGAGCATGCGCAGCGCCGTCGACTTACCGGAACCGGACGGACCGACCAGCACCAGGAACTCGCCGTCGCTCACCTCGAGGGAGAGCTCGTCGACCGCCCGCACCGGCGGGTTGCCGGAGAAGATCCGCGACGCCTTGACGTAGGACACCTCTGCCATGTGACGCACCTTTCACCGCTTGTCTGGGCGCGACGTTATGCATTGCAAGCGCTTACGGGAACAGACGTAAGCGCTTACGTTTCGCGGCGGGACAACGTAAGCGCTTACGTTCACTCAGCCCTTGACGGCGCCGGACGCGAGGCCCTGCACCAGGAACCGTTGCACCAGGTAGAACACGACGATCGCGGGAATCGCGACCAGAATGGACGCGGCGGCGAGGTGCCCCCACTCCGTCCTGTTCTGCTGCACGAACACCTGCAGCCCCACGGCCAGCGTCTTCGACTCGTCCGCCGCGGACAGGAACGCCGACGCGAACGCCACCTCGCCCCACGCCGTCAGGAACGCGTAGAACGACGTGACGGCGAGGCCCGGCTTGGCCAGCGGCATGATCAGCCGCCAGAACACGCCGAACGGCGACAGCCCGTCCACCCGGCCGGCCTCGTCGATGTCCGACGGCACCGTGTCGAAGTAGCCCTTGAGCATGTACGTACAGAACGGCACGGCGGTCGTGCAGTAGACGAGCACCAGGCCGAACGAGGTTCCGTTGAGCCCCAGGGCGATGAGGATGTTGTACAGCGGCACGATCAGCACCGCGAACGGGAACATCTGCACCAGCAGGAACGACATCATCAGGCCGCGCTTGCCGGGGAACCGGAACCGCGAGGCCGCGTACCCGGCGGTGGCCGAGATGAAGACGCCGATCACCGTGGTCATCAGGGCGATCACCACGGAGTTGCCGAACCAGGCGAGGAAGTCGCCCTTCTCGCCCGACAGCACGCGGGTGTAGTTGTCCAAAGAGGACTCGTTGAACAGCTTCGGCGTCGGCTCGACCGCGCGGGCGTCCGGCTTCAGCGAGGTGACGAACACCCAGAAGACCGGGAACACCGCGATGATCGACGCGACGATCAGCGTGACGTGCAGGGCGACGGAGGCGCCCTTGGACCGGTCGGTCCTGCGCAGCCGGTTGCCGGTGGCCTGAACGACCTTCAGCGACGTTGCGTCGAGCGTCATCACCACACCTCGCCCTGCTTGCGCAGCGCTCGCCGATAGATCGTGGCGAACACCAACAACACCGAAAGGATCAGCACGCCGTAGGTCGACGCGATGGCGTAGTCACGGGACGCGCCGGAGAAGAACCGCTCGAACGCGTAGGTGACCAGGATCCGGGCGTTCGGGTTCGGGCCGGCGATCAGGTAGATCACCGGGAACATGTTGAACGTCCAGATGATGCCCAGCAGCACCACCGTCGACGACACGGAACGCAGGCCGGGCAACGTGACGTGCCGGAACCGCTGCCACGGCGTGGCACCGTCCATTTCGGCCGCTTCGTAGAGGTCGCCCGGAATCGACTGCAGGCCACCGAGAAGCGCCACCATCATGAACGGAACGCCGAGCCAGACGTTCACGATGATCACCGACACCAGTGCCCAGTCCGACTGGCCGAGCCACACCGGGTCGGGCAGGCCGACCGAGCGCAGCAGCTGGTTGATGATCCCGTACTGCGCGTTGAACATGTACTTCCACGCGAACGCGCTGATGAACGCGGGCACGGCCCACGGAAGGATCAGCAGAACTCGGTAGAGCGCACGGCCACGCACCTGCCGGTTCAGCAGCAGCGCCAGGCCGAGACCGACGGTGTAGTGCAGGAACACGCACGAGAAGGTCCAGATCAGCGTGCGGACCAGCGTGCCCCAGAACGCGCCGTACGACTCGCCGCCGGACAGCACGTTGAGGTAGTTCTTGAAGCCCACCACGTCGTAGGTGGCCGGCCGATCGAGGATCGGGTTGGCGATGTTGCCTTCGTTGATGTTCGTGAAGGTGAAGAACACGCCCTGTGCGAGCGGGTAGAGCACCAACACCGCGATGACCACCACGACCGGCAGCACCATCGCGTACGCGTACCAGTACCTGTCCAGGAACCGACGCACCGAGACTCTCCTTCCGGCGAACGGCCGGGGCGGTGAAGCCCCGGCCGTTCAACACGATCAGCCGATCGAGTACTCGGTGACGACCTTCTCCTTGTACGCCTTCGCGACGTCGTCAAGGGCGGTCTTGGCGTCCTTCTTGCCGGCCAGGAAGTCCGCGTAGCCGATCTTCAGCGGGTCGAACAGCTCGCCGCCCTCGGGGATCCACGGACGCTCGTGCGCGACCTTGGTGACCGGCTCGAACGCGGCGACGACGGCGTTGGCCTTGACGTCGGCGTTCTGGTAGGCCGACTTGCGGGTCGGCAGCAGGCCCAGTTCCTTGGCGATGGTCGCCTGCGACTCGACCGAAGCCATGCACTGGATGAACTTGACGGACGACTGCTTCGCCTTGGTGCCCTGGCGGATCACGTAGTCGTGGCCACCGACCGGCGCGCTGCCCTTGCCCGCGGTCGGGCCGGGGACCGCGGCGATGCCGAGGTTCGCCGCGTCGGTGAACGCGGCACCCTTGAGGTAGTCGGCGACGGCCCACGGACCGTTGATGACCATGGCGGCCTCACCGCTGGAGAACGCGGCCTGCATGTTCGAGTAGGAGTTCGTCGCGTCGAGCGCCGTGGTGGCGGCCTTGGCGTCGAGCAGGGCCTTCGCGGTCTCCAGCGCCTTCACGTTCTGCGCGGAGTTCACGACGATCTTCTTGGCGGACGCGTCGACCAGGTCGCCGCCCTCGCCGTAGATGAACGGCAGCGCGTAGTACGCGTCGTTGTTGAGGAAGAACGCCTTCTCGCCACCCAGCTTGGGGGCGGCGGCCTTGAGCTCGTCCCACGTCTTCGGCGGCTCGACACCGGCGTCGGCGAGCTTCTTCTTGTTGTAGAGCAACGCGAGCGAGTCGGTCACCTGCGGCACCGCGTAGGTCTTGCCCTCGTACTTCGTGGAGCCCAGCGGGGCCTCCAGGAAGTCGGAGGTGTCCTTCGCGAGGTCGGTGTCGGACAGGTCGGCGACGTAGCTCAGCTTCGCGAGCTGCGGCACCCACGCGACCTCGGAGCGGAAGACGTCGGGGCCCTGGCCACCCTGGGCCGCGGTCTTGTAGTTGTTGAGCGCGCCGTCGAAGGCCTGCGTCTCGACCTTGACCTTGTAGCCGTCCTTGGTGGCACAGCCTTCCGCGATCTTCTTGAAGACCGGGCTCTCGTTGGGACCACTGGTGTCCCAGAAGGTCACCTCGCCCGAGTCGGATCCGCTGTTGCTGCTCGATCCACCGCTTCCGCAGGCGGTGAGCACGAGGGCGACACCCGTCGCCATGGCGGTCACGAGGGTTGTCCGTCGCATCGTTGCTGCCGTTCCCTCCAGCTGGGGCCTCATCTCCGAGTGAGACGAGGGTCTTGCAAGCTTTTGCGAAGATGTTGCGGGCGATTTCACTACCAGAACCATGGTCAGGTCAAGACATGGACCGTAACCAAGCCGTAACGGCCCTGTCTTGCAAACGCGCGTTGCAAAATTTTTCCTAACACGGCAGGCTTGCGCCGAACCTGATCTGAGCTGGGAGGCAACGTGTCCGGACTGTCCGAGATCGCGAGGGCAGCCGGGGTGTCCATCTCGACCGTGAGCCGTGTTCTCAACAGGCGCGCCGGTGTGAACGAGGAGACCCGGCAACGGGTGCTGTCGGTCCTCGCGGAGATGCCGTACACCCCGCGCGGCCTCGGTGCGTTGCAACGCACCGGCGTGATCGGCCTCCTCGTGCCGGAGCTCTCGAACCCGGTCTTCCCCGCGTTCGCCGAGGCGCTGGAGACGCGGGCCGCGCGCCTGGGCTACTCGTCGCTGCTGTGCAACACCCGCAGCGGTGCCCCGATGGGCGAGGAGGAGTACGTCCGGATGCTCCTGGCCCGCGGGGTCGAGGGCATGGTGTTCGTGTCACCGGAGATCACCAACGTCGAGGTGCCGCTCGGTCAGGCGCCGCGCCCGAGCTACTACGCGAAGCTCCTGGCGGACGGCGTCCACATGGTGTTCCTGAACGGTGCAACGCCCGCACTGGACGTGCCCGACGTGACGGTCGACGAGCAGCTCGCGGGCTACATGGCGACCAGGCACCTGATCGAGCTCGGGCACCGGCGGATCGGGTTCGTCTCGGGCCCCGCACGTTCGCTGCCGTCCCGGCTGAAGCGCGCCGGCTGGGCTGCGGCTCTCGAAGAAGACCACCTGCCGGCGGGTTCGGAGTACGTCTCACACGCGTCGTTCAGCGCGGAGGGCGGCGGTCAGGCCGTGGCGCGGCTGCTCGACACGGTGAGCCCGACAGCGGTGATCTGCTCCTCCGACCACATGGCGCTCGGCGTCATGCGGGAGGCACACCAAAGGGGGATTTCGGTACCCGAGGAGCTGTCGGTCGTCGGGTTCGACGACATTCCATTGGCTGCCTATTCGTCGCCCGCTTTGACCACGCTCGCGCAGCCGATCGAGGAGATGGCCGCAGCCGCGATCGACGAGCTCGTGCTGCGGCTGGACCCGGATCGCCGCAGGCAGAGCACCGACAACTACACCCGTGTCTTCCGGCCGCGGCTCGTTGTCAGGGAATCGTCTGCGCCCCCGAAACGAGATGACCGATTGACCTAATTGGTCTGGACCAACTTCTGAACAAGGCAGATGGGCCAACCAGCGCGGATGCGTCATTTGAGGGACGCAGGTCACCCTGACTTCACGTATTGGTTCTGAACCGTTACGGTCCTTTCATGGCGCGGTCGATGCATGTGCGACGTCCGGCAACGTTGGCCTCTCTGGCCGCTGAGCTGGGCGTTTCCCGGACAACGGTGTCCAACGCGTACAACCGGCCCGACCAGCTCTCTCCCGAGCTGCGTCGGCGGGTGTTGGACACGGCCCGAAGGCTGGGTTATCCCGGCCCGGATCCTGTGGCGCGCTCGTTGCGCACGCGCAAAGCCGGGGCGGTGGGCCTGTTGCTCACCGAGAACCTCTCGTACGCGTTCCGCGACCCGGCCGCGATCGGGTTCCTGGAGGGCCTCGCGCTCGCGTGCGAGGATGCCGGAACCGGTCTGCTGCTGGTCCCCGCCAATCCCGAACGCGAGGACGTCGCGTCCGTCCACCGCGCCGGTGTCGACGGCTTCGTCGTCTACTCGGTGCCGGACGACGACCCGCACCTCGCCGCCGTGCTGGAACGCCCGGTGCCCACCGTCGTCTGCGACCAGCCGGACCTCGGCACCGTGGACCGCGTCGGCATCGACGACCGCGGCGCGATGTACGAGCTCGCGAGGCACCTCATCGGGCTGGGCCACCGCCGCATCGGCGTCGTGTGCATGCGTCTCGCACGTGACCGCAACGACGGCTTCGTGACGCCGGACCGCCAGCACGCCGCCCACTTCCACGTGCAGCGCAACCGCCTGTCCGGCCTGGCCGAGGCGTTCAGCGAGGCCGGCGTCGACTGGTCGCAGGTGCCCGTGGCCGAGCGCTTCGACCACAACACGGCCTCCGGTGCGTCCGGTGCGGCCCAGGTCCTCGACCGCGACCCGCAGATCACCGCGCTGATCTGCACCTCGGACGTGCTCGCCCTGGGCGCCATGACCGAGGCCGCCCGCCGTGGCCTGCGCGTGCCGCACGACATCACCGTGACCGGCTTCGACGGCATCCGCGCCGGCGAGGAGGCCGGGCTCACCACGGTCCGTCAGCCGGTGCTGGAGAAGGGCCGGGCGGCGGGCAAGCTGCTGCTCGACGCGAACGAGCGGACGCGCCCGCGGTCGGTGAACCTCGCCACCGAGCTGATCATCGGCAAGACGTCGGCGCCGCCGCGCGGTGGTGCCGAGGAGCGTTGGTTCGGGCCGTGATCAGTGCTCGCGAGGACTAGTGCTCGAGCCTGAAGACGGTGGGTGAGCTGGCCTTCCCGGCCAGCTTCGCCACCAGCAGGTAGTCGCCGGGCCCGACGCGCGTGTGGGCCCCGCACCCCGGCTTCGAGGTGGAGCCCGCCCACTTCGTGCCGTAGTTGAAGGTCTCCTTCGGCTGCATCACGCGGGTCTCCGTGCCCACCGCCGAGAGGCAGTGGTTGCTCGACCACAGCACCGTCGCGCCGTCCGCGGTCAGCACCGTGAGCTCGCGGTGCTGGCGGCCGATGTCCCTGATGCACGGCACCGGCCCGGTGTTGATCACGTCCATGGACAGTTCCGGCTGGTCACCGATGGTGTAGAAGGGCTTGTTCGCCTTCGCCACGACCCCGATCACGTCGTCCGGGCAGGGCTGCGGCGGTCCGGGAGGCGGGGGCGGCGGCGTGGTCTCCGTCGGCGAGGGCGGCGGGGTCGTCGATGAGGACGACGCGGCCGCAGGGCTCTCGGACAGGCTCGGCGGCGGGTTCGAGGACGACGCAGCAGCGGCGTTCGTGGGCTGTGCGGTCTCGGCGTCGGAGCCGAACATCCCGACGATCCAGATCACGACCAGGAGTGTGACCAGCGCGGCCCCGATCGCGGCGAGACGGCGGCGCCAGTACACCGTGGGCGACAGCGGACCTGTGGGCTCGATCACGGCCCGAACGTAACTCGACCAGGTCTGATCCAGCGGTAGGCAAGCATCGCTCGATCCGGTGAACGTGATATTGAGCGGAAACCCCTTGTGAACGTGCGCTAACTCCGGTTCCAATCGACGCGGGGTCCGCCGGTAGGCCATGGAGGTGTGTCACATGACCGCGATCGACGAACTGCTCAAGCGGAACTACGAGCTCGGGAACGTGGTTCCCGGAGACCGTTCGTCCGCGAAGCCGTCCCTTCAGGTGGCAATTCTGACCTGCATGGACTCGCGCATCCGGGTGTTCGAGATCTTCGGTTTGAAGCAGGGTGAGGCGCACGTGCTGCGCAACGCGGGCGGTGTCGTCACCGACGACGCGATCCGGTCGCTCGCTCTGAGCCAGCGCAAGCTGGGCACGCGCGAGGTCCTGCTCGTGCACCACACGAACTGCGGCCTGGAGATGGTGACCGAGGACGACTTCAAGGACGAGCTGGAGGCCGACACCGGTCTGCGCCCGACCTGGGCCGTCGAGGCGTTCAAGGTCGTCGAGCAGAGCGTGCGCGGTTCGATGGCCCGCCTTCGCCACAGCGCGTTCATCCCGCACACCGACAAGGTCCGCGGGTTCGTCTACGACGTGCACACCGGTGAACTGCGCGAGGTCGACGCCGCGGAGACCGCCGCCGCCTGAGGTTCTTTGTGAAGGGCCCCCTCCAGGGGGCCTTTTCGTTGCGCGACAATGGCAGGCGATGAATCACGAGTTGCTGCTGGGCTGGTGGGACACCGCGGCCCGAGACCTGCCGTGGCGCCGTCCCGACTGCACCGCCTGGGGCGTACTGGTCAGCGAGATCATGCTGCAGCAGACGCCCGTCTCCCGCGTCGAACCGATCTGGCACGAGTGGCTGGCACGCTGGCCCGTACCGTCCGCGATGGCGGCCTCCTCGCAGGGTGAAGTCCTGCGGATGTGGGGCAAGCTCGGCTATCCGCGGCGCGCCATGCGGTTGCACGAGGCCGCCACCGCCATCGCCCGCGACCACGGCGACGTGGTGCCGTCGGACATCGAGACGCTGGAGTCACTGCCCGGCATCGGCAGCTACACGGCTCGTGCGGTGGCCACGTTCGCGTACGGGCAGAAGTGCGCCGTCGTCGACACGAACGTCCGGCGCGTGGTTGCGCGCGCTGTGCACGGGGCCGGGGACGCGGGGCCGCCGTCCACCAAGCGCGATCTCCGTGACGTCGAGGCGATCCTGCCCTCGTCGCAGGAGGACGCAGCGGTGTTCTCGGCGGCGTTGATGGAGCTCGGCGCGTTGATCTGCACGGCGAAGAACCAGAAGTGCGCGGACTGCCCGTTGTTCGCCGAGTGCGCGTGGCAGCTGGCCGGGCGGCCCGCCTATGCGGGGCCGGAGAAGAAGGTGCAGAAGTTCGCCGGCACCGACCGCCAGGTGCGGGGCAGGCTGCTGGACGTGCTGCGGGGCGCGCCGGGGCCGGTGCCCAAGATCCAGCTCGACATCGTCTGGAGCGACATCACGCAGCGCGAGAAGTGCCTGGTCTCGCTGCTCGACGACGGTCTGGTCGAGCAGACGCGGGACGGCCTGTTCGCACTCCCAGGGGAGCACTGAATGCACGCGCTGGTGGCGTTCTTCGACGACGAGGCGGACAGGAAGGTCCGCGACCTGCAACAACGCATCGGCGCGAAGCACAACTACCCGCCGCACCTCACCTATGCCGTCGCGAGCACCATCGGTCCCAAGGTCCGCAAGGAACTGCGGGAGGACCTCGGCCGGCTGTGGCTGCCGGACCTCTACCTGCACTCGCTCAGCACGTTCTCGACGGCCGACAACGTGCTGATGCTCGCGGCCGTGGTGGACACCGAACTGCTGGCCGTGCACTCCGCCATCCACGACGTGCTGGCGGGCAACGTGAAGAACCCGAGCGCCTACTACCTGCCGGGCAACTGGGTGCCGCACTGCACGCTTGCGCACGACATCGACGACGGCGCGATGAAGGCCGCGTTCGCCGCGATCTTCCCGGTCGAGCCGATCCGCGCGAAGGTCCGCGAGGTGTCGATCGTCGACACTCAGACCGGCGAGATCGACGTGCTCAAGAAGGCCTCCACAGCACCCCGGTAGACCCACGGCGCGCTGTCGTGCACGACGTGCCCGGCCTCCTCGACGTAGAGGTAGTGGCCTCGGGAACGCCGTGCCGCCTCCTCCATCTGCCCTGGCAGCTGGCCGCCCCTGCCCGCCTCGATCACCAGCGACGGGCACTCGACGGCGTCGATGAAGTCCCAGTACGCCCGCGTGCCCCAGTGGCCGGCGATCTCGTACAGGTCGTCCATCTCGGCGATCAGGTGCCAGCCGTCCTCGCGTTCCTCGAAGTACTCGGCGAACAGCGGTGCGCCGAAGTACGACGTCACGTGCCCGAGCGACTGGAAGGGCACCGGCCAGGCGTCGAAGAGCCACTTCCACTCGTCGATCGTCCTGCCCCTGTTGTCCGGGGCGAAGTCCTCGACCACAATCGCGCTGACCAGGTCCGGTCGGGTCGCCGCGAGACACCACGCGTGCAGCCCGCCCATGGAGTGCCCGATCACCACGGCGGGCCCGAGGTCGAGGTCCTCGATCGCCGTGGCGGCGTCAGCGACGAAGTCCTCGGTGCGGAACGGTCCCCGCCGCGGGTTGCGGCCGTGCCCGCGCTGGTCGAAGCCGACCACGCGCCCGAACGGCCTGAGCCACTGCGCGACCGGCCACCAGGCGGTGGCCCTGCTCATCAGACCGTGCAGGAGCAGTACGCCTTGACCCGTTCCGCCGAACTCCACCACCGACACAGGGATGATTAACGCATGAAGGCCCGCCCGTACCTGATCGCCCTGGTGTTGGTCGTGCTCGTCGCAGGTCTGCTCGTGGTGTTCAGAACGCCGGGCGGCGACCCCGCGCAGCAGGCGCGCCAGGAGACGTCGCCGCAGGCCGCGGTGGAGGCAGGGGCTGGCGCGGGCGACGCGTACTACCCGACGGACGGCAACAGCGGTTACGACGTCACGCTCTACGACCTGGCGATCACCTACGACCCTGGGTCCAGGAAACTCGACGGCGTCGCGACCGTCACCGCGACCGCGTCCCAGGACCTCTCGCGCTTCAACCTCGACCTCGAGGGCTTGAAGGTCAGCGAGGTGCAGGTCGGCGGGCAGCCCGCGAAGTTCGTGCAGGAAGGCGACCACGAACTGGTGATCACGCCTGCTTCGCCGCTCGCGAAGAGCAAGCCCTTCACCACCGTCGTCACCTACGGCGGCGAGCCCACGACGATCAACGACGCCTCACTGGGCCGCAGCGGCTGGCAGATCTCGTCCACCGGCGGAGCGTTCGCCGCAGGTCAGCCGCACTCCGCGACGACGTGGTTCCCGGCCAACGACACCCCGCGCGACAAGGCGGCGCTGAAGGTCGCGGCCCGCGTGCCGGACGGCTGGACGGCGATCTCGAACGGCCTCGAAGGCCCTGCGACCCGCGACGGCGGCTGGACGACGTTCACCTGGTCGGAGGAGACGCCGCTCGCGACGTACCTGGCCACCGTGGCGATCGACAAGTTCGAGGTCGTTCGCTCGAAACTGCCCGACGGCACGCCGGTGGTCGACGCCTACGCGCCCGGCACGTCCGCCGCCAAGAAGCCGATCCAGTCGCAGGGACCGGAGGTCCTCGCGTACCTGGAGACGAAGTTCGGCCCGTACCCGCAGCGCGCGGCGGGCAGCATCTGGGTCGCGGACCAGATCGGGTTCTCGCTGGAGACCCAGACCCGTCCGATCTACGCCGCCTGGGCCGACCTGGAGACGGTCGTGCACGAGAACGCCCACCAGTGGTTCGGCGACTCGGTGTCGATCGAGAACTGGGCGGACATCTGCCTGAACGAGTGCCTCGCGTCCTACGCGCAGTGGCTGTGGCTGGAGAAGGAGGGCACGGACCTCGACCAGCGCTACCGCGACAACGTGGAGCAGCGGCGCGACCGGGCGGCGTTCTGGGCGCCGAAGCTCTACGACATGGGCAAGGGCAACGAGTTCCGCGGCGTCTATGACAAGGGCCTGATGGGGATGCACGCGCTGCGCAAGCAGGTCGGTGACGACGTGTTCTTCAAGGCGCTGCAGACGTGGCTGGTGAAGCACCGCGACGGCAACGCCTCGTGGCCGGAGTTCGAGGAGCACTTCAAGCAGGCCTCCGGGCAGCCGTTGGACGGGTTCTTCGCGGCGTGGTTCCGCAAGTCGGGCATTCCCGAAGATCAGTACCTGCTGCCTGTCGGTGTTCGTCGCTAGGCTGGTCGGCATGGCAGTCGTGAAGATCAACGCGATCAAGGTTCCCGAGGGCAACGGCCCCGAGCTCGAGAAGCGGTTCGCCGCCCGTCTGGGCGCGGTCGACAACCAGCCCGGCTTCCTCGGCTTCGAGCTCCTGCGCCCCGTCGCGGGTGAGGACCGCTACTTCGTCGTCACGCACTGGGAGACCGACGAGGCCTTCACCGCGTGGCGCGACGGTGAGGCCGGTGCGGCCGCTCACTCGGGTGAGCGCGCACGGCCCGTGTCGAGCGGTGCCGACCTGCTGGAGTTCGAGGTCGTGCTGGGGAGCAAGCCCAAGCAGTGATCGAGGAGGCCTACGACAGAGCCGCCGAGCTGATCGCCGGCGCGGACGCCGTGCTCGTCTGCGCCGGTGCCGGCATGGGGGTCGACTCGGGTCTTCCCGACTTCCGCGGCACCGAGGGCTTCTGGCGGGCGTACCCGCCCTACGAGCGGCTCGGGCTGAAGTTCGAGGAGATCGCCGACCCCGTGCACTTCGCCGACGATCCCGCGCTGGCGTGGGGTTTCTACGGCCATCGGCTGGGCCTGTACCGCGCGACCGTGCCGCACGAGGGTTTCGCCGTGCTGCGGTCATGGAGTGCGCGCATTTTCACGTCCAATGTGGACGGACAGTTCCAGAAGGCGGGTTTCACGGACGTCGCCGAGGTCCACGGGTCGATCCACCACGCCCAGTGCGTGGAGCCGTGCACGGACGAGATCTGGGAGTGCTCGTTCGACGTCACCGTCGATCCGGAGACGATGCGGGCGACCGGCGAACTGCCGTCGTGCCCGTCGTGCGGTGGGCTGGCGCGGCCCAACATCCTGATGTTCGGCGACTGGGGCTGGGTGCCGCACCGCAGCCAGCGTCAGCTCGACGAGCTGACAGCGTGGCGCAGGAACCAGCGCAGGCTCGTCGTGGTCGAGATCGGTGCCGGCACCGCCGTGCCGACCGTGCGGCGTCAGGCCGAACTGGCCAGCGCGGCCAACGGCGCGTTGATCCGGATCAACGTCCGCGAGCCGGAGGTCCGGCACGGCCGCGGAGTGTCGCTGCCGGTCGGCGCGCTCGAAGCCCTCACAGCGTTGGCACGACGAACTGCGTGACGACGGCCCGGTGGTCGCTGCCGGGCACGTCGAACACGTCCAGCGTGTCCACCAGAATCTTCGAGTCCACCAGCACGTGGTCGATGGTGACCGGCGGCGGCCAGAACCCGCTGGCGCTCGGCCAGGTGTGGATCAGCCCCTTGCCGACCTGGTCGGCCGCGTCCACGTAGCCCTTGTTCAGCAGCCGCGTGAGGCCGACGTGGTCGAGCGTGGCGTTGAAGTCGCCGGCGAGCACCCTGATCGCGCCGGTCGAGTCGGGCGCGGGCAGACCGGCGAGCTCTCGTTGCCACGGCTCAGGTCCGTCGGTGACGACCGGCGGCAACGGGTGCACCGAGACGACCTCGATGTCCTTGCCCGGCAGGTCGACGAGCGCACCGGCCTGCTGCAACGAGCCCGGCGGCGTCAGGTCGCGCCGCGAGAGCGGGAACCGGGAGGCGATGCCGCTGCCCGACCCGCCCGGTTCGTCGAGGAAGACCCGGTTGGGCAGCACCTGGCGCAGACCCGCCCGGTCGAGGTCGCCCACCATCTGCGGCGTCAGCTCCTGCATCGCCAGGATGTCGATGTTGCGCTTCCTGACCTCCTGCACGATGAACTGCGCGTCCGCGATGCCGGTGAGCAGGTTCGACGTCATCAGCCTGACCTGCTGTCCCACCCCGTTCGGCCGTGCGTCGGAGAACGCCCGCGGCGCCACGTTCGCGACCAGCACGACCGCCACCAGCGTCATCGTCAGCCCGATGACCCACCGCTTGCGGAACAACGCGAACAACCCGATGAGCAGGCCCACGACGGTGATGTACGGGGTCAGTGACGTCGCGGCGATCATGTACCGCGTGCCGTCGATACCGAGCAGCCTGACCAGCGCCGCCGTGACGAACGCCATCGCGCACACGACCAGCAGGAACGTGGCGAAACCGCTTCGGGGCGGCTTCACCTCGGTGGTGACCACGCCGTGCAGTGTGCCCGAGCGCGCGTCGGTCTCCGGTGTGCTCACACCCGAAAGGACGGCCCGCGCCCCTGTCCCGTTGCCCGCCGAAAATTGTCAGACCCCTCCGTCATGCTGATTCCAACCGACTCAGAGGGGACCGAATGGGAGCCAAGGACTGGATGCTCTTCTACGCATCCGACGACGTCAGCAAGGTCCTGCGGGCAGCACCGAAGATCGACCGCGAAGCCACGGCCGCCTTCGTGGAACGCCTCTACCCGTCGCACGAGATCCGCCCGATCGAGGACGGCAACCTCCACTACGGCAACCCGCCGAAGGGCACCGTCTACGCCGGCGTGTTCCCAGGCCTGTCCATCATCTGCACCCAGGACGCCGCCGGCGACTCCCACACCGACCTGCCCGCGCACTTCGTCAGCGAGGCCGCCGGCCGCACCCTGTACCTGCACGCCATGCACAGCGTCGTCGACTTCTTCTCGTACGCCATCTGGGAGCCGGACGGCACGCTGCGCCGCGCGTACAGCCTCTCCCCGAACAGCGGCGTGATCGCCGACGTCGGCACTCCCCTGCCGTTCGAGGAGAAGTACCGCGCGGGCGACCCGGAGTTCCTCGAAAGCCTCGACTCCGACGACGAGTACCCGTTCCGCTTCCACCCGCTCGATCTGGCCGAGGCCGCCCTGCGCGAGCTGTTCGGCTTCAACTACGAGGGCGCGTACGAGGACGACGACCCGGAACTGGAGGAGGTCGTACTGGCGGGCTACGCCGTGACGCCGCGCTGACTGCCGGGACGAGGCGGAGCAGGCCGATGATCGCGTCGAGCAGCCGCTCGACCACGTCCGGATTGAACACGTGAGCCGCGCCGGCGAGGTAGCTGGTGAACGCCACGTACGCGTGGTCAACCGATACCGGTAGCCGCAGCTGCATCGACAGCGGACGGTCCTCGTTCTCGACGGTTCGCGGCATCTCGCCGGCCGACCGGCTACCGAGCCCTCCACCGAAGACCTGCGTGATCTTCAGCGGCACCAGGTCGCCGGTGGCCACCTCCATCGATGCGAACACGCCACCCATCTCTGGAGAAGTCCAGCGCGTAGTCGAAGCGCTACCTCGACGCCCGCCTGAGCCACCCCAGCACCGTGCCGTAGTCGCTCCCCATCGCCCGCGTGAGGTCAGCCCACGGAGAGCCCGCGCGTCCGGGACTGCATCGTCAGACAGTCGCAGCAGGGTGCCGCGGCCGCGCGCCGGGCATGCGGTCAAGGAGACCGCAGATCGTGTCGACCACGACCAGCAGGTCGTCAGGGTAGATGTGGTCGTACACGGCCAGGTAGACGAAGCCCGACTCGAAGGTCAGCGACATCTGCCTGGCCCAGGTGGGCAGGCTCTCCGCCTGGTCGATCAGCCAGTGCAGCGCGTCGAAGTTCAGCTCCCTGGCCGCAGCCGCGGGATCGCTGCCGTATGCGGAGAACTCCTGGTCCATGGGCGGCAGCAACGGCACCGGCAGCCACTCGGCATCTGCCTGCTTCGCGGTTTCGGGCTCGTTGCTGACGATCTGCTTCCACTCGGACTCGAGCCGGGCGGGCGACAACGGCTGTCCGTTGTTGACGTTGTACTTGTTCGGCCGCGTGACCTTCAGCGGAGCCAGGCGTGCGGTGGCGATCTCGATGCGGTGCTGCTGCAGCCAGCGCACGCCGAGGCCGCGGCTGTCGTACCGGATCGAGGCTTCGGTCACCCTGACGTGCCACGGACCGCGCTGGAAGTCCAGCGACAGGTCGTACTGCCGCTTCGACCGGAACGCGATCGAGTACTCGTTCCAGAACGGCTTGCACAGCTCAGCCGTCCACATGGCCGCCTCGTCAGGACCGAGCACCTTGCCGCCGAGACGCTGTGCCAGCGGGGTCAGCGCGGCGATCTGTTCGTCCCGAGCCTTCCCATGGCTCCGGAACTGGAGCCAGCGCCTCACGACCAAGAACAAGATCATGGCGACAAAGCTGGTCAGAACAAAAGGATGGAGCAGGTAGTCCGTCACCCACAACTTGAAGATTTCCACCATCAGATGTCCAGATACCCTTCGATGCGCTGTTTCGAGTGATCGGTTCCGGTCTCACGCGACTCTGCGGCCTGCTGTTGCAGGGATTGGTTTCGTGCGCCCTTTTCGTGGGCGAAGTTGACCTGGGCGAGGGCCTCGTTGCCGACGGCGTCGAGCATCGACTTCCCGAATCCCTGCTTCATACGCTCGCCGACGATGCCGTCATGGCTGTTCATCCGGGTGACCGGGTTGCTCCTGAACGTCTCCCACTTCGTCTTGCCGTGGAGCGCGTCGGTCGCTTCCTGGCTCCGGACCTTCTTGTCCGCCATGGCCTTCTTGAAGCCGGTGCCGAGGTTCTTCGCCTTGCTCGCCAGGTTGCGCAGGAAGTCCATGATCTTGGTCAGCAGCTGGCGCAGCTTCGCGACGATGCGCGACACCCGGCTCGCGGTGGAGGCGACCCGAACGCCGGTCGCGGCGCCCGCCGCGGCCGTGGAAGCACCACAACTCGGCACTGCGGCGGCCAGGGCAGGAATCCAGATCATGATCAGCCAGGTGATCAGCTCGGTGAGGATCGCCTTGATGACGTCCTCGATGACCTGCATGACCATCGACGACATCATCAGCAGCTCAGCCAGTTCGCCGGCCTGACCCGCGACCCCGTCGATACCGTGGGCGAACTCGCCCAGCTTCGTGGCGGCCGCTTCGGACGCGTCGCCGCCCCAGGTCGTCACGGTGCTCTGCAGGTCCTCGGTGAACCTGGTGCTCAGGTCTGAGATGCCCTGGGCGATCGCCCCGAAGTTCTCACCGGCCTGCTGCAACGCCGGACCGTCACCGCTCACGAAGTGGATCGCGTCTTCCAGCGGCTGCACGATGGCGATCAGGAAGTTCAGCCCCTGGCCGACCAGAAAGCCGAGCGGGTCCGTCACCATCCCCTGGCCGAACTCGACCACCGAGGTGACCAGCGCGCTGCCCTCGGAAGTCAGTCCGGCGACGCCCCCGGTCTCGCCCGTCTTACCTGCGGCTTCCTTCGCCTTGACGAAGTTGCCGTAGATCGGCGCGTTCTCCGCGGCCTTTTCGCCGAGGGTCTTCTCGCCGACCTTGATCTCGATCTCGTTCTCGCCGCCCTCGTCGGCGTAGAAGGAGTCTTCCGCCACGCCGGTCTACCCCCTCTCGACCTGGATGCCGTCGAGCAACGCCTTCAGTGCCGCTTCCTGCTCCGCATAGCCCTGGGCTGTGTCGCGGAACTTCTCCGCGCCGGAGTCCAGTCCTTCGGTCATCGCGGTGAGCGTGTCCTTGAGATCGCCGAGCATTTGCGTGTACTGCTGCTTCACGAAGATCCCGACAACGCCCCACGACTTGTCGCCAACGTCCGCCTTGTCCACGAGAGCCGCGACCTGGCCCGCGAACCCGCGGTGGCCCTGGAGCTTGCCCGCGTACTCCCGCAGCTCCTCCGGGTCGACGCTGAACCCGCTCACCGGCCGTCCTCGTCGTCGAAGAGGTTCAGGAACTTGCCGTCCTGTTTGGACGGAGCGGCGGGAGGCTGCGGTGACCTGTCGTTCCACGCGTTGCTGCGCAGGATGTTCTGGTCGGTGAAGTCGTCCTGCGGCTCGGGCGCGGGCCTGCGCGGCGGAGCAGGCGGCTGCCGGACCTGGCCTGCGTTCGGGGGCGTGGGCATCGGCGGCGCGGGAGGCGCCGGCGGGCGAGGCGGGGCTGCGGGGGCGGTGTCGTCCGACCTCACGGCACGGAGTTCCTCTTTGGACATTCCGAAGAGCTGCGCCTGGGTTTCGAGCACCTGGTCCGAGAGCTTCATGTCGTCGCCGATCGCGCCCTCGACGATGCCTGCCTGGCGGCGGGCGGCCTCGGCGACGGCCTTCTGCAGCGTCGACATGAGTTCGGCGGCCAGGGCGTGCGGCGGCCTGCGCATGGCGAGGTCGGTCAGTCTGATGTCCTTGATGCTGCCGGAGGGGCCCGCCACCACCGTCACGGCGCGGTCGGCCGAGGTGGCGACCGCTTCCAGTTCGGTGAGTTGTTGTTGCATCTCGCCGACCTTCGAGAACTGCTGGTCAACGCGTTGCATCTGCGACTGGAACCGCTCGAACTGAGCGACCAACTGCTCGAAAGCCGCCGACGGCACAGGGAACCTCCTCCTGGGACACCTGCTCTCGCAAGATCACGCGGAGCGGGCGTAATGGTGGCAGGAGAAGTCTGCGGTTCGCGGCGAAACGCGCGAATCGATGTGGCCGAGTGACGGGCACTACAGGTCAGACGGCGGCGGCGGGGTCGTGGGGCTCCACGTTCACGAAACCGTCCTCAAAGGACAGTGTGAGGAACTCGAGCCGACAAACGAAAACGGCCCCCAGGAGCCTGGGGGCCGTTCTCACGTACTGCCTAGATCACTCGGTCTCGTTCGCCGGAGCGTCCTGCGACTCGGCGGCGGGCGCCGAGGCGGTGAGGTCGACGGGCGGTGCGTCGGGCACGCGGTTCGGCTTGGCCTCGCCGCGGAACACGAACTGCGCCTTGTCGTGCTGGTCCGACTCGCCGTCCCAGCCCTCGACGTCGGTGAGGATGATCTGGCCGGGCTGAAGTTCGCCGAACAGGATCTTCTCCGACAGGGTGTCCTCGATCTCGCGCTGGATCGTCCGGCGCAGCGGGCGAGCGCCCAGCACCGGGTCGAAGCCGCGCTTCGCGAGCAGCATCTTCGCGCGATCCGTGAGCTCGATCGCCATGTCCTTGTTCTTCAGCTGCGTCTCGACGCGGGCGATCATCAGGTCCACCATCTTGATGATCTCGTCCTGAGTCAGCTGGTGGAAGACGATGATGTCGTCGATGCGGTTGAGGAACTCGGGGCGGAAGTGCTTCTTCAGCTCGTCGTTGACCTTGTTCTTCATGCGCTCGTAGTTGGACGCGCCGTCCTGACCCGAGGTGAAGCCGAGGCCGACGGCCTTGCTGATGTCCGACGTGCCCAGGTTCGACGTGAAGATGATGACGGTGTTCTTGAAGTCCACCGTCCGGCCCTGACCATCGGTCAGGCGGCCGTCCTCCAGCACCTGGAGCAGCGTGTTGTAGACCTCCTGGTGGGCCTTCTCGATCTCGTCGAAGAGCACGACGGAGAACGGCTTGCGGCGCACCTTCTCGGTGAGCTGGCCGCCCTCTTCGTAGCCGACGTAACCGGGAGGGGCACCGAAGAGCCGCGACGCGGTGTACCGGTCGTGGAACTCGCCCATGTCGATCTGGATGAGCGCGTCGTCATCGCCGAACAGGAAGTTCGCCAGCGCCTTCGAGAGCTCGGTCTTACCGACACCGGACGGGCCGGCGAAGATGAACGAGCCGGAGGGGCGCTTCGGGTCCTTCAGACCGGCGCGGGTGCGGCGGATCGCCTTCGACACGGCCTTGACCGCGTCGACCTGGCCGATGATCCGCTTGTGCAGCTCGTCCTCCATGCGGAGCAGACGCGTGGTCTCCTCCTCGGTGAGCTTGAACACCGGGATGCCGGTCCAGTTGGCGAGGACCTCGGCGATCTGCTCGTCGTCGACCTCCGCGACGACGTCCAGGTCACCGTCCTTCCACTGCTTCTCCCGCTCGGCCTTCTGGCCCAGGAGCTGCTTCTCCGCGTCACGCAGCTTCGCCGCGCGCTCGAAGTCCTGCGCGTCGATCGCGGACTCCTTGTCGCGACGGACGTCCGCGATCTTCTCGTCGAACTCGCGCAGGTCTGGCGGCGCGGTCATCCGGCGGATGCGCATGCGCGCGCCGGCCTCGTCGATGAGGTCGATCGCCTTGTCGGGCAGGAACCGGTCGTTGATGTACCGGTCGGCCAGCGTGGCGGCGGCGACCAGCGCGGAGTCGGTGATCGAGACGCGGTGGTGCGCCTCGTACCGGTCACGCAGGCCCTTGAGGATCTCGATGGTGTGCTCGAGCGACGGCTCGCCCACCTGGATCGGCTGGAAGCGGCGCTCCAGCGCGGGGTCCTTCTCGACGTGCTTGCGGTACTCGTCGAGGGTGGTGGCACCGATCGTCTGCAGCTCACCGCGAGCCAGCATCGGCTTGAGGATCGACGCGGCGTCGATCGCGCCCTCGGCGGCACCCGCACCGACGAGGGTGTGGATCTCGTCGATGAACAGGATGATGTCGCCGCGCGTGCGGATCTCCTTGAGAACCTTCTTCAGGCGCTCTTCGAAGTCACCGCGGTAGCGCGAGCCCGCGACCAGCGAGCCGAGGTCGAGCGTGTAGAGCTGCTTGTCCTTGAGCGTCTCGGGCACCTCGCCCTTGACGACCATCTGCGCCAGCCCCTCGACGACGGCGGTCTTGCCGACGCCGGGCTCGCCGATGAGGACCGGGTTGTTCTTGGTGCGGCGGGACAGCACCTGCATGACCCGCTCGATCTCCTTGGCCCGCCCGATGACCGGGTCGAGCTTGCCTTCACGGGCAGAGGCCGTGAGGTTGCGCCCGAACTGGTCGAGCACCAAGGACGACGACGGCGTGCCTTCGCCACGACCGGTCGACTCCGCCGCGCCCTTCTCGGTGGAGTAACCGGACAGCAGCTGCAGCACCTGCTGACGCACCCGGTTGAGGTCGGCCCCGAGCTTCACGAGGACCTGGGCGGCGACGCCCTCGCCCTCGCGGATCAGGCCGAGCAGGATGTGCTCGGTGCCGATGTAGTTGTGGCCGAGCTGAAGCGCCTCGCGCAGCGAGAGCTCCAGGACCTTCTTCGCACGGGGGGTGAAGGGGATGTGTCCACTCGGAGCCTGCTGGCCCTGGCCGATGATCTCCTCGACCTGCTGGCGGACGCCCTCCAGCGCAATCCCCAACGACTCCAGCGCCTTGGCGGCGACACCTTCACCCTCGTGGATCAGACCCAGGAGGATGTGCTCGGTGCCGATGTAGTTGTGGTTGAGCATCCGTGCCTCTTCTTGGGCAAGGACAACCACCCGCCTCGCGCGGTCGGTGAACCTTTCGAACATTCGCACTCCCTGACTGCTGCGTCGGCGGTCCTCGGCTCCACCGATCTACCCTGGTGAGCGCGGCACCGTGGCTCCACTGTAGTGGGCGGTCCCGAGGCCTGTGGCTCCCATCAGCGGCAAGCCGCGTCCGGTGAACATTGACATCTGCATCAACGCAGGTCGGAAGCAACGGATTCCACAGATCGGGCGATGTCCGCTGAACGCGAACAACCGACCATTGAGCGATACTCCTGTGACCGGGCACACCAGAAGAGGCGAACTAAGGGAGATCCCAGGTAAGGTTAGGCAAGCCTGATACGCATGAGATTGGACTTGCGCGTTGACCGTACCTGCGAGGGTCTCACAGCAGAACCCGCGTGCGCTCACGCCACTGGCCGAATCCATCGCCCGCCTGCGGACCGGCACCGAGATCGTCTTCGGCACACCGTCCGACGACTGGACGATCTGCTCGGACCTGCTGGCGGAGCCCACCCGGTTCGACCTGTGGCGCAAGGACCTCGCGGAGTGGATGGTCGAGCAGTACGGCGAGTCCGACGACCGCGCGACGGCCGGCTACATCATGGGCTGGTACCTGCACCAGCCCGGCTACCTGGCAGGCCTCCTCTTCCACACGGCCCGCCGAGTGCCAACACTCAAGCCCTCGGACATGGCGTTCCACATCAACACGGCAGGCCGCCCGCACCCCGACGGCATGGCGCTGATGTGCGACGAGTTCGCCTGCCTCCCGGACGACCCGGCCTCGAACCACCCAGCGGCAACCGTCGTAGCCAACGAAGCAGCCCTGGCAGCAATCCTGCGCGCCCGCTACGCAGCACACGCAGCCCAGTTCGTGGCCTCCTTCGGCCAGGTGGTCCGCTTCGGCCGCCGCCAACTCTGGGCAGCAGCGACCGACATGCTCGAATACGGCCCGTGGGCAGCAGGCCGCCTGTTCGGCGACGAGAACGCAGGCGTCACCGACGCCGCGATGATCCTCCCCGAAAAACTGGAACCGTTCGTAGCAGCCTCGTCCCTTCACTTCACCGACGAGGGCTGAGGGGTGTCAAGCGGACACGCTTTTCGTCCGCTTGACACCCCTACCTGCATGTGGCCCGCTCTTGGTGCGGCTCGTGATGGGACCCCACCGCCAACGCACCCAGCTACGCAACAGGCAGCCGCCCAACGCAACAGGCGTGCCATCAACCCGCTCGTGGCGTGGACCCCCTGATCAGATTGCCGGGGTCTGGGGCAGAGCCCCAGGGGAAGCACGCAACGCAAGCTCGCCGCCCGCAAGGCGACCACCCGCCCGGTCGCGGCACGCCCGATCGCGGCACGCAAAGGCGACCACCCACAACAGCCGCGGCACGCAAAGGTGACCACGCTGACGCAGGCGTCCCCCCGTTACGGGAACCCCCTGCATCACAACGTACTCAGAGGGTCCGACAACTCACGACACCCGATGCCGAGACCCCACAGGCACAACCAACGGCGTCCCAGAAACCGGATCCTCGACAACCCGAGCATCCAACCCTGTGAACGCTCAAGTTATTCCCGGGGCCTGCGCTCAAGTAATTCCGCAGGTGGTGGGTCCTGGTGATGTTCTACCCGGTGGTCTTGTTCTTGTCGCTG
>NZ_JOEA01000021.1 GCF_000719115.1 Lentzea albidocapillata | reverse complement strand
CGTCGCAATCCACACCGAACCCGGAGGCCCTCCCTCATTCCAAGATCATCCGGCTACGTGTCGAACCGTTCTCAACCTCTCCGGTCAGTACACCTAGGGGACGGCCCTTCGGCCTGTCAGGGCTTGATGACGCATGTCATGGCTGTTTGTCCGGGTGGCGTAAGACCCAAGTCGTACGAACCCGTCATCCTTCAGCCGATGTTCAGCGCCCCCGGAACCGATGAGCTTGAAGCACATTGGAGGGGGCTCGAATGCTACGAACGAAAACCGCGGCGGCGCTGGCCGTCGTGACCGCGTCATCCCTGCTCATCGCACCACAGGCACTGGCGGCACCGGCACAGGAGATCCGGTGGCAGAAGTGCAGTGAGGAGCCAGGCTTCGAAAGGCTGGAGTGCGGCAGCTTCACCGCGCCGATGGACTGGAACAACCCGCGCAACGGCAAGACCATCACCATCGCGGTCAGCCGCACGGTTCCGTTGAACGGCAAGGCGAAGACCGCGGTCTTCACCAACCCCGGCGGGCCAGGCGGTGCCGGGCGCACGTTGCCGCTGGTCTACCTGAACCGGCCGAAGCTCAGCGAGAACGCGGAGATCTACGGCATCGACGTGCGCGGCACCGGTGCCAGCAGCAACGTCACGTGCGGCGGGTTCGACACCCTCGGCGCGACGGACCCGCGAGACCGCAGCAGGGCCAACCTCGACCTGATCTACAGCGGCATGGAGCTGCAGGCGAAGTTCTGCCAGACCAAGTCCGGCGAGCTCGGCAAGTACATCACCACCGACCAGACCGTGCGCGACCTCGACCTGCTCCGCCAGATCCTGGGCCGCAAGAAGGTCGACTGGCTCGGCTACTCCGGCGGCAGCTGGATGGGCGCCTACTACGCCACGTACTTCCCCAAGACGCTCGACAAGATCGTCCTCGACTCCAACACCGAGTTCACCGCGCCGTGGCAGACGGTGTTCGGCGACTTCGGCATGGGCTTCGAGCGGCGATTTCGCGTCGACTTCGCGCCGTGGGTCGCCAAGCACGACGATGTCTACCACCTCGGCAAGACCGGTGAAGAGGTGCGCCAAGCCTACGAGCGGACGCGCGCGAAGCTCGCCCAGCAGCCCGTCACCCTGCCCGAGGGCACGTACTACCCGGTCACGCTGGACCTGGTGCTCGTCCAGGGCCAGTACAGCAAGTACGCGTTCGACGGCGCCGCGCGCAAGCTGGCCGAACTGGCCGGCACGGTGCCGGCGCCGCTGACGGCACAGGCGAGCTACCCGGACGCGGCGAACGCCACGCTGAACTCGATCGTCTGCAACGACACCAAGTTCCGGGGTGACCGCAGGTTCCTGGAACGCGATGCGGCCCAGGACGGCGCGAAGTGGCCGCTGCTGGGCTACTACCAGATCATGGGCGCCTGCGCGTACTGGGACCGGCCGGACGTGAACCTCAAGCGGCCCAACGGGATCGGCGTCGCGCCGACGCTGATGGTGCAGTCCGAACGCGACGCGCCGACGCCGATCGAGGGTGCCCGCAAGGCGCACGCCGGGTTCGCCGGATCACGGATGCTGACCGTGAAGGACGAGGGTGACCACGGCATCTACGGCTTCGACAACGGTTGCGTGAACGACGTCGTCGAGCGCTACCTCGTCGACCGCGTGACGCCGTCCGGAGACCTGTCCTGCGCCGGTGTGCCGCTGCCCGAACCGGGTCAGCAGCAGGCCGGTCCGCTGGAGCAGGCCCGGAAGCTGGCGGTTCAGCTGGGCTGGTGAATCTCCAGCACGGCTCGGGCGAACGTCGTGTACCAGGGGCTTTCGGTGAACCCCGGCCCGGTCTCCTCGCCGAGGTAGAGGTCGATGTGCCTCTCCCCGCCGAGCCCGGGAGTGAACTCGTCGGTGATCTTCCACGACGAGGACGCGAGCTTCTGGCACACGACGGCGTCGACGTTGCCGCCCTCGGGCGTCTGTCCACACGAGACGAGCTTGATCCGTGAGCCCGTCCTCACCCCGTCCGCGGCAGCCGAGACGAAGGGCTGCAACGGCTTGCCGAACGAGTCACGCGGCTCGGTGTCGAGCCAGTAGCCCTTGTCGTGGGACCAGTTGAGGTACCGGCCGTCCACCGTGCGGCCGGTACCCTCGTCCTTCACCGCCTTCGCGAACGACCGCGGGAACGTGCCGAGCACGTCGTCACCGTTCTCGCAGTCGATGTCCGGGCAGCCCCGCACGGGCACCGTCGGTCCACTGTGGAACGACTCGACGGCGGTGTAGTAGACGGTGACCTGCCAGCCCTCGTCGATGTCGCCGGCCGAGGGCGGCCCGACCTGACCGGCAGAGCACCCGGCCAGCAGCAGAACCGCCCACGACCAGCGCACCCGGACCTCCTGTCACCCCGCCATGACGGCGCCGACGGACACGAACCGGTAGCCCGCGTTCTTCAGCCCCGAGACGGTCTGCTGCAGGTACCCGGTACCGAGGTACGGGTGGTAGAAGAAGCTCGCGACACCATCATCGACCACCTTGAGCTGGTTCGCCGTCCTGACCAGGTCGGCCGGCAGGCGAGCCGGGTGGTTGTTGAACGGCTCGGGCTCGACGTTGCCCACCGCTTCCGGCGCCACGATCGAGCCGTAGACGTCGCGGACCAGGTACGGGAAGTACTGGCCGTAGATCTTGTCGTACTGCGGCGTGCCGGTGCCGCACGCTCCACCGGGGCAGTACCCGGCGAAGTACAGGCCGCGGTCGTAGCGCTTGCCGAAGTTCTGCTGGATGACCTGGTAGTCCACGGCGGACGCGGCGTAGTGCGGCGGTTCGAAGATGGCCGGCTTCGCGAAACCTGCCTGCGCGAGCGCGTTCGTCGCCGAGTTGATCCGGCCCTGCATCCACGCCGCCGAGTCACCGGGGACCGGGCCGTCGTAGATGACGCTGTCGTTCTCGTTGACGTGAGCCAGGTAGAACTCGAAGTCGTTGCCGCTGCGGCCGTCGTACGGGTTGACCGCCTTGCCGAACTGGTGCGTGTAGCCGTGCATCAGGATCGTGCCGCCGCGCTGGGTCATGTACCGCAACGCGCTCATGACCTGCGGTTTCTCCGCGAGGTTCGCCGCCTCCGGCACGCCGTTGTTGTCGGCGCCCAGCGGGTTCTCGTAGCGCGGGTAGACCGCGATGGTGAACGGCACGTTCTGCGACCTCAGGTAGTCGGCGATCGCGCGCAGCTCGTTCGGGTCGGCGTCGGGGCCGACGTCCTCGATGCGCACCAGCGCCCGCTTGCGGTCGATCATCGCCGGGTTCGAGACCTTGCTGATCAGGTCCGCCGCGGCCAGGTAGCGATCGCCGTGGTCGACGTAGCTGAACGGGATCTCGCCGATGTAGGTCAGGTTCCTGGCCTTGGTCGCCCAGTTGATCGGGCCCACCGCCGAACCGGTCGCGACGGCCGGCGCCGACGCGATCGCCGGGTCGGTGATCGAGGTGATCATCAGACCGGACGGGGTCGCGAGCGGGTTGCGGCCGAGGTCGGTGTTCTCGTACCGGACGGTGGTCGCGGCACCGGTGTCGTACTGCACCCAGTTCCAGCCGTACGTGGCCTGGAAGCTCGGCGCGCGGGCAGTGAGCTGCCAGATGTTGTGAGCCATCCACAGCACCGGCTTGCTGCCCGCGAGCACGTCGTCGAGGAACGCCACCGGGAGCGGCTCGTCGTAGGTCGAGCCGATGTAGATCACGCCGGTGTAGCCGGACATCTCGCCGGCGGCGTACGAGCCGACCGGGTGCATGACGTACGCGCTGCCGTGCGACGCGAGGTTGCCCGCCTGCACCGCGTAGGCCTCACCCAGCCACGCCCAGGGACCCGTGTTGTCGTACAGGATCAGCGTCTTCTGCGTCGCCTTCGCACCGGGCGCGCCGCCGCCGTTCGTGCCGGCCTGCGTGGAGGACAGTCCGAGTGTTCCCAGGGCCGTCGAGACGACGCCGGGCTGCGTGGTGCGCTTGGCGACGCGAGTGCTCGTCGTGGACGGCTTCTTGGCCGTCAACGGCGGCGCGGGCAGCGCGTTCCCGACGAGCTCGCCGACGGCGTCCAGCTTGAGCGAGAGGGGCGTGGCCTGGGCGGCGGGCGCGGGAACCATCGCGACCGCGAGCGCGACCCCGGCAGCGACCTTGAGCAGTCGGCTTCTCATGCGACATCAACCTCTCCGGACATGCGCACGGTCGCGCTGCCCGCGTAAGGAGCGAACTCGGCGGGTCGCTGCTGTTGCAGGCCCAGCAGCCAGGCCAGGGCCTGTTCGGTGCGCACGGACGCGAGGCCGTCGCCGAACGGGTTGCCGTCGGCGGTCATCGCCTCGCGGGCGGAGGGACTGTCGAGCAGGTGGAGGGTCAGCGCCGTGATGCGCTCGCGGTCGGTGCCGACGAGCACGGCACAGCCCGAGTTGACGGCCTCCATGCGTTCGGTCACGTCCCGCAGCACCAGCGCCGGAACGCCGAACGACGGCGCCTCCTCCTGGATGCCGCCCGAGTCGGACAGCACCAGCGTGCACTGGGCGAGCAGCCGGGCCATCTGCGCGTACGGCAGCGGATCGGTGACCGTGACGCGGGCGACGCCGCCCAGCACGTCCACCACCTGGTCGCGCACAGCGGGATTCGGGTGGGCGGGGAGCACGACTTCGACGTCGGGCCGTTCCCGCACGATGTCCGCGACGGCGTGCAGCACGTGGTCGAGCGGCTCGCCCCACGACTCGCGGCGGTGCGCGGTGACCAGCACGAGCCGCGACTGTCCGCCGTGGACCCGGTTCTCGATCTCCTGCAGCCGGGTGTCGCCGTAGGGCGCCCGGCGGGCGGCGACGTCGAGCACGGCGTCCACCACGGTGTTGCCGATGGTCAGGACGTTGTTGCCCTGCAACGACTCCGCCGCGAGGTGTGCGGCCGAGTCAGCGGTCGGTGTGAGGTGCAGTGACGCGAGCTGGCCGACCATCTTGCGGTTCCCCTCCTCGGGGAACGGCGAGGTGAGGTCGTGCGAGCGCAGCCCGGCTTCCAGGTGCACGACGGGGATCTGCTGCCAGAACGCGGCGAGCGCGCCCGCCAGCGTCGTCGTCGTGTCGCCCTGCACGAGCACCGCGCCCGGTGTGCGTTCGGTGAACAGCCGGTCGAGCTCCTCGATCAGCTGGCTGGTCAGCTCGGCCTGGCCGCCCGTGACTCGGTTCAGCTTGAGCCTGACGTCGGCCGTGAAGCCGAACGACTCCAGCGCCTGGTCGACCATCTCCGGGTGCTGCCCGGAGTTCACGAGCACGGGCCGGAGACGACCGCGCGCGAACATCGCGGCGGCCACGGGCGCCATCTTCACTGCTTCCGGGCGCGTTCCCGCGACCAGGAAAACCTCGGGAACCTCGCCCCGGTAGAACTGTCGAGGGCCAGGCACCAGGGCACTTAGTCCCATCTTTTTACCTCTTTGGACATCCAGGCACGCGCGGCGAACGTGCGCCATCATCGCGGTGGTCGAGCACCGTTGACAATCAATTGGTACCCGCCTCGCAGGGGTACCGCCATATCGGTGATCAGCTTTGCGAACCTCGTGTAACGAAGGTCCATTCGGTCCCGATATGGCCGGTTGAAGCTCTACTCAGCTCGCCCTGGTCTCGCCACGAACAACCTGCTCCTGGCCCTGCCGTCTGGTATCTCGCACCGGCCCAGCGCTTCGTTACCAGGAGCAAGAATGACTCAACTTCACACCCGGTCCGCTGCTGTTGCCCCTGCAACTTCTTTTGTAGACAGGTTTGTGTCATGACACACACGGCACAATTCGCGACGTTCATGCTCGTCCTGCTGGTGTTTTGGCCCGGCTACAACCTGGTGCTCGCACTCTTTGTCTGGTGGCGCCCGAAACCGGGCGGACCGGGAGTTCCCTCGCGGCATCCGCTGCAGTACTGGATCATCATTCCGGCGTTGAACGAGGAACGTGTCGTAGCGACCACCGTGCGTTCCGCACTCGCTTTGGACGGAGCACGCACACCGGTTCAGGTCGTCGTCGTCGACGACGGCTCGGACGACGGCACACCGCGCGTGCTGGCCGAGATCGACGACCACCGGCTGCACGTGCTCAGACGTGACCCGCCGGAAGCCCGGAAGGGCAAGGGCGAGGCGCTCAACCACGCCTTTGGTTACATCCGCGGCATCGCGGAAGAGGCCGGCACGGTCCACCGCACGATCGTCGGCGTGATCGACGGCGACGGCCGCGGCGAGCCCGGCATGCTGTCCGAGATCTCCGCGTACTTCGCGCAACGCGCCGTCGGTGCCGTGCAGTGCCGTGTCCGGATCCACAACCGCACCAACCTGCTGGCGTTCCTGCAGGATCTGGAGTTCAGCTGCGTGGTGGACGCCTCGCAGTCGTTGCGGGACGTCGTCGGCACGGTCGGACTCGGTGGCAACGGCCAGTTCGTGCGCCTCAGGACGTTGATGGACCTGGGCGTGGCGCCGTGGTCGGCCTGCCTGGTCGAGGACCTGGAACTGGGCCTGCGCGTGCACCTGACCGGTCAGCGAATCCGGTACGCCACGCACGCGACGATCACCCAGCAGGGCCTGGTCGACGTGCAACGGCTGCTGCGGCAGCGCACCCGGTGGGGACAGGGCAACCTGCAGTGCCTCGGGTACGTGCCGAAGCTGATCAGGGCCAGGCACGTGGGTTCCGTCGCACTGATGGAGTTCCTGCAGTACCTGCTAACGCCGTGGCTGGTTGCGCCGATGACGTTGCTCGTCACCGCGTTGGTGGGCGTCAACTTCTACGCGCAGTTCACCGGCCTGGAGATCGCCGGATTCACCGCGAGCGGCTCGAACACCCTGCTGGCACTGGGGATCTGGCTGGGCGCCCTGCTGCTGCCCGGCCTGATCTGGGGCCTGGTGCATCGGCTCAGGCACGGCGACGAACCGCTGTGGAGATGCCTGCTCGTCAGCCTGGCCTATCCGCTCTTCCTCATCCTGGGCTCGGTCTCGACGTTGCGCGCGCTGTACCGGCACTTCGCCGGGCGCAACACGTGGGCGAAGACGGAACGCCTGGCGGAGAAGGAAGTTCCGGCGGTGACGGCGAAACGGGTGCCGAAGGTCGCCTAGAAGGTGCCGGGGTGGGCGCGTCTGCGCCGGGCCGCGTAGACGCCCGCCTCGGTGCGGCGGTCGAAACCGAGCTTGTGCAGGAGCGACGACACGTAGTTCTTGACGGTCTTCTCGGCGAGGAACAGGCGGTTCGCGATCTGCCGGTTCGTCATGCCCTCGGCGATGAGGTCGAGGATGCGGCGTTCCTGCGGACTCAACGCGGCATAGCGCGGATCTTCCTCGGGTCCGCCGCGGAGTCGCTGCAGAACGGTGGCCGTGACGCCGGCGTGCAGGAGCGATCCGCCCGAGGCGAGAGTGCGGACGGCGGCCACAAGATCGTTGCCCGACACCTCCTTCAGCATGTAGCCGGACGCGCCGGCCATGATCGCGCCGAACAGCGCCTCGTCGTCCGAATAGGACGTGAGCATCAGGCACGCGGGCGGCGGCTGCACCAGGCTCCTGATCTCCCGGCACACCGTGACGCCGTCGCCGTCGGGCAACCGCACGTCGATGATCGCGACGTCGGGCCTGAGCCGCGTCGCCTGCGCGACCCCGGCCGTGGCGCTGTCCGCCTGGCCGACGACCTTGATGTCCTCCGCCTGCGCCAGCAACTGCACGAGCCCGCGCCGCACGATCTCGTGGTCGTCCACGAGTAGCACCGCTATCGCCATCCCGCCTCCTGCAGCACCAGTGGAACGAACCAGGTGATGCTCACCCCCGCGCCGGGGATCGAGTCGACCGCGCAGTCGCCGTGGTGACGCCGCGCCCGAGCCGCCATGTTCGCCAGTCCGCCGGCGTGGTGGGGCACGCCGCCGGAATCGTCAGCCAACGGCAAGCCTCTGCCGTCGTCCTTGACCATGAGCTCAAGACTCGTCACGGTGCGATCGACGCTCACGGCGACAGCGACGTGCTTCGCTCTCGCGTGGCGTACGACGTTCGTGAGCGCTTCTCGGAGCGTGGCGAGCAAATCAGGCCGAACCTGGTCCGGCACAACGCTGTCCAACGGCCCTTCGAGCGACACGTCCGGCTCGAACCCGAGCAGCCGTGCGGACTCATGTACCGCGTTGAGCAACTGGCCACGCAGGCTCGTGCTTCCGGACGGCGGTTCCTGCAGGGAGAAGATGGTGCGGCGGATCTCGCGGATCGTGTGGTCGACCTCCTCCACGAACCCGCTGATCCGCTCGACGACCTGGGGCTTGCCGCTCATCCCGGTCAGTCCCTGCAGCCCGAGCCCGAGCCCGAACAGCCGCTGGATGACCAGGTCGTGCAGATCCCGCGCGATGCGGTCGCGATCCTCCAGCACCGCGAGCCGCTCGGTGTCACCTCGCGCCCGCGTGAACTCCAGCACCAGCGCGGCCTGCGCGGCGAAGGCCTCGATGAGGTCGGGATCGTCGAAGCTGGGCTCGCCCGCCGGCCGCGCAACGATGAGCACACCGATCGTCCGTTCCCCCACCGTGAGCGGCACGATCGCGCACGCCCCCGGCACCGCGGCCAGGCTGCCCTCGTCGTGGCACTCGCCCTGGCCCGACTCGTAGACCCGGTAGGTGACGCTGCCGTCCTTCGGCACCCGCATGCCCTCGGCGTCGTACGTGCCGCCGTCGGTCACCTCGATGACGAGATCACCGTTCTGATCGGGAAGCACCACTGCCGCGAAGTCGGCGTTCGCTGTCGTGCGCGCGGTCCTCGCCACGAGGTAGAGCGCGTCACGGCCGTTCGTGCCCATCAGCAGGTCGGTGGTCACCTCGGCGGCGGCCCTGAGCCACACCTCACGCTTGCGTGTCTGTTCATAGCGGTCAAGGTGGCCCACGGCGCTACCCGCCGCCGTCGACAGCGCGGTGAGGATGTCGCGGTCCTGAGCGGTGAACTCCTGTTTGCCCGCCAGGAAGAGGTTGCCGAACGTCTCGTCGTGGACCTTGATCGGCGCGCCCAGGAAGTCCGCTACGCCGATCGAGCGCGGATCACCGGACGTGATCTGGACCTGGCCGTCGTGGTGGCCGCCGAACTCGGTGAGCTCCTTGTGGCCGTTGATCACCGCCAACGCGCCGTAGGGAGCCTCGATCAGCTCGCAGGCGGACTCGACGACGTGGCGAAGCAGCTCGGGCAGGGTGTCGTCTTCGGCGAACGACAGCACGACATCCAGCACTCGCTGTTCCGTGCTCACGTTGACGCCCACGGCTTCAACCCTTTGGGGGGATAGAAGTGACACCGTACGAACGACTGAGAGTAACTCCCGAGCGTAGTCAACGGGGAGACCATCACTGCAACAGTGAACTTTGGGGCTACTGAGAGCGGAGGTGCGTGCGATCAGTGCAGGCCGACGGTGAAACCCTCGTCGATCACTCCGCGGTAGATCTGCGGGGCGAACGTGCGGAGCCCGTGGTCGATCGGCCCGATGAACCCGGCCGAGTCCCCGAGCGGCAGCCGGTAGCCGTTCTGCACGCGGTGGAACTCCCACAGGGGCTCCATCGTCGGGTGCGCGGGCCGGAACTGCTGCGGGTCGCGCGGGTGCAGGTCGACGCGCACCAAGGTCCGGCGCACCAGGGCGTCTGCCAGCTGAACTGCGCGTTCCTGGGTTCGGGAGATCGAGATCGCGCCCAGGTCCTGCCAGGCCACCGCCCACGGCATGCCCTGCGGGTCGTCCAGGCGGATGCCCTGCTGCTCGATGACGAGTTTGCGGGGGCGGGAGATGGTCTTCCACTTGACGACGGCCATGACGCCGATGCCGGTGAACGCGATGCCGATGACGGCCGCGATGCTGCCGCCCACCGGTTCGCCGTCCATGAAGGCGGTGACGGCACCGATCAGGGCGAGGATGCCCAGGATTCCGGCGACCGAGCCGCCGATCAGCACCTTGCGGGTGTCGCTCTTGCCGAGGTCGACGATGACGGGTGGAGGTGCTCCCCAAGCGGTCATGACCGCAGGTTACCGCTGATCAACAGCTCCGCCGCGGCGAACGGATCCAGTTCGCCGGACACCACGCGCTTCGCGAGATGGTCCACCGGGCCGAAGCGGGTGCGGACGCGGTCCACGGCGATCGCCTCGATCTCGGCGCCTGCCCTGCGGAGGCGGCGTTCCGCGAGTTCGCCGTGCGAGGCCATCCACGACTGGTGCTCGGCGATCGCCTCGACCACGCGGTCGAGGCCCTCCATGCGGGCGGCCACCGTTTTGACCACCGGTGGGCGCCAGACCGGGCCGGAGCGGTCGCGGCGGCCCAGGGAGATCATGTACTTGAGGTCGCGCGCGGTCTGGTCGGCGCCGTCACGGTCGGCCTTGTTGACGACGAAGACGTCCGCGATCTCCAGGATGCCCGCCTTCGCGGCCTGGATGCCGTCGCCCATGCCTGGCGCCAGCAGGACGATGGTCGTGTCGGCGAGGGCGACGATCTCCACCTCGGACTGACCGACGCCGACCGTCTCCACGAGGATCACGTCGAAACCGGCGGCGTCGAGCACGCGCAACGCCTGCGGGGTGGCCCAGGACAGGCCGCCGAGGTGGCCTCGGGTGGCCATCGAGCGGATGAAGACGCCGGGATCGGTGGCGTGGTCGCCCATCCGCACGCGGTCGCCCAGCAGGGCGCCGCCCGAGAACGGGCTGGACGGGTCGACGGCGATCACGGCGACGCGCTTGCCCTCGGCGCGGAAGGCGCGCACGAGGGCGTTGGTGGAGGTCGACTTGCCCACGCCGGGGGCGCCGGTCAGGCCGATGACCTGGGCGTTGCCGGTGTACGGGGCGAGCGCCGCAGCCACCTCCGGGAGGGCCGAACTCGCCTGTTCCACCAGCGAGATCAGCCTGGCGACCGCGCGCGGTTCGCCGTCACGCGCGCGGTCGACCAGTCCTGCTACGTCAACAGCTGTGGCCACAGCCAAGGACACTAGGCCTTGACGGGCACGCGGATGATCAGAGCGTCGCCCTGACCACCACCACCGCACAGTGCCGCGGCACCCACGCCGCCGCCGCGTCGCTGCAGCTCGAGCGCGAGGTGCAGGGCGATGCGGGCGCCGGACATGCCGATCGGGTGGCCCAGCGCGATGGCGCCGCCGTTGACGTTGACCTTGTCCTCGGAGATTCCGAGCTGACGGGAAGAAACGATGCCGACCGCGGCGAACGCCTCGTTGATCTCGATCAGGTCGAGGTCGGCGGGGTCGATGCCCTCCTTGGCGCACGCGGCCTTGATGGCGTTGGACGGCTGCTCGTGCAGCGAGGCGTCGGGACCCGCGACGACGCCGTGGGCGCCGATCTCCGCGATCCACTCCAGGCCCAGTTCCTCGGCCTTCGCCTTGCTCATCACGACCACGGCGGCCGCGCCGTCGGAGATCTGCGACGCCGAACCCGCGGTGATGGTGCCGTCGGCGGCGAACGCCGGGCGCAGCTTGCCGAGCGAGTCGGCGGTGGTGTCGGCACGCACGCCCTCGTCCGTGCTGAACAGGACCGGGTCGCCCTTGCGCTGCGGGATCGCGACCGGTGCGATCTCGGCCTCGAAGACACCGTTCCCGGCGGCCTTCGCGGCGAGCTGGTGCGAACGCGCGGAGAACGCGTCCTGCTCCTCCCGCGTGACGCCGTAGCGGCCGTTGTACTTCTCGGTCGAGACGCCCATCGCGACCTGGTCGAACGCGCAGAACAGACCGTCGTGCGCCATGTGGTCGACCATCGTCACGTCGCCGTACTTGAACCCGCCGCGCGACTTCGGCAGCAGGTGCGGCGCCTGCGTCATCGACTCCTGGCCACCGGCCACGACGACGTCGAACTCGCCGGCGCGGATCAGCTGGTCGGCCAGCGCGATCGCGTCGATGCCGGACAGGCACACCTTGTTGATCGTCAGCGCGGGCACGCTCATCGGGATGCCCGCGGCCACAGCGGCCTGGCGGGCGGGAATCTGGCCCGCGCCGGCGGTGAGCACCTGACCCATGATCACGTACTGCACCTGCTCGGGGGCCACGCCGGCGCGTTCCAGTGCCGCCTTGATCGCGACGCCACCCAGCTGGGCGCCCGAGAAGTCCTTGAGCGATCCCAGCAGGCGACCCATCGGGGTACGCGCCCCGGCGACGATGACGGAACCGGACACAACTGCCTCCATTGGAAGAGCGAACGGTCGTTAACTAAGAACCATACCTGGGGCTACTGGGCGGTAATCGTGTGAGACCCCGCACAGGAGCACCTGCACCGATCAGGTAGTTACCCTTCCCCGCTATGAACGCAGACCTCGCTCGATTCGTGACCGCGATCGACCACGTGGGCATCGCCGTGCCCGATCTCGACGTCGCCATCGCGTTCTACCGCGACAACTTCGGCCTCGAGGTCGCTCACGAAGAGGTGAACGAGGAGCAGGGCGTGCGTGAGGCGATGCTGCACGCGCCCGGTGACCACGCGGGCACCGCGATCCAGTTGCTGGCCCCGCTGAACGAGGACTCGACGATCGCGAAGTTCATCGGCCGCTCCGGCCCCGGCCTGCAGCAGCTCGCCTACCGGGTGTCCGATGTGGACGTCGCGGCGGACGCGCTGCGGGCGAAGGGCCTGCGGCTGCTCTACGACGCGGCCAGGCGCGGCACGTCCGGCAGCCGGGTCAACTTCGTGCACCCGAAGGACGCGGGCGGCGTGCTCATCGAGCTGGTCGAACCCGCGGCGAAGCACTAGCGACGAGGGCGCTGGCGACGAAGTTCAGTTCGCGGTCGATCGGATCCTCCTCGTCGCTGTGCCTCGCCACCGAGTGCCGGTAGCTGACGGCCAGCGCGAGGAGTGCCGCGGCGGCCTCGACGTCCTTGATCGCGACGGCTGCCCCGCCCGCGGCGAGGATGACCTGTTTGATCTGCGCCGCAACGTTGTCGTAGCGCGCCTGCATCGCGTCGCGCACAGCCGAATGCGTATCCGCTTCACGCCACAACAGGTGTGAGAGCAGCGGCGAGGCGTTCAAGCGCGCGTCAAGAGCGGCCACGAGCCTTCTCAGCGACTCCGCGACGTCTCCCGCGACGACGACCCTGCGGTGATCGACCGTGCTGTCCGGCAACCGCGCGACCAGTGCGGCGAGCAGGTCCTTCTTGCGGTTGAAGTAGTAGTGCACCAGGCCTTTGGGCACGCCGGCGCGCTCGGCGATCCGCGAGGTCGGGGTGGCGTCGAAGCCTCCGTCGGCGAAGAGCTCCTCAGCCGCGGCCAGGATGCGTTCCTTGGCCGAGTCCTCCACGCGTTCCTCCATGGTTGTGTGGGCCCAGAAAGCTCCTGGGCCCACAGGTTTTCCGGCCGATCAGTGCGGTTGCGCCGCGGCCGAGTGCGCGGCGTTCGCGGAGGGCATCGCCAGCGCCCCCGCGGCCACGGTGAGCACGCCACCGACCCAGGAGACCCACGAGGCCGCCATCAGGTCGCTGTAGCTCATCACCCACGGCGAGATGAACAGCAGTGCTCCGAGCACCATCTGCACGTACTCCCCGTAGATCATCGCGGGCCTGGCGAGTTCGACGAGTCCGTCGATCGCGATGAGCGCGCCGAGCACGATCATCGTCCACATGGCCGCGTTAGAGGTGTCCACGACGAGCGGAGACAGCAGCACCAGTACGCCGATCGTCACCTCGGCCCAGTCCTGCCACCTGGTCCACGCCTTGGTCATCGCTGCACCTGTCCTTTCTGGCTACCTCCTCCATTACGGACACGTTTGATGGTCCTCTTGGTTGGCCGCCCGGTCAACATTTCTGGGTGGGATCCCTCACACGCGTGATTCTGGATCGTTTACTGATGAGTAACCTCCGGCAACCTGCGACTATCCCTCACTCGGGAAGGAATGCCGCCGTGCAGAAGATCCTTGACGCGATCCTGGCCGATGAGCTGGGCGCGATCGGTTCGTTGGACGTTCCGGAGAGCTATCGGGGCGTGACAGTGCACGCGGACGAGGCCGACATGTTCTCGGGCCTCGAGACGCGGGACAAAGACCCGCGCAAGTCGCTGCACATCGACGAAGTCGCCACGCCGGAGCTCGGTCCGGGTGAGGCGCTGGTCGCCGTCATGGCGTCCGCGATCAACTACAACACCGTGTGGACCTCGATCTTCGAGCCGGTGTCCACGTTCGGCTTCCTGAAGAAGCTGGGCGGCCGGCACGACCTGCCGTACCACGTCGTGGGATCGGACCTGGCCGGCGTCGTCGTGCGCACCGGTCCCGGCGTCACCGCGTGGAAGCCGGGCGACCGCGTCGTGGCGCACTGCCTGGACGTGCCTCTGGAGGCACCGGACGGCCACAACGACACGATGCTCGACCCGCAGCAGCGGATCTGGGGTTTCGAGACGAACTTCGGTGGCCTCGCGGACCTCGCGCTGGTGAAGTCGAACCAGCTGATGCCGATGCCGAAGCACCTCACGTGGGAGGAGGCGGCGTCGCCCGGTCTGGTGAACTCCACCGCGTACCGGCAGCTCGTGTCGACCAACGGCGCGAACATGAAGCAGGGCGACACCGTGCTGATCTGGGGCGCGTCGGGCGGCCTCGGTTCGTACGCCACGCAGTTCGCGCTGAACGGTGGTGCCACGCCCATCTGCGTCGTCTCGTCGCCGGAGAAGGCGGAGATCGTTCGGTCCATGGGTGCCGATCTGATCATCGATCGTTCCGCCGAGGGCTACAAGTTCTGGAAGAACGAGCACGAGCAGGACCCGCGTGAGTGGAAGCGTTTCGGCGCTCGCATCCGTGAGCTGACGGGCGGCGAGGACCCGGACATCGTGTTCGAGCACCCCGGCCGCGAGACGTTCGGCGCGTCGGTGTTCGTGGCGCGCAAGGGCGGCAAGATCGTCACGTGCGCGTCGACCTCCGGGTACATGCACCAGTACGACAACCGCTACCTGTGGATGAACCTGAAGAGCATCATCTCCTCGCACTTCGCGAACTACCGCGAGGCGTGGGAGGCGAACCGGTTGATCGCAAAGGGAAAGATCCACCCGACAGTGTCCAAGGTGTACTCAATGGACGAAACAGGCCAGGCCGCGCACGACGTGCATCGCAACACGCACCAGGGCAAGGTCGGCGTGCTCTGCCTTGCGCCGGAAGAAGGTCTTGGTGTGCTGGATCACGAACTGCGCGCGAAGCACCTCACGGCTATCAATCGTTTCCGGGGTGTGTGACCTTCCGGGGCTACCCGAACGGGTAGCGTGAGGGGCATGGGCCTCGCCGACGACCGTGACCTCGTCCCACTGGGATCCGGCTTCGACATCGTCAAGCGCGGTTACGACCGCGCTCAGGTCGAGGATCATCTCGAACGCCTCGACTCGGACCTGCGGCTGCTCGCCGCGGACCGCGATGCCGCCGTGTCCCAGACGTCCGACCTGGCGCGCCAGCTGGAAGCCGCACGCTCGGAGATCACCGAGATGCGCAACCAGGTGGAGCGCCTGTCACTGCCGCCGACGACGCTGGAGGGGCTCTCCGAGCGCCTCCAGCGCATGCTGCGGCTGGCCCAGGACGAGGCCAACGAGATCAAGGCCCGCGCCGAAGCCGAGGGCGGGCACATCCGTGCCAAGGCGGAAGCCGACGCGGGTGTGCTGCGCCAGCGCTACGAAACGCTGATCGCCGAACTCGACGAACGCCGCGCGGCCATGGAGGCCGAGCACAAGGGCGTGCTGGAGACCGCGCGCAACGAGGCCGAGAAGATCGTCTCCGAGGCCGAGAGCGCCGCCCGCAAGATCGCCGACGAGTCCGAGCAGCGCCGCGTGACCGTCGAAGAGGACTTCGAGATCGCGATGGCCGCCCGCCGCTCCGAGGCGATGGCGACGCTGGCAGCCCAGGAGGCAGCCTCCAAGAACGAGGCCGACCGCCGCATGCGCGAGGCCGCCGAGGAAGCCGCCCGCGTCCGAGCCGC
Source organism: Lentzea albidocapillata (assembly GCF_000719115.1). Classification (GTDB taxonomy): domain Bacteria; phylum Actinomycetota; class Actinomycetes; order Mycobacteriales; family Pseudonocardiaceae; genus Lentzea; species Lentzea albidocapillata. The sequence continues at coordinate 153,353 of NZ_JOEA01000021.1, read as the reverse complement.
GATCGCGCAGGAGCAGACCACCTCGAAGGCCGACGCCGAACGCCGCGTCCGCGAGGCCACCGAAGAGGCCAACCGCCGCCGCCACGCCGCGTTCACCGAGGCCACCGCGCGCATCCAGGAAGCGACCGACGAGTCGAACCGCCGCGTGCGCGAGGCCACCGAGGAAGCCAACCGCCGCACCACCGCCGCCACCCAGCGCGTGGAGCAGCTCCGCAACCTCCGCAACCGCCTGTCGCACCAGCTCCACAACGTGCGGACGGCGCTGCAGGAGGTCGTGCCGCTGCTCGACCCGGTGGAGGAGGAGAAGCCGTCCGCGCCCGCTCCTGCCGCGCAGGGTCCGGGCACTCCGGCACAGGGTCCGGGCACTCCCGCACAGCGTTCAGGTGCCCAGGCTCAGGGTTCCGGTTCCCAGGGTTCGAGCGCTCCGGCACAGGCTGCTCCGGCGCAGGGGTCAGGCGCTCCGGCGCAAGGTCCCGAGGCCCAGGCTGCCGCAGCGCAGGGTTCCGGTTCTCCGGCGCAGGCCCAGCCCACGCAGGCTCAGGCCCCGGCTGCCGCTCCTGCGAAGCAGGCCTCCGCGGCTCAGCAGGCCGCGCCGAACAAGCCGGCTCAGGCTCCCCAGCCCAAGGCGCCGCAGGCGCAGACACCTCAGGCTCAGGCACCTCAGCTCGACGGCCCCACGGCGCAGCTCGCGCGCCCGCAGACCGCCAAGAAGTCCTGACGCCGCAAGCTCACGCAGGGGTCCCCCGCCCAGGGGGACCCCTGATTTCAATTATCCCACCCGGCACCGACAATTTCGCGTCCGCGCAGGTCAGCCCATGACCTCGTAGACCGCCGGCATCGGCAGCGCGCGCCAGAACGCCCAGTCCGCGGGGTGCCCCGCCGCGATCAACGCACGCGTCAGGAACGTCCCGTGCGACCCCACCAGCGCACAGTCACGTCCGGGTACTCCTCGGCCATGCGCGCCAATGCTTTCCCGGCCCGCGAGGTCAGCGCGTCAAGGCTCTCCCCGGCCCCGTGCACGGAGCCTGGGTGAGCCCAGCTACGGGCGTACCGGGCCTCCCAGTCCGCACTCGGCACCAGTCCCGACTCCCATTCCCGCAGCTCGGGCCACGTCGTCACCGCGAGCCCCAGCGCGTCGGCGGCCGGTGTGACGGTCTGCACCGCGCGCAACTGCGGGCTCGACAACACCGCGGCAGGCCCGTACGCGGTGAGGCGCCCTGCCAACGACTTCGCCGCCTCCACGCCTGCGGGCGTCAGCGGGCGCTGGTCGTCGTCGGGCACGCCGAACCACGGCGGGACGGACTGCGCGTGGCGCACCAATACGATTCGCGTCGTCACAACACACCATCTTGGGGGAACAGGATGTTCGTGAAATCGCTGGGCACGGACGGTGCCGAGCTCAGGCCGCTGGAACCGTGGCAGGCCGAGGAGTTCTTCGCGCACATGGAGCGCGGCCGGGAGTTCATCGGGCAGCACATCGGGTTCGCGGACAAGGCGGGAGACCTGGAGAGCGCACGCGCACTCCTGCGGGGCTACGCGGACAAGGCGGCGGCCGACACCGGGCGGATCTTCGGGATCTGGCTGGACGACAAGCTGGTCGGCGGCGTGCTGCTGCGCGTGATGGACGTCCCGCAGGGCCGCGCCGAGGTCGGGTGCTGGCTGGAGCCGGCCGCGACCGGCAAGGGGCTGATCACGCGGGCGTCGAAGATCCTCATCGACTGGGTGATTCGCGAGCGCGGCGTGCATCGGGTTGAGTGGCTGGTGTCGTCGGCGAACGCGCCCAGCATCGCGGTCGCGCGGCGGCTCGGGATGAGCAAGGACGGCGTGCTGCGCTCGTACTTCCTGTACCGCGGGGTTCGGCAGGACCTCGAGGTGTGGTCGGTGCTGGCGCCGGAGTGGGAGAGCTGATGGACGACCTGGTGCTGCTGCACGCCTTTCCGCTCGACGCGCGGATGTGGGACGTGCCGGGCGCGCTGACGCCGTCGCTGCGCGGCCACGGTGAACCCGATCTCGACACCGTCGCCGCCCAGGTGCTCGGCGTGCTCGACGAACGCAAGCTGGACAGCGTCGTGCTCGGCGGTTGCTCGATGGGCGGCTACGTGGCGATGGCGTTGCTCAGGCATGCGCCGGAACGCGTCAAGGGCCTGGTCTTCGTCGACACCAAGCACACCGCGGACACGCCGGAAGCGGCCGCGAACCGCCACGCGATGGCCGACCGCGTCGAACGCGAGGGCGTCGGCGAGTGGCTGGCGGACGCGATGCTGCCGAACCTGCTCGGCCCCGACGCGTCGGACACGGCGCGGGCGTCGGTGCGCACCATGATCCTCGACCAGCGGGCCGAGGACGTGGCGTGGTGGCAGCGCGCGATGGCGAAGCGGCCGGACTCGACGGACGTGCTGGAGTCGCTGAACGTCCCGTCCCTGGTGCTGGTGGGCGAACACGACAAGCTCACGCCGCCCGACGTGGCGGCGAAGCTGGCCGTGACGCTGATGCACTCCACGAGCGAACGCATCGAGGACGCGGGGCACCTGCCGCCCGTCGAGCAGCCGGACGAGTTCCGCTTCCGGCTCGAACGGTGGCGTCAACAGGTCGGGCTTTAGGGATTACCAGCGGCGCGCGGCCGGGCCTCGCCGGCCGCGCGTGGACCAGCACGCCTGGTGCCAGTGGCGGCGTTCCTCCACCGAGCCCGTCTCCTGGGCGGGCCACGCCACGACGTGTGCGACGCCGGGGCGGATCTCGTGGTCGCAGCCGGGGCAGCGGTAGGTCTTCTGCGCCTGAGCGCCCGAGATGGCGCGGACCAGCCAGTCCCCGTCCGGTCCTGACTCTGCGCGCGCCCAGCCGACACCACCACCGAGCGGTCGGGGTTCGTCTGGCTTGGGGCTGTTACGACGTGGCACGACAACACGTTAACCGCTCGTAGAATCAGGGCGTGCCGACCTACGAGTTCCGTTGCCGAACCTGCGACGACACCTTCGACGTGCAGCGCCCGATGAGCGAGTCGTCCTCGCCGGCGAACTGCCCCGAGGGTCATCCCGACACGATGAAGCTGCTGTCCATGGCCGGGATCGGCGGCACGCAGCAGGCCGCGCCCGGTGGTGGCGGCGGCGGTTGTTGCGGTGGAGGTTGCTGCAGCTAGCGCCGGATCTTGAAGAGGTAGACCACGCTGGCGACGAGCAGCGCCGCGGCGAGGGGAACGTGCAGCGCCGTGAGGTGGAAGACACCGATGTAGACCTGAGCGGTGATCAGCACCAGAGCCTGCCGCGTACCAGATGGCCTGAGGTGACCCGCCGCCCGGCCGCCACGCGAGAACCGCGACGACGACGTGGACGACCGTGACGACCCACAACGTGTACGAGCCGGCGCTGTGCAGGACGTGCCCGTACGGGAGGGTCGTCATCATCAACCCCGCGGTCACGGACTGAAGGAAGACGGCTGCGGTCTGCAGCGCGACGGTGGCGTGCAGGAGCTTGAGGTTGGCGGTTTTTGCCGTGGTTTGCGTGGCCATGACAGTCCGACGACGCAGCATCCGGAAATGTGAGGCGGGGGACCTTGGCTGATTCCGGTGTACACGCGATCGTGAGCGAACAGCGGCAACTGCTGAACCTCGCCTACCGCCTGCTGGGTTCACTGGCCGACGCCGAGGACGTGCTGCAGGAGACCTACGCGCGGTGGTACGCGCTGTCACCAGACCAGCGGGACACCATCGAGTCCCCGGGAGCGTGGCTGACGAGGGTGGCCGGCCGCATCTGCCTGGACGTGCTGGGTTCGGCCAGGGCCAGGCGGGAGCGCTACGTCGGTGAGTGGATCCCGGAGCCTCTCCCGGACCGGGAGGAATGGGGCGGCGGGCCCGATCCGGCGGACCGCGTCACCCTCGACGAGTCGGTCACCATGGCGTTCCTGGTGGTGCTGGAGCAGATGACTCCGGCGGAACGGGTCAGCTTCGTGCTGCACGACGTCTACCGGTTCCGTTCGCGGAGGTCGCGCACATCGTCGGCAGGAGCCCTGCGGCGTGCCGGCAACTGGCCACGTCCGCGCGACGGCGGATTCGCGCATCGCAGCGCGACGAGATCCCGGCCGCGCGGCAGGCGGACGTGGTGCGAGATTTCAGACAAGCCTGGGAAGCGCAGGACATCCAGGCCCTGATCGCCTTGCTGGACCCGGCCGCCATCATGATCGCCGACGGCGGCGGCCAGGTCGGCACGGTGCTGAAGCCGGTGGAAGGCCGCGAGCAGATCGCCCGCTACCTCATCGGCATCGGGAAGATCGCGCCGGATCTGACGATCCTCGCCAGGACGGTCAACGGCAGGCCGGGCCTGGTGGCGACCTATGACGGTGTCGCGGTGACGGTGGCGGCCTTCGAGGTGGAGAACGACCGGATCACCAGGATCTGGGCGGTGCGGAACCCGGACAAGCTCAAGCCCTGGCGAACCGCGGGACAGGACCAGGACTAGGACGTCTCGCGGTCGATCATGACCTCGGCGACCTTGCGGCCCTGGTCGCAGACGTCGCCGAACTTGCCGGTCGAGTCGATGACGATGATGCCGAGCCCGCCACCGTTGTAGGGCAGGGCGAGCACGCACGACGGTTCGACGTCCTGCTCGCCGGTGCGGTTCAGGTACGAGACCTTGTGGCCCTTCACGTCCCAGTCGCCGGTGGTGCGCTCGATCTTGATCTGCGTGCCCTCCCGGAAACGCAGGGAGACACCGACTTCGACGTTGTCGACCTTCGTCGTCCAGCGGCACGACTCCTCGAACGTCGAGTCGTAGTTGATCTGCGTGGGCGGCGTTTCGGCCTTGGCGCCGGGGTAGGGCAGGTCCGTCCACTTCAGCTTGGCGCAGTTGGGCGTGATCTCGCCGTCGATCGGCCCGCTCTCCGGATCCTCGGACTCACTGGGCTCGGTGCTCGGGTCCGTGGACCCTTCCTTGTCGAACGGCGAGGTCACGTCGAGAGGGGCCTGCGCGACCGGACTGCCCTCGACGATCGCACGCGCACAGCCGGACGCGAGCACGAGGACAGCCAACAGGAGCACCAGTCGCCGCATGGCTCCCACCATGCCAGACGCGACATGGTGCCCCTGTGAGCGGCTCACGAGTAGTCGCGGAACCCCTTGCCGGTCTTGCGGCCGAGGCGACCGGCCGTGACCAGGTGTTCCAGCAACGGTGCCGGCGCGAAGCCGGGCTCGCGGAACTCGTTGTAGAGCGTGCGCTGGATCGCCAGCGACACGTCCAGACCCACGACGTCGAGCAGCGCGAACGGTCCCATCGGCAGGCCGCAGCCGACCTTCATCGCGTTGTCGATGTCGTCCGCCTCGGCGTAATGGGCCTCCAGCATCTTCACCGCGTCGTTCAGATACGGGAAGAGCAGCGCGTTGACGATGAAGCCGGCCACGTCGCCGCAGTGCACCGGGTGCTTGCCGAGGTCGAGGCAGATCTTGCGGGCCGTCGCGACCACGTCGGCGCCCGTGGAGATCGTCTCCACGACCTCCACCAGCTTCATGACCTGCGCGGGGTTGAAGAAGTGCAGGCCTACGACGTCCGCCGGCCTGCTCGTGGCGGCCGCGACCTCGATGACCGGCAGCGAGGACGTGGTCGTCGCGAGCACCGCGCCGGGCTTGCACACCTCGTCGAGCGCCGCGAAGACCTCCTTCTTGATCCCGATCTCCTCGGCCACCGCCTCGACGACCAGGTCGCAGTCCGCCAGTTCCACGAACTCCACGGCGGGCGAGATGCGGGCGAGCGCCGCGTCGCGGTCCGCCTCGGAGAGCTTGCCCTTGCTGACCGCGCGGTCGAGCGACTTGCGCACCGCGCCGATCGCCTTCTCCGCCTTGTCCAGACCGCGCGCCCGCAGCACCACGTCGTACCCGCGCTTGGCGAACACCTCGGCGATGCCCGTGGCCATCGTGCCCGTGCCGATGACACCGACCCGTTGAACCTCACGAGCCTGCGTAGCACTGTCCACTTCGGACGGGGTGTGCACGTCCTTGACGACGACCGGCGAATCGGGCCCGTCGTAGGTGTAGAAACCGCGGCCGGTCTTCCTGCCGAGCAGTCCGGCCGTGATCATCTGCTTCAGCAGCGGCGCCGGCGAGTGCAACCGATTGCGCGACTGGTGGTACATCGTGTCGAGGATCTCGTACGCGGTGTCGAGACCGATGAGGTCCAGCAGCGCCAACGGTCCCATCGGGTAGCCGCACCCGTACCGCATGGCCGCGTCGAGGTCCTCGCGCGTCGCGTACCTGGACTCCAGCATCTTGACGGCGTGGTTGAGGTACGGGAAGAGGAGGGCGTTCGCGATGAAGCCCGCCCTGTCCCCGATCACGACCGGCGACTTGCCCAGCCGCTCGGTGAACGCGACCACGTCGGTGATCACGTCCGGCTCCGTGACGACCGTGCGCACGACCTCGACCAGCTTGAGGACCTGCGTGGGGTTGAAGAAGTGCAGGCCCACGACCTTGCCGGGCCTCTTCGTGACCACGCTGATCTCGGTGATCGACAGCGACGATGTGTTGGACGCGATGATCGCCTCGGGCTTCAGGACCTCGTCGAGGTCCTTGAAGATCCGCGCCTTGAGCTCGATGCTCTCCGGCACGGCCTCGATGACGAGATCGCAGTCCGCGAGGCTGCTCAGGTCGAGGCTCGTGGTGACCCTGCCGTGCAGCGCCGTGCTCTCGTCCGCGGTCAGCTTCTCCCGCTTCACGGCCCGCTGCGTCGAGTGCTCGAGGTGCCCGAGACCGCGCTCGATGCCGGCCGCGTCGACTTCCACCACCCTCACCGCGAGCCCGGTGCGCGCGAGTACCTCCACGATGCCCGCGCCCATGGTTCCGAAGCCGACGACTCCGACGGTGTTGATTTCGCGCGCCACTGCAGACCTCCCTGCCGGGGTAAATCGTGGGCTACCAAGGAGTAACTTGCGGGCGACTATGCCACTCCCAGCGCCGGCAGGCGTCGTGAGCTTCGCCATCGGGATCGAAACAGTTATCGGTCTAGCAAACGCCTGGAACCGGCCTTTTGCCTGATGAACCCTTGTGGGGGAACGGGGCCTTGCGCCATCTGAGAGGCGACGGCTTGGTCGGGGCCATGTTGGGCGGACGGACGGGCGGACGGGCGGACGGGCGGACGGGCGGACGGGCGGACGGGCGGACGGCCGCAGGACAGGGTGGGCGGACGGCCGCAGGACGGAAACGCAGCAGGCGGGACTCGGCTGGCGTGACCTCGGGGAGGTTGAGCCTCGGCAAGGTCGGATCACGACAGGCTGAGGTGGCCTGCCTCGACCTGAGGTGGCCGGATCACGGTGCCGGATGTGGCGAACAGGCCGCGGCGGCCAGCTAGCGGTAGCCGCCTGCGGCAGGTGGGCCACCGACCACCGCGCCACCCGGTCGCCACGCCGGCGACCGGCGTCAGTCGTCGAAACCCCTCTCCGCCAGCTCCTCGATGCGTCTTACCGCCTCCCCCGCGTCCTTGCCCGTGGCCATCACGGTGATCGACTTGCCGCCTGGCGCGCTCAGGCCCATCAGGGCCAGCACGCTTGCCGCGTTCGCCTCCTCATCGCCGTAGCGGACCACCACGTCGGCGTCGAGTTCTGCGACGGTGCGGGCGAGCAGGGCTGCCGGGCGGGCGTGCAGGCCCACCTCGTTGGTCAGCAACACCTCTGCCGACACGGCGTCCGGCACCAGGTGCAGTGCTGGACGGGTGGGCGCGGACGCCGGGGCCTCGCCCGAGGCGCCCTCGGCGGCGCTCGCCACGTCGGACAGTGGGGCGCCTCCCTGTGCGGCTACGGCTGCCGCCACCGCGCCTTCCACCAAGGGGGCGTCCACCACCGCGTAGAGGGAAGGGTCGTCCGCTGATTCGACGGCCATCTCCGCCGTCATCTTGGCGCTGCCCAGGTCGTAGAGCACGACCACGCCCGCGCCTGAATCTGCGTCGGCCAGGGCTTCGACCACCGCGCCGTAGTCGGTGCCCAGGCCTCCTTCATCGGTGCCGCCCACGGGGAGCACCGCGACGTCCGGCGCCATCTGGGTGGCCAGTTCCGCTACGCCGTTGGCCAGCATGTCGCTGTGCGAGACGACCACCAGGCCCACTCGGCTCGCCGACGCTGCCGCCGTCATGCCTTGGCCGCCGCGTCCGCGAAGGCGCGCAACAGCAATGCTGTCGACCTCGCGCCCGGATCCATGTGGCCGGCGCTGCGCTCGCCGAGGTAGGAGGCGCGGCCCTTGCGCGCCACCATGGGCACGGTCGAGGAAGCGCCTTCTTCCGCTGCGTCGGCGGCTGCGGAGAGGGTGGCGGCCACCGTGCCTTCGGCGCTCGCCGCGGCGGTCACGGCCGGGGTCAGGGCGTCGACCATCGTCTTGTCGCCCACCACGGCCTTGCCGCGCGCGAACACGCCGTCGAGCGCGGCCTGCAGGGCTCGGGCCACCGTGTCGCGGTCCAGCTCGGCCGCGTCGCCCACCGCGGCTGACGCGCGCAGGAACGCGGTGCCGTACAACGGGCCCGCAGCGCCGCCGACCGTCGAGATCAACGTCGTGGCGACCAGCTTCAGCACCTTGCCGGGTGTGTCGGGTGGCTCGGTGTCCAAACGGGACAGCACGGCGGTGAAGCCGCGCTTCATGTTCTCGCCGTGGTCGGCGTCGCCGATCGCCTGGTCCAGGCGCACCAGTTCGTCGCGGTGCTCCTGGACGACGGCCGCGGCGGCTCGCAGGGCCGCCACGACGTCCGCTGCCGTGCAGCCCACTTCAGACTCCCCACCGCAGTGCGGGCGTGTGGACCGGCGCGTCCCACAGCTCGACCATCTCGTCGTCGAGGCGGAGCAGCGTGAAACTCATGCCCTGCATCTCCAGGCTCGTGATGTACGGGCCGACCAGCCTGCGTTCCACCGTGATCCCCCGATCCGCCAGCAGTTGTTCCGCGATGCCGTGTGCCAAGTAGAGCTCAAGCAGAGGTGTCCCGCCCATCCCGTTCGTGAAGAGCAGCACCCGGTCACCTGACGCGAACGGCAGGTCTTCCAGGATCGGGTCGAGCAACGCCGAGACCATCTCCGCGGCGGTACCGGAGTGCACCTTCTGCCGGCCCGGTTCGCCGTGGATGCCGATGCCGATCTCCATCTCGTCGTCGGCCAGCTCGAACGACGGCGAACCCACGTGCGGCACCGTGCACGCGGTCAGCGCGAGGCCCATCGACCGCACCGACGCGATCACCCGTAACGACAGCGCCTCACAGCCAGCCAGATCGGCACCGCGCTCGGCCGCCGCGCCCACGATCTTCTCCAGCAGCACCGTGCCACCGACGCCGCGACGCCCTGCCGTGTACAGCGAGTCCTTCACCGCCACGTCGTCGTCGATCACGACCGACCTGACCTCGGACTCCGCGAGTTCGGCGGCCATCTCGAAGTTCAGCACGTCGCCCGTGTAGTTCTTCACGATCAGCAACGCGCCCGCGCCGCCGTCCGTCCGCGACACGGCGTCGACCACCTGGTCCGACGTCGGCGACGTGAACACCGGGCCCGGACAGGCCGCGTCGAGCATGCCGCGCCCGACGAACCCGCCGTGCAACGGTTCGTGGCCCGACCCCCCACCCGAGATGATCGCGACCTTGCCACGCACCGGCGCGTCCGCGCGCACCACGACGGCTGGGTCGTAGTGCACGGTCAGCAGGTCGGAATGGGCTGCCTGCATGCCCCGCAGTGCGTCCTGCACCACGGTTTCCGGATCATTGATGATCTTCTTCATCGAACAGCCCTCCCGAGGAGTCGGTGCCGTGTTCCTTCTTACTCCGGGGGTCTGACACTCGGAACCAGCAAAGGACCCGCGTACCGTTAGGCCGCCCTAACAAACGCAGGTCAACATCACGTTCCGTAGTGGAGGAACAACGTCGTGCCCAAGAGAGCAGCGCTGCTCGTAGCAGCCGTCCTGACCCTGACCGCCTGCTCCAGCACTCCGGACACGCCGACCGTCGCCCAAGGTGGCGAGGACTTCGGCAAGGCCGTCGAGCTGAGCAACGGTTTCGGCACGCAGCAGAAGCCCGGCGAGTTCCCCCGCACGATCAAGCACGCGATGGGCGAGACCCAGCTCGAGAAGAAACCCGAACGGGTGATCGTGCTCGACACCGGCGAGCTCGACAACGTCGTCGCACTGGGCATCAAGCCGGTCGGCATCGCCTACACCGACGGCTCACCCACCATGCCGTCCTACATCGGCGACAAGGGCGGCACCCCGGAGAACGTCGGCACGATCAACAACATCAACCTCGAAGCGATCGCCAAGCTGAACCCGGACCTCATCCTGGGCTCGCAGCTGCGCGCGGAGGCCCTCTACCCGAAGCTCTCGGCGATCGCCCCGACGGTGTTCAGCGTGCGCCCCGGCTACGTGTGGAAGGAGAACTTCCTGCTCAACGCCGCCGCGCTCGACCGCCAGGCCGACGCCGCGAAGATGCTCGAGGACTACACGACCAAGGCCGTCGAGACCGGTAACGCCATCGAGAAGAATTTCGGCGTGCGCCCGACGGTGACGGCGCTGCGCTTCCTTCCGGGCCGCATCCGCCTCTACGCCAAGAAGTCGTTCATCGGCACGATCCTGATCGACGCCAAGATCGGCCAGCCGACCCCGTCCCAGGTCGACGAACTGGCCGCCGAGGTCAGCGCAGAGGAGATCGGCAAGGCCGACGGCGACTTCATCCTCTACTCCACCTACGGCGACCCGGCCAAGACCGCGACGGGCGACGTCGTCGGCGGCCCGCTGTGGAGCGGCCTGAACGCCGTCAAGGCGGGCAAGGCCAAGCCGGTCCTCGACGAGACCTACTTCCTCGGCCTCGGCGTACTCGCCGCGGACGTCGTCCTGGACGACATCAAGAAGCAGCTCGGCGTCTGAGACCTCGAGCAGATGCTGCGCCTCAGCGACCGAAGAGCGTCCGCGCGAGGCGCAGCATCTGCTTGCCCGCCATGGACGACCTGTCGAACGTCGCCATGTTGATCAGCGACTTGAACTTCAGCTTCGTCACGGCCTTGGCGTAGGCGAACTCGCGCAGCCCGTCGTCACCGTGGATGCGCCCGAACCCGGAATCGCCGACGCCACCGAAGGGCAGCCCGGGAATCGCCGCGTAGGTCAGCACGGAGTTGACCGACACCATCCCGACCCGCAGCTCGGCGGCCAACTCCTCGCCACGCGACTTCGAGAACACGGCGGCGCCCAGCCCGTACTTCGACTGGTTCGCGAGCCGCACGCCCTCCAGCGCGTTCGGCACCCGGTTGATGACCACGGTCGGCCCGAAGGTCTCCTCCGTGACCGCCAGCGAGTCCTCCGGCACGTCGACCAGCACCACCGGCTCGACGTACGGCGGCCTGATCGAGTCCGGCCCGCCCACCAGTGCCTTGCCGCCGCGGTCCAGCGCGTCCTGCACGTGCTCGCGGATGATCTCCACCTGCGACGGCATCGTGATCGGCCCCAGGTTCGCGTTCGGCTCGCCGCCCGGCTTGAGCTTCGTCGCCCGCTTCACCACGATCTCGGTGAACTCGTCGGCGACCTCCTCGGCCACGTAGATCCGTTCCACGCCCGCACAGGTCTGGCCGGCGTTGGACACCGCGCCCCAGATCGCGGCCTCGGCGGCAGCGGTCAGGTCGGCGTCCGAGTCGACGATCAGCGCGTCCTTGCCACCGCACTCGACCAGCACCGGCGTCAGCGACGTCGCGGCCGCGGCCATGACCTTCTTGCCGGTCCGGGTGGAACCCGTGAACGCGATCTTGTCGACACCCGAGGCGACCAGTGCCGCACCCGTCTCGCCGAAGCCCGTGACGACCTGGAACACCGGATACTCCGGTACGGCCTCGGTGAACGTCGACGCGAGGAACGTGCCGACGCCCGGCGTGAACTCCGACGGCTTGAACACCACGGTGTTGCCCGCGGAAAGTGCGTACGAGATAGAACCCATCGGCGTGTGCGCGGGGTAGTTCCACGGCCCGATGACGCCGATGACGCCCAACGGCCGGTACTCCAGCGTCGCGCTGTGGTTGAACATCAGCATGCCGGAGGACACGCGGCGCTTGCCCAGCACACGACCGGCGTGCCGCGAGGCCCAGTGCAGGTGGTCCATCACCAGCGCGACCTCGACGCGGGAGTCGTCCGCGGGCTTGCCCGTCTCCGAGCTGATCAACGCGATGAACTCGTCCGAGCGCTGCGAGAGGATCCTGCGCCACGCGTCGAGCTTGGTCTTGCGGCCCTCGAAGCCGAGGCCCGCCCACCACGCGGCGGCCTCGCGCGCCGAGGACACCGCGTCCTCGACCTCGGCGGCCGTGTGGATCGGGTGGTGCGCGACGACCTCACCCGTACGCGGGTCCAGCGATGCGAACCGCCGCTGCTCGCCATCGGCCGACAGCGCGCTGTCCGAAGCGGTCTGCGTCATGAGAGCTCCTCCGGTACTCGCCAGTAACCTCGACCCTAACGCGTGCTCGGAGAACTTTCAGCCCCCGCCTGGTCCCGTACGGGACGGTCAGGCCTGGGGCAGCAAGGGAAGAACCGCCTTGGCGAACGCCTGCGCCGCCTGGCAGCGATCCAGTTCCTTGTCCTTCGAGGCCGCGACGATGAACTCCGCGATCTCACCCGCGTCGTCCTGATCCTTCGTGCGGATCAGCACCAGCTCGCACGTGGGGTACGCGCCGTCCCTGAACGACTGGTAACCCTTGAGCCCGCCACCGAGATCGGTCTCGACGGACCTGCTGTCGAACTTGCCGTCCTTCGGGATGCGCGTCGTCTTGAACTCGATCTGCATCTGCGCGCTCTGTCCCGTCCACGAGCACTGGTGCAGACCGTACGGCAGCACCCGCGGCGAGGCACCGAGCACCGGCGCGAGCGTCGACTTCTCCACGATCGCGCACGGGTCGACCTCGACCGGCGAGCCCTTCGGCGGGCTGTACTTCTGCGGGTTGCCCTTGAGCTTGCGCACGACACCTTCGAGCACCTTGCGCCCCGGCTCGCACGCCTCGCTGCCGCCGGTGCCGGTGTTCACCTGCAGTCGCACGGCCTGTGCCGGGCTCTCCTGCGTCACGGCCGAGATGAAGCACGAGGTGTTGTTCAGCTTCTGCTCACCGCTCCTGAGGCCCGCGATCTGCTTGGTCGCCTTCTTCAGCTCGGTGGACGTCAGCGAGTAGCCGATGTCCAGCGTGATGTTGAGCGTCTTGCCGGCCTTGTCCTTCATGTAGTTGGCGCAGCGCGTGTAGGAGCTGCTCGAGTACCTCGACGGCGTGCCGACCGTCTGCAGCAGTTCCTTCTCGATCAGCGCGCACGGGTTGATCAGCCGCAGGCGCTCGGGCGCGAACGCCGGATCGACCGGTTTGCCCGGCTGCGCGGACTGCTTGACCGACGGGTCGGTCGACGTCGTCGTGTCCGCACCCGCCTGCACGGTGCGGCGCGGCGAGTTGGTCTTGGCAAGACCCGGGCCGGTCGCACAGCCGGCCATCAGCAGCGCGGCGGCGGCGACCACAGCGGTGGCGCGAAAACGAGGCACGACGTGCACGGTAGCGACCTTCGCGCGCCTTCGTGGGCGGTACCCCGAGTTACCCCGTGGCACATGTCACCCACAGCTACGGGAACGATTCAGAACATCAACGCGATGTACTGGATGAAGACCCCGAGAGAAGGAGAAACGTGCGAAACCGAATTCGCCGCGCATTCAACTGGCTCGACGCGTGGACGATCGAGGCCTTCAACCCTGTTTACCCTGGTCGTCCCCAGTCATAGCTCCTTGAGCGGCTGCTTGTCCGGGTCCACGAACTGAGGGCGCAGCAGCGCCCACGCGGCGAACAGCGCCGCCAGCGCCGCCATGGCGACGCCGGCCCACAGGTTGATGTTGACCCCCTGAGCTTTGGCCAGGTCCTCGTCGGTCGTGAACCCGAACCCGATGACGACCAGCACGACGCCGTACAGGCCGAAGAGGAAAGCGATGATCAGTCGCAGGTCGAACAACCTCATGGCAGCCTCCCTCAGCCGAAGATGAAGTAGAGAACGGTCGTCAGGGCCAGCACTCCGCCGCCCAGCAGGGCGGGCGAGCGGTACCAGCCCGCGTCCTCACCGGTGGTGGAGTGCGCCCTGTCCTTCTTGGGCGTGAGGCTGTAGACCAGCCCGACGAGCTCGCTGTCCGGCTTGGGCCTCGTGACCATGGTGACCGCGACGCTCACGACGATGTCGACCACGAACGCGAGACCCGCGCCGAGGAAGCTCGCGCCCTGACCGGGCAGTTCCAGCAGCTCGATGCCGAACGACGGCTCCGAGACCACGTAGATGAAGATCGCGGTGAACGTACCCGCGAGCAGACCGACCCAACCGGCGGTCGGCGTCATCCGCTTCCAGAACATGCCGAGGATGAACGTCGCGAACAGCGGCGCGTTGAAGAACGAGAACAGCGCCTGGATGTAGTCCATGATGTTGGACCCGCCGAGCGCCGCCGCGATGAACGCCGTGCCGATCGCCAGAACGCACGCACCGACCGTGGCGAGACGTCCGATGCGCAGGTAGTACTCGTCCGGCCTGTCCTTCTTGATGTAGTCCTGCCACAGGTCGTACGTGAAGACGGTGTTGAACGAGCTGACGTTCGCCGCCACACCGGCCATGAAGCTCGCCAGCAGACCCGTGATCGCGATGCCGAGGATGCCGTTGGGCAGCAGGTCGCGCATGAGCAGCGGCAGCACGTCGTTGTAGGCCACGCCGCTGCTGGTGTCACCGGCCTTGAGCTGGGCCATCTCCGGCACGATCAGCGCGGCGATGATGCCGGGGATGATGATGATCGCCGGGATCAATGCCTTCGGGTACGCACCGATGATCGGCGTGCGCTTGGCCGCGGACATCGACTTCGCGCTCATCGCGCGCTGCACCTCGGCGAAGTTCGTCGTCCAGTAACCGAACGACAGCACGAAGCCGAGACCGAACACCAGACCGATGACACTCCACACCGGGTGGTCGATGCCGGTGAGTTCGGCCGCGGGCCAGGCGGACAGTTGCTCCTGGTCCGTGACTTTCTCGACGATTCCCTGCCAGCCGCCGACCTTGATCAGGCCGACGATCGTCAACGGCGCCAGCGCGGCCACGATGACGAAGAACTGCAACACCTCGTTGTAGATGGCCGCACTCAGGCCGCCGAGCGCCGTGTACGCGAGCACCACCAGCGCCGCGACGCAGATGGACACCGGCAGCGGCCACCCGAGCAGCGCGTCGATGATCACCGCGAGCGCGAACAGGTTGATGCCCGCGATCAGGATCTGCGCGACGGCGAAGCTGATGGCGTTGACCAGGTGGGCCGGTTTGCCGAACCGGCGGAGCATGAACTCGGGAACGCTGCGCACTTTCGAGCCGTAGTAGAACGGCATCATCACCAGACCGAGGAACACCATCGCGGGGATGGCGCCGATCCAGTAGTAGTGCACGGTCGCCATGCCGTACTGCGCGCCGTTCGCCGTCATGCCCATGAGCTCGAGCGCGCCGAGGTTCGCCGAGATGAACGCGAGCCCGGTGACCCACGCCGGCAGCGATCGCCCGGACAGCAGGAAGTCGAGGCTGGAGGAGACGGATCGTCGTGCCATCACGCCGATGCCGAGAACCACCACGAAGTAGATGACGAGCAACGCGTAGTCGATCGGTCCCGCGTCAAGCCGCAGGTCCGCTTCGGCCAGCACCGACATCGACACCGCCCACCTCCCAAGACCTCAACAAAGTCGAACATCACCGACCAGGAGGGGACATTACTCCAGGTGGATGGGTTCTTACCCCGTGTGCATGATCACGAAACCATGAGCTGAGACGGGGTGCTTGCTGGAAGTCAGGCAGTTCGGTCAGAACAGGCGGAACTCGTCCGGCTCGATCCCGCGCAACGCGTCGTAGTCGAGCACCACGCACCGGATCCCGCGGTCCTCGGCCAGCACCCGCGCCTGGGGCTTGATCTGCTGCGCCGCGAACACACCCTGCACCGGCGCGAGCAGCGGATCGCGGTTGAGCAGCTCCAGGTACCTGGTCAGCTGCTCGACACCGTCGATCTCGCCACGCCGCTTGATCTCGACCGCCACCGAACCACCAGAGGCGTTGCGGCACATCAGGTCGACCGGGCCGATCGGGGTCGGGAACTCACGGCGCACCAGGGACCAGCCGTCGCCCAGTGTCGTGACGTGCTCGGCGAGGAGCTTCTGCAGGTCGGCTTCGACGCCGTCCTTCTGCAGGCCGGGCTCCGGGCCGAGCTCGTGCTTGGAGTCGTGCATGACCTCTTCGAGGGTGATGATCAGCTTCTCCCCCGCCTTGTTCTGCACCGTCCAGATGTCCGGGTCCTCGATCAGCCAGCAGGGCGGGCTCATCCAGTTCAACGGCTTGTACGCGCGGTCGTCGGAGTGGATCGACACCGAACCGTCTGCCTTGATCAGCAGCAAGCGCTGAGCCATCGGCAGATGGGCGGTGAGTCGGCCTACGTAGTCGACCTTGCAGCGAGCGATGACGAGACGCACCGCGACAGGCTACGGGGTGTGTCCAACACCCGGACGTTAGGTACGGTCCGTGCCGTGGAAAGCCTCGGCACCCGTCAGGTGTACGCAAACCCGTGGATGACCGTTCGCGAGGACGAGATCAAACGCGCGGACGGTTCGAGTGGCATCTACGGCGTGGTCGACAAGCCCGACTTCGCGCTGATCATCCCGCTCGACGGCGAACGCGTGCGGCTCGTCGAGCAGTTCCGGTACCCGATCGGCCTGCGCCGCTGGGAGTTCCCGCAGGGCACCGCGCCGGACCGCGCCGACTCCGGCCCGCTGGAACTGGCCCGCCGCGAGCTCCGCGAGGAGACGGGGCTGCGCGCCGGCCGGATGATCGAGCTCGGCGTGCTCGACGTCGCGCCCGGCATGTCGTCGCAGCGCGGCCGCGTGTTCCTCGCCACCGACCTGTCCGAGGGCTTCCACGAGCGGGAGCACGAGGAGCAGGACATGCGGTCGGCGTGGTTCCCGCGCGCCGACTTCGAGTCGATGGTCTCCAAGGGTGAGATCAGCGACGCCCAGTCCATCGCCGCTTACACGCTTCTCCTGCTGCACGAACACTCTCAGCCCTGAAAAGCCGCCCGATAGCTCTGCGGTGATGTCCCGGCGATCCGCTTGAACCTGTCACGGAACGCCGTGGCCGATCCGAAGCCCACGCGGCTCGCGATCAGCTCCACCGGGTCCCTGGTCGTCTCCAGCAGGTGCTGCGCCTGGCGGACCCGCGCGCGGTGCAGCCACTGGAGCGGCGTCGTGCCCGTCTGCTCACGAAAGCGCCGGTTCAACGTCCGCGTGCTCATGCCCGCCTGCTTAGCCAGGTCCTCCAGCGTCAGGTCGAGCGACGCGTTGGCCTCCATCCACCGCAGCACGGGTTCCAGCTCGGCTCCTTGAGGCGTCACGGGCGGTGTCACGATGAACTGCGCCTGCCCGCCTTCTCTCTCAAGGGGCATCACGGCGAACCGCGCCGCATCAGCCGCCACCGCTGACCCGTGATCGCGCCTGATCATGTGCAGGCACAGGTCCAGCCCCGCCGCGGCACCCGCGGACGTGAGGAACTGCCCGTTGTCGACGTACAGCACGTCCGGGTCGACCTCCAGCGCCGGAAACCGCGCCGCCAGCTCCTCCGCTCCCAGCCAGTGCGTCGTCACCCGCAGCCCGTCGAGCAGACCGGTCGCCGCGAACACGAACGCCCCCGTGCAGATCGACGCGATCCGCGCACCCCTCGCCGCGGCCTGCCGCAACCCGTCGATCAACGGCTTCGGGACGACCATGTCCGGATCATGGCCCGGCAGAACGATCGTGTCCACTTCGGACAGCAACTCCAAGCCGTGCGGGATCTTGATCTCGAAACAGCCCGCGTCGACAGTCCTCTTCGGACCGCAGACCCGTACGCGGTACCGCCCGACCCAGTTGAACGCGTCGACCGGTGTCGCGAAGTCGAACGGGACGACGCTGTCCATCGCTACCACTGCCACCTCGTGCACGTCCACCACCGTAGCTGGCGAGAATCCGTTGGAACATGGCATTCCAGCCAGTTCTCACCACGGCCTCCCGCTCCTACGGTTTTGATCACCGACGCGAGGAGACGCAGTGAGAGCCCAAGTGGTGTTGTTCGACGGCTTCGACCCGTTGGACGTGATCGGTCCGTACGAGACGCTGACCGCAGGCGGAATCCGAACCGAACTGGTGGAGGGCGCCCGCGAGGTCCCCGCCGGCCTCAACCTGTTGTCTCTCAGAGCAACCACACCGCCGACCTCAGGCAGGACCGCCGCCGACGCCAGGTCCGGAGCCGCAGTGGCGACCAGCGAAAGGCAAGATCATCATCGGGCGCGCAGCCCCCGCCCTCCTCGGGGGAGCAGCCCACGTCCAGCGTATCGAGCCCGCGTCGGTGGCTGCGGCCGCTCGCAGATCTGTGGACAACTCACTGGCGCTCACCAACCTGGGCCGACTTGTCCACAGATCGCCGAGCGGGGCCTTGACAGCGCGTTTCCGCCGGTAAAGTCGACGTCGACGCTGTGTGGCGGTCTGCCCCCTGGGCGGGTGGGGCCTCAGCGCGATCGGCTTCTGCGCCACGACGAACGCGAGATCGGCGCCCAGCAGGCCCTGGAGGCCCTGGAGGCCCAGGAACTCGTCGCCCATGAACGCCGCGGCACGGTGTGGAGCGCGGCGTGAGCAAGTTCTTCCTCTCGCTGCACGTACTGGCCGCGATCATCGCGATCGGCCCGGTCACCGTCGCCGCCAGCATGTTCCCGAAGGCCGTGACCACGGCCGGCAATCCCGAACTCCTGCACCGGATCTGCCGTGTCTACGCACTCATCGGCATCTCGGTGCCGGTCTTCGGGTTCGCGACGGCCGGCGTGATGGGCGTGACCGGCCACCCGTGGGTGATCACGTCGATCGCGCTCACCACCGCCGCCGCGTTCGTGCTCGCCCTGAAGATCCTTCCCGGCCAGGAGAAGGCGCTCAAGACCAAGGACATCAAGCACCTGGCCATGTACACAGGCGTCTTCAACCTGTTGTGGGCGACCGTGACGGTGCTGATGATCCTCCGGCCGGGCTCGACGACCGGTGCCTAGCGCTGTGCGACCGGCCGTACGACGATCTCGTTGACGTCGACCTCCGCGGGCTGCGAGATCGCGTAGGCGATGGCGTCACCGATGGCGGACGCCGGCAGCGCGAGCTTGCGGAAGTCCTCCATCAGCGACGCCGCGAAGTCCTCGGTGATGGTGTCCGCCAGCTCGGACTCCGTGACGCCGGGCGAGATCACGGTGACGCGCAGGTCGTCGCGCTCCTGGCGCAGGCCCTCGGAGATCGCCCACACCGCGTACTTCGTCGCGCAGTACACGGCGGCGGTCGGCATGACCATGTGCGCGGCGATCGAGGCGACGTTCACGACGTGCCCGCCGCCCGTGAACCGGGGCAGCACGGCGGCGATGCCGTTCAGCACGCCCTTGATGTTCACGTCCACCATGCGGTCCCACTCGTCGACCTTCAGCGAACCCATGAGGGACAACGGCATCACGCCCGCGTTGTTCACCAGCACGTCGACTCGCCCGTACCGTTCCACCGCCGAATCCACAAAGGACTGGAAGGACTCACGGGAGGTCACGTCCAGCGGCGCGTAGGCGCCAACGATCTCGTCGGCCAGCGCTGCCAGCCGGTCCTCCCGCCGTGCCCCCAGGAACACCTGGTGCCCGGCCTTCGCGAGGACTCGGGCCGTCGCCTCGCCGATACCGCTGGAAGCTCCACTGATCACCACAACTTTTTCGCTCATGGCAACAACGATCGGCGCGCGGCGAGGCCGCCACCAGGACACGTTCTCCCTAGGTGCGGCACACCCAGGCAGACCACCACCGCAGGTAATAACCTCGGAGACGTGCTCGGAGAGTTCCTGAAAGCCCACCGCGCCCGCGTCAACCCAGAGGACGCGGGCCTCCCGTCGCACACCCAGCGCAAGGTGAAGGGCCTCAGGCGCGAAGAGGTCGCGGTGCTCGCCGGCGTGAGCGCGGACTACTACGCCCGCCTCGAACAGGGCCGTGAGACCAACCCGTCGGCCCAGGCCCTGGACGCCCTGAGCCGTGCGCTGAAGCTCGACTCGGACGCCCGCGCCCACCTGCACCGCCTGGCCGGCGTGGTCGCCGACGAGGGCCACGCGCCCGATGTGGTGAGCCCGGAACTGCGCCGGCTCATCAGCGGGCTGCACGACATGCCCGCGTTCGTGATGAACTCGGTCCTCGACATCCTCGCCTCGAACGCGCTGGCCGAGGCCCTCTACGAGCCGTTCTCCCCTGCCGACAACGCGGCCAGGATGACGTTCCTCGACCCGGCCGCCGCGAGCTTCTACCCGCGCTGGAACTGGGTCGCCCAGAGCACGGTCGCCCACCTGCGGCAGACCGCCGATCCGAAGTCCCCTCGCCTCAGGCAGATGGTCGACGCGCTGAGCGAGAGCGCCGCGTTCCGCGAGCTCTGGGAACAGCACGAGGTGCGCGGGAAGACCCAGGACGCCAAGGAGTTCGTGCACCCGGCCGTCGGCGCGCTGAGGCTGGACTACCACTCGTTCGACATCCGCGAGGCGCCCGGCCAGTTCCTGGTGATCTACCAGGCGGAGCCGGGCCCGAACGCGGACGCGCTGAGGCTCCTCGCGACTAGTCGGGCCACACGGGCGGCCGCTTCTCCAGGAACGACGCACGTCCCTCTTTGGCTGACGGGGACTGTGAAGTCTCGGCCATGACGGACAGCGCGATCTCGTACCCGTCGATCTCGGGCCGGTCCAGCTGCGCGTAGATCGTCCGCTTGCCGATCGCCTTCGACGCCCTGCTCCCCCGCGTGGCGCGCGCCAGCAGGTCGTCCGTGGCGGCGTCCAACTCCTCAACCGGCACCGCGCGGTTGATCAGCCCCCACTCCACCGCCGTCGCCGCGTCGATCACGTCGCCGGTGAGCACGAGCTCCATCAACCGCTTGCGCCCGATCGACCGCGCCACCGGCACCGCGGGCGTGTGGCAGAACCACCCGGCCTTGCCGCCCGGCAACGAGAACCCGGCCGTGTCCGCCGCGACCGCGAGATCGCACGAAGCCACGACCTGACATCCGGCCGCCGTCGCCAGCCCCTGCACGCGGGCGATGACCACCTGCGGCGCGGACTGGATCGTCTTCATCAGCACGGTGCACAGCTCCAGCAGCAGCCGCACACCTTCCTCGTCACGGGCGTGCACGTCCGCGAAGTCGTGCCCAGCGGAGAAGACAGGCCCGTCGGCGGCCAGCACGATGCCGGCCGCGTCCGACGTGCGTGCCTCACGGAACGCGTCCAGCAGCTCCGTGAGGTGCTCGGCGGACAGCGCGTTGCGCTTGGCCGCACGGTTCATCGTGATCCGGACGACGGACCCGTCCCGCGAAACGTCAACCATGCCCAGACGCTAACCCAAAACCTCGTCCGCGAACCGCTGGAGCGCACTGAGGTCCACCTTCGCCACCGCGGGCAACGCCCGCCGCCACTCTGTCGTGGTGAGTACCTCCGCCACGAACCGGCGGGCACCCGCGGACTCGCGGCCGTCCGCGATCGCCATGAGCCGGATGCACCGCAAAGCCTCGGCGCGCACCGATGGGTCGGTGATGCGTCCAGCCAGCCTGAGGGCGTCCTCGTGCGGTCCGTCTCCACCGCGGACAGCGACGAAGTTGCCGAAAACCTCGTCGCGGGCGTACGCGTCGGCGATCTGCTCAGCAGCGGATTCCCACCGCGCGAGCAGCTCGGGATCGTCGGGGATAACCTCTGCCAGGGCCCGGAGCGCCTCCGACTGGTAGGACGGCGAATCCTCTGAACGCACCAGGTCCATTGCCCGTGTGAAGCTGCCGATCGCGGCGAGCGCCCCGACCGCGTTGCTCAGCCAGAAACCCATGACGTCGCTCTCGAAGTCGCGGGCGATCGCCAGGACACGGCGCTTCACCTCGGCGAGGACCGGCCCGTCCTGGACGGCATAGGCCAACGCACTCAGCGCGTCGAGCCGGCTCGCCTCGTTGTCGAGCCTGTCGACGTGCGCCAGACCTTCCGCAGGGCGGCCGAGCCTGCCGGCCAGACCGGCCAGCGTCGTGTAGAGGTTTCCGCGGAGGTAGTCGTCCCCGCACGCTTCCGCGACCACCCCGAGGTCAGCGACCACCTGCTCGGCCGTCGCCACGTCACCGATGGTCAGCAGGAGGTCCACGACCCGATCGAACCGCCACGCGCTTTCCTCGCACGGGATGCCGACGACCTCCGCTGTGATCGAGCGAGCTCGTTCCGGCTGCCCGCTGTGGACCGCCCGGCGGACCAGCGCGATGAACGCCTCCAGCCGCCAGTCCAGACCTGTGGTGGCCCGTGCGAGCCGCTCGACGAGAGCCTCGTCGTCCTCCGCGATCAGCGCGTGAACCAGGTGGACGCGCAGTTCATCCCGTTCATCCGTGCTCGCCGCCGCTCGCGCGACCTCCTCGGCAGCCGCGCAAAGTTCCCGCGCGCGCCTGGCATCATCCGCGGCGGCGGCTAGCTCGGTGAGGCAGAACGCTCGCGCCGGCCGGCCGGCGATCCGGTCAGCGAAGGCGAGCGCGCGTTCCTGGTCGTCCACCGCGAGAGCGAGAACGCGGAGCGCGGGATCGCGCTGGCGTGCTTCGCGGATCGCATCCGCGAAGCGTTCGGCCCTGTCGACGTGCTCCTCTTCGGCAAGGGTCCAGCACAGGTGCCACAACGCGTCGTCACGCCGGCCGGGCGATCTGATGGCCTTCACGAACCGTCGTGCGCGGTCGTCCTCGCCGGCGGACACCACGATCTCCGCGGCGGCCTGCAGCACGTAGCCGTTCTGCCACCGGTCTTCGACACCGTCTGCGAGCGCGAGCACCCTGTCGTCCTCGCCCAGGCGCACCAGGCTGGGAATTTGATCACTGGGGCTGCCCGCGAGCCGTGGCCGGTACTGCGTGATCTCGTCCACGATCCGGCGCACCCTTTCGTCGTCGTGCGCTTCGAGTGCGGCCGCGAGCACATCGGCGAGGTCGGCTGAGTGCCAGTTCATCCGCGCCATTCGCAGCACCAGGTCCACCGCCCCGATTGCGGCGGCGATCCCCGGAACCTGCTCCAGGAGCCACGGCAGGTACTCGTCGGACGTGTCCTCCGCTACGACATCGAGCAGTCTCCTGGCCCGGTGGTGATCCGCCGCGGCAGCCGCGGATCGGGCCAGTCCCATCAGCGAGACCAAGGAGCCGTCCGCCCAGCGCTCGGCCAGGTCCGCGAGCTCTGCGAATCGCACGTGGTCGCCACCGCGGGCCGCGACCACGGCGACCTCGCCCAGCACCCGCGCGGCGAAAGGCCGGTTGTCGATCCGCTCGGCGACGTCCACGGCTGCGCGAGACAGCTCTGCCGCGCGGTCAGGCAGGACCACCGCCAGCTCAGCCAGCACGTACGCCTGCTCGTGCGGCTCCGTGATCTCGGGCAGCAGCGCTTCGGCGGCCGCGGCGAGCCATGCGGCCCGCGTGGTGCCCTGGTATGCGTGCGCCAGTGCGCACAAAGCCTTCGCGCGACGGGAAGGCGTCACGATTCCGAAGGCGAACCGGCCCGCGCGGCCCAGCTCACCGCGAGCCACCGCGTCGTCGGCCAGTTCCCCGAGGATCTCGTCGGGCTGCCGCATCTCCAGGACTGTCCGCAGCGCACCGTCGTCGTCACCCGCGGCGACCGCATCTTTTGCCAGCCCGCGCAGCTGAACCTCACGTTCGTCCCGGTAGTCGATCAGCACGAGGAATCGCAGCGCCCGCTCGACGTCGGTGCCCACCTCGCCGGCGAGATCCCTCAACAGCTCCATCTGGCCATGGCCGTCGCGGGTCGCCAGCGCGAACCGTGCCGCATCGTCGTCGCGCCCCTGCGCCAGCGCCCTGCGTGCGAGTTCCTCCAGCAGCTTTGCCTGGTCATAGCGGTCACCGACCTGCGGCACGGCGGCCTCGACCTCCGCGAGCATCCGCAGGGAACGCTCCGGTTCCGTGCTCCTGGACAACGCGTCCGCCAGTACGATCAGCTCGCCCCACCGCATGTTCGATTCGCCGATCTGCGCAACGGCGTGTTCAGCCTCCTCCGCGACACGAAGCACACGGTCGCGATCACCGGTTTCGACGAGTGCTTCGACGACCTTGATCAGTGCGATGGCGCGGTTGAACTTGTCGATGAGGCTGGTGGCCAGTGCGACAGCCCGATCGACCTCGCCGAGACGTGCCCAGACGCCGGGCAGCGCGGAGGGGATGTGGATGTTGCGCTGGCCGAGTTCCGTGCGGGCGACGGCGACTCTGAGCAGAGTCAGGAGATCTGGTTCCGGTGCCTGGGCGAGCAGGGCCGCCGCCGACAGGTTTTCGTTCAGCGCCAACGCATCCCCGCCGGTTGACGCCAGCATCCGGTCGTGGCGCGACCGGTCGAGCGCACACGCCGCCAGGCGCTGCGCGTCGCCAAGAGCCGCTAGCAACTTGGGATATCCGCGGAGGAGGTAGATCGGTGTGTGCTCGGTCCATCCGAGCACACGGTGGCTGTCAGCCCACTCGTGCAGCTTCGCGCGGTAGGCGGCGAGGCCGGCGCCGTAAGCGCGTTCGGCCTGCTCTCGCAACGTGTCGTGGGTGAAGAGGCAGACATGTTCGGAGGCTGTGACCGCCACGCTGCGACCGAGCACGCCGCTGAAGAGCGCGTCCAGCTCGTAGAACGGACGGCCGGTCAGCTCCTCCAGGTCGGACTGGGTGAGACCACCGCCGGACGCGGTGATCAGGCCGAGCACGTCGCGTTGCGGGCCGGGCGTGCCGAGCAGCGTCGCGAGCTCGTGCTTCGCCTCGCCCTCCAGGTTTCTGGCGTATGGCGACTCGGGCAGCGGGCGGGGCACGATCGTCCGAAGTGGATGGTCACCGGGGATGTCGTCGGGCAGATCGGGATACGGCCGGCTCGCCACGAGGACGCGGAGGCCCGGCGGTGGGCGGCGAGGCAGCAGGTTCGCGATGCTCGCACGGCCGACCACGCGGCCCGTGTCCTCGTCGAGGCCGTCGACGACGAGCAGCAGGGTGCGACCGGACTCGGCGCTCCTCGCGGCGGCCGTGTTCAACAGGCGCAGGAGGTGCCCGCGGCGGGCAGGGGCTTCCATGGCGAACTCCGGTGGCTCGCCGACGAGGGCGGCGAGCTGGTCGAGCACCGCCTCGGTGAACGCATCGCTGTCGGACTGGCCCGCCCACCGGCCGGTGACGAAGAAGGACACCACGTCGACACCGTCCGGCGGGTGCAGCGCGAACCAGGCGAGCAGCGCGGACTTGCCCGCCCACGGACCGGCCTGCCACCACAGGTACGGCTCGTCGCCGGCACAGAACCTGGCCAGTTCGTCGAGCTCCCACCCCCGGTCGTGCAGGTGCTCGGGCGCGATCTCGGTCATCAGCGCCTGGTAGGCGTTGGTGATCAGGTCGGGACGAGCTGGAGGCAGCACGTCGGTCAACGGCGCGACAACGGCGAGCGCCTCGCGCAGCGGTGCGCCGGAGGAGGGATCGACGCGGTCGAGCGCGAGGTCCACTCTGGACGCGGCCAGGCGGCCGAGCCCGTCGCCGGGGTGGTGTTTCGCGATCACGCCGACGATGTGTCCGTTGGCCCACAACGTCGCACCGGACATCCCCTGCCACGGCGAGGCCTCCCCTGCCACGGCGGCGGCAGGTTCGACGACGACCTCCAGCGTGCCTTCGCGCCAGTTCGACAGCACCGCGACCGTGCCGTGAGCGTGCGCGGAGTCGCGGTAGCGCTTGCCATCGGCGTCCGTGCGCATCTTCCACAGTGGAAAGCCGACCGCCTCGACGGAGAGCACCGCCGCGCGGTCCTCGATGCGCCCGAACCGCACCTGAGCGACGGTCTCTCCCCGGTGCGGCGCAATCGTCACCACCGCGATGTCCGATACCGGGTCGGCCCACCACGACACCGCGTCGAAGACCCGCTCGCCGGGCAGGTCGGGCTCGAACCGGATGCGCACGGAGGATGCGCCAACGACGACGTGCGCCGCAGTCAGCACCGCGTCGGCACGTACGCGGTAACCGGAACCACGCTGCCGTCCGTCGGCGCGGACGACGATCAGCTCCGCCACCCGCGCCCGGTCGAGCGGCGCACCGGTCATTTCTCGTCAGCCGCCTCGGCGCCGGAGATCTCGACCTTCCCGGTCTGGCCTCGGCGGCGCGGGTCGAGCACGAGCTTGATCGTCTGAGTCGTCGCGGAGGAGACGCTGACGTCCGCGCCGAGCTCGACGACCCAGAACTTGACCTTCGCGCCGGGCTTGGCCTCCTTGGTGACCGCGACCGTCAGCTCCAGTTCGACCGGGCCCAGCTCGAAGCGCAGGTCCTCGTTCTCTCCCGCGTGCATCGCCTCGGTCAGCTCGGCACGCAGCTGACCGATCAGATCGGCGAGCTCTACCGCCATCGGACACCCCTCCCCGTACGAACAAGATCTACGAGGAGTTTCTACTCCGAACGAGCAAGCGTTACGAGGGCTCAGCCGAGTGAGCGCACCTCTCGGATCACGGTGACGATCTCATCCATGATCTCGGTCAGCTCGTAGTCCTTGGGCGTGAACACCCGCGCCACGCCACGCTCGCGCAGCTTGGCGGCGTCGTCCGGCGGGATGATGCCGCCGACGATGACCGGGATGTCTCCGGCACCGGCCGCGCGCAGGCCGTCGACCACCGCGGGCACGACCTCCAGGTGCGAGCCGGAGAGGATCGAGAGGCCCACGACGTGCACGTCCTCCTGCACGGCGGCCGCAACGATCTGTGCCGGCGTGAGGCGGATGCCCTGGTAGACGACCTCGAAACCGACATCGCGGGCGCGCACGGCGACCTGCTCGGCGCCGTTGGAGTGGCCGTCGAGGCCCGGCTTGCCGACGAGCATGCGCAGGCGCTCGCCCATCTCCTCGCCGGTCGAACGTACGCGTTCACGCACGCGCGCGATCTCCGAGCCCGCCTCGCCGGAAGCCGACGCACCGGAAACGCCTGTCGGCGCACGGTATTCGCCGAACGTGTCCCGCAGTGCCTGCGACCACTCGCCGGTCGTCACGCCGGCACGTGCGCACGCCAGCGTCACCTCGACGAGGTTCCGGTCGGTCTTCGCGGCCTCGCGCAGGGCGTCCAGGGACGCCTCGACCGCGGCGTTGTCGCGGTTGGCGCGCCACTGCCTGATCGCCTCGACGGCCTGCGCCTCGGCGACCGGGTCGATGGTCTCGATCGAGTTCGCGCCCTCGGCCTGCAGCGGCGACGGCTCGGTCGTGTCGAACTTGTTGACGCCCACCACGATGTCCTCGCCCGCCTCGACGCGGCGGCGGCGATCCGCCAGTGAGGACACGAGGTTCGACTTCATGTAGCCGGACTCGACGGCCGCGACGGCGCCGCCCATCGCCTGCACGCGGTCGATCTCCTCGCGGGCACCGGCCAGGATCTCGCCGACCTTCGCCTCGATGACCGGCGAGCCGTCGAAGATGTCGTCGTACTCCAGGAGGTCCGTCTCGTAGGCGAGCACCTGCTGCATGCGCAACGCCCACTGCTGGTCCCACGGGCGCGGCAGGCCGAGTGCCTCGTTCCACGCGGGGAGCTGGATGGCGCGCGCACGGGCGTTGCGGGACAACGAGACCGCGAGCATCTCCAGCACGATGCGCTGGACGTTGTTCTCCGGCTGCGCCTCGGTGAGACCGAGGGAGTTGACCTGCACGCCGTAGCGGAACCGGCGGTGCTTCGGGTTCTCGACGCCGTAACGCTCCAGCGTGATCTCGTCCCACAGCTGGGCGAACGCGCGCATCTTGCACATTTCCTCGATGAACCGCACACCGGCGTTCACGAAGAAGGAGATGCGAGCGACGACCTCACCGAACTTCTCCTGCGGCACCTGACCGGAGTCGCGCACCGAGTCGAGGACGGCGATCGCCGTGCACATCGCGTACGCGACCTCCTGCGCCGGCGTCGCGCCGACCTCCTGGAGGTGGTAGCTGCAGATGTTGATCGGGTTCCACTTCGGCACGTTCGACACGGTCCACGCGACCATGTCGGTGATCAGCCGCAGCGACGGTCCCGGCGGGAACACGTAGGTGCCGCGGGACAGGTACTCCTTGATGATGTCGTTCTGCGTCGTGCCGGCGAGCGCCGACGGGTCCGCGCCCTGTTCCTCGGCCACGGTGACGTACATGGCGAGCAGCCACATGGCCGTCGCGTTGATCGTCATCGACGTGTTGGCGCCGGCGAGCGGGATCTGGTCGAAGAGCTGCCGCATGTCGCCGATGTGGCTGATGGGCACGCCGACCTTGCCGACCTCGCCCTTCGCGAGCTCGTCGTCGGGGTCGTAGCCGGTCTGCGTCGGCAGGTCGAACGCCACCGACAACCCGGTCTGGCCCTTCGACAGGTTCCGGCGGTAGAGCTCGTTGGAGGCGGTGGCCGACGAGTGACCCGCGTACGTGCGCATCACCCAGGGCCGGTCGCGCTCACGGTCAGCTGGGTACGGCACAGCAACCTCCCACATCGTCGTTCTCAGGAGGGTACTGGCCGGTAACCATTGCTGCGCGTGCGATTGCTCACTGAATCGTGACCGCTGGGAGCATGATGAAGAGGTGACGGGCTTCTACCAGACCGGGATCGTCTTCGCGGTTCTCGGCTTGCTGGCTCTGGTGCTGAGGTACTTCGCGGGCAACGACAAACGGCCCGTGCCGGATCTGGACGGCACGGACTTCGGGTTGCTGAGCGAGGTCGCGGTCGTCCCGACAGAGGAAGCCGCGAACGTCCTGGTGCAGAAGCTGAAGCGGAACGGGGTGCGTGCCACGCGCTCGCGACACGCGCCCTACCGGGTGATGGTGTTCCCGGCGGACGTCCCGAACGCGCAGCTGGTGCTCAGGAGCTGACGCGCTCCACGTCGGCACCCAGCTTGCGGAGGTTCTCCACGAACCCGGGGTAACCGCGCTCGATGTGGAAGATCTCGTAGACCTCGGTGGCACCGTCAGCGCACAGACCGGCGAGAACAAGCCCCGCACCAGCGCGGATGTCCGACGCCCACACCGGCGCGCTGGACAGCTTCTCGATCCCGCGGATCACGGCGTGATGACCGTCCGTGCGCGCGTCGGCCCCGAGCCTGATCATCTCGTCGATGAACCGGAACCGTGACTCGAACAGGTTTTCGGTGATCATCGCGGTGCCCTCGGAGACCGTGGACAGCGCGATCGCGAACGGCTGGTTGTCCGTGGCGAACCCCGGATACGGCAGCGTCACGAAGTCGACCGCCTTGGGCCGCCCCTCCATGACGACGCGGAACCCCTCGTCCTCACCCTCGTAGACGGTGACCTCGGCGCCCGCCATGCGCAGCTTCTCCAGCACCAGGTCGAGGTGGTGCGGGTTCACACCGCGCACCCGCACGTCGCCACGCGTCATGACGGCGGCGAAACCCCAGGTCGCACCCACGATCCGGTCACCGATGACCCGGTGCTCGGTCGGCTTGAGCTCGGTCACGCCGTGGACGGTGAGGGTGGACGTGCCGGCGCCCTCGACCTTCGCGCCCATCTGGTTGAGCATCAGGCAGAGGTCGACGATCTCGGGCTCACGAGCGGCGTTGTCGATGACCGTCGTCCCGGTGGCCAGCACGGCCGCCATCAGGATGTTCTCGGTCGCGCCCATGCTCGGGAAGTCGAGCCAGATCTGCGTGCCGTGCAGCCCCTCGGCCTCGGCGACGATGCAGCCGTGTTCGATCCACGTCCGCGCACCGAGCTTCTCGAGCCCGCTCTGGTGCATGTCCAACGGCCGCGAACCGATCGCGTCACCGCCGGGCAACGCCACGACCGCGCGCTTGCACCGCCCGACCAGCGGCCCGAGCACACAGATGCTCGCGCGCAGCTTGCCCATGGCCTCGGAATCAGCCCGATGGCTCAGCTCGGCGGGCGTGGTGATCCTCGCCACGTCACCTTCGAGCTCGACCTCGCACCCGAGACTCCGCAGCGCGTCCGCCATCAGCGGCACGTCGAGGATGTCCGGGCAGTTGGTGATGGTCGTGGTGCCCTCGGCCAGCAGGGCTGCGGCCATCAGCTTGAGCACGCTGTTCTTGGCGCCGACGACATCAACTTCGCCGACCAGCCTTGCGCCACCGTGTACCCGGAAATGCTCGCTCACGCGGCAATCCTACGTACGGCTCTAAAGTGCCAGCCATGGCGGTACATCTCACCAAGATCTACACGCGGGTCGGCGACGACGGTACGACCGGCCTCGGCGACTTCTCCCGCGTCCCCAAGACCTCACCACGCATCGAGGCCTACGCGGACGTGGACGAAACGAACGCGTCCCTCGGCGTGGCCCTGGCGCTCGGCCAACTGGCACCAGACGTCTTCGAGGTGGTGCGCAAGGTGCAGAACGACCTCTTCGACGTCGGAGCGGACCTCTGCACCCCGATCACCCCGGACCCGAAGTACCCACCCCTGCGCGTCACCCAGGCCTACGTGGACCGCCTGGAGACCTACTGCGACACGTTCAACGAACGCCTGGGCAAGCTCGACTCGTTCATCCTGAACGGGGGCACGCCAGGAGCAGCCCTGCTGCACCAGGCACGCACCATCGCCCGCCGCGCGGAACGGCGCACGTGGTCACTGATCGAAGAGGACGCCGAGCACACGAACGTCCTCACGGCCAAGTACCTGAACCGGCTCTCGGACCTGCTGTTCATCCTGGCTCGCGTGGCCAACCCGGACGGCGACGTCCTGTGGCAGCCGGGCGAGAACGCCTGACGCACGCTCAGTTCTGTCGCGACGCGAGAACCAGGCGACCTCTCGCGCGCCAAAGCAAAACGACCCGCCGGGGAAACCCCCGACGGGTCGTTCGCACAATCTCAAGAAGCCCAGGGAATCGATCGCCCCGGAGGCGAAGACTCGAGCCAGGACAGGAACCCGGTAAGAGCATCCGGCCCCATCGCGATCTCCACCTCACCCGAGGCGGACCGGCATCGCAGCACAATCGCGCCCACCGGCATGGCATAGGCCTCAGGCCCGGTCGGCTCTCGCCGGGCATCGATCTCGAGCCCGTCCCGGGAGATCAGCTCGTTCGGCCCGGACCCGAGCGAAAGCACCCGGAACCAGGCGAACGAGTCGCCCCGGTAGTGCCCTACGCCCAGGTGCCAGCCACGCCCACGATCGTCGAACTGGCTGCGCAGGGCGACGTGCACACCACCCTCACGCAGCAGCCGGATGCGGCGCCAGGCGAAGTACGTGATGACGATCGCCACCCCAAGAAGGATCAGGCCGGCACTCTCGGTGATCCCCACGGCTGCGGCCTCGTGCCCGGTCTCAGGCCGACTGTTCCACGGCCCGCACGCGCGCTGCCGCTCGTGCGCGCTCTGCGTCGTCCGCGTCCTGCAGCGCCGTGCGCGCCGCGTTCACGTCGATCTCGCCCGCGAGCTCGGCGTCCTCGGCGAGAATCGATACGCCGGAGCCGGTCACGGACAGGAAGCCACCATGCACAGCGGCGGTGACAAGGCCACCGTCCGTCGTGCGCACGCGCACCACTCCACCCTCGACCAGCTGGCCGAGCACGGGCTCGTGACCGGGCAGGATGCCGATCTCGCCCTCGGTGGTCTGCGCCGAAACAGAGGTGGCCTTACCGGACCACAAACGGCGTTCAACGGCGACCAGTTCAACGGTCATCTCGGCCACGCGTATCTCCCTCGTCGTCTGGAGTCGAACTGAGTCTAAACGGTCGCCTGACAACCTTGCCGCCCCGCCCGGTGTCAGTACCTTCGACGACCGCCGAAGGGGGGACATGCAGGACTTCGAGGACTTCGTGGCGTTGCGGTCGCAGGCACTGTTGCGCACCGCCTACCTGCTGTGCGGTGGCGACAAAGGCGCCGCTGAGGACATTCTGCAGGACGTCCTCATGAGCATGTACGGCAAGTGGCACCGGATCAGGTCCTCACCTGAAGCGTACGCACGCGCCGCGCTGGCCAACGCGGCCGCGAACCGCTGGCGCCGGCGTTCCCGCAAACCGGAGGCACCGCTGGAACTGGGGGCGGTACCTACTGCGCACGGACACGAGCAACAGGTCGTGGACGCAGACAGCGTGGTGCGTGCGTTGGCGCAGTTGCCGAAGAAGATGCGCGCCGTTCTGGTGCTGCGGTTCTTCGACGACCTCAGTGAGGCGGAGACCGCGCGTGCACTCGGATGCGGCGTCGGCACGGTGAAGAGCCAGACCTCGCGCGGCCTCGCCCGCATGCGCGAACTGATGGGTGAGCAGGTGCTGACGTGGAGTTGAAGCAGGCAATGGAGGCCGCCACGGCGGAACTCGACGTGCGGCCGGGATTCGTGGGGGACGTGATGGCCGGGGGACGACGCAGGCACACACGCAAGCTGGTGGCGGTGACCGCGGCAGTGGCGCTACTCGCCGGAGTGACGGCGGGGGTGGTGGTGACCCGTTCCGACGAGCACGGCGACTTCACCACCCGCGATCCGCGACTGACGGCCGCGACGAGTGGCGACCTGGCGTCCAGCCAGAAGGACGTCGAGCACGCACTGCAGGTGTGGCAAAGCACACAGGAGGCACCGGAGCGCATCACGGACTTCTCGGCTCCCGCACGCGTCTTCTGGGCGGGCAGCACGCCGGACGGCCCCGCGGCACTGATCTTGCAACCAGTCCGGGTGGCGAGCACACCCACGCCCAAGACCCTCGTCGGCCTGGTCGCGGTGAACAAGGTCGTGGATCGCGAGGTGCTCCTCGACGGTGAACGTGAGCGCGGGCTGTACCGCTTCGGCGCGAGCGAGTCGACGAACGTCGTGCTGAGCCTCGGCCGGACGGTCTACTGGTCACAGCGGCCGGTACGCGGCGGGGACGGCCGGCTGTCGCGGCAGTGGCAGGCGGCCGAGACCAGCGGAGGTGGCGTGGCCGTGGTGAGCGCACTGCAGGCGGACCGGCCGGTGTTCGTGCGGTCCGGCACCAAGCCCGCCGCCGACGACTTCATCAGCGAACCGCTCATGGCGAAGCCGGACTACGGACCGGCCGGCGCGTTCCAGCCGCACGTCGGCCTCGGCTGGACCGAGAACGTTTGGGCGACGGACCGCCAGGACGAACACCCGCAGATGAAGTCGATGCTCTCGCACCGGGACATGCAGAGGGCCGGAGTGCTCGACTACGTCGTGCGCGACTACGAGTGGGGCAGGTGGCAGGTGCAGGCGTGGCTGCCGGATGGCAGGTTCGCCTCCGTGTTCGAGGCGAACGGCGAGACGTACGCCGCCATCTACCGGGCGAACGGCACGTTCGACGGCGGTCTGGCCGGCAGCGCGGTGAACAGGACCGCGGCGCTGCCGGCACGGGTGAGGCTGCCCGGCGACATGGGCACTGTCGTGGCCGAGTTCGGCGCACGCATCGGTCCGGACCGGCGGCCGGACGTGTGGATAGCACCTGCGGGCACGACCGAGGTGGCCGTCGAACGGCCGAACGGCGACTCGGTCCAGGTTCCCCTGACCTGATCAGGCACCGTGCCAGGAGCGCCAGAGCGTCGCGTAGGTGCCGTCCCTGGCCACCAGGTCGTCGTGGGACCCCAACTCCACGATCCGGCCCGAGTCGACGACCGCGATCCGGTCGGCGTCACGCGCGGTCTGCAACCGGTGCGTGATCGCGATCACCGTGCGTCTCTCCCGCACGGCCGCGATCGCGCGCTCGGCGTGCCTGGCCGTGGCCGGGTCGAGCGAGGACGTCGCCTCGTCGAGCACCAGCGTGTGCGGATCGGCGACCTCAACGCGTGCGAGCGCGAGTTGTTGTGCCTGCGCGGGATCCAGCTCAACGCCACCCGCACCGAGCAGCGTGTCCAGACCTTCCGGTAACTCCTCGAACCATCCCGCGCCGACGGTGCGCAACGCTTCGAGCAACCGGTCGTCCGGAGCGTCCGGTGCCGCCATAGCGAGGTTCTCCCTGACCGAGCCGATGAACACGTGATGTTCTTGCGTCACCAGCACGATCCGCTGCTCGCCCGCCGCCGCGAGGTCCGCGACGGACACCCCGCCGACGAGCACCGAACCCTCCCCAGGCCGGTCGACGCCCGCGATCAACCTGCCCAGCGTCGACTTGCCCGCGCCGGAGACGCCGACGATCGCCAGCCGTTCTCCCGGCTGCACCACGAGGTCGACGCCGTGCAGGACCTCATGGCCGTCCACATAGGAGTAATGAACTCCACTCACCTCGATGCGGTCGCTGTCCGGTTCGCGGACGGCGGGCGCGGGTTCGGCGTGGGCCCCGATCCCCTCGATCCGCGCGAACGACGCGCCTCCGCGCTGAAGGAACTCGACCCAGAACAGGATGCGGTCCATCGGCTCGACCAGCCGCCACACCCACAACACCGCCGTGACGACGACCTCGATCCGCACGCCGTCGGCCGCGTAGAAGAAGCCACCGACGAGCAGTACCAGCGCGGCCGGCAGGGTGTTCACGAAGGTGGTCACCGGGAACAGCACGTTCCTGAGCGCGAGCGTCTTCAGCCGCGCCCGGTACGACCGCGCGATGGTGCCGTCCGCCGCCGCCACCATCCGGGCCCTCAGGCCGTACGTCTCGATCGTCCGGCTGCCCTCGCCGACCGCCGCGGACATCTCCGCAACGTCGCCGTTGGCCTCGCTCTCCGCGAGGTACGCGTCGCGCGCACGGGCGAGATACCAGCGCACCACCCACACCACGAACGGCATCCCGGCCAGGGAAACGAGGCCTAGCACGGGATCCAGCCAAAACACCGCCACGAA
This sequence comes from Lentzea albidocapillata, assembly GCF_000719115.1. Lineage (GTDB taxonomy): Bacteria > Actinomycetota > Actinomycetes > Mycobacteriales > Pseudonocardiaceae > Lentzea > Lentzea albidocapillata. The sequence goes on along the minus strand of NZ_JOEA01000021.1, from coordinate 118,639 downwards.
CACGACCACGAGGTGCACGGCGCCCGCGAGCACCTCGGGCACGCTGTCCCGCAACGCCTGGCCGACGGTGCCGACGTCGCTCGTCACGCGGGTCAGCAGGTCGCCAGTACTAAGCCGGTCGACCACTCGCGCGGGCAACGCCAGCGTGCGCGTCACCGCCTCCTCCCGCAACGAGGCCAGGAACCGTTCGCCGAGCCTCGCCGCCCGCAACGCGCTGTACCGCACCAGCACCAGGTGCAGCGCGGCCGCACCGAGCACCCCGAGCGCGAGCTGGTCCACAGTGGACAGTGTGAGGGAACCGGCCTCCACCCCGCCGACGATCTTGCCTAGCAGATACGGCCCGACGAGCCCCGACAACGCCGAGAGCGCGGTGAGCACGAGCACCACGGCCAGCGCGCGCCGTTCGCCCCGGAGCAGCCGCGCCGCCGCCTGCCGCACCTGACGGCGGTCCGCGATCGGCAGTCTGGTCATCGGGTCTCCTCTAGGGTCTGTATCGCAGTCTGGTTCGATGAGAGTCGCGCTTGAGGTGGTTCCTGGTGGTGCGGCCGGACGGCCCGCATACCGGTGTTGTATGTGGGTCGTCCGGCCGTGCCGCCAGGGACCGCCTCGGGCCCGGCTATCGCGGACCAGACTGCGATACAGACCCTAAGTGAACGACCTGATCCGCCTGGCCCGCCCACAACGGCGAGGACGACACGACGACCGTGGTCCGCCCCAGCCGCCTCTCCCGCACCCTCTTCGCCACCGCGGCCTCGGTCACCGCGTCGAGCGCGGACGTCGGCTCCACCAGCACGAGCAGTTCCGGTTCGCTCAGCAACGCCCGCACGAGCCGCAGCCGTTGCCGTTGACCGCCGGAAACGTTGCGCCCCTGCGATTCCAGGCGTGAGTCGAGGCCGTCCGGCAGCGCCTCCACGACGTCCATGGCGGCCGCCGCGTACAACGCCTCGTCCAGCTCTTGGTCACCGTGCACCGCCACCGACACCGCCTCCCGCACGGTGCCCGCGAACAGGTAGTCGTCGTTGTCCGCCACCACCCCCGGCAACCGTTCGACGGCGTCCCTCGCCAGCGTCGCGTTCGCCGAGACGACCACGGTCAACGCACCGGTCTTCACGTCCAGCGGCTCCGCGTCAGCGTCCTTCTCCTCAGGCTGCAACCGGAGAACGTCGATGACTCGCCGCGCCGACACCAGCGCGCGGGGAATCGCATCCGCCCCTTCCATGAAGAAGGCGACCGGCACGGTCAGCGTCGTGACGTACAGGTAGACCGCGACCATCTCCTCGATCGAGATGGCGCCGGCGACCACCATGCGCGCCACGATCCACGTGACCACGGCGAGGAACAACGCGGGCAGACCCCATGTCAACGCCTGCACCCAGCTCAACCACGCCGACACCCGGTAGCCGTCTTCGAGAACCTCCCGCGACAGGGTCCGGAACCGCGCCTCGAACGCCGGCTTCCCGCCGATCCCGGACAACACCCGCAGCCCGCCCACGATGTCCCCGGCCCGCGAACTCAGCTCCCCCTGCCGCTGCCGGTACTCGGCCTCCACGGCGTGCAACCGCCGCAGGACGGGCCCCGTCACCACGGCGAGCACGGGCACGCCGAGCAAGACCACGACTGCGACCAGCGGCGAGATCCGCACCAGCAACACCGCCGTGGCCGCATACGCCACCACGGCACCCACTCCGGGCCCGGTACTGGTCAGCGCGTGCGCGATCCGCGCCGTGTCACCGTTCTGCAGGTACGTGAGCTCCCCTGTGGACAGCTTCCGCCGCACCACTCCGCCGAGCCGGGTGACGTGCCGGACGACGATCTGCGCCGTGCGCAACGCGGCATCGGTTCGCACCAACGTCATCGTGCGGTGCCGGGCGATGAAGACGAGGGCCAGCCCCACCGCCACCGCGAGCAGAGCACCGCACCACCACAGCAACGCGGCCCGGTCACCACCCCGCACACCGTCCTCGACGGCCCGCGAGATGAGGTACGGCGGCAGGATCAGCCCGCACATCGACAGCGAGCCCCACCACGCCCCGGCGAGCACCCGCCCGCGCTGCACGAGCACGAGCCACCACAGGTACCGCCAGGGCGAGCGGACGTCCGGCGTCCCCGGATCGTCGTACGGAACGTGTCGGGCCATGCACCCGACCTTGCCATCACGCGGCGGGCGCCACGACCGATTTCGCCTTCAGCCCAATCGCACCAACGGCCGTTGCGCCCAACGCCGCTACGAGCGCGAACGCGTAGAAGCCCCACGGGTGCGCCAATCCAGCCGTGAGCAACGCACCGCCGAGCAACGGCCCACTGATGGCACCCAACCGCCCGATCCCAGCGGCCCATCCGATGCCGGTGGCCCGGTTGTCCTCGTAAACCCGCCCCGCATAGGCATAAACGAGCACCTGCGCGCTGAACACGAAGCACCCGGCCAGGAACACGGCCACGTACACGCCCACACCCGGCAGCTTGATGCTCAGCAAGGCCAGGAACACCACAGCAGCCGTGAACCACCCGATGGCCGCGGGCCTGATCCCGATCCGGTCAGCGACCGCTCCGGCGATCAGAAGTCCCACCACCGCACCAATGTTGAGCGTGAGCAGCAACGCCAGCGCCGTACCGAGTTCGTACCCGGCGCTGCGCATGATCTGCGGCAACCACGTGTTCAGCCCGTACACGAGCAACAGCCCCATGAACGACGCCACCCAGAACGCGATCGTCGCCTTCCTCAAGCCCGGCTTGAACAGCGATCCGACCGCCTCCAACGCAGGAGCGGTGCGCGCCACCGTCTCCGGCAAGTGCTTGACCATCAACGGAATCAGCACCAGCGCGGGCAGCGCTCCCACCACGAACAACGACCGCCACCCGAGGACGGGAATCAGCACGATGCCCAGCAGCGCCGTGATGACCGCGCCGACGTGGTACCCGGTCATGATGAGCGTGGTGGCCCGCCCGCCCTGCTGCGGCCGAGCCTCGTTGACCAGCGCGATCGCCGTCGGCAGACAGCCGCCGAGGCCGAGCCCCGCGAGGAACCTGAGGATCCCGAACGTCGTCGCGTCCGGCGCGAACGCACAGGCCAGCGTGAACACGGAGAACCCGGCCACCGCGTAGATCATCACCTTGCGGCGGCCGATGACGTCGGTGATGGTCCCGATGATCAGCGCGCCGAGCATCATCCCGACCAGGCCGGCCGTGGACACCGCGCTGGCGCTCGCCGTCGTGAGCAGCTTCTCCTGCAACAGCACAGGAATCACCGTGCCGAGCACCACGAGGTCAAAGCCGTCGAGCAGGACAGCGGTCCAGCACAGCGGCAACACCCATTTGTTCACGCGCTCTTCCTCCTCGTCGAGGGCCCTGTGATGCCGAGCATCGTGCGACGTCAGGGCCCGCGACCGGGAGGGCGGTTTCCGTCCAACGGAAACGTCATGTGGTCCAGGAACGCCGAAAGGGCCGTCCCTCCACAAAGGAGGAACGGCCCTTCGAGAAGAACCTAGCTCAGTTGCCGGCCAGCTTCTTGGCGTTGGCCTCGACGTCGTCCAACCCGCCGCAGGAGAAGAACGCCTGCTCCGGGAAGTGGTCGAACTCGCCCTTGCACACGCGGTCGAACGCCTCGATCGTGTCCTTGATGGGCACGAACGAACCGGGCTGACCGGTGAACTTCTCGGCCACGATGAAGTTCTGGCCGAGGAAGCGCTCGAGACGACGCGCGCGACCGACGAGGACCTTGTCCTCCTCGGAGAGCTCGTCCATACCGAGGATGGCGATGATGTCCTGCAGCTCCTTGTACTTCTGCAGGATTCGCTTCACCTCCTGGGCGACCCGGTAGTGCTCCTCGCCGACGATCGACGGCTCGAGGATTCGAGACGACGACGACAGCGGGTCGACGGCCGGGTAGATGCCCTTCTGGGAGATCGGACGGGAAAGCTCCGTCGTCGCGTCCAGGTGGGCGAAGGTCGTCGCCGGGGCGGGGTCGGTGTAGTCGTCCGCGGGCACGTAGATGGCCTGCAGCGACGTGATCGACCTACCGCGCGTCGAGGTGATGCGCTCCTGGAGCTCACCCATCTCGTCCGCCAGCGTCGGCTGGTAACCCACGGCCGAAGGCATACGGCCCAGCAGGGTCGACACCTCGGAACCGGCCTGGGTGAACCGGAAGATGTTGTCGATGAAGAGCAGCACGTCCTGGTTCTGCACGTCGCGGAAGTACTCCGCCATCGTGAGAGCGGACAGCGCGACGCGCATACGCGTGCCGGGCGGCTCGTCCATCTGACCGAACACCAGGGCGGTGTCGGCGAGAACACCCATCTCCTCCATCTCGAGGAGGAGGTCGGTGCCCTCACGGGTGCGCTCACCGACGCCGGCGAACACCGACGTACCGGAGAACTCACGCGCGATACGCGTGATCATCTCCTGGATGAGCACGGTCTTGCCGACACCCGCGCCGCCGAACAGGCCGATCTTGCCGCCCTTGACGTACGGGGTGAGCAGGTCGATGACCTTGATGCCGGTCTCGAGGATCTCGGTCTTGCCCTCGAGCTGGTCGAAGGCGGGCGCCTTGCGGTGGATGCCCCACTGCTCGCCGTCCCGGCCGAGGCCGGGCACGTCGAGGCAGTCACCGAGAGCGTTGAAGACGTGGCCCTTGACGACGTCGCCGACGGGGACCGAGATGGCCTTGCCGGTGTCGGTCACGGTCGTACCGCGCACCAGACCGTCGGTCGGCTGCATCGAGATGGTGCGGACCAGGTTGTCGCCGAGGTGCTGCGCGACCTCGAGGGTCAGCGTCTTGGCGACCGCCTCGAAGGTGATCTCGGCGTGGCAAGCGTTGAAGAGCTCCGGCACGGCGTCGCGCGGGAACTCCACGTCGACGACCGCACCGATCACCCGGACCACACGGCCGGTGCGGGTGGTGGTGGCAGTAGCACTCATGTCAGTCATCACTTCCTGCGCCACCGGTAAGCGCGGAGGCGCCACCGACGATCTCGCTGATCTCCTGGGTGATCTGGGCCTGACGGGCCGAGTTCGCCGCCCGGCTGAGGTTGCGCACGAGCTCCGTCGCGTTGTCCGTCGCCGCCTTCATGGCCGTACGACGAGCCGCCGACTCCGAAGCCGCCGCCTCCAGCATGGCGGAGAACAGCCGCGTCTTCACGTACTTGGGCAGCATCGCTCCGAGCAGCGCTTCCGCGCTGGGCTCGAAGTCGTACACCGCGCGCGGGCCCTTGGGGGTCTCACCGGTGTACTCGACGTCCATCGGCGCGACCCGCCTGGCGGTCGGCGTCTGGCTCAGCATGGACTTGAACTCGGTGTACACGACGTGGATCTCGTCCACGCCCTGCGCACCGTTCTCCGTGCCCTCCAGGAACGCCTCCACCAGCGCGTCACCCGCCTCGACGGCGTTGACGTAGTGCGGGGTCTGGGAGAACCCGCTCCACGACGCGGTGACCTCGCGACGGCGGAAGTTGAAGTACCCGACCGCCTTGCGGCCGGTCGCGAACAGCACCGGCTCCTTGCCCTCGGACTTGAGCAGCTGGATCAGCTGCTCAGCGGCCTTGAGCACGTTCGAGTTGTAACCACCGCACATGCCCTTGTCACTGGTCACGACCAGGACGGCGGCACGTTTGGGGTTCTCGCGTTCCGACAGCAACGGATGGTCGAGGTTCGCCGAGGCCTCGGCCAACGCGGAGAGCACGTTAGTGATCTCGTCCGCGTAGGGGCGCGAGGCCGCGACCCTGGTCTGCGCCTTGGCGAGGCGAGACGTGGCGATGAGCTCGTACGCCTTCGTGATCTTCTTGGTCGAGTTGACCGTTCGGATCCGCTGGCGGAGCTCCCGAATCTGTGCGCCCATGGCTCAGATCACTTCTTGGTGGGCTCGGGCTTGTGGACCTTCACCGATTCCTGGGCGACCTTGTCGGCGTCCATCGCCTTCTCGGGCGCCTCGTTGACGATCGTCGTGCCGTCCGAAGCGGTGAACTGCTTCTTGAACTCGGACACGGCGGCGGCAACGCGCTTCTGCGAGTCCTCGGGGAACTTCTTGGTCTCGACGATGCTACTCAGAACGTCCGCGTGGTTGCGGCGCAGCGAGTCCTTGAAGTCCGCGACGAACCGGCGGATGTCGGCGACGGGAACGTCGTCCAGGTGACCCTTGGTCGCGGCGAAGATCTCGACGACCTGCTCCTCGACGGGCACCGGGGAGTACTGGCCCTGCTTGAGCAGCTCGACCAGACGGGCACCGCGGTCCAGCTGGGCGCGCGACGCGGCGTCGAGGTCGGACGCGAACGCGGAGAAGGCCTCCAGCTCGCGGAACTGCGACAGGTCGAGGCGCAGCGAGCCCGCGACGTCCTTCATCGCCTTGATCTGCGCGGCGCCACCGACGCGGGAAACGGAGATACCCACGTTGACGGCCGGGCGCACACCGGCGTTGAACAGGTCGGACTCGAGGAAGCACTGACCGTCGGTGATCGAGATGACGTTGGTCGGGATGTACGCCGACACGTCGTTCGCCTTGGTCTCGATGATCGGGAGACCCGTCATCGAACCGCCGCCGAGGTCGTCCGAGAGCTTCGCGCAACGCTCGAGGAGACGCGAGTGCAAGTAGAAGACGTCGCCGGGGTAGGCCTCGCGGCCCGGCGGGCGGCGCAGCAGCAGCGAGATCGCGCGGTACGCCTCAGCCTGCTTGGTCAGGTCGTCGAAGATGATCAGGACGTGCTTGCCCTGGTACATCCAGTGCTGGCCGATGGAGGAGCCGGTGTACGGCGCCAGCCACTTGAAGCCGGCGGAGTCAGAAGCGGGGGCGGCGACGATCGTCGTGTACTCGAGTGCGCCCGCCTCCTCCAGCGCGGCCTTGACGCCCGCGATGGTGGAGCCCTTCTGGCCGATGGCGACGTAGACGCAGCGGACCTGCTGCTTCGGGTCGCCCGACTCCCAGGCCTTCTTCTGGTTGATGATCGTGTCGATGCAGACCGCGGTCTTGCCGGTCTTGCGGTCACCGATGATCAGCTGACGCTGACCGCGACCGATCGGCGTCATCGCGTCGATGGCCTTGATGCCGGTCTGCATCGGCTCGGACACCGGCTGACGCTGCAGCACGGAAGCCGCCTGCAGTTCCAGGGCGCGGGTGTCGTCGGCGACGATGTCACCGAGGCCGTCGATCGGCGTGCCCAGCGGGTTGACGACACGACCGAGGAAGCCGTCGCCGACCGGCACGGACAGGACCTTGCCCGTCCGGCGGACCTCCTGGCCCTCTTCGATCTTGTCGAAGTCACCGAGGATGACCGCACCGATGTTGCGGACCTCGAGGTTCAGGGCGACACCGAGGACGCCACCGGGGAACTCGAGCAGCTCGTTGGTCATCGCGCCAGGAAGGCCCTCGACGATGGCGATGCCGTCGTAGGTCTCGGCGACGGTACCGACCTCTTCCCGGCTGACCTCCGGGGAGTAGCTCGAGACGTACTTCTCGATCGCACTGCGGATCTCGTCCGACGAGATCGTCAGCTCCGCCATGTCGTTCCTGCTCTCACTTCTTCGTTCTTGGGAAAGGGCTCGGGGGCTAGCTGGCGAGATTGCGGCGCAGTGCCGCCAACCGGCCGGCGATGCTTCCGTCGATGATCTCGTCGCCGATCTTGATCGTGAGGCCGCCGCGCAGTGCGGGGTCGACCTCGACGTGCAGAGCGATCGGACGCGAGTAGATCGTGGTCAGCGTCGCGGTCAGGCGGTCGACCTGCTCCGCGGTCAGCGCCACGGCGGACCGGACGTGCGCGACGGAACGCTGACGGCGCTTGGCCGCCAGGTCGGCGAGCTCGGAGAGCCCGTCCGCCACACGCACTCCGCGCGGGTTGCGAACCAGCTGGTCCACCAGCGTCTTGGTGACCGGGCTGACCTTCCCCTCGATCAGGGAGTCGACCAGCGCGACCTTGCCGGAGGCGTCACCGGCGGGGTCCGCCAGCAACAGCTCGAGCTCGTTCGAACCAGCCACGATGCGGCCGAGCCGGAACAGCTCGTCCTCGGTCGAGTCCAGCTGGCCGTCTCGCTCGGCACGCACCAGCAGCGTGGTGCGGGCGAGCGACTCGACACCGTCCACGAGCTCGCGCGGGCTGGACCAGCGCGAGGTCACGACGGCGACCACGATCTGCAGGGTCGCGTCGCTCACCTTGCCCGCGAACAGGCCGCGAACCAGCTGCTCACGACCGGCGGCCTCGGACGAGGCGTCGGCGAGCGCGCCACGCAGCGACCGCTGACCGATCAGCAGGTCGAGCACGGCGAAGAGCTCCTCGCCGAGCTTGGCGAGGTCGTCCGTCGACGTGGTGGCGTCGGCCAGCTCCAGCAGCCGCAGTTCTGCGGCTGCCAGAGCTTCACGACTTGCGGCATGCAACGTCATCGGCAGCCTCTACTTGCTCGCGGGCGCCGCGACGGCGTCCAGCTCGTTGAGGAAGCGGTCGACGGTGCCGCGGCGACGGGAGTCGTCCTCGAGGGACTCGCCCACGACCTTGCTCGCCAGTTCGACAGCGGTGCGGCCGAGGTCGGCACGCAGCTCCGCGACGATCTGGGCGCGCTGAGCGTCCAGCTGGTGCTGGCCCTGCGCGACGATGCGCGCCGACTCGGCCTGCGCCTGCTCACGCATCTCCTCGACGATCTGCAGGCCCTCGGCCCGTGCGTCGTCGCGGATGCGTGCGGCCTCGGCGCGAGCCTCGGCCAGCTGCTCCTTGTACTGCTCGAGAGCACGCTGGGCCTCGGCCTGAGCCTGCTCAGCCTTCTCGATGCCACCCTCGATCTTGGCCGTCCGCTCCTCGTACAACGCCTCGAAGCGCGGTGAGACGAACTTCTTGATGACGAAGAGGAGGAGCAGGAACGCGACGAGACCGAGGATGATCTCCGAGGTATGCGGAATGACCGGGTTGATCGGTCCCTCCGCAGCCAGGATGAGGGTGTCCATCACGCGGGTTCTCCTAACGCGTTGAAGGGTTAGGTCAGACCGCGGTCGCGATGAAGTAAACGACGAAGCCGATCAGCGCGAGGACCTCGACGATGGCGAAGGTGGTCCACGCGAGGCCGAGCAGCACGCCGCGGGCCTCGGGCTGGCGGGCGGTGCCGCTGATGACCGAGGAGAAGATCAGACCCACACCGATGCCGGGGCCGATCGCGGCGAGGCCGTAACCGATGGCCGCAAGACCCGGGTTGATGTTTCCGTCGAAGGCCTGGGCGATCTGGAGAGCGCTCACTGTTGCTGTTCCCTTTCCAACTCGGCCCGCGAGTGTTCGCGGATCGGAGGCTGTGTGCTGTTACTCAGTGCTCTTCTGCCAGCGCCATGCCGATGTAGCTGGCAGACAGCAGCGCGAAGATGTAGGCCTGCAGGCACATGATCAGTGCCTCCAGGAAGGTCAGCGCGATGGCGAAGGCGAAGGACACCGGCGCCACGATGACGGTCAGTCCGCCATTGAGCAGCAGGAACTCACCGGCCAGGGTGAACACCAGCAGCAGAAGGTGACCCGCGAACATTGCGGCGAACACTCGGATCGCCAGCGTGAGCGGGTTCAGGATGAACTTCTGGAAGAACTCGATCGGGATCAGCAGCGGGAGCACGAACCACGGCGCGCCCGGCGGAACCGTCTGGTGCTTCAAGTAACCCACGAAGCCGTGCCGTTTGAACCCGACGAAGTGGTACACCGGGTAAACAACGAGCAACGAAACGGCCAGCGGGAAGCCGATGTGCGACATCGTGGGGAACTGGACGATCGGGATGAGCCCGAACAGGTTGTTCACCAGGATGAAGCAGAAGATCGTGAGGACCAGCGGGACGAACGGCTTGAAGTCCTTCGCGCCGATCTGTTCCCGGGCAATGTTGTTGCGCCCGAAGTCGTAAAGCGACTCGGCGGCGAACTGGAACTTGCCGGGAACGACCTTGAGGTTACGGGTCGCCGCAATGAAGAAGACGGCGATGATCACGATCGACAGCACCAGCAGGACCATCGGCTTCGTGACCGAGCCGAAGATCGGCGGGAGGAAGAAGTCCTTCACACCGGGAGCGACGAACTCGCCCCCCGAAGCCAGCAACTTGGTCACTGTGTTCCTTCCGGTTCTCCCGGCCGGCGTTCACTCCGCCGGGGGAATCGTCACGATCTGGACTTAACGTACCTTACGGTTCGCAAGCGACTGCCAGAGGCACCCCTGCTATCGGGTGTCCCTGGTCTGCGCGGACCATATCAGCAGGTCTCAGGTGCCTTCGGAGGCGGGGACCACCATCTGACTACGGCTGCGCTTGGAGGCTCTGGCCTCCAGGAACGACGTCACGAGCACCGTCGCCACCAGGGTGATTCCCAGCGCCTTGGGTTCGAGCCACGACTGGTTGCGCAGCAGGATCACCGCGAGTAGCAGCACGATCAGCTTGCCCATGAATCCGCCGAGTGCGGCGACCATCACGAACATCGGATCGAGTGCCGCCGTCTTGCGCATCAACAACAACGTGGCAAGGCTCGAACCGATGGCGATCGCACCACCGATCAATGCCCCGAAGAGACCAGCGGTCCCCCAGATCACAGTTGACACGACGACGCCGAGGACAAACGTGCCGAGCGCGGCCCACGCGGCCTCGCGGAACATTTCCCCGGCGAGTCGCTGGACGGTCAGCTCATGCGTGACGGCCTTGTCCGCGTCGCTCATGTCCCGAAGTCTAGGAACCCGCATTCCAGCACCTGCGGGCAGCCCTCGTTAACGCCGGTTAAGCGGCCCCAAACAAGATGCCGTACCAAATTCCGCCTACTTGCGGGCATCCCGCAGCCGTGGGATCACGGAGACCACGAACGTCACGATCAGCCCGATGACGAAGCACGTGGCCACGATGATCGGGTCGAACAACGTCAGCGCCACCGCGCCGAAGGCCAGGACGCCGGCCCACAAGTAGATAAGCAGCACTGCGCGGCGCTGCGAGTGCCCGATCTCCAGCAACCGGTGGTGCAGGTGCATCTTGTCCGGGGAGAACGGGCTCTCGCCGCGCCGCGTGCGACGAATGATCGCCATCAGCAGGTCGAGCAACGGCACGAACAGCACCGCGGCGACCACGATCAGCGGCGAGAGCAGACCGAGCAGGTCGGCCGCGCTGCCGGTGGCCTGGTTGATCTTGCCCGACGCGCTGGTGGTGGCGGCGGCGAGCATGAGGCCGATGAGCATGGAGCCCGAGTCACCCATGAAGATGCGCGCGGGATTGAAGTTGTGCGGCAAGAAGCCCAGACACGCACCCGCCAGCACGGCGGCGATCAGGGCCGGCGGATAGGCCTCGACGGCACCCTGGCGTTCGACCAGCAGACCGATCGAGAACGCGGCCGTCGCGGCGGCGGCGATGAGGCCGATGCCGGCGGCGAGTCCGTCGAGGCCGTCGACGAAGTTCATCGCGTTGATCATGGTGACCGCGAGCAGCACGGTCAGCAACGCGCCCTGGTTCTGGTCGAGCGAGATGGTCGCGCCGCCGTCCCACGGCACCCACGCGATCATCCACTGCAGGCCGAACAGCACGAGGATGCCCGCCGCCGTGACCTGACCTGCGAGCTTGGTGAGCGAGTCGAGCTCGAACCTGTCGTCGATCGCACCCACGAGCACGATGACGCCGCCCGCGACGATGACGCCCCACGGGTCGTTGGAGAAGTCGAACGCTGCCCGCAGCACCGGCAACTGGTGCGCCACGAACATGCCGGCGAGCACGCCGCCATAGATGGCGACACCACCCATGCGCGGCATCGGCTGCACGTGCACGTCTCGTTGCCGCGGATAGGCCACCGCCCCGAGCCGGAACGCCATCGCGCGCACCAGGCCGACGAGCAGGAACGTCACGACGGCAGCGATCAACGCGACGAGCAGGTACTCGCGCACGGGAAGGACGAACGAGGATGCGGGCCCCACGGGCCTACCAATCAATCGGGGGTGTTCGGGGTGCTCGCCACGGTACTCGCGGCGACCATGATCAATTCTGGCAGCCGCTCGCTACCGAGCGACCTCGACCTCGATGCCGAGCACCTCGTTGACGTCTTCTTTGGTGACCGCACCCTCGCGAAGGATCAGCGCGTCGGGCCCGGTGAGGTCGACGATGGTCGACGCGACGTTCTCGCCACTCAGCCCACCGTCGAGGTACACGGGCACCGCGTCACCGAGCTGGTCACGAGCCTCCTGCGCACTGGACGCCGGCGCGTGCCCGGTCCTGTTGGCGCTGGACACGGCCATCGGCCCGACGTCGCGCAACAACTCCAGGGCAACGGGGTGCAACGGCATACGCAGCATGACCGTGCCGCGCGTCTGCCCCAGATCCCACGCCAGGCTCGGCGCGTGGGGCAGCACAAGGCTCAGCCCGCCCGGCCAGAACGCCTCGATGAGCGCCCGCGCCTGCCGCGGCACGCTGAGAACCAGCCCGTCGATGGTGGTCCAGGACCCGACCAGCACGGGCACGGGCATGTCGGGCCCGCGCCCCTTGGCGTCGAGAAGACTCCGGACGGCTTCGGCGTCGAACGCGTCGCAGCCGAGCCCGTAGACGGTGTCGGTGGGAAGGACGACAAGGCGCCCGCTCCGCACCGCGCCGGCGGCAGCGGCGAGTCCCGCCGCGCGATTGCCCGGTTCGCTGCAGTCGTAGACCGTGCTCACCTCGGTGAGCCTAGCCAGCCCCGCCGATCTCGTCGCATCCGGCCTGGTCGGTTTTGCCCGAGGGGCAAACCCTCCCCGTGGGCCGGGCGGGTGGCTTTCTTGGCGAGTGCTTTGCCCACATCCCGTGACCGCGGCGTTCCCCGATCCCGATCTCGTCAAGCTCAGCGAGGAGATCATCGAGCTTTCCACCGCGTGGCTCGGTACCGGCCTGGACAAGGTCGGCGAGTTCGCCCGCGATCCCGGCACCGCACTTCCGTCCGCTAAGGACGACTGAGCAACGAGCCTCACCGCGTCGCGGCTCGACCTGCGCCAGGTTGGGGTGGAACTGGGTCTTCACCGCCGCCGCTGAATGCCTTGAGGGGAAAGACTTGTAGAACGCCTCAGTGCCGGCGATGTCGCAGGGGGTGCTTCTCCAGGTTGAGGAGGGCGCGGATGCGTTCGTCGAACGACGGCTTGGTGCGTTGCCACCAGCCGCGCCGGTGCACTTCGCGGGCGAGCGTGCGCAAGGGTCAATGACGAGTGCACGAACATCCCCGGCCTGCTCCAAGCGGCAGCCAGGAGAACTGCGTCGAGGTGGTGCTGACCACCACCCGCGCAGGCGTCCGCGACTCCAAACGCCTTCCGGACCTGCGCTTACGTTCTCACTTAGCGCGTTCAAGCGCTTCCTGACCAGGCAAAGTTTTAATCCAAACAGGGTTAAGTAGTTCAACGCATCCCCCGAACGGACGCGCTTCGGTATGGTCATGAGCCGACCACAGAGCGCAATCGGGGAGGGTCGAGCTTCTGTGTCTGAAGAAGTGGTGACAAGCGGCAAAGTCGCAGGCAGCGCGTGGGACAGCATCTTCGGTGGCGGCTTGAGCGCCGTCATGGATGCCGGCCGGGCCGTAGCGGCAGCCGTGGAGACCCAGCAACTGTCCGTCGACCCGCAACTGGTCGACGCCATGATCAAAAAGCTGACCGAGATGAGCGACGCTCTCGAGAACGTCGCAATGAACGCCGGCGACCTCAGCATGGACACCAAGCTCGGTGGCGGCTACGCAGAAGCGATCAGTCAGGGAAATCGCACTTTCGGCCAAGCGGCCCAAAAGACACTCGTAGACATGGCCAAGGCGATTGAGAGCCTGAAGACGCAGATTGAGAAGAGTCGAGCGTCCTACAAGGCCGTTGATCAATCAAGCGCCGATGCACTGAAGAAACTCGACGGGAAGTAATGAAGCGCATCCTAATTGCCACAGCGATCGGCCTCGTGGCCCTCACTGCCGGATGCACCGGCACAGCAGGCGACGCCAAGCCGACTTCGACGACCGGCGAAGCAACTCCGACCAGTGGCTCAGGTTCGGCATCAGGTCTGGAAGCGGTCAAGCCCTGCGATCTGCTCACTGAAGCCGAAGTCACCAGCCTGGGACTGAACTCCCCAGGCAAGGCGGAGCAAGTCGCCAGCTCAGACGGCTGTAACTGGACCAAGAGCGGCGCTGGCGGTCTTCGTACGGGCATCCGGACTAAGACCGGCGTCGCAGACCTGAGTCTCGACGGTGAAAAGATCACTGACATCAAGGTCGGCAAATATGACGCGAAGAAGGTTGAGGCTGCAGACCGCGCAAAGCACCTTTGCACGATCGCAATCTCAGTAAGCGAGTCATCGTCCGTTGTGGTGATTGGCAACATCGGCCTTACCTCTGAGGACACCGCTGCCGCCTGCGAACGGTCCTCAAAGGCCGCCGAACTGATCGCACCGAAACTCCCGTAACGCCGCCCGAGGGGGGAATCTCATGGCACCCGTCAAACCTACCGTCCCACATCCGAACGCGAACTATCCCGGCCAGCAGCACGAAGAAATGAAGAAGCTGGTCACCGAGAAGTACGACCCCAGCGCCGCGAACCAGGTGATCGATGCCTGGGGAGCACTAGGGTCGCGGTTCAAGGAACTGGCTACCGACTTCAGCATTCTGGTCAACGGCTCGCAGTCGGCGTGGACGGGCAAGGCTGCCGAGGGGGTTCGGGCTGCGCTCAACAAGGTGGGGACGTTCGCGGACAACACCGGCGAGGGTTTCGTGCGCACCTCCAGTGCCATCGCGCAGCAACGGGACGCGGCGGTGCAGGCGAACCGCAGCATGCCCGAACCGGTCAGCTTCAGCCCGATGGACATCATGAAGAAGTACGCCGCGCCTTCGATCATCTTCCCGCCCGCCATGGCGGGCGCACCGTTCGAAATGCTCTCCAAGCACAACGAACAGCAAGAGGCGAAGGCCGAAGCCGTTCAGGTCATGCAGACGCGTGACAACACGATGATGTCCGCGGCGATGTCCATGCCCACCATGCAATCCACTCCGCAGGTCACGCAGGACCAAGGCGTCACGCAGACCAGCAGCAGCTCGAGCACGAGCAGCCTGAGCAACGTCAACGCCAATCAGCGGTTCAGCAACAGCAGCAACACCGGCATGCCATCGATGCCTCCGGGCTCCAACAACGGCACGACCAACACCGCGTGGACCGCGCCTCAGGTCAAGGACCCGTCCCTGCAGCCCGGCAACAACCAGAACAACCCCGGTGGCCAGAACCGGCCGCCGTTCACCCCGCCCGGCATGCTGCCGCCTCCCGGTATGCGTCCGCCCGGCGGCGGTCTGCAAGGACGACCTCCCGGTAGCGGCCCGGGCATGCGTCCCGGCGGCCCCGGAGGCGGCGGTTCCGGTGGTGGCGCAGGTGGTCGCGGCATGGGTCCGGGAGGCATGGGTGGCGCGGCCTCCGGGCGTGGCATGGGCAGCTTCGGCCCCGCCAACCCCGGCGGCAGCGCCGGAGTCATGGGCAACGGCCCAGGCGGAGCCGGAGCAGGCGCGGGTGCGGGTGCCGCGGGACGTGGCGCGGCTGGTGCCGGCGGCATGGGTGCCGGCGCCGGTGCGGGCAAGGGTGGCGAGGAGGACAAGGAGCACAAGTCCAACTACCTCCTCCCGACCGACGAGTTCTTCGACGACGATCGCATGGTCGCGCCGCCGGTGATCGGCGGATGAAGCAGATCGCCCAGCTCTCCCTGCCCGCGTTCGAGGTCCTCTGGGAGGACCTGCGGGCGGGGAGCATCCCGTACCCGTTCGACATCAGCCAGCACGGCGAGACGCTCGACGAGCGCGCCCGCATCAAGGCCGCCGTGCACGCCGATCTCGAACGCCGGAACCTGGTGCGGCGCGGCAGGCCGGAGCCTGATCTCGAGGACGCGCTGAACCTGTTGGCGCGGCCCGAACTCCGTGTCATCGCGCTCTGCATCCCGGACATGAACCAGCAGAAACTCGTCCGCGCCAGTGTGGTGGCGCGCGGCGGTTACGCGGTGCTGGTGACCCAGGAGGACACCGGCATCACGTTGAGTCTGGTGCAGCCCAACGAGATCGCCACCTGCCTCGCGAACGCCATGCCGCGAGGCAGGCCGGGGCCGGGCAAGCTCGTGACCGTGCCGGCGCAGGCGTTCGAAAACCAGCCGCAGCAACAAGAAGGCTTCCGGCAGTCGGTCCGCACGGCGGAGAACGACGAGGTCCGCATCGCCAAGCAGATGCTGACCGGCCCCGCCATTGGTAACGGCCACTTCCTCGTTCAGCTGGGACAGGGCCGCACCACCCGTGACTTCCCGCCCGTCACGTGGATCGACACCAACCAGGGCCGCTACGCCAACGTCGAGACCCGCAAGGGCTGGTTCACGATCAGCCCCGCCGACAACGTGGGTCTGGCACGACACCTCGGACAGGTTCTGGCGATGACGAGCGAGCGATGAATCCGGAACAGATGATCGCGGACCTGGAGTCCAAGGCCAGCAGCTCCAGCAACGCTCGCAGCAGATGCAGGAACAGATCCAGCACGCCGGCAGCACCATCACCTCCCCCAACGAGGCGGTGACAGTCAAGATCGCACCGAACGGCGCGTTGCAGCACATCGAGTTCTCACCTGCCGCGATGCGCCTGACGCACGTGCAACTGGGCCAGCTCGTGATGCACACCGTACAGAAGGCCCAGATCCAGGCCGCCGAGCAGATCGCGTCCATTGTGGAGCCCGAGTTCGGCGGCACCGAGGCGATGGATTTCATGACCTGACCCTCTTCAGGCGGTGGTGGCGGGTCCTCTTCCTCCGGCTGCGGGATGAAGCTGCGCAGGTTGCCGACGGCGGTGGCGAGCTCCCTGATCGCGGCAGTGGTGCCCTGCGCCCACTCCTGTGCGTTCGCAGCGAAGAAGGACAGCAACTGGCCGAACGTGTCGCCGCCCAGGTCGACCACGGCCGCTTAGAGCTGGACCGGTTTCGGCGACAGCCTCGGAAACCCCGACAACTACCCGGGTGCTGGCCCTGTCGAGTCGATGGCCCAGACCATCGACTCCGCGAAGCGCCTGGGGGAAGGGGATTTCGGGCAGCTCGGTCGCGACGTTCTCAGTATGGCTGTCGGCCGCGGTGCGGTGGTACTCGGCAAGATCACGCAACAGCTGGCCAAGCTGGTCAAGCTCGTCATGCGCATCATGAGCCGCGTCAAAGGGCTCTTCGGACAACTGGGCGACGCACTCAAGCGACTGGAGGAACTGGGGCAACACGCGCCCGTCGCTCAGCGACGCCGGTGACAAGCTCAAGCAGGCCGGTCGCGAGTTCAAGGACGGCTACGGGGACGCGGGCAACGTCTGGAAGGACAAGTACGAGGAACCCTGGAGTAGCAGGGAAAGGATCAAGCAGCGCCGAAGGTTCTTGTCGCGGCAGCCTGCTCGCCTTGGGAATCATCGTGGGCAGCTTCCTGCTCATGGCGGTCGGCAAGGCTTTCATCGTCGTGGCGTTGGCCATGGTCGTATGCTTGATCTTCTACGTCCTCGACCTGGGGGGCTACCGGCCCAAGCCGTCGAGGTGGGCCGGTCTGCCCGCCATGGCGCTCGGCATCGTCACCATTTTTCCCGCGAACATCGGCAGTCACTCCCTCTGGCTCACCGCCTACGGGGGACCCTGCACCGCACCGTCACCAGCGTCGAGACGCACGTGCACCGACGCAGTCCGAACACCTACAGCAACGAGCTGCAGTGCGGTGACCGGAAGGTGACGTACCTGCCCAGCATGTACCGCGAGGTGCACGAAGTCGGCGCGGAGATGGACATCGTCGTCGACAAGAGCGGGTTCGTCCCCAACCTCGAACCCGACAAGGTCGGGCTGGGGCACAGCCTCGCCCTGCTCATGAACGCGGCGTTCATCTTCCTCGTCGCCTGGTTCCCGGTCCGCTCACCCGTGCCGGCAGAAGAGCAGGAGTAGGCGCACACGCGGTCACGCGCGAGGCGGCGGATCCTCGTAGCGCGTGACCGCGTGCCCTCCCCGCGGCGAACATACGACCATTTGGCCCCAACGTGACCAAACGTCGTGTTTTTGGCCAGGATTTGGCCACTCCGCCCCCGACTCCACGGCGAGTGGTGGCGCGCCCGGCAAGCGAGTAATTTGCCCTCGTTCGGCGCATTGACAATGCGTGTTTCCGTCGTCTTCACTCCATTCCGATCAGGAACGACTATTGTTCCACCATCAGAGTTCAATTACGTGCCGTTGTTGTCTTATCATGCCCCTGACCAGCACAAACACAGAGCACTCGATTCAATGACAGAAAGTGGACAGGACGATGTCAACTCCCGCGTCGGCGACGGGAAACGATTCTCCGAAGTTGCGCGACGACACGACCCGCTTCCTCTGCGGAGCCGCTCACCGCGACGAGGAGTTCGCGGATTCAGCCATTCGCGAGTACCTCGTGGAGGCCACGCGGTCGATTCCGCGTTCGCCAGGCGTCAACTCCGGCGCGGTGTTGCGGGAGGCGGTGGCGGCACGTACGCGGCGCAAGGTGCGCGACGGGGTGCTGCTGGTGCTGGCGCTGGTGGCGCTGTTCGCCGCCGGCGGGACGTTGCTCACGGGGTGGCTGGTGGTCGCGGCGATCGCGGCGATGGGGACCGGGGCGCGCGTGGCGTTCACGCGGCCGCGGCGGGTGGTCACGGAGCGCGGGCCGGCCGTGCTCGGCTCGATCGTCAGCGTGATCGCGCTCTTCTTCGTGCTGTACAAGCTCATGGACGAGCTCGCCGCCTCCAGCGAGTACTGCAGGCCCAGGTACGAGGAGTGCGGGACGGAGAGCAGCGGCGGCGCGGTCGCGGCGTTGATCATCGCGATCGCGCTGATCTTCGCGGTGCTGCTCGCGGATCGGGTCGTGACGTGGCTGCTGGTCACGAAGAGCTTCCGGCGCGCCGGTTTCCGCACCAGCAAGGGCGAGGAAGAGCTGTGGCGCAACGAATGGGCGTTCCGGGGGCTTGGGCACGCGAGCTACGCCGAAGCGCTCGCGCTCTACCCGGTCGAGGAGAACGACGAGTCTGACGACGCGGACGGCGCGCAGGTGATCGTCTACCACGGTTATCGGCCGTTCGTCGGCTCCGGCACGATGTTCGAACCGTGGTCCATGGCGCTGCCCCTGAAGCCCGCCGAGGAGAAGATGGACGCGCCGCTGCCCGGATTCGCCCTCCAGGAGCTGTACGAACGCATCACGAGCGAGCTGGTCAAGACGGGCCGTTCGCCGTCGCTCTCGCCCGGCCATCGGCTGCGCGGCCTCAGGACCGGCGACCGCGTCGTCATCTCCTCGGTCGAGCTGATCGACCACATCGACGACGCCGAAGCACGGATCGTGTTGCCCGACAAGGATTATTCACCCCAGGACACGGTCAGCCGGTCCGTTGTGGACGAGCTGATCGCCAGGCCGATGGAGTGGATGCGCTACTTCCGCTCGTTCCAGGTCGAAACGTGGGACCGCGACGTCGTGATCTCCGCGTACCTGACGTTCGGGCTCGACGACGAGATGCTCTACGTCGAGTGGACGCCGTGCATCCTGCATCCGATCAACTCCGAGCACCGCAAGATCGACGTGCTGTCGGCGCAGTCCCTGCGGCCGTTCGCGGAGGCGATCGTGGACCTGCTGAAGTTCCCGGCGTCGATACCGAAGCGGTTCGCCACGGCGGTCGGCTGGATGAACCCGATTCATCAAGCTGAGGGCACGTACGTCGCGGAACGCTACGGCGCCAGCAACAGTCTGCGCGAACTCGCAAGCAGGAGCCAGGTCGACAACTACTTCCAGCTCACCGACGTCGAGCGCTACATCAAGGTGCTGGAGTCACGGCTGCTGCGCACGCTCGGCGAGTTCCTGGAGAGCAAGGGCATCTCGGTCACCGAGTTCATGGAGCAGGCCATGCAGGTGACGAGCAATAACGTGCACATCACCGGCCCGGTGATCTCCAGCAACATCGGCACGTCGGGCAAGGCACGCACGGGCAAGGCGAGCGTCGGCAAGGGAAACTCATGAACGACCGCGACTTCGAGATCCAAGGGCCGGTGATCGGCAGCAACGTCGGCACCAGCGGACATGCCAGGACCGGGGACGTCCACATCGGACACATCAAGGACGTGAGCACCGTGCTGCGGCTGCTCGACGAACTGCGCGAGGACCTGAACAAGGCCCAGGCGCCCACGTCCACGATCGAGGCGGTGGACGACCTCCGCGCCGAAGCCCGCAAACCCCGGCCCAGCAAGGACGTCGCGGGCCACCTGATGGACAAGCTGTCAGATCGCGGCCTGGGCGAGCAGGTGAAGGACCTCTCGAAGGCCTTCGACGCCCTGTTCTGACCCGCTAACCGACCTTGCGGGCGGTCGCGAACCGTGGCCGTCCCGCGAGGTCGGCGTGGCCGGTCACCTCCGTGAGCACCCGGCGCGCGGCCAGCAGCGCCGGTACGGACTCCCCGTGCGTGTCGTCGTGCTCGATCCCGACGGACCCACCGGGCTTCAGCCACCGCGCGGCAGCCCGCACGACGTGCCGGATCACGTCCAGCCCGTCGGCGCCCGAGAACACGGCGTGGTGCGGATCGTGCACGCCCACCTCGGGCTGCACCGGAGTTCCTTCCGGCACGTAAGGCGGGTTGCACACCACGAGATCCACCAGACCGTCCAGATCGGACAGCAGCGACGGATCGGTGGCGTCACCCGAGTGCAGCCGGATCGGCGTGTCCCCGGCGGCCACGCGCGCGTCGGCGTTGCGCCGCGTCCACGACAGCGCCTGCGGGTCGATCTCCACCGCGTGCACCACCGCGTCCGGGCGGGCGGCCGCGATCGACAACGCCAGCGCGCCCGTTCCCGTGCAGAGATCCACGACAACGGGCGAAGAAACGCCGGCCAAGGACTTCAGGCCCCACTCCATCAGCAGCTCGGTCTCGGGCCGCGGCACGAACACCCCCGGCCCGACCTCCACGGAGATGGTGCCCATCGGGGCCCAGCCGAGGATGTGCTGCAACGGGATGCGCGAGGCGCGCACCCGCACGAGCTTGTGCAGCTGGTCGATCACCGACGGATCGACCAGCGGGATGAGCGGCAACCGCCCGCGCTCGACCCCGAGCACGTGCGCGGCCAGGTACTCCGCGTCGACGCGCGGACTGTCCACACCCGCCTCGGCGAGGATCTTGGCCGCCTCGGAGACGGCGAGGCGGAGCGGTTGCCGGTTCATCATCAGATGAGAAAACTACCTCAGAAGTTGATCATGTGCCCGGCCAGGCCGTGCACCGCTTCCTTGACGGCCTCGCTCAGGGTCGGGTGAGCGTGGACGTTGCGCGCGACCTCGTGGACGGTGAGGTCCCACTGCTGCGCCAGCGTGAGCTCGGGCAGCAGTTCGGTCGCCTCGGGGCCGATGATGTGGCCACCGAGCAGCTCGCCGTGCTTGCCGTCGCTGATCAGCTTCACGAACCCGCCCGGCTCGGCGAGGCCGTGCGCCTTGCCGTTCGCGGTGAACGGGAACTTCGCGACCTGGACGTCGTAGCCCTTCTCGCGCGCCTGCTTCTCGGTGTAGCCGAAGGAGGCGATCTGCGGCTGGCAGAACGTCGCCCGCGGGATCATCACGTAGTCGAGCTCCATCGTCTCGGCACCCGCGATGGTCTCCGAGGCGATGACGCCCATGGCCTCGGCGGTGTGCGCGAGCATCAGCTTCGCGGTGACGTCACCGATGGCGAAGATGTGCGGCACGTTGGTGCGGCCACGGCCGTCGATGTCGATCGCGCCGCGCTCGGTCAGCTTCACGCCGGTCTTCTCGAGGCCGTAGCCCTCGACGCGCGGCACGAACCCGATGGCCTGCATGACCTTGTCGGCCTCGAGGACTTCCTCGGCGCCGTTCTTCGACACGGTGACGCGGACCTTCGGGCCCGACTCGTCGATCGACTCGACACGCGTGCCGAGGCGCACGTCGACGCCCAGCTTCTTGTAGCGCTTGAAGAGCTCGGCGGACACCTCTTCGTCCTCGAGCGGCACCATCCGGTCGAGGAACTCGACGATGGTGACCTTCACGCCGTAGTTGTGCATGACGTAGGCGAACTCGACACCGATCGCACCCGCACCGGCGATGATGATCGACTCGGGCAGGTCCTCGGTCATGATCTGCTCTTCGTAGGTCACGACGCGATCGGACTTCTGCGTGTTCGGCAGCATCCGGGTCGTGGCGCCCACGGCGATGATCGCGTGGCCGAACGTGAGCGTCTCGTCCCCGACGGTCAGCGTGTGGTCGTCAGTGAAATTGGCCCACCCGTTGTACTCGGTGATGCCGTTCTTCTTCATGAGGAAGTGCACGCCCTTGACGCGCCCGTCCGCGACCTTGCGGCTGCGCTGCCACGCCGCGCTGTAGTCGAAGCTGACGGTGCCGTCGACCTTGATGCCGAACGTCTTCTGCTCGTGCGTGAAGAGGTGCGCCAGCTCAGCGTTGCGCAGAAGAGCCTTCGACGGGATACAGCCCACGTTCAGGCAGACACCGCCCCAGTACTTCTCCTCCACAATGGCGGTCTTCAGCCCGAGCTGAGCCGCACGGATCGCGGCGACGTAGCCGCCCGGACCCGCACCCACGACGACGACATCAAAGTGTGCGCTCATAAGCACACAACCTAGCTCCCGAGCTGCTCTCGCAAGAACTCAACCGTCCGTTTCCAGGCGTTCGCGCGAGCACGTGCGGTGGCCTGTGGAGCACCACCACCCGAGAAGGTGACGCCAGGCCCCGGATAGGTCACGTCGGTGGCCGGCCGGTGCGGTGGACCCGCGATCAGGTGTCCTGCCTCGGGATACACGACGTGCTCGTACGGGAACGGGTGCTCGTGGTCCTTCAGCCGCCGTAACGCGACCTCGCTGAGCTCGGCGCTGGGCCACCCGTCGTCCTGTCCGGACGAGATGAGCAACACACCCCCGACGATCCGTTCGACTCCGATCTCGGTGTCCTCCGGGATGCCGTCCTCCGTGCTGAACGCGAGCCTGAGCGGCACCGGTTCGCCGTTGACGATCCGCGCGCGCAGCTCGTCGCCGATCTCGTAGGGCAGATAGGGCAGCGGCTCGCCCTTGAGGGTCCACGACGCCGCCTCGTACGAGAGCTTCTGCAGCAGGTTGCCGCCGGGCCCGATGCCCTGCGTCACCACGCCGCTGCCCACCACGCTCACCACCGCGCTGACCTGAGAAAACGTGGCGCCGACGAGCAACGCCAGCTCACCGCCGCGCGATCCACCGACGACACCGATCTCGCCCACGCGTTCGGACAGGTAGTCGATGGCCTTGCCGAAGTACTCGAGCGGCACGTCGACGAGGTACTCCGGCAGGCCCTTCAGTCCGAAGTAGCCGAGCGCGAACGTGACGAACCCGTGCGCGGCCAGCAACGCCGCGTCAGTCTCCTGAAGCCCGCCCTCGGACCCGCCGAGCACGATGACGCCCGGTAGGTCGGCTCCGTCGTCCTCAGGGGCGAACAGCGTGCCGACCAGACCGTTCTCCCGGACCTCTAACCGCTCGACGCCCTCGGGGACGGACTGCCGTTCGAGCACGCGGTCCCCCACGCCCTCGACCGAGAGCACGGTGGGGCCCGCCTTGCCGCCGGTGCGTTCCAACGACCAGAACAGCCCCATCGGGTCGACGCCGCGATAGCTGCCATCGGCTGGTGCGTGCCGCGTGAGGTCTACGACTCCACGGTCGTCAGCCTCGAACACCGCACGAGAGGCGCGATCACCGGTGGAAAGCTGCACGGTGATCGATTGGCCGGGTTTCAGCCCGGCGACGATCACGTCGACCGGCTGGTCGAGGGGCGCTGTCTGCGGACTAACCAGGATCTCGGCCACAACGCGCCCCTCTCACGTCGGATTACCCGCCTGCGAGCCGTTCTGCCCGGTCAGCGGCGGCCAGTGCGTCCACCACCGCGTCCAGGTCACCGTCGAGCACCTGGTCCAGGTTATGCGCTTTGTACCCAACCCGGTGATCGGAGATGCGTGATTCGGGGAAGTTGTAGGTCCTCACCCGTTCACTGCGGTCGACGGTGCGGATCTGGGTGCGCCGCGCGTCCGACTGCTCCTGCGCCTTCTGCTCCTCGGCGAGGGCGACCAGACGGCTCTGCAGCACCTGCATGGCGCGAGCCTTGTTCTGCAGCTGGCTGCGCTCGTTCTGGCAGGACGTGACGATGCCCGTCGGCAGGTGCGTGATGCGGACCGCGGAGTCGGTGGTGTTGACCGACTGACCGCCCTTGCCGGACGACCGGTAGACGTCGATCCGCAGGTCCTTCTCGTCGATCTCGACCGCGGCGGTCTCCTCGGTCTCCGGGAACACGAGGACACCGGCGGCCGACGTGTGGATGCGCCCCTGCGACTCGGTGACGGGCACGCGCTGCACGCGGTGCACGCCGCCCTCCCACTTCAGCCGGCTCCACACCCCGTCCGGCACCGCGGTCTTGGCCTTGATGGAGACGGTGACGTCCTTGAACCCGCCCAGGTCGGAGTCGGTGCCGTCGAGCAGCTCGACCTTCCACCCCTGTCGCTCCGCGTAGCGCGTGTACATGCGCAGCAGGTCCCCGGCGAACAGCGCGGACTCCTCGCCACCCTCACCGGACTTGATCTCCAGCAGCACGTCGTCGCCGTCGTGCGGGTCACGCGGCAGCAGCAGCTCGTTGAGCTTCTCCTCCAGCTTGGGAAGCTGCTCCTCGATCTGCTCGACCTCCTCCTGGAAGGACCGGTCCTCGGCGGCGAGTTCCCTGGCCGCCTCCAGATCGCTCTTGGCCTGCTCGATCTTCCGCGCCGTCTGCACGATGGGCCCGAGCGCGGCGTACCGCTTGCCGAGCTTGCGCGCCCCCGTCTGGTCAGCGTGCACGGAGGGATCGGCGAGCTTCTTCTCCAGCTCGTCGTACTCGGCGAGCAAGCTGGCCAGCGACTGCGACACGTCTCCTGCTTTCGTTGGGTTTCCCTGGAAACGGCGACGGCGCCCGCCCCGGCCGGAAGGCCGAGGTCAGGCGCCGTGAAAGCAGCTACTTGTTGCGCTTGCCGTAACGCGCCTCGAAGCGCGCCACGCGACCGCCGGTGTCCAGGATGCGCTGCTTGCCCGTGTAGAACGGGTGGCAGTTGGAGCACATTTCGACGCGAACCTCGGAAGCCGAGGTGCTGCGCGTCGTGAACGTGTTCCCGCAGCTGCAGGTCACTTCGGTGGGGGTGTACTCGGGGTGGATGCCAGTCTTCAAGATCTTGTCCCTTTCAAGGATGGCCGCCGGGTCCCTGTTGATGAACGGGTGAACCGGAGCCGGACTCGACCATTTAGTTTGCCAGACCCTTCAACACGTGCAAAAACGCGGTTGTTCCCGAGGCTGATCGGTGGCTTAAGTCACAACCGCTTAACCTCCGCGATACGCCGTTCGGCGCAAGGTGTCGCCGCTCGACCAGATACGGCTCCGTGTTGTTGGTCGGTGTCCATCAGACTGTGTGCCGTGTTCTGCACCGCTGAGCGGCCGATGAACCAGCACATGTGGCTGGCAGTGCCGTTCCTCTTCTCCGCCGCCGTGTTCGGCCTGATGGGGTCGGCAGGGCTGCTCACTGCTTCCTGGACCACGGTGCCGCTGTCACCGGTCGTGTCGGGGGCCGGGGTGGCCGTGGCCGCCGCCGTCTCCGGCGGGGTGCGGTGGAGGCGGCGGTGGCAGCGGATCTGGCTGCGGTGGCCCTACCTGGCCGCAGTGCTGGCGCTGGGAGTCGTGGTGGGCGCGGTGGAGGTACCCGCGCTGGCCGCGATGGCCGTGGGGGTACCGGTGCTGCTGGTGCTGGTGTTCCAGCTGCTGGCGCAGAGCGACGAGAACCGTCAGGCCGCCGGCTGCCGCTGAGGCCGCGGCATTCGAGTGAAGAGCGTGAAAAAGCCCCCGCTGACCTGCAGCGGGGGCTTTTTCACGTGAAACTCACACGGCGTCAGTCCTGCTCGGCACCGGGCGTCGTCTTCGCGACCTGCATCAGGAACTCGATGTTGGTACGCGACTTCCGCAGCCGGTCCAGCAGCAGGTCGATCGCCTGCTGACCGTCGAGCGCGTGGAGCACCCGGCGCAGCTTGTGCGTGACGGCCATCTCGTCCGGCGAGAGCAGCAGCTCTTCCTTACGGGTGCCCGACGAGTCGACGTCCACGGCCGGGAACGTCCGCTTGTCCGCGATCTTCCGGTCGAGCTTGAGCTCGGCGTTACCCGTGCCCTTGAACTCTTCGAAGATCACCGAGTCACCGGCGGAGCCGGTCTCGACCAGCGCCGTCGCGATGACGGTCAGCGAGCCGCCGCCCTCGATGTTGCGAGCGGCACCGAGGAAGCGCTTCGGCGGGTACAGCGCCGTCGAGTCGACACCACCGGACAGGATGCGGCCGGAGGCCGGTGCCGCCAGGTTGTACGCACGACCCAGACGCGTGATCGAGTCGAGCAGCACGACGACGTCGTGGCCCATCTCGACCAGGCGCTTCGCCCGCTCGATCGCGAGCTCGGAGATGGTCGTGTGATCCGACGGCGGCCGGTCGAAGGTGGAGGCGATGACCTCACCCTTCACCGAGCGCTGCATGTCGGTGACCTCTTCCGGACGCTCGTCCACCAGCACCACCATGAGGTGGCACTCGGGGTTGTTCGTCGTGATCGCGTTCGCGATCGACTGCAGCACCGAGGTCTTACCGGCCTTCGGAGGCGACACGACGAGGGCGCGCTGGCCCTTGCCGATCGGCATCACCAGGTCGATGACACGGGTGGTGAGGATGTGCGGCTCGGTCTCCAGGCGCAGACGCTCGTTCGGGTAGAGCGGCGTCAGCTTGGTGAAGTCCGGGCGGTTGCGCGCCTCTTCCGGGTCCAGGCCGTTGATCTTGTCGACGCGGACCAGCGGGTTGAACTTCTGGCGCTGCTGCTCCCCGTCGCGCGGCTGGCGGACGGCGCCGGTGAGGGCGTCGCCACGGCGCAGGCCGTACTTGCGGACGAGCGAGAGCGAGACGTAGACGTCGTTCGAGCCGGCGAGGTAGCCGGAGGTGCGGACGAACGCGTAGTTCTCCAGCACGTCCAGGATGCCTGCGACCGGCAGCAGGACGTCGTCGTCGCGGACCTCGGTCTCACGGTCGACACGACCGCCGCCACCCTGCTCGTCACCACGACCACCGCGACGGCGGCGGTCACGGAAGCGGCCACGGCGACCACCGTCGTCGTCACCGTCGGGCTGGCCGCCACTCTGGCGGTCGCCACGGTCACCGCGGTCGGAACGCTCGCCGCGGTCGCGGTTGCGGTCACGGCCGCCGCGCTCGTTGCGGTCACCGCGGTCGGAACGCTCGCTGCGCTCGCCACGGTCCTGGCGCTCTCCCCGGTCCTGACGCTCGCCGCGCTCGGGGCGCTCAGCACGCTCCGGCCGGTCGGTGCGCTCGGCACGGTCGGTGCGCTCGGCACGGTCCGTGCGCTCGGGGCGATCGGTCCGCTCAGGACGCTCGGAACGCTGCTCCTGCTGCGGCTGGCTCTCGCCCTCGGCGTTGCCACCGCCACGGCCGGAACGGCGGCGACGGTTTCCACGGCGCCCCCCGTCCTCGGACGAGCGGGAGTCGTCAGACGCGCCGGACTCGGCGGCAGCGGGCTTCTCCGCTACCTCGAGCTGCTGCTGAACAGGCTTTTCGGTGACCTTCTCGGTCACCTTGGCAACGGCGGGCTTCTCCGCGGGTGCCTCGGCCTTCGCGGCGACCTTCTCGGTCTTCGCGGGCTTCTCGGTCTTCGCCGGGGCTCCGGAGCCCTGCTTCTCCTTGATGGCCGCGATCAGGTCGCCCTTGCGCAGGCCTGCGGTTCCGGTGATGCCCATTTGACCGGCGAGCTCGCGCAACTCAGCGAGCACCATGCCGGACAGACCCGCGCGGCGGCGCGGCGTCGTGCCGTTCGATGGGGTGGACAGAGCGTTCTCCTCGGCTCCAGAACCAGCGGCAGCTGCGACTTCGCTGCTCAGCAAATCGGTGTTGGTCACACAAGTCCTTCCTGACCAGGCCCCGCCTCCTACGCGGCCCAGCGGACCCGCCTTCCCACTTCAGCGGGGAACGGCGGTCAAGTCCGATGAAGACGGAAGCACGACGGCTTCCCTCAAGCACGGGACTTTGCTCAGATCACACGGCGATCGGGTGCCTCTTTGCGTCCGCCCCGCCCGCACGGCACAGAGCCGGAACACAAAAGGATTGCGACCCGGAACGAATGTCCGAGCGCGACACCGGCGCCCGTGCGCGCAGTGACTGATCGCCCCCGAGGGTAGACGCCGGTCCCCCGGCATGCAACAACCGGGGTCGGGTGTGTCAGTCCAATGGACGAACGCGCACGCCGGCGGTGTCGACGTCGAGTCTGCGCACGTCGAAGCCGTGCGTGTCGACCTCGGCCGGAAGATCACCGAAGGCGATCACGGTGGGTCCCGCTCCGCTCACGCAGGCGGGAACTCCCAGCTTGCGAAGATCGTTGATCACCCGAACGGTGTCCGGCCATGCGGGCTCGCGGTAGTTCTGGTGGAGTCGATCCTCAGTCGCCGCAAGGAGAACCGTCGGATCGGACGTCAGCGCGTGCACCGCGAGGGCGGCCCGCCCTGCGGCGTGCGCGGCGTCCGCGTGCGGGACTTCGGCCGGGAGGAGGCCGCGCGTCGTCTTGGTGGACGACTCCTGCGACGGGATCAGGACGACCGGGCGCACGCGTGCGTCCGCGTCCATCCGGACAGCGCGGTACCGCTCTCCTTCGGACCACGCGACGACGACGCCGCCGAACAGGGAGGCGGCCGCGTTGTCCGCGTGCCCCTCGAACTCGGCGGCGATTTGCAACGCGGCCGTGTCCGGCTCGCGACCCTGCAGGGTGAACCCGGCTACGACACCCGCCACGATCGCGGCGGCCGACGAGCCCAGTCCCCGCGCGTGCGGGATGGTGTTGCGGCACCTCAGGGCCAGGCCACCGGTGTAGCCGGTGGCGCGGACGGCCCGCACGACGAGATGGGTCTCGTCGAGCGGGACGTCACCTGCTCCGGCACCGTCCACGGTGATGGAGAGGCCGTCGACACCTTCGCCGCCGGCCACCTCCACGTCGTCGTACATGCCGAGCGCCATGCCCAGCGCGTCGAACCCCGAGCCGAGGTTCGCGGTCGACGCGGGGACGGAGACGAGGAACCTCACGCCAGCTCCAGCGCGTGCGCGACGGCACCGGGGTCGACCGGGACCGGCTCGACCTCGGTGGTGCCGAGCAGTGCCGTGTCGGGGTCCTTCAGACCGTGGCCCGTGACGGTGCACACAACGGTGGAGCCCTTCGGCAGCCTGCCGTCCTCGGCGGTCTTCAGCAGACCGGCGATGGAAGCGGCCGACGCGGGCTCGACGAAGATGCCCTCGGACGAGGCCAGCAGCCGGTACGCGGTGAGGATCTGCTCGTCGGTGACGGCGTCGATCAGGCCGCCGGAGGAGTCACGGGCGTTGACCGCGCCCGTCCACGACGCCGGCGAACCGATGCGGATCGCGGTCGCGATGGTCTCCGGGTTCGGCACCGGCTGACCGCTGACCAGCGGAGCGGCGCCTGCGGCCTGGAAGCCGAACATGCGCGGCAGGCCCTTGTCGTACGACGTGTAGCCCTTCCAGTACGCGGTGATGTTGCCCGCGTTGCCGACGGGCAGGCAGTGCACGTCCGGCGCCTGGCCGAGCACGTCGCAGACCTCCCACGCGGCGGTCTGCTGACCGACGAGGCGCACCGGGTTGACCGAGTTCACCAGCGTGACCGGGTACTCGGCCGCGGTCTTCGACGCCAGCTCCAGGCAGTCGTCGAAGTTGCCGTCGATCTGCAGGATCCTCGCGCCGTGCATGACGGCCTGCGCGAGCTTGCCCATCGCGATCTTGCCGCTGGGCACCAGCACGGCCGCCGTCAGGCCCGCCTTGGCCGCGTAGGCCGCGGCGGACGCCGACGTGTTGCCGGTCGAGGCGCAGATGACCGCCTTCAGTCCGGAGGCGAGCGCGTACGTCATGGCCACGGTCATGCCGCGGTCCTTGAAGGAGCCGGTCGGGTTCGCGCCCTCGACCTTGACCCAGACGTCGGACCCGGTCGCCGCGGAGAGCCTCCGAGCGTGCACCAGCGGCGTGCCGCCCTCGTGCAGCGTCACGACCTCGGCACCCTCGGGGATCTCGATGCGGTCCCGGTAGGCGTTGATGAGACCGGGCCAACCGGGCCTGACAGTGTTCAATTTTTCAGGGCTGCCGCTCACTCTTCGCCCTCCACCCTCATGACGCTGACGACGTCCCGCACCACGGGGAGGCCACCGATTTTGTCCACAGTGGACCGCAACGCGGCGTCGGTAGCCGCGTGCGTGACGATCACCAGGCTGGCGTCCTCGACGCGGCCCTCCTGGCGCACCGCGGCGATGCTCACGTCGTGCTCGGCGAACACCGCGGCGACCTGCGAGAGGACACCGGGCTTGTCCGCCACGTCGAGGCTGATGTGGTAGCGGGTGGGCGTGTTCCCCATGGGCTGCGCGGAAAGCGCGGCGTAGGCGGACTCGCGCGGACCGTGCCCGCTCGCGACCATGTTGCGCGCCACGGCGACCAGGTCGCCGACGACCGCGCTCGCCGTGGGGGCGCCACCGGCACCCTGCCCGTAGAACATCATCTCCCCCGCCGCGTCGGCCTCGACGAACACCGCGTTGAACGCGCCGTTGACGCTCGCCAGCGGATGCGTCCTGGGGATCATCGCCGGGTGCACTCGAACGGCGACTGACTCCTGACCGGACGGACTGGTCACGCGCTCGCAGATCGCGAGCAGCTTCACCGTGCGGCCGAGGCCCTTGGCCGCCGCGATGTCCGCCGCGGACACCGCGCGGATGCCCTCGCGGTACACGTCCGACGCCGTCACACGCGTGTGGAACGCAAGGGACGCAAGGATCGCGGCCTTCGACGCGGCGTCGAACCCGTCGACGTCCGCGGTCGGGTCGGCCTCGGCGTAACCGAGACGCGAGGCCTCTTCGAGCGTCTCGCTGTACCCGGCACCCGTGGCGTCCATCGCGGACAGGATGAAGTTCGTCGTGCCGTTCACGATGCCCATGACGCGCGTGATCCGGTCTCCCGCAAGGGATTCCCGCAACGGGCGCAGCAACGGGATCGCCCCGGCGACGGCGGCCTCGAAGTAGAGGTCCGCACCGGACGCGTCGGCTGCCTCGAACAGGTCGGGGCCGTGCTCGGCGAGCAGTGCCTTGTTCGCCGTCACGACGGACTTGCCGCGCTGCAACGCCTCCAGCAACAGGCCGCGCGTGGGGTCGATACCGCCGATGACCTCGACGATGACGTCCACGTCGTCCGACTTCACGAGCGCCTCGGCGTCCGTGGTGAGCAGGTGCTCCGGTACTTCACGGTGTTTGTTCGGCCTGCGCACGGCGATGCCCACGAGCTCAACCGGCGCACCGATGCGCTGGGTGAGGTCATCGGCCTGGTCCGTCAGCAGCCGGACTACCTCCGTGCCCACCGTGCCACATCCCAGCAAGGCGACCCGAATCGGTTTCACGGCTTTCATACCTCCAGACGGAACAGGTCGTCCTCGGTCTCGCGACGCAGCAGCAGCCGCGCCTCTCCATCGGTCACCGCGGCGAGCGCGGGCCGTGGAAGTCGGTTGTACCCGCTCGCCATCGAGTAGCAGTAGGCCCCTGTGGCAGCGATCGCAACCAGGTCCCCCGGCGCCAGGTCGTCGGGCAGCCAGCAGTCGCGCACCACGATGTCGCCGGACTCGCAGTGCTTGCCCACCACACGACACAGCACGGCCCTCGACTCGGGCTCGGAGGCGCGCGAAACGAGCTTGCAGTCGTAGACCGCGTCGTACAGGGCGGTGCGGATGTTGTCGCTCATGCCGCCGTCGACGCTGACGTACCGGCGCCGCGCGCCACCGTCGAGCTCGATGTCCTTGATCGTGCCGACCTCGTACACGGTGACCGTGCCGGGACCGACGATCGCGCGGCCGGGCTCCACCGCGATGCGAGGCATGCTCAGGCCGTTGTGCTCGCACTCCTTCTGCACGATGTTGTGCAGCTGCCGCGCGAGCTCGGCGGGCGGGGGCGGGTCGTCGTCCGGCGTGTAGGCGATGCCGAGACCGCCGCCGAGGTCGACGACGTCCAGCGACGGGACCTCGCCGTGCTCGGCGCGGATCTCGGCGAGCAGGCCGATCACGCGGCGCGCGGCGACCTCGAAGCCGGACGCGTCGAAGATCTGTGAGCCGATGTGGCTGTGCAGGCCGACGAGTTCGAGCCCACTGGCCTTCAGCACGCGGCGCACGGCCTCGGCCGCGTCGCCGGAGGACAGCGAGAAGCCGAACTTCTGGTCCTCGTGTGCGGTCGCGATGAACTCGTGCGTGTGTGCCTCGACGCCGACCGTCACGCGGATCAGCACCTTCTGCACCACACCGCGGTCGCGCGCGATCTGGTCGAGGCGCGCGATCTCGTGGTACGAGTCGAGCACGATCCCGCCGACGCCGGCCTCGACGGCCGCGATCAGTTCGGGAACGCTCTTGTTGTTGCCGTGCAACGCGATGCGCTCGGCCGGGAAGTCGGCGCGCAGCGCGATGGCGAGTTCGCCGCCGCTGCAGACGTCGATCGAGAGGCCCTCTTCGGCCACCCACTTCGCGACCTGCACGCTCAGGAACGCCTTGGAGGCGTAGTGCACGAGCGTCGGGTCGCCGAACGCCTCGGCGTGCTCGCGGCAGCGCGCGCGGAAGTCCTGCTCGTCCATGACGAACAACGGGGTGCCGTACTGCTCGGCGAGCCCGCGCACGTCCACGCCCGCCAGCTCCACGACGCCCGCGTCGGTGCGCTTGGCGTTGCGCGGCCACACGTTCGGGTGCAGGTAGTCGAGCTGGTCGGCGTTGGAAGGGCGGTCGCCGGCGGTGGTGCCGGAGGCCATGACGTCGGCGTGCCGGGGTCCGGCCGGATGCGCGCGCATCACATGCGCTCCGGGGCGGTCACGCCGAGCAGGCCGAGGCCCGCGGCGAACACGCGCCTGGTCGCGTTGACGAGCTGAAGCCTGACCTGGTGCAACGGAGTCGTCTCCTCATCGCCGCGCGGAAGGACGCGGCAGTCCTGCTGGAAGCGGTGGTACGTGCCCGCGAGCTCTTCGAGGTAGCGGGCGACGCGGTGCGGTTCACGCAGCTCGGCGGCGGTGGCCACCACTCGCGGGAACTCGCCGATGGTGCGGATGAGGTCGCCCTCGCGCTCGTGGGTGAGCAGCGCGAAGTCCTCACCTGGGGTGATGCCGAGATCAGCGGCGTTGCGCAGGATCGACGACGTGCGCGCGTGGGCGTACTGCACGTAGTAGACCGGGTTCTCGTTGCTGTGTTTGCGCAGCAGGTCGAGGTCGATGTCGAGGCCGGAGTCGACGCTCGACCGGATCATGGCGTAGCGGGCGGCGTCCACACCGACCACGTCGACCAGGTCCTCCATCGTGATGACGGTGCCCGCGCGTTTGCTCATCCGGACGGGCTGACCGTCGCTGACGAGGTTCACGAGCTGGCCGATCAGCACCTCGACGCTGTCCGGGTCGTCGCCCAGTGCGGACGCGGCGGCCTTGAGACGCGCGATGTAGCCGTGGTGGTCCGCGCCGAGCATGTAGATGCACAGGTCGAAGCCGCGGCCGCGCTTGTCGACGAGGTACGCGATGTCGCCCGCGATGTACGCCGGGTTTCCGTCGCTCTTGATGACGACGCGGTCCTTGTCGTCACCGAAGTCCGTGGACCGCAGCCACCAGGCGCCGTCCTTCTCGTACAGCGAGCCGTTCGCCTTGAGCTTCGCGATCGCCTCTTCCACACGGCCGCTCTGGTGCAGCGAGTCCTCGTGGAAGTAGACGTCGAAGTCGGTGCCGAAGTCGTGCAGGCTGCTCTTGATCTCTTCGAACATCAGCCCGACGCCGACCCGACGCACCGTCTCCGGGTCGCTCAACGCTCCCGGCTCGCGACGCAGCACCTCGGCGGCGATGTCGCTGACGTACGTGCCCGCGTAGCCGTCCTCGGGGGCGGGCTCGCCCTTCGCGGCGGCGATCAGCGACCGGACGAACCTGTCGATCTGCGCGCCGGCGTCGTTGAAGTAGTACTCGCGGGTGACCTCGGCGCCGCGGGCCTGCAGGACCTTGCCCAGCGCGTCACCGACGGCCGCCCAGCGGGCGCCACCGAGGTGGATGGGACCGGTGGGGTTCGCGGAGACGAACTCCAGGTTGATCCGCTTGCCGCCGAGCTCGGCGGCGGTGCCGTAACCGGCCTCCAGGGCCGCACGAACGATCGCCCCCTGCGCCTCGGTGGCGATGGTGAGGTTCAGGAAGCCGGGACCGGCCACATCGGCCTTGGCGATGGCGTCCTGGGCCAGCAGGGCCTCGGCAAGCCACGTCGCGAACTCGCGGGGCGCGACGCCCGCCTTCCTGGCGAGCTGGAGCGCGATGTTCGTGGCGTAGTCGCCGTGCTCGGGGTTCCTGGGTCGCTCGACCGTCACCTGCTCGGGCAGAGCAGAGGCGTCCAGACGTCGGTCGGCCAGCAAGCGGGCAACCGTGGTCCGGACCAGATCGGCGAGCACTTCAGGAGTCACGCCCAGAGAGTCTAGAGAAGCGTTGTCGCAGGTCTCGACTGGGTTACCGGGTCTCGGAGGGTGAGACGGCAAGTGTTAACGCGCACGTGGTATCGCACTGCGCTGACAGTGATCAGACACGATGTCCCTACACTGGCGCCGGTTGACCAGGACGACATCTGAGGCGGACATGACCAGCGGCAAGAAGACGAAGGCCACACGCAACAGCGTGGCCGCAGCCCGTTCCTCGGTGGTGGCGAGCAAGCCGAAGCCGTGGGGCACGATCCTCGCGGTGATCGCGGTGCTGGCCCTCGCGGGCGGTGTTTTC
The DNA here is from genome assembly GCF_000719115.1 of Lentzea albidocapillata. GTDB lineage: Bacteria > Actinomycetota > Actinomycetes > Mycobacteriales > Pseudonocardiaceae > Lentzea > Lentzea albidocapillata. Next base: position 83,866 of record NZ_JOEA01000021.1, on the reverse strand, counting down.
GGATATGCGTACATGCAGATCCACGAGAACAACGTCAAAGAGGCCGCCCTGGCCAAGTGGAAGCCCTCGGACACGAACAAGGACCCGTCGACCGCGCTCGCGGGCATCGTGACCAAGGAGTACAAGGGCTCCCGGCACGTCGAGCCGACCCAGCGTGTCGCGTACGACCAGACCCCCGCCTTCGGTGGCCCGCACGACGCCCAGTGGGCCGACTGCACCGGCGTCGTCTACGACAAGGCCGTGCGCACCGAGAACATGGTCCACGGCCTGGAGCACGGCGCCGTGTGGATCGCGTACAACCCTGACCAGGTCAAGGACGACGCGCTCACCAAGCTGAAGGCCAAGGTCGAGGGCATCCCGTACATGATGCTGTCGCCGTACCCCGGCCTCGACAAGCCGATCGCGCTGCAGTCCTGGGGCCACCAGCTGAAGATCGAGAAGGCCGACGACGAGCGCGTCGACCAGTTCATCTCGTCGCTGCTGCGCAACCCGAACACGTACCCCGAGGTCGGCGCGTCCTGCGAGAACACGGCGTTCCTGTCGAACCCGGCGCCGTTCGTGGCCGAGAAGCCGGGCGCCGACGCCGTGCCGATGGACGGCGGCAAGGACGACTCCGTGACCGAGGGCCAGCCGCAGAACCCCAGCACGCCGCCCGCGTCGGGCTCCGCCTCGACGCCGCCGTCGAGCTGATGTCGGTTCCCGAAACCGACGAGGTGTCCGGCCGCCCCTCCGGGGTGGTCCGGGCCCTCGTCATCGGCGCAGCGGTCCTCGCCGTGCTCCTGCTGGGCGCGGCGGTGGGCCTGCTCGTGAAGCTCCCCGGCTCCAGTTCGTCCACCGCGGTCCCGGCCTCCGGTTCCGTGGACGTCGGCTTCTGCCAGGACATGTCCATGCACCACCTGCAGGGCATCCAGATGGCGAACATCGCCAGGGACCGCTCGACGGACCCGGAGATCCGCCAGCTCGCCTTCGACATCTCCTCCACCCAGCTCGAACAGGTGGGGCGGATGAAGGGCTGGCTGATGATGTGGAACGAGCACGAGCAGAACCTCTCGGGCGTCTACATGAAGTGGATGGACGCCGCCGGCGTCCACGGCCACGGCGCGACCACGCCCGAGGCCGGCAAGCCGCTGATGCCCGGCATGGCCACGACCGACGAGCTGACCAAGCTGCGCACGGGGCCCGCGGGCCGCGAGTTCGACGTGTACTGGCTGCAGCTGATGCTCCGCCACCACGTGGGCGGGGCCCCGATGGCCGAGTACGCCGCGACCGCCGGCGGTCAGACGTTCGTGCGGACGCTGGCCGACAACATGCTGAAGTCGCAGTCCGCCGAGACCGAGCTGATGAAGGACTACCTGGCGAAGCGCGGAGCCGCCCCGCTGCCGTAGCCCGGTACCGCTTGTCACTGTGGGAAGGCCGTCCGTTCGGGCGGCCTTTTCGCTTGTTCAGGCCATGGACAAGCGCCTACCCCCGAGTAACGTAGGTCACACCCCTACTCGGAGGTAACCATGACCGTCGACGAGCGCGCGGCCAGGCAGGTCGCCGAACAAGCACGGGAAACCCGCTGGCAGCGACCGAGTTTCGGCAAGGAGCTCTTCCTCGGTCACTTCCGCATCGACCTCATCCACCCGCACCCGAGTGGCACCGCCGAGGACCGCGAACGCGGCGAGGCGTTCCTCGAAAAGCTCCGGAAGTTCACCGAGTCCAACATCGACAACGCCGTCATCGAACGCGACGCGCAGATCCCCGACGACGTGCTGAAGGGTCTCAAGGACCTCGGCGCGTTCGGCATGAAGATCAAGCCCGAGTACGGCGGCATCGGCCTCACGCAGGTCTACTACAACAAGGCCCTCATGCTGGTGGGCAGCGCCAGCCCCGCGCTCGGCGCGATGCTCTCCGCCCACCAGTCCATCGGCGTCCCGCAGCCGGTCGCGATGTTCGGCAGCCCTGAGCAGAAGCAGGAGTTCCTGCCCAGGTGCGCCAAGGGCGAGATCACCGCGTTCCTGCTCACCGAACCGGACGTCGGCAGTGACCCGGCGAGGCTCGGCACCATCGCCACGCCGGACGGCGACGACTACGTCCTCGACGGCGTGAAGCTCTGGACCACCAACGGTGTCGTGGCCGACCTCCTCGTCGTCATGGCCCAGGTGCCGGACAAGGGCATCACGGCGTTCGTCGTGGAAGCGGATGCCGAGGGCATCACCGTCGAGAACCGCAACGCGTTCATGGGCCTGAGGGGTCTGGAGAACGGCGTGACGAGGTTCCACCAGGTGCGCGTGCCGAAGAAGAACGTCATCGGCAGGGAAGGCGCCGGGCTCAAGATCGCTCTGGCCACCCTGAACACGGGCCGGCTCAGCCTGCCCGCCCTCTGCGCGGGCAGCGCCAAGTGGTGCCTCAAGATCGCGCGCGAATGGTCGACCGAACGCATCCAGTGGGGTCTGCCGGTCGGCAAGCACGAGGCGGTCGCCGGCAAGATCGCCTACATCGCCGCCACGGCCTACGCGCTGGAAGCCGTGCTGGACCTCAGTTCCGAGCTCGCGGACGCCGGTAGCCACGACATCCGCATCGAGGCCGCCCTCGCGAAGCTCTACGCGTCCGAGAAGGCCTGGCTGGTGGCCGACGAACTGGTCCAGATCCGCGGCGGCCGGGGTTACGAGACGGCGGAAAGCCAGGCGGCGCGCGGAGAACGCGGCATCGCGGCCGAGCAGGTCCTCCGCGACCTCCGCATCAACCGCATCTTCGAGGGCTCGACGGAGATCATGCACCTGCTGATCGCCCGCGAGGCGGTGGACGCGCACCTCAGCGTCGCCGGCGACATCATCGACCCCGACGCCGACCGCCAGGCCAAGATGAAGGCCGCCGCCAAAGCCGGTGGCTTCTACGCGAAGTGGCTGCCCACGCTCGTCGTCGGCAAGGGCCAGACCCCGGCCGGCTACACGGAGTTCGGGCCACTCGCCAAGCACCTGCGGTTCGTCGAACGGTCGGCGCGCAAGCTCGCGCGGCAGACGTTCTACGCCATGTCGCGGTGGCAGGGGAAGATGGAGCGCAAGCAGCGGTTCCTGAGCCGGATCGTGGACATCGGGGCCGAGCTGTTCGCGATCAGCGCCGCGTGCGTGCGGGCCGCGCAGGACAAGAACCCCAACGCGCAGATGCTCGCGGACGCGTTCGCCAAGCAGGCACGGATCCGGGTCGACGAGCTGTTCGAGAAGCTCTGGACGAACACCGACGACAGCGACCAGGTGCTGGCGAAGCAGGTCCTCGACGGCGACTACGCGTGGCTCGAGGAGGGCGTGGTCGACTCGTCGATCCCGGGAAGCTGGATCGCGGACTCCACGCACCACGAGTCGACGGCGGACAACGTCCACCGGCCGACACCTCGATAGCCCGTTGCTGCACTGGGCAGGCTGATGGTGGTGCGGGCGCGGCACCTGCCCAGTGCACGGCCGGTAGGGGGCTACGTCCCCCGCATCCCCCTACCGACTCCCCTTGCAACGGAAGGACACAACCCCTCCAGGTGGAGGTTCCGGTAACGCTAAGCCACAAAACGCCGTTAACAGTTACGACAATTGAGTGAACTACCAGGTGAGTGGTACTCAACTACTCTCAGAGAGTAACTTTGAAGACCAATTCACGGACAGCAGGAAGCCGACATCCGTGAGAGCGATCCCAGCCGCCGGTGCACCTCTGGCGGCTTGCGCCCACTCACCTCCCGGCTCCAGATCTTGCTCGGCTCATGTCGCGCGCAACTGTCGAGGAGACAGGTTGCGCGACAATTCCCGTCCGCTCCCTTGACAACGATGTCACGTGCCAGAAAAAGTCCCCTCCCAAAGGGCCAGGCCAGGCGGCGGAAGGGTTGCAATGAGGCAACTGGGGAAGAGACGAACCAGAACTCTGTTGAGCGTCGCGATCACTGCGACACTGGTGTGTGGCGTCACCAACGGCTACGCGGCCGCCGCACCAGAGGAGCCAGGAGTGGGTTTTTCGTCGTCCTTTGAGGACGGTCAACCTCAACCGTCGTGGTCCAACACCGTCGAGACCGACGCGGCGGGCAACCCGAAGTCCGCGGGCGTGATCGGCTCGGACGGCTCGAGCGGCATCCCCGGCAACGTCGCCGACCTGGCCGAGGTGCAGGCGAACGGCGAGAACGCCGGGTCGAACGAGGTCGCGGCCAATCTCAACGACCTCAACGTGAACTCCAAGTGGCTGGTCTTCGCCACCACGGGCTGGGCGACGTTCGACTTCACCAAGGCGGGCGCCAAGACGATCAAGAAGTACGCGCTCTCCTCGGCCAACGACTCCCCGGAGCGCGACCCGAAGAACTGGACGCTGCAGGGCTCGAACAACGGCACCGACTGGACCGTGCTCGACACCCGGACCGGTGAGACGTTCCCCGAGCGCTTCCAGACCAAGACCTACGACATCGCCTCGCCGGCGGCGTTCACCTGGTACAAGCTCGACATCACGCTGAACAACGGCTCCACGAACATCGTGCAGCTCGCCGAGGTCCAGCTCTCCGACGGTTCCACGAACCCGCCCGCGCCGAACATGCGCAGCGTCGTCGGCGCCGGCCCCACGGGTGGTTACACCGCCAAGGGCCGTGCCGGCTGGACGGGCGTGAAGGCGTTCCGCGCCCAGGGCAAGCACACGACCGAGGGCCGCGCGTACAGCTACAACAAGGTCTTCGACGTCGACGTCCCGGTCAACGCCAAGACCGAGCTGTCGTACATGATCTTCCCCGACTTCGTGACCGACAACCTGAACTACCCGAGCACGTACTCGTCGGTGGACCTCGCGTTCTCCGACGGCACGTACCTGAGCGACCTCAAGGCGGCCGACCAGCACGGCGCGACGCTGTCGCCGCAGGGCCAGGGCGCGGGCAAGTTCCTGTACGCCAACCAATGGAACAAGGTGGCGTCCACGATCGGCGCCGTCGCGGCCGGCAAGACGATCAAGCGGATCCTGGTCGCCTACGACGGTCCCAAGGGCCCGACGGAGTTCGGTGCCTGGTACGACGACATCCGCATCGGCGACGTCGTCACGAAGCAGTACGCGAAGCCTTCCGACTACGTGCTGACCACGCGTGGCACGAACTCGAACGGCTCGTTCTCGCGTGGCAACAACTTCCCGGCGACCGCGGTGCCGCACGGCTTCAACTTCTGGACCCCGATGACCAACGCGGGTTCGCAGAGCTGGCTGTACGAGTACCAGCAGCGCAACAACGCGCAGAACCTGCCGACGCTGCAGGCGTTCACGACGTCCCACGAGCCCAGCCCGTGGATGGGTGACCGCCAGACGTTCCAGGTCATGCCGTCGGACAAGGCACCGACCCAGGACCGGGCGCTACGGGCACTGCCGTTCAGGCACGACAACGAGGTCGCGAAGGCGCACTACTACGGCGTGACCTTCGAGAACGGCATGAAGACCGAGATCGCGCCGACAGACCACGCGGCGGTCTTCCGGTTCACGTTCACCGACGAGGGCCAGAAGAACCTCGTGTTCGACAACGTGAACAACCTCGGTGGTGTCACCCTCGACGCCGCCAGCGGTGTGGTCACGGGCTACTCGGACGTCAAGAGCGGCCTCTCCACCGGCGCGACCCGCCTGTTCGTCTACGGCAAGGTCGACAAGGCGGTCACGGCGAGCGGCCGGCTCACCGGCGCGGGCCGTGACAACGTGGGTGGCTACTTCTCGTTCGGCGACAAGACCGTCGAGCTGCGGATCGCCACCTCGCTGATCTCGGTCGACCAGGCTCGCGCCAACCTCGCGCAGGAGGTCAGCGGCTCCGACACGTTCGACTCGGTGCGCGACCGCGCGCAGGCCGAGTGGGACAAGATCCTCGGCATCATCTCGGTCGAGGGCGCGTCCGAAGAGCAGCTGATCACGCTGTACTCCAACATGTACCGGCTCTACCTCTACCCGAACTCGGGCTTCGAGAAGGTCGGCGACAAGATCCAGTACGCGTCCCCGGTGTCGCCGCCGGTCGGTGAGAGCACGCCGACGAAGACCGGCGCGAAGATCGTCGACGGCAAGGTCTACGTCAACAACGGGTTCTGGGACACCTACCGCACGACCTGGCCCGCCTACAGCCTCTTCACGCCGTCCAAGGCGGGCGAGATGGCCGAGGGCTTCGTCCAGCAGTACAAGGACGGCGGCTGGATCTCGCGCTGGTCCTCCCCCGGCTACGCGGATCTGATGACCGGCACGAGCTCCGACGTGGCGTTCGCGGACGCGTACCTGAAGGGCGTCTCGAACTTCGACATCAAGGCGGCCTACGACGCCGCGGTGAAGAACGCGTCCGTCGTGCCGCCGAGCAACAACGTCGGCCGCAAGGGCATGGACCGGTCGATCTTCCTCGGCTGGACCGGCAACGACCAGCTGCACGAGGCGTGGTCGTGGGCGATCGAGGGCTACCTCAACGACTTCGGCATCGCGTCGATGGCGAAGGCGTTGCACGAGAAGACCGGCGAGAAGCGGTACTTGGACGAACACGAGTACTTCCTCAACCGTGCCCAGAACTACGTGCTGACGTTCGACAAGCGGATCGACTTCTTCCAGGGACGCAACGTCGACGGCTCGTGGCGCGTCGAGGACCCGGCGAAGTACAACCCGCAGGACTGGCGTTACGACTACACCGAGACGAACGGCTGGAACATGGCGTTCACGGTGCCGCACGACGGGCAGGGTCTCGCGAACCTGTACGGCGGGCGGGACAAGCTGGCGCAGAAGCTCGACTCGTTCTTCACCCTGCCGGAGACCGCGAAGTTCCCCGGCGGCTACGGCGGCGTGATCCACGAGATGATCGAGGCGCGGGACGTGCGGATGGGCCAGTACGGCCACTCCAACCAGCCGTCGCACCACATCGCCTACATGTACAACTACGCGGGCAAGCCCTCGCGCACGCAGGAGAAGGTGCGCGAGATCCTGTCACGCCTGTACGTGGGCTCGGAGCAGGGCCAGGGCTACGCCGGTGACGAGGACAACGGCGAGATGTCCGCGTGGCACCTGTTCTCGTCGCTGGGCTTCTACCCGCTGCAGATGGGCAAGCCGGCCTACGCGATCGGTTCGCCGCTGTTCACCAAGGCGACCGTGAAGCTGGAGAACGGCAAAAAGCTCGTCATCAACGCGCCGAAGAACAACGCCAAGAACATCTACGTGCAGGGCGTGAAGGTCAACGGCAAGGCGTGGAACAAGACGTCGCTGCCGCACGACCTGCTCTCGGCCGGCGCCACGATCGACTTCGACATGGGCCCCAAGCCTTCCGCCTGGGGCACGGGCGTCAACGACGTGCCGGAGTCGATCACCACCGGTGACGCGGTCCCGACCCCTCTGCGGGATGTGGCCTCGGGCGTTGCAGTTGGTGCTTTGGTGGACAACAACTCCTCGACCTCCGCGGTGGTTCGCTCGTTCGACTTCAAGGCCGCGGACGCCAAGGAGAAAGCGGAGTTCTACACGCTGACCAACGGCAAGACGGGCACCTCGCCGTCGGCGTGGGAGCTGAAGGGCTCCTACGACGGCAAGACGTGGTCGACGGTCGACAAGCGCTCCGGTGAGAACTTCCAGTGGCAGCAGTACACCCGGTCGTTCAAGATCGCCTCGCCGGGCCGGTACAGCTTCTACCGGCTGGAGTTCTCCGGCGACGTGACGCTGGCCGAGTTCGAGCTGATGTCGAAGCCGCTGCCGGCCGCCACCACCACGGTGACAGGCACGGTCAACGGTCCGCTGGAGGTCAAGGGCGTGACCTATGTGGACGGTGCCACGATCAGCGGCCCGGTGACCGTTGCTCGCGGTGCGACGCTGTTCGTCTTCGGCGGCGAGATCAAGGGCCCGCTGTCGGCGACGGACGCGGCCTCCGTCGTGCTGGTCGGCGCGAAGGTCGGCGGCCCGGTGACGGTGCACGGTTCTTCGTCGGAAGTCGCGGTGGAGAACTCCGTGGTCGGTGGCCCTGTGTCACTGACGTCGAACAAGACCAGGTCGGTCGTGGCGGCCACCTCGGTCGGCGGGCCGCTGTCCTGCACGGGCAACGACCCGGCGCCGTCGAACAACGGCTTCGCGAACGACGTGAAGGGTCCGAAGGCAGGACAGTGCGCTGGGCTGTAATGCCTAACTGACCTTCATGCAGACGAGAAGGGCCGCGTTCCGTCACGGAACGCGGCCTTTCCCGTTCACCTGAAAGGATCTATCCCTTTCAGACATACTTCGATGAAATCTTGGCAGTTCGCACGCGGTGACTGGGGAGGCTGTTGTGGTGCCGTTCGAACGAGGCCGTGTGTGGGTGGCGGTACCGCAGCCCAGGCGCCCGATCGTTCCGTCACGGACCGGCGCGCAGTCCACTAAGGACGGTATCCGCGACCTGCCCGGCTCACCACGAAAGCTCCCGGCACCGCTGCGCTGACGTGCCGCCCTCGACCTGCAGCGTCGCGTGCTCGATGTGGTACTTGGTCGCCAGCAACGACTGCGCGGCCTTGAGCACGTTCTCGTGATCGGCCTCCTCCGCGGTCGTGAGGTGAGCCGAAGCCACCTCCATACCGCTGGTGAGCGTCCAAACATGCAGGTCGTGCGCCTCGGCCACACCGGGAATCTGCGTAAGGGCCGCCTGCATCTCCGTCACGTCCAGCCGCTCCGGCGCGTGCTGGAACAGGATGTGCAGCGCGTTCTTGGCGAGGCTGTACGTCCGCGGCAGCACCCACACACCGATCAGCACACCCATGATCGGGTCCGCATACTTCCAGCTCGTGGTGATCGTGACCACCGCGGAGATGAGCACACCCACCGACCCGATGAGGTCGGCCAGCACCTCGAGGTACGCGCCCCGGACGTTGATGCTGTCCTTCGCGCCCTCCTTGAGGACGCTGAAGGACACGAGGTTCGCAGCAAGCCCCAGCGTCGCGGCGATGAGGACCGGCCACCCCGGCACGCTGGGCGGGTCCTGGAACCGGCCGACCGCCTCGAAGATCACGTACCCGGCCACCCCGAAGAGCAGCACGGCGTTGGCCAGCGCGGCCAGCACCTCGGCCCGGTAGAAGCCGAACGTGCGGTTCTTCCCGGCCTTGGCCCTCCGGGCGACCATGATCGCGGCCAGGGCCATACCGACCCCGAGCACGTCGGTGAGCATGTGCGCGGCATCGGAGATCAAGGCGAGCGAGGACGTCGCGAACCCGACGACGAACTCCACCACCATGAAGACCGCGCCGATGCCGAACGCGATCCACAGCTTGCCGGCGTGCTGCCCGCTCGCCGACGCCGATCCGTGTCCGTGGCCATGACCCATGCTTCGGAACATATAGCGACATGCGCATGAGTGCAATCCGAAGTATTCCTCACCAGGGGTCTTGGTGACGGAGGCCACGCTCCGGGTACTACCGGGGGTAGGTGTGAAACTTGGTCGCGCGAGTGCGCTAGGATCTTCCACATAGCTACGGCCCCCGTAGCTCAGGGGATAGAGCACCGCCCTCCGGAGGCGGGAGCGCAGGTTCGAATCCTGCCGGGGGCACTACACAGACGGTCCCGCCGTGGAGATCATCCATGGTGGGACCTTTCTGCTTTGGGAACGGGATGACGACCGCCTCTTGAGTGGTCTTCGAGACGGCCTCGATCGTGTCGCCGAGGAGCGTCACCCGGCAGGTGGCGCTACGGGACACGTAGTCGTAGTGGATCTCCAGCCGGAGTGCCTCGAACAGCTTCCGCGAGAGTTCGTCCGGCAGCTCTGTCAGCTCGACCTGCGTGACGGGCAGGAAGTCGACCAGACCTGGGTTGGACGCCTGCTGCACCTCGTCCTCCGCCTTGGCCAGCTGGGCACGCAGCCCCTCGATCTCGCCTTGAAGCTCTGCTCTTCGCTCGTTGACGTCTCGAACGAAGTCCTGGTCGACATCGGTCAGCTCCAGGTTGCGGACGAGGTTCTTCCGCTTGGTCTCAGCCTCGGTGATCGCTCGGCGCAGCGCGGTGATCTTGGTCTTGCGATCCTTCTTCGCGTTCTCGTCGAGCTCCTTGAGGCTGGCGGACAGCAGTTGGCGCCGGTACCGACCGAAGACCTGGTTCGCGAGGAAAGCCGTGAGCCCGTCCAACATGCTTTCCTCGCGAACCCAGTAGGTCGAGGGAGGGTGCCCCTCCGGGACCCAAGCCTTCTTCGGCGCGCAGACGTAATAAGCGTGCTGGTGCTTCGTCTTGCCGTAGAGGCGACGCTTGCAGAGCACGCAGAAGATGTAGCTGCGCAGCCTGTATGTCCGCTTGGCCTGCGGATCACGGTTCTTACTCGCGGTGCGTGACCGCTCTCGTTGTTCAGCGACCTGCTGAGCTTGAACGAAGGTCTCCAGGTCGATGTTCGCCTCGTGAGTCGGGTCGGGCGACCAGACCCATTCGGAGACTGGGTTCATCCGGTTCTTGCCGCCACCCTTCCGAGCCCGGCGGTTCCAGACCATGTGCCCGGTGTGCTTCGGATTGGTCAGCATGTCGCGGACGTTCGAGTAGGTCCACATGCCGACGGCGTTGTCCGGGTCGACCGGGGTCGGCGGAGGATTCGTGACGAGGTCCTCGTTGAGGCGGTCGGCGATGGCTTGGTAGCCGAGCCGTTCCGCGACCCGCCAGCCGAAGGACTTCCGGACGACCGGGCCTTCGACCGGGTGAAGCTCCAGCCGAGTCTTCTTGAGGCCTTTGGCCCGCTTGGCGGGTACAGGGTGCGGGATCTTGTTCGCGAGGTAGCCGTAGCAGGCCTTGCCGACGTTGTAGCCCTGCTCGGTGTGGGTCTCGAAGCCGTCCCACGCCTTGCCGAGCATCTCGATGACGTACCACTCGGCCACACCCTGTTTGACCCTCCGCGTCAGGACCTGGGTCGAGGTCTTGGCGCGGCGTCCCTTGGCGTCGAGGCGGAACGGTTCGTCGGCGCAGACGAGCATGACGCCGGCCGTTTCCAGCCGGTGCTCGATCTCCGTCGAGGTGTACGACCGGCGACTCACACGAGAGATGTCCTCGGCGATCACAACGTCGAAGCGACGGTCTGGCCGAACAGCCTCGTCGAGCAGGTCCTGAATACCTCCGTCCCGAGGGACCGGAATCTGGAACAGCTCGTGCGCGTTGCCGCGCCCGCGGTCGGCGAGGTCCTTGCGACCGGACTCGATGTCGTAGAAGTGCGCGACGATTACCGCGTTGTCCGGCAGCGCGCCGTGGCACGTCCGCAGTTGCCGAGGGATCGACAGGGTCGGGTCCTGCTGGTCGTAAGTCGAGGTCCGCCCGACGAATGCAACGCGAATGAACGAGGGTTCAGCGTGCGCGGCTGGATCCGAGAGCGGATGGGCGCGATCTACGCGGCGCGACCCTGCCCATTCTCGGATCGCTTCTGGGCCACCCACTCGGTCACCTCCCGCAGCACTCGCGCTTGTTCCAATCGGAGCTGTTCCGCTTCAGCGCCGTCGGCAAGTCGGATCTCGAAGACCATCTCGGGCACCTCGTCCGAGCTGAAGCGCCCGGACTTCTGATCCTGTTCGCTTGCGTCATCCACTGGTGCACCGCACTGCTCGGCAGAAGGTCGCGACGTCCGAAACGGGCGCGAAGCAGAGTTCGAGCGTTGATTCGTCAGCTGTAAGAAGCGCGACGTCGTGAGCTGAGGCGAGTTGCTCCCTCAAGAAGAATCGGCTGGCGCTGCGACTGATGCGGTCCACGCTCGTGCAGATGATCGCCTCGAAGCCGCGGCCGACGGCAGGCAGCGCGGCCGCTAGAGCATCCCAACCGCCGTCGCAGTGCGAAGGACCACCAACGTCGCGGACGGCTTGAGCCACTCGGCCGTCAACCGCTACGGGCATCTCGTAGAAGAACCTATTGATGTTGGCACGCCCGCTGAGAGCGTCTTCGCATCGGCGCAACTGTCGCGCCAGGTCCAAGGTTGCACAGGCATCCAGCCTGTTGGTGTAACCCCAGAAGGCGAGGCGCATGCCGGCAAGTTCTGAGCCGATGGCTCGGTTCATCTCAACTCCATTCGCCGCAGGCGGGCCTCGCAACTCCAGAGATAAGGTAGCACCTTAGCAGCTCTAGTTTTGCTTGAGCTGGTCAAGCGCTACCTGTTCGCGTGCATCGACCGTCAAACACGCCGGGCATACGGCGATCAACCTCGTTCAGCCGTCAGGGAGACTGGACAACGTTGAAGGCGATGCCGAGAGCCGGCGGGCGACGAACATGGGGCGGCAGCAGGTGCAGATCGAGTGGCGGCTGCGGAAGGTCATGGCCACCCGCGATGTCTGGACCGCAACGGCGCTTCGCGAGCTCCTCATCGAGCGCGCCGGGTTCGAGATCTCGCTCCAGTCGGTTTCCGACCTCGTCAAGAAGCAGCCGGTCCAGGTGAAGGTGGCAACGCTAGAGGCGCTGTGCACGACGTTGCAGTGCACGCCGAACGAACTGTTCGGGATCGACATACCGCACGACGTCTCGCTCGCCGAACTGGACGACACCAAGTCCCGCGGCGAGACGCGATCGTCACCGCGTAGCCGGTGAACGAGGCCTCAGCGGCAATGCTCCACCGGTGGATGGTCATGCCGCACTCCGCCGGCTATCGGCCGGGTCGACAACGCTCGTCGAGGATTCGGCAGCGCCTGGCTGCGCCCGGCGGAAGATGCGCTCGTCGACCAGCGGCTCGTGCACCTTCGGCGCCGACGTGACCCACTGCTCCACAGGCAGCGGGCGACCAGCGGCCGTGCGGGCCCAGACCTGGCGCCCGGTGTACTTGACGTTGGTGACGATGCGCCGGACGGCCTTCACACTCCACCGCCCGTTGGGCACCGGCGCCGGGTACTGGCATAGGTCGTGGTTGAGCCGCTCAGCGATGGCGGCGAACTTCAGTCCGTGGTCTGTGCGCCAGCTGAAGATCTGCTTGACGACTGCGGCGGTCCGCCAGTCCGGAACGAGAACCGCACGCAGCTTGCTGTGCCCAGTTGGGTCGGTGACTCGGATGCGCAGGGCGCGGTAGCCGTAGGGCGGTGGTCCGATCTGGTAGCCGGCACGGACCAGTTCGACCATCGCCTGCCTTGACCGGCGGGTGGTCTCGGCGTGGTGCGCGGCGAGTACGGCCCAGTGGATGCGGTTGCCGAGGGCATCACGCAGCTCGCCGGTACCGGGCGCGCCGTTGTCCGTCGAGTCGTCGATAGTCTCGGGAGCGTCGTCCGGCCGACCTGTCCACAAGGTTGTCCACAGTTGTGTCCACCAGGGGCGGATGGTCTCGGCCACCGGTGTACCGACGCAATTGTGACGGGCCGCGGCGCGCAGTGCCGTGCGCTTGCGGCGGAATGTGGGGTGCCAGCCGCACTCGCGGCAGTACAGGCGAGTGGTCATGCCGCTCGCCTCCAGCCGGGGTAATCGACGCCGTTGACGGCGGGTCGGGTAGCGATCTCGTCCTCGGTCGGCCAGTGACTGTCGGCTGCCGCGGCGGCGAGTTCGGCGTCGTGAGCGAGCTGGAACACGAGCGCCTCGTGGTGCGCGGTGAGTGCGAGGGCCGCTCCGGTGGCTCGAGCGACGGCGCGCCGGTCGGCGAGCGAGGCGCGCGTGACGAGCCGGTTGCCGCGAAGTCCTGCGGTGAGCGCGACGCATCGGTCGACCGGGGCCAGCCCAGCGGAGGTGCCGGCCGCGATCAGTGCGGTGGTCAGATCGACCAGGGAGCCGTCCGGCTGTCGGTGGGGTCGGGCGACGACGACGAGATGACCGCCGGAACGCAGCAGCGGCTCGCAGTAGGCCAGCGTCGCGGCGAGTTCTTCGACGGCCGCGATGGGGTCGTGGTCCGGACCGGTCGCGTGCTCGCCGGAGTCGTCGGTCGCGGTGCGCACGGCGGTCAGGACAAGTCCGACTCGCCCGATGAGTCCGGCGGCGTGGATGGTCGCCAGCACCTTCGGATGGGCGTCAAGGACGGACCCGTCACGCCAGGCGCCAGCGGCCTTGGCGGCGGTGATGTTGGCTCGGGCGAGCTTCCACCACCGGGAGTTGGCCGTCAGGCCAAGCGCGTGGCGGCCAGACTGCAACGCCGCCACGAGGACGGATCCCGCTCCGCAGTCGGGGTCCAGGACGAGGTCGCCGGGGCGGGTATAGGTGGCGATCGCGTGGGCGGCGATCGCGGGTGGGATCAGGTCGGTGTCGATGTCCGTGCCGCGCACACAGTCGGCGTCGCGCAGCTGTGTGGCGAGGTCACGCTGGCCGGTTGGCCAGACGGACAGCGGCGGGTCCGGCGGCTCCTCCCCCGGCGTCGACGGGAACCACGACGGCGTTGCGGGACGCTCAGGCATCGGAGGTCTCCTCGCCGTCGGCGGCATCGCGCGGGGCGGCGTGGCGACTGAAGACAAGCAGGTCGTCGTGTACCTGGATGTGCCGGATGGGGACTGTCGGCGGCCTCGTCGAGGCCTGCGAGCGGTCGTGCACGGCCGGGCTTGCGACGGTCAACGCGCCGTCGCGCACGGGCACGCGCAGCACTGCGATGCGGTCGGTGTAGCTGAGCCCGGCATGACGTGCGGCGCGCACGAGTGGTCCGGCGGGGTCGTTGAGCAGACCGGTGGAACGGTCACCATGGGTGATGACAGCGAGAGTGCCGGTCGGGGTTAGCAGACTGGCCCAGTCCGTAGGGCGGAGGTAGTCCAGAGTGCCCGGCTCGGCCGCGGTGATGATGAGGTCGAAGCGGTCCGACTGGTGTCCGGTCGCCTCCGGGTCCGAACCGAGGCGATGGTCGGACGGCGGTGTGGCGGAGTGGTCGGTGGACGGACCGACGGCGGGTAGTCGGGGTCCGGACTCCGACTCGGCCGGGGTGTCGACGGGGGTGTCGTCGATGCGGTTCGGGTGTGTGACGACGGCGTGGCTCTGCACGCTGCGGCCGAGTCGGACCACGGGCCAGCAGGCTTCGAGGAGACCGACATAGGAACCGCGGTGAGACCGGTTGAGGACGCCGGTCGCGGACGCCGAGGCGGGCGGGGCGGAGAACGGTGCCGGGTCGAGCAGCAGCACACGGTGGCCGGGTTGGCTGTAGGTGGTGACGATCTTGATGACCACGGTCAGGAGCCACTGGGCGATCAGCCCGGTACCTTCGCGCAACTCATCTTGAGCACACGGCCAAACGGTGCTCGGCCGGGGGCGGCGGAGGGTGAGGTGCAGGCGCCGTCGATGGTCGGCTCGCCGCTTCCGCGGCAGCGCGATCGGCACGGTCGGCGTGTCGATCGAGTCCTGCGCTTGGGACTGATCTCCCGTGGAGTCGGCACCGTTTGTCGGGGGCATCGCAGGTCTCCTCTGACTGGTCGATGCTGCGTGTTCTGACACCCCTTAACTCCGTTTTTCGACCCGGTTTTGGACATGCGTATCTCACTTCTTTGAACTCTTCTTCCCGGCGACATCCACACCATGACGGCGATGTGCTGCCGGCCTACGCATGACCATCTCATGTGCCCACTGTGGTCAGATTTCTTCAAGATTTTTCCGTCGACTTGCAGTGGATCTTGAGTGGCGAGCACCCGTACCGCCATCGGCCTACCAGGCCGCTACTAGGCCACGCATATAACGGCAGATCAGAGACTACTAGAACGTCGCGACATTGTTGGAAGGGACGATCGTTTTGTGGATCTTGGCAAGCTGCCCGCGCGGACCAAAATAGTAGTGACGTAGTAGCTTCTGGAGCCCTTTCTAGTTGAAACCTAGTAGTGGCGTGGTATTTCCGTGGTATCCGGTGTGGCTTCCTGGGGACGTTGTTCCTATCAACGCTCCAGGAGACACGTCATGGCAGCACAACCCGTTTTCCGCCACCGCGGCGACGACGCCGCGCCGAACTCGCTCGATATTGCACGGGACACCTTTACCTGGCTGGTGACCGGGCCACATCCGGTGTCGCTGAACGGAAGGCTCTTTCCGGGTCTGCCTGATCGATACATCCCGCTGGACGAGGTGCGCGACCGGCTGCTGGCGCGCCGGTGCCCGCAGGCGACGCGGGACGCGGTGTGGGCGCATCTGGTACTGCGCTCCCGCACTGAAGGAGCGACCTGGACGGTCGCCGCAGTCGGGGTAGCGCTGCCAGCGCTGACGTCCGTCGCGGCGATGCTGTCCAACCGCTTCGCCGGTGATCCAGCCGATGTACACGCCGAGGTTCTGCGCGGCTTCCTCACCGCATTGTCGACGATCGATCTGCGTCCGCCGCGGATCATGCTCCGGCTGCGGTGGGCCGCGTATCGGTCCGGCTACGACGCGCTCACGGAGGCGTTGTCGGGTCCGACTCCGGTCGCGCCTGGCTTCCGTTCTACCCCGCCGCACGCGCCGTGGGGTCACCCCGATCTCGTCCTTGCGCGCGCGGTCGCGGACGGAGTCCTGACCCAGACCGAGGCCGCGTTGATCGGCGCGACGCGGCTGGACGAGGTGCCGGTCGCGGACTGGGCCGCGCAGCACCAGCTCAACGAGTGGGCGGTCTACAAGACGCGCAAACGCGCTGAGCTCCGGCTCGCGGCCTACCTGCGCGACTGCGCCATCGACAGCGATCCAACCGACCCGCTGACCGACCAGGTGGCGACCGCGGTGGCACTAGCGCGCCCGGTCACGCCCAACCGTGACACGCCGCGATCGTCACTATCCGTATCCATGTCTGACGTCGAATTCGCGGAGAAAGTTCAGGGTCGCGTGTCCAAAACGGACGCGAAATCCGGAGTTCAGAGCTGCGGGACACACCCGCGTTCAGCCCGACCCTCCGAGGTGACCCCATGCGCCTGATTTCGCTCACGGCCAACGTGGCCGACCGGCCACACGCACGCCGAACCAGTTGTTGCTCGATCTCGCCGACGATGGCCGTCGCACCGACCGCGGTCACTGAGGTCGAGTGCACATCGCCAGACAGCACTCCGATGTCTGACCATCGCGGTCAGCGTCCGCGCCGGTCCCGGCTTCTTCTGTTCGCCAGCCAGTTGCTGGTTCTCGCGTTCCTGCTGGCGGCGTCCTCCGCACAAGCCGAGACCATTCACACGGTGGCACTGGTCGCGTCTGTGGACCAGGTGCTGGCCAACATCCGGAACTGGATCATGGGCATCCTGGCAGCCCTCGCGACGGTCTTTCTGTCCATCGCGTTCGTGCGGCGGATGACCGGGGCCGGGGACCCGGGCGAGATCGAGAAGGCGAAGACGGCGTTCCGGTCAGCCTGCTGGGGCTACCTGGGCGCGCTGCTGACGCCGCTCGTCATCGAGGTCCTCAAAGGATTCGTGGGGGCCTAGCGATGACGGGCATCCACCGCACCATCCCCAGCGCCGAGCACACCCTGTCGGGCACGAGCCCTGTGTCGCAGGGTGCGTCGGCCGTCGCCGATCGGCGGACCGCCGATCGGTCTGGTCGTCGTCGGCAGCGTGCGGTGTGGATGCTGCTCGCCGGACTGCTGGTCGTCCTTGGCTGCGCGTTCACGCTGACCGCGTCGGCGCAACCGACCACTCCGAGCGCGCCCACGCCGTCGACGACGGTTGACCCGTGCTCGGGTACCCAGCCTCCTGCGCCGTGTCGGCCGAGCACACCAACTCCGACCACGTCTCTGGTATGCCCACCACCGCAGTCCGGCCAGCCAGTCCCGCCGGGTTGCCTGCCGCAACCGACCGCCTCGCCGTCGACGTCGCCGACGGCACCTCCCCCGAGTCTTCCTTCGACCGGATCGTCCGGTGGGGAGTGCGGTTTCACCAACCCGACAGCATGTGTCGGCGAAGGCATCAACGCGTTCATCAACCGCCTGGTGGGCGAGTCGCTCAACATGCTGTTGCGCTTCGTCGGCAGCACGTTGCTGTCCACACCGACGTTGGACCAGCTACCGCGGATCGGCGAGATCTGGGAGCAATCCCGACTGTTCATGGTGGCTGTCTACTCGCTGCTCGTCCTCGTCGCCGGAATCGTCGTGATGAGTCACGGGAGCGTGCAGTCTCACTACTCGATCCGGGAGATCGTGCCCCGCATCGTCATCGGATTTCTGGCCGCGAACCTGAGCCTGTTCCTCGGCGACCAGGCCATCCGCTTCGCCAACGCCGCCTCGGTCGCAGTCCTCGGCGACAGCCTCGACCCGCAGACCTCCGGCCAAGCGATCAGCGAGCTGTTCGTCGCCATGGTGGCGCGATCTCTGCTCGACGGCGGCATGTTTGCCGGGTTCCTGTCGCTGGTGCTGACCATCCTGCTGGTCGGACTGCTCATCGGCTACGTCGTGCGGGTCGCGCTCACAGTGCTTCTGCTCGCCGGCGCACCCCTTGCGCTGATGTGTCATGGTCTGCCGCAGACCGAAGGCGTTGCACAGTGGTTCTGGCGTGCCGGTGCGGGCGTGCTCGGCATCCAGATTGGACAGAGCCTGGCGCTGATCTGTGCCCTGAAGGTCTTCCTGCAGCCTGGCGGTTTCACGTTCTTCGGCATGCCCAGTCCGGACGGGTTCATCAATCTCATCGTCCTGATCGCCCTGGTGTGGATTCTGGTGAAGATCCCGACCTGGGTTATGCACCAGGTCCGGATCGGTGGCGGGCGGCGATCGTTCGTGGGCGGTCTGGCGTCTGCGTTCGTCTTCGGCAAGACCATGGGCCTGCTCGGTGGACGCCGGCTCGCCACGCGGACCGCTGTGGCAACCGCATCTGGTGGCGCTGGTGGCCGGTCAGCGTCCGAGCCGCGGTGGCCCGCGCCGATCCGGGAGTGGGGCGGCGTCGGAGGCATCTACACCCCCGAGGCGATCGCAAGGCGCCTCCAGCAACAGCGGGCACGCGAGCTTGCACAGCGACACACCGTGTCCGGCCAGCAGCACTTGCGCTTCCAGCAGGCCGCGCCACAGACACCCACTCACGACATCGCGAGCTGGAACCCGTTGGGCAGCACGGTGGAACCAGAGTTCCGCCCGCCAACTCCTGTGTCCGGCCGGGCCGAACCGCTGGCGCGACCGATAGGCCGTCCCAGCGTGCCTGCGTTCCGGTCTGCCAAGCGGGCGGCCGGCTCCGCCGCTACTGCACCGCCCCGGCTACGCATCGCGGCCGTTCCTGCCGAGTTGCAGTTCCGTCCAGCTGCCCCCACGCCGCAGGTGGCGCCAATGCGGGCCACCGGTGCGCCCGCGCCGACGGTGTTCCGGCAGGCCGTTCCCGATCTCGGCGGCCACGGTCGACGAGCTCGGTCCCACACCCCAGCACCCGTGCAGTTCCAGGCGCCCTCGCGGCCGCCCACACCAGGTAACGACACATCCGAAAGGGGTGGGCGGCCATGAGCCAACCTGTCCGGATTCCCGCCGACGTCGATCGCGAGGACCGCGTGCTGGGCAACCTCACGGCGCGCCAGGTGGCCATCCTCGCTGTCGTCGGGCTGGTGCTCTACGGCGTCTACCTTGCCACGCGGTCATTCGTTCCGCTGCCGGTGTTTCTAGCCATCGCGATCCCGGTTGGCGCATCGGCCGCCGTGCTCGCCCTCGGGCAGCGTGACGGGCTGTCGCTGGACCAGCTGGCCCTCGCGGCGCTGCGCCAGCAGCTGAGCCCGAAGCACCGGGTGGCCGCGCCGGAAGGGATCCAGCCCGCCCCGGAGTGGCTCACCACCCACGCCGTCAACAGCACGGATCGTGGCGGCCTGGGTGCTGCGGCATCGGTCTCGCCGACCGCGTTGCGACTGCCGGCCGAGGCGGTCAGCACGACGGGCGTCATCGACCTCGGCAACGACGGCGTTGCCGTAGTCGCCGTCTGCTCGACGGTCAACTTCGGGCTGCGCACGCCCACCGAGCAAGAGAGTCTCGTGGCCTCGTTCGGCCGGTACCTGCACAGCCTCACCGCCCCGGTACAGGTGCTGGTGCGCACCGAACGACTCGACCTGTCCGGGCAGATCGCCGAACTCCGCGAGCAGGCCGGCGGCCTGCCACACCCGGCGCTCGAGGCGGCGGCACGCGAGCACGCCGACTACCTCGATCAGCTCCGCCGGGCGACCGATCTACTGCGTCGCCAGGTGCTGCTCATCCTCCGCGAACCGCTGCACGCCACCACGCCGACCGACGGGCTTGGCGGTGCCTCGCCGCTGACCGCCTTCACTTCGCGGCGTAAAGCCGCCAAGCAAGCGAGTCCGGTCGACGACGCCGCGCGGCGCGCTGCCGAAGCACGACTGGTGCGACGGCTCGGGGAAGCAGTCGAGCTGCTGTCCCCGACCGGGATCACCGTGACTCCCCTGGATGCCGGGCAGGCCACCGCAGTGCTGGCCGCTGCCTGCAACCCCGACTCACTGATCCCACCGTCCAGGGCACTGGCCGCGTCGGACGAAGTCATCACCACTGCACCCGAGGAGACCTGGAACCCCAGCGCGTTCGGCCGCCCCGTCCCCGCCGCCACAGAGCATGCCCCGGACGAAGTAGATGACGAGTGGGACGACACGGACGACCGCGACGACTTCGAGGGGAGGTACGGCCGATGATGAGCAAGTCCACGCGCCGCGCACGTCGCTCGCCTGCCGGACCGGTGCCCGGACGAGCTGGAGCGTTCACTCCGGACGCCATCTCGATCCGTCCTCGATCACTGGAGGTCGGGGGTGACTGGGTCGCCTCGTTCGCGATTACCGGCTACCCCCGCGAGGTGCATCCGGGGTGGCTCCAGCCCCTGCTCACCTACCCAGGCAGGGTCGACGTGTCGCTACACGTCGAGCCGATCGACCCGGTCACGGCAGCGAGCCGCCTGAAGAAGCAACTGTCCAAACTGGAGTCCGGACGGCGCCACACAAGTGACAAGGGCCGGCTGCTCGACCCACAAGTCGAAGCCGCTACCGAGGATGCCTACGACCTGTCCGCTCGGGTCGCCCGTGGCGAAGGCAAGCTCTACCGATTCGGCCTCTATCTCACGGTCCACGCTCCGACCGAAGAGGCTCTTGGTGACGAGGTCGCTGCGGTCCGGGCGTTGGCGGCGTCGCTGCTGCTGGACGCCAAGCCGACCACGTACCGCAGCCTGCAAGGCTGGATCACTACCCTGCCGATGGGCCTGGATTTGGTCGGGATGCGCCGCACATTCGACACTTCGGCGTTGAGCGCGGCGTTCCCGTTCACCTCGCCGGATTTGCCACCACCGGACCCGACTTCCGTCGGCGCCCCCAGCGGGGTGCTCTACGGCTTCAACGTCGGTTCCCAAGGGCTCGTGCACCACGACCGGTTCGCCTTGGACAACCACAACTCGGTGATCCTCGGCCGCTCCGGCGCGGGCAAGTCGTACTTGGTCAAGCTCGAGCTGCTGCGGTCGCTGTACCGCGGAATCGAGATCCAAGTCATCGACCCGGAAGACGAGTACGCCCGCCTCGCCAACGCGGTCGGCGGCACCTACGTCCACCTCGGCGCCGAGCACGTCCGGCTCAACCCGATGGATCTGCCGATCCACACCCGCCCGGACGGTCGTCGCACCGCGCCCCGTGACGCCCTCGTCCGCCGATCACTGTTCCTGCACACCGTCATCTCAGTGTTGCTGGGCAGCGAGCTCGCTGCGACTGAACGGGGAGCGCTGGACCGAGCCATCACCGCAACCTACCAGAGGGTCGGCATTACCTCCGACCCACGCACGTGGACCCGCCCGGCGCCGCTGCTCGCCAACCTAACCGAGATCCTTGCCGAGACCGGGAACGCGGCTGGGGTCGAGCTGGCGGCCCGGCTGCACCCGTATGTCACCGGCGCGTTCTCCAGCCTGTTCTCGGGACCGACCTCGACGCATCCCGAGGGGCACCTGGTGGTGTTCTCACTGAGGGACCTCGCCGACGAGCTCAAGCCCATCGGCACCCTGCTCACGCTGGATGCGGTGTGGCGGCAGGTCAGCAATCCCGCCATCCGTCGACCACGTCTCGTTGTGGTCGACGAAGCGTGGCTGCTCATGAAGGAGCCCGCCGGAGCCGAGTTCCTGTTCCGCATGGCCAAGGCCTCGAGGAAGCACTGGGCCGGCCTCACTGTCGCCACGCAGGACACCGCCGACGTGCTGGGCTCGGATCTCGGCAAAGCCGTGGTGGCCAACGCCGCTACGCAGATTCTGCTACGGCAAGCCTCGCAAGCGATCGACGAGATCACCCGCACCTTCGACCTGTCCATGGGCGAGAGGCAGTTCCTGCTCTCCGCCGACCGCGGTCAGGGGCTGTTGTCGACCGGGACCCAGCGTGTGGCCTTCCAGGCCATCGCATCCCCCGCCGAGCACTACCTGGTGACGTCTAGTCCCTCAGAAACCGTCGAGTATTCCGACGAATCGTCAGGAATCGCGAACGCCTTCGTCGAACTCGACGCCGCCTGACAGCACCGCGCCAAGCCGCATCCACCGAATCGCACCCAGGGGACACCCATGTCTGCACCACTGCCCATTCCTGCAACGAATCGCCGCCCGAGCCGGCTTCTCACACAGAACCGCGAGATGCGCCAGATCGGCGTGTGGAACTGGTCGTTGCCCGCCTGGGCTGGGCGCCTGCCGGACGGCCGCACCTACAACACCTGTCCGAGCGCGGGAGTCTGCGCGCAGGCTTGCTACGCCCGCCATGGCACCTACACATGGCCGGTCGTGCGCGCCAAACACCACTCGAACCTCGCCTTCGTCCTCGATGACATGGCTGGCTGGGAGACCGCCATGGTCTCTGAACTGGGCGCAGCCAAGTTCCGCGGCGCCTGGATCAGGATCCACGACGCAGGCGACTTCTTCTCCGACGCGTATCTCGAGGCGTGGATGCGCATCTGCCGAGCTCGGTCAGACACCAACTTCTACGCCTACAGCAAGGAGGTCGAGAGATTTCGCAGGCTCGTCGAGCCAAATCCACCGCCGAACTTCCTGTGGGTCTTTTCGTATGGCGGGACACAGGATGCTGCCCTGAATCCGGCTGCCGATCGCCTGGCGGATGTGTTCCCGAACGAGGCCGCTATCGCGGCGGCTGGATGGGCCTCCCAGGAGGCCAGCGATCTGCTCGCGGTGCTCGGACCACGGCTGGTGGGTGTTCCGGCCAACCGCATTCCCACGTACCTCAAGCGGTTGGCGGGGCGCCGGTTCTCCGAATGGCAGGCCGAGATCGACGCCGAGCGCAACGCACGCCGGGATCGTCGGCACCTGCGCCTCGCCGTCGACAACACGCGCCCCGACTCGCAAGGCTCCGCGGTCCAGGTCGACCAGTCGCACGCCGCCTGACGTGTCGCCGCGCAGGCCGTCCATTGTCGCTTCTTCCATTGGGAGGAACCCAATGTCTTGGATAATCACCGCAACATCCCTCGCCCCTTCGCGCGGTGCGCAGACGGTGGGGATGTACGCCTCGCCGGTGACCGACTACCTACGCGACCCGCTTGGCGCCTTCCAGCACGTGCTGGCCTCCCTGCGCGACCTCGCCCTCCTGTGGGGCCCGATCGCCGGGCCAATGCTCACAATCGCAGCGACCGCCGCAGTGATCGCGCGGTCGCGGTGGCGCCGCCGCTACCACGAGCGCCTGATCACCGACGCCCGACTGATCACTGTGCTGGCACCGCCGACAGTCGATCCAACGGGTGCGATCACCGTGTGGTCCAACCTGATCGGCCTGCTGCGACCCGGCTGGTTGCGCCGGTTCGGCGGTCAGCCGCACCTGGCGTTCGAGCTGACGTTCACCGGTGCCGGCGTGCAGATCCGTTTCTGGGTCCCCGGCCTCGTGCCACCGGGCATGGTCGAACGCGCCATCGAGGCCGCCTGGCCCGGCGCACACACCCGCACCAACCCCGCCAAACCCCCGATCCCGACCAGGGCTCCCGCTGGCCGACGGATCGAAGCAGTCGGAGGCGAGCTACGCCTGGCACTGCCCGAGGCGCTGCCGATCCGCACCGAGCACCCCGCCGACCCGATCCGCGCTCTGCTCGGTGCACCGGTCGGGCTCGGCCCGCATGAGCGGGCCTGCGTGCAGATCCTCGCCCGGCCGGTCGCCGGCCACCGGGTGACCAAAGCCCGCCGGGCCGCCCGTCGCGTACACAGCGGTAGCTCGGTCCACCTGCTCGGCCGACTGCTCGACGTCATCACACCCGGCAAGACGCCGAAGCCATCGACCGGCACGCGGACACCAGGGCTGGATCGGCAGACCAGCCTGGCCTACTCAGCCCAGGACCGCGCCATCGTCGAGAAGCTGAGGGGAAACCAGTTCGAGACCCGCATCCGCTACGTCGTGGCCACCACCGTCTCCGAGAACGCGGCCCCCGGCGAAGTCCGCGCAGTGCGGGAAGTGTTGCGGGGCCGAGGACACGCGATCGCATCGGCCTTCGCCGCCTACTCCGAGCACAACCGCTACCGGCGGATTCGGCTCCGCCACCCGGTCCCTGCGCTGGCCGACCGGCGGCTGGGCAAGGGTGACCTGCTGTCCATCCCGGAGTTGGCCGCGATCGCGCACCTGCCGATCGACGACTCCACGCCTGGCCTGCAGCGAGCCGGCGCCAAGGCCGTGCCACCCCCACCAGGCATCGCCACGACCGGCGAACAGATCAGGCCCATCGGGCTGTCCGACTCCGGCCACGCCCGCCCGGTCGGCCTCCACATCGCCGACGCCCGTCACCATATGCACATCCTCGGCGCCACCGGCTCCGGCAAGTCCGAGCTGATGGCACGCATGATCCTGGCCGACGCCGATGCCGGGCGTGGCGTGGTCGTCGTCGACCCGAAGGGTGACCTCGTCTCGGACATCCTGATGCGTCTACCCGCGCAGCTCGGCGAGAAGGTCGTGCTCTTCGATGCCGACTCCCGAGCCCGTCCACCGGTGCTCAACCCGTTGGAAGGAGCGGACAAGGCCCGCGCGGTCGACAACCTCGTCAGCATCTTCTCCCGGATCTACGCCTCCTCGTGGGGGCCACGCACCGACGACATCCTGCGCGCCGGCCTGCTCACTCTGACCGGGATGTCTGGCACCCCCACGTTGGTCGACCTGCCCAAGCTGCTGACCGTGCCCGCGTACCGAGCTCGGGCCTGCGACCAGATCGACGACGAGGTGCTCAAGGGCTTCTGGTCCTGGTACGACGACCTGTCCGAAGCCAGCCGCGCACAGGTGATCGCGCCGCTGATGAACAAGGTCCGCGGATTCCTGTTGCGGCCCTTCGTCCGCGCCGCCATCGCAGGCGGAGAATCCACAGTGGACATGGACGAGGTGCTCAACACCGGGGGCATCTGCTTGGTTCGCATCGCTCGCGACGCGCTGGGCATGGAGACCGCGCGTCTCGTCGGCTCGATCGTTGTGGCACGCACCTGGCAGGCCGCCACCCGCCGCGCCCGTGTCCCACAGCGCAAGCGCCGCGACTGCAGCCTGTACATCGACGAGTGCCACAACTTCTTGAACTTGGCCTACCCGATGGAGGACATGCTGGCCGAGGCTCGCGGCTATCGGCTCTCGATGACTCTGGCCCACCAATACCTCGGCCAGTTGCCGAAAGAGCTGGAAGAGGGCATCAGCACCAACGCCCGATCGAAGATCTTCTTCAACGCCTCGCCCGAGGACGCCAAACGGCTCGCGCGGCACACCCTGCCACGGCTATCCGATCACGACCTGTCCAACCTCGGCGTCTACCACGTCGCCGCCCGCCTCGTCCTGGGCGGCGAGGAAGCACCGCCGTTCACCGCGGTCACCGAAAAGCTGCCGCCCGCAATTCCCGGACGCGCCAAGGCCATCCGCAAAGCCGCCAAGGTCAATACTCGCCCACCCACCGCGGACCCGACCATCGTCGCTGACCGGTCCGGCCAGCCATCTGTAGATCCGAGGCGGGCTGCCTGATCGATCGAATGCCTTCCTCCGCAACAGATGCGGGCTTCTCGGGTCGCGTGCTGGCTCCTGTTAACCACCTGTGCTGGCCTGATTCGCTCCGCAATTGGGAGGTGCCTGCCCATGATCTCGAATCCCACACCTCAGCGGCAGCTGCGCGGTCACATGCCTCAGCGCCCGACTCCGAGGGCTGCGGCCACCGGCGAGCACCACGCCCAGCTCGCCAGCCGACTCACCGTCCGGGACAGGTGGCTGGCCCGGATGCTGTACGAGCACAAGGTCTTCACTACCTCACAGATCGTCGAGCTCTGCTATCCGACCATGCGCGCGGCCAACCATCGCCTGCTCGATCTGTTCAAGTGGCGGGTTGTCGACCGCTTCCAGCCGTTCGTCAGCTCCGGCACCGCACCCATGCACTACGTGCTCGACGTCGCCGGAGCGGTCGCCCTCGCCTACGAGGACGGCTTGGATCCCAGGCAACTCGGCTACCGCCACGAGGACGCCATCGGGATCGCCCATTCTCTGCGCCTGGCCCACACCGTGGGTGTCAATGGCTTCTTCACAGCGCTCGTGGCACTCAGCCGTCAGTCAGCCGCCCGCGGGCGGCTGACTGCATGGTGGTCCGAACTGCGCTGTGGCCGCCTCTTCGGTGACATGGTCCGCCCTGACGCCTACGGCCGCTGGCACGAAGACAGCCACCAGATTGAGTTCTTCCTCGAGTTCGACTTCGGCACCGAGGACCTCGGCCGACTTGCCAGCAAGCTCTACGGCTACGAAAAGCTCGCCACTGCAACAGGAATCACCACGCCCGTCCTCGTGTGGCTGCCAAGCAACCGCCGAGAAACCGGTGCACGCCGAGCGCTCGCTGGCGCTCTGCTCCAGTTGGACCGTCCAGCGCTCGTGCCGGTCGCGACGAGTGCCGCAGACCTCACCGGCGTCGCGCACGCGGGCAATCCCGCCGTTCGCCGGTGGCTGCCGGTCGTCGATAGGCCGGCTCACGCACCCGGCCGACTACGGCTCGCTGAGCTGGTCCAAGTCTGGCCGCAGCTGGAAACGCTCGCCACGCCGTTCTCGCCGTTACCGCAGGCGCAGCAACCATCGGCGACCGAGCTAACCGCGCCAAAGCCGCTTCCCCCGACGCCCTCGAACACCTGGCAAGGCCGCCGCTGAGGCAGCTTCACCACCGCTCACCTTCCGCACTGCATCGACGGCGCCGGCACGCCCGCTCTGCTCACCTCCATGAGCATCCCTTGCTGTCGTCCACACGGGGAGGTCGATCATTGTCCACAAAGAAGATCACCATCATCGCCGCGGTCGCGTTCCTGCTGTCTGTCGTGCTCGTCGCTGCTGCGGTCGGCGGCATCGCAGGCTTGTTCGGCGACAGCAGCCGCACGGACTGCTCCGCGGTCGGCTCCACAACGACCGGTGTCGCCGGCTACGACTCCGATCAGATGGCCAACGCCGCCACGATCGTTGCAGTCGGCAAGCAGATGATCGTCCCAACCCGAGGCTGGGTGATCGCCATCGCTACCGCGATGCAGGAATCCGGGCTACGCAACCTCGGCTACGGCGACCGCGACAGCCTCGGGCTCTTCCAGCAACGTCCGTCTCAGGGATGGGGCACCCCCGCTCAGATCATGAACCCCACCTACAGCGCCACCCAGTTCTACAAGCATCTGCTCGCGGTGCCTGGATGGCAGGCGATGAGCCTGACCAACGCCGCGCAAACCGTGCAACGCTCCGGTTTCCCCAACGCCTACGCCCGGCACGAGCACGCCGCACGGATCATCGTCGCTGCCGTCCACAACGCCACCTGCTCCACCACTGCTGGAGAATGGACCGTTCCCGCACTGGGGCATTGCAGCTCCGGATTCGGGCCGCGAGAAGGAGTGTTCCACCACGGGCTGGACATCGCCGCACCCCTCGGCACCGCCATCGTCGCAGCCAGCGACGGCCTGGTGATCGACGCCGGACCCGCCAGCGGATACGGCCTCTGGATCCGCATCCAACACCGCGGCGGAACCATCACCACCTACGGACACAACAACCGCAACCACGTCCACACAGGACAAGCAGTCTTCGCGGGCCAACCCATCGCCGAAGTCGGCAACCGAGGTCAATCAACCGGACCTCACCTGCACTTCCAGATCGAAGTCGGCGGCGAAGCCATCGACCCCGTCACCTTCTACCGCCAGAACGGCATCGAGCTCTGCAGCTGAGCCAACAGAACCGCTGCTCGCAGTCGTCAGCTCGCCAAGAGATTCGACCGGCTACGACGGCACCGAGGATTAGTCGCTGTCCTCGCCTTCGAGGAGTTTGTACACGTTGCTGCGCTGCATGCCGACTTCCTTGGAGATCCTCAAACGGGGTACTCCAGCAGCGTCCGCGGCGAGCACCGCCGTGCGGCGCTTCTTGCGAGCCTCTCGCTGCTTCGCGAGCAACCCGTTGATCTTCTCTTCGAGTTCGGCCTGCCGAGTTCGGGCCGCTTCGAGTTCCTTCTTGATCCCCTCGACCTCAGCTCTGCTGGCCCGAAGTTGAAGGACTTCCTCGGGGTCGCTCATCAGGGAGCCTCTCTTGCCGGGCGCAGTGTCGTACGCGACGACACATCGTGGTCTGCGTACGTCTATCACACATGTCTATCACTCCCTTTGTTAGGACATGGCGAGGGCGACGTCGGATCAGGCTGACGTCACCCTCGCCAGTGCTGCGACTGGCTTGATGTCTCACTGAGCGGCTGGCTGACGACCGGCGCGCTCCTGGTGGTCCCCGAGCCAGCAGTGACGGCCTACTTCGGCGAGTTCGGCCTGGCGCTGCCGCCACTCGGGCATCCACAGGTTCATGCGCCGTTGCCAGGCGGATCCGTGAGAACGACCGCCTGGCCTCGTCGCGTGGGCCTGCTCGTGAACGAGCACGTACTCGACCAGGTGCACGCGCAGGCCGAAGACCGCCCAGTGCAGAGCGGTGATGTGCTGGGGCATGCCGCGGTAGAGCCCCCAGTGACGCCTGCCGAGATCTCGTACCTCGTAGCGCAGGCCCTCAATCCGGCCGTCCAGCTCGTAGGGGCGTCCTTCGCGCTTCACCCAGGCGAGTCCGACCTCCCGGTACCAGTCGATGATCGTCCTGCGGACCTGTCCCGGTGGCTCTGCACGCACGTAGAGGATCCGGTCCGCCGTTGCTGCGGGCAGCTGCCCGGTGCCCGCGGGCGGGGTGGTGACGAGCTGGAGCCGGTAGCGCCGGCCGAGCAGGTCGAACTCCGCGCCGTCGACCAGTGCTTTGACCGGGTGTTCGGGTGCCAGTCGTGCGGCTGTATCGACCTTGTCGGTGATCCAGCGGCGTCGGCTGCGGACGAAGCGAACGACCTGGTCCGGGTCTGCCGTGGGCGGAATCAGGACGGTGACGGTGCCGCCAGGCTTGACCTCGATACCGACGCTGCGACGCCGCGGACGGATCGCTACGTCGACCTGCCATTCGTCCGGGAGCTGTAGACCGGCCAGGCCGGCCTGGTAGCGGTCTGGGCCGTTCATCGCAGTCCCTCCCGATAGGCGATGTGCTCGACGGAAGTGGCTACCGTGGCGGCGCCGGCGCGCAGCAGCTCGTTGACGCCCTTCGAGGTGACGGAGTGGATCGGACCGGGCACGCCGTAGATCCGACGGCCGAGCTCTCCAGCGGCGCGGGCAACGGCAAGTGCGCCGCTGCGCTGCCCGGCTTCGACGATCACGGTCGCCGCGCTGAGCGCAGCCAGCAACCGGCATCGCGCGTGGAACCGGATGCGAGTCGGCGGTGTGCCGATGGGGTACTCGCTGACGAGCAATCCGCCCTGGTCGATCACCGTTTGGTAGAGCCGGGCGTGCTGGTGCGGATAGGTCCCGTCGACACCGTTCGCGAGCACGACGATCGTCCTGCCCTCGGCGGCCAGCACGCCACGGTGCGCCGCCTCGTCCACCCCGAGACCGCCGCCGCTGACGACTGTCACCTCGGCGCGAGCGAGCTCGTAGCTGATGTCCCCGGCCACGGTGTTTCCGTACGCCGAGGACGCACGGGCGCCCGTGACCGTGACCGCGGGACTGGTGAGCTCGGCCAACGAGCCGCTGCCGCGCACCCACAGCGCGAGCGGAGCTCCGTGACGGGCCGCCAGGCTGGTGAGCCGGCCGAGCGGCCACTCGTCGTCTTCGGGCGTGAGCAAGCACGCCGTGCCGTCGTCGAGGGTGCGCAGGTCGTCGTCGATCCGGGCTTCGGGCCGGGTGATCTCGCTGACGACGGCTGCGGGAGCGGTGCCGTGCCGGATCTGTGCGACGGCTTCGACCGGTCCGTGGACGGCGACGTACTGGTGGATGGCGGGTGCTGGTGGTTCGGCTGCTCGCAGCAGGAACAGCCTGGCGTGCAGTTCATCGCGTGAAGGCATGGTCAAACTCCTGGAAGGGTCGGTTTGGCGGTTCGGAAGTGGTTCCGCGCCTGCGGCGCTGGTCCGGCTAGGGCTCGGTGCGGTCGTGCAGCGGGATGGGCAGGCTGTGACCGATCAGCTCGTGCCAACGGGAATCACTGGTGTGAAGGTGAGCCCCGGAGGCCATGAACCACTTGCCGGGCGGGGCGTCAGCGGGGCGTGCGACGTAGCGGCCGTGCTCGAACAGCAGGTAGACGCCCGGCGCGTTGTCGGAGGGTTCGAAGATCTGGGCGAACGCGGGCAGCGTCCGTTCCTCCCCTACGCCGATGACCGTCACGTGGCGGACGCGGGAGGACAGTCCCTTGTTCGGGCTGTGGAACGGGCCGGTCAGGATCTCCGCGCGCAGTACTTTCCGGACGACCGGCACTTCGATGACGCCGTCCCCGAGTTCGGGAATCTGGTCAAGTTCCGTGATACCCCAGGGTGTTTCGGTATAGGCAGCGAGAAGCCGGTAGGCCGGGACATAGTCGGCACCGTGGCGCACACTGGCTTCGGCCTCGGCGGGCAGCCGGGTGAGTACCTTCTCGCGCATACGGTTTGTCCAGGCGTGCGCCTCGCTGACATGCCAGCCGATCGTGCCGCTGGTCTGGTACTCGTAGCAGTCCAGCAGGCGCAGTACGGCGACTGGATGCAGCGCGCGGTCTGTCACCGTCGCGACGTAGTCCGGCGGCCCACCGTCCTTCTGCTCCATGTCGCGATGGGGTCGATGCTGCTGAAGCAGCATCTGGCCGATCGGCATGGGATCGTCGAAGACGCCGATCACGCCGAATTGCAGTCCGGCGTTGACGAGTCCGTCGATGTGCGCAGGGTGCAGGTCGAACCGAGCCATGGCGGTATCCCTTCAAGAGAAGCGGAATTTCGGTAAGTCGTTCAGGCCGCGTTGCTGCGACCACGGCTTTCGATAAGTGCTTGCTGCGCAACGGCGATGGCGCTCCGACGATCTCCTCGTTCTTCTTCACCGCGATGCCGACGAGCCAACTGACTTCGGTCAGCGCGTTGAGCGTCGCGGGTTGACGGAGCGGTCAGGAGTGACGGTGTCGCCCGATGGCGTGTTCGACGGCGTTGGTAATCGTGTCGCCGTTGGTCTGCGTGCTCGCGTGCTGGTAGAGCGGCCAGGACCAGACGCAGCCGCGGCCGTCGCAGTAGATGCGAACGTATCCGTCGCCGTTTTCCTGGAGTACCAAGGGAAGGCGGTGCCGTTCGGGTTCCGGTTGTCGGGGCGTGTTGCCTGGCAACGTAAGGCGCGAGCCGTCCCGAAAACCCACGTCGACCCCACGCTCGGCAAGATGCTGCACGACGTGGCTGACCAGGTCTTGCGCGTTGACCTTGCCGACGGCCGAACCGGGCCGGGCGGAATCTTCGAGGTAGTTGCAGACCAGGTCTTCCAGCGTTTCGACCAAAATCATCGGTTGAAGCCCTTTCGTGAGCGGGTTGCCTGACGGGAGCGATTAGCCCCAGTTGCTGTGTTCGCGGTTCCACTTGGCTTCGACCTTGGGCGCCAGTTCAGCGCGCAGGTCGTCCACGGTCCGGCTGTGTTTGGCGGCGAGCGCGGCCAGGATGAGCCGCGCATCCTCGTGGTACTCGGCGATGGTGTTGCGGTGAAACGCCACGTTGCGCTTCGTAAGGAGCCGGGCGTAGGACAGCGCCTCGATGTAGGAGCGCCGCGCGGTGAACTCGGTCTCGATCTGCCCGTATTGCTTGGTACGCAGCGGTGTTCCGTCCGGTGCGGTGATCGCCTTTGCGGCTTTGGCCTTAGCGCCTTCGGCTTTCTCCGCTTCCCGCGCGAGTTGCTCGGGGGTCTTGATCCGGCTGGGCCGGTTGCGGACGTCGACCGGTGCGCTGGGGTAGCACTCGGTGCACGCGGCCTTGCCGGCCTGCTCGACGATCTCGGTCTCATCGTGACCGGAGAACTGAGTGAGCCAAGCGAACCGCGTGGACGGGAAGCAGGTGCGGCAGGCAGTGGTGCGGTGCACGTGGCCACCGGTGTTGAGGACCAACCAGGCGCGGGTCCAGCCGCCACGGCGTTCGAACTCTGCTTCAAGAGGTCGTTCCGTTGCCTCGCACTCGGCAATGGCCTGGCGGGCCTGTTCGATCTGGGGCCGCAACTCGGTTGCGTACTCGGCCATGCCGTCGTTCACGAGGCGCTGGGCGCGGGTAGTGAGCCTGCTGAGGGTGTCGTTGGCCTTGGCGTGCTCGATGTCGAGCCTGTTGAGCTCTTCGTCGATCTCGGACGGGGTTGCGGTCGTGGGGTCGTTGATGGGCATGGTGTTCACCTCGGAACGGGTTCGGGCCAGGCTTTGCCGGCCAGGCGTGGGCGCGGGAAGGCGTCGCCGGTGCGCCATGTGCTGATGACGGCGGCGAGTTCGCTGGTGATGGCGCGGTCGAGGTGGCGGATATCGATCGTGGGCCGGCCGTTGCGGCGGGCGCCGGTCCACAGGTCGAGCACCTTGGTGAGGCTGTCGGCCAGCAGCGCGGTCAAGGCGGTCGGTGGGTAGTCGTCGGCGATCGCGGCCAGTAAGCCAGCCACCTTGAGCTGGCAGACCGAATCAAGGGACGTCGACCGTCGCGGTGAGCGAGATGGGACAGGGTGATGCGGTTAGGCCAGCAGCCATCGGCGAGACGCAGGCGACTCCTGGCACGGGTCGAGATGGCGCGGATCGGCGCCATCGCGGGCGCGACGGGCGACCACGAACCACCAGCGCAGCAACGCGCGAACCGCGCGGACTCGGCTCGAGGCGTTCGGCAGGAAGTAGACGAGTCCACCTCCGTTGAGGAGGTGCGCACGGTCGCGGTAGGCGGTGGGTAACCATCTGCCGCGCGTCCGGACGAGGCCACCGACGACGCTGACCGGCTGCTGAATGCCATAACACTCTGCGGCGCGTTCGTCGATCGTGACGATGTGGACGGTGTGGCCACCGGTCGCGTCCACGATCTGAGTCAGGGTCGCCACGCCGTCGCGGGAGTCTCGTCCGTTGACCGGCAATGTCACGACAGTGGTGGTGTGGGTGTGCGTGGTGTCGGTCATGGGACGACGTCTCCTTCGGGACGTGATGAACGCGTCGGTGGATTCGGCGGGTGTCGGCTAGCGCGCAGCCGACACCCGCCGTTGGACCTCGTGGGGGGCGGATCCGGTGATCACCTGTCAGCGGTACTGACCGGTGATCTGGACGAGGTGGGCCATGTCGACCACAGGGCCGGCCCAGTAGCGGACGTGGGCCGGTTCGTTGCCGATTCCCCAGACGTAGAGCCGGAAATCGGCGTCGCTCGGGCAGATCCAGACGGACGTGTTGCCGGTGCCGGTGGGCGTGCGGATGCCGAATTCGTCGCATCGGTCAACGTCGATCGCGGACCACGGACCCGCCTGGAGGTGTGCGAACACACGGCCATACGGGGCGTCGAACGGCACGGTGTGCGCTTCCTGCCGGGCAGAGACCCACTCGGCCAGCGCCGAAGCGGACAACGATCGAGAGGAGGTGATCACGGCGCGCATGGCGTCGACGCTGGTGAGCCGGCCGTGGTCGCTGCTGTCCCCGTACGCCAAGGCAGGCGGTCCGGTGAACCACAACGTGATCCACTGCGGGCCCCGGTGCCAGCCGCGGGCGCAACCCCGATTGTCGCCCATCCCGGTGATCGGAATCGGCGGCAACGTGCCGTCCAGGCCCCGGACGGGGCGAGGCGTCCACTTGTGCGCGCGGAGATCATCATCAACGGTCGGGTACAGCATGTCCGTCGTGCGTGCGCTCGCGTAGCCGTGTGCCGAACTGCTCAGGGCCTCCGCCAAGCCGTTCATCCGGCCGGTGACATTGCGCAAACCCTGTACCGACATGGGTTTCGAGCTCAGGGCGTCGTCGGCCAGGTCGGCAACCTGGCACCGGAGGTTCGCCGCGCGCTTGGCCAACTCGGCGAGGCTGGCAGCCTGCACCCGGTTGATCGCTTCGAAGGAATCGGCGCGTGCGCGTTCCCGTTCGAGCTCCGCGCGCAGCGTGTCGACGGTGGTCGAGTGGTCGTCGGTCATGCCTGTATTCGCTTTCGTCGGGCGGGTGATGAATTCCGGAGGTGTTGACGAGGCCAGTCACTGTTCGGCGAGCACACGGTCGAGCTCGTGAAGGAAGTAGCCGACGTCGGTGTTCGCGCGTATGGCGTCGAGTCAATGAGGACGAGGTCTTCCGGTCGAATTACGGTCATTCGGCCACGACTGGTTTGCGTTTTGCTCACTTCTCAGGTCCTCATTTCGCGAGCCTGTGGGTAGGTCGCTGATCGCGCGACACCAATGAGCCGGTTGCGACTGGTCACCAGTCTCCGAAGGTGCAGACTGACCCACATTTGCCGGTAGCATGTGGTCCGCCAGGTGCGAAATGCGTGCGGCGCGCGAGTCGGTCTTGCTGTTCGTATCGCGCGCGGTCTTTCCTGCTGCGCGTTCCTGCCCGTTCGACAGGCTGGGCACCAGCGAGAAGCTGATCACAGCGGGGGCATCCGGGCGTCTTTCGCCCGAAGACAGGTCCGCCGCACGTGTGTTTCACAACGGTTTCCATGAATGCGCCTTTCGTAGCGAGACCAGCCATTAGGCAGCCGCCTGGTAGCCGGTGCCGGGGCATGTCGCCAGCTCGGGAAAGTGGTTGGTTCGGAAGGCTTGCCAGGCTTGTTCCGAATTTGCGCGCGCCCGGTTGCGGCCCTTGTCAAGGCGGTTGGGGCCGCGCTGCTGTTCGGCTTGCTGGTTCAGTCGTTGGCGGACAAGCCACGTCACCGCCTGTACCTGATGTGCCGAAACCCGGTCACCAGAGATCGCGGAGATCATTTCCGCAGCACGGTGGTACTGATTCACCACATAGTCGTAGTGCCGGCGACTGATCGAACCGTCTTGGCGCTTGAACCCTTTCAGGGGTGCCGAGCCGTACTCGTCCGAACTGAGTGCGCGACCGTGCGCGACCGACAGCGCGTGCCGATCGATGACAACGCGCGGGTCTCCGGGGTCTTTGTCTCCGCCGTGTTCAATCAGGTGAGCGAAATCGCGGATCTTCGGACCGGCGAGAATGTCTTCGTATCGTTCGCCGGACAGCAACCGAGTGGCCGCGTGTTTCTGCGACGTGGACGCGAATACGCCGGATCCCGGTCCGCCAATCCCCTGCCCCTCGCGGAGCACGCGAGCGGCATTGAGAATGTTTCCGATCCATCCCTGTTGTGGCGAGTAGATCGCGAGCATTCCGGCACCGAGATGGGCGTTGCCGTTGGCGATGACGGTTGCCACGTGGTGCGCGTCGATATACCAACGCATGCCTTGGATTGTTTCGTCGGGTGTGGCCTGTTCCCAGTGCCACACGATGTTTTCGTGGCTCACGGGGTGAACCTGGAACCATGGGTGATCACTGGGGGTGAGCATTGCTATCAGGTCCTTACGTGTGATTCACGCTCACCGGCGAGTCGTCCCACAAGCGGAACCATTCCGCTACGGCGGTACGTTCGCCGACCGTTCGTACGTATTTGTCGAGCGCGAGCAACTCGCGCCAAATCTCTCCGACGTCCAGATTCTGCAATTCGCGTGAGATCTCGTCTCGGACGCGGTCAAGGTCAACCGTCCCGGATGAGGCCAGGGAATACAGCGCGGATGACATACCGCCATGCCAATCGGACGCGATACGTCGCGCTTGGCCGTCGCTGATCATTACGATGACTGCACTCACGATTCCCCTCGATTCACGCGGGAACCGCGACCGGAACGGATACCATCGCGGAAAAGTCGAAAATCGCGACCTGCGCCGTTGCTCGCGCGAGCGTCATTGCTTCGGACAAGTCGGCAGTGACGATGGAAACGTCTAGATAGACACGGCCGGTGTCAGGGTCACACCAACCCCCTAGAACCCGACCGGGTAGCGTAAGAGCATCTTTTGCACGCACGATGTATTCGTGAAGGTCATTACTAGTGACACGACCGTCGAAAACGTGTTCGTGTTCCGGGTGTACGGCTACGGCGTAGCCGGCGCGAACGTCAGAACCGTCGCTAGGGTCGACAGAAAACCCGCCGTCCGGAACGGACAGAGCGTCCGCCATGGCGCTAATCCGGGCGGACCAATCGATCAGAGTCATAGTCATGGCGGTACTCCGTTTCGTGTACAAAAAGTGGTCGACAGACAGTGATTCAGGCCAGTTGTGGGCTGGTACCGAAACGCGCAACCCTCACCGTTGTGAGATCTCCGCAAAGGGGACACATCCTGTATCCGGGCAATACGGCACTGCTCACGTGGCGCGGGTTGCGCGTCTCGATACATTCCATAAATCTTTTGATCTCTGTTGAAATAGGCCGTTACGTCTAGTGCGCAATGCAGGGAACCATGCCCGTAAGGGTTTAGCGTGCTATTGGCAGGCGAGAGCGATGCTCTCCGACCAGAGAAAACCCAATGTCGGCAACCGCCTAATACAACCCCGAACGCCCAGGCACTGCGACGTTTGTCGGTGCTAGACCACCATTGACTTATCTTGGGGACACACCTATGGCAGGCGTGCCATTTATGCGCGCTACTCCGCTCTATAGCAAGAGCTTTAAGTAGTGAAGCTGCAAGCGCAGTTGCTACGCATTCCAGACTAGAAATGCGCGTTTGGCTACGCGTCGTTCTTCACGCTGCTCTGCACGGATTCGCTGCTGTCCGCGCGGCCCAAGCCGCTGCCCGCGCTATGCGGGACTTATTGTTGTTGCCATCAGGAAAGACACCGTGGAGATCGACTCGCAGGGCGCCGTGCCCTGGTCCACGTCGCCTCCTCGGTAACTGTCCTGCTGACATGTCTATTAGACATCTGAGTAGGACACTCCGCAAGAGGGACACCCCTTGTCGTGACCTTGCCGTGACCTGATCTTGGATCTGTGCAGCTCAACCGACATGCGCGTACGAGGGCTACGCCTTGTCCACCTGCGGGCCCAGCGACGCGACCACCGACCGGCACGACGGAGCCCAGCGACGCGACCACCGACCGGCACGACGGAGCCCAGCGACGCGACCACCGACCAGCAGCTCGTTCGATCCAAGAGTCTTTCGGATTTCAGTTGGCAGAATCGCCTAGCTCTGGACTTGCGCGGAATTCGATAGGATCGAATCTCGGTCGACACAATTCATCCGTGAAACCGCAAAATGAGGGCGGTTGAGGAACATTGAAATCGCACTTGTCAATACGCTCACGCAATCGAAATCAGATTGAAACTCGACGGCATTTCGGGCACATTTGATCATGGATAGGCAGAGGCCGAAGCGTGAGCGAGCCGAATGAGCGAGGGAGGCGCGCGAGCAAGGCTCGACAGGGCGGAAAGTGGGGTACGCGGAAGATGGTGACCATCGCAGCCAAGGCGACCACGGAGTCAAGAGGAACGGCAGGCGACCACCCACCCAAGTCGACTGTTCATATGCCTGCCGGCGACCGAGTCGGGCGTTGCATCGGTAGGGGTATCAGACCTGTTGAGCAGGCAATTCTCCAGCTCAATGGGCTACCGATCTAACAGGTAGGTAGATCGGACCGTGTATCGGTAGCTCGACACGACGCTCCGTGAGGCGCACAAGGCGCGCTGTTGATCTACTAGCCCGCAGCGGTCACGGGATCCGTCACCTGGCTGACACGTGAGTGACTGATGCAAATTCTGTGGCATTGAGTGCGGTCCGCTGAAATATAGCGGGCTCCATACCCACCGCTCTAGGCTCGACCACGATCGACCCGTAAACGGGCAACGAGCGAAGGATTCAAAGCCAGGCTTTGGTTCGGACGTTGCAGCGAGTGGACGTGGGCAGGCCCGTTGGGCAGGATCACGAAAAGACATTACCGCGGTCGGCCACCAATTGCTTACTTTGGCGACGGAACTGCCGTCCAGACCTCGGCGCCGCATCAACTGAGTGGAGGGATACCTCGCCTCGATCGAGCGCACGCAAAGCGCGCAGAGACATGGTGAGCAGCCGAGGCCGAGCGACGACGACGGTTCGTCGGCCGAGGGGCCGCCGTCTGCCGATCCCTCGCGCGGAGATCAGCTGGCCGCGGCGTTGCCGCGAGAGGCCGGCCGTCGAGTATTGCTCCGGCGTTGGAGGAACTCAGCGAGGTTGAGGGTGTCGCTACCTGGGCACTGGCCAATGTCCTCAAGGGTGGTGGTCAGCAGTGCGAGGGTGCGCGGGATGGCGGCGTGCTGACCGAGCCGGGCCTGGATCCGGATGATGTCGCGGTAGATGCTCTCGTTGTAGCGATCGAGCTTGCGAGTGCGCTCGAGCAATGCGAGTGCGGTTTCCGGCTCGCTGTCGCTCAAGGCGCGGATCAAGGCGCCGAGGGCGTCAAGTACGTCGCGGCGGACGGATTCCCGGAAGGGCTCGACCCAGGACGCTGTCAGGTCTTCGGCGAGGTCGCCTAGGTAGAGCTCGACTGCCTTGGTTAGTCGAGCCTTGGCTTCGCGGCCGGCAGGTCGGGGAGCCTGAAGGGCATCCTGGAGTTGCCAGAGGTCGACCGCGACCAGCTCGGCATTGAGTTGGTAACGGCCATCGTCGTTTACGACGACATCGGTCAACGCGCCGTCGGTGGCGCTGCCCAGGGCGCGACGTAGGAGCGAGAGTGTGTTGTGGAAGCTGTTGTACGGCCGTGGCGGCTTGCTGTCGGGCCATACGGCGTCGTTGAGAGCTTCGCGCCGCACGCCCTCAGGGTGCAGGGCGAGGTAGAGAAGCACTTCGCGCTGCTTGGGGGTGAGCGCGCTGTCGAGCTCGCGCTCGCCGTAGTCATGCAGGACGAGCTGGACACGACCCAGGACACGAACAGCGAGCGGCAGCCGCGGTGATGCCAGCTCGTCGTTGACGGTTTGGTGATGTTCGTCGGCCCGTGATGACGAGGCCCTTGCAGTCCCCGCATCCTGGTCTTCGGTGCCCAGGTCGAATTCGCATCCGATCGGCGCGGCTGTCGGTGCCTGATCGAGAGGGTCAGGCGCAGCCTGGAGGTCGTCCTGCTCTGATGCTGACATTGTGGTGTTGTGGACGGCGTCCGGGCGATGGATCTCGTCTTTCACCATCCCGCGATCGTGGCTCGCCACCCGAGGATCGGGGCCTTCAGCGTCGCGGAGGACTCGGAGCAAGTCGTTCGCGTCGGTGGCTGGCAGGGTGAAGAGCCGTGTGTCGGCAAGGGCGGTGCCGAGGCCGGGACTGGTCGCGCTGACGGTGCCGTCATGGCGAGTCCGGACGGTCGCACCTGGCCTCCACTGGCCGAGCAGGATGCCGGCCAAACCGAGGGCGGAGCCGTTGTCCAGGACCGCCTGCAGGCGGCGCTCAGCGTGCGGGGCAGGGTTGGCGAGTAGCACGAGCGAGCCGAAGGTGGTCAGCGAGGCGGCCTCGTCGATGACGTGGCGGGTCCGGGTGAGCAGAGCAGTTTCCATCTCTTCGAGGGCGGCGTCGAGGGAGTCGACCACCAGAACAGTGGATGGAAGCTTCTCGACGCTTGTGCCATCGAAGACGAGCAGCAGATCACTGGTCGGAACGATCACGCAGTGAGCGCTGGTTGGTTGTCCAGGTGCGGTGAGCAGGTGCAGCAGCAGCGCGCGGGCAGCGGCCATCGCGCCAGGCCCGGTCAGGCCAAGTCCGTGGGCGCTGGCGAGGTTGAGTGCGAGCTCGCGTCCGCCGCGCACGCCGGCCCGTGCCGAAACTGGTGCCGGTTCATCGACGGGTTCGACGCCTCCGGCAGCGGTGATGTGGATGCGTGGCGGAACGGGCGCGAGGTCGACGACCTCCATGTCGTCAATCGGTCCTGAGGCGTGCCCCTCGCCGTCGGGTTGATGTGCGGCGTGTAGGGCGCGCACCACGGGCGCGATGGTGCGCTCCAGGTCGGCGCGGTCGCCACTGCCGATGCGGTAGCGGCGTCGGCGCCACAGACGGGCAGCCGTGACAGCTGCGGTGATCGCCGCAGCCAGGCCGAGACTGACGAAGGCGCCAGTAGTCAAGTTCAGCCCTGGTTCCGCTTGGCCAGCACCGTGTTCGTCTGCCCGATCAGCCTCGCCCGGTGTCGGTGGGGACTGCGTTGAACGTGGCGTACTCGTCGGCGGTGCCGGCTGCTCGGTTGGAACCTGCGGCTGGTGTTCGTCCGGTTGATGTACGTCGGGCGGTGCTGGGATGTAGGCGGTGATCTTCCAGCCGGGGCGTACGAGGTTGGGGTTGGCCAGTGCACGGCCGTCCGACTGCTCGACACCGCGGTTGAGTTGGAACAGCTCGGGCCAGCGGGGGCCGTCTCCGGGGCCGTAGATGCGTTCAGCGACGCGCCACAGGCTGTCGTAGATCCCACACCGCGGGAGCCGGACTTCCTCACTGGCCTGAACCATGCCTGGCGGTGCCGGTGCTGCTCGGTCGATCACCAGGGTCGTCTGCGCCGTCATGGCCGCCGCTGTCTCGGCGGAGGTGGCAGTCACGCCTGGAGTCAGCGGTGCAGTGACAGCGACCGGCGCGAGCCCATTCGTCAGGGTGACCACCGCTGGCGCCGTCGCGGTGTAGGGGGTGCGGTTGCCGAGCAGAGTGAGCACGATGCTGCCGATCAACGCGGCGGCAACCCCGTGCAGCGGACCCGGCGGACGGACTTGTGGCCAGGTGACGCCTCGCGCGGCGTCGATTGCACAGCGGAGGACGTCGAGTGTGAAGAAGAACCAGACGATCCAGCACAGCACCGCGAGGCAATTGAGGAGGAGCTGGGGGCTCATCGAGTTGAGCAGTGTCGCCTGGATTTCGTCCCAGGTCGGCATGTGGTCGGGCAACGGCCAGCCCACGACGTGCGCGAGAACCCACGGAAGGCCGATGACGAGAGCCGCGAGGACGAGAGCCGCAAGGATTCCGCGGATGATCCGGACGACAGACTGCCACGCCGCAGCCGGTGTCCAGCCAGCCCGGCGGCCAGTGTTGTGGTGCCGAGTCGGCTTCCGACGAGTGGCGTGTGCGGTCACGACGTGCTCGATTCCTCGGTAGGAAAGGGTTCTATCGCTCGCCGATCACTTCCGTGTGGGTACGTTCAAAGCTGTGCGCCACAAGGAGCGGAGGCGTCTGTCATGCCACCTCTGCGGGGACACGCGCGGAGGCTTGCAGGGCGTCGGCCTGCCTTGGCGCGCGCTCTGTCGACGTGGGCAGTTGGCTCGTCGGCGGAGTGTCCGTCGTGGTAACGCCCTGGCGCGCATCGCTCTTCGCGGTGGATGTGCCGGTGGTCGCCCGCTTGCGCTTCGGACGAGTCGCCTTCCGGCTGTTGAGCCACTGCGTGAGATCCGCGGCCGAAACGTCAGTGAACCGTGCCAGCTCGTCGATCTCGATGACATCGCTGGACTCGGCGATTACGTCGCCGAGTTCTCGGTCGATGCCAGCCAACTGCTCGGCGACGGCGGCCCGTCGCTTGGCGAGGTCGCCGACCCTCGCAGCTGTTGCAGACCGCTTGGCGCCGCGGGCGGCATCAGCTTCCTCGACGCGACGCTGGATCTCCTCTGTAGTAGGCATTGTGGCCTCCTTCTGCGTTGATGCTTGCGCTTGGTTCGAGCAGCGAGCCGGGTTATGGGAGAACTCCGGATATACCGCGTTGCGGTTGTGCTTGCCCGGCTCCGGTGACCGTGATCGATCCGATGCCAGCGAGTCCGAGAAGTCGGGTTCGCTCGTTGATGGTGACGGTGACGTTGATCGTGTTGCCATTGACCGACACAGTGCCGCTGTGCCCAGCGGCGGCGAGATAGTTGCGGGCAGCTGCGCTGGCCTGTTGCGGTGCCAATCGCAGACTTCCGTCCGCGCGGTAGGCGGCCAAGTCGATCTCTTGAGCCCCTGCCCGTGCGGCCTCCTGGGCCTCACCGATCGCTCGAACCTTTGCTGCCAAAGCAAGTCCGCCGTCGAGTACGAGGCCGGCGAACAAGAGTGCCGCGACGGCGATGATGACGACGAAAGCTGTCACCCTGCCGTGCTCGTCTTCGCGCAGCCGGTCCATTCCATTGCGCACCAACATGACTGGCTTCATCAGACGTCTCCAGTGCGGTTGAGTGACGACGTACCGCGCCAGACATCGACTGGGGAGGAGAAGCGGGAGTGGAAGGTCCTGGTGCCCGGCACGCCCAGCGCTGTGAGGTCACTGAGGCCGACGCTGCAGGACACGGTGACGGTAACCGTGGATCCAGGCTTGAAGCCATTCACGTCAGTGAACACCGACAGCGCCTGACAGCTGATCCCTGCGGAGGCCAGCGCTGCGTTGGCAGTGGCTTCGGCGTTGGCGACTGCTTGCGATGATGTTCGAGCAAGGGTTGCGGCACGAGCCGCTTGGTGCGCGACATCGTTGATCCGCAGTTTGGTCTCAGCCAGTCGACCGCAGAGCACGACGAGCAACAACAGCAGGATCAGCAGTGGCGCCACGAGAGTGAGCTCAACTGCGGCGGAGCCTCGCACGTCCCGCCGAAGCACTACGAACCTGGTATGTGTTACACGGGCGAACGCTGATTGGTAAACGAGTTCGGTCATGGTGCTGACACCTCGTCACCGGTCGGTGGAGTGAATTTCTCCACGGGACCAACAGCTTCGGCTTGCACCGAGAAGGTGGTGAGCGGGATCAAGGCGATCACCGTTCCAGTCACTGTCACGGACGCTCGGGCCGGTCCACGTTGGATCTCCATCGATGTCTCCCTCAAGGGACCGCTCCCCAGTTGGGAAAGAATCTGCTGTCCCTTGGTGTACCCAGCTGCAGTGCTACCGCCTGAGACGCGCGTCATGGACAGAGCTTGTGCGGCAGCGGCTTGGGCAATATGCGTGGCGTGCATGTAGAGCGCGAACTGTGCGCCAAGCAGGAGCATCAGGAGCAGCAGCGGCATGGCGATGACGAGTTCTACCGTGCCGGTCCCACACTGATCGGCCCGCAGTCGATGTAAGCCGCGTCGCGCGTAGATCCAGGCTGAACGCACGCGCGGCGTCCTTTGGTCGATTCGGCGGTTTCCGTGAGGCATGGTGGTCACCGACCTAAAGGTTGATGCTGTTGGCTTTCTGGATGGCCTTCACCGCCAGGACGGCGA
Organism: Lentzea albidocapillata; assembly: GCF_000719115.1. Taxonomy (GTDB): domain Bacteria; phylum Actinomycetota; class Actinomycetes; order Mycobacteriales; family Pseudonocardiaceae; genus Lentzea; species Lentzea albidocapillata. Next base: position 40,766 of record NZ_JOEA01000021.1, on the reverse strand, counting down.
CGGCGGCGAGAGCAAGTGAGACCAGCAGTGCGGTCACTACAACGGCTTCGGTCGAGTAGCCTCGGTCGTCGTTCCGTAGCCGCTCCAGTTCGACGCGGATGTGCGCGACTAGGATTTGAACCTCTGTAAACATCTTCTTCTCCCTAGAAAGTCCTATCTCGACAGATCACCGCGTCAAAGCCCTCCCAGCACGCTTGCCAGTGCTGGGAATCCAATGAAGATCAAGAAGGCCCCGAAAAGGACCACTACGGGCAGGCTCATCCGCTCGGTAGCGGCTTGGCCTTCTCCTTCAGCGTCAGTGAGTTCACGCGTGCGGAGCGCGGCCGCCTTGGCTGTGAGGCTTAAGCGCACGCGAGCTCCTTCGGTCCCGGCGAGGCTCACCGACGCAGCCAGCTCCGACAGCTGGTGCACATCGAGTTCAGTGCCGAGCTGACCGAGCACGGACCAAGGCGTAGTTCGGGTCAGCTTGGCCGTGATCAGCGCGCGGCGAAGCTGCTGGAATGCCCATCCCTTACCGATGCCGACCGCATCGGACAACGCACCGTCGACTCCCGCGCCACCGGCCAGCAGGACTCGGATCAGGTTGAGGTAGGCCGAAAGTGCGTGGCGGAAGGTGGAGCGGCGTCGCTCGGCTTCCTGCCGAACGCTGAGGTCTGGAAACAGGAATCCGCCAAGGGCGAGAACGAGGCTCGCGATGGCCGGCATCTCCCAATCGAGCCCTACGTCAGCCACGGTGAAGATCAGGTAGACCAGAGTCGGCAGCAGCAGCCCCGTCAGCGCCAACACAGCCTTCTCGGCGAGATGGTGCTCAATGCCCTTTCCGGTGACCGCTAGGTCGTTGCGCAGCTTGCGGTTGGGCAATCCGAGCATGCCCAACGGCTTGACGAACGGGCGGCCAACGCGCAGAGCCCATCCGGCGGAGTCCGCGGTAAGGATCGGTGGCGGCGCGGGCATCGTGTGCAACCGGTCGACCAGCGCTCGCAGCGGCGGCCGCGGCGGGAAGGCATAGATCGCCAACGCCCACAATCCGACACCAAGCCCAGCTCCCCACAGCAACGTGCTGATCATGACGGCGCCCCCTTGCCGATGAGCAGGTCGTCGACGTCCACCTCGGTGTCGTGCTGTCGGATCGCTCCCAGCTCGGTCAGGAACCTCTCGGATCCGCGCAGGCGCGCAATCCTTGCCAGCCAAGCGAAAGCGGTAGCGAACAGCGCGCCTACGAGCAGCAACATGATTTGCCCGAACGCGGAGTCGTACGGCGCGAGATAGCCACGGTTGAGCAGCACCAAGCCGACGGCGAAGGACAGCGTGGTGATCACGATGACGCGCACACTGGTTCGAGTGCGGGCGCGGCCGGCTTCGACGCGCATCCGCATCGACGCTTGTTCGCGTGCCTCGCTCGCGAGTTCACCAAGCAGATCGGCCAGCTGGCGGGCCTGATGCTCTGCGGCGAGAACGAGCGCGGAGATCACCAGGTCGGCCGTTGGATCGTGCAGCTGGTCGGCGAGATGGCGCAGGGAGGGTGCGAGGCGTTCGCCGCGCTCCAGCCGGACGGCGAGCTCGGTGATCTCGTCGCGGATGGCCACGGGACAGGCTGGGGCGGTGGCGAGGATGGCCTGTTCCAGACCTGCAGCGGCCACAAGGGTGTCGCGCAGCATCTCGGTCCACCCGGCGATCGCCTCGATGCGTTCGAGGTGGTGCTTGTGGTCGATGTCCGAGCCGAGGATCCGCGGTAGGCCGACGACTGCGAACGCGGTCAGGACAGCACCGATCACCCACCCGGTGACCGCGCCGACAGCCAGGCTGGCGAGGACAGCCACGACCAGCCAGCCGACTTGCTTGCGGTCGGGGCGCGCAGCGAGCCAGACGCTCAGCCGCGACGAGGTAGCCGGGCCCACAGCGCGGCCACTCAGCCCTGCCACGATGAGCAAGACACCTGCGGCTGCGCCGGCGCCGAGCAAGCCAAACAGGGCAGCGGTCGCGGTCACGGTGTCCACCACCCGTCGCGCCGCTCGAACAAGTCTGGGTCGTAGCCGAGCTCGATGAGCACGTCGAGGGTGGCGGTGCGCAGTGGAGCACCTGGCACTGCGCGCAGATCTGGGCCTGGTCGCCAGACCTCGTTGCTGATGATCTGTGCGCCGTCGGCTCCGACGACTTCGCGAACGGAGGAGACGACGCGTTTGCTCGAGTCGTCGCGCGGCTTCTCGAGGTGCACCACGAAGTGCAGTGCGGCGGCCACCAGCAGGTTGGTCGCCTCCATCGGCAGCCGTTCAGGTCCTTGCACCGCGTAGGCGGCGAGCTTGGTGAAGGCGCCCTGGCTTGAGCTGCTGTGCAGGGTGCCCATGCTGCCGTCGTTGCCCATGGACATCGCGTTGGTCAGCGGGATGACCTCAGGGCCGCGGACCTCGCCGACGATGACCCGGTCCGGCGACATCCGCAGGGACTGCCACACCAGGTCGGACAGCGAGATCGCGCCCTGGCCTTCGATGTTCGGCTCACGTGCCTGCAGCGCCACTACGTCGGGATGCGCATCGGCGTCTTCGTCGAGGCCGAGTTCGAAGACGTCCTCGATGGTGATCAATCGCTCCCACGGTGGGATGGCCGATGCGAGGCCGCGTAGCAAGGTGGTCTTGCCGATGGCCGTACCGCCGGTGACCAGGATGTTGCGCTTGGCTCGCACGAGTGCCGCCAGGAAACTCTCCAGGGCGAGGTCGATGGTGCCGTTCCCCCGCAGCTCGGCGAGCGTGACCGTGGTGAACCGGTGACGGCGGATGCTTACCGACGGCCGTGTGGTCACCGCCATGACGGCCGAGACGCGCTCTCCGCCGGGAAGTTGGAAGTTCACGATCGGGCTGCCGCGATCGAAGCGCCGTTCCTCCACGCCGCTGCGGGTGGCCAGGTCGCGGATGAGCTCGATCAGCTCTGTATCGGATCCGACCACCGGTGGCAATCGGCGGCGGCTTCCGTCAGCGCGCTTGATGAAGACTCGGTCGCCGTTGATGTTGATGTTCTCGATGTCGGTGTCGGCCAGCAGAGGTTCCAGTCCAGCCAGACCGAAGACTTCGTCGAGAACCTGATGGATCAGCCGTTGTTCGACGTCGGGCGGCACGAGCATTCCGCCGGTAGCGGAGTTGCGGAGCTCGGCCTGAGCGTGCGCCTCAGCAGCATCGGTCAGGATTGCCTGGGCGAGCTGACGGCGATGCGGACCATCGATCGGTGGCCGGCCGGCGGACTCGTCAGCACGAATGCGTTGAGTGAGCTGGGCGGACAGCTCATGACGCAGGTGCTGGCGCAGTCGTTCGATGGCCGCGGTCTCGTCGACCGACTGGTAGGGAATCTGCGCGGGCCCTGGCATGTGTTGTGTCGCGAGCAGGTTCGGGCCGGCGCCGCTGGCCGATGTGGTCAGGCGCGGGTCGCCGAGCTCGGAGCGGGTCATGGTGCCACCACCCCGTTGCCGGAGCTCGGCGCGAGCGACTGCGGGGCGACACTCAAGGCGACTTCCCCTGGACGTGCCGGCCGCAGGTGCGATGCGTAGGTACCGTTGTGGATCGGCTGTTGTGAGGTCACGTGGACGTTAAGCGCGATCTTGGCGGCGGCACGGCCGAGCGCGGACCTGCTGGGGGCACGGCCGCTAATGCTCTGACCACACAACGCAGCCGCACCCTTGATATCGCGAGGCACACGAGCCATCACGGGGATGCGGAGGGTCTGGGACACCTCTGCGGTTGGGTAGCCGTCTCCAACCAGGACGAAGCACGGGCGGCGCGACCACTGCTGGGCAGTCTGCAACTTGAGTGCGACGTGTGCGAGCTCGTCGTCGTGAGGACGAGCGACGAGCAGCATCACGTCAGCGCTGCGGATGATCGCGAGCACCGGGGAGTCTGGGTCTACCCGGCCGCAGTCGGCGATGACCGTGCTGCCAGGTTGGTCAGCGGCGCGGCGCAGCGGTGACGACGGACCCGACGCCAGGACGCCGAGGGCCGCGCGAGCTTGTTCAGCACCAACAGGTCCGAGCACCACTCGCAGTCCCCCAGGCAGGAGCTGGGTGTGCTGGGCAACCAGGTTGGGCTCGGTACCGCCGCGGCGACGGGTTGCTGCAGCCAGGCTGACCAGACCAGGTGTGTCCCGCAGTCGGAAGCGGGCCATGAGGTCACCGCCGGCTGGGTCGACTTCGACCACGATGGGGCTCTCCTGGCCCGGCCAGCGGGCGCCGAGCGCCGTGGCCAGGGTGGTCACGCCTGGCGCCCCTTTCAGTGAGCAAACGGCGATGAGCATTAGCGGACTCCTCCTGCGATCACGACCAGACTCAGCTGACCTGCTGGGGCAGCAGCCAGGGCGCGTGCGTCCGATTCGGACAGATGCAGGGACACCACGGTGGTCTGTTCTGTCTCGCGCGTCGCGACGCCAGCCACCACTGCGGTCCATGACGATGTCTGCCCGGTTCCCGTTGCCGTTCCGGGTGTCGTGTTCTGCCCCTGCGTGGTCAGCACCGTCACCGTGGTTCCGGGTGACAGGTCAGGTGGAAACTGGCCCGGCTTGAGTCCCACAGCGGCGATGGCCTTGCCAAGTACGGGAATCAGCGGTGCGCCGAGAACGGAACGGCTTAGCAGAGAACCGGCGGGCAGGCTGAATGCCATGGGCTGTCCCACCACTGCGGACGTAGCCGCTGCGGGCACGAGGTCCATGCCGCTATTCCTCGGCATGCCGATTTGCTCGAGGTCCTGCGCAGACAGGATCTGGCCTACGGCAACGGGGCGGGCCAGTGCAAGTACGGTCTCGCGGTCACCCAGCTGCATGCCGGTGAAGACGCCTCCGGCCGCGCACACGAGAACCAGGAGGACACCAAGCAAGAGATACGGCACGCTGCGGCGCCGAGCACCGCCGGTCAGACGCGAGGAAGCCTTGCCATCACGGCCAGCCCACGCGTTCGACGATGCCTTCCGCGTCGCCGTATCTGTGCTGGTCGAAGCTGCGGTTGTTGTCACCGCCTACCTCCTTCAGGCATGACGCCATCGCGGCGCGTCGACTGAGGTGTCAAACGTGCCTTGTTTCCAACCGGGTATTCGTTGCGTGCGCCCGCCGTCGTCAGGCGGGGGCGTCGTTCAGCCGGCCGCGATCCCCTGGCTTTCGGCCACTCGCAGGGCCACTACGGCTGAGGTCGTCATGTTCGGGAACGTCCCGGCCTGTCCTGCACCGGACCACGTCACGGTCCAGTTCACCGTTGCGGTGACAGAAAATGCGTCGGCAGGTTGCCCTGCCGAAGACTTCCGGTAGGTGTAACCACAGTCGGGCGACGTGCTCTTCGGATCGCGATCTGCGGTGTAGGGAGTGCCTGAGGCGCTGCAGGTGGTCGAGCCGCCATCCCCCATGGACCAGGTCACCGAGACGGGCTTGGCCACAGCGGTCACGGACACGCCCGGCACAGACGCAGTGGCCGAGACCGGCGTCCATCCGCCTGAGAGCCACAACCACGTCGGGAGGTTCACCAATTGGGTTCCGCCCGGACTTGCCGAGATAGTGGGCCGCGGCATCTGCAACCGCTTCCGGGCGATCTGTGCGACCTGCTCAGGTGAGAGTGTCGCGGGACGCTGTGCGCCAGCAGGAATCCAGACCGGACCGTGCGAGTCAGGATCTTTGCCATCCGGCGAGCAAAGCACCATGAACCAAGCACCAGACTCCTTCTGCTGACCCTCCGGCGGCTGACCGTCGACTGGTACATAGCGGCAGCCGAAACCTTCGTCGCCAGAGGCATCGTTGCCGCTGGTGTTGTTGTGCCCGTGGCTCGTTGAGTGGTCGGGGCGAGTACCTGCCGAGACTTCGCATACCGGAGATGGCGACTGGTTGCAGTTCGTGCCGCCCCAGATGTCGTCGGCGAGTGCCGTCACTGTTCCCGTGCACAGTCCTATCGTTGCTAGCACTGCCACTGTTGTAGTTCGTCGCATCACTTACACGTCCCCAGGTCATGGACGCCGAAGTCGGTAACCTTCCACTTCCCGTCCGCTTGTTTCTCCACGATGGCGTTGATGAGCCGCCTGCCACCTGGCACGTCGTTGGCAAGCTGACCGTTGTCCTTGCGGTACTTGAGCGCGTTTGTCGAATCGCCGCAGTCGGTGATCGTCACTTTCAGAGGATCACTCGCTGGGTCCACAGCGGACACTTGAGGACTGAGGGTTGGACTTCCCTTGGTGACCAGACCCTTGTCCTGATCCGCGCGCAAGCTGCGCGTCAGCTTGTCCAGTGCGATTCCTGTTGCGTGCTGCCCCAACGCGGGAGACTGCCAATCAGACGTCTTCCCCGCCGTGGCGAAGGCAGACCACATCTCCCGATAGGCCGATACCGCGTGATCTCGAGCGACGACAGCAGGAATTCCCGTTGATGACGACGGTGGCCGAGGCACCGAACCATCGTTTGCACGGTCGGCGGCGCGTTGATCGCATGCCGTCAGTGCGCTCACCACGCCTCCCAGAATGAGAAGGCTTACAGCCCTTTTCATCGTGGCCTCCAAACGGGATACGTGAGAGGTGGTGTCGAGGTGGCCCTCGAGAGGGCGCGGGGCCACCTCGACCGGCACACCAGGCGTGACGCTGATGTCCGGGCGGAGGTAGTCGGCGAGGGCAACCTCCACGGTCGACATGAAGATCGTGGTCGCGCGGTGCAGCACCCGCAGTGCTTCGTACGCGGTGACGGGGTTGTCGCCTTTGAGCAGCAGACACATCACGCCACCTCCATCACGCGTGAAGAATCGTGTAAATGGACCCCACGATCAGCGCAGGCCCAAGAGCAGTGCGGTCGCGGGACTCGATGCGCCTCGAAGCGAGCAGAGCCAGGTTCGAGATCGCCGCGAGAACGAGGCCTGCCGTGAGTCCGAATAGGACGTACGGCCATCCGAACCATCCGAGGAAAGCCGCACACGTCGCTGCGAGTGTGACATCGCCGAACCCAAGGTCCGCACGAAGCCGAAGGTAGATCACAAACCACACCACGAACACCACCACCGCGGCCGCACCTGCACGAGCAAGCGGTCCCACACTGCGCTCCGCGACTCCAAGGAGGCTGAACTGGACAAGTCCGCCAGCAAGCAGTACCGCGACGACGCGGTGTGGCAACTGGTGGCAACTCCAATCGATCAACGCAAGCAGGAAGCCGAGGATCACCAGCCAGGCTACGACCGCCACTGCCGCGGGAGGCACCACCCGAATCACGTAGATCAACGTGGCGCTGAGAAATGCTCCCGCCGAGAGAAGCGGCACCCAGCCGATCATCGCAACGAGATCCCACGACAGCGGTTTGTCGCGTGCTATCGACTGGCTGAGGATCAAGGCCGTAGGCCCTGCGACTGCTCCGAGCAAGCCACAGAACAGGAAGATCGACATGCTGCCTTCCGGCGATGTCAACGTCCACACGGGACACCTCCTCCTGCTTCTGGGATCTGAGACTTGGAGCTGTCTCCAAGGTCTACACCGTGACCCCCTACGTGCTTCAACGTGCGTAAGGCGCTGACTTTGAAGTCAGTATGAGAGTCCAGGAGGAGCGATCACTCGTTCGGGTTAACGCTGAGCTGTTCGGGACAGGACAGCGGCACCACCGTGGTAGCGCCCTACCTAGTTCCTGCCGCCGGCTACGAACTCGGTCGCGAGGACGCGGGCCGTTCGTCGGCGGTCAGAGGAGGTTCGATCCGCGCACGCCGTCGCGGGCCTAGCAAGGTGCCCAAAAGGACGCGAGGAGCCAGCAGACGGCTGGGAGGTCCCGAAAGGGTGTAGACATCCAGTTGCGCGGCAGCGACGGCCGGGCGCGCGGTTGCTGCCGACATCACGCGATCCAGGAACCGTTGTTGCAGGCGGGCCACGGGGCCGGGACGCGGCCCGAGAGTTGTCGGGTAACGCAGGTCCTGGCGGGTGGCCATCTCCCAAGCGAGGTCGGCTTCGTCGGCGATGTCGCGTTGGATGTCATGAGCGCCGTTCCCGATGCCGTGCCGTTGAAGTCCGGCGTCGAGGGCGAGTGCGCCGCGGGCGGCGATCGCCATGCCGTGTCCGTAGATGGGGTTGAAAGTGCAGGCGGCGTCGCCGAGTACGACAAGTCCGTTCGGCCAGTCCGGTAGATCGTGGAAGTGGCGGCGCCGGTTGCCTGGGATGCGGAAGCCGCGAGGTGAGGTGAGTGGTCGGGCCGTGCCGATGAGGTCGGCGATGATGGGGTGGCGCAGGCTTCGGGCGTACGCAGCGAACCCGGTCTCGTCGGTGGGCGGTTGGTGGTCGCGGGTGCCGACGAGGGTGACGATCCATTGACCGTCTTCGATGGGTACCAGCACCCCGGCTTTGACGTAGTCGGTGCGGGCCGGGTCGGACATGATGTTGATTTCAGGGAATTCGTCCCTGGCGGTATCTGGTGCTTGGTACAGGCGGGTGCTGTAGAAGACCTGCGGATCGATGTGCACCTCGGCCGGTGCCGGTACCCCGAGCGCAGCGAGCCACTGCATGACGGCGGAACCATGGCCGGTGGCATCGACGACGAAGTCGGCTTCGATCTCGCTCGTCTGCCCGGTCGGCCTGTCCCGAACGCGCACTCCGGTGACTTGCTTCGGACCCCCGAGCAGACCGACGGCATCGGTGGCTTGGCGAACGTTGATGCAGGGGTCGGAAAGGACGCGGCGGCGGACGATCCAGTCGAGCAGGCTGCGGCTGCAGGCGATAAGAAACTGCATCTCCCCGAAGCGCTCGTACCATCCGCTCGAGACCAACGCGAGCAGGCGGTTGGGCGCGCCGATGTGCTGCGCACCGTGATCAAGCAGTTCTCGGGTAGTGCCAGGCAACAGCTCATCCAACGCGCGGGCGCCACCAGAGACCAGTACGTGGGTGTGGTGGGCTTGTGGTGTGCCACCGCGGTGGACAGGTCCTTCGGGCAGTCGATCGCGCTCGATGATGGTGACCACGTCGGCATGACGGGCCAGCACAGTCGCAGCAAGGGTGCCCGCGAGCCCGCCTCCCAGGACGACTGCGTGCAATGGCTCTCCGGTGGGCATGGGCGAGCGTCCTTCCCGAATGGCTGCCAGGGCTTAGGGATGCGACTGTGCGCGCAGGGACTGAGTTGTCTGGGACGCGGCCAGGACGGCCTCGTCGCTCAGCGGACTGGTGAAGGCACGGGCGATGAGAACGAGTCGTCGACGCTCGCCGGCGAAGGCATGTCCGGCGTCATCGGTGCCGTCAACCTGAGTCTGATTTGGACATTCGGTGCTGCTGCCGCCAGCCGTTCGGCCCAACGCGGTCTTGAGATGGACGGCTTCCTCCAGTGCCGCGGTTTGCACCTCGTCAAGGTCAGCTTGGCGTGCTACCTGTCGAGCAGCTGCCGTCAGATTGGCATCGCGTTGCGAGTAGAGCTGGTGGAGCCAGTCGTTGATCTCGATGACGCGCCAGAACAGTCGCCTTCGAAGGCTGAACCGATCGGCCAGCGAACCGGGCGTGTGCACCATCTCCGGCTCGACGCTCCGCAGGGCCCGCCACAGGTCGGCGAGCGCACGGTAGTCGCGAAGGTCGGCACTGAGGTGTGTGACGCGACCCCATACCGACGATAGGCCGGGGCCCCAGGCGGCGATGCTGTTGCCGACTATCACCAAAGGCACACCAAGGACGGAGAGCGCCGGCGCGATCTCGCTGCTCCAGGAGTCCAACTCGGCACCGAACCAGCTGCCGATCACCGCGGCCAAGCTGATGACGCCATAGGCGACCGGGAACAGGATGCCCACTGCCGTCAGGCGCAGTCCTCGACGCAACCAAGGTCGGTCGGTGGTTTCAGGATGATGGGACCACTGCCAGCACAGGCGGACGACGTTGGCCACGCCTACTGCATAGGACAGGAAGTACAGAACCAGCAGTTCTGCCAGGTAGGGCTCGCGTGCATAGGCGGCAGCGAAGTCGAGGTGACGCTCGGCAGGACGGTCGCCGAGGAAGAAGAGCACGATGATCGCGCCCGCAACGCTCGTGTAGGTCAGCACCAACCACCGCGAGGTCCGCCACGCTGCCGCCGGTGGATGCAGCCAGTAGACGAGCATGGTTTGTACCGAACACACAAACCCCAGGGCAAAGCAGAACCCCAGCAAGATCGAGAGGCTGTGGACACCGGTCACTCGGTCGAGGTTTACACCGATCGCTGGTGCGGCCAGCAGCACTGCGGGAACGGCAAACAGGCAGGAAACACAGACGGGCCGGATAGCCGGTTTGCGATCGGCCGGAGCGTGGCGCAGCGCTTGGTACTTGTACAAGCCCAACGCTGCGATGCCCAGCGCTGCCACCAAGAAGAGCCCGTCAACCATGGCGACCTCGCGGGGAGTAACCGAGTGTGTACCAAGCCCTGGTGGCCAGGTCGTCGCGGCCAGGTTCGAATGGAGGGGTGTCCTGCCGCTGGGCCCAGTCGATCAGTCCTTGCGTCAGTGCGCCGGCGACCTGGTCAGCCTCACGTTCCTCGGCACGTGAAAGCGTGGTGCGCCCGGCGAGGATGCGAAGCATGTCCGGAGACAAATCGGGATAGAACAACGCACGAGCTTCCTCCGCGGTCAGCTGCATGGGTCGGTGATCGCAGAGCATGTGCGCTATCTCGTGCAACAGAATCAGCAGCCGGTGCACCCAGCTGCGCGCGGTGGTCACGATGACCACGTGAACATCGTCATCGGTGATCGCCCACAGGCCGCTCACACCGGCGCCAAGATCGTCGAACCGCAGTCTGACCTCGCGCTGCAGGCGCTGAGCCATCACCTCACACAGGCGGAGACACACGGTCTCGGTCGTCGCCGAGGGTGCAAGATCCAAATCGCGGATCAACTCGTCGCGCAAACCTCGCAGGTGCCGAGCTTTCATAGCCGCATCACCACCCTCCCCAGCTCTGGCGCGGCGCCACAGCGAGATCGCAGGCATCAGTCGGCCGCTTCATCACGAATCACCTCAGGCTTGCCTTCGCCACGAGCGCCGAACGGGTCAAGAGCGGGCTGCTCCAGCAGCCGTCGTAACTCCTCGGACTCGACCTCTGGCCGCAACGCGCGCACCAGCGCGAGCACCACCTTGGTCCGCACCTCGGCCGAATGGGATGTCGCTGTCGCCCTCAGGATGACTTCGTTGACTCCTAGGCGCTCCATCGTTTGATGGGTCTCCAACTGCTCCTCCACACGGGACGCCAGCTCCTCGTCGAAGAAGTAGGCGGGCTCCGCACCGAAGGCGACAGCGAGGGCGATCACGTGCTTGAGCTTTGGGCTGGGGTTCTTGCCGCTGCGCAGGTCGCGAATGGTGTTCGGTGCGATCGTCCAACCGTCGTCGCCAATGGCCTCCGCCCTCCGGCGCACCGCGGTCGCCACGGCCTCAGGCGTGATCTCGCCCTGGCCAGGCGGATGCACCAGCGAGAACAAGCGGTTGAGCTTGACTGCGAACGGACGGCCAGGCAGGTCTGGCGTTCGATCACGGCGGCCTCCGACGAAGAACGCCGGGTGCACGTCTAACGCCTCAGACAAGGCGAGGACGGTCTGCAATGTGGGCTCGCGGCGTCCTTTGCGCAGATGCGCGATGTAGCTATGGGTGACGCCGATGGTTTGCCCAAGTTCGACGTTGGAGTACGCCCGACCGGTGTCGGCTCGTTGAGTGGAACACAGCTGGCCAAGGACATCGGCGAACGAAGGCCATGTCGCTGCGTCCATACGCCCCACCCCGCCAAGCTTGTACCGGATTGCTGCTCCTTCACCAGATCGGCGCATTCTGGTTGAAGTCTTGCTCTTGTCAGCCTAATGTCACGAGCACTCGCCTTCAACCGCCCTGAAGGGTGACAAACCTGAATCAGCAATCCAGTACAAATCCGGTGGGTGACGCCGGGTAGAACCGTTCGGGGGACCGTCAGGATGACTGCGCCAACTACAGCCATAGCCACATCGTCACGACCGTGTGAAACGCCACCCCGGCAGTGCGCATCGTGCGGGCAGCCGCACGGGAGCTGGGACCGGGACCGACTGACAGGCTTGCTCAATCGGTGGGGCTGGGACGTTCACGCCCCACACGCCCTCGACGAGGCCATACGCCGTGGTCGGCCGGTCACGCTGCTCATCATCGACCTCGACCACTTCAAACCCGTCAACGACGAATTCGGTCACCCGGCTGGTGACGCCGTCCTGCGTGCAACCGCCCAGGTGCTACGAGACGCCGTGCGCGACTCCGACCTGGTGGGGCGCTTCGGTGGCGACGAGTTCGTCGTCCTGGTACCTGGCGCAGACACCGAACATGCCTTCGCCGTAGGGCGACGCATCCATGCAGATATCGCCGCGATCAGCCTCGCCCCCGCCGCTGCCACTGGTATCAATGCGGGCCTCAGCGGATTCAGTGCATCCATCGGCATCACCGTTCACGCACCAGGTGCGGATGATGTCGACGTCGACAAGCTGCTGTTCGAGGCCGATGCTGCCCTTCGGCGCGCCAAGCGCGTAGGACGTAACACGATCCGCATCGCCTCGCCAGCACTCGATACCGAACTCGACGAGTTGCACAGCAAATCCGGATCGTCTCGGCACGACTACGTGCCTCTGCAGCGACCGACGCCGTGCATGACCTGCCGCACAGTCGTTCCAGCTCGAGAACCGACGTACTGGTTCGGCCTGTACAAGCTGCTCCAGCTGCTGAAAGGCGAATGGGTGCCGGCCATCCTCGGCGCACTCGCTGACGGCCCTCAGCACTTCTGCGAGATCTTGGCGACCATTCACAACACCGCGATTGGGCAACCCGACTCGGATCGGTGGTTGCACGACAGCATCCTGACTCGGACCCTGCGCAGCATGGAGGACAAGAAGCTCGTCGTGCGGCACGAGCAACCGGCACGGTTTCCGAAGTCGACTATGTACGAACTGACCCCGTTGGCTGCAACACTGCTGGCGGAACTCGCGCCAGCCGTGCAGTGGGGTTCGACCCGAGATGCCCGCGGACACTCTGCGGATGCGACCAGAACCCGCGGCACCGATGAGCTACCTCTGCGCTCCGCTGTCTAGGACGTCCCGACCTGAACGTGTTGCTGGCCCAGGCCTGCTGCTGGCCGCATGGGCGCGGCAAGATCCATGAGCGCGTCTTGGTGCAGCATCTGCGAACGCCTCCAGGCTCAAACAGGCCAGGAAAGATCGCGACGACCACCTGCGGCGGTTTGCCTCGATGAGTGAGCTGACGTCGGCCGGGTCGATGCGGAATGGAATGCATCGAGGGTTGGCCACTCGCACTCGCATTGGTGCACACGTCCATTCGAAGCGATGAAGGACGCGGCCACAACGATGCCCAAGGAGGTGGCTGAGCCGTGTGAGTCCATCACCCAGGCACTGCTCGAAACTAACGTTGGGCCGTAACACGAGGAGCGGCTCCGGGCGACCTTGTCGCTGGGGTTCGTCCTCCCGTAACGATCGTGATGCGGGTGTCGATCTGCTGAGCATGAACACCGGCAGCTCACATTTCGGCGGCTGGTGGTCCGCGTCCGCGGTGCTGGTCCTGTTGTGGGGACGTTCACGCCGACTCGTCAACCCGAGTCGTGCCTGGGGCTGCAGACCCGCAACGTGGGCGACCATCGTTGAGAAACTCGTGAGCCAGCTGCCGCTGGCTTCACAAGCAGCACTGGAGGCTCGGTGCAGGCACACACCCACACGCCGGCGATCATCTTCGGCCATCACATCCGATATGTGGTACCGCTATTTCAGCGGCCGTATGTCTGGACCGAGGACGACCAGTGGCAGCCGCTGTGGGAAGACATACGCACCCTGACCGAGCGCCTGCTCGACGCTCCACCAACTGCGTATGGTGCGCCGCCTCTGCCTCCGCACTTCCTAGGCGCCATCGTGCTGGACCAGCAAACCACCCCGTCTGGATTCATCGCCACGCGCCACATCATCGACGGACAGCAACGCCTGACCACGCTGCAACTACTGCTCGACGCCGCCCAGTGGGTCGTTGAACAGCACGGCGCTGACATGGATGCCCAGGCACTGAAGACGCTGGTCCTCAACGGTGCCAACCTCGCCGAGCACTCCGACCACGTGTTCAAGGTCTGGCCGACCGATCGCGACCAGGACTCCTTCCGCGCCGTCATGGACAACGCCACCCAGCTGCCACCAAGTCTGGCCACATCAAAGATCGCCCAAGCACACATGTTCTTCGCCGGCCAAATCACCGAGTGGGCCGACGTGACCGGCGACCCAGACAAGGTTGCCCAGCGGCTCAACGCTCTTGTCAGAGCTCTGCGTGATCACCTCAAGATCGTCGTGATCGACCTGGAGCCAGGAGACAACGCGCAGGTCATCTTCGAAACACTCAACCATCGCGGCAGTCCACTGCTAGCGGCCGACCTCATCAAGAACCTGATCTTTCAGCTCGCGCAGGCCGAGGGCGCAGACGTCCCCCACCTCTACAAGACCTACTGGAAACCCCTTGACGGCGACTACTGGCGCCAGCCCGTCGCCCAAGGCCGCCGCTACAGGCCCAGGATTGATCTGTTCCTCAACCACTGGCTCACGATGAAGCTGCTGCGTGAGGTCGCGGGCGACCGCGTCTTCGCCGACTTCCGCGACCACGTGTTCACCCACCATCCAGCCATCGCCGACCTGCTCGCCGAACTCGCGGCCGACGCGCAGGTGTACCAGCAGATGGAGAACCTCGCGCCGGACAGCATCGAAGGCGTGTTCCACTACCGGGTCATCCGCGCGCTCGACTCCGCTGTGGTCAGCCCTTTCCTGTTGTGGATTCTGCGCTGGCCCGCGGACGCCATGTCGGCTCAGCAGCGCACCAAGGCGATCACGGCGCTGGAGAGCTGGATGGTCCGGCGTGCCCTGACCAGAGCCACCGCCAAGGACCTCAACCGCATGATCCTCGATCTGCTGCGGGCATTGGACAACGACGGGCCAGCACGAGCCGGTGACACCGTCGAAACAGTCCTCGCCACACAACACGCGGAATCCCGGCACTGGCCCGACGACCACGCCCTGCACCGCGTGCTCGACACCCAACCGATCTACAAGATTCTGACCAGGCCCCGCATGCGCATGCTGCTAGAGGCACTAGAGGACTCGCTTCGCGGACCGCTCGGCGAAGGCCAGACATGCCCACGAAACCTGACCGTCGAACACGTCATGCCCCAAGCATGGCGCGAACACTGGGGTGCCGACATCGACGGCGACCACAACGCCGGAGCACAGCGTGATCAGCTCGTGCACTCACTGGGGAACCTCACCCTCGTCAACGGCAAGCTCAACCCCACCCTGTCGAACCGGCCATGGACCGACGAGGACACCGCGGCGCGAGGACTGGCCAGCGGAGGCAAACGCGACTATCTGCTCCGACACAGCCAGCTGAAACTCAACGCCACCCTCGTCGCACAACACCACGCCACCTGGACAGAGCAAGATATCCTCGATCGCGCCAGCGAGCTCGTCGGCCGCATCGCTACGATCTGGTCCCGGCCTGTAGAGGCGGTTCGACCACAGGCGTCGTCAATAAGCGCTATCGCTGACTTCGTTGCCCATATCGGCGATGATGAGCTGAATGGTGCAGTAGCTGGGGCACATACCGGCAAGTATCGAGCGCTGTGGCGTTGGCTGAGACAGCAGCCGAGCGAGGACGTCTCACTCAGTTTCGCTCAGGTCGAGCAGATCCTCGACGGGCCCTTGCCTCCATCGGCACGCAACCACCTCCCGCACTGGTACGGCTACGACGGCACCGCCCTCGGACGAGCCATCCGCGACGCCGGCTGGAAGGCCACACACGTCAACCTGATCGACGAACGCGTCACGTTCGTACACATCGCCAGTCAGGACAACTAGAGGTTCAAGCACTGGGTCGACGCGCCAGCCGCCGCGTCGTGGTGAACATGAGAGGTGTTCGCTCCACGCTGTCCAATCTGGACAGTTGTTACGGTCTGCACGCCGTACAGCCGATATGGCCCCTACTACGGAGGACACCTGTGAACAACGAGTTGATTCCAGACCGCGAGAGTCTGATCAAGGTTCTCGAACTCATCGCCCGAACCCCAGACGGTCAGCCGTTCGTCATGGATGAGGAGGTCAAGATGGCGGAGCCAGCCGTGTTGGTAGGCATGGTCGATGCTGCGGTCGACGACATCGCGCAGCGGCTCTCTGTCAACGTCGGTACCGGCAAGAGCCAGCGTCGGCCAGTGGTCCTGGGAAATCAAGCGTTTGTCTCTCGCTCGGACAAGCGTGAAGGCGCCCTTATGCACTTCTACCAGCGTAGGTTGCAACGCCTTGCTGCCGACATAAAGACCTCGCTCACCCTGCCGAGGTAGATCGCCGGACAGAATCCTGTTGCAGCTCGCGAACACGGCAGTCCGCGACCTCACCGACGATGTCGAACCTGCCTCCGTCCAACCAGGAGCGACGGGATCGGGCGGGTGCCACGGCTCCTCTGCCCATATCTGCAACCTTGCCAGGTCGCTGAACTATCTGGGAGACCCGCTGTGACCGAAGTACCGCCCATCTCCGTCAACGATGACGACCGCGAAGCTGTCGACAAGGAGCGCGCCGAGCTGCGGGAGTTTGTCACAGGGCTGAGCGCGGACGACATCAAGTCGGGTGGCTGGTTCACGAGACTCTGCGGCCAGGCACTACGGTCATACACCGAGAAAGCCACGTGGGAGTACTTTCAGCAGAAGTACGAGGGCGTGCCCGCGGACGGTATCGCCGGGCAGCAGATCAAGCTGGCGGCAAAGTACGCCATGATCGCAGGCGGGATCAGTTCCAGCCTCTATGCCGGGACGGTCGCCGCCACCATCGGGACGTTAGGTGGGGCCAGTCCCGCCACCGTGCCGGCAGGCGTCATCACCTTCATGGTTGACCTGACGTACATCAGCCAGCTGCAGATGCGCCTGGCCTACGACGTCGCGGTGATCTACCGGATTCCCCTGGACTTGGACGACCCCGAGGACATGATGAAACTCGTCCGGGTGGCATTCGGCATCAAGGCGGGAGAAGCCGCTCGCAGCAGTCTCAAGTTCGTACCTGGCGTGGTCCGGCAGGTCCTCAAGAAGTACTACTCCGGCCCGGTGCTTGCCGCCGCGAGAAGTCTTCCGTTCGTCGGACGACATCTCCTGCAACGCAACGTCATCAAATTCGCCATTCCCGGCGTCGGGATCCCTCTCACCATCCTGATGAACCGCTACACGACCTTGGCGGCGGGACGCCATGCCAAGTCCGTGTTTCGTGACGACGCAGAGGTGATCGAACTCGCTGACACTCTGATCCGACGTACGCAGCATCCGCAGCTGATGCTGTGGATCGCGTGGCTGGTGATCAACTCAGACGGCAAGATCACTGATGCCGAGCGCCTGCTGTTCCGCCAGCTGACGAGGCTTGCCCGGGAACGGCATCAGGTCGACGACGAGCAACTCGCCAATGTCGTCAACATCGACGCGGACGAGGTATGGCACCGCGTCGACGCCGAGCCTGGGGATCTCAGTGACGTTGTCCACGCCGCCGAACGGGTCGGCACCGTCGACGGAGATCTCAATACGCAAGAGAAGGTAGTCATCGCCGAGGTGCGGGATCGCTGCCAGCGGCGCTAGATCTGGGCGCAGAGATCTCACCAAGGCTGCGGTTGCTTAGCGTGCGCGCCGTCGAGGAGGCGTCCGCGCACAACATCGTGACGCGAGCGCGCTCCGCCGGCGTGAACTGCTCGGTGCTGGCTTGGACGTCGCCAGCATCGGCGCCTCCTCCGTGCGTTCGTAGAACGAGGCGGGTTTGGTCCCGAATCTGCTTCCTGGGAAGCAAATTGCCGTCCGCTGAAGCCTCTCCGATAGGCCAGAACTTGCCGTCATGCGGTCCGCCTCGGAGCAGGAAGTACAAGCTCTCGTTCATGGCGCGAGCGTGACACCGCGACGACGAGTCAGCCACAGCAGATAACGCCCAGAGGACTTGGCGCGATGGCAGGAGGACAAGCAACGGGGCTCACGAGTCCCCTGGTGAGGAGATCGCATGTTCAAGTCGACAGCCCAAGCCGGGATCTCCTTTGCTGTGATCGCGCTGGCCGCTGCCGCGTGTTCCAACGGCGGACCTTCGCCGGTTGCGGCGTCTTCTACGGCACCTCCGACACCAATGATGACCATCACGATCGGGGCAGCAACCTCATTCGTGGGTGTTCAGGTCCGATACACGTGCATCCAGAGCGACAAGATTGCCACTTGCGGTCCCGAGAGCGTCAGCGGTGTGTGGACCAAGAAGCTTACCGTTCCGGTTGGAACGGTCGTAAGGGTTCAGGCTTCTGGAAACGATGCGTATCTCCCACCTAGTTGCTGGATCGCGGATGAGACAGACCACTTGGTCATCAACAAGAGCGACACCGGCGCATGCCAAGCTGAGATCAAGTAGCGCAGCCGGGTGGTCCGCAGGCCCTTCACGCCACCCGAGGATGGGGCGTCGGCCATTTCACGTCAGGCAGGTGACGTCATCTTTCACCGACGTTACGAAAGATCAGCGGCCAGAAGGTTTCGCGTGTGACCAGCCGCTCGAACAGGTGACTTCCGCGGGCAGACCAACGTCACCCAAGGAGGGCACCATCTTCATCTGCGCCGCCTCTTCCAGGTCGCCGACCCGTTCAATCATCCTTTGTTGCCTTCAACAGCAAGTCAACGTGTTCACTACCGTGGCGAGGCGTTCAGCAGCCAGTGGTCGGAGAATCTCGACGCATGCCTGTCCACCACGGCTCAGCGGCGGCTTCGGCGATGAGTTCCAGCGATTCGCCGGGGTCGAGCGCAAGCTGCTGCAGGCTCGTGAACCGCTGAGCACATTGCTCGGTCAGCACCGGGTCCTCGACGTACTCGGCCTTGATGAACGTCTCCAGGTACGCGACGTCGTTGTGTTGGCGGTGTGGGAAGTCGAGCAAGGTGAAGGGCGAGCCCATCGCCGGGTAGGCCCCAGTACTGTGTGGCAAGAC
Organism: Lentzea albidocapillata; assembly: GCF_000719115.1. Classification (GTDB taxonomy): domain Bacteria; phylum Actinomycetota; class Actinomycetes; order Mycobacteriales; family Pseudonocardiaceae; genus Lentzea; species Lentzea albidocapillata. The sequence continues at coordinate 21,837 of NZ_JOEA01000021.1, read as the reverse complement.
CTGGACGCTCACCGTCGGATGCTCGCTGATCTCCATCAGGTGCAACAGCTGGGCCTTCATCGCTCGTGGCCCGCCGACCACCCGTCTCAGCACGGACTCGGAAAAGACCGCCTCGACTACAAGTGGATCTTTGCCGTTAGGGCGTGTTGCCCACGCCTCGCGCACCGTGGCCAGCCGCGCGCTGCGTACCGGGTCATCGTGGTGCATCACGGCGTTCGTGTACTGGGGAGTTTGAAGGACCGTGGGAACGAGATCGGTCGTGAACGCACGCAGCCTTGACGCCTCGAACACGAGGTTCGCGAAGTCCGCGGCCGGATCAAGGTGCAGCGCGTTATTGAGCGTGCTCGTACGGACTCGTGCCGCGTGCTGCGCGCGAAGCACCACGGCTTGCCATTCCGGAGTGGGCACCTTGTAGACATACCCGAGCGCCATGACGTCCACAGGCGCCGAGGGCTGCACCGCGTTTTCCATCATGGACAGCTTCGCGCTGCTGAAGCCCACACGCTGGCCAGCTTCGCTGAGGCTCAGCTCGCGCTCGTCGCGCCACGCGGCCAGCTGCCGCCCGATAGCACGCTCGAGCGTGGTGGCCCGGAAGTCTTTGGGCATAGGGGATCTCAGTCTTGGTTCGTGGCTGCGACGTAGAGGCCGACCTTCAGTGCGTCCTCACGCTTCTGCATCAGCCACACCTGGTCGAGGAGGAAGACTCCCAACGTCAGAAGAACAACGAAGAGAGCCGCAGCCACCCAACTTCCCGTTGTGGCCCCCCACAGGAAGCCCCAGGCTCCGCACGCCGCGAGCGCAAGCAGAACCACGACTACCGACGTCTGAGGCAAACGCGACGGTCCAAAGCGGATCAGTTGATCGACCTCACCTCGAACTCCTTGCCTCAGCCGACGGTCCTGCCGCCGCCCTCTCTCTGTTGCTTCGTTGAGTTGCGCGGCCACAGCCTTCACCGCGGCGACATCGAACAGGTGCACTCCAGTCTCGGTCATTGTTCTGTCTCCTCGTCACAACCTGGTTCGCTTTGTCCTGCCGGTTCTCGCAAACTTGTGTGCAGGCGGTCGATGAACTTGATCGACTTCTGCCTGTCCAGGCTCACTCTGTCGAGTTCGCGAGCCACCGCCTCGTAGCCTGTGATCGACTCCTTCTTCTCGATGAAGAGGCTGGAGTTCTCGGCCTCCACCCAGACCACAGGCTCGTACTTCGTGGACTTCAAGTGCCAGAACGGACCGGCGACGCCCGCGTGGGCCCCGACCTCGGCGGGCACGACGCGGATCTCGATGTTCTTCCAGTTCGCCATGAACATCAGGTGATGTATCTGGTCGGCATGTGCCGCAGGTCCGCCGACTTGAAGCTGGAGAGCGAACTCGTGGATGAAGAAGGTGCAGGCCAGCCGGTTGCCGAGCAGTGCCCTCAACTCGGACTGCGCATGCAAGCGATCCTCAAGCTCATCCGCCGGCGCAGTGGCGGACGCGACCAGCAGTTCACGCATGTAGGCGTCCGTCCGGAGGAAGATCGGCACCACATGCGGCTGCCAGCAGACCAGAGTCTTCGCCTTGGCGACGTGCGCGTGCGCAGTGCTCGGCCGGATCGGTGCGCACGCTCCGTGTTGCTGCCACCAGCCCTGAATTTGCCTCACTGGGAACAACGCGAGGAGGCGATCGCGCTCAGCGGCCTCGACCCTGCACACACCCAGCAACAACGCGACTTCGAGCTTGCTGACGCCACCCTTCCCGGTCAACACGTTCGAGACTTTGGCCTCGTCCCAGTCCAGCAGCTCGGCGACCTCGCGTGCGCTCAGGCCAGCGTTCGCGATCGCCTTTCGCATACCCTCACCGAATTCGCGACCACGTGCGGTCGAGAGCCTCTTTGGCATATCCGAGTTCCTTGCACTGGTAAGAAGATTTCGAGGGCGACCTACTTCAGTCCAATGAGGACGTTCGTAACCTGTGCCGCCGCGGCGAACTGGAGCAGGCGCGTGTTGTCGCCATCGCCGCCCCGACGGCGATGTGCACGTTGAGCAGCATCCGGCACGGCGCCGCCACCCTGCGCCAGAACGGTCCGCTGCGGCACTTCCTGCAGCAGCCGTTCTCATCCGGCTGATGCTCGTCGGCCAGCACCCGCAGCGCGGCCACCAGACCTGGAACGTCCTGCCGCATCACCGCCAGCGCAGATCCGGCATCACCATCGACGGCGACACGCGATACCCGCTCAAGGTGATCGTCGAGACTTTGACGAAGTCCCGCGAACAAGACCAGGTTGCTCATGGCCTCCAGCCTTTCGATGGCTAGCCGGCACGGCGGCGAGGCCGATTGACCGGCCGCAGCTGTTCGGTCGAGTGGTGCGTCGTGTCGTTCGATACGGCATGCGCGACGGCTTGGCGGAACATGAGCAGCCCTTGTGCGGCGGCGTTCGCGTCCTTGCAGTCCAGTGCGGAAGTGACCACCACCGCTGCCCTGGCGAGCACTGCGGCTTGCAACAGGGTCAGGTTCACGACAACCGGAACTGTGGCCTCAAGTGGTGTCATGCGTCGGAACCCGTCGATCCGATCGACCGGTGACACGGAGATCGATACCAGCGACGGTGCGCCGCCTGCGCGATGGACGCTCACGACGTCCATCAACCGCTGTGGCGACTACGGTGATCATCGCAGCGACGGTAATCTGTGTACTCATGTTCACCGGTCTCTCGTGGTTATGGACCTGCTACCGCGCAACCAACCATAACTTGTGTACACAGATTAAGGTTGTCGCCGATTGGGTGAATTGCGTGCACGTTCCGCAACCGGACACCCTGTGGAGGTGAACGACTCTGTGACGCAGCACCTGCAGTTGCCGCCGCCTGTGATGAAGGTCGTCCTCGGCAACCAGCTCGCTCGGCTGCGCGAAGCCGTCGGCGTGACCCAGGACGACATCGCAGCGGTGCTCGGCTGCACCCAGCAGAAGATCGCCCACATCGAAGCCGGAAGCGGGATCAAGTTGATCGAGCTGAATGCGCTGCTCGATCACGTCGGCGCCAACGAAGCCGACCGGGCGTATACGCGAGACCTGCAGGCAGAGAGCAACCGCCGCACCAAGCGCGGAGCGTTCAGCACGCGGTTTCGCCAGTATCTTCAGTTGCTGGTCGACATGGAGCCCAGCTGCAACCGGTACTTCTCGTACCAGGCCCTCATGATCCCCGGCTTGCTGCAGGCCGAGGAGTACATGCGGTCGAACGCCCGCGCGTGGCGGCCATCGTTGACGGTCGAGGAGATCGACCAGTCGACAGCCAATCGACTGGGACGACAGCAGGTGTTGGACAACCTCGACCAGCAGTTCTGGTTCATCATCGACGAGGCGGCGCTACGCCGAACCGAGGGTGGCCAGGTCACGAAGAAGCAGATCATGAAGCTGGTCGAGGCCATCGACCGGCCGAACGTCGAGCTGCAGGTCGTGCCGTTCGATGTCGGCTACTACATGGGCCAAGGGCATGACTACACGATCTTCGGCTATGACACGAAGCCCTTGGTTGACATCATTTACCTTGAGCAGCATGACGGCGGTGAGTACGTCGACAACAGCAAGCGCACGGCGCGGTACCTGACGCTCTGGGATTACCAGAAGGCCGTGGCCAGTGGGCCCGAACAGACCCGGCGCATGTTGCTCGACATCGCCGCGTCGTTGTAGCCGCTGGCGCGGCTGGAGATCGGGAGGAGTACGGCCACTGATGTACATCCAGGACACCCACAAGAGCCACCTCGACACCAACTTCGTCGACTGGCAGAAGTCGCCCCTCAGCGGCCCGCCGGACAACCAGTGTGTCGAGGTCTCCTTCACCTGCGACGCCGTCGGTCTCAGGGACAGCCGGAACCCGGACGGAGCCGTCCTGGTCTTCGACCACGGCGAGTGGGAGGCGTTCTGTGGCGGAGTAAGGCGGGGAAGCTTCCGACTGCCGCAGTAGAGCGACCGGGCGGCGAAAGACTCGCTGCCCGCATGTCGGCACCTGCAGCTCCTCGCCCACGATCGTCAACGCCCCCGAGGTTCGCGCCTGGTAGTTGTCCACCGTTGATCAAACCTCCAGACGCTGCGTTTGACTACCGTCCACGAACCGTCCGTTGCCCGTCCATGGCTCGACCAGCGTCGCGAAATGGCGGTGTCGGCTCCTACGCTCGGGCACGGTGAGACATCGTCAAGTCGACCGAAGGGACATGAGGTGGGATCACGTCGGACGTCTGCCCCCAAGCACCCGCCGAACACCCGGTTGACCTGGCAACGCCTCCAGCGTGGGTGGAGTCGCGAGGAGCTGGTGGAGCAGATCAAGCGGAGCATGAAGCAGTGCGACGAGGCGGGGCCGGGCCTCAACGCGGATGTCGTTCGGCGATGGGAAACCGGGGACCGCAAGCCTGAGCCGCGGTACCGGAAGCACCTCGTGTTGGTCTTCGGAATGCTCGCCGACGAACTCGGTCTGCTGTCCGAGGAGGAGTCGGCGATGTGTCCGACGCACCGACCTGGCCCGAGTGCAGCGACCTACATACCCATGAGCGAGCAGCTCGTCGATGCGGTGGCGGAGAAGGTGATCCTGGTGCTGCTGGGCGGCAAACCCGAGTTTGGCCGACACGTGTTCCTGAAGGGGCTGCTCGGTTTGAGCTTGGGTGCGTTGCTGTCGAACGGACTCGCGATTCCCGACGGCGTCGATGCTCTGGCCAAGGAACAGCGGACTCGGCTGGACCCGCAGTCAATCGAGGCGTACTCCGCGATCACCGCCTCGCACCGTGAGCTCTACTGGACCACCCCGGCATCGGATCTCTTGCAGTCCGTCGCTGCGCACGTTCAGCTCGGCGCCGGCATGCTCGAGTCGGTGTCGGACGTCGATGGACCGTTGCCTAGGCGACTGGCCGCCGCTGTGGCGGAGTCTTCCCTTCTCGCCTCACGTCTCAACTTCTTCGATCTGAACCGTGCCGATGCCGCAGGACCGTTCTTTCAGCTGGCAGAGGACGCCGCCTTTGCGTCACAAGATCACGCTCTGGCGGTCGCGGTGCTGGCCCATCGAGCGTTCGTCCCTGGCTTCGCCGGGCAGGAACAACCTGCGCGCGGCTTTCTCAAGGCCGCGCATGCGCACGCGCGCTACGGCACCGGGCCGTTGTTGCGCTCGTGGCTGCACTGCGTTGATGCCGAGGTATCCGCCCGCACCGGCCAGCCGAAAGCGAGCCTTGCACGTATTCGCTCGGCCGAGGACGCGCTGACGACGGCCGGAACCGATCCGGTCTGGCTCGACTACTTCGATGCTTCTCGACTCGACGGTTTTGCCGGCAACGCATTGCTGTTGGCGGGCCAGAACCGCGGTGCCGCATGCAGGCTGGAACAGGCGGTCGACACCCTCGCCGAGACCGCCGGCAAGCAACAAGCCGTCCTACTGTTCGACCTCGCTGCAGCGCAGGCGCCACTCGACGCTGACCGAGCGCTCGCCACGGCGCAGCAGGCGTGCGACGTGGTCGGCCGTACCCACTACGCCACCGCGCTCCAGCGTGTACCCGAGTTGCGTGCCGCCCTGAGCACAGCGCACCACGTCGAACTGCTGGACGAGCAGGTCCGCGCGCTGGCCAGCGTGGGCGAGAGAGCCTGACTCAGCTGTGGTCGGCGTTATGAGCCGCCACCCGAGCAGGCAACTCGGCCAAGCTGTCGAGGAGGAACAGGCACCGCTCTTCGACTTCGGGCTTGCGGAGGATGTGTCCCCATGGCCCACGGCGGACGAGAGCCGTTGCGATGCCAGCGTCCTGAGCCGGACTGATGTCGTTGTCCAGCCGGTCTCCGACGTACAGCACCGAACTCGCGGGAACGCCGGCCTCTTCGACCACCCGATCGAAGAACTCCGGTGACGGCTTTTCGACTCCCCAGCCGTCGGATGTGCCGATCACGTCGACCGGCAACTCGAGTGCCTTGAGAATCTGTTCTGCCCGTGCGGTCTGGTTTCCGGCGAGACCGACGCGCAGGCCGGAACTCTGAAGGGCCTGGAAGCAGGGCCTCGCATCGCTGTACAGGTTCTCCTCGGAAAAGCTCTCCGGCTGCCCTGCTGCAGCCCTGAGTTCGCGTTCTACAGCGAGGTCGAACCCCGGCCTGAACACCTGGAAGGTCTCGCGGTAGTCCTTCCCTTGGGCGATCACGGCGCCGAACACGGCGGAGAACGTGTGGCGCGGAACTCCGAGCCAGTCTGCCCAGGTTCCGTATTCGCGGGTCTCGTCGATCAGTACCTCGCCGACGTCGAAGAAGACCGCTTCGATCCTTGCCACCCGGAGTTCCTCCCCCGCACGATGTGCTGCTCTCCCCCCATGGTGCCGGACGACAGTGCACGGCGTTCGGGAGGGCACACCGGATGGTGGATGGACGGGCCGTGGACGGTATCTAGTCACGATCTTGGGGTGTTGACTTTCTGCCTCGGGAGAACCACGTGCTGTGACGGAAGGAGGGATGTGCCGAACATCCGATGCGTCCGGCCACGTTGGTCGTGGTCGCCGAGGTTCGCGATTGTCGATGCTGGAGATGGCACGTCAGATTCGTTCGCGGGATTCATTCAGCCGGTGGATGCCGGGCATGCGGCGGCGGTGTGACGCATGGGCGCGATACGGAACGTCATAGCTGTGATCGTCGCAGCGGACAGCCGACTCGGGCGGGCTGCTCGAGCGGTCGATGACGTCGCTGCGCATCTGCCAGCTCCAGAGACGCCCCATACATGTCCGCTTTGCTCTGTTCAACCCTGGCCCTGCGCGCAGTTCGGCGACGCAGCGCAGCGCGCGCAAGCCATCGGACTGCGGCTTGACGATCTCGTACCTCCGGACCTACACGAGCGTCTCCGGCATTTGACCCACCGACCACCACCCCAGGCTCGGGACGGGTGGTTCGACCAGAAGCGACGCGATGGTTGACCGACACGCCCAGATCGAACCGGCGCAAACGGTTGCTGAGAGTAATCTCACGGATACGACTTGCCGCCCTCGAACGCACCGCGAGGGCGTCCCCTCTCACCGTCCGCACCGCACCAGGACAAGGAAGCCCTTAGTGACCGACAGGACGACTCACGAAGACACGGCTAGCGAGGTTGCGAACTCGGATCGCGCCGCGCAACTTCGGAAGCAGGTGGTCGATGACCTCATCGCCGAGGGCACGATCGTCTCGGGACCGGTTGAAGAGGCGATGCGCAAGGTCCGCCGGGAGTTGTTCGCTCCAGGCGGGGACCTGGACGAGATTTACCACTGCTACAACGGCTTCGTCACCAAGCGGGACGCGGAGGGGAACGCGACCAGTTCCATCTCCGCGCCGCAGGTCCAGGCGCACATGTTGGAGCAAGCGGAAATCACCACCGGCATGAGGATCCTGGAGATCGGCTCGGGCGGCTACAACGCCGCGCTGCTGGCCGAGCTCGTCGGTCCGTCCGGTCAGGTCACCACGGTCGACATCGACAAAGACGTGACCGACCGCGCCGAGCGCCAGCTCGCGGAAGCCGGCTACTCGCAGGTGAATGTCGTCCTCGTCGACGCCGAGGGTGGTGTGCCCGAGTACGCGCCCTACGACCGGATCTTGGTCACGGTGGGTACGTGGGATATCCCGCCTGCCTGGATCGCGCAGCTGGCCGAGGGTGGTCGCCTGCTGGTTCCGTTGCAGGTAAGGGGTCTGTCACGCACGCTCGCGTTTGAGCGTGCCGATGGTTTCCTGATCAGCAGGTCGTCGCGGTTGTTCGGCTTCGTGCCGATGCAGGGCGCCGGAGCACACCAGGGCAAGCAGTTGGTGATGCGCGGGGGCGAGGTCACCTTGCGCTTCGACGACGAGTTCCCTGTCGACGCGACCGCGCTGCAGGGTCTGTTCGACACGCCGCGGGTGGAGGTCTGGAGCGGGGCGACCATCGGGCGGTTCGAGTTGTGGGCCGACGCGCACATGTGGCTGGCGTCGGCACTGCCCGGTTTCTGCCGCGTCGTGCTGGATCGCAAGCTCGATTCCGGTGTGATCACCCCACCGGGGCGGCAGTCAGGGGCGTCGGCCGTCGTTGCCGGCGGCAGCTTCGCCTACGTGACGACCCGTCGCGCCGACGAGGAGAACCTCGAGTGGGGCGTGCACGCCTTCGGCCCCGACGCCGACGATCTCGGCGAGGAAGTAGCCGAACTGCTCCGGATCTGGGGCAGGGAGCACCGAGGTGGACCCGGCCCGCAGTTCCGCGTCTACCCGGTTGGCACCCCCGACGACCAGTTGTCCGAGGGACGTGTCATCGACAAGAAGCACAGCCGGGTCACGATCTCCTGGCCGCAGGCGGCGATCACCGCAGCAGGTCAGGGTGCCCTGCAACACCCAACCGAGTGAGGAGAGTGGCCTAGATGTCGGAGGTTCAGTTTTCGGGCGGCGCGACCGCGCTGGCCGAACGGCCAGCCGAGGACGACGAGTTCGCATTGGATGTGCGGGTCGTCGTGGCCTACGGCCCGGTCATGGGGGACTGCCCCACTGACGATGGCTGCGGCAACACCTGCGAGGGCGACGCCAGTAGCTGCGGTTCGTTCGCAGACGACCCGTCCTGACGGCTGCTGCTGCTGCCGGTGCCACTGTGCACCGGCAGCAGCAGGGGTCCGGTAAGAGCTCCGAGGGGGAGACACGACGTGGCCGCCACATCTGCATCACCGGTATATCGATGGTCCGGCGTGGCACTACTACGTGCCAGCACTGATCCAGGCGGACTGGACCTGCCCACGACCCTGGACTTGCCCGGCGAGGACGCCGCGAAGCAATGCCAGACGTGGTTGTCGCAGGTGTGGCAGCGCGAGGATGTTCGCGCCGCGGTTGTCCATGCCAGCCCCGCCTTGTCCCGGCAGATTGACGACCTGCTGTCCGCCCCGAGCCGCGATGCTCGGACGATGCACCGCGCCGTGCTCTCGCTGGCGTCCTATCTGGTGCGGTGGCAACAGCGCCCCACCCCGTTCGGTCTGTTCGCAGGGGTCGGCATGGCCCGGATCGGGACCGGGGCCAAGGTTCAGTGGGGCCGCGAGCACTCAGTCGCAGTCCGAGCGGACGCAAGCTGGCTCGGCGACATTCTCACCCGCTTGCACCGATGCCAAGGGCTACTGGACCGGCTGCCCGTGGTCGTCAACGACGCCGGAACCGTGCGAGGTGACCGATTCGCAGCACCAGGGTCACCACCGGTCGGAGCTGCCACAACGTTGGCCCCCGTCGAGGTGTCCGTGCGCCACAGCCGCCCGGTTCGCGCCGCACTGGAAGCCGCCCGTGCACCTATACCTTTCGCCGCGCTGCGCGCTGTGCTCCTGAGCCAGTTCGCCACTGCCAGTGAGCACCAGATCGACCGCGTGCTTCGCGGTTTGCTCGACGAAGGACTACTGATCAGCAGCCTGTGGGCGCCGATGACGGGTCTGGACGCGCTCGGCCACGCCTGCGCGGTGTTGAAGGCCGCCGACGCCCTCACCATCGCCGAGATCAGGGGCACGGTGCACGAACTGACCGCGATTCACCGGGACCTGTCCACCGGCGGATCAGCTGTGGCGCCGACGTCGGCTGTGGCCGATCGGATGAGGGCGTTGAGCACCGCCGCGAAGGTGCCACTGGTCGTCGACACGATCTTGGATTGTGACGTTCTGATCCCCGAACAGGTGGCTCAGGAAGCCTCCGATGCCGTCCGCGTCCTGCTTCGCCTTTCCCCGTACGCGTTCGGATATCCAGCGTGGCGCGACTACCACACACGGTTTCGTTCCCGTTACGGAACCGGCGCGCTCGTGCCGGTGCTGGAGCTGGTCGCCGACAGCGGGCTCGGCCTTCCGGCCGAGTATCTCGGCTCCGCACACGGGCGTGCGGCGCGCAAGGTGAGTGAACGCGACGAGAAGCTCCTGGCATTGATCCAGCGGGCCATAATGGACGGTAGCGGTGAGATCGTGCTGACCGATCAGGTGATCGAGGACCTGACGGCCGGCGACCGTGCGGATCTGGTGCACCTTCCGCCTCGTGTCGAAGTGGCCGTGGAAGTTCGGGCGGAGTCCGTCGAGGCGCTGGCGCGCGGGCGTTTCGGGTTGGCGATGACCGGAACACCCAGGCCTGGCAGCAGCATGGCCGGTCGCCACGCCTACCTGCTGCCCGACGAAGGCCGGGAGATTCTCGCGGGTACCTACACCGCGGCCGGGCCCGGCACGATTGCCGCCCAACTGTCCTTTGCCCCGCGCCGGCGCCGCAATGAGAACGTGGCCCGCACCGGGCAGCTGCTGCCGCACGTGATCCCCGTGGCCGAACACCGCGGAACGGACGAGCACCTGATCCCGTTGGCGGGCCTCGCGATCACCACGGACGAGAGCCGGTTCCACCTCATCGAGTTGTCCACCGGTCGTCGGGTCGAGCCGCGGGTCACCCACGCCCTGGAGGCTGGGGTTCAGACGCCGCCGTTGGCGAGGTTCCTCGCCGAGATCACCACCGCACGGTCCGCGGTCTACAAGGCGTTCCATTTCGGCGCCGCTGCCCAACTCCCGTACCTTCCGCGGATTCGATACCGGCGAACCATTCTGTCCCCGGCACGGTGGCTGCTCGCCTCTGGTGATCTTCCGGGCCATGACGCCTCGATGGCCGAGTGGCAGGCTGGGCTGGATTCTTGGCGGGCCAGGTGGCGCGTACCCGAGCGCGTCGCGCTGGTTGACCACGACCGACGGCAACCGGTGGACCTCGGTCACCCACTTCACCGGCTTCTGCTGCGCACCCGCCTGGAGCGCGCCGACCGCCTCGAACTCCGCGAAACGTCGGCACCCAAGGACCTCGCCTGGTTGGGCCGCGCTCATGAGGTGCTCATGCCCCTGGTTCTGGACGCGCCCTCGCCCGAAGTCCCCTCGTTCGTCGCGAGTGTGGCCCGCGCCGTCACTCGGACCGCGGGCCACCTTCCTGGGAATTCCACGGTCCTCTGTGCACAGATCTACGGGCATCCGGCACGCTTCGACGAGATTCTGATCGAGCGTGTGCCGGGCCTGATCGACGCCTTCGGCGATCAAGCGCCGCCCTGGTGGTTCCGCCGGCATCGCGAGATGCGCCGCCCCGAAGTCGACCAGTACCTCGCCGTATACCTGCGTCTGTCCGACGCATCCGCGTATGGCTCGGCCGCCGAACGGGTCGCCACGTGGGCGGACAGCCTGCACCGAGACCGACTGCTTTCACATCTCACTCTCGCCACCCACGAACCCCAGACCGGCCGCTACGGCCACGGTTCCGCGCTGGACCGCGCACAGGACGTCTTCGCCACCGACTCGGTCGCAGCACTCGCCCAGATCAGCGCTGCGGTCAAAACCGGGGGCCATCCACAGGCCCTCGCCGCCGCCAGCATGGTCGACCTCACCGTGCGCTTCGCGCGAACAACCCACGACGGACTGGGCTGGCTGATCAGTGAACTTCGGCAAGAGCACGGACGGGTCGATCCGGCACTGCGCAACCAGGCACTGGAGCTGGCTGATCCGGACGGCGCGTGGACGACATTGCGTTCTCTACCCGGCGGAGAACACGTCGTGGCCGCGTGGCAGGCGCGCGCCGAGGCGCTGACCGCCTATCGGGAAGACTTGGTGCAACAGCGAAACCCTCTGTCCGTCCTGGGATCACTGCTGCACCTGCACCACATTCGCGCAGTCGGCGTCGACCCGGCCATCGAACGGGTCACAGGCCGGCTCGCGCGGGCATGCGTTTTGCGCCACACCGCACGCCGCGGAGCACATTGAGTTGGCCGCCCTGACGAACCCCGCAGCCACCCTCGCGGAAGCGGCCGAGCGCTACGCCGAGCAACTCGCGCTGCCGGGGCCGCCTCCCGAGAACGAGCCCTGGGTAGCTCAGTCCCTCACGAGAGGCGCTGCCGGGATCGCGCTGCTGCACATCGAACGCGCTCACGCCGGGACAGGGACGTGGCAGCAAGCCCATCGCTGGATCGTGAACGCGGTGGCCGGTCAGGTCAGCGCCACGAACACCACCGGCCTGTACCTGGGCGCACCGGCGGTCACGCTCATGCTCGACGCGGCGGCAGCGGGCGCCACCAGCCGCTACCGCGAGGCCCTCGCGGACGTCGATGTGCACGTGGCCGCGCTTGCGCACCGGCGAGTCGAGTCCGCGATGGCACGTATCAGCGCAGGCGAACTTCCTGGGTTCCGCGAGTATGACGTGTTTTTCGGCTTGAGCGGGCTCGGTGCGCTGCTGCTGCGCCGCGATCCCGGCGGCAGCGCGATGCAGCGAGTGCTGGACTACCTCGTAGCGCTGACTCTGCCACTGCAGATCGACAGCCACGCACTGCCTGGGTGGTGGGTGGGTCACGATCCGCACCGCCGGTCCTCTAGCGCCTACCGCGACGGCCACGGAAACCTGGGCGCAGCACACGGGGTCGGCGGCCCTCTGGCGTTGCTGAGCCAGGCGATGCGGCGCGGGGTCACCGTGGACGGGCACCACGAGGCGATCGCCACGATCTGCGGATGGCTCGATGCCTGGCAACAGGACGGCGAGGCCGGACCGTGGTGGCCGGAATGGATCACCCTGGCCGACCTGCGCAGCGGTCACCCCAGCCAGCCTGGCCCGGCTCGCCCCAGTTGGTGCTACGGCACGCCGGGGATCGCCCGTGCCGGGCAATTAGCCGGAATCGCAACCAACGACGTGCGTCTCCAGCAGGAGTACGAACAAGCACTGGTCCGGTGCCTCGACGACCCCGCACAGCAGGCCCGAATCACCGACCCTGGGTTGTGCCACGGCTGGGCCGGGATCTATCAGACCGTGTGGCGGGCCACCCAGGACAGCCGAACCCCGGCGCTCACCGACCACCTGCCGCGTCTGGCCGAGAACCTGATCCCTTACACGCGATCCATCGCTAAGGCCGGAACAGGGCTTCTTGAGGGTGAGACAGGAACCGCCCTGGCCCTGCACACCGCTGCGCACAATGTCGCGCCGATCTCCGGATGGGACGCATGTCTGCTGATCGACTAGCTCCGCAAGCCTCGACACAAGCCGCCGGTGCGACGGACGAGTCGGCTGTCGTACGCACCACCGAACGCGCCGTGCTCACCGTGTTGACCGGGACACCGCTGGCCGAGGCCGCCCGCGCCGAGACCCTCGACTCGGCGGATCTCGCAGAGGCCGCCGAGGTCTACCGGCGCGCCGGACAGCACGCCCTCGAACAACAGATCGCCTCCGGCTGGTGGCAGCTCTACATCCAGTTCACCGACTGGCACGACGCGGAACGCGCCGTCGCCGATCACCTCGCACCCCTACTCCACAGTGCCGAAGACGAGGGCGTGATCACCGCGTGGTGGTTCATGCGCAAACACCCTTGTTGGCGACTGCGCCTGCAACCAGGATCGGCCGGGCGCACCATGAGACACCGCTTCGGTACGGCGCTCGACGACCTCACGGCCAACGGCCAGATCACCGGGTGGCGGCCAGGCATCTACGAGGCTGAGACCATGGCGTTCGGTGGCCAGGTGGGCATGGATCTCGCCCACGAACTGTTCTGCGCCGACAGCCGCGCCGTCGTAAATCTCCTCCGGGACGGCGGAATCGGGCTCGGCCGCCGCGAGCTGTCCCTTCTGCTGTGCACCACCCTGATGCGCGCCGCCGGGCTGGAGTGGTACGAGCAAGGCGACGTCTGGCACCGAGTCGCACAGGAACGGCACCTCCCCGCTGACGTCCCGGTCTCGAAGGTGACCGCGATGGCCGGCGACCTCAAACAGTTGATGCTCGCCGACGTCTCGCCGGACGGACCGCTACTGGGCACGAACGGCCCCCTGGCCTCCGCCGCCGAGTGGGCGGACGCCTTCCGTCAGGCCGGCCGAACCCTGGGGTCCGCCGCTCGCAGAGGAACGCTGCGGCGCGGACTGCGCGAGGTCGTGAGCTATCTGGTGATCTTTCACTGGAACCGCCTGGGACTACCCGCCAGGACGCAGAGCATCCTCGCCTGGGCGGCTCGCTCCGCCATCCTGGACACCCCCGCAGCGACCGCCGGTCCAGCGGCTTCACCACCTGCGGGCTCGGCACAACAGGTGACTCTCACCGCAGCAGCCGAAGCCGCCGCGGATTTGGCGATGAGGAGGTTCCCGCTGGTACTTCAGGGCCGTCGGCGCTGCGCCGACCTGGAAGCACGGGTGCGCGAAGTACGCCAGTTCGCCGATACCTGCCAGAACCCCGCCGAACCCGAGGACCGGATCGACAGAGCCTGTTCAGTCTGGAACCTGGCAGCATTGATCGCCGCCGACTGCGGTTTGCCCGACCTAGCGGTCGAACTGTGCGAGCGGCAGTTTCAGATCTTCCACGCCGCCTGGCCCGTATCCGGTCGCACGGCCATCGCCTCGCTCCAGCCACTGGTCAACCTCGCCCGCCTCACCAGCCGGGCAGGCGACCCCGAAGGCGCCTACCGTGCCCTTCACGCGATCGACCAAGCCGCCCGCCACGGCGGCAACGCCACGATCCACGGCACGTCGATCCCCTTCGACGAGTTCATCGCCACCGACGGCGATCGATCCGAACTCGATCGCTGGCTTCAGGTACTGCTGCGCGAGGACGGCACCCGAGCTCTGGCCGCCGCGGGCAAATGGACAGAAGCCACAGAACACGCGGAACAACACGACGAAGCCGAAGAGATGCTCCGTGAATCCCGCCAGACGCGCGTCATCGCGTACGCCTCCAACGGACGTGTCGACGACGCACTAAGGCTCATCGACAGCAGCGTGATGACCGAGCCGCACGAGTACGCACTGGCGGCTTGTCTTCGCAGCTATGCGCATCTGAAGGACGGACGCTTGAGCGTCGACGACGTTGCCGCCACGCTCGCCGCGGTCAGGCTCGCCCGAAAGCCCACCGACAGGTCAACAACGCTGTTCTGCATTCGTCTCGGCCTCACCGCGCTGGACCTTTGTATGGCGGCGCAGCAAGTCGAAACGGACCCCCTGTGCGCCGAGCTGATCGAGGACGCCGAACGTTCCACCGATGCCTACGCCGCCCGTGAACTACTGAACCACGCGACATGCCGCACGAGAATGACAGCAGGCCAGGCCGGAACGTTGCAGGGCCTGATGGACCGAGCTGGCCTCGACGCCGGATCAATCCCGAAGTCACTGCTGGGTGTCCTCATGGCCTCCGTCGAGACCGCCGGAACCGTGCTGGCACAGACTTTGAGCGCACCAACACCTTCCTCCGCGGCGTCAGGGTTCTCGCGATCATGACCGCTGTGTCGGTGATGCTTCGGTCATGGTCAGGAGGGCAGTGTGCCGGTGCTGAGCTTGCGCGGAACTGCTCGGTGCTGGACACCGCCCCGAGCTGTCGTGTCAGCGGGTGGCGTGCGGGCCGTGGTCGCCGCTTTGGGCGTCGAACCAGGCGTGCAGGGCGTTGCGAAGGTCGGTGCCTGTCGTGGTGTAGGTGACGCGTGCTCCGTCACGGGTGTTCTCGTAGTCGATGGTGATTCGTCCGTCGTGGGCGCGGAGCGTTTCCAGGCCGGGCATCTCGTTGCCGTGGATACGGGCGGGATCGGTGAAGTCGCCGCGCCGGAAGCGGTCGGCCTCCGCGGTCAGGTGTTGCTGGATCAGAGTGATCTGGGTGGTGTCCTGCGGGTCGTCGGCGATGACGGTCTGCACGCCGCCGGTGTCGGTCTTGGTGAACTGGTGGGTGGTGCGCTCCAGGTCGAACGGCATGACCGACGCGCCCCGTTCGGCGACATCGGTCTGCCGGTCGGACGGTGCCGGTGTCGATGGACGGTGCTCTTCTCCAACCGCAACCGGCGAGCCAGCTCCACCTGACGGATCCGTCCCTCTCGGGCGACTTCCACCATGGCGTGTGCCTCCGAGACCGGAAGCGGCTGTCCGCATGGCGTGCGGTCGGGCTGATGGAGGCCGAAGTTGCGGACGAACCGCATCAGGGCTTCCTGCGCCGCGTCCGTCTCCCCGCTCTGCATGGTTCGACCGTACAACCAGATGGTTCGACGATGCAACCAGTGAGGCCACCGCGGTCGACCGTGTCGTCGAGCACGGTGGCCTGTTCAGGTGATCAGCAACGCCGTCACCTAACGACAAGCGGACTTGACGCAGGCGGCGACGCGGTCGGGGTCGATCTTGTTCCGTTCCAGGAGCCGGCGCACGCCGTCGTTCTCCAGCAGGCAGAGCAGGAACGCGCAGCCGTCCAGATCGCGGCCCGGCCGCGGACGGGGGTCGATCACCAGCGGAGGCGCCTGGTCACCTCGCGACCAGACGGCGAAAGTGCGGAGCTCCTCGCGTGTGAACGCCGTGCCGCGCAGATCCGCGCCTCTCGCACGGACCAGCACCCGGTACACCCCCGGCTCCGCGGTGGGAATCGAGACAGCGAACATCCCAGGTTCCTGCCCGGACAGTGGCATGACCGCCTGACCTCCGCTGGGACCGGTCACTACGGCACTCACGGCCGCGGAGGACAACGGGATCCCGCTGTCCGTCAGCGTCGCCGTCAGGTGTGCTGGGGTGCCGGGCAGCCGGGAGCCCTGGCTCAGCGCCGCGCCGAGCCGCAGTGCGCTGCGGGCCTGAACCGACAACGTGAACGGCACGCCGTGCGCCTTGATCCCCGTCACGATCCGCTCGAACAGCTGCCCGCCGCGTTTGCGGTCAGCGAGGCGCTTGCGCAGTTCGGTGATCCACTTGCTGAGCTGGCGGTCGTCGACGGACAGCACCGCCTGCCACTCCCCCGCCTGACCTGCCACGCGCAGCACGCGGTAGGCCTCGCCGACGACCTCCACCGGACTCGCGGTGGAGCCGTCCGGTGCGATGAGCTCCACGCGCAGAGCCCCTGCGGTCTCACCGAGCACCAGCACGTCCGCGCGGATGTCGGCGGCGGTGAGCAGGAACGGGACGACGACCTTGCCGCCGACCGGGACGAAGCCGTCGGGGTCGACCACGATGGCGGCGTTCGTCGCTCCGGCCAGCACCTGGGCGAAGTACTTCTGCAGCAGGAGCTGGTCGTCCACGCCGGGGTTGCCGGTGAGCAGGAGGTAGCCGCCGGTGCCGTTGGCGATGTCGGCCAGGGCGCCGGGGTTGAGCTGGTCGGCGGTTCCGAGGCCGATGGCGAAGACGCGGCTGTGCACGGAGGACGCGGCGGCGGCGATGGTCTTGTCGGCCGTTTCGTGGCCGTCGGTGAACACCACGGTGGCGGTGTGGTCGTAGTCCATCGTGATCGGTGCAAGCTGGGCGGCGGCGCTCTCCAGGCCGTCGCCGATGGCGGTGAGGCCGGCGGGGTTGGTAAGCGTTCCGGTGATCGCGGTGGAAGCGGCGAGCCTGCCTGTTCCGCCGATCATGGGACCGGCATCGTCGACCGGGGCGGCTTCGGCTGCGTCGGTGTCGAAGCGGACGACGCCGATGCCGTCGTTGTCATCGAGCAGCGTGACGAACAGCGGCGCGGAGCTGTGCAGCACATCCATACGGGTCTTGCCAAGCAGGCCCGAGGGGAGACTCATGCTGCCGGACTGATCCAGGACCAGCGACGTGCCGACGGTCGGGTTCGGCACGACGGTCGCGGTCACCGGGACCGCGAACACGTCGCCTGTCTCGGTGATGGTGACGGTCAGCGTGCCGGAATCCGCAGAGCCCGCAGTGCCCGGCGTGTAGAGCACCCAGACCAGCAGGTCGGTGGCCTCGAAGCCGTTGGGGTGCGGCGAGGTGACCGAGGCGGACAGGACGGTGAACGGGGCGGTCACCGACGCGGTGGCGGTCACCTCGGTACAGCCGCGGACACGCAGCCGCAACGCGCGGGCGGTCGGCAGGTGCTCGATGACGTCGAGGAACCGGATCGGGTCGCCGGCCACGGGCGAGAGCTGTTCCACGGTCAGCGGGAGGGTGTCGTAGCAGGGCGGGCGCACCACGGACGGGTGGCGGCAGTTCTTGCTCTCGACGGCGGGCGATGCGCCGACCCACGGGTCGAGCGGCGAGCCGAACTGGACGGTGCCGTTCCAGGGCTGCATCGGGTCCAGGATGCTGCCGGGTCCGGTGGTGTTCGACTGGTCGCCGTACACCTGGTCCGGATCGAGCCGCCAGTCCTGCCCCGGCTGCGCCTGCCACATCGCGAACAACCGGTCCACGTTGCTGTGCAACAGGAACACGAACGGATCCTCGAATGCCTGGTGCTGGCCACCGATGTCGCCGCCGACGTAACCGTGCGCGGTGCCGTGCCACCCCTCCAGCTCGTTCCGGAACGCTTCCCACTGCTGGGCTTGGGCCAGGGCGTCGGCGCTGCCGATGATCGACGCGTCGGAGTTGATCTCCGGTGCTCCGGCGCCTGCGTTGCGCTGGACGGATTGCGGTGGATCGGCCGGGTTTCCGGTCTGTTCGCGGCTGCCCGCGAGCACGCCACCGTTGTGCAGCGCGGCGAGCGGTCCGTCGACCATTCCGTTCATCGTGCCGTAGAGGGTGCTGGAGGAGAGGTCGACGGTGCCGCCCTGACCGTCGGAGGCGGCGCGCGGGTCCTGGGTCCAGTCCCAGTAGTGCAGGGCGACATCAGGGTTCGACTGCTGCAGCAGCGCCTCGAACCGGTTGCAGAGCTCGCGGTGCCACGGCAGGAAGGAGTTGCCGCCGTGGTTGTGGGTCGACTGGTGGATCTCGTCCTGCTTGTCCCAGTAGGACACTCCTCCGGGGAAGGCGTGCAGGTCGGCCTGCAGCAGCGCGTCGATGAACGCCTGCCGCTCGGCTGGCGTGAGGTGGGCGATATTTCGTCTGACCGGTCCAGCCATCGTGGGCCCCCTTTGTGCGGATAACTCGCGGAGGGCGGGTGGCGCGCGCAAATACACCACACAGCACGGTATTTGCGCCTCGAATGGGTGAGTTCTGCCGCTGAAAGCGAGGAAAGGCCGGAACCTAGTCGTCGAGGCCCAGGGTGAGGGTCGTTCCGTCGGCGAAGCCGATCTCGACCCGCAGCGGACCCGCGGTGCCGGGCACGGCGTTCAGGCCACGGGGCGTTCCTCCGCACCAACCTCGAATGTCGCCCGCCGGACCTGCCACGTCGATACGAGTGATACCAACGGGTTGACGTCGGTGTGCGGCGCTGAGTGCCGGCGGTCCTTCTGGCCAATGGATGAGGCACGGCAACCATCGCCGGTCGAAGTTCGCACCGAAGCCCGCGAGCGCGTATGGCGGGAAACCGGGGCCTTCAGCGGACACCTCGAGCACGGACATGTCGTTCGTGGCGGCGAGCTCGCGCAGGCGCCGCTCGTCCTCCATCAACACCAGCCACGCCATCGGGACCAACGCTGCCGATGAGTGTGTGGCGAGAGCTTCCTTGTCGAAGTCGAGCAGTGGCGGGGATCCTGGCGAGAGAGGCTCACCGTTCGGGTAGTGGATCTCCAGCAGTCCCTGCCCCAGTGGTACGACGAGGTTGGACAGTCCGAGGCCCGGAATGACTCGGCCGCGGGCGATACCCAGTCCGGCCTGGCTGAGCACCTCCTCGGCATCGGCTTTGGTCCGGGCGGCCAGTACCACGTGATCGATCTCCATCGGTCCCCTTCCGCGAGATCGTCTATGCGCATCGGACCGCATACGCTAACGGTTATGAAATTGATTTTCAATACCGGCTTCGCGGCCTCTGGGCGCAGTCAGCAGCGCGGCCGTAAGTCGTTTGATGGCCACAGGCTCAGTCGTTGGAGCAGGCCGGTCGGCGGCAACACGGCGACTCCGCCGACGAGGAGCAGGACCACAGCAGTGGCACTACGGCTTTCCCGCAAGCTACGGAGTTCCATCAGATGAACCAGAGCCAGCAGATCATCAACATGCGGTTCGTGCTGGCCGTCCTCGGGCGCGACGGCGCGTTCATCAGGGCACACGAGCTTCATCGGCGGATCCACGACCTTGGTCGACCGATAGGAATGTCCACTGTGTACCGCGCGCTCAGGGACCTGGTGAAGCGGGAACTCGTCGATGTGATGGTCGGCGAGCACAGCCAGCGGTGGTACCGCCGCTGCTCCAGCCGACCGCACCACCACCTCGTCTGCTCGATGTGCCACTCAACGGTCGAGATCCCTGCTCACTCGTCACCTCTGCCGGCTTGGGTCACCGAGGAGGCAACGGGTTTCACCGATGTGGTCGTGCGCGTGACCATCACCGGGACCTGTGCCGAGTGCACGTAGTCCAGGTGGCCGCGCAGGCATGGAACGGGGCAGAAGCCTCTATCGACCGTGACGGACCGTGGCTTGGCCGATGCTGTGCGTGTTGATTGCGCTCCTTCCTGCCCCACGTTCTGCCTCGATGTGCGCTCCGTCATGGCCTCCTGAACGGAAAACTGGTAGCCAGAGGAAACGCATCGCTGCCGCAGAACGACCAACTGAGCGTGCGGAACACCGTCGCGACGTTCCGCCGATCGGAGTGGTCACCATGTTTCGAGCCGGACGGTTCCTGGCGGTGTTCGTCGCCGGACTGCTCCTGCTGGGCACGGCGCCTGCCGTCGCTCAGCCCGTGGTGTCGCTCGGCGGGATCATGGTCAACTACCTGGAGCTCAGGAGACAGGCCCAGCTGACGCACAAGAAGGTCTCGGCAGCCGAGTCCACACACGCCGAATTGTTGGCGGCCGCCACCAGCGCCTCAGAGGTCGAGCGCGCGGCAGACGCGGAGTGGCGGAATCAGGCTGTTCGATTCAACCAAGCGATCACGAATGCTGTGCAGGGCTTCACAGCCGAGCTTCTGCACGTGAGCGGTACGAGCGATCGCGAAGAGGTGGTCGCACCCGATTTGGTTACGGAGAGCAGCCGAAGCCTTGAGGCCGCAGGCACGGCGCGTAACGCGGCACGTAGCAAGTCCGACGCCGCGGACAAGGCAGTTGAGGATGCCGCCGCAGACCTGCGGCGCCGGCGCGACGAACTGGCGAAGCGGCTCACAGAAGTGCGCACAGCGCTCGACTGGATGACTCCCGATCAGAGAGACATGCTCGGATTGGAAGCGGCGAACCGCCCAGAGCTGGCCGTTTCCGGTGGTGCTGCGAGGTCGGGAAGTTCAAGGGTGTTCGCTCCGACGCGGGGCGTTGTCACATCGAACTTCGGGCCGCGTTGGGGCGCGATGCACGACGGTCTCGACATCGCCAACCGCATCGGCACGCCCGTTGTGTCCGTGATGGACGGTGTCGTGGCGGAAGCGGGGCCGGCCAGCGGTTTCGGGCTGTGGGTGAAGATCGTGCACACCGACAGGACGACGGCGATCTACGGACATATCAACAGTTATTCGGTACGTGCTGGGCAGCGAGTGGTCCGAGATGCCGGACGGCTCCGCGAGAACGCGCACGGCGAAGGCGATCAGTGCCGCCTCGCGTGGATCGACGGCGGTGCCCTGGCGGGCGAGGACGATATCGCTGTCGCTGACTCCGTTCGCACGGGCAGCCTCGGTGTGCGCTGCCAAGCAGGTGCCGCAACCGATCCACTCCTGCGCTGCGAGGGAGATCTTCTCGCTGAGAGCGCGCGGCAGCTTGACGCGCTTGAGCGCTCGCGAGAAGTCCAGGTAACCCTGCAGCAGTGCGGGTGAATGAGCCATCGTGCTCACCATGTCGCCGGCCGAACCATGTCGCGTGATGATGTCGGTGAGCAGTTCGCGAGACTTCTCTGGGGCGTCCGCTGGGGCGAGGGCGGGGATTCGTCGCATGTGGAACTCCTGAAGCGGGTGGGTTGCCGCCCGCCTTGGCGAGGCGGGCGGCAACCGAGGTGGATCATTCAGACGTTGGCCGACTCGCGCTCGGCGGCCGGGGCAGCCGCTCGGCTGCCGCGCAACGTCCCAGCAGCGATGAGCGCACCCACGATCGCGATGCCGGCGGCACCGATGAACGCGGCGGACACACCGGTGGTCAGGGCGTTGGCGTCACCGAGCTGACCGGCGCCGTACGAGGCGGCCAGCGCGGT
>NZ_JOEA01000020.1 GCF_000719115.1 Lentzea albidocapillata | reverse complement strand
CGACCCCGGAAACACCATGGTCTACTTCGCCGGCAACGGCGCGGGACGCCTTTACTGGGGCGGCACCATGAGCGGCCAAGGCGACTGGGCCAACTACAAGACGATCATCTGATCCACCTGCTGAAGGCTGCGCCGGATGATTCCGGCGCAGCCTTTGCCGTTCGGCTACTTCGGCTTGAGCACTTCCAGGCCGCCCATGAACGGGCGCATCGCCTGGGGGACCACCACGGAGCCGTCTGCCTGCTGGTGGTTCTCCAGGATGGCGACGATCCACCGGGTGGTCGCCAGCGTGCCGTTGAGCGTGGCGGCGATCTGCGACTTGTTGTTCTCGTCGCGGTAGCGGACGTTCAGGCGGCGTGCCTGGAACGTCGTGCAGTTCGACGTCGACGTCAGCTCGCGGTACTTCTGCTGCGTCGGCACCCAGGCCTCGCAGTCGAACTTGCGGTGCGCCGACATGCCGAGGTCGCCCGTCGCCGTGTCGATGACGCGGTAGGGCACCTCGATCTTGGCGAGCATCTCCTCTTCCCAGCCGAGCAGCCGGGCGTGCTCCGCCTCGGCGTCCTCGGGCTTGACGTAGGAGAACATCTCGACCTTGTTGAACTGGTGCACGCGGATGATGCCGCGGGTGTCCTTGCCGTACGAGCCGGCTTCGCGGCGGTAGCACGACGACCAGCCCGCGTAACGGCGTTCGCCGTCGATGATCTCGTCGGCGTGGTAGCCGGCGAGCGGCACCTCCGACGTGCCGACGAGGTACAGGTCGTCGGCGGGCAGGTGGTAGATCTCGCTCGAGTGCGCGCCGAGGAAGCCGGTGCCCGCCATGATCTCCGGCCGCACCAGCGTGGGCGTGATCATGAGCTCGAAGCCGCTGGCCGTGGCCTGCGCCGCCGCCATGTTGAGCAGCGCGAGCTCCAGCTGCGCGCCGACGCCCCTGAGGAAGTAGAACCGCGAGCCACCGACCTTGGCGCCGCGCTCCATGTCGATCGCGCCGAGCCTCGTGCCCAGGTCGAGGTGGTCGACCGGCTCGAAGTCGAACTCGCGCGGCTCGCCGACGGTCTTGACGACGCGGAAGTCGTCCTCGCCGCCGACCGGCGCGTCCGGGTGCACCAGGTTCGGAATCTTGGCGAGGAGCTCCTGGACCTCGTCGTTGGTGGCGTGCTGCTCGGCCTCGGCGGCCTTGACCTCGCCGGCCAGGTCCTTCGCCTTAACGAGCAGCGCGGCACGGTCGTCGCCCTTGGCCTTGCCGACCTCCTTGCCGAGCACCTTCTGCTCGGCGCGCAGGGTGTCCGCACGGGAGATGGCGGCCCGGCGGCGCTCGTCCGCGGACAGCAGGCTGTCGACGACGCCCTCGTCCTCGCCACGGGCACGCTGCGACGCGCGCACGATCTCCGGGTTCTCGCGCAACACCTTGAGGTCAATCACCCTCAACAGAGTAGTGGGATACCGCCAGCGCATATTGCCCGGCACTACGGCAGACGTGTCGACGACAGCCAGTCGGCCGCGGTCATCCCCTCGAGTTCGGCGGCCTCGCGAACACCGAGCGACCGGAACAGCTCCAGTGCCGCTGTCCAGGTCTCGGCGTCCGACGTGGCTGCGGCGAGGTCGCGCATGGTCCGCGCACGCCAGAGCGGCGCGCCGAGCTCCGTCCACAGTCCCAGCGCCTCCGAGAGCAACTCGGCCGCGTCAGGCCTGCCCAGGGCCAGGGAAAGCTCTCCCCGCGTTCTCGTCGTCAGAGCGAGGCCGAACCGGTCTCGCTGCCTGCCGCAGACCTCCACGCACTCGGCCAGCAGGTCGTCCAGGCCTTCGAACAACCCGGCTCGCAGTGAGGCCTTCACCAGCGACTGCACCGCGTACACGGCCCCGAGCTCGTCACCGGCCGCTCGAAGCAGTGCCTCGGCCTCCCTGCTCGACTCGACCGCTGCCAGGTACTTGCCCGACGCCCGGTGGCACAGGCTCAGGCCACGCAGAGCGAGTGCGGTACCTCGTTGGTCGTCGAGCTTGCGGTAGAGCGAGAGGCTGCGTTCGAGGGCGGCTTCCGCGGCGGCGAGATCTCCCAGGTCGCGGTCCACCGCTCCCAGGCCGTACGCGGCGGCCGCCACGATCTCGTCGTCACCCAGCTGCACGGCCCGATTCAGCATCGACCGCGCGAGATCGAACGACGCGAGGTCGCGGTACACCGTGCCGAGTCCGACGAGCGCCACCGCCAACGTGGCGTCGTCGCCCACCAGCTCCGCGCCGTCCGCCGCCTGCTGGAAGTTCGTCAGAGCCGCGTCGAAGTCGTCCTGCTCGTAGCGCAGCTGCCCGAGCCCGGCCAGGACGACGGCCTCAGCCGCCGTGTTGCCCTGCGCACGCGCGGCACGGAGGGCGACGTCGTGCGTCCGCTGCCAGCCGTCGAACTCGTTGCGGGCCGAGAACGACGACGACAGCAGCGAGGTGATCAACGTCGTCGTGATCTCGTCGACCCCGAGGTCATGCGCGCGCTCGACCACCCGTACGACCGCACCCGTCTCGGAGTGCAGCCACCCCATGGGGTTCTCCTCGACCTCTTCGACGAGACGTGGATCGACCTCCTCGTCCACACCGGGCCGGGGACGCAGGCCCAGCGTGACCCGTGGCAACCGCTTCGAACCCGCTTCGACGAGCGTCACCCACGTGGCGAGGAGCCTGCCGACCGCGGCGGTGACGTCGTCGTCGAGAGACGCCTGCTCCGCGCCGAAGAGCTGGACCAGGTCGTGGAAGCGGTAGCGCACACGTCCGATGTGATCCACCCCCGCGACGTCGAGGAGCCTGAGCTCGACGAGGTGTTCCACGACGTCCTCGGCCTCGTCGAGGTCCACGAGGAGCAGCGGCACGGCGACCCATGCGCCGAAGTCGGGCATGTCGAGAAGTGCGAGGAGGTGGAACGCCGTGCGGTGCTGGGCGTCGAGGTCCGCGTAGTTCAGCCGCAGGCTGGACCGGATCGCGAGATCACCGACGGTGAGCTCGTCGAGTCTTCGCCGTTCGTCGGAGAGGCGTTTCGCGAGCGTGCGCAGGGGCCAGTGAGGGCGGGCGAGCAGCTTGGCGGCCGCCGCACGCAGGGCCAGCGGCACGCCGCCGCACAGTTCGACGATGTGCCGGGCCGCCTCCGGCTCCGCCTTCACCCTCTGCTCGCCCGCGATGCGGCTGAGCATCTCCGCACTGACCTCCGGCTCGAGGAGGTCCAGCTCGACGGGATCCGCGCCCTCCAGGCCGGTCAGGCGGGAACGGCTCGTGATGATCACGAAGCAGTTCGGGTTGCCCGGTAACAGCGACCGCACCTGTCTCTCGCTGCGGGCGTTGTCGAGGACGATCACCAGCTTGCGATCGGCGACCAGGCGCCGGTACAGCTCGACGCGTTCGTCGATCCCCTCCGGCTGGTCCTTGCCGAGCACACCGAGCAGGCCCAGGAACCGCCCCACGACCTCGTGCGACCGCAGATCCCGCTCAGCACCGCGGAGATCGGCGAAGAGCTGGCCGTCCGGGTACTGGCGACGCAGCAGGTGAGCAGCGCGCACAGCGAGCGCGGACTTGCCGGCACCGCCGAAGCCCGAGATGACGACGGTCGGGGTCGACGTCGTGTTCGCGGGCGCGCCGGCGACGGCGAGCACCCGCGCCAACACGTCCTGCCGGCCGGTGAAGTCGCTGATGTCCGGTGGGAGGTGGTGTGGCACGACGACGTCCCGCGCGGGCGCGGTGGCGATCGGCGGCATCTCGAGCACACCGGCCAGCAACTGGCGGTGCAGCGTCTGGAGCTTCTCGCCCGGCTCGATCCCGAGTTCGTCGAGGAGGTAGGCCCGCGCCTCGCGGTACACGTTGAGCGCGTCGGCCTGCCGGCCCGCCCGGTACAACGCGCTCATCAGCAACAGCCGCGTGTCCTCCCGCGCCGGGTGGGAGTGCGCCAGCGCGGACAGGCGTCCGATCGCGTCCTCGAACCTGCCCTGGGCCAGCTCGCAGCGGCCGAGTCCTTCCTGCGCGGACAGACGCGACTCCTCCAGCGCGAGGGCGTGACCCCTGGCGAAGTTCGCGTCGATCCCGTGCAGCGCTGGACCTCGCCAGAGCGCGAGTCCCTGTTCGTAGTGGCGGAACGCGGTCGCGGGATCACCGTCCCGCTCGGCCTGCCGCGCCAGCGACACGTGCCGGGTGAACTCGTCGATGTCGCTGTACTCGACGTCGAGGACGTAACCCGGTGCTCGGGTGACCAGCGCCTCTCCGGCCACCCGCCGCAGCGACGACACGTAGGTGTGCACGAGGGCACCTGCGCTCTGCGGCGGTGACTCGTCCCAGATCAGGTCGACGAGCCGTTCGGCAGGGACGACCTGCCTCAGCTGGAGCAGCAACGCCACCAGCAACGTTCTGGGTTTGGGCCCCCCGAGGGCCACCTGTCTGCCGCCGTTCCACACCTCGACCGGCCCCAACGCGAGCACACGCACTACATCCCCCCAACGCCACCCCTTCGAGTTAGGAGGATGCACCAAATGTGGACCCGTGGTCACGCTTCACAACGAAAGGGACCCGGCGCCACACGCGGCGCCGGGTCCCAGACAGCCGAACGGCCTAGTAGATCGCGAACGCCACCACGAGGCCGAGGGCGACGTGTGCCGCCGCGACGACGACAGAAGCCGGCGCGAACTTGTCCGACTCGATGATCGAGCCGATGTCGAGGCGGGTCACCCACTCCAGCAGCCGCACGGCCGCGACCTGCACGACGATGCCGACGATGCCGTAGATCAGCGACGTGAGCAGGCCCTCGTCGAGCTTGCCGACCGCGCTCAGGATGGCGACGACGACGATGAACGCCATCGACACGAGGCCGGAAGCGGTGACGATCACGGCGTTCGGTGCGCCGTTGCGGACCAGGATCGACAGCTTGCCCGGCGTCGTCCAGTCGATCGCGTAGAAGCCGAACACCATGAGGACCAGACCGACGACGGCGTACAGCGCGATCGCGCCGATGCCCCGGCCGATGGCCGAGCCGAAGCCGGGGTCCAACGCGAGCGTCGTGTAGTCCATTACCTGTTCCCTTTCGGAGTCTTACTCAACAATTCGATGCGGCACGAACGCCGCGCCATCGTCGGTCACCAGACCGACCGTTTCCCGGATGCCGAGGCCTGCCGACGTGTCGCCGACGACCCAGGCACCCAACGCGGGGCGGTAGCCGTCGAACTCCGGAAGCGGATCGAACAGCTGGTACACGAAGCCTTCTTTGCCGTACACGCCACCGGTCTGCGTCTCGTAGCCCGGCGCGACGATCTGGATGTTCGACCCCTCGCGGCCGAGCAGCGGCTTGCGCACGTACTCGGTGAGCATGCCGGGGTCGTTCAGGTAGGCGGGAAGCAGGTTCGGGTGGCCCGGGTACATCTCCCACAGGATCGCGAGCAGCGCCTTGTTGGAGAGCAGCATCTTCCACAGCGGCTCGACCCACAGCGTGCCGGGCAGCGACTCGACGGCGTGGCGGCCGAACTGCTCCTCGACCACCCACTCCCACGGGTAGAGCTTGAAGACCGTGCCCATCGGGGACTCTTCGAGGTCGACGAAGCGGTTGAGCAACGTGTCCCAGCCGACCTCCTCGATCGCGAGGCCGACGGTGTTCAGGCCCGCTTCGGCGGCGGTCTCCTGCAGGCAGGCGATCGTGAGGTGGTCCTCGCCGGACGGGTCGGCGCCCGACCAGGTGAAGTGCAGTTCGCTGGAGGGCAGCTTGGCGCCGATCTCCTTCCACTGCTCGACCAGGCGCTCGTGCAGCGAGTTCCACTGGTCGCCGTCCGGGAAGACGTCTTCCTTCCAGTACCACTGGACGTACGCGGCTTCCAGCAGCGACGTGGGGGTGTCGGCGTTGTACTCGAGCAGCTTCGCGGGGCCCGAGCCGTCGTAGCGCAGGTCGAAGCGCCCGTAGACGTGCGGGTCACGGCGGCGCCACGACTCGGCGATGTGCGGCCACACCCACTCGGGAATGCCGAAGTCGCGGTACCGCTCGGTGAGCACCACGTTGTCGACCGCGTCGAGGCACATGGAGTGGAGCAGTTCGACATCGGCTTCGAGCGAGAGGACCTCGCTCATCTCGAACACGTAGTGCACCGACTCGTCCCAGTACGGACGGTCGGTGCCGTTCGCGTACTTCGCGGGCGAGCCGAACACCAACCCCTGGTCCGAGACCGTCCGCTGCCAGTTCGGCCGCGGCTGTGAGGTTTCACGACGCAACTGTGCTCAGCCTCCGCTGCCGGAGGAGCCACTGCTGACGCCGAAGCCGCCGCGCTGGACGGTCGTGCCCGACTTCGTCGTGACGTTCGCGCCCTTCGGGACCGTGTAGCTACCGCCGACCGCCTTCTGGCCGACGGAGCCCGTGCCGCCGTAGTTGTAGCGGTACGAGGTGCCACCGATGTAAATGAAGCCACCGCTGCTGTACCCGCCGTGACTGCGGTAGTACGACTCGTCGCAGTAGTCGTCGTCGACGATCACATTGTTCGAGTCGGTGCACTGCGCCCTGACGTTCTTCGGGCTGGCGGCCGCGTACCAGATCGCGACCAGCGCGACCACGCCGACGGTGACGCCACCGCCGATGAGCAGGCGTTTGCGCGTCTTGCGCTTCTTCTCGAACGCGGCGGACTCGGCGGCGAACCGCTCCTGCTGCGCCTTCAGCGCGGCGGCACGAGCGCGTTGCTCGGCGACCGTGGCCTGGCGCGGCTTGGTCACGCCGGCCTGCTGCTGGCGCACGTTGCCCCTGGCGGACGGCTGGTTCGGGCCGGCCTGCTGCGGCGCAGGCCGGTACGGCGGCCGCTGCTGTGGCTGGCCGGGCTGTTGCGGCTGGCCGGGCTGTCCCGACGGCGACCCAGGCTGGGGCGTCGGCTGGCCAGGTCCTGGCAGGTTGTTGTCAGTCATCACCACTCCCGCGGGCAAGGTACCTAGCGAGACGGCTGAATCAGGGCCAATTGAGTGACGAGTGTCCTAATAGCAACACTCGACCCAACCCGGCGCACAGCCGTCTCACACGGCACGGGCATCATGGATGAGATGTCTCCGAGCGCCGGTTGGTTGAGTCGATCCGGTCACATCCGCGACACGCGGCTTGTGATGGCCGGTGCATTCGTGGGCGCTTTCGGCTTGCTGATGTTGTCCACGTTCACGTCCGTGCTGGCAGGAGGCCCGCTCAGCACCAAACGCGAGCTCGTCAACGCCGCGTACGAGGCCGCCGTGGGCGAGTGCCTGAACTGGGAGAAGGCCGACCTGTCGGACGCGCAGAAGGTCGACTGCTCGGCCACGCACAAGTTCGAGGTCACCGGCACGGCCGACATCACCGCCGCGTACCCGAAGGAAGCGCCGTTCCCGAACGCCGAGGCCTGGGAGAAGATCGCGCAGGACAACTGCGCCCAGGCGTCGACCACCTACATGGGCGGCAAGCTCGACCCCAAGGGCAAGTACGGCGTCAGCACCCTGAACCCGGACGAGGGCCGCTGGTCGAGCGGCTATCGCCAGCTCAGGTGCGGTCTGCAGGTCACCGCCCCGTCCGGCGCTCCCCTGCCGTCGTTCGGTAGCGCGAAGACCCAGGACCAGTCCTCCGTCTACGACCCCGGCGTCTGCGTGGCGCTGGCCGAGAACAACACGGTGGGTGACCCGATCGAGTGCGCCAAGCCGCACGCGTTCGAGATCGTCGGTGTCGTGCAGCATCCCGAGGGCCCGTTCGTGGCGATTGAGGCGCAGGACGCCGCGATGTCCGAGAAGTGCGCGGCCATCGCCGCCGAGTACACCGGTGGCGCGGACCTGAAGGCCAAGAACCTGCTGGTCACGTGGGACACGCGCGCCGAGGAGAGCTGGGCCGTCGGCTCCCGCAAGGCCAACTGCAAGATCGGCGCGGTCCCCCAGGGCCCCAACCTGGTGGCGTGGGAGGGCAGCGTCCGCAACCCCAACGGCGCGCCGCTGACCACCGCGAACCCGCCGCAGACGACCTCGGTCAGGCCCCAGGACGAGCCCACCGGCGCCCCGCTGCACTCCGAGTCGGGCAAGTCGCCGTCGGAGTCCGGCAAGCCCTCGGACTCCGGCAAGCCCGACAAGCCCTCCTCCAGCCCGCCTCCGTCGAGCACCGAGAACCGATGACCGTCGAGATGACCAGGGCTCGTTTCGACGAGCTGGTCGAAGAGGCCCTGGACCTGGTCCCGCCCGACTTCATGCACGCGATGAACAACGTCGTGGTGCTGGTCGAGGACCGCAACCCCGAGGAGCCGTCACTGCTCGGGCTCTACCAGGGCATCGCGCTGACGGAGCGCAACTCCGACTACGGAGGCGCGCTGCCCGACCACATCTTCATCTACCGCGAGGCGATCCTCGACATCTGCCACACCGAGGAGGACGTGGTGGAGGAGGTCATCATCACCGTGGTGCACGAGATCGCGCACCACTTCGGGGTGGACGACGCCAGGCTGCACGAACTGGGCTGGGGCTGAGCGGCTCCCCCGCAAGGGGGACCCAGGTCAGATCTCGACGCCAGCCCAGGACCGGCACACCCAGCCGTCGCCCTCGGACTCCAGCACCACGACCCCGGTGTTCGGCAGCAGGTTCTCGGCCAGCTCCACCGGCACGTTCGACGCGAGGGCCAGCGCGCCCATCCGCCCGGCGCCGCCGTGCGTCACGACCATGACGGTGCCGTCGGCCCGGATGCTCGAGATGGCGCCGAGGAACCGGTTCAGCACCTGCTGCCCGGTCTCGCCGCCGCCGGGGAACGGCACGTCCAGCGCGCCCTCGGCCCACTTGATCACGGTGTCGAGGTAGGTCCTGTAGGCCTCGGTGTCGTTGCGGCCTTCGAGCGAACCGACCTGGATCTCCTCGATGCCGTCCAGGACCTGGACGGGCAGGCCGAAGCGTTCGGCGGTCGGGGCGGCGGTCTGCTGGGCGCGCAGGCCGATGCTCGCGTAGACGGCGGTGATGTGCTCGCCCGCGAGTGTGTCGGCCAGTTCGCGGGCCTGCTTGAGGCCCAGTTCGGTGAGCGGGGGGCCCGGCATCGCCGTGTCCAGCTTGCGTTCGATGTTCGACGCCGTCTCACCGTGCCTGACCAGCAGCAATCTCACCCGCGCTCGCCCTTTCTGACAGCATCGACCCAGGAGGCGGCTGCGGCGAACTCGGCGTTGTGAGCCTCTGCGGGCTCGTGGTCGGCCTTCGGGAAGGACCCGAGGAACCGGATCTCGCGCGAGTGTCGGTGCAGCGCGGCCAGCGCGTCACCGATCCTCGGCTCTGCGATGTGCCCCTCGACGTCGATGTAGAAGCGGTACGTCCCCAGTTTGCCCTTCTGGGGGCGCGATTCGAGGCCGGTGAGATTGATGCCACGCAACGCCAGTTCGGTGAGCAGTTCGGACAGCACACCGACGCGGTTCGGGGTGGTCACGACGACGCTCGTGCGGTCTGCGCCGGTCGGCTCAGGCAGCTGACCCGGACGGCGTAGCAGCAGGAACCTCGTGCGCGCGTCGGGCACGTCCAGGATGTCGGTGGCGTACTCGTCGAGCTTGTAGTGGTTGACGGCGACGGGGGCGGAAACCGCCGCGTCGAACTCGCCGCGCTCGACGGCGGCGGCGGCGGCCGCGGTCGAGGACGTGGCGATCGAGGTCGCGCCGGGCAGCGAGGCGGCGATCCACTCGCGGACCTGGGCCAGCGCGTGCGGGTGCGAGGCGACGGTGCGGATCTCGGTGGTCCCCGGCCGGACCAGGACGCTGAACCTGACATCCAGCACCGTCTCGGCCACGGCGACGACCGGCTCGTCGCGCACGAGGACGTCGAGCGTCACCGGCACGGCGCCCTCGACGGAGTTCTCGATCGGCACGCACGCGAAGTCGGCCGAGCCGTCGCGCACGGCGG
This sequence comes from Lentzea albidocapillata, assembly GCF_000719115.1. Lineage (GTDB taxonomy): Bacteria > Actinomycetota > Actinomycetes > Mycobacteriales > Pseudonocardiaceae > Lentzea > Lentzea albidocapillata. The sequence continues at coordinate 320,175 of NZ_JOEA01000020.1, read as the reverse complement.
CGACGGCGAGCGGGATCGTCTCGAACGGAACGAGTTCACCCTCGAACCGCATGGCGGCCTGCTCGGTGAAGGTCCCCTGTGGTCCGAAGTACGCAATGCGAGGCACCGAGTCAGCGTAGTGCGGCCGACGAGGCGCGAATCACGCCTGTGTCGGTGGCCAATCCTGGGTTCCGCCGGGACCGTTCGAACTGGAATGCTTGGGGCGTGCCCGCTCTAGCGCCTGAACTCGTGTTGTGCGCGGTCGACGAACCCATGGCGAACGCCTGGCTCGCCGTCGCGGACGGCCGCGCCGGGGTGCGGGTGCACCGCGGGTCCGTTCTGGACATCCACGCGCAGGCCATCGTCAGCCCGGCGAACTCGCAGGGCTGGATGCGCGGTGGCATCGACGCCGTCTACGCCACGGCGTTCCCCCAGGTCGAGAACAACGTCCGCAGCGCCGTCCTCGCGCTGCACGGCGGTGAGCTCCCGGTGGGCGAGGCGCAGATCGTGGCGACCGGCGAGACCGAGCCGGCGTGGCTCATCAGCGCTCCGACGATGCGCCGGCCCGGCGAACGGCTGCCGGTCGACACCGTCCATCCCTATCTCGCCGCACGGGCCGTGCTGATGCTCTGGCTCACCGGCCGCCTTGAGGACGGCACGCTCGTGCGCGACGCCGTCCACACCATCGCGATGCCGGGACTCGGCACCGGGGTGGGAGGCGTCGCACCGTCCACGTGCGCCCATCAGGTCGCCGCCGCGTGGGACGAGGCGTTCAACCCACTGCACGTCTGAGACCCATGTGCACAACCTGTGGACAAAGCTGTGGACACCTGTGGACTACTGCCGTGGCGCAACCCATCGTTCCAGGTCAAGCTCGTCCGTGATGGGGATACCGAACTCACCGACCGCCGGGATCTCGGGCTTGAGCTTGCGTGCTTCACGGACCGCGTCCGGTCTCAGCGCCACCAGCTTGAACCCGCGGCGCTGGTAGAAGCGGACCGCGTCGAGGTTGTCGTTGGTGGTCGTCAGGCGCACCCGGTTGCATCCGAGCGAGCGCGCCTGGCGGACCGTGGCGTCGACCAGCGCGGTGCCGACGCCACGGCCTCGCCGAAGTGCGTCGATCGTGACGATCTCCAGCTGGTGGTTCGCCACCACGTAGGTCAGCAGGCCCAGCACCTGGCCCTGCTTCTCCACGAGGAAGCCCGGCAGACTCGCCGGGAAGAACACCTCGCCGTGCGCGACGGAGGTGTGCGCTCCCCATAGCTCGAGAACCAGTCGGGCGACAACTATGCGATCTGCTTCCTCGACCGGTCGTACCGAGCCTTCTGCCATGACAAGAACTGTGCCAATTCGAGTCACACTCAGGAACAGCCATTCGACGTACGGTGGATTCGTGCCAGTGCGCGTTCTGTTGGTTGATGATCACGAAGTTGTGCGCAGAGGACTGCGCGAGATGCTCGACGACGAGGTGGACATCTCGGTCATCGCCGAGGCCGGTTCCGTCGACGAGGCGGTGACGCGGGCTCGGAAGACCCCGCCCGACGTGGCGGTGGTCGACGTCCAGTTGCCGGACGGCAGCGGCGTCGACCTGTGCCGGTCGTTGCGGGACCTTGGCATTCGTTGCCTCGTGCTGACCGCATTCGACGACGAAGAAGCGCTCGTCGGCGCGATCATGGCCGGGGCGTCGGGGTATCTGCTCAAGCAGGTTCGGGGTCAGGACGTCGTCACGGCCGTGCGCGAGGTCGCAGCTGGACGGTCCCTTCTGGATCCCGCGACCACAAGCCGAGTACTCGAACGGATGCGCAATCCGGCCCCGGTCGGCCTCACCGACCAGGAACAGCGCGTGCTCGAACTCATCGGTGAGGGCCTCACCAACCGCCAAATCGGTGAACGGCTCTTCCTCGCGGAGAAGACCGTCAAGAACTACGTGACGTCCGTGCTCTCCAAGCTCGGCATGGAACGGCGGACGCAGGCCGCCGCCTGGGTGGCTAAACGGGGACGGACCAGGTGAGCGTCGTCCCGTTCGGCGAGCTCACCACGCGGAAGTCCCCGCTCGCGGACTTCGCCCGTTCGGCGAGGTGCCGCAGCCCGCGCTGAGTCACGCCGGACGGGATGCCGCACCCGTTGTCGGCGACGCGCAGCAGCAGGTGCTTCTCATCGCGCCGTACGTCGATCTGGACGTTGGTCGCGCCTGAGTGCCGCACGACGTTCGACAACGCCTCACGCAACGCCGCCCGCGCGTCGTCGGCGTGCTTGCGCGGCACGTTCGCCAGGTCGCCGGCCACGTGCAGGCGTGGCGCGAAGCCGAGCAGCTCGCCGGCCGTGCGGACCTCGGCCTTGATCGAGTCGTGCAGGTCGGCGGAGTCGGCCGGGTCGGTGTTGCGCAGCTTGCGGACGGTCGCGCGGACCTCGGCGATCGTCTCGTCGACCAGGTCGACGGCCTCCTCGATCCGGGCGCGCTGACCCGCGTCGAGCTTCTTGCCCAGCCGCCGCTGCAGCAGGTTGATCTGCACGCCGGCGCCGTAGAGCCGTTGGATGATCACGTCGTGCAGGTCGCGGGCGATGCGTTCGCGCTCTTCGTAGACCGCGACGCGCTGCCGTGCGGTGAAGCCCTCGGACAGCACGACGGCGAGGCCCGCCTGGGCCGCGAACGCCGTCAGCACGTCCACGGTCTCCTGCGTGAACGGCGGTTTGTCCCTGCGGCGGTAGACCGCCAGAGCGCCGATCTTGCGGTCCGAGGTGCCGAACGGCGCCACCGCGAACGGTCCGTAGACGCGCAACGGCGGTGGCACGTACGGGGCCGTGCGCGGGTCGTTCGTGACGTCGTCGGCCATCACCGGCACGCCCGTGCGGGCGGCCTTGGCGGCGGCACTGCGCGGGCTCAGCGTCGCGACGATCGGCTCGCCGCTGGACGCCTCCACCGTCAGCGTGCCGTCGTCGTCCTCGGTGGCGAGCATGGCGAGGCCGAGGTCGGCGTCCGCGATCTCCGCGGCCGCCTCCACCACGAGCCGCAACACGTTCTCCGGGTCTTCCAGCGCCGCCGAGGTGATCTCGGTGGACGCGACGAGCACGCGCCGCGCCAGAGAGGGGTCCATGGTTCTCAACGGTATGCGGGTGTGCCGAGGTCCAGCACCAGATCCGCCCTCGCCGCCTCGTCCGGGCGGTGCGTGATGTGCAGGACCGTCCTGCCGTCCTGCCTGAGCTGCTCCAGCAACCTGCGCGCGGTCGGCTCGTCCAGGTGCGCGGTGGGCTCGTCGAGCAGCACCACGTCGGCGTCGTGCAGCAACGCCCGCGCCAGCGCCAGCCGTTGCGCCTCGCCGCCCGACACCTGGTCCGGCCTGATCACCGTGTCGAGCCGGTCCACCCACTCCGGCAGGCACGCCTTGCGCAGGGCCTCCCGCAGCGCCTCGTCGTCGTGCTGACCCGACATCCGCAGGTTCTCCCTCACGGTCGTGCTGACCAGCATCGGCTCCTGCGGGCACCAGGTGGCGCGAGGCAGCTCGACGATCCCCCGCTCCGGCTGCAGGAACCCCAGGAGCAGCGCGAACAGCGTCGACTTGCCGCTGCCCGACGGTCCCACGATCGCGACGTGCGTGCCGGGTTCGATGTTCAGGTGGAGGTCTCGCAGCGTCGGCTCGGTCGCGCCGGGCCAGCGGACGTCGACGTTCTCCAGCCGGATCCGCCTGCCGCGCGGCTGCTCGGGACGTTCCGGAGCGTCGAACTGCAGCCGCGCGCTCGCTTCCCGCAACGCCCTGCGCTGCTGGGCGGCCAGAGGCAGGGCGGCCAGCGGTTCGGCGAGCGCGAGCGGCACCAGGCCCAGCACCGGGTTGCCGGTCGTGGCGCAGAGCAGGGCCGCCGCACCGGTCGCGAGCAGGACGATCGCCGTGGCCGCGCCCGTGCCAAACGCTTGCCGGCGGGTCTGGCCCGCGAGCTCGACGTCCTCGGCGTGCAGCTGGGCCAGCAGGCGGTGGTGGGCGTCGTGCGCGATGAGGTCCGGTGCGGCGACGAGGGCGTTGATCGTGTCGCGGGCGACCTTGCGGCGGCCCCTGGCGAGCTTCGTGCTGGCTCGGCGTTCCATCCACACGGCGACGGCGGGTGCCGCCAGGCCGGCCGCGAGCAGCAGGCCGCCCAGCGTCAGCGCGGCGGCCGGGTCGATGAACGCGAACAGGATCGTGGTCGCGATACCAGCGCCGATGGCCACGACCGGCGGCAGCAGCACACGCGGCACGAGGTCGCGAACCGTGTCGGTGTCCTCCACGAGCCGTTGCAGCCCGTCGCGCCGTTGGGTCCGCACAAGCCGCAACCACAGCTCGGCGCGCAGGCCGTTCGCGAGACGGAACGTCTCGTCGTGCGTGACCAGACGCTCGACGTACCGCAGCACGCCCTTGCTGAGCGCAAACGTCCGCACGCCCACGACCAGCACCGACAGCGTCAGGATCGGCGGCATCTCGGCCGCCCGGGCGATCAGGTGGGCGGCCAGGGCGGTCAACGCGATGCCCGCGACGGCCGCGAGGATGCCCAGCCCGGCGCCCTTCCATGGGATCGGCAGGCGCTTCGGGCGTTCGGCCTGCGTCTCCTCGGTGACGACCCTGTTGAACGTCTCGTCCTCGATCGCCTCCTTCTCGCGGTGCGAGGCGAGGACAACGGCCGCCGTGTCGCTGGCTCTCTTGATCGCTTTGTCGACTTTGCGACTTGTCACCGGGTCCAGGTGCGCGGTCGGTTCGTCGAGAAGCAGCACCGTCGCGCCGTGCCGAACCCTCAGCAGGGCGCGCGCGACTGCGACTCGTTGGCGTTCACCGGTTGAGAGGTCGGTGATCTGACGGTCGAGCAGATGCACGGCCACGACCTCGTCCGCGACCTGCTCGATGTCCTCGGCGCCGGGAACCGTGAGCTCCAGTTCTCCGCGTGGCGTGGCGGCGGCGAAGGCAGGCTTCTGCGGCACGTACGCGATGTCGCCGGCCACGAACGCGGTGCCGTCCGTCGGCTCCACGAAGCCCAGCAGCACCTGGAACGTCGTCGACTTACCGGCACCACTCGCGCCTTCAAGACGATAAATCTCCCCTGGCCGCACATCGAAGCTGATGCCATCCGGCGCGAAACCGCCTCGGCGCAGGACGCGCAGGTTGTCGACGTGGACCGAGCCACCGGGCAGCCGCGGCCGGGCCTTGTCCTCGTGCTCGACGACCTCGGCGACCCGCCGGACCGCTTCGAGGCCGTCCTCGCTGGCGTGGTGGGCGGCACCGGCCGCGCGCAACGGCAGGTAGCACTCGGGCGCCAGGATCAGCACGACCAGCGCGGTCATCAGCGTCATGTCGCCGTGCACGAGCCGGATGCCGACGCCGACCGCGATCAGCGCGACCGACAGCGACGCGGCGATCTCCAGCACCAGCGCGGACAGGAACGCGATCCGGAGCGTGCCCATCGTGGCCTTGCGGTGCTGCTCACCGATCTGCTTCACCGCACCGGCCTGCTGCTTGGCGCGACCGAAGACGGTCAGGACCGGGAGGGCGCGGAGCAGTTCGAGGAGCTGGGCGCTCAGCAGTTCCGTGACGTCGGCGGCCTTGCGGACGCGCTTCTCGGTGTACCAGCCGATCAACGCGGCGAAGACCGGGATCAGCGGCACGGTGACCGCGATCAGCATGGCCGACGGCCAGTCGGTGAAGAGGATCCACGCACCGGCCAGCGGCGGCACGATCACGGCCGTGACCAGCGCGGGCAGGTAGCGGGTGAAGTAGGCGTCGAGCGCGTCGAGGCCCTTGGTCGCGAGCACCGACAGCTCGGCCGTGCCGCGGTCGGCGATCCAGCCGGGACCGCGTTCGAACGACTTGGCCAGCAGCTGGGTCCGCAGCTCTTCCTTCGCGCCGGCGGCGGCACGGGCGGCGGCGGACTCCGTCGCCCACGACAGACCCGCGCGCGCCAGAATCGCCACGGCCAGCAGCGGAAGACCTTCACGGGTCGTGATCACCGACGCCAGCGCGACGGCCTGGGCGACGAGCGCCAGGGCGTTGAGGAACGCCAGCGCGCCCACCCCGACGAGGGCGCGCCTGGCGTTCCTGGAGAGCTGGGGCAGTGCTCCCAGCGGGCCTCGTTTCATCTCAGTGCGCTGCCGGGATGTGCTTGACGCCGATGCGCTTGCGGAACACCCAGTAGGTCCAGCCCTGGTAGACGAGCACGGCGGGCGTGCCGAAGCCGGCGACCCACGTGATCACCTGCAGCGTGTACGGGCTCGACGCCGTGTTGGCGATCGTGAGCGTCCACGCGTCGTTCAGCGTCGACGGCAGGACGTTCGGGTAGAGCGAGCCGAACAGGATCGCGACGCTCGCCGCGATCGCGAGGCCCATCAACGCGAACGACTGGCCGTCGCGGTTCGCGAGCAGCCGCCACATCGCGGCGACGAGGATCAGCGCGACCACGCCCGCCCAGAGTCCGGCGACGATCGCGAGCAGCGCGATGAGCGGCAGCAGTGCCACCGGTGCCAGCGTGATCGCGACGCGACGGGCGCGTTCGCGGATCTCGCCCTCGGTCTTCAACGCCGTGAAGACCGCGCCGTGCACCAGTGCGTACCCCGCGAAGGCAAGCGCGCCAACGATCGTGTCGAGCCGGATGGCTGCGAAGGGCGAGCCCACGCGATCACCGTTCGCGTCGATCGGCAGGCCCAGGACCGTCGTCGAGATCAGCAGGCCCACGCAGAGCGTGGCGATCCACGAGCCCGCGACGATCGTGAAGTCCCAAGCCTTTCGCCAGCGCGGGTTGTCGACCTTGCCGCGGTAGTCGAACGCCACGCCACGGCCGATCAGCGCGATCAGGAACAAAGTTAGCGGCAGGTACACGGCGCTCAGCAGCGCCGCATACCAGCCGGGGAAGGCCGCGAACGTGGCACCGATCGCGACGATGAGCCACACCTCGTTGCCGTCCCAGACCGGCCCGATGGTGTTGATCATGACCCGGCGTTCGGCGTTGTCGCGGCCCAGGACGGGCAGCAGCATGCCGACACCGAAGTCGAAACCTTCGAGGAACAGATAGCCGAGCCACAGCACGGCGATCAGCACGAACCAGAGCGTTTCCACGTCGCCTCTCCCCTAGTACGCGAACGCCAGGGCGCCGTCGTCGGTCTTCTGGGGCAGTACGCCCGGAATCCCGCCTCTGACGTACTTGCGGATCAGGTAGATCTCCACGACCGCCAGCACGCTGTAGACCGTGGTGAGCGCGATGAGCGAGGTCAGGATCTCGCCGGGCGTGCTGTTCGAGACCGCCTGCGCGGTGAACATCCAGACCCCGTCGATCCCCGTCGGGTTCGGCACGACCACGAACGGCTGCCGCCCCATCTCCGTGAAGATCCAGCCCGCGCTGTTGGCCAGGAAGGGCGTCGCGATGCCGGCGAGACCGAGAGCCGGGAACCACCATCCGGTGGGCGTCCGGTTCTTGCGGGTCAACCAGAGCATGAAGACACCGAGGCCGGCCGAGATGCCGCCGAACCCGATCATCAACCGGAAACCCCAGTACGTCACGGGAAGCGCGGGCACGTAGTCGATCGGCTGGCCGCTGAGCTCACCCAGCCGTTCGTCGACCGGGTAGAACTCGCCGTACTTCTCCTGGTACATCGGGACAAGGTCCTGGATGCCCTTGACCTCGCTGGTGAAGTCGTTGTGCGCCAAGAAGCTCAGCAGTGCGGGCACCGTGATGCTCTTGACGTTCTCGCAGTCGGGCCTGGTGACGTCGCCGATCGCGAAGATGCTGAAGCTGGCGGGCTGTTCGGTGTGGCACAACGCCTCCGCGGCGGCCATCTTCATCGGCTGCTGCTCGAACATCAGCTTGCCCTGCAGGTCACCGCTGATCGCGAGTGCGCTGAACGCCACCACGCCGACCCAGGTGCCGAGCTTGAGCGAGCTGCGCCAGACGCGTTCCTCCTCCGACTTCCGGTGCAGGTGCCAGGCGGCGATGCCCACGAGGAACGCGGCGGACACCGCGAACGCGCCCGCGATGGTGTGCGGGAACGCCGCGAGCGTCGTGTTGTTGGTCAGCACGGCCCAGATCGAGGTGAGGCGCGGACGTCCCTCGTGCATCTCGATGCCGACCGGGTGCTGCATCCACGAGTTGGCGGCGAGGATGAAGTACGCGCTGGCCACCGTCGCGAGGCTGAACGCCCAGGCGCAGGCGAGGTGGACCTTCTTCGGCAGCTTGTCCCAGCCGAAGATCCAGAGGCCGAGGAACGTCGACTCGACGAAGAAGGCGACGATCCCCTCCATCGCGAGCGGAGCGCCGAACACGTCACCGACGAACCGCGAGTAGGCGCTCCAGGCCATGCCGAACTGGAACTCCTGCACGATGCCCGTCACGACGCCCATGGCGAAGTTGATCAGGAGGAGCTTCCCCCAGAACTTCGTCATCTTGTAGTAGCGCTCGTTGCCCGTGCGCACCCACGCGGTCTGCATCCCCGCGACGAGCAGGGAAAGGCCGATCGTCAGCGGCACCATCAGAAAGTGGTAGACGGTGGTGATGCCGAACTGCCACCGCGCGAGTTCGAGTACTTCCACGTCTTCGAGCGTAGGTGTGGATCATGGCCGCCATCAGGTACGACGGTCCCGTCCACGATCGGGACCAAGGTCCCGTGCGCGAGGTCACGCCTTGTGGGTGACATGCGTCGGTTACGATGTGTCCGCCAGAGGGGAGTAGTTCCCACCGGAGTTCGCAGCCGGTGGCGTGGAGATCGACATACTGATCCGCCTTCGAGTGGATCCGGTCCCACACCCGATGCACGTATCGGGCGAACGAGACCTCCGGCCAGGTTGCAGCATGCCTGGTCGGGGTCTGTCGCGCCTCCGTCCGGGTTCGTATTCGGACGTGGAGGACCTCGTGGCCACTTCATTGCTCGCGTTCATCACCGCCTTCGCGGTGGTGTTCCTCGTCGAGCTCCCAGACAAGACCATGGTCGCCACCCTGGTGCTGACCACGCGCTACCGCGCCTGGCCGGTGTTCGTCGGCGTCGTCGCCGCGTTCGCCGTGCAGAGCGTGGTGGCCGCCGCGTTCGGCTCCGCCATCACCCTGCTCCCCGACCGCGTGGTCGCCGGAGTGGTCGCCCTGCTGTTCGGCGTGGGTGCGTTCATGCTGCTCAAGGAGGGCTTCTCGCGTGACGAGGACTCCGCCGACGAGGCGGGGACAAGCGCCACCGTGCCGTTCTGGCGTGCGGCGCTGACGTCGTTCGGCGTGCTGTTCGCGGCCGAGTGGGGTGACGCCTCGCAGCTCGCGACCGCCGGCATCACCGCCAGGTACGGCGAACCGCTGGCCGTCGGCCTCGGTGCCTGGCTCGCGCTGGTCGCCGTGGCAGGGCTGGCCGTCCTGGTGGGACGCAAGCTCGCCGGGCGGTTGCCGACGCACTGGATCCAGCGGGTGGCCGGGGTGGTCTTCGCGGTGTTCGGCGTGATCGCTTTGACGCAGGTGTTCTAGTGCCGGTCGCGGCACCAGGGGCTACCAAACTGGTCGGAGGCCCGGCTGGTCCTCGCCGTGGACGTGCCGCAGGTACGCGGCGAGGCCCTGCCTGATGGTGGCGAGCGTGTCCTCGCCGATCGCCTCGGCCATCTCGTTCTCGAGGTCCGACCACAGGTTGTCCGCCAACTTCAGGTAGTCGCGGCCCTTCGTGGTCAGCGTGACGTACTGGGCGCGCTTGTCCGTCGGGTGCGGTTCCCGCAGGACGTAGCCCCAGTCGTCGAGCTCGTTGACGATCTTCGCGGCCGCCTGCTTCGTGACGCCGAGGTGCTGTCCGATGTCGACGGTGGTGGCGCGTTTCTCCTTGAGGAACCGGAAGACGTAGCCGTGCGCGGGCCTGAGCGGTTCGAGGCCGATCTGCCTGAGCCGGTCGTGGAACTGGTCGCCCATGGCGCGGTACGTCATCGCCAGCAGCATCGGCACCGGTTCCATCTTTCCTCTTCAGGTAGACAACTTGGTTGACCTTATTCTAAGGTTAGACAACTTGGTTGACTACTTCGGAGGTTGTCTTGCTGGTGACGGGGGATTCCGCGGAACTGTTCGAGTTCGGCGGCTTCGAGTTCAGACCGCTGGCCGTGCCGTCGCGCGGCAGTGCGGAGATCGCGCTGTGGACCGTCGACGTGCCGGAAGGGGGCGACGGGACGCCGCACCGCGCGTCGAAGGAGGAGGTGTTCTACGTGCTGTCCGGGTCGGTGACGATCCAGGGGCAGACCGCTGGAGTCGGTGACGCGATCGTGGTGCCGCCGGACACCGAGTTGTCGCTGACCGGCGGGCCGGCGCGGGTGCTGGTGGCCACCTCGGTGGGGATTCAGGGCACGCTGGCGGACGGGCGGACGATCACGCCGCGCTGGTCGGTCTAGTTCGCCGGGGAGCCTTCGTCGCGGGGAGGCTCGGAACCGGTGTCCGGGACCTCTTCGCGCAGGTCGTGGGCGATCTTCTTGGCCTCGTCGATGAGGTGCTGGGTCTCGTCGAGGCGGCCTTCGTCCGGGACGGTGAGGCGGTGCTCTTCCGGTGCGGTCACGCCTCTGGGGTCGGCGAATCCGGCGGTCGTGAAACTCCGGCCATCAGGCCGCGGACGTGGGCCGCGAGGCGTTCGGCGATCTCCAGGTCCCACTCGTCGTCGGCGGCCGGTTGCGGGGTCTCGCCCGCGACGACGCGTTCGCCGAGCAGGCGGCGCTCGGCCGGCGTGAAGTCGGTGATGGCTCGCCGGAGCAGGGGCAGGGCGTCGTCGAACGACTCGCCGCGCAGGCCGCTGAGCCATTCGTCGATGAGGCCGAAGAGGCGTGGGTCCGCCGCCAGGAGGGTGGCCGAGCCGCGCAGGAAGCCGGCCACGAACGCCGTGGCGACCGAGCGGTGCAGGCGGGCGGCCACGGCGTCGCTGGTCAGTTCACCGGCTTCCCAGAGCAGGCGGGTGGCCCTGCCCGTCGGGAGGCCGTGGGCTTCAGCCTTGACGAGGGCGTGCAGGGCTCGCCACCACGTCTTCTGGTGGTCGTCGTCGGCTGCCAGGCGGGTGGCCTCGTGGGCGCCGTCCACCACCTGCAGGGCGTGTTCCGCCGTTTCGTCGTCGACGTTGCGGCAGGCGATCGGGAGGCCCACCGCTCCTCGGGTGAGCAGGCCGTGCAGGGCCACGCGCAGGAGTTCCGGGTCGGTGCCCCGGACTGAGCCGTAGCGGACCGTCCTGGCCAGGTCAGGGAGGGCGGCCAGCAGTTCGATGGCGTCGGTGGCCATCGCGGCGCACCGGTCCAGGGCGTCGCGGGCCTCGGTGACGGCCGCAGGGAGTTCGCAGCCCACGGACTTGGTGAGGGCCGCGGCGGCGTCGGCCACTCGCGTGGCGTCCTTGGCGGCCTGGACGAGGACGGTCTCGGCTGCCGTGTGGACGGTGGTGCCGTGGCGCGCGGCCACGGCCACGGACACCGCGAAGATCGGGTCCCAGCGGAGTTGCCAGACCTCCGCGAAGGTGCCGAGGGAGTTGGAACGGTCCGGCTTGCCCCACGGCACGCCCAGAACTTCCAGGCGTTGCAGGAGTTTCGAGCGTTCGCGGTCGGTGTCCTTACGAAGGTCCAGCTTGAGCTGCTTGGGCTGGACGTCCGTGGGCAGGCGGAGTTTGCGTTGCAGGCGTTGGAGATCCGCGGCCAGCGGTGAGCGCGGGACGGCGTCGCCCACCTCGCCCAGGCGTTCGCCGACGACGAGTTTGCGGTGGACCAGCCGGAGGTGGATCTCCTCGCCGCCGCAGAGCACGGCGAGCGCTGCCTCGTTGACCTCGCTCAGGCCCGCGCTCGGGCGTTCCCTCAGTGCGGCAAGGGTTTCCGCGAGCCGGACGGCTTCCACCGCGCTCGCCGTCGATGCCGGTAGATCTTCTTCCCGGAGCACGGCGGCGGCTTTGGCGAACCAGCGCGGGACCACGTCGGCCTGGTGCTGCCAGAGGTGCGCGTACCAGCCCGGGGAGTCGATACCGGCGCCGTAACCCGATTCGGCGGCCAGTTGACCGTGGCTCCACGGAACCCACGTGCCGGAGATCTTGCGGCGGCGCAGGCCTTTGAGCAGCGCGGTGTCGGCGGCGACGGTCGGTGTGGCGAGCAGCGCGGGGATGTGCCAGGCGCCGCAGACCACGACTATCGGGCCGTCGGTCTCCTTGCGCGCCTTGCGGATCGTCTGGCGCATGAACGCTTCTCGGCGCAGCGTGCGTTCGCCTACTTCGGCTTCGAACTCCCCGCGCACGGCGACCATGGCCTCGGCGATGGCGCCCGCGAGGTCGAGCGGGTCCGACGCGCTGTGCTCGACCACGTCCTCCCACCAGCGTTCCGGGTCGTCGAAGCCCGCGGCCTCGGCGAGCAGGCCGATGGGGTCGACGTTGCCGCTCGGGCCGTCGTCGCCGATGGACGCCGCGGCCGGCAGGTCGAAGAACCGTGCTGTGGCGCCGTTTTCGCTTGCGTACTTGAGCGCCTGCCACTCCGGCGAGAACTCCGCGAACGGCCAGAACGCCGCGCTCTCGGGTTCGGTCTCGTCGTGCAGCAGGATCGCGACCGGCGGCGTGAGCGCGTGGACGTGCTCGAGGAGCGCGTCGGCCTCCGGTGGCCCTTCGATCAGGATGAGCGCCGGGCTCGCCTGCTCCAGCGCTCGTTTGACCATCCGGGCCGAGCCGGGGCCGTGGTGCCGGATGCCGAGGAGGACCGGCTCAGTCACCGCTGGCGTCCAGGCAGGCCCGGTAGAGGTCACGCCACTCGGCACGCTCCTTCAGCACCGTCTCCAGGTACTCCTGCCAGACCGTCGCGTCCGACACCCGGTCCTTGATCACGGACCCGATGAGGCCGCTCGCGAGCTCGTCCGCGCCCAGTGTGCCGTCGCCGAAGTGGCCGGCGAGCGCCATGCCGTTCGCGATGACCGAGATCGCCTCGGCGGTGGACAGGCTGCCGCTCGGCTTCTTCAGCTGCGTGCGACCGTCCACAGTGGAACCGTTGCGCAGCTCGCGGAAGATCCGCACGACACGGCGCACCTCGTCGAGCGCGGGCGGTTCGGCGGGCAGTTGGAGCGCCTTGCCGAGCTGCTGGGCTCGGGTGATGACGATCTCGACCTCGGCGTCCTCGGTCGCGGGCGGCGGCAGCACGACCGTGTTGAAGCGCCGGGCGAGCGCCGACGACATCTGGTTGACGCCGCGGTCGCGGTCGTTGGCCGTCGCGATGACCGTGAAGCCGGGGACGGCCTGGACCTGCGAGTTCAGCTCCGGCACCGGCAGCGACTTCTCGCTGAGGACGGTGATGAACGAGTCCTGCACCTCGGACGGCATGCGGGTGAGCTCTTCGATCCGCACGACCGATCCCTGCTGCATGCCCTTCATGACCGGGCTCGGCACGATGGCGTTCTCGCTGGGACCTTCGGCGATGAGGCGGGCGTAGTTCCAGCCGTAGCGGACCTGGTCCTCGCTCGTGCCCGCCGTTCCCTGGACCACCAGCGTCGAGTTGCCGCTGATCGCCGCCGCGAGGTGCTCGGACAGCCACGACTTGGCCGTGCCCGGCACGCCGACGAGCAGCAACGCCCGGTCCGTGACGAGCGTGCCCACCGCGACCTCGACGAGCCTGCGCGAGCCCACGTACTTCGGCGAGATCACGGTGCCGTCGCCGAGCGTGCCGCCCAGGACGTAGGTGACCACGGCCCGCGGGGACAGACGCCAGTTGGGCGGCCGCAGCCGGTCGTCCTGGGCCGCGACGGCCTCGAGCTCGGCGGCGTACTGCTGTTCGGCCGTCGGCCTGAGCACGGCGGTCACTGGGCCTCCTGGGGCGGTGCTGGAGCGAACGATTCGCGCAGGCGGATGCGGAGCCGGAGGATCTCCAGTTCCAGGGAGTTCTCCGGCCAGCGACGGGTCAGAGCCTCCCAGCTCGCGCCGAGCAGGTCCGCGTCACCCCGCGCGAGCAACACGGCCGGCGGACGCCCCGACCGCCAGCGCGGATCGGGCAGGGCGGCATACCGGTGCAGGAGCGCTCGGGTCGTCTCCGCCGACCACGGTGCCGGCAGCTGGGCGCAGGCGTGGTCGAGCAGGTCGTAGTGCCAGCCCTTCGACACCGCCACGACCGCCTGCTCGGCGACCTCGGCGGGCAACGCGGCCAGCATCTCCAGCTGCTCCATACCGGTCAGCGTCTCCGCGGCCGCAACAGCCCACGGACGCGGGTCCTTCGCGGCGGCGAGCTGGTCGGCGACACCCCTGAGCAGCGCGCCGGCCCACGGCCCCCGCCGGAGGATGCCGGCGGCCTTGGCGTCGTCGGCCTTGAGCGTCGCGGTCCAGTACGACGGCGGAACACTCGCGGCGGCGGCCCGGATGCGACCGGCCACACCCTTCTCGGAACCGTCACGCATCAGGTCGCGCAGCTCGGCCGCGTCGGCCTGTCCGGTCCAGAGCTCGTCGGGCCGGACGTCGAGCCCGTCCGCGGTCAGGCGGAGGCCGTGGCGCAGGCGGTGTGCCGCGCGGGCGGCGAGGCGCGTGCGGCCCAGGTTGCGCAGGAGGCGCAGCGCCTCGTCGTGGACGGCCGCCGCCTTGTCATCGAGCGCGGCTTCCAGGAGCCGCTCGTCCTGCGGGCCCAGGCCGGTCTCGAGGGCGCTGATCAGCACCTGGCGGTCGGCCGAGCGGCGGGACTCCACGAACTCCCGCGCGATGAACGCGCCGACCTGAGCCGGGTCCGCCTTGCGCTTGCGGCGCAGGGCGCGGACCCGCTGGGCGCTGGGCAGGTCGAGGATCTCTTCGAGCGGGACCTCGTCCACCAGCGGTGCGGCACCGCTCGCCCAGGACCAGCCGGGCCGGGTGTTCGCGAGCCAGCGGCCCCTCGTGCCGAGGACCTCGACCACCGCGGCCCGCAGGCCCGGGCGGGCCGTGCCGAGGGCGAGCAGGGCCGGAAGCATGCGGTGCTCGGCCACGACGCCGTTGGCCTTGGCGAGGGCACACCACTCCGTGAGCAGGACCTCGTCGTCGAGGCTCATGATCGCTTCCAGGACCGCTCTGGCGGCCGGTCTGGGGAGGGCGGCGGACTCGGGTGGGGCGAGCAGCAGCGGCTCGGCGGTGGCCTCCTGCGGGAGGGTGGCGCCGAACGCCGCCACGCCGAGGGCGGCGCAGTCGGACAGAAGGGCCGTCGGGTCGCCTCCGCCCCTCGTGGTGCCGATGAGGAGGTCCTGGACGGTCTTGGACCACTCGGCCTTCACGCCGCCTCCCTGGTGTCGCGGGGGTGGGCGGGTGGCGTGGCGGAGGCGAGGCGCGTGGCACCAGTGAGGCGGGAGCGGGCGAGGAGGAAGCGGGCCGGTGGCGCGGCCGGGGTGCGGTGGGACTGGGCGGGTAGCGCGGCCGGAGTGCGCTCGGCGGGCGAGACGGAGCGGGGGCGAGCCGACCCGCCTGGAGTGCGCTGGGAGAGGGCCGGTGGCGCAGCCGGGATGTGCTGCGTGTGGGCGGCCGGGGTGTGGTGAGAGTGAGCGGGCACGACCATGGTGTGGAAGGCCGCGGCCTCGGCCGGTGGGCGGGAAGCCCGGCGGTGAGCGGAGTGCGGTGGTACGGCGTCGGCAGGTGGGCGGACGGCCTGACGGGCGAGTGGATGCGGCCGCACGCCCTCGGAGCAGCTGGGTGCGGTGCGGCGGCGCGGGGTGTCGGGGGTGGTCACGCGACCACCTCCAGGGTGCCGTTCAGCGACACCGCTCCCAGCCGGAGGGCGTGGCCGTCCCACAGGCCCCAGGCGTCGAACGGGAGGCCGCCGGTCAGCGCCAGAGCCATGTCGAGGCCCGTGTCGTCGCGGACGGGCAGGCCGTGGCCGGAGGGGTCGACCAGGGCGGAACCGTGCAGCCGGACCGAAGCACAGCCGAGTGGGAAGAGGCGTTGCCACGGGTCTGCGGTCAGCATCGGTTCGAGGGAGGCCAGGGACGCTCGCCACGACTGCGGGGCGGGGACCGGGTCCGGGGTGCGGGAGCCTTCCAGTTCGCCCAGGGCCACCCGGTCCGAGGCCGGGTAGGGGTGGACCAGGGCCGAGGACTCCAGGCCGTGTGGGAGCAGCGGAACGGGGGCTCCCACGGCGGAGTGGCGGATCGCCACCACCCAGCGGGACGTCTGGCGGCCCCAGCACCACTGGCGGACGGTGCGGACTCGGCCGTCGTCGGTCTCCAGGCGCAGCAGGGCCACCCAGCGGTCGGAGATGCCCGGCGTGGCCTTCACCGTCTCCTCGGGGACCGTGACGCCCAGGCGGGTGCGCGGCTGCACGAAGCACAGCAGGTGCAGGCCGCCGAGGCGGTCGGCCACGTCGGCGGTCCAGCGGGGGCCCGAGCGCGCCACGATCTCCTGGATCTCGGCCACCGCGCCGGCCACGCCGGGGACCTGGGCGTCGATCATGCGGGCGGTGAACGCCTGCCACCACGAGGCGGGGCGGCCCGGCAGGGAGGCGATGCCGGCGGAGGCGACGTCCAGGAGCCAGTCGCGCAGGCCGTCGATGCCCGCGGACATGGCGGCGGCTCGGTTCGCCGCCGTCTTCTCGCGGGCACGCACCCGGCGGGCGGCGGCCTCGGGTGAGGAGTCGAGTTCGCGGGCGGCACGGCGGGTGGTCCACTCCTCCACCCAGTCGGGCGGGAGGGCGTCCGGGATGTCGAGTTCCTGCAGGCTCACGGCGTGCTTGCAGGGGAACTTGCGGGACGGGCACGTGCACTTGGCCGAGCCCGCGGCCAGGTCGACGCACACGCGGTACGGCATCGAGCCGGAGCCCTTGTAGAGGCCCCACAGCACCGGCAGGGCCTTGCCCAGGCCCTGCCAGCGCATCGGAACGGCTCTTGTCCTCACGAGACCAAACTAGCGAGGACCCCCGACAGAAAATCAGGCCGGACCGCGACGGGCCCACGTCCACGCGTATGCCGGGTCCTCGGAGGCCTCCGCCGCCTCACCCAACTCCAACGGGCGGAAGGTGTCCACCATGACCGCGGTCTCGTCGAAGTAGTCGACGCCCAGGGACGCCTCCACCGCACCGGGCTGCGGGCCGTGCGTGCAGCCCGAGGGGTGCAGCGACAGCGAGCCGATGCCGATGCCCGACCCCTTGCGCGCCTCGTAGTTGCCGCCGACGTAGAACATCAGCTCGTCCGAGTCGACGTTCGCGTGGTTGTA
The DNA here is from genome assembly GCF_000719115.1 of Lentzea albidocapillata. Taxonomy (GTDB): domain Bacteria; phylum Actinomycetota; class Actinomycetes; order Mycobacteriales; family Pseudonocardiaceae; genus Lentzea; species Lentzea albidocapillata. The sequence continues at coordinate 303,101 of NZ_JOEA01000020.1, read as the reverse complement.
CGGCACCGGCACGGACAGCGGGTGGTAGTCGACCTTGCGCGGCACGAACGAGCACACGACGAAGTTCGGGCCCTCGAACGTCTGGTGCACGGGCGGTGGCTGGTGCACGCGGCCGGTGATCGGCTCGAAGTCGCGGATGTTGAACGCCCACGGGTACAGGTGCCCGTCCCAGCCGACGACGTCGAACGGGTGGTTCGCGTAGGTGAAACGCGTGAGTCCCGCACGGTGCCGCACGAGCACGTCGACATCGGTGCCCTCGACGAGCAACGGCTCCTCCGGCCCCCGGATGTCCCGCTCGCAGTACGGCGAGTGCTCCAGGAACTGGCCGGCCTTGGACAGGTAGCGCTTGGGCGGCCCGACGTGCCCGGTCGCCTCCAGCACGAGCAACGACATCGGCGAGGACGGCACGACCCGGTAGGTGCACGAGGTCGGGATCACGACGTAGTCGCCGTCGCCGACCGTCAACGCCCCGTAGATCGTCTCGATGACGCCCGAACCGGCCTGCACGTACAGCAGCTCGTCCCCGAAGGCGTTGCGGTACAGCGGAGACGGCGCGTTGGCCACCACGAAACCGATGGTCACGTCCGGGTTCGAGAACAGCTTGCGCCGCCCGGTCACCGCGTCGACCTCGTCAGAAGCCCAGGTCAGATCGGTCGTCTTGAAGTGACGGGGCTTCAGCGGCAGGTTCGGGGAAGCGGTCCCGCGCTCGTCCTTCACCGTCTCCGCGTTGACGATCGCGGTAGGCAGGTACCGGTGGTAGAGCAGTGCCGAATCCGCCGAGAACCCCTCGACTCCCATGAGCTCTTCCGCGTAGAGGCCACCGTCCGGTTTGCGGAACTGGGTGTGGCGCTTTCGGGGGATCTCTCCCACCTGGCGGTAGTAAGCCATGAGTGCTCTCCGGGTCCTTCCAAGACGTTCGACTATCGGACATCTTTGTTCAGTTGGCGGTACACGGCTAGCGTGTCAGCCGTGTCAAGCGCTGTCGAACTCCGTGCGCCCGGTCCGCGCGGTACTCCGCCCCTGCTCGCGAGGCTTGTGGATGATGCCGCGCTGTTCCCTCCGGGGAACGCGTCGATGCCCGACGCGGTGCGCGGTCACCTCGACGGACGAGTCGGCGACTTCTCCGGCGTCATGGGCCTCTTCCTCTGTCCTGCCTCCCGCCTCGCCGAGCTGATCACCGAACTGATCAAGGTCAAGCCGGCCAAACCGATAGCACTGAGCCTCGTGATCGACACCGGCCTCGGCGGCGTGCCGAAAGCCGTGTCGATCGTCGAGAGCAGAAGCGAACTCCTGGCTCTGCGCATGGTCGAGATGCCCGCACCGTCCGATGTGGACGAGGTGTGGCTCGAGCGCGTGTCGGAGTTCGTCCCCGAGGACGTCATCCGCGTCGTCGAACCCCGCCGCGGCGGTGCCGAGTGGCTCGACGGCGTCCGCCGGGTCATCGAGCACGGCAGTTGGCCCAAGCTGCGCTGCGGAGGGCTCTCCCAGGAGAACTTCCCGAGCGTCGAGGAGGTCGGTGACTTCCTCACCGTCGTCAGCGGCGGCGGCGTCGCGTTCAAGGCGACGGCGGGCCTGCACAGGGCCGTCCGCCACACCGACGAGCAGGGCTTCACCCACCACGGCTTCCTGAACCTCCTCGTGGCCACCGCGCGGTCCCTCAGTGGCCGTGACGTCCGCGAGGCGCTCGCGAGCACCGACGCCGAGGCTCTCACCGCCGAGGCCAAGGCGCTCAGCGACCAGGCCGCGCACGCCGTGCGAGGCGTGTTCGCGAGCTACGGCTCGTGCTCGCTCTCCGAACCCGTCACCGACCTCGAGGGGCTGGGCCTGCTGTGAGCTGGATCAGCGACCCGAAATTCACCCAGGACCAGCCGTTCGGACCGCAGACCCTCCCCTACGGCGTCGTCGACGGGGGCGTGGCCGTCCGCGTCGGCGACCGCGCGTTGCTCCTCAAGAGCCTCGCGCTGGGCAAGTGCAGCGAGTACGTCCAGGAGGACTCGCTGGACCCGCTGCTGAAGGCCGGGCGCCCGATCTGGAGCGTGCTGCGCGCCAAGCTCAAGGAGATCGTCCAGTCGAGTTCCGCCCCCAAGGGCGCGGAGCTCGTCGGGATCGAGACCGCGAAGCTGCCGTTCACGGTCGGCGACTACGTGGACTTCTACTCGAGCAGGCACCACGCCGAGAACGTCGGGAAGATGTTCCGCCCCGACGGCGACGCGCTCACGCCGAACTGGACGCACCTCCCGATCGGCTACCACGGCCGCGCGGGCACGGTGTACGTCTCCGGCACGGAGATCGTCCGCCCGAACGGCCAGAAGCGCGGCAGCGAGGGCCCGAAGTTCGGGCCGTCGGAACGCCTCGACATCGAGGCCGAGGTCGGCTTCGTCTGCGGCGGCCCGAAGGCGGCCAACGTGTCCACCAGCAGGGCCGCCGAGCACGTCTTCGGCGTCGCGCTGGTCAACGACTGGTCGGCGCGCGACATCCAGGCCTGGGAGTACCAGCCACTCGGCCCGTTCCTGGCCAAGTCGTTCGCCACGTCGATCGGCGCGTGGATCACGCCGCTGGAGGCGTTCTCGGTTGCACGCGTCCCGACGCCGCCGCTGCCGAACAAGCTGCACGACTACCTGACGTGCGACCAGCCCTGGGGCCTGGACATCACGATCACCGTGGAGCTGAACGACACGATCGTCGCGCGGCCTCCGTTCCGCGAGATGTCGTGGTCATTTGTGCAACAGCTGGCACACATGACGGTGAACGGGGCTACGGTGCGCCCAGGTGATCTGTTCGCCTCCGGCACGGTCTCAGGACCGGAGAAGAACGAGCGCGGCTCGTTCCTCGAACTCAGCTGGGGTGGCAAGGAACCGTTCAAGCTCGACGACGGCTCCACGAGGTCCTTCCTGGAGGACGGCGACACGGTCAAGCTGACCGCCACCGCTCCCGGTGAGGGCGGCTCCGTGGTCGGTCTCGCCGAGGTGGTGGGAACAGTTCGGAGTGCGTGATGGTCGGAGCGACGAAGGAGAGCTCGCTGACCCTGGAACGGGGTCTGGCGCTGCTCCAGGCGGTCGCTGAGGCGGAGTCCGAGGCACCGTCGATCTCGGAGCTCGCCGTGGCCATCGGCGCGTCCAGAGCGGCCGTGTACCGGCTTCTCGTGCCCCTGCAGGCGCGCGGTCTCGTGCGCCGGGAGGGCTCGAAGGTCAGGCTCGGCCTGGGCGTGCTGCGCCTCGCCTCCAACGTCCTCCCCCAGCTGCGCATGGCGGCCAACCCGGCACTGCGAGAGCTCGCCGAGAAGGTCGGCGCCACCGCACACCTCACGGTCGCGGACGGCACCGAGGCCCAGGCCGTCGCCGTCGTCGAACCGTCGTGGACCGCTTTCCACGTGGCGTACCGGGTGGGTTCCCGCCACCCGGTGCACCGCGGGGCGGCCGGCAAGGCGATATCCCATCCGGGCGAGCCTTGGGTCGTCTCGGCCGGTGAGCTGCAGCCGAACGCGTACGGCGTCGCGGCGCCTGTGCGCGGTGTGCCCGGCCTCAGGGCGTCCGTCGGTGTCGTGGCGCTGGAGAAGCTCGACGCGGACGTCATCGGCCCTCACGTCGTGCGTGCGGCCGAAGAAGTGGCGGCCGCGCTCAAATGACCGAAGAGCGGCTACGGCGCTGGCGGTTGCTCCTGGGTCCGAGCGCGGAAGACGTGTCCGAGCTCGGCGAGGACGACCAACGGCGTGATGGTGCGCTCACGGGTCTGTACGGCGGTGGCGGTGATCGCGGTGCCGGCCTCGGCGCCAGTTCTCCGCAGCTGCACCGCTGGCTCGGCGACGTCCGCAAGTACTTCCCGACCTCCGTCGTGCAGGTGATGCAACGGGACGCGGTCGAGAAGCTGGGCCTCAAGCAACTGCTGCTCGAACCCGAACTGCTGCAGTCGGTCGAGCCGGACGTGAACCTCGTCAGCACCCTGCTGCAGCTCTCACGCGCCATCCCCGCCCGCACCCGCGACACCGCGAAAGCCGTGGTGCGGAAGGTGGTCGAGGACATCGAGAAGCGCCTGACGGACCGGCTCGTGGAGGCCGTCCGGGGCGCGGTCGACAGGTCGAGGCGCACTCGCCGCCCCCAGCTGCAGGACGTCGACTGGGCGACCACGATCAAGGCGAACCTCAAGAACTACCAGCCACAGCACAAGACCGTCATCGTCGAGGACCTGATCGGGCACCGCAGGCGCAGCCGGACGGCGGCGATGCGGGACGTGATCCTGCTGGTCGACCAGTCGGGCTCGATGGCGGAGTCCCTGGTGCACGCGGCGGTGCTGGGTTCGGCGCTCGCGAGCATCCGGTCGATCTCGACGAAGCTCGTGGTGTTCGACACCGAGGTCGCGGACCTGACCGACCAGCTCAGCGACCCGGTGGACCTGCTGTTCAGCGCACAGCTCGGCGGCGGCACGGACATCAACCGCGCGGTCGCCTACGCGCAGACGCAGGTCCGCAGGCCCGTCGACACGGTCGTCGTGATCATCAGCGACCTCTACGAGGGCGGTTCGGAGACCGAGCTGCAACGCCGCGTCCGCGAACTGGTCGCGAGCGGCGTCACGGTCGTGAACCTGTTGGCGCTCAGCGACTCCGGCACACCCGCCTACGACCACGAACTGGCCGCGAAGCTGCACGCGCTGGGCGCGCCCGCGTTCGCCTGCACGCCGGACAAGTTCCCCGAACTGCTGGCGGCCGCGCTGCGCAAGGACGACCTCACGCAGTGGGCCGAGGCCGAAGGCATCGCTACCGGTCGATGACCCTGCCGCGGGTGAGGAACGCGAGTCCGCGCGTCATCGCGACGACGCGCCCGCGCTCGTCCGGGCCGGCGATCCACATCCGCCTGGTGTGCCGCACGAGAACCCGGGCCCGTTCGGGGAGTTCGGGCAGCCGCAGGTGCTTCTCCGAGTCCTCGACCCGCAGGTACGCCTGCCGCCCGATGCGCCGGCCCGCCACGAAACCCACCGACACCGGACGCCACGGGAACCGCTCGATCAGCTCAAGGGTGCCGCGTCGGGTCAGGAAGTGCCGCAACCCCGGCGCGGCCAGTTCCAGCACCACGGGGACGGACAGCACGATGAGCCAGAGCCAGCCGATGACGAGCACGACGCCGAGCACCGCGAGCGCGAAGAAGATGTGCCCGACCGCCCGCCGGTCCGCCCGCGCGAGGCAGGTGTCGCTCCAGTTCTCGATGATCATCTCTGCACACGCGCCGGGATCAACCGCGGTACTCCTCGGAACGTGACGAAGGTGTTTCCGGCCGGGTCCGGTGGCACGAACCACACACGCCGGTGACGCGCGATCCGTCCGCGCAGGAGAGGACCGACGCTCAAGGTCAGCAACAGAGGCGGTGACGACAACACGACCAGACGCCCTCCTTCCCACTGCACATGGGCGAAATGCCACGGTTCGCCTTCCGGTAAACGCACCGGACGCTTACGCGTCACCCACCAGAGCACGGCCGCGGCGAAGAAGAGCAGCACCAGCGCCACCGGCGAGGACCACGACCACACCAGTACCAGCACGAACTGGAGCGCGAAGGCCGCGCCCGCGAGCACCGTCCACACAAGGGCACGGCGGCTCGCCCGGTCCACGCAGTGCCGGGTCCACCGATCGTCGAGCGCCGTCACCTCGGTGGACGGCTTGTTGGGCACGACCACCCGTCCAAGGTACAGGTGATCCTTCCCTTGATGACTGGCACTAAGTTAGGCTTGCCTTACCTTCGAGGAGGTGCAGCGGTGACCGACACCCAGCTCAAGCGCCCGCCGGCGCCGCACGCCGCAGAGCGCGCTCGCACGATCGCGGCTCGCCACGGTTCTGCCGTACTGCTTCCTCAGTCCGGATCCCGCACCAGCCCGTTGTTCCACCACGTGCACCCGTGCGGAACCACGATCCTGCTGCTCGCCGACGAACACCCGCTGGTCGGGCAGCTGTGGCAGACCCCGCGTGCCGAGGTGACGGCGATGCTGGAGATCGCCGACCAGGCTCCCGTGCAGCTGCGCGAACCCGTGCGTGGCCTGCTGTGGCTGACCGGCTGGGTCGCCGCGCTCGACGGCGAGGAGGCGCGCGAGGAGATCCTCGCCGTCGCCGACGTGCGCCCCGACCACAGGCTGCTCGACGCGGGCCACGGCGCTTCGGTGCTCAGACTCACACCCGCGTCGATGGTGATCGCGGACGCCGAGGGCACCTCTTCGATCAGGCCGGAGCAGTTCGCGAGCGCGAGGCCGGACCCGTTCTGCCGCAACGAGGACAACTGGCTGCGACACCTGGAGGCCGCGCACCGCGACGTCGTCGGCCAGCTCGCCCGCCACCTGCCGGAGGAACTGCGGAGCGGCAACGTGCGGCCGCTCGGGCTGGACCGGTTCGGGCTGCGGCTGCGGGTCGAGGCGGAGTGCGAGGACCACGACGTGCGGATCGCGTTCTCCAGGCCGGTCAGCACGGCCCAGGAACTCGCCGCGGAGCTTCGCCGGTTGATGGGCTGCCCCTTCCTGTCCCAGAGGTGATCCAAAACTGCCGGTAGCGTCTGGCTGGTGACCTTGATCCCGGCCGGCGAGAAGCGCGGTTACCAGCTCGAACTGCTGATCGTCTTCAGCATGACGCTCGGACTGTCCGGCCTGCGCAGCCTCGTGCGGCTGATCGACAGCCTGCTGCAGCCGACGCCGCTCAACCAGCAGTCCGTCGCGATCAACGTCCCGCAGGCTCGCGCCGACCTGCTGGACCTCGTGGCACAGCTGCTGGGCGTGCTGCAGCTCGCCGCGTGGGGTGGCATCGGGCTGTACCTGTTGTGGCGCACGGGGATCAAGCTGCGCGTCATCGGGCTCGACGGCACCCGCAAGCGCGCGGACTCGCTGGGCGCGCTGGGACTGGCCGCGATCATCGGCATCCCCGGGCTGGCGTTCTACTTCGCCGCCTGGGCGCTCGGGCTGAACCTCGCCGTGCAGCCGTCCACTCTGGACAACCAGTGGTGGATGAGCCTGGCGTTGATCCTCGCCGCCGCCGGCAACGCGTGGGCGGAGGAGGTGCTCGTCGTCGGGTACCTGATCACGCGGCTGCAGCAGCTGGGGTGGCGGCAGTACACGGCGTTGTTCGCGGCGGCGGTGCTGCGCGGCTCGTACCACCTCTACCAGGGCTTCGGCGGGTTCGTCGGCAACCTGGTCATGGGTCTGGTCTTCGGTCTCTACTGGCAGCGGACCAAGCGGCTGTGGCCGTTGGTGATCGCCCACACGATCCTCGACGTGGTCGCGTTCGTGGGCTACACAATGTTGCGCGGCAAAGTGAGCTGGTTGCCCTAATGATTCGATGGTTGAACCTGAGTTCACACCCCATCCGTTGCGTTTTCGAGCTCACAAGCGGCGATTTGTGCTGTTCAGGGTTACGCTCGATCGGTGACCGCGCACACGATCGCTGAGACCGAAGCACTTCCGGACGCCGCACCCCGGGTGGACAGCGAGGTGGGTCCGTTGCGCACGGTGCTGCTGCACCGGCCGGGCAACGAGCTCAAGAGGCTCACCCCGCGCAACAACGACCAGCTGCTGTTCGACGGCGTGCCGTGGGTCGGCAGGGCCCAGGAGGAGCACGACGCGTTCGCCGCGACGCTGACCTCCAAGGGGGTCGAGGTCCTGCTGCTGGGCGACGTGCTCGTGCAGGCACTGGAGGACAACCGCGCGCGCATCGCGGGCATCCACAGCGCCGTCAACGAACGCCGCCTGGGCATCGACCTGGCCGACGCGCTGCGCAGCCACCTCACGTCGCTCGACGCGCCACAGCTCGCGCACGTGCTGATGACCGGCATGACGTTCGAGGAACTGCCGGCCGCCGAAGGCGCGTCGCTGGTGCGCAAGATGCACCTGCCGATCGACTTCGCCGTCGACCCGCTGCCGAACCTGCTCTTCACCCGCGACTCCTCGGTGTGGGTCGGCGACCGCGTGGCCATCACGTCGCTCGCGCTGCCCGCCCGTGACCGCGAGACCACGCTGACCGACCTGATCTACGCCTACCACCCGCGGTTCCGCCGCACGGGCCGTGCGTACGGCGCACACTCGGCACCGCTGGAGGGCGGCGACGTCCTGCTGCTCGCCCCCGGCGTGATCGCCATCGGCGTCGGCGAGCGGACCACCCCGGCGGGCGCGGAGTCGTTCGCCCGCTCCGCTCTCGCGGACGGCCTCGCGCACACGGTGCTGGCGGTGCCGATCGCGCAGGAACGGGCCACGATGCACCTCGACACCGTCTGCACGATGGTCGACCGCGACGCCGTGGTGATGTACCCGGCGATCAGCGACGCGCTCACCGCCTATCCGCTGCGGTCCGACGGCGACGGCGGCGTGCGGGTGGACGGCCCGGTGCCGTTCCTGGAGGCGGCGGCCGAGGCGATGGGCATCGAACGGCTGCGGGTGATCGACACCGGCCTCGACGTCGTCACCGCCGAGCGCGAGCAGTGGGACGACGGCAACAACACCCTCGCCGTGGCTCCCGGTCTCGTCGTGGCGTACGAGCGCAACGTCGAGACCAACGCGCGCCTGGAGGACGCGGGCGTCGAGGTGCTGCGGATCGCCGGTTCGGAACTGGGCTCCGGCCGCGGCGGCCCCCGCTGCATGTCGTGCCCGATCGACCGGGCACCATTGGTGTAGATCACATTAGGAATGCCTAACCTTTGTTTGGATTACCTTTCCAAACAAAGGTTAGCTTTTCCTGGAATGCGCATGATCCCATTTTGGGTTAACGTACCCTTCATGGCCTCGAACGTGAAGAAGATCCTGTCCGGAAAGTCGAACTTCCGCGAGCTGCTGCGGACCCAGGTCGGCAACGAGTTCTCCGCTTCGCAGCAGTACATCGCGCTCGCCGTGTGGTTCGACAACGAGGACCTGCCGCGCCTCGCGTCGCACTTCTACAAGCAGGCCCTCGAAGAGCGCAACCACGCCATGATGATCGTGCAGTTCCTGATGGACAACGACATCCCGGTCGCGATTCCCGGCGTCGAGACGCCGATCAACGAGTTCAAGTCCCCGCGTGAGCTCGTCGCCCTGGCCCTGAGCCAGGAGCAGCAGGTCACCGCCCAGATCATCGCGCTCGCGAAGGCCGCCCGCGAGGAGAGCGACTACATCGGCGAGCAGTTCATGCAGTGGTTCCTGAAGGAGCAGGTCGAGGAGGTCTCCTCGATGAAGACGCTGCTCACGATCATGGACCGCGCGGACGGCAACATGTTCTACGTGGAGACGTTCCTGACCCGCGAAAGCGTCGGCGACGAGGGTTCCGACTCCGGCGCTCCGACCGCCGCCGGCGGCACGATCTGAGTTTTTCTTCGCACGCTTGAGTGCCTGAACACAAAAGGACCGCCTGACCCGTTTCGGGGCAGGCGGTCCTTTCAGTTGTTGAGCCGGGCGGCCTGACGGGTGAGATATTCCCGTTCGGCGAGGTTCGACGCTTTGCCGGCGGCCTCGGCGTAGAGTTTCGCGGCCGTTCGCCGGTCGCCGTCGCGTTCGTGGAGATAAGCCGCCACGGCCGAGTAGCGGGGAAGCGTTTCGTCCAGTTCCGCCAATGCTTTCAGTCCGGCGCGCGGTCCGTCCGCCTCGCCCACGGCCACCGCCCGGTTCAGCCGGACGACGGGACTGTCGGTGAGCGCGAGCAGTTCGTCGTACCACTCGACTATCTGCACCCAGTCGGTCTCCTCGGCCACGGGCGCGTCCGCGTGCAGTGCCGCGATGGCCGCCTGCGCCTGGAACTCCCCCAGCCGGTCCTGCGCGAGCGCCGCCTGCAGGATCTCGACGCCCTCGGCGATCAGCGCCGTGTCCCACCTGCCGCGGTCCTGCTCGGCGAGCGGCACGAGCCTGCCGCCCGCCGTGGTCCGGGAGGCACGGCGGGCGTGGTGCAGGAGCATGAGCGCGAGCAGGCCCGCGACCTCCGGGTGATCGATCGCGGCCGCGAGTTGCCGGGTGAGCCGGATGGCCTCGGCGGCCAGGTCGACGTCACCGGAGTAGCCCTCGTTGAAGACCAGGTAGAGCACGCGCAGCACGGTGGCGACGTCGCCGGGCTGGTCGAACCGCACGTCGCCGACCGTCTTCTTGGCCCGGCTGATGCGCTGGGCCATCGTGGCCTCCGGCACCAGGTAGGCCTGCGCGATCTGACGGGTGGTCAGCCCGCCGACGGCCCTGAGCGTGAGCGCGACGGCCGACGGCGGCGTGAGCGACGGATGCGCGCACAGGAAGTAGAGCTGCAACGTGTCGTCGGTGTCCGGCGCGAGCCCCTGCTCGGGTTCGGCGTCGACGAGGTCCTCACGCCGGCGCCGCGCCGTCTCCGCCCTCGTGGCGTCGAGGAACCTGCGCCAGGCCACCGTGACCAGCCAGCCCTTCGGATCCCGCGGCGGATCCTCCGGCCAGACGCGGACAGCCTCCACCAGCGCGTCCTGCACGGCGTCCTCGGCCGCCGCGAAATCGGCTCCGCGGCGGACGAGGATGCCGAGCACGGCCGGCGTGAGACTCCTGAGCAGTGCCTCGTCCACAGCTACTCCGTGATCGTCGGCGCGGTGCCGTAGAACGGACGGAGCTCGAGCCACTCGTGGATCGGCTTGCCGTCCTTGCCCGGCGCCGCCGACAGCTTCCCCGCCAGTTCGAGCGCGCGCTCGTAGCTGTCGACGTCGATCACCATCCACCCGGCGATGAGGTCCTTCGTTTCCGCGAACGGACCGTCGGTGACCGGCGGCCGTCCCTCACCGTCGTAGCGGACCCACGTCCCCTCCTGCGCGAGCGCCTGGCCGTCGACGTACTCACCGCTGGCCTTGAGCTCGTCCGCGAAGTCGCTCATGTACTGGATGTGTGCGGAGATCTCCTCTGGCGTCCACTGGTCCATCGGCACGTCGTTCGCCGGGGCAGGTGCGCCGCGGTAGTGCTTGAGCAGCAGGTACTTGGCCATCTCGGATCGTCTCCCTCGGGTTCGGTCGCGACCATCCTGGCCGCTTTCACCGGGGAGACGGAACCGAAACGCGGATCTCGACATGGCCGCCCAAGATTGTTTCGGCTAGCTGTGGCAGTCCTGGTCGCGGTGCATCAGCTGGGCGTGGATCAGCACGCCGTCATCGTTCCCCGTGAACGCGATCGAGGCGTTCGGGTTGTCCGGCAACTGGGTGCTCCAGTTGGTGCGGCTTCGGTGGCGCCGATGCCGACGCCGTCCGACTTCATGTCCGCCGCGGATGTGGCGGTGCTGCCGGGATAGGCGCGGACGTGCATGCGGACAGGGCGAGAGCGGCGGTGACGGTGATGAGAACGAGCGAGCGGTTCATTTTCTCCCCCAGGAAGTTGCGCGAAGGCGTACCCGCCCCACCCCCAGCGGGGCGGGTACGACGTCCAGGCGAAGCGGGCTGGTCGTGGAATTCGCGGCCATTAAACGAAAGGCCGTTCGGCACAATTGTCAGAGGAGCATTGACACGCAGTCTGCGACCTTCGATTCAAGCCTCACACCGACCACCGCATCCGTTACCTGCAGCGAGTTACGGAACGTGTAGGCGGCGTTGTCGTCAATGCTCGTCGTCATACCATTGCGGTACTCGAACGCGTCCGGATAGGCGTTCTTCACTTCGATGAAGGTCGAGCCGACACCAATCCCCTTGGACGTCTTGGCGTCCGTCGGCAGCGTGATCCTCACGACGCCGTACTTTTTGGAGATCGCCATCCTGTCATCGGCCACGCAAAAGCCGTCGCCACGGCTCTCCCAGGTCATGTCGGTCAGACCGGCGGCCCTGGCTTCTTCCAGCGTCATGCCCAGCTTGAGCGGGCCGTAGCCCAGGCGGGTGTCGACTTTCACGAAGGCGTCGGGCCTGGGCGGGTTGGTCACGGTGACGGTCGTGAACTCGGTGACCACCGTCGGCGACGGAGGTGCGGGCAGCGGCTCCGCGGTCACGGCCGCGGTGTTCCGCGACGCCTCGGGCGCGGCGGTGCACGCGGCGATTCCGACCGTGGCGACAGCGACCACGAATGCGATCTTGATTGCGTTCTTCATTTCAGGTACCCCCCTGTTTCAGACACCCGTAAGACGCTGGCACAGCGGATTGGTTGCGAAGTTCGTTGTCACAGAAAAGTCACGAAGAACCGACTTCTTCAGGCCTCGAAAAAGAGGCATACCAAAACACCGCCGCACTCCCAAAGAGCGGCGGGGTTTCGGCAAGGCTCGGTCAGACGGTTGAACAGTCGTTGTCGGAAAGGCGCATCTGGACCGTCGTCACCTTTGCGCCGTCGCTCTCGAAGATGTACGACCATTTGGGTGTCGCGGCCATCGCCACGACCACGGCGGAACCACTTTGCGTGGCATTCGGGTACGCGGTCTTCACAGCGTCGACCGTCGAACCGGCGCCGACGTTCTTAGGCGTCTTGGCGTAGGCCGCGAGCGTGATCCGCACGATGCCCTTGACCGGTGAGACGATCACGGCGTTGGAGTCCGGCACCGACTGCGTGGCGTATGCCGTGCAGCGGTTCTCCTCGTCAGCGGGAGTGCTCGGCTCGACCAGCGATCCGGTCTTCAGGGCGTTCGCCTCTGACATTCCCAGCGCGAGCGATCCGTAGCGGCCCGCCTGCGCCTCCGGCGTGGCCGGCGGGGGCGGGTTCGTAGTCTTCTTGCCCGTGGTTCCCAGGTTGGGGCTGGGGTTGCCGCCGTTGGAGTTCGGCGGCGGGTCGACGGTGACGGTCGCGATCGAGGTGAACGTGCTGACCGAGATCGGAGGCGGGGACGTCGGGGTGCCGGACGAGGCGGTCGGCAGCAGCGGACCGGCCAAGTCGCCGGGATTCCGCAGGCGGATCTCGGCCAGGCCGAGGCCCACGCCGGCCAGGGCCACCACTCCGAACACGCTGGCGACGGCAGTGCGTCGCCGGCGTCGGCGCCGCGCTCCACGGACCACCGAGTCGGTCACGTCCGGCGGCACGTGGACGACCAGCCGATCGTCGCTGAAGAGCCTGCGCAGATCATCGTCCAGATCGCCCACCGGTCAGTCCTTTCCCAGGCGTGTCCGGAGACTCGCCATCGCCTTGCTGCTCTGACTCTTCACCGTGCCGCACGAGATTCCGAGCGCGTGTGCGATCTCGGCCTCGGAGAGGTTCTCGTAGTAGCGCAGCACGACCACCGCTCGCTGCCGTGGCGGCAACGAGCGCAGTGCCTGCCAGAGCGGTTCGTTTTCGAGCCTGCTCAGCTCGGGTGCCACGGCGCCACGGTCGGGGATGTCCGCCACGAGGTTTTCCCGCCGACGCCGACGCCAGATGCTGATGTGTGTGTTGGCCATCGCCCGGCGGACGTAAGCGAGCGGGTCGTCGCCCTTGCTCTGCACGGCGGCCCAGCGGGACCCGACCTTCTCCAGCACAGACTGCACCAGGTCGGCCGAGTCGTGCGGGTTTCCGGTGAGCGCATGCCCATAACGCAGAAGTCCGGGCATCGACACGCGCACGAACTCCGCGAAGTCCCCCACGGCTTCCGCTCTTCCTCCGCCGCGTTCGGCGGCTGACTCCAGCTGCAGCACCGCCGTCACGGCACGCCCCCTCCCCGAAGCAGCAGACTGGCTTCGAGGGGTCCACGCCCGGGCGCGCCAAACGGTTGCCCAACTAAATCACAGAACGGCAACGGCTTCCGGGAGAACGAACGAACCGTCCCGTTCGCAGGGGAACTCGTGCACCTCGGCCACCGCCGCGACCGGGATCCGGCCGTACACGTGCGGGAACCACAACGGCGAGTCCGCCACGGCCTCCCACCGCACCGGCACGTCGAGCAGCTTCGGGTCGATGACGAGCAGCAACAGCCCGCTCTGCCCGTGGAAGAACCTGCCGGCCGTCACGTGCACGACTCCCCGATCGGAGCAGTGCACGAAGTCCTCGCCGGCGGGCGCGATCGAGCCGGCCGACCGGGCGGCTGCCCAGTCGGCCGTCGAGATGATGTGCAGCAGCACTTATCCACAGCTCCTTGTGGACAACCCTGTGGACAGGGTCATCGAAGCGTGATCTGACGACCGCGCAGGCCGTCGCGGGCGCGGCGCTCGGCGTCGGACAGCGGCTCGTCGGAGGCGAGTGCCTCCAGCAGGCGCTTGCCCAGTGCCTCGGCGGGGTCGGCCCACTCGCGGGCGTGCATCTCGCGGTCGAGGTCCCAGACCGGCACGAGCAGGCCGTGCGCGCGGAACGAACCGGCGTAGCGCGAGCCCTCGCCGAGGTCGAGCTCACCGCGGGCGGCCAGCCTGGCCATCGCGGGCACCAACTTCTCCTCGGGCTCCGGACGGACCCAGCGCAGGTGCGCCTTGTCGCCCGCGTCGACCCAGTAGGCGGCCTTCACGCCGGGCGCGTCGAGGCGCTCGGTCGGCAGGATCGCGGCGTTCGCGCGCTCCAGGGACAGCGCCACCTCACCGGTCGGCTCGGTGCCCTCGGGCATCCACCACACGAAGTCGGTGTGCAGCACGGGGGTGATGTCGGCGTCGGTGTCGAGCAGGTCCTGCAGCCGGGCGGGGTTCTCGCCGGCGTCCGGGCCCACGACCGGCAGCACGTCACCGGTCTTCGCCTGCTGTGCCCACTGCAGCGCCCGCGCCAGGTCGCGGCTGATGTCGCCGGACCGCGTCTGCACCTGCAGACCCACGAACGGCACGTCGTCGCCGCGGATCAGACCGGCGGCGGCCATCGGCAGCACGGTGGCGAGCGTGACCTCGCGCCCGTCCTTGACCGGCAGCTTCACGATCGCGGACGGCACGAACTCGCGCAGGGCGATCAGCTCGCACTCGGCGGCCAGGCCCTCGAACGGCCGGGACACGATCACGTCCGTCGCGCCGCCGGGCGCGCCGTGGCAGGCCTTGTAGCGCTTGCCGGAGCCGCACGGGCAGGGCTGCTTCGGGTTGATGCCGTCCTTCGGTGCGTCCTTGACCGCGGTCCGCTTGGCCACCTTGGCCCTCCTCGTGCTCAGGCTTGTCTAGGTGGCCAAATTAGCCGTCAGCAGGCGGCGGGTGTTCGCCGGGGCATTGGTCGCGAGGTAGCGGACCCCCAGGTCACGGCACAGCGCGACGTCCTCGGCTCCGTCCACGGTCCACACGTAGGTCTCGTGGCCCGCGCGCCGCGCCCGATCGACGTAACCGGGATCGTTGCGGAGCAGGTGCACGCCCGGCCCGGTGTAGTCGGCGAACGACGGCAGCGCACCGCTGCGGTACCGGCCCAGGCGGTCGAGGAGCAGCACCGTGCGGATGTCCGGCGCCTGGTCGCGGAACGCCTTCACCGCCGTCGGCGAGAACGACATCATGACGATCTGGCTGGTGAGGCCATGCCTCTTCAGCGCCTCGGCGAGCTTGCGTTCGATCTCGTTGCGGTACCGGACCGGGTGCTTGGTCTCGACGAAGAGCTGCACGTTCGTGCCCTGGACCAGCTCCAGCAGCTCGTCGAGCACCAGCAGCCCGGCCGGCTGGCCGTGGCGGTGCCAGCTGCCGTAGTCGAACGTCTTCAGCTCTTCGAGCGTGAGCGCGCTGACCGTGCCACGCCCGTTCGACGTGCGGGCGAGCGTGCGGTCGTGCACACACACGAGCTCGCCGTCCTTCGACAGCCGGATGTCGCATTCAAGGCCGTCTGCACCCTCTTTGAGCGCGAGCTCGTAGGCGCCGATGGTGTGCTCGGGACGGTCTGTGGACGCGCCGCGGTGCGCGACGATCGCAGGCTGCTGCACACCCCGAACGATAGTTCCTTGGCAACAATTTGAGTCATCAATCAAATCGGCGTGGACGAAACGCGGATCGCGACCTACCGTCCCGCCTTGTGACGTTCGACCAGCGTGATCCCGCGTTCATCGCCGACCCCTACCCGGCCTTCGCAGCCCTGCGCGAAGCCGGTGAGGTGCATCACCACGAGCAGATGGGCATCGCCGTCGCCGTCTCGCACGCCGCCTGTTCGGCGGTCCTGCGGCACCGCTCGGTCGGCCGGATCTGGTCGGACGTGAAGCCGGTCGAGCAGTTCATGGCCTTCAACCTGCTGCACCGCAACTCGATGCTGGAGAACGAGCCGCCCGCGCACACCCGCCTGCGCCGCCTGGTCGCCGCCGCGTTCGGCCGCGGCCACGTGGAGCGCCTGCGCCCGTGGGTCGCCGACCTGGCCGACAAGCTCGTCGACGAACTCGTCGCCAAGATCAAGGACCAGGGCCAGGGCGACCTGCTCGCCCACGTCGCCGCGCCGCTGCCGGTCGAGGTGATCGCCGAACTGCTCGGCGTGCCCCAGCAGGACCGCTACCTACTCCAGCCGTGGTCGAACGCCATCGTGAAGATGTACGAGTACGGCCTGCCCGCGGAGCAGCAGGCCTTGGCCGAACGCGCGTCCACCGAGTTCGTCGCCTACCTGCGCGAACTGATCGCGTTGCGCCGCGTCTCCCCCGGCAACGACCTCGTGTCCGACCTGGTCGCCGTCACCGACACCGACGGCGCGAGACTGACCGAGGACGAACTCGTCGCCACCGCAGTGCTCCTGCTGATGGCGGGCCACGAAGCCACGGTCAACGTCATCGGCAACGGCGTCTACGCCCTGATGCGGCACCGTTCGCAGTGGGAACGCCTCTCCCCCGAGTTGATGCCCACGGCCGTAGAGGAACTCATCCGCTACGACTCGCCGCTGCAGCTCTTCGAACGCACCGCCACCGAACGCGTGGAGATCGCCGGCCACGTCGTCGAACCCGGCGAGAAGATCGCCGCGCTGCTCGGCGCCGCCGCCCGCGACCCGCTGGTCTTCGAGAACCCGGACGTCCTCGACATCGGCCGCGAGAAGAACCAGCACCTCGGCTTCGGCATGGGCATCCACTACTGCCTGGGCGCGCCGCTCGCCCGCATCGAGGTGGAGGCGGCGCTGTCCTCGTTGCACCGCAAGCTGCCCGGCGCGGTGCTGGCCGAGGAGCCCAACCGGCGCGCGGAGTTCGTGATCCGCGGCCTGCACTCGCTGCCGCTCAGCGCGGGGTAAGCAGTGCCTTCGCGCGCTGACCTACAAGGAAGATGCTGAGCTGGTCGAGCACGTCTGGACTATGCACCCAAGCCCGGCGATCGGCGTGGTCAGGCAGGTCAGGCGAGGAGAAGTCGCGCTTTTCCATCGCGGCGGCCACCCGGTGCAGACAAGCAACCACGTCGACGGGCCAGGCCTCGTCCTTTTGGTGCATCGCAACGAAGAGCGCGCAAGCAACGTTCGCGTCGTACGCCTTGGCCAAGCCTGCCCGCAACTGTGCCAGTGAAGGCCGCTCCGTGCGAACCATTCTCGGAAGGTCAACCAGCAACTGCAACTGGTCCCCCGCTCTAGCTGTCATCAGGATGGCGGCCACTATTATCACAAGCAAAACAACGACCGCCAACGCGATTCCAACAGCCATCAGCGCCCAGTAGACATCACCCAGAACAAAGGCCACCACAAAAACCAGAGGCAACCCAGTTATTATCGCATGTTTCCACCGACGCAACTTGATCCCGCTGCCGACGAAAATGTCGGAGAATCCCAAGCTCGGCACCTCGAACGACGGCACTCGCGGAGGCCCACCACGTCCCCGCGCCGAGGAAAGCAGGGCAGCGGGACCAAGAAAGACGAGAAGGGCAACGACGCATCCACCCAAGAACGAACCTAAACCAGAAAACCAGCTACCAAGGAACATGCCGAACGGCACTACAGACGCCAACAGAACGGCCGTCGCGAAAACCGAACTGGCCTCGTCGGGTTCCAGCCATGGAACAATTGCCCGCATGCGGGCACCACTGGTGGAGGAATGGGCGTAGAGAAATCTGACCACGAAGAAGTAGACAACCGCGAGAACCGTAAAGAGAACGCCCACCACCCACCTGGCTTCGGTGAGCCAGATCAGAGTCCAGATAGCGGGCACCACCAGGGCCGCGTACAGCAGCGGTCCTGCCAGCAACAACCGCATAGCGCGTTCGAAGACGGCAGGGTCAGGGGTGCGCTTCAGCTGTGCCCGCACCGACAACCGGTCGCGACGCAGCCGTCCACCGACACTCAGGTCCAGCAACATCCGGCGAACCTGGAAGTGCAGTGGCTCCGCCAACTGCGGCACTCGCCGCAACTGCGCGAACGACTCCTGACGCAACCACTCGCTCTGGCTCGCGAATCCAGCGTCGAGCAACTCCTGGCACTCCTCCTCCGTGGCGACGGAACAGACCTCCAGCACCCACTTCCGGTCGAAGTGCCGCCCGTTCTCCCACGCTTCGGCCAGCAGCGCGCCCACGCGCGACGGAACCTCCGGGTGCGTCTTCAGCAACGCGGGTGAGCTGCCTTCCGCGAGGATGTTGAGCAAGTACAGCAGCCCAGATGGCCACGCGAAGCCGAGCTCAGTGGTATCCGGGATGTCGCCGGGCAGCAGGGAAAGCGCCGCTGTCAGCAACCGTTCCGCCTGTTGTGGTTGCTGCGTCTGGAGGATCGTCACGGCGGTCTCTCGCCACTGCCCGCTGGTGAGCAGGGTGAGCACGGGCACCCGGTCCGGCTCGCGGATCACCACGCAGGTGGCGAAGTACTCCTGCAACCGCCGATGGGAGAAGGTCACGCTGTCGTCGTCGCCGATCCGCGCGATCTTCGTGTATACCAACGCATCCAGAGCGCGGGCGAGTTCGTCCGCAGGCCGGCCCGTCGCGGCGGCGAGCATGGTCGCCGCCTGCGTTTTCGGCACCTCCAGCCCCAGCGACTGCTGGTCCGCGATCAGGAAGGCGAACTCCTCCGCCACGGCGCGCACATCTGCACCGGTGACGCCGAAGTGACCGCGCAGACGCTCGACGTCGCGATCGAGCCGGTGGTCGATGTAGGTCTCCAGCACCGCGTGGACGTTGGTCGGGAAACCGCTACCCTCCCGCATGTGCTCGCATAGCAGGCCGAGGAACAGCGGATTTCCGGACATCTGCTGCACGCCGCTTTCCGCCGTGGGCAGCTCGCCGAGCAGCAGATCCTCGGTGTCCGGAGGCAACTCGGACTTCTCGACCAGCAGCTTCTTCCGCTTCTCCGACAACGGAACGACCCGGAACGTCGGCCATTCCGCGCGGCCGGGACCGCGGAACTCACGGCTCGCCACGATGCCGCGGCACTTGTTCATTCCGTGCAGGAAGGCGTGCACGGCATCCGCGTAGTCCACGATCACGTCGTTCGCCTCGGTGGCGCTGAGGATGTCCGGGATCTCGTCGAACGAGTCGAAGAGGAAGAGCCACGTCCCCTCGCTCAGCCCACGATCGAACTCGTCGTCCAGGAAGCGTTCGACATCGCGGTCGCGCACGGCGTTGGCTGAGGACATCACGAAGGCTCGAACGTCTGCCGAATTCGGTCTGGTGTCGCACCGGAAAGTCTTCAGGTTCACGTAGACCGGAATGACTGAGGTCTCGCTGGGCCTGCGCATCGCCCTGGTTGCCATGCGTTGCGCGAGATGCCGCATCGCCACGCTCTTGCCCGCACCAGGCTCGCCTTCGAGCAGCACGATGCGGTCTTCGCACTCCTCCAGCGCCTTCGACAACGACGGCACGCGACGCAACGAGTTCAGCGAGGTGCGGCGGAATCGCCGACGTCGACCGGTGATCTCCAGTTCCGCCTCCAGTTCGGCGTACCTGGTGTCGCGCCATTCCTCCTTCTCTCCGAGTCTCCGCATCTGACTTTCGACGTGGTCAGCGAACCGCGCTCGCCGCGAAGCTCGCCGCTTGTCCGTGCGAGTGGTCAGCCAGCGCCAGCCGCGCCCGATGGCCTGGCCCGCACCGAAGTACTTGAACAGAAGCAGCAACAGCCCAACGGCGATGAGCGGGGTGACCAGCCAGGCTGGCAGGTAGCGCTCAGCGAACTCCTGGATCGCCTTCAGCAGATCGTTCGCGTGTCCCATGTCCTGCGCCATGTCAGGAACTTCGGACCGGAACGACCGGGAGTTACAGCAATCAGCCGAACCGGTGATACTTGCGCGGGAGCTTGAACCCGCGCTCCTGCATGACCTCGCGCAGCCTGTCCGGGTAGTCGGTGATGATGCCGTCGACGCCGTCGTCGATCAGCTTGTGCATGGTGGCGGGGTCGTTGGTCGTCCACGGGATCACCTTGAGGCCGTGGCGATGCGCGTCCCGCACGAGCTCGCGGGTCGTGAACGGCACGTAGCCGGGGTCGCCGACCTTGCCGTTCTGCGGGTTGCCGTGCACGGGCGACAAAGCCTTGGCACCGAAGGACTTCACTGCCCGAGCCACGCTGCCACCGAAGTCGGCGAGTTCAAGGCCGCCCGTCCACGGCGAGCCCGGCCGCAGCATCTCCGGCTGCGTCAGCGCCACCAGCGGAATGCGCGGCTCGACCTCGCGCAACCGCATCAGGGTGCCCCAGTCGAAGGACTGGACGGTGATGTTCCGCATGAAGCCCGAGTGGCGGATCTCGCGGACTGCGCGTTGCACGAACTGCTCTCGTGGCGCGGTCTCGTGCGGAGCCGCTGCCTCGACCTTGGTCTCGATGTTGAAGCGGATGCCCCACGCGCGGTGCCTGCGTGCGAGGTCGAAGAGCTCGGCCAGGGTGGGCATACGGGCGCCCGGCGAGAGTTCCTGGTCCGGGTACTGCGACCACCTCGTGCTGCCGCAGTCGAGCGTCCGCACCTGGGCGAACGTCAGGTCCTTCACGTACTTGCCAGCGTAGGGGAACTCGGGATCGCCGGGGAACGCGGGCGCGGTGTCGAGGCACTTCGCCGGGTTCGTCCTGCGGTCGTGGGTGATGACCTCGCGGCCGTCCCTGGTGATCTGCAGGTCGAGTTCCAGGGTCGTCACACCTAGTTCGAGCGCCTTGCCGAACGCCTTGAGCGTGCTCTCGACGGTCAGGCCGATGCCGCCGCGGTGTGCCTGGAGGTCGAAGTCCCGGTTGTGTGCCTGGGCGACGCCTGGTGTGAGCAGCGCGATCACCAGAGCCCCGATGAGTGTCCGCATTCCTCCAACCTGGCACTCACCGGGGAACGCCGGAAGGTCCACCAGGGCGAACGTCGCCTGAACAGATCAGCGGGGCGAGCCGGACGCGCGGACCGAGCGCAGTGGCGGCTCGGGGGCGTCCTTGACCTCCACCACGCGCATCAGCCGGACGGACGCGGAGTCCACCGGCAGCAGCAGGGTGGTGATCCGGCGGACGACCAGTGCCGACGTCACCGCGACACCGGCGAGCAGCAGGTCGGCGAACGCGTGCAGCAGCACGCCGTCCGCGAGGGCCTGGGTGCTGGAGCGGAACGACCACAGGACCACGATCACGACCATCAGCCCCGAGCCGGCCCAGAGGCCCCACCACCAGCGCAGGAGCTTCGACGGGGTCGGGCGTTCGCCGGCAGGCCTGCGGGCCACGGCGTGTTCGAGTTCGGCGAGCACCGAGCCGGGCACCACGAGGTTGACGCCGGGCACGATCAACCCGATCAGCACGTCCCGGTCCGGGCGTGAGGGCCCGTAGCCCACGAGCGTCGCGGCCACGTTCCGCGCCCGCCGCACCCACAGCATGGTGAGGATCAGCGACAGGAAGCAGCCGGTGATCGTGATCGCCGACGAGGACACCACCATGGCGTCCGACGTGCTCACGACACCGGAGGACAGGGCTCCGAACCGGCTCAGCGCGACCAGCACGTAGCGCCAGATCTCGGAGCCCGCGCCCCACACGGCGACGGCGGCGAGCAGCCACAGCGAGTTCTGCGCGGTCCGGCCCAGTCGGCGCACGGCGTCGACCGAGTCGGGCCGCTCGACCGTGCCGGGCACGGCCGTGGGCCAGCGCCACGCGAGCAGCGGGAAGCCCCAGCGCGGCGTGACCGGGTAGTTCGGCGGGCCGCTGTAGGACGGCCGCTGCGACCGGTGCGACGGCTGCGGGTACGCACCGGGCGGCGGAGTCGCCACCCAGTCCACGCGCATCGGCTGCAGCGGCTGCACGATCAGATGACCTCGGGTGCCATGCCGTCGGCGCCGCCCTCGAGCGGACGACCGGCGGCTTCCCAGTGCTGCATGCCGCCCTCGACGTTGACGGCCTCCCAGCCGTTCTCGTTGAGGTACTGGGTCACGCGGGCGGAACGGCCACCGGCACGGCACACGACGTAGAGCTGCACGTCGTTCGGCACCTCGGCGAGCCGGGCACCGATCTCGCTCATGGGGACGTGCAGCGCGCCGGGGGCGTGGCCGGCGTCCCACTCGTCCTGCTCGCGCACGTCCAGCAGAACGGCGCCCTCGGGCAGCTGCGCCGGCACGTCGGCGATCTCCACGCTTGGAACAGTCACGCCTCAGATGTTCCCATGCCGGAGGTTGCACGGACGTGAACCTCCGGCACGGGACATCCTCAGACTCCCTCCGCGACGGCGAGCCCGAGCTTTCCCATCTGTTCGTCGGTCAACGGCAACGTCACCTGGTCGGTCAGCACGAGTTCCCGGCGCTCGGAGCTGGTGCCTGCGCTCAGGAGCTTGAGTGTGGAGTTCGCCTGCTGGATGCGGTAGACGGACCCGTCCGCCCGGTACACGAACAGCACCTGCGCGAATGCCGCCGCCGCGTCGAGGCTGTGCTGTGGTTGCAGTTGCAGGACGGTGCCGTCCGGCAGCACGCCCCGCATGCCGGGTGAGCACAGGCCGTAGTCCCAGAGACCGTCGTCGGCGGCTTCGACCGGTGTGCCCGCGAACTTGCCGACCCACAACCGGAGAGAACCTTCACCACGTCCGTCCCGGACGTTGAGGACGGCTTCGTTGTTCCGCGCCTGCGCCTCGCCGACCTGCACCGCGGGCAGCTCCACCCCCATGTTCTTCACGAGGTTCGCGAGGTTTCCCGCATCGAACGCCGCATCGCCGAACGCCACGGTCAGCGGCTTCGTGCGTTGGACCTCGGCGCAACTGCCGTCGAGGGGGACCCGCGCCGGGGTGCTGAGCGGTGTCATCTCCCAGGGCGGAGAGAGGGCGGGGGGCACCGAATCCGTCACCGGCCGGATGATGGTCGCCAGCCCGATCAGGGCGACGACCGCCAGGGCGCTGAACGCCGCACCACCGCGCTTGGCGTACACCCGGCGCTTTCCGCGCCTGAGCACATCGTCCAAGGTCGTCATCGGTGGAGGCGCGGACACGTCGAGAGCTCCGCGCAGCTCTTCCTCGATGTTCATCAGGCACTCTCCGAGTTGATCGGCTCGCCGTACGCCTCGCGGAGCGTCACCAAGCCTCTGGCCGTCTGACTCTTCACGTTGCCCGTCGAACAGCCCAGCTCAGCGGCCGTCTGTTCGATGGACAGATCGTGCACGTAACGGAGTACGAGTGTTGCCCGCTGCTTCGGTGGCACCTGCCGCAACGCCGTGAACAGCCGGGCATCGGGATCGAGGTAACCGCCGCTCACCCCGCGGTCGGGCAGGTCGGCGACCGCGTCCTCACGGCGCCGGCGCCTGCTGTCGAGGAACAGGCGCGTCACGATGGTGCGGACATACCCCTCCGCTGTTTCGCGCCGGATGTTCGGCCACTTCGCGTACGCCTTCACGAACGCGTTCTGGGCCAGTTCTTCCGCTTCCGACCAGTCGCCGCACAACGCGTACGCCGTGCGCCGGGCCCAGTCGAACCTGCTCGTGAAGAACTCAGAGAACTCCTCGTCCCGTCGCACTCCGGTCCCCCAAGCTTGTGCCGCGTTCACATTCAATACGCGAGCGACCCGCGAGAGGTTGCACGCACGAAAAACGGGCCGCCCCCGTGAGGGACGGCCCGTTCTCGTCGAACAGGAACTAGTGGTGTGGCCCGGAACGTTGCCGGGGGAATTCGCGGTCAGACGGGTGCATCGTGGTGTCGCCCCCACGTTCTCGTACTGGTTGTACGGGGGCGTGGCCGACGTAGCCGAGCAGGAACGCGACCGGGATCGACACGATGCCGGGGTTCGACAGCGGGAAGAGCGCGAAGTCGGCGTTCTTGAACATCGAGGTCGGCGAGCCGGAGACGGCGGGCGACAGGATGATCAGCGTGATCGTCACGATCAGACCGCCGTAGATGCTCCACAGCGCGCCCGAGGTGTTGAACCTCTTCCAGAACAGCGAGTAGAGGATCGTCGGCAGGTTCGCCGAGGCGGCGACCGCGAAGGCCAGTGCCACGAGGAACGCGATGTTCTGGCCGTTGGCGATGATGCCGCCACCGATGGACACGAGACCGATGACGATCGCGGTGAGGCGAGCGACCTTGACCTCGGAGTCCTTGTCCTCCTCCTTGCCCTTCTTGATGATGTTGGCGTAGATGTCGTGTGCGAACGACGCCGACGCCGTGATCGTCAAGCCCGCCACGACCGCGAGGATCGTCGCGAAGGCGACGGCCGCGATCAGGCCGAGCAGGATCGGGCCACCCAGTTCCAGCGCGAGCAGCGGGGCGGCCGAGTTGGCCTTGCCGGGTGCCGCGTTGATCGCGTCCGGACCGACGAGCGCGCCGGCGCCGTAGCCCAGGACCAGGGTGAACAGGTAGAAGATGCCGATCAGCCAGATGGCCCACACGACCGAGCGACGGGCTTCCTTCGCCGTAGGCACGGTGTAGAAGCGCATCAGGATGTGCGGCAGACCCGCGGTGCCGAGGACCAGGGCCAGTGCCAGCGAGAGGAAGTCCAGCTTGCTGACGCCGGTCTTGCCGTACTGCAGGCCCGGGCCCAGGAGCTTCTCGCCCGCCTTCGGCGCGGCGTCGACAGCGGCACCGAGCAGGGTCGAGAGGTTGAAGCCGTACTTGCCGAGCACCCAGACGGTCATGATGCCGGCACCGGCGATCAGCAGGACCGCCTTGATGATCTGCACCCAGGTGGTGCCCTTCATGCCGCCGATGAGGACGTAGGCGATCATGAGGGCGCCGACCACGGCGATGACGATCGCCTGGCCGCCGGAGCCCGTGATGCCGAGCAGCAGGGCGACGAGACCACCGGCACCGGCCATCTGGGCCAGCAGGTAGAAGAACGAGACGGCCATCGTCGACGTGGCGGCGGCGGCACGGACCGGACGCTGGCGCATCCGGAAGCTCAGCACGTCGCCCATCGTGTACTTGCCGGTGTTGCGCAGCAGTTCGGCGACCAGCAGCAGCGCGATGAGCCACGCCACCAGGAAGCCGATCGAGTACAGGAAGCCGTCGTAGCCGTTGAGCGCGATGGCGCCCGCGATGCCGAGGAACGACGCGGCCGAGAGGTAGTCACCCGCGATCGCGATGCCGTTCTGGGGACCCGTGAACGCACGACCGGCGGCCAGGTAGTCGGCGGCGGTCTTGTTGTTCCGGCTCGCCCGGATGACCACGAACAGCGTGATCAGGACGAAGACACCGAAGATGCTGATGTTGAGGATCGGGCTGGACTCGTTCACTTGCCGTCTCCCTCGATCTCGTTGCGGAGCTTCTCCGCCAGCGGGTCGAGGTTCTTGTTCGCGTGCCGCACGTACAGCGTCGTGATGACGAACGTCGACACGAACTGCAGCAGGCCGAAGATGAGCCCGACGTTGATGTTGCCGAACACCTTGGTGGACATGAAGCCGTGCGCGTAGTCCGCGAGCAGTACGTACAGCAGGTACCACGCTAGGAACAGTCCGGTGACGGGGAACACGAACTTTCGCAGTCGGTGCTTCAGCTCTTTGAAGTCATCGCTCGCTTGTACGTCGGCCCAGTTCTGCGCGTCTGGGGCCGACTCAGACGGGGTGTGATCGGCGGTGTTCACAGGCCCCTCCTCGCGGTACTCGTCGTAGGTGTCAGCAACGTGACGTGCACGTAATGCCTCCAGGTGCGGTCTGTTCTTGGTCGAGACCGTATGGAGACTTGAGTCACTCAGGTAAGTCCCCGATCGTGCCGTTGCGCCCAGCAGTCGGGTGATGCGACGAGCGGTCAGTATGCGTAGACGAACAGCACCCTGCGTGATCTTGTTTACCGTTCACCGATTCGAGTGACCAACTTTCACCCATTTGAAACGATGGCTACTCACCGTGTTCGACCAGCTCCCCTGCGCTTGTCGTCCGCCAACCGGGCCTTCTCCTCGGCGGTGCCGAAGCGGGCGATGGAGCGGTCCTGGATGAAGCCGAGCGGGTCGGGCGCGTGCAGCCGGAGCAGGATCTGGCTGACGTCCGCCGGAACCCGTCTGCGCGTCGCCTTGCTGACCATGATCATGACGATGAACGCCACCGGCACCGTGATCAGCGCAGGCTGGGTGATGAACGCGGGCGCCCAGCGGCCGGTGTAGGAGCTCACGACGCTGACGGCCTGAGCGGAGATGACCAGGCCGCCGCCGACCACGAGGCCGCAGACGGCGCCCACCCAGGTGAGTCCTCGCCACCAGATGCCGAGAACCAGAAGCGGGCAGAACGTCGACGCCGCCAGGGCGAAGGACATGGCCACGGTCAGTGACGCGTCGGAGCGCGGCAGCAGCAGGGCGAGACCGATCGCGACGAGTCCGGTGAACACGGTCGCCCACCGGAAGTCACGAACCTTGCCCGGCATGATGTCCGTCGAGACCACCCCGGCGACCGACACGACGAGTCCCGAGGAGGTCGACAGGAACGCCGCGAACGCGCCCGCCGCGACGATCGCGCCGACGATCTGACCGCCCAGGTTCGGCAGCATCGTCTCGGGCAGCATCAGCACCGCCGCGTCGGTCTTCCCGTTCACCAGCAACTGCGGCAGGTACAGCTTCGACAGCACGCCCAGCACCGTCGGGAAGATGTAGAACAGTCCCAGCAGGTAGAGCACGTGCAACGCCGTGCGCCGGGCCGCCTTGCCGTCCGGGTTGGTGTAGAAGCGCACCAGGACGTGCGGCAGGCCCATCGTGCCGAGGAACGTCGCGAAGATCAGCGAGTACGTCCTGATCAGCTCGGAGATGCCGCCGGTCTGCGGGCGCGACCAGTCACGGTTCGTCGTCGGCGAGCCGTCGACCACCGGCACCGGGCTGCCCGCGGTGAACTCCAGCGTCGTGCCGGGACTCAGCTCGTAGACGCCGCGGCCCCAGAACACCGGCCCGTCCGCGTCCCTGCCGTCGATCTGGCCGCTCACCTTCAACGTCAGCGGCTCGTCGACCCGGACCTTCACGACCTGCTCGGCCACGGTGATCTTCTCGGCCTGCGGGAACCTGATCACACCGTCGTCGCCGAGCGGCTGCGTGCCGCGGTCCGGAGAGGCCAGGAACACCACGAAGAGCACGAACGTGGGCGCGGCGATCGCGAAGAGCTTGCCCCAGTACTGGAACGCCTGCACGAGCGTGATCGCGCGCATGCCGCCGCCCAGCACGTTGACCACCACGATGACCGTGACGACCAGGCCGCCGAACCACGCGGGCAGGCCGGTGATCGTGGTCAGTGTCAGGCCGGCGGACTGCAGCTGCGGCACGAGGTACAGCACGCCGATGCACACCACGAAGAACGTGCTGAAGTGCCGCACGTTCACCGATCCCAGCCGGGCCTCGGCGAAGTCCGGCAGCGTGTACGCGCCGGAACGGCGCAGCGGTGCGGCGACGAACAGCAGCAGCGCGAGGTACCCGGCGGTGAAGCCGATCGGGTACCAGAGCGCGTCGACGCCGTCCTTGAGCACGAGCCCGGCGACACCGAGGAACGACGCCGCGGACAGGTACTCGCCGGAGATCGCGGCGGCGTTGCGGGTGGCCGGGATCGCGCGGCGCGCCACCAGGAAGTCCGGGGTGGTGTTCGCCTTGCGCGACCCGACGTAGCCGAGCAGGAACGTCACGGCCGCCACGAGAACGATGGCGCTGAGGCTCCAGATGGTGGTGGTCATGTCAGCGGTCGACCATGTTCACGAAGTCGCGCTCGTGCCGTTCGGCCTGTCTGCGGAAGACCCACCCGACGCCGTAGAGGATCGGGAAGGGCGCGAGACCGAGCACGAGCCACGGGATGGGAATGCCGAGGATCTTCAGTTCCCCGATCGAGGGGACCAGGTAGAAGGTGATCGGGAGCAGGCACATCCCGATCAGGACGGCGAACGCGAGCCCGAACGCGGACTTGAGCTGCTGCCGGATGAGGTCGCGGACCAGCTTCTCACCGACGCTGGTCTGCTCCTCCAGCTCGATGATCGTTCGTAACGCCTTGCCGCTCTTCTTCGTGGAGTCCGCGAGCACGACCCTGCGGCGGCGAGGCCTGCTGCCCTGCTCGCCGAGCCAGGCCTCGCGGGCGGGTGGCTCGGGCTTTCCCGCGTCGTGCCTGCTCACCAGCCGCTCTTCGGCGGTCGCACGATCCGTTCCTTGAGCTCCTTGGTGTGCCGGCGGCTCACCGGGAGCTCCTTGGCACCGTCACCGGTGCCGATGACGACCGCGTAGCCGTTCGCCGTCATCCGCAGCTCGCTCACCAGCGGCAACGCCACCAGGTACGAGCGGTGGATGCGCACGAAACCCGCGTTCGCCCAGCGTTCTTCGAGCTGGGCGAGCGGGATGCGGACGAGGTGGCTGCCGTCCTGCGTGTGGAGGCGGGCGTAGTCGCCCTGCGCCTCGACGTACCGCACGGACGCGCGCGGCACGAGCTTGATGGTGCCGCCGAGTTCGACGGGGATGACCTCGTCGTCGGTCGGTTCGGCGGGGTTCTGCGCGGCCGGGCCCGACGGGTTCGCCGGCGCCGCTGTGCGGCCCACTCGATCCGCGACCCGCGAGATCGCCTTGAGGACGCGCTCCTCGTTGATCGGCTTGTTGATGAAGTCGAGCGCGCCGACGTCGAACGCCGTGACGAGCGCGTCGCGTTCCTCGACACCCGTCACGAAGACCAGCGCGGGCGGATACCGGAACGCACTGAGCACCCGCGCGAGGTCCATTCCGGACAGTCCGGGCATGTTGATGTCCGCGAACACCGCGTCGACCGGCGGCAGGCCGGCCTTGGTCCGCGCCATGACCTCCTGCTCGTAGTCACCCCTCAGGATGCGCAGAGCCTCGGCGGCGTCGAAAGCCGTGAGGACGCGCCTGATGTGAGGACTGCTCTCGAGCAGGAACTTGATCTCGCTCAGGCCAGGGGCCTCGTCATCGACTGCGAGGACGAGGAGACCGGTGTTGTCATGGGTACTCACTGTGTCGGGCATCTTGCCCATCAATGTGCGGTCATGTCTACGCCGGGGTAGGCCTCGACACGCCCTGTGAAACCGAACTGATGCTCACAGCCCGAATCGGGACCAGCGAGCACGTTCCTCGACACTCGCCAGCACCTGCGTCACGAGATCGCCCGATCGGGTGGACGCCCCGGTCAGCCCGAGCTTGGCCAGCAACGGCTTGCGCGGCTCCGCGATCGTGAGCTCGGCGTCCGGGAAGCGCTTGGCGATGACGGTCCGGATGGTGCCGATGCCGTCGATCAGGCCGAGTTGCTGGGCCCTGGTGCCGGTCCAGATCTCGCCGCTGAAGAGGTCTTCCTCGCTCTTGAGCTTGGCGCCGCGGCGTTCGGTGACCCACGCCCTGAACTGCTCGTGCAGATCGGCGTGCAGCGACTTCAACCACTCGACGTCCTCGGGCTTCTCCGCCTGGAACGGGTCGAGCCGGACCTTGTTCTCGCCGGCCGTGTAGACGCGGCGCTCGACACCGGCCTTGTCCAGCAGGCCGTTGAGCCCGAATCCGGCGCTCACGACACCGATGGAACCCACGAGAGAGGTGCCGTGCGCGTAGATCTCGTCGCCGGCGCAGGCCAGCCAGTAGCCACCGGACGCCGCCACGTCCTCGCAGAACGCGAGCACGGGCACGTGCTTCTTGGTGGCGAGCTCACGGATGCGCTCGGCGATCAGGGCGCTCTGGGTGGGCGCGCCGCCCGGAGAGTTGATGAGCAGGGCCACGGCGATCAGGCGCTCGTTGTCGAACGCCCGGTTGATGGCCGACTCGACGTTCTGGAGGTTGATCGTGTTGCGCGCGACAGGCGAGGACTGCGGGGTGATGACCCCGTGCAACCGCACCGCCGCGACCACCGGCGGCCGCTCACCCCGGTCCATGACCCTCGGGAGCCGGGCCGCGATCTTGTCCGTGACGCTCATGTACTCGACAGTACGTGCGTTTTGCGGACACGCGGGAGCCCAACCGCACTGTCGGTTGCTCCCGCGTGACCTGGAACACAAGATGCTAGGTTCGGGCCGTGACGTTCAACCCGATCCGCTGGCTCGAACGGTATGTCGAGTGGTGGGACGACCGGGGCAGGCAGAACGCCGCCGGGCCGACGCCGATGCACATCTACTGGATGTGGGTGAGCTGGAGCGTGTGCGCCGTCGTGCTGATCACGACCTTGGCGGTGGCGGCTCGCTGAGCCGAGTGCTCGTCAGCACTTGCAGCTGCTGAACCCCTTGGCGGTGCACTTGATGCAGACGCGGACGCGCTCGGGTGCTTGGTGTTCGTGCACTGGATGTGGCCTTTACTCGCGGCCGGCCCCTGGTTGCTCAAACGGCCGGCTGTTCATTGGTCAACACCACAATCGGCACGATGCACGTCCGGGTTGAGCATGATTGACCTTGCAACTTCTTGACCGGCCATCGATGCAGGTCAGGCGCGGATCGCGGGCTGCTCCGCCGTCATCGGCTCGTCGGTCATCTGAGAACCGATGTTCAGGTTCGGCAGCACGTTGCGGGCGAACTTCGGCACCTTCAGGATGACCTTGGTGCCCGCGCTCGGCGCCGTCTCCACGACCAGGGCGTACTCGGCGCCGAACACCGTGCGCATGCGGTCGTTGATGTTGCCGATGCCGACGTGCGCGCCGGTCTGGTGGGCATCCTTGATGTCGTCGAGGCGGTCGGGGTCCATGCCGACGCCGTCGTCCTCGACGCTGATCAGGGCCTCGTTGCCGTTGTCCTCGGCCGTGATGGTGAGCATGCCGCCGCCGGGCTTCTTGGCCAGGCCGTGCCGCACCGCGTTCTCGACCAGGGGTTGCAGGACCAGGAACGGCAGGACGACCTGCAGGACCTCGGGGGCGATGCGCAGCCTGACGCTCAGCCGGGCGCCGTAACGGGCCTGTTCGATGGTCAGGTAGCGATGGATGTTGGTCAATTCATCGGCGAGGGTCGTGAACAAGCCGTCGGTGCGGAACGAGTAGCGCGTGAACTCCGCGAACTCCTGCAGCAGCTCACGGGCGTGCGACGGGTCGGTGCGGATCAGCGAGGAGATCGTGTTCAGCGCGTTGTAGACGAAGTGCGGCGAGATCTGGGCCCGCAGGGCCTTCACCTCGGCCTGGGCCAGCGCCTGGCGTTGCTTCTGGACGACTTCCAGTTCGAGCTGGGTCGAGACGAAGCGGGCGGTCTCCTCGGCCATCCGGATCTGGCGCTTCGAGGCCACGCCGGAGACCACGATCAACGTGCCGGCGACGTCTCCCTCGACGACCAGGGGCACCACGACGACGCTGTGCAGTGAGCACGGACCCTGCAGCTCGCAGCCGAGTTTGCGATGGTCCACGTGTTCCTTGTGGCAGTTGTTGATGGCCCGGGCCACCGTGTCGCGGAGGTACTCGTAGTGGTCGTTCGCGCCGCCGTCCCACGACAGGACAGTGCCCTCTTCGTCGGTGATGGCGACCGCGACGCACCGCAGCATCTCGCGCAGGTGGGGTGTGGCCTTGTCGGCGGCCTCCTGGGTCAGGCCCGCGCGGAGGTCGCTCGACGCCTTGGACATCCGGTCGAGCATGTCCATCACAGCATCCTCGACAGAGGTACTGACTCGTCGAGCGCGGCACAGCATCACGAAGAGGCCCAGAACGGCCAGGGTCGCGATGACACCGAGCACGGCGCGCTCGGTCAACAGGTCGCCCACAGTGCACATGCTGTGCCGTGGGGCACCCCTATAGCAAGAGGCGCGCCCGGCGTACCCCCGTACGGTCCACCGGTCCGGGTAGACATCCGATGAATTTGGGGAGAGGGTGTGCGGGTGAAAGTGGCACTGTTCGCGACCTGCCTGACGGACACGTTCTTCCCGGAGACGGCCCGTGCCGTGGTGCGTCTGCTGGAGCGGCTCGGCTGTTCGGTCGAGTTCCCGCTCGACCAGACGTGCTGCGGCCAGATGCACTTCAACACCGGTTACCGGGAGCTTTCGAAGCCGTTGGCCCGCAAGTACACCGACGTCTTCGGAAGCTACGACTACGTGGTTGCGCCATCCGGGTCATGTGCCGGCATGGTCCGGGAGGTCCATCCCACGCTGGGTGAGTCTCCGCCGCGCACGTTCGAGCTCGCGGAGTTCCTGGTCGACGTGCTGGGTGTGATCGACGTCGGTGCCTGGTTCCCCCACCGGGTCACCTACCACCCCACGTGTCACTCGTTGCGCATGCTGGGGGTCGGCGACAAGCCGTTGGCGCTGCTCAGGGCCGTGAAGGCACTCGATCTGGTGGAACTGCCGGACTCGACGCAGTGCTGCGGCTTCGGTGGCACGTTCGCGGTGAAGAACGCCGAGACGTCCACGGCGATGCTCGCGGACAAGATGACCTGTGTGCTCTCCACCGGCGCCGAGGTCGTGAGTGCGGGCGACAACTCCTGCCTCATGCATATCGGAGGTGGGCTCTCACGACTGCGCACGGGCGTGCGGCCGGTGCACCTGGCGGAGATCCTGGCTTCGACGGAGGAGGACCCGTGGCTCGCAACCCGGTGACGTGGCTGGGCAGCCCGACGTTCCCGAAGGCCGCGAAAGAGGCCCTGCAGGACACCCAGCTGCGGCAGAACCTGCGCAAGGCCACCGGCACCATCCGGGGACGCCGGGAGGCCGCGGTCGCCGAGATGACCGACTGGGAACAGCTGCGGGTCGCCGGCGAGCAGATCAAGGACGACGTCCTGGCGCGTCTCGACACGCTCCTGATCCAGCTCGAGGAGTCGGTCACGGCACGCGGCGGCGTCGTCCACTGGGCCCGGGACGCCGAAGAGGCGAACCGGATCGTGCTCGACCTCTGCCGCGCCGAGCAGGCGGACGAGGTCGTCAAGGTCAAGTCCATGGCCACGGCCGAGATCGGGCTCAACGAGGCCCTCGAAGCCGGTGGCGTGCACGCGATCGAGACCGACCTCGCCGAGCTGATCGTGCAGCTCGGCGACGACCGGCCGTCGCACATCCTGGTGCCCGCGATCCACCGCAACCGCTCGGAGATCCGCGAGATCTTCCAGCGCCGCATGGGGGTCGAGGTCTCCGACGAACCGGCGGACCTCGCCGAGGCGGCGCGGGTGTACCTGCGGGAGAAGTTCCTGACCACCAGGGTCGCCATC
The DNA here is from genome assembly GCF_000719115.1 of Lentzea albidocapillata. Classification (GTDB taxonomy): domain Bacteria; phylum Actinomycetota; class Actinomycetes; order Mycobacteriales; family Pseudonocardiaceae; genus Lentzea; species Lentzea albidocapillata. The sequence goes on along the minus strand of NZ_JOEA01000020.1, from coordinate 270,040 downwards.
TCGGGAGCGAACTTCGCCGTCGCCGACACCGGGTCGATCGTGGTGCTGGAGTCCGAGGGCAACGGCCGGATGTGCCTGACGCTGCCGGAGACCCTGATCACCGTGATGGGCATCGAGAAGCTCGTGCCGACGTGGCAGGACCTCGAGGTCTTCCTGCAGCTGCTGCCCCGCTCGTCCACGGCGGAGCGGATGAACCCGTACACGAGCGTGTGGACCGGCGTGACGCCCGGCGACGGGCCGCAGCGGTTCCACCTCGTGCTGATCGACAACGGCCGCACCGCGACGTTGACGGATTCCGTCGGGCGCCAGGCACTCCGCTGCATCCGGTGCTCGGCCTGCCTCAACGTCTGCCCGGTCTACGAACGTACCGGCGGCAAGTCGTACGGCTCGGTCTACCCCGGACCGATCGGCGCGATCCTGACGCCGCAGCTGGTCGGCGACCTGCACGACCCGCAGGCGGCGTCACTTCCTTACGCCTCTTCGCTTTGCGGCGCCTGCTTCGAGGTCTGCCCGGTGCGGATCGACATCCCGTCCGTCCTCACGCACCTGCGTGCCGAGGTCGTGGAGGCCAAGGGACGCACGGCCGAGTCCGTCGCGATGGCGGCCGCCGCGTGGATGTTCCGGGAGGCCTCCCGCTACGAGAAGGCGCAGAAAGCCGGTTCCCTGGCCCGATTCCTGGCCAGGGACGGCAAGATCACGTCACTGCCGTGGCCGGGGTCGAGGTGGACGTCCTCCCGCGACGTGCCCGCACCACCGGCCGAGTCGTTCCGCGCCTGGTGGAGGAAGAACCGTGGCTAGCGCACGAGAAGAGATCCTTCAGCGCATCCGCGACGCGCGGGTCCCGGCCGCGGCTCCCGTCGTCCGCGGCTACCACCAGACGGGTCCCGGCGGCGTCGAGCTGTTCGCCGAACGGGTCGCCGACTACCGCGCGATCGTGCACACCGTCACCAGCGTTCCCGATGCGCTGAAGGCGCTGACCGGTAAACGAATCGTTGCGCCACAAGGCGTTCCGGACGAGTGGCTGATCGACGGCGTCACGTGGTTGCGCGAGCCGTTGTCGATCGAGGATCTCGACCGGGCGGACGGCGTGCTGACCGGATGCGCGGTGGCCATCGCCGACACCGGCACGATCGTGCTGGACGGCGGCGAGGCTCAGGGCCGCCGCGCGCTCACCCTGCTGCCCGACTACCACCTGTGCGTGGTGCGGGTGGACCAGATCGCCGCGTCGGTGCCGGAAGCCCTGCGGCGACTGGAGTCCACGCGGCCGTTGACGTTCATCAGCGGGCCGTCCGCGACGAGCGACATCGAGCTCAACCGGGTGGAGGGCGTCCACGGCCCTCGCACCCTGGAGGTGTTGATCGTTTAGGATCTAACCGCAGTGGACTCCGACGGCGTCCTTGATGGCCATCTCGTCGTAGTACTTGGTAATGGCGCGAATCGTCACGCACTTGCCCTTGGCGTACACCTTGACCGGACCGGCGTAGTACTGGAAGTTGCCGGCGTCGTAGTCGTTGTTGTAGCCGGGACGGTTGTTGTCGTCCTCGCGGAAGTCCTGGTTGTACATGCTGATGCTGGCGAAGTGCTTGAACTGCGAGTAGTACGCGGTCTTCACGTTCGCCGCGCAGTTGTAGCCCGTGCTGGAGTTGTAGTACAGGCGGATCGTGCTCAGGTGGTTCGGCACCTTCGAGTACACCTTGTAGGTGTCGATCAGCGAACCGGTGCACCCGTACTCGGCGGCGTGCGCGTTCATCGGCGCGACGATGAGGGCCGCGGCGGCGGCCACCACTACGGCGACGGCTTTCCTCAGACGTGTCATGCCTACGAGGCTGGGCCAGACCGGTTAAGCAGCGGTTATTTGAGCAGGCGGGACAGCCGGCGGTCCGCCAGCGGCTTGCCGCCGGTCTGACACGTCGCGCAGTACTGGAACGCCTTGTCCGCGAACGACACCTCACGAACCGTGTCACCGCACACCGGACACGGCAGCCCCGTGCGCGCGTGCACCCGCAGCCCCGACCGCTTCTCACCCTTCAACCGCGCGGCGTCCTGCCCAACGGACCGTGCGACCGCATCGGTCAGGGTCGTGAGCAGCGCCTCGTGCAGGTGGTCGAGCTGCTCCGAGTTCAGCTTGCCCGTCGTCGCGTACGGCGAAAGCCGCGCCATGTGCATGATCTCGTCGGAATAGGCGTTGCCGATGCCCGCGATCAGGCTCTGGTCCGTGAGCGACGTCTTGAGCCGCTCGGTCCGCTTGTCGAACAGGTCTTCCAGCTGCGTGCGGGTGATCCCCAACGCGTCCGGGCCCAGCCTGGCGACGCTCGCGATGGTCTTCGGGTCGCGCACGACCCACGCCGCGAGCCCCTTCTTCGTGCCCGCTTCCGTCAGGTCGAACCCCGGCCCCTGGCCGGGCGGACCCAGATGGACGCGCAACGCCAGCGGCCCGCGGCCCTGCTTGGGCGGTGGCGCGGACATGGTGTCGGCCCAGCGCAGCCAGCCGGCCCGGGCGAGGTGCACGACCAGGTGCAGGCCGTCCGCGACCTCCAGGTCGAGGTGCTTGCCGTGCCGGTGCGCGGCCACGACCTCCTGGCCGTGCAGCGCCGTCCATGGCGGGTCGAACGTCTTGAGCACCTGCAACGAGGCGACGTCGACGCGGTGCACCACACGGCCCACCGCGTTCTCACGCAGGTGGTGAACCAGTGCTTCTACCTCGGGTAGTTCGGGCACCGGTCCAGTGTCGCATCAGTCGACGGGTTGCAACGGACCTTCGACGTCCGGCAGCGAGTGCATCTCGATCGTCCGGGCGACCCGGGAGGCCTCCTGGCGCACCGCCATGGGGCCGCGAACGGACCCGATCCACCGCTCGGGTGGCAGCTCGTCGGGCGTGGCCTTGCTCTCCGCGACCAGCGTGTGCGGGCGGCGCAGCGCCCAGCGGACCGGGAAGAAGGCGAACAGGAAGATCAGCGCGAGGATCAGCCAGGCCGGCACGACGACCTGCTCCGGCGTCCAGGCGATCAGCACGACCACCATCACGACGAGCATGCCACCCATCATGATGCCGGGCAGAGCACCGCCGCTGACGTCGTGTTCGAAGTCGTCGGACTCCACCGGGTTGCGCCACTCGATGCGGCTGTGGACCGTCCACATCCGCCCGTCAGCACCGCGCACCAGCCGCGTCATGTACCCGTCTCCCACGCTCGGTCGGTCTTGGCCAAACCGTACCTGGCGCGGGCAGAGCCTTGTGGGTGAACTCGCCGGACCTTGATCGTCACCGTCAGTTCTGGCGCGGCTCTGTCGGGTAGAGCGTGGCCGTCGTGACCGTGGTCCGCGGCGACGAGCACGGTACGGAGGACGGCGTCGGCGGTTCGGACGACGACGACTGCACGTCGAGCGACCTGATTTCCCGCGACGACGTCGACGACGTGCTGACCACGTCGGACTGGCCCGACGACTCGACGATCGTCTCAGCCCGCTCGGCCGGCGGATCCTGGTGCGGCTCGCTGGTCGGCGCCGGCACGGACGAGGCGGTCCTGCGCACGGTCTCCTGGCGCTGCCCGCCGGGGTTGACCACGTTCTCCTGCGGCTTGGCCCGCTGCTGCTCGGGAGCGGGCGGCTGGGCCACCACGAGTCCCTGGCTGTGCTCGGAGCTCGACGACCCGGACGTCTCCATGGCGATCACCGGCTTCTGGTCCGGCTGCAGCACGGCGACACCGGCGGCGCCGTTGAACACCGCGGCCATCGTCCCGAACAGGCCGACGGTCGCCACGCTCGCCGCCACGAACGCCAGCTTCGCCTTGGTCAGGAAAACCTTGCCGGCGAACGCGAGCCCCAGCGCCGACGGCACGATCAGGTACGCCGCGCTGGCACGCAACGTCGCGCAGACCTCGTTCAGCTCGGTGTAGAGCTGTGTGCAGCCGGAACAGGTGTCGAGGTGGCCGCGGATCCGGCGTTCCTCGACGCCCTGGACCCCGCCCGCGGTGTAGGTGCCGAGCTTCGACCGGATCGCCGCGCACGACGAACGCCCGTCGTCGGCCGCGAGGTGGGCCTGCAGGTACGCCGCACGCAGTCCCTCGCGCGCACGGCGGGCCAACGCCGACATGGCGTTCGGCGAGAGTCCGAAGTGCGGTGCCACGGTGGCGGGGCGTTCGCCCTCGACCTCGACGCGCCACAGCACGACCCGCCAGCGTTCGGGCAGGCTGGAGAAGGCCCTGGTGATGAGGTTGTGCTCGGCTCTGCTGTTCGCGTTGTCGCTCACCGGCTCGACGCGACGGCCCAGCTCCTCGTCCTCCACCGGCACGTCGCGGCGCCGTCCGCTCCACTCCCACGCGACGCGGCGCGCGACGGTGAGCAGGTAGGTGCGGACATGGTCGGTGGGCCCGCTGCCGCGGCGGATCGCCTGGAGCATGCGGAAGAACGATTCAGCGGTGAGGTCGTCGGCCTCGGCCGCCTCCCGGACGTGCCTGAGAGAAAAACGGCGGATCGCGTCCGCATGCCGGGAGAACAGTTCGCCGTAGGCCGAGTCGTCTCCCTCGCGCACTCTGGCGAGCAGGTCCCGGTCGACCTCGTTCTCGTCGACCATCACAGGCCTCAACATGCCACAAGGGGCCAGAACTGCTCCTCGATGAGAACAGGTCGATATACAAGACCATCCGTTCGGCGTGGGCTGATCAGCGCAACGCGATCGGTGACAGGACGGTCACAGGTGGGCGTCGGACGGTCGGCGCGACAAGATCCAGCGACTATCGTCACGCACGTGGTGGACTGGCGAGAACGTGCTTCGGCCCTGGTGCCGGAACTCCGGGCGGTCGCCGAGACCGAGGAGTGGTCCTGCCACGTCTTCTTCTCCGAGCTGTCTCAGCTGGCGCAGGAAGCGCACCGCGCGCAGGACGACGAGGTGCTGCGGCGTGCGTACGGCTTCGCGCACTGGTGCTTCCACCAGCCGGAACAGTTCCTGGAGAACGCGGCACTGATCAGCTTCTACGAGCACGTGTTCGACGACTGGGACCTCCGCGAGGAGGTGGCCGCGTGGCTGCCGGTCGACGTGCTGCCCAAGGTGCGGGCGCTGTGGGAGTGGCGCTGGCCGAAGGAGCAGTTGGACGAGGTAGATCAACTGCTGGCCGGTTTGGAGCCCCCCTCGCAAGATGCCGTTTAGAGCCTGTTGTATAGTTCTCTCCCGTAAGGCAGTGCGGATGTAGCGCAGTTGGTAGCGCATCACCTTGCCAAGGTGAGGGTCGCGAGTTCGAGTCTCGTCATCCGCTCTCGAAAGAAGCCCGGTGTCCTGTGGACACCGGGCTTCTTTCGTTTATCGGGTGTTCACGCGGTTCTCGAGGTGATCTCAGGCGCGACCCGTGAAAAGGTGGTCCCAGACCGCTCGCATCAACCTGATCGAGCCCGTTCGACAAGGACCTGGAGATCATGGCCATCAAGCAGACGGCAAACGCTCACTGGGAAGGCTCCCTCGTCGAGGGCAAGGGAAACGTCAGCCTCGCCACCTCCAACAGCGGCAGCTTCGACATCGACTGGAAGGCGCGCGCCGAGGAGGCGGGCGGCAAGACCAGTCCCGAGGAGCTCATCGCCGCCGCACACTCGGCCTGCTACTCGATGGCGCTCTCGCACGGCCTGACCGGCGCGGGCACGCCGCCCACCTCGATCGACACCAAGGCCGAGGTCTCGTTCCAGGCGGGCGTCGGCATCACCGGCATCCACCTGACCGTCCGCGCCAACGTGCCGGGCCTGTCCCAGGAGGACTTCGTCACGGCCGCCGAGGGCGCCAAGGCGAACTGCCCGGTCTCCAAGGCGCTCGCGGCCGTCGAGAACATCACCCTCGACGCTGCCCTGGTCTGAACCGCAGCTCCGCGGGCCCGTGACTGATCAGGTGCCTGCGGTAACGCACGTCGCCGGGCTGCTCGGCCACCTCGGACGAGCGGTCGAGCAGCTCTTCGGCGACGATCCGGCCCTCCAGCCGGGCCAGCTGGGCGCCCAGGCAGTAGTGCGGCCCATGCCCGAAGCCGAGATGCCCCGGCACGGACGGCCTGCCGGGATCGAAGTCCTCGCTGAACACCTTCGGGTCGCGGTTGCCGGCCGCGTAGTCGAGGAACAGGTGCTCGCCCTCCTCGATCCGCACCCCGCCCGTGGTCACCGGGCACGTCGCCGTCCGGAAGAACCCGGCGAACGGCGTGTCGAGCCGCACCACCTCCTCCACCACGCCGCCCAGCCGGCGTTCCGTGTCGTTGAGCCGTAGGAACATGCTGGCCAGCATGTTCGTCGTCGAGTCGGTACCGGCCACGACGACCGCAAGGCACAGCGACAGCCGTTCCTGCTCGGACAACTGCCCGCCCCGGAACGCGTTCGAGCGCGCGAAGTAGGCGCAGAACTCGTTCGTCCCGGCGAAGTACGACCCGAGGGCGCGCTCGCTGACCTCCTCGCCGCTGGTCAGTTCCAGCACGGGTGCCACGAACTCGCGGAACAGCGGGAAGTCCGCCTCGGGCACGCCGAGCACGTCACCGACGACTCCGAGCGCGAACGGTGCGGCGAACTCGCCGACGAAGTCCGCTTCTTCCGGCAGTTCGTCGAGCAGCGTCCTCGCGCGTTCCCTAATTGAGTCAGCCATTTGGCGCACGGCCGTTGGGGTGAATTTCTGATTCGCCGCCGCACGAATTCGGGCGTGTCTCGGGCCGTCCGCCGCATTGAGTGAGGACATCAATTCGAGCAATCGCCGCTGCTCCGGCGGCATCAGCGCCGCCACGGCCGCGACCTGCGGACCTGCCATGTTCCGGGAGGAGAACGTCACCGGATCAGCCAGCACGGCACGCAGGTCGGCGTACGCGGTGACGCGCTGGGCGTTGATTCTCGGGTCGAATTCCATTGCGCTATCTTTGCGCGGTTATGGCCTTTGTCGGGGGCTGACGACAGGACCAACAACGTGATCATCCGCCTGCTCGGGCCGCTCGAACTCACCGGCCCGAACGGAGCAGTTCAGCTCAGCAGTGCGGGACAGAGAACCCTCGTGGCCCGGCTGGCGCTGAACCCAGGCGAGACGGTGCCGAGGAGTGCGCTCGTGGACGCGCTCTGGTCAGACGAGGTGCCGGCGTCCGCCACGAAGACCCTGCACAGCCTGCTCGCGCGCCTGCGCGGCCAGATCCGCGACGCCGGGCTGGGCGAGCTGATCACCACCCGCGAGCCGGGCTACGTCCTGAACGCGCCTGCGGACACCGTCGACGCCGCACGGTTCGAGGCGCTCGTCGCAGCAGCAAGGCACAGCGACGAGCCGTTGGCGTCCGCGAAGATGCTGCGCGAAGCCCTCGCGTTGTGGACCGGCGACCCGCTCGCGGACTGCCGCCCCGGTGAGTGGACCCGCCAGGAGTCCGCGCGGCTCACCGACCTGCGGACGGACGCGACCGAGGAACTGATGGAGGTATCGCTCGCGCTCGGCGAGCACGCCGCGGTGGCACCGCTGGTCAGCGCGCTGGTCGAGCGGCACCCGTTCCGCGAGCGGCTGTGGGAGCAGCTGATGATCGCGCTCTACCGGTGCGGGCGGCAGGCCGAGGCGCTGGCCGCGTTCCAGCGGGCGCGCGGCGTCCTGGTCGACGAGCCCGGTCCCCGGCTGCGCGACCTCGAACAGGCGGTGCTGACCGCCGACCCCCGCCTCGACCTGCCGGAACGCACACCGGTCGCGGTGCGCGGCAACCTGCCCGCCGACCGGTCGAGCTTCGTGGATCGCCCGGAGACCACGCACGTCGCGGATCTGATCAGGAAGCACCGGCTGGTCACGCTGATCGGTGTCGGCGGAGTGGGCAAGACGCGGCTCGCGATGCACGTGGCGCGCGGCGAACACCCACCGGACGGCGTGTGGCTGGTGGAGCTCGCGGCGTTGCGCGACAAGGCTCTTGTGCCGCACACCGTCGCCGAGGCGCTGGGCGTGGTCGACCAGACCGGGCGCGGGCAGCTGAGCGTGCTGACGGAGTTCCTGGCCGGCAAGGACGCGTTGCTGGTGCTGGACAACTGCGAGCACGTCGTGGACCACTGCGCGGTGCTGGTGGACACGCTGCTGCGAGTGGCGCCGAACCTCCGTGTCATCGCCACGTCCCGGCGCGCACTACGGGTCTATGGCGAGCAGGTCATGTCCGTGGCGCCGTTGTCCGTGCCGTATCCGGCGGCCACGTTGTTCGCCCAACGCGCTGATGCGGCGATTCCCGGCTCGTTCGTCATCACGGCGGCGAACGAGCAGGCCGTCACCGACCTGTGCCGGCGACTGGACGGCATCCCGCTGGCGATCGAGATGGCGGCGATGCGGGTGCGCGCGCTGACCCCGGCACAGTTGCTGAAACGGCTCGACGACAGGTTCCGGGTGCTGACCGACGGCGGGCGGACCGCATTACCGCAGCACCGGACCCTGTTCGCGACGATGGAGTGGAGCTTCGACCTCTGCTCTGCGCGCGAGCAGCTGCTGTGGGCGCGGGCGTCGGTGTTCGCCGGCGGTTTCGACCTGGCCGCGGCGGAGGCGGTGTGCTCGGACGACTCGCTGACCGCGGACTTCATGTTCGACGCGGTCGACGGGCTCGTCGACAAGTCCGTGCTGCAGCGCGAAGAACACGCGGGCGTGGCGCGCTATCGGTTGCCGGAGACCATGCGCCAGTTCGGGCAGACGCGGTTACGTGTGAGCGATGAAGAGCCACGGCTGAAGGCGCGCCATCGTGACTGGTACGCAGGCATTGCGCTACAAGGAGAACGAGCCTGGTTCACACCGCGGCAGGAAGCGACCGTCGGGGCGATGGCGGCCGAACGCGGCAACCTGCGGGCGGCGCTGGAGTACTCGTTGACGACGCCGGGCGAGGCCGACTCGGGCCTGCGGCTGGCGGCGACGCTGTGGTTCCACTGGGTCGGCTGCGGGCGGTTCGCCGAGGGGCGGCACTGGCTGAACTGGGCGCTGTCCCTGGAGGCCGAACCGTCACGCGCGCGCTGCAAGGCGTTGTGGGTCACCGGGTACCTGGCGACGTTGCAGGGCGACACCTCTGCGGTGCCCGCGTTGCTGGAGGCCTGCCGTGCCGAGGCCGCGGTGCTGGAGGACGAGGACGCCGACGTCTACGCGACCTACGTGCAGGGCGCGGCCGCGGTGTTCGACGACGACCTGCCGCTGGGCGTGACGCTGCTGGCCGAAGCCGATCGCAGGCATGCCGAGCTAGGGCACATGGACAGCAACGTGGTGATGGCACGGGTGGCGCTGGCGATCGCCGTGGCGTTCGGCGGCGAACTCGACCGTGCGGCGGAGATCTGCACCAAGGCCCGGATCGTGTGTGAGGAGAACGGCGAGCTGTGGGCGCGCGCGTTCGCGTTGTACGTCCTGGCTTTCGTGGCCATGGGACGCGGCGACATCGTCGAGGCCCGCGAGCTGGCCACGTCGTCGTTGCGCATCAAGGAGAAGTTCAACGACCTGCTGGGCATCGCGGTGTCGGTCGAGCTACTGGCGCTGATCTCGGTGGTCACCGGGTCCGCGTCGCACGCCGCGTTGCTGCTGGGCGGCGCGGACCGGGTGCGGCAGTCGGTCGGGTTGCCGCTCTTCGGGTCGGCGAACTTCGCGGCGTCGCACGACCGATGCGTGGCGTTGTGCCGGCAGGCGTTGGGGCCTGAGCAGTACGAAGAGCACTTCTCGCGCGGTGCGGCAATGACCGTGCCCTCAGTGGTCGCGGCCGCGCAGTCGTGACGCAGGTTCCATGCGGGCGGCAGTCGCCGAACCGTTGCCTCGGCCGGCCCACTGGCGACTGCCTTTGCGGGGACTATGGGTGCGTGGACCGGGACAGAACGCTGGCGCACCTCAGCGAGGACGACTGGGGCAGGCCCGACTCGTCGTCGACCCAGCTCTACCGTGACCTGTGTGCGCTGCGCGATCTGCCGGTGGGGCAGCTGACGCCGACGTCGTTGCACCTGCTCGTGACACATCAGGTGGGCTTGGACGTGACAGCGCTGCTGGCCCTGGAACACGTCGAGTGCGACCCGTTGCGATCGGTCGCCCTGTACCCCGGTGACCTGCTCGCCGCTCTACTGAGAGTAGATCACTCGTTCTGGACCGATCACCCAGCGTTGCTGTCCAGGATGTCCGCCCTGCTTGATCGACTGCGCACCCTGCCGGACGGCGACTGGCACCTGCTGGTGTCCGCGGCCGAGCAGTTTCCCGGTTAGGCGCGCGTTAGGCGGCTCTTTGCCGGCGGGTGAGTTCCTTGCACCATGGCAAAGACTCTCGCGGCAGCCGGCCTCACGCTGGCCTCCCTCGCCGCCACCGCTGTGTTCTTCTCCCCCGTGGCTTCCGCCGAGACCTGTAAGGCTTCCTACTACTCGGGCGGCGGCACGACCGCCAGCGGCGAGCGCTTCGACCCCAACAAGCTGACGGCCGCACACAAGACGCTGCCGTTCGGCACTCGCGTGAAGGTGAAGAACCGCTCCAACGGCAAGACGGTGACCGTGCGGATCAACGACCGAGGCCCGTTCATCACCGGCCGCTGCGTCGACCTGACCCCCAAGGCCTTCAAGACGATCGCCCCGCTGTCACAGGGCGTAGTGGGCGTGACAGTGACAAAGGTGTGATCGAGTAGAAATGACCAGGTTCGCTTGACCCAATCGAGTGAACGAGATAGGCAATCCGGGTGTTGGCGGCGATGAGTGGGGCAGGTCGGCTCGCAACCGGGGCTCTCCTAGGTGCGGTCGTCGCCGCGTTTTACGTGCTCGCGCCGCATGTCGGATCGCTCGCGTCGGGCGATCCGACAGGGCCTGACGGCGACAGACCGGCCCGTGTCTCACTGATCAACACGCCTTCGTTGATCCCGACCGACGCAGGGACGCCCTCACTCACCGTATCGTCCGAACCGTCGTCCAATCCGTCGTCGTCCGCACCGTCTTCATCCAAGGCAACGACTACGACTACGACGATCGCTGTCACGACGACAACGACTCAGGCGCCGCCGCGCGCAACGACGACCACGCGGCCGCGACCTACCACAACGACCACCACCACGCGGCCGTGCGGCCTCATCTTCTGCTGATCACGTGTGCCTGCGTCGCGCGAGGAGTCGGCCTCACCACTCACTCGCCGGAACTCGCCCTCAAGCCGGTCGGGCAGGACACCCCGGTGCCGCCCAGCCCGCAGTACCCATAGGGGTTCTTGGCGTCCGACAGGTACTGCTGGTGATAGTCCTCCGCGTAGTAGAACTCCCGCAGCGGCTCGACGGTCGTGGTGATCCGCCCGTGCCCGGACGCGTCCAAGGTCTGCTGGTAGACGGCGAGTGAGGCCTCCGCCGTGGCCCGTTGTCCCTCGTCGGTGACGAGCACGATCGACCGGTACTGCGTGCCGATGTCCGCACCCTGCCGCATCCCCTGAGTCGGGTCGTGGCCCTCCCAGAACACCCGCAGCAACTCCTGGAAGGGCAGTGCGGACGGGTCGAACACCACGTACACGACCTCGGCGTGTCCGGTCCGCCCTGAGCAGACCTCCTCGTAGGTCGGGTTCGGGGTGGTACCGCCCGAATAGCCCACAGCAGTGGTCCACACGCCTGGCGTTTGCCAGAAAAGGCGTTCGGCGCCCCAGAAACAGCCCAGCCCGAATGTGGCGGTTCGACAGCCGGACGGGAACGGTGGCTGCAGCGGCCGGTCGGTGAACACCGCGTGCGCGGATGGCGCCGACAGTGGCTCCGGACGGCCTGGCAGGGCGTCGGAAGCGGCCACTACCTGCGGTTTGTTCCGACCGAACCACGCCATGTGACCAATATATCGGTGGGATGCGCCACAACCAGGTCACGACTTGAGAGGCCCGCACGATGGCCTTACAGGACACGGGCACAATGTCCGAGTCTCATGTTCGCGTGGAAGGGGGTGCCAGGGGTGACCTGGCAAGACGAGCTTCAGAAGCTCGACAACGAACTCGCCTCTGGTCGGCTCTCGGCAGACGACTACCGTCGTCGCCGGGACGAGCTGCTCTCAGGTTCTGCGGGAGGCGGCCCCGTCCAGAGTCCTCAGCAGGCTCCGTTCGCTGCTCCGTTCAAGTGGGAGGCGAAGCCGCCGAGCGCGTCGAACCCGGACGCCACGCAGGTGGTACCGAACCAGAAGCCGCCTCAGCAGCAGAACCCCAACCCGGACGCCACCCAGGTGGTGAACACGCAGAACCGCTCGAGCGACGCGGAGCGGACGCAGTTCGTCACGCCCATCGCACCGCCTGGGCCCGGTGGATGGGGGCAGCCGCAGCAGCAGCAGCAGCCGTCCGCGCCGCCGCCCTGGGTCGGCGCCGACTTCGACTCGATCAACCAGCCTTCGCCCAGTTGGAGCCACGGGCCCGAGGTCTTCGACGACTCCAGCGGTGGCGGCGGCAAGGGCAAGATCATCGGCATCGTGCTGGCCGTGGTCCTGCTCGCCGGCCTCGGTTTCGGTGCCTACTGGCTGTGGGGTCGTGGCGGCAGCGATCCCAACGCGGGTGGGCAGACGAGCACCACGGCGTCCACCAGCACCACGCCGAGCGCGCCGCCCGACCCGCTGCAGGTCGGCAAGGTCGCGGGCAACCCGCAGGAGCGCAAGGACATCACGACCTTCACGCAGATCGAGGCCCTCAAGCCGCCCTATCTCACGCCCGGCGAGATCAACGCGTACAAGACCGCCGGTGGCGCGAAGTCCAAGCTGAGCCTGGCCACGCCCGCCAAGGGCGTCAGCACCACGATCATGATCGTCACGGCGTCCGAGAACGCCGCGGCGAACAACTGCGCGATCGAGCTCAAGAGCGTGCAGGAGACCAACGGCATGGAAGCGGTCACCTCGGACGTGCCGGCCAAGACCTACGTCACCCAGGTCGACGCCAAGGACGGGCAGCCCGCCCGCATCCGCGGTCACTACTCGAGTGGCAAGTACGTCGTGCGCATCGACATCACGGCCGCGACGCTCACGGACGCCATGCAGCACTTCAAGGCCGCGGCCGAGATCCAGCTCAAGGCGATGCCCACTGATGCCTAGTGTCACCGCCTGCACGGTCGTCGCGAAGAACTACCTGCCGGCCGCCAGAGTCCTCGCCCGTTCCTACCTCGACCACCACGAAGGTCACCGGTTCGTCATCCTCGTCATCGACGCCCCGTGGGGGAGCATCGCCGACGAGGACGGCGTCCAGGTCCTCGGCCCGGACGCGACCGGCATCGACGAGCTCGACTACCTGCGGATGGCCACCGCCTACTCGCTGACCGAGCTCGCGACCGCGGTGAAGCCGTACCTGTTGCGGCAGCAGCGCGAGCAGTCCGACGTGGTCATGTACATCGACCCGGACATCAAGGTGTTCGCGCCGATGCCGGAGCTCGCCGAGCTCGCGATGGAGCACGGCATCGTGCTCACGCCGCACTTCCTGGAGCCGCTGCCGCGCGACGGCAAGGAGCCCAGCGAAGCGGTGATCATGGGGACCGGGATCTTCAACCTGGGCTTCGTCGCCACGGGGCCGGGTTCCGAGCCGTTCCTCGACTTCTGGGCCGTGCGACTGCGCCACGACGCGATCGTGGCGCCCGAACGGCAGCTCTTCACGGATCAGCGGTGGGTCGACCAGGTGCCCGCGCTGTTCCGCAACCACGTGCTGCGCGACCCCGGCTTCAACGTCGCCTACTGGAACCTGCACGAGCGTTCCGTCCACAAGCAGGACGGGAAGTATTTCGCCGACGGGAAACCGTTGCGGTTCTTCCACTTCAGCGGTTACCGGCCGGAGCACCCGTGGCTGCTGACGTACCACTGCCAGCGCCGGCCGCGGATCCTGCTGTCGGAGAACCCGGACCTCAAGGCGATCTGCGACGACTACGGCACCGCGTTGCACACCAACGGATACGCCGAGACGCTCGACGCGATTCCTTACGGCTTCAACAAGATGTCCGACGGCTCGAAGCTCAGCCCGACCATGCGCGGCATGTTCCGCGACGCGTGGATCAAGGTCGAGGTCGAGCACGAGCGGGTCTCCAAACAAGACACCGAGATCCCGCCGCACGCGTTCGGTGAGGACGGTGGCCGCGCGTTCCGCGAGTGGCTGACCTCCCCCGCGACGCCGGGACAGGCCGCCGCCGGGCTCAGCCGGATGATCATGGCGGTCTTCGAGGCGCGCACCGACCTGCAGCTCGCCTTCCCGGACGTGCTCGGCGCGGACGCGGACGACTTCCGCGCTTGGTGCCGGACCTCCGGCATCAACGAGGGCATGCTCCCCGAGTGGGGCCTGCCCACTGAGCCGAAGCCGGTGCGTGAGCCCGTCGACGAGTTCGGCGTCAACATGCTCGGGTACCTGACCGCGGAGCTCGGGCTCGGCGAGATGGGCCGGATCGTGCACGACGCGATCGAGCTGGCCGGCGTACCGATCGTGTCCGTGGTGGAGGATCGGCTCGTCTCCAACCGCACGAACGTCGACCACCAGGGCACCCTGGGCGAGCCGAAGTTCCCGGTGAGCCTGGTCGCGGTCAACGCGGATCAGACCCACGCCGTGCTGGGCCACCATCCCGGCGTGGGTCACCACCGCTACCGCATCGGCCTCTGGGCGTGGGAGCTCGAGGACTTCCCGGAGTGGCTCCACTCGGCCTTCGCCCTCGTCGACGAGGTGTGGACGGTCAGCGACTTCTGCCGCGACGCGATCGCCAAGCACTCGTCGGTTCCGGTCAGGACGATCCCGGTACCGGTGCGCGATCCCGGTGAGCCCGATCCGGTGCCGACCGGCGGACCGGCTCAGTTCCTCTTCGCGTTCGACTTCAACAGCATCGGTCAGCGCAAGAACCCGTGGGGTGCCATCACGGCCTTCCAGCGGGCGTTCGAGGGCCGCGACGACGTACGGCTGGTCATCAAGGCCATCAACGGCAAGCTGCACCCGTTGAGCGCGGAACGCCTCCGCGTCCTGGCCAGCAGCGACCCGCGGATCGAACTGCTGGAGCGCTACCTGACCGTGCAGGAGCTGCACGACCTGTACGCCAACAGCACCGCCTACGTCTCGCTGCACCGCAGTGAGGGTTTCGGTCTCACCGTCGCCGAGGCGATGGCACGCGCTCTGCCGGTGATCTCGACGGACTACTCCAGCACGACGGAGTTCTTCGACTCTCGCGTCGGCTGGCCGATCCCGTACGAACTCACCGAGGTCGGCAAGGGCAACTTCCCTTACCACGAGACCGCGGTGTGGGCGGATCCCGACCTGGACGCCGCCGCGCAGGCCATGCGCGAGATCGCCGACGACCCGGCGGAGGCCCGTCGCCGCGGACTCGCCGCGCGGGAGTACATCCTGCGCACGAGGTCGATGACCGCCGCCGCGACGTGGATGCGCGAACAGCTGACCAACGCGTACGAGAAGTGGCGTTCCGACCGGGACACGACGGCCGTGCAGGAGCAGGAAGCCGATCCGCTGCAGCCGCTGCGGGAGTCGAAGCAGGCACTGCTGTGGCAGCCGGAGGCAGGAGCGCCGTCGCGGCTGCCGGGGGCGCCCGCGATGCGCAAGGCCGTCCTGCGGATGATCGACCACTATGACGTGCACCAGCGCAAGGTGATGGGCACGCTCGTGGGCGGCGTCGAGGGCACCGCCGCGCAGATGCTGGCTCGCATGGAGGCGATGGAGCAAGCGCTGACCACGCGGCTCGACGAGGTCACCAGGAACATGGCCAAGAGCATCGAGCGGCTGGAGAACCGGGAGCCCGACCTCACCGGCCTGCAGCAGGAGATCGCACAGGTCAACGCACGCGTCGGCGAGGACTTCGCCGCCGTCCGCGAGTCGATCAGCGGGGTACGCGATCAGGTCGAGGCCGCGGAACAGCGCCACCACGAGATGTTCGCCGACCGCGACGTGCGGATCGACCAGGACGAGCGCACGTTGCAGCAGATGAAGCGCGACCTCACGGCCGTGCACACCTCCGCGCGGCTCAGCCACGCCCCGGTGCCCGACGGCGCCCAGGTGGTGCTGTGCGACGCGGGTGCCTTGCTGGTGCCGGACGACGATGTCGTGCTTCCGTGGCTCGAGTACCACCGCTCGTGGGAGGTCAGCGAAGCCGACCTCATGGCCGAGCTGATCGGCGAGGGAGCGTTCCTCGACATCGGCGCGCACGTCGGCTACCACACGCTGCGGCTCATGCAGCGCACGTCCGCGACGATCACGGCCGTCGCGGTCGAGGCCAACCCGGTGAACGCCGACTACCTGCAGCGCAACGTCGCGGCGGTGCTGCCGGCGGAGGTCGCACAACGGGTCACCGTGCTGCCCATCGCCGCGTGGGACTCGAACACCGAGGTCGTGCTCGTGCAGGAGGAGGAGTTCAACAGCGGCGACCACCGCGTGCACGAGAACTCCGGGGACGGCAGCACGGGCGGTGTCGTGGTGCCGGCGGTGCGCCTCGACGGCCGGCCCGAGGTCAACGGCCGGCGCGTCAGCCTCGTGAAGGTCGATCTGCAGGGCCGGGACCACCGGGCGCTCGCAGGCCTGTCCGACGTGCTCGAACGCGACCGCCCGCACGTCGTGTGCGAGTTCTGCCCCGATGCGATCACCGAGCTCGGTGACGACGCGGCAGAGGTCCTGGTGACATATCGGAAGCTCGGCTACCACGTCGTTCCCGTGGACGACAACGGGCCGGTCACGGGTGACTACTCGGACGAAGAGCTGATCACCATGGCCGACTCGGCCGAGACGAAGTTCATAACTCTCTGGCTTCGTCCCCTCTGAGCAATGCGCTCTCGTACCATTTGTCCAGGCTCGCTGCCATCCGCGCGAGCCTGGACCATGGGGGAAGTGCGTGAGCCGGACCAACCAGGGCATGACCATGCGCCGCAGCGAGCTGCGCCGTGTGGTCGGTTCGCTGGTGATCCTGGCCGTCCTCCTCGCGATCGCCGCGGGCAGCTGGTTCGCCTGGGGCAGTGAGCTGGAGCTCGCCGGCGCACGAGATGCCCGTCCGGTCGGCGAGGAAGGCCGCCTGCCCGCGGACCCGCTCGCGATGGCGGACATGGGTGGCGTCCACGAGAACTACGAACCGGTCCGTACCTTCCAGGGCGTGCGCCGCGTCGACTTCATGACCCCGGAGGAACTGGCCGCGTACGAGACCGCCGGCGCAGCAGGGGCCCGCATGTCGGTGTCGATCTTCCCCGAGGGCAAGGCCACCCTGGCGGTCGTCCAGGTCCGCGACGCGGCCGCCGCTCGCAACGCCGCGACCGAGCTCGAAGCCCTGCAGACGGGCTACGGGCTGCAGCCCGCTGACCCGCACGTCCAGCTCGCCCCGGACGGCTCGCTCACCAGGTCGGTCTACTCCCACGACAACGTCGTGGTCAGGCTGGAGGTGCGCGGCGACGCCCGCGACTGGGTGCGGACGAAGACCGCCGAGATCATCGCGGCCCAACTGGAAGCGCTGCCCGCCGATGAGTAGCCCGTCCGAGCAGGTCACGCAGCCGGTCGCGTCCTCGTCCACCCGGCCGTCCGGTCTGCGCGCTCCCGTCGCCGTCGCGACGGTGCTGATCGCCTACAGCTTCCTCGGCGGGCTCTGGCTGAACCGGCACGGGTACTCGCCCGAGTGGCTCGTGCTGGTCCGCGAGTGGTTCAACAAACCGCTCGGCCTCGGCGAGGACTTCGGTTTCCTGGCGATCGCGCTGCTGCTGATGTCCTGCGGTCACCTGCTGGTCCTGCGGGTGACGACCGCTTCCCCGGCCGCGTTCGCCAGGCGGCTGGCCTGGCAGGTCCTGCCGGCGGCGGTGATCGCGGTCGTGCTCGGCCTGCTCTTCTCGCTGTTCGCCGACCCGCTCCCGTTCGAGTTCGACTACCGCGCCAACCCGCTGGTCCTCGGCCTGCTGGCCGGCCTGGTGTTCGCGGTACTGCTCGTGCTGTCCGCGCCACTCCTGCCGCGCCAGTGGCACATCGCGGTGGTCGGCCAGCTGGCCGTCGTGACCTTCGCGCTCACCGCGGCCGGGATCGCCGACGCCCCACAGCTGGGCATCCTCGCGAGCCTGGTTGTGCTTTCGGTCATCGGCGAGCTGTTGTGGCTGTCGAAGTCCGGTATCGCCAGGTTCTGGGAGGTGGCGCCGCTGGTCCTCTTCGGACTCTCCCTGCTGGTCGTCTCCGAGCACCTGTTCCGCGAGGCGCGCGACAGGTGGTTCACCGTGGCGGCGGTGACCGCGCTGCTGCTGATGCTTCTCTTCGTCCGCGGCCAGGCGAGTACCACGCGTCCCCGGCCCGTCGAGTGGCTCTTCAGCCGCGGCTATTACCTGGTGCTGCTGTGCGGCGTGCTCGCCTACCCGCTGGTGGGGCTGCTGCAGCCGCTGACCCTGCCGGTCTCCTACATCGTCGTGTTGCTCGCCTGGGGCCTGGGGGCCGAGCTGCTGCACCGCTGGTTCGGGAAGTCGACATGAACACTCTCGCGAGCACGACCACCACACCGGCCCGGCCGCGAGGCAGCGGCGGCGGGTACATGCACGGGCTCGACATCCTGCGGGTGATCGCTTCCACGGCCGGCGTATACGTGCACACCGCCAACTGGTTCGCCGTCAACAAGCGGGAGTTCTCGCTCAACGGCGTGGTGCGGACAGTTGTGGCCGAACCGCTGCACCTGAACCCGCACCTGTCGTTCACCGACGTCACGATCTTCATGGTCATCAGCGGCATGGTCGTCACCCACGTCGCGGACAGGGAACGACCGGGGCAGTTCCTGCTGCGCCGGTTCGGGCGCATCATCCCGCTGCTCGTGGTCGTCCTGCTGGCCACCGCGCTGCTGATCAACCTCGGGGTGTTCCGCGCCGAGACGAGGCAGACGTCGCTGAGCTTCCTCGACATCCTGACCGGCGTCACCCTGGCCGGGTTCTTCACCACGCCGACGGTGATCCTGGTCGGTGTCACCTGGACGTTGCTGCTGCAGATCACCTTCTACTCATACGTCGCGGCCACGATGCCCCTCCTGCGACGAAGGCCCTGGCTGCCGTCCGCTGTGGCGGCCGTGCTCGTGTGCGCGACCCTGTCGGTGGCCAGCGGCCCGCAAACGGAACCGGTGCACCGTATCGGGGTGATCGCCGCGTTCATCACGCTGATCTTCATCGGTCAGCTGATCACCCTGGTGCGCTCGGGCAAGGTGAGCATCGCCGTGGGATCTGCCATCGGCGCGACCCACTTCGGCCTGTTCGTCTGGGCGGACAAGCTCGGCGGCTACGCCTACGCGGGTGGCGGCATGGTCCGCACCGCGTTCCTCGCGATCCTGCTGATCCTGGTCGTGATGTACCTCAACGGCCCGATCACGAAGTCGGCCTTCGTCAAGGCCTGGTCCGCGCGGACCTACGCGATCTACCTGATCCACCCGGTCGTCATCTACCCGACGCTCGCGGCCCTCGCGCCGAAGATCGGGAACATGCCGGCGCTGCTCGTGGCGCTGGTGCTTACCGCTGCCGTCACCGAGGTGCTCCACCGCTACCTCGAGATGGCCGTGCACCAGCGCATTCGCCGGTGGGAGAAACAACGTTCTAAGTAGTTGGTCTGCCACCGTAAGTATTTGTCCGTTACTCTCCTTGCCGTAATGCCATTTCGGGACCGTATGACGGCTAAGGGGGTCGGTCCCGCTGGAATCACCAGCGCGCGAGCCCACCAGCGCGGACAACACACGGCCGGACAAGACGCGGGTAGCGTTCATCGACATCGGCCGTGCGGTCGGGGCACTGCTCGTCTTCTACAGCCACATCGCGGCCCAGTGGGTCGGCAAGCGGGACGAGGAATCAGCCTTCTTCGACACGCTCAACGCGGTGTCGAGCGATCCGTTCCACATGTCCCTGCAGGGCATCGGTGAGGTCGCGGTCCCGTTCTTCTTCCTGGTCAGCGGGTTTGTGGTCACCCCGATCGCACTGCGCCACGGCCAGGTGCGGTTCGGCCTGAACCGCCTGTCCCGCGTCTACCCGCCGATGATCTTCACGGTGCTGCTGACGGCACTGCTGATCACCGTGGGCGGCGGCCTGCTCGCGACCGGCCAAGCCCAGACGATCAGCGCGTGGACGCTGTTCACCAACTCCGTACTGGTCAACTACCTGATCTTCCCACAGGTCGTGCTGGTCGGCGTCGCGTGGACGTTGATCGTCGAGGTCATCTTCTATGTCCTGCTGGTCCTGCTGATCCCCGTGCTGCGCCGCTGGGTGTGGTTCGCGCTGGCCATCGAACTGACGTTCGTGTTCGTCGTGCTCATGAGCCGCGCCCAGTTCGGCAAGTCCTGGTCGCTATTCGCGGTCAACGTGTCGTACCTGCCCATCCCGATCATCGGCCAGATAATCTGGGCAACCACGACCAAACGGATCCCGCTGTGGCTAGGCGGCGTGTACACCGCGGGCGCCTGGTCGTTGTACGTACTGGGCGACGCGTTGAAGCTCGGCCGCGTCGACAACTCCTACAGCCTGGCGCTGGCAGTCGCCGTCCTGTGCTTCCTGATGGGGCTGTTCGCCGAGCCGCGGCTGCGCGAGCGGAAGTTCTGGATCGCGCTGTCCGAGCGCAGCTACTCGATCTACCTGCTGCACGGCCTGGTCGCGTTCGCGCTGCTGGATCTGATGCGCCCGGCGGTGCCCCTGCTGCCGGCCGTCGTGATCGCCGTAGCCGTCACCTTCGGGGCTGTCGAGCTGAGCTACCGGTTCGTGGAGAAACCAAGTCACAAACTCGCCCGCCGGCTGTCCAAGCCGAAACCGCGCCCCGCGCCGCCAGAGGAGCCGTCCACCGAGTCGGTTCTGCCCGAGCCAGTCCTGCCCGAGCCGATCGCCGACTCGCGCGCGATCGTGACGGCCGAGGTCACGCTCGAGATCCCGCGCCTGCGGGCATCCGCCCAGAAGCGGACCGAGGACGACGACACCCAGATCCTGCCGCGCGTGCCGGCCTACCCGAGCACGGATCCGGACGAGAGACCGAGGCGCCGCCGCCTTGAGGCCAACGCCAACGAAGCCGTCTCTGTGGCGCAACTGCTGGCCGGCCAGGCGCAAAAGAAGACGAAGCAGGAGCAGAGGGTCGGACATAACCGCCCGGCGAGGTGAGTCGGTCCCACCTGCAACCCCGAGCGAGTGCTACACGTCTTGTACTTGTGTAGGAGCCACTCGGAGGCGACACATGTTAATCACCGTGACATTAGTCACATTAGGCGGTTTGGCGTTCTTGGTGCGAACCGTAGCGGTCCTCCTGGCCGTTTCCTCCAACAAGAAGGCCAACGATTACCCTGCGCCACAAACGTCCACCAATTGAGATACTCGTTCGGAGTATGTCTTACGGCGGAACGTCGACTTACCGTACGATCCTTTCGGGTCGTATGACTGATCAGTCACCCGAAGGGGACCTCACAGGGGTAGGTGCGCCATGGACCACGCACTGAACAAGGTCATCGAGCTGCGCGAGAGTGGCTTTCAGTTCCTCCACCTGAGGGACGACGCCGGGCAGCTCGACCGCATCATGGCGTTCAAGCAGCGCAGAGGCTTCATCGACTCGATCCTGTTCTGGTCGGAGACAGAGGCGCGCGCGGGACGACTCCCCGCGGTCCGCGACTCGGCTCGCCCGGCACAGGCCGTGTGGATCTACGAGGGCCCGCTGATCGAAGCCGTGGACAGGCTGCTCGACCTGCCTGAACCCGGCGCGCGCAACGCTCCCATGCTGATGAAGGCGACGGCCTCGGACTTGGCTGTCGTGACGACGCTGCCGTTCAAGCTGAAGCTGCCGCCGGGGGCCATCGCCTAGGTCGGCCCGTCAGTTCTTTCCGAGGTCGCCGCGCTTTACGGCGCTGATGAACGCTGCCCGATGGGCGCGGTGACCCCCGGAACTCACGTTTCTCGCGTGGGCCCGCTGTGTCCAATACGACCAGAATCGTGACGTTCGGTAGCGCCTTGGCGTTGTCAGCGGCCTTTCAACGCCTCCCGGCTGATGACGAAGCCGTGCCGGTCGGAATCGAGCAGGCGCCCCCTAAAGGATGAAGAACTTCCCTCGCCTGAGTTACGCAGCTTGATGTAGACGGTCCTGACACGACACGTTCGCGCCTATGAACCTCAGGAAGACCGTCGCGGGGGCCGCTGTTGCCCTCGGCAGCGCTACCGTCATGCTCGGCCTGGGTGGTATCGCCAACGCGGACACCGGGTCCGCCGCCGTTCACACCGCGCCCGACCTCGGTGGCCAGCTGGGCGACATCGCCTCCGTCAGCGACCTCGCGTCCGTGAACACCGACGACGCAACGGGCAAGATCCAGGCCATCAACGCGCAGGACCTCGACGCCGCCGCGCTGGTCGAGAACGTCGACGCCGGTGCAACCGGTCTGCCGGCCTCCACGCTGCTCGGCCTGAACGAGCCGCACGGTGTGCCGACCGGTGCCGCGTCCGTCGACATCTGATCCGACCAGACCTTCCTGGCCGGGGCGGCGCCCGATTCCCTCCCCCTCGAATCGGGCGCCGTTCCACTTTTGCTGGAGCGGAACGCCTTGAGTATCAAGAAGATTGTCGCTTCCGCCGGTATCGCTGTCGGTGCGATGGCCGGCACCGCGAGCGCTGCGCCGCAGCTGCCGGACGTCGACCCGATCGGCAAGATCAGCGAGCTCGGTGACAGCGCTGGTGTCAGCACGCTGCACGACTTCAGTGGCGCCAACGTGGAGATGGTCCACGACGGCGACAAGGTCGTCGACAGCCGAAGCTAGCGGCCTGCCGCGTAGCCCTGTGCGCCGCGTGGATTCGCGCCGGCGCGCAGGAGTCCGTTCGCGGCATCCCTTGCCACGGCGGACATCCGGCCCAGCGTCCACTCGCCGGCGTCCACCACCTGGTGGCCTCGCTGCCGCAGCTCGTCCAGGACGTTCGTGCCGACTCGGGACTCGATGACGAGTTCGCCCGGGGTCCAGGCTCGCGGGTAGAACGAGCTCGGGAACGCGTTCGAGTGCCACATCGGCGAGTCGATCGCCTCCTGCAGGTTCAGGCCCGCCTGGTGTGCCAGCCAGAAGCCGAGCTGCCACTGGTCCTGCTGGTCGCCGCCGGGAGTGCCGAACGCGAGTGCTGGGCGGCCGTCGTGCAGCGCCATCGACGGCGACAGGGTGATGCGCGGGCGCTTGCCGGGGGCCAGTGAGTTCGGCAGACCCTTGTCCAGCCAGAACATCTGGGCGCGGCTGCCCAGGCAGAAGCCGAGTGACGGGATCGTCGGCGACGACTGCAGCCAGCCGCCGGACGGGGTCGCGGAGACCATGTTGCCCCAGCGGTCCACGACGTCCACGTGCACGGTGTCGCCGCGCGTCACGCCGGAGCGTTCCACGGTCGGTTCGCCGATCGCGCCCGTCGGGTCGGAGAGCAGGGTCGACGGGCCGCTGATGATGTGGTTCGGCAGCAACGGTTCCCGGCCGTCGGGTGAGCCGGGCCGGAGCTCGAACGAAGCCGTGGACGAGATCAGCGCACGGCGTTCGGAGGCGTACGAGCGCGAGAGCAAGGTCTCCAGCGGCACGTCCGGATCGTCGCCGTACCAGGCTTCGCGGTCGGCGAACGCCAGCTTCGCCGCCTCGACGGCGAGGTGCACGGTCTCCGCGGTGGGCTTGCCGTCCACATAGGACAGGTCGTAGCCCTCCAGCAACCGGAGTTGCTGCGCCAGCACGGGTCCCTGCGTCCACGCGCCGGCCTTCACCAGCGACCACTCGCCGAAGTCCGCGACGAGCGCGTCCTCGTAGGACGCCTCCCACGACGCCATGTCGGCGCCGGTGAGCAGACCCGCGTGGTCACGTCCGGAGTCGTCGCGGAACTCCGAACGGCAGAACTCGTCGATCTGCGCGGCGACGAACCCCTGCGACCACGCCCGGCGCGCGGCCTCGATCTGCGCCTCGCGATCGGCACCGGCGGCCTCGGCGGCGGCCAGCAGCCACTCCCAGGTGTCGGCGAGCGTGGGGTTGCGGAACCGGCCGCCGGGAGCCGGCAGGACGCCGTCGGGCATCCACTGCGCGGCGGACGTCGGCCAGTGGTCACGGAACAGGTCCGAGACCATGCCGATCGTGTGGGCGGCACGTTCGACGAGGGGGAAGCCGTCGCGGGCGTAGCCGATCGCCCGGTCCAGCACCTCACGCAGAGTCTTGGTGCCGTGGTCACGCAGCAGGGTGAGCCATCCGTCCCACGCGCCCGGCACCGTCGCGGCCAGCAGCCCACTGCCGGGGATCAGCGAAAGTCCCAGATCGGTGTAGTGCTCGATCGACGCTCCGGCGGGCGCCACGCCCTGCCCGCAGAGCACCTGAGGGGCCGCGCCGGCGGCCGAGAAGATGATCGGCACCTCGCCGCCGGGGCCGTTGAGGTGCGGTTCCACGACCTGCAGGACGAATCCCGCGGTCACGGCGGCGTCGAAGGCGTTGCCACCGTCCTCCAGCACCGCCATGGCCGACGCGGAGGCCAGCCAGTGGGTCGAAGCGACCATGCCGAAGGTGCCGACGAGTTCGGGGCGCGTGGTGAACACACCCATAAAGGTACGCGAGGCTAACTATATTGCGTGACTCCAAGTGACGTACACCCCAGGCCCGAACGGAGCAGCCCCTGATCCCCGTACAACTTTGGTCGTCGCGGACCGTGACAGATCTCCTACCAGAGGTCTACCGACGCGGAGGATGTTTCGAACTCCGTCGAACGGCACAGTTCTAGACATGGGAATTCTGGGTGTCGCGACGATCTTCATCGGCCTCGCGCTCGTGGCTGCGGTGCCGTTGGTGGCCCTGCTCCACTGGACCGACCGTTGAGTTCGAGGTAACGAGCGTTAACCTCCTCGCGAGCAGTTCGCTTCGAGGAGGATGAAGGCATGGAGATCTCGGGTACCGCGGCCATCGTCACCGGTGGCGCGTCCGGCCTCGGCGGCGCGACGGCACGTGCGCTGGCGGCGCGTGGAGCGCAGGTGTTCGCTCTCGACCTGCCCAGCGCCATCGCGAACGCCGACACGATCGAGAACGTCACCTACCTGGCCGCCGACGTGACCTCGGGCGAAGAGGTCCAGGCCGCCGTCGACACCGCGGCCGGCTCCGGCGCCCCGCTGCGCATCACGGTGAACTGCGCGGGCATCGGCCCGTCGTCCCGCACCGTCGGCAAGACCGGCCCGCACGACCTCGACCTCTACCGCAAGATCATCGAGGTCAACCTGATCGGCACTTTCAACGTCCTGCGCCTGGCCGCCGCGGCCATGGGCAAGACCGAGGAGCTCGAGCACGGCGCGCGCGGCGTCATCATCAACACCGCCTCGATCGCCGCGTTCGACGGTCAGATCGGCCAGGTCGCCTACGCCTCGTCCAAGGGCGGCGTCGTCGGCATGACCCTCCCGGCCGCCCGCGACCTGAGCAACGTCGGCATCCGCGTGCTGACCATCGCGCCCGGCATCGTCGACACCCCGATGCTCGCCACGGTCTCCGACGAGTTCCGCGCGGGGCTCGCCGCCGGCATCCCGTTCCCGAAGCGCCTGGCCCAGCCGTCGGAGTACGCGCAGCTCGCGCTCTCGATCATCGAGCACGACTACCTGAACGCAGAGGTCATCCGCATGGACGGCGCTCTGCGCATGGCTCCTCGCTAGCGCGGCGATCGCTAACCGTTGCCGCGTTTGTCGCCGGTCAGACGGGTGCATCACGGCGCCGACCCCCGCCCCTCATATCGGGCATATGGGGGGCGGGGGTCGGTGTCGTGAGGTGCCCTGCTGATCGCCGACAAACGCGGTGACGATTGCGATCGCTGCGCTAGAGGTCTCCGGCAAAGGGCAAGCGAGACATCGCGTCCGAGGTCATCCACTCGCGCAGGCGGTGGGTGGCCCGGACGTCGTCCTCGTTGTACCAGAGCAACCGCTGCCGCTGATCGACGTCGAGCTCGTCGCCGTTCATCCCCACCGCGGACCGGTACCAGCGCATGGAGTTCTCGCCGCCGGCCTCTGGATCACGCCACGAGAACCCGGCGGCCGGCGCGATCACCTTCAGGCCCTTGCCGTGCGCGCACAGGAACTGCTCGCGGACGATCCCGAACAGGTCCACCCACGAGTCCGACCCGATGAACTCCTTGACCTGCGCGATCGTCGGGATCCCAGGCTTGCCCGCGAACCGTTCCGCCGACGCCAGCAGCCAGCGGTTCTCGGCGAGCTCGTTGTAGCAGTAGGCGCGGAACGACAGCCCGCGTGCCTTGGCCCGCAACCGGATGCCGGTCAGCCAGGTCCAGAACTCGGCGAACGAACGCGCCTCGTCGTCGCACGGCAGCGCGTCCCACGTCACGAACGCGCGGTAGCCGTGCTCCTCGTCGATGTCCTTTCCGGACAGCAGGCAGCCCCACATGTACGCGCCCAGATCGCCGAAGCTCTCCATGTCGACGTCGACCTCGACGTCCGCGCGCGGCACCTTCATCTCGGGTACCCGGCGCACCAGCGTCAGGTCGCGCAGCCAGGCCCGTGCCAGCACCACGGCGTCGCCGAACGGCATGCCGACGAGCTGGACCGGGCCTTCCGCCGACGGATCGAGCTCGGCCAGCTTGTCCACAGTGGACAGGCCGATCTTGCGCAACGCCGCCGCGTCCTCGCCGCGCACGACGAGGCTGACGTCCCTGCCCTGCTTCAGGTCACGGTCGCAGGTCGGCCACCACGGGCACGTCTTGCAGTCGACGATCCGCGACGGGCGGGCCAGCGGGTCCTTCTCGTTCGCGGCCGCCAGCGCCACGGCCAGCCGGTCGCTGAAGCGGGCGTCGTACTCGGCCAGCGCGTTGCGGCCGCCGGGCCACGTCGGCGCCTCGAGGTCGTGCCACAGCACGACGTCGGCGTCCATGCCGATCACACCACCGGTGGCGCGGCCGTTGCGCGCGTAGCCGGCGGCCTGCAGTTGCCGTTGCGCGTGGGCCAGCCGCAGTTGGTCACGGGGCTGGGGACGGACCTTGCGGTGCGGGTCCGTGCGGCTGCCGTCGGGCAACGGCATCGTCAGCGGGCTCGTGCGGGCGCCCTGGCCGGGGTCGGTGATCTTGTGGCGGACCACCAGCACCGGCACGTAGCCGGTGGAATCCTTGACCAGCAGGTCGATTCCGCCTCGACGGCCACCGCGTGGATCGCGGGGCAGCGCCGCGCCCCAGATGTACTGCGCGCCCATCTCCATCGCGGCGAGCGTCACGCGTTCGCGGTCCGCGCTGCGCACGTCGGGTCCGCTCGGCACCTCGAAGAGGTTCGAGCCGACGATCCGGCCGAGCGCGTCCGCCACCGCGCGACGGTGGCTCGTCGCGTCCGCTTTCCGTTGTTCCGATGCCGGATCCGGCGCCGCCTTGGGAGCGTCGCGCATTTCCGGATCGTTTTCGAGGTGCACCCGCCGCCGACAACGAGTGACCACGCCGGCGTCTAGCTGCACCTGGGAAGTCACAGGATGCAGGGTATGTCGCGCGTCGGGGAGATGTGTCGGCAACCTGGGCAGTAAGTTTCACCTGACGGAGGAGGTGTACCCGAATGGCGCGCAAAGCGAAGGCAGGCTTCACGCCCGGCCGAGCCAAGAACCTGGTCGGTGTCGCGAAGGTGGTGGCGCCCGCGCTCATTCCGGTGCTGGCCCCGGTGATCGCCCGCGGAGCTGGGGTTTTGAGCGAGCAGTACGACCGCTACCGGGCACGCAGGCTCGGCATCGACGTCGCGGACATCGGTAGGTACTCCGGATACGGCGCCCGGCTGCACGCGCGAATTGTCGGCTTTTCGGAGTCGCTGGAGACATTGCGGGCAACAGATTCCGATTGGGTTTCGAAGACCGAGGCCCGGCTGACGCAGTTGCTCGCCGCTGTTCGCGCATCTGAACGCATGCCGACGGCCCGGCGCAAAGCAGCGCACCGGGCCGTCGGGACTGATCTGGAGATGATGGAGCAGGAGTTGCTCAGGCGTCTGAACGTGCGCTGACGTCCGGTGTCCTGCCGGTCGCCTCGGCCACGGCCTTGACCGCCGCCTCCTCGACCACCTGACCGGGGTCGAGGTGCGCGGTGACCTCCTCCATCACCTCGGCGACACGCTCCTCACGCCTGATCATCGGGTCGGAACGCAGGTCCTTGGCCAGCGAGACGCACAGCCCGACCATGACGACCATGAACGGCAGCGCCGCGATGATCGTCAGGTTCTGCAGCCCTGTCAGCGCGTTCGACCCGCCGACCAGCAGCATGACCGCGGCGACGGCACCGGTCAGCACACCCCAGAAGATCACCATCGGCTTCCTGGGCCGGATGGTGCCCCCCTGCGAGAGCGTTCCCATCACGATCGACGCGGCGTCGGCGCCCGACACGAAGAAGATCGCCACCAGGAGCATGACGATCACTCCGGCGACTCCCGCCAGCGGGAACTGGCCGAGCAGCGAGAACAGCTGCGACTCGGGCGTCGACTGACCGGCGAGGTCCACTCCGTTGCGCTGCTCGTAGATCGCCGTGCCGCCCAGGATCGCGAACCACACCAGCGACACCGCGGACGGCACCAGGATCACACCGGCCACGAACTGCTTGATCGTGCGGCCACGCGAGATCCGCGCGATGAACATGCCGACGAACGGCGTCCACGAGATCCACCACGCCCAGTAGAAGATCGTCCACCCGGACAGCCACGTCTGGGTCGCGTCGCCACCCGAGGCGGCGGTCCGGCCGGCCATGTTCGCGAGCTCGCGGAAGTAGTCGCCCAGCGCGGTCGGCAGCAGGTTCAGGATGAAGATCGTCGGGCCGACCACGAACAGGAACAGCGCCAGCACGAGGGCCAGCACCATGTTGATGTTCGACAGCCACTGGATGCCCTTGGCGACACCCGAGACGGCGGACGCGACGAAGGCCACGGTCAGGATCGCGATGATCGCGACCAGCAGGCCCTTGCCGACGTCAGCGGCCCAACCGGCCGCCTCCAGCCCGCTCCCGATCTGCAGGGCGCCGAGACCGAGGGACGCGGCCGAGCCGAAGAGGGTCGCGAAGATGGCCATCACGTCGATCGCGCGTCCCCAGCCCGACGAGGCACGACGGCCCAGGAGTGGCGTGAACGCCGCGCTGATCAGCGAGGACCTGCCGCGGCGGAAGCAGCTGTACGCGATGGCGATGCCGACGATGGCGTAGATCGCCCACGGGTGCAGCGTCCAGTGGAACAGCGTGGTGGCCATCGCGGTCTCGAGCGGATCGCCCTCCGTGCCGGGCGGCGGTTTGACGAAGTGGGTCAGCGGCTCGTTGACGCCGTAGAACATGAGGCCGATGCCCATGCCGGCGCTGAACATCATCGCCACCCAGGACACGGTCTTGAACTCGGGTTTCTCGTCGTCCTGGCCGAGCGGGATCCTCCCGTACCGGCTGAACGCGAGCCACAGGGCGAAGACCACGAACCCGGAGGCCGAGATCACAAAAGCCCATCCCAGATTATGGATGATCCAGCCGAGCGCGGCCTTCGAGGCGGCGGCCAGCGAGTCTGTTCCTACGATTCCCCAGGTCACGAATGCAAGCGTGAGACCTGCGGCAACGCCGAACACAACCCGGTCGGTACGGCCCGGCCTGTCGCATTGAACGGTCATGAGGCCCTTTGTACCCGCTCGTAGACCTGGCCAAACCCATCCGATTACCCTCAGATCTCGTGAGCACCCGGACGAGTGAGTTGCGCACCCTTCGCGGTGCCGCGCTCGCGCTGACGTCTGCCGCGCTCACGATCACCGCCCACGGGCTGGGCGGCGGCGAGATCTCCGAGTTCATCCACGCGCTGCCGCTGGTGGCGCTGATCGCGTTCGCGGCGGCGTCACTGGCCGACAAGCGCACCGGGAAGCTCTCGATCATCGCCGGCCTCGGCACGGCCCAGCTCGCGCAGCACCTACTGCTGACCTGGGTCAACCACGAGCACACGAACACGCTCACCGGCCAGATGCTCGTGGCGCACCTCGTCGCCGCGACGCTGACCGGCATCCTGCTGTTCCACGCCGAGAACGCCCTGTTCAGACTGGTCGCCGCCGTCACCCGCCTGATCCCCCGCAGGCTCACGCCGCTGCCGGTCTCGACGCCGGTGCGGACGTTCACCAGCACGCCGTACCTCCAGAACGCGCACCACCTGGAACTGTCGCGGGCAAATGGGCGGCGTGGCCCGCCCTGTGACTCCTGATCATCCGTATCCCCCCTGCAGACCCCCTTTGGCATCAGGAGCCACAACTTCATGTCGACAAATCGATTTGGCGTGCGCACGCTCGCCGTTCTCGCCGTTGCCGGAATCGCCGTCCTCGGCACCCCGACCATCGCGTCGGCCCACGTCAGCGCCCAGCCCGCGGAGTTCACCCAGGGCGGCCGCGCGACCTTCGCGTTCCGCGTCCCGAACGAGCGCGACAACGCCGGCACCATCAAGATCGAGGTGACGCTGCCGCAGGACACGCCGCTGACCTCGGTGCGCACCAGGCCGCTGACCGGCTGGAAGGCCGAGGCGGTCAAGGGCAAGCTCGACAAGCCCGTGACGATCGCCGGCAAGGAGATCACCGAAGCGTTCACCTCGATCACCTGGACCGCCGAGCCCGGCACGAAGATCGGCGTCAACGAGTACCAGGAGTTCTACGTCGCCCTCGGCACCCTGCCGGAGAAGGACACCCTGCTCCTGCCGACCAAGCAGACCTACGAGAACGGCGAGGTCGTGGACTGGAGCCAGGCCGCCGGTGCCGACGGCAAGGAGCCGGAGCACCCGGCGCCCGCGCTGAAGCTCGCCGCGAAGAAGGCCGGCGACGACGGCCACGGTGGCCACGGCACGACCCCGGCCGCCGGCAGCACCGACACGCACCAGGCGTCCGCCGGTTCCGACCAGACCGCCCGCTACCTCGGTGGCGCCGGTCTGGCCGTCGGTGCGCTCGGCCTGGGCTTCGGTGTCGGCGCGATCCTGCGTTCGAGGCGCAAGGCATGAAGCGCGCTCTGATCGCGTTCCTGTTCGCTGGTGCGGCCGTGCTCGTCACGGCCGCCCCCGCGGCGGCGCACAACGCACTGATCGGCAGCGACCCGAAGGACAAGTCGTCGCTGGAGGTCGGTCCCTCGACGGTCACGCTGACGTTCGACCAGGACGTGCAGGGCGGCCAGGGCATCAACACGATCTCGGTGGTCGACTCGAACGGCGGCCACTACGAGGTCGCGGGCGACCCGACGATCAAGGACACCACGGTCTCCGCGAAGGTCAACGCCCTGGGCAAGGCCGGGGAGTACAAGATCGGCTACCGCATCGTGTCCGCGGACGGGCACCCCGTCTCCGGTGAGCTGACCTTCACGCTCACCAAGGACGGCACGGGCACGCCCACCGCGGCGACGAACAACGCCGCGTCCGGCGACTCGGGTTCGAGCGACGGCCTGCCCATCTGGGTCTGGATCGCCGGTGCCGTGGTCCTGCTCGGCGGCGGCGTGTTCTTCGCCCTGCGTGGCGGAGGCGCGAAGGCATGAGCGACGTCCGGACCGCCGCCCCCACCCACTACCGCGTGCTCGCCGGACTCGTGTTCGGCGCGCTCGCGGGCGTCGCACTCGGCCTCGTGCTGGCACCACCCCTCGTGGTCGCCGGGGTCGTCGACGCGGGGGCGGCGGTCCGGTACGGCCTTCCTGTCACACGGGTGCTGCTCGACATCTCGGCGACGATCGTCGTCGGGCTGTCGATCCTGCCGAAGCTGCTCGGCTTCGACCGGCCGACGCACACCGAACCCGTCATGCGTATCGCCCGGCCGGCCGCGGTCATCGCCGCCGCCGTCTGGGTGGTCACGGCCCTGACTGCGATCGTCCTGCAGGCCGCGGAACTGCGTCCGGGCAGCGACGTCAGCGTCGGCAACGCGATCGACTACATCGCGAACATCGGCGCCGGCAGGGGCCTGCTGTTCAGCGCGGCCTGCGCGTTCGTCTACCTGATCATCGGCGTGATGGCGGTGCGCAGCGGCGAGTCCGTACCTGCTGAGCTGCGAATTCTCGTCTCGATGTTCGGGTTGCTGCCGATCCCGGTGACCGGGCACGCCTCCAACTGGAAGTACCACGACTACTCGATGGTCTCCATGGAGCTGCACGTGCTGGGCGCCGCGGCGTGGACCGGCGGGCTCGGCGCGTTGATGGCGCTGGTCGCCTACCGCAAGGGGCTGCTGGCGATCGCGCTGCCGAGGTTCTCGAAGATCGCGACCGTCAGCCTGGTCGTCGTCGCGGTCACGGGCCTGTTCAACGGGCTGCTGGAGCTGGTCCTCAACCCGGTCGTGCCGTTCCCGCAGTCGCTGTTCACCACCGGCTACGGCTTGCTGTTCCTGGGCAAGACCGTCTGCGCCGGGCTGATCGCGGTACTCGGCGCGCACATCCGGTGGCGGCTGCTGCCGAAGATCTCCCAGCACAAGGTCACCGCGATCGTGCAGTGGGCCATCCTGGAAGTGACGATCATGGGCGTCGCCTTCGGGCTCGCCGTCGTGCTGAGCCGCGCTCCGGTCAGCTGAAGCCCGTCGCGACCCTGACCAGGTCGGCGAGTGCGCGTGACCGGCTGTGCGGTGGCCACGCGATCACCGTCGTGACCTGGGGTGCGTCGACGACCGGGATCGCGACCAGACCCTCGGCCAGCCCGTTGAGGGCGACTTCCGGCAGGACGGCGACGGCCCGGCCGAGCTCGATCAGCTGGAACAGCTGGGTCAGGTTGCGCACCTCGGCCCCGGCACCGTCCGGGTAGGTGCCGTCCCGGCGGGGCCAGCGCGCGAGTTCCGGCAGGTCGCTGACGTCGGCCACGCGCAGCCGGGACCTGTCGGCGAGCGGGTGTGCGGCCTGCATGACCGCGACCTGGCCCTCGCTGGTCAGGACCTCCACGTCGAGGCCTGTCGTCGGGTCGTACGGCTCGTGCAGCAACGCCACGTCGGCCCGTCCGTCGAGCAGCGGGACGTGGGTGTTCGACTCGCACAGCAGAAGCTCGACGGGCACGGCTCCGGGCTCGCCGGCATACGCGTCGAGCAGCTTCGCCAGCACCTCCCCGGAACTGCCGGCCTTGGCGGCCAGCACCAGCGACGGCCGGTCGGCCGCGGTGGCACGGGTTCGCCGTTCGGCCGCCGCGACCGCACCGAGGATCGCCCTGCCCTCCGCCAGCAGCACCTCGCCGGCACAGGTCAGCGAGACCCTGCGGCTGGTCCGGATCAGCAGTTCGACGCCGAGCCGGTGTTCGAGCTGGGCGATCGCTCGTGAGAGCGGTGGCTGGGCGATGCCCAGGCGTTCGGCGGCGCGTCCGAAGTTCAGTTCCTCGGCGACCGCGACGAAGTATCGGAGCTCTCGGGTCTCCACCCCACCACGGTATCCATACCGGCCGGGTATCACTGCCGCACCGAAGCGGTGTTGGTCCTGACGGCTTTCCCGACCACGATCAAATACATGAGCGAACAGACGATTGCGCTGGTCACCGGCGCGAACAAGGGCATCGGGTACGAGATCGCGGCAGGCCTCGGCGCACTGGGGATCAGCGTCGGAGTCGGGTCGCGGGACCGCGAACGCGGCGAGGAAGCGGTGGCGAAACTACGTGCGAACGGCGTCGATGCGTTCGCTGTGCCGTTGGACGTGACCGACGACGAGAGCGTGATTTCCGCCGTGTCTCTGCTCGACGAGCGGTTCGGCCGCCTCGACGTGCTGGTGAACAACGCGGGGATTGCAGGGCCGTGGCCCATGGCGCCCTCAGTCGCGACTGCGGAGAGCCTGAGGGAGGTGATGGAGACCAACGTCATCGGCGTCGTCAGGGTCACCAACGCGATGTTGCCGCTGCTGGGACGGTCGGTGCGGCCACGCATCGTCAACCAGTCGAGCCATCTCTCGTCGATGACCCTGCAGACCACACCGGGCGTGGAGCTGGGCGACGTCGACGGGGTCTACACGCCGTCGAAGACGTTCCTGAACGCCATCACCGTCCAGTACGCCAAGGATCTCACCGGTATCAAGGTCAACGGCGCCTGTCCCGGGTACGTCGCCACCGAGTTCAACGGTTTCCAGGGACACGAGACGCCGGAGAACGGCGCGAGGATCGCGATCAGGCTGGCCACGCTGCCCGACGACGGTCCGACCGGCGGTCTGTTCGACCACGCAGGAACCGTGCCCTGGTGAAAACGGGTCAAATGTTCAACGTGAAACATCCACTGAGTCGGACGGACTCGGCGAGTGGTCCGATCGACGCGACGAGCTGCGCACGAATGGACTAGTCGGTGATCAGTCGGGCCGAAGATTCTTCACGCATCCGCGCCAGCCGGTTCATCGTCCGCTGACCGCGGCGGTCCAGCTCACGGCTGTCGATCCAGCCGTTGGCGTAGTAGCGGTAGTCCTGAGCCAACGCCACGAGTTCGGCGAGGTAATCGGCGGATCGTCGCCGGCGATCCTCGTCGAAGCCCGCCAGCAGCGGTAACTGGGTGTCCACCACCTCGTCGAGCAACTGCGCGGACCGCAGCGCTCTCCTGGAACGCCACCTCCGAGTAAGGCTCACGCGCCGCACCTCGTCCTTCGCCCCGACCTGCCGCACCTTAGGCGTGGATTTCTCGCCCGTCGATGCTGCATTCGTGTGCGAAGGCCCTGGCGTTACCGGTTCGTGTCCCACGCCATCCAAAAGTGGTGCTATAGGGCCCAAACGAGATTGGAACTAGGCGGCCGACTCGGTTCCGGTGAACCGGGCGACGCGGTCCGCGAGCTCGCGGGCCTCGGGGTTGTTGCGGCGCTTGTCGGCTTCCTGGCGGAGCGGCTCCATGCGCTGCTTGGTGCGCACCGACTTGAGGCTTTCCGACAGGTCGACGGCCTGGCGGCCGATCTTGGCGCCGTGGTCGATGTCGCCTTCGAGCAGGTGGTTGATCGCCATCGAGGTCAGGTTGAACGAACGGCTGCGCGCGTACTCGTCGCCGAAGTTGTTGATCGCCTTGGACAGCGCGGGGATCGCGGTCCTCGTGTACTTGGCGTCCACGGTCTGAGCCAGCTCCGTGTGCACCGTGCCGATCATGGACGAGAGGCCGATCTCGTTGAAGAACCGGGCCCACGCGGGCGCTTCGGCGATGTTCGAACGGGAGAACTCGTCACGGGCGCGGCCGAGCAGCTTGAGCGCCTGCTCGTCGGAACCCATCTTCGCGTAGGCCCAGGCCTCGTTGGCGCACAGGATGCCCACGGCCAGTTCGGAACCGGAGTTCTGCGCGGCCAGCTGGCCCAGCTGGAACACCTTCAGCGCGTCGTCAGGGGCGTTCTGGTGCAGGTAGACGCGGCCCATGCGGTACAGGATGTTCGCCATCAGCGCCTCGTTCTCGCCCTGCTTGGCGAGGTCGAGCGCCTGACCGAAGTGGTTGCGGGCCGAGTCCATCAGACCCGTGTCGAACGACGTCCAGCCGGCCAGGTTGTGCAGGTCCGCCAGTGCGACGAAGAGTCGCTGGCGAACGATGTCCGTAGAGCTGGCACCGAGCATCTGCTGTCCCCAGGACAGCTGGGCGACCACCGCGTCGCGGCAGGAACCGCCGCCGTACTGGTAGTCCAGGGCACGCAGAGCCCGCGTCGCCGCTTCGACCTGGCGCACATCGGTCATGCCGATGCGTCCCGGAGCCGGAGTCTGTGTGGGGTGTGAAACCCACGACCCGGAGTCCGCTCCGAACACGGCCGCGCCGACTGTCACGGCGGCGGCGTGCGCGAGGAACTTCCGACGCTTCACCGACTCGTCCTCCTCAGGATGGGGTGAGTCCGCGGTCGCGGCCACCCGTACTGCCGTTGTCTCGTCATAGGCGAGACCCATGTATCCACGTGGGACACCCAGGCCGATGGCGATCCTCGTCAGGACGTCGTACGCCATCACCTGGCGTCCCTTGAGAATCTCCGAGACCTCGGACTGCGACTGACCAGTGAGCGCCGCGATCTGGCGCTGGGACACGCCGTGCCTTCGGAGCAGCCGGTAGACCGAGCTGATCTCTCGTCGGGCCAGTGCGTCCCGCATCTCCTGTTGGTCCCACACGTCGGCGGGGATCGGAGAGCCCTGGGAACTCATGGTGTTCATCGCGCACCCTCACAGTCCGTTGGGCGTCATCGGCAGACTAGGGGCAGGTCCCCGAGCCCGAGAAGTCCTCTTCGGCGGAGCTGATCGGCTCTACCGAACACCGCTTACCGCTCACCGTAAGACTTCCACCGGTGGGCGCTGTGACGTCCCGTTCCGGCATGAATCATCGCAATCTGGATTCCGGTAAGCGAGTGAGCACGGAGAGGAACGACCTAATAGTGGACAGCTCCTCCTCAGGCTCCACCTCCATTGTGGAGACGGGTGACACCGAATCCACATGGCGCGGCATGACCGGGCAACGTCGGATGTGGCAGATCAGCTGCGGCGACGTGGTCGACCGGGACCGCCAGCTCACCGTGAAGGTCGTTCAGGGCCAAGTGGTCCTGGTAGGCCCTCCGGGTGAGACGGCAGTCTTGTCCCAGGACCAGCTCGTACAGCTCAGGGCTGCGCTACGCGAAGCCGCCGACCAGGCGGAAAGGTGACGGTGACGTTCAATGGACGCGATCCTCGGACAGGTTCTTCGCAACGCTGTGTGGGAACGCCTCGACCTGCTCACTGAGCTGGCGAGCCGCGCGGACGCCCCGTCCCTCCTGTCGGTGGCTCGATCCGAGCTCCCTCGGCTGACCGAGGGATGGCGTGCTCTGCTGGCAGCGCACGAGCCGGACGAGAAGGGCAACTGCCCCGAATGTTCCGGCCGCTGGCGCCAGCAGAAGTCACCTTGCTCGGTGTGGCGCGCCGCGTACGAACACCTGGTCGCGGGCGGACTCGCCCCGCGCCCGGCTCGCCATCTGCGCGAGGCCCCGGTGACTCCTCCTGTCACCCGGTCCCGCCGCGCGGTGGCTCGAGCCCACTAACGGGCGTTTGCGACTGACCTGGCGTCCCCCCGACACGACCAGGTCTGCAAACCGCCTACTGACCGGTGGCCCGCGATGTGCGAACCCCCGACCGCTACATCGCGGGCCCCGGTCAGCTTTACAACTCCACAGATTCCCGCGGGCCGGTGACGTGCACCTTCCCTCCCCGACCGTCGCCGGTCCGCGGTCACCAACCACGGCCCTTGTCTGCACCTCCCGCGCAGGCAAGGGCCGTTTTCATGTCTTCTAGCGGTGGGTGCCGGTCTTCCAGGTCAGGTACGAGGTCAGGCCGGGGAACAGCCGGCCGGAGATCTCGAACGCCTTGAGCTGCCACGGGAACAGGTGCTCGGCGCGTTCCTTCTCCACGGCGTCCACGATCGCCTTCGCGCACTGCTGCGGCGTGACCGTGGGGATCATCCGGGCGATCGCCGGGATCCGTTCCTCCGCACCGGGGTTGTTGGTGAAGTACGCGCTGGAGACCTTGCCCGGCACCACTTCGCTGACGCCGACGCCGGTCCCGCGCAGGTCAAGGCGCAATGACGCGGTCAGTCCCCTGAGCGCCCACCGCGCTGACTGGTAGCCCACGCAGCCGGGAATCGGCAGCCGTGACACCGGTGAGTTCACGTTGACGATCCAGCCGGAGCCGCGCGACCGCATGGCGCCCAGGTACTCCCTGGTCAGCAGCAACGCGGCCATGTACGGCACGGCGGTCATGGTGACCAGCTCGTCGGACGACGTGTCGTCGAGGAACAGCCAACGCCCGACACCCGCGTTGTTGACCAGCACATCGGGGGCGGGAACGTCCTCGGCGAGTGCGCGGATCTGCGTGGCGTCCGCGAGATCCGCCGGATGAGCGGCCGCCGAGCCGCCGAACTCCTTGATCCGTTCGACCTGCAGATCGAGCAGTTCGGCGCTCCGGGCCACAAGGTGGACGTGTGCGCCATGGGCGGCGAACCGGAACGCCGCCTCCGCTCCGATCCCCTGGGACGCTCCCGTGACCAGAACCTTCTTGCCCTCGACCTGCATCAGACCACCGATCGCACTCGACTCATCAACACCGCGGCCAGCGTCGTCGCCAGCGCGGAGACCGCGAACAGACCGCGGTATCCGCCAAGGTTGGCCAGGATCAGCGCGGTCAGCAAGGGGGCGATGACCTGCGGCAACGCGTTGGCCACGTTGAGCACGCCCAGGTCCTTGGCTCGATCGGACGCGGCCGGCAGCACCTGTGTGAGCAGCGCGATCGCGACGGCCCAGTACGTGCCGAAGCCGACGCCGAGCAGCGGGGAGGCGATCAGGACGCCGATCCAGGTCGGCCAGACCACCAGGATCAACGCCGCCAGCGCCATCACGGCCGCGGCGCCGTACACATACGGCTTGCGACGACCGGAACGATCACTCCGTGCGCCGAACAGCACCGCTCCTGCGGCGAGCGCCACCCCATAGAGCGCCATGAGCACCAGCAGCCCGTCCTCCGGCGACTCGTGGTGGACCACGTCGCCGAGGAAGTAAAGGAGGTAGAGCGTCCCGAACGCGTTGCCGAGGTTGATCATCAAGTGACCGCCCCACGCCCACGCGAAGTCAGGGTTCTGCCTGGGCGAGATCCAGAACGTCGGCTTGACCGGCTTCACGATGAGCTGCGTGTCCGGCGTGCGCAGGACGAAGAAGATGGCACCGGCCAGCACGATGACCGCACATGCCAGGTAGCCGGCCTGAAGTCCGCTGACCAGCAAGGTCACCACGACCGCGCCCAGCACCGTGCCGAGCATCTGGCTGATGCCGATGAGTCCGCCGACCTGGGCGCGTTGCTCGACCGGCACCCGGTCCGGCACGGCCGAGGTCAGCGCGGCGAGCATGCCGCCGATACCGGCCTGCACCAGGCACCAGCCGATGGTCATCACGACGACCGACGGCGCGTTGGCGAGCACGGCGAGACCGACGGCACCGATGACGGCGCCGGCCAGCGTCCACGGGTGGCGACGGCCGAACCGCGAGGTCGTGCGGTCGGACAGGAAGCCGATCAACGGCACGACCAGCAGCGACACCAGGCCGCCGAAGCCGGTGACGATGCCGAACACCAGCTCCTTGTCGGCCTTGTCCAGCATCTCGGCCTGCTGCGGCAGCAACACCTGGATCGGCGCGTAGACCGCCAGCCACAACCCGAGGTTCGCGCAGAACAGCCAGGCCA
The DNA here is from genome assembly GCF_000719115.1 of Lentzea albidocapillata. Taxonomy (GTDB): domain Bacteria; phylum Actinomycetota; class Actinomycetes; order Mycobacteriales; family Pseudonocardiaceae; genus Lentzea; species Lentzea albidocapillata. The sequence goes on along the minus strand of NZ_JOEA01000020.1, from coordinate 231,135 downwards.
TCCAGCCGCGGCGAACCCGCACCACCGGCTCGGCGAGGGCTTCACTCACCGCTGATCACCCTTCTGTACCAGTGGAACGAGTCGCGCGGCGTGCGAGCCTGCGTCTCGTAGTCGACCTGGACCAGGCCGAACCGCTGTGAGTACCCGGCTTCCCACTCGAAGTTGTCGAGCAGCGACCACACGAAGTACCCGGCGACGTCCGCCGCCTGCGCGGCCTTGAGGTGTCCGTCGAGGTAGGAGATCCGCTCGGCGTCGTTGATCTCGTCGGGGAAGCTGCAGCCGCTCTCGGTGACGTACACCGGTGGCAGGTCCGGGTGCCGCTCGCGCAACGTCGTGATCATCTCGGTCAGCCCGGCCGGCACGATCGGCCAGCCGAACCCGGTGCGCTCGTACTCGTCGATCTCCACCAGCTCGAACGGCAGCGGGTTGCCCTCGGACGGCGCCTTGAGCCGCGTCGGGTTGTAGTAGTTCACGCCGTAGAAGTCGAGCGGCTGGTGGATCATGGCCAGGTCACCATCGGCGATAGGCAGAAGTTCGGCGACTGCGTCGGGATATCGGCCCGACAGCATGGGATCCGCGTAGATCCAGTTGTGAATTTCGCTGTAGGCCTCGGCAGCTGCTACGTCGTTCGGCCCAACCGGCCACGCGGGGGTGTGGTTGTTCGCCGTGCCGACGGCCTGCGCGTTGAACGACCGGAGCACTTCGACCGCACGGCCGTGAGCGAGGTTCAGGTGGTGGGCGGTCGGCAACGCGTCGATGAGCAACGTCTTGCCGGGAGCGTGCTCGCCGATCGCATAGCCCTGCAACGTCACCATCGCGGGTTCGTTGATCGGGATCCACAGCTTCACGCGGTCGGCGAGCCGGTCCGCGACCAGCGCCGTGTAGTCGGCGAACCGGTCGGCGATGTCCCGGTTGAGCCAGCCGCCCTCGGCTTCGAGTTCCAGCGGCGTGTCCCAGTGGTACAACGTCGCCACGGGGGCGATACCGACGTCGACGAGCGCGTCGACCAGGCGGTCGTAGAAGTCGAGGCCCTCGGCGTTGACGGGTCCTTTACCGGACGGCTGGATGCGCGGCCACGCGATCGAGAACCGGTACGCGTTCACGCCGAGCTGCGTCATGAGCGCAACGTCCTCGCGCCACCGGTGGTAGTGGTCGCACGCAACGGAAGCGTTCTGGTTCTCGTGTACAGGAGAGAACTCGTCCCACACGGAGGGGCCTCGGCCACCAGCGTCGAACGCGCCCTCGATCTGGAACGCGGACGTCGACACTCCCCATAGGAAGTCGCTCATCGATCCTCCAAATGTGAAACTTGTTCGGATCGTAGGCGTGTTGCCAGGTTCAGGGAAGTGAAAGAGCCGTACAACAGGCAAGATGGAAGTACCCGAACTACTGGGAGTCGCCGTGACGAGCACCACCCCGCTTCGCCGTCAGCCCGTCCAGCAGCGCAGCGCCAAGAGAGTCGAGCGCATGCTCGAAGCCTGCGCCACCCTGATCGACGAGGTGGGCTACGACGGCGTCACCACGACGTTGATCGCGGAGAGAGCGGGAGTGGCGGTCGGTTCGCTCTACCAGTTCTTCCCCGACAAGAGAGCCGTCGTGCAGGCATTGACGCTGCGCAACGTCGACAAGTTCTCCCAGGGCATCACCGAACGGCTCGAGCAGGCGACACTCGAGCACTGGTGGGACGCCGTGGACACGGTGTTCGACGTCTACGTGACGATGCACCGCGAGATTCCCGCGTTCGGGAAGCTGCACTTCGGTGACGTCGTGGACATGCGCCTGCTCGACGACCGCCGCGACAACAACGCCGTCATCTCCGACAAGATCTCGGAGCTGATCTCGGTCAAGTTCGCCATTCCGATGGGCGAGGTCGGCCTGCCGATCGCGATCGCCGTCGAGGCCGCCGACGCCGTGATGAAGATGGCGTTCCGCAAGAACCCGACGGGCGACCAGGCCATCCTGACCGAAGCAAGGGCCCTGGTCAGGGGTTACCTGTCGTCACGTCTGCCGGTCTAACCGAAGTTGCGGCGCTCGCCGCGGTACGTGGGCACGGTGCGCTCGATGCGGTCACCGTGCACCAGGTGCACCTCGTCGAACCGCTCGAACAGCTCGCCCGCCTTGGCGTGCCGCATCCAGACGCGGTCGCCGATGCGCAGCTGTTCCGCCGCCTTGCCGGTGACCGGCGTCTGCACCTCGCCCGCGCCTTCGAGCCCGAGCGTCTTCAGGCCGTCGGGCAGGTACGGCGACGGCTGGCGGTCGGGTGTCGGCGTGCCGGACGCGATGTAGCCGCCGGCGAACAGCGTGGCCACCCGCCTGGTCGGCTTGCGCACCACGGACAACGCGAACAGCGCCGCCGGTTCCGGCTTGAACGCCTGGTAGCCGTCGAACAGCGTCGGCCCGAAGAGGCCGGACCCTGCCGCGAGCTCGGTGACCGACGGGTCCGAGCCGGTGAGTTCCAGGCTTCCGGTGCCGCCACCGTTGACGAACTCCAGGTCGGCGACCTGCCGGACCGCGGTGACCACGGCGGTGCGACGCTGGACCAGCTCAGGGCCGGACCTGCCCTGGATGAGCCGGATCCCGATCGCACGAAGCGGCTGGCCAGGAGGGTTGTCGCCCAGGCCGGCGATCTGGCCCTCGTAGGCCATGACGCCGACCAGCTTGAAGCCGCGCCGCTGCACGATCTTGGCGGCGAGCGCCTTGGCCTGCTGAGGCGTGTGGATCGACGAACGACGCGGTCCGATGTGTACGCCGGGCAACGGCCGCCACGAGACGTCGAGCTCCAGGCAGACCCGGATGTCGGCGTGCGGTCCGATCGCCGCGTCCACGAAGTCGAGGTGCTCGGTGGAGTCGACCATGATCGTGACGCGCTGACGTGCGGTCTCGTTGGCCGCGAGCTTCTGCAGCGACGCGCGGTCGGCGGTCGGGTAGGCGACGAGCAGGTCCTCGGTCACGTTCTGCTCCGACAACCACAACGCCTCGGCCAGCGAGTAGCACATGACGCCGGCGTAACCGGGCCGTTCGAGCGCCCGGCTCACGAGTTCGCGCACGCGGACCGACTTGCTCGCGACCCGGATCGGATGACCGGCAGCGCGACGGGCGAGGTCCGCCGCGTTGTGGTCGAAGGCATCCAGGTCGACGATCGCGAACGGAGGATCCAGGTCCTTCGTCGCGGCGTCGAGTCGAGTTCTGCGCATGCTCTGACGGTACGTGCTGAACCCTTGAAACGTGAAGAGCTTTCACTTACGTTACTCGCAGGTCACACTCTCTCGTGGAGGTTCGCGTGTGGACGAACTGGGCTAGAACGGCTTCGTGCACGCCTGCGCGCGTCGTCCACCCGTCCAGCACGGACGAGATCGCCGCAGCCGTCCTCTCCGGCGGCCGCGTCCGCGCGCGAGGCAGCGGCCACTCGTTCAACGACATCGCCGTAGCCCCGGAAACCGCGCTCGACCTGGACCGGTGGACCGGGATCGTACGCGCGGACGCGGAAACGGGCCTGGTCACCGTCCGCTCCGGCACTCCCCTGCGCGTCTTCAACGCGGACCTTCACCGCCTGGGCCTGGCGATGCCGAACCTGGGCGACATCGACGCCCAGACCGTCGCCGGCGCGGTCTCCACCTCGACCCACGGCACCGGCGGAAAACTGGGCGTCCTCGCCACCGCCATCGAAGCGCTGGAACTGGTCCTCGCCGACGGTTCCGTGGTCACCTGCTCCCGGACCGAACGCCCGGACCTCTTCAACGCTGCCCGCGTGGGTCTGGGCGCGCTGGGCGTCATCAGCACCCTGACCCTGCGCTGCGTCCCGTCGTTCGTGTTGCAGGCCCAGGAATCCCCCGGCCGCCTCGACGCCGTGCTGGAGCAGTTCGACGACCTCTGCGCCGTGGAGGACCACGTCGAGTTCCACTGGTTCACCCACTCCGACCGCGTGATCCTCAAGCGCAACAACAGGATCACCGAGGCCGCGCGCCCGCTCTCCAAGCTCCGGCAGGCCTGGGAGTACGAGGTCATGGAGAACGCCGCGTTCGGCGCGGTCACCAAGGTCGCCAAGACCTTTCCCCGCTACACCAGGCGCCTCAACGAACTCTGCGGCTCGCTGATCTCCGAACGGTCCTATTCGGACTACTCGCACAACGTCTTCGTGACGCCCAGGCGCGTGAGGTTCGTGGAGACCGAGTTCTCGATCCCCCGCGAAAACCTGATGGACGTGATCCGCGAACTCCAGGCCGTGGCCGCCAAGCTGGGAGAGCGCGACCACCTGATCGTCCCGTGCGAGGTGCGCGTGGCCCAGGCCGACGACATCTGGCTCTCCACGGCGAACGGCCGCGACACCGCGTACATCTCGATGCACCAGGCACTCGGCATGCAGTACAAGGCTTTCTTCGACGCGTACGCGAGCATCGCGGCGTCGGTCGGCGGCCGCCCGCACTGGGGCAAGATGCACGACCTGACCGCGACGGAGCTCCGGCCGCTGTACCCGCACTTCGACGACTTCCTGCGGGTGCGGGACGAGGTCGATCCAGGCAGGACGTTCACGAACCCCTACCTGGACCGCGTGCTCGGCTAGTGGCGCGACCCGGAACGTTGGCGAGGTAATCCACGCTCAGCAGGGCACCTCGCGGCGCCGCCCCCACGCCCCCGTACAACCAGTACGACGACGTGGGGACGGCACCACGATGCACCCGTCTTACCGCGAATTCCCCCGGCAACGTTCCGGGCCACACCACTAGAGAATCAGGCGAACGGCGTCCGCGACCGGCGTCTCGCCGTTCACCAGCTCCAGCGTCTTGCCGATCGTGTTGGGAGCGTTGAGCAGTTCGGCCAGCACGGCGGCGACGTCCGCACGGGTGACGGACGACCGCGGCAACCGGGGCTCGGCCAACGTGACCAGCCCGGTCGGCGCGTCGTTCACCAGAGGCCCTGGCCGCAGGATCGTCCAGTCGAGATCACGCGGCTTCAGGTCGTCCTCGGCCAGCTTCTTGGCCTTCAGGTACACCGCGAACTCGGGGTCCACCGACGGCGAGTCAGCGGACTCGATCCCGACGGTGGACACCTGCAGGAACCGCCGCACCCCTGCCTCGACGCAGGCAGAGGCGAAGAGCGCAGCGGCCCCGTAGTCCACGGTGTCCTTGCGGGCGGTACCGGATCCGGCGCCGGCACCAGCGGCGAACACGGCCGCGTCAGCACCGTTCAAATACGCGGCGACCGAGTCCAGGTCAGCGGACTCCAGGTCGCACAACACCGGAACGGCTCCGGCTTCCTGCACATCGCCAAAATGATCGGGATTGCGGACCAGTGCTGTGGCGGCGTCTCCACGGGTGGCCAGCAGCTGCTCGAGAAGCAGCGCGATCTGCCCGTGTCCGCCGGCTATGACTACTCGCATGGCCCGACCGTAGATCAGGAAGCGGTGGCGAGCACCTGCTCGTAGACCAGTTCGTTGACCCAGCGGGTGATGGCGGTGTCCTCGGAGGGCGCGTTCTCCTGGCGGCCGGACACGTCGACCGAGAGGTCCTTCTCGTCGTCGGCCAGCAGCACCGAGACGCCGTAACGGCGCACGCGCGGCAGGCAGTTCGCGAGGTAGTCGTGCGAGAAGGCGACCGACTCGGGCAGGACGACCGCGGCGTTGCCGTAGCGGGCGAAGGGGACTGCGGAAGCCAGAGCCGTCCTCCAGTGACGGGCGACGGCCAGGACGCCGACGATCCGCACCGCGGCGGGGGGAACGCGGCCTTCCATCTCCGGCCACACCCACGTGGAGACGGTGGTCTTGTCGGCCTCGGGGCCCGCACCCACACACACGCGCTCGGCGTGGGCGGCGGCCAGGAGTTCGGCCACCACGACGACCTTGCGGCCCATCAGGACCATTTCGGGGAGAACCACGCCGTGCCAGCCGAGGCGGATCGCCGCAGCGGCAGCCAGCTCCTCGACGGACGCGGGCAGTTCCGGAACCGGGACCGGGGTGGTCGACAGACCGTTCGAACTGTCGAGCGCCGCGATCCTTGCTGGGGTGCTGCTCACGCCAGTGCCTCCTCGTCACCCGCGGCGGGAGATCCGCCGCGTTTCGACTCGTGCTCTGGCATAAGAATTAGCAGGAAGCGCGCGGCCCGCCCCCAGGTCACAGGACCCCCTGCGATCGACGGCGCCGACCGGTCGGTGACCGGTCGAGGAGTGCCGAGGGGAGTTCGGTCCTGCTGTGCTGCCGTCTGGGTGACGTTAATCCGGATGGACGCACCAAAAGAGCTGCTCAAAGTAGGTGCGCCAGGCGTGAGGGCAAAAAACCGGTCAGCGGCACCGGTCACCGTCCGTCGACCGCTCACCGCGCCAGAACGACCACCTACATGATGATCACTGTCTTGCCGGGCCCGTGACCTGCGAAAACGTCGGCCGCCCCACGCAACGGCACGCGTCGGCCGATCGGCACTTCCAGGTCACCCGACTGCACCATGGATGCCAGTCGCACCAGCATTTCCCGTGACCCCTTCAGGCCGAAATTCTGCGCGGGATCAGCGGAAACGTAGTTGGTGTTGAAGGCCAGCGGCGCGTAGCGCGCGTTCGCCTCGAACGACGAACGGTCGGCACTCACGAGGTCGATGAGCGCGTCGGCCTCCACGAGGGAGTCGCCGCGGCCGATCGGGATGACCCGCTTGCCCGCCGCACGCGCGATCTGGACGGCGAACGACCCGACGCCACCCGAGGCACCGACGATCAGCACGGATTCCGCGGTGCCGAGTGACTCGACCAACTGCAAAGCGGTCATACCCGCGGTCGGCAATGCGGCGGCGACGGCGGGATCCAGATCTTCCGGCAACGGCGCCAACGCGTTCTCGGCCGGAACTGTGACGTACTCGGCGTATGTTCCGCCGCCGACCGGACGGTGGAAGAAGGTGCCGAAAATCCTCTCTCCGGAACCTTCCACCTCACCCGCCCCATCAGTTCCGGGAACGAGTGGGAACCGGTGGGGAGCGGAACCGCGGAGCATCCCGTTCACGACTTTGCGGTCGAACGGGTTGACGCTCGCCGCGAACAGCCGGACCAGGAGCTGACCTGGGCCTGGCGTGGGCCGGGGAACCTCGACGAGCTCGAGTTCCGCGCCGAAGCCGGCAGCCGCTATCGCCCACATGGCGCCCCCCGAACGAGTGACAGACATCACCTGTTGGATCAACGAATCCGATACTGCCGATCAACGAAAGAACCCCCCTCGCGATATTCGCGAGGGGGGTTCCATCTGTCTTTCGATGGGCAAGGGGGGAGTTGAACCCCCACGTCCTTTCGGACACACGGACCTGAACCGTGCGCGTCTGCCATTCCGCCACTTGCCCCTGGAGACGTTGGAAACACTAGCACGCGGCCAAACCGGGTTCCTAATCGCCCCCTGTAGGGCTGGTCGTACCCGGATACGATCGGTACAGGAGCCCGGCCGATCGACACGAACGGAAGGAGTCGACATGGGCCTGCAACGCTTCGAGCGCAAGCTCGAAGGTCTGGTCGGCAACACCTTCGCGCGCGTGTTCGGCGGCAGCGTCGTGCCCCAAGAGGTGGCACAGGCACTGCATCGGGAGGGTGACAGCAACATCCGCGAGCTCGCGGGTGGCAGACTGCTAGCCCCCAACCACTACAAGGTGCTGCTCGGGCCTCAGGACCACGAACGTCTTGCGGGCGATGAGCAGGATGAACTACGCATCACACAGCTTCTCGCAGAGGGCCTGCGGGAGCACCTGGCCGAGTCCGGGTGGGATACCTATGGTGACGTCGTAGTCTCCCTGGAGCGCTCCGAGGCGCTGCACACCGGACAGTTCCGAACCAGCTCGTCCGTCGACCCCGACGTGAAAGCGGCCAGCCGACGGTCAGCACCACCTCGCACCGCAGGAGACCGACCCATGAGCCAGCCACCCGGCTACGGACAAGGACAGGGCCAGCCCGGCCAGGACCCTTATGGTCAGGGCGGCTACGGCCAGCAGGGCTACGACCAGCAGCAGGGCTATGACCAGCAGGGTTATGGCCAGCAGCAGGGTTATGGCCAGCAAGGACAGGACCCGGCCTACGGCCAGCAGGGCTACGGCCAGCAGCAGGGCTACGACCAGGGCTACGCCGGCGGCCAGCAACAGGGCGCCGGCTACGACCAGGGTTATGGCCAGCAGCAGGGCTACGACCAGGGTTACGGCGGCGGCCAGCAGCAGGGCTACGGCCAGGACCAGGGTTACGGCCAGCAGCAGGGCTACGGCCAGCAGCAGCAGGGCTACGACCAGGGTTACGCCGGCGGCCAGCAACAGGGCGCCGGCTACGACCAGGGCTACGGCCAGCAGCCGGCCGGTGGTTACGACCAGGGTTACGGCCAGCAGCAGGGCTACGGCCAGCAGGGCGGCTACGACCAGGGCTACAACCAGGGCGGATACGCCCCGCCGGCCACCCAGGGCGCGAACCGTCAGCTCAACGCGACGCTGCACCTCGACGACGGATCCAACCGGACGTACAACCTGAAGCAGGGTGGAAACGTCGTAGGTCGTGGGCAGGAAGCCGACTTCCGCCTCCCGGACACCGGAGTCTCCAGGCGCCACCTGGAAATCTCCTGGGACGGGCAGAATGCGATGCTCGCTGATCTCGGTTCGACAAACGGCACCACGGTGAACGGCACGCCAGTGCAGACTTGGCAGCTCGCGGAGGGCGACGTCGTCCGCATCGGCCACTCGTCACTGGTCTTCCGCACCGCGGGCTGAGGTCGACACGGGTGTCGGGTATGCAACTCAAGGCAGGAGCGGTTACAACCGGTGCAAGAGCTGGTGATGCAGCTGACCAGAGCGGGCTTTCTCGTGCTCCTCTGGCTCTTTGTGCTGGCCGCCCTACGTGTGGTCCGCTCTGATCTTTACGCAGCCTCAGGGCTCCGGGCATCAGGACTGCCCGGATTCCGGAGGTCCGAGAAGTCGGCGAGGGGAAGCAAGGCGCCTCGGCAACTCGTGGTCACCCACGGGGCGCTCACAGGCACCCGCATCTCGCTCGACGGCAGGCCGATCCTGATCGGCCGTGCTGACGACTCCACCCTCGTCCTGGACGACGACTTCGCGTCGACCAGGCACGCGCGGCTGTCCATGCGCGGTACCGACTGGTACGTGGAGGACCTCGGCTCCACGAACGGCACCTACCTAGACCGAGCCAAGGTCACCGCACCCCTGCGCGTACCTCTCGGCACCCCGATCCGCATTGGCAAAACGGTGATCGAGCTGCGCTCATGACCTTGGTTCTTCGATACGCGGCCCGCAGCGACAGGGGCCTGGTTCGTGCCAACAACCAGGACTCCGTGTACGCGGGCCCCCGCCTGCTCGCAGTAGCCGACGGCATGGGTGGCCACGCCGCCGGTGAGGTCGCGAGCAAGGTGGTCATCGCCTCGCTGGCCCACGTCGACGACGACGAGCCCGGCGACGACCTCCTCGGCAAGCTGCGCGACGCGGTCGCGAGTGGCAACGGCGCCATCTCCGAACTCGTGACGAGCGACCCGGACCTGGAGGGCATGGGCACCACGCTCACGGCCATCCTGTTCGCGGGCAACCGCCTCGGGCTCGTGCACATCGGCGACTCGCGCGCGTACCTCCTGAGGGAGGGCTCCTTCGCGCAGATCACGCACGACGACACGTTCGTCCAGTCGTTGATCGACGAGGGCCGGATCACCCCGGACGAGGCCGCCACGCACCCGCAACGCTCGTTGCTGCTGCGCGCCCTCACCGGGCACGACTTCGAGCCCAGCCTCACGGTGCGCGAAGCGCGCGTCGGCGACCGGTTCCTGCTCTGCTCGGACGGTCTGTCCGGCGTCGTGAGCCTGGAGACGCTCGACGAGGCGATCCGCATTCCCGACCCGCAGGCCTGCGCGGACCGGATGATCGAGCTCGCGCTCAAGGGCGGCGGCCCCGACAACGTCACGGTGATCGTGGCGGACGTCCAGGACGTCGACTTCGGCGACGACTACCCGATCCTCGGTGGCGCGGCCGGCGACGGCAGCGAGGACCACAACGCCCCGCCCGACTCCGCGGCCTCGCGGGCGAGCGCGCTCACGCAGCAGCGCCCGCCGATGCCACAGCGGATGGACGCACCGCCACCACCTCCGCAGGACCCGAAGCGGAAGAAGCGCAACGCCATCAAGGCGTTCGCGATCATCTTCGTGCTGCTCCTGCTGACCGGTGTCGTGGCGGTCGGCGGCAAGCTGTGGCTCAACACCCAGTTCTACGTCGGAGCCACCGAGAACGGCCAGGTCGCGATCTTCCGCGGCCTGAACGGCTCGGTGCTCGGCTTCAAGCTGTCGTCCAAGGTCGAGGACTCGTGCCCGCCCGGATCCACGGGCTGTACCCCGATCACGCTGAACGACCTGCAGGAAGCCGGCCGGAAGACCATCACCGCGGGCATCCGCAGCGACAACGGCCTCGACGGCGCCCGCGCCGCGGTCCGGTTGCTGCGCACCGAGCACATGTTGCCGCTGTGCAAGGACACGTCGTCGACCAGCACGACGCCGAGCACTCCGTCCAGCACGCCGCCCGCCAACGGCTCTTCGACCCCGGAGACCGGTGCCACCGAGCCTTCGCTCACCCCATCCCAGCAAAAGCCGGGTGTGGAATGCCGGGAGGGTCCGTAGTTGATGGGCTCGCCCGTCCCCGCCGGGGAAGGTTCACCAGGCGCGTCGGTGGCGACCAACACGTCGCCGGGGCTGAAGGCGCCGACGCGACGCGGCACCGAACTGGTGATGCTGTCGTTCGCCGCCGGTCTCGTGACGCTGGCGCTGATCCTGGTCGAACTGAACCAGGAACGCTCGCTGAGCCTGAGGATCCTCTACCTCGGTCTCGCGTACCTCGGACTCTTCGCCTGTGCCCACTTCGCCGTGCGCAGGTGGGCGCCGTACGCCGACCCGGCGATCCTGCCGTGCGTCGCGCTGCTCAACGGGCTCGGACTGGTGGTCATCCACCGGATCGACCTGGCCCTGGAGGGCACCGTCTTCCTGGACGGCTCCACGTGGGACCCGGTGGCGTTCAAGCAGGTCATCTGGACCGGCATCGGGTTGCTGATGTTCGCGGCCACGTTGAAGTTCCTCCCGGACCACCGGATGCTCGCGCGCTTCGGCTACACGTTCGGCCTCGTCGGACTGGTCGCGCTGCTGCTTCCCGGTGTGCTGCCCAACTTCATCGCGCCGACGATCAACGGCGCGAAGATCTGGCTGCGCATCGGACCGCTGTCGCTCCAGCCGGGTGAGTTCGCCAAGATCCTCCTGATGGTCTTCTTCGCCGCGTTCCTCGTGTCGAAGCGGGACCTCTTCACGGTGGCGGGCCGCCGGTTCCTCGGCATGGACCTGCCCCGCGCCCGTGACCTGGGCCCGCTGTTCGCGGCCTGGGGCGTCACGGTCGCGGTCATGGTGCTGCAGAAGGACCTCGGTTCCTCACTGCTGTTCTTCGGCATCGTGCTCGTGCTGCTCTACATCGCCACTGAACGAGCGGCGTGGGTCGTGCTCGGTCTCGGCCTGTTCGCCGGCGGCGCCGTCATCGCGTGGAAGCTCTTCACGCACGTGCAGCAGCGCGTAGCGAACTGGCAGGACCCGATCGCCCGCTACGACGTGATCGGCGGCGGGTACCAGATCTCGCAGTCGCTGTTCGGTCTCGCGACCGGCGGCATCGGCGGTGCCGGTCTCGGCGCGGGCCGGCCGGAGATGATCCCCGAGGCGAACACCGACTTCATCACCGCCGTGATCGGCGAGGAGCTCGGGTTCGTCGGCTTCGCGGCCCTGCTGCTGGTCTACATGGTCTTCGCGTTGCGCGGCCTGCGTGGTGCCATCTCGGTGCGCGACAGCTTCGGCAAGCTCCTGGGCGGCGGTCTCGCGTTCGCGGTCTGCTTCCAGGTGTTCATCGTCGTCGGCGGTGTCACGAAGCTGATCCCGATGACGGGTATCACCGCGCCGTTCCTGTCCTACGGCGGTTCGTCACTTCTCGCCAACTACATCCTGGTCGCGTTGCTACTGCGAATTTCTGCGGCGGCGCGGGCCCCGCAACGGATCGCGAAGCCGAAACCGCAACAACCGGCTATCGCCGACCAGCACACTGTGATGGTGGAGCGTCCCAAATGAACACACCGCTCCGCCGCGTCGGCATGGCCATGATGGTGATGATCGTGCTCCTGCTGGGCAACGCCACGTGGGTCCAGGTGATCAACGCCGACGAGTGGCGCAAGAACGCCTACAACCGCCGGGTGCTGCTCGACGAGTACGCCCGCAAGCGCGGTCTGATCACGGTCGCCGACGGCACCGTGATCGCGGACGTCAAGGAGACGAGCGATCGTCTCCGGTACCTGCGCACCTACAACAACGGCCCGGCCTACGCGGCCGTCACCGGCTACCTGTCGGTCACCTACGGCACCTCCGGCATCGAGCGCACCGAGAACGACCTCCTCAACGGCTCGGACGACAGGCTGTTCACGCGCCGCGTCTCCGCGTTGATCACCGGTCGTGACCCGGTCGGCGGCAACGTGCAGCTCACCGTGAACGCCAAGGTGCAGCAGACCGCGTACGACCAGCTGGTGGCGAAGGGCTTCACCGGCTCGGTCGTCGCGATCAAGCCGGACACCGGCGAGATCCTCGCGATGGCGAGCACGCCGTCCTACGAGCCGAACCGCCTCGCGAGCCACGACGCGGCGGAGCAGCAGGCGGCGTGGAAGCAGCTCACCGCCAAGGGCAACGGCAACCCGCTGATCAACCGCGCGACGCAGGGCCTCTACCCGCCCGGCTCGACGTACAAGGTCGTCGTGGCGGCCGCGGCGCTCGCGGACGGCAAGAACAAGGACTCCCAGTACACCGCCAAGGGCACGATCAACCTGCCCGGCACGTCGAACGCGCCGTTCCCGAACTTCAACGGCCAGCCCTGCGGCCCCGGCGAGACGGTGTCGATGGAGACCGCGCTCGCCAAGTCGTGCAACACGGCGTTCGGTGAGATGGCGGCACAGGTCGGCAAGTCCAAACTTACGACGCAGTCGAACAAGTTCGGCTTCAACGACAACGACCTCGAGGTGCCGCTGGCGGTCGAGACGTCGACCCTGGGCGCGATCCAGGACGAGGCCGCGCTCTACCAGAGCGGCATCGGCCAGCGCGACGTGCGCGTGACGCCGCTGCAGAACGCGATGGTCGCGGCGACGATCGCCAACAACGGCAAGCGCATGCACCCGTACCTGGTGTCGAAGATCCTCGGCCCGGACCTGAAGTCGATCGACGAGACCGAGCCCGACCAGATCGAGACCGCCATGAGCACGGCGAACGCGAACGTGCTGCGCGACATGATGATCCAGTCGGAGATCAACACCGGTGGCGAGGGCCGGCTGTCGAACGTCCAGGTGGCGTCGAAGACCGGTACCGCCGAGCACGGCGAGAACGTGGCGGAGAACAAGCCGCACGCCTGGTACATCGCGTTCGCGCCGGCCCAGAAGCCGGAGATCGCGATCGCGGTCATCGTGGAGGACGGTGGCGACCGCGGTCTGGGCGCCACCGGCGGCAAGGTCGCCGCGCCGATCGGGCGCGCCGTGATGAACGCGTACCTGGCAGGCCGCTGATGCTGACCAAGGGCCAGCTCCTCGCCGACCGCTACCGCCTGAGCAGGCGGATAGCGGTCGGTGGCATGGGAGAGGTCTGGGAGGCGGCGGACGACAGGCTCGACCGCCGCGTCGCGGTGAAGGTGCTCAAGGCGGAGCTCTCCGGAGATCCCGAGTTCCTGCACCGATTCCGTGTCGAGGCTCGGATGACCGCGTCGCTCAACCACCCCGGCATCGCGTCGGTGCACGACTACGGCGAGACCGCGTCGGTCGCGGACGGACCGGAGGACACGGCGTACCTGGTGATGGAACTCGTCGAGGGCGAACCGCTCGCGACGATCATCTCCCGCGGTCGGCTGACCGCCGACGTGACGCTCGACCTGCTGGAACAGACCGGGAACGCGTTGCAGGCGGCCCACGAACGCGGTCTCGTGCACCGCGACGTGAAGCCCGGCAACATCATGGTCACGCCGTCGGGGAAGGTGAAGATCACCGACTTCGGCATCGCGAAGGCCGTGGACGCGGCACCCGTGACGCGGTCCGGCATGGTCATGGGCACCGCGCACTACATCGCCCCCGAGCAGGCTCTTGGCGGTGAGGCCGAACCGGCGAGCGACGTTTACTCGTTGGCAGTGTGTGGCTACGAGTGCATGGCCGGTCATCGGCCGTTCCTCTCGGACAACGCGGTGACGGTCGCGATGATGCACATCCGCGACATCGCGCCGCCGTTGCCGCCGGACGTCCCGCCGGGTGCGCGGGCGTTGATCGAGGCCACGCTGGTGAAGGACCCGAGGCAGCGCTACCGGACCGGCGGGGAGTTCGCCGCGGCGGTCAGCGCGGTGCGGGTGGGCCAGCCGCTGCCGACGCCGTCCGGGTTTTCGATGCCTCCGGTGATCCCGCAGCAGGTGGTGCAGGCACCACCCCCGCCACCACAGGCTTCACAGCCGCTGCAGATTCCGCCGCAGATGGCGCACCACCAGGGAGGACCAGGACGTCCCGGTACCCATCCGGCCATGCAGCCGGCGCACCAGACCGGAATGCAGCCGGTGCACCGAACCGGAACGTTCACTCCCATGCCGACACCACCGGGGAGAAACCGGACCGCAGTCTGGGTTATGGTCGCTGTCCTGGTGGCAGTGCTGGTGATTCTTGGCGTGTTCCTCCTGTGGAAGTTCACCGTCAAGCAGAACGACAGCACCGGGCAAGGTGGCCGGCCGGCGACGTCCAGCCCGGCGAACTCGAATCCCCCGGCGAACGGTCAGGCGAAGCCCGACTCCGCCGACCGGATTCCGGGCAGTTCGCCGAAGCGGATCGACGAGGACGACTACATCGGCCGTTCCGGCGACGAGGTCAGCATCGAGCTGATCGACCAAGGCCTGGAACCTCAGGTGCAGAGCGCGCAGGGCACGCCACCGGGCGACTTGAAGAGGTGCCGGGTCACCGCCATCGCGCCGACAGGCGAGGTGCCGGTCGGCTCGCAGGTGAAGGTGACGTGCGCGCCATGAGCAAGACCAGAACCGAGTTCGGAACACCGTCGACGAGGAGCGGGACGAAGCACCGATGAGCACTCCGCGACTGCTCTCAAACCGCTACGAACTGGGTGAGACTCTCGGGTACGGCGGCATGTCCGAGGTCCACAAGGGGCGGGATGTCCGCCTCGGCAGAGACGTGGCGATCAAGGTGCTGCGGGCCGACCTCGCCCGTGACTCCCAGTTCCAGGAACGATTCCGGCGTGAGGCGCAGAACTCCGCCGCCCTGAACCACCCGGCGATCGTCGCCGTCTACGACACAGGTGAGACGCAGACCGAGTACGGCCCGTTGCCGTACATCGTGATGGAGTTCGTCGACGGACGGACGCTGCGCGACATCGTGAAGACGCAGGGTCCGCTGTCGGGCAAGCGCGCGATGGAGGTCATGGCCGACGTCTCGGCCGCGCTCGACTTCAGCCACCGGCACGGCATCGTCCACCGCGACGTGAAGCCGGCGAACGTGATGATCACGAAGTCCGGCGCCGTGAAGGTGATGGACTTCGGCATCGCCCGTGCGCTGCACGACGGCCAGGCCGCGGTCACGCAGACCGCCGCGGTCATCGGCACGGCCCAGTACCTGTCGCCGGAGCAGGCGCGCGGCGAGTCCGTCGACGCCCGTTCCGATGTCTACGCGGCCGGTTGTGTGCTGTTCGAGCTGCTCACCGGCGAGCCCCCGTTCACCGGCGACTCGCCCGTGGCGGTCGCGTACCAGCACGTGCGGGAAGACCCGAAGGCCCCGTCGCAGCTGAACCCGAAGGTGTCGCCGCAGCTCGACGCGATCGTGCTGAAGGCGATGTCGAAGGGCCCGGCGAACCGCTACCAGTCGGCTGCGGAAATGCGCGGCGACCTGGTGCGCGTGCTGTCGGGTCAGCGTCCGTCCGCGCCCGCCGTGATGACGGCCGAGGACCGCACCGCCGTGATGAACGAGCAGGCGGCGGCACGTCCCGCACGCACACAGGTCGTGTCCGGCGGAAGACACCGCCCGGCGGCGTTGAAGTCGGAGCCGGACGACGACTACGACCCGATCGCCGACGAGGAAGAAGAGCGTCGCGCGAGGCGCAAGAAGGCCATCATGGTCACGTTGGTGGTGATCCTGTGCGTGGCCGTCCTCGGTCTCGCCGCGTGGATCACCAAGAACGTGATGGACCAGGGCAACGCGGCGACGGAGAAGGTCTCGGTCCCGTCGATCGTGGGCCTGAGTCCGTTGGAGGCCAAGGAGAGGATCCAGAAGGCCGGCCTCGTGGCCGTCCAGGAGGACGTCGCATGTGAGCCCGGCCCGGGCGGCGCTGCCGCGAAGTGCACCGCAGACCAGATCAACAAGGTGATCAGCACCAACCCGCCGGAGGGCACCCAGCTGACGAAGAGTGGGCAGGTCACCATCTCCGTCGGCGCGCCACCTGGTGAGGGCACGGTCCCCGACCTGAAGGGCAAGACGGCGCTGGAGGCCCAGGCGATCCTGGACAAGGATCCCAACGGCTTCAAGCTGCAGCAGGGCGAGTCCATCGAGGTCGACGACGCGGCCAAGGCCGGCAAGGTCGCGCAGCAGAACCCCGAGGTCGGCCTGAAGCTGAAAAAGGGTGGCACGATCAACATCCAGCTCGGCAGGGCGCCGGACAAGGTGAACGTGCCCGGCGTCGTGAACGACGACCAGGCCGACGCCCGCCAGACGCTGGAGGGTTCCGGCTTCAAGGTCGTGGTGGAGCCGGTCGACAGCGCCAAGCCCGAGGGCACCGTCATCTCGCAGAACCCGGTCGCCAACACCAAGGCGGACAAGGGTTCGACGGTCACGCTGAGGGTCTCGAAGGGCAACCAGATCGAGATGCCGGACCTGGTGGGGCTGAGCCAGGAGCAAGCCGAGCAGAAACTGCGCTCGCTGGGCTGGAACGCTTCCTTCAACGTGCAGAAGGAGACCGTCACCGACCCGTCGAAGCGTAACCAGGTGCTGACGCAGCAGCCGGCCAAGGGCACGTCGATCACCAAGGGCACCGCGGTGACCGTCACCGTCGGCCAGTTGGGGATCGGCGGAAGCTGATTCTCCGAACGTGCGAAGGGGCGGCTTCCGTTGGGAAGCCGCCCCTTTTTCGTTGCCTGCTACAGACGCGCGGCCGCGGCGAGCGTGCGCATGCCGTTCTCGAGCGTCGCGACCGTGGCCTCGGGAACCTCGAAGCCGCAGACCTTGAGCCAGTTCGCGAGCATCCGGTGGCCGCCGTCGGTCAGCACCGACTCGGGGTGGAACTGCACACCCTCGACCGGGAGTTCCTTGTGGCGTATGCCCATCACGATGCCGGTCTCGGTCTTGCCGGTGACCTCGAACTCCGCGGGGATCGTCTCCGGCAGCACCGTCAGCGAGTGGTAGCGCGTCGCGATGAACGGCTGCGGCACGCCGGCGAGAACACCCTTGCCCTCGTGGAAGACGATGCTCGTCTTGCCGTGCAACAACTCCGGCGCGCGGTCGACCGTGCCGCCCCAGACGACACCGATGGCCTGGTGGCCGAGGCACACGCCGAAGACGGGTTTGCCGGTGTCGGCACACTTCTTGATGACGTCGATGCTCGCGCCCGCGCGCTCCGGTGTACCGGGGCCGGGGCTGACGAGGACACCGTCGACCTTGCCGATCTCGTCGAGGTCCACCTCGTCGTTGCGCCGCACGACGCACTCCGCACCCAGCTGAGCCAGGTACTGGACCAGGTTGTAGACGAAGCTGTCGTAGTTGTCGACCACGAGCACGCGCATGAAGAGAGCCTAGTCGGTCGAGTCGAGTGAGTTAGCTCTCGTCTCCGCTGAGGTAAGGCTACCCTAAAATAGGTGTCATGAGTCGCTCCTTGCGCGTCGCGGTCGTCGGCGCTGGACCGGCGGGCGTGTACGCCGCCGACATCCTGACCAAGTCCGACGTCGACGCGCAGATCGACCTCTTCGAGAAGCTGCCGGCGCCCTACGGCCTCGTCCGCTACGGCGTCGCACCCGACCACCCGCGCATCAAGGGCATCGTCACGGCCCTGCAGAAGGTGCTCGACCGGCCGTCGGTCCGCTTCTTCGGCAACGTCGAGTACGGCGTCGACATCAAGCTCGACGACCTGCGCCAGTTCTACGACGCCGTCATCTTCTCCACCGGCGCCTCGGCCGACCGCGCCCTCGATCTCCCCGGCATCGACCTGCCCGGCAGCTACGGCGCCGCGGACTTCGTGTCGTGGTACGACGGCCACCCCGACGTCCCGCGCACCTGGCCGCTGGAGGCGCGGTCCGTCGCGGTGCTGGGCGTCGGCAACGTCGCCCTGGACGTGGCCCGAATCCTGGCCAAGACCGCCGACGAACTGCTGGTGACCGAGATCCCCGAGAACGTCTACGAGGGCCTGTCGTCGTCCCCGGTCACGGACGTGCACGTCTTCGGCCGCCGCGGCCCGGCCCAGGCCAAGTTCACGCCACTGGAACTGCGCGAACTCGACCACTCGCCGAACGTCGAGGTGATCGTCCACGCCGAGGGCATCGAGTTCGACGAGGCCTCGATGCACGCGATCAGGACCAACAAGCAGGTCGAGATGATCGTGAAGACCCTCCAGGAATGGGCGATCCGCGACGTCGGCACCCGCCCGCGCCGCCTGCACCTGCACTTCCTGGAGGCACCGGTCGAGGTGCTCGGCTCCGGCCGCGTCACCGGCCTGCGCACCGAAACCCAGGAGCTGACCGGCGACGGCAACGCCCGCGGCACCGGCGTCTTCACCGACTGGGACGTCCAGGCCGTCTACCGCGCCGTCGGCTACCTCTCGACGCACCTGGCCGACATCCCGTTCGACCACGTCTCGGGCACGATCCCCCACCTCGCCGGCCGCGTGCTGGACCTCGACGAGGTGCCCATGCCCGGCGTCTACACGACCGGCTGGATCAAGCGCGGCCCGATCGGCCTCATCGGCCACACCAAGGGCGACGCCCTGGAGACCATCACCAGCCTCCTCGAGGACGCCGCCGCACTCCCCCTCGCCACGTCGCCGGAGCCTTCGGCAGTGGTCGAGTTCCTGGAGCAGCGCGGCGTGCCGTTCGTGACCAACGAGGGCTGGGGCCGGCTCGACGCGCACGAGATCGCGCTGGGCGCGGCGCACGGGCGTGAGCGCGTGAAGGTCGTGTCGCGCGAGGAGATGACCACGATCTCGAACGGCTGAGATCTCGAACGGCTGAGATCTCGAACGGCTGAGATCTCGAACGGCTGAGATCTCGAACGGCTGAGAACCTGAACGGCTGAGAACCTGAACGGCTGAGAACCTGAACGGCTGAGAACCTGAACGGCTGAGAACGCCGTTCCCCGATGAGGCCGCCATCGCGTGTTCGCGCGGTGGCGGTTTCACATGTTTCGGTCGCGTCCGCGCGGACGCTGGCCGAGTTCCGCGCGGACGCTGGCCGAGTTCCGCGCGGACGCTGGCCGAGTTGAGACTCGACCTGTGTGAACAGCTGTCGTGCCCTCAGAGGGAGGACGGCGATCCTGTGCCCGCTGCCCCCGCGCGCTTCCTCATGCGCAACGACGACGGCGAGGTTTCGGTTCCTGCGGTGCCCGGCATCCTGTGGACAACTCCTCCGCCGTACCACACCACGCTAACCGATCAGCGAGCTGAGCTGCGCAAACAGCGGGTCCAGCTCCATGATCGCAGCTGGACATCACCCGATCAGGCGACCTGAACTGCGGCTCTCCGAGGAGCAACTCACTGCGTTGTGACGTTGTTGAACGGCAGCTTCGGCTCGGCCCACGGGAACACCACGAACATCAGCAGCGCGACGATGCCGAAGACCAGCACGACGGCCTCGATGACCCGCAGGAACAGCGGGCCCGGCAGGTGCCGCCAGATCCAGCCGTACATCAGCCCTCCGTCATCTCGGGCGGCACGAAGCCGTCGGCCACCGGGTAGCTCTTGGTCTCGATGGCGTGCACGATCAGGCGCTGCTTGTCGGAGAAGCGCGGGTGGCAGGTGGTCAGCGTGAGCAGCCGGGCCTGCTTGTCGGCGGGCACGGCCGCGCCCACGTGGTGCGGGATGGGGGCGATGACCTCGCCCTGGGTCGGCACGACGATCTCCTGGCCGACGGTCTTCGCGTAGGCGTCGCCGAGCGTCGTCGACAGCGGGGCCACGCCGGTGCAGGCGGCTTCTTTCGACTTCGGGTTCGAGGCCCAGCCGGCCACCTCGTTGCGCATCGGCAGCACCCGGTAGACGTACCACTGGGTCTGGGTCTGCACGACGATCGAGTTGCAGGACTGGAGCAGGTCGAGGTCGTTGAACGGCGCGCCCTTGCCCACGCGGTGGCCGGCGATGGAGAAGTTGCCGGCCTCGCCGGGCTGGGCGGTGTCCTTGTAGTGGCCGGGGCCGATTTCGAGGTGCTTGTCCGTGGTGCCCTCGACGACGGAGAACTTCCAGTCGTTGCCGAAGACCGGGATGTACATCTTCGCGAAGGCCTTGCCCTCGATGAGGTTCAGCTTCGACTGACGGTTCGGGTCCGCCGGGGGCGGCGTGACGACGTTCGAGCTCCATTCGGAGTCGAGCGCGGCGGTCGCGTCCTGCTGCTTCTCCGCGGAGAGCAGGTCGGTCACGTAGACCTCGTAGACGACGAACAGCAGTACGACCAGGCCCATCGTGATGAGGGCTTCGCCAACACCGCGCACGGCCTTGCGCGCGATGCTGTCCGGCGGCGGGGCGTCCTTCGCCGCAGGCTCGTCGTCGTAGTACTCGTCATCGTCGTAGTACTCGTCATCGTCGTAGTACTCGTCGTCGTAGTCGTCCTCGACGCGCGGGATCACCTCGGTGGGCGGATCGACCGGGCGGGGACGCGGCGGCGTCGGCCTGCGGGGCACTCCGCCCGGAGGCGGGCCGGGGAAGGGCGGCCGCTGGGCGTTCGGAGGCAGGCTTCCGGAGAAAGCACTGGTGAACTGAGTCGCCTCGGGCGGCGGCACGGGGTGGGGAGCCGGTGTGGCCCGCACGTGCTGCAGGTCATCACGACGAGGTACAGGACGCCGTGGAGGCGGCTGCTGGGGTCCCGAGTTCACCTGAGAACCTCCGCGCGGACTGTGAACTGAAAACAACTGCGTCTACAAGGATGGTTCGCTGACCACCGCCGCTACGTTAACGTGTCTACTGAGTAGTGCACGTAAACTCGCGTCACTCACGGATATCCACGTCAGGCGAGGACAGCATGCCCAAGTCGAAGGTCCGGAAGAAGGCGGTCTACACCGCACCCACTGACCGCCGCACGCCGGTCAAGGTCAAGGCAGCGGGGCCGTCTCACCCGGTCTACGTCGTTGTCATGCTCGGCTTCATGCTGCTGGGCCTCGCGTGGCTGGTCGTCAACTACATCGCGGCCGAGAAGATCCCGTTCATGCTCGAGCTGGGCGCGTGGAACTTCGCCATCGGCTTCGCGCTGATGATCATCGGCTTGCTGATGACGATGCGCTGGCGCTGAGCGCTCGGCAAGTCACCGTTCGTAGAGGTCGGCCCGGACGTCACACGTCCGGGCCGACCTTTGTTCGCCCCGGGTTCACCTGGTTCATCCGAGCGTCACCGAAGCACACGGTTGTAAGTCATCCCCATTGGGGACAAGTCCTGTGGACAACTTTGCACCAAAATGCACAAGCGACGGTTTTCCCTCATGCGGACCCGTTCAGTTGTCCACATTTCATGCGGGACACTCGACAGTGTGACTCGAACCTGGTCCACGCCCGTCCCGCTGGTCGTCACCGCGTGGGTGGCCGCCCTCGCCCTCGCCGTCGCGGCGTTCATCGCCGACGACAACGCGGGCCGTCTCCTCATCGGACTGGCAACGCTGCTGGTCACCTGCCTCGCGGCGTTCGCGACGATCGCACGCCCGAGGCTCACCGCGGACGTCGACGGCCTGGCCGTGCGCGGGTTCACGGGCACGACACTGCTGCCGTGGCACGAGGTGAAGGTCAAGCTGCAGACCACTCGCCGGCTCGGCAGGGAACAGCAGACATTGGAACTCGACGCCGATGACCGTCTCGTGGTGCTCACGAGACTGGACCTCGGCGCCGATCCCGAAGAAGTCGCCGGAGTGCTCCACGCACTGCGGCCGTGAATCAGTTCTAGCGGCAGGTCCTGGCGTACTCCAGGATCACTTCGGCCGCCGTGTCGAGTTCGGAGGCACGCAACACGAACATGACTCCGAGCAACAACGCGGCCGCCACCACAGCGCCGATCTGGTAGGCGTTGCGGTTCTTCGCGGGCGCCTTGACCATGGCGAGCGTCAGCAGGCCGCCGATCACGAACCCGCCGAGATGCCCGAGCAGCGAGGCGTTGGTGAAGAGGTTCGACACCAGGTTGATGCCGACGATCACGAGGATCGTCGAGATGTCCCGCTTCTGCCGCTTGAACACGATCAACAGCGCGCCCATCAGGCCGAACACCGCGCCGGACGCACCGGCGAGCTGCTGGCAGACGGTGCCGAAGAAGAACGCCGCCGCACTGCCGCCGAGTAGCGACAGGAAGTAGACGGCGCTGTACCGCAGCTTGCCCAGCTCCTGCTCGATCACAGGGCCCACCACGAAGAGCGCGGCCATGTTGAGCACGAGGTGGATCAGGCCGAAGTGCATGAACCCCGACGTGAGGATCCGCCACCACTCACCGTTGGCGGTGAGCTCCGGGATCATCGAGGTCGCGGTGAACAGGCCGGCCCGCGAGTTGTTCATCGGGCTGCCGGACTGGACGACCGTGACGACGTACGCGAGCACGTTGAGCGCGATCATCACCTGCGTGATGATCGGGCGGCCGTGGGAGACCACCGCGCCCGCGGACGTGCGGGCTTGGCGCACCGTGCGGGCGCCCTCGTTCACACAGTCGACGCACTGCATGCCGACCGAGGCGTCGCGCAGACAGTCCGGGCACGCCGGACGGTCGCACCTGCTGCAGCGCAGCCGGGTAGGCCGATCGGAATGACGTGCGCAGACCGGGATGTCCGGCTGCGCTCCGATCGGCCCGTCCGGTGGCACGGGGGCGTTGCTCACGCGCGTTCGATCGTGATCCGCTCGATCTTGATGTCGTTGACCGGACGGTCGCCCGCACCGGTCGTGGTGCCGCCGATCGCGTCGACGACGTCGCGCGACTCCTGGTCGGCGACCTCACCGAAGATCGTGTGCTTGAAGTTCAGCCACGTCGTCGGTGCCACGGTGACGAAGAACTGCGAGCCGTTGGTGTTGGGGCCGGCGTTCGCCATCGCGAGCAGGTAGGGCTTGTTGAACTGCAGTTCGGAGTTGAACTCGTCCGCGAAGCGGTAGCCGGGGCCACCGCGACCGGTACCGGTCGGGTCGCCGGTCTGGAGCATGAAGCCGGCGATGACGCGGTGGAACAGGGTGCCGTCGTAGAACGGCCCCGTCTTCGTGCCACTCGCGTTCGCCTCGGTGTAGGTCTTCGTGCCCTCGGCGAGCCCGACGAAGTTCGCCACCGTCTTGGGGGCGTGGTCGGGGAACAGGTTGATGCGGATGTCGCCCTGCGTGGTGTGCAGGGTCGCCGTCACCTTGGTCCCGACGAAGGATTCGTTGCTGTCAGCCACCACCCCATCGTGCCATCCACGGGCGCCGATGTTCAGGAAGGGGCACGATGGGTACCTCTATGACATCACCAGACGACAACGTGTGGAGCAGAGATGGACGAGGTGGACGTCATGACCCGAGCCGGCGAGAACGTTGGCAAGGCTGTCGGCACCGGTCTGAAGGCCGCGCGTCAGGGCGTCGTTCGCGCTGGTCACGCCGCTGAGGTCAGGCTTGCCGAGCGCGGCATCACGGCGGACCAGGTTCGCGGCGCACTCGTCGAGCGGGCTGACACGCTCATGGGCAAGGCCGAGGACTGGGAGAAGCAGACGCGTCGCTCTCGCAAGCGCCTCGCCAAGAAGAGCGCGAAGACGCGCTCCGACCTCATGAGCAAGGCCGAGGTCGTGCGCAAGGAAGTGAAGAAGGCGGCGAAGAGCGCGCGCAAGGACGCCAAGGTGCGCGCCAAGGAGATCCGCAAGGCCGCGGCCCAGCTAGGTGCCGACGCACCGAAGCGCCGCCGCTGGCCGTGGGTGCTCGGTCTCCTGATCGCGGCCGCGGCAGCCGGCTACGTCGCGATGACACGTCGGCCGCAGGAGGTCCACCTGCAGGACGAGGAGCAGGTCCCGCACGCGGAGCCCGTCCTCAACGGGCAGGTGCCCTCCCAGAAGGAGCCGATCAGGTAAGT
This sequence comes from Lentzea albidocapillata, assembly GCF_000719115.1. GTDB lineage: Bacteria > Actinomycetota > Actinomycetes > Mycobacteriales > Pseudonocardiaceae > Lentzea > Lentzea albidocapillata. Next base: position 206,879 of record NZ_JOEA01000020.1, on the reverse strand, counting down.
ACGGCGACCGCTGATGTTCGCCGTGTCTTCCACCGCCCCCGTGCGCATCCCGCGCGGGGGCGGTGTTGATTGTCTAGATCTTCAGGCCCTTGATCGCCTCTTCCGCGATGCGGCGGGCCTTGATCGACTGCTTCTGGTTGCTGGTGACGACCACAGCGGCGTCGCTCTTCGACACGGCGTAGACGACGCCGGTCTCGTTGCTCACGTACCCTCCGGTCCAACCGGTGGGCGAGTTCGCGGGCTGTGAACCGTCCGGTGCCGCCTTGTTGACGATGAGCTTCGCGACGCTCTCATCCCCCACGTAGACCTGCACGGTCAACTGGATCTCAGTTGCAGTGGCGTAGAAGAAGCATGCTGGGTGAGGTTCGTCCGTTGACAGTTTCACTTTGGGTACGCGCTGTCCGTTGGCTTCCGCGACGAAACCGGTCGCCAGGTACGGGCACGTGCCGTCGTTCGCGGGCTGGGGCGCGGGCGGCACTGTCGGAGCCGCGCTGGTAGTGGTCGTGACCTGCTGGGGCTGGGTCGTGGGAACCGGCACGTCCTGGGCGACGGGGGTGCCGCATGCGGCGAGGACGCCGAGCAGGGGCAGCAGCAGTGCTCGTTTCATAGGGGCAACAGTCAACCAGATACCAAAAGCGCCTCTAGCGGGACACTCTAAATTGGTCCATACCTTTTGTGCCTCTGCCCCTGTACCCCCGCCCTGGAAGGACCCGATCATGGAGTTCCTGGAGCAACGACGAGAGCACGCCCTGGCGCTCTTCCGCATCATCATCGGTCTGTTCTTCGTGTTCCACGGCGTGCAGAAGCTCTCTAAGGGAGTCGAGCTGGTCTCGTGGCCGTCCGGCCCCATGGCGCTCATCGAGTTGATCGGTGGCGGCCTCATCCTCATCGGGCTGTGGACGCGCTGGGCCGCGCTGCTCAGTTCCGGCGCCATGGCCTACGCCTACTTCGTGGTGCACCAGCCGAAGGCCCTGCTCCCGATCGAGAACGGCGGCGAGCTCGCGGCGGTCTACTCGTGGGCGTTCCTGCTGCTGGCGTTCACAGGCGCCGGCGCGTGGAGCATCGACGCTCTTCGCAAGGCGCCGAAGAAGTCACTCACCTCGGCGTGACGTGATGTGCGGAATGCACTGAAGCCCTGTTCGCAACAGCGCGAACAGGGCTTCAGTGAAAGCGGATGGAGACGAGGGGAATCGAACCCCTAACCCCCGCCTTGCAAAGGCGGTGCTCTGCCAATTGAGCTACGTCCCCAAGCCTGGGGGCGGCGAGCCGCCCGTCAGAGCAAAGATCAGTCGGTGGGAGCGGTGGCCTCACGCCACAGGTCCGCGTCGGCCTTGGCCGAACGGCTGCGCTTCACGAAGAACAGAACCGCACCGGCGACCACGACGAGTGCGATGATCTTCTTAGCCACTTCGAATCCCTCCCAAAGACCGTAAACCCAGCGACCCCACCACGTTACAGCAAGGCAACGACCGCCGAGCAGTCAACACTGATGGGGGTCCGGGGGCTCGCCCCCGGCAGGGGGTCTGGGGGCTTGGCCCCCAGATAAAGGACGATGATTCGGGTAACGGTCGGCGCATTCCGCCGACATGGAAAGTCCCCGAATCGAGTGGGCCTAGGAGGACTTGAACCTCCGACCTCTTCATTATCAGTGAAGCGCTCTAACCGCCTGAGCTATAGGCCCTCGATCATCACCCCTCGGGGCAACGAGGAAGACCTTACAGGATCGTCCTCGTTGCTCCCAAATCAGGGGGTCACTCTCGTTCCGACAACGTGAGTTCCAGGCCACCGGCCAGATCCGCGGACACGTTGTAGACGAACGCGCCAACGGTTGCGAGGGCCGTGAACAGCACGATGTTGACGGCGCCGATGATCGCCGAGACGCCGAAGACGCGGCCGGCACTGATCAACGGTTCGCCCGGCTCGTTGGCCTGGAGCAGGTCGTTCGCGGTGCTGTTGATCTTGTCCCAGACACCCATGCCGTGCAGGACGCCGTAGAGCACACCGACCGCCACGAGCCAGACGAAGAACAGTGCGACGCCCAGCACCAGGGCGAGCTTGAGGACCGACCACGGGTCGACGCGCTTCACCTGGAGCGAGGCGCGGCGCGGGCCACGGCCGGGGCGGCGGGCCGACGGGCTGGACGCGGCGGGGCGGGCCCCGCTGTTGCCCATGTTCACCGACGTGCGGCTGCTGCCCAGGCCGACCGGCACGGCCGAGCCCGTGACCACGGGCTTCTGCACCTTGACGGTGTCCGGGTCGGTCTGCGGGAAGGCCGGGGGCGGTTCGGCGGCGGACGGCACGGGCGGTGCGCCCGGAGCCACGTACGTCGCGGTCGCCTCGCCCTGGGCGGCCTCCGTGTCGTTCGTCACCCGCTGCCAGGGCGGCGGTGCCGAAACGATGATCGGCTCGTCGGCGACGGGCGCGGGTGCCGGAGTGGCGCTGCCGAGCGAGACCGTCTTCTCCTCCGCCGGAGCGGCCGGGGTGACCGCCGGAGCAGGAGTGGGGGTCGGCGTGGCAGTCGGCGCCGGAGTGGCCGGAGCCGCGGGCGCGGCCGGCTTCTCCTGAGCGGGTGCGGCGGCCTCGGCCGCCTTGTCCGCCGACACGGGCTTGGTCTTGTCCTGCGCGGTTCCACCCGAGGAACCGGAGGCCGCAGCCGAGTCCGCCTTCTTCTCCGCCGGCTTCTGCGCGGAGTTCTGCGGAGTCGGTTTGGTGATCACCGCGGTTTTGTCCGCGTCCCGACCTTCGCGGTTCTCGGGTGGAGTCACGAGCTTGTCCTTGACCTCTCGCTAGCGATTCCGACTACTCAGCCGAGTCGGTGGGGGTGGCTGCCTGGTCAGCGGCAGAGTCCTCCGCGGCAGACGCCTCACTGATGATGACGTCGCTGGGCTCGTCCGCGTTGCGTGCGACGGCGATCAAAGTGGTGCTCTCGCCGAGGTTCATCAGCCGCACGCCCTTCGTCTGCCGTCCAGCCTTGCGCACCTGCTCGGCCCGGGTCCTGATGACCCCGCCGCTCGAGGTGATGGCGTAGAGCTCGTCGTCGACGTCGACGATGAGCGCGCCCACCAGCCTGCCACGACGGCGGTCGTGCTGAATGGTCAGCACACCCTTGCCGCCACGCCCCTGGACCGGGTAGTCCTCGATGGGCGTTCGCTTCGAGTACCCACCGTCCGTCGCGACCAAAACGAACAGACCCTCTTGGACGACACCGACGGAAAGCAGCTCGTCATCGGCGTTGAACCGCATGCCCTGCACGCCTGACGTGGCACGACCCATCGGGCGCAGCACGTCGTCGGTGGCGTGGAAGCGAATCGACTGCCCGTCGGCGGACACCATGAGCAGGTCGTCGTCGGCCGAGCAGAGCACCGCTCCGACCAGCTCGTCGTCCTCGCGCAGGTTGATGCCGATAAGACCACCCGATCGGTTGGAATCGAAGTCGGACAGCTTCGACTTCTTGACCAGGCCCTTGCGGGTGGCGAGCACGAGGTACGGCGACACCAGGTAGTTCTTGATCTGGATGACCTGTGCGATCTCCTCGTCCGGCTGGAACGCGAGGAGGTTCGCGACGTGCTGACCGCGGGCGTTGCGGTTCGCCTCGGGCAGCTCGTACGCCTTCGTGCGGTAGACGCGGCCCTTGTTCGTGAAGAACAGGATCCAGTCGTGCGTCGAGCACACGAAGAAGTGCGCGACGATGTCGTCCTGCTTGAGCTGAGCACCCTGCACGCCCTTGCCACCGCGCTTCTGCGCCCGGTAGAGGTCGGTCTTGGTGCGCTTCGCGTAGCCGGTGCGCGTGATCGTGACGACCACGTCCTCGACCGCGATCAGGTCCTCCATGGACACGTCGCCGTCGAACGGGATGATCTCCGTGCGCCGGTCGTCGCCGTACTTGTCCACAATGGCCATGAGCTCCTCGCGCACGATGGCGCGCTGCCGCTCCGGCTTCGCGAGGATGTCCTTGAGGTCCGCGATCTCGACCTCGATCTCGGCCAGCTGGTCGATGATCTTCTGACGTTCCAGTGCGGCCAGGCGGCGCAGCTGCATCTCCAGGATCGCGTTCGCCTGGATCTCGTCGACGTCGAGCAGCTCCATCAGGCCCGTGCGCGCGATGTCCGGCGTCTGCGACCGGCGGATCAACGCGATGACCTCGTCGAGGTGGTCGAGCGCCTTGACCAGACCGCGCAACACGTGTGCGCGCTCCTCGGCCTTGCGCAGGCGGAACCTGGTCCGCCGGACGATGACCTCGATCTGGTGCTTCACGTAGTGGCGGATCATCTGGTCGAGCCGCAGGGTGCGCGGCACGCCGTCGACCAGCGCCAGCATGTTCACGCCGAACGAGTACTGCAGCTGGGTGTGCTTGTAGAGGTTGTTCAGCACGACCTTCGCCACCGCGTCGCGCTTGAGCGTGACGACGATGCGCATGCCGCGGCGGCTGTTCGACTCGTCCGCGATGTTCGAGATGCCCGTGAGCTTCGCGTCACGCACGAGCGAGGCGATGTTCTCGACGAGGTTGTCAGGGTTGACCTGGTACGGCAGCTCGGTGACGACCAGGATCGTGCGGCCCTTGGCATCTTCGTCGACCTCGATGACCGCGCGCATCTTCACCGAACCGCGGCCGGTGCGGTACGCGTCCTGGATGCCCGAGTTGCCGAGGATCTGGCCGTACGTCGGGAAGTCCGGGCCCTTGATCCGCTCGATCACGGCTTCGAGGGTCTCCTCGTCGGAGGCCTCCCAGTTGTCCAGGGCCCACACCACGCCCGACGCGACCTCGCGGAGGTTGTGCGGCGGGATGTTCGTCGCCATGCCGACCGCGATGCCCGAGCTGCCGTTGATCAGCAGGTTGGGGATGCGGGACGGCAGGACCGTCGGCTCCTGGATGCGGCCGTCGTAGTTGTCGCGGAAGTCGACGGTCTCTTCCTCGATGTCCGCGAGCATCTGCATGGCCAGCGGGGTCAGGCGGCACTCGGTGTAGCGCATGGCGGCGGCCGGGTCGTTGCCCGGCGAGCCGAAGTTGCCCTGGCCGTCGATCAGCGGGTACCGCATGGCCCACGGCTGGGCGAGCCGCACGAGCGCGTCGTAGATCGACGAGTCGCCGTGCGGGTGGTAGTTGCCCATCACGTCGCCGACGACGCGGGCGCACTTGTTGTAGCCGCGGTCCGGCCGGAACCCCGAGTCGAACATCGAGTAGAGCACGCGGATGTGGACGGGCTTGAGTCCGTCACGCACGTCCGGCAGTGCCCGGCCGACGATGACGCTCATCGCGTACGCGATGTAGGAGTTCTGCATCTCCTGCTGGATGTCGACCGGCTCGGTGCGGTCGTGCTCCGGCGGAAGGGTCGTCTCAGTCACGGTTCTTCTTTCCTCTTCGCCAGCCGTGGATGTCTAGAAGGGACCGGACTCAGACGTCCAGGAACTTCACGTCCTTGGCATTACGCGTGATGAACGAGCGGCGCGCCTCGACGTCCTCACCCATGAGCACGCTGAACAGCTCGTCGGCGGTGGCGGCGTCGTCCATGGTGACCTGGAGGAGCACCCGGTTCGCCGGGTCCATCGTGGTCTCCCACAGCTCCGCGGCGTTCATCTCGCCGAGACCCTTGTAGCGCTGGATGTTGTCGTCCTTGCCGAGCTTCTTGCCGGCGGCGAGGCCTTCCTTGATCAGGCCGTCGCGCTCGCGGTCGGAGTACGCGTACTCCGGCTCGATCCGCTGCCACTTGATCTTGTAGAGCGGCGGCTGGGCGAGGTAGACGTGGCCGTGTTCGAGAAGCGGCTGCATGAAGCGGAACAGCAGAGTGAGCAGCAGCGTGCGGATGTGCTGGCCGTCGACGTCGGCGTCCGCCATCAGGATGATCTTGTGATAGCGCAGCTTCGACAGGTCGAACTCGTCGTGGATGCTCGTGCCCAGAGCGGTGATCATGCTCTGGACCTCGTTGTTCTTCAGCACGCGGTCGATGCGCGCCTTCTCCACGTTGATGATCTTGCCGCGGATCGGCAGGATGGCCTGGTACATGGAGTCCCGGCCTTCCTTGGCCGAGCCGCCGGCGGAGTCGCCCTCTACGACGTAGAGCTCGCACTCCTCCGGGTTGGTGGAGCGGCAGTCCTTCAGCTTGCCCGGCAGGCCGCCGATGTCCAGCGCGCCCTTGCGGCGGACCAGTTCACGGGCCTTGCGCGCGGCCATGCGGGCCTGCGCCGACGAGACCGCCTTGCTGACGATCGTCTTCGCCTCGTTGGGGTGACGCTCGAACCAGTCGGCCAGGTGCTCGTTCGTCGACTTCTGCACGAACGACTTCGCCTCGCTGTTGCCCAGCTTGGTCTTCGTCTGGCCCTCGAACTGGGGCTCCTTCAACTTCACCGAGATGATCGCGGCGAGACCCTCGCGGATGTCGTCACCGGTGAGGTTGGTGTCCTTCTCCTTGAGCAGCTTCTTCTCGCGCGCGTACTCGTTGACGACTCGCGTCAGCGCGGCGCGGAAGCCCTCTTCGTGCGTACCGCCCTCGTGCGTGTTGATCGTGTTCGCGAAGGTGTAGACCGAGGCCGTGTAGCCGGTGTTCCACTGCATCGCGACCTCGACCTCGAGGTCCTCGCCCTTCGCCTCGAACCCGATGACCTTCTGGTGCACCGCGTCGCGCGTGTGGTTGATGTGGCGGACGAAGTCCTCGAGCCCACCGGGGTAGTGGTAGACGCGTTCCTTCACCGCGGCCTGGTGGCCCTCGGCGTCGGCTTCCTCGTCCTCCTCCGAGACCCGCTCGTCGCGCAGGATGATGGTGATCCCCTTGTTGAGGAACGCCATTTCCTGCAGGCGGCGCGCGATCGTCTCGACGTTGTACGTCGTGGTCTCGAAGATCTCCGGGTCGGCCCAGAACGTCGTCGTGGTGCCGGTCTCGTCGGTCGCCTCGCCCTGGCGCAGCTCGTGCGCGGGCTTGGTGGCCTCGTAGCGCTGGGTCCAGACGTGACCCTGGCGCCTGATCTCGAGGTCGACGGCGGTGGACAGCGCGTTCACCACGGAGATGCCTACGCCGTGCAGACCGCCGGACACCGCGTAGGAGTCGCTGTCGAACTTGCCGCCCGCGTGCAGCTTGGTCATGACGACCTCGACGGTCGGCACGTTCTCGACCGGGTGCATGTCGATCGGGATGCCACGACCGTCGTCGATCACCCGGACGCCGCCGTTGGCCAGCAGGGTGACGTCGACCTTCGTCGCGAAACCGGCCATCGCCTCGTCGACGGAGTTGTCCACAACCTCCTGGACCAGGTGGTGCAGACCGCGCTCGCCGGTCGAGCCGATGTACATGCCCGGCCTCTTGCGCACTGCCTCGAGGCCTTCGAGGACGGTGATCGAGGACGCGCCGTACTCATTCTTCTTAGCTGACACGGGCCTGGAGTCTCCTCGCTGATGCGGGCAGAACCCGCACGGTGATGGGTGACGCTTCTGTGATTCTACCGGTGCACCCCGACAGAACGGGGCCAAGGACACCTTTGATTCGGTCACAGAGCGCCTCAAGCGCCATCAGACGGGTCAGGACCGCTGAAAAGGGGGTTCAAATCCGCTGGTGAACCCTCATTGAGCCACAGAATCGCCGCTGAGCCCTTGACAGGACCTCACCCGTAGGTGTCACGCGGACCGCGCCCCGGCGCGTGCCTGGGGCCGTGTCGCCAGCTGGGAGCGTCCGGTCCCTTGATCTTGAGCCGTTTGACGACGCCGTTGCCCACGCCCGCGGCGATCCGTTTGATCAGCTCGCGCTGCAGGAGGCGCAGCTGAGTGGCCCACGCCGTCGACGACGCCTGGACCGTCAGTTCCCCGTCACTGAGAGCGATTGGAGTCGCGTGCTCGGCAACGTCCTCACCTACCAGTTTGGCCCAACGACCGAAGACCTGGCCACCCTGGAGCTGCTCGACCCAGCCGCGGTCCGCCGCGATCCTGGAGGCGATCCGCCCGAGCGGCTGGGGGTCGCGGTCGTCCGGGCCCGCGCCCGACCAGCGACGCCGGCGACGGTTGACCGGACGGCCCTTCGCCTTGCTCCCCGGCACCCGCCCGCGGGCCTTCGCGGACGCTTTCGCCGCCTCCAGAGCAGCTCGGGCGAGGTCCGAACCCTTCAGCTGCTCACCCTCAGGTGTGAATGAACCTGTGGACAAGTCCGGATTTGTGACGGAGTTATCCACACCATCCACAGACTTGTCCCCAGATGTGTGGGCGGACACACCCGATCGAGCTACATATGGGGGCTTTGAACCCCGAGAGTCAGCCTCTGAGTCAGACACGCCGCACCTCCCCGCCGTGGACCTCGAACCGGGCACCGACCAGCTCGTCCGGAACGTCCTCCGCCACCGCCGCGGTGATCAGCACCTGCTCGGCGGCGGCCGCCACCTTGGCCAGTTGCCGACGCCGGCCGCGGTCGAGTTCCGCGAACACATCGTCCAGCACGAGCACCGGTTCGATGCCGTCGACACGCATCAGCTCGTAGCCGCCGAGCCGCAGGGCGAGCGCGAATGACCATGACTCTCCGTGACTGGCGTAGCCCTTCGCCGGCAGCTCGCCGAGCGTCAGGTCCAGGTCGTCCCGGTGCGGACCGACGAGGCACACTCCCCGTTCGATCTCCTGCCGCCGCACCCGGTCGAGCTCGGCCAGCAGCAGGTCCTCGATGCTCTCCCGGTCCTCCGGGAGATCGCCGACGCTCGACCGGTACGCGATGAGCGCCGGGCGCGACTCCGGAGCGACCTCCGCGTACGCCGAGGTCACGTGGTCCGCCATGTCGCGGATCAGTTTCAGCCGCGCGGCCAGCAGCTCCGCGCCGTGCTTGGCGAGATGCCCGTCCCAGACGTCGAGCGTCGAGAGGTCCGCCGATCGGGAGTGCTTCACCGTCTTCAACAACGCGCTGCGCTGCTTCAGGACACGGTCGTAGTCACTGCGGACACCGGCATAACGCGGTGTGCGCAGCACGAGCATCTCGTCGAGGAACCGCCGCCGGTCGCTCGGATCGCCCCGCACAAGAGAGAGATCCTCCGGTGCGAACAACACGGTGCGCAGGATCCCGAGCACGTCACGCGGACGCGGCACCGGACCCCGGTTGATCCGCGCCCGGTTCGACTTGCCGGCCGTGATCTCCAGTTCCACGAGCAGCTCGCGGTCGTCGTTGACCACGGCCGTCCGCACGACGGCACGCTGGGCGCCGTGCCGGATCAGCGGCGCGTCGCTGGAAACGCGGTGTGAACCCAGCGTGGCCACGTACCCGATCGCCTCGACCAGGTTCGTCTTGCCCTGGCCGTTGCGCCCGACGAGCACCGACGCGCCGGGTTCGAGCTCCAGGTCGGCGAGCTCCCACGACCGGAAGTCGCTGACCTGGAGATGTCTGACGTGCACTCTCGCTAGCCCTGGGTGCTGCCGGCGCCGGACGACGGTCCGGCGAGGTGCACCGAGTGACCGCCGAACTGGTTGCGCAGCGCGGCGACGGCACGCATCGCGGGCGAGTCCTCCTGCCGCGACTGGAACCGTGCGAAGAGCGCGGCGGAGATCACCGGGAGCGGCACCGCGTTGTTGATGCCCTCCTCGACGGTCCACCGGCCCTCACCCGAGTCCTCGACGTACCCGCGCAGGTCGTCGAGCTCCGGGTCGGACTCCAGCGCGCGCACCAGCAGGTCGAGCAGCCACGACCGCACGACGGTTCCGCGCTGCCAGGCCGAGATCACCGCGGGCACGTTGTCCACGACGTCGGTCTTGTCGAGCAGCTCGAAGCCCTCGGCGTACGCCTGCATCAGGCCGTACTCGATGCCGTTGTGGACCATCTTCGAGTAGTGGCCGGCGCCGGCCTTGCCCGCGTGCGCGAAGCCTTCCTCGCGCGGACCCTCCGGGCGCAGCGCGTCGAAGATCGGCATCGCCTGCTCGACGTGCGCGGCGTCGCCGCCGACCATCAGCGCGTAGCCGTTCTCGAGGCCCCACACACCGCCGGACACGCCGCAGTCGAGGTAGCCGATCTCCTTCTCCGCCAACAGGTCCGCGTGGACCCGGTCGTCGGTGAACTTGGAGTTGCCGCCGTCGACGACCAGGTCGCCCGGCGACAGGAGCTCGGACAGCTCCTTCACCGTGTCACGGGTGATGTCGCCGGCGGGCACCATGACCCACACCACGCGCGGCGCTTCGAGCTTGGACACCATGTCCGCCAACGAATCCGAGTCGCTGACCTCGGGGTTGCGGTCGTAGCCGATCACCTCGTGACCGGCCCGGCGCACCCGCTCGCGCATGTTGAAACCCATCTTGCCGAGGCCGACGAGTCCGAGCTGCACGGTGTTCTCCCCTAAGTTCTTCTGGTACCCGGTAAGGGTTTTCTCAGCCGGGAAGGCGAACGGGCATGAGCAGGTACAGGTAGCCCGGCGCCACGTTCCCATCCTCGTCCACCGGCTTCAGCAGTGCCGGTCGGCTGGGTGTGGTGAAGGACAGGTGGACTTTCTGCGTGCGGACCGCACCGAGTCCGTCGAGCAGGTAGCCCGGGTTGAACGCGATGGTGACCGCGTCGCCGGTGTACTCGACCGCGAGCTCTTCCTCGGCCGACCCCTCGTCGTCACCACCGGCGGACAGACGCAGACCACCGTCGACGAACTCGAGGCGCACCTGCGTGCCGCGCTCGGCGACGAGCGACACGCGCTTGATCGCCTGCTGCAGCGCGTCGATGTCGATGATCGCCGCGGCGCTGTGCTCGGAGGGCAGCAACTGGCGGTACTTCGGGAAGTCCGCGTCGAGCAGGCGGGTGGTGGTCCGCTTGCCGGAGCCGGAGAGACCGAGCAGTCCGTCGTTGGCCGCGAGCGACATCTCGACCTTGCTGCCGGACGAGCCGAGCGTCTTGGCCGCGTCGCCGAGGGTGCGGGCCGGGACGAGGACCGCGACCTCGCCGAGGGTTGCGTCCGGCTCCCAGGGGAACTCCCGCATGGCGAGCCGGAACCGGTCGGTGGCGACGAGGGTCAGCTTGCCCTCGCCGATCTCGACGCGGACGCCGGTCAGCATCGGCAGCGTGTCGTCCTTGCCGGCCGCGACGGCGACCTGGCTGACGGCCTCGCCGAAGACCTCGCCGGGGAGCTCACCGATCAACTGCGGCATCGACGGCAGGGCCGGGTAGTCCTCGACCGGCATCGTCGGGAGGCTGAACCTGGCGCTGCCACAGCTGATCATCATGCGAGCGCCGTCGACCGCGATCTCGACGGGGTGGTTCGGCAGCGCCTTGGTGATGTCGGCGAGAAGACGCCCGGAGACCAGGGCGCGGCCACCGTCGGCGATCGTCGCCGGGACGCCGACCTGGGCGGAGACCTCGTAGTCGAACCCGGACACCGTCAGCGAATCGTCAGACTCCGCGTCGAGCAGCACGCCGCCCAGCACGGGGACCGGCGGACGGGACGGAAGGCTGCGAGCGACCCAGGCGACAGCGTCGGCCAGGCCGTCGCGTTCGACGCGGATCTTCATGAGGCGTCCTTTCCTCGACAGTCGACAAGCCCAACCACGACAACGTGCCAGTGGGGGTTAGGGAGCCTCGACCTCGGCTGACCGAGGTGCGGAGCAACCACGTTAGAGCGTCCTGGCCCTTCCCGTCACTTCGGGGTTCGGCCACGATCCCCGGGAGCTGTCCACGCTGTTTTGCTTTTGAGTTCTTTCTAGAAGAGATCAAACAGCAGTAACAGTAGGGGTTGTGGATTGTGGGGACAGCCCTTAAACCTGCAGGTCAAGGTGTGACCCACCATGTGGACTAAGGGGGGACAGCACCCGGGGACAGATCGGCGCACCCGGGGACAACCAGTTGTGCACAGGTCTCGATCCACAGATCGTCCACAGTTGTCCCCGGGTGCGTCCCCGGGTGCGGGCCAGTTGTACCCGGGTGATGCACAGGCTTCCGTGGCCAGATCGTGGCCTGGGTCTCAGACTTTTCCAGTTGTCCCCACCCCTTCGAGTGCAGGGGGCGAACAGAAAGCCTCGCCGCGCGGCGGATCGAGCCCCGTCTACCCGGGTACGTGTGTGGCGCGTGGTGGTGGTTGGAGCCGCACGGACTGATGCAGTCCCATCGTTGCGCCGAAGTCGTCCCCGGGTGTTGGCCGTCGAGCCGCGGCCGCGTCCCCGGGTGCTCGTCTCGCGCCCCACTGGTCGCGTCCCCGGGCGCCGGGTCCCAGTTGCCCGCTCCGTGTCGGGCGCACGAAAAAGGGGCCCTCCTCGATGGAGGACCCCTTCGTTGCCACCCGGGCGGGTCAGGGAGTGTGGCGGGCGCGCTGCTTGATGCGCGACGTCAGCTCCTGCACCTGGTCGTAGATCCGCCGGCGCTCGGCCATCTCCTTGCGGATCTTCTTGTCCGCGTGCATGACCGTGGTGTGGTCGCGGCCGCCGAACGTCTGGCCGATCTTCGGCAGTGACAGGTCCGTCAGTTCGCGGCACAGGTACATGGAGATCTGCCGTGCCTGCGCGAGCGCCTTCGTCTTGCCGGGGCCGCACAGGTCGTCGATCGAGACCCCGAAGAACTCGGCGGTGACCGCCATGATCATCGGTGCGGTGATCTCCGGTGCGTGCGAGTCCGGGATCAGGTCGCGCAGCACGATCTCGGCGAGCTGGATGTCGACCGGCTGGCGGTTGAGCGACGCGAACGCCGTGACGCGGATGAGCGCGCCTTCGAGTTCGCGGATGTTCCGCTCGATGCGCGAGGCGATGAACTCCAGCACGTCGGCCGGAGCCGCGAGCCGGTCCTGGGCCGCCTTCTTGCGGAGGATCGCGATCCGGGTCTCCAGCTCGGGCGGCTGGATGTCCGTGATCAGGCCCCACTCGAACCGCGTGCGCAGGCGGTCTTCCAGCGTCTCCAGCCGCTTGGGCGGCCGGTCGCTCGACACCACGATCTGCTTGTTCGTGTTGTGGAGCGTGTTGAACGTGTGGAAGAACTCCTCCTGCGTACCTTCCTTGCCCTCCAGGAACTGGATGTCGTCGACGAGGAGAACGTCGATGTCCCGGTAGCGGCGCTGGAAGGCGACCTTGCGGTCGTCACGCAGCGAGTTGATGAAGTCGTTGGTGAACTCCTCGGTCGACACGTACCGCACGCGCATGCCGGGGAACAGGCGCTGGGCGTAGTGCCCGACGGCGTGCAGCAGGTGTGTCTTGCCGAGGCCGCTCTCGCCCCAGATGAAGAGCGGGTTGTACGCCCTGGCGGGAGCCTCGGCCACCGCGACGGCCGCGGCGTGCGCGAACCGGTTCGAGGCGCCGATGACGAACGTGTCGAAGTTGTACTTCTCGTTCAGCCTGGTCTGCGACGGCGACGGGTTCGCGGGCCTCGTGTACGGGAGGTTCGCGTTCGGCGCCGCGCCGCCCGCCGCGTTGGCGGTGTTGAAGGTCGGCCAGATCTCGGTGACGGCGGCGAGCGCGTCGCCGGCCTCGTCCACCTCTTCTTCGGCACCGTCGGCGGCGCCCACGTCCTCCGTGATCACGGAGCCGGGCGTGTCGCCGTTGGGAACGCCGGGAACCGGCGGGATCTGGACCGCCGCCACGGGCTGGATCGAGATCGGCGTGGTCGGCGGGCTCACGGGATTCACCGGCTCCGGCGAGTCGACCTTCACCGCCAGGGAGACGGTACGGCCCAGCCTGCGGGACAGCGCGGCGGTGATCGGGTCGCGCAGTGCGCGTTCGATCGCCTCTTTCGCGAAGTCACTGGGAGCAGCGAGCAGTGCCGTTCCATCCAGCAAACCGATAGGACGGGTGACCCTCATCCACGCACGCTGCTGGGGGGACAGGTGGCTGGTCGCCAGTTCCTGCACCACCTCGGCCCACACGAGACCAAGATCGACCTGCTGGTTCGACACCTCCGCGCTCCCCTCCCCTCCACCGGAGCCGAAGACTCCACCGTGGACACGGAGAATAGAGGTATCCACAGAGTTATCCACAACTGTGCACTAAAAGGTGCGTTGTGATGCCGGTCGGTGGCGGCTCCCACGCCAGCCCCGGCACGCGCGAAGGACGAACGGTAACAAGGCCCGGCACACCTCACAAGACGTGGCGTGGCCCACCCCGATTTGGTCGCCGCACCCGGGCATGCGTACCCTCGTACGAGTCTCCCGTTTGCGACGGGCGCCTTTCGCGCGCCTACGTCCACTGCCGTCGGGGACAACCACAAGGCTTTTGTCAGCAGTGAAGCACCGGGAGACCGACCGTGAGCAAGGGTAAGCGCACCTTCCAGCCCAACAACCGCCGCCGCGCGAAGACGCACGGCTTCCGGCTGCGCATGCGGACCCGCGCCGGCCGCGCCATTCTGGCCGCGCGCCGCAGCAAGGGCCGTGCCACTCTGTCCGCCTGACCGCGGCTGGTAAGCGCAGCGTCGTCGTGCTACCACCGGCCGCCCGGCTCACCCGCAGCCAGGACTTCGGCCTGGTGGTCCGCCGAGGCCGCCGCGCCGGACGACCCCGGTTGGTCGTCCACGTCTTGAAGCCTGACGTGCCCACCTTGGATTCGTCCAAGGTGGGTTTCGTCGTGAGCAAGGCAGTGGGCAACTCGGTGGTCCGCCACCGTGTCTACCGGCGCCTGCGCCACGTGGTGCGTCCCGTGCTCGCAGAGATGCCGCCGGGAACTCTCGTCGTGGTCCGGGCGTTGGCTCCAGCAGCCGAGGCGTCGAGTTCCGAGCTCGCCGCCGACTTCTCTTCTGCCCTGCGCAAGGTGCTGCGATGACCACGTTGCCCGCGAAGGTCGCGCTGCTGCCGGTGCACTTCTACCGGAAGTTCATCTCGCCGCTGCTGCCGCCGACCTGCCGCTTCTACCCGAGTTGCAGCGCGTACGCGGTGGAAGCCCTGACAGTCCACGGCGCACTTCGAGGAACCTGGCTGACCATCCGCCGGTTGCTGCGCTGCGGACCCTGGCACCCTGGAGGCCTGGACCCCGTTCCGCCGAGGCGGCAGGTCCCCGACGTATCCACCGAGGAGTAGCTCCCGTGCTCAACTTCATCTACTACCCGGTGTCCTTCATCTTGTGGTGTTGGCACTGGGTGTTCGGCAAGGTCTTCGGTGAGTCGAGCGGATTCGCCTGGGCACTGGCCGTGATCTTCCTGGTCTTCACCCTCCGCGCCATCCTCTTCAAGCCGTTCGTCGGCCAGGTGCGCTCCATGCGAAAGATGCAGGAGTTCGCGCCGGAGATGCAGAAGATCAAGAAGAAGTTCCCGAACGACAAGCAGCGCCAGGCGCAGGAGATGCAGAAGCTGCAGTCCGAGCACGGCGTCAACCCGCTCGGCGGCTGCCTGCCGATGCTGGTGCAGATCCCGGTGTTCATCGGTCTGTTCCACGTGCTGCGCTCGTTCAAGCCGGGCTGGGGCGAGGTCTACTTCTTCGACAAGCAGGGCGTCGACTCGTTCGTCAACGCCAAGCTCTTCGGCACGAACCTCTCGACGTTCATCACGATGCCCGGTGACCAGCTGGCCCAGTACGGCACCGAACGCCTGAACGTCATCCTGCTGTCGGTGCCGCTGATGATCGTGGCGTCCATCGCGACCCACTTCACGGCCCGCCACTCCGTCGCCCGTCAGAACCAGGCCGCGCTGGACAACCCGCAGACGGCCATCATGAACAAGCTGACGCTCTGGATCTTCCCGCTGGGCGTCCTGGCCGGTGGCTTCTTCTTCCCCGTCGCGATCCTGCTGTACTGGCTGTCCAACAACGCGTGGACCCTCGGCCAGCAGCACTTCGTCTACAAGCGCATCGACTCCGAGGAAGAGGAGAAGAAGGCCACGGTCGTCGAAACCCGTCAGGCCCTCGCTCCGAAGCCGGGCGCGAAGCCGGTCAACCCGAAGAAGCCCGCTCCCGGAGCCAAGCCGGCCAACGGCGCCAAGCGCATGCCGACCGCGGGCCCGAGCGGAGCGCCGAAGGCATCGACGGACGCCACCAACGGCAACGCGAACACCGAGATCCCCGGCCTGACCCCAGGCCGATCCACCAGCAAGAAGCCGGGCAGCAAGAAGCGCCGCTGATTTCGGGCGTTGCCCCGGAGAGGAGACATCGTGTCGGAGACCTTGCAGGCGACCGACGACGTGGAGGCGTCGTCGGAGGCCGCAGCCGAGTCCGAGACCACGGCCGAGCCGCAGTCGCAGAGCAAGACCGAGGACCTGCTCGTCCAGGAAGGCGACATCGCAGGCGACTACCTCGAGCGCCTGCTGGACCTGCTGGACTACGACGGCGACATCGACCTGGACGTGGAAAGCGGCAGGGCCATCGTCAGCATCGACGGCGGCGAAGACCTCGCCAAGCTGGTGGGCCCCAGAGGCAACGTCCTCGAATCGCTCCAGGAACTCACCCGCCTGGCAGTCCAGCAGGAAACGGGAGTCCGCTCCCGCCTGATGCTGGACATCGCCCAGTGGCGAGCAGGCCGCCGAGCAGAACTGGCGGAGATGGGCCGAACCACCGCGGAAAAGGTGGCCGCCTCAGGCGAACGCGCCCGCCTGCACCCCATGACCCCGTTCGAACGCAAGGTGGTCCACGACGCCGTCGCCACCGTCGCGGGCGTACACAGCGAGAGCGAAGGCGAAGAGCCGCAGCGCCGGGTCATCATCTTCCCGAAGCCCTAGCAGCTCCAGCTTTCCCCACGGCCCTTGGTTCCACCCGGAACCAGGGGCCGTTCGCTGTCCCAACCAGGGACGAGCACCGCGCCGGCGAGGAGCCAAGAAGAGCTCCGCCCCGGCCCGGCACGAACAACCCACCCAGCGGCCACCACGCAAACGATCGAGGGGTCCGCGACAACGGAAGCGCGAAGATGGGCCGCCGCATCCGGTGGCGACATGTCGACACGACGCGATGACCGCAACGTGATGGCCCAAGGAGCCTCCTCTCCGCTCTCCTCACGTCCCCTCCCGCGCGACAGGGCGATGGCGAAGCCGAGCCACCCTGCCGCCCACGCCAATGGCGAAGCCGAGCCCGGCCTTTTCCGGCCGTCAAGCATCCCGCCAGAGGCTCAAGGTCAAGCCCCAATCGCTATCGACGCGCAGCGGCGATGACCGGCACCGGCCCGGTACTACCCGCCCGGCCACCCTCGCACGGCGACCATCCGCACGGCAGGTGACCACCCCGCTGGAACGCGACAAGCCAACGCAAGCCGACCCGCACGACACCCCCCGGAACCAGTCAACGCGAACCGACCCCGCCTGCACGGCACGGCACGGCACCCTCAACGCGTTCCACGTGAAACACCCACCCCGCAGACAGGCTGAACCTACGCACACCAACCCACCGATCAGTGAGTCTCGCGCCCATCCCACCAAGCAGCCAACCACTCCCCCTGCTCCGCCGTGTCCGGCACCACCCACCCCCGAGCCGCCGCAATCAACCCCCAAGCCTCCCCAGGCGAAACCCCATCCATTCCCAACAACAACCCAGCCAGCAACGACGACCGCCCGATCCCGGCCCAGCAGTGGAACACCACATGCGCCCCACGCCGGTACAGCGCGTGGAGCGGCTGGACGGCAGCGACCGCCGACTCCACGTCCGGCACCGCACGATCCTCGATCGGGAAGCACACGTACTGCAGGCCGGCGGCGACAACCACCTTCTCCTCATCGACGAGATCGCACTCGACCCGTTCGCTGTCGGTCTGAGTCGACACGAGCACATCAACCCCAACCCGTCGCAGTTCGCGGATCTTGCCCTCCAGGTACATGCCACCGGCCGGATGGCTCATCGTCGAGACGGTGCCGGGACCGGGTCGAGCGACGGTGTAGAGCAACGGACGCAACTTTCCCCCAAGTTTCACGTGAAACGGCGCTCAGGATTTGGCGCCGCACACGGTCGATCCGTCATGATGGTCCCCTGGCATTCGCCAGCTCTTCCACCGGCTGCTGGAACACCGCGCCGCGTGGTTTCACGTGAAACGCGGACGGAGAACATGGCCGGGGAGTTGCCCGACAGCGCGAAGCTCGTCTTCGGTGAGCACGTTGAGCGTGCCGCCGAGTTCGTCAGGCTCCTGGAGGAGCACGGCGTGGAGCGCGGACTTATCGGTCCTCGTGAAGTCGAGAAGATTTGGGATCGGCACGTGCTGAACTCGGCGGTGATCGAGGAGCTGTTCCAGCCCAACGAACGTGTCGTCGACGTGGGCTCTGGCGCCGGGCTGCCGGGGGTGCCGCTCGCCATCGCGCGGCCCGACCTGAGGATCACGCTTCTCGAGCCGATGGCGCGCCGCATCGCGTGGCTCGAGGAAGTGAAGGAACGGCTCCAGCTCGACAACGTGACGGTCCTCCGGGGACGCGCGGAGGAAGCACCCATCCGCAAGCAGTTGTTGAACTGCGACGCCGCGACGGCGCGGGCGGTGGCTCCGCTGGAGAAGCTGACGAAGTGGTGCCTCCCGCTTCTCAGGGGCGGTGGGCGGATGGTCGCGCTCAAGGGCGAGCGTGCGCAGGAGGAGCTCGAACGCGACGGCGAGGCGGTGCTCAAAGCCGGCGGCGCCAACGCACATGTCGTCGTCGTGGGAGCGGATGTACTTGAGGTGCCTACGACGGTGCTCATCGTGGAGCGCCAGCAGCGGAGGGATCGTTGAGCGTGTACCCGGAGTTTCACGCAGCCGATGTTCCACGTGAAACGCAGCCCTCCAAACCCAAAGCCAAGCCGACCAACAACGGAGATGACAGCGCCGTGGTGTGGACCCCGATTGCAGAAGAGGCGGCTCGTGCGGCAAGCGTGCTGCACCCCGACGAGTCACTGCTCCCCCGCCCGACACATCGCCGGGTGATGACCGTCGCCAACCAGAAGGGTGGCGTCGGCAAGACGACGAGCACGGTGAACCTCGCTGCCGCGCTCGCCATTCACGGGCTCAAGACGCTCGTGATCGACCTCGACCCTCAGGGCAACGCCAGCACGGCGCTCTCCGTCGAGCACCGCAGCGGCACGCCGTCCGTCTACGAGGTGTTGCTCGGCGAGATCTCCATCGCCGAGGCGGCTCAGGTCAGCCCGACGTCGCCGAACCTCTTCTGCGTGCCCGCGACGATCGACCTCGCGGGCGCCGAGATCGAGCTCGTCTCGATGGTGGCGCGTGAGTCGCGGCTCAAGGAGGCGCTCTCCTCCGAGGCGCTCGACCAGCTGCAGCCGGACTACGTCTTCATCGACTGCCCGCCGAGCCTCGGTCTGCTGACCGTCAACGCGATGGTCGCGGCGCAGGAGGTGCTGATCCCCATTCAGTGCGAGTACTACGCGCTGGAGGGGCTGAGTCAGCTGATCCGCAACATCGAGCTCGTGCAGCAGCACCTCAACCCCGATCTCGCGATCTCCACGATCCTCCTCACGATGTACGACGGGCGCACGAAGCTCGCGGACCAGGTGACCAGTGAGGTGCGCGGCCACTTCGGCGACGTCGCCCTCCGGACGGTGATTCCGCGCAGCGTGAAGGTCTCCGAGGCACCAGGATTCGGGCAGACGGTGTTGACCTACGACCCGGGCTCGCGCGGGTCGATGAGTTACCTCGACGCCGCCAAGGAGATCGCGATCCGCGGGGCCAAGGAGGAGGGCGCATGACGGAGCAGCGCAAGGGCGGACTCGGGCGCGGTCTGGCCGCACTCATCCCGCAGGGTCCGCCGGCCGGTGCGCCGAGCACGCTCCGGCCCGCGGTGGCCGGCAACGGGTCCACCAAGACCCTGGCTCAGCAGCCTGCCGGTGAGGTCGCGGGCGCCATCTACCGCGAGATCGCGGTTACGGCGATCAGGACGAACGCCAAGCAGCCGCGCCAGGTGTTCGACCAGGATGCGCTCGACGAGCTCTCGTTCTCCATCAAGGAGTTCGGGCTCATGCAGCCGATCGTGGTCCGCGAGCTGACCGCGGACACCTTCGAGCTCGTCATGGGCGAGCGCCGGTGGCGGGCCACGCAGCAGGCCGGGCTCAAGACGATCCCGGCTATCGTCCGGCAGACCGCCGACGACGTCATGCTGCGCGACGCGCTGCTGGAGAACATCCACCGCGTCCAGCTCAACCCGCTCGAAGAGGCGGCGGCGTACCAGCAGCTGCTGCAGGAGTTCGGCGTCACGCACGAGGAACTCGCGGACCGCATCGGACGCAGCCGCCCCGTCGTCACGAACACCATCCGGCTGCTGAAGCTCCCCCTCCCCGTTCAGCGGCGGGTCGCGGCGGGCGTGCTGAGCGCCGGGCACGCGCGGGCGCTTCTCGGTCTGGACGACGCGGGAGCGCAGGAAGACCTCGCGGCACGGATCATCGCCGAGGGCATGTCGGTCCGTGCGACCGAAGAAGCGGTGACTGTCGCCAAGAACGAGAAGCCCAAGAAGGAGAAGGCCGCCCCGCGCAAGCAGCTGCACGCGCCCGGTCTGCAGGAGCTCGCCGAGCGCCTCTCCGACAACTTCGACACCCGCGTGAAGGTCGAACTCGGGCAACGAAAAGGCCGGATCGTGGTCGAATTCGGGTCAGTTGATGATCTTCAAAGGATCATCGGCATGATGAGCCCAGAAACGACAATTCGGACATCGGAGTAGGCCCATAGGATCACCCCAGGGTCTTATGTCACGGTGACGATGACGCCCCGCATCCAATTGGATACGGGGCGTCACCTATTTGTCGATCACCGAACGCGGCTCTCAGACCGTCGATCCGGAGCAACTCAGCGAGCGACAGCGCGCTCGATCAACCCGGCGTAGATCTCACCCAACGACTTCCCCGCCGCCTCGACGGCCATCGGCAGGAGCGACGTCTCGGTCAGCCCCGGCGACACGTTCACTTCGAGGAAGTAGACGGTCCCGTCCTCCGCGACGATGGCGTCGGTCCTCGACACGTCCCGCAACCCGAGCAACCGGTGCGCCGCCACCGCGAGCTCCCCGACCGCCTTGGCCGAGGCAGCGTCCAGCCGGGCCGGCGCGTGGAAGTCGGTGAGCCCCGCGGTGTACCGAGCGGTGTAGTCGTACACCCCGCTCTCCGGAACGATCTCGACCGCGGGCAGTGCGGTGGGGCCATCGGCACTGTCGACGACGGTCACCGCCACCTCCACCCCGGAGATGAACTGCTCGGCCAGCACGGTGTCCCCGTACGCCAGGCAGCCGACCATCGCCGGCGGCAGCTCCGCGGCTTCACGGACGACCTGGGCGCCCAGCGCCGAGCCACCCTGGTCCGGCTTCAGCATCAACGGCAGCCCGAGCGTCGAGACCATCGCGTCGAGCACCGGCTTGGCACCCAGCTCCCGGAACGTCGCGTGCGGCAGGACCACCCACTCCGGCGTCGCCAGCCCGGCACGGGCGAGCTCGGCCTTCGCGGTCGGCTTGTCCCACGCCCGCCGGCACGCCCGCGAGTCCGTGCCCACGTACGGCACGCCGAACATCTCGAGGATCGCCTGCACCGACCCGTTCTCGCCCTCGCCACCGTGCAGCGCGACGACGACGGCGTCCGGGCGGCCCTCCTGCAACCGCGTCAGCAACGACGAGTCGGCGTCCCACTCCTCCACCGTCACGCCCACCGACCGCAGGGCGGCCGACAGCCGGCGGCCGGAGCGGATCGAGACTTCACGTTCGTGGGAAAGCCCACCGGACAGCACAGCGACCATGCGGTCAGCCACAGCAGAACTCCAAGGATCAGGCGGTGTCGGGCGACGGGGTCTGCGGACCGGACAGCTGACGGCCCGGCGTCGCCCCGAAGGTCGCGGCCAGCTGCATCTCTTCCTCCATGACGTTCGCCAGGCGGCGGACGCCCTCGCGGATGCGTTCCGGCGTCGGGTAGCAGTACGAGATCCGCAACTGGCGGGAGCCGAAGCCGTCCGCGTAGAAGCCGGTGCCGGACGCGTACGCCACACGGGCGGTCACGGCGCGGGGCAGCATCGCCTTCGTGTCGATGCCCTCCGGCACCGTCACCCAGACGTAGAAGCCGCCATCCGGAATGTTCCACGTGGAACCTTGCGGCATGTGCTGTTCAAGAGCGGAGATGGCCGCGTCCCGACGCTCCCGGTACGCCTCGCGGTAGGTCTTGATCTGACCCTTCCAGTCCTGCGTCGACAGGTACCGGGACACGATCATCTGGTTCAGCGTCGGCGGGCACAGCGTGGCCGACTCGGCGGCCAGCACCAGCTTCTCGCGGACCGCGTGCGGCGCCAGCACCCAGCCGACCCGCAGACCGGCGGCGAACGTCTTCGAGAACGACCCGAGGTACACGACGTTGTCGGGGTCCATCGACCGCAACGCCGGGTAGGTCTGCCCGTCGAACCCGAGCAGCCCGTACGGGTTGTCCTCCACGACCAGCACGCCGTAGGTCCGGCAGATCTCCAGGATCTCGGCCCGCCGAGACACCGCCAGCGTCACGCCGGCCGGGTTATGGAAGTTCGGGATCGTGTAGAGGAACTTGACCCGCTGACCGTTGCGCTTACAGGCCTCCAGGGCCTCTCGCAGCAACGACGGCACGAGCCCGTCGGCGTCCATCGCGACGTGCACGACCTGCGCCTGGTACGCGGTGAACGACCCGAGAGCGCCCACATAGGAGGGCCCCTCGGCGATGACGACGTCACCGGGATCGCAGAAGATCCGGGTGACCATGTCGAGGCCCATCTGCGAGCCCACGGTCACCACCACGTCGTCCGGGTGGCCGTTGATGCCTTCCAGCGCCATCACGTCGCAGATCTGCTCGCGCAGCGTCGGAACACCGTGCGCCGAGCCGTACTGCAGGGCCACCAGGCCCTCGGACGCCACCAGCTGACCGATCTCCGCGGACAGCGACTCCAGAGGCAGAGCGGCCAGATGCGGCATGCCGCCGGCCAGCGATACGACCTCGGGACGGGACGCGACTGCGAAAAGTGCCCGGATCTCCGATGCCGTCATCCCTGCCGTGCGCGCTGCGTAGCGGCGGAGGTGGGGGTCGAGGCTTCTGGGGCCCTGCTTGGCGGGCTGTCCGGGCGCAGTCATGTGGGACTCCTGTATAGGAAATGTCCCGAGCGAGTGTAACCGTCGTCCCGTTCAGGGCACGCGCCTTCCGGCTTCCGTCACATTCGCCTACCCTCGTATGGGTTCGCTGTGTGTGTTAACGGGTGGAGGTCGGGGTGTCCCGTCGCGTCGTAGGCGTCACGCTGGACAACCTGGAGCATCTCTCCAAGCACAGCAGGACGTGCGTTTTCTGGGAACTGGCCCCTCACCTGCGAGAACAGGCTGAGGAATACGGCGACACCGAGTTCGAGAAGGAAGCCTGGGTCTCCAGCGTCCTGCTCGAGTGGGGTTCGTGCGGCCGCATCATCTACTGCGACGGCATTCCCGCCGGTTCGGTCTTCTACGCACCACCGGCCGCTGTTCCGCGCAGCTCCGCCTTCCCGACGTCTCCGGTGAGCCCGGACGCGGTCCTCATGACGTCGCTGGACGTCCTCCCCGAGTTCCGAGGGGGCGGACTCGCGCGAGTCCTCGTGCAGGCCGTGGCGAAGGATCTGACGCGTCGTGGCGTGAAGGCCATCGAGGCGTTCGGCGACATGCGCCCGGACGACGAAGAGTCCAGTTGCGTCACGCCGGCCGACTTCCTCACCAGCGTCGGCTTCAAGACCGTGCGGCCGCACCCGCGCTGGCCCCGGTTGCGGATGGAGCTCCGCAGCTCCATCACCTGGAAGGAAGACGTGGAGGCCGCTCTCGAACGGCTCCTCAACAGCGTCACCGTCTCCACCGCGGAACCCAGTTTCCGCCCGGTCTGAGACAGCGAAAGGCCCCCTTCGCCGAAGCGGAGGGGGCCTCTTTCGTCAGAGCGTCAGCCCTTGGCCATCTCGTAGCGCAGCAGGTCGTTGAACGTGAACGTGCCCGTCGGCTGGTCGTCCTTGCCGAGCAGGTACAGACGCTTCACGGCCACGAGGATGCCCTCGGCCACGATGTCGCGGAACCCAGGGGTCGACAGCCGTGCGCGGTCCTCCGCGTTCGTCAGGTAGCCCACCTCGACGCGGACGGCCGTGCAGCGGGTGAGCCGCAGCAGGTCCCACGTCTTCGGGTGCGAACCGCAGTTCGACATCGTCGTGCGGGCGGTGACCTCGCGCTGGATGAACCCGGCCAGCGCCTCACCGACGGTCGACGACGCGCCGTTGCCGGTGCCGTAGTGGAACGTCGCCACGCCCTGCGCGTTCGGCGACGAGTTGCCGTCGCTGTGCAGGGACAGGATCAGGTCGGCGCCGGCCTCGTTCGCGAACCGGGCGCGCTCGTTCTCGTCCGGGCAGTTGTCCGGCCCTCGCGTGAGCAGCGCCTCCATGCCGGTGGCCGCCATCTTGCCTTCGAGGCGACGGGCCAGGTCCAGCAT
This sequence comes from Lentzea albidocapillata, assembly GCF_000719115.1. Classification (GTDB taxonomy): domain Bacteria; phylum Actinomycetota; class Actinomycetes; order Mycobacteriales; family Pseudonocardiaceae; genus Lentzea; species Lentzea albidocapillata. The sequence continues at coordinate 182,684 of NZ_JOEA01000020.1, read as the reverse complement.
CAGGTCGGCCTCGGACAGACCGTCCACGACCACACCGCGGTCCTCGCCACCGTGACCTGGGTCGATGACGATGCGCTTGCCGGACAGGCGTGAACCGGCGCCGCGAAGCTGTTCCTGCTCGCGCAGCAGCTGCGGACGGCCGCCGCGGACCTTCGGCTGGAGCTGACGCAACGCGCGCACGGTGTCCGGACCGCACATGCCGTCCACGATCAGTCCGTAGTCGCGCTGGAAGTTCTTCAGCGCCTGCTCGGTCTGCTGGCCGAACACGCCGTTGGCGCGACCGGCGTCGTAACCGAGCTCCAGCATGCGTTCCTGCAGAGCCAGCACGTCGTCACCGGTCGTCGGCTGCGACATCAGGAACGCGAGCGGCCGGTCCCCCAACCGGAACGTCGCGTCACGCAGTGAACGGTAGGTCGCCGGGCCGACGATGCCATCGATGATCAGCCCCCGCTGCTGCTGGAACGCGCGCACTGCGTGCTCGACCTGCTGGTCGAACACCGGCGGCGCCTGTGGGTCGGCCGGCGGAAGCAGTCCGAGCCTGGTCAGGGTCGACCGGATCTCGGCAACATCACTTCCGACGTCCCCGCGGCGGAGCAGCTGCATGCACCCTCGCTCGACTAGGGCGCCGAACCTGGTCGGCGCGTCAGTTGGGAAGTCTTCATTGTGCCCTGCTGCGCTAAGTGATCGATGCAGGGCTACTCACAGTCGTACCGAGGTCACGTTCCCGGAAACAAAACGAACGTGACCCACCCGTCTTATCGATAGACGGGTGGGTCACGTTGCGCGTTGCAGAGGACTTCTCGTCCTGAGCAACTTTCTGGCTCAGGCCAGGACGTCCTGCAGGTCCTTCAGCAGCGCGGCCTTGGGCTTCGCGCCGACGATCTGCTTCACCGGACGGCCGCCCTGGAACAGGATCAGCGTCGGGACGGACATGATCTGGTAGTCGCGGGCGATCGACGGGTTGGCGTCGATGTCGACCTTGGCGATGGTGATCTTCTCGCCGTGTTCGGCCGCGATCTCCTCCAGCACCGGCGCAACCATCTTGCACGGGCCGCACCAGGTCGCCCAGAAGTCGACCAGCACGGGCTTCTCGCTGGTCAGCACGTCGTCCGCGAACGACTTGTCGGTCACCGTGACGGTGGCGCCTGCCATGTTGATCTCCCTAAAAGACTCGCAGAAGGAACTTCAGTTGCTCTTGCCGTAGCCGCCGCCGACGGCCTCGGCGGCCATCTCGGCCTGCTCGGTGCCGTGCTCGGCGAGCCACCGCTCCGCGTCGATCGCGGCGCTGCACCCGGAACCGGCGGCGGTGATCGCCTGACGGTATTCGTGGTCGACCAGGTCACCGGCGGCGAACACGCCGTCCAGGTTCGTGTACGTGGAGCTGCCCTTGGTCAGGACGTAGCCCTCCGCGTCGAGGTCGACCTGGCCCTTGACCAGCGACGAGCGCGGGTCGTGGCCGATCGCGAGGAAGAATCCGGTGACGGGCAGCTCGGACTCGGCGCCGGTCTGGGTGTCCTTCACCTTGATCGATGACACGGTGCCGTCCCCGAGCACGTCGGTGACCTGCGTGTTCAGCTGCCACCTGATCTTTTCGTTGGCGCGGGCGCGCTCCAGCATCACCTTGGAGGCGCGGAACTCCTCGCGGCGGTGGATGACCGTCACGGACTTGGCGAAGCGTGTGAGGAACGTCGCCTCCTCCATGGCCGTGTCGCCGCCGCCGACCACCGCGATGTCGTGGTCGCGGAAGAAGAACCCGTCGCACGTCGCACAGGCGGACACACCGCGGCCCAGCAGCTCCTGCTCGCCGGGGATGTTCAGGTAACGGGCCGCGGCACCCATCGCGAGGATGACGGCCTTGGCCTGGTACTCGACGCCGTTCGCGACGACCTTCTTGATCTCCCCGGTCAGCTCGACCGACTCGACGTCCTCGGCGCGCAGCTCGGCACCGAAGCGGGTGGCCTGCTCGCGCATCTGCTCCATGAGCTCGGGGCCCATGATGCCGTCGCGGAAGCCGGGGTAGTTCTCCACCTCGGTGGTCGTCATCAGGGCGCCGCCGTACTGCGAACCCTCGAAGACCAGGGGTTCCAGCTGAGCACGGGCGGCATAGACCGCCGCGGTGTAGCCCGCGGGTCCCGATCCGATGATGATCACGTTGCGTACGCTCACGGCCCCAGCAACTCCTCGATCTCGTCGTCTGACTGGCTCAACGGATCGTAGGTGCAGCTAATTCCGTGACTTGAGCGACTACCTCTGGCCCACGGTCGTGTCCGCGAGAACGCCCTCTTGCCTGTCCGGCCCGCAGGTGGCCGGATCCAGCACGACCAGCCGGTACTTGCCCAGTCCGGCGGGCAGGATCGCCATCACCGCGGACTTGCCCTCCAGGTCGATCGGGCTGATGCCGAGCGGGGTGCCCGAGCTGGTGATGCCGCCGCCCTTCAGGCAGCCGGTCAACCGGTCGGGGGTCTCCAGCGGGCCGTAGTTCTGCGCTCCAAGCACTTCACCGACCGCGGAGCCCAGTTCGTCGCGCTTGAGCGCGAGCGGAGGCGCCTCACTCTGCTTGCTGGTCGGCGCGGGCGCGGCGTCGTTCGCGGGCGGCTGCTGCGCACCCGGTGACACGGCCAGCACGATGCCGAACGCGGCCGCGGCGGCGACCAGTACGCCGCCGCCACCCATACCGAGCCGGCGGTTGCGGCGCTTGCGGGCCTCGTTCAGCGACACGACCGGCGCGATGCCGGGACGGGCCTCCGCGGCCAGTGCGGCGTTGATCCGCGCCGCCACGTGGTCGGGCATCGGGACGGGCGGCAGCGAGTGCAGGTCCTCCAGCGTGGCGTCGAGCGCCCGCAGGACCTCGCTGGCCTCAGCGTCCGCCTCGACCCTCGGACGCAGCTGTGCGGCGACCTCAGGGGGCAGCACGCCCGCATGCAGGTCCGCGATGAGGTCAACAGACCACGGCGGACCCATCGGCACGCGCTCCATGCCGGTCATCGGCCCTCCCACTGACGTTGCTCTTGCACATTCACACCGTCAGCTGGGACGTTCGCATCTGCGATTCGGTTCCTGAGGTGCCCGAGAACTTTGGCCAGCTTGGCGCGACCCCGCGCACACCGGCTCTTGACCGTGCCCTCCGCGATGCCCAGGAGCTGCGCCGTTTCGGCGACCGAATACCCCTCGATGTCGACGAGCACGATGGGCGCCCGCTGCTCCTCCGGCAGCTCCATCAACGCCTGCTGCACCATCAGGCTGGTCTCGCGGTCGCTCATCGCGTCACGGGGAGCGACGGGTTCGCCGGGACCGGCCTCGGGCAACGGCACTGTCGGTCTCGTTTGTCGGCGTCTCATCCGATCGAGACACGCGTTCACCACGATTCGGTGAAGCCAGGTGGTGACCTGTGACTCCGCGCGGAACGACGACGCCGCCCGGAAGGCCGAGATGAACGCCTCCTGCAGCGCGTCCGCGGCCTCTTCCGGGTCACGCAGCGTGCGCAACGCCACCGCCCACATCCGGTCGCGGTGCCGTTTGACCAGCTCCGAGAACGCGTAGGGGTCACCTGCGGCGTGGGCCGAGATGAGATCGGCGTCCGAGCTGGCTGCGGCGGTCACGGAACGCACTTTAGCGAGCGTGATCACACATCACCCGGACAGGGCTACCCAGAGTGCGGCAGTAGTCCTACTCGGGGTTCTACTGCGCGCGGGTGTAGAGGATTTCCCGGACCTCTGACTGGTTCTTGCCACCGCCGGAGCTCGTGAGCTGCGTGATCCAGATCAGGACGTGACCGGTCGGCTCGTGCTCGTTCAGCTGGATCTGCGTCTGCCCGTCGGACAGGTCGGCGACCCCGATGACCTTGGTCTCCTCGAGCGGCGCGTCCAGTGCGGACGCGGACCTGATCTCGACGTGCGTGCCCTTGCTGGGCGAGGTGATGGTGACCGAGGCCAGCTTCACCGGCTCCGCGAACGAGGCCATCAGCCCGATGCCCGGCTTCAGCGTCGGGAACGGCTGGAAGTAGTTGTCGGTCCGCCAGAACGTGCCCGCGTTGTTGTCGGCCGCCCGGCTCGCCTGGTTGGGGTTGTCGGGCTTGTTCGTCACGTCGTAGACGCCGATGGCCGCCGGCTGCACCGGCCCGGCGGGCGCGGGCGGAGGCGCGCTCTGGCCGTTCGACCCCGGCTGGTTGATCACCACGGTCGGGCCGCCGCCCTTGGTCGGCTCGTCGCTGAAGAATCCGACGATCTGCACGCTCAGCCAGACGATCACGGTCAGTGTGGCCACGGCGAGCACCCCGACGCTGATCCACAGCTTCTTCTTCTGCTGCTTGTCCTGCCGCGGGCGCTGGGTCGTCCACACGACCTGGTCGTCGTCATCGCGTGACGCCGCCACGGCCGGGATGAGCGAGGTCTGGGCTTCCTCGGCCGCGATCTGGTCGAGGACCTGCAGGATCGCCGCGGACGTGCGGATACCGCCCACCGAGGTGTCTTCCAGCGACCGCACCGCGACGGACGACAGGTCGTGCGGCAGGTACGGGTGCAACGCGCTCGGTGCGACCACGGACCCGTCCGGCCCGGTCGGCGCGACCGGCACGCCCTGAGGACCGCCAGGCAACGCCCAACGGCCGGTGAGCAGCAGGTACAGGATCGCGCCGAGGCCCTTGACGTCGTCGCGCGCGATCGCGTCCGGCCGCGGGCCGGGGAACGCGAGGCGCAGGCGGCCGTCCGAGGTGACCCGGATGCGCTGCGGGTGGTCGGCGCCCAGCACGAGACCGGCGTGGTGCGCGCCCTCGATGGCGGCGCCCAGCGGCTCGAGCAGGCGGGTCGCGGCGCCCGCCGGCAGCGGGCCCTCCGCGATGAGGTCCATCAGGTCGGTGCCCTGGGTCCACTCGGCGATGACGATGCCGAGGATGCCCTCGTCGGGGCGGATGCCGGTGCCGGGCGTGAGCACGTCGATCACCCTGGACACGCCGGGGTGCGTGAACGACGCCGCGTGCATCGCCCGTTCGACCGTTCGGCGGGCACGGGCGGCCGCGTCGTTGTCCGCGAGATCGCCCAGCAGCACCGTCAGCGCCACGTCCCGGTTGAGCTGCCCGTCCCGCGCGCGCCACAGCTCCGCATTGGACCGCGCGTCCGCGCCGGACCTCGCGAGCAGCCGGTAGCGGCCGTTGCCGATGACGCCCCCGGGATTCAGGGCGGCGTGAACTCCGCTACTCACGGGCACGAGAGTACGGGACGGCGCTTACGGACTGGAGTCACCTTCGCCGCACCAAACGGTTGATCTTGGCGATCACCGGCTTCATCTCGGGTACCCGGAATGCCGCCAAAAGGCCGAACGCGAGCGGCAGGCCGATCGCCGTCACGAGCACGACCTCGATCCAGGCTGCCACGACCGGCTCGATGGTCCCCAGCATGCCCAGGACCAGCCAGTTCGCGCCCTTGGCGACCGCGAAGGCCAGCGAGGAGGCGACGACGGTGAGGCAGACGGTCCAGATCGTGAAGCCCGTGCGCAGGCGGCCGAGGCGGATCCGCAGCCACACCTGGCCGACGATCGCGCCGAACACGAAGCTCAGCGACATCGCGAGCGACACGCCGACGGCCAGCTGCGAGGCGTCTCCCGGCGTGGACACGCCGAGGAAGAGGTAGAGCAGCCCGATGCGCACCGCCACGATCAACGCCTGGATGAGCGTCGGCGTGCGGGCGTCCTTCATCGCGTAGAAGACCCGCAGCTGCAGCAGCGTCACGGCGTAGGGCACGAGACCGAACGCGGAGAGCGCGAGCGCGAGACCGATCCTCGTGCCGCCGTCGACGCCGGAGGCGCCCCAGGCGAAGGCCGCGAGGCCGATGGCCAGGCCGGACACCGTCATCAACGCGCTGAACGGCATCAGCAGGATCGCCGACATGCGGTTGCCGAACAGCAGGTCGCGCACGATCGACTCGTTGTCGTTGTTCGCGGCCGCCCGGCTCATCTTCGGCATCAGAGCGGTCAGCAGCGAGACACCGAGAACGCCGTACGGCACCTGGGCGATCAGCCACTGGTAGTTGAACGCCGTCAGCGTGCCCTCGGCGCTCGTCGCCACGTTCGTCAGCACCGTCATGCTGGCCAGGCCGAGCGCGACGTAGAGCAGCACCCAGAACGCGAGGCTGCCGAAGTCCGAGAGGCGCGAGTCCCAGCCGAACCGCCACTTGAAGCGGAACCCGGTCTTCCTCAGCGCCGGGAACAGCACGGACGCCTGCACGGCCACACCGAGCGCGGTGCCGAGGCCGAGCACCAGCAGGTGGACGTCGGTCATGCGGACCGGGTTGAGCGTGAGCTCGCCCGGCAGCAGCGCGTAGACGACCAGCACGCCGATCACGACGAGGTTGTTCAGCACCGGTGCCCAGGTGGGGATGCCGAACACGTGCCGTGCGTTCAGCACGGCGCTGAGCAGCGCCGTCAGGCCGTAGAAGACGATGCCCGGCAGCACCAGGTACGCGAACGCGGTGACCAGCTCCGGGTTCGCGTTCTCGGAGTCGGAGATGTAGAGGTCGGTCAGCAACGGCGCGCAGGCCATCGCGATGACCGTGCCGACGCCGAGGATCAGCGTGCCCATGGTGATCAGCCACTGGGCGTACGACTCGCCGCCGTCGCCGTCCTCCTTCTCGGCGCGGACCAGCAGCGGGATCGCCACGCTGGTCAGGATGCCGCCGAGGAGCAGCTCGTTGATCATCGTGGGCAGCGTCGACGCCGCCTGGTACGAGTCGCCGAGCATCTCGGCGCCGATCACCGCGATCAGCAGCACCTTCGACAGCAGGCCGGTGCCCCGGCTGACGATCGTCGCGATCGCCATCGAGCCGCTCGCCCTGGCGACCGACGGTGCTTGCTTCTGGTGCTCTGGCTGGGTGGTCGTGGCTGTCTCGCTCACGCGCTCGACTTCTCCGGTGTGACGTTCTCGATGGACGGTGCGCCGTTCTCGCCGTTGCGGGCGCGGACCCGCTTGTAGATCCGGCGCCCGGAAAGCAGGACGAGCGCGATGCCGGCGATCACGGTGATGATCACCGTGATGGTGCCGTAGGCGGACGACGACACCTCCAGCTTGACAGTGTCACCGAGCGGGACGCCCTCGGGAGTGGTCAGCCGGACGTTGACCGGGAACCGGCCGGACCGCAGCACCTCGACGGGCACCCGCACGACGCGCTCGCCGCGGGCGGGAAGCACCTGGTCGGCGAGGTCGAGCTTGCGGATGCCGGGGGTGTCGGCGAGGTTGATCCGGACCGTCACGCGGACGTCGAGCTTGTTCGTGATCGTGACCGGGATCGGGCTGTCGCCGGAGCCGAGCAGGATCGGGCTGTTCGGCTGCGTCACGCCGACCATGCCGGTCAGCGCGTCCAGTTCGCTCTGGCTGACCTCGGCCGCGGAACGGGCGCCCTGCTCGTTGTTCCGCCACGCGCCGGACATCGCCCGGAGCAGCCCGAGCCACAGCGGGTCGGCCAGGTCGGCCGGTGCCGCGTGTGCGCTGTCTTCCTGCTGCATGGCCGCGACGAGGCCGTTGAGCTCGACGCTCTGGCTCGTCACGGAGTTCGAGATGATCGCCGAGATCTCCCGCGCACCGGCCTCCGGCGGGTAGGAGATCCTGGCGTTCGTCACCGCGGGCGTGGCCCCGGTGAGCTCCGCGAGCCCGGTCTGGGTCGCGTAGCCGCCGGTCATCAGCTTCTGCGCGGTGGCGAGGAACTCGGTCATCTCCGAGAGCGGCGCGTGCCAGCGACGCGGCGGCGCGACCAGCACGTTGCGGCCCTCGCCCTGCCAGCCGGCGCGGAACACCAGCACCGCCAGCGCGTTCTGCACGGACACCGGCTGGCTCTCGACCGGCGTGGTCACACCGGACAACGTGCGCGGCCGCGACTCGCTGCCCTGCAGCGCGTCCGAGACCATCGAGTCGATCTTCACCGCGGTCACCGGGTTCTTGCCGCCGATGACGACCGGCGCGGTGCCCGGCGCGTCGGCGAGGCCCGTCGGGTCGAGCAGCAGTGACTTCACGCCGGGGTAGCCCCTGTCCGGCTGCGGGGTGACCAGCTCGTCGAACGTCGACTGGTCGAGCACGCCGTCCTCCGGCCACACCAGGTCGGGCAGCGGCTGTACGGACAGGACGTCCTGGATGAGCTTGGGGCCGTCCGTCACCGCGAGCGTGCGCATGGTCGCGAGCTTCGCCCTGTTCAACGCCACGAGGTCGGCGTCGGCGTACGGCAGCGCGACGACGCAACGGCCCGTGACGGCGAGCTTGAGGCGGTCGAGCCACAGCTTCGCCTCGATCCTGCCCTTGCCCTCGGCGCCGCTACGCAGCCGGTAGCCGGTGCTCATGGCCTGCACGGTGCGCAACAGGTCCGGGTCGATGGCCAGGCACATGGCCGTGCTCATCTGCGGAACCGCCTGCTCATAGGCCTGCAGCAGGCCGTACAGCCGGCCGTTGACGGAAAGCGACGCCGCGAGCTCGTCGTCGATCAGCTGCGACTGGCCCTCGCCGCCGAGCCGGACCAGCCGCGGGCGGTCCGCGATCGGCCACAGCACCGTCAGCTTCGAGCCCGCACCCGGCTTGCCCTTGGTCTCGCCGCCGGGCACGCCCAGCACGGGCAGCAGCGTCGACAGCGCCGCGAGACGTGCCTGGCCGCCGTAGTCCGGCCTGCCGTTGACGTTCGCGAGGATCGGGTAGATGCCCGGCCGGTCGACCTGCAGCGAGGTCGGCTCGGTACCGCGCAGCGGCACCTCCAGCGTGAAGTCCTTCTGCTGGCCGGCTTCGAGCTCGCCGGTGACAGGGGTGAACTTGGGCTGCACGGCCTCGGCCGCCGCCGGCTCCCGCAACGCCTTGCGCAGGTCGTCCTCGGAGTCGAGCGGCTCGCCGCGCTCCAGGCGCAGCACGATGTCGGACACCTTGCGGTCGCCGATGTTGACGATCTTGCCGGTGATCCTGACGGTCGCCGGGGAGTCGCTCGTGACGAACCTGGGGGTGAGCTGGTCGATGTCGAGTCGCAGGAACTGCGGCTGCGCCTGGCCCGGCTGGGCGGAGAGCGATCTGGTCGCCCACACCTGGGTGGCGGGAGCGGGCATGAACGGCAACGCGTCGATCTCGTCCGGCTGCGCCTGCTGGGCGCCGGCGGCCGGCGCTGTGATCACCACGAACGCGGCGACAGCGGCTGTGCAGACGAGCTTCTTCAGGCTCACGCCGACTCCGCCCCGTTGCGGCAGCGGCCGGAGAGCAGTTCGGCTGCTCGGCGGACCAGGCGGCGCTCGTCGGCATACGCGAGTCGCTCGTCCAGTTCGCCGAGTGGCACCCACGCCACCTCGGTGACCTCCACGTCTTCGTCGGAAAGCTCTCCCCCCGTCGCTTCGAGGAGGAAGTGGTGAACCGTCTTGTGTACCCGGCGGTCGTCAGCGACGAACCAGTAGTCGATCGACCCCAACGGGCGTAGCACCCTGCTATGAATACCGGTCTCCTCGGCGACCTCGCGCACCGCGGTCTGCTCCGCGGTCTCGCCGGCCTCGATGTGACCCTTGGGCAAAGACCACAGCAACCGGCCTCGCCGGTCAAGTCTGCCGATCACCGCGGCCCGCCGCTCTCCGTCGAGCACCAGGCCACCGGCCGACGTCTCGTCGACGGTCTCGAGCCTCCGGCCCCGGCGCCGCTTCCGGCGCCCCGGCTTGGGACTCCCGGAACGCGCGGCTGACGGGGGCATACGGCCGATCGTACTTATGAACCTTGAGTACGCTGGTTTCCCGTGTCTCGATCGCTCCAGCAGAATGCGGTGGTGGAACCACCCGCCATCACACCTGTCGTCGCCGAACTCGCCGCTCGGTTCGCAGCCGGCGGCAAGCGCCTCTACCTCGTCGGTGGAAGTGTGCGCGACGCCGTGCTGGGGCGCCCGACGAACGACTTCGACTTCACCACGGACGCGCGACCTGCGGAGATCCAGAAGCTGCTGAGCGGCTGGTCCGACGCGCAGTGGGACACCGGCATCGCCTTCGGGACGGTCGGCGCGTCGAAGAACGGCGAGATCATCGAGATCACGACCTTCCGCGCGGACGTCTACGACGGCGTGACCCGCAATCCCGAGGTGACCTTCGGCGACTCCATCGACGGCGACCTGGTCCGGCGCGACTTCACGGTCAACGCGATGGCGTTCGACATCGCCGCCGGCGAGTTCGTCGACCCGACCGGCGGCCTGCAGGCGGCGCGCGACGGCGTACTGGACACCCCGGCGACGCCGCAGGAGTCGTTCGGCGACGACCCGCTGCGCATGCTGCGTGCCGCCCGGTTCGTCTCCCAGCTCGGCTTCACACCCGCGCCGCGGGTGGTCGAGGCGATGCGGTCGATGGCAGGCCAACTCGCCCGCATCACGCCGGAGCGCGTGCAGGTGGAGCTTTCGAAGCTCCTGTGCGGCGCGCACCCGCGCCGCGGCATTGAGCTCATGGTGGAGACCGGGCTGGCCGACATCGTGCTGCCCGAGCTCACGGCCATGAAGCTGGAGATCGACGAACATCATCAGCACAAGGACGTCTTCGACCACTCGCTGGTTGTGCTGGAGCAGGCAATTGATCTTGAAGAAGTTGATCAATCACCCGATCTGGTGCTGAGGATCGCCGCGCTGCTGCACGACATCGGCAAACCGGCGACGCGGAAGTTCGAGTCCGGCGGCGGCGTCTCGTTCCACCACCACGAGGTCGTGGGCGCGAAGATGGTCCGCAAGCGCTTGCGAGCGTTGCGGTACTCGAAGGAGATCACCGAGGACGTCGCGAAGCTCGTCTACCTGCACCTCCGCTTCCACGGGTACGGCGACGGCGAGTGGACCGACTCGGCCGTGCGCCGGTATGTGACCGACGCCGGTGATCTGCTGACGCGGTTGCACAAGCTCGTCCGCGCCGACTGCACGACCCGCAACAGGCGCAAGGCGAACCTGCTGCGCAAGACCTACGACTCTCTTGAGGAACGCATCGCGCGCATCGCGGCCGAGGAAGACCTTGCGCGCGTCCGTCCGGACCTCGACGGCAACGAGATCATGAAGCTCCTCGGCCTGCCGCCGGGCCGCGAGGTCGGCGCCGCGTGGAAGTTCCTCAAGGAGCTCAGGCTCGACCGCGGGCCGCTGGACCGCGACGAAGCCGAAGCGGCGTTGCTCGACTGGGCGCGCGAACAGGGGATCACGCCACCCGCTCCCTAACGCATTGTGAGCGAATGGAATCCCCGCGTTAGCGAAGCGTCAGCGCGGGGATGCACCATGGTCAGTGCGCCAGGGGGGCGCATGGGGGTGGTGCAGATGTTCGCTTGGGGACTTTCCGCAGGTCCTGCCGTACGGGACCTGGACGTTCTGACCGACGACCAACGAGCCGTGCTGAGGTGTCTCGCGCGTGGCCACGCCGACCACGAGATCGCGCGCGTGCTCGGCATCGGGCAACAGCGGGTGGCCGACGAGGTGACCGAGATCCTGCGGCGCCTGGATCTAACCGATCGAGTGGCGGCTGTCGTCTTCGCCCACGAGGCCGGGATGCTGCACCTGCCGTTTCCGCGCTGACAGGACCAGGTAGGCGCCGAGCCCGACCAGGTAGAGGCTCGCGGCGACCAGGAGGAGGCCGGGCGAACGCCCGTCCAGGGGGACCACCATCGCTGTGATCGACACCGCGGTGACCTGCGCGATGTTGAAGAGGGTGTCGTAGAGGGCGAACACGCGCCCGCGTACCTCGTCGCCGACGTCGTGCTGCACCGCGGTGTCCACGCAGAGCTTGACGATCTGACCGGCGAAGATGATCACGAAGCTGGCCAGCAGGATGGACGGCAGCGTCATCGGCAGCCCGAGCCCGACCTGGGCCGAGGCCGTGAGCAGCAACGCGCCGCAGATCGTGCGCTTGACCCCGAACCTGTCGACGATGCGGTCCGTCAGGATCCCGGCGAGCAGCACACCCGCGCCGCCGGCGACCGCGACCTCGCCGAGCCCGCCGATGCCCGCCTTGAGGATTCCGACATCCTCCAGGCTGTAGCGCATCAGCAGCAGCGTGATCATCAGGCTCATGCCGAACGCGGCCCGGTGCGCGAGCAACGCGGCCAGCCCGGCCGTGACGCTCGGCGTGCGCCAGGTGGCCTTCGCTCCGTCCAGCAGACCGCGGGCGACGGCCGTCATGGCGTTGTGCGGCTCGTCGACCTCGTCCGGTCCGAGCACACCCGCCTTGAACCGGCTGGCGATGAACGCGCTGAGCAGCAGTCCGACCACGGCGATGCTGGTGGTCCATGCTGAGCCGCCGTCCCCGGCGCCGAGCAGCGTGCGGAACCCGATCGCACTGGCGGCACCGATCACGGCCATGACCGCGCCGGCCGTCGTGGCCAGCGCGTTCGCCTCGACCAGGTGATCTTCGTCGACGACGTGCGGCAGTGACGCGCTCAGGCCGGACCCGACGAACCTGCCGATGCCCATCACGATGAGCGCGGAGACGTAGAGAGGCAGCCCGCTCAGCCCAGCGCTCACGGCCAGCGCCGTGAGCAGGACGAACGCGGCCCGCGTGACGTTCGCGACGAGGATGACCTTCTTGCGGTCCCACCGGTCGAGCAACGCACCCGTGAACGGACCGATCAGCGAGTACGGCAGCAGCAACACCGCGAACCCCGCCGCGATCGCCGCGGGATCGGCCTGGCGCTCGGGGTTGAACAACACGGCACCGGCGAGCCCGGCCTGGAAGAGCCCGTCACCCCACTGGGAGGCGAGACGAGTGGCGAGAAGTCTGCGGTAGGCGGGGATGCCGAGGAACCGGCGTGATCCCCAGTGGTGCTTCTCCACCGCAAGCGTTGTCACCATTGCACTCTAGGCGCGTAGTGGTGAAAACCACGAAAGCCGGACCTCGCGGTCCGGCTCCCCTGGTGCCGGATGCCAGGTCGCCTCACGGCGCGGTGCACTAAGCGGTTCCAGCCGAACGGTATTCCGCAAAGGCGGTTGTCTGTTGAGCCCGGGGGACACAAAGACATCCGACACCTCAGTCTAACTGGACGCGGGCCTGAGTTGTTCCGGCGATCACGGGTGATTTCATGGTGACGTGCGTCCCGATGACGAAGTCGAAGTCGAGCCAGGCTCCCTGTTGGTTGCCGCTCCGAGCCTGAACGACCCGAACTTCAGACGCACCGTCGTTTACATCATCGACCAACGTCCAGAGGGGACCCTCGGCGTCGTGCTGAACCGCCCCTCCGACGTGGCGGTGCACGACGTACTTCCGCCGTGGGGTTCACAGGTCACGAAGCCGCAGTGCATCTACATAGGCGGTCCGGTCGAGCAGAAGACCGCGCTGTGCCTGGCAGCGTTGAAGGCAGGCACCGACCCCGATGCCGTGGAGGGCCTGGTCAGCGTGCAGGGTCCGGTCGCACTGGTCGACCTCGACGCAGAGCCGGACGACCTGATGCCGCTCGTGCGCGGCCTGCGGGTGTTCGCGGGCTACGCGGGCTGGGGCGAGGGCCAGTTGCAGAGCGAGATCGACCGCGGTGACTGGATCGTCGTGACCGGACTGGCCGACGACGTGCTGGCCGGCGCGAACGTCGACCTGTGGGGCAGGGTGCTGCGCCGGCAGGGCATGCCGCTGGCGCTGCTGTCGACCTACCCGAAGGACGTCCGCGACAACTGATCCACGTGAAACATCGGGTTACAGCCCCGCAAGCGGAGAGCAACCGCCACCACCGCAGGCGCAGCCGCCACAACCCTTGGGCTTGACGGGCTCCGGCACCAGCGCGGCCGCCCGGCTGCCCATCACGCCACCGGCGAGCGCGATCGTCAGCGCGCCGATCAGTCCGATGATCCCAGCGGTCACCGCCAGGTCGACCATCACGAACGCCATCGCGCCGGACACGACGGCGACGACACCGGCCGCGACGTTCGGCACGCCCGCGACCCGGTTGGCCAGCGCGAACGTCTCCTCGTCACGCAGGGCGGCGGCTGTGCGCACGCCGACGAAGCGGTTGCGGCGCAGCCTGCCCTGCAGACCGAGCAGACCGACCGCGCCGAGAGCGACGCCGAGCACACCCAGGACGACCGACAGCACGATGTTCACCCCATGAGGGTAAGACGGGACCGCGGTTCACCTCCCGGTCACCCCGGTCTGATGTGCCGCAGGCCACCGCCCGGTTCATCGTGCTTGCGCTGCGCTGATACCGTTGACGACATGAGCACGGCCCGCCTGCTCCTTATCTAGCCGCGACGACCTCTTCGAGAGACGGTCGGCGCGGCCGCCCTCCATGCCCGTCTGGGCTGGGGGGTTTCGTCATGTCAGGGGCAGGAACAGACGTGAGAGGGACCTTGAAATGAGCACGGACGCGGCGGAGATTCCCGCCTACCGCTACACCGCCGAGCTGGCGAACCAGATCGAGGAGCGGTGGCAGCGGTACTGGGAGAACCACGGCACCTACCACGCGCCCAACCCCGTTGGCGCGCTCAAGGGTGACGTGCCCGCCGACAAGCTGTTCGTGCAGGACATGTTCCCGTACCCGAGCGGCGCCGGGCTGCACGTCGGTCACCCGCTGGGCTTCATCGGCACGGACGTCTTCGCGCGGTACCACCGCATGAACGGCCGCAACGTGCTGCACACCATGGGGTTCGACGCGTTCGGCCTGCCCGCGGAGCAGTACGCGGTGCAGACGGGTCAGCACCCGCGCAAGACCACCGAGGACAACATCAACACCTACCTGCGTCAGATCCGCAGGCTGGGGCTGGGCCACGACGAGCGTCGCCGCATCTCGACGATCGACCCCGAGTACTACAAGTGGACTCAGTGGATCTTCCTGCAGATCTTCAACTCCTGGTACGACCCGGACGCCCGCAAGGCTCGCCCGATCGCCGAGTTGATCTCGCAGTTCGAGTCTGGCGAGCGCGACGTCGAGGGCGGCCACACGTGGTCTGAGCTGTCTTTTGCCGACCAGCAAAGGATCTTGGGCGAATTCCGCCTGGCCTACATGTCGGAGGCGCCCGTCAACTGGTGTCCCGGACTGGGTACTGTGCTGGCGAACGAAGAGGTCACCGCGGACGGTCGCAGTGAGCGTGGCAACTTCCCCGTGTTCAGGAAAAGCCTGCGCCAGTGGATGATGCGCATCACCGCGTACTCGGACCGGCTGATCGACGACTTGGACCGGCTGGACTGGCCGGACAAGGTCAAGGCCATGCAGCGCAACTGGATTGGGCGCTCGCATGGCTCCCGAGTCCGATTCGCGGTGGGAGACGAGTGCATTGAGGTCTTCACGACCCGTCCGGACACGTTGTTCGGCGCGACCTACATGGTCCTGGCACCGGAACACGAGCTGGTGGACCAGATTGCGACGCCCGATCGCGTGGCAGACATCGCCGCGTACCGGCGCGCCGCGTCCCTGAAGTCCGAACTGGACCGTCAGGAGAACAAGGAGAAGACCGGCGTCTTCATCGGGGCGTACGCCACGAACCCGGTGAACGGCAAGGAAATCCCCGTCTACATCGCCGACTACGTGCTGATGGGCTACGGCACCGGCGCGATCATGGCCGTGCCCGGCCAGGACCAGCGTGACTGGGACTTCGCGAAGAAGTTCGAGCTGCCGATCATCCGCACGGTCCAGCCGTCGGAGGGCTTCGAGGGCGAGGCCTTCACCGGCGACGGTCCGGCGGTGAACAGCGGGTTCCTGGACGGCATGGCGATCGACGACGCCAAGAAGACGATGATCGGCTGGCTGGAGGAGAACGGCCACGGTCACGGCACCGTCCAGTTCAAGCTGCGCGACTGGCTGTTCAGCCGCCAGCGCTACTGGGGCGAGCCGTTCCCGGTCGTCTACGACGAGGCCGGCACCGCCATCGCGCTGCCCGAGTCGATGCTGCCGATCGAGCTGCCCGAGGTCGACGACTACTCGCCGCGCACCTTCGAGCCGGAGGACGCGGACACCGAGCCGTCGCCGCCCCTGTCGCGCGCGACCGAGTGGACGACGGTCGAGCTGGACCTGGGCGACGGCCTGAAGACGTACCGCCGCGACACGAACACCATGCCGAACTGGGCGGGTTCGTGCTGGTACCAGCTGCGCTACGTCGACCCGGTCGAGACCGAGCGGTTCGTCAACCCGGAGAACGAGCAGTACTGGCTGGGCCCGCGCACGGCCGAGCACGGCCCGACCGACCCCGGTGGCGTCGACCTGTACATCGGCGGCGTCGAGCACGCGGTGCTGCACCTGCTGTACTCGCGCTTCTGGCAGAAGGTCCTGTTCGACCTGGGCCACCTGTCCGGCGACGAGCCGTACCGCCGCCTGTTCAACCAGGGCTACATCCAGGCGTACGCCTACCGCGACCCGCGCGGCGTGCACGTGCCCGCGGACGAGGTCGTCGAGGCCGACGGCAAGTACCTGTACAAGGGCGAGGAAGTCACTCGTGAGTACGGGAAGATGGGCAAGAGCCTGAAGAACGTCGTCACGCCGGACGAGATGTGCGAACGGTACGGCGCTGACACCTTCCGGTTCTATGAGATGTCCATGGGTCCGATGGACGTGTCACGGCCGTGGGCGACCAAGGACGTCGTGGGCGCGCAACGGTTCATGCAGCGTCTGTGGCGCAACCTGGTCGACGAGACCGACGGCTCGCTGCGCGTCACGGACGAAGAGCCGTCCGTCGAGGCGTTGCGCCTGCTGCACAAGACGATCGCCGGCGTGCACGACGACTACGCGAACCTGCGCTACAACACGGCAGGCGCGAAGCTGATCGAGCTGAACAACTACGTCACCAAGCACTACTCGTCCGGCACGCCCCGCCCGCTGGCCGAGGCCCTGGTGCTGATGCTGGCCCCGCAGGCCCCGCACGTGGCCGAGGAGTTGTGGGCGAAGCTGGGCAACGAGGGCTCGCTGGCGCACGGCCCGTTCCCGAAGGCCGACGAGCAGTACCTGGTCGAGGACACGGTCGAGTACCCGATCCAGGTCAACGGCAAGGTCCGCTCGCGGGTCGTCGTCTCGGCGTCCGCGGCGCAGGACGAGATCAAGGCCGCCGCGCTGGCCGAGGAGAAGATCGCCGAGCTGGTCGCCGGTGGCGAGCCGCGCAAGGTGATCGTCGTTCCCGGCCGCCTGGTGAACATCGTTCTGTAGCACCGAGAAGGGCCGGCGCGGCTACGGCTGCGCCGGCCACGACTCCGGGGCCGGGCCGAACGCGCGCCGGGAAGCCCGAACAGCCAGGGCGGCCATGGTGGCGTTCGCGCCGCCGCCGATCAGCGCGCCGATGCCGAACGGGACCGCCCTCCCGAGCACGACGATCCCCTGCCTCGTGCCGTACTTGGTGATGAAGTTCCTGCCCAGGACTTTGTTGATCTGTTTCAGGGTCGCCGTGGGCACCGCGCTGACGAGCTGGCGGGCCTAGTGCTGACCGGTGCGCTCGGCGACCCTGCCGATCGCCTTGGAGCTGGACTCGCCGAGCAGGATCCCCAGGACGAGAATCCGGCGGCGTTCGATCTCGTCGAGCGGGACCCCGTGGACCTCGGCGACCGAGAGCACGTACAGGGCGCTCAGTTCGAGCGAGGAGAGAGCCTCGCCCGCCGACAGCGCCAGCGCGATCCCGGTGCCGACACCAGGTGCGGCCGCGGCGCCTCCGACAGCGGCCCCCGTGCTCGCCAGGGCGCTGACGTACATCTTCTCCAGGGTGCCGATGACCTCCGCCGGTGTCGCCTCCGGGTTGCGCTGGCGGGCGCGGGCGATGTTCTTGCGGACCAGCGGCGTCTGCAGGCCGATGGCCTTGTCCAGGAGGTTGAGGACCACCTGGCCAGGTCCACTCGACGGCGAGTCCGGTCCTTCGATGACATCAGGCAGATCAGCGGGAGCTGCCGAGTTCTTGGCGTCGACCACGGGTCGTATGTCGCCGAACGCCCGGCCGGCGCTACTCACTGCTTGGCGGTTGAAAATCAGGCACTGAACCCGATGTCCGTCAGCATCTGGTCGAGCATGCTGTCGAACATCGGCTCCGGGTTGCTCACCGCGAACGGGAACCGCCCGAACACCTCCAGCGCCACGTGCCCGTACAGCCGCACCCACGACTGGACGACGTGGTAGATCTTGCCCAGGTTCAGGACGTCGTCGCCGATCGTCACGCCGTGCTCCGACACCGCGTCCACCAGCACCTGCTGGAACCTCACCAGGTCCTCGTGCAGCACCTCGGGCACGTCGTCGTCCGCGTGGGTGGCGACCAGGTTCGACGCGATCAGCTGCCCGGCGAGCTGCAGGAACACCGAGCCGAACTGGTCGGCGCCGATCGGGTCGCGCGGCGAGGCGAAGACCAGTGCGAACTCCTGCGGGTGGGCCAGGGCCCAGCGGCGGAAGGCGTGGCACACCGCTCTGACCTGGCATCCCACCTCGCCTGACGTGTCTGCGGCGAGGTCCGCGTAGAGCGCTGCCGCCATGTCCGCGCAGATGTCGTCGCAGAGCTGGCGCAGGAGCGCGTCGTGCGAGTCGTAGTAGCGGTAGAGGGCCGGCGCGGTGATGCCGAGTTTACGTGCAATGGCACGCAGGGTAACCGCGTCGCGGCCGTTTTCCACCAAGAGGGCGCGGGCCGCCTGCCGAATCTCACGCTCGGTCTCGGCGCGGAGTCGTTCTCGGCGAGTGGCCTCGGTCATATGTCACTCCATCGGGTTGTAGACCCCGTCCATGGCCCCGTACGGTTTCAGTGAACGGTGTTTACAAGAGTTCACGGTATTCACAGCACGGTAACCCAGGAGGCCGTCGTCGATGTTCGCGAAGTGGGGATCCATCGCTTATCGCCGCCGGTGGGGGGTGTTGATCGCGACCGTACTGCTCGCGGTCGTCGGCGGTGTGTGGGGCATCGGCGTGTTCGACAAGCTCAGCCAGGGTGGTTACGAGGCTCCCTCCAGTGAGGCGGCGCGGGCCGACAAAGTAGCCGAGGAGGCGTTCGGGCGGCAGAACGGTGACGTGATCGTCATTTATCGCGGCGACTTCGCGAACCCGCTCGAGCTGAAGAAGGTCGCCGACCACGTCAGCGGTTTCCCCAAGGACGACGTGCTCAAGGCCAGCGGGCCGGTGCCGTCGGACGACAGGCAGCAGGCTCTCGTCGCGATCACGCTGAGCAGCGGTGACTCGAACGAGCAGATCAAGCAGTTCCAGGACATCCAGCCGCAGTTGAAGATCGACGGCTTCACCGAGCAGGTCGGTGGGCTCGTGCCCACCCAGAAGGCCATCAACGACATGTCCCAGGAGGACCTGACGCGCGCGGAGATGTTCTCGCTGCCGCTGGTCCTGCTGCTGCTCGTGATCATCTTCGGTGGCCTCGTGGCGGCGTCCCTGCCGGTCGTGGTCGGCGGTCTCGCGATCATGGGTTCGCTCGGTGTGCTGCACGGCGTCGCCCTCTTCACCGACGTCAACTCCTTCGCGGTCAACGTCGCCTCGCTGCTCGGCCTGGGTATGGCCATCGACTACGGCCTGTTCATGGTCGGACGGTTCCGCGAGGAACTCGCGCAAGGCCGCACGGCCGAACAGGCCGTCGCACGTACCGTCGCGTCCGCCGGCCGGACCGTCGTGTTCAGCGCGACGCTGCTGGTCATCGCGCTGGCCGGGCTGCTGCTCTTCCCGCACGGCTTCCTGAAGTCCCTCGCGTACGGCGGTGTGTCGTCGGTCGCGATCGCGGCGCTGGTCTCGGTCACGCTGCTGCCCGCGTTGCTCGGCGTGCTCGGCCACCGGGTCGACAAGCTCGCGATGCCGTGGCGCAGGAAGGAGCCCAGCGAACGCGGCTGGCGCAAGCTCAGCGGCAAGGTCATGAAGCGGCCCGTGCTGATCGCCGTGCCGATCGTCGGCGTGCTGCTGGCCCTCGGCTCGCCGTTCCTCGGCGTCCAGTTCGGCCAGGTCACCGAGAAGGTCCTGCCCGAGGGCAACGCCGTGCGCGTGGCCACCGAGAACATCAACCAGAACTTCTCGGCGCTCTCCGACACCGGCTTCAAGATCGTCGTCAAGGGCGGTGACGAGGCCGCGGTCCAGGCCTACCTGGGCAAGGTCAAGGACGTGCCCGGCGTCGGCGAGGTCCAGCCGACGGGTGCGGACAAGGGCGTCACGGCCGCGATGGCCGGGCTGGAGCACGACGCGCTGAGCGAGGAGTCGAAGCAGGCGCTGAAGGACGTCCGCGCGCTGCAGCCCCCGGCCGGCGCCGAGGTGCTCGTCGGCGGCAACACCGCGGTGGTCGGTGACTCGCTCGACGCCATCGCGGACGGCCTGCCGTTGATGGTCACGCTGCTGGTCGGCGCCACGCTGATCCTGATGTTCCTGGCGTTCGGCTCGGTCGTGCTGCCGATCAAGGCCGTGGTCATGAGCGCGCTGTCACTGTCCGCGACGTTCGGCGTGCTGGTGTGGATCTTCCAGGACGGCCATGGCGCCGACCTGCTGGGTGTCACGCCAGGCCCCCTGGAGTCCGGCATCGTCGTGCTGATGGCGGCCATCGTGTTCGGTCTGTCGACGGACTACGAGGTCTTCCTGCTCTCCCGCATGGTCGAGGCGCGGGGCCAGGGCGCGACGACGGAGGAGGCGGTGACCACCGGCCTGGCCAAGACCGGCCGGGTGATCACCTCGGCCGCACTGCTGCTGATCGTGGTGACCGGTGCGTTCGCGTTCTCGCAGGTCGCGATGATGCGGTTCGTCGGCGTCGGCATGATCCTCGCGCTGGCGCTCGACGCCACCGTGGTCCGCATGCTGCTCGTGCCGGCCGTGCTCAAGCTGCTCGGCAACGCCGCGTGGTGGTCACCCGGTCCGCTCAAGAAGATCCAGGAACGCCTCGCGCTTCACCACGAGCCGGTGGACGACCTGGACGACGAGGTCCGCAGGCCGGTCCCCGTCGGCTGACCGGGCGGGAAGGCGATCATGGCCGCGTCGAAGAGGCGCGGCCTCGCCTCCAGTTCGCCCACCTTCATCCGGTACGTGGTGAGCACCGCGTTCGTGCTGTCCAGGACCGTCGTCGTTGCGCCGGTGGCGAGGAAGACCCTCGTGTCACCCGGCGCGATGGCGACGTTCGGCGAGTCGATGCGCAAACGTTCGCGCACGGTCATGGTCGCCGCGTCGACGACCAGGACCGACCGTTCCTTCGGCAACGTCAGGTAGACCGTGGCGCCGTCCGGGGTGACGGCGACGCTGCCCGCTCCCCTGCCGACGTCGACCGTGCCGACGACCTGGTTCGTGGTCGTGTCGATCACCGACAACGTGCCCGGCGTCCGGTCCCCGAGGCGCATGCTGCTCACGTAGAGGCGCTTGCCGTCCGGTGAGATCGCCAGGTGCTGCGGCAGTCCGCCGACCCGCACCGTCGCCGTCTGGAACGCCGTCGCCGTGTCGACCAGGCCGACCGTGCCGTCCTGGGAGTTGGCGACGTAGAGGATCTTGTTGTCCGGGTGGACGGCGAGGCCCTGCGGCTGCCCGCCGGCCTTGATCACCGCGACCATCTGGAAGTTCTCCGGGTTCACCACCGCGACGCCGCCGCCGGCCGAGACGTAGAGCCGCTGGCCGTCCGGGCGCATCACCGCGTGCGACAGCTGGACCTGGGTGAAGAGCCGGTCGAGGATCGCGCCGGTGCCCGGGTCGACCACGGTGATCGCGCCGGTCCACCCGTTGATCACGTACAGCCGCCGCCCGTCGGGCGACACCGCGACGCCGGTCGCACGGCCCCCGGTGTCGGCCTGCACGAGAACGGCACCGTTGCGGGTGTCCACGACCTGGACGAGACCGGTCTTCCCCACCACGTACGCAAGCGGTGCCGCTGATGCTGAAGAAGTGTTTGTGTACTCGTGCCCTTGGTGAACACCCGTCGCCGCGAAGGCCGCTGAGAGCGCTAGAACCGCGGCCACGAGGCGTGGCTTTGCCATACGCCCGATGGGAACACTTCCGGGTGCTTTCGATCCACTTCAGTCACTCGGCCGAGTGAAATCTTTGCCTGGAGGTAGTACGGCTGTCGTCCGCGACGGCGGTGCGGACGACAGCCGTCCCGTCAGTAAGAGGGCGGAGCCACTGATTTGGATTCATATGACTCGGGATTCCTCGCCGATGTCACCAGTTTGGCGTAACGAGTGCCCGCGGTGAGCAGGACCAGACCGGCACCGAGGAACGCCAGGACGCGGGCAACGCCGTCGAGCGCGGAGAGGTCGAACAGCACCAGCTTCACGACCGCGGCACCGACCAGGATCAGGCCGGAGATCCGCAGCGCCTTGTTGTTGATCCCCCTGACCAGCAGGAACAACGCGGCGATCGTCCACGACACTGTGACCATCGAGTGCCCGAAGAGGAACCCGGTCTCGTCCGGCGACACCAGCAGCGCCGCGCACAGCACCGCACCCGCCGCGCCGTAGAGCAGCACGATGCCGGAGACGATCCACGGGAACGGGTGCTTGGCCGGCTCGCGCAGCACCTGCATCTTGAGCGCGGCCCACGGCAGGATCGCGGCGAAGACACCCAGCACGACCGCCGTCACCAGGCCTGCCGCGTAGTCACCGGGCTTGATGTAGTTGAAGAAGCGCGGCTCGTCGAGCAGCCACGTGATCGGCACGGCGATGCCGATCGTCATGATGAACCCGACGAAACCGAACGCGATCGAGCCTGCGAGGGCGCTCTTCTTGTTCAGGCGTGCTGCGAGGAACGCCAGCAGCACCGCCTCGGCCAGCACGATCGCCGTGCGGACGTTGCCGTCGAGCGCGATCATCGTGGTCTGGAACAACGCGAGCATGCCCGTCGCACCGGCCGCCGCGGCGAACCCGCGCGGCAGATCGGGCACCATCCAGATCGCCAGCAGCACGGCCGCGACCACACCGGCGAGGATCGAGTTGGCCGGGTCATTCAGCAGCGTCGTGGCGAACAGGGCAGGCAGCGCCGAACCTGCGATCAACGCGACTGCGACGATGTCGTCGGGCCGCTTGCGGATGGTCAGCAGGGCGACCGCGATACCGACGACGGTCGTGGCGGCCGCGATACCGACCACGGTCCACTCGTAGGAGCGCGGGATGGCGTTCGCGGTGGTGAGCAGCGAGGCGAGGATCGCCGGGAAGCCACCGGCGATGGCGAGGCCCGGCCAGTTCCGCTTGATCTGGACCGGCGTGCTGGCCATCTTGAGCACCAGCAGGAAGCCGACGAGCAGGACCGTGAAGCCCTCGGTGATGATCGGTGAGCACAGCGCACAAGCTGCGACGACGGTGACCGCGAGCGCTTGCGACTCCCACTTCAGCGCGAGCACGACACCGGCCGCGGCGACGGCCAGCCCGACGACTAGACCCACACTCTCCGGCAGGTACCGGTACAGGCTCGTGGCAGCGAGGACGTCGAGGTAGAGCCCGGCGAAACCGGTGAAGGCCAGCGCCATCGCCCCGGTGCGCCCGGCGGGGTTGCGGTACAGCCACATGCCGATGCCGACCAGCGCGCCGCTGAACACCGCGCCACCGATGACGCGCGGCATCGGGCCGAGCCAGCCGCGCTGGACGGCGAGGACCAGCAGCAGCACGAAGCCGAGCACGGTGATCGCGCCACCGACCCAGGCCAGCAGCTTCGCGCCGGCGCCGTCCTTGCCGAGCTTCTCGAACAGGGTCTCGCGCGGCTGCGGCGCGGGCCACTGCTGTTGCTGGGGGTGGGGCCACCGCGCCTGGGGAGGCGGCGGGAAGTGGTGGCCGGGCGGCGGAGGCTGCTGGCCGGGGAACTGCGGGCCGGGAGGCGGCAACTGCGTCGAGGCCTGCTGCGACCACGGGTTCTGCTGCTGCGGCACGCCAACGGGCGGTGACGGCACACCGGTGGGCTGCTGCGGCATTCCGGCCGGCGGCTGCGGGACGGTCGTGGCCGGCGGCTGCGGCACCTCACCGGGCCGCGCCACCTCGGGTGCCTCGATCACCGCCGTCGCGGTCGAGGCGGAGCGCTCGCGCATCTCCGTGCTGATCGTCGTCAGCCGCTGCCCGATGGCAGCGAGCTCCAGCGCGAGGCGCTGCTCGTCCCCGAGGCGATCCTGTCCGTCCATGTGATCAGGGTGAGGCAGAGCACGCCCAGTTACATCCGTACACCTACTCATCCGCTTGACTAGATACATGTGTAATCGATTAACTACTGCTCCGTGACGACCATGAAGGACGTCGCGCAGCACGCCGGCGTCTCCACGGCCACCGTGTCGCGCGTGCTCAACGGGCACGCCGCACCGACCCCCGAGACCCGTGAGCGCGTGCTCGCCGCGATCGAGGAACTCGGCTACCGGCCCAACGCCCTGGCGCGATCCCTCAGGACCACCAGCACCCAGACCCTCGGTCTGGTCATCAGCGATCTGCTGAACCCGTTCTTCGCCGAGATCGCCCGAGCGGTCGAGGACGAAGCCCGGTCACACGGCTACTGCGTCGTGATCGGGAACGCCGACGAGAGCGCCGAGCAGGAAGCGACCTACGTGCGCACCCTGCTCGACCGCCGGGTGGACGGCCTCCTGCTGTGCCCCGCGACCGACGACCCGAGTCTGGTTCGCGAAGTGAGTGCAGGCGGCGTACCGCTGGTTCTGCTCGATCGGACGGTCAGGGGCGCCACATGCCCCGTCGTCCGCGCTGACGGCAGTGAGGCGTTGACCGCGCTCGCCCGGCGGCTCGTCGGCGCCGGCCACACCCGCATCGGAGTGATCGCGGGTCCGCCGAACACCTCCACTGGAAGAGAACGAACCGACGTGCTCACCGGGTCTCTCGGCGGCCTCGCGCAGGTCGTGCACGGCGACTTCCGGCAGGAGAGCGGCAGTCAGGCCGCCGCGAGGCTCATCGACGACGGCGCCACGGCGCTCGTGGCGATGGACAACCTGATGGGCCTCGGCGCGCTGGGCGAGGTCAGGGCGCGCGGCCTGCAGATCCCGCACGACATCGCGTTCGCGGTGTTCGACGACCAGCCGTGGTTCCCGCTGCTCGACCCGCCGATCACGGTCATCGCGCAGCCGACCGTCGAGATGGGCAAGGCCGCCGCCCGCAGCCTGCTCGCCCTGATCGACGGCCGGCAGCCCGACGACGTCCGCCTCACCGCGAAGCTCGTGCTGCGCGGTTCGCTCGGGGAGGCCGAGCTGTGAAGACCCTCATCACCGCCCGCGGCATCACCAAGCACTTCGGTGCCACCAAGGCGTTGGACGGCGTCGACCTCGACATCAACGCGGGCGAGGTCCACGTCCTGCTCGGCGAGAACGGTGCCGGCAAGTCCACGCTGGTCAAGGTCCTCGCGGGCATCCACGGCCAGTACGCCGGCACGATCGAGGGCCACGCCAGCCTCGCCGTCATCCACCAGGAACTGGCGCTGGTCCCCGAGCTGAGCGTCGCCGAGAACCTGTTCCTCAATCGCCTCCCGCGCAGGTTCGGCTTCGTCGACCGGGCCGAGATGCGCCGCAGGGCACCGGAACTCCTGGACCGCGTCGGCCTGGACGTCGACCCGGCCGCCAAGGTCAAGGACCTCGGCATCGCCCAGCAGCAGATGATCGAGATCGCCCGCGCGCTCGACAAGAACGCCGGCGTGCTGATCCTCGACGAACCGACCGCGGTCCTCACCGACACCGAGACCGACCGGTTGTTGCAGATCATGGCCCAGCTGCGCGACAACGGCGTCGGCCTCGTCTTCATCACCCACCACCTCGACGAGATCCAGCGCATCGCCGACCGCATCACGATCCTGCGCGACGGCCGGAGCGTCGGCGTCCTCGGACCGCGCGCCACCACCCAGCACATGATCGAGCTGATGGTCGGCCGCCCGATCGACGAGCAGTACCCACGCGCCCGGCAACGTCCTGGTCAGCCGCTGCTCAGCATCGAGGGCCTGACCAGGCGCGGCGTCTTCGAGAACATCTCCATCGAGGTCCACGCGGGCGAGGTCGTCGGCATCGCCGGCCTGGTCGGCGCGGGCCGGACGGAGGTCGCGCGGGCCGCGTTCGGCGTCGACGGCTACGACCACGGCACGGTCAAGGTCGACGGGAAGCCGTTGCGCCGCAACGACGTGCAGGCCGCCATCAAGGCCGGTCTCGGCCTGGTCCCCGAGGACCGCAAGGGCCAGGGCCTCGTCCTCACCGCGACCGTCGGCCAGAACCTCGAACTCGTCACGCTCGACGACCGCGACCAGAAGCGCCTGCACGACATCGCGGGCAAGCTCCGGATCAAGGGCCGCGTCGAGCAGCCGGTGAAGGAACTGTCGGGCGGCAACCAGCAGAAGGTCGTCATCGGCAAATGGCTGCTGGCGGACCCGAAGGTGCTGATCCTCGACGAACCGACCAGGGGCGTCGACGTCGGCGCCAAGGTCGAGATCTACGAGCTCATCAACCGCATGACCGCGCAGGGCCGGGCCGTGCTGCTCGTGTCCAGCGACCTGCCCGAGGTGATCGGGATGAGCGACCGCGTCGTCGTGATGGCACACGGCCGGGTGGCCGGTGAGCTGCCCAGGGGCGCGACCCAAGACCAGGTGATGGCACTCGCCGTGCAGGAGATCTCAGCGTGAGCACGATCAGCATTCGGAAGTACGCCAGCGAAAACGGGGCCCTCGCGGGGCTTCTCATCCTCGCACTGGTCATCGCGGTCATGCAGCCCGCGTTCCTCAACGCGCAGAACCTGCTCAACGTCGGTGTGCAGGCCGCGGTCATCGCGATCATGGCGTTCGGCATGACGTTCGTGGTGGTCGCGGGCGGCATCGACCTGTCGGTGGGCAGCATCGCGGCGCTGGCCGCGATGGTCGGCGCGCTCACCGCCGGACCGATCGGCCTGGTCGTCGGCGCACTCTGCGGCCTCGTCAACGGTGCGCTGGTCAGCTACGGCAAGCTGCCGCCGTTCATCGCGACGCTGGCCATGCTCAGCGTCGCCCGCGGTCTCACGCTGGTGTTCTCCGAGGGCCAGCCGCACGAGACCGACGCGCTGGTCACGTTCCTCGGCTCGAACCTCGCGCCGATGGTTCCGTTGCCACTGCTGCTGATGCTGGCGTTCTTCGGCATCACCGGTCTGATCCTTACGCGCACCAACCTCGGCCGCCGCATGTACGCGATCGGCGGCAACGAGGAAGCAGCCAAGCTCAGCGGCATCGACGTCCGGAGGCAGAAGCTCTGGATCTACGCGCTGAGCGGCCTCTTCGCCGCCGCCGCGGGCCTCGTGCTCGCGGGGCGGCTCGGATCCGCCGGTCCGCAGGCAGCGGTCGGTTACGAGCTCGACGCCATCGCCGCGGTCGTCATCGGTGGTGCGTCGCTGTCCGGTGGTGTCGGCCGCGCCACCGGAACGTTGGTCGGCGCACTTGTGCTCGCCGTCCTGCGCAACGGCCTCAACCTGCTGCAGGTGCCGCCGTTCTGGCAGCAGGTCGTCATCGGCGCGGTGATCGCTCTCGCCGCACTGCTCGACTCACTTCGCCGTCGCTGAGAAAACCCCGCAACAGGTAAGGAAGACACCAATGAAGGTGACCCGACGGATCGCGCTGACGCTCGGCGCCGCTGCTCTGCTGGCGACCGGATGCAGCGGTACCGGGGCGTCCGGTGACCAGCTCACCATCGGCCTCGCGGTGTCCACTTTGAACAACCCGTTCTTCGTGGAACTGCAGCAGGGCGCACAGGAGATGGCGGACCGGCTCGGCGCCAAGCTGACCGTGGTCGACGCGCAGAACGACGCGACGAACCAGGTCAACCAGGTGCAGACGCTGGTGACGCAGGGCGTCAAGGCGATCATCCTCAACCCGGTCGACTCCAAGCAGTCCGGGCCGGCCGCGAAGGCCGCCGAGACCGCGAACATCCCGCTGATCTCGGTCGACCGCGCCGTCGAGGGCAAGGTCGCCGCCGAGGTCGCGTCGAACAACGTCTCGGGCGGCAGCCTCGCGGCCATCGAACTCGGCCGCGCCACCTCCGGCGAGGTCGCGCACCTCAAGGGCATCCCGGGCGCCTCGGCGTCGCGTGACCGCGGCCAGGGCTTCGAACAGGGCCTCAACAGCGGCAACATCAAGGTCGTCGCCTCGGCCGTCGCCGACTTCGACCGCGCCAAGGGCCTCAACGAGACCACGAACCTGTTGCAGGGCCACCCCGGTCTCAAGGGCCTCTTCGCCGAGAACGACGAGATGGCGCTCGGCGCGATCAAGGCCCTCGGCGCCCGCGCGGGCAAGGACGTGCAGGTCGTCGGCTTCGACGGCACGCCGGACGGCCTTAAGGCGATCCAGGACGGCACGCTCGCCGCGACCATCGCGCAGCAGCCGAAGCTCCTGGGCTCCAAGGCCGTCGAGCAGGCCGTGCACGCCGCGAAGGGCGAGCCGGTTCAGCAGGTCGTCGACGTCGAGGTCAAGGTCATCACGGCGAAGAACGTGGCAGAGTTCGTCAAGTGACGCAGACTTTGCTCGTTCTCGGGTCCGCCAACGCCGACCTCGTGGTCGAGGTCGGCAGGCGGCCCGCCGGCGGTGAGACCGTGCTCGGTGGCGACACCGTCGTGCTGCCCGGCGGCAAGGGTGCGAACACCGCCGTTGCCGCCGCACGCGTCGGTGCCTCCGTCGCGTTGGTCGGTGCCGTCGGTGGCGACGGGTACGGCTCGCTGCTGCGCGAGTCGCTGGAGTCGTCCGGCGTCGACACCGCGCTGGTGAAGACTTCCTCTCGTCCCACCGGGATCGCGTACATCACCGTGACGCCGGACGGCGAGAACTCCATCGTGGTGTCGCCCGGTGCCAACGCCGACGTGTCACTGTCCGATGTGGACGCTCTGTCGTTCGACGGCGCTGCCGTGCTGACGTGCTCGCTGGAAGTGCCGCTGGAGACGGTGGTCCACGCGATCGGCGCCGCTTCCCGCGCCGGCGTCCGGACCGTGCTCAACCTGTCGCCGGTCGCGGAACTGCCCGCGGAGACGTTGCGGCAGCTCACCGTGCTGATCGTGAACGAGCACGAGGCCGCGCAGCTCGCCTCGGACTGGCGTTCCCTGCTCGAACTCGGCCCGAGCTCGGCCATCGTGACGCTGGGCTCGCGCGGCGCCGCCGTCGTGCAGGAGTCCGGCATCGTCGAGGTGCCGGCGATCGAGGTCGACGAGGTGGTCGACACGACCGGCGCCGGTGACGCGTTCGCCGGCGCGCTGTCCGCGCGGCTGGCCGAGGGCGACGACCTGGTGCAGGCCGCCCGCTACGCCGCGAAGGTCGCCGCGCTGTCTGTCACGAAGGTGGGCGCGCAGCCGTCCTACCCGACCGCCGCCGAGGTCGGCTGACCTACGTCCGCACCGCCGCACGGTCGTCGAACAGGTCCTCGCTCGGCAGCGCGTACTTCTCGACGTCCGGTGCCCTGTCCGGCAACGGGTCCGCAGGCATCTCCGGTTGCAGCGGCGGGGCGGCGACCTGGTTGAACGGGATTCCGCGCGGCGCCCTGACCTTCTTGCGCGGCGCGTCGGCGTCGTACCGCACGTCCTGTCCGTTGCCGACGATCACGTTGCTCCCCAGGCCGACCGGGTCCTGGCCGGGGCTCAGTGCCAGCCCGGTGCCGGGGTTGCCGGTGATCAGGTTGCGGGACACCAGGTTCTTCGTGCTGGCCAGGAGGCTCATGCCGAGGCCGAACGCGCCGTCGGCCTGCGCGGGCGAGAGGGCCTCGTCGTTGTCGGAGACGAGGTTGCCGACGAGCACGACGTCCTCCTGGCGTTCGGCGGCCGAGGTCATGCCGACCCGGTTGCCGCTGAACCTGTTGCCCAGCACGAACATCCGGCCGGACGCGTTCACGCCCTGGTAGCCGACGGCGTTGCGTTCGGCGACGTTGCCGCGCACGACGACGTCGCACGGCTTGCACCTGCCGACGGAGAACCCGGCGTCCGCGCTGCCGCTCGCGTAGCTCTGCTCGATCACGCCGTTCTGGGCGTTGACGGCGTGGACGCCGAACCGCGCGTTGTTGCTGGCCGTCACGTACGAGACGCGAAAGCCGCGCTGCTCGGAGATCAGCACACCGTCTGAGGTGTGGTTGCGGACCGTCAGGTTCTGCACGGACACGTCCGGAGCGGCGACCACGATCCCGTTGGCGCGCTCGGCCTCGCCGTCGATGATCACGCTGCCGCGCTTGGCTCCCCTGATCGTGAGGCCCTTGGTCCTGACCTGCACCGACTCCTCGTAGACGCCCGGCGACACGACGATGGTCGCGCCCTCCTGCGCCACGTCGACGGCGTCCTGGATGGTGCTCAGCTGCGCGGGAACGTTGATCTCGGGGCCGAGGCCCGGTTGCGCCGACGAGCACCCGGCGACCAGGAGGACTGCGGCGAAGCCGCACGGAAGGCGCACGGCTGGCACCGTACTGGGCCGAACGGCCTAAGGTCACATCGCGGTCGGCTGTGCGTGTTAAGCCATGATGACGAACTGCGCATCGCTGCGCGTTCCGCCGCTTGATTGGTCACACTGAGCTGTCCTGGGTTTCCGGTCGGAGGGTATGGTCTAGACCATGTCGAGCGCGCGGCTGAGCGGTGTCGGTGTCAGCAGCGGTCGGGCAACCGGCCCCGTGGTAAGGATCGCCGAGGCCCTGCCGGAACCTCCTGCGGGCCAGCGAACAGCGGATACGAAGATGGAAGCCTCCCTCATCCGTCCCGCGACGGAGGTCGTGGCGCAGCGCCTGATGGAGCGCGCGAAGACGGTCGAGGGCGACGCCCGCGCCGTGCTGGAGACGACGGCGGCGATGGCCGGCGACCCGTCCCTGATCAAGGCCGCCGAGAACCTCGTCGTCGACCAGTCGCTGACCGCCGCCCGTGCCGTGCACGAGGCCGCGCAGAAGTTCATCTCCGCACTGCAGGCCGCCGGTGGCTACATGGCCGAACGGGCCCGCGACGTCCAGGATGTCCGCGACCGGGTGGTGGCCGAACTCCTCGGCCGGCCCGCGCCGGGAGTCCCCGACCTGGCCTCGCCGTCCGTGCTGGTGGCTCGCGACCTCGCGCCCGCCGACACCGCGGGCCTCGACCCGGCGAAGGTCCTCGCCCTGGTCACGGAAGAGGGCGGCCCTACCTCCCACACCGCGATCCTCGCCCGTTCGCTGGGCATCCCGGCCGTCGTCGCGTGCCGCGGCATCCTCGCGTTCGAGGGCACCTCTCTCGACGTCGACGGTGACACGGGCCAGGTCCGCGAGTCGGACGGCAAGGTCCGCGCGGCCGGCACGGGCAAGAAGGCCGAGTGGAACGGCGTCGGTGTGCTCAAGGACGGCCTCCGCGTGAAGGTCCTGGGCAACGTCGGCTCACCCGCCGACGCCCTGGCCGCTGCTCAGGCCGGCGCGGAGGGCGTGGGACTCTTCCGCACGGAGTTCTGCTTCCTGGACGCAGCAGAGGAACCGACCGTTGCTGAACAGACTGCTGCTTATGAGGCTGTGCTGGCGCCGTTTACAGGCAAGCCGGTTGTGGTGCGCACCCTCGACGCGGGCGCGGACAAGCCGCTGGCGTTTCTGAACCCGGACCCCGAGCCCAACCCGGCCATGGGCGTCCGCGGCCTGCGCGTCGCCTTCGACCGCCCCGAAATCCTGGACCGTCAGCTCGAGGCCATCGCGGCCGCGGCCGAGTCCTCCGGCGCCGACGTCTCCGTCATGGCCCCGATGGTCGCGACCGCCGCCGAGGCCGCGTGGTTCGTCGAACGCGCACGCAAGGCCGGCATCCAGCGCGTCGGCGTGATGGTCGAGGTCCCGTCCGCGGCACTGTCGGCCCGCGAGATCCTGCAGGTCGTCGACTTCATCTCCATCGGCACCAACGACCTGGCCCAGTACGTCTTCGCCGCCGACCGCCAGCTCGGCGGCGTGGCAGCGCTGAACGACCCGTGGCAGCCCGCACTGCTCCGCCTGATCGCCCTGGTCGGCGAGGCGGCGACCGCCACCGGCAAGCCCGTCGGCGTCTGCGGCGAGGCGGCGGCCGACCCGCTGCTCGCGTGCGTGCTGATCGGCCTCGGCGTGACGTCGCTGTCGATGAACCACACGGCGCTCGCCGGCGTCGGCGCGAGGCTCGCGACGTCCAGCATGGACATCTGCCAGCTCGCGGCCCGTGGCGCGCTGGCCGCGGGCGACCCGGCCTCGGCCAAGCTGGCGGCGCGCGCCCCGCACTAACCGATCGCGGTCACGCGGATCTCGATGCGCATCTTCGGGTGACCGAGGGCGGTGACCCCGCTCTCGGTCCAGATCGGCGCGCGATCACCCATGCGTGCACGGAACTGCTCGACCATCACGCGGTTGTGGTCGTCGAACGAGTCGTCGCCGAGCACGTGGTACGAGTTCACGTGCACGACGTCGGCCCAGGACGAGCCCGCAGTCACGAGAGTGCGCTCGACGTTGTCGAATGCGCGCACGATCTCGTCCTCGAGCGACTCGGGGAACTCGAACCCGTCGTCCCAGCCGCCCTGCCCGGACGTCTCGACGCGGTCGCCGATGCGCACGGCCTGGCTGTACCGCATGTTCCTGAGCTGCGTCTCGCCGTATCCGGGGGTGGCGAAGAACTCCGGCTTGTCCACGACTGCCTCCAATGACTTCATGCTTGAAGTCAACCGTACACGACTTCAAGCATGAAGTAAGCTGCGCGGCGTGGAGTGGCTGAACGCGGACGAGAAGGAAGCCTGGACCGGGCTGATCTCGATGGTGCTGCTGCTGCCGGGCCGGCTCGAAGCGCCGCTGCAGCAGGAGTCGGGCCTGAGCCTCTTCGACTACCTGGTGCTGAGCCACGTCTCGGAGGCGCCGGACCGCAGGATTCGGATGAGCGAACTGGCGCACCTGGCGAACGGCTCGCTGTCGCGGCTGTCCAACGTGGTCAAGCGCTTCGAGCAACGCGGCTGGGTGGTGCGCTTCCCCGACCCCGACGACGGCCGGTACACCATCGCCTCGCTGACCGACGAGGGCTACGAGGTGGTCGCGGCCGCCGCGCCCACGCACCTGCGCACGGTCCGGCAGTTCGTGCTCGACCCGCTCACCGCCGCCGACCGCCAGGCGTTGACGCGCATCGCGGCCAAGCTGAGCGTGACGATCCCGCCACCCTAGGGGCGAAGCTCGTTGAGAACCGCTCTGATCAGCGGGTGGTCCTCCGAACCGGTGCGCACCGCCGCGACGACCCGCCGCAGCGGCGCCACCCCGGCCACCGGCACCCCGCGCACGGCGTTGCGCGGCGCCAGCGCCACCCCGGCACCGGCCGCGACGAGGGCCTGGATCGCGCGGAAGTCGTCAGACGTGTGCCTGATTCGCGGTGTGAACCCGGCCTGCGCGCACGCCATCTCCACGATGTTGCGCAACGGGTTGCCGGGCAGCGTCACCACCCAGTCCTCGTCGGCGAGCGCCGCCAGGTCCACCGGCCCGGTGGCCGGATGCCCCGGCGGCAGCACGACGTCGAAGGGCTCCGTGTAGAGCGGAAACCGGGTGAAACGGTCTGTCGCGCGGTGTTCCTCGGTGATCGCCACGTCGATCTCGCCGTCCAGCAACAACCGCACGCTCTCGTGCCCCTCGGCGTCGCGCACCGACAGTTCGATCGACCGTTCCTTCAGCGCGGCCAGCGCGGGCGCCACCACCTGCGTGATCGCCGACGCGAACGCCGCCACCCCCACCCGGCCCGCGGACCCGTCGGCAAGAGCGTCCAAAGTGGCCTGTGCGCGTTCCAGTTCGGCGGCGACGACGTGGGCGTGCGTGACGAGCAGGTCGCCCGCCGGTGTCAGCGACACCCGTCGTCCCTTGCGCAGCAGCAACGGATGCCCTGCCTCGGACTCCAGCGCCGCGAGCTGCTGCGACACCGCCGACGGCGTGAGGTGCAATGCGGCGGCTGCGGCCGTCACGGTGCCGTGGTCAGCGAGTGCGCGCAGCACGCGGAGCCGTCGTGGGTCGATCACCGCTCAATGATGGGGGATTCCACTTCGCCGTTCACGGGGACGCCCAGCGGCAGGATCGGCTCGGCGTTCGTCCCCTCCAGCAGGAGGTACCGCTCTTCCGCGATCGACGTCATCGAGGGAAGGCCGTGCTGGGACTTCGTGATGACGTTCCGTTTCAAGATCGGCTTGCCCGTCGCGGGGTTGATGACGAACTGGGTCTCGACGTCGCCGAACTGGAACTGCGGCAGCGCGGGGATCGCCACCCCGACGCCCATTCCCTTGTCGGGCAGGGGCACGCGGTCGAGGTACCGCACCCCGTCGAGCGACCTGAGCAGTTCGAACGCTCCCCGCCGCTGGTCGTCGCGCACGTCGGCGATCATCACCGCCATGACGAGGTCCGCGAGCTCGTAGGCGCCCTTCTCCTCGGGCTGCAGCTTCGCCCTCATGCCCGCCGGGTCTGCGGGCAGGTCGTCGAACGACTCCAGCCGCTCCCAGTAGGCGGACGTCAACGAGAGCCCGCTGACGTAGGACTCCTGCACCGCCGGTGCCATCGGACCGATGCGCACCGACCGGCTGCCGCCGAGCTGAGGCACGACCTCCGGCCGGCCAGCGGCTTCCCACGCGGTGTTGTCGCCCCGCGAGAACGGCTCGACCTTGCCGTCCTTCTGCACCACCGCGATCTCGCGCTTCCCGGCCTGCCACTGATCGGTCCTGGAGTCGAACCGCACGATGTACGGCTTCGTCGGCTCCCCGACGACCATCAACGACGACTGCTGCCGCAACACCCGCCACCACTGAGGCGTGGAGGCCGGCTGCACGGGCTGAGGGGGTGAAGGCAGCAGGACGACCGCGAGCACGATCACGACCCCGATCACCAGCAACGGAGCGAACCGCCGCACGAACTGCCTGCGCACCGGCCTCTCTCGCGGCAACGTGACGATGCGCGCGAGATCGCGTTCCATCCGGTCGCGGTCGACCTCGGGCACGGGCGGCCTGGCCTGCGCCAGGTCCTTCATGAGGTCTTCCATGACTCCCTCGCACTGTCGAATTTCGGCGTCCAGAGAGCAGCCTGCAAACGACGTCGAGCCCGATGCAGCCGCACGAAGAACGTCGCCGTCGTGCACCCCAGCACCTGCGCGGCCTCGGCCGCGGCCAGCCCGTGCCACGCGATCAGCGTGAGAACTTCCTGGTCGGCCTCGGACAGACTCGACAACGCCGCCCGCAGCTCGATCACCGCGAAGTCGTCGTCGGCCGGGAAGTCAGTGAGCTCGTAGGTCGTCGTCTGCCGATGGGCGGCGCGCACGAGGTTGCGCGCGATGCCGAGCAGCCACGGCAGCGCGTTCGACGGCATCTGGCCGGACTTGCGCCAGGCGATCGTGAAGGTCTCGCTGGTGATGTCCTCGGCGAGCCGGCTGCCCGCGTGGCTCGCCGCATAGGCGAGCACTCGCGGGTAGCACTCGCGGTAGACGACCGAGAATTCCTCCACGTGAGGTAGTGCGCTGACCTGGTCGATTCTTACCGTGGGGTGACGCGGGTCACATCACGGAGGAACGCCGACCACGCTTCGCCTGACACCGGCAGGTGCGTGGAGGGCGCCTTGCTATCGCGGATGCCGACACCATGCCCAACCTCAACGCAGTCGCTGGAGTTCGCGCTGTAGGAACTTTTGCGCCAAACCGACATGCGGACGCCTCCTCAGAACAGGATGCTGGTGATCAGCTCCTTCGATTGTTCCGGATCCATGGCTTGAGCGTCGAGCCGCTTCAACACGGAGGAGTACCTGGCGAGGGATTTCGTGTCTTCGAGGAAGAGGCCGGAGGTCTCTCCTTCGAGGAAGATCACCGGCTCGAACTTCTCGTAGCTGAGCCGAAGGAATGATCCAGAACTGCCCGCGTGCACGCCGACGGAGTTCGGCACGACTCTCAGGGTGATGTAGGAGCGCTGCGCCATCATCAAGAGGTGGACGTATTGATCCTTCATCACGTCTGGCCCGCCTCCCTCTAGGCGCAGAGCATGTTCATGGACGTAGAACTCGAACGTGCGGCTCCAGTGGAAGAGATTGCGGCGTTCGAGCTTTGCGGCGATGACCTTTTCGTAGTCGGTCGACTTGTCGCGCGCCGCTCCGTCGATCACAGCACGCATGTAGTCAGCGGTCTGGAGATGGCCTGGGATGAGATTCGCCGACCAGACAGTGATCTCGTTGGCGAGGCGCTCCTGGTTGAGCAGCAGGGGTACCTGGTCCGGCGGCCCGTCAGGGATCTTGAGATAACCGCTCTCGCGCGTTTCGCGAAACAGGGCGAGCAGGTACTGGGCCTCAAGCGGCTTGACGCGGCAGTATCCGAGCAGCTGCATCAGATCGGCTTCGGTGACGCCGCCCTTGCCGCGGACCAGGTCGGAGAGTTTGGCTTCGTCCCAGCCGAGTTCCTCGGCGAGCTTGCGGTGTGTCAGCCCGGTCTGCTCGATGGCGTTGCGAACGGCGTTACCGAACTCGCGTCCCACCACACTGGACTTTCGTCGTGGCATGTCGACGAAAGTAGAAGCTAGACCCGTACCGGCTCCATTGTTTCTCTCCGAATGTCACCGAAGGAAGTAGTTTTTGGAGCCGGTACAAGTCCGACCTTTACATCTTTGCGCGTGCGGCGATGAACGCGTCCACGGCGCGGTTAACGTCCTCGGTCGTGTGTGAAGCAGACATCTGCGTACGGATGCGCGCCTTGCCGTGAGGCACGACCGGGTACGAGAACCCGATGACGTAGACGCCCTGCTCCAGCAGGAGATCCGCCAACCTGCCCGCCTCGGCCGCGTCGCCGATCATCACCGGGATGATCGGGTGCTCGCCGGGCAGCAGGTCGAAGCCCGCCTCGGTCATCCGCCGGCGGAAGAGCTCGGTGTTCGACCTCAGCTGGGAGAGCAGCTCCGTGGAACTGGAAAGCATCTCCAGCGTGGCGATCGCGGCAGCCGTGATCGACGGCGCGAGGGAGTTCGAGAACAGGTACGGGCGCGAGCGCTGGCGCAGCAGTTCGACGATCTCCTTGCGGCCCGACGTGTAGCCGCCGGATGCGCCGCCCAGCGCCTTGCCGAGGGTGCCGGTGACGATGTCGACGCGGTCCTGCACGCCGAACAGTTCCGGGGTGCCGCGGCCGGTCGGGCCGGTGAAGCCGACGGCGTGCGAGTCGTCGACCATGACCAGCGCGTTGTAGCGCTCGGCCAGATCGCAGATCTCGTCCAGCGGCGCGAGGTAGCCGTCCATCGAGAACACGCCGTCGGTCGCGATCAGCCGGTAGCGGGCGTCGGCCGCGTCCTTGAGCTGGCGCTCCAGGTCGTCCATGTCGCGGTTCTTGTAGCGGAACCGGCGAGCCTTCGACAGGCGGACGCCGTCGATGATCGACGCGTGGTTCAGCTCGTCGGAGATGATCGCGTCCTCGGCGCCGAGCAGCGTCTCGAACAGGCCGCCGTTCGCGTCGAAGCACGAGCTGTAGAGGATCGTGTCCTCGGTGCCGAGGAACTCGCTGAGCTTGCGCTCCAGTTCCTTGTGCGGCTCCTGGGTGCCGCAGATGAACCGCACCGAGGCCATGCCGAAGCCCCAGTCGTCCAGCGCCTTCTTCGCGGCCTCGATCAGCCGCGGGTGGTCGGCGAGACCGAGGTAGTTGTTGGCGCAGAAGTTCAGGACTTCGTCGCCGGAACCCACGCGCACGGTTGCGTTCTGCGGGGTGCCGATCACGCGTTCGGACTTGTAGAGACCGGCCTCCCTGATCTCCTCGATCGTCTTGAGGAGGTCGTTCTTCAGTTCGCCGTACATCAGGCTCCCGTCCAGTCGAGGATGACCTTGCCGCACTTGCCTTCGCGCGCGGTGGCGAACGCCTCCGCGTGCTGCGTGTGGTCGTACCGGTGCGTGATGACCGGCGTGAGGTCGAGGCCGCGCTGCAGCAGCACGGTCATCGAGTACCAGGTCTCGAACATCTCGCGGCCGTAGATCCCCTTGATGTGCAGCATCTTCAGCACGACGCTGCTCCAGTCGACGGAGAACTCGTCCGCGGGCAGCCCCAGCATCGCGATGCGACCGCCGTGCGCCATGTTCGCGATCATGTCCCGCATCGCCATCGGCTTGCCGGACATCTCCATGCCGACGTCGAAGCCCTCGGCCATGCCGAGTTCGGCCTGGGCGTCCGCGATCGTCTTCTCGGCGACGTTCACCGCGAGGTCGACGCCGACCTTGCGCGCGAGGTCGAGGCGGTGCTCGGAGATGTCGGTGATCACGACGTTGCGCGCGCCCGCGTGCTTGGCGACGGCGGCGGCCATGATGCCGATCGGGCCGGCGCCGGTGATGATCACGTCCTCGCCGATGACGGGGAAGCTCAGTGCCGTGTGCACGGCGTTGCCGAACGGGTCGAAGATCGCGGCCACGTCCAGGTCGACGGCCGTGCGGTGCACCCAGGCGTTCTGCTCGGGCAGCACGACGTACTGCGCGAACGCGCCGTTGGAGTGCACGCCGAGACCGCGCGTGTTGGCGCAGAGGTGGCGGCGGCCGGCCTTGCAGTTGCGGCAGGTTCCGCAGACGAGGTGGCCCTCGCCGCTGACCAGGTCGCCGACCTTGACGCCGGTGACGCTGCCGCCGATCTCGACGACCTCGCCGACGAACTCATGGCCGAGGATGAGCGGCGCCTTGATGTTCTGCGCGGCCCAGTCGTCCCACGAGTCGATGTGCAGATCGGTGCCGCAGATACCGGTGCGCAACACTCTGACCAGCACGTCCGTCGGTCCGGGGGTGGGGTCCGGGACGTCGGTCAGTTCGAGGCCAGGCCCTGCGGCGACCTTGACGAGAGCCTTCATGCGGGAAGTTTCACCCTTTGCTGCTTGTGCAGTCCATCAGGACTTTCTGAAGTTCTTGTGCAGCTCAGCTTCATTGGTGATGTTGCGCACCATGCCGCCGAACACGATGCCGTGAAACGGCCAGACGATCCCCCAGTAGAGGTGTCCGGCGAGCCCTTTGGGCACGAACACGGCGCGTTGGCGGTAAGTGGACCCGTGTCCCTCGTTGCCCGCCACTCGAAGCTCCAGCCACGCCTTCCCCGGCACTTTCATCTCGGCTCGCAGCCTCAGCAGCTGCCCGCGTTCGATCTCCTCGACCCGCCAGAAGTCGAGCGCCTCGCCCACGTACAGCCGCTGCGGATCACGCCGTCCGCGCCGCAGCCCGACGCCGCCCACCAGCCGGTCCATCCATCCCCTGATCGCCCAGGCCAGCGGGAACGAGTACCAGCCGCGTTCGCCGCCGATGCCTTCGACGACCTCCCACAACCGTTCGGGCGTCGCATTGGTGCGCCGCTCGCGTTCGTCGGTGTAGACCGAACCGCCGGACCAGCCGGGGTCGGTCGGCAGCGGCTCGCTCGGCGAGCCCGGCAGCGTCGCGCCCGACCACCGGGTCTCCACGTCGGCGTCGCGGACCTTGGTCAGCGCCAGTTCGACGGACTTGTCGTAGCCGGTGTTCTCGCCCGGCAGCACCTCGCGGATGTCGTTCTCCCGGCACACCACCTCGTGCACCAGCGACTCGATCAGCGGCTTCGCGATCGACCGCGGCACCGGCGTGACGGCGTTGACCCAGTGCGAGGACAGGCCCGGCGTCAGCAGCGGCACGGGCAGCACCCGGCGTTTGGGCAGCCCGGCGACCTCGGCGTACCGGAGCATCATCCGCAGGTACGTCAGCACGTCCGGCCCGCCGATGTCGAACGTCCGGTTCTCGTTCTCGAGCGTCGTGGCCTCGACCAGGTAGCGCAGCACGTCCCGCACGGCGATCGGCTGGATCCGGTTGTGCACCCAGCGCGGCGTGACCATGACCGGCAGCCGTTCGGTCAGGTAGCGCAGCATCTCGAAGCTCGCCGACCCCGAGCCGATGATCACGGCGGCCTGCAGCACCACGGCTTGGACGTTCGAGCGCAGGAAGACCTCGCCGACCTCCTTGCGCGAAGCCAGGTGCGGCGACAGCTCGACACCGGCCGGGTGCAGACCGCCCAGGTAGACGATCCTCCGCACACCGGCCCGTTCGGCGGCACTCGCCGTGTTCTCCGCGGCCTTGCGGTCGGCGTCGGCGAAGTCCTTCGAGTGCAGCGAGTGCACGAGGTAGTGGACGACCTCGACGTCCCGCATCGCCTCGTCGAGATCACCGAGCACGTCTCCGCGCACGATCTCGACGTCAGCGGCCCACGGGACGTCGCGCAATTTCTCCGGCGAACGCACCAGGCAGCGGACCTCGTGCCCTTCGGCCAGCAGCCTGGGCACGAGTCGTCCGCCGAGGTACCCGGTCGCGCCGGTCACGAGACACCGCATGCCTCGATCCTGCGGCTTCGCGGCGGCGACCGCCGATCAGGGAATGTCGTTGCCGGTCCCGGACGTCCGGTGTTTGGCTGTGCGTGTGCTGTATCAGGAAGAGCTGATCGAGCGTGTTCGCGAAGTGTGCGCTGCCGACGACGGGCTGGACGCCGCGCTGATGTACGGCTCCTTCGCCGCAGGGGAGGCGGACGAGCACAGTGACATCGAGTTCTGGCTGTTCTTCACCACGCGGAGACGCGCCGAGATCGAGCCGCGGTCGTGGTGCGCCGACATCGCGCCGACCAGCTACGGCCTGCTCAACGAGTTCGGCACCTATGTGGCGTTCTTCCCCGGCCTCGTGCGTGGCGAGTTCCATTTCGCGACCGTGGACGACATCGCCACGGTGGCGGAGTGGCCGGCGCGCGGCGCCGAGGTCGAGCGGATGCTGATCGTCGATCGCAGTGGAGCGTTGGCTCCGGTGCTGCGCGGCCTGCCCCAGCGGTACGTGCCGCCGGTCGACAGCCCTGAGATCATCACGAAGTACTGCGACCCCTTCGCCAACTGGCTGGTGCTGGCGCACCATCTGGCGGCGCGAGGCGAGGATCTGCGTGCGTGGGACGCGCTCGGGCATGCCCAGCGGCATCTCCTGTGGATGGCACGCCTCGCCGAGGAGTCCACCGCGCACTGGTTGACTCCGTCGCGAGGTGCCGAGCGTGAGTTGTCCGCGGACACGGTGGCGGAGCTGAGGGCAGCTACCTGCGCTGCGTCGCCGCAGGAGCTGGTCGGGGCGCTGCGTGCCGCCTTGGAGCTGGGCCGCCGGCTGTGGCCCGTGATCGCCACCCGCTACGGGCGAGGCGCCCCGACCGCTCTGTTCGCCGAACTAGACGCCGCCCTCAGGCACCCGCACGTCTGACCAGGTCAGCGCTTGCTCCGCTTGATCACCACGGTCCCGCCGCGCACCGAGCCCTTGAGCTGGAAGTGCGGGTTGCCCATGGTGGTGTTCTGGACCTTGTCCTTCAGCTCGCCCGCGGTGATCTCGACGGCGTCGGCGTTGACCGACGACCCCGCCGGCAGCAGGAGCTTCACCGTGCCCAGCGACACGTCCAGGTCGACGTTGACGACCGGCGGCACCTCGGCGGCGGTGAAGTCGAGGTTCGTGGTGCCGAGGGTGTTGCGGATGACGAGCTCGTTCGGCACGACCCAGTGACCCTTGCGGGTCGTGGTGCTCATCGTGTTCTTCAGCTCGGTCCGCTCGCGGGCCAGCTCGTTGTTGACCATGCCGGGCAGGTCGAGCAGCACCACGTTCAGATCGGCCCTGGTCTTCGCGCCGAGTGCGGTGTCCGTGCGCACGGTGAACTCGTCGAGCGTGATCATGCCGCGGCCCACCGCCTTGTTCAGCAGGGTGACGACGTGCTCACGTTCCGCATCGGACACGCGTAACTCTCTGGGGTCTGTCATTTCTCTGCCTCCGGTTCGGCGTCGAGACCGTGCTCGATGGCATAACGCGCCAACTCCACCCGGTTGTGCAGTTGGAGCTTGCGCAATGTCGATTGAACGTGGTTTTCGACCGTGCGGTGGGAGATCACCAG
Source organism: Lentzea albidocapillata (assembly GCF_000719115.1). Lineage (GTDB taxonomy): Bacteria > Actinomycetota > Actinomycetes > Mycobacteriales > Pseudonocardiaceae > Lentzea > Lentzea albidocapillata. Next base: position 141,104 of record NZ_JOEA01000020.1, on the reverse strand, counting down.
GCGGTTCGCGATCTGTCGTGCGGTCAGGCCCTTGGCGACCAGCCGCAGCACCTCGGTCTCCCGATCGGTGAGCTGAGGCTTCTCCTCCGCGCCGTCGGGCGCGGCGGCCATCCGCCGGTACTCGCCCAGCACCAGGCCCGCGAGCCCCGCCGTGAACACGGCGTCGCCCGCTGCCGTCCGGGACACGGCCTCGACCAGTTCCTCCGAGGACGCGGACTTCACCAGGTAGCCGGACGCGCCCGCCTTCACGGCCTGCAGCACGTCGTCGTGCTCACCGGACGCGGACAGCACGAGCACGCGCGTGTCGGGCAGCTCACTGGTGATCATCGCGGTGGCGTCGACCCCGGAGAGTTCGCCGAGGTTGAGGTCCATCAGGACCACGTTGGGCCGCACGGCCTTCGCGATCCGCACGGCCGAGGGCGCGTCACCCGCGGTCGCCACGACCTCGAAGCCGCGTTCCTGGAGATCGCGCGCCACGCCTTCGCGCCACATCGGGTGGTCGTCCACGACCATCACCGAGACCGTCATCCTGCCGCCCCCTTCCTGAACACCCGAACCTCCCATTCCGTGCCCTCCCCCGGCCCGGTCTGGAGCTCCAGCGTTCCGCCGAGCGACTCCACCCGGCCTTTGATCGACTTCTCGATCCCCATCCTGCCTTCCGCGGCGGCCGACGCGATCCGGCCTTCGGGGATGCCAGGCCCATCGTCCCTGACGCTCAGCACGATCTCCTCCCCGAGATCTTCCAGCAACACCCAGGCGCGTGCGTCCTCGCCGCAGTGCTTGTCCACGTTGGACAGAGCCTCACGCACCAACGACGTGAGCTCGCCCGCCGCCGGGGCCTCGAACATCACCTGGGTCGCGGGTGTCGAGACCTGGATCCTCGGTGTGGCGAGCATCTGCAGGCCAGGGCGCAGGTCGATGTCTCCATCCACAGTGGAGTCCGTCGGCGCGGCGGCCACCAGGTTCCGCAGCGCCACCTCCTGCTCGCCCGCCATCTTGGCCAGTTCGGCGGCCTCGCCACCGACCTCCAGGCCGCGCTTGCGCACGCGGGCGAGGACCTGCAGCACGCTGTCGTGAATCGAACGGGCCAGACGTTCGCGTTCCGCTGTGGCCGCCTCGGCTCTCAAGGCCTGGGCGAGCAGCACAGCCGAACGCCGTGCCGTGGCCGACGCCATGCCGACGACCATGCCCGCACCGGACAGCAGCACGACGTCGCGCAGCAGGTCGAGGCTCGGCGAACGGTGGGACAGATAGGTGAAGAGGCCGACGGTCAGCCCGCCGCCGAAGCCCGCGGCCGGCCCGCCGAGCGCGCCCAGCGCAACCGCCGGCACGCACGCCCAGATCGTCGTGATCAGCGGGACGTGCAGGACCAGCAACTGGTGGTCGGACATGATCAACGGCGACAGCGACATGAGACCGCAGGTCAGGGCCAGGTCGACCAGCACGAGCGGCCACCGCCTGCCCCACGTCGTGCTGTAGGCGCGGCTCGTGAAGACGGACCACAGCGCCATCACCCCGAGCGTGGTCCACGCAAGCCACGGCCGTACGTAACCGGATTGGTTCGCGATGACGTTGGCCGCCGCGAAGAGGAATGTGACTATGCGTAGCGCAATCGTCCCGCGCCACAGGGGCGTGGCCGGGTCGTCGATCACCTTTGTCACACGTTCGGCAGGCTCTTTGGGCACGCTGTGCTCCTTTCGGACACCATCCTGCCGGGTGAACGTGTGCTGGCTAACCCCCAGGTGGCCGTCTTCTGCCGAACGGAGGAATGTGCGACGCTCTCCGGGTTCGGGGGAGGGCGATGCGGGTGCGGGACTGGCCGGTGTGGACTTTGCGGCGGCCTGCGCTCTACTACTGGTTGTTCATCGACATGGCAGCCCTCGCCACCGTCACCTACGCGATCGTTTCCTCCGAAACACCATCACCCTCCGAAATCGCCAGATTCGCCGCGATCGCGGGCACAGCGGGTGCGGTGATCATCGGTACCACCATCTACAGCCACCGCCTCGGCGAGACGGAACGCAACCCGTGGGCCGCCCACCTCTGCTACCTGACGGCAGGCATCCTCGCCCTCCCGCCGAACCTGATGGTGCTGCTCCTCTTCGGCCCGGCCCTGCACTGCCTGCTGGCCCAGCGCCCGGAGACCCACCGCTGGCTCTTCACGCTGAGCGCCACCACACTGGCCGTCTTCGCCACCCGCTACGTCCTCGGCTGGGCTGACCCGCACACCAACCTCGTGGTCCTCACCCTGGCCGCGGTACTGCTGCTGGTCCTGCGAGCGGGCCTGATCGCGCTGGGCCTGAAGCTGCGCAGCCCGTCCGCCACCTTCGAGGAGAACGTCGGCGAACCCATCGACGCCATCCTCGGCATAGTCGCCGTGTCGATCGGCGGCCTCATGGGCTGCGTGGCGGAGTCGAACGCCGTCCACGTCCTCATCGCCGGCCCGTCCCTGGCCCTGCTGGAACGAGCGGCCCAACTCCCCCAATGGCGCCGCTCAGCCCAGCGTGACGCCAAAACCGGCCTGGCCAACGCGGTGCACTGGGACACCCGAGCCCGCTACGAACTGAACAAGGGCGCGAGCCGCACCCGCCCGATGGCCGTCATGCTCCTCGACCTGGACCACTTCAAGAGGGTCAACGACGAGGTCGGCCACCTCGCGGGCGACGCCGCCCTGGCCGCGATCTCGTTGCTGCTGCGCGGCACCGTCCGCCGAGGAGACCTGGTGGGCCGGTTCGGCGGCGAGGAGTTCGTCGTGCTCCTGCCCGAGGCGACGTCCGACGAGGCCGAGTACGTCGCCGAACGCGTTCGCAAGGCCGTGGAGGCACTTCGCGTGCCCACGATGGCCACGGATGGCAAGCCGCACGAGCTGCACGGGCTGACTGTGTCCATAGGGGTGTCGACGACGACTCGGTTCGGGTACGAGCTGCCGGACCTGTTGGTGGCGGCCGACGCGGCGTTGCTGGCGGCCAAGGCTTATGGCCGAAACCTCGTGTCGATGGCCTAGAGCTCTTTGACCCGTTCGCCCGTGTCGTCCTTCGGCGCCGTGTCCTGAGGGTTCAGCACGTCCACCTTCTCCGGCGTCTGCAAAGCGTCCGAATCGGACACCAGCGACCGGATCCCCGAGTTCAGCACCGCCAGCAACGGAACAGCCAGCAACGCCCCGGCGATGCCACCGGTCACCAATCCGCAGGCGATCGCGAGCACCACGGCCAACGGGTGCAACTTGACCGCACGTCCCAGCAGCAACGGCTGCAGAACGTGCGACTCCAGCTGCATCACACCGATGAGCACGGCCAGCACGATCAACGCAGCGATAGGCCCGTTGGTCACCAACGCAACCAACACCGCCACGGCACCGGTGAACACCGCACCGATGATGGGAACGAACGCGCCGAGGAACACCAAGGCGGACAGCGGCACCACGAGCGGCACACCGATGATCGCCAGACCGACACCAACGCCAACGGCGTCCACGATCGCGACCACGGCCGTAGCGCGCACATAAGAAACGAGAGAGCCGAACCCGCGCCGTCCCGCCACGTCGACCCGCTGACGCACGTCCCGAGGCACCGCACGAGTCACGAAACGCCAGATGCCGTCACCGTCGTGCAGGAAGAAGATCAGCGTGAACAGCGCCAGCAGCAGCCCGGTGAGCAACTCGCCCAGGGTCGCGGCGGTCGTCAGGGCACCGGAGGTGATCTCCGCCTGGTTCTCCTTGATCGTCTTCACGATCTCGTTGAGGTAGTTCTGCAGCTGCTGGTCCGACAGGTGCGCGGGCCCGTCCTTCAGCCACTTCTGGATCGTGTCGAGCGACGCCGCCACCTGTGTCTGCAGCTCGGGCAGGCCCCGGGAGAACTCACTGATCACGAACGTCAGCACGCCGCCGAGAACACCGACGCCGATGATCATCATCACGGTCACCGCCACGCCCCGCGGCACCCGCCACTCGACGAGCTTCGAGACGCCGGGTGACAGCAGTGCGGCGAGCAGCAGCGCGATAGCGACGGGGATCACTATCGACGCGAGGAAGCCGAACACGTAGGCGACCACGTACAACGCGGCCACCACGACCACGAACCGCCAGCTCAGCGCGGCACTCACGCGCAGCAGCGTCGGAACGCGGCCGCTGATCTCCGACTCCGGCGTGCTCATGGCCTCACGTTAACTGTTCATACCCTCGCCAAGGTGCAACCCCAGCAGGGATGATCCGATTCGTCAGGGGAGGACGAACGTGATCAAGCCCGAAGACTTGACCGAGCTCGAACGCCAGGTCGCCGGGGCCTATGCGGGTGGCACCGAGATCGACCTGACCGGGCAGAGCGTGCGCGGCGAGGTGCTCACCGGTCTGCTGACCGGCATGTACCGGGTGCCGCGCAAGGGACTACCGGCTCTGCGTCTGCGCAACGCGCGGATCACCGGCAGGTTCGCACTGGAGGGCACCCGCGTCACGCGGGTCATCGACCTCACCCACTGCACGTTCGAGGAGTCGGTCGACCTCCGCATGGCCCGCCTCATCGGCCTGCGGTTGCGCGGCACCCGCCTTCCCGGCCTCCAGGGCCGCAACCTGAGGATCTTCAGCGATCTGGTCCTCGAAGCCGGCTTCACCTGCACCGGCACCGTCGACCTCACCGACGCCGCGGTGGACGGAACGCTCCGCCTCGCCGGCGCGGTGCTGCGTTCGAACACCGACCACGCACTGCTCGGCGCCCGGCTCAGGGTCAGCGGCTCGATCCAGGCCATCGCGATGCGCGCGAACGGAGAGGTGCGGCTCCGTGGCGCGGCGATCGGCGGCAGCGTCCACCTCGGCGGCGCGCGGCTGGTCAACACCGGCAAGGACGCGCTCGACGCGTCCGGGATCGTCGTCGCGGGCAACGTCTTCTGCAACGCCGAGGGCGGCCGCTTCACCGCCGACGGCCGCGTGCTGTTCGACGGTGCGCGCGTCCACGGGAACGTCGAGTTCACCGGCGCCCGCCTCAACTCCGCCCACCGCGTCGACAACCAGGTGCTGGTGCTGCCGCACGGATCGGCCGACGAGGCCGCGACGCTCGTGGCCGACCGCATCCGGGTCGAGGGCAACGTCGAACTCGACGACGGCTTCATCAGCGAGGGCACGGTCCGGCTGCCGAACGCGAGCATCGGCGGCTACCTCCGCCTGTCCGGCGCGGTGATCGGGCCGCGGGAGATCGCCGAAGAGCTCGCCGGGGACGTCACGAACCGCATCCCGGTCGCCCTGCACGCCGACGGCATGCAGGTCCGCGGCGACGTCGAGGCGCGCAGTGCCGTCAACGGCGCGGGCATCCGTTCCAAGGCACTGCACACCTACGGCCAGGTCCGGCTGTCCAACGCGACCATCAACGGCAGCGCCAGCATGTCCGGCGTCTCGCTGCACGGGCCGGGCATCGACGTCCTGTTCGCCGACCGCCTCCAGGTCGGCGGCACGCTCTTCCTGCGCGAGCTGAAGGCCAAGGGCTCGGTTCGCCTGCAGAACGCGAACATCGGCTCCACGCTCGACCTCTCCGGTGCCGAGCTCACCCTCCCGCGGCTCCGCGGGAACGGCACGCAGAAGCCGTCACTGGACGCCCGCGCCATCACGATCGGCAAGGACCTCCTGTGCAGCCGCGGGTTCACCGCGGTCGGCGGCGTGCGGATCCGGCTGGGCGAGGTCGGCAAGATGGCGACGTTCAGTGACTCGCACCTCGGTTCGACCGCGGCGGACATCGCGCTCAACGCCTACGGCCTCACCGTCCACCAGTTCCGCCTGCACATTCCCGAGGGCCAGCAGCCCAAGGGGAAAATAGTGCTGAGCCGCCTGAAAGCGGTGTCGGTGACCGACGGGCCGGGGCTGTGGGACGCCGAGGGTGGCGTCGCCGTGGACGACTTCGAGTTCGCCGGCATCACCGCCGACCCGGACGTGCCGGTGCAGACGCGGCTGAAGTGGTTGCTCAAGGTGCAGCCGGACTTCGCGCCCGGACCGTACGAACAGCTCGCCGCCGTCTACCAGCAGGGTGGCGAGGAGGAACTCGCGCAGAAGGTCCAGCTGGAGAAGCAACGCCGCCGCTACTCCGAACTCGGCCACGCCGGCCGGGTCTGGGGCGTCGTGCAGCGGTGGACGGTCGGCTACGGCTACCGGCCGTGGCTCGCGATCTGCTGGCTCGCCGTGTTCTGGCTGTTCGGCGCGCTGTGGTTCAACTGGAACCCGATGGTCAAGCTCAACTCCGACGAGGACCCGGTGTGGAACGCCGCGCTGCTCGCCCTCGACCTCCTGATCCCGATCATCGACTTCGGCCACGACGGCAAGTGGCAGTTCACCGGTGCGTCGCAATGGATATCTTCGCTGCTCGTGGCGGTGGGCTGGGTGCTCGCGTCGACCGCGGCCGCAGGTGCGGCCCGTGTGCTGAAACGGCTGTGAGCCAAGGAAGCCGTTCACACGATGTAGTTAACCGAGTGCCCAGAGCGTGCATTTGGGGTGGATGGACTGGCAGAGTCGCCGACGTCGACTTGATCACGTTGATCGTCGGCGATTCCCTTGAGTGCCACCGAGTAGCGAGGTTTCCTGCGTTGTTCTCCACTGAGCTGCGAGCGAAGACGGGAGCGAACGGCATCCGCCGGTTCGCCACCCGAGCGCTGCTCGCCGTCGGTGGAGCGATCGCGGGAACGGCCGTTGCCTTGGCGCTCGCCACGACGTCGGCCAACGCGGCCGACACCGTGCCCGCTGCCGACGCGCAGCAGTTCGACGTCTTCAGCAAGCTCGTCGCCAATACGGACGAGAAGCTGCCGGTCGTCGTTCCCGCTGCCAAGGCAGTGCACAAGATCGACGAGACCTTGCGCGCCGAGCAGGAGAAGGCTCGCGCCTCCCTGCCGGACATGCAGGTCTCCCAGGCGGTCGAGCGGATCTCCGCTCGAATCCTGCCGCAGGCCACCAGGATCGGTCAGTCCAGCAGCCCCGCCAGTGAGCGGGCGATGGACGTGACGTTCCCGGAGATCCCGGCCCCCACCACCGATGCCGGACAGTCGCCGGCACCGGTGGTCTCGCAGTTCACCGGCCCGTCCGGTGGCAGCTGGACGGATCTGTTGGAGCACAACGACTTCGTCGTGCCTTCCGAGCAGCATCCGCCTCTGCCCAGCACCCCGCTCCCGAAGCTGCCCATCCCGGCCCCCGCGCCGGTGCAGTGCGCTTCGTGCAACGACGGTTCTGGTTCTGCCAAGGGCAGCATGATGGCTGCTCTCGCTGCACCCGGTGACGCTCACGGCATCTCGTCGACGCGCGCTCTCGCGCCGTCCACCGACGAGGTCACCGTGACGCCGGGCAAGCAGCCCGGTATCAACCCCGACTGATTCCAGCGCGCGGTCCGCGGCAGCCCACCTCCCCATGGCTGTCCGGAAGTCGACCGTCGCGCTTTTTTCTTGCGCTCACACAGGTCGATCACCGCGTGCGACTCCCCCGGTGATGACGCGCCCTCCCCTGCGCGTTTCGGCCCCACCCCCTTGAGCCCCCGTCGCTTTCTCGACGGGAACCCGATGAAGGAGATCTAATGCAGACCTGGGCAAAGCGCGGACTTCAGACCGCGTTTGTCACTGGTGGTTTGCTGATGCTCGGTACGGGCATCGCTTCTGCCCAGGAGAACGTCGACCCGGACGCTGCGCCTCCGGCTGTCGACGTTGCGGCCTCGGTTCCGATCAAGGCCGACCAGAACAAGCTGGCCACGCCGGTCCGGGAAGTCACGGTCCCCAAGATCGACCGGACCATCAGCACGGACCGCGTCACCAGCGTGGTGCCGACCCGCACGGCAGCGCCCGTCGCGAACCCGCTGGTTCGTCAGACCGGCGAGCGCCTGCAGGGCACCCCGCTCCAGAACGTGGTGCGCGGCAACACGATCCAGGCGCACGCCGACGTGCCGATCAACATCTGCGGCAACGCGATCGCGGTCCTCGCGAACACCGAGGCGTCCGGCGACTGCGTGCAGCACACCCACCGCGACGGCACGATCGTCACGGATGGCGCGGGCCAGGCTCTCGCCGGCAACGTCGTCGCCGTCAACCACATCCTCCCGGTCCAGATCACGGGCAACGCGATCGCGGCCGGCGGCAACGCCGAGACCAACACCTCCGCCGAGCAGGTCTCCACGACCGGCGGCGACATCACCACCAGTGGTGACAAGGGCGCCATCTCCGGCAACGTCGTCTCCGAGCAGGGTGCGACCCCGGTTCAGATCACCGGCAACGGTGTGGGCGCGGCGGGCATCGCCAACGCCAACTCCACCGCTGACACGTTCGCCTCCTCCGAGGGCGACGTCATCACCAGCGGCAAGAACAGCTCGATCTCCGGCAACGCCGTGCCGATCCCGCTGGCCCCGCTGTTCGAGGTGAACGGCAACTCGGCCGCCGGTGCGGGCAACTCCGCCACCGACTCGACCCAGACCGGTGCCGCGTACGCCGGTGGCAAGACCATCACCAACGGTGACCCCGCCACCCTCGCCGGCAACATCGCCGAGCCCGCGCTCGCCGGCCCGATCACGGTCGACGACAACGCCGCCGCCGCCGGTGGCAACGCCGCCGCGGTCAGCGACACGGTCAACGACTCGCGCGCCGGAGACTCGAAGCACACCACCGGCCACGGCTCGACGGCGTCCGGCAACGTCGCCGGCGCGCCCGTCTCGCTGCCCGCAGCGGTGGGTGGCAACGGTGCGTCCGTGGTCGGCAACGCGCTGACCGACCACTCGAACGAGGCGAACTCCACCGCCGGTGGCGACGTCTTCACCGTCGGCGACAAGTCCGTGCTCTCCGGCAACATCGCGGACGTTCCCCCGGCCACGGCCGTGGACGCGTGCGGCAACGGTGCCACGCTCGTCGGTCAGGCCGCTGGTACCTGCGAGAACGACGTCAAGTCGGTCACCTCGGGCTACCAGGGCACGACGGGCAACGACTCGGTCGGTTCGGGCAACATCGCCTCGACCCCGCTCGCCGCGCCCGCCGAGGTCTACGGTCTCGCCGCCGCCGTCGGTGGCCAGGCCGCAGGCTCGGCCGACGAGGTCAAGCTGGTCCAGTCCGGTGGCACCCCGAACACCGAGGACGACCGCGGCACGGTCTCCAGCAACATCGTGACCGCGCCGACCGCGGTTGCCCCGCAGGTCTTCGCCGTCACCGCCGGTCTCGTGGGCAACACCACGTCGGACTCGGCGAACGACACCACGGTCACCGCGGGCGACGCGCCCCACGCGACCGGCAAGAAGAGCTCGGCGTCCGGCAACATCGTCCAGGTCCCGACCTCGACGCCGGCCCAGGTCTTCGCTGACGGCGTCACGCTGGTGGGCAACAACGACACCAAGGGTGTCAACGCCACCGACATGACGGCCGGCGGCGACGCCATCACCACCGGCGAGGCGGGCTCCATCGCGGGCAACGTCGTGTCGGCTCCGGTCGCGACCGGCACCCAGGTGCTCGGCTGGTCGGTCGGCGGCGGCAGCAACGTCAACTCCACCGCCACCAACGACCTCAGCTCGGTCGCCGGCGGCGACGTCAACAGCAACGGTGACAAGGGTGCCGTCTCCGGCAACCTGATCGGTGCGCAGCCGGCGGTCCTCCCGGTCGTTCCCGGCAACACGGTCGCCGCGGCCGGCATCACGAACTCCGACGTGGTGTCCGCCACCAACGTCGTGTCCGGTGACGACAGCTACTCCTCGGCCGAGGACGCCTCGGTGTCCGGCAACCTGATCAACGTTCCGGCCAACGCCTTCGCCGGCGTGTACGCGAACGCCGTGGCCGTTGCCGGCAACGCGACGACGGTCACCGACAAGGCCTCGTACACCCAGGCCGGCGGCGAGACCCTCACCGAGGGCAGCGGCCCGCTGACCGCCCGCGACATGCACGTCCCGGTCGAGGCGGCTGCCAAGCTCGCGCGCATCCCCGTCGAGGTCGTCGGCCAGGCGACCACGCTGGGCACGAGCGACGACACGCAGCTCACCGGCGAGGACACCGACGGCACCCTGCGCGCCACGCAGCTCAAGGGCCTGGAGCTCCCCAAGGGCGTCGACAGCCTGATGAAGGCCAACGAGGTTCCGGCGTTCCACGGTCTCGACAGCAAGCTGCCGATCAACCAGCTCCCGAACCCGAGTGACCTGACGGGTCTGACCGGCCAGCTGCCCACCCCGGCTCTGCCCGGTGTGGCGCAGGAGCGCTCCTCCCTGCCGCTGAACGGTGGCACCGGCAGCATCACGCCGAACGTCCAGGGCCTGCCCCTGGGCCAGCTGCTCGACGCCGCGAAGGGCCTGGTTCCGGCCGGCGCCACCGGGCGTTCGCTGCCGTCCCTCCCGGTGACCGCCCCGGCCCTGCCGCTGCCGGTGCAGCTGCCCGCGCTGCCCACCGAGCGTTCGCTGCCGGCACTGCCCGTCGACGGCCCGGCCTCCCTCTCGGGTCTCAGCCTGAACCCGACCCAGGGTCTGGCCCCGAAGGCCGACGAGCGCGCGCTGCCGTTCGACGCTCCGGCGATCGCCATGATCGACCCGGCCAACCTGTTCCAGACGGTGACCGGCTCGCTGTAACACCCCGCACCACGTAACACCCCCGCAGTACGTAACACCCTCCCTCCGGTAAGAAGCTGAGCCCCAGCGACACGACAGTGTCGCTGGGGCTCAGTGCCGTTCGGGGGGAATTCGTGCTGTGGCGAGCATTTCTTGTGGCGCGGCATCACCGTCACTCGTCACCCAGTGGACCTGCGGACGCTCCCCGACCAGCCCCCTGATCAGCTCGGCGATAGGCGACCCGTCCCCGAAGTCGTGCTCCGCCAGCACCGCCAGCACCGCGTCGCCATACCGCGCGACCGTGAAGTCGGGCCGGACGTTCCGCCGCAGGGTTCGCGCCGCGTCCAGCACGTCGTCCGGCCCGGTGATCAGCACCAGCGTCACGAGCGTGCCGCGGGTGCGGGCGCGGATGAGCGACTGCTCCAGACGATCGAGCAGCAGCGCGTGTCCGGGCAGCCCCGTCAGCGGGTCGTGCAGCACCCTCCGGTTCTAGCCGAGCCCAGTCCCGTTGACCAGCACCGCGACCCGCATGGGTGAGTCATCCCAGCAGCGCCGCAAGCTGAGTGAACGGCTGAGCCAACGTGCCACGATTGAGCGGATCCCACGGCTACGATCGCGCGCGATGGCCAAGTACAGCGTGTGCCTGTCGTTCGCCGGCGAGCAACGGCAATACGTCAAGGAGGTCGCGGACCGGCTTAAGGCGCTCGGCATCAGCTACTTCTATGACGAGGACGAGCTGGCCGACCTCTGGGGCAAGGAGCTCACCGAGCACCTCGACGACATCTATCGCAAGAACTCCCGGTTCTGCGTGATGTTCGTGTCCACCGAGTACGTGGAGAAGATGTGGACCATCCACGAGCGCCGTAGTGCGCTCGCTCGCAGGCTCACCCCTGAAACCGAGTACGTGCTGCCGGCCCGGTTCGACGACACCGATGTGCCTGGGCTACCGCCGAGTGTGGGGTTCATCGATCTGAGGAGAACCACGCCGGGCCAGCTGGCCGAACTGATCGCGATCAAGTGTGACCGCGCCGAGGACTGGGTGGTGAGTAACGGGGCGGGGATCCCAACACAGGGCGACAAAGAACAGAGAGACGCCGAGCCCGTGGAACGGGACGGGCCGGCAGTGCGAAACCGGCGCAGGGCTCTGTCACGGCGCGGGTTCGTCATCGGATCGCTCGGGCTGATCGGCGCCGGGGCGGCGGGTGGGATGGCCTGGGTCATGTGGCCGAAGGCGGGCAAACTGACCAGCGATGACACCACCGGGATTGCGTTCAGCCGCGACGGCGGAATGCTTATATCGACCCATCGCGCCACTTCGAATTTCGAGAGAATGGTTCGAATCTGGGACGCGGGCACCCGATATCCTCTCGCGGAGGTTGATGGGAGGAATGTCTTGGTTCGGAATCCGGTGGTTCACCCTGACGGCAAGTCGTTCGTCACCAATGAGACGATCGATCTTGTGCGGCGTGATGTACGCACCGGCATCATCGTGAAAGACAAGTACGGGTTCGAAGAAAAAACGGACCTGAGGCATTTCGCCGCCGATCCCGAAATCACGTGCTTCGCAATCAGTCCGGACGGGGTACTCCTCGCTGTCGGGACGTCTACCGATGGCCCTTCACTCGTCGACATAGCTGGCCGCAAGGTCGTCGCCCACCTGATCCCTGAAAGGTACGACATCGACCGCGCGGTGCGGAGCGTGACCGGGATGGCATTCAGCCCGGATGGGAAGCGCCTCGCCGTCGCGGGTGGTATTGCCCCGAGGGACAAGGATTGGATCGGCATGGCGGAGAACGGCTGCACAGTGTGGGACATAACCGAGCGCCGGGCGCTGCTGAGTCTCCTCGCGGAGCCCACGAACTCGGTGGCGTTCGACCCGGCCGGCGACGCCATCGCCACCGCGGGAGAGACAGGTGTACGGCTGTGGGATCCTGGCACCGGCGCAGTCATGGCGACTTTTATCGGCGAGCAGACACATTCACTTGCGTTCAGCCCGGATGGCAGAACTCTGCTGACTGGTGGTGCGACCGGAGTGCGCTTCTGGGATGCCGGCACCGGCCGCCTCAAACGTGAGCTGTCCGACAACTATGTCCATTTGGTGGCGTTCAGCCCTGACGGCAAGGCCGTCGCGGCAGCCACTAGGCACTCAAACACGAAACTCTCGCCTGGTTGCTGGCTGTGGCCGGTTGAATGATTTGAGCGTGGCTTACGTCTGGGCCAGGTCGGTGAAGCGGCTGTAGTGCAGCTGGTGCGCCACGACGATGGTCGCGGTCGGCCCCGCGCGGTGCTTGGCGATGATCAGGTCGGCCTCGCCGGCGCGCGGGTCGTCTCGTTCCCAGGCGTCCGGGCGGTTGACCAGGATGACCATGTCCGCGTCCTGCTCGAGGGAGCCCGACTCACGGAGGTCGGAGAGCATCGGGCGCTTGTCGGTTCGCTGTTCCGGGCCACGGTTCAGCTGGGAGATCGCGATGACCGGGACGTGGAGTTCCTTGGCGATCAGCTTGAGGTTTCGGGAGAACTCCGAGACTTCCTGCTGGCGCGACTCCGTCTTCTTGCCCGATGACATCAGCTGGAGGTAGTCGACGATCACGAGCCTGAGGTCGTGGCGTTGCTTGAGGCGGCGGGCCTTGGCCCTGATCTCCATCATCGTGAGGTTCGGGCTGTCGTCCACGAAGAGCGGCGCCTCGCTGATCTCGCTCATTCGGCGGGCCAGGCGGGTCCAGTCGTCGTCGCTCATCGTGCCGCCTCGCATGTCGCTGAGGCGGATGCGTGCCTCGGCGGAGAGCATGCGCATGACGATCTCGGTGCGGCTCATCTCCAGGCTGAAGATGGCGCTGGTCATGCCGTGCTTGACCGAGCACGACCTGGCGAAGTCGAGGCCCAGCGTCGAGTTGTGCGTCGGGATCATCGTCTCGCCCGCGAGGTACAGGTGGTCGTGGTTGTCGACCTCCACGCACCTCACCGGGACGGAGGCGACCGGGCGGACCGCGACGACCTCCACCTGGTCGTGCTCGCCGAGGCCTGCGAGCAGTTCGTCGACGTCGCGGCGCAGGCGGGCGAAGCGGCCGTCGATCTGCAGCGCGGCCAGCAGTTCCGCGCGCTGCTTGTGGGACGCGCGCAGGTACGCGGCGGGGATGTGCGGGTCGTCGGCCAGGTCGAGTTCCTTGGCGACGCGCAGTTCGTCGTCGGTCAGTTCCAGGTCGCCCAGGCCGGACAGGAACAGGCCCAGCGCGCGCGGGGACAGCGGCAACGACGCGGTGGGCAGCTCCCAGGCCGCGGACATGCGGACGAACATGCGGCACAGGCCGACTCGCTCGAACAGCTGCGCGGTCGTGCGGATCGCCCAGAAGCCGCCGGTCTCGCTGCACGACTCCGTCAGCCACTGGTGCTCGGCGTCGGCCACGATCACGGTGCCGTCGGAGAACTCGACCTCGAAGCACGGGCGGCCCGTCATCACCTCGGTCGCGGCGACCACGCGGGTCGGGCGGCCGTCGGCGCCGATCAGGAACGAGCCCACCGACACGGCGCCCATCGTCGTCCAGCCGGACGGGGTGGGCAGCGGGGTGTCCAGGGCGAGCGCCTTGCCGACACCGGGGCGGGCCGCGACGATGATCATCTGGCCGCCGTGCAGGCCGTTGGTCAGGGCGTCGAGGTCGGCGAAGCCCGTCGGGATGCCCTGCGACATGCCGCCGCGCGACGCGATCGCGTCGATCTCGTCCATGGTCGGCTGGAGCAGGTCCTCGAGGGCCACGTAGTCCTCGGTGGTGCGGCGGTCGGTGACCTCGTAGATCGCGGCCTGCGCCCGGTCGACCACCTCGTCGACGTCCGCGCCCTCGGCACCGTTGTAACCCAGCTGCACGATGCGCGTGCCGGCCTCGACCAGACGGCGCAGCACCGCCTTCTCGGCCACGATCTCGGCGTAGTAGCCGGCGTTCGCGGCCGTGGGGACCGTCGCGATCAACGTGTGCAGGTACGGCGCGCCGCCCACGCGCAGCAGTTCGCCGCGGCGTTCGAGCTCGGCCGAGATGGTGATCGGGTCGGCGGGCTCGCCGCGGCCGTACAGGTCGAGGATGCAGTCGTAGATCGCCTGGTGTGCCGGGCGGTAGAAGTCGTTGGGCGCGAGTGCCTCGATGACGTCCGCGATCGCGTCCTTGGACAGCAGCATGCCGCCGAGAACGGACTGCTCCGCCGCGAGGTCCTGGGGCGGCTGACGCTCGAATGCGGGCTCCGCCATGCCCCGGTCGTCCACGAGCGCCACTGCCGAATCACCCCTGCGAGAAGTCGAGAGCCGGTGCCTGAATCACCTAGTTGTACCGCGCGGCACCGACAATTTCGGGCGGCCACGCTGTGCGATGGCCCTGCCCTGACAGCGACGCTAGAGGGACCCGTCCGGAGCAAGCAAACCAGCGTGTGGATCGCCCTGTGGACAACTGGGGGACAACCTGTGGATGGTTGCTCACAGGGGTCGCGGCGCTGGGGACAACCTGTTGACAACCAGCGGAGTGACAGAAGTAACTGCAGCTCAAGGGCTGTGTACAAGTTGTGGAAGAAGTTGTGCGCCACACCCTCGGCGTGTCGCAAAAAACACCTT
Organism: Lentzea albidocapillata; assembly: GCF_000719115.1. Classification (GTDB taxonomy): domain Bacteria; phylum Actinomycetota; class Actinomycetes; order Mycobacteriales; family Pseudonocardiaceae; genus Lentzea; species Lentzea albidocapillata. Next base: position 125,996 of record NZ_JOEA01000020.1, on the reverse strand, counting down.
CGTCGGCGTGTCGCGGCTCCGCTGAACGCGTCGTTTATCCACAGGAAGTGGACAGGGCGACACTGGTCCGAACGAGCGAAAGCGCCACCCACCCGGAGCATTCCGGGTAGGCAGCGCTTCAGCAAACCGAACCGTAGGCGAACCCCACCAAAGAGTTGCTGGTCTCGCCTGACGAGATCGACGAACTACTGGGCGGAACCGGTGACCTCGAGCGGCAGGGCGACGGTGACCTCGGGGTGGAGGCGAACCGTGACCGAGTGCTTGCCGGTCGTCTTGATGTGACCCGGCAGCTCGATGGCGCGCTTGTCCAGGACCGGACCACCGGCGGACTTGACGGCAGCCGCCACGTCCGACGCGGTGACCGAGCCGAACAGCTTGCTGCTGCCGGCGGCGGCCTTGGCCTTGAGCGTCACGGAGAGACCCTCGAGCGCGGTCTTGATCTCCTTGGCGTGGTCCAGGTCGCGCACGCGGCGGGTGTCCTGCGCGCGGGTGATGACCTGGATCTGCTTCTGCGCGCCACGGGTCGCGACGATCGCGAGACCACGCGGGAGCAGGTAGTTGCGGCCGTAGCCGTCCTTGACCTCGACGATGTCGCCGGGAGCGCCAAGGCCGGAAACGTCAGCGGTGAGGATGAGCTTCATCGCAGTGTCTCCTTCTCTTAGCGAGCGGTCGAGGTGTAGGGCAGCAGGGCCATCTCACGGGCGTTCTTCACGGCAACAGCGACGTCGCGCTGGTGCTGCGAGCAGTTGCCGGTGACGCGGCGGGCACGGATCTTGCCGCGGTCGGAGATGAACTTGCGGAGCAGCGTCGTGTCCTTGTAGTCGATCAGCGACGCGCTCTTGTCCTTGCAGAAGGCGCAGACCTTCTTCTTGGGCTTGCGCACAGGCGGCTTGGCCATGTGTCTCTAACTCCTGAATACGCGATGAGTGAAGTACTGGATGACCGGTGCAGTCGGTCTAGAAGGGGGGCTCGTCGGCGAAACCACCGCTGGAACCGGTCGCGAACCGCGGGTGAGCGACTCGGCCACGTTCTCGGCGACCTGCCGCCACACGTTGCACCGCAGGAACAGCGCTTCGCCGTCCTTCCACTCGCCCGACTGCTTGTCGAACGTGCGGGGCGTGGAGGCGACCGTGAAGCTGGCCACCGCCGCACCGGACTGGGTAAAGCGCAGTTCGGGGTCGGCAGTCAGGTTCCCGACTACCGTGATCGTCGTCTCACCAGCCATGTCTTGGGAGCTCCCCTAGTCGAGGTTCGTCAGGCCCTGGCAGCGGCCCTGGCCGCCGACTTGGCCGACTTGGCGTCCGACTTGGCCGCAGCCTTGGCGGCCAACTTGGCAGCCTTGGCGGGCTCGCGGCGCAGGACCTTCGTCCGGAGCACCGTCTCCTGCAGACCGAGCTGGCGGTCCAGTTCCTTCACCGCGTCGGGCGTCGAGGTCAGGTCGAGCACCGCGTAGATGCCCTCGCTGCTCTTGTTGATCTCGAAGCTCAACCGGCGCTTGCCCCAAACCTCGACCTTCTCAACGTTTCCGCCCGTGGTGCGGATGACGTTGAGGAACGTGTCGAGCGACGGTGCGACAGTGCGCTCGTCGAGACTGGGGTCGAGGATGACCATCACTTCGTAATGACGCATGAGGACCACTCACCTCCTGTGGACTCGCGGCCACGGGCTTTCCGTGGCAGGAGGGTCGTCGCGTCAGCAACTGACAAAGGTTAACAGAGCGCGTCCGGCGACTACGCAGGGGTGCGGCGCAGCGCCCAGGTCCGCACCAGCGCACCCGTGACCAGGGCGAGCATCAACACCGCGACCAGCACCGGAGCGCCGACCCCGCCGGGACCGCTCAGCCTGGGCAACGCCGTGGCGCGACCGGCGGCCTGCACAGAGTCGCCCTCGACGCCGGTGCCGCTGGACGCGCGGGGTACCTGCGAGCCGTACCGCACACCGGGCGACGGCGAGTAGAGGCCGGGCATCGCGAACGGCAGCGAGCCGTAGCTGAACAGCGGCACGCGGCCGAAGTTCGAGCCGATCGGATAGAGCGAGAAGTCGCGGTTGCTGGGGGCACCGGCGCCCACCCCGGGAACGCCAGGCTGGGTGCCCGGCTGCGTGCCGGGGTTGGTCCCGGGCTGCGGCTGGGGCTGCTGACCAGGCGGTTTCGGTGCACCGGGAATCGCACCGACGGCCTGCTGCGAGGCGTCCGCGACGGCCTTGGCGCCGTCCTGGACGGGTGCGACGGCCTTGTTGACGCCGACCACCGTCACCTGGCAGCCCTGCGTCAGCGTCGTGCGCACGGTCTTGTCGAGCGTGCCGAGGATCGGCCCGAGCAGCGGGATCTTGTTCACCTCGGCCATCACGGCGTTGGCGATCGTGCCGCCGCCGATGGTCGTCGTGCCGACCTGCACCGCGCCGATCGGCATGGGCTTGACCTGCGCGAACGCCTGCTTGAACGGTTCGGCGAGCGGCGGCCCGAGCAACGGGACGGCGCGCACGAGGTCCGTGATCGGCTGCGTCACGGCGGCCGGACTCAGAGAGACGGGGGTGCCGGGCGCGCCCTGCACGGTGGTGGCACAACTGCCGGCCACGATCGGATCAGCCGCGTGCGCGACCCCGCCCACCGAAGCGGACGCCAGGGCCAGCAGCGCCGTGGCGGCAGCGCTCAACAGCCTCATGCGAACCCCTTTCCTACTCTCTAGTAACGACCGTAGGTCCTGGTGGTGACGTAAACCATCCCCAGTTTTTCCAATTACTCCTATCGGCGGCGGCTGCGATGGCGTTATGGGCGCCGACTACCCTCGTGCGTATGCGCATCGGGGCCCATGTACGCGACGACGACCCGGTCGGCGCCGCGGCCGAACGCGGGGCTGAGGTCGTCCAGTTCTTCATGTCGGATCCCCAGGGGTGGAAGAAGCCCCAACCCCATCCGCAGACGGAGGCCCTGCTCGCCTCCGACCTGGACGTGTTCATCCACGCCCCGTACATGATCAACGTCGCGTCGCTGAACAACAAGATCCGGATTCCGTCCAGGAAGAACGTGATCCAGCACGCGGAGGCAGCCGCGACCGTGGGCGCCAAGGGCCTGATCGTGCACGGCGGTCACGTCACCAAGGGCGAGGACCCGGCGGAGGGGTTCGCGAACTGGCGCAAGTTCTTCGAGCGCCAGGTCGCCGACGGCGGCTTCGCGGTCCCGGTCCTGATCGAGAACACCGCGGGCGGCGACGGCGCCATGGCCCGCACGTTCGACTCCCTCAAACTGCTCTGGGACGCGGTCGGCGAGTTCGGCGCGGGCTTCTGCCTCGACACCTGCCACGCGTTCGCCGCCGGTGAGGACCTGGTCGGCATCGTCGACCGGGTGAAAGCGATCACCGGCCGGATCGACCTCGTGCACCTCAACAGCTCGCGCGACGAGTTCGGTTCCTCGCGCGATCGGCACGACAACATCAAGACTGGCACCATCGACGCCGACCAGCTGGCAGCCGTGGTCGCCACCGCCGGATGCCCCGTCGTGGTGGAGACTCCCGACGAGGGCCAGGCCGACGACATCGCCTTCCTGCGCGACCGCGCCGGCCGGTGAACACCGTGCACGAGGTGGTGAGCGTGACGCCCGAGCGAGGCGACGCCGGGCGTTTCGTGAACCGCTTCGGCAGCGCTGCCGCCGCCGTGCTCGTGCTGTTGTGCGGGCTCACGCTGCTGCTGGGCTTCGTCAACAAGGACCGCTGCACCGGTCCCGCGTTCGACCAGTGGGGCCGCACGCAGCCCGACTACGACGAGCGCAACAAGCAGGACGTCTGCTACTCCGACATCCAGCACCTCTGGATCGGGCGTGACATCGACCGGCACGTCTTCCCGTACGTCGACGGCAACATCAACGACAAGGGCGTCCTCATCGGGGGCTCGGTCGAGTACCCGGTGCTGTCCGGCCTGCTCATCTGGGCGGGTGCGATCTTCGCGCACAACGACGCGGAGTACCTGCTCTACTCGTCGCTGCTGATGGCGCCGTTCGGCCTGCTCACGGGCTACATGCTGGGCAAGCTGGCCCGCTGGCGCGCGTTGCTGTGGGCGATCGGTCCACCGCTGATCCTTTACGCGTTCCACAACTGGGACCTGCCCGTCGTCCTGTGCTCGGTCGCCGCGGTCTTCGTGGTGCACCGCTGGAACCGGCCACTGGTCGAGAGAGCCATGGTCGCGTCCGTGCTGCTCGGGCTCGGGTTCGCGTTCAAGGTCTACCCGGCGGCCTTCGTGCTGCCGCTGATGCTCTTCGTCGCCACCGGCGGCTGGCGCGGCCAGGAGATGCCGACCGGCAAGAAGACCGACGTGGCGGGCGCGGTCAAGGTCGGGCTCGCGTCGATCGTCACGGTCGTGCTGGTCAACCTGCCGTTCGCGATCGCGGGCTACGACGGCTGGGCGGCGTCGTTCGAGTTCCAGCAGCTGCGCCGGGTCGACATCACCACGAACTCGATCTGGTACTGGGGCCTGCGGCCGTTCATCGGCGACGACGCGATGCAGTCGCTGGTCGGCGTCATCTCGCCGATCACGATCCTGCTCTCGTTCGGCATCGCGGCCGGCTACGGCTGGATGCGGTTCCGGCGCGAGGGCAGCTACCCGTGGATCGCGGTGTCCGGCGCGATGCTGTGCGGCTTCATGCTGCTGCACAAGGTCCACTCGCCGCAGTACACGCTGTGGCTGGTGCCGTTCCTCGTGCTGCTGCGTGTGCGGCTGGTGTGGGCCTTCGCCTACTTCGTGGTCGACCTGGCCATGGGCATCGGCATCTTCCGCTGGTTCTGGGCGATCGAGTTCGGTCAGCCGGCCGGGATCTACGACAGCTTCTCCGCGCAGGCCGTGATGATCGGCGTGTGGGGCCGGGCCGCGTTGCTCGTGGCGCTGTTCGTCGTGTTCCTCAAGGCCAGGGACGTCACCGAGGATGATCAAGAAGACCTGAAGTTCATCCGCGGGGCTGTAGCAACGAGGGCCTGATCCGCCGCAGACTTCACCCGTGAGGGTGATCATCGTGCTGGCGTTGCTGCTGGCCTGCGGTGCCTCCGGCGTGCCCGTGCGCTCGGAGGTGATCCGCTGGCTGCCCGTGTGGCAGGCCGTGCCTACGTTGTCGGGTTCGGTGCCGGACCAGAGCGTGCGCACGACGGTCGACCTCGCGGCGGGCGGCACCTCGGTCCGGGTGCGCCTGTCGAACCTGATGGGCATCAAGCCGGTCCGCGTCGAGCAGGTCACCGTCACCGCGAACGGCGAGACGCGGCGACTCACGTTCGACAGGTCCGAAGGTGTCACGATCAGGGCCCGCGCCGAGGTCTACAGCGACGCCGTGCGGCTCGACGTCACCAAGACGCTGGAGATCAGCACGTACGCCCCGGCCGGCACGCCTTGCCAGGCCCGCGCGCATCGCACGATCACGTCCACGCGCGACCAGATCTGCCTCGTCTCGGCCGTCGAGGTCGCGGGCTTCACCGCGCCGGGTGCGGTCGTGATGTTCGGCGACTCGATCACCGAGGGGTTCCACGAGAACACCTGGCCGTCGTTGGTGCAGAGCGACTACGCGGTCCTGAACGCGGGCATCAGCGGCAACGGCGTGGTGCTGGGCAACGCACCGATGATCACGCGCGTGTACCGGGACGTCCTGTTCAGCAACGAGGTCCGCAAGGTCGTGCTGCTAGGCGGCATCAACGACATCCAGAGCGGCGTCAGCGCCGAGGAGGTCATCGCGGGCATCCGCACCGTTCAGCTGCGATGCCGCAACGAGGGCGTGGAGTTCCACGTCGGCACCATCACGCCGTGGCGCGGCTGGCACGCGTGGACCGAGGAGAAGGAACAGCAGCGCCAGAAGGTGAACGCGTGGATCCGCGCCACCTTCCGCGATGCCATCGACTTCGACGAGGCCGTGCGCGACCCCGCCGATCCGCTCAGACTGCGTCCGGAGTTCGACTCCGGTGATCACCTGCATCCGAACGGGAACGCATTCGGTGCGATGGCGCGCCTCGTGCGGGTGTGACGAGCGGCCGGTCCGGCGCGTCGGCCAGCACGCCCGCCAGCGGGTCGTCGCCCGCCAGCCGCACGAGATCGCGCTCCGGGTGGTAGATCTCCTTGAGGATCATCACGCACAGCCCGACGACGGCAGCGTCACGCAACAGCACGGCGCCGAGGAACCAGTCGATCGGCAGGCCCTTGTTGTCCGTGCCGAGGTAGAAGTACATGCGCGGCACCCACACCAGCGCGTCGACCGTCATCCACGCCAGCAGCAGCTTCCAGCGCGGCAACGCCAGCACGGCCAGCGGCACCAGCCACAGCGAGTACTGAGGGCTCCACACCTTGTTCGTCAGCAGGAACGCCGCCACGACCAGGAACCCGAGCTGCGCGAGCCGTGGCCTCGTCGGTGCCGAGAGGGCCACGTAGGCGATGCCGGCGCAACAGACGAGGAACAGCACCATGCTGACCGTGTTGAGGACCGTCGGTGGTTGTCCCTGCGTCAGCCCGGGGTCGAAGCCCTGCCACCCCGTCCACTGCACGAGCACGTTGTAGAGCGTGTCCGGGTCCGCGTTGCGTTCGGTGTTGAGGCGGAAGAACTCACGCCACCCCGTCTGCGAAGCCGGGTTCAATGCGATCGGCGCGTTGACGAGCGCCCACGCGCCTATGGCCGCGGCCGTGGTGGTGAGGCCGACCTTGATCCTCTTGGACCGCCAGCACAACAACAGCAACGGCCCGAGCAGGAACAACGGATAGAGCTTCGCCGCACCACCGAGCCCCAGCAACACCCCTGCGAGCACGGGCTTCTTCCGCGCCCACGCCAGCAGGCCCGCCGTCGCGAACGCCGTCGCGATCGTGTCGAAGTTGGTGAACGCATGAACGATGACCAGCGGTGACACAGCCACGATCGCCGCGTCCCACGTCCTGCGCCGCGCGATCCGGGCGACCGAGAACACCGTCACCAGCCACGCCACGGCCAGCCAGAACGCCGTGACGTTGAAGAACACGATCACCGTCATCGGCAGCCCCGGCACGAGCGCCACGAGCCCCTGCGCCACACGCGCGTTGAGCCACATGAACACGCCGGTGACCACGGGGTACTCCATGTACCGGACCTGCTCGGTCGGCTTGCCCTCGTCGTCCTTCCACGACGTGATGTACGGGAAGGAACCGCGTTGGTCGAGCCGTTCCGCGGTGTAGAGCGGCACCGTGTCGGAGTAGCAGAGCGCGGTGAACTGCTTGCTGCCCCGCCAGTCGAGCTGCACGACGCCCTTGTCATCCGTGTACTGCTGGATGCACGGCGACTTCTGCACCCATCCCAGCAGCAACGTGACCACGGCGAGCATCAGGACCACCCGCAGCGCCGTCCAGAAGTAGTTCCGGCCGACCTGCGCGTGCTCGCCGAGCGGACCGCCGAACGGTCTGCTCAGGCCGCGGGCGAGGGACTCGGTCCACGTGGGTGCGACGCGTTCTTCACGGGTGAGCGAGTCGGTTTCCTCGGCGAGGTCCGTCTCGGAGGCCTCGGCGGGACGCTCGGCAGGGCTGCTGGGCACGGGGCGGATGTTACGGCCAAGACCGTTTCGCCGTGGTCAATCGGTCTGTAGTTGTCTTTGGCTGCTGCCAGTTATGCTCGGGAACGTCCGCCCGTTGCTGCTGCGTGACCGGTCGTGGTTTGGTGTTTGGTCCGTTTGCCCTCGACGTTCAGTGCAGGTCTGAGTGCGGCGACCGTAGTCATTCCCGGCAGGAGTGTGAGCACTGTTGTATGCAAAGCTGATCTCTGGTCTATCTTCTGAATGCTTTTCTTTAATTGCTCAATTGTCGTGCGTATACCACCGGGCTTGTGGCCGCACATGCTTCGTGTGACCACAAGGCGGCATCTAGGTGTGAGAAATTGCCAGGCTGCGACTAGCGAGCAACGGAGACGCGGAACATCTCAATTCTATCGTTAAACAAGTCGCCGGTGTACCAAACGTCGCCATTGACTCGCCACGACCCGCTGGAATCGTCGCCAGACACGTCCCAGGCAACAGTCGTGTGGCAGGGTGACCAAACCCGCCAGGACGAGATCCTGTTACGCCACTGAAATTGGTCGCCATTCATGTACGTCCTGTAACCGTCGACGTCACAGGGACCAGCGTAGCCGTACCACGCGTGCCAACCTGCAGCGGTGTTGTATCCGGCGTTGTCGTACCAAGTCATCAGGCCCTCTGCGCCTGCCGCAACCGCTTCGGCCTTCGCTGCCTTGAGCTTGACGGTGTCGGGCTTGAAGTCGCATGTAACCTTCGCTGCCTGACCAGCGTCCGTGGTGGTCACGCTGATGCAAAAGTCGTCGGCGGGTCCGGCGCTGGCCGGCGTCGAGGACCCGAACATGAGCGTGCATCCGAGCAGTGCGAATACAGCCTTCTTCGCAGTTCTCCCAGAAAGTGTGGATTCATCGTGTTCCTGTCCTTGTCTTCGGGCAGGAAAGAGCGGCCTGCGGGTTGACGCAGGCGTCGTGATGTGAACAGAAGTACGATCGTTTTGGAAAACGATAAAGAATGATTGCTGAAACTCAGCGAGTTGCTCTTCGAGACGCCCCCAGTGGACATCTGCGCCGTAGCGGGTCCCCACCCCCACGCATATCGATTGAAGCGGTTGCCCAGTGCTGAGTCAAGCGCTCTGGTTGTCGATCTTTAGCCGCCACTCGGATTGCGGCCCGGTGTTCGGGTTCTCGGGGTCGTTGCTCGGGCCCGCGTGCTCGCCGTACGGTCTGCTCAGGCCCCAGGCGAGGGACTCGGCCCACGTGGGTGCGACGCGTTCTTCACGGGTGACCGACCGTTTCGCCGTGGTCAACATCCCAGGTACCGCACAAAGCGAAGGAGCCCGGTGCGTGTGCACCGGGCTCCTTCACGAGTCAGCCGTCTCCTGGACTGCCGCCCCTGGGGCGGCCGCTGGTCGACGGATCGGGATCATCGGACGGATCGGGGCAGTTGATGCCCGGGATGCAACCGGGGTTCGGGGGCTTCGTCTGCGACGGCTTGGTCGATGCCGAGGTCTGCGACGGCGGGTTGTTGGTCGACGGGTTGGTGCTGCTGGCCGGGGTCGACGGCGGGTCGGACTTGCGCGGCGGGTTGAAGTTGCCCAGCGGGACCGGCTTCGGGAACGCTTCCTTCTGTGCGCCCGCGAGTGCCCCGTCCATGAACTTCTTCCACATCAGGCCGGGCAGGCCGGAGCCGAAGACGGCCTTGCCGCTCTTGTCCTTGATGGCCACGTTGCCCTGGTCCTTGCCGACCCACACGGAGGCGGACAACTGCGGCGTGTAGCCGACCATCCAGGCCTTCGAGTTCTGGTCGAGGCTGCCCGCGAGCTCGTGGGTACCGGTCTTGCCGGCGCACGGGCGGCCGCCGGCGCACGCGATCGGCCCTGACGGGATGTCCTTCAGCGTCTCAGTGACGTTGTCCGCGATGTCGCGGCTCTTCGTCTCGACCGGGTCGAACGCCGGCACCGGCTGGTCGACGTGCTGGTAGAGGACGTCACCGGTGGGGCCCACGATCTTCGTGACGAAGAACGGAGCCCGGTACACGCCGCGGGCCGCGAACGTCGCGAAGGCCGAGGCCATGTCGAACGGCCGCACCTGGGCGTTGTCGGCGCCGATCGAGATACCGGCGTTCGGTGCGCCGCCACCTTCACCGACCAATGTCTGCTTGTCCTGGCCGCCGACCCGGACGACCTTCGGGATGCCGGCCGCGTGTGCCGCCTCCGCCACGGCCTTGGGGCCGGTGTCGTTCGCCACCATGTCGTAGAACACGGTGTTGAGGGACTCCTTCATGGCCTGCTTGATCGTGCACTGCTTGCCGCACTGGGTGTTGCTCGCGTTGCGGATCTCGACGCCGGCGATTTTCCGCGGGGTGGCGTCGTAGGTGTCGCCGATGCCCTTGCCCATCTTCAGGGCGGCCACCAGGTCGAACGGCTTGAACGACGAGCCGGCCTCCTGGATCGTGCCCTTGGCGTAGTCGATGCCCTTGAGGCCGTCCTTGCCCGGGTAGTAGGCCCTGACGGCGCCGGACTGCGGCTCGATCGCGCTGAGCGAGGTGCGCAGCTCCGGGTCCTGGCCTGCCATCACCGAGTTCACGGCGTCGAGCGCGGCCTGCTGCATCTTCGGGTCGATCGTCGTGGTGACGGTGACGCCGACCTTCTGCGCCTTCTCCATCGTGAGGCCGACGAGCTCACTGTCGATCTCGTTCTGGACCTGCTGGCTCACGCGGGCGAGCGGGCCATCGAGGCTCGCGGGCTGCGTCTGCTCGAACGGCAGCGGCGTCGGGTACTGGCGGGCGTCGTAGTCGGCCTGGCTGATCCATCCCTTCTGAAGCATCTGCTTCATCACGAATTCCCAGCGCTTCTTCGCGTGCACCTCGTCCTCGGACCAGGAGGGGATCTGGATCATGCCTGCGATGAAAGCGGCCTCGGAAGGAGTGAGGGCCTTCATCTCCTTGTCGTAGTAGACCTGCGCCGCGGCCTTCATGCCGTTCGCGCCACGACCGAAGTACACCGTGTTCATGTACGCGGTGAGGATCGTCGGGTGGTCCGACTCGTTGCTCATCTTGTAGGCCTTGACGAGCTCGGTGAACTTACGAGTCAGCGTCGCTTCCTCGTTGCCGGTCGCCTTCTTGATGTACTGCTGCGTCAGACCGGAACCACCGGAGCTGCCGCCGGTCGCCTGGATCCAGACGGCGCGGGCGATGGCCTTGACGTCGAAGCCGGGGTTGTCGAAGAAGTCCGCGTCCTCCGCCGCCATGACCGCGTTCTTGACGGTGTCCGGGAGCTCGTCGTAGGTGAGCAGCGTGCGGTTCTGACCGGGTGAGGTGATCTTGCCCATCTCGGTGCCGTCCGAGTAGAGCAGGGTGATCGTCTTGTCCTGATCTGCCGCGATGTCGCTCGGCCGGGGCCAGTCGACGAGCGGGTACGCGACCGCGATGGCGATCACCGGGCCCAGGATCATCAGGCCGATCGAGACGAAAGCGGCGATCCGGACGCGCTTCCAGATCTTCTTCTTACGCAGACGACGCTCCTCCTCTTCGGTGAGCTCCGGCTCGTCGTCGTACTCGTACTCGTCGTAATCGTCGCCGACACCGGCCATGAGGAACTCGTCGTCAGGCTCGCGGTGGGTGATGAGTTCGGGCTCGCGCTGCGTGGGCCGGTTGACCGGCGGCATCTGCGTGGTGCGATCTTCACCGGGGCCGCGCGGGGGCACGCCGGGACGGCCGGGGCCGCCAGGGCCACCCTGCGGTCCACCGGGGCCGGCCGGTCCACCGGGGCGACGGGCGCCGGGAGGCGGGGCGATGGGCATGCCGCCGGGAGGCGTCGGAGGACGGTTGCCCGGACCACCGGGACCGCCCTGGGGCCCACCGGGACCGCTCATGGGGCCCTGCGGACGTCCTGGCCCACCCTGCGGTCCGCCAGGCCCACCCTGCGGACCGCCTGGTCCGTTCGGGCGGCGTGGGGGCTGCTGCTGTGGGAAACCACCAGGTGGCGTGCCACCCTGAGGAGGGCGCGCGAAACCACCGGGCGGGGTACCCGGACGTGGCTGATTCGGGACATCGCGCCTCGCGCCGCCGCCGTCCGGGTCGTCCCCGGTCGGCCACTGCGGCTCGCCTCCGCGCTGCCGGTCATCATGCTGGTCGTTCACGTGAAAAGGCCTCCCAGACCGGCGTGCAACAGCACACGGTTCGGTGGTCGTACTTCATTCGGAGCAGTGTCACCTGTGGATCATTCAGCCGCAGTCCTCCTGCGTGGCTTTTCCAGCCCACGCTTCCCCAGGACGTATGACTGCACAAGGTGGTTCCAACTGCACGTGCGACAAACTTCAACTAGGTACACGGAGAACTCGTCGAAGAGGTTCGCCATCTTCACCAGTTCTTCAGGAGTCCGCGCTGAGCCGGCCGCGTGCTTGAGCTCGTCACCGTAGACCCATGACACGTGCGTGAGCGGTTCCTTGCGGCACACCGGGCAGGGCACGTCGGTCGCCGTCCCGTGGAACTTCGCAGCTCGCAGCAGGTACGGGTTCGCGTCGCAGACCTCCATGGTGCCCGTGCGACCGGCATAGACCTCCGCCAGCAGCGCACGCCGCTGCAGCGAGTAGTCCACCACCTGCCGTTGGGTCAACACGTGACCAGAGTACGTGCCGGGCGCTTTTCGATGATGGGCCGTTCAGGGCAGCGGGCCCCGACGCGGTATCACGGTGTGCCACATCCCACAGTTACAAGGAGCCATCGATGTATCGAGCCGATATACTCACCTCACCTATCGGTGCAGGTGCGAGGAGGTGACTCGTGTTCGAGTTCGCGCTGCTCGGCCTGCTGCACGAGGCGCCCATGCACGGCTACGAGCTGCGCAAGCGTTTGCATGACCTGCTCGGAGCGTTTCGCGCGTTCTCCTACGGGTCGCTGTACCCAACATTGCGGCGGCTCCAACGTGCGGGCCTGATCGTGGAGGAGGGGCCGGAGGAATCGGCTCTTTCTTGGGGACGTCGGGCGCGCAAGGTCTACAAGCTGACGCCGGAGGGCAAGGAGCGGTTCGCCGATCTCCTGGCCAACGCGGGTCCGCAGACCTGGGACGACGACTCGTTCGGAGTCCACCTGGCGTTCTTCTCGCGCACGCCGGCCGACGTCAGGATGCGCATCCTGGAGGGCCGCCGGCGGTGTGTCGAAGAACGCAGGGAAGGGCTTCGCGAGCGGCTCACGCGCACGGGTGAGCAGATCGACCGCTACACCCGTGAGCTGCACAGCCAAGGCCTGGAAAGCACGGAGCGCGAGGTGCGGTGGCTCAACGAGCTCATCGCGCACGAGAAGTCCGAGCAGGACGAGTAGCACTTCACTGTTGATCAAGGAGGACTCGGCAATGGGCGAAAACCGCCGCACCGTTCGAGTGGCCATCGTCGGGGTTGGTAACTGCGCGGCGTCGCTGGTGCAGGGCGTCCACTACTACCGGGACGCCGACCCGAGCACCCGCGTGCCCGGTCTCATGCACGTGCAGTTCGGTGACTACCACGTGCGCGATGTCGAGTTCGTCGCCGCGTTCGACGTGGACGCGAAGAAGGTCGGGGTCGACCTCGCCGAGGCCATCGGGGCCAGCGAGAACAACACGATCAAGATCGCGGACGTGCCGCCGCTCGGCGTCGTCGTGCAGCGCGGGCACACCTACGACGGCCTCGGGAAGTTCTACCGGGAGACGATCGAGGAGTCCGACTTCGAGCCGGTCGACGTCGTCGCGGCGTTGCGCGAGGCCGAGGCCGACGTGCTGGTCTCGTACCTGCCCGTGGGTTCCGAGGACGCGGACCGCTTCTACGCCCAGTGCGCCATCGACGCCGGTGTGGCGTTCGTCAACGCCCTGCCCGTCTTCATCGCGTCGGACCCGGAGTGGGCGGAGAAGTTCCGCGCGGCCGGCGTCCCGATCGTCGGTGACGACATCAAGTCCCAGGTCGGCGCCACCATCACGCACCGCGTGCTGGCGAAGCTGTTCGAGGACCGCGGCGTCCAGCTCGACCGCACCATGCAGCTGAACGTGGGCGGCAACATGGACTTCCTGAACATGAAGGAACTGGAGCGCCTGGAGTCCAAGAAGGTCTCCAAGACCCAGGCCGTCACGTCCCAGGTGGACCGCGAGATGGGCAAGCGCAACGTCCACATCGGACCGTCGGACTACGTGGCGTGGCTCGACGACCGCAAGTGGGCCTACGTGCGCCTGGAAGGCCGCGCCTTCGGCGACGTGCCGCTGAACCTCGAGTACAAGCTGGAGGTCTGGGACTCCCCGAACTCCGCGGGCATCATCATCGACGCGGTACGCGCGGCGAAGATCGCCCTCGACCGGGGTATCGGCGGCCCGATCCTCTCGGCGTCGTCGTACTTCATGAAGTCCCCGCCCGTGCAGTACTCGGACTCCGAGGCGCACGAGGCCGTCGAGAAGTTCATTCGCGGCGAGATCTGATGCAGTGAAGGGCCGCTCTCCTCGTGAGAGCGGCCTTTCCCTTCACCGCTTCGAGAGCCGCAGCTTCTGCCAGCTGCCGTCCGCGGTCCACCCGCCGTCGACGGGCAGCGCGACGCCGTTGATGTACCTGGAGTTGTCGCCAGCCAGGAACCGCACGGCCTGCGCGATGTCATCGGGCGCCGCGAACCGGTTCATGGGCACGTGGTCCGTGATGTCCTCATCGACGTAGTACCCGCCGGCCTGCGACTCGACGTCCATCTCCGTCTTGACCCACCCGGGACACACGGCGTTGACCCTGATCCCCCGCCCGCCCCACTCCACGGCGAGCGTGCGCGTCAACCCGATCAGCCCGTGCTTCGTCGTGTTGTACGCGGCCCGGTCCGCCACCCCTTGCAGCCCGGCGACGGACGCGATGTTGACGACGCTGCCGCTGCCCTGGTCGAGCATGATCCTTCCCAGCGCCTGCGTCAGCAGGAACGGCCCGGTCAGGTTGACCGCCATGATCCGTTCCCACTGCTCCAGGCTCGTGTCCTCGAACGGCACGATGCCGGCGATCCCCGCGTTGTTGACCAACACGTCCACCCGGCCGTAGGTGGCTTGGACGTGCTCGGTCAGGCGCTGGACGTCCGCGGCGCTCGCCACGTTGCCGACGATCCCGTCCTTGCTCTCCTGCAGGTCGAAGCCGACGACGGCGAACCCGTCCTCGCGCAGCACGTCGGCGATCCGCAGCCCCATGCCCTGCGCCGTGCCCGTGACCACGGCAACTCGTTGCGTCATGGGGGCCACGCTAGGCATCAGGCGCGCTGACAGACAACGCAGTCGTCCCAGTCGAACGTGCCGGGCGATCCCGCATCGACTCGTCGGCCGATCACGAGTCCGGCGACTCGTGCTGCTCCTGCGCGTTTGAGGGCGATGGCTGACGACTGGAGGCTGGCTCCCGACGTCCACTGGTCGTCGATCACCAGGACCCGCCTGCCTTCGACCTCGGAGTGAACGACGTACTCGTCCGGACGCAGCAGCCGGCTGTTGCCGCCAGAAGTGCTGAGCACCTGGGCGAAGTGAGCGCGGGTGACGCCGAGACGTCGTCCGAGGATGTCGACGAGCGGATGGCCGTCTGCCCGTTGCCTCGTGCTCGGTACGACCGTCACGAGGTCGAACTCGCCGGGGCAGCGTCGGTGTCTGGCCAGGAAGGTCGCGAGGACGCCGGCGAGTTCGTTGGTGAACTGCTTCCGCACGCCTGGGAACCTGCTGTTCTTGTAGTTGCCCAGCACGTGGACCAGCTGACTGCCTTCCACCGCCATCGAGATCGGCAGGACCTCGTCGGCCAACTCGGCGCCGTGGGACTGGAAGTGCTGGTTGCACTGCCAGCACCGGCGAAATCCTCCGGTAGCCCTGCGGCAGACCTCGCACACGTCCGGCCCACGTACTGGTGGCGGAACGAGGATGTTGAGGTAGCTCTCGGAGATGCGGCTGAGCGGGCTCACGTCAGAGGTCGATCAGGTCCGGGACTCCGGCGTGCAGCTCGTCCAGCACGCGCAGCAGGTGGTCGGGATCTTCCAGGACAGTCGTGTTCGGTCGTTCGGACATCTCACGGCCCCACGTCGTGCCGGACACGACCTCGGGCAGCAGGAAGACATGTCGGCCGTGCTCCAGCGCGAGCCGTGCCTGGATGCGGGTGCCGCTGTGTTCGCCCGCTTCCACGACGACGGTCGCGACACTGCAGCCGCTCATGACGGCGTTGCGCATCGGGAAGTGGTGCTTGGCGGGACCCGCGTCCGGCCAGAACTGGGACAGCACCGCACCTGTCCTGGCGATCTCCTGCTGGAGGTCCGCGTTCTCCGCCGGGTAGCAGCGACGCAGACCCGTGCCGACCACGGAGACAGTTCGGCCTCCGGCATCCACGACGGCACGGTGCGCGGCCGTGTCGACGCCTGCGGCCAGGCCGCTGAAGACGGTGATGTCGTGCTTGGTCAGCGTTGTCGCGATCTCGCGCGTGATCCGGAGTCCTCGCGCGCTCGCGTGCCTGCTGCCGACGACCGCGACGCCGAACTGGTCAGCGGGGTCCAGGAAGCCCTTGCACGTCAGGAAAGGCGGGCGCTGGTGCACCATGAGCAACTGGACCGGGTACTCCTCGTCGAGCACGGTGACGAGGTGGATGCCCTCGTCCGCCCAGGACGCGATCTCCTTCTCGGCCAGTTCCAGTCGGCCGGTCACGTCGGGAGCGACGTGGTCCAGCGTCGGCTGGGCGGGCGTGAGCAGTGACTCCAGCACGGACAGGGCGGAGCCCGCGTCCTCCACGGCGCTCGTGACGTCGGCCCAGCCGCGCTCGCTGTCGCGAAGTGCGAGCAGGAGCGCTGCCTGTTCACGCCGGTTCACCACTGCCACATCCTATCGAACACAGGTTCGACCTGCTCGGCCGAATCGCCTGAAAGTGGGCGAGTCTAGCTGGGAAAGCAGTGATCACCGCTAGGTTCGGCCGGTGCGCACGCTGCTCGTCGCCCTCCCCGGCCTGGTCCTCGCCGGCATCGGCCTGACCCACCCGCACCACCTGGACGCGTCGACCGCGCAGTGGTGGCAGGACATGCACATCATCCTGGCGGTGATCTTCCCGCTTCTCGGTGCCGCGCAATGGGTCCTGCTGGCCGACGCCCCCAGGTACGTCCGCTACCCAGCCCGCGCCGCGACCTTCGGCTACGTCGTCTTCTACGGCGCGCTGGACGCGCTGGCGGGTATCGGCGGCGGGGCGATGACGCTGGCCAACGGCGGTCGCACCAGTGCCGACGAGCCGCTGTTCAAGATCGGCAACCAGCTCGGAACCGTTGGCGCGTGGTGCTTTTTCGCGGCCAGCGCTGCGATCGTGGTGTGCGCGCTGCTCAAGCATCACCTCAAGGCGATCCCAGGCGCTGTGTTCCTGCTGCTGGGCAGCTACCTGTTCCTCAGCAGCCACATCTACTGGCCGAAGGGCGTCATCGCCTGCGCCTGCATTGCGATCGGCATGGCCGCGATCAGCTACGCCAGCGCGTCCGGCAGGTCGGTGATCGAGGACAGCACCCGCACCTGAGCCAGCACGTCCTCGGCGGGCGGGAAGTGCGGGTTCGGCACGGCGAGCACGGTCATGCCCGCTGCCAGGGCCGCCTTCAGGCCGTTGGTCGAATCCTCGACGGCGTAGCAAGAAGACGCTGCGAACCCGAGTCGCGAAGCCGCCAGCAGGTACACGTCCGGTGACGGCTTGCCCGCGGCGCACTCTTCCGACGACACCGCGACAGGCACCGGCAGGCCGGTCACCTCCAGGAACACCTTGATCAGCACCGCGGGCGCCGACGACGCGATGGCCACCGGGTAGCGCGACGAGACGAGACGTACCGTCTCGGTGGCGCCCGGGATCAGCGGCAGGTGCGCGGCGTAGGCCTTCTTCATCTCGGCGATCACGCCGGCGGACGCCTCGGCGGGCGAGAGCCGGACGCCGACGGCCGACACGAGGTACTCGGCCCACTCCGGCGTCGACATCCCCTGCATGGCGCGGGTCGCCTCGGCGGTCCACACCCCGCCGTGAGCGGCGGCGAAGGACTGGCGCACCTCGTCCCACACCTGCTCTGAGTCGATCAGCACGCCGTCGAGGTCGAAGATCACCGCATCCACGTGGTGAACGGTACCTTTTCATGGGGATCAGCCTGCTCGACCCGCTGAAGGCCCTCCGGAACCCCGTTCTGCTCCGCACGTCGATCGGAGCGGCGCTCTACACGGCCGCGTTCTTCACAGTTCTCGCCGCGGTCCTCTGCGTCGTCGCCGCCGGTCTGCTGACGCTCAACTGGACGGACACAAGGGACGTTCCGTCCGAAGCTGTCCTCGCGGGTGAACAACTTGTGGGTTAACAAAGCATGAACGGAAGCCTACGGTCGGTGCTGGTTCCCGCACCGACCGTAGGAGGCCACCACCATGATCCCTCTGCCACTCGTCAACCACCGCGTCGGCAGAGCGGCGGTGACATGCGAGTACCGCTGCGGGGACGCGTGCTTCCACGAGGTCCCGAACACCTCGGACAACCCCTACTTCGGCGATCTGGTCAGCCGCCGCACCGCGCTCAAGGCGGGTGCGGTCGTCGCGGCGGCGGCCACCATCGCCACGCCGGCGACAACAGCAGCCGCCGCCGAACCCCAGGGCCGCCCACCCAGGGGACTCGACTTCAAGCCCGTCGCGGTCAACACCAAGGACGAGGTCGTCGTCCCCGAGGGGTACGAGCAGGGGATCGTGATCCGCTGGGGCGACCCGCTCTTCCCCGGCGTCCCCGAGTTCGACTTCGACAACCAGACCGCGGCGAAGCAGGCCAAGCAGTTCGGCTTCAACTGCGACTTCGCCGCGATCCTGCCGCTGGACCCGTTGGAACTGACCGGGATCATGGTCACGAACCACGAGTACACCAGCGAGTCGTTCATGTTCCGCGGCTACAACTCCGCGAACCCCACCGAGGAACAGGTGAAGATCGCCTGGGCCGCGCACGGCCTGTCGGTGTTCATGATCAAGCGATCGCTGTTCTCCGGGCATTACAAGGCGAAGTTCAGCAGGTACAACCGCCGCATCACCCTGCACACGCCGTTCGAGGTGCGCGGACCGGCAGCGGGCAGCGACCTGCTGAAAACCTCTGTGGACCCCACGGGCCGCAAGGTCCTGGGCACGATCAACAACTGCGCCGGTGGCGTCACGCCGTGGGGCACGATCCTGTCCGGCGAGGAGAACTTCAACCAGTACTTCGCCAACGCCGCCGGCCGCAACGACCCGAGGCTCACGAGGTACGGCGTCAACGGCACGGCGACCACGCGCAAGTGGGAGCGCTTCGACAAGCGCTGGGACCTCGCCCAGGAACCCAACGAGGTCAACAGGTTCGGCTGGGTGATCGAGCTCGACCCCAACGACCCGGACTCGACCCCGGTCAAGCACACGCACCTCGGCCGGTTCAAGCACGAGACCGCGAACGTGCGCGTCGCCGACGACGGCCGGGTGGTCGCGTACTCCGGTGACGACGAGCGGTTCGAGTACATCTACAAGTACATCTCGAACGGCAAGGTCAAGCGCGGCAACAGCAAGGCGGCGCGCCGTCACAACATGACGCTGCTCGACGACGGCACGCTCTACGTCGCGCGGTTCAAGGGCGACAGCCCGGCGTCCGAGATCGACGGCACCGGAAAGCTGCCCAGTGACGGGAAGTTCGACGGCTCCGGCGAGTGGATCCCGCTGGCGGCGGGCACGAAGTCCTTCGTGCCCGGTATGACCGCGGAAGAGGTGTACGTCTTCACGCGCCTCGCGGCGGACAAGGTCGGCGCGACCAAGATGGACCGTCCCGAGGACATCGAGACGCACCCGCGCACCGGCACGGTCTACTGCGCGCTGAGCAACAACAGCGAGCGCGGCAACACCGGCAAGGAAGGTGCGACCGAGCCGAACCCGCGCGTGAAGAACCGGCACGGCCAGGTGCTGGAGCTGACCGAACGGCGCGGCGACGCGCTCGCGCTCACGTTCAACTGGAACCTGTTCCTCGTCTGCGGTGACCCGGCGGACCCGAACACCTACTTCGGCGGCTACGACAAGTCCAAGGTCAGCCCCATCTCCAGCCCGGACAACGTGGCGTTCGACCGCCACGGCAACCTGTGGATCTCCACGGACTCGGGCGGTGCGCTCAACGGGCTGAACGACGGCCTGTACGGCGTTCCACTGGACGGGCGTGAACGCGGGCACCTGAAGCTGTTCCTCACGGTGCCGGCCGGTGGTGAGACGTGTGGTCCGGTGATCGGCGAGCGAGTGATCACCGTGTGCGTGCAGCACCCCGGCGAGGTGGACGGCGCGAGTGCCGACAACCCGGCTTCGAACTGGCCGGACGGAGGTAAGTCGCAACCTCGTGCGTCGGTCGTCGCGGTGTGGCGCAAGGGCCGTCGTCAGCTGGGTGAAATCGGTTGATCACCCTGCGTGCTGTGATCGTTGCGGTGTAGTACGAGTTCGCCCGCCGTTCATCTTGTGGACGGCTGGCGAACTCGTTCGGCTCTTAGGTTCGGCCAGTTCCCACACTGACCGATCTCGGAGGCCTGCGTGTCCTCACCCACCGATCCGGGCCGTCGCCTGCTGCCCCTGCTCACGGCCAACCACCCGCTCGGGCGCCAGGCCGTCACCTGCCAGTACCGCTGCGGCAACGCGTGTTCGCACGAGGCTCCCAACACCTCGGCCAACGCGTACTTCGGCGACGTCGTCAAGGAGGTCGTGAGCCGCCGCGGCATACTGAAGGCCGGCGCCGTCGTCGCGGCCGCGGGCGCCGGCGCGCTCGCGTTCTCCGGTACCGCCGCCGCCGCTCCGGTCGACGTTGACCTCGACCTCGACCTCGGCCTCAAGTTCGGCCGCGACCGTGACGGACTCAACTTCGAGCCGGTGCAGCCCAACACCCTCGACGCGGTCGTCGTGCCGAAGGGCTACCAGCAGGACGTCGTCATCCGCTGGGGCGACGCGGTGCTGTCGGACGCGCCGAAGTTCGACTTCGACAACCAGACCGCCGCCGCCCAGGCGAAGCAGTTCGGTTACAACAACGACTTCTGCGGTCTCGTTCCGCTGCCCGGCTGGAACCGCTGGCTCATGGTGAGCAACCACGAGTACTCGTCCGAAGAGTTCATGTTCAAGAACTGGGACGCGAACAACCCGACCGAGGAGCAGGTCAAGATCGCGTGGGCCGCGCACGGCCTTTCGGTCGTGCAGGTCGAGCGCGACCACCGCAGCGGCAAGCTGGTGGTGTCGAAGGACAAGCGCCGCTACAACCGCCGTATCACGCTCACCACGCCGTTCGAGATGCGTGGTCCGGCCGCCGACTCGAAGTACCTCAAGACGTCGGCCGACCCGAGCGGCAAGGTCGTGCTGGGCACGCAGAACAACTGCGCGGGCGGCGTCACGCCGTGGGGCACGATCCTGTCCGGCGAGGAGAACTTCAACCAGTACTTCGCGAACGGCGACCTGGTGACCGACGCGACCGCCAAGGCGCGCAACGCGCGTTACGGCATCAGGGGCACGGCATCGACGCGTAAGTGGGAGCGGTTCGACAAGCGCTTCGATCTCACGCAGGAGCCCAACGAGGCCAACCGCTTCGGCTGGGTCGTCGAGATCGACCCACTCGACCCGACGTCGACGCCGGTCAAGCACACCGCGCTCGGTCGCTTCAAGCACGAGGGCGCGAACGTCATCGTCGCTCGCAACGGTCGCGTTGTCGCGTACATGGGTGACGATGAGCGCTTCGACTACATGTACAAGTTCGTCACCGACGAGTGCTACATGCCGGGTAGCTCGAAGCGCGCACGCGAGCACAACAAGCGCCTGCTCGACTCGGGCACGCTCTACGTCGCGAAGTTCACCGGTGACAGTCCGGCCTCCGAGATCGACGGGACCGGCAAGCTGCCGTCGGACGGTGAGTTCGACGGCTCAGGTCAGTGGATTCCACTGGCGCACAACGACAGGTCGTTCGTGCCCGGCTTCACCGCCGAAGAGGTCTACATCTTCACGCGCCTCGCCGCCGACAAGGTCAGCCCCACGAAGATGGACCGGCCGGAGGACGTCGAGCCGTCGCTGAGGAACCGCCGCGTCTACGCGGCGCTCACCAACAACACCGACCGCGGCAAGCCCGGCAAGGAAGGCGCCACCGAGGTCAGCCCGCGGCTCGGCAACAAGCACGGTCACGTGTTGGAGCTCGAGGAGCGCCACAGTGACAACACGGCGACCACGTTCTCGTGGAAGCTGCTGCTGGTGTGCGGTGACCCCAACGACCCCGGCACCTACTTCGGCGGGTACGACAAGGGGCAGGTCAGCCCGATCTCCTGCCCGGACAACGTCGCGTTCGACTCGCGGGGCAACCTGTGGATCTCCACCGACGGCAACGCCCTGAAGTCCAACGACGGCATCTTCGCTGTGCCGGTCGAGGGCAGGCACCGCGGTTTCGTGAAGCAGTTCCTCACCGTGCCGATCGGTGGCGAAGCCTGCGGCCCGGTCATCGAGGACGACTTCGTGCTGGTGTCCGTGCAGCACCCCGGCGAGATCGACGGCGCCTCGGCCAACAACCCGCTGTCGCACTGGCCGGACGGTGGCACCTCGCAGCCGCGTCCGTCGGTCGCGGTGGTGTGGCGCAAGGACCGTCGCAAGATCTGCGACTGATCTTGTCAGCCGGTGCAGCCGTCCGTCCGTGTGACGGGTGGCTGCACCCACCGGGGCACTATGGTCGCCCCATGAGTGATCGTCCGGTCGCCCTCGTCACCGGGGCATCCAGCGGAATGGGCTCGGCCATCGCCAGAAATCTGGCCACAACTCACGACCTGCTGCTAGGCGGCCGCGACGAGACGTCGCTGTCGGTGCTGGCCGCCGAACTCCCCGGCGCGCAGGCGTGGCCGTTCGACCTGACGAACGTCGCCAGTGCCGACGTGGCCGCCGTCTCGCGCCTCGACGTGATCGTCCACAGCGCCGGCATCGCCCTGCTCGGCCCGCTGGCCGAGGCCTCCCAGGACGACTGGCGCCGCACGTTCGACGTGAACGTCTTCGCGGTGGCCGAACTGACCAACCTCGTCCTGCCGCAGCTGCGCGCCGCCTCCGGCCACGTCGTGCTCATCAACTCCGGCGCCGGCCTGGCCGCGAACCCCGGCTGGGGCGTCTACGCGGCCTCGAAGTTCGCTCTGCGCGCCTACGCCGACGCCCTGCGCGGCGACGAGCCGTCGTTGCGGGTGACCACGGTCTACCCCGGCCGCACGGCCACGCCGATGCAGCAGGACGTGCGGCGCCAGGAGGGTGGCGAGTACGACCCGTCGAAGTACATCGACCCGGCCTCGATCGGGCGGGCGGTGGCGTCGGCCGTGCTGGCGACGCCCGACGCCCACATCACCGAGATCAACGTGCGGTCGCGGCCGCACTAGTGGCGTGGCCCGGAACGTTGCCGGGGGAATTCGCGGTCAGACGGGCGAGGCGCCCTGCTGAGCGTGGATTACCTCGCCAACGTTCCGGGTCGCGCCACTAGGTGGCTAGACGCTGCGCAGTCGCCGTGCCACCGCGGCGACTCCGGCCTGCGCCTCGTGCCGATCCACCCGAGTCGACTCCCCACCTGCGACGACGTGGTCACCGGCGACCCACACGTCGGTGACCCGGCGCGACCCGGACCCCCAGACGAGGTTCGCCAGCAGCTGCGAGTCCGGCGCGTCCAGCCCGGTCGCGAACGCCGGGTCGTCGGCGGCGACGTGCACGACATCGCCCCAGCGACCGGCCTCCAGCGCGCCGATGTCGTCGCGGCCCAGCGCGTCGGCCCCGCCCCGAGTGGCCATCAGCAACGCCTGCGCGGCCCCGAGCACCGTCGCGTCCATCTTGGAGACGCGGGCGAGCAGGCCGGCCAGCCGCGCTTCCTCCAGCAGGTCCAGGTCGTCGTTGGACGCGGGCCCGTCGGTGCCCAGCCCGACCGCCACGCCCGCGGCCAGCAGTTCGGGCACCCGCGCGATGCCCGAAGCGAGCTTCGTGTTGGAGCCGGGGCAGTGCGCGACGCCGACGCCGTACGCCGCGTACAGGGCGATGTCGTCGTCGGACAGGTGCACGGAGTGCGCGGACAACACCCGTCCGCCCAGCACGTCCGAAGCCTTCATCAGGGCCGGCACGGACCCGAACTCGGTGCGGGCGGCCTCGTCCTCGAACGGCGACTCGGCCACGTGCACCATGAACAGCGCCCCACGGGCCCGCGCCTCAAGAGCGATCGACGTGAGCTGAGGAGCCGACAGCGTGTAGGCGGAGTGCGGCCCGTAGGCCAGCTCGACCCGCTCACCAGGCCCGAACCGCAGCCCGTCGGCGTCGATCCACGCGGAGATCTCGTCGGTCAGCGACTTCCAGTCCATGCCCGGCACGTCGAGGATCGCCCCGCCGAACACCACCCGTGACCCGGCGGCCAGGACGGCCTCCGTCAGTTCGCGGCCGTGGAAGTACATCTCGGCGGAGGTGGTGACGCCGTGCCGCAGCATCTCGACGGCGCCGAGCAACATGCCGGTGCCGATGTCGGCGGGCGTCATCTGCGCCTCGTTCGGCCACATCTGCTCCTGCAGCCACCGCAGCAGCGGCAGGTCGGAGCCCAGGCCGCGCAGCACCGTCATCGGGCTGTGCGCGTGGGTGTTCACGAGGCCGGGCATCAGGATCCCCGACAGCGCGCGGACCTCGCCGTCGAAGGCGGGGGCATCGGAGATGGCACCCACGTAGGTGATCCGGCCGTCGACGACGTCCACGACCGCGTCGCGCAACACGGCGCAGGACGGGTCGCAGGGCAGGACCACCGGGGCGTGCAGACGCAGTGACATGCGAAGAATCCTGCCACTGTGATGCCGGTCACAAGCATGCATGCATCCGGACGCGGTGGGCATCCTCGCTGTGTCGGGCGCGGGCCGACCCCCAGGGTCCGCCCCGGCCTAAAACTTCTCCCCGACCAAAGGGCTCGTCACGCGTGATGCGACGGGCCCTTTGTGCATCCGCAGAAGCCCGCCACCCCCAAGCCGCCGACCCGGCGCTGAGTTGGCATGATCACACTCCACGACCGGGCGTGATCATGCGGAGGCATTCAGTGGCCGACATCGACCCTCAGAACGACGACCAGCAAAGCGATGTCGAGATGACGCAGGAGTTCGAAGTCATCCGCGACTAGCTGATCGGCAGATCGGCGCGGACCGTCCACCCAGTCGGTTCGCGTCGGCCTGCGGAGAAGGTGCCGCCCAGAAGTTCCGCGCGCTCGCGCATGCCGACGAGCCCGTAGCCTCCCGATCCGCCCACGGGCACACCGGACGCGACGCCGTCGTCGAGCACCGCCAGGTGCAGCACGCCGTCGCCTGAGGACAGCGAGACGTCCACTGAGGACACAGCGGAAGCGTGTTTCTGGGTGTTCGTCAGCGATTCCTGCACCAGGCGCAGCACCGAGCGGGCCAGCTCCTGCGGCACCGCGTCCTGCAGGTCGAACGAGAGCCGCACCGGCAGACCGGACTCGGCGGCCAGCGCCCGCACGTCGTCCATCAACGACGAAGAAGCGGCCGGACCCTCGGAACTCCCGTCCCGCATGGTTCCCACGAGCCGCCGCATCGCGGTCAGCGCCTCGGTACCGGACGAGGCGATCGACGGCAGCACGTCGACCTCGCGGTTGAGCTGACCTGCCTGCGCGTGCACGACGATCGCCGTCACATAGTGCGCGACCACGTCGTGCAGTTCGCGCGCCAACGCCATCCGCTCGGCGTTCTGGGCCGCCGCAACGGAAGCAGCCAGCTGAGACGCGCGTTCGTCGTCACGTGCCCGGAAGTACATCCCGGTGCCTACCGACAGGACGAGCAGAACAACCGCCGCGATCAGGAAGTTCCACGTGTCCGGGCTCCACTCGCGATACTCGCGCGCCGCCACGATCGGCCATCCCAGGACCTCCGCGAACGCCATGGCAGCGAGCACGACCAGCGTTCCCGCCACTGCCTTGACCCGCGTCGCGTCCCGCACGAGAGTCGCGATGGTGGCCATCGCGGCCCCGGTCATCGAGATGCCCGCGCCGCTCCAGAACAGGTGCGGCTCGATCGACACTCCGAGCAGCCGCATGTAGACGGCGACGCAGGCGACGGCGAACGCCAGCGCGAGTGCGGCGTCGAACGGCCTGCGGGGTGCGAGCACGGCGATCACGCAGACCACCGCGACACCCGGCACCTGCCACCAGCCGAGACCTGTCGAGATCGAACCGGTCTCCAGCAGGGCGATGGCGGTGAGCGAGACCGCCAGCGGCCACTGACGTTTGGCGAGCAACCGCCAGTTCAGTTCCGTGCTCTCCACCCGAGCAACAGTAGGGCCGAAAGTGCGACCCCGCGTCCGACCGGGGGCTACCACGGCATCAGCCAGAAGGCTGATGGAACGACCTGCGGAAACACCCTCACGGCGGATGCCGGATTACGCGCCGGTCACGGACTCTGGAGGAGCGAAAGTCGGGAGATGGAGGACGCCATGTTGTCAGTTGTGTTCACTTGGGCCGCCGCGGTGGTCGGTCTGTTGGTCCTTGCTCTGATGGCTCTGTCAGGCGTGATGATCGACTCGAAGCACTAGGTCCCCACCAGCGTGTGATGGGGAAGTCAGACGCTGGTCAGGGAGTGTTGCTGGCGGAGCAGCTCCGCCAGCCGGCTCGTCGGCTGGGGACGGGTCTCGTCCAACGCGGCCGTGAAGCGCGCCGGAGAACCGTTCCGTGCACGCGCTGCGGCTGCGCTGTCGAGCCGGAACGCGGGCCGCGCGGCGGAAGGCCGTTGGCGGGAACGCAGCCAGGCGAGGCGGTGCAACGCTTCCGCGTGGTGGTCGGTGATGGTGACGGCCGCCTTGTCGAACGAGTGCAGCACTGCAGCGTTCAGGTGAACGGTCGCGAAGTCCCGCCACAGCGTGCGTTCGGACGAGGTGTCCAGACCCAACGCATCGGCGACCTCACGCGCCACACCGTAAGCACCTTCCTCAGCCAGTGACCGCGTGCCGATCTCGGCGCCGACGAACCACGAGTTGAACGGCGCGGCGGGGTAGTGCACGCCACCGATCGACAGCCGCATGTTCGAGATGACCGGAACCGCGTGCCAGCGCAGGCCCATCTCGCCGAACCACGGCAGAGTCGGGTGCTCCAAAGGAACTTCGTGCACGATCTCGGACGGCAGCGTGAACAGCCGCGGCCCCTCGTGCTGCGTCTCCACCACCAACGGCAGCAGGTCGAAGCGTGAACGCCGCACCGGCGGACGCCAGCCCATGCCCTGCATGGTCTCGGTGAACTGGGTGTACCGGCGGTCCCCCATCCCGTCGGCGTACCCGGCGTACCGGATCAGCTGCTCGTTCCAGATCACCGGCCCGGGCGAACCGGGTGCGTCCGGCGCGAAAACCGTTACCAGCGGCCGGATTTCACCACCGTTGGTCGCCAGCCGCAGGTGTTCGACGCATTCGCCGGCGACTGCGGCGGCGTTGCGGTAGCCGCGCAGATCGCGGACTTTCAAGCGGCGCCAAGGCACACCGGAGGTGCACCAGCCGGAATCTCGCAACGCGATCCGCGCGCCGTAGGCGAGTTCGTTGGTGGTGTGGCGGTAGGTTCCGGTCTCGGTGATCTCGGCGCGCACCTGGGCGATGCGGGCGGACAGCGAGCCTGCGTCGGAGTGCGCCGCGTGGAACATGCGGACGAACTCCTCCGCGACGGGGAGGACGTCGGGGGTCACGGAGCGAGACGCTAGGCCCGGAACAGGCTCACGCGTCACTGCCACTCGGGGCATTTCGGGTGATCAACACCGGCCACTCCAACGAGTGAATGCGAGACCCAGGGTGTTCGCTCGATCGGCTTGAGACCTCGATCAGGTGAGGTCGTTCCGCCGGAACATCAGGTCGTGCGAGACGCGGTCCTCGTTCACCGCACGCTGTTCGAACTTCGTGACGGGCCGCCAGTCCGGCCGCGGCGCCCAGCCGTCGTACACGTTGGTCAGCAGCCGCTCGCCGGAACAGACCTCCAGCATCTGGTCCGCGTACTGCTCCCAGTCCGTCGCGAGGTGCAGCACGCCACCGGGCTCCAGCCGGGACGCCACCAGCGCCACGAACTCCGGCTGCACGAGCCGGCGCTTGTGGTGCTTGTTCTTCGGCCACGGGTCCGGGAAGAAGATCCGCACGCCGTGCAGCGACGCGGGCGCGATGTGGTCGGTCAGCAGGTCGACGGCGTCACCGCGCAGCACGCGCAGGTTGTCGAGCCCACCGAGGTGCTCGGCGCGCAGCAGCAGCTGGGCGAGTCCCGGCTTGTAGACCTCGGCGGCGACGTAGTTGAGCTCGGGCGCGGCGGCCACGAGCTGGGAGGTGGTCTCGCCCATGCCGGAACCGATCTCCAGCAGCACGGGCGCGGAGCGGCCGAACCACGAGTCGAAGTCCAGGGGCCCCTCGGGCAACGACTTGACGTCGTTGCCCATCTTCTCCCAGTACGTGTCCCAGGCACGTTCCTGTCCCACGGTCATGCGCTCGCCGCGCTGGACGAAGCTGACGATGGAACGGGGGAACTCAGGCCTGGTCACGACGGGACAGTCTAGGCAATGAGTTCGATGTCCTCGATCTGAGCTCGCAGGTCAGCAACGGTGAAGTCGATGGGCTGGGGCCGACCGGCCCCGCGATGGGCGGGAACCAGGTGCACGAACCCGCGGTGCGAGTCGGTGAACTGCACGGTTGTCGGGGTGGCGGGCCCGTAGACACCGCTCTCGGACGGCACGTACTCCCAGTACCCGACCTCGCCGAGGTCGACCCAGGGCACGAACACCCAGCCGGGACGTGAGGAGAGCAGTTCGCTCACCGCGTCCTCGACGGCATGACCTTCGGCACGGGAACGCAGCCGCCCCCGGTCCAGCGCTCGCAGCCACCACGGCGCGGGCGCGTCCTCGACGTCCCGCACCGAGCGATACATCGTCAGGACTTCACTCTCGGCGGCGCGGTTCACCCAGGAACGGCGCGCGTCTGCAGGGGTGAGGGCGATTTCGGCAGGGTTGGGAGCTTCGAGCGCACTGGACCACTCGAGGCCGAGCATTGCTTCCACACGGACCACTGGCCACCTCCGCAGCGGGGATATCCCCATTGAACGTGAACTCAAACGCCGGTGATGTCCAGATTGCGGCTTTTCACGGCTTGTTAACAGCACCCTTACGCAACGTGTGACGCCAGGCACGTTGCGGAGTGACGTGGAAACACGATGTAGCTGACGTGCACCTGGTCTCCGCGCTCGCCGTCGCGCTGCCGTTGCTGCTCGCCGCACAGACGATCGAGGAGCAGGAGTGGCACCTCGACGCGCTCGACGTCTACTCGGCGCAGGCCCAGGCCCGCGGGGATGGCGTGATCGTCGCAGTGATCGACTCCGGCGTCGACGCCAAGCACCCCGACCTAGCCGGACAGGTCCTGCCCGGAGCGGGCTTCGGCCGTTCCAAGGGCACCGACGGCACGACCGACGCCGATGGCCACGGCACCGGGATGGCCGGGATCATCGCCGCGACCGGCCGGGACGGCGGGGCGCTGGGCATCGCGCCCGGCGCCAAGATCCTGCCGATCGCCAGCGCCGACGAGAAGGAGCAGTTCGGGCTCGACGCCGTCGCCGAGAGCATCAGGTGGGCCGCCGACCACGGCGCCAAGGTCGTCAACCTGTCGCTGGGCTTCTCCAGCTCGATGACGCCGACGCTGGTCAAGGCCGTGAACTACGCGATCGAGAAGGACGTCGTCCTCGTCGCCGCCACCGGCAACGACGGCAAGGAGGTCTCCGCGCCCGCCAACATCAACGGCGTGATCGCGGTCGCGGGCACGAACAAGGAAGGCAAGCCCTGGGCGTCGTCCAACGTCGGCGCGGACACGGTGCTCGCGGCTCCGGCGGTGGGCATCGTGACCATCGCGCCGCAAAGCGTCTACGCCAGCGGTTATGCCGAGATGGACGGCACGAGCGCGGCGTCGGCGATCGTGTCCGGCGTCGCCGCGCTGGTCCGCGCGAAGCACCCGGACATGGCGGCGAAGGACGTCGTCAACGCGCTGGTCAAGACCGCGACCGACCTGGCGGAGCCCGGCCGGGACGAGGCGACCGGGTTCGGCATGGTCAACCCGATGGGCGCGCTCACCGCGCAACTCCCGCCGGTGGAACGCAATCCGCTGCTGCCGCCGCCACCCTCGACCACGCGACCGACTCCGACACTCGCTGCCCAGCGTCCCCAGCAGCCGGTCGACGTGGAGGACCGGCTGCCGTTCGTCGCCGCCGTCGCGGGCGGCACCGCCGTGATGACCGGGCTGCTGATCGTGTTGCCCGCCATCAGGTCACGGCGCCCCAAGCCCGTCAGTGCGCGTGATACTCCACCGACTCCTTGGTGAGCTGCATGAAGGCCTCCTCCAGCGAACCGCGCTGAGGGCTGAGCTCGTGCAGCACGATCTGGTTCTCCGCCGCGAGCTCACCGATCTGCTGCGCCGGAATCCCGTGCACCACCAGGCTTCCGCTCGCCGAGTCGTCGGTCACCGTGGCGTGCGCCGCGAGGATCTCGCGCAGCTTCGCGGCGTGCGGTGACCGCACCCGGACGGTGTCCTGGGTGGCGTCGTTGATGAACTGCTCGGTGGAGGTCTGCGCGATCAGCTGACCCTTGCCGATGACGATGAGGTCCTGGGCGGTCTGCGCCATCTCGGACAGCAGGTGGCTCGACACGAACACCGTGCGGCCCTCGTTCGCGAGCCGGTGCATGAACTGCCGGATCCAGAGGATGCCCTCGGGGTCGAGGCCGTTGACCGGCTCGTCGAACAGCAGCACCTCGGGGTCGCCGAGCAACGCGCCCGCGATGCCGAGCCGCTGCGACATGCCGAGCGAGAAGCCACCGGCGTTCTTGTGCGCGACCTCGGTGAGGCCGACGACCTCCAGCACTTCCTGCACCCGGCTGACCGGGATCTTGTTCGAGACGGCGAGCCACTTGAGGTGCGATCGCGCGGAACGGTTGGGGTGCACCCACTTCGCGTCGAGCAGCGCGCCGACCTTGCGCAACGGCTGCTTGAGCTGGGCGTAGTGCTGCCCGTCGATCCTGACGTCGCCGGCGGTGGGGGTGTCGAGGCCGAGGATCATCCGCATCGTCGTGGACTTGCCGGCGCCGTTCGGGCCGAGGAAGCCCGTGACGCGGCCCGGCTGGACGGTGAACGACAGGTCGTCGACGGCCTTCGTCCTGCCGTAGTGCTTCTGCAACCGCACTGCTTCGATCATGACCTCTCCCGGTTCGCTCGACAGAACTGACAGGGACCTGGGTCACCCCCCGACGGATGACCCAGGCCCCTCTCCCCCTTATTCGGAACAGGTCACGCGTCCCGCCGCTTCGCGACGATCAGTGCGACCACCAGCATCGCGATGGCGATACCGGCGAAGTAGGCCAGCGATCCCCACTGGCTCAGCTTGAAGTCGATGCCCGCCCCCGCCTGTTCGGCCGCGTCGCCGCCGCCGAGCTGCAGGAAGTGGTTGGCGTTCATGAAGGGCAGCCACGCCTGGATCTTCACGCCGACCTTGGGGATGATCCCGATCAGGCCTTCGAGCAGCATGTTCCAGACCAGCAGGATGGCCACGGCACCGGCGGTCTGCCGGACCAGGATGCCGACCGCGATCGCGATGATCGCGCCGATCCCGTAGAGCAGGCCGACGCCCGCGACGTGCCGCCACTCACCGCTCGTGTTGATCGCGAGGTCCGAGGCGGGCGACAACAGCTTCGCCATGCCCACCGAGCCGAACGCGATGATCTCACCGAGGACACCGGCGATGAACGCCACCACGACGGTCTTCGCGACCAGCGCGGACGTCCGGTTCGGCACCGCGAGGAACGTCGCGCGGATCGTGCTGAAGCGGTACTCGGTCGTGACCGCGAGGGCCGCCATCACCAGCACGACGGACAGCGCGAGCTGGCTGCTGCCGAACTGCGTGACTCCGAGGGACAACTGGCCGTTGTCGGTCGAGGCCGCGATGATCGCGGTGAGTCCGACACCCAGGATCAGGGCGAGCGCGCTGCACCAGTACGGCGAGCGGGTCGAGAAGAGCTTGATTCTCTCAACTGCCAACAGGGTCATCAGACTCACTTCCCGATCTCTGCGTGGTACTCGACAGCATCACCGGTCAGCTGCATGAACGCCTCTTCGAGCGAACCACGCTGGGGGCTCAACTCGTGCAGGACGACACCGTTGGCACCGGCGATGTCACCGATCTGGTCACTGGTTGCACCCGATACGGACAACGCGCCGTCCGCACCGTCACGAACGGTGAAGCCCTTGTCGACGAGCAGCGGGCCGAGCTTGAAGAGCTGAGGGCTGCGCACGAGGACGGTGTTACCCGTTGCGCTGTCGATGAACTCCTGCGTGGTGCTCTGCGTGATCAGCTTCCCCCGGCCGATCACGATGAGCTCGCTGGCCGTCACGGCCATCTCCGACAGCAGGTGGCTCGACACCAGGACCGTGCGGCCCTCTGCGGCGAGGTTCTGCATGAACGTGCGGATCCAGAGGATGCCCTCCGGGTCGAGGCCGTTGACCGGCTCGTCGAACAGCAACACCTTCGGGTCGCCGAGCAGTGCCGCCGCGATCCCCAGCCGCTGCGACATGCCGAGCGAGAACCCGCCGGCGTTCTTGCCGGCGACCTGCGTGAGACCGACGGCCTCCAGCACCGCGTCCACGCGGTTGTCCGGCAGGCCGTTGGACTTGGCGAGCCAGCGCAGGTGAGCGCGGGCGGAGCGGTTCGGGTGAACCCACTTGGCGTCGAGCAGCGCACCGACCGTCTGCAGTGGACGGTGCAACTCGGTGTAGGGCTTTCCGTCGATCAGCACGCGGCCTGCCGTCGGACGGTCGAGCCCCAGGATCATGCGCATGGTGGTCGACTTGCCGGCGCCGTTCGGACCGAGGAATCCGGTCACCCGTCCAGGTTGGACGGTGAACGACAGGTCGTCGACCGCGACCGTCCTGCCGTATCTCTTGGTGAGGCCGATTGCCTCGATCATTGGCTGTCCCCTCTCGGTGATGGGACTACTTTGACGTTCCGAGGGGTCCTGCCACATCGGCCTGCGGTCTGCGCGTGCGTCAACTTCCGTCGTCCGGTGGTGCTACCTCCGTCGTAGTTGAATGAGCCACATGGGATACACGGAAGCCCCGGACGGCTGGTGGCGCGAGTTCGTCCTGGCCAAACCCGCCCGCACCGCCAAGCTCGCGGTCACCCGCAAGGACGGCTCACCGCACATCGCCCCGGTCTGGGTCGACCTCGACGGCCCGGACGTCGTCTTCCTGACCGCCCGCGACACGGTCAAGGGCAAGTCGATCCTGCGCGACGGCCGCGTGGCCCTGTGCTTCGACGACGAGAGGCCGCCGTTCAACTTCGTCACCATCACCGGCCAGGCCGTGATCGACGAGGACCCGGACCAGCTCAAGTACTGGGCGGGCCGCACCGCCGCGCGCTACATGGGCGCCGACCGCGCCGACGAGTACGCCGACCGCAACGGCGTGCCCGGCGAGATGGTCGTGCGGGTGAAGGTCGGCAAGGTCGTCGCCGTGCAGAACGTCTCCGACTAGCCGGCGAAGAAGCGGTCGAGCACCTGGGCGGCGCCGTCCTCCAGCACGGTCGGCGCCACCTCGTCCGCCACCGCCTGTACGTGCGCCGGCGCCTGGCCCATCGCGACGCCGAGCCCCGCCCACTTCAGCATCTCGACGTCGTTGGACCCGTCACCGATCGCGAGCGCGTCCGAGACCCTGATGTCCAGCTGCGCACAGAGCTCGTCGAGTGCCGAGCCCTTCGAGACCTCCGGAGGCACCGCGGTCAGCCACGCCTCGGTGTGGTCGACGGACCACGCGATGCCGGGCAGTTCCAGCTCGCGCACGGCGAACGCCAGCTCGGCCGGTGTGCGGTCCAGCCAGCGCATGACCAGTCGCGAGGTCGGCACCGCCATCTCCTCGAACGTCACCTGAGTCGTCGCACCCCACAGGTCACCGGGCAGGAACTCGCCCAGCGACAGGTTGCCGACACCGGTCTGCTCGACCGCGAACACGGCGCCGGGCAGCAGCGCCTGCAACGTCTTGATGGTCGGTCCGGGGTCGAACGTCACGCGCTTGGTCACCTCGTCCAGCGCCGGGTCCCACCACACCGCGCCGTTCGAGCAGATGGCATATGAGGCAGGCAGTTGCGGGGCTACCGCACTGATGCCGACGAGGCTGCGGCCGGTGCAGAGCACGACGACGGCACCGTGTTCGGTGGCGCGCGTGATGGCCGCCTTCACGGCGGGCGAGATGTCGTTCGAGCCGACAGCGGTCAGGGTTCCGTCAATGTCCAGCGCCACCAGGCGCGGTCTCCAGGTCACGTGACGCCACCCTATGCGAAGGTTAGTGAATTGTGGTTCACTAACTACGTGGCACGACCTCGCACCATCACCGACGAACGGATCCTGAACGCCGTCGCGGCCGTCATCGACCGGCGTGGACCGGAGTTCACCGTCGCGGACGTGGCGGCGGAGGCCGGGGTGTCGGTCGGCGCGGTGGCGAAGCGGTTCGGGTCCAAGAGCGGGCTGCTGCAGGCACTCACGAAGGCGGGCACCGAGGAGGTCGCCCGCAGGATGCGCGAGGCCGGCACCGTCCGCGAGGCGCTGCTGACCTGGTTCGACCGGCTCGCCGACCCGGTGGTGGCGACGAACAACCTGGCACAACTCGGGGTCGACCTGATCGACCCGGAACTGCGCGCGCTGCTGGCCCGGCACTACGCGGTGCTGGAAGAAGAGCTGGAAGTCCTCTGCGCGGCCGAGGGATTGCCGTCCAACGCGGCGCGCGTCCTCGCCGCGCTCGTCTACGGGATCTCGATGGACTGGTCGGTGCGACCGCGCGGCGACCTGCTGGCACGCACGGCCGAGGACATCGACCTAGTGCTGAAAGGGATGCGCTGATGGCTACCTGGGCGGAGTTCGCGGCCGAACAGCCCGACATGGCCGCGTTCGTGCAGGGCCGGTTCGCCGCGGACCGGCATGCGTTGATCGCGACGCTGCGCAAGGACGGCTCACCGCGGATCAGCGGTGTGGAACCGGACTTCGCCCGCGGCGAACTGTGGGCGGGCACGATGCCGGACTCGTTGAAGTCGAAGGACCTGCGGCGCGACCCGAGGTTCGCGCTGCACTGCATGACCACGACCGCGTCGATGACGGAGGCGGGTGACGCGAAGATCAGCGGCACCGCCGAGTTCTGGACCGACAAGACCGACTACCTGAAGGACCTGTTCGAGCGCACCGGCTGGGATCCGGGTGAGTTCGACCTGTTCCGGTTCGACGTCACCGAGGTCGTGCAGCTCACCGTCGAGGGCGACGGGATGGTCGTCCTCTCCTGGCACGAGGGAAGGGGAACTCGCCGTGTCGGCAAGAAGTAATCCCGATCTGAGCGGGAAGGTCGCGGTCGTCACCGGCGCCACGCGCGGTGCGGGACGGGCGATCGCCGTGGAACTGGGGGCGGCGGGGGCGACGGTGTTCGTCGCCGGCCGGACCACGCGGACGCAGCAGTCCGAGATCGGGCGGTCGGAGACGATCGAGGAGACCGCCGAACTCGTGGACGCGGCCGGCGGCAAGGGGATCGCGGTCCGCTGCGACCTCACGAATCCGTCCGATGTGGACGCTCTCGCCGCGAGGATCGACAGGCTCGACATCTTCATCGACAACGCGTGGGGCGGCGAGAACCTCGTCGAGTGGGGCAAGTTCTGGGAACACGACCTCGACAAGCAGTTGCACATGTGGCGCAACGGCGTCGAGACGCACCTCGTGGCGTTGCACAAGCTCATGCCGATCCTGATCAGGTCCGACGACGGGCTCGTGGTCGAGGTGACCGACGGCGAGGACGGCGAGGCGTACTTCGTGAACCTCTCGTACGACGCGGTGAAGAGCTCGGTGCGCCGGTTCGGTGAGGTGCTGGCGAAGGACCTGAAGGACCACCCGAACGTGACGGCGGTCGCGGCCACGCCGGGGTTCCTGCGGTCCGAGCAGATGCTGGAGGGTTTCGGCGTCACCGAGGCGAACTGGCGTGACGCGATCGAGAAGGTGCCGGACTACGCGTTGTCCGAGACGCCGCACTACCTCGGGCGCGGCCTCGCGCACCTCGCGGCCGACAAGGACCGCAAGCGGTTCGCCGGGCAGTGCCTCTCGTCGTGGAAGCTCAAGCGCGAGTACGGGTTCACCGACCTCGACGGCTCGCAGCCCGACTGGGGCCACTGGTGGGACGACGTCGTGAAGCCGCGGATGGCGGGCGCGACCGTGAACGCCGATCCGGAGAAGTACCGGTAGGGCGTGTTACCCAGGTCTCCGCCTCAGCCCCGGCTATCGCGAACACGGACCTGGGTAACACGCCCTACGCGTCACCGGGTCGGACGAGACCGGTCTCGTAGGCCAGCACCACGGCCTGCACCCGGTCTCGCAGCTCCAGCTTCGCCAGGATCCTGCCGACGTGCGTCTTCACCGTCGCCTCGGACAGGAACAGCTTGCGGGCGAGCTCGGTGTTCGACAGACCCTTCGCGATCAGCACGAGCACCTCGCGCTCGCGCTCGGTCAGCACGTCGAGCATCGCTGCGTCCCGGAGCTCACCGCCGCCGTCGCCGAGGAACCGGCCCAGCAGCCGCTTGGTCACCGACGGCGAGACCACCGCGTCGCCGGAGGCCACCGCGCGCAGGGCCGACACGAGGTCGGACGGCGGGGTGTCCTTCAGCAGGAACCCGCTGGCGCCGTTGCGCAACGCCGACAGCGCGTACTCGTCCATGTCGAAGGTGGTCATGACCAGCACCTTCGCGGAGTCGGCCTCGGTGATGCGCTTGGTCGCCTCCACGCCGTCCATCACGGGCATGCGGACGTCCATCAGGACGACGTCGGGCCGCAGCTTCGCCGCCATCTGCACGGCGTCGAGGCCGTCGGCCGCCTCGCCGACCACGTCGATGTCTTCCTGTGCGCCCAGCACCATGCGAAAGCCCATCCGCATGAGTTCCTGGTCGTCTACGAGCAGTACCCGAATCACTCGATCACCCTATGCGGCTAGCGGGAATGTCGCGCGCACGCGCCAGCCCCCACCGGGGTTGGGACCCGCCTCGAACTCCCCGCCCAGCACCGCTGCCCTTTCCCTCATGCCGATCAGCCCGTTGCCGCCGGAGACCTTGACCACGTCGTGGGGCGTGCCGAACCCGTTGTCGGTCACTTCCAGCCGCAGTTCCTCGGGCGAGCGCGCCAGGCGGACCAAGGCGGTGGTCCCTGCTCCGGCGTGCTTGATGGTGTTCGTCAGAGCTTCCTGCACGATCCGGTAGACGCTCAGGCCGACGCCCACGGGCAGGTCGTCGACGTCGCCGTTGATCTCCAGGCGCACCGGCACGCCGGCGGCCCTGGTGTTCTCGGCGAGTTCGACCACACCTCGCGCGTCGGGCTGCGGGGCCCACTGCGTCTCGGCCTCCTCGCTGCGCAGAACGCCGAGCAGGCGGCGCATCTCGGTCAGCGCGAGGCGGCCGGTGTCGGCGATCGTGCGGACCGCGTTCTCCGCCACCTCCGGCTGGGACCTGATCGTGTACGCGGCGCCGTCGGCGTGGACGATCATCACGCTCACCGCGTGGGCGACGATGTCGTGCAGTTCGCGGGCGATCCGGGAACGCTCCTCGCCCACGGCGATCTTGGCCTGCTGGTCGCGTTCGGTTTCGAGCAGCACCAAGCGTTGCTCCATCTCACGCTGGTAGGCACGGCGCGCGCCGATGAACTCGCCCATCGCCCAGCTGAACCCGAAGATCACGAAGACCAGGAACACGAGGAACACGGCCTGGAGCTCGCCGATCTGGAAGATCGCCCAGAGCAGCGTGCCGGCGACCAGCCAGCCCACGTAGATCAACGCCGTCTTGCGGTTCGTGTACGCGACGAGCGTGTACAGCGCTATGGCCAGCGCGAAGTCGGACATGCGGACCGGGATGCCGTTGATGCCGCCGTGCGAGAAGAGCTGCAGGAACCCGCCCGCGAGGATCAGGTAGCTGGTGCCGAGCGGGTGGTACCGGCGAAACGGCATCGGCCCGAGCATCAGCAACGTCACCGCGATATAGGCGGAGAACGACACGCCCTGGTCGACCACTGTGACCGCGATGCCCATGTCGAAGAGCAGCAGAACTCCGGCGATCAGGGAGTCCCCGAACGCCGGATGAGCCTTCATCCACAGACTGAACCGCCGCACTGGACAAGGTTAGGTGCGGACCGAACTTTCGCGCGTCGCGCCACGGGTTGACGCTGCGTACGACTTCAGTGTGAGTTATTGTGTCGAGGGATTGATACAAAGTTCGGGGGTTCGCCATGTACGACGTCCTGTGGGCTGCTGGCGTTGGGTTGTTCCTGCTGGTCGCTCTGTGGCCGACGCAGTCGACAGGCAAGCGCTTGCTCAAGAGCTGGAGGGTGTCCGACCCGACGCCCGCGCAGATCGACGACGCCATCCGCTACCTCAAGCGGCGGCGGTTGCTCTACCCGTGGCTCTTCGTCGGATTGTCGTTCGTGCCGTTCGCCACCGGTCGCGGTCTCGGGTCGCTCGCGGCGGTCGTGCTCGGAGGCACGCTGCTCGCGGAGTTGATCCCGTTGGCGCTGCCCCGCGAAGGCAGGCAGCGGGTGGCCACGCTCACGCCGCGCGGCCTGTTCGACATCGGGTCGCAGTACGTGCTGATCGCGTACGCGGCGATCGTGCTGTTCGGGCTGGCCTGGCTGCTCGTGCGGCTCGAGATCGCGCAACTGCCCGTGTTCGTGGTGTCCGTCGCCGCGGTCGCGGTGGTCATGTGGGCGGCGGTCGCGCGCCCGGCGGACGGCGACGAGGAGGTCGACCGGGCACTTCGCACTCGCAGCGTGCACGTGTCGGCGGGAATCGGCGCGGCACTGGTCGGCGCACTCGTCGGCGGCCCGTTCCTGTTGGCCGGCGTCGTCGCGTGGGTGCTGATGGCCAACACGAACGTCGTGTCCAAGAAGATCGTGTGGTGACTGCACCCCGCATAGTCGTCGACGTCGAGAACGGTGTCCCGCCGTGGCGCCAGGTCCGGGACCAGCTCGTCCGGTTGATCAACGGTGGGGTGCTGCCGGTCGGGTCCCGGCTGCCGACGATCCGGCAGCTCGCCGCGGACCTCGGCCTCGCCGCCGGCACGGTCGCGCGGGCCTACCGGGAGCTGGAGACCAGCGGCGTGCTCACGACAGGACGAAGGCAGGGCACCGTGGTGGCTGCCCTGCCTTCGCATGCACCGGAGCCGCTCTCCGCCGCCGCGGCGGAGTTCGTCGCCATAGCTCGGTCACTCGGCGCCAGCGAGGGGGAGGCGCTGAACGCCGTGCGAGCCCACTACTTGGGTGAGTAAGGCGACTCGATCTTGGGTGCGGGTCGCGGTTCGTTGATGTGGGACTGACGTTCCTCTTGCCGTTCCTCGTAGATGCGGTGTTCCTCGGCCATCTGGTCAGCGAGTTGCTGCTGCACCTGGCGGTCCCGAATCCTGGCCAGGATCGCCATCGTCGCGCCGTGAGCCAGTGCCAGTAGCAACAGCACGATGCCCAGCTTCATGACCACGTTCTTCACCGCATCGCCGGTGTCGACCTCGATGATCGAGACCAACGCCAGCAGGCCCAGTACGACGAGGTGGAACAGCACGGCCGTCAGCTTCATCATGCTGTCGGCCTGCTCTTCGTCATATGCGGCGCGCTTCAGGTATCCCTTGCCACCGCGGTAGAGCAGCTGACCGTCGACCACGACCAGGACGATCCCCAGCACTAGGAACGTCACGTAGCTGTCACCCATGCGCTGTGGCTACCCGCGCACGCCCGCATGCAAACCGTGGCACGATCAGTGCCCGTGACGGCGTTGCAGGGACAACAACTGGCCGGCCCGCTGTGCGCGGCGGTGGCCAACCTGTGTGCTGCCCTCCACCCGCAGGTGTCTCCGCGGACCGCCGCCGGTTTCCAGGAAGTGCTGCGCCGGTTGCACGCGCCCCTGCAGGTCGCGGTGGCCGGCCGGATCAAGTCCGGCAAGTCGACACTGGTCAACGCGTTGATCGGACGCCGGGTCGCGCCCACCGACATCGGCGAGTGCACCCGGCTCGTCACGCGCTATCAGTACGGCACGGTCGACCGCATCGAAGTCGTGTTGCGAGACGGCAGACGGCAGGTACTGCCGTTCGACGCGAACGGCATGATCCCCGCCTCTCTTGGCCTGGAAGGCGTTTCGCACATCGAGGCGTACCTGACGAATGCCGTGCTGCGCGACATCACCGTCATCGACACACCAGGGCTCGGTTCGCTGGACGCGGCGTCGGTAGCGCGCACCGAGGAACTGCTGGATCCCGTGTCGCGCAACGCAGTCGCCGGTGCCGAGGCCGTGCTCTACGTCGTGACACAGGGCGTGCGGGCGGACGACCATTCGACGCTGGCCGCGTTCACGGCCGCGACCGCTTCCCGCGAGGCAGGCCCGGTCAACGCCATCGCCGCGCTGAACAAGGTCGACGCCGTCGCGCCGGAAACCGTTGAGGGCTCGGAAGGTGATGTCTGGCGCGCCGCGCAGATCCTCGCGGCGAAGCAGGCCGAACTGCTCAGGCCGCGCGTCGCCGACGTGCTGCCGGTCATCAGCCTGCTCGCCGAGTCCGCGGAGACCGGGGAGTTCACGTCGGCCGACGCGGAGGCGTTGCGGGCGCTGGCGGCCCTCGACGCGGACACCCGCACGATGATGCTGATGTCCGGCGACCTATTCACGTCGTGGGAGTGCGACGTCGCGGCCGGTGTGCGCTCCCGGTTGCTGGAGAAACTCGACCTCTACGGCATCGGCCAGGCGCTCCTGGCGCTGGACGCCGAGCCCGCGCTGCCCGCCGGGGCGTTGCGGCGGGTGCTGTTCGACGCGTCCGGGTTCGCCGCGGTCCGAGGCCGGCTGGACGCGGTCTTCCGGGCGCGGGCCGACGGCATCAAGGCGGCGGCCGCGCTGGCCTCGGTCACGTCACTGGCCTCGGGTGATCCCGGCGAACGGCAGCGCGTGCACGACGCGATCGAGGTCCTGCTGGCCCGTCCCGAGGCACACCAGCTGCGGCTGCTGGAGGCGTTGACGCTCGTCTCGTCCGGCACGGTCGACCTGGCCCCGGACCTGACGGAGGAGGTGCTGCGCGTCGGGAGCACCCCGGACGTCGCCGCTCAGCTGGGCATGCCGGGCAGACCAGGCGCGGAACTGGTCGCGTGCGCGCTGGAACGGGCCGGTTGGTGGCGTTCGTTCGCCTCCTTCGGCGCGACTCCGGCGCAGGCTCGGGTGGCGCATGTCGTCCACAGGGCGTATTTCCTCATCTGGCAGCAACTACGTGCTGGGGGGCACCGATGAGCGCGAACGGAACCGAACCCACCGATCTGGCGTCGGACGACGGTGTGGAGACCATTGCCGACGAGCTGCTCGACCAGGCGCTGGCTGAGCGCCGTGCGCTGGTCCAGCTGTGCCTGTACGCACTGGACCGCGCCAGTGCCGGCGTGGTCGCACGCATCGAGGAAGGCCTGTCGTCCATAGGCGTCGTGGCGCTGCGGGTGGACGGTGAGCGGTTCGACCCGTCGCAGCACGAGGCCGGTGGCGCCGTGCCGACCGACGACCTGTCGTTGCAGGGCCTGGTCGCCGAGACCGAGGTGCCCGGCTTCTGCGACAGAGGCCGCCTCCTGCGGGCCCCGATCGTGACGGTCTACACGTCCCGATGAGCAACCTTTCGCAGACAGTCCGGCAGACCCGCGAACGCCTCACCTCTCTCGTGCGTGAGCTCGACACGTCGATGGCCGACTGGGTGACTCGTCGCGCGGCGCCCGAGGTGTCGTCGGTCGTGATCGTCGGCGAGACGAACCGCGGCAAGTCGTCGCTGGTCAACGCCCTGCTGTCGGCTCCGGGTCTCTCGCCGGTCGACGCGGACGTGGCCACCTCCACCTACCTCGTCTTCCAGCACGGCCCGTCCTGGGCGGCCCGTGCCTGCTATCCCGGCCTGCTCGCGCCCGTCAGCTTCCCGCTGCCCGCGCTGATCAACTGGGTCTCCGCCGCCCACGACCTGCCGGAGGGCGAGCTGCCCCCGCGCTACGTCGAGGTCGACGCCCCGATCCCGTTGCTGGAACGGATGTCCGTTGTGGACACTCCCGGCGTCGGCGGCCTGGAGTCGGTGCACGGCGAACTGGCGCTGGAGGCCGTCACGTCGGCCACCGCCCTGATCTTCGTCGTGGACGCCTCGTCGCCGTTCACCCGTGGCGAGCTGGACTTCCTCAAACGCGTCGGCGACCGCGTCGAGACCGTCGTCTTCGCGCTGACCAAGACCGACCAGTACCGGGGCTGGCGCCAGGTCCTCGACGCCGACAAGGCGTTGCTGGCCGAGCACGCCCCGCGTTTCGCCGACGCCACCTTCTACCCGGTGTCGTCGCGCATGTTCGGCATGGCCGCCCAGGCCCCGAACCCGGACGCGGCCTCGATGCTCCGCGAACGCTCCGGCATCTCCGCGCTGCAGACCGCCCTGCAGGAACTCGTCACGGGCCGCGCCGGGATGCTCGCGGAGGCCAACGCCCTGCGCGCGTTGTCGACCGTGCTGGCGGAGCTGGAAATCCGCCTCGAACACGAGAAGCGCGCTCTGTCCGTGGGCGAGGACGAGGCTGTACTACTTCGTGCCCGCCGCGAAGAACTGCAGACCGAACGCCGTTCCTCGACCCGGGGCTGGCAGGTCCGGTTGCGCGGCGAGGTCCAGCGAGCCCGCATCGAGAACTCCCACGAGATCTCCCGCCAGATGCGTGACCTGCAGACCTGGTACCGCCAGGCCATCGACTCCGCCGACCGCACCGCCCTGAGCGCGTTGCCGCAGCAGGTGGACACCGCACTGCAGGTCGTCTCCGGCCGGATCTCCACCGCTCTGTCCGTGCGTCTCTCGCAGGTCACCGACGCCGTGCTGGCCACGCTGTTCAGCGCGGAGGAGCTGACCCTGATCCGCGGCCAGTTCGCCCGCGGCGAGCAACCGCCGGTCGTGTTGCGCCCCAAGGAAAAGCGCCCGCCGACGGCCGAGGACAAACTGCTGGTGTTCATGGGCGTCTCCGGCGGCCTGGGCGCGGGCA
The DNA here is from genome assembly GCF_000719115.1 of Lentzea albidocapillata. Taxonomy (GTDB): domain Bacteria; phylum Actinomycetota; class Actinomycetes; order Mycobacteriales; family Pseudonocardiaceae; genus Lentzea; species Lentzea albidocapillata. The sequence goes on along the minus strand of NZ_JOEA01000020.1, from coordinate 83,466 downwards.
AGCTCGCCGTCATGCCGCTCGCGGGCCTCGGCATCGCCGTGCTGAACCCGATCGTCCTGCCCGTCACCATCGCACTGGGCCTCGGCGCGGGCTGGTGGATGGCCCGCACCCGCACCCACACGGCCGAGAAGCAGCATGTCAAGCAGTGGCTCTCCGACGCCATTGCCGACGCGCGCTCCACAGTGGACCAACTGGCCGCCGAGCAGCTGATCGAGGCCGAACAGGCCCTGTCGCTCGCGTTGGACGAGGCGCTGGCCAAGCGCATCGAGGCCATCGAGGCCGAACTGCGCGAGGTCGACCGCGCGTTGCGGATGGAGGCCGGTGAACGCGGCCGCGAGCTGCAGGCCGTGACCCGGCAGCTCGCGGAGGTGGAGCAGGGCCGTTCGAAGGCCGAGGAGCTACTGGGCCGGATCAGGTCCGTGCGGGACCGAGCCTAGGAACGCCCGCCAGGCCTTCGGCGTGCAGTCGAACTGAGCACTACGAGGGTTCTTCGAGTCGCGCACGGACACCAGGGTGCTGGTGATCAACACCTCGACACACGCGCCGCTGTCACTCGAACTGTGGCTGCTCTTGGTCCACGCAGGCAACTACGAGCTCCTCGCGAGAAAGTCGGCCAATGCCGTTCGGGTGTCCCTCGGACTCCACGCAAGATCGGCGATTCGCTCGAAGAGCTTCCGCATTCGCTCGGTGTGGGACGGCTGATCGTAATAGATCGGCGGGCCGGACAGGCTGGAGGTGAAGGTGATCGGATCGGACGTGTCGAAATCCAGTGTCACCATCCCGCCACCGAGCCCCGGATTGCCGGGGGTGCCGAGGCCGACGATGCGGATGTTCAACGACGGGTGCTGCTCCAGCAGCTGAAGGAGGTGCAGTACCTGTTCCCGCATCACCGACTGGTCGCCCACGACGTGGAGAAGGCTGTCCTCGGTGAAGACGATGTCGATGCTCTTGACCTTCCCGCTGGAGAGCACCTGTTGCTGGAGGTCGAGGCGGAAGGCGATGAGTTCGGCTGTCTCCTCCTCTGACCGCACGGAACTGCTCGCCCGGATGAGGCCCTCGACATAGCCCCGCGACTGGACGAGGCCTGGAATCACGCCGCACTCGTACCAGCCGATGTGTCGTGCCGCCGCGAGCAGGTCCATGAAGCGGACGTACGAGTCGGCCAGCGTGTCGAGGTAGCCGAGCCGAGGTTGCCTGCGCCTGCTCGCCTTGCCCAGCGCGAGCACCGAGTCGCGTTGCTCGGGAGTCACGCCGTAGAAGCCGAGCAGCCGGGTCAGCTCCTCCGTGCCCAGAGCGCCCTTGCCGTTCTCCACCTGGCTGAGCCTGCCCGCGCTGCGGCCGATCAGATCGGCGGCTTCCTGCTGGGACTTCCCGGCGGCCAGACGGAGGCGCTGGAGCGTGAGCCCCAACTGGAGGCGCTCCACGGTCTGCCTGGCCTGACCCACGTGGCTGCCTCCCTTCATACGCTTAGGCGAGCGACTTTAGCCTCAAGTAGCTCTAAAGTTAAGTCTGATTCGAGCCGCCTGGGGCGAAGATGAGGTTTGACATGGAAGTCAGGCGCGAGTGGCTCCTTCGCTGCAGCGACAGTTACGCGGACCGTGCGGTGTGCGAGGTCAGCGTGAGCGCGGGTGCCGTGGAGATCGCCGGCCCCGACGGCCCGGCCTTCACGTTCGTCGGCCTGGAGATCCAGGAGTTCCGCGCGGCCCTCGACGCCGCGATCAGCCAGAGCGAGATCGACCGGCGCGCGCGGCACGAGGTTGGCGACGGAACCAAACCGGCATAACGTGGGTCATACCGGTACATGAGCAAGTAGGAGGTGTGTCCCGGTGTACATCGACGAGAACGGTGCGGCCGACGCCGAGCTGAAGGTCACCGTCGAGGATGAGGAGTACACCGCCGACGTCACCTTCGACCTCGACCACGACGGCGTGAACGACTCCGCCGTCGTCGAGACGGACGACGGTGGACACCTCGCGTTCACCGACACGAACGGCGACGGTGACGCCGATCTGATGACCACGTTCGACAAGGACGGCAATCTCCTGAGCCAGGCGCGGTTCGAGGAGAATTCCGGTGAGTGGGTTGCCGTCGACCCGAGCGACTCCCAGCGGGAAAAGACGAATTCGTCTCCCACACAGGCGATTGTCGTGGACACCGACGACGGTGAACGAAACGTCGGGCAGGCCACCGAGGACACCGACGGGGACGGCAAGGCGGACACCGCCGTCGTCCGGGACGACGCCGGCGACACGTGGTTGTTCACGGACAAGGACGGCGACGGCAAGGCCGACGTGGCGACCGAGATCACGCGATCCGGCGAGGTCACGATGTCGGAACACCGCGGTGACGACTGGGTCGACGTCGAGCACGGGCACATCGAGTCCGACGGCCGGTACGTGACCGACTCGAAGAGCGGCATTTTGGACGACTCGGACGACTGGCTCGAGGAAGAACGGTTCGACGGAGTCGTCCGAATCGATTCCACAACGGGCCAGTGGATCAGTCCGAACTGACCCCCTGACTGAAACGCAGGTCACAGGCCCCGGTGTGGTGAGAACCGCACCGGGGCCTCTTGTGTTTTTCCCACCTCAAGCCGGCCTTAACGCCGTCCGGGTGCTGAATCGATTCCAGAATCGGTTTTGTGAGGGAAGCGACAGGCTGGGGGTGCTTTACCTGCCATTCACCGGGCTAACCTCGGTCCATCCCCTTCACACACGCCCGGCCCCACCGGGCGTGTGGAGCTATTCCCGAGGACGACGAAGTCCTGCACCGGACCACCACGTGCTCGGGTTGCCGAGGCGTTCAGTCAGGAGACGAGACGAGATGACGGCAGTGACCATTCCCGGTCTCGAACACGCACCTACCAACCACGCGCGTCTGCTCGCATGGGTTCAGGAAGTCGCTGAGCTGACCTGCCCCGACGAGGTTGTTTGGGCTGACGGGTCTCAGGGCGAATGGGACCGTCTCACGAAAAAGCTCGTCGACGCCGGCACGTTCGTGCCGCTCAAGAAGAAGCCGAACTCGTTCTGGGCGGCCTCGGACCCGACGGACGTCGCGCGCGTGGAAGAGCGGACCTACATCTGCTCCGTGCGCGAGGAGGACTCGGGCCCGACGAACAACTGGATGGACCCTTCAGAGATGAAGGCCATCATGACCGAGCTCTACCGGGGCTGCATGCGTGGCCGCACGATGTACGTCATCCCGTTCTGCATGGGCCCGCTGGACGCGGAGAAGCCGATGCTCGGTGTCGAGATCACCGACTCGGAGTACGTCGTCGTCTCCATGCACATCATGACCCGCATGGGCAACAAGGCTCTCGCGCTGTTCGGTGAGGACGCTCCGTTCGTCCCCGCGCTGCACTCGCTCGGCGCCCCGCTGGAGTCCGGCCAGGAAGACGTGCAGTGGCCGTGCAACGACACCAAGTACATCTCCCACTTCCCGGAGACCCGCGAGATCTGGAGCTTCGGCTCCGGCTACGGCGGCAACGCCCTGCTCGGCAAGAAGTGCTACTCGCTGCGCATCGCCTCGGCCATGGCGCGCGACGAGGGCTGGCTCGCCGAGCACATGCTGATCCTCAAGCTCACCTCGCCGGAGAACAAGGCGTACTACATCGCCGCCGCGTTCCCGTCGGCCTGTGGCAAGACGAACCTCGCCATGCTGGAGCCGACCATCCCCGGCTGGAAGGTCGAGACGCTCGGCGACGACATCGCCTGGATGCGTTTCGGTGAGGACGGCCGCCTGTACGCGGTGAACCCGGAGAACGGCTTCTTCGGCGTCGCGCCCGGCACCGACTACCACACCAACCCGAACGCGATGCGCACCATCGCCAAGGGCAACTCGCTGTTCACGAACGTCGCGCTGACCGACGACGGCGACGTCTGGTGGGAGGGCATGGGCGAGCCGCCGGCCCACCTCACCTCGTGGAAGCACCAGGACTGGACGCCCGACAGCGAGGAGCTGTCGTCGCACCCGAACTCGCGCTACTGCACGCCGATCGAGCAGTGCGACATCAAGGCGCCGGAGTGGGAGGACCCGAACGGCGTCCCGATCTCGGCGATCTTCTTCGGTGGCCGCCGCGCCACGACGATCCCGCTGGTCACCGAGTCGCGCGACTGGCAGCACGGCACCTTCATGGGCGCCACGCTCTCGTCCGAGACCACGGCCGCCGCGGTCGGCAAGACCGGCGTCGTGCGCCGCGACCCGATGGCGATGCTGCCGTTCATCGGCTACAACGCCGGTGACTACTTCCAGCACTGGGTCGACCTCGGCAAGCGCGCCGACTCCGACAAGCTGCCGAAGATCTTCTACGTCAACTGGTTCCGCCGTGGCGATGACAAGCGCTTCCTGTGGCCCGGATTCGGCGAGAACTCGCGCGTGCTGAAGTGGGCCATCGAGCGCCTTGAAGGCAAGGCCGCCGCTGTCGAGACCCCCATCGGCTACGTGCCGACCGCCGCCGACCTGGACCTCGAGGGTCTGGAGGCGTCGCGTGAGGACATCGAGGCCTCGCTGGAGTTCGACGCCGACGAGTGGCGCGCCGAGATCCCGCTGGTCGAGGAGTGGTTCGCGAAGATCGGCGAGAAGGTCCCGACCACGCTCCGCGACGAGCTGGCGAACCTGAAGCAGCGCCTGGGCTAGCAAGCCCGAGGTGTTTCGAAGCCCCAGCGGTCAACGGCGACCGCTGGGGCTTCTTTATGAGGTACTACTGGTGGTGTGACGCAGGACGACTTCATCGGCGGACTGAACTTCGACGGTTCGAAGCGCGATGTGGAGGTCGGCCCGTCGACGGGCATCGTGCGCTACTACCCGGTGCCGGCCGCCCCACCTGCCCGCCCGTCGCGGTGGCGGCACGCGCTCGTGTTCGGCCTCGGTTTAGCCGTCGGCGTGGTCGCCGGTGTGGTCCTGTGCAGTAATTTTCTCTGAATCACCGCAGCTCATCGTCCACAACAGACGAAGTTGTCCACAGGTGTGGACGGTTTTGTGCACATGTTGTGGATAGCTGTGGACAAGCCTGGGGACTTCTCCACAGGTTCTGAGAATGGTCTTGCTCCAGGAATGAACCCAGACCCTTCCGGGAACGTCTTAGGTATGTGATGGCGATCACAAAGATCGTCACCGGAGACGGAAGGGGAGGTGTGCCATGGGAATCGCAGGAATCGCGATGCTGGTGCTGTCCCTGGCCGCCGTGCTGATGGTCGTGGTCGCCGGATCAGTTCGGGAGCGGGTTGTCGCGGATGCCGAGGAGGGTGCCGCTGAAGGCCTTGGTGGCCTCCGCGTAGCAGACGGCGTTCGTCCAACCCTCTGACCAGGCCTGGGAACCGGGGTTCCGCCACGCGGGGAACACGTCCGAGCGCTTGGTCGAGCCCAGGTAGTCGTGCACGGCCTTGGTGCACTTCTCGTTCGCGATCGAGTTCATCTGCTCCTTGGACGGAGCGGGGTCGGTCGACTTGCCGAGCGAGACGACGCCGGCGGGCACGGCCTCGGCCATGTGCGGGGTGTTGCAGGCGACGACCTTGATCTCCTGATCCTTCGACGGCGAACCCTGGGTGCAGGTCTGGAAGGTGCCGAAGCCGTTGCCCTTCAGCACGTCCTTCACGGAACCCTTGCGTGCCAGCGGCTTCTCGTCCGGGCTGATCTCCACGACGGTGCACAGCCGCCAGCGCTGGCCGTCCTTCCAGCCCTGCTCGTTCGGCCAGAACGCCCAGACCCGCAGGCGCGTCGAGTCCGCGTCGCCGGTGCCCAGGTACTCGTTGAGCGTCTGACGGCACGGCGGGAGCGCGGCCTTGCGCAGCGCCTGCGTGTCCGGGTAGGTCGTCGGCAGCCCGGTGAGCTCACCGACGCTCATGACCTCGGCCTCGTGCGATTCGGTGCACTGCAGCACCTTCAGCTCGTAGGCGTTCATGCACTGCCCGGCCTTGGGCAGGGCGGGCGCGGAGGCGGAGGCGGTCGAAGGCAGTGGTCCGGGGACCGCCTGCCCTCCCACCTGGATAGCGCACGCGGACAGGGTCAGCGCGCTCAGGACAATTGCCACCGCCGGCCGCACACGAGTCACACCACAGAGACTAGGGCCTTCACCTGATCGGCGATGTCCCGACGCTGTTTTTCGAAGGTGGAATCGGTCAACGCGGCCGGGTCGGCCGGTTGCCCGAGCACCGGCGTGTGCAGGTGTCCACCGAGGACGTTCGTTGCGCCGTAACCGATTCGCAGCCGGTTGGCCCGGTACATGCTCTCGTTGGAGAGGTAGTCACCACCGCCACCGGACGCCGCGACCCGGCCGGGAGTGGGGTTGTCGGTGCGGCATGACTGCTGGGAACCGACGACGACCCACTCGCAGAAGGCGAGGTTGTAGTTGACCGCGAACGGGCCGGTGCCCGCGTCGATCATCTTCTGGAACGGCAGGCTCGTCTCGATGAACTCGTGACCGGGCTGCGGCCAGCCGGCGGCGTTCGGGACGCTGCCGAACGAACCGACGTTGTTGTTGTCCGCGAACCCGCCGCGCCAGCGCGCCGCCCACCGCTCGACGTCGAACCGGCCGGGCCGGCCCTGGCTGATCGTCACGAACGCGTCGGGCTTCTGCTGCAGCGCCGAACCGTAGAACTGCTCGACGACTCCCTCGTCGAATCCGCCCCACAGCACCGGGAGCACCGCCGCCTGCAGGACGACCTTGCCGTCCGGCGTCGAGATCTCCCGGCCGTCGAGCTGCAACGCCGCCGCGCCGGCCGGGTTGGCGCGCCGCACGTTCACGCCGGTGAGCTGGAACGGATCGAAGCCGGTGACGGCGATCCTGCGCACGCCGGGCCTGCTCGGGAACGCCGAGTCGCTCAAACCCCGCGAGGCCCAGTCGAACCGCTGGATGAGCTTCGCGCGGTCGTTGGGTGCCATGGCGAACTTCGGCTTCCACTGGCGCAGCGCGGAACTGAGCTGCAGCCGGGCCCAGTAGAGCGGCCGGTCGTCGTAGGCGTCGTGTGTGACGGGTGTTGTGCTTTGCGCGCGGGCGACAGCGGCCTTCCACAGCGCGTTGCCTTCGCGTTCCACGAACTGCTGTGCCTGCTTCGGCACGATCTGGCGGCAGAGCCCGGCAGTGAAGTCCGTGACGCGGCCATCGAACCCGGCCAGTTTCACGAGCGAGGGTCCGACGGCGGGGCCGCCAGTGACGAGCGTGTCGTCGAGGCGCTGTTCCTCGACGGTGAGCGGCGCGGCGGTGTCGTAGCAGTTCGCGTCCTGCGCTTGAGCGACGGCAGGACTCAGGGTGAGGGCGATCGCGGTCAGTCCGACCAGTCCGGCGATGGTTTTCACGTACTCGATCCTCAACGCAAAGGGCCACCCGTCGAAACCGACGGGTGGCCCATAGTGTCGACGACTGCGTCTCAGTGGGCAGCGATGGGCTTGACCCTCGGGTTGTCCTCGTCGACGTGGTAGTCGGACGGATCGGTCTGGTCCGTGCCGTTGAACCACTTGGCCTTCTTGGCGATCAGCGTGACGGCCACCGCGACCACGAGGTTGACCAACAGCGCGATGATGCCGACGTAGATCTGCGTCGTCGAGGCGCCGAACGGGTGCCACCCGAAGATCGAGATGTTGCCCAGTGGCAGTGCCGAACCGGCGAAGTGCGCCTTGCCGATGGCCGGGTTGCCGATGGTGTAGAGCAGCCACATGCCGTAGCCCATACCCGCGAACCAACCGGCGACCAGGGCGTACACGTGGAACCAGCGCGTGTACAACGCGATCGCGACCGCCGGGAGCGTCTGCAGGATCATGACGCCGCCGATGAGCTGCAGGTCGATCGAGAACTGCGGGTCGACGAACACGATGAACGCGACGGCGCCGAACTTCACGACCAGCGACGCGAGCTTGGCCTGCTTGGCCTCCTCCGCCGGGGTGGCGTTCTTCTTGACGTACTCCTTGTAGATGTTGCGGGTCCACAGGTTCGCCGCCGCGATCGACATGATCGCCGCCGGCACGAGCGCGCCGATGCCGATGGCCGCGAACGCGATGCCCGCGAACCACGACGGGAAGTTCGCGCCGAAGAGCTCGGGCACGATCGTGTTGGTGTCGGGACGGCCGGTCGCCTGGTTGACGAGCGGCTTGGTGCCCGCGCTGATCGCGACGAAGCCCAGCAGCGCTAGCAGACCCAGCAGCAGCGAGTACGCCGGCAGCGCGACCATGTTGCGCTTGATGACGTTGCGGCCGCGGCTCGCGAGGATGCCGGTCAGCGAGTGCGGGTAGAGGAACAGCGCGAGCGCGGACCCGAGCGCCAGCGTGGCGTACTGCAGCTGGTTGCTGCCGGAGAGCAGGATGCCGTCGGTCTTGCTGGGCGTCGCGTCGAACTTGGCCTGCGCGTCGTTGAAGATCTCGCCCCAGCCGCCGAACTTCGCGGGCAGGTAGACGATCGCCACCAGGATCACCAGGTAGATCAGGATGTCCTTGACGAACGCGATCAGCGCCGGCGCCCGCAGACCCGACTGGTAGGTGTAGAGCGCCAGGATCACGAACGCGATGAACAGCGGCAGGTGCCCGAGGATGCCGGAGCCGTTGAGGCCCATGCTGCGCAGCACGGCCTCGAGGCCGACGAGCTGCAGCGCGATGTACGGCATGGTCGCGACGATGCCGGTGATGGCGATGATCAGCGCCAGCCAGTGCGAGCCGTAGCGGCCCTTCACGAAGTCGGCGGGCGTGACGTAACCGTGCACGCGGCTGACCGACCACATCCGCACCAGCGGCAGGAAGACGAGCGGGTAGAGGATCACCGTGTACGGCAGCGCGAAGAACCCGGTCGCGCCCGCGCCGAACATCAGTGCCGGCACCGCGACGAAGGTGTACGCGGTGTAGAGGTCACCGCCGACCAGGAACCAGGTGATCCAGCTGCCGAACTTGCGGCCGCCGAGACCCCACTCGTCGAGGTGTTCGAGGGTGTCGCCCTTCTGCCACCGCGCCGCCAGGAAGCCCATCACGGTGACGAGCAGGAAGAGAGCGCTGAAAACGATCAGCTCGGTCCACTGCATCACTTCGCTCCCTCGTCCAGGTCGTCAACGCCGAGCTTGTCGGGCTTGCCGGTGACCACGGGCTCGTCCTTGGTCTTGATGTAGACGAGTCCGACGCACACGACGCCGAGCGGGACGAACAGGAACTGGTACCAGTAGAAGAAGGGGAGCCCGAAGAACCTGGGCTCGTCCTGGTTGAACCACGGCGTGATGAGCATGAACAGCGGAAGTATCAGCAGCAGGTTCCAGTTGCTCCAGCGCAAGCCGGTCTTGTGCTCCGACGGCATGGTGGCCCTCCGTGTACGCGGTGTTGCGCGGATGTTAGGCCTGATGAAGGGTGCCGTCAGCCTCGTGATCGCAATCGTTGCCTTCGGCTTAACGTTCTCTTTGGACTAATCCGCCACCAGACGGCTGACCAGGTCCTGTTCGGCGGCGTCGAAGTACTCGTCGAGCTGCTGGACCGCCTGTTCAACCGTTCCATTGTTCAACAATTCTACGATCTTGCGGTTCCATGGCAGATAGGCCTGATGGAAGGCCTCGACCTCGTGCGCGACGCGGAAGGCGAGCATGAGCTCGGCGAAGAGCCGGTCGGACTCGTCGCTCAGGCGGGTGCTGCCCGCGAGGCCGACGATGCCGCGGTGGAACTGGATGTTCGCGCTGCCGGTCCTGCTGAAGTCGTTCTTCTCGGCGCGTGCCACGGCCTGGCGGACCGGTGCCCGCACCGCTTCCCGCTGCGCGTCGCCGACGTCGTTCCAGAGCCTCAGCGCGCCGCACTCGATCACCCGGCGCGCGGCGTAGAGGTCGCGCACGTCCTCGCCGGTCGGGCGGCGGACGAAGACGCCGCGGCTGTGTTCGTGCACCAGGATCCGGTCGCGCGTGAGCAGCCGGAACGCTTCCCTGAGCGTGTTGCGGCTGACGCCCAGCGCTCCGCCGATCGCTTCCTCGCTCAGGCGCAGGCCCGGCTCCAGCTCACCGAGGAGCACTCGCTCGCGCAGCATGTCGGCGACCTTCTGCGCGGTGCTCGCGCGCTCCAGATCCGCCTTGTTCTGAGCCAGCGTCGACACCCACGTCTCGGTCACCCCGGCAGTCTATTTGCAGGATCGTTCGATTGCCCTATCGTAGAATCGTTCAACAATCCCACAATCCAACAAACGAGCGCGCAGGGAAGGACGGCCATGGACCTGAACGCGGACCTGGGCGAGGGCTTCGGCCGCTGGACCCTAGGCGACGACAAGGCCCTGCTCGCAGTAGTGACCAGCGCAAACATCGCCTGCGGCCACCACGCCGGCGACGCCGACACGATGCGCGAAACCTGCACCCTCGCCGCCGCGGCAGGAACAGCCGTAGGCGCACACGTCGGCTACCAAGACCTGGCGGGCTTCGGCCGCAGGTTCATAGACGTAGCCCCGGACACCCTCACCAACGAGGTCTTGGCCCAACTAGGAGCCTTGTCGGCGTTCGCACGCGCCGCCGGCACCCGAATCTCGTACGTGAAGCCACACGGCGCCCTCTACAACACCCTGGTCAGACACGAAGCCCAAGCCGACGCCGTGGTAGACGCCGTCCGCCTCTTCGACCCGACGCTCGCAGTACTGGGCCCACCAGGCGCGGTATGGCTGAAGCGAGCCTCGGTGGCCGGCCTGCGCGTATGGCACGAGGCCTTCGCCGACAGGGCTTACACACCATCAGGAACCCTGGTGCCCCGCAACGAACCGGGAGCCGTCCTACGCGATCCGGCCGAGATCGCGGCCCGCTGCGTACAACTGGCGACCGAGGGCTGGATCCGCAGCGTCTCCGGCCGTCCGGTGCGAATCCAGGCCGACTCGATCTGCGTGCACGGCGACACCCCAGGCGCGGTGGAGATAGCCCGCGCGGTCCGCTCGGCCCTGGAGGCGGCAGGCATCGCGGTGGCCAGGGTCGAGTCGCCACTGCGGCACACCCGCCAGGCAGTCTGACGCTGCCGCACGCACCGGCCGATCAGCGCGACCGCTTCGGCCCGGTCGGCCAGCGCCACCGAGACCGTCCGGTGCGGCGGACTGGCCCGCCCTGCCGAGCCGCCTGCCCGCCGAGCGGCTGCTCCACCGAGCTCGCCGTGCCACCGAGCCGCTGAGCTTGCCGCCGACCCCGCCGATCAAACGGACTGCCGAACCAGCGTGGCCGCCCCCACCAGCCCGGCCTCCCCGCCCAGCTCAGCCGCGCGCACCTCGAGTCCGTCAGCCCGCCGAACCGTCAGCCCGCCAGTCCGGTCAGCCGACCGGCCTGCCGCCGACCGCGCCGATCAAACGGACTGCCGAACCAGCGCAGCCGCCCCCACCAGCCCGGCTTCCCCACCCAGCTCAGCCGCCCGCACCTCCAGCCCACTCAGGTAAGACAGCCCGGCATGAGTCTTCAACGTCCGCCGCACCGGCTCGAACAGCAGTTCCCCGGCCTGCGCCACCCCACCCCCGATGACGGCGAGCTCCAGGTCGCACACCGCGGCAGCCCCGGCGATCGCCATCCCGACGGCCTGACCGGCACGGTCGAAGGCCTCCAGCGGGATCTCCTCGCCGGACAGGGCGGCGGCGGCGAGCAGGGCGGCGTCGGCGTGGTCCGGTGCCGGCCAGCCGGCGCGGCGCGCCCAGGCCACCATGCGCGGGCCGCCCGCGATGGTCTCCACGCACCCCCGGCCGCCGCACGTGCAGGGTTCGCCGTCGGGTTCCACGACGATGTGGCCGATGTGGCCCGCGTTGCCGGTGCGGCCGCCGAACGGCCGTCCGTCCAGCACCAGGCCGCCACCGACACCGGTCGACACGACGAGGCCGACCATGAACGTGCTGCCCTGGCCGGCGCCGCGCCAGTGTTCGCCCAGCGCCATGCACACGCCGTCGCCCGCGAGTTCGACCGGGACGCCGGGGAACAGCGACGCCACCGACGACCGCAGCGGGAACTCCTGCCACGACGGCACGTTGATCGGCGAGACGGTGCCTGCGGTGGTGTCGACCGGGCCCGCGGAAGCGATGCCCACGCCCGCTACGGCCGAGTCCTGGACCACCTCGGAGATCACTGAGACGACCGCGTCCCAAGGGTTTTCGGACGGCGTCGGCACGCGCGAGGACCGCACCACCGAGCCGAACGGGTCCACCAGCGCGGCGGCGATCTTGGTGCCGCCGAAGTCCAGTGCCAGCACCAGATCAGTCACGGTGACGCAGCTTAACCAGCCACTTCGAGGCGGATGGGCGCAGTGGTGCGGACCAGGTCACCCGCGGCCACGCGCACGACGGCCGGCCACGTGCCCGGCGTGGCCCAGGCGGGCGCTTCGAGCGTGAAGTCGAGCGGCAGCCTGCCCTGCCGCGGCACCAATCCGCTCACGCAGAACGGCCCGGCGAACTCCCACGAGGAGCGCGGCGACAGCAACCGGGCCTGAACCGGCAGGTCACCGTGTGCGCCGGAGGCGAGCACGACCCGCACCGACGCCGATTCCCCCGGTCTGACCGACACCACGGCCGGCGACGAGGCCACCCACAGCGCCTCGACGGGCTCGTCACCGTCCCACTCCGGCACGGTCAGCAGCGCCACGTCGTAGACGTCGAAGGGCAGCCCCTCCAACGTGGCGCGCACCGGGTGGCAGCCGGGGATCCGCGGCGGCACCAGGCGCACCTCGGCCGACACGTGACCACCGGCCGGCAGCGACACCGGTAACGAGTCCCACGACGCCGACCAGCCGTCGGGCAGCGCGAGCCGGACGACGCCGGAGAACGCCGGGCCGTCCGACACGGTCACCACGCGCAGCCGGGTCGGGCCGAGCACCTCCAGGTGGACGTTCGCGCGCAGGCCGCCCAACGGCGCTGGCTCGTGCAGCCAGTAGCGCGCGAACACCGGGGTCACGGCAGGTGAGACGGGCCCCAGCGGCGGTCCGGCCAACGCCAGTCGCGGCGCCACGGACGGCAGGGTGCCGCTGGATGGGCTGCGTGAGCCGAGCACGGCGTACAAAGACGAAGGCCCCAGGTGCCCGACCTCGTTCCACAGCGTGAAGGTCGTGGAGCCGACCATCTTCTCGCCGACCTCGCTGTGCCACACGCTTACCGGCCCGACCAGCCGAGGCGCTTCCAGAGCAGGACCGTCGACGGCGACGAGAGAAGCGATCGGGCCGTATGACAGGACGTAGTGAGTGGACGCGATCTCGGTGCCGTAGCCGCGCTTCCAACCGTGATCGATGTCGTCCTCGACCAACGAGTAGGTGCGCCATCCGCGCGCGGGCACCTCACGTGCCAAGAACGTCACGGTCACGCCGTCCACCAACGTCGGTAGCACAACGCCGTCGAACTCCACGTGCACGTTGCGCTCGAACGGCAGGTGCACCGACATGATGTCGGTGCACGCCGAGGACGACGGGTTCCACACGACCACCGAAGAGTCCACAGTGGACGTCAAGGCCGCGAGCGACCGCGAGATGACGTCGGACTGCAGGTCGAAGGCCTCCCGCGGGTGCGCCACCGCAGCGCGTGAGAGCGCGGCGGCAGGATATGCAGCCCCGGTCAGCCGAGCCGCGTGCGAAGCGAACACAGCGGCAGGCGAGTCGTCCGCAGGTGCGGGCGGCACGGGCACGGATCCGCGCACGTAGTAGGCGCGCGGCAACGAGCAGATCATCCGCGGCCACGTGTAGCGCGCGCTCCAGTCGTGGTGGATCGCGGTCACCCACGGGTTCGGACCCTCACGATCGGAACCGACCGGCAGCATCACGTGCGGCGCAACAACCCCGGACCGCAACTCCAGGAACGAGGAGTAGACCGACCGCTCGGCCTCAGCCAGCGACGAGGCCGCCAGCGAAGGCCCGGACGGCAGCGAGGACAGCAGCGGCGGCACACCGACCACATTGGACTCGGACCCGACGACCTCGACCCGGCCTTCGTAGATCAGCCGCAGCAGCAACGAGCGGTGCTGCGGGAACGTGTCCCAGTACGGCTGCAACAACTCGACCGACGTCACGGCGAACCGGTAGGCGGGATCGGTCAGCGCGAGGTCCAGATGGGCGCGCACGGCAGGGAACGGGGCGTCGCCCGCGACGTGCCCGACGAGGTGCACCGTCCACCCCGGCGAGCCCACGACCAGCGAGAACGTGCACGACTCCTCGCCGGCGGCCGACCGCACGACTGCCTGTGCGGGCACGACGGCACCGGGTGGGTGCTCGGACACGTCGATGGCGAGCTCGTAGCCGAACGGCCCCGGCACCAGCGAACCGCCGTGCCGCGGCGAGTGCAGGCCGGGCCCGGAGACGTGCGCGTGCACCGGTCCCGCCACCGTGGGCGAGGTCAGCCGCACCACCTGCAGCAGTGCGGTCCGAGGTCCGACGAACAGCTCGGTGGACTCGGCGGCGATCACCGGACGATCGCACCACTGTTCACCAGGCGGCGAAATACCCCGATGGTGGCGTTCTACCTCTTCAGCATCCGGGTCAGACCGGCCGCCACGGTCGTCGCCAGGATCCAGCCCGTCACGATCAGTCCGGACGCGATCCACTGCGACGCGCCCGGCGTCTGCCAGCGGTTCTTGTTGCCGAAGTCGACGATCGGCACCACCAGGTCGATCGTGTAGATCCAGGCGTTCCACGGCAGGTGGTCATCTTCGTTGATCTCGGTCAACCGTCCCTGGACCTGGAACCAGATGCTGCCGAGGAACCACGCCGCGATCAGCCATCCCAGCGCCCGCGCCGGCCGGTAGCCGTAGCCGACCATCGACCGTTGCAGGAAGCTCCACACCAGCACCAGCGGACCGAAGAACCGCATGCCCTCGGCGACCGCGCGGTACCGCAGGCGTTGCTTCTCGATCAGCACGGTCGAGGCGTGCTCCTCGTTGCCGGCCGCGGTCAGCATCTCGGCGAACTGGTCGTACGGGCGCGGGTGGTAGCTGCGCCGCATCGCCTGCCGCAGCCAGCGCAGCCGCTGCTGCACCTGGTCGTCGTCGCGCAGGTCGATCGGATAGGCGAGCGAGTCGTAGCGGAAGTCGTCGAGGTCGATGAAACCCGTGGCGTTCCAGAAGTTCTCGTTGTCGTCCAACGACGTGCAGCGCGCCTGCCGCAGCGTCACGAGGCCCTTGGGTGGCGACACGACGTTGAGCATCAGCTCCTGCACCTGCATGCCCATGGCGTTCAACGCGTGGCTGTCGAGCTTGTAGCCGAGCACCGCGCCGTTGAAGTTCGCCATCCGGCCGATCATCGCGCGACGGCACCGCACGCCGCCATGCGCGACGAACTCCTTGTCGCCGCGCGCGCAGATGAGGTCGCGGCCGATCGTGGCGCCACCGATGTCGAGCGACGGCTTCTCGCGCGGCTGGTGCCGGTACTTGCCCGGCTTGATCAACCGGCTGCCGCGCAGGTCGAGGTTCGCGCCGACGGTGATGCCGCGCAGCTCCAGGCCGCCGGCGACGTCCGACTCGCGCACCACGAAGTTGCTGCCGATCTGGGAACGGTTGGCCAGCACGGCATCCGCGGCCGGATTGTCCACAGTGGCCCGTTCGATGGTGATGCTGCCGCGCACGTGCGTGTCGACCATGCGCAGCTGGCCCTTGATCCGCACGCCACGGCCGACGACGTCGCCGCCGATCTCCGCGCCGTCGACGTGCAACGCGCGGCCCGAGCCGGTCGGGTCGGTGCCGGCCGACGGCGGCGACACGGCGTCCAGCACCGCTTCTGCCAGCGTGAACGTGCCGCCGATCTTCGCGTTCACCGCGCGGATCGTGCCCTGGCTGGTGAAGCCGCGGTCGAGCTGCAGGTCACCGGACACGTCCACCCGGTCGAGGAAGAGCGTGGCGGACGGGTCGGCGTGCGGGTCGCTGGAGGCCGTGAAGTCCGGCCCGCGCGAGAGCGTCGCGCCACTCAAGGACAGCGTCGAACTGATCCGCGCGTTGGCCAGGAACACCACGCCGTGCGAGGTGAACGCGCCGAGGAAGTTGCCGCCGACCTGCATGCCGTTGCCGTTCAACGTGAAGCCGTCGGCGTTCTCCAGCACCGCGCTGCCGAGGTTGACGTTGCCGCCGATGCGCGCGCCCGCGAGCCGCACCTCGCCCTCGGTGACGATGCCGAACCCGAGCAGCGCACCGGCGACCGTCAGCCGGTCACCGTGCAGGCACAGCCCGCCCGGCACGCTGAACCTGGTGTCCCGCAACAGGACCGAGCCCGCGATCTCGGCGTCGGTGAAGTCGGTCAGGCCCGAGACGCGGCAGTCGAGCAGCGACACGTCGTTGCCACTGCTGAGGTTGCGCGCTTCGAGACCGGGCAGGTCGCAGTCGGTGAACGAGATGCCCGCCAGATTCGCCTGCCGCAGGTCCGGCGCCGCCTCGAACTGGCAGCGCTCGAACTCCAGCACGTAAGGCACCTCGACCGCGCGCAGGTCGAGCACGTCGGTGACCACCCGGTCGACCACGCGGATAACGGGCGGGGTGCTCGGCTTGCGCCGAGGCAACCTCCACCCGCCACCACCAGAGTTGTCGTTCTCCCCCAACAGCCCCCGCAGCACGTCCGCCGCGGCGACCTTCCCCCTCGCCATGCAGCTAGACCGGGTCGCTCGGACCGTGGTGCGTCGGGTCGAGCACGCGCGCCAGGAACTCCTGGGTGCGCGGCTCCTGCGGGTTGCCGATCACCTCGGCCGCCGGACCCTCCTCGACGATGTAGCCGCCGTCCATGAAGATCACCTTGTCGGCGACCTCGCGGGCGAACTGCATCTCGTGCGTCACGACCAGCATCGTCATGCCCTCGTCGGCGAGCTGGCGCATCACGCCCAGCACGTCACCGACGAGCTCGGGGTCGAGCGCCGAGGTGGGCTCGTCGAACAGCATCACGTCGGGGTCCATCGACAGCGCGCGGGCGATCGCCACGCGTTGCTGCTGGCCACCGGAGAGCTGCGCGGGCATCGAGTTGGCCTTCTCCAGCAGGCCGACCCGGTCCAGGTTGCGCAGGGCGATCTCCTGCGCTTCCTTCTCGCCGCGCTTGAGCACCTTGCGCTGCGCGACGGTGAGGTTCGCGAGGACGTTCAGGTGTGAGAACAGGTTGAACGACTGGAAGACCATGCCGATCTTCGTGCGAGCCAGGTCGATGTCGACGTCGTGATCGGTCAGCTCGACACCGTTGACGACGATCTTGCCGTCGTTCGGCTCCTCCAGCAGGTTCACGCAGCGCAGCAACGTCGACTTGCCGGAACCCGACGGACCGATGACGCAGACCACGTCACCGCGGTTGACCGTGACGTCGATGCCCTTGAGGACGTCCAACGAGCCGAACGACTTCTTCAGCCCGGTGATCTCAACGGAAATCTCGCTCACAGGACGGACACCTTCTTTCCGCCGGAGCGGCGCTCCAGGTGCCTCGACAGGTACCCGAGAGGCAACGTGATGATCAGGTAGCACAGACCGACGACGAGGATCGGGGTGAGCGACGGGCTGCGGCTCAGCGTCTCCCGCCCGAACTTCGTCAGCTCGTACTGGTCACGGGCGAGCCCGATGATGTAGATCAGCGAGGAGTCCTTGGTCAGCAGGATCAGCTCGTTGGTCAGCGGCGGCAGGATGATCCGGAACGCCTGCGGGATCACGATGGTGATCATCGCGCGGCCCTGCGACATGCCCAGCGAGCGCGCCGCCTCGACCTGCCCCTTCGGCACTGCCTGGAGGCCGGCGCGGATGGTCTCGGCGATGTAGGCGGCACCGACGATGCCGAGCGCCAGCATGACCGTGGAGTAGATGTCGAACTGGAGCTGGAACGCGAGCGGCACGCCGTACGCGAGACCGATGAACACCAGCAGTGCCGGAATGCCGCGGAAGAACTCGATGTAGATCGTCGCGATCCAGCGGTACGGCGCGATCGACGAGAGCTTCATCAGCGCGAGGACCAGACCCAGCGCGAGGCCGAACCCGAATCCGAGTGCGGTGTAGATGAGTGTGTTCTTCAACGCGATGGTGATGACGTTGGGGAACATGTCCCCCATCGTCTTGAAGTTGAAGAACGCCGTGCGGATCTGCTCCCAGTCGGCGAAGAACGCGATCACCAGGGCGGCGACGACGAGCAGCGTGTACTGCGCGTACCGGAAGTATTCGGCCCGCCTGCGCTTGGACAGCGCCATGGTACGACTCCTAGCGGATGTGGTTCGGACGCGAACGGGGCGGCGTCGTCCGCCGCCCCGCCAGCTCAGATCGCTACTTCTTCTCCGGCTTCTTGCCGAACCACTTCTCGTAGATCTCGTCGTACTTGCCGCTGTCCTTGGCCTTCTTCAGGACCTCGTTGATCTTGGCCAGCAGCGCGGTGTTGCCCTTCTTCACGCCGATGCCGTACTGCTCGTTCGTGTCGAACTCGGCGGAGACGGCGGTGTCCGGGAACTCCTTGACGTAGTCGAGGAGCACGCCGTTGTCGTTGATCGCGGCGTCGACGGCGCCGGTGCGCACGGCGGTCTCCATCAGCGGGAGGTCCTCGAACTGGATGACCTCGTAGCCGTTGGCGGCCTTGTTGTCGTTGGCGTAGATCTCACCGGTGGTGTCCTGCTGGACACCGATCTTCTTGCCCTTGAGATCCGCCAGCGACTTGATCGGCGAGTCCTTCTTGACCAGCAGCGCCTGCGAGGCCTCGAAGTACGGGTCGGAGAAGTCCATCCCCTGCTTGCGTTCTTCCTTGATCGTCATACCCGCCGCGGCGAGGTCACACTGGTTCGCGTTGAAGCTCGCGCCAGACGTGATCGTCTCGAACTGGGTGTCGAAGATCTCCTGCTTGACCTTCAGTTCCTCGGCGATCAGATCGACCAGATCGACGTCGAAGCCGACGGTCTTGTCACCATCGGTGTACTGGAACGGCTTGTAGGACAGGTGGGTACAGGTGACGAGCTTGCCTTCCTTGACAAGCTTGATCCCACCGTCGGTGGTGCCACCGCCGCTGTTGGTGCTCGTCGCGCATCCGGCGAGCGCGGTCAGCGCAAGGGCCGCTGCGGGCAGTAGGGCGAGCACGTGCCTGGATCGACGAGCCACTGCGTCACTCCTCGTAACTGTCGCGGACGAGTGAACGGGATCCTGCCACTCGGTTGACGCGGTGGACAGCACGTGGGTGTTACAGGCCACTGCCTTGCAATGATTTTGCGTCAAATCGGTCTTTCAGGCACAGAATCTTGCGCGATTTGGGCCAGATCACACAACGTCTTCACGTATTGCGCACGAATGATAACCATCTGCGAGCGTGTCCTTGATCAGGATTTGATCACGACGGCGCTGGTCAGCGTGTTCTCTCGGCCAGCAGGCCCGCCACCAGAGCCGTCCAGCCGGTCTGGTGGGTGGCGCCGAGGCCCTCACCCGTGTCCCCGTCGAAGTACTCGCTGAAGGTGACGTGCCTGCGCCAAAGAGGTGACTCGGAGGCCTCGATCCGCTTGCCGTCCGACGGCCGGCGCCCGTCGTGGTCGGGCAGGAAGAGCCCGACGAGCCGGTCGCTCAGCTCGTCCGCGACCTGGCCGGCGGTGACCCGGCGTCCGGAGTGCGTCGGCATCTCGACCTGGAACATGCCGTCGTGGAACGCGCAGACCGTGCGCAGCGCCTCCACCAGCAGCGCGTTCGTGGGCAACCAGACCGGGCCGCGCCAGTTCGAGTTGCCGCCGAACATCGGCGTGTGCGACTCGCCCGGCTCGTAGCCCATGCGGTGGTCCTGGCCCGCGACGCTGACCTCCAGGCCCTCGCGGTGTGCGGCACTCAGCGAGCGGATCCCGTGCGGCGACAGGAACTCCTGCTCGTCGAGCATCCGGTGCAGCACGCGCTTGAGCTTGCCCTCGTCGAGCAACGACACGAACGCGCCGCGCTCGTAGTGGAACGTGATGAACTGCCGCAGCTCGGGCCGCCGCTTGAGCAGGTGCTCCAGCCGGCTCGTGAACCCCTGCAGCTCTTCGAGCACCCACGGTTCGAGAACAGCGCCGGCCAGCAACGGGATGAGGCCGACCATCGACCGCACGCGCACCGGCTCGGACTCGACTTCGCCGTCGGGACGGCGCCGCGAGACGCGGTCGTAGCAGAAGCCGTCCTCGTCGTGCCAGATTCCGCCGCCGTGCGACCCGAAGTGCGTGAACGCCTCCGCGATCGACAGGAAGTGCTCGACGAACTTCGTCGCGACGTCCTCATAGGACTCGTCGTCGCGCGCCAGCTCCAGCGCGATCTGCATGAGGTGCAGGCTGTACGCGGCCATCCACGACGTCGCGTCGGACTGCTCCAGCCGCCACTCGCCCAGCATCGGCTCGGACCGGTTGACCGGCCCGATGTTGTCCATGCCGAGGAACCCGCCCTCGAACAGGTAGCTGCCGTCGGCGTCCTTGCGGTTGACCCACCAGGAGAAGTTGAGCAGCAGCTTGTGGAAGATCTTGGCGAGGAACCCGCGGTCCCTGCTGCCGTCCGCGCGGTAGACCTGCAACGCCGCCCACGCGTGCACCGGCGGGTTGACGTCGCCGAACTCCCACTCGTAGGCGGGAATCTGGCCGTTCGGGTGCATCATCCACTCACGGCAGAACAGCAGCAGCTGCTCCTTCGCGAACGCCGGGTCGACCAGCGTGAACGGGATGGTGTGGAACGCGAGGTCCCACGCCGCGAACCACGGGTACTCCCACTCGTCCGGCATCGAGATCACGTCGGCGACGTCGAGGTGCCGCCAGTGCACGTTGCGCGCCTCGGGCGTACGTCTGGAACTGGGCGCCTCGGGCTTCGTCGGATCGCCGTCGAGCCAGTCGCGCGTGCGGAACCTGTAGTGCTGCTTCGTCCACATGAGACCCGCGAGCGCGCGCCGCAGCACGTGCTTCTCCTCGGGCTCGGTCTGTGGCGCGATGGCGTCGTGGAACTCGTCGGCCTCGATCCTGCGCCGCGCCACGGTCTCTTCGAAGCTCGGCCCGAACGGGTCCAGGTGCCCGTCGCCGCCGACGAGCCGCAGCCGGACCGTCACCGTCTCGCCCGGCTCCACGGGGTCGAACGAGTACCAGGCCGCGAACTTGGTGCCCGCCACCCCGGCGTCGTCCGGCCCCACGACCTGACAACTGCTCGTGCTGCCACGCACCACGTAGTCGCAGATGCCGTCCTTGGTCCACGGCGACGGGTTGCGCTCGGCCCCGAAGAGCGACACCTCGTTGGTCTCGTTGTCCGTCATGAGCATCGACGGCGAGTCGTCCAGATGCAGCGTGTACCGGCCGAGGTTGCCGTGGTCAGCCGTGACCTTGCGTCCGGCCGTGGTGCTCGCAACGAGCTGACACGGCCGTTGGTCCCTGCCCCACGCCCACGTGTTGCGGAACCACAGCTGCGGCAGGAGGTGCAACGGCGCGTCCTCGGGCCCGTGGTTCGTCGCACTGATCTCGATGCAGATGTCGTCCGTCTCGGCCTTCGCGTAGGTGACCTGGACGTCGAAGAACCGGTTCTCGTCGAGCACCCCGGTATCTGAGAGCTCTGGCTCGCGGTTCTCCCGGCCGGCGTTGCGCGCCATCTCACGCAGCTGGTCGTACGGGAACTCGCGCTGCGGATACCGGTAGACCATCTGCATCCAGGAGTGGGTGGGCGTCCCGTCGGTCACCCACCAGTGCTCCTTGACGTCCTCACCGTGGTTGCCCTCGTCGTTGGTGAGGCCGAAGTACCGCTCCTTGAGGATCGGGTCCTTGCCGTTCCACAGGGCGACGGCGAAGTTCATGAACCCGTGCACGTCGCAGATGCCCGCGATGCCGTCCTCGCCCCACCGGTAGGCGCGCGAACGGGCGTGGTCGAACGGGAACGACGCCCACGCGTCACCCTCGGGCGAGTAGTCCTCGCGGACCGTGCCCCACTGGCGACCCGAGAGGTACGGCCCCCACAGCCGCCACGGCGAAGTCGGTGTGTCCGACTCCGCGAGACGCGCCCGTTCCGCATGTTCGCCCATCGCCCCAGTGTGGGATACGGGGTCGGACGGCTGGTGGTGCCCAGGCCTCGGCTGAGTCGTACCTCACTCGACACCGGTCCACAGGTACCTGCGTTTGGGACTTCTCGGAGTGCCCTCGACGCTCACGAGCCCTCTGCGGACCAGGTTTTCGAGGCGGGCGAGCACGGTGGGACGTGAGTACCCGGTCGCCGCGATCAGATCACTCGCCCGTGCCGCTTTGAGTTCCCGCAGAGCGGCTGCCACGAGGTCCGCCGATGTGAGCTCCTCGACCTCCGGGAAGAGCGATGGTTGCTCGGGTGCCTGAACGGGGGCGTTGAGGGAGTAGGTGGCATAGCGGCGCCCTCCGGTTCTGACAGCCAGCCCCCAGATGACGAGGTCCCGCAGCGCAGCCGTGGCGGTCGCCGGACTCGCGCCGAACTCTCGCAGGGTCGCGTTGCCGATGGACTGGCCGTGGAACATCGTGGCGAGGGCCAGTTCGTGCAACTGTCCGAGTCCGGGCTTCCGGAGGGTGTCGAGCCAGCGGCGGGTGGCTGGGTCGAGCAGCTCTGACCTGTTGAACTCCACCTCGAAACGGCTGGCGAAGTTGCTGAAGACCGGTCGAGTCATCCCGGACAGCCGGAGTTCCTTGATCATGGCAGGCACGCCGGAAGCCTTGTTCTCCGCAACCAGCCGATCGGTGCCGGGCACGAAGGTGTCGGACAGCATTGCCGCAAGGAACGAGTTGCGGGACGAAGTTACGCCTTCTGTGCCCAGGTCTTCGACGACCACGGGCCCGAACAAGCCTCCCGGGCTGCGTACGAGCAAGCGATCGGGGTGCAGCTCGACCTGGACCTGTGTTCCTCGGGTCACCGGGCTGTAGTCGCGGTGCAGTACCGCGTTCACGACTGCCTCGCGCACCGCTTCGAGCGGGTAGTCGAGTCGTTCGTGGCGGCCGGCCGCGCTGACGTAGCTCCTCACTCGCATGTGTCGGCGCAGCACCGCGATCGTCTCGGCGACTAGCTCCGGAATCGAACCACGGATCACCGGGTTGTCCACGAACCTGGGTCCCGTCTGTTCTCCGCTGTAGACGACGACCGACACCGTGAGCTGTGGGAAGTGCTGCTGGGGATAGACACCGAACGTGAGCAGACCGCCCACGGAAGGCACCAGGTTGCTTTGCCCATCCCGTACCAGTACATGCAACCGCTCCAGTGCCGTGCTTTCGTCGACGTCCCGAAAAGCTCTGGATGTCTGGCGCACTCGTTCGAGCGTTCGAGCCAGCGCTGCCCGGTCGAGGTCTGTGACAGCGGCCTGAGGAACGGGCTCGAGGTCATAGCGCGGCTGGCCGCGATTGGCGATGGCGAGCCCGATCTCCGCCTGAGTCATCCGCCGGTCTCCATCGCCGACGCGGACGTACGATCCGTTGGCGATGCCGCGGCTTTCGACATAGCAAGGGCGTTGGTCAGAGGTCAGCGGATCGATCTCGGCGACTACGAGAGCCTGACCCTCGATCTCGATGACATCGGTGGAGATGCGGAGCGGGGGGACGAGGCAGCTGCTCGCGGCCGATGCCAGGTCGTCCCGCAACTTGGCCGGGTTGTTCAGCGTGACCGGAGCGAAACCGCTCTGCTCATCCAGTCCGAGCAGCAACAAGCCGCCGTTGGTGTTGGCGAAGGCGGACAGCGTTTCCGTGATGCTCTTGGGCAGGCCGCCCTCTGCCGACTTCACTTCGACATCGCTCACCTCGCCTCCGACTTTCCGAAGGCGGTCGATCAGGGAAGCGAAATTGGACGTATCCACGCGGTCCTACTCTCAAGCTGAACTGTCAAGCAGCTTCAGAGTACTTGAGAGACCAGCTTGAGAGTAGTTGAGGGTAGCGGTGAGTCGTCAGGACTGCTTGGAGTGCGAGTCGAGGACCAGCGCCACGGCCTCGGTGACCCGAGCCGCGTGCGCCAGGTGCAGCCACTCGTCGGGCACGTGGCAGTTGGAGTCCGGCCCGATCACTCCGGTCACCACGAACTGGGCGTCCGGGTAGGCCTCGTGCAGCAGCCCCATGAACGGGATCGACCCACCCAGCGACACGGTCCGCCAAGGCGCGCCGAAGACCTCCTTGCTCGCTTCGTCCAGGACGGAGGACAGCCAAGGTGCCAGCTCGGGCGCGTTCCAGCCGTCGGCCGACTCGACGCGGGAGAGCTCCACGGTCGCGTTGTAGGGCACGTCGGTGGTCAGCTTCTCGCGTACCGCCTCCAGCGCCACGGCGGCGTTGGCCGTCGGCGGCAGGCGGAACGACAGCACCAGCGTCGTGAACGGGCGCAGCACGTTGCCCGCGTCGTCCGGCAGGGGCAGGCCCTCGGCTCCGGTCACGGACAGGGTCGGCCGCCACCCGGAGTTGAGCGCCAGCTCCACCTCGTCGTCGGACATCGGCTGCAGGTCACCGACGCGCGGCACCGCACCCCACAGGGCGCCCGGCGCGGCCTCGACGGCATCGCGGACCTCGGCCAGCCGGCCCGCCGGGATCTCGACGTGCATCTCCGGCACCAGGACCTCGCCGGTCTCCGAGTTCTCCAGCCGGTCCAGCAGCACCCGCGCGATCCGGAACGACGACGGCACGATGCCGGACGCCATGCCGGAGTGCAGGCCGCCGTCCAGCACCCGCACGGTGGCCGTGACCTGCACCAGGCCACGCAGCGACGTCGTCAGCCACATGCGGTCGTAGTCGGAGCCGCCCGAGTCCAGGCAGACGACCAAGGAGACCTGGCCCAGCCGTGAAGACAGGTGCTCCAGGTACGCGGGCAGGTCGGGCGAACCCGACTCCTCGCCGGTCTCCAGCAGCACGACGCAACGGGCGTGCGAACCGCCGGCGGCGCGCACGGCCTCGATGGCGGCGATCGCGGCATATCCGGAGTAACCGTCGTCGGCCGCGCCACGGCCGTAGAGACGTCCGTCACGCAGAACCGGGGTCCACGGACCGAGGCCTTCGCTCCAACCGCCCACCGGCGGCTGCTTGTCGAGGTGTCCGTAGAGCAACACCGTGTCGTCGGACGAGTTACCGGATGCGGGCACGTCGACCATCAGAAGTGGCGTACGTCCCGCCAGTTGGACGACTTCCAGCACTGCTCCGGGAAGCGCGCGTGACTCGATCCAGAAACGCACGTGCTCGATCGCGGCGGCCAGTTCGCCGTGCTCTTCCCAGGCGGGATCGAACGCGGGCGAGATCGCCGGCACGGCGACGAGCTGAGACAGGCTCGGGAGGATGTCGTCGTCCCAGAGCGTCCTGACAGTGCTGGTCACAAGTGAGCGGTCCACCTCTCGATCCTGTCACGACTCCGCCTCCGCTCGCGTCCGTAGCCTCTAGTCAGAGACCCGCAGCTAAGTTAACGATCGGTAACCGGGACATCGTCGTCCGGTAATCGGACGGCCTAGTCGGAGGGCAAAAGGTCGAACCTCCGACTGTTGTCCCTGATCAGAACGTTGACTTGTGTGTTACGAAGTGGGACGGGTCTCACCAACTCGGGTGAGGCCGTGTCAGGATGTGGTCGTAAGCCACCGTCACCGTCGACGGCTGCCTCCGGCCCCACAGGGTCAGCGGCGACCGCCGGCGTCGCCGCACGAGATCGTCACGAGCGATCAGGCGGTCGGAGAAGACAGAGGAGAAGGCGCATGTCGTCCCCTGAGCAATGGACGCACCCTGAGCCGGACGCAGCGCCGGCCGCCACTGCCGCAAAACCGACAGCGGAACAGGTGATCGCAGGCTTGCGTGCGACTGATGAGGGCGGCGCCGACCTGGTGCAGCTCCTCACCCCTGAGGGCGAGCGGGTCACGCACCCCGACTTCGACATCGACATCTCGGCGGAGGAGCTGCGCGGCCTGTACCGCGACATGGTCCTGATCCGCCGCGTCGACCGCGAGGCGAACGCGCTGCAGCGCAAGGGCCAGCTCGGCATCTGGGTGCCGCTGCTCGGTCAGGAGGCAGCGCAGATCGGTTCCGGCCGCGCGATGCGTCCGACCGACATGGCGTTCCCGAGCTACCGCGAGCACGGCATCGCGTGGACGCGCGGGATCAACCCGACGGAGCTGCTCGGCATCTTCCGCGGCACCGACCAGGGCACGTGGGACCCGGTCGAGAAGCGCTTCCACCCGTACACGATCGTCATCGGCAACCAGGTCCTCAACGCGGCCGGGTACGCGATGGGCCAGAAGTTCGACGGCAAGGTCGGAGACGACGACGGCGAAGCCACGATGTGCTTCTTCGGCGACGGCGCCACCAGCCAGGGTGACGTGCACGAGGGCTTCGTGTGGGCCGCGGTCTACGACGCGCCGCTGGTCTTCTTCTGCCAGAACAACCAGTGGGCCATCTCCGAGCCCACCGAGCGCCAGTCGCGTCTGCCGCTGTACCAGCGTGCCCGCGGCTACGGCTTCCCCGGCATCCGCGTCGACGGCAACGACGTCCTCGCGACGCTCGCCGTCACGAAGTGGGCGCTGGACGAGTGCCGCCACGGCAACGGCCCGATCCTGATCGAGGCGTTCACCTACCGGATGGACGCGCACACCACCTCCGACGACCCGACGCGCTACCGGCTGTCGGACGAGCTGGAGATGTGGAAGCTCAAGGACCCGATCGAGCGCGTGAAGGTCTACCTGGTCAAGCAGCAGTGGGCAGACAGCGAGTTCTTCGACAGCGTCGAGGCTGACGCCGACAAGCTGGGCGAGGAGTTGCGGGAGTTCTGTACGAACATGCCCGATCCGCCCGCTGAACGGATCTTCAGCAACGTGTACGCGGAGGGGAACCCCAACCTCGAAGCGCAGCGCGACGAATTCCTCGGCTACGTCTCGGGTTTTGCTGGAGGTGAGCACTGATGGCTGCTCCGACCATGGACCGTTCCACGGCTGCTGCTCCGGCGTCGCCGGTGCAGACGCTCACGATCTCCAAGGCGCTCAACATGGGCTTGCGGGCGGCCATGGAGGCCAACCCCAAGGTCATCATGATGGGCGAGGACATCGGCAAGCTCGGCGGTGTCTTCCGAATTACCGACGGCCTGCAGAAGGACTTCGGTGAGCAGCGCGTGCTCGACACGCCGCTCGCGGAGTCCGGCATCATCGGCACCGCCGTGGGCCTCGCGATCCGCGGCTACCGCCCGGTGTGCGAGATCCAGTTCGACGGCTTCATCTTCCCGGGCTTCGACCAGATCGTGTCGCAGGTCGCGAAGCTGCACTACCGCACCCAGGGCAAGATCAAGCTGCCCATCGTGATCCGCGTGCCGTTCGGTGGCGGCATCGGTGCGGTCGAGCACCACTCGGAGTCCCCGGAGTCGTACTTCGCGCACACCGCCGGCCTCAAGGTCGTCTCGTGCTCGAACCCGGCCGACGCGTACTGGATGATCCAGCAGGCGATCGACAGCGACGACCCGGTGCTGTTCTTCGAGCCCAAGCGCCGTTACTACGAGAAGGGCGAGGTCGACACCACGGCCCAGCCCGGCAAGCTGTTCGAGTCGCGCGTTCTGCGGCCCGGCACGGACGCGACGCTGGTGGCCTACGGCCCGATGGTCCGCACCTCTCTCGACGCCGCGAACGCGGCCGCAGAGGACGGCACCTCGCTGGAGGTCATCGACCTGCGCACGCTGTCGCCGCTGGACCTCGCACCGGTCTACGACTCGGTGCGCCGCACCGGCCGGCTGGTCGTCGTGTCCGAGGCGCCGTCCGAGTCCTCGATCGCCAGCGAGATTGCGGCCAAGGTCCAGCAGGAGTGCTTCTACTCCTTGCAAGCACCGGTGCTGCGGGTGACCGGTTTCGACACCCCGTACCCGCCGTCGAAGCTCGAGGAGGAGTTCCTCCCCGACCTCGACCGGGTGCTGCACGCCGTCGACCGCTCTCTCGCCTGGTAAGGGGACAACCGGAAATGCCGCAGTACAAGCAATTCCCCCTGCCGGACACGGCTGAGGGGCTGACCGAGGCCGAGATCCTCACCTGGCACGTGAAGCCCGGTGACACCGTCAAGGTCAACCAGATCATCGTCGAGATCGAGACGGCCAAGGCCGCCGTCGAGCTGCCGTGCCCGTGGGCAGGCGTCGTGACCGAGCTCCTCGCGGAGCCCGGCCAGACCGTCGAGGTCGGCGTGCCGATCATCACGATCGACACCGACCCCGGTGGCGCGGCCGCACCCGCCCCGGCTCCCGTCGCGGCGGAGGCGAACGGCACCTCGTCCGGCAAGATCGGCGAGGAGATGCCGGGCGGGCGCATCGCGACGCTCGTCGGCTACGGCCCGAAGTCCGGTACGGCCAAGCGTCGCGCCCGCAAGGACACGCCCGCCGCCGCACCGGCCGCAGCCGTCGCGACCCCGCCCGCTCCCGCTCCGGTGGTGGCACCCCCGGCTCCGGTCGTGGTCGCCGCTCCGGTGCAGACGCCGGGCGGGTACGTGCCGCTGGCCAAGCCGCCGGTGCGCAAGCTGGCCAAGGACCTCGGCGTCGACCTGCACGCGCTCACGGGCTCCGGCCCGAACGGCGTGATCACGCGGGAGGACGTCGAAACCGCTGTCTCCGCACCGGCTGCCGCTCCCGTGCAGTCCGTTGTGGACAACGGCTCGCGCGAACGCCGGGTGCCCATCAAGGGCGTCCGCAAGGCGACCGCGCAGGCGATGGTGGACAGCGCGTTCACCGCACCGCACGTCACCGAGTTCCTGACGGTCGATGTCACGCCGATGATGGAACTGCGCGCACGCCTGAAGAACGCGCCGGAGTTCCGCGGCGTGAAGCTGACGCCCCTCGCGTTCTGCGCGAAGGCGATCATCCTCGCGGCCCGTCGCACGCCGGACGTCAACGCGACGTGGGACGCGGCGGCGAACGAGATCGTCTACAAGGACTACGTCCACCTGGGCATCGCGGCAGCAACGCCGCGCGGCCTGGTCGTGCCGAAGGTCCGCGACGCCGACCGGATGTCGTTGAAGGAACTGGCGATCGCGCTCGACGAGCTCGCCACGGTCGCCCGTGAGGGCAAGACGTCGCCGGCCGACATGATGAACGGCACCATCACGATCACCAACGTCGGCGTCTTCGGCGTCGACACCGGTACGCCGATCCTCAACCCCGGTGAGTCCGCGATCCTCGCGCTGGGCGCGATCCGCGACATGCCGTGGGTGGTCGACGGCGAGATCAAGATCCGCAAGATCTGTCAGCTCGCGCTCTCCTTCGACCACCGCGTGGTCGACGGTCAGCAGGGTTCGCAGTTCCTGGCGGACGTCGGCGCGCTGCTGGCAGAGCCGGGCATCGCGATGACCTACTGAGGTAGCTCGCTGCTCTCCCAAGGGGGATCCCTCGTTCGCGTGAAGTGGACGAGGGATCCCCCTTGTCGTTGATCTCCCCTCGTCAGACGGTGTGCAACGCTGAGAACATGATCGAGACGAACAGTGAGTACTTCATCGGCTGGGGCACGCTGACTCTGATCAACGCCGGTCTCGCCCAGGCCAAGGGCCGCAGCGGGCTCGCCTGGTTCCTGCTGTCGCTGATTCTCGGGCCGGTCGCCACGTTCCTGATCGTCGTCATGGACCCGCCCAAGGCGAAGGTTTGACTCTCCACCTAATGGAGACTGCAGAGTTGTCCCCGTGACGCGCTACCAGATCGGCGAGCTCGCCAGGATGACCGGACTCACCGTCCGCACCATCAGGTTCTACTCCGACTCGGGCCTCATCCCGCCCACGGACAGGACCACCGGCGGCTACCGCACCTACGACACCGACGCGCTGGCGAGGCTGAAGCTCGTCCGCACGCTCAGGGATCTGGGCGTCGACCTGCCGACAGCCGGCCGCGTGCTGGCCCGTGAGGTGTCGGTGACCGACGTGGCGCGTGCACACGCAGACGCGATCGACGCGCAGATGAAGACGTTGCGGTTGCGCCGCGCCGTCCTGCGCGCCGTCGCCAAGGGAGGGGAGATGGAACTGATGAACGAGTTGGCACGCATGTCGGACGAGGAGCGCCAGCGGATCCTCGACGACTTCTTCGAGGAGGTGTTCGGGCCCTACGAGCTGGACCCGCAGTTCGAGCAGCACATGCGATCCGTGCGGATCGAGCTGCCGGACGACCCGTCGACCGAGCAGTTGGAAGCGTGGGTCGAGCTCGCGAAGCTCGTGCAGGACCCGGACTTCCGCGCCGCGGTCAAGCGGATGTCCCAGCAGCACGAGGAAAAGCGTCGCGAAGGGGCGGACATGGGTCCGCCGGGGGACGGTCAGATGGAGGCGTTCAACTTCGCGATCGCCCAGGCACGCGAGGCTCTCGACGCGGGCATCGCGCCGGAGTCCGCCGAAGCCCGCGAGGTCGTGGACCGCGTGAACGCCAACTGGGCGGAGGCGCTGGGCCTGCCGAACGACGACAGCCTCGTCGAACGGCTGCGTGAGCTCTCCGACTTCGCGGACCCGCGTGCCGAGCGGTACTGGGTCCTGATCGCGAGGATCAACGGCTGGCCCGCCATGCCGGACCACTCGCGCGAGCGCGCCTGGCTGCGCGAAGCCGGCCAGCCGTTCGGCTAGACCTCTGAGATCCCGCGGGAACCAGCTGGGCGCCCAGCTCGTTCCTGTGGCAACGAAGGGGGAATCGTCATGTCTGCTCTGTTCGAAATCCTGGGGAGCGTGTTCGGCGAGGCCTTCGGGCCAGGCGGAGAAGACCACGCGCACGGCGACGCCGACGTCTTCGTGGACGGCGAGTGGCAGGAGGGCGAGCTGTTCTTCGGCCCCACCAGGATCATCTGGGATGAGCGGATCGTCTTCAGCGACGCGGAGGGCCGCGTCGAGCAGGTCGTCGACCAGGACCCGCCGCACCCGAACTTCGTGGTGCTGCACTTCCGCCGCCCGCACGACACGGTGCTGCTGGCCGTGCACCGCCGCGAGCTCAACCGCGTGGGCACGGTCCTGACCCTGCCGCTCTGATCCTCCGATGAAGCCCGACCTGGATTTTTACCGCGCCATAACCACAAACCGAGACGGTGTCGTGCGTGGCCCGCCGGCTCAGGGGAACGGCGGGCCGCTTCACACTCAGGCGTTGACCGGGATCGGCGGAACTTCCTTCTTCGGCGGGTTGACCGGGGTCGTCTTCGTCGAGCGGCGCGCGATGATGCGGCGGCCCAGTTCGATCGCCGGGTGCTCGACCCAGCGGAACACGATGTCGGCCAGCAGCAACGACACCAGCGTCACCACGAGAGCGGTGAGCGTGCCGTAGACCGCGAAGCGCGGCAGCAGCCCCGCCACCATGAAGCCCGCGATGCCCTGGAACAGGTACAGCGAGTAGGAGCGGTCGCCGACGAAACGTGCCGGCCCGGTCGACAGCACCCACGTCACCGGATTGCGGTTCATCAGCGACACGATCAGCATCGCCGTCAGCACCGCGTAGCCCAGCAGCAGCACCACGGCGTTGCTCGTGGAGTGCCAGAGGGTCTCCATGTTCACGTGCAGCACCGCGAACGCGATCATCGCCAGCGGCGCGATCAGCGGGTGTGTCAGCGGCTGGACGAACGCGTACAGGCGCTTGCTGTTCATGACGATCGCCAGCAGCGCCCCGACCAGCAGCACCACGTAGTGCACCGACGACGTGTAGAGCGCGCTCATCGAGTAGTTGGTGTACCAGCCACCGGTCAACGGGATGAGGGCGACGAGCACGGCCATGGCGCCCACCGCGATGTAGACGCGACGGCGGGCCGCGGCTACGCCGGCGACGACCATCAGCGCGGGCCACACCAGGTAGAACTTCTGCTCGATGCCGAGCGTCCAGGAGCCCGAGAAGTAGTCGTTCGGCGCGCCCGCCATGCCGGCCGGCAGGAACTCGTTCATGAACGGCAGGTAGTACTTCAGCGTCTCCGGGTACCGGATCGTGAAGAAGTCGCCGCGCAGGTAGAAGAACGCCATGATGAACGCGAAGATCACGAAGTACGGCGGCATGATCCGGAAAACGCGCCGGATGTAGAAGTTCTTGAGCGAGATCCGGCCCTTGAGGTCCTGTTCGCGCAGCAGCAGCGTGGTGATCAGGAAGCCGGACAGCACGAAGAACAGGTAGACGCCGACCCAGCCGGAGAGCCACTTCCACTCGGCGCCGCCGAAGTGGAAGACCACCACGATGACGGCCGCGAACGCCCGGAGTCCGTCGAGCGCGGGAAAGCGCCGCATTTCCATGAACTCGGCATGGGTCAACGTACGCACGACGTGCCTCCAAGATGTGGCCGCCCAGACCACCGGGGCGCCCGGCACGTTACCAAATGCCGATGGTCGCGGGCCGGGGCGCACGTCCCGGCCCGCGCACGGTCCTACTTGATCTGCATGCCCGAGATCGCCCGCGACACCACGAGCCGCTGGATCTCCGACGTCCCCTCGAAGATGGTGAAGATCTTCGAATCCCGGTGCATCCGCTCCACCGGGTGCTCCCGCGTGTACCCGGCCCCACCGAGGATGTGGATCGCCCGCTCGGTCGCCCACACCGACACCTCGGACGCCTTGAGCTTCGACATCGACCCCTCACCCGCGGTGAACGGCACGTTGTTGCGGCCCATCCAGGCCGCCCGCCACACGAGCAGCCGCGCGGCGTCGATCTCCATCCGCATGTTCGCGAGGTCGAACGCGATCGACTGGTTCTCGATGATCTTGCGCCCGAACGCCTCGCGGTCCTTCGCGTAGTCGAGCGAGTACTCGTAGGCGGCGCGGGCGACGCCGACGGCCATCGCGCCTACGGTCGGGCGCGTGGTCTCGAACGTCGCCATCGCGGCCTGGCCGCCGGACTTCTGGCCTTCGCGGGCACGGGCGAGGCGTGCTTCGACGCGTTCGCGGCCGCCGAGCACGCACCGGCCGGGCACGCGCACGTCGTCGAGGAAGACGTCAGCCGTGTGGGAAGCGCGCATGCCGTGCTTCTTGATCTTGCCGGGGGACGACAGGCCGGGTGTGCCGGGCGGGATGATGAACCCTGCCTGGCCGCGCGATCCCAGTGCCGGGTCCAGCACGGCGGTCACGACGTGGACGTTCGCGATGCCGCCGTTGGTGGCCCAGGCCTTCTGGCCGTTGATCACCCACTCGTCGGTGGCCTCGTCGTAGCGCGCCCTCGTCCGATAACCGGCCACGTCGGAACCTGCCTGGGGTTCGGAGGCGCAGAACGCGGCCAGCTTCGGGTCGCTCTCGTCGCCGAAGCACTCCGGCACCCACTCGGCCAGCTGTTCGGGCTCACCGGACGCGAAGATGCCCGCCACGGCGAGGCCGGTGCCCATCAGGGCCAACGCGATTCCGGCGTCGCCCCAGAAGAGTTCCTCGGTCGCGATCGGCAGTGACAGGCCGATGGGGTCGGCGAACCAGGTCGCGAGGGCCTCGAAGCCGTAGAGGCCGATCTTCGCCGCCTCCTGGATCACCGGCCACGGCGTCTCCTCGCGCTCGTCCCACTCGGAGGCCGCCGGCCTGATCACGTCACGAGCGAAGCCGTGCACCCAGTCGCGCAGGTCGGTCTGGTCTTCGTTCAGTTCGAGCGAGAAGCCACCCACAAGAAGTCTCCTAAGCCTTCGGGATGTTGAACAGGCTCATGAACCCGGCCGCGAACCCCAGGTCGCCCTTCACCTTCAGCTTGCCCGTCATGAACAGCACGGGCGCGGAGGCGTTGCCGGTCGCGAGCTTCAGGAAGTCGGCGGGCGTCAGCGTCACGATGGCACGGGCCTCGCGCGTCACGCCCTTGTTGATGGTGCACTCGGCGTTCTCGATGATGGCCTCGTAGACGTCTTCCAGCACGTGGAAGTGCACGACGGCCTTGGTCGCGCCGGCCCGGTCTGAACGGAAGTGGACCTCCATCCGGCGGAACACCTCGTCCAGCACGCGCACGCGCAGCGCGGGATCGGCGACGACGGCCTCGATCTGGTCCTTCGAGGCGCGCGAGATGATGCGGGCGAAGTTGGACGGGTCCATCTTCGACAGGTCGAGGTCGGCGCCGCCGTCCGCCAACGCGCCCAGGGCGTTCAGCAACGCCGCGAAGTCGTCCCTGCCGAGCTTCTTCGGGTCGATGCCGCGGGCGATGACGTCGATGTTCACCTCGGCCAGCGCCGGGTCGTCCGGCGAGATCTGCTGCAACGTGCTGATCAGCTCGGCCGGGCTGAGCTTCGCGATCGCCTCGGTGGTGAGGTCGAGCGTCATGGACAACACCTCCTGTACCTACTCGCGAGTAAGACTACTGGTGAGTAGATAGAGCGGCAAGCCGATCGGATAATCTTGCCGCTCCGAACCGAGGGGTAATGATGCGCACAGAAGGTCGAGCCAAGCGCTTGCCACGCGCCGTGCGTGAGCGGCAGATCATGGATGCCGCCGTCGACGTGTTCTCGCGGCTCGGCTTCCACTCGGCCTCCATGGACGAGATCTCCGAGGTCGCGGGCATTTCCAAGCCGATGCTCTACGCCTACCTGGGCTCGAAGGAGGAGCTGTTCGCGACGTGCATCCGGCGCGAGGCCACCCGCATGATGGAGGCCATCGCGACGGGCGTCGAGCCCGACCAGGAACCGGACGTGCAGCTGTGGAGCGGACTGCGGGCGTTCTTCGGGTTCGTCGGCGAGAACCGGGCGAGCTGGATGGTGCTGCACCGGCAGGCGTCCACGCAGGGCGGGCCGTTCGCGATCGAGCTCACCGACATGCGCGGCCGGGCGGTGTCACTGGTCGCGGCGCTGCTCACCCAGTCCACGAAGGCGCCCGCGACCAAGCTCGAGGCCGAGTCGCTGGCCGCCGCGCTGGTCGGGGCCGGCGAGTCGCTCGCGGACTGGTGGCTCGACCACCCCGAGGAACCCGCCGGCGTCGTCGCGGCCCGCCTCATGAACCTCGTCTGGATGGGCTTCGGCGACCTGGTCGACGGCAACGTCTGGCATCCACCGTCACGTCGCTGAGCCGACCAGGTGGGGCCCCTTGCCCCACACGGCGAACTCCCAGCCATCAGCACCCTCGGTGGCCGAGAACTCGACGCGACCGGGGATGAGCAGCGGCTTCTTGAACCGGACGGCCACCGTCACGGCCTCGGGGAGCCGCCCCTCCAGCGCGGCCACACAACGAGCCTTCGTCCACATCCCGTGGGCGATCGCGCGCTTGAAGCCG
This sequence comes from Lentzea albidocapillata, assembly GCF_000719115.1. GTDB lineage: Bacteria > Actinomycetota > Actinomycetes > Mycobacteriales > Pseudonocardiaceae > Lentzea > Lentzea albidocapillata. The sequence continues at coordinate 48,560 of NZ_JOEA01000020.1, read as the reverse complement.
AACAGCCTGGCGCTCAACGGGTACAGGTGGATCGGGTTGCGGTCGCCGGACGCCGAGCCGTAGCGCCGTCCGATGTCCGCGGGCACCCGCCACACGGCCGACCCGACCGGCCGCTCCAGTTCCTCGCTGGTGCCGGACGCCCCGCCGGTGCGCCGCAGGTAGGTCGAAACCCCTTCCCAGACACCGGAAACCGACGTCACCACGTCGACCTGTGTGCCCTGCGGATGAGGCCGCAGATCGCGCGCGGACACCGTGATCTCCAACGGCTCGTCCAACGTCAGCGGACGCGACTGCGTGATCCGGTTCGCGACGTGCACGAGGCCTGGCAACGGAAAGGGGAACCCGGCGCCGGACATCAGCTTCATCTGCAACGGAAAGCCCAGCACGTGCGGATAAGTCAGCGGCAACGCGTCGCGCAACCCGAACCCGCACACCGCGTCGTACGCCGCCAGGTGCTTCAACGACACGTCGACCGTGGCCGAAACCGGTTGGGCGGCAAGCGTTTCCCCGCGCCGGAACGACGTCAGAGCGGCACGCAGCAACATCAGGCCCCCAGGAGCATCTGGCCGCACACCCGCACGACGTTCCCGTTCACGCCACCGGAACCCGGCGACGCGAACCACGCCACGGTCTCCGCAACGTCGGCCGGCAACCCGCCCTGCGACAGGCTGTTCATCCGCCGCCCGACCTCACGCGTCGCGAACGGCACCGCCGCGGTCATCTTCGTCTCGATGAAACCGGGCGCCACGGCGTTGATCGTCGCCCCGCGAGCGGCGAGCACGGGCGCCAGTGTCCGCACCATGCCGATCACACCGGCCTTCGAGGTGGCGTAGTTGGTCTGGCCGACGTTGCCCGCGATGCCGGCGATCGACGACACCCCGACGATCCGCCCGCCGGTGCGCAGCACATCGCCGTCCAGCAGCGCGTCGTTCACCCGCTCCTGGCAGGCGAGGTTGACCTCCAGCACCGAGTCCCACTGCGAGGAGTCCATGCGCGCCAGCGTCTTGTCGCGCGTGATGCCCGCGTTGTGCACGACGACGTCGACGCCGCCGTGCCGTTCCAGCAGGTACGAGATGAGTCGAGCGGGATCGCCGGTGATGTCGAGCTGCAACGCCGACCCGCCGGCGGAGTTCGCGACCTTCGACAGCTCGTCGCCGGCGGCGGGGACGTCGAGGCACACCACGTGCGCGCCGTCACGGGCGAGAGTGGCCACGATCGCCGCACCGATGCCCCGCGACGCACCCGTGACCAGCGCGACCTTGCCGTCCAGCGTGCCTGCCGGCGAGTTCCCGGACACGTGGACGACCTGCCCGGACACGTACGCGGACCGCCCGGACAGCAGGAACCGCAGCGTCGACTCGACCCCGTCATCCGCGCCATCGGCCACGTAGACGAGGTTGGCCGTGCCGCCACGCCGCAGCTCCTTGCCGACCGACCGCACGAACCCTTCGAGGGCCCGTTGCGCCACGGAGTCCGGCGACCGTCCGATGACGATCACCCGTCCGCACGGCCCGAGCTGCGTGATCGCCGGGTGGAAGAAGTCGTGCAGCTGCCGCAGGTCCGCGACGGTCGCGATCCCGGACGCGTCGAACACCAGCGCGCCGTACGGAGCGGGGCCTGTTTCCAGCTGCTTCAGAAAGGGCAGCCTGGAAGCACCACCGACCAGCACGGGTGTGGCCAGTGCGGCGTCGCGGCGAAGTGGATACGGGTTCGGCAGGCCGAGCCTGCGCACGAGCTGGCGCCCCAGCCCCGACGTTGCGAACTTCTGGTACCTGTCCACGTCACATAACCTACTCGCTAGTAAGTCTACCCGCTAGTAGGTAGTATGGCGGTATGCGAGTAGCGATCATCGGCGGCAACCGCATCCCGTTCGCCCGCTCGAACGGCCCGTACGCCACCGCGTCGAACCAGGACATGTTCACGACGGTGCTGGACGGCCTGGTCAGCCGCTTCGGCCTGCAGGGCGAGCGGCTCGGCGAGGTGGTCGCGGGAGCGGTGCTCAAGCACTCGCGCGACTTCAACCTCGTGCGCGAGTCGGTGCTGGGCAGCAGGCTCAGCCCGGAAACCCCCGCCTACGACCTCCAGCAGGCGTGCGGCACCGGTCTACAGGCGATCATCGCCGTGGCCAACAAGATCGCGCTCGGCCAGATCGAGGCGGGCATCGCGGGCGGCGTCGACACCACCAGCGACGCCCCGATCGGCGTGAACGAGAACTTCCGCAAGCTCCTGCTGGAGTTCAACCGCACCCGCAAGATCAGCCTGCTCACCCGGCTGCGTCCCAGCCACGTCGTGCCACACCTGCCGCGCAACGGCGAACCGCGCACCGGCCTGTCGATGGGCGAGCACGCGGCCGTCACCGCCGCGCGGTACGAGATCACGCGCGAGGACCAGGACGAACTGACCGCGCGCAGCCACCGGAACCTCGCCCGCGCCTACGACGAGGGCTTCTTCGACGACCTGGTCACCCCGTACCTCGGCCTGACCCGCGACCAGAACCTCCGCCCGGACAGCAGCGCCGAGAAGCTCGCGAAGCTCAAGCCCGTCTTCGGCGACACGATGACCGCCGGCAACTCGACCCCGCTCTCCGACGGCGCCTCCGCGGTCCTGCTCGCCACCGAGGAGTGGGCCCGCGCCCGCAAGCTCCCGGTCCTCGCCTACCTGACGTTCGCCGAGACCGCCGCCGTCGACTACGTGCACGGCGACGAGGGCCTGCTCATGGCACCCGTGCACGCCGCACCGCGCATGCTCGACAAAGCAGGCCTCACGCTGCAGGACTTCGACTTCTACGAGGTGCACGAGGCGTTCGCCTCACAGGTGCTCGCCACGCTCAAGGCCTGGGAGAAGGAACTCGGCGAGATCGACAGGTCCAGGCTGAACGTCAACGGCTCGTCGCTCGCGGCAGGCCACCCGTTCGCCGCCACCGGCGCCCGGATCGTGGCGACGCTGGCGAAGCTGTTGCACCAGCGGGGAAGCGGACGCGGGTTCGTGTCCATCTGCGCCGCCGGAGGTCAAGGGATCACGGCGATTCTGGAACGGTGACGCACTTAGGCTTGGCGAACTCGACGGTCCCTCATGCACACTCACAGTGTCGCGCCGCAGCGACGCTGGGGGTGGGATGCAGGATCTGCAGGTTGATCCGGAGAAAGATCCGGTGCTGGCGCGCGCACTCGTCGGCACCCTCCGCGACGAGTGGCGACCGGCCGCCGACGCGATGCGGTCCGCGCACGAGTGGGAGCGCCGCGCCTACATCACGTTGACGCTGGCAACGGCGGCCATGCGCCGCGTCGAGTGGCTCAGGAACTGGCTCAAGGCGCGTCCGGACGACCGCGATGCCGTTGCGGTGCACCACGCGATGGAGTCGCTCGACGGCCGCTAGCGCGGATCACGCCGAAGCATGATCCGCGCGTCAGAACTACGGCTGCACGGCGGCGTAGAACTTCTTCGCGAGCTCACGCACGGACGCACGACACTGCTCACCTTCGGTGCCGCTGCGCATGATCGTCAGCACTGCGTTCTCGTCCAGAACTTCCAACGCACAGGCCGAGGCCTGCGCTGCCCGCCAGCGCGCGTCCGAACCGATGTTCACGCCGCTGTCCTGCTCCCACGAGGCAGTGCGGTCGCCGAAGTACTTCTTCGCGTGGTCGGGTCCGGACGTGACACCTGCGGCGTTGTCCGTGTTCTCCCACGAGCGGACGTTGAAGACGATCGACTGCTCGCCCGCCCTGAAAGTGCACGTCCTCGCAGACGAGTCGGAACCCAGCCGCTGGTCGTCGTCCGGTTGCGAGGCAGGCAGCTCCGCGCCCACCTGCTGCCGGATCTCGAGGCAGCTCTTCAGCTTCTCGGTCGTGTACTTCACCGAACCTGGAGGTGACCCGCTTGGCTTCGTGGGCGGCGTGGAGACAGGCGTCGAGGTCGGATCGAACGTCGGCGTCTCCGCCCGCTTGGCGCTGCAACCCGCGACGAGGGCCAGCACCGCTACCGCGCCGGCGAACGCCCTCACCCCTTCACCGCCTGCGGCCACCCCTGGTTGGGCAAGTTCGAGTCGGTCATCATGCTCAGGAGGTCCCGCACCTTGCTGAGGGCTTCGACGAACCGCTTGGCGATGCCCACCAGATTGTCCAGCGACTGGGTGACGAGGGTGCCGATGGCGCCGGCCAGGTCCTTGACCGAGAACACGATGCCGACGACTGTCGCACCTTCGATCGCGGCGGCGACCAGCGCGCCGAGGAACTCGGTCACCATCTTCGACAGCTCGGTCATGTACTCGATGTTGTACTTGGCGATGTCCATCAGCCACTTGCTGACGCCGTCGGCCTTGGTCGAGACGGCGGTGATCGCGTTGTTCTGCGCCGTGAACCGCTGCGAGTAGGCGGTCGCGGCTTCGCCCGACCAGCGAGCGGCCAGGTAGGTGTCGGACGGCTGATGGGTGAGTCCGTTCATCGGTTGCTGGACCTTCTCGACCCAGTTGAAGGACTGCCAGATCAGCGACACGACGGGCATGTGGTGCTCCACCGCTGTCCTGATCAGCTTGAACACCTTCTCCATGGCCTCGCGGATGGTGTCCAGCGCCGGGTTGATGACGAGCATCGCGGGACCGAGCACGAAGCGCCAGTCGTTGATGTGGTCGACACCGGCGTTGAACTTCTGGGCGCACTCGCGAGCTTTGTCTTCGAGTCCCTGGAACCCGCGTTCGAACAGGTTGGTCAATTCACCGGAACTGCTCATGGGATTGTGGCGCTCCTGTTAGCCGTAGAACTCGCGGAGTTCGATTTCGTTCACGCTCTCGGTGCGGTCGTACTCGTCCGCGATCTTGCGCAGCACGCCGTCGATCTGGTTGAACTCGGTGACGGCTCCCGTGACGCACTTTTCGATGAACGCACGGAACTGCTCGTACTGACTCGCCTCGAACGCGGCGTTGACCATCCCGGCCCCCAGGGTCGCGAGGTCGCCCACGAAGAACGCCGGTGCGGAGAGGTGCGTGTCGCGCACGGCCTGCACGACCGGCTCGGCTCTGTCGGCCTTCTCCTGCCAGAGCTTGGCCTCTTCCCGTAGATCCTGAGTGACGACCTCGTAGCCGGCCATGTCAGTCCCCCTTGCCCAAGACGCGGAAATCGGTGAAGTAGTCGTCGTCCCCTTCGTCACCGCCGGTTCGCGGCCGCGCCGCTGGGCGCGGACGTTCACCGGGGTCGACGCCCAGACCCGCGCGCACGAAAAGGCGCAGAACGTCGTCGGCCAGCACCGTGTCGGACGGGTTGTCCAGCGCCTGCGGGTCACCCTGCAGCGAGATCGGCCCGCCGTTGCGCATCTGCATCGACAGATAGCCGAGCGGACTGCGGACTTCGGTGACGTCGGCCGATGGCGGTGCCTGTTCCCGGCGGCGGATCGCGTCGTACTCGGCGTCGATGGCGTCGAGCCGGGACCTCGTGCTCGCCAGCCACTCCTCGAGTGGAACGTCAGAGGGATCCGCTCTCGGCGCAGGAGGCGCGAACTGGCCCTGCGGTTCTGGAGCGCGGTGAGCGAACTCCACCGCAAGCGCGCGTTGAACCGCGGTCACGTACGTGTTGTAGACGGTGGCTGGAAAAGCCTCCGGCCGCAGTTGCTCGAACCACCGAGGGCGGATGCGCACACTCGTCACCATTTGGTGTCTGTCCACGACGATGGTGACGATCCCTGCCGGGTCGCGGGCCTCGTAAGTGTCGGCCGGCTGGAGGGCGACGCCTGCGGGATGGGTGAGCTCGGCCAAGCGGGCTCTGGTCTGCGGGTTGTCCGGAACGTTCAGCCTCGCCAGTTCGATGTGCTCAAGTGGCACAACGCGTACCCCCGAATTCCGTAACGCTCGTACGTACGGAATCGACCATAGCGACGTCTCAAGGGCGATGCAGGCTATTTGGGTAACCGAACAGTTGCACTCGGTGACCTCGTCGAGGAGTCAGTCCAGCAGCGACCAGGCCGCCGTGCACGACGCCGACACGGTGATCTGCTGTGCCTTGAGGTTCAGCTGGTCGACCATTCCGGCGGGCCCGGCCATCTCGAACGACGCGGCGCCGCTCATCATGCGCGGCTGGTAGTGCGCGCCTCCCTCGGTGTCGCCGATGCGCAGCAACGGCCCGAGCCGCCGCCCCAACGCCGATGCGTACCCCTCGGCACGTCGCAGCGCGTCTGCCACGGCTTCCCGTTGCGCCTCACGGATCGCCTCGGTGTCGTCGACGAGCGTCCACGAAGGGCCGTTGATCCAGGACGGCTCCGCCTGCACGAGTTCGGCCAGCAGCGCGTCGAGGCGGTCCAGGTTCTTCACCCAGATCACGTACTGCTGGGACGCGCGGCTGCCGACGCGCTGGTTGTTGTCCCAGTTGTCGTGCGCGGACAGCTGCCGCGACCGCACCTCGAACTCCTCGAGCAGCGGCTCGACGGCCGAAATGCGCTGGTTGAGCGTGCTCACCGCCTCGGAGCGTTCGGCGCCGAGAGCCTCGAACGTCACGTCCACCTGGGCGCGGTCGGCAGTGCGCTCGACCTCGCCCGTTCCCTTCGTCACGACTTCAGCCACGAGCGCCAGCCAACCGGCACAGGGGTTCATCCGCAACTATTACCCCGTATTGCTCAATCACTAGATATACCAATACAGCGGCATCCGGCCGCACTTCGAGGTTGGTCTGCGCGTCTCTACGGCGAGTACTAGAAACGCGGATACGGTGCGAGCCATGGACCCGGTGCGCAATCCGTTCGCTCCCGGTGCAGGCCAGCGGCCTCCTGAGCTCGCCGGCCGGGACAAAGAGGTCGGCGCGTTCGAGGTGGTGCTCGAACGCGTGGCCCGCGGCCGTCCCGAGCGCAGCCTCGTGCTGACGGGGCTGCGGGGCGTCGGCAAGACCGTGCTGCTCGGCGAGTTGCGGTCGATGGCCGTCAAACGCGGCTGGGGCGCGGGCAAGGTCGAGGCCAGGCCCGACGCCGATCTCAGAAGGCCCCTGTCGGCCGCGCTGCACCGGGCGATCCGGGATCTCGCGGTCCGGCACCGCGCGCCGGACCGGGTCGAGGCGATCCTCGGCATCCTGAAGGCGTTCGCGCTCAGGGCCGCTCCCGACGGCGCCAAGCTGCGCGACCGCTGGCAGCCCGGCATCGACGTGCCCGCGGCGTCCGGGCGGGCCGACTCCGGCGACATCGAGATCGACCTGGTCGAGCTGTTCACCGACGTCGCCGAGCTCGCGCAGGACGTCGGCACCGGCGTCGCGCTGCTCATCGACGAGATGCAGGACCTCAAGCCGGACGACATCAGCGCGTTGTGCGCGGCGTGCCACGAGCTGTCGCAGATCGGCGCGCCACTGGTGGTCGTCGGCGCCGGCCTGCCGCACCTGCCGGCGGTGCTGAGTGCGAGCAAGTCCTACTCGGAACGCCTCTTCCGCTACGTCCGCATCGACCGGCTCAGCCGTGAGGACGCCGACCGCGCCGTGCTCGCTCCCGTCGAACGCGAGGACGCGGGGATCACCGATGAGGCGCTCGACGCGTTGTTCGACGCGTCCGGGGGCTACCCGTACTTCATCCAGGCGTACGGAAAGGCCGCCTGGGACGCCGCGCCGGCCGATCCGATCACCGCGATGGACGTCTCCGTGGCCGCTCCGGAGGCCGACGCGGAGCTCGCAGTTGGCTTCTTCGGCTCCCGATACGAGCGTGCGACGCCCGCTGAACGCGAGTATCTCCGGTCGATGGCCGAGTTGACCGACGGAAAGGATGCGGGCGTCAACACCGCCCAGGTGGCCGACCACCTGAAGCGCAAGCCCTCGTCGCTGTCACCCGCGCGGGACTCGCTCATCAAGAAAGGCCTGGTCTACAGCGCGGAACGGGGTCAGATCGCCTTCACCGTGCCGCACTTCGGACGGTTCCTGCTCGGCCGCGAGGAGTGACCCGGGGCACCCCGTCGTTGTCCGGCTGTTCACGTTGTCAGCCGATGATTCATCGGCATGTGCCCCACCTCACCGGATAATCACGTGCTTTCATGCGCGCGTAGGTGCATACTTGGGTTACCAGCCAAACAGACCTCACAGAGGGAAGTGCAGACCGAGATGAACTTCGCAGCGAAGCTCCGCGCCCGCCGTGCCGAGGCGCGCAACCGGAAGGCCGTGGCTCGCGCGATCGACATGGCGACCACCCCGTCCATGCGTCACGAGCTCATGGCCATCGCCCAGGCTCAGGTCACCACCCTCCGCTGACCACGACCCGGCACTCGCACGGCGCCCCGTCGCGAGTGCCTCCCTTACCGGAACCCCTGGAGCATCTCCCGCGCTCCAGGGGTTTCATTCTGTTAAACGTGATCCACGCCACAGTATGATGGCGTTGTAACAGCGCACGTCGGTCCGCCGATGTCACTGTTGACCTCGCGGTGCTGTCGGACCCCCGACCTGGCAGCACCGCGAGGTTTCTTGTTTGCTGGGGGACATGAAGATCGCCGTGCTCGGCACCGGCCTCATGGGTGCCCCCATCGCAGCCAACCTCGCCGCAGCCGGACACGCCGTCCGCGTCTGGAACCGCACGCGCGCCAAGGCCGAACCGCTCGCCGCGAAGGGCGCCACCGTCACGGACAGCCCCGCTGAGGCCGTCGAAGGCGCCGAGGTCGTGCTGACGGTCCTGAACGACGGCGCCACGGTCACCGCCGCCATGCAGGACGCCGCACCCTCCCTGTCGCACGACGCCGTGTGGATCCAGGCGTCCACGGTCGGCGTCGCCTTCACCGAGGACCACATCGCCCTGGCGCGGTCGCTCGGCCTGGAGTTCGTCGACGCGCCCGTGCTCGGCAGCACGAAGCCCGCGGCCGAGGGCAAGCTCGTCGTGCTCGCCTCCGGTGCCGATGAACTGCGCGAGCGCGTGCAGCCCGTGTTCGACGTGATCGGTGCCCGCACGATGTGGGTCGGCGAGGCCGGGGCGTCGTCGAAGTTGAAGCTGGTCGCGAACAGCTGGGTGCTCGCGCTGACCGCCGCCGTCGGCGAGGCCGTGTCGCTCGCGGAGGCGTCCGGGATCGACCCGAAGCTGTTCCTCGAAGCCGTGTCCGGTGGCGCGGTGGACTGCGCGTACCTGCAGACGAAGGGCAACGCGGTCATCGAGCGGTCCTTCCCGCCCGCGTTCACCGTGCAGAACGCGCTGAAGGACGCGTTGCTGGTGAACGAGGCCGCGGTGCGCGCCAACGTGCGGCTCGACGTGGCGCAGGCGTCGAGCGCGCGGCTGAACCGCGCTGTCACCAAGGGGCACGGCGGCGAGGACATGGCCGCGTCTTACTACGCGAGCCACGAATAAGCCCGACGATCGGCCGGTCCGGCGGGGCGTGCGGGCTCAATAGCTTGGCCTGGTGAACAGACTCGCACGCTCCCTGCTGGCGTTCGGCCTGGCATCGGCGCAGGTCGTGGCCACCGCCGCAGTCGTGTCCGCCGCTCCCGACATCAAGGACCGCATCGCCGCCATCCCCGGCGTGCGGATCATCAGCGAGGGGACGTCCGGCACCGCGCGGACGTTCGTCCTCGGCATCCAGCAGCCCGCGGACCACCGCAGACCGCGCGGCACGAGGTTCGAGCAGCGCTTCTCGTTGCTGCACAAGGCGGAATCGAAGCCGATGGTGCTGCACACCAGCGGCTACAACCTGTCCGGCACGATCAGCCCGTCCGAGCCCGCCCGGCTCGTCGACGGCAACCAGATCAGCGTCGAGCAGCGGTTCTTCACGCCGTCACGGCCCGCTCCGGCCGACTGGGACGACCTGAACATCTGGCAGGCGGCCAGTGACCACCACCGGATCGTCGGCGCGTTCAAGAAGATCTACGGCGCGAAGTGGCTGTCGACGGGTGCCAGCAAGGGCGGCATGACGTCGATCTACCACCGCCGGTTCTTCCCGCGCGACGTCGACGCGACCATCGCGTATGTGGCGCCGAACGACGTGGTGAACGACCGCGACATCTACGGTGAGTTCATCCGCGAGGTCGGCGACGACCCGACGTGCAACCGCCGTCTGGAAGGCGTGCAGCGGCAGATCCTGCAGCACCGCGACGAGTTCGTCTCGCGGCTGGAGGCCAAGGGCTACACCTACAAGCAGTTCGGCAGCGCGCACAAGGCGCTGGAGATCCTCGTGCTCGACACGCCGTTCACGTTCTGGCAGTACGGCACGCAGGCGCAGTGCGCGCTGGTCCCCGGTGCGGGCGCCTCGGTCGACGACCTCTGGAAGTTCATCGACACGACCGTGGGCTGGGACTTCTACACCGACGCCGGCGTCGCGCCCTACACGGCGTACTACTACCAGGCGGGCACGCAGCTCGGCTGGCCGGAAGCGGACGAGTCCGCCGTGCGCGACCTGCTGCGCCACCCCGGTTCCTCGGTGCCGCGCTCGATGGTCTCGCCGGACATCAGGTTCCCGCGGTTCGACCGGTCGGCGATGCGTGACGTGGACTCGTGGGTGCGCCACCAGGGCTCGCGGCTGCTGTTCGTGAACGGGCAGAACGACCCGTGGAGCGCGGAGCCATTCCGCCTCGGCCGGGGCACGCGCGACTCGCTGTCGCTCACGGTGCCCGGTGGCAACCACGGCGCGAACATCGCGAAGCTGCCCGAAAAGGAACGCGCCGCCGCGACGGCCGCCGTCCTGCGCTGGGCCGGCGTTCCGTCCGCTCCTGTTGCGGCACTTGCCGTGGACGAGGGCCCGGACTCGCTGGACGCGCTGCGGGCGCGCCGGGGCTGAGGCACGCTGAGGGTGTGAAGCCGTTGCTCGTGGTCGACGCAGCCAACGTCGTGGGATCGGTCCCGGACGGGTGGTGGCGCGACCGGGCGGGCGCGGCCGAACGCCTCCGCGACGCCCTGCGCGGCCGCGACGAGGAGGTCGTCCTGGTCGTGGAAGGCAAGGCGCGCAACGTTTCCTCCGTTGACGACGTCCGGGTGGTCTCCGCCCCCGGCGATGGCGACGACACGATCGTCGAGGTCGTGCGGACCGAGGGCTTGGGGCGTTCGGTGACGGTGGTGACCGCCGACCGCGAGTTGCGGCAGCGGGTGACGGCGCTGGGTGCCGAGGTGGCAGGACCCACCTCGGTGCCGCGTCGTTAGAGCCTGAAGAGGCTTTCGAGGATCTGCGCCACGCCGTCCTCGGTGTTGGGCGGCGCGTGGTTGGTGCAGGCCTGCTTCACGAGCGGGTGCGCGTTGCCCATCGCGTAGGCCGTGCCGGCCCACCCGAGCACCGACAGGTCGTTCGGCATGTCACCGAACGCGATGACCTCGTCCTTGCCGATTCCCCTGGTGTTGCACAGGGATTCGAGCGTGGCGGCCTTCGAGACGCCCGGCGGGCTGATCTCCAGCAGTCCGAGGCCGCCAGAGTGCGTGACGGAGACGTGCTGCCCGACGGCCTCGCGCGCGATCTCCATCATGTGGTCGACCTCGGCGTCCGGTGCCCACGCGAGCATCTGCACGACCTGGTGCGCCTCCTCGAAGACGTGGTCGAGCAACTCCAGTGTCCTGTGTGGATTCTTCGGCCCGAAGCCCTGGAAACCGGGCTCCGACAACACTTCCAGCCCGGTCTCGACCGCGATGCCGACGTTCGGGATCACCTCGGCCAACGCCTCGGACACCTTCCGCACGACGTCGAACGGCACCGTCTGCGCGTGCGTGACCTCGCGGTTCGTCAGGTCGTAGATCATCGCACCGTTGGAGCAGATCGCCGTGCCGGTCAACTCCAGGTTCTGCACGAACCGCGGCGGGCGCGCCGTGACGACCACGACGTCCGCGTCGACGGCGTGGAGCGTGGCGCGGGTGCGATCGCTCAGCACGCCGCCCGGTTGCAGCAGCGTGCCGTCGAGGTCGGTCGCGATCAACCTGATCATCGGCTGATTATCGGGCAGGACCTACCGGCTGCGGGCGAGAAGCCCGGAAGCCGTCACCTCGGCGGTGCGGCGCACGACGTCGGCGAAGTCGACGCACATCACGGCCAGATCCGGATCGGCGGCGTAGGCGTCGAGAACCGCCTGCGGGGGACGGCTGGCCGGCCAGGCGGCGACCGCGATCAGCATGACGGTCCGCATCAGGGCGCCGGCGTTCTCGTCGCCCAGTTCGGGAAGGTGCCGTCCGGTGAACTGGACGAGCGTCGTCAGGCACTCGTGGATGGCGCGTTTGTGCCGCAGCGCCGTTTCGGCGGAGATGTTGCGCTCCAGCACGGTGGCCTGGGCGCTGATCAGGTCGCACAGCACAGGGCGACGCACCAGTGAGCTGGCCAGGAGTTCCGCCAGCCGGTCTCCGCGTTCCCCGGCGGTGCCACCGCCGGGGAACGCCGCAGACTCCAGTTCCGTGATCCAGTCCGCGATCTCCGCCTCCAGCAGTGCCAGCAGCACCGCCTCCCGCGACTCGAAGTAGCGCAGGACGTTGGCTTTGGCCAGGCAGACCCGGCGGCTGAGCGCGGTGAGGGTCAGCTCGGCGACCGGCATCTCGATGAGCATCGCGGCCGCGGTGGCGAGGATCTGCCGCCGCCGTTCGTTGCGCTGCTCGTCGGTGCGCGCCCGCTGGAAACTCATGTCGCGCATGTTACAGACCAGCGGTACTTTACTAAGATACCGACGGTCCGTTATGTTGGTGACATAAGAGACCGGAAGTACTTAATGAGGGGTCGCGATGTACCAGGTTCCTGACCAGCACGGCAAGCGCATCGTCGTCACCGGCGCGAACAGCGGCACCGGCAAGGAGGCGGCAAAACGACTGGCGGGAGCCGGGGCCCACGTCGTCCTCGCGGTGCGCACCGAGGCCAAGGGCCGGCAGGCCGAGGCGGAGATCCTCGCCGCGCATCCCGGAGCCAGGGTGGAGGTCCGGCGGCTCGACCTGGCCGACCAGGCGTCGGTGCGGACGTTCGCCGAGGAGCTGATCGCCGAGGGCCAGCCGCTGGACGTCCTGGTCAACAACGCCGGCGTGATGAACGTGCCCGCGCGGACCGAGACCGTCGACGGCTTCGAGCTCCAGCTCGCCAGCAACTTCCTCGGCCCGTTCGCCCTGACCGTCCGCCTGCTGCCGTTGCTGCTGGCCGCGCCCGCGCCGCGAGTCGTGATGATGAGCAGCGGTGCCGCGTACCTCGGGCGGATCGACTTCGACGACCTGCAGTCCCGCCGCCGGTACAGCCCCATGCCGGCCTACTCGCTCTCCAAGCTGGCCGACCTGCTGATGATGGTGCGCCTGGCGGACCTCGCGGCCGAGAACGACTGGCCGCTGCTCTCGGTCGGCGCGCACCCCGGCTACACCCGCACCAACCTGATGACCTCGGGCCCGCGCCTGAACGGTGGCAAGCCCGGTCTGATCGAGTCGGTCGGGTATCGGTTCGTGCCCTCGCAGGGCGTCGAGCAGGGCACCGAACCGCTCCTGCACGCGGCGGCCGATCCGGCAGCGGTCGCCGGTGGCTACTACGGGCCGCGCTGGGCGCTCGTCGGTCCGACCAGGCCCGCCTCGATGCCCCGGTCCGCGCGGGACAAGGCGCTGGCCGCCCGTCTGTGGACCGAGGCCGAACGCCTCACCGGCACGTCGGTGGAGGTCGTGGGCCGGTGATCGGACGTGCTCGGGCAAGATCGGTTCATGACCCATCGAGTTGACGACATGCCGTTGCCGGTCTGGCTCCCGGAGTCCGGTTCCGGCCCCGGCATCGTGCTGATCCAGGAGATCTTCGGCCTGGACGGCTACCTGCGCGGCGTCGCGGAGAAGCTCGCCGCGCTCGGCTACGTCGTGGCCGTACCCGAGCTCTTCCACCGCTTCCAGCCGGGCTGGGTCGGTGAGCACGACGAGGCGGGCATCGCGAAGTCGATGGAGGTCGTCGGCAACCTCGACTTCCCGCTCGCCGTGCAGGACGTCGTCAAGTCCGTGCAGTACCTGCGCGACCTGCCCGAGGTGACCGGCGGCGTCGGCGTGCTCGGCTTCTGCCTCGGCGGCACCCTGGCCTACGCCGCGGCCACCGCCTCCGACCCGGACACCGCCGTCTCGTTCTACGGCTCGGGCGTGCCGGACCAGATCAGCACGCTCGACCAGGTGTCGTGCCCGATCCAGTTCGTCTTCGGTAGCGAGGACCCGTTCATCACCGGCTACCAGAAGGTCGTGGACGCGGTGCCGTCGCATCAGGGCGCCGAGATCCACCTGGAGCCCGCGGGCCACGCGTTCCTCAACCACCTCGGCCCCTGGTACGACAAGGACGCCGCCGACAGCGCGTGGGACGTCTCCGTGAAGTTCCTCGCGCGCACACTGCCGGTCTAGGAAATGCACGGCACCGCGAGCTGCTGCGAGAAGAACCTCTCCAGCGGCTTGCGGTGCAACCGGCGCTCGACCGCGATCAGCTCGTTGCGCCGGTAGTGCCTCACCTGCGTGCTCGTGACGACGAACCCGTTCCGTTCGGTGGTGGGCATCTCGTCGTAGAGCAGCGCGTGCTGCCCTTGCGTCACAACGACATCCGCCAGCCCGTCCGGAATCTCACTCGCCCGCGTGGCGATCGTGGCCGCCAGCGCGTCCGGCCGGCTACGCAACCGGCGATGCGGCCACGGCACCCCGTGATGCTCGGCCTCCAACGACCGGTGCAACGCCCTGGCCGAGTGCCGGATCGCCTTGATCGAGTCGCCGCCGAGCACGTGCACGCCGGGTCCGTCCAGCGCGGTGTCCCTGCGGAACCCGGTACACACGACGACCTTGTCGTAGCGCAGCTCGCCGGTGCCGTCGATCGTCGCGACGAACTCGTTGCCCTCCTTGACGATCCGCTGCACGGACCGCCCGACGGTGTGCGTGAGCCGTGCCGTGGACGCGATGTTGTCGGCAGTCTCGAACGCACTGGGCCCGCGCCCGACGATCAGCACGCGCTTGCCCGCGTACTCGGTCGGATCAGTGCTCGCGCTCGCGTACGTCTCGGTGTGCTCGACGCCGGGAACGTTCGGCAGGTGGGGCTTGTTGCCGGTCGCGACGACCACGTGCCGCGCCTGGTACCGGCTCAGGTCGCTGACCGGCGTGTTGTAGCGGATGTTCAACGGCCGCGCGAAGTCCTCCAGATAACGCACCAGATCATCCGCGTCGGGAAAGGACCGCTTGCTGTAGCGCGCGAACGGCGCACCATCGAACAGCGAGTTGTCGTCCGTCGAGAGCACGCGGTGCCGCGGGAACGTCCGGAAGAAGCTCGCCGGCTCGGGTTCCTGCTCGACGATCAGGTAGTCGCGGCCCGCACGGTGTAGAAAGCGCCCCATCTGCAAGCCCGCCGGACCCGCACCGATCACCAGGTACTCCACCATCACGCACCTCCCGGCGTCCTCTACGCCGATCACGGCGAAAAGGTTCAGGCGGGCGGTCCTCGTTCCATGATGAGGGCTACCGGTGGGTTCGGGTCAACCTTCCCGTAGGCCGGGATGCGAGGAGCCGGGCCACATCTCAAGGCCGTTCTTCTCACGTGATGGACGCCGGAACAGCACGACCGTCCACAGTGTTGGATCGGGACGTGACGACTGCGAAGCGCCGTGCCCGTGTCCGTGCCCCTGAGCTGGTAGGACGCGGCTGGCTGAACACCGGCGGCGACCAGGTCAGCCTCAAGGACCTGCGCGGCAAGATCTTGCTCCTCGACTTCTGGACGTTCTGCTGCATCAACTGCCTGCACGTCCTCGACGAGCTGCGCCCGCTGGAGGACGAGTTCGAGGACGTCCTGGTCACGATCGGCGTGCACTCGCCGAAGTTCGTGCACGAGGCGGACCCCGAGGCGCTCAAGGCCGCCGTCGAGCGGTACGGGGTGCATCACCCGGTCCTGGACGACCCGGAGCTCACGACGTGGCAGAACTACGCCGTGAAGGCGTGGCCGACGCTGACCCTGGTCGACCCCGAGGGTTACGTCGTGCACGTCGCCGCTGGTGAGGGGCATGTCGAGGCGCTCAGGACCGTCATCAGGGAACTGGTCGAGGAGCACGACGAGAAGGGCACGTTGCACCGCGGCCGAGGTCCGTACCAGGCGCCGGAGCCGGAGAACACCACGCTTCGCTTCCCCGCCAAGGCCATCGTGACGCCGAGTGGCACGATCCTCGTCAGCGACTCGGCCCACCACAGCATCGTGGAGCTCGAAGCGGACGGTGAGACCGTCATCCGCCGCATCGGCACCGGCGAGCGCGGCCGGCAGGACGGCCTGAACCCCACCTTCTCCGAGCCCGCGGGTCTCACGCTGGTTCCCGGTACCAACGACGTCGTCGTCGCCGACACGGTCAACCACCTCCTTCGCGGCCTCGACCTCGAAACGGGCGAGGTCACGACGCTCGCGGGCACCGGCGAGCAGTGGCGTGACGGGGAGACCGACGGGCCGGCCGACAAGATCGAGCTGACTAGTCCGTGGGACGTGGCCTGGTGGAACGGCGGTGTCGCGATCGCGATGGCCGGCAACCACACGCTGAGCTTCTTCGACCCTGGGACCGGCACCGTCAGGAGGCTGGCCGGCACCACCGTCGAGGGCATCAACGACGGTCCGGCCGAAGGGGCCTTCTTCGCGCAGACGTCCGGGCTCGCGGCGGACGGCGACCGGCTGTGGATGGTCGACTCCGAGACGAGTGCGTTGCGCTACCTCGAGAACGGTGAGGTCCGCACGGTCGTCGGCAAGGGGCTGTTCGCGTTCGGGCACAAGGACGGTGACGCGGACGAGGCCCTGCTGCAGCACCCGCTGGGCGTCACGGTCCTCGGCGACCACTCGGTCGTCATCAGCGACACCTACAACAACGCGATCAGGCGTTTCGACCCTGAGACGAACACCCTGACCACCATCGCCACGGACATCGCCGAGCCGTCCGACGCGCTCCTCATCCAGAACGAACTCGTCGTGGTCGCGAGTGCGGCCCACCGGCTCGAACGGTTCACGGCGGCCGCCACGAAGATCGACGGCGCGGCCCACGAGGTGAAGCGGCCGTCCACCGACATCGCGCCGGGAGCGTTCGAGCTCGCGGTCGTCTTCACCCCGCCGACCGGGACGAAACTGGACGAAAGGTACGGCCCCTCCACCCGTCTGGAGATCACCAGCTCGCCTCCGGAGCTGATCATCGAGGGGGCCGGCGTCACCACTGGGCTGGTACGGGCGCTGCGGATCAACGATCAGGTCACGAACGGCGTTCTGCATGTCGTAGCGCAGGCCGCCAGTTGCAGTGACGATCCTGCGGACGAACACCCGGTGTGCCGTCTGACCAGGCAGGACTGGGGGGTCCCGGTTCGAGTTGTTGCCGATGCACCTACCCGGCTCCCGCTGCTGATGGGCGGCATGGACGAGGAGGGTCCACAAGGCACGTAGACTCTGCTGGTGCCTGATGTCAAGCTCGAGATCCAGATGCTGTACGACCGTGTGATGGTCCGCATCTCGCCCGAGGACGGCGAGCGGCGTTCCAGCGGAGGCATCGTGATCCCCGCTACGGCCCAGATGGCGAAGCGGTTGGCGTGGGGTGATGTGTTCGGAGTCGGTACCAGCGTGCGCCACGTGAAGGTCGGGGACCGGGTGATGTTCAACCCGGAAGATCAGCTTGAGGTCGAGGTGCACGGCACCACGTATCTCGTGATGAGGGAACGCGATCTGCACGCGGTTGCGACGGAGCTCACCGAGCACGGTACTGGTCTGTACCTATGAGCCGCCGGTTCGTGATCGACGCCTGATAGCTGCACACATATGCCACCTCAGGAGAGACAGGGCAACGGGGAGAGCTGTGCCGTACGACGCTGACAAGACGAGAGCGATGCCACCGGTGGGTCCCGGCGGCACGTCCTCGGAGCAGACGACCAAGATCGCTCCGGTCCAGGTGGACGCCTCGACCGAGGCGTGGCCGTCTGAGGAGCCGGACTCGAACGAGCCGACCGTCACCGCGGCTGTGCCCGGTGTCGGGTTCCCGGCCGCCGAGGCCGCCACGGAGTACATGAAGCCGGTGGCGCCACCCGAGCCGCAGCCGGAGGACTCCGGCGTCTACGGGCCCGTGATGATCGAGCCGGGTCAGGACGAGGCGCAGCCGAAGAACACGAAGAAGAAGGCGTTGATCGTGGCCGCGGCCGTGGTCGGCGCCTTCGGTCTGCTCTACGGCCTCGACATGCTCGTCTCCAGCGGCAACGTGCCGCGCGGTGTGACGGTGGCGGGCGTCGACGTCGGCGGCATGAGCCACGACGAGGCCGAGAAGAAGCTGCGCGACGAGATCGGCCCGCGCCTGGACAAGCCCGTCGCGCTCAAGGCCGGCGACGTCACGTCCGAGCTCGACCCCAAGGCCGCGGGTCTCGAGCTCGACTGGAACAGCACGATCGAGCGTGCCGGCAGCCAGCCGCTCAGCCCGTTCACGCGTGTCACGTCGTTCTTCACCAGCCGCGAGGTCGGTGTCGCGACGAAGGCCGACGACGCGAAGGTCACCGGCGCGCTGGAGGCCCTGCGCCCCAAGCTCGACCACGACCCGATCGAGGGCACCATCAGGTTCGAGGGCGCGAATCCCGTCGCCGTCGAGCCGCACGAAGGCCAGAAGCTCAAGGCCGGGGAAGCCGTGGGCGCAGTCGTCGCGAACTGGGCGTCCGGCAACCCGGTCGAGGTCCCGATGGACTTCACCCCGGTCAAGACGACCAAGGAGGGCGTCGAGAAGGCGCTCAACGAGGTCGTGAAGATCGCGGTGTCCGGTCCCGTCGTCATCAAGGGCGAGGGCAAGGACGCGACGCTCACGCCGGAGCAGATCGGGACCACGCTGGCCTTCGCTCCCGGTGAGGGTGGCGCGCTGAACGTCACGCCGAACAAGGACAAGCTCGCCGAGGTGACCACGCCGCAGCTCAAGGACACGGTCAAGCAGGGCAAGGACGCCGAGATCGTCTTCGAGGGTGGCAGGCCGACCGTCAAGCCGTCGGTGGACGGCCTCGACCTCGACTGGGACAAGAACCTCCAGCCCTACTTCGACACGCTGAAGAAGACCGACGCGCGCGAGGTCAAGTTCGAGTACAAGCACACGCCCGCGAAGGTCACCACCGAGCAGGCGAACAAGATGGGCATCAAGGAGGTCATCGGCGAGTTCCAGACCGGTGGCTTCGCCCCCGCCTCGGGCGTCAACATCCGGGTCGTGGCCGAGAAGGTCAACGGCGCGATCGTGAAGCCCAAGGAGACGTTCAGCCTCAACAAGCACACCGGCCCCCGCGGTACCGCGCAGGGCTACGTCGAGGCGGGCATCATCGAGAACGGCATCCCCGGCATGGCGGTCGGTGGCGGCATCTCGCAGTTCGCGACCACGCTCTACAACGCGTACTACTACGCGGGCATGAAGGACGCGGGCCACAGGGAGCACAGCTACTGGATCACGCGGTACCCGAAGGGCCGCGAGGCCACCGTGTTCATGGACGGCGCGGGCAACAGCCTGATCGACATCTCCTTCACGAACCCGGACGACACGGGCGTCGCCATCCAGACGATCTGGACCCCGGGGTCCATCAAGATCGTGCTGTGGGGCACCAAGAACTACGACGTCACCGGCTCGACCAGCGGGGACTTCAACCCCACCCAGCCGCAGGAGAAGAAGGTCAACAAGACCCCGTGCTCCGCGAGCAACGGTGCTCCTGGTTTCTCGGTGACGGACACCCGCACGATCACGGACCGCCGCACGGGCCAGTCCCGCAGCGAATCGCGCACGGTCCGCTACGACCCGCAGTTCAAGATCATCTGTGAGCCACCACCCGGCGGCTGAGCTTCTTTCAGGTTGACAGTGGCCACGCGCGGGTAGTCACCCGTTCGTGGCCACTGTTGCGCAAGAGGCGCGAAGACACCCCGTCGTCCAGACGTTCGGGCGGGTGGGGATGGTGTTCTACGGGGTCGTGCACGTCCTGGTGGCGTGGCTCGCGATCCAGGTAGCGTTCGGCGACTCCGAACAGGCCGACTCGAAGGGCGCGGTGAGCGACATCGCGCAGGGCGGCGCGTGGTTGCTGTGGACGCTCGCCATCGGGCTCGTGTGCTTCGCGCTGTGGCAGCTGCTGCTCGCCTTCGTCGGGTACACCTACATCGGCAAGAAGCGGAAGCGGATCTCCAAGCGCATCGGGTCCGCGGCCCGCGCCATCACCGCGACCGGTATCGCGCTGGGTGCCTTCAAGTACGCGACGGGCTCGGGCGGTTCCGGTGACCAGAACCAGCAGCAGCAGGAACTCACGGCGCAGCTGCTCGCCCTGTCCGGCGGCCAGTTCATCGTCGGCGCCGTGGCGATCGGCATCCTCGTCATCGCCGGCGTGATCATCTACAAGGGCATCAAGAAGTCCTTCGAGAAGGATCTCGACATGAGCCGTGCGCCGTCGTGGATCGAGCCGGTCGGCAGGATCGGCTGGATCGGCAAGGGCTCCGCGTACGGCGTCATCGGTGTCCTCGTCGGACTCGCCGCGATCAACGCGGACCCCCAGCAGTCCGGCGGCATGGACAAGGCCCTGAAAACGTTGGTGGCACAGCCTTACGGCATGTTCCTGCTGTCCGCCGTGGCGATCGGCATCGCCGCGTTCGGCGTCTACTGCTTCGCCGCCGCGCGAGCACTCAAGGAGTGACGCCGGTGGCCGCGAGCCGATGCTCATGCCGGGCCGCGGCTGCCTGCGCCTCCACCGTCATCGACGACAGGACCTGTCCCGGCGCCACGTAGAAGACGTTGGGGCTGGCGGAGTCCGGCCCCCAGCCGGGGCTGCAGCGCAGCAGCAGGACGTCGCCGGGACTCGGGTCCATCCCCTCGAACCACGAGTCCTGCTCGACTCCCGTGCGCTCCCACGCGATCACGGCCTTGGTGCCGCTCTTCGCACGTTGGTACACCTGCGCGACCGTCGCCAGCTCCGCTTCCGGCGACGCCTCGCGCAGCGCGTTCATGTGCTGCTGGTACCCGGACCACAGTTCGTCCTGGCGCACCTGCCGGTTCTTGAGGCGTCGCAGGACGATCGTCGCGAGCGCCACGATGCCGGCGATCGCGCACAGCATCAGCAGGTACAGGAACACCGGCCAATTTTTGATTCCGAACGAGCGGCTGTCAACTGACAACGAAATCAAGCTGCATCGTGTGAGGTGATCGCGCTACCGTGCCGATCATGTCGAGTCCTGAGGCATCCAGGGTCGGGTCTGCGGTCTAGCCGTCAGCCCCGGTAAACCCCTCGTCCTCGGAGCTCCTCCGTGCCTCTTTCGCTGTACCTGCTCGCCCTGGCCCTGTTCGCCATGGGCACCTCTGAGTTCATGCTCTCCGGGCTGTTGCCCGCCGTCGCCGCCGACTTCCACGTGTCCGTGGGCACGGCCGGTACGCTCACCTCGGCCTTCGCGGCAGGGATGGTCGTCGGCGCACCGCTGATGGCCGCGCTGGCCCGCAACTGGCCACCGAGGTTCAGCCTGTTCGCGTTCCTCGCTGTCTTCCTCGCCGCACACCTGATCGGGGCCGTCACCGAGAGCTTCGCCGTGTTGCTCGTGACCAGGGTGGTGGCCGCGCTCGCGAACGCCGGTTTCCTCGCCGTGGCGCTGACGTCCGCCACGGCATCAGTGCCGCCACGGCAACGTGGACGGGCGCTCGCCGTGCTGCTGTCCGGCACGACGGTGGCCATGATCGCCGGTGTGCCGGGAGGATCGCTGCTCGGCACCGCGCTCGGCTGGCGTGCCACGTTCCTGGCCGTCGCGGTGCTCTGCGTGCCGGCCGCAGCCGGTGTCCTCAAAGGGATTCCGTCCCGGCAGCAGCACACCACCGTCGCGTTGCGACCCGAGTTGGCGGAGCTGCGGAAACCGCGGCTGGTGCTGGTGATCGCGCTCGCGGTCCTGGTGAACGCGGTGACCTTCGGCCACTTCACGTTCCTGGCCCCGGTCGTCACCGACGTCGCAGGGCTGGGTGAGTGGTGGGTGCCGGTCGTGCTGGTGCTCTTCGGCGTCGGCTCGTTCGCGGGGGTCACCACAGGTGGACGCCTGTCCGGCTCTGCGGCACGTCCGGTCGTCGCGATCGGCGGAGTGCTGGTGCTCGCGGGATGGTTCAGCCTCGACGTGCTCGGTCGTGAGCCGATCGTGTTGCTGCCGTTGGTGTTCGCGCTCGGTGTGGTGTCGTTCGCGGTGGGCAGCACGTTGATCGCGAGGGTGCTGCACCACGCGGCAGGTGCGCCGACGATGGCCGGCTCCTACGCGACCACCGCGTTCAACATCGGCGCCGTGGCCGGTCCGCTCCTCTTCGTGGCGCAATGAAAAACGGGTCCTCGCACCTCGGGCAGGAGGTGCGAGGACCCGTAGTCCGTCGAGGGGCGCTTAGAAAACGCTCTCGTCGATGTCCATCAGCGCGTTGTCCGTGGACTCGGCGATCTTGCGGCGAGCGGTGAGCTCCGGCAGCACGCTCTTCGCGAAGAACGACGCCACCGCGACCTTGCCCTCGTAGAACGCCTTGTCCTTGGCGGACGGCGTGCCACCGAGCTTCTCCAGCGCGACCTCGGCCTGGCGCAGCAGCAGCCAGCCGACGAGGACGTCACCGGCGGTCATCAGCAGGCGGACCGAGTTCTGGCCGACCTTGTAGAGGTTGCGGACGTCCTCCTGCGAGGTGGTCAGGAAGCCGACCAGCGCGCCGAGCATGCCCTGCAGGTCTTCGAGACCCTGCTTGAGCAGCGCCCGCTCCTCCTTCAGACGGCCGTTGCCGCCCTCGTTGTCGAGGAACTTCTGGATCTCGCCGTTGATGAACGTGAGCGCCTGGCCCTTGTCGCGGATGATCTTCCGGAAGAAGAAGTCCAGCGACTGGATGGCCGTGGTGCCCTCGTACAGCGAGTCGATCTTCGCGTCGCGGATGTACTGCTCGATCGGGTACTCCTGCAGGAAGCCCGAGCCGCCCAGCGTCTGCAGCGACTGCGCCAGCTGCTCGTACGCGCGCTCCGAGCCGACGCCCTTGACGATCGGCAGCAGCAGGTCGTTGACCTTGGCCGCCAGCTTCGCGTCGTCGCCGCCGAACATCACCTTGTCCTGCTGCGTCGCGGTGTACAGGTACACGGCGCGCAGACCCTCGGCGTACGCCTTCTGCAGCATCAGGCTGCGGCGGACGTCCGGGTGGTTGGTGATGGTGACGCGCGGCGCGGTCTTGTCCGTCATACGCGTCAGGTCGGCGCTCTGCACGCGCTCCTTGGCGTAGGACAGCGCGTTCAGGTAGCCGGTCGACAGCGTCGCGATGGCCTTGGTGCCGACCATCATGCGGGCGTACTCGATGACGTCGAACATCTGCGCGATACCGTCGTGCACCTCGCCGAGCAGCCAGCCCTTGGCGGGCACGCCGTGCTGGCCGAACGTCAGCTCGCACGTGGTGGACGCCTTGAGGCCCATCTTGTGCTCGACGTTGGTGACGAAGGCGCCGTTGCGCTCGCCCAGGTCACCGGACTCCGGGTCGAAGTGGAACTTCGGCACCAGGAACAGCGACAGGCCCTTGGTGCCGGGCTTCGCCTCGATGCCTTCGCCCTCGGGACGCGCGAGCACCATGTGCATGATGTTCTCGGTCAGGTCCTGGTCGGCGGACGTGATGAAGCGCTTCACGCCCTCGATGTGCCAGCTGCCGTCGTCCTGCTTGAAGGCCTTGGTGCGGCCGGCGCCGACGTCGGAACCGGCGTCCGGCTCGGTCAGCACCATCGTGGCGCCCCAGCCGCGGTCGATCATCAGCTGAGCCCACTGCTTGTCGCGCTCAGTGCCGTTGTTGTAGACGACCGTCGCGAAGCTCGGGCCCGCCAGGTACATGTAGACGGCCGGGTTCGCACCGAGCAGCAGCTCGGACGCGGCCCACGTGACCGACGGCGGGGTGCCGAAGCCGCCCAGCTCGTTCGGCAGGAACAGGCGGTACCACTCGCCGTCCCACACCGCCTGGTACGACTTCTTCAGCGACTCCGGCAGGGTGGCCGAGTGCGTCGCCGGGTCGAACACCGGCGGGTTGCGGTCGGCGTCGACGAAGGAGTCCCCGAGGACACCCTCGGCGAGGTTCTTCACCTCGGCCAGCACGCTGCGCGCAGTGTCCTCGTCGGACTGCTCGAACGGCCCCTTGCCGAGGTGGTCCTGCACGTTGAAGACCTCGAACAGGTTGAACTCGAGATCCCGGACGTTGCTCTTGTAGTGGCCCATCTCGTCAGCTCACTCCTCAGGGTCGCGGCGGGGTCGCCTACTGACCGGTAACAACAGAGTATTACTCGACAGTAACCCCGGCAAGGCCGACCACCCACTGGTGGCGAAGTAGACAGTCCTCTGAGTGACCTGAATCGGGCATGAGGGCCGGTCAGACGCCTGCTGAGCGTTCGGAGACCATCTCGGGAAGTGCGGCGCCGGTTACTCGAGCATGGCTGGGCGGCCGATCAGCAGTCCTGACCGGTAGGCAAGCGACACCGCGTGTGTCCGATCGCGTGCGCTGAGCTTGCGCAGGATGCCTTTGACGTGGGTCCGCACGGTCTCGACGGACACGATCAGCTCGTTCGCGACCTGCTGGTTCTCCAGGCCGTCCGCGATGAGCGTGAGCACCTCGTACTCGCGCTTGGACAGCGTCGGCCGGTCCTTCGGCCGCAGGTCGGGGTGCACGTAGCCGCGCGAGCGGATCGTCTCGGCGATCACCCGCAGCATCTGTTCGGGCTGGGCGCTGCGCGGCACGACGCCACGGACTCCTGCCTCCAACGCGGTCGTCACGTAGTTCGCGTGCGAGTGCGCGTCGCGAACGAGTCCGATGACGAGCAGGGCTGGATCGCGTTCGACCAGCAGCCGGGCCAGATGGCCCACCGGGTCGAGCACGGAGTCGATGAGCAGCACGTCGGGACGCAGTCGTCCGTGCAGGCGAACGGCGGCGTGCAGGTCACCGGTCGAACCGAGCCAGCGCAGGCCGGGAGTCCGTCTGACCAGTGCGGACAGACCTTCGCGGTAGAGCGGTACGGGATCGATCAGTGCGACGCCGGGAGTGGGCCGGCCGGGCGGGAGCATCAGCACCTCCGTTCGTGCTTCTGGAGGAGAGACGTCGTTCACTCGGACGCGTGACGCGGAATCATCGGTTCACGTGGGTGAACAAGGGTCACGAATGTGATTCAAGACGGCCGAAGGTCTTCCGCCCCACCGCAACAGTCTCGTAAGACCTACGTCACATATCCCGTGCGGATGTGCCAGGTTCCGCCGCCATGAGGCCTGGTGCTCTCGCGGGCACACGTGTGTGCACGCAAGGAGGTCACATGGGCACCCTCGATTGGATCGTGGTTGTCGGCTATTTCTTCGTGATGGTCGGGATCGGACTCTGGTCGCGCGGGCGAGTCCACAACATCGCCGACTTCTTCACGGCAGGCGGCAAGATGCCGTGGTGGTTGTCCGGCATCTCGCACCACATGTCGGGCTACAGCGCGGTCATGTTCGTCGCGTTCGCCTCTGAGGCGTACCGGCTCGGACTCACCGTCTACGTGTGGTGGTCACTGACGATCGGCATCGGCGTCGGCATCGGCGCGTTCCTGTTCGCGCCGCGGTGGAACCGACTGCGCTCGAAGCACGACGTCAAGTCGCCGCTCGAGTACCTGGCGAAGCGCTACAACGTGCCCACCCAGCAGGTCATGGCCTACGCGGGTGCGTTGCTCAAGGTCGTCGACATCGCCGCCAAGTGGGCGGCCGTCTCGATCCTGCTCCGCGGCTTCGCGGGTGTCCCGATCACCTGGGGCATCATCATCATCGGCGTGGTCACGATGGTCTACTCCGTGCTCGGCGGCCTCTGGGCCGACGCGCTCACCGACTTTGGCCAGTTCATCATCCAGGCTGCCGCCGGCTTCGCGATGCTGTTCGCCGTCGCCGGCACCCTCGGCTGGGACTTCCCCGTGACGATCTGGGACAAGCTCCCGGAGAGCCACAGCGACCCGCTGGCGGGCCCGTACACGTCGATGTTCCTGATGGCGCTCTTCCTGATCAAGACGCTCGAGTACAACGGCGGCATGTGGAACCTGGCGCAGCGCTACATGGCCGCGCCGTCCGGCTTCGCGGCCAAGCGGTCCGCGCTGCTCTCGTCCGCGCTGTGGCTCGTGTGGCCGCTCGTGCTGTTCCTCCCGATGTGGGCCGCGCCGCTGATCGTGCCGGGCCTCGAAGGCGCGCAGGCGGAGAACGCGTACATCGAGATGGGCAAGCAGATGCTGCCCGCGGGCATGATCGGCCTGGTCCTGGCGGGCTTCTTCTCGCACACCATGGCCATGGTGTCGTCGGACGCGAACGTCATCGCCGCGGTCATCAACCGCGACATGCTGCCCCACCTCTGGAAGAAGGTGAAGACGTTCTCTGCGGACAACCAGCTGAAGCTGGCCCGCATCACGACGTTCTCCTTCATCGGCATAAGCATGATCATCGCCATCGCGTCCGGAGGCCAGGGCTTCGTGCTCAAGGTGGTGGTCGACCTCGTCGCCGCCACGATGGGCCCGATCGCGATCCCGTTGATGCTCGGCCTGCTGCCGTGGTTCCGCAAGGTCGGCTCGACGGCGGCGATCGCCTCGGTCGTCGGCGGCCTGGGCATGTGGGCGTTCCTGTACATCGAGCAGCTGAACAAGGCCGCCTGGGTCACCAAGGGCGTGCTCGTGTCGTGGCCGCTGCTGCTCTCGCTGGTGCTCTACCTGTCGATCGGCTTCCTGAAGAAGGAGCCCTCCACCGAGCGCGACGTCCTGCTCGACTCGCTCAACTCCGACGAGCCCGAACCGGAGCGGGTGAAGGCGTAAGCCGTTCGTTCCTCATGGTCCTCGCGGCGGCGCACCCGAACAGGGGCGCCGCCGCGAGGGCATACAAGACGTGTGTGTGGCGCATCGGTTGCCGTGGCGTGCGTCATCGTCACGAGACTCTTCCTGCCCACGCATGCACAGTGGATGCATGGGTAAGTGGTCTCCTGCAGACGACGCGGAACTCGCCACGGGCTGGCGGCTTTGGCTGGAGCTGAGCGACCGCGTGTGGCCGGACCCGTCGTGGGACGGCACTCCGGCCGACGCCATCCGCCAGGTGCGATCGCTGCTGGCCGTGTGCGAGGAGATCCGCCTCTCCTACCTCACGGAGACTCCGAGGCCTTCCGTGGCGCTGCTGCAGCTCCTGCAGTCGATGTCGTTCGTCGCTTCGTTCGCGGTCGACCTGTGGCATGACGACACACACCCGTTGGACGTCGAGCGAGCCGAACTGCTGCACGGGGACCTTGCGTCGTTCGCTGACCACGTGGCCGGTGTGCGCGCTGCACTCGCACGCGGTGGCGGCTGGGTGGAGCTCGACCGCCGGCCGTGGGGCCTACCGGTCGACTAACGCTCCCAGGCGATTGTTCCGGAAATGCCGAAAGCCCTCCCGCGCGGAGGAATTTCGGCATTTCCGCGGTGTTGACCTGATCTAGACGATCAGGTCGCCCTCGATGCGCTTGAGTTGGTGCCGCGCCAGCGCGAGGTTCGCATTGTCTCTTTCCAGCACCAGGTACAGGAAGAGCGAACCCCTGTTCTTCACGCCGCCCATCAACCGGATCAGGTGGTACTGCCGGTGCAGCGTGATCAGGATGTCCTCGATGCTGTCGCTGAGGCCGAGCGACTGCATCACCCGGAGTTTCGAGCGAATGACCTCGGTGTTCCCGGCCGCCGCGATCTCCAGGTTCAGCCAGTCACCTCCGCCGCTGGTGCCGAGCGACATCCCGCTGTCGTAGTCAACCAGTGCGACGCCGACAGCGCCGGAGATGGACATGGCTTCTTTCAACGCGGTATCGATGTTCATCAAACTCCACTTTCCTATGCCTACTGGTGACCGAGGCGGCGTATTCGAATTGCCGAGGCTCGGTCGTGTGCGGACATGTCTCCAGAAAGAAGACATCATTGACGAGAGCCGTGAACCAAGCGTGGACATGGGCTGCGACCATTTTTCGCACTGGTGCGTCTACGAGGAGAGGATCACGCCGACCCGCTCGATCACGGGCCGGGTCTCGTGCAGAAGGCGGCCGAGGTTCAGGCCTTTGTCCCCGAGCACGACCATCAGCGACAGCCTGCCGATGGCGTACACGGCCAGGTAGCCCTCGCTGCCGAACACGACGGTCTGACTGAGCGTGCCCAGACCGATCACCTCCGCCGCCTGACGTGCGATTCCGAGATCGGCGGCGGCCAGCGCGGAGATGTGGGCGGGGTCGATGTTCTTCGCCACGTCGGCGACGATGGGGATCCCGTCGGACGCGGCGATGACCGTGTCGGTCACTCCGGCGACGTTTTCTCGAAGCTTTCGCAGTTCGGCGCTCAGAGCGTCGTAGTCCAATTCACTCCCTTTCAGAATCGGAAATGTCGAACCGCTCAGGACAAACATCACACCTCCGAAGACCTCGGGGAGATTTCGAAATCCGTTCCGGCCCGCGTCCGCGGACGCAGCGCAACCAACCCCCAGTGCGAACATCGGAACGACGTCGCGGGCGGGGCGATTTCCAGCAGTCCGTCCTCGAGCATTCGGGCGATCTCGACGGTGACCGGATGAAGGCTCCGGCCGAGCGCGAACGCCAGGTCACGCGGGCGGGCACCACGCAGTCCCGGTACGGCGACAGGGAGAACGCCCCGTCGTGCATCGCGGCCTTCATGAGGCTCTGGAGCTCGGTGGCGCCGATCCCGTGGGCGACGAGCGCGGCCTGCAGGGACCGCGTCTCGACACTCTCCACCAGAGCCGCGGTCCAGTCCTCTTCCTCGATCCGGCCCGAACTCAGCAGCAGCGTCTCCGTTCCGGGTGAGCCCGGACTTCCACCGAAATCACCACTCCATTGCGGAAATGGAACAGCCCGCCCGCATTGCCCACAATGCGCAACGTGCCGGGTGACTCGATCCGCGTGACACCGAGCCGGGGCCTGCGCGAGTACGTCGAATGCGGCTCGATTGTCGCGTCTCAGGGGTTGGCTCCGGTTGATTCGGACTTACAGCGCGGGAGTGTCTGGCGATCTGATCATCCGATCGAGTGCGGTGCTCGAATCGAAAGGGTGACCGCCAGGGCTACTTCTTACCTTCTGATAGTGCCAACCTAAGCCAAGCGTCACCTGATCGAGTGAAGCATTCCAATTGAGACGGCAAGCATTTCATTGCCGATAAATGAGTCCGCTGGAAAGGGGTGCCCGTTATGACGTCGTCAGCCGTACTGGGGGATCAAAAGCGAAGGCCCTGGCGAGTCGGAGGGACTCGCCAGGGCCTTCGGCGTGGAGCGGGTGACGGGAATCGAACCCGCCTCTACAGCTTGGGAAGCTGTCGTTCTACCAATGAACTACACCCGCGTGAGCAAGCTCGTGGCCGATCATACACAGCGCGGGAACCTGTGGGGCGCCCGCTTCGGTTAGCCTGTCCGGGTGCTGCTGAGTGACCAGGATCTGCGCAAAGAGGTCGAGTCAGGCCGTCTCGTCCTCGACCCCTTCGACGCCGAGATGCTCCAGCCGTCGAGCTTCGACGTGCGGCTGGACCGGTTCTTCCGGGTCTTCAACAACACCAAGTACACCCACATCGACCCCGCGCAGCAGCAGGACGAGCTGACGAGCCTGGTCGAGACGCCGGCGGGTGAGCGGTTCGTGCTGCACCCCGGCGAGTTCGTGCTCGGGTCGACCTACGAGATGGTGACGCTGCCGGACGACCTGGCCGGTCGGCTCGAAGGCAAGTCCAGCCTCGGCAGGCTCGGTCTGCTCACGCACTCCACCGCGGGCTTCATCGACCCCGGCTTCTCCGGCCACATCACGCTGGAGCTGTCGAACGTCGCGAACCTGCCCATCACGCTGCACCCCGGTATGAAGATCGGGCAGCTGTGCCTGTTCAAGCTGTCGAGCCCGGCGGAGCACCCGTACGGCTCGACGCAGGCCGGCAGCCGGTACCAGGGCCAGCGCGGGCCGACGCCGAGCCGCGCCTACCTGAACTTCCACCAGACCGACACGCGGCGCTAACTCAGGTCGCCGTACCGCTCCAGCACTCGCCGGCGCAGTTCGGGATCGGTGCGCGGGACGGGCTCGAGGAAGATCTCGTCCAGGTCCGGGAACTGCGTGCGCAACTCCGCGGAGATGCGCACGCACGCGTCTTCCAGCTGATGTGCCGTCAGCGCGTCGTCGAAGTCGAGCCGCGCGCACAGCAGTACGCGGTCGGTGCCGATCGACATCGTCAGGATGTCCACGACGGCGTCCACCTCGGACGCCTCGGACAGCCGACGCCAGATCGACTTCACCATCACCGGGTCTGCCTGCTGTCCGATCAGCAGGCCGCGGTTCGTGCGCGCCAGGACGTAAGCGACCAGCGCGAGCAGCAGGCCGATCGCCAGCGACGCGAGGCCGTCCCACAGCGACGAGCCGGTCAGCTGGTGCAGGCCGAGGCCCGCGAACGCCAGCACCAGGCCGATCAGGGCGGCCGAGTCCTCCAGGAACACGGTCTTGACGGTCGGGTCGTCGGAGACGCGCAGGAAGTCCCAGAACCCGCGGCCGTGCGCGGCGGACTCGGAACGGACCTGCCGGAACGCCTGCGTCCACGAAACGGACTCCAGGACGAACGCCAGGCCCAGCACGACGTAGCCGACCAGCGGCCGGGTCTGCTCTTCCGGCTCGCCGAAAACCGTGCGGAAGCCCTCGTAGAACGCGAACATCGCGCCCGAGGCGAAGATCGAGACCGCCGCGAGCAACGACCAGAAGTAGCGCTCCTTGCCGTAGCCGAACGGGTGGCGGCGGTCGGCCGGCCGGCCGGAGCGGCGGAGAGCGGTCAGCAGGAGTGCCTCGGTGAACGTGTCGGCCACCGAGTGCGCGGCTTCCGAGAGGATTGCGGCCGATCCGGTCAGAACGCCCGCGATGGCCTTCATGACCGCGATGGCAAGGTTGACCGACAGCGCCAGCACCACCGTGAGTGTGCTTTCGCCTGAACTCGGCTGCTTCTCGCTCATAGTGATCAGCCTAGGACTCCAGGTGTGCGCGCACACGCCGTTGACCGGCGAGAATCACGGTTCGGTCTCGGACTGCAACCGAGCCCGGCCCTCAAACGACCTATAAGCGACCGGCCGCTGGAGCTGCCGGGAAAATGGCCGAAGAAATGCGTGGCGTATTTGCGCTGCGCAAAAATCCTGGGGGCAGGAAAATGAGCATCAAGATTCGCGCCGCAGCCATCACCGTCGCGACCTCCCTGGTCGCCGTGCCGCTCGCGCTCGCCGGCACCGCCGTCGCTCAGGACGAGACGGGCTACCTCGGTGGCATCGTCTTCAACGACCTCAACGGCGACGGCGTGAAGCAGGACGGCGAGCCGGGCATCAAGGACGTCAACGTCTCGGTCAAGGGAGAGAACGGTCAGGTCCACCCGTACTCGACCGACAACTACGGCGTCTTCACGGTGAAGCGCACGCCGTACGGCGAGTACGAGGTCAGCTACGCCGACCCGAAGCTGGGCAACACCACGCCGTCGTCCACCAAGGTCAAGGTCGGTCCCGGGGACACGCCGGGCATCTACTTCGGCGTGCGCGGCGGCTCGATCTGCGGTGTGGCCTGGAACGACGCCAACGAGGACGGCAAGCGCCAGGCGGGCGAGGGTCCGGTGGCCGGCCGGCTGATCTACGTCGAGAAGCTCGACCGGCACGTCGAGACCGGCGCGGACGGCGTCTACTGCTTCGACGGCCTGGACGCCGGTGAGTACCGGTTGGTCTCCAGCAAGCGGACGCACGACCCGCTCGTGCTCACCCAGCCTGGCGGTGACTCCAGGTTCGACTGGGTCAGCGCGCTGTCGCAGCCGGTCAAGGTCGGCAAGGGCGAGCAGGTCAAGGGCATCGACGCCGGGTACAGGACGCTCCGCTCCGACCTCAAGGCCGTGCAGCTGCTGATCGACAACGGCCAGGTCACCGACAGCAACACCTTCGAGGTGGGCGAGACCATCCAGATCATCGGCTCTGTCGTGGCCAACGGCAACGCGCCGGAGAGCCTCGGCGGCACGCTGACGCTGCCCGAGGGCCTGCGGATCCTCGCGCCGGTCGGTGGTCTGGGAGAGACCGCCGTCGTGCAGGGCCAGCAGGTGATCGTGCCGTTCGGTCCGAAGAAGGCCCCCGGCCTGATCGAGTTCGCCGGCGCCAGGGTCGCCGTCGAGAAGGAGTTCAAGGGCGGTCAGATCAAGTGGGAGGTGAAGAGCGACTACGTCGACTCCGACCTGTCCAACAACGTGCTGACCCGCACGATCGACGTGGTGGCGCACAAGCAGCCGCGCGGCGACGAGCCGGTCCACGCCGCTCCCGTGATCAACAAGACGGCCGGCCTGGCCGACACCGGTGTCGACCCCGTTGCCGCGGGTGCGATCGGTCTGGGCGCACTGGCTCTCGGCGGTCTGGCGGTCTTCGGTGCTCGCCGCCGGATGGCCTGATCTCTAGGCCATTCGAGTGACATTCACGGGCGTGGGCAACATCGACCGCCCCTGCGGTGTCTTAAAGCTGGGATCTGCTCCGGGGGGACGCTGATCACCAGGGGGTAAGACGGAACGGCCCGCGTCCGGGAGAGACGCGGGCCGTTCTGCTGTCCACTGTCGGAGTGAGTGACCGGCATCACGCAACACCGGACCCCCGGTGAATCGATGTCCTAAGTGGATAAGCCGAACGCTGGGGGATCAATGCGAACAATCTTCGCTGTCGGGGCGACTGCTGCCCTCGTGCTGCTCGCGACGGGCGCTCCCGCCCTCGCGCAGAACGAGAAGATCAACATTGCCGGCCAGGTCTTCCACGACCGCAACGGTGACAACACCTACGACGCAGGCGACGGCGTCCGAGCCTGGGGTGTCGGCGTCCGGATCACCGACCAGGTCAGCGGACAGGTCCACACCCTTCCTGTGGGAGCGAACGGCCGATACGGGATCTTCAACCTGCCGAAGTCGACGTACCTGGTCGAGAACCTCGACGTCACGAACTACACCAGCTCCAAGACCTCCTACACGACCTCGGAGACCCTGACCAACGGCGACTTCCCGCTGGTCGGCCACGTCGTGAGGGGTACCTCGTACCTCGACGCCAACGGTGACGGAGCCAAGCAGGCGGACGAGAGGGCCGTTGCCGGCGAGATCAAGGTCGTGGGCAAGGCCAAGGACGGTTCCCCGGTCGACGTGAGCAAGACGCCGGGCTCGGACGGCACGTACGCGATCGACCTGCCCCTCGGCGAGTTCACGCTCACGACGCCGCTGAACGACGAGGGCTTCGTCCTCGGCAAGCCCGCGTCCGCCACCGACGTCGACTGGGCCACCGGCACCCGCACGATCACCGTGGCGAGCACCGGCAAGACCGAGCAGGTCGACCTGCGCTACATCACCGCGGCGGCGAACATCACCGTCAAGGGGTCACTCTCGCCGGCCAAGGACACCTACCTGGTCGGTGAGGAGATCACCGCGAAGGTGCAGCTGATCAACACCGGCAACGCGCCGGTCATGCCGACGATCGGACTGGGCCGGTTCCACGCGAAGCTGATCCGGTACAGCGACAGCCTCGCAGCTGACACCAGCACCCAGTTCGAGCTCAAGCGCAAGATCGTTCCCGGCGAGACGGCCGAGATCGAGCTGACGTTCACGCCCACCGGCACCATCTTCACCGGCCTGCAACTGGTCGTGTTCGACCCGATGCGTGGGCTGAAGGACGTCGACAGCACCGACAACATGCTGCAGATCGCCGTGACGGTCGTCGAGAAGGGCGCGGAGACCACCGCCCCGACCACCTCGA
This sequence comes from Lentzea albidocapillata, assembly GCF_000719115.1. Taxonomy (GTDB): domain Bacteria; phylum Actinomycetota; class Actinomycetes; order Mycobacteriales; family Pseudonocardiaceae; genus Lentzea; species Lentzea albidocapillata. The sequence continues at coordinate 14,974 of NZ_JOEA01000020.1, read as the reverse complement.
CCACCACCTCCGCGCCGACTACCACCACGACGACTCCGGCCGTCGCCGGGGCGGGCAACTCCTCCGGTCTCGCGTCGACCGGAGCGTCACCGCTGGGCTTCCTGGCCATCGGCGCCCTGCTGCTCGCAGCAGGCACGAGCGCGGTCTTCGTGGCACGCCGCCGCCGGTCCTGACCACATAGGACCCGCCACGGCTAGTCTGCGCGGCATGGGCATCTTGGTGCATGTGCTGCTGACTGCCGTGGCGGTGTGGGTGTCGACCGCCCTCCCCGGCATCGACCTGGGCGAGGGCTCGACCGGGTTGAGGATCCTCACGCTGATCGGCGTCGCGGTGATCTTCGGCCTGGTGAACGCGATCGTGAAGCCGCTGGTGAAGTTCTTCGGCTGCCTGTTCTACCTGCTGACGCTCGGTCTCATCGGGCTCGTGGTGAACGCGCTGCTGTTCATGCTCACCGGGTGGCTGGCGGAGCAGTTCGACCTGCCGTTCCGCGTCGACGGCTTCTGGCCCGCGTTCTGGGGCGCGATCATCGTCGCCCTGACGGGCTGGGTGCTGAACGTGGTCTACGACAAGGTCACCGACAAAGACTGACACCACAACGAAAAAGGCCCTCGGTCCACAACGGACCGAGGGCCTTTCGCTTGCCTGAACTAGTGCCACGACCGGCAACCTTCGCCGCGTCTTCGACGCTCAGCAGGGCGCCTCGCGGCACCGGCCCCACGCCCACAGCCAACCAGGATGAGGACGTGGGGCCGGCACCACGATGCACCCGTCTGACCGCCGAATACGGGGGCAAAGGCTGCCGGTCGCGGCACTAGGCCTTCGCCTTGTCCTCGTCCGGCAACGGCGTGCCGGTCGGGACCTCGTCGGTCGGCGTGTCCTGCTTCTCCGTACCGCGCTTCACGGACTCGAGCAGCATCTGCGCCACGTCCACGACCTCGACGTGCGCCCCTGCCAGGCCGTCGGCCTGACGCGCGGTCACGCCGTCGGTCAGCATCACGCGGCAGAACGGGCAGCCCGTCGCGATCTTCGACGGCGCGGTCGAGAGGGCCTCGTCCACGCGGTCGACGTTGATGCGCTTGCCGATCCGCTCCTCCATCCACATGCGGGCGCCACCGGCACCGCAGCACATGGACCGTTCCTCGTGCCGCGGCATCTCGCGCAGCTTCGCGCCCGACGCCCCGATCAGCTCACGCGGCGCCTCGTAGATCTTGTTGTGGCGGCCCAGGTAGCAAGGGTCGTGGTACGTGACGTCCTCGGTGACCGGCGCGACCGGCACCAGGCGGCGTTCGCGCACCAGCTTGTTCAGCAGCTGCGTGTGGTGCACGACCTCGTACGTGCCACCGACCTGCGGGTACTCGTTCGCCAGCGTGTTGAAGCAGTGCGCGCACGTCACGACGATCTTGCGCTGGCCGGCGGGCCGGTCCTCGAACACCGAGTTGAGCACCTCGACGTTCTGCTGCGCGAGCATCTGGAACAGGAACTCGTTGCCGGCGCGGCGGGCCGGGTCACCGGTGCAGGTCTCCTCCGGGCCGAGCACCGTGTACTTGACGTCCGCGGTGTGCAGCAGCTCGGCGACGGCGCGGGTGGTCTTCTTCGCGCGGTCCTCGAACGCACCGGCGCAGCCGACCCAGAACAGGTACTCCGCGTCGCCGAGGTCACCGTCGAACACCGGCACCTCGAACTCGAGGCCCTCGGTCCACGCCAGGCGGTCCTTGGAGTTCTGGCCCCACGGGTTGCCCTTGTTCTCCAGGTTCTTGAACATGCCGCCGAGCTCGGACGGGAAGTTCGACTCGATCAGCACCTGGTAGCGGCGCATGTCGACGATGTGGTCGACGTGCTCGATGTCCACGGGGCACTGCTCGACGCACGCGCCGCAGGTCGTGCAGGACCACAGCACCTCGGGGTCGATGACACCCAGCTCGTCCGGGCCGCCGACCAGCGGGCGCTCGGCCTCGGCCATCGCCAGCACGTCGATGGACTCGAGGCGCTTCTTGTAGTCCTCGTACTTGTCCTCGGTCAGGCCGACCTCGTCGCCGGCCATGTCGCGCGAGCCGCCCGCCAGCAGGTACGGCGCCTTGGCGTAGGCGTGGTCGCGCAGCTGGGTGATGAGCAGCTTGGGGGACAACGGCTTCGCGGTGTTCCAGGCGGGACACTGCGACTGGCAGCGGCCGCACTCGGTGCAGGTGGAGAAGTCGAGCCAGCCCTTCCAGCTGAAGTCCTCGACCTTGCCGACGCCGAACACGTCCTTGTCCGGGTCGGCCTCCTCCAGATCCAGGACCTTGCCGCCGGACATCATCGGCTTCAGCGCGCCCAGAGCGACGCCACCGTCGTCCTCGCGCTTGAAGTAGATGTTGAAGAACGCCGAGAACCGGTGCCAGGCGACGCCCATCGTGAGGTTCCGGCCGACCACGATCAGCCAGATCATGCCGCTCAGCAGCTTGACCAGCGCCATCACCGACACCCAGATGGGCGCGGCGGGGAGGATCTGCGCGAGCGGCTGCGTCACGAACGACGTCCACAGCGGGGCGACCTCCAGGCCGCTCGACTGCTTGAACGCCTTGACCATCAGGATGCCGACGCCCTCGATGATCACGACGGCCTCGACGAAGTACGCGGACTTGAAGTCGGAGCCCTGGAACCGGGAGACCCTGTCGGCGCGGCGCGGGTGGTTGCGCTGGCGGATCACCGCCAGGGCCACACCACCGACGACCGTGCCGAGGCCCAGCAGTTCGATCAGCAGCAGCCAGACCGACCACGTGCCGATGATCGGCCAGTGGAAGTGCGGGTCGAACACCTCGCCGTACGCCTCGAACAGCACCGCGGAGCCGATGAGGAAGCCCCACATCACCATCCAGTGCCACGGGGCGACCGAACGGAACTTCGCCATTCTGGTGTGCGCGACGAACTCGACGATCATCGTCTTCATGCGCGGCACGAACGGGCCCATGCGGGTGCCGTCCGGCTGGCCGAGCCGGATGATCTTGATCTGCTTCAGCACGGCGGCGACGAACACGCCCCAGGCGACGACGCTCACCGCCACGGCGACGAGTCCGAGAACCAGCTGGAGGGTCATGGCGGGATTCTAGGCCACGTTACTGATGAGTAACCACTTGGACGTGGCCGGTGTCTCCTCACGTACCGGTCAAGAATCCGAAAATTGATCAAAAACTTGTGGAACACTTGTTCAGGTAGTTGTCCTGAGCAGCCGGAGGCCGCCGTGTTGTACCTGTATCTCGCCGCGGCGATCGTGGCGGAGATCGCCGCCACCGTCTCGTTGAAGCTGTCCGAGGGCTTCACCAGACTCTGGCCGTCCGTGGTCGTCGTCCTCGGTTACGCCATCGCCTTTACCGCGCTTTCGCGCGCGTTGAAGTTGGGTATGCCCGTGGGCGTCGCCTACGCCGTATGGTCCGCTGTCGGCGTTGCATCAGTCGCGATCATCGGCTGGAAGTTCCTCGGCGAAACCCTCAACCCCACGATGGTCATCGGGCTGGTCCTGATCATCGGGGGCGTGGTGACGCTCGAACTCGGGAGGACGCACTGACCGCGACAGTGGAGTTGCAGAAGGTCGACGGCCGCAAGGCGCGTGGTGAGAAGAAGCGGCGCACCATCGTCGAGGCCACCCTGCGCGTGATCGAACGCGACGGCGTCGCGGGCGTGACGCATCGCAGCGTCGCCCGTGAGGCGGGCGTGCCGACGACGGCACCCACCTACTACTTCGCGACACTCGACGACCTGCTGATCGCCACGCTGCTGTGGTCGGCGGAAGAGCTGTGCGACGACATGCTGAAGATCGTCGCGAGCGGCGGCTGCGCCCGCGACATCGCGCAGAGCCTGGCGAAGGCGGTCAACGAGAACCGGAGTCGCACGCTCGCCGAGTACGAGCTGTACCTGCTGGCGGGCCGGCGTCCCGAGCTGAAGCCCGCCGCGCGCCGGTGGCTGGACCTGGCCGTCGAGGCGGTGCGGCCGGCGGATCCCGTCGCGTTCCGGGCGTTCCTCGCGGCCGTCGACGGGCTGCTGATGCAGGGCCTGATCGCCGACGTTGCTCCGAACGAGGACGAGCTGGAGCCAATTGTGTCCTTCTTGATCCGCGGCTGCGACGATTTCACGGCCGCCCCGCGGGAAGAATGAGGTCATGAAGTTCGCGCGAGAGGTGTCCGGCATCAGCCACGGGGTGAGCCTGGGGCTGCTCGCCGCGCTCTACGTGCGCGACTCGCTGGCGTTGTCGGTCGACGTCGAGCCGCACGTGCCGGGCCTGGACCCGTCGTTACCGGTGCGGGTGCCGCCGGGCACCGACCGCGCCGCGGTGACCGCCGAATGGCCGGGCTGGTGGGCCGACGCGCTGGACGCGTGCAGGCGCAACGCCGAACCCGAGACCCCCGAGGACGCCGAGGCGTTGCTGACCCGCCCGGCCAGCCGTGCCGTGGTGCTCGCGCTGAAGCCGGGTATCGAGCGACTGCACCAGGTGCAGAGCCCTGCCGCGTTACCGATGGGCGACGTGCTGCGCGGCATCGAGTCGCGCATCGGCCGGTGGGCGCAGAGCGTCGAGCTGCACATCGCCGAGGTGCCGGTGGACGGCCTGCTGTGGGAACGGATCGCGCCCGCGCACGTGCTGGCGTCGACGAGGTTCCTCAACGACCCGGCGCGCACTGCTCCCGCGTTGCGCGCGGTGCTCGAAGACCTCGTCTGATCTAGGTAGGGAGAACCCCACCTCGCCTCCGGGGGCTTGCAGCCGTGTAGCTGAGCGCCACGACCTCTAGTTTTGTGCTCATGATGAGGACGGCGCTGGTGGCGTTGGTGGCGGGGGCGGTGCTCACAGTGTCGACCGGCTGTGGCATCCGCATCATGAAGTACGAGTTCCAGGACGACCACGTCGTCGCTGAGACCTTCACGTCGGTGAAGGTGCGTGGAGAAGACGGCGCGGGGGACGTGTCGATCCGGTACCAGGAGGGGCTGGCCGAGACGAAGATCCACCGCAAGGTCGAGCACGCGAAGGACAACAAGCCCTCGGGCATCGCGCACCGCATCGAGGGCAGCACGCTGGTGCTGGACGGCTGCGGCAGGAACTGCGAGATCGACTACGTGGTCCTGGTCCCGTCCGCGGGCATTTCGCTGATCGGTGACACCGGATCGGGGGACGTGACCGTCGAGGGGCTGGCCTCCGTCGACTTCAGGACCGGCTCCGGCAGGGTCGTCGCCCGCGACATCGCGGGGGATGTCAAGGTGAAGGCCGGATCCGGTGACTTCGAGGGCGCCAGGATCGGTGGCGCCGTCACGGCCGACTTGGGGTCCGGCGGGATCTTGCTGGACGCGATCAAGGGCAAGGCGCTGCTCGGCACCGGTTCCGGGGAGATCAACGGCACCTCGATGGCGAGCGAGGTGATCGCGAAGGCCGACTCCGGGCGAATCGAACTGATGTTGTCGGTGGCGAACTCGGTGCGGGCCAACACCGGGTCCGGCGAGGTCGTCGTCCGGGTGCCAGGGGGTCCGTTCAAGATCACCGGCACGTCGGGCAGCGGTGAGCGCTCGATCCACGTGCCGACCGATCCGAACGCATCGCTCGAACTCGACCTCAACACCGGATCCGGGGAGGTCCAGGTGTTCGCGGCCTGAGTTCGACCGGGGGGAATGTGTCGAGGGCCACTCCACGAGGAGTGGCCCTCGACGCGTTGTGAGGGAACAACCAGACCTTGTCGGCCGTTGGGTCAGGCAGAAAGCTTGAGTCGAGTAGGCTCAAGGTTGGGCGAGATGGCAAACTTGAGTCAGCAACGCTCAACAAGTACTAGCGGAAGGAACTCCAATGGCGCGTGCAGTCGGCATCGACCTCGGGACGACCAACTCGGTCGTCGCAGTCCTCGAAGGCGGTGAGCCGACGGTCATCGCCAACTCGGAGGGCTCCAGGACGACCCCGTCCATCGTCGCGTTCGCCAAGAACGGCGAGGTCCTCGTGGGCCAGCCCGCGAAGAACCAGGCCGTCACCAACGTCGACCGCACCATCCGGTCGGTCAAGCGTCACGTCGGCACGAACTGGCAGACCGACGAGATCGACGGCAAGAAGTACACCTCGCAGGAGATCAGCGCGCGCGTGCTGATGAAGCTCAAGCGCGACGCCGAGGCGTACCTGGGCGAGGAGATCACCGACGCGGTCATCACCGTCCCGGCCTACTTCGAGGACGCGCAGCGCCAGGCCACCAAGGAGGCCGGCCAGATCGCGGGCCTCAACGTGCTCCGCATCGTCAACGAGCCGACGTCGGCCGCTCTGGCCTACGGCCTCGACAAGGGCGAGAAGGAGCAGACCATCCTGGTCTTCGACCTCGGTGGCGGCACGTTCGACGTCTCGCTGCTCGAGCTCGGCGACGGCGTGGTCGAGGTCCGGGCGACCTCCGGTGACAACCACCTCGGTGGCGACGACTGGGACCAGCGCGTCGTCGACTGGCTGGTCGAGCGCTTCAAGCAGGCCAACGGCATCGACCTGACCAAGGACAAGATGGCCCTCCAGCGCATCCGTGAGGCTGCGGAGAAGGCCAAGATCGAGCTGTCGAGCTCCAACAACGCCTCGATCAACCTGCCGTACATCACGGTCGACGGCGACAAGAACCCGCTGTTCCTCGACGAGACGCTGTCCCGTGCCGAGTTCCAGCGGATCACGAACGACCTGCTCGAGCGCACCCGCGCGCCGTTCAACAACGTGATCAAGGACGCGGGCGTCTCCGTCGGCGACATCGACCACGTCGTGCTCGTCGGTGGCTCGACCCGCATGCCCGCCGTCGCGGAGCTCGTCAAGGAGCTGACCGGTGGCCGCGAGCCCAACAAGGGCGTGAACCCGGACGAGGTCGTCGCCGTCGGCGCAGCCCTGCAGGCCGGTGTCCTCAAGGGTGAGGTCAAGGACGTCCTGCTGCTCGACGTCACCCCGCTGTCCCTCGGCATCGAGACCAAGGGCGGCATCATGACCAAGCTGATCGAGCGCAACACCACGATCCCGACGAAGCGCTCCGAGACCTTCACGACGGCCGACGACAGCCAGCCGTCCGTGCAGATCCAGGTCTTCCAGGGCGAGCGCGAGATCGCGGCGCACAACAAGAAGCTCGGCATGTTCGAGCTGACCGGCCTGCCGCCCGCCCCGCGTGGCGTGCCGCAGATCGAGGTCACCTTCGACATCGACGCGAACGGCATCGTCCACGTGTCGGCGAAGGACCTGGGCACCGGCAAGGAGCAGTCGATGACGATCACCGGTGGCTCCGCGCTGCCGAAGGACGACATCGACCGCATGGTGAAGGACGCCGAGGCCCACGCGGAGGAGGACAAGCGCCGCCGCGAGGAGGCCGAGGTCCGCAACCAGGCCGAGACGCTCGTCTACCAGACGGAGAAGGTCGTCAAGGAGAACGACGACAAGCTCCCGGCCGAGATCAAGGACAAGGTCAACGCGGCGATCGCCGAGGCGACCGAGGCGCTCAAGGGCACCGACATCAACGCCATCAAGACGGCGGTCGAGAAGCTCGCGACCGAGTCCCAGGCCATCGGCCAGGCGATCTACGCCAACGCGCCGGGCGCCCCCGGTGCCGAGGCTCCCGGTGCCGACGCGCCGGGTGCCGCTGGTGCGGGCGCCGGTGCCAAGGCCGGCCAGGACGACGTCGTCGACGCCGAGATCGTGGATGAGGACGAGAAGAAGTGACCGAACCGAGGCATGCCGCCCCTGACGAGGAGCAGCCTCAGGTAGTCGTGAACGACCGGCGCCGGATCGACCCCGAAACGGGTGACGTCCGGCCGCCGGCCCACGCTGCCGAGGACAGTGCTCCGGTAGAAGAGCCCCTGGTCGCCGAGGTCGTGGACGAGGTGGCCGCCGAGCTGAAGACCCAGCTCGACGAGCGCACCGCCGACCTGCAGCGGCTCACCGCCGAGTACGCGAACTACCGCAAGCGGGTGGAACGCGACCGGGAAGCAGTGATCAACAACGCGAAGGCGTCCGTCGCCTCCGAACTGCTCTCGGTGCTGGACGACATCGAACGGGCCGCCGCGCACGGCGACCTGACCGGTGCCTTCAAGGCGGTGGCGGACAAGCTCGTGTCCACGCTCGCCAAGACCGGTCTGGTGCCGTTCGCGCACGACGGCGAGGCGTTCGACCCGTCGGTGCACGAGGCCGTGCAGCACAGCACGTCCCCGGACGTCGAGGGCCCGACCGTCACGGCAGTTCTGCGTCGTGGCTACACGTTCGGCGACAAGCTCGTCCGGCCCGCGCTCGTCGCGGTGACCGACCACGAGCCCGCCGCAGCCGCACCGTCCGAAGAAGCCTAGGGAGGAGGAGCCGTCCGGTGAGTCAGAGGGACTGGATCGAGAAGGACTTCTACCGCGAGCTGGGCGTCTCCTCCGAGGCGACCGCGGACGAGATCAAGAAGTCGTACCGCAAGCTCGCGCGCGAGCTGCATCCCGACGCGAACCCCGGTGACGCCAAGGCGGAGGCCCGCTTCAAGGCGGTCTCCGAGGCCTACGGCGTGCTGTCGGACCCGGCCAAGCGCAAGCAGTACGACGAGGCCCGCCGCCTGTTCGCGGGCGGCGGCGGGTTCCCGGGTTCCGGCGGCTTCGGCTCCGGCGGGTTCGACGTCAACGACCTGTTCGGCCGTGCCGCGCAGGGCACCGGTGGCGGCGGCCTGGGCGACCTGCTCGGCGGGCTGTTCAACCGGCGCGGCGGCGCGGCGGCGGGTTCGCCCACGCGGCCGCGTCGTGGTGAGGACGTCGAGACCGACGTCCGCATCGACTTCACCGAGGCGGTGAAGGGAGCGACGGTGCCGCTGCGCCTGTCGTCCCCCGCCGCCTGCACGACGTGCAACGGTTCCGGTGCCAAGCCGGGCACCACCCCGCACACCTGCGCGACGTGCTCGGGTTCCGGCCTCGTCACGCGGTCGCAGGGCGCGTTCGCGTTCAGCGAGCCGTGCCGCGACTGCCGTGGCACCGGCCGGATCATCGACGACCCGTGCCTCGAGTGCGGTGGCGACGGCGTCAGCACCCGCACCCGCACGCTGACCGTCCGGATCCCGTCGGGAGTCTCCGACGGCCAGCGGATTCGCCTTGCGGGGCAAGGCGAACCGGGGCGCAACGGCGGACCGAACGGCGATCTGTTCGTGCGTGTGCACGTCAACCCGCACGGCATCTTCGGCCGTCAGGGCAACGACCTGACGCTGACGGCGCTGATGACGTTCGCCGAGCTCGCGCTCGGAACCACGTTGACCGTGCCCACGCTGGACGGCAAGGTTTCCCTGAAGGTGCCTGCCGGTACCGCCTCCGGGCGGGTGCTGCGGGCGCGGGGCAAGGGGATCACGAAGCGGGACGGGACCGCGGGCGATCTCCTGATCACCCTGGAGGTCGCGGTGCCGAACAACCTGTCGTCCGAGGCCCGCAAGGCACTCGAGGCGTACGCGGACGTGACCCAGGACCATGACCCGCGCGGCGATCTGAACGCACTCCTTGAAGGGCGGTGAGTTCGGTGGGTTTTCCGTTCCCGCCGGGAACCGATGAGGACACGCCGTTCTTCGTGATCTCGGTGGCGGCCCAGCTGTCGGGCCTGCACGCCCAGACCCTGCGGTCCTACGACCGGATGGGCCTGGTCTCTCCGGGCCGCACGTCCGGTGGCGGCCGCCGCTACTCGATGCGCGACATCGTGCTCCTGCGCGAAGTCCAGCGCCTCTCGCAGGACGAGGGCGTGAACCTCGCCGGCATCAAGCGGATCATCGACCTGGAGAACCAGGTCGACGCGCTGCAGTCGCGGGTCGCCGAACTCCAGCAGGAGCTCGCGCAGGCCATGGCGGCAGCCGACTCCACGGCCGCCGCCGTGCACGCGTCCTATCGTCGCGACCTCGTGCCCATCCGGCAGGAGACCGCGCTCGTCGTGTGGAAACCCAAGCCGCGCAAATAGTTCAGTGCTGCTCGAAGTAGAACCCGGCCTCCAGATCCGCGAGGAGGCCGGGTTCTTCTGCTTCCCAGCCCAGAAGCTCGCGGGTCTTCGTGCTGGACGTCGGTGCGTCCCGCGAGACCATGAACGCGAGCGGGCCGAAGTGCTCCTGGGCGCGCTCCGCCGGAATGCTCTGCACGGGCACGTCCAGCTTCCGCCCGATGACCTCGGCGATCTCCCTCATCGTCACGGCCTCCTCCGCGACCGCGTGCAGCACCGAGCCCGCGGAGGCCTTCTCCGCGGCCAGCCGGTAGAGCCTCGCCGCGTCCAGCGTGTGCGTGGCGGACCAGCGGTTCGTGCCGTCGCCGGGGTAGCCGGAAATCCCTGTGACACGGGCGGTCCTGACCAGGATCGGGATGAAACCCGCCGTGTCCAGTGCACTGTGGACGGTCGGCGGCAGCACGACGACCGAGCCCCGGACGTCCGCGGCGTCGATGATCGCGTTGCGCGCGGCGCCCCGCGGGCTCTCGCTCGAGACCCGCTCCTCCTCGGTGGCGGTGCGGCCCAGGCCCGAGTACGACAGCGTGCCGCCGGTGCCGACCAGCGCCTTGCCGGTGCCGGAGAGCTCGTCCAGGAAGGCCTGGACGACGGCGAGGTCGGCGTCGGAGGCGCCCTGGTAGTCGCCCGCGTACATCTCGTCGTGCTTGAACGCCAGGTGGATCACGGCGTCCGCCTCGGCCGCGCCCTTGCGCAGCCCGTCGAGGTCGTCCAGATCGCCGAGCTTGACCGTGGCGCCCTGGGTGTCGAGCTTGGCGGCGGAGGCGTCAGAACGGGCCAGTCCGACGACCTGGTGTCCCGCTCGCAGCAGTTCCGGGACCAGCGCCGAGCCGACGTGGCCGCTGGCGCCCGTGACGAAGACCTTCATGACACTTCCTTCAAGTGATGGGACTTGGTCTCATCACCGTAGCAGAGCGATGGGACTGAGTCGCATCACTTAGGATGTGAGCCATGGGTCGATGGGAGCCGGACGCGCGGGAGCGGTTGGTGCGCGCCGCACTCGACCTGTTCAGCGAGCAGGGGTACGAGAACACCGCGGTCGCGCAGATCGCCGAGCGCGCGGGCCTCACGAAGAGCACGTTCTTCCGGCACTTCCGGGACAAGCGCGAGGTGCTCTTCGGCGGCCAGGACGTGCTGGCCGAGCTGATGACCGGCGCGATCTCCGGTGCGCCCGCGGAGGCGGGGCCGCTGGAGGCGGTCGAGGCGGCGCTGGTGGCGACGGCCGCGACGTTCACCGACGAGCGGCGGGCGCACGGACCGCAGCGGCTCGTGGTGATCGCGGGCAACGACGAACTGCGCGAGCGGGCCGCGTTGAAGATGGTCGGGTTCGCCGTCGCGATGACGGACGCGTTGAAGCAGCGCGGGGTGCCGGAGTTGGAGGCCGCCGTGGCCGCGGAGTTGGGAGTGCTGGCGTTCAACCACGGCTACGAGCGCTGGCTGGAGACCGGCGGGGACTTCGCGGAAGTCGCCCGCCGGACGTTCAGCGACGTGCGTGCGGCCGTCGGTTCTCTAGAGCGAGCCGAGTAGTTCCTCGACCTCGGCGGCGATGAGGTCCAGCGCCTGGTCGTTGTCGTGGGCGGCGATCGCGCGGTCCATCCAGTCCGCGATCAACGGCATCTGCTCGGGCCTGAGGCCGCGCGTCGTGACGCCCGGCGTGCCGAGCCGGATGCCGGACGGGTCGAACGGCTTGCGGGTGTCGAACGGGACGGCGTTGTAGTTCAGCTCGATGCCCGCGCGGTCGAGCGCCTGCGCGGCCGGCTTGCCGCCGATCAGCTTGGACGTCAGGTCGATCAGCACCAGGTGGTTGTCCGTGCCGCCGGACACGAGGTCGAAACCGCGTTCCAGCAACGCCTCCGCGAGCGCCTGCGCGTTCTTCACGATCATGTGCGCGTAGTCGCGGAACTCCGGCTGCGACGCCTCTTTGAGCGCGACGGCGATGGCGGCCGTCGTGTGGTTGTGCGGGCCGCCCTGCAGGCCGGGGAACACGGCGCGGTCGATCGCCTTCGCGTGCGCGGCGTCGGTGAGGATCATGGCGCCACGCGGGCCCCTCAGCGTTTTGTGCGTGGTCGTGGTGATCACCGGCGCGTGCCCGACCGGCGACGGGTGCGCGCCGCCGGCGACGAGACCCGCGATGTGCGCGATGTCGGCGACCAGCAGCGCGTCGACCTCCCTGGCGATGTCCGCGAACGCGGGGAAGTCGATGGTGCGCGGGATCGCCGTGCCACCGCAGAAGATCACCTTCGGGCGTTCGGCGAGTGCGAGCGCGCGGACATCGTCCATGTCGACGCGGCCGGTGTCCTTGCGGACCTCGTACTGGACGCTGCGGAACCACCTGCCGGTGGCCGAGACGCTCCAGCCGTGCGTGAGGTGGCCGCCCATCGGCAGGGACATGCCCATCACGGTGTCGCCCGGCTGCAGGAACGCCAGGTACACGGCGAGGTTCGCCGGGGAACCCGAGTACGGCTGGACGTTCGCGTGGTCGACGCCGAAGAGCGCCTTCGCGCGGTCCTGCGCCAGCAGTTCGACCTGGTCGATGACCTGCTGGCCCTCGTAGTACCGCTTGCCGGGGTAGCCCTCGGAGTACTTGTTCGTCAGCACCGAGCCCGTTGCCTCGAGCACGGCGGCAGACACGTCGTTCTCGGACGCGATCATGCGCAGCTTGCGGGCCTGGCGGTGTTCCTCGGCCTGGATCAGGGTGGCGATCTCGGGATCGACTTCGCGCAGCACGGCATCACTCCGTGCCGGGCACCCAGGCGTTCGGTGCGCTCGGCCGTCGCTTCCCGGTGGTCACTTCCACCCTCGGCACGCCAGTCGCTTTCGACGTGCCGAGTTTAGTCCAGCGTGAACGGGTCGTACTTGATCCGGTCGAGCGGCGTTCCGGCGACCAGCATGCGGGACACCGTCGATCTGATCATGGCGGGGCTGCCGCAGACCAGGACGTCGCGCTCTTCCCATGCGCCGTAGCGGGTGACCACGTCGGCGAGGCTGCCCTGCTCGACACCCCGGACGCCGGGGTCGGACTCCAGCACCGGCACGACCGTGAGCCACGGGTTCGTGGTCGCGATGCGCTGCAGGTTGTCCAGGTCGTAGAGGTCCTCGCGGGTGCGGCCGCCGTAGAACAGGTGCACGCGCGGGTTCTCGCCGTACTGCGCCATCTCGTCGATCATGGCGTGCATCGGCGCGACACCCGTGCCACCGGCCACCATCAGGATGTCCGTCCCGGCGGTGCGGTCGACCGAGAGACGTCCCATGGGCGGTCCGATGCGCCACGTGTCACCGGCCTGCGTGTGGCCGACCACCGAGCGGGACACCCAGCCGCCGTCGACGGACCGGATGTGGAACTCGATGACGCCGTCCTCGCGCGGTGCGTTCGCCGGCGTGTAGTACCGCCACAGGCGCTTGCGCTGCGGCGTCTCCACGCTGACGTACTGACCGGCCTTGTAGCTCACCGGGTGGTCCGGCTGCAGGCGCACGACGGCCAGGTCCCACGAGACGCGCTGGTGCTCCAGCACCGTCGCGTGCCAGTAGGCGGGCCCGTTGTCGGCGTCGGCCGCCTCCTGCATCGCCCTGGCCATGAGGGTGTAGGCCTCTGCCCACGCCATCTCGACCTTGGGCGTCCAGGCGGCGCCGGAGAACTTCTTCACCGCGGACAGCAGTGCGGTCCCGACCGCCTCGTAGTGGACGTTGATGACACCGAACTTCCGGTGGTCACGACCCAGCTGACGCAGGAAGGGGATGAGGTCGTCCGGGCGGTCGACCATCTGTACCACGTGCACGAGGGCGCGCAGCAGACGGCTGCGTTGCACCTCCATGTTCGCGGGGAACATCTCGCGTGTGGCAGGCGAGAGCGAGAAGAGCATTCCGTAGAAGAACTTCGCCACTTCTTCGGAATACGGCTCCACCACCGCGAAGCTCTCCCGGATCATCCGCACCATCGCGGTGACACCAGGCGGGGGTTCTCGGTGGGGCGGGGTAGGGATGGGGCTCAGCACAGCGTTCGCAGTCATGGTCCGCGCGCAGTCTCCACGTTCTTCATCGTCGTTCTCAGTGGCGCCGGCAAGGCGCCGTGCGTCCTCGTCAAGCATCCGTCCCCCGACAGGGGTGGACAGTAACCCCTGATCGGGCCGTTTGACTCCTTGATGCCACCTTCGAGCGAAGCATGGTCACTCTAGGTGAGTAGTTGTTACCGCAACAGTGTGAATGTGAGGGTCGGTCTGTACCGGGTTGTGCGCTTGCGTGCTTGGGTGGGCCGCGTGTCCCTGCCTGAGCTGACTGAAACCACCTCACCCGACCGTGTCGAGCTCCCCGGCTCACGCGGCGAGCACTTCCTCCAATGTGCCCTGGAGACGTCCGACCGCGCCACACGCTTCTACTCGGACCAGGTGCTGGACCACCTCAACCCCGCGATGGCCGAGTTCGTCGGCCGGATGGAGATGGCCTTCATCTCGACCGCTGATGCGGACGGGGAGTGCGACTCCTCGCTGCGAGCCGGCTCTGCCGGGTTTTTACGGGTGATCGACTCGCGGACCCTCGTCTACCCCGAGTACCGGGGGAACGGCGTGATGGCCTCGCTGGGGAACATCATGGAGAACCCGCACGTCGGGATGCTGATGGTGGACTTCGCCGAGGATCTGATCGGGCTGCATGTGAACGGGCGGGCCCGGATCGCTCCGCTTGAGGAGTTCGCTTCCGGGGATGAGGCGTCGACCGGTCCCGGGGGTAAGAAGGTCGAGCGGTGGGTGGTGGTCTCGGTTCAGGAGGCCTATATCCACTGTCGCAAGCATGTCCCGCGGATGGTGCCCGTTGATCGGGTTCGTCATTGGGGGACTGATGATGTTAAGCGGAAGGGTGGCGACTTCTTTGGGGTCAAGGCCGACAAGATGAGTGATGCCGGCGGGTGACGCGGGCCTTTGTGGGTGCTGTGACCGGGTGGGCTGTGACCGGGCGGGTGGTCACCTTTGCGGGCCGCGACCGGGCGGGTGGTCGCCTTGCGGGCGGCGAGCTTGCGGTTGCGTGCTTCCCCTGGGGGCGCTGCCC
>NZ_JOEA01000019.1 GCF_000719115.1 Lentzea albidocapillata | reverse complement strand
GGACGCCGGGGCTTGTTCGAGGTTCGTACTCGATTGGGGTGAGGTAGCCGAGGGCGGAGTGCCGTCGGCGGCGGTTATGGAAGATCTCGATGTAGTCGAAGATCGCGTTGGCCAGCTCCAGGCGGGTCTTCCATCGTTGGCGGTTCAGTAGCTCGATCTGCATCGATGACCAGAAGGATTCCATCATCGCGTTGTCGAGGCCGTCGCCTATGGTTCCGAAGGATGGCAGGAGGCCGGCTGAGCGGATCTTTTCGCCGAAGACCCAGGAGGTGAACTGGGTTCCGTGATCGGCGTGGACGATGCCGCCGGGCTCGGGGCGCCGGTTGCGGATGGCCATGTCGAGTGCGTTGACGACCAGGGTTGAGTCCTGTTTGGAGTCGATAGACCAGCCCACGATCCGACGGCTGAACGCATCGAGGACTGCGGCGCAGTAAAGCCATCCTTCCCTTGTCCTGTGCTGGGTGATGTCGGTGACCCACAGTTCGTTCGGTTTCAGTCGATGGAACTTGCGGTTCACCAGGTCGCCGGCGGTGGCGACGCCGCGGAGCTGTTTGACTCGTGCTGAACCGGGAAGTCCGTGGATGCCGGCCTGGTTCATCAGTAGCCATACGGTTCGCTCGCAGACGGTGATGCCCATGCCGAGAGTGAGTTCGGCGTGCACCCGTCGATGGCCGTAGGTGCCGCGCGAGGCGACGTGCACCTCCCGGATCACGCCAGTTAGCCACCAACTCTGGAACCCATCCAGTAGGGCAGGTCAAGATGTCACCTAACCGTGCAGCAGACCCATCTTGCCCGACTCCTCGGCCTGGCACTCCAGCTGGCAATTGCTAGTGTCCAGTAGCGGTGGCGGTGGACTGCGCGTTGCGACGAGTAACGCAAGCACGGAGCGAAGCGAGATACTGCGAAAACTCCTGTGCAGGTAGAACGAGAGGTGGCCATGGACCGCGTGCGGCGGGTGGGTCTGATCGTGGCTGGTGTCGCCGCCATAGCGTTCATCACAGCCCGGTTCGGACTGTTGGTGTGGCTGCCAAAAGACCAGCATCCGGTGCGGAACGTGGTGGAAGGGTTGGGCTGGCTCGCAGCGATCGTCGTTGTTCTCGTGCCTGGAGCGGTGTTCTTGGCGCGGTGGACGTGGGCAAGGCCAGCTTCGGGGGAGGCAGCAGAGCGATCTGCCTCAGACGAAGCTCCAGTTGAGCCATCGACCGGCGACCGCTCGGCCGGTGATCGCGGAGTGATCATCGAGCAAGGCGTCCACGGCACAGGGTCGGGCATCGTGATCGGGGCAGTCACGGGCGATGGCTTCAACATCACGCCGGCTCCGGCCGGGCCGACGGGAACTCCGGACCCTTCCCGGCCGACGCAGGAGTAGGGAAGCCTGCGTCGGCTACGTCCTCCCCCGCTCTCTCCCAGGCCGCTGAATCAGTCACGATCAACGGCGGCGTGAACTCCACAGGTTCGGGGCCAGCTATCGGTGTATTGGGATCGCTGTCGATCTACCAGGGCGCACCGCTACCAGAGCTCACATCTGAGTGGTTCAAGACACGTACAGAGGAGGCTCTGCGTCTGCTGGAGCCGCGTTACCGACGTGCGCTCAATGTCAATGTGCCGTTGGGTCGTGTGACGAGCGGCTTCGCTCGCCGCGCATCCTCATTGTCTCCGCTTCGCAGCTACGTCCGTCGAGCACAGAGTCATCTTGCCTTTGCCCATAGCCTCTCGTTGGAAGCAGGCAGGATCCACGCAGCCGGGCTAGAGCTCGCTAGCTTGCGCACGGACGTAGACGCCGTAGCCGTCGACGGTGTCTTGCCAATTACCCAGTGGCGCGAGCGGTGTGAGCAGGTTTTGACAGTCATCGAAGAGCTGTCGACCGCTCTTGATCTGTCCACAAGAGACGATCGTTCTGACAAGGTACGCGAAGCGCTCGATGACTGCTGGTCGGAATTGCAACGCGCAACCGAGTGGATTGACGGAGACGTACCCGCTGCGTGGAACAACAGTGTTCTCGTGATCAGCGGCGAAGCAGGCCGAGGCAAGAGCCACCTACTGGCAGAGACGCTCTCGACAGCACTGGACGAAGATCAACCCGCTGTGCTGGTACTCGGGCACACGCTCTTGAATCCAAGCGAGCCCTGGTCTCAGATCCTGGCGCAGCTGGACTGGCCCGGCACCGCTGAGCAGTTCTTGACAGCCCTGAGCGCTCGCGCGAAGGCATCCGGGCGCCGGGCGCTGCTGATGGTCGACGCGCTCAACGAAGGGGAAGGCAGGCTGATCTGGCCTGCACATCTGGCTAGCGTCCTGGAGCGCGTGGGCCGTTTCGAGTCGATCGGCGTCGTCCTGAGCGTTCGTACCGTCGCTCTTGAAGCGTGCGTTCCTGAGCCTGTTCGATCTGCCTCATGCTCGGTGATCCACGACGGATTCGCGGGGATCGAGTACCACGCAGTGGCCGCGTTCTTCCGCTTCTACGGTCTCATCGGGCCGGCAGCACCACTGTTGCTCCCGGAGTTTCGTGAGCCGCTGTTCCTCGACTTGTACTGCCGTACGGCGCAACTGCAGCCGGCGCTGTTGACAGCCACCGCCCCAAGCCTTCCCGGCGTGATTACCCGGTATCTAGCCGCGATGGATCAACTGGTCCGAGCGCGTCTCGATGTCGATCCGGTTGATCCAGTTGTCTTCAAGGCATGCATGGCGCTGGCTCGATCAATGCGGGAGGCGGGCCAGCGGTGGCTGAGCCGAGACGAGGCGAAGCAGGTGACACAGCAGGTCTTGACGACCGCCGGAGGCCATTCGAAGTCACTCTTCGCCGCGTTGATCAGCGAACGAATCATCATCGAGGATGTCGTCAGAGGCAGCGGCTCTTCGCATGAACTTGTACCGGTGGTGCGATTCGCCTACGAGCGACTAGCAGATCATCTGATCGCTCAGGGCCTTCTCGACGAGGCTCGAGGTAGAGACAGCTTTGACATTGAGGCCCTCGGCCAGATCGTGTCGACTCTGTCCGCGGGTGAGAGCACCATCGATGCGCTGGCCGTACTGCTTCCGCAGCAGGCTGGTCTGGAGTTAACCGCACTGGCGAGCTACGCGTCTCCAGAAGTCGGACCTAGGCTGCCTGAGAGAGTGCTCCAGTCCTTGTTGCTACGCGACAAGGATGCGATCACGGATGCCGCTGTCGAACTCATGGAAGAGACGTTGCTCGGTGAGGTCAGGCCTGCTGCGGATCGTGCCGCGCGAGTTGCCATCGCGCTTGCCTGTAGCCCCGGCCACAGGCTCGATCATCATTGGCTGACCACAACGTTGACCGCATTGCCGATGTATCGGCGGGACATGACATGGACCGCTGCCACCGCGGGCCGTCCTAGGCGCCCCACCCCGTACGGCCAGCTACTGCGTTGGGTGGAGGTTGAGGACGACCAACTGCTCGGTCGCGTGTCACCTGACTCCGCGCTTGCGGTGGCTTCCACTCTAATGTGGGCCTTCACGAGCTCAGACCGATTCCTGCGCGACCAAGCGACACGACGTTTGATCAAATTGTCCGTCTTCCATCCGTACGTGTTGACTTCACTGCTGCAGAGCGCGATCGCGGTCGACGATGTCTATGTGCTGGAACGAGTCTGTGCTGTGGCTTATGGCGTCGCACTGCGGGGGCTACCAGACGACCAACTGCAGAGTGTCGCGACGGCCCTTCTCGACACGGTCTTCGGGGACGGCGATCCGCCGGTTCACATCCTCCTTCGCGACTACGCGCGCAACACGGTCCGACTTGCGCATCAGCGCAAGGTGGTGTCCGACGTGCAGTGGTGCGCCGCGTCAGGGCCGTGGTCGAGTCCTTGGCCTGGCCGCGACGTGCCTTCTACGCAGGATCTCGAAGCCGCCTATCCCCTTTTCGACGATGACAGGACGGGCCGCGAGGGGTCGCTGTGGGCGTCGATACACCTCAGCGTGCTGGAAGACGGCGACTTCGCCCGATACGTCATCGGCACCGACCACCCTTACAGCTTTCCGTTCAACACCCGCCTGCTGGACGGACGAGTTACCTCCATTCCAGACTCTCCGGACCCCGCGCAGGCAGCAGCTGAGCCCGAGCAGACAAGCATGGTAGACAGGCTCATTGATGCTCTGCCCGCAACGCATCCACTCCACGCTCAGCTGACCGATCTCGTTGCATACGCCGAGTCGCTCGACTCCCAGGAGAAGAAGCAGCCTCGCCTTGATGATGCGTCGTTCGACACCGACCTCGTGTGCAGGTTTGTGTTCGTTGGCGTTGTCGAGCGCGGATGGACTCCGGAGCGTTTTGGGAAGATCGACCAGGAGCTCGATGGCTCCCGGTCAAACGGACGTTCCTCACACAAGCGCGAACGAATTGGCAAGAAGTACCAGTGGCAGTCATGGCATGAAGCGCTGGCACGCCTGGCCGACACCTATCATCTGCGGCGAGAGGCACAAGATCAGCCCACCTTCACGCACGCCGCTCAGATCCCCTTCGCACGCGACCTCGATCCTTCGCACTTGCTTGCTGGAAACCCGGAAGACGCCAGCAACCCCCACAGCGACGAGCAAACCACGGACTGGTGGCTACCACTGCCAACACCGTCGGCACCCGATCTGTCAACTTTGGACAGTCAGTGCGCTTGGGTTGCAGACCAGTCCGCACTACTGGACACCACGGGCATCATCTTCTTGCCTGGTCACCTCGTCGCGCGCACCCCTGCTGGCAAAGCCCTTGCCATCACTGACGATTCCGACTGGATCCTGCTGCACGGCACGGTCGCGTGGTACTGGGATCTCTACGGCCGCACCAAAGGACTAGCTTCAGGCCGATGGGCGGACCATGGTGTCGTTCACCGAAGCGTGTTGATCAAACAATCTGACGTAGCCACAGCACTTCAAGTCCCTCCCAAGCGGTATCAACCGCACACGTACAGCCAAGACTTCACCGACGGCCCGTTTCTCGGGGAGTTCCCCGACCAGCCGGCCTTCGCTGATTTGGTCGAGGAGCGCGAAGACCGCGGCGGCTGGACCACTGACTCAGGCGTAAACGCATCCGTTCTATTGGCAGCGGACCGCTACGTTTGGGAAGGCTCCATCTACGACTGCTCATTGCATCACACCGTTTCGGTCACGCTGCCCAGCGCCCGCGTACTCGATCTCATGGCGCCCGGTGCCCGCCCCCAGGACGGTGCCGTCTACGACGAGAACAACCAGGTGATCGCATTCGCTCCTGATGTCTACGATCACGGAGACGCTGCCCTGATTGTCCGGGCTGACATCTTCCACGGTGCTTTGCGGTCCACCGGGCTCGCGCTCGGGCGAGTGATCTTCCAGGAACGCCGATCCGGCATCTCAGGTCAACGCGACCCGTTCCCAGGCATGATCACCCGCACCAGCTTGCACATCCATCTGCCTGACGACGCAGGCTGGAACCACGCGGGATCGGCCTCCCACGATGAGATCATCCCACCTCGTCGAACCTCAGGAAGCACTTAGCGCTAAGGCAGGTGGCCTTGCGACACGGATCAGACTTCTCGATCATGAGCCCGATCCGATTGACTTGGCGTCAACTTCTGCTTCCGCTTAGCCACAGCCCGTTCCTCGCGTTCGTGACCCCTCTCGAAGGCCTCTTCGGCGCTGCACAGGAGACGGTCAATGCCGACCATCCACACGATGTGCTCGCCGTCGATGTAGCCCTCCTCGTCACGAGATGAAGCGCCCAGCGTGAAGCTTTCTGTGGTCCAGCACAGTGAACGGAGGGCCCAGCTGGCCGGCTCGACGAGGCCAGAGGTCGTCGGTCCCACGATCAGTGCTCCGCCCTCCGTGAGCTCCTGATGTGCCCACGCCGCCGAGAGAGAGCCAGCATGGCTGTGGTGGCTCGCCCAGCGGTAGTAAGGGCGTAGGTGTTGAGTGTCGGTGAGAGCAATGAGTCCCGCGAAGCTGGCGTCCTTCTTCATGCCCGGCAGACCAACAGCCCAGCCGTACGCGGTCTTGTACGCCTCGCCAAATCGTTTGATCAACTTTTCGCGTGCGGTCTTGATGTCGGTGACCTGGCGGGCGTCCATAGGGTCGAGTTCGAGCGTGCGCCGATGATCTTTGTAGGTCTTGGCGTCGTCGGCGGCAGTGACAATCTTGTGTTGCAGGTATCGCTCAGCGAGGTCGGCGTACTCGGGTTCTTGGCCATAGGACGCAAGTACTTGCGCGATCACCGATACCTCGTACAGGGTTCGGCATCGGACCAGGGCCTCGTCCACGTATCCGCCGACGAGGTCGTGGTGCACAGCGCGGGCGAGCCGACACGCGCGAGCGTGCAGCAGAATCAGCGCCGCGTACAGCAAGTCGTGCCGTTTCTCAGCGGCTGGGCCTTCTTGCTCCACGAAGGTCTCGGCAAAGTCGACGATCGCCGACCAGGTCAGTAGGTACTTGTCGAGCGCCTTGCCCCAATGCCGACGAACTGCTCGACGATGCTTGAAGTCGCCCCATTTGTGCCGCCGCAACCTGCGCCGACTATGTGCCATGAAGCGCCGGGCGTAGTCGTCGGCGAACCTGGCGACCTCGGGATCGTTGGCCGGATGCTCGATGACGTGAGCGGGATCCTGCGGGGTCACCCTTGTCTCCTAGGGGCATATGGGCTGGCTGTCTCTGTCGGGCACGGATGGCATCCGCACTTGAGCGAGGCTGTATCCGTCGGCTTGGGTGTCTCCGGTACGCTGCTCGCTACGGATGTCAGCAGCACACTCTATTGGCTCTCGTTTGCTACCAGCACGACACGTCAGTCCGGACGAAGCCTTCGGCGTAAACGGATGCGGATGGGTAGGTCCCTTGGGGGGCAACAAACCAGAGCCGATTCCATAGAGGTGAAATCGTGTTTGCTGAACTGTCCGAGATGTTGGCGCCGCTGCC
The DNA here is from genome assembly GCF_000719115.1 of Lentzea albidocapillata. Lineage (GTDB taxonomy): Bacteria > Actinomycetota > Actinomycetes > Mycobacteriales > Pseudonocardiaceae > Lentzea > Lentzea albidocapillata. The sequence goes on along the minus strand of NZ_JOEA01000019.1, from coordinate 122,934 downwards.
GCTGGTTGTCGTGGTCACGGTGGCGGGGACTTACATCGTCAGCTACCTGATGGTGGTCTCAGTGGCTGTGTTCCACGCGGACCCGGCTCGGCGGGCGGATGCGCAGAAGCTTCTTGAGCGTAACCCGCTCAGCAGGCTGGGCCGCCGGAGGTAGTGAGGTGGGCCCCAAACACGGTTCCGTTGCTGGGGCCCACCCTCCGCGGGCACCGACGTCCACGGCGGGGCCTGTCGCGCAGCGAACGCGGCCTACTCGCCGCAGCGCTTTCACACGTCGATCGCTCGCAGTCGGTGCACGACACGACAACTCCACTGGTAGCAGAGCATGTTCGACAAGCAGTTCTGCCGGATGCGATCGACCATCCACAACAGAAACTTGAAGCCGGCATCGTTGAAGCAGCTTCAAGGGCGATCAACGATCTGCACGGTTTCCGCCCGTGAGCGTCTGCCGCCCAGCCAGGTGTTTTCACGCTGTCATTCCGGGCGATGGGTACCTGACCCTGATCCTGGAGCCCACCGCACTCGGCCCGCTGCTGGCCGAGCTGGTTCCACGTGATGTCGACGGTGAGGTTCACGGCACCTGGCCGCTTCTGTTGACCGTCACGACACCTGCTGACGGCCAGGCTGGGGCGTTAGACAGGAACAACCGGGAATCGACCCACCGAAGCTCCGACTGACACCTCGCCTATCCACCTACTAGCCAGCGTGTTGGACGGCTGTCCCCGCCCAACACGCTGCCGAACGGCGGACTGCCTATGCGCTGAGAGCGATACCGGCGTCGACACCGACCGGACGCCCCGAACGCACCGCCTTGATCAATCGCCGCGACCTCGACGAGCCGACACGAAGCCGCTGCCGCAAGGTCTCCGCCGATATCGGTCGATGGTGTAGCTCGCGGTGACGAACGTCTTCGCGCCGTGCGCGTTCCAGAAGGTCGTCATGGTTCACCTCCGCAGGCTCGTCAGGGCGAACAGGAATGCCTGGCGGGCTGGCCAGGTTTCAGGCACCTGTGCTGGCTGTTCCACGGCTTCGTGTTCAACTAGCTGGCACTTACTCATGCCTTGCAGGAGGCCTGGACCAACATCGGCCCATCCGATCAGCAGCAGCGGGCCCACTGCATCGAAGGCCGCTTTCCCGTACTCCGAGGCGATCACCGGGTCAGCGATGTTCAACGCCAAAGTGACAACACTGCAGAACATGAGCAATCGGCGCACAGGTTTGAGCTGTGCGTCATTCGCTCCAGCTGCGGCCAGTTGCCGAAGGCCGAGCAGCAGGCCCATGACAGACAGATCAACGGCCGGTGCCACGAGCGGTGCGACCCACCCAGGTACCCCCAGGCGGAGACCAAGGCTCAGGACGTTGCCAAAGCCGAAGAGGAACGTCAGTCCGACGACTGCGCCCATGATGACGAGCACGGCGCGGCGGATCACTTCGTCAGACATTCTCACCGATCCCCATCCTCAGCTGCATCTCCTCGGCACGTTCGGCAGCGGCGCTGGCGCCGTAGTGGCGCGGCATGTCCTCCGACGTCCAGCCGAGCAGCAACATCAGGTCGCCGGTGTCGCCGCCCGCTCGCTTCCACTCGTGTGCGAAGTTGTGCCGCCACCGGTGCGCATGCACGCCTGACAGCCCGGCAGAGAGACCACGACGCTTAATCATGATCTTGATGCCGTTGGGCTTCAGCGGCTTGCCGCCACGGTCGGCGAGCCACAGGTCGGGCAGTTCGGCACCCTTGTGCTTCGCGCGAGCGCGGAGGTAGCGGCTGATCGCTCGTGCGGTCTTGGGCCCGTAGCGGACGCGGCGGTCCTTGTTGCCTTTGCCGTGGTAGTGCGCGGAGTCGGTGTCCTGGTTGAGGTCCTCAAGGCTGAGGTTCCCGACTTCGGACAGGCGGGCACCGGTGTTGTAGTAGAGCCGGATGATGGCCTCGTCGCGGAGCTGGACGAAGTCTTTGCCCTTGCAGGTGCCGAGGACCTTCTTGGTGTCGTCGTCGCGGATGACGGCGATGAGCTTCTTCTGCGGCTTGGGCTGCTTCACCCGCTCCATCGGCGAGCGGTCGATGTCCTCCTCGTCGAGCATCAGCCACTTGAAGAACTGCTGCAGACCCTTGTGCTTGTTCAGCGCCGTGGCGCCAGACCGCGTCTCGATCATCCAGGCCTGGAAGAACTCGATGTGCGCACGAGTCACCTCGCACGGGTCGTCGGCGGCATCGTCGGCGTCCGGGTCGGGCGAGTACTCGGCGAGGTAGCGCGCGAGCTGGGCGGCGGCCAGGAGGTAGTTGTAGCGAGTGGTCTCCGAATGACTCGCGGATCGCAGCGTGCGGTCCCAATCACGCAGATAGCCCGTCCACGTCTTCGAGAGACCGTTTGAGAGCTGGTTCAGGTCGAGAAGAGACATTGTGAAAGCCCTCCGAGTAAAGGGGTCGATGAGCGTCGTGCTCGACCCGGCAGAACTCGGCAAGATCACAAAAAGAGGGTCCTCGCAGTGTCTGACCTGCGAGAACCCTCTTGGCCGTCGGGACGACAGGATTTGAACCTGCGACCCCTTGACCCCCAGTCAAGTGCGCTACCAAACTGCGCCACGTCCCGGCCACACTTCCGGTTCCCCGGCGTGCATGGGAAATCGTACAACACCGCGGACAGAGATCAAAAACGGCCCCCGCAACAGGCCGCGAGCTGCGGAAATACGGCGGGGACCCGAAGTTCGGGTCCCCGCGTCCCTCGGTCCGACCGATCCCCCGATCCTCGACCGACACCAGAACTATGCGGTGGCGGCGTCTCGGGCGCCACCTCCGAAAGTCGAGTCTTGTCCGTCAACCTTCGACTTACCGGGTGGTAGGACGGCGCTGACGCTGAAGCCGCCATCTGCTCGGTACGAGGTGGTCAGGGTGCCGCCTGCCAGGCGTACTCGTTCGGAGAGGCCGTGCAGGCCGGCGCCTCCTCCGTCTGCGGGGGACGGTAGGTCGCCTGGGCCGTTCACGACTGTTACTCGGACTGGGGAGGCTCGGTCCACGGTCACTGTCACGGTGGCGCCTGGGGAGTGTTTCGTCACGTTGGTGAGGGATTCTTGGACTACTCGGAAGAGGGCTCTGGAGACCGCTGGGGAGAGGGGTGTGTCGCCTGTTTCGGACAGCGTGACGGAGACGCCTGCTACTCGGGCTCGGTCGACGAGTTCTTGCAGGGACGGGTAGGTCGTGTCGGAGTTCAGGAGGCCTAGGGCTGCTCGCATCTCGGACAGCGATTCCTTTGCCAGCGCTCGTAGGCGTAGTGCTGTCTCGCGGACTGCCGGGTCTGGTGCGGTGGCGGCCAGGGCTGCGGATTCCACGGCGATGAGGGTGGCGTGATGGCCTACCGCGTCGTGGATTTCGCGGGCTATCCGGGCTCGTTCCGCGGCTCGGGCCGAGGTTTCTTGGGCCTCTAGTTCTGCTGCTCTTGCTCTGCGGGTTTCGTAGAGCGACTGGGTCAGTTCCTTGCGGGTGGTGAGGAGGGCGCCCAAGGCTGTGGGGGCTGCTGCCAAGCCGAATGCGAAGGCGGTGGCCAGGAGCAGGGGACCGATCGGGATGGTCTCGGTCAGCAGGACCGGGGTGATCGAGGCGACTGTCATCAGCAGAACCCAGAAGGCCTGGACCGGGATCGACTTTTCCTTGCTGCCCAGGCGGTACTGGGCGACGAGGGCGGGGGCCCAGCCGAGGCCGCCGGCTACCGCGGGGACGCACAGGAGGGACGCAAGCCATGGCCAGCGGAGGCGGAGGGAGAGAAGACTATCGCGGTCCAGAGGGACCAGGTGAACGGGCGGTCCTGGGTCAGGAGGACGACGCCTGTGGTGATGCCTACGGTGAGGGTTTCGCGCAGGGCTGGTTTCACCACACACCGACCTGGTGGGCGACCAGAGCCGCCTGCACCCGGTTTTCCACGCCCAGCTTGGTGAGGACGGTGGAGACGTAGCTCTTCACCGTCGCTTCGGAGAGGCAGAGTTCCTCGGCGATCGAGTGGTTCGAGCGGCCGGCCGCGACCAGTTCCAGGACCTGGCGTTCGCGGGCGGACAACGAATCCAGCTGCCGGTTCGCGCGGAAGCCCCGTAGACGAGGCAGCAGGCGGGCGGTGATGCGCGGGTCCAGGACGGCTCCGCCGGCTGCGAGGTCTACCACGGCTCGGACCAGGGCTTCCGGTTCGGCGTCCTTCAGCAGGAAGCCCTGGGCGCCCAGGTCCAGGGCTGTCGCCACGTAGTCGTCCAGGTCGAACGTGGTCAGCACCGCGATCGCGGGCGGGGTGGCCCAGGTTCGCAGGCGGCGGACCGCCTCCAGGCCGTCCACGCCGGGCATCTGGACGTCGACCAGCGCCACGTCCGGCAGGTGGGCGAGGACTTGCTCGACCAGTTCGGCGCCGTCGGCTGCTTCGCCGACTACCTCCACTCGTCCGTCTGCTTCGAGGAGAACTTTGAGGCCCCGCCGCAGCAGGGCCTCGTCGTCGGCTAGCACCACGCGTACGGCCACCAACCCAACCAACCGCACCCCATGACAAAGGGCAACCAGATCGGCCGGGTCGGCACCCGGAGAACTACTTCTTGGAGGAGCCGGCCTTCTTCTTCTCGCGCACGCGCACGGAGATGCGGACCGGGCTGCCCTCGAAGCCGAACTCCTCACGCAGCCTGCGCTCGATGAACCGGCGGTAGCCCGCCTCGAGGAACCCGGTCGTGAACAGCACGAACGTCGGCGGGCGGGTCGAGGCCTGGGTCGCGAACAGGACCTTGGGCTGCTTGCCGCTACGCACGGGCGGCGGGGTCGCGGAGATCAGTTCGGTCAGCCACTGGTTCAGGCGGCCGGTCGGAACGCGGGTGTCCCACGAGTTCAGCGCGGTGCGCAGGGCGGGGGCGAGCTTGTGCACGGCGCGGCCGGTCAGGGCCGAGATGTTGACCTTGTCCGCCCACGGCACGCGCACGAGACCGCGCTCGAGTTCGCGCACCATCTCGTTGCGGCGGTCCTCGTCGACCAGGTCCCACTTGTTGAACGCCAGCACGCACGCGCGGCCCGACTCGACCACCATCGTCAGCACCCGGAGGTCCTGCTCCGCCAACGGCTCGTGCGCGTCCAGCAGCACGACAGCGACCTCGGCGGTCTCGATCGCGGACTTGGTGCGCAACGACGCGTAGTACTCGGCGCCGCCGGAGAACTTCACCCGCTTGCGCAGGCCGGCGGTGTCCACGAAACGCCAGATCTCGCCGTCGAGCTCCACCAGCGAGTCGACCGGGTCGACGGTGGTGCCCGCGACGGAGTCGACCACCGAGCGGTCCTCGCCCGTCAGGCGGTTCAGCAGCGACGACTTGCCGACGTTCGGCTTGCCGACCAGCGCCACGCGGCGGGGACCGCCGTGGCGGCCGCCGAAGTCGTCGCGCGGGCTCTCGGGCAGCCTCTCGAGGATCACGTCGAGCAGGTCACCGGAGCCGCGGCCGTGCAGGCCGGACACCGGGAACGGCTCGCCGAGCCCCAGCGACCACAGCGACGCGATGTCGGCCATCAGCCGGTCGTCGTCCACCTTGGACGCGCAGAGGATCACGGGCTTGTTCGACCGGCGCAGGACCTTCGCGACGGCCTCCTCGGTGGACGTCGCGCCCACCGACCCGTCCACGACCAGCAGGATCACGTCGGCGGTCGCCATCGCGAGCTCGGCCTGCGCGGCCACGGAGGCCTGCAGCCCGACCGCGTCCGGCTCCCAGCCACCCGTGTCGACCACGGTGAACTTGCGGCCGTTCCACAGCGCGTCGTACGCGACGCGGTCACGCGTCACGCCCGGCACGTCCTGCACCACGGCCTCTCGCCGGCCGATGATGCGGTTGACCAGTGTGGACTTGCCGACGTTCGGCCGTCCCACCACCGCGAGCACCGGCTGCGGCGGAGCGGCTTCCTCGCCGCCAGAGCCGTCGAGGTCGTCGAAGGCTGACCAGTCGGCCTCGTCCTCCCAGGTGCCGTCCAGGTCCGTCATCGTCTTCCCTCACTCATACGAAGTCCATCTAGTTCGGCGACCAGTGTCGCCAGGCGATCGCGCACCTGCTCGGTGGCAACGCCCAAAGCCGCTCGACCCTTCCCCTCGGGCAGGTGGAACGGCTCACCGATCAGCACGTCGACCTCGGGCCGCCAGCCCTTGGCCTGGTACGTCCCGCGGCAGGCGATCGGCAGCACCATCGCGGCGGATGTCTTGGCGAGCCACGCGGCGCCGTTCTGCGCGCTCGCCACGTCGCCCTCGCCGCGCGTTCCCTCGGGAAAGATCCCGATCACGCCACCGGCTTTGAGCACGGACAACGCGCTGGTCAGCGCAGTGCGGTCGGCCTCTCCCCGCTTGACGGGGATCTGCCCGATCTTGGCCAGGAGGTAGCCGGCGGCGCCCTTGAACATCTCCTGCTTGATCAGGAACGTCACGCGCCGGGGCAGCACCCCGAACAGGATCGGCCCGTCGGCCATCGAGCTGTGGTTCGCGACGACGACCACGCCGCCGCTCAAGGGTACGCGGTCGCGCCCGTGCACCCGAATCCGGAACTGCCAGGCGTAAGGGACCCGCCCGATCCAGCGGCCGAGGTCGAACAGCCAGGGCACCGTCCCCTGGGGAACGCTCACCCGGTCACCCGCAGTCCGCGCCGGTCCACGAGTTCCAGCAACGCGTGCACGGTGCCCACGAGGTCGAGGTCGGTGTTGTCGAGCACCACCGCGTCGTCGGCCGCCTTCATCGGCGACACCGCGCGCGACGAGTCGTACTTGTCGCGGCGCTGCACGTCGGCGAGCGCGGCGTCCACAGTGGACTGACGCCCTGCGGCGTTGTCCTGCTTGGTCCTGCGCGCGGCTCGCGCGTCCGCCGACGCCGTCAGGTAGACCTTCAACGGGGCGTCGGGCGACACGACGGTGCCGATGTCGCGGCCCTCGACGACGATCCCGCCAACGTGGTCGACGGCGTCCGCGATGATCGCCCGCTGCTGGGCGACCAGCAGTTCGCGCACGTGCCCGGTCGCGGAGACGGGTGACACCGCCAGCGACACCTCGGGCCCGCGGATCTCGGCCGACACGTCGTCGCCGTCGAGCGTGATGCCCGGCCTGCGCGGGTCGGTGCCGACCACGAGCATCGCGTTGTCCACGACCGCCGCGACCTTGACCTCGTCCGCCGGGTCGACGCCCGCGCGCAGCACCGCCAGCGCGATCGCCCGGTACATCGAGCCGGTGTCGAGGTAGCGCGCGTCCAGCGCCGTCGCGAGGCGCTTGGCCACGGTGGACTTGCCGGTGCCGGCCGGTCCGTCGAGAGCGACCACACCGCGCAACTGACCCTGGCCCACAGCAGCTCCCTCCGAGACACCCACGGCCACATTGTGCCTGGTGCGGACGCTCACACCGGCACCGGGACGGGCGATCACCCTCCACCGCCGGTCCGGAAGCCGCGAGACGCCAGGACCAGGCCACCGCAGTGGAACGAGAAGCGCTGACGGCACTCACGGATTTCAAAGAGCCACCTGCGGTATCGATCGGTGGAATCGGCAACAGGCGCGAACCTTCCCGGCCGATCTGGTGAGCGCATCACCGAGATCCTTGGAGGACTGAGTGACCACCGCTGAACAGCGCACCGAGGTCGAGGCATTGCTGCGCCGCACGCTCGCCGCGCACAAGTCGATGTTCCTCGCCACGGCCGGTTCGAACGGCTCGTGGGTGAGCGGCGTCTACTTCGCCGAGAACGGGCTGCACACGCTCGAGCTCGTGCTGGAGGAGCGCGGCCGGACGCTCAAGGCGATCGAGGAGAACCCCGAGGTGGCGCTGGTCGTGTCGACCGGGTCGCCGATGGAACCGTTCCTGCAGGCCCGCGGTACGGCCGTGGTGGTCGAGGGCGCCGAGGACGAGGCCGTGCGGCAGCGGCTCGTGGCGAAGGTGCCCGAGGTCGCGCCGTTCCTCGCCACGCCCATTCGCTCGGTGAAGGTGTCCGTGCCTACGTGGCGCGTCACCGACATCGCCAACGGGTGGTTGCCCGGCAAGGACTTCAGCGCCTGAGGTCGCCGGAGCCCCGCTCGTCCGGGCGGGGCTCCGTCCGCGATCAGCGCCGCCTTCAGTGGTTGAGGTCGGTCCTCAGCGCCGCCGCCCCGCGCAGGTAGACGTGCTTCACCGACGACCGCGGCAGATCGGTCTCGACGTGCGCCAGCAACCTGATCACGCGCGGCATCGAGCCCGGCACCGCGATCTCGGTCGCGGACAGCAGCGGCACATCCGAGAGCCCGGCGAGGCGCGCGGCGTAGGCGGGGAACTCGGAAACCAGATCGGGTGTCGCGGTGAGGACAACGCTGATCAGGTCGTCGGACGTCAACGCGTTGCACGCCAACACCTCTCGCACCAGCTCGGCCGTGGCCTCCAGCAGCAGGTCCCGCGAGTCCGCGTCGATCTGCGTGGCTCCCCTGATCGCTCGTACCGCCATGCGATCGACCCTAGCAGCGGTCCTCAGTGGACTTCAGCGGTCGACGACGATGTTGGGGAACTTGAGGGTGAGGCCGAGCAGGTTCACGACGTAGGCGCCCCAGCCGCCGCCGAGCAGCACCAGCCGCCGCTGTCCCAGTGACGACGCCGTCTCGATCAGCACGTGCAGGCCGCTCGATCCGATGAACGTCAGGGCGGTGAGGTCGACCACCACGTCACCGTCCCCGGACAAGCAGGCGAGCGCGAGTTCGGCGCGCAGCAGGTCGCTGTTGCTCAGGTCGACCTCGCCGGTGAGCGTCACCAACTCGCCGTGGCGGCGTACCTCCAACAAGTCTGGCTGGGGTTCCATCGTGGGTGCCTCACGAGTCGGGAGACAGCAGGCGCACTCCCAGCGGCCGGGTGCCGGTGTCGAGGTCGATTTTCAATGCGAGCCCGGCACGCGTCCAGTGCCGAACGAACCGGCCGGGCAGGGCCCTACGGTGACAGGTCGGCCAGCAGAAGTCCGCTACGCGGCTTCGGCGTGAAGTAGGTGCTCTTGCGCGGCATCTTGGTACCGGCCAGCACCTCCCGCAACGGCACCGGCGCGATCAGCAACACCGCCTCGGCCTCCACGGACGGGTCCACGACCGCCCGCACGCACGGGCTCTCCGGGTCGAGCCCGAGCGCCTGGTCCAGCAGCAGCGACTCCACGACGGCGTGGTCGATCCCCTGTCCCGCAGGCAGTTCGACCCGCAGCACCGCGTCCGGGCAGCGCACCACGACCACACCCGGTTCCGGATCGACGACGTACGGCAACGACGACACCGCCAGCCCTGCCCGTTCCCACGCGGTCACCAGATCGGAGGTGGTCAGCCCTCTGCCGACGATCGCGCGGTGGATCGGCCCGACCCGCAGGCCCGGCCCGGACGTGACGAGCGCGAGCAGGCCTTCGAGGCCCGCCTCCCGCGCCGCCGCGACCCGGTGGTTGCCGTCCGCGACGAGCAGCGGATGCGCGCCCGCCGCTTCGAGGAACCGCTCCTGCGACTCTCCCGGCCCGACCAGCCACACCCAGTGCCGCCGCCCACCCGAGTCCACCAGCGACACGGCCGGCTCCTCGGTCATGCCGAGAACCAGGTCCGTCAGCCCGTCGTGCGGGGTGATCGGGATGAGCATCGCCGCACTCGTGGCGATGCCCAGCGACGCCAGCACCTGCCCGCGTTCGGCGACCACGTCCGGGTAGACGTCCTCGGTGCGCTCGATCCCGTCCGGGTCGACCAGGCACAGCAGACCGCACGCCGTCCCGTCCGGTCCGTCCACGCGGTACGGCGCCACGACGTCGGTGACCTCGGTGTACGCCCGCCGGATCAGCGCCGCGAGCTCGGCCCTGGCGTGGGGCAGCGCGTCGAGCAACCCGGTGCCCGCGGCCAGCGCGGCAGGCGTGCGGTGGGGGTGCTGGACGGCCAGCAACGTGCCGTGCGGGGCTCTCGCGAGCGCCCCGATCACCTGGCCGGGTTCGGCGAACTCGTCGACGTCGGGGCCGGGCACGCGCTCACGTACCACCCAGCCGCGACGCACGGGGCGTACACGCAGTGACATGCACGTATCATGATCTGTGTGAACGTAGAGATCACGCCCCTTCCGGGCATCGGGACGCGTCAGGACTTCACGATCCGCGCCGGACGACGCGTAGGCGTGATCACCTACCGGGACGGCCGGTTCGAGCTGATCCTGTCGAAAGCGACGGATCCCGACTCCTGTGCCGCCTCGATACCCCTCTCGCCGGAAGAGGCGAACACGCTCGCGGGCCTGCTCGGCGCGCCGCAGCTCGTCGCCCACCTGCGCGAGGAGCACCGCGACATCACGGGCATCACGACCCGTCAGCTGCCGGTGACCGCCTTCGTGAACCACACCCTCGGCGAGACGGCTCTGCGCACGAGGACCGGTGCGTCCATCGTGGCCGTGGTGCGCTCGGGCAACGCTCATCCGTCGCCCGGCCCCGACTTCATCTTCGAAAACGGCGACCTCGCGGTCGTCGTCGGCACCGCGGAAGGCCTCGACGCCGCCGCTCAGATCTTCCACGGCGGTTAAACCACAGTGCATGAGACAACTGTTGCCATGATCCAGCTCGGCGCGGTGTTCTTCGGCCTCGGCCTGCTGGGTCGTGTGGCTCGCCGTGCCGGAATCTCCCCGATCCCGCTCTACCTGATCGGCGGGCTCGCGTTCGGTGAGGGCGGGTTGATCCCGTTACATGGCATCGAGGAGTTCACCCACCTCGCCAGCGAGATCGGCGTCGTACTGCTGCTCCTGCTGCTCGGCCTCGAGTACTCGGCGTCCGAGCTCACCACCGGGCTGAAGAAGTCCTGGATGGCCGGTGTCCTCGACCTGGTGCTGAACGCGGCGCCGGGCGCGATCGCGGCGTACCTGCTCGGCTGGGGCACGGTCGGGGCGCTGGCGATGGCCGGCGTCACGTACATCTCGTCGTCGGGCATCGTCGCGAAGGTGCTCGGCGACCTGGGCCGGCTGGGTAACCGCGAGACGCCGGTCGTGCTGTCCGTACTCGTGTTCGAGGACCTCGCGATGGCCGTGTACCTGCCGGTGCTGACGGCCGTTCTCGCGGGCGTGAGCTTCCTCGGCGGGCTCACGTCGGTCGGCATCTCGTTGCTCGCGATCACCGTGGTCCTGGTGGTGGCGTTGAAGTACGGCCGGTTCATCTCGGCCATTGTGGACAGTCCCGACCACGAGGTGTTCCTGCTCAAGCTGCTCGGCTCCGCGCTGCTCGTCGCGGGCATCGCCTCGCAGCTGCAGGTGTCCGCCGCGGTCGGCGCGTTCCTGCTCGGCATCGCGATCTCCGGGTCGACGGCCGAGAACGCGACGCGTCTGCTCGAGCCGCTCCGGGACCTGTTCGCGGCGATGTTCTTCGTCGTGTTCGGACTGAACACCGACCCGCGTTCGATCCCGCCGGTGCTCGGCATCGCGGTGGCGCTGGCCGCCGTCACGACCGCGACGAAGGTCTTCACGGGCTGGTGGGCGGCGAAACGTCAGGGCATCGGCAAGATGGGCCGCATGCGTGCGGGCGTGGCACTCGTGGCGCGCGGCGAGTTCTCGATCGTCATCGCCGGACTGGCCGTGGCGTCCGGCCAGGTGCACAACGACCTGGCGGCGCTGGCCACCGCGTACGTGCTGCTGATGGCCATCCTCGGGCCCATCGCGGCCAAGTACGTTGAGCCAATCGGTGAATTCTTTCAGCGCAGACGGCAAATGGCCTGAAACAACTGCCCCGATGTGACGACTCTCTAGTGAGGGCTAGACGGAGAGTAGGGGCGAACAGTCATGACCGAACCCGCGGAAGTGGAGACCACCGGCCGGTTCCTGGTGCTGCTGCAGGAAGACGCCATCGAAGAAGGACTGGCCGAGCTCGGCGGCATCGCCGGGTTCGACCCGAACAGCGGCGATCTGGACACGGAGGCCGTGCAGGTCTTCCCCGAGCTCGGTGTCGCGGTCGTGACCGCCGACCCGAACCTGCTGGCCGAGCTGAACGGCGCCGCCGAGCGCCCAGGCCCGGTGCAGATCGTCGAGCCGGAGCGCGTCGTGCACGTGTTCGCGGCACCGGTCGAGGAAGAGGCGCCGGAGGCCGCGGCCGACGAATCCGTGCTGACCTGGGGGCTGCAGGCGGTCGGCGCGGACGTCAGCACGGCCACCGGCAAGGGCATCAAGATCGCGGTCCTCGACACCGGCTGGGAGAAGAACCACCCGGACTTCGCGGGCCGCGCCATCACCACGAAGTCGTTCATCACCGGCGAGGACGTGCAGGACGGCCACGGCCACGGCACGCACTGCATCGGCACGTCGGCGGGCCCGCGCAAGCCCGCCACGCTGCCCGGTTACGGCGTCGCGCACGAGGCCGAGATCTTCGCGGGCAAGGTCCTGTCGAACGCGGGCTCCGGCTCCGACGGCGGCATCCTCGCGGGCATCGACTGGGCGGTGGCGAACGGCTGCGCGATCATCTCGATGTCGCTGGGCGCCGACGTCCCGGTGAACACGCCGTACTCGCAGATCTACGAGACCGTCGCCCAGCGCGCGATGGCCAAGGGCACGCTGATCATCGCGGCGTCGGGCAACGCCTCCTCGCGCCCGGCCCGCATCGCGCCGGTGGGCCACCCGGCCCGCTGCCCCAGCATCATCGCGGTGGCGGCGATCGACGTGAACCGAGCGATCGCGTCGTTCTCCTCGGGCTCGGCGGACAAGATCGGCCAGATCGACGTGTGCGCGCCGGGAGTCGACGTCTACTCGTCGTTCAAGCTCCCCCAGAAGTACTCACGCCTGCGCGGCACGTCGATGGCGACCCCGCACGTGGCCGGCGTGGCAGTCCTGATCGCGGAGAAGACCGGCGCCCGCGGCTACGAGCTGTGGGCCCGCCTCGTCGGCACCGCGCTGCGCCTGCCGTTGCCGTCCACCGACATCGGCAGCGGACTAGTCCAGGCGCCATGACCGCTTCGGTGGACCAGGTGATGGTCTCCGTGACGGAGGGCAGCCTCCCGAAGGTCCTCGACGACCTGCGGGAGGCGGGCCTCGTGGTCGACACGGTCCTGGAAGCCCTGGGCGTGGTCACCGGCACCGCCGAGGTCAGGGCCATCCCGGCCCTGCAGGCGGTGCCCGGCGTCATAGATGTCGAACGGCAGTGGCGCGTGCAGCTCCCTCCGTACTGACTAGGCTTCGCGCTGACCCCATCGGCGGCTGATCGAACACGTGTTCTATGCTGTGCGCGGGGTCACGTCGTTGCGGAGAGAGGAAACCTGATCGTGTCGGACACGCTCACCGAGGTGCAGGCAGTCGAGGAGACCGTCGTGGAAACGGCGGCCCCCGAGGCCGAGGCCCCGAAGCCCGCCGAGGCTGCCAAGCCCGCCGAGGCTCCGAAGGCCGAGGCCCCCAAGCCCGAGAAGCCGAAGGCCGGCCGTCCCAAGAGCACGGCGAAGAAGACGCGCACCGTAGAGCTCACGCTCACGGTGACGGGCACCGCCGAAGGCGAATGGCAGGCCGACCTGGTCCACGGCACGCAGCGCGTCGTGTCGGGCCTGGTCATCCCGGCCATCGCCGTCGCGAAGGCGGCCAAGGAGCTGCACGTGGACATCGCCGAGGGCATCGAGTCGGTGCTCGAGGCGGCGCGCGACCAGCACCGCACCCGCATGGAGGAGCTGGAAGCCGAGCTGGCCAGGGTGAAGGCCCAGCTGGCAGAACTCTCCGAGTAACTCAGCACACGGAAAAGGGGCGGCCCGCTTAGGCGGACCGCCCCTTTTCCGTGTGCCGTCAGGAGCGGCTAGCGCGACGGATCCAGCACCAACTTCCCAGCAGTCCGACGAGCCCGCAGATCCTCGTGCGCCTGCTGGACGTCGCCGAGCCCGTACTCGCCACCGGGAACAGCCTTCAGCTTGCCGTCGACAACAAGCTGGAACAGCTCCGCCATCGCGCGGTGAGCAAGCGTGCCGTGCTCGGCGTCGCGCACCTTCAACGCGTGGGGCAGCCACATACCCGCAACGGCCGTGGAGTGCACCAGCAACGCCCCGAGGTCGACCGGCTTAGGCCTCTCCCGCGAGGCCATGCCATAAAACGCAAGCCGCCCAAACGGAGCCAGCGCAACCAACGACTGGTCAGTGACAGCCCCTCCGGTCATGTCCAGCACGACATCAACCCGCCGCCCACCGTTGGCTTCCTTCAACGCGGCGGTCATGTCAGCAGAACGAGAGTCGATCGCGACATCGGCCCCAAGATCAAGCGCCAGCTTCCGCTTGTCCTCGGAAGAGGCGGTGGCGATGACCCGCCCAGCCCCCCACAACTTGGCCAGCTGAACGGCAATCGTCCCGACCCCACCGGCAGCGGCATGGACGACAACCGACTCACCGGCCTCCATGTGAGTCGACTTCCGCAGCAACAACCAGGCGGTAGCACCCTGAACGATCAACGACAACGCGGTCAGATCGTCAACACCGTCAGGAACATCAAAGGTGGTCAGAGCAGGCGCCACAGCCTTCTCCGCGTACCCACCGGAGTTCTTCGTGAGCGCGACGACCCGACGCCCATCCGCAGTGGTCCCGACGACCTCGCCGCCCGGAACCAGCGGCAACTCCATCTTCGCCAGGTAGGAGTTCTCCGCCTGATGCGTGTCGGCGTAGTTCAGCCCGGCACGCGAGACGGTGATCAGCACCTCGCCCTCACCCGCGACAGGGTCGGGCAGCTCCACCTGCTGGAGCACCTCTGGCCCGCCGAACTCGGTGATCTGAATGGCACGCACGGTCAGTTCTCCTCAAGCGCGATGGAAACGGGGTCCTTGCGAGCGGCCTCGATGCGCGAGCCGTCAGCGGCACGGGGCCCGGGCGGGTTGCGGAACCCGAACGGCTCCGACGAACGACCTGCCTGCACGAACCAGGCCTCGCCGGTTCCCGAACCCTCCACAATGGACATGAAGGTGTCCACGACGGCCGACACGGGCAGGATCGGCATGCCGATCTCCTCCAGCGTCGAGCGCAGCGGAACGATGATGTTGGTGTCGGCGAACGCCGGGCACAGCGCGTTCACGCGCACGTCGGGATAGGCGCCACCGAGAGAGCGCACGAGACCGACGACGGCCGCCTTGTTGGCGCCGTAGACGGGGTCGCCCGGCATCGGCATGAGGCCGGCCATCGAGGCCGTGGCGATGATCTGGCCGCCGCGCTTGCGCACCTCGGGCAATGCGTGGTGCGCGCCGTAGACGACGCCGTCGAGGTTGATGGCCATCGCGCGCCGGTACACGTCGACGTCGAAGTCGTCGCCCAGCGAGCAGCCGGTGCCGATGCCGGCGTTCAGGAACGCGATGTCGAGCCCGCCGAACTCGCGCACGGCGAGAGCAACGGCCTCGGCCGAGTCCGAAGGCACCG
Source organism: Lentzea albidocapillata (assembly GCF_000719115.1). Lineage (GTDB taxonomy): Bacteria > Actinomycetota > Actinomycetes > Mycobacteriales > Pseudonocardiaceae > Lentzea > Lentzea albidocapillata. The sequence continues at coordinate 107,619 of NZ_JOEA01000019.1, read as the reverse complement.
TCACATCGCAGCGCACGAACACGCCGCCGATCTCATCGGCGACGGCTTTGCCCTGGTCGGCGTCCACATCAGCCACAACGACGCGCACGCCGCGCGATGCCAGCCGCCGGGCGGACGCGGCACCGATGCCGTTGGATCCGCCGGTGACGAGCGCGACCTTGCCGGTGAAGTCCACGGGCATCTGCCTCCTCGAATTGCCACATTCCGACCAGTCGGTATGGTCGTCCGCACAGGCCTGGACGTCAAGCGGACTGATAGGTACGTTACTAAGCGCTCGCTTAGCTCACCATCCCCTCACCGAAGGAGGACCCGTGGCCGACAGGGTTGCGATCGTCACCGGCGCGGCTCGTGGCATCGGCGCCGCGGTCGCGCAGCGCCTCGCCGCGGACGGCCTGGCCGTCGCGTTGCTCGACCTCGACGAGCAGGGCGTGCTCGACGGCGCAGACAAGATCGTCGCGAGCGGTGGGCGCGCCGTCGGCCTCAAGGTCGACGTGGCGGACGAGGAGCAGGTCAACGCCGCGGTGGCGAAGGTCGCCGAGGCCCTCGGCGCCCCGACCGTGCTGATCAACAACGCCGGCGTGCTGCGCGACAACCTGCTGTTCAAGATGACCTCCGCGGACTGGGACACGGTCATGAACGTGCACCTGCGCGGCGCGTTCCTGATGAGCAAGGCCGTGCAGGCGTTCCAGACGAAGGAAGGCTTCGGCCGCATCGTCAACCTGAGCTCCACCTCCGCTCTCGGCAACCGCGGCCAGGCCAACTACTCCGCCGCCAAGGCCGGTCTGCAGGGTTTCACCAAGACCCTCGCGATCGAGCTCGGCAAGTTCGGCGTCACGGTGAACGCGATCGCGCCCGGTTTCATCGCGACCGAGATGACCAAGGCGACCGCCGAGCGCATGAAGATTCCGTTCGAGGACTTCCTCACCGGTGCGGCGCAGACGATCCCGGTCGCGCGCGTCGGCCAGCCGGAGGACATCGCGCACACCGCGTCGTTCCTCGTCAGCGAGGGTGCCGGGTTCGTGTCCGGCCAGGTCATCTACGTCGCCGGCGGACCGAAGGACTGAGGGCTCCCACCATGCGCGCTTTCGAGAGCATCGACGAGCTGGTCGCCGCCAAGGGCGAGCACCTCGGGTTCGGCGAGTGGCACGAGGTCACGCAGGAGCAGGTCAACCTGTTCGCCGACGCGACGCTGGACCACCAGTGGATCCACATCGACGTCGAGAAGGCGAAGAAAGGTCCATTCGGCGGACCTGTGGCCCACGGCTACCTGACGTTGTCGCTGGTGCCGTACCTGGTGCGGGACGTCTACACCGTCAAGAACATCAAGATGGGCGTGAACTACGGCAGCAACAAGGTCCGCTTCCCGCAGCCGGTACTGGTCGGCGCCAGGGTGCGCGGCGGGGTCGAACTGCTGGACGTCACGGACATCGCGCTGGGCAAGCAGCTCGTGACCAAGGTCGTCATCGAGATCGAGGGCAGCGACAAGCCCGCGTGCGTCGCCGAGATCGTCAGCGTGATCGTGCCGTGAGGCTGTGGATCAGCAGGTCCGCGTAGTGCTCCGCCAGCCGCCCGGCCGGGATGTCCCCGTCCGGGCGGTACCACGTGCCGAGCTGGTGCAACGACCCGAAGAAGTAGTACGTGGCGACGTCGGCGGGCACGTCGTCGCGGAACGTCCCGTTCCGCTGCCCCTCCTCGATCAGGCCGCGGAACTTCTCGTGGTAGCGCCGCCGCTCCGCCCGGACCTCCCGCTGCTTCTCTTCCGAGAGGTGGTTCATCGAGCGGAAGAACACCTTGGCGGCGTCGAAGTCGTCGACGCTCGTGACGATCACGTCGATCGCGGCCTCGCGCAGCCGCTCGGCGACCGGGCCGGTGCTCGACGCGATCTTCTCCAGGTGTTCGGTCTGCAAGCGCAGCAACCGCCCGTAGATCTCGTGCAGCAGGTCGTCCTTCGACCCGAAGTAGTGGTACATCGCGCCTTTGGTGACACCGGCGTGCTCCACGATCTCCTGCACGGCGACGCGCTCGTACCCCTTGTCCGCGAACAGGCGGGTGGCGGCGTCGATCAGTCTTTCAGGCACGGTCACGACCGGAGCGTACCTCCCGACCAAGGAGAATCCAGGCAATGATCAGCCGCTGGACCGTTGTCGCCGACCGCGACGACCTCACCAAAACCGAAGTGTTGCACGACGAACTCCCCGCCCTGGCCGACGGCGAAATGCTCCTGCGCGTCAGCCGGGTGGGGCTCACCGCCAACAACGTCACCTACGGCGTGATCGGCGACATGATCGGCTACTGGAACTTCTTCCCGGCCGGCGGCCCCGGCCAGGGCGTGATCCCGCTGTGGGGCCTCGCCGACGTCGTCGAATCCACAGTGGACGCTCTGCCCGCCGGCACCCGCGTCTACGGCTACCTGCCGATGGCCAGCCACCTCGTCGTGCGCCCCAGGCTGACCTCGGCCGGTTTCGTCGACGCGAGCGACCACCGCGCCGAGCTGCCCGCCGTCTACAACAGCTACCTCGTCACCACCCAGGACCCCGCCTACGACGAGCGGCTGGAAGACCTCCAGGTGCTGTACCGGCCGCTGTTCCTCACGTCGTTCCTGCTGGCCGACCGGCTGGTGGACAACGACTTCCACGGCGCCCGCACCGTCGTGATCTCCTCGGCGTCCAGCAAGACCGCGTTCGGCACCGCGCAACGCCTTCGCGGCGCCGGTGTGCGGGTCGTGGGCCTGACTTCGGCCCGCAACGTGGAGTTCACCAAGGGCCTGGGCCTCTACGACACCGTGCTCCCCTACGACGCTTCGGTGGACGTCGAACCTTCGGTGTACCTGGACTTCAGCGGGTCGGACGAGGTGCGGTCGGCGCTGCACGACCGGCTCGGCTCCGACCTGGTCAAGGACATCTCGATCGGACTCACACACCAGGCCGCCTCGCAGGATGTGCGCTCCGAGTTCTTCTTCGCCCCGGATCAGCTGCGCAAGCGCACCGCCGACTGGGGTTCCGAGGGCCTGGCTCAGCGCTTCGGCGAGGCCTGGCGGGGGTTCACCGCTCAGGCCGGTGAGTGGGTCGCCGTGGTGCAGCACAGCGGGCCGGAGGAGTTGGTCGGCGTGTGGCAGGCCGTGCTGGCCGGCAGGGCGAAACCGGACAGCGCGGACGTGATCACCTTCTGAGCAGCCCGGCCAGCAAGCCCGCGATGTTGTGGGCGTCGTCGTGACCGCGGTGGTGCGTGCCGTCGAGCCTCTGCCCGGCGAGCCGCACCGCCTCGGCCATCCCGACCTCCCGCGGCAGGGCGTGCACCAGCGCGAACAACGTCTTCACGTTGATGTGCCGCGGCCCGAACGGGTACCGGACCCCGAAGTCGGCGCACTGCCGTTCGAACATCTTCCGGTCGTAGTCACCGTACGAGGCCCACACCCGGCGGTCCGACCGGAACTCCTTGCGCAGGACCGCACACGCCTCGGCGAACGAGACCCCGCCGGCGACCTGGTCGGCGGTCAGCGTCGTCAGCTCGGTGCAGAAAGGGCTGACCGACGACCGCGACGGTGCTACCAGCACTGACCGCCGCTCACCCCGGATCCCGGACGCCACCGTGACCGGGCAGATCCCGATCTCGATGATCTCCGAGACCTCACCGGGAGGCGGTGCGCCCTCCCAGCACGTCGACTCCACGTCGACCACCAGCACCTCGTCCAATGCGATCACGTGCTGATCGTCCCCCGCCCGTCTACCGAAAAACGACCACCGGCAGGACCACGATCTCACCGGTCGCGGCGTTCCACGACTGGACCTTGCCCAGGCAGCGGGCGTTGAACTGGCCCGGCGGCAACGTGTCGCGCAGGCTCGCGCGGTCGCACTCCACGCGCACCCGGTGCGTGCCGACCGGCGCCAGCAGCACCGCCGGGTCGTCGCCGTCGCCGACCTCGAACCGGCCATGCAGCGACACGTAGTCGCGGATGTCGTTGAGGCGCCGGGCTCTTCCTCGTCGCCACGCCTCGTCTGCCCTGATCGTGGCGGTCGTCAGGTCGACTTCGACCACGCCGTGGCCTGCGCGCAGGCCCGCCAGGACGACGCCGATGACGTCGATCTCGGTGGCCGGTTTCTCGTAGGTGTCGGTGTTCTGCTCTACCACCGAGCCGTCGACGCCGATGCCGAACTCGCTGGGGCCGACCTGCAGCTTGCCGTTCTTGGTGACGGTGATCTGCTTGACGAACTGCCGGGTGACGGCGTCGTCGTAGCGGCCGACCTTGCAGAGGTTGATCATCCGCTGGCCGTGCACGTAGAACAGCAGTCCGGGCACCTCGGGTCCCTGGTCGCGGCGGCGCATCCACCGCCAGGCGAGCACGACGACCACGACCAGTGCGATCAGCGTCGCCGACCACAGCAGGATCCAGCCCCACGAGACGGACCACCAGAGCGCTCTATCGACAGCCACGGATCTCTCTCACCGCCTCCAGCAACGATTTCGCGCCGGCCTCGACCAGACGGCCGCCGCTCGCCTGCGCCACTCGGTCCAGTTCCGCCGTGGAGGCCTCGCCGAACCGGATCGGAAACACCGGCACCTCTCCCCTGCCGACCCTCAGGAACTCGTCCACCGACGGGCCCGCGTTGTTCTCGCCGTCCGTCATCAGCACCACCGCCGTCTCGCCTCGAGCCAACTGCAACGCGCGCTCCAGGGCCGCCCAGATCGCGGTGTTGTCGCGCAGGTCCTCGGACGCGACGACGGCCAGCAACGCGTCGAGGTCCTCGCGACCGCGCACGGTGATCGAACGCTCCTCCAGCACGGTGCCCGCGAACCGGATGATCGTCACGGTCTCCCCGACGTAGAAGCGGTCGAACCCGTTGAGCGACGCGAACGCCTCCCGCAGCCCGGCGAGGCGAGCACCGGCCATCGACGTCGAGTAGTCCAGCACGAAGACCACCTGCCGGCCTTCGCCCGCGCGGTCGTGGAAGAGCAGCAGCCGGTCGATCACCTCGGAGCTGTCCGGGAAGTAGAGCGCGGTACCGAGGTCGGCTCGCAGCTTTTCGTTGCGCGTCACGGAGGGTTCGACGGGACGGCGCCAGGTGCGGTCGGCGATCATCTGCTGCGCGGCAGGCGACCTCAGCCACTCCACGACGCGGTCGTACGCGTCCCGGTGCGCCGGGTCGACGAGCATCAGCGGGTAGTCCGACAGCACGATGCCGTCGCGCGGGTAGACGATCTCCAGCGGTTCGGACACACGTCCGGAAGCGTTCAAGGACAACAGCTCCGACTCGTGCGCGACGAGTCCGTCCACATCGGACCGGCGGACGAACTCGGTGACAGGGTCGGGCGCGTCGAACGCCCGCCCCGCAAGGAACCCCTGCAGACGGTCGCAACTCACGTCCTCGGGCCGTAACGGCGCTCCGGTGCCCGCGGCCGCCGTCGCGACGCCGATCAACGCGGCCATGCCACCGCCGGACACGCGCGGATCGGCCATGCCGTACCGGAACTGGCCCAGCGCGGCTCGGTCCGCGATGTCCGCCCACGTCGGCCGCTCGCCCAGCACGGCCCGGCTGCCGCGCTTTACGCCGAGCACCACCGGGGACGTCATGACGCTCGACGCCAGCTCCGGCTCGGCACCCGCCAGCCGCAGGAACCTGGCGGTGGACAACCACGCCAGGTCGAACCCGGCGAGCGACCTGCTGGCCTCGACCGTGCCGCGGTGCTCGACCGCCAGCTCGACCCCGGTGGCACGCCGGAGCTCCGCCAGCACAGGTCCGAGGTCGGCCAGTTCCGTGCTCGCCAGCATCTTCAACCGGACCGGCGGCGGCGTGCTCGACGTGCACGCCGCCAGCAGAAGCAGCAGAACTGCCGCCAGCACCTTCACTTGCACTCGCCTACGACGTCGAGCATCCGCTCGAACAGCTCCGCCTTGGGCAGCTGCACCCTGCCCGCCTCACCGGCGGGCGGTTCGGGCAGCCCGCGGCCGGCGATGTAGCTGCCGAAGTCGTTGCCTGTCTCCCCGTTCCAGCCCAGCGAGTGGAAACCCAGCTCGACCGCGCGCCGGCGCAGGTCCGGGTCGTTCATCATCAGCTCACCGATCCGGTCGCCCTCCGGCGTGAACGAGATCAGCTCGGGTGTGCTCTGGTGCTGCTTCGTCGGGTAGAGCAGCACGCGTTCGGTGTCGATGCTCTTCTGCCGCAACTGATAGGCGATGTACTGGTGCTCGTAGATCACCGCGATGACGGCGTGCGTGCGGCCCTCCGGCACGAAGTACTTCGGGGCCATGTCCTCACCGGCCTGCCCCTGCGCGTCGACGAACGGCTTGACCTTCCGCGCCAGCTCTTCCGCCGCTTCTACGGTTTGCGGCGGATCGTCACCGAAAGCCGTGGCGACGAATCCGACGAGCGTCGCGCCCGAGTAGGCCTTGCAGGGGTCCGGCGACTGCGCGATGACCCGGTTGCCGTTGCTTAGGCCGTAGTCGCTCCACCTCCACGCCGACAGCTTCGTGAACTCGGCCATGTCGAGGTTGTAGTAGAGCGGTTGCGCACCTTGGTCATGCGCCGTCGCGACCCTCGCCCGCACCAGTGCCTCGGCGTGCTCGCGGAACGTGGCGAGCACGACCGGGGTGAAGAAGGGCCGGTACGGCACGACGTGCTTGCCCGCCCGGCGCGACTTCACGTGCTCGTTCGCCACGTGCCCCGACGGGAACACGAAGTGGTACGAGTCGAGGTCCGGCTTGTCCGCCAGGTCGCGCGAGCCGATCGGCGTCACGTGCACCTGGTAGCCGCGCGCCATCAGGATGCGCTTGACCTGCTCGTCCTGGAAGAAGTCGCGCTTGGAGGCGAACAGCGCCCGCACCACCGTCACAGAGCGGAACGGGCCGGTGATGTGCCCCGAAACGAGCAACACCACCAGCCCGGTCACGAACACCGCCAGCGGCGGGACGAACCACAGCAGGAACCGTCTTCGCGGGTCCACGACCTTGAACTCGGGCTCCCGCACGGCTCCCCCTGGAGTCAGACGATCACGGCACCACCGTCGACGACGAGCGTCTCGCCAGTAACGTAACCGCCCGCGGGGGAGGCCAGGAAGACCACGGCGGCGGCAAGTTCCTCGGGATCACCGATGCGACCGGCGGGCAGCGCCGCCTGCATCTTCTCGAGGTACCCCGGCGGGTACTGGTCGGTCATCTCCGACTCGAAGAAACCGGGGCAGATCGCGTTGACGCGAATGCCCTTGCGCCCGGTCCACTGCTGCGCCAGATCCCGCGTCAGGCCGAGAAGTCCCGCCTTGGACGCCGAGTACGCGGCCTGGGGAATACCGCCGGTCACGAGGCCCAGCACGCTGGAGATGTTGATGATCGAGCCGCCGGACTTCATGACGGAGGCAGCGGCCTGAGCCATCCAGTAGGCGCCGTTGAGGTTCACGTCCATGACGCTGCGGAACTCCTCCGGCGTCTCGCGCGACGCCGGTACCGCCGACGCCACACCGGCGTTGTTCACGAGCACCGCCACCGTGCCGAACTCCGCCGCCGCACGAGCGACCTCACGGCAGTCCTCCGGCTTCGACACGTCCGCCTGCACGACCAGCGCGCGTCGTCCGGCCGACTCGACCAGTGCGGCCGTGTCCTTCAGCCTGTCCGCGCGACGAGCCGCGAGCACGACGTCCGCGCCCGCCTCCGCGAGTCCCTTGGCGAACGCGACGCCGAGACCCGAGGACGCGCCGGTGACGATCGCGACCTTCCCGTCGAGGCGGAACTTGTCCAGAATTCCCACTACGAAAGCCTTTCCAGGATGATCGCCATGCCCTGACCGCCACCGACGCACATCGTCTCCAGGCCGAACTGGGCGTCGCGGGCCTGCATGCCGTTGATCAGCGTCGTCATGATCCGCGCACCGGTCGAGCCGAACGGGTGGCCCAGCGCGATCGCGCCGCCGTGCACGTTCAGCTTGTCGATGTCGATGCCCAGCGCGCGCTGCGAACCGAGCACCTGGACCGCGAACGCCTCGTTGATCTCCACCAGGTCGATGTCCGAAATGGACAGACCGGCGTGGCCGAGCGCCTGCTTCGTGGCGTCGACGGGGCCGAGGCCCATGATCTCCGGCGACAGGCCGGAGACGCCCGTGGACACGATGCGCGCCAACGGGGTCAGGCCCAGTTCGCGGGCCCGCACGGCGCTCATGATCACCACGGCGGCCGCGCCGTCGTTCAGGGGACAGCAGTTGCCCGCCGTGATGGTGCCCTCGGGCCGGAACGACGGCTTCAGCTGGGAGACGGCTTCGTAGGTGACACCCGCGCGCGGTCCGTCGTCCGTCGAGACGACGGTGCCGTCGGGCAGGGTGACCGGTGTGATCTCGCGGGCGAAGAACCCGTCCGCGATCGACTTCTCCGCGAGGTTCTGCGAACGGACTCCGAACTCGTCCTGGTCGTGCCGCGAGATGCCCATCTGCGTCGCGACGTTCTCGGCCGTCTGGCCCATCGCGATGTAGTAGTCGGGCAGCTTGCCGTCGAGCCGCGGGTCGGTCCACGGGGCGTTGGACGCGGCCGTGTCCTGGGTCCGCTGCTGAGCTTCGTCGAACAGCGGGTTGAACGAGGGCGCACCCGAGTGCATGTACCGGGAGACGCACTCGACGCCGGCCGAGATGAACCCGGTGCCCTCCCCGGCCTTGATGGCGTGGAAGGCCATCCGCGCGGTCTGCACGGACGACGCGCAGAACCGGTTGACCGTCGTGCCGGGCAGGTTGTCGTGGCCCAGCTGCACGGCAACGCGGCGCGCGATGTTCTGGCCGTGCTCGTCCTGCGGCTCGGCACAACCGAGGTGCAGGTCGGTGATCTCGGACGCCGGGATGTCGCCCAGCGCCGCCGAGATCACCTGAGCGGCCAGGTCGTCCGGCCGCAGCGAGACGAGAGAACCCTTGCGGGCACGGCCGATCGGCGACCGGGCCGTGGAGACGATGACTGCCTCAGCCATGGAAAACCTCCTACAGGCCCAGGTCGCGGCCGATGAGTTCCTTCATGATCTCGTTGGATCCCGCCCAGATCTTCGTGACGCGGGCGTCCATCCACGCGCGGGCGACGCGGTACTCGGTCATGTAGCCGTAGCCGCCGTGCAGCTGCACGCAGGCGTCGATGACCTCGTTCTCGATGTCGGCGCTCCAGTACTTCGCCTGTGCCGCCTCGACCGAGCTCAGTTCGCCACGAACGTGCTGCATCGTCAGCGTGTCGATGAAGGCCTGCGAGACGTCCAGCTTGGTGCGCAGCTCCGCGAGCAGGAACTTGTTGTGCTGGAACTTGCCGATCGCCTGGCCGAAGGCCTTGCGCTCCTTGACGTACTCCAGCGTCTCGTCGAAGACGCCCTGCGCGTGCGCCAGGTTCGAGATGGCGCCGCCGATCCGCTCCTGCGGCAGGCGTTCCATCATGTAGATGAAGCCCTGGCCCTCGTCGCCGATCATGTGCTCGGCGGAGAGCCGCACGTCGGAGAAGAACAGCTCCGCGGTGTCGGACGGGTGCTGGCCGACCTTGTCGAGCTTGCGGCCGCGCTCGAAGCCGGGCATGCCGTCCTCGACGGCGAACAGCGTGATGCCGCGCGCGCCCTTGGACGGGTCGGTGCGGGCCGCGACGACGATCATGTCGGCGGTGTAGCCGTTGGTGATGAACGTCTTGGAGCCGTTGAGGATCCAGTCGTCACCGTCACGGACGGCGTTGGTCTTCAGCGCGGCGAGGTCGGAGCCGCCGGACGGCTCGGTCATCGCGATGCCGGTCTTGATCTCGCCGGTGCACATGCCGGGCAGCCAGCGCTGCTTCTGCTCCTCGGTGCACAGGTCGACGAGGTACGGCGCGACGACGTCACCGTGGATGCCCAGCGACGAGGCGACCGCGGCGTTGACCCGGCAGAGCTCCTCGGCGAACACCGTGTTGAAGCGGTAGTCGTTCGCGCCGCTGCCGCCGTACTCCTCGGGGATCTCGAGGCCCAGCAGGCCCTGACGACCGGCTTCCAGCCACACGTCCCGGTCGATCACCCGCTGCTCGATGAACTTCTCGACGTTCGGCGTGATCGTGCGCTCGACGAACGCCTTCGCCGACTCCCGGAACGCGGCGTGATCCTCGTTGAACAGCGTCCGCTGCACGACTACCTCCATACTAAGCGGTTGCTTAGAGCTAAGCGCCCGCTTAGCGTGCAGTACTATCCATCACCTGTCAACACGCGAGGAGCGGCCCGATGACGACGACCGGACTGGACGGGTTCTCACTGCTCGACGAGACCTGGCGCGCCGTGACCCCGGACGCCGCCCGCCGGATGCTCATCGCCGCCGTCCAGGCGTTCGCAGGCAAGGGATACCACGCCACGACGACCCGTGACATCGCTTCGCTGGCCGGAATGTCCCCCGCGGCCGTGTACATCCACTACCGGTCCAAAGAAGAGCTTCTCTTCAACATCTCGCTCGTCGGCCACGAGACGTCGCTGGCGCTGCTGTCGAGTATCCAGGGCGACGGCGCGGTGCAGCGGCTGAGGAACGCGGTAGCGGCGTTCGCGGGCTGGCACGCGGCGTTCCACACGACGGCGCGGGTGGTGCAGTACGAGCTCGGCGCGCTCTCCCCGGAACACCACGCGGAGGTGGCGGAGCTGCGCCGGCAGATCGAACAGCGGATGCGGTCCTACATCGCGGACGGCATCGAGGAGGGCGTGTTCGACGTCCCCGACCTCAAGGGCGCGACCCTGGCCGTGCTGTCGCTGTGCATCGACGTCGCGCGCTGGTACCAGCCGAGCGGCAGGCGGACCCCGGACGAGATCGGCGCGATGTACGCCGACCTCGTCCTCAGGATGGTCCGTCCGGCTAGCTGACCGACTTCCTGCCGTACATGCCTGCCACGACCGAAACACCGACCGCCGCGACGACGATCTGGATGATCACCTCGATCCAGTCGATGCCCGGCGTGTCCTGCACGCCGAGCAGTCGCGCGATCCACGTCCCGATGAACGCCGCCGCGATGCCGACCAGCAGCGTCAGCCAGATCGGAATGGCCTGCTTGCCCGGTGCGAACAGCTTCCCGAGCAAGCCCAGGATCAGGCCGATGATGAGCGCGCCGATGATGCTCTCGATGGTCACGGTCGCCTCCTACCGCTACACCCCGATGCACTCGGGGATCTCGGAGAAAATCATCCCGTCACCCGGCAAGATCCGCAGCTCGAGATCGGCGAGCGGTACCCGCCCGGGTGCCGATGACTACCAGCGGCTGCCGGAGACCTGCGACATCCACTGGTTGATCGTCGCGGTCCAGTCGGTGCCGACGGCCTGCTGGTGTGACATGGCGAAACGGCCGTACGCGTCGCCGCCCGCACGGAGCAGCCCGGCGCGCTTGTCGGCCTCCAGGACCACGTGCAGCTCGCCCGGCGTCGTGACGAACGTCAGTTCGACCTGCTTGACGCGGCCCGCGAACTGCGGCGGCGGGTAGAACTCGATCTCCTGGTAGAACGGCAGCTGCTGCGGCACGCCGTGGATGCGGCCGCGCTCGTTGTCCGCCTTGGTGAAGCGGAAGCCCATCTGCCCGAACGCCTGGAGCACGGCGTCCTGCGACGCCAGCGGGTGCACCCAGATCGGGTCGAGGTCACCGGGGTCGACGGCGCCGCGCACCTCAAGCTCGGTGCGCAGGCCCAGCTGCATGCCGTTGAGCTGCATGCCGCCCACGACGTTGAGCGGGCACTCGAACGGCACCGGCACCTGGAACGGCAGCGAGAGGTTCTGGTGCGGCTGGGCCATGATCCGCTGGCCCACGGAGAACTTGTGGAACTCCATGTTGGTGTTGTACTCGTTGTCGCCGCTCTCGACCTCGACGCGGGTGAGCAGCGCGAGCGTGACGTGGTCGATCTCGGCCGGGTGGTCGCCGCCGGCGATGCGCACCTCGCCGGACAGCACCTCGCCGGGCCTGACGTTGGGGTTGGTCAGGACCGTGTCGACAGTCGGGCCGCCCACGCCGAACGCGCGCATCATCCTTTTGAACACCACTGCGGCCTCCTGAAGCCCTTGCTGTTTGCGGGGAGTCTGCCAACTGGATCGCCCGTTTGCGGCGAAGTGTTCCGTTGACGCCTCAGTACCCCGATCGGTTCCGTATGGACTTCCGTTGACTTCAGATGGCAACATGCGACCGCCGTCACATACTAAGCGGTCGCTCAGGAGGTTGCCCGTGCTGCTCGTCGCCAACCGGGGTGAGGTGGCTGTCCGCGTCCTGCGCGCAGCTGCTGACCTGGGGATACGCACCGTGGCGGTGTATGCGGAGGACGACGCTTCCTCACTCCCCGTGACCCTCGCGGACCGCGCGGTGGCGCTGCGTGGGCCGTCGCCGTACCTCGACATAGATCAACTGCTGGACGCTGCCGAGGGGTGCCAGGCCGTGCATCCGGGGTGGGGATTCCTGTCCGAGAACGCCGCGTTCGCTCGGGCGTGTTCGGAGCGCGGGCTGGCGTTCGTCGGGCCGTCCGCTGACATTCTGGAACTGCTCGGTGACAAGCGGCGAGCACGGGAACTGGCGGCCTCGCTGGGGATTCCGGTGCTGGACGCGGCGCCCGGCAAGTTCCCGGTGATGGTGAAGGCGGTCGCCGGGGGTGGCGGCAAGGGCATGCGGGCCGTGTTGCGGCCCGAGGACCTCGACAGTGCGGTCGAGGCGTGCCGGGCGGAGGCGCTGGCGGCGTTCGGGGTGGGCGACGTCTACTTCGAACGGCTGATGCCCTCCGCCCGGCACATCGAGGTGCAGCTCGTCGGGACCTCCGTGATCGGCGACCGCGACTGCTCGCTGCAGCTGCGGCACCAGAAGGTCGTGGAGATCGCGCCCGCTCCCCTGCTGGACCCGTTGCTGCGCAAAGCTCTGCACTCGTCGGCCATGGCCATCGCCTCGGCCGTGGACTACCAGGGCGTCGGCACGGTGGAGTTCCTGGTGTCCGGGGACTCGTTCGCGTTCCTGGAGGTCAACCCGCGGCTGCAGGTCGAGCACACGGTGACCGAGATGGTGTCCGGAGTGGACCTCGTGCGCACCCAGCTGCTGCTCGCCTGGGGCGGCGACGTGGACTTCACGCCCCACGACCGCGGCGCGGCCGTGCAGGTGCGCGTGAACCAGACTTCGGGCGGCGTGTTGTCGTCGTTCGGGCTGCCGGCCGGGCCCGGCGTCCGCGTCGACACGCACGGGTACGTCGGCTACCGGGTCGGCACGCGGTACGACGGGCTGCTCGCGAAGCTCGTGGTGCACGGCGAGGACCTGGACGTCGCCCTGAACCGGGCGCGGCGGGCGTTGCGCGAGTTCCGGGTCGAGGGCGTCGCCACGAACCTGGAGTTCCTTCATACCCTGCTGGACCAGGACATCGTCGGTGCGACCACCGACTTCGTGGCCGAGGAGCCGGTGTCGGGCATGCGGGCGCCGCTGGCGGGCACGGTGGTCGCCGTCGATCCCGGTTCCGTCGTGCTGGAAGCGATGAAGATGCAGCACGTCGTGCGGGTGTCCGGCGACGTGCTGGTGTCGGTGGGCGACACCGTGACCGAGGGCCAGGTGCTGGCCTCCGGGGCCGGCGAGTCCGATGAGGACGTTGCCGAGGTGGATCTGGAGCACGTCCGGCCGGATCTGGCGGAAGTGCTGGCGCGCCACGACTTCGACCGGCCCGAAGCCGCCGCACGCCGGCACGCCCGGGGTGGACGAACCGCCCGCGAGAACATCGCGGATCTCTGCACTTCCTTCGTCGAGTACGGCGGCCTCGCGATCGCCGCCCAGCGCCAGCGCCGGTCGCTTGAGGACCTGATCGAACGCACGCCCGCGGACGGCATGGTGGCCGGCATCGGCGTCGTGAACGGCCAACGGGTCGTGGCGATGTCCTACGACTACGCCGTACTGGCCGGCACTCAGGGCATGCGCAACCATCAGAAGAAGGACCGGCTGTTCGCCCTGGCACAGCAGGAGAACCTGCCGGTGGTGCTGTTCGCCGAAGGTGGTGGCGGACGGCCCGGCGACACCGACCACAGCATGGTCAGCGGCCTGGACTGCGGCTCGTTCCACGCGTTCGCGCGGCTGAGCGGGCAGGTGCCGTTGGTCGGCGTGGTAGCCGGGCGGTGCTTCGCGGGCAACGCGGTGCTGCTGGGCACATGCGACGTGATCATCGCGGTCGAGGGCGCGAACATCGGCATGGGCGGCCCGGCGATGATCGAGGGCGGCGGGCTCGGCACGTTCCGGCCCGAGGACATCGGCTCGTTGGACGTGCAGGTGCCCAACGGCGTGGTGGACATCGCGGTGGCGTCGGAGGAGGAAGCGGTCGCCGTCGCGAAGAAGTACCTCTCGTACTTCCAGGCTCCCGCAGGCGCCCAGGTCTCCGCAGGCGCCCAAGCTCACGCAGGCCCCCAGGCTCACGCAGGCGTCCCCTCGCCGAATGCGCAGCCTTCGCCCGCGCCCTCGGGGGAACCCCTAAAAACAATTCTCCCAGACAGCACCGACAATTTCGGATCGTGGAACTGCGCGGACCAGCGCCTCCTCCGCCACGCCATCCCCGAGAACCGCCTGCGCGCCTACGACATCCGCGCGCTCATCACCACCCTCGCCGACACCGGCAGCGTCCTCGAACTCCGCCAGGGCTTCGGCAAGGCCATCGTCACCGCACTGGTCCGGATCGAAGGCCGTCCCATCGCCCTGATCGCCAACGACCCGAACGTCCTCGGCGGGGCGATCGACGCCGACGCCGCCGACAAGTGCGCCCGCTTCCTGCAGCTGGCCGACGCGTTCGACATCCCGGTCGTCTCCCTGTGCGACACCCCGGGGTTCATGGTCGGCCCGGACGCCGAACGCACCGCCACCGTCCGCCACCTCACCCGCATGGTCGTGACGGGCGCCAACCTCACCGTCCCCTTCGGACTCGTGATCCTGCGCAAGGCGTACGGCCTCGGCGCGCAGGCCATGGCGGCGGGCAGCCTGAAGGTTCCGCAGTTCGCGATCTCGTGGCCCACTGGCGAGTTCGGCCCGATGGGCCTCGAAGGCGCCATCAAACTCGGCTTCCGGAAAGAGCTCGACGCCATCGCGGACCCGGACGAGCGCCGGCAGCGCTACGACCAGATGGTCGCGATGGCCTACGAGCACGGCAAAGCCCTCAACGTCGCCTCGGTCTTCGAGATCGACGACGTGATCGACCCGGCCGACACGCGCCGCTGGATCGCCACGGCGCTGGCCCCCGCAACTTCCCGCTCACAAGGGAAGAAACGCCCGTTCATCGACACGTGGTGAGGAGAATCCGTGGTCAGCGTCGCCCCTGCGGAACAGAAGACCTTACGTCGGCTCATGGCAGCCGGGCTCGTCGGTTCGAGTCTTGAGTGGTACGACTTCTTCATCTACGCGACCGCCGCGGCATTGGTGTTCCCGAAACTGTTCTTCCCCGAGGCGACGCCGATCGTGGCGTTGCTCCTGTCGTTCAGCACGTTCTGGGCGGGCTTCATCGCGCGCCCGATCGGCGGCCTGGTCTTCGGGCACTTCGGCGACAAGGTCGGCCGCAAGCCGGCACTGGTCGTCTGCCTCGGCCTGATGGCGGCGGCGACGTTCCTCATCGGCCTGCTGCCCACGACGGCGTCCATCGGCGTCGGCGCGCCGATCCTGCTGGTGCTGCTGCGCTTCCTGCAGGGCATCGCGGTCGGTGGGCAGTGGGGCGGCGTGGTCCTGCTGCTGACCGAGACCGCGGGGCCGAAGAAACGCGGCTTCGCGGGCACGTTCGGCCAGGCCGGCGTTCCGATCGGCGTGCTGCTGGGCAACGTTGCCTTCATCAGCGCCACGACGTCTCTCTCGCCTGAGGCGTTCGCGTCGTGGGGCTGGCGCGTGCCGTTCCTCGCGAGCGCGCTCCTCTTCCCCGTGGTGCTGTTCATCCAGCTCAAGGTCGAGGACAGCCCGGTCTTCCGTGAGCTGCAGCAGCGCCGTGCGTCGGGGCCGGTCGTGGCGCAGGCACCGCTCAAGGAGGCTCTGCGGACCCATCGCAAGCCGATCCTGCTCGGCGCCGGCCTGATGTTCGCGTCCAACGCGATCTTCTACGTGTCGATCGCGGGCGTCCTGTCCTACGCGACCACCACGCTCGGCCTGGCCCGCGAGTCGGTGCTGGTCGTCAGCATGCTGTCGTCGCTCGTGAGCATCCCGGTCATCCTCTGGGCCGGACACGCTTCGGACCGCCTCGGGCGCCGTCCGCTGATCATCGCGGGCACCATCGGCATGATCGTGTGGGCGTTCCCGTACTTCCTGCTCGTGGACACGGCCTCGCTGCTGTTGCTGTTCGTCGCGAACACGGTCGGAGGCATCGCGTCCTCTCTCGTGTACGGGCCGATCGCCGCCTACCTGGGTGAACTGTTCGAGGCGCATGTGCGGTACTCGGGTGCTTCTCTCGCGTACCAACTGGCGTCGATCCTGGTCAGCGGTGGCACGCCGTTCGTCATGACGGCGCTGCTCGGCGCGACCGGGACTTCGATGTCCGTGTCGGCGTTCCTGCTGGTCATGGGGCTGTTCACGTTGGTGTCGGTGTTCAGGTTGCCGGAGACGCACCGGCCGGAACGGGCCTGATCAGAGGCTGTGAAGGCCCGATCTAACGGACAAATCGGGCCTTCACAGTCAAGACCTCTGCGGAACCTGGAGCCGATGCCGTACGTTGGCGCGTCGTGACCACTCTCATGGCGCGCTTCAAGCAGCGGATGCGCAGGTTCGCGCAGAAACCGGGCTCAATCGACCTCGCCCCGTTCCAGGCAATGCTCGCGGACGTGGAAAAACACGCGGACGCGTTCAAGGCGTTCAGCGATGAGGAGCTGACGGCCCACGCCAAGAAGCTGCGCGGGGAGAGCACGGACACCGAGCTCGTGGCCCTCACGCGGGAGGCCGCCGAGCGGGCCATCGGGCAACGTCCGTTCGACGTGCAGGTGCTGGGTGCGCTCGGCCTGCTCAGCGGGCTCGTGGTCGAGATGGCGACCGGTGAGGGCAAGACGCTCGCGGGCGCCATGGCCGCGGCCGGGTTCGCGATCAAGGGCAAGCGCGTCCACGTGGTCAGCGTCAACGACTACCTCGCCCAGCGCGACGCGGAGTGGATGGGTCCGCTGTACGGGCTGCTCGACGTCACCTCGGGCTGGATCAACGGCAGCTCGAAGGCCGAGGAGCGCCGCGAGGCCTACCAGTGCGAGGTCACGTACGCGCCGGTCAGCGAGATCGGCTTCGACATCCTGCGCGACCGGATCGTCACGAGCCCCGACGACCTGATCGTGCCCGAGCCGGAGGTCGCGCTCATCGACGAGGCCGACTCGGTGCTCGTCGACGAGGCCCGCGTGCCGCTCGTGCTGGCCGGCTCGACCAGTTCGGAGGCGGCCGACCCGGTCATCGCGGACCTGGTGAAGCGGCTGCGGCAGAACCTGCACTACGAGATCGACGACGAGGAGCGCAACGTCTTCCTGACGGGTGCGGGCTCCGAGGCCGTCGAGCGGGCGCTCGGCGAGATCGACCTGTACTCGCAGGAGCACGTCACGTCGACGCTGTCGAAGGTGAACGTGGCGCTGCACGCGCAGGTGCTGCTGCACCGCGACGTCGACTACATCGTGCGTGACGGCAAGGTGCATCTGATCAACGACACGCGTGGCCGTGTCGCGAAGCTGCAGCGGTGGCCGGACGGCCTGCAGGCCGCGGTCGAGGCCAAGGAGAACGTCCAGACGACCGAGTCGGGCGAGATCCTCGACTCGATGACGGTGCAGGCGCTGCTGTCGCGCTACCCGACGCGCTGCGGCATGACCGGTACCGCCGTCGCCGTCGCCGAGACGCTGCGGGAGTTCTACGAGCTGGAAGTGCTCGTGATCCCGCCGAACAAGGAGAACATCCGCGAGGACGAGCACTTCCGCCTCTACGCGACGCTGGAGCAGAAGGAAGACGCGATCGTCGAGGAGATCAAGACCGTTCACGAGACCGGTCGCCCGATCCTCGTCGGCACGCTCGACGTCGCCGAGTCGGAGCGGATCTCCTCCAAGCTGCGCGCCGCCGGCATCGAGTGCGTGGTGCTCAACGCGAAGAACGACGCCGAGGAGGCGTCGATCATCGCGGACGCCGGTTCGTACCAGCGCATCACGGTCTCGACCCAGATGGCCGGTCGCGGTACGGACATCCGGCTCGGTGGCCACGAGGGCGAGGACCACGACCGGATCGCCGAGCTCGGCGGCCTGTACGTGATCGGTTCCGGGCGCCACTCGTCGTCACGCCTGGACGACCAGCTGCGCGGCCGCGCGGGCCGTCAGGGCGACCCCGGCGGCTCGGTGTTCTTCTCGTCCATGCAGGACGAGCTGATCACCCAGTACGCACCGGACGCCGAGGACCCGTCCGAAGTGGACAACGACGGGCGGGTGCACGACAAGGGCCTGCTGCACACCTTCGAGCACGCCCAGCGCGTGGCCGAGGGCGTGAACCTGGAGATCCACCGCAACACCTGGCGCTACAACAAGCTGATCGAGCACCAGCGCGACCTCCTGCTCAAGCACCGCGACGTCGTGTTGCGTACCGACGCGGCGTTCGAGAAGGTCGGCGAGAAGGAAGGCGTGTCCGGCGAGGTGGCCGCCGACGCCGCCCGCAAGATCACGCTGTTCTTCCTCGACGACCTGTGGACGCACCACCTGACGTTCCTGTCGGACCTGCGCGAGGGCATCCACCTGCGCGCGCTGGCCCGGCAGAACCCACTGGACGAGTTCCACCGCGAGGCCATCCCGGCGTTCAACAAGATCGTGCCGGAGTCATGGGAGCGCACCTCGGAGAAGTACGAGGCGGCCAAGATCACCGACGACGGCTACGACCTCGCCGACGCCGGGGTGAAGCGCCCGAGCTCGACGTGGACGTACCTGGTGCACGACAACCCGTTCGGCTCCGGACTGGAGGAGTCGATGAAGGGGCTCGTCAAGATGGTCCGCGGGCAGCGCCGCTGACGGTCACATCTTCCCGGGGACGACGAGGTCGTCCGCGGGTCTGGCGGGCCGGGGCAACGTCTCGGCCCGTCTGGCTTTCGCAGGTGTCGTGGCGGCCGCGGTCATCTCGGCGGTCAGTTTCTTGATCTCCGCGAGGATGTCGAGGTGCTCCTGCGACGGCGGTGGTCCGACGAAGTTGGACCTGTCGTGTGCCGTCCGTTCCGCGCGCTCGGCCAGCAGCCGGATGCGGCGCAAGTGCTCGTGGTCCCCGTCCGGGAACAGGAAGTCGGTCTGCTCCATCACCCGTGCAAGCTTTCGCGTGCGCGGGTGACGAGTCGATCCCCTAGTCGGCTGATTCGAGTTTCTTGACGAGCCAGTCGTGGAAACCGCCGATGTGGTGCTCCGGGAGCACCAGCACCCCACCATGCGCGGGCCGGAATCGCTCGCAAGCTTTGAAGTCCTGTTCGTTCACCCGGTGGAACAGCTCGACCGAGCGAGAGACGTCACGGCCGGTGCAGACGGGCAGGGTCGAACAGCGCGATCGAGTGCCGCGTGGCCCCGTCGATCGCGAGGTCGGCGAGGATCTCGCCGACGACGGGCACGAACTTGAAGCCGTGCCCGGAGAAGCCGCACGCCACGGTCACGCCGTCGTGCTCCGGGTGGCGGGCGATGACGAAGTCCCGGTCGGCGGTGTTGGTGTACATGCAGGTCGCGGCTCGCTGGAACGTGCCGGCGAGGCCGGGCATCGGAGACCTCGTGGCGGTGACGATCGCCTCGACCTCGTGGGCGTGCACCGTGCGGTCGATGGTCTCGGGCGTGCAGATCTCGCCGCCGTGGTGGAACGCGACCTTCACCGCGCCGTCGTGTTCGGGGAAGCCGTAGAAGCTCGTGCCGTCCGCGCGGTCCCAGATGTAGATCGGGTAGCCGGCGAACGGCTCGGCCGGGGTGAAGTAGAACTGGACCTGACGTTCGATCTCAAACGGGATTCGCAGGTCTCCCAACAACTCCGGCGCCCACGGGCCGGGACACAGGACGACGTGCCCGGCCTCGTAGGTCCCGCGACTCGTGGTGACCCTGCCGGGCTCCCAGTGCGTCACCGGCTCTTCGAAACGCAGGTCGGCTCCCGCACGCCGGGCGAGCGCCAGGTGTGCCGCGACGGACGTCTCCGGCACGACGAAGCCCGCGCCGGGTTCGTACAGCCCGATCTCGTCGTGCGCCGGCCGCAGGGCGGGGAAGCGCTCGCGGAGCTGGGACGCGCCGAGCAGTTCGTGTTCCAGACCGAACTGCTCGACGCTCGCCCGGCTACCCGTGATGGCGCCGCTGTCCGGATCGCCGACGATGATCCCGCCGACGCGGTGGAAGATCCGTTCACCGCTGTCCCGCTCGATCTGGTCCCACATCTCGTGGGCCCGCAGCAGCAACGGCACGTACGCGGGGTCCTCGAAGTAGGCCTGCCGCGTGATGCGCGACCCGCCATGGCTCGACCCCAGCGCGTGCGCGGGCGTGAACTTCTCCAGTCCCAGCACCCGTTTCCCGCGCTGGGCGAGCCGGTACGCGGCGGCACTGCCCATGCCGCCGAGCCCGATGACGATGACGTCGTAGGTCATCCGCGGAGTCGCTTCATCTTGGGATCGAACAGCGGCTCCTGAGCAGGGCGCGCCTTGACCTTCTGCCCGAAGTACTCGATCTCAACCTCGTCGTCGATCTCGCTGGGCAGCCAGGCGTAGGCGATGTTGAGACCGGTCGTGTACCCGTAGGCGGCACTCGTGACGTAGCCGACCGGTTCTCCTTGGTGGAACACGGGTTCGCTGCCCAGCACGACGCTGTGCGGGTCGTCGATCGTGAGGCAGGTGAGCTTCTTGGTCGAGGTGAGGTTGTGTAGCGATCCCTTGCCGAGGAACTCCTTGTCCTGGCGCACCGCGAACCCGAGCCCCGCCTCGAACGGGTCGTGCTCGGTCGTCATGTCCGTGCCCCACGACCGGTAGCCCTTCTCCAGGCGCAGGCTGTTGAACGCGCCGCGCCCGGCGGCGATGACCCCGTGCCGCTGCCCGGCCTCCCACAGTGTGTCCCACAGCTTCGGGCCGAGGTCCGCGGTGGTGTAGAGCTCCCAGCCCAGTTCGCCCACATAGGACAGTCGCAGCGCCGTCACCGGAACGTTCTTGATGAACGCCTTCTGCGCGGTGAAGTACCCCTTCTGCGTGTCCAAGGTGTGCGAGACGTCGTTGACGAGATCGCGCGCCAACGGGCCCCACAGTCCGATGCAGCACGTTCCGGCCGTGATGTCCTTGATGAAGACGTCGTCCGGCGCGTGCCGGGTGAGCCAGTCGAGATCGAGGTTGCCGTTCGCGCCGACCTGGAACGTCGTCGCGCCGAGCCGGGCGATCGTCAGGTCACTCCGCACGCCGCCCTGTTCGTCCAGCAGCAGGGTGTAGACGACGGCGCCGGGCTTGCGGTCGAGATTGTTGGTCGTCATGCGCTGCAGAAACTCCAGCGCTCCCGGCCCGCCGACCTCCAGCCGCTTCAACGGTGTCATGTCGAACAGCGCGACCCGCTTGCGTGTCACCAGCGCCTCGGCCCCGCAGATCGGCGACCAGAACCGGCTCGCCCACTCGTTCCGCGTGGGCACCTCGGCGACCTCGGGCAGGCCCGCGTTGGCCTCGTACCAGTGCGGCCGCTCCCAGCCCGACGCCTCCAGGAAGAACGCGCCGAGCTCCTGCTGCCTGCGGTAGAACGGGCTCGTGCGGATCGGCCGCGGGCTTTCCATGGGCTGCAACGGGTGCAGCACGTCGTAGACCTCGACGAAGTTCTGGCAGGCGCGCTCCAGCACGTAGTCGGGCGCCAGCTGCACCTGCTCGAACCGGTTGAGGTCGCTGGAGTGCAGGTCCAGCTCCGGCTGCCCGTCCACGATCCACTCGGCCATCGACCGCGCCACGCCCGCGGAGTGCGTGATCCACACCGCCTCCGCCACCCAGAAGCCGTGCAGCGCCGGGTGCTCGCCCAGCAACGGCATCCCGTCGCCGGTGAACGAGAACAGCCCGTTGAACCCGCGATCCACCCCGGCCTGCGCCAGCGCCGGGATCAGCTCGACGGCCGATGCCCAGGACTCCTCGAAGTCCTCCTCGGTGAACGGCAGCTCCGAGCCGGTGATGTCGCGCGCCGCGATCGGCATGGGCCGGTGCCCGTACGCGCCGATGCCCAGCGCCTTGCCGTGCGAGCGGAAGTACAGGTCGGCTTCCTGGTGCCGCAGGATCGGCTGGCGTGCCAACGTCTCCGCGTCGGCGTTCAGGTCGCCGCTGAACGCGTACTGGTGGGCCATGGGCACGAGCGGAACGGTCAGCCCGACCATCTCGCCCAGCAGCGACCCCCACATCCCGGCGCACGACACGACGATGTCGGCGGCGAACACGTCCGTCCCGGTCCGCACGCCGGTGACCCGGTCGCCCGCGGTCTCGACGGCGACGACCTCCTGCCCGAACTCGAACCGCGCCCCGCGCTCGATGGCCCGCCGCGCCTGGATCTCGGCGGCCTGGACGGGCTTCGCGAGGCCGTCGCTCGGGATCAGGAACCCGCCGAGCACCTGGTCCCGGTCCAGCAACGGGTGCAGCCGCGCGACCTCGTCCGCGTCGATGAGCCGGCTCCGCACGCCCCAGGACGTGGCCCAGCCGTGCCTGCGCGCGAGGTCGGCGAGCCGTTCGGGGCTGGTGGCGATCTCCAGGCCGCCGACCTGGTCGAAGCAGCCCAGCGCCGTGTACTTCTCGACCGTGTAACGGGCGAAGCTCGTCATGCTGCGGCACGAGTTCGTCTGGAAGACCAGGCCGGGCGCGTGCCCGCTGGACCCGCCGACCGCGAGCCCCGCCGCCTGGTCGAGGACCGTGACGTCGGTGCAGCCTCGTTCGGTGAGCTCGTCGGCCAGCGCGCACCCGACGATCCCCGCCCCCACGAGCACCACGCGAGGCACTGCACCAGGCATCAGGACACCCCTTCGCCGCAGTTGCGAGTAACAGAACTCGTACCGCTATCTGCAACAACCTGCGGTCAGGGCGTCCGGCTGTCAAGACGGCCGTTCGGGCTTACCCGCGGCGAGGAGGCGCGCCCCCTCGCCGACGTTCCGGGTCGCGCCACTAGCCTGCGAAGTAGCCGAGTTGCGCCGAGAGATCCGCCGCCGCCGACGACATCGTGGACACGATCTGGTCCACCCGTTCCCGCGACAACCGGTACGACGGCCCGGACGCGCTCATCGCCGCGACCACCTCGCCACGGTGCCCGCGCACCGGGACGGCCACCGCATGCAGGCCCAGTTCGAGCTCCTCGAAGCACGCCGCGTACCCCTGCTCCGCGACCTCCTCCAGTTCCGCGAGCAGCCGTGACGCATCCACGACCGTGTTCTCGGTGTAGGAGTCGAGCGGCAGCGACGCCAAGCGCTTGCGCTCGTCCGCCTGCAGGTAGGCGAGCAGGACCTTGCCGGACGACGTGGCGTGCAGGGGTGTGCGCTGGCCGATCCAGTTCACGGCGGAGACGGCCGCCGAGCCGCGGGCCTGGGTGATGTTGATGGCGACGCCGGCGTCGTGCACGGCGATGTTGACGGTCTCGCCGAACGAGTCGGCGAGGGTCTCGCAGACGGGCTGGCCGAGCTTGGTCAGGTCCATGCGACCGGTGGCGGCGCCGGCCAGGCGCACCACCCCGAAACCGATGGCGTACTTGCCCCTTTCACCGAGCTGCTCCACCAGGCCACGCGACTCCAGCACGGAGACGAGTCTGGACACCGTGGACTTGTGCACACCCAGCTCACCAGCGATTTCGGTGATACCGGCCTCGCCCTGCGCCAGTAGTTCGAGCACGCTGATGGCTCTGTCCACGGACTGCACCTGAGCTGCCGAGTCGGAGTTGCTCATCGCGCAACAGTAACCGGCAGGCAAAACAACCGGCTGGACTCTTGACGGCGGGTCTTCGGAGCCGCACATTGTGTTGCGTCATTCGGAACGTGTGCCGTGTCACGCAACGGAGGCCGACGATGATCCGCGCCTGCGCTCTCATGGACCTGCCCCCAGGGGAGGCGGTTCGCATCGTCGGTCCTCGGGCGCCGATAGCGGTGAGCACCTGTCCTCTCCACGTGAAAGATGGAGGGGTCTATGTCGATGCCGAAGTGAACAGGGACGTGGCGTGAAGACGATCGCGATCATCGGCGCCTCACTCGCCGGTCTGAGGTCGGCGCAGGCACTGCGCCAGCAGGGGTTCGACGGACGGATCGTCGTCGTCGGCGACGAGGTCCATCTCCCCTATGACCGGCCTCCTCTCTCGAAGGACTTCCTCCTCGGCAAGGTCGAGGCGGTGCCGCTCGCGGACCAGGAGGACCTCGACGCGCTGAGCGCGGAGTGGCGCCTGGGCGTGCGAGCGACCGGGTTGCTCTCCAGCCGGGAGATCTCGCTCAGCGACGACACGACGGTCGAGGCCGACGGCATCGTCATCGCGACGGGCGGGCTGCCGCGCACGATTCCCGGCACGCACGTCCTGCGCACGCTGGACGACGCGATCAAGCTCCGCGAGGCGTTCGGCACCGCGCAGCACATCGGCATCATCGGCGCCGGCTTCATCGGGGCCGAGATCGCCTCCAGTGCGCGCGCTCTGGGCAAGGAGGTCACCGTCGTCGAGGCGCTCCCCACGCCTCTCACGCGCGTGCTGGGCGCCGAGATGGGCGCTGCATGTGGACACCTGCACGGCGACCATGGATCAACGTTGATCACGGGGATCAATGTTGACTCGGTCAACGTCGACGGCGGAATCAACCTCGCGGACGGCCGTGTCGTCGGCGCCGACGTCGTCGTCGCGGGCATCGGCGCACGCCCGGCGACGGACTGGCTCACCGGCGGGCCGGTCAACGTCGGCAACGGCGTCCTGTGCGACGCGGGTGGCGTGACGAATCTGCGGAACATCGTCGCCGTCGGCGACGTCGCGAACTGCGCCGGGCATCGTGCCGAGCACTGGACGAGCGCGACCGAACAGGCACAGATCGCCACCCGGAACCTGCTCGCGGGCGAGACCGTCGCGACGCACACCAACGGCGGCTACGTCTGGTCCGACCAGTACGGCGTGCGGATCCAGTTCATCGGGCGAGCGACGGAGGACGTTCGCGTAGAAGATGGGGCCATCGAGGACAGGAAGTTCGTAGCGACCTATCGAGACGGTGACCATCCGGACGACATCGTTGGCATTGTGGCCATGAGCAACGCACGACTCTTCACCCGGCTTCGCCGGAATCTGAAGTAACGGTCGTCACGGTTTACCGCCACCGGCGACCGGATAAGTACCCGAGTGTCCTTCATGGACACGTGAATCAGGGAGGCAGTCCGTGTCGCCGGTGCGGCAGATCATCAACCCCTTCGACCAGAGCGTCATCACCGAGGTCGAGGAGCAGACCCGCGACCAGGCCGTGGCGGCGATCGCCAGGGCGAGAAACGCCTTCGACCACGGCGACTGGCAGCACTCCAGCCCCGAACACCGCGCCGCCGTGCTGAACCGCGTCGCGGACCTCCTGGAACGCGACAAGGAGGACATCGCCCGCACCGAGACGCTCGACACCGGCAAGACGCTGGTCGAGAGCCGTATCGACGTGGACGACGTCGCCGCCGTGTTCCGCTACTACGGCAACCTCGCCGGGCTGCTGCACCCGAAGATCGTCCAGGGTGTCCCGGCGGACGTCATCAGCCGCGTCGACTACGAACCCGTCGGCGTCTGCGGCCTGATCGCGCCCTGGAACTACCCGCTGCTGCAGATGTCCTGGAAGATCGCGCCCGCCCTGCTGGCGGGCAACACGATCGTGGCCAAGCCCAGCGAGATCACCCCACTCACGACGATCAAGCTGTTCGAGCTGCTGCAGGAGGCCGGACTGCCGGACGGGGTCGCGAACCTCGTCCTCGGCACCGGCCCGGAGGTCGGCGCGCCGCTGTCCGAGCACCCCGGCGTCGACCTGGTCTCGTTCACCGGCAGCCTCGCGACCGGTCAGCGGATCATGGCGTCGGCCGCGAAGACCGTGAAGAAGGTCGCGCTCGAACTCGGCGGCAAGAACCCGAACATCGTCTTCGCGGACGCCGACATCGACGTCGCCGTCGACTACGCGCTCACCGCCGCGTTCTTCCACGCCGGCCAGGTCTGCTCGTCCGGTACCAGGCTCATCGTGCACTCCAGCGTCTACGACGACTTCGTGGACGAGGTCGCGCGCCGGGCCGATCTCATCAAGCTGGGCAACGGGTTCGACGAGGACACCGAGTCCGGTCCCCTCGTCAGCGCCGAGCACCGGGCCAAGGTCGAGAGCTACGTCGAGGTCGCCAGGCAGGAGGGCGCGACCCTCAAGGCGGGCGGCAGGCGTCCGGAGGAAGCCGAGCTGCAGAACGGTTTCTTCTTCCGCCCCACGGTCTACGCGGACTGCACGAGGGACATGAAGCTCGTCCAGGACGAGACGTTCGGCCCGATCATCACCGCCGAGCGCTTCGAGACCGAGGAAGAGGCGATCATGCTCGGCAATGACACCGAGTACGGCCTCGCCGGCGGTGTCTGGAGCCAGGATCTGGACAAGGCGCAGCGCGTCGCGAAGAAGCTGCGCCATGGCACGGTCTGGATCAATGAGTTCGGCCCGTACCTGCCGCAGGCGGAGTGGGGCGGCTTCAAGCGCTCCGGCGTCGGCCGCGAACTCGGCACCGCCGGGCTGCACGAGTACACCGAGCCCAAGCACGTGTACCAGAACCTCAAGCCTGAAGCCCAGAACTGGTTCGCGCGAAGGGACTCCAAGTGACGGCGTACGACTACGTGATCGTCGGCGGCGGAACGGCGGGCTGTGTGCTCGCGGCACGACTCACCGAGGACGAGAACGTCACGGTCGCGGTCATCGAGGGCGGCCCCTCCGACGTCGGCGACGAGAAGATCCTGAACCTGCGCAACTGGATCAACCTGCTGGAGACCGAGTACGACTACGACTACCCGACGGTCGAGCAGCCGCGCGGCAACTCGCACATCCGGCACAGCCGCGCGAAGGTGCTCGGCGGATGTTCCAGCCACAACACGCTGATCTGCTTCCAGCCGCTGCCGCAGGACCTCGACGGCTGGGGCCACGGCTGGACGTGGGACGCGGTCGGCCCGTACTACGACAAGGTCCAGCTCAACATCATCCCCGTGGTGGAGAAGGACCGGAACCCGATCGCCAAGGACTTCGTCGCCGCCGCGCAGCAGGCCACGGGCGTCCCGGAGATCGAGAACTTCAACGCCAAGCCCTTCGAGGACGGTGTCGGCTTCTTCTCCATCGCCTACCACCCGGAGAAGAACAACCAGCGCTCCAGCGCCAGCACTGCCTACGTGCATCCGATCCTGGACCGCAGGAACCTGACGCTGCTGCTCGACACCTGGGCGGGCAGGATCGAGTTCGACGGCACCCGTGCGATCGGCGTGCACACCGACAAGGGCTACATCGAGGCCAACAAAGAGGTTCTGCTCTGCGCGGGCGCGATCGACACGCCGCGGCTGATGATGCTCTCGGGCATCGGCGACGCCGAACACCTGAGCAGCATCGGCATCGAGCCCAGGCACGACCTGCCCGGCGTCGGCGAGAACCTGCTCGACCACCCGGAGTCGGTCATCGTCTGGGAGACCACGAAGCCGTTGCCGGAGAACTCGGTGATGGACTCCGACGCCGGTCTGTTCATCCGGCGCGACGAGTCCGACCCGCGGCCGGACCTGATGTTCCACTTCTACCAGATCCCGTTCACCACCAACACGGAACGCCTCGGCTACCCGGCGGTGGAGCACGGGGTCTGCATGACGCCGAACATCCCCAGGCCGCGCAGCTTGGGCAGGCTGTGGCTGAAGTCCAGTGATCCCACCGAGAAGCCGGCGCTCGACTTCGGCTACTTCACCGATCCCGGCGGCTACGACGAGCAGACCCTCGTCGACGGCTTCCGGATCGCGCGCGGGATCGCCGAGCAGGAGCCGCTGAAGTCGTGGCTCAAGCGGGAGATCGCGCCGGGGCCGGACGTCACGAGCGACGAGGCCCTGTCCGAGTACGGCCGCAAAGCGGCCCACACCGTCTACCACCCGGCGGGCACCTGCGCCATCGGGTCCGTTGTGGACGGTGACCTGAAGGTCATCGGGCTCGAAGGCCTCCGGGTCGTCGACGCGTCCGTGTTCCCGACCATGCCCACCGTGAACCCCATGGTCACGGTGCTCATGATTGGAGAACGCGCCGCGGACCTGATCAAGGAGGCGTGAGTGACCCAGACTGATTCGACACTGTCAGCGGAGGACAGGCTCCGGAATCTGGGTTACACCTCGGAGTTCAAGCGGGACATGAGTCCCTGGGCGAACTTTTCGCTGGGCTTCACCTACCTCTCCCCCGTGGTCAGCACGTACACGTTGTTCGGCGTCGCCCTGGCCCTGGGCGGCCCGCCGATGATCTGGAGCTTCGTCGTCGCGGGCGTCGGCCAGTTCCTGGTCGCGCTGATCTTCGGCGAGCTCGTGGCGCAGTACCCGGTCGCGGGCGGCGTGTACCCGTGGGCACGCCGCCTGTGGGGCAAGCGCTGGGCGTGGATGACCGGCTGGGTGTACATGATCGCCCTGCTGGTCACGATCGCGTCCGTCAGTTACGGCGCGGGCCCTTATCTGGCCACGCTTCTCGGCTACACGGCCAACGTCGGCAACACTGTGCTGTGCGCGATCGCGATCATCGTGGTCTCCACGCTCATCAACTACGCCGGCACGAAGGTCCTGTCGTGGGCAGCGATCTTCGGGTTCGCCGCGGAGATCATCGGTGCGCTGGCGGTCGGCATCTGGCTGCTCGTCGACAACCGCGTCCACGGCCTGGGCGTGCTGTTCGACAGCTTCGGCGCGGAGGGTTCGGGCAGCTACCTGCCGGCGTTCTTCGCGGCGGGCATCATCGGCCTCTACCAGTACTACGGCTTCGAGGCGTGCGGTGACACCGCGGAAGAGGTCAAGGACCCCGGCCGCGTCATCCCGAAGGCCATGCGCCGCACCATCTACATCGGTGGCGCGGCGGCCACGTTCGCGTGCCTGTCGCTGCTGCTGGCGGTGCCGGACTTCGGCAGGGTGATCTCCGGCGAGGACGCCGACCCCGTCACGAACATCCTCACCAACGCGTTCGGGCCGGTCGGCTACAAGATCGTGATCGGCGTCGTGCTGATCTCGTTCCTGTCCTGCACGATGTCGTTGCAGGCGGCGGCGTCCCGGCTGACGTACTCGTACGCCCGCGACAAGATGATCTTCGGGCACAGGGCGCTCGCGAGGTTCAACAAGAAGCGCCACATCCCGCCGTACGCCCTCGCGCTCGCCGGTGTCATCCCGGCGATCATCATCTTCGCGTCGATGCTCTCCTCGGACGCGCTGGCCAAGATCGTGTCGTTCGCGACGCTCGGCATCTACCTGGGCTTCCAGATGGTCGTGTTCGCCGCGCTGCGGGCCAGGATCAAGGGCTGGGTGCCGTCCGGCGAGTTCACGCTGGGCCGCTGGGGCATGATCGTCAACGTCCTGGCGCTCGCGTACGGCGTCGCGGCGATGGTGAACATGGTCTGGCCGCGCACCCCGGACGCGCCCTGGTACGACAACTACGTCGTCATCCTGAGCGGTGTCCTGGTGGTCGGCATCGGCCTGGTCTACATGCTGATCGCCAAGCCGTTCGGCAACTCCGACGCGGCGGCGGGCGACGCGGTGCCGGTCGGGGAACCGCTAACCCTGCAGGCGAAGTAGGCGCAGGGCGAGCTGCACCTCCAGCACGCGTTCCGGCGACTGCCAGTCGCCGAGCAGCGACGAGACCCGGTCGAGCCGTTGCGTGACCGTGTTGACGTGGAGGTGCAGCTCCGCCTTGGCACGGCTGAGGTTCGCGCCGCAGCGGAAGTAGACCTCCAGCGTGTGCACCAGTTCCGTGCCGCGCTCGGAGTCGTAGTCGAGCACCGGGCCGAGCACCGACCGCACGTACCCGGACACGTCCGCCCTGTCGCCCAGCAGCACGCCGACGAACCCGAGGTCGTCCATCGTGGCGGCGTCCTTGTCGCGGCCCAGCTGCCGCAACGCCTTCAGGCACCGGCGCGCCTCCTCGTAGGCCGCCGCGATCGCCATCGGCCCCGCGACCGGACCGCACGCGCCCACCGTCGCGTCCAGCGCCTTCGCCACCTCGCGGGCCACGTGCGTGGACACCGACGGCAACGCCAGTACGACGTCCCGGCCGCGCGACCCGGCCAGTCCCCTGTGGACGGACGCGTAGTGCGTGGCCCCGGACAGGTTCCCGTCCGCCACCAGCACCACGTGCGGATCGCTCAGCTCCACGCCGACCCGGCGTGCCCGTGCCAGCAGACCGGCGGCGTCGCGCCCGTCCAGGATGTCGGTGATCAGCTCACCGCGGACCTTGTTCTCCGCCTCGGCCACGGTCCGGCGCAGCAGCAGCAACAACGCCGTCACCGCCGCCGACCGTTCGAACACCCGCCGGTCCGCGTCGGGCAGGTCCGGGCGGCCCGAGAGAGCGATCCCACCCAGCAGCTCCGACCCGGCCAGCACCGCGCACACCCACACGCCGGACAGCAGCACGGCCCGCCCGTTCGCCCGCACGGCGGCGGGAGGCACGACGTCCAGCACCTCGACCGGTCCGCCGAGCAGTTCCCCCACCGCCGCCGCGACCTCGGCCGAGGAACCACCGCGCAGCACCAGGTCCGTGAGCCGGTCGTGCGCCTCCTCAGCGCGTTTCATGGCCTCGTTGTGCGACTGGATCGTCGCGAACAACGACGCCGTGTCGATCGCGATGGCCGCGTGGTCGGCCAGGGACTGCAGCAGCGCGACCTCCTCGGCGGGGAACTCGCGTGAGGTCCGGTCGGCCGCGTACAGCACGCCGATGACCTTCGAGCCGAGCTTCAGCGGCACGCCCAGGATCGCCGTCAGGCCCTCGTCGTGCACCGCCGAGTCGATCGGGTTCGTGTGGTTGAACCGGGCGTCCGCGAAGTAGTCGGACGTCGCGTACGGCCGGGCGGTCTGCGCGACGAGCCCGCCCAGGCCCTCGCCGAGCCCCAGCCTGACCTTCTGGAACAACGGCGAGAACGACCCGTCCGTCACCCTCATGTAGGTGCCGGCCGGGTCGTTCATCGACAGGTAGGAGACGTCCGTGCCGAGCAGGGTCCGGGCCCTGCGCACGATCGAGCGGAGAACCGCGTCCGGGTCGCGCATGCCCGCGAGCTCGGACGCGGTCTCGAACAACGCCGCCAGTTCGGCCTCACGCCGTCGTGTCACACCCCAACCCTGTCATGTTCCTCCAGGTCCGCACCACGGGTCTCCTTGGCGAACGCGATCGCGACCACGGTGATCACGCAGGTGATCAACACGTAGACGGCGATGGGGAACGACGACTTGTACGCCTGCAACAGCGCCGTCGCGATCAGCGGCGCCAGCGCACCCGCCACGATGGACGCCAGCTGGTACCCGACCGACGCGCCCGAGTACCGCACCCGCGTCCCGAAGAGCTCCGAGAAGAACGCCGCCTGCGGCCCGTACATCGCACCGTGCAGCACCAGGCCGACGGTCGTCGCCAGCGTGATCAGCACCGGGTCCCTGGTGTCGAGCAGCGGGAAGAACGCGAAGATCCACGCGGCCATGCCGACGGCGCCGAGGAGGTAGATCGACCGCCGCCCGAACCGGTCGGACAGGTGGCCCCACACCGGAATCGTCACCAGGTGCACCGCCGAGGCGATCAGCACCGCGTTGAGCCCCACGGACTTCGACAGTCCGAGGCCGGTGACCACGTAGACCAGGATGAACGCCGTGATCACGTAGTACGACACGTTCTCGGCGAACCGCGCGCCCATCGCGATCAGCACCTCGCGCCAGTTGTGCTTGAGCAGCAGCAGCGCGGGCGCCTTCTCCGGTTCCGGCCCCTTCTCCTTCGCCGCCTTCTCCTGTGCCGCCAGGAAGATCGGCGACTCGGACACCGACAGCCGGATCCACAGCCCGATCACCACGAGCACGCCGGAGAGCAGGAACGGGACGCGCCAGCCCCACGCGAGGAAGTCCTCGTCCGACTGCACGGCCGCCAGCACCGCCAGCACACCGGTCGCGAGCAGGTTCCCGCACGGCACACCGGCCTGCGGCCACGACGCCCAGAACCCGCGCCGCTTCGGATCACCGTGCTCCGACACGATCAGCACGGCCCCGCCCCACTCGCCACCGAGCGCGAAGCCCTGCACGAGCCGCAGCAACGTCAGCAGCACCGGCGCCAGGACGCCCACCGACGCGTACGTCGGCAGCACGCCCATCAGCATCGTCGCGCCACCCATCAGCAGCAACGACAACACCAGCAGCTTCTTGCGCCCCAGGCGATCCCCGAAGTGGCCGAAGACAAGGCCACCCAGCGGCCGGGCCAGGAAGCCGATCGCGTACGTGGTGAACGCGAGCAGCGTGCCCGTCAACGGGTCCGCGGTCGGAAAGAACAGCTTGTTGAACACCAGGGCGGCTGCCGAGCCGTAGAGGAAGAAGTCGTACCACTCGACAGTTGTCCCGATGAGCGAGGCGCCTACCACTTTTTTGATCATCGACAACTCCTCATTGAGCTGACCAGCCGCCATCGACGGCCAACGACGTACCGGTGACAAAACTGTTGCCGCACAACCACAGCACGGCGTCGGCGACCTCGGAGGGTTCGATCAGCCGTTTCACCGCGCTGCGCTGCAGGAAGATCTGCGACGAGACGTCCGCCTCGGAGATGCCGTGCACCCTGGCCTGGTCCGCGATCTGCTTCTCCACCAACGGGGTCCGCACATAGCCGGGCGCCACGCAGTTCGACGTCACCCCGTGCGGGGCGCCTTCCAGAGCAGCGACCTTGGAAAAGCCTTCCAGGCCGTGCTTGGCGGCGACATAAGCGGACTTGAACACGGACGCGCGCATGCCGTGCACGCTGGAGATGTGGACGAGCCGGCCCCAGCCTCGCGAGTACATGTGCGGCAACACGTGCCGGGTGAGGCGGAACGCGGCTCCCAGCATGAGCTCGACCATCGCCGAGAAGCGCTCGGCGGGGAACTCGTGGATGGGCGCGACGTGCTGCACGCCGGCGTTGTTGACCAGGATGTCGATCTCGCCGGGCAACGCGTCCACGGAACCGGTGAGGTCCAGCACATGGCCGACCCCGCCGAGCTCCTCGGCCAGCGCCAGAACCCGGGGATCGCGGTCGGCCAGATGGACCTTGGCACCCGCGGCGGCCAGTGCGCGGGCGCAGGCCAGGCCGATGCCGCTCGCGGCTCCGGTGACCAGCGCGCTGTGACCCGTGACACTCGACATGAACGGAAACGGTAGGCGTCACACGGCGTGCTCAACATGTGGTGCACCCACATAACGCCTGGTCACAAGATGGCTTTAGCCAACATTTAGCGTCTGGGAGGCATATATGGCGAATAGACGGGGTATAGGGGCGTAAGCTCCCGTCACCTGAACGGGGGAAGATCAGCAAAAGGGGGCCATACCATGTCTGCAACACCTATCTACGACGACCTCCTGCGCGAGCTCGAAGGCATCGCACAGGAGGCCGGTCTGACCAGCTCGGAGCCCACTCCCGAGCCCGTCAAGTCGTAGCTGTTCCCCGGAGGGCCAGGGATCAACTACCGCGGAGGCGCGATCAGCTCGGCGGGAACCGGCTGGTCCTTGCTGATCAGGTCGAACAGCTGAGACGCCTTCTCCTTGTTCCACTGCACGACCGAGCCCGCGCCGGGCACCGTCGGCGTGCCACCGACCGGCACCGTCCCGCTCGTCGCCTCGCTCATGTTGAGCGCGACGCTGGCCAGGTGCCACACGTGGTCGTCCTCGTTGACCGACACCGAACCGGACGCCGCGTTCATCAGCGGGATGACGCGGAACGGGTTCGCGAGGGTCGCCGGGCTCTTCACCTTCTCGAAGAGCGCCGACAGGAACTTCCGCTGGTTCTGCACGCGCTGCAGGTCGGCGGTCGCGAACGCGCGCGTCCGCACGAACCCGAGCGCCTGCGGCCCGTCGAGTTCCTGGCAGCCCGCGGGCAGGTCGATGCCGGCCAGCGGGTCCTTGATCGGCTGGTCGAGGCAGATGTCCACGCCACCGACCGCGTCGACCATGTCGGAGAACCCGCCGAAGCCGATCTCCATGTAGTGGTCGATCCGCACGCCGGTCGCGCCCTCGACGGTCTGCACGAGCATCTGCGGCCCGCCGAACGCGTAGGCCGCGTTGACCTTGTTGCGGCCGTTCTCCGGGATCGTGACGTAGGAGTCACGCGGAATCGACAGCAGCACCGGCTTGGCCGCGCTGTTGTCCGGCAGGTGCAACATCATGATGGTGTCGGTCCGCCGTCCGGCGGCGTCACCGGTGGCCAGCGTGTCCTTCTGCTCCTGCGTCAAGCCCTCCCGGGCGTCCGATCCGACGAGCAGCCAGGTGGTCCCCGGCGTCTCGGCGGGACGGCCCTGGTAGTCCGGCAGCGCGTTGATCCGCGTCAGCGTCGAGTCGACGTAGAACCCGAATCCGACGGCACCCAGAACAAAGACGAGCAGCAGCACCAGAATGACGCGTCCCGGACGCCTCTTCTTCTTCATCGGCCGCTGCGGCGGCATGGGACGCCGCGGCTGCTGGTAGCCGTGGTGATACCCAGCGCTCATTTGTCGCCAACCCCGATCGCATCAGTTTCGCTTTGCAACTAGGGACGCCGTTCGTCCCCTTAGGTTGCGAGGAACCTACCGGGGTGGCAGCACCAACGCGTCGAAAAGGCGGTTCACCTCGGCCGACGGGTCGTCCGTCCAGCCCGTGTGAGCCGGTGACGTCTGCACGATCGTGCTGCGTGGCGCGGTCAGCCAGCGGAAGCGCTGCCCCACCGTCGTGCGGCTGACCGGACCGGCCTCGGCAGCGCCGTCGCACGAGTTCGTCAGGTGCTTCAGCGACGTTTCGAGCATCTCGACGTCGAGGTGCGGGTCCAGCACCCGCAGCCGCTCACCGTCCACATAGGTCTTCGCGCACAGGAAGCCCAGCGGCGCGCAGTAGACGATGACGCCGACGTTCATGAACTCGCCACGCTCCTGCCGCGGTACCGCCCGCAGCAGCGCGTACTCAAACACGTGCGGCACGCGCGGCCTCCAGCGAGTCGACCCAGCCGCGGTTGGTCAGGCGGTAGGTGAAGAAGTCCTGGTAGCGCCGGCGCAGTTCCGCCGGATCGCCTTCCAGCCACTCGTCGGGAACGAGCGCTAGCACCTCGTCGAGCAACTCCGGCGTGACCTTCGCGGCCAGTTCGGCGTCCACTTCGGACAGCGCGCCGGCGTTCGGCAGCATCGCGTGGTCCGACGAGTCGTACCGGTAGTCGGTCATCTTCCATTTTGGGGTGGGCCGGGGCCCCTCGCTCCACGAGTAATGGAAGTACAGCGCGGCGCCGTGGTCGATCAGCCACGGTTCGCGGTGCCACAGCAGCATGTTCGGGTTACGCCAGCTGCGGTCGACGTTGAGCACCAGCGCGTCGAACCACAGCAGCCTCGTCGCGAACTCGGCGCCGGGATCGCGCACGACCGGGTTGAAGTCGAACGAGCCGGGCAGGTAGTCGAGTCCGAGGTTGAGGCCTCCGCTCGCGCGCAGCAGTTCCTGGACCTCCTGGTCGGGTTCCGCGCGTGCCAGCTCCGGGTCCAGGTGCACCAGGACGATCTCGGGTATGCGGAAGCCGAGCCTGCGGGCGAGCTCGCCGACGACGATCTCGGCGACCAGGACCTTCACGCCCTGCCCCGCACCGCGGAACTTCACCACGTACATACCCAGGTCGTCGGCCTCGACCAGCCCCGGCATCGAACCGCCCTCGCGGAACGGCGTCACGTACCGGGTGGCCGTGACCTCCCTCAGCGAACTCATCCGCGCATGATCACACGAACGCCTGCCCGAAGCCGAGCCGAATACCGGCCTCTAGGAGGTCAACGCCCTGAAGTAGGCGGCCTGACCTGCCTTGTTCGGGTGATAGGAGTCGGCAGTCGGATTGACCAGCGCGTTCATCCACGGCTCGGCCGCGCACACGCCGTGGTCCGCAAACGCTTCCCTCACGTCGACGTACCGCGCACCAGCGCGTTCGGCTGCCTGCGCGATGACTCCGGAGAGCTGGTCGGCAGCCTCGTTGAGCACCTGGCGTTTGGACTTGGAGAGCGTCCAGCACCCGTCGTTCGGCGTGAACAGCCGCGGATAGCCGAGCACGACGAGCTTGGCGTGCGGTGCCGCTTCCTTGATCGTGGCGTAGGCCGTGTCGAGCCGGGCGGGCAACTGCCCGTGGATGAAGTCCACCGCCGTGGCGACCCTCTTGGCACAGGCCCTGTCACCGCTCAGAGTGCAGGTCGTCAGCACGTCCACGAACCCGAGGTCGTTGCCGCCGATGGTGATCGTGACGAACGTGGTGTTCGCGGTCAGCGCCCGGAACTGGGACCTGAGCGACTTCGTGGTCGCCCCGCTGCACGCCACGAACTTGAACGACGGGAACTCCGTGCCCCGCAACGCCGGGTAGGCGTTCGAGCTGCGGCGGCACGAGCCGTCCACATAGGAACCGGCGCCCGCCCCGGACGCGTAGGAGTCGCCGAGTGCGACGTACTCCGGGGCGATCGGTGCGGGCGCCAGCAAAGCGACGGCGAGTACTCCAGCCAAAAGTCCCATAGGCCCGGAGTACCACTGTGGATGATCGACTTGAAGTGGGTTAACCCAGTCGTGTGGGCAGCACGCAGACCGGGATCGCGGTCTGCAGCGGCGTGCCGGACGGGGTCAGCTTGCCCATGACCCTGTCGACCGCGAACGACGTGACGTTGTTCGAGTTCTGGTTGGCCGCGAACAGGAACGACCCGGTCGGGTCGAACGTGATGTGCCGCGGGTACTTGCCGCCGACCGCGGTGGTGCCGAGCATCGTCAGCCCGGAACCGCCGACCGCGAAGTGCGCGACGCTGTCGTGCCCGCGGTTCGACAGGTAGACGTACCTGCCGTCCGCCGAGACCAGCACCTCGGCCGGGTAGTTCGTCGGACCTCCGGACGGCGCGGTCTTCAGGACCTGGCCCGGCGTGAGCTTCCCGTTCGCGTAAGCGCAGGTCACGATGGTCGAGTCCAGCTCGTTCGCGACGTAGGCCGTCTTGCCGTCGGGGTGGAACGCGATGTGCCGCGGTCCGGCTCCCGGCTTGACCTTGGCCTGCGAGACCTGGGTCAGCTTCCCGCCGGTGAACGAGTAGACGAACACCGAGTCCGCGCCGAGGTCGACCGCCGCCGCGTACCTGCCGGCCGGGTCGAACACGATGTGGTGCGCGTGCGGGCCTTCCTGGCGTTCCTTGTTCGGCCCGGACCCCTTGTGCTGCACCTTCTGCGTGCGCGCGCCGAGGCTGCCGTCCAGGTTGACCGGGAACACGCTGAGCGAACCGGACGAGTAGTCGGCCGTGATCAGGTACTTCCCGGACGGGTCGAGCGTCAGGTGGCACGGGTCGGCGCCACCGGTCGCCTGCTTGTTGATCACCTTCAGCGTGGCCGCGTTGATCGCGGTGACCTCGCCCTTGGTGTTCTCGTTGACGGCGTAGAGGAACCTGCCGTCGCGCGACTCGATCACGAACGACGGGTTGACCACGCCGCTGATCACGCCGGTCGTCTTCAGCTGCCCGGACACGGTGTCGTAGGTGCCGATGCCGATGCCCTTGGCGCCCCCGCTCCACGTCGTGTAGGCGCCGAAGAACACTCTCCGCGTGGCGGCAGCCGCCTCAGCGGTTCCTCCGGTCATCAGCAGTCCAGCTCCCACACCCATGGCTCCGAGAAAACGTCGCCGGTCCACACCCACGTCCGCACCTCCGGGATAGCTTTGCGGCGGCGGCGCAGCCCACACTGGCCCAGACCACTACGGTCAGGCAATAGGTGCAATCAAGATTGCGTCTAGCGCAACGGGTCGTTGTTGACCAACCGGGCCTTCTCGGCCTCGAGGTCGTAGGCCGGTGGCGGGAACTTCGGGTCCATCTCGCGCAGGGTCTCCAGCAGCAGCCTGCTGATCGTCCAGTTCCGGTACCACTTGCGGTCGGACGGGATCGCGTACCAGGGCGTGTCACGGCAGTTCTTCAACGCCTGGGTGTACGCGCCCTGGTACTTGGACCACTTCGACCGGACGTCGATGTCGGCCGGGTTGTACTTCCAGTTCTTCCTCGGGTCGTCCAGGCGCGCGAGCAGCCGTTCCTTCTGGACCTCCGGCGAGATGTGCAGGAAGCACTTGATCAGCGTGATGCCGGAGTCCGCGAGCTCCCGCTCGAACGTGTTGATCTCCTTGTAGCGGGTGCGCAGCTCCGCGGCGGTGATCAGGCGCTCGACCTTCGGCACGAGCACGTCCTCGTAGTGCGAGCGGTCGAACGCGCCGAGGCGGCCCTTCTCGGGCAGGACCCTGCGGATGCGCCAGAGGTAGTGGTGGCGCAGTTCGGCGGCGGTCGGTTTCTTGAACGACGCGATGCGCACGCCCTGCGGGTTCACCAGGCCCATGACGTGCCTGACCACGCCACCCTTGCCCGAGGTGTCCATGCCTTGCAGCACGAGCAGGACCGCGCGAGAGTTCTCCGCGTAGAGCGCCTCCTGCAGATCGTCCAGCTCGGCCCCGGTGGCGACCAGGTCCTCGGCCGCCTCCTTCTTGCTCTGGGGACCGACCGGGCGGCCCGCGGGGTCGAGGGTGGAGAGATCCACCTCATCGAGTCGCAGCGCGTCACGAACCGACTTCTTCGCCATCATGTGACCGTAGCGATTCACCGTCGATTCCGCCCGCTGTGCAAGCAAGAGCCACCGATTGGTGAATCTACGCAACAAACTGATGCAATGCGCAACGGTTGACGGTCGATATCGCTTGTCGACGCCCCTAGCCTTGGAGGATGACCGCCATCGCTGAGCACAACACCACGGGAACCACGAATTTGGCGAGCGCGGACTTCGTCGCTCTCGACGAGGAGTGGAGCACGCACAACTACCACCCGCTGCCGGTGGTCATCTCGCACGGCGAGGGTTCGTGGGTCACCGACGTCGAAGGACGCCGCTACCTGGACTTCCTGTCCGGTTACTCGTCACTGAACTTCGGGCACCGCCACCCCGCCCTGGTGGCCGCCGCCGTCGAGCAGCTCGGCCGCGTCACGCTGACCAGCCGCGCGTTCCACCACGACCAGTTCGGCCTGTTCTGCCGTGAGCTCGCCGCCCTGACCGGCACCGAGATGGTGCTCGCGATGAACTCCGGCGCCGAGGCCGTCGAGTCCGCGATCAAGGTCGCGCGCAAGTGGGCGTACCGGGTCAAGGGCGTGCCGGAGGGGATGGCGGAGATCATCGTCGCCGGGTCCAACTTCCACGGCCGCACCACGACGATCGTGTCGTTCTCGACCGACGAGACCGCGCGCAACGACTTCGGGCCGTTCACGCCCGGTTTCAAGGTCGTCAAGTACGGCGCGCTCGACGAGATCGAGTCCGCGATCTCCCCGCGCACGGCCGCCGTGCTGCTGGAGCCCATCCAGGGCGAGGCCGGCGTCGTCGTGCCGCCCGCCGGGTACCTGGCCGGGATCCGCCGCCTGTGCGACCAGCACAACGTGCTGATGATCGCCGACGAGATCCAGTCCGGGCTCGGCCGCACCGGCGAGCTGTTCGCTCTCGACCACGAGGGCGTGCGTGCCGACCTCTACACGCTCGGCAAGGCGCTGGGCGGCGGCATCCTGCCGGTGTCCGCCGTGGTCGGCTCGCGTTCGGTGCTGGGCGTGCTGAAGCCCGGCGAGCACGGGTCGACGTTCGGCGGCAACCCGCTCGCGTGCGCCGTGGGCCGCGCGGTCGTGGGACTGCTGGCGACCGGTGAGTTCCAGCAGCGCTCGCGCGACCTGGGCGCGTACCTGCACGCCGAACTGAACAAGCTGGTCGGTCACGGCGTGGCCGAGGTGCGCGGGCGCGGGCTGTGGGCCGGCGTCGAGATCGCGCCCGGTGGCCCGGTGGGCCGTGCCGCGTCGGAGGCGCTGGCCACGCGCGGGGTGTTGTGCAAGGAGACGCACGCGTCGACGTTGCGTGTCGCACCGCCATTGGTCATCACGCGGGACGAGATCGACCTGGGCGTTCAGGCGATCGCCGAGGTCGTTCGTCCCGTTTAGGGTGATTTCGCTCGTACCTAGGTCACAAATGCGGCGGACGAGCCACCTGGTACGTCCGCCGCAGGCATGATGACTCGTATGGGTGAACCCAATGAGTAAGCAGAGTCGTGCTGAGGCCGCTGCGGCTCTGGGTCGTTGGGTTGAGCCCGAAGAGGTCCACGCAGAGGGTCGCGCGCTGCGGTCCTCAGTGGACTCCAAGGCGCACCGCGCGATGTCGCTGGCCAGGTCGCGCCCGTCCGTGCTGGAGTTCATGCGCGCGAGCAACGCGGGCCGGCTGGAGCACCTGGTCCCGTTGCGGGTCGGCCGGATGCTCGAGAACCCGTTCGCGTTCTTCCGCGGTGCGGCCGGGCTGCAGGCGGGCGATCTCGCCGCCGGCTGCTCGACGGGCCTTCACGCTCAGCTGTGCGGTGATGCACACGCAGCGAACTTCGGCCTCTACGGCACGCCCGAGGGCCAGATCGTCATGGACATCAACGACTTCGACGAGACGCTGCCCGGACCGTGGGAGTGGGACCTCAAACGGCTCGTCGCCTCGCTGGTGCTGGCCGGTCGCGTCGGCGGCGTGTCGGACAAGGGCTGCCGTGACGCCGCCGAGGACGCCGTGAGCGCGTACCGGGGCGCGATCCGCCACCTCGCGGAGATGCCGTTCCTGGACTCCTGGACCGCGCTGGGGGACGAGTCGACGCTGTCGAAGGTGAAGGCCGACGACCTGCTCAACAACTTCTCCAAGGCAGCCGAGAAGTCGCGCAAGAACACCAGCGCGAAGTTCGCCGCCAAGTGGACCGCGCACGACGGCGAGAAGTGGCGGTTCATCACGAACCCGCCGACGTTCACCGAGGCCACTCCCCCGACGAAGGCGGCGGTGATCGCCGCGCTGCCGTCCTACGTGGACACCCTGCGCGAGTCGCGGACCAACCTGATCATGCGCTACGGCGTGTCGGACGTGGCGTTCCGCGTCGTCGGTACGGGCAGCGTCGGCCTGCGCAACTACCTGGTCCTGTTGCACGGCAACGGTTCCGAGGCACTGGTGCTGCAGGCAAAGGAGGCCAGGCCGTCCGCGCTGCAGCCGTTCCTGGACGTCGAGCCCGCCAAGCACGAGGGCAGGCGGATCGTGCACGGCGCGCGGCTCGTGCAGGCGGAGACCGACATCCTGCTGGGCTGGACGACGATCGAGGGCCGGCACTTCATCGTGCGGCAGTTCCGCAACCGCAAGGGCGAGATCGACGCGACCACGCTGAAGCGCGACGACCTCGACGACTACGGCCGTCTCGCCGGTGCCCTGCTGGCCCGCGCGCACACCCGCTCCCTGGACCCGCGACTGCTGGCCGGCTACTTCCAGGACGGCGACGACCTGGACGACGCCTTCGCCAAGTACGCGTTCGACTACGCCGACCAGACCGAGGCGGACCACGAGGAACTGACCAGGCTGGTCAAGAACGGGAAGCTGCCCGCGACCGCCGAGGACCGCTGACGCGTTTCGGGCCTTCGCTCCGCAGTTGACCTAGCCTGACGGTATGAAGATCCGCCGCGCCGCCTCCACCGACGACGTGTTCGCCGCCGCGCACCTGTTCGACGCGCCGCCGCGGCCGGACGCGACCGCCCGGTTCCTGGCGCAGGATCACAGCCATCTGCTGATCGCCTACATCGGCGACCAGCCCGCCGGGTTCGTCTCCGGGGTGGAGACCACGCATCCGGACAAGGGCACCGAGATGTTCCTCTACGAACTGGGCGTGGACGACGCGTTCCTGCGCCGCGGCATCGGCACCGCGTTGGTCGAGGCGCTGAAAGCCCTTGCGGTGGAACGGGCCTGCTACGCGATGTGGACCGGCACCGCCGCGGACGACACGGCGGCGCAGGCCACCTATCGGAAGGCGGGCGGGTCGATCGACGACGGCGCCTTCGTGTCCTGGCAGTTCTAGTTCCAGACCGGTTCGTCCACTTCGGACACCTTGCCGTCCGCCCGGAAGTGCAGGAACCGGTCGAACGACTTCGCGAACCACCTGTCGTGCGTGACCGCGACGACCGTGCCCTCGAAGTCGTTCAGCGCGGTCTGCAACGCCTCCGCCGAGGCCAGGTCGAGGTTGTCCGTCGGCTCGTCGAGCAGCAGCAACGTGGCCCCGGACAGCTCCAGCAGCAGGATCTGGAACCGCGCCTGCTGCCCGCCCGAGAGGTTCTCGAACCGCTGGTCGCCCGCCTGGTGCAGGCCGTAGCGCTGCAGCACCGACATCGCCGCGCCCCGATCTTTGCCCGCGCGCTGGCCCTCGCCGTGCCAGAGGATGTCGACCAGCGTGCGGCCGAGCCACTCCGGGTGCTCGTGCGTCTGCGCGAACAGGCCCGCCACAACCCGTGCGCCGAGCTTCCACCTGCCGGTGGTCCTCACCTCGTCGCCGCCGAGCAGCCGCAGGAAGTGGCTCTTGCCGGAGCCGTTCGCGCCCAGCACCGCGACCCGGTCGCCGAAGAAGATCTCCTGCGAGAACGGCTTCATCAGCCCGGTCAGCTCCAGCTCCTCGCACGTGATCGCGCGGATGCCGGTGCGGCCGCCCTTGAGACGCGGGGTGACCTTCTCGTCCTGAGGGATCTCCGGCGGCGGGCCCGCCTGCTCGTACCGTTCGAGGCGCGCGGCCATGACCCGATACTTCTGAGCCATCACCTCGGAGGACTTGGCCAGCTGCTGGAGCGTGCGGACGAGGTCCTTGAGCCGCTCGTGCTCCTCGTTCCAGCGCCGGTGATCTTCCAGCAGCCTGTCGATGCGTTTCGCTCGGGCGCCGTGCCATGTCCCGAACGAGCCTGCGTGCGTCCACGCGGAATGCGCCTCGACCGTGACGACGTGCGTGGCGGCGTTGGCCAGCAGTTCGCGGTCGTGGCTGACGACGAACACGGCCTTGTCGGTGGCCCGGAGGCGTTCCTCCAGCCAGCGCTTGCCGGGGACGTCGAGGTAGTTGTCGGGCTCGTCGAGCAGCAGGACCTGCTCGTGACCGCGCAGCAGGGTCTCCAGGACCAGCCGCTTCTGCTCGCCGCCGGAGAGCGTGCGGACCTCGCGGAACCGGGCCCGGTCATAGGGCAGGCCGAGGGCTGCGACGGTGACGGTGTCCCAGAGGACCTCGACGTCGTACCCGCCTGCCTCGCCGTAGCCCGAGAGGGCGTTCGCGTACCGCATCTGGGCGGGTTCGTCGTCGGTGTCCATCAACGCGAGCTCGGCGTCGTCGAGCTCCTTGGCCGCATTCCGCAAGGCCTCAGGGGCGACCGAGAGCAACAGGTCGCGCACAAGCGAGTCGTCGCGGACCGAGCCGATGAACTGCGGCATCACCGCGAGCCCGCCCTGTACGTGCACGCTGCCCTGCTTCGGAGTGAGCTCCCCCGACAGGATCCGTTGCAGCGTCGTCTTGCCGGCACCGTTCGCGCCGACGAGCGCGACCACGGTCCCGCCGCTCACCTTGAATGAGACATCGCGGAACAGCTCCCTGCCGTCAGGCAGGGCGTACGCGAGACCGTTCGCTTCCAGATAACCCACGCCCGAGATGGTCGGCGTCGCAGCTCGGGAACGCCAGCGAGTTTCCGGTCACCGCAGGCGGAGCGGGTACCTCCGGAGCACCAGCACGCCGGCGGTGACCACGAGGCACTGGAAGGCTGCGCCGAACGCGCCGATCACCGTCAGCAGCACCGTGAGACCGCCGAAGACGAACACGAGGGAGTAGAACAACCAGGGACGCACCTGGCGGTTCATCGTGCGGGCGAGTCTCGGCTCGTCCGCGAGCAGCCGCTGTTCGATCTCCTCGAGCGAGCGGCGTTCGGCTTCACTCAGCATCAGTGCCTCCGGAGGACGTCGGGACGTCATCATTCCGCCCGTCACCCAGTGGATACTCGAACGCCGCCGGAGTCAAACCCGAGAAAGCGCGACCAATCGGCTGACAGCCCGCAGGTACTTCTTGCGGTAGCCGCCGCGCAGCATCTCCTCGGTGAACAGCTCCGAGAGCGGCTGCCCCGAGACCGCCACCGGGATGTCGCGGTCGTA
Organism: Lentzea albidocapillata; assembly: GCF_000719115.1. GTDB lineage: Bacteria > Actinomycetota > Actinomycetes > Mycobacteriales > Pseudonocardiaceae > Lentzea > Lentzea albidocapillata. Next base: position 63,610 of record NZ_JOEA01000019.1, on the reverse strand, counting down.
GAGCCGGTCGCCGAACGCCACGAGCCTCAGCCCGACGCTCTGGTCGGGCGCGGCCTTGACGTCCTTCAGATGCACCGCGGTGACGCCGTCGAGCAACCGCCCGTACTTCGACGGGTGGATGCGGGCGAGCGCCTTGCAGAGGTCGTCGAAGTCGTCGAGCGTCGAGCCCTCGGTGTTAGAGGCTCTAACGATCAAATCAGTGTCTGACATCGGTGACGGCGCTTCCGGCAGGCCGCGGTGACGGTAGTCGGGGCCGTCGACGCGCACGACGTCGAACTTCGAGGACATCGACTGGATCTCGCGCAGGAAGTCGGCGGCGGCGAACCGGCCCTCGCCGAGCTTGTCCGGCAGCGTGTTCGAGGTCGCCGCGACGTGCACGCCGGCCGCGATCAGTTCCTTGATCAGGCGCGTGACGAGCATCGTGTCGCCGGGGTCGTCGAGCTCGAACTCGTCGATGGCGAGCAGCTTGTGGCCCGACAGCCGCTTCACGGCCTCGGGGAACGTCAGGACGCCGACCATGTTCGTCAGCTCGACGAACGTGCCGTACGCCTTCGGGCCGGGCACGGCGTGCCAGAGCGAGGCGAGCAGGTGGGTCTTGCCGACGCCGAAGCCGCCGTCGAGGTAGAGACCGAGCTTGCCCTCGTCCTCGTCCCTGGACCCGAACAGCGACCACTTCTTGCGGCGGACGCTGACCCGTGCGGCGAACAGGCGGCCCGCCTCGACCGCGGCGGCCTGCGAGGGCTCGTCCGGGTTCGGAATGTAGGTGTCGAAGCTGACCGAGCCGAACCTCGGTGGGGGGACCAGGCCCTCGATCAGTTCGTCGGCACCGATCTGGGGATCCCGGTCGGACAAGCGCATGCCCGCACCTTAATGGCGTGATGGGATGGCTCGGTGGAGATGTTGTGGCCCTCACCGGGCGTTGAGATGACCGACACAGCCCTCGAGTCGCTGTACGGGTATCCCTCCGGCCGCACCTGGGTGACCGCGAACTTCGTCTCCAGCGTGGACGGCGCGGTGTCGGTCGACGGCCGGTCCGCCGGGCTGGGCTCGCCCGCGGACCGGCGGATCTACCTGCTCGGGCGCGAACTCGCCGACGTCGTGCTGGTCGGCTCGGCGACCGTGCTGGCCGAGGGGTACCGGGGTGCGAGGCGCGCCAGGCCGTTGCCGATCGCCGTCGTGACGGCCCGCGGGTCGCTGACGCCGGACCTGCCGCTGTTCACCGACACCGCCGTGCCGCCGATCGTGATCACCACCGAGGCCGCCCGGATGCCCACGCTGCCCGCCGACGTGGTCATCGCCGGGGAGACCGAGGTGGACCTGGGCGTCGCGGTCGCCGCACTCGCGGCACGGGGACTGCACCGGATCGACCTCGAGGGCGGGCCGCGGTTGTTCGGGTCGATGGTGGCCGCCGGTCTGGTGGACGCGCTGAACCTGACGGTGGCACCCCTGCTCGCGGTGGGCGACGCGTCGCGGATCGCGCACGGTCCGGTGATCCCGCCCGTCGACCTCGCGCTGACGTCGGTGCTGCGCGCGGACGACGTGCTGTTGCTGCGGTACCAGCGGCGCAATTCCAGGTCAACTTCTCGGCCCTGAAGGCCGAGCGTGGTGCTCGGGCCTTCAAACCGAGTCGCGTTCTCCGTGCGCCACTGGATGTGGCGTGCGGGCCGCATCAACCCGTCGCCTATGCGGCGGCGGGTTCGGGTGCGTTGACGTGTACCCACGCCGACCGTGCCCGGTTTCGGACGTTCACGGCGGCGACGACGTCGGCGGGTCCAGCGAGACCGCACCGGCGACAGCGGAAGGTGTCCCTGGCGGGACGGTTGGAACGAGACGTGTGCTTGCAACGCGGGCACATCTGCGAGGTGTAGTGCGCGTCCACGACAAGCACGGGCACGCCGGCGCGGCGGGCTTTGTAGCGGACGTGTGCTTCGAGCTGATGGAACGGCCAGCAGCTGTGGGTGGCTCGCTGGTGCCGGGCAACCGTGACCCGGTCGCGGATACCGCTCAGGTCTTCGAGCGCGATCCCCCGACCGGTGCGTTCGGCAACAGCCACCAACTGCTTGGCGATCCTGTGGTTGACGTGCGTCGAGTGCCGCCGCTCGCGACGCGCTCGTTTCTTCAGCCGCCGGGTCGCCGACTTCGTTGCTCTGGCCTGCAACTCGGTGCGGACGCGGGCGTGCCAGCGTCGGTAGCGGTCCAGCCCGCGGCCCTGGAAGTTGTCCGCGTCGCTGGTGGTCGCGAGGTTCACGATGCCCCGGTCCACGCCGAGCCAGTCGACCGGCTCGAACAGTGGCTCCTCGGGTATCTCGCAGGTCGCGATCAGCAACCACACGCCGTCGCGGCACACCAGATCACTCTCGCCCTTGCGGTACTCACGCAGGGTCTTGAGCTGGTCTGAAGAACCCGCGAACCGCACGTCCTTCATCCGGCCCGCCGTGGTCCAGATCGACACCGTGCCCGCGTCGTGGTTCCACGACAGGCACCGGTCGTCGAACGGCTGCGCCGCATCCGGCCGGAACACGATCGGTTTCGACTCGGCCTTCACCCGGCGCTTCGAGCCAGCCTTGCCCAGGTTCCCGGCCCGGATGGTCGCGTGCAGCGCGGCGTAGGCGTCCGCGACTTTCTTGATCACGTGCTGGGCTGCCTGCGCGCCCAGACCGCGAGCCTTCAACTCCGCGTAGGTGTGCTTGCGCAACGCGTACTCACGGAACACCCCGTGCTCGAACGCGATCCGCGACACCCAGCCCGCGGACTCGTTGCAGCCATGCAAAGTCGCCGCCAACGCGGACACCTGCACGGCCTCCACCAGCAGCTTCACCTGCACAACGACCTTCACAAAGGAGACCGTACAGCGGCCCGGGTCACATCAAAGGGGCCGAAACCGGACATTCGCAGGGGTCGTAGCGCCATCCAAGCCCACACGCGCGACGTGTTTCGACTTCGGCGGAGAGCTGCGCGAGTTCAACCGCGAAACCGACCACGTTCACCGCTACCTGCAGGGCAAACACTGCTGATCACCCTTCTATTTCGCGCCTCCTGCGGCGGAGCCCACTGGAGATCATCAAGCAGTACATCGAGAACCAGCGACGCCTAACTTGAATCGCGGCGCCAGGGCGCTGCGGCCCTATAGATCGCATTCTTCCCGGCCCTAAAGAGCCGGAGGTCCTGCGATTAGATTGCTGAAGAGGCAGGATGTGCGCGTGGACCTACCGCTGACACCGCCGCTGCAGCCGATGCTCGCCACCGCGGTGGACGGGATCCCGGACGACGCGAACCTGTTCTTCGAACCGAAGTGGGACGGGTTCCGCTGCGTGGTGTTCCGCTCCGGTGACGAGGTGCTGCTGCAGTCGCGCAGCGGCAAGCCGCTCAACCGCTACTTCCCCGAGGTCGTCGCCTCGATGCTGGACGTGCTGCCGGACCGGGTGGTCGTCGACGGCGAACTGGTGGTCGCGAAGAACGACGAGCTGGACTTCGACGCGTTGTCCGAGCGCATCCACCCGGCCGCCTCGCGGGTGACGATGCTGGCGGAGTCGACGCCGGCCACGTTCGTCGCCTTCGACCTGCTCGCGCTGGGGTCCGAGGTGCTGCTGGAGTCACCGACGATCGCGCGGCGCGAGGCGTTGCTGAAGCTGCCGGGGCTGAACGTGACGCCCGCGACGACGTCCGTCGAGACGGCGCGGCAGTGGTTCACGCTGTTCGAGGGCGCCGGGCTGGACGGCGTGATGGGCAAGCCGTCGGACGGCCCGTACACGCCGGGCAAGCGTTCGATGATCAAGGTGAAGCACGCCCGCACCGCCGACGTCGTGCTCGCCGGGTTGCGCTGGCACAAGGACACCGAGCCCGGCACGGCGGTCGGCTCGTTGCTGCTCGGTGTCTACGACTCGGACGACCTGCTGCACCACATCGGCGTCTGCGGTTCGTTCAAGGCCGCCGAACGCCGGGAGCTCGCGACGGAGCTGGCACCGTTGATCACCACGGGAGATCACCCATGGGCGAATCCCGTTCCGGGCCAGCGGATCCCCGGCGAGATCAACCGGTGGCGCGGCAAGCAGGCCGAGTACGTGGCACTGCGTCCCGAGCGGGTGCTGGAGATCCACTACACGCAGACCGAGGGCGAGCATCCGGTGCGGTTGCGGCACAACGGCCAGTTCGCGCGGTGGCGGCCGGACCGCGAGCCGTTGTCGTGCCGCTACGACCAGCTGGAGATCCCGGCCCGTTACGACGTGGCGTCGGTGTTGAAGGGTGAGCTCCGGGCCCGTTAGATGTCCGGCCTGGCCGATCGCGTCGCACCGATCGACGCGATCACGACGCAGCAGACGGCGGCCCACTGTGCCGCCTTGAGGTGCTCGCCGAGCAGCACCAGGCCCGCGACCGCGGCGACCGCCGGTTCCATCGACATCAGGATCCCGAACACGCGAGGCGGCATGCGGCGCAACGCCTCCAGCTCCAGCGAGTACGGGATCACCGACGACATCAGCGCGACCGCGAACCCCGCCGCGAGCACCACCGGGTCGAGCATCGCCGTGCCGGCCGAGCCGACGCCGAACGGCAGCGCGATCACCGCCCCGACCACCATCGCGAGCGCTAGGCCCTTGCCGTCCGTCGTCTGGCTGCCGAGCTTGGCCGTCACCAGGATGTACGCCGCCCAGCACGCGCCCGCGGCCAGTGCGAACAGCACGCCCGTCCACAACAGACCGCCCTGCACGCCTGTGAGCAGCACCACGCCGGCGGCCGCGAGCAACACCCACACGCCGTCGATCCAGCGACGTGAGCCCGCGACGGCCACCGCGAGCGGCCCGAGGAACTCGATCGTGACGGCCGCGCCGAGCGGGATGCGGTCGAGCGCCGCGTAGAAGCAGAGGTTCATCGCCGCGAGCACCGCGCCGTAGGTGGCGACGGTGACGAGCGTGCGGCGGTCGAGCCTGATGGACGGGCGCCAGATCACGACCAGCACCAGTGCGGCCATGACCAGGCGCAACGTCACCGTGCCCGCCGAACCCGCGACCGTGAACAGCTGCTTCGCGAACGCGGCGCCGACCTGCACGCTGACGATGCCGAGGAGCACGAGCGCCGTCGGCGGGATGCCGCCCATGAGACGAGCGGCGGGAAGCCGATCAGCGTGAGCCATGCACCCATCCTGACTCACTGGATTCTCACCTGTGCCGTGCGAGGCTCAGCTTCCCGGAGTGTGAACGAGAGTGAGGAAATCTGTGCGTCGCGCTGCCTTGGCCCTACTGGCAGTGAGCGTGCTGACGGCGTGCAGCGCGGGGCCCTCGAACAGGCCGGTGATCGCGGTCAAGGGCGAGGGCGACCAGCCCGTCGACCAGAGCACGCTCGCCGGGCCGCAGCCAGTGCCCCCGCTGGGCGAGTACAAGACGGACTCGCTGCCGTGGTCACCGTGCAACGAGCAGATGAAGGACCGCTTCGGCGCCGACGCCCCGCAGGGCGACCAGAAGTACGAATGCGCGCGCATGACCACCGTGCTCGACCCGCCGGGACGCCCCGGCCGCGGCACGATCGGCATCGCGTTGACGCGCGTCGGCACCGGCAAGAGCGCGCTGGTCGTAGTCAACGACCCCGGCGGCGAGCCCGGCACGCTGAAGGCCGCGCGGCTCGCGGCGGCGTTGCCGAAGGACATCCTCAGCACGTACACGATCATCGGCATGGACCGGCGTGGCACGGGCCGTTCGGACGGTCTGTCGTGCATTCCGCAGTCCACGCGCGCACAGCTCGTCGAGTACGACCCGGCCGAGACCGAGCAGTCGAACCTCGTGGTCGCCGCGGGCGAGGCGTCGCAGGAGTGCGTGCTCGACCTCGAAGGCCGGCTGACCGCATTCGACTCGTGGCGCGCCGCCGCCGACCTCGAACGTCTGCGTGACTACCTGGGCACCGACCGCCTCAACGCCATCGGCCTGGGCGAGGGCTCGCGCGTCGTCACGACCTACGCCCAGCGCTACCCGAACCGCATCGGCCGCACCGTCCTCGACGGCGCCCCGGACCCGGCGCTCGACCAGGTGGGCGTCCTCGAGTCCCGTGCCGTCGCGGCGGAGGCGACGTTCGACGCGTTCGCCCGCGACTGCAAGACGCGAGGCTGCGCTCTCGCGAACCCCCGCGAGGACGTCACGGCACTCCTGACCCAGCTGCGAACCGGCCGCGTGCGCGGCGAGTACGTCGACCTGACCCCCGGTTCGGCCCTGAACGCGATCCTGGCGGGCCTGACCGACCGAGCCCGCTGGCCCGCGCTCGCCGACGCCGTGGTGAAGGCCCGCGCCGGCGACAGCACGGGCCTGTTCGCCCTGCTCGAACCGCTGGTCAACGACCTGGACGAGAACCCGCCGCGGTTCGACGCGGGCCTGATCATCGGCTGCAACGACACCGCCACCCGCATCCCACCGGATCGGGTGAAGGCCCTCACCGCCGACTGGCAGTCGAAGCACGCGATGTTCGGCGCCGTGTTCGCCCGCATGTTGTTGCACTGCAACCCGTTCCCGCCGCCCAAGGCCGAGAGGGTGGACGCCCTGAAGAGCGCGCCGCCGATCGTGGTCCTGAGCACGGCCAACGACCTCTCCACGCCCGCGCCCGGCACCGAGCACACGGCGCAACGGCTGCCCGGGTCGTCGTTGATCGGGTGGCAGGGCAGCGGACATGGCGCGCTCACCCTGTCGGGGTGCGCGACCACGGCGGTGCGCGACTACCTGATCGACGCGAAGGTGCCGTCGAACGGCACCGTCTGCCCGCCCTGATCAGACCGCCCGGACAGGGCGCATTCGCTCAACCACAACGCAAAGATCTCGTCGCACCCCCGCATCACTGCTGTACCAACGCAGAGGGGGAGCCGTTCGCGTGACCACGACGCGAACAGCTCCCCGCGCGAATCTTCGTGTCAGCAGCCCGAACAGCAGCCGCAGCCGGGCCCCGTGCACCCGGAACAGCACCCACACGTACCCATCAGGGCCTCCCCGTCCTCCAAGCCGGACCTGCGCGGGATATCCGCGCACCTCACGGTCCGCCCCGCCACCAGCCCTGGGAACCCCTCTCACCCGAACGCGTGCGGACAACCACCGGGGCGTCGCAGCACGTGATCGCGCTACGCGCCCAGGTCGTCCAGGGCCTTCTGGGCTGCCTCCAGTTCGGCCCGCAGTTGCTCCACCCGGGCGAGCTGCTGAGCACGCGCCGCGTTCAGCACGCCCTCGACGATCTCGGCGACCTCGGGCGTCAGCAGCTTCGCGGCCTGAGCCACCTGCGCGGGCGGCACCGGCGTCGGCCGGACCGTCCTGCGGGTGCCCTGCAGCACCTCCACGGCCCACTCGCCCTCGCCCGTCGTCACCAGCGTGATCGTGACCTCGGGGAAGGAGCTCTTCGCGGACTGCTTGCGCGCGGCAGGCTTCGCGGGCGCCTGCTCGGCGGGAGCGGGTGCGGGTTTCGGCTTGGGGGCCGCGGGTTTCACCGGCGCCTCCGGGACGTAGGGGTGAATGACCTCAGTCTCCCGCGGCGGCTCCACCGGCGCCGGAGGCGGGGTCGCCGGCTTCTTGCGCGGCGGCGGCTTCTCCAGCGTCAACTCGGCCGGGGAGAAGGACATCTCGTCCTTCGAGCCGGTGGGCCGGACCTGGATGAAATCACCCTCCGGAGGGTCGGTGACGGCCAGCAGCTTCGCCGACCTGCCCTCCTCCATGCCGACCGCGGCCGCTGTGAACCACACCATCGGCTGACTGCCTTCGTCCAACTGCGACCGCAGGTCGACGACGTCCTCCGCCGACAGCCCGCTCTTCTTCGCCATCGCGCTGCCTCCCCGTTCGAACACCTGTGCCCCAGCATGCCCTACACCCCTGACATTTCTGAGCACAGGGTCGGCAACAAGATCACCAACGGGCGAAGCAAGGCGCGAGAGCGCTCTCAGGCTTCTTCGGCGTTCTCGACCTCTTCGGCTCGCAGCCGGTACTCGCACCCGTACTCGACCGCGTACGACAGGTCGTACACGTGCACGATCTTGGGCCCGCCGTGCAGATGCACGTACGTCACGGTCTGCTTCGGATCCTCGGGCGTGGACGGCAGTGAGTCGACCCTGCCGTCGAGGGGACCGCCGACGTACCGCACGACATAAGGCTGGGACATGGCGACCTCCTCTCGCGTTCGGTTCAGTCTACGAGGTCGCCCACTGGATCCGTTCCCGATACAGCCGGTTGGCTCACTCCTGCTTGCGGGCACGGGAAGGCTGAACCCTCAACGGCTCGCCCGGCATCTTCGGGTAGTCCGGCGGGTACGGCATCTCCCCGCGCGGATCGGCCGCGTACCACTCCAGCAGCGTCTCGATGCCGAACGCCTCGGAGTCCAGACCGGCGTGCAGGTCGCCGCGCTCCTCCAGGTACTTCGGCACGGTCAGCACGTCGAAGTCGTCAGGGTCCACAGTGGACAACTCGTCCCACAGCACCGGCGTCGAGACCGTGGCGCGCGGCGTTCCGCGCACCGACCAGGCGGAGGCGATCGTGCGGTCACGGGCGGCCTGGTTGAAGTCGATGAAGACGCGCTCGCCGCGTTCTTCCTTCCACCAGGCCGAAGTCGCCAGCGTTGGGGCGCGCTTCTCGACCTCGCGGGCCAGGGCAATCACGGCATGCCGGACGTCGATGAAGTCCCACTCCGGCCGGATCCGCACGGCGACGTGGATGCCGCGGCCGCCCGAGGTCTTGGGATACCCGACCAGACCCGCGTCGGCCAGCACCTCGCGCAGCACCAGGGCGACGCGAGCGGCGTCGGAGAAGTCGGTGCCCGGCTGCGGGTCCAGGTCGATGCGCAGTTCGTCCGGGTGGTCGACGTCGGCACGGCGCACCGGCCACGGATGGAAGTCGAACGTGCCGAGGTTCGCGGCCCAGACGATCACGGCTTCGGAGGTCGGGCAGATCTCGTCGGCGGGGCGGCCGGACGGGAACTTCACCTGCACGGTCTCGACGTAGCCGGGAGCGCCCTTGGGCACGCGCTTCTGGTAGAACGCCTCGCCCTCGACGCCGTCCACGTAGCGCTTCAGCACGACGGGACGGTCGCGCAGCACCCGCAGCAGGACCGGCGCCACCGTGCGGTAGTACTCGACCACCTGCCGCTTGGTGATGCCCCGCGCGGGGAAGTACGGCTTGTCCGGGTTGGACACCCGCACCAGCTGGTCACCGACCTCGAGCTCGATCGCCTTGGAAGCCACGGCAGAACACTAAAGGCCGCGCACGAACGCCGCGAGCGCCAGCTCGAAGCTGTCGCGGTCGAGTTCGCGGGCGACGCCCGGCAGCAGGTGGGCGCGGTCGAGGTGCGGGTAGCGGTCGGTGTAGTCCGCGGGATCGGACGAGAACCCGCTGGAGAACGAGCTCAGGGCCGAGCCGAACACGATGTACATCAGGCCAGCGGCGATCATCGTGGCCTCGCGGCGTGACCAGCCGGCATCGACCAGGGCGCCGTGCAGCAGGTCGAGGCGCTGGAGTGACTCCTCGCGGCCGGCCGGGCCGTACGCCAGAAAAGGAACGATGTTCGGGTGCGACGACAACGCCGCACGGTAGGAACGCGCGCACCGGATCAGGCCCTCGCGCCAGTCGACCGTGAAGCCCGAGACGTCGACGGTCGACAGGATGGACGAGGCGATGTCGTTGAGCAGCTGGTCCTTGGTGCGGACGTGCCCGTACAGCGACGCGGCCTGCACGCCCAGCTCGGCAGCGAGCTTGCGCATGGACAGGCCGTCGAGGCCGTCACGATCGATGATGGCCAGGGCCACCGACCGGATGCGGCCGGGGCTCAGCAGAGGGGTGCTCGGCCGGGGCATGTGAGTTAACCTAACACTGTTCGGTTAGTCGGGAGGGTCTGTGGATCTAACGCTTTCGGACGAACACCGGCAGCTCAGGGAGCTGGCCCGGCGGTTCACCGACGAACGCATCGTGCCCCATGCCACGCGCTGGGACCGCGACGAGGCGATCGACCGGGAGCTGGTCCCCGCGCTCGGCGAGGTCGGGTTCCTGGGGCTCGGGATCGACGAGCGCTACGGCGGCTCCGGCGGCGACAACCTCGCCTACTGCCTGGTCCTCGAAGAGATCGCCCGCGGCGACAGCGCGGTCCGGGGCATCATCTCCGTCTCGCTCGGCCTGGTCGCGAAGTCGATCGCCCGGCACGGCACCGAGGAGCAGAAACAACGCTGGCTGCCCGGCCTCACCACAGGAACCCAACTCGGCTGCTTCGCGCTCACCGAGCCCGGCACCGGCAGCGACGCGGGCAGCCTCGTCACCAAGGCCACCAGGACGGACGACGGCTACCGGATCAACGGCCGCAAGGTCTTCATCACCAACGGCACGTGGGCCGACGTCGCCCTCGTGTTCGCCCGCACCGGCGGACCGGGACCGAAGGGCATCAGCGCCTTCCTGGTCCCCACCGACTCGAAGGGCTTCACGGCCACCGAGATCAAGGGCAAGCTCGGCATGCGCGGCCAGGCCACCGCCGAGATCACCCTCGACGACGTCGACGTGCCGGAGGACGCCCTGCTCAGCACCGAGGGCTTCAAGCTCGCGATGGGCTCGCTCGACAAGGGCCGCATGTCCGTCGCGGCGGGCTGTGTCGGTGCCGCGCGGGGCGCGCTGGAAGCCGCGCTGGAGTACGCCAAGCAACGCGAGCAGTTCGGCAAGCCCATCGCGGGCTTCCAACTCGTCCAGGAACTGCTCGCGGACATGGCCGTGGAGACCGACGCCGCCCGTCTCCTGACGTGGCGGGTCGCCGACCTGGCCGACCGCGGCGAGCCGTTCCGCACCGAGGCGAGCATGGCCAAGCTCTTCGCCAGCGAGGCGGCGGTCAAGGTCGCCAACAACGCCATCCAGGTCTTCGGCGGCTACGGCTACATCGACGAGTACCCGGTGGGCAAGTACCTGCGGGACGCCCGTGTCACCACCCTTTACGAGGGCACCAGCCAGATCCAGAAACTGCTCATCGGTCGCGCGCTGACGGGCATCAACGCGTTCGCCTGAAAGGAAAGAAATGGACTTCACGCTCGACGAGGAGCAGAAGGAGATCCGCGACTGGGTGCGGACCTTCGTGCGCAAGGAGATCATCCCGCTGGAGCCCGAGGTGCTGCGCCGCGAACGCGCGGGCCAGCCGGGTCTCACGCGGGACGAGCTGAAGGAACTGCAGGACAAGGCCAAGCAGGCCGGGTTCTTCGGTGTCCTCACGCCGCAGGAGTTCGGTGGCATGGGCCTCGGCGCCGTGATGACCGCGCTCCTCGAAGCCGAACTGGGCCGCAGTTTCGTCCCGTTCCGCTTCGGCGGTTACGCGGACAACATCCTGTTCCACGGCAACGAGGAGCAGAAGCAGCGCTACCTGCTGCCGACGATCTCCGGCGAACGCGTGTCGTGCTTCGCGATCACCGAACCCGGTGCCGGCAGTGACGCCAAGGCCATCCGCACGTCCGCTGTCAAGGACGGCAACGAGTGGGTGATCAACGGCGAGAAGACGTTCATCACCCAGGGCAATGAGGCCGACTTCGTCATGGTGTTCGCCGTGACGGACAAGGAGAAGGGCGCCGACGGCGGCGTCACGTGCTTCCTCGTCGACCGCGACATGGGCTGGAAGTCCGAGCCCATCCCCACGATGGGCCAGTGGGGCCCGGCGGCGCTCGTGTTCGACAACGTCCGCGTGCCCGAGGAGAACGTCCTCGGTGAGGTCGGCAAGGGCTTCCACCTCGCGATGCAGTGGATCGGCCAGGGCCGCTACCTGCTGCCCGCCCGCGCGCTCGGCAGCGTCGAGCGGCTGGTCGAGATGGCGATCGAGCAGGCCAAGAACCGCGTCACGTTCGGCCAGCCCATCGCCGACTACCAGGCCATCCAGTGGATGATCGCCGACTCCGCGGTCGAGATCGAGGCACTGCGCTGGCTCGTGCTGCACGCCGCGTGGCTCGTCGACCAGAAGCAGGACTCGCGGCAGGCGCAGTCGATCGCGAAGCTCTACGGCGGCATCAAGGCCAACGAGATCGTCGACCGCGTGCTCCAGATCCACGGCGGCATGGGCTACACCCGTGAGCTGCCGATCGAGCGCTGGTACCGCGAACTGCGGCTGCTGCGCATCTACGAGGGCACCGACGAGATCCAGCGCCGCACGATCGCCCGCAACCTGCTCAAGGGCCACGCGAACATCCGCGGCACGCTCGGGTAGCCCTATGTTGGGGTGATGCTCAGCCACGACATCCTCGGCGTCGTCGAACGACAGGTCCGCACCTGGTCGGCCGGCGACGCCGGGGTGTACGCGGCGGCGGTCGGCGGCTACTCCCCCGCGTTCGCCATCCCGTTGCTGCAGCACGGCGGCCCGCAACTAGGCCTGACCGGCGCCGACATGACCCAGGTCCTGCACGCCGAGCAGTCGTTGTGGCTGCACGGGAGGCTCCCGGCGCACGGTTCCACGGTCGTCACGAAGACCGTCACCGACATCTATGACAAGGGATCGGGCGCTCTCGTCGTCAGCACCTGGGAGTCCGGCTACGCGAGCACGCGGTCGTCCTGTTTCCTCAAGGGCGAAGGCGGTTTCGGCGGCGAACGTGGTGAGACGCGCGAGTTCGCCGTCCCCGGCACCGCTCCCGAGGTCGGCTTCTTCCAGACGACGGAGGACCAGGCCCTGCGGTACCGCGAGACCGGTGACGTGAACCCGATGCACCACGACGCCGGGTTCGCGCGCCGGGCCGGGTTCGCGAAACCCATCCTGCACGGCCTGTGCACGCTCGGGATCACCGTGCGCGGCCTGGACTTCACCGAGCTGCACGCCCGGTTCACCGCGCCCGTGACGCCCGGTGACGAGCTCCGGATCGAGCGCTGGCCGACCGGCGAGTTCCGCACGTTCGCGAACGACCGGCAGGTTCTGCTCGGATCGGTTCGGTTTTCCGAAGTGGACAGCCGCTGAAAGCTCGCACGATCGTGTCATGAGTAGTGCCCTGGCAACCGTGGACTCCGGAATCGAACCGGTGCGCGTGGCGGTGGAGTCCCGTGACCTGATCAGCGCGGCCGGCGTGACGCACCTGTTGAAGAACTCACCGCGCGTGCGGGTGGTCCAAGAGCGCTCGGACGCGCACGTGCTGCTGGCCCTGGTGAACGAGCTGTGCGCGCAACAGGCCGCACGGCTGAGGGCCTGCGGCTCGCCCAAGATCGTCGTGATCGCGGCCCGAGTGCACGACCTCACCCCGTCGATCGCGGCCCAGGCCGGGCTGGCGGTTCCGTTGCGGCGGGCGGATGTCAACGCCGAACGGCTGATCAAGCTGCTCCTCGGCGGCCATGCGGTGCAGGACCGCTCGCCGGTGTTGAACGACCGCGACCTGCAGCTGCTGAAGCTGCTGGCTGACGGCGCGACGATCGCGGAGGTCGCCGCGCAGCTGTTCTGCTCGGAGCGGACCGTGAAGTACGCGCTGCACCAGCTGCTGGAACGGTTCGGGCTACGCAACCGGGTGCACGCGGTGGCGTGGGCGCTGCGTTCGGGTTTGCTCTAGGCAGATCCGAAGACGGAGGAGAGCTGTACTCGCCTGCTGATGCCGACCTTGCGGTAGACGCGGGTGAGGTGCAGCTCGACCGCCCGCTGCGTGACGCTGAACCGCGCCGCGATCGACCGATTCGTCTCGCCTTCCAGCACCAGCAAGACTATTCGCGACTCGTGCGGCGTCAGCCTGTCCCACGCCGCCCCGCGCGGTGCCCGGTGCTCCCGGCCCAGCGCCGCCCGCGCCTGGTCCGCCAGCTCGGCCGCCCCGGCGCGTTCGGCGTCGGCCAGCGCGGCACGGGCTGCTCCGAGCGCGAGATGCATGCGGGCGCGCTGGTGCAGCAACAGCGTGCACGTCCAGACCGGCGGTAGCGTTCCCGTGTAACCGAGCCGCACCAACATCTCCCGCGCCTCGCCAGGGCGGCCCGCGTCCACACAGGACGCGACGAACGCCGCCGCCCCCAGCGCCACGCAGCCCCGCAACGGTGACGCCTGGGCGAGTTCGCGCATCAGCCGGGAGACCTCGGCATGGTCGCCGCCGGCGCGATGAGCCCACATCTCCAGCGCGGTCAGCCAGTCCCGTTCCGCGCCGACGAGCCGGCCTCGCAGCTGTGGCGCGAGATCCAGCACCATCCGTTCGGAACCCCGGCGCAGCAGACCGAGTCCGGCGAGAGCGAGCGGAACGATTCGCGGCCCGTTCTCCGGGAGGTCCCGCAGGACCCGTTCGGGATCCTCCGGCACGATGGGCGCGGCCGAGTGGCCGAGCAGGTCCTCGTCGCACTGCCAGTCGAGCACCACCGCGTCGAACCACTCCCCCGCGGCGGGCCGCTGCCGGGCGAGTTCGTCGGCTCGAGGTGCGATACCGCACCGCAGGTGGAGTTCCGCCATCGCCACGGCCACGTGCTCCGCGATCTCGCCGTCCGACGGCTCCCGTAGAGCGGCGCGCAGGCACCTCACCGCCTGCTCCGGCCGCCCGGCCGCCTGGTGCAGCCGCGCCGCCCCGTGCAGCACCGGCGCCACCCACGGCGCCCCGACGGGTTCCGCGCACGCCACCACGTGCTCGGCGACGGCGACCGGCGGATCGCATCGCCGATGCAGGGCCTCGGCAGCGGCGCGGTGCAGGGACTCGCGCGACTCGGGAGTCATCTCGTGCCGGATCGCATGGCTCAGCGCGGGCGACTGGACGCGCATCGGCTCGTCGACGGCGAGACGCGCGTCGACCAGGCGTTCGAACGCGGCCAAGGTGCGGAACGACCCCATTCCGGCGACCTCGCACACCACGTCGAGAGGCGCGCTGCCCAGCACAGCCAGCGCACGGGCGACCGCGACCGCGTCGGCGTCCAGCACCTCCCAGCTCCGGCGCACGGCCCGCAGCAGGCGCGGCAGCCGCAGGCCGGGAAGCATGGCGCGCAACGAGGACAGGTCCGTGACCACGTCCAGGACGTCGCTCAGCACGCCGGGAGCCCCGCCGCTGTACTCCAGGCACAACGCGGCCAGCTCCGGCGTGACCTCGGCGTCGAACCGCCGCCGGATCATCTCCGCGACCGCCTCGCCGTCGATCGGCCGCAACGGCACCCGCACGGCGTCCACGACCGCCAGCACGTCCGGATCGCAGTCGCCCGCGAGCAGCACCGCGCCCCGGAATCGGGCCAGCCGGTCGGCCTCCTCCGCGCACAGCCGCTCGGCGTCGTCGACCACCAGCACCGTGTGGCTGTCGACCCCGCTCAACGCCCGCAATCCGCGAACCGGCCGCAATCCGCTGCGCACCGCGATTGAAGAAGCAACGGACAGCAATGCGCTTTTACCCATACCAGTTGCACCATGCACAACGCACGAGCGAGCGCCACCGCTCAGCGCCTCCGTCAGGACGGCGATCTCCCGCCCACGTCCGACGAGCAGGCCACCCGCCCTGCGCACGGCGGTGCCCACGTGACCGGGGCTAAGTGGGGCGACCATGTCAACCAGCAAATCGCGGGCCGTCCCTCAGGACCATGCAGAAGCACCGGCAGAAGTTCCGCAGGTCTGCCCCTTCGCACAACATCGGGCGTCGAAGCACCCGCCGAGAACGCGAAACCATTCGACCAATCAATTGGTAATGACAACGGCGCCTCTTGAACCAATTCGTTGCCCATTACGTGATTCCCTGTGTACCCCTCACGAACACCACAAGGAGTGCCGATGCGGGTCGCGTCACGCACCGTCTTCGACTTCGTCCTGCCGAACGGCTCCACCGCGCCGGTCGAGACCGAGCTGCTCTACCGGTCGGAAGACCCGTTCGCGGTGACGATGCGGTTCCGCGCGGGCGGCTCGGCCACCACGTGGGTCGTGGGCAGGGACGTGCTCGCCGAGGGCATGAGCAGGAGAGCGGGTGACGGCGACGTGCGGTTGCGGCCGCATTCGAGCCGGGTGCTGGTGCTGGAGCTCGTCTCCGACCGGCACATGACGGTCTTCCAGGTGCCGGCGGGCACGCTGCGCAAGTTCCTCGACGCCACCGACCGGCTGGTGCCGCGCGGCACGGAACGGTTCGACGCCGACGCGTTCCTGAGCACCGTCCTACGCTGAGAGGCCGAGCACTTCCGCGAGATCGTGCTGCAGCCTCGTCATGCCGGGCGACTCGTAGCCCTCGCTCTCGGCCAGCGCCCGCACCCGGTGCCGGACGGCGGCGTCGTGGTCGCCGACGCGGTCGCAGAGCCCGGCGATCTCCATCAGCACGGCCACCTTGAGCTCCGGGTCGGACAGCGACTCCACCGCTCCGGCCAGCTGGTCCCGTGCCTCGGCGAACCGTCCGGCGGCGGCCAGCACACGGCCACGGGTGTGCCTGACCATCGACAGCAGGTTCGCCGCACCTCGTCCGAGGAGTTCCTCGGCGCGTGCCACCACGCTCAGCGCCTCGTCGTGCTCGCCGGCTTCGACGAGTGCGTCCGCCAGGCGGAGCGTCAGCTGGGCGGCGTTCTCCAGCGCCACGCCACGCTGGTCCGCTCGCAACGCGCGTTCCTGCTCGACGCACGCCCTGTGCGTTTCGACGGCCTCGTCGAATCGGCCCTGTCGTTGCAGCAGAACACCCGAGTACGACAGCGCGAACACCACGTCCATCGGCCGGCCCGCCTCCCGGAACAGCTCGGCGGCCTGCCTGGCATGGACGACGCCGTCCGCCTGGCTGCCCTCGCGGTTCGCGATGCCCGCCCGGTAGTAGTGCGCCCAGGCCCTCTCCGTCAGCGAGCCGCACTCCCGCGCCGCCCGCAACGCCTCGTGGTGCCACCGCTTGGCCATCGTGATGTTCGTGTGCCGCGCGATGTAGACCCAGCACACGAAGTTGAGCTGCTGGGCCCGCTGCTCCTCTTCGCCCAGTGCCGCCGCCGCGCCGACGCCCGCCGTGTAGACCTCCAGCCACAGCTCGCCCGTGCCGCGGTGGTCCGAGTACCAGTGCATCGACCTCGCCAGCGCCAGCACCTGCTCATGAGCGCCGTCGGCGACCGCCTCGCGGTACGCGCCACGCCAGTTCGCGCGCTCCCTGGACAGCCAGCGGTCCGCGCCCGCCAGCTCGGCCGCGCCCTGGTCGTCCGGCACGAACGCCGACGCGTGACTCGTTGCGGTGGCCAGCAGCCAGTCGCGCGTGCGCAGGCGGTGTGTCTCCACGTCGGGTTCGTCGCTGTGCAGCCGCTCGCGCGCGTAGTCGCGGATCAGGTCGTGGAACGAGTACCGGCCGGGAACGCCCGCGCGGAGAAGACTCGCGTCCACGAGTTCCTCCAGCAATGTCTCGGCGTCGTCGGTTCCGGCCGCCACGGCGGCGAGTTCGACGGACGTGTCCGGGCCGTGGATCAGCGCGAGCCGACGGAAAAGGGTCGCCACCTCGGGTGCGAGCAGACGGTAGGACAGCTCGAAGGCGGTACGGACCTGGACGTCGCCGGTCGCGAGCACGCCGAGCCGTTCGCGTTCGTCGGAGAGCTGGTCGGCGAGGTGCCGCAACGACGACGTGGTGCGGCCCGCGATGGCGAGCGCCAGCGGCACCCCGCCGCACAGCGTCGCGACCCGGTCCGCCGACTCCAGGTCGGCGGTCCGACCGGCTCCGGCAGTCGCGGCGAGCAGTGCGACGGCGCCGTCGTGCCTCAGCGGACCGAGGTCGACCCGCGCGCGGCTGTTCAGGCCCGCCAGCACGTTGCGGCTGGTCACGAGCACGAGCGAGCCGGGACTGACGGCGAGCAGCGGCCGGACCTGGGCCTCGTTCGCGGCGTTGTCGAGCACGAGCAGCACGGTCCGTTCGCGCAGCAGCGAGCGGTAGAGACGCAGGCTGTCGTTCGGATCGGACGGCATCTTGGCGTCCGGCACACCGAACGCCCGCAGCAGCCGCGCGATGGCCCGTTCCGCAGACAGCGGCGACGGGTCCATGCCGCGCAGGTCGAGGTGCAGGCAGCCGTCGGTGAACCGACCGGCGAACCGGTGCGCCGTGTCCACCGCGAGAGAGGTCTTCCCCACGCCGGGAGGTCCGTGCACGACCACGACGTCCAGCACGGACGACGTCGCCGCACGGCTGATGTAGTCGGCTATCTGCTGCTGCTCGGTTTCACGGCCGATGAGCGTCTCGGCGGCGGGTGGCGTGCAGTCTGTGCGTTCGGGACGTGGTTGCGATGCCTCTGACGACCGTGCGAGCGCCACGAACCCTTCAGCCTCTTCGTTCCGCAGACCCAGCCCGCTCACCAGCAGGTCGACCGTCTGGGCCTGCGGGGTGTGCACGCGGCCGCGTTCGAGGTCGCTCAGCGTGCGGACGCCCAGGCCGGTGCGGGCGGCGAGGTCCTCCTGGGTGAGTCCCCTGCGGCGCCGGTAGAAGCGCAGGAACTCGCTGAAGGTGGTCGCCCGCATTCCCTCACCCTCCGGACAAGGACTTCCGCATCTCGGCGGCGATCTCGCGCGTCGCGTCCGTGTCCCACCGTTCGCACGCCGCGAGCGAGTCTCGCAGATGACGCTGCCACGCGCTGTGGTCACCCCGTGACTCCGCGTTGTCCGCGAGTTCCCGCAGGATCTCGATCTCCCCCACACCGTCGCCCAGCGCGCGGAACCCGGCGAGCGCCCGGTCCAGGTCCGCGTCCGACTCGGCGAGGCGGCCTGCGGCGCGGTGGGCGAGGCCGCGGTGCCACAGGGTCGTGGCGAGCCAGGACGCCATCTGAGCGCGCTTGTAGACGGCCTCGGCCTCGGTGAGTGCCTCGACGGCGTCGTCCGGCCTGTCGACGTCTATCAGCGCGAGGCCGAGCCATCCGAGCGTGCGGCCCAATGCGGAGAGTTCATAGATGGTGTTGGCGTAGGCGCGTTGTTCCTTCGCTACTTCTTCGTGGGCCGTCACGGCTGCGATAGGGCGGTTCATCAGCCGCCACAGCACGCCGAGCACGGACCGTGCGTAGTGCTCGTCCATCGGCTCGTGCATCGAGTCGATCGCCTTGAGGCACACCCGTTCGGCCTCGTCGAACTGCCCGAGCCCGCAGTGCGAGGCCGACGCGATCAGCCACACCCAGCCGAGGTGCCCGGTCTCCCCCGACTCCGCGGCGATCCGGGCCGCGCCGGTCAGCACCTCCAGTGCCGGTCCCGGCCGGTGCGCGACGTCGAACAGCGCCCAGCCGAGCTGACCGCGCACGACGATCTCCTGCCACGGCTCGCGCGCGGAGGCCAGGGCGAGGCGGTAGACGCGTTCCCAGACCAGGCCCGGTTCGATGGCCGCGTAGTGCGAGACGGCGATCACCGCGCGGGTCACGTCCTCGTGCAGACCCCTGGCCCGCGCCCGTTCGACGATCTCGGGCAGCAGGTCGCGGTGCTCGTCCAGCCAGCGCCGTCCCGTGGCGACGTCGGGGAAGGCCCTGCGCCGCGGACTCACCCGCCGGGCGTCGCCCGTCTGTCCGAAGAGGACTCCGGCGGCCACCGTGGTCTCCAGGAGCCAGGCGAGCATCCTGCGGTCCGCGTCGTCGTCGGTGGCATCGACCAGGCCGGTGGCGAACGTCCGCACGAGGCCGTGGATCGCGTAACCGTGGTCGTCGGGGTCGAGGAGGCTGACGTCGGTGAGGTCCTCCAGCGCCTGTTCGGCCTCGCCGGCGGTGATGCCGGCCAGTTCGGCCGCGAGCTCCGGGCCGACGTGGGTGCCGACGAGCAGCCCGAGCCGCCGGAACACCAGCCGCGCGGTCTCCGGCAGGTGCGCGAGCGACACCTCGAACGCGCCGCGTACGTCCAGGTCTCCCGCGGTGAGCGCGGCCAGGCGGCGTTCCTCGATCTGCTCCACGAGGTGACCGAGAGGCCAGCGCGGACGGCTGGCGAGCCGGTTGCCCGCGATCCGGAGCGCGAGCGGCGACGTCCCGCAGAGCCGGACGAGTTCCCGCGCGGTCCCGGGATCGGCCTCGACGCGGTGCGCGCCGATGATCGACGCGAGCAGCTCGACGGCGCACGTTTCGGTGAGCCCGCCGAGCCGGATCCACGTCGCGCCCGCCAGCCTGGCGAGCCTGTGCCGGGACGTGACGATCGTGAGGCAGCCCGGATCCGCCCTCAGTGTGCGGACCTCTTCCTCCGTGCTCGCACCGTCGAGCACGAGCAGCAGGCGTTTGCCCGCGAGCAACGACCGGTAGAGCCGCGTCTGGCCGTGCACGTCCTCCGGCACGTGTTCGGCGGGCACCCCGAGGTCTTTGAGCAACCGCTGGAGGGGTTGTGCGGAGCCCTCCAGGTCGATGAGCAGCTGACCGTCCGGAAAGCTGCCCTCCAACAGATGGGCGGCCCTCACAGCGAGGCTCGTCTTACCGGTGCCCGCAGCCCCATGCAGCACCACGAGCCCGTTGGGCATGCGGGCGATGGCGTCCAGTTCGGCGTCACGGCCGACGAGGTCCGCCACGTACATCGGGAGTGACCAGACCGGGCCGGAGAGCGCGACCCGGCCGGTCCTGGCGAGCCGGCGCAGTTCGGCCTGGTCGTGTTCGTCCAGGTCCAGCGCGTCGATCAGGGCCTCGGTGGTGCGGCGCTGCGGGGAACGGGCGCGGCCGCGTTCCATGTCGCTGATCGCGCGGACGCTCACCCCGGACCGCTCGCTGAGCTCTTCCTGGCTGAGCCCGGCGTTCTTGCGGTGCCACAGCAGCCGGGCGCCGAACGTCATGTCACCGAAGTTAGTGGGTCAAGCTCGTGAGCATCTGCGCACACACGCGGGAAAGGTGCCGACGCATCACCGTCGACGCCGTGGCCGCGTCCCCGTCCGCGATCGCCCGGACGAGTTCGTCGTGGTCGTCCATCGACGCGTGCTGGTGTGGCGGGTCGTCGTCCAGCGCACTGCGCAGCAGCACCACTCGTTGCTGCACGAGCCGCACCTGCTCGGCGATGTACGGACTGCGGGCGGCCTCGATCAACGTCTGGTGGAACGCGAGATCCAGCCGGTACGGGAATGGCTGCCCGGCCTTGTAGTTGCGCCGGCTCTCCGCGCACACTTCCTGCAACCGCACGAGATCGACGTCGGTCCGCCGCGACGCCGCCAGCTCCGCGGCCGCGCACTCCAGCGCGGTGCGCAGCTCGAACAACGCCCTGACGTCCTCGGGGCTGGCATCGGGCACGAACGCGCCGCGGTGCGGGACCAGCGTCAGCAGCCCTTCGGAGGCCAGGTGCCGGATCGCCTCGCGCAACGGCCCGCGGCTGATGCCGAGCTTCTGCGCCACCTCGACCTCGTTGACCCGCGAGCCCGGAGGGATCTCCCCAATGAGCACCTGCTCGCGCAGCACGTCCACGGCCTGCCCGGCCAGGCTGAGGTGCAGTGGCGCCGGAGGTGTCACCTTCGTCTCCTGATCTGGACGGCACCGGCCGTCCTCCCGCTAAACTAGCGAACGTGTCAACTGTCGACAGTTGGCAGTTTTACTCAGAGGCTGGAGGGGCGACATGGCACACGAAGTAGTGGCTGAGGTCTGGCGGGGCGACTTCCTCGAATCGGTGCACCACGGCACCGTCGTCGCCACCGACGTCTCCGGTGACGCGGTCCTCTCCATCGGCCGCCCCGGCGACGTCGCGTTCCCGCGTTCGTCGAACAAGCCGCTCCAGGCCCTCGCGATGCTGCGCAGCGGCCTCGACCTCGACGGCGCGTTGCTCGCCCTGGCCTGCGCCTCGCACTCGGGCGAGGACTTCCACATCGCCGGCGCCCTGCGGATCCTGGCCTCGGCCGGTCTCGGCGAGGACGCCCTGCAGTGCACCCCCGACCTCCCGCTCGGCGAGCAGGCACGCGCCCAGCACCTCGCGCAGGGCCTCGCGCCCGCTCCGAAGTACATGAACTGCTCCGGCAAGCACGCCGCCATGCTCGCCACCTGCGTCGCCAACGGCTGGTCCACCCGCGACTACCTGGACCCGGCGCACCCGTTGCAGGTCGCGACCCGGCTCACGATCGAGGACGTGGCCGGCGAGCCCGTCACCGAGGTCGGCGTGGACGGCTGCGGCGCCCCGATCTTCGCCATCAGCCTCACCGGCCTCGCCCGCGCGTTCGGCCGCCTCGCCCGCGCTCCCGAGGGCACCCTCGAACACCGCGTCGCCACCGCCATGAACACCAACCCGCAGTGGGTCGGCGGCACCGGCCGCGACGTCACCGTGCTCATGGGCGCCCTGCCCGGCGTCATCGCCAAGGACGGCGCCGAGGGCGTCTACGCGGTCGGCCTGCCCACCGGCGAGGGGGTGGCGCTCAAGATCGCGGACGGTTCGTCGCGCGCCCGCGCGGTCGTCATCGTCGCGGTGCTCAGGCGACTCGGGGTCGACGTCGGCAAGGTCGAGGACCTCGCCACGGTGCCGGTTCTCGGGCACGGCCGCGCGGTCGGCGCGGTCCGGCCGTCGCTCGCGCTGGCGAGTTGACGCCCGGCCGCCCGCCAGGCTCGAATCCCACGCCCCAGCCACTAAGCTGGGGTTTATGGGCGATTCGAAGGACGAGGACGAGAAGTTCCAGGAGGAACTGATCGGTCTCGACCCACACGACCCCGAGACGAAGGCGTTCGCCGACCATCTCGACAAGATGCAGCGGCAACGCCCGGGCTTCACCGTCGAGGGTTACCTGGAAGGCGTGCAGGACTTCGCGGACTCGGCGAACCGCACGACGGGCCACCAGCGGCTCGTCGCCGTCATCGTCGTCGGGCTCATCCTGCTGGGCGTGCTCCTCACGATCTGGTTCGCACTCGGCGACATCATCGCCGTCATCTTCTGAGCCGAACATCTTCTGGTCACAAACGAGAACGAGACCTTAACGGGGCCTTACGGCGCCGCACCCCACAGCGGCGCCGGGAAGCCCTGAGGGCAGGCCGGAGTTATAAAGAGACATGGAACCTGTTGTCGGCGCCACCCCCAAAGTCGTGCGTTCCGAAGAGGAATGGCGCGCCCAGCTCAACCCCGCCGAGTTCGCGGTGCTGCGGCAGGCGGGCACCGAACGTCCATGGACCGGCGAGTACACCGAGACCAAGACCGAGGGCCTCTACGAGTGCCGTGCCTGCGGGGCCGAACTCTTCCGCAGTGACACCAAGTTCGACTCGCACTGCGGTTGGCCGTCGTTCTTCTCACCGCTGGCCGGCGAAGCGGTCATCCTGCGTGAAGACCGCGCCCTCGGCATGAAACGCGTGGAGGTGCTCTGCGCCACGTGTCACAGCCACCTCGGGCATGTTTTCGAGGGCGAGGGGTACCCCACGCCGACGGACCAGCGGTACTGCATCAACTCCGTCTCCTTGAAACTCGTTCCGTCCGAATAGGAGACTGAGCCCAGTCCGGTCACCAAGGAACCGGACGGACCTGGGAGGCACCATGATCTTCCGCATCGCCCTGCGTGGCACTGACGGCGAAGGCTCCGGCGGAGTCGATGGCGGCTCGTCCAGCTAGCCATAAGCAGAAAACGGGGGCAGAAGGCGGGCAACCCTAAGGCTTCGTCAACAAGCCTTGTGAGGCTGTGGCGCGGACCACACCATTGACTCACCGAAGCACTTTCGGGGCAGTCAGGGGGTGGGTCGAATGCCAAGGCCTTGGGGATTGTCAGGACCGGAGTTCCTTCAGCTGTACTGGATCGGGCTGGCACTGGCCGTGCTGGTCGCGATCGTCGTCCGGGTACGCGTGCGGGCGGGTCACAGCACCCAGCCCGTGCGCTCCCTCGACATGGACGAGCTCGCATATCTTGCGGGCGGTCCAAGGCGCGTGGTCGAGACGGCCGTCGCGCGACTGCTCACCGCGGGTGAGCTCAGGACTTCACGGCGCGGCACCGTTCAGGTCACGTCCACCACGCGGTCGCTCAACCCGGTGGACCGCGCCGTCGTCACCGACTGCCAGCGCTACACCAACCGCACGGTCAACCTCATGATCCCCGCCGTCGCCGAGGACGGCGCGGTCACGGCCATCGGGCAGCGCCTCGAGGCCATGGGCCTCGTCGTCAACCCGGCCGTCGCGAAAAGCGCGCTGCGCAAGGGATCCATCGCGTTGTGGGTGCTGATCGTGATCGGGTTCGCACGCTGGGTGAACGGCCTCGCGATCGGCGCGAACATCGGCTGGCTCATGGTGCAGCTCGTCCTCACCGGCCTGCTGATCCTGACGCTGCGCCTGACCCGGCGCGACAGGCACATCCGCACCCGCAAGGGCGACCGCGTCCTCGACGACGCTCGCCGCACGAGCACCAGTGCCGCGGGAAGCGTGGACGAGGTCGTGTACGCGGGCGCGGCCGGCGCGGTCCTCTTCGGCGGTCTCGTCGTCTACCCGGATCTGGCGGTGCGCACCTCGTTGCTCGCCTCCTCCGGTTCCGGCGGCTACAGCGGCGGCAGCAGCCACAGCACGTGTTCAGCCGGTTCTTCTTCGTGTTCAAGCGGAAGCAGCTGCGGGGGCGGGGGCGGCGGCTGCGGTGGTGGTGGCGGCGGCTGATCGGTCGTTCGGTCCTATTCAGGTAACAACAGGAACCCAGGGGTAGATCTCACGTCGAAGATGCACTGACACCAGTGAGGGGAGTGCTGATGTCCGAGTCTTCGGCACCGCACCGGACCACGTGGTCCGCGGAGGAGATCGGGTTCCTGGCAGGGGGACCGGGCAGGGCGGCGGAGGCCGTTCTCGCCCGGCTGCTGGACGGCGGTCTCGTGCGCGTCTCCCGCGAGGGACTCGTGACCGCCGTCCACCAGAACGGTTACGGCGCCACAACCCCGCTGGAGGCGTACGTCCTCGCGGGACTGCAGGGCACCGCCCGCCCGATCAACCAGGTCGTGCAGGTCGCGATGGCCAGTCACGAGATGGCCGCGTTCCAGGCGAGCCTCGTCGCCCGCGGAATGGTGCACCGCGAGTTCGGCAGGCCAGGCGGCGGCAGGGCGGCGTTGCGGCTGGTGGTGTTCCTGCTGGCCTTCGTCTCGATGTTCGTCGCCGTCATCGTCGACCCGTGGCTGTTCCTGCTGACGGCACTGCTGGTGCTGGTCGTGATCCTGCTGCGCAAGCCGGGCAGGCTCACGAGGAACGGCAAGACCGTGTTGACGTACGCGCTGAGGAATCCGGACAGCAGTGCGGGCGCCGTGGCGTTGTTCGGCCTGCGCCGGGGCAAGCAGCGCTCGACGTCGTCCACTTCGTACGTCGCCGCCAGTTGCAGCTCGTACGACTGGAACCACCACAGTTGCGGCGGAACGTCGAGTTGTTCGAGCAACAGTTCGAGCAGTTGCAGCAGTTCCAGTAGCAGTTGTTCCAGCAGCAGCAGCAGCTCGAGTTGTAGCAGTAGCAGCAGTAGTAGCTGCAGCAGTTCCAGCAGTTGAGGTTGCAGTAGTTCGAGCGGTTCGAGTTGCAGCGGTGGCAGCTGCGGCGGCGGAGGAGAAGGCGACTGATGGCGACATCGACGACAGCACGCGGAACGCGGTTGCCCCCGGAGCAGATCGGCTACCTGGTGGCAGGACCCGGCCGGGCGGCGGAGACCGCGCTGGCCAGGCTGCTCGACGCCGATCTGGTGCGGGTGTCGCGCGACGGGCTCGTGTCCGCCGTGCACCAGACCGAGCTGGGCGCCTCGACCGCGGTCGAGACGTTCATTCTCGTCAACCTGCGCAAGGCGGTCCGGTTCGACGCGGTCGTGCGGAACGCCGCGAAAAGCGCGGAGATGCGGACGCTGCACCAGCAGCTGCGGGCACGCGGGCTGACCCGCGATCCCCGTCCCCGGCTCGCGGCGTGGTGGGTCTTCCTCGCGATCGGCGCCGTCCTGAGCCTGGCCGCCTTCCTGGAGCCGTGGACCCTCTTCGGCGCGGCAGGGTTCCTGGGGGTCGCATATTGGACGTATGGCGCGAAACCGCTCACCAGGGCGGGCCGGGCCGCGTTGAAGGACGTGACCGCGAGCGACAGGGTTCTCGCGGTGGCATTGGAGGGTTTCCGCGGCAGGATCGGCAATCAGAGCGCCGGCGAGCTCTTCGGGCTGCCGCAGAGCGTGGTCAAGATGCTGCCACGCAAGAGGAAGAGGAAGGCCGGAAACAGAGGCGCCACGAGCGCGGCCGGCTGCGGCAGCGGGTGTGGCAGCAGCGGTTGTGGTGGCAGCAGTTGTTCGTCGGGCAGCAGCAGTAGCTGCAGTGGTGGCGGCAGCAGTTGTGGCGGCGGCGGAGGTGGAGGCGACTGATGGCGGGCATCAAGGACCTGGGCGTCGGCATCGGCTGGCGTTCGGAGATCGACCTGACCGTGGAACGGTTGCCCGGCGTGGACTTCGTCGAGGTCGTAGCGGAGAACCTCCACATCGGACACCTGCCGGAGTCGGTGACGCTGCTGCTGGAGCGTGGCGTCCCGGTGCTCCCCCACGCGGTGTCGCTGTCGCTGGGCAGCGCCGACCAGGTCGATCTCCACCGGGTCGAGCACCTGGGCGCCGTCGCCGAGGCGGTCGGCGCGCCGATGGTCAGCGACCACGTGTGCTTCGTGCGGGCGGGCGGGCTCGACTCCGGCCACCTGATGCCGGTGCCGCGCACCAGGGACGCGCTCGACGTGCTCGTCGCGAACGTGAAGCTGGCGCAGCGGAACCTGCCCGTGCCGCTCGCGCTGGAGAACGTCGCGGCGCTGCTGGAGTGGCCGGACGGCGAGCTGTCCGAAGGCCAGTTCCTGGCCGAGCTCGTCGAGCGCACGGACTGCTGGCTGCTCGTGGACGTCGCGAACCTCTACGCGAACGCCCGCAACATCGGCACGGACCCGGAGCGGTTCCTCGACGAGATCCCGCTGGAGCGCCTGGCGTACGTGCACGTGGCCGGCGGCGAGCAGCACGGCGACATCTACCACGACACGCACGCGCACGCGGTTCTGCCGGAAGTCCTGGAAGTGCTGGACGAACTGTGCTCGCGCGTCGCCCCGCCGGGCGTTCTGCTGGAACGGGACGACAACTACCCGTCCGACACCGAAATCGCGGGCGAACTGGCCGCGATCCGCGCGGTCGTGGACAAACATCGTGACTGAAATCGTGAACGAGAACAGCCTTTCGTCCGCACGCGAAAGGCTTGCCGCCCAGCAGGCCGAGCTGCTAAATGCATTGCTCGCGAACGGACCGGCACCGGCGGGATTCGACGAACAACGCCTCGGCGTCGAACGCCGCGCCTTGTTGTCGAAACGGCGCGGCATCGTGCGGATGCTGGGACCCGCGGTCGCCGACGAGCTCGGCGACCGGTTCCGGTCGCTCTTCGACGCCTACGCCGCCGAACATCCACGTCGTGCGGGCTCTCGCGCGCGCGAGGATGCAGCAGCGTTCGCGGAATGGTGCCGCGCCTCCGGCGAACTGTCAGAAAAGCGCAAGGCACGCTGGAAGTTCTGGCAGTCGAACTGACGGGCGAGCAAAACGGGGGCCAGAATCCCCCGTTCGGCCCTGTGTGACCCCCAGCACCATCGATACGTTCGAAAGGGTTGGGGGACCTTTTCGCATTGCTTTCGTTTTGCCGCGAAAGGCCTTCCGGCCTGCGCGGACCACAGCGCGCAGAATTCGAACCATGAGGGGATTCGAATGCGCGGAAAATCCAAAGTGCTGGGCGCCGTCACGGCGCTCGCCCTGACCGTGGCACCGGCCGCCACAGCCGCGGCCGCTCCACCAGCGGGCAACGCCCCGCAGAGGACCGCCGACGAGGTCACCCTCGTCACGGGCGACAAGGTCCTGCTGGGACACGACAGGCAGGTCGTCGCGATCCAGCCCGGAGAGGGCCGCGGGAACATGGCCTTCAAGACCGCCCGCACCGCGGACGGTCACACGATGGTCGTGCCGAAGGACGCGTTCGAGCCCCTGGCGGCGGGCCGGCTCGACAGCAGACTGTTCGACGTCACCACGTTGCTGGAGTTCGGCTACCGCGACCGCATGCCGTTGATCGTGGACGGCCGGGCGAGACTCGGTGCCCGGTCCTCGAACGACTGGACGGCGCTCAAGGCCGAGGCCGCGACCGGTGACAAGGTCTGGCTCGACGGCATCCGCAAGCCGAGCCTCGACCGCAGCGTCGCCCAGATCGGCGCGCCGGCCGCCCACCAGAAGGGCATCACCGGCAAGGGGATCAAGGTCGCGATCGTCGACACCGGTGTCGACGAGAAGCACCCGGACCTCGCCGGTCAGCAGATCGCGGAGAAGAACTTCACGTCCGACCCCGACACCACCGACAACGTCGGCCACGGCACGCACGTCGGGTCGACGGTCGCGAGCCACGACGCGAAGTACGGCGGCGTCGCACCGGGCGCGCAGCTCATCGACGCGAAGGTCTGCGTCGAGTTCGGCTGCCAGGAGTCCTGGATCCTCGACGGCATGCGCTGGGCGGCGGAGCAGGGTGCCCAGGTCGTCAACATGAGCCTCGGCGGTGGCGACACCCCCGAGGTCGACCCGCTGGAGCAGGCCGTCAACGACCTGACGGCCCAGTACGGCACGCTGTTCGTCGTCGCGGCGGGCAACTCGGGTTCGCCCGGCTCGGTGAGCTCGCCCAGCACGGCGGAGGCCGCGCTGTCGGTCGGCGCCGTCGACCGCGACGACAAGATCGCCCCGTTCTCCAGCAAGGGCCCTCGCGTCGGAGACAGCGGGCTCAAGCCCGAGGTGACCGCACCGGGCGTCGACATCGTCGCCGCCAAGGCCGGTTCTGCGGACCACTTCGCAGCCAGCGGCACGTCCATGGCGACCCCGCACGTGGCGGGTGCGGCGGCGTTGCTCAAACAGCAGCACCCGGAGTGGACGCCGGCGCAGCTCAAGTCGGCGCTCGCGACCACGGCCAAGCCTGCCGAGGGCGTCAGCGCGTTCGACCAGGGCGCCGGGCGCATCGACGTGGCCAAGGCGATCGAGCAGGTGCTGACCGGCGACGTCGCCGTCAACCTCGGCCTGCACGAGTGGCCGCACGGTGACGACAAGCCGGTGACCAAGGCGATCACCTACACCAACCCGACGGACGCGGCGATCACGCTCGACCTCGCGTTCAAGGGCAGTGCCCCGGCGGGCATGTTCACGCTGGGCGCCACGAAGGTCACCGTGCCGGCCAAGGGCACCGCGTCGGTCAACGTCACCGGTGACTCGCGCGCCGGCACCCAGGACGCCGCGTACGCGGGCGAGGTCGTCGCCACGTCCGGTTCGCACACCGTCCGCACGCTCGTCGGCATCGACCGCGAGGTGGAGAGCTACACCCTCACGATCGACATGATCGGTCGCGACGGGCAGGATCCGGGGACCTCGTTCACGTTCCTGGTCGGCCTGGACAACAACACGTTCAAGCCGGTCGCCGGTACGGGCGACGTGAAGATCCGCCTGCCCAAGGGCACGTACTTCCTCGACACGACGCTGTACAACAGCGAGCGGGGCATGGACCTGCTCTACCAGCCCACCGTGAAGCTGACCGGCGACGTGACGGTCAAGCAGGACGCCCGCCTGGCCCAGCCCGTGTCGGTGAAGGCGCCGGAGGAGACCGGTGACTTCACGCTCGGGATCATCGCGTTCCGCCGCGCGGTCGACGGCCAGAGCCGCCTGCAGGGCACCATGCTCGTGTTCGGCGGGTTCGAGGGTGTCGGGATCGCTCAGGCCGGCGGACCGCTGCCGCCCGGCGACCTGTCGTCGCTCGCGATGCTGCAGGCCAACACCACGGCCGACCCGCACACGTTCTACCGGCTCGCCTACCCGGTTCCCGGTGGCCTCCCCGTCGGCCTCGTCAAGGCGCCCGCCAGGAAGGACCTGGCCAAGGTCGAGTCCACCATCGGCGGCCAGAAGCCGAACAGCCAGGCGTCGAAGGGCGAGTTGCCGTTGTCCCCACAGGGTTTGGGCGGCGGCACCGCGCTGTACCCGGTGGCGCCGGGCGCGACCGCGGTCGACTACGTGACGACCGAGGACATGCGCTGGCAGTCCGCGATCATGACGCGGCACGCCAACGGCGCGCAGGAACGCATCACCTCGGCGCTCCGCACGTACAAGGCGGGCAAGACCTACCAGGAGCGCGAAGTCCGGCCGGTGTTCTCGCCGGGTCTGCCCGAGTCGCAGTACGGGTTCGTCGAGCGGTACGGCACGCAGTTCTACGTCGGCGTGCCGCTGACGAGCGACGGCACCCACGGCGACGGCACGTCCACTGTGGACAGCGCCAGGACCGCGTTGTACCGCGACGGTGTCCTGCTCGGCGAGACCACCACGCCGGGCGGAGTGTTCAACGTGCCGCTGCCGCAGGCCGACTTCCGCGCCGAGATGAGCGTCGACCGGAGCTCGCAGTTCGAGTTCAGCACCAAGGTGTCCGCGGTGTGGACCTTCAAGTCCCAGGGCACCGAGGGCAAGATCGACGCGCCGCCGTTGTCGGTGGTGAGGTTCGAACCGAAGCTCGACGCCAACGGCGCGGTGCCCGCGGGCACGTTGCAGCGCATCGGACTGCTCACCCAGACACAGGGTGACGCGGGCAAGGTGCGCATCACCGGAGTCCAGTACTCGCACGACGACGGCAAATCGTGGCGCCGTGCGGGCGTGGTCGGCAACAACGCGTTGGTCTACAACCCGGCGAACGCGCAGTGGACTTCGTTGAAGGCCACCGCGACGGACGCCAAGGGTGGAACCGTTGAGCTGACGGTGATCCGCGCTTATCGAGTGACCGCGTAGCGGTCATGTAGATCAGGGCAGGTTGAGCACGAGCTCGGCGGCCGGGACGCGGGTGCCCGTGTAGAAGGGGATTTCCTCTCGCACGTGCAGCCGCGCCTCGGTGCCGCGCAGGTGCCGCATGAGGTCGACGATGCGGTGCAGTTCGTCGGCCTCGAACGCGAGCAGCCACTCGTAGTCGCCGAGAGCGAACGACGCGACGGTGTTCGCGCGCACGTCCGGGTAGTCACGGGCTTCCTTGCCGTGGTCCGCCAGCATCTTGCGGCGGTCCTCCTCCGGCAGCAGGTACCACTCGTAGGACCGCACGAACGGGTAGACGCAGATGTACTTGCGCGCCTCTTCACCCGCGAGGAACGCGGGGATGTGGCTGCGGTTGAACTCCGCGGGGCGGTGCAGGGCGACCTGCGACCAGACCGGCGTGGAGACCTTGCCCAGCGGGGTGCGGCGGAAGCCCGTGTAGGCGGCCTGCACCTGCTCGATCTCCTCGGCGTGCCACCAGATCATGAAGTCCGCGTCGGCGCGCAGACCGGCCACGTCGTAGACGCCGCGCACGACGACGCCCTTGCCCTCCAACGCGTCCAGGTAGTTCTGGGTCTCGCTGGCAGCGGCCGAACGGTCGTCCGGCAGCTTGCCGGGTTCGACCCGGAACACCGACCACATCGTGTAGCGGATGGTGTCGTTGAGCTCGTTGTAGTTGAGGCGCGCCATACGTCCATCTTGGCACGGGCCCCTCAGCGGCGAACGCGGCCCAGCAGGTGTGCTGCGACACGGGCGGCGGCCGCGTCGGCGGTGGCGATGCAGGCGGGCACACCCACTCCGTGCAGGGTGGCGCCCGCGACGGCGAGGCCCGGCACGTCGGCGATGCCGCGTTCGATGGTGTCCACCAGGTCGACGTGACCGACGCCGTACTGCGGCAGCCCGCCACCCCAGCGCTGCACCACGTAGTCGATCGGCGCGGCCTTGATCCCCGTCAGCTCGTGCAGGTCGTTGCGCACGGCCTTGACGAGGTCGGCGTCGCTGCGCTGCAGGAGCGCCGTCTCGCCGTGCCGTCCGACCGAACCGCGCAGGATGACCGGTTCGCCGTAGTGCGACCACTTGCGGCTGGAGAACGTGAAGGCCTTGGCGGTGAACGGGGTGATGCGGTCGGAGTACCGCTCCCCCTCCGCGATCAGGGTGCCGGAGCGCTGCGGCAGTTCGGTGCCCGGCGGCAGCGCCAGCGCGACCACGGCCATCGAGGCGACCTCGACCTTGCCGTACGCGGCGGACACCTGCGGGGCGATCTCGTGCAGCAGCTTGCGCGCGGACGGAGCCGGGACCGCGAGCACGACGCCGTCGCACTCCAGGTACTCCGGGGTCGCGGCCGAGCCGATCTCGAGGCGCCAGCCGGCGCCGAGCCACGACAGCACGCGGACCGGTAACCCGAGCCTGACCTCGGGCTTCGCGACCTCGGCGAGCCGGTCGACGAGCGACGACACGCCGTTGCAGAGGCTGGCGAACACCGGCGGGCGGGCGGCACGGGGCTGCGGTGGCGCGGGCATCATCATCGCGGCGGCCGCGAGCAGTGAGCCGACGCCCTTGTCCAGCAGCGTGGCGATCTGCGGCATCGTGGCGCGCAGGCCGAGCTCCTCGGCGCGGCCCGCGTAGACGCCGCCCAGCAACGGGCCGACCAGGCGGTCCGCGACCTCCGAACCGAACCTGTCCTTCATCAGCGTGCCGACGGCCACGTCGCCGCCTCTGAGCTCGATCGGTGGCAGCGTCGGTTCCATCTCGACCCGCAGCGCGCCCTCGGACGACAGCATGTGCCGCACCGTCTCGACGCTCGCCGGAACGCCCATGAACGTGTGCGCGGGCAGTTGGTGCGTGCGCCCGGCCGCGTGCACGCTCGCCTTCGCGGCCGTCGGGTGCACGACGTGGTCGGCGAGCCCGACCTCGTTGATCAGCTCCTGCGCCTCGGGCTTGCGGTGCAGGAACGCCTCCGCGCCCACGTCGAACCGCACGCCCGCGAGTTCGGTCGTGCGCAGCTTGCCGCCGAGCCGGTCGGACTGCTCGATCACCGTGATCCTCGCGGCAGGGCCGAGCAGCATCCTCAACCGGTGTGCGGCGGCGAGACCGGAGATGCCTCCCCCGACGACTGCGACGTGTGGCGCTCTTCCGTGCATTACAAGCTGTGGATCAGTTCGACGGTCCGGGTGATGATCTCCGGATCGGTGTCGGGCAGCACGCCGTGGCCGAGGTTGAAGATGTGGCCCGCGGCGGCCTTGCCCTCGGCGTGGATGCGGCGCACCTCGCGTTCGACGGCCTCGAAGCCCGCGAAGAACAGCGCCGGGTCGAGGTTGCCCTGCACGACCGGCTTCGGCAGCTCGGGGTTCGCCTGCTCAAGGCGCCGCACGGCGACGTCCAGGGGAATGCGCCAGTCGACGCCGACGACGTCCGCGCCGGCCTCGCGCATCGCGGGCAGCAGCTCGCCGGTGCCGACGCCGAAGTGGATCCGCGGGACGGTGCCGATCGTCTCCAGGACGCGCTTCGAGTGCGGCAGGACGAACTCGCGGTAGTCGCGCTCGGACAGCGCGCCCGCCCACGAGTCGAACAGCTGGACCGCCTGGACACCCGCGTCGAGCTGCGCGTGCAGGAACGCCGTCGTGACGTCGGCGATCTTGGCGAGCAGTGCGTGCCACAGCTCCGGGTTGCCGTGCATGAGTGCCTTGGTGCGCTCGTGGTTCTTGCTCGGCCCGCCCTCGACGAGGTACGAGGCCAGCGTGAACGGCGCTCCCGCGAACCCGATCAGGGCGACTTCCTGCGGGAGTTCCTTGAGCAGCAACCCGATCGCGTCCGCGACCGGCTGGACCTGCTCGGCGTGCAGCTCGGGAAGAGCCTTCACGTCCTCGAGCGTCCTGACCGGGTTCGCGACGACGGGACCGGTGCCCGCGACGATGTCGAGGTCGACACCGGCGGCCTTGAGCGGCACGACGATGTCGGAGAAGAGGATCGCGCCGTCGACACCGTGCCGCCGGACGGGCTGCATGGTGATCTCGCAGACCATCTCCGGGTCCATGCACGCGTCGAGCATCACGGTGCCCTGGCGGAGCGCCCGGTACTCGGGCAGCGACCGTCCCGCCTGCCTCATGAACCAGACAGGGGTGTGCGACGGGGTGCCGCCACTTGCGGCCACAAGGAGGGGAACTTGAGTGCTCATATCTGTTTCATGGTCCCACGTCTCGGCGTGCCGCCATCACCCGGCCGGATTGCGAGGCATACAGTCAGTTGTGTGACCGAGCCGGAAATCTTCCGCCGGGCGGTGGGGACGCTCAAGTCGGTTCGCCACAGGCCCGAGATCGAACTCACCGAAGTTCGCCCGCCGCAGCGGCTCGCTCCGTGGGCGTACGCGCTGACGGCTGAGGTCACCGGCCCGTCGGACGAACTGTCGACCGGAAGGCTCGTGCTGCTGCACGATCCGGACGGCGACGAGGCGTGGGGCGGTGTCCTTCGCGTCGTGGCGTACGTGCGTGTCGAGCTGGACCACGAGCTGGCGTCCGATCCCCTGCTGCCCGAGGTCGGGTGGTCGTGGCTGACCGAGGCGCTGGAGCAGTCCGGCGCCGGGTTCACCGCGCTGGGCGGGACCGTGACGCAGACGTCGTCGGCCCGGTTCGGCGACATAGCGGGTCCCGCGCGCACCGATGATCTGGAGCTGCGCGCGTCGTGGACCGCGCTCGACGGAGAACTCGCCGAGCACGGCACCGCGTTCTACGAGCTGATGGCGACGGCCGTGGGGCTGCCGCCGGTCGGCGTCACCCTCTTCGGGCAGCGCTAGACCCTTATTAGGGCTGGTCGGCCTCGCGCAGGACACGCAGGACGTTCGCGCCGGCGAGCTTCGCGCAGTCGTCCTCGGACCAACCCTTGTCGAGCAGCGCGCCGAAGAGACTCGGGTAGGTCGACACGTCCTCGAGGCCCCGCGGCAGTGCCTGGACACCGTCGTAGTCGCCGCCGATACCCAGGTGGTCGACGCCGACGACCTCACGGGCGTGGTCGAGGTGCAGGACGACGTCGTCGAGCGTGGCGACCGGCTTCGGGTGCTCGACGCCCCACTTCTCGGCGAACGCCTTGCGCTCCCCCATGTCGGCGTGGTTCGCGCCGGCGGCCGTCATGGCCTCACGAAGGGCTGCGTCCCATTCAGCGACACGAGGTGAGACGAAGTCCGGCACGAATGTGATCATGGCCACACCGCCATTTGCCTTCAACTTGACCAGCACGTCGTCCGGGATGTTGCGCGGGTGGTCCGCGACCTGACGGCACGACGAGTGACTGAAGATGACGGGCTTGACGCTCGTGTCGAGCGCGGCATGCATCGTGCTGGGCGCGACGTGGCTCAGGTCGACGAGCATGCCGATCCGGTTCATCTCGCGCACGACGTCGCGGCCGAACTCGGTGAGGCCATCGTGTTCTGGCTGGTCAGTCGCGCTGTCGGCCCACGGGGTGTTGTCGTTGTGGGTCAGCGTCATGTAGCGGACGCCCAGGCGGCGCAAGGCGCGAAGGACACCGAGTGAAGAGTTGATGGAGTGTCCGCCCTCGGCCCCGAGGAGGGAGGCGACACGCCCGGAGGCGAAAACTTCTTCGGCTTCGGCGGCGGTCGTCGCGATGCCCAGGTGATCGGAGTATCGTCCGGCCAGCTCGTAGACCAGCTCGACCTGCTCCAGCACGGCGGTCACCGCTCCGTCGCCCGCCAGCCGGCCGGGAATCCAGACGGACCAGAACTGCATCCCCAGGCCGCCCTCGCGCATTTTCACGAGGTCCGTGTGCAGGCTGGGATGACGTTCGGTGAGATCGATCTTCGCGGCGGTCGTGTAGACGTCCTCGCCCGTTCCGTCACCGAACTCGCGCAAAGCCCACGGCAGGTCGTTGTGGCCGTCGACGAGGGGGACACGCTGCAGCAACGCCCGCGCTCGTTCGAGACCAGAACTGCTAGGCACAACCAACTCCAAGATGTCGTTCTGAGAGGGGCTCGCGTTACACCCCCTATCTAGTTGTCATCCAATCGTGTGACACATGGGGCCATCTGTCACAACTCAATAGGGATAGATACCCGATTGATCGTCCCGTAGACCCGCATGGGCGGCTACGCTGCCCCAGACGACACCACTTTCGGTCGATCAGTGGCGCGGCTGATTGGACGAAAGTCTCCGGTGCCGGTCGGGGGGCACGACCGACTCCAGGGAGGTAGTGACGTGGCTGCCGTCGGCTTAGGTCAGGCCGTTCGTACCACGCCAGCCGGCTCGTTGCCGGCGAACATGGTCCCGCACCCGCGGGAAGAGCTTTTTTCAGTGCTGGTGGTCGACGACCACCCACTGCTGAGGGAGGCGATATCAGCCCGGCTCACACAAATGGGAGCCGGCACAGTTCATGAGGCCGCTTCGGTGGCGGAGGCTCGGGCGCGGGCACTCGCTACCGGACCATGCGACCTCGCGATCCTCGATCTGGGTCTGCCGGATGGCACCGGCATCGACCTGGTCACGGAACTCCGTGCCCAGGGCTGGCCCCGCATCGTGGTCCTCGCATCCTCCGACGACCCCTACGCGGTCAGGTCGGCCTTCCAGGCGGGCGCCCAGGCGTACCTCCTGAAGTCCGCCTCTCCGATGGTGGTCACCGACGGGGTGCGCAGGGTTCTCGATGGTGGCGTTTACGCAGATCCGAGCGTGGCACCAGTACTCGCAGCGGGTACTCGGGTGCCAGGCACGGACAACACGCCGCGGGAACTCTCCGCGCGTGAGGTCGAGGTGCTCCAGCTGGTCGCCGATGGCCAGAGCAACAAGGAAATCGGCGAGGCTCTGAGCTTGTCCGCGTTGACGGTGAAGTCTCACCTGTCGCGGATCGGCCGGAAGCTGGGCACCGGGGATCGCGCTCAGATGGTCGCGCTGGCAATGCGTGCCGGCGTGATCCGTTAGATACCGGTTTGAAGCACTGAACCGGCCGAGAACACCTGTGAGTGGTGCGATCGTCGTAGGGTCATCCCCCGTGGATGTACCCGCCGACGAGCCAACCGCACCAACCGGACCAGAACCGGTACCGCTGACGGAACCTGCTGATGGGGTCCCGCCCGTGGTCGCCGATCCAGCTGCGCTCCGGCGAGCCGCTGACGCGCTCGCCGGGGCGAAGGGCCCGGTCGCGGTGGACACCGAGCGAGCCTCGGGCTACCGCTACTCACAGCGTGCCTATCTGGTGCAACTGCGCCGGGAAGGCGCCGGCACCTGGTTGGTCGACCCGATCGCCCTTGGCGGACGGCTAGACCCACTGGTGCAGGCGCTAGATGGCACTGAGTGGGTGTTGCACGCGGCGTCTCAGGACCTGCCGTGCCTCGCCGAACTCGGGCTACGACCCGACGTGCTGTTCGACACCGAGCTGGCGGGCAGGCTGGCTGGGTTCGATCGTGTCGCACTGGGCACGCTGGTGGAACGGCTACTTGGTTACAGGCTCGAGAAGGGGCATGGCGCGGCCGACTGGTCGCGCCGGCCCCTTCCTGCCGATTGGCTGACGTACGCCGCTCTCGACGTGGAGCTGCTCGTGCAGCTGCGCGACGTTCTCGAAGCCGAGCTGCAGAGCCAGGGCAAACTCGCCTGGGCGCTCGAAGAGTTCGAGGCGGTGCGGATGGCGCCATTGCCGCGCCCCCGCACCGACCCCTGGCGGCGCACGTCGGGTATCCACCGCGTGCGCAACCAGCGGCAGCTGGCCCTCGTGCGTTCGCTGTGGGAAGCCCGCGACACCGTGGCCCGCGAACGCGACATCGCCCCGGGCCGAGTCCTCCCGGACTCCGCACTCATGGAGGCGGCCGCCCGCAACCCGGCCAACGAGGCCGAACTGCTCGCCCTGCCGGTCTTCCGCGGCCGATCCCAGCGCCGCATGTCCGGCGTCTGGATGAACGCCCTGCGCAAGGCAGGCGCTCTGGCGAAGTCCGAGCTCCCCGAGCCCGCAGGCCAGCACGACGGCCCGCCCCCGCCCAACCGCTGGGCGGACAAGGACCCGGACGCCGCGGCCCGCCTGGCCGCGACCCGAGCGGCGCTGGCGACCATCGCCGAGGCGAACACCCTCCCGGTGGAGAACCTGCTGCTGCCCGACCTCGTGCGCCGCACCTGCTGGCAACCACCGGCCGACCTCTCCCCCGAATCCGTGGCCACCGTGCTGCGCGACGGAGGGGCCAGGTCGTGGCAGATCGACCTCACGCTGGAAGCCCTCACCAAGGCGCTGGCAGCGACAGCACCCACGCCGTCCGACTGAGGCCGTCCATTGGCACCCTCTAACTGATATCCGATATATCAGCTAGGCCGTGCGTTGACGACGGCCTCGACATTCCCCACGCCTGGTCAAACCGGGTGCATCGTCGAGTGCCGTCGTCACGCCCCGAACTACTCAGGCCCGGCAACTGATCTCCATGCCGTCCTCGACGGGAAACGCGACGCTGACGTACCCGTTCGCCGGATCGCGCACATACTCGAGGTAGCCGGCCATCGAGTCCTGGTCGATGTCGTCAGCGACGACGAGCGCACCGCTCGCGAGCCGCGGCTCCAGATCCCGCAACACCGGCAGGCACAGCTCCTTCCACCCGTCGAGCAGCACCAGCCCGATCGGCCCCGCAAGATCCGCCAACGTGCGACGAGCGTCGCCGGGCAGGATCGTCACGACCGCACCGAGCCCCGCCTCGTCGAGGTTCTTCCGCGCCGCGGCGACCTTCCCCGAGGACATCTCCGTCCCGTAAACGTGCCCGTACCCGTTGTCCGCGACAGCCGCCGCCAGGTAGAGCGTCGAGATCCCGAACGACGTGCCGAACTCGACGACGGTCTCCGGCCTGCCGGACCGCACCAGCCCATAGAGAAGCTCCCCGCCGCTGGCCGAGATAGGCATGTAAACCCCGGCCAACGCATCGGCGCGTTCCTGCGCACTACCCGTGCGCACTAAATCCCACGGCGCAACGAAGCCGTCATCCGCTCCAGCGGCACCGAAGAGCCGATCAAGCACCAAACGAACCCGCGTCTCATGCAAAGTGATCGCCATGCCCGCCACAGTAGACGCAACGTCGCGTCTAGCCTAGCCCTGACTAAAGTACGCCTCCTGGAGGTGGCGATGAAGAGCACCACACATCGCGGAAACCGGCACGGCCGCAGCGAGGAAGCCAGGCAGGCGGTCCTGGAAGCCGCCGACGATTTGCTGGCCGAACGAGGATTCGCCGGCGTGACGATCGAAGGCATAGCCGCACGCGCCGGCGTAGCCAAACAGACGATCTACCGCTGGTGGCCGTCCAAGGTCGACGTGCTGCTGGAGGCGTTCACCGAGGACATGGCCGAACACCTCACTCCGCAGGACACCGGCGACCTGGGCACAGACATCCGCGCGCACCTGGCAACCCTGGCCGAGTTCCTCACCACCTCGGACCCAGGCGCGGTCTTCCGCGCCCTGACAGGCCAGGCCCAGCACGACCCACAACTAGCCGCCCGCCTGCGCGACGATCACCTGAGCCACCAACGCGACCGCGACCGCCTCCCCCTGCAGCGCGCGATCGAACGCGGCGAACTCCCCGCCGGCCTCGACGTCGAGACAGCACTCGACCACCTCGTAGGCCCGATCTACTACCGCGTCCTGGTCACCGGCGCCCCCGTCCCCCGCACCTTCACCGACGACCTGGCAGCAGCCTTCCTGCACCGCCACCAGCACCAATAACTGATATATCGCTCCGCCGTCCCTATGCTGACCTGCCCCTTAGCAATGACCCTTTGGACTTTGTCCGCAAACGACCCATTGCAAGGGGCAACCCACGATGATCAGCACCGCCCGCCTCGACCTGCTCCCGCTGCAAACCGAGCACGCCGCCGAGATGGCCGAGATGCTGGCGGACCCGGCGCTGCACGCGTTCACCGGCGGCACTCCGCTCTCCCCGGAAGCGCTGCTCGCCAGGTACCGGCGATTGGCCGCAGGCTCGCCCGACCCTGCGGTGCGGTGGCTGAACTGGGTGATCCGGCTCCGCGACGAGGACCGCCTGACCGGCACGGTCCAAGCGACGATCGCTCAAGCCGAAGGGTCGGCCGAAATCGCGTGGATCGTCGGCACGCGGTGGCAGCGCCGCGGCATCGCCCGCGAAGCAGCCCAAGGCCTCGTCACCTGGCTGGCCACCCAGCCGGTCCGCACCGTGATCGCGCACGTCCACCCCGACCACCACGCGTCCGCCGCTGTAGCCACGTCCGCCGGCCTCACCGCCACCGACGAGGTCCACGACGGCGAGACCCGCTGGCGTCTCCGCCTCCCCTGATCCCACCCTTTGCAATGACTCTTTTGCGGACGAAGTCCAAAGAGTCATTGCAAAGAAGCAGGTCACAGTAGGCGATTAACTGATATATCGGCCGATATATCAGTTAATCATGCGCTCGCCGAGCCGCTGGGCAAGGTCGGCGACCTCGTCGTCGGGCACGTCGAAAATGCCGCGCGAAGCCTCGAAGACGGCGATCTGCTGATCTTCGTAAGGCACACCCGGCGGCAACGGCGCGAGGTGCCAGTGCACGTGCCGGTTGACCTGCTGGCTGCCGAGCGACAGGACGTAGAGCCGTTCAACGGGCAGCAACGAGCTCAGGGCGGTGCCCGCTCGGTGCACGACGCGTTGGATCGCCGCGTACTCGTCGGGCGTGAAGTCGGCGATGGCGTGCTCGCGGTGGTCGACCGGCGCCACCAGGAAGTGGCCGGCCACCGAGGGGAACTTGCTCGCGAAGACGATCGCGGTGCCGTCACGGTAGGCGACATGGTGCGGGTAGTCCGGGTTGCCGACGAGGAGTTCGCAGATGAAGCACGCCCGGCGGGCGAGCGCCAGGTAGCGGTCGGAGTCCCAGGGCACGCGAGTGGTCATGATCCAGCTTTACCCGGCCGTTGCCAGTGTCTCGCCACCGCGGAATCACTCGCTGCGCCAGGACGTGTCCGGCTGGACCCCCGCTCTCTCGCACAGGTCGATCGAAACTTCGCCAGCCCTACCCTTTGCAACGAGTCTTTTGCGGACGAAGTCCAAAGAGTCATTGCTAACCAGCAGGTCACGGACCCAAGAACTAATATATTGCTCCGATATATCAGTTCTGAGCCGGGCCGTCGCCGATCATGTCGCGCGACACCTGAGCATGCGCGAGCCGCCGCAAGGCCTTGAGGACGGTGTCACCGATGAGGGTGCCGACGACCATCGACTCGATGACGTCGTCGGGCGACGTGTGCCGGACGACGTACTCGAGGTCAGCCTGAGCGATGATCTTCAGCCCCTCCAGGTAGGGGTCGAGGAGGTCGCGGATCTGGTCGTGACCGATCGAGCGGCCCGAGGACAGGGCGGCCGCGAGCATGTGGGTCACATTGGACTGGGTGACGTCGGCACACTCCGTCTCGCCGTGCCTCGCGAAGAACGCCTGGACGTCCGCGATCGCCAGCGGGTCGAGCTCGACCGTGCCCGGCTGACTGATGGCCTCCTGGACGGCGCCGAGCTTGTTGTGCAGCGACTCGTCGCGGGTGTCGATGGCCGCGAGCACGTCGCGTACGGAGGCGATGGACAGGCCACCCACGTCGATCAGTGCACGCACCAGGCGGAGCCGGCGCAGGTGCTCGTCGTCGTAGTGGGCCTGGTTCGGGCTGGTCAGCACGCCGGCGGGCAGCAGTCCCTCACGCAGGTAGTACTTGATCGTCGGCACCGCGACGCCGCTTCTCTTGGAGAGCTCGCCAACACGCATATGGATAGTGTAGCTTCCGGATAGTAGAGAGTGCCGCTATCCATTCAGGGGGTATAGAGAGATGCTTCGCACGTGGCACCGGCCGTTAGTCCTGTTCGGCTGGTCGATGGCGCTTCTGATTCCGGTCTCGCTCCTCGGGCTGCTGGTCGATGACCGGATGCTGGTCGGTTCGCCGATCTGGCTCAAGCCGTTCAAGTTCGCCGTGTCACTGGCGCTCTACGCGTTCACGCTGGCGTGGCTGCTCACGTACCTGAAGAGGTTCCAGCGCGTCGGCTGGTGGGCCGGCACCGTTCTGGCGGCGGCCGGGGCGCTGGAGATGGTCGTCATCGTCGGCCAGGTCGTGCGTGGCAGGCGCAGTCACTTCAACTTCGAGACGCCGCTCGACACGGCGTTGTTCTCGATCATGGGCTCGACGATCGTCGTGTTGTGGGTGACGCACGCGATCGTCGCGATCCTGCTGTGGCGCACGAAGATCGAGAACGAGGCCCTGTCGTGGTCGATCCGGCTCGGGCTCGTCATCTCGTTCCTGGGGCTCGGCGTCGGGTTCCTGATGACGCAGCCGAAGCCCGGCCAGGCCCTCGACGGCGGCACGCTCGGCTCGCACACGGTCGGCGCGCCCGACGGCGGCGCCTACATGGCGATCACCGGGTGGAGCACCGAGCACGGCGACCTGCGGGTCGGGCATTTCGTGGGCATGCACGCGCTGCAGGTGTTGCCCGTGCTCATCGCGCTTCTCGGCAACCGCGCCAGCGCGAAGCTCGCCTGGGTCCTCAGCGGGTCGTTCCTGGGCATCTTCCTGCTCGTGACCTGGCAGGCGTTGCGCGGCCAGCCCCTGTTCCAGCCCGACGGCACGACGTTGCTCGCGCTCGCCGGGATCATCGTCGCGACCGCGCTCGGCGTGGTGTGGGCGCGCGCACCGAAGAAGGAGCTCGTGGACGCATGATCGCCACCCTGTTCGACCTGACTTTCCTGCTGATCGCGCCGTTCTGGGCGCTCATGATCTTCGCGCCGAAGTGGTCGTGGACGCGGCGGATCGCCGAGTCCTACCTGATCGTGCTGCCGCCGGTCGTGATCTACATCGTGCTGATGGTCCCCGTGCTGCCGGAGCTGCTGCCGCTGGTCACGAGGCCCGAGATCGGCGCGCTGGCCGAGTTCATGAGCACGCCGACGGGCGCGGCGCTGGTGTGGGCGCACATGCTCGCGTGGGACCTGTTCGTCGGGCGCTGGATGTACCTCGAAGGGCGGCGGCTCGACGTCCACCCGCTGGTCATGGCACCCGTTCTGGTGATCACGATTCTGCTGGCCCCCGTCGGGTTGCCGCTGTTCCTGATCGTGCGCAAGGTGTGTGACACAACGAACAGGGGTGCCGCTGTGGTTACTCACCAGTAACTAGGGTTAGAGTTGGCGTTACCGACCGGTAGGGATGTCGCGCAGCCCGGCCGGCAGTGGACAGAGTTGTCACCACAAGTGGAGGAGACGCCGTGGCCGCACCAGCAGCGCCGGCACGGGTTCGGAACGTGGTCTTCGTCGACGGCGTCCGCACGCCGTTCGGCAAGGCCGGCCCCAAGGGGATTTTCGCCGAGACCCGTGCCGACGACCTCATCGTGAAGGTCATCCGTGAGCTGCTGCGCAGGCACCCCGAGCTGCCGCCGGAGCGGGTCGACGAGGTCGCCATCGCCGCGACCACGCAGATCGGCGACCAGGGCCTCACGCTCGGCCGCACCGCCGCACTGCTCGCGGGCCTGCCGAAGTCGGTCCCCGGATACTCGATCGACCGCATGTGCGCGGGCGCGATGACCGCCGTGACC
The DNA here is from genome assembly GCF_000719115.1 of Lentzea albidocapillata. GTDB lineage: Bacteria > Actinomycetota > Actinomycetes > Mycobacteriales > Pseudonocardiaceae > Lentzea > Lentzea albidocapillata. The sequence continues at coordinate 20,594 of NZ_JOEA01000019.1, read as the reverse complement.
ACGGCCGCCAGCGGCATCGCGTTCGGCGCCTACGACGTCGCCATCGCGGGCGGTGTCGAGCACATGGGCCGCCACCCGATGGGCGAGGGCGTCGACCCGAACCCGCGCTTCCTGTCGGACCGGATCGTCGACACCAGCGCGCTCGTGATGGGCCAGACCGCCGAGAACCTGCACGACCGGTTCCCGCACATCACCAAGGACCGCACCGACGCCTACGCGGCCGCTTCCCAGGCCAAGTACGCCGACGCGATCAAGAACGGCAAGATCGGGCCGGAACTCGTGCCCGTCGCGACCCGTTCGGCCGAGAACGGCTGGGGCCTCGCGACGGCCGACGAGCCGCCGCGTCCGGGCACCACGGTCGAGGACCTGGGCAAGCTCAAGACCCCGTTCCGCCCGCACGGCCGGATCACCGCGGGCAACGCGGCCGGTCTGAACGACGGCGCGACCGGCTGCATCCTCGCCGAGGAGGAGACCGCGCGCGAACTCGGCCTTCCCATCGGCATGCGGATGGTCGGCTACTCCTTCCTGGGTGTCGAGCCCGAGGTCATGGGCATCGGCCCGGTGCCCGCCACCGAGAAGGCTCTCCAGCGCGCCGGTCTGTCCATTGAGGACATCGGCCTGTTCGAGGTCAACGAGGCGTTCGCCATTCAGGTGCTCGCATTCCTCGACCACTTCGGCATCGCCGACGACGACGCCCGCGTGAACCAGTGGGGCGGCGCGATCGCGACCGGCCACCCGCTGGCTTCGAGCGGTGTGCGCCTCATGACGCAGCTGTCGCGTCAGTTCGCCGAGCGTCCGGACGTGCGCTACGGCCTCACCACCATGTGCATCGGCATCGGCATGGGTGGCACGGTTATCTGGGAGAACCCCCACTGGGAATCGGCACAGCGGAGTGGCAAGTGACCATCAGCGCCCCCGCCTCGATGAACCTTTACAGGAGTGGCAAGTGACTATCTCCCTTGAGGAAGCAAAGGCGATCTTCCCCGACGAGGTCGTCACCCACGCCAAGACTCGTCTGATCTCGGTGCCGGGCCTGGACAAGCCGGTCGCGTTCATCACGATCGACAACGGCCTGGACCACACCCGCCCGTCGACGTTCGGCCCGCAGTCGCTCGTCTCGCTCGGCGCGGCGTTCGACGAGGCCTACGCCGCCGGCCCGGCCGCGATCGCGGTGACCGGCAAGCCGTTCATCTTCGCCGTCGGCGCGGACCTGACCGCCGTCGAGCAGGCCACGGACCGCTCGCAGGGCGTCACGATCGGCCAGCTGGGCCACGAGGTCTTCAAGAAGTTCACCGACTCGGACATCCCGACCTTCGCCTTCGTCAACGGCGCGGTCATGGGCGGCGGGCTCGAGCTCGCGCTGTCGTGCCACTACCGCACGCTGGCGTCGAACGCGGCCGCGATCGCGCTGCCCGAGGTGTTCCTGGGCCTGTTCCCGGGCTGGGGCGGCACGCAGCTGCTGCCGAACCTGATCGGCGCCAACGACGCCGTGACGGTGATCTTCGAGAACGCGTTGAACCAGAACAAGATGCTCAAGCCGAAGGATGCTCTCGCGCTGGGCATCGCGGACGTGCTGTTCGACTCCGCCGACTACCTGGAGCAGTCGCTGCTGTGGCTGTCCGGCGTCGTGCGCGGTGAGATCTCCGTGCCCCGCAAGGAGATCGACCGCGGTGACGCGTGGGACGCCGCCGTCGCGCGCGCCAAGGGCATCGTGCACGGCAAGACCAAGGGCGCGGCGCCGGGTGCGCAGAAGGCTCTGGAACTGCTGGAGCTGGCGCGCGAGAACGACCTGGAGAAGGGCTACGCCGCCGAGACCGAGGGCCTCGCGGACCTCGTCATGAGCGACGAGCTGCGCGCGGGCCTGTACTCGTTCAACCTGGTGCAGAAGCGCGCGAAGCGTCCGGCCGGTGCGCCGGACAAGTCGCTGGCGCGCAAGGTCACCAAGGTCGGTGTCGTCGGCGCGGGCCTGATGGCCTCGCAGATGGCGCTGCTGTTCATCCGCCGCCTGCACGTGCCGGTCGTGCTGACCGACATCGACCAGGCGCGCGTGGACAAGGGCGTCGGCTACGTCCACAGCGAGATCGACAAGCTGGCGGGCAAGAAGCGGATCTCGCCGGACGAGGCGAACCGGCTGAAGGCGCTGGTCTCCGGCTCGCTCGACAAGTCCGCGTTCTCCGACGCCGACTTCGTGATCGAGGCCGTGTTCGAGGACCTCGCCGTGAAGCAGCAGGTGTTCGCCGAGGTCGAGGAGCACGTCTCCGCCGAGGCGATCCTCGCCACGAACACGTCGTCGCTGTCCATCACGGACATGGCGTCGAAGCTCAAGCACCCCGAGCGGGTCGTGGGCTTCCACTTCTTCAACCCGGTCGCGATCATGCCGCTGCTGGAGATCGTGCGCGCCGAGCAGACCGACGACGCCACGCTTGCCACGGCGTTCTCGATCGGCAAGCAGCTCAAGAAGTCCTCGGTGCTCGTGAAGGACGCGCCCGCGTTCGTCGTGAACCGCCTGCTGACCCGCTTCATGGGCGAGGTCATCAAGTCGGTCGACGAGGGCACGTCGTTCGAGGTCGCCGACAAGGCCACCGAGCCGCTCGGCCTGCCGATGTCGCCGATGATCCTGCTGCAGCTCGTCGGTTCCGCCGTCGCGCTGCACGTGTCGGAGACGATGCACGGCGCGTTCCCGGACCGTTTCTCGGTGTCGGAGAACATGAAGAAGTTCGTCGCCGCCGGCAAGGGCGCGGTCTGGCAGTGGGACTCCACGGGCGCGCAGACCGTCGACCCCGAGGTCCAGGCGCTGTGGGAGTTCGGCTCCTCCCCGCTGACGGGTGACGAGGTCAAGACCCGCGCGCTGGAGGCGCTGGCCGAGGAGATCCGGATCATGCTCGACGAGGGCGTGGTCGCGGAGGCGCAGGACATCGACCTGTGCATGCTCCTGGGCGCCGGGTGGCCGTTCTGGCTGGGCGGCATCACGCCGTACCTGGACCGCACCGGCATCTCGGAGAAGGTGACCGGTAAGCGTTTCCTGGCACCGGGTGTGGCCTCCGTGCCCGCCTGATCGCCGCAACTTTCAGGGGCGCCTTCCACCTGTCTGGTGGAGGGCGCCTCTGTCGTTGAAACCGCTGGAAGCCTGTTCCTAGGCCTCCGGCGCCATCACCGGCTGGTGGAGCTCGGCCGACCCGTCCTTGCGGATGAAGTAGGCGTCGATGTTCGTCGCGCGCAGCGTCACCTCGGAGCCGGCCACCAGTTCCCGGTAGCGAAGCAGGTCCGGCAGCCCGATGGCGACGGTGTCGAACGGGTGCGTCTGGCGCAGCATCAACGACCTGCGCAACGCCTCGCTGAACGCCCAGCGGGGTGCGTCGTCGTCTCCGGGGACTTCTACCAGCGCGCCTTCGAGGTGACGTTCGAGCGCGGCTCGCACGTGGTCCGCCGTGCCCCACGACGCGATGTCCGTGACAGTCATGTGTCACGTATCGGGATGAATCGCGGGATCATTAGCCGTTGGGATGTTTCGATCAGGTCATGTTCCTGTGTCCCGCGATCCTCAGCGCGTGCGTTCCTCACTGATGCAGAGCGAACTCCGCGAACTCCTGCACCCGCGCGACCGTGATGCCCTCGCGCTGTTCCACGGCGAGCGGGTGATCGGTGGGTTCGACCTCGACCAACGGCCGCACCCCGACCTCCTGCGTGTGCAGGTTGATCTTGAGGTTGAGCGTCGTGGGCTCGTAGCCGGGCAGGATCGTCGACAGCCAGCCGAAGTAGGGCGGCTCGTTCACACGGGCGGGGTCCTCGAACACGTCGATCATGCGGCCGAAGTTCGCCGGCGAGATCGAGACCCACACACCCCATTCGAAGTCCTCGTCGGCGTCGCGCACCGGCAGGACGATGCGGCCACGCACGAAGAAGTGCTCGTTCTCGATCACGCACTGCTCCCCCGAGAGGAAGCTGCCGGGCTTCTCGGCGACGTCCGGCGACCAGTACACGGGCGCGGCCATCGAGTAACCGAATGGAAGGCCTTCGTGCACCTCACCGCAGCACGAACAGGTGAACCCCGCAGCAATCATGGCAGCCAGCTTAGAGTCGCCGGCCTGCGCTGATTCCTCCACGGGTGCTCAGACCTGACGGATCGGCACGACCTCGACGAGCCGCCCGACGTCCTTGAAGTCCTTGACGTTCATCGTCAGCACCGGCAGGCCCGCGACCGCCGCCGTGGCCGCGATCTGCAGGTCCATCCTCCTCGGGCGCGGGCTTCGGCCGGCGCGCCGCACCAGCGAGGCCATCTGCCCGTAGACCTTGGCCTCCTCGACACCGAACGGCAGCACCTCGAACGTCTGCAGCGCCGCGTAATACCGTTCCGTGCGCGCGAACCGCTCGACCGGATCCTCGGTGTCGAGCCCGAACGCGATCTCCGCGATCGTCACGGCACTCAGGAACGGCTGGGCGTTCACGTACTCACCCAGATTCGCCCGCTCGAGCCTGATCAGCACACAGGTGTCGAGCAGACAGCTCAGCTCTGCCACGGGTCGTCCAGCGGGTCGTCCACGCCGAACACCTCGTCGGCCGCGCGGCGGTCGGCCTCCCACCGGTCCGCGTCGACCGGCGGCAGGGTGCCGAACAGCACCTGAACGTCACCCAGAGGCGGACGGGTCACGGCGTCCTCCCGGTACGGCAGGAGCTGCGCGACGGGCTTGTTGTTGCGGGTGACGACGAAGCTCTCACCCGCCTCGACGCGCCGCATGATCTCCGCGTTGTCGTTGCGGAGCTCACGCTGGCCGATGGCTTTGAGCTGCTGCATGCCACCACCGTAGCGCAAAATGCAGAAAAGTGCTACGGAGTAGCTACGCTCGGAACCGAGCATTTGCAGGGTCCGGGTTCTCAACTAGCCTCTTCAGATATGAGAACGATTCGCGTCTTGGCTCCCCTGCTCCTGGCCGCGAGTCTCGTGGCTCCCGTGCAAGCGCACGCGGAGGAGGCGGCCTGGACCGGCCCCCTCAGCACCCGAGGCCGGTGGATCGTCGACGCACACGGCGACCGCTTCAAGCTCAAGTCCGGGAACTGGCACGGTGCGAGCGGCACCTACACCGGTTCCGGCGACATCAACGACCCCGCCAACCACCACTCCGGCGAAAAGGCCGACCAGGTTCCGCTCGGCCTCGACCGCGCGACCATGGCCACGATCATCAGTGGTTTCAAGGAGATCGGCGTCAACAGCATCAGGCTGCCGTTCTCCAACCAGATGCTCAAGGACACCAACCCCGTCCGCGGCCTGAAGGACGCGCAGCTCAACGGAAAGCGGCCGCTCGAGGTCTACGACGCGGTCGTGGCCGAACTGACCCGCAACAACCTCGCCGTCATCCTCAACAACCACACCACGACCTCGCGGTGGTGCTGCGGTGTCGACGGCAACGAGCGTTGGAACACCAGCCAGAGCACCGACCAGTGGATCAACGACTGGGCGTTCATGGCCGGCCGCTACAAGGCGAACAAGCGCGTGGTCGGCGCGGATCTCTACAACGAGGTGCGCCGCAACGTCTGGGACGACCCGAACTGGGGCTGGGGCAACGACCACGACTGGCACAAGGCCTCCCAGCAGGCCGCCGACCGCCTCCAGCAGACCGCGCCCGACCTGCTCGTCATCGTCGAGGGCATCAACTGGACCGGCATCCCCGTCGACGGCTTCGCGCACGGCCGGCCGACGCTGGAGCCGGCGCGCTTCCTCAGCCACACGCTCGCCAATCCCGCCAAGCTCGTCTACTCGGCCCACTTCTACGGCTACACCGGGCCGAACCACAGCGGTGCCACGGGAATCGGCGAGACGACCGATCCCCGTTACCAGGACCTCTCGCCGCAGGAGCACATCAACGTCCTGCAGCGCCAGGCCTTCTTCATCACCGAGGCACAGAAGCACTTCACCGCGCCGCTGTGGATCAGCGAGTTCGGCGTCGGCGGCCGCGGGGAGAACAACCCCAAGGCGCGCGACTGGTTCGAGCGGTTCGTGAACCAGCTGATCGCCGACGACACCGACTTCGCCTACTGGCCGCTGGTCGGCTTCCACACCAACCGGGGCGGCAACGGATGGGCGTTGCTGCACTGGGACGCGGCCGGCAACCGCATGGGCGTCAACGACGGTGACGACTGGCGGGCCGGCGCGTGGAACCGCCTCGTCACCGCGCCGAGCCGCACCGGGCAGATCCCGCAGGAGACCCGGTGGAACCAGCTCCTCAAGGAATCCTGCCCGCAGAACGAGAAGCTCGTCGGCATCAGCCACACGGGCAACCGCGGCCTGTGCGTCAGCGGTCCACAGTGGAGCGGCACGACCAGGGTCACCAACGAGCAGCACGTGACCAACGACTGGGCATCCGGCTACACGAAGCTCCAGTGCCCGAACAACAACGCGGCTGTCGGCTACGCGAACTTCACGCTGGTCTGCGCTCCGGTCGCGACCGGCTCCACCAGCCGCGTCATCTGGTTCGACCGCGGCGACAACCGGCCGGACCAGGGCGGCGACTGGGCCAGCGGGCACTACAAGGGCCAGTGCGCGCAGAACGAGCACATCGCCGGCGTCGCCTACAACTGGCGCAGGACCCCGGACGCGTTGCTCTGCCGGAAGTGAAGTCCTAACTGTTCCAGGAACGCGGCCGCGGGATCTTCGACATCCGTCGAGGTCTTGCGGCCGTTCTCCGTCACCACGATCTTCTTGTCCGTCACCGTGATCCGCCCCGCGGGCATCGCGAGCGACGCCATCGGCCCCGCGCGGAAGTGCGACTCCGGCGCGGTCTGGTGCCACCAGCAGGTCGGCACGAACTCGGCGAGGTCGCGCGGCCGGCGTTCGAGCCGGTAGGAGGGCTTGCCGTCCATCAGCACCTCCACGTCGTCACCCGAGTCCACGAGCCGGAACACGCCGAACGGATCGTGCTGGTCCTCGCGCGACTTCCAGTCGAGCGGGTGCAACGTGAACGCCCCGAACCCGACGTCGGCGATCCAGGCGCCGTCCACGAGCAACGCCAGGTGGTCGAACGGCGGACCGAGCCGCTGTTCCTCGCCCACCGTGCGCGCCGCGAGCAGGTCGACGCTGTGTCCCAAGTGCCGCAACAACTCCGCGAACAGTCCGTTGAGCTCGTAGCAGAACCCGCCGCGCCGTTGCGTCACGATCTTGTCGTGGAGCCACGGGATCTCCAGCACGATCCGGGTGTCCATGTGCGTGTAGAGGTTCTCGAACGGGACGCTCAGCAGGTGCCGCTCGTGCAGCTCTGCCAACGACGACGTGCGAGAGGCACCGATGCGCTGTAGGTAGTCGTCCACCGTGCCACGATAACCACATGGGCGAGGTCAGGATCGGCACTTCGGGGTGGGTCTACTCACCCTGGCGCGGCGTGTTCTACCCCAAGGGCGTCACGCAGAAACGCGAGCTGGCCTACCTGAGCGAGCAGTTCGGTTCGGTCGAGATCAACGGCTCCTTCTACTCGCTGCAACGCCCGTCCAGCTACCAGAAGTGGGCCGCCGACACACCGGACGACTTCGTGTTCTCCGTCAAGGGCAGCCGTTTCATCACGCACATGAAACGCCTCAAGGACGGCAACGAGCTCCTCGCGAACTACCTCGCGTCCGGAGTCCTCGCCCTGGGCCCGAAACTCGGTCCGATCCTCTGGCAGCTGCCGGCCACGCTGCGGTTCGACGCGGACCTGCTCACGAGCTTCTTCGAGGGCCTGCCCCGCACCACCACGGAGGCTGCGGAGGTCGCGAAGCGCCACGACCATCGCGTCGACCCGGCCCACACCACCACGGACGCCGAACGGCCGATGCGCTACGCCCTCGAAGTGCGCCACGACAGCTACAACACACCGGAGTTCGTCGATCTGCTCCGGCGCCACGACATCGCGCTGGTGGTCGCGGACGCTGCCGGCAAGTACCCGTTGATCGAGGAGGTGACGAGCGACTTCGTCTACGTCCGGTTGCACGGCCACGACGAGCTCTACGTCAGCGGCTACACCGACGAGGGCCTCGACCAGTGGGCGGAGAAGGTTCGCGCCTGGCGGAAGCAGGGCGACGTGTTCGTCTACTTCGACAACGACGCGAAGGCCTACGCGCCGCGCGACGCCAAAGCGCTGCAAGATCGTCTGGCCGATTGAGCCGAACGGACGCACACTCATCCGGACGGAGGTGCGCCCATGTCGACGAAGAGCATCATCGCCGCCCTGGTGATCACTGCGGGCGCGGTCGCCTCCAGTGGGATCGCCGTAGCGCAGAGTGACAAGACCTGCGACAAGGGCGAGTTCTGCGTCTGGTCGGGCGCGGACTACACGGGAACCGTCCAGCGCCTCGACGTGGAATCGGCGAACCCCGGCGAATGCATCACCCTCACCGTGACCGGCAAGTCCTTCGCCAACCGCCTGAGCAGGGACGCGACCGTCTACCAGCGCGAGAACTGCTCGACCGAGGCCGAGTTCACCACCTATCCGAAGCACGGCACCTACGTGCCGGACGCCTACTTCGTGATCAGGGGTCTCCAGGTGTGGGGTCCTTAACGACGGCGACCTACTTTAGTAACCCTATGTAACACCACTCGATCGTGTGAGTACTCGCCAGTAGGTCCCCTTTCGTGCCTAAGTTGCCGCCCTATCGAGTGGTGGCAGCTGGAGGAAATGTGACCGTGGCGGGTGAAGCCGGGTTACTCGAACTGATGGCCGGGCGACTGGCCAAAGACGATCTCACCCCACGTGCGGCAGAACTGGTGCTGGCGGCGTGCCGGGGGGAGGCGGCTCTGGAGCGCGCGCTCGCCGGTGTGCCCTCACGGCAAGAGGCCCCGCGAGAGCGGACGAACGGCCCTGGCCAGGAGATCTTCGTGTCGGAGATCCGGGTGCGCGGCTTCCGGGGCATCGGGCCCCAGGCACGCCTGCCGCTGGCACCGGGTCCAGGACTGACCGTCGTCACCGGACGCAACGGCTCGGGCAAGTCGAGCTTCGCCGAGGCCGCCGAACTGGCGCTGACCGGCTACAACTCGCGCTGGACCCGAGCACGGCACGACGTGTGGCGGCTGGGCTGGCGCAACCTGCACCAGAGGGACACCGCCGTCGAACTGGAGCTCGTCGAAGCCGCCAGGACGGACAGGACGACGATCCGAAGGCAGTGGGCGCCGCAGGACAACCTGGCGCAGGGCGAGTGGACGCAGGACAACAGCCCGTTCGACGACAGCAAGTGGCACGAGGCGCTGGAGACCTACCGGCCGTTCCTGCCCTACAGCGAACTGGGGACCGTTCTCGACGCGCAACCCGAGGACCTCTACGAGGCGATGCACCGCCTCTTGGGCCTGGAAGCGATCACCGAAGCGCAACAAGCGCTGGCCGAGCACCGCAAACGTCTCGCTGAGATCGTCGCCCGCCCTCACGACCGGAGGGAACGCGTGCGCGCGGAGCTGCTGGCGTCCCAAGACGAACGCGCCCGCCACGCCGCCGCACTGCTCGGCAGCGACTCCCCCGACCTCGACGCCATCGCGGACCTCGCGCTCGGCGCGGACGTCGGCACCGGCACGAACCTGCTGCACCAGATCATGGACGTGACGCTGCCTCCCGACGACGAGATCGACCGGGTCCGCGAGACGCTCGACCTGGCGCTCGGCGCGGTCACCGTGGTGGCCACGGCCAACGCGCAGGACTCGTTGCGGTGCAGCGAGATCCTGCGGCTCGCGATCCAGCTGCAGGAGTCCGGCGGCAGCCAGACGTGCCCGGTGTGCGATCTCGGCCGGCTCGACGGGATGTGGCTCGGCAAGGCCAGGGAACGCGCCGAGCACCTCGCGAGGGCCGCCGCCGAACTGCACGAGGCCGCCGACCGCCTGGACGTGGCCGTCGCGGCCACGCGGGCGTTGTGCCTGCCGGTGCCCGAGGTGCTGGCCGAGGCGCAGGGCGTGCTCGACACGACGATCGCGCTGCAGGCCTGGCACGCGTGGGAGGCCTGCGTCTCGATCGACGACCCCGTGCGGCTGCGCCAGGAGTTGTTCGGCCGGTATGCGGAGCTCGTCCAGGCCGTGGACCAGCTGAAGGCCGTGGCGCGCGAGCAGATCGACCGGCGTGACCTGGTGTGGCGGCCGATGGCGATCGCGTTGTTCGAGTGGCATTCGCTGGCGCAACAAGCGCTTGCGGACGCCGAGGTGCTCGCCGGCGTGACGGAGGCGGAGAACTGGATCCGCAAGACCGCGGCCACGCTGCGGTCCGAGCGGATCGCGCCGTTCGCCAAGGAGTCGCAGCGGATCTGGCAGCGGTTGCGCCAGCAGAGCAACGTCGACCTGGGCGCGGTGCGGCTCGGTGGCACCCGCAACGTCGAGCTGGACGTGTCGGTCGACGGCGTCTCGAACTCGGCGCTCGCGGTGATGAGCCAGGGCGAGCTGCACTCGCTGGGGCTCGCGTTGTTCCTGCCGCGCGCACTGGTGGACGAGAGCCCGTTCCGGTTCGTGATGATCGACGACCCGGTGCAGGCGATGGACCCGTCCAAGGTGGACGGTCTCGCGCAGGTGCTCGCCGACGTCGGGCTGACCCGCCAGGTCGTGGTCTTCACGCACGACGAACGGCTGGTGGAGGCGTTGCGGCGGCTGCGGCTGCCGGCGACGGTCTGGGATGTCTGCCGCGGCGAGGACTCCGTCGTGCAGGTACGGATGTCCGACGACCCGGTCGGCCGCTGCCTGGGCGACGCCCGCGCGATGCGGGTCGACGAGGACCTGCCCGACGCGTTGCGGGCCGAGCTCGTGGCGTCGTGCTGCCGGGCGGCCCTGGAAGCGGCGTCGCACGCCCGGTTCCGCCGCGAACGACTCGGCCGCGGCGTACCGCACGCCGAGGTCGAGCGCCTGCTCGAATGCGCGCTGACGACCAGACAGAAGCTCGCGCTGGCCGTTCTCGACGACCTCGCGGAACCCGCGAAGCTGTTGCCCCACCTGGAGGAGGTCGTCGGATCGTGGGCGGTGGACCTGTTGCTGGCGTGCCGGATCGGCGGGGAGAGCGGAGATCTGGACGTGCTGATCCGCGACACCGAGCTGCTCGCGGGGTGGCTGCAGCGATGAGCCTCCCCTCCGAGGTCCAGGACCGCCTGGCCTGCGTGGCGAACCTGCTGGCGCGCCCCGGCCAGCTCGACGGAGTGCGGATCCGTTGCTGTGCCGAGCTTCTGCGCACCGCGGTGGAACGGTCGGTGGCCCGCGCCTGCGGCGCCGAGAACACCGACCGGCCCGTGCACGCGTTGCTGATCAGTCTTCCGTCCCATGTGGACGCCGACCTGGCGCACGACGCCTCCCAGCTGTGGCACGCGCTGAGCCGCGCGATCCGGCACCACGGCTACGAGCTGACCCCGACCGTCGCGGAACTGACCGGCTGGCACGCCGACACCGCCTCGGTCGCGGCATCTCTCAGGCCGACCCTGACCCTTTCCGGCAACATCGACCTCACCTGAGGGCACTGGTGAAACTGCTGCTGTTCGCGGACCTGCACCTGGACACGCGCTTTCCCAGCGCGGGCCCGGAGCGGCGTCAAGCGCTGCGTGACACGCTGGGCCACATCGTCGACCTCGCCCAGGAATCCGGTGTGGACGCGATGCTCTGCGCCGGCGACCTGTACGAGCACGATCGCTGCTCCCCTTCGACGGCGGAGTTCCTGCGGTCGTCGTTCGACTGCCCGGTGCCGGTGTTCCTGGCGCCGGGCAACGACGACTGGTACGGGCCGCAGTCGGTCTACCAGCAGGTGGACTGGACGCCGAACGTGCACGTGTTCTCGTCGGAGTCGATGACACCCGTGGAGCTCTCCGACGGCATCACGCTGTGGGGTGCCGCGAACGTCGGACCCGGCCCGGCGCGGGACGTCCTGGACGGGTTCGCGGTGAACCGGAGCGGCGTGAACCTGGCCCTGTGCCACGGTTCCGCGCCCGATGACGTCGCGATCACCGGCCTGGACCACGCGTTCCTCGGACACGTGCACACCCCTGAGCACGCCACCGACTACACCTTCCCCGGCAACCCGGATCCGCTGACTCCGGGTGAGACCGGTGAGCGCGGGGCCGTTCTGTGCACGGTGCACGAGGACGGCTCGGTGTCGCGCGAGGTGTTCGACGTGTCGGCGTCGCGGTCGCTCGGCTGGCTGGACTCCGAGAAGACGTTCCCGTTGCTGGACTTCGACACCGTTGCCGCGGAACGGACCGTGCGTGGTCAGTTCGTGCGCGACGTGCTCGCTGATCCTGCTTTGGACGTGGCACTGCGCGGCCGCGTGCTGTCGGCCGGCCTGCGCGCGTTGGAGGAACGATGAGGATCGAATCCGTTACCGCGCACGCGTTCGGGCCGTTGCACGACCGCACGTTGTCATTGGCGCCCGGTCTCACCGTGGTGTCGGGCGTGAACGAGTCCGCGAAGTCGTCATGGCACGCCGCGATCCGCGCGGCTTTGTGCGGCGATCCCTCGGCGCGGCACCGTCCGTGGCACGGCGAGTCCTGGCGGGTGGCGGCCACGGTGTCGCTGGAGTCGGGTGAGGTCGTCTCGGTGGACCGTGATCTCAACGCCGACCTGGCGCCGGACGCCTCGCGCTGGGTCGGGCTGGACCGCATGTCGTTCGCCGCGACCGCGTGCGTGGACCAGGCACAGCTGCTGACCGTGCTGGACGCGGCGGACGGCTTGCAGAACCACCTGCGCCGGGCAGCGGCCACCGCAGGCACGGACGGCACGGTGGAACAGGCGTTGCAACGGCTGACCGCGCCCGTGGACGCGTTGCGGGCCGCGCGGAACCGCTTGCGCGAGGCCGAAACCGATCTGGCCGCAGCTCGCCGTGAGCACACCCGTTACCTGGAACTGAGCGCGCAGGCCCGTTTGGCCGCCGCCGCTCGTGCCCGGCTGGCCGTTCAGGAGCACGCGGAGTCGCTCGCCTCGATCTCCGCCAGGGTGGACCGGCTGGCCGAGTTGCAGGAGCGCTTCGGCGACTCGGCACCGTCCGGGCTCGCCGCGCAGGAGGAACTGACCCACGTGGTCAACCGCGCGCTGGCCGCGTGGCGCGCCGCGCCGACCCCGCGCGTGTTGCCGGGCCCGTCCGCGGCGGCACTCGAGGCCGAACTCGCGGCCCTGCCGGACTTTCCCGTCGGCGAGACCGCTCTGGACGACGAACTCCGCGTCGTGGCCTCGGCCTACGCGACCGCGTCCGCCGTCGCCGCCGCGCACCACGAACGCCGGCCGTCACCGCCGACGAACGCCGAACCGTCCGTACTGCGCGGCATCGCCACGCGCCTGGACCCGGCCGCCGGTGGCCGCCTGACCACGGCGTCGATCGACGTGGACAACGCCCGCCAGTACCAGGACGAGGCAGCCGCCGTCGCGGCCCGCACCCAGGTCGAGGCGGACGTGGCAACGGCGCACATGCAGGAGATCGCGGTGCCGAACCCGTTCCTGCGCAACGCTTTGCTGGCCCTGAGCTGCCTCACGAGCCTGGTGGGCCTGCTGCTGTTCCTGACCGGCCAGCAACTCGCCTCCCTCGGTGTCCTCGTCGCCGCGCTGGTGGCCGGTGTCGGTGGCGCGATGTCCCGCGGCAACGCCGGTGCACGCGAGACCGCCGTGACCTTCGCCGCCGAACGCGCGGCCACCGCCACCCAGGCGCGGAGCGTGTTGTTCAGCGCGGACCGCACTATGGCCGAGGCCGAGGGACAGCGCGCGGTGGCCGTGGAAGCCGCGCGCGTGCACGACGAGGCGGCGGCCGAGTGCGCGGCCCTGGGCGTGCCCGCGGACCGTGAAACGTTGTGGCGCCTGGCCAATCGCCCCGCCTGGGAGGCCGAACACGCCGACCTGGTGTCCGAGGTCGCCCGCACCGAGAAAGCCATCCGCGTGGAACTCGCCGCACGCGGCAAGACCGACGCCGCGATGACCGTGCCGGACCTGCTGGTGGACTACGAGACCGACTGCAAGGTGCGCGCACGCCAGGCGTCGATGGCCGCCCAACGCCCCCAGCTGTCCCAAACCCTGGCAGACCGCCGCCTCGCCGAGGCCACCGTCGCCGAGGCGACCGCCGCACACACCCGAGCCCTGAACCTGCTGCGCGAAGCCGTCACCGCGATCGGCGGCACCGGCGATCGCCCAGAGGACCTCCTCCGCGCGATCGCCGAGTGGCAACGCGGCTGGGACCGCCTGCTGCGCGAGGCCGAGGACGAACGCAACGCGTGGGCCGAACTCCAGGCCCTGATCGCCGCGGGCACCCTGGACGACCTGGAAACCACCCACTCAGCCGCCCAGACCCACCACGCCACCCTGCTGGAAGCAGCCGCCCGTTACGCCGCCTGCGACCCGGTGGACCCGGCCCTGGCCGACGCCGCGGACTCCCTCGCGGCCACCGTCGCCGAACTGGCCCGCGCCCTGCCCAGCGTCCCGGACGCGGAAGAAGCCATGCAGGCCGCCACAGCGGTCCTCACCGAGATCACCGCCGAGGTGGAAGCCATCGGCCTCGCCTCCCGCTACCTGACCGCGGCCCGCGAGAAGGTGCACAGCACCATCGCACCGGCCCTGGAGAACACACTCCGAACGTGGCTGCCCACGGTGACCGACGGCCGTTACGTGGACGCCGCCGTGGACCCGTCAACTCTGACCGTGCGCGTGTGCGCGGCCTCCGAGTCGTGGCACCAGGCCTCACGCCTGTCCCTCGGCACCGCAGAACAGATCTACCTACTGCTGCGCGTAGCCCTCGCCCAGCACCTCGCCACCGAATCCTGCCCACTGCTGCTGGACGACGTCACCGTGCAGGCAGACGGCGCCCGCACGCGCGCCGTCCTGGACCTGCTGCTGCAGCTGTCCGCGGACCGGCAGATCGTCCTGTTCGCGCAGGACGCGGCGGTGGCCGAGTGGGCGCACGAGCGGCTGGGTGAGCAGGACGTGCTGCACCAGCTCACTCCGGTGGCGGCCTGACCGGGAGAAAGGCTGCTGGTACAGCGCTCGCCCGATCGCCAGTTCCGGCGCTGTGCCGACGCGGCGAGTGCAGCGCATGACCAGCAGTTTCCCGGAAATGTCAGACCCCGTCGCTACCGTCGGCCCATGACCAACGCCGCCTTCCGCAAGCTCACCCCCACCGCCGGCGACAGGCTCGCCGACCTGGGCCTGCGCACCGCGATCCTGGACCGGGCGATCGCCGCCGGCATCGACGCGCGCGCCGCCTCGCCGCCGTTCGGGCCGACCAACGCGCCGGGCCTGCTCGACTGGATCCACCGGGTGGGCACGCTGCGGCAGTTGCTGGCGGCGGAGGGGTGGCAGCGCCTCGACCACTGGAACGCCGGGCTGATCCGGCACCCGTCGCGCCCGGTGCTGCTCGGCACGTTGCAGGGCAACAGGGGCACGGGGTCGCCGGAGGCTCCGTTGCGCAGCGACTACGCGAAGGGGCCCGCCCTCGCGGCGATGATGCGGGACAACGACCACGACCAGTTCGCGCTGTTCGAGAACGTGCGCACCGAGGGGCTGAAGTTGTGGTTCCTGGTGACGTATCCACTGCAGCTCGAAGACCGGCTCGTGGTGTTGCGCGAGGTGTCGCAGCCGGAGCCGACGCCGCAGAACCAGATCATCGAGCGGTGGGCACATCGGATTCCGTTGCCGCCGATGGAGTTCCCGCAGCTCAAGGCGCCCAATGTGGACGGTCCGGAGGAGGTGGACTTCCCGATCGCGCTCCGCCGCTAGGACATCGGCCGGGCGACGCCGACGGCGACGTGGGTCAGTGCGGCGGCGCCTGCCAGCAGCACCAGGGTCAGCACGCCGAGCAGGATCGGCCCGCCCAGGAGACGCAGTCGGTAGGTGGCCGCCAGTGCGAGCACCGCGCAGATGATCGGTGCCATCCACACCCAGTGCGGCCACCGCATCAGGCCGACGACCGACAGCCCCAAGAACAGCAGGCCGAGCAGCCAGGCCCCGAAAGAGGCGCTGCGCGCGAGCGAGTCCCGCAACAGGTCATGATCCTTCCGCACCACGTCCCCGAAGCTACGCCGAACAGCCGAGCTACGCCGAACAGCCGAGCCACGCTGATCCGGCCGGTGCACCAGGACCCGCCTGGCAGTCCGCCGCGCCACCAGCGACAATGACCGGATCATGCTCACGCCCTCGCGACTCACGCTCGCCCGCACCCGGCGCGGACTCACCGCGGCCGAGCTGGCGCGGAAGTCGGGCGTGCCGGCACGGGCCATCGGCGAGTACGAGCGTGGGCAGCGCAGGCCCAAGACCGCCGCCGTCGAATCGCTGGCGGGTGCGCTCGGTTTCCCGGCCGAGTTCCTGACGGCACCGGAACCGCCACGGCCGCAGAACGCGCCGCACGACGCGCAGGCGACGGCGGCGGCGCAGCTCGCGATCGAGTTCAACGGGTGGCTGGACCGGCTGTTCGTGCTCCCCCAGCCCGACCTGCCGGCGCCGCGCACCTCGCCGCAGGGCACGCGTGACGTGTGGCGGCTCGCCACCGGGCCGGCGCCGAACATGGTGCAGCTGCTCGAGTCCCACGGTGTGCGGGTGTTCTCACTGCCGGTCGACTGCACCGGGCAGATGGCTTTTTCCTGCTGGCACAACGGAACACCGTTCGTGTTCCTCACCCCGTCGGCGACACCGGAGCAGGCCCGGTTCGACGCGGCTGTCCAGCTCGCCGTGCTCCTCGGGCACGACGAGCCGCACGAGTTCGCCGCCGAGTTCCTGATGCCCCAGCGACAACTGCCCGGCACCGACCACCGGCACTGGCACGTGGGCAGGGACCAGTTCACGAAGTGGGCGAACGTCCACAGCCTCGTGCAGGGCGGCATGACGCGCCGGGAGACCTCCAAGCTGCTCACGAAGGTGTTCAGGGTTCTCCGCGAGAACGGCACGACACCGTTGCACGTGGCCAAAGAACTGAACCTGGGCCTGGAAGAACTGAACGGCCTGGTGTTCGGGCTAGTGCTGACCGCACTACCGGGTGGCGGAGAACCAGGGCCGAGAGGACGCGCACGCCTTACCCTGGTCCACTGATCCGACCTGGGGCAGCACATGATGTTCGTGCGGTATCTCGTTGCCGTGCCGCTGATCCTGATCAACTACGTCGGCGTGCCGTTCGGGTACCTGACGCTGTCGTCGCACCTGTTCCAGCGGTCGCTGCCGGGCAAGCAGTGCATCGCGTTGCTGCCATCAGCGCCACTCGCCTTCGGCGGCCTTCTCGCCGGGACGGGCTGGGAGAAGTCCTTGCTGTCCGTAGCGACGCCATTGGTCGCTCGTGTGGCTCGTGTGGCTCGTGTGGCTCGCGGCGAAGGTCGTGTCGTGGCCGGTCACCGGCGACGTGCGGCGCTCGGCCGTGGCTGCTGCCGGTCGACGACGTCGAGAAGCTCGCCGAGGAGAATCCTCACTCACCGTTGGCGGACGATCCCGATCCGCGACAGAGATCGGTCACTGGCTGGAGTACTCAGCCCGTCATGCTAGGCCAAACGAGCGATCTGTGAAACACATCGCCCGGCATCCCCGACACTGAGAGTGACGGGAAGCCGAGTCGTGAGGATGCCCCATGACGATGCAGCAACGTACAGAGCCTTCGCCTGCCGCCGTTCTGATCGCCGTAGCCGTGCTCGCGCTGGTTCTGACCGTTGCTTTCGGCCCCCTGGGCTTCGTCCTCGGTCTCGCGCTGTTCGCGTTGATGTTCATCGGCACCAAGAACAACACGGCTGATCAGATCGTCCCGGCGCGCACCCGTTCACGCCTTCGCCGCCTGTCGACAGCCGGACGCATCGCGATCGTCGGCGAAGCGCACCACCAGGACGCCATCGCGGAGGTGGCCGGACTCTCGGCGTCCGACCCCAGGGACGACAGGTCCGTCCTGGCGACCGCGGTGCTCGTACCGGAGTCCGCCGGCCGTCACGACCACGCGGCGGTACGGGTCGACCTGCTGCGCGGCGACGGCACCGCGGTCACCGCCGGCTACCTGCGCAGCGAGCAGGCAGCCGACTACCAGTCTCTTCTGCTCGACCTGGCCGAACGCGGCGAGGTCGGCTCGTGCCCGGCCCGCATCATCGGGAGCGGCCAGCGCTATGGCGTGCACCTGTATCTCGGCGCCCCGCGCTTGCTGCTGCTCGACTACGAGGCACTCGGCACGGCGCCGACGTTGCCGGCTGAACACCAGGTCGCCGTCATGGGCGAGCCCGCCCACCAGTACGTGCTGCATCGTGTGGTCAACGGCCGCACTCCCGTGCATGTCATCGCCGAACTCCGCGACTGCAGAATTGTTAAGGGGTCTCACACCGGTGAACACACGCTGGAGGTGCTCCTCGAAGGCGAGTGCATCGGCCAACTCACGTATGCGATGGGCCTTCGCTACTGCGACATGACCCAGGAGTGGCGCGTCCGCACGGGACGCGCTCTCTGCGAAGCCGTCATCACCAATGAGGGCACGCGTGGCCTTCAGGCGAACTTGCTGCTGCCCAAGTAGTCGTCGAACGTCCGCGGCTCACGGCCGAGAACCCGCTGCACGCCGTCGGACAGGTGCGCCTCTTCTCCCGTGCGGATGCGCACGAGCAGCATCGTGACGAGATCCGCGATCTCGTCCGGGTAGCCGAGCCCGCGCATCGCAGCCGCGAACGCCTCCGGCGCGATGTCCGCGTACAGCATGGGGTTTCCGGTGACCGCGGCGATCCGCGCCAGCATCTCGGCGAACGACAACGCCTCGGGCCCGCTGAGTTCGTAGGTCTGCCCGTGGTGACCGGGCTGGGTCAGTGCGACGACCGCGACCTCGGCGATGTCCACCACGTCGATGAACGGGTGGACGCCCTGACCGGCGGGCACAGCGAGCTCACCCTGCTGGACGGGCGCGGCGAACATGTCCTCGTCGAAGTTCTGCATGAACCACGTGGGCCGCAGGATCGTCCACTCCACACCCGACTCCTTGATCGCCGACTCGAACGGGTCGTCGCCGGGAGCGCCGCGCATCGACAGCAGCACGAGCCGGGTGACGCCGGCCTTCACTGCGACGCGCACGAAGTCGGCCAGCAGCAAGGGGTTCTCCGGTGGCACGACGTAGCCGGCGGTCGTGCCCTCGACTGCGGGTTCCCAGGTGTCCGGCGCGGACCAGTCGAACCTCGTCGACGCTGACCGCGACGCCGGGCGTGCGGCGGAGCCGAGGAGGTCGGTGACGCGGCGGCCGGTCTTGCCGGTGGCACCGAGCACGAGAATGGACGAGGCGTTGATTCCGCTCAATGTTGACATGACTAGAGCTAATCAACGTTGACGCGGACGATCCATGCCTGAACAGCCGCCATCCTTGCTCGTTCGTCCACGTGGTACTTAGTGGGGCATGAGTCAGCGTGATCTCGTGGACCTGAGGGACGCCTTGCGCGCGTTCGCCGCTGCCCGCGACTGGGACAGCTACCACACGCCCAAGAACCTGGTGATGGCCTTGTCCGCGGAGGTCGGCGAGCTCACCGACCTCTTCCAGTGGCTGACGCCCGAAGAGGCGCAGGACGCGATGAAGGACCCGGAACTCGCCTGGAACGTCCGCGACGAGCTCGCGGACGTGATGCACTACCTGACCAGGCTGGCGGACAAGCTCGGTGTCGACCTCGTCGAGGCCGCGTTCGCCAAGATCGATCGCAACGAGCGGCGGTTCCCGTCCGGAAGCCTGATCCCTGTACCAGTCGAGAAGGGTGAGCAGTGAGTCTCCAGAACGTGCACGTCCTGCATGTGCACCAGAAGGTCACGTTCATGGTCAACCGGTACGAGGTGTTCGTCGACGACAACGGTGCACCGGGCCAGCTGGTCGGCTTCGCCGAGCAGAAGAGGCTCAAGATCAAGGAGCGGGTCACGATCTACACCGACTCGTCGAAGAGCCAGGTGCTGTTCGAGTTCAACGCGCGCAAGGTACTCGACCTGGGCGGCGGCTACGACGTGACGGACGGGCAGGGCAGGTCGATCGGGTTGTTCCGCAAGAACTTCGCGAAGTCGCTGCTGCGCTCCACCTGGCACCTGGAGCAGCAGGGCTGGGGTCAGGCGACCGGAGCGGAGCGGAACAAGTTCCTCGCGGGCTTCCGCCGGCTGTGGCAGTGGATCCCGGTGATCGGAGATGCGCCGTTCCCCATGCGGTATCACTTTGACTTCGTCACGGAGAACGGCACGCCCGTGTTCAGCGTCGACAAGAAGACCTGGCTTCGCGACCATTACCTGGTCTCGATCCAGGATCCTGGCGTCGACCGCCGGCTCGTGATCGCTCAGGCCGTGGCGCTCGACGCGCTGCAGTCCCGCTAGGACTAGAGGTAAGTCAGCAGGAGGAGGATCAGGCACACCAGCAGCACGACGCCGAGCACTGCGGGCAGGATCGACTGCGAGGACGGCGCGGGCTCGCGGGCGTGCCTGCCCCGCCTCCTGCGCGCTCGCCACCGCAAAGGTGCCTCCCCTACCCACTGCTCGTTCATGACGATCACGGTAGGGAGGTACAACCCGAGCTTGACCCACGTCACCCGCTCGCCGGGGTCTCATCACCCGGACAGCCGCTCAATGAACACAGGACCACATGCACGCGGACATGAAAAAGCCCTGCGGGGAGCGCTTGTGGCGCTCAACCCGCAGGGCAAATTAAGTTCGGCGGCGACCTACTCTCCCACACCGTAACCAGTGCAGTACCATC
>NZ_JOEA01000018.1 GCF_000719115.1 Lentzea albidocapillata | reverse complement strand
GGGTCGATCTGGGTATCGTGAACATCGCGACCACCTCTGACGGTGACCGGTTCTGCGGGTCGCGCCTGAACCGCTGCTCGGTCAGTTCCTGACCTACAAGGCCCAGCGGGCTGGTGTGGTGGTGGTGCAGGTCGATCCGGCCTACACCTCGCAGACCTGCCACGCCTGCGGGCACGTCGACAAACGCAACCGCCGCAGTCAGGCGGTGTTCCATTGTGGTAGGTGTGACTTCGTTGGGCACGCCGACCACAACGCGGCACACAACATCGCGGCTCGCGGTGTCGTGCGCTGGGGCGAAGTCATGCGCCCAGACGCAGCGCCCATCCTGGCAGCCAGCCAGGACGGCAGCAGCAAGCCTGAAAACCGCCGCTCGCGGCGATTGGCAAACTCGTTCCTTCAGGGACGAGTTCATGACCGCCCCGTGACCCCGTTCTCCTGCAGGGCAAGCCTCAGCGCCCGCAGGCCGTAGTGCAGCCGCGACTTCACCGTGCCCTGCGGTACCTCCAGCGCGTCGGCGAGCTCCGCGATGGACTCGCCGCGGTAGTAGGCCCGCACGATCACCAGCCGGTGCTCCGGTTTGAGCGTGGACAGCGCGTCGGCGACGAGCCAGGCGTCGAGCGTGGAGTCGGTGTGGTCGGCCCGCGAACGCTCGGGCAGGCTCTCCGAGTCGACCTCCCACCGGGCACGGGCGCTGCGCCGCTCGTCGATGGCGTAGTTGCGCGCCACGGCGTAGAGCCACGCCTTGGACGCCGACGAACCCTGTTCCAGGACTTCGGGATGCCGCCAGGCGCGCAGCAGTGCCTCCTGGACGATGTCCTCGGCGAGTTGCTGGTCTCCGGTCAGCCGCAGGGCGTAGCGCCACAGGGCGGCGGCGTGGCCGTCGTGCAGCGCGCGCAACAGGGCGATGTGGTCGTCTTTCATGACGCACTCCGCCTAGGTGCGGAACACCGGGGAGCGCTTGCCGAGGAACGCCGCTGTGCCCTCACGCATGTCGTCGGTGGTGAAGGCGTGCCGGAACGCCTCGAGCTCGACGTGCAGTCCCAGGCCGACGGGCATGCCGTCCGCGGCGTTGATCACCGACTTGCACGCGGCGACGGCGGCGGGCGAGTTGGCGGCGATGTCGGCGAGCACCAGGCGTGCGGCGGCGAACATCTCCTCGCGGGTGTCGAAGACCTGGTTCACCAGCCCGGTGCGGTGCGCCTCCGCCGCGTCCACCCGCCGGCCGGAGTAGATCATCTCGCGAGCCCGCGCCACACCCACCCGCCGGAACAACCTGACGCAGCCCCCGAAACCGGGGATCAGCCCGAGGAGCACCTCCGGCTGCCCGAACACGGCCTTGCGGGTGGCGTAGACGAAGTCGCACGCCAGCGCCATCTCGCAGCCGCCGCCGAGCGCGTAGCCGTCGACGCAGGCCACCACGGGGACGGGGAGCCGCTCCAGCAGGCAGGTCACCTCCTGGCCCAGAGCGCCGAACGCCTCGCCCTCCTCGCCGTTCATGGCCGCCATCTCACGGATGTCGGCGCCGGCGATGAACGCCGGTCCCTCGGAGCCCGTGAGCAGGACCGCACGCGGACCGGAGAGGGTCGACAGGAGGTGGCGCAGCTCGGTGAGGGTCCGCTGGGACAATGCGTTGCGGGCGTGCGGCCGGTTCACGGTCACCGTCAGCACGCCGCCCTGCTCGTCGAGCACGAGGTTCCGATAGTCCACAGTGGTCTCCTCACGAGTCCCAGATCGCGCCGTAGGCGGGGATTCCCCTGGCCTCCAGCTCTTCGACGACGTGCCAGGTGGTCTGTTTGTTCGAGATGCAGATGACTGCCTCCGCGCCGAAGCGCCGGCAGGCGTCGTGCGCGAGCGCGACGAGGTCCGGCTTGCCCTGGCCGGCGGTGTCCCAGACGACGGCGTCGGGCTGCGCGTCGAGGATCTCGTCGACCAGCGCGTCCCCGTAGGTGCGGCGCGGGTCGCGGGTCGACCACACCAGCGTCGCCGGAGCGGTGCGGGCGAGCAGGTGGGGCAGGCAGGGACCGATGCCGCTGCCGGTGGCCACCCACACCACGCGGTGGAACAGCTTGTCGATGTTGCCGACTCCCGCGGTCGGGATCCCCTTCACCCACAGGTGGCTCGGCTGGTCGGCGATGAGCTTCGCCGTCCAGTCACCGGCGCGGGAGATGGTGAGCCGGAAGCCCGGGCGTCCCGGAGCGGGCACGTTCGCGAACGAGTGCCATTCGAGCAACGGGTGGCGGCTCACCGCCGTCGAGGAGCCCGCGAACGGCGTGACACCGTGGTCGAACGACACCAGAGCGACGTGCGGAGACGGGCTGACGATCCGCACCGGCACGCGCCGCAGCCGAAGCCACGGCAGCGCCACACTGACCACCACGAGGGCGAGCGGCCAGAGGAACACCGGGTTCGAGACCGCGGCCAGCGCCGCGAACAGCACGAGCACCGCCCAGCCGCCGAACCGGTGCGACCGCTCGAAGAGGTCGTGGTGGCGGGCGCGGAGCCGGGGAAGCGCGAGCACCGTCATCACGACGAGAAGAGCGAAGATCGTCCAGCTCAGCGTGATCGGCAGCGCGCCGTGCGCGGTGGTGGCGAGCGGGAGGAACCAGACCACGGCGCAGACGGCGGCTCCGACGTGCAGGCCACCGAAGTGGTAGACCTTGCCCAGCGTCCACCGCACCCGCAACGGCCAGTGCTTCGGCGCGCTGGTGGCCAGCCGGAACAGCAGGTTGATCACCAGCTGCTGGCGGACCAGCGCGGCGAGGGCCACGTTGACGACCACGAGCGTGGTCAGCACGTCCTGGTCGCCCCGCCAGTCGCCGATCACGGCGAAGACCAGGTTCGCGAGCACGACGGCCGCGGCGAGCCGGTTGTGGTGGGTGAAAGGGCGCCGGCGCAGGGCCGCGCGGAGGGAACGATCGGCCGGTGGCAGGACGACCTCGTGCAGCGTCATGCCACGGGCTCCCGCCGCAGTCCGTCCACATGCGACAGCAGTGCGCGCCGGTCGACCTTGCCTCGGTCGGTCGTCGGCAGCGTGTCGACCGGGACGATCAACGTCGGCACGCAGTAGTACGGCAGCCGTTGCGAGACCGCCCGCCGCGCCTGCTCCGGCGTCGCGGTGCCGGGGCTGATGAACCCGACGAGCTTCCCGTCGTGCACCACGGTCGTGGCGCGGTCGCAGTCCTCGGCGCGCTCCAGCGCCGCGGTGACCGCGTCCAGTTCGACGCGGAACCCGCGCACCTTGACCTGGTCATCGGTGCGGCCGCGATGTTCCAGCCGACCCTCGCGCGTCCACCTCGCGAGGTCGCGGGTCCGGAACATCAGGTGATCGCCGCCGAGGAACGGATCGGGGCGGTACCGCTCCGCCGTGAGGTCGAGGTCGCCCAGGTAACCCGCCGTCACGCACGCCCCGCCGGCCCACATCTCCCCGACCGCGCCGATGGGGCACGGCAGCAGGTCGTCGTCGAGCACGTAGACGGTCGTGTTCGGCACAGGCCTGCCGATGGTGAGCTGACCGGTGCCCGGTTCGTAGCGGTGCACCGTGTTGACGATGGTGACCTCGGTAGGACCGCAGGCGTTGTGGAAGGCCACGCGGCGGGCCCACACGTCCGCGAGGGCCTGCGGGCAGCGCTCACCGGCGACCGCGACCGTGCGGACCCGTTGACACGCGGCGGGATCCAGCGTCGCCAGCACGCTGGGCGTGGCGATCACGACCTCGACCGTGCTCGCCGTCCGCGCGAGGTCGTCGCCGCGGATCACGAGCGTGCCGCCGTTCGCGAGCGTGCCGAGGATCTCCCACATCGCCATGTCGAAGGCGATGTTGAGCAGCTGGGACACCCTGACCCCCGGTGCGACGCCCAGGGAGCCGGGCGCGGTGAGCAGGACGTTGCACAGGTTGGCGTGGGAGACCCGCACCCCGTTGGGACGCCCGGTGGTGCCGGAGGTGAAGATGACGGCGGCGATGTCCGACTCCGCCGTGATGGTGCGGCAGAACGCGCTGACGTCGGGCAGGGTGTCGATCGTGATGATCGTGGCCAGGTGAGGGGGCAGCGAGGTCGCGTCCGCTGTCGTCGTGAGCACCACATCGACGTGCGCGGTCCGGACGATGTGCCGCAGGTGGGCCTCCGGTGTGATGCGCACGTCCTGCGGCACGTAGGCCGCGCCCGCCTTGAGCACCGCCAGGATGCCCACCACCATGGAGATCGACCGCGTCAGGAACAGTCCCACGTGGTCGCCGGGGCGCACGCCGCGCCGGACCAGCAGCTCGGCCAGCAGCGTGGCTCTGGCGTCGAGCTCCCCGTAGGTCAGGGATTCACCGAGGTGTTCCACGGCTGTCAGGTGCGGGCGCCGCGCCGCGTGCGTTTCGAAGGCGTGGTGGACGTGGTCGGACGGAGGGGTCCGGACGGGACCGGCGCCGAACAACTGGAACAGTTCGCGGTCGGCGGGGGACAGGTCGAACAGGGCGGATTCCTGGAACACGGCTGTCACGACAGGTGCCCTTTCGTGAGCGGTGCGTGGGCAACCGCTTGAACGAGACAGCCCGCCGGGAAGTTCACGTCGTGTCGAATCGCCCGTCGAATCGAAAAATGCTTGTGGTGTAAAGCTTTTGACGCTACAGAAGCCCTGGGGCCCGTCACCCGGACGGCTGATCCTGTGCTCCTGCGTTTGTCATAGCCGTCTGCGCATATGAGCATCTGTCCTATGACGACTGTCGAGCACGCTCCCGCGGAACTGCACCGCCACACCCACGGTCCCGGTTGCGGCCACGACGCCCTCGTGCACCGGGACCACGTCGACTACCTGCACGACGGGCACCTGCACCGCGAACACGTGACGGATCGCGGCGTGCATTACGACGAGTGCGACAAGTGCAAGTGCGCCCACTGCACGGACTCGTGCGCGCAGTGCGACTGCTCGGAATGCGACTGCCCGACCTGCAACCACGCCCAGTGTGCGTGTGACGGGTGCGCGGACTCGTGCGCGAACTGCACGTGTGCCGAATGCAGCTGCCCCACGTGCAGTCACGCGGCGTGATTCAGTCCGCAGTGGACAGTTGGAAGACCGTCTCCTGGTGGTAGACGTCGCCGGGCCGCAGCACCGTGCTGGGGAAGTCCTGGCGGTTCGGCGAGTCCGGGAAGTGCTGCGCCTCCAGGGCGAAGCCGGCGCCGCGGCCGTACGGGCGGCCGCTGGTGCCGATCAGTTCCTCGGTCAGGAAGTTGCCTGAGTAGAACTGCAGGCCGGGTTCGCTGGTCCACATGGTCAGCAGGCGCCCGGAGACCGGGTCGCAGGCCTGCGCGGCGAAGGAGGCGCCGGAGGAGTCGAGCACCCAGTTGTGGTCGTAGCCTCCCGCGATGCGCAGCTGGGGGTGGGCTGCGCGGATGCGGGAGCCGATCGCGGTCGGCAGCCGGAAGTCGAACGGGCTCGCCTCGACCGGCACGGGCGCCCCCACCGGGATCAGGTTCTCGTCGACGGCACAGAACCGGCTCGCGTTGAGCATCAACGACTGGTGGTGCACGTCGCCGCTGCCTTCCCCGGCCAGGTTCCAGTAGGTGTGGTTGGTCATGTTGAGGACGGTCGGGGCGTCCGCCGTCGCGCGGTAGGTGATGCTCAGGCGGTTGTGCCGGTCGAGCCGGTACGTCACCTGCGCGTCCACGGTTCCGGGGAAGCCACCGTCCCCGTGCGGGCTCACCAGTTCGAGCCGCACGCCCACGCTGTCCGTCTCGTGCAGTTCGGTCGCGGACCACACTCTCGTGTCGAAGCCGGCCGGTCCGCCGTGCAGGCTGTTCGGGCCGTTGTTGAGCGGGAGCTGGTGCTGGACGTCGTCGAGGGTGAAGGCGCCGCGGGCGATCCGGTTGGCGTACCGGCCGATCACGGCGCCGAAGAACACCCTGGCCGCGCCGGGCCGGTTGTTCGCGACGTAGTCGTCGAGCGCGGGGAACCCGAGCACCACGTTGGCGGGAACACCGTGGCGGTCCGGTACCTCCAGCGACTGGATCACGCCGCCGTAGTCCAGCACCCGCACGGTGAGCCCGCCCGGCCACGCCAGGACGTACCGGTGGACGTCGGTGTCACCGGCCCGTCCGAACAGTTCCCGGCGTAGCTCGGGTTCCCGCTGCGACATCGAACTCCTCGTATCAGTTGATCAGGGCCCGGCAGTGCTGCGGCCGGATCCGTTGTGGTGCGACGCTCTCCAGGGTCGGCGCGACCGGGACGATGGAGCCGTCGCGGCCGAACCTCATCCTGTCGATCGTGGTCTCGCGGTGCGTGCCGTCCCCGCCCGGGATGGCGAAGCGGTGGTAGACGAGGTACCAGTCGTCGGTTCCCGGCACCCGCAGCATCGAGCTGTGGCCGGTGCCCTTGATGCCGAGCTTCAGGTCCTTGCTCAGGATCAGGCCTCGGTTCGTGAACGGGCCGGTGGGGCTGGCCGCGGTCGCGTAGGCGACGCGGTAGTCCTCGCTACGGGTGTCGTCGATCGACCAGCTCAGGTAGTACGTGCCCTTGCGCTCCACCATGAACAGGCCCTCCCGGAAGTCCGTCAGCCCGGTGAGGCGGGTGATCTTGGCCGGGTCGTAGGAGATCATGTCACTGTTGAGCGGAACGACGTAGGCCTCGCCGTTGCCCCAGTACAGGTACGCCTGTCCGGAACGGTCGACGAAGACGGCGGGGTCGATGGCCTGGCCCCCACCGGTGGGGTTGCGCGAGATCAGGGGCTGACCGGAGTCGACGAACGGGCCGGTCGGGGAGTCGCTCACGGCGACGCCGATCTTGGCCTCGGCGCAGAAGTAGAAGTAGTACTTCCCGTCCCGTTCGATGATCGCCGGTGCCCACGCGTTGCGGTCCGCCCAGCTCACGCCGGGACCGAGGTCGAGGATGACGCCCTCGTCCTTCCAGTCGACCAGGTTCTTCGACGACCAGGCGGAGAACTTCGTGCCGCTCCAGCCGTCGAAGCCGTCCGTGGTCGCGTAGATGTAGTAGGTGTCGCCGAACGCGATGATGTTCGGGTCGGCGTTGAGGCCAGGCAGCACGGGGCTGCGCATCTCGTGCGCCTCGACCGTCCACACCCGACTCTCGCGGCCCGACCGCACGGTGAACTGCCGCGGCTTGCGCAGATCGACCGGACCGCTGGGCGTGATGGTCGCGCCGGGTGCGAGACCGAAGTCGAGCTTGACCCGCCGCAGGTCGGTGCCGGGCCGAACGGGGAGCATCACGCTGCCCGGTTCGATGACGGCGGGTGCCTTGAGCGAGTTGTGCGCGACAGACCGGATCAGGGTCGCGTTGAACGGGAGCGCTGCCACGTCGGTGCCGGAGAGCGCCCGGTTGTAGAGGCGGACGTCCTTCATCCTGCCGAGCAGCGTCCGGTCCGCGGCGTAGACCGATCGACCCAGGTAGTTGGCCGCGGTGATCCCGCCGCCGAGGTCGGATGGCTTGGTGGTGACACCGGTGTTGCGCGCCACCTCCACGCCGTCGAGGTAGAGCACCTCCACGCCGCCACCGATCGTCAGCGTCACGTTCTTCCAGACGCCACGTGGTAGCGCACGGCCGGAGTTCGCGCCCTGCTCGGTCGTCCAGTTGCCGGCGGCGATCGCGCCGCGATAGGTGTCACCGGTGCTGAACAGGTAACCGTTGCCGGTGCCGTTCGGCGCGGTGTTGCCGAAGCCGTAGAGGAAGTACGGCGTCTGCTGGGCCGGATCCACCAGCACGTCGGCGGAGATCGTGGAGGCCTGGGCGCCGGTCAGCATGTTGTTCGGCAGCTGGACGTGCCCGCCGCGCAGCGACAGGGAATCTTCGGAGAACGCGGCGTTGCCGGCGAGGACGCCGTCGTAGCCGTGACCGGTGGCGTCGGACGCGGAAGCGGTCAGCGGCCAGTGCGCGACGAGGCCCTTCGAGTCGGCCTTCACCGGTGCCGGGGGAGCGGTGAGCCTGCTCAGTTCGGCCTGGGTCACCGGAAGCACGGTGCCGTGGCGCGGGGACGCGGGCAGGCGGGCGCCCGTGGACATCGTCCACTTCCCGGAGGCGAGGTCGGTCGTCTCGAACGGCACGTAGCCGCGGCCGCCGTACTCGTCGATGAAGAGGTACCACTTGTTCTCGGTGTTGGACTTGAACCCGGTCGGGCCCTCACCGGCGCTCAGGCCGGGGCTCGTCGGGGTGGCCTTGCCGATGCACTCGGCGACGAAGTCGTACTTCGGGTTCAGCAGGTCCGCCGACTTCTCCGCGGTGATGTACTTGCTGCACGGAGAAGAAGACGAGTTGTTCCGCTCGTCCTTGGTGTATCGGTAGTAGGTGCCGTCGTGCTCGATGACCGTCGAGTCGATGACCGAGTAACCGGGGTCGATCCAGACCTTCGCCGGGCTGAACGTCACGAAGTCGCGCGTGGTCGCGTACATCATCCGGTTGTAGCTGTCGCCCGTGTGGCCGGGATCGTTCTCCGCGTACAGCTTCGACGCCCAGTAGACGACGTAGCTGCCGCGCTTGGCGTCCCAGAACGCCTCCGGTGCCCAGGTGTTGCCCGCGGTCGGCGGCGACACCTGGACGCTGCGCTGGCGCGACCAGTTCCGCAGGTCCGTCGACTCCCACACCATCAGCGACCGGCTGCCGCTGCGCTGTGCCGCGTCCCAGCCGCGCCCGCCGTTGATCTTCAGGTCGGTGGCCAGCAGGAAGAACTTGTCACCCTCGGGGGAGCGCAGGATGAACGGGTCGCGCACGCCCAGTTCACCGAGGCTGGACTTCAGCACCGGCTGGCCGCCGTTGACCTCGGAGAAGTCCAGCGGGTTGTTCCCGTTGCTGGCGGCGGCGTAGATCTGCTCGCCGATCGGGCTGCTCTCACCGGTGAAGTAGAAGAAGCTGTAGCCCGCCAGCGGTTCCTTCACGGGCAACGGAGCGACGGTGGCGGTGAGCGCGCGAGTGGCGCTCTGCTGTCCACGGCTCACCTTCGCCGTCAGCACGACCTTGGCGGGCTTGCTGCCTGCAGGAGGGCGGCTCACCTCACCGGTCGGCGTGATCACCTTGGCGTTGGACGACTTCCACGTGACGGTCGTGTCGTGCGCGCCGGTGGCGGGCAGGGTGAGGTGTCCGCGGACGTCGCCGATGTTCGGCACCTCCAGCGCGTTCGCCGCTGTCCGCACGAGCGGTTCGGCGGCGGCCGGGGTGATGGGGACCAGGGCGGCCGTCACGGCCACCACCAGACCGAAACGGCGCAGGGATGACAACATCGTTGTTGTTCGCCTTCCGGGGATGGGTGTGGGACTTCAGGCGCGGCGCTTGGTCCAGACGTCGTAGGCGACCGCCGCGAGCAGGACGAGACCCTTCACGAGCATCACGCGTTCACTGGGCGCGCCGATCAGCGACATGCCGTTGTTGATGACGCCCATGATCAGGCCACCGGTGATGGCGCCGACGACCTTGCCGACACCGCCCTGGACCGCGGCGCCACCGATGAACGCGGCCGCGATGGCGTCCAGCTCGAACGACATGCCCGCCGTCGGGCCCGCCTGGTTGAGCCGGCCGGCGAAGATCACGCCGGCCAGCGCGGCCAGCGCGCCCATGTTGACGAACACCCAGAACGTGACGGCCTTGACCTTCACGCCGGACAGCGTGGCGGCCTGCAGGTTGCCGCCGATCGAGTAGATGTGCCGTCCGAACACGGAGTTGCCGGCCATCAGCGAGTAGCCGAGCGCGAGCGCCGCGAGCAGCACCAGCACCCACGGCAGGTTGCGGAACCGGGCGAGCTGCACCACGACGGCCATCACGACGACGCCGACACCGACGATCTTGAGGACGAACACCGGCATCGGTTCGACGACCTGGCCGTAGCCGAGCCGGGCCGCGCGCTTGCGCCACTGCGACAACGCGAACCCGGCCACGAACGTGAGGCCGGCGAGCAGGCTCACCAGGTCGGCGCCGCCGAGCGGGCCGAGGCCGATGTTGCCGAGGTAGCCGCCCGTGAAGCCGTTCGCCAGCGACCGGATCTCGTCGGGGAACGGCCCGATGCCCTGGTTGCCCAGCGTCGTCAGGGTGAGCGCGCGGAACACCAGCATGCCGGCCAGCGTGACGATGAACGCGGGAATGCCGAAGTAGGCGATCCAGTAGCCCTGCGCCGCGCCGATCATGGCGCCCGACAGCAGGGTCAGCAGTACCGCCACCGGCCACGGCAGTCCCCATTGGACGGTCAGCACCGCGCAGATCGCACCGGTCAGCGCCACCGTCGAGCCGACCGACAGGTCGATGTGCCCGCCGATGATCACCAGGATCATGCCGATCGCGAGGATCAGCACGTAAGAGTTCTGCACGATGATGTTCGAGATGTTCTGCGGCTGCAGCAGAGCGCCGTCGGTCAGCACCGCGAACAGCACGACGATCAGCGCGAACGCGACGTAGATGCCCGACTGCCGCAGGTTGATCGAGAACCGCCGCGACCGCGCGGGCGGGGCAGCGGCGGGAGCGGGCGCGATCTTCGTGGTCATCAGCTCTGTCCTCGCGTCATGTACTTCATCAAGCGTTCCTGCGTGGCCTCTTCGCGGCTGACCTCGCCGGTGATGCGGCCTTCCGACAGCGCGTACACGCGGTCGCACAGGCCGAGTAGCTCCGGCAGCTCCGAGGAGATCACCAGCACCGCACGACCCTGGGCGGCGAGGTCGTTGATGATCGAGTAGATCTCGTACTTCGCGCCGACGTCGATGCCGCGCGTCGGTTCGTCGAGGATCAGCACGTCCGGGTCGGTGAACATCCACTTCGCCAGCACGACCTTCTGCTGGTTGCCGCCGGACAGCGTGCCGGTCGGGGTCGACACGGCGGCGGTCCTGATGCCCATCGACTTCCGGAACCGTTCCGCGACCGTGTACTCCTCGTTCTCGTTCACCCACCCGCGGTTCGCGAGCTTGTCCAGCGCGGCGGCGGAGACGTTGCGCTGCACGTCTTGGATGAGGTTGAGCCCGTACTTCTTGCGGTCCTCGCTCACGTACGCGAGGCCGTGCCGGATAGCGCCGCGCACGGTGCGCGTGTCGATCTCCCGGCCGTGCTTGACCACGCGCCCGGAGATGCCGACGCCGTACGAACGGCCGAAGACGCTCATCGCGAGTTCCGTGCGGCCCGCGCCCATCAGCCCGGCGAGACCGACGATCTCCCCGCGCCGCAACGACAGCGTGGCGTTGTCGACGACCACCCGGTCCGGCTGGGCGGGGCTGTGCACCGTCCAGTCCTCGATGCGCAGCACCTCCTCGCCGATGTCGGGCGTGCGCGGCGGGAACCGGTGTTCGAGGTCGCGGCCGACCATGCCGGAGATGATCCGTTCCTCGCTGAGTCCCTTGGCGGGCAACGTCTCGATGGTCCTGCCGTCGCGCAGCACCGTGACGGTGTCGGCGATCCTGGTGACCTCGCCCAGCTTGTGGGAGATGATCACCGACGTGATGCCCTCGTTCCGCAGGCCGTCGAGCAGGTCCAGCAGGTGCTGCGAGTCGTCGTCGTTCAGGGCGGCCGTCGGCTCGTCCAGGATCAGGAGGCTGACCTCCTTGGACAACGCCTTGGCGATCTCGACGAGCTGCTGCTTGCCGACGCCGAGGTCGTTCACCGGCGTCGTCGGGTTCTCCCGCAGGCCCACGCGGTCGAGCAGCGCCTGGGCCTCGTGGTTGGTGCGGTTCCAGTCGATGAACCCGCGCCGGGACCGTTCGTTGCCCAGGAACAGGTTCTCCGCCACGGAGAGCTGGCCGCACAGCGCCAGCTCCTGGTGGATGATCACGATGCCGCGGCGCTCGCTGTCGCGAATGCCGTCGAACGCGCACGGCTCGCCCTCGAAGAGGATGTCGCCGTCGTACGTGCCGTGCGGGTGCACCCCGGACAGCACCTTCATCAGCGTGGACTTGCCCGCGCCGTTCTCGCCGCAGATCGCGTGGATCTCACCGCGCCGCACGGTCAGCGAGACCTCGTGCAGCGCGGTGACACCCGCGAACCTCTTGGTGATGCCGCGCATCACCAGGATGTCGTCGGACACAGGACCTACCTGAGCTGGTCGGCGGTGTAGTAACCGGAGTCGACCAGCTCTTTCTGGTAGTTCGCCTTGTCCACGGGGACGGGCTGGAGCAGGAACGACGGCACGACCTTGTCGCCGTTGTCGTAGTCCTTGGTGTTGTTGACCTCGGGCTTGCCGCCCTTGAGCACCGCGTCGGCCATCTTCACCGTGACGTCGGCGAGCAGGCGGGTGTCCTTGTGGATCGTGGAGTACTGCTCACCGGCGATGATCGACTTCACCGAGGCGACCTCGGCGTCCTGACCGGTGACGATCGGGTAGGCCTGGCCTGCCGCGCCGTAGCCGCCGCTCTTGAGCGCGGAGAGGATGCCGATCGAGATGCCGTCGTAGGGGGACAGCACGCCGTCGACCTTGGCACCGCCGTAGGTCGAGGTGAGCAGGTCCTCCATGCGCTTCTGCGCGGTCGCCGGGTCCCAGCGCAGGATCGCGACGGTCCTGAAGTCCTTCTGGCCCGACTTCACGACGAGCTTGCCCTGGTCGACGAGCGGCTGGAGCACGGACATGGCGCCGTTGAAGAAGAACGTCGCGTTGTTGTCGTCCGGCGACCCGGCGAACAGCTCGACGTTGAACGGGCCCTCGCCCTTCGTCTTCAGGCCGGCCAGCAGTGAGTTCGCCTGCTCCACGCCGACCTTGAAGTTGTCGAACGTGGCGTAGTAGTCGACGTTCGGGCTCTTGCGGATCAGCCGGTCGTAGGCGATCACGGGGATCTTGGCGTCGGCGGCCTGCTGCAGCTGCGAGGTGATCGCGGTGCCGTCGATCGAGGCGACGATCAGGAGCTTGGCGCCCTTGGTGATCTGGTTCTCGATCTGGTTGGCCTGGGTCGGGATGTCGTTCTCCGCGTACTGGAGGTCGACCTTGTACCCCTTGTCCTCCAGGGCCTTCTTGATGTTGTCGCCGTCGTGGATCCAGCGTTCGGACGACCTCGTCGGCATGGTGACGCCCACCAGCGCACCCTCGCTGGAGGTGGTCTGCTGGTCGACCGTCTTCTGCGCCGAACCACAGGCGGCGAGGGTGACGGCGAGCGCGGTGGTGGCCGCGATCCTGGCAAGCCTCATTGCTTCTCCTCGAAGTCACCGGCAGGCAACAGTGCTGTAGGCGGCGAGTGTTATCGCTAACAACTGGCCCGTCAAGTTTCATCTGGATAACAGCAGGTAGTGCCTGTTAGCGCTCACAGAGGGCCGCAAACGCAGAGCGCCCGCCGCCACCGGAGTGACAGCGGGCGCATCCCTGGGTGCGGTCAGGCGATCTTGCAGGCCTTCCCGTTGATCGTGAAGGCCGTCGGGTCGGTTCCGGTGCCGGAGCCGTTGAATCCGATGTGGACGGACTTGCCCGGCCCGACCTGGCCGTTCCACGGCATGCTGGCCGCCGTCACGTCCCGCCCGGCCTGGCTCCACGTGGCCGACCACCCGGCGGTGACCTTCTGGGTGCCGGGGAACGCGAACCCGAGCTGCCACGACGTCCACGCGGCCGTGCCGGTGTTGGTGATCTTCACCTGCGCCGACAGGCCGTCGGTCCACCGGCCGGCGGTGAAGCCGACCTCGCAGTCCGACTTCGGCGTCGACGTCCCGGACTTCTCCGCCGCCCAGCCCGAGACCCAGGCGAGAGCGGAGTTCCAGTTCACCGCCACCTCGTTGACCGAGTAGGCGCCGATGTCGTCCACCCAGCACTTCTGCTGCGGGCAGCCGGTCAGCAGCCGCTGCGCCACCGGGTCCTGCAGGGCGCTGTTCGGGCCGCCGGACAACGAACCGGGCGGCGCGATCGGCAGGGTCGGGTCGTTCTGGTTGGCCCAGAACCGGTGGTGCGCGTTGCGCATCGCCTGGTCGCCGTAGCCCGCCACGTACGAGGTGCTCAGCGGGTTGCGGCCGAGGACGTAGTGCAGCGCCTCGAACACGCCGTCGCGGTACTTGGCGGCACCGGTGAAGTCGTGGGCGAGCGCGAGCACCTGGGCGTTGTTGAGGACCGCGGAGTTCGAGCCCCAGACGTACCCGTCGGTGCTGTTGTCGTACGGCGCGGCGTAGCCCATTCCCGCCATGGCGGTCAGGTGCTGGTCCGCGACGGTGGCGAACGCGGACTTGATCGCCGTGACGTCCGCCGCCGGCAGGCCGTTGGGTGCCAGGGCGAGCGTGATGTCACCCAGCGGCGCGGTGCCGCCCCAGTAGAAGCCCGCCCTGGTCAGGCCTGCCGCCTTGTAGTGCGGTGAGGCGGCCACGTCGGTCCGGTAGGCGCTGTCACCCGTGGTCGCGTACAGCTCCGACGCGGCCCAGTAGAACTCGTCGCTGACAGTGCTGTCGCTGTAGGCGCCACCGCCGGTGCCGTCGTCCGGGTCGGCGAGCTTGGCCGGGTTCGCCTTGGCCGCCGCGTAGGCCTTGCGAGCCGCCGTGAGCAGCGTGGCGGAGTACGTGGCGTCGATGCCCTTCCACAGCCGGGACGCCTGCGCGGCGACCGCGGCCAGGTTCAGCGTCGCGGCCGTGCTGGTCGCGGACAGCCGGCGCGGCTGGTCGTCCAGTTCGGGACGGGTCGGCAGGGCGGTCCAGTTGGCGTCGTGGATCTTGTGGTGCGCCATGCCGTCCGGTGCCTGCATCTTCAGCAGGAAGTCGACCTCCCAGCGCGCCTCGTCGAGCAGGTCCGGCACGCCGTTGGACTTCTCCGGGATGGCGAGCGTGCCGTCGCGGAACGCCGACGCGTCACCGACGCGGGTGGCCCGCTCGTAGGAGTTGAGCAGCTGCCAGGCCGCGATGCCGCCGTTGACCACGTACTTGCCGTGGTCGCCCGCGTCGTACCAGCCGCCGCGCACGTCGAGCGTGTAGCCGCAGGCGAGGTCGGCCCGGCACGGCACGTTGTCGTCACCTTGGTTGGGCGCGACGTTGATGTGTCCGGCGGGCCGTGAGTACTCGTCCCCGACGTACTGCGCCTCGATCGGGGTTCCGCTGCGCTGGTGGTAGAAGAACGCGAGCGAGTCGTAGCGCAGCCGCTTGATCGGGTCCGCGGAGATGTCGAACGGGAAGCTGCTGTCCTCGCCGACGGACAGCGTGTAGCCGGTGCCGGCCGTGTCGAACGACGAGAAGTCGATCTGGTGCACCGAGTCGCCGGACGTGGCGTCCGCGCCCTTCGGCGTGCTCTGGCCACTGGCCACCGCCGCGCCCGCGGAGTTCTTGAGCGTCCACGTCTGCGGCGTCGCTGCCGTGGAGACGAGGGTCGCGCGCTTGGGCAGGCCCGGCACGTACCCGACCAGGTCGACCTGGACCTTCTTGGCAGGGTTGGGGTTCACGCCACCGGGCGGCTTCACGCCGCCGATCACCGAGACGTTGTCCACGCAGACCGTGTTGTCGGCCGGCTGCCCGCCCAGCTGGAACGCGACCTGACCGTTGCCGGCGTCCGGGAAGTCCAATGTGGACGTGAAGGTGAACGTGAAGCGCTGCTTCGTCGGTGAGAGCGTGAACTGCTGGCTCGCGATCCCGCGGTACGGGCTCACGCTCTCGCCCGCGGCGGCCGTGATCGGCTGCGCTGTCGTAGCGTGGGCGTCGAACGAGAAGGTGTAGGACTCGCCGGTCTCGAACGGGACGCCGTTCTGGCCGATCAGGGCGTCCCACGGGTTCGTGGTGCCGCCGGTGACCGCCGCGCACAACTCGCCGCCGGTGACCCGGTTGGTCACTCCGGCGCCGCTCCACCAGGGATCGGCGGCGCCGCTGTCGAACGTGCCGTTGAGCACGCGTTCGTAGTCCGCCGCCGCAGCGGCACCCGCGGCCTGGAGTGAGCTCGCTGCCAGCACCGCGAGCAGGGTCGCGGCGAGGAGACGTGGGGGTTGCGATCTCATGCTGTGAGGTTCTCCGTCCTCGTCGACGGTCGGTCTGGGAGCGCTCCCAGACCGTAGGCCGAGTTCGCCGACGGCTACAAGCCCCGTTCGTTCACCGGCCTGCTTTCGACGATCGATTCGACTCGAACCACCGGGCGTGACCGCCGAAGGCCCACTGTGGACAGTTGGTTGACCCGCTACATCCCGGCGTTGAGAACGGCGTTGCCGGTCTCCTCACCCGCCTGCGCCGCGTACAGGCGCCGGCCCGCGCGCTCGGGCCGGGCCGCAGTGACCGCGCCCTGTGCGCAGGGTTACCGCCGTGTCTGCGAACGGATCGCCGCGCACGACCTCGCCGGTGCCGCCGAGGCCATGTTCACGCACATCACCGAGGCGTGGCTGGTCCGCCGCAGTGACGTCGGGGATCCCAGCCGCCTGGAGCGCTAGCGGTCAGGCCAGGAGCCGGTCGAGAAGGTCGTGCCACCCGGCTTCCACCCGCGCCAGCGGCATGCCGTGGCCGCGGACCAGGTGGTCGGTCAGCACGACGTCCACCGACGCCAGCAGGGTGTGGGCGAGCAGGTCGGCGTCGGCGCCGGGCAGGAGCGCACGAACCAGCACGGCCACGTGCCGGTGGCGCAACTGCCGGGCCGGGACCGCGAACCGGCGGCTCGGCGACGGTTCGGCCGCCAGGTAGAGCTCGAGGTCGGCGTGCTCGTGGCGCAGCAGGGCCGGGCCGAACGCCCTGAGCCTCGTGGCCGCGTCCGCCTCCGGTCCGAGCGGTGGCGGTCCGCTGAGGAACGCCTCCTGGAACAGGCTTTCCGAACGGTCCAGCAGGGCCTGGATCAGGCCGTTGCGGTCACCGAAGCGCCGCGACACCGTGCCCTTGCCGACCCCGGCCTCCGCGGCGACCGCCTCCATCGTGATCGCCGCCGCGCCCCGCCGTGCCGCCAGCCGGGCGGCGGCCTCCAGCAGCAACGCCCGGTTGCGCACCGCGTCCGCGCGCAGCTGCGGCTCCGCGCCGGCGAGGGTCAGGGATGTGCCGTCGATCACCTGGCCAGCGTATCCGGAAGATAAACGGGCCGCGTCCCGTTTGGCGTGTAGTCGTTCAAGCACACAACGCACCTGGGAGTCACTCCATGGCCGTCCGCATCCTCACGCTCGTCGGCAGCCTCCGCTCGGGGTCGCACAACCGCAGGCTTGCCGAGGCGGCGGTCCAGATCGCGCCTGAGCACGTCGAGGTCGGCCTGTTCGAGGGCCTGGACACCGTGCCGTTCTACAACGAGGACATCGACGCCGAGGGCACCGTGCCCGCCTCCGCCGCCCGGCTGCGGGAGGCCGCCGCCGAGGCGGACGCCCTGCTCCTGGTGTCGCCCGAGTACAACGGCACGATCCCCGCCGTCCTGAAGAACGCCATCGACTGGCTGTCGCGCCCCTACGGCGCGGGCGCCCTGTCCGGCAAGCCGGTCGCTGTCGTGGGTACCGCGTTCGGCCAGTACGGCGGTGTGTGGGCGCAGGACGAGGCCCGCAAGGCCGTCAAGATCGCCGGTGGCGTGGTCGCCGAGGACCTGACGCTCTCGATCCCCTCGTCGGTGGTGCGCTTCGCCGATCTGCACCCGGTCGACGACCCCGAGGTCACCGAGAAGCTGTCCGGGGTGGTCGAAGGCCTCGCCGCTCGCGCCGCCGCCACTGTCTGATCACGAGACGCTGATGTCCCTCGGCTGCGACCCGGTCGAGGGCTTCAGCGCATCGTGACGGCGCGCCAGTGCGCCGAGTCGTCCTGGGTACCGGGGCGGTTCTCCTGGTACCAGTCCATGATGCGCCGCCGCCCGGCGTCCGTGATGTGGTAGCCGAGGTGGTCGCCGACCGGCGCCCAGATCAGCTCGCTCTTCAGGGCGTGCTCGATGGCGTCACGCCGGCACATGCTCTGCAGCAACCACGGCCACACCATCCCCTGCGCGGTCATCCACAACACGCGCAGCACCGCTGTGTCCGGCAGTTCCGGACCGTCGTCCGGTAAATCGTCGAAGAATCGGCCCGCCTGCATCCGCAACCCCCGCTCTCTCCCACTCGCATGTCGTAATACGGCCTGGTCCTGGCTCTGGTTCAGGCCCGGGAGGAATTACTTCCGCTGCGAATGGGTTCGAGTCGATTCGACGCGGGGCGATCGAACCGTTGGTGTGCAAGCACGATCACGCGCTCGCGCGGCGCACCAGCGACGTGGGCAGCAGCATGGACTGCGGCAGCTTCTCCTCACCGGCCAGCTCGGCTAGCAGCCGCCAGGTCAGGGCCCGGCCGAACCCCTCCACGTCCTGCCGCACGGTGGTGAGCGGCGGTACGGCCGTCGCCGCGAGCACGGAGTCGTCGAACCCCACCACCGCCACGTCGTCGGGGATCCGGTAGCCGCGCTCCTGGAGCACCCGCAACGCGCCCAGCGCCATGATGTCCGCCGCCACGAAGACCGCGTCGAGATCGGGTGCCCTGCGCAGCAGCTCCTCCATCGCGAGCGCCCCGCTGTCGGGCGTGAAGTCGCTGTGCACCACGAGTTCCACGGGCATGCCGTGTTCCGCGAGCCCGCATCGCCAGCCGCTCAGGCGGTCTATACCGACCGCCATGTCGAGCGGGCCGGCGATCGTGGCGATCTTCTCCCGGCCCAGCGAGATGAGGAACCGCACGGCCCCCAGCGCGCCGTTGAAGTTGTCGGCGTCGACGAACGGGACGGCGCCGCCCGCGAGCGGACGGCCGCCCACCACGATGGGCAGCCCCGTCTCGTGCAACGTCCTCGGCAACGGGTCGTCGCCGTGCAGGCTCACCACGAGGGCGCCGTCGACGTGCCCGCCGGTGAGGTACGCGACCTGGTCCTCACCGTCGAGCGGCTGGTTCATCATCAGCAGGAGCTGCACGTGCCGCCCGGCGAGCTCGGCGTGCACCCCGCGCAGTACCCCGGCGAAGAACGGGTCGGCGAGCACCCGGCTGCCCTGCTCGGAGATCACCAGCGCGATCGCGTTCGCCTTGCTGCCGGCCAGGGTGCGCGCGGCGTGACTCGGGCTGTACCCGAGCAGCGCTATGGCGCGGTGCACCGCCTGGCGCGACCGCTCGCTCACGTACTTCTCGCCGTTGATCACCCTGGAGACGGTCGACTTCGACACCCCGGCCACGCGCGCGACCTCCTCGATGCGCGGGCCGGGGCGCCGACTCCTGCCTTCTGTCATGAGACGGCTACCAGCGCGTTGTCGCGCGCCACCCTGCTGTACCACCTCGCACTCATCTTCGGCGTGCGGATCTGCGTGTCGTAGTCGACGTGGACGATGCCGAACCGCTTCGCGTACCCCTCTGCCCACTCGAAGTTGTCCAGCAGCGACCAGCAGAAGTAGCCCCGCAGGTCGACGCCCGCCTCGATCGCCGCGTGAGCGGCGCGCAGGTGGGACGCGATGAAACCGGTGCGGTCCACGTCGTCGATCGCACCGGTGCCGGAGAAGTCGTCGCGGAACGCGGCGCCGTTCTCCGTGATGTACAACGGAAGCCGCGGGTAGTCCTGGTGCACCCGCATCAGCACGGCGGTGAGCCCGTCCGGCCTGACCTCCCAGCCCATGTCGGTGATGGGGGCGTCCCGGGCCGGGAACGAGGCGTGCTGCACGCCGACCCACGGCGACGGGCCGGACTCCCCGTTGGGCGTCGAGCTGACGTAGTGCTCGGTGTAGTAGTTGACGCCGAGCATGTCCATCGGTGCCGAGATCACCTCGAGGTCGCCGTCGTGCACGTGCTCGCTGAAGCCGAACGGCTCGAGGTCCGCGACGATGTCGGCCGGATACTCCCCGCGCAGCAACGGATCCAGGAAGATCCGCTGCTGCAGCCCGTCGAGCCTGCGCGCGACGTCGAGGTCCGCCGGGTTGCCGGGGTCCACGGGGATGATCGGGTACATGTTGAGCGTGATGCCCACCTTGGCGTCCGGCTGGGCGGCGCGGATGGTGTCGGCCGCGAGCCCGTGCGCGAGCAGCAGGTGGTGCACGGCCGCGACGGCGGCGGCGGGCTCGGTGCGTCCGGGGGCGTGGATTCCGCCCGCGTAGCCGAGGAACGCCGAGCACCACGGCTCGTTCATCGTCGTCCAGGTTTCGACCCGGTCACCGAGCGCCTCGACGGTGGCGGCCGCGTAGTCGGCGAACCGGAAGGCGGTGTCGCGGTTCGCCCAGCCGCCGGTCTCCTCCAGCTTCTGCGGCAGGTCCCAGTGGTACAGCGTCGGCCACGGCGCGATGTCGTGCGCCAGCAACGAGTCGATCAGCCGCTGGTAGAAGTCGAGCCCCGCCTGGTTGACCTTCCCGCCGTCCGGTCGCACGCGCGGCCAGGCGATCGAGAACCGGTAGGCCTTGAGGCCCAGGTCCGCCATCATGGCGACGTCCTGCTCGAAGCGCCGGTAGTGGTCGGCGGCGGGTTCACCGCAGTCGCCGCCCACCACCTTGCCGGGCTGACGGCAGAACTCGTCCCAGATGGAGTCTGTGCGGCCGTCCACGTCGGTCGCACCTTCCACCTGGAACGCGGCAGTCGCGGCTCCCCACAGAAAACCCTGTGGGAAAACAATGTTCTCCATTTTCACCCCTTGACGGCGCCCTGCATCACACCGGCGACGATCTGCCGCCCGAGCACGAGGAAGACGATGAGCACCGGAACCGTCGCGAGCGTGGTTCCGGCGAGAACGAGCGAGTAGTCGACGTAGTAACCGCTTTGCAGCTTCTCCAGCGCGACCTGCAGCGTCGGGTCGTCGGCGTTGAGCACGACCAACGGCCACAGGAAGTCGTTCCAGGACTGCATGAAAGTGAACACGCCCAGCATCGCGGCGGCCGGCCTGGCGGCGGGCAGGGCGACGTGCCAGAACGCGCGCCACAGACTGCAGCCGTCCATCCGCGCAGCCTCGACGAGTTCGTCCGGGATGGCGTCGAGCAGGTACTGCCGCATCCAGAACACGCCGAACGCGGTGACGAGGTTCGGCACGATCACGGCTTCGAGCCGACCGGCCCAGCCGAACTCGGCCATCGCCATGTACAGCGGGATGATCCCGAGCTGGGTGGGCACTGCCAACGTTGCCACCACGAACAGGAACAGCACGCCCCGGCCGCGGAAGCGCAGCTTGGCGAACGCGAACCCGGCCAGTGTCGAGAGCAGCACCACCGAGAACGTCACGGTGCCGGACACGATGAAGCTGTTGCCCAGCGCCTTCCAGAACGGCACGGTGTCGAACACCCGTGCCGCGTTGGAGAAGAAGTTCCCGCCGGGGATCAGCGTGAAGTCGCCGGTCAGCACCGAGTTGTCCCGGCTGGCGACCAGGAAGGACCAGTAGAACGGGAAGGCGGAGCCGAGCACGAACGCGCCGAGGATTCCGTAGATCGCGAAGGAAGGTCGTTTCATCATCGGACGGCCCTCCTGGTGATGAAGAAGTTGAGGCCGGCGACGGCGATCACGATCAGGAACAGCACCCAGGCGATGGCGGAGGCGTAACCGAGGTCGAGGCCTTGGAACGCCGACTGGTACAGGTAGAGCACGACGGTCTGGTACTGGTGCTCCGTGCCGCCGCCGCTGCCGCCGGACGGCTCGAACAGCTTCGGCTCGGTGAAGATCTGCAGGCCGCCGATGGTCGAGGTGACGATCACGAAGATCAGCGTCGGCTTGAGCATCGGCAGCGTGATGCTGAAGAACCGCCGCAGCGCGCTCGCGCCGTCCACCAGCGCGGCTTCGTAGACGTCACGCGGAATCGCCTGCATGGCGGCGAGGACGATCAGCGCGTTGTAGCCCGTCCACCGCCAGTTCACCATCGACGCGATGGCGACGTGGCTGCCGAACGTGCTGGCCTGCCAGTCGATCGGGTCGATGCCGAGGATGCCGAGCACGTCGTTCACCAGGCCGTACTGCGGGCCGAACAGGTTGCCGAAGATGATCGTCAACGCCACCAGGCTGGCGACGTACGGCAGCAGAACGCCCATCCGCCAGCCCGTGCGGGCCCGCAGGTTCGCGTTCAGCAGGGCCGCGATGACCACGGCGATGACGATCTGCGGGACGCTGGAGAGCACAAAGATGCTGAACGTGTTGAACAGCGCGTTCCAGAACTGGTCGTCCTCGAACAGCGTGCGGTAGTTCTCCACGCCGATGAACGTCGGCTCGTCGGCGCCGACCTCCCAGTCGAACAGGGAGACGTAGGCCGTGTAGAGCAACGGGAACAGCCCGATCGCCCCGAAGAGCACGAAGAATGGTGCGACGAAAAGGTACGGTGAGATCTTGGCGTCCACATTGGACATGCGGTGCCGCCGCGGAGGCCGCGGGCGAGCGTCCTGCGCTCGCCCGCGGTCAACCTTGGAGAGAGTGGCCGTCACTACTTGGCCGCCTTCTTCGCGCCCTCGACGGCGGTCGTCCAGGCTTCATCGGCGTTCTTGCCCTGCTCGACCGACTGCAGTGCCGGGCTGAACACCGTCTCCTGGATCTGGCCGTCGGCCGGACCCTTGTACTGCGCGGCCTTGATCTTCTTGGCCTGCGTGGCGAACAGCTCGCCGGCCTTGACGTTGCCGAAGTAGGCGTTGGTCTGCTCCAGCAGCTCAGGTGCCTCGAGGGCCTTGACCTGGCTGGGGAAGGTGCCCTTGGCCTTGAACGCCTTGATCTGCTGCTCCGGCGCGGTCAGCCAGGCGGCGAGCTCGGCGGCCTTCTTCGCGTTCTTGCTCTGCTTCGGCACGCTCAGGTACGAGCCGCCCCAGTTGCCGCCACCGTTCGGGAACGCGTCGGTGACCGCCCACTTGTCCTTGTTCTCGGGCCCCGCCTGCGTCTCGACCACGCCGAGCATCCACGACGGGCAGGTCTTGGTGGCGAACTTGCCGAGCTTGAAGCCGGTGTTCCACTCGTTGCTGAACGCACCGAGCCGAGCCGACTGTCCCTTGGCGACGGCCGCGGTCACCGCGGTCCAGTTGGACTTGATGGCGGAGTTGGTGTCGACGACCAGCGTGTCGGACTTGTCGTAGTAGCCGGTCTCGAGCTGGTTGTGCATGGCGTTGTAGACCTGCGCGGCGCTGTCGAACCACGCGACGCCCGGAACCTTGGCGACGAACTGGTCACCGGCGGCGAAGTAGCCGTCCCACGTGGCGAAGAGCGCCTTGACGCCCTCGGGGTCGGACGGCAGACCTGCCTGCTCGAACAGGTCCTTGCGGTAGCACATGGCCAGCGGACCGATGTCGGTGCCGTAGCCGATGAGCTTGCCGTCCTTGGTGGTCATCGCCTGGGTCTTCCAGTCCAGCCAGCGCCCGTCCTCGATCTTCGGGCCGATCTCCTTGAGATCGTTGAACTGGGAGGCCTTCGACATCACCTGGCTGAGGTAGCCCTCCTCGACGCCCTCGATGTCCGCGAGGCCGGATCCGGCGCCCAGCTTGGTGAACAGGTTCTGGTGATGCGGCTGACCCTGACCGGTCTTGCGCTGCGTGATCTTGACGTCCGGGTGAGCCGCCTCGTACTCCGCGAACAGCTCTTCATAGCCGAACTCGTTGAACGTGGCGATCGTCAGCTCGGTCTTTCCATCCGCGGTCTGACTGGCCCCACCTGTCCCGCACGCTGTGGTGGCGGCGGCGGACACGGCGGCACAGATCAGCACGCTGATCCAACGGTGTCGCACGGGAGAACTCCTCTGGTCTCGGCGGCGGGTTCTGGGAGCGCTCCCAGACGGGAGGAGTGTCGTCCCGGCTTCGAACGTGTGTCAAGACACACTTCGGGCCGTGCCAGGCACTTTCGGTGCCGGGTGGCGGGGTGACCTCGCTGTTCATGGCTCAGGTCACAGTTTTGAAACCTGGGAGCGCTCCCGGAAAAGTGTCCGATGGGTTAACACTGCGTGCTTCTCCCGGCACACAACGCTTCGAGCGAATGGCGGCAGGACAGGGAACGTGTCACGAAAAAGCCGAAGGACTGCCTTCGGCGGTACGACGTCTGGCAGGTGCCGGATCAG
The DNA here is from genome assembly GCF_000719115.1 of Lentzea albidocapillata. Taxonomy (GTDB): domain Bacteria; phylum Actinomycetota; class Actinomycetes; order Mycobacteriales; family Pseudonocardiaceae; genus Lentzea; species Lentzea albidocapillata. The sequence goes on along the minus strand of NZ_JOEA01000018.1, from coordinate 116,887 downwards.
GCGCTCGCGCGGCGCACCAGGGACGTCGGCAGCAGCAGCGAGGGCGGAAGACCCGTGTCGCCCGCCAGCTCACCCAGCAGCCGCCACGTCATCGTGCGGCCGAGCTGCTCGACGTCCTGGCGGACGGTGGTGAGCGGTGGGGTCGCGGTCGACGCGAGCAGGGAGTCGTCGAACCCGACGACCGCCACGTCCTCGGGAACGCGCCTGCCGCGTGCGTGCAGCACCTGCAGTACCCCCAGGGCGATGATGTCGGCGGCGACGAAGACGGCGTCGATGTCGGGGGCCCGGTCGAGCAGCTCCATCATGGCCAGGGCGCCACTCTCCGGCGTGAAGTCGGCCTCCGCCACGAGGTCCGCGGACAGCCTCGCCTCGCCGAGTCCCCGGCGCCAGCCGCTGAGCCGGTCGAGGCCCGCCGCCATGTCGCGCGGGCCCGCCACGGTCGCGATCCTCGTGCGTCCCAGTGAGACCAGGTGCCGCACGGCGTCGAGGCCGCCGGTGAAGTTGTCCGAGTCCACGAACGGGACGGAGCCCGCGGCGAGTGGGCGGCCGCCGACCACCACCGGCAGGCCGAACTCCTGGAGCAGGAGCGGCAGCGGGTCGTCGCCGTGCAGGCTCACCAGCAGTGCGCCGTCGACGTGGCCGCCCGCCAGGTAGGCGAGGAGGTCGTCGTGGTCCTCCGGCCGGCTCAGCATGAGCAGCAGCTGGATGCGCCGCCCGGTCAGCTCCGCGTGCACGCCGCGCAGCACCCCCGCGAAGAACGGGTCACCCAGCACTCTGCTGCCCTGCTCGGAGACGATCAACGCGATGGCGTTCGCCTTGTTGCCCGCGAGGGAGCGGGCCGCCTGGTTCGGGCTGTACTTGAGATGGGTGATCGCCGTGTGCACGGCGTCGCGTGCCTTGGCGCTCACGTACTGCTCGCCGTTGATCACCCTGGAGACCGTCGACTTGGACACTCCGGCCAGCCGGGCGACCTCTTCGATCCGCGGGCCGGGCCGTCGTTGCCGGTCGATCTCCGTCATGTCGCCCATCGTAGGAGTCCGCGACCGTCAGATCGAATGTGACGAAACGCTCGCGTGTCCGGTTCGTGAGAGCGCGACCGCGAATGGGAACGGGGCGGGACGCCTGTGCCGCGCAGAACGTCCCGCCCCGAGGTTCATCAGGGTTCGGTACCCCACGTGAGGGAACCGCCGGTGTGGGCGGTGACCCTGTCGAAATCGGAGAGAGCGTTGCTGACGCGATAGCTGTGGTCGTCGGTCTGGTTGAAAGAGGACCAATCGGACTTCGCTGTCCGCACCTGGATCTCGCCCGTGCTCGCTCCCGCGGCGAGGCTGCCGGAGCTGAACGAGACCTCGACGTACGCGTCGGCGCCCGTGCGCGCGGTGGGGAGCTTGACCACTCTTGCCTGGACGGTGGCGCACCCGATCTGCGCCCAGTCGCACCACACCTGGTACGTCGCCGACGGTGTCTCGCCGGTGAACCAGTACCTGATCGTCGTGGTGGTGAGGCTGACCGGCGCCGTGCCGCGGTTCGTCAGTTGAAGCGTGGCGCCGATCTGGTTCGACGTGGCCGAGCCGGATCCCTTGTGCTGCAACGTGAGTGTGGCGGCGACGCCGGGGAGCGTGCGCGTGGCGACCGGGGTGCTGGCGCCGGACACGTTGCCCGCAGCATCGCGGGCGCGCACCGAGAACGAGTACGGCGTGTCCGGTGTGAGGCCGGTGACCCGCAGGCTGGTCGTGGTCGCCGATCCTGTGACGGTAGTGCCGCTGAGCACGTCGTACCCGGCTACCCCGACGTTGTCGGCCGCGGCGGTCCAGTTCAGCGTGACGCTCGTCGGACCGGCATCGGATGCGGTCAGCCCACTGGGGACCGATGGTGGCTCGCTGTCCTCCACGGCGCCGCCGGGCTCGTTGCCCCACAACGTCTTTCCGTCCTGGCGCAGCGTGATCCGGTCGGTCTGGACGACGGTGTTGCCGCTGCCGAGGCCGGTGTGCGACCAGTCGTTGGCCGGGTCCCACGTGCCCGCGCTGGTGATGCGGAACTGGACCTCCTTGCGGAACGCGGACTGCCCGGCCGGAGCCACACCGGTGCACGGGATCTCCACGTAGTACACCGCGCCGCTGTGCTGCACCGGTGAACTCGGTGTGCCGCACTGGTTGTAGTTCGTGGTGACCGTGATCTGGCCGGGTGTGGTGGCGCCCTCCAGTGTGAAGTAGTAGCGCAGTGTGCCGTTGAACGTCCGCGCCGGCCACGCGCTCTTGTTGAGCACGAACGCCTTGATCTCGGTGAACTGGGCGGCGCTCTGGTTCACCGACGCCTGCACGGTCAGCTCGGGGCCGTCCGGAGTCTCCGCCGCGGGGAAGGAGGCGAGTGGAGTGCCGCCGAACTCCCCGTACAGGCGGGCGAGCGCGCCGGTGAAGCCCGCGTTGTAGTCGAGCGCGACCTCGTTCATCACGTAGTCGCTGCGGCTGTCGGTGTAGGCGTCGTTGTTGGTGCTGGGACCGCCGACCAGCGCGCCGTAGAGCACGTGCCGGCTGACGGCGGGCTCCTGGATGCTGTCGGCCCACGAACCGTGCGCGCCCCGGTGGTGCGGGTTGCGTGGCGGGTTGGTGCCGAACCCGACGACGTAACTCGCGTTGCGCGGGTTGTCGCCCAGGGCGTAGTTGATCTGCCGTACGCCGAAGTCGTGGTAGGTCCTGGCGCGCGCACTGTCGCGTGTGGACAGCCAGTCCGAGTAGGTCAGCGCGGCGAACGCGGTGTTGGCGGCGTAGCGCAGCGAACCCCAGCTGTCGAGCACCGCCTGACCGCCGGGGGAGTAGCGCACCCGGTTGCCGTTGTAGCCGGTGGTCCAGAAGTCCAGCCAGCGGTTGGCGTCGGTGACGTAGGTCTGCTCACCGGTCAGCTTCGCCATCAGGACGTAGGCGCCGTAGGACTTGTCGTCCCAGGCGATGGTCCACTTGTAGGAGCGTTCCGCGCTCTGCGGCTCGGTGCCCAGCTTCTGGTACTCCGCCTTCGCCTTCGTCAGGTAGCTCGCGTCACCGGTGGCGCGGTGCAGCCAGATCGCGCCCCAGACGAGCTCGTCCTGGTAGCCGCTCCAGGAGTTGTAGAAGCTCGCGGCGTCCGTGATGCACGAGCTGTACTTGCCGCGATAGGTGTCCGCGAACGTGTAGAGCTGCTTGGCGTGTGTGAGGAGAGTGGCCGCGTAGGCAGGGTCGGTGTCCTTGAAGACCATCGAGGCCGACGCCATCGCCGCCGCGTACTCGCCGGCGAGGTCGGAGCCGGGACACGAACTGTCCACTTTGTACGACGGACGGGCCATCGGCATGACCTCCGCCGATCCCCACCACGCGTGGTCGGGGTTGCCCGCGCCGACCTGCCCGTAGACGACGTTCGGGGACGGGTGCGCCTTGATGATCCAGTCCGTGCCGTGCCGCAGGTTCGCCATGAGGTGCGGGAGCTGACCGGAGCCTGCGTAGGCGGCCCGGTTCTCGACGGCACCCCAGGCGAGCATCGACACGCTGAACGCGAAGGGCAACCCGAACTTCACGTGGTCGCCGGCGTCGTAGAAGCCGCCGGACAGGTCGAGGCCGGCGTCGGAGCCGTCGCGCAGTGCCGAGTCCCCGCGCCAGCTCACGCGGTTGCCGGCGGGCAGCTTTCCCGAACGCTGGGCGTCGTAGAACCAGACGGACTTCTGCAGCGCCTCGCCGTAGTTGAACGCCGGTGCGGCCGTCGATGGTGACACCAGCGGACCGGCCACCACCACGAGCACCGCGGCGAGGATGGCTGTCAGAGCTCTGCGTCCGTGCACGTCAGCCTCCGATGACAGGAGTTCGGGCGAATCTGGGAGCGCTCCCAGATCGGGACTGTAACGGTCATGAAAGCGCTGCGACAGAGGCGTTTCCGCGTTCGACGTCGATTCGACGGACCGTCTGTCCGCCTCGATCGCGGCTGACTACAGTCCGGCCACCTGGGAACGCTCCCAGATTCGGGAGGTGTGTCATGACCGGAAGGCGCGGCTTCGCGCTCACGGCGGCTTTCGTCTCGGTGGCCGCGAGCATCGGTCTGGCGGTCGTGGCTCCTGCCGCGGCGGCGCCGGGCTGCAAGGTGGACTACGCGGTGCCGAGTCAGTGGAACGGCGGATTCACCGCGAACGTGTCCATCAGGAACCTCGGTGAGCGCGTCGACGGCTGGCGCCTGACCTGGACGTGGCCGTCCGGCCAGCGGGTGACCCAGGCCTGGAACGCCACCGTCACGTCGTCCGGCGCCGACACCACCGCCGTCAACGCCGGCTACAACGCGGTGATCGAGCCCAACGCCTCGGTGTCCTTCGGCTTCAACGGCAGCTGGTCCGGCACCAACACGGCGCCGCGGTCGTTCGCCCTCAACGGGGTCACGTGCACCGGCGAACCGGGCACGCCCCCGACCACGACGACCACGACGACCACCACCGGGAACCCGGCGCCGGGCGACGCGATGGCGCAGGTGGCGGCGATGCAGCCGGGGTGGAACCTCGGCAACACGCTGGACTCCACCGGGAGCGACGAGACGTCCTGGGGCAACCCGCGCGTCACGGAAGCCTTGCTGGACAACGTGAAGGCACAGGGCTTCAAGAGCATCCGCATCCCCGTCACGTGGGGCCAGCACCAGGCCCAGGACCACGTGATCGAGGCGGCGTACCTGAACCGCGTCAAGGAGGTCGTCGGCTGGGCGCTGGCGGACGGCTTCCACGTCATGATCAACATTCACCACGACTCGTGGCAGTGGATCGCGGCCATGCCGTCGAACCGGACCGGCGTGCTCACCCGCTACAACGCGATCTGGACGCAGCTGGCCACCGCTTTCCGGGACTCGCCGGGCAAGCTCGTGTTCGAGAGCGTGAACGAGCCGCAGTTCACCGGCAGCTCGGGTGACGCCCAGAACGCACAGCTGCTGCACGAGCTGAACTCGTCCTTCCGCGACATCGTGCGGCGCTCCGGCGGCAACAACGCGAACCGCCTCCTGGTGCTGCCCACCCTGCACACCTCGTCCGACCAGGCACGCCTCGACGAGCTGGCGACGTCGATCAGCGGCTTCGGCGACGCGAACCTGGTCGCGACCGTGCACTACTACGGCTACTGGCCGTTCAGCGTGAACGTGGCCGGTGGCACGCGGTACGACGCGACCGCGCAGAAGGACCTGACCGACTCGTTCGACCGCGTGTACAACACCTTCGTCGCGCGCGGCGTCCCGGTGATCCTCGGCGAGTACGGACTGCTCGGGTTCGACCGCCACACCGGCACGATCGAGCAGGGCGAGAAGCTGAAGTTCTTCGAGCACTTCGGTTACTACGCGCGCACCAAGAAGATCACCACGATGCTGTGGGACAACGGCCAGCACCTCGGCCGCACGTCCTTGCAGTGGAGCGATGCCGAACTGGCCGCGCAGATCAAGTCGAGCTGGACCACCCGCTCCGGCACGGCCTCGTCCGACCAGGTGTTCAGCGCCCGGTCGAGCGCCGTCACTGCCAAGACGATCACGTTGAACACCAACGGAACCACGTTCACCGGCCTGCGTCAGGGCACGGCGGAACTGGTGCGGGGCACCGACTACACGACCTCGGGCGACCAGCTCACCCTGACCGCCGCGGCGATGACCAGGCTGAGTGGATCACGTGGCTACGGCACGAACGCCGTACTCACGGCCCACTTCTCGGCGGGTGTGCCGTGGCGGGTCAACCTGATCACCCACGACACGCCCGTGCTGTCCGCCGCGACCGGCACCACCGGCTCGTTCGCGATCCCGACGACCTTCCGCGGCGACCTGCTCGCCACGATGGAGGCGAAGTACGCCGACGGGTCGAACGCCGGACCGCACAACTGGACCTCCTTCAAGGAGTTCGACCGGACGTTCGCGCCGAACTACACCACCGGCGTGACGACGCTGACCCCGGAGTTCTTCGCCGAGGTCAACGACAACGCGCGGGTGACGCTGACGTTCCACTACTGGAGTGGCGCCACCGTCACCTACTACGTCATCAGGTCCGGCAGCTCGGTCACTGGGAGCCTGTGACCTTCAAACCGCGGCGCAACGCGTCCACCTCGTCGGCGAACATCCGGCGTGAGATCTCCGCGCTCTCGACGAGCGAGGAACCGTGGAACGTGGCGGGGTACAGGCGCAGCTCGGTCGGTACACCCGCGTGCGCGAGCCGTCGCGCGTACTCGACGCCTTCGTCGCGCAGCGGGTCGTACTGGCAGGTCGTGACGAACGTGGGCGGGAGCCCGGACAGGTCGGTGGCACGGGCCGGGGCGGCGTACGGCGAGACGTCGTCGCCGCCCGGTTCGGTGCCCAGGTAGGCGGTCCAGCTGTAGATCGCGTTGGGGCGGTTCCACAGCGGGGTGTCGACGTAGTCCCGCATGGACTCGGTGTCGAGCCGGTCGTCCAACTCGGGGATGCCGAGGAGCTGGAAGGTGAGCTCGGGACCGCCGCGATCGCGCGCGAGCAGCACGGTCCCGGCGGTGAGCCCGCCACCCGCGCTCTCGCCGCCGATGCCGAGCCGTGCGGGATCGATGCCGAGCTCATCAGCCTTGGCCGCCGTCCACTGCAGCGCCGCGTAGCAGTCCTCGACCGGCGCCGGAAACGGGTGCTCGGGAGCAAGCCGGTAGTCGACCGACACGACCACGATGTCCAGCTGGTCCACGAGCTTCAGCACGTGTGCCTCGAACATCTCGACGCTGCCGACGATGAACCCGCCACCGTGGATGTAGACCAGGCCGGGCACGGGGTTCTCGCGGCCGGCCCGGCCGTAGACGCGCACCCGCACGTCCGGGGCGCCGGAGGGACCGGGAACCGTCTCGTCGCGGACGTCGATCGGGTTGGCCGGCTCGTACGCCGGGACGAGGTTCGCCAGCTCCGACTGCTGGGTGCGCGCGGCGACCAGTGCCTCGTGGTCGGTCAGGGTCACCTGCGGCAGCATGTCGAGCCAGGGCAGCAGTTCGGGATCCAGGTCGTAGCTCATGGGATCAATCCTCGGCTCGGAACGTCGGTGCGGGCAGCCGACACGTGGCGGGCGATTCGGCCACTCGGCCAGCCACCTGTCGGGGCTATGGTGACGGGATGAAGGGCCTGCTGCTGAGGTTGTCCGGGCTGGACGCCGACGCCGAGAGCGCGGTGAAGGTGATCGGGTTCTTCGATCGCCTGATCACCGGGCGCGCGGGCCTGGACGCGTTGGTGCGCAGCACCTCCGAACTCGCCGGGTGCCCGGTCGGCCTGCACGCCCCCGGCCAGGGCCTCCTGCTGTGCGCCGATGCCGGGGGCGCCGTCACGGCAGGCCCGGTGCCCGCGAAGGCATCAGTCCGCGCGCTCGAAGGCGGCGTGGAGGTCTGGGTCGCCCGGCAGGGCGCGCCCGCGCCGCTGGACGACATGCTGCTGGAACGGTTCGCGATCGCCGCCGCCGTGCTGCTCGAGCACTCCAGCGTGCCCCTGCCGGAACTGGGCGATCCGGCGCTGATCGAGCTCGTCCTGTCCGACGGCGCCGGTACGGCGGAACGTTCTCGCGCGCTGCACCTGCTCGGCATCGCAGCCACAGCGCCGTTGCGCGTGCTGGCGGCCACCACAGAGGTTCCCGGACGGTCGGTGCTGGTGGGCACCGTGCGTGCGGTGCTGACCACCGAGGTCCCGGAGACGGCCGGACGGCTCGGTGTCGGCCCGTCGCTGCCCGCGATCGACGCGGCCAGGTCCTGGCAGGCCGCGCGGACGGCGTTGCGGTACACATCGGACGGTGAGCCGGTCGTGTGGTGGGAAAGGCTTGGCGGCCTTGCGCTTCTGGCCGAGCAGGTCGGCCTCGCGGACATCGGGGCGCTACCTGACGTGCGCGCGCTGGACCGGCTGGCCGCGGAACCGGGCATGATCACGATGCTGGACGCGTTGTGCGCCACGGGTTCGGTGCGCAAGGCCGCGGCAGCGTTGCACCGGCACCACAGCACGATGCCCGCACGGCTCGCCCGCGCCGAGTCGGTGCTCGGGTTCGAGCTCGACTCGGCCGGCCGGTTCCGGCTGCAGCTGGCGTTGATGCTGCGGCGGCTGCGGGAGAACGCCGCTGACTAGGCCCTAGGCTTGCGAGCATGATCGATTCGACCGAAGCGCTGGAGTCCGTGGAACAGCTCACCGTCGGATGGCGCGCCATGGTGCTGGACCGGGATCCGAACGCCGACGTGCGTGATCTCCTCGGCATCGCGGTGCGGTGGGCGGACTGCAGGTTCCCCTTCTGGAACTGCGTGACGCTCACCGAGTCCGGCATCGGCGCCGACCTGCTCGCACAGCGCTTCGCCGAAGCCGCCGACGTCATGCGTACGAAGCAGAACTTCGGCTTCCTGTGGGTGTTCGAGGGCCTGGCGGAGGGTGCCGACCTCGACGCGCTGGCCGGCCGTGCCGGGTTCGAGTACGCGTTTCCCGGCACCGGGATGGCGGGCGACCTGCTGCCGATCCCCGAGCCCGCGCACCCGGAGCTGACGTTCGAGCGGGTGACGACCGACGACCAGCTGCTGGCGTACGCGGACATCAACTCCCGTGCGTACGGGTTCGATCTGGAGGCCGGCCGTGACGGCATCGCCGGTTCGGCGCTGTGGAAGAGCGGGGTGCACGCGTACCTGGGCCTCAGGGACGGTGTGCCGGTGACGTGCGCGGGAGCGGTCGAGACGGCCGGGCGGCTGTTCGTGGTGCTGGTGGCGACCGAGCCCGGATCTGAGCGCCGGGGATATGGCGAGGCGGTGACGCGCAAGGCGTTGCACGAAGCGTGGCGGGCGACCGGGATCACCCGTGCCACGCTGCACGCCACGGCCGCCGGAGCACCGGTCTATCCCCGGATCGGGTTCGAGCCGAACGCGCCGATCCGCTTCTACGCGCTGAAGAACTAGTCGCTGACAGGCGCGACAACCCGGCACGTCGGTGTCGAGCACGGCGTCGTGCTCACGCAGGTGGGCGTGCCGTTCAGCTTCCAGCTCATCATGGGCCTGGGCGCCGCGACCGCGCTGCCGGCAGTCGTGATCGCGGCGTTCATCCCCTCGGCACGTCCGGTCAGCTGAAGAACCGCGTGATCTCGCGGGCGACGGTGTCCGGCTGCTCCTCGGCGAGCCAGTGGCCGGACCCGTCGACGCGCACGACCTCGAACTGGTTCGCGACGTTCGGCAGCGCGCCCAGGAACTGGTCGTAGGACGAGATCGAGGCCAGGCCGAGCACCGGCGGGGTCAGCTTGGCGTAGGTCCTGCCGTCCGCGATGTCCTGGTGGAACGCCTGGTACCAGCCGTTGCTCGCGCGGATGGCCTCCGGCGAGTTGTAGTTCTGCGCGTAGATCCGCCGTGAGCGCTCGTCGATGGCGGACGGCGTGAACGCGGTGTTCGCGAACAGCCAGTCGAGCAGATACCGGAACCGGCCGGCCAGCAGCTGCTCGGGCAGGCCCATGACCTGGTTGAACGCGAACCACCACAGGCTGAATCCGCCCGGCGGGGGCAGCAGCGGGATCTGGTAGAAGCTCTCGTCGGGATGCAGCACGTCCATGAACGCGACCTTCTTGGTCGCGGCGGGGAAGTTGGCCGCGAAGGAGAACGCGACCATGCTGCCCAGGTCGTGGCCGACGACGTTGACCTGGTCGTACCCGAGCTTCTTGACGAGCTCGTGGATGTCGGTCGCCATCGTCTTCTTGTCGAACCCGCCCTGAGGCTTTTCCGAACCGCCCTGGCCGCGCATGTCCACCGCGATGACGCGGAACTTCGTCGCGAGCGCGGGCATGATCTTGTTGTACAGCCACCAGGTCTGCGGCCACCCCGGCAGCAGGAGCAGCGGTTCGCCCCGCCCGCCGGTGACGTAGTGCAGGCGTACCCCGTTGACCTGCGCGTAGTTGTGCTTGAAGCCGGGGAGGTTCGGCTCGGGTGCCGTCCTCCCGGCGTCGGCACCGGCGGTCCCGGTGCCCGCGGCGAGCGCGGCGCCCGCACCCAGCGCGAACACCCTGCGCCTGTTCAGCTCCATGTCCCTTGCCCCCATCCGTTGCTCGGCGCGGACATCCGAACAAGCGGCGCTTGAGCACGGGTGGAGGTCGGGGGACGAGGTGGGTCAGCCCAGTTCGGCGGAGTCGGTGAGCCGCAGCTTGCGCCGTGCCCGCTGGTAGAACGTCGTCATCCCGAGCCGGACCACGCGGGCGGCACCGGCACGGCCGCGCAACGACACCCGCTGACCCGGCTCGACGTAGCCCGCGACCATGCCGTCCACCTCCACGGCCAGGCGGCCGCTGGACGGCAGCAGGTCGAGGTCGACCTCGTCGTTCACCGACAGCACCACACCCCGGCTGTAGGCGGAGTGCGGGGCGGCCGGGGTGACGAGCAACGCCTCGACGGACGGGCTGGTGATCGGGCCGCCCGCCGAGAAGCTGTAGGCGGTGGAACCGGTCGGGGTGGCGACGATGACGGCGTCGGCGGCGTAGCTGACGAACGGCTGGCCGGCCACCCGGACTGCGACGCGGGCGTTGCCCTCGCCGGGGATGCGGACCACGGCGACGTCGTTGAACGCGGTGACCTTTTGGTCGTTGAAGCGCGCGTCGACGGCGAGGCGGGGTTCGACGGTGAACTCGTGGGCGTCGATGGCGCTCAGGGCGGCGGGCAGGTCCGGGACGTCGACCTCGGCCAGAAAGCCGAGTTTGCCCAGGTTGACGCCGAGGACAGGGGCCCGTTCGCCGTCGGCCATGCGCATGGCGCGCAGCATCGTGCCGTCGCCGCCCAGGCTCACCAGCAGGTCGGCGCGGCGGCCCAGTTCCTCGGCCGAGACCGGGGTCGCCTCGCAGCGCAGGCGCTGGATCTCGTCGGAGATGCCGAGGATCTCGACACCGCGCTTGGTCGCCCAGCCGAGGATGGCCTCGACGGCGGCGGCGGAGTCTCGTCGCGGGTGCAGCACCAGGCCGGCGGCGTGCACGTCAGATCGTCCTCTGTCGGGTCACGGCACCAGTCTGCCTAATTCCCGCGCGCCGTGCGCCCCTCGTCCGAACGGCTGATGTCCGCGCTTCTGAATCGTTCGTTCGGCGGGCGGGCGTGGCCTGGAGGAGGAGTCCTAGGTGGACGCACGCTCCTAGGTTGGCTGCATGACCATCCTGCTAGCCGATCCGATCGTGCGCGCCATCCGCGTGTTCGACAACGGGGATCCTTTGGTGCCACTGGACCACGCGCCCGGCGTGCTGGTGCGCGAAGGGCTCGCGCGGCGTCTCGACGTGGCTCGCGCGCTGCTCCCGTCCGGTGTGGACCTGCGGGTGATCGAGGGGCACCGCACCGTCGCCGACCAGAGCGCGATCATCGAGCGCTACACGGCCGAACTGCGTGAGCTCCACCCCACCGCGGACACGGTCGAACTGGACCGGTTGTCCAGCCGGTTCGTGGCACCGCTGGCCGTCGCGCCGCACGTCGCGGGCGCGGCCGTGGACCTGACGCTGGTCACGACGTCGGGTGCGGACCTGTGGATGGGCACGGAGGTCGACGCCACTCCCGAGGAGAGCGACGGCGCGTGCTTCTTCGGCGCGCCGGTCGACGACGAGGCCCGCCACAACCGAACAGTGCTGGCCGCCGCGCTGGGTGGCGCCGGCCTGGTCAACTACCCGACCGAGTGGTGGCACTGGTCCTACGGCGACCGCTACTGGGCGTTGCTGACCGGCGCCGGCCAGGCCGTCTACGGACCGGTGGAGGTGCCTGCGTGGGCGCGCGCGTGACGAGGCTGCGTCAGGCGGCCTCGGAGCCGACGTTGCAGGTCGACCTCACCGCGGTGGCCGACAACACGAGGCGGTTCGTCTCGTGGGCGCGTGGCGCTGTCATGGCGGTGGTGAAGGCCGACGGGTTCGGGCACGGCCTCGGCGACGTCGCCTGCACCGCGGTGGCGGCGGGGGCCACCTGGATCGGGGTCACCTCGCTGGCGGAGGGCGTGCGGGTGCGGGAGTCCGGTGTGGACGTTCCGGTGCTGAGCTGGCTCAACCCGGTCGACGTGGACGTACGCACGGCCGTCCGGTACGGGATCGACCTGAGCGTGCCGAGCCTGGACCACCTCGCCGCGATCGAGGGCGGGGTGCGGGTGCACCTCCAGCTGGACACGGGGATGGCGCGGGACGGGGCCGCGCCGGAGTCCTGGCTGTCGCTGATGTCGGCGGCACGTCGTGCGGAACTGGCCGGGAGGGTCTCGGTCGTCGGAGTGATGGGACATCTGCCTTGTGCCGACACGCCTGGAGCGAATGAGTACGGCAAGCGGGCGCTGCTGCGGGGGGTCGAGATGGCGCGCCAGGCCGGGCTGCGGCCGTCGGTACGGCACCTGGCGGCCACGAGCGCCGCGCTGACGGACCCCGGCACCCACCTCGACGTCGTTCGGATCGGGGCCGGGCTGGTGGGGATCGACCCGTCCGGGACCACCCTGCTGCGCTCCGCCCTGCGGTTCACGGCGCCGGTGGTTCAGGTGCGGCGGGTCGCCGCGGGGACCGGGGTCGGGTACGGGCACGCGCACGTCACCGACCGTGCGACGACGCTGGCGCTGCTGCCGGTCGGCTATGCGGACGGCCTGCCGCGCAGCGCGTCGGCTCGGGCCGAGGTGTGGCTGGCCGGACGTCGCCGGCCGGTCGCCGGGGTGATCTCGATGGACCAGGTCGTGGTCGACGTCGGGGACGACGAGGTGGTGCCGGGTGACGAAGCGGTGGTGTTCGGGCCGGGGGACGGCGAGCCGACGGTGGCGGACTGGGCTCGGTGGGCGGGGACGATCCCGCACGAGATCGTGACGGGCATTGGGGCGAGGGTGCGGAGGAACGTTCGATGAGGGGGATCCGCGTAGCCGTGATCGGCGGCGGGCAGAACTGCGAGCACGACGTCTCGGTGGCGTCGGCGAAGTCGGTCCGTGAGGCGCTCGACCCGGCGAAGTACGAGGCCGTGGCGCTCACGATCGGCCGCGACGGCCGCTGGCACGGGCAGGACGGCCAGGTGCTCGACACGCTGACGTCCGGCAGCCTCGCCGCCGCGCTCGACGTGCTGGCCACCTGTGACGTGGTGTTGCCGCTGGTCCACGGGCCGCTGGGGGAGGACGGCACGCTGGCGGGCCTCTGTGAACTGGCCGGTGTGCCGTACGTGGGCTCGCCGCTGCGGGCCGGCGCGCTCGCGATGGACAAGTGGGCCACCAAGCTCGTCGCCGAGGCGGTCGGGGTCCGCACGGCGAAGGGCACGCTGGTCACCAACGCGTCCACTGTGGACTTCACCGGTCCGGTCGTGGTGAAGCCGGTGGCGGCCGGGTCGAGTTTCGGGGTGAGGCTCGTCGAGCGCGAGGAAGACCTCGAACCCGCCGTGCTCCAGGCGCTGGAACTGGACGACCGCGTGCTGGTCGAGGAGGTCCTGGACGGCCGGGAGATCGACATCGCGGTCCTCGACGACCCGGACGAGGGCCGCCGGACCGGGCCGCCGCTGGAGATCAGGGTTCCGGGCCTCTTCGACACGACCGTGAAGTACGACGGCAGCGCCCAGTTCGTGATCCCCGCACCGCTGGCCGACACCGAGCTCAAGGCACTGGAAGACGCGGCGCTCAAGGTCTACGAGGCGCTGGGCTGCCGTGGGCTCGCACGGGTCGACTTCTTCCTCACCGGGGACGGGTTCGTGCTCAACGAGGTCAACACCATGCCGGGCATGACGGCGGAGTCGCAGGTGCCCAAGATGTTCGCGGCCGCCGGACTGTCCTATCCGGACCTGCTGGACAAGCTCGTCCGCGGAGCGATGCGGTGAGGCGCATCGCCGGACTGGACGTGTTGCGCGGTATCGCGATTCTCCTCGTGATGCTGCGCCACGCGTTTCCTGACGTGTTCCCCGGTGCGGGCGTCGTCGGCGTGGTCGTGTTCTTCACGCTGAGCGGCTACCTGATCACCGGTGTTCTGCAGAGGGAGCTCACGAACACCGGGCGCGTCGACTTCAAGCGGTTCTACCTGCGCCGGGCGCGCAGGCTGCTGCCCGCGTTGATAGCGCTCACACTGATCTTCGCCGTCGTGACGCTCGTGTTCGACCCGTTGGGGGAGCGGGACAAGCTGCTCAGGACCGTGATCGTGCTGGTGACGTTCACGGGCAACCTGCCGATCAGCGGCGTCAGCCCGGCGGCGTTCCACGGCTGGACGCTCGCGACCGAGGAGCAGTTCTACCTGCTGTGGCCCGCGTTGCTGGCGTTCGCCTGGGTGCGCAACCGGACCGGCGCGGTTCTCGTCGCCACGGCGCTGGGCGCGCTCGCGGCCTGCACGGCGACGCTCGTCTGGCTGTGGCCGAACGCCGACAACGCCTACGCGCTGCCGACGTCGTGGTTCGTGTGCTTCGTGATCGGCGCCGCGACCAGGCTCAGGCTGACCACCGCGCCGCGCTGGGCCGTGCCGATCGCCCTGACCGGGCTGGCGGTGCTCTCGGTGGTGCCTCTCCGGGGCCACGCGCTGACCTACCTCGTGGCGGGCCCGGCGATCGCGGCCTGCACGGCGGTGCTGTTGCTGGTCTGGTCGAAGTGGGAGCGGGTGGCGACGCCGATCCGGCCGCTGGTGGCGCTGGGCGTCCTGTCCTACGGCGCCTACCTGTGGAACTACCCGCTCACCCTGTGGCTGCGCCCGGAACTGGGCGCCGCCGCCGGGCCGGTCGCGGCGGTGCTCACGATCGTGGCGGCGGCGCTCAGCTGGCGTTACGTCGAGGAACCGGTCATGCGGCGAGGTGACCGTTTACTTAGCGGCAGAAGTCGGTGATCGTGCCGGTCAGGACCTCGGTGAGCCGGTCGAGGGAGGCCAGGTCGACGTACTCGGTGGCCGCGTGCGCGCCCGCGCCGTCGACGCCGAACAGCAGGCAGGGGATGCCGGCGCGGTCCAGCAGGGCGCAGTCGGTCCAGAACGGCTCCGCGCGGATGACCGGTGGCTCGCCGAGGTTCGCGATGAGCGTGCGGACGATCTCCGCCTCGGGGTCGGCCTCGAAGGGGTCCCTGGCGAGGCCTCGGGTGAGTTCGGCTTTGAAGTCCGGGACGGTGGCGGTCAGGTGGTCGAGGATCGTGCGCAGTTCGTCCTCGGTCTGCTGCGGGGATTCGCCGGGGACCGTGCGGCGTTCGAGGGTGATCCTGCAGGCCGACGGGTAGGTCGAGGCCTCCTCGCCGCCGCTGATCAACGACGCGTGGACCGTGCCGGTGCCGAGCAGGTGGTGTCTCGGGCCTTCGTGGAGGTCCTGGCCCAGTCGTTCCAGCGCCACGAGGAACTGGCCTGCCTTGGTGATGGCGTCGATGCCGAGTTCCGGGCGCGAGCCGTGGGCGGCCCTGCCTTCGACCTCGACGTCGAACCAGACGAAACCCTTGTGCGCCAGGGTGACTTCGAGGTGGCTGGGTTCGGTGACGATGGCGGCGTCGGCGGTGAAGTGTTCGAGCACCTCTTCCGTGCCGAAGCTGCCGTGTTCCTCGTCAGCCACGCACGCGACGATGACGTCGCCGCGCAGCGGGCGTTCGGTGGCCCTGGCCGCGGCGACCATCATGGCCGCGATGCCGCCCTTCATGTCGAACGTGCCGCGGCCGAACATCCTGCCGTTCTCGACGTGCGGCCTCAGCGGGTCGCCGTCGTAGCCCGCGAGGCCGACCGTGTCGACGTGGCCGTTGAGCATCAGCGACTTCCCGCCGCCGGTGCCCTTCCTGACGGCGACGAGTGACGGCCTGCCCGGCCGTCGCTCCAGGCGGTGGACGTCGAAGTCGTGGGCGCGGAACCAGGTGGTGATGAAGCCGGCGATCTCGTGTTCGCCGTTGCCGCCGGGGACGAGGTCGGGGTTGACCGAGTCGATGGAGACCAGTTGGGCCAGCAGGTCACGTGGGTTCACGGGCGTCCTTCGGTGCTGATGAGTACGACGGTGTCGAGGTGGCCGAACTCGCCACGCATGGCGCGCAGTCCGGCGAGAGGTGCGGCGCCGCACGGTCCGGAGTGGACGTTCTGCGCGTGGAGGTCCTGCATCGCTTTGCTGCATTCGGCTTCGGAGATGGCCACGGCGGCGTCCAGACCGTTGTGCAGATACGGCCAGGAGGTGGCGGACGGTGTGCCGCAGTTCAGTCCGGCCATGATCGTGTCGCCGGTGGGCACGGTCCTGAGCTCGCCCGCTTTCAGGCTTTCGAGGACGCAGGCGGCGCTGTCCGGTTCGACGGCGAGGAGCCTCGTGCGGGAGTCGCGGCCGCGGTAGTGGGTGATCACGGCCTGCGCGAACGAGCCGACACCGACCGGGACGACGACCAGGTCGGGTTCCCGGTCGAGCTGCTCGTCGATCTCGTGGCAGAGCGTGCCGTAACCCTCGACGATCCAGGCCGGGACCTCCTCGTAGCCGGGCCGGCCCATGTCCTGCACGAGGATTCCGTCCGCTTCGGCGGCTGCGGCCACCGCGTCGTCGTACGTGCCCTCGACCACCGTGACCTGCGCGTTCTCTGCCCGGATGGCCTCGATCGCCGGTTCGGGCACGGTGTGCGGCACGAAGACGTGGGCGAGCTGGCCACGCAGCCGGGCCATGCGAGCGACCGCCCTGCCGTGGTTGCCGTCGGTCGCGGTGGTGAGCGTGACCTGGCCCGGATGCCGCTCGAGAACGCGGTGAACGGCCCAGGACGCGCCGAGAGCCTTGAAAGCGGGCAGGCCGAGCCGGGAGGATTCGTCCTTGACGAACAGACGGCCGATTCCGAGTTCCGCGGCGAGGGCCGGCAGCTCGGTCAGCGGAGTGGGCGCGTAGCCGGGCAGCCCGGCGTGGAAGTCCCGCGCCCCGGTGGGCGCGGGAGGGCATCGCCAGCTGCGGGCCTCTGGCCGCGAGAACTTCATGCAGGACAGCGTGCGGGTGGTCCGGATCATCGGTCCAGCACATGTTTTCGACCTGTACCGGTGGAAGAATCCGACGAATTGCGGGGAGGAGGTGCTCCGATGGGCGACGAGGAGCTGATCGTCGAGTTCGCGCTGGCCCGTCTCGACAACCCCGGGCTCGACCTGGAGGAGGTCGCCGCGCTCGTGGTGCGGCGGGTGGGGCCGGAGCGGATGGTCGAGTTCGCCGGGCAGACCCTGGTGCACCGCGACGAACTGCGGGGAGCGGTGTTCCCGGCGGCCGTCGAGCACGTGCTGCGGGTGGTGCTGACGTTGCGCGGACCGCGGGATTAGAGGCCGGGCACGACCGGCTCACGGCTTGCCGACCACGTCGCTGTCCGATGTGGAGCGGCGTTCGATCGAGCTCCACCGCGACTCGAGCAGGGCTCCAGGCACGACCGTCCATTTTTGTCGGTGGTGCCCGGTAACGTCCCTTCCATGAGTGCTGCTGGGGATCGGATTCAGGAGCTCGCCGGCCGGATCGTCGAGCTGCGTGACGCGTACTACCAGGGTGAACCGCTGGTGGCGGACGCGGAGTACGACGCGATCGAGGACGAGTTCCGCGCCCTGGTCGCGAAGCACCCGGAGCTCGCGCCGAAGGACAACCCGCTGGACCACGTGGGTGCGCCGTCGGTGCTGCACGCGCCGGTGCGGCACTCGCGGCCGATGCTGTCGCTGGAGAAGGCGAACAAGCCCGAGCAGGTCGAGTCGTTCTTCGCGCGGTTCCCCGGTCAGCCCGTGGTGGTCATGCCGAAGCTCGACGGCCTGTCGCTGGCGCTGGTGTACGAGAACGGGCGCCTTGCGCGCGCGGTCACCCGTGGCGACGGCACGACGGGCGACGACGTCACGTTCCTCACGCGCGCGTTGTGCGACGGCGTGCCGGACAAGGTCGAGGCGCCGGGGCGGGTCGAGGTGCGTGGCGAGTGCGTGATGCTGCGCTCGACGTTCGACACGTACAACGCGGCGCACCCGGACAAGCCGTTGATCAACCCGCGCAACGCGGCCGCGGGCACGTTGCGCGCCAAGGATCCGAAGGCGGTCGAGGGCCGGCGCATGCAGTTCTTCGCGTTCGACCTGACGACCGAGCCGGAGAGCGCAGACTCCGACCTCGACGCGGGCCTGCGCAAGCTGGGGTTCAGCGTCGCGGAGATGAAGCACTGCTCCACCGCGGCCGAGGCCCAGGAGCTGATCGGCGGCATCGAGCAGGCCCGCAACACGCTCGACTACGACCTCGACGGCGCCGTGCTGCGCCTGGCGAACCGCGACGCGTTCGCCGCCGCGGGCACCCGTTCGTCGTCTCCGCGCGGCGCCATCGCGTACAAGTTCGCCGCCGAGGAGAAGACGACGGTGCTCAAGGACGTCGTGTGGGACGTGGGCAAGACCGGCAAGATCGCCCCGGTCGCGTGGCTCGAGCCCGTGTTCGTCGGCGGCACCACCGTCACCCGCGCGACGCTGGCCAACCAGGAGGTCATCCGCTCGCGCGGCATCAAGATCGGCGACACCGTCCTGGTCCGCCGCGCCGGCGACGTGATCCCGTTCGTCGCGGGCGTGCTCGACGAGTCGAAGCGCACCGGCTCCGAGCAGGAGATCGTCCCGCCCTCGGAGTGCCCGTCCTGCACGCAACCGCTGACCGAGCAGGGCAACAGTCGCGAGCTGTTCTGCACGAACTCGGTCTGCCCGGCCCAGACCGTGCGCCGCCTGATCCACTGGTCCTCCCGCGCCGCCGCCGACATCGACGCCATCGGCCAGGTGTGGATCGAGCGCCTCGCCGAGACCGGCGACCTGGTGAACCCGTCCGACTTCTACACGCTCACCAAGGAACGCCTGCTGGAGTTCGACCGGGTGGGCGAGGTCTCCGCGACCCGCATGATCGAGTCCATCGACCGCAGCCGCTCCGTGGGCCTGCGCCGCGCGTTGATCGGCCTCTCGATCCCGATGGCCTCCGAAGGCACCGCGGCCCGCCTGTGCCGCGCGGGCTTCGGTTCCCTGGAAGCGGTAGCCGACGCGGGCGTCGAGAAGCTCGTCGCCGTCGAGGACATCGGCCAGAAGGTCGCCGAGTCGATCAACTTCCACCTGGCCCGCCTGCGCCCGGAGATCGAACGCCTGCGGGAACGCGGCGTCTCCCTGGAGGTGCGAGAAGAGGACCTGCCCCCGGTCGTGGTCGCCGGCGCGCCCCTGGAAGGCAAGTCCGTCGTGATCACGGGCTCCATCAGCGACCCGCGCTCCGGCGAGAAGGTCACCCGCCCGACGTTCCAGAAGATGTGCGAACGAGCAGGCGCCACCGCCGCCTCCTCGGTCTCGGCCACCACCGATCTGCTCATCACGGGCGAGGGCGTCGGCGCCGGCAAGCTCACGAAGGCGGAGAAGCTCGGCGTCGAGGTGGTCGACCAGGGCGAGATCTGGGCGAAGCTGATCGCCGCCGGGGTCGCCTGACCCACCCCGTAGACGCGGGAAGCCCCCACGCTGCCTGGGGGAGGACGGCAGCCTGGGGGCGAGTGGGGGTGGTCGGTGCGGCGGTCGCCTCTCGGCGGTGTGCTCGACGCGGCTCCGGCTGAACGATGTTCCGCGAGGGCGTTTGTGTTGGGGCCCGGGGACTCGTTCCGCGCCGACCGTCTGGTTCAACGGTGCGGGGTTCCGTTGTGTTTCCTGGTGATCTGTGTGCTCGCTCACCGGGTGGTGGTGTTGCGGTGTAAGGGAATTGCGGTATCGGGAAGGCCCTCAAGTCGCCGAGGGGGTGTGCGGCTTGAGGGCGTGGTCTGTTGGTCGGTGCGGCGGTCGCCTCTCGGCGGTGTGCACGACGCGGCTCCGGCTGAACGGTATTCCGCGAAGGCGTTGTGTTGGGGCCCGGGGACTCGTTCCGCACCGACCAACCTGTACAACGGCGCGGGGTTCCGTTGTGTTCCAGGGGGATCTGTGTGGCCGGTCACCGTCGGTCACCCCGAAGGCCTTGCTGGACAAGAAGATCGAGGAAACCAGGTGGTCGGCGCGGCAGGAGAGATCCGCGCCGACCGGACGCCCTCGAGCCGTCCGTCGGGGGAGAGTGACGGCTCGAGGGCGAGCTTGGGGAGGCCGATGCGATCGGTCGCCTCTCGGCGAGTTGCTCGACGCGGTACCAGCCGTACGGTATTCCGCGAAGGCGATGAGGTGAGGCCCGGGGGACACGGACCGCACCGACCAACACGTATAACGGCCGCGGTGCCCGGAGTGTTTCCGGAACGCGCTGTGGGGTCGCTCACCGCCAAGGCGCTGCAGGCCAGCGGACGGCTCGGGTACGTGCAGGGCGTGAGGCGGCAGCTCCGACCCCCGAGAGCCTCGGCGAACTCAGGGCCGTTCATCAGTAGAAGCAGCCCGTGCGGGGCACGCAGGCCGTGGCGTCCATTGTGGACGCTGGGAACCCGGACCTGCGCGGAGGGCTATCCGCGTTCGGAGGTCTGCGGGACCACCAGGCCCGACTCGTAGGCGATCACCACGAGCTGGGCCCGGTCGCGGGCGTGCAGCTTCGTCATCGCGCGGTTGACGTGCGTCTTCGCGGTGAGCGGGCTGATCACCATGCTCGCGGCGATCTCGTCGTTCGACAGGCCGCGGGCGACCAGCGTGACGGCTTCGCGTTCTCTGGTGGTGAGGTGGGTGAGGCTGAGGTTCTGCCGCAGCGGCTGGCTCACGTACCGGTCGATCAATCTGCGGGTGATCGACGGGGCCAGGAGGGCGTCACCGCGGGCCGCGACCCGGACGGCGTGCAGGAAGTCCTCCGGTTGCACGTCCTTCACGAGGAACCCGGCCGCGCCTGCCTTCAGGGCGTGGAAGACGTACTCGTCCAGGCCGTAGTTGGTGAGGATCACGACGTGCGTGCCCGCCAGGGACGGGTCGCCGGCGATCTTCTCGGTGGCCTCGATGCCGTCCATCTCCGGCATCTGGATGTCGATCAGGGCGATGTCCGGGAGGTGCTTGCGGGCTTGGTCGAGGCCTTCCCGGCCGTTCGCGGCCTCGGCGACGACCTCGATGTCGTCCTCGGCGTTCAGCAGCGCGCGGAAACCGCTGCGGATCAGCGGCTGGTCGTCGACCAGCAGGACGCGGATCACGACTGTGCCACGGGGAGTTCGGCCTGCACGCGGAAACCGCCTTCGACTCGGGGCGCCGCTTGGAGGTTGCCGCCCAGCGCGGTGACGCGTTCGCGCATGCCGAGCAGCCCGACTCCCGGTTCCGCCTTCCCCGGTGCTGCCGTGCCGTCGTCGTCCACCTTGATGACCACCGTGTCCTGGCGGTAGTCGATGTGGATCCGCGCGGTCGCGGCGGCGGCGTGGCGGGCGATGTTCGTGAGCGACTCCTGCACGATCCGGTACGCCGTGCGCTCCACCGCTGCCGGGACGTCGTCGTGGCGGCCTTCGATCGTGAGCCGGGCGTCCAGGCCGGTGGCTCTGGCGCGTTCGACGAGTTCGGGGACGTCCTTGATGCCGTGCGGTGGGTTCTTGTCGTCGTCCCGCAGGGCTTCCAGCGTGGCGCGGAGTTCCCTGGCGGCTTCCCGGCCGGCGTCGCGGATCACCAGGAGAGGTTCGGGCACGTCCTCGCCGCGTTTCCGGGCGAGGTGGACGGCGACCTCGGCCTGCAGCTTGATCACCGAGATCTGGTGGGTGAGCGAGTCGTGCAGTTCGCGGGCTATGTGCAGACGTTCCTCGCCGGCCCGTCTGCGCGCCGTTTCCTCTCTGGTGCGTTCGGCTTCGTCAGCACGTCGCTCGGCCTGCCTGAGCGCTTCGCCGGCGGCCGCGGCGGCGATCAGCCACGCGATCTGCAGGACGTCGCGGGTCTGCGCGAACGCCTCGTACGTGGTGAGGTCGCGCGGCGAGGCGAGTGCGGCGAGGGGGAGCGTGGCGAGCATCAGGACGGAGCCGGCGAGCGTGAACACGCGGTGGCCCGCCCGCATCGTCGCGTAGACGGCGAACAGGAAGGCGATCACCGGCACGTCCGCGCCGGTGGCCTGGTAGCCGAGTGCGAGGAGCCCGGTCGCGGCGAGCACGGTTCTCGGGGCTCGTCTGCGTGCGGCGAGCGCCAGTCCGCCGGCGGCGAGCAGCGCGTAACCAGGGCCGGTGGCGGGATGGCCGGCCACGACGAGGCTCGCCGCGACTCCCGCGGCGATCGCCCAGTCCAGCCAGCGAGTGCTCATCCGTGCACCTTAATCCTCTGTTCGCGCTGGTAGATCGTGCGCTGGGAGGATTGTTGGACTACTGCGCACGCAGTACAGCGGTGTCTACGCCCGCACGACGACCTGAGGCCCGTTCGGGGGTTGGCTGGTGCCCATGTTGCTTTCCGCTGCTTATGAGATGTCCGCCGGCCGCACGTTGTCGCTGATCGGTGTCGTTGTTGGTGTCATTGGCTTGTTAGCGCTCACTCGGCGCAGTCTGTGGGCCGTCGTGCTGGGTGCGGCCGGGGCGGTGATCGGTGTCGCGGTCGTCGTGATGGCGCAGGGCGGCCCCGGCACCGGCTACGGCATCGTCGGTGGCTACGTGTCGCTCGTGGTGGGCGTGGCCGGTGTGGTGCTGGGCAGTCTGGCTAGACGAAGAGCCGCTCGGGCTGCTGCACCGCGCGCCTCGTGATCAGCCCGGCCGCGCCCCGCACCACCGCGAACTCACCGAGGGGCGAGGCGAGCAGCCGGGTGTGCCGTTCGCCGCCCGCGAGCACCCGGCCGTCCATTTCGGACTGCACGGCCTCGCGGAGGTGGTCGTACAGCACGGCGTAGCTGCCGCCGAGCACGACCGTCGGGACGTCGAAGAGGTTCATCAGCGTCGCGATGCCGACCCCGAGCGCCTCCCCGGCCTTCCGCACGGCCTCCACCGCCTTCGGGTCGCCCGCTTCGAGCACCCTGCGCAACGAGTCGAGCCGACGCCGTCCCGCCTCGCGCAGGATGACGTCAAGGCCCGCGTACCGCTCGACACAACCGCGGCTGCCACACGTGCAGCGGATGCCGTTGCGCTCGATCACGACGTGCCCGAGCTCGCCCGCGAACCCGCTGACCCCGCGGTAGACCTCGCCGTTCAGCACGATGCCCGCGCCGATGCCGACGTCCGCCGTCACGTGCACGAAGTCCTCGCCCGCCAGGTGCCGTGGCCACAGGTGGGCGAGCGCGGCGAGGTTCGCCTCGTTGTCGAGCTGGACGTCGAGACCGGTTCGCTCGCCCAGCCCCTCGGCCAGGCGCGCGCCGACGAGTTCGGGCAGGTTCGGCGCTCTGACGATGGCGCCGTCGTGCACGACACCGGGTATCGCGAGTCCCACCCCGAGCAGCCTGCGCTCGGAGCCGCCGGTGACCTCGCGGATCAGTCCGGCGATCCGGTCGAGCACCTCGTCCGCCGGGGTCCTGCGCATGTCGGCGGGCACGAGACGGCGTTCGAGCGTCTCGCCGTCGAGCCCGAGGGTCTCGACGGCGAGGTGGCTGACGTTGATCTCCGCACCGACCGCCACCGGCCCGGCGGGGTGGAAGCGCAACGGCTTGGACGGCCTGCCCATGCCCACGAGCGTGGCGGGTTCCTCCACCAGGATCCCGCCCGCCAGCAACGGCTCGGTGAGGTTGGACAGGGTGGCTTTGGTCAGGCCGGTGCGCGCCGCGAGGTCGGCACGCGAACCGGGCCGGTCGACGAGGGCGAGCAGCACCGTGCGCAGGTTGCCGAGGCGAACCTGCCGCAGGTGGTCGACGGTGGTCATCGACTCAAGTATCGCTGTGCCGCGTCCCCGTACCGCGCCCGGATCTCCGGCACCGCCTCCGCCTCGTACCGCGTGCTTTCCGCCAGCGTCCACTCCGGAGGCGTCGCCTCGCCGGTGAGCGTCCACGCGGCCTGCCGCGCCGCACCGTTCGCCACGTACTCATCCGGCGCGGGCACTGTCACGGGCACACCGAAGACCATCGGCGCGATCTCCCGCACCGCCGGAGAAACCGCCGCTCCTCCGACGAGCCGCACGCCCGTGACGTCCGCACCTTGCTCGGCGAGCGCGTCGAGACCCACCGCAAGGCCGCACAGCATGCCTTCGATGGCCGCACGGGCGATGTTCGCGGGCGTGGCGTTGGTGAGCGTCAGTCCGTGCAACGCACCCGTCGCGTCCGGCAGGTTCGGCGTCCGCTCGCCTTCCAGGTACGGAACCATCACCACGCCCTCCGCACCCGGCTTCGCGGAAAGAGCGAGGTCGCTCAGCCTGGTGAGATCGACGCCCAGCATGCGGGCCGTCGCGTCCAGGACGCGGGCGGCGTTCAGGGTGCAGGCGAGCGGGAGGTAGCGGCCCGTGGCGTCGGCGAACCCCGCCACGATGCCGGAGGCGTCCGCCGCACGTACTTCGCTGGTCGCGGTGACGACGCCGGAGGTCCCGAGCGACACCACGACGTCGGTGCCGCCGCCCACCCCGAGCATGGCCGCCGCGTTGTCGCCGGCGCCCGCACCGAGCCGGACCGGTCCGTCCACGAACTTTGCTGGGCCCAGGACACGGGGGAGCACCACATCGGAGCGGCCGAGGGCGAGAGAGAGCAGGTCAGGCACGTACTCGTTCGCCACCGAGTCGAAGTAGCCGGTGCCGGACGCGTCCGAACGGTCGGTGACCAGGTCGGAGAGCGAGCCGGTGCCGCGCAGCCGCCACGTCAGCCAGTCGTGCGGCAGGCAGACGGCGGCGGTGCGCCTGGCGTTGGCCGGTTCGTTCAGGGCGAGCCAGCGCAGCTTCGTGATCGTGAACGACGCGACCGGCACGAGGCCGATCCGCGCCGCCCACTCCGAAGCGCCGAGCTCGTCCGTCAGCGAGGCCGCGGCCGCCGCGGAACGGGTGTCGTTCCACAGCAACGCCTCGCGCACGACCTCGCCGGCCTCGTCGAGGCAGACCATGCCGTGCTGCTGCCCGGCGACGCTCAGCGCCGCGACGTCGGACAGTCCGCCGGCGTCGGCGAGCGCGGACTGCAGAGCCGACCACCAGTGCGAAGGGTGCACCTCGGTGCCGTCCGGGTGAGCCGCGCGGCCCTCCCGGACGA
Organism: Lentzea albidocapillata; assembly: GCF_000719115.1. Taxonomy (GTDB): domain Bacteria; phylum Actinomycetota; class Actinomycetes; order Mycobacteriales; family Pseudonocardiaceae; genus Lentzea; species Lentzea albidocapillata. The sequence goes on along the minus strand of NZ_JOEA01000018.1, from coordinate 92,045 downwards.
GCCTGCCGGTCTCCGCGTCGCGAACCACGACCTTGCACGACTGCGTCGAGGAGTCGACGCCGGCGACGAGCGTCATGTCAGCGCGCTCCCGTGAGGTGCTCGAGGGCGAGCTGGTTGAGCCGGACGAAGCCGTAGCCGCGTTCGCCGGCCTGGTCGGGGTCGAACCCGGTGTCCTTGATCAGGTCGTCGTGGGACTCGCCGGCGTTGAGCGTGGGCTGCGACAGCTCCGCGACACCCGCCACGGCCAGCGCCTCCTGCACCTCGGGGTCCGCGCGGAATGCCTGAGCGCGGTCGCGGAGCAGCAGGTACGTGGCCATGTTCGCCTTGGCCGAGTCCCAGACGCCCGTGATGTCCTCGGTCCGCGACGGCTTGTAGTCGAAGTGCTTCGGCCCGTCGTACCCGGCGGTCTCCAGCAGGTCGACCAGCGCGAACGCGTTCATCAGGTCGCCGTGCCCGAACACCAGGTCCTGGTCGTACTTGATGCTGCGCTGCCCGTTGAGGTCGATGTGGAACAGCTTGCCGTGCCACAACGCCTGCGCGATGCCGTGCACGAAGTTCAGCCCGGCCATCTGCTCGTGCCCGACCTCGGGGTTCAGGCCGACCATCTCGGGCCGGTCGAGCGAGGTGATGAACGCGAGCGCGTGCCCGACGGTCGGCAGCAGGATGTCGCCGCGCGGCTCGTTCGGCTTCGGCTCGAGCGCGAACCGCAGGTCGTAGCCGCGGTCGGTGACGAACTGCGTCAGCAGGTTCATGGCCTCGCGGTACCGGTCGAGCGCCGCCCGCACGTCCTTGGCCACGTCGTACTCGGAGCCCTCACGTCCGCCCCACAGCACGAACGTCTTGGCGCCGAGCTCCGCCGCCAGCTCGACGTTGCGCAGCACCTTCTGCAGCGCGAACCGCCGCACGCCGCGGTCGTTGCTGGTGAAACCGCCGTCCTTGAACACCGGGTGGCTGAACAGGTTCGTCGTCACCATCGGGATGACGAGGCCCGTGTCGGCGAGCGCGCCCTGCAACCGGCTGATCTGCTGGTCGCGGTGCGTCGCCTCGAAGCCGAACAGGTCGTCGTCGTGGAACGTCAGCCCGTAGGCGCCCAGCTCGGCGAGCCGGTGCACCGCCTCGACCACGTCGAGTTCGGGTCGCGTGGCCTCGCCGAACGGGTCGCGGCCCTGCCAGCCCACGGTCCACAGACCGAAGGAGAACTTGTCCGCCGGAGTGGGCGTGCTCATCATCCACCTCATTCGTTCAATGCTTGAACTTAGTGCGGACAGTACGACGCCACGGCCTTGATCGCAATCGCTCAGACGCGCTGCGGCGAAGAGCGAGGGGCGTCGTGGAGGTGTTTCGCGTCAAATGCGTTGTGAGGCACCGCGCATGTGTCTACACTCCACGATCATCATCACCCGAGACGAGAGGAGACCGGCCGTGCGTACCGCCGCCATCGTCCTCCCGTCCCGTTTCGACGTGATCCTCGTGTCCTCGTACCCCGGTCGCCTGCTGCGCGCCGGGCGCCGGACTGTCTGACGAACTCCTCCGCGGAGTTCGCCGGGTCATCGCGCTGACCCCGTAAATCTTTGACACCAAAGGCATAACGCCATGCGCACGATCACGTTGAACGCTGTCCGCAACCTCGGCATCCTTGCCCACGTCGACGCGGGCAAGACCACGCTCACCGAACGCGTCCTGTTCGCCACGGGCAGCACCCACAAGCGCGGCGAGGTCCACGACGGCACCACCGTCACCGACTTCGACCCGCAGGAACGCGATCGCGGCATCACGATCTTCGCCGCGGCCGTGACCTGCACGTGGGACGGGCATCGCGTCAACCTCATCGACACGCCGGGACACGTCGACTTCGCCGACGAGGTCGAACGGTCCCTGCGCGTGCTCGACGGGGCCGTCGCGGTGTTCGACGGTGTGGCCGGCGTGGAGCCGCAGAGCGAATCGGTGTGGCGGCAGGCGGATCGGTACGGCGTGCCCAGGATCGCGTTCGTCAACAAGCTCGACCGGGCCGGCGCGGACCTCGACACCGTCGTCGAGTCGATCCGCACACGGCTGCACACCGTGCCGCTCGTCGTGCAGCTGCCGATCGGCGTGGAGGACGGGTTCCGCGGCGTCATCGACCTGGTGCGCATGCGTGCGCTGATCTGGGACGACGGCATGACCGAGGGACCTGTACCGGAAACGCTGCTGGCAGAGGCGCAACGACGGCGCCGCCTCCTGGAGGAGGCGGTGGCGGAGCTGCATCCCGAGGCATTGGAGGAGTTCTTCGCACAGGGCCTGTCCGAGCAGACGTTGAGGAACGCGCTGCGGGAACTGACCCGGCGCGGCCAGGCCACCGTCGTGCTGTGCGGCTCGGCGTACCGCAACCGCGGTGTCGAACCGTTGCTGGACGCGGTGATCGCGTACCTGCCGTCCCCTGTGGACGTTCCGCCGGTGCGCGGCGTCGACGGCCAGGAACGGCAGCCGGACCCGGACGCGCCGTTCGCGGCGCTGGTGTTCAAGGTGAACGCCACCGCCACCGGACGGCTCGCGTACGTCCGCGTCTACTCGGGCACCCTCCACAAGGGAGAGACGGTCCTGGTGGGCGGCCGCAACGAGCGCATCGGACGGATCCTGCGCGTCCAGGCCGATCGGCACACGCCGGTCGACCAGGCCGTCGCGGGTGACATCGTCGCGGTGGTGGGGCTGAAGTCGGCTCGCACGGGGACGACCCTGTGCGCGCCAACGGATCCGTTGCTCCTCGAACCCGCGGTGTCGGCCGATCCCGTGGTGTCCGTGGCCGTGGAGACGCGGACCAGCGCGGACAACGCCCGGCTGACCGAAGCGCTGGCGCACCTGGTCGACGAGGACCCGTCCCTGCGGTTCGGGACGGACCCGGAGACCGGCCAGACGGTGCTGTCCGGCCAGGGCGAGCTGCACCTGGAGGTCTCGGTGGAGAAGGCGCGCACGCTGCACCGCATCGAGCTCACCATGGGACGGCCGCGCGTCTCGTACCGCGAGACCGTGAGCACGGGCGTCACGGGCTTCGTTTACCGGCACGTCAAGCAGGACGGAGGACAGGGACAGTTCGCTCACATCGTGCTCGACACCGAGCCGCTGGAGACCGGTTTCGAGTTCCACTCGGCCGTCACCGGCGGGCGTGTGCCGCAGGAGTTCGTCCGCGCGGTCGAACAGGGCTGCCGGGACGCGCTGGCCGAGGGACCTCTCGGCCACCCGGTGACCGGAGTGCGGGTGACGCTCACCGACGGATCCACGCACGTCAAGGACTCGTCGGAGATGGCGTTCCGCACGGCGGGCCGGTTCGGGCTGCGTGAGGCGCTGAAGGCCGGCGCGATGACGTTGCTCGAACCGATCGCCGAGGTCACGGTCACCGTGCCGGAGGAGTACCTCGGTGGTGTGCTGGGTGATCTGGCTTCGCGCCGGGGCAGGATCCTCGGTTCGGAGTCCAGGCCCGGTGCGACGGTGGTGACGGCGAGCGTGCCGTTGGCGGAGATGTTCGGTTACGTGACGAGGTTGCGCAGCCGGACGCAAGGCCGTGGCAGCTTCACCGCCACCCCGACCGGTTACGCGCCCGCATAACCAGAACGCAGGCCCGCCCTGAGCCAGGGCGGGCCTGTGCCATGATCGGCCGAGTGGACCCATTGAGCGTCATGTCGTTCAACCTGCGGTACGCCTCGGCTGCCGAGCCGAACTCGTGGGCGGTCAGGCGTCCGGTGATGGCCCAGCTCCTGCTCAAAGAACGGCCGGCGCTGCTCGGCACGCAGGAAGGCTTGTATGGACAGATAAACGACATCGCGCACGATCTGCCGGACCACTACGACTGGATCGGCCTCGGCCGCGCGGGCGGCAGCCACGACGAGTTCATGGCGATCTTCTTCGACACGCTGCGCCTGGCACCGCTGGAGTTCGACCATCACTGGCTCTCCGCCACCCCGGCCGTCGTGGGTTCCCGGTCGTGGGGCAACAACGTGATCCGCATGGTCACGTGGGTCCGGTTCGCGGATCGCCTGACCGGCAAGCAGTTCGTGGCCGTCAACACGCACTTCGACCACGAGTCGGCGCACTCCCGCCTGTGCAGCGCCGAGTTCGTCCGCGACCGACTCCAGGGCCAGACGCTGCCGGTCGTGCTCACCGGCGACTTCAACGACGTTCCCGGCTCACCGGTGTACGCCATCCTCACGGCCGGGCTGGCCGACTCGTGGCTCGCGGGCCCGCAGACGACCCCGGCGTACGGGACGTTCCACGGGTACGGCCCGCTCGTCCCGGACGGCCCGCGTATCGACTGGATCCTCACGCGCGGCGCCACCGTCGAGGCTGCCGCGATCAACGCCTTCCAGCGAGACGGCCAGTACCCGTCCGACCACCTCGCCGTGCAGGCACTCGTCAGGATCTAGTGGTGTGGCCTGCAGCGGGGGTCGTGCCCGTTCGACGTTATGGCCAATTGGTATGTACCACTTGGTGTGATCCTCGTCGTACGGTTTGCGCGCAATCACCCTGCATGCAAGGAGCGGACATGAACCGCAAGCTCATCGCCGCCGCCACGGCGGCGGTCACGGCGGCCGGGCTGACCATCGCGGTGGCGCTGACAACCAGCGCCACCGCGGCCGACACGGCTGACCCTGCCATGCTGGCCGCGATGGCCCGGGACCTAGGCATCTCCTCGGAGCAGGCGCGTGAGCGCCTCGACGCCGAGAAGGTCGCGGGCCAGACCGACGCCGCGCTGAAGTCGAGCCTCGGCTCGGCGTACGCCGGGTCCTGGCTGGACGGCACCGGCCGCACCCTCACGGTCGCGGTCACCGACTCGGCGCTGGCGAACGCGGTGCGCTCGCGCGGTGCCGTCGCCACCACGGCGAAGCACAGCGTGTCCGCTCTGGACAGCGCGAAGATCAAGCTGGACGCCAAGGCCACCACCGCACCCGGCGCCGTCCCCGGCTGGTACGTCGACGTGCGCACCAACAAGATCGTCGTGCTCGCCCGCGCCGGCGGCGAGGCGCAGGCCAGAGCGTGGGCGGCCGAGACAGGCCTGCGCGGCGACATCGTCGCCTTCGAGGCCAGCACCGAGGACCCCAAGCCGTTGATCGACATCATCGGCGGCAATGCCTACGGCGTCCCCGGCGGCGGCCGTTGCTCCATCGGCTTCGCCGTCGAGGGCGGCTTCGTCACCGCGGGCCACTGCGGATCCACCGGCGGCCGCACTTCCAACCCCGGCGGCACCATCCAGGGCAGTAGCTTCCCCGGCAACGACTACGCCTGGGTCCGTGCCGACGCGGGCAACACCCCGCGCGCCCTGGTCAACCGCTACCCGGGCACCGTCCCGGTCGCGGGCTCCCAGGAGGCTCCGGTCGGCTCCTCGGTCTGCCGCTCCGGCTCCACCACCGGCTGGCGCTGCGGCACCATCCAGCAGAAGAACGCCTCGGTCACCTACCCCGAGGGCACCATCACCGGCCTGACCCGCACCAACGCCTGCGCCGAGCCCGGCGACTCCGGCGGCTCGTGGCTGACCGGTGACCAGGCCCAGGGCGTCACCTCCGGCGGGTCCGGCAACTGCCAGTCCGGCGGCACCATCTACTTCCAGCCGCTGACCGAGATCCTGCAGGTCTACAACCTGCGCCTGGTGACCTCGGGCGGCCCGACCACGACCACCCAGCCGACCGGCACGACCACGACCACGACCACGACGACGCCCCCCAGCGGCACGTGGGCCCCGTACACGGCCTACGGCAACGGCGCCCAGGTCACCTACGGCGGCGCGTCCTACCGCATCATCCAGCCACACACGTCCGTTCCCGGATGGGAGCCGCCGAACACCCCTGCCCTCTGGCAGCGGCTCTGACGGCAACACCCTCACCGCCCCCCGACGGCTGCCTCCGCCGGGGGGCGGCCCCGTACCCACCCGAAGTTCGCGCACTAAGGACCTACTCGTCCAGGCGCCCACTCGGGCGGCAGGTCGTGGGGACACGTCGGCGCACCGGCCGCCCGTGCCCGCCGCAGGTCGAGGTACGGCCCGGCGATCTGGTCTCGCGGCAACGGTGCCAGCGCCGTGATCGCGTCGCCCGCGGCCAGCACCTGGCGCCGCATGCGGTCGTGGTCGACGGCCCGAGCGCCGAACGACGGTGCCCAGAGCGTCCACGGCCCGGAGATCATTGCCATCGTCGGGATGAGGTGCGAGTGGAAGTGCGTGCCGATGCCGCCGAACGAGCACTGCGGCGGCACCCGGCCCGGTACCGGCGGATCACTGCCCGGCAGGACGAAGGTGCGGTCGACCGAACGCCCGGCCAGCGCCGTCGCCGCCGTCCGCGTCAGCACCGGACTGCCCGCGAACCAGCCGGACGGCTCGGCCAGTCCCGTCGGCTGGAGGGAACCGTCACGAGGCAGGAACTCCTGTGTCCCGAGGTGTTCCAGCACGAACGCGAACGCGACGGACCCCGAGTCGTACTCGGCGTCGAGCGCGCGGGCGCGGAACTCGCTGCCCTCCGCCGGGCGGTGCAGGTGGCCCGTCGCGAACACGAACTCGATGGTGCGCGGCCGGCAGCGCAACGGCAGGCGTGCGAAGTGCTCGGCCAGTGCCAGCAGCGCGACGGTCCCGTTCTCCTGCACCCATCCCACGCCGTCGGTGTTGGTGTCGAGGACGATCCGCTCGCCGCTCAGGCCGGGCAGCGTCGCGACCAGCGAGCGCGTGACGGCCGGAACGCGCGCGGCGAGGACGCCGATGGTCGTCCGCGTGCCCGGTACGAGCCTCGCGGCCGCGTCGGAGCCCACGAACACGCCCGGCACGCGGTAGTGGGTGCCGAGGTGCGGGTCCCAGTAGCCCTTCACCTGCTCGTGCGGGAACGGGAAGGCGACGACGAGCCCGGCGGCGCCGGCCTTGCCCGCGTCGACCATGTCCGCGTCCAGCAGCGGTTCGGCGAGGTAGCCGCGGCCGAGGGCGGGGAAGTCGCGCAGGACGATCTTCCGCCGGCGTTCGCGGCGGTGATCGGGGTGCCGGCGGGCAGGCGGACCAGTTCGCCGGAACGCAGGCCGGGAGCGGAGTAGGGGATCGCGGCGGCGACCGGCACGACGCCGCCCGAGAACAGGAGACCGGGACCTGGTTGCCAGCGCTGGATCGCGAAGGGCTCGGACCGCACGGACACGCCCGGCAGCCGGTCCACGCGGCGTTCCAGCCAGGAGATCAGGCGGTTGTGGCTCGGGCTGCCCGTCGCGCGGACGCCGAACCCGGCGACGGTGGCGTTGAGGGCGCGGAGCTCGGGAGCCGTGGCGAACGACCGCTCGTCGACAGTGGGGGAACAGCCGGCTGACGCGAGGGCCGGAGTGGTCAGTTGGAGGGAGAAAACCGTTACGACACCTATGAATGCGATGCATCTGGCGGGCTGCACGAGGCTCACTGTGAACCTGGCGGGTGGCGCTCACAATCCGCTGTCCAGGTAACCAGGTGAGACCCTGTCAACGGTGAACGGAAATGGTTTAAACCAATTTCCGCTACGGTCCGCCAGATGCGCTTGAAATCGACGTTCGGCCGCGTCGCGGTGATCGCGTGCGCGGTGCTGTTCACGCTCAGTTCGACGGCGGCGGCGAACGCCTCGCACGGCCGCGAGTGCGCCACCCCGTCCATCGACCGGTTGCAGCAGTGGATCGCCAGTGGTGAAGGTGCCACGGAGCCCGCGACCGGCAGCATCCTCGTGCCCAAGGGACGGCGCGGGCACACGGCGAAGATCAGGTTCCTGGCCGACGACTGGGCTGTGATGGTCGTGTGGCTGGGCAACAGGTTCGAGGCCGAGGCGGACCTGTCCGAGTCGGCCGGTTTCTGGATGACCTACCGCGCCACCGACGACCTCTACATCCAGCTGCGGCCCGCGTCGTTCTGGAGCGGTGGCGACAAGTGGGTCACCAAGGTGCCGTCCACGGGCGGCAAGCTCGTGCAGCGGTTCTTCAGCTTCAAGACAAAGAACTGGACATATCTGCCCGCGCTCGGCAAGCCGTCCTACCCGCTCGCCGACGCGCTCGACGACGCCCGTGGCCTGGTGTTCGTCGGCAACACGAAGAACGATCTGGAGTTCCAGAGCCTGAAGATCGACGGCTACCGGCCACCCTGCGTTTACTGAAATCCGGTTATCGTCCCGGACGTGAGAGCGCTCCCGGTCTTCCTGGTCACTGTCCTCACCGCCGCGCTGGCGACTCCCGCGAGTGCGGCGGTGAGAGACGACACCCGCTACGTCGACCCGCTGATCGGCTCGGCGGGTGGCGGCAACACCTATCCCGGCGCGGTGCGGCCGTTCGGGATGATCTCGTGGAGTCCGACGTCGACCCGTGGCGACCAGACCAACACGGGCGCTGCCAACGGTTACGCGTACGACGCGACGAGGGTGCGCGGGTTCAGCCTCACGCATGTCAACGGCGCGGGCTGCCATCCCGGTGCCGCCGGGGACATCCCGATCATGCCGCACGTCGGTGACATCACCTCGTCGCCGACCGCGGACACCAAGGACCAGATCTTCGCGAGCGACTTCTCCCACGCCGACGAGAAGGCCGAGGCAGGCCGCTACCGGGTGGGCCTGAAGTCCGGTGCCACGGCGGACCTCTCCGTGACGACCCGAGCGGGCATCGGCGAGTTCACCTTCCCGATCAACGGTTCGCTGCTGTTCCGGACGTCGAACTCGCTCAACGGCAGTGAGGACGCCGACATCACGATCGACCCGGCGACCAGCTCCGTCTCGGGTTCGGTGCTCACCGGAGCGTTCTGCGGCCGGCGCGCGAACGGCGGCACGAACAACCAGAAGACCTACTACCGCCTGCACTTCACGGCGTCGTTCGACCGCCCGATCTCGGCTCATGGCACCTGGGTGAACAGCGAGCTCAGGCCCGGCAGCACCACCGCGAGCGGTGGCGAGGGTTACCTGACCGGAAGTGCGCGCGCAGGCAAGGGATCCGGCGGATACGTGTCCTTTGCGGACAAACAGGTGCGGATGCGCGTCGGCATCTCCTACACCAGTCTCGACGCGGCCAAGCGCAACCTCGCGACGGAGATCCCGAAGCGCGCGTCCGTCGCGGACGTGGCGAAGGAAGCGAAGAAGGCCTGGGCGAAGCAGCTGCGCGCGGTCGAGATCGACGGCGGCACCGCGGACGAGCGCACGATCTTCTACACCGCGCTCTACCACACCTTCCTGCAGCCCAACGTGATCAGCGACGTGGGCCGCGAGGTGCGGTACGGCAACTTCTCCGGCTGGGACCAGTACCGCGCCCACACCCAGCTGCTCGCCCTGCTGGCCCCGGACGTCGCGAGCGGGTACGCCCAGTCGTTGCTGCAGACCTCGCGCGAGAACGGCGGCGTGTGGGACCGCTGGGTCCACATCACCGGCCCGACGCACGTCATGACCGGCGACCCGTCCGCCCCGGCCATCGCGGGCATGTACGCCATGGGCGCCAAGAACTTCGACGTGCGCGCGGCCTACGACTCACTGCTGCGCCAGGCGACCGTTCCGCACCCGGACGGGCTGTCCGACAAGGGTTGCCCCGGTCAGTGCGAGGGTCAGCGCCCGAACCTCGCCGAGTACATGCGGCTCGGCTACGCCCCGCACGACACCTGCCACTGCTGGGGAGGCGCCGCCGAGACCCTCGAGGACTCCGTCGCCGACCAGGCGCTCGCCGATCTGGGCCGCAGGCTCGGCCGCCCGAGCGAGGCGATGGAGGAGCGCGCGGGCTGGTGGCGCAACACCTTCAACCCGGCCACCGGCTACCAGCAGGCCCGCAACGCCGACGGTACCTGGGTGATGCCGTTCAACCCCGCCTCGGACCGCGGCTTCGCGCAGGGCAGCAGCGCCACCTACACGTGGATGGTGCCGCACGACGTCCAAGGCCTGGCGGAAGCCATGGGCGGCAAGGAAGTCGCGGCTTCCAGGCTGGACGGTTTCTTCAAGCGCGCGGACGGCTCGTGGGCGACGGGCGGCGACGCGCTGCGGTACGACCCGACGAACGAGCCGGGCATCCACACGCCCTGGATCTACAACGAGCTCGGGCAGCCGCGCAAGACCCAGGAAACCGTGCGCGCGATGGCGAGGCTGGTCTACCGCACCGGCCCGTCCGGCCTGCCAGGCAACGACGATCTCGGCACCATGTCGGCCTGGTACGTCTTCGCCGCGCTCGGCCTGTACCCGCGCACGCCGAGCAGTGCCGAACTGCACGTCTCCAGCCCGATGTTCCCGAAGGCCCGGATCACCAAGAAGAACATCACGATCCTCGCCACCGGCACACCGGGCGTCTACGTGCAGGAGACGCGGTGGAACGGCCGCAGGATCGACCAGCCCTGGTTGCCCGAGGCGTTCGTCAAGCACGGAGGAGTGCTCGTCTCCCGTCTTGAAGGGTGACTCGGCGTCCACATCGGACTCCCCGAGGCCGTCCGCGAGCTGCTGGTCGACCCGAACCGGCCAGTGCGCCCCACGTCCGTGCGGTGTGCGTGATCCCCATACGTCGGCGATGCGATCCACTCATGGGCAGTACCCGGCGTTGTCCGACCAAAACAGGCGGTTCTCGACGTCAGCTGAACGGGTACCCGCCTGTACAGGCCGACACCCGGAGGAACCATGCCAGCACGCAGGATCGTCGTCACCGGAGCGAGTGGCAACGTCGGAACGGCGCTGCTGCGCAGGCTGGCCGAGGTGCCGGACGTCGAGGTGCACGGCATCTCGCGGCGCCCGCCCGCGGACGCGCCGCCCTACCGCGGCGTGCCCTGGACGCCCGTCGAGATCGGCCGTGCCGGCGCGGAGGAGGTGCTGCGCGTCGCGTTCGAGCAGGCGGACGCCGTCGTGCACCTGGCGTGGCTCATCCAGCCCTCGCGGGACGAGCGGCTGTTGTACCGGACGAACGTGGCGGGGTCCGCCCAGGTCTTCAGTGCGGCGGTGAAGGCCGGCGTGCCGCACCTGGTCCACATGTCGTCGGTCGGGGCGTATTCGCCCGGCAGCAAGGACCGCCGGGTCGACGAGTCGTGGCCCGTCGACGGCGTGAGGACGTCCTTCTACAGCAGGCACAAGGCCGCCGTGGAGCACATGCTGAACAAGTTCGAGTCCGATCTGCTCATCTCCCGGCCGCGGCCCGGCCTGATCCTGCAGTCCGAGGCAGGCTCCGAGATCCGCGACTACTTCCTCGGCAACCTGGTGCCGAAAGTCGTGTTCCGGCACCGGATTCCCGTCCTGCCGATTCCGCGCGACCTGGTGCTGCAGTTCGTGCACGCGGATGACGTCGCCGACGGCCTGGTCCGGATCCTGGAGCAGCGGCCGCACGGCGGGATCAACCTGGTCGCCGAACCCGTCATCACTCCCAGGGCGCTGGCCGAGGTGCTCGGTGGCCGGCACGTCACCGTGCCGCCGAAGCTGATGCGGTCACTGGCGAGCGTGACGTGGCGGTTGCGCCTGCAACCCACGCCGCCCGGATGGGTCGACCTGGCCCTGAAGTCACCGCTGCTCGACGCGTCGCGCGCCAGGACGGAGCTCGGCTGGCAGCCGAAGTTCGACGCGCAGGAGGCGCTCAGGGCGATCGTGCAGGGGCTGGGACAGGGGCGGGAGGTTCCGGCCAGCCCGGTTCTGGGTAGGTGAGCCGCATGACAGGTGAGGACGAACTGGAGGAGCTGGACGAGGATTCGCTGCACAACAGCGAGGCGTTGCCCACCAGGCGTCCGCACCCGATCATCATCGTCGTCAGCCTGGCCGCGCGGGGTGGCGTCCTGTGGCTGCCGGTTGCGGGGCTGCTCGCGTTGTGCGGCAAGAGAAAAGCCGCGAAGCGCGCGCTCACCGCGGCCATGATCGCCATGCCGCTCGGGCACCTCGTGAGCCTGGTCGTGCACCGGCGCCGGCCCCCGGCCGCGAACCTGCCGGCGCGGCAGGCGCTGCCGGAACACCCGGACTCGTCGTCGTTCCCGTCCAAGCACGCGGCGACGGCGGCCGCGTTCGGCACCGCCACCGCGCTGGCGGACCGCGAGGCCGCCTTCTTCGTGACACCGCTGGTGTTGCTGGTCGCCTACAGCCGCCTCAGGACCCGTGTGCACTGGCCCACGGACGTCCTGGTCGGCTTGGCGATCGGTGCGCTCGTGGCGCTGGCTCAGGCCGGGATCGGGCGTTCCGCCAGGGCCAGGGCGACGGCGTGCAGGTTGGCGGCCATCGTGCGGCCGGTGTTCTCCGACCACTCGTGACCCTCGTCGGTGTCGGCGTAGCTCGGACCGGGGCCGGGGCCGCGGTTCCAGTAGGTCCACGCCTGGCCGGGGATCGTGTAGCCGATGTCGCCGAGAGCGCCGCAGATCTCGCTGATCACGTGGTGCGCGCCGTCCTCGTTGCCGGTCACCACCACGCCCGCGACCCGGTTGTAGGCGACCGGCCGGTCCTGGTCGTCGGTCTCGGAGATCATGGCGTCCATCCGTTCCAGCGCCCGTTGCGCGAGCGACGACGGATGGCCGACCCACGTCGGGGTCGCGAGCACCAGGATCTCGGCGTCGAGCAGCAGCTGGTGGATGTTCGGCCACTCGTCGCCGCCGCCGAGGTCGGTCACGACGCCGGGCGGGATCTCGTGGTCGGCCAGCCGGAACGAGGTGACCTCGACGTCCTTCTTGGTCAGCTCGTCGATCACCACCTGGGCCAGCAGGTCGGTGTTGGACTGGTCCGGTGACTTCTTCAAGGTGCAGTTGAGCACCACGGCACGCATCAGGGTTGCCTCCACTTCCCGTCGGTCAACAGCTGGCTCGCCTGCGGCCCCATCAGGGACATCCCGCCGTCCACGACGAACGACGCCCCGGTCACGTAACTCGCGGCCGGAGTCGCCAGGAACGCCACCACGGAGGCGACCTCGTGCGCGCTGCCGGGCCTGCCGAGCGGCACGCCCGGACGTGGCTGCGTGTGCGGGTCGACGTCCTCCTGGCCGGTCATCGGCGTCGAGATCTCGCCCGGTGCCACCGAGTTGACCGTGATGCCGTGCTCGGACAGTTCCAGTGCGAGCACCTCGGTGAGCGCGCCGAGACCGGCCTTCGAGGCGCAGTACGGTGCGCCGCCCACGCGGGGCAGGTGTTCGTGAACGGACGTGATGTTGATGATCCGTCCGCCGCGGCCGGCCTCGATCATCTGCCTGGCGGCGCGCTGACAGCACAGGAACGCGCCGTCCAGGTCGACCGAGAGCACCGATCGCCACGTGTCGAACGGCATGTCCAGCGCCTTCTGGCTGCTCCCGGTGCCGGCGCAGTTCACCAGGACGTCGACGCCGCCCAGTTCGGCGGCGAGCTCGTCCACGACGTCGGCCGCGTCCGGCAGGCCGGTGAGATCCAGCTGCCGCACCGCACAGCGCGCACCGGCCTCGCGGACCTCCTCGGCGGTCTTCTCGGCTCCGGCGGCGTCCTCGTGGTAGGTGATGCCCACGTCGACGCCACCACCTGCCAGCGCGACGGCCACGGCCTTGCCGATGCCGGAGTCCGATCCGGTCACCACGGCGTAGCGGGGGGTGTTCATGAGACGCGAGTACCCGTCGGCTCGGCCGGTATGCGGAGGCCGAAGTGGTTCAGCGTGCCCGGCAGCGGAGCACTCAGCGTGGGGAACGCGAGGTGCTCGGAGAGGGTGTCCAGCATCGTCGCGGCGGTGGTCAGCACCAGGTCACGGCCGGGGCACTCACCGGGCCCGGCGCTGAACGGCACGATCGCCGGGTCGCGCGGGCCGTCCCAGAGTTCGGGGGCGTACCGGTCGGCGAACGGCAGCCTGTCCGGGTCGCGGTGGAAGAACGGCGTGAACACGACGAACTCGGTGTTCTCCGGCAGCCACGTGCCGTGCCAGCGGGTGGCGATCGTGCTCTCCCGCAGGATCACCGGCGTCGTCGGCCACAACCGCGCGGACTCCAGGATGCCGTTCATGCCGCGCGCCCCGATGGCCAGTGCGCGCAGCGTGACGATCCCGGCCGCGTCGAACGCGAACAGCCAGTGCGGCACCTGACCGGACAGGTCACCGGGCTGCGCGGCCAGACTGCCCTCCTCGCGCCGGGCCAGGTGCCCGTCGAGCCGACGCTGGAAGCGTTCACGCAGGCCGCGCTGCCTCGGGTGCAGGAAGGCCCAGTTGGCGTTCTCGCGCAGCGCCTTCAGGTCGTCGGTGAGCCGGTCGTCGGCGCGGGCGCCGCTGCCGAGGACGATCCTGCGCGCGATGCGCCACCACGCCTGGTTGAACGACTCCCACGTCAGCTCGCCGGTGCTCATCACGTGCCGGGTGAGCAGGTCGGCCTCGTCGCGCACGATCGCCTCCGCCGGCACGTTCTCCGGCCGCAGCGCGCGTTCGTTGAGCCGGCGCAGCCGATCGCGTTCCGGCCCTTCCGAGATGAGCACCCCGTGCGGCTGGAAGTGTTTCAGGGCGGCCTTCTTCTCCTTCGTGGCCAGCGCGAACGGCTCCGGTGACCCGGCGAGCAGCCTGCCCACGTCGGTGGGGTCGACCAGCATCGCGACGCTGCGGCCGGTGATGCGCAGGCGCACCGGTTCCGGGCCGTAGCGGTCGCGCAGCCTCCGCATCGTGTCGATGGCCCTCGTGTCGGACTGGACCTTCTCGGCGGCCGCCATCACGCCGGGCCTGCGGACGATGACGCCCTTGGCGAGGGTGGGCAGCAGCACTGTCGTGAACACGCGGGCGGTGTCGAGCCGGGAAGAGATCGCCATGGACCCTGGCTACCCGGTCGATCGGGTGTGAATCGTCCTGACCGGGGGTATTCGCGGACCAGCATCGAGTCAGGAGGTCGTGATGCCCGCGGGATCGAATGCGAAACGCGAACGCCAGTACGAGCACATCAAGGACTCCGCCGAGGACCGGGGCGCCTCGTCGAAGCGCGCGAAGGAGATCGCGGCGCGGACGGTGAACAAGAACCGCGCCCAGGCCGGTGAGTCCAAGACGGCGAGCAGGTCGTCCACCAAGGACATGTCACCGCAGAAGCGCGGCGGCCAGCGGTCGGGCACGAACCGTCCGAAGGGCCAGACCAAGGAACAGCTCTACAACGAGGCCAAGAAGAAGAACGTCAAGGGTCGTTCCACCATGACGAAGAAAGAACTCGCCGACGCGCTCGGACGCTGACGTGCAGGAAGTGGACAAGGCGTCGGCGCTGACGATCCTGACGATGGAACACAACACGCTGCAGATGATCCGCACGGCGACGATCACCGACGCGACCGGACGGGCGGGTCACCTGCTGACGACGATCTCCGCGTCCATGATCGCCCTCGGGTTCGTCGCACAGGTGGTGACGCTGACGGTGCTGCTCACGTTGCTGCTGGTCGTCTTCACCGCGCTCTTCATGATCGGGCTCACCACCCTGTTCCGCACGGTGGAGCTGAGCATCGAGGACCTCCAGGCGGGCCTGGGGATCAACCGCATCAGGGCCGTCTACGCCGAACTCGAACCGTCCACAAGGGACGTGTTCGTGCGTCAGCTGCACGACGACACCCTCGGTGTCGAGGTCGACGGCGGTCAGACCGGCTGGCGCAAGGCCAGGCGGCCACGGCTGATCGGCAACGCACTCGGCGTGCCCGGCCTGGTGAACCTCGTCAACGGGATCAATGCCGGGGTCGTCGCCGGTGCGGCGGCAGGGCTCCTGAACGCCGGTCTGGCGTTGTCGATCGTCATCGGGGCGATCGTCGCCGTCGCTGTGATCTGCGGCTTCGGCGTAGCGCTCGGCCGGATCGGACGGCGCGGTCTCGCGCCCATCTCCACGCGCTATCCGAGGAATCACCCGAACTGAGGGAGAACCACCATGCAGTACGACGTCGTCGACCTGATCATGCAGGACCATCGCGAGGTGGAGCGCCTGTTCGACGAGCTGAAGAACCACCCGGAGAAACGGCCGCTGCTCACCCCGGTGCTCTGCGGCCTGCTCGTCGCCCACAGCCGCGCCGAGGAGGGCGAGGTCTACCCGGCGGCCAAGGCCGCGGGCGGGGACGACGAGGTCGAGCACAGCCAGGAGGAGCACGCCGAGGCAGAGCGGTTGCTCGCGAAGCTCCTCGACACCGAATACGACTCGCCACAGTACGAGAAGGCGCTGCAGGACGTCGTCGACTCCATCACCCACCACGTGGAGGAAGAGGAGAAGACGGTCCTGCCGGGCATGCGCAAGCGGCTCAGCGCGGAACGCCGCTACGCGCTCGGCGAGGCGTTCGCGCGCAGCCGCGCCGACCACCTCGGCGACATGCCGGGCCAGGCCACGCGGGAGGAACTGCTCCTGCAGGCCAAGAACCTCGGGCTGGACGGCGTTTCGAGCATGTCCAAGGAGCAGCTGCGCAAGGAGCTGCAGAAGGCGGCTTCCTCCTGAGCGTGCGCCCGCCGAACGCGACCGTCAGCCGGCCGATCCCGGTCGCTTCCTGAACGCCAGCGCGGCCAGCACGGCGACCGCGCGCTGACGCAGGTTCCTCTGCGAGTGGGGGCCTTCGCTCAGCGCGCGGGCCAGGTCCGGGTCGGAGACCCGGAAGCGGTCCTCGATGTCGATGAGCCGCTGGTGTTCCTCTCGACTGAGCATGGCGTGCTCCAGAGTGGGGTCCGGCAGTGGCAAGGTGCCTGTACCCGGCTTTTGGCGGTTCAAACTTCTAAAGCGGCCTCGGTTCCGGCGGCAGCGGATCCGGGTCCGGCCCTGGCGGGCGCAGGGGATCGGGGTCCGGTCCGGGCGGCTGGGGCTGGTCGGGTCCGGTGGGGCGGGGCTGGTCCGGGCCCGGCGTGGTCGGCACGGGCTCCGCTGGCGGCACTGGTTGGCTCATGGCCAAGGGGTACCCGCCGGTCAAACCCCTCCACCGGGACGGTCTCGACACCCGTGCGGCGAGTCGCCGTTCCGCGACGACCTGGGTCAGCGTTCCGGGCCCAGGACCGGCTTGACGTCGATGATCGGCGTGCCGTCGATGGCCTCCAGGTGCGCCACCCGCACCCCGAGGCCGTCCACCGCCGTGATCCGGACGTGGTGCAGCCCGATGGGGTTCGGCCGGTCCGGCGACCGCGTGGAGAACACGCCGGCCTCCGGGCGGTCCGGGTCGCTGCGGGGATGCACGGCCAGCACCGACCTGTCGGCGCGGTCGAGCCAGGTGAGGACCAGGACCTCCTGGCCCGCTTCCAGTTCCCGCATCGCCCGTGCGTACTCGGGCGCGAACACGAGCAAGGCCTCCGGCGCTCCCTCGTCCGCCTGCTTGGGCGCGGCGGAGCGGTCGGTGAGGGGCGATTCGACGTGGCCGATCGGCTGCAGCTTCATCAAGTCCCGCAGTAGGTCCGGTAGGTGGCACTGAAGTCCTGCGGCGCAGGAGCCGCGAAGTATTCCAGGCCGGGCCGTTCGCCGAACGGGGAGGTAACCGCTTTCAGCAATCGGTCGAACGGGCCCATGTCCCCGTCCGCCCCGGCCGCCAGCGCCTCCTCCACGAGGTGGTTGCGCGGCACGTAGACGGGGTTGACCCGGTCCATCGCCGCGCCGTCCGGTCCGAGCTCCCGCCAGCGCGCGAGCCACGCGTCGATGGCCGCGAGGTCCAGGAACAGGGAGCGGGCCGGCTCCGCGTCACCGCGGGCCGCCTTGCCGAGCAGGTGGAAGAAGGACGTGAAGTCGACGTGGTTCTCGTGCATCAGCGCGAGCAGGTCCTTGAGCAGGGGCTTGACGTCACCGGACACGCCGAGCTTCGCCCGCATGCCGCCGGTCCAGGCCTCCTCGAAGTGCGCGTCGAACGTCCGCAGCGTCGCGAGGGCCAGCGAGACGGCCTCGTCCTCGTCGTCGGCGAACAGCGGCAGGAGGGCTTCGGCGAGGCGGGCGAGGTTCCACTCGGCGATGATCGGCTGGTTGCCGAACGCGTAGCGGCCGCGGTGGTCGATGGAGCTGTACTTCGTCGTCGGGTCGTAGGCCTCCATGAACGCGCATGGGCCGTAGTCGATGGTCTCGCCGGAGATCGTCATGTTGTCGGTGTTCATCACGCCGTGGATGAAGCCGACGAGCATCCACCGTGCGACGAGGGACGCCTGGGCGGCGACCACGTGTGAGAAGAGCTCCAGGTGGGTGCTGCCGGGATGGTGGCGGGCGATCGCGTGGTCGGCGAGGCGGCGCAACAGGTCCAGGTCGCCGGTGTTGCGGGCGTACTGGAAGCTGCCTACGCGCAGGTGCGAGGCGGCGACCCTGGCGAGGACGGCGCCCGCCAGCGGTTCCTCGCGCTGCACGACGTGGCCGGTGGAGACGACGGCCAGCGCACGGGTCGTGGGGATGCCCAGGGCATGCATGGCCTCGCTGACGACGTACTCCCGCAGCATCGGGCCGACCGCGGCCAGCCCGTCGCCGCCGCGGGCGAACGGGGTGCGGCCGGAGCCCTTCAGGTGGAGGTCGCGCAGCCGGCTCTCGGTGTCGGTCAGTTCGCCGAGAAGAAGCGCGCGGCCATCGCCGAGCCTGGGTGAGTAGCCGCCGAACTGGTGACCGGCATAAGCCTGCGCGACGCCCTTGCCGCTCACGAGGAAGGACAGACCTTCAGTGCGCAGCCAGGCGGAATCGAGGCCGAGTTCCTTCGCGAGTGGCTCGTTGAGTGCCAGGAGTTCCGGTTCGGAGACGGTGACGGCCTCCCAGGAGACCGCCATCTCCGGCACCGTGTCCGCGAAGTCGCTGCTCAGGCTGATGTTCACGCCTCCAACGGTACCGGGTGAGCTGCGCGGTGACTGTGATTGCGCTCTCACCTGGAACCGGACTGAACCGTCCACTCAGGAATGAAAGAACATTGTGCCGCAAGCACTTTCAGTGTGGATCAGCGAACTCCGGCCAGAACACCGGCGGCCGTGCCCCGGCCACCGCACAAGTCGTTCTTCCCGGACGGCGTGAAGTCCTGCCTCCGCGCATGACCCTGATCGGGTGAACGCAGGGCCGCCAGAGCATCCCCGGCTCTGGCCGCCCTGTCGTCTCGCTACGCTGCTCGGCATGCGCTACTCCGCCATTGCGCTGGCTTTCCTCCTGTTCGGGTGCAGCGCCGGGACCTCGTCCCTGCCCACGATCACCCCGGCTGTGACCTCGGCCACCGGCTCTCCGCTGCCGGACCTGCAGCCCCGGCTCGACGCGATCGGCGTCCTGCTCACGGACTGCGCCGCTCGCCTGCGCGGCGAACCCGTCGCCCCGGCCGACAACTGCAGCCACGTCATGCCGGACGTGACGGGGGTGATCGACGAGGTCGAGAAGCAGGCCGCCAAGCTGCCACCCACGGGCCAGGCCGCGATCAGCGAGGTGCGTCGCCAGCTCAGCGAGATCGTGCCGTGCGAGCCGTGGTTCGCGGCCGGCGGCATGAGCGAGGACGGGCAGCTCAACGCCCGCTGCAAGAAGGCGTGGGACGCGCTCTACAAGGGCTACAACGCCGTTCGCAACTCGGCCTGAGCTGTACGGCGGGGTCCAGCACCGTCACGCCTCTGGACTGCCGCCGGCGTCTGGTGGGGTGGCGAAGCGGGCGGTCAGCTCGTTCGAGATCTCGTAGTGGCGCACCAGGAACGTGCGCTCGTCGAGCCTCTTGCGCCGCAGCCAGCCCGTCACCTCGGCGTTGCACTTGCTGGCGTTGCACGACCCGCACGCGGGCACGACGTTGCCGAGCGTGTAACGGCCGCCGCGCGAGATGGCCTGCACGCAGTCCTTCTGCAGCGAACCGGCCGGAGCCGTGCAGTAGGCGCAACCGCCCCACGACGTCTTGAGGGCGTCCCACTGCGCGTCGGTGAGGTCGTGGACGACGCGAGCCATGCGCTTCTTGCGCTTGCGCGCGGCGCGAACCTGTTTGCTACCGCCGGTCGGCACGGTGGGTGAGAGTACGCGTCGCGATGGTCAGCAGGTCGGAGGCGGGGCCCCGGGGTGTCCGGCCGGACGGCCAGACCGCCCTCAGGTCGCGGTGCAGGTCCACCTCGCCGACCTCGACGCGGACGAGCGTGCGGGCGGCGATGTCGGTGGCCACGGTGTGGAGGCTGAGCACGGCCGGGCCGATGCCGCCGATCGCGGCCGCCTTGATCGCCGTGGTCGACGACATCTCCAGCAACGGCGCCGCGGACTCGTTGATGCCCGCGAGCCCCAGCGCGTGCTCCCAGGCCTGCCGCGTGCCCGAACCGGACTCCCTGCTGACCATCGGCGTCGCGGCGGCCTTCGCGGCGGCGACCCGGCGGCGCCTGGCCCAGGGATGGGCGGGTGCGACGACGAGGACGAGCTCGTCCGTGGCGACGACGCGGCTCGCCAGGCCCGCCGGCACGTCGGTGCTCTCGACGAACCCCAGGTCGGCCTTCCCGGCCAGCACCTGCTCGGCGACGTGCACCGAGTTGCCTGCCGACAGCACGGTCGCGGTGTCCGGGCTGACGGATCGCAGCGCGATCAGCCACGCGGGCAGCAGGTACTCGGCCACGGTGAGGCTCGCGGCGATCCTGAGGTGGCTCTGCCGGTCCGCGCGCAGGCTGGTGATGCCGGCGTCGAGGTCCGCCGCGCGGACGATGACCTGCGCCGCCCAGCCGGCCACGAGCTGTCCCGCCGTGGTGAGCCGCGCGCCGCGCGAGGTGCGTTCCAGCAACGTCACGCCGACGCGGGCCTCGAGGGTCCTGAGCCGCTCGCTGGCGCTGGGCTGCGACATGCCGTGCGCCTTGGCCGCCCGGCCGATGCTGCCCAGCTCGGCGACGCTCAGCAGGAGGTCGAAGCTGGTCAGGTCGGAGACCCTGGGCGGGAGAGGCATAGGGGAAGCCTATGTCCACATCGGCGATTGGTGTCTACCGAGGCAGGCCCGGCGCGACGATTGTCATGTCGTGACCGCTCTCGCACCTCGACCACACCGTGCCCCAGAGGTGCGACGAGCGGCGCCTTTCGGCCCGAACCTCTTCGCGTCCGTGATGGGGACGGGGATCGTCGCCACGGCCGGTGCCGCGATGCCCGGTCTGCACACCGCCGCCACGTACGTGTGGGCGCTGGACGCAGCGCTGCTGGCCTTCCTCGTGGCCGCCGCCCTGCGGCGCTGGACGTGGACGACGGTGCGCGCCCAGCTCGCCGACCCCGTGATGGCCCAGTTCTGGGGCGCGCCGCCGATGGCGTTGATGACAGTCGGCACCGGAGCGTTGCTGCTCGGGAAGGACTGGATCGGGCTGCCCGCGGCACTCGCCGTCGACTGGACACTGTGGACGATCGGCACGGTGCTCGGGCTGGCGACGTCGGTGCTGGTGCCGTTGCGGATGATCGGCAGCGGCGAACGCGCGTTCGCCGGGTGGCTGATGCCCGTGGTGCCGCCGATGGTGTCCGCCGCCTCCGGCGCCCTGCTGGCGCAGCACCTGCCGGAAGGGTCGTCGCGGCAGGCCATGGTGCTCGGCTGCTACGCGTTGTTCGGCGTCAGCCTGTTCGCGACGATGGTGATCGTGCCGCAGATCTGGCAGCGGCTGGTGCAGCACGGCCTGGGCGCGGCCTCGACCGTGCCGACGCTGTGGATCGTGCTCGGGCCGCTGGGCCAGTCGATCACCGCGGCGAACCTGCTCTCGGGCGTGCACGTGGTGCCGGGCCAGACCGCGTTCGGAGTGTTGTACGGCACGATCACGTGGGGCTTTGCCCTGCTGTGGGTCGCGCTCGCGGCGGCCGTCACCGTGCGGACCGCGCGGCGCGGGCTGCCGTTCGCGTTGACGTGGTGGAGTTTCGTGTTCCCGCTCGGCACGCTGGTGACCGGGACGAGCGCACTCGCGGCCCAGGTACCGTCGGCGATGTTCTCCGGAGTGGCCGTGGTGTTGTACGGCGCGCTGGTGGTCGCGTGGGCCACCGTGGCCGTTCGCACGGTGTTCCAGCGGTAGAGTATCCCGGATATGGGGGACTACTGCGCCAGCGAAGAAGATCCGGACGCCCGGTACGTCGTTGTTCACGTTGAAGGACAACGGCTTCCGCTCGCCGTCGTGCGGCTGACCGGTGAGGTCGAGGAAGCCTTCACGCACGACCTGCGCTGGGAGCCGTCGGATCTGCTGAGCCGCGTTCCGTCCGAACCGGACTGGCAGGCCCGTGACGCGAACGTCGGCCACGCCAACGGGTTCCTGGTCGAGATGGTCAAGACGATCCGCGCGCGGACGTACGAGTCGGAGCTGACCGACTACAACTACTACGCGTCGTTCAAGCAGGCCCTCGGCGTGCTCGACCTGACCACTGTGGACCGGTTGATCCGCCGGCCGGAGGGCGAGGTCGAGGAGGAGTACGCCGGGCACGAGACGTGGGAGCCCAGCGACAAGCTCCACCGCATCGACTTCGGCCACGACGTGCACGAGGAGTACATCGCGCTGAGCCTCACCGAGGCGGCGTACGTCAAACGGCTGGTCGACGCGCAGTGGGACCGCGGCTGCTCCCACCACGTCGTCCTCGTGGACGGCCTGCCGGTCGCCGCGGTCACCAAGGTGGTGGACAACCCGGACGGTGAGCTCGGCGAGCTCGCCTTCACCGGTGAGCCGGAGCCACAGCCGTCGAGGCTGCTCGCCCAGGCCACCCGCGAACCGCGCATGACCGCCGTGCAGACGTCCATGGCGAGCATCGTCGAGACGATGGCGCGCCTCACCATGCGCTGGCGGACGAGGGCGCGGGCGGAGGAGACGGCCGGGTACGCGGTCTTCCACCGGCTGACCGACGTGCTCGACCTCGACTCGGCCTACGACGTCGTGCCGAAGCTCAAGCCCCGGCACGAGTTCTCCCTGCCGCTCAACAGCTCCGAACGTGACGACCTCGCCGCGCGCCTGCGCGTCCGCAACGCCCGCCGGGCCGCCCGGCCGATCAGCGGTCACCTCTACTTCGCCATGTTCTGGCGGCTGCGCGGGGTCATGAACCTCGACAACGCGTACTCGCTCGTCCGGGTCCCCGCAGATGGCTCCGAGCAGTGGGAGATGTACCTGCGCGACGGCCGGTGGCTGCGCACGAGCAAGCCGCGGAAGCTGATCACCCTGCCGCTCACCAGGACCGGCCTCGACCGCGTCACGCGCAGGATCGCCTCGGCGGAGTCCCGCTTCTTCGAGATCCGCGGCGAGCAGGGCCGCGTCGCGTTGCTGCGCCTCACCGGCAGCGCCGAGGAGACCTCACAGGGCTCCGGCTGGGTGCCGTCCGAGCTGCTGGGGCGGTGGCAGGACGAACCGGAGTGGGTGATCTCCGCAGTGAAACCCGTCGGCACCGGGCAGCTGACCCGCTGAGCGTCCGGCACTCCTACGTACCTCCGCGATCTACGTAACGACTACCGACGCGAACCACCCACCCCCGGCGCCAACCTGGGGGTGTGACAACACGAACCGCACCAACGCGAACGGCCCGGGCGGTGGTCCTGGCCTCCGCCACTCTCACGATCATGGCCGCGGCGATCATCGCGCCGAGCCTGCCCGCGATGGGCGAGGTGTACGGCGAGGGGGTCCTGGTCCGCCTGGCCCTGACCATCACCTCGCTGGCCATCGCGGTCAGCGCGCCGCTGGCGGGCCTCGCAGCCGACCGCGCGGGGCGTAAACCGCTGCTCACGGCCAGCCTCGTCCTCTACGCCGTGGCGGGCACGGCCGGTTACTTCGTCACCAGCCTGCCGGTCCTCCTGGCCACCAGAACCCTGCTGGGCCTGGCGGTCGGCGGCATCATGACCGCGGTCAGCGCACTGATCACCGACTGGTTCGAGGGCGCGGAACGAGGCAGGTTCCTGGGCTTCCAGCAGGCCGCGGCGAGCCTGGGCGGAGTCGTGTTCCTGCCGCTGGCAGGCGTTATGGCGGGAGTCGACTGGAGGCTGCCGTTCTGGCTCTACAGCGTGGCGGCACTGATCGCACTGGCCGCGGCGACCGGCCTCACCGCCGAACGACGCACCGGCCGGCACACCGCCGGACCTGAGGCGTTCCCGAGGAAGGCCGCCGGGATCTACCTGCTGGCCCTGATCGCGACCCTGGTCTTCTACATGGCGCCGACGCAGCTGCCGTTCCTGCTGCGCGACCTGAACGCCGGCCCCGCCACGATCGGCTTCGTCATCGCGGGCAGCACCCTGACCAGCGTCGCCGGCGCCCTGGTCTTCCCGAAACTCACCACGACGAAGATCACCGCCATCAGCGTCGCCTTGCTGGGTGCCGGCTGGCTCGTGATCGGTGCCGCCGACGGGGTCGTGCTGGTCGCCGCGGGCCTGCTGATCGGCGGGTTCGGAGTGGGGCTGGTGGTTCCCAACCTCAACGTGAGCCTCGCCGACATGGCCGAACCGGCACAACGCGGCCGTGTCCTGAGTGGACTGGTCGCGGGCATCTTCCTCGGCCAGTTCCTGTCACCGCTCGTCATCGCACCCCTCGTCCACGCGACGGGCATCGCCGCCGCGTTCGGCTGGACCGGGGTCGTCACCACCATCGCAGGGGCGGTTCTCGCCCTGGGACACAAGGAGAAGAAACGATGATCTACCACGGCAACCGCCTCACGCTGCGCAAGGACGCCTCGCCCGAGCAGGTCGAGGAGGCGCTGGAGAGCCTGCGCAACCAGGGGCGCGTCATCCCGTCCGTCAAGTCCTTTGTGGTCGGTCGTGATTTCGGTGGCGAGTACGAGTGGGGCGCCACGTTCGTCATCGAGGACCTCGACGGGTACTGGGAGTACCTGATCCATCCTGCGCACCGCAACACCGACCGGGTCGGCTTGCCGCTCGTGGACAAATTCGCCTCGTTCGACATCACCGACGACGAGGACCCCGAGATGGGCGCGAAGATCGCCGCCCTGCACCAGAAGCGGTACGACAGCGACCCCGAGCTCACGCAGCTCGTGTCCGACCTCGGCGAGTACACGGGCAGCGCTGCCCCCGGCCAGCACGGAGACAGGTGATGAGCGACCTCACGCAGGCCTGGATCGACTTCTGGAACGGCGACCTCGCCCAGGCAGAAGGCATCGTCCACGAGGATTTCGTCTGGCACGTCGCCCCGCTGACCGGCGGGCCCTCGCAGGACCACACCGGACGCGATGGACTCGTCGAGTGGGTGCGCGGCTCCCACCAGAACATGCCAGGACTGAAGTTCACCGTCGAGGTGGGGCCGATCTCGCAGGAGCCGTTCCACGTGCTGCGCTGGTTCGCCGAAGCCGGCGCGGTCTCGTTCCACGGCACGGACATCCTCCGCGTCGACAACGGCAGGATCGCCGAGTACTGGCTCAACGCGGACGGCCTCTGGGCGGCTCAGCAGCTCGGGATCATGCCGAGCTGAAGACGTCCTTGAGCTGACGGCGCGAGTTGATGCCCACCTTGCGGAAGATGTTGCGCAGGTGGGCATCGACCGTGCGCGGGCTCAGGAACAGCCGCGCGGCGACCTCCTTCGACGTGGCCCCGGTCGCCACCAGCCGCGCGATGTGCGTCTCCTGCATGGTCAGCTCGTCGGTGGCCTGGGCGGAACGGCTCCGCGCGACCTCGCCGGTGGCCTGCAGCTCCAGCGCCGCACGGGCAGCGAAGGCCTCCATCCCGATCGACGACAACAGGTCGTGCGCGGTGCGCAGTTGCGTGCGGGCGTCGACCCGGCGGCCGGCGCGGCGCAACCACTCGCCGTACACCAGGTGGGCGCGCGCGAGATGAGGCCGGGCCGTGCTCGACCCCAGTTGCCGCAACGCGGTCACGAACGACTCTTCCTCGCCCGTGACGAGAGCGTGCGCGTAAGCCGCGACACCGGCGGCCCACGTGGTCTCGCAGGGCGAGGTGCGGGAAACCAGGTCCTCCAACGCCTCCGCGGCCACAGCGGACTCGCCGCACCGCACCGCCGCCTCGATCAGCTCGGGCAACGCCATCCCGGCGAGGTAGAGGTCGCCCGGCGCGACCGCCTCGCGAGCAGCGGCCAGAGCCACCGGGTAGTCGCCGAGACCGTTGTGCAGTACGGCGGACGCCCAGTGCGTGTTCGCGATCAGGCACCCTGCCTGTCGAGAAGCCTCCCGCAACGAGTGCTCGGTCTCGGCCAGCACCTCCTGCTCCTGCCCGCGGAACGCCGCCAGGTGCAGTCGCGAGTAGCGAAGTGGCGGCATCCCCAGGGCATCGGCGATCGCCTCTTCCTCCGCGATGGCGGACACGGCCTTGCCGAACTCGCCGGTGATCACCGCCCCGACCGCCAGCTGGGCGAGCCCGAGCCGCAGCACGAACGGCGATCCCGCCTGCTGCCCGGTCTTCATCAGCCAGCCGGTCACCGACGAATGCACCTCGGTGTCCCACAGCTCACCCGCCAGCATCGTCGCCAGCGCGGGATGCGGCGTCCACACCTGGTCGTCGCCGGAGAAAACCCGCCGCAGCAACGGAACGGCGGCCTCATGCCCCTCGTCCGCGAGAAGCACCAACGCCTCCAACGCATCCGAGCCACGATCGAGCCCGCGAGCCTCCTGCACCACGGCGTCCAGCACGCCACTGGGCCGCCCGAACGCGAGCGCGATCTCCAACGCGTCCAGCACACCGTGACGAGCGGCGGCACCGGTCATCCGCCGAGCCGCGCTCAGCACGAACGACGGCCCGTCGTTCGTTTTGTTGCGCACGAAGGCGATCCGCCCACGCAGCAGGTCCGCTCGCGAGTCATCGGCGGGGAAGGTCGTGAGCAGCTCGGCCGCCACGTCCACCGCGCCCGCGTCGAGCTTGGCCTGGGCCGCGGCCAATGTGCGCTCGGCCCGCAGTCCGGCGGAGAGCGACAACGCCGCCGCGCGCTCCAGGAACGCCGCCGCGGCAGCCACTCCACCGCGCGAGCGGGCACGGTCGGCGGACCGCTCCAGCTCCGCCGCCAGCGAGTCGTCCGGCCCGGTGCCGGCCTGCGCGCGATGCCAGACCCGCCGGTCGGGATCGGTGAGCGGATCGGTGGCGGAGGCCAGCGCGAGGTGCACCGCCTGCCGTTGCGCGGGGGAAGCCGCCAGGTACACGGCCGAGCGCGCGAGCGGATGGCAGAACCGCACCCGCGCCGAGATGCTGACCAGCCCGGACGCCTCGGCCTCCACCCAGGCGGACGCCACGTCGATGCCGAGTTCGGCCGCCGCGGCCCACAACAGCTGCGGCTCACCGGTCGGCTCGGCTCCGGCCACGGTCAGCAGCAACCGCGCGTCAGCCGGCAGACGCCCGGCCCGTTCCTGGAAGCTGCACTCGATCCGGTTCGGCACCGACGCCACGTCCGGCAGTGCGAACCCGCCCGCCTTGGGCAGCTCCAGCAGCGCCAACGGGTTCCCGCGCGCTTCGGCGAGCAGCCGTTCGCGCACCTTGTCGTCCACCACCGCGACCGCACCGGACGTCAGCAACGCGCGGGCCTCGGCGTCGTCCAAGCCCCGCAGTTCCAGGCCGGGCAACTCGTCCAGCCGCGACCTCGCCCACGGCCGGCGCGCGGCGAACACCAGCACCACCGGTTCGGAGGCCAGCCGCCGCCCGAGGAACGCGAAGACCTGCGCGGAGGCTTCGTCCAGCCAGTGCGCGTCGTCCAGCAGGCACAGCAACGGACCTCCGCCGCCGAGCAGTTCCAGCGTGGCCATACCGATGCGCAGCACGTCCGGCTTCCCGCTCGCCAGCCCGAACGCGACCTCCAGCGCCTCCCGGTGCTGCCCGGACAGCGAGTCCATCAACGGAACGCACAGCTGATGCAGGGCCGCGAACGGCAGTTCGGTCTCGAACTCCGATCCGGACGCCTCCAGCACCCGGAACCCGGCCGCCGACTCCCGCACGTGGCCGAGCAGCGCGCTCTTGCCCATGCCCGCCTCGCCACGCAGGACCAGTGCGCCCCCGCGCCCGTCCCGGGCAGCCGTGAGCATCCCGTCGAGACAACGGATCTCGTCGTCCCGTCCGAGGAGCGATGCCGATGTGAGCGCGTCCATGACGTGCACGTTATGCGAGAGCCGAGGACGCGGCCGGGCTCACCGCGTCCGGCCAGGTCACCCCTGCGCAGGTGGAGGACCTGCGCGACCGGATGCGGACGGGCCGGGCACCGGCCACGGTGTTCGTCGCGCACACGGCGGGCATTCCCAACGGCATCTCACTGGGCGGCGGCGTCTTCGGCGCACCCGACCCGCACGGGCCGCGGGTCGCCGGGGTCGACCTGTTCAAGCACCGGACCGAACAGGCCCTGCGGAGCACGCCCGTCACGGTGACGTGGGTCGAGGACTGGGACTTCCTGCACAAGGGCGCCGGCGAGGTGCACTGCGGGACGAACGCGTTCCGCGAGCCGACGCGGGCCGACTGGTGGCGAGCCTGAACCGGCACCTCACCGTACGAACGTTCTGAGAAGCCGTTTGTCCGGAACCCCGCGCGGGTATCCGACCTGCGCAGAACAGGGGTGTACGGCTGACGGAGGCACGGCATGGATCGCGACATGACGATCGACTTCGGCTTCGACTTTCCCTTCGACATCGACTTCGACGATTCAGTGGCGCGCGATGTCCAGCGTTACGTCCGTGAGGTCGTCTCCAAGCTCGGGTTACGCGGCGACAGCTCGTGCGTCGAGTTGACGCCGCACGTCAGTGCGTACGTGGCGCTGGACGGGCGCCTGCCCGACTTCCCCGATCACTATGTGGCGCTGGTGTGGAACGAGCAGAACGGCTGGGCGATGGCGGTCGAGGACGAGCTGGGAGAACTGGTGGAGGCGGCGCGGCTCGGTGGTGAGCCGCGCCCGTCGCCCGCCGCGGTGGCTCGCTGGGTGGACCGTGTGCTGCGCCAGGACCAGGTGCGGGAGCAGGCCAACCGCGACTTCGCCTCCTTCGTGCCGGTTCCGCGGGCCGTCGTACGGGCTCGCGCTTGAAGGCGTTACATGCCGCCCTCGTCGTGGGGCTCTGACTCGTCGCGTCCCCGGTGCGGGCCGCCGGGGTTCTCGTCGGCGTAGGTCGGCCTGGTGTGCTCGCCACCGATGTCGGCGTCCTCGAGTTCGCTCTCCGCCGTCACGCGGTCGGGCTCCGGCGTGCTCATCGCCATTCCTCCTGCCAGTCGTGGTCGGTGTCGTAGGCGGCGGCGAGCAGCCGCAGGAGCGCCTCGTCGTCGCTGCGTTCGACCTCGGTCCGGAGCTGGGTGAGCTTCTCTGGGAACGGCACGGGGTTCCGTTCCTCCGCCGCCTGGATCGGACCGGGCAGCAGGAGCAGGCCGGCGCCGTCGTCGGAGCGCGTGATGCGCAGCCTGCCCCGGCCCTCGGCCTCGTCGAGCAGCGGCAACTCGCCCCGTGCCAGGCGCTGCTCGTCCTCGGTCAGCCGATCGAGGACGAAGCGCCGGAGTTTCTCGTTGTCCATGCCTCGCGGTTACCCGTGCCACCCGGCCCCAAGCGCCGGAACGGGAAAGGCCGGTGCTGCGGACACCGGCCTTCCGCTCGCCTACGCGGGCACGGTCCACCGCTGGTTGGCCCCACCCGTGCAGGACCAGATCTGCAGCTTCGCGCCGTCGGCCGTGTTGTTGCCGATCACGTCCAGGCACTTGCCGCTGCCGGCGTTCACCAGGGTGCCGCCGGAGGCCGTCCACCTCTGGTTGGGACCGCCGAAGCAGTCCCACAGCTGGACCGCCGCACCGTCCGCCGTTCCGTTGCCGGTCACGTCGAGGCACTTGCCGAGGCCGCGCACCGTGCCGTCCGCCTGCAGGGTCCACGTCTGGTTCGGGCCGCCGAAGCAGGTCCACAGCTGCGGCAGGGTGCCGTTCGCGGTCGAGCCGTCGGTGACGTCGAGGCACTTGCCGCCCAGGCCCGTGATGGCGCCGGTGCGGCCGCCGGGGTCGAGCGTGCCAGGCCAGGTGAACGTCGCCATCGCGCCGGCAGGCATGGTGTAGCCGAACGTCTGGCCGCCGTTGGAGACGCGGAAGTTCTGCTGGCCGCCCGAGTTCAGCGCGACGAGCACGATCTGACCGTTCGGGTTGCGGAAGGCGACGTTCTGGATGCCACCCTCGCCGTAGCCGGTCGAGTCGATGCGGACGGCACCGGGCTGCACGAACTTCGACAGGTGGCCGAGGACGTAGTACTCGGCGTTGTACGTGACATTGCCACCGCTGGTCGTGACGACGCCCGTGCAGTTGGTGCAGCTGCCGATCACCGGGCCGTTGTTCTGGTCCAGCGCCATGTTCCAGATCGCGACGCTGCGCGCGTGGTTGCGCGTGGCGCCGATCGCCAGGTTGATGCCCTGCCAGCGCAATGTGTCGCGGAACGTCGCCGCGTCGTTGGCCGACTTCGTGCCGGAGCACTCGGTGAAGAAGATGTCCTTGCCGGGCTGGTTGTTCTTCACGACGGACTGGCCACTCGGGTTGCCGCCGTAGCAGTGCCACGCGGAGCCGATCA
This sequence comes from Lentzea albidocapillata, assembly GCF_000719115.1. Lineage (GTDB taxonomy): Bacteria > Actinomycetota > Actinomycetes > Mycobacteriales > Pseudonocardiaceae > Lentzea > Lentzea albidocapillata. Next base: position 61,872 of record NZ_JOEA01000018.1, on the reverse strand, counting down.
CGTTGCCGCCCGCGCCGTTGTTGACGGTCTGCGCGTAGTCGACGTTGTCCCAGTTGTGGTCGTAGCCCAGCAGGCGGGCCTGCTCGCCGGCGGCCCGCAGCTTCGGCACCAGGGTGTTGATGACGTTGACCTGCTGCTGCGGCGACATGTACATGCCGGGGTAGCCCGGCGGTTCGAAGAGCGGCTCGTTCTGCACGCTCAGGTAGTCGATCGGAATGCCCGCGGCCTTGTAGGCCTGGGCGAACTTGACCAGGTAGTCGGCGTAGACCCCGATGCGGCTGTCATTGAGCGAGCCCCGGATGAGGTTGTTGTTGTTCTTCATCCACGCCGGGGCGCTCCACGGCGTCGCCATCACGGCGAGCTGCGGGTTGAGCTGCTTGGCCTGTTGCAACAGCGGCAGGATGTACGGCCTGTCGTGGTCGATCGAGAACCGCGAGAGCGACGGGTCCGCCGCGCCGTCGTTGTAGGTGTAGAAGCTCCTGGAGAAGTCGGTCGCGCCGATCGGCTGGCGGATGAAGCTCATGCCGATGCCGTTGTTCTTGTCGAACAGGTTGTTCATGATCTCGTTGCGGCGCGGCGAGTTGAAGATGTTCCACGCCGCCGCGTCCGTGAACGACGCACCGAAGCCCACCATGGACTGGTGGGTGGAGTTCGGGTTCACGGTGATCGTCGGCCCGGTGCCACCCGAGCCGAACGTCACGTCCGCCTGTTTGGTCAGTGCGTTCGACTTGTCACCGGTGGTCAGCCACACGCTCGCGTTGGTCGCCGCGGTGGCGGCGGGGGAGACGAGCGTGCTTCCCGCCGTCACCACGACGGCTGCGATCGCGATGCCACGCCAACGTTCTGTCGCCTTTGACATAAGCGCTCCTTGCAGGGGTTTGGGCGCCCGACAGCAGTTTTCAGTTGTACAAACGGAAATCGGCGATGCTCCACCAGTTGCTCGCGGCACCGGTGGACGTGATGCGGACGTACCGCGCGCTCGTGCGGCGGACGTCGATGTTCGTCAGCTGGCCCACGCCCGCACCGGACGCGATCGATCGCCAGGCCGTGCCGTCGTTGCTGACCGAGAGCTCCCAGTCGCGGGCGTAGTCACCGAGGTTGCCGCCGGAGTCCACGGCCACGCGGCGGAAGTCCTTGCGCCGCCCCAGATCGACCTGCAGGAACTGACCGGGAGCCTGGGCAGCGCCGCTGGACCAGCGGGTCGACGCGTCGTCGTCGATCGCGAGCGCGCCGTCGGGAGAGGCGGTGGCACCCTTCAGCGACACGGCGTCGAGCTTGCCGCGGAGCCGGCTCGTCCAGGTGAACGTCGCCAGCGCGCCACCGGGCAGGGTATACTCGAACGTGCGGTCGCCGACGTTGACCGCGAACGAACGCGGGTCGTCGTGCTGGTTGTGCACCACCAGGGCCGTGGAACCGTCCGGGTTGCGGAACGCGGCATCCATGATCTGGCCGTTCCAGCCGGTGGTGCCGAACGACGTGCTGGCGATGCGGCGCGCGCCGGGCTGCACGAACTTCGAGAGGTGGCCGATCGTGTAGTACTCGGCGTCGGTGACGACCGACCCGTCCGGCTGCACGGTGACGAGGCCGGTGCACGTGCCGCAGCCGCCGTTGTGCGGGCCGCCGGTGCTGTCCAGCGCGATGTTCCAGTTGACCGCGCTGCGGGCCCAGTTGCGGGTGGTGCCGAGGACGACGTTGCGGGCGTGCCAGCGCAGGGTGTCGCTGAAGACCTTGGCGGGCGGGTCGGTGGCGCCCTTGGAACCCGAGCACTCGGTGAACCAGATCCCCTTGTCCGGGAAGGCGTCGCGCAACGCGGTCTGCGCGCTCGGGTCGCCGTAGTAGCAGTGGTACGCGGTGCCGGCGAGCCACTTCGCGGCCCTGCTGTTCAGGATCTGGTACGGGTAGTCGGCTTCCGCCGTGCCGTCGTTGGGATGCGTGGCCCAGTTGTGGTCGTAGCCCAGGATCTTGGTGCGCGGGCTGGCGAGTTTGAGCTTCGGGCCGAGCGCCTCGATCACCTCGATCTGCGCCGCGACGGGCATGTCCGTGCCGGGGTAGGCGTCGGGCGTGCGGTTCTGCGGTTCGTTCTGCACGGACAGGAAGTCGACCGGCACGCCGGCCTTCGCGTACGCCTGCACGAACTTCACGAGGTAACGCGCGTAGGCGTCGTAGACCTTCGGGTCGTCCTTGAGCTTGCCGCCGACCAGCGAGTCGTTGTCCTTCATCCACGCCGGCGGGCTCCACGGCGTGGCCATCACCTTCAGCCGCGGGTTGAGGCGTTTCGCCTCACGCAGCAACGGAAGGATCTTCGCCTCGTCGTGCCGGATGCTGAAGTGCCTCAGCGGGAAGTCGGTCTGCCCGGCCGGCACGTCGTCGTAGGTGTAGTGCTCTTTCGCCGCCGTGAAGTCGGACGAGCCGACTGGCTGGCGCAGGAAGCTGACACCGATGCCGTGCACGGGGTCGAAGAGCTTGCGCATGGTCTCGGCGCGGACGGCCGGGGCGAGACCCGCGAGCAGCGCGGCGGACGAGTCCGTGATGGACGCGCCGAAGCCGTCGACCTCCTGGTAGCGGCGGCCGGGGTCGACCACGATCGTCGGATGCGCCGACTCGCCGGTGCCGAAGGTGACGCGCGGCCGTTCGTGCATCAGCTCCGCACGATCAGGCGTGGTCACCCACACCCGCACCTGAGGCGCGCTGGACGCTTCGGCGGTCGGCACGGCGGCCAGACCGATCACCAGGGCGACGATCGTGGTTCGTCTCATGTAACACCCATTCATCACTGTGAAACATCAGCTTCCAGGATGAAACACCCGAGCGTGGCGAGGGTCAATGGTCTGGAGGATTTCCGGTACATTGACCTGGTGGAACGCAAGATCGAACACGTGAAACAGCGCGCGAGTCTCCGTGACATCGCGGCGGAGACGGGCGTGTCGATCGCGACCGTGTCCCGCGTGCTGAACGATCACGTCAGCGTGGCGCCGCGGACCCGTGACCTGGTGCTCCAGGCCATCGAACGGCGCCGGCAGGAGACACCCACGAGGCTCAGGACCGTCTACGTCCGGTGCCCGTACGTGCTCACCGACTACTTCGGCCTGATCGTCTCCTCGATCGCCGAGACGCTGAAGCTGCACGGCCTGCGCCTGCTGCTCGACGCGGGGGAGTCGGGCCAGCACAGCGACGCGCTCAAGGCGTTGCCGCGCGAGGCCGGCCTCGACGCCGCGATCCTCATCCTGCCGCCGGAGGAGGGGGACGAACTGGTCGCCCTGTCCGAGTCGGGCTTCCCGTTCGTCGTGGTCGACCCTCGCACCCCGCCACCGCCGGACATCGCCGCGATCTCGGCCGCGCACTCGTCCGGGGCGCGGGCCGTCGCGGACCACCTGATCGGCCTCGGCCACCGCGACATCGCCGTGATAGCCGGGCCGGAGGAGTGGCTGGCCGGCGACGCGCGCCTGGCGGGCCACCGTGCGGCGCTGGCCAAGGCGGGCGTTCTGCTGACACCGGACCGGCTACGGCACGTCGAACCCACTGTCGCGCATGGCAAGCGCGCCGCGGCGGAGTTGCTCGACCTGGAACCCCGCCCCACCGCCATCGTCTGCTTCAACGACAAGGTCGCCGTCGGCACGTTGCAGGCCGCACGGGAACGAGGGCTGCGCGTGCCGGAAGACCTGTCCGTGGCCGGGTTCGACGACATCGACCTGGCCGAGGCGACCAACCCAGGCCTCACGACGGTGCGGCAACCGTTGCAGGAGATGGGAAGGATCGCCGTCACGCAGCTGATGCGCGTGCTGGACGGGCATCAGCCGGAGGCGTTGCACATAGAGCTGGCGACGACGTTGGTGGTGAGGGACTCCACCGCCGCCGTTTAGTGCAGCACGCCCCACGTGCGGGCGTCGGGGGCGACCAGCACGGGGATCTGCGAGCCCGGCCGTCCGCCGGTGCGGGTGCAGTTCGGGTGGTCGCACCGGTGACTCGCCTTGAGGTGGAGCGCGTCCGACCGGATCGACAGTGCGAGCTCGTAGCCACCGCCGTCGCACGCCTTGCCGCCGAGGACGGTGCTCATCACCGGCTTCCCGGTGTTGAACAACGTGAGAGCGGTTCTCGCTGGTTCGGGCCTGGTGGTCCACGCCATCGCGCAGAAGATCACGAGCAGCACCAGGAGCAGTTCCCCCACGAGGACCACCCACCACGCCTGGCCGGAGAAGGGGAGCAGGACACAGGCCGGCACCGCCCACAGGATCGTGCCGTGGGTGAGCACCTGCCGGACCTGAGCCGAACGCCGGTTCGCCAGGTCGACTTCGTACGGGCCTCGGGTCACCGGCCGATCGTAGATCGACGATCAGTGAAAGACGGCCCAGGTGCGCACCTCGGGGTCGACCAGCATGGGAATCTTCTCTCCGGGCCGACGCGAGGAGCACTCGGCGCGGGAGCACCGGTGTGTGACCGAGAACCCGCCTTGAGGCAACGGAATCCACAGCGTGAGGTCGTAGTAGACGTCGTCGCCGGCGTCGTACAGGCTCTTGTCCGTGAGCTCGCCGAGTACCTGCGTCCCGGCCGCCGCCAACGCGGCGGTCTCCTTCGCGGAGTCGCCGGCCGTACCCCAGATCGCCAGCATGATGAGCACGACGAACAGCATGCCGAGCTCCCACAACAGGATCGCCCACCACGGTTGGCCGGAGAAGGCGAGCACGATCATGCACGCGACCACACCGGCGATCGACAATCCGGCGAGCACGCGCTGCACCGTCGCCGAACCGCGGCTTGTCAGGCTCACTTCGGCAGGGTTCGCGGTCACCAGCCGATCTTAGGCTCGTCCGGAGTATGAGGTCAGGGCACTACGAGAACCGGCCAGTGCCCCGACCTGATCAGCCGCGTCGCCACCGACCCGGCGAACCGGTGCCCCGCCTGCTGCGACGCCCCGACGACCACCATGTCGGCCTGGCACTGGTCCGCCGAGTCGCGCAGCACCGTGTACGGGTCGCCGAACGCCTTCACGAACGTCACCGGCACGTCGAGCTCCTCGGCGAACGACCGGACCTGGTCGCTCAGTTCGGCGTGCAGCCGGGCCGTCGTCTCGTGCTCGAACACCGAGGCAGCGGCCGGGCTCAGTGCGGCCAGGGAGGAGTGGCACGCCACGAACGTGACGACCAGGTGGGCTTCCTGGCGGCGGGCCAGGCCGAACGCGGCGGCTGCCGCGCGCATCGCGGTGTCGGTGCCGTCCATCCCGGCCATGATGGTTCTCGACGACGGCCGGGGAGCGGGACCGAAGCAGTCCACTGTGGACTCGAAGGCGTTGTTCAGGCCGGCGCTCATGGTTGCTCCTCGGCTGGTGCCGCGACCGGCAGCCTTTGCCCCGTATTCGGCGGTCAGATGGGTGTTTCGTGGTGCCGGCCCCACGTCCTCATCCTGGTTGGATTCGGGCGTGGGGCCGGTGCCGCGAGGCGCCCTGCTGAGCGTCGAAGACGCGGCGAAGGTTGCCGGTCGCGGCACTAGCGTGCGACCGCTGAGTCTGCTTCCTTCTTCTCGAGATCTATCGTCGTGCGCAACGTGATCGGCTTGAGCAGCAGGGCCGCGATGATGCCGACGACGCCGACCGCGGCGGAGATCAGGAAGATGTGCGCCGTCGCGTCGCCGTAGACGGTGTGCACGATCGTCTGCACCTCGGGCGGCAGGGCGGCGAGGTTCAGCGCGCTGGTGCTGCCGGTCGACTGGCCCGCCGGCACGTGCAGCGCGGTGGAGAGGTCCGCCGTCACGCGGTTGGCGAGGACGGCGCCGAGCACGGACACGCCGATCGTGCCGCCCAGTGAGCGGAAGAACGTGACGGACGCGCTCGCGGCGCCCAGTTCGCTCAGCGGCACGCTGTTCTGCACGGCCAGTACGAGGTTCTGCATCGTCATGCCGACGCCGATGCCCACGACGGCCATCGCGACACCGATGATCCACAGCGCGTGGCGTGGTCGACGAAGCCGAGGCCGAGGAAGCCGAGCACCAGGGTGATCGTGCCCGAGACGATGTACGGCTTGATCCTGCCGGACCGGCTGATCATGCGGCCGGAGATCGTGGACGACACCAGCACGCCCGCCATCAGCGGGATGGTCAGCAGGCCGGCCTCGGTCGGGCTGTAGCCGCGGCCGATCTGGAAGTACTGGCCGAGGAACACCGCGCCGCCGAACATCGCCATGCCCACCGAGAGGCTCGCGATGATGGCCAGGGCGGGCGTGCGCTGGACGACGATGTGCAGTGGCACGACGGGTTGCTCGACCCGGAGTTCGACGGCGATCGCCGCGCCCAGCAGCACGAGGCCGCCGCCGGCCATGGCCCCGGTCTGCCACGAGATCCAGTCGAACGAGTTGCCGACGAACGAGACCCAGATCAGCAGCACGCTCACGCCGGCGGCGATCAGGGCGGCGCCCAGGTAGTCGATCTTCACGTTCTCCCGGCGCACGGTCTCCAGCTTCAGTGTCGCCTGCAGCACGACGAACGCCAGCGCGGCGATCGGCACGGCGACCCAGAAGCACCAGCGCCAGCCGAGCCACGACACGTCGACGATGAGGCCGCCGAGCAGCGGGCCGCCGACGGTGGCGACGGCCATGACCGCGCCGAGGTAGCCGTTGTAGCGGCCGCGTTCGCGCGGCGGGATGATCGCGGCGATCACGACCTGCACCAGTGCCTGCAGGCCGCCGACGCCGATGCCCTGGAACGCGCGGGCGGCGATGAGCTGACCGGTGTCCTGGGCGAGGCCGGCGAGCAGCGAGCCGATCACGAAGATCACGATCGCGGCCTGGACCAGCGTCTTCTTGTTGAACAGGTCGGCGAGCCTGCCCCAGAGCGGGGTGGTGGCCGTCGCCGTGAGCAGGGTGGCCGTGACCACCCAGGTGTACTGCGTCTGCGTGCCGTTCAGTGAGCCGATGATCCGCGGCAGCGCGGTGGACACCACCGTGGAGCTGACCATGGCCACGAACAGCGCGAGCAACAGTCCGGACAGCGACTCAAGCACCTGCCGGTGCGCCATCGCCTTCGTCTCGATCTTCACGTCCCGCCCCTTCGTCGCCGCAATTCTTGCGCGTTGTGCAAGGTTGCGCAATGAGCAACTTACGCCGGTACGCTGAACGGCATGGAGACGCTCACCACGCGGCGCGAGCACAACAAGGCGGTGACCAGGCGGTCGCTGGCCGGAGCGGCGCTGCGGCTCGCGATGGAGCACGGGCTGGACGGGGTGACGGTCGAGGACATCGCGGACGCGGCCGGGGTCTCCCGCAGGACGTTCTCCAACTACTTCACCAGCAAGGAAGACGCGGTGCTGGACGCCGACCGCGAGCGGCTCAGGACGCTGGTCGCCATGGTCGAGGCGCGTCCGGCCGACGAAGGCGCCTGGCAGGCGCTGCGCGCGTCCACGGCCGAGCTCTACCGCGTCCGGCCCCTGCCCGACGTGGAGTGGATGGCCCAGCTCCGGCTGCTGCGCCGGCACCCGTCGCTGCTCGCACGCCAGGCCGGCGACCAGGTCGGGCTCGAACGCGACCTGGCCGCCGTTCTCGTCCTGCGCGAACCGGACGAGGAGGCCGCCCGGCTGATGGCGGCGACGTTCCTGACCACGATCCGCACCGGCATCGCGCTGTGGCTGGAGGGCGCCGGGGCGCAGGAGCTGCCCGACCTCGTGGACCGGCTGCTCGGGCGGGTGCGGGTTCAGGGCACCTAGGCGCCACCCGGCCGCCACAGCCGGAGCTGCAGCATCGCCGCGAACCGCGCGTCCGGGTCGCTGAGATCGATCTCCCCGACCTCCGAGAGCCGCCGCAACCGGTAGCGGAAGGTGTTGGGATGCACGAAAACGGCGGCGGACGCGGCAGCGACGTCACCGAAGGCGTCGAGCCACGCGCCGAGCGTCTCCACCAGGCACGCGCTGTGCTTGCGGTCGTACGCGATCAACCGCGCGACGGGACCGGTCAGCGTGTCACCGCGTTCGGCGATCAGGTCCGACAGCTCCAGCAGTAACCCCTCACTGTGCACATCGGACACCCGCGCCACCGAGCAGGACGCGCGCCCGGCCCGCAACACCCGCAGCACCAGGTCGGCACCGGCCCGCGACCGCGACAAACTCAGGCCGTCGGACACCTCGCCGACGCCCACCAGCACGGGGTTGCCGATGCGGTTGCGGAAGTCGGTGGCGATCCGCAGGGCCCGGTCGTCCGACTCCGCGGGCAGGATCGCGTAGGCGACGTCGCCGATCAACGCGGCGGCGGCGCGGGGGTGCACGGCCGTCAGGTGCATGGCGAGCGCGTCGGCGACCTGCTGGCGTTCGGCCAGCAACCGGGCGTGCGCGGCCGGGTCGTCGCCGTGCGAGTGGGCGAGCGCCAGCGCCAGCACCACGCACGCCTGATCGGCCAGGCCCAGTCGCCGCACCGCCTCCGCCGCGCCCGCGCCTCCCTCGACCGCGGTCGAGACGAGGTCCGCGCGCAGCCGCCGTTCGACGTCGGCGCCCGCCCGCTGACGCATCATGTGCAACGCCACGAGTTTGGCCGCGTCGCCGAAGGTGGTGGAACTGTCCGGGGACAGCGGCGCGCGGACGGCGGCCCAGATCGAGCCGAGGAACTCGTCGCCCGCGCGCACCGCCACGGCGAGGCGGGGCAGGCACAGCGAACCGTCGTCGGCGGGCAGACCCTCGATGTAGACGGGCTGGTCGCTGCGGTAGAGCTGCTGGAACACCCCGCGCGCCTCCAGCATCTGCGTGTAGCGCGCGGGCACCTTCCTGCCCAGGATCGTCTCGACGCGCGACGAGTCGGCCTCGTCCTGGCGCCCCGAGAACGCGAGCACGCGCGAGCTGCGGTCCTCGATCGTCACCGGGGCGCTGATCAGCGACGCCACCGCGTTGGCCAGCGCGAACAGGTCCCCGGCGGGCAGGCCGCCGAGAGTTTCGGACGGGTCGACCTCGCCCTCCGCCAGCAGGGACCGCAGCATCGCGGCGAGCTGGGTCCACGACGCGCCCGGCGCCAGGCCGAGCAACGCCACGCCGGAGCCGTCGACGGCCTCGGAGAGTTCCGCGGTGAGGACGATCGGGCCGCGCACGACCAGCGCGGCCGCCCCCTCCTCGCCCAGCAGGGCCAGGAGGGGCGCGGGTTCGCGCACGCCGACGCCCAGCACCAGCGCGGACGGCGGCAGCACCTGGTCGTCGTCCGGGTCGTGGATCACCACGCCGCCGATGTCGGTGGCACGGCCCGGATCACCACGCACGAGGTCGATCAGCGTGGCGCCCAGGTCGTCCAGCACGCGGGTGAGGCCTGTTCGCGAGCTCATGCCACCACCTTGCCTACCGTCTACAGAGGAATCCACTCCGTCTTCACCGTGACCGCGTCCAAAGCGTCCGGCAACGGCGTCACACCCAGGCCCGGACCGGTCGGCACGGTCAGGTGACCGTCGTCCAGCACGAACGGCTCGGTGATGTCCATCCGGTAGTAGCGACCGGACGCCGAGGTGTCGCCGGGCAGCGTGCAGCCGGGCAACGCCGCCAGCGCCACGTTCGCGGCCCTGCCGATGCCGGTCTCGAGCATCCCACCGACCCAGACCGCGACGTTGTGCGCCGCGCAGACGTCGTGGATGCGCCGCGCCTCCAGGTAGCCGCCGACCCTGCTGGGCTTGATGTTGACGATCTGGCAGGCGCCGAGCCTGATCGCGTCGGCGGCCGACGACGCCGACGTGATCGACTCGTCGAGGCAGATCGGCGTCCGCACGACCTTGGCGAGCTCGGCGTGGGCGAGCAGCTCCTCCTCGGCCAGCGGCTGCTCGATCAGCAGCAGGTCGAACGGGTCGAGCTTCGCGAGGTGCCGGGCGTCGCCCAGCGTGTACGCGGTGTTCGCGTCGACCTGCAGCAGCACGTCGTCACCGAACCGTTCGCGCACGGCCCGCACGGGTTCGACGTCCCAGCCGGGCTCGATCTTCAGCTTGATCCGCTCGTAGCCCTCGTCGAGGTAACCGCCGACGGCATCGAGCAGCTCCGGGATCGAGTTCATGATCCCGACTGACACCCCGCACGGCACGCGATCGCGGACCGCGCCCAGCTCACGGCCGAACGACACCCCGCGAGCACGTAGTTCGGCGTCGAGCACGGCCATCTCCAGGGCGGCCTTGGCCATCCGGTGGCCGTGGAACTTCGCCAGCCGGGGTGCGACGGAGATGCCGTCGACCGGCCCGGTCAGCGCGGGGACGAAGAACCGCCGCAGCACGTCCGCGCAGCCCTCGACGTACTCCGGCGAGTACACCGGATCGACCAGGGCACCGCACTCGCCCCAGCCCTCACCCTCGTCCGTGACGGCGCGCAGCAGCAGCAACTGCCGCACGGTCTGCGTGCCGAACGAGGTGCGGAACGGCGACTTCAGCGGCATCTCGATCCAGCGGATCTCCACCCCGGTCAGCTTCACGAATTGTTCCTTTCCACTACGTACCAGCCGGACCTGTCGAACCCGGTGACGCGGGCACCGCTCGCGAGCAGGCCGCCGAGCACCTCCCGCACGGCGTGACGCCACTCGGTGGCCGCGGCCGGGTTCGTGACCCGCAGCGCCTCGATGTCCGGAGGTACGGCGACCAGCACGGTGGTGCCCGTGGACGTGCCTCGCACGGGCAGTCCGCCCTCGGAGATCCCCAGGGCGACCGCACCCGTGGCGCTGACGACCCGCGGCTGACCGGCACAGGCGGCGACGACCCCCGGGGCCTCGACCCGCCAGCTGACCAGCAGCCGGTCGCTCTCACCGCCAGCGTTGATGTCGTCGTGCATCAGGCCGTAGAAGTCCGGCAGGTACTCGATCGCGTCCGCGCCGAGCTTGCCCAGGTTGAAGTAGGCGTTGCGGCGCACCAGCGGGTCGAACGTCCAGGTGACCTCGCGCAGCCCCCGTTCCAGCGCCCACGTCCGTTGGTGCAGCTTCAACACGTAGCCGACGTTGCGTCCTCGCGCGTCCGCCGCCACCCCGGCGATGTGGCTGTGCAGGGCGCCCTCGTTCGGCGGCGAGCAGAAACCGATGCACGCGCCGATCAGGTCTTCGCCGTCGAACGCGCCCGCGACGTAGCTGCCCGCCTTGGTCATCGCCCGCAGCAGCTCCGCGGTGACCGGCGGAGTGTTGCCGTTCGACCGCCAGATCGACTCGTACAACCGCTGGGTGGCAACGAGTTCGGTGTGCTCGGTGAGCTGGCGGACGACGACGTTCTGTGCCACCAACATCATGTCAACTCCCTCACGAGGGCCGCGAGCAGCTGCGTGCGCGGAACGAGCTCCGACACCAGCACGTGCTCGTGCTCGGCGTGCGCCCCGCCACCGACGGCACCGAGTCCGTCGAGCGTCGGAACTCCTGCACCCGCGGTGAAGTTGCCGTCGGACGCGCCCCCGACCGCGGCCTGCGTGATCCCCGGGAGGAGCCCGGACGCCAGTTCGAACAACGCGGAGGACGCGGAGAGCTCCATCGGCGGCCGGTTCGGGCCGCCGTCGACCTCGACCTTCGCACCGTCGAGCACCGGACGCAGTGTCTTCATGTCGTCGTCGACCCGGAGCTGCTCGGCGAGGTTCCGCACGCGCACGTCCACCATGAACTTCCCTTGCGCGGGAACGGTGTTCGTCGTCGTGCCGGACGAGAGCACGGTCGGCACCACGGTCGTGCCGGTCACGTCGTCGGCCAGCTGCGTGACCGCCAGGATCTGATGCGCTGCCTCGATCGTGGCGTTCACGCCGCGCTCGGGTTCGAGCCCGGCGTGCGAGGCACGGCCGTGCAGCGTCACCTCGTACATCGACGTGCCCTTGCGCTCTGTCTTCAACGCGCCGCCGTCCGCGGAGCCCTCGCAGACGAGGACGGCCGCGTGCTCCACCGCCTCGGTCTCGATCAGGCCGCGCGACGACGGCGAGCCGATCTCCTCGTCGCCGGTCACGAGAACCGTGACGCCGTCGGGAGAACCCAGCGCCGCGACGGCGTGGAAGATCATCGCGACACCGGTCTTCATGTCGAAGCAGCCGGGCCCGCGCAGCACGCCGTCCTGCACGCTGAACGGAATCCGTTCCAGCGTCCCGATCGGCCACACCGTGTCGTGGTGGCCGAGCAGCAACACCTTGCGCGGCCCCGAACCCAGCCGCCACCGCAGATGGGTGCGGCCGTCGACCACGATCCGTTCCGGTTCCGAGCCGAGCAGTGCGGCACCCACCTCGGCGGTGACCTCCGCGCTGCGGGCCACCGCCGCCAGGTCGGTGGACGGCGACTCGCAGGACACGAGCCGCTCGATGTCGTTCAGGAGGTTCATCAGGACACCTTCGGCGTGGCGCGGACACCCATGTGCACGTACTGCTCCCCGGTGGGCAGCGAGTAGAACACCAGGGAGGACCAGCTCCTGGAGTCCGGCCACAGGTAGAGGAAACGCCCGTCGCCGGCCGGGACGAGATCCACCAGGGGCGGCTTGGGGAACATGTCGGCCATCGGACCGGTGGGCGTCAGGTCCAGCTGCAGCCCGTTCTCTCCCTCGACGATGTCGAGGATCATGGAGGCCCGCTCGTACCTGCCGAGGTAGAGGGCGTTGTCCACGGCAGGCGGTTCGGCGGCCGGCACCCGCGGCATCGGCATGTCGAGGTCCGCCAGCTCGGCGAAGATCTCCTTGTACAGCTCCAGGTACACCTCGCGGGCGGTGTCGCCGTTGGTCAGCAACGTGACCGCGAGGTCGTGCTCGGGAAGGACGCGCAGGAACGCGGACTGCCCGATGGTGTTGCCGTCGTGGCCGATCAGCCGCTGCCCGTCCCAGTCGAACCGGATCCAGCCGATGCCCCACGAGTCGCCCAGTGCCTCCGGGTCGGGCACGTCGGTCTGCTTCTCGGTCATCGCGGCGGCCGACTCCTCCGACAACACCCGCGTGCCGTCCTGCGCCTCGCCGCCGTTCAGGTGCATCGCCGCGAACTTGAGCACGTCCTCGGTGCTGCCGAAGATCGTTCCGGCCGGGCCGACGGAGCGCGGCAGCATCCACACCGGCACGGTTTCGAGCTTCTCGTCCCTGGTGACGTGGCCGACGGCGGCGCGGTGCAGCAGCGCCTCCTCCGGCAGCGTGCCGGTGCGGGTGAGTCCGAGCGGGGCGAAGAGCTTCTCCCGCATCGCGACGTCCCACGTCTTGCCGGTGAGCTTCTCGATCACGCGCCCGGCGAGGACGAAACCGGCGTTGCTGTAGGAGAACGTCGCGCCGAGCGGGTGGTTCTGGGCGGCTTCGGCGAGCAGTTCGGTGTAGCGCTCCAGGCAGTCGTCGCCGCGGCCGGTGTCGGTGAAGTTGTCACCGTCGATGCCGCTGGTGTGCGTGAGGAGGTGCCGCATGGTCACCTTCTGCTCGACCACCGGGTCGGAGAGCTTCAGTTCGGGCAGCACGTCGACGATCGGCGCGTCGAGGTCGAGCAGGCCCTCGTCGACGAGCCGCATCACGACGGTCGTCGTGAACACCTTGCCCATCGAGCCGATTTGGAAGATCGTGTCGTCGGTGACGTCGACCCCGGTCGACAGGTTCAGCACGCCGTGGTGCGCGAGGACCGTCTCGCCCTGGTACAGGATGCCGAGCGCGGCACCGGGCAGGTCATGCTTCTTCGCGAGCGCGGAAAGCCTGCGCTGCCAATGCTTCTGGTCGAGCGGCTTGCGGCCCTCCGCGTGCTCGCGCACCCAGTCGACGACGCGGCGGTTGAAGTCCTCGCGGTGCGACGGCTTGCCGCTGATGATGAACAGGTGCGACTCGTCGGGGTAGAGCACCAGCTCGACCGGCACGCCGTTGCGGCGCAGCGCGGTGAACCACTGCTCGGCCTGGCCCACTGGGCACCGGTCGTCGGCGGCGCCCTGGTAGACCAGGGTGGGCGTGCGGACGTCGGCCACGCGCGTCAGCGGGGAGAGTGCGGCGATGTGCTCGCCCGCGCCGCCCAGTTCCAGCTCGGTCAGGTAGTGGCCACCGTCGGACGTGCCCGCCATGCTGGTCAGATCGCTGACGACACCGCCCGCGACAGCGGCGGCGAACCTGGTGTCGCGGCTGGTCAGGTAGCAGGTCATGTAGCCGCCGTAGCTGTAGCCGGTGACGGCGAGCTTCGCCGGATCGGCGAGCCCCTCGGCCACCAGCTGGTCGATCGGTTCGAGGAAGTCCTTGGCGTCGGACTTGCCCCACGCGCCGAGCGCGGCTTTGTAGAAGGCCTCGCCGTAGCCGTCACTGCCGCGCGGGTTGAGGAGCAGCACCGCCCAGCCCTGCTCCGCCAGCACCTGGTGGTAGAGGTGGACCGGGTCGGCGGTGCCGTTCCACGCGTTGTGCGGGCCGCCGTGGATGTCCAGCAGCAGCGGCGACGGGCCTGTGCGTGCGGGGTCGCGGACCAGCCAGCCGTGCACGACGGTGCCGTCCGAGATCGTGAACTCGCGTTCCTCGCGGACGAACGGCTCGGCCTTGCTGTGTCCGGTGTGGACGGTGACCTGGCCCGTGGTCAGGTCGACGGTGGCGACCTCGCCGTAGGAGGCCGGGGTGCTCAGGACGACGGCCGCGGTGTCTCCGGCGACGGAAAGCCCTGCCACGACACGGGAATCCCCGCCCAGGACCAGGCGCGGCCCGTCGCCGGTTTCCAGGTCCACGGCGTAGAGCTGGGTGCAGCCTCGATCGCGGGCGCAGAACAGCACCGTGTTCCCGTGCTGGGCCGGCAGTCCGCCGGGATAGCCCGCCATGCCGGGCATGACGTTGCGGTCGAGCGACGCGGACAGAGTGCGCACCTCGCCGTCCAGCGTCAGGTGCAGGAGGTCGAGGTGCCCGGCATCCGCGGTCGTGCGGCCGGTCACGAGCAGCCCGGCCTCGGTCCACGTGACCGTCGCGGCCTGCCCTTCGGCGAGTCCGGCGACCTTCGGTTCCGAGGTGCCGTCGACGTCGACGACGTGCACCGGCACGCGGAAGGTCAGGTCGGCGTCCTCGTCGCGGGCGGCCGTGAAGGCGAGCTTCGTGCCGTCCGGTGACCACGCGGGAGCGCTCGCGTGCCAGTCGCCGCTGGTCAGCTGCCGCACCTCGCGGGTCTCCAGGTCGAGGACGTGCAGGTGGGCGCGGACGCTGCGCAGGTAACCGGACCCGTCGGACTTGTGGTCGAGGCGGCTCGTGACGATCGGCGCGGTCGCGTCCGCGATGTCCACGGGCGCCGAGAACGCGAGCTTCGTGCCGTCGGCGCTCCAGACCGGGGCACCGGCGCCGAGCGGCAGCGTCGTGAGCTGCTCCGGCTCGCCGTCCAGCAGCCAGACCTGGGCCGGGCCGTCCTGGGCGCGTAGAAACGCGATCGTGCCGCCGTTCGGCGACCACGCCGGTGCCGAGTCGGCCTTGCCCCTGGTGAGCTGCTTCGCCGTGCCGTTCGAGATCCGCCAGAGCGCGCGTTCGTCGCGGTCGTTCTCGCGGTCGGTCGTGCGCAGGACGTAGACGACCTCGGACCCATCGGGCGAGATGGCGGGCTGTTCCGGCAGCGCGTGGCCGTACAGGTCCTCAATGGTGGTCACGATGCGATCCCCTCAGTTCGGAACGGAACAGGTCGAGCACGTTCAGGCCGAGAACGCGGACGATGTCGTCCTCCGGCCAGCCCCTCTTCTGCAGTGCCTCGGTCACCAGCGGCAGTCCCGCCGGTCCCTCCAACCCTGGCAGGAACCGGTCGGTCGGGACGCCCTCGATCAACTGCGCCTCGCAGCACGGCGGCGTGACGTCCTCGAGGACCTCCTTGACGAAGTCCGGGCCGAGGCCGACGTGGCGCACTCCCATGACGCCCGCGATGTGCTCGATGTGGTCGGCCAGGCGGTCGATCGTGAAGTCGGACTCGTGCAGGAACGGCGCGAAGAAGTTCACGCACACCACGCCGCCGTTGGCCGCGATGCCCCGCAGTTGCTCATCGGTGAGGTTGCGGTGGTGGTCGCGCAACGCCCGTGCCGACGAGTGCGTCGCCATCACCGGACGGGACGAGAGCTCCAGCACGTGGTCGACGCCCGCCATGCTCAGGTGGCTGACGTCGAAGATCATGCCGAGGCGTTCCATCTCGGCGTGCGCGGCGACGCCGGCCCTGGTCAGCCTGCTGCCGGTGGCGTCCTCGCCGCTGCCGTCGGCCAGCGCGGTGCGGCCGAAGTGGGCGAGGGACGCGATCCGCACGCCTAGCCGGTACAGGGTCTCGAGGAGCTCCACGTCCTCGCCGACGCCCGGTGCGCTCTCCAGCGCGAGCACGAGCGCGATCTGGTCGCCGGCCAGCGCCTGGTCGATGTCGGTGCCGTCGAGGCAGAGCCTGGTCTCCGGGCTGGCCTCGGCGATGCGGTGCGCTGCCTCGATCATCCGCAGCGTCTGCCTGAGCGCGCCTTCCGGCCGGAACAGGTCGTCGATGAACACCGGCAGCACCTGCAGGTTCACCCCGCCCTGCCGGAGTTGCGGCAGCCACCGTTCGCGGAAGTGCGGCACCCACCGCTCGACCGGGCGGTGGACGATGGCGTCCAGCAGGTCGTTGTGGGTGTCCGCGACGACACTGCGCCCGTGCAGATCGTCGATCATGAAGCCTCCAGCCTCGTGTGCCTTCTCGGCGCGGCCGCGAGCAGCTCGCGCGTGTACTCGTGCTGTGGATCTTCGAGCACCTGTCCGGCCGGACCCTCCTCCACGATCCTGCCCGCCTTCATCACCGCGATGCGGTCGCTCACGTACCGCACGACGGCGAGGTTGTGCGAGATGAACAGCATGGAGAGACCGAGCTGTCGTTGCAGGTCCCGCACCAGGTTCAGCACGGCGCCCTGCACGGACACATCGAGCGCGGAGGTGATCTCGTCGGCGATGACGACCCTGGGATTACCCGCCAGCGCCCTGGCGAGCGCGACCCGTTGCCGTTGCCCGCCGGAGAGCCTCGCCGGCAGTGCCGTGGCCCTGCCGGGGTCGAGGTTCACCAGTTCGAGCAGCCGTGCGACCTCGGCCTTCTTGTCGGTGCCCCTCGGCATGGCCTCGGCGATCGAGTTGCCGATGCTCATCCGCGGGTCGAGCGACGAGTACGGGTCCTGGAAGACCATCTGGACCTTGCCGTCCGCCCTGATGTGGCCCGAGGTGGGTTTCCGGAGGCCGACCGCGGTGGCGGCGAGCGTCGACTTGCCCGACCCCGACTCGCCGACGAGGCCCATGACCTGCCCCGCCGGCACGGTGAGGCTGACGTCGTCGACGGCCGTGTGGTGGCCGAAGCGGACGGTGACGTTGGTGAAGACGAGTTCGCTCATCGCACACCTGCCAGTTCGGTCTCCGACTTCCAGCACGCGACCCGGTGGTCCTGCCGGAGGGTCGTGAGTTCGGGTTCTTCGGTGCGGCACTGGTCGTCGGCGAGCGGGCACCGCGGCGCGAACGGGCACCCGCGACCGATCTCACCGGGTTCCGGCGGCCGTCCGGGGATGACCGCGAGCGGCGCGTCCCGGTCCGTGTCGAGGTCCGGCACCGCCTTCAGCAACGCCGTCGTGTACGGGTGCTGCGCGGCCGTGAAGAGCTCTTCCGTGGGCAGTTCCTCGACGATCCGGCCCGCGTACATCACGAGCACGCGGTCGCAGGTCTGCGCCACGACGGTGATGTCGTGACTGATGAGCAACACCGCGGCACTGCGGTCCTGCCTGATCGTGGCGAGCAGCTTGAGCACCTCGCGCTGCACGGTGACGTCGAGCGCGGTGGTGGGTTCGTCGGCGATCACCAGCTGCGGTTCGCCCATCAGCCCCATCGCGATCATCGCCCGCTGCCGCATGCCGCCCGAGAACTCGTGCGGGTACTGCTTCGCCCGGCGTTCCGGCTCCGGGATCCGCACGGCGTCGAGCCGGTCGACGGCCTTGCGCGTCGCGGCCCTGCGGCTGAGTCCCTGGTGCACCTCGGATACCTCGGCGATCTGCCGGCCGATGCGTTTGGTCGGGTTGAACGACGTCGTCGGGTCCTGGAACACCATCGCGAGCCGTGTGCCCAGCTCCCGGTCGGGGGTCCGGTCGAGCGGCTTTCCGTTGAACTCCAACGTGTCCGCGGTGACGGTGCCGGGGTGCTCCACGAGCCGCGACACGGCCAGCGCGGTGAGGCTCTTGCCGGAGCCGGACTCCCCGACCACGCCGATCATCTCTCCCTTGTGGACGGTGAACGACACGCCGCGCACCGGCGTGATGCCGCCGGGGAAGGACACGTGCAGGTTCCGCACGGTCAGCAACCCGCCGTCGGCCGGTGCGCTGGTGGTCTTCGGCACCAGGGTCGCGGCGCGGTGCGACCGCTGCCGGTGGCCTGCCGCGGCGGCCTCGCCGAACAGGTTGAACGCGAGCCCCGCGAGCACCACGGCGACCGCCGGCCCCAGCGCGGGAGCGGGGGAGATGTAGATGCGGTTGAGGCCTTCGCCGAGCAGCCGCCCCCAGTCGTAGGAGGGTGCCTGCACGCCGATGCCGAGGAACGACAGCCCGGCGAACGCGGTCAGCGCGGAGCCCGCCGCGAGGGTGGCGTTGATGACGAGCGGCTCGGCGATGTTGGGCAGGACGTGCCGGGTCAGCAGCCGGAACCGGCCCACCCCGCACACCCGCGCGGCCGCGATGAAGTCGCGTCCGCTGACCGAGGCCGTCAGCGTCTGGGTGAGACGAGCGAACGACGGCGTGATCGCGAACGCGATGGCCAGCACCGCGCCGATCGTCCCGGTGCCGAAGATGACGGCGAAGAACAGTGCCAGCAACAGCCCGGGGAACGCGACCGCGATGTTCACCCCGGCGGTGACGATCCGCGCCGCCCACCTCGGGAGCACCGAGGGCACGGAACCGAGGACCAGGCCCGTGACGACGCCGATCACCGTCGCCAGCAGCGCGAGACCGATCGTGAGCCGGGTGGCCACGAGGACGCGGAAGAAGATGTCGCGGCCGAGCTGGTCGGTGCCCAGCAGGTGGTCCGCGGACGGGCCCTGCTGGAGGGCGTCGGTGTCGATGGCGGCGGCGCGGTCGCCCCAGAGGAGCGGGGCGAAGATCGCCAGGGCGAGCAGGACGGTGAGCAGGACCGCGGAGGCGGCGCCGACGGGGGAACGGAGGACGGTCAGGCGACGCATGCCGCCTCCCCGGACGTTGGTGGTGCGGGGCGCATCACGCCTCCCTGATCGTCGAACGCGGATCGAGCAGTGCCAGCACCACGTCCACCACCAGGTTCACCAGCAGCACCCCGGCCCCGTACACCAGCACGATGCCCTGCACGGCCGGGTAGTCCTTCTGCTGGATCGAGCCGACGATGGTCGACCCCAGACCTGGCCACGCGAACACGTTCTCCACCAGCACGGTTCCCGCGACGAGGGCGGCGAGCATCATGCCGCCCAGGGTCAGGGTCGCGGTGACGGCGTTGGGCAGCGCGTGCCGCACGTACACCAGCCGTGCCGGCAGGCGCTTGGCCCGTGCGGTTCGCACGTAGTCGTTGCCCAGCACGGAAAGCAGCTCGACCCGCACGATCCGGGCGAGCACCGCGGCCGGGCCGATCGCTAGGGCCAGTACCGGCAGCACCCACGAGCCGGCGGCATCGTTGCCCGCCACGGGGAACAGGCCGAGCTGCACGGCGAAGAGGGCCACGAGCCCCACGGCGAGCAGGAACTCCGGGATCGCGGCCAGCACCACGCTCGTCGACGTGAACGCCAGCTCGCCGCCGCGCCGGCGGCCGCCCTTCGTCAGGACGGCCATCACGACGCCCACCGGCACCGCCACGGCGACGACCACCAGAAAGGCGAGCACCGCCAGCTGCACGGTGGCGGGCAGGCGGTCGCCGATCAGCGACGCGACCGGGGTGCCGCTGATCAGCGATGTGCCGAACTCGCCGCGGAACAGGCCGGTGAGGTAGTGCCAGTACTGCACGGGCAACGGGTCGTCGAGGCCCAGGGCGGCGCGCCGGGCGGCGACGAGGTCCGGTGGTGCGGCCAGGCCCAGGGACTCGCGGACCGGGTCGCCGGGAATCAGGTGGATCATCAGGAAGGCCGCGGTCACCAGCACCCACAGGGAGGTCAGGAACCGGAGTGCCCGCCGCCGGGCGAACGGGGCCCACCCGGTCATGAGGCCAGCATCCGGATCGACGTCGGGTCGAGGCTGTCGCTGATCGTGAACCGCGCGCCCTTGACGAAGGTCGGTACGACGGCGTCGAAGTACGGCACCAGGCTGGTGTCGCGCACCAGCGCGGCCTCGGCCTTGTTCCAGTGCTCGCAGCCGTCCGCGCCGGTCAGTGAGGAGGCCTGCTTGGACGCCGCGGCGAACTCGGAGTTGGTGATGTGGGCGAAGTTCACGCCCTGCGGCGGCACCGGGCCGGACGCGAACGGAACGAGCTGGCTCGGCAGCGACAACGTCACCGGCGCCATCGACACGTCCCACGCGCCGGTGCCGAACAGCGTCTGGTTGATGCCGGCGCCGTCGACGGGCGCGATCTCCACCCGCACACCGATGCCCTGCCACGCCTGCTGGATCAGCTCGGCGGCCGAGGTCAGCGCCGGGCCGAGGACGGTCGGCTGGAGCAGCTTGACCGACAACGGTGTGCCGTCCTTCGACCGCACGCCGTCCGATCCGGCACGCCACCCCGCCGAGTCCAGCGCGGCGGTGGCCGCCGCCTTGTCGAACGCGGGCAGGTGGGACGTGACGTTGTCGCCGGTGCAGGGACGGGGTTCCACGGTCACCAGGCTCTTGGACGGCCTGCCCTTGCCGTTGGTCAGCACCTTGCCGACCTGGGCGAGGTCGAGCCCCTGGACCAGCGCGCGCCGGACGGCGGGATCCTGGCCGGGATGGCCTGCCGCCTGGTTGAACCACAGCGTGCCCAGCGGGGTCGCGATGTCGACGTGGTCGAGTTTCTGGCCGAACAGGCGTTCCTGGTCCGGGCCGGCCACGGTCGCGGCGGTGAGCTGACCGGACAGCAACAGGTTCACGGCGGTCGTCTCGTTCGCGATCACCCGGACGACGACCTTGTCCGGCAGGCCCTGCTGGTCCTTCTCCCAGTCGCCGGGACCCCACGCGAAGTCCTTGCGCCGCACCAGGGTGTAGTGGTCGTTGGGCACGATCTCGGAGATCGTGAACATGCCGGTGCCCTGCTCGCCCTTGGCGAGCAACGATCGGTCGCTCAGGCCCTTGGCGCACGCGATCGGCAGCGTGCCGACGTTGTTCAGCAGGAACGCGTCGGGCGCGCCGCTCGTCACCGTGACGGTGCGGGTCGCCTCGTCCGCGGTGGCCGACGTGCCGGGGGCGACCTGGATTCCGGCCAGCGGTGACTTGTTCTTCGGGTCGCCGACGAACGTGATGTTCGCGGCGACGTCCGCGGCGGTCAGCGGTGCACCGTCGGCGCACGTGATGCCTTGGCGCAGCGTGAATGTCACCGTCGTGACCGTCGCGTCCCACTTCTCGGCGAGACCGGCGACGATCTCGCCGCTGGACGTGCGTTCGATCAGCCTGCCGTAGAGGAACCGGCCGACCGAGCGGGCGACCGACAGGACCGTCAGCGCGGGATCGAGCGAACCCGGATCCGTACCGATGGACATCGTGAACGTCCTGCCCTCGGCCAGGTTCTGGCTGCCGGACGTCGCCGGCGTACCGCATCCGGCCAGGACAACGACCGCGAGTAAAGCTACCGCGCGCTTCATGAGGTCCTCCGGAGTTGGTCGACGGCGAGGCGTCCGGCGCGGCCGATCACCGCGTCGGCGGCGGGGTTGCGCAGGTCGAGCGACTGCGAGCGGGTGAACACCGCGACGGCGTAGCTGCGGCCGTCCGGGTAGGTGACGACGCCGGCCTCGTTGCGGACGCTCGGCAGCGTGCCGGTCTTGGCGGCGACCAGGACGTCGGCGGGGAAGCCCGACGAGAGCCGGTGCGGCCAGATCTGCTGGGCCATGATCGCCCGGACCCGCTCGCACGCCTCGGGTGCGGCGGCGCGGTCGGTCCAGATCGCGTCGAGCAACGTCGTGATCTCCCTCGGCGTCGAGGAGGTGGTGCGCTCGGGATCCACAATGGACAGCTTGGGGACCAGGGCGGGATCCGTCAGCGCTTCCTCGACGTCGTCGGTGCCGAGGTCCGCGACCACCGAGGCGAAGAGGTCCTCGCAGCACCCCAGGATCCGCGTCCGCGGCAGCCCGGCCACCACCGCGTCGACGGCGGCCTGCCCGACGCGGTGGAAGATGACGTCCGTCGCGGCGTTGTCGCTCATGGTCATCATGAACAACGCCAGGTCGCGCCAGCTCATCTCGACGTCGTCGCGGCACCCGGCCGTGCCGATCCCGCCGATGCGGTAGCGGGGCGTGACGCGCGTCCGCGCCGTCTCGTCGAGCCGTCCCGCCGCCACCTCGGCCGCGTAGGCCACGGCGACCGGGATCTTGAACACCGACGCCAGCACCACCTGCTCGTCCGCGCCGTGCCCGGCCTCCGGGCCGTCGACTCCGATCTCACGGGCGTGGACGAACCCTTCCACGCCCGCCTCGGCGAAGGCCTCCGCGATCACCGGACGACCCGGCGGTCCGCGCGGCCGGTGTGCAGGAACAGCGCCCGCCCGTTGCCGTCGTCGCCGACGAACGCGTGCGGCATGTGGATGCCCATGACGGGCTTGGCGGCGACGAGAGTGTCGTCGCGCCACGGCACCAGTTCGGTCTTGCCGGCGGACTCCGGGCTCAGCTCGGCCATGATCCCCTTCGGGATGACCTCCATCCAGATCCGGCCGTCCTCGTCCTGGGTGACCACGCGCTCGCCGACGGCCGACACGTACACGCCGGTGAACCGCTCGCCGTCGACCCGCGGCGGCTCTGCGGCGGGCTCGGGCATCGCGGGCAGCTCGACGCCGGTGAGCTCGCGCAGCACGTGCCGGAAGATCGCCTGGTACAGGTCGATCGTCTTGCCGCCGTTGGTCAGCAGCGCGACGGCGACGCCGTGCTCGGGAACGAGGCGCAGGAAGGCGTTCTGCCCGATCGTGCCGCCGTCGTGCCCGATGACCGTCGCCTGTGGATAGTGGAACAGCTCCCAGCCGAGCCCCCAGGCGTCCCCCATCAACGCCAGGTCGGGCACCTGCACCTGGACCTGCTGCATGGCCGCGACGCTGTCCGATGACAGCACGCCGGCGCCGTCGTTCATGTGCATCCGCGCGAACTTCAGCAGGTCGCGAGGGCTCATCGAGAGCACCGAGCCGGCCGGAGCGTTCGACCGCACCAAAGCCCAGACCGGTGCCGTCTGCGGCCCGGCGGCCTCGTCGTGGGTGAGGTGCCCGGCGGCGGCCCGGTGCAGGATCGCCTCGTAGACGTCCGCGGCGGCGTGGGTCAGGCCGAGCGGGGCGAACAGGTGCTCGCGCAGGCAGTCGTCGTAGGACTTGCCGCGCACGACCTCGACGATCCGGCCGAGCACGCAGTAGCCCGCGTTGTTGTAGCTGAACATCTCGCCGGGCGCGAAGAGCTGGGGCGTGTCGTGCAACGTCGCGACGTACTTCTCCACGCAGTCGTCGCCGCGGCCGGTGTCGGTGAAGAGGTCACCTTCGAAGCCCGACGTGTGGTTCATCAACTGCCGCACTGTGATCCGCGCGGCGGCGTCCTCGTCGGCGATCCTGAAGTCGGCCAGGTAGTCCCGCACGGGCGCGTCGAGGTCCAGCAGGTCCTCGTCGACCAGTTGCATCGCGAGCGTCGTCGTCCAGACCTTGGTGATCGACCCGATCTGGAACAGCGAGTCGGTCGTCGTCTCGACGCCGGTGTTCTTGTTGAGCACCCCCGCCGCCGCCTCGGCCACCTCGTCGCCGACGGTGACGGCGACCGCGGCCCCGGGCACCCCGTGCTCGGCCAGCAGTCGCGGCAGGTTCTCCTGCAGCCAGTCGTTGATCTCGTTGAGCTTGGACATCCGCGCCCCATCCAGGTCGACGTGACTCCGGTCACCGGCAACGCTAGGTTCGGCGCCCGCACGGACACCTCGTCGCCGCCGACGAATCTGACCTTCCCTATCTGTCCGCGCCGACGAACCCACCCGGTGGTAGAGCCTGCTCCACCCCGGTCCCGGCAGCCTGCGTGATCGCTCCGCACCGCCTCACAGATCTACGTTCTTGCTCAGAAGTCGTTGCGAGCCAAGGAGAACGTGATGAGTGCAGACGCGCTGTCGCTGCAGGCGGTGCGGAAGGTGTACGGCTCCGGGGGTGGTGCCGTCACCGCGCTGGACGAGGTCACCGTCGGTATCCGGCGGGGCACGTTCACCGCCGTGATGGGACCGTCCGGCTCGGGCAAGAGCACCTTCCTGCACTGCGCGTCGGGCATGGACCGGCCGACGTCCGGGCGCGTGCTGCTCGGTGACACCGACCTCGGCGGCCTGAAGGAGGCCGCGCTGACGCGGGTGCGGCGCGACCGGATCGGATTCGTCTTCCAGGCCTACAACCTGCTGCCGTCGCTGACCGTCGAGCAGAACGTCACCCTGCCGCTGCGCCTCGCCGGACGCGCGGCGGACCGGGGCTGGCTGCACGAGATCGTCGGCAGGGTCGGTCTCGACGGACGGCTAGACCGGCTTCCCGCCGAACTGTCCGGAGGTCAGCAGCAACGCGTCGCGATCGCCCGTGCGCTGGTGGCCCGGCCCGAGGTGGTGCTGGCCGACGAACCGACCGGCGCGCTGGACTCCAGGACCGCGCACCAGGTGCTGACGCTGCTGCGGTCCATTGTGGACGACATGGGGCAGACGGTCCTGATGGTCACGCACGACCCGGTCGCCGCTTCGGCCGCGCACAGCGTGCTGTTCCTGGCGGACGGACGGCTCGCGGGCGAACTGGTCGCGCCGACTCCGGAGAAGGTCGCCGAGCGCATGACGCACCTGGGGGAGTGGTGAGTGTGGGACAGGTCCTGACCGCCGAGTTGCCGGCCTTCGCGCTGGTGATCGCAGGGAAGTCCGTGGGGAGTGATCGGCGGTGCTGAGCCTTGCCTGGCAGACCGTGAAGGCCCGCACCAGCGGGTTCATCGGCGCGTTCGTCGCCATCCTGTGCGGCACCGCGCTCGTCGCGGCCTGCGGGATCCTGATGGAGTCGGGCCTGCGCGGCGGCGTGCCGACCCAGCGCTACGCGGCCGCCGATGCGGTTGTCACCGGTGACCGGATCGTGCGGCCGCCCGGCGCCGGCGTCACGGCGTTCGAACACGCCGCCGAGCAGCCCTCCCTGCCCGCGGCGCTGGTCGCCAGGATCGCCGCGGTGCCGGGCGCGCGGGCCGTCCCCGAGCAGACGTTCCCCGCCGTGGTGGTCGGGCCGGACGGGCAGCCGCTCGCGAGCAAGTCCTCGTACGGTCACAACTGGGACTCCGCCGTGCTGGCGCCGTTCACGCTGAAGGTGGGGAACGCGCCGAAGCCGGGCGAGGTGGTCCTGGACTCGGGGCTGGCGGCCGAGGCGGGCGTGGATGTGGGTGGCGAGGTCAGGATCATGACCCGTTCCGTCCCCGGGACCTACCGCGTGGCCGGAGTCGCCGAGGCGGCCGGAGAGGCGCGCCAGGCTTCGGTGTTCTTCAGCGAGACCGAGGCGGCCGCGCTCTTCGGACGCTCCGGCCAGCTGAGCGCCATCGGCGTGCTGGGCGCCGACGCCCGGCAGGTCGAGAACGTCCTCACGAACGACCACGTCACGGTGTCGTCCGGCGCCGACCGCAGCGCCGCCGAGTTCGACGACGTCAGCCAGACCAAGTCGATCCTCGCGATCCTGGCCGGCTCGTTCGGCGGGTACGCGGTCCTGGTCGCGATCTTCGTCGTGGCCAGCACCCTCGCCCTGACCGTCGAGCAACGCCGCCGCGAGTTCGCCCTGCTGCGGGCCGTGGGCGCGACGCCGCGGCAGATCCGCAAGCTCATCGGCGTCGAGACGACGGTCGTCTCGGTCATCGCCGGCGTGATCGGCAGCCTGCTCGGCATCGGGGTCAGCCAGGGACTGCGGGCCGCGTTCGTGTGGATCGGCGTGGTGCCGGCCGACTTCGACCTCTCGATCAGCCCGATTCCGCTGGTGGCGGCCCTGCTGATCGGGGTGGGCGCGGCGCGGCTCGCGGCCTGGAGCGCGTCGCGCAGGCCGTCGTCGATCAACCCGGTCGAGGCGCTGGGGGAGGCCGCCGTGCAGAAGCGGGACGTCGGCAAGGTCCGGCTGGCCATCGGATGGGTCCTGACCGCGATGGGACTCGGCGCGACCGTGGTGCCGTTGTTCGTCGGCGGGCAGATCGGCGCGGCGCTCGCGGTGTCGGCGGCACTCGTGCTGATCATCGGGCTGGCGCTCACCGGGCCGAGGGTGATCGGGGCGGCGGTCCGGGTGATCGCGCCGGTGCTGGCCAGGTCGTCCGGCGTGAGCGGGTACCTGGCTTCGGCGAACGCGCTGAAGAACTCGCGGAGGCTCGCGGCCGCGGTGACGCCGCTGATGCTCGCCATCGGGTTCGCGGTGGTGAACTTCTACAGCCAGACGACGTTCACGGCCGCCGTGCAGCAGCAGACCGAGCGGTCGATCACCGCCGATCACGTGATCACCGGTGTCACCGGCGTGCCCGCCGAGATCGTCCGGCAGATTCCGGGCGGGACGGCCACGTCGCTGGTGCGCACGCAGGTGATCACCGCGAGCAGGACCGGTGACAGCGTCGAGGTGCAGAGCCGTCCGGCCAACGGCCTCGACTCCACCGCGAGCGGCATGGTCGACCTCGGTGTCGTGTCCGGCAGCATCGACGACCTCCGGACGGGCACGGTCGCGTTGAGCGACGCGCACGCCTCCTGGGAGGACAAGGGTGTCGGCGACACGGTGGAGTTCTGGTTCGCGGACGGTCAGCAGGCGAAGCTGAGGGTCGTCGCGACCTACGAGCACGACCTCGCGTTCGGCGACTACGTGCTGTCCGCCGCCGACGCCCGTGCCCACACCACGGCCGGCATGGACAGCGCCGTGCTGGTGAAGGGCGCGGATCTCACCGCTCTCAACGATCTGACCAGCCGCTATGCGGGGCTGCAGGTGACCGAACGGGTGGCGGCGCAGGACCGCAGCGCCGAGCGGACCCAGTTCCTGCTCAACCTGGTCGCGGTCGGTGTGATCCTCGGCTACGTCGCGATCTCCGTGTCGAACACGCTGGTGATGTCCACGGCCGCCCGCCGCCGCGAGTTCGCCCTGCTGCGGCTGGTCGGCACCGGACGGCGCCAGATCGTCCGGATGATGCGGACCGAAGCGTTGCTGACCGTGGGGCTGGCCGCGGTGCTGGGGTCACTGGTGGCGGCGGTGCCGCTGGCGATGCTCGCGCTCGGCCTCACCGGGAGCCCGCTGCCCGCCGGGTCGATCCTGGTCTACCTGGGCGCGCTCGCCGGTGCCGCGTTGCTCGGCCTGGCGTCGGTCGCGGTGTCCACCCGGTTGTCGTTGCGCGCCAAGCCCATCGACACGATCGGCACGCGGGAGTGAACGCGAGAAAAGGCCACCCGGACCGGGTGGCCTTTTCTCGCGTCGTCATCAGCCCACGGGCGGGGCCATGTCGAACCAGTTGAAGCCCTCCACCAGCTGCGTGGTGGTCGCCGTCGAGCCCGCCGTGGTGAGCTGCCAGCGGGTCACCGTGCGGTAGGTGCCCGGCGTGAGGCTCTCGTCGGTGTCGGTGTCCGGGTTGTCGGTCACCGGGATGTACTCGTAGACGGACTTCTTCGTCAGCGTCGCGTTGACCGTCGCGTAGGCGGACTGCGTCTTCAGGTAGTCGCCAACGCCGTGGTCAGCCGCCTTGGCCGGGTCCATGTACCGGACCTGCACGGTGTTGCCCTTGAACGAACCCTCGACCGACGTCACCGTGATGATGTGGCCGCCGCCGCGCTGCAGGCTGTTCTGCGGACCCGCCGAGTAGCGGCCGTAGACCATCTGCAACGGCCCACGCGCCAGCTTCTTCGCCATGTCACCGCCGAAGTCCGCGTTTCCGTTCGTGCTGATGCCCTCGGCGACCGTGCTCCAGCCCACGTCACGGGCGGGCTTGGTCGCGATGTTCCACGCGGTGCGCAGGTTCGTGAGGTTCGTGCCCTTGCTGGTGTACTTCGCGTCGACGCCGATCCGGCCGACGGAGTTGGTGATGATGTTGTGGTCGGCCGGGTCCTTCGGGTCGAGGTTCTTGACCTTCGTGGTCAGCCACCCGACCGGCGCGTTCCTCTCGTGCGCCCAGTGGTGCAGCACGTTGTAGAGCGAGCTGGGACCGCAGTAGGAGCCACCGTTGTTCTCCAGGCCCGCGCGGTACTGGTCGACGTCGCTGATCCCGCACTGCTTCACCGAGAAGTCCGCACCGGCGAGGTCGGCGACCTTCACGCACGGCACGGGCTGGCCGATGATCGGGTCCGCGGCGGCGACGGCCGGGAGTGCGATGGTCGAGAGGGTGGCGGCGGCGATGATGGCCTGGCGGATCATGGTCTCTACCTTCCGTTCGCGGAATGCGTTGGTAGGTAAAGACTGTTCGAGCGCGAACGCGAAGGCATGAGGGATGGACCCTCAACCCCGGCGGCGAAAAGTTGGGTGTATCAGGCCGTCCCCCACGCGCCTCCGCTAAAGAACCTGCTGGATCGGGCTGGGCTGCCTGCCGAGGTGCATCGGCATCGAATGCAGCCCGTAGACGATCGAGAGTTTGCGGAACGACAGGTCGCCCGGCGCGACCGCGAGGCGCATCTCCGGGAACCGCTTGACGAGCGCCGGGTAGGCGATCCTCAGCTCGATCTTCGCGAGCTCGGCGCCGATGCAGCGGTGTGCGCCGTAGCCGAACGCGAGGTGCTGGCCCGCGGCACGCTCCGGAACGATGACGTCCGGGCTGGGGTACGCGCTCGGGTCGCGGTTCGCCTGGGACAGCGAGCAGGCCACGATGTCGCCCGCCTTGATCTTCGTGCCGGCGACCTCGATGTCGTGTCGCGCGATCCGCAGGAACGCCACCGACACGACGCTGAGGTGCCGCAGCAGCTCGTCGACCAGCCCGTTCACGGCCTTGTCGTCGCCGAGCGCCTGTTCCCGCAGGCCGGGGTCGCGCAGCAGCGCGAGGGTGCCGAGCGAGATCATGCTGGCCGTCGTCTCGAACCCGCCGGTGAGCAGGCCGTCCGCGAGGCCCGCGAGCTCGTCGTCGCCCAGGTCGTCGCCGTGCTTGCGGACGAGTTCGCCGAGCAGCCCGTCGGTCGGGGCCAGGCGCTGGGACCGCACGAGCTCCCGGAAGTAGACGATCGACTCGGACACGGCCGACAGCGACGTCGTGGCCGCGCCGCCGAGGTCGAACCGCGAGACGCTGCGGCGCTGGAACTCCTCGCGTTCACTGGCGGGCACGCCCAGCAGCTCGCAGATCGTGAGCGCCGGCACGGTCATCGCGAAGTGCTCGACGAGGTCGACGGGGCCGTCCTTCATGGACATCAGGTCGAGCTGGTCCGCCACGATCGCCTCGATCCGCGGCACGAGCCGGGAGAGACGGCGCATGGTGAACTCCGGCGTCAGCACCTTGCGCAGCCGCGTGTGCTCCGGCGGGTCGCTGAACCCCAGTCCGCCCGGTGCCTCGTCCGAGAACAACCCAAGCTCGCGCAGGTGCCCGAAGTCGTTGCTGAACGCCGCGGAGTCCACGAGCACCTGCTTGGACGCCTCGTAGCCGGTCACCAGCCACACCGTCACCGGCAGCGGCAGCCGCGTCACCGGCCCGTGGGCCTGCATCCGCGC
This sequence comes from Lentzea albidocapillata, assembly GCF_000719115.1. Lineage (GTDB taxonomy): Bacteria > Actinomycetota > Actinomycetes > Mycobacteriales > Pseudonocardiaceae > Lentzea > Lentzea albidocapillata. The sequence continues at coordinate 32,292 of NZ_JOEA01000018.1, read as the reverse complement.
CAGCTCCGGCACGGGGTCCAGGCCGTTGCGCCGCAGTGGAGCGAGCACCCGCGCGGGCACGAACCAGGACGACTCGAGGTCGAACCCGGTCTTGCTGAGGTGCGCGAGGAACCGTTTCCCCATCCACTCGGTGACGCGCGACCGGACGTCGGTCGCTGACTGCAGAACTTCCCACATGACGCGGCTGTCCCTCCGGCGGAAAGGGGTTACGAGCTGATGATGTCCAACGGAACGGACAATAACGACGTGGCAGTCCGCTCGCGTCATACCTGGGCCTAACGCGCCGTCATACTTTGGTCCAGACATCGATCAGAACCAGTGCAGGCAATGCGGAGGGCGTTCGGCACGGAACAGAGCGTCAGCTTTCGCCGTGGATCCGTGAGCCTGAACATGTCCGGCGCGGACGAGCGTACTGGGCGCCGTTCCTCCCAGGTAGATCGAGCCCAGGTCCCGCACGTCCAGCGACAGGTCCGGAGCACGGGTCGTCTCCACGCATTCGGCCTTCCCGTCCGCGACGGTCAGCAGGTAGCGGTGGTGCTCCCCGAGGAACGGGTCGTCGACGTCGAGCACGATCTCACCGTCGGTGAGCCAGCCGCGCGCGGTCAGCGCCCTCGGCACGTCCAGCAGCCGCACCCAGAGCCAGTCCATGTCGCCGCTCGTCGGGCCCGCGTTGAAGTCCGCGAGCATCAACCGCAACGGGTGCGCTGTCGGGACGTGCTTGAACACCACCTCCGTCACCAGGTCGTGGTCCAGCGCGAACCGGGCCAGCGCCGCGAACACGGCGTCGTCGGCGGCGATGGTCTCGTCGATCGTCAACGTGCCGCCGTCGAGCACGTAGGTGGCGTAGCCGTCCGGGACGCCGTGAGCGTCGCGGTGCACGGCGACGAAGCGCGGCGCCCGCGCGACGGGAGGCATGCCCGCGCCCAGGGCCCACCAGCGGTGCGGCCTCGACAGCGCGCCGGGCTGGGTGCGGCGGTAGCGGTCGTAGATCTCCTCCAGCACCTCGGTGGCCTCGGATCGGAGGAGGACCTCGATCGCCCCCGCCTGCACCTGGGTCCTGAACGCGCTGTGGGCGCGCTGCACGGTCATCCGGTGCGTGAAGGTCGCCAGGCCGTAACCGAACCTGCCGTAGATCCCGCCCTCGGTCGCGAGCAGCACGGAAAGGAACTCGCCGCTTTCCCGCAGTGCGCCGAGTTGGTACCGCATCATCGCCGTGAGGACGCCCTGGCGGCGGTGCGTCGGCAGCACGCCGACCGCGGTGATCCCCGCGGCCGGGGCGAGGACCGCGCCGGGCAACGTGAGCTCGAACGGGTACGAGATGGCGGTTCCGACGGTCCTGCCCGCTGTCTCGGCGACAACACCGCGGTCCATCTCGATGGCCGACCACCAGAGGCCACCGCCGTTCGCGTCCGGGGTCTCGGGGAAGCGCCCCAGCGCCGTGTGGAAGGTGCGGACGAAGACGTCGAGGTCCTGGGCTGTCGTGGAACGGATCTGCACGCGCCACAGTGGACCGGGCGAAACTCGCGAACACAAACGCATTTTCTGGCAATGTCTCCGCGGTGACGAGCGCAGAGGACTTCGACCGCTGGTACGCCGATCGGGTCGGCTCGACGCTGGCCGACGACCTGGTGCGGCGGACCCTCGGCCTCCCGGCGGGCCTCGAGCCGACCAGCCTGCTGGGCGGGCAGGGCCTCGACGAGGTCGTGCCGGCGCTACGCCTGGCGGAGGGCCGGGTGCTGCTCGACCTCGCGTGCGGCCGGGGCGGGTACGGACTGGAGATCGCGCGCCGCACCGGGTGCCGGCTGGTCGGTGTGGACTTCTCCGCCGTGGCCGTCCGGCAGGCCAGGCAGGCCAGTGACGGCGGCGACTTCCGGGTGGGCACGCTGACCGCCACCGGCCTGAGAGCGGGCTCGGTGGACGCGGTGCTGATCGTCGACTCCGTGCAGTTCGCCGAGTCCAAGCAGGACGCGCTGCGGGAGTGCCTGCGCGTCCTGCGGCCCGGCGGACGGCTCGTCGTCACCTGCTGGCAGGCGGCCGAGCCCGGGGACGAGCGCGTCTGGCGCCGCATCCGCGAGCTCGACCTCGCCCGACAGCTTCCCGAGGCCGGCTTCACCGACACCGAGGTCGTCGACCGGCCGCAGTGGCGGGAACGGGAGAAGCGGATGTGGGAGGAGGCTCTCGCCACCGACGCACCCGGCGACCCCGCGATGGTGTCGATGCAGGAGGAGGCGCAGCGCGTCCTGGCGACCTTCGACCAGAAGCGCCGCGTCCTCGCTACCGCGACCAGACCCCGCTGATCAGTGGCAGTGGCCCTGCCGCCCCAGGGTCCGCACGGGCGTCGCACCCGGACGGGTCCACTGCGGCACGGGCCTGCTGTCCTCGCCCCAGCTGGAGTCGCCGTCGGCGTTCGTCCGCCAGAACCACCCCGCCGGTCGTGACTCGGGCCAGCCCTCCGGATGCTGCTCCCACACCTCGCCGCGCCCGTACACGGTCATGTCGAGCAGCGCTATCGATCCGTTGACGCTCTCACAGCCGCGCCCGGTCGTGGAGTAGGTGAGGAACGTGCGGTCGCCATCGCGCAGGTAGCTGGTCAGGTATCCCATGTCGCCACCGGCGGGACCGTCCACTCCGCGCACCGAGTACCAGGGCTGGGTGTAGCCCATGAACTCCACGAACGGCGCCACCTCGTCCCACGCACCGGTGGTCAGCATCGCGAACGAGACCCCGCGCGCGTTGAGGTAGGCGGCGTTGTCGAAGTGCCACGGCATGTGGGTGCAGCCCTCGCACTGCCCCTGGTGCGGCGCGCCGTCCCACCACATGTGCTTGTAGACGACGAGCTCGTCACGCCCCTGGAACAGCTCCACGAACGGCACGGGCCCCTCGGCGCCGACGACCTCGACCTTGCCGTCGAACTCGACCATCGGCAGCTTCCGGCGTTCGGCCGCGATCGCGTCGCCCTCGCGGGTGTGGGCCTTCTCGCGGACCAGCAGCGCGTCGCGGGCCTGCTGCCAGGTGGCCAGGTCGGCGACGGGCGGGCGTCCGGTCATGATCAGTCCTCCGTGGTTGCGTGAGTGTCCTTGCACAACCACGTCGAAGCTGTTTCCGCCGTCTCGACATGTCCAGCTCGGCGCCTCAGTCGTGCGCGGCCAGCTTGCCGCCGTCCAGGCGCAGCCGGCGGTCGATCCTCACCTCGCTCAGGAACCGTTCGTCGTGGCTGACGACGACGAACGCGCCCTGGTACGCGTTCAGCGCGCTCTCCAGCTGCCCGGCGCTGACCAGGTCGAGGTTGTTCGTCGGTTCGTCCAGCAACAGCAGCTGCGGCGCGGGTTCGGCGAACAGGACACACGCCAGCGTGGCGCGCAGCCGTTCGCCGCCGGACAGCACCCCGACCGGCAGGTGCGCGCGGGTACCGCGGAACAGGAAGCGCGCCAGCAGGTTCATCCGCTCGGCCGGGGGCATCGCCGGGGCGAACGCGGCCAGGTTCTCCGCCACCGTGCGGGCGTCGTCGAGCAGGTCGAGCCGCTGGGACAGGTACGCGACCCGGCCGTCGGCCCGTTTCACCTCACCGCTGTCCGGCGTCAGCGAACCGTGCACCACCCGCAGCAGGGTCGACTTGCCGGCGCCGTTCGGGGCGGCGAGCGCGATGCGTTCCGGCCCCCGGATCGCGAGCGAGAGGTCGTCGAACAGGTCCCGCACCCGGATGTCCGAGCCGAGGAACAACGTGCGGCCCGCCGGCACCGCGGTCCGCGGCAGCTCCAGGCTGATCCTCTGCTCGTCCTTCAACGCCCGTTCGGCCTGGTCGAGCTTCGAGCGGGCCGCGCCGAGCCGGGCCGCGTGCGTGCCGTCCGCCTTGGCCGCCGACACCTCCGCGTTGCGCTTCATGGTGCCCGCGAAGATCTTCGGCAGTCCCGCGTTCGAGAGGTTGCGCTGCGCGTTGGACGCCCGGCGCGCGGCACGTTCGCGGGCCTGCTGCATCTCGCGCTTCTCGCGCTTGACCTCCTGCTCGGCGCTGCGGACGTTCTTCTCGGCCACCTCGCGCTCGGCCGTCACCGCCTCCTCGTAGGAGGAGAAGTTCCCGCCGTAGAAGCGGACCTCGCCGCCGTCGAGCTCCGCGATCCGGTCCATCCGGTCGAGCAGCGCCCGGTCGTGGCTCACCACGACCAGGCATCCGCGCCAGTCGTCCAGCACGTCGTGGAGCCGGTGGCGGGCGTCCAGGTCGAGGTTGTTGGTCGGCTCGTCGAGCAGCAGCACGTCCGGCTGCTTCAGCAACTGGGCCGCGAGCCCCAGCGAGATGACCTGCCCGCCGCTCAGCGTGCCGAGCACCCGGTCGAGCGCGAGCTCGCCGAGCCCGAGCCGGTCGAGCTGGGCGCGTGTGCGTTCCTCCAGGTCCCAGTCGTTGCCGATGGTGGTGAAGTGCTCCTCGCCGACGTCACCGGACTCGACGGCCCGGATGGCGCGCAGCACGTCCGCGACCCCGAGCACCTCGGCCACGGTCAGCCCGGCGGTGAGCGGCAGGTCCTGCGGGAGGTAGCCGAGGACGCCCTCGACGGACACGCTGCCCTCGGACGGCGTGAGCGTGCCCGCCACGAGCTTGAGCAGCGTCGACTTGCCGGCGCCGTTCGGGGCGACGAGACCGGTGCGCCCGCCGGGCACCGAGACGGACAGGCCGTCGAACACGGGGGTGTCGTCCGGCCAGGAGAAGGACAGGGACGACACGACGATGAATGAGTCGGACATGGGTGTGAGACCTCAAAGATGTGCCGCGCGCGGACGACCCGCGCGTGTGGAAAAGGGGACGACTGAACAGCCATCGCTATCGATGGCCTGTCACATCCAGGGCTCACCCTGAGATGTCGTCTTCACCCACCAGCACGTCGAGCTCCTCATCGAGGGCGGTTGATCTCACTTCCACATTAGCAGCGTGGCGGAAGGTCCGAAGATAGGGTTTCGGACATGACGGTTCTCGAGTTGCTGCGGGAGCGCAGGCGGCAACAAAGCGTTCCAGGACAACGGAACGACGACGCGCGGCTCGTCCTGCTGGTCGAAGGCGGGAGCTCGCGCGGCGTCTACTCCAGCGGGATGACCGTCGCGATCGAACGGCTCGGGCTGCTGCCGCTGTTCGACGCCGTCTACGGCAGCTCGGCGGGATCGCTGAACGCCGCCTGGCTGCTGTGCGGCCGGGCGGACCGGAGCAGGCACGCCTGGTGGGACCCGGCCGTCATGCGCACCACCATCAATCCACGCCGCGCGTTCAGCAGGCGGCCGGTCGTCGACACCCTGCACCTCGTCCACACCATCTACACGGAGGTCCACCCGATGGGCTTCCAGGAGATCCTCGACAGTCCCGTCGAGTTCCACCCGATGACCACGGACGGACTCACCGGCGAGGCGGTCGACCTGCACGGGTACGTGCGCGACCAGCTGAGCCTGCAGACCGCGCTGCGGGCGTCGACCGCGATGCCGTTCCTCGCCGGCGACCCCGTGACGATCGACGGCCGCCCGTACGTGGACGCTGGGCTGAGCGAGACGATCCCCGTCGGCACGGCGATCTCGCAGGGGGCGACGCACGTCATCGCCCTGCGCACGCGGCGCGAGGACGAGTTCCTGGGCGTGCCGCCGTCCCGTGGCGAACGCTTCGTGTTGTCACGCTGGTTCGCCCGGCACGCACCGGGTGTAGTGGCGAACTGGTTGCGCCGTGAGGAGATCAGGGCCAAGGACGAGGAGCTGCTCGCCACCCACCCGGCCTGCCTGCAGATCCGGCCACCGCTGGGCAGTGCGGTGATCGGCCGCACGGAACGACGGCAGCGCGTCATGCAGGACGCACTGGACGTCGGGGTGGAGGCCGCGGTGAGACACCTGGGCAACGGGCACTTGTGATGACGTGCCGGGACCCCTACGGTATCGCTACAACTTGTTGCGAATTGGAGGGTGCCGGTGGCAGGGCGTCCGCGGGATCCCGATCTCGAACAGCGGTTGCTGGCGACGGCGTGGTCGCTGCTGACCTCGAACGGCTATGACGCGCTGACGTTGACGCAGGTCGCAGCCCAGGCGGGTGCGCACAGGACCGACGTCTACCGGCGTTGGAGCAGCAAGGTGCGGTTGGTGGCGGACGTGCTCGACGGGTACCTGCCGCCGGTGCCGGACCCCGACACCGGCACGCTGCACGGTGACCTCAGGGCGTTCGCGCAGGACCTGGCGGGCGCCTGGGACGAGCCGTGGAACGACGGCCTGGTCGGCTTCCTCGCGGACCTGCGCGGTGACGCCGAGGCCGAGCGGACGTTCCGCAGCCTCGTCGTGCGCCGGTCGCAGCCGCTGGTCGACGCGATCGCACGGGCCGTGCGGCGCGGCGAGATCGCCGAGGTGCCGGAGCTGCCGTTCGTCGGCAACCTGCTGGAAGGCCCGCTGATGCACCGGCGGATGTTCGGTGGCGAACCGATGACGCCCGAGGAGCTCGACGTGGTGACGTGGTCGGTGCACCGGCTCCTCACCGGAACCTCCGTGAAGCCATGAGTCTGCACGAACTCACGGCCGCACAGCAGCTCAAGGCGTTGCGCGCCAAGGAGATCGGCTCCCGCGAACTGACCGAGCACTACCTCGCGCGCATCGAACGGCGCGCCGGGCTCGGCGCGTTCGTGACGATCAACGAGAACGCGCTCGACGAGGCCACACGCGCGGACGAGAGGCTCGCCGGGGGAGACCGGGCGGCGCTGCTCGGACTGCCGCTGGGCATCAAGGACCTCGCCGCGACCGCGGGCATCCGCACGACGTTCGGGTCGGCGGCGCTGGCGGAGTTCGTGCCGCGGGAGGACTCCTGGACGGCCGGGCTGCTGCGGCGGGCCGGCGCGGTCGTGCTGGGCAAGACGAACACGTCGGAGTTCGGCGCGACCTGCTACACCGAGAACGACGTCACCCCGAGTCCGGCCGTGACCCCTTACGCCCCAACGCGTTACTCGAGCGGCTCCAGCGGTGGCGCGGCCACGGCGGTCGCGGCGGGACTGTTGCCCGTGGCGCACGCCAGTGACGGCGCGGGCTCGATCCGCACACCCGCGGCGACCTGCCACCTGGTCGGGATGAAACCGAGCCGCGGCCTGGTGAGCCCGGCGCCCGCCACCTCGTTCCTCCTCGCGAGCACCGAGGGCCCGATGGCGAGAACGGTCGAGGACGCGGCGCTGCTGCTGGACGTGATGGCGTCGCCCGCGCCGGGCGATCTCTACGGGTGGCGCAACGACGGCAGCTTCAGCGCCGCTTTGGACCTCCAACGTCCGCTGAGAGTCGCGATGTGGACGGACACCGGCACCGGCGAGGCCGTCGACCCCCAGGCGGAACTGGCGGTGCGACGGACCGCGGAGGTGCTCACCGGGCTCGGCCACGAGGTGCGGGAGATCCCGTTGCCCGCCCGCTGGGACGAGCCCGTGAGCCGCGCGGTCCTGGCCTGGTTCGCCTACCAGGTGGGTGCCGTGGCCCGGTTGATGGTGCCGCCGGAGCGAACGCACCTGCTGCGGCCGTACTCCCGGCACCTGCTTGCCGTCAACGAGAAGCTGTCCGCCGCCGACGTCGTCATGGCCCAGGCGCTGCTCGCCCGCTACGCCAGCACGTTCCTCGCGGCGGTCGACGACTACGACGTCGTGCTGACGCCCACGACCAACGGCCCGCCGGTCCCGATCGGTTACTACACCGGCGACGAGGCCGACCTGATGCTGAAGTGGTCCTGCCACACGCCGTGGGCCAACCTCGCCGGCGTGCCCGCGATCTCACTCCCGTCGCATGTGGACGGTGACGGGCTGCCGCACGGCGTGCACCTCGTCGGCCGCGCCCGCCGTGACGCCGAACTGCTCGCACTCGCCGCACAGCTGGAAAGCGCGCCGCTGTGGGACGAGCTCCACCCGCCGAGCTGGCACCAGTGAAAGGCCTCGCGATGCTGGAGAAGTTCGTCACGCTCCCGGACGGGCGGGGAATCCGCGCGGTCACGGCAGGGGAGGGTTCCGGCCCGTTGATCGTCTTCGAGGCCGGGATGAGCGCGCCCGGTTCGACCTGGATCCACACCCAGCGCGAGGTGAGCGCCCGCTACCGCACGCTGTCCTACGACCGCGCGGGCTACGGCGGCAGCGACGTCGACCCGCACGACCGCACGCTCGACCGGATCGTGGACGACCTGACCGCGCTGCTCGACGCGCTCGGCGAGACCGAGCCGGTGCTGCTGGTCGGGCACAGCTGGGGCGGCCCGATCATCCGCGTGTTCGCCGACCGGTACCCGCGGCGCGTGGCCGGGATGGTGTTCGTGGACGCGACCCTCGCCGAGATCATGTCGACGCGCAACGCCAAGGTCGCGGCGCGGTTCTTCGGCCTCATGGCGGTGCTGGCCCGCCTGGGAGCCAAGGGGCTGATCAAGCGGCAGACGTTCCGCAACGGCGTCTCGCCGGAGATCTCCGCGGCCGACGTGGAGGTCATGACGAACGACTACGCGACCGTGCGGGCCATGAAGGCGGGCAGCCGGGAGGCGCTGCAGATCGCGTCCGCCCTGCCGGTGATGCGCCGGGTGCAGGCGGCGGGCACCCCCGACGTGCCCACGGTCTGCTTGCAGGCCGGGCTGGTCGAGCGGGGGATGGCCAAGTGGCGCCCGCTGTTCAACCGGTACGCGGCCGACCTGATGGACGCCGTCCCGCGCGGCAGGATGGTCGTCGTCGAGGACGCCGGGCACCTCATCCCGCAGGAGAATCCGGCTGTGGTGCGGGAGATCGTCTTCGGCGTGGCCGAGCAGCTACCTTGAGCCCGTGGACTTCGACGAGTACCGGAAGTACGACGCCACCGGGCTGGCCCGGCTCGTCGCGGACAGGCACGTGTCCGCGGCCGAACTCCTCGCGGTGGCGAGGGAACGCGCCGCGGAGGTCAACCCCCGGCTCAACGCGATCGTCCGGGACGTTCCGGCCGAACCGTCCGGCGACCTCACCGGTCCGTTCGCCGGCGTGCCGTTCCTGATCAAGGACCTCGGCCAGGACTACGCGGGCCTGCCGACCTCGAACGGGTCGCGCTCGCTGAAGGCGCTGAAGGTCGCCGCGCACTCGACCGTCGTCCAGCGCTGGGTCGACGCCGGCCTGGTGATCTTCGGCAAGACCAACCTGCCGGAGTTCGGCGCCAAGGCGATCAGCGAGTCGGCCGTCTGGGGCCCGGCGCGCAATCCCTGGGACCTGGAACGGACCCCCGGCGGTTCGTCGGGCGGCTCGGCGGCCGCGGTCGCCGCCGGGATCGTGCCCTGCGCGGGCGCGAACGACGGTGGTGGCTCGACCCGGATCCCGGCCGCGTGCTGCGGGCTCGTCGGGCTGAAGCCGGGACGCGGCCTCACGCCGTTCGGGCCGGAGACCGCCGAGATGATGCACGGCGCGGCGGTGCAGGGCGTCGTCTCCCGCACGGTCCGCGACACGGCCGCGATGCTCGACGTCATCTGCGGTGGTGAGCCGGCCGGGCCGTACTCGCCCGCGATGCCGCCGGAGTCGTTCGCCTCGTACGTCGGCCGGTCTCCCGGCAAGCTCCGGATCGGCGTGCGGGTGCCGTCGGCGATCAACCCGGACCCGCACCCCGAGGCGGTCGCGGCCGTCGCGTCGGCCGTCCGCGTGCTCACCGATCTCGGGCACCACGTGGAGGAGCTGCCGCAGGCGCCGTTCGACGACGCGGTGCTGGCCAAGGACTTCCTGCTGACGTGGTTCGTGAACCTCGCGTGGAAGGTCGCCGACGCGAAGCGCCTGACCGGTGCGCCGGACGTCGCGTTCGAACGCGACACGCTGCTCATGGCCGCCCTGGGACGGGCCACGAGCAGCGTCGACTACGTGGACGCGGTGCAGCGGCGGCACGAGCACACCCGGCGCCTCAGCACCTACTTCGAGTCCTACGACCTGCTGCTGACGCCGACGCTCGCGACCCCGCCGCCCAAGGTCGGCCAGTTCGACCTGCCGGTGTCGTTGCAACGCGCCACCGATGTGCTGCTCAAGACCGGCACGGCCCGGTTCCTCAAGCACACGAAGATCGTCGACGACATGATCAGGGACAACCTCGGCTGGGTGCCGTACACGCAGCTCGCGAACATCACCGGCCGCCCCGCCCTCTCGCTGCCGCTGCACTGGACGGCGGACGGGCTGCCGCTCGGCGTCCAGTTCGTCGCGCCGCTCGAGGGGGAGGCGTTGCTGATCAAGCTCGCGGCGCAGCTGGAGGAGGCGCTGCCGTGGTTCGATCGAGTGCCGGTCATGAACTGAGGAAACGCAGCAGCTCGGTGGTGACGAACTGCGGATTCTCCTCGACCAGCCAATGTCCTGCCTTCGGGACGTCGAGCGTGCGCACGATGTTCGTCATCCGCGGTGCGGCCGTGCCCTTGATCGCCTCGGCCTGGCCCTCCGCGGCCATGACCAGGGCCGGGGTCTGGACCGGCCGGGCGGCCTCGGTGTCGCGGACGTCCTGGTCGAGCGCGCGGTACAGCTCGAAGCCGTTCGACAGGGCAGAGCTGTAGGTGCGCGCGTACTCGTCGATCTCGTCGTCCTCGAACGGGGACTTCGTCGACGTGCCGCCGAACGCGCTGCCCTGGTAGGAGACCTGCGGGTAGAAGAGCTTCAGATAGTCGCGGACGTCGTTCCGGACGATCGCCTCGGGGACGCTGGGCTGCGAGTGGAACGCGATGTGCCAGCTGAGCGAGCGGTAGGTGCGCGCGTCGATCGCCGGACCCGGTAGCGGCAGGTCGAGGTAGCCCAGCCGGGCGGTGTCCTCGGGGAACTGGCTGGCGTACTGGAACGCGACGGCCGCGCCGAGGTCGTGGCCGACGACGGAGGCGTCCCGCAGGCCGAGCCGGCTGGTCAGCGCGTGGACGTACCGCGCGAGCGTGGCCTTGTCGTAGGCCTTGGGCGTGCCGGTGCTGTCGCCGAGGCCGGGCAGGTCGAGCGCGTAGACGGTGTGGCGTTCGGCGAGCGCGGGCATGATCGGCCACCAGCCGTACCAGGTCTGCGGCCAGCCGTGGATCAGCACGACAGGGCTGCCGCTGCCGCCCGTCACGTAGTGCATCCGCACGCCCTCGACGTCGGCGAACTCGTGCCGGAAGGTCTTCTGGAAGGCCGGGTCGTTCTGGGTGACGGCGGCGTACGCCGGGGTCACCGGGGGCGTCGCACAGGCTGTGATCAGGAGCAGCAGGGCGAGTACGAGGCGTTTCATGCGACCAGCTTGGGTGGAGGTTGCCAGATCTGGCACGAAAACTTGCCAGTGTGGCAAGCTCGGCCTGGTGAACCGCGAAACCGAAGACGTTCTCGACGGGGTGGGCGCGCGGCTGCGGACGTTGCGCCGGCACCGCGGCATCACCCTCGCCGACCTCGCGACGACCACGGGGATCTCCGAGAGCACCCTGTCCCGGCTGGAGAGCGGGCAGCGCCGGGCGACCCTGGAACTGCTGCTGCCGCTGTCGCGCGTCTACGACGTGCCGCTGGACGACCTCGTCGGTGCCCCGCGAACCGGCGATCCGCGCATCCACCTCAAACCGATCCACAAGTACGGCATGACGTTCGTGCCGTTGTCGCGGCGGCCGGGCGGGGTGCAGTCGTTCAAGATGCTCATCCCGGCCGTGCCGGAACCGCTGGAACCCACGCTGCAGACGCACGACGGGTTCGAGTGGCTCTACGTCCTCAATGGACGGTTGCGGCTGGTGCTCGACGACCTCGACCTGACGTTGCCGCCCGGCGAGGCCGCCGAGTTCGACACCTCGAAGCCGCACTGGCTGGGCAGCGCGGACGGCGGCGCGGTCGAACTGCTGATCCTGTTCGATCCCCAGGGGGTGCGCACGCACGTCCACGCCGACCGCATCAGCTCCGGTTGACGCGGTCCGCGCGCGGGCTGAGCGCCACCGAGCCCGCCAGGAGCAGTCCGGCGGCGACGAGCAAGGCGTGCGGCACGAGCAGACCCGCCGCCACCAGCGCGAGAGCTGCCAGATGGAAGGGCCAGGTCCGCGTGCGGCGGGTGGTCGTGGGAGTCATCGGGCGCCTCCAGGGCGGTTGAGGGCGTCTGACTCCACGATCGTCACTTTCGCCGGTTTCGGCGATCCGTCGTGGCACCCAACCGGGGCGCCGTCCGGGCCTCTGATGGCGCCGGTTGTGAGTGTCACGACCCGGCGTGACGATCCCCACCAAGGCCCCGCCCGCAGCCCGCCGACCGGCGCACCTGCCCGGCCCCGGCGAACATGGGTGTTGCCACGGATGGACAGGTGGCGCCCTCGCCCGTCAGCCTCGCAGGCGTGGCGGGAAGTGATCACGGAGAGGCGGCGCGCGTGTCGTTGTTCGGGCGGATCTTCCTGCTCAACGCCCTGGTTCTGGTCATCGCGGCCATGTTGCTCGTGTTCGGGCCCGCGACGGTGTCGACGCCGGCGCCGTTGCGCGAGGTGCTGGTGCTGGCGGCCGGGCTGGTGGTGATGCTGATCGCGAACGCCGTGCTGATCCGGGTGGGGCTGGCGCCGCTCGGGCGGCTCACGCGGGCGATGACCACGATCGATCTGCTCAAGCCCGGGCCGCGGTTGCGGGCGACGGGGCATGGGGAGATCGCCGAGCTGATCACCACGTTCAACAGCATGATCGACCGGCTGGAGACCGAGCGCGGGTACAGCTCGGCCATCGCGTTGTCGGCGCAGGAGTCGGAGCGGCGGCGGGTGGCGCAGGAGCTGCACGACGAGGTGGGGCAGTCGCTGACGGCGGTGTTGCTGAGTCTCAAGCGGGTGGCGGACCAGTCGCCGCAGGAGACGCGCGAGGAACTCCTCCAGGTGCAGGAGACCACGCGCAGCACGCTCGACGAGATCCGCCGCATCGCGCGGAGGCTCCGGCCCGGTGTGCTGGAGGAGCTGGGGCTGGTCAGCGCGCTCAAGGCGCTCACGCGGGAGATCGGCGACCCGGCCGGTCTCACGATCAAGCGGTCGTTCGACAAGAACCTGCCCGCGCTCGACGCCGAGACCGAACTGGTGGTCTACCGCGTCGCGCAGGAGGGTCTCACCAACGCCGTCCGGCACGCGAAGGCGGACGAGATCGAACTCACCCTGACGGCTCGTCCGTCCGAAGTGGAGCTACGACTGCGCGACAACGGCCGGGGGATCGGCGACAGCCAGGAGGGCGCGGGCATCCGCGGCATGCGGGAACGCGCGCTGCTGGTCGGCGCCGACCTGACCGTCGGGCCGATGCTGAAGGGCACCGAGGTCAGGCTGGTAGTGAAGGCCAAGGGGGAGGGCGAATGACCGTGCGCATCCTGCTCGCGGACGACCACGCGCTCGTCCGCCGTGGCGTCCGGATGATCCTGGACAACGAACCCGACCTGGAGGTCGTCGGCGAGGCGGGCGACGGCGCGGAAGCGATCAGCCTGGCACGCAGGGACAAGCCGGACCTGGCGATCCTCGACATCGCCATGCCGCGGCTGACCGGGCTGCAGGCCGCGCGGGAACTCTCGCGTCTCCTGCCGGACCTGCGGATCCTGATCCTCACGATGTACGACAACGAGCAGTACTTCTTCGAGGCGCTCAAGGCGGGCGCTTCCGGGTACGTGCTGAAGTCCGTCGCCGACCGCGACCTGGTGGAGGCGTGCCGCTCGGCCATGCGCGGCGAGCCGTTCCTCTACCCCGGCGCGGTGAACTCGCTGATCCGCAACTACCTGGACCGCGCCAAGGAGGGCGGCGGCTTCCCGGCCAAGGCGATCACCGACCGCGAGGAGGAGATCCTCAAGCTGGTCGCGGAGGGCCATTCCTCCAAGGAGATCGCGGACATGCTCGTGATCAGCGTCAAGACCGTCGAGCGGCACCGGGCCAACCTGCTGCAGAAACTCGGGCTCAGGGACCGTCTCGAACTCACCCGGTACGCGATCCGCGCCGGGCTCATCGAACCCTAGGAAACTCGAGTGAACGTCGAAGTGACGCCCCTGCCCGGTATAGGGGTCAGGCAGGACTTCTCCATCCGTTCCGGCCGCCGGATCGGCGTGATCTCCTACCGTGACGGCAAGTTCGAGCTCATCATGTCCAAACAGGATGATCCCGACACGACCGCCGCGTCGATCCCGCTCACGCCGGAGGAGGCGGGCACGCTCGCCGGGCTGCTCGGGGCGCCGCAGCTCGTCTCGAAGCTCGCCCGGCAGCACGCCGACATCACCGGGATCACGACCCGCCAGCTGCCGGTCACGGCGTTCTCCAGCCGCACCCTCGGCGACACGGCGCTGCGCACCCGCACCGGCGCCTCCGTCGTCGCGGTCGTGCGTGCGGGCAACGCGCATCCGTCGCCGGGCCCTGACTTCCTGTTCGAGAACGGCGATCTCGCGGTCGTCGTCGGTACCGCGGACGGTCTTGATGCCGCCGCGGACATCCTGACGGGCGGCTGAGCGAGTGCACGACACCACGATCGCGCTGATCCAACTTGGTGCGGTCTTCTTCGGACTGGGCCTGCTCGGCCGCCTCGCCTGGAGATTCGGCATCTCGCCGATCCCGCTCTACCTCGTCGGCGGTCTCGCGTTCGGGTCCGGCGGACTCATCCCGTTGCACGGCATCGAGAACTTCACCCACCTCGCCAGCGAGATCGGCGTGGTGCTGCTGCTTCTCCTGCTGGGTCTCGAGTACTCGGCGTCCGAGCTGACCACCGGCCTGAAGAAGTCGTGGATGGCCGGTGTCCTCGACATCGTGCTCAACGCGGCACCCGGCGCGATCGTCGCGCTGATGCTCGGCTGGGGCATGGTCGGCGCGCTGGCGATGGCGGGCGTCACCTACATCTCGTCGTCCGGCATCATCGCGAAGGTCCTCGGCGACCTCGGCCGCCTGGGCAACCGCGAGACGCCGGTGATCCTCTCGGTGCTGGTGTTCGAGGATCTCGCGATGGCCGTCTACCTGCCGGTGCTCACGGCCGTGCTCGCGGGCGTCAGCTTCGTCGGCGGGCTCACGTCGGTCGGCATCTCGCTGCTCGCGATCACCATCGTCCTGGTGGTGGCGCTGAAGTACGGCCGCGTCATCTCGGCCATCGTGGACAGTCCCGACCACGAGGTGTTCCTGCTCAAGCTGCTCGGCTCGGCGCTGTTGGTCGCCGGCATCGCCTCGGAACTGCAGGTGTCCGCCGCCGTCGGCGCGTTCCTGCTGGGCATCGCGATCTCCGGCTCCACCGCCGAGAACGCCACACGGCTGCTGGAACCGTTGCGGGACCTGTTCGCCGCGATGTTCTTCGTCGTGTTCGGCCTGAACACCGATCCGCGCTCGATCCCGCCCGTGCTCGGCATGGCGGTGCTGCTGGCCGTGATCACCACCGTGACGAAGATGGCGACGGGCTGGTGGGCGGCGCGACGCCAGGGCATCGGACCGATGGGCCGCGCCCGCACGGGTGCCGCGCTGGTCGCGCGAGGTGAGTTCTCCATCGTCATCGCCGGTCTCGCGGTCGCCTCCGGTCAGGTGAGCGAGCAACTGGCCGCGCTCGCCACCGCGTACGTGCTGCTGATGGCGATCATCGGCCCGATCGCGGCGCGCTACGTGGAACCGGTCGGCGAGTTCTTCCTCCGCAGGCGGGCAGTGGCTCAGTGAGGTGGCCGGCACTCCTACTGGCCCTGCTGCTGGCGTTCGTCGCCACGAGCACCCGCGACACGGCCGCGGACCGGCCGGGATCGGGGCTCAACGCTCCGGTCTCGGCCGTCCACGTGCAGACGACGGCGTCCCCGGACGTCTCCTGGGCGCTGCCCGGCTCCGCGACCGGCCCGCGCCCGCCCCACGGCCGGGCGGCGGTCGTCGTGGCCACCGCCCAGAACGCCGAAGGAACGACCACAGGTCACCGGTCGAGCCGGGCGCCGCCGCACGCGGCCGCTCCCGGCTCCACCCAACCCCTGACCTGAGGACCTCACATGTCGTACGTCGTTCTGGTGTTGTTCGTCGCGTCCGTGCTCGTCGGTATCGGCGCGCTGGGCGCGATGCTGAAGAGGAAGGAGCCGTTCTACGGTGTGGTCGGACTCGTGATCATCTGCGTCCCGAGTTCGCTCCTGGCGTTTTTCTACCTGGCCGTGGCCTGATCAGCGGACTGGCCGAGCTGGGCGATCCCCTGCGCCACGCCCAGCTCGACCAGGTCCTGCGGCCGCAACCGCAACTCCTCCGCCGTCTGCCGTGCCCGCGCCGGGTCCCGTTTCAGGATCGCGGTCGCCAGTTCGGGTGAGATGACCGCGAAGTAACCGTCCGGCGTCACCCACATCCGGTCCGGTGCGGCGAACGCGAGCGCGCCACCGGAGCCGCCCTCCCCGATCACCAGCGTCGTCACCGGCACGCGCGCGGCCGCGATCGCGGTGAACATGTCGGCGATGGCGGCGCCCACTCCCGCCTTCTCGGCGGCCGCGTCGTTGGCCGCGCCCGGTGTGTCCACGAGCGTCAGCACCGGGATTCCCAGCCGGTCCGCCAGCCGGACGAGACGGGCCGCCGTGCGGAACCCGGCGGGCCTGGTCGCCGTGCCGCACTGCGCCGCGTAGGCGACGGTCCGCCCGTCGCGATACCCGAACCCGCACAGCACACCGGGGTCGACGCCACCGCTGCGATCGCCGTTGATCGGCTCGTGCCAGCCGAAGTAGGAGGCGAGGTACTCCTTGGCGCGTGGACGGCCCAGCGTGCGGGCGCGCACCACCGCGTCCCAGCCGGTCTTCGGCAACGTCGTCTCGCCCAGCGCCGACGGCACGGGGGCGGGTCCGCCGGTGGGCGTGGTGAGCAACCGCAGCCAGCGCTCCAGCCGGTCGCGCAACTCCTCCGGTGGCAGGAGCTGGTCGACCAGACCGGCCGCGAACTGCTGCGTCACCGAGTATCCCGGCGGCCGCACACGCGACCCGGCGAACCCGACCTGCGCGCCGCGCAGTCCCAGCACGACGTCCGCGCCCGCCCCGAGAGTGGCCCAGCCGCCCCCGGTCGTGGGATCACGCAGCACCGCGACGTGCGGCAGTCCTGCCTCGCGGGTCAGCGTGAGCTGCCGGGCGATCCGGGGCAGCTGCATCAACGCGAGCGTGCCCTCCTGCATGCGGCTGCCACCGGTCGCGACCAGCGAGACCACCGGCAGGCGGCGTTCGCGGGCGTGCGTGAAGGCCTGCTCGATGCGGGTGCCGGTGCGGGTTCCCAGAGAGCCGCCGAGGAACCCGAACTCGAACGCCACCACCATCGTCGTGACGCCGCCGATCTCCGCGATCCCGCAGACGACGGACTCGTGTTCACCGGTCGAGGCGGCCGCTCGCGCGAGCTGGTCGCCGTAACCCGGCCAGCCGAGCGGTCCGTCCCCGGCGGAGGGTCCGAGATCGTCCGGCAGCTCCTCGAACGCGGCCGCCAGCCGGCCGATCAGCTCGCGGGCCGGCTCACGCCCGCAAGGCACGCTTCATCACCTTGCCCATGTCGTTGCGCGGCAACGCCTCCACGAACCGCACCACCCGAGGCCGTTTGTGCGGGGTGAGCAGCCGCGCCACGTGGTCGGCGAGCTCGCCCGGGGACGGCTCGGTCCCGGCGGGCACGACCCAGGCGACGATCCGCTCGCCCAGGTCGTCGTCGGGCTCGCCGGTCACCGCCACCTCCTTCACCCCGGGGTGCTCCAGCAGGGCGTTCTCGATCTCGCCCGCGCCGATCTTGTAGCCACCGCTCTTGATGATGTCCGTCGCCTTGCGCCCGACGATGCGGAAGTAGCCGTCCTCGTCCC
This sequence comes from Lentzea albidocapillata, assembly GCF_000719115.1. Taxonomy (GTDB): domain Bacteria; phylum Actinomycetota; class Actinomycetes; order Mycobacteriales; family Pseudonocardiaceae; genus Lentzea; species Lentzea albidocapillata. The sequence continues at coordinate 14,620 of NZ_JOEA01000018.1, read as the reverse complement.
GCGTGCCCACGTCGCCGGTGCGGAACCAGCCGTCCGCGAACGCCTCCTCGGTGGCGTCGGGCCGGTTGAGGTACTCGGTGAACAGATTGTGCCCGCGTACCTGGATCTCACCGATCGCGCCGGCGTCGTCCAGCGTCAGTCCGGCGTCGTCGACCAGCCGCACCTCGACGCCGGGCAGCGGCACACCGACCGCGCCCGGCCTGCGGTCGCCGTCCGCGCGGACGCTGGTGTTCATCAGCGTCTCGGTCATCCCGTACCGCTCGACCACGCGCTGCCCGGTGGCGGCGGCGATCCGTTCGTGGTCGCGCACCGGCAACGCCGCCGACCCCGACACCAGCAACCGCGCCCCGCTCAACGCGTCGGCGAGCTTCAGGTCATCGCCCACTTCTTCCGCGATCCGGTGGTACATCGTCGGAACGCCGAACATCATCGTGCCGTCGTCGTTCAAAGCCTGGGCGACCGCGTCGGTGGAGAACTTGCCGAGGTGGTGCACCGTGCCACCCCGCCGCAACGGGCCCAGCACGCCGAGGATCAGCCCGTGCACGTGGAACAACGGCAACGCGTGCACCAGCACGTCCTCCGAGGTCCACTCCCACGCCTCCGCGACGGCGTCCAATGTGGACACGATCGCGCGGCGCGGCAGCACGACGCCCTTGGGCGCGCCGGTGGTGCCCGAGGTGTAGACGATCAACGCCGGAGCCTCGTCGCCGGGATCGGCGAACGGCCCGAAGTCACCGCCGTCGAGCGTGACGTCGCGGCGGGGCACCGAGTCCAGGCCGGCGGGAAGCCGCGTGCCGGGCGCCGCCAGCACCAGCGCGGGCGCGCTGTCCGACACGATGTGCGCGAGCTCGCGTTCGCCGACCTTCGGGTTGAGCGGCACGGCGGGCACCCCGGCGAGCAGGGCCGCGACCACCGCGACGCACGTCTCGATGGCCGGCGTCGCCCAGATCGCCACCCGAGGCAGGCCGGACAGCTGCTGTGCCAGCGTTCCGGCACAGGCGGCGAGTTCGGTGTGGGTGAGGGTGCGGTCGCCGAAGCGGAGGGCGACGCGGTCTGACTGCAAGGCGAACATCAAGGTCACCAGATTCCCGGGACGACGAGGGCGAGCCACACCAGCGGCGGCGCCGCCGCGACCATGATCCCGCCGTAGACCATCAGTTGCTTGAAGAACTTGTCGCGGTCGACGTCCTGCGCACCGGCCAGCACCAGGGCGCCGTTGGTGGAGAACGGACTCACGTCGACCACGGTCGCCGACACCGCCAGCGCCGCGATCAGGCCGATCGCGCTGACCTCGCCCTGCAGCAGGAACGGCACGGCCAGCGGGATCAGCGCGCCCATGATGCCGACGGACGAGGCGAACGCCGACACGATCGCGCCGATGTAGCAGATCAGCAGGGCTGCGAGCAGGGGAGCGCCGACACCGGCGACCGAGTCGCCCGCCCACTTGATCGTGCCCATCGTCTGCAGCACGGCGACGTAGGTGAGGATGCCGCAGATCAGCAGCACCGTCGGCCACGTGATCTGGGTGATCGCCAGCTTGGACGTCTCCGGCCACACCACGCTGAGCAGCACGGCCACCGTGATCGCGGCGAGGCCGACGTCGAGGTCGAACACCAGCGCGGCGGTCACCAGGGCGGCGAGACCGAGCAGCGTCGCGATGCGGGGCGCGGTCAGGGCGACACGCTCTTCGGTCACGTCGCTGCCGTTGTCGTCGCCACCACCGCCGGCGCGGGCCAGTGCGGGCGCTTCCAGCGGCTGCCTGGCGAGCTTCATGCCGCCCAGCACCACGAACACCACGGCGGCGATCAGCAGGTTCACCACGAGGCTGGCCAGGAACAGCACGATCTCGTTGCCCGGCAGGCCTTCCTTGGCCACGATGCCGTTGACGATCGTGCCGTAGATGCTGATGGGGGAGAAGCCGCCGGCCTGCGCGCCGTGCACCACCATCACGCCCATCAACAAGGGGCTGATCCGGTACTTCGCGGCAAACCCCATCGCGATCGGCGCCACGATCGCGACCGCGGCCGGGCTCACCGCGCCGATCGCCGTCAGCACGCCGGTGATCGCGAACATCACCCACGGCATCAGCGCGATCCGCCCGCCGACGAGCCGGATCGCCCTGTACACCAGCCAGTCCGTGGTGCCGTTGGCACGGGCGATGGCGAACAGGAACGTCACCCCGACCAGCACGACGAACAACGAGGCGGGGAAGCCTTTGAAGATGTCGTCGGTCTTCATGTCCGCCACCAGCGTGCCGACCCCGAAGGCCGCGGCGAAGGCGAGCGCGCCCATGTTGATCGACCTGGTCGTGGCGATGACGAACACCACGACCAGCACGAGTATCGAGATCAGTTCGGCGGACATGCAGGGCTCCCGTCGTTGGGACTCTGTCCGAGTGGATGAGTGGTTCAGCCACTTTCCGCCCACGGTCCAGCCGCTGTCAAGAGGTGGCCTAGTGGCTGAGCCACTTGACCGGTTATCCTGGGACGATGTCCGAGGCACTGCGGCCCATGGTCAAGTCCCGCCTGTACGAGCAGGTGCTCGAACGCCTGCGCGCGCACGTGGTGGAGGCGGGCCTGAGCGCGGGGGACAGGCTGCCCGCCGAACGCGACCTCGCGGCGAGCCTCGGCGTGAGCCGCGCGTCCATCAAGCAGGCGATCGTGGTCCTGGAGGTCCAGGGCCTGGTCGAGGCACGGCACGGCGGAGGCACCTACCTGGTGCGCGACACCCTCGACGTCGAACCGGTCGAGCAACTCGTCGAACGCCGCAAACGCCTCCCGGAGGTGCTGGAGGCCCGCGAGGCGTTGGAGACCAAGCTCGCCGAACTGGCCGCCGAACGCCGCACCGACGCCGAGCTGGAGACGATCCGCGCGGCGCTGGACTTCATGCGCGACGAGATCGGCGGCGGCGACAACGGGGTGGAAGGGGATCGCCGCTTCCACGCCGCCGTCACCGCCGCCGCCCACAGCTCGCTGCTTGCCGAGTTCATGAAGACCATCGCCGAGCAGATCACCGAGAGCCGCACCGAGTCGCTGCGCCAGCCGGGACGCCCCTCCCGGTCACTGGCGCAGCACACGGCGATCTACGAGGCCATCGCCGCGGGGGACGCGAAGAAGGCCGCCGCGGCGATGCGGAAACACGTCCGCACCGTCGCGAAGGTCAGGCTGCTCACCTGGGTGCCCGAAGACTGACCACCGCCGGTGAGTTGCGCGCCTGCACGACGTGGCTGGACCCGTCCGCCTTGTGCACGACGAACTTCCAGTCCCGCTTGGACACCTTGCCGGACAGCAGGAAGATCGTGTCGCCGCGCTGGATGATCCGCGTGCGCCCGCTGTCCTCGTGCAACGTGAACTCGCCCTTCGCTCCGGCCGTCACGTGCACGGTCAGCGCGTCGGCCGGGTTCTGCACGTCGTTGGCCACATCAGCACTGCGCTCGACCAGCATTCCGCCCGCACGCATGAACACCGGCATGGTGTCCCAGCCCGCGCTGACGGTCGCCCAGGTGTTGCCCTGGTAGACCTGCCCGGTGAAGTAGTCGGTCCACTGCCCCGGCGGGAACCAGACACGCGTCGAACCGGTCTCGCCGGGCGTCGTGATCGGCGCGACCAGCAGGTCGGGCCCGAGCAGGAACTGGCTGTCCACTGTGGAGTATGCCTCCGGACTGCCCGGGTACTCGAGCCACGCCGGCCGCTGGAGTGGCACGCCGGTGCGGTTCGCCTGCTCCGCCAGCGAGTAGATGTACGGCACGAGCCGTTCGCGCAGGTTCAGGAACTTCGTCGCCGACGCCTGCGCTGCCGCCCCGTACTGCCACGGCAGCCGGTCGCCGTGGTTGCTGTGCAGTCGCGTGATCGGCTGGAACGCGCCCAGCTGCACCCACCGCGCGTACATGTCGTCCGGCAGCTTGGTGGTGTAGCGGACCTGGCCGTTGTCGAGGTAGGTCTCCGATCCGCGCAGCCCGGTGGTGTCGTTGTGACCGCCGATGTCGTGGCTGATGTTCGACATCCCGGTCGCCACGCCCTCGGCCGAGGTGTAGCCGATGGTCGCCTTCAGCGCGCCCCACGTCGACGACGTGTCGCCGGTGAAGTGCAGGGTCGAGCGCTTCTCCGCCCACGGTCCGGTCGGCAACGGCCCGGAGCCGCTGTACCCGCCCGCCTGCAGCGATCCGAAGCCGCGCGAGAACGCGAACGAGCCGATCTTCGCGTACTGCTCGTTGATCCACGAGTCGGGCGTGACCCCGCGCAGCGACGAACCCGAGCCGTCGCAACACCAGTCGAGCCACCAGAAGTCGGTCGGCATCTTCTGGTGCAGCTCCAGGTAGGCGCGCAGCTGGTCCGGGTCGCCCCAGTCGAACACGTAGCAGTTCGTGCAGGAACCCTTGGCCAGCTTGCCCTTCGCGGTGGCCTGCGCCCGAGCGAAGTCGGGGTCGTCGCCCTGGATGCTGGGGTGGATGTTGAGCGTGCTGTGCAGGCCTTCGCCGTGCGCCCAGTCGAGGAAGCCCTGCGGGTCGGGGAACTTCGTCTGGTCCATACGCCAGCCGTTCCACAGGTTGTGCGCCTTGAAGTCGGTGTCGACCACCAGCACGTCCAGCGGCACACCGTGCTGCCGGAACGCGGGCAGGATCCGGTCGCGGAAGTCGGCGGCGGTCCGGTCGATGTACTCGGAGTACCAGACGCCGTAGGCCCAGCGCGGCAACAACTTCGGCCCACCGGTCAGCGCGGTGAGGTCACCGAGTGCCGCCTTGTAGTTCTGGCCGTAGCCGAACACGTAGCCGTCCTGGTACGGCTGGGCGCCCCGATCCACGCGCGGAGTTCCGTTGCGCAGAGCCGAAGTCGTGTCGTCCAGCAGGTACCAGCCGTCGCGGTACATCAGGCCGGGCGTCAGCTGTGGATCACCGCTGTTGCCGGTGTAGCCGTCGAGCGAACGCCGATAGCCGCCGAGCGCCAGGTGCTGGACCGAGCTGTTGATCCCGACGGTGTCCAGGTTGACGTGGCAACCCGCGTCCGGACAGCTGACGGTCAGGTCGGAAGTGCCTGCGGGCAAGGACACTTGTGCCGTCGCGGTGGACCACGTGGCCCAGTTCGCCGTGACGGGCAACGTGATCGCCTGACCGTTGATCAGCACGGTCCGGGCCTCGTGCTTGCCGTCGCCGCCGACGCCGTTGGCGTACCGCAGCACCACGGGGTACGTGCCCGCCGCCGGAACGCTGGTCACGCGCTGGCTCAGCCGCGTTCCCCCGACGAGTTCGGCGACGAACCCGGTGCCCGCGAACCCGGCGTGCTCGACAGCGATCTTGGCCGAACCGCTCACCAGGCCGTTCTCGGCCTCGCAGCTCGTGCCGAACCGGCAGTCGTCCACCGCTCGCACGCCGGGATATGCCTGGTCACCGCTGAGCAGAGCAAGGCTGTCCACGTTGACGTTGCCCGAGTCGGCGGCACCGCGCGTCAGGGAGACACGGTGTTCGCCCGCAGACAGGTCGAGGTCCGTGGACACCTGCTGCCAGGCACCCCAGTCGGCGGTCGCGGGCAGGGCGACCTGCCGAGGAGCCTGCCCGTCGACAGCGAGTCCGAGCGTGCGGCTCTCGTGCTTGCCGTCGCCACCCCGCCCGTTCGCGTACTTCACGACCAGCCGGTGCCTGCCCGCGCTGGAAGCACGCACTGTCGCCGTGATCCCGTTGTTGAGGTAGGAGAATCCGGCGACGAACCCGGCACCGGAGTGCCCGGGATGATCGGCCGCGACCAGCAGGCCTTCCCGTTGCTGGTCCTCGGCCTCGCAGAGCTGCCCGGTCGCACAGACCACCCGCCGCCACGGGGACGCGGTCGTGCCGGCCGTCCTGATCTCGAGGTTGTCCGCGCGGAACGGCCCGGACCCCACGCGGTACCGCAGGGTCATGGCCGACGTGGTGATGGTCAGCCAGCCGTCCTGAACGCGCGAGGTATAGGTCGTGCGGGGGAAGGTGCGATTTACAACGTTGTAAGTGCCCTGATCTTCGAAGCGGCGATCCCCGGCGAATTCGGAACGCACGAGGGTGGGGGACAGGATCTGGAACCTGGCCTGCCCGGAGACCACCGTGCCGTCGGACTGGGCGGTCGCGGGCGCGGGGAGGACCAGGCTCAGGAGAGCTAGTGCCGCGACTGGCAACCTTCGCCGCGTCTTCCGACGCTCAGCAGGGCGCCTCGCGGCACCGGCCCCACGCCCGAATCCAACCAGGATGAGGACGCGGGGCCGGTACCACGATGCACCCGTCTGAACGCCGAAATACGGGGCAAAGGCTGCCGGTCGCGGCACTGGCAGAGGGACGATCGTCGTGCGTTTCCGCATTCGTGCTCCTCGTCTGACGCCGTCGGCTTCCGAGGTGTTCAGCTACCTGAACCTTCCTCACCTTGGCCTCACGATGTGGAGCGATCAAGACGCCAATCAGCGCACGACCCGATAGGTCATATGCGTGAAGGAGGAGCCCGCACGGGAGTCGACCTGCTCGAGTTTCAGCCCGGGAACACCGTCGAACAGCCGCGACCCGGCGCCGATCGTGATCGGCACGATCCGCAGCCGGAGCTCGTCGATCAGACCCGCGGCCAGGTACTGGTTGACCGTGGCAGCGCCGCCCTGGATGGAGATGTTGCCGTCCCCGGCCGCCTCGCGGGCCAGCTCGAACGCCGCCGCGATGCCCTCGGTCACGAAGTGGAACGTCGTGCCACCCTCCATCGGCTGGGGCTCGCGCGGATGGTGGGTGAGCACGAAGACCGGCCCGTGGTACGGCGGGTTGTCGCCCCACCAGCCGTTCCACGGGCGGTCCCACGAACCGCGGATCGGGCCGAACATGTTGCGGCCCATGATGAATGCCCTGGTCTCGCCCAGGCGGTCCATCTGCCACTTCTGCTCGGCCGGGTCCTCCATCCACGCGTGCAGCTCGCTGCCCCAGCCGTCGCCGCCGTCGTCACCGAACGGCCGGTCCTCGGACTGGCCGAGCCCCGCCGCGTAGCCGTCGAGCGAGATCGAGAGGTCGCACGTCACCTTGGTCATGAACCTCAGCCTGGCTCAACGGCCCTTATGGCGGAAGGGCGCCGTACCGGCCGCGCTCGTTCAGCGTTTGAGCGTGAAGGTGAAGTCGCCGGAGACCTTGCCGGTCAGCCGGATCGCCGACACGACCTTCCCTTCGGTGATCAGTCGCTCGACCTCACCGCGCGACAGCCCGCACGCGTCCGCGATCAGCCGTACCGGCCGGACCGGGATCCGGGCCGTGAACCGGACCGACACGTCGACCACCTCCTGGTCGAGGTGATCGGACCCGCCGGTGTCGAGCCGCCACGCACCCTCCCAGTCGAGAGAGATGTGGTTGCGGCGCTGCAGAACGGTGTCCTGCAGCAGTTCGGCGACCAGCGACAGGTCGTTGGCGTGCAGGCGGTCCAGCAACGCGGGCCGGACCGTGCGGACGTGGGTCCGTTCGAAGATCGTGAGCTTGGCGGTGTCCCCGCAGCCCGTGCAGAGCACGAGAAGCCAGGCGTCGAGGACCTTGTGGTTGGCGTTGACGCGGAACTTGCCGCTCGCCCGGAAGCGGCCGGCGGCGCACACGTGGCAACGACGGCGGACTTGGGGAAGGCAGGTGGGCACGACGGCCCAGGTGGTGAGCACAGAGGTACACCGTTCGGTGAGAAATCCGCAGCAAGGGGAGCGCGCTGCTCAGAGAGCGGCGCGCAACGAAGACCAGCGCTTGGGAGAACTCAAACGGTGTACAACGGCACGTCCTTGCCCCAGGGATCAGTCCGGCGGGAACGTAGCGGCCTGGGGCCGCGCCGTTCCACTCAATTTCGACAGGGTCGCGCCGGAACGTCCACAGCGGACTGACATGTCCTCGCCACCGTCGGATACCGAGGGCATCGCTCGATTGCCGGGCGGCCATGCGTGTCCGGACATTCCCGGATCGTGTGGTCGTACTGGGCCGTACGGGTTGTGTGCTCCACCCCTGAATCTCGCCGCCAAGACCCTCACCTGCGTCGCGCACCTGGGCGAACCGGGACTACCAAGTAGTGACTTGATCTACAACCGCCGGTATAACTTGTTCTCATGCGCCCACAGTGAGGAAGATCACATGACCCACACAATGACGTGTGACAACGGTTTCAAGGGTCCTTCACGACGTTCGTTCATGGCTGGAACAGGTTCTATTCTGGGAGCTGTCGCACTCGGCGGCGTCACGCCGGTGGCACAGGCGGCGGCTTCTATCGTGGACGCGGCGGTCGTGCCCGCCCTGGTGATCGGCACCGGATACGGCGGAAGCGTGGCGGCCCTGCGTCTCGCCCAGGCCGGTGTCGACGTCCACATGGTCGAGATGGGCATGGCGTGGGACACCCCCGGTGCCGACGGGAAGATCTTCGCCAACACCACGACCCCGGACCAGCGGTCCTTCTGGCTGCGCACCAAGACGAAACAGCCGCTCAGCAACTTCCTGGGCTTCCCGATCGACAGGGCGATCCCGCGCTACACCGGCATCCTCGACGCCGAGGACTTCGCCGGCATCACCGTCTACCAGGGACGCGGCGTCGGCGGCGGCTCGCTCGTCAACGGCGGCATGGCCGTCACGCCGAAACGTGAGTACTTCGGCGACGTCCTGCCGACGGTGAACCCCGACGAGATGTACGGCACCTACTACCCGCGCGCCAACGCCGAGCTCGGGGTCAACATGATCCGGCCGGCCTGGTTCGACACGACCGAGGCCTACCAGTACGCACGTGTCGGCCGGAAGCACGCCCAGCGGTCGAACTTCCCGTACGTCTTCGTGCCCACCGTGTACGACTGGAACTACATGGAGCAGGAGGCGGCGGGAACGGTGCCGAAGTCGGCGCTGGTGGGAGAGATCCTCTACGGCAACAACTACGGCAAGAAGTCGTTGCAGAAGACCTACCTCAGCAAGGTCAGGGCGACCGGGCGCGTCACCATCTCGCCGCTGCACCGGGTCGTCGGCGTCGTGCCCGCGACGGGTGGCTACAAGGTCACCATCGAGCAGCTCAACACCAACGGCGACCCGATCGCGGTCAAGGAGGTGACCGCGGCGAAGGTGTTCTTCGCGGCCGGCAGCGTCGGCACGAGCAAGCTCCTGGTCAAGCTCAAGGCCACGGGCGCGCTGCCGAACCTGAACGACGAGGTCGGCAAGGGCTGGGGCGACAACGGCAACGTCATGTGCGGCCGCGCGAACCACATGTGGGACCCGACCGGCAAGCTGCAGTCGTCCATCCCGACCCTGGGCATCGACAACTGGGCCGCGGGCGGTGCCTTCGCCGAGGTGGCACCGCTGCCGACCGGCATCGAGACCTACGCGTCGTTCTACCTGGCGATCACGAAGACCCCGAACCGCGCCCAGTTCACCTGGAACGCCGCCGCGGGCAAGGTCGACCTGAACTGGCAGACGGCGTGGAAGAACGTCTCGATCAACGCGGCGAAGTCCATCTTCGACAAGATCAACTCAAAGGAGGGGACGATCTACCGGACCGACCTCTTCGGCGTCTACAAGATCTGGGGCGACCACCTGACGTACCACCCGCTCGGCGGCGCGATCCTGAACAAGGCCACCGACAACTACGGGCGCCTGCACGGCTATCCGGGCCTGTACGTGATGGACGGGTCGTTGATTCCCGGCACCACCGTGGTGAACCCGTTCGTCACGATCACGGCGCTGGCCGAGAGGAACATCGAGAAGATCATCGCCACCGATCTCTGAGTCCGGGGTGGACCTCAGAACTTCGGTAGCACGCAGATGGCGTCGAGGCCGAACACCCGGTTCAGCCTGCCGAACACGAGCCAGGCCCCGACGCTCATCGTGAGCTCCACGATCTCCACCTGACTGTAGTGCGCGGTCATGCGCGACCAGAACTCGTCGTCGAGACCGTGGTGGTCCAGTGCGTACCGCTCGGCGTACTCCGCGGCCAGCCTCGCCCGGTCGTCGAAGGCGTCGGTGGTGCGCCACTGGGTCACCGCGTCGATGAAGTCGTCCTCGACCTTCTCGCCGTCGCGTTCGGTCCGCCACTCGAGGCAGAACATGCAACCGTTGATCTGCGCGATCCGCAGCCGAGCGGCCTCGAACTCGCGCAGCCCCAGCGTGGTGTGCTGGTACACGGCCAGCGAGAGGTTCGCGGCGGCCATGCCGATGCCCGGCACGAGCTCGCCCCACACGTATCCGATGGGGTCCTTGCCCTCGGGGATGTCGATGTTCACCGCTTGCTCCTTCCGAGTTTGCCGGCTGCGGGCCGCAACGGGACGTCGAGCGCGTCGTAGAGTCCTGGCTCGGCCTCGGCGAGCCAGTCGATGGCGTTCACGATGCGGCCGACGGCGGTCGCGTTGCCACCCGCGGAACGGTTCTCGCCCTCGTCGGCGGACTCGACCGAGACCTCGATGCGCGGCCGGCCCTCGATGATCACCTTGTGCGTGCCGTCGCCGGACGGCGGCATCGGCCAGTCCGTCGCGCACGAGTTGTGGATGCGCGTCACGTGCTCGATGACGATGAGCGGCTCGCCGTCCACGATGCCCTGCACCTCGAACCTGATCGCGCCCTGGGTGCCCTTCTCGAACTCGCCCATCGTCCGCGTCGTGACCGTCTCGTCGAGCGCGCGCCGGTCGACGGTCTCGCGGATCTCGTCGAGCTCGACCCCGAACGCCCTGGCCATCAACCGGATCTGCCCGCCCCAGACCATGGTCGGCACCGTCGGCATCAGCATCGGCGCCTGGTAGTCGAGCGGCTGCCCGAACCCGATCAGCCACCGCACCGCGTCGGGCTGGTCGTAGGTGGAGTAGTCGAAGATCTCCTGGCAGCGCACCGCGTCGATGGTGTGGCCGAGCCCGCTGACCAGCAACGGCAGCACGTCGTTGCCCCAGCCAGGATCGACGCCGGAGACGAACAGCGACCCGCCGCCCTCCTTGATGGCGGCTAGAACCGGTTCTCGAAGTTCGGGCGGCGCGCTGCGCGGGTCGTACAGCGCGTACAGCGACGGCGTGACGACCACGGCGCCCGCGCGGATCGCCTTGGTGATGTCGGCCAGCGCGTCGTCCGGCCGGATGTCGCCCGACGCGGCGTACACCACGGCACGCGGACTCGCGGCGAGCACCGCGTCGATGTCGTTCGTGGCCGCGACTCCGAGCTCCTGCTCGATCCCGGCGAGATCGCCGGCGTCGCGGCCGACCTTCTCGGGGTTGTGGACGACCACGGCCGTCAGTTTCAGCGCCGGATGGGCATCGACGGCGCGAATGGCGGCACGGCCGACGTTGCCGGTGCCCCACACCACTGTGGCGATCATGTGCTGCAGATTACCTAGAACACGTTCTAGTTGTACAGCGTCCAACCGGCGCGTGCTCAGCGGTTCGAGTGCGGGAACCGGCCGTCCGTGCTGCCGAGCGCCACCAGTCCGGTGTACTGGTCCTGCCACGACCTCTCGGTCGCGAGCAGGTCGGCGAGCCGCTGCACCCACGCCTCGTCGACCGTTCGCGCGGTACCGGAGGCCAGGTGGCGGGCTGTTTCCTCGCGTGCCTTGAGCCATTCGGACAGCGTGGGCGAGAGTGCCGGTCCACCTTCGTCTTCGGGCATGGGCCGACGATACGCGGTGGTCATGGTGCTTGTCCCTGGTCAGTGGGCTACTGTGGGACGGGTTGGGGTACCAGCCGACGGCAACCAGCCGCTGCGGTCCCCGATCCCGTCCGGTCCGGTGTCTCCGGCCGGAGAACGGAGCACCGGCTTGCAGCCGGAATTCCAGTCTTCCCCTTCCTCGCCTTCCCGGTTCGGCAAGCCGCGTCACGCGGCCCAGGACTTCGCGCAAGCGAGGCTGGCCGCCGAGACCACCGGACTCCAGCACCAGCGCCAGGCTGCCAAGCGAGTGGCCGAGCACGCTCGTGACGTGAGCGACTGCCGTGATCTGTTGTCCATGCTCGGCCTGGCGAACCTGCCGGCGTCCACCGCAGTCAGCGTCGAAGGAGCTCGCAGGTGACTCGAGGAACTGTCAAGTGGTTCAACGGCAGCAAGGGCTTCGGCTTCATCGCTCCCGAGGGTGGCGGCCCTGACCTGTTCGTGCACCAGTCCGAGGTGCAGGACTACGGGCATCACGGCATCGACGACAACCAGGCCGTGGAGTTCGAGATCGGTGAGGGCCAGAAGGGGCCGCAGGCTCGCGCCGTGCGCCTCGTCTAGACCTGTCCACTGTGGAGTGATCGGTCTCCGGCCGCTCACTCCACGGTGATGAAGCCGTGTGGTCAGTCCGGCAGCAGCGGCACGGAGATGCCGGGATCGCGGCCGAGCAGCGTCGCCCGCGTCACCGACCTCGACCCGAAGCGATCGCGCACGTGGTCCAGTGCGGCGTCCAGCGCGGCCGGTTTCCGCTCCTCGAACGGTAACGCCAGCTGCATCGGCGCGTCGTTCTGGAGATTCGTGAGCGAGACGCCCAGCAACGTGATGCCGCGACTCTCGATCATCGGCGTCGCGGTGCCGAGCAGTTCCCGCGCCGCCGCCAGCAGCACCTCGGTCTCCGTCGTCGGATGCCTCAGCGTGTGCGAACGGGTCGCGCGCGTGAAGTCCCCGAACCTCAGGCGCAGCACCACGGTCCGGCACGCGCGCTCGGCCGTGCGCAGCCGTCGTGAGATGCCGTCGATCAGCGACGCGAGGGTGGCGTCGAGGTCGTCGCGGGTGCGTTCCCGGCGGCCCAGCGCGCGTTGCGAGCCGATCGAACGACGGCGCCGTCCTGTCTGGACCGGACGCGGGTCGTGGTTGTGCGCCAGCGCGTGCAGATGCCGCCCTGCCGCCCGGCCGATCATCGAGACCAGCGCCGCCTCGCCGAGCCCGGCGACCTCGCCGACCGTGCGCAGGCCCAGGGCGTGCAGCTTGGCCGCCGTCACCTCGCCGACGCCCCACAGCCGTTCGACGGGCAGCGGGTGCAGGAACTCCAGTTCCCGGTCGGCGGGCACGACCAGCAGTCCGTCCGGCTTCGCGACCCCGCTCGCGACCTTGGCCAGGAACTTCGTCCGCGCCACCCCGACCGTGATCGGCAGACCGGCCTGCGCGAGCACGTCCGCCCGCAGTCGTGCGGCGATCACCTCCGGTGGGCCGGCGATCCGGTGCAGGCCGCCGACGTCGAGGAACGCCTCGTCGATCGACAAGCCTTCTACCAGCGGCGTCGTGCCGCGGAACACCTCGAACACCGCCTTGCTCGCGGCCGAGTAGGCCGACATCCGCGGTGGCACGACGATCGCGTGCGGGCACAGCCGCCGTGCCCTCGCGCCGCCCATCGCAGTGCGCACACCGAACGCCTTGGCCTCGTAGCTCGCGGCCAGCACCACTCCGCCGCCCACGATCACCGGACGGCCGCGCAGGCTCGGATCGTCCCGTTGCTCGACCGACGCGTAGAACGCGTCGAGGTCGGCGTGCAGGATCGGGGTGCTCACGAACACATGTTCGCATCCGTCACCCGTTCAGAACAGTCCCGTCAGGACATGAGTGCGCGCGCGATCGGCCAGGCGCCGGGCGAGGTGTTCGACAGGACGGTGATGGTGGTGCCGGTGTGCGGGTCGTGAGTGGACTTGAACGACTCACCGGCGTCGTACCCTGCGAGGATCACGGTGTCGCTGGTCTGGTGCAGCCAGAACCCGAGGCCGTAGCGCAGCGACTCCTCGGGCACGTCGTGGCGCGGCCTCGTGACCAGCTCGGCGTCGCCACCGGCGAACAACGCTCGCCAGAACTTCGACATGTCACCCGCCGTCGTGTGGATGCCGCCGTCACCGGTCGCCAGGACCGGCAGGTGGAAGACGTTCGAGCGGTCGAGGCCCTCCAGGTAGCCGACGGCGGCGTCGGCGGGCAGTTCGTCGGAGCGCAGGAAGCCGGTCCTCGTCATGTCCGCCGGGCAGAGCACCCTGGAGCGGACGAGGTCGTGGTAGCCCTGCCCGCTGACCCGTTCGGCGAGAAGTGCCAGCACCACGTAGCCACCGTTGCAGTACCCGAACCGTTCGCCGGCCTTGAACTTGGTCGGAATCCCGTCGAGCAGCGGCAGGAAGGCCTCCGTCGTGGTCAGCGTGTGCACGGCGCCGATCATGTAGTCGTTCGCCTCCCAGTCGCCTTCCTCGTCGAGGTAGTCGCCGATGCCGGACGTGTGCGTGAGGAGGTGCTCGACCGTCACGTCGTCGGCGATCAACGGCAGGTCGTCGCCGAGCACGGAACGGGCGGTCGTGTCGAGCGCCAGTTTCCCCTCGTGGATCAGCGAGAGCACGGTGAGCGCGGTGAAGCCCTTGCCGCCGCTGGCGATGCCGAACCTGGTGTCCACGGTGTTGGGCACGCCGTACGCCCGGTTGGCGAGCCCCGTGGTGACATGGACCAACGCTATGGTGATCAGCGTGAAGCTGGTTGTGCAGGTGCGGTTGCTGCCGACGCCTGAGCAGGCGTCGGCGCTGGGCGATACTCTGCGCGTCTGCAACACGGCCGCGTCGTGGCTGTCCGAGCAGATGCACACTGCCGGGGTCGTGCGGAAGTTTGATGTGCAGAAGCGCTTCTACACCGAACTGCGGGAACGGTTCGGGCTGGCCGCCCAGCCGGCGATCCGGGTGATCGGCAAGACCGTGGACGCCTGCACGACCCTGCGGGCCAATCTCAAGGCAGGCA
>NZ_JOEA01000017.1 GCF_000719115.1 Lentzea albidocapillata | reverse complement strand
GATGTCAGACGGCAAGGGTCCTCCCTTCCGCGATCGGCAGTGAAACAGGAACCCCGTGCCGTGAGGCACAGCGCGTAAGCGCTACCCGCCGCACGGCGGATGGGAATCCCTGCCCTTCAGCGCAGGGAGAAGTCAATAAGCTGTGGAACGTGACCAGCGAGAGCATTGAAGACGTCCCCGCAGAGGTGCGCGAGCGGCATGCCGTGCTCGCGGAAGAGGTGCGCTCGCACCAGTTCCGCTACTACGTGCTGGACGATCCGATCGTCACCGATGGTGAGTTCGACGCGATGCTCAAGCAGCTGGAGGCACTGGAGGCCGAGCATCCCGGCCTTGCCACGCCCGAGTCTCCGACGCAGCTGGTCGGGGGCACGTTCTCGACCGAGTTCAAGGCGGTCGACCACCTGGAGCGCATGCTCAGCCTGGACAACGTCTTCGCGCAGGACGAGCTGACGGGCTGGTTCGAGCGGGTCGGGAAGGAGATCGGCTCCGGCACGCACTTCCTGTGCGAGCTGAAGATCGACGGCCTCGCGATCAACCTCCTCTACGAGAAGGGCCGGCTGACGCGGGCGCTCACCAGGGGCGACGGCCGCACCGGCGAGGACGTGACGCTGAACGTCCGCACGATCGCGGACGTCCCGGTGGTGCTGAAGGGGTCCGCCGAGTACCCGGTGCCCGACCTGGTCGAGGTGCGCGGCGAGGTCTTCTTCGCGGTCGAGGATTTCCTGGCTTTGAACGCCTCGCTGGTCGAGCAGGGCAAGCCGCCGTTCGCGAACCCGCGCAACACCGCCGCCGGGTCGTTGCGGCAGAAGGATCCCAAGGTCACGGCCTCACGCAAGCTGCGGATGATCTGCCACGGCATCGGCAAGACCCGGGGCTTCGAGGTCGCCAGCCAGTCGCTGGCCTACGAGGCGCTGAAGGCGTGGGGCCTGCCGGTCTCCTCGCACACCGAGGTGCTCACCGACCCGGCGGCGGTGCGCAGGAAGGTCGAGTACTGGGGCGAGCACCGGCACGACGCGGTCCACGAGATCGACGGGCTCGTGGTCAAGGTCGACGAGGTGTCGCTGCAGCGGCGCCTGGGCACGACGTCGCGCGCCCCGAGGTGGGCCATCGCGTACAAGTACCCGCCGGAGGAGGCCACCACCACCCTGCTCGACATCCAGGTCCAGGTGGGCCGCACCGGCCGGGTGACGCCGTTCGCCGTGATGGAGCCGGTGAAGGTGGCCGGCTCGACGGTCGCGCGGGCCACGCTGCACAACGGGTCGGAGGTCAAGCGCAAGGGCGTGCTGATCGGCGACCGCATCGTCATCCGCAAGGCGGGCGACGTGATCCCCGAGGTGCTCGGCCCGGTGCTGGCCGCGCGCCCGGCCGACGCGCGCGAGTTCGAGATGCCGGTGTGGTGTCCCGAGTGCAACTCGGTGCTGCGCCCGATGAAGGAGGGCGACGTCGACATCCGCTGCCCCAACGCGGAGACGTGCCCCGGTCAGCTGCGCGAACGCCTGGCGTACCTGGCCTCCCGCGCCGCGCTCGACATCGAGGTGCTCGGCTACGAGGCGGCCGCGGCGATCACCGAGTCCACGATCTACACGAACGAGGCCGACCTGTTCGACCTCGACGCCGAGGCGTTGCGGCAGGTCGAGCGCTTCACGACGAAGAACGGCGAGCTGTCCGCGAACGCGCTGAAGCTGATCGACAACCTGGAGGCGGCCAAGGAGCGTCCTCTGTGGAGGGTGCTGGTCGCGCTGTCGATCCGTCACGTCGGCCCGACGGCCGCCCGCGCGCTGGCCCAGCAGTTCGGCTCGATGGACGCGATCCTCGAGGCGGCGGAGGAGGCTCTCGCCAGTGCCGAGGGCGTCGGCCAGACCATCGCGACGGCCGTGGTCGAGTGGCGCGAAACGGAGTGGCGCCAAGGCGTCGTTGAGCGCTGGCGGGCCGCCGGCGTGCGGATGGAGGACGAGCGCGACGCGTCCATCGTCCGCAACCTCGAAGGCCTGTCCATCGTGGTCACCGGCTCGCTGACGGAGTACTCGCGCGACTCGGCCAAGGAGTCGATCCTCGCCCGCGGCGGCAAGGCGGCGGGCTCGGTCTCCAAGAAAACCGCTTTCGTGGTGGTCGGCGACTCGCCAGGATCCAAGTACGACAAGGCCATCTCGCTGAAGGTGCCGGTCCTGGACGAGGCGGGCTTCACCGTTCTGCTGGAACAGGGCCCGGACGCGGCGAGGGACGTGGCCCTCCCCGGCGACGAAGGCTCAGTGGAAGAAGGCGCAGATGGCTGACCTGATCATCCGCCCGGCGACGGAGGCCGACCTGCCGGCGGTCGGCTCCGTCACGGTCGAGGCCTACGTCACCGACGGCTTCGTAGGTGCCCACGACAGCTACGCGACCGTCCTCGCGGACGCCGAGTCCCGCTTCCGCGCCGCCGAACTGCTCGTCGCCCAGGACGAGTCGGGCACTGTCCTGGGCTCCGTGACGGTGGTGCACCCCGGCACGCCCTACGCGGAGGTCTCCCGGCCGGGCGAGCTGGAGTTCCGCATGCTGGCGGTGTCGGCGGCGGCGCGCGGCCGTGGTGTCGGCGAGGCCCTGGTGCGGGCGGTGTTCGACAAGGCGCGCGCGGCGGGCGCCACCCACGTCGTCCTGTCGTCGTCGGAGAAGATGCTGGCGGCGCACCGGTTGTATGAGCGGCTGGGGTTCACGCGGTTACCGGAGCGCGACTGGACGCCGCTGCCGGGCGTGAACCTGGTGGCGTACGCGTACGGAACACCGCTCTGAGCAACCAGACCGGCACCGGGTAGCGCTGCCGGAGACACAACAACCGTCAGAGCGATGACATGATCCGCGCCCGCAGCTCGGGGTCACCCGCCGCCTGCTCGTACAGCAGTTCCCGCAGCACCTCGGGCGGCAGCGATCTCAGCACGTCCTTGAGTTCCACGTCCTCGGCGTCCGGCGGCGGCACCGTCTCGCCCCGGTCGAGCAACACCAGCCCGACGGCCACGCAATGCTTGCAGAAGAATCCCTCGGACCCGTGCGGACAGCTGCACGCCCCCACCAGATGAGTCCCCGACCACGACAGTTCCACGGCGTACGCGTCCTCGTCACCACCCCGCACCCGCGCCGCCACGTGCCGGCTGTGCACCCGCAGGGACAGCACAGCTTCGCGGTAGGTCAGGCCGCGCCAGTACGACTTGGTACCCGCGCGGTGCAGCAGCAGCTCGGTGGTGAGGGTCGTCGACACGGGGGTCATCCAACCGGGTGACCGCAGAAAGGATCAACATGATCGCGATCGGCCCACTCGAACCCGCGGACCGAGCCAGGTGGCAGGAGCTCTTCGAGGGCTACAACACCTTCTACGAACGCACGCTGCCGGCGGAAATCTACGACGAGAAGTGGGAAGCGTTCCAGGCGGACAAGGACATCCACGCCCTATGCGCCCGCATCGATGGCGTCCTCGCCGGCATCACGCACTTCTTCAAGCACCCCAGCACGTCCGGCCCGGACGTCTGCTACCTGCAAGATCTCTTCACCACGCCCGAGGCGCGCGGCCGGGGTGTCGGCCGCGCGCTCATCGAGGCGGTGACGGACTGGGCGAAACAGCAGAACTGCTGCCGCGTCTACTGGCACACCGGCGAGGGCAACGAGACCGCCCGCAGGCTCTACGACCAGGTCGCGGAGAAGACCCCGTTCGTCCACTACCGAATCGTGCTCTAACGAGCCGTCGTCTCCAGGTCCAGCAACGTCACGGCCGCGCGGAAGTACCTGTTGGTGCCCAGGTCCCGCACGGTCTTGATGTTGAACGCGGCTTTCAGCTTCTCCGCGTCACCGGCGCTCACGCCCTGCAGCGCGTCGACCGGGGCGTCCAGGATCTCGGTGAGCGGGAGGTTCTCGTAGGCCTTGTCGAGGAGCATGTCGAGGTTCACCGTGATGGCCATGATCTTCATACCTCCGGGAAGTGGGGCGATCACGGCAGATTCTGGAGTCAGATCCGGTATTCCGCAGAACGAGTCATGGCTTCCGGCGTTTGAGCGCGACGACGATCACCGCCGCCAGCGCGAGCACTCCTGCCACACCCAACGCCAGATCGCCGGTCGCCAGGCCGTTCTCCTGTGCCAACACCAGGGCCAGTCGCATGAGGCCAACCTAGCCCTTGGAGCAACGCCGCGCGAAGGATTGTGTGGGACCGTATGAGGTGTGCTGCAAGCCTGTCTGAACGGCTCCCGCACAGCCGAGGAGCACCCGGCCCTGCCGTTGTCCCCAGAGCGCCTCGCCGAGGACGCGGCTGACGTCGCCGCGCTCGGCGTCACATCCGTGCACATCCGTCCGCGCGACGTCATCGGCGCGCTCACGCTCGTCGGGCCCGAGGTGGCCACGACGATCGCGACCGTCCGCGCCGCCGTGCCCGGCATCGAGATCAGCGTGTCCACCGACGTTCCCGGCAACCAGGGCACGCTGATCGGCAGCTGGGCGGCGCTCGCGGCGGGCAGGCCGGACATCGCCTGCGTGCACGTCGGCCGGCCCGGCTGGCGTGACCTGGCCCAGGCCCTGCACCAGGTCAACGTCAGGGTCGAGCTCGTCGTCGAAGCTCCGGCGCGGTTGACCGAACTGCCCGCGAGCGTCAGCCGGATCACGGTGGTGGCGACGCGCGCCACGGCCGAAAGCCTGCTGGCTGAAGTGGAACCGCTCGGCCTGCCGATCATGCTGCACGGCAGGGACGCCGAGGCCTGGTCCGTCCTCGACTACGCCGCGCTCCTCGAACACCACGTGCGCATGGGTCTGGAGGACACGCTGCACCTGCCCGACGGCCGCCGGGCGAAGAACAACGCGGAGCTGGTCGCGCTGGCCCGCAGACGCCAGCGGTCCAGGGCTCCGAACTAGTCGGGGAGCACCACGGCGACGATGCCGGCCAGGTGCGCCAGGCGTGCCACCTCGGCCGCGCGGAACATCGGGCCGCCCGGCCGGCCGACGACGAGCACGCGGTCCGGCTTGCCCAGCGGCGTCGCGGCGAGTTCGGTGCCCAGCTCGCGCCAGGTCTCCGGTACCCACTCCTCCTCGCCGTCGAGCACGGTCGCGCGCTCCAGCGGGAACCACGGCACGTCCGCCATCCGTGTCTCCGGGGCGGCCGAGGACGCGGTCAGCCGGTTGATGCCGGTGCCCTCCGGCCCCACGACGACGGCCCAGCCGGCGCGGATGATCTTCGGGACGCCCTCGGTGAAGATCTCGAGGCCCTTCTTGGGTTCCTCGGCGATCTCCTCCACGAGCTCCAGCTCGCGATGGGTGTCCAGGATGCCCGCGTAGGGGCGCACCGCGTCGACCTCGACGCCCTCGATGGACTCGGCGGCGGTGATCAGGGTGTCCGGCAGGCGGCCGGACGGGAGTTCGACCACGAGGTCGTCGATGGCGATGCCGGAACCGCGTTCCACCACGTCGACGCTGAGTATGTCCGCCCCGATCTCGCCCAAAGCCGTTGCGACCGCGCCGAGGGTGCCGGGACGGTCCGGGAGCTGGACCCGGATCAGGAACGACAAGGTGAACGCCTCCATAGCTCGTGCGCGAGACCCCGCGTCTTGCGCCGTTGCCGGTCGGTGATTCTCGCAGACGCATCGTCGGCGCATGACCTGCTGTCCGCGTTGCGGAACGGTTAAGTTGACGTGCCGGTCAGCGGCAGAGGCGGTAACCCGTTCGAAGGCGCGCCTGACCAGCCCATAGACTCACGGGGTTCCCGATTCGTATCCCGACCCTACGGGGGTTGACAGGAGTGCCCAGCATCTCCCGCGACGAGGTCGCGCACCTGGCGAAGCTCGCCAGGCTGGCTGTTACCGAGGACGAGCTCGACTTGTTCGCCGGACAGCTCGACGTGATCCTCCAGTCGGTGGCCTCGGTTGGCGACATCGCCACGGCCGACATCCCGCCGACGTCGCACGCCGTTCCGCTGACCAACGTCTTCCGCGAGGACGTGGTCCGTCCGAGCCTCGGTCAGCAGCAGGCGCTCTCCGGCGCTCCTGAGGCCGAGGACGGCCGGTTCCGCGTGCCCCGCATCCTGGGTGAGGAAGCATGACCAACGACCTGATCCACGCGACCGCGGCGGAACTCGCCGCGAAGATCCACAGCGGCGAGGTCTCCAGTGTCGAGGTCACCCAGGCCCACCTGGACCGCATCGCCGAGACCGACGGGAAGGTCCACGCCTTCCTGCACGTCGACACCGAGGGCGCGCTCGCGCAGGCCCGCAGGGTCGACGAGGCCGTCAAGGCCGGTGAGCAGGTCTCGCCGCTCGCCGGTGTGCCGTTGGCGCTCAAGGACGTCATGACGACCGAGGGCGTGCCGACCACGGTCGGTTCCAAGATCCTCGAAGGCTGGATCCCGCCCTACGACGCCACGGTGACGCGCAGGCTCAAGGAAGCCGGCGTCGTCATCCTCGGCAAGACGAACATGGACGAGTTCGCCATGGGTTCGTCGACCGAGAACTCGGCGTACGGCCCCACGCACAACCCGTGGGACCTCGACCGGATCCCCGGCGGCTCCGGCGGTGGCTCGTCCGCCGCGCTGGCCGCCCTGCAGGCGCCTCTCGCGATCGGCACCGACACCGGTGGCTCGATCCGTCAGCCCGGCGCCGTCACCGGCACCGTCGGCGTGAAGCCCACCTACGGCGGTGTTTCCCGCTACGGCCTCGTCGCGTTCTCAAGCTCTCTGGACCAGGCCGGTCCGTGCGCGCGCACGGTGCTCGACGCCGCGTTGCTGCACGAGGTCATCGCGGGCTACGACCACATGGACTCCACGTCCATCAACGCGCCCGTGCCGCCGGTCGTCGCCGCAGCCCGCGAGGGTCTGAGCGGTGACCTGTCCGGTCTGCGCATCGGTGTCGTCACGCAGTTCACCGGCGAGGGCTACCAGCAGGGCGTGCTGCGCAGCTTCGAGGCCGCCGTGTCGCAGCTCAAGGAGCTCGGCGCGGAGATCGCGGACGTGTCGTGCCCGAGCTTCGACTACGCGCTCCCGGCGTACTACCTCATCGCGCCGAGCGAGTGCTCGTCGAACCTCGCCCGGTTCGACGCCATGCGCTACGGCCTGCGCGTCGGCGACGACGGCACGCGCAGCACCGAGGAGGTCATGTCGCTGACCCGCGAGGCCGGCTTCGGCGCCGAGGTCAAGCGCCGCATCATGATCGGCACGTACGCGCTGTCGTCCGGCTACTACGACGCGTACTACGGCTCGGCGCAGAAGGTCCGTACGCTGATCACGCAGGACTTCGCGAAGGCGTTCGAGAAGTTCGACGTGCTCATCTCCCCGACCACGCCGACCACGGCGTTCAAGATCGGCGAGCGCGCGAACGACCCGATGGCCATGTACAAGGCCGACCTCTGCACCATCCCCGCGAACCTCGCGGGCACGCCGGCCATGAGCGTCCCGAGCGGTCTGTCCGATGAGGACGGAATGCCGGTCGGCCTGCAGATCATGGCTCCGGCGCTGCAGGACCACCGCATGTACCGGGTGGCCGCCGCCTACGAGGCCGCGCGCGGCGCGTTCGGAGGTCCGTCGCTGTGAACATCAAGAAGGCCAGGGGCCTCCTCGGTATTGCCGGTGCCGTCGCGGGAGCCGTGGGAGCGTTCTCCGGCTTCCGGGCCGCGCGGGCGAAGAACGACAAGCTGGCCCTGGCGAACGCGATCGCGAGCATCACCGTGGCGATCACCGGTGCGGCGCTGGCCATCCGTGCTCTGCGGAAGGACGAGTTGGCATGACCTCTCTGGTTGAGCTGATGGACTACGACGAGGTCGTCGAGAAGTACGACCCCGTCCTGGGCCTGGAAGTGCACGTCGAGCTGCACACCAACACGAAGATGTTCTGCGGCTGCGCCAACACCTTCGGCGGTGAGCCGAACACGAACACCTGCCCGACGTGCCTCGGCCTGCCGGGCGCGCTGCCGGTGGTGAACGCCAAGGCGATCGAGTCCGCGATGCGCATCGGCCTCGCGCTGAACTGCGAGATCGCCGAGTGGTGCCGGTTCGCGCGGAAGAACTACTTCTACCCGGACATGCCGAAGAACTTCCAGACGTCGCAGTACGACGAGCCGATCGCGTTCAACGGCTGGCTCGACGTGACGCTGGACGACGGCGAGGTCATCCGCGTCGAGATCGAGCGCGCGCACATGGAGGAGGACACGGGCAAGTCGCTGCACGTCGGCGGCGCCACCGGTCGCATCCACGGCGCCGAGCACTCGCTGCTCGACTACAACCGCGCCGGCGTACCGCTGATCGAGATCGTCACGAAGATGATCCCCGGCACTCGCGAGCGCGCCCCCGAGGTCGCCCGCGCGTACGTGACGGCACTGCGCGACCTGCTCAAGGCGCTCGACGTGTCCGACGTCCGCATGGACCAGGGCTCGCTGCGCTGCGACGCGAACGTCTCCCTGTCGCCGAAGACCACCGGCGCGCTGGGCACCCGCACCGAGACCAAGAACGTCAACTCGCTGCGCAGCGTCGAACGCGCCGTGCGCTTCGAGATGACGCGCCAGGCCGCGGTGCTGGAGTCCGGCGGTTCCGTGACGCAGGAGACCCGCCACTTCGACGAGTCGTCGGGCAGCACGTCGCCGGGCCGCAAGAAGGAGACGGCGGAGGACTACCGCTACTTCCCGGAGCCCGACCTGGTCCCGATCGCGCCGTCGCGCGAGTGGGTCGAGGAACTGCGCCTCACCCTGCCCGAGCTCCCCTGGGAGCGCCGCGCGCGCATCCAGAAGGACTGGAACCTCACCGACGAGGTCCTCCGCGACCTGGTCAACGCCAACGCGCTGGACGTCATCATCGCCACCGTCGAGGCGGGCGCGAAGCCGGACGAGGCCCGCTCCTGGTGGGTGTCGTACCTCGCGCAGCAGGCCAACTCGAAGGGCATCGAGGTCACCGACCTCGCCATCACCCCGGCCCAGGTGGCGAGGGTGATCGAGCTGGTGAACGCGGGCACGCTGACGAACAAGCTCGCCCGCGAGGTCGTCAACGGCGTCCTGGAGGGCGAAGGCTCCCCGGACGACGTCATCGAGAAGCGCGGCCTCAAGGTCGTCTCGGACGACTCGGCGCTGGAGAAGGCCGTCGACGAGGCCCTCGCGGCCCAGCCGGACGTCGCCCAGAAGATCCGCGACGGCAAGGTCCAGGCGGCCGGCGCCATCGTCGGCGCGGTCATGAAGGCCACCAAGGGCCAGGCGGACGCCGCGCGCGTGCGCGAGATCGTGCTCGCACGCTGCTCGTAGATACACATTCGCCATAAAAATCACAAAGGGTCACCTGTTCGTGCAGGTGGCCCTTTGTGATCTTAGGCCGTCTGAGTGGCTGTTAGCTAAATGAGACGTATGCGTGTAGCCGTGTGTGTCACTCTCTCGGTGCAGCTCATCTGGGGGGATGAGAAGTAATAGTCCAAACGAGGGGGGAAACCTCATGACTGTTCAGCGCGAAAACCTCGACGTGGCCGAGACCGAGGTCGTCCAGGAAGCAGAGTCCGTGCTCGAAGGCACGCCGGTCGTCGAACCGGAACCGGTGCCCGCACCGCCGACCGAGGTGCCGAAGCCGGACAAGAAGGAAGACCCGGAAGTCACGCCGATGTGCTGCGGCGGCGGCCCGGGATTCCCGTTTGCTCGCCCACTGCCGATCTCCGAGGGTGCCGTCGACTCCGGCGGCGATGTCGAGCACAACCACGACTGCCCGAACCACCCGAACAACATCGCCGTGTAGTCACGCAGCGTGTTTTGCCCGTCACCAGGTCCAATGCCTGGTTGGCGGGCAGCGCTGCGAGGACACGTGTGGTGTGATGATCACATGCCCGCTCGTTCCCTGGTGAGAGCGCGCGAGTTGTACGAGAGGGGATGGGCTGAGCAAGCGAGGTTTCGCTTTCCCTCGGCCATCCGGCTGCTCCGACGTGCGCTCGTGCATATCGAGCGCGTGGAATCGAGCCAAGAACGTGCGGCGATCCGCGCTCGCATCTTGTACACGCTGGGCCTGTGTCAGGGCGAGACCAGCGGCATGGACATCGCTGTTGAGGCGTTTGACGCTGCCCGTCGCGAGATCGAGACCATCGAGGACACGGCCACCAGAACGTTCCTGAACGCCGGCGTGGACCACAACCAGGGCCTCATGGTCATGCGCATGGGTCAGCCGGAGCGGGCGATCGAGTGGTTCAACAGGTTCATCGACGCAGTCGAGCACGACGTTGAGCAGACCGGCTCCGGAGCGAACCGCCCCCTGGTGCAGGGTTTCGTCTCCACGTTGCTCAACCGTGGATTCGCGCTGGCCGCGATCCGCAGGAGCGAGCGAGCGATCGCTGACCTCGAACGCGGCATCTACCTCGCCCGTGAGCACGAACTCGTCCACCTTCGCCCGTTCCTGGTGCACGCGCTCGGAAACGTGCACAAGCAGAGCGGTGAGCTGGCAGAGGCGTTGCGGCGCTACGAAGAGGCGGAGCGGATCTTCCGCGCCGACGACCAGCCCGCTTTGCTGGCACGCCTGCAGTTCGACCAGGCCGAGGCCATGCTCATGATCGGACTGTCCGATGAGGCCGGTAAGCACCTCGACGAGGCGCTGCCGGTCATGCGCAAGGAGAAGTTCGGCCAGGAGATCGCCGAGGTCGAGATGTTCCGCGCGTCGGCGGCGTTGCTGGACGACCAGCTCGACCTGGCACGCCGCATGGCGAAGCGGTCCGAACGCAAACTCATCCGCCGTGGCAGCACCTGGTGGATGATGGCCGGCCTGATCGAACTGTGGGCGCACGGCAGGCACGCGATGCGCACCAGGCGGATCTCGAACTCCTTGGTGCAGAAGGCGTTGACGCTGTCCGACGAGCTGGCGGCCAACCACCTCGTGGACGAGGCACGGCTCGCGTTGCTCCTCGCGACCCGGCTGGAGATCCGCCGGGGAAGGCTGGCCGATGCCGAAGAGCTGCTGAAGAAGGTGCCCGGACCCCGCGCGGTCACGCCGCTCGACCACCGGATGCAACGCCGGCTCGTGCTGGCGGAGCTCGCGCTGGCCAAGGGAAGCCGCCGTGCCGCGCTGGTGCACGCCCGCAAAGCGCTGGACGAGCTGGGACGGGTGCGCGATCAGCTCGGAGGCCTGGAACTCGTGTCCGCCACGGCTGTGCACGGCAGGGAGCTGAGCGAGCTCGCGATCAAGCTCGTGCTGGAGGACGCGGACGCGCGCCGGCTCTTCGCCTGGCTGGAACGCACGCGCGCGCAGACCTACCGGTACGAACCGCTGGAGGCGACCGACAACAACGAGGTCGCCGAGCGGATCACCGAGGTGCGCAACCTCAGCTGGGCGATCCTGCGGCACGGTCTGTCCGGTCAGCCGACCGCCGAGTTGCGCGGCAAGCTCGTGAAGGCGCAGCGCGAGGCGAACCGGCTCGGCTGGCACTCGCAGCGGTGGGGCAGGCCCCGGCCGGTCGCCGGCATCACCGAGGTGATCGCGGAGCTCGGGCAACGGGCCATGGTCAGCTACGTCGTGTCCGGCGGGGAGATGGCCGCTGTCGTCGTCGCCGGTGGCCGCGTCAGCCTCGTGCGGCTCGGCGGCGCGACGGAGGCGCTGGAGAGCGCCCAGAAGCTCCACTTCGACCTCAACGCCCTCGCCCCCGACCACCTGCCGCCTCCGCTGGTACAGGTCATCGGCGCGTCCGCGCACAGGCAGGCCGACCGCCTCGACGCGTTGCTGATCAAACCGCTCGCGCACCTCATCGGCGACCGCGAGCTCGTCATGGTGCCGACCGGCGAGTTGTACGCGGTGCCGTGGGGTGTGCTGCCGAGCCTGCACGGACGTCCGGTCGCCACCGCGCCCTCGGCCACGGCCTGGCTCGCCGCGGCGCAGGCCGGCAAGCCCAAGACCGACCGCGTGCTGGTGGTGCAGGGGCCAGGGCTCCTCTTCGGGCACGGCGAGGTGGACAAGCTGGCGACCTATCACGCCAACGCCACGATGCTCTCCGGGGACACCGCCACCGCCGCCGAGGTCATGGCGCACCTCGACGGGGCCGACCTTGTCCACGTCGCCGCCCACGGCGAGCATGAGATCGAGAACGCGCTGTTCTCCCGGCTCGAACTGTTCGACGGGCCGCTGTTCGCGCACGAGCTGGGGCGGTTGAGGAACCCGCCGGCGCACGTGGTGCTCGCGGCGTGCGAGCTGGCGTTGAACCGCATCAGGCCTGGTGACGAGGCCTTGGGGTTTGCCGGCGCGATGCTGGCGGGAGGCACGCGGACCGTGGTCGCCGCGGCCAGCAAGGTCGGGGACGAGGCCAGTGCCGCGGCGATGGCCGACTACCACCGGGCGCTGGCGGCCGGGGCCGCGCCGGCGGTGGCGCTGGCCGAGGCGATGGCGAAGGACCCGTTCCGCCGGCCGTTCCTCTGCCTGGGGTCCGGCTAGGCCGATCGAGTGGTCGTCCGGGAGGAAGCCGCTGGTCAGCGGTGACTTCTGTCCTGGCTGCGAAGGTGCTTGGTGAACTTCTCTCCTAGTTGTGCCATCTTGGTCTGGACCGAGGGGATGCAACGGCCCGCCTATCGGCTCTAGTCGATACGCGGGCCGTTGTGCGAGAAACGTCCACATGCGCAGAACTCTGCTCGCTGTTCTCCTTGCCGCCGCCGCGGTGATAGCGGCGCCCACAACCGGAACAGCGCAACCGACTGCTTCCACACCTTCGGTCAAGGACCGAGAGCCGGGCAACGGGCCTGAGCGCAACGAAGTCGCCACACTGGACAACGCTTTCCAGGCGCAGTCCATGCTGGCCCAGGGGGAGAACCAGGCCGACCGGCACCAGGGTTACCCGCGCCGGACGAAGCTGCGGACGTACCCGGAGAACACGGCCGACAAGTCCATCAAGCTCGGCCTCGCGCCGTACCACGCGCTCGCGCCGAAGCTGAACGCGTTGCAGCAGACGAGCAACAGGATCTCCGTCGAGGTCGTCGGCCAGTCAGGGCTCGGCCGCGACCTGTACCTCGTCACGCTGACGGCGCCGGAGAGCGCGACGGAGACCCGGATCCAGGAACGGTTCCGCGCCACCATCGAGGAAGGCCGCAACGTCCCGGCGGGCCTGTACAAGGCGCCGATCTGGATCAACAACAACATCCACGGCGACGAGTGGGAGGGCACCGACGGCGCGTTGCGCGTCATCGAGCACCTCGCCACCAGCAACGATGCTGACACCAAGAAGTTGTTGCAGCGCAGCAGGGTCTACTTCAACCTCACGGCGAACCCGGACGGTCGCGTCGCCGGCACGCGTGCGAACAGCGCCGGCTTCGACCTCAACCGCGACTTCGTCACGAGCTCCCAGCCCGAGAACCGGGTCATGCAGGACGTCGTGGAGCGCACCCAGCCGTTGATGATGCTGGACGAGCACGGCTACGTGGCGAACACGCTGATCGAGCCGACCACACCGCCGCACGGTCAGAACTACGACTTCGACCTGTACATCAAGCACGGCTACGCCAACGGCCTGCTGATGGAGAAGGCCGTGCAGGCGCTCGGGCATCCCGAGGCGGCGAAGCCGGAGATCCCGTTCCGCGACTACCCCGTCGGCGAGTGGGACGGCTGGGCGCCGATCTACACCGCCCAGTACGCGATGTACCACGGTGCCGTCTCGTACACGATCGAGATCCCGATGCGCGTCAACCGCGGCGACTACGACGCCCTGCCGGTGGCGGAGCTGCAGCGGCGTTCGAAGATCAACACGGACGTCGTCGAGGCCACCATCAAGACCTCGCTCGACTACCTGGACGACAACCGGCGCAGCCTGATCGAGAACCAGACGGAGATGTTCCGCCGCGGCGCCGCCGGTGAGAAGCAGCGCTACATCCCGGACGGCTTCGTGCCCGGCTTCGGGCCGGAGGACCGCTTCAGCACGGAGTTCCCGCGTGCCTACGTGATCACGAACGACCGGTCCGCACCCGCCGCCGCGCGGCTCGTCGACCAGCTCGTCCGGCACGACGTCCGGGTCGAACGCGCGGAGAGGCCGTTCACGCTGGGCGGCAAGCGCTATCCGGCCGGGTCGTACGTCGTGGACATGCACCAGCCCAAGCGCGGCCTCGCGAACGTGATGCTGGAGCAGGGCAGCGACATCTCCGACAAGGCGCCGGTCATGTACGACATCTCCGGCTGGAGCCACCGCCTGCTGTGGGGCGCGTCGGTCGAGATCCACCGCAACGGCCAGTTCCGCTTCGACGGCAAGCCCGTCACCGCGGCCTCGCCGACCGGTGCCGTCGACGCCGCGCCGGGCGCCGACCTCGCCCTCACCCTGACCGACCAGAAGGACGTCAGCGCGGCCAACGACCTGCTGTCGCGCGGTCTCGAGCTGCGCCGCCGGGACGACGGCACGATCGTCGTCCCGGCACGGGAATGGGCCGCCGCCAAGGAGGTCGCCGACCGCTACGGCGTGCGCTTCACGACCGCCAAGGCCGGCGGCGAGGCGTTGCAGCGCAAGGTGATCGCGGCCGCCGTCTCCGCCGACGAACTGCAGGTGCTGCGCGAGTCCGGGTTCGACGTCCGCACGATCTCCACGGCCGTGCTGAACGCGGGCTTCGACTGGTCGCGGATCGACGCGCTGTACGTGGGCGCGGGCCTGAACTACACGCAGCTCAACGCCACCGCGAAGGCCGCGCTCGACGAGTTCCTCAAGCGCGGTGGTGTGGTCACGCGCGGAGCGACGGGCAGCAGGTTCAACACCGACGCCAAGCTCCTGCAGGCCACCCCGGTCGCCGGTTGGGAGGACGCCAACGGCGTCGTGAACGTCGTCAACGGCACCGGCCCGGTCGGTGCCAACGCGTTGCCGCACTCGTTCGTCTACGGACCGCAGTGGTTCACGAACCTCGGCACGGGCGTGACGGTCGAGCAGCGCTACGGCAGCACGGTGATCGCCGCAGGCCATTGGCACGCACGCGACAACGGCACCGGCGGCCAGGACGCGGCAGCGGGTCAGGCGGCGGTTGTGTCCGGTACGGCGGTGAACGGCGCGAAGGTGGTGTTGTTCGGCACCGAGCCGATGTTCCGCAACCACCCGAAGGGCCTGTACGCACAGGTCGCGCGCGCTCTGTTCTGGAGCGCCAGCTAAAAACCGAGGGGGCGAGGAAGGCCCCGACAGCCTTCCTCGCCCCCTCGCAATACCCCGCTCAGGGGTTCCCGGTTCCCGGCCTACGAAACCCCTGGTGGCAGGAAGCCGTGCGCCGACAGGTCGAACCAGTTGCCCTCGGGGTCGATCGCCCGGTACTCCGCGAACGGCCGGTCTCCGCCCCGCAACGCGGGCCGCGGCTCCAGCGTCTCCAGGTACGGCGCGACGTCGTCCACCTGGAACCCGAAGTGGTTGAAGCCGGTCGGCACGTCACCGTCGAGCCGCTGCTGGATCAACGCCAGGTTCAGGTACCCGTCGGTGACGAAGTGGCTGCCGTCGGGATCGGTGTGGAACAACGACATCCCGAACCGCGACGTGTAGAAGCCGGCCATCTCCTTCGCGTCCCGCACGACGAACGCGATGTGCCGCAACCTGGGCCTGCTCATGACTTTCCCTTCGGGATCATGTTGTGGAACGCGGCGATCTCCCACCCGCCCTCGCGCCGCACGACGACGGCCTGCGCGTGGGTGCTGATGCCCGCCGGGGCGATGGACGACGTGACGTGCACGACCGAGATCTCGGAGTTCAGCGGCCTGATCAGGCTGATCTCGGCGGTGAGTTTGGTGTCGCGGTACGGCCCCGCGAACAGCTGGGAGTGCCCGGCGGCCACCGCGCGCCGCCCGAACAGCTCCTCACCTCGCACGGTCACGAAGTCGACGTCCTCGGCGAAGACGGAGGCGAACGCGGCGCCGTCCCCGAGGGCCCAGCCCTGCTCCATGCGTTGCCACAGCGCGTAGATCTGTTCGGTCATGAGTGATTCGTCCTCAACGGCAGGCGCAGGCACTCGGAGTCCCATGCGGCAAGCGAGTAGTAGAGGCCGCCATGGCGGCGTTCGAGGTAGCAGACGACGTTCACGGGCCATCCGCTGTTGCGGAACATGTGCTCGTCCATCGGCGTCGGGCTGTCGCTCAACGGCCGGTCGCGCTCGCATTCGGGACCGAGCCGGTGCCAGTCCGGGTGCAGGTGGATCGAGCCGAGGACGTCGAGGTCCCGCGAGTCCGCCGCACGGGTGATCGTCAGCAGGTCGGCGGGGTCGAGCCACCACGCCCGCACCGGGTTCTCGTACGCCGTGCCGAACCGGGGCACGATCGTCGACGCGAACTCCTCACGCGCTGAGGGGTCCGTCAGGCGCGCGTTGCGGCCGAACGCCACCTCCGACACCACGGCCTCGGTGCCGGCGGACCGGCCGAGCAGCACCGCGAAACACGGTCTCGGCTCGTCCTCGGTGATGAACGAGTATTCGGCGGACGCGGCCTGCAGAAACGTTTTCACGGCGCGATCCGAAAACAGCACCGCGTCGGTGCGCGCCGGGCGCTCGGCCAATTCCATCACGAGACCGAACGTATCGAGACCAGGTTGTCTCACGCGACATTGCGAAGGGTATTTACCCTATTACATTGAGCGATAACATCGGGCTCATGCGTCTGGAAGTGCGGCACCTCGAACTGGTCGTGGCGATCGCCGACTGCGGCAGTCTGCGCAAGGCCGCCGCCCGGCTGCACCTCACCCAGCCCGCCGTGACGACGCAGCTCAAACGCATCGAGGACCACCTGGGCGGCAGGTTGTTCCTGCGCGCGACCGACGGCGTCAAGCTCACGCCGACCGGCCAGGACTTCGTCCAGGAAGCACGGTCGATGCTCACTCAGCTCGTCACGCTGGAACGCGTAACGCGCCGTAACACGCAATGCGCCAGCGCTCCCACCAGGCTCGCGGGAATCCCCGCCTATCACTTCGGACTACTGGTAGCCGCGCTAAAGGACAACGTCACCAGCCGCACCATCAAGGAGACGGGCACGCTCACCGCGTTGCTCACCACCGGCGAACTCGACATCGCCGTCCTGCGCCGATTTCCCGGCACCCCGCTGACCCTTCCGCCGAACGTGGGACATCGCCTGCTCACCCGCGAACCGCTGTTCGTCGGCGTGCCCGAACACCATCCACGAGCACAGGAACCCGAGATCGGGCTCGAAGCCCTGGCGAGCGACAAGTGGGTCATGCCGGAGCCCGACGACAGCGGCATGAACGCCCACTTCGCCCGCGAGTGCGCGGCCAAGGGCTTCGAGCAACGGATCGCGCACTTCAGCAGCGAGGCGCACGTCGCGCTGACGTTGATCAGGGAGTCCGGCGCGGTCTGCCCGCTCTACCCGGTCGGCAGTACCCCGCCCGGCGTCGCGCGCCTGCCGATCACCGGCAACCCGCTGGTGCGCGAGGTCGTGCTGGCCTGGCGCACGGACGCGCCGGTCGCGGAGGAGATCGACGACCTGTGCGACCAGGTCGCCACGGGCTATCTGAAGCTGGTCGAGGAGAGCGAGGTCTACGCGCGGTGGTGGCGCGACGGAGGAGAGCAGTTCGCGCTCAGCCCCTGAAACCTCAGTCCTTCGTGCCGCCGCCGTTGTTCGGGCGCACGATGATGGCGACCCGGTCGTCCGACGACACCGGCGTGCCACCCGCCTTGTTGACCGTGCCGACCAGCGACGCCGACTCGTTCAGCATCTCCATCGGCCCGAGCAGGCCGAAGCCGTCCTCCGCCATCGCGATCTCGGGCTTGCCCGTGAAGGCGCCGGCGGCGTTCATCGACAGCGACTGGTAGCCGGGCGTCTTGGACGTCGCCACGGACAGCTGGTCCGAGTACGACGAGCAGCCCATCACGCCGGGCCGGTCCGGCCACGCCCACGCGACCTCGCCGAGCTTGCCCGGCGTCACGCGGTAGACGACGTCGCCGCTCGCGGCCCAGTCCGTCACCCAGGTCTTCGAGGTGTCCGCCGAGACGCACAGGCCGCCGGGCAGCCGCAGTCCGGAGGAGACGACCGTGCTGCCGGCCGTCGGGTTGCCCTGGGCGGGCTGGCCGGAACCGTCGATCCGCAGCACCTTGCCCGCCAGGGAGTTCGGGTCGGCGGCCAGCGCGGGGTTTCCGGCGTCACCGGTCGCGACGAGGATCGCGCCCTTGCGGTCGCTCGCCAGCACACCCCGGTTGCCCGACGGGCCCTTCGGGATGCCGGTGAGGATCGGCTTGGGCGTGTCGCCGGGCGCGATGCGCAGCACCCGGTTGTCCGTCGCCGTCGTCACGTAGACGTACGCGAGCTGGTCCTCGGCGAACGTCGCGGACAGCGCGAGCCCGGTCAGCCCGCCGTCGGTCGACGCGTCGACCTGCAGCTGGGCGACCACGACCGGGTCGACGTCCTTGGCGACCTTGAGCAGACGCCCGCCGCGTTCGGTCGCGTACGCCGCGACGCCGCCCTTGGCGTCCGCGCCGATCGGGGCGACGCCCGTGACGGTGTTGAGGCAGGTGGCCACGACGGCCGGGTGGTAGTCCTTGCAGCCCTGCGGCGGCGGCACGCTCTGCGGCGCCGGGTTGCGGCCGGGATCGCCGGGCGCCGGGCGGTACTCGCCCGGCAGCTCCGGCTTCGGGCCTGCCTGCGGGGTCAGCTGTGGTTGCGCGCTCCACTGCGTGGGCGCCGGCTCGTCGGGAAAGCTCGCGCAGCCCCCTGCCAGCAGGCAGACGGCGGTCAGCAACGCTACGGAACGAACCACGACTCCCAGGTTAGGTGCGGGGCCGTGAATCCGAAGTCAACTTCTCGGAAGTGGCGAAGTCGACCGACCGGACGCGGTCGAGCAGCAGGTCGAGTTCGGCACTCACCACCTCGGGCGCCTCCAACGGCAGGTAGTGGCTGCACGGCAGCACGCGCAGCCGTGCCTGGGGCAGCGCCCCGACGGGCCCGGACATGCTCTCCGTCGTCGCCAGCACGTCGTCACGACCGGCCAGCAGTGTGACCGGGCACACGATCGGGGTGAGGTCCTGGCGCGGCGTCTCGCCCAGTGCGAGCGCCAGCGTGAAGTACCAGCGCCAGTCGTGCTGCAGGAACCGGCTCACCGCCTGCCCGACGGCCGCCGGGTCGCTCGAAGGCTTGATCACGCCGCTGTGCCGCAACAGGAACGTCGTCGCGTCCGTCACCGGGATGCGGTGCAGCACCTTGTCCAGCACCGGACCGGCCTGCTGCAACAGCCTTGTGCCCGTCAGCCCGACGAACCGGCGCACGCTCTTCGGCACCAGCGGCAGCATGGCGTCGAACGAGTCGCCCGGCGCGCCCGCGACGAGCAGCAGGCCCGCCACTCGTTCCGGGTGACGCAACGCCAGCTCTGCCGCGATCGTCACTCCCATCGACCAGCCCATGACGACGCACCGCTCGATGCCCGCTTCGTCCAGTACGGCGATGGCGTCCGCCACGTGGTCGTCCAGTGAGATATTGCGCTCGTCGACCGGGCGGTCCGAGCCCATCGTGCCGCGCATGTACCAGCTGAGCAGGCCGCCGCGATCGGCGAGCGACGGCCACGACTCGGGGCCCGAACCCACGCCGGGACACAGGAGCACAGGTGTTCCCTCACCTGGCACCTGCCACGTACGGATCTTCGTGCCGTCCCACGCGATGATGTCGTGCTCCCGCATGACGAACATTCTGACGTACTGCCGTGGCCGCCGGCCTTTACCCCGTATTCGGTGTTCAGACGGGTGCATCGTGGTGCCGGCCCCGCGTCCTCATCCTGGTCGGCTGTGGACGTGGGGCCGGTGCCGCGAGGCACCCTGCTGAACGCCGAAGACGCGGTGAAGGCCGGCGGTCACGGCAGTATGTTGGCCTGGTGACGCTCACCGTGCTCGTGCCAGATGATTTCGGAGTCCAAGCGCTGTCTCAGGTGGACGGTGTCCGGCCGGTTCGTTACGTGCCGGGGGAACCGCTGCCGTCTGACGCCCAGAACGCCGAGGTGCTGATCCCGCGGTTCCTCGCGGGCACCGACCCGCGCGAGGTGTTCGCGCAGTTGCCGAACCTCAAACTCGTGCAGTTGCTCAGCGCCGGTGCGGAGAACTTCGTCGGCAAGGTGCCGGCCGACGTGATGCTCTCCACCTGCCGGGGCGCGCACGGCGGCAGCACCGCGGAGTGGGCCATCGGCGCGTTGATCGCGATATACCGAGACTTCCTCGTTTTCGAGCGGGCCAGGGCCGAGGGCCGCTGGGACTACCACCTCACGGACACCTTGCAGGACAAGAAGGTCCTGATCGTCGGCGCCGGTGACCTGGGCGAGCAGCTGAAGCGCCGCCTCGAACCGTTCGACGCGACGGCGACCCTGGTCGGCCGCACCGCCCGGGAAGGCGTGCACGGCCAGGACGAGCTGCCGCAGCTGCTTCCGGAGTTCGACGCGGTGGTCATCTTCACACCGATGACGGAGGAGACCCGGCACCTCGTCGACGCCAAGTTCCTGGCCGCGATGAAGGACAACGCGATCCTGGTCAACGGCGCCCGCGGCCCCGTCGTGGACACGGACGCATTGCTCGCCGAACTGAATTCCGGGCGACTGCGCGCGGCTCTCGACGTGACCGATCCCGAACCGCTGCCGGCCGATCATCCACTGTGGACCGCGCCGGGCCTGTTCCTCACCCCGCACGTGGCCGGGTCCTGCACGGGACACGCACATCGCGCCTACGCGATCGCCGCCGCGGAGATCGCCCGGTTCGCCGCGGGGGAGCAGCCACGCAACCTCGTGCACGGCACCTACTAGTCCATACGGGTGAAGCCGAGCTGCCGTTCGGCTCTCGCGCGTCCGCACGAGGCCCCCTAGCGTGCGGGCGTGGCTACTCACGACAAAGGCTCGACCACATCGAGTGCTTTCTCCGACGACTCGTTCTACTCGAGCAGCGGAGGTGGAGCGCACCACTTCGACGACAGCACCACCAGAGTCGGCGAAGACGTGACCCAGTCGTACGACTCGACGGCGAAGGCGTTCGACAACACCGGCTACACGCCGCTGGACAAGTCCACTGTGGACGACACCCGCGACGACCCCTTCGAGGACGACCGCAAGAAGTTCGGCTGGACCGCCGGTCCCGACATCGGTCTGCTCGGGCTGCGCGCGGTGCTGGGCGGCATCTTCGTGCTGCACGGACTGCAGAAGGTCTTCGGCCTGTTCGGCGGCCCCGGCATCAACGGCTTCGCGCAGTCGCTGGAGAAGATGGGCTACCGTGAGTCGGTCGTCCTCGCCTGGGTCACCGGCATCACCGAACTGGCCGGCGGCGCGCTGCTCGTGCTCGGCCTCTTCACACCTCTCGCCGCGGCGGGACTGCTCGCCGTGATGGCCAACGTCATCGCGCTGCAGTACAAGGGCGGCTTCTTCGGCCCGAACGGCGTCGAGCTGGAGCTGGCGCTCGCGGGCATGGCGTTCGCGGCGCTCTTCGCCGGACCCGGCCGCGCCGCGCTGGACTACAACCGCAGCTGGTTCCGTCACCCGCTGGCTGCCGGGTTCATCGCGCTGGTCATCGCAGCCGGTGGTGCGGCGGTGACGTTCTTCGTTTTCCGGTAAGAACAACCCTGTGCGGAAGAACCTGACGGGAGCGTTGCTCCAGCTCGCCCTGCTCGTGATCGGGATACCGGTCGTCTACCTGCTGGCGTTCCCGTTCGGCCTCACCGCGAAATCCCTGCTACCGCCGCTCGGCTTGCTCGCAGGCCTCATCGTCAGCGGTGTCATGGTCAAGAGAACGGACCAGCCCGTCAGCGGACCGCTGACGGGCTGGCTCGTTTTCGCTGTTTGCCTGACGCTGGCGATCTCTCTTTAGAGGTCCGGGTTGCGCACGGCACCGGTCGACGCGTCCGTCGCCATCCGCGCGTACGCCCGCAGGGCGGCCGTGACCGGACGAACCCGGTCCACCGGCTGCCACGGCCGTTCCGACGCCTCCATCTTCGCGCGGCGCTCGGCCAGCACGTCGGCGTCGACCAGCAGCTCGAGGCGCCGCTCGTGGACGTCGATCAGGATCCGGTCGCCGTTCTCGACGAGACCGATCGTGCCGCCGCCCGCCGCCTCCGGCGAGATGTGGCCGATCGACAGGCCCGACGAACCGCCGGAGAACCGGCCGTCCGTGATCAGCGCGCACTTCTTGCCCAGGCCGGAGCCCTTGAGGAACGCCGTCGGGTGCAGCATCTCCTGCATGCCGGGGCCGCCGGACGGGCCCTCGTAACGCACGACCAGCACCTCGCCCGCCTGGATCTCCTTGTTCAGGATCGCCGAGACGGCCTGCTCCTGGGACTCGACGACGCGCGCCGGGCCCTCGAAGTGCCACAGCTCCTCGTCGATGCCCGCGGCCTTGATGATCGCGCCGCGTTCGGCCAGGTTGCCGCGCAGCACGGCCAGGCCGCCGTCCTTGGTGTAGGCGTGCTCGATGTCGCGGATGCAGCCGCCGGCCGCGTCGGTGTCCAAAGAGGACCAGCGGTTCGACGTCGAGAACGCCTCGGTCGTGCGCACACCACCGGGAGCGGCGTGGAACAGCTCAATGGCCTCGGGCGACGGCTCCGAAGCGCGGATGTCCCACTTGCCGAGCCACTCCGCCATCGTCGGCGTGTGCACCGACGTGACGTCGTCGTGCAGCAGGCCGCCGCGGTAGAGCTCGCCCAGCAGCGCGGGGATTCCGCCGGCCCGGTGCACGTCCTCCATGTGGTAGTCGGAGTTCGGCGACACCTTGGACAGGCAGGGCACGCGGCGGGACAGATCGTCGATGTCCTGCAGCGTGAAGTCGATCTCGCCCTCCTGCGCGGCGGCGAGGATGTGCAGCACGGTGTTCGTCGAGCCGCCCATGGCCATGTCGAGCGCCATCGCGTTCTCGAACGCCTTGCGGTTCGCGATCGACCGCGGCAGCGCCGACTCGTCGTCCTCGCCGTACCAGCGCTTGCACAGTTCCACGACCACGCGACCGGCCTCGGAGAACAGCTCGCGGCGCGCGGCGTGGGTGGCCAGCGTCGAACCGTTGCCCGGCAGCGACAGGCCGAGGGCCTCGGTGAGGCAGTTCATGGAGTTCGCGGTGAACATGCCGGAGCAGGAACCGCACGTCGGGCACGCGGAGCGCTCGACCTCGGACAGCCCGTCCTCGCTCACGGCGGGGGAGGCCGAGGCGGAGATGGCGGTGATCAGGTCGGTCGGCGCGACGGCGACACCCTCGACGACGACGGCCTTGCCGGCCTCCATCGGCCCGCCGGACACGAACACGACGGGGATGTTGAGCCGCATCGCCGCGTTCAGCATGCCGGGGGTGATCTTGTCGCAGTTCGAGATGCACACGATCGCGTCGGCCTGGTGCGCGTTGACCATGTACTCGACGGAGTCGGCGATGATCTCGCGGCTGGGCAGCGAGTAGAGCATCCCGCTGTGGCCCATGGCGATGCCGTCGTCGACGGCGATGGTGTGGAACTCGCGTGCGACACCGCCCGCCTCGCGCACCGCCTCGGCCACGATGTCCCCGAGATCGCGCAGGTGCACATGGCCCGGCACGAACTGCGTGTAGGAGTTGGCGATCGCGATGATCGGTTTGCCGAAGTCGCTGTCGGTCATGCCGGTCGCGCGCCAGAGGGCGCGGGCACCCGCTGCGTTGCGGCCGTGAGTGGTGGTGCGAGAGCGGAGCTGAGGCACTGCTCCTCCAGATTCAGTTCAAGAAAGAAGCGCGCGGGACGCGGGGGTGAGGCGTCCATCAGTCTGGGAGCGGTGCCTCAAAGGTTACTTGGGCGCAGACTCGCGGCGACCAGCAGACAGGCCAGTGCGAGCGTGATCACGTGCACGACGGTGCACCACAGGCAGATCTTGCCGATGATGAGGAACTCGGCGGCCACCAGGTAGACGACCATCAGCACGCCGACGCCGACCGCCGCGAGACGCACCCACTTCAGGGCGTCGATCCGCCACGCGAACGGGAGGCAGATCACTGTGAGAAAGGCGAAGAAGGCCAGTCCGAGGAACGCGACGGGGATGCCCAGGAGCTCCGACTGCTCGCTCGTGGTCACGGTCTCACAGTCGATGACCGAGTCGGCCGAGCACAGCAGCGCGTTCGCGTCGAAGTGCGTGTACGTCAGGTAAGCCGAGGTCAGCAGGCCTGCGATGGACAGCAGCAGGCTCAGCAGCGGAACTCGTTTGATCACTTCTCCGACTCTACGACCTCTTCCGCGGCGTCTTCAGCGGGCTCCTCCGCGACGGCTTCCTCTTCCTGGACGGTCGGGTCGGGCACACGTCCGCCACTGACCAACGACAACGCCGGCAGGTGCATGAACCGCACGGCGGGCAGCGTCACCTCGGACGCGTCCTCCTTGACCGCCCGCAGCCAGCCCTTCTGGACCAGCCGGATCGACTTCACCTCGGACCACTTGAGCGTCGTCGTGCCGAACGCGCCGCGCGCCACGATCTGTTCCTCGGTGACCGTCGTGCGGTTGCGCAGCACCCAGTACGCGTAGCCGAGCGGGAGGACGTAGAGCGCTTGCATCCCCGGAGCGAGCCACGCCACAGGGGTGACGCAGATGGCGATCAGACCCGCTGCGAGCAGCGCCGTTGCCGGGATGCGAAAGACCAGCTTCTTCACTCGAAGGATTGTTCCACGTCCACGATCCGGGAATTCCATCCCGCAGAGTTGACGCACTCTTGCGCGAGGCGATAACGTCCGCTTCATGCAGCGCACGCTCGTTCTCGTACTTCTCAGGCGCGTCGACGCCTGAGCCGAACAGCCTGCGTCGACGCGCGACCCTCGCACGACCCAACTTCGGGTTGTCGAGGGTTTTTTCGTGTCCGGACCCCGATACCCACGAGGCAAACCAATGACCAGCGCACCATCGCGACCGGCTTCCGAGCCGTCGCCACGTCCAGGTCCGCGGCCCAAACCGGCTCCGCCCACTGGCGCGCCGATTCGAGTGACCGGGGCGCAGTCCCTCGTCCGCTCGCTTGAGGCGGTCGGGTGTGAAGTGGTGTTCGGCATTCCGGGCGGGACGATCCTTCCCGCGTACGACCCGCTGCTGGACTCCACGAAGGTCCGGCACATCCTCGTCCGCCACGAGCAGGGCGCGGGACACGCGGCGACCGGTTACGCGCAGGCCACCGGCAAGGTCGGGGTCTGCATGGCGACCTCGGGTCCGGGTGCGACCAACCTCGTCACCCCGATCGCGGACGCGAACATGGACTCCGTGCCCATCGTCGCGATCACCGGCCAGCAGTCGCGGCCGCTGATCGGCACGGACGCCTTCCAGGAGGCGGACATCTGCGGCATCACGATGCCGATCACCAAGCACAACGTGCTCGTGACCGACCCGGCGGACATCCCGCGGGCGATCGCGGAGGCGTTCCACATCGCGTCGACCGGCCGACCCGGCCCGGTCCTCGTCGACATCCCGAAGGACGTGCTGCAGGAGCAGACCAGCTTCTCGTGGCCACCCGAGATGCGCCTGCCCGGTTACCGGCCGACGACCCGGCCGCACGGCAAGCAGGTGCGCGAAGCGGCCAAGCTGATCGTGGCCGCCCGCAAGCCCGTTCTCTACGTCGGCGGCGGCGTCATCAAGGCCGACGCGCACGCCGAGTTGCTGCGCCTCGCCGAGGAGAGCGGCATTCCGGTCGTCACGACGCTGATGGCGCGTGGCGCGTTCCCGGACTCGCACGAGCAGCACATGGGCATGCCCGGCATGCACGGCACCGTCGGGGCCGTCGCGGCGATGCAGAAGTCGGACCTGCTGATCGCACTGGGCGCCCGCTTCGACGACCGCGTCACCGGCCAGCTGAACTCGTTCGCGCCGGACGCGCAGATCATCCACGCGGACATCGACCCGGCCGAGATCTCCAAGAACCGCCGCGCCGACGTGCCGATCGTCGGTGACTGCAAGGAGATCATCACCGAGCTGATCGACGCGCTGCGCACCGAGCGCGAGACAGCGACGAAGGTCGACCTCGCGCCGTGGTGGGCGACGCTGAACTCGATCCGTGAGACGTTCCCGCTCGGCTACGACTGGCCGGACGACGGCACGTTGTCGCCGCAGTACGCCATCGAGCGCATCGGTCAGCTGTCCCCGGCGGACACGATCTACACCGCCGGCGTCGGCCAGCACCAGATGTGGGCGGCGCAGTTCGTGAAGTACGAGCACCCGCGCACGTGGATCAACTCCGGCGGGCTCGGCACGATGGGCTTCGCCGTTCCCGCCGCGATGGGCATCAAGGCAGGTCAGCCGGACCGCACGGTGTGGGCCATCGACGGCGACGGCTGCTTCCAGATGACCAACCAGGAGCTCGCCACCTGCGCCATCGAGGGCCTGCCGGTGAAGATCGCCGTGATCAACAACGGCAACCTGGGCATGGTCCGCCAGTGGCAGACGCTGTTCTACGGCGAGCGGTACTCCAACACGGATCTGGGGACGCACAAGCACCGCATCCCAGACTTCAAGCTCCTGGCGGAAGCCCTCGGATGCGCGGGCCTGCGGGCCGAGACGCGCGAGGAGGTGGACGAGGTGATCGGGAAGGCGCTGGAGATCAACGACCGCCCGGTCGTCGTCGACTTCGTCGTCGGCAAGGACGCCCAGGTGTGGCCCATGGTCGCGGCGGGCACCGGCAACTCCGAGATCATGGCCGCCCGCGGCATCCGCCCCCTGTTCGACGAGGACCTGTGATGGCCAGCGCCTGCCCGCAGACGGCAGCCGAGGATCGCAAGGATGAGGACCTGTGATGACCAGGCACACACTGAGCGTTTTGGTCGAGGACAAGCCCGGTGTGCTCGCACGCGTCGCCGGTCTGTTCTCCCGCCGCGGCTTCAACATCGAGTCGCTCGCGGTCGGCCGCACCGAGTACCCCGACATCTCGCGCATGACCATCGTGGTGTCGGTCGACGAGCTGCCGCTGGAGCAGGTGACCAAGCAGCTCAACAAACTCATCAACGTCATCAAGATCGTCGAGCTGGAGCCGAGTGCTTCCGTTCAGCGGCAACTGGTGTTGATTAAGGTTCGTGCGGACGCGACGGTGCGGTCGCAGGTCCTCGAAACCGTCCAGCTCTTCCGCGCGAAGGTCGTCGACGTCTCGCCCGAGGCCGTCACGATCGAGGCAACGGGCACGTCGGAGAAGCTCGACGCCCTGCTGCGCATGCTGGAGCCCTACGGGCTTCGCGAGATCGTCCAGTCCGGCATGGTCGCCATCGGCCGTGGCGCTCGTTCCATCACCGCCACCGCGGTTCGTTAGAAATCCAGAAAGAAGGAAATACTGTGAGCGTCGAGATCTTCTACGACGACGATGCCGACCTGAGCATCATCCAGGGCCGCAAGGTGGCCGTGATCGGCTACGGCAGCCAGGGCCACGCCCACGCGCTGTCCCTGCGCGACTCGGGCGTCGAGGTCCGCATCGGCCTGCAGGAGGGCTCCAAGTCCCGCGCCAAGGCCGAGGAAGAGGGCCTGGAGGTCGGCACGCCGGCTGAGGTCTCCGCGTGGGCCGACGTGATCATGATCCTGGCGCCGGACACCGCGCAGCGCCACATCTACGCCGACGAGATCGCCGCGAACCTCAACGAGGGCGACGCGATCTTCTTCGGCCACGGCTTCAACATCCGCTACGGCCTCATCACGGTCCCGTCCGGTGTGGACGTCGCCATGGTCGCGCCGAAGGGCCCCGGCCACCTCGTGCGCCGCCAGTTCGTCGACGGCAAGGGCGTCCCGGCGCTCATCGCGGTCGAGCAGGACGCCTCGGGCAACGCCCAGGCCCTCGCCCTGTCCTACGCGAAGGGCATCGGCGGCACGCGCGCCGGCGTCATCAAGACGACGTTCAAGGAAGAGACCGAGACCGACCTCTTCGGCGAGCAGGCCGTCCTCTGCGGTGGCGCTTCCGCTCTGGTGCAGGCCGGTTTCGAGGTTCTCACCGAGGCGGGCTACGCCCCCGAGGTCGCGTACTTCGAGTGCCTGCACGAGCTCAAGCTGATCGTCGACCTCATGTACGAGGGCGGCATCGCCCGCATGCGCTACTCGATCTCCGACACCGCCGAGTTCGGTGACCTGACCCGCGGCCCGCGCGTCGTCACCGCCTCCGTGAAGGAAGAGATGAAGAAGATCCTGGGCGAGATCCAGGACGGCACCTTCGCGAACGAGTGGGTGGCCGAGGACGACAACGGCCGCGCCAACTACAAGAAGCTCCAGCAGGAGGGTGAGAACCACCCGATCGAGGTCACCGGCAAGAAGCTCCGCGACATGATGTCGTGGGTGGACCGGCCGATCACCGAGACCGCCTGAGTCTTTCGTCAAGGGAGGCCCGTGGAGCGCGTGTGACGCTCCGCGGGCCTTTCCGCTAGCGTTTTCCGCATGACCGAAAGTGCGCCGATCTACGACGACAAGGCCCACGTGCGCGGCAAGCTGGACCTCCGCGACGCGCAGTGGAAGCGGCCGCCGGAGCCGGAGCCGGAAGACGGCCACGTCGAGATCGCCTTCATCGAGCACACCGACGGCGCCACGTACGTCGCCATGCGCAACTCCAAGCAGCTCGATCCCGTCCTGACCTTCACGATGGCCGAGTGGGACGCTTTCGTGCTGGGTGCGAAGGACGGGGAGTTCGACGAGCCCTGGTAGGCAGGGGCCTATGCGCGCCGGGCCCAGGATCGTTCGATGTACCGCATGAGCGCCGGATAGACGATCGCATAGCGAAAC
Organism: Lentzea albidocapillata; assembly: GCF_000719115.1. Taxonomy (GTDB): domain Bacteria; phylum Actinomycetota; class Actinomycetes; order Mycobacteriales; family Pseudonocardiaceae; genus Lentzea; species Lentzea albidocapillata. Next base: position 331,191 of record NZ_JOEA01000017.1, on the reverse strand, counting down.
GGCTTGATGAGAGCCATGTACGCCCTGCCGACGGCACCGCGCGGCTTGACGTAGACGGTCATCTGTCCCCGGTACCGGCCGCCGCCCTGGTCCACCCAGGCCAGGTGCATCACGCCGTACATCGTCCGGTTCGAGATCTCCTCGGCGAACTCGGTGCCGGTGCGGTACAGCGGTCGGAACGGCTTGTCCGTGAGGCGGGAATCCGTCGACGTGCCACGGAGTTCCGCTGGTACGCGGACGGACAGTGACGGCTCGCCGGTGCCGGGGACGGGTGGCCAGGTGCCGGCGTCATCCGCCGACGTCGAGACGCGCCCGAGTCCGAACAGGCGGCCGAGCAGATCGCGGATTCCCCACAGCACGCGTACCGGCAGGGGCGCTGAACCGGGAAAGTCCATGGCCGCCATGAGGCCGATGACGTTGTCGAAGTCGTCGGGCCCGCCATCGATGGGAAGAGCCCAGACGTCCTCGACCTCGAAGTCGTGGACGACGTCGGCGATGATCCATCGCTGGCTCTTGAGCACGTCGTTGGGAACTCTCATGTGCCTTGCGCTCCTTTCGAGCTGAGAAAGCGGATCGGGCGGATGAGGGCGCGGTAGAACGGCCGCACCAGCCGCCCGGCTATACGGCCGTGGCGTTCCTCGTGCTCTACGCGTGCCCGTGGGTGCCCCTCGAGCAGCCGGGCGAAAATGCTCCTGTCGAGCCGGTGCGTCGGCAGCGCCGAACACACCTCGACGGCGCAGAGGTGCTTGATGCTCATGTAGCCGTACTGCGCCGGGCTGACCAGCCGTATCGGAGCGCCGTGGTCGCTGTCGAGAGGATGACCGTTCAGCCGGTGAGCCAGCAGCACGTCGTCGGCGAGTGCGTCCTGCAACTCGACCACGGAGGCGGCTCCGTCCAGGCCCTCGAACACCAGGTGGGTGACGGTGATTCCTGGCTCCAGCGCGGGTTCGACGAACCGGCGATAGAAGTCGGCGAACCGCACGCCTTCCCAGCGCAGGCCGGTCGCGGTCCACCCGGCGACGCAGTGGAAGTCGGCCACGATCTCGCTGCGGGGCAGTGCCGACAGGTCCGCCAGCCGCACCTCGGAGGGGCCGAGCATCGCGCCGCTGATGGCGATCACGGGGTCGTCGGGCACGGGAGGCGCCGGCTGGTGCAGATGCGTTCCGAAACGCGGGAATCCGTCGACGCGCCGTTGTCCGGGCGGCAGCGTCTTCTGTCCGGGTGGATGAGTCCTCACCGTTTACCCCCTTCACCGACCGACGGTCGGTCACCGACTGACGGTCAGTCTTTAAGATGGTCCGGTGACTGTCAAGCGGCTACGGGAACGGCAGGCGGAGGCCACGCGCGAGCTGCTGGTCACGATCGCGCGGGAGTTGTTCGTCGAGCAGGGCTTCGCGGCGACCGCGATCGACGAGATCGTGCAGAGGGCCGGCCTTGCGAAGGGCGCGCTCTATCACCACTTCGGTGGAAAGGACGCGCTGTTCAAGGCGGTCTTCGAGGTCGTGCTGGACGAGACCGCCGAGGCCGTGCTGTCCGCGGCGGCAGCGGAAGACGATCCGTGGGACGCCGTGCGGGCGGGTCTGTCCGCGTTCCTCGACGCCTGCCTGCAGCCGGCCTTCCGGCGGATCGTGATCATCGACAGCGTGGCGGTGATGGCCGCCAACTCGTGGGAGGGCGGCATGGAGGGCATCGAGCTTCCGATGTTGCGTGTCGTGCTGACCCCGCTGGTGGCCAGCGGCGCCCTGCCGGGTGTCTCGGTCGACCCGTTGGCACACGTCGCGCTGGGAGGCCTCTACGGCTCAGCCCTGTACATCGCCAAAGCCGCCGATCCGCAGGCTGCTCGTGCCGAGGCAGAGGTGGTCATCGACGTCGTCCTTCGCGGCGTTCGAGCCGTCGCCACCGGTTAGGCCCTGTCCCAAGCCCTGGGCGTCACACTGGCGAGTGAACGGCACGTCCAGCCCCACCCGTCCCATACTGCAAGACGCGAACGGTGACCTGAGCCACCCGGCGGAATGCGCGCGCAAGGCCGGTGTCTATGCTCGTTAACAGTCCGGACACATTGCGGTGCTCCGGTCGGCGCGGGCCAGCCGCCCCCGACCACGCCCGCGCCCCACGATCCGACCCTTCCTGGGAGCGATGTCCGTGAGCAACACGAGCCGACCTGTTGTCCTCATCGCCGAGAAGCTCGCGCCGTCCGTTCTGGACGCTCTCGGCGACGGCGTCGAAGTGCGCCACGTAGACGGCACCGACCGAGAAGCCCTCCTGAGCGCGGTCGCCGACGCGGACGCCCTGCTCGTCCGCTCCGCCACCCAGGTGAACGCCGAGGTCTTCGCGGCCACGCGCAAGCTCAAGGTCGTGGCTCGCGCGGGTGTGGGCCTGGACAACGTCGAGGTTCCGGCCGCCACGCAGAACGGCGTGATGGTCGTCAACGCGCCGACGTCCAACATCGTCAGTGCCGCCGAGCACGCCGTCGCGCTGCTGCTGAGCGTCGCGCGCCAGATCCCGGCCGCGCACGAGACGCTGCAGAACCACGAGTGGAAGCGCTCCAAGTTCAACGGCGTCGAGCTCAACGGCAAGACGGTCGGCGTGGTCGGCCTCGGCAAGATCGGCCAGCTGTTCGCGCAGCGCATCGCCGCGTTCGGTGTCGAGCTCATCGCCTACGACCCGTACGTGTCCGCCGCGCGCGCCGCCCAGCTCGGCATCGAGCTCGTCAGCCTCGAAGAGCTGCTCGAGCGCGCCGACGCGATCTCCATCCACCTGCCGAAGACGCCGGAGACCAAGGGTCTCATCGGCGCGGAGCAGCTGGCCAAGGCCAAGCGCGGCGTCATCATCGTCAACGCGGCCCGCGGTGGCCTCATCGACGAGCAGGCCCTCGCCGACGCCGTGAAGGAAGGCCAGGTCGGCGGCGCCGGCATCGACGTCTTCTCGACCGAGCCCACGACCGAGAGCCCGCTGTTCAACGTCCCGGGCATCGTCGTCACGCCGCACCTCGGCGCGTCCACGGCCGAGGCGCAGGACCGCGCGGGCACCGACGTCGCGAAGAGCACCATCCTCGCGCTCGCCGGCGAGTTCGTGCCGGACGCCGTCAACGTCCAGGGCGGTGCGGTCGGCGAGGAGGTCCGCCCGTACCTGCCGCTGGTCCAGAAGCTGGGCACCGTCCTCAGTGCACTGTCGCCCAAGGCCCCGACCAGCGTCACCGTCGAGGTCCGCGGCGAACTGTCCAATGAGGACGTCGCGATCCTGCCGCTCGCCGCGCTGCGCGGGGTGTTCTCCAAGGTCGTCGAGTCGCAGGTGACGTTCGTGAACGCGCCGAGCCTCGCGGCCGACCTGGGCGTGAGCGTCGAGCTCGTCAAGGAGACCGAGAGCCCGAACCACCGCAGCCTCGTCACGGTGAAGTCCGTGCACGCGGACGGCAGCACGTTCAGCGTCTCCGGCACCGTCAGCGGCATCGCGCAGGTCGAGAAGCTGGTGAACATCAACGGCCGCAACTTCGACCTGAGGGCCGAAGGCACCGTGCTGCTTCTGGAGTACCCGGATCGTCCGGGTGTCATGGGCACGGTCGGCACGCTGCTCGGCGAGGCCGGCGTGAACATCGAGGCCGCACAGATCAGCCAGACCGGCAACGACGCCGTCATGCTGCTGCGCGTGGACCGCCCGGTCGACACCCAGGTGCTCGACCCGATCGGTGCCTCCGTCGGCGCGCGCACCGTTCGCTCTGTCGACTTCGGATAGTCACGACAAACCGGGAAGGGGACAGCAAAGTCCCCTTCCCGTGGTTATCGCTGTTCACAACGAAGTCGTAACAGGCAACTATCCGTAGACCACATTCATACTTTCGGGGCAGTCGCAGAGACACGATCAGCGATTAGCGTCCCCACGAGGTTGACCCGGTGCCGTAGAGGGCACGGCACTGTTTCTTCGGGTCGAAGGCACACACCTCGGTTGGGGCAACGTTGTGAAGAGACGATCGAGTCTGGTGGTGTTCTCTGCCATCACCAGTTTGCTGATCGCACCCGCCACGGCACAGGCGCAGGGCGAACCGCTCGCGCAGCCGGTGAAGAGTGCGCACGGGTTGGACGCGAAAGCGTTGCACCTCAAGGTTTCTCCCAGGCTGAACGCCACCGGCGCGGTCACCGCGTTCGTCGCGCTCGACCGCAAGCCGGCCGTCGACGCGTTCGACGAGAAGAAGAGCCAGGGCAAGGAAGTCGCGAAGCAGGCCGCCAAGCAGGCCCGCAACGACGTGTCCGCCACCGCGGACCAGGTCGTCGGCCAGCTCAAGAGCGCTGACACGCAGACCAAGGAGATCTACCGCACCTCCAACGGCGTCCCCGGCGTCGTCGTGAAGGCCGACGCGCAGAAGGTCCGCGAACTCGCGCAGCGCGCGGACGTCCTCGCGGTCTACCCCATCGTGCCGAAGAAGCGCCAGAACTCGAACGCCGTCCAGCTCACCAGGACGCTCAACGTCTGGCAGCAGTACGGCAAGCTCGGCGACGACATCCGCGTCGGCATCATCGACACGGGCGTGGACTACACCCACGCGAACTTCGGTGGCCCCGGCACGGTCGAGGCGTTCAAGGCCGTCGACCCGCGCGCGAAGGACCCGAACTTCCCGACCGCGAAGGTCGTCGGCGGCTACGACTTCGTCGGTGAGGACTACGACGGGGAGAGCACCGACCCGGCGATCAACACGCCGAAGCCGGACCCGAACCCCCTCGACTGCAACGGTCACGGCTCGCACGTCGCGGGCACGACGGCCGGCTTCGGTGAGAACGCCGACGGCAGCACGTTCAAGGGCGACTACACCAAACTCGACGCCGCCAAGCTCAACGACATGAAGATCGGCCCCGGCACCGCGCCGAAGGCCCAGATCTTCGCGCTGAAGGTCTTCGGTTGCGAGGGCTCGACCAACGTCACCTCGCAGGCGCTCGACTGGTCGCTCGACCCCGACGGCGACGGCGACTTCTCCGACCACCTCGACGTGGTCAACCTGTCGCTCGGCTCGGACTACGGCGCCCCGGACGACCCCGACAGCCTCTTCGTGAAGAAGCTGTACAAGGTCGGCGTCATGCCGGTCTTCTCCGCGGGCAACGGCGGCGACCTCTACGACATCGGCGGCTCGCCGGGCAACACGCCCGAGGCGCTGACCGTGGCCTCCACGCGCGACTCGTACGTGCTGCGTGACGGCGCCGAGGTGAAGGACCAGGGCCTCAAGCCCGGTCAGTACAGCCAGAACTTCACCGGCTACCTGGGCTACGACAAGGAACTGCCGGTCGTGAAGCTGACGCAGGCCGGCAACCTCGACGGCTGCCAGCCCCTCACGGACGCGGTCGCCGGCAAGTTCGTCTGGCTGGAGTGGGACGACAACGACGCGACGCGCCGCTGTGGTTCCGTTGCCCGTGCCAACAACGTGCAGGCAGCGGGCGGCCTGGGTGTGCTGCTCTCGTCCACTTTGGAGAACTTCGCGGCCGGCATCGCCGGCAACGCGGCCATCCCGATGTTCCAGTTCACCGGCTCGGCCACCAACGCGGTGCGCCCGGCGCTGAACGCCGGCACGCTGGTCGTCCGCCTCGCGGGTGAGCTGCGCACCTCGACGCCGACGTACGACCAGTCCATTTCGGACACTCCGAGCGCGTTCACCAGCCGTGGCACTCGCGGCCAGTCCATCAAGCCGGACGTCGCGGCCCCCGGTGACACGATCTCGTCGACCGCCGTCGGTTCCGGCGACGACCGCATGGTCATCTCCGGCACGTCGATGGCGTCCCCGCACGTCGCCGGCATCGCCGCCCTGGTCCGCCAGGCGCACCCGGACTGGACGCTCGAGGAGGTCAAAGCCTCGATCATGAACACCGCCGGTGCGGACGTGCGGGAGAACGGCAGGACCTTCGCCCCCAACCGGGTCGGCACCGGCCGCGTGGACGGCAAGTCCGCGATCGACAACCAGGTCCTCGCCTACGTCGAGGAGGACAACGGTTACGTCAGCGCGAACTTCGGCGTCGTCGAGGTCGCCAAGCCGGTCTCGAAGTCCAAGACCATCAAGCTCGTCAACAAGTCCACGAAGCCTGTCGAGTACACGGTCGGCTACACCGCGGCCACGACGATCCCCGGCGTGAGCTACGTGCTCTCGCAGGACAAGGTGAAGCTGAGCCCGCGCGGCGTCGCGAAGGTCAAGGTCACCCTGAAGATCGACGACCCGAAGGCGCTGCGCAAGACGGTCGACTCGACGGTCGAGCCCAACCAGCTCGACGTGCCGCGGCAGTTCCTCGCGGACGCCTCCGGTCGCGTGACCTTCACGCCGACCTCCGGCGCCACGGTGCCGCTGCGCCTGTCGGTCTACTCGGCGCCGAAGCCGGTCGCGGACATCAGGACCGCGTCCAGCCTCAAGTTCCGCGGCAACGACAAGCAGGCCGTGCTGAACGTGTCCGGCAAGGGCATCGACCAGGGCACCGGCTCGCAGGCCTACCGCTCGCTGATCAGCGTCCTCGAGCTGCAGGCCCAGTCGCCGAAGATGCGTGACTGCAAGCGCAACGTCACCGAGAACTGCGTCCTCAACGAGACCGCCAAGGGCGGCGACCTCCGCTACGTCGGCGCGGCCTCCACGGCCCCGCTGGCCAAGGCGCAGGGCAAGCCCGAGGAGGCGCTGCTCGCGTTCGGTGTCGCGACCTGGGGCAACTGGTACAACCTGGGCAAGAACACCATTCCGTTCGTCGACATCGACACCAACGGTGACGGCACCGCGGACTTCGAGGTGTTCGCGACCCGCCTGACCGACACCGACCTGCTGGTCGCGTCCACCGTGGACCTGAAGACGGGCCAGACCGTCGACATCCAGGGCGTGAACGGTCTGTTCGGCGACGTCGACGCGAACGTCCAGGACACCAACGTCGTCGTCCTGCCGGTGCTGCTGAGCGCCCTGGGCATCGACGCGTCGAAGGACACGGCCCGCATCTCGTACGTCGTGGGCACCGCCGGTTACTACCCGGCGCCGGGCAACGCGAACAAGCTGATCGACGTGATCGACCGCAACCTGTCCTACGACCCGCTCAAGCCGGGCCTGTGGGCGCAGGGCGGCGGCGACACGGCGCTCTCGTACCTCGCGAAGCCGGGCACCGCGCTCGTCGTCAACAAGGACGAGGCCTCGCTGAAGGCCGACAAGTCCGACGGCCTGCTGGTGCTCAACCACCACAACGCCAACGGTGACCGCGCGTCGGTCGTCCTGGTGAGGTCGGGCGGACGCGGCGCCTACTAGCGCCACTAGCACCAGATCGGATGTTTTGCGGGAGGCCCGGTTCTTCGTTTGGAACCGGGCCTCCCGGCATGTCACGGCCCGGAACTGCCTGCCGTCACCCCTTGACGCGACCCCGTTCCTGCGGTCGAGTGACACTCGAAAGCGGGGTATGGGCCGTGTGGGTGTCCCGCAGTACGGGAGATAACACCCCGAAGGGGTGTCCGGCATGCGGTGAGCGCCCGGGATGCCGGTAGCCTTTCGCGAAGGAAAGTAGTCCCACCAATTGGGGACTGACACCTGGGAGGTGTGTGGATGCGGCTCGCAGTGATCCCAGGAGACGGGATCGGGCCCGAGGTCATCGCTGAGGCCCTGAAGGTCCTCAACGAGGTCGTTCCGGCGGCCGAGATCACTCGCTACGACCTCGGCGCGGCGCGCTGGCACGCCACGGGAGAGTTGTTGCCCGAGTCGGTGCTGGGGGAGCTTCGCCAGCACGACGCGATCCTGCTCGGCGCGGTGGGCGACCCGTCGGTGCCGAGCGGAATTCTGGAGCGGGGCCTGCTGCTGAGGCTGCGCTTCGAACTCGACCACCACGTGAACCTCCGCCCGGCTCGTCTCTACCCCGGTGTCCGCAGCCCGCTCGCGGACCCGCAGGAGATCGACATGGTGGTGGTGCGCGAGGGCACCGAGGGCCCGTACGCGGGCAACGGCGGCCTGCTCCGCAAGGACACGCCGCACGAGATCGCCACCGAGGTTTCGATCAACACGTCGTTCGGCGTGGAGCGCGTCGTCCGTGACGCGTTCGCCCGTGCGTCGAACCGCCCGCGTCGCCACCTGACGCTGGTGCACAAGACGAACGTCCTCACGCACGCCGGCTCGTTGTGGTCGCGCGTCGTCGAGGAGGTGTCGTTGCAGCACCCGGACGTCACCGTGGCTTATCAGCACGTGGACGCGGCGACCATTCACATGGTCACCAACCCGGCCCGCTACGACGTGATCGTGACGGACAACCTGTTCGGTGACATCCTGACCGACCTCGCCGCCGCCGTCACCGGTGGCATCGGCCTGGCCGCGTCGGGAAACATGGACGCGACGAGGCGCAACCCGTCGATGTTCGAGCCGGTCCACGGTTCGGCGCCGGACATCGCGGGCCAGGGCATCGCCGACCCGACGGCCGCCGTGCTGTCGGTCGCGCTGCTGCTCGACCACCTCGGCGAGCGCGAGTCGGCCCGCCGGATCGAGGCCTCCGTGGCGTTCGATCTGGCTACGCGTGATCACCAGTCGCCTGGCCAGACCTACGCGATCGGTGACAGGCTGGCGGCTCTCGTGTCGTCGAACGTGCGCACGGGCTGACGTTTCTCCGCAAGGCTTCTCCGGCCCCGGCACCTCATGTGGTGCCGGGGCCGGGTCGTCTGACTTCCAGGGTCAGAGCTGGCCATTGGCCTCACGCCACGCCCGCTCCCGCTGGACCCACTCGTTGTCCTGCGGAAACTCGTCGATGGACGGCACCCGGCGGATCTCGGTTTTGAACCCGGCGCCCGTCATCGGCATGCGCTTGGCCCACTCGACCGCCTCCTCCTTCGAGGAGACGTTGAGCAGGTAGAAGCCGTTGAACAGCTCCTTGGTCTCGCCGTACGGGCCGTCCGTGACGACCGGGGGTTCGGTGGAGTAGTCGACGACGACACCTTCGGACGGCTCGGCGAGACCTTCGGCGGCCAGCAGGACACCGGCGCGGATCAGCTCCTCGTTGAACGCGCCGACCGTCTCCAGCATCTTGTCGAAGTCGAACTCGCCCATGTTCGCGAAGGCCTCGTCGGTGGCGCGCATGATCAGCATGTACTTCACGGTGTGTCTCCCTGCTGGTGTTCCGGTTCTGACATCCCGAGGTCGAACGGGCCCCGCACTGGATCGACATCACACCCGGAGAATTTTCGAACTTTCTGTTTCCGCAGGTAGGGTCGCATCAGTCGTGCGTGGGGGAAGTCCGGTCGAAGTCCGGCGCTGACCCGCAACGGTAGGCCTCCTCGTGAGGACGAGCCCGAATACCCGCACACGGCCGGCCTCTGTTTTCCGATTCCGCCGTGGACTGCGGGAAGGACCAAGTGATCTCCAAGATCAGCGCGCTCGTCGGCGTGCTCGTCGTCAGCATCGTCGCGGGCGTCGCGCTCGGCCCCGTCTCCGTTCCGTTCGGCGTCACCGTCGACCTGCTCTGGGAGGCGATCACCGGCGGCACGATCCCCGCCGGCCTCGCCGGGCAGTACCACATCGTCTGGGACATCCGGCTTCCTCGTGTCCTGCTGGCCGCCGTCGTGGGCGCGGGCCTGAGCACCGTCGGCGTGGCGATCCAGGCGATGGTCCGCAACGCCCTGGCCGACCCGTACGTGCTCGGCATCTCGTCGGGCGCGAGCGTGGGCGCGACGGCCGTGGCGACGCTCGGTGTGCTCTCCGGTCTCGGCGTCTACGCGCTGTCTGTGGGTGCGTTCCTGACCGGCCTCGGCGCCACCGCACTGGTCTACATCACCGCACGCACGAGCCGAGGGCTCACACCGTTGCGGCTGGTGCTGACCGGAACGGCGCTGGCATACGGGTTCTCCGCCGTGGCGATGCTGCTGGTGTTCCAGGCACCGCGCGGCGAGGCGGCGCGGGCAGCGATGTTCTGGTTGCTCGGCAGCCTCGGCGGGGCGAACTGGCAGTCGCTGCCCGTCGCCGCCGTGGTGACCGCGGCCGGCATCGTCTACCTGGCGACCAAGGCGCGGCCGCTCAACGCGCTGGCGATGGGCGACGAGACCGCGACCACGCTCGGCGTGGCGGTGAACCGGTTCCGCACGCACCTGTTCATCGTCACCGCCGCCATGACCGGCGTGCTGGTGGCGGTCAGCGGGGCCGTCGGGTTCGTCGGGTTGATGCTGCCGCACCTGACGCGCATGGTCGTGGGCGCCGATCACCGCAAGGTGCTCGCCCTCGCACCGCTGGCCGGAGCCTCGTTCCTGGTCTGGGTCGACGTGGCCGCGCGGATGCTCGCGGCGCCGGAGGAACTGCCGCTCGGCGTCATCACGGCCGCACTCGGCGTGCCGTGCTTCATCTTCCTGATGCGCCGCAGGTCCTACGTCTTCGGAGGCAGCTGATGCGGGTCGAGCTCACCGGCGTCACCGTCCGGAACATCGTCTCCGACATCACACTGCACGCCTCCGCTGAGGTCGTCGGCATCGTCGGCCCGAACGGCAGCGGCAAGTCCACGACGTTGCGCTGCGTGTACCGGGCGTTGAAGCCGGACGCGGGCACCGTCCTGTTCGACGGCGAGAACGTCCACAAGCGACACGACGTAGCCCGTCACCTCGCCGCTTTGACCCAGGAGTCGCAGGTCGAGTTCGACTTCACGGTCACCGAGGTCGTGGAGATGGGCCGCCTGCCGCACGACCGCGATCCCGCCCGTGACGCGCGGGTGGTGTCCGACGCGCTGGCCACAGTGGATGTTTCGCACCTCGCCTCACGCAGCTTCCTCAGTCTCTCCGGCGGCGAACGCCAGCGCGTGCTCATCGCACGCGCGATCGCCCAGGAGCCGCGCGTGCTCGTGCTGGACGAGCCGACGAACCACCTCGACATCCGTCACCAGCTCGACGTCCTCGGGCTCGCCCGCGGGTTGGGCATCACCGTGCTCACCGTCCTGCACGACCTGAACCTCGCCGCGTCCTACTGCGACCGCCTGTACGTCCTCGACGAGGGCCGCGTCGTCGCCTCCGGCACACCGGCCGAGGTGCTGGTCCCCGAACTGATCGCCAAGGTCTTCCACGTCACCGCGCACGTGGTCGCTCACCCCACAACGGGAGTTCCCCAGCTTCTGTTCGACCAGGAGGTCACCCCTTGAGAACCGTTGTCTGCGCTGTGCTGCTGCTGGTCTCCGGCTGCGGCGCCACGGTGGCCCCGGACACCTCCGCGTCCGACCCCGTGACGGTCACGAACTGCGGCCGGCAGGTCACGTTCGACAAGATCCCGTCCAAAGTGGTCACGAACGACACCGGCATCACCGAGCTGATGTTCGCGCTGGGGCTGAAGGACCGGATGGCGGGCTACGTCGTCTCCGGCGTCGACACCGTCGACGTGCGCACCTCACCCTGGAAGGCCGACTTCGAGAGCGTGAAGCACCTGTCCGACAAGGTCTCCAAGGAGGTCGTGCAGGGCGTGAACGCGGACCTCGTCTTCGCCGGCTGGAACTACGGGTTCAGCGAGAGCACGGGCTTCACCCCGGACGCGTTGAAGGCCCTCGGGATCGGGACCTACCAGCTGACCGAGGCCTGCCGCAACGGTGTCGGGAAGCAGCGGGGGATCATGCCCGCGCTGGACGCGTTGTACACGGACCTGCGCAACCTCGGGAAGATCTTCCGGGTCGAGGCCAAGGCCGAGGAACTGGTGAAGACCTACCAGGAGCAGATCGCCCGTGCCGGGCGGTTGATGGAGGGGAAGCCCCGGCCGAAGGTGTTCCTCTACGACAGCGGGCAGGACCAGCCGTTCACGTCCGGCAAGAACGCGGCGCCGCAGGACGTGATCTCGAAGGCCGGCGGCGACAACATCTTCGGGGATCTGAACGACAGCTGGACCACGGTCAACTGGGAGACCGTGGTGCAGCGTGATCCCGAGGTCGTGCTGATCGTGGACTACGCGGACGGGGAGGCGAACACTCCCGCGCAGAAGCAGGCGTTCCTGGAGGGGTTCGCGCCGTTGTCCAACTCGCCCGCGGTCAAGGGGAAGCGGTTCTTCTCGTTGCCTTATGCGGCGTTGGTGGAGTCGCCTCGTAACGCGGCTTCGATCGAGGCGTTCGCGAAGTTCCTGGCCGGGGTCTGATTCGGGGATCGGGTTGCGGGTGGCTGGTCGCGTTGCAGCGCGGTGCACCGCTACCCAGCCCGTGAGGTTCAGACGGCTCGCTTCGCATCGCCACACCAGGCCTCGTACGTGGTCGCCTTGCGTTGGCGGGCGCAGTTGGCACCGCGCGCGTCGTTGTGTGGTGGCTGGTCACGTTCCAGCGGAGGGGGGCACCTGCCGTGCGGGCCGTCACCTTGCGATGGCGGTGTCACAGGGGTGAACACGTGACCAGATAGTGGGAGGTTTCCTCCCGTCGCTTGGTACACCGTGCTGAGCTGTGGCAGCATCCCGGACATGGTTCAGTACGTCGCCATCATTATTGACGAGCGCGTCGGGTAGTTGCCGCCCCTGGCACCCGACGCGCAGACCTCTCGCATCCCGCGGGGGGTCTTTTTGTTTGCCCGGATGAGGAGATGACCCCGATGGCCGGCCCGACCGACGCATTCCACGTCTACGACACGACGTTGCGCGATGGCGCACAACGTGAGGGCATTTCGTACTCCGTCACGGACAAGCTCGCGGTCGCGCGGCTGCTGGACGGGCTCGGCGTCGGGTTCATCGAGGGCGGCTGGCCCGGCGCCATGCCCAAGGACACGGAGTTCTTCGCTCGTGCGGCGGCCGGTGATCTGGAGTTGAAGCACGCCAAGCTGGTCGCGTTCGGGGCGACGCGCAAGGCCGGGGTCAAGGTCGAGGAAGACCCGCAGGTCAAGGCGCTGCTCGACTCGCAGGCGCCGGTGGTGACGCTGGTGGCCAAGTCGGACCTCAGGCACATCGAGCGCGCGTTGCGCACGGACTCCGACGAGAACCTGAAGATGGTGCGTGACACCGTCCGGTTCCTGAAGGACCACGGGAGGCGCGTCTTCCTCGACGCCGAGCACTTCTTCGACGGGTACGCGTTCTCGCCGGACACGAGTATGCGCGTGCTGGAGTCCGCTGTGGAGGGTGGAGCGGACGTCGTCGTGCTGTGCGACACGAACGGCGGGCAGCTGCCGTTGGGTCTCGCCGAGACGGTCGCGGAGGTCGTCGAGAAGACGGGCTTCCGCGTAGGAATCCACTGCCAGGACGACACGTCCTGCGCGGTGGCGAACACACTTGCGGCCGTTCAGGCGGGCGCGACGCATGTTCAGTGCACCGCCAATGGTTATGGCGAGCGAGCAGGCAATGCGGACCTGTTCGCCGTCGTGGGAAACCTCGTGACCAAGCTCGGCATGGAGGTGCTCCCGATCGGAGCACTGGCCGAGCTCACCCGTGTCTCCCATGCGTTGGCCGAGATCGCGAACATCGCACCCGACACCCACCAGGCTTATGTCGGGGCGTCAGCATTCGCTCACAAGGCGGGTCTGCACGCGAGCGCGATCAAGGTGGATCCGGAGCTGTACAACCACATCGATCCGGACACCGTCGGCAACGACATGCGGGTGCTGGTCACCGAGATGGCCGGTCGGGCGAGCATCGAACTCAAGGGACGTGAGTTCGGGCTCGACCTGGCCGGCCGGGGGACCGAGGTCGGCAGCGCGTTGAAGCGCGTCAAGGAACTGGAGGCGAAGGGCTGGTCGTTCGAGGCCGCCGACGCCTCGATGGAGCTCCTGCTGCGCTCCGAGCTGTCCGAACTGGACACTCCTCCGTTCACGCTGGAGTCCTATCGAGTCGTGCTCGACCACCGGTCGGACGGCGAGATCGTGTCCGAGGCCACGGTCAAGGTGCACGTGGCGGGGGAGCGGGTCATCGCGACCGCCGAGGGCATCGGGCCCGTGCACGCCCTGGACGCGGCTCTGCGCAAGGCGTTGTTGCCGCATCTGTCCTGGTTGGACACTGTGGAGCTGGCCGACTACAAGGTGCGCATCCTCACCGAGCACCCCGGTACGGACGCGGTGACGCGCGTCCTGGTGGAGTCGACGGACGGCGAACGCGAGTGGACGACCGTCGGAGTGCACGGGAACATCGTGGAGGCGAGTTGGCTGGCGCTCTGTGACGCGCTGGTGCACAAATCCATGAGGAGTAGCGGTGCTTTGAACAGTGTTTTGAACGAGTAGGCAGTACAGGCTTGGTGTGTCCAAGCGACCGCCGGGGCGTCTTCGCGGCGCCCCCGTTGTCGCCTTAGCTAGCGTCTGGGCGCCCCGTAAACTGCGATGGTGCGCATCGCCCGAATTGCTCATCCCGCAGGCGTGGCCTTCGTCGCTGTGAACGGCGACGAGGCCGCGGAAATCGCCGAACACCCCTTCGGCACGCCCACGTTCACCGGCCGGAAGTGGCCGTTGGCGGACGTGAGGCTGCTCGCCCCCATCCTGCCCACCAAGATCATTGGTGTGGGCCGGAACTACGCCGACCACGCGAAGGAACTCGGCAACGAGGTCCCCGCGGAGCCGTTGCTGTTCTTCAAGCCCAACACCTCGGTGGTCGGCCCGAACGTCGAGATCAAGCTCCCGGCCGTGTCCGAGCGCGTCGACTTCGAGGGCGAGTTGGCCGTCATCATCGGCCAGCCGTGCCGCGACGTGCCGAAGGCCAAGGCCGCCAGTGTGATCATGGGTTACACGATCGCCAACGACGTCACGGCGCGCGACCTGCAGAAGAAGGACGTGCAGTTCACGCGTGCCAAGGGCTTTGACACGTTCTGCCCGTTGGGTCCGTTCATCGAGACCGACTTCGACCCGTCCGACGTCCGCGTCGTCACCGAAGTTGACGGGGAAGTCAAACAAGACGGCCGTACTTCGTTGATGGTGCACGACATTCCGTCACTCGTGGAGTACGTGTCCGGCATCATGACGCTGCTGCCGGGCGACCTGATCCTGACCGGCACGCCGGCCGGTGTCGGGCCGATCAGGGCCGGACAGACGGTCTCCGTGACTGTGGACGGCCTTGGCACGCTCACCAATCCGGTCGCAAATAGGTAGCCGTACGGAGCAATCCGGCGTCCGGCAGGTTACGCATCCGGGTACCCGCGAGTAACTTCCCGGTGTCATGACGGACCTGGCGTCCACCCGTGTGTTGCTGGTCGACGGATCGCAGCTCATCACCGAAGGGCTGCGGCTTTCGCTGCATCGCACGCACTGCTTCCGCGTTGTGGGCATCGCCCACACCGTGGCCGAGGCTGCGCGCAGCCTGCGCGGCACTCTGGTGGACCTGGTCGTCACGGACTTCGACGTGCCGGGCGCCGGACCGCTGCGCACCGTGCGGGACACGGCGCAGTACCGGCCGGGCGCCCGTGTCGTCGTGCTGTCCAATGCGGACAGTCCGAGCTGGGCCCGCGCGGCGCTCGACGCCGGCGCGGTGGCCTACCTGCTGAAGACCTCGCCCGTGGCCGAGCTGTTACCGCTGATCGCGGCCGCGGTGCGGGGTGCTCCCGCCACGATCGACGCGCGGGTGGGGTCGCTCGTGCGCCTACCCGCGCGGATGCCGCCTCCCGCGTCGCTCGGCCGGCTGTCGGCGCGGGAGTTCGACGTGCTGGCCGAGATGGCGAAGGGCATGGACAACGCCCGCATCGCCCAGCGGCTCTTCATCAGCAACGACACCGTGAAGACCCACGTGAAGGCGATCCTGCGCAAGCTGGGTGCCCGTGACCGCGCCCATGCCGTGGCGATGGTGCTCGGCGAGAGTTCCGAGGCGTTCGTCACGACCTGACGATGGTCTGCGGATCCCTCCTGGCGAAATCAGGCGCGTGCTCGGGGCGAGGGCCGATCGCGATCACGTAGGCCGGAACCGCCTGGAGGAACGGCAGCTTCTGCGCGATCTTGAGCGGCAACGGCATGCCCGTGCTGGAGACCGTCTCGGTGCTGTTGAGCCTGCGGCCGAGGAACAGCCGGTGGATCACCCGCTGCATGGTCTGGATCACCACGGTCGGGAAGAGCCTGCGCCCGCGCACCTTCGCGAGCGTCGCGCTCGTGACCCGGCCCTCCCGCAACGGCCTGGCGAGCAGGGTCGCCGCCGCCACCGCGTCCTGCACGGCCAGGTTGATGCCCACGCCACCGACCGGTGACATCGCGTGCGCCGCGTCACCGATGCACAGCAGTCCGTCGACGTGCCACTGCCGCAACCGGTCCAGCTTCACGTCCAGCAGCTTCACCTCGTCGAGGTCGGTGATGTGGCCCACCCGGTCAGCGAGCCACGGGATGAGCGTGACGACGCGTTCGCGGAACTTCTCGATGCCCTCGGCGCGCACCGCCTGGTCCGTTCCCTTGCGGATCAGGAAGGCGCACTGGAAGTACTCGCCGCGTGGAATGAGCACGAGCGCACTGCCGGCGCTGAACCTGCCGGCGCCGCCCTTGACGGCGTCGCTTTCGTTGCGCGGCAGGCGGAACCACCACACGTCCATCGGCGCGCCGAAGCTGTAGACCGGGAGTCCCACGGCGGCGCGCAGGATCGAGCTCCGGCCGTCCGCCGCGACGACGAGGTCGGCGGCGTACTCGCCCTCGTGCCCGTCGACGCGATCGCGGTACTTCACGCCCGTGACCCTGTTGCCGCTCTTGGTGATCTCGGTGACCTCGGTGTTCATCCGCAGCGTGAACGCCGGTTCGAGCCTGCCCGCGTCCGCCAGCAAGTCCAGGAAGTCCCACTGCGGCACCATCGCGATGCGCTTGTTCGGTCCGGGCAGCCGGGACAGGTCGGCGACCGTGGCCTTGGCGCCGCCGTCGAGCAGCGCCTCGATCTTGTCGACGTCCTGGTGCGGCACCTGCGCGAACGCGGGACCGAGCCCCAACTCGTCCAGCAGCGTGAGCGTCGACGCGTGCACCGTGTCGCCGCGGAAGTCCCGCAGGAAGTCGCCGTGCTTCTCGAGCACCGTGACCTCGACGCCACCGCGGGCCAGGAGCAGTCCCAGCACCATTCCGGCAGGTCCGCCGCCGACGACGAGACAGGTTGTCCTCTCCATGTCGATCCTCTCTTTTCAACCGGTGTTGAATAAATCCAGCATGCTCGTGATCACGATGTGCGTCAAGCCGGTTCCGAGTGGCGTGGCTCTCGTTCGGATCCGTCCAGTGTGGACGGTCTGGTGGGCCAGGCCTCGAAAAGGTTGCGGTTGGTGCGAAATGTCGTTTTGCGGGCTAAAGTGCCGCGCTCGCGGGGCCACTCACTCAGGCGGAGATCGTTGCGTCGCCGAACAACACTCGACCGGCCTATTGCTTTCGGCGCACGGAGGAGTCCGACTGGTTCGTTCGGGCCCTCAAGGTCCGCTTGATCGTGCAAGGACCTGTAGGAATCACCTCGTTAGCCGAATCGGACGAGGCCTCCTCGCACCTAACCTTCCGGAGTGACAACTGCGTCCCCGACTTTCACGCGTAAGAGAACCGGCGAGATCCGCGCTGTGTGCCTGGACGTCGACGACACACTTGTCGACTACAGCGCTTCTTCGCGAGCCGCGTTGGCCTCGATGGTCGGTAACGCCGACGCTTGGTCGTTGTGGCAGAGGATCACCGACGACCACGTCTCCCGCCAGCTCGCCGGCGAACTCCAGTACGTGCAGATGCGCAACATCCGCACACAGGCCTTCTTCGCCGCACTCGGCGAGGAGCTGTCGCTGGAGGAAGCGACCCGCCGCGAACTCGGCCGCCAGGAGGTCCTCTCCGCCGGTTGGTGCCTGTTCCCGGACGCGATCCCGATGCTCGACTGGCTGCGCGCGACAGGCCTCCCGATCGCCGCGATCAGCAACGCGTCGGGCCGCCACCAGCGCGTGAAGATCGCCCAGCTCGGCCTCGCCGAGTACTTCGACGCCGTCCTGATCGCCGGCGAGGTCGGCTGCGCCAAGCCTGACCGCGTGATCTTCCACACCGCGTGCCTGGCCCTGGGCGTCCCGCCCGGCGACACCGTCCACGTGGGAGACCGCCTGCACGCCGACGCCATCGGCGCACGGGACGCCGGAATGCACGGCGTCTGGATCAACCGCATCGGCCCGACCGGCGGCACACTGCCCGCGGGCCTGTCGTCCATCACGACGCTCGCGGAACTGCCGGAGCTCCTCGTGTGCGAGCTCTCCACCGCCAGCGCCTGAGTTCACCTTCGAGACCGGCCCCCACCTGCGCGGATGCGTTCAGGTGGGGGCCGATTTCACTTCTGCCGGGGGCGTGGTCTAGTATTTCTCTCGGCAGCAACGAGGACCTCGGAACTCCCGCGGGACAACGAAGTCGTTCGTGAAGGCCAATGGGGTATGGTGTAATTGGCAGCACGACTGATTCTGGTTCAGTTAGTCTAGGTTCGAGTCCTGGTACCCCAGCTGCGAAGGAAGAACTGCCCTCGGGTAAGCTTTCGGAGCTGCTGAGAATGCAAGACCCAGCAGTAAAAAGAACTGAATAGCCGGATTTGAACCGGACAGAATGATCTGATAAGGTTCAAGCCAGCAAGAAGTTCTAGGGCCCCGTCGTCTAGCGGCCTAGGACGCCGCCCTCTCAAGGCGGTAGCGAGGGTTCGAATCCCTTCGGGGCTACAGAGGTGTCAGAGGCTTGTCTGCGGAGTGCGCAGACAGGCCTCTTTCGCTTTGTCTTCTGGGGGCCCAGCCCCCAGACCCCAGCCGGCGGGCTCCGCCCCCGGACCCCCGGCGTGGGTGTGGCCCGTGCCTTGCGGTGTGCGCGTCGCTTCGCTTGCGAATGGGGCCCTCGCTTCGCATCGGGTGAGAGGGCGGGCGGGCGGGTGCATTGTTTGGGCTTGTCATTTGGTTACTGGGCTACTTCTCTTTGTCTTGTGCTGAGGCCTGAGTCGCAATTCTCTGTTGAGGCTTAGGTGCCGCGTGTTGGGTGGGATGGGCGGCGTGTCGGGGCGGTGAAGTGAAGAGGCCGCCCTCCTGGGGGAGGGCGGCCTGGGTGTTCGTTGGTGCTTTAGAGGCGGCTTTGTAGGGCTTCGGCTGCTGCTAGTAGGTCTGCTGCCCAGCGGGCTCCTGGGCGGCGGCCCATGCGGTCGATTGGGCCTGAGACTGAGATTGCTGCCACTACGGCGCCTGCGGAGTCTCTTACTGGGGCTGAGACTGAGGCCACGCCTGGTTCTCGTTCTGCCACGCTTTGGGCCCAGCCTCGGCGGCGAACTTCCAGGAGGGTGCGTTCGCCGTAGACGGCGTCGGCCAGGACGGCTCGTTGGGTGCCTGGGTCTGACCATGCGGCCAGGACCTTGGCGCCTGAGCCTGCGGTCATCGGGAGCCTGGCTCCGATCGGGACTGTGTCTCGCAGGCCCGAGGGGGGTTCTGCTGAGGAGACGCAGACTCGTTGCATGCCGTCGCGGCGGTAGAGCTGCACGCTTTCGCCTGTGATGTCGCGCAGGCGTGGCAGGACGGAGGAAGCGGCGTCCAGCAACGGGTCCGTTGCGCCGCCTGCCAGTTCGGCCAGAGCCGCGCCTGGGCGCCAGCGGCCGTCGGAGCCTCGGCGCAGCAACCGGTGCACCTCGAGGCCTACGGCCAGGCGGTGCGCGGTCGCTCGCGGGAGGCCGGTGCGGTTGCACAACTCGGCCAGGCCACAAGGATCTTTTGCTACGGCGTTCAACACGGCCACTGCCTTGTCCAGCACGCCGATCCCGCTATGCTGTCCCACAAGCCGATACTAACTTCCCAGACAGTGAGAAGTCCAGATCTGTCGGCGCGTCCATGATGTGGGAGATGTCGCGATGAGCCGCACGCTCGCGGAGAAGGTGTGGGAGGCACACGTTGTGCGCCACGGAAGTGGCGCGGAGCCGGACCTGCTTTACATCGACCTCCACCTGCTGCACGAAGTCACCAGCCCCCAGGCGTTCGACGGCCTCCGCCTTGCGGGCCGCGGGCTGCGCAGGGCCGATCTCACGATCGCCACCGAGGATCACAACGTTCCGACCGTCGACATCGACAAGCCGATCGCGGATCTCGTGTCGCGTACGCAGGTTGAGACCCTCCGTCGCAACTGCGCGGAGTTCGGGGTGCGGCTGCACCCGATGGGGGACTTCGAGCAGGGCATCGTCCACGTGGTCGGCCCGCAGCTCGGCCTCACGCAGCCCGGCATGACGGTGGTGTGCGGCGACAGTCACACGAGCACCCACGGTGCGTTCGGCGCGCTCGCGTTCGGCATCGGCACGTCCGAGGTCGAGCACGTGATGGCGACGCAGACGTTGCCGCTGCGTCCGTTCAAGACGATGGCCATCAACGTCAACGGCGCGCTCGGCGAGGGCGTCACGGCGAAGGACATCATCCTCGCCGTCATCGCGAAGATCGGAACCGGTGGCGGGCAGGGCTACGTGCTCGAGTATCGCGGCGACGCCATCGAGGCGCTGTCGATGGAAGCGCGCATGACGGTCTGCAACATGTCGATCGAGGCGGGCGCGCGCGCCGGCATGATCGCACCGGACGACACGACTTTCGACTACATCAAGGGTCGTCCGCACGCACCGTCCGGCGCGGACTGGGACGCGGCCGTCGAATACTGGAAGACGCTGCGCACCGACGACGACGCGACTTTCGACGCGGAAGTGAGCATCGACGCGACGGAGCTCACCCCCTTCGTCACGTGGGGCACGAACCCCGGTCAGGGCCTGCCTCTGAGCGCGAACATCCCCGACCCCGAGAAGATCGCGGACGAGAACGAGCGCGTGGCCGCCGAGAAGGCGCTGACGTACATGGGCCTCGAGGCCGGCACGCCACTGCGCGACATCCGCGTGGACACGGTGTTCCTCGGCTCCTGCACCAACGGGCGCATCGAGGACCTGCGCGCCGCGGCGGACGTCATCAAGGGGAAGCACGTCGCTTCAGGAGTACGGATGCTGGTCGTCCCCGGTTCGATGCGGGTGCGCAAGCAGGCGGAGGACGAGGGCCTGGACAAGGTGTTCCTCGACGCGGGCGCCGAGTGGCGGCAGGCCGGGTGCTCGATGTGCCTTGGCATGAACCCGGATCAGCTCGCGCCCGGCGAGCGCAGCGCGTCGACCTCGAACCGCAACTTCGAGGGCAGGCAGGGCAAGGGCGGCCGGACGCACCTCGTGTCACCGCTCGTCGCCGCCGCCACGGCCGTGCGCGGCACCCTGTCGGCCCCCGCAGACCTGGAGAACTGACCATGGATGCCTTCACCACCCACACGGGCGTCGGTGTGCCGCTGCGCAGGTCCAACGTGGACACCGACCAGATCATCCCGGCCGTCTACCTCAAGCGCGTGACCCGCACCGGGTTCGAGGACGGGCTCTTCGCCGCCTGGCGCGGTGACGAGCACTTCATCCTCAACCAGGAGCCCTTCAAGGCGGGCAGCGTCCTCGTTGCGGGCCCTGACTTCGGCACCGGGTCCTCTCGGGAACACGCCGTCTGGGCGTTGATGGACTACGGCTTCCGCGTCGTCGTCTCGTCCCGGTTCGCGGACATCTTCCGGGGCAACTCCGGCAAGCAGGGCCTCGTGGCGGCGCAGTGCAGCCAGTCCGATGTCGAGCTGCTGTGGAAGGTGCTGGAGTCCGAACCCGGCACGCCGGTCACGGTGGACCTCACCGACAAGACCGTTCGCGCCAAGGACTTGGTAGCCCCGTTCGAGATCGACGACTACACCCGCTGGCGCCTTCTCGAAGGCCTCGACGACATCGCTTTGACGCTGCGCCACGAGCCCGAGATCAGCGCATTCGAGGGCAATCGCCAGACTTGGCTGCCCACAACGGATCCGCTTCCGGCGGTCTGAGAGGGGGCCGGATTCTCCCCTTCAGAGGGGCGAATCCGGCGCCTCCTGTCCCTCGAAGGGGCGCAATTAGCCACGCCACAACGAAAAATCTGGCGTGGCGATTGGTATTTCTCGCGATTTGGGCCTACCGTTGCGTTCTAGTCGGCCCGTCTCTTAGGGCCGTGAGCGTCCTGGGAGGGACTGACGGTGAATAAGGCCCAGCTCATCGAGGCGCTCGCCGAGCGCCTTGGAGACAAGAAGACCGCCGGTGCTGCTGTTGACGGCCTCGTGGACGTGATCGTCCGTAGCGTCAACAAGGGCGAGAAGGTCAACATCACGGGCTTCGGCGTCTTCGAGAAGCGCGCCCGTGCGGCTCGCACCGCGCGCAACCCGCGTACGGGCGAGACCGTGAAGGTCAAGAAGACCAACGTGCCCGCGTTCCGCCCCGGCTCGACGTTCAAGGACGTCATCAGCGGTGCGAAGAAGCTGCCGAAGGCCGTTGCTGCCAAGGCCGCCGCCAAGCCCGCCGCCGCTGCTGCCGCGAAGCCCGCGGCTACCAAGGCTCCGGCGACCAAGGCCGCGACGACCCGCGCGACGACCACGACGCGCACCCGCACGGCCGCGGCCGCCACCAAGGCGCCCGCGACCCGTCGCACCACCACGGCCGCGGCGAAGCCCGCTGCTGCCAAGGCGCCTGCGAAGGCGACCGCCACCAAGGCCGCGACCAAGACGGCCGCTGCCAAGGCTCCGGCCAAGCGCGCCACGGCCGCTGCCAAGCCGGCTGCTGCCAAGACGACCGCCGCTGCCAAGCCCGCCGCGAAGACCGCGGCTGCGAAGCCGGCTGCTCGCAAGACGGCTGCCAAGAAGAAGTGAGACGGGCCTCCTGAGGGAGGCTGCGTCACTTCAGCAACAACGCGGAAGGCCCTGGTGTGCGCACACCGGGGCCTTCGTGTTGTTGCGGCATGGCCCTGGTGTGCGCACACCAGGGCTATCGTGTTTTGCGGGATTCGCTCGTGCCAGGAGCGCTCACAGGCGTGAAAGCGTTATTTGTATTGGGGGAACTGGAGTTCCTGGCCTCGCATCGAATCCGCGAGTTCGCGACCGACTTCCCGGCGAACTCGCCGCCGTCTGCGGAGCAGCGGCAGAAACCTAGGGTCGTGCCAGCGCAGAGGCCAGGTAGTGCGCCGACACCAGGGTTGGCCAGTGCGAAGGCGAGTCCGAAGTGGACCACGTGCCGAACGGCCTGGTGAAGGTGAGCACCCACGTGCTGCCCTTCTTGCACGGGATCTCGTCGAGCCGCAGCCCGCCCATTTCGGCCAGCGACTGTACGACGGACGGGATCACGCCGCCCTGCGAGGAGAGGACGGCACGGCCCTCCAGCGCGGCGACCTCCAGCAGCCGCACGAGACCGGCGTCCGGGTCGGGCCAGTAGCCCTCCTCCGCCAGGCGCGGCTCCTCGACCATCTCCACGTCCAGGTCCTCGGCCACGCCTCGTACGGTGTCCACGCAACGCGTTCTGGGCGCCGTGTGGACGCGCACCGGTGACCACAGGGGCAACAAGGCTCGCAGCGCCGCGGCCTGGCGCCAGCCCGCGCCTGAGAGCGGGCGGAGGTCGTCGTCGTCATTCCACTCGGACCGCTTCCCGGCCTTCGCGTGCCGCACCAGCAGAACGACCAGCAGGTCCGCGGGCAGGCGGGAGAACTCGGCCAGCACCTCCCGGTCCGGTTCGTAGGTCAGCAGTTCCGACGCCTCGGCGATCGGCAGCCACCGCAGCAGATCGACCTCTTCGTTGGGGACGAACGAACCGGAAACGGCCTGAGCGGCGTAGTAGTCGACCGTTTTAGGCACGCTTTTCACCGAATACGACACCTGCCGGAGATGCCGGCCGAGGACACAGGAGAAGCCCGTCTCCTCTTCCACCTCGCGCACCGCGCAGGCCGGAATCGTCTCTCCGTGGTCGAGTTTGCCTTTCGGCAGGGACCAGTCGTCATAACGCTGGCGGTGCACCACCGCGACTTCGACGTCGCCGTCGGCCTCGCGCCAGAGCACCGCCCCAGCAGCTTTGATCACCCAAGAGCTCCGTGCCTGTGCAGCAGTTCCATCTGGTGGTCCCGCACGGACGAGCCGTCCGAAGGCGAGGCCTCCCATTCTCCGTCAGGGCACAGAACCCAGCAGCGCGTGTGCGGGTCGAGCGCGGACTCGAACATGTCGCCCAGCTGCTTGGTCAGGCGCGGGTCGGCGACGCGCAGGGCCACCTCGACGCGGCGGTCCAGGTTGCGGTGCATCATGTCCGCGCTGCCGATCCAGTACTCGTCGCAGGCGACGAAGTGGAAGACCCGCGAGTGCTCCAGGAACCGGCCCAGGATCGACCGCACCCGGATGTTCTCCGACAGTCCCTTGATGCCCGGCTTCAGGCCGCAGATGCCGCGCACCACCACGTCGACGGGCACGCCGGCCTGCGACGCCCGGTACAGCGCGTCGATGACCTGCTCGTCCACGAGCGAGTTCACCTTGATGCGCACACCCGAGGGCTCACCGGCCTGCGCGCCTTCGATCTCCAGGTTGATCCGGTCGACGATGCCCTTGCGGACGCCGTAGGGCGCGACGAGCAGCGAGCGGTACTCGTCCTGGCGCGCGTAGCCGGTCAGCACGTTGAAGAGGTCGGTGAGGTCCGCGCCGATCGTCGGCTCGGCGGTCAGGATGCCGACGTCCTCGTACAGCCGCGCGGTCTTCGGGTTGTAGTTGCCGGTGCCGATGTGGCAGTAGCGGCGGATCGTCGAGCCTTCCTGGCGCACCACGAGCGACGTCTTGCAGTGCGTCTTCAGGCCCACCAGGCCGTAGACGACGTGCACGCCCGCCTTTTCCAGCGCCCGCGCCCACTTGATGTTCGCCTGCTCGTCGAAACGAGCCTTCAGCTCCACCAGCGCCACGACCTGCTTGCCCGCCTCGGCCGCGTCGATCAGCGCGTCCACGATGGGCGAGTCGCCGGAGGTGCGGTACAGCGTCTGCTTGATGGCGAGCACGTGCGGGTCGGCCGCCGCCTGCTCGATGAAGCGCTGCACGGACGTGGAGAACGAGTCGTACGGGTGGTGCACGAGGACGTCACCCTCGCGCAGCGTCGCGAAAACGCTCTTCGGCGTCTCGCGCTCACCGAACGCCGGGTGCGTCGCCGGCACGAACGCCGGGTCCTTCAACGTCTTGCGGTCGATGCCGTAGAGCAGCCACAGGCACGACAGGTCGAGCAGGCCGGGCACGGTCACGACGTCGTGCGGGTCGACCTCCATCTCCCGCAACAACAGTTCGAGCATGTGCTCGGTCATGTCGTCGGCCACCTCCAGGCGCACCGGCGGACCGAACCGGCGCCGCGCGAGCTCGCGTTCCAGCGCCTGCAACAGGTCCTCGTCGCGGTCCTCCTCGACCTCGAGGTCCGCGTTGCGCGTCACCCGGAACGCGTGGCACTCGATGACCTCCATGCCGGTGAACAGCTCGCCCAGGTGCGCGGCGATGAGTTCCTCCAGCGGCAGGAAGGTCGCGGAAGAGGACGACCGGTCCCCTTCCACCCGGACGAGGCGCGGCACGTTGTCCGGCACCTTCACGCGGGCGAACCGCTCGCCGCCGCCCTCGGGATCCCGCACGGTCACGGCGAGGTTCAGCGACAGCCCCGAGATGTAGGGGAACGGGTGCGCCGGGTCGACCGCGAGCGGCGTCAGGACCGGGAACACCTGGGCGCTGAAGTAGTTGGAGAGCCTCAACCGGTCGTAGTCCGTGAGGTCGCCCCACGTCACGATGCTGATCCGGTGCTCTTCCAGGCCCGGCCGGATGTGGTCGAGGAACGTGCGGGCGTGCTGCTCCACGAGTTCCTGGGTGCGCTTGGAGATCGACACGAGCTGCTCTTGCGGCGTGAGCCCGTCCGCGCTGCGCACCGAAAGACCGGTCTCCGCGCGCCGCTTCAGGCCCGCGACCCGGACCATGTAGAACTCGTCCAGGTTCGAGGCGAAGATCGCGAGGAACTTCGCGCGCTCCAGCAACGGCTGCGAGGAGTCCTCGGCCAGTGCGAGCACGCGGGCGTTGAAGTCCAACCAGGACAGTTCACGGTTGAAGTACCGGTCGTCCGGGAGATCGGTCGGTACCGCGCTGGACGTCACCGCGGGCGGTGCGGAAGGCACGCCGCGCAACGGGGCGGCGGCGGTGGGACCGCGTTCGACCTTCGCCCGGGTCGTCGAAACTCGCCGGGTCGCCGCACGAGGCTGCTTGCGCGGGGTCGCCGCTTCCTCTTTCGCACGGGCCGTGCGGCGTCGGGAGGGTGTCGCCTTACCGTCGTTGTCGTCCTTGCTCACGTCACGCATTGTGGCGCACTATCGCCGTGAGCGCCCCTAACCAGAACGTCCGTCTGGTGAACTCCTCGTCACAGAACAGGCATGCGAAGAGCGGTGACGGTCCCGTCGGGGCTACGTTCGAGGGTCACCCGTTGCCCCGGACGCAGCATCCGCCAGCCACCCGCCGTGACGGCTTCGGCACTCACGTCGACGAGAACGCCGTCATCTCGCAGGACGACGGCAGAGCCGTCACTGTTAAACGTAGACACGGTCGCCTGCACGGACCAGAACCCTAGTGCTGTGCCCGCAATCCTCACCGGCCGCACCCGGCGCCCAGCAGGGCGCGATGCACCCGTCTGGACGTCGAATGCGGACGGCGAGGGTTGGCGGGCACAGCACCAGACGTTCGTACCTACACGTCTCGTTCGGCGCGCTGCCAGGGTCGATCCATGAAGGTTATTGCCAAGATCACCGCGGCGACCCTGTTGGCCTTCACCACGGCAGGCCTGGCTTCGGCGGCTTCCGCCGAACCCAGGACGCCGAAGGTGGACAAACCACGACTGCAGGCGGCGGCCAAGAACGTCCGCCTGAAAGCCTCACTTCCCGGTACCGAACGGGCCATCTCGATCGCGTTCGCCCAGTACGGCAAGCGCGACGTGGCGTTCGTGAGCATGGAGACCGGGCTCAAGACGTTCGACGTCACCGACCTCGACAAGCCCAAGCTCCTCGACCACCTCACGAAGGAGGAGATGGCGCTACCGGGCGACGACCCGACGAAGCGCTTCTGGGAGAACGAGGACATCAACGTCGACCCCAAGCGCAAGCTCGCGTTCCTGGCGCGTGAGGTCAACTCGTTCGGCCGCGCGCTGCCCGGCGACCGCCCGACCGGCAACTACATCGTGTCCGCTGTGGACCCCGCCGACCTCAAAATCCTCAGCTTTCACCGGCAGAACACCGGTCACACCAGCACCTGCATCAACGACTGCCAGTTCCTCTGGACGGCAGGACTCGACCGGTCGGACGCCAGGACCGGCCGGATCTTCGTCACGGACATCCGCGATCCGAAGACTCCGAAAGAACTTCCGGTCTCCGTCGACGTCCGCGGCAAGGCCGGCGAAGGGAAGATCACGCACGATGTCCAGGTCGACGCCCAGGGCATCGCGTGGGTGGCGGGCGACGACGGCACCCGCGGCTACTACACGCAGGGCCGGCACCGCGACCCGTTGACCGGCAAGTACCGCGAGGCGAAGGCGTGGGATCCCGTTCCGTACGCGGGCGGCGCCGTGCCGAAGGCGGACATGCCGACCTCGTTCACGCACAACTCGTTCCGCCCGATCGGCCGCACGCTCCTCGACGGCCCGTTGCCCACGCGTGAGAACCCGCCGGGCTCACTGCTGCTGCACACCGAGGAGGCGTTCGGTTCGCCCACCTGCAAGACCGAGGGCCGGTTCGTCATCTCCTCGCTGCAGGGCACGCACAACGGTGAGGGCTGGGGCGAGACGCCCAAGGAGATGAAGACCGTCGGCATCTGGAGCCCGGACGACCAGGAGGGCACGATCCCCGGCAACGTCACGTGCTCCGCGCACTACTTCGACGTGCAGAAGAGGATCGTGGCCTACTCCTGGTACAACCAGGGCACCCGGTTCCTGGACATCTCCAACCCGGCCAGGCCGATCCAGATCGGGTACTGGCGACCGGACACCGCGACGTCCTGGGCGCCGTACTGGCACCGCGGCACCGTGTTCGTGGCGGACATCTCGCGCGGCGTCGAGATCCTGCAACTGGAGAAGGGCGCTTACGAGGCGCAGGCGAGCGGCACTCCCGTGACGCTGACCGCACACCATGCCAGGGAACTGGCCAGGGAGAGCGACAGGGAACCCGTGCCGCTCGCCCCGAACCCGTTCTACGGCTGGGCCTGCCCGATGGTCGCCAACCGCGACGACTCGGCGGACTGCGGTGCGGGAGCCTGCGGCGCACCCTGCTGAGACACCCCGGCCCTGACAGCGGCCTTCGCGCGCTGGCGGGTGATCACACGCCGGCCGAGGTTGATCATCGGGATCTCCACGGTCACGTAGAGAACACTCGCCAGCGCCAGACCCAGTGCCGTGACCACGACGGCCTGCCCGAGACCGGACAGAGCGGGCCAGAAGAACGCGATGACGGTCGCGGCGATCGTCTGCACCAGGTAGAGCGAGTACGACCGCTCGCCGACGAACTGCATCGGCTTCACGGACAGGAACGTCGTGGCCGGTCCGGGCGCGATCATCGCGGTCAGCAGCACGGCCGTCGCGAGCGCGTACACCGGAATGACCAGCACGTGACCAGGGATTCCGTTGATGCCGTCGAGGAATCCGGCGATCGGCTTCACGCTCAGGTGCACCGCGACGAATCCGATCGCGACGATGACCTGCGCGACGCGGCTCGTGAGCGGGCGCAACACGGCGAATCCGCGCGGGCTGTGCAAGGCGATCGCGAGCAGCACGCCCGTCAGGATCGAGAAGTAGTGCAACGGCCAGCCGGGATTGCTGTGCGACGCGGTGAAGTTCACGACCACGAGTGCGAGCAGCATGCCGAGGGCGGCGGCACCGGCGCGGCGGCGCAGCACGACGGTGCCCAGCGCGATCGCCACCAGCGGCCAGACCAGGTAGAACTTCTGCTCGATGCCCAGCGACCACGACTGCCCGTACGGGCTGGCGCCGGCGAACTCGTTGGTGAACGAAAGGAAGTACGGCAGCGCGGAGCCGATGCCGTTGCTCAGGAACGTGCCCGCCAGCGCGGACGCCACGACCGTCACGAGCAGGATCACGAGGTAGACGGGGAGAATCCGGAAACCCCGCCGCAGGTAGAACTCACCGAGCGAGATCCGGCCGGTCCGCTGCTCCTCGCGCAGCATCAGCGTGGTGATCAGGAATCCGCTGAGGACGAAGAACATCTGGACCCCGGCCCAGCCCTGGAGCCGATCCGGTCCGCCGTAGTGGAAGAAGACGACCAGAACCGCGGCAATGGCACGCAGGCCGTCCAGAGCGGGAAAGCGGCGCAACGCCAGGTAGTCGGCGTGCGTCAGTGAACTCATGCAGGAAACACCTCAGGGCAACGCGTCGGGGATGACGACACCGGGGGAAGCGTCGTCGGCACAGGGGGATACGGATGTAAAGGTGCCGGGGTTCCCCGTTGAGTTGCTCGAACTAACATTTTCGTGTTGTTCGTCACGGACTCAAGAGGATCCCCGGTCAGCAGCGGGAGAGCGGTGAGAGCTTCGCCAACGGAGCGGCGGCCGCGACGCGCCATCCTTGTTGCGTGAGCGCTCCGCCGTGGACTTCGAGCCAGTAGCCGCCTTCGGTCGTGTGCAGGGTCGCGCCGCTGCGGATGTCCGTGACGTACGACGACTCCGACTGCCACGACACGAAGTCGCCGCTCACCCGCGGGAACACGATGCCTTCCGTTCTCGGCACCGGCCTGATCCCGGCCAGCTCCCGCGGTTGCGCCCAGCCCTCGCGCCAGCCGATCAGCTTCTCGTCCCGCGTCCACACCACCGTGCGGCCGTCGGATGCCACGCTGTCACCGGGTTCCGCGTTCTTCAGCTGCTCGGGCAACGCTCCCTCGGCACGGAACTTCCCGTCCTGCAGCCAGATGACCGCGTCACCGAGGAAAGCCGGCTCCTTGCCGGGGCCGACGACCCTGTCCTTCTTCTTCGCCAGGTCGTAGATGTGCACGCCCGAACTGTCGGACCAGGCGGCTTTGCCGTTGTGCACCACGGCACCGTCGTCGCCGATCCGCGCGGGCGCGCCGTCGTTACGCGAGTCCCACGCGTAGGTCGTCGTGGTGTGGTCGGCCGGGTTCGGTGTCGTGGAGAACGTCACCCAGCGGCCGTCGAACTCGACGCCGAAGAGCTGCCCGTCGTCCTGCACCGCCATCACCTGCTGGCGCTTGCCGTGGTCGTGCAACACGAGCTCGGTCGTCCTGTTGCGCGTGGTCTTCACGAGTGTCGTGCCGGCGTCCTCGTTCGCCGCGACGACGATGACCTTCTCGTGCGGGCCCGCCTCCGTCCTGTCGCGCGACAGGAGGTCCTTCCAGCTCTGGGGCAGGTCCACCCGGCAGGTGCTGAGCTTGCTCTCCGCCGTGTAGTCGGACGGCCGGTCGATCGGATAGGCGGCCACACAGCCCGCGACGGCCGTGACACCCGCCAGCGCGATGAGCGCTCGCATCAGTCTCCCAAATCGTGATCACCCCAGTGACCCGGAAGACGTGTGGCGAGTGTTCAGGTTGTCCTGGCGGGCAAGGCGTTCGCGGTGCGCGTGCCGAGACCCAGCGCGAGCGCGAGCCGCAGGTCTTCTTCCGTGTCCACGTCACAGCGCAGCGACGGCCACGCCCCGATCAGCGCGACCGCACCGGAAAGCCGGTGGAGTCCGGCCGACCCGACGCCGAACCGCGGGTCGAGTTCCCCGCCGGGCGCGGCGAGGAGCAGCGTCGTGCCGGTGCCCTGGCGGTCGGGGACGAACGCGCGGCGGCCGCGAGCCGCTTCGAGCGCGGCCTGGAGTTCGTCGGGCCTGAGTGCCGGCAGGTCGGCCTGGAGCGCGCCGATGCGGGACGACCGGAGCGTGCGCGCGCCGTGCTCCAACGCCTGGTTGAGGCCAGGCTGTGGCGGCTCCGGCAGTGACTCGACACCGAGTGCGGCCATTTCGGCTGCGACCGCCGGATCCGATGTGATGGTGACCACGCGCCGGACACCTGGCGTGGCCACGGCCGCGCTCACCGTGTCGAGGGCGAGCGCGAGCGCCAGCGCCGCGTGTGACACCGGATCTCCGCCGGTCGCGCTGGTCAGCCTGGTCTTGGCCCGGTCCAGCGTCTTCACCGGAACCACGAGGTCAACTTCATCCCGCACCTCGCCATAGTCCACGATTCGCGGGCCTGCCCGTCGACCACTAACCCTCGTCGTTCGATTTCGCCGTTCAGACGGGTGCATCGTGGTGCCGACCCCCGCCCCTCATATCGGACATATGGGGGGCGGGGGTCGGTGCCGCGAGGCGCCCTGCTGGGCGCCGAAAGCGAGCGATGAGGATTGTGGTCGACGGGCTAGTGTGCTCTCGGGCGCAGATCTAGCAGGTTAGGAGAGGCCTCGTGGCCAAAAGGGAGAAGGGCGGCTTCTGGGTCGGGGTCGCCGCGGCGATCGTCTACCCGATGTCGTTCGTGCTGGGCCGGCACCGGATGGTGCACGGGGAGCGCATCCCGCGCGAAGGCGCCGCACTGCTCGTCATGAACCACATCTCGCACCTCGACCCGTGCTACGACGCCATGTTCGTGCACAAGAACTACCGGGTGCCGCGCTTCCTCGGGAAGCACAGCCTGTGGAACGTGCCGATCATGGGCGCGATCCTGAAAGGCGCGAAGCAGATCCCGGTCTACCGGGGCACCTCGGACGCGCAGCAGAGCCTGCGCGCGGCGCACGAGGCGTTGGAAGCCGGTCAGATCGTGGTGATCTACCCGGAGGGCACGATCACCAGGGACCCCGACGGCTGGCCCGCGAACTCGCGCACCGGCGTGGCCCGGCTGGCGCTGCAGCACGACGGCCCGGTCATCCCCGTCGCCCGCTGGGGCACGCTCGACCTCTACAACCACTACCAGAAGAAGTTCCGGCCGTTCCCGCGCAAGACGATCACGCATTTCGTCGGTGAACCGGTCGACCTCTCCGCGTACCGCGGCAAGGAGGAGACGCTGCCGTTGCTGCGCGAGGTCACGGACCTGCTGATGGGCGCCGTCAAGGAACACCTGGCCGAGGTGCGCCGGGAACAGGCGCCCGAAGGCTTCTACGGACCGAGGAAGGCCTGAACACCATGGCGATCGAACGAGTTGCGGTGCTCGGCTCCGGTTCGTGGGGCACGGCCTTCGCGAAGGTCATCGCGGACTCCGGTCCCGAGGTCGTGCTGTGGGCGCGGCGTCAGGAGGTCGCTTCCGAGATCACCGAGACCCGCGTGAACTCCGGCTACCTGCCCGGCATCTCGCTGCCGGCCAACCTCACGGCCACCTCCGACCCGGCGAAGGCGCTGGACGGGGCGGACGCGGTGGTGCTGGCCGTGCCGTCGCAGACGTTGCGGGTGAACCTGTCGGGGTGGAAGGACCTGCTGCCGCCGGATGCGACGCTGGTGTCGCTGTCCAAGGGCGTCGAGCTCGGCACGCTGAAGCGGATGAGCGAGGTGATCCGCGAGGTCGCCTGCGTCGACGAGTCGCAGGTGGCCGTGGTGTCCGGGCCGAACCTGGCCAAGGAGATCGCCGTCGAGCAGCCGACCGCGACCGTCATCGCGTGCACGGACCACGACCGGGCGGTCGACCTGCAGCACGCGTGCTCGAACTCGTACTTCCGCCCGTACACCAACACCGACGTGGTCGGCTGCGAGCTGGGCGGGGCGTGCAAGAACGTCATCGCGCTGGCGTGCGGCATGGCGGCGGGCATGGGCTACGGCGACAACACGATGGCGTCGATCATCACCCGAGGCCTGGCCGAGACGGCACGGCTGGGCGCGGCGCTGGGCGCCGACCCGCTGACGTTCGCGGGCCTCGCCGGACTGGGCGACCTGGTGGCGACGTGCGCGTCGCCGTTGTCGCGCAACCGGTCCTTCGGCGAACGGCTCGGGCGTGGCGAGACCCTCGCGCAGGCGCAGGAAGCCGCGCACGGGCAGGTCGCCGAGGGCGTGAAGTCCTGCTCGTCGATCCGCGAGCTCGCCAACGCGCACGGCGTCGACATGCCGATCACCGAAGGCATCCACCAGGTCTGCCACGACGGGCTGAGCGTGCGCGACCTCGGTGCCGCGCTGCTGGGCCGCAACAGGAAGCACGAGCGCCAGTGACCCCCGAACTCGGTGACGGCACGCGGGTCGTGCACGCGGTTTCAGGTGAGCCGGGCGAACCGTTCGGCGCGCAGCCGGTGTTCGCGTCGGCGTACCACCTGGGCGGCCAGGACTACTACGGCCGCGCGGGCAACCCGACGTGGCGTGCTCTCGAAACGGCGCTGGGCTCGCTCGAAGGTGGCGAGTGCGTCGTCTTCCCGTCCGGGATGGCGGCGGTCTCGACGTTGCTGCGGACGGTTCTGTCCACCGGGGACACCCTGGTGGTCCCGTCGGACGGCTACTTCCTGACCAGGAAGTTCGTGTCCGAAATGGACGTGAACGTGGTCGAGGTGCCCACGGCCGGGCCATATCCGTCGTTCGAGGGCGTGCGGCTGGTGCTGCTGGAGACGCCGTCGAACCCCGGTCTGGACGTCTGCGACATCGCGGCGCTGGCGGATCAGGCGCACGCCGCGGGCGCGTTGCTGGCCGTGGACAACACGACCGCGACGCCGCTCGGGCAGCGGCCGCTGGAGCTGGGCGCGGACATCGTGGTCGCCTCGGACACCAAGGCGGTCGCGGGCCACAGCGATGTCCTTTTCGGACACGTGACGCTGGCGAGCGCCGAGTTGGCGGCTCGCATCCGCGACGCGCGGACGTTGAACGGCGCGATTCCCGGGCCGTTCGAGACGTGGCTCGCGTTGCGTGGCCTCGGAACCCTGGACCTGCGGCTCGCGCGGCAGGCGGAGAACGCCGCCGCGATCCACGCGTTGCTGAAGGGCCGCGTGGCGAACCTGCGGTGGCCGGGAGCGTCGGACGACCCCGCGTTCCTCGTGGCGGCACAGCAGATGCGGCGCTTCAACGGCGTGCTGACGTTCGAGCTCGAGTCGGTCGAAGCGGTGAACCGGTTCCTGGAACGCTCGAAGCTGGTGTCGGCGGCGACGTCGTTCGGCGGCCTGCACTCGACGGCCGACCGGCGTGCGCAGTTCGGCGACCCGGTGCCGGAAGGCCTGGTGCGCTTCTCGGCCGGCTGTGAGGACACTCGCGACCTGGTCGCGGACGTGTCCCACGCTTTGGGACTGGATTGACGGAGGATCCCGGTTCCGGGACCCTCTGCTCCATGTCCTTCAACACATGTTGCTGTTGTACCCGGCGATAGTCCCGCGTCCTCTTTTCGCGCATTCGCCTGGTTAGGACCTTTTCTCCGATGTTCGCCGTTCCTGAGAACAGCGTCGTGCTGTCTGAGAACTCCTCGTTGCTGCACCCCGTTCGAGTGGCTCTGTCGTGGGCTGCCGACCGCGACCGCTGGAAGCACCTGCTCCGGTACGACCCGGAGGAGCGCTTCTCGGCGTTGGTCGACAAGACCGACGACCAGGAGATCTGGCTGATGAGCTGGCTCCCCGGTCAAACCGCGTCGCTGCACGACCACGACCACACCTCGGGTGCGTTCACCGTCGTCAGCGGCCTGCTGACCGAGGTCGTCACCACGAAGATCCAGGTCGTGCACTCACTTCACGCTGGTCAGTCGCGTGTGTGGGGGCCCGGTTACGTGCACCGGGTGCGCAACGACGGCGTGGATCCGGCCGTGTCGATCCACGTCTACCGCCACGGCACACGCGCCATGAACTCGTACCGCTACGACCCGGTCAACGGCCCCGTGCGCTGACGTGCGGCGGGATGGCCTTGTCCGTCTCGTGCGGCACGGGCGCGCCCCACGTCGTGATGATCGGCATGTGCCCGGCCCACACGAGGTTCGCTTCGAGGTCCGACGGCTCTTCGCCCGGCCCGCCCTCGCGCACCTTCACGCTCGCCTCGGTCAGGTCGATCTCCAGCGCGGCCGTCTGCGCGAGCTCCTTCTTGGACGGTTCGCGCGCGTAGTCCCAGCTACCCGGCGTGACGTGCTCGACGATCGTGCGCAGGGCGTGCGCGGTGTCCTCGGCGATCTTCGCGGTGCCGTGGATGATCGCGGACCGGTAGTTCATCGAGTGGTGGAACACCGACCGCGAGTAGACGACGCCGTCGACGAGCGTGACCGCGACGCAAACCTGCTTGCCTTCCAGCATGCTCCTGATGGACCGTGAGCCCGTCGAGCCGTGCAGGAAGATGCGGTTGCCGTCCCGTCCGTACGCGGTGGGGATGAGGAACGGCGCTCCGTCGACCTCCACGGCGAGGTGGCACACGAGGCCCGCGTCGAGGATGTCGTAGAGCACCTGACGGTCTTCGACGGCTCGCTTCTTGCCGCGGACGACGGTGCTGCGCGGGGTGGGGGAGAGCTGCACGTCAGTGGTCATGGTTCCACTGTGCTGGCGGAAGTGGCATTATTTGAAGCGCCATTTTCCATCGATTTGAGAAGGCCACTTTGGCAGAGACCGCGCTTCCCGTCGCGCTGGACCGCGAGTCCGCCGAACCGCTCGCCGTCCAGCTCGCCGACGCACTGCGTTCCGCCGCGTCGGAGGGGCGTCTGCGCGCGGGTGACCGGTTGCCGTCCACGCGCGCGTTGGCCGACTCCCTCGGAGTGTCCCGCACGGTCACCGCCGCCGCCTACGAACAGTTGCACGCGGAGGGCTGGATCGCCGGTCGGCACGGCTCCGGCACCTACGTCACCACGACGCCGCCCGGCCCGCTGCGCAAACGTTCGCGCAAACCCGTCGCGCCCGTCATCACCGATTTCGTGGACCTCGGCACCGGCGCGCCCTGGGCCGGTGGCCTCGACCGCGCGGCCTGGCGCCGGGCCTGGCGTGCCGCGGCGGACGCGCCCCCGCTGTCCCGTCCCGAACGCGCAGGCCTGCCCGAATACCGCGAGGCCATCGCCGAACACCTGCTGCGCCACCGCGGCCTCGCAGTCAACGCCGACCCCGTCCTGGCCACCGGCGGCACCACCGCCGTGCTGACCGAGATCGCCGTCGCGGTGCTGAAGCGCGGCGACGCGGTGGCCGTCGAGGAACCCGGCTACCAACGGGCGGTGGGCGTCTTCCGCGCCAACGGCCTGAAGGTCGTCCAGGCCGCGGTCGACGCCGAGGGCCTGCTCCCGGAGGCCGTACCGGCGGGCGTGAAGGCCGTCTACTGCTCGCCCGCCCACCAGTACCCGCTGGGCGGCCGCATGTCGGCGGCACGGCGGGTCGCGCTGGTGGAACGGGCCCGGCGCGACGGCTGGCTCGTCATCGAGGACGACTACGACGGCGAACTCAGGTACGACGTGGCGCCGCTGCCGTCACTGGCCGCGCTGGCCCCCGACGTCGTGGTCCACCTCGGCACCACGAGCAAGATCCTCACGCCGACCCTGGGCGCCGGCTGGATGGTCGCCCCCGAGCACATCGCCACGACCGTCCTCGAACACCGCGACCTGACCGGCACCAGCCCGGCGGCGGCGGGCCAGCGGGTCGTCGTGGAACTGGCACGCATGGGCGACCTCGGCCGGCACCTGCGCAAGCTCCGGCGAGAGCTGTCCGAACGGCGCGCACTCATCATCGACACGTTCGCCGACGCCGGCATCGAGGTGCTCGGCGACGACGCGGGCGCGCACGTGGTGGTGCTGCTGCCCAGCGCCGAGCAGGAGCGCGAACTGATGAGGCAGGCGCTCGAACGCGGGCTGCGGGTGGACGGCCTGGCCCGGCACTACGTGAACCGGCCCAAGCTGCAGGGGCTCGTCATCGGGTACAGCGCGTGCTCGCGGGAGCAGTTGGTGAGCGCTCTGCCGGTGCTGACGGAGTTGCTCAGAAGGACCGGCTGACCACGACCACTTCGCGGTCCGTGACGAAGCCCAGCTGCTCGTTCACCCTGATCATGTGGGAGTTCGACGCGTCCGTCCCGGTGTCGATGCGTTCGAGCGCGGGCCGGTCCGCGACCAGCCACCGCAGCATGTGGGCCTTGATGGCTCGGCTCAACATCCGGTCGCGCGGCGATGGGCCCATGGCCGCGATGGGTGGGGGTAACCATCGTGCTTCCCCAGCGTGTGTTCGTCGAGTCGCCTGGGTGCAGCGGAACGTCGGTCAGGGCGACCACGAGACCGGTGGCTTCCTCGACCGCGACGACGACGCGTTGCTCGACACCGTCGGCGCGAGCCTCGGCCTCCCCGGCTCGCACCACCTCCGGCGTCCACTCCGGTGCCCGCACCGCGGATCCCGTGGCCGGCGCGTCGCGGATCGACTGCCGGGTCGCGGCCACCGACGTCAGCAGATGCTCCGGCGTCGCACCGATCCACTGCTCCAGCCGATATCCGCGCGGTGCGTCCAGCTCCCAGGAAACCGGATCGGCGTCGTCGACCGTCAGCAGCTGGATCACCCTGGACGCCGCCACGCCGAATCCGCTCGCCACCGCCCAGTGCTGGCCCGCGCTGCCCCTGATCACGCCCCAGCTCTCGAACGTGTCCCGGCCACGATCGCGCAACTCCGGCAGCAACCGCTCCAGCAGTGCGGTGCCGATGCTCTGCCTGCGGTGATCCGGGTGCACCGTGATCGGGCCGATCGCCAGCCGTGCGTTCACACCACCGAGCAGACCCACGGAGGTGATGCCGACGCCTTCGCCGTCGCGGCGGGCGATCAGGCGGACCACCTCACCGAAGTCAGGGTTCGTCTCCCTCAGTGACGCGATGATCCGCTCCCTGCTCGACCCCGGATCGGCCGCGATCCGCACGTCGGCGTAGGCGTGGAGTTCGGCGTCGTCGTCGAGGTCGAGCGGTTTGATCTGCAGCACGCGGCGAGGCTAACTGGCGGGTAGGCACAATCGCCCAAACGGGTAGGGTCGCCCGCATGACGCAGCGCAAGACAAGGGTGGCCGTGGTCTTCGGTGGCCGCAGCTCCGAGCACGAGGTCTCCTGCCAGTCCGCCAAGAGCGTCCTGCCGCACCTGGACGCGGACCGGTTCGAGGTGGTGCCGATCGGCATCACGCCGCAGGGTCAGTGGGCACTCGGCACGGACCCGAGCGCGCTGGAGCCGGGCGCCGGCAACCTCCCGACGCTGCGCAACCAGACCGTCGTCGCGATCGAGCCCGGCCACGCGCTGAAGGACGTCGACGTCGTCTTCCCGTTGCTGCACGGCGCGTGGGGTGAGGACGGCACGATCCAGGGCCTGCTCGAACTCGGTGGCCTTCCTTACGTCGGGCCCGGTGTGTTCGCGAGCGCCGCCGTCATGGACAAGGTCTTCGCCAAGAAGATCCTCCAGGCCGAGGGCATCAACGTCGGCAAGTTCGTCGCCCTCGACCGCGCCGCCACGACGCTGACGCTGGACGAGCGCGAGTACCTCGGCCTGCCGGTGTTCGTGAAGCCGTCACGCGCGGGGTCGTCCGTCGGCATCTCCAAGGTGAGCGACTGGGACGACCTCGACGCCGCGATCTTCGAGGCGCGCCAGCACGACCCCAAGGTCATCATCGAGGCCGCCGTGGTGAACCCCCGCGAGATCGAGCTCGCGGTGCTGGAGTTCCCGGACGGCCGCGTCGAGGCCTCGCTGCCCGCCGAACTGCGCCCGGTCGGCGACGGCGCCGACTGGTACGACTTCGAGGCCAAGTACGTCAACGACTCCTACGAGGCCGACATCCCCGCGAAGCTCGACGACGACACCACCGCGCAGCTGCGCGAGCTGGCCGTGACCGCGTTCAGGGCGCTCGACTGCCAGGGTCTGTCCAGGGTGGACTTCTTCCTCACCGAGCAGAACGAGCTGATCGTCAACGAGCTCAACACCATGCCCGGCTTCACGCCGATCTCCATGTACCCCAAGGCGTGGGACGCGACGGGCATCGACTTCACGACGCTGCTGACCACGCTGATCGAGACGGCGATCGCACGCGGCTCAGGCCTGCGTTAGGGCGCGGTCTTGACCGGTTGCTTGGGCAGGAGGTCACGCACGGTCGTGGAGATGTCCTGCAACGGTCCGGTGCCCGCGCCGGCGGGCACCGTCAGCGCCACGTACACGCCGCGGTCCACGATCACCCAGGTCGAGCTGTCCGAGCCGGGCAGCTCGAGCCACTGCACGTCGGAGATCACCCGCAGCTGCGAGGTCGCCGACAGCTCGTTGGGCCTCGGCAGACCGCAGCGCAGGACCACCGGATCGTGTTTGGCGTCACCCCACGCCACCGTGGCGGGTGGAGCGGGCGTGGCGATCTCCCGGCGCGACAGCATGTCCTTGCCAGACGGCAGCCCCACCGGCAGCTTCTCGACCAGCGAAGCGCACTCCGGACTGCCGGCGGATGGAGCGTCGATCGAGACCAGTGCGAGGGGACCCGTGCGACCGGGCACGTCAGGCGTCTGGTTTCCCGTGCCCAGCACTAGACCGAGGCCGGCGACACCGATGGCGAGCAACACAGCGAGCCCGACCGCCGCGAGCAGCGGCCGGGACAGCGCCGACGTGGATTCCTGCTGAGTCACCCGGTTATGACAACACGGGTCAGAGATGAACCACCGGGCAGGTCAGTGTCCGCGTGATGCCTTCGACGTTCTGGATGCGCGCGACCACGAGCTGGCCGAGCTGGTCGACGGTCTCCGCTTCGGCGCGCACGATGACGTCGTAAGGACCGGTGACGTCCTCTGCGGTGGCTACCCCGGCGATCCCGGAGATCTCGGAGGCGACTGCGGCGGCCTTGCCGACCTCGGTCTGGATGAGGATGTATGCATGCACCACGGCGTGCCCCTTCGTCGCGACAGGTTGGGTCGAGGTAGGAACGTGTCACGCAACGTACCCCAGTTGGGGTTCCGAATGCTCAGATTGGGAGGCAACTTTGCGTCCGGAGCCGCCGCGCGACGCGGAGACGGTCGCCGATGTGGGTGAGTTCAATCTCATCCACCGGGTGACGACCGGTCGGGCGCAGCCGGAGACGACCATCCTCGGTCCGGGTGACGACGCGGCCGTCGTCGCCGTCCCGGACGGACGGGTGGTGGCCTCGATGGACCTGCTCGTCGAGGGTGTCCACTTCAGACTCGACTGGTCCAGTCCCGAGCAGGTGGGCCGAAAAGCGGCTGCCGTGAACCTCGCCGACGTCGTCGCGATGGGAGCGCTGCCGTCCGCGCTGCTCGTCGGTTTCGCCTGCCCTGCGGACACCCCCGCGTCGGTCGTCGAGGGGATCATGGCGGGGCTGTGGGACGAGGCGGCGAAGGCGGGCGCGGGCATCGTCGGAGGCGACATGGTCAGCTCCGCCACACTCGTGATCTCGATCACCGCCATGGGCGACATGAACGGACTCGAGCCGATCACGAGGTCCGGAGCCCTCGTGGGAGATGTCGTGGCGGTCACCGGAAGGCTCGGCTGGGCAGCCGCGGGACTCGCCGTGCTCGGCCGCGGATTCCGTTCCCCGGTCGGCATCGTGAACGCCCAGCGCACCCCGGAGCCGCCGTACGAGGAGGGGCCCAGGGCCGCCGAGGCCGGCGCCACGTCGATGATCGACGTCTCGGACGGACTGCTGCAGGACCTGAGTCACATCGCGGACTCGTCCGGTGTGGCGATCGACATCCGCACCGAACTGCTGCCGTTGCACCCGCGCCTGCTCGACGTCGCGTCGGCGCTCGGCGGGGACGCGCGGCACTGGGCGCTGACCGGAGGCGAGGACCACGCCCTCGCGGCGACGTTCCCCGGCCCCAAGGCGGTTCCGCCGGGCTGGACGACCATCGGCACGGTCCGCGCCGGCGAAGGTGTCACGGTCGACGGCAGGAGCTACGAAAAACCTCCTGGCTGGGAGCACTGGCGGGCTTGAAGCTCTCTCCATACGTGAACGTGGGAGATTCCGCCCTACCTTGCGGTGGGCGGCTTGACGCGGTGTGCGCGCCTGACGACTGCCCTTCCGGCAGCCGGGACCAGCGCATGGCCGGTCCGGTATAGGTGCAGGATGTTGCGGGCGGCGTTGTGGTCGGCGTTGCCCGTCCATCCGCAGTCCGGGTTTTTGCAGATGAACGTGGCTTGGTCTTCGCGGCTGCGGGCGTGATGATCGCGCAGACTGAGCAGCGCTGTGAGGTTCCGGGCGCGGGGACTTTGATGAGCTGGCCGCCATTGCGGGCGGTTTTGTATGCCAGCATCGTGATCGTGCGCCCCCAGGCTTCCTGGCTGATGGCGCGGTTCAGGCCGCTTTTCTGGGCGACGTGAGTGCCGGGTTGCTCGATGGTGCCGCGCGCGGATTTGACCATGTTCGGTATCTGGAGTTGTTCGACCACGATCGTGCCGTAATGGGTGGCGAGGGTGGTGGTCGTGTGGTGTTGCCAGTCGACGACTCGGCGCGTGGCTGTTGCGCGAAGCCGTCGGATCTGGTCGTAGGTGACGCGTAGCCGCTTCGAGGTGCGTTCGCCTGGCATGCGGTGGGTTTTGCGGTGAGCGGCCCGTTGTTCCAGCCGAAGGAGGCGTCGTTTCTCCGGCGTGGTGAGCCACTTGTCCCGGTCGGACCGGTTGTGCTCTGCCCGCGCGGGCCGTCCGTGGTCCTGGTGGTTGCCGTCGGACAACGCCAGTGGCACGGTTACACCCACGTCGATCCCGACCTCTGGGCCGGTATGCGCTACGGGTTCGGGCGTGGTGGCGGTGACGCGGAACGCGATGTGCCAGCCCAGCGCGTCTTTGACCAGCCGCGCCCCGGTGACTCTGTTGTTGTCGTCTGTGTGCTTGCCGACGGGCAGCTCTCGTGTCCAGCGGAAACGGACGCGGCCTGCCTTGGGAATGTTGACCATGCCCCATCGGCGATGCACTCGGATGACCTTCAAGTCACGGCCTTGTGGAACATCAACGACCAGAGACGAGCGGAGCCGGGACTTGAACGTCGGTGCTGCTGCCCGGCCTTCCCAACAGTTCATCCACGACTGAAAGTAAGTCTTCAGCACAGCCTGGGCTGCCTGTGCGGGCAAGACGGTGAGCCAGTCGATGTCCTTACGGGCCTGCCTGATCGCGGCATCGGCGGCGGCAAGTGTGCGGCGATCGCGGGCCTGCATCGTCCACCAGTCATGCAGCAGATTCCACAGCGCCCGCGCGGCGTGAGCCTGCTCGTCGAGCATCGTTCTGCGGGCGGTGTCAAGCGCCAGCCGGGCGCGATGCCCGAACTGCCGGTGGACCATGACCACATCGCTCACATGCGCAACAGTACGACAACTGGTCGGCCGCAAAGGGGCTCCCGAATGGGCCCTCGCCCGCCCCCGAAGGACGGAGCACCGGCCCGCAATTCGGTAGAATTCATTCCCGTGGAACTATGCACGCGCGCGTATGACCATCCAGATTCGGTCAAGATGATCGCCGACCTCCAGCAGGTCTACGTCGAGCGCTACGGCGACGTCGACGTCACGCCGGTCGATCCGGCGCAGTTCGCCGCGCCGCTCGGCTACTTCGTCATCGGCTACCTGGACGACGCACCCGTCGCCTGTGGCGGCTGGCGCGTGAACGACGAGCTGGACGGCGCCGCCGAGATCAAGCGGATGTACGTCATCGACTCCGCACGCGGCAAGGGCCTTTCACGGCTCGTGCTCGCACACCTGGAACTCACCGCGAGCGAGGCTGGCCTGCGGCGGATGGTGCTGGAGACAGGGTTGCGCCAGCCCGAGGCGATCGCCCTGTACACGTCCAGCGGATACGAGCAGATCGACAACTTCGGCGTGTACCGCGACCACCCGGAGAGTCGTTGCTTCGGGAAGTCGTTGTAGGTTCGGCCGCATGGCCATCTATGCGCTGGGGGACTACACGCCGCAGATCCACCCGGAGGCGTACGTGCACCCGGACGCGACGGTGATCGGTGACGTGCGCATCGGCGCGTTCTCGTCGGTGTGGCCGCAAGCCGTGCTGCGCGGCGACTACGGGCGCATCGTCGTGGACGAGCGCACGTCGATCCAGGACGGCACGGTCATCCACTGCACCGAGGTGCACCCGGTGCACATCGGATCGTCGTGCGTCATCGGCCACAACGTGCACATCGAGGGCGCGACCGTCGCCGACGAATGCCTGATCGCCTCGGGTTCGGTGGTGCTCAACGGTTCCATCGTGGAAAAGGGCGCGATCGTCGGCGCCGGCGCGGTGGTCTCG
The DNA here is from genome assembly GCF_000719115.1 of Lentzea albidocapillata. Taxonomy (GTDB): domain Bacteria; phylum Actinomycetota; class Actinomycetes; order Mycobacteriales; family Pseudonocardiaceae; genus Lentzea; species Lentzea albidocapillata. The sequence goes on along the minus strand of NZ_JOEA01000017.1, from coordinate 288,441 downwards.
TTCGACGGCCACGTCCGCGAACGCACGATGGTGCTGGGGGTTCCTGCTCGTGAACGTGCCGGACACGTTGTGCCGGAACAAGCCTGGGCTTTCATCGTCGAGAAATATGTTCAGAACATCGCTTTGTACCGGGAGAAGCTCCGTCGGCTGGATTGAGTGAGATAGGGTTCACAGCCGTGGCTCGTCCCCTCAACGAAGTTGTCGAAGCCGGTTGGGCTGAAGCTCTCGCCCCCGTTGCTGACCAGATCGCCGCCATGGGTGAGTTCCTGCGCGAGGAGGTCGCCGCCGGTCGCACCTACCTCCCCGCGGGCGAGAACGTGCTGCGTGCTTTCCAGCAGCCGTTCCACCAGGTGAAGGTGCTGATCGTCGGCCAGGACCCGTACCCGACGCCCGGCCACGCGGTCGGCCTGTCGTTCTCGGTGGCCCCCGACGTGCGGCCCATTCCCAAGTCGCTCATCAACATCTACAAGGAATACGCCGAGGACCTCGGGCACCCGTTGCCGTCCAACGGCGACCTGACGCCGTGGTCCGAGCGCGGTGTCCTGCTGCTCAACAGGGCGCTGACCGTGCAGCCCGGCAAGGCGAACTCCCACCAGGGCAAGGGCTGGGAGAAGGTGACGGAGCAGGCGATCAAGGCGCTCGCCGCTCGTGACGCACCTCTTGTCTCGATCCTGTGGGGTCGCAACGCGCGCAACCTGCGTCCGTTGTTGGAACCGTTGCCGGCCATCGAGTCCGCGCACCCGTCGCCGCTTTCCGCGCACGCCGGGTTCTTCGGTTCGAAGCCCTTCAGCCGTGCCAACGAACTGCTGGAGAAGCAGGGCGCCGACCCGATCGACTGGAAGCTTCCGTAGTTCCCCAGGCAAGACGTGATCTGAGGCTGACGGCCGCGGGAGCGGCCGTCTCCGAATTCGGCAACTCGTTGTCGTTGCTCGTGTTGCTGTTCTGGGCGACGCCGATCAGCCCGTTGCTGGTCGCCGCGATCCTCGTCGCCGAACTGCTTCCGCTCGTGCTGGGGGCGCCGCTGGCCGGCGCGCTCGTCGACCGGCTGCCCAACCGCCGTCTGCTGATCACCGCCTTGCTGTTTCAGGGTGTCGCGATCGCGGCCATCGCGCCGTTGATGGGGCAGCCGGCCTTCGTGGTGGCGCTGGTGTTCGTGTCGGGCTGCGGCCGCGCGGTCGCCGTGCCCGCCACCTCCGCTCTCGTGCCGCACATCGCGGGTGAGGAAGAAGCGACGCGGGGTTATGCGTGGCTCGGCACCGCGCGCAGCGTCGGCAACATCGCGGGTCTGACCGGTGGCGCGGTGCTCGCCGGGATCTACGGCCACCCCGCCGCGTTGCTCATCGACGGCTGCACCTTCATCGCCTACGCCGTGTTGCTCGTGTTCGTGCGGTCGGAACGCAGGCCGTCAGGCGAACACGCGACGCGTCCCAGCGCTCTGGCGGGCATCCGGCACGTGCGGCGGGATCCCGTGCTGTTCGCGGCGATCATCGGGCTGGCGTTGGTCGTCGGCGCGGTCGTCGTGATCAACGTCGCTGACCCCGCGTTCGTGCGGTACGTCCTGCACGGCGACGAGTTCGTGCTGGGCGCGATGCAGGCGTGCTGGATGGTCGGGATCCTGCTCGGCAACCGGCTGGTGGCGCGGTTGAAGACCGTGCCGGAGGTCGCCTACTGGCTCGCGATCTCCGGCGTCGCCACGGGCGTCGCGGTGTTGATCCCGGCGACGTTCCCGCTGGTCGTAGCGGCGGGAGTCGGCTGGTTGATCGGTGGCGTGTCGAACGGCGTCGGCAACGTGACCATGAACGCCATCGTGCGGTTGCGCACTCCTGAGGAGATGCGCGGACGGGCGTTCGCCGCGGTGGGTTCGATGGTGACCGGCGCGAACCTGCTCGGGACGGCTGCCGCAGGCGGGTTGCTGCTGGTGATCGGGCCTCGGGCGGTGTTCGCGCTCGGCGGCACCGGGGCGTTGCTCAGCGGTGTCGCCTGCCTGGTGTTCGTGCGCCGTGCCCTGAAACGCGAAAAGAGCCCGGCCGTGGCCGAGCTCTCTTCGAACTGAAAACGATCTGTGGCGGTGATCAGCCGCGCACGACCTTGCCGGCCTTCAGGCAAGACGTGCACACGTTGATCCGCTGGCGCTGCGAGGCCGAGACCTTCGCGCGCACAGACTGGATGTTCGGGTTCCAGCGGCGGTTCGTCTTCCGCTGGGAGTGCGAAACCGAATGGCCGAAGCCCGGCCCCTTGCCACAGACGTCGCACACGGCAGCCACGTCAGCCACTCCTTCAGGTTCCTCAAGCGGTAAGTCTCGCGTCCCGGTGGGCGCGCAAGCGTGCACAAGCCTCAACCGGGCACGGCAACTCAATGAGGGTAGCCGGTGGCCTCACCCGCGACCAAACCGGGTGGATACTCTCGCCGCCATGCAGGTCATGGATGCGGTCGCGGTGCGCAGATGGGCAGACGCCTGCGTGCGGTCGTTGGACGCCAATCGGGAGTCGATCGACCAGATCAACGTCTTCCCCGTCCCGGATGGTGACACAGGCACGAACCTGCTGCACACCATGCAGTCGGCGCTCGACGCGCTGCTGCGCTCGCCCATGTCGACGGTGGGGGACGCGCTGTCGGCGCTCGCCCGCGGCGCGCTGGCCGGGGCGCGCGGGAACTCGGGCGTGATCCTGTCCCAGGTGCTCAGAGGTCTGGCGGAGACCGTGCAGGAGGTCTCCCTGGTCACCGGCACGTCTCTGCGCAAAGGCCTGCATCGGGCTGATGAGCTGGCCACCGCCGCTGTGTCCAAGCCGGTTGCCGGCACGGTCCTGTCGGTGCTGCACGCGGCGTCCGAGGCCGCTCGTGACTGCGAGTCGGACGAACTGGACGACGTGGTGATGGCTGCTTCGCGCGCGGGTGCCGTCGCACTGGCCGATACGCCCCGTCAGCTCGCCGTGCTGGCCAGGGCCGGGGTGGTCGACGCGGGCGGGCGAGGGCTCGTTGTGTTGTTGGACACATTGGCCGCGGTCATCACCGGCCAAAATGTGGAAACACCGATAGACGCGCCGTTGCTGCCGCGCACGCCGGAGTCGCTGACGACCGAGCGCGAGAGCGGGTCGTCTGAGTTCGAATACGAGGTCATGTACCTGCTCGACGGCACCTCGGAGGAGGCGGTCGCCGAGCTGCGTGCCACGTTGAACGGGCTGGGCGACTGCGTGTCGGTGGTGGGCGACGGCGTCTCGCTGTGGACCGTGCACGTGCACTGCAACGACATCGGTGCGGCCGTCGAGTCGGGTGTGCGCGCGGGGCGTCCGCATCGCATCACCGTGGCGCGGTTCGCTGATCAGATCGCCGCGCAGGCTTCACGGTTCGTGCGTGACCGGGCCATCGTGGTGGTGGTGAGCGGTGCCGTGGACTTGTTCCGCGCGGAGGGTGCCACGGTGTTCGACCTCGCTTCTTCTTCGGCGACGCCCACGGACCTGGTGTCGGCCATCGTGTCGACGCGCGCGCGTCACGTGGCGGTGCTGCCGGGTGATCCGGACCTCCGCGAGGCTTTGGACGAGGCCGTGGCGTACGCGCAGGCCGCTGGCCAGGACGTAGTGGTGGTGCCGACGTTCTCGCCCGTGCAGGCCCTCGCGGCGTTGGCGGTGCACGACTCTTCCAGGCGTGCAGGTGACGACGTTGTCGCGATGGCCGAGGCCGCCGCCGCCACGCGCCGTGGCGAACTCTCGATCGCCGCCGACGAGGCACTCACGTGGGTGGGCCGCTGCCAGCCGGGTGACCTGCTGGGCATGCTGGACGGCGAGGTCGTGCTGATCGAACCGGGCCCCGTGGCGCCGGAGTCGTTGATGGACCTGTCCTGCCGGCTGGTCGACCGCATGCTGGCGGGCGGCGGCGAGCTGGTGACCGTGATCCTGGGCGCGGACGCTCCCGAAGGCCTGGCCGACGTGTTGGAGGACCACGTGCGGGTCACCCATCCGGAGGTCGAGGTGACGGCGTATCCGGGCGGACAGCCGGACACGGTGATTTTTGTCGGTGTCGAGTAGTTCAATAGGGCGCGATGATCTCCTTCGACGACAAGCTGCAGCCGTTGCTCGGCAAGAAGTCCGCCGACGCACTGGAGACCGGTCTCGGCCTCACGACGGTCGGTGACCTGCTGCGCCACTACCCGCGCCGGTACGACGAGCGTGGGAAGCTGACCGACATCAGGTCGCTGGAAATCGACGAGCACGTCACGGTGCAGGCCGAGGTCCGCAAGTGCCAGAAGCGCCAGATGAAGGCGCGCCGCGGCCAGATGACGGAGGCCGTGATCACCGACGGCACCTCCGAGCTGCACCTGGTGTTCTTCGGCAAGCCGGCGTTCGTCGCCGAGCAGGAGCTCCTGCCGGGCACGCGCGCGCTGTTCGCCGGCAAGGTGGGCCGCTACCGGCAGAACCTGCAGCTGGTGCACCCGGCGTTCGAGGTGCTCACCGCGGAGCAGGACGGGTCGTCGTTCCTGCAGGCGTTCCTGCCCGTCTACCCGGCGTCGCAGCACATCAACACGTGGAACATCGCGAACTGCGTGAAGCAGCTCCTGGAGGTCTGGGACGGCGTGCCGGAGGACCCGCTGCCCGCCGACTTCCGCGAGGAGCAGGGCCTGATCGGCCTGGAGGACGCGCTGCGGGCGATCCACCGGCCGGAGAGCTGGGCGCAGATCTCCGTCGCGCAGCTGCGGTTGAAGTGGGACGAGGCGCTGGCCGTGCAGCTCGCCCTCGCCCAGCGTCGCAAGGCCTCGACGGCCCGCCCTGCGCCCGCTTGTGCGCGTAGATCCGGCGGGATCCTGGACGCGTTCGACGCGCGGCTGCCGTTCACGCTGACGGCGGGCCAGGTGGAGGTCGGCGAGCAGGTCGCGTCGGACCTGGAGTCCACCGTGCCGATGAACCGCCTCCTGCAGGGGGAGGTCGGCTCGGGCAAGGCTCAACCGCTTGACTCGCTCGTTCTCACGCCGACCGGTTTCATCAAGATGGGCGAGGTTCGAGTCGGGGACGAGGTGATCGCGCCCAACGGCGAGATCACCGTCGTGACCGGGGTTTTTCCCCAAGGCGAGCGAGATGTCTACCGAGTAGTGCTCTCTGATGGGCGCAGTGTGGAGTCTGATCTCGAGCACTTGTGGGCCGTGAACACGACTGTGCGCCGGCACCGAGGAAATCCGCTCAAAGTGCTGACGTTGCGGGAGATCCGCGACGACCTGACAACAGCGAACAGGTCGTCGAAGTGGCACCTGCCCGTGGTGGAAGCACCGGAGTTGGACTGTGTGACCGACCGGCCGCTGGACCCGTACGTGCTGGGGCTCTTGATCGGAGACGGCTCTCTGCTCAACGGAAGAGTCATGTTCACCAGCGCTGATCCGGAGTTGCTCGTAGAAATGATGGCGGCTCTCCCGAAGGGTGCACACCTCGTCAAGCCTGAGTGGGCGAACAAGTACGACTGGTTTGTGAACGGATGTCGCAAGGGCACGAACCCGGTTCTCAACGCGTTGCGGACGCTCGGGGTCTACGGTCACCGTGCCAGGGACAAGTTCCTGCCCGAGAACTATCTGATCGCCCCGGTGAAGGTTCGGCATGCGCTGCTACAGGGGCTGCTGGACACCGATGGCACGCTCGATCACGACTATGGTTCGAACGTGACCTTCCTGTCGGCGTCACCACGGCTCGCTGATCAGGTGTCCTGGCTGGCGGAGTCACTGGGTGGCACGGGCAGAGTCCGCCCTGTCGAGAAGATGGGAAACACGTACCACCTGGTCAGCCTTCGTCTGCCCAACGAGTTCCCGCCGTTCCGTCTCTCTCGGAAAGCGGAGCTTGTCAAGGAACGCACCAAGTACGAGAAGCCTGTGCGGGCGATCCGTGCGGTCGAGTTCGTCGGCCGCAAGCCAGTGCAGTGCATCTCCGTCGCACACCCTGACCAGCTCTACGTCACCGACCACTTTGTGGTCACCCACAACACCATGGTCGCGTTGCGAGCGATGCTCCAGGCCGTCGACGCGGGCCGTCAGTCCGCGATGCTCGCGCCCACGGAAGTCCTTGCGGCACAACACGCTCGCTCGTTGACCGAGATGCTCGGCGACCTCGCCCAGGCAGGCCAGCTGGGCGGCGCGGAGGACGCGACGCGCGTGACGCTGCTGACGGGTTCGATGAACACGGCCCAGCGCCGTCAGGCGTTGCTCGACATCGTGACCGGCGAGGCGGGCATCGTCGTCGGCACGCACGCGATCATCCAGGAGAAGGTGGAGTTCCACTCCCTGGGCCTCGTCGTGGTCGACGAGCAACACCGCTTCGGCGTGGAACAACGAGCGGCCCTGAGCGCGCGCGGCGAACGCGAGAACCCGCACGTGCTGGTCATGACGGCGACGCCGATCCCGCGCACGGTGGCCATGACGGTCTACGGCGACCTGGAGGTCTCGGCCCTGCGCGAACTGCCGGGAGGCCGCTCGCCGATCAAGACCTCGGTCGTGCCCGTCCGCGAGAAGCCCACCTGGCTCGACCGCGCGTTCGCCCGCGTGCGCGAGGAGGTGGCGAAGGGCCACCAGGCGTACTTCGTCTGCCCGCGCATCGGCGACGAGGAGCCGGCGAAGTCCGACGACGAGGACAAGCGCCCGGCCCTGTCCGTGATCGACGTGGCGACCATGCTCGCGGCGGGCCCGTTGCGCGGCCTGCGAATCGAGATCCTGCACGGCCGCATGCCCCCGGACGAGAAGGACGCCGTGATGCGCGCCTTCTCGGCCAACGAGGTCCACGTCCTGGTGGCCACCACCGTCATCGAGGTGGGCGTCAACGTCCCGAACGCCACCGTCATGGCCATCATGGACGCGGACCGCTTCGGCGTCTCCCAGCTCCACCAGCTCCGCGGCCGGGTGGGCCGCGGCAGCGCGCCGGGCCTCTGCCTGCTGGTCACCGAAATGCCGGAGATGACCGCGACAATGGAACGCCTCCGCGCCGTCGAGTCCACTCTGGACGGCTTCGAACTCGCTCAGCTGGACCTGGAGCTGCGCCGCGAGGGCGACATCCTCGGCGCCGCCCAGTCAGGCCGCCGCTCGGGCCTGAAGATGCTGTCCCTGCTGCGGGACGAGGACATCATCGCGGACGCCCGCACGGCCGCCCAGCAGGTCGTGGACGCGGATCCGGACCTGGAGCAGCACCCCGGCCTCGCGGGGATGGTGGCGACGTTGCTGACGGAGGAGCGAGCCGAATTCCTGGAGAAGACCTAGCCGCAACTCATCACAACTAAGCAACGGCACGCTGCTAAGGACACCAGGAGTTCCCTCGTCTGTGGCACTTACGTCGCCAACCGCGGTCACCGCGGGGCGAAGTCGGTGCAGTCGATCTTCTTGTCCGGAAGCCGGCCGGTGGTCAGGAACGTCACCGTCGCCTCGTCCGCGCACGTGGAGCCCTGGTTGTAAACGTAGTGCCCGCCGTGGTCCGCGCCCACGAACGCCGCTCGCTCGCCGAGGACCTCGTACAGCCCGAGGCCGTCCTCCCACGGTGTGGCGTTGTCCCTGCGGTTCTGCAGGATCAGCGTGTTGCGCGGACCCTTGCCCGTCACGCGGACGGGCTCTTCGATCGGCTTCGGCCAGAACGCGCACGCCCAGATGTTGGCGGGCATACCCCCGGTGAGTGGCCAGGTCGCGCGGTCCTTGGCGGTGCGGCGGGCGTACTCGTCGATGTCGTCGGACCACGTTGCGTCACCGCAGGTCAGTGCCAGGAACATGGTGGCCTGGTTGTCGGCCGGCACGCCGGGGGTCGGCGGCGGTGCTGTGAACACCTGCTGTAGCACCTGGCCGTCCGCCTCGGTGAGCGTGCCGTCGGTCAGGCCTGCGGCGGCCTTCCAGAACTGCGCAAGCATCGGGAGAGTGTCGTTGTGCAACAGGAGGCTGTAGGTGACGGTGCGCAGCATCGAACCCGTCAGGGCCTGTGGGGTGCCGGGGACGGGCGCGGGAGTGCGGTCGAGGCGGTCGGCGAGTGCGAGGTACTTCCGGGTCACCTCGTCGACGGTGCCGCCCAGTCCGAGCGTGGCGTGCTGCGCCGCGGCAACCCTTGCCGCGTCGGGGAAGCGTTCCGACATGGCCTTGCCCCAGTTGTCCTTCGCGTTGGCCCAGACCTTCGTGGGGTCGACGTTGCCCTCGAGGACCACCCGGTCGGCGCGCTCCGGGAACAGTGACCCGTAGACGGTGCCGAGGTACGTGCCGTAGGACTGACCCCAGTAGGAGATCTTCTCCTCACCGAGCGCCGTGCGGATGCGGTCCATGTCGCGGGCCGTGTTGGCGGTGGTGAAGTACCGGAGCTTCTCGCCTGCGTTCTTCGCGCACCGGCCGGCGTCGGCGCGGGCGCGCTCGACGTTCGCGGCGATCGAGCCGTCCGCGGCCGGGTACGGGAACAGGCCGGCCAGAGACGGGTCGTCGAGGCCACAGCTCTGCGGGGTGCTGTGCCCGACCCCACGGGGGTCGAAGCCGATCAGGTCGTAGGCCGCCAGCACCGACGGCGGCAGCGTCGGTGCCACGACACCCGGTGTATCCAGGCCGGGCAACGCCGGGCCGCCCGGGTTCAGCATCAGGACACCGCGGCGGTCGCGGGACTTCGCCGCCGGCAGCTTCGAGACGGCCACCTCGATCTTCTTGCCACCGGGATCGCGGTAGTCCAGCGGAACCTTCACCGTTGCGCATGTGAGGCGAGGGTCGCGACTGACGCCCTCGGCCAGCACCGGGCACGTGCCCCAGGTGATCGGCGTAGCGGCCGCCTCGGCAGCGACCGGTGACGCGCCGCCGTTCTCCGCGTCTTCCGGGTCGGTCCCACAGGCCGCCACCGCGGCGATGGTGAGCGACACCGCGCACGCCACCCTGGTGAACCTTCGGGGGATACCGGTTCCTGCTGACCGTTGCATCGTCTTCAACGTCCTTGACCTCGGTTCTCGGCGTACCGCGACGCACTGACGCCGCCGCCAAAAACCTATGGAAGACCGCGATGCAACGAATCCCCTTGGCGTGGACACTGTCCTGTAGTCCTCATGGGGGACAGAGCGGCTTGCGGCCGACTGACCGTCGCCCGATGTGTGACTGGCACGCCTTCAGCGCCGAGGCTTCGCGGCGAACGGCGGCTGCCACACGAGCTGGGCCACGAGCAGCCTGCCGCCGTTCCCCGGACAGAACTCAGTCCTTCTGGCGCGGCTTCGGCAGCTGCTCGGTCTTCTGCTCACCGGAAGGCACGGCAGGCACGACGGGCTCGTCGTCGCCGTTCACGTCCTCCAGCGGCTTGAGCACCGACATCGCCGCCTCCACCGCCGCCTGTGCGGCGTGGAACTGCGTCGCGAGGTTGTCGTGCGCCGAACGAAGCGACGACTCCTTCTCGGCTGCGGCGGCCGCGCGCTGGTCCGCCTCGGCGACGGCCGCGGCCGACTTCTCCTCGGCTTCGCGCACCAGCGCCGACGTCCGGGTCTCGGCGTCGCGGACGAGCGTGACGGCCTTCTCGCCGGCCTCGCGCACGGTGGTCTCGGCCATGTCCTCGGACTCGCGCAGGGTCGTCGCCGCCTTCTCCTCCGCGGCACTGACCAGGGCGACGGCCTTCGTGGACGCCTCGGTGGTGGTCTTCTCGGCGCGCGCGATCGTCTCGGCTTCGAGGTCGGAGAGGACCTTCGCGGCCTCCTCCTGCTTGGCCTGGAGTTCGCTGTCGAGCTTCTGCAGCGCCGCGGTCCGCTTGGCCTCCGCGTCGGCGGCGATCCGCTCGGCCTCGGCCCGCGCGTCCGCCATCAGCTTCTGGTGCTCCGCGGTCAGCGTCGCCTTGAGGCTGTCGTACTCCTTGTCCAGCTCGTCGTGGTACGCCTTGTACTTGGCGTCCAGCTCGACGCGGTGGGCGTCCAGGTCGGCCGACTTCTTCTCGAACTCGGCGGCGAGGTGCTCACCGTTCGCGCGCACCTCCGCGACCAGGGCCTCGTGCTCGGCGCCGAGCTTCGCCTGCAACGACGCGTGCTCCGCCTCCAGCTCCGACCTGCGGCCGGCGGTCTGCTGGTCGAGCTCGGCGTGGCGCTGCTGGTAGTTCACCTCGAGCTGCTTGCGGCGCGCCTCGGTCTCGGCGAGCAGGCGCTGGTGTGCCTCGCGCTGGCCGGCCGCCCACTTCTCGGCCTCACCCCGCGTCGCGGCGGCCTTGTCGAGGGCGTCCTTGCGGATGTCCGCGATCTCTTCCTCGGCCAGGCTCATCATCACGCGGACACGCTCGGTGACGTTCGATGCGCTCACTGGACTGGTGGCGAGGTTCTGGAGCTGGATCTTGCTCTTGTCGAGGTCCGCGCGCATCGAGTTCAGGAGCTTGGTGAGCTCTCCCACCTGCGCGGCGGCCGCGTCGCGGGCGCGGTTCGAGTTCTTGAGGTCGAACTCCAAGCGGGTGACTCGTTCGTTCACCTGTCGCTGGTTGTAACCACGAAGGACAACGTCGAAATGCGGTGTGCGGGCAGTAGGCTGCCCGGCTCCATCAGCCCCGGCCATATGGCTCACCCTACCGAGATAGTCGCGAAGATCGTCACTCGATCTGGTTAAACCCACTACCGGCCGCAGTCTGACCGGGTGGTGGGTATCCACTTTGCTCTCACCACGCGAGAATCCGGGTGAACAAGACCGATCAGGATGACACCCATCACGTGGGACGGTCCTCCCAACAGGCAAGAGTCGCACGGTAACGTGCCACGACTGATGGCTGCCGAGTAACACCGGGAGGGCACGGATGTTCCGCAAGGTTCTTGTCGCCAACCGCGGCGAGATCGCGATTCGCGCGTTCCGCGCCGCCTACGAACTAGGCGCGGGAACGGTCGCCGTCTTTCCTCACGAGGACCGGAACTCGCTGCACCGGTTGAAGGCGGACGAGTCCTACGAGATCGGCGAGCCCGGACATCCCGTCCGCGCCTACCTCTCCGTCGAAGAGATCATCAAGGCCGCGCGCAAGGCCGGCGCCGACGCGATCTACCCCGGTTACGGCTTCCTGTCGGAGAACCCGGAACTCGCGATGGCGTGCCGTGAGGCTGGTCTTACGTTCGTCGGCCCCGTCGCCGAGGTGCTGGAGCTGACGGGCAACAAGGCGCGCGCCATCGCCGCCGCCCGCGAGGCCGGGCTGCCGGTGCTGGAGTCGAGCGAGCCGTCGTCGAACGTCGACGAGCTGCTCGAAGCGTCGAAGACCATGCGCTTCCCGGTCTTCGTGAAGGCCGTCGCCGGTGGTGGTGGCCGGGGCATGCGCAAGGTCGACGAACCGGCCGCGCTGCGTGAGGCGCTGGAGGCGGCGTCGCGCGAGGCGGAGTCGGCGTTCGGCGACCCGACCGTGTTCCTCGAGCAGGCCGTGGTCGAACCGCGCCACATCGAGGTGCAGATCCTCGCCGACGGCCAGGGCAACGTGATCCACCTCTTCGAGCGCGACTGCTCCGTGCAGCGGCGCCACCAGAAGGTCATCGAGATCGCGCCCGCGCCGAACCTCGCGCCCGAGCTGCGCGACCGCATCTGCGCCGACGCGGTGAAGTTCGCGCGGCACATCGGCTACCGCAACGCCGGCACCGTGGAGTTCCTGCTCGACCCGCAGGGCCACTACGTCTTCATCGAGATGAACCCGCGCATCCAGGTCGAGCACACGGTCACGGAAGAGGTGACCGACGTCGACCTGGTGCAGTCGCAGATGCGCATCGCGTCCGGCGAGACGCTGGAGGACCTGGGCCTGTCCCAGGAGACCGTCCAGCTGCGCGGCGCGGCGCTGCAGTGCCGTATCACCACGGAGGACCCGGCCAACGGCTTCCGCCCGGACACCGGCACGATCAGCGCCTACCGCTCGCCGGGTGGTTCCGGCATCCGCCTCGACGGCGGCACGGCGGGCGCGGGCATGGCCATCAGCGCGCACTTCGACTCGATGCTCGTGAAGCTGACGTGCCGCGGCCGCAACTTCGAGCTCGCCGTCGCCCGTGCGCGCCGGGCGATCGCGGAGTTCCGCATTCGCGGTGTCTCCACGAACATCCCGTTCCTGCAGGCGGTTCTGGACGACCCGGACTTCTACGAGGGCCGGGTCACCACGTCATTCATCGAGAAGCGCCCGCACCTGCTGACGGCGCGCCACTCGGCCGACCGCGGCACGCGCCTGCTGACCTACCTCGCCGACGTCACGGTCAACCACCCGAACGGCACCCGCCCGACCGCGGTCGACCCGCGCGAGAAGCTGCCGGTCATCGACCTCAACGCCGAACCGCCCGCCGGGTCCAAGCAGAAGCTGGTCGAGCTCGGTCCCGAGGGCTTCGCGCGGTGGATGCGGGAGAGCAAGGCCGTCGGCGTCACCGACACGACGTTCCGCGACGCCCACCAGTCGCTGCTCGCCACCCGAGTACGCACCAAGGACCTGCTCGCCGTCGCGCCGCACGTCGCGCGCATGACGCCGGAGCTGCTGTCCCTGGAGTGCTGGGGCGGCGCGACCTACGACGTGGCGCTGCGGTTCCTCGCGGAGGACCCGTGGGAGCGGCTCGCGTCGTTGCGCGAGGCCGTGCCGAACATCAACCTGCAGATGCTGCTGCGCGGCCGCAACACGGTCGGCTACACGCCGTACCCGGAGGCGGTCACCAAGGCGTTCGTGCAGGAGGCGACGAACACCGGCATCGACATCTTCCGGATCTTCGACGCGCTGAACGACGTCGAGCAGATGCGCCCGGCGATCGAGGCCGTGCGCGAGACCGGGACGGCGGTCGCCGAGGTCGCGCTCTGCTACACGAGCGATCTGTCCAACCCGGACGAACGTCTGTACACACTGGACTACTACCTGAAGCTGGCGGAACAGATCGTCGGCGCCGGCGCGCACGTCCTGTGCGTCAAGGACATGGCCGGGCTCCTGCGTGCTCCGGCCGCGTCGCGCCTGATCACCGCGCTGCGCAAGGAGTTCGACGTCCCGGTCCACCTCCACACGCACGACACGGCGGGTGGCCAGCTGGCGACGTACCTCGCGGCGATCCAGGCGGGCGTGGACGCGATCGACGGCGCGACCGCGTCGATGGCGGGCACGACGTCGCAGCCGCCGCTGTCGTCGATCGTGGCGCTGACCGACCACACCGGGCACTCCACCGGCCTCGACCTGCAGAACGTCTGCGACCTGGAGCCGTACTGGGAGTCGGTGCGCAAGATCTACGCGCCGTTCGAGTCCGGCATCCCCGGCCCGACCGGCCGCGTCTACCACCACGAGATCCCCGGTGGTCAGCTCTCGAACCTGCGCACCCAGGCCGTCGCGCTCGGCCTCGGTGAGAAGTTCGAGGAGATCGAGTCGATGTACGCGGCCGCCGACCGCATGCTCGGCCACCTCGTGAAGGTGACGCCGTCGTCCAAGGTCGTCGGCGACCTCGCGCTGCACCTCGTGGGCGCGGGCGTCTCGCCCAAGGACTTCGAGGCGGACCCCGGCAAGTTCGACATCCCGGCGTCGGTGATCGGCTTCCTGCACGGCGAACTGGGCGACCCGCCCGGTGGCTGGCCGGAGCCGTTCCGCAGCAAGGCGCTGGCCGGTCGTCCCGCGCCGAAGCCGGTCGAGGAGCTCTCCGCCGAGGACGAGGCGGGTCTCGTCGACGACCGGCGGGCGACGTTGAACAGGCTGCTGTTCCCCGGTCCCACCAAGGAGTTCCGCACGCACCGTGACGCCTACGGCGACACGTCGGTGTTGCGCTCCAAGGACTTCTTCTACGGCCTGCGTCCGGGCGAGGAGTACTCCGTCGACCTGGAGCCGGGTGTGCGGCTGCTGATCGGCCTGGAAGCGATCTCCGAGGCCGACGCGCGGGGTATCCGCACGGTCATGGCGACCCTGAACGGCCAGATGCGCCCGATCCAGGTCCGCGACCTTTCGGTGGCCGCCGACATCCCGGCCGCCGAGAAGGCCGACCGCTCGAACCCGAACCACGTGGCGGCCCCGTTCGCCGGCGTGGTGACGGCGACGGTGGCCGAGGGCGACCAGGTCGACGCCGGTCAGACCGTCGCGACGATCGAGGCCATGAAGATGGAGGCCGCGATCACCGCCCCGAAGGCCGGTGTCGTCGGGCGCCTTGCGTTGCGTGGCGCCCAGCAGGTCGAAGGCGGCGACCTCCTGATCGTCCTGGAGTAAGTCGTTGATCCCGAAGGGCCCGGTCTCGTCGTCGAGACCGGGCCCTTCGTGGTGCGAGGAGTGCGGAACTCCACGACGATTCCCTGCGTTGCACCGGTCACGGGGACAGGGAAGAGGGATTCGCATCATGAAGAAGGCGTTGGCCGGCCTGCTCGGCCTGGCAGGGGTGGCATGGGCGCTCAAGGACGTGCCGAAGCAACTGGGCGGCAAGCCCGACCCGATCCGGATGGCGCGATCACCGCGCTACCGCGACGGGAAGTTCCACAACGACAAGGAAGTCCGCACGGTCCCTGACCGCGACTCCTTCTCCATCCGCGACTTCGTCTTCGGCAGCGAGGACCGCAAGCCGTCCGTCGCGGTCCCGCTCGTGGGACCCGCCGCACCGGTGTCCGAGGGCCTGCACATCACCTGGTACGGCCACGCTTCCGCACTGATCGAGATCGACGGCGCCGCGGTGCTCGTCGATCCTGTGTGGAGCGACCGCGTCTCGCCCTCCGTGCGCGTCGGCCCCAAGCGGCTGCACCCGGTTCCGCACCAGTTGTCGGATCTGCCCGCTGTGAGCGCCGTGGTGATCTCACACGACCACTACGACCACCTCGACATGCAGACCGTCCAGGCGTTGACGTCGAGCACGTCCGCGGTGTTCGTCGTGCCGTTGGGACTCGGTGCGCACCTGGCCCGGTGGGACGTGCCCGCGTCGCGGATCGTCGAGCTGGACTGGGACGAGTCGCACTCCGTGGACGGCTTCACCCTCACCTGCACCGCGGCTCAGCACTTCTCCGGGCGTTCGGTGCAGCGCAACGTCACGTTGTGGGCCTCTTGGGTGATCAAGCGCGGTTCGCGTTCGGTGTTCTACAGCGGGGACACCGGGTATTTCGAGGGGTACAAGGCGATCGGTGCGGCGCACGGCCCGTTCGACGCGGTGCTGATGCAGGTCGGTGCGTACGACGACGCCTGGCCGGACATCCACATGACGCCCGAGGACGGCGTCCAGGCGTTCGACGACGTCGGCGGCGGGCTGTTGATCCCGGTGCACTGGGCGACGTTCAACCTCGGATTCCACCCGTGGGGTGAGCCGATCGACCGCATCTGGCGGGAGGCCAAGGCGCGCGGGGTGGAGCTCGCGGTGCCGAGGCCCGGCGAGCGGGTGGACGTCGACAAGCCGACCGAGGTCGACGGCTGGTGGCAGGCGCTCGCCTGACGCACCGGACGCACCTGGGACGATGGCCGGGTGACACGAATCGTTGCCGGGACGGCGGGAGGCCGCAGGCTCAAGGTTCCGCCCCAGGGCACGCGGCCCACGTCCGACCGGGTGCGGGAGGCGTTGTTCAGCTCACTCGAGGCGTTGATCGACCTCGACGGCGTGCGGGTGCTCGACCTGTACGCCGGGTCGGGGGCGCTGGGGCTGGAGGCGCTGAGCAGGGGCGCTGAGCACGCGACGTTCGTCGAGTCGGACAAGCGGGCCGCTGACGTGCTCAAAGGCAACGCCAAGGAGCTTGGGTTCGCGAACACGACCATCGCCAACCGCACGGCTGAGGCTTACGTCATGGCCGAGGGGGAGAAGTTCGACGTCGTGTTCGCCGATCCGCCGTACGCCGTGGGTGACGACGAGCTCGCCAAGGTGCTCAAAGGGATCGTGCCCAGGCTCACTGCGGACGCCATCTTGATCGTGGAACGTGCTTCGCGAAGTGGCGAACCAGCGTGGCCTGAAGAGGTGGAATCCTTGCGTGCCAAGCGTTATGGGGACACGGCCGTGTATTGGGCTCAGGTGCGTGCTGATGGGTGACGAGAACCACGGACACGCCTGGAGGCGTCCGATCGGGTGCTAACGTCCGGCTCATGACGCGTGCCGTGTACCCCGGCTCCTACGACCCGGTAACCAACGGTCACCTGGACATCATCGGGAGAGCCGCGCACCTCTTCGAAGAGGTTGTCGTCGCTGTGCTCATCAACAAGAACAAGCGCACCTTGTTCGACGTTGAGGAGCGGCAGGAGATGCTGCGCGAGGTCACGGCGCAGTGGGACAACGTGCGCGTGGACTCCTGGCACGGCCTGTTGGTCGACTACTGCCGCGAGAACAACATCAAGGCCATCGTGAAGGGCCTGCGCGCGGTCAGCGACTATGACTACGAGCTGCAGATGGCGCAGATGAACCACCAGCTCACCGGCGTCGACACGCTGTTCATGCAGGCCAGCCCGCAGTACTCCTACCTGGCGTCCTCGCTGGTCAAGGAGGTCGCTACGTACGGTGGCGACGTCTCGACGCTGCTGCCCGCGTCCATCGAGCAGCGTCTGCAGCAGCGCCTCGCCGAGACCCGCTAGTGGCGTGGCCCGGAACGTTGCCGGGGGAATTCGCGGTCAGACGCCGCGAGGCGCCCTGCTGAGCGTGGATTACCTCGCCGACGTTCCGGGTCGCGCCACTAGAGCGCGAGCTTCATCCCCACGTGCGATGCGGTGAACCCGAGCCGTTCGTAGAACCGGTGCGCGTCCGCTCGTGCCGCGTCCGTCGTCAGCTGCACCATGCCGCAACCGCGTGCGCGCGCCTCGTCGATCGCCCACCTGACGAGGTGTTCGCCGAGGCCGTTGCCGCGCTGGTCGGAGCGGACCCGCACGGCCTCCACGGTCGCGCGGGTCATGCCCAGGCGTGACAGGCCCGCCGTGAACGTCAGTTGCAGCGTGCCCACGACCTCGCCGCCGGCATCGGCCACGGCCAGGTGCTGGTGCGGGTCGGCGTCGATCACCTCGAACGCCTTCAGGTAGGCCGGATCGCCGGGTTTCTCCCGCTGCGCGCCGAGCGGGTCGTCGGCCAGCATTGCCACGATCGGGTGGACATCGGCGGCCACCGCCCGCCTGATTGTGATCTTCACGTTTCTCCCCGGCTGGATGTGGGCAAATCCTGACACGCCCTGCCGATCTCCCTCTCCCGAAGAGATCGGCAGGGCACACTTGTGGGTGGGAGTCACAGGGGTTAGGGAGTGAGACGTGTACCGGGTGTTCGAGGCACTCGACGAGCTCGTCACGATCGTCGAGGAAGCGCGCGGAGTTCCGATGACCTCGGGTTGCGTCGTGCCGCGCGGCGATGTGCTCGAACTGCTCGACGACGTACGCGACGCGATCCCCGCGGAGCTCGACGACGCGCAGGACGTGCTGGACCACCGTGACGAGGTCGTCGGCAAGGCCAAGCACGAGGCGGAGTCCGGCGTGTCGAAGGCACGCGCCGACGCGGATCGCATGCTCGCCGAGGCGCAGGCCGAGGCCGAGGCGATGCTGTCCGACGCGCGGGCCCGTGCCGAGCGGATGATCGCCGAGGCGGAAGATCAGGCCGAACGGACCGTGGCCGCGGGCCGCCAGGAGTACGACGACCTGGTTGGTCGCTCGCACTCCGAGGCCGAGCGCATGATCCAGGCGGGCCGCGCCAACTACGAGCGCGCCACCGAGGACGGTCGCGCCGAGCAGGCCAGGCTCGTCAACGAGCAGGAGGTCGTCCGGACGGCGCACGCCGAGGCGGCACGCCTGCTCGACGCCGCCCAGAACGAGTCCATCCGGCTCCGGTCGGAGTGCGACGCGTACGTGGACGGCAAGCTCGCGGACTTCGAGGACCTCCTCGCACACACGCTCAGGTCGGTCGGCAAGGGCCGTTCGCACCTGCGCGGACCGGCCGTCGCGGGTGCCGCGGCGCCGTTCGACTACGGTTCCTGACGAACCAGCCCGGTCCCGGGTCGACTGAACGTGTGATTCGCGCTACGTCGGACAGGTGCGATCACCTGGCGATTTCACGCGCGGGGGCGTCGTCCCGTACCCTGGACCGGCTGGACGTGGTAGGTCCCCGCCGGCAAAACCCGAAAATCATGACTGAGCATCGTCACGCGTCCACGCGTCCCACAGCATCCAGTCCCTGGGTCATCGACACCAGGGACATCGGCCGTCGTGCCGGTCTGAGCCGACCCTTCGCGAGGTCGGTCCCCGGCGAAGGTGTGGGGCTGCTCGGGGTGATCGCGGTGCCCGAGAGCGGGGAAGTTGAGCTCGACCTCCTGATCGAATCGGTCGTGGAGGGCCTGCTCGTGTCGGGGACAGCGTCCACGAAGGTCGAAGGGGAGTGCTCGAGGTGTCTCGAGCCGCTCACCGATGAGGTTGAAGTCCGGATCACGGAGCTCTACGCGTGGCCGGACAGCACCACGGACGAGACCACTGATGAACACGAGGTCATGCGGATCGTCAACGATCTGAT
The DNA here is from genome assembly GCF_000719115.1 of Lentzea albidocapillata. GTDB lineage: Bacteria > Actinomycetota > Actinomycetes > Mycobacteriales > Pseudonocardiaceae > Lentzea > Lentzea albidocapillata. The sequence continues at coordinate 270,116 of NZ_JOEA01000017.1, read as the reverse complement.
CGACCTCGAGCCTGTGGTGCGGGACGCCATCGTTCTCGCGCTGCCGCAGGCGCCGCTCTGCGAGCCGGACTGCAAGGGGCTTTGCCCCGAGTGTGGTGGCAGGTGGGCGGAGCTCGGGCCCGACCACGGGCATGAGACGATTGACCCTCGTTGGGCCGCGTTGCAAGAGCGGTTCAGCGATGACAACTCGGAGGAGAAGTAGTCGTGGCCGTCCCGAAGCGGAAGATGTCGCGTTCGAACACCCGTGCGCGCCGTTCCCAGTGGAAGACGTCTGCCGTGCACCTGGTGGCGTGCTCCAACAAGGCTTGCCGCCAGCCGAAGCCGCAGCACATCACCTGCCCGGCCTGTGGTCAGTACGCTGGCCGCCAGGTCGCTCAGCCGGCCTGATCTCCTCGGCGACGTAGTGGGGGGAAAGCCGCCGCGCGCACCGCAAGCGGACCGCGCGGACCTGCTCGAAGCGCTCGGCGTCCACCTGGACGCCGAGCTGCTTGTGCTGTCACTCACCCACCGGTCTTACGCATACGAGAACGGCGGCTTGCCGCCGAACGAGCGTCTCGAGTTCTTGGGAGACGCGGTGTTGGGGCTGGTCGTCACCGACCACCTCTACCGCACCCATCCCGACCTTCCCGAAGGTCAGCTCGCGAAGCTCCGTGCCAGCGTGGTCAACATGCACGCACTGGCCGGCGTGGCGCGTGATCTCGGTGACGGTGGGCTTGGTGCACACCTGTTGCTCGGTCGTGGCGAAGAGCTGACCGGCGGCAGGGACAAGGCAAGCATTCTCGCTGACGGCCTCGAGGCCGTCATCGGTGCGGTGTACCTGCAGTTCGGTATCGATACCGCACGAACGTTCGTTCACCGGCTGTTCGATCCGCTCTTGGCCAAAGCTCCGCTTTTGGGTGCTGGACTGGACTGGAAGACAAGCCTGCAGGAGCTCACCGCTCAAGCCAGTCTCGGCGTCCCGGAGTACCGCGTGGACGACCAGGGGCCGGACCACCGCAAGGAGTTCACCGCAACGGTGCTCGTCGGTGGCCAGCCCTACGGCAAGGGTGATGGGCGCACCAAGAAGGAAGCCGAGCAGAAAGCCGCTGAAGCGGCTTATCATGTTCTGTCGGAACGGGCCAAGGCCGAGCAGGAGTCGGTCGGGGTCAAGAACGGACAGAATGGCGCCTCGGTGACGCCAGGGATCTCCCCAACCGAGGAAGACTGAGACCGCAAATGTATGCGACCAGGAACCGCACGAACCGCCGCACGCGCACCGCTCGCGGCCCGGTGAACACCTCCCGCAGCGGAGGAATCCAGGGCCTTGTGCTGGTCAGGGACACGAGCCGCGCGGGGGTATGGGTGCTCAAGCCCACCAAGCCGCAGGCCGCAGTGATCGACGCACAGCCCGTCGACGAGGGCAAGTCCGAAGCCTGACGTGCCCGAACTCCCAGAGGTCGAGGTAGTACGCCTCGGCCTTGAAGCCCACGTCGCTGGCCGGGTCATCTCCTCGGTAGAGGTGTTGCACCCACGCGCCATCCGCCGGCACGACATGGGTTCCTCGGACTTCTGCGCGCGCCTGGCAGGCCAGCCAATGGCCGCTGCCAGGCGCCGCGGCAAGTACCTCTGGGTCGAACTGGCCGACAAGGCCGCCATGCTCGCGCATCTGGGTATGAGCGGCCAAATGCTCATCCAGCCCTCGTCGGCCCCCGACGAGAAGCATCTGCGTGTCCGTTTCCGGTTCGACGACGGCGGACCTGAGCTTCGTTTCGTCGACCAACGCACCTTCGGCGGCCTTGCGCTGGCCGAGTTGGTCGAGGTCGACGGCACCCTGGTGCCCGACTCGGTCGCGCACATCGCTCGCGACCCCATGGACCCTTTGTTCTCCCGTGATGCTGCCGTGCGCGCGTTGCGCCTGCGTCACACGGAGATCAAACGTGCCCTGCTGGACCAGACCCTCGTGTCCGGCATCGGCAACATCTACGCCGACGAGGCCCTGTGGCGCGCGAAGCTGCACGGCACCCGGATGACGGACAAGCTCACGAAACCCAAGGCCGCCGAGCTGCTGGACCACGCCACCGACGTGATGCGTGAGGCGCTTGGACAGGGCGGGACGTCGTTCGACGCCTTGTACGTCAACATCAACGGGCAGTCCGGGTACTTCGACCGCTCCTTGAACGCTTATGGGCAGGAGAACCGGCCCTGCAAGCGGTGCGGTGCCGCGATGATCCGAGAGCCGTTCATGAACCGCTCCTCGTACTCGTGCCCGCGGTGCCAGCCTCGCCCCAGGGCTTGAGGCTTTTCTTTCCCTTGCTCCACCACGTGCTGACAACCCGCACACGTGCCTGAGCGTCCTGTAGTCAAACCCTTGTTTCGCGTCTCAAATCTCGAAGCCGTAACGCGCGTTAGACAGTACTGCGCACTGCGTAGTACTGTTCACAGCGTAAGAGTGCGTCGGAGGGGGCCATGGACACCAGTCAACTGCTCAAAGGGGTGCTGGACCTGGCCGTCCTTGCGGTTCTGCGCAAGGACGACGGGTACGGGTACGACGTGCTGCGCAGACTGCGCGCCGGGGGATTGGACGAAGTGGGCGACGCGTCGGTGTACGGCACGCTGCGGCGGCTCTACAGCGCGGGGATGCTGACCTCGTACGTGGTGCCCTCCGAAGAGGGACCGCACCGCAAGTACTACAGCATCAACGAGACCGGGCGGGCGCGCCTGGCTGAGTCGAGGGAGACGTGGAGGTCGTTCGCCAGCACGCTGGACGGCCTGCTCGAGGAGGTCGCAGCATGAACACGCAAGCGCTCGGTGTCGAGTACTACCTGACCGGGATGCGTGCCGCCCTCGACGACCTGCCGCCCAACGAGGTCGCCGAGATCATGGAGGACGTCGAGGCGCACATCGCCGAACTGTCGTCCGAGCTCGGTGAGAACGAGACCCTGGAGCAGCGGCTCGGGCCGCCCGAGCAGTACGCGCAGGAGCTCCGGCAGGCCGCCGGGTACCCGGCGCGGACCGAACGGCTGCCGGTCACGACCAAGAAGCAGCTGCTGACCCGGCCCCGGGTCGCGGCCTGGGGGTTGGCGGCGGCCACCGGCATCACGCTGCTCGCGGGGGCGGCGGCGTTGCGGGAGCCGGCGATTCTGCTGCTGCCCGCGGTGATCCTTGTACTGAGCCTGGCTCTGGTGAACGACCGGGGGCCCGCGCAGCAGGAGATCATGAACCTGCCGGAGACGATCAGGCTCAAGAAGTGGCTGACGCCGGAGCCGGGTACGCCGGCCGAGCGGGCGATCACCTATCTCAGGTCGTTGCAGCCCGCCTGGTGGTTGGCGCGGGCCGGGTTGCTCGGTCTCGGTGCCGTGCTGCTGGCCGGTCGCGACATCCTCGGGTTCCTCGCGATCGCCGCCGTCGCCGTGGTGTCGGTGTTCGCCGGGCCACGCGCCAAGGTCGACCGGCGCTGGCTGTGGTTCAGCCTGCCGGCCTCCGCGCTGGCGGTCGGACTGCTCCTGCAGGTGATCGACACGACGGCTGATCAGCTCGCATACAACACGTCGTCGCGGTCGTCGTACCAAGGGCCCGTCCTCGAGACGTACGAGAACATCTACGCGTACGACGAGAACGGCAAGTTGCTCACGAACGTGCTGCTGTACGACCAGGACGGCAGGCCCATCAACGCGCCGAGGGACGCTCGGTACAGTACCTGCCACACGCCCGACAACGGCCCTGAACCGGTCATTCCCGCTAACCGCTATCCGCGGCCGCAGGTCGACTACCAAAACGGCCGCTGTTACACAGTGGAACCGACCGTGACCGCTCCGTCATCAACGTCGAGTACGGCACCGCCGAGTTCTGGAAGCGCGACTCCGAGCTCGGTGCCACCTACTTCTGTGTCACCCAGCAACTAATCGTAGGAGCGGGACCCGTCGGGGGTCCCGCTCCTACTTGTTCTGCTGCGGATCAGCCAGGTGGCGCAAAATCGGCATGGCCGAGCGCAGGTGTTCTCTGTCTTCTGGCGAAAGTTCGGACATTCTTTCACTCAATAGTTCGGCTTCGCCGTGAGCGAGCGACAGGATCGTCTCGCGGCCGACTTCGGTGAGCACGACTATCGTCGCTCTGCCGTCGGCGGCGTCAGGCTCTCTTCGGACGAGGCCGGTGGACTCCAAGCTGGTCACGACGGTTGTAGCGGTCGGCTGAGAACACAGCGCGCGCACGGCGATCTCGCCGATCCGCATCGGGCCGTGGGCGCTCAGTTCTGACAGCACCAATAACTGGGTGGGTTGCAAACGACGGGCCGGAGCGGCCTGTCGAAGACTTCGCACCAGCCGGTGCACGGCCACCACGAGTTGAAGTGCCTCGTGGTTGGTGACGGTGGTGGGCATCGTTTCTCCGCGCGCATGTGATTGTCCGAATTCGGACACGAACCCTGGCACTTTCCCTCATTCACGCTCCGCGCGCTATCCGCCAACTGCCGATAACCCATTCGGCCGTTGTGGTGACGCGAGGTGTCACGGCGCGCGTCCGGCACACTTAAATGTGCTGGTAAACGGCGTAAAAAGCGCAGCGAAGCTCACTCGAACGGGCGCCGGGTTGAAGCATGATTCAACGAGACAGATCTGCTGTCAGAACTGTGGGAAGGCGCACTCGTTTACCCGTGTGGCGCAGCGCGTACCCCCGAACGGTCCACCTCCGGTCCGGGGCAGACTGGTCCGGTGAGTCCGAAACCCAGACGTGGCGAGCTCCGCATCCATCTCGGCGCCGCTCCCGGTGTCGGCAAGACGTTCGCCATGCTCGGTGAGGCGCACCGCCGGCGGGAACGCGGCACGGATGTGGTCGTCGGATTCGTCGAGACCTACGGCCGTGCGAAGACCGCTGAACTGGCCGAAGGCCTGGAAAACGTTACGCGCAGGCGCTCCGGGCACCGTGGCGTCGAACTCACCGAGATGGACGTCGACGCCGTGCTGGCCCGTGCTCCACAGGTCGCTGTCGTCGACGAACTGGCGCATACGAACGCACCTGGGTCCCGTAATGCAAAACGGTGGCAGGACGTCGAGGAACTCCTCGAAGCCGGGATTGATGTGCTGTCCACGGTCAACATTCAGCACCTGGAATCCCTGAACGACGTCGTGCACCGCATAACGGGCGTACCGCAGACGGAAACCGTGCCGGACGAGGTCGTGCGCAAAGCGAACCAGATCCAGCTCGTCGACCTCACGCCGGAAGCTCTGCGCCGCAGGCTCGCCCACGGCGACGTCTACGCGGCGAACAAGATCGACGCCGCGCTCGGCAACTACTTCCGCGTCGGAAACCTCACCGCGTTGCGCGAACTCGCGTTGCTCTGGGTCGCCGATCAGGTCGACGTCGCGTTGCTGCGCTACCGGACCGAACAGCAGATCACCGACACGTGGGAGACGCGCGAACGTGTCGTCGTCGCCATCACCGGTGGCACGGAAAGCGAGACGCTCATCCGTCGCGCGCGTCGCATCGCCACGCGCGCGGGTGGCGACCTTCTCGTCGTGCACGTGCTTCGCGGCGATGGCCTCGCAGGCGCTGATCCGCACTCACTGCAGAAGTACCGCAAGCTCGCCGAGGATGTCGGTGCCACGTTCCACACCGTTGTCGGCGACGACGTGCCGACGGCGTTGCTGGAGTTCTCACGCGGCGTCAACGCCACACAGCTCGTGGTCGGCACCTCGCGCCGTTCGCGGTTCGCGCGCGTGTTCTCGGCTGGCATCGGCTCCACTGTCGTGCAGGAGTCCGGTCCGATCGACGTCCACATGGTCACGCATCCGGCGACGCCCACCGGCTGGCGCGCCCGGTTCGCCGGAAGTCCGTTGAAGCCGAGCCGGCTCGCATTGGGCTGGTTCCTCGCGGTGGCCGGTCCCGCGCTGGTCACGGCGGCCGGGGCGTCGTTGCGCGGCGGCCTGAACTTCTCCACGAACGTCATCGGCTATCTGCTGGTCACGCTCGTCGTGGCGATCGTCGGCGGGCTCGGCCCCGCGATCGCAGCCGCGCTGATCAACGCGTTGCTGCTGAACTTCTTCTTCACCGAGCCCTTCTACACGTTCACCATCGACGCGCAGCAGAACGTGCTCACCTTCTTCGCGATGATCATCGTGGGCGTCTCTACGGCGTTGGTGGTGGACCACGCCGCGCGCCGTGCGACCCAAGCGGCGCGCGCTCGCACCGAGGCCACGCTCCTCGCGTCGTACGCGCGCACCGTGCTGACGAACCCGCAGCCGCTCGCACGGCTGTTGGAGAAGGTGAAGGAGAACTTCGGCCTCACGTCCGTCGCGCTGTTGGAACGTGTCGACGGCTCATGGGAGCGCGTCGCGTGCGCCGGCATCGGCCCGTGCGACGAGCCCGACGAGGCGGACGTCGACATCGCCGTGACGCCGGACGTGCATCTCGCGCTGCGCGGCCGTTCGCTGCCCGCGTCCGACCGCCGGGTCCTGGAAGCAGCCGCGGGCCAGGCGTTGCTCGCGCTCAGGCAGCAGCGCATGGCCGAGCAGACCCTCGAAGCCCAGCGCCAAGCCTCCCGCACCGAACTGCGCACCGCGCTGCTCTCGGCCGTCGGCCACGACCTCCGCACGCCGCTGACCTCGATCAAGGCGTCCGTCGGCTCGTTGCGCGACCCGGAGCTGACGCTGTCGGACACCGACACCGCCGAGCTGCTGGAGGCGGTCGAGGAGTCGGCGGACCGCCTCACCGGCCTCGTCGACAACCTGCTCGACTCCTCCCGCCTCGCCGCCGGCGCCGTGGAGCCGCAGTTCCGCGCCGTCGACTACTACGAGGCCGTCGCACGAGCACTGGTCGGCCAGGCCGGCGACGTCGAGGTCGACGTCCCGGAGTCACTGCCCCCCGTACGCGCCGACGTGGGCCTGCTCGAACGAGTGATCGCGAACGTCGTCGGCAACGCCGTGCGTTACGCCGGAGCCGTGGCGTTGCGCGCCTCCGCCCACGGCTCGGAGGTGGAACTGCGCGTCGTCGACCACGGACGCGGCCTGCCCAGCGGCACCGCGGACCAGGTCTTCGCCCCGTTCCAGCGCCTCGGCGACCGCACGCCGGGTGGCGTTGGTCTCGGTCTGAGCGTGGCGAAGGGCTTCACCGAGGCCATGGGAGGCACGATCACCATGGAGGACACACCTGGTGGCGGCCTCACCGTGGTGATCTCACTCCCCGCCGAGGAGAGGATCGCGTGACAAAAGTACTGGTGGTCGACGACGAGCCGCAGATCGTGCGCGCCCTGCGGATCAACCTCTCGGCCCGGGGCTACGAGGTCCTCACGGCCCCCGACGGCGCCACTGCCCTCCGGGTGGCGGCGGAGGGCAAACCGGACGTCGTCGTGCTGGACCTCGGCCTGCCCGACATGGACGGCACCGACGTCATCGCGGGCCTGCGCGGCTGGACCAGCCTGCCGATCATCGTCCTGTCCGCCCGCACCGACTCGGCCGACAAGGTCGACGCCCTGGACGCCGGCGCCGACGACTACGTGACGAAACCGTTCGGCATGGACGAACTCCTCGCACGGCTGCGCGCCGCCGTCCGCCGCTCGGCCGCGACCGGCCCCGAGGACGAGCCGATCGTGCAGACCGCCTCGTTCACCGTCGACCTGGCGGCGAAGCGAGTGCTCAAGGACGGCGCCGAGGTGCACCTCACGCCCACCGAGTGGGGCTTGCTGGAGGTGCTGGCGCGCAACGCGGGCAAGCTCGTCGCGCAGAAGCAACTGCTGCGGGACGTGTGGGGGCCCGCGTACGAGAAGGAGACGCACTACCTGCGGGTCTACCTGGCTCAGCTGCGGCGGAAGCTGGAACCGGAGCCCGCCCGGCCGCGGCACCTGCTGACCGAGCCGGGCATGGGCTACCGGTTCGAGCTGTAGACCTCTAGGGCTTCGGGTCGGGCGCGGCTGAGCTCGAAGACCCCGACGACGGCGGCGCGGTGGTCGACGAGCCCGACGAGGGAGTCGACGTCGGCGGCTCGGTGACCGAAGTGGGCGGGTTGCTCTGCGGCTGCGTCGGCTGCGCAGGGTCCGTCGTCAGTTGCGGCTGCTCCGGCGTGCCCGGCTTCGGCTGCTCCTGCGGCCGCGCGGCCTGCCTGCGGTCGGGCTTGGCCGACGACGGCGCGTCGGAGGACACCGTGACCAGGACGGTGCTGGTGCTGCCGTCCGGTGCCACGCTCGTGACGGTCTGCACGACGTCGGCCGCCGTGCGCTCAGGGCTCGCCTCGCGGCCGGACGCCGCGAGCATGGACGCCACCGTGGCGAACAGGGTCGCTACGACCACGCCGCCCGCGGCCAGCAACACGGCCGTGCCCACGCGCTTCTTCGGGGCCTCGGCCGGTGACTGCGGATGATCTTCCTCGAACACCACTCGCTCCTCGGGGGAAACCCGGTCGGATGGACTTGTGTTCGAGTTATCGGCGGAAACGAACCAACGCCTCAGTTACGCCACACCTTCGTGTAGCACTGCGTCACTGGGCGGTGACTGGCGTAACTCTAGGCCGGTGGCGTCGTTGTGGTCGTGCTCGTCGGCGCCGTGGTGGTCGTCGTCGCGGGTGGGACCGTCGTCGTAGTTGTCGTCACCACGGGAGGCGTCGTGGTGGTGACCGGCGGCGGGTCGTCGGTCGTGACCGTGGTCGTCGTGCCGTCAGCGCGCGTGATGGTCGTGACGCGCGTCTGCTTCTTCGTCGTCGTGGTCGCCGAGGTGGTGGTGGTCTCCGCGGCCGACGACGTCTGCTCGACGGTCGAGGACGGCGCGGTCGTCGGCACGATGCTCAGGGCGTCGCGCACGGCCTCCTTGCGCGGCGGCTGGGTCGCCGGGGACTCGTTCGCGGTGTTCGAACCCGCGGCGAGGGAGGCGACGGCGGCGAAGACGGTCGCCAGCACGACGCCTGAGGCGGCTAGGACGATTTGCGGTGCACCTCGGAAGAAGCGCGAGCGCGAGTCCGGTTCCGGGCTCTCGTACACGAAAGTTTCCCCTGCTCGAACGGTCAGCGGCCGAAGTTCTGGGTCCAGTAGTTACCGCGGGTGTCCAGACCCACGCCCATCGTGATGAAGCTGCAGTTCTCGATGTTCTCGCGGTGGCCGGTGGACTTCATCCAGCCGTCCACGACGGCGGCGGCGGTGGGGTAGCCCATCGCGATGTTCTCGCCGCCCGGCTTCGGGTAACCGGCCTCGCGCATGCGGACGTCGAACGTCCTGCCGTCCTGCGAGGTGTGCGAGAAGTACTTCTTGGTCGCCATGTCCGTGCTGTGGGCCTGGGCGGCGGTCGTGACGCGGTCGTCGATCACGAGGGCCTTGCAACCTGCTGCGGCACGGGCGTCGTTCACGAGCGCGAGCACGGCCTGCTCCGGCGTCTGGCCAGTGGGCGGCTGCGTCTGGGCGGGCGGCTTCGGCGCCTCGGGGGGTGGCGTCGTGGTGGACGGGGCCGCCGGCGTCGAAGGCGTGGAAGGAGGCGTCTCGGTCGTCGTCGAGGTGGCGGGCACCGAGGAGGACGTCTGAGGCGCGGACGTGCCGGCATTGGTCTCGCCGCCGGACGGCTGTCTGCCGCCGTTGGGTGCGGCGGCGTTGCCCGTTCCGAACTGGTTCGCTGGGTCGGTGCTCTCCTGCTGCGCGGCATTGGTGAAACCGATGCCGAGAGGGGAGGTACCGGTGATGGCGAGACCGCCGATACCGGTTGCACCGATCAGCAGGCCGAGTAAGAGGCTGCGGGCACTCACGGGTCGGGACCGTACCACTAATGGGTGACAACCCCAGAGTGCGTCTTCAGTCACCTGGTGTGACTACGCAACCATTCGGAGGTGGACGTGCGACTAAACGCGTGGGTGCGAGGACGGGTTCAGGGCGTTGGTTTTCGCTGGTGGACGCGAGCCAGGGCGCTAGAACTGGGCCTGGTCGGGAGCGCTTCGAACAGGCCGGACGGCCGGGTCGAGGTCGTTGCCGAGGGTCCGCGGGAGAAGTGTGAACAACTACTGAAAGCTCTCCGTTCGGGTGAAACCCCCGGACGCGTCGACTCTGTCGGTGAGCAGTGGTCTGATGCCAGGGGTGACCTGACCGGGTTCGTCGAGCGCTGAACCGTTTTCCGAGAGCCGGCGTAGTAGGGAATCGTGGACTCCTCAGAAGACGTCCTCATCCAGCTGTACGACCGCTGGAGGGGCCCGCTGCTGCACTACGTGCTGCGGCTGGTCGACGGCGACTACCAGCAGGCAGAGGACGTCGTGCAGGAGACGCTGCTCCGCGCGTGGCGCAACCACGAGGATCTGAAGCCGGACGACGCGGCACCGTGGCTCTACACGGTCGCCAAGAACCTGGTGATCTCCGGTTACCGCCGCCGCAACGCACGCGCGACCGAGGTTCCGCTCGAACCGGTGGACCTTCCGCCGGTCAGCGACCAGGTCGAACACGTGCTGCAGACGTGGCAGATCGCGTCGGCGCTGCGCGCGCTCACGCCCGAGCACCGGACGGTCGTCATCGAGCTGTACTACCGCCGCCGCACCGTCGCGGAGGCCGCCAGGACGCTCGGCATCCCGCCGGGCACCGTCAAGTCGCGCTGCTTCTACGCACTGCGGGCGCTGCGCGACGCACTGGAGGAAAGAGGGGTGACCGAGGCGTGAGCTGCCAGCACACCGTCGACGTCGGCGCCTACCTCTTCGGCTCGCTCGACCTCTCCGAACGTGCCGCGTTCGAACGTCATCTCGGCGGCTGCGACTGCTGTCAGGCCGAGATGCTGCGGCTGGCCCCGCTGCCGGGGCTGCTCGGCCGCCTGACGCTGGAGGACGTCGAGAACCTCGACGAGATCCCCTCGTGCCCACCCAGGCCGGACCACCGCCGCCGGGTGGTCCTGGTCTGCGCGGCCGTCCTCGTGACGCTCGCGCTGGCCGGCGGGATCCTGTTCCTCCAGGCCCCACCGCCACCGACCTGGGCCGCCGAGAACCCCGGCACCGGGGTGAACGGCGAGGTCTCGATGATCCAGAAGTCCTGGGGCACCGAGATGTGGTTCAAGCTCGAGGAGGTCAAGCCGGGCGCGCGCTGCAAGGTCATCGTGTTCGACCGGCAGGGGCAGCGCGAGGTCGGGGGCTGGTGGGGTTCCGATCACGCGCCTGACGAGCGGATTCCCGGTTCCACGTCGTTCCGGGTCGACCAGATCGACCGGTTGGAGGTGTCGGACGAAAGCGGGCTCCTGGTTACTCTCCGTCCCTAGGCGCGCAGGTCAAGGCCCGCGTCCCGCATCACCCGCAAGCGTTTGGGTACTCTGCCCCGCGTGCATCTCAAGAGCCTGACGCTGAAGGGCTTCAAGTCCTTCGCCTCGGCTACCACGCTGCGCTTCGAGCCCGGCATCACCTGTGTGGTCGGCCCCAACGGGTCCGGCAAGTCCAACGTGCTCGACGCGCTGCGCTGGGTGATGGGCACGCAGGGTGCCAAGGACCTGCGCGGCGGCAAGATGGAGGACGTCATCTTCGCCGGCACGTCCGGCCGCGCGCCGCTGGGCCGCGCCGAGGTGACGCTGACGATCGACAACGCCGACGGCATCCTCCCGATCGAGTACACCGAGGTGTCGATCACCCGCCGGATGTTCCGCGAGGGCGGCACCGAATACGAGATCAACGGCAACTCGTGCCGCCTCATGGACATCCAGGAACTGCTGTCGGACTCCGGCATCGGCCGTGAGATGCACGTGATCGTCGGTCAGGGCCAGCTCGCCGCGATCCTCGAGTCCAAACCGGAGGAACGGCGCGCGTTCATCGAAGAGGCCGCCGGCGTCCTGAAGCACCGCAAGCGCAAGGAAAAGGCGCTGCGCAAGCTGGAGGCGATGCAGGCGAACCTGACGCGCCTCACCGACCTCACCGCGGAACTGCGCCGCCAGCTCAAGCCACTGGGCAAGCAGGCCGAGATCGCCCGCCGCGCGCAGGTCGTCCAGTCCGAGCTGCGCGACAGCAAACTCCGCCTGCTCGCCGACGACCTGGTGACGCAGCGCGAGGCCATCGCGCAGGAGGAGCACGACGAGGCGAAGGCCCGCGCGCGCCGCGCCGAGGTCGAGAAGTCGTTGCAGGCGGCGCAGTACCAGCAGAACGAGCTGGAGGAGCGGGTCGCCGCCGACTCGCCGAAGCTGCAGGCCGCACAGGACACCTGGTACCGGCTGTCCGCTTTGGAGGAACGCCTCCGCGGCACCGTGCGCCTTGCCGCCGAACGAGCCCGCCACCTGTCTGCGGACGTCGACGCGCCCAGCAGAGGCCGCGATCCCGACGACCTCGACCGCGAGGCCGAGGAGACCGCCGAGATGGAGCTGGAGCTCCAGGAAGGCGTGACCGAGGCCCGCATCGCGCTGGCCGAGGCCGTCGAGACGCGCGCCGAACTGGAGCGCATGGTCTCGCAGGCGGAGAAGGCGCACATCGCCGCCGTCCGCGCGATCGCCGACCGCCGGGAGGGCCTCGCGCGCCTGTCCGGTCAGGTGGAAGCGTTGCGCAGCAAGACGAACGCGACCGCCGAGGAGATCGAACGCCTCTCCGTCACGCTGTCCGAGGCGTCCGAACGCGCCGAGTACGCGTCGATGGAGCTGGCCGAGGCCCGCGAGATCACCGGCACCGAGGACGAGGACGACCACGGCCTCGACGAACGCCACCACCAGGCCGTGCAGTCCAACGACGCGGCACGGCAGCGCGTCGAGGAACTGGTGAAGGCCGAACGCACTGCGGAACGGGACATCGCGTCGTGGCGCGCTCGCGTCGACGCTCTCTCGCTGGGCCTCACGCGCAAGGACGGCGCGGGCGCGCTGCTCGCGTCGGACGTGCCGGGCCTGCTGGGTTCCGTCGCCGCGCTGCTGACCGTCGAACCCGGCTACGAGGTCGCGCTGGCCGCCGCGCTCGGCCCGATCGCCGACGCCGTCGCGGTGTCGTCCGGTGACGGCGCGCTCGCGGCACTGAAGCTGTTGAAGGAGAAGGACGGCGGCCGCGCCGGTGTGCTGATCGGCTCACCCGGATCCACTGTGGACACCTCGCAGTGGGGCTACCTGCCGCACGGCGCGAGGTGGGCGATCGACGTCGTGCACGCGCCCGAGGCGTTGCGTCCGGCGTTGGCTCGCGCGCTCGATCGCCTTGCTGTGGTGGGAGATCTGGACACCGCGGCTGGGTTCAACGGTCGCGCGGTGACCCGGGAGGGCGACCTCTTCGGCACGGACTGGGCCGTCGGTGGCTCGGGTGCCCAGGGGCAGAGCGTCATCGAGGTGCAGGCCGCGGTCGACGAGGCGCAGGAGCAGCTCGCGACCGCGGAACGGGCGCTGGAGCACGCTTCGGCCGCGCTCGAAGGCGCTCGTGCCGAGCAGCAGGCCCGCCGCAAGGTGCTCGACGCGGTCAAGGAGGCCATGCAGGAGGCCAAGGTCCGCCAGGCCCGCTCCGGCGAGCGGCTGAACCGGATGGCCACGGCCGTGCGGTCCGCGCAGGCCGAGGTCAACCGCATCTCCGAGCAGCGTGCCAGGGTCGAGCGGTCGCGCGAGGAAGCCCTGATGAAGCTGGGCGAGCTCGAAGAGCGGCTGCTGATGGCCGAGGAGGAGCAGACCCTCGACGACGAGCCGGACACCGACCAGCGTGACGCGCTGGCCGCGGAGCTCGCTCAGGCCCGCCAGGCCGAGATGGACGCACGTCTGGTGCAGCGCACCGCGGAAGAGCGCGCACGGGCGTTGCAGGGCAAGGCAGAGGGCCTGCGCCGTGCCGCCCGCGCCGAGCGTGAGGCCCGCGAACGCCACGCCCGCGCCACCCAGCACCGCGCCCGTGGTGCCGTGGTCGCGAAGGCCGTCGTCCGCGGCGGCGAGCAGGCGCTGGAACGCATCGAGATCTCGCTGTCCCGTGCCGCCCGCGAGCGCGACCAGGCCCAGGAACGCCGTTCGCAGCACGAACTCCTGCTGACCCAGGTGCGTGGGCTGGTGCGGGAGATGTCCGGCGAGCTGGAGAAGCTCGTCGACGCCGTGCACCGCGACGAGGTCCTGCGCGCTGAGCAGCGCATGCGCATCGAGCAGCTGGAAACCAAGATCGCCGAGGACTTCGGCATCGGCCTGGAAGACCTCGCCAACGAATACGGCCCCGACGTCATGGTGCCCGCGTCGGCCGCCGAGATGGCCGAGTACCAGGCCGCCAAGGAACGCGGCGAGCAGGTCTCCGAGCCGCAGCCGATGCCGTACGACCGTGACACCCAGCTCCGCCGCGCCAAGCGCGCCGAGCGCGACATGTCGTTGCTGGGCAAGGTGAACCCGCTCGCGCTGGAGGAGTTCGCCGCGCTGGAGGAGCGCTACAAGTTCCTCTCCACGCAGCTCGAGGACATCAAGGACACCCGCCGCGACCTGCTCACGGTCGTGAAGGAGGTCGACGACAAGATCCTCGAGGTCTTCACGCTGGCCTACGAGGACGTGGCGCGCGAGTTCGAGATCGTCTTCAAGGTCCTGTTCCCCGGCGGTGACGGCCGCCTGGTGCTGACCGAGCCCGGCGACATGCTGACCACCGGCATCGAACTGGAGGCCCGCCCGCCCGGCAAGAAGGTCAAGCGCCTGTCGCTGCTCTCCGGTGGCGAGAAGTCGCTGGCAGCGGTCGCGATGCTGGTCGCGATCTTCCGCGCCCGTCCCTCACCGTTCTACGTGATGGACGAGGTCGAGGCGGCGCTGGACGACACGAACCTGCACCGGCTGATCGGCCTGTTCGAGCAGTTGCGGGAACGGTCGCAGCTGCTGATCATCACGCACCAGAAGCCGACCATGGAGATCGCGGACGCGCTGTACGGCGTCTCGATGCGCGGTGACGGCATCTCGCAGGTGATCTCGCAGCGGCTGCGCACGACGGGTGACGAGCCCGCGCGTGCGAAACCCGCTGCGGTAGCGGCGCCCGTGGAGTCTTCGCCTGAACCGGCGGACGCAGAGGTCTGAGAGGGCGGTCGGAGCGGGCGCCTGGGGGGCTTCAACCAGCCCCGACCGCGGCCTCTACGCGCCTGAAGGGGTGAGATCCCCCGGTTCCACCTCACCACTCCAGGTGCGCACCGCAAGTCTGCCCGACGGACCTTGTGAAAACCTTGTATCGCCAGGTCAGGCGCCGCGGCCGTCCAGCCGTGCCGCTTGTTCCGGGGTGGGCGCGGTGCCGCCGAGGTGCGCCGGCGCCCACCAGGCACCGGGTTCGGTCGGGTAGGAGGCCTGCGCGGTGTCCAGCAGGTCCTGCATCCGCTTGCGCAGCACGCCGTCGCCGGAGTCGCCGGGGGAGGGCTCGAACGGCTCGCCGATGAGGATGGTGACCGGCACGTGCCGCTGGGTCAGGTTCTTGGGACGGCCCTTGGTCCACAGGCGCTGGGTTCCCCACAGCGCGACGGGGATGATCGGCACGCCGGCCTCGTGCGCCAGGCGGTTCGCGCCGGACTTGATGTCCTTGACCGTGAATGAACGGCTGATCGTGGCCTCGGGGAAGATCCCGACGACCTCGCCGGTGCGGAGCGCGGACAGGGCCTGCTGGTAGGAGCCCTGACCCGCGCTCCGGTCGACGGGGATGTGGTGCATGCCGCGCATGAGCGGGCCTGCGATCTTGTTGGCGAAGATCTCGTGCTTCGCCATGAACCGCGTGAGGCGCCCCGAGGAATCCGCGCCGAAGCCCGCGAAGATGAAGTCGAGGTAGCTGACGTGGTTCGACGCCAGTACCGCCCCACCCGTGCGGGGAACGTGGTGCGCCCCCTCGACGGTGATCCGCAGGTCGAGCACCTTGAACATGAGCTTGGCTGCGGCGATCACCGGGGGATATACGCGATCCGACATGCTTCCGAACGGTAGCCGTAAGGACTACTGACCGGTAGCGGCCCCTTCGTGTTCTCGCATGATCTTTGGCACGCCCGCCAGATCCTCGTCGTTGCACAGCAGCTTGAGGTCGTAGTACGGGTTGCCGTGGGTGTCGTCGTAGTCGAGATGGACTGCGATCACGTCCACGGGCTCGCCCAGCCAGTCCTGGGTCTGCCGCAACCAGGCGGCAGCGCGTTCCAGAGCTGACGGAAGATCATCGTCTCGGAATTCGACCGGCCGATACGGAACACCCTGGACACCGTCCCGGTTGTTCGGTGGCAAGGGCAGGTCGACGGCCACCCCGGATTCGTTGAGATCGAGTTGGATCGTTTCCTCACTCACTGTAGAAGCGTCCCCCACCCTCACCTGCCCTGCAAGCCCGAATCTGGGGGTTGCGCCTGCGACGTGGGTGTTCGTGACACGGCATACCAGCGCCGCGGAGCCCACCGGTGTGAGTGATGTCTCGTGCGTCATGTAGTGCGCTTCAAGAACGCGATGTCGCGCTTCACCTTCGTGATCCGGTCGTGCGTGGGCATGAGCAGCCGCGACAGCGCCGTCAGCAGCTGCTCCAGGTCCGCGGCCGCTCCTGCCGTGTCACCGGCCGAATAGCGCAGGCCGGCCAGCAGTTGCCTGGTCTCCAGGACGTCGTCGTGCTCGGGCCCCAGCACCCGGACCTGGTCGCGCAGCAGCGGCTCGCAGACCTCGACGGCCTTGCCGAACTGCTTCGCCGTGCCCAGCACCCGCGCCAGGTTCAGGCGGACGGCGAGGGTCGCGGGGTCGTCCGCACCCGCCACTCGCGTGAAATCCCTCGCGAGCGCCCTGAACTCGGCGGCCGCGCCCCTGAAGTCGCCCGCGTGGGCCCTGGCCTGCGCCTGAGCGTTCCTGGCGGTCAGCTCTTCGAGTTCTCCGACGGACGACATCCGCGCGATTTTACAGAGCAACGCGTTCGTGACCTGGGACAGGCGAAAACTCCCTCGCTTCGAACGGCCGTGCGAGTGACCATTCCTCTTATGTACGACATCCGTTTCGCCGAACCTGGCGACCTCGGCGCCACGATGGCGCTGCTGGTCCGGCTCCAGGCCGACAAGGCGCACCACATCGGGTACCTCGGTGAGACAGTCGAAGAGCTCCGCGCGGAGCTCGGCGAGTTCGAGCCCTCCTGGGCGGACTGCACGGTGGTGGCCGTCGACGCCGACGACAACATCACCGGCATGCTCAGCGTGGAGATCGATGCCGAGCTCGGCCGTGCGTGGCTGCACGGACCGTTCGTCGACGTACCGGTCAACCACCCCGCGGGCAGCCGCATCTGGGACCAGACCGCCGACGCCATGTTCCGGCGCGTCACCGAGCTCCTCGCCGGCATCACCGACCACGAGCTCTACGGGCACACAGCCCACCGGCGACTGGCGGCGTTCGCCGAACGGCACGCCTTCAGCGCCGGCAAGGCGAGCGCCATCCACCTACTCGACAACGGGGACCTGCGCACGTTGCTGCTCAGGGACGCCAAATGTCCCAGCGACCGTGAGATGCGCGTCCTCCCGACCGACCGGTTCGTGCACGAGGCCGTCGCGGTCCTGCACGAACGATGTTTCCCGCACACGTACCTGTCCGGCAAACAACTCGTCGAATCCGATCCGGCCAAACGTACGGTCGTCGTCGCCATGGACGGCGAACGCGTGCTCGGCTACGCCGCGGGCAAAGCCCAGCCCGAGGAGTACTACGTCGACTTCGTGGCCGTCGAGCCCGACGTCCGCGGTCAGGGCGTCGGCGCTGCCCTCGTCACCGAACTGCTGTGGAAGCTCGCGGCGGACCACGGTG
Organism: Lentzea albidocapillata; assembly: GCF_000719115.1. GTDB lineage: Bacteria > Actinomycetota > Actinomycetes > Mycobacteriales > Pseudonocardiaceae > Lentzea > Lentzea albidocapillata. The sequence goes on along the minus strand of NZ_JOEA01000017.1, from coordinate 252,531 downwards.
CTCGACCGCAGGCCGCCGCGTCCATCTACGCGGGCAACGAGTCGTCGCAGAACATGTTCGCCCGCCTAGGATTCCGCCTTCACATCGAGCTCGTCTCGTACCGGCACACCGCGTGCGTGCCGCAATGACAGCAACCCACCCACGAGCAAGGTGACCGCCACCCCCAGGGGCGTGTTCCACCAGCCGGTCAAGGACTTCAGGTCGGCCGTCGCCTTCCCGAAGTTGATCGTCGGCGTGCTGCCGGCGAACTTGACGCCGAGAATCACGAAACCGACGACCAGCACCGTCGACACGAACGCGATGATCGCGTCCACCTGCGTGACGCGCTTGAAGATCAGGCCGAGAAGGAAGGCCCCGAGCAGCGCGCCGTAGGTGTAGCCGGCGATGCCGAGCGCCTGCACCACGATCGGATCCGCCGTGGTCTTGTTCGAGGAAGCGAACAGGCCCGCGCAGACGATCAGCAGACCCGCCCACGCGAGGGTCCAGAGCCGGCCGTGGCGCAGGCGTTCCTGGTCGGTCATCGGGGTTTTGCGGATGCGTTCGTAGACGTCGGTGACCGTGCTGGAGGCCAGGGCGCCCAGCGACGACGACAGCGCGGCGGCGAGGATGCCGGCGATCACGAAGCCGGACAGGCCCGACGGCAGCGAGTTGACGATGAAGTACCCGAAGAGCTCGTCCTTGTTGCCGAGCTTCAGGTCCTTCACCGGGTCCACGCCGTTGTAGAACGCCCACAGCATCACGCCGATGAACAAGAAGAACGCGAACTGCAGGAACACCACGAAACCGGAGGCGATCAACGCCTTCTGCGCGGACTTCACGTCCTTGGTGGACATGAGCCGCTGCACGATCAGCTGGTCCGCGCCGTGCGAGGCCATCGACAGCAGCGCACCGCCGAAGAACGCCGCGATGAACGGGTACGCGCCCGTCAGCGGTGACGAGGTGAAGTCGAACATCTGGAACTTGTTGACGTCGAGGGCCTTGGAGAACCAGCCGTCCGACAGTTGGCCCGACAGCCACCAGATCACCACGGCGCCGCCGAGGACGTACCAGAGCATCTGGATCGCGTCGACCCACACGACCGCGCGCACGCCGCCGAAGAAGCTGTAGAACACCATCGCGATGCCGAGCGCCAGGATGATCGTCCAGTAGTTCGCGTCGATGCCGTACTGGGCGAGCACCAGCTTGATCGGGATGGCCGTCGCGAAGAGCCGGATGCCGTCCGCGAGCAGGCGGGTGAAGAGGAACGTCACGGACGCCGTGGCGCGCATGCCGTTGCCGTAGCGCTTGCCCAGGAACGCGTACGCCGTCACGAGGTCACCGGCGATGTAGCGCGGCAGCAGCACGAAGCTGACGATGATGCGGCCGACGATGTAGCCCAGCGCGAGCGTCAGGTACGTCATGCCGCCTTGCGCGGGCGTCGCCATGTACGCGATCACCGGCACGCTCAGCACCGTGAGCGTCGACGTCTCCGCGGACACGACCGAGAGACAGACGACCCACCACGAGATGCGTTTCTCGCTGACGAAGTAGTCGGTGGACGACTTCTGCCTGCCGCCGATCCACATGCCGAGCAACGGCATTCCGACGAGGAACAGGACGATGATCGCGAGGTCTAGTGCACGCACTTCGGGTCCCCCACATTCAGCTTGGTCACTGGACCGGTGACGGGTTCTGGCAGTCGCAGCGGCCCGTCGCCGGGCGTGATGCTGCCGAGCAGCCGCGGCCCGGACGCGCCGGTCGCGGACGGCGTGTTGCCCGCGACCCCGTGCCACGTCAGGAATCCGAGCAGCGCGGCGAGGTAGGCCTCCTTGCCGTCGCGCGGCAGGCCCAGCGAGTCGCTGATCTTCAACGGGATGGGGTCGAGCGCCTTGGTCAGCGCCTCGACCAGCACCGGGTTGCGCATCCCGCCGCCGGACGCGACGACGGTGCTCGCGTCGTGCGCGCGGCAGGCGTCGGCGATGGTGCGGGCGGTGAGTTCGGCGAGCGTGCGGAGCATGTCCTCGGCCTGGACCGTCGGGAGGCCCTGGAGGTACTCGGCGTTGAAGTGCTCCTTGCCGGTCGACTTCGGCCACGGCTTGGCGTAGTACGGGTCGGCGAGGAGCTTCTTGAGGACGTCCTCGCGGACGTTGCCCCTGCTCGCGAACTCGCCGTTGGTGTCCTGGCGCCGTTCGCCGTTGGACAGCACCTCCATGACGGCGTCCATCAGCGCGTTGCCGGGCCCTGTGTCGTACGCGATGGGCTGGCTTCCGGGTCTCACGACGGTGATGTTCGCGATGCCCCCGATGTTCAGCGCGATCGCGTTCTCCGCCATGCCGGCGAGCCACAGCGCGTCGAGGGTGCTCGCGAGAGGCGCTCCATGGCCTCCCGCGGCCACGTCGCGGACCCTGAGGTCAGCGACGACGGGGACACCGGTGCGTTCGGCGATCCAGGCGGGCTGGCCGAGCTGCAACGTGCCGAGGCAGTCGCCGTCCTGCACCTCGTGGTGCACGGTCTGCCCGAGCGAGGAGATCAGGTCCGCCGGCAGGTACCCGGCGGCGACTTCGCCGAAAGCCTGTCCGAGCGACGTGTCGAAGGCGCACACTTCAGCGAGGTCCCGTGGTTTCTCGAGAAGGTCCTTCGGGAACGGGTGCTCGGCGCACTGCACCGGCACGAGCTCGACGACGTCGCCGTGGATCGACAGGTCGGCGACGGCGACGTCGATACCGTCCATCGACGTGCCGGAAATCAGTCCGATCACCCTCACGACGTGTGGTCTATTCCACAGTGTGGCGGGACGCAAGGGCTTTGGTGAAATCTTCGCCTAAATGAGCAATAGATGGTTGGCAGGTCACATGAGGGTCTGTGAAACCATGAGCCCGTGTCGACGTCCTCCCTTGTCCTGATCCTCGTCGTCGTGGCGGTCGTCCTGATCGCCGCGCTGGTGACCGGTGTGGTGCTGACGCGTCGCCGTCGCATCAGCCTGACCCAGAAGGAGGAGACGCCGAGGCCTGGCGGATACCAGGCGTCGTCCGGGATCTCGCTGACCCCGGCCGCCCCCGAAGCCACCACCGCCGAGGCCCCGGTGCCCGTCGAGCACCCGGTGGCCGAGCGGACCGAGGTCGACGGCCAGCCGGGAGTCGGCGACGACGCCTCCGTGCCACGCGACTCGGCGAAGCGCGGCTTCGTCGAGGTCGACCTGCCGGAAGAGGCGTCCGAGGTCGAGGAGATCGAGCCGACGGCCGGTCGCCTGGAACGTCTGCGCGGCAAGCTCTCGAAGTCGCGCAACGCGTTCGGCACCTCGCTGCTGGGTCTGCTCGGCGCGGGCGACCTGGACGAGGACTCGTGGCAGGACGTCGAGGACACGCTGCTGATCGCCGATCTGGGCGCGGCCACGACGACCGAGATCGTGTCGACGCTCCGCTCGAAGATCGCCGGTTCCGGGGTGCGGACCGAGGCTGAAGCTCAGGCGTTGGTGCGGTCCGTGCTCGTCGACGCTCTCGGGCCGACGATGGATCGCTCTTTGAAGGCTCTGCCGCACGCCGGCAAGCCCGCTGTGTTGCTGGTGGTCGGGGTCAACGGGGTCGGCAAGACGACCACCACCGGCAAGTTGGCACGCGTTCTGGTCGCTGACGGGCGGACGGTGTTGCTCGGTGCCGCTGACACGTTCCGTGCTGCAGCTGCCGACCAGTTGGAGACCTGGGGCAAGCGGGTCGGTGCGGAGACCGTGCGCGGGCCTGAGGGCGGCGACCCGGCGTCCGTGGCTTTCGAGTCGGTGAAGCGGGGCATGGACACCGGGGTCGACACGGTGCTGATCGACACTGCCGGGCGGTTGCACACCAAGAAGGGCTTGATGGACGAGCTCGGCAAGGTGAAGCGCGTCATCGAGAAGCAGGCCGTGGTGGACGAGGTTCTGCTGGTTCTGGATGCCACGACCGGGCAGAACGGGCTCACGCAGGCTCGGGTGTTCGCTGAGCAGGTTGCCATCACCGGGATCGTGCTGACCAAGCTGGACGGTACCGCCAAGGGTGGGATTGTTTTTCAGGTGCAGCGTGAGCTTGGGGTGCCGGTGAAGCTGGTTGGGCTGGGTGAAGGGGCTGACCACCTGGCTCCGTTTGAGCCTGGGGCGTTTGTGGATGCATTGCTGGGCTGATTGCCTGGTCCGTTTGGTAAGGACGGCTTGCCTTCGGCTTCGCGTGCGATCAGGCAGTTGCGGCTTGGTCCGCCAGTCGCTTCGCGACCGCCAGAACCTCGGGCAGGATGCGGTTCACAGCGTCCTTGGTGAGCCTGCCCTCCGGGCCTGACACCGATACGGCGGCCAGCGTCGGGCCGCCCACCACCGGCACCGCGATGCACCGCACGCCGAGTTCCTGTTCGGACTCGTCCAGCGCGAAGCCGCGTTCTGCGATCTCGTCGAGCGAGTCGAGCAGTTCGGTGGCGTCGGTGATCGTGTTCGACGTGTACGCGGGCAGGCCGGTGCGTTCCAGTAGTGCGCGAACGTCCGCGCGGGGGAGCTGCGAGAGCATCGCCTTGCCGACGCCTGTGCCGTGCGGCAGCAACCGCCGGCCCACCTCCGTGAACATGCGCATCGAGTGCTTCGACGGCACCTGCGCCACGTAGACGACCTCGTCGCCGTCCAGGACGGCCAGGTTCGCCGTTTCCTCCACCGAGTCGACCAGCTGGGACAGCAGCGGCCTGGCCCACGTGCCGTACTGGCGGGAAGCTGTTTCGCCGAGGCGGATCAGGCGGGAGCCGAGGGTGTAGCGCCGGTTGCTGTTCTGCCTTACATAGCCCAGCGTGACAAGGGTGCGGATGAGGCGGTGGATCGTGGGGAGTGGCAGGCCCGACGTTGCCGCCAGCTCTGAGAGTGACGCTTCACCGCCTGCGTCTGCTAGGCGTTCTAGCAGGTCGAAGGCTCTTTGCAGGGACTGCACGCCACCTGTGGACACGGTGCGGCTCCTCTCGTTGCAGTTCCGCAATGCAAAAACTATAGTCCACACAGCAAAACCGAGAGAGGTGGATCCAGGTGCAGGTCCTGACCGAAGAGGCTCTTGAGTTCGTCGCGAAGCTGCATGAGGCGCACGCCGCCCGCAGGGACGAGTTGCTCGCCCTTCGCAAGGAGCGCCGGCCCCTCGGGTTCCTCCCCGAGACGCAGGACGTGCGGGACGGTGAGTGGCGGGTTGCCGAAGCGCCCGAACCGCTGCGCGACCGGCGCGTCGAGATCACCGGGCCCACCGAGCGCAAGATGACGATCAACGCGCTCAACTCCGGTGCCAGGGTGTGGCTCGCGGACCTGGAGGACGCGAACACGCCGCATTGGGACAACGTCGTGCAGGGGCAGGTGAACCTGTACGAGGCGGCGCGGGAGACGATCGCGTTCACCTCGCCGGAGGGCAAGGAGTACACGCTCAAGGGCGGGCCGTACCCGACGATCGTCGTGCGGCCGCGCGGGTGGCACCTCGACGAGCGGAACCTGCAGTTCGGTGGGAAGAACGCCGTTGGTGCGCTCGTGGACTTCGGGCTGCACTTCTTCCACAACGCCGAGCTTGGCAAGCCGTACTACTACCTGCCGAAGATGGAATCGCACCTCGAAGCACGGCTGTGGAACGACGTTTTCACGACGGCGCAAAAGCTCAAGGGCGTGCCGCACGGCACCATCAGGGCGACGGTGCTCATCGAGACGATTCCCGCCGCGTTCCAGATGGAGGAGATCCTCTACGAACTGCGCGACCACGCGTCGGGCCTCAACGCCGGTCGGTGGGACTACCTCTTCAGCGTCATCAAGTACTTCCGTGACGCGGGTGCGGACTACGTGTTGCCGGACCGCAACAGCGTCACGATGACGGCGCCGTTCATGCGCGCGTACACCGAGCTTCTGGTGAAGACGTGCCACAAGCGCGGGGCGTTCGCCATGGGTGGCATGGCCGCGTTCATCCCGAACCGGCGTGACCCCGAGGTCACCGAGAACGCGCTGCGCAAGGTTCGTGAGGACAAGACGCGCGAGGCGAACGACGGTTTCGACGGGTCGTGGGTGGCGCATCCTGACCTCGTGCCGATCTGCCGCGAGATCTTCGACGGGGTGCTGGATGATCGGCCGAACCAGATCGACAAGCAGCGTCCGGAGGTCAGCGTCACCGCGGAGCAGTTGCTCGACTTCAAGTCGGCGGGTGGTGCGGCGACGCGTGCGGGACTCGAGGCCGCCGTCGACGTCGGCGTGCGGTACATCGCGTCCTGGCTGGGCGGCAACGGCGCGGCGGCGATCCACAACCTGATGGAGGACGCGGCCACCGCGGAGATCAGCAGGTCGCAGATCTGGCAGTGGATCAACAACAAGGTCGTGCTCGACGACGGCACGCAGGTCACCGCCGACGCCGTGCGGCAGGTGCTGACGCGGGTGGGCAATGAGCTGGAAGGGCCGCACGTCGCGGCGGCCGTCGAGCTGTTCGAGCAGGTCGCGTTGTCCGAGGACTTCGTGGACTTCCTGACGCTGCCGGCGTACGAGCGCATCTGATGTACGAGACATCGCTGTCTCCCGAGGACGTCGCGCGGGTGACCGCCCGGCTGTCCACTGTGGAACGCAGCTGGCCGGTGGGGCGTCAGCCCGTCCACACCTGCTACGTGCCCGCCGGTCGCATCATCGGGACCACGGTCGCCGACTGGGGCCGTGAGGCGCTGGAGTCGATCGAACCGGAACTGCTTCCGGAACTGCCCGAGGGCGCGCTGGAACGCGTCGAGGCCAAGCTCCGCCGCGAGCCGATCGAGGACCTGCGGATCGACTTCGAGGACGGCTACGGCGCGCCCGAGGACGACGTCGAGGACATGGACGCCGAGAGCACGGCGATCCTCCTGGCGCGCTGGGTCGCCGACGGCACCGCGCCGCCGTCGTCCGGGCTGCGGATCAAGTCGTTCGACACGGCCGAACTGCGCGAGCGCGGCCTGCGCACGCTGGACATCTTCCTGACGGCACTGGGAGAGATCCCGCCGGGTTTCGTGATCACCTTTCCCAAGGTGACGTCGGTCGACCAGGTCGAGGTCTTCGGTGAGGTGCTCGACCTCTTCGGCGGGGATCTGAGGTTCGAGATCCAGGTGGAGACCACCCAGTCCATCGTGGACGGTGAGGGACGGCTCGCGATCCCGCGGTTCATCGAGGCCGGGCGGGGCCGCGTGACAGGTCTGCACTTCGGCACCTACGACTACACGGCGGGCTGCGGGCTGTCCGCGGCGCAGCAGCACCTGGCGCACGGCGCGTGCGACTTCGCCCGGCACGTGATGCAGGTTTCCGCCGCCGGCACGGGTGTTCGGCTGTCGGACGGCTCCACCAACGTGCTTCCCGTCGGTGATCAGAAGAAGCACGGCTGGGACACCCACTACCGGCTCACGCGACGTTCGCTGGAGCACGGTTTCCACCAGGGCTGGGACCTGCACCCGGCCCAGCTGGTGACGCGGTACGCGGCCGTCTACGCCTTCTACCGGGAGGGTCTGGAGGCGGACGCGGCACGGCTGAAGGCCTACGTGGAGAACGTTTCGGGAGGCGTCCTGGACGAGCCGGCGACCGCTCAGGCGCTGTCGTCGTTCTTCCTCCGAGCGGTGGACTGCGGTGCGCTCGATCCGGTGGAGGTGCAGGTCGCGACAGGTCTGGACGAGTCAGCACTGCGAGGGCTCGCCACCCGTTCGAGCTGATCGGGTCATCACCCGTTCGTGTGGTTCCGTCAATGGGTGTCGAATAGTGCGGGTATTGGGTGCAGGGTGGCTCGCATGAGCATGCGTGCGGGCCTCTGGACCGGCCTACCCGACCTCGAGGCGGCCGAGCACAAGTACCAGGTCGTCGCGTGCGAGGCGGATGTGGACACGCTGATCAGGCTGCTCGACCGGCCCGAGTGCAACGACGGGTCGCTCGACCACTTCGGCCGCGACCTCACCGCCGAGGGCGACGCGGACCACAACGTCGTGCTCGCCGTGCGCGGTGCGTGGGGCTACATGTTCTACGTCGATAACACCTTCATGGGCTGGCCGAAGGGGTCCGCGGAAGCGCCGTACGTCAACGAGAAGTACACGGACTTCCCGCCCGGCGTCGGCGTTCCGCTCGACCTGTTCCGGCAGCTGCTGATCGAGTTCATGATCTCCGGCGAACGGCCGACCGGCGTCGACTGGTACGGCGAGGCGGACCTGTTCCACTCGTGGCGTGATCAGCAGATGTCGTTGCGCACGAGCGAGAACCGCTGACGCTCGGCTGATCGCTGGTTGAATGGCTGTATGAAGGCCGTGGTGATGGGTGGGGGAATCGCCGGCTTGCTGGCTGCTCGGGTGCTGACCGAGACGTGCGACGAGGTGGTGGTCCTGGAGCGGGACGAACTGCCGGAGGAGCCCGAGTACCGGGCGGGCGTGCCGCAGGGCCGGCACGTGCACGGGTTGCTGGTGCGCGGTGGTGAGCTGCTGGAGGGGCTGTTCCCCGGCCTGCGCGAGGAACTCGTGACGCAGGGGGCGGCACTCGCCGACGCGGGGGACATGCGGATCCTCAACCCGCTCGGCTGGCTCGCCACGGCGCACACGGGCATGCCGCTGCTGTCGTTGAGCCGCCCGCTGCTGGAGACCTGCATCCGGCGGCGGGTCACGGCCGAGATCGTGGACGGCGTGCACATCACCGGGCTGTCGTTCCGCGACGGCGCCGTGGACGGCGTGCTCACGCGTGACGGCAGGGTCGACGCGGACCTGGTCGTCGACGCGACCGGCAGGTCGTCGAAGCTGCCGGTCTGGCTCGCCACCGCGGGGATCACGACGCCGGAACCGGAGGTGGTCGACTCCGGCACCGGGTACGCGACCCGGATCTACACCGCGCCGCAGGGCTTTCCCGTGGCGTACGCGGAAAGCCTGTCCGCACCGGACCTCCCGCGCGGCGTCGCGGCGATGCGCGTCGAGGGCGACCGGCTCATGGTCACCGCACAGGGCGCCGCCGGTGATCACCCGCCGCGCGACCTCGACGGCTACCAGGAGTTCCTGGACTCGTTGCGGGTACCGATCTCGGAGATGCTCGCCGACGCCGAACCGCTCACACCCGTCTACCTCTTCGCCCGCACGGCCAGTCGCCGCAACGCTTTCGAGGACACCTCGAACTGGCCCGGCGGGCTGGTAGCGGTGGGCGACGCGGTGTGCGCGTTCAACCCCGTGTACGGGCAGGGGATCACGGTCGCGGCGATGGAGGCGTTGTTGTTCCGGCAGCACGAGGACTTCAGCGCCAAGGGCTGCCGGGCGTTCCAGCGCAAGGTCGCGAAGGCCGCGCAGGGGACGTGGGCGATGTCGAGCAACGCCGACCGCAGCTGGGTGGAGACCCGGCGTGGCGGCCTGCTCGGCTGGTACCTCAAGAAGTGGCAGGCCGGGATCGTGCACGACCCCGACCTGTTCCGGCGCTTCGTCCGGGTCGTGCACATGGTCGCGACGCCTGCGAGCCTGCTCAACCCGGTGGTGTTCAGAAGGCTGGCAAAGTACTCCAGGCCTGGCCCGCGTCCGGAGCGTCGTCCCGCAGGATCGAGCCCTCGATGAGCCCGTACGGGCGGTCCGCGGCGTAGAAGACCTCGTTGTCGTTCTCCAGGCCGAACGCGCTGAGGTCCACCAGGAAGTGGTGCTTGTTCGGCATGGAGAGCCGCACCTCGGCGACCTCCGGACGTGCGTTCAGCACTGCCTCGCCCATCGCGTACAGCGTCTGCTGCAACGACAGGGAATGCTTGTCCGCGAACGTCTTCAGCATCACGGACCGGATCTCCGCGAACGACTTCGCCCAGTCGACCTCGGTGCCGATGTAACGCCAGCGGGCCGTCACGGACGTCGCCAGGATGCGGTCGTTGGTCTCCTTCAGGGTCGTGTACGGGTCCTTCGGGTAGCCGTGGAACTCCGAACCGGTCGACTTCAGCACCACCATGTCGCGTACGCCCGACACGACCCACGCCTGCGAGCCGTCGATCGTCACGGCGGTGGTGCGCTTCTCGTTCGACCCCTGGACGAACGAGTGGTCGTGGCCGTCGATGCGGTCCCAGGCGTGCTCGTCGATCAGGATGCGGGCGCCCGTGATCGGCTCCTGCGAGCCGACGAAGTGGCGGCCCAGGCGCAGCGCGAAGTCCTCGATCTCACCGACCGGCGACTCCTTGGCGAAGGCGTAGACGGTGTTCTTCTGCGTGTCGGTCGCGAGCACCTTGGCGTTGTCGCCGGTCAGGTGCGTGTCGGCGAGGTCTCCGCGCAGCGAGGTGCTGACGGTGAGGTCTTTGATGGTGTGCACGGAACCGTTGCGCGACACCGTGACGAGGCGGTTCTCCGCCTTTCCGTACTGGTTGGGGCCCAGGACGATGGCCATGTTCAGCTCCCGATCAGCTTCTGCAGCCGCAAGGCGGCGATCTTCGCGAGTTCGTCGTTGACGACGCGGAGCTCGACATCCGGCGGGTTGTCCATCCGCGAGGACAGGTTGCCGAGCATCTCCGCACCGCTCAGGCCGGTCGCGCACACCAGGTAGATGTGCCCGAACCGATCCTCGTACGCGGCGTTGGCGGCCGCCAGGCGATCAGCCTGGGAGGCGTCCACACCGGACTGTTCGGACCGCGACCACCTCGCCGACACCCCGCCTGTCTTCTGTCGTTCGCCGATGCGCGGGTGCCCGGCGATGGCGCCGAGCACCTCCTCGTCGGAAAGTCCTTGTGCGGCAACCGAAGAAGCCGCGAGGAGTGCATCCATCGACGCGTAGGGCCTGCCCGCCACCATCGCGTCGATCCAGCGGGGTACCGCGAGGCACTCGGTGAGCAGAGGTCGCAGTTCGGCCTCCGGGGCGCTGTTGAAGCTGTCCACGGCTCTCCAAGTTTCTGTATCGCGGAATCTAACTTCCACATTCTTGACCCGAGCCGAGCGAGATGTCTAGTGTCTCCATAGAGCGAAATCCAACTTCCGCAATGTGGAATTTCCTGCGGGTGGGAAGGACCTGAACCGATGTTCGATGCCAACCTCTCGATGCTCTTCACCGAGCTACCGCTACTGGAGCGTCCTCAAGCCGCACGGGCCGCCGGGTTCGACGCGGTCGAGATCTGGTGGCCGTTCGCGGACGCCGTACCCGAGACGCGGGAGATCGAGGCGTTCGAAGGCGCCATCGTCGACGCGCAGGTGCGCCTCGTGGGTCTCAACCTCTACGCGGGCGACATGCCGGCGGGAGACCGCGGCCTCGCGAGCTGGCCCGGCCGCGAGACGGAGTTCCGGACGAACGTCGAGATCACCGCGGCCATCGCGGCCCGCCTCGGTTGCCGCACGCTCAACGCGCTGCACGGCAACTTCGAGACCACCGCGCAGACCGTCTCCAACTACCGCTTCGCCGCCGACGTCGCGGCGCAGGCAGGCGCCCAGCTCGTGATCGAACCGCTCAGCGGCGCGCCGAAGTACCCGATCAAGACCGCCCACCAGGCGTTCGAGCTCATCGACGAGATCGACCGCGGCAACGTGAAGCTGCTCGCGGACCTCTACCACCTCGCCACGAACGGCGACGACCTCGACCTCCTCGCCGACCACGTCGACCGCATCGGTCACGTGCAGATCGCCGACGCTCCCGGACGCGGTGAGCCAGGCACCGGCGAGCTCGACCTCTTCGGGCATCTCGCGAAGCTCCGCGCCAACGGCTACACGGGCTTCGTCGGCGCCGAGTACAAGCCCGTCACCCACTCCTTCGCTTGGAGGGACAACGCATGACCCGCATCGGATTCATCGGACTCGGCATCATGGGCAGCCCGATGGCGGCCCACCTCGTAGCCGCCGGACACGACGTGACGGGCTTCGACCTCAGCTCTGCGTCGCTCGAAAAGTTGGTTGCCGACGGTGGCAAGGCGGCGGCATCCGCGCAGGAAGCAGTGAGCGGCGCCGAGGTCGTCATCACGATGCTGCCGAACCACCCGCAGGTCGAGGCCGTGATCGACGAGGTCACGTTCGACGACGGCACGCTGCTGATCGACATGAGCACGATCCGCCCGTCCACGTCGATCGGGATCGCGAAGAAGCTGTCGAACGTCCGCGTGCTCGACGCGCCGGTCAGCGGCGGCCAGACCGGTGCGGTCCAGGCGTCACTCAGCATCATGGTGGGTGGCGACGAGGCCGACTTCGCGGCAGCGCGCCCGTTCCTGGAGGTCGTCGGCAAGACGATCGTCCACGTCGGACCGCACGGCGCGGGCCAGGTCGTGAAGGCCGCGAACCAGTTGATGGTCGGCGGCATCTACGCCCTCGTGGCGGAGTCGATCGTGCTGCTGGAGGCGTCCGGCGTCGACCCGAAGGCGGGCCTGGACGTGCTCGCCGGTGGTCTCGCCGCGAACCGGATCCTCGACCTCAAGCGCGAGTCCATGATCGCGCGCGAGTTCCAGCCCGGCTTCCGGATCGATCTGCACCACAAGGACATGGGCATCGCACTGGACGCGGCACGTGCCGCCGACGTCGCGCTGCCGGTCACCAACCAGATCGCCGCTCTCGTCGCGGCGGCACGCGCGCAGGGTTACGGGTCGCTCGACCACTCCGCGCTGCTCAAGGTCATCGAGAACTTCGCGGGAAGGTCGTAGAACATGCCGAAGATCCCAGTCATGCAGGCGGTCGTCGAGGTCCTGAAGTCCGAGGGCATCGACACCGTGTTCGGCTGCCCCGGCGCCGCGATCCTCCCGCTGTACAAGGCGATGGAGCAGGACGGCTCGATCGAGCACCTCATCGTGCGGCACGAGGAGGGCGCCACGCACATGGCCGACGGCTGGTCGCGCACGACCGGCAACGTCGGTGTCGCGATCGGCACCTCGGGCCCGGCCGGCACGAACATGATCACCGGTCTCTACACCGCGCAGGCCGACTCCGTGCCGATCCTGTGCATCACCGGCCAGGCCGCGGTCTCCAAACTGCACCAGGAGGCGTTCCAGGCCGTCGACATCGTCTCGATCGCCGCTCCCGTCACGAAGTGGGCGGTGCAGGTCAAGGAAGCCGCGCAGATGCCGTGGATCTTCCGCGAGGCGTTCCGGATCGCCCGCTCCGGCCGTCCCGGCCCGGTCCTGATCGACCTGCCGATCGACGTGCAGAAGCAGGAGATCGAGTGGGACTCCACGATCGACGAACCGTTGCCGGTGCCGAAAAGCGTGCCGTCCGACGCACGGGTCGACCGCGCGCTGGAGATGCTGCTGGCCGCCGAACGCCCACTGCTGCTCGCCGGTGGCGGTGTCATCCTCGGCGAGGCGTCCGCCGAGTTGCTGGACCTGGCTGAGTTCCTGCAGATCCCGATCCAGGCCACGCTGATGGGCAAGGGCGCGATCGACGAGGACCACCCGCTCTACGCGGGCATGACCGGCATCCAGACCTCGCAGCGCTACGGCAACGCGTCGTTCCTGGAGTCGGACCTGGTGCTGGCGCTGGGCGCGCGGTTCGGCGACCGGCACACCGGTGACCTCGCGACGTACCGCGGCGACCGGAAGTTCATCCACGTCGACGTCGAGCCGACGCAGATCGGCAAGGTGTTCGGGCCGGACCTCGGCATCGTGGCGGACACCAAGCTGTTCCTGCAGGCACTCCTCGAAAAAGCACGTGCGCGCGGTGCTCGCGAAGCCGGCGCCTGGGTGGAGCGGTGCCAGGAACTCAAGCGGACCCTGTTGCGCCGCGAGGACTTCGACACCGTGCCGGTCAAGGCGCCGCGGGTCTTCAAGGAGATCAACGAGTTCTACGGCCCGGACACCTACTTCGTCACGGCCATCGGGCTCTACCAGATCTGGTCCGGCCAGCACCAGAAGGCGCACAAGCCGCGGCACTACCAGGTCTGCGGTCAGGCAGGCCCGCTCGGCTGGGAGATCCCGGCGGCGATCGGTGTGAAGAAGGCCAGGCCCGACGCCGAGGTCGTCGGCATCGTCGGCGACTACTCGTTCCAGTTCCTGGTCGAGGAGCTCGCGGTCGGCGCCCAGTACGACGTGCCGTTCGTGCTGATCATGCTGAACAACGAGTACCTCGGCCTGATCCGGATGGCCGAGGACCACGGTGGCTACGACATGAAGTACGAGGTCGACATCCACTACGACACGAGCGGCTCGGACAACGTGAAGATCATGGAGGCCTACGGCTGCTCCGGCATCCGGGTCGCCGATCCTTCGGAGATCCGCACCTCCCTGGAGTGGGCGCGCAAGGAGGCCGACAGGACGTCGCGGCCGGTGCTCGTGGAGATCATGATCGAGCGCGAGGGCAACACCGCGAACGGCACGTCGATCGCCGCGATGAAGGAATTCGAGCCGCTGCCGTGACACGAGTGATCGTCGCGCCGGACAAGTTCAAGGGATCGCTCACCGCCCCGCAGGTCGCTGCCGCCGTCGCGCGCGGCCTGCGGGAGGCGGTCCCGGACGTGGACGTGCGCCTCCTCCCGGTGGCCGACGGCGGCGACGGCACCGTCGACGCCGCCGTCGCCGCCGGGTTCTTGAAGGTCGGACGCTGGGTCACCGGGCCGGTCGGCAAGCCGGTGCCCGCGTCGTTCGCGGTCAAGGGCACGACCGCCGTGGTCGAGGTGGCCTCGGCGGCCGGGCTGACGTTGCTGGAGCAGCCCGCGCCGCTCGACGCCACCAGCTACGGCGTCGGTGAGCTGCTGAAGGCCGCGCTCGACGTCGGCTGCACCACGATCGTGCTCGGGCTGGGCGGCAGCGCGTGCACGGACGGCGGCGCGGGGATGCTGGAGGCGTTGGGCAAGGCGTCGTTCGGCGGCGTCGACCTGGTGCTGGCCTCGGACGTGGACAACCCGCTGCTCGGGCCTTCCGGCGCGGCGGCGGTCTACGGGCCGCAGAAGGGAGCTTCACCCGAGCAGGTGAAGGTCCTCGAAGCGCGCCTCGCCGAGTTCGCCCAGCGCGTCGGACCGGAGTACGCCTCACTGCCCGGCGCGGGTGCGGCCGGCGGCATCGGGTTCGCCGCTCTCGCGGTGCTGGGTGCGCGGTTCCGGCCGGGCATCGAGGTCGTGCTGGAACTGGCCGGGTTCGCCGAAGCCGTCGCCGGTGCGTCGCTGGTGATCACGGGCGAGGGTTCCCTGGACGAGCAGACCAGGCACGGCAAGGTGCCGTACGGGGTGGTCAGGGCCTCGGGCGACGTGCCGGTGGTCGCGGTGGCCGGCCAGTGCTCGGTCGAGCCGGGCGACCTGGGGCTGAAGGCCGCCTACGCGCTGCTGGACGTCGAACCGGACGTCACGCGGTGCATGGCCCAGGCCGATTCACTGCTGGAAGTTCTCGGCGGTCGCATCGCCCGCGACTGGGTGTCAGAGTGAGTGCCATGGACCTGGTCTTCCGAGCCCGCAGGGTCGTGACCCCGCAGGGCGAGATCGCGTGCGACGTCGGTGTCGTCGACGGCCGGATCGCCGCGGTCGAGCCCCGGATCGACTCGCCCAACGTCGTGCACCTCGCGGACGACGAGGTGCTGTTGCCTGGCCTGGTCGACACCCACGTGCACGTCAACGACCCCGGGCGCAGCGAGTGGGAGGGCTTCGAGACCGCCACGAGAGCCGCCGCCGCCGGTGGCGTCACGACGATCATCGACATGCCGCTCAACAGCATCCCGCCGACGGTCGAGGTGGCGGCGCTGGAGATCAAGCGCAAGGCCGCGGCGAACATCTCGGTGGACGTCGGGTTCTGGGGCGGCATCATCCCCGGCAACCTCGCCGACCTGAAGCCGTTGCACGAGGCCGGTGTCTTCGGCTTCAAGTGCTTCCTGCTGCACTCGGGCGTGGACGAGTTTCCGGCCGTCACGACCGACGAACTCGAAGTGGCACTCAGGCAGCTGGCCACGCTCGACGCGTTGACGATCGTGCACGCCGAAGACGCGCACACGGTTCGCGACTCGGAGCCGGACTATGCGGGCTTCCTGGCCTCACGGCCGCGCGAGGCCGAGAACAAGGCGATCAGCGACGTCGTGGCGCTGACCCGCAGGACCGGCGCTCGCACGCACATCCTGCACCTCTCGTCGTCGGACGCGCTCTCGATCCTGGGAGCGGCCAAACGCGAGAGCCTGCGGATCACCGCCGAAACGTGCCCGCACTACCTGACGTTCGCCGCCGAGGAGATCCACGACGGGCAGACGGAGTTCAAGTGCTGCCCGCCGATCCGGGAGGCGGAGAACCGCGAGGCCTTGTGGCAGGGCCTGCGCGACGGCGTGATCGACCTGGTCGTCAGTGACCACTCGCCGAGCACGGTGGAGCTGAAGCAAGGCGACTTCGCGACGGCGTGGGGTGGCATCGCGTCGCTGCAGCTCGGTCTGCCGGCGGTGTGGACGGGCGCACGGGAGCGCGGCTTCCACCTCACCGACGTCGTCCGCTGGATGTCGACGCATCCGGCACGACAGGTCGGGCTGGAAACCAAGGGCGCCATCGAGGCAGGCAAGGACGCGGACCTCGTGGTCTTCGCGCCGGACGAGACCTTCGTGGTGGACAAGGACAAGCTCCACCACCGCAACCCCGTCACGCCGTACCACGGTCGCACGCTGAACGGTGTCGTGCGGCAGACGTGGTTGCGTGGCAAGGAGATCAGCACAACGCACGGCAAGTTGCTCAGACGAGGAGAAGCATGACCGAGTGGACCCGGCTGCCCGATCTCGCCTCGCGCGCGGTCGGTGGTGGTGTGGTGTGGGCGAACGACGAGCTGTTCGCCGAGCGCGAGAACCTGATCAAGCCCGCCGAGCCGGTCTACCAGACCTACACCTTCGGCCACAAAGGCCAGGTGTACGACGGCTGGGAGACGCGCCGCCGTCGTGAGGCGGGCGTCGACCAGGCGGTGGTCAGGCTCGGCATGCCCGGCGTCGTGCGCGGGATCGTCGTCGACACGGCGTTCTTCAAGGGCAACTACGCGCCGTTCTGCTGGGTCGAGGGTGCGCAGGTCGACGGCTACCCGTCCGTCGACGAGATCACCGAGTGGTTCCCGCTCGTCGAACGCACCGCGCTGAAGGGCGACGAGAAGCACTTCTTCGACGTCACCGAAGGACGCCGGGTCACGCACGTACGGCTGACCATCGATCCGGACGGCGGTGTCGCTCGGTTGCGCGTGCACGGCGAACCGCTCGCCGACCCGCGTCTGCTCGTGGGCGGCATCGACCTCGCCGCGCTGGAGAACGGCGCTGTCGTCACCGGCTGCAGCAACATGTTCTTCGGCTCGCCCAACAACCTCATCGCCCCTGGTCAGGCCACGGTCATGGGCGAGGGCTGGGAGACCGCGCGCCGCCGTGACGACGGCAACGACTGGGTGTCGCTCCGGCTCGCCGCCCCCGGCGTCGTGCAACTCGTCGAGCTCGACACCACCCACTTCAAGGGCAACGCGCCGGGCTGGGCGTCCGTCCGCGGTTGCGACGAGCGCAACGACCCTGACGCGTGGTTCGACCTGCTCCCGCGCACCCGGCTGCAGCCCGACACGCGGCACCGGTTCGTCGTGGCCGCGACCGAGGCGACGGCCGTCCGCCTCGACATCTATCCGGACGGCGGAATGGCACGCCTCCGAATCCTCGGCGCGCTTACGGGCGACGGCGTATCACACCTTCAGGCGAACTGGGCCAAAACGACTAACTGACGGTGGTTGTACGACCACGGGCTGATTCTGATCCCTACCTAGGTTGGTTGTCTGCGTCACACGATTGGTGGAAGCGTTCCTCCCGCAAGATCGGGGATCTAGGGAGGACATCCATGCAACCGATGGTGCGCGCCTTTGGCGCCGCGATCGCCAGTTCTGCATTGGTTCTAGGTGCGAGTCAGGTCGCGATCGCGGCTCCGGAAGGGCAGCCGGAGTACAAGGTCGGCGCGATCGACTGGAAGCCTTGTGAGGAGAAGCCGACGGTCGACTGCGGCTTCCTCGAACTGCCGATCGACTACAGCAAGCCGAACGGCGAGAAGTTCAAGCTGGCCGTGTCGCGCCTCAAGGCGGCCGACCCGTCCAAGCGCATCGGCGCGATGGTGATCAACCCCGGCGGACCGGGCGGGTCGGGCGTGAGCTTCACGTTCGGCGCCGACGGGTACTTCAGCAAGGAGATCATCGACAAGTTCGACGTCATCGGGTTCGACCCGCGTGGCGTCGCGCGCAGCCAGCCGATCAAGTGCTCGGCGGAGGTGCTGCAGAGGCAGCCGTCCGAGTACCCGAAGACCAAGGCCGAGTTCGACAACCTGGTCGCGTTCAACAAGGAGCTGCGCGCGGACTGCCGCGAGGTGTCCGGGCCGATCTTCGACCACGCCTCGACGAAGGACGTCGCGCACGACATCGACTCCATCCGCCGGGCGCTGGGCGAGAAGAAGATCAACTATTACGGCATCTCGTACGGCACGATCATGGGTCAGCACTACGCGGAGCAGTACGGCCGCAACATCCGCGCCATGATCATCGACTCGAACATGGACCACAGTCTCGGCACGTGGAAGTTCCTCGAGACCGAGGCGCGTGGCGCGAACGACATGTTCAACGAGTGGGTCAAGTGGAGCGACCGGACGCCTTCGTCGCCGTTCCACGGCAAGGACCTGCGGGCGATCTGGAAGGACCTGCTCGCCAAGGCCGACCGCGGTGAGCTGAAGGACCAGACGGGCCGCGTGATCACGGCGGAGAACCTGGGTGCCAACGTCGTGGGCATGGGTTACGGCCCTGCCTTCAAGCAGTTCGCCGACTACATCGCCTCGCTCGTCCAGGGGGCACCGGCGGACCGCAAGGCGTTCGCGGAGGGTGAGACGTTCGAGAACCCGTTCGCGGGCATCTTCTGCAACGACTACAACCTGCGCGTCAGCTCGTGGGGCGAGTACCAGGCGCTCAACGCCATGGAGAAGCGGGTCGCGCCGAACACCCGCGGCTCGTCCATCGGCCACGGCGCCATGATGGGCTGCGTCGGGTTCCCGAAGGCCACGAACCCGCAGCACCCGCTGAAGATCAAGAACGCGCCGAAGATCCTGCTGACCAACGCCAGGTACGACACGGCGACGGTCTACGAGTGGGCGGTCAACGCGCACAAGCAGTCCCGTGACACCACCGTCTTCGTCACCTACGAAGGCTGGGGCCACGGCGTCTACGACCGCAGCGAGTGCACGCTGAAGATCAACAACGAGTACCTCGTATCGCTGAAGCTGCCGCGCAACGGCACGTCGTGTGCCGCTGTCGAGCCGGCCGAGGCGTCGATCATGTCCGCGAAGCCGCGGATCCCGGCGGGCCCGTTCTCGGTTCGCTGACGTCGATCGGTCGCGATGCCCCCGGTGCGTGCACCGGGGGCGTTGTCCTGCGAAGCCCTAGCAGCGTTCGCCCGGACGCCACCGCCGGTCGCACCACACCGTGTGCCCCGCGGCACCGGACAGCGGCTCGGTGACCAGTGGCCGCGGCGTCGGCGCGCGCTGGGTCCGGGCGACTCCGTCGAGTATGTAGTCGACCTCGATCTGCCAGCCGGCCGCCTTCTCGCCGTGCACCTCGACCTCGATGTCCTGCCGATGGCCGTCCGCCGGCACCTGCAACGGGAACGACCCCTCGACCGGGTAGACCGCTGACCTGCTCGTGTCGACCCGCACCCTGGTCGCGGGAGGGGCGGCGGGCCCCGCGCAGTGGTAGAGGTACTTCGCCTTCCTGTACGGGGGAGAGAGTGCGTTGACCTCCAGTCGGATCGCGGTGATGACGAGTTGTTGCTGCGGCTCGGGCTGGACGTCCAAAGTCACCCTGGTGCGGCCGGAGTGCGGGAGCGGCACCTTCAGGGAGTGGAAGGGATCGGCGCAGGTTCCCGTCTCGTTGCGGACGTCGCCCACCACCTGCTCGCCGTTCGAGATGACGTCCCATCCGTGCGTGCTCGCGACCGCGACGGTCAGACGTCGGAGTTGGGGACCCGACGGTGTGGGCATGACCGGCTCTGCCCGAGAGTCCGGGGAGAGCCGGAAGCTCGACGCGACCCACACGACCGCGCCGAAGGCTCCAAGTGCGACGACCAGCACCGTGATCGCGAAAACGCGCATCAGCCGACGGTATCCAGCGACCGCTTCCGATGTGGCCGAATGCCCCGGAAGGAGAGCTCCACGCTACTTCTCGTGACCACTTCGCCGCCGTGAGGTGGCCGAATCGAGGCCGTGAACGGCGTGAAACGCGGACGTAACAACGTGGGCCCCACAGTTCACCTCCGCGAAACGTTCCACGTAAGTGCGTGAAACAGGACATCTCGATGCTCCCTGCAACCGACGTGCAGTGGAGGTCGAAGTGGATACAGGGGACACCGCCTGGGTGCTCACCAGCGCCGCATTGGTGCTGCTGATGACGCCGGGCCTTGCCTTCTTCTACGGAGGCATGGTCCGTTCGAAGAGCGTGCTCAACATGATGATGATGAGCCTGGGCGCCATGGCCGTGGTCGGTGTCCTCTGGGTGCTGTTCGGGTACTCGATGGCATTCGGCGCGGACGTCGGCGGAGGCCTGCTGGGCAAGCCGTTCGAGTTCTTCGGCCTCGACGGGCTGCTGGCCGCCGACTCGCTGTTCGGCAAGATCCCGAGCACCGTGTTCGTCGCGTTCCAGGCGATGTTCGCGATCATCACGGTCGCGCTGATCTCCGGTGCGATCGCCGACCGCGCCCGCTTCGGCCCGTGGCTGCTGTTCGCCGGCCTGTGGGCGACGATCGTCTACTTCCCGGTCGCGCACTGGGTGTTCGACTTCGACGGCAAGGACGAGGCCGGCAACGTCATCGACCCCGGTGGCTGGATCGCCAACAAGCTCCTCGCGATCGACTTCGCCGGTGGTACGGCGGTGCACATCAACGCCGGTGCGGCGGGTCTCGCGCTCGCGATCGTGCTCGGCAAGCGCGTCGGCTGGCCCAAGGAGCCCATGAAGCCGCACAGCCTGCCGCTGGTCGTGCTCGGCGCCGGTCTGCTCTGGTTCGGCTGGTTCGGGTTCAACGCCGGTTCCGCCCTGGGCGCGAACGGCACCGCCGGTGTCACCTTCATCAACACCCTCGTCGCCACCTGCGCCGCGATGCTCGGCTGGCTGCTGACCGAGCGCATCCGTGACGGCAAGGCCACCACGCTCGGTGCCGCGTCGGGCGTCATCGCCGGTCTGGTCGCCATCACCCCGGCCTGTTCCGCGGTCACCCCGGTCGGCGCCATCGCGATCGGCGCGATCACCGGTGTCCTCTGCGCCCTGGCCGTGTCGCTCAAGTACCGCTTCCGGCTCGACGACTCGCTCGACGTCGTCGGCGTGCACCTCGTCGGTGGTCTGTCCGGCACGATCCTGATCGGCCTGTTCGCCAGCGAAGCGGCCCCGGCCAAGATCAACGGTCTGTTCTACGGCGGCGGCGTCGACCAGCTCTGGCGCCAGGCCGTCGGTGCGTTCGCGGTGCTCGGCTACTCGTTCGTGCTGAGCCTCGCGCTCGGCTACCTGGTGAAGTTCACCGTCGGGTTCCGTGCGTCGGAGGAGGCCGAGGTCGCCAGCATCGACGAGGCTGAGCACGCTGAGCGCGCCTACGAGTACGGCAGCCTCACCAGTGCGCGTGGTACCGGCAAGCCGAGCGTGGCCGCCGGCGCGACCGCGGTCCTCGAGGGGAGCAACAAGAAATGAAGCTGGTCACCGCGATCATCAAGCCGTTCACGCTGGACGACGTGAAGGGCGCCCTGGAACAGCTCGGGGTGCTGGGCATGACGGTCAGTGAAGTGCAGGGCTACGGGCGTCAGAAGGGCCACACCGAGGTCTACCGCGGTGCGGAGTACTCGGTGGACTTCGTGCCCAAGATCAAGATTGAGGTCGTCATCGACGACACGGCCGTCGAGAAGGTGCTGGAAGCGGTGGTCGAGGCCGCCCGCACCGGCAAGATCGGCGACGGCAAGGTGTGGGTGACTCCGGTCGAAACCGTCGTTCGTGTGCGCACGGGCGAACGTGGATCGGACGCGCTCTAACAACATAGGAGACGGCCCGTGGAGAACAACGAAACGGCCGTCGTCACGGCTGACGACCTGGTTCGAGCACGCGAAAGGCTGCTCGTGCCAGGTCGTCGTCGCTTGGCCGCCGAACCGCTGCGCGAGGCGCTCGTGGACCTGCACGAGTTCTGGCTGACCAAACATGCGGGGGGAGCGGGGGTATCCGGACCGGGTATCGCGCTCGTGGCGGTCGGCGGGCTGGGGCGGCGTGAGCTCGTGCCCTACTCCGACCTGGATCTGGTCCTGGTGCACAACGGCGTCAAGAACGTCGACGAGATCGCCGAGAAGCTCTGGTATCCACTGTGGAACTCCGGCATCGGGCTCGACCACTCGGTGCGCACCGTGGGGGAAGCACTGAGGGTCGCCGCCGGTGACCTGCGAACAGCGTTGGGACTGCTGGACATCCGGCACATCGCGGGTGATCCCGAGGTCACCCAGAAGCTCGCTGAGGGCGCGAAGCAGGCGTGGCGCGGCAACGTCCGCAACCGGCTGGACGAGATGGCCGAGTCGTCGCAGAAGCGCTGGGCGCGCGGCGGCGAGATCGCGCACCGCGTCGAACCCGACCTGAAGCACGGCCGCGGGGGACTGCGGGACCTCACGCTCCTGGACGCGCTGTCGCTCGCGCAGCTGGTCGACCGGCCGTCCGCCGAAGTCGACGAGGCGCGCCGGCTGCTGCTGGACGTGCGCACCGAACTTCGCCGCGTGGCGCGGAAACCTCGTGACGTGCTGCGGGCGCAGGACGGCGACGAGGTGGCCTCGGCACTGGGGCTGGCGGACCGGTTCGCTTTGGCCCGTTCCCTTTCTTCCGCCGCACGCACGGTCGTCTACGCGTTCGACGTGGCCATGCGGGCCGCTCGTGCCGCCGCGCCGAAACGCGGGCTCGGGGCGTTCCTCCGCGGGCAACCGCCGCGCAGGCCGTTGGACGAAGGCGTTGTGCTGCACGGTTCTGAGGTCTCGCTCGCCCGTGACGCGATTCCCAGCCGTGATCCGGCGTTGTTGTTGCGCGTCGCGACGGCAGCGGCTCGCAGCAAGCACCCGATCGCGACAGGCACGTTGTCCCGGCTCGCGGACTCGGCGCCGGAGTTGCGCCAGCCGTGGCCACGCGAGGCCCGCGAGGAGCTGCTGGCGTTGCTGGGCAGCGGAAGCGGACTCGTGGACGTCGTGGAAGCGTTGGACCGCACGGATCTGTGGGGCCGGCTGTTCCCCGAGTGGGGTGCGGTGCGGGACCTGCCGCCGCGCGACGCCGCGCACATGTGGACGGTCGACCGGCATCTCGTGCAGACCGTCGCGCACGCGGCCCGGCTGGCGACCACGGTGGCGCGGCCCGACCTGTTGCTGCTGGGCGCGCTGATCCACGACATCGGCAAGGGCCGGCAGCAGGACCACTCCGAGGTCGGCGCCGCGCTGGCGACCCAGATCGGGGAGCGCATCGGGCTGTGGCCGCAGGACGTCGAGACGTTGTCCGCGATGGTCCGGCACCACCTGTTGCTGCCGCACACCGCGACCCGGCGTGACGTCGAGGACGAGGCGACCGTGCACCGGGTGGTGGAAACGCTCGGTGGCGACGCGATTCTGCTGGAACTGCTGCACGCGCTGGCGGAGTCGGACTCCATCGCGACCGGGCCGGGCGTGTGGACGGACTGGAAGGCCGCGCTGATGGCCGACCTGGTCTCCCGCTGCCGCAAGGCGATGGCCGGGGAGGCGCTGCCCAAGCCGGAACCGCTCGACCCCGTGCACGTGGCGATGGCGGAACGCGTTGCCGCCTCGGGGAAACCGGACGTGCTGCTGGAGAAGCAGGACCACGCGGCGGTCGTGACGGTGATCGCGCCGGACCGCCCAGGCCTGCTGTCCAAGGCCGCGGGTGTGCTCGCGTTGAACTCGCTGGAGGTCCACGCGGCGACGTTGCGCGCGCACGGCGGTGCGACGGTGGACGCGTTCACGGTGTCGCCGCGGTTCGGCTCGCTGCCCGACGCCACCCTGCTGCGCGAACAGCTCTCCCGGGCGATCGAGGGTTCGTTGCCGCTGGCCGACAAGCTCACCGCGAAGGAACGCGACTACGGCGGCCCGCCGCTCGACCCGCCGCCCGCGAAGGTGCTGTGGTTCGACGACGAGGCGACCGGCGCGGTGGTGCTGGAACTGCGCGCCGCCGACCGGATCGGGCTGCTGCACCGCGTGGCGGGTGCGCTGGAGCAGTGCGGCGTGGACGTGCAGTGGGCGCGCGTGTCCACGTTGGGAGCGACGGTCGTCGACTCGTTCAGCATCGCGGGCGCGGATCTCGACCGGCGCCGGATCGAACGGGCGGTGCTCGATGCGGCCAGGTAGCGGTTGAGTAGCTCTACGCACAACCTCTCCGGGTGCTCACGCTCCTGCGCGGTTCCTAAACACGGCAGTCTTCGCGGTGTCCGGAAAGCATCCTCGAGGGGTGGACCGCTTCCCGGACAGGCAGAGGCGGTGGTGCGCAGTGACGGAGCCGGGGGAGGTACCGAGCACTCGCACCGCCGCCGATTCCCCGTGCATTTGGCCGGAAATCGGACCAAACTGAACGAGAGGGATGGCCGGAACGTCTTCTAGGACATGACCGCCGTGTTGAACACGCAGACCGCAGTCGTCCGAGTGCAGCCGCGCTCGCTCGTAGTCCTCGCCGGAATTCCCGGCGCGGGCAAGACGACCCTGCTCACCCGCCTCGACGCGGACGAGCCGGTCACCGTGCTCGACTCCGACCAGGTGCGCTCGTGGCTGGAGCCGCGGGTACCGCTGCCGTACAAGTACTGGCGCGTGTTCGTGCACCTCACACACCGGATGCGCGTCTTCTGGGCGGCACTGTTCTGCGCGGGCCTGCTGGTGGTGCACGAGCCGTCCACCAGGCCCGGCACGCGGTTCATGCTGGTGCTCGCCGGCCTGCTGTCGGGACGATCCCGTCACTTCCTCTGGCTGGACGCCTCGGCCGCTCAGGCCCTCGACGGCCAGATCGCCCGCAAGCGCCTCGTCCGCACCCACGCGTTCGAACGCCACGTGCGCCGCGGCTCGTCGATGCGCTCGCAGTTCGAGGCCGGCTGGGTGCCGTTCGGTTTCCGTAGCGTGACGCTCCTCACCCGTGCGAAGACCTCGGGTGGTCTGCGCATCATGGTGTCGTGATCAAGGCTGTCCTCTTCGACTTCGCGGGCACCCTCTTCGGGCGCCCGACCTACCAATGGCTCTCGCCGCGGCACCTCTCGGTGCTGCGGGCGCCGGCGCCGTTCGTGGCGCGGATGAACGCCGCCGAGCGCGCCGTGTGGAACGCCCGCGACCTGACCGCGCTGGCGAGCCGCTCGGCCCACGTGACCCTGTTCCGGCTGGCAGGGCTCACGATGACCGAGGACCTGTTCCAGCGTCTGCACAACCCGGCGTTCTGGCTGCCCTACGCCGACACGGCCGCGGCTTTGGCGGCGGTGAAGCCGCTGAAGGTAGGGGTGCTCAGCAACATCTCGTGGGACATCCGGCGGGTGTTCGCGCGCGAGTCGCTGTCCGTGGACGCCTTCGCGTTGTCCTACGAGATCGGGTTCTCCAAGCCCTCCGCGCGGGCTTTCGACGCCGCCTGCGTCCGGCTGGACGTTGACCCGTCCGAGTGTTTGTTCGTCGGCGACGACCCGGTGGCGGACGGGGCGGCGGTGAAGGCGGGACTGCGGTTCGCACAGATCTCCACCGCTCCGGTCGGCCGCCGCGAACCGGTGCTCCTGCGGGCCCTGGCGAGCCACGGGATCGGGTGAACGTTCGGTTAGCTAGTCTGGACGACGTGTTCTCCACGCTTTCCGACCGGCTGACCACGGTTCTCCAGGGCCTTCGCGGCAAGGGCCGGCTCAGCGACGCCGACATCGACGCGACCGCCCGCGAGATCAGGGTCGCCCTGCTCGAGGCCGACGTCGCGCTGCCCGTTGTGCGCAACTTCATCGCGAAGGTGAAGGAGCGCGCCAAGGGCGCCGAGGTCCACCAGGCGCTGAACCCGGCGCAGCAGGTCGTGAAGATCGTCAACGAGGAGCTCGTCAACGTCCTCGGTGGCGAGACGCGGCGGCTGAACCTCGCGAAGAACCCGCCCTCGGTGATCATGCTGGCGGGTCTGCAGGGTGCCGGTAAGACGACGCTCGCCGGCAAGCTGGCCAAGTGGCTCAAGGGCCAGGGGCACACGCCGCTGCTCGTCGCCGCCGACCTGCAGCGCCCGAACGCCGTCACGCAGCTCCAGGTCGTCGGTGAGCGCGCGGGCGTGCCCGTCTTCGCTCCCGAGCCCGGCAACGGCGTGGGCAACCCCGTCGAGGTCTCGCGCCGCGGCATCGAGGAAGCCAAGGCCAAGCAGCACGACATCGTCCTCGTCGACACGGCCGGCCGGCTCGGCGTCGACGAGGAGATGATGCAGCAGGCCATCGACATCCGGGCCGCGGTCAACCCGGACGAGATCCTGTTCGTGGTCGACGCGATGGTCGGTCAGGACGCGATCAACACCGCCACGGCGTTCCGTGATGGCGTCGGCTTCACCGGTGTCGTGCTCACCAAGCTCGACGGCGATGCCCGCGGTGGTGCCGCGCTGTCGGTCCGCGAGGTCACCGGCCAGCCGATCCTCTTCGCGTCCAACGGTGAGAAGCTCGAGGACTTCGACGTCTTCCATCCGGACCGGATGGCGTCGCGCATCCTCGGCATGGGTGACGTCCTCACCCTGATCGAGCAGGCCGAGCAGCACTTCGACCAGGACCAGGCCGAGAAGACCGCGGCGAAGCTGCACTCCGGCCAGTTGACGCTCGAGGACTTCCTGGAGCAGATGCTCGCGATCCGCAAGATGGGCCCGATCGCGAACCTGCTCGGCATGCTGCCCGGCGCCGGGCAGATGAAGGACCAGCTCGGGATGCTGGACGAGAAGCACCTCGACCGCATCCAGGCGATCATCCGCGGCATGACCCCGGCCGAGCGCGACGACCCCAAGATGATCAACGGGTCCCGCCGGCTGCGCATCGCGAACGGCTCGGGCGTCAAGGTCAGCGACGTCAACGACCTGGTCAACCGCTTCTTCGAGGCTCGCAAGATGATGGCGTCGATGGCCGGCCGGATGGGCTTCGGCGGCGGCGGTGGCGGCAGCAAGACCCGCAAGGGCAAGAAGGGGAAGAAGGGCAAGGGCGGACGCGGCCCGACGCCCCCCAAGGTCAAGGGCGGCTTCCCGCCTGGGATGTTCCCCGGCGGCATGCCCGGCATGCCTCCCGGTGGGATCCCCGGCATGCCTCCCGGCGGCGTGCCGAACCTCGGCGGCAGCATGAACGAGCTTCCGCCCGGCTTCGACCCGACGAAGTTCAAGTTCGACGGGGACGACAAGAAGAAGTGACCATGCACCTGCGCGGCGTCGTCCTGCCGGACGGCGAGCCACGAGACCTGTGGGTCGTCAACGGCCGAGTCCGCACCCGGCCGGTGCCGAGCGCGCAGACCGTCGTCGACGGCGGGTTCCTCGTGCCGGGCCTGGTGGACGCGCACTGCCACGTCGGTCTGGGCCCGCAGGGCGGTGTCGAGCTGCCCGAGGCCGTCGAGCAGGCGATCACCGACCGCGACGCGGGCACGTTGCTGATCCGCGACTGCGGCTCACCGATCGACACGACGCCGTTGCAGGAGCGCCTGGACCTGCCGCGGATCATCCGCGCGGGCAAGCACATCTCCCGGCCGAAGCGCTACATCCCGTACATCAGCGTCGAGGTCGAGAACGACCTCGTGTCGGCGGTCGCCGAGCAGGCCGCGTACGGCGACGGCTGGGTCAAGCTCGTCGGCGACTGGATCGACCGCGGCGAGGGCGACCTGGCTCCACTGTGGACGGACGACGAGCTGGCGCAGGCCATCAAGGTCGCCCACGACGCCGGCGCGAAGGTCACGGCCCACGTCTTCGGCGAGGACGCGCTGCCGGGCCTGATCAACGCGGGCATCGACTGCATCGAGCACGGCACCGGCCTGACCGATGACACGATCTCGCTGATGGCCGCGCGCGGCACCGCGCTGGTGCCCACGCTGATCAACATCGAGACGTTCCCCGGCATCGCGGACAAGGCCGCCAAGTACCCGAAGTACGCGAACCACATGCGTGACCTGCACGCCCGCGTCTCCGCCACGGTGGCGTCCGCGATCGAGGCGGGCATCCCCGTCTACGCGGGCACCGACGCGGGCGGTGGCATCCGGCACGGCCGCATCGTCGACGAGATCGTCGCGCTGCACGGCGTGGGGATGAGCGCTGTGGACGCCATCGGCGCCGCGTCGTGGGGTGCCCGCGAGTGGCTCGGCTTCCCGTCGCTGACCGAGGGCGCGGCCGCGGACATCGTCGTCTACGACGAGGACCCGCGGGAGAACCTGGAGACTCTCCGGTCGCCGCGCATGGTCATGCTCCGGGGCCGCATCCACTAGGCGTGCTCGGCCAGCGCGCCCACCTGGTACGAGCCGCCCTTCTGGCGCGTGATGACGGCCATCCGGTTGGCGGCGTTGATCAGCCCGAGCAGGCAGACCAGTGCCGCGACCTGCTCGTCGTCGAAGTGCTTGCGCACGTTGTCCCAGGTCTCGTCGCTCACGCCCTCCCGCGTGAGCACGGTGCCCTCCTCGGTGAACGCCAGCGCGGCCTGCTCGGCCTCGGTGAACACCGTGGTCTCGCGCCAGCCGGCCACCAGGTGCAGCCGCAGCGGGTCCTCGCCGGCCGCGATGGCCTCCTTGACGTGCATGTCGAGGCAGAAGCCGCAGCCGTTCAGCTGGCTCGCCCGCAGGCTGACCAGTTCCGCCGTGGTCGCGGGCAGCGACGTCTGGTGCACGGCCTGCCCGAGGCCTGCGAACCGCTTCGCGATCTTGCTGCCGGTCTCGGTGCCGAAGAGGTTGAAACGCGGTTCCATGATCTTTCCTCCCTCGTGGACTTGCTTGACGACCACGAGATGCCGGCGACCCGTTCCGTGTGACTGTGATCCAGCCCACTGTCACAAAGTCCGGCAGGCTGGTGTCTTGTGACCATGGATGCCGCCACCGACGCGTTCGTCAGCCACCGCAACCTCCTCTTCACGATCGCCTACGAGATGCTCGGCTCCGCCGCCGACGCGGAGGACGTGCTGCAGGAGACGTGGCTGCGCTGGGCGGGCGTCGAGCACGGCACCGTCGAGAACCACCGCGCCTACCTGGTCCGCATCGTCACCCGCCAGGCCCTCGGCCGCCTGCGCACCCTGGGCCGCCGCAAGGAGTCCTACGTGGGCTCCTGGCTCCCGGAGCCGTTGCTCACCGCCCCGGACGTCGCCGAGGACGTCGAACTCGCCGACAGCGTCTCGATGGCGATGATGCTGGTCCTGGAAACCCTCACCCCGACCGAACGAGCGGTCTTCGTCCTGCGCGAGGTCTTCGACGTCGACTACGACGAGATCGCGACAGCGCTCGACAAGAATCCGGCCGCAGTCCGCCAGATCGCCCACCGCGCCCGTTCCCACGTCGCCGCCCGCCGCCCGCGCGAGGTCGTGACGCAGGCCGCGTCCCGCGAGGCCCTGGCCGCGTTCCAGCGCGCCACCGAGACGGGCGATCTCCAGGCCCTGCTCGACCTGCTCGCACCGGACGTCGTGTTCCTCGGCGACGGCGGCGGCGTGAAGCAGGCCGTCCCGCGTCCCGTCGTCGGTTCCTCGAAGGTCGCGCGGATGCTGCTCGGCGGCCTGCTGAAGGTGACCGGCTGGACGATGGAGCCGGCCCAGGTCAACGGCTGCCCGGCGTTGATCGTGCGGTTCGGCGGCGAACTCGACACCGTGGTCGCGGTGCGGATGGAGAACGGGCTGATCAGCGGCCTGTACGCGGTGCGCAACCCGGCCAAGCTCTCGCACATGACCGAGGAGACGACCCTGCGCCGTTGATCAGCGGGTCACGATCCGCGCGGGGTTTAGCCCCCGCCTTCGCACGCCGATCCAACCACCAGGAGTAGGACACCCGGCGGGACCCGATCTGACCACATTCTGACCAGATGCTCGACCGGGTTTCCGTCGGTGGCGCACAGTAGCCTCGGCTTCTGGGCCGGCGTCGATCGCGAGGTGGGCTGATCATGAGGGTGGCATTGCCTGCTGTTCCACCGCTGGTAGCCGCGGTGTGACTAAATTGCAGAGCGTGAGTGAGCCGGAATCCCTGAAGCCGAAGCGGGGCTTCATCGAGAGCGTGCGGGACATCAGCCGCAACCCGGAGCCGGAGCGGGTCGGCCAGCGTTGGGGATTCGGCGCGTTCCTGCTGGTAGAAGCGGTTTTCATCCTGAGTGCCGTGTTCATCACGGCCGTAGGCGCGAGCTACGGCGCGACGCTCGAGAGTTCGACCTCGCTCGTGCTGATCGGCTCGCTGGTGCCGATCATGCTCGCGGCCTCGCTGGCCGTCGTGATCACGTACGTGCGCGGCAACGGTCCCGTCATCGACCTGCGGCTGAGCCTGACCAAGGCGGACGTCGTCTTCGGTCTCAAGATCGGCGTCATCGGCCTGGTCTTCACCTACGTCGCCGCGACCGTGTGGGCGAAGATCGTCGGTCAGGACAACGCCACGAGCGCCATCGGCGAGCTCTTCAGCAACGCGAACCTGCCGCTGGCCGCCGCCATCACGATGTTCCTCTACATGAGCTTCATCGGCCCGATCTGCGAGGAGATCATCTTCCGCGGGCTGCTCTGGGGCGCGGTCGAGCGGCAGGGCTGGAGCAGGTGGGCCGCGTTCGTGCTGACCACGGTGATCTTCGCGCTCAGCCACCTCGAACCGCAGCGCACGTGGCTGCTCCTCGTGATCGCCATCCCCATCGGCGTCGCCCGCCTGATCACCCGCAGCCTCGGGGCGAGCATGGTGGCGCACGTGCTGAACAACTTCCTGCCGGGACTGTCCCTCCTGCTCCTGTCGGTCGGTGTCATCTGATGGACCTGAACAGCGACCTCGGCGAGGGCTTCGGCATCTGGAAGCTCGGCGACGACACCGCGCTGCTGGGCGTCATCACCAGTGCGAACGTCGCGTGCGGCTTCCACGCCGGTGATCCGTCCACGATGCGCAAGGTCTGCGAGGAAGCCGCGAAGAACGGCGTGAAGATCGGCGCCCAGGTGAGTTACCGCGACCTGGCCGGGTTCGGCCGGCGGTTCATCGACGCCGATCCGGTCGAGCTCGCGGACGAGGTGCTTTATCAGATCGGCGCACTCGATGCGTGCGCACGAGCAGCAGGCACCGAGGTCGTGTACGTGAAGCCGCACGGCGCGCTTTACAACGCCACGGTGCACCACGAGAAGCAGGCCGAGGCCGTCGTTAACGGCACCAAGGCGTTCAAGGACCTGCCCATCCTCGGCCTGCCCGGCTCCCAGTTGCTGGAGAAGGCCTCACGAGCAGGCTTGCGGCCCGTTCAGGAGGCGTTCGCCGACCGCGGCTACACGCCGGAGGGCACGCTGGTCCCGCGCAGCCGGCCGGACGCCCTGCTCACCGGCACCGCGCAGATCGTCGAACGGGCCACCCGGCTGCTCCAGGGCGAACTCGTCGCGGTCGACGGCACCGTCATCAAGACGCAGGCGGAGTCGTTGTGCGTGCACGGCGACACGCCGGGAGCGGTCGCACACGCGCGTGCCGTGAGGGAAGCGCTCGGCACCGTGACACCGTTCGCGTAGGACCCGATTCGGATCCGCCGGTCCCCATCTGGCACAATTGCCCGCTGTCCGTCGTGGTCGGCCCCTCTGCCCGGGCCGCGACTGTGCGAACCACCAACACAGAGCTCGAGGAGTACCAGGCCAATGGCCGTCAAGATCAAGCTTCAGCGTCTCGGCAAGATCCGCCAGCCGTACTACCGCATCGTGGTCGCCGACGCGCGCACCCGTCGCGACGGCAAGGCCATCGAGACGATCGGCAAGTACCACCCGAAGGACGAGCCGTCGTTCATCGCGGTCGACTCCGAGCGTGCGCAGTACTGGCTGGGTGTCGGCGCGCAGCCGACCGAGTCGGTCCAGCGGATCCTCGAGATCACCGGTGACTGGCAGAAGTTCAAGGGCCTGCCGGGCGCCGAGGGCACCCTGAAGGTCAAGGAGCCGAAGACCCCGAAGGCCGAGCTCTTCGCCGCCGCGCTCGCCGCCGCGAACTCCGAGCCGATGACCGACGCCACCACGCCGAAGGCGAAGAAGGCCAAGAAGGCCGACGACGCCCCCAAGGCCGAGGCGAAGGCTGAGGCTGAGACTGAGGCCGAGGCGCCCAAGGACGAGGCGTGAGTTTGTTGGCTGACGCCCTCGAACACCTCGTTCGCGGCATCGTCGACCACCCGGACGAAGTCCGGGTGAACCTCGTCACGACCCGCCGCGGCCGCACCCTCGAGGTCCACGTCCACCCGGACGACCTCGGCAAGGTGATCGGTCGTGGCGGTCGCACCGCGACGGCTCTGCGCACCGTGATGGCCGGTATCGGCGGTCGTGGTGTGCGGGTCGACGTCGTCGACACCGACCGCTGAACGAAGCTGCAAAGGGCAAATGGACGTCGTCGTCGGCCGAGTGGCCAAGGCGCACGGGATCACCGGTGAACTATCCGTTGACGTGCGCACCGATTCACCCGAAATGCGGTTCAAGCTCGGAGCCACGCTCCAGGCCAAGCTGCGTGACGGCACGTCCCGAAGCCTCACCGTGTCAGCCGCCCGGCCTCATGCCGGGCGGCTGCTCGTGCGTTTCGAGGAAGTCCTGACGCGGGACGTCGCGGAGTCGTTGCGCGGCACGTATCTGCTGGGCAGCACCGACGACCTGCCACCGATCGACGACCCGGACGAGTTCTACGACCACGAGCTCGAAGGGCTCGCGGCCGAACTCGTCGACGGTACGAAGATCGGCACGGTCAAGGAGATCCTGCACGGTCCCGGCGGCGAACTGCTCGTGGTCATCCGTGACCAGGGGGAGGCGCTCATCCCGTTCGTGCGCGAGATCGTGCCCACCGTGGACGTGCGCGGCGGCCGTGTCGTGATCGACCCGCCAGAGGGCCTGCTCGATGCAGATTGACGTCGTCACGATCTTCCCCGAGTACCTCGCGCCACTGCGCGCGGCGTTGCTCGGGAAGGCGATCGACAGAGGCCTGATCGGCGTCGGCGTGCACGACCTCCGTGACTGGACCCAGGACGTGCACAAGGCTGTCGACGACAGCCCGTACGGCGGTGGGCCCGGCATGGTCATGAAGGCCGACATCTGGGGTCCCGCCCTGGACGACGTGTGCACGGACGAGACGCGTCTCATCGTGCCGACGCCGGCCGGGCGTCCGTTCACGCAGGCGGTCGCGCACGAGTACGCGAACGAGTCCCACCTCGTGTTCGCGTGCGGTCGCTACGAGGGCATTGACCAGCGTGTGGTCGATGACGCCGCACGGCGCGTACGCGTCGATGAGGTGTCCATCGGTGACTACGTGCTGGTCGGTGGCGAGGTGGCGGTGCTCGCGATCGTGGAAGCGGTCGCGCGGTTGCTGCCCGGTGTGCTCGGCAACCCGAAGTCGCACGCCGAGGACTCGTTCCAGGACGGGCTGCTCGAAGGGCCGAGCTACACGCGGCCCGAGGTGTGGCGCGACCTGGCGGTGCCGGACGTGCTGCGTTCCGGCAACCACAGACTGATCAACCGCTGGCGCCGTGACCAGTCGCTCGCCCGCACCTTTGAAAGGCGTCCTGACCTGCTGGAATCCTTGCCGGCGGACGCGTTCGACAAGCACGACCGAGCCCTGCTCACGCGCCTGCGTGAGGGCGGGGAGTAGCCCGATTTCATTCCGGAGTGCCTGGTCTGGCACACTGGAACAGTTGCCGAAGCCGGTGTGATACCGGCGTGCGCACACAAGCCGACCCCCATCATGTCGTGCACAGCCATGGAGCATGCTCTGGGGAGTTCAAGACACGTGAGGAACCACCGATGAACATCCTGGACGCACTTGACGCCCAGTCGTTGCGCACTGACATCCCGGCGTTCCGCGCCGGCGACACGCTGAAGGTCCACGTCCGCGTCATCGAGGGCTCGCGCGAGCGCGTCCAGGTGTTCCAGGGCGTCGTGATCCGTCGTCAGAACGGCGGCATCCGCGAGACCTTCACGGTCCGCAAGGTCTCGTTCGGCGTCGGTGTCGAGCGCACCTTCCCGCTGCACTCGCCGAACATCGCCGAGATCGAGATCGTCACCCGCGGTGACGTGCGTCGCGCCAAGCTGTACTACCTGCGCGACCTGCGCGGCAAGGCCGCCAAGATCAAGGAGAAGCGCGAGGCCCGTCCGGTCTCCTGACCGGTGGCTTCGAGCCCAGAAGACTTCGAGGACGCCTCCGCACCGGATGAACCGGAGCGGGGGCGTACTCCTGTCTGGAGAGAAATTCTCTACGTCGTCGTGACTGCCGTCGTGCTGACGGTGCTGATCCAGGCGTTCGTGGCGCGGGTCTACGTGATCCCCTCGGCGTCGATGGAGAACACGCTGCACGGCTGCACGGGCTGCGAGAACGACCGCGTCCTGGTCGACAAGCTCACCTACGGCTTCAGCGACATCGAACCGGGCGAGGTGGTCGTGTTCCGCGGCCCCGAGGCGTGGACGTCGACCGAGTTCCGCACTCCCCGATCGACCAATCCCGTCGCGGGTTTCGTGCAGAACATCGGTTCGCTGCTGGGCATCGCCCCGGCGAACGAGCGCGACTTCGTGAAGCGCGTGATCGCGTTGCCCGGCCAGACGGTGATGTGTTGCGACGAGCAGCACCGTGTCGTCGTGGACGGCAAACCGCTGGATGAGCCGTACGTGCATTGGCAGGCCGGCACTTCGCCCGCGGACCACGAGCCGTTCGCGCCGATCCGCGTACCGGACGGCCGGTTGTTCGTGATGGGGGACAACCGGATGAACTCCACCGACTCGCGCAAACAGGGCGGCGGGGGCGTGGCGGGCACCGTTCCGCTCGAGAACGTCATCGGGAAGGCCCGGTACATCGTTTTCCCGAAAGATCGGTGGAGTGTTGTGTCGGATCACAACCCCCAGCCCCTAGGCTGATCTCGTGGTCGACGACGCTCCAGAGCAGAACCCTCCCGGTGACGAGCCCAGTTCGGACGCTTCGGACAAGCCCGCGAAGCAGAAGAAAAAGGGCAACTTCTGGAAGGAACTGCCTATCCTCATCCTGGTCGCGTTCGGCCTCGCGATCGGTATCCAGATCTTCCTCGGCCGCGTCTACATGATCCCGTCCGAGTCGATGGAGACGACACTGCACGGGTGCACCGACTGCTACGGCGACCGGGTGCTCGTCGACAAGGTCACCTTCCGCTTCACCGATCCGGCGCCGGGCGACGTGATCGTGTTCCGCGGGCCGCCGTCGTGGCAGAACGACTTCGTCTCCGCGGAGCCCGGCAACCCGATCTCGCAGGGGCTGGCGTGGCTCGGTTCGCTGGTCGGGCTGCCGTCGGCGAACGAGGAAGACTTCGTCAAGCGCGTGATCGCCGTCGGCGGGCAGACCGTGAAGTGCTGCGACGAGCAGAACCGCGTGACGGTGGACGGCAAGCCGCTCGACGAGCCGTACAAACACTTCGACGTGGGCACGCCGGCCGAGCAGGAGTCGTTCGAGGAGATCAAGATCCCGGACGGGATGCTGTTCGTGCTCGGCGACAACCGCAATCATTCGTGCGACTCGCGCTGCCAGGGCCAGGGCGGGCTCAACGGGCTCGTGCCGGTGGACGACGTGATCGGCAAGGCGCGCGTGATCGTGCTGCCTCCGTCGAGGTGGGGCGGGGTGTCCGACCACAACCCGCAGGTCGTCTCGATGGGTGCGCCGGGCTGGCAGGAGAACGTCCCGCTGGGCCTCGGTATCGTCGGTGCGTGGCCGCTTCTGCTGCTCGGGCGTCGAGTGCGAGACCGATTCCGCCGATGACCATGCTGATGCCGCCCCGCGCGGTGGTGCGGGGCTCGGCGGGGAACTGGGCGTTGCAGAGCACGCTGGAGCGCCGGGGCCTGGGACCGGTCGCCGGCGTGGACGAGGCGGGCCGCGGCCCGTGCGCCGGTCCGTTGGTGATCGCCGCGTGTGTCCTTCGACCGGGTGATGCTTCGCGGTTCGAAGGGCTGAACGACTCGAAGCTGATGACGGCCGCTGCCCGCGATCGGATGTACGACCTGGTGCTCAAGCGTGCGCTGGATCACTCGGTGGTGGTCGTTCCGCCTGCCGACATCGACTGGCTGGGCATCCACGTCATGAACATCGAGGGCATGCGGCGCGCGGTGGCGCAGATGGAGACGCACCCCGGATACGTGCTGACGGACGGTTTCAAGGTGCCGGGGATGCCGGCGCCGAACGTGGCGGTGCTCAAGGGCGACCAGGCCGCGGCGTGCGTGGCGGCGGCATCGGTGCTGGCCAAGGTCACGCGGGACCGGATCATGGCGGATCTGCATGATCGTCATCCCGAATACGGGTTCAACGTGCACAAGGGGTACTGCACGCCCGACCACACGGCAGCGTTGATGGAACACGGGCCGTGTGCGGAGCATCGCTGGTCGTATGTAAATGTGGCAGCGGCGGCTGCCAAGCACGGTCTCGCCGCGCCGCACAGGGTGGCGCGCGGCACAACCGCGCAGGCCGTGGTCCAGAATGATGCAACCCCGGCTGACGCCGGGGAGCTCGCGACGAGTGAGGGCGCGGAGCAGATGACCCGCGCGGAGGCGTAATGAGTGCAGAGGATCTCGAGAAGTACGAGACCGAGATGGAACTGTCGCTGTACAAGGAGTACCGCGACATAGTCAGCCAGTTCTCGTTCGTCGTGGAGACCGAACGGCGTTTCTACCTGGCCAACTCGGTGGACGTGCAGGTGCGCAACGCCGACGGCGAGGTGTACTTCGAGGTGCGCATGTCGGATGCGTGGGTGTGGGACATGTACCGCCCTGCGAGGTTCGTCAAGAACGTTCGTGTCATCACGTTCAAGGACGTGAACGTGGAAGAGCTGGACAAGCCCGATCTCCGACTGCCGGAGAGCGGCCCTTTCCCCAGCTGAAAGAGGAGTGACCCGAAACGTTGGCGGTGCCGTCCGCGGTGCCGCGATGAGCCCGTGCGGCCGCGAGTTCTCACGGCGGCGTTTCGGGCCACGCTCCTAGCACACCCCACCGACGATTCCGCCGTTCCAAGATCTACAACGGCCGACTTGTCCACAGCCGCCGAGTTGTCCACAGATTCCCCGCGGCCCGGTCGCCCACCCCGTCCCGCCCTGCAAGGTCGTGTCCAACGACCCGCAGGGAGGCGAGGGCAGTGGTGGCACAGGCACTGGTCGAGACCAGGCAGCAGGAGATGGGGCGCCAGGGCGAGGATCTGGCGTGCAGGTACCTGGAGGGGCAGGGCCTGGTCGTCCTGTCGCGGAACTGGACGTGCCGCGACGGTGAGCTCGACGTCGTGGCCGTGGAGGGCGACCGCCTGGTCGTCTGCGAGGTCAAGACCAGGTCCGGCCCGGCCTGGGGCCGCCCGGACGAGGCTGTCGACGAACGCAAGCTCTCACGCCTGCGCCGCACGGCGTTGCGCTGGCTCGCGTCGCACGGCGTCGGCTGGTGCAACGTCCGCGTCGACCTGATCTCGGTCACCTGGCCTCCCTCCGGCGAGCCGCGCCTGCAGCACCTGCGGGGAGCCTGAGATGGGCTTGGCGCAGGCCTGGTCCGTCGCCCTCTACGGCGTCGACGGCATCGCGGTCGAGATCGAGGCCGACGTGGGCGTGGGCCAGCCCCGCACCCACCTCCTGGGCCTGCCCGACGCGTCCTTGCACGAGTCGAAGGAGCGGGTGAAGGCCGCCGTCCGCAACAGCGAGGAGGAGTGGCCGAAGCAGCGCATCGTCCTGGGCCTGTCCCCGGCGAACCTGCCCAAGGGCGGCAGCAGCTACGACCTCGCCATCGCCTGCGCCACCCTCGCCGCCGCCGGCTCGGTCCCGTGCGAGCGCCTGACCACCACCGTCCTGCTGGGCGAACTGGCCCTCGACGGCCGGGTCCGCGCGGTCCGCGGCGCGTTGCCCGCCCTGCTCGCAGCCCGCCGTGCGGGCCTCACGACAGCGATCGTCCCGGTGGACGTCCTGCCGGAGGCGGCCCTGGTCGACGGCATCGACCTCCACGGCGCCCAGACCCTCGCCGAAGTTCTCGCCTGGCTCCGCAGTGAGCCCGTGCCGCTGCACCCGCCACCGCAGCCGGCCGACCCACCGCTCCCGGCCGTCCCGGATCTGGCCGACGTCGTGGGCCAGCCAGAGGCTCGCTGGGCCCTGGAGGTGGCCGCGGCAGGCGCCCACCACCTCCTCCTGACGGGCCCGCCGGGCACCGGCAAAACGATGCTGGCCGAACGCCTCCCGGGCCTTCTCCCACCGCTGACGCGCCAAGAATCGCTGGCGGTGACCGCCGTCCACTCGGTAGCGGGCGTCCTCTCCTCCGACTACCCCCTCGTAGCCAGCCCGCCGTTCGTCAACGTCCACCACACGACGTCGATAGCGGCCCTGATCGGCGGCGGCAGCGGCATGGCGAAGCCAGGCGCCGCCTCCCGCGCTCACAAGGGCGTCCTCTTCCTGGACGAGGCCTGCGAGTTCGGCCAGAAGACCATCGACACCCTCCGCACGGCCCTGGAAGAGGGCGAGGTCCGCATCCCGCGCCGAGACGGCATAGCCCGCTACCCGGCCCGCTTCCAGCTGATCCTCGCCACCAACCCGTGCCCCTGCGCCCCACCGAAGGAAACGGACTGCATCTGCACCTCCACAGTCCGCCGCCGCTACCAGTCCCGCCTCTCCGGCCCGCTGCTCGACCGCGTGGACCTGAGGGTCCGGATGAGGGCGACAACGGCCATGGCGAACGCAGACGCCACCCCACCAGAACCGACAGCGGTAGTAAGAGCCAGAGTCCTGAAAGCCAGGACAAGAGCCGCCACCCGCTGGTCCGCCCACGGCCACACCTGGCCGGCGAACGCCCTAGTGCCAGGCCCAGCCCTACGCCGAGAGTTCGCGCTCCCAAGGCCGACAACGGCCCTCCTGGACCGAGCCCTCGCCCTAGGAGCCCTGACAGGCAGAGGCGCCGACCGCTGCCTACGCGTCGCCTGGACCCTCGCCGACCTGGCAGAAGCCGACCGCCCAACCCAGGACCACGTAGCCGCAGCCCTCCACTTCCGAGAACGCCGAGCCCCCTGATCCCGCCCTCACCCGGACCGAGGCCGGGTCGTCCTTACCCAAGCGATCCTCGTCCCTCAAGACGGCACAGCCTCGCCCAAGCTCGCAGCCCTTCCTCGGCAGCTCCAGCCACCACAGCCCCCGCGCACCACTACGAGATGCGGAGCTTCATCGCCCGCCCCAAGCCGCCGGTCGCTCGCCTGACCCGCTGCTCGCCTGACCCGCTGCTCGCCTGACCCGCTGCTCGCCTGACCCGCTGCTCGCCTGACCCGCCACTCACCGATCTGCCGCACCGTCACCACTACCCCACTACCTGCGTCTCCGCCCCAGCAGCGCGATCTCCACCACCTGCGCCTGCACCCTGCCGCCATCTCCACCCGACATCCCCATCCCAACTCTCAGACCTGCCGCACTCCCGCTCCCGCCGTCCCAGGCCGTCCCTCGGCGTGCGTCACCCCCGAACCCGGCCTGCCCCATGCAGCCGGGCGCGGAGCCCCACTCCCGCTCCGCGCCCGGCACCCGCCCACCGAAACGTTCGGGCGCCTGTCCCAACCCAGGCGCCCGGACCCACCGGACACGAGCTCCGAGCCTCGGCTCGTGTCCGGTGCGAGCGGGTCGCCCGCCCTTCCCCAGCGGGCGACCCGCTCACCTACTCGTCCCTGTCCCATCCGCTCGAACCTCATGAACTCCTCCGAACAAGGAGCCTGCCCATGACCCGACGCCTCATTCCCGCCACGACCTCCATCACCACCGCGGCGGCCGCGATGCCTGCACTGCTGCAGTTGCAATGCACAGTCAGGAGGCGCACATCAGGTGTCAGCCCGCCGAATGCGTGGTGCCCCGAACCCTGGCAGCGCTGGTTGCCCTGGTGGTGGTTCCGGTGACCACAGCACCGACCGCACCGGCCGCCGATGCCGTTCGGCTGGCCAGGGCTTATCTGTCGCGCGTCGCGGAGCCCTATCCGGCGGCGCTCGCGTCCCTGGTCGCCGAAGTCGGGCCGATCGAGGCCGCGGAACGGGTGAGGGCCGGCGAAGTTTCGCCGTCGGTGGCCAGCCAGACGTCGGCGCGGCGGGCCGAGGAACACGCCCACGCAGACCTCGACCTCATCGCCCGGCGTGGTGGTCGGCTGGTCATTCCCGAGGACGAGGAGTGGCCGCGGTGGCCGTTGCTCGCGCTCGAGAACGTCGCTGCCCGGCGATGTGGCGGTGAGCCGCTGGCGCTTTGGGTGCGGGGACCGCACTTCCTGGCCGACGTGGTGGACAAGGCCGTTGCCGTGGTCGGGTCTCGGGCCGCCAGCGGATATGGCGAGCACGTTGCCGGCGAGTTCGCCCACGGGTTGGCGTTGGCGGGGCTGACCGTTGTCTCCGGGGCCGCCTACGGGATCGACGGTGCTGCTCATCGCGGCTCGCTCGGGGCTGGAGGAGTGACGATCGCGGTGCTGGCGTGTGGTGCGGACATGGCCTATCCCGGTGGGCACCAGGGATTGCTTGCCAGGGTTGCGCGGGAAGGGTTGATCGTCAGCGAGTACCCGCCCGGCGTGACGCCTGCGCGGCATCGGTTTCTCACCCGTAACCGGCTCATCGCCGCGTTCGGTGGCGGCACCGTGGTCGTGGAGGCCGGGCGGCGTAGCGGAGCCAAGAACACGGCGGCGATCACGCTTGCACTGGGCCGGCCGTTGATGGTCGTGCCGGGGCCCGTGACGTCGGTGAGCTCGGTCGGCTGTCACGAGTTGTTGCGGGACGGGCAGGCCGAGTCGGTGAGTTCGGTGGCCGAGATCGTCGAGTCGGTGGGGCGGTTCGGTGACGATCTCGCCACCCGGCCCGATGAGAAGGAGAGCGACCTCGGAGCACCTCAGGGCGAGGCGATGAGGGTGTACGAGGCCCTCGGGAAGCGCAGCGGCGTCAGCGACGAGGCCGTGTCGGTCGAGTCCGGAGTTCCGTTGGACCGGGTGCGGGCGTTGTTGCCCGAACTGGAACTCGCCGGGCTCGCAATGCAGGTCGATCAGGGCTGGCAGAAGCTGGAGGTGGGGTGACTTTCGTCCATTGTGGATAGTCAGTTGCGGCTGACCTGCGGCTTCGCCTCTGCTGAAGGGAGGTGTCGACGGCTCGGCGGGCTGTCGTCAGGGCGACGCGGGTGGCATTTCGCCTGCTTGGGGTCCCTGCGAGGTCGGAACGGCGCCGGTGCCGAACGGCGGCAGCCGTCGGGTGCGATCTTGCGTGCTGCGCGGCGAGCGATTTCCTCGGCTGTTCGGACGGTGGCGCCGGCGGCCGTCGCTACTCCGAAAGGTGATCTGCAAGTGCCGCCGAACCGCTGCTCGTCACAGGGAGTTGAAACGTTATCGTGATCCGGATCATGAGAGCGCTCTCAAATGGCGCGGGGGTGTGGCGATACTTGACCAAACGCCCCGACTGGCGCAGCGTCTTGGCCTATGTCCCCGCCGCCGCATGGTCGGACACGTCGTGTCGACCTCGTTCGCCTGCGCGAAAAACTGCCGGCGACCGTGGAAGACGTGTTGCGGCAGTACGAACGGCACCTGATGTTGGAGCGTGACCTGTCGCCGCACACGGTGCGCGCTTACGTCGGTGACGCGGTGGCATTGCTTGGACATGTCGCCGGGAATATCCCGGAAAACGCTGAACTCAGGAGCATCGACCTGACGAATCTGCGGTCATGGCTTGCCGCGCAGCACACTGCGGGTGCGAGCCGCACGACACTTGCGCGGCGCGCCGCTGCTTCGCGCACGTTCACCGCGTGGGCGCACAGAGCAGGGCATATGGCCTCGGATCCAGGGCCTCGGCTGGCTGCTCCGCGGCCGCATCGGACGCTGCCGTCGGTGTTGCGCGAAGACCAGGCGAGGGACGCGATGAGGGCCGTATCCTCTGGCGCGTCCCAGGGCGATCCGGTTGCGCTGCGTGATCAGGCCGTGGTGGAGTTGCTGTACGCCACAGGTATCCGCGTGGCCGAACTCTGTGGTCTTGATCTCGACGACGTGGACTACTCCCTAAGGGTGATTCGGGTTCTTGGCAAAGGTGGTCGCGAGCGCAGCGCGCCGTTCGGCGTGCCTGCCGAGCGTGCGGTGCGGCGATGGGTGGACGAGGGCCGAAACGCCCTGGTGGCACCGGATTCGCCACCGGCGTTGTTCCTCGGCGCCCGCGGCGGCCGGCTGAACCAGCGGGCCGTCCGAACCCTGGTGCACGAGGTCGTCGCCGTGGTACCGGACGCACCGGACATCGGGCCGCACGGGTTGCGCCACTCTGCTGCGACCCATTTGCTGGAAGGAGGAGCGGACCTGCGCACCGTCCAAGAACTGCTTGGTCACGCTACGCTCGCAACGACTCAGCTTTACACACACGTCACTGTCGAACGGCTGAAGGCGATCCATGACCGAACCCACCCCCGTTCCTGACGCCGCAGGGGGAGGATCGCGTACGGCGACCGTGCCCCCTGAACCCGTCCTGCCCGCACCAGTGTCGAAGCAGACGA
This sequence comes from Lentzea albidocapillata, assembly GCF_000719115.1. Lineage (GTDB taxonomy): Bacteria > Actinomycetota > Actinomycetes > Mycobacteriales > Pseudonocardiaceae > Lentzea > Lentzea albidocapillata. The sequence goes on along the minus strand of NZ_JOEA01000017.1, from coordinate 210,106 downwards.
GCAACGGGCACCGTCAGAACGGCGCGCCACGCACCGAGGCGACCCCCGAGCCCGGTGCCAACACGCATGTCAACGGCACGCCCGCGGCCGTTCCGACTGCGGTGACGCGCGCGGACGTGCGGTCCGGTGACGACGTCGAGGCCGGCATCGTCGCGCTGTGGCGCAGCTACGGCGAATGCCGCGACCAGAGCCAGCGCGACCGCCTGGTGCTGCACTACGCGCCGCTGGTCAAGTACGTCGCCGGCCGCGTTGGCACGGGCCTGCCCGCACACGTGGACGTGGCCGACCTGATCCAGTCCGGCATCTTCGGCCTGGTCGACGCGATCGAGAAGTTCGAGCCGGAACGCGGCCTCAAGTTCGAGACCTACGCCATGCAGCGCATCCGCGGTGCGATCCTCGACGACCTGCGCTCCCAGGACTGGGTGCCGCGCTCGGTCCGCAGCCGTGCCCGCGACGTCGAACGAGCCCTCGAACGCCTCGGCGCGAAGCTGCAGCGCACGCCCACCGACCGCGAGCTCGCCGCAGAGCTCAAGATCGGTCTGGCCGAACTCCGCGAGCTCTACGGCCAGCTGCAGCTCACCAGCGTCGTCGCCCTCGACGAGCTGATCGCCCCGAACAAGGGCGGCTCCTCCCTGGCGGAGTCGCTGCCCGACGACGCCGCCGAAGACCCGGTGGCGAGCCTCGTCGACCAGGACAGCCGCCGTCAGCTGGCCGACGCGATCGCCCAGCTGGCAGAACGCGACCGCGTGGTCGTGACCCTCTACTACTTCGAGAACCTGACCCTCGCCGAGATCGGCAAGGTCCTCGGCGTGACCGAGTCCAGGGTGTGCCAGCTGCACACCCGCGCAGTCCTGCGCCTGCGCACGAAGCTCAACGAGCAGTCCGAGGCCTGACCGCACCTCGATCACTCAGCAGCCTGGCGAGTGCCGGGCTGCCGAACACCCGTACCGGGAAGCTTCCCGAGCCTCACAAAGCCGCTTCGAACCCCCTCTCTGCCCGGTCGCCAGGCCTAATTCACTCGAACGGGTGGCGCTTGGACCTGCACCAAGCACGCCCCGTGCCCACTCGGGCATCGCCCCGTCCGCCCGAACCGCGAGTCGGGCGAGCACCGAGCCAGCCCACCGAACGCCTCGCCAACGCGAACCCGGCTGCACGGCCGTGCGGTCGGCGGCCACCTGCGCCCCGAGGTTCGTGAGCGGATGGCCCGCAGTTGCCTGGGTGGAGAACAGCCGCGCCGGTAATCGGGCTGCCGACGAACACGGACGCCGGGAGTCGGGCGGCTTGAGCCACCCGGACCGGCAGCCGACGTTGACGGTGTCGTGCGGTCGGCGGTCGTGCGGTTGGTGGCGAAGTGGCCTGAGTGGTGCTCCGGACGGTGGGTCATGCGGTGCAAGCAGGCGAACGCTGGTGGACGGCCGCGCAGGGCGCCGAACTTGCGCGGTGGTCGTTCTTGACTGCCGCTGGTAAGCCTGGCGCGGTGGTGCACGCCTCTTGGGCGTTGTGCGACCCCCGCGGGCGGGATGGCGTGAGTCAGGTAGGCCGGGAGGCGGCCTGGGTGAGCGGGTCGCCGCCTCCCGGCGCCTGACGGGCGCTGCGGCGGGTGTCGGGGTGCGCCGCTGTCCTGCCGCCTGGGGAACGGCGGGGAGCGCCCGTGTGGGAGCGCCGCGAGGGGGGACGTGCGGCGCGGGCTGGGTGGGCGGCTATGTGGGGGCCGCCAGCGGCAGCAGGCGTACGCGGCCTGAGCTGACCAGGCGGAGCGGGTCCAGGTAGGCCTGGCCTCGGCGGGCGCCCCAGTGCAGGCACGGGGTCGGGCAGTGGCCCGCCTGCAGGTGGCCGATCACCTCTCCCCGGCGGACCGGGCGGCCTGCGGTGACGGCGGGCGCGATCGGTTCGTAGGTGGTGCGCAGGCCGTTGCGGTGCTGGAGCGACACCAGGGTTCTGGCGGCCACCGCGCCTGCGAAGACGACGGTGGCGTCGCCCGCGGCGAGGACCGGGGTACCGGCCGGTGAGGCGAGGTCGACGCCTCGGTGACCTGGGCCGAACGGAGAGGCGGGGGCCTCGAAGGCGCGCATCACCGGGTGTGGCGGGGGCAGGGGCCACGTGAAGCGGTCGGCCGGCGGGCTCAGGAGCGTGGTGAGCAGCAGCGCTGTGGGGAGGAGGGGCATGGGTCAACGGTCGGCCAGGGGGACCCCTGGGGACCAGCGGGTATTGGGAAACTGTGGATTACTCGCCGGTTGTGGACAACTACGCCCTGCGGGGTGGGGGCGATTCGAAGTTTGTCGGGGATGGGGAGTAGACTTTTGGGCGCGTCCCGTCTGTGCGCGGGACGACTTCGCGTGCCAACGCAGATCCGACCGGCTGATCCCAGCAGGGTCGAGTCACGACGTTCGACGGGTCCTGACGGTGCAGAGATGCTCCGCGGGTGCGGACGGCGGCAATGGCACCAGGGCTGAAGGCCTACCGGCCTGAGGCGTCAACCGAACCGACGCGCAAAGGCGAGTCCTAGCGCGTCCGACAGATGAGGTGCGAACCGGCCATGGCCGTCGTAACCATGAGGCAGCTGCTTGACAGCGGCGTGCACTTCGGGCATCAGACCCGGCGCTGGAACCCGAAGATGAAGCGTTACATCTTCACCGAGCGCAACGGCATCTACATCATCGACCTGCAGCAGACGCTGACCTACATTGACAGGGCTTTCGAGTTCGTCAAGGAGACGGTCGCGCACGGCGGGTCGATCCTGTTCATCGGCACGAAGAAGCAGGCGCAGGAGGCCATCGCCAACGAGGCGCTCCGCGTCGGCATGCCCTACGTGAACCAGCGCTGGCTGGGCGGCATGCTCACCAACTTCTCGACGGTCCACAAGAGGCTTCAGCGCCTCAAGGAGCTCGAGTCGATGGAGCAGACCGGCGGTTTCCAGGGTTTCACCAAGAAGGAAATCCTGATGATGAACCGTGAGAAGGACAAGCTGGAGCGCACGCTCGGCGGTATCCGCGACATGTCCAAGGTGCCCAGCGCCGTGTGGATCGTGGACACCAAGAAGGAGCACATCGCGGTCGGCGAGGCTCGCAAGCTGAACATCCCGATCGTCGCGATCCTCGACACGAACTGCGACCCGGACGAGGTCGACTACCCGATTCCGGGTAACGATGACGCGATCCGTTCCGCCGCACTGCTGACCAAGGTGGTGGCCGAGGCCGCCGCCGCCGGTCTCATGCAGCGTTCCGGTGCCCGTCGCGACGCCGCTGACGGCCAGGACAAGCCCGAGGTCGCCACCGACGAGCCGCTGGCGGAGTGGGAGCAGGAGCTCCTCACCACCAACGCCGCCGTCGCGACTGAGGCCCCGGCCGAGGCTCCGGCCGAGCAGCCCGTCCAGTCCTGATTTCCCCCACGAGGTGCCCGCGACAAGCGGGCACCTCGTGACCTAAGCGCGTACATCGCAGAAGGAAAACGATGGCGAACTACACCACCGCGGACGTCAAGAAGCTTCGCGAGCTGACCGCCGCCGGCATGATGGACTGTAAGAAGGCGCTGGACGAGGCTGACGGCGACTTCGACAAGGCCGTCGAGATCCTGCGCATCAAGGGCGCCAAGGACGTCGGCAAGCGCGCCGAGCGCACCACGTCCAACGGCCTCGTCGCCGTCAAGGACGGCGCGATGATCGAGCTGCGCTGCGAGACCGACTTCGTGGCCAAGAACGCCGACTTCATCGCCCTGGCAGACGACATCGTCGCGCTCGCCAAGGCGAACAAGGTCGCGGACGTCGACGCCCTCAAGGCCGTCGAGGTCGACGGCAAGTCCGTGGACGCGCTGGTCCAGGAGTTCTCCGCCAAGATCGGCGAGAAGCTCGAGCTGGCCAAGGCCGTCGACTTCGACGGCACCGTCTCGGTCTACCTGCACAAGCGCGCTGCCGACCTGCCGCCCGCAGTGGGCGTCCTGGTCGAGTACACCGGCGACAACGCCGAGGTCGCCAAGGGTGCCGCGATGCAGATCGCCGCGATGCGCCCGAAGTTCGTCACCCGTGACGAGGTCCCCGAGGAGCTCGTCGCCAACGAGCGTCGCATCGCCGAGGAGACCGCTCGCGAGGAGGGCAAGCCCGAGGGCGCGCTCCCCAAGATCGTCGAGGGTCGCGTGAACGGCTTCTTCAAGGACGTCGTGCTCACCGAGCAGGCTTCCGTGACGGACAGCAAGAAGACGGTCAAGGCTCTTCTGGACGAGGCCGGCGTGACGGTTACCCGTTTCGCTCGGTTCGAGGTCGGCCAGAGCTGATTCGCACGAGGGCGGGGTTGCGGGTACCAGCGACCCCGCCCTTGGCGTGTCTACAGAAGGCTTCACTCGGGGTGAGGTGTGTTCGCGGGAAGCGCGAACCGGGTCGTTCCGCGCAACAGCGGGGCACACCCCCACACCCCCGGCCCAAGGTCAAAGGAGAGGACCTGTGAGCGAAGAAGGTAGCCACGGCTACAGCCGGGTGATGCTCAAGCTCGGCGGCGAGATGTTCGGCGGTGGTGGCGTCGGCGTCGATCCCGACGTCGTCCAGACAGTCTCCCGGCAGATCGCGGCCATCCACAGGTCCGGCGTGCAGGTGGCCGTCGTGATCGGTGGCGGCAACTTCTTCCGGGGGTCCGAGCTCCAGCAACGCGGCATGGACCGGTCGCGCGCCGACTACATGGGCATGCTCGGCACGGTCATGAACTGCCTGGCGCTGCAGGACTTCCTCGAGCGCGAGCACGGCATCGACACGCGCGTGCAGACCTCCATCCAGATGACGCAGGTCGCCGAGTCCTACATCCCGCGCCGCGCGATGCGTCACCTCGAGAAGAAGCGCGTCGTGATCTTCGGCGGTGGCGCCGGCCTGCCGTACTTCTCCACGGACACCACGGCCGCCCAGCGCGCACTGGAGATCGGCTGCGAGATCGTCCTGATGGCCAAGGCCGTCGACGGCGTCTACACGGCCGACCCCAAGATCGACCCGGACGCGCTGATGTTCGACAACATCACCCATCGCGAGGTGCTGGAGCGCGGTCTCAATGTCGCCGACGCCACGGCCTTCAGCCTCTGCATGGACAACAACATGCCGATCCTCGTCTTCAACCTCCTCACCGAGGGGAACATCGCACGCGCGGTGCGTGGTGAGAAGATCGGAACTCTGGTCAGCACCCCCGGTGGCCGCCCGGCCTTCTAGACCTGGTGGGATCTCTCCAGGACCGGGAATTGGGCACGAACACGTAGAGCAAGGAGCAGTCGTGATCGACGAGACCCTCCTCGACGCCGAGGAGAAGATGGAAAAGGCGGTTTCGGTCGCGAAGGAGAACCTCTCCTCCGTCCGAACCGGTCGTGCGACTCCCTCGATGTTCAACCGCATCCAGATCGACTACTACGGCTCCATGACGCCGCTGAACCAGATGGCCAGCATCACGGTCCCCGAGGCGCGCATGGCGGTCGTGAAGCCGTACGACGCGGGCCAGCTGAACGCCATCGAGAAGGCGATCCGCGACTCCGACCTGGGCCTCAACCCGAGCAACGACGGTTCGATCATCCGCATCGTCATCCCGCAGCTCTCCGAGGAGCGCCGCCGGGACATGGTGAAGGTCGCGAAGTCGAAGGGCGAGGACGCGAAGGTCTCCCTGCGCGGCGTTCGTCGCAAGGCGAAGGAAGAGATCGACAAGCTCGTCAAGGACGGCGAGGTCGGCGAGGACGACGGCGCGCGTGGTGAGAAGGAGCTCGAGGCTCTGACCCACCGCTACGTCGCGCAGGTCGAAGAGCTCGTGAAGCACAAGGAAGCCGAACTTCTCGAAGTCTGATGTTCCACTGATGGTTCGCCCGGCCGAGTCGCCGCAGGCGTGATTGCCCAGGCCGGGCGGAGGTCTTGATGGGAGCACAGGTGGCAGGCGGTCCCGCGGACGTCCCCACGTCGAAGCCGTCGCGCGCTGGACGTGATCTGCGCGCGGCGATCCTGGTCGGCGCCGGGCTCGGCGCCATGATCATCGTGTCGCTGCTGACCGTCAAGGAGACCTTCATCGGCATCGTCGCGGCCGCCGCGGCGGTGTCGACGTGGGAGATCGCGAACGCCTTCAAGAAGGCCGGCATCAACGTCGCCCTGTGGCCGGCGTTGATCGGCGGCCAGGCGATCATCTGGCTGTCGTGGCCGCTCGAGCGCTCCGGCATGATGACCGCCTTCGTGGTCACCGTGCTGGTGTGCATGATCTGGCGGTTCCGCGGCGGTTCCGACGGCTACCTGCGTGATCTGAGCGCCTCGGTGTTCACGATCGCGTACATCTCGTTGTTCGCGGCGTTCGCGGCCATGCTCGTGGTTCCCGACGACGGCGCGGGTCGCGCGTTCGCGTTCATCATCGGTGTCGTGCTGTCGGACGTCGGTGGCTACGCGGCCGGTGTCTTCCTCGGCAAGCACCCGATGGCGCCGACGATCAGCCCGAAGAAGTCCTGGGAGGGCTTCGCCGGTTCGCTGACCGCGGGCGCGGTCGGCGGCGCGATCACGGTGACGACGTTGCTCGACGGCCAGTGGTGGCAGGGCGCGTTGTTCGGTGCCGTGCTCGTCGTCACGGCCACCGCGGGCGACCTGGTCGAGTCGCTGATCAAGCGCGACCTCGGCATCAAGGACATGGGCACGCTGCTGCCCGGCCACGGCGGCCTGATGGACCGGATGGACTCGCTCCTCCCGTCCGCTGTCGCCTCCTGGCTCCTGCTGCACCTCTTCGTGCAGTAGCCGCTAGTCGTCGAACGGGTCGTCCACCGCGATCCGAGACTCGGCCTCGATCACACGGGACTGGTCGATCACGGAGAAGGCCATTCCCGCGTGGTCCTCGACGACGGTGATGCGTCCGAACGGAGTGTCGTAGGGCTCGACGGTCACCCGGCCGCCGAGTTCCAGCACCCGGTACGCCACCGAGTCGGTGCCGATCTCGGGCGCCGCGTTGAAGTACACCATCCAGTGGGAGCGCTCTCCGTACGGGAACTCGCGCCCCATCTTCTGCCGGCCGATCACCTCGGTGCCCTCGACGGACCAGGACGCGTAGTCCAGCCGGTGCCCGTCGCCGATCTGCGTGATGTCGTAGTGGCACAGCTCGCCGAAGAACTCGTCGGCAATCGCCCCGTCACGGGTGTTCAGCTCGGCCCACGCGTACGCGCCGTGCCCACCCGTGCCGAACCGCCAGTCCGGTGGCACGTGCCGAAAGCCGACGACCGCGCCGGTCGGGTCGGCGATCACCGTGCTCTGCGTGTGGTCGGCTGCGTCCTCGGGGTTGCGCAGCACGGACCCGCCGAGGTGGAAAGCCTTCTCCGCGGTAGCGCGCGCATGTGGTGTGACCAGGTATAACCGCCAGGCATCTGGATCACCCTGCGGCAGTCCGGCGACGGGGACGCCGTCCACCATCGCCACCGTGTAGCCGGCGTCGTCGGCGTAGTGCCAGCCGAACAGGCCGGTGTAGAAATCGATCGCGCCCTTGAGGTCGTCGACGGTTCGCTCGACCCAGCACGGACTTCCGGACAGCAACGTCGCGAGCTGGGGCGTGTTGGGCGCGATCGACACTGCCGCCTCCTGCAGGGGAAAGAGATGCCAACACGCTACGCCGTGATTGGACGAATTCGTACGGTCACAGGCAAATGGAAGTCCTACAGTGGCGTCGTGAGGGGATTCGTGCGGGCGGCGTTGAACGCGGTGCGTCCGGCAGACGTCGTGCCAAGTCCGAACATCTGGCACTGGCCCGACGTGTACGAGGTCGAGAACCGCGCGCAGGACGTCCACGGGGCGATTTGGGCGGCGTTAAGCGAAGAATGTCCGTTTAACGACAAGGACGTCGTAGACGTCGGCTGCGGCGACGGATTCCACCTGCCGCTGTTCGCTCAGGCGGCGAAGTCCGTCACGGGCGTGGAACCCCACCCGCCGTTGGTCGTGCGCGCCAAGCACCGCGTGGCCTCGTTGCCGAACGTCCGCATCGTTTCCGGTCCCGCACAAGGTTTGCCGCTGGACGACGCCTCCGCCGATCTGGTGCACGCCCGCACGGCCTATTTCTTCGGGCCTGGCTGCGAACCGGGCCTGCGCGAGGCGGACCGGGTGCTGCGGCCCGGAGGTGCTTTGGCGATCGTGGACCTGGACGGCTCGGCCGATCCGTACGGGCCGTGGCTGTGCGCCGACGAACCGCGCTACGACCCGGCCGCGATCGAGAAGTTCTTCGCGGACAACGGTTTCTCGCTGCGACGCGTCACCGCGGAATGGCGTTTCGAAAAGCGCGAGGACCTGGAAGCCGTGCTGCGCATCGAATTCTCCGCGACGGTGGCCGAACGGGCGATCGCGTCCGTGAACGGGCTGAGCTTTCCGGTCGGCTATCGGCTGCACGTCCGGCGCAAGCCGAAGGGGCTGATCCTCTGACAGAGGCGGGGAGTCTTGCCGAAACTCCCCGCCTGCTGGTTCAGCGCTGGGGCTTCGGCGAAGGGCCGCCGACGAACCCGGTCCCGCTGCTGGTCGAGGCCGATCGGGCTGCCACGCCCGTGGAGGCAGGTGCTGACTCGAAGGTGAAGGTCACCTCGTCGGCGCTGCGGTACATCACCACGACTTTGCCTGTGCTCAGCGCGACCATCGACGGCTCGGTGTCCGTCGGCCACGCGTTGCCCGTCCGGGAGTCGACGAGCTTGGTCCAGCCGGTGAACGGACCATCCACCTCGGACTGTCCGTTCGTGTAGACGAAGCCGTCCGTGCTCCGGACCGCAACTTTGATCTTGCCCTCGCTGATCACCGCGGCAGGAGCGCCGTTCGCGGTCACGCCGTCCAGCGGGGTCCAAGTGTTCCCGAAGCCGGAACCGGTGTCACGGATCGTGTGGATCTTGCCGTCGGCGCGGCGAGCGAACACCTGTACCTTGCCGTCGTCCTTGATGACTGCGGCGGGGCGGCCGGTGATGCGTCCGGCGGCGTCGGTGATCGACCGCATGCGGTCCGCGGTGCCGTTGCGGTGCAGAAGGCTCGCCAGGTTGCCCTGAACGTCATACGCCAGGAGTTCGACATCGGTGTTGTTCGCCGCCATGGCGATGATCTCGCCGGTGAGGGAGTTGAAGGCGATAGGTGCCCACGGCGACATCGGCGCGTCGACCACCGACTGACCGCGGGTGAGTAGGCGGCCGATGCCGTCGACGGCGTAGAGCCGCCGTCGTCCGTCGGGGTAGGTGATGGCCTCGGCCCTGTCCACCGTCCAGCCGCCGAACTGGTTCAACGCCGGCCAGCTGACGCCGTTGTCGCTTCGCGAGCCCTCGTAGATGTCCGTGCTGGTGCCGAGAGCGAACACGTTCGGCCGACCCTTGTACATCACCGCGGTGGGGGTCGTGCTGACCGCGCCGGGAGTCTCGATCGGCTCAATGCCGAGGAAGTCGACGGCCGAACCCGCCGCCTGGGTGGCGACCTTGAGCGTGCCGTAGGAGTCCACGTAGTAGCCCTGGATCAAGCCGTTCTGAGTCTCGATCAACTCGCTGCGAGCGAGGTCCTGAACCGGGCGCGGTGCCGGGCGCAGCCGGGTCGGAAGACCGCTCAACGTGCAAGCGTCCGTCATTGCGCCGATTTGCCAGTCGGAAGACCAGCCGGTGCCAATGCTGGTCGGTGTGGCGAAGGTGCTGGCGGATTCCGACCAGCGGTACCACCACAACGTTCCATTCGGCTCGACCGCGTACAGCACGTCGCCACCAGGAGAGAAGATCCTGCGGTGCATGTTCCAGCCGGCGTCACCCACGATTTTCATCGCCTGCAGCCACGACTGGGAGTCCGCGTGGTACTGGAATCGGTAGAGCGAGCCGTTGTTGCGCAATTTGTCACGGACGTAGAACACGCCGTTGCCAGCGGCGACGATGTGGTCGAACCTGCCCCACTGGCTGGTCAGCGGCCTCTTCGTCCAAGTGCCCGCGTGCTCGTTGTACCGCGACCAGGTCAGCGTGCCGGTGCTGTCGATGGTGTAGAAGTCGCCGTTCGAGTCGACGGCGACGCGGTTCTGCTGAGCCGCGTCCCGGTACTGACCCCAGCCCGTGTCAATGGTCGTGTACCAACCACCGCCTGGACGTTCCCATTCGGTTCCGGTGTGTCGGAAGCGACGCAGTTCGCCATTGTTCGGAATCTGATAAATGCGACCGTCAGCGCCGGTTACGACGGTCATCTGCGACCATGCTTGACCGATTGAACGCTGCGGCTTCCAATCGTAACTTCCCGATTCCGGAGTGTTGTGGAAGTATTCCAACAACGTTCCGTCGCCGGTCGCCGCGTAAATCGACGCGGACTCCCGGCAGCTGATCTGTTCAGCCGCTGCAGCGGGCTGAGCTGGCAGAATGAGCGAAGTCACAGTCGCGGCAACGGTCAAGGCGACGCTGTTGCGCAGGCCGGGTCTACCGAATCTCTTCGGCCTCTGGTACACGGTGTTCCCCCCAAGTGATGGTTGTGCCTCGGCTTTGGTCGCGCGAGGCGCGGCGAACGTTACCTCGTTCCCAGGTACTTGCGGAGAAGTCGCCGATGAAGCATTCTTTGGTCGCCGTGCGGCGGACGGGGGACTGTCGCGCGGGTCGGTAGGTCTTTCTTGGGGGGAAGCTGTGCCTAAAAGCAAGGGGATTGGTCTGCCACGCGCAAGAGCGGGCAGACGTGCATCAGTCCTATTGGCTGCGATCCTGGTGACAATTGGCTTCTTCGGGCCACACGCGTCTCAGTTGATGCCACAGTTGAACGGTCTGCGTGAGCTCGCCGAGGCGAGGGCGTTGTCCCCCAAGCAGCAGTGGGGTTCGGCGGACGGCCACTCGCACGAGCTAAGTGACGGTTCCCCGAACCAGGACGAGCCCGTCTCCCTGCAGAGCAAGTACCCGTCCATCAAGGGCCAGAGCGCCGACGCCGTGCGCAACGACGTCGAGGTCAAACCAACCTCCTCCGACGTGCGCGGCTTCGACGCCTCCACCAGCAAGGAACTGCCGGGCCAGCGCGGCGAGAGGGAGCGCACGTACCGCAACGCTGACGGCTCGCTGACCACCGAGTTCAGCCAGAGCGCCGTCAACTATCGCAAGCCCGACGGCACCTGGGCGCCGATCGACACCACGTTCGTGAGCACCGGTGACGGCTGGCGCAACGCCGCCGACCGCGTCGATCTGCGGCTTGCGGGCCGCGCGTCAGAGGACTCGTTGGTGCGCATGCGCTTCGACGACCAGCACGAGGTCGCGTTCGGTCTGCGCGGCACGGCGGCGTCGGCTGGTGTCGCTGACGGCAGCACGGTCACCTACCCGCAGGTCATGCCCGGCGTCGACCTGAAGTTCGAGGCGCAGTCCGGCGGCGTCAAGGAAATCATGGTGCTCGCGTCGGCCGACGCGCCGCACTCGTGGACGTTCCCGTTGCGGCTCAAGGGTTTGACGGCGAAGGTCGTGGACGACCAGGTCGTGCTGCACGACCGCGACGGCAACGAGCGAGGCCGCTTCCCCCGCGGCTTCATGACCGACTCGAGCATTGATCCGAACACCGGTGACCCCGCGCTGTCCTACGGCGTGAAGTATCAGATCGCCGATGGCGTGCTGAAGGTCGAGGTCGACTCCGCCTGGCTGCGTGACCCGGCACGCAAGTTCCCGGTCCTGGTCGACCCCACCATCGAGACCCGCGAGCCAACGCGCGCCCGCTTTTACCAAGGCACCTGGAACACCGAGAGCACCGAGCTGAAGGTCGGCAACAGTGGAGGTCTGAACTCCGCCGCCTATCTGGATTTCGGCGGCGTCGAGAACACCCTGGCCAACCACAAGATCCACGGTGCGGCGCTCGCCCTCACCAACTACTGGTCGTGGTCCTGCAGTCCGCGGCCCGTCACCGTGCACGCCGTCACCGCGCCATGGGGCGGAGGAGGATTCCCCGGCCCCGCCTACGGCGAAGAGCTCAGCTCGGCAAGCTTCGCGCACGGCTACATCGCGCCCATGCAGACGCGGTCCAACTGCCCCACCGCGGTCGAGCAGATCAACCTCGGCGTCAAGGGCCGCGACCTGATCCAGCGATGGGTCACCGGCGCACAGGCGAACCACGGCCTGACCGTGCGAGGGTCCGAGTCCGATGTCTACGGCTGGAAGAAGTTCACCAGCAAGGGCACCGCGAACCCTCCGCGGCTCTACATCACGCATTCCCCGTACGACGCCGAGTACCGCATCGACCGCGGCGTTCCCGAGCCCGCGGTGCTCGCGAACCGGGGCGGCAAGGTCAAGCTCACGGTGACCAACCGCGGCGCGCAGACCTGGACGCCGTCGACCTTTGCTTTCGGCTACCGCGTGTTCACCGACGCGGGCAGCCCTGTCAGGACCGTCGAGACCGCACTCCCGCACGACGTGCCGCGCGGCGGCTCGGCGACGATCGAGGTCCAGATCGACGCGCTCGACCACGGTACCTACCTGCTCGACTTCTCCATGTTGCGCAAGGGTGGGCCCTGGTTCACCGATGAGCACGTCCCGCCGGCGCGGTTGTCGTTCCGCGTGCCCAACATCCCGCCGCTGGTCAAGGCCCAGTACCCGCCGAACGGTTACTCGGCGGCCACCCTGACGCCCCAGCTGTGGGTCGACGCTGTCGACGTCGACTCCCCGCCGAACCGCGCGCTCAAGTACCGATTCCAGGTGTGCGAGGACTCCGGCGGCGCAACTCCGTCCGGCTGCTTCGACTCGGGCAACATCGACGATCGCATGTGGACGGTCCCCAAGGACAAGATGTTCTGGGGCAGGGTCTATATGTGGCGCGCTACCGCCATCGACGACAAGGGGCAGGAGAGCGAGGCGCTGCCGTGGAGCACGCTGCTGACCTCGGTGCCGCAGCCCAGCATCACCACGCATCTGGCCAACGCCCCGTACAACGGCGCGAACAAGGCGTTCGACCCGAACAACGGCAACTACTTCTCCAGCGCGATCGACGCGTCGATCACTGGGTCAGGCCCGGAGCTCTCCGTTGCTCGCACGTACAACAGCCTCGATCCGCGCCGTGACCTCTTGTTCGGCGCAGGGTGGTCGACGCGCTGGGACATGAAGGTCGTGCCGGACGACGACGGTTCCGGCAACGTCCTCGTCACACTTCCTGACGGCCAGCAGGTGCGGTTCGGCCGCAACCCCGGTGGCGGCTTCGCGCCGGCGCCCGGACGGCAGGGAGACCTGCACCCGGAACCCGCCGAGTTCGGTGGCGGCTGGACCATGGTCGACACCTCGTCGACGTCGTACCGGTTCGGTGCGGACGGCAAGCTGACCAAGATCACTGATCAGACCGGTCAGCAGCTCGACGTCCGATACGAAGCGGGCAAGCTGTCGCAGGTCGTGAACCCGCGCAGCGGCCGCAAGCTGACCTTCGCGTGGTCTGGTGCGCACGTGCAGTCGGTGACGACGGACGTCGTCAACGGCAAGGCGCTCGTCTGGACCTACAAGTACACGGGCGACAAGCTGACCGAGGTGTGCGACCCGGCGAACGGGTGCACCAAGTACGACTACGCCCAGGGATCGCACTACCGCAGTGCGGTGATCGACTCGATTCCCGGTTCCTACTGGCGCCTCGGTGACCCCGACGGCACCCGGATCGAGAGCCAGGTCCGCACCAACCTCGGCAAGGACGACGGCACTGCCAAGGACACCTCCTGGACTGCCGGAGCGATCGCGGGATCCCCGGACGGCGCGCGGACGTTCAACGGCAGCTCGTCGTTCGTGAAGCTGCCGCCTGGCCTGATCAAGAAGAACCGCGACCTGGCCGTCGAGATGTGGTTCAAGACCACCGCCGGTGGCCCGCTTCTGGGCATGCAGCACTTCGAGCTAGGTTCGGCCACGCCGCCCTCCTCGCCGCAGTTGCCGGTGCTGTGGGTCGGCACGGACGGCAAGCTGCGAGGCAACTTCTGGAACGGCAAGACCGAACCGATCACCACGACCGGAGCGGTCAACGACAACAACTGGCACCACGTCGTACTGTCCGGTTCGCTGGGCACGCAGTCGCTGTTCGTGGACGGCAAGTTCGTCGCGTCGGCTCTCGGTGAGATCAACCACCTCACCATGACCCAGAACCAGATCGGCGCCGCGAGCTCCGACGGCTGGCCCGGCCTGCCCGCCGGAGTCCGGTACTTTTCCGGCGTCATCGACGAGGTCGCGTTCTACGAGCACCCGATCGGCACCACCGCCGCCAAGCAGCACTTCGAGTCAGCCGCGCCGTCCGACCAGCTGACCAAGATCACGCTGCCCAGTGGCCGGGTCGCCGCGACGATGAGCTACGACGTCGTGAATGACCGCCTGCGCGAGTACGTCGACCGCAACGGTGGACAGTGGCAGCTGGCCGCGCCGGCGGTGACCGGCACCGAACAGAACCTGGTGCGCACCACCATGGTTCGCGATCCGGGCAACCGGTTCCACTACGCCGACTACGACCCCGCCCGCGGCCGCGTCCTGCGCTCACTCACCCCGCTCGGCCAAGGGGTGCGTCCGGAGGATCTGCCTCCCGGTACGTCGTTGCCGCCCGGTGGTGACCAGGGCGGCCCCAACCAGGGCCAGGGTGTGCGCACGTTCGACTACGACGCGCGCGGTTTCCTGAGCAAGATCGTCGACGAGAACGGCAACAAGGTCGAGCTGACGAATGACTCGCGCGGCAACCCGATCTCGCGCAAGACGTGTCGAACCTCGGACACCGACTGCCACACCTCGTACTCCAGCTATTACAACAACCCGAGCGATCTCACCGATCCGCGCAACGGCAAACTGCTGACCGCGTCGGACGGCCGCTCATCCGGTCCTGACGACACCAGGTACCGCACGACCAACACCTACACCGGTGTGGGCGTGCGCGGCCTGATCGAGTCGCAGGTCGCACCTGACGGCTCGACGGCGCGGCACACGTACACGACGTCGTCTTCGGTCGGCCCGGCCGGCCTGGTGGAGACGACGATCGACGGACGTGGTGCCAAGACGTCGTACTCGTACTACGCCTCAGGCGACCTGGAGAAGGTGACGAACGCGGCCGGCCTGGTCACGAAGTTCACCTACGACGCCCTCGGTCGCAAGATCACCCAGACCGAGATCTCCCAGGCGTACCCGCAGGGCCTCACATCGACGTACACCTACGACGAGCTCTCGCGGCTGAAGACGGTCACGCGTCCGGCGACGACGAACAAGATCACCGGCGTCAAGCACACGCTCCAGACCACATACGAGTACGACGCGGACGGCAACACCACCGCCACCCAGTCCGCCGACCTCACCGGAGGCGATCAGACCCGCCGCGTGGTGACCGAGTACGACGGCCACGGCCGGGCGGCGAGGGTCACCGACTCCGAAGGGAACGTGACCACCAGCGGTTACGACACCTTCGGCAACCTCGCGTGGACCGTCGACGCGGTCGGCACCAAGCAGGAGTTCGCCTACACCGCTCGCCAGAAGATCGCCGAGGTGCGTCTGCGGGCGTGGCACGGCGACCCTGTCGGGCCCGGTGGCCCCGGTGGTGACGGTGAAGGTCAAGGCGACACGACCGTGCGCGAGACGTTGGTCGTGCAGGCCTTCGCCTACGACCTCGCAGGCAGGCTCACGCGTGAGACCGACGCGATGGGTCGCGCCAAGCGTTACGAGTACTACCGGGACGACTCGGTTCGCCGCGTCGTCGCCTCCAAGATCCGTGACCCGTTCGACCCGGTCGTCGCGCCCCGCGACCTGGTGCTGAAGGAGTACACCTACGACGGGGCAGGCAACGTCGTCCGTGAGGCGAGTGCCGGCGGGCTCGCCGTTGAGAACACCTACGACGCCCTCAACCGGGTCAGGACCTCCAAGGCGGACCCGGCGGGTATCGGCCGCCTCACCACCTACGACTACGACGCCGGTGGCAACGTCACCAAGGTCGCCGTCACGGGCAAGCCGTCCAACAGCGTGCATCAGGACGTCCAGCGCACTACGGCCGCCGAGTTCGGCTACGACGCCGCGGGCCGCCGCACCAGCGAGACCGCGTTCAACGGCACCGAGCGCTTGACCACGTCGAGCGTCCTGGACGACCGAGGCCTGCTACGTTCGGTCACCGACCCGCGCGGCACGTCCGACGGCGCCGACAGGGCGGCGTTCACCACCGACTACGGCTACGACGAGGGCGGCAACGCCGTCTCCGTCACGGCACCGCCCGCCCAGGTGGAGGACAACGGCACGGTCATCACGTCGCGACCGTCCGTCCACACCGGACTCGATGCGTTCGGTGGCGCGGTCGAGCTCAAGGACGCCAAGGGGAACATCAGCAAGCAGGCGTTCGACAAGCTCGGCCGCGTGGTGCGCACCGAGTCTGCCGAGTACACCAAGCCCGGGGCGAGCAACGGCGCGCGCTCGGTCACGCTGACCGAGTACACGCCGCTGGGCGACGTGCGCAAGGTGACCGACCCGCGCGGGGCCGTCACCGAGTACAGCTACGACCAGCTGCGGCGAGTGGTGGCCGCGTACCAGGCGGACGCCACCGTCGCGGGACGTACCAACGGTTCCTGGCTTTACAGCTACACCCGTGCCGGCGAACGCCTGTCGATCACCGACCCGACCGGTGCGCGAGCGGAGGCGACCTACGACGACCTTGGTCGTCAGGTCACCGCCACGCGCTTGGAACGGCGGCCCGCTGTCGCCGCCCTGGTCACGAAGTCGGTCTACGACGACGCGAGCAACCTCAAGGCGGTGACCTCACCGTCCAATGAGGTCACGACGTTCACGTACGACGCTCTGGGGCAAAGGATCTCGGCGAAGGATGCCGCCGGTGTCGTCACGAAGTTCGGGTACGACAGCGCTGGCCGCCAGTCCCGCGTGTCCGACGGCTTGAACCGCACGTCGTTCCAGAGCTACGACACGGCAGGCCGGCCGTCGACCCGATACGACCTCGACGCGAACGAGTCGCTGTTGCGGATGTCGCGCAACTTCTACGACCGCGCGAGCAACGTCGTGAAGACGACGGATCCGCTGAACCGGTCGACCAACTTCACCTTCGACGCACTCGGTCGCATGGTCAACCAGGTCGAGCCGGTGGCGGACGGCAAGTCGATCACCACGTCGTTCGGCTACGACGCCGCGGGCAACCGCAGCCGTTTCACCGACGGCCGCGGCAACGCGACGACCTACCGGACGAACAGCCTCGGACTGCCCGAGTCGGTGATCGAGCCCGCGACCGAGGCGCACCCGAACGCGGTCGACCGCACCTGGACGAGGTCGTACGACCTCGCCGGCAACGTGGAGCGCGTGGTCGCGCCGGGTGGTGTCACCCGCACGCTGACGTACGACTACCTCAACCGCCTCACCGGGGAAACGGGTGAGGGTGCGGAGGCCTCGACGGCGTCGCGTTCCCTCGGCTACGACGCCGCGGGTCGCCTGACGAGCTTCAACGCTCCCGGAGGTACCAACACCCTTGAGTACAACGACCGCGGTGCACTTCTCTCGGCCACCGGCCCGTCCGGCGACTCCCAGTTCACCTATGACGACTCGGGTCGCCTGACGCAGCAGGTCGATGCCTCGGGCACCGCTCGTTACACGTACCACCAGGGCAGGCTTTCCACCGTCCAGGATGGACTGACCGGTGCCGCGCAGGCGTTCGGTTACAACGAGGCCGGCCAGGTCAAGTCGGTGACGTTCGCCGGCAAGGTGCGGTCCTACGACTACGACGTGTACGGCAGGCAGATCTCCGACGTCCTGCGCGACGGCACCACCACGTTGTCGTCGATCGAGTACGGCTACGAACTCAACGACCTGGTCAAGTCGAAGAAGACTTCGGGCCTCGCTGGTTCGGGTGAACACACCTATGCGTACGACTACGCGGGCCGGATGACCGCCTGGTCGTACGGCGGCAAGACGACGTCGTACGAATGGGACGACGCGGGCAACCGCGTGAAGGCCGACGGCAAGACGTCCACCTACGACGCCCGCAACCGCCTGATGTCCGACGGCGACAAGTCCTACACCTGGGCCGCACGGGGGACCCTGCGGAGCTCCGGTTCCGACGCCTACGAGTTCGATGCGTTCGGTCGCTCGGTGAAGCGTGGCGCGACCACGTTCGGCTACGACGCCCTGGACCGCATGGTCACCCGTGGCGCACAGAAGTTCTCGTACGTGGGTGCGAGCCTCGGTTTGGCGTCGGACGGCAGCCAGAAGTTCAGCCGTGGTCCCGGCGGCGAACTGCTCGCCACGCAGCGCGGCTTGGCCATGACCGACATGCGCGGCGACGTGCTCGCGGAGTTCTCGACTTCAGGCCAGAACGCCGGAGACACCACGACCTACGACCCGTTCGGCAAGGTGGTGTCGGGGGCGCGGACCGGACTCGGTTACCAGGGTGACTGGACGGATCCGGACTCCGGTGAAGTCGACATGGGCGCGCGTTGGTACTCGCCGTCGACCGGCGGGTTCACCGCACGCGACAGCATCTCGCTGCCGACGAGCCCTTCAGGCCTCACCAACCGATATGCCTACGGTCGTGGTGCTCCCGCGACTTACGTCGATCCCGACGGCCATCAAACGGACACGATCATCGCGCCGGGATACGACGACTACGTCAGGGGGAAAGAAGCCCAGCGCGACAGGCAGAACGTCAGGAGCTGGGGCTTCACGGCAATCAGGTTCGGAAAGTTCGTTCCCGGAGTCGGCGGGGCGATCAGCGCGGCAGAGGGCATCTTCAGTCTCTTCGAGAAGCCGGAGGTCCAGTACGTCCAGTCCCCGGTGTTGAAGAACCTCCGCTTCCCCAAGAACACCACCGCCGGCTCGACCTGGTTCAGCGACATGCTCCGCGGGTTGTACGGCCAGCTCGTGAACCTCGGCCGATACCTGAAGGACCTGCTCGGCGGCATCAGGTGGCCCGGTGGGTATGGAAGCGTCAACGCCCCGCAGCCGGTGTGGGACCCGTCGGTGGCTGCCAGGGCCGAGGCCGAGAAGAGCGCCAAGGAGGTCGCGCTCGCGCCGCCTGCCGCGGCGACGCAGCCGATCGTCGAGGCCGGGGTCGTCTCCAGCAATCCGCAGGCGCCCGCGTCGAGGGTCGCCGTCGAGATGGGCGACGTCCAGGACGCGAACGAGGTCGTTCGTCAGGTGCGGGAGGCGGTGCTGGGCACCGACAACCCGGTGATCCAGAACGCCGCGGAGCAGAACCCGTCCGAGTTGTCGGGCTCGGGCAGTGGCACCAACATCTACACCGAGGACGGGATCTTCAAGGTAGTCAAAGGCGAAGACGGTTCTGCTTCACACCGCCAGGTCGCCTGGAACGGCGGGGGAGAAGCTGAAGCCGTCGAGGAGGACGATGACCCGAAGATCTTCACGAACTTGAAGCCCGAGGACGAGCCCAACTTCGCCAGATCATTCAGCGCCGATGTCTTGCGAAAGAGGAAAGGTAAGTACCAATACGTTGTGTTTCCCAACGGCGCCATCAAGGTGGGGCAAGGCGACGGCCACGTGAGCCTCGCCAGAGGTCGAGACGTGATCGCGGCGGGCGAGGTGAAGATCGCGCACGGCGAGGTGGTATGGATGGACAACGACTCGGGACACTACAAGCCTCGTGGTCGGCACGCCAAAGCTGCGGCCGAGGCGGCCTTTGACAGGATTGGGCTCAACGGAACAGGAAAGTACATTGATCGCTTCCCGACCGGCTGACCGCTCGTCGTGCGAGATCATCGGCGACAAAATCGATTTCTTGCGTGATGTGCAACGGATCGCGTCTGGATACGACCAGTACGAGCCTTTGATGGATGACCTGCTCGATCGGATCCTGAGTCATGACGAGTGTCGTGACTACACGATCAAGAAGTTCGAGCAGATGCTCGATGAGATCGACTGGGACTGTGTCGTGATTCTGCAGTTCTGCATGCATACGCTGAAGTGGCCGACCATCAAGGAGAAAGCCGCTGCGCTGCTAGCGGTAACGGACAAGATCAACGCTGAGCGCTGGTATCGCCACGTGCTCGAGTCCTTCGACGATAACTGGCCTGACCGCGATCTCTGGGAGCGATATGCGCCTTCGGATCTCTGATCGGTATTTGAAGCAGGCTTCGGAACTGAGGCGGGACTAGGCTCGGTTCGTGGAGAAGCGAAACGCAGGCAGGTTGAACCGCCAGGTCGGCGTCGTGGGGCTGGGGTGCTGGCAGCTCGGCGCCGACTGGGGCGAGGTGGACGAGAGCGACGCGCTCGCGTTGCTGCACGCCGCGGCCGACACGGGGGTCGACTTCTTCGACACCGCCGACGTGTACGGCGACGGTCGCAGTGAGACGCTCGTCGGGCGGTTTCTGAAGGAGCGCAAGGACGACGGCATCTTCGTCGCCACGAAGATGGGGCGGCGGCTGCCGGCGCAGGTCGCTGAGGGGTACAGCCGGGAGAACTTCCTCGCGTGGAACGACCGGAGCCGCCGCAACCTGGGTGTCGACACGTTGGACCTCGTGCAGCTGCACTGTCCGCCTACCGCGGTTTACAGCAGTGACGAGGTGTACGACACCTTGGACGAGATGGTTGAGCAGCAACGGATTGCTGCCTATGGCGTGTCAGTGGAGAAGGTCGAGGAGGCGTTGGAGGCGATCCGGCGCCCGCACGTGGCGAGTGTGCAGATCATCATGAACGCGTTCCGGCTCAAGCCTCTCGAAGAGGTGCTGCCCAAGGCCGCCGAGGCGGGGGTCGCGATCATCGCGCGGGTGCCGCTTGCGTCCGGGTTGCTGACCGGGAAGTACGACAAGGCAACGACTTTCGGTGCGGACGATCACCGCAACTACAACCGCAACGGTGAGGCCTTCGACGTCGGCGAGACCTTCTCCGGGGTGCCTTACGAGATCGGTCTGGAGGCCGTTGAGCGGCTCCGGCCGTTGGTGCCGGAAGGTGCCACGATGGCGCAGTTCGCGCTCAGGTGGATCGTGGACCAGTCCGGCGTCAGGGTGGTGATTCCCGGTGCTCGCAACGTGGAGCAGGCGCGGGCCAACTCACAGGCGGCCTCGCTCGAACCGGTGGACGGCAAGGCCGTCGCCGAGGTGTACGACGAACTGATCCGGCCGCACGTGCACGACCGGTGGTAGGTCACTCCTCGGCGAGGATGGCGTAGAGCTTGCGCCGCAGCTCGTTGTAGAGCTCGACCGCGCGGGTCTTCTGCTCGGGCGTGCCCGCGTGGGAGATCTGCTCCGTCGCGGCGCCCAGCAGCCGGACGGCTGTGCGCAATTCGCCGTCGACCGGGTCGAGCTGGATCTCGATGTCGCGCCAGGGCGGAGCCGGGTGCTCCGTCCTGCCGTGCTCGGTGAGGTTGAACAGCTTCTTGCCTCCCTCTTCCGCTGCGGAGACGAGGCCTTCGTCGGCGAGCATCTGCAGCGTCGGGTAGACCGAGCCGGGGCTCGGGCTCCACACGCCGCCGGTGCGCCTGGCGATCTCCTGAATGATCTCGTAGCCGTGCATCGGCCGTTCTGCCAGCAAGGACAGAACCGCCGCCCGGACGTTGCCGCGCCTCTGGCGGCCGCCCCTGCCGCCGCCCCCGAAGGGTCCGTGGCGGTGCCTGTGGTGGTGATCTCTGTGGTGTGGTTTCATCATCATGTCGTTAACGATATATCGGAACCTATCGCGATGCAACGGTCTTGTGTTGGTGAAGTTCGTGGGACACTAGATGTGCTATGACCTCGCTTCCCCTTGTCTTCGACGCGCCCAAGCGCGGCCTGCCGCCGCGCCACCTGGTCGACCTCTCACCCGCCCAACGCGCGGAAGCCGTTGCGGCCCTTGGTGAGAAGCCGTTCCGGGCCAAGCAGCTGTCGAACCACTACTTCAGCCGCCTGACCGTCGACCCCGCCGAGATGACGGACATCCCGGCGACCACGCGCGACAAGCTGGTGGCCGACCTGATGCCGCCGTTGTTCACGGTCGTGCGCAAGGTCACTGCCGACGAAGGCACCACGTCGAAGACGCTGCTGCGCGCGCACGACGGCACGCTCATCGAGTCCGTGCTCATGCGCTATCCGGACCGAGCGACGTTGTGCATCTCGTCGCAGGCCGGCTGCGGCATGGCGTGCCCGTTCTGCGCGACCGGCCAGGGCGGCCTGCAGCGCAACCTGTCGACCGCGGAGATCGTGGACCAGGTGCGCCTCGGTGCCGCCGCCATGCGTGACGGCGACCTGCCCGGCGGTCCCGGCCGGCTCTCGAACATCGTCTTCATGGGCATGGGCGAGCCGCTCGCGAACTACAAGCGCATCCTCGAGGCCGTCCACCGCATCTGCGACCCGGCGCCGGACGGCCTGGGCATCTCACAGCGCCACGTGACGGTGTCGACGGTCGGTCTCGTGCCCGCGATCAAGAAGCTGACCGAGGAGGACCTGCAGGTCCGCCTCGCGGTGTCGCTGCACACGCCGGACGACGAGCTGCGCGACACGCTGGTGCCGGTCAACACGAAGTGGAACGTCTCCGAGGTGCTGGAGGCGGCGCGCGGGTACGCGGACAAGACCGGTCGCCGCGTCAGCATCGAGTACGCGCTGATCCGCGACATCAACGACCAGGGCTGGCGAGCCGATCTTCTGGGGAAGAAGCTGCGCAAGCACCTCGGGCAGCTTGTGCACGTGAACCTGATCCCGCTGAACCCGACGCCGGGCAGCAAGTGGGACGCGTCGCCGAAGCCGGTGGAGCGGGAGTTCGTGCGGCGGGTTCGTGAGCAGGGTGTCGAGTGCACCGTGCGGGACACGCGCGGGCAGGAGATCGCGGCTGCCTGCGGTCAGCTCGCCGCCGAGGGCTGAATTCGCTAGCTCGAACCGCTGACCTGGCGTTACCGTTCCCCGCGATGAAACTCGAGGGGGAACGCTGGCGCACGATCGTCAGCACGGTCCGGCTGGGGCGGGACGAGTACCGGGTGGTGCGGCCGGCCCAGCCGTTGCGTCATGCGCCGTTGTACGAGGGGTACATGGGCGTCGAGGCGTGCGTGACCAAGTCCTCAGCGCTCGACATCGCCATGGCATGGGCGTTCGCGATGCGTTCGCCGCGCACGTTGGTATACCTGCCGTTGCGGCAGAGCGACTGCAAGTGCCGTAGTGCCGACGGGCCTGCGCTGGACCTGGTGCTGTTGCACCACAGCCTCGGGTTTCGGCTGGCGAAGTGGACGGACGTGCGCGCCAAGATCCGGGCCGGCCGGCCGCACACCGTTGTCTGCCAAGGTTTGCCGCAGGAACGGCCCGCGCCTCATTGGGACCGGGAGAAGCTGAGCGGCGAGGTCGTGGGCAGCACCGTGTTCGTCGTCGGCAGCAGGCCGACGTTCCAGGCCGGCGGGCAGGCGTTCCGGCAGCTGGTCGAAGACTGCCCCAGGCACATGCACGAGGCTGTCGGCACGCATTGCTGCGCTGAGGTCACCGCCAAGGACCGGCACTGGAACTGGCTGCACGTCGTGTATTGCGACAAGCACCGGGTGAGCACGCGCCGATGAAGCTCGAAGGGGCACGGTGGCGCACGATCGTAAGCGGAGGCCGTGTAGGGCTGGGTGCTCGCGTGATCAGCGGGTGGTAACGGGCTCCAGGCCGATGGGGCCGGCGCTGTCGAACGTCTCCCGCGCCTCGGCGACGGTCTCGTAGTTCTTCTGTGCCCACAACCGCAGCGCGGCCAGCGGCTCGGTGACGCTGCGCCCGAGTTCGGTCAGCTCGTACTCGACGCGCAACGGCACCGAGGGGTAGACCGTGCGCGTGACGAGCCCATCGCGCTCCAACGTGCGCAACGTCTGGGTGAGCATCTTCTGGCTGACGCCCTCCAGCCGGCGCTTGAGCTCGCCGAACCGCTTGGGCCCGTCCTCCAGGTCGCCGATCACCAGCGCCGTCCACTTCGACGCGACCATGTCCAGCAGGTCGCGGCACGGACACATCTTGAGGTAAACGTCCCTGATCACAGCTAGTTTCTATCAGGTACCTAGTGCACAAGATAGTGCCTGATTGCCAGGAGAGACCTGCTCTCCCATGCTTGACAGCATGCGAGCGATCATCCAGCACGAGTTCGGCGGCCCTCTGACCCTCACCGACGTGCCCAAGCCGGCACCACTTCCGACGGAGGTGTTGGTCAGGGTGCACGCGGCGGGCGTCAACCCGGTCGACTGGAAGACCAGCGCCGGTAGCGGTATGGCAGGGATGCAGACGTTCCCGTTCATCAACGGCTGGGACGTCTCCGGCGTGGTCGAGGAGGTCGGCTTCGGCGTCACGACCCTCAAGGCCGGCGACGAGGTCTACGGCATGCCGTGGTTCCCGCACGCCGCGGGCGCGTACGCCGAGTACGTCACGGCTCCGTCCCGTCACTTCGCGAAGAAGCCGAAGAGCCTCACCCACGTCGAGGCGGCCGCGCTGCCTCTCGCCGCGCTCACCGCCCACCAGATCCTGATCGACACCGCGGACGTGCGGAAGGGCCAGAAGGTGCTGATCACGGCCGCGGCGGGCGGCGTCGGCCACCTCGCGGTCCAGATCGCGAAGGCGCACGGCGCGTACGTCATCGGTACAGCGCGCGAGCCCAAGCACGCGTTCCTGAAGGACCTCGGCGCCGACGAAGTGATCGACTACACCAAGGGCGACTACGAAGGCACCGACGTCGACGTGTTCGTCGACCTGGTGGGTGGCGCGTCACCGGCGGCGGTGCGGCCGGGCGGGTTGTTCGTCGGCGTGCCGTCCGGAGTGGACAGGCCCCTGCGCGACGACATCAGGACCAGTCCGATCCTGGTTGAACCCGACCGCGCGGGCCTGGAGGCGATCGCGGCGCTGGCCGAGTCGGGCGAGCTCAGGGTGCACGTCGACGCGACGTTCCCGCTGGAAGACGCCGGAAAAGCACATGCCCTGGGCGGGACGGGCCGCACCCAGGGCAAGATCGTGCTGGAGACCTTCTAGCGGCGCCAGGGCTTCTTGCTGCGCGCGGCGTCCCACAGCAGGAAGGCGATGATCGAGACCCCGGTGACGACGAGGAAGATGTCCTCGGTCTTGCCGTGGTGGTTGCCGATCAGCATCAGGAAGCAGAAGATCGCCGAGAGCCAGCCCGCGATGCGGGTGCCCTTGGGGAACGTGCCGTGCCAGCCCCACTCGTGCGACGGCTCCTCGTGAGGGTCGACGGCAGGACGCTTGTCCAGTTCCGAGGACGTAGCCACGGTTTCCTCCACTGCTCATCCGGATTACGAAACCATCGTCGCACATGACGGTGAGCACTGAGGTGTGAGGTCGCGCGCGCACGACTGACGAGGGTTTAGGCTCTTCGGGGCCTGCCCGTCCGATCTTGCGAAGGCGCCTCGACTTGACCGGCTTCTCTCCCGCCGAGGGCTCCACCCCGGACACGTTCGCCCCCGTCGAGATCGGTCTCCACGGTGTGCGCAAGCGCTTCTCCGACCAGGTGGCGGTCGACGGCGTCTCGCTCGACGTCCACGAGGGCGAGTTCTTCTCGGTGCTCGGGCCGTCCGGCTGCGGCAAGACCACGGTCCTGCGCATGATCGCCGGATTCGTTGACCCCGACGAGGGCCGTATCGAGCTCGACGGCAACGACATGGTGGGCGTTCCGCCCTATCGGAGGGACGTCAACACCGTCTTCCAGTCGTACGCGCTGTTCCCGCACATGTCGGTGTGGGACAACGTCGCGTACGGGCTCAAGCGCAAGAAGATCCGCGGCGACGAGTTGAAGAAGCGCGTCGGTGAGCACCTCGAACTGGTGCGGCTGTCGCAGTTCGCCAAGCGCAGGCCCGCGCAACTCTCCGGTGGCCAGCAGCAGCGTGTCGCCATCGCCCGTGCGCTCGCCGCCGGTCCGCAGTTGTTGCTGCTCGACGAACCGCTCGGCGCGCTCGACGCCAAGCTCCGCAAGGAACTGCAGATCGAGCTGATGCGCATCCAGCGCGAGGTCGGTACGACGTTCCTTTACGTCACGCACGACCAGGAAGAGGCGCTGGTCCTCTCGCACCGCATCGCCGTGATGAACGCGGGCAGGATCGAGCAGGTCGGCTACCCCGAGGACGTCTACGAACGGCCCGCGACCCGGTTCGTCGCCGGGTTCATCGGCACGTCCAACATCCTTGACGCCGAGGTGTCCGGTGTGGACGGTGGGCTGGTGTCGCTGACGGCTCCGGGCGCCACGAACCTGCGTGCCAGGTTCTCCGGCAGCGTCAGCCACGGCCGCAAGGTCGCCGCGACCGTGCGGCCGGAGAAGGTGCACCTGTTCAACGAGTCCGCCGAGCCTCCGACCGGCTGGTGCGTGCTCCAGGGCGTCGTTCAGGACGTCGTCTACACGGGCGTGTCCACGCAGTTCGTGGTCGGCACCCCCGGAGGTGTGCTCACGGCGTTCGTGCAGAACGCCCAGCGCATCGACGACGCGGGCTCGCCCGGCCAGTCCGTGCGGGTGGCGTGGGACCCCGAGTTCACCGTGCTGCTGGAGCCGGACGATGGCTGAGCAGGTCCGGATCGCCCGGCTGTGGGACGTCGACAGCCCGCGGGTGACCCGGCGCACGATGCTGGGCTCGATGGCGTTCTTCGCGCTCGCCGCCTGCGCGGTCGGCCCGGCGCCCACCGATGCCGGTGGCCCGAGTGCCGGCAGGGCCGCGAACCTGGTCGACGAGCCCATGCTCAACTTCTACAACTGGACGGACTACATCGCGCCGGAGACGTTGCCGGGCTTCACGTCCGTGAGCGGCATCGAGGTCACGTACGACAACTTCTCGACCAACGACGAGATGGAAGCCAAGATCGCGTCCGGCCAGGCCGGCTACGACCTGGTGGTGCCGTCGGACAACTTCCTGCGCCGGTTCCTGCGGTCCGGACTGCTCCAGCCGCTCGACCACGACGCCATCCCGAACCTGCGCAACCTGGAACAGCGGTTCGTGGAGGCCGAGTACGACCCCGGCAACAAGTACTCCGTGCCGTGGGCCTGGGGTACAACGGGTCTGGCGTACTCGAAGTCGCAGATCGGCGGTGACGTCACCGGGTTCGACGCCTTCGACCTGCCGAACGCCCAAGGCCGCAGCTCGATTCTCGATGAGGCCCGCGACGGCATGGCCATCGGCCTGCTGAAGCTCGGTCACGACCCGAACACCACCGACGCGGGACAGATCGACGACGCGGCGAACTTCCTGCTGTCGTTGAAGAAGAAGCTCGGCCAGATCACCTCCGACGTGATCGAACCGCTGACCTCGGGCCAGGTGCGACTCGCGCAGTCGTACTCCGGTGACGCGTTCCAGGCTCGCGCCGCCAACGACGACCTCGGGTACGCGATCCCGACCGAGGGCGGACTGTCCTACGTGGACCTGCTCGTCATCCCGAAGGACGCGCCACACGCCGGGAACGCGCACCGGTTCATCGACTACATCCTCGGTGCGGAAACGGGTGCGGCGCTGTCCAACGCCGTCCGGTACGGCAGCCCCAACGCCGCCGCGAAGCCGTTGATCGACAAGGAACTCCTGAACGACCCGGTGGTCTACCCGCCGGACGAACAGCTGGCGAAGCTCCCGTTCACCAAGGACCTCGGCGGCGACGCCGAAGCGCTCTACGCGGACGCCTGGACGAAGGTCAAGACCGGCTGACGGGGAACGACCTCATCCCCCTGATCACCACGGACTCGCGGAACGTCACCGGCCCCGTCTGCCGCAGTTCCGGCATCCGGCGGGCCAGCGCGCGGAACGCCACCTCGCCCTCCATGCGCGCGAGCGTCGCGCCCAGGCAGTAGTGGATGCCGCTGGAGAACGCGAGGTGCTCCGGCTTGTGCACGCGCATCACGTCGAACTTGTGCGCCTCCGGATAGACCTCGGGGTCGCGGTTCGCGGCGCCGATCAGCAACGTCACCCACTCGTCCTTGCCGATCTCGTCGACCTGCTCGTGCGCGATCCGGCTGGTCATCTGCACCGGCGGTGCCCACCGCAGTGTCTCCTCGACTACCGCGGACGCGAGTTCGGGCCGAGCCTTGAAGAGCTTCCACTGCGCGGGGTGGTCGAGCAGTGCGCGCGTGCCGTTGCCGATCAGGTTCACCGTGGTCTCGAAACCCGCGACCAGCAGCAGTACCAGCGTGCCGAGCATCTCCTGCGCGGTGAGCTTCTGCTCGGCCTCCGCGGCGACCAGCGAGCTGATCACGTCGTCGCCGGGTGTCCTGCGGCGTTGGGTGATGAGCCGGTCGAACAGCGCGAGCACCTTGTCGTTGGCGTTCGCCATCTCCTGCGTCACCCCGGAGTCGAACGACGCGGCGACGAGCGCGCCGTAGTCCGCGAACTCCGCGGTGTCGGCGTCGGGAATGCCCAGCAGGTCGCTGATCACCGAGATCGGCAGCGGCGCCGCGAAGTCCGCGATCAGGTCGAACTCGTCCTTGTCCAGCAACGACTCCGCGACCTTCTCCACGCGGGTCCGGTACTCGTCGATCTTCTTCGGGCTGAACGCGGGCATGGCGATCCGGCGCAGCCGGGTGTGGTCCGGCGGGTCCTGTTCCAGGAACGACTCGGGCAGCAGGCTGCCGTTGCTCGGATAGCTGCCGTCGGAGAGCCGGACGCCGAACCTCCGATCGCGCAGGATCCTGTTGGCCAGTGGATGGCTCGTCGTGAGCCACGTGCCGCCATCGTGCGTCAGCGGCCCTTGCGCGCGTAGCCGTTCGTAGATCGGGTGCGGGTCTTCATGTCCGGTCAGTTGCTCCAGCACTTGCTACCCCCTCGAACACCGTGGTCAGGACGAACCGGGGAGCGTCCAACGGCGCGAGACGGCCGTAGTTGATCGCTTCCCAGGCGTTGAAGAGCCCGGCGTAGAGGGTGTGCAGGATCCACCACGCGGGCAGGTCGCGGCGCAGCTTGGTGCCCTGCAGCCGGGTGATCAGGTCGAGCACGGGCCGGTCCATCTCCTCGATGCGCGTCCTCAGTTCCTCGTCGCGCTCCAGGCCGGGGAAGCGGAGCAGGAACTCCACCCGCGGGCCGAGCGCGACCAGGCGCGTCATGAGGTCCTCGATCGCGTCGTCGCTGCCGAAGTCCACCTGGCACGACACGGAGTCGATCAGGTCCAGCGCGTCGTTCGCGACCGCGCGGACCAGGTCCGTCCGGGTCGGGAAGCGTTTGTGGAGTGTGGTCCTGCCGACACCGGCCGCCCGTGCGACGTCGCCCAAGGACGCGGTCGGGTCCTTGAGCAGCACCGATGTCGCCGTCTGCAGGAGGTGAACACTCATGTTCACAACGGTACATGAATGTTCGCATGGCAAGATGTGGATCTGTGCCTCGACGCTGGCTGAAGGCCAACGCCCTCCTCGCCCCGACCGGCCTCTGGCTGGGGTTCTTCCTGATCGCGCCCCTCGTCGTGGTCGTCGAGTTCAGCTTCGCCACGCGGCACACGGGGGTCGCCCGCGCGGTGCTGCCGTGGACGGTCCAGGCCTACCGGACGGCGCTGGACCCGGCGTTCCTGCCGATCTTCGGCCGGACCCTGCTGTACGCCGGCGCCACCACCGTCGCGTGCCTGCTGCTCGGGTTTCCGCTGGCGTGGTTCATCGCGCGGTACGGCGGGCGCTACCGGACGGCGTTGCTCGCGGCGGTGCTGATCCCGTTCTGGTCGAGCTATCTCGCGCGGATCTACGCGTGGAAGGCGCTGCTGGACGGCGAAGGGCTCGTGAACACCGTGCTCGGGTGGGTCGGGCTGGACAGGGACGGCGGGTTCCTGCTGACCCACGGCGCGGTCGTGCTCGGTCTGACGTACGGCTTTCTGCCGTTCATGGTGTTGCCGTTGTACGTGGCGTGCGAACGGTTCGACGTGCGGCTGGTGGAGGCCTCGTACGACCTCGGGCACGGGCGGGTGTCGACGTTCTTCCGTGTGGTGCTGCCGGGGGTCATGAGCGGCGTGCTGGCCGGGTCGTTGCTCGTGCTGGTGCCCGCGGCCGGTGACTTCGTGACGCCGAAGCTGCTCGGCGGGGTGGAGCAGTCGACGTTCGGGTCGGTGATCGACGACCAGTTCCGCGGCGGCAACAACTGGCCGCTGGGTTCGGCGATGGCGGTGTTGCTACTCGTGCTGGTGGTGTTCGTGCTCGTGTTGCGCGGGCGGCGTGGGGAGGACGTCCTGTGAACCGTCGTCCGTGGGCGCTCGGCGCCGTGGTGGCCTTGGTCTTCCTGTTTTTGTACGCACCGATCGCGTGGCTCGCCATCGCGTCGTTCAACTCGTCTCGGTCGTTGTCGCGGATCAGCGGGTTTTCGCTGCAGTGGTACGCGGAGCTGGCCGACGACACGCGTGTGTTCGCTTCGCTGCAGCTGACGTTGCAGCTGGCGTCGGCGTCGGCGGCGATCTCGACGGTGATCGGGACGTTGGCTGCTTTCGGGCTGCGGCGTGCGTTTCCCGGTCGCGGGCTGTGGACTGTGTTGCTGTCGTTGCCTCTCGTGGTGCCCGAGGTCGTCATGGGTGTGGCGATGCTGGGGTTCTTCGTCAAGCTCGCCGGTGTGCCCCTGGGGTTCGGGGCTCTGCTGTTCGCGCACGTGGCTTTCTCACTGAGTTTCGTGGTCGTGGTGGTGCGGTCGCGGGTGTCCGGAATGGACGCCCGGATGGAGGAGGCCGCGGCCGATCTCGGCGCGTCGCCCTTCGTCGCGTTCCGGACCGTGACGCTGCCGCTGGTGGCGCCCGCGGTGGTGGCCGGTGCGGCGTTCGCGTTCCTGCTGTCGTTCGACGACGTGGTGATCTCGTCGTACCTGACCGGCGTCGGGTCCACGACGTTGCCGGTGTTCGTCTACGCGCAGGCTTCGAAGCGCGGGATCTCGCCGGAGATCGTGGCGTTGTCGACGCTGATGGTGGCGGCGACGGCGCTGCTGTTGATCATCGGCGTGGTGATCGCGTCGTGGCGGGCGCGCAGGGCGGGATCCGTCGCGCGGCTGGCCTAACTTCGAGCCAGGGCTGTATCTCCGCCCGTGTGCGGATGACTTCTCCGGTGGGGGACATGGGCATTCCTTGGGGGAAGACGTGCCGCAGTTGCGCATCCATTTCACCGATCGGGACATCGCGCACACGGGGTTGAAACTGGAAACCGACCTGACGTGGGAGACCGTCAGCAGCACCCAGGTCCTGCGACACGGGAACGGGGACCTGTCCTTCGGTCCATGGCGCCGCCACGTGCGCGAGCTCGCCGTACACGACCCGGATCTGCGGATGGCACTGCACACCGTGATGACCGCGGCGCCGCACTGGCCGGACGACCTCGCCACCGCCGCGTTCCGGCAGCTGCGCCAGGCTTTGCGCGTCTACCGCCGGCGCGTGATCGAGCCGCACCTGCCGATCATCGAGGCCGGCCTGTGCACCGATGCGGCAGCGAGGATCCACGAGTACCTGCAGTGCGGCCCGGAAGGGCTGCTGAGCACGCTGGGCACCGCGACGCGCTGGCATCCGCCCGTGCTGTCCGTCGACCACCCGCACGACCGGGACCTGCACCTCGGCGGGCGGGGTCTCACGTTGATCCCCTGCTACTTCGCCCTGCGCCACCTGGTCGCTCCGGCGGGCCCGGTGCTGGTGTTCCCGATCCGGACCGAGTCCCGCCTCCTGGCCGGCGGGCGCGCGGGCGGTGGCCAGCTGACCGCGCTGCTGGGTGCCACCAGGGCGTCGATCCTGCGGTCGGTGGTCGGCGGGAGCACCACCACCAGGCTGGCGAGGCTGGTGGGCGTCGCCCCCGCGACCGTGAGCCACCACACCGGTGTCCTGCGCGAGGCGGGTCTCATCGCCACCGAACGCGAGGACAACTTCGCCCGGCACCTGATCACCCCGCTGGGACTGCGGGTGCTCGCCGCGGGGCGGTGAACGCGGCTGAGGGCCGTCGCGACGGCGTCCACTGCGGACACTGCCGGACGGCCCTCAGTCGTCAGCTGCTCACCAGCAGGTGTTTCCGGTGACCCACTTGTGGGAGCGGATCTGCACGTTCGGGAAGTTCGGTGCCTCCGCGCCCCGAGCGACCCAGTAGGCGGTGCCGCCGGTGTAGTTCGCGCCCAGGTACAGGCACACCCTGGTGTAGGACGTGCTGACCCCGGCGTTCTCGACCGCCCTCACCGCGCGGGTTCCCGACCAGGAACACCGGACGTCCCCGCCCCGCCAGTCGGGGTCGGCGCCACCCCAGCTGCAGCGGCTGCTGCTGCCGTCACTGACCGGCCACGCGCACATGTTGCCGCTGCCGCACGACAAGGCCTGAGCCGACACGTCCGGCTGCGCCGGCGCGCCCACCTCGGCGGGACCGCTCAGGTTGATCTCGACCGGTGTCGCCGCTGCCGCCGTCCCCAGCAACGACATCAACGCCAAGGCGGCGGCGAACAGCACACACAACGCTTTTCTCATGTTTCCCCCCTGAGATTGATGTGCAGGAGGCGGAGTATGCCGAGACGATCATGAGCGGAAGGGGTCCTTCGAACCTCGTCGAAGGGGTTCCAAGCGACCTGGGTCAACCTCGGCGTCAACTTTCGTCGCGGGAATTCGATACTCCAGCGTGCCGCGCGGACATGGGACCTCTCGTAGGTTGAAACCGTGACTACTGCTGTGCGGACCAGGGCCGAGGCGTTCCGCGCCGACACCCTGGCCCGGCTCCGGGCGCTGACCCCGGTGCGGCTCGTCGGCGACCTGCTCGTCATGGTCGGCGTGCTCCTGCTGGACCTGTGGCCGGGGCCGTGGGCGGAGACGAAGGCGTCGGGCTGGACGCTCGTCGCCTACTTCGCCGTCTACGTGGTGACGCTGCCCCTGCGGCACCTGCTGCCGGCGACGGTCATGATCGCGGGCGCGGCGATCCCGTTCTTCGGTCCCGCCATGATGGTCGTGCTGAGCTACACGGCGGGCCGCCGGATCGAGTCGTGGGTCAAGGCCGTCGTGTCGACCGCGATCACGTTCGTCGTCGTGGTGCTGCTGTGGGACTGGGACCAGCGCCCGCTCGACGTAGAACCCGTCTACGGCATGCTGATCCTGATCACGATCTTCGGCGTGGGCGTGGCGCTGCCGTTCCTCGTCGGCCGCTACTTGGCGCAACGCGAGGCACTGGTGCAGGCCATGCAGGACCGCGAGGCGCGCATGCGCGTCGAGCACAAGATGTTGTCGCGCCAGGTCCGCCTCCGCGAACGCAGCCGCATCGCCCAGGACATGCACGACAGCCTCGGCCACCGCCTGTCGCTGATCTCCGTGCACGCCGGCGCGCTGGCGCTGGATCCGTCGCTGGGGGACAAGCAGCGCGAGGCCATCGGGGTGCTGCGCTCGGCGGCGTTGACCGGCATGGGGGAGTTGCGGGCGATCATCGGCGTGCTGCGCGCGGAGGACGGTCCCGACGACGACCCCGCGACACGGACCGCAGAGTCCATCGACTCGTTGGTGAGCGACGCGCGCAAGGCCGGTGTTCTGGTCAGTCTGGTGCGCGGCGGACAAGCACACCCGTTGCCGTCCCGCGTCTCTCACGCGGCCTATCGCGTGGCCCAGGAGGGCCTGACCAACGCCGCGAAGCACGCACCGGGCGCCGCCGTGCAGGTGACGGTGAAGTACGAGCCGGACGCGCTGGTCGTGGAGGTACGCAACAACCCGTCGCGCAACGGTTCGCCGGTCCAGGCGCCGGGCGTGGGCCTGATCGGGCTCACCGAACGCGTGCGCGTGGCCGGCGGCATCCTGCACGTCGGCGCGTTGCCCTCCGGAGGCTTCCGCATCGCCGCCGTGCTGCCGTACGAGGAGACGCCGCTCCCCGACGAGCCCGAGGACGAACAGGACGAGACCGAATCGCCGCGCGGCATCCGCAAGTGGGCGGGCGTCGGCTCGATAGCGGGGGCGTCGCTGGTGCTGACGATCATCATCGGCGGTTTCACCTACCTCGGCTCGCAGCCCGTCACCGACGTCGTGTCGCAGGAGAGCCTCGACAGGATCGAGGTGGGCCAGCCGGAGGCCGACGTGCTCGCGTTGCTCCCGGCCGGTGACGAACCCCTGGTCGCCGACGGTGAACGCAAGTCCCAGGCCAGCCCGGAACCGCCGGGTGCACGCTGCGTCTACCACATCACCGACGAGCAGTCGTACCTCGCGAAAGGCACCCGAGTGGTGCGTTTCTGCTTCCGGGACGGCAAGCTGGTCGAGAAGAAGATCCACGTTCAGAGGACAGGTCAATGATCCGGGTGCTCATCGCCGACGACGAGCCGCTGATGCGCGCCGGCATCAAGGCCATTCTCGGCACCGCCGACGACATCGAGCTCGTGGCGGAGGCCGGTGACGGTCGCGAGGCCCTGCAGATCGTGCGCGAACGCCGGGTCGACGTGGCCGTGCTCGACATCCGCATGCCGCGCATGGACGGCCTGGCGTGCGCGAAGGAACTGCGGGTGGTGGCACCTTCGGTCCGGGTCGTGATGCTGACGACGTTCGGCGAGGACGACAACATCGTGCGCGCGCTGTCGGACGGCGCGGCCGGCTTCCTGCTGAAGGACTCCGCACCCGAGGAACTCCTCCGAGCCGTGCGCGCGGTGAACAACGGCGAGGCGTATCTGTCGCCGATGGTCACGTCGCGTGTGGTCGGCATGGTGGCGACGTCGGGGCAGCCGAAGCGGCAGGAGGCGCAGAAGGCCGTCGAGGGGCTGACCGACCGCGAGGTGGAGGTGCTCGCGCTGCTCGGGCAGGGCATGTCGAACGCCGACGTCGGCGCGAAGCTGCACATGTCCGAGGCGACGGTGAAGACCTATGTGTCCCGGTTGCTGGCCAAGCTGGGGCTCACGAACCGGGTGCAGGCGGCGCTGCTGGCACGCGACGCGGGCATCGCGACCTGACTTGATCAACGCGAGTTCGCGCTGGTCGTCCGGTCGAAGCGGCGGCCGGACGACCAGCTTCCCGGCGAACTCGCCGGAGTCTGCGAAGCAGCGACCAAAGACAGAGGCCGTTCGGGTGACACCCGAACGGCCTCAAACGTCTGTCGCGGCTAAGCGTGACTGCGCTTGCCTGCTACCAGGCGGTAGATGCCCAGCAGGATCAGCGATCCGACGATCGCCAGCAGCCAGGTCCGAAGATCGAAGAACGAGCCCAGGTCGGTCCCGAAGAGCGCGGATCCGATGAATCCGCCGAGAATCGCACCCACGATGCCGAGCAGCATCGTGATGATGAAACCGCCGGGGTCGTTGCCAGGCATGATTGCCTTGGCGATGGCTCCAGCCAGCAGACCGAGCACGATCCATCCGAGGATGCCCACGGAGAGTCTCCTTCCAACGACTTGACGCCGATGGAATGCCCTCGAACTGGCGACTTCACACCTTCAAGACCGCTCCGTTATCAAAGTAACGGGCTGTGCCGTGCTCTCAGGCACTCTCCGGAACAATGAGGGGCGATGAGTACTCCACGCACTGTCCTGGTCCTGGGCTCGACCGGCTCGGTCGGCACCCAGGCGCTCGACGTCATCCGGCGCAACCGCGACCGCTTCCAGGTCGTCGGCCTCGGCGCGGGTGGACGTCAGCTCGGCCTGCTGAAAGAGCAGGCAGCGGAGTTCGACGTGAAGACGGTCGCCGTCGCCAACGGCGCCGAGGTCCCCGGCGTCCGGACGCTGACCAGCATGGCCGACCTGGTCGAGGCGGTCCCGGCGGACGTCGTCCTCAATGCCATGGACGGGTCCAGGGGGCTGGAACCGTCGCTCAAGGCGCTCGAAACGGGGGCCACGCTCGCCCTGGCGAACAAGGAGTCGCTCATCGCGGGCGGGCCGCTCGTGCTGAAGGCGGCGAAGCCCGGCCAGATCGTGCCGGTCGACTCCGAGCACTCGGCACTCGCGCAGTGCCTTCGGGGTGGCACCGCTGACGAGGTGCACAAGCTGGTGCTCACGGCGTCCGGCGGGCCGTTCCGCGGCAAGACCCGCAAGGACCTCGAGGCCGTCACCGTGCAGCAGGCGATGGCGCATCCGACCTGGTCGATGGGCCAGGTCGTCACGATCAACTCGGCGAACCTGGTCAACAAGGGCCTGGAGCTGATCGAGGCGCACCTGCTGTTCGGGGTCCCCTACGACCGCGTCGACGTCGTGGTGCACCCTCAGTCCATCATCCACTCCATGGTCACCTTCACGGACGGATCGACGCTCGCGCAGGCGTCTCCTCCGGACATGCGGCTGCCGATCTCGTTGGGGTTGTCCTGGCCCGAGCGCGTCGCGGGTGCGGCGGCCGCCTGTACCTTTGACACCGCCACCTCGTGGACGTTCGAACCCCTGGACAGCGTCACCTTCCCGGCGGTCGAGCTCGCGCGGCAGGCAGGCACCGCCGGCGGTTGCCTTCCTGCGATCTACAACGCCGCGAACGAGGAGGCACTCGCCTCCTTCGTCGCCGGCCACACGTCGTTCCTGTCGATCGTGGACACCATCGGCCAGGTTCTCGGCGAGGCGAACGACTGGCAGAAGGACCCCGCGGACGTCGCGGAGGTCCTGGCCGCCGAGGATTGGGCACGCGCACGTGCCCGCGAGCTGGTTGGAAGGAACTGAACTTTCGTGAACACATTCATCAACATCCTCGGGGTGCTGCTGTTCGCGTTCGGCATCGCGGTCTCCATCGCGTTGCACGAGTTCGGGCACCTGCTGACCGCGAAGTTCTACGGCATGAAGGTCACCCGTTACTTCATCGGTTTCGGCCCGAAGCTCTTCTCGTTCCGCAAGGGCGAGACCGAGTACGGCCTGAAGGCGATCCCGGCCGGCGGCTTCTGCGAGATCACCGGCATGACGGCGCTGGACGAGGTGCATCCGGACGACCGCAAGCGCGCCTTCTACAACCAGAAGGTGTGGAAGCGCGTCGTCGTGCTGTCCGCCGGTTCGATCACGCACTTCATCCTCGGCTTCATCATCCTGCTGATCCTCGCGATGACGCTGGGTCTGCCCAACAACAAGGACCAGCCGGTCCTCGCCGAGATCACGCCGTGCGTGCAGAACCACACCGTCGGCCTCACCGCGCCGTGCCAGCCCGGCGCCCCGGCTCCGGCCAAGGACGCGGGCCTGCAGCCCGGCGACGAGGTCGTCGCCATCGCCGGCAAGCCGATCTCGACGTGGTCGGAGATGCTCACGATCACCCGGGAGCTGAACGGCCCGACCGAGTTCAAGGTGCTGCGCGACGGCAAGGAGGTCGCGCTCTCGGTGAACGTGCCGAAGGTCACCCGCGAGGTGCTGGACGGCAAGGGCGGCCGCGAGGTCAAGGAGGTCGGCGCCATCGGCGTCACCTGGCAGCAGAACTTCGAGTACAGCCCGCTCGCGGCGGTCCCGGCCTCGATCGCTTTCACCGGCGACATGTTCGTGAACACCTGGAAGGGCCTCATGCGCTTCCCGGAGCGCATCCCGGCCGTCGTCCAGGCCATCGGTGGCGGCCAGCGCGACCTCGACACCCCGATCTCCGTCGTGGGTGCGTCCCGTCTCGGTGGCGACGCCGCGGAACGGGGCCTGTGGGCGTTCTTCATCCTCATGCTGGCCGGTCTGAACTTCTTCGTCGGTGTGTTCAACCTCCTGCCGCTGCTCCCGCTTGACGGTGGTCACATCGCCGTCAACCTCTACGAACGGGTGCGAGACTGGGTGAGGAAGCTGCGCGGGAAGCCCGCCGGCGCCCCGGTCGACTACATGCGCCTGCTGCCACTCACCTACGTGGTCATCTTCATCGGCGGCGCCATCACGCTGCTGACCGTGACCGCCGACATCGTCAACCCGATCAGGTTGCAATAAGTGATCCACGGAAAGGTGCACAACCCATGAGTGACGGCGTGATGCTCGGAATGCCGGCACTGCCGCCGCCGGTGCTGTCGGAACGTCGCAAGACCAGGCAGCTGATGGTCGGCAACGTCGGTGTCGGCAGCGAGTTCCCCGTCTCCGTCCAGTCGATGACGACGACACTCACGTCGGACGTCAACGCGACGTTGCAGCAGATCGCGGAACTCACCGCGTCCGGCTGCGACATCGTCCGTGTCGCCTGCCCCTCGCAGGACGACGCGGACGCACTGCCGGCGATCGCCAGGAAGTCCCAGATCCCGGTGATCGCCGACATCCACTTCCAGCCGAAGTACGTCTTCGCCGCCATCGAGGCTGGTTGTGCCGCGGTCCGGGTGAACCCCGGCAACATCCGCAAGTTCGACGACCAGGTCAAGGAGATCGCGGCCGCCGCGAAGGACCACGGCACCCCGATCCGGATCGGCGTCAACGCCGGTTCGCTCGACCCCCGCCTGCTCAAGAAGTACGGCAAGGCCACGCCCGAGGCGCTGGCCGAGTCGGCGATGTGGGAGGCGTCCCTCTTCGCGGAGCACGACTTCCACGACATCAAGATCTCCGTCAAGCACAACGACCCCGTGGTCATGGTGCGCGCGTACGAACTGCTGGCCGAGCAGTGCGACTACCCGCTGCACCTGGGCGTCACGGAGGCCGGCCCCGCCTTCCAGGGCACCATCAAGTCGGCCGTGGCGTTCGGCGCGCTGCTGCGCCAGGGCATCGGCGACACCATCCGGGTGTCGTTGTCCGCGCCGCCGGTCGAGGAGATCAAGGTCGGCCACCAGATCCTCCAGTCGCTCAACCTGCGCCCGCGCAAGCTGGAGATCGTCTCCTGCCCGTCGTGCGGCCGCGCCCAGGTCGACGTGTACACGCTCGCCGAGCAGGTCACGGCCGGCCTGGAGGGCATGGAGGTGCCGCTGCGCGTCGCCGTCATGGGCTGCGTCGTGAACGGCCCCGGTGAGGCCCGCGAGGCCGACCTGGGTGTCGCCTCCGGCAACGGCAAGGGCCAGATCTTCGTGAAGGGCAAGGTCATCAAGACCGTGCCCGAGCACGCGATCGTGGAGACCCTCATCGAGGAGGCCATGCGCCTCGCCGAGGAGATGGAACCGGTCGAGGGCGGAACCCCCGCCGTCACGGTCGGCTAGTAGCACGTACGAACGAAAGGGGCGCCTCATGGCCGTGAGGTGCCCCTTACCGTGTGTCCAGGCACAAGGCACCGTTGGCTGATGCCACACACGCGGTGAATCTGGCACGCTAGGTGACGTGCTGAGGCTTGCCGGAGCTCGCGTTCTCGACGAGCGCGACCTGATCGACGTGCGCGGGGTCTTCGACAACGACCCCGTGGCGGCGTGCATGGTCGCGGCACGGGTGGAAGTGGCGGGTCTCGACCCGTGGCGCCTGGGCGGCGAGATGTGGGGCTCGGACTCCCGGCCCATCCGCGGCCGTGTCGACGGCCTGTGCTTTTCCGGGCCGAACCTGATCCCGCTCAGGGGCAGCGCGACGGCCATGCGCATGTTCGCCGACCGTGCCCGCCGCCGTGGCCGGATGTGCTCCAGCCTCGTCGGCCCGGCCGAGCAGGTCCTGACCCTCTGGGACGAGCTCCAGTCCGACTGGGGCCCGGCCAGGGAGGTCCGCGGGGACCAGCCGCTGATGGCCATCTCGACGGCCCCGAAGATCACCCCGGACCCGCACGTCCGCCAGGTCCGCCCGAACGAGCTGAACCGCTACCTCCCCGCCGCCATCTCGATGTTCATCGAAGAGGTGGGCATCGACCCGTGCGCCGAGGACGGCGGCGCGGGCTACCGGGCACGGGTGTCCGAGCTGATCGCCGCGGGCAGGGCCTTCGCCCGGTTCGAACACGGCGAGGTCGTCTTCAAGGCCGAGATCGGCGCCATGTCGAGCAGGGTCGGCCAGATCCAGGGCGTCTGGGTTCGCCCGGACCGCCGGGGCGAGGGCATCGGCACCGCGGGCACTGCGGCGGTGGCCGACCGGCTGACCAGGGTTCTCAACAGGACCGCGAGCCTCTACGTCAACGGCTACAACCACGTGGCGCAGGCCGCCTACCGGCGAATCGGATTCGAACAAGTCGGGCAATACGCCACTGTCCTCTTCTGAACGGGCATACTCGCGCGAGTGCGCCTTCTCGCGACGATCACGGTGTTGCTGGTGACGGTGAGCGGCTGTGGGCTGTTCGAATCCGAACCAGGGGCACCGGAGATCACCAACGACTTCCTGGCGAAGCTCGCGTCCGGTGACGTGCAGGGTGCCGCCGGGATGACAGACAACCCGAACGACGCCAAGGACACCCTCGAGAAGTTCCGGGGAGCGCTCAAGCCGGAAGGCCTGAGCAGCAAGGTCGACCAGATCCGCAAGAACGGCGAGCTGGCGTCCGAAGCGTCCGTCACACTCGACTGGAACCTCGGCAAGAACCGCCACTGGACCTACCCGACCAAGTTCGACGTACGCCAGGACGGCGACACATGGAAGGTGCACTGGGCGTCCTCGGTGGCGCACCCGAAGCTCGCGCCGCAGCAGACGATCAAGCTCAGCGAGCTCACGCCGGACCCGGCGCCGGTGCTCGACCGCGACGGCACGCCGTTGCTCGCCCCCGAACGCGTCGTCTCGGTGCTGCTCGTCGGCAAGGAGGCAGGTGACGTCGCGGCGGTCACGAAGTCCCTCGCGGACGCGCTGAACCCGCTCGACAAGGCCATCACCCAGCAGACGATCACCGACGGCGTGGGCAAGACCCCGGAGGGCCAGGCCTACCAGGTGGCGGCGCTGCGGGACGCGGACTACCAGTCGGTGAAACCGAAGATCTACGACCTGCCCGGCGTGCGGTTCAGCTCGCAGACGTCGTTGCTGGCGCCGAGCCGCAACTTCGCCTCCCAGGTGCTGCCCGCGGTGCGCAAGCTCGTCGAGAACGACATCGCCGGCAACGCCGGGTTCCGCGTCAGCACGGTCGACGCGCAGGGCACCGAGGTCGAGGAACTGCACTCCAAGGCCCCCGAGCCGGCCAAGGCCGTGAACATCGCGCTGTCGCGGGTGGTCCAGGCCGCCGCCGAGGACGCCGTCGAGCCGGTCACACAGCCCACGATCCTGGTGGCCATCCAGCCGTCCACCGGCGACATCCTGGCCGTCGCGCAGAACGATCCGGCCGACGCCCAGGGCGCGCTCGCGCTGACCGGCCGCTTCCCGCCCGGCTCCACGATGAAGGCCGTGAGCGCACTGGCCGCGATCCAGTCCGGCAAGGTGACCGCCGACACCCCGCTGCCGTGCCCCGGCAAGACCACCATCGACGGACGGCGGATCGTGCCGAACTCCAGCGAGTTCGAGAAGGGCACCATCCCGCTGCGGTCGGCGTTCGCGTTCTCCTGCAACACCACGTTCGCCCAGCTCGCCGTCGACATGCCGCCGGACCTGCTGACGAGCTCCGCGCTGTCGCTGGGCCTCGGCGTCGACTTCGACATCGCCGGCCTGACGACGATCACCGGTTCCGTGCCGCCCGCGACCGACGTCGT
Organism: Lentzea albidocapillata; assembly: GCF_000719115.1. Taxonomy (GTDB): domain Bacteria; phylum Actinomycetota; class Actinomycetes; order Mycobacteriales; family Pseudonocardiaceae; genus Lentzea; species Lentzea albidocapillata. The sequence continues at coordinate 169,028 of NZ_JOEA01000017.1, read as the reverse complement.
GGAACGGGCGGAGGACGCGTTCGGCCAGGGCAAGGTGCTGGCCTCGCCGTTCGGCATGGCGCTGGTCTCGGCGTCCATCGCGAAGGGCTCGATGCCGGTGCCGCAACTGGTGCGCGGCAAGGAGACCAAGGCGGACAAACAGCCCGCCGGACCGCCCGCTGCCGCGCTCGACCCGGTGCGGCAGATGATGCGCGAGGTCGTCGACTACGGCACTGCACCACAGCTCAAGCCGTACGGAGATGTGAGGGGCAAGACTGGCACCGCACAGTTCGGTGACGGCGTGCACTCACACGGGTGGTTCATGGGCTACCGGGGCGATGTCGCGTTCGCGACCATCGTTCTCAGCGGGGAGACTTCGACACCAGCCGTGGAGGTGGCGGCGAGGTTCCTCAAGGCGGTGCCGTGATGAGCAAGACCAAGGACCTGACCACGCGTGAACGGCTGATCCGGGCCGGCATCCTGCTGCCCGCGCCCAGGCTGCCGGAGCCTCGTGCCGAGGACCAGGTTCAGGGTGGTCCACGCGCGGACGGCTAATCTGGAGAGCATGTCTGTTCGTGCTCCGCTGCAACCCGGTGTGCAATCTTCGCGGCGTCAGGTGCCTTCGCGCATCGTGCGTCCCGAGTACGTCGACAAGCCCGCGCCGACGCGCGGCACCGACCCGTGGGTGCAGACGCCGGAGATCATCGAAGCCATGCGGATCGCCGGGCGCCTCGCCGCCCAGGCGCTGCAGGAGGCCGGCAAGGTCGTCGTGCCGGGCGTGACGACGGACGAGATCGACGCCGTCGCGCACGAGTTCCTCTGCGACAACGGCGCGTACCCGTCGACGCTGGGCTACCGCGGCTTCCCGAAGTCGTGCTGCACCTCGCTCAACGAGGTCATCTGCCACGGCATCCCGGACAGCACCGTCGTCGAGGACGGCGACATCGTGAACATCGACGTCACCGCGTTCATCGGTGGCGTGCACGGCGACACGAACGCCACGTTCCTCGCGGGCAACGTCTCCGAGGAGGCCAAGCTCCTCGTCGAGCGCACGCACGAGGCGACGATGCGCGCCATCAAGGCCGTGAAGCCCGGCCGCGAGCTCAACGTCGTCGGCCGCGTCATCGAGGCGTACGCCAACCGGTTCGGCTACGGCGTCGTACGCGACTTCACGGGCCACGGCATCGGCCGCGCGTTCCACAGCGGGCTCGTGGTCCTGCACTACGACGAGCCGTCGGTGAAGACGGTGCTGGAGCCCGGCATGACGTTCACGATCGAGCCGATGATCACGCTCGGGGACTACGAGGGCGAGATGTGGGACGACGGCTGGACCGTCACCACGAAGGACAAGAGCTGGACCGCTCAGTTCGAGCACACGATCGTCGTGACCGACACCGGCTCGGAGATCCTCACAGTTTGCTGACGACGGTCTTCAGCGCGGCCGCGACAGCCGACGGCGACGTCGCGGCCGCCAGGTGGTGCGACTCCAGGCGCTCCACGGGCCAGCCGAGTTCCGCGGCGCGACCCGCCGCGTCCTCGTAGAACGACGACAGCAGCACGTACCCGCACGCGCCGGACCACTCGACGACCGGGCGCTGCTCCTTCATGAAGTCCCACGGCACCTCGGGTGCCTCGTCGCGCATCTCCTCGCGCAGGCCGGCGGGCACGAGCTTCAGCGGGTCCGAGTCGAACCAGCGGTCCCAGCGCGGCAGCCTGCCGTCCCGCACGGACGCCTTGAGCTGGTTCACGAGAGCCGGATCGACGGTCTCGCGCCACGCCTTGCCCGGCGTGGGCAGGTCGGAGTCGAGGAACACCAGACCGGCCACGTCCAGCTCGAGGGCGTCGGCGAAGCACGGCAGCAACGGGCCCGCGCCGCTGTGGCCCACCAGCACCAGCGGGCCGCCGACGCCGGCGTCCTCCAGGGCGTCGGCGAAGGCGCCGATCAGCCGCTGGTGCACGGGCGCCTCGTTGATCCTCATCTGCAGGTCGACCAGCAGGACGGCCACCCCGTCGGAGGCCAGTTCGTCGGCGAGCGGGCGCATGCTCGAAGGGCCGAGGAACGGGCTGTGCATGAGCACGACGGTGAGCATGGGGTGATGATGGCAGCATTGGCGTCCATGCGGGGCGCGATGTTGATCTGTGGGACGACCTCGGACGCGGGCAAGAGCGTCCTGGTGGCCGGTCTGTGCCGCTTTCTGGCACGCCAGGGCGTCGACGTGGTGCCGTTCAAGGCGCAGAACATGTCGAACAACTCGTTCGTCACACTCGACGGCGGGGAGATCGGCCGGGCCCAGGCGGTGCAGGCGCGGGCGGCGTTCAAGGAGCCGAGCGTCCGGTTCAACCCGGTGCTGCTCAAGCCCGGCAGTGACCGCACGTCCCAGGTCGTCGTGCTCGGCCAGGCGGTCGGCGAGGTCTCGGCGCTGAGCTACCGCGAACGCAAGCAGCAGCTGCTCGGCACCGTGTTGTCCACTTTGGACGAGCTCAGGCGTGACCACGAGGTCGTGATCTGCGAGGGTGCGGGCTCGCCGGCCGAGATCAACCTGCGCGCCAACGACATCGCGAACATGGGCCTGGCCGTCAACGCGAACCTGCCGGTGCTCGTCGTCGGTGACATCGACCGAGGTGGCGTGTTCGCGCACCTCTTCGGCACGGTCGCGGTGCTGGACGCCGCGGACCAGGCGTTGATCTCCGGCTTCGTCGTCAACAAGTTCCGCGGCGACCCGCGTCTGCTCGAACCGGGCCTGCGCCAGCTCAAAGCCTTGACCGGCCGGCCGGTGCTCGGTGTGCTGCCGTGGAGCGAGGAACTGTGGCTCGACGCCGAGGATTCGTTGTCCTACAACGCGGACGGCGTGATCGGCAGGCCGCAGCCGCCGAAGCGTGACTGGCTGCGGGTCGCCGTGATCCGGTTGCCGCGCGTCTCGAACGCCACCGACGCCGAGGCGCTGGCCTGCGAGCCCGGTGTCTCGGTGCGGTTCGTGACCGAGCCGTCCCGGCTGGCCGACGCGGACCTCGTCGTGCTGCCCGGTTCGAAGGCCACCGTCTCCGACCTCGCCTGGTTGCGGGAAACCGGTCTGGCGCAGGCGATCCAGCGCTTCGACGGCCCGGTGCTCGGCATCTGCGGCGGGTTCCAGATGCTGTCGAAACGCATCGAGGACGACGTGGAGTCGGGACGTGGCACGGTCGACGGCCTCGGCCTGCTCGATGTCGACATCCGCTTCCAGCCGCGCAAAACCCTCGCCACGCCGTCGGGCACCGCGTGGGACGAGCCCGTGACCGGCTACGAGATCCACCACGGCCAGGTCGTCCGAAGCGGCGAGACCCCACTCATCGGTGACGAAGGCGCCCAGACCGACCGCGTGCTCGGCACCCACTGGCACGGCCTGCTGGAGAACGACGCGTTCCGCCGCAGGTTCCTGCGCTGGGCGGCCGAGCGTGCGGGCCGCGACTTCGAACCGGGCGAGGTGAGCTTCCAGGCCGCCCGCGAGGCCCAGCTGGACCTGCTGGGCGACCTGGTCGCCGATCACCTCGACACGAAGGCCGTCATCGACCTGCTGGAACGAGGGGCTCCGGCAGGACTTCCGTTCGTGCCGCCCGGCGCCCCAGCAGCTGCGGAATAGCCAGCCCGACCAGCACCAGGCCACCGGCGACGGCCTGCAGCCCGGTCAGGTCCTCGCCGAGGAACGCCCACGCCGAGAACATGCCGAACACCGGCACCAGCAACGAGAACGGCGCCACGACGGACGACTCGTACTGGCGCAGCAGGAATCCCCAGATGCCGAACCCGAGCAACGTCGAGATCCACGCGACGTACCCGACCGCGCCCACACCGGCCCAGTCGAGGCGGCCGAGCGCGCTCATGTCCTCGGTCAGTGCCGACAGCGCGAACAGTGGAAGCACCGCAACGGCACTCACCCACACCATGAACCGCAACGTGTCCGCCGGCCGTGCGTACCGCATCAGCACGTTCGACACGCCCCAGCAGACCGCCGCCGCGACGATCAGCGCGAACCCGAGCAGCGGCGACGAGAGGCCGTAGTCCCACGCGATCACCCCGATTCCCGCGAGGGCCAGAACGATGCCGGTGATCTGCACGGGCTTCGGCCGTTCGTGCAGCACGACCGCCGCGAACACCGCCGTGAAGATGACCTGGCTCTGCAGCACCAGGCTCGACAGCCCCGCCGGCATGCCCGCCTTGAGGCCGATGAACAGGAAGCTGAACTTCGCGACGCCCAGCACCAGCCCGACCGAGATGACCCAGCGCCACGCCACCGACGGCCGGCCGATGAAGAAGATCGCGGGCACCGCCGCCGCGAGGAACCGCAGCGCGGAGAACAGGATCGGCGGGAACTCGTCCAGGCCGATCTTGAGCACGACGAAGTTGAAGCCCCAGATGGCGGCGACCAGCACAGCGAGCAGAACGTGGCGGGGACTCATGCCTCAAGATTGCGCTCTACAACTATTTAGCACTAGTTCCGATTTCTAAGGTCATGGGTTTAGCATTGCTACATGCTCGATCTGGGAAGGCTGAAGGCCCTGCACGCCATCGCCGTGCACGGCACGGTCGGCGCCGCGGCCGAGGTGCTCGGCTACACGCCGTCCGCGGTGTCGCAGCAGATCGCCAAACTCGAACGCGAGACCCGCACCACGCTGCTGGAACGCAGTGGCCGCGGCGTCCGCCTCACCGACGCCGCCCGCCTGCTCGCCGACACCGCGAGCCAGGTCCTCAAGCTCGTCGAGGAGGCTGAGGTAGCGCTGGAGGAACAGCGAGGCGCCGCGATCGGCCGCCTCTGCATCGGCTCGTTCGCCACGGCCGCCCGCGGACTGCTTCCGGACGTCCTCGTCAGACTGACCGAGCTGCACCCGGCCCTCGACGTGCGGCTCACGGAGATCGACCCGCCCTACGCCACCGAGGCCGTCGCACGCGGCGAGCTCGACATGGCGATCGTGCACGACTGGGCGAACACGCCACTGCCAGTGCCGGCGTCGCTGTCGCGCGCGTTCATCGTCAACGACGTCGCGGAGGTGCTGATCCCGGTCACGAACCCGTTGTCGCGCAAGGAGTTCCTCGAACCTGTCGACCTCGCCGGCGAGCGGTGGATCTGCCAGACGGAGGGGTCGATCTGCTTCGACTGGCTGGAACGGACGTTCCACGGCGCGGGCATCGAACCGGTGGTGGCGTACCGGATCAGCGAGTACCGGACGCAGATGGCGTTGCTGGCCAAGGGGATCGGGGTGGCGCTGATCCCGCAGCTGGGCAGGGGAGAGGTGCCGGACAGCGTCAGGGCCGTGCCGTTGCGGCCGACGCCGACGCGGCGGTTGTACGCGGTGTGGCGGACGCAGGCGTCTCGCCGCCCGGCCATCACCGCCGCTCTCGACGTGATCAAGCAGGTCGCGGTTTAACCAAGTCGTTCGACGAGCACCCGCAACTCCCGTTCGAAGAGGACGTCGGCGTCGAGGTGCATCGCCGTGAAGCCACCGCCCAGTTCGAGGCTGACGATGCCGTGCAGGCGTGACCACACGGAGACGGCCAGCTGGAACTCCTCGGTGCCGGCGCTTCTGGCGGCGAGCACCTGCTCCCCGGTCGCCGGCTTGAGGTCTTCGGTCGATGCGGGGTCGTCGATGCCGTGCAGAGCCGCCAGCAGGACCTCCATGAGAGAGCGCGCCGCTGCCGCGAGTGGTTCGGTGTGCGCGTCGTACCCCGGCAATGGCGGCTTGAACAGCAGTTCGTAGCGGTGCGGCTCGGCCAGTGCCCAGGCCCGGTACTCGCGGGCCATGCTCCGGACTCGTTCTTCCGGATCGCTGTCGGTCTCGAACCCTCGTTCCAGCGCTTGGCGCAGGTCACCGTAGGCGTCGATGACCAGGGCGGTCAGCAGTTCGTCGCGGCCTGCGAAGTAGCGGTAGAGCGCCGTGCCGGAAACCCCGAGCTGCTTGGCGATGGCCTTGATCGAGATCGCCTGCGCTCCTCCGGTGGTCAGCTGGTCGAGTGCTGCTGCTTTGACGTCCTCTCGAACCTGCTCACGGAACCGCTCCCGCATCGGGCTGCGGGCGGTTGCTGGCTGCATCGGGGACTCCCTTCCTGGCCGGCAACCCTAACATCGCTCCCTTCTGTGAGAGGGTCACACAAACAGTTGAGCATCGCTCGTTAGTGTGTAGTATCGCGCCTGACAGAGCCACTCACCAACGGTTCTGTATCACGCAGATGTCGCCAGGAGCCTGGAGTTGAAATGACCACCACATCCCTGTCCAGAACCGCCCGGCGTCGCTGGTGGTGGGCGTCCTGGGGCCTGACCGCCGTGCTGGCGATCGGCATCGCCGGCTATGCGGTCCCGCCGTACCTGAGCGGGAACCCGGAGGCCAGCAACGTGCCGGTCAACCCGGACGTGGCTCTGCACTACCTGACGCTCGCGGTGCATGCCCTGCCCGGAGGTCTGGCCCTGATCATCGGCCCGTTCCAGTTCGTGAGCCGGCTGCGTGCGCGCAGTCCCCGGCTGCACCGGCTGCTCGGCCGGATCTACCTGATCTCCGTCGTGGTCGCGGCGGTCGCGTCGTTGTTCGCCGCGACGTTCTCACTCAGCGGCTTCTCGATCCGGGTCGCGTTCTACATCCTCGCCGTGGCATGGCTGTACACCGCGGCCAAGGCCTACCGCACCATCCGGCGCGGTGAGGTGGCGCTGCACCGGGTGTGGATGATCCGCAACTACGCCCTCACCTTCGCGGCCGTGACCCTGCGCATCTACCTGATCACCGGGCTCGCGGTGAAGTCGTCGTTCCCCGGGCTGGAGTTCGAGGCGATCTACGATGCCTCCGGGTGGGCGTCCATCCTGGTCAACGTTCTGGTGGCCGAGTACTTCATCGTCCAGCGCACCCTGGCGCCGTTGGCCCGGACACGCAGGTCCACAAAGGACAGCGCACCGGTGCCCGGCGAGAACCTGGTCGGCACGGCCAGTCCCGGCGTGTGACGGCTCTACGGCGCGACGATCACGTGCGGCTTCTTCGGCGCCATGATCTTCAGCACCGCCTTGGCCTCGCGGATCACGCCGGCCATGTCCTTCTTGGTGGTCCTGAAGTACGGCTCGATCGTCAGCGTCGCCGCGTCCTTGTTCTCCACCACGTTCCAGGTGCCGCGCAGGAACCCGTCCACGAGGAACGTCGGCGGGAACACGCCGTTGCGCACCGCGCCCCACCGCGACCGCGCGTCCTCGCTCATGATCCGCTTCCGGTCCGCGTGCCCCAGCAACACGTTGTCGAACGCGGGCAACAACCGCGCGGGTGCCGGCACGTCCTCGGACACGATCACGCCGTCCGGCACGTCGAGCAGCACCTTGCCGTCCTCGTTCTTGTACTCCACCAGTTCGAGGTCCGCCGCGTGCGCCTTGAGCCCGATCAACCGCGACCAGGCCTGCATGTCCGCGAGCGTCGCCGGTCCGAACGCCCGCAGGTACCGCTTGATCAGCTCCGGCACGGCGGCCTGCTCGGGAAGCTCGCGTCCCAGCCACGAGGCCATGGCGACGTTCTGCGGAACGCCGCCCACGCCCCAGATCCCGCGCGGCGGCACCTGGATCATCGGCACCAGCATCTGTGCCTGCGTCGACATCTCGCGGGCCCTGGCCTCGGGGAAGTGCTCCTCCAGGTGCGCGCCGATCTCCGCGACCGTGCGCGGTTCGGCGTCGATGTACTCACGGGTGATCCGCGCCAGCTTGTCGAGGTCGATCTCGACTCGGGTCGCGGGCGGCATCACGATCTTCGCCCACTTGTTGAGCTCCGGCTGCAAAGCGGTGCGCATCAGGTACACGTCGCCGGCCGAGATCAGGTGCAAGGTGCCGCGCCACAACGTCATCCGCACCAGCGAGCGGTCGATGATGAGCTTGCTCAGCGCGTCGACCTTGTACGGCTTGAGCCGCGTCCACAGCGCGAGGTACGGCGGGATCGGTGCCTGGGCCTGAAGACCGCCGAGGTGCTCGACGGCCTCGACGATCGGCATGGACGTCCGCTCCAGGAGCAGCTGCCGCGCCAGGAGGGTCCGGTTGAGGGTGCGGTTCGAAAGTGTTGTGCTCACATCGGCCTCCCCTGGAGCTCCCGGCGTCCGAGCCGGGGAGGCGTCTCACTGATCATTTCAGTACCGGTACCTTGCTGGTTGTGCGAACGGCGTACAGATGTCGGGCCTACCCGACTGCAGAACAAGCTGCGGTGTTGAATCGCACGTTCGGGTGCGTACGTCTGGTGTGGAACAAGACCCTGAGCGAGCGAAGCCGTCGCTACCGCATCGATGGCGCTCGCACGTCCTATCGTGAGACCGATGCTGCATTGACGACGTGGAAGCGATCCGATGAACTCGCCTTCCTGTCGGAGGTGTCCTCTGTACCACTGCAGCAGACATTGCGGCATCAGCACTCCGCGTTCCTTCACTTCTTCTCCGGGCGATCTCGTTACCCCAGATTCAAGTCCCGCACCGGATACCAGAGCGCGCACTACACGCGCTCGGCGTTTCGGATGCGCGATGGCGTGGTGACGCTGGCAAAAACCGATGTGCCGCTGCGGTTCACCTGGTCGTTCGCAAGAGTGGAAGTGGCCACGCTCGACCCCACGATGGTGGTCGTCTCTCGAGAGCCGGACGGTCGCTGGTACGTGACCTTTGCCGTTGACGCCGAAACACCTGCTCCGGCTGAGCCGGTCAGCCACGGAGTTGGTGTCGACCTTGGACTCACCAACTTCCTCGTGACGAGCGACAACGAGCGCATAGCCGCCCCTCAGCACCTGGCGCGCAAGGCCCGCAACTTGGCGCGCTATCAACGTAGATTGGCTCGTTGTCGTCCTGGCAGCAGCAATCGCCTCAAGGCGAAGGTCAGGGTCGCGCGCGCACATCGAAAGATCCGTCACGCGCGGCAGGACTTTCTGCATCGCACCAGCACCGCCCTGGTGCGGTGCGCAGATGTGATCGCGATCGAGGACCTCAACATCGCGGGCATGGTCCGCAACCGTCGTCTCTCCCGCGCCATCTCTGACGCGGGCTGGGGGGAGTTTCGGCGGCAACTTCAGTACAAATGCGAACGTGCCGGTCGCGTGTTGGTCGTGATCGACCGCTGGTTTCCGTCCAGCAAGACCTGCTCGACCTGTGGGCATCTGCTCACCGAGCTGAAGCTCTCGGCCCGGCACTGGACGTGTCCGGGCTGTCGCACCCGGCACGACCGGGACCTCAACGCGGCGAAGAACATCCTTGCGGCTGGTCGAGCCGTAGCCCGAGACAACTCGGGTGATGCCTGCGGAGCTGATGTCAGACGGCAAGGGCCCTCCCTTCCGCGATCGGCTGTGAAACAGGAACCCCGTGTCGTGAGGCACGGCGCGTGAGCGCTACCTGCCGCGAGGCAGGTGGGAATTCCTGTCCGTCAGGACGGGAAGAAGTCAAAGTGATTCGAAGAACTTCCTGATGTCTTGGACCAGCAGGTCCGGCTCCTCCATCGCGGCGAAGTGGCCGCCGCGGTCGAACTCGGTCCAGTGCACGATCGACGGGATCATCTTCTCCGCCAGCGACCGCACCGGCAGGCTCAGGTCGTGCGGGAAGATCGCGACGCCCGTCGGCACCGTCGAAGGCTGTTGCTGGCCCCACGATGCCGACTGCTCCTTGTACAGCGCCGCCGAGGAGCCCGCCGTGCCGGTGAACCAGTAGATGGACACGTTGGTCAGCATCTGGTCGCGGTCCACCGCGTCCTCGGGCACGCCCTCGTTGTCCGTCCAGTCGTGGAACTTCTCCGCGATCCACGCGAGCTGCCCGACGGCGGAGTCCGTCAGCGCGTACGACAGCGTGCGCGGCCGGCTGCGTTGCAGGTGCATGTAGCCGGAGAGTTCCTTCTGGTAGTGGTCGAGCGATTCCAGCGCGCGCAGCTCTTCGTCCGACAGGTCGTTGACGCCCTGCGGCCGGAAGGTCTGCAGCATGTTCACGTGCACGCCGATGACCTGCTCGGGGAACACCCGGCCGATCTCCTGCGCGATGCCCGAACCCCAGTCGCCGCCCTGCGTGCCGTAGCGGTCGTACCCCAGGCCTTCCATCAGCTTCGCGAACGCCCACGAGACGCGCAGGACGTTCCAGCCGGGTTTGCGCACGGGACCCGAGAAGCCGAAGCCGGGGATCGACGGGATCACAAGGTGGAAGTCCTCGGACAGCGGCTCGATCACGTTCAGGAACTCGACGAACGAGCCGGGCCAGCCGTGGATGAGCAGCAGTGGTGTCGCGTCTGGGTTCTTCGAGCGGACGTGCAGGAAGTGGATGCGCTGCCCGCTGATCTCGGTCGTGAACTGGGGGTAGGAGTTGATCCGCTCTTCCTGCGCGCGCCAGTCGAACCCGTCGCGCCAGTACTCGGCGAGCGGGCGCAGGTAGCTCAGCGGGATGCCGTAGGACCAGCCGACGCCCGGCAGGTCCTCCTCCGGCCAGCGCGTGCCGGCCAGACGTGAGCGGAGGTCGTCGATCTCTGCCTGCGGGATCTCGATGCGGAACGGCGTGATCTCCATGGCCCCCACGCTATGAGCTCATGCGGACATCTTCTGTCCGCGGTTCAGCAGAACTTCTCGATCAGCTCCTCGAAGAAACCGCCCGCCTCGATCGCCGCCTTCTCCTGGTCACCGTCCCGGACCGCGTGCAGCAGCCCGGTGTGCGACACCTGGTCCTGGCCGGGCTGGCTGGTGTCGACAGAGGCCGCCACCGAAGCTTTGACCGCCTCGGTCAAGCCCTGGTAGAGCTCGGCTAGAAGCGTGTTGTGCGAGCACTGCACCAGCAGCACGTGGAACGCGGTGTCGTGCTCGATCACCTCGGCCCACTGCTCGCCCTCCATCGCCGCGTCGCGCTTGTGCAGCAACTCGGTGAGGCGCGCCAGTTCGGCGTCCGTGCGGTACTTCGCGGCCAGGCGCGCGCCCTCCATCTCGAGGGTGCGGCGGACCTGGAGCACTTCCTTCAGTTCGGTCCCGCACATGCGGCGGACCGCGCCGGAGATCTCGCTGGTCGCGCGGACGAACGTGCCGTCGCCCTGCCGCACCTCCAGCAGTCCGGCGTGGGAGAGCGCGCGCACGGCCTCTCTGACCGTGTTCCGCCCCACCCCGAGCGCGGTGACCAGCTCGGGTTCGGGCGGGATGCGCTGCCCGACGGGCCATTCACCAGTCGTGATCGCGCCACGCATCTGCTCGATCACCTGGTCGACTAGACCCGCCCGCCGGGTAGTGGCCAACGGCACAGCGTCATCCTTTCATCCGAACATCCTACGTCTGCGATAGTGGTGCGCGTGACGATGAAGCAGACGACTCTTGCCGCACAGACTGCCACCGATCGCGGTCGCAGGGTGACGGTCGTCATGAATCGTCACGTTCCGCTGGTCGGGTCGACGCTGCTCGCGATCGGGGTCGCCCTCGCTGCCGCGAATCTCCGCCCTGCGGTGACCAGTCTGGCCTCGGTCCTCGGTGATGTCCGCGCCGCCCTTGGGGTTTCGGCCGCATGGACCAGTGCTCTGACGGCCGTTCCGGCGCTTTGCTTCGGCTTCGCGGCGTTCGCGGCCCCCTGGCTGGGTCGCCGCCTCGGCATGGCTCGTGCGATCGGACTGTCACTAGGGGTGCTCACGCTCGGCCTGGTGCTGCGCGTGATCGACGGTCCGTGGGTCGTGCTGGGCGGCACCTTCATCGCGTGCGGGGGCATCGCGGTGTCCAATGTGCTGATTCCTGTCGTGGTGAAGGCGTCCTTCCCGAACAAGGTCGGCCTGCTCACCGGTGTGTACACGGCAACGCTCTCCGCAGGTGCGGCCTTGGCCGCCGCGCTGACTCCTCGGATGGAGGAGTGGCTCGGCTCGTGGCGCCTGGCAGTCGGCGCGTGGGCACTGCTGTCAGCCGGTGCGGTGGTCGTGTGGTTCGCCGGGGCGCGGCACGGGGCCGCGTCGACTGTGGTGCGGTCGGTCGCGCCGGTGGAGAAGCGCTCCCTGCTGCGCAGCCCGCTGGCGTGGGTGATCACGGTGTTCTTCGGGCTGCAGTCGTTGTTCGCCTACACCGTCATGGGCTGGCTGCCCGCGATGCTCGTCGACTCCGGTGTCGACCGGAACACCGCCGGCATGCTGCTCGCGGTCTCGATGCTGCTGAGCGTTCCGGTGAGCCTGTTCGTGCCGCCGATCGCCGCCCGGTTCTCCAGCCAGGGGCCGATGGTCCTGGCGCTGGGCGTGCTGTCGTTCGCCGGGATCCTGGGCATGCTGGTGGCGCCCGCCGCCGCGCCTGGGCTCTGGGTGGTGCTGATCGGGTTCGGCATGGGCATGTTCCCGCTGGCGCTGCTGGTGATGTCGCTGCGCACCAAGTCCACTTCGGACACCGCACGGTTGTCGGCGATGGCGCAGAGCCTCGGCTATCTGATCGCGGCTTCCGGGCCGTTCGCGTTCGGCGTGCTGCGCGAGTCCACCGGGACGTGGACCACGTCGTTGACGCTGCAGCTGGTGCTGCTGGTCGCGCTGACCGTGCTCGGCATGATCGCCGGGCGTCCCCGGTACGTCTAGCCGGTCAGGAATCAAGAAGCTTCGCGTTGGCGCTGGTCCTAGCGTTGCGGGCATGGACATCACCATTCACGCCACGTTCCTCCCGCACACCGACCCCGAGGCCTCGCTCGCGTTCTACCGCGACCTGCTCGGCTGGGAGGTCCGTGCCGACGTCGGCCAGGGCACGATGCGCTGGATCACCGTCGCGCCGTCCGGTGGCGGCTCTGCCGTCGTCCTGGAACCGCCCGCCATGGCCGAAGGGCTCACGGACGGACATCGCACCGCGATCGCCGAGATGATCGAGAACGGGTCGTACGCGTTCATCAACCTGGCCACGCCGGATCTCGACGGCGCGTTCGAGAAGCTTCAGGCCGGTGGGGCGGACGTCGTCCAGGAGCCGGCCGATCAGCCTTGGGGTGCGCGGGACTGCGTGTTCCGCGATCCCGCCGGCAACACCGTCCGGATCCAGCAGGCCTAGCTAGTTGGAGACGAAACCGCGGTGCAGCACCGCGAGCTGGTCGGCGAGGTAGCGGGCCCAGGCCTTGGCGCGGTCCCAGTCCGGTGCCGCGCCGCCGAAGCTGATCGGCCCGCCGGCGCCCAGCTTGCGGACCATGCGCGTGACGTCGTTCGGCACGGGAGGCGTGCCGCGGTGGAACAACCAGATGGGCGTGTGCTTGAGGGAAACCCTGTGCCGCTTCACGAACCGATGCGCGTCACGGGTCGCCGCGTCACCCAAGATCACGGCACCGAACCCGTACAGCGACTCGGCCGCGGCGACCGGGAGCACGGTGACTCTCAGCCCGCAGCCCGCGAGTTCGGTGCCGATGATCTCGGCGATCTCGTCCGTGGCGGCGATTCTCGACGTGTGGGCGACGAGGACTCTGTCTGTCATCGCTGCATCGTCGCTGGTGCCGCCGGTCTTCGGCAGCGGCGGAAGTCCCTGTCCTTCCGAGTTTCAGTCCAGCGGCAGGTTCAGGAGCGCGTTCTCGACCACCTCGGGCATCGCCGGGTGGATCCAGTACTGGCCGCGTGCCATGGACTTCGCGTCCAGACCGAAGCTCATCGCCTGGATCAGCGGCTGGATCACCGTCGAGGCCTGCGGCCCGATGATGTGCGCGCCGAGGAGCTGACCGGTGGCCGGGTCCGCGATCAGCTTCGCGAAGCCGGTCGTGTCCTCCATGGCCCAGCCGTACGCGATGGAGGCGTAGGCCTGGCTGGCGGTGACGTAGCGGATGCCCTTCTCCTTGGCCTGTTCCTCGGTCAGGCCGACGCTCGCGATCTGCGGGCTGGAGAAGACGGCGGCCGGAACGAAGCGGTGGTCGCTGCTGATCTGGTCGTCGGGGTTCAGCAGGTTGTGCTGGACGACCTTGGCCTCGTGGTTCGCGACGTGCTTGAGCTGGTAGTCCGAGCTGATGTCGCCCAGGGCGTAGATGTGTGGCTGGTTCGTGCGCTGGTACTCGTCGACCTTGACGCGACCGTCTCCGTGCTGGTCGACGCCGGCGTTCTGGACCTGGAGCAGGTCGCTGTTCGGCTGCCTGCCGACCGCGACGAGAAGCTGTTGCGCTTCAACGGTTTCCTCGCCGTTGGGACCTTCGAGGTGGAGCTTCACACCGGTCGCGGTCTTCTCGGCGCGGGTGGTCTTGCGGTTGAGCAGGACGTTCCACTTGCCCTTGGCGATCTCGGTGAAGCGCTGGGCCACCTCCAGGTCCTCGTGACGCAGGAGGAGGTTCGACCGGGCGATCATCGTGACCTTCACGCCGAAGCTGCTGAAGACGTGCGCGAACTCCGAGGCGATGAAGCCGCTGCCGACGATGATCAGGCTCTCGGGGAGTTCGTCGAGACGCATGACCGTGTCGCTCGTGTGGAAACCCGTGGAGTCCAGATCCGCGATGTCCGGGATGGTCGGGCGGCTGCCCGCGGCCACGACGATCCGGTCGGCGGTGATCGTCTCGCCGGTGCCGGTGTCGATCGTGTGCGCGTCGACGAAGTGCGCGGTGCCCTCGTAGACCGTCACGTTCGCGTTCTCGTTGGCCCGCCAGTTGCGGCCGCCTTCGGCGATCGGGTCGATCCTGTTGAAGATCCGGTCGCGGATTTCTGGCCAGTGGACTGCGTCGAGGGTGGCGTCCACGCCCAGTTTTTTCGCGTTGGCCGGGGTTGCGGCCTGGTCTGCTGTGTGGACGAACATTTTGGTGGGGATGCAACCCACGTTGAGGCAGGTGCCGCCGAAGGTGCCCTTTTCCAGGATGGCGATCTGCCAGCCTGCCATGGCTTCCGTCGGGATGCTGTTGCCGGAGCCGGTGCCGATGATGACCAGGTCGAAGTGCCTCACGTGTGGATCCAACCATTTTGGGGGTGGGGGTGTTCCCTGGTTGGGGGTTACGGGGGGCTTACGTGGGGGACTGGGCCGTGACCGGGCGGGTGGTCGGCTTGTGGGCGGCGGCCGGGCGGGTGGCGGCCGGGCGGGTGGTCACCTTTGCGTGCCGCGACCGGGCGGGTGGTCACCTTGCGGGCGGCGAGCTTGCGTTGCGTGCTTCCCCTGGGGCTCTGCCCCAGACCCCGGCAATCTGATGGTGTCAAGCGGACGAAAAGCGTGTCCGCTTGACACCCCTACCTGCATGCAGCAAGAGCTATGGCGCGACTCGTGATGGGACCCCACCGCCTGGCCCGCTTGGTAAGGACGGCTCGCCTTCGGCTTCGCGTGGGGAAGGACGGCTCGCCTTCGGCGTCGCGTGCGATCAGGCGCTTGTGGTGTGGTGTGTGTTAGTGCTGGTAGGTGGGGGTGATGATGGCCCTTGCCAGGGTGTGGAAGGCCAGGTTGAAGCTCACCACTGCTGGGGAGGCGTTCTCGTCCACGTCCAGCTTGTCGACGTCTACCGCGTGCACTACGAAGTAGTAGCGGTGTGGGTGGTCGCCCTTGGGTGGGGCGGCGCCGCCGAAGGCTCGGGTGCTGTAGTCGGAGCGGACGTGGAAGGCGTCGCCTGGGAGTGTGGCGTCTTCGGCGCCTGCGCCGGTGTCCAGGTGGGTGGTGGTTGCCGGGATGTTCACGGCCACCCAGTGCCAGAAGCCCGACGGGGTGGGGGCGTCCGGGTCGTAGCAGGTGACTACGAAGCTGCGGGTGTCCTCTGGGAAGCCCGACCAGGTCAGTTGTGGGGAGGTGTTGCCGCCCTCGAAGACCTGGGCGTCGGGGAGCTGCTCGCCGTCGCGCACGTCCGTCGAGGTGACGGTGAAGGTGCCGACCTGCGGTAGCAGCTCGTAGGGGTCGGGAGCGACTGGGCGCTCGAGGCTCATGGGGGTCCTCCTTTTGTGATCACTTCGACCCTAGTCCCGTGCAACCATGGGGGCCTGCGCGGCGTCTTTCGCGTGGAGGGGGATTTTGATGTCCAAGTTGCGGCTTTTCGCTGCCTTTTTGCTGGTTGCTGGGGTTGTGGCGTGTGGGGACGCGCCTGAATCCCGGTCCGGTGGTCCGGTGTTGGCGACGTCTGTGCCGCCGGTGACGACCAGTTCGTCGGAGCGGCCCAAGCGGATGTTCGAGCCGCCCTATCCCTATGGGACTGTGCAGGCCAAGGCGCCTGCTGTTGCCGACGGGATGGTGCCCGTTGTCACGCGGATTCAGACGGACAAGCCGTACGTGTTCATCACGATCGACGACGGGGCTGTGCAGCATCCGAAGGCTCGTGAGCTGATGATCGAGGCCGGGGTGTGGCCGTCGGTCTTCCTGAACACGAAGTACGCCGAGGGGCACAAGGACTACTTCAAGCAGTTGCCCGCGACGGTGCACAGTCACACGTCGAACCACCCGAACCTGCTGGGGAAGGGGTTCGAGTTCCAGAAGAACGAGATCTGCGGCAACGCCGACTTCCTCGCCGGGGACTACGGGAAGCGGCCCACGTTGTTCCGGCCGCCGTTCGGGAACTACGACTCGACTACTCGCCAGGCTGCGGCTGGCTGTGGGTTCAAGGCGCTGGTGAACTGGACTGCGGCCGTCAACGACGGGCGGGTGCAGTTTCAGCAGGGGGACAAGCTCAACCGTGGCGACATCGTGCTGATGCACTTCCGGACGACGTTCGTCGAGGACTTCACGGCCTTTCTCAACCGGGCCAAGCAGGACGGGCTGACGCCTGTGCCGCTGGAGGATTTCCTGGGGTAATGGGGCAACCCGGAGGGCGACTCGCGCGTGCAGCGCGCGTGGGCGTCTTTTGGGGAAGAGGGGGAGAGATGAAGCGAATCGCTGTTGCGCTCGTCGCCGTAGGGATGGCGTTGAGCGTTGTGCCGGCCGCGTCGGCGGCTGAGGGGAACGAGCTCACGAACATCCGGACCGGGCGGCACGACGGGTTCGACCGGGTCGTGTTCAACTTCAACGGGCCACGGCCCGAGGTGACGGCGGGGCGGTCGTCCGAGCCGTACCACTGCGGGTCCGGCAAGCCGATCTCGGCGAAGGGTGACGAGTTCCTGGACGTCACCATGCAGCCCGCCAACGCGCACAACTATGCCGGGCCGCGCTCGTTCGACACGCCTGGGCTGCTGAACGTCCGGAGTGTCACGAACACGTGCGACTTCGAGGCGCACCTGGGCTTCTCGATCGGATACGCGGGGCAGGGACGGGCGTACAAGATCTCGTTCCTGGACAACCCGACCCGTGTCGTCGTCGACATCAACAACAGCTGACACCCAGAGGGGGAGACAGTGAAGAAGCGTCTTGGTGCGGTGCTGCTTGCGGTGGCCGCGGTGTTCACGTTGGTTCCGGTGGCGTCGGCGCAGGGGCATGCCGAGCTCACGAACATCCGGACCGGCAAGCACGACGGGTTCGAGCGGATCGTGCTGGACATGAACGGGCTGCCGAGCAACCACCAGTCCCGGGAGACCGGTTCGGTCGTGAACTGCGGTTCGGGCAACCCGGTTCCCGTGCAGGGCAACGAGATCCTCGAGTCGGTGTTCCACTACGCCGCCTCGTACGACGAGAACTACAACCCGACCTACACGGGTCCGCGCAACTTCTCGCCGGCCGGCCTGACCAACGTGAAGAGCATCGCGTTCACCTGTGACTTCGAGGCGACGCTCGGTATAGCGATCGGTTACGACGACCCGGACTCGTGGCACAAGGTCTTCACGCTGACGAATCCCGACCGGGTCGTCATCGATGTCTACTCACGCTGACGCAACTGTGGCCTGAGTCACACGTCTTGAAGACATCAAGTGAGCCCTGAGAGGGGGCCGAAGATGCACAAACGTCTTGTCGCACTGCTCGTGGCGGTACTGGCGGTCTTCACGCTCGCACCGGTCGCGTCGGCGCAAAGCACGCCCACGCTGTCGAACATCCGGACCGGGCAGCACGTCGGGTTCAGCCGAGTGGTGCTGGACCTGTCCGGACTGCCGACGGAGCACCGGGTCAGTGAGGTCACCAGCGTGTCGCACTGCGCGAGCGGGAACCCGATCGCCGTTGCGGGGCCCGGGATCAACGAGATCCTGTCGGTCACGTTGATCGGTGCGGCCGCGCACGACGACAACGGGAACCTGACGTACACGGGCTCGCAGAACTTCGCGACGCCCGGCCTGAGCCACATTCGCGGAGTCGCGCTCACGTGCGACTTCGAGGCCACGCTCGGGGTCGCTGTCGGATACAGCAATCCCTACTCGTGGCACCGGGTGTTCACGCTGACCAGCCCGAACCGGCTCGTCATCGACGTCGGCCTGTAAACACGAAAGCCTCGTGGGGGCAGCAGTCGCCGCTCCTGCTCCCACGAGGGGTCTGTTCCGTTACGCCGCAACGGATGCGACGGTCTCCTTCGAGAGTGCGTGCTCCAGCACCTGGGCCACGTCCGAGACGAAGTGCACCGTCAGCTGCTCACGCACCGACTCCGGCACATCCTCCAGGTCCGGCTCGTTGCGCTGCGGCAGCAGCACGGTCGTGATGCCCGCACGGTGAGCGGCCAGCAGCTTCTGCTTCACGCCACCGATCGGCAACACCCGGCCGGTCAACGAGATCTCGCCCGTCATCGCCACGTCGGAACGCACCGGGCGGCCCGAGAGCAGTGATGCCAGCGCCGTCGTCATCGTGACGCCCGCGGACGGACCGTCCTTCGGCACCGCGCCCGCCGGGACGTGGATGTGCACTCCCCGGTCGGCCAGCGCCGCAGCCCTGTCGTCGTGCGAACGCAGGTAGGACAACGCGATCTGCGCGGACTCCTTCATCACGTCGCCCAGCTGGCCGGTCAGCGTCACGCCGGACGCGCCGGTGTCCTTCGGGGCCAGCGAGGCCTCGATGAACAGCACGTCGCCACCGGCACCCGTGACGGCCAGACCCGTTGCCACACCTGGGACGGACGTGCGTTCCGCCGACTCGGGCGTGTTCTTCGGGCTGCCGATGTAGGACTTCAGTGACGGCTGGTCGACCGTGATCGGGAACTCCGCCTCGCCCAGCGCCACCTTCGCGGTCGCCTTGCGCAGGATGCGCGCGAGAGCCCGTTCCAGTTGCCGCACACCGGCTTCCCGCGTGTACTCGCCTGCGAGCTGGTGCAGCGCGGGCTTCTCGAACGTCACGTCCTCAGGCGTGAGGCCGGCGCGTTCGATCTGACGCGGCAGCAGGTGGCCGCCGGCGATCGTGACCTTCTCGTCCTCGGTGTAGCCGTCGAGCTGCACGAGTTCCATGCGGTCGAGCAACGGCGCCGGGATCGACTCCAGGACGTTCGCGGTCGCGAGGAACACCACGTCCGAGAGGTCGAGCTCGACCTCCAGGTAGTGGTCGCGGAACGTGTGGTTCTGCGCCGGGTCCAGCACTTCGAGCAACGCCGCCGTCGGGTCGCCCCGGTAGTCGGAGCCGACCTTGTCGATCTCGTCGAGCAGCACGACCGGGTTCATCGAACCGGCCTCGCTGATCGCGCGGACGATCCGGCCCGGCAACGCGCCGACGTACGTGCGGCGGTGGCCGCGGATCTCGGCCTCGTCGCGCACGCCGCCCAGGGCGACACGCACGAACTTGCGGCCCATCGCCCGTGCCACGGACTCACCGAGCGACGTCTTGCCGACGCCGGGAGGGCCCGTCAGCGCGAGCACGGCGCCCGAACGACGGCCGCCCACGACGCCCATGCCGCGGTCGGCACGACGCTTGCGCACGGCCAGGTACTCGGTGATGCGCTGCTTCACGTCGTCGAGGCCCGCGTGGTCTGCGTCGAGGATCTCGCGCGCCGCCTTGATGTCGTAGGAATCCTCGGTCCGCTCGTTCCACGGGATCTCGAGGACGGTGTCGAGCCACGTCCGGATCCAGCCGACCTCAGGCGACTGCTCGGAGGTGCGCTCCAGCTTGTCGACCTCGGCCAGCGCGGCCTTCGCGACCTTCTCCGGCAGGTCCGCGGCCTCGACGCGGGCGCGGTAATCCTCCTGCTCGGTCGCCGGCTTGCCGTCGAGCTCGGCGAGTTCCTTGCGGATCGCGGCCATCTGCTGGCGCAGCAGGAACTCCCGCTGCTGTTTCTCGACGCCTTCCTTGACGTCCTTGGCGATCGTCTCGTTGACGTCGAGCTCGGTCAGGTGCGCCTGACCCCACTCCACCAGCTTCTCCAGCCGGGTGGTGACGTCGCTCGTCTCCAGCAGCCAGATCTTCTGCTGGTCGTCGAGGTAGGAGGCGTAGCCCGCCAGGTCCGCCAGTGCGGACGGGTCGCTGATCTGCTGCACCGAGTCGACCATCTGCCACGCGCCACGCGTCTGCAGGATGTTCGTCACGAGAGCGCGGTACTGCTTCGCGAGCTCGCGGGTGCGGTCGGTGATCGGGGAGTCGTCCGCGATCGTCGCGTTCACCCACAGCGCCGCGCCCGGCCCCGTGGTGCCCGTGCCGATGCGCACGCGCTTGGTGCCGCGCACGACGGCAGCGCGTTCGCCACCGGGCAGGCGGCCCACCTGTTCGATCTCGGCCAGTGTGCCTACGGCTGCGTACTTCCCGTCCAGCCGGGGGACGAGGAGCACTTGATGATTTGCCGCGGTCGTCGCCGCGTCTACGGCCGCACGGGCCTCGGCGCTCGCGTCCGCACCGGAGATGCGGATCGGCACCACCATGCCGGGCAGCACCACGACGTCGTCCAGCGGCAGAACCGGCAGGGCCAGAGTCTCGCCCATCTCGTCACCCTCCAAAGTTGAGTCTGTACCGCTCAACCAACTGGAGTGGGTCGGTGTTCCCCTGCTGTGTTCGCTGTCAGCGAGCAGCTGCCCCCTCACACGTGACCGAAACCATCTCGGTTCGGGTGTGTGGCGGTGGACACCCGTGTGGCGACGACGGAGGATGCGCACGTGATGGAAGAGCTGAAGTGGGTCCCGTCCACGGTCGACGTCACCCGCCCGAGCGTGGCGCGGATGTACGACTACTACCTGGGCGGCTCGCACAACTTCGAAGCCGACCGCGCCGCAGCCAAGCAGGTGGAGCAGATCTTCCCCGGCGTCGCCCAGAGCGCGCAGGCGAACCGCTCGTTCCTGCGCCGGGTCGTCCGCCACCTGATGACGGAGGGCGTCGACCAGTTCCTCGACCTGGGCTCCGGCATCCCGACCGTCGGCAACGTCCACGAGATCGCCCAGCACGACAATCCGGACGCGCGCGTCGTCTACGTCGACTTCGAGCCGGTCGCCGTCTCGCACAGCAACGCCCTGCTGGCCGGCAACCCCAACGCGAACGCGATCCTCGCCGACCTGCGCGCGACCTCCACGGTCCTCGCCGGCGCCCGCGAGACGCTCGACTTCTCCCGCCCGGTCGGCGTGCTGGTGATCGCCGCGCTGCACTTCGTCCCGGACACCGACAGCCCGTACGAGGCCATCGCCGAGTACATGGCCGACCTGCCGTCCGGCTCGTACCTGGCCATCACCCACGCCACCTGGGACACGCTGTCCGAGGAGGAGCTCGCCGAGGCGCGTCAGGTCGCCAAGATCTACAGCAACTCGGACAACACACTCACGATGCGCACGCACGCCGAGGTGACGCGGTTCTTCGAGGGCATGGAGGTGCTGGAGCCGGGCATCGTCGCGGTCAACGACTGGCGCCCGGACTCCTTCGACGACGCCCACGTGGGCATCTACGGCGCCGTTGCCCGCAAGCCGTGAAGCAGCCTGTCCCTGATCTCGTTCGTCTCGCGGTCGGTGAGGGTGCGTTCCGGCGCCCTCATCGTCACGCGGATGAGCACGTTCTTCTGGCCCGGCTTCGCTTCCAGCCTTTCCTGAACGTGCACCGGCAGCTGTTCTGACGGCGTCTCGCTGAGGATCTCTATTTGTTCAACGACGTCCTCGGGTACCAGCGCGCGGATCCGGTCGCCCAGCGTCTCGGCGTCGTCGTCGTTGCCCGCCATGATCGAGATGTCCCTGATCGCGGCCGGGTGCCGGGAGATCGGCCGGTACTCGGTCAGGTCCAGCATCTGGCCGCTGATGCGCCGGTCGGGGTTGCGTAGCAGGCGGATGTCCGGGATTCCCTTGCGCAGCATCAGGATCCGGTCCAGCCCGAGGCCCATCGCGAGGCCGTGCGGGTGGTGTTTGATGACGTGTCGCGCGGCCCGTCCGCATTCGCCGATTTCTACCCACTCGCCGTCGTGCTCCACGTCGATCTGCTTGCCGTGCGTGGTGTACGGGTGCTCGGCGTCGATCGTGCGATAACGCTTGCCTGGCAACAGGGTGGTGACGACCGTGTGGATCAGGTCGTTGAGTGGTTCGGCGTCGGTGCTGATCCGCCAGACGTCGAGCAGGTGCGGTGTACCGGTGTGCAGGCGGTCGACCGTGTCGCGGCGGTAGACGAGGCCGGGGCAGAGCAACGTCACGTCCGGGGACGCGTTCTTGAGCGCGGGCGGGATCATCGCCGTGGTGTGGCTGCGCAACATGCAGGTCTCGCTGACGTACCTGGTGTACCGGGCGTCGCGCGTGATCGTGTCCCGCGGGTAGCCGAGGTGCTCGTAGTTGTGCTCCACCGGGACGAGCGGGTGGTGACGGACTTCGCGCGGGCGGTCCAGCACGGCTTTGAGGTCGGCGATCAGGAGCTGCATCGCGTGCGGGCCCTGCGCGGGATCGGTGAGATCGCGGACGTTCAGGGCGTGCACGAGTTCTTCGGTGCGGTACATGGGTTTCCCGTTCTTCTGGCCGAGTGGGTGCGGAGTCCCCCGACCAACGGGAATTTCAGGCGCGCGCCACCCACGCGGGTCGGGGGTGGCTAAATCGCGTCACGGGACCAGGCTAGCGCGCCTACTCGGGTGGCGTCAGCCGCAAATCGGGATCGACCGGCGGCACCCCGTCGAACGGCCCGTCGTCCTTGAGCCGTCCGACGTGGTCCAGCGCGACCTCGATCCCGGCGCGGAACGGATCGCCGTCAGCCGGGGGAGTGCGGAACCAGTCGTGCAGTTCCGCGGGGATCTCGAACCGCTCCAGCAACTCCTCGTACAGCGCGTCGCGGCCGGCGGCCTGCGCGCCGAGTTCCTGGTACTCGCGCAGCGCGATGCGCAGCCGGATCCAGCGGTAGCGGTCGGTGTTCTGCTGCTGCTCGAACCGTTCGCGCAGCAGGTCACCGGCCCGCTGGCCGCGCAGCGCGAGTTTGCGGATCGTGGCCGGCGGCATGAACAGGTTCGAGCCGCCCTCGTCCTCGGACTGCCGCACGTGCGCGATGCGGCCGCGGTAGCCGGGCAGCGCCGACTGCATGGTGTCGCGCCAGTCGAGGAACGTGTTCAGGATGGACACCAGGAACCGCGGCATGGAACCGATCGACGAGTAGGGCGTGCCGGAGGCCGAGGCGTCCTGCTCCGGCAGCCACACCTCGTTCGTGTCGCC
Source organism: Lentzea albidocapillata (assembly GCF_000719115.1). Taxonomy (GTDB): domain Bacteria; phylum Actinomycetota; class Actinomycetes; order Mycobacteriales; family Pseudonocardiaceae; genus Lentzea; species Lentzea albidocapillata. The sequence continues at coordinate 145,782 of NZ_JOEA01000017.1, read as the reverse complement.
GTTCGGATAGGGCTGCAGGCTCAGGCCGAACGTGGGCCAGCGCGGCAGCAGCGTGTCGAAGAAGTGGATCGGGAAGTTGCTGGTGATGCCGCCGTCGGAGAACCAGTGCACGCGCCCGTCCCGGCACAGCGGCACCGCGGCGATCAGGCCGGGGAACGACAGCGACATCCGCACGGCGACCACGACCGGCAACTTGTCTTTGGAAGGCAGGTCCAGCAACGGCATGTGCTCGTGCAGCGGGCACTTCGTGGCCGTCTCGCGCCCGTTCAACTGCTCGACCACCCTGCGCGGCAGCACATAGCCGAGACACTCCTCGCAGTACTGCCACTGTTCCTTGAACGGCAACCGATACGGCCGTCCCTCGGACAGGTCGGTCGTCATCAGCACGAGGTTGATGTCGCCGAGGTCGCCGAACGTCAACGCCTCGTCGGTCCCCGCGATGTCGTCCAGCTGGTCCGCGATCCAGTCGGCCAGCGGCGGCACACCGGTCGACTTCGGCACTCCGGCCAGCCGGTCGAGCCACGACGGGCTGAAGTCACCGGTACCCGGCACGAGTCCGAAGTGGATGGACCGCGCGTGGTTCGCCAGGAACCGCTGCATTGCGTACCCGTAGGTGACGATCAGCGCGCTGACGGCCGCCAGTGACAGCACCAGCCACACCAGCAGCACGATGGCCGCCGTCGCGTAGTGCCGGGAGAACGCCAGCCCCAAAACGAGCGGCACCGCCGCGAAAACCCAGGCAGGCCAAGGCAAACTCGACCGCAACGGCCACAGCACGATCACCAGGCACGCCAGCGCCACCACCACGACGACCGCCGCGAGCCACCCCGGATACACCGACGGCGCGAGCCACGCCGAGTACAGCACGGGCCCGCCCAGCCACAGCAACGCCATCAACGCCAGCACGGACTTCGCCCGCAACCCCACCGCGCCCAGCAACGCGAAGAACAGGCACGAGATCGCACTGCGCCCCGTCGTCTCGCGCTTCTGCATGGACGCAACGACGATCCGGTACAGCGCACGCGTCTTCTCCGCCGGCTGGAACAGCTGCGCCATCCGCCACCGCTCAGCGCCCGACCCGGACGTGAACCAGTCGATCAGCCCGGTCAGCTTCTCGAAGCCACCGGTGGCGCGACCCCGTTCGGCCGCCGCCGTGAACCCCGCGGCGATCGCTCCGGCGGACGCGCCACCGATCTGCTTGAACTCGTAGTGGCGGGCCAGCGAGGCGACCGCGAGCGGGTACACGACACCGCTGGTCGTACCGCCGCGCATGGTCAGGTCGCAGTAGCGGTCGTACTCCATGTGCCGATGATCGCGCGGTCAGCGTGATCTGGCGGGAAAGTTCACTCGGACGCCACCGAACCGAGTCACGACCGTTCCGCGGCCGGCCCCGACCGGGCCGGTGATCAGCAGTGCCTTCACGGAGCGACCGCGGCGAGTTCGGCGGGCGTGCCGGCCATGATCACGCGGACGTGTTCCGTCACCTTCTCCACCGGCCAGTCCCACCACGCGATGCGTTCCAGCAGTTCGACGTCGGAGTCGCTGTACCGCGTCCGAAGCAACCCAGCCGGATTGCCGCCGACGATGCCGTACGCGGGAACGTCGGACACCACCACGGAACCGGCGGCGATGATCGCGCCGTTGCCGATCCGCACGCCCGGCATGATCACCGCGTTGTAGCCGATCCACACGTCGTTGCCCACCACCGTGTCGCCACGGCTCGGTGCGCCCAGGGCGATGTCGAGCGTCTTCTCGCCCCAGACGCCGCCGAAGATCGTGAACGGGAACGTCGACACGCCCGCCATGCTGTGGTTGGCGCCGGACATGATGAACCGGACGCCCTCGGCCAAGGCGCAGTAGCGGCCGATGACCAGCTTTTCCAAGCCGAAGTTGTAAAGGACGTTGCGCTGCTCGAACTCCGTGGCATGCAGAGGGTCGTCGTAGTAGGTGTACTCGCCGATCTCGATCTGCGGGTTCTTCACCAGCGGCTTGAGCAGCACGGTGCGCGCGTAGTCCGGCAACGGGTAGAGGTTGTCGGGCGAGGGGATGGTCACGGTGCTCCGATCGGCTCTTCGCTGAACTGAGTGCGGTACAGCTTGGCGTAGTGGCCTTCCAGGGCCAGCAACGCTTCATGCGTACCACGTTCGACGATCTGCCCCTTGTCCACGACCAGGATCTGGTTCGCCGCCCGGATGGTCGAGAGCCGGTGCGCGATCACCAGTGACGTCCGGCCGGCGAGGGCCTCGACCAGCGCCTCCTGCACGGCGGCCTCCGATCGCGAGTCCAGGTGCGCGGTCGCCTCGTCCAGGATCACCACGCGGGGCTTGGCCAGCAGCAGTCGCGCGATGGTCAGCCGTTGCCGTTCGCCACCGGACAGGCGGTAGCCGCGTTCGCCGACGACGGTGTCCAGTTGGTCCGGCAACGACGACACCAGGTCCGCCAGCCGGGCACGGGTCAGCGCGTCCCAGATCTCCTCGTCCGTGGCCGTGGGTGCGGCGAGCCGCAGGTTCGCGCCGATCGACTCGTGGAACAGGTGCCCGTCCTGCGTCACCATGCCCACGGTCTCGCGGATCGAGTCGAACGACAGGTCGCGAACGTCCACACCGGACAGCCGGACGGCACCGGAGTCCGCGTCGTACAGGCGGGGCAGCAGCGAGGCGATCGTCGACTTGCCCGCGCCCGACGCGCCGACCAGCGCGATCAGCGAACCGGGCTCGGCGACGAACGACACGCCACCCAGGATCTCCTCGCCACCGCGGGTGTCGAGCGACGCCACCTCCTCCAGCGACGCCAGCGACACCTTGTCGGCGGACGGGTAGGCGAACTTCACGTCGGAGAACTCGACCTGCACCGGACCGTCGGGCACGGAGACCGGCGACGGCTTCTCCTTGATCAGCGGCGGCAGGTCCAGCACCTCGAAGACGCGCTCGAACGACACCAGCGCCGTCATCACGTCCACCCGTGCGCCGGCCAGCGCCGTCAATGGCGAGTACAGCCTCGTCAGCAGGAGTGCGAGCGTCACGATCGTGCCCGGCGCCATCTCCCCGGCGAACACGAAGTACCCGCCCAGCCCGTAGACCAGCGCCAGCGCCAGCGACGACACCAGCGTCAACGCCACCAGGAACAGCCACTGCGCCACCGCGGTCCGCACGCCGATGTCACGCACGCGCCGCGCCCGGGACCCGAACTCGGCGCTCTCGATGGAGGGCCGGCCGAACAGCTTGATCAACGTCGCACCCGGCGCGGAGAACCGCTCGGTCATCTGCGTGGTCATCGCCGAGTCGAGGTTCGCGGCCTCGCGGTGCATGGACGCCAGCCGCTTGCCCATCCGCCGCGCCGGGATCAGGAAGATCGGCAGCAACATCATCGCGAGCACCGTGACCTGCCACGACAGCGTCAGCATCACGATCAGGGTCAGGACCAGCGCGATCACGTTCGTGACCACACCGGAGATCGTCTCGGAGAACGCCCGCTGCGCCGCGATCACGTCGTTGTTCAGGCGCGACACCAGCGCACCGGTGCGCGTGCGGGTGAAAAACGCGATCGGCATCCGCTGCACGTGGTCGAAGACGGCCTGCCGCAGCCGCAGGATCAGGTCCTCACCCACCCGCGACGACTGCCACCGCTCGGTCAGTGAGAACCCGGCCTCCAGCACCGCCACACCGGCGATCGCCAGCGCGAGCCACACGACCAGCCCGAAGTCACGGCCGCCGATGATGGTGTCGACGACCCGTCCGGCCAGCACCGGAGACGCCACCGCGAGCACGGCCGCGACGGCGCTGGTGGCGAGCAACGCGTACACCGCACGGCGTTGCGGGTGGGCGAACCGGGCGACACGCTTCAACGTCGCCCGGCTCACACGACGGTTTTTCTCGTCCTGCATCGCGCTTTCGAGCGCGTACCAGGCGTTGAAGTCGATGTTCATGGCGACCAGTCTCGAACCTCGACCTACAACGAGGTCAAGCTGTTTTCAGGAACTCGTCGACCTCGGCGAGGGCCGCCGCACGCACTGGCTCAGGCGACAGGAACAGGTCGTGCATGCCGGCCTTGATCTCCACGACCCGGACCGATGATCCGATCTTCGGACCCCATCTGCGCATTCCCTCGACGTCGAGCACGGCGTCCGCCTTCGAGACGTCCTCGCTCCACTCCCGGGCGTTCAACATGCTCTTGTCCGAGTGCAGCACCAGCACCGGGACCCGCACGTCGAGTCCCTTGTGGACCTTCTCCTGCGCCACCAGCACGGCCCGGATCCACCCGGCCAGCACGGGGAAGCCCGCGAGCGGCTTCCACTTCAGGTCGAAGTCCCACTCGCCGTTGCGCGAGTTGTGGATCGCGGCCCCGTACGCCTCGCCGAGGTTCGCGCGGATCTTCACCTTCGGCGCGAGCCCGCCGATCAGCCTCACGACCCGCCGCACCAGCGGCGGCTCGACGACGTCCAGCCACGGGCTGTTGAGCACCAACGCGTCGATGAGCTCGCTGGAGCGGCGTTCGTGCGCCCACAACGACGTGGTGAGGCCACCTGTCGAGTGACCCATGAGGACCACCCGCGAGTGCTCTTCACGAATGACGGCGATCGCCGCGTCGATCTCCTCGAAGTACACCGCCATGTCGGTCGTGTAGTTCGGCACCTCGCCGTCCCGCAGCGAACGGCCGTATCCGCGCAGGTCGACGGCGTAGAAGTCGTAGCCCTGGGCGGTGAAGTGCTCGGCCACGTGCTCCTGGAAGAAGTAGTCCGCGAAACCGTGCACGTAGAGGATCGCGCCGCGGTCGTTGGCCGCGGCGCGGCGCCGGACCAGGGTCGCTGAGGCTCCGCCGCGCAACGGCAGAACCGTGGTGTCTTCGTCGCTGCTCACCGGGCCAGTTTGCAACGGTCCAGTGCCGATTCCGTGCAGGCTTGTCCGGATCGTGTCTAACCTGGGGGAGTGACGGGGGATATTGAGCAATCATCGAGGGTGCGGTTCCCGGGTATCAGCCCACGCGCCTATGAGCATCCTGCCGACCGAGGTGCCCTCGCGGTGCTGAGGGCGGTGCCCGCCGTGGCACCGATCCTCAAGGCGGTCGCCGGGGCCTTCACCGAGCGGGGTGAGCGCCTGCTTCAGGTGGCGTCCTCCGTCCGGGTGGGTCCCAAGCAGTATCCGCAGCTCGACCGCATCCGCAACGAGGTGGCGGCGGCGTTCGACCTCACCGAGGTGCCCGAACTCTTCGTCGAGCGCAACTCCCAGGCGTACGGCTACACCTACGGCATCGACAAGCCGTTCATCGTGATCAGCACCGGCTCGGTCGACCTGCTCGACAACGAGTCGCTGCGCTTCCTGATCGGTCACGAGATGGGCCACGCGATGTCGGGCCACGCGCTGTACAACACGCTGCTGCGCCGGCTGATCGACCTGACCACGTCCTTCGCGTGGGTGCCCGCGGGCGCGATCGCGATGCGCGCGGTCATCGCGGCGTTGCGCGAGTGGCAGCGCAAGACCGAGCTCTCCTGCGACCGGGCGGGCCTGCTCGCCTGCCAGGACCCGCAGGCCGCGCTGCGCACGCACCTCGCTCTGGCGGGTGACCTGGGCGGTCAGGTCGACATCGCGTCGTTCCTCGCCCAGGCCAAGGAGTACGAGGAGGTCGAGGACATCCGCGACAGCCTCCTCAAGCTTCTGCACACCGAGCACCGCACGCACCCGCTGGTCGTGGTGCGGGCCGCCGAGCTGCAGCGCTGGTCGGCGAGCGAGGAGTACCGCGAGATCCTGACCGGCACGTACGCGCGCCGCGAGGACGACCGGCCGACGACGAACCTCACCGACGACATCAAGGGCGCCGCCCGGTCGTACAAGGAGTCCATGGGCAACTCCGCCGACCCGTTGATCAAGACGATCAACGACATCGGCGAGTCGGTCATGGGCGCGGCCGGAAAGCTCTGGAGCAAGGTTGCTCCGAACGGCCCAGCGGAATAGCTACCATCTGGAGTCATGAGACGACTCCTGGTGCTGGTTCTCTCCGCAATGCTCGCGTCGACGGGCACCGCCGCCGCCAACGAACAGGTCGTTGGCGGCGAGCGGGCGTCCATCCAGGCCAACCCGTGGGCCGTCTACCTGGTCGACGACCGCGGTGCCCAGTTCTGCGGCGGCACGATCGTCGCGCCGTCGAAGGTGCTCACCGCCGCCCACTGCGCGCTCGGCCGCTCGCCGAGGGAACTGAAGGTCGTCGCCGGTCGCGAGGACAAGCAGGACCGCAGGGCCGGGGTGACGGCCGATGTCACCAAGATCTGGATCCACAAGCAGTACGTCGCCGCGGACGAGGGCGAGGACATCGCCGTCCTGACCCTGAGGGACGCGCTGCCCTACGAGCCGCTGCCCTTCGCTGAACTGTCCGATCGGGCGCTCTACCAGCCCGGCACGATGCTGCGCGCGCTCGGCTGGGGGCGCACGTCCGAGAACGGCAAGACGTCCCGCTTCCTCATGCAGGCCTCCGTGCCGGTGCTGCCGGACGAGTTCTGCGTGGACACCTACCCGCAGTTCGTGAAGGCGGACATGTTCTGTGCGGGCTACGAGGGCGGCAAGGTCGACACCTGCCAGGGCGACTCGGGCGGCCCGATCGTGGTGGACGGCAAGCTCGTCGGCGTCACGTCATGGGGCGAGGGCTGCGCGCGCAGGAACAAGCCAGGTGTGTACGTCCGGATCTCCCGGTACGCCAGGGACCTGCACTCGGTCGTGGATGCATCGCCGCTCGACCACTAGAGCACGAGCCCGACGGACATCGTCAGGAAGACGGCGGCGCACACCGCGTCCAGCGCCGTCGTCACGCCGGGCCGCTTGAGCTTCCCGGCCACCCGCGACGCCGCCAGCACGATCATCAGCTCCCACACGGCCGCGAGTCCGAGGAACACGACCGCGAGCATCGCGAGCTGCGGTGCCGGTTCACCCGATCCGATGAACTGTGGCAGGAACGCCAGTGAGAACAGGATCATCTTCGGGTTCGTGATGTTGGTCAGGAACCCCTGCCGGAACGGCCGCGCGCTCATGACCTCCTCCGGGGTGTCCGCGGTGCGCCTGATGAGCCCGCGCGTGATGGAGATCGCCAGGTAGAGCAGGTAGCCGGCGCCGATCCAGCGCAGTGCCACGAGCACCATCGGGTACCGCGCGAGCACGACCCCGAGGCCCGAGATGACCAGTCCGACCTGGACCGCCGCGGCCGTGTGGATGCCGCCCAGCGCGAGCAGGCCGGCGCGGGTGCCGGACCGCAGTGACGTGCGCAGCAGCAGGAACGCGTCCACGCCGGGGGTCACGATGACGACCGCGCACGCGATGAGAAAGGCCGGAACCTGGTCGAAGTCGAACAACACCGTACATACCCCCGTGATCTACGCCACTGACCGCAAAATCTCCGGCCTGACGGGACACTAACACGAGAATCTCCGGTTTTGACGCCGTCCTAGCGCGATCGCTACGGTAGGTGACCGATCGTCCACCTGGCGCAACGAGGAGTGGTCCGTGAGGGGTAAGCGATTTGCCGTGCTGGTGGCGGTGATGGCCCTGGTCAGCGGTGCGACGTCCGCCGATGCGATCGTTGGGGGGACACCCGCGCGGGTGGCCGACACCCCGTGGGTTGTGGCGATCACCACCACGGACGGTCAGCTGATCTGCGGTGGCGCGCTCGTCGCCCCGGACAAGGTCATGACCGCCGCGCACTGCGTGACGCTCAAGGGCGTGTTCGGCAAGAACCAGCGTTCTCCCGAGCAGTTGCGCGTGGTCGCCGGTCGCACGGACCTCAGGAACAAGGGCGAGGGTGTCGAGGCGGCGGTCGCGGGCGTGTGGCGCCACCCCGAGTACGCCGAGGTCACCAAGGGCGACGACGTGGCGGTCCTGACGCTGGCCCAGGCCCTGCCGTACCGGACGATCGCGCTCGGCGAGGTCGGTGCCGACGGCGTCGTGCTCGGCTGGGGCCGCACCGCCGAGAACACCCCGCCCGCCATGTCGCTGCGCAAGGTGACGGTGCCGATCCTGTCCGACTCCGAGTGCCTGCTGAAGGAACCGGACTACCGGCCGGGTGCGATGCTGTGCGCCGGGCGCGGTGGCCGGGACGCCTGCACCGGCGACTCGGGCGGGCCGCTCGTGGTGCGCGGCAGGCTCGCGGGCGTCGTGTCGTTCGGTCGCGGCTGCGCCCGGCCGGACGAACCGGGTGTCTACACCCGGCTCGCGAACTACCGGCAGACACTGGGCTTCTGATATCCACGACCAGGTGCGAACCACACAGTTTCCCGCGACCCTGCGCCGCCGGTGGGGGCTCGACCTGAGCCCCGCCCAGCTCTACGCGATCCTGCGACTGCGTCAGGACGTCTTCGTCGTGGAGCAGAACTGCGTCTATGCCGACGTGGACGGCCGTGATCTCGACCAGGGAACACGGCATTTCTGGCTGGAGACGGAGGGCACGCTCGATCCGCTCGCCTACCTGCGGCTGGTCGAAGAACCGGACGGCACGTTCCGCGTCGGACGCGTCGCGACGGCACGCATGGCCCGCGGCCGGGGCTACAGCCGCCGGCTCATGCAGGCCGCGCTCGTGGACATCGGCACCACGCCGTCAGTGCTCGACGCGCAGACGTATGTCGCCGACTTCTACGCGTCGTTCGGGTTCGTCGCCGAGGGCACCGAGTTCATCGAGGACGGGATTCCACACCTGCGGATGCGGCGCTCTCCCTGATCACGCGCACCGCGCGCTCGATGTCGGCCTCGGTCAGATCGGCGCGCGCGGTGAGCCGCAGCCTGCTGATCTGGTCCGGCACCGACGGCGGCCGGAAGCAGCCGACGACGACGCCGCTCGTGCGGCAGGTCTCGGCCCACTGGAACGCCTGCTCCGGCGAGGGTGCCCGCACGCTCACGACGGCCGCGGTCGGCGTGCTGACCTGGAAGCCGGCCTCCTTGAGGCGGTTGCTCAGGTCGTGCGCCACGGTCAGCGCCCGCTCGGGACGGTCCGGCTCCTCCCGCAGGATCTTGATCGCCGCCAGGGCCGCCGCCGCGCTGCTCGGGGCGAGACCGGTGTCGAAGATGAACGGGCGCGCGGTGTCGATCAGGTGCCTGATCACCCGGCTCGGGCCGAGGACCGCACCGCCCTGCGCGCCCAGCGACTTGCTCAGCGTCAGCGTGGTGATCACGTCCGGCGCCTTGATGATGCCCGCCGCGGCGACCGCGCCCCGGCCACCGGGCCCGACGACACCGAGGCCGTGCGCGTCGTCGACGACCAGCGCGGCGCCGGTCGCGCGGCACGCCTCGTGCAGTTCGTTGAGCGGGGCGATGTCGCCGTCCACGCTGAACACCGAGTCCGTGACGACGATCGCGCGCCGCTTGCCGCGGGTCTCCAGCGCGTGCCGGACCTTGCCGACGTCGCAATGGTCCGTGACGACGACGTCGGCCTTCGACAGGCGCGTGCCGTCGATCAGCGAGGCGTGGATGTGCTGGTCGGCGACGATCGCCGTGCCGGGGCCCGTCAGCGCCGTGACCGCGGCGAGGTTCGCCATGTACCCGCTGCTGAACACCAGTGCCGACTGCGAGCCGCAGAAGTTCGCGAGCTCGAACTCCAGCTCGGCGTGCAGCTCCGTCGAGCCCGTGACCAGGCGCGATCCGGTCGACCCCGAGCCCCACTTCAGCGTGGCGGCGGCCGCGGCACCCGCGACGCGCTTGTCCTTGGCGAGGCCGAGGTAGTCGTTGCTCGCGAGGTCGAGGTCCGTCGAGTTCGACGTGCGCGGCCGCAGCCGCCGGCTCAGACCGGCCTTGGCCCGCGCTTCGGAGCGGACGTCGATCCAGTCGAGCGTCGACTCACCACCAGTGGAGATCGCCTCGGTTGTGCTCACGGTCACCGCCTGAGTCTCCCATCCGCCCGCTAGCGTGCCGCTCGTGGACCTGTTCACCTTCACGCGCGCCGAACTCACCTCGCCGGTGCAGTTCATCGGCGGACGCTGGGTGGTGTCGGCCTACGACGACGTGCGCGCCGTGCTGGCCGATCCGGTCACCTTCCTGCCCGACAACGCGCTGACCGCCGTCACCCCGGTGGCTCCGGCCGCCCTGCGGGCCCTGGTGAGGGCCCGTTTCTCGTTGCCGCCGACGCTCGCGAACAACGGGTCCTCGTCGCACGCCGACCTGCGGCGGCTCGTGGCCTCGTTCTTCACGCCGGCTCGTGTCGCCGCTGCGGAGCCTCGCATCCGGTCCCTGGTTTCGGAACGCCTTGGTGGCGCGGATCTCGTGCGCTCGCTCGCGTGGGACCTGCCCGCGATCGTGCTGATGGACCTGCTGGGCCTGCCGAACGTCGACATCCCGACGCTGAAGCGCTGGAGCACCGGCTCGCTGGAGTTCTTCTGGGGCGACATCACCCGCGAACGGCAGATGGAACTGGTCGACGACGTCGGCGACTTCCACCAGTGGCTGATCAAGCGCTACCACGCGCGCGAAGGCGAGCTGTTCTGCGCGCTGGCCGATGCCGGAGTGTCCGCTGAGGACTCCGCCGGTCTTTGCTACTTCCTGCTGATCGCCGGCCAGGAGACGACGACTCAGCTGTTGTCCACGGCGTTGCGCCGTGCGTTGCAGGACCGCTCGCTGTGGGCGCGACTGCCCGAACCCGGTGTGGCCGAGTCGTTCGTCGAGGACGTGCTGCGGACCGAGACGCCCGTGGTGACGTGGCGGCGGCTGACCGCACGTGAGGTCGTGCTGTCCGGTGTGCGCGTGCCTGCCGGTGCGGAGCTCGTGTTGTTGTTGAGCGGTAAGGAATCCGATCCTCGGCATCTCGCGTTCGGCTATGGCCGTCACTTCTGCCTCGGGGCGGGGCTGGCCCGGCTGGAGGCCGCGGTGACGTTGCGGACCGTCGCCGAGCACGAGCCGTCGTTGCGCCTGGCGGGTCCGGAGCCGGAGTGGCTGAACCTGCTGTCGTTCCGCGCGCCGAAGTCGGTGGCAGTGACTCGCTGACCTGAGGTTTGATGCCTTGGTGTTGAACCGTCAGCTCTCCGGAGTCAGGAAGCGAACCCTCCTCGAGGAACTCGGCCCCGTGCCGGACGTCGAGCCCGACCGCTACGGCGACGGCGGCCCGGTGGAGGCGCTGGAGACCCGCGTGGCCGGGCTCCTGGGCACCGAAGCCGCGCTGTTCGTGCCGACCGGGACCATGGCGCAGCAGATCGCCCTCAAGTGCTGGTCCGACCGCACGCACAACCCGATCGTCGCTATGCACCCGCAGGCGCACCCGCTCAACCACGAGGACGACGCGCTGACCGTGCTGTCCGGTCTGCGCCCGATCAAGGTGCCGAACTCGGAGGTCGCCACCTGCCCGGAGCCGTACGGGACGCTGCTGCTGGAGGTGCCGGACCGGGAGGCCGGGTTCGTCCTGCCGACCTGGGACGAGCTGACCACGCTGGTCGGCCAGGCACGGGAACGGGACGCGATCGTGCACCTCGACGGCGCGCGGCTGTGGGAGAGCACGTTCGGCCTGGGCAAGCCGCTGGAGGAGATCGCCGGCCTGTTCGACTCGGTGTACGTGTCGTTCTACAAGTCGCTGGAAGGCATCTCGGGCGCGGCGCTGGCCGGCACCCAGGACTTCGTCGACCAGGCACGGGTCTGGCGGCACCGGTACGGCGGCATGCTGTTCCAGCAGTGGCCCGCGGCACTCTCCGCGATGCACGGCCTGGACACGGTGCTGCCCCGCCTCGGTGCCCAGGTGCAGCACGCCAAGGTCGTGGCGGCGGCGATGGGACTGCCCGAGCCGCACACCCACCAGTTCGCGCTGCACCTGCCGGGTGACCCGGCGCGGCTCAAGGAGCTGAGCGGGAAGTTCCTCGGCGGGTTCTGGCGGGACGGGACGCTCGCGAAGACCGAGATCACCATCGCCGAGCCCGCGCTGGAGTGGACGGCGGACGAGGTAGCGGAGGCCTGGGAGGAGTTCCGGAGCGTGATCTAGGGCGACGTCGCTCACCTGGCTGTTGGACCCGGCGGTGCGAAGTGCGACGATGCCGGGGCTGTGAGGGGAGTGCGAGGAAGCCGGTGCGAATCCGGCGCCGTCCCGCGACTGTGACCGACCTGGGTCGGGAGTCAGGAACTCGCCCCCCTCTTCACCCACCGACCGCGGGCGTGGACACCCGAGGAAGGACTTCGCCGAGCATGTTCCCCTTTTCGGCTGTCGTCGGACATGACGATCTCCGCGTTGCCCTGCTGCTGAACGCCGTGCACCCCGGCATCGGCGGCGTTCTCGTCCGCGGTGAGAAGGGGACCGCGAAGTCGACCATCGTGCGTGCCCTCGCCGCGCTGCTGCCCGACCTCGACATGTCCAGGGGCTGCCGCTTCGGCTGCGCGCCCGGCACCACCGACTGCCCCGACGCGCCGCACGAGGGCGTGGAACGGCGGCCGGCCCGGCTCGTGGAACTGCCCGTCGGTGCCACCGAGGACCGGCTGGTCGGATCGCTCGACCTGGAGAAGGCGCTGACCGAGGGCGTGCGGGCGTTCCAGCCCGGCCTGCTGGCCGCGGCGCACCGGGGCGTGCTCTACGTCGACGAGGTCAACCTGCTGCACGACCACCTGGTCGACCTGCTGCTGGACGCCGCCGCGATGGGCCGCGCGCACGTCGAGCGCGAGGGCGTCTCGGTCTCGCACCCGTCCCAGTTCCTGCTGGTCGGCACCATGAACCCCGAGGAGGGTGAGCTGCGCCCGCAGCTGCTCGACCGGTTCGGGCTGACCGTGGCGGTGAAGGCCGCGCGGGACGTCGCGGTGCGTACCGAGGTCATCCGGCGGCGGCTCGCCTACGAGGCCGACCCCGTCACGTTCGCGGCGAAGTGGGCCGGCGAGGACGCCGCGCTCAAGCAGCGGATCACCGACGCGCGCTCGAAGCTGGCGGAAGTGTCCCTTCCGGACAGCGAGCTGCGCCGGATCGCCGCCGTCTGCGCCGCTTTCGAGGTCGACGGCATGCGCGCGGACCTCGTCGTGGCTCGTGCCGCCACCGCGCACGCGGCGTGGCGCGGCGCCACCGAGGTCGAGGAGACCGACATCGAGACCGCGGTCCGGCTCGCGTTGCCGCACCGGCGCCGCCGCGACCCGTTCGACGAGCCCGGCATCGAGGAGCAGCAGCTCGAGGACGCGATGCGCCAGGCGGCCGAGCACGCGGAGGAGCCCCCGGAGGGCCCGGACGACGACGGCCCCGGCGGCGGTGAGCTGCCCGAGCCGCAGGAAGGCCCCAAGGGCAACGGGAACGCGCCCAGCGACCGTCCGGCACCGGAGCCCGCGCCCGCGTTCAAGGCGCGGCTGCTGGAGGTCCCCGGAGTCGGCGAAGGCGCGCCGGGCAAGCGTTCCAGGGCCCGCGCCCGCACCGGACGGGTCGTCCGTTCGTCCAAAGTGGACGGCAGCGGCTTGCACCTGGTCGACACGCTGACGAACGCGGCACCGCACCAGGCGGCGCGTGGCCGCACTGGTCCCGGACTGCTGCTCACCGCCGCCGACCTGCGCAAGGCGGTCCGGGAGGGCAAGGAGTCGAACCTCGTCCTGTTCGTCGTCGACGCCTCGGGCTCGATGGCCGCGCAGAAGCGGATGTCGGCCGTCAGCGGCGCGGTGATCTCGTTGCTGCGCGACGCCTACCAGCGCCGGGACAAGGTCGGCGTGGTGACGTTCCGCGGCACTCAGGCCGAGCTCGCGCTGCCCCCGACGACGTCCGTCGACGCGGCGGCCACGCGCCTGAAGAAGATGCGCACCGGCGGCCGGACGCCGCTCGCCGACGGCCTGCTGAAGGCCCACCGCGTCCTGGAGATCGAACGGATGCGCGACCCGCGCAAGCGCCCGCTCGTCGTGCTGCTGACGGACGGCCGCGCGACGTCGTCCGGCCTGGGCGGCGACCCGACGAAGGACGCATTGAAGGCCGCCGGACTGCTCGAGAAGACCGCCGTGGTGGTCGTGGACTGCGAACAGGGCCACGTCCGCCTCGGCCTCGCCCAGAAGATCGCCGACGCGCTGCAGGGCACCTGCGTCAAGCTCGACCAGCTCAGCGCCGACCACCTCGCCGGCGTCGTCCGGGCTGCGTGAGTTCGCGCCGGACGACCAGCTTCCCGGCGAACTCACCGGAGTCTGCGGAGCAGCGACCAAGAGCAAGGAGAACCCCAGTGCCTCAAGGACAACCTACCGAGGTTCCGAAGGACGGCCTGACCACGCGCCAGCGCCGGAACAGGCCGTTGCTGATGCTGCACACCGGTGAGATGAAGGGGAAGTCGACGGCGGCGTTCGGCATGGCGCTGCGCGGCTGGAACCAGGGCTGGGACATCGGCGTGTTCCAGTTCGTGAAGTCGGCCAAGTGGAAGGTGGGCGAGGAGTCCGCGTTCAAGGCGCTCGGCCGGCTGCACGACGAGACCGGCGAGGGCGGCGCGGTCGAGTGGCACAAGATGGGCGAGGGCTGGTCCTGGACCCGCAAGCAGGGCACCGAGGACGACCACGCCACGGCCGCGCTCGAAGGCTGGCACGAGATCCAGCGCAGGATCAACGCCGAACGCCACGGCTTCTACGTGCTCGACGAGTTCACGTACCCGCTGCACTGGGGCTGGATCGACGTCGACGAGGTGGTGGAGACCCTGGCGAACCGGCCTGGCCACCAGCACGTCGTCATCACCGGCAGGTACGCGCCGCAGAAGCTGGTCGACGCCGCCGACCTCGTGGTGGAGATGACCAAGGTCAAGCACCCGATGGACGCCGGGCAGAAGGGCCAGCGGGGGATCGAGTGGTGACCAGGCTGGTCGTCGCCGCCCCGGCCTCGGGCAGCGGCAAGACCACCGTCGCGACGGGCCTGATGGCCGCGTTGCGCGCGGCCGGGTCGCGGGTCGCGCCGTTCAAGGTGGGGCCCGACTACATCGACCCCGGCTACCACTCGCTGGCGACCGGGAGACCGGGCCGCAACCTCGACCCGGTCATGGTCGGCGAGCACCGGATCCCCGCGCTGTTCGCGCACGGCTCCAAGGGCTGTGACATCGCCGTGGTCGAGGGCGTGATGGGGCTGTTCGACGGCCGCATCGACACCGCCGGCATCGGCTCCACCGCGCACGTCGCCAAGCTGCTCAACGCCCCGGTGCTGTTCGTCGTGGACGCCCGCGGGCAGAGCCGGTCGCTGGCCGCGCTGCTGCACGGGTTCCGCGGCTACGACCCGACGGTCCGGCTCGGCGGCGTGATCCTCAACCAGGTCGGGTCGGAACGGCACGAGCAGGTGCTGCGGTCGGCGTGCGACGAGGTCGGCCTCGACGTGCTCGGCGTGCTGCCGCGCGATCCGCAGTTTTCCTTGCCCTCACGGCATCTGGGACTGGTGACGGCGGCGGAGCACGGGCCGGAGGCCGTCGCCGCGGTGGACGCGATCGCCGCCGCGGTGGCCAAGCACGTCGATCTCGACGCGGTGCGCAGGCTGGCGTCGTCGGTGCCCACGATGGCGGTCTCCGCGTGGGAACCGCAGGTCGAGCGCGTCGAGGACGAGCCGGTGGTCGCGATCGCGGGGGGAGCGGCCTTCACGTTCGGCTACGCCGAGCACGTCGAGGTGCTGAGGGCGGCGGGCGCGGCCGTGGCCGTGGTCGACCCGCTGCACGACGAGGATCTTCCGGAGGGCACGGCGGGACTCGTCCTCCCGGGCGGATTTCCGGAGCAGCACGCGGAAGCACTGTCGGCCAACGTGAAGTTGCGGGAGGCAGTGGCCCGGTTCGCTCGATCGGGCGCGCCGGTCCACGCCGAGTGCGGAGGGTTGCTGTACCTCGCGAGATCACTCGACGGGCACCCGATGTGCGGCGTGCTCGACGCCGAGGGGTTCATGACCCCGAAGCTGACCCTGGGTTATCGCGACGCGGTGGCGTCCACCAGCTCACCGCTGCATCCGCCGGGCAGCCGCGTGACCGGCCACGAGTTCCACCGGACCCAGCTGTCCACACCGCACTCGACCCCGCCCGCGTGGCAGTGGCGTGGCGTCGACTCACGGCCCGTCGCCGAAGGTTTCGTGGTGGGCGGCGTGCACGCGTCGTACCTCCACACGCACCCGGCCGGTGATCCGGAGGCGGTAGCCCGTTTCGTGCGGGCCTGCCACCCGTTCGTGGCAGGAGTGGCAGACGGTACGGTCATCGCTTAAGTCTCTCCCCAAACCCCCTGTGGAGCTGTCGTGACGACGACCGGTCGGGTCTCCTTCGTCGGCGCCGGTCCCGGTGCCGCCGACCTCATCACTCTCCGAGGCGCTCGCCGCATCGCGGAAGCCGACGTGGTCGTCTGGGCCCCCAGCGCGGTGGACGCCGAGTGCGTCCGCGAGCACGCCCGCGCCGACGCCGAGCTGGTCGACTTCTCGCGCGTCACGCCCGAGGAGATCACCGACGTGTACCGCCGTGCCGCCGCGGCGCGCCAGGTCGTCGTGCGCCTGCACCCAGGCGACGCCGCGACCGGTGGTGGCGTTCAGGAGCAGCACGACCTGTGCGTGCGCCTCGGTCTTGAGGTCGAGGTCGTACCGGGCGTGTCCGTCGTCGCCGCCGCGGCCGCCAAGATCGGCCGCGAGCTCACGCTGACCGAGGCGTCCTCCACGGTGCTGATCTCGCCGGAGAGCAGCGAGCTCGTGAGCGAGTTCGCCGCGCTGCAGACCACGATGGCAGCCACGGTCTCGGGCGCGCGCACCGGCCAGTTCGTGGAGAAGTTGTTGCAGGGCGGGTACTCCGAGGCCACGCCGGTCGTCGTCGCGTACAAGGTGAGCCAGGCCGACGAACTGGTCGTGCACACCACGATCGGCGAGCTGGAGTCGGTCGTGAAGCAGCACAAGCTGTACCGCCCGACGTTGTTCCTCGTCGGTGCCGCCGTGAAGGCGCCCACGCGTCGTGTCTCGGCGACGGCCACGACCTCGGTGGACGAACCGCTGCGCGCCGCCCGCCCGACCCGCTGGTCGCGCCGTGCCGCCTCGCGCATCGCGACGCGCACGGACGAGCCGATCCCCGCCGCCGCTCCCGACGCTCCCGCCGCGCCTGCGGCCGAGCCGAACCCGGCGTGGACGGCGGTCGAGGAAATACAGCAGTCCGTGCGCAGGCCCGCCGAGGAGCCCGCGCCGAAGCCGAAGCTGACGGTGGTCGCGGCGGAGATGCCGAAGCCGCCGACGGTCAACGCCTCGACGGCCACGCCGAGGAAGAAGCCGGTCCGCAAGCCCAAGCGGTCCGCTAACTGATGTCGGTGGAGAAGCTGCGGGAGGCAGCGGGCCGTCCCGTCGAGATCGTCGACGCCGAGGACGGCCTGCGCCCCGCCCTGAACGTGTGCCGCGCCCACTCGGCCGTGATCGTCAGGCTCACCGAGGGCATCGGCCCGGCCGAGATCGGCGCGGGCCTCGCGGGCTGGCGCCGCACGCTGACGGTGCAGGACGGCGACGAGCTGATCGCCGTGGACCCGCGCGACGCGGTGACGCGCCGCTGGGGCGCCCCGGACGCCGTGTTGTGCCTGGCGGACAACGAGTTCCTCCGCTCGAACGACGGCTGGGCACTCCCGGACGACGCCTTCGCGAGCCGCACCCACGTGCTCGGCGCCGAGGTGCGCGCGTTCGTGCTGGCCCGCCTCGCCCCGCGCCCCGGCGTGCTGGTGTGGGACGTGCTCGCCGGTTCCGGCGCGGTCGGCGTGGAGTGCGCCCGGCTGGGTGCCGCGGTGATCGCGGTCGAGCCGGACCCCGTGCAGTGCGTGCGGATCATCGCGAACGCCTCCGCGCACGGCGTCGACGTCCGCGTCGAGGAAGCCGAGCTGGACGCGCACTCGTTGCCGCGCCCGGATTCGGTGTTCGTCGGCCGGGGTGAGCTGAGCGCGGTCAAGGCCTCGGCCGCGGTGTCGGCCCGCCGGGTCGTGGTCGTGACGGAGAGCGTCGACGAGATCGTGCCCGCGCGCGACGCGTTGCAGGCCGCCGGGTACGAGGTGGAGGGCGTGCACTGGACCGCCTCGCGCCTGCTGGACTCGGGATTCGCTCCGGCGACCCCGGTGACCTTGTTGTGGGGAAACAAGAAGTGATCGGAGTGTTCGCCGGCCCGGCGCAGCGCGGTGACGCCGCTGACCTGGCCGGGTTTCTCGGTGCCGATGCCGTCGTCCCCGACGGACCGGTGAAGCCCGCCGTCCGCAGCCTCTGGCCCCGCCTGGGCGCCGTCGTGCTGTTCCTGGACGCGGGGTCCGCGGTCCGGCTGGTCGCGCCCCTGTTGCGGGACAGGGGATCCGACCCCGCCGTGGTGTGCGTGGACGAGCACTTCGTCGTCGCGCTGGCCGGTGACGCGGACGTGTTCACCCGCCACGTCGCCGACGTGCTGAACCGCACGGCCGTGGTGACGAGCGGTCCGCTGGTCGACTCGATGCTGGACGAGCTGGTCGAGCAGCTCGACGCCACCGCGGTCGGTGACGTCGAGGGCTGCACCGCCGCCATCGACGCGGGCGAGAAGGTCGTGCTGCGCAACCCGTTGAACTTCCCGCTGCCCGCGTTGCCGCCCAACGTCGTCGCGGGCGGTGAGGACGCGACGTGGGTGATCGTCATCGACGACCGCGCCGCCGCGGTGAAGGAGAACGTGTTGCGGATCGTGCCGCGCACGCTCGTCGTCGGGGTGGGGTCGACGCGCGGTGCGTCGGCTACGAGCGTGGGTGCCGCGCTGTCCGAGCTGGACGTTCAGGGCGGTCTGGACCTGCGTGCCATCAAGGCCTTCGCGACAGCGGACGCCAAGGCGGACGAACCCGGCATCGTGGACGCCGTGGAGGACTGGGGTTTCTGGCACGGCGACACGGCCGAGCTGCTGACGTTCCCGACCGGTGAGCTTGCCGAGATCGGGGTGCCGAACCCGAGTTCGGTGGTGCGCAACTCGATGGGCACCGCGAGCGTCGCGGAGGCGGCCGCGTTGCGTGGTGCACGGAGCGTCGGGCACGGCGGCCCGATCGAGCTGGCGGCCGAGAAGTTCAAGCGGGACAACGTGACCGTGGCCGCGGCACGGGTGCTGCCGCGCGGCCGGCTCGCGTTGGTCGGGCTGGGGCCGGGCCCGGCCGAGCAGCGCACGCCCCGTGCGGAGGCGGAGATCCGGCGCGCGGCGTTCGTGATCGGGTCCCCAGAGGCGATCGACTCCGTGCGCCCGCTGCTGCGCTCTGGCACCGAAGTCGGTCACGAGGGCGCGTCCGACCTGGCCACTCGTGGTGCCGCGGTCGCGTTCGTCGCTTTCGGAACCGGACCAACACTGGACAATCCGGTCGAAGCCGACGTGATTGTTGTTCCCGGAGTCTGGGAACGCTGATGTTTTTCCTTCTTTCGTAGGGTCTGCGCCGAAGTTTTCCGGATTAGCGTCGCCATGCACACGGCCCACCCTGCCCGGGCCCGAAAGCACTGGAGACCGGCATGAGAGCCCGTCGTCTCGTCGCTGTCGCCTGCACCGCCGGCGTCGCACTGTCCCTGCTGACGATCACCGCCCAGGCTGCCGCGCCCAAGGAAGGCCTGCGGCTGCTGACCGTTCGCGACTCGCTGACCGCCACGCACACCTGGTACGAACAGACCTACGACGGAAAACCGGTGCTGGGCGCGTACTACGTCGAGCACGTGGACAAGGTGACCGGCGAGAAGACCGTGGATGACGGCCGGCTGACCGTCGGTTCGGTCGACGTCACGCCCGCGGTGTCCGCCGAGGACGCCAGGTCGAAGTCTGCCGGTACTCCCGAAGGCGCGAGCCTGAAGGTGCTGCCCGGCACGGGGCTCGTCTACGAGGTGATCTCCGACAGCGGTAAGGGATCCGAGCGCACGCTGGTGCACGCGGAGTCCGGTGCCGTCGTCAGGACCGAGAGCCTGGTCAAGCACGCGGACGGCACCGGCAAGGTGTTCAGCCCGAACCCCGTGTCGTCGCAGCAGAACCAGAACCTGAAGGACGGCGACGACGCCGACTCGGCCGTGCCCGCCGCCGCGTACAGGTCGGTCACGTTGTCCAACCTGGACGGTTCCGGCTACCTCAGGGGCAGCTACGCCCAGCTGACCGGTGCCAAGAGCAAGCTCGCGTACAACAGCGACAACAAGTTCGAGTACACCCGCGCGAACGACCTCTTCGAGCAGGTCAACGTCTACTGGGGCGTGACAGAGGCGCAGCGGTACATCCAGAGCCTCGGTTTCAAGAACATCAACAACGAGGCCCAGAAGATCACCACGCTCGGCCTGAAAGAGGACAACTCGTTCTACGACCCGAACAAGGACCAGATCACGTTCGGCACGGGCGGGGTGGACGACGCCGAGGACGTCGAGGTGGTGTGGCACGAACTCGGCCACGCGATCCAGGACGCCCAGGTGCCCGGTTTCGGCTCCACCGTCGAGAGTGGCTCGATCGGTGAGGGCTTCGGCGACTGGTGGGCGTTGATCATGTCTTCCGCGGACGCCCAGGACACGGCCACGACCCCGTTGGCCTGCATCATGGACTGGGATGCCACGGCCTACACGACCGAGACGCCGCACTGCCTGCGTCGCACCGACACCGACCTGAAGTACGCCGACCGCAAGGGCCAGGTGCACTTCGACGGTCAGATCTGGTCGCGGGCGTTGTGGGACATCTACCAGAAGTTCGGCCGCGACAAGTCCGCGACGATCGTGCTGGAGGCGCAGTTCTCGTACTCGCCGTCGACCGACTTCAAGGCAGCCGCAGCAGCGACCGTCGCGGCGGCCAAGAAGCTGTACGGCGACACGGACGCCGCATCGGTCCAGGCGGCTTTCACGGCGCGTGGCATCGGTTGAGTCAACAGTGAAGTCGGACATGACCGACTAATGGCGGTTATGCCGCCGATTCTCCGCCCTTGACGCTGTGTGTGCCGTGCTTCACACCCTGCACACACAGCGTCATAGGGAAGGACTGGCAACATGGCGAAAACCCTGCATCGCCTGATCGTGTCCGTCGTGGTGTCCGCTCTCGCGAGCATCTTCTTCGTCGCCCCCGCAGCCAACGCCGGCGACGTGTCGCCGATGATCGTCGGTGGCACGCGGGCAAGCACCGCGACGTACCCGTGGGTCGTCTACCTGGCGTCCACGTCCGGATCGCAGTTCTGCGGCGGAACGCTGGTGAAGGCCAACAAGGTCGTCACGGCCGCCCACTGCGTGTCCGGTCGTTCGGCATCCAGCACGCGTGTCGTGCACGGACGTGACGACAAGCAGAGCACCGCGGGCACGGTCGTGAACGTCACCCGCATCTGGGTCCACCCGAGCTACCGCACCGCGACTTCCGGGTACGACGTCGCCGTGCTGACGCTGGACCGCAACCTCAACTCGGCCACGCTGCCGCTGGCTACGCCGCAGGACACCGCGCTCTACGCGGCGGGCAACTCGGCGCTGATCCTCGGCTGGGGCACCACCTCCTCCGGTGGTTCCGCCTCGCGCTACCTGCTCAAGGCCAACGTGCCGCTGACCTCGGACGCGACCTGCAAGTCCGCGTACTCGCAGTACAGCAACACCTCCATGGTGTGCGCGGGCTTCCCGCAGGGTGGCACCGACACCTGCCAGGGTGACTCCGGTGGCCCGCTGGTGTTCGGTGGCAAGCTCATCGGTGACACCTCGTGGGGCCGCGGCTGTGCCGCCGCCGGCTACCCCGGCGTGTACGGCCGCATCGCCTCGTACCACTCGGTGATCACCGCTCAGCTCTAAGCCGTCGTGTTGCAGGGTGTGTGCTCCGGCGCGCACCCTGCATGCATGGCTGATCTGGAAGCTGTGCCGGAAGACTGGTCGAGCGCGCTGGTCGTCGTCGCTCACCCTGATGACATGGAGTACGGCGGTGCGGGCGCCATCGCGCGTTGGACCGCCCAAGGCAAGAACATCAAATACCTGCTCGCGTGCCGTGGTGAGAACGGCATCGACTCGATGGAACCGGCTGCCTGCGCGCCGTTGCGGGTCGAGGAGCAGATCGCGTCCTGTGCGGCCGTCGGCGTGACCGAGGTCGAGTTCCTGGACCACCCGGACGGCACCATCGAGTACGGCATCCCGTTGCGGCGCGACATCACGGCCGCCATCCGCCGCCACCGGCCGGAGTTCGTGATCACCGGCAACTACCGCGAGACCTGGCCCGGCGGCGGCCTGAACATGGCGGACCACATCGCCGTCGGACGCGCCGCCGTCGACGCGGTCAGGGACGCGGGCAACCGGTGGATCTTCCCGGAGCTCGGACTGGAGAAGTGGGAAGGCGTGAAGTACGTGGCGGCGGCGTCCTCGCCGTTGTCGACGCACGCCGTGGACATCACCGACTCGTTCGACGCCTCGGTGGCCTCTCTGCGTGCGCACAAGGCGTACCTGGAGGCGTTGAGCGGCGACATGGCCGACCCGGAGCCGTTCCTCCGTTCGATGGCAGAAGCGGTGGGGCAGCGCTTCGGAGGGGTGCTGGCCACCTCTTTCGAGCTGTTGTCCGTGTGACCATGTTCCCTTCGGCTGGACACGGCGTGTCCGGTGTGGATGCTTCTACGCATGCCCTTTGAACAGCACTACCTGGCCGGCCTCGACCTCCGGGGCCGGCGCGTCCTCGTGGTCGGCGGAGGCACGGTCGCGCAGCGCCGTCTACCTCGCCTGATCGCGTCCGGCGCCGTCGTCGAGCTCGTGTCGCCGTCCGTCACCCCCGCCGTGCAGGGCATGGTCGACGCGGGAGAGCTGACGTGGCACGAGAGGCGTTTCGAGGCCGGTGACGTCGAGGGCGCGTGGTACGTGGTGGCGTGCACGTCCAACGTCGAGGTGAACACGCAGATCGGTGAAGAAGCGCTCTCGCAGCGTGTGTTCTGCGTGCGCGCGGACATCGCCGTCGAGGGCACGGCCGTCACTCCGGCCACAGGCACGCACGACGGCATGTTGATCGGTGTGCTGGCGGGTGGCGAGCACCGCCGGTCGGCCTCGGTGCGGGACGGACTTGTGGCGGCGTTGCGCGACGGCCGCATCGCGGACCAGGCCGCGCCGCCCGTGGGTGTGGCCCTGGTCGGTGGCGGTCCCGGTGACCCCGAACTGATCACCGTGCAGGGCAAGCGTTTGCTCGCTCACGCGGACGTGGTCGTCGCGGACCGTCTCGCCCCGCGTGAGCTCCTGGAGGAACTGCCCGCGCACGTCGAGGTCGTGGACGCGGCGAAGATCCCCTACGGCCGTGCGGCGACGCAGGAGTTCATCAACCAGACGCTGATCGACCGCGCCAAGGAGGGCAAGTTCGTCGTCCGGCTCAAGGGCGGCGACCCGTACGTCTTCGGGCGCGGTTTCGAGGAACTGCTGGCCTGCGCGGAGGCCGGAATCCCGGTGACCGTCGTACCGGGCGTGACGTCGGCGTTCGGTGTGCCCGCATTGGCCGGTGTGCCGGTAACGCACCGAGGAGTGGCGCACGAGGTCGTCGTCGTCTCCGGTCACGTCGCGCCGGACGACCCGCGCTCTCTCGTTGACTGGTCCGCGATCGCACGCCTTCGTGGCACCGTCGTGCTGATGATGGCGGTCGAACGGGCCGGTGCGTTCGCTTCGGCGTTGATGGAAGGCCGTCCCGGCTCGACGCCGGTCGCCGTGATCCAGGAAGGCAGCACCGCGGCTCAGCGCGTCTACCGGTCCACTTTGGACACACTGGGTGTGGACGTGAAGGCCTGGGAGGTTCGTCCGCCGGCGATCATCGTGGTGGGTCCGGTCGCGGGCCTTGCTTCCGCAAATAGTTAGATAAGTTTCTTTACAAAAGCCGCGCTACCGGTGGACTCTGCATTCACGCCGCCTGAGTCCACCGGTTTGCGGAGGCCCGCATGAAACGCGTCCTGTCTTTGGCGGCAGGCATTGTGCTTGCAATGTCCGGTTTGGTCGTTTCGACACCGGCGAACGCAGCATCCCAACAGGTCTTCTGGACCTTCTACGGCTGGTACGACAACACGCCGCCCGGTGGTGGCATCGCCTATCCGCAGATCCACGACACGGCCGGCGGAAAGGGCACGTGGTCGGACCCGATCACGTTCGCGACGTCCAGCAAAGAGGCCAAGCCGGGCACGAAGATCTATTTTCCGCGGGTCAAGAAGTACTTCATCATGGAGGACTCCTGTTCCTCCTGCGAGCAGGACTGGAACGGCAACGGCCCCAACGGCGGGCCGAAGCTGTGGCACTTCGACGCGTGGGTCGGCGGCAAGGGCGGCAACGCCATGAACGCGATCGACTGTGAGGACGCGCTGACGAACTACCACGACGACGGCAAGCCGGTGATGGAGGAGACCATCATCAACCCGCCGTCGAACCTGCAGGTGGACCCGACGCCGATCTTCGACACCGCGACCGGCGAGTGTTACGGCGGCGCGAAGCCCAAGACCACCAACGGCGAGTACAAGAACGTCTCGACCGGCAAGTGCCTGCAGGGCGGCGCGTCGGGGGCCCAGCTGACCACGGCGACCTGCAACGGTTCCGAGAAGCAGCGGTTCAAGTTCCACGGCGCGTTCATGGAGCAGGGCTCGCCGCAGCAGTGCACCACGCTGTCCTCGGGCAAGGTGCTGCTGAGGAAGTGCGACGGCGGCCCGGCCCAGCAGTGGTCGATCAACCCGAACAAGACGATCTCGGACATGCAGTACAACACCAAGTGCTACCGGGACGCGTCCGGCAAGGTGACCGCGGCGTCCTGTTCCGGCTCCGCCGCCCAGTGGACGTTCAAGGCCGCGGCCAAGAAGTAGCCTTCTCTTCGCTCGACACCCGCACGTGCGTGCGCAGTGACTTCAGGCTGAGGAGTCCCACCGCGGTGCGCAGCGTCACTGCGACGTACCAGGGCGCCAGCAGTCCGAAGTAGTCCGCTGTCAGCCCGCCCAGCAGCGCGCCGACCGGCTGAACACCCCAGGTGATCAGCGTCTGCGCGCTGCTGACGCGGCCGAGCAGTTCCGTCGGCACCACACGCTGCCTGAAGCTCGACGTCGCCACACCCCACACCGCAGTGCAGAACGAACTCACCACCGCGAACGCCGCGACCGTGACGAGGTCGTGGGCGACCGTGACGATTCCCAGCCACATCAACGGAATCAGCACCACAGTCGCGGTGACCGTGTTCCGGTACCTAGCGAGCAACCGTTCGGCGAGCAGCCCACCCGCGACACCACCACACGCAAGCGTGGCCAGAAAAGCGCCGAACCCCGCGCCGCTCAGCCCGAGCCGTTGCTGGGCGAACAACACCAGCGTCGCCATGGTCATCGCGATGCACAGGTTCGTAGTAGCCGACACGACCGTGATGGTCCTCAACGCTTTGTGCTCCATCAGCCACCGCAAGCCTTCCCTGGCTTTAGGCCTGGCCGTAGGCACTTTGCGTTCCGTACGCATCCTGCTGACCAGCAACGCCGCGACGGCGAACGTCAGCGCGTTGACCCAGAACGGTGCAGGCACAGCGATCACGAACAGCAGCCCACCCAGCGGCGGCCCAACGAACTGCAGCGCCACAGCCTGCGACGCGAACAGCCTGCCGTTCGCGCGCTCCAGCAGATGGTTCTCCACAGTGGCCTTGATGAGCGGCTGCCCCACGGCCCGTGGCACGTTCTCGGCCGTACCGATCAGAAAGGCCATGCCGTACAGAAACGCGATGTGCGCGCTGTGAAACATGGCAAGCAAGGCCATGAGCGCGCACTGAACCCACAACGCCGCCAGGAGAAGGCGCCTGCCGTCGTACCGGTCAGCCGCCGCGCCGGCCGGAAGCGCGGCCAGCAGCCAGGGCAGCGCGCCGAAGAAGCTGACGCCGGCGATCAGCTTCGGATCCTGGGTGATGGTAGTGGCGAGCAACGGAAGTGCCGCCAGGAAGATGCCGTCCCCCAGCGCCGAGATGGCGCTACCGCTCCACAGCAGGTACCAGTTCCGCCCCATGGGGCACTTTACGTGCCACCAGCAAAACCAACCGCCGCCGAGGCCCCGCCCACCCAGGGGGCTGACCACCAACCTCCACTCAACCTAGCGACAATTCGCGCGTGTCAACCCACCGCTCACCGATCTGTGGACAACT
Organism: Lentzea albidocapillata; assembly: GCF_000719115.1. Taxonomy (GTDB): domain Bacteria; phylum Actinomycetota; class Actinomycetes; order Mycobacteriales; family Pseudonocardiaceae; genus Lentzea; species Lentzea albidocapillata. The sequence goes on along the minus strand of NZ_JOEA01000017.1, from coordinate 119,864 downwards.
CGCCGTCGTACATGGCGACGGCCGCCTCGCCGAGGCGGGAAGCGGCGTTCGCTGTCGGTCAGGACAGCCGCCGCCGTGGAGGCGTCGTTTGCCTGCCTGCGGCCGACTTCGGCCTCGTGAACGGCGCGAAGCCCTCCAAGGTGGGAGGCGATCTTCGTTGTAGATCGAGGCAGCTGTTGCCGATCGCTTGTCTGCGGTCGATTTCGGTCTCGTGGATGGCTGAAGCCGCCGCAACGCGGGAGACGAGCTGCGTCGTAGATCGAGACAGCTGTCGCCGATCGCTTGTCCGCGGCCGACTTCGGTCTCGTGGATGGTTGAAGCCGTCCCAACGCGGGAGGCGACCTGCGTCGTAGATCGAGACAGCTGTCGTCGTTCACCAGTCTGCGGGCGACTCGCCCTCGCACACGGCAAAGGTCGCCTCGCCAACGCGAGAAGCGCCGTCGACCCTCATCAAGTCAGGCACCGCTCACCTCTCCGCAGGCGACTCGCCCCCGCGCACGGCAAAGGCCGCCTCCCAAAGGGAAGCGGCCTCAACCGTTGATCAGATCAAGCTCAGTGCTGCGGCGCTGCCCGGCGCGGACGACCCGCGCCGCGCTCGGTCCGCCCGAACGCGCGACCACCCTCGGTCCGCTCCGAACGGCGCGGTCCACTGCGGAACTCGCCGCCCTCGGTGCGGCGGCCGGAGCCACCGCGGGCGGCGCCACCAGCGGCCGGAGCGCCGAAGCGTCGGCCGGAGCCACCGCTGCGGCGGGCCGGCTTCTCGCGTTCGATGATCGGCTCGCCGGACGGCGTGCGTGCGCCGGTGATGCGGGCCAGGTCGTCGTCGCCGGGGCGCACCTTCGTGCTCTCCGGACGGATGCCCGCACGTGCGGCCATGCCCTGGACTGCGCGGCGCTGGTCGTGCGTGACCAGCGTGACGACCGTGCCGGACTGACCGGCGCGGGCCGTGCGGCCGGCGCGGTGCAGGTAGTCCTTCGGGTCGGCCGGCGGGTCGACGTGCACGACCAGTGACACGTCGTCGACGTGGATGCCGCGAGCGGCGACGTCGGTGGCGACCAGGACCGGCATGGTGCCCTCGCGGAACTCGCCGAGCACGCGGGTGCGCGCGCTCTGCGCCTTGCCGCCGTGCAGCGCTCCGGCGTTGACGCCCATCGAACGCAGCTTCTTGGCCAGGCGGTCCACGTGGTGCTTGGTGCGCACGAACATGATCGTGCGGCCCTCGCGCGCGGCCACCTCGTTCACCACGTTCTGCTTGTCCTCTGCGGACACGAGCAGCAGGTGGTGCTCCATCGTCGTGACGCTCGCGGTGGCCGGGGCCACCGAGTGCGTCACCGGGGAGTGCAGGTACTGGCGGACCAGCTTGTCCACGTCGCCGTCGAGCGTCGCGGAGAACAGCAGCCGCTGGCCGTCCTGCGGGGTCAGGTCGAGGATCGCCCGGACCTGGGGCATGAAGCCCATGTCGGCCATCTGGTCGGCCTCGTCCAGCGCGGTGATCTCGACGAAGCCGAGGTCGCACGTGCCCTGGCGGACGTGGTCGGACAGGCGGCCCGGCGTCGCGATCAGCAGGTCGACGCCGCGGCGCAGGTGTTCGATCTGGCGCGGGAACGACGTGCCGCCGACGATGACGCGGCACCACAGGCCCAGCGAGCGGGCGTGCGGCGTGAGCGCCGTCTCCACCTGCATCGCGAGCTCGCGGGTCGGGACGAGGATCAGGCCGCGCGGCTTGTTCGGCAGGGAACGGCCGCTCGCGAGGCGGGTCAGCATCGCGAGGCCGAACGCCAGCGTCTTGCCGGAGCCGGTCTGGCCTCGGCCGAGGATGTCGCGGCCGGCCATGGCGTCGGGAAGGGTGGCCGCCTGGATCGGGAACGGCTCGGTGATTTCGTTGGCGACGAGCGACTTGATGAGCGCGTCGGCAAGGCCGAGTTCAGCGAACGAGGGCAACGGGCCTTCCGGCAGCGTGCTCTCGAACGGCTCGGCGACGATCGGTTCCTCGACCCGCTGCTGCGGACGCGAGGAATTGCCCTGGCGACCCGAGCGGCGCCGCGGTGACCTGCGGCTTTGCCCATGCTCGGAACGACCTTCGGACATTGATGGCAAAACAAACCTCCGGGACATGGCACGTCTCGAGGCTGCCCCGCGAGCTACCGCGGTGCCGATCACAAGGACGGGCCCGGCGTGATGGTCACGCCGCTGATGAGTGGGTGGAAACACCGGTCAACGGCCGTCAAGCCTTCATCGGTGTACAGCACAGTCTAGCTGATCAATGGCGACGCCTCGCGCGCCCGGCAGTGTCGTTGGACACCACCGGGCGCGCGACGATGGGTCACCCCATGCCCGCCACCTCCAGCAGCGTCGCCACCAGCGCGGACGGGTCGCCGATCTCCGGCGGCAGGCCGCGCGAGGCGAACCAGCCGCAGATGTTGCGGACGTCGCGGTCGAGGAACTCGATACCGCGGGGGTTCGCGACGAGGTCGACCACCTGCGGCAGGTCGATCACGACCAGCCTGCCGTCGTGCACCATCAGGTTGTACGCCGAGAGGTCGCCGTGCGTGATGCCCGCCTCGGCGAGCGTCATCAGCGTCGCGACCAGCTGGCGCCACAGGTCGAGCAGCTCGTCCTCGTCGGGACGGGTCTGCGCGAGCCGCGGTGCCGCGTTGCCCTCGGCGTCCCCGATGAACTCCAGCAGCAGCTCGGTGCCGCTGCGCTGCACCGGATACGGCACCGGAGCGCCGATCTGCCACAGCTTGGAGAGCGCGGCGAACTCCGCGACCGTCCACTGTTCCGCGATCAGGTTGCGCCCGAACGCGGTGCGGTTCGCGATCGCCCGCGTCTCACGGGACTTCTTCATGCGACGACCCTCGAGGTACCCCGCGTCGCGGTGGAACATCCGGTGGTCGTTGCTGCGGTAGCGCTTGGCGGCGAGCAGGCACGACCTGTCGCCCATCGCGCGTTCCAGCAGGAAGACGTCCGCCTCCTTGCCGGTCTTCACGATGCCCAGCTCGCGGTCGACCGCGGCCAGTTCGGTGATGAGCCAGTCCGGGTGCGGTTTCGGACCCTGATCGGCATCGCCCCACGTGGACCAGCGGTCGCCGTCCTCGGGGGTGTCCGCCGAACTGAGCTGGTCCTCGCGCACTCGTGCGACGCGCAGCTTCTCTTCTTCGGTCATTCGGCCGCGACGCGTGGGTTCCGCGTCGTCGGCCTTGCGGTTGGTGCGCTTTCCCTTGCGCCGCATGGTGTCGTCGGCGCCATCGAAAGCAGATTCGTAGCGTTCGAAAAGATCGTGCTCGCGCACGGTGGGGTCTCCCGGGTGATGAAGGTGACCGCCCCACTGGCGCTCTGCGATCAAACGGTGCTGATCAGGCGCGAGGGACGGCTGGACGGGTCGCGAGTGCGGTGCCACGCCCAAAGACAGGCTCTGACATTTCGCACCTCCTCGATCCAGCTCCGTTGTCACGCTTCAGGGAGAAGCTTGCCGCGCGCGTTCGGTGCGCGCAACCGAATTAACCGGTGATCAGGTCCGCGGTCTTCGGACTGGTCGGCACCATCGTGAGCCCGGCCTTCCGCGCGAGCTTGACCAGGCCTTTCAGGTCCGCGGGCTCCGCGCTGGACTTCGCGATGGCCCGCGCGAGCAGACCCTTGTGCGCCTTGTTGAAGTGGCTGACGATCTTGCCCTCGTTCGTGACCACCCGGACGACGACGGCGTGCGGGATCCGCGCGAGGCTCGAGTACGCGCCGGAACGCAGGTCGACGACGAACTCGTCGGCCTCCTCGAACACCGGCTCCAGCACGGACTTCCATACCGTGCGCAGGCTGCCGTGGGACGGGAGCGTGCTGCCGCCGGACAACCGGTACGCCGGCACCGGGTCGCCGCCGCGGACCGCCCCGAACAGCGCCGAAGCGACCGCGAGCCGCTCGTAGGCGCGTTCTTTCTCGGCCTTCCTGAGCGACGGGAAGTCGAGGTTGTCGTAGAGCACGCCGGTGTAGCGCAGCAGCGCGGGTGTGGTCTCGGACGTGCGCAGCGACGCGTTGCGGTGCACCTCGTCTACCTGGCGTTCGGAGATGTCGAGCGCCTTGAGACTTGCCGGGACGTCCTTCGCGAGATCGGCCAGCGCGGACACCAGCTTGTCGCGCACGGGGTTGAGCTCGGGGAACGACAGCGCGTCGAGGTCGAGCGGCGCGCCCTCGCCGCCGATCGCCTTGGTCTCCGACGGGGGAAGCAGCACCAGCACGGGTCAAAGGGTAGGGCAGCGGCGGAAAACCGCTGGACCTGCGTGGTCGTCGGAGCGGCAGGGAAGGACTCGGCCGTCTGCGTCGCTCGCTCGCCACCCGGCTGCGTCCTGAGTACGGCGCGGTCGTGGGCGTGGTGTGTTGGGGTGCCACATCGGCGGGTCACCGAAAGGTCTGTGAGCCGGGAATTCTGGCGCACCAGCCGAAGCTGTTGTGTCGTGCAACGCCCGCGTCGCCCTGACCGCGGTCCCTAGGGCGCCTGCAACGTCAGGTAGGCCAAGCCCATCGTGTCGCGCCATCCGCGCAGGCGGTAGTTGCGGGCGTTGTCGGCCTTGGCCCTGATCTCCGCGACGTGCTCGGAGTCCGGGTTGTCGCGCAGCCAGCGTTCCCAGGCGAGGCCGTGGCCGTTCTGGAACACGTCCCACTCGTCGAGGCTCGCCTGTTCGACGGCGAGCATGCGGTAGCCGTGGCTGTGGGCCAGGTCCACGAGGTCGGCCAGCGAGCTGTACTGGTCTCGCGGAACCGGCATCGCGGCCAGTTGGGCCTCGGTGGGTTCGCGTTCCCAGAAGCCCTCGCCGAGCAGGAGCCGGCCGCGGGGAGCGAGCAGCTTCCTGGCTTCGGTGAGTGCGTTCGCCGTGTGCTGCAACGGGTCTCCGCCCCACACCTGGCTGGCGCCGTTGACGATGACCACGTCGGCCGCCCTGGCCGGGTGCCACTCGGCGACATCGGCCACCTGGAGGCTGACGCGTTCGCTCAGGCCTCGGGTGTCGGCGTTGGCTTGGGCACGCGCGATGTCCGTCGCGCTCCTGTCCACCCCGGTGCCGGTGGCCGTGGGGGCGGCTTCCAGGGTGCGCAGGAGGAACTCCGCCCAGCCGCAGCCGAGGTCGAGCACGTGGGCGTCGTCCAGTGGCATAAGCGAGCGGATAAGGCGGGCGGCTCGTTCCTCGGACAGGGGTCCGTGGAACGTCAGGTCCTCATGCAGCGGTGCGATCTCTGGAGTTGTCATCGCTCGCAGGATGGCTCTGGTGGCACGTCTCGGGCAAGGCGTTATTCGGTTGTTGGGGCTATCTCCCTTCCGTAGCGTCGGTCGGCGTGGAACTCGTGTGGCGCCCGCTCACGACAGCGGACATCCCGGCGGTGGCCGCGCTCTGCAACGCGGCCGAGGCGGTCGACGACACCGGCGAACTGTTGTCCGAAGAGGACTTCGCCCAGTCGTTCGGCGAGGCCGACCTGCCGGGTGGGTCGCTGGCCGTGTTCGCGGACGGACGGCTCGCGGCTTACGGGCTGGTCGTGTTGCGCGACAACCCCGTGGGCACACATCGCGTCCGGCTCGACGGGATGGTGCACCCCGAGTACCGGCGTGCGGGCATCGGGCTGCAGCTCCTGCCCCGCCTCGCCGAACTCGCACGCGACCTCCACGTCGCACGGCACGCGGACCTGCCGCTCGCCGTGTGCACCATGGTCGAGAGCCGGTCCGAAGGGCACATCGCGCTGGCCGAGAAACTCGGGTTCGGCGCGGACCGCCACTTCTACGAGCTGGAGGTGGCACTGGGCGAGACACTCGCCCAGGTCCCGATCCCGCCCGGCTACGAGATCGTGCCGTTCTCCGCGGTCCGTGACGAAGAGGTCCGCCTGGTCTGCAACGCGGCGTTCGCGCAGCACTGGGGGTCGGTCGAGCGCAGCCCCGAGGAATGGGCGGCGTCGTTCACCGACAGCAAGCGGTTCGTTCCGGAATCCTCCTTCCTGGCACTCTCGGACGACGCGGTGGCCGGGTTCGTGCTCGCGAGGCACTACCCGGTCGTCGAGGAGATGACCGGTGTCCGCGAGCTGTGGATCGGTGATGTCGGCACCCTGGAGGAGCACCGCGGGCATGGCGTGGCCTCCGCCCTGCTGAGCTGGACGCTGGCTCAGGGCAGGGCGAAGGGCTACCACCGCGCGGGACTCTCCGTGGACTCGGCCAACTCGACCCGTGCGCTCGGCGTGTACGAGCGCGCCGGGTTCGAGGTGGTGCGGACCTGGATCGACTACGGGCGGCTGGAAGAGTTCTAGAGCTCCTCGCCCGCCTGGCCGACGCAGAACTGGTTGCCGTCCGGGTCGGCGAGCACCGACCACACGAGACCGGGGACGTTGTGCACCCCGACCTCCGTGGCGCCGAGCTCGACCAGGCGGGCCACCTCTGCCAAGCGATCCGGCACGTGCGAGTCGAAGTGGACTCTGTTCTTGCCCGGCGTCGCGTCCGGCACCTGCTGGATGCCGAGCGCCGGACCGGACTCGGTGTTCGGCGCGAGCACGATGAACTCACCCCAGTCGTTCTGGATCTTTGTGCCCAGGGCGGCCGTCCAGAACTCCGCGAGCTTGCGTGCGTCGCCCGTGTCGATCGTGATCATGTCAATGGTCAGCGGCATGGAACGGACGCTACTCAGGGGGTCTGACAATTCCGGTCGCCGCAGGTCAGAGCCACACCGGAGCACCGCGCGCGATTTCGGGAAACATCCAACCAGTACGCTGCTACAACTGCCCGTGAACGAGGAGTACCCACCGTGATCACCAGGATGTCGTCGCTGTTCCTGCGCACCCTTCGCGAGGATCCGGCGGACGCCGAAGTGCCCAGCCACAAGCTGCTGGTGCGCGCCGGCTACGTCCGCCGCGTCGCTCCGGGCGGGTACACCTGGCTGCCGCTGGGCCTCAAGGTCCTGCGCAACGTCGAGGCCGTCGTCCGCGAGGAGATGGACGCCTTCGGCGCGCAGGAGATCCAGTTCCCCGCGCTGCTGCCCAAGGAGCCCTACGAGGCGACGAACCGGTGGGAGGAGTACGGCCCCAACCTGTTCCGCCTCAAGGACCGCAAGGGCGCCGACTACCTCCTCGGCCCCACGCACGAGGAGATGTTCACGCTCACCGTGAAGGGTGAGTACAGCTCCTACAAGGACTACCCGGTCACGCTGTACCAGATCCAGACCAAGTACCGCGACGAGGCGCGTCCCCGTGCGGGCATCCTGCGCGGCCGCGAGTTCCTGATGAAGGACTCGTACTCGTTCGACCTCACCGACGAGGGCCTGAGCCAGTCGTACCAGAACCACCGCGACGCCTACATCCGCATCTTCGACCGGCTCGGCCTGGAGTACGTGATCGTCTCCGCCACGTCCGGCGCGATGGGCGGCTCGGCGTCCGAGGAGTTCCTCGCCGTCGCCGAGACGGGCGAGGACACGTTCGTGCGCAGCACCGAGTCTGGTTACGCGGCGAACGTCGAGGCCGTCGCCACGCCCGTGCCCGCGGAGCAGTCGATCGACGACAAGCCCGCCGCGCAGGTGCACCACACGCCGAACACGCCCACCATCGAGACGCTCGTGGACTTCCTCAACGCCAACACCGACCGCAAGTTCACCGCGGCCGACACGCTGAAGAACGTCCTGGTGAAGGTCAAGCAGCCCGGCAAGGACTGGGAGCTGCTCGCGGTGGCCGTCCCCGGTGACCGCGAGGTCGACTTCAAGCGCCTCGAGGCAGCGCTCGAACCGGCTGAGGTCGCGATGCTGGAAGCGGCCGACTTCGCCAAGAACTCGTTCCTGGTCAAGGGTTACATCGGCCCGGGAGCGATCCAGGCCAACGGCATCCGCTTCCTCGCCGACCCCCGCATCGTCAAGGGCACCGCGTGGGTCACCGGCGCAGACAAGGCCGACCACCACGTCGTCGACCTCGTGGCGGGCCGCGACTTCACCCCCGACGGCGTCATCGACGTCGCCGAGGTCCGCGAGGGTGACGCCTCCCCGGACGGCAAGGGCGTGCTGGTCGCCGCGCGCGGCATCGAGATCGGCCACATCTTCCAGCTCGGCCGCAAGTACGCGGACGCGTTCTCGCTCGACGCCCTCGGCCCGGACTCCAAGCCCGTCCGCATCACCATGGGCTCGTACGGCGTCGGCGTCTCGCGTCTCGTCGCGGCCATCGCGGAGCAGTCGTACGACGACCGAGGCCTGATCTGGCCCCGCAACGTCGCGCCCGCCGACGTCCACGTCGTGGTCGCCGGCAAGGACGAGACGCTCATGGGCGCCGGCGAGGACTTCGCGAAGCAGCTCAGCGCCAAGGGTCTCAAGGTCCTGCTGGACGACCGCAAGGCGAGCCCCGGCGTGAAGTTCGCGGACGCCGAACTCGTGGGCATCCCGACGATCCTGGTGATCGGCCGCGGTCTGAAGGACGGCACGGTCGAGGTCAAGGACCGCCGCTCCGGCGAGCGCGTCGAGGTGCCGGTCGCCGAGGCCGTCGAGCACCTGGTGCGGGTCGTCGCGAGCTAGAACTAGGAACTGAACGCCGGGTGGCGCGCTGGAAGTGGGCGCGCGGCCCGGCGTTCGGCGTTTCAGCGGGGAGGGGTCGGCCTGTCCGCGGGGGAGTGGACTCGTTGCCCGCCGCCGTCCACATCGGACGGTGGCGCGCGGTAGGTGCTACGAGGTCGGCACCAGGGACTCGACCATCTTCTGCAGGTCGGACTCCTTGGTCAGCGGCGGGGTGGCGCCGCCACCGCCTCCCTCCAGGTCGCCGTTGACGGCGAACACGTGCAGCTTGCTGCTGCCGTTGAGCACCAGGACCTTGAGCATGCCCTTGCTCGCCAGGCACTTGTTGCCGGTCTGCGTGACGGTGGCGTCCACCTGCACGCCGTCGATGGTGACCTTCTGGCCGTTCTTCTGGGTGTGCTGGATCTTCACCGGCTTCGGCTGCGTCGTGGTGACCTTCGGGTCGCCGCCCGACGAGTAGTACTGCGCGGCGAGGGCCTTGGTGAAGTCGGTGGCCGCGGTGTTGATGTCGCTCTTCGGGAGCAGCGTGCCGCCGTTGGTGCCCTTGGTGAACGGCTTGCCCTCGCAGGTGTAGTCGCCGTAGGTGGTGATGCCGGACAGCGAGATGCCCGCGATGGCCTCCACCGGGATCTTGACGTCGGCGATGATGTCCCAGTTCTTCGGGACCACGTAGTTGAAGCCGAGCGCCGTCTCGACGCACTGCTGGCCCTCGTTCTTCGGGCAGGCGGCGTCGGTCGGCTGGGCGGAGGTGCTGGGCGGCGGGGACGGGTCGTTCGTCGCCGTGTTGTCCGAGCGCGAGAGCAGGAACCAGGTGAGGCCGCCGCCGACGAGCAGCACCAGGACCACGGTGCCGAGCACCAGCCAGAGGGTCTTCTTGCTCTTCTTCGGCGGCTCGTTGTCGAAGCCGCCGTACACGCCGAGGCCGCCGTACCCGCCGTAGCCCTGCTGCGGGAACTGGCCCTGGTCCGGGAAACCGCCGGTCTGCGGGTACCCGCCGGTCTGGTAGCCACCGCTCTGGGGGTCACCCTGCTGCTGGCCCCAGCCCTGCTGGTCGTTCCAGCCGCCCTGTCCGCCGCCACCTGGGTAAGTCACGGGCAAACGGTACCTGGTGGGTCTGACAGCGATTCAATTCATCACGCGTTGACTTCCGTGACGGACGGGGCGTAGCGTTCCCGTTAAATTCAACGCTTGATGAACTAAGGGGTCCGATTATGCGCACCGTGCTGGTCACCGCCGTCGCAGGTGCTGTGGTTGCGTTCCTGCTGGGATTGCTGACGTTCGGCGTGCAGGCGACCGTGCACCCGCACGACGTTCCGCTCGCCGTGGTGGCGCCTCCGCCGATCGCGGAACGCGTCGCGAGAGCCGGCTCCGCCGAGATCGACGTCAGGGTCGTGTCCGCGGACGAGGCCCGGAACCTCCTGCGGGACAAGGAGGTTTACGGGGTGCTGGAGGTCGCGCCCGGCCAGGCGACGATCCGGCTGAACCCGGCGGTCAACCCGTCCGGCACGCAGGTCGCCCAGCAGGTGCTGACCGGCATCGCGCAGGGTGCCGGACTGCCGGTCAAGGTCGAGGCCACCACCCCCACCGCCGCCGAACGCACCGCGCCGCTCGCCGCGTCCGCGCTGCTGTGGGTCGGCGGGATGATCGCCGGACTGCTGTTCGTGGTGCTGAAGGGCAGGAGGCTGAGGTGGCTGTCGGCGGTGACCGCCGCCGTCCTCGTCACCGGCTCGACCGTGGGCCTGCTGGCCTGGTGGGGCGTCACGTTCACCGCGCAGGCGCTCACGTTCATGCTCGCCGTCGCCGTGTCGTTCGCGCTCCTGCAGGCCGGGCTGTTCAAGCACCTCGGCATCCGCGCGATGGGCGTCCTCGGCATCCTCTACCTGATGGCACCGGCGGTCGCGGGCCAGGTGCCCGAGCTGCTCAACCCGGTCTACAAGGCGGTTCTGTGGTCGTGGACGCCGTTCCGGTTCTCGACGGAAGGACTGCGCAGCCTCATGTACGACGGCTCCATCAGCACCGAGTGGTGGGTGTTCGGCGGGATCGCGCTCGTCGGCCTCGTCCTGCTGCTAGCCGGCAAGGAAGCTCAGGCGGACCGTGCGGACGGGATTGTCGACGTTGGTGTCGACCAGGCAGATGGACTGCCAAGTGCCGAGCGTCAGCACCCCGCCTAGAACGGGGATCGTCGCGTAGGGCGGCACCAGTGCGGGCATCACGTGGTCACGGCCGTGGCCAGGAGTGCCGTGCCGGTGCTGCCACTTCACGTCGCGGGGCAGGATGCGCTCCAGCGCGGTCAGCAGGTCGTCGTCGCTGCCCGCGCCCGTCTCGATGATGGCGACACCGGCCGTCGCGTGGGGCACCCACACGTGCAGCAGGCCGTCGCCGGTCTCACTGTCGAGAAACCGCTGGCACTCCCGCGTGAGGTCGTACACGACCTCGTCGGAGCCGGTGCGGATCTCGATCTCCTCGCTGCGCATGACCTCAGATCTTACGAACCACCCGTGCGGGGTTGCCGACCGCAAGCACGTGAGCAGGCAGATCGCGCGTCACGACACTGCCCGCGCCGACCACCGTGTTGTTGCCGATGGTGACGCCAGGGCACACGATCACGCCGCCACCGAACCACACCTTGTCCCCGATGACGATCGGTGCGGTCGTCTCCCAGCCCTCGATGCGCGCGTCGTGGTCCTCGATGGGGTGCAACGCCGTCAGCAGCTGCACGCGCGGACCCATCATCACGTTGTCGCCGATGGTCACCGGGCCGCAGTCGAGGATGATGCCGTCGTAGTTCATGAAGCAGTTCGCGCCGATGCGGGTGTTGTAGCCGTACTCGATCTGCAGTCGCTGCATGAACGTCGAGTTCTCGCCGATCTCCGCCACGAACCCCTTGAGGATGCCGTACATCCCGTCGAGGTCCTCGGGGTCGTGCGCGTTGAACCGGGCCATCTCGCGCCAGGCGCGGCGCCGGTCCGCGTCCAGTTCGGGGTCCGCCGCCAGGTAGGGCTCGCCGTTGATCATCTTCTCGCGGTTGGTTCCCATGAGGACTCAGTATCGTCACGGCATGCGCGTGCTCTTCGCCAGCATGGCCGCCGCCGGTCACACGTACCCGTTGATCCCGTTGGCGCAGGCCATGCACAAAGCCGGGCACGAGGTGCACTTCGCCGTCGGCGAGGAGATGCATCCGGTGCTCGGGAAGCTCGGGCTGCGGCCGTTCCGGCCGGGTCTGGTGTTCGGCGAGATCTACGCCGAGGACATCGCGCAGGAGCTGGAGCGGTTGCTGCCCGATCTCGTGATCGGCGGGTGGGCGGTGCCCGAGGTCGTCTCGGAGGCCCGGCGCCGCGGGTTTCCCGCGCTGTGGCACGGGTTCGGGCGGATGTTCCCCGCCGGGATCGGCCTCGTGCGGCCCACCGGCGGGCGGCACCTCGACATCTGCCCGCCCTCGTTGCAGGACGCGAACTTCCTGGAGGAGGAGCGGATCCCGTTGCGGGCGGTGCCGTTCTCGACGCCCGGTGACGTGCCGGTGCGTACCGCCGGGAAGCTGGTCTACCTCACGCTCGGCACGGCGTTCGGCACGCGGGAACTGCTCGCCGAGGCGGTCGTGGGGCTCGGCAAGATCCCCGAGGTGCAAGTGGTCGTGGCGGCGCCGCACGTCACGCTCGACCACGTGCCGCCGAACGTGACGGTCTACCCGTGGCTGCCGCAGGCGGAGGTGCTCCGGTACGCGGACGTCGCCGTTCACCACGGCGGCAGCGGCACGATGCTGGGCGCGCTCGTCGCCGGCGTGCCCCAGGTCGTCCTGCCGCAGGGGGCGGACCAGTTCGGCAACGCGGACGCGCTCGTCGCGGCCGGTGCGGCGCTGCGGCCGGCCGCGTTCAGTGCCGGACCGATCGCGGACTGCGTGCGACGGCTGTTCAGCGACTCGTCCTACCGGGAAGCCGCTGGTCAGCTAGCTCGGGAGATACGTCACACGCCCTCGCCGGAGGAAGTTGCGGACAGTCTGGCGGACGTTGTGTAACACTGTTTTGTATGAAGGCAAGCCGCCTGCGCTTCGGGATGAACCTGTGGCCGCCGTTCCTGTTCGCCGGCATCCGCGTCGTGGAGATCTCGCCGGACTACCGGTACGCACGGGTGCGGATGCGCCTGCGTCCGTGGAATCGCAACTTCTTCGGCACCCACTTCGGCGGATCGCTCTTCGCGATGACCGACCCGTTCTGGGTGTTGCTGCTGTTCAACCAGCTCAAGGGCCAGCACGTGGTGTGGGACCAGGCCGGTGAGATCGAGTTCGTCGCGCCCGGCCGCGGCACCGTGCACGCCGAGTTCCGGCTGACCGACGAGCACGTCGCCGAGGTCCTGGACCAGACCAGGGACGGCGAGAAGGCCTTGATCTGGTTCGAGACGGACGTCGTCGGGCAGGATGGGACCGTGATCGCACGGGTGAAGAAGCAGGTCTACGCGCGCCGCAAGCGCGACAAGCAGCTCGCGCATGCGTGAGGCCTTCGGAGCGGTCTTCGACGTCGAGCCCGGTTACCTGAACACGGCGTCCATCGGTGTGCCGCCCCGGCACGTCGCCGACGCGGTGGCGGCCTCGCACGAACGGTGGCGGCGCGGCCAGGACACGTCGTCCACGTTCAACGAGGTCGTAGAGACCTCACGCGAGGCGTTCGGGCGGCTGGTCGGGGTGCCCTCGGCCTCGGTCGCCTGCGGCGCAACGGTTTCGCAGTTCGTGTCACTGGTCGCGCAGTCCCTGCCGGCCGGTTCGAAGGTCTTCGTCGATCCCGGCGACTTCACCAGCGTCACGCTGCCGTTCGTCGCGGCCGGCCACCAGATCGTGTCCACAGTGGAGGAAGCCGACCTCGTCGCCATGAGCGTGGTCCAGTCGGCGGACGGCCAGATCGCGGACCTCGAAGCGTTGCGCGCTTCTGGTAAACCCGTGCTGCTCGACGTGTCGCAGGCCGCAGGGTGGCGGCCGTTGTCGTTGGCGTGGGCCGATTTCGTCGTCGGCGTGGCCTACAAGTGGCTGATGGCACCGCGTGGCGCGGCCTGGATGGCGGTGCGCCCGGACCGGATGGCGTCCCTCAAGCCGTTGGCGGCCAACTGGTACAGCACCGGCGCGAACTACGGCACCGACCTCGTGCTCCGTTCGGACGCACGGCGGTTCGACCTCTCGCCGACGTGGTTCTCACACGTCGGTGCGGCGGTTGCGCTCCCGTGGGTGGCCTCTTTGGACCTCGAAGCAGTCCGCGCGCACTGCGTGAGCCTGACGGATCGCCTCCTTGCCGGTTTGGGTCTGCCGCCCAACGGCTCGGCGATCGTCTCAGTCGCCAGGCCACCCGTTCAGGGGGTCGTATCTTCGGTTCGTGCAGGTCGGACGCGGTATGCGTGTCACATGTACAACACGATCGAGGACGTTGACCGGGTGCTCGAAGCGCTCGCGTGACTGCCGTCCGTTACCGTGGGTCCTTGTGTCGGAACCACGCCAGTCACCTGAAGAGGTGACCCAGAACCTGCCTCGCTTCCCACCGAGGCCTACCGACACCGCGCCGTTGTACCCGGCCGACGAGCTCATGAAGCTGCAGTCGATCATGGACAACCGTCAGGGGCAGCTGTCCCCGCCACCGCCTCCGCCCCAGCGCAAGTCGTGGGTGGGCAAGGCGCTGGCGCTCGTCGGCGTCGCGGTGGTGTCAGGGTTCGTGTGGTGGGTGCTGCAGCCGTCGAACCCGGTCGACCAGCCGGTCTCACAGCCGCAGAAGACAGCGGGGGAGTTCGAGTTCACCACCGTGCCGGAGTTGCCGGACCCGGTGAAGGACAGCGACTGCGCGGCCCACGCGACGAGCCAGACGCAGGCGTTCTTCAAGACCACGCCGTGCCTGCAGCTGACGCGTGCCTTCTACACGGCCAAGTTGCCGGACGGCCGCACCGTGTACTCGTCCGTGTCCGTCGTGAAGATGAAGACGGCGGACGAGGCGCGGCAACTGCGGGAGCTCACCCAGAAGGACGGCACCGGCAACGTCAAGGACCTGGTGCTGGACAAGGCCATCAGCGTCCCGCCGCTGACCACGCTGGCCAACGGCGGATACGCCTCCGAGCAACGTGACGAGCTGGTCGTGATCGTCGAGTCCGACTCGCCGACCAGGGGTGCCGACGCGCTCGCGCACAACAAGGACATGAAGAGGGTCTCCAACGACGCGATCAGGCTCGCGTCGTCGTTCGGCAACTAGGCCCTAGCCCGAGGCGACACCCGGCATCGTGATCGATGCCGGTGCCGACCCCGCGGCCTTGCGCCACCGCGTCGCCCGCACCGCCGCCGTCGTCAGCGCCTCCAGCGCCGACGTCCGCAGCCCGGAGTCGTCGGTCCGCTCCAGCACACCCCGCCACGCGGCACAGGTGTCCTGCTCGACCGCCACGAGCGCGGCGAGCGCGGAAGGCCCGTCCGACACCGGCGCGGGCGGCAGGTAGGCCGCGGCGGGTGGGTTCGGGGTCGCGCCGTGATCACGCAGCCACCGCTCCGTCGTGTCCCGGCGCGCGCGGTGCAGGTTCGAACCCTCCGCGACGGCGGCGGCCTGCTCGTCCAGGAACGCCGACACCATGCCGTAGGTCCACAACGCCGCGTGCTCGGTGCCGAGCGCGGTCTGCACGGATTCCACGCTCATGCGAGCACCTCCCGCAGCGAGGCGCAGCCGGCGGCCACCGAGCCGACGAGACCGGCGCGGTAGGCGGGCAGCGAGGCGACGGTGGCCGAGGCCTCGCGGACGGCCTCGTCGAGCGCGGTGCGCAACGCGGCCAGCGGGTCCGGCGGCGTGGGCGGCGCGGTGGGAGCGGGCGGCACGGTGGACGACTGCGGCGGGCGTTCGCGGTCGACCTCGGCCTGCAGCAGTGAGGCGTGCGTCTCACGGGCTTTCGCGATCTCCGCGGCCGCGGGCACCGTCGTCAGCGACTGGGCCAGCCTGGCGTCCGCACGGGCCTGCGCCGCGAGGGCCGAGAGCGGGTCCGGCGGCGGTGGCGGTGAAGGTTCTGCGGTGCACGCGACGGTGAGCGGCGCGGCGGCCACCGCGAACAGCACCCGGCGGCGGCTGACCGATTCGGAGATCACACGACCCATGTTGCCAGCAGCCGTGCGGCGCGGTGGGAGCCGGGCGAACGAGATAGTCTGGTTGTCCACGGCCGCCGAAATACCGTCGGCCGGGGTTTTCATGCGTTCGAACTGAAGGAGACACCACGTGTCCAGCCCGCCGCGCGGAGAGCTTTCCGCGCAGCTAGCACCCGTTGTGCGGGAAGCTCTCGAAGCCGTCGGCTTCGACCTCGACGCGCTCGACGTGAATCAGGCTGGGCGCCGCCGTCTGGTCAAAGTGGTCGTGGACGGCGAGGACGGAATCGGGCTCGACGAGGTCGCCGAGGCGAGCCGCGTGGTCTCCGCCGCACTCGACGAGCACGACCACATCATCAACGGGCCGTACACCCTCGAGGTCACCTCGCCGGGTGTCGACCGTCCCCTGACGCGCCCGCGCCACTGGAAGCGCGCTCACCTGCGTCTCGTGAAGATCAAGCAGCCCGACCAGCCCGAGTGGTTCGGCCGGGTCGGCGAGTGCGACGAGACCGGTGTCGAGCTGCTGCACAAGGACGAGCTGCGACGCGTGGAGTACCGCCACATCGAACGCGCGGTCATGGAGATCGAGTTCAAGCAGCCGCCGGTCGAGGAACTGGCTCGGCTCACTCGGAAAGCACCGAAGGAGGAGCCGAGGTGAACGTCGACATCGCCGCCCTGAGGGCGATCGAACGTGAAAAGGACATCCCCTTCGAGACGGTCCTGGAGGCGATCGAGTCAGCACTGCTGACCGCCTACAAGCACACCGAAGGGCATGCCACGCATTCGAAGGTGGAGATCGACCGCAAGACCGGTGCCGTGCGCGTGATCGCGCAGGACCTGGCGCCGGACGGCGCGGTCCGGGAGGAGTGGGACGACACTCCGGAAGGCTTCGGCCGCATCGCGGCCACGACGGCGCGTCAGGTCATCCTGCAGCGCCTGCGCGACGCCGAGCACGAGCGCACGTTCGGTGAGTTCGCCGCCAAGGAGGGCGAGATCATCGGGGGTGTCGTCCAGCGCGACGCCCGTGCGAACGCCCGCGGCATGGTCGTCGTGCAGGTCGGCGACACCGAGGGTGTGCTGCCGCCGGCCGAGCAGGTGCCGGGCGAGCAGTACAACCACGGCGAGCGCATCAAGTGCTACGTCGTGAGCGTGTCGCGCGGTGCCCGTGGGCCGCAGATCGCTCTCTCGCGGACCCACCCGAACCTCGTGCGGCGGCTGTTCGCCCTCGAGGTCCCGGAAATCGCGGACGGCACCGTGGAGATCCCCGCGGTGGCACGTGAGGCAGGTCACCGTTCGAAGATCGCCGTGAAATCAACGGTTGCCGGAGTGAACGCCAAGGGCGCCTGCATCGGCCCGATGGGTGCCCGTGTGCGCAACGTCATGCACGAGCTCGGTGGCGAGAAGATCGACATCATCGACCACTCGGACGACCCGGCCACGTTCGTCGGGAATGCCTTGTCCCCGGCCAAGGTTGTGTCCGTGCGGGTGCTCGACGAGCGTGCCAAGACGGCGCGCGTCGTGGTGCCGGACTTCCAGCTCTCGCTGGCGATCGGCAAGGAGGGCCAGAACGCCCGCCTGGCCGCTCGTCTGACGGGCTGGCGCATCGACATCCGCAGTGACGCGGAGGCTCCGGCCGCCGGTGCGGTCACCTCCGGTTCGGCTGAATGAGCTCCAGGGGATAGAATTATCAACGGTTCAACGTCGGGATCGGTTTCCCAGCACATCGGCCCTGTTCGTACGTGCATTGGATGCCGTACCCGGACGTTGCCGTCTGAGCTGCTGCGTGTGGTCGCGGTGGACGGTTCGGTGGTTCCGGACGTCCGTCGGCGGCTTCCTGGTCGAGGTGCTTGGTTGCATTTCGATCTCGAATGTCTCCGCAACGCCGAGCGGCGACGGGCGTTCTCGCGGGCCTTCAAGGTCCAGGGAGCACTCGACGTCGCTTCGCTGCGCGAGCACGTGGAGCAGCAGCAAGGGAACTTGGCCTCGGGACAGCCCCGCGGCCAACAAGCATCAAGGAAGCAGGTCGACCCGTCATGAGTCAGCCGTGAAGCTGAAGACATGAACGCGCGACGTTAAGACGAGGTCGATGGGACTTGCCCGCCGGCCTCACGACTTAGGAGAGCAGTGGCAGGCAAGGCCCGCGTGCACGAGCTCGCAAAAGAGCTTGGTGTTACGAGCAAGGAAGTTCTCAACAAGCTCGCCGAACAGGGCGAGTACGTGAAGTCCGCGTCATCGACCGTCGAGGCCCCCGTGGCCCGGCGGCTTCGTGACGCCTACGAAGCCAAGTCCTCGAAGCCGGCTCCCAGGCCGTCCGCTCCGAAGCCGAAGGCACCCGCACCCGCTGCCGCCGCAGCGCCCGCCGCACCGGCGGACGCCAAGCAGGCGGCCGACGACAACAAGCCCGCTGCGGCCAAGAGCATGCCCGGACCTCGTCCGGCCGCCCCGCGCCCGCCGGCCCCGAAGCCCGCTCAGGCAGCTCCTGCCGAGCAGGCTCCGGCTCCCGCGGCGCCCGCACCGGCACCCGTGCAGTCCGAGGCTCCGGCCGCCGCACCGGCAGCTCCTGCCGCGCAGGCTCCGGCCGCGCCCAAGGCTGCCCCGGCTCCCGGCTCCAAGCCGGGTAGCGGTCCGCGTCCGGGCCCGCGCCCGGCTCCGGTTCCGGAGAAGCAGCCTCAACAGCCCCAGCAGCCGCAGGCTCCGGCCGCGTCCACTGGTGCACAGCCCCAGTCCGTGGTGCCGCCGCGCACGCAGGCTCCCAAGCCTGCGGGCCCGCGTGCCCCGCGTCCGGGCAACAACCCCTTCGGCGTCGGTGGCGGCAACGCTCCGTCGCCGCGTCCCGGACCTCGTCCCGGCCCGCGCCCCGAGCAGGGCGGCGACCGCCCCGCAGGCGGCGGGAAGCCCGGCGAGCCTCGTCCGGCGAACCCCCGTCCGAGCGGTGCGCCCGGTCAGGGTGGTCAGCGTCCGGCTGCCGCGCAGGGTGGCGGTCGTCCCGGCCCCGGCCAGGGCGGTCCTCGTCCCGGTGGCCCCGGTCAGGGCGGTCCTCGTCCCAACCCGGGCAACATGCCCCCGCGGCCGAACCCCGGCATGATGCCGGGCAACCGTCCGGCCGGTAACCGTCCTGGTCCCGGCGGTGGCGGCGGTGGCCGTCCCGGTGGTGGCGGCGGCGGTGGCGGTCGTCCCGGTGGGGGCGGCGGCGGCGGTGGCGGCGGCTTCCGCGGAGGCGGCGGCGGTGGCGGTGGCGCCGGTGGCGGCTTCCGTCCCGGTGGTGGCGGTGGCGCCGGTGGCGGCTTCCGTCCCGGTGGCGGCGGTGGCGGTGGCGGTGGCTTCCGTCCCGGTGGCGGCGGCGGCGCAGGCGGCGGTGCCCCTGCCGGTGGTGGCGGCGGTTTCCGCGGTCGTCCCGGTGGTGGCGGCGGCGCTGGTCGCGGCGGTACCGCTGGTGCCTTCGGTCGTCCGGGTGGTCCGGCGCGTCGTGGACGCAAGTCCAAGCGGCAGAAGCGCCAGGAGTACATGGACAACATGCAGGCGCCTTCGGTCGGTGGCGTCCGCCTGCCCAAGGGTCAGGGCGAGTCGATCCGCCTGCCGCGCGGTGCCTCGCTGACCGACTTCGCCGACAAGATCAACGCCAACCCGGCGTCGCTCGTGCAGGTGCTCTTCCACCTGGGCGAGATGGTCACGGCGACCCAGTCGGTGTCCGACGAGATCTTGGAGCTGCTCGGCACCGAGATGAACTACGTCGTGCAGGTCGTGTCCCCCGAGGAGGAGGACCGCGAGCTGCTCGAGACGTTCGACATCACCTACGGCGAGGACGCCGGTGGCGAGGACGACCTGCAGATCCGTCCGCCGGTCGTGACCGTCATGGGTCACGTCGACCACGGTAAGACGCGTCTGCTCGACACCATCCGCAAGGCGAAGGTGGCCGAGGGCGAGGCCGGTGGCATCACCCAGCACATCGGTGCCTACCAGGTGCAGACCGAGCTCGAGGGCAACCCGCGGCTCATCACCTTCATCGACACCCCGGGTCACGAGGCGTTCACCGCCATGCGTGCTCGTGGTGCGAACGCGACCGACATCGCGGTCATCGTCGTCGCCGCTGACGACGGCGTGATGCCGCAGACGGTCGAGGCGATCAACCACGCCCAGGCCGCTCAGGCGCCGATCGTGGTCGCGGTCAACAAGATCGACAAGGAGGGTGCGAACCCCTCCAAGATCCGTCAGCAGCTGACCGAGTACGGACTGGTCGCCGAGGAGTATGGCGGCGACACGATGTTCGTCGACATCTCCGCGAAGCAGGGCATCAACATCGACAGCCTCCTCGAGGCCATCCTGTTGACCGCCGACGCCTCGCTGGACCTCCGGGCCAACCCGGACATGGAGGCCCAGGGTGTCGCGATCGAGGCGCACCTCGACCGCGGTCGCGGCCCGGTCGCCACGGTGCTCGTCCAGCGCGGATCGCTGCGCGTCGGCTCCTCGATCGTCGCGGGTGACGCGTACGGTCGCGTCCGCCGCATGGTCGACGAGCACGGCGATGACGTCATCGTCGCGACCCCGTCGCGTCCGGTGCAGGTCATCGGTCTGACCTCGGTGCCGCGTGCAGGTGACTCGTTCCTCGTCGTCGACGAGGACCGCGTCGCCCGCCAGATCGCCGAGCGTCGTCAGGCCCGCACCCGCAACGCCGCCAACGCGGCGAAGCGCAAGCGCGTCAGCCTGGAAGACCTGGACGCAGCGCTCAAGGAAACCAGCGCTCTCACCTTGATCATCAAGGGTGACAACTCGGGTACCGTCGAGGCCCTCGAGGACGCGCTCATGAAGATCGAGGTCGGCGACGACGTCGAGCTGCGCGTGATCCACCGCGGTGTCGGTGGCATCACCGAAGGCGACATCAACCTCGCCGTGGCCGGTTCCGCCATCGTCATGGGCTTCAACGTCCGGGCCGAGGGCAAGGCGACCGAGCTCGCGAACCGCGAGGGCGTGGACGTCCGTTACTACACGGTCATCTACTCGGCGATCGACGAGATCGAGGCGGCCCTCAAGGGTCTCCTCAAGCCGGAGTTCGAAGAGGTCCAGCTCGGCCGCGCCGAGGTTCGCGACGTCTTCAAGTCCTCCAAGGTCGGCACGATCGCGGGTTGCATGGTCCTGTCGGGCGAGATCCGCCGCAACGCGCGTGCTCGCCTGATCCGTGACGGCAAGGTGATCGCGGAGAACCTCCCGATCAGCTCGCTCAAGCGGTTCAAGGACGACGCCACCGAGGTCCGCGAAGGTTTCGAGTGTGGTCTCACGCTCGGCAACTACAGCGACCTCAAGCTGGAAGACGTCATCGAGACCTTCGAGATGCGCGAGAAGCCGCGCGCCTAGTCGGTAGGTGAAGGGTGCGGAGCCGTTTAACCGATGGCTCCGCACCCTTTTCTTCTGGAGGATCTTGCCCATGTACGTGGGTGCTCTGGAATTGGACGTCCTTCTGGGCGACGTCCACTCGTTGAAGGAGAAGCGCTCGGTTGTCCGGCCCCTCGTGGCCGAACTGCGCAAGCGCTTCGAGGTTGCTGTCTCCGAGGCCGGTCATCTGGACCTGCATCGGCGCAGCCTGATCGGTGTGGCGGCAGTCGCCGCCGACCTGGAGCACGTCAGGGACGTCCTGTCCGGCTGTGAAAGGCTGGTCGCGGGACGGCCCGAACTGGACTTGCTCTCCGCCCGGACGCGATTCGTCGGGCCGGAGGACGACTAGGAAGGGGAGGCTCGTGGCCGACACGGCACGTGCCCGCAAGCTCGCCAAGCGGATCTCGCAGATCGTCGCTTCGGCTTTGGAGCATGAGGTCAAGGATCCGCGGCTGGCTCGGGTCACGATCACCGACACCAAGGTGACCGGGGATCTGCACGACGCGACTGTGTACTACACCGTTCTCGGTGAGCGCCTGGACGTGGAGCCCGACTACGTCGGAGCTGCACTGGCCCTGGAGAAGGCCAAGGGTGTGCTGAGGTCCATGGTCGGAGCGCAGACGGGGGTTCGCTTCACGCCCACGCTGACGTTCATGACCGACACCGTGCCGGACGAGGCACGGAAGATGGAAGAGCTGCTCGCCAAGGCTCAGGCTGCCGATGCCGAAGTGGCTCGTCGGTCCGCGGGGGCGTCTCCCGCTGGGGAGGCCGACCCGTACCGGGCGCCTCGTGAGGATGACGACGAGGACTGAGTTCTTTTGTGACCAGGGCGGACACGGTGATCGTGTCCGCCCTTTGGTTTTCGCCGCCGAAACTGGATGGAAACTGTCTTGTCCGAGGGTGCCGCACAGCACTTCGGGACGGTTAGCGGCTAACGTCTCCCTGTGGCAGACGACCTGAGCACGACCATTGCCGAGGCCGCGCGGTTACTGGCCGGCGCCCGTGATGTGACCTTGCTGAGTCACATCAACCCCGACGCTGACACGCTCGGGAGTGCTCTGGCGGTAGGACTCGCGCTGCATCGGCGCGGTGTGGCGGTGCGGGTGGCGTTCGGCGACCCGGAGGCCGTGCCCGAGAGCCTGAAGGCGCTGGACACCGCTGGACTGCTCGTTCATCGCGACGAGGTACCGGAAGCGCCGGAACTGCTGGTCGTCATGGACACGGGCAGCCTGGAACGGCTCGGGCCGCTGAAGAACCGCGTCGCGAACTGCCGTGGGCCCGTCATCGTCGTCGACCACCACGTGTCGAACACGCGGTACGGCACGGTGCACTGCATCGATGATCGTGCGGAGGCCACGGCGCTCATCGCCCTCAAACTGCTCGACGAGATGAACGTCGAGGTCGACGAGCCGATCGCGCGCTGCATCTACGCGGGGCTCGTGACCGACACCGGAGGCTTTCGGAAGGCCGGGCCGCAGGCGCACCACACGGCCGCGCGGCTGCTGGAGACCGGAGTGGACGCGTATGCCGTTACGCGGCCGTTGATGGACGCACATCCGTTCGCGTACCTCGGCATGTTGTCGCGCGTGCTGGCCAAGGCGGAGCTTGATCAGAACGCCGCGCACGGCATGGGGCTTGCGCACGCGATTGTGAGCATCGAGGACGCTCACGGGGTGCGTAGCGAAGAGGTGGAGAGCGTGATCGACGTGGTGCGCTCCGCCGCCGAGGCCGAGGTCGCGGCCGTGTTGAAGGAGCTCAAGCCCGGGTTCTGGTCCGTGTCGCTGCGGGCCGTGAGCCGGGTCGATGTTCGTGAGGTGGCGCAGGTCCTCGGCGGCGGCGGGCACCGGCTTGCGGCCGGGTTCACCTTCGAGGGGGCCGCCGAGCAGGTCGTTGCCGCGCTCAAGGGCGCGTTGGAACGGGTGGAGTCATGACACGGACAGGGAGCCCGCGGCTGCTGCGGGAGATCAACGACCGGGCCGCGATCGAGACCCTGCTGCGCAGCGGGGCGATGACGCGCGCCGAGCTGGAAGAAGTGATCGGGCTGTCCAAGCCCGCCACCGCCCAGCTGCTGGCGCGGCTCGAAGAGGACGGCATGGTCGTCCGCACCGGATTGCGTGGCGGTGGCCGCGGGCCTCGCGCGCAGATGTGGGCCGTCAACGGTGGCGTCGGCTACGTGGCGGCGGTGGCGTTGTCCGCCGAGCTGATCGACGTGGCCATCGCGGACATCACCGGGTCGTTGCTGGCCGAGCACAGCGCGCCGATGCCGAAGGAGAACACCCTCCGGATCTTCCGGGAGACGGTGCAGAAGGCGGCGGCGCTGGCCGGGCTGACGCTCGACGCGTTGTCGCACGTCGTCGTCGGCACGCCGGGCGCGGTCGATCCGGCCACCGGCCAGCTCGGGTTCGCGCCGCACCTGCCCGGCCTGGTGGCCGTCGACCTGCCGTCGACGCTGCGCGAGCTGCTCGGCACGTCGGTGTCGATCGAGAACGACATCAACCTCGCCGCGCTGGAGGAGATGAGCTCCGGCCGGGCGGCAGGGGTGCGCAACTTCGTGCTGGTCTGGCCTGCGGACGAGATCGGTTCGGCGGTCGTGGTCAACGGCGTGCTGCTGCGTGGCGTCACGGGCGGTGCGGGTGAGATCGACTCGATGCAGGTGCCCGGCGGGCGCTACGGCGACCAGGTCGACAGCGAGGCGATCGTCGCGCTGGCGGCCGAGCACGGCATCCACGAGTCGTCCGGGCTGGAAGCCGTGGCGCACGCCTTGAACGCCGGCACCGAGGGCAGGGCTTTCCTCACGGCGCTGGCGCGTCGGATAGCGCTCGGGCTGGCGAACGTCGTGTGCGTGCTCGACCCCGAACTGGTGCTGCTGTCCGGCGGGGTGGCGCACGCGGGCGGCGAGACGTTGTGCGAGCTGGTGGCGGCGGAACTGCTGAAGCTCGTCGTGCCGCGGACGCCGGTGCACCTCGCGCAGATCACCGCGAATCCGGTGCGTGCGGGCGCTTTGCACTCGGCCCTGGCCGTGGCGCGCGAGCAGGTGTTCGGGCTGCCCCAACGGTCGTGAGTGGCCGCCATCACCGCACGGCAGCGCGCGTAGCCGCATAAGTTCGTCTGGTGGAGGATCGGGTTCCCGCTCGGCGGGTGATCGGGCTGGCGGTACCCGCTCTGGGGGTGCTGGCGGCCGAGCCGTTGTACGTGCTCGTCGACACGGCGGTCGTGGGGCATCTTGGGGCGTTACCGCTCGCTGGGCTGGCTATCGGCGGTGTGCTGCTCACGCAGGTCGCGACGCAGCTGACGTTCCTCTCGTACGGCACGACGGCGCGCACGGCTCGGTTGCACGGGGCTGGGCGGCGTCAGGAGGCCGTCGAGGAGGGCGTGCAGGCAACGTGGCTGGCGCTGGCCGCCGGTGTGCTCGTGGTGGTCCTGGGGCAGCTGTTCGCGCGGCCGCTGGCGGAGCTGCTCGCCGGGCCCGGAGCCGTGGCGGACGCGGCGGTGGAGTGGGTGCGCATCGCGTTGTTCGGTGCGCCGTTCATCCTCGTCACGATGGCCGGCAACGGATGGATGCGCGGTGTCCAGGAGACCAAGCGGCCACTCAAATACATCCTGATCGGCAACGGCATCAGCGCGGTGCTGTGTCCCGCGCTCGTCTACGGCGCGGGCTGGGGGCTTGAGGGCTCAGCTGTCGCGAACGTCGTGGCGCAGGTGGTCTCGGCCGGGTTGTTCTTCAAGGCGTTGTTCGCGGAGCATGTGTCGTTGAAGCCGCATTGGGCGGCCATGCGCGCGCAGCTCGGCATGGGGCGCGATCTGGTGTTGCGGAGCTTGGCGTTCCAGGCGTGCTTCATCAGCGCGGCCTCCGTTGCGGCGCGGACGTCCGTCGGCGCGTTGGGTGCGCATCAGGTCGTGTTGCAGCTGTGGACGTTCCTCGCGCTCGTGCTCGACTCGCTGGCGATCGCGGCGCAGTCGCTCGTCGGCGCGGCTCTGGGAGCGTCGAGGCGACGGCAGGCGGAGAAGCTCGCCTGGCAGATCACACGGTACGGACTGGTGTTCGGCATCGGGCTCGGAGTTCTGTTCGCGGCGCTGTTCACCGTGCTGCCGCGGGCGTTCACGACGGACGCCGGTGTGCTGGCAGAGATCCCGAACGCGTGGTGGTTCTTCGTTGCGCTGCAACCGATCGCGGGTGTGGTGTTCGCGTTGGACGGTGTGCTGCTGGGTGCCGGCGACGTGAAGTTCATGCGGACGGCGACGCTCGGCTCGGCGGTGATCGGATTCCTGCCGCTGGTGTGGGCCTCGTACACGTTCGAGTGGGGGCTCGCCGGCATCTGGACGGGGCTGTCGGCGTTCATGGTGCTGCGGCTCGTGGCGGTGGTGTGGCGCACGCGCTCGGGGGAGTGGGCGGTCGAGGGCGCGGTTCGTTAGGCCCTGTGGCCGAACTCACGGCATGAAATCGTTACCAAGAAGGTTGTTTAGGCGATGTAACTAATGTCTGCCTACCTCCAGCTTGGGAGAGTGCCGCCTTGCCGCCGGTCGATCGCGCCACCCGGAAGTCGTGGCTGATCTGGACCACCGCCGTCTTCGTCTACTTCGCCGCCCTCTTCCACCGCACCACGCTCGGCGTGGCCGGGTTGGAGGCGAGCGAACGCTTCGGGCTCGGACCCGCTCAGCTCGGTGTGTTCACCGTGCTGCAGATCGGCGTCTACGCCCTCATGCAGATCCCCACCGGCCTGCTCGTCGACCGCTACGGGCCACGCCGGGTGCTCACCGTCGCCGCCCTGCTCATGGGCACCGGCCAGGTGCTCTTCGCCGTCGCTGACTCGTACGGTCTCGGACTCGCCGCACGGGCCGTGCTGGGCATGGGCGACGCGATGACGTTCATCAGCGTGATCCGCCTCGTCGCGACGCACTTCCCGCCGCGCCAGTACTCGCTCGTCGTCGCGGTCACGGCCGCCATCGGCGGTGTCGGCAACCTCGTCGCCACCGTGCCGTTGACGCTCATGCTCGGCTCGATCGGGTGGACGTGGGCGTTCCTCATCGCGGGCGGCATCACCGCGCTCTATTCGGTCGTGGCGCTCCTGCGGGTGCGCGACGTGCCGGCGGGGTTCGTCGCGCCGAAGCCGGAAGTCGTGCCGTTCAGGAAGATCTGGCCGAAGGTGCGGCAGGCGTGGAGCGTGCCAGGCACCCGGCTCGGGTTCTGGGCGCACTTCAGCACCATGTCGACGCCCGCCGTCATCGGTCTGCTGTGGGGGTACCCGTACCTCGTGCAGGCGCAGGGGATGTCGCCGCGTGCCGCGTCCTCCACGCTCGGGCTGCTCGTCATCGGCGCGATCGTGGCGAGCCCGATCATCGGCGGGTTGTTCTCGCGCAACCCCGAGTGGCGCATGCCGATCTCGGTCGGGTTCCTCGCGTTCGCGTTCACCGGGTGGGGCGTGCTGCTGCTGTGGCCGGGCGGGCACGTGCCGACGCCGGTCATCGCCGTGGTGTTCCTCGTGCTCACCGTGGGCGGGCCGATCTCGGGCGTGGCGTTCGCTCTCGCCCGTGACTACAACCCGTCGCACCGGCAGTCCACCGCGAGCGGTCTGGTGAACGTCGGCGGCTTCCTCGCGGTGACCGTGACCGCGCTGGGTGTCGGCGTGCTGCTGGACCTCGTCGAGGGCCTGCTCAGCCCGCAGACGGCGTTCCGCGTGGCGTTCAGTTTCTGCGTGCTGGTGCTCGTGCTGGGCAGCTGGCGGATGCTCGTCTGGTGGCGCCGGGCGCGTGCCGCGGTGTTCGAGGCGGAGGAGCGCGGGGAGACGGTGCCGGTGCAGATCCGGCGTCGCCGTTGGGACGCGTTGAACGTCGCTTAGGATTCAGCGCCGTGAAACCCTCTGTTGCACCGGGCCTGGTCGTCGTCGACAAGCCGGACGGCATGACCTCGCACGACGTGGTGGCGCGTGTGCGCAGGATCCTCGGCACCCGGAAGGTCGGGCACGCCGGCACGCTGGACCCGATGGCGACCGGCGTACTCGTGCTCGGCATCGAGCGCGCGACGAAGCTCCTCGGCCACCTCGCCCTGGACAGCAAGGCCTACCTCGCGACGATCGTGCTCGGCGCGTCCACCACCACGGACGACGCCGAGGGCGAGGTGCTGTCCACTGAGGACGCCTCCGGTGTCGAGGACGACGCGATCGCAGCCGAGATCGCGAAGCTGACCGGCCCGATCCAGCAGGTGCCGTCGTCCGTCTCCGCGGTGAAGATCGACGGCAAGCGCGCCTACGCCCGTGTGCGCGCCGGTGAGGAAGTTGAAATCCCCGCACGGCCGGTGACCGTGCACCGGTTCGACGTGCTGTTCTCGCGCCGTGAGGACAAGACGGTGCTGCTCGACGTGATGGTCGAGTGCTCGTCCGGCACCTACGTGCGCGCGCTGGCCCGTGACCTGGGCGCCGCACTGGGCGTCGGTGGGCACCTGGGCGCGTTGCGGCGGACCAGGGTCGGGCCGTTCGACCTCCGCGTGGCCAAGACGCTGGCGCAGCTGGAGGAGACGCCGGGTCTGTCGCTGGACCTGGACTCCGCGGTCGCCACGGCGTTCCCGCGCCGCGAGATCGACCCGAACGAGGCTTCGGCGTTGTCGCACGGGCAGCGGCTGCGCGCGGGCGGGATCGACGGCACCTACGGCGTGTTCGGGCCGGACGGGCACGTCATCGCGCTCGTCAAGGACGAGGGCGCCGCCTGCAAACCGGTAGTGGTGCTGAGCCCGGCCGAGTGACGGTGTGTGCGAGTCCGGACCGCTTGCGAGGTGCGCGGACACCGGGCGGGGCCGGCGTCGTAGGCTGATCACCGTGCAACGCTGGCGCGGACTAGACCACCTTCCCGGCGGCTGGGGCCGCTGCGTCGTCACCATCGGCGTGTTCGACGGTGTCCACAAAGGCCACCAGGCCCTCATCGGACGTGCCGTCGAGCTCGCGCGCGAGCGCGGCCTGCCGAGCGTGCTGATGACCTTCGACCCCCACCCGTCCGAGGTGGTGCGGCCGGGCAGCCACCCCGCGCAGCTCACCACGCTGCGGCGCAGGGCCGAGCTGGTCGAGGAACTGGGCATCGACCACTTCGTGGTGGTGCCGTTCAGCCTCGAGACCAGCAGGATGCCCGCGGACGAGTTCGTCCACGAGGTGCTCGTCGAGAAGCTGCACGCCGCGGCTGTCGTGGTGGGGGAGAACTTCACCTTCGGGCACAAGGCGGCCGGTAACGTCGCGATGCTGCGCCGGCTCGGGCAGCGGTTCGGATTCGTGACCGAGGGGGCTGATCTGGTGTCCGCAGACGACGTGACGTACTCGTCCACCTACATCCGGGCGTGCATCGACGCAGGTGACGTGAAGGCGGCGGCCGAGGCGCTGGGCCGGCCGCACCGGCTCGAGGGGATCGTCGTCAAGGGCGACGGGCGCGGCAAGGACCTCGGGTTCCCGACCGCCAACCTGTCCACGCCCAAGTTTGCGGCGGTGCCTGCGGACGGCATCTACGCGTGCTGGTTCACCGACGCCAAGGGCAAGACGCTCAAGGCCGCCGTGTCGGTGGGGACCAACCCGACGTTCTCCGGCCGGGAGCGCCGCGTCGAGGCGTTCGTGCTCGACGTGGACGAGGACTACTACGGCCAGCGCGTCGCCGTGGACTTCGTCGAAAGGCTGCGCGAGATGGAGAAGTACGACTCCGTCGAAGCCCTGCTCGAACAAATGCATCGGGATGTAGACCGAACGAGGGAACTACTCGCCGAGTCGTGACCGTCAGATTGGGCGAAGCGGGCGTCTGTGCGTCCGCGGCCTGGCAGGATGCGGGTCGGAGTGATGGCTACAGGAGAGGCCAAGGTGGAGGACCACAAGATCGTTCAGCGCAACCTCGCCCTGCAACGGGAGTGGTACGGGGAGCCGCTGGGTGACCGCGTGCGACGGTTGGTCGTGGCCTTCAACGTGTCCCAGGCGCAGCTCGCGGACGTGCTCGGGATCAGCGCGCCGATGCTGAGCCAGGTGATGAGCGGCCGTCGCGCCAAGATCGGCAATCCCTCCGTGCTCGCTCGGATGATCATGCTGGAGCGCAAGATCCTCACGCCGGACGTGGCGACGGGGGCGCCGGAGGCGTTGCAGCGCGCGCTCGACGACGTGCGCGAGTCCAAGCCGACGGTGTCGCGCGACTCGTTGCCGGTCAATGGGGACGAGAGCGTCGCGTATCCCGTGCTGCGCCGGGTCGCCGACCGGCTCGAGCTCCAGCAGGCCGCCGACCTCCTGCACGAGGACTTCCCGGCGATCGCGGAGCTGTTCCGCCGCGCCATCCGGGCCGCCAGCAGGTGAGATTTCGCAAGCGGGAATTCATCTCCGCTTAAATCGGTTGGCACTGACAGCAGGCGCGCACCACAATGGGCACGCACCTGCCAGTGGCTCGTGAGCAGCGCCGATGGCCTTCATCCGCCCGTGGACCGGGTGGGGTTGCGCACGTCAGCGCGCCGCTGAGCCGTGTGCCTGATAGCCTTCGCAGTTGGGTCTGGCTGCGGTCCGTGGCGGCCAGTACCGGCTACCCCGGCCAGCAATTCGGCGGCATGGGGCCGCACGGACCTGAACAAGTAGGAGAAGTACCTAGTGGCACTGTCCACGGAACAGAAGAAGTCCATCCTCGGTGAGTACGGTGTGCACGACAGCGACACCGGTTCGACCGAGGCGCAGGTCGCCCTGCTGAGCAAGCGGATCGCTGACCTCACGGAGCACCTGAAGCAGCACAAGCACGACCACCACTCCCGCCGTGGTCTTCTGCTGATGGTCGGCCGTCGCCGCCGTCTGCTGAACTACTTGACCAAGGTGGACATCAACCGCTACCGCGCGCTGATCCAGCGCCTCGGTCTGCGCAGGTGATACCTGCCGAGGGGGAGTGACCGGCCGGTCACTCCCCCTCGGCGTAAAACCGGGTGTATACAGATCCCTGGTTGTAAAGAGGAACGAAAAACAGGACCCGCGTCGCGCGAAGCAGTTTCCGCGCCGGTCCTCGGTAGTGGCCTCCTGGTTGCCAAGTGAATCTGGCAGTGCCCAGGGGACTTCGATCGAAGACCGGCCTCGTCAAATCGCGTGAGCGGCGTCCAAAAGACGAGGAGTAACAAGTAAATGACGGACATCGAGGTCCATGAGGCGACTGCCGTTATCGACAACGGCAAGTTCGGCTCGCGCTCCATCCGCTTCGAGACCGGGCGCCTCGCGCGTCAGGCCGCCGGCAGCGTGGTGGCGTACCTGGACGACGAGACCATGCTTCTGAGCGCCACGACGGCGTCGAAGCACCCCAAGGAGCACTTCGACTTCTTCCCCCTCACGGTGGACGTCGAGGAGCGCATGTACGCCGCGGGCCGCATCCCCGGCTCGTTCTTCCGGCGTGAGGGCCGTCCCAGCACGGACGCCATCCTCACCTGCCGCCTGATCGACCGTCCGCTGCGCCCGTCCTTCGTGGACGGCCTGCGCAACGAGATCCAGGTCGTCATCACGGTGATGAGCCTGAACCCGAAGGACCTGTACGACGTCGTGGCGATCAACGCCGCGTCCGCGTCGACGCAGCTCGCGGGTCTGCCGTTCTCCGGCCCGATCGGTGGCGTCCGCGTGGCGCTCATCGAGGGCCAGTGGGTGGCGTTCCCGACCTACGAGCAGCTCGAGAAGGCCGTGTTCGACATGGTCGTCGCGGGCCGCGTGGTCGACTCCGGTGACGTCGCGATCATGATGGTCGAGGCCGAGGCCACCGACAACGTGATCGACATGATCGCCGAGGGTGCCACCGCCCCGACCGAAGAGGTCGTGGCCGCGGGCCTCGAGGCCGCCAAGCCGTTCATCAAGGTCCTCTGCGAGGCCCAGGCGCAGCTCGCCCAGGTCGCCGCGAAGGCCACCGGCGACTACCCGACGTACCCGGCCTACCAGGCCGACGCGTTCGAGGCCGTCGAGGCTTCCGCTTCCGGTGAGCTCGCGCAGGCGCTGACCATCGCGGGCAAGGCCGAGCGCGAGTCGAAGCTCGACGAGATCAAGGCCGCCACGCTGGAGAAGCTGGCCGAGCAGTTCGAGGGTCGCGAGAAGGAGGTCGGCGCCGCGTTCCGCTCGCTGACCAAGAAGCTCGTGCGCCAGCGCATCCTGCGCGACAACGTCCGCATCGACGGCCGTGGCCTCACGGACATCCGTGACCTCGGTGCCGAGGTGGCCGTGATCCCGAGGACGCACGGTTCGGCGCTGTTCGAGCGCGGCGAGACCCAGATCCTGGGTGTCACCACGCTGAACATGCTGCGCATGGAGCAGCAGATCGACTCGCTCGCTCCCGAGACGCACAAGCGCTACCTGCACCACTACAACTTCCCGCCCTACTCGACCGGTGAGACCGGCCGCGTGGGTTCGCCGAAGCGCCGCGAAATCGGCCACGGCGCGCTGGCCGAGCGGGCGATCATGCCCGTGCTGCCCAAGCGCGAGGAGTTCCCCTACGCGATCCGCCAGGTGTCCGAGGCGCTGAGCTCCAACGGCTCGACGTCCATGGGCTCCGTCTGCGCCTCGACGCTGTCGCTGCTCAACGCGGGTGTCCCGCTGAAGGCGCCGGTCTCCGGCATCGCGATGGGTCTCGTCTCCGACGAGGTCGACGGTGAGACCCGCTACGTGGCGCTGACCGACATCCTCGGTGCCGAGGACGCGTTCGGCGACATGGACTTCAAGGTCGCGGGCACCAAGGAGTTCGTGACGGCGCTGCAGCTCGACACGAAGCTCGACGGCATCCCGTCCGAGGTGCTGGCGGCGGCGCTGGGCCAGGCCCGCGACGCGCGCTACACCATCCTGGAGGTCATGGCCGAGGCCATCTCCGACCCGGACGAGATGAGCGCCTTCGCTCCGCGCGTGACGTCGGTCAAGATCCCGACCGACAAGATCGGCGAGGTCATCGGCCCGAAGGGCAAGATGATCAACTCGATCACCGAGCAGACCGGTGCCGACATCTCCATCGAGGACGACGGCACGATCTACGTCGGTGCGGCGGACGGCCCCTCGGCCGAGGCCGCGATCGGCATGATCAACGCGATCGCGAACCCGCAGCTGCCGAAGGTCGGCGAGCGCTTCCTGGGCACCGTGGTGAAGACGGCCGCGTTCGGCGCGTTCGTCTCGCTGCTGCCCGGCAAGGACGGCCTCGTCCACATCTCGAAGCTGGGTAACGGCAAGCGCATCGCGAAGGTCGAGGACGTCGTCAAGGTCGGCGACAAGCTCCGCGTCGAGATCGCCGACATCGACCAGCGCGGCAAGATCAGCCTCGTCGTCGTGAACGAGGACGACGCCGCGAAGCCGGCTGACGCCCCGGAGGCCGTCGAGGCCACCGAGGCCACTGAGGCGGCTCCCGCGCAGTGAGCACGACAGACAACAACGTGACGGCCGCGGGTGCATCCACCCGCGGCCGTCCGCGTACCGGAACTCCTGGACACCTCCAGCGGCCGGGCAGCACGCGGGTGCTCGAGATGTCCGCGGGGTCCGAGGTGCGGCGCAGCATGCTGCCCTCGGGCCTGCGGGTCATCACCGAGCGCATCCCCGGCGTGCGGTCCGCCTCGGTCGGGCTGTGGGTGCAGGTCGGTTCCCGTGACGAACGGCCCGAGGTCGCGGGTGCCGCGCACTACCTGGAACACCTGCTGTTCAAGGGAACTTCGCGGCGCACGGCGGCGGCCATCGCGGAGGAGATCGACGCGGTCGGCGGCGAGCTGAACGCGTTCACCGCGAAGGAGCACACCTGCTACTACGCGCACGTCCTCGACGAGGACCTGCCGTTGGCGGTGGACCTGGTGGCGGACGTGGTGTTCGAGGCCCTCTGCGGTCCGCGTGACTTCGAGACCGAACGCGGTGTCGTGCTCGAAGAGATCGCGATGCGCGACGACGACCCCGAGGACCTGCTGCACGACGCGTTCATCGAGGCGTTGTTCGGTGGGCATGCGTTGGGGCGTCCCGTTCTCGGCACCGAGAAGTCCATTCAGGACATGGACCGGGACGCGCTCTACTCGTTCTACCGCAAGCGCTACACGCTGCCGCGCATGGTGTTCTCCGTCGCGGGCAACATCGAGCACACGCACGTGATGCGCCTGGTGCGCAAGGCCGTCGGCGACCGGCTGTCGCGGGAGGGCAGCGCGGTGGCGCCACGAGCGGGTCGTGCGCGCATCGCCGACGCCCGCAAGCTGGTGCTGCACACCGACGACACCGAGCAGGCGCACATGATGCTCGGCATGCGCGGTCTCGACCGCCACGACGAGCGCCGCTTCGTGTTGAACGTGCTGAACGCGGCTATCGGCGGCGGCATGAGCTCCCGGCTGTTCCAGGAGGTGCGCGAGCGGCGAGGCCTGGCGTACCAGGTGTACTCGTCGGTCGGGCTCTACGCGGACACCGGCACGTTCGCCGTCTACGCGGGCTGCCAGCCGGACCGGCTGGGAGAGACCGCCGGCGTCATCCGCGAGGTGCTCGTGGACGTCGCTCGCGGCGGCCTGTCGGACGCGGAAGTGGGGCGTGGCAAGGGGCAGCTGCGCGGTGCACTCGTCCTGGGCCTGGAGGACACCAGTTCCCGGATGTCGCGCATCGGCAAGTCCGAACTGAACTACGGCGACCACCTGAGCGTCGAGGCGACCCTCGCGCGCATCGACGCCGTCACTTCCGACGAAGTGGCGTTGCTCGCACGTGAGCTGCTGCGCAGGCCTGTCGCCGCTGCGGTGGTGGGCCCTTACGATCACGCTGACGATCTGCCGGACCAGGTACACGAGGTGATTGCATGATTCGCGTCGGAGTTCTCGGCGCGCGGGGCCGCATGGGTTCCGAGGTGGTCCGCGCGGTCGAGGCCGCGAAGGACATGGAGGTCGTGGCGGCGATCGACGCCGACGACCCGATGTCCGCGCTCGTCGACGCCGGTGTCCAGGTCGTCGTCGACTTCACGCACCCCGACGTGGTGATGGGGAACCTGGAGTTCTGCGTCGCCAACGGAATCCATTGCGTGGTCGGCACTTCCGGCTTCGACCAGCCCAAGCTGGACGCGGTCGCGGCGCTGCTCGCGGACCGTCCGGACGTCGGCGTGCTGGTGGCGCCGAACTTCGGCATCGGTGCCGTCCTGCTGATGCGTTTCTCGGAGATCGCCGCCCGCTACTACGAGTCGGCCGAGATCATCGAGCTGCACCACCCGCGCAAGGCCGACGCCCCCTCGGGCACGGCCGCCCACACCGCGCGCCTGATCGCCGCCGCGCGGGAGGGCATGGACTCGATGCCCGACGCGACCACGCAGGAAGAGCCCGGTGCCCGTGGTGCCGTCGTCGACGGTGTGCGGGTCCACTCGCTGCGGATCTCCGGGATGATCGCGCATCAGGAGGTCGTGTTCGGTGGTGAGAGCGAGACCCTGACCATCCGTCAGGACTCGTTGCACCGCACCTCCTTCATGCCCGGCGTGGTGCTGGGTGTGCGGGAGATCGTCGGTCGCCCCGGTCTCGCCGTCGGCCTCGACAAGTACCTCGACCTGTGAAGGTCCGCGTCACCGTCGGCGTGCTGATCGCGGCTCTCGCGGTCTACTTCGTCCTGCTCACCGGCCGGGCTGTGGCTTTGCTGCAGACCGGTGAGGTGGTCGGGATCCTGCTCGGCGTCGGCGTGCTGATCCTGCCGTTGCTCGGTGTCTGGCTCGTGTACTCCAACCTGCGGTTCGGCTGGGAGACCGAGAAGATGGCTCGCGAGCTTGACGCGGACGGCCTGCTGCCGGACGTCTCGCACCTGCCGCGCCGGCCGTCCGGCCGGGTGGACCGCGACGCCGCGGACTCGTGGTTCGAGGAGCGGCGGGCCGAGGTCGAGGCGTCGCCCGAGGACTGGCGGGCCTGGTTCCGGCTCGCTTACGCGTACGACGTCGCGGGCGACCGCGGACGGGCGCGCGAGACGATGCGCAAGGCCATCGAGCTGCACGCGTGAACGAAACCCCAGGCCGCCGGCCTGGGGTTTTCGCTATCCGTTGAGCACGGCCGCGATCAGCTCCGCCGCCAGGTCGCCCTTCTGCACCACCAGCACGTCCTCCAGCCCGAGCCAGTCGGCCATGTGCCGCAGCTCCGCGGCGAGCTCCACCGCCACCCGAGGCCGGTCGACACCCTCCTCGGCCCACGCCGACTGCACCCGCAGCACCCCGGCCGGACGATCGGCCTTGATGTCCACGCGCGCCACGAGCGCACCGTCCAGCAGGAACGGGAACACGTAGTACCCGTGCACCCGGCGAGGCTCCGGAACGTAGATCTCGATGCGGTACCGGAAGCCGAAGATGCGCTCGGTCCGCGCCCGCTCCCAGATCAGCGGGTCGAACGGGCACAACAGGGCACGCCCGACCACCCGGCGCGGGGCCTTCGCCTCGACGTGCCGGTAGCCGGGGGCCTTCCAGCCCTCGACCGCCACCGGCTCCAGGACACCGTCCTCCACCAGCGACGCCACCGCGGCCTGCGAGCGGCGCGGGTCGAGCCGGTAGTAGTCGCGCAGATCGGGTTCGGTCGCCACACCGAGAGCCACCGCGGAACGCAGCACCAGCTCGCGTGCGCCCGAATCGGCGGTCCACTGCTGGGCCAGGACGTCGGGCGGGATGACGCGCTCGGTCAGGTCGTAGAGGCGCTCGAACGAACGGCGGGTGCCGGTCGTCAGGACGCCCACGCCGAAGAGGACCTCACAGATGCGCTTGACCTCGGACCAGTCCCACCACGGGCCCTTCGCACGGCCCTGGTCGCCCATGAGGGCCTTCTCCAGAGCTCCGGCGCCGATCGGGCCCAGTTCCTTCACGGCCGCGAGGACTTCGTCGACCAGCTGCGGTGAGCGTTCCAGGATCGTCTGGTAGTTCTGCCACCAGCCGCGCTTCTTGGCGCCGGAGTGGAACAGCGGCCAGTCCGCCACCGGCACCAGGGAGGCCTCGTGCGCCCACGTCTCCACGAGCAGGCGGGGCTTGCGTACGGAGTGGGTCCAGGCCGCCTCGTCCAGCAGGGAGGGCTCGTAGGAGCCCAGGCGGGAGAACAGCGGCATGTAGTGCGCGCGCACGGCCACGTTCACCGAGTCGATCTGCAGCAGCTGCACGCGGGACAGGACGCGCTGCAGGTGCCTGCGGGTGGCCACGGACGGCCTCAGGTCGGTGAAGCCCTGGGCGCCCAGGGCGATTCGACGGGCCACGTCCGCACTCATCCTCTGCACGTCGCCGATGGTGCCACGCACCCCTGACAATTCCGCGACACGGCGTCGATAAGCTGCGTTTATGGCCGACGCCGGCGTGCACACCGCCACCGCTGCTGATCTTTCGGAGATCGTCCGCATCCATCGGGAGACGTGGCGGCTCGCCTATGCCGAGCTGCTGCCGCCCGAGGTCCTCGACGCGCTCGACACCGACGAGGCCTGGGCACTGGCCGTCCAGAGCGGCGCGGTGCTCAAGGCGACGGAGGGGGAGTGGGTCGTCGGCTTCGTCGTGGCGAGCAAGGCCCCGGACGAGGAAGTCGCCATGGCGGACGGGTCGCTGCCGGAGGACGCCGCGACCACCGCGCTGCTCAGCGTCCTCGTGGAACCGCGCTGGGGCCGTCGCGGGCACGGCACGCGACTCGTCGCGGAGGCGGTGAGGAGGCTCCACGAGACGGGCGCCACGCGGGGGATCGCGTGGGTGCCCGAGGCCGACAAGGCGTCGCGGAACTTCTACGAGCGACTGGGCTGGACGGGTGATGGCACGGTGCGCACGTTGGACGCGGGCGGGCGTCCGTTGCGCGAGGTCCGGGTGTCCGGTCCGCTCGAGGTCCGACTCGCCGACTGAGATCTGTGTAACCTCGGCCGGGTGCTCGCCCTCGTTGGCCTCACCTTTGGGGTCGCGTTCGGCTCGGCCGTCGTTCCCCTGATCAGCATCGAGATGTTCGTCCTGGGACTTTGCGCGCGCTGGCCGGACGTCTCGTTCTGGATCGTCGGCCTCGCCGTGGCCGTCGGCCAGGTGCTGGGCAAGCTGCTGTACTTCTACGCGGCGCGCGGCGACATCCACCTGCCGAAGTTCCTGCACCGCAAGCCCAGCGACAAGCCTTCGCGCCTCGGGCGCTGGATCGGTCCCGGCACGCGCCTGCACCGCTGGGGCGACTGGATCCACGTGAAGTGCAAGGCGCACCCGAACTGGATGGCCGGCACGCACGGGTTGAGCGCGCTGGTCGGGGTGCCGCCGTTCATGGCGACGAGCGTGCTCGCCGGGCTCGCGGGCATGTCCACGACGATGTTCGTCGCCACGGGCATGGTGGGCCGGTTCGTGAGGTTCAGCTTCCTCGCTGCCTCACCGGCCGTGGTCATGGCGTGGTTCTAGTAACTGAACAAGATCGACGCTGTCACGGAGAAGGCGATCAGGACTGCGGCGACGGCGATTCGCGCTGACTCAAGCACGACCCCGAAGTTATCGAGCCGTCGCCGACGAAAGCCAGGCGCAAACGGGTGAGAGCCGAATGATCTGGCTCTCACCCGCCCGTTTCACACCCGATTATTCGAGCACGAGAACTCCATCGGGCAAACCCGGGATGTCGTACGAGTGCCACATCGGGCGCCAGTTCGGCAGCTCCAGCATCCGGCGCAGGTCCGCGAACCCGGACAGCCAGCCCATCCACGGCCCGAACGGCGGGCTCGCCGGGTCGAAGCCGCTCTGCACGAACGTCAGCCGCGTCTTGCCCTCCGAGCCCTTCAGCTCCCAGGACGTGACCATCCCGCCCGGGAACTCCAGCGCGAGGTTCTCCTCGTCCAGCGCGGTGATCTTCGCGGGGTTCGGCTCGTCCTCCAGGCTCCCCATCGACCACCGGCCGCCGACGTGCGGCTCGATGTCCATCCGGGCGCCGAACCACCGCGCGAACACGTCGGGATCGGTCAGCGCGTCGATGATGGCCGCCGGCGTCGCCGCGATGTCGAACTCGAACCGCTGCTCGGGCGACGTGAAGTCGCAGAACCCCAGCACCGGCCGGCCCTCGACGTGCTCGACCAGGTTTCCGAGAACCAGCGGCCAGAACGTCTGGAGGACCTCGTCCCGGTCCTCGCCCACGCCCCAGGTCGGGTAGGGGGACTGCGTCGCCGCGATGAGCGTCTCGCCGTCACGCTGCTCGACGGCGAGTTCGACCGTGTACTCGGTGCCGTACAGGGACCACGAGTAGCGCACCGACGTGTCGTCGAAGCCCAGCAGCTTCTGCCGGTGGCGTTCGCCGTCGGGCGTGTAGCGCCCCCAGTACTCGTACTTCCCGCCCTCCAGGTCGACATCCACGTGCTCGGCCAGCCACACCCGCAGGTCGTCGGCGGTGGTGAGCGCCCGGTAGACGCGGGCGGGACTGGCGGAGGTGCGAACGCGGACGGTTCCGGTGCTCATCGATCGTCTCCTTTGGGGTAGCAGGCGAGCGCGATGCGGAACGCATCCCCTTCCGCGCCGCCATAACGGGTGAACAGCTCTTGCAACGTCGTCTGCAGTTCGGCCAGGAACTGCTGCCGTTCCTCCGGCGGCACCCGGATCTCGCCGGACACGCCGATGGACGGCAGTTCGCTCGACCGGTCCAGGGCCGCCACGTCGACCTGGATCTGCTCGGCGAGGTCGACGAGGTGGCCCAGTGCCAGCTCGTCGCGCGACCCGATCCGGCCGACCAGCCGCGGTGACAGCCAGTACGACCGCGCCACGGCCTGGTAGAGGCCTTCCTGGACGCCGCGCACCTTGCGTTCGGACACCTGGGTCGCCAGACCGGCCTTGACCAGCTGTTTGACGTGGTAGTGCACGCGTTGCGGCGTCTGGTCGAGCACCTCGGCGACCTCGGTGCACGAGCGCGGCGCGGCGAGCTGCCGCAGCACCTCCACGCGCTGCGGCTTGAGCAGGGTCTCGGCCTGCTCCATCCGGTCCAGATAGATCACGTCTCTCATCGCAAAAAACACTTTGAACGTTCAAAACTATTTTGTCAATCGTGCGGACAACTATGGACTGACAGATATTGAAATCTGTCATCTGATCAGGCAGGCTGGAACTCACCGAAGAGACGAAGGGGTTCGAAAAATGCAGAAGCGTCAGCTCGGAGCCACCGGCCCGGTCGTGTCCGCCATCGGTCTGGGCTGCATGGGCATGTCCGACGCCTACGGCCCGGCCGATCGGGACGAGAGCATCGCGACGATCCACGCCGCCCTCGACGCGGGCGTCACGCTGCTCGACACCGGTGACTTCTACGGCCAGGGCCACAACGAGATGCTCATCGCCGAGGCCGTCCAGGGCCGTCGCGACGAGGTGCAGCTCAGCGTGAAGTTCGGCGGCATGAGGGACGCCGACGGCGCGTTCCTGGGGTTCGACACGAGGCCCATCGCGGTCGCCAACTCTCTCGCGTACTCGCTGCAACGCCTCGGCACTGACCATGTCGACATCTACCGGCCGGCCCGGCTCGACCCGAACGTGCCGATCGAGGACACCATCGGCGCCATCGCCGAGCAGATCGACAAGGGCCGCGTCCGGCACATCGGCCTGAGCGAGGTCGGCGCCGACACCATCCGCCGCGCCCACGCCGTGCACCCCATCGCCGACCTGCAGATCGAGTACGGCTTGCTGGAGCGCGGTGTCGAGCGGGAGATCCTGCAGGTCACCCGCGAGCTCGGGATCAGCATCACCGCGTACGGAGTGCTGTCGCGCGGCCTGATCTCCTCCACCCCGCTCGCCCTCGACGCCGGTGACTGGCGTGGCCACGCGCCCCGGTTCCAGGGCGACAACCTGACCCGCAACGCCGCGCTCGTCGAGAAGCTCGGCGAGATCGCCGCGGGCAAGGGCGTCACCGTTGCGCAACTCGCGATCGCGTGGGTCGCGGCACGCGGTGAGGACGTGGTGCCTCTTGTCGGCACGACGAAGCGTGCGAGGCTGAACGAGGCGATCGGTGCCGTCGGCGTGACGTTCACCGAGCAGGAACTGCAGGAGATCGAGGCTGTCGTTCCTGTCGGAGCCGCCGCGGGCACGCGTTACGCGGCCGCGCAGATGGCGATGCTGGACAGCGAGAGGTGAGATGACGTGGCGGAGGCGTTGACCGGCGAGGCGATCCTCGTGGCGACCGAAGAGGTGCTGCGCAGGTACGGCCCGGCCAAGGCGACCGTCGTCGACGTCGCCAAGGCTCTCGGGGTCAGCCACGGCAGCGTCTACCGCCACTTCCCGACGAAGGCCGCGTTGCGCGAGGCCGTGACGCGGCGCTGGCTCGACGCGATCCACGTCGAGATGGAGTCGGTCCTCGACGCCGAAGCGAGCGCGGCGGACAACCTGAGGGCCTGGCTGCAGCACCTGTTCGACCGGAAGCGGCTCTCGCACATCGACGAACCCGAGCTGTTCGCGACGTTCAAGGTGCTGGTGAGCGAGAGTTGCGCCATCCCCGAGTACCACATCGGCCACCTCGTGGGGCAGATCGCGCGCATCATCTCGGCGGGAGTGGAAACCCACGAGTTCGTGACGGACGACATCCAGAGGACGGCGCAGGCGGTGTGGGACGCGACGCAGGTGTTCCACCACCCGGCTCACGCCCAGGAGTGGGGCAATCCTCACATTCAGGACGCGTTCGACGCCGTCGTCTCACTGGTCGTCGCCGGACTGCGGTACAACCGAATCCCTAGTGCCACAGGCGATGCTTGAGGGTCACGGAGGTGAACGGTGCCGCCTGACGAGTGGATCGACCTGCTGGGAGCGCCCGAACGGCGTCCTGACCCGGTTGACTGGGGCGCGGTCAAAGGCCGGGCGGGCACCGCGCTGCCCAGCGACTTCGTGCACCTGGCCGAGGCCTATCCGCCACTCATCGTCGGCGGTTACGTCCGCATCCTGCACCCGACGGCACGGGCCGGTTTCATGAACTGGATGTCGACGGCGCCCAAGATGCTGCGGGCACTGCGGCGCCAGCCGGGCCTGCGGGTGCACCCGGACTCTCCCGGCCTGCTGCCCTGGGGCACGACGGTGAACGGCGACCACTGCCTCTGGTACACCAGGGGCGAGCCGGACGAGTGGACCGTGATGATCACGGACATGCGGCAGAAGTGGTCCTACGACGGCAACTTCTCGAGTTTCATCAGGAAGTTCCTGACCGGCGAACTGCGCTGCCCGCTCTTTCCGGACGACGTCCCCGGCGGCTCCAAACCGTTCCAGGAGCCCTAGCCGGGGACGTCTTTCCTCCGACCCCCCGGTCAGTTCGAAGCGGCCGTCACCAGCGCGTTGCCGCTGCCCGTGCGGCCCGTGACCGACAGGGTGGCGTCACCCAGCGGCTCGGACGAGACGTCGAAGTCGCTGCGCGCGTTGCCGGACGTGGACACCAGGTCGACCCGCGCGAGCGTGCCCTGC
This sequence comes from Lentzea albidocapillata, assembly GCF_000719115.1. Classification (GTDB taxonomy): domain Bacteria; phylum Actinomycetota; class Actinomycetes; order Mycobacteriales; family Pseudonocardiaceae; genus Lentzea; species Lentzea albidocapillata. Next base: position 78,605 of record NZ_JOEA01000017.1, on the reverse strand, counting down.
CGGATGCCGACGCGGATGTGGCCCGAGCCGGTGCCGAGCTGGATCTCGCCGGAGGCCGCGTCGGCCACGGTCAGATCGCCGCTGCCGGTGCGGACCTGGACGTTGCCCTGCACGGCGCCCAGCCACACGTCGCCGGTCCCGGTGATCAGCGTGCTGGTGCCGCCGATCGACGACACCTCGACGTCACCGCTGCCCGTCTTGGCCTTCAGTGACGAGAGCATCGTGCCCAGGCGCACGGTGCCGGCGCCCGAGTTCACCTTGGCATCGCCGGTCGCGCGGTCCGCGGACACGCTGCCCGTGCCGGTGTTCAGGTCCAGACGGCCCGCACCGCCCGTGACGACGACGTCGGCCGCGCCGGTCCGTGACGACACGTGCGACCCCACGGGAGCCGTCACCACCACGGACAGCGGCACGGCGCGCAACGGCAGCGCCTTCGACGACTCGATGCGCAAACGGTTGCCCAGCAGTTCGACGCGTGCGTCGCGCACGGCGTCCTCCGGACTTGACGGAGGGGTCGTCTTGTCCGGGCCGAACTGGCCGCTGACCCAGCTCAGCACGCTGGACAGGCCCTCGGTCCACGAGTTGCCCGCGTTCGGGTCGTGCCGCACCTCGACGTGCACGCCGGGGCTGTCGACCAGCTGCACCTGCACGCGGCCGCTGAGCAGTGAGATGTCGATCTCGGCGATGCCCGCGAACTCGAAGCTCTGCTGGCGCACCACGCCGGACGGTTCGCTGTCTGTCGGCTCTGTCATCCCGCTCACCCCTGCACCCATCCGCGGACGCGCGAGCCCGAGCCGGCGTTTCCGCTCCACCCCTTGTGCTGATGCTTGTGCTTGCCGTGCACCGCGCCACCCACGGCCTGCTGGATGAACGAGTTCAGCGACACGCCCTGAGCCGACGCGGCGGCCTCGGCCTTCGACTTGAGCTCGTTGATCATGCGCAGCGTGATGCGGCTGATGTCACCTGTGGCGTCACCTGCGCCGAAGTTCGGCATCTCGTGCCGCGGAGCGGGTTCCGGCTCCGGTTCCGCCGATCCCGTGACGACCACCTGGACGTCACGACCGGCCAGGCGAACGTCCACGACCTGGCCGTCCAGGGAGGCGGTGACCTCCGCGGCCAGGTCGGACAGTGCGTTCATGATTGCCAGTCGCGCGGCTGGCTCGAGTGCTGCGGACAGTGCGGCGGCCGTTCGACGGGTGTTGTCGTCCCCCGCGGATGCGGCCGTCGCCAAGTCCTCGCGCAGTGACGCGATGTACGGCGACAGATCCATGACACCACTATGACGTCACTTCCGACATCGTGCAACCACCACCTGATGTCAGGGCTAATGTCGGCTCCATGCCGAGAGTGCGTTTGGTGGCCAGGACCGAGTTCATCGCGCCGGACGACGTGCCGTGGACGACCGACGCGGACGGCGGCGCGGCGCTCGTCGAGTTCGCCGGCCGGGCCTGCTACCAGTCGTGGGACCGCTCGAACCCCATGACGAACACCAACGCGACGTTCCTGCACCACCTGCTCGACGTCGGGCACCTCGCCGCGTTCGAGCACGGCAGCGCCTCGCTCTACCTGACCGAGCTGCCGCGCTCGCTCACCCACGAGCTGATCCGGCACCGGCACTTCTCGTACTCGCAGCTCTCCCAGCGCACCGACCCGACCGACGTCGTGGAACCGGACCTGATCGCGCAGGACCCCGAGCTGCACGCGCGGTTCGTCGCCGCGACCGAGGCGAGCCTCAAGGCGTACGAGGAGCTGGTGCAGAGCCTGGAGCAGACCGTGAACGGCCGGCGCGCGCGGCAGATCGCACGGTCCGTGCTGCCCAACGCCACCGGCACCGAGATCGTCGTGACGGGCAACTACCGCTCGTGGCGCCACTTCATCGCGATGCGCGCGACCGAGCACATCAACGTCGAACTGCGCGAGCTCGCCATCGCGTGCCTGCGCGAACTGACGAAGGCGGCGCCCAACGCGTTCGCGGACTTCGTCATCTCGACACTCCCGGACGGCACGGAAGTTGCCTCCAGCCCACTCGTGGTTGAAGGCTGACGCCCATGAAGCGGCTCATCGTGGACGTCCGGCCCGGCGAATACGCGGTCACGCGCCTGGCACCCGACGCTCCTGTCCCCAGCGGGCTGCTCGACCTCACCGACGTCCTGGTCTCCGTGACCAGGACCCCGGCCGAGGTGTCGATCATCGCGCCCGCGTCGTTCGCAATGGACGGCCAGCCGCTTGGGGCCAGTCAGAAAACAGAGAAGAGCTGGCGGCTGCTGACGGTGCGCGGGCCCCTGGAGTTCACGCTCACCGGCATCATGGCTGCTCTGGCGGGTGAACTGGCGGCAGCGGGCGTCTCGTTGTTCGCGTTGTCCACTTACGACACGGACCATCTGCTCGTGAAGCAGACCGACCTCGGCCGCGCGGTGCTCGCCTTGCGTGCCGCAGGTCACGAAGTGGTTGTAGCGCCGGAAGCCTAGGAACCGATCCTGCAGTCGGCGGGTCTCAAGTACCGTCAACGCCCCCGGTTCCAAGGTCGTAGGAGCGCACGTGCACGGACAGGCAGTCGAACCGCGCGTCATCGCGGGCAGGTACGCCCTGGTGGCCGAGCTCGGCCGCGGTGGCATGGGCATCGTCTGGCGTGCCCAGGACCGCCACATCGGACGCTTCGTCGCCATCAAGGAACTGCATCTGCCGGACGGCATAGCGCACGAGGAACGCCGTGTGCTCGAAGAGCGCGCTCTGCGTGAGGCGCGCACCGCCGGCAAGCTCAACGATCCCGCCGTCGTGACGGTGTTCGACGCGATCAACGAGAACGGCACGACGTACATCGTCATGGAGCTGGTCGAGGCGGCCACGCTGTCGACGTTGATCAGCGCGCACGGGCCGATGCCGCCGAACCAGGTCGTGTCGATCGCGCTGCAGTCGCTGTCGGCGCTGGAGGCCGCGCACCAGGCCGGGATCGTGCACCGCGACGTCAAGCCCGGCAACCTGATGATCCGCCCGGACGGCAAGGTCAAGCTCACCGACTTCGGCATCGCCCAGGCCGTCGACGACCCGCGCCTGACGACGAGCGGCAGCCTCATCGGGTCGCCGGCCTACATGTCGCCGGAACGCATCCACGGTCACGAGGCCGGTCCCGCGTCCGACCTGTGGGCGCTGGGCGCGACCCTCTGCTACGCCGTCGAGGGCTGGAGCCCGTTCGAACGCTCCTCCACGGCCTCGACGCTGCACGCGATCATGAGCGAGACCCCGCGCCTGACCCGTGCCACGGGCGTGCTCGGTGCCGTCATCACCGGTCTGCTGATCGCCGACCCGAACGCCCGGCTGTCCGGCCCGCAGGCCCGCGCGATGCTCGCCAGCATCGGCAACCAGCCGACGCCGCCCACCGGGATCGCGCCGGCGCAGACCCAGCAGTACCAGCAGGCCGCTGCCGCCGCCGACCCGGCGAAGAAGAAGCGCAACCGCATCATCGCGCTGGCCGGCGCCGTGGTCATCGCCGCGGCGGCGTTCACCGGCGGTATTTTCGCGCACAAGTCGTTCACGACGCCCGGAGCCGGCAGCGGCAGCCAGGCGCTCACCTACGGCGAGGGTGCCGAGATCCCGGTGTTCAATCTCTACGAGAACACCTGCGGCATCGGCGAGGTCGCACCGGCCAAGCTGCTCAACTCGGACACCCGCGAGGAGTGCGACAAGCCGCACGACTTCGAGGTGTTCGACGTGATCGACACGTTGCCGATCCAGTCGAACCTCCCCGACGCCGGGTATCCGGGCCTCGAGTCGCTGAAGAGCCTCGGCGTCTCGCGTTGCGAGATGACGCTGAACTCGGGGTGGGTGAAGGACGGTGCGAAGCTCAAGCTCACGACCCTGGTCCCGAGCGAGAGCGCGTGGGTCAAGGACAAGGGCGGCAACGCGGAGCGCAAGGTCTGGTGCCTCGCCAGCGCCAAGGACGGCAGCAAACTCGACGGCACCATCAGCGCGAAGAAGGACAACTGAACGTGAAGAGACGTATCGTTCCCGCCCTCCTGGCGCTCGGCTGCGTGGCCGCCCTGACGGCGTGCGGCAACAACGAGGACAAGTTCGTCTCCGAGCTCAAGGCCGCCGGGTTCAGCAACCCCGGCGAGCCCAGCACGGAGAAGGAGAAGAAGTCCAAGAAGATCGGCAAGCGCACGGTCAAGTCCTCGGAGAAGACCATCGAGGTCGTGGTGCGGGTGAAGGGCTGCGACCTGGAGTTCGCCAAGGTCTCGGGACAGTCCGGCTACTGGCTTGACGAGCTGCACGTCGACGGGCAGGAACCGGAGTGGCCCGGCTACCCGGAGAACCTGAACCGCGACCAGGTGGTCAAGCTCCTCGCCGACAACTCGACCAAGCCGGACGGCTTCAAGGGCTGTTACAAGCCGAACGAGGCCTGAGATCCGGTTGTGGTGCAATGGGGGCGTGAGCCTCGCCCGTGACGAGCGCAAAGCGCTGGTCGACCTGATGACCGAGCTCGGCCCCGACGCGCCCACGTTGTGCGGTACCTGGCGGACCAAGGACCTGGCCGCGCACCTCGCGATCCGCGAGCGCCGCATCGACACCGCGCCCGGCATCGTGCTGCCGATGTTCGCGAAGTGGACGGAGAAGGTCCAGGAGGACTACACGCACAAGGCGTGGAGCGAACTCCTGGACCTCGTGCGCATGCCGCCGTTCTGGATCAAGCCGGTCGACGAGCTCATGAACACCGGCGAGTACTTCGTGCACCACGAAGACGTGCGGCGCGCACAGGCCGGCTGGGAGCCACGGCCGTACGACGCGCGGCGCGAGGCGACGTTGTGGAAGCTGCTGCCGCTCACGGCGCGCATGACGTACAAGTCGTCGCCTGTGGGCGTGACGCTGGTGCGCCCTGACGGTGAGCATGTCGTCGCCAGGCAGGGCGCGAACGGAGTGGTGATCACCGGCGAGGTGGCCGAGCTCGTGATGCTGGCGTTCGGCCGGGACGAGGCCCGAGTGGAATACAGCGGTGACGCCGACGCGGTGCAACGAGTGCGGTCGTTGAACCGAAGCGTGTGAACTCGGGTAGTTTCTGCGCATGCCAGGAAGCCCCTACGCAGGGACGGACCGCCCGTTCGGCCGCGTACTCACCGCCATGGTCACACCTTTCGACTCGCGCGGCGAGATCGATCTCCCCAAGGCGCAGGAACTGGCGAAACACCTGGTGGACCTGGGCAACGACGGCCTGGTCGTGAACGGCACGACCGGCGAGAGCCCGACGACGACGGACCGGGAGAAGGCCGCGCTGATCACGGCCGTCGTCGAAGCCGTGGGCGACCGCGCGAGCGTGGTCGCCGGCGCGGGCACGTATGACACCGCGCACAGCATCCACCTGACGCAGCAGGCTTCCAAGGCCGGTGCGCACGGTGTGCTGGTGGTGACGCCGTACTACTCGCGGCCGCCGCAGGAAGGTCTGCTGGCGCACTTCACCGCCATCGCCGACGCCTCCGAGCTGCCGGTGATGCTCTACGACATCCCGCCGCGCGCGGTCGTGCCGATCGAGGTCGACACGCTCCTGCGCCTGGCGGAACACCCGCGGATCCTGGCCGTGAAGGACGCCAAGGGCGACCTGCACGCGGGCAGCAGGGTGATCGCGAGCACCGACCTCGCCTACTACTCGGGTGACGACCCGCTGAACCTGCCATGGCTGTCCGTGGGCGCCGTCGGGTTCGTGAGCGTCATCGGCCACCTCGCCGCGGACCGCCTCCGCGACATGGCCGACGCCTACGAGTCCGGTGACGTGGTGCGCGCGAAGGAGATCCACGAGTCGCTGCTGCCGCTGCTGCGACCTTTCCGCCGGGTTCCCGGCGTGACGTACACGAAGGCGGCGCTGCGCCTGCGCGGACTGGACGTGGGGGAACCCCGTCTGCCGCTGGTACCTGCCGCCGCCGAGGACATCGAGGCCATCGCGGCCGAACTGGGAGTTAACGCGTGACCCACTCGACCGAACTGCCGCCCGCACTGCCGGAAGGCGGCCTCCGCGTCGTCGCTCTCGGCGGAATTGGCGAGATCGGCCGCAACATGACCGTCTTCGAGCACGCCGGCCGGCTGCTCGTCGTCGACTGCGGCGTTCTGTTCCCCGAAGACGACCAGCCGGGCGTCGACCTGATCCTGCCCGACTTCCGGGCCATCGAGGACCGGCTCGACGACATCGATGCCATCGTCCTGACACACGGCCACGAGGACCACATCGGCGCGGTCCCGTTCATGCTGAAGCTGCGCCCCGACGTGCAGGTCGTGGGCTCCCGCTTCACGCTGGCGCTGCTCGCCGCCAAGTGCCGCGAGCACCGCCAGACCCCGCGCCTGGTGGAGGTGAAGGAGGGGGAGCGTCGCTCGTACGGGCCGTTCGACCTCGAGTTCTTCGCCGTCAACCACTCCATCCCGGACGCGCTGGCCGTGGCCATCCGGACGTCCGCGGGGCTCGTCCTGCACACCGGCGACATCAAGCTGGACCAGCTGCCCCTGGACGGCCGGCTGACCGACCTGGCGGGCTTCTCCCGGCTGGGCGACGAGGGCGTCGACCTCTTCCTGGTCGACTCGACCAACGCCGAGGTGCCCGGTTTCGTCGTGCCCGAGCGCGAGATCGGCCCCGTGCTGGAGAACGTCATCCGCAAGGCGGACCAGCGCGTCATCGTGGCCTGCTTCGCCTCGCACGTGCACCGCGTCCAGCAGGTGCTCGACGTCGCCGTGCAGTACAAGCGCAAGATCGCGTTCGTCGGCCGGTCGATGGTCCGCAACATGGGCATCGCGTCCGACCTGGGCTTCCTGAACGTGCCCGACGGGCTGTTCGTCGACCTCGACGTCGCGATGCGGATGGAGGAGAACGAGGTCATCTTCGTCTCCACCGGATCGCAGGGCGAGCCGCTGTCGGCGCTGTCCCGCATGGCCCGCGGCGACCACCGCCAGATCTCGATCCGAGAGGGCGACACGGTGATCCTCGCGTCGTCGCTCATCCCGGGCAACGAGAACGCGGTCTTCAACGTCGTCAACGGTCTCGCCAAGCTCGGCGCGACCGTCGTGCACCAGGGCAACGCCAAGGTGCACGTCTCCGGCCACTCGCCGGCCGGCGAACTCCTGTTCCTCTACAACGCCGTGCGGCCGTCCAACGTGATGCCGGTGCACGGCGAGTGGAGGCACCTCCGTGCGAACGCGGCTCTCGCGGTCGCCACCGGTGTCGCCGAGGACCACGTCGTGATCGCCGAGGACGGCGTCGTCGTCGACCTGATCGACGGCAAGGCAGCCGTCTCCGGCCGCGTCGTCGTCGGCCACGTGTACGTCGACGGCCTGTCCGTGGGCGACGTGGGCGAGTCGACGCTGTCCGACCGCCTGGTGCTGGGCGAGGGCGGCTTCATCTCGATCTCCGTCGCCATCGACAGGGCGAGCGGGCGGGCCGTGACGGCGCCGACCATCTCCGGCCGCGGCTTCTCCGACGACCCGAAGGCGCTGGAGGCCGTCGTTCCGCTCGTGGAGATGGAACTGGCGCGCACCGAGGCCGAGGGCATCACCGACACGCACCGGATCGCGCAGGCCGTGCGGCGGGTCGTGGGGCGCTGGGTGGCGGAGACCTACCGGCGCCGGCCGATGATCGTCCCCACGATCATCCCGGTGTGACCGTGACCCTGCTGTGATCTGCGTCCCCCTCGTCCGATAAGGTCTGGTTCCAGACCATGGACGAGGGGGTTCGCCCAATGGCCGGTAATGACGTTTTCAGCCCACCGGGCAAAGACGACATTCTTCTCCCACCGATGTTCACCTGGCACGAGCCGCTGGGCCTGCCGTTCGACTTCTCGGTGACCAAACCGCAGGCCCTGCTGGTGCTGTCGGTGGTGATCATCCTGACGTTCTTCCTGGTCACGACCAGGAGCATGAAGCTCATTCCGACCCGCTGGCAGTTCGCCGCCGAATCGGTCTACGACTTCGGCCGCAACACACTCGCGCGTGAGCAGATCGGCGCCAAGGAATTCGCGCCGTACGTGCCGCTGATCGTCAGCATCTTCTGCTTCGTGCTGGTGAACAACGTTTACGGGTTGATTCCGTTCATCCAGTTCCCGACGTTCACGCACAGCGGGTTCCCGGCGGCCGTCGCGCTGCTGATCATCTTCCCGCTGTATCACTACGTGGGCATCCGCAAGTTCGGCCTCAGGGGCTACCTGCGCAACCAGTTCATCATCAAGGACGTGCCGAAGCCGGTGCTGTGGGGTCTGCTGATCCCGACCGAGGTCATCCTCAAGTTCTTCTTCGACCCGGTGAACCTCGCGATCCGGGTGTTCGCGGCGATGTTCGCCGGGCACCTGCTGATCCTGGTGTTCACACTCGGCAGCGAGTTCCTCCTGTTCAACGCGCCGATCTACCTCAAACCGGTGTCGTTGCTGGGCTTCGCGCTCGCCATCGCGCTGTTCTTCCTCGAAGCGCTGGTGCAGGTCCTGCAGGCGTACATCTTCGCCCTGCTGTCGGCGCACTTCATCGGCCGCGCACTGGCCGAGCAGCACTAGACCTAGGGGCGCTGGCACACCAGGTGCAGCGACTCCTCGGGCATGGCGCCGGGGTAGGACGGGGTGAAGACCGGCCGGCTCCGGCGCACGACCCGCAGGCCGACCTCGGCCAGGTGCGCCTCGAAGTTCTCCTCGGAGAACGACGACACCTCGATCTCCTGGCCCATCCAGGGCAGAGTGACCTGTTCGACGTCGACGGCCACGGTGGCGAGGAAGAAGTGACCGCCGGGCCGCAGCCACGCCGAGATCTGGCCGAGGGTCCGGATGATCTCGGCCTGGGTCATCTGCAGCAGCGAGAAGACGGCGCAGATGACGTCCCACGAGCCGGGAGGTGACTCGAAGTCGCGGATGTCGATCTTGTGAAAGGTGGCGTCGGGGACCTGGGCCGACGCGATGTCGACCATGACCGGGGAGACGTCGAGGCCGGTGACCTTCATGCCCGCGCCTGCCAGGGTGCTTGCCACGGGAACGCCCGTGCCGCAGCCGATGTCCAGCACGCGCGAGCCCGAGGGCTGTGTCGCGGCGAACCAGGCGAGGGTGCCGTGCAGTGCGGGCTGGTGCGACCAAGCGCGTTGGTACTCCAGTCCGAGCGTGTCGAATACCTCGGCCGCGTTCATGTTCCCGCCCCTCATTTCGACCCAATCCACCTGAGTGAAGTGTGGAGAACCTCTCTGCATGCCTTCTGGATGGCTTCTGGACGAAAACTGACGGTAGGTTGCTAGATGAACGCGGACAGCGACGAAGTGAGAACACGGGTGCAGAACGAGTTGCGCGTCAGCTTGCTGGGCGCGCTCGCGGCCACGGTGGACGGCGAGGAGCTCACGCTCGGTCCGCCGCGGCAGAGGGCTGTTCTCGCCGTGCTCGCGTTGCGCGCCAACCACGTTGTGTCGCGCAGTGAACTCATCGACGCCGTGTGGGGTGACGATCCGCCCGCCAGCGCCGACAACGGCATCCACACCTACGTCGCCGGGCTGCGCAGGCTGTTCGAGCCGGACAGGGCGTCGCGGGCGCCGAGTGCCGTGCTGCTCTCCACGGACGCTGGATACTTGCTGAGGCTCCCATCCGGCAGTTCCGACGCCGCCGTGTTCCGCTCCCACCTGGACGAGGCCGGGCGGCTGCGGGACAAGCCGGCCGAGGCCGTCGCCGCCTTCGACGCAGCGCTGGGGCTGTGGCGGGGGATCGCACTGGACGGTGTGCCGGGTCCGTTCGCGGCGGTGGAGCGCGCGCGTCTGGCCGAGCTGCGGCTCACGGCCGTGGAGCAGCGTGCAGCGCTGCTGTTGACGGTCGGGCGTGAGACCGAGGTGGCGGCAGAGCTGACGACGCTGGTCACCGCGCACCCGTTGCGCGAGAGGCTGCACGGTCTGCTGATGTCCGCGCTGTATCGCAGCGGCAGGCAGGCGGAGGCGCTGGCCGTCTACACGGACCTGCGCCGGCTGCTGATCGATGAGCTCGGCATCGAGCCCGGTCCCGAACTGCGTCAGTTACACGAACAGTTGCTCGTCGGCCGTCCCGACCCACAGCCCGAACCGGTGGCGCCCGCGCTGGTGCCCGTCCAGTTGCCGCACGAGATCCGCGACTTCACCGGCCGCGAGAAGGAACTGGCCAAGCTCGCCGAGGTCGTCCCGCACGACCACTCGCCGGTGCTCGTCGCGATCACCGGCACCGGCGGCGTCGGCAAGACGGCGCTGGCCGTGCGGTTCGCGCACCAGGTGGCCTCGCGGTTCCCGGACGGTCAGCTGCACGTCGACCTGCGCGGGTTCGACTCGTCGGCGCCGCCCGTGCAGCCCGGCGCCGCGTTGCACCAGCTGTTGCAGAGCCTCGGCGTGCCGGCCGAACGCATCCCGGAGGACGTGCCCGCGAAGTCCGCGCTGTACCGCAGTGTCCTCGCGGGCAAACGGGTTCTGGTGCTGCTCGACAACGCGCGGCTGGCCGAGCAGGTCCGTCCGCTGCTGCCGGGCCGGTCGACGTCGATGGTGCTCGTGACGTCCCGCAACCACCTAGGCGGGCTCGTCGCCCGCGACGGCGCGCACTCGATGACGTTGTCGACCCTCACCCGCGACGAGGGCCTGGCGCTGCTGACGTCCGCGGTGGGGTCGGACCGGGTCGCCGCCGAACCCGCTGCCGCCGCGAAGCTCGTCGAACTGTGCGGGCACCTGCCGCTGGCGGTGCGGATCGCGGCCGAACGCGTGGTGACGCGGCCGCACCTGACGCTGGCCGACCTCGCGAGCGATCTCGCCGACGAGCACGACCGGCTGAACGTGCTGGCCACGGGCGACGACGAGGACACTGCCGTGCGTGCCGCCTTCTCGTGGTCGTACCTGGCCCTGAAACCCGACGCGGCCAGGACGTTCCGGCTGATCGGCCTGCATCCCGGCGCCGAGATCAGCCTGAACGCCGTGGCGGCGCTCGCGGGCGTGCCGGTGTCGCGGGCGAGGACGTTGCTGGACGTGCTGGCGGGCGGGCACATGGTGGAGGAGGTCGCGCGCGGCCGGTTCCGGATGCACGACCTGCTTCGCCTGTACGCCACCGAACTCAGCGCCACCGAGGAGTCGTCCGGCGGCCGCGACGAGGCCGTGGCACGGCTGCTGGGCTGGTACTTCGACACCGCGAACGCCGCCGGCACCGTCATTGCGCCGCCGGACCACCCGGCGTTCCTGCTGCCGCCACTGTCCACTCAGGACTTCACCTCGCACGACGACGCCTTCACCTGGTGCCGCACGGAGTCCTCGAACCTGCTGGCGGTGGCGAGACTCGCCGAGGAACAGCATTCGCCGACGGCGTGGCAGATCCCGGTGGCGCTGTGGAACTACTTCATCGTGTCGAGCGCGCTGGACGAGTGGACGCGCACGTACCGCGTCGCCGAACGCGCCGCGACCCGTGATGGCAACCAGGCGGCCCGTGCGTGGGCGGTGCACGGCCAGGGGCTGTCGGCGTTCCGCGGGCAGCGTTTCGCGGACGCGCTGGAACTCTTCGACCGCGCGCTCGCCATCCGGCACGAGATCGGTGACGCCGTCGGTGCCGCGTGGAGCCTCACGGGCCTGGGCATGGCGTACGGCGGCCTGCGCCAGTTCGACCTCGCCGTCGACAGGTTCGGCGAGGCGCTGAGGAGGCACGCCGAGGTCGGCTCTTGGTTCGGCGAGGGCGGCACGAGGTTGTTCCTGAGCGACATCCTGCGTTCCGCGGGCCAGTTCGAGGCGTCGCTGGCGTCGGCGCGGACGGCGTTCGAGCTGATGGACTCGCACGACGCCGTGCACGGCAAGGCGATGGCGCTGGTCAGCATCGGCTGGGCGCAGTCGAAGCTGGGCAGCCGGGTCGAGGCGCGCGACTCGTTCCGGCACGCGATCGAGTTCCTGCGGGTGCTCGGTGACCGCAAGAGTCTCGCGGAGGCGTTGCACGGCCTGGGGGAGACGAGCGCGGGGCAGCCCGACGTGGCGCGGACGCACCTGCTGGAAGCGCTGACGATCTACGAGGACTACGACCACCCGCTCACGCCGGAGATCCACGCGAGGCTGCACGAGCTTGCCTAAGGGAAATCCCTGATGTGCGCGGCTTGATGCGTAGGCAAGCTACATGTCATGCAGAAGCGCGCTCGGACCCTGTTGGTGTGGCTGCACGTCGTCACGTCCGTGGGCTGGCTCAGCCAGGCCGTGGCGTTGCTCGCCCTCGTGCTCTACGGCATGAAGACGGGCGACCTCGATGCGTTCAGGATGGCGCGCTACCTCGACCACGAGGTGCTCGCGATCATGGCCAATACCAGTGCGTTCAGCGGGTTCATGCTCAGCGCCACCACGCCGTGGGGCTATTTCCGGCACTGGTGGGTGCTCGCGAAGTTCGTGATCACGGTCAGCCAGCTCTACATCGGCATCTTCATCCTGAGCGGCAACCTCCAGGAGGCCGTGAACGGGCACGTGACCGCGTGGATGCCCGTCGGCACGTCGCTCATGATCGGCGCGATCGCGTTCCAGGCGTGGCTCAGCGTCGCGAAACCGTGGCGCCGCACGCCGTGGGCTGACTCGAAGGTCAAGCTGCCCACGGCCAGCACGGCCACGTTCGTCGTGGCGCTGATCATCCCCGTGATCGACTTCGCGATCAGCCTGTGGATGGGCAACCCGATGCCGTTGCTCATGCTGATCACGGTGATCGGCTACTCGATCAGGCGGGCCGCCAGGGCGAGGCGCCGGTCGTCGGCCGCGTCGGGTCGTGGAAGCGCGGCAGGTCCGGCTCGTCGAGACGCAACGGCGCCAAGCCCTCGGTGATCGCGATCATGATCCGCTCGTGGGCGCGCCGGGCGTCGCCCATCGTCTCGGCCTTCAGGTCGGACAGCTCCACCGGCTTGCCGAAGTGGACCTTGAACGTCGGCCGCTTGCGCACCGCGCGCAGCCACGACGTCAGGTACGGCAGGAAGTCCTTCCAGCCGCCGACGCTCAGGTTGCCCCAGTACACGGCCTCGTGCGCGCCCCACTGGCTGATGGGGATCACCGGAATGCCGCCGCCCAAAGCCATGCGGGCGACACCGGTCTTGCCGCGCTCCGGCCACAGGCCGGGGTCGAGGCTGATCTTGCCCTCCGGGTAGACGGCGATCGGGTCGCCGCCCTTCTGCAACGCCTCGACGGCGCGGTGCATCGCCTCGCCCGCGTTCGCCGACCGCCGGTCGACGCGCAGGTGGCCGCAGGCCTTCAGGGCCGGACCCATGATCGGCGCGTCGAGCAGACCACCCGCGAGCATGAAGCGCGGGTTGACGCCCATCTTGCGGCAGGCCGCGATGAGCACCATCGGGTCGAGGTTGCCGATGTGGTTGGAGGCGAGCAGCAACGGCTTGCCGAGCAGCTCCGGCGGGATGTCGCCCGATACCTCGAGCTTGCCAGTCAGCGCGATCAGGCCCCGGTCGACCACCATGAGCACGCGCCAGAAAAGCGGTGTGGACACGCGGGGCAGCGTACGGCGTGTCGGAACGACACCGTGGGGGTTCCAGGGGAACCATGAGGTTTCGCACGCGTCCCAGTTGCAAACGGGGCTGGTGAGACGCGAGGGACTACCTTATACACATGGCCGGGCGCACAGGGACTTCGAGAAAGACCACGTCACGCGGCAAAGCACCAGCCAAGCCGCGGGCGCGATCCACCGCGTCCAGAAAGCCCGCACCACGCAAGAGCGGCGGCGCCATCAGTGCCGTGTGGGGCGCTTTGGGCCGTGGCGTCGGCAGCCTCGTGCGCACTGTCAGCCGTACCAAGGACCTCGATCCCGAACACCGTCGTGACGGCCTGGGCCTGCTGCTGATCGCTCTCGCGGTCATCACCGGCGCCGGCGTGTGGTGGCAGGCCGGCGGCCCGGTCGGTCAGTGGGTCGACGTCGCCGTGCGCAGCTCCGTCGGGTTCCCGGCGGTGATCGTGCCGGTCGTGCTGCTCGGCATCGGCGTCACGCTGATGCGCACCGACCCGAAGCCCGACGCGCGGCCGCGGCTGATCATCGGCACGTTGCTGATGATGATCGGCGTGCTCGGCATGTTCCACCTCATCGGCGGCCTGCCGATGGACCCGCTGGAACGCCGCAGCGCCGGTGGTGCGCTGGGCTACCTGGCCGGAGGGTTCCTCGCCCAGGGCCTGACGCCGTGGGTCGCCGGGCCGTTGCTGTTCCTGATCTTCGGCTACGGCCTGCTGGTCGTGACGCACACGCCGATCCGCCAGGCGCCCGAACGCATCCGCTCGTTGCTGCACCCCGGCAGGTCGTCGCAGGACGAGTCCTCGGACGAGGAAGAGCCGGTCGAGGAGCCGAAGCCGGTTCGCCTGCGCCGCCCGTCCCGCCGTCGCCAGGCCGTCGAGCCCGTCGAGGAGGAGCCGCAGGCCGAACTCCCGCTGGAGGAGCCCGCGGAGCCCGCCCCGAAGCCCGCGAAGGGGAAGAAGGCCGCCGCTCCGGCGATGGCCGTGCGCGCGGTCGAGGGCGAGTACCAGCTGCCACCGCCGGACGTGCTCAAGGACGGCGACGCGCCGAAGACCCGCAGCAAGGCGAACGACCTCATGATCGAGGCGATCTCCGGCGTGCTGGACCAGTTCTCGATCGACGCCCAGGTCACCGGCTTCACCCGCGGCCCGACGGTCACGCGCTACGAGGTCGAGCTCGGTCCCGGCGTGAAGGTCGAGAAGATCACCGCGCTGACCAAGAACATCGCGTACGCCGTGGCGACCGACAACGTCCGCCTGCTGGCCCCGATCCCCGGCAAGTCGGCCGTGGGCATCGAGGTCCCGAACAGCGACCGCGAGATGGTGCGGCTGGGCGACGTGCTGCGCGCGCCGTCCACGCTCAAGGACACGCACCCGATGGTGATCGGCCTCGGCAAGGACATCGAGGGCCACATGGTCACCGCGAACCTGACGAAGATGCCGCACCTCCTGGTCGCGGGCTCCACGGGTTCCGGCAAGTCGTCGTTCGTGAACTCGATGCTGGTGTCGCTGCTGTCCCGCGCGACGCCCGACGAGGTCCGGATGATCCTCATCGACCCGAAGATGGTCGAGCTGACGCCGTACGAGGGCATCCCGCACCTGATCACGCCGATCATCACGCAGCCCAAGAAGGCGGCGGCCGCACTGGCGTGGCTCGTCGAGGAGATGGAGCAGCGCTACCAGGACATGCAGGTCAACCGGGTGCGCCACGTCGACGACTTCAACCGCAAGGTGAAGTCCGGCGAGATCACCGCGCCGCCCGGCTCCGAGCGCGTCTACCGGCCGTACCCGTACATCATGGCGATCGTCGACGAGCTCGCCGACCTGATGATGACCGCGCCACGCGATGTCGAGGACGCCATCGTCCGCATCACGCAGAAGGCGCGTGCGGCAGGCATCCACCTCGTGCTGGCGACGCAGCGACCGTCCGTCGACGTCGTCACCGGCCTGATCAAGACGAACGTGCCGTCTCGCCTGGCGTTCGCGACGTCGTCCCTGACGGACTCGCGGGTCATCCTGGACCAGCCCGGCGCGGAGAAGCTGATCGGCATGGGCGACGCCCTGTACCTGCCGATGGGCGCCTCGAAACCGGTGCGCGTCCAGGGCGCGTTCGTGGGTGACGAGGAGATCTCGGCGATCGTCGAGTTCACCAAGAACCAGGCGCAGCCCGAGTACACCGACGGCGTCACGGCGCAGAAGGCCACCGAGAAGAAGGAGGTCGACGCCGACATCGGCGACGACCTGGAACTGCTGGTGCAGGCGACCGAGCTGATCGTGACGTCGCAGTTCGGCTCGACGTCGATGCTGCAACGCAAGCTGCGCGTCGGGTTCGCGAAGGCGGGGCGCCTCATGGACCTGCTGGAGACCCGCGGCGTCGTCGGCCCGTCCGAGGGCTCGAAGGCACGTGAGGTGCTGATCAAGCCGGACGAGCTCGAGAACGTGGTCTACCTGATGCGTGGAGGCGGCCCCGCCGACGACGAGTGACCTACTTCAGGCCGGCGTTCTGGATGCTCGTGGCCGTGGAGCTCGCGCTGCCGCCGAACTCACGCACCGCCGCGTAGTACAGGTCGGCCGTGCGCTTGCAGGTCCAGTTGGAGCCGCACTGCTTGTACATGTCGGACTTGAAGTTGTTGTCGATGCGCAGGCGGTTCGTCTCGTTCCACCGGCCCTGCCGCTTGTAGTTGCGGTAGCCGAAGTCGTGCCGGTGGCAGGTGGGCAGGAACTTGAAGCCGAAGGGGTTGTCCGGCGAGTACGAACAGCCGTCGGACGACCAGTCGAGCTGGCCCGCGTAGGGCTGTTGTGCGCGCGTTGTTGTGAACTGGCTGATGGTCTTCGAGTAGAGGTAGTCGTCGGTGACCGCGACGATGTCCACGGCGTGCGCCGGGGTGCCCGTGAAGATCAGGGCGATGGAGGCGGCGGCACCCACGAATGCCGAGCGCAGGGATTTCGTCGACATGGCGAGCTCCTCGGAGTGTGAGCAGGGTCTCGCCAGTTGTAGCGGGTGATCGACTGTCCTCGGTAGACACGATCTGATGAACGTCAGGTGATCATGTGCCCGCACGCGATGGCGGTGGCCACGCGAAGTTCGCGGGGTAGTCCCAGCGCGTGCAGCATTTCGCTGTCCGCTACTCCACCGAGCAGACAGCCGCCGAGTTTCTGTTCCGCCAAACGGAGGCAGATGCTCTGCGCGGCAGCACCTACCTCGATCAAGCCGAAGCGCCCCGCGCGTTCGCCGTACTTCTCGAACGAGTCTTTGTCCGTTAACACCAGGATGATCGTCAGCGGCGGCACCTCGGGCGTGCCGAGGATCTCGGCGAGGTTCGCCGGAGCCGGGCCGATGTCCTGCAGCGCGTGGCGGCGGATGTCGTAGCGGACCGCTCGGTCGTGCACGAACGCGTAGCAGCGCAACGGGTTGAGGCCACCCGCGGACGGACAGCTGTTGTCGGACAAGGCGCCCAGCACCGTGCCGAGCTGCTTGTCGGTCAGCGGTTTGCCGGAGAACTCCCGCGTGCTCCTGCGTGCCTGGAACAGCTTCTGCAACCGGTCCTGCGGCCGGGGAAGCGGAACCGGCGCCGAGGGCAGTTCGAGCGGGTCGATCAACTCCGGCTGTGGCCGGAAGTCGCGCAGCCGGTCGCCGAGCCTGCGCTGGTGCAGCGGCGAGTAACGGCTCGCGGTCCAGAAGTCGTCGAACATCGGTGTCACCCCAGCGGATGCGGTGCGGGATTGGGGAACACGCCCGGAGAAGCGTGCGGGTAGCGCCAGCCGAGCTCGCGGGCGCGGCCGCCGAGATGCGGCCAGTGGTGGTCCGAGTGCAGCGGCGCGAGGTCGGGGGACAGGACGCGGACGCAGTGCAGTCCGACGGCCGACAGCTCCGGCGTGGTGAGCTCTCGGTAGGCGAGCCGGACGGCCGCGCGGTCGAGGGCGTGCACGAGCTCGGTCAGTTCCGCTGCTGTGCCACGGGATTCGGCGTCGCGCGGCGGTTCGGTCTCGAAGCCCGTGAACCACGGCAGCGCGTCCCACTCCGCCGGGCGCGTGGCGTAGTAGACGGCGTGCTTGTCGAAGTCGGTGACGTCCTCGACGGGCTGATCGCCGTTGCGCGCCAGCCACACCTCGACGAACACCGTGCCCTGCACCCACTCCTCGTAGGCCTTCCGCACGGCCTCGGCGACCGTTGCACGGCACGCCAGGCCGAGCGTGGGCCTCGGTTTGCCGGCGATCGGCAGCGAACCCGCGACGGCGACCACCGGGTGCGGGCTGTAGGCGGGGGTGAGGTCGAACGCCTGGGCGCCGTGCGGCAGATCGGCGGCGAACCGTTGCGGTGCGATGGAATGCAGCCACGTGGTGGTGAACGCGTCGCGCTCGACCAGTTCCTGGACGGCACGCAGCAACGCGCTGGTCGTCGACGGACCGGCCGCCAGGCCCGACGAGGTCGCGGGCAGCCCGTGCGCGGCGTCCAGCCCGACCAGTCCGACCGGCACGCGGATCGGTTCGTTGCCGGGCAACGTCCATGCCCGCGTGTACCGGGTGTCGACGTATCCCTTGCGGTAGCGGTAGCCCGGGGCCACCCGCTGCTCGACCGTGTGCAGGCTGAAGTGCTCCAACGGCCAGCACTCGCCGTCGGTGACGATCTCCAGCGGTGCCCGTGCGGCGGCGTGCCGCTCCAGTGCCTCGGCGATCGCGGCGACCTTGCTGGTGCCGCCGGACGTACCGCCGGTGGCGAACGGTTCCGGCACCGCGGCCCAGCCCTCGACGTCCACATCGGACAGGCTGTGCGGCACGGGATGCAGCTGCGACACCACTCCCTGCCGCCAGCCCACCGCGCGCTCGACCAGCGCCTCCGCGACGGTCTTCATCGCTTGCCCCGGTAGCGGAGGAAGAGCCAGTACCCGAACAACAGCGCCCCGCAGAGGTACATCACGCCGATGACGATCGACGCCGCCGGGACACTGGCGAGAGGCGCCAGCAGCATCAGCAGGACGAGCGGCTCCAGACACCACAGCACGGCCCAGCCGAGCAGACGAACGACGCTCATCCACGGCTTCGGTGACCGGGCGACGAACCCGGCCGCGACGGCCCACACCAGCGCCGCCGCGCAGCCGCCGAGCCACCAACCCCAGTGGACCTCGAAGATCGCGCCCATCGTGGCGAACGGCAGTACGACGACCAGCAACGGAAAGATCGCGGTAGGAAGGACGAGCAGACTGCGAGGCCGGGGGAGCTCTTTCGTCTCCTCGTACAGCGCTGCCGGGATGTGCACGGCCGCGCCGACCGAGGAAACCGCACAGCAGCAACAACAACAGCAACAGGTGGGGGTAGCGGCGTTGGCGGCGGCCGCACCGGGTGAGAACTGGTCAGGTAACCGTACTGCTGTCGCGTTCATGGTTCCCCCAAGGAAGTGACACGCGCCCGAACTCGACCGTCGGGCAGATCTCGCAGTCAGCCGCGGGCAGCACGCTCTCGCGCGTCGTCGTGAACTCGTCGAGGTTGACGGTCACGACCGTGTCCAGCAGGGCGAGCGAGCCGTTCCGGATGTTCTGAACGGCTTGCAAAGCAAGGGAAATCGGGAACTCGTGGGTCATCGCCGCCGGAAGCGGGGGCGGCGGTGGATCCCCCCACCGCCGCCCCGCCCGCACCGCGAGGCACGCCAGGCACGCGCCGGCACCGGGCACCACGAAGGGCCCGACGGCGGCGGTGTGGTGGTACGCGAGGTCCAGCAACAGGTGCGGGACCGTCGTTTCGCGCGCCACCTCGATCAGGTCGACCAGCGTGCCGGTCGTCCGCACAACGAGCAGGAGATCCGGATCGTCGTTGTGCGGCAAGAGCTCTACCAGCCCGGCGGGTGCCTCCCCGACGACGCGCGTGCCGACCCCCATCGGCTTGACGTCCTCGGCGGGCAACCCGGCCGGGCGGAGAGCGCCCAGGGTCCTCAGCTGGGCCACGTGCCGGCGAACCGGTTCCCCCAACCGGCTCTCGTCGACCGTTCGAGCCACTCCCCTCAAAACTGGCTCGAACAGGCCGGCCAGCGCCACGGCCACCGCCCTGGGCAGGTCTGGAATCAGGTACGCGAGATCCGCACCCGCGTAGACGACAAGGCCCTCGTCCCGAACCTGGGCGTGCCAGGCGGGATCAGCGACCAGGCTCATCCTCGTCCCCCCGTTTCAGGAAGTTCTCGATCTCCTGCTCGCTCGGCAGATCTCCCGCCGGATCCATGAGGTTCTCGGCGATCGGCGGCAACGGCTGCTCGGCCCACGCGGGCTGGTAGTCGGCGCTGGGCAGCAACCCGTGCCGTGACGCGAACTCCTCGGCCGCGTCCCGGATGGACTCCCGCAGCGTCCCCACCACCGCGGTCTCCGCCGTGTACGTCAGCTCGACGAGCAACGCCCGCACGTTCTCCAGCTGGTTCTCGTCACCGGCCTTGCGTGCGAGCTCCGGCCAGAACTGCCGTTCGAACAACCGCACGAAGTCCGCCGCCACCGCGTCGGTCGCCGTGCGCAGGCGCGTGAAGCTGTCCATCACGTCATCGCTGGGCACCCTGAGGCCGGCAAGTCTGCCGCCCGCTTCGAGTGCCCAGCGACGCGTGTGCGGCCAGCCGTACTTCCACCGCACCAAGCCCAACCGCATAGCCCGGAGGAGGAGTCGCGGTTGGACATCTCCTGTCGGAATCAGGTGCTTGATGTCGCGCACCTTGATCCGAACCCAGTCGTCGGGCCCCTCGGCCTCGCTGAAGCCGAGAACCGCGGCGACCGACTCGCCCTTTTCGCGTGCCGAGATCAGTTCCGCGATCGCGGGCAGCGAGAACCCCCGCTGCTGCAACCGCTGCACCAACGTCAACCGCTCGACGTGCGAGGCGTCGTAGTACGCCACGCGCCCCTGCCGTCTCGGCGCGTGCAGCACACCCTTCGTCTGGTACATGCGAATGGTGCTGCTGGGCAGGCCGATCCGGGCGGCGAGCTCGTCGACGGTGAGCGATTCGGGCACGGTCAGATCTTGGCCCCGTGCCGTTAGTCGAGTCAAGACTCTTCGAGTAATTACTCGAAGAGTTACAACTCCAGGAGCATCCGGCTGTTGCCGAGCGTGTTCGGCTTCACGTAGCTCAGGTCGAGGAACTCGGCGACGCCCTCGTCCACCGACCGCATGATCTCCTCGTAGACCTCGGGGCTCACCGGCGTGCCCTCGATCTCGACGAAGCCGTGCTTGGTGAAGAACTTCGTCTCGAACGTCAGCACGAAGATGCGCACGAGCTGCAGCTCCCTGGCGGTGGCGATGAGCTGCGCCACGATCCGGTGCCCCACACCCCGGCCGAGTGCCATCGGCGACACGGCGACCGACCTGATCTCGGCCAGGTCCTCCCACATCACGTGCAGGGCGCCGCAGCCCAGCAACTCGCCGTCCTCCTCGGCCACCCAGAACTCCTGGACTGCCTCGTACAGCGTGACCAGCGGTTTGGTCAGCAGAACCTTGCCGGCATACCCGTCGATCAACGCCTTCATGGCGCGCACATCGCTGGTGCGGGCGCGCCGCACGACTACCCCACTGGTCACAACCGTCAAGTATGAGCCGCGCTCCCTACTGGGTGACTTTCGGTGGTCGTACCCATGAAATCCGCCGTACGGGTGCGCTTCATCCTCATTTCTGCGGTTTACTTGCAGGGAAGATGCTCTAGAGCACTCTGAGAGGAGTTAGGCGGTGCTGCGCAGTTTTCGACTGGGGAACCACCGCTCGTTCCGTGACGAGCATGAGTTGCTGCTCATGCCCGCCTACTCGAAGGACAGAGACGTTCTCCCGGTGGCGGCGATCTACGGAGCGAACGCTTCGGGGAAGTCGAACCTCCTCGACGGCCTGCGGTTCATGGCTGATGCCGTGCGTGACTCGTTTGCGGTCTGGACGCCGGAAGGCGGCGTGCCACGACGGGCGTTCAAACTGGACGACTCACCTGGCAGACCGTCCGTGTACGTGGTCGAGCTGATCGAGTCGGGCATTCGGTACACCTACGGGTTCGAGGTAGACGACCGCCGCGTTCAGGAGGAGTGGCTGTACAGCTACCCGGAGAAGCGAAAGCGAGTCCTGTTCGAACGGTCAGGCGGCGACATCAAGCTCGGCACTGCGGTCGCCGAAGGCACCGGCAAAGGTGACGCGCTCAAGGGGCTCCTCAGGCCGAACTCGCTGTTCCTCAGCCTCGGTGCGCAGTCCGGACTCGATGCGGTGCTCCCTGTGCAACGGTGGTTTGCGAACAAGCTCGTGTTTCGGGACGACGAGCCCTCCACGTTCGATCACGCGACGATCGCTCGCTTCCTCGCTTCCTCCGATGGGCTGACTGAGCAGTTCGTCAGTCTGCTGAAGATCGCCGATCTTGGCATCACGGGCATCGAGTACAACGTCACGCCCATGCCTGATGACGACGTGGTCTCGGCAGTGGCACATGAGCTGAAGAACGACTTCTCGGTCGAGCGGGTCCGCGAGATGCTGGAAGGGATGGTCCGAAACAGTGACCGCGTTCGGCTCACTCATGGCCCCAAGAGCCGCACGTTCGAAATCGGCGAAGAGTCGGCCGGAACTTTGTCGTGGCTGATGTTGCTGCCCACAGTGCTCCGCATGCTCCGTGACGGCGGCGTGCTCGCCATCGACGAGATCGACGCGAGCCTGCACCCACGCGTCACTGCCGCGCTGGTCGGTCTGTTCCGCAGCACCGAGGCCAACGTGGGTGGTGCACAGCTGGTGTTCACCACCCACGACGCGAGCCTGCTCAGCCCAGTGCTGGGCGACGAGGTGCTCACCCGTGAAGACGTCTGGTTCGTGGACAAGAACCCCGACGGCGCGTCTGATCTGTATCCGTTGACCGATTTCAAGCCGCGCAAGGAAGGCGAGAACTTGGAGCGCCGCTACCTCGGTGGCAGTTACGGAGCAGTCCCCGACGTGCAGACAGAGACGTTCGTGTCCGCACTACTACGAGGTGTTGATGGCGCGGCGTGAGAACTCGTCTCACCGTCGACGCACGCCTTCGCGGGTTTCTGCCAGCCGTGTGCTCGTCGTGTGCTGCGGGCAGACGGAACAGGCCTACCTCGACGGGTTGAAGAGGCTGTCGAAGCCTGTGACGGTGAAACCGGTGGTCAAAGTCGGCTCACCCGCGCAGCTCGTCAGGTACGCCGCGAAGATGCGTGAGAACGATCGCGGTGGGTTCGACGAGTACTGGTGTGTCGTGGACGTCGATGACTTCGACATCGGCGAGGCGATCGCCGAAGCAGGGGCGACCGGGATATCACTGGTTGTGTCCAACCCCTGTTTTGAGGTGTGGCTGATCCTTCACTTCGCGGACTGCATGGCCAGCATCTCCAGTCCGAAGGCTGCTGCCGAGAGGCTGCGCAGGCATCTGCCTTGCTACATGAAGGGGATGCTCGACTTCGCTTTGCTCGCGGAGCGCGTTGACAAGGCGGTCGAGCGCGCCAGAGCGCTGGGCGCGGGCAACCCGTCGAGTGACATGTGGCGGCTGGTCGAGGTCGTTCGGAAGCACTGAATTCAAGCCTTGGCACCTGGGCCGGTTACTCTGAGCGCCGTGTCTTCTCCCACCACTCCGCGACGCGTGTCGCTGCTGACCCTGGGCTGTGCCCGCAACGAGGTCGACTCCGAAGAACTCGCCGGACGCCTCGGCGAGGGCGGTTGGGAGCTGGTGGACGAGGGCGCGGACGTTGTCGTCGTCAACACGTGCGGCTTCGTCGAGCAGGCGAAGAAGGACTCGGTCGACACGCTGCTCGCCGCCGCCGACACCGGCGCCAAGGTCGTCGCGGTCGGGTGCATGGCGGAGCGGTACGGCAAGGAGCTCGCGGACAGCCTTCCCGAGGCGGCCGCGGTCCTGGGCTTCGACCAGTACAACGACCTGGCCGAACGCCTGCAGGACGTGCTGCACGGCAAGCCGGTCGAGTCGCACGTGCCGGTGGACCGCCGCACGCTGCTGCCGATCACGCCGGTCAAGCGCCAGGAGGCCAAGGACGCGGTGCAGGTTCCCGGCCACGGCTGGGGGCCGACCAAGGTCCAGCGCAGGCGCCTGGACGACGCTCCCGTGGCGCCGTTGAAGATCGCGTCGGGCTGTGACCGGCGGTGCAGCTTCTGCGCCATCCCGAGCTTCCGCGGCGCGTTCGTGTCGCGGCTCCCGGACGAGATCGTCTCCGAGGCCATGTGGCTCGCCGAGAACGGCGTCAAGGAGCTGTTCCTCGTCAGTGAGAACTCCACGAGCTACGGCAAGGACCTGCCGCGCGAGCAGGGCGCTCTCGAACAGCTCCTCCCGCGGCTGGCGTCCATCCCCGGCGTCGAGCGGGTGCGGGTCAGCTACCTGCAGCCGGCCGAGACGAAGCCGAGCCTGGTGGCCGCGATCGCGAAGACCGAGAAGGTCGCGAACTACTTCGACATGTCGTTCCAGCACTCCAGCGAGAACGTGCTGCGGCGCATGCGCCGGTTCGGCGACACGGACAGCTTCCTCAAGCTCGTGTGGCAGATCCGCGAGCACGCTCCCGAGGCAGGCATCCGCAGCAACTTCATCGTCGGCTTCCCCGGCGAGACCGAGGCTGACCTGCAGGAACTGGAGCGCTTCCTCACCGAGGCGCGGCTCGACGCGGTCGGCATCTTCGGGTACTCCGACGAGGACGGCACCGAGGCCGAGGGGCTCGAGGGCAAGCTCGACGCGGACACCATCGCGGAGCGCGTGCAGCGCATCGGCAACCTCGTCGAGGAGCTGACGAGCCAGCGCGCCGAGGACCGGGTCGGCAACGAGGTCGTCGTGCTGATCGAGCACGAGGAGGACGACGAGAGCGACTGTGTCGGCCGGGCCGAGCACCAGGCGCCCGAGGTCGACGGCGAGTGCATCGTGCTCGACGCCGAGGGGCTCAAGCGTGGTGACCTCGTGCGCTGCCGCGTGGTCGACTCCGAGGGTGTGGACCTGATCGTCGAGGTACTTCCGACATGACTGAGGCCCGGAAGGTCCCGCTGCTCAACGTCGCGAACATCCTCACGATGGCGCGGCTGGCGCTCGTTCCGGTCTTCCTGTTCTCCCTTTTCGAAGCGGGCGGCTTCGACACGACGTGGCGCCTAATCGCGTTCGGGATCTTCGCCGTCGCGAGTTTCACCGACCACATCGACGGCACGCTCGCGCGCAAGCACGGGCTGATCACCGATTTCGGCAAGATCGCCGACCCGATCGCGGACAAGGCGCTGACCGGGTCCGCGCTGGTCGGCCTGAGCATGCTCGACGTGCTGCCGTGGTGGATCACGATCACCATCGCCGTGCGCGAGGTCGGCGTGACGCTGCTGCGGTTCTGGGTGATCCGCTACGGCGTCATCCCGGCCAGTCGCGGCGGCAAGGCGAAAACGCTGGCCCAGGTCATCGCGATCGGGCTGTTCGTGCTTCCGCAGAACGACGTGCTGGAGCTCATCGCGTGGGCGATCATGGCCGTCGCGCTCGTGCTCACCATCGTCACGGGAATCGATTACGTCATCCGGGCGTTCAAGATGAAGGCAAGAGCAGGCCGGGCGGTGCTGTGACAGACGTCGTCAGGTTGCTCAAAGCGAGAAACCAGACCGTTGCCACGGCTGAGTCGCTGACAGCGGGTCTGCTGTGCGCGACGATCGTCGACACACCGGGGGCGAGTGCCGTGGTCCGCGGTGGGTTGATCGTCTACGCCACCGAGCTCAAGCACGAGCTCGCGGGCGTGGATCAGCAGCTGCTCGACGAGCACGGAGCCGTGCACCCCGACGTCGCGATCCAACTGGCGGACGGTGCGCGGAAGCGGTGCCGTTCGGACTGGGGCATCGGGCTCACCGGAGTCGCCGGCCCCGATCCGCAGGACGGTGTCGCTCCGGGGACGGTCCACATCGGCTTGAGCGGGCCTGGAGTGTCCACAGTGCGGACAATCACGGTGAGTGGCGACCGCAGCGCGGTCCGTTCGGGTGCCGTGGAGAAAGCCCTGGTCCTGCTGTCGGATCACCTGCTGATCACCGAGGACGGGAACTAATGATGACTCCGCGTTCGTTCGCCCTTGGCGGATGTGTTCGGAAGTCAGTGCCCGTTGTCGGTGTCGATCGGTAACGTAGGGACACGGCCGGCCGGAAGGAGGCGCGCGATGACCGTGCTGCTACGCGAGGCGATCGGTGATCGACTTCGCCATGCCCGCACCAACCAACGCCGCACGCTGCGCGAGGTCTCTCGGACCGCCCGCGTGAGCCTGGGGTACCTGTCCGAGGTGGAGCGCGGCCGCAAAGAGGCGTCCAGCGAGCTCCTCGCGGCCATATGTGACGCGTTAGAGCTGCCCTTGTCCGAGTTGCTGCACCACGTCGCCTCCGACATCGGCGCCGTCCAGCAGACGCCGGACACGGTGCCCGACACCGTCCCCAGCGGACGATCGGAGCGGGGCAAGCTGGAGGGTGGCCGCGTGCTGCCGTCCACGCTGTCGGACAACCTGTCCGACCTGCGCCTGCAACCCATGCTCAGTCACAGGCTCACGAGCAAGATCGGCGAGACTCCCAAAGCAGTCGTCGCGGCATAACCCCATGTACTCCAGCCGGCCCCGCTCGCCCGATGGCGAGCGGGGCCGCCTGCATTCGGGTGATCCGAGCGGTCTGTGGCCCCCGCCACGTGACCGTCTGCAACAAGATTGCGTCTTCGGACGTTCAACTGACAGCGACGGCAGCGTGCCGAACGGCAGGCAACGGCTTGGCATCGGCACGCTGGGTCACCGCGTCTACGGGCGCGGGTGCGGGCAGGATTGGCATGTCGTCAGGCGTGTACTCCTAAGTCCCGGGGTGGGTCAGGGTGTTCCCGGATATCTCCCCATGTCGGTGGATACGCCGACGCACAATTGAGACGATGGATCCAACACCGGCACCGAGAAGGCAGGCGTAGGAGATGGCCAGTCCGTTCGTAAAGTTCTGGAAGTACCTGATGGCGTCGTTCTCGTCGAAGATCGACGAGCACGCTGACCCGAAGGTGCAGATCCAGCAGGCCATCGAGGAGGCGCAGCGGCAGCACCAGGCCCTCTCGCAGCAGGCTGCGGCCGTCATCGGCAACCAGCGTCAGCTGGAGATGAAGCTGAACCGCCAGCTGGGCGATGTGGAGAAGCTGCAGGCTTCCGCGCGTCAGGCGCTCGTGCTCGCCGACGAGGCGCGCTCGAAGGGCGACGAGCAGAAGGCGACGCAGTTCGAGAACGCCGCGCAGGGTTTCGCCACCCAGCTCGTCACCGCCGAGCAGGGCATCGAGGACCTCAAGACGCTGCACGACCAGTCGTTGCAGGCCGCCGCACAGGCCAAGCAGGCGGTCGAGCGCAACGCGATGATGCTGCAGCAGAGGCTGGCCGAGCGCACCAAGCTCCTCAGCCAGCTCGAGCAGGCCAAGATGCAGGAGCAGGTCTCCGCGTCGCTGAACCAGATGAGCGAACTCGCCGCGCCGGGCAACGTGCCGTCGCTGGAAGAGGTTCGCGACAAGATCGAGAAGCGCTACTCGACCGCACTCGGGTCCGCCGAGCTCGCTCAGAACTCGGTCCAGGGCCGGATGCTCGAGGTGCAGGCCTCGACCACGCAGCTCGCCGGCTCGTCGCGCCTGGAGCAGATCCGCGCCTCGATGCACGGCGGTCAGGCGAACACACCGCAGCAGGTGACCGCGGGCAACAGTGCCGCCGCGCAGATCCAGGCCGAGATCGCGCAGCGCGTCCAGTCAGAGCAGAAGACCACGCAGCAGCAGGTCCCGCCCGCCCAGAACTGACGGGCGCAGGGGCAGGAGGAATCAGCAGGTGATCATGGAGCCCTGGAGAAACCGTCCCAACAACGAGATCGTCCGCAAGGTCGTCAACGAGTTGGGAGCGTCGCTCCAGGGCCACCCACTGGCCGAGCAGGCGCGCTACCGGATGCAGAAGTGGAACGACCCGCGCGCCAAACTCGAACGCAAACGCAAGCGGACGAACGCAGTCCTCACGTTCTGGCTGATCGTGATCTCGATGCTCGGCACGCTCGCCGTGCTGGGCTTCACCGGTGTGCTCGGCACGTGGGCCGCCGTCACCGGGGCGATCGGCGCGGCGGTGCCCACCGTCCTCGCCGTGCGCAGCGGGTTCAAGCTGCGTGAGCTCAAGGCGGACAGGGTGCGGCTGGAGCTCGCTCCGCCGCCACCGCCCAGGCCGCCGCTGCCCGCGCACATCTCGTCCGCGCGCGTGCCGATGGAGAAGCTCCACGGTGCCGAGGACACGATGAACCAGCTGCTCGTGCAGCTCGACTCGCCCGCGCTCACGTCGATGCCGGCCGAGTCCGTCCAGCACGCCCGGCAGACGGCCCAGGAGGCCTCGGCGGCCATCCGCGCGGTGTCGGCGCAGCTCCAGGCCGTCGAACGGGCCCGCGACACCGCACCGCACCTGGAGCGCGCGTCGTTGGTCGAGGGCGTGCGGGTGCTCAGGACGCAACTGGCCGACGGCGTCGACCGCTACTGTGCGCTGGTGGCCGCCGCGGGCCAGGCGCTGGCGGCGAGCACGCAGTTCCAGGACCCGCGCGAGGTGCTGGACGACGCCACGGACCACATGGCCGGTCTCGCGTCCGCTATGCGCGACGTATCGGGCTATTCAGCGTACTGAAAGTAACGCTCCGTAGTTGCGTGCGCCTATTCGGCGGGTCTCTCTGGAGATCCTTAGGGCAATCGTGTGATTATCGGACCGTTATCTAGCCGTAGCCGCTACATGGCGTGGCAGGATTCCGGGGCCGGTCTGCGGGAAGTCCGGCTGAATTGCCGGGAGGCAGTGCATTGGCGTTGTGGACCGTGCACGGGGACGGTCGGATCACCGACAGTGAAACCGTCGCGCCCCAGGAAAGGGTGAGCTGGCCGCTCACCATCGGGTTCGGGGTGCAGCACCTCGTCGCCATGTTCGGTGCGACGGTGATCGTTCCCGTCGCCACCGGTCTGCCCGTCGCCACCACCCTGCTGTTCTCCGGCCTGGGCACGCTGCTGTTTCTCGTCATCACCAAGAACCGCGTGCCGAGCTACCTCGGCTCGTCCTTCGCCTTCGTGGCCCCGCTGGTGGCCGCGCGCGAGCAGGGCATCGCGGCACAGCTCGGCGGTGTCGTCGCGGCCGGTCTGCTGGTGATCGTCGTCGGCATCGCGGTCAAGGCGCTCGGCGTGCGGCTGCTGGAGTCGGTCATGCCGCCGGTCGTCACCGGCGCCGTCGTGATCCTGATCGGGCTGAACCTCTCGCGCCAGGCCACCTCGAACTTCAGCGAGCAGCCCCTGCTCGCCGGCCTGACCACCCTGGTGATCCTGCTGGCCGGCGTGCTGGGCCGCGGCCTGGTGTTCCGGTTCTCGGTCCTGATCGGCTTCGTCGCGATCTGGATGGGCGGCCTGGCCTTCGGTGCCGTGTCGTCGGAACGGCTCGCCGCGCTGCGCGACGCGGCGTGGGTGGGCCTGCCGAAGCTCTACCAGCCCGAACTACGGCCGTCCGTGGTGCTGCTGATGCTGCCCGTCGTGATCGTGCTGGTGGCCGAGGTCGTCGGGCACGTGAAGGCGGTCGCGGCGCTGACCGGCCGCAACCTCGACGGCAGCGCGGGCGACGCGATCATCGCGAACGGCCTGTCGACCGCGTTGTCCGGCCTGGGCGGTGGCGCCGGGACCACGACCTACTCCGAGAACATCGGTGTGATGGCCGTGACCCGCGTCTACACGACGGCGGCGTTCGCGTTCGCCGGTGTGTTCGCCACGCTGCTGGCGTTCTCCCCGAAGGCCATCGCGCTGTTCGGCACCATCCCGCCGGGCGTGCTCGGCGGCTGCACGCTGGTGCTCTACGGCCTGATCGTGCTGGTCGGCGTGCGGATCTGGATGGACCGCGGCGTCGACCTGGCGAACCCGGCGAACGCGATGGTCGGCGGCGCGGCGCTGGTGGCCGGCGTCGGCGACCTCACCATCGAGATCGGCGACCTGGAGATGGGCGGCATGGTGTGGGGCTCGCTGCTCGTCGTGATCCTGCACCCCGTGATGCGCTGGCTCCGGGCCGCACGGCACACCTGACGCCTACCTCAACGCACGGTTGATCCTCGACACGAGTCCAGGACCCTCGTAGATGAACCCGGTGTAGATCTGCACGAGGCTCGCGCCGGCGTCGATCATGCGCTTGGCGTCGTCGGCGGACGCGATGCCGCCGACACCGATGACCGGCAGGTCGCTGTTCTTCGTGATGAACCGGACCACGTCGTTCGCACGCTGGGTGAGTGGCTTGCCGCTGAGCCCGCCGGTCTCGCCCTTGTGCGCGCTCGTGAGGCCCTCACGGCTGAGGGTGGTGTTCGTGGCGATGAGGCCCTTGATGCCGTTGTCGACGCACACCTGGATGACCTCGGCGATGGCGTCCTCGGTGAGGTCCGGCGCGATCTTGACCAGCATCGGCTTGTCCGTTGCGGCGGTCAGGGTCGCGACGAGTTCGGTGAGCGCGCCCTTGTCCTGCAGGCTGCGCAGACCGGGCGTGTTGGGCGAGCTCACGTTGATCGCGTAATAGTCGCCGTGGCTTTTCAGCGCGTTCAGCGAGTTCAGGTAGTCCTGCACGGCGTCCTCGACCGGCGTGATCTTGGACTTGCCGAGGCTGATACCCAGCGGTGCCTTCAGCGGTGTCCTGTCGAGCTTCGCGGCAAGCGCTTGCGCACCCGCGTTGTTGAAGCCCATCCGGTTGATGATCGCGTCGTCCTCGCGAAGCCGGAACAGCCGGGGCTTCGGATTGCCCGGCTGCGGGTGCCACGTGACGGTGCCGACCTCGACGAACCCGAAGCCCAGCGCACCCCACGCCGGCAACGCCCGCCCGTCCTTGTCGAGGCCCGCCGCGAGCCCCACGGGGTTCGGGAAGCGGACACCGAACACGGTGCGCGGGTTGTTCTGGTTGCGGGCGAACCTCGCCAGCGGGCTCAGCCGGGCCATCGCGTTGAGCGTGGTCTCGTGGACCCGCTCCGCGTCGCCACCGTGCATCCCGAACAACGCCCTGCGAACCACCTGCTTGTACACCACGCGCCCACCCTATAACGCCAGCTCAGGGTGGGCGCGCAGTGCCTCAGTTCCCGACTTCCGCCAGGCAGTCCGGCGCGGGATTGCGGATCGGTCCGGTGAAGCCCAGGCCAGTGTCGCGGTTCGGCATGTTCGAGATGCCCAGCAGCACCGTGTACCCGGCCGGGATGTCGCCGGGGCTCATCGTGATCGAGCCGTCGTCGGCGACGCGCGGAAGCACATAGTCGCCGAGGAGGTCCATCTTGGTCTCGTCCAGCTCCGCGCAGTCGCGCGACATCGGCACGGCCTTCGCACCGATGCCGTACTCGTGCAGCTTCGCGTTGGCCCCGTCGACCCCTTTGATGTCCCGGATGCTCACCGTGACGCTGCCGTCGGCGTTCTTGGTGACCGCGTAGGCAGGGGAGTCGCTGTTGACGATCGCGATGGTCGCCGCACCGGCCATGGCCAGCACTCCGGCCGCTGCCAGCAACGGCCGTGCGGACCTCCTGTGCCGCTCCGGCGCCACTTCCACCGTCTGCCCGTGCTCGCACATCAGGTCGTTGAGCAGGTTGTCCTTGAACGTCGTCATCGCTGTCCCCCGTTCGATGCCAGGTCGCGGACCTTGCCGCGCGCCCGGAAGAGCCTGATCCGCAGCGCGCCGGACGACATGCCCAGCACCTTCGCCGCGTCCTTCGGTGCCATCCCGACGAGGTCGACCAGTTCGATCACCTCGCGGTCGGCGGGACTGAGCGCCGCCATCGCCGCGATCAGCTCGCGGCCTTCCCGTTCCGCGTCGATGCGCGTGACCAGGTCGGCGATCTCGTCGGTGTCGAGCACACGCCGCCCGTGGATGCGCGCCACCACGTCCCGGCCACGTGTGGTGGCCTCGCAGTGCTGTGCGAACACCCGCCGTGCGATGCCGAGAACCCAGCCTCGCGCCGTGCCCCGGCTGCGGTCGAACGTCGCGAACGACGTGATGGCGGCGACGAACGTGTCCGCGGTCAGATCGGCGGCCGTCTGCGGATCGGAGGTACGCCGCGCGAAGTACGACGTGACCACATCGAACTCAGCCTCGTAGAGCTCCTCGAACGCGCGCGCCGCGCGAGTGGGAGACGGTGGCGGTGGATGTCGTGGTGCTGTCATCGGCTGACTCACGCCAATGATTGCCGACTTCCGCCGACGCCGTTACAGCGGCTTCGGCACCTTGATCGTCGCCTGCTCGTCCAACGGCATCGAGGGCTTGGTCCGGAACGTCACCGGCAGCCCTCGCAACCCGCGGCTGCCCAGCGAGACCCGCCACGACAGCGGCTGCGAGGTGTCCAGGGCCAGCCCGGCGCACCGCCCCAGCAGCGTCCGGAACGCCACCTCGCCCTCCAGCCGGGCCAGCGGCGCGCCCAGGCAGAAGTGGATGCCGTGCCCGAACGCCAGGTGCTGGCGGTCCGCCCGCTCGATGTTGAGCTGGTCGGCCCGCGGGTACCGGTTGCCGTCGTGCTCGGCGGAGGCCAGCGACAGCAGCACGACGTCGCCCGCCTGGACCTGCGCGCCGCCGATCATCAGCGGCTGCGTCGCGAACCGCAGCAGGTGCGAGGCCGGGCCGTCGAACCGCAGGAACTCCTCGATGGCGCCCGGCAGCAGTGACGACGAGCGCTGCAGCAGTTCGAGCTGCTCGGGGTGGCGCAGCAACGCCAGCGCGCCGTTGCCCACGAGGTCGACGGCCGTGGTGTAACCGGCCACGAGCAGCAGGAACGCCAGCGAGGCCAGTTCGCTGTCGGACAGCGCGGCCTCGCCGGTCGAGCGGGCCAGGCCGCCGATCAGGTCGTCGTCACCGGACGTCCGCTTGTGCGTGACGAGGTCGCGCAGGTACCCCGATGTCTCCTCGCGGGCAGAGGACGCGTCGCCGTCCGCCAGCCCGGTGACCACGTCCGCCCAGTAGCGGAAGTTCTCCTGGTCGACGGCGGGGACGCCGAGCAGTTCCATGATCACGATGATCGGCAGCGGTGCCGCGAAGTCCGCGATCAGGTCGCAGCGCCCGGAGTCGGCGAAGTCGCTGGCCAACTGGGCGGCCACCTGCTCGATCCGGGGCCGCAGTGCGGCGATGCGGCGCGGCGTGAGCTGGCTCGACACCGCACGGCGCAGACGGGTGTGATCAGGCTCGTCGCTGTTCATCATGTGGTCCGACAGGTCGCCGAACCACCACGACGCGAAGTGTGGATGGCCGCGCAGGGGTTCGGCGAGCGCGGAGCCGTGCGAGGACAGCAGCGGGTTGTCCAGTGCGGCGCGCACGTCGGGATAGCGGGTCACGAGCCACATGGGCACGCCGAAGGTCTCGACCCGTTGCACGGGACCTGCGTCACGCAGGCTCTTCAGCACCGCGTACGGGTCATCGGTGAAGCCGGGGCGCAACGCATCCAGATCGACCGCCATATTGGGGGACACGGCTGGAAGAGCGTCTCGGTTCAATCTGATTGACATTGTGGGCAGAAGTACACGAATCTGCCTTCGATCTCGTCCGATCGGACTCTTGTGCCGCAACGCAAACAGGGTTTGCCGGTCCGCTCGAAAACGTAGTGCTGCGCGCGCAGGTCGCCGGTGGTCCTCTGTTCGGGCCGCCACTGGTTGGCCTGCAGGAGCTTCCGTGACAACGCAACCGCACGTGAGGCGTCCACAGATGACACCGGGGCGGTCGGCAGAACACGCAGCAGGAAACACACTTCCGCGCGGTAGAGATTGCCGACTCCGGCCATGATCCGCTGATCCAACAATGCGAGCCCGATCGCCCGGGAAGGATCCGCGGTCAACCGCTGAACAGCCTCAGCGGCGTCGAACCCGGCCGCCAGAAGATCAGGTCCGAGATGGGAGATGAGCCGATCCTCATCGGCGGTCGGCAGGAACTCCAGGTCGTGCAGAGCGAATCCGATGGCCTGCCGGTCGTCCACCTCGAACACCGCGCGGGCCTGGTGCGCGGGACGACGCCAGCGCTCGCCGGGCCGGTAGAGGTGCCACGAGCCGTCCATGCGGAAGTGGCTGCGCAGGCTGTTCCCGTCGGAGAACCGGGTGAACATGTGCTTGCCGTACGTACGCACGCCGAGCACGTCCAGACCGCTCAGGTCCAGCGCGGCCAGCCGGGGATGACGCAGTTCGCCGCGTCGCAGCATCTTCCCGGCCAGCGCCTCGTGCATGCGATGACCGGCCAGGAAGACCGTGTCCCCTTC
This sequence comes from Lentzea albidocapillata, assembly GCF_000719115.1. GTDB lineage: Bacteria > Actinomycetota > Actinomycetes > Mycobacteriales > Pseudonocardiaceae > Lentzea > Lentzea albidocapillata. The sequence continues at coordinate 44,971 of NZ_JOEA01000017.1, read as the reverse complement.
AGGCATCCACCGCTTCCTGGATCTCGTCGTCGTCGAAGTCGTGGTGCACGGCCCGGCGCCGGCTCCGCGAGATGCGCTGGATGCGGGCGAGCAGCAGGTTGAACGCCAGCGCCACCTCACGCGCGCCAGGAGTGCCCCACTCGTGGATCGGCATGCACGCGCCCTGTGCCTGCTGCACGGCGAGACGGTCCGGCAACGCCACCGGCATCACCAACGGCCCGAAGATGTCGCGCAGCTCCTCGATGCGGAACTGGTGCTCGTGCGAACGAGGCCGCACGCGGTTCACGACGACACCCAACGGCTGCAGGTCGGCGTTGTTGCTCTCACGTTCGTTCTGCACCGCCTCGAACGCCCGCTGCACGCCCGCCACCGCGAACATCGTCGGCTCGGTGACCAGCAGCGCGCGGTCGGCCGCCACCAGCGCCGAGCGGGTCAGCTGGCCCAGCGACGGCGGGCAGTCGAGCAGCACGAGCTGGTACGGGAACTCGTCGTACATGTCGCGCAACGTGCGCAACGCGTCTTTCAGACGATGCAGCCGCGACTCGTTCGGATCCGGGTGGTTGAGCAGCTCTGCGTCCTCGGACCCGGACAGCACGTCGATGCCGTCACCCCACCGGCTCGGGCGGATCGCCTGCTCGACGTTCTCCTCGGACGGGTCTTGCAGGACGTCGTAGATGCTGGCCTTGGACTCCTCTGGCTCCAGCGTCGACGTGGCGTTGCACTGGGGATCGAGGTCGATCACCAGAGTGCGGACACCACGGCGGAGGGCGGCAGAGGCCAGGCCGAGCACCACCGTCGTCTTGCCGACGCCTCCCTTGAGGCTGAGCACGGACACCGTATGCACAGACCCACTCTAGGGTCTCCTACTCTGTTGGACATGCGACCGGACGCCGTACAGAGGGTGCTCGACGCCGAATTGGCCGCCGCACGCGAGCGCAGGGGTGGAGAACAGCCCCGTGTGCTCGACGTTGGTGGAGGCAGCGGTGTCTGGGCCGTGCCCCTAGCCGCAGCAGGATGCGCGGTCACGGTCGTGGAGCCTTCACCGAACGCACTGGCCACGCTGCACACCCGTGCGCGCGAAGCCGGTGTGACGATCAACGCAGTCCAGGGCGACACGGACTCGTTGGGCGTTCCCGCTGGTGAGGCCGATCTGGTGCTGGCACACGGGGTGCTGGAGGTCGTGGACGACGCGCCCGCCGCCCTCGCCTCGCTGGCCGCCGCGGTGGCGCCCGGCGGCGCCGTGTCGGTGCTGGTCGCGAACCGGTTCGCGGCGATCCTGCACCGCGCGATCGCCGGTCGCATCGTCGACGCGCGCAGGCTGCTGGACGACGACGCGGGGCAGCTCGCGGGCACGCGCGACCCGTTGCAGCGCCGGTTCGACGTCGCCGGACTCGAGAAACTCGTCCTGGACGCTGGTCTGTCCGTGGAGATCCTGCAGGGTCACGGGGTAGTTTCTGACCTCGTGCCCGGCGTGGTGCTGGACGCGAATCCGGGTGTCGCCGACGCACTCGCCGAGCTGGAACTGGCCGCCGCCACGCGTTCCCCGCTCCGGGACGTCGCCGCCCGCCTGCACGTGCTCGCCCGCCGCACCGATTGAAACCCTTTGCATCCGGGACTTTTATGACCCTGATGAGTGGTCCCGAACAACTTGGCGGCGAAAGATAATGACTTCGCTGCCGACGTAGGGACCAACGCGATGGAAAGTTCCGACCTGCTGGCCTCATTGGTCAACGAGGCCGTTGCGGGTGACCGGCAAGCTGTCGAACGGCTGCTGGCCTCCGTGCGCCCGTTGGTGGCGCGGTACTGCCGTGCGCGCGTCGGTCGCTACGAAAGGGCGTACGCGTCGGCGGACGACGTGGCGCAGGAGGTCTGCCTGGCGGTGCTCACGGCGCTGCCCACCTATCGCGAGCAGGGAAGACCTTTCCTGGCGTTCGTCTACGGCATCGCCGGGCACAAGGTCGCGGACGCGCACCGGGTCTCGGCGCGCAACAGGTCCGAGCCCGTGGCCGAGGTGCCGGACGGTCCGTCGTCGGCTGTCGATCCCGAGGACAACGCGCTGCTCGGTTCGCTCTCGGCGCGGCTGGGTCAGTTGCTGCGGGGTCTGCCGGACAAGCAGCGCGAGATTCTCGTGCTGCGCGTGGTGGTGGGTCTGTCCGCCGAGGAGACCGCCGAGGCGATCGGTTCGACGCCGGGCGCCGTGAGGGTGGCTCAGCACCGTGCGCTGGCCAAGCTCCGTACGTCCGCGGGGGTCGAGGAGCTGATTTGACCGGCGCCTTCGGGTGGTGGTGGGCAAGGCACGGTATTGGGCGATTACTCGTCATGAAATCACCGGATTGGCGGAACGCGCGGGTTTCGGTTACGTGGAGTGGTTGCTCCACGCCTAATACCCAACGCTGTTCGTTGCTGCAAACGGGTGACGTTTGAAGTTTCTCCCTACTTTGCGCATAAGGAGTGACGTGTCGCACGTCTCCTCCACGGGACGTCGACGAGGGGACGCTTCGAATGGAGAGTTCGGCTTCATCCGCAGAACTGGTCAGCCTGGCCGTGCAAGGCGAGCCGAGGGCCACTGACCAGCTACTTCGCTATCTGCGACCGCTGGTGGTGAAGTACTGTCGCGCGCGTGTCGGTCGCTCCGCGACAACTGCGGACGACGTCGCACAGGAGGTCTGCCTCGCCGTGCTGACGGCTCTTCCGAAGTACCGGGAGCAAGGCAGACCGTTCCTCGCGTTCGTCTACGGCATCGCCGCGCACAAGGTCGCCGACGCGCATCGGGCGCTGGCTCGTAACCGAGCGGAGCCGGTGGCCGAGGTGCCCGACCAAGCCGTGCGAGGTGTCGGGCCGGAGGATTTCGTTCTTCAGGACGAGCTGAACGGCGCACTCGGCCGGCTGCTGCACCTCCTGCCGGCCAAGCAGCGCGAGATTCTCGTACTGCGCGTCGTGGTGGGTCTGTCCGCGGAGGAGACCGCGGAGGCCGTGGGGTCCACGCCGGGTGCGGTCCGCGTCGCCCAGCACCGTGCGCTCGGTCGCCTTCGCAAGGAAATCGCGTCAATGGCGGTCCCGATCGGGTGACATTCGTTTGCATTTGTTACCAGTCGTGGCGAGTGCGTGGGGTGGACGCACCCAAACGACATACCTAGAGGCAGGAAGACACCGACATAGGGACCAGGGGGCATGGGAAGTTCGGACTCAGCGCTTGCCGCCGACCGGCTGCGCATCGACGGGGTGCTGGTTCAGCACTTCCGCGAGTCTGGGCTATCCGGACCCCGCTGGGACCAGTTCCACCGTCAGCTTCTCGGGCACGGACTCACGATCGTTACGAAGCTCGTGCGGTCCGGTGCCATCTTCTCCCGCTGCGGGCGGCAGGGCCGCTACCTGCACCAGCAGGACATCGCGCGGCAGGAGGCCGAGGAACTGGCGAGCGACGCGGTGTACGAGGGGTTCGTCTATTTCCGGGACCGGGGTCTGCTCGGCCGGGAGTGGTCGGTCGAGCACGGCCAGCCGTTGAACGAGTACTTCCTCAACGCTTGCGTGCTCGCGTTCCCGAACGTGTACCGCCGCTGGCAGACGCACGCACACGGCTGGCAGGACGTACGGCTCGTGGACACGCTTGCCTCGCTCGAACACGTCGTGGCCGAGGGAACGCCCGAGGACGCGGTCATCGAGCAGGCGGCGGCGAACGCCGCGTTCGCCACGCTGAGCGAGGACAGCAAGCGGTTGCTCTTCCTTCATGACCAGGGCTATTCGCATGCGGAGATCGGTGAGTTGGTGCGACTCACCCCGCGCGCGGTCGAAGGACGGATCCGGCGGGCGCGTCTCGCGGTGCGCCGGCGTCCAGAAGAGGAACGGTGATCTGCGTGGAGTTCACACCCGGCCTGCACCGCAAGGTGCCCGCGGAAGCCGTCCAGGGCTCGTCCGTGGGTGGGCCGGTCTCCGCTTCCAGGGGGACCCTCGACGCGTTGGTCGAGCGGACCACCGGTGGCGCTCAGGAGCCGGTCGACCCGCCGGCACCCTCTTACTACTCGAGCCGCCCGCAGAACGCGGACGAGCACGTCGCGCGCGCTGTCGCCGGTGATCGCGCCGCCATCGAACGGCTGCTCGGCACCATCCGGCCGTTGATCGTGCGGTACTGCCGTGCGCGCGTTGGATCGTTCGCGTCGGCCGACGACGTGGCGCAGGAGGTGTGCCTGGCCGTGCTGACCTCGTTGCCGTCGTATCGCGACCAGGGGCGTCCGTTCCTGGCGTTCGTCTACGGGATCGCGGCGCACAAGGTGGCGGACTCGTTCCGCAGCTTCTCGCGCAACCGTGCCGAAGCCGTGCCCGAACTGCCGGAGTCGATGGACACCGCGGCCGGGCCTGAGCAGCGCGCGATGCAAGGAGAGCTCTCGAACCAGATGGCGACGCTTCTGCGCGTGCTGCCCGAGAAGCAGCGCGAGATCGTCGTGCTGCGCGTGATGGTGGGGTTGTCGGCGGAGGAGACGGCCGAGGCGGTCGGGTCGACGCCCGGTGCGGTCCGGGTCGCTCAGCACCGGGCGCTGTCGCGGTTGCGCAAGGAGCTCAATACCGCCAGCGAGTGATGTTGGCGATCCCCTGCGGGCTCGCGTCCTTGTACCTCTCCATCTCACCGCGCCGCACGTCGGCGATCGTGCCCGCGAGCTCCTGGCCGAACGCCTCGGTGAGCACGGTGTCCTTCTCGAACTCGTCGACGGCTTCCTTGAGTGACATGGGCAGGCGCTGGACGTCGCCGAGCAGCGCCGGGTCGACGTTGAGGCCTTCGGGCAGCGTGGCCTGCGTGGCGATGCCGTCCAGACCGGCCGCGACCACGCCGGCGACGAGGAGGTACGGGTTCGCGGTCAGGTCGAAGCACTTGATTTCGAGGTTGTCCCGGATCAGGCGTAGCGCCGTTTCGCGGTTCTCCTCGCCCCACGCCACGAACGGTGCGGCCCACGTGTTCGGCACGAGCCTGAGATAGCTCGCGAGAGAGGGCGCGCCGATCGCGCACAACGCGCGGAGGTGGTTGAGGACGCCCGCGCTGAACTGCCTCGCCTCGTCCTGGAAGCCGTCGAAGAGGTTCGAGCCGTCGCGCCAGAGGCTCAGGTGCAGGTGGCCGCCGTTGCCGACGCCGCCGTTGACGACCTTGGGGGAGAACGACGGGCGCATGCCGTGCCGGATCGTGACGGCGCGGATGGTCTCCTTGACGAGCACGGCCGTGTCCGCGGCGGCCACCAGGTCCTCCGGCGCGGTGGAGACCTCGAACTGGCCGGCGGCGTACTCGGGGTGGAACTGGAGGACCTCGACGTTCTGCCGGTCCAGGGCGTTGAGGAGGTCGACGCAGTAGTCGGACAGCTCGACCTGGCGGGCGTGGCCGTACGCGGAGCCACTCGTTGCGGGAACCCAGTCGTCGGTGCCCGTCTTGCCCAGGCACCACTCGATCTCGAACCCCGCCTGGGCGGTGAGACCCGCGTCGGCGAGCTTCCGGACGGCCTTGCGGGCCTGTAGGCGCTGGTCCATCGGGTAGGGGACGCCGCTCTGGAAGTGGCGGTCGGCGGGCGCCCAGGCCCAGCCCGGCTGGCCCGCGAGCACGGTGAGGCGCTCGAGGTCGGGGTGCAGGCGCAGGTCGCCGACCGGGCCGCCGGCGAACCGGCCCTGGATGATCCAGTCGTCGAACAAGAAGACGTCGAACACCGGTGACGCGCCCACGCCGTGCGCCGCCGCGTGGGCCAGTCTGCGCAGGGGGACGGACTTGGTGCGGATGATGCCGCTGTTGTCGACCCAGGTGAGCGCCACGACGCTCACGTCCCGCGCGTTGAGCCCGTCGAAGAGTTCCGTTGCCCGCTCGAACCGCTGGTCCCGTTCCGCAGAGTCCACGATCCTAAGGTTATGGGCATCTTGCCGTTCGTCGCCGAACTAGGGCTGATAGATCACCACTGCCACGGTGTGTTGCGCACCGACAGTGCTCGTCCGGAGTTCGAGTCGTTGTTGCTGGAGGCCGATGCGGTCTCCCCGCTCGGTGGGTCGTTCTTCGACTCCGCCGTGGGGTTCGCGGTGCGGCGCTGGTGCGCGCCGTTGCTGGACCTGCCTCGGCACGCGTCCGCCGACGAGTACCTCGAACGGCGGAACTCGCTGCACATCGCCGAGGTGTCGCGCACGTTCCTGATGGCGTCCGGGATCCACACGTTCCTGGTGGACGGCGGGTTCCAGCCTGATCGGCTGCTGTCGGCCGCCGAACTGGCCGGGCTGGGCGGGGGTGTCGCGCACGAGATCGTGCGGCTGGAGGTGCTGGCGGAGACTTTGCGGCCTTCGGTCTCGCCCTCGGAATTCGTCGACCTCGTCCGGTCGCGGCTCGCCTCGTCGTCGGCGGTGGGGGCGAAGTCCGTTGCGGCGTACCGGATCGGGCTGGGTCTTCCTGGCGTGCGGCCTGCCGACGCGGAGGTGGAGCGTGCGGTGGCGGCGTGGTCGTCCGGGCGGCTGGAGGACCCGGTGGTGATCACCTGGCTGGCTTGGGAGGCGCTGGACGCCGGGCTGCCGTTGCAGTTCCACGTGGGGTACGGCGACTCCGACCTCGATCTGCACCAGTGCGATCCGTCGTTGCTGACGCCGTTCCTGCGGGCGACCGCCGCCCTCGGTGTGCCGGTGTTGCTGCTGCACAACTACCCGTTCCACCGGCAGGCCGGGTACCTCGCGCAGGTGTTCCCGCACGTGTTCTGCGATCTCGGGCTGGCCACGCACGGGCTGGGACATCAGGCCTCGCGAGTGTTCGCCGAGGCGCTGGAGATCGTGCCGTACGGGAAGTTTCTGTTCTCCTCCGATGCCTTCGCTCTTCCCGAGTTGTACTACCTCGGCGCGATGCTGTTCCGGCGCGCCCTGTCGGACTTCCTGGCTGATGGGTTGCGGAGTGATGCGTTCGTGGAGGACGACGCGCATCGCATCGCACGGCTCATCGCGTCGGAGAACGCCTCGCGAGTTTACAAACTGTAGGATTTGTGTCGAACTGACGTTCGAAAGGGGTGTTCATGGGTCGCAGTGCGAACCTGCCACGCGGCCTGGTCGACCGGTTCCGTGCGCGTGATGGCGTCTGGCCTGACGACACGGGCTGCCGGATGCTGCACGTCGACATGGACGCCTTCTACGCGTCGGTGGAGATCCGCGAACGTCCTGAGCTTGAGTCCGTGCCCGTCGTTGTCGGCGGCGTCGGTGGGCGAGGCGTCGTGAGTTCCGCGAACTACCTCGCGCGTGAGTACGGCGTGCGTTCCGCGATGCCCACCGCGCATGCCCGCCGGTTGGCGCCTCACGCCGTGTACCTGCCGCCCCAGTTCGATCTCTACCAGGAGGTCTCGCGCGGGGTCATGGCGATCTTTCGCGACATCACCCCGCTGGTGGAGCCTCTCTCACTGGACGAGGCCTTTCTGGATGTCGGTGGCGCGCTCCGCCGGCTCGGCCTGACGCCCGGTGGCATCGGGGAGTTGATCAGGGCCCGCGTGCTGGCCGACCAGGGCGTGTCCTGTTCGGTCGGGGTGTCATCGACGAAGTTCCTCGCGAAGCTCGCCTCGGGCATGTGCAAGCCCGACGGCATGATGGTCGTTCCTGCTGCTGCTTCTCTCGAGTTCCTGCACCCGCTGCCGGTCTCCGCCCTGTGGGGTGTGGGCGCGAAAACCGCTGCGAGGCTTGAGGGACTGGGTCTGGAGACCGTCGCCGACGTGGCCGCCATGCCTCTGCCGCGCCTGCGCCGCAAGATCGGCGTGGCCCTGGCGGAGCACCTGTACACGCTGGCCTCCGGGGTGGACGACCGCGCGGTGGTGCCGGTGTCGCGGGAGAAGTCCATCGGCGCCGAGGAGACCTTCGAGGTCGACGTCGCCGACCGCGCGTTGCTGCGCCGCGAACTGCTGCGCCTGTCGGAGCGCTCGGCGGGTTCGTTGCGCGCCAAGGGTCTGCACGGCCGGACGGTGTCGATCAAAGTCCGCTTCTCCGACTTCACGACGATCACCCGCTCCCGCACCCTGCCGGTGTCGACCGACGTGACCCAGGAGATCTTCCGGGTGGCCGCCGAACTCCTGGACACCCAGGTCCCGCCCGGCGAGGTCCGTCTGATCGGCGTCCGAATAGAGGGTCTTGACAACGCCGACTCCGCCCAGCAACTGATCTTCGACGCCCCGGAACGAGGCTGGCGCGAAGCCGAACAAGCCGCCGACCAGGCCCGTTCCCGCTTCGGCTCGCTGGCCGTCCGGCCGGCCTCACTGCTCCGCGACAGTCCAGAAAGGACAGCGGACTTCGAACCGAAGCCCGAGTGATCGCGACTTGTCCACAGCCGCCGACTTGTCCACAGATCCGGCCGCCCCCTGAATTCCCCGCCCTCCCCGACCCCACCATTGACCCATGCGCCACCCCATCGACCTGGAAGCCCTGGGCACCCTCTTCGTCCACCGAGTGGCCCCAGTGGCAGCCCTGATCCACATAGGACTGTCCTCGTCCCTGATCGACCAGCGCTGCCGTCCGGGCGGCCCCTGGCAGCGCCTCTTCCCGAGCATCTTCCTGCTGTCCAGAGCAGGCCCGTCCCGGGAACAACTGGTGCAGGCCGCCCTCCTCTACGCAGGAGAAGGCGCGATGCTCACCGCGTTCGACGCCCTCTACCTCCACGGCATGAGATCCGTCCTGCCGACAGCGGACGCCATCCACGTCCTGGCCCCACGCAACTCCGGCGCCTGGGGCCACGGCACCCTGCGCCTGGAACGAACGGACCGCCTCCCCAAACCAGCCCTGCGCCGGGGCTTCCACGTGGCCCCCTTGGAACGCGCGGCGGTAGACGCGATCCGCCGAACCCGCTCGATCCCGGACACCAAGGCCATCCTCGACGAGGTGTCGCACTACGTGGGCATCCAAGCCCTCAGAGCCGAGCTGGCCATGGCCCCGCGCAAGGGCACCACCCTGGCCCGCAAACTCCTGGGCGACTCCCCGGCCCGCCAGCTGGAACTGGCCGTGATGGACCACCGCCCACCGTCCGTCCCACAAGCCCGAACCCCACAACCAGTCGGCTGACCCGCCCGGCCCACAAGGCATCCGGGCACGGCAGAGCACTGCCTCGCGCACCCCGCAAGGCAAGTCGTCCCCGGCGGCGTGCCTGCCCGTCGGCTCGCTGTCCGAGGCGAAAGCCGCGCCGACGACCTCGCGCGAGCAGCGGCGCCGAGCTCGACCCTGCGCTGTTGTCGCACGTCGGTTCGGTAACCCACCCACCAACGTTGGTGGGCGGCCGGCCCGCTGACGCGGCCCACCGACCCGGCCCACTGACCGTGGGCTACCGACGCGGCCCACCGACGCGGCCCACCGACCGTGGGCTACCGACCAGCGCCCAGAAGGGCCGCACCCCGCTCACCCCGAGTTCGACCCTGCGATGTTGTCGCACGCCGGTTCGGTAACCCACCGACCAACGTTGGTGGGCGGCCGGCCCACTGACGCGGTCCACCGACCCGGCTCACCGACGCGGCCCACCGACCGTGGGCTACCGACCAGCGCCCAGAAGGGCCGCATCCCGCTCACCCCGAGTTCGACCCTGCGTTGTTGTCGCACGCCGGTTCGGTGGCCCCGCCCACCAACGTTGTTGTGCAGCCGGCCACCGACCCAGCCCACCGACCAGCGCCCACCGACCAGCCGGGCCGCACCCCAGCGGCCTCGCCCACCGACCAGCGCCCAGCCGGACCGCAATCCGCGCACCCCGAGCGAAAGCCTGCCAACCCACCTACTGCTGCACCCGAATCCCACCCGATGCAGTACCGAATCCCAGCCGCCGCAGCGAAAGGAGCCACTACCGAACCGGAGCCCTGACCCCCTTGCCCTTGGCCGCGGCCTTGACCGCGATTCCCCGCAGGCTCAAGAACTTCAGCCGAGGCTCCCCGAAGTAGTCCCAAGGCCCTGCATCCGCCAACGCCCCCAAAGCCCGGAACTGCCCCACAGCCTCTTCGAACCGCTGCAGCTCAAGCAAGGCGTAGATCGCATACCCACGGTCGTTCCGAAGCGCATAGGTGTCGGCACCCTCATCCACCAGCCGAGCCAGCAGCGCGTCCAGGGCCCTGGCAACCGCGGGCGACTTCCACACGTCAGGCGAGGTGCCCTCAGCCTCGTACGCAGCTTGCAGCGGCAGAGACAAAAGCTTGGGCGCCTTGGCGGCAGCTTCGATCGCGAACGTCAGGGCCAGCTCATCCGACCCGTGCCACTTGCGGCACCAGTACTGCAGGGCCTGCGCGTGTCCGTTGTGGTGCAGGGGATCGCGCGACATCAGTTCCGCCCAGATCGCGCGGAACTCGTCGTGCTCCACCTGCAGGCCGCGGGCGAGCGTCAGCATCGTGTTCCACGGCGTCGGGTCGTCGGGCAGCACGGCGGCGGCGATACCGGCTGCCTCGCGGGCCTCGAACAGGACGCGGTGGAAGCCCTCGAACTGTTCGCGGGTCGTCTGGGAGGAGGTGGCACTGCCTCGGATGTCCCAGGCGAGGGCGACCAGCGACATCGCGTGCACGACGATCCAGTGCGGGTCGCCTGGGCGGGCGGTCTGCCAGGCGTCCATCCAGGTGTCGTCCTTGGCGGCGAGGTCGGCCAGGGCCCAGACGACGCGCTGGCGGCGGTCCCAGTCGCCGTGGGTCGACGCGACGAGGTCGGCGGCGTTCTCCCAGTTGCCGGCCCGGACGTCGTCCTTCACGGCGGCGAGGGCCAGGTCTTCGATCGGCGAGGTGGTGGTCACCTCGGCGTCGGGGGCGAGGCCGTAGCGCTCCGGGTGGGTTTTCGGCAGGACGTACGAAGCCACCACGTCGGAAGGGAGTTCGTCGATCTCCACACCCAGCCGCTTCGCTTCGCGCATCAGGCGGATGACGGTGATGAGTTCCTTGGGCTTGAACAGAAGTGAGAGCACCACGGGGTTTCTCCTGAACGCTCAGTGCGCGGGGCGGTAGTCGGGGGCCACACCGGCGGTGGCGAGCGCGGCGCGCAGGCCCTCGGTGCTGCCGTGGTCGGCGACCGCGGCGTCCAGGTGTTCGGCCATGTCGGAGTCGTGAGAGGAGGTGACGAACGTGGTTCGTCCCAGCCAGTCCAGTTCCCAGCGGGCGAGGCCCGCGTCGGAGAACGCCAGTGCCACCAACGCGGACAGCTCGGGCAGCACCTCGCCGCGGGCCATCTCGCGGCGGGCTCGGGCACCGGCGTCCCTGTTGCCGGGCACGTGAGTGCCGAGGCCGGCGAGGTGTCCCGCGTCCAGCGCGTCGAGCACGGTGGTCAGTGACGGCGGTTGGTCCATCGCCGCCGCGGACGCCTGCAGCAGCCGTTCGGTGCCGCGCACGACGCGGGCGCGGGCGCCGATGTGGCCGAGTGTGGCCCAGTCGACGCGTTCCTTCGACGCGGCGTCGGACACGAGCGTGTTGAGCACGGCGGCGTCTAGCAGCGGCATCGGGTCGGTGAGCAGTTCCAGTGCGGGGCGGTCGCCCCAGCCTGACTCGGGTTCGAGTGCCATGGCCTCGATCGCGGCGATGCGGTCCCGCAGTGGCGGGTGGGAGTCGTACGGGCCGCGGTCCGGGTCGTGGGGGTTCTGGCGGATCTCCTCCAGTTCCTCGTGGAGTTCGGGGGAGGTGCGCAGGCGGGCGAAGCCGTCGAAGAAGGTCGTGGGGAGGTAGCCGAGTTCCCACGCGACGGTGAGGTGGCGGTCGGTGAAGAGGTTCCACGCGGCGTCGATCACCGGCAGTTCGCGCCAGGCGGACGCGGCGGCGGACGAGCCGGCCAGCGTGGCGGCGACGCGGTCGGCGGCGAACTCCTGCCGGCGGCTGATCGCCCGGGAGACACGGAGGTACAGCTTGGCGTAGCCGCGGAACAGCTTGGCGATCATGCGCTGGAACCACCGCTTGGCGTTCATGTGGGAACCGGCGCGCAGCATGGCCTCACGGCCGGAGACCACGACGCCGGCGAGGCGCGTGTCCTTGTTGGCGTAGTGCCCGAGTTCGTGGGCGAGCACCGCGATGAGTTGCTTCTCGGTCAAGGAGGTGAGCAGAGGTGCACCGATGAACATCCTGCGTTCGAGGACGCGCAGCCCGAGGAAGCGGGTGTCCTCGGCGACTGCGGCGTTCACCGCGGCGACGATCCGGATCTCGTCCGGCGGGCGGGTGCCGACGTCGGCGGCCAGGCGGTGGACGAGGTCCCAGAGCGCGGGCTGCTGCTCGGGCGTGACGAGGGTGCCCGGCGCCTCGTCCCGCGTGCGGCGTTCCAGCGAGGTCAGGCCCTTGACCAGCGCGTACGCCACCGGCACGACGAACAGCGCCAGCTTCACGCCGACGAACGGGCGCTCGATCAGGGCGTATGTCTCCAGCGCGAGCAGGCCACCGATCAACCCGAAGGCGAGGACGTAGAAACCGACGAGCATCGACACCGAAATGGCAGCACGCAACGAAACACGCATGAGTAGAGCGACCTTCCCCCAAAGCCCCCAGCGCCGCCCCCAGATGACGGCAGCACGAAGTGTGCACGAGAACCCGGTCCCGACTCAATCCCGAAAGGCGGGCCGGTCGAAGTGGCCACGGCGTGTCAACCAGCCGATCGGCCAGTGCGGGTACCTCTGCGGGATGACATCCGCCTGGGCAGCTCCGGCCTTCAGGCGGAGGTGAGGTGACGCTCGGTGTCCCTACGGTCACTGAGGCAACACCTCATCGAGCACTGGAGGTAAACCAGTGAGAGCAGGACAGCGAGGTGCCCGCAGGGGGATCACCGCTCTCGCGCTGTCGGCAGGCCTCGTCACCACGGGAACGATCACGGTGACGACGGCTGTCGCGCACGCGGGGGAGCGGGCATCGGGGCAGGGGGACCGGAGCGTCACGCTGATCACCGGTGACCGGGTGGAACTTGCCGGCAACCGCGTCGTGCGGGTCGTGCCGGGACCGGGGCGGGACAGGCTGCCGGTGCGTACCTTCACGCGGGACGGGCATCAGCACGTGGTGCCCGCGGATGCGATCGCGTTGGTGGACAACGGAAAGCTCGACCCGCGGTTGTTCGACGTGACGTCGTTGGCCGAGTTCGGCTACGACGATGCACGGCGCAGCACCGTTCCTGTGATCGTGCGGCCGGCGGCGGGCGCACGATCGGGCATTACGGCGTTGGCGGCGAAGGGGTCGGTCGACGACCTGGTGACCGGCACTGTCGAGAAGTCGGGCAGCGCCTGGGAGTCGCTGCGCGGTGGTGCGGTGGAGAAGGTGTGGCTCGACGGCATCCGGAAGGTGTCGCTCGACCGCAGCACCAAGCAGATCGGCGCGCCGCAGGCGTGGCAGGCAGGTGTCACGGGCAAGGGCGTGAAGGTCGCGGTGCTCGACACGGGCGTCGACGAGAAGCACCCCGATCTGCAGGGCAGGCAGATCGCCGAGAAGAACTTCACCGACTCGCCGGACAACACCGACGAGGTCGGGCACGGCACGCACGTCGCGTCGACCATCGCCAGTAAGGGCGAGCAGTACCGCGGTGTCGCGCCGGACGCCGAGATCCTCGACGGCAAGGTCTGCCAGCCGGGCGGCTGCAGCGAGTCGGCGATCCTCGGCGGCATGCAGTGGGCGGCCGAACAGGGCGCGAGCGTCATCAACATGAGCCTGGGCGGCGGTGACACCCCGGAGATCGACCCGATCGAGGAGGCCGTCAACCGGATCTCCCAGGAGACCGGCGCGCTGTTCGTGATCGCGGCGGGCAACTCCGGGCGGCCGGAGACGATCGGCTCGCCCGGTAGCGCGGAGTCCGCGCTGACCGTCGGCGCGGTCGACCGCAACGACGGCATCGCGCCGTTCTCCAGCCGTGGCCCGGCCGCGGACGGAGCGGTGAAGCCGGACGTGACCGCGCCCGGCGTCGGCATCATGGCGGCCGAGGCCGGCACGCAGGGCCATGTCGCGATGGACGGCACGTCGATGGCGACGCCGCACGTCGCGGGAGTTGTCGCGTTGCTCAAGCAGCAGCACCCGGACTGGACCGGCACACGGCTCAAGGCGACCATCATGGCGTCGGCCAAGGCGAACCCGGCCCTGACGGCGTTCGATCAGGGCGCTGGCCGGGTCGACGTGCCGAAGATGCTGGCGCAGCAGGTGATCGCGGACCCCGCGAACATCAACTTCGGTCTGCAGCAGTGGCCGCACGACGACGACCAGAAGATCGTCCGCGAGGTCACCTACCGCAACCCCGGCAAGGAACCCGTCACGCTCGACCTGAGCACGGACGTCAAGGGACCGGACGGCAAGCCCTCGCCCGCCGGTCTCTTCACCGTGTTTCCGGCGAAGATCACCGTCCCCGCCGGCGGCGAGGCGAAGGCCACGATCACCGCTGACACCAGGGTGAACGCGCCGGACGGCGCCTACAGCGGTGCGATCGTCGCGTCGAACGGCCTGCGCACGCTCGTCAGCGTCAACCGTGAGGTCGAAAGCTACGACACGGCCGTCTCGGTGCTCGGCGCCGACGGCAACCCGGCCGAGTTGCACAGCACGTTCTTCGTCAACACGAAGACCGGCAAGTCATATCCGGGACTGGCCAAGAACGCCCGCCTGCCCAAGGGCGAGTACCTCGTGGACAGCGGTGTCATCACCCCGGACTTCAAGGTCGCGTTCCAGGTGCAGCCGAAGTTCCAGGTGACCGGCAAGGGGTCGATCACGATCGACGCGCGCAACGCCAAACCGGTCGCGCTCAAGACCCCGGACGCCGCGGCCAAGAGCATGATCGGCACGGTCGGCTACTCCGTCCCGATCGCGGGAACGACGTTCGGGCACGGCTGGGCGTTCTTCGGCGGCTTGGCGGGCCAGGTGTCCACGGCTCAGATCGGTCCGGACGCTCCAGGCTTGTCCACGACGATCGCCGAGCAGTTCCAGGGCACGGCACGCGACGAGAAGACCCCGGTCAGCTACCGCCTGATGTACACCGAGAAGGGCATGCCGACCGGCTACGAGCGCACCGCCAAGGCGAACGAGCTCGCCGAGATGACGACGAGCTTCCGCAACGCCGGTGAGGGCCGTCAGCACGGCATCGCCGTGATGCCGAACCCGGTGGACGGCAGTGGCGGCTTCGGCTGGTTCACGCCGGTGCCGGAAGGCGGCCGCGCGATCGACCACGTCTCGACCGTCACCGGCAAGTGGAGCTGGGTCTACGACCGCGTCGGCCCGGACAACAACAACGAGTACACGACCCAGACGCCCGCCCGTTCCTTCAAGGGCGGCAAGAAGTACTCGCAGACGTTCGGCGCCGCGATCTTCGGCCCGTCCGTGCCGTCGGCACCCGGTTTCGGTCTGGCGAGGCTGGAAGACCAGATCGCCGTCAGGGTGCCGCTCTTCACCGACAGCAACGGCGGCGAGGGCAGGATCAACGGCGGAACGGCCAAGACCACGTTGTTCCACAACGGCACCAAGCTCGGCGAGTCGGACCGTCCCGCCGCGGTCTTCGACGTCCCGGCCGGCGAAGGCACGTACAGGGCCGAGATGGAACACAGCCGCGACGCGGAGCTGTCGAAGAAGGTGAGCGGCGCCTGGACCTTCAAGGCCAAGCACACCAGCGAGATCACGCACCTCCCGCTCACGGTGGTCCGCTTCCTGCCGAAGCTCGACGACAAGGACACCGCGCACGGCCGCGTGCAACTGGTCCCGCTGAAGGTCGAGCAGGCCCAGAACACGCCGAAGGTCAAGCGCGTCACCGTCGAGGTGTCCTACGACGACGGCGCGACCTGGAAGCAGGCGCACGTCGCCGGCGACAAGGTGGTCCTGCACCACCCGAAGGGTGCGAAGTCCGCTTCGCTGCGCGCCAAGACGACGGACGCGGCGGGCAACACTGGCGAGGTCACGATCATCAGCGCCTACAAGATCGCAAGCTGACCGGCCGGACCTTGACGGTGCGGACCTGACCGGCCGGACCTGATGGTGTGGAACTGACGGCTGGAACTGACGGCCGGACCTGACGGCCCAAGCCGCCTGCCCGAAACCGACGACCAGGCGGTGCGGTCGGAACTCACGGCCAAGCGATACGGCCAGAACCGACCCGCCAGAAACTGTCAGACCCGCTGACTAGCATCGGATTCGGGGGCTCCACCCTCCGGCCACACAGGGCCCGGGAACCCCCGAATCCGAGCTTACTCAGCGGGTCTGACACGTTCAGGGACGCCGGTACTGCGCAGGCGACCCGACAGTCGCCGGATCCTCGTAGCTCCCGGCCTTCCCCCGGTCGACGTGGAACGTGGTCAGCGTCGACACCGGCGACGAGGCGTCCCGCCGGTCCCCGATCACCTTCATGTGCGTGGTGAACCGCTGAGGCGTCACCTCGTAGACGTCGTACCCGTACCTGTTGCCCTCGAAGTACTTCAGGTGCGGGTTCGCCGCTCCCATCACCGGCCCGTTCGCCGCGTTCCACTCCGGCGAGTACGCGCCCGACGTGACCGAGTGCGCGGTGAACTCGGTGCCGATGACCGGCGACGTGACGTCGTCGAAGTCCGGCCTGATGTCGTCGACGAACGCCGAGTGCCAGTCGCCGGTCAGCACGACGAGGTCCTTCATGCCCTCGGCGGCGACGTGGCCGAGCACCTCGCGGCGTTCTGCCAGGAAGCCGTCCCACTGGTCGGTGAAGTAGTAGCCGCCGCCGGTGCGGGCCAGTTGCGACAGCATGATCGAGTTGATCCACACCTGCCACGCCTCGCGGGCGCCGGAAATGCCGTCCAGCAGCCACTTCTTCTGTTCGGCGCCCAGGATCGTGCCGCCTGCCAGGTTCTGCGCGGACCGGTACTGGCGCAGGTCCAGGACGGTCAGGTCGATGAGGGAACCCCACTGGCGACGACGGTGGATCTGTGGTTCGAGAGCGCTCCCAGAGCGGATCGGCAGGTGCTCGTACCAGGCTTGGTAGGCGGCGGCGCGGCGCTTCACGAACGGTGCTGAGCCGTCGGTGCCGCTGTAGTCGTTGACGACCTCATGATCGTCCCACGTCAGGTAGAAGGGGTGAGCCGCGTGGGCGTCGCGCAGCGACGGATCGCCCTTGTACAAGGCGTGGCGGCGCCGGTAGTCCGCAAGGGACAGCACGGCGGGGCCCTCGTGATCACGCACGTGCGCGCCGCCGACCTGGCCGTGCTCGTAGATGTAGTCGCCCAGGTGCACGACGAAATCCAGCTTCTCGGCGGCGATGCCGCGGTGTGCGGCGTAGAAGCCGTCGTGGAAAGCCTGGCAGTTCGCCGTCGCGAACCTGACGCGAGACACCGGGCCGACAGGGGCCGTGCGCGTGCGACCGACACGAGAACGCTTGCCCAGAGCCGAGAACTGGTAGTAGTAGGTGCGGCCGGGCCGGAGACCGTGCACGGGCACGTGCACGCTGTGCCCCAACAGGTTCGACGAAGCGACACTCCCGCACGCCACCCGCGAGCGCATCGTGCGATCGGACGCAACAGACCACTCGACCTCGACGATCTCGGGCAGCGGCTGCTCGAACGCCAGCGGCTCGGGAGCCAGGCGCGTCCACAGGACCACGCTGTCCGGCAACGGGTCCCCGGATCCGACGCCCAGCGTGAACGGCGCTGGATCCCACGACGCGCCCAGGTCCAGGGCGGCCGCGTGAGCCTCGGCGGGAGACAGGCCGGCCGACAGCGGCCACACGGTGCCGAGAGCGCCGGCGGCGGCCGCGGCGCGCAGGAGATCACGTCGGTTCAGCATCAGCGGCCTCCGACCGTGAACGAGATGTTGTCCGCGTAGCCGTCGTTCGACGTGCCGCCACCGGAACGGGTCAGTTGCAGCGTCACGACGGCGGTGCGGCTGCCCGGTGGCACGGTGCCGCGCGCCGACCGCTCGAGCAGGCTGGTGCGGCTCGAGCGTTCCTCCGCCGTCACCGGACCGAGCACCACCAGACCGCGCGGGGTGCCGCCGGCGTCGAGGAACTCCACCGACAGCCGGGCGCCGTCCTGCTGCGCGGCGTAGCCGCCGAGCCACGCGGACACCGCGAACTGAGACGACCGGCGCGGCAGTGTCACGCTCTGTCGCAGCGTGCTCAGTGGCGTGTCGCCGCCGCCGAAGAACGACGAGCCGCGCTGCGCCGGACCGGGATCACCCGGCCCCGGATACCCCTGGCCCGTGTCGTACCGCAGCACGACGGGGGCGCCCGCGACGACGAGCCAGCCGGTCAGGCCCTGCTCGGCGGCGCCGTTGACGATGAGTTCGGTCATGCGCTGATCCGAGCAAGCGGGGCTGTCGCGGACGGATCGCGCGGCCGAACCAGGTGTGAACGGAAGGCCACAAGGGGCTGGAACAGGCCTCACGAAGGCCTCACCACTGCCCCAGGAGGATGATGGTGACAGATCAGACCGTATGAGAAGGCCGACTGGCTAGTCGCCGGGGCGCGCGGATCGTATCCTGGAAGGTGACGTCCCCAGGGTGGGTCGTCCGCCGGGTTCGGCGGAAACCGAAAACACCCGGCGCCCGCGACCGCTGTGCCGGAGGAGGAACGATGCCACTCTCCGAGCACGAGCAGCGACTGCTCGACCAGATCGAGCGCGCGCTCTACGCCGAGGACCCGAAGTTCGCATCTACCGTACGGGGCGCCAAGTTGCGGCGGCCGTCCAAGCGACGCCGCGTGCAGGGCATCGTGTTGTTCGTGGTCGGCGTGGCTGCGCTCATCACCGGAGTGATGCTCCCGCAGCTCTCGGTCGCCAGCATTCCCGTGGTGAGCGTCTTCGGCTTCCTGCTCATGTTCTTCGGTGCGCTCATCACCCTGACGACGTTGCGTCGTGGTGACCAGGTCGCCGAGGGAGCGCAGGAGGACGGCAAGCCCGCGCGCAGCCGCAGCTCGTTCTCCGAACGGATGGAAGAGCGCTTCCGCCGCCGCTTCGACGAAGAGAAGTAACCAGACCAAGAGGCCTGAAGCGAAGGGCCCGCCCCCCAACGGGAGGCGGGCCCTTCGGCTGTCTCGGACCTACACGCCGGCGGGCTCCCGTTCAGCCGTGTCGGCCACCGGCGTGGGCGACGGCTTGAGCACCGACTTCGGGAACAGCCTCGCCCTCAGCGACAGTGGCGCGTTCTGCCGCAACGACTGCCGCACCGCGGCCACGGCACCGGGCAGCGACGGGTCGGCGGCCGGGTTCGGGCTGTACCAGGACCGCTCGATCGCCCCGATCACCGTCCGCAGGCCGTCCTTGCCCGCGTCGTCCAGGTTGTGCTCGCGCGCCAACCGGCGGGCGGCGATCCTGATCGTCTCGGCCATCGGCACGGGCGCACCGCGGTCGATCGACTCGGCCATGAGCTCGCTCCAGGCGGCCGAGGCCGCGCCGGGACCGAGCGCCGTCACGGCGAGCAGGTGGTTGCGCCGTCGCACGGCACGCACCAGCAGCGGCGTGAGCACCACCCCGGCGACCACCAGCAGCACCGCGAGCCACCACGACAGCAACGCGGCCGCGAGCCCTGCGCCCATCAGCCACAGCGCGGCGGCGACCGGTATCAGCAGCTTGCGCGCCCACGACACGCCCAGCAGGCCCGCGCTGAGCACACCGAGCAACGCCAGCACCAGGAGGAGCGACAGCAGCATGGCCAGCACCAGCACGATGCCCAGCGCCCACAGGTGCCACGTCGGCGGCCCCTGGGAGCTCGCCGCCGGCAGCCCCTGGTCACCGTCCGTGCCGTCGGGCGAGGCGGAGGCCTGGGCCGACCCGGTCGTGGAGGCCGAGGTCGACTCGGTCTGCGTGTTCGCGGTCGGCACCTCCTCCTGACCCGGCGCGGTCTCGCGCAGGTACGGCGGCACGATCCCGCGGCCGTCGTTGACCGGGGTCGGGTCGAACGTCATCCAGCCGTAGTTCGGGAAGAAGATCTCGACCCACGCGTGGGCGTCCTCGGTGCTGATCACGCGGTGGGAGCCGTCCGCGGACGGAACGCCGGCGGTGAAGCCGATCGCCACCCGCGACGGCAGTCCCACCACCCGCGCCATCACGGCCATCGCGGACGCGAACTGCTCGCAGTAGCCGATCTTGCCCCGCAGCACGAAGTCCGTCAGCGCGTCGGTCGTGATGTCGCCGCCGGTCTCGAGCTTGTACTGGAACTCGGTGGTGGGACCGTTGAAGAAGGCCGTGAGCGCGGCCGCCTTGTCGAAGTCGTTCGTGGCGCCCGCGACGATCCTCTTCGCGAGGTCCACGACCTGCTGCTCGACCCCGTCGAACTTGTAGTACTCGCCATCGACCGCGTTCGCCTGGGCCGGTGCCAGCCGCAGCGCCTGCTTCGTCGGCGTCGACATCACCGTGTCGAGCTCGTAGGACGCGGGTTCACGCTCCCGCTGGGTGTAGATCACGCCCTTCTTCGGGTCGAACTGGTAGTCGTCGTCCGGGGTGTCGATGCGGCGGACGGCGCCGTAGGTCGGCAGCCAGAAGCTCCGCCAGTCGCGCGGCTCGATGTTGATCCGGGTGGTCCTGCCCTCGCCGCGGTCGCCCGGCTGCGGCGGAAGCTCACCGCGCGCGGGCTGGCCGCCGGGAGGACTGCCGCGTTCCCAGCCCTTGTTCGGCACGTACTGAGCGAGCGTCGACGCCCGCATGTACATCGGATCGTTCATGCCGCGCACGTAGAACACCTCGGCGCTGCGGCCGCGGTTGAGCATGCCGCGCAACGACGTCATCTCGCTCAGCCCGATGCCGCCCTTGCCGCCGCCACCTCCGCCGCTGCCGGGCAGCCTGCCGACCGTGCCGACGAGCGTGAAGCCCGCGCCGACGACCAGCGCGATCACCATCGCGATCGCCGCCACCGAGGTCGCGGACCCGCCGGACCCGCTGGCCGATCCGGAACCGAGCCGGCCGCGCCACGCCTCGTGCCGGTGCTGACCGTCGACCGCGAGCAACAGCGCGAACGCCGCCGCACCCAGGATGAACGTCCAGAACGGCAGCATCTCGTCGGCCAGCGACGCGGGCACCGCGAACACGCACAGCAGCACCAGACCGGACGCCGCCGGAGCCGCCGCCGCGACAGCCAGCGTGTCGACCAGCACCGCGACCAGGCCGATCGCCAGCACGACGAGCGCCTGGATCGCCGGTGACGCGTGCACCGGAGGCACCCCGGTCTGCACCTGCGCGACGGACTCCGAGAGCACGTCGCCGAGTTCGCTCAGCGCGTCAGGACCAGGGATGAACAGGAAGATGCCTGACCGCGTATGCAACGCCGTGAGCAGGCACAACAGCACGAAGACCTGGGCGATCGCGACCAGCGGCGGGGTCAGCCTGGTCGCCCTCAGGAACGCTCCGGTCACGGTGATCGCGACGATCACCACGCCGATGCGCACCAGCCACAGGTCGCCCTCGATCACGCCGGACAGCGCGGTGGACGCGCAGAGCACGGCCAGCGCGGCGATCCACGGCGTCGCCGAGGTGAACCACTCGGGCTCGGCGCCCTTCGACGGAGCGGAACGGGATCCCATCAGCCCACCTCCGAGCGAAACGACGGGCCCCGGGATCCGGCCGAGGCGCACAGCTCCTGCCACACCTGCTGCATCGACGCGGACGGCTTCGCGATCGCCACGCCCCAGCCCGCACCGCCCAGCAGCCGCCGGGCGTCCTCGGGTTCCGGAGCGGCGGCGTCGGTCCCACCGGACCAGGCGTTCACGTCCAGCAACACGGCCAGGCTGCGGGTGCCGCGCGGCCGGTACCGGACCAGTTCCTCCGCCGACGCCGGCGAGAGACCGCCGAGCACCGCGATGACCTCCTGGCCCGCGCCGGGGTCCATGCCGCCGCTGAGCTCACGGCGGTGCGAGCCCTGCAGTGCCGCGAGCGAGTCCAGCACCACGTGGTCGCTGTGCCCGCCGTCCGACGACCCGCCCGCGAGCACCCGCCCGTCCTCGGAGACCAGGCGCACCTGGTGGCCGAAGTGGTGCAGGTGCAGGCAGATGGACGCCGCGAACGAGATGGCCCACTCCAGTGACGCCGTGGGCCCGCTGCCGCGGTGGGCGTACACGCGGTGGTCGAGCAGCACCGTCGTGCCACCGCGCCACGGACGTTCCTCGACGCGCACCATCAGCTCATCGCGCCGAGCCGTGGACCGCCAGTGGACTTTCCGCAGGTCATCGCCCTGCCGGTACTGCCGCACCACCGCGTCGTCCTCGCCCTGACCGGCCCGCAGCCGCACCGAGCCGTCGTCGCCCGCACCCATGCCGGAGCCGCCGGGCAGACCCGACAGCCGCACCACCCGCGGCACCACGACCAGCCGGGAACGGCCCGCGAGCTCGCGGTCGAACTCGGCGAGGCCGAACGGGTCGGTGATCCGCGCCATCAGCGGGCCGACCTGCTGGATGCCGCGCATCACCGGCTTGAGCGGGTAGCGCAACGACGTCGGCGTGTTGCGGGGCAGCCGCTCCACCAGGAACCGCGGTCGCGCGCCCAGGGCGTACGGCACGGTGTCCTCCAGCATCAGCCCGCCCGTGGGCAGCCGGCCGGTGCTGCGCAGGTCGAGCTTCACCTCGGCCGCCGCACCCACCGGCACCCGGCTCGGGGCGAGGAACCGGGCGGCGTGCAACCCCACCCGAGCCCTCGTCGCGAGCCACGCGGCCAGCAGGGGCAGCGCGATCACGAAGGCGGCGACCCGCAGCAGATCGCGTTCGTTCAGCACAGCGGCGCACACTCCGGCGGCGAACCCCGCGGCCAGCAAGCATCTTCCGCGTGTGGTCAGACCGGAGAGTGCGGTGCGCATCGTTAGCGTGGCGTCCCTGCGTTGTTGTTGTTCATGCTGCGGACGAACGCCGCGCTCGGGTCGAGTGCCGCCGTAGGCACCGGCACCCGCTGCAACAGCGCCCTGATCAGCTCGGCGGGGGACCGGCGAGCGGCCTGCGCCTCGGCGGTCAGCACCAGCCGGTGAGCCAGCACCGGGATCGACACCGCGTGGATGTCGTCCGGCACCACGAAGTCACGGCCGGCCAGCGCGGCTTGCGCACGTGCGGCGCGGACGAGGTGCAGCGTGGATCGCGGCGAGGCACCGAGGCGCAGCTCCGGCAGGCGGCGGGTCGCCGAGACCAGCTCGACGGCGTACCTGCGGACCTCGGTGGACAGGTGCACCCGGCGCACGGCCTCGACCAGCCGCAGGATCTGCGCGGCGTCCGAGACGGGACGCAGGTCGTCGAGCGGGTTGTGGCCCGCGTGCTCGTCGACCATGGCCAGCTCGGCCTGCGGGTCGGGGTACCCGATCGACACGCGCGCGGTGAACCTGTCGCGCTGTGCCTCCGGAAGGGCGTAGGTGCCCTCCATCTCGATCGGGTTCTGCGTCGCGATCACCATGAACGGCGCACCCAGCGGGTAGGTGTTCCCGTCGACCGTGACCTGGTGCTCCTCCATGCACTCCAGCAGCGCGGACTGCGTCTTGGGGGAGGCACGGTTGATCTCGTCGCCGACGACGATGTTCGCGAAGATCGGTCCCGGCCTGAACTCGAAGTCGTTCTCCTGCCGGTTGTAGATGGACGAGCCGGTGATGTCGCTTGGCAGCAGGTCCGGCGTGAACTGCACGCGGCTCACGGTGCAGTCGATCGAACGGGCCAGCGCTTTGGCCAGCGAGGTCTTGCCGACACCCGGCACGTCCTCGACCAGCAGGTGCCCTTCGGCGAGCAGCGTCACGAGGGCAAGGCGGACCACGTCGGGTTTGCCGACGAGCACGCGCTCGACGTTCGCGGCGATCCGCTGGACGGCGCCGTGCAACTCACCCAGAACCTGATCGACCGGCGCGTGACTGTTCGCGCTTGGGCTTCCCGGCGTCACTAAACCTCCAGCAGCCGTGTCCGGAACACGGACGTGTGAGCGTTTCACGCAGTGTGTCAAACCACGGCGAAGTGCCCTACACCTGCGGGCTACATCGGGTTCGCTTCACCAGTTTCCACCTTCCCCCACCATCTCGCGGTCACGCGCTGTTTTCGTTGAATTTTCTAGGCCGTTCGAGTGCTTAATCAGGGCTGAACTCTCACCCGCGAAGGTGGTGACGCATCAGCTCCCCCACCGTCCCCCCACGCTGTGCCACGGCGTCTACCTGGGCAAACAGGTCACGACATGCTGCGTGGACAGCTGTTTCAACGTTGACTGTGGTGAAAAGTGGGGTACTGTGGCGGCCGGTGGGGCAGACGGGGGCTCCACTGCCGGTCGCGTCGCCCGGCAAGGGAGGTGGTTGCCGTGTTCCTGGGCACTCACTACCCGCGCCTCGACGACAAAGGCCGGCTGACACTGCCTGCGAAGTTCCGGGACGAACTGGCGGGAGGTCTCATGGTCACCAAGGGCCAGGACCACTGCCTGTACGTGTTTCCCCGGGCGGAGTTCGAGCAGATGGCGAAGAAGGTCGCCGAGGCGCCGTTCACCAACGACGCCGTACGCGCCTACCAGCGGTATCTGTTCGCAGGAACGGACGAGCAGCGTCCGGACGGTCAGGGCCGCGTCCTGATCGCACCGGAACTGCGCCGGTATGCCGGGCTGACCAAGGAGTGCGTGGTCGTCGGCGCGTTCACCAGGATGGAGATCTGGGACGCGGCGGCCTGGCAGACCTATCTCGACGAGCACGAGGACGGCTACGCCACGGCTCGCGAGGAGGTCATTCCGGGCGTCTTCTGATGGCGGTCAGCCGAGCAACAGGCCGGATGTTCCACACGCGATTCGGGTGCCGTGAGGCCTCGGTCCGCTCGATCATCGGCCCTGGCGCACCTTCCCCGGCGCCAGGTTCGACGGGCGGGCGGGGACCTGACGTCACCCGAAACGCGCATCAGGGGAGTAGAGGGACGATGGATCAGCCGCGGCACGTTCCGGTGCTGCTGGACCGCGTCCTGGAACTCTTCGCTCCAGCGCTCTCCGGCAAGCCCGCCGTCGTCGTCGACACGACGCTCGGCATGGGCGGCCATTCCGACGCGCTGTTGAGCGCCCACCCCGAGCTCACGCTCATCGGGCTCGACCGCGACCCGCAGGCCATCGAGATGGCCGGCAAGCGGCTCGCGCGCCACGGTGACCGCGTCCACCTCGTCAACGTCACCTACGACCACATCGACGAAGCCGTGGAAGACCTGGGTTACTCGCATGTGGACGGTGTGCTGATGGACCTCGGCGTGTCCTCGTTGCAGCTCGACGAGGAGGAACGCGGGTTCGCGTACTCCAAGGACGCGCCGCTCGACATGCGGATGTCCAAGGGCACCGGCATGACGGCGGCGGACGTGCTGAACACGTACGCCCACGGCGATCTCGCGCGGGTCCTCTCCACCTACGGCGAGGAGCGGTTCGCGGGCAAGATCGCCTCCGCGGTGCTGCGGGAGCGCGAGAAGGAGCCGTTCACGAACAGTGGCCGGCTCGTCGAGCTGCTCTACGCCGTCGTGCCTGCGGCTTCGCGGCGCACCGGCGGGCATCCGGCGAAGCGCACGTTCCAGGCGTTGCGGATCGAGGTCAACGGCGAGCTGGAGTCGTTGCGGCTCGCGCTGCCGGCCGCCCTGGGTGTGCTGGCCGTCGGCGGCCGGATCGTCGTCGAGTCGTACCAGTCCCTTGAGGACCGGATGGTGAAGCACGCGCTGGCGGAGCTGGCGAAGTCCAAGACTCCGCCGGGCCTGCCGGTCGAGTTGCCGGGCCACGGGCCAGAGGTCAAGTTGCTCACGAGGGGCGCGGAACTCGCGAACGAGCAGGAGATCGAGGAGAACCCGCGTGCGGCGCCGGTGCGCCTGCGCGCGGCGGAGCGGATCGGAGCACCGCGATGACGGCACCCGCACGGGTCGGTGGGCCGTCGCCCCGCGACCCCTCGAAGGACAAGGCCGCGCAGAACGACAAGGCCCGGCGGCGGACCGCCGGTGCCGAGCGTGCCTACGCGCGGCGGGCCCAGCGCGCCTCGAACCTGCGGGGCGGCTCCGCGAGCCCGCAGCAGAAGACCGTGTCCAAGGCGCCGTTCGTCGTGCTGGTGATGCTCGTGCTGGGTGCGGGCATCGCCGGGATCATGTACTTCTCCACCCAGGCCGCCGCCGACACCTACCGGTTGCAGGAGGCGCGCGCGGAGGCCGAGCGGCTGACGTTGCAGATGGAGCAGCTGCGGCGGGAGGTCGCGCTGCTCGAGTCGCCGACCGACCTCGCGCGCCGGGCGAGTGAGATGGGCCTGGTCCAGCCGTCGAACCCGGCACGACTGCGGCAGAACCCGGACGGCTCGATCGAGGAGTTCGGCAAGCCGAGCGCGCCGACCAGGTCGACGGCCGCGCCCCCGCCGTCACCTGAGACGCCCGCACCGCCGGACGCCGGTACGACTCCTCCGGCGGGTGGCTGATGCCCGGTCCGCAGCAGAGGGGGCCGCGCCGCCCGCTGTCGGTGCGCGGCTCCCGCCCGGCCGCACGTCTGGGTGGCAACAGCAGGCTGCGCATCGGGATCGGCCGCGTTCTGCTGATCGGCGCCCTGGTGGTCGCGGGCGTGAAGCTAGTGCAGGTGCAGGGCCTGCAGGCGCAGGAACTCTCGCTGCAGGCGCAGAAGCAGCGCACGACGCCCATCGACATCCCCGCCGAGCGCGGTTCGATCCTCGACCGCAACGGCAACCAGCTCGCGTTCTCGATCGAGGTGCGCGCGCTCTACATCCTTCCGCAGCGTGCCCGGAAGAACTGGGACGACGCCCACAAGAAGGACGACAAGAAGTACCCGGGCACCTATGAGGACCGTGCGCGCGAGATGGCGAAGTTCATCTCGTCGACGCTGGGACCCGAGGTCAACGGGGAGAAGACCGACGAGGAGACCGTCTACCAGCAGCTGGTGAAGGACATCTCCTACGAGGTCCTGGTCAGCGAGGCAGAGCCGGCCAAGGCCGCGAAGATCGTCACCAAGTACCCGGCGGAGATCGGTTCGGAGTACCGCTCCAAGCGCATCTACCCCAACGGAGACCTGGCGTCGAACATCATCGGCGCGGCGAACTGGCGCCAGGAGGAGAAGCCGCCGACCGTTCAAGGCATCCTCGGTCTGGAGAACGCCCAGGACAACGTGCTGGCGGGCCGGACGGGCCGCCGCGTGGTCGACACGATGTCGGGCGACGACACCCTAGTCATCCCGAACACCGAGCGCGAGCTCGTGAAGCCGCAGCCCGGCAAGAGCCTCGAGCTGACGATCGACATCGACACGCAGTACGCGGTCCAGAAGATGGTCAGCGACTACACCAGGAAGTCCGGCGCCAAGAACGGCTCCGCGGTCGTGCTGGACAGCCGCACCGGCGAGATCGTCGCGATGGCCAACGACAAGACGTACGACCCGACGGACTTCGGCCAGGCCTCCGAGGACCAGAAGCGCAACACCGCGGTCGCCTACAGCTTCGAGCCCGGCTCCGTGAACAAGATCGTCACGGCCGCCGCCGCCGTCGAGTACGGACTGTTCAAGTCCGACGACGTCCTGTCGGTGCCGGGTTCGATCAAGGTCGCCGACCGGACGATCAAGGACGCGTGGAACCACGGGACCGTGCCGATGTCGTTCACCGGTGTCTTCGCGAAGTCCTCCAACGTCGGCACGCTGATCGCCGCTCAGGAGGTCGGCAAGGAGCGCTACGCCGAGATGCTGCAGAAGTTCGGTCTCGGCCGCCGCACGAACTCCGGCGTCCCCGCCGAGGAGGCGGGCCAGGTCCCGCCGCTCAACCAGTGGTCCGGTTCGACCTTCGGCAACCTGCCGATCGGCCAGGGCCTCTCGATGACGCTGCTGCAGATGACCGGCATGTACCAGGCCATCGCCAACGACGGGCTGCGCATCCCGCCGCGGCTGGTCCGCGCCGAGATCGGTGAAGCGGGCGCGCGGTCGGAAAAACAGCGTCCCGACGGCGTGCGCGTGGTGTCGCCGGAGACCGCGAAGACGGTCCGCGACATGTTCCGCTCGACCACGCAGTCCGACCCGCGCGACATGAACCAGAACGGCACCGGCAAGCAGGCCGCCCTGCCCGGCTACCAGATCGCGGGCAAGACCGGCACGGCGCAGCAGATCGACCAGAACTGCAAGTGCTACTCCCAGTCCCAGTACTGGATCACGTTCGCGGGCATCCTCCCCGCCGACAACCCGCGCTACGTCGTCGGCATCATGCTCGACGCGCCGACCGGCACCCCGTTCAGCGGGTCGGCCGCGCCGCTGTTCCACGACATCGCGACCTACCTGACCCAGCGGTTCCAGGTGCCGATGTCGGCCGAGCAAACCCCCTTCGTACAACTGCAGATGTAGTTCGCACAAGTGACCTGAACCACGCCCAGGCGTGGTTCAGGTCATTCTTTTTTGACAGTGAAAAACCCTTCGTAATGAGACGCAATCCATCACGTCTAATGCTCCGAAACCGGAGTGGCAAGGCGAGATGGGGTTCGGCGTGCGTTCATTCAGTGTTTCGATCTTGGCGGGAGTTCTGGCGGTGACCATGGTTCCCGCAGCTCAAGCAGGTGAGGACGAATGGAAGGCCGAGTCTTTCTGGCTCCACATGAACAGCACTCCAGTCGATGATCAAATGATCGCCACCGAGGCGCAGCGCCGTTCGTACGTGGTGCTGAACGCCTGGGAAAGCGATCTTGCCGCGAAGTTCAAGGCGGCCAATCCGAAGATCCAGACCTTTGTCTACAAGGATCTCTCGTCGACGCGCAGCTATGCGTGTTCGAACGGTGTCGACGATTCCGATCTCCCCACCGGCGTCGGTTACTGCGAGGCCGACCCGTCGTGGTTCCTGCGCGACGACGCCGGCGACCGCTTCGAGTACGACGGCTACGGGGGCCACTGGCAGATGGACGTCGGCAACACCGCGTACCAGAACGCCTGGGCCGACAACGTGATCGCGTCCTCGGCCGAGGTCTTCGACGGCGTCCTCATGGACAACGCGCTGTTCGCCTGCGACACCTATCACGACGGCGTCTGCCCGGCCGCGTACCCGACGGACGAGTCGATGCGCGAGGCCTACCGCTCCATGCTCGCCGGCACCAGGCAGAAGTTCGTGGACGCGGGCCTCAAGACCGTCGCGAACATGTCCAACGCCCGTCTGTACGACGGTGCCTGGGACTCCTACGTCGAGCACCTCGATGGCGGCTTCGACGAGTGGTGGCTGACCTTCGGCGACAAGGACCTGCTCTCCGAGTACTCGCAGGGCTGGAGCCGGCAGATCGAGCAGATCACCGCCAACGAGGCCAAGGGCAAGATCACCTGGGTCCAGCCGCACCACAGCGGCGCCGAGCAGCCGTTCCGCTACGCCTTCGCGAGCTATCTGCTGGCCAAGGGCGAGCACGCCGCGATCTCGGAGATCGAGGAGACCGACCGCTACGACGACCCCTCGCAGTGGCGCGCCGAGTACGACTGGGACCTGGGCACCCCACTCGGTGCCCACCGCGAGATCGCGAAGAACGTGCACCAGCGCGACTTCCCGTGCGGCACCGTGATCGTCAACGCCAACAGGACCGGTAGCGCGCCCGTCAGGATCAGGCTCGACGAGACCCAGACCAACGAGACGGGCGCCCCGGTCACCTTCGTGGCGCTGCCGGGCACGACCGGAACCGTGCTGCGCAAGAACTGCTAAAGCTTCGGCCGGTCGTCCTGCAACGGCTCCGGCCGGGCCACCAGCACGGGACAGGACGAGTGGTAGAGCGCAGCCCGGGTGACCAGTCCGACGCCGTCGTGCTGGCCGCCGCGCCCCACGACCACGAGGTCGGAATCCAGTTCGGCCAACGCCTCGTGCGGGTGCCGTGACTCCACCAGGACCTCGGGCGTCAGCTCGGGAGCGGTGGTGCGCAGGAACAACACGGCCCGGCGGACCGCTGCCTCGTCACGCGGCACGGCGACGCCGTGCTGGGCAGGCAGGTGGATGTGCAGCAGACGCAGCCGCGCTCGGCGGGTGCGACAGAGCTCGACCGCGCGCCGCAGCACGATCGGGTCCTCGCACCCGCCGACGGCAGCGGTGATCCAGCCGTGTTCGCCGCGGATCGCCTTGGGACGTCCGCGTACCACCACGACACCGCACCGCGCGCGGCGCAACACCGGGAGGACGAGGGAGCCCAGCCCCAGGCCGCGGTGCTGTTCGCCTTTGCACCCCAAGACCAAGGTCGCGCTGGAGTCCGACGCCCTCACCAGTGCGGCCACCGGGTCGTCACCGCTCGGGCGGAAGTGGGCGGTGAGCATGGGGAGTCGTTCCAGGACCCGCTGGACCGTCGTGTCGCCGGGGTCCGCGAGGAACACCTGCAGGTCTGTCCTGAGTGACCACGCGTGCCGCGCGGCCCACTCGAATGCGTGATACGCGAATTCGGACGTGTCGACTCCGACCGTTACCGAGCGACTGAAATCGGGTGCCCAGAAGGAAAATCTCCGAGGCTCTACCGTCGAGCTGGTTCTCATTACCGCCTCCTGCCGGCCTCTACCTCACCGCAGCCGCACCATCGCTCACAGGGCCCTAAGTCACGAAGCGGGCAGGAACTTGTGCGGCCGGACGGGCTCGCCCGCGAAGACCAGCGCGGCTGGCCACCCGAACGGCCCAGATCCACGGATCATCACCCGAACGCCAACGCGGCGCTCGGCCACTCTGTGTACGCCGGTAGCCTCTTGCCCGTGCCTGCCAAGCTCGAGGGCAAGGTCGCGACCGCCCCGCCCCGCCCCAACGCCATTCGCCCTGCTTCCGTGGCTGCTCTCGCCGCGGTCGCCGACGTGCACCTGACCAGGCCAGCGCATGCCGACGTCCAGGTGACGGGGGTGACTCTGCGTGCACAGCACGCGGTCCCCGGAGACCTCTACGCCGCGCTGCCGGGTGCCCAGGTCCACGGTGCCGACTTCGCCGCTACGGCGATCGCGAACGGTGCCGTCGCCGTGCTGACGGACGAGGCCGGAGCCGCGCGCGACTCCCTCAAGGACGTCCCCGTGCTGATCCACCCGCGCCCCCGAGAGGTCGTGGGCCTGCTCGCCGCGCACGTCTACGGGCGGCCGTCGACGAAGATCAGGCTGTGGGGGGTCACCGGCACGTCCGGCAAGACCACCACCACGTACATGATCGAGTCGGTGCTGCGCGCCGCCGGGAAGAACACCGGCCTGATCGGCACGGTCGGTACCCGCATCGGTACCGAGCAGCTCGGCAGTTCGCACACCACGCCCGAGGCACCGGACCTGCAGGCGTTGTTCGCGGTCATGGCCGAGCGCGGTGTCACCGACGTGGCGATGGAGGTGTCGAGCCACGCGCTGCACATGGGCCGCGTCGCCGCCACCGAGTTCGAGATCGGCGCGTTCACGAACCTGAGCCAGGACCACCTCGACTTCCACGCGGACATGGAGGAGTACTTCCAGGTCAAGGCGCAGCTGTTCGACGGTCGCGCGCGCAAGGAGGTCGTCTGCGTCGACGGCGAGTGGGGCGAGCGGCTGGTCAGGCCGGGCACCATCACCGTCGCCACGACCAGGCCCGCCACCTGGACCGCGAGCGACGTCGAGGTGAGTGCGACCGGTGAGCAGACGTTCACCGCGCACGGCCCCGGCGGCGACATCCGGATCCACCTCCCGCTCGCGGGCAGCTTCAACATCGCGAACGCCCTGCTGGCCATCGCGTGCCTGCACCTGGAGGGCATCGGTGCCGAGGCGATCGCCGAGGGCCTGCAGAACGTCCAGGTGCCCGGCCGCATGCAGCGCATCGACGAGGGCCAGGCCTTCACGGCCGTCGTCGACTACTCGCACAAGCCCGCCGCCGTCGCGCTCGCGCTCGACGCCGTACGCGCCAAGACCGACGGCCGGGTGATCGTCGTGCTCGGCTGCGGTGGCGACCGCGACCGGGCCAAGCGGCCGCTGATGGGCGAGGCCGCCGCCGAACGCGCCGAGGTGTTGATCATCACCGATGACAACCCGAGGACCGAAGACGCGTCCTCTATTCGGGCCGCCATGCTCGAAGGGGCCCTCGCCACCGCGAACCGGGGCGAGGTGCTCGAGATCGGCGACCGGAAGCTCGCGATCGACAAGGCCGTCGAGCTGGCCCGTCCGGGTGACGTCGTCGTCGTGGCGGGCAAGGGCCACGAGACGGGACAGGAGATCGCCGGCGTGATCCAGCCGTTCTCGGACGTCGAGACGCTGACCGCCGCGATCAGAGAGGCGCACCGTTGATCGCACTCACGCTCGCCGAGATCGCTGAGATCGTCGGCGGACGCCTGCACGCGACCGATGGCAGTCCGGTGATCACCGGCACCATCGAGTTCGACACCCGCAAGGTCACCGAGGGGGGCCTCTTCCTGGCGCTGCCCGGTGAACGCGTGGACGGCCACGACTTCGCCGCGCAGGCCGTGGCGTCGGGCGCGGCCGGTGTGCTGGCGGGCCGCGAGGTGGACGCCCCCGCGGTGATCGCGCCGCCGGTGCAGACCAGGCACGCCAACGCATATGTGCTCGCGGGGGACAGGAGCGGCGAGGGCGCGGCGGTGCTCGAAGCACTGGCCAAGCTCGCCCGCCACGTCACCGACCGGCTGAAGGACCTGACGATCGTCGGCATCACCGGCTCGGCAGGCAAGACGTCCACCAAGGACCTGATCGCCCAGGTGCTGAGCCCCACGGGCGAGACCATCGCGCCACCCGGCTCGTTCAACAACGAACTGGGCCACCCGTGGACCGCGCTCAGGGCCACCGAGGACACGAAGTTCCTGGTCCTGGAGCTGTCCGCGCGCGGGATCGGCCACATCGAGAACCTCTGCCGGATCGCCCCGCCGCGCATCGGTGCCGTGCTCAACGTCGGCACCGCGCACGTCGGCGAGTTCGGCTCCCGCGAAGGCATCGCGCAGGGCAAGGGCGAGCTCGTCGAGTCGCTGCCCGAGGACGGCATCGCGATCCTGAACGCCGACGACCCGCTGGTCGCGGGCATGGCGAGCCGCACGAAGGCCAAGGTCGTCCTGGTCGGCGAGAACAAGAACGCCGACGTCCGCGCCGAGAACATCGAGCTGGACGAGCAGGCCCGTGCGAGCTTCACGCTGAAGACCGCGCGGGGCGATGCCGACGTCAAGCTCTCCCTGAACGGCCCGCACCAGGTGGGCAACGCGCTGGTCGCCGCCGCGATCGCGCTCGAACTGGGCGCCACGCCCGCCGAGGTCGCGGAAAGGCTCGGCAGCGCACAGCGGGTCTCCGCGCACCGCATGGTCATCACCGACCGCGCGGACGGCGTGACGGTCATCGACGACGCTTACAACGCGAACCCCGACTCGGTGCGGGCGGCGTTGAAGGCACTCGCGTCGATCTCGCGCGCCACCAAGCCCGCCCGCCGCTGCTGGGCCGTCCTCGGCCCGATGGCGGAACTGGGCGACGACGCGGTGCGCGAGCACGACGAGATCGGCCGCCTGGTGGTGCGCCTCGACATCAGCAAGCTGGTCGTCGTCGGTGAAGCGGCCCGCGCGATGCACCAGGGCGCGCACCTGGAAGGATCTTGGGGAGACGAATCCGTCAGGGTGCCGGACGCGGACGCGGCGATCGAGTTGCTGCAGGGGGAAGTCCGGCCCGGTGACGTAGTGCTGGTCAAGGCATCCAACGCCTATCGCCTGTGGCGCATTGCCGAGGCCCTGCTGGAGGCAGGAACCAAGTGAAGAGCATCCTGATCGCCGCAGCGATCGCACTGGCAGTGTCGATCCTGCTGACGCCCTACCTGATCAAGGTCTTCTCTCGCCAGGGCTTCGGCCAGGAGATCCGCGAAGACGGTCCGCAGCACCACAAGACCAAGCGCGGTACGCCGACCATGGGTGGCCTCGCCATCCTGGTCGCGATGTGGGCCGGGTACCTCGGCACGCACCTCGTGAACTCGATGTCGGCCTCGGCGTCGGGGCAGACCCCGACGGCGTCCGGCCTGCTCGTGCTGATGCTGACGACGTCGCTGGGCGTCGTCGGCTTCCTCGACGACTTCATCAAGATCCGCAAGGCCCGCAACCTGGGCCTGAACAAGACGGCGAAGCTGGTCGGCCAGTTCATCGCGACCATCACGTTCGCGATCCTGGTGCTGCAGTTCCCGAACAAGGACGGCCTGACGCCCGCGTCGGTCAACCTGTCGTTCGTCCGCGACATCACCGTGGTCTCGTTCGGCGTCGTCGGGTTCATCGTCTTCTGCTACGCCATGGTCGCCGCGTGGTCGAACGCCGTGAACCTCACCGACGGCCTCGACGGCCTGGCCGGTGGCTCGTCGGCGATGGTGTTCGGCACCTACGTGGTGATCTCGTTCTGGCAGTTCCGCTACAACTGCTCCAGCTACGCCGTGGCGGGTTGCTACGACGTGCGCGACCCGCTGGACCTGGCCGTGATCGCCGCGGCCGCGATGGCGGGCTGCATCGGCTTCCTCTGGTGGAACGCCGCTCCGGCCAAGATCTTCATGGGTGACACCGGGTCGCTCGCGCTCGGCGGCCTCGTCGCCGGTCTCGCCATCGCGACCCGCACCGAGCTGCTGATGATCGTCATCGGTGGTCTGTTCGTGGTGGAGGCCCTGTCGGTGGCGTTGCAGGTCGCGGTCTTCCGCACCTCACGACGGCGCCTGTTCCGCATGGCACCGTTCCACCACCACTTCGAGCTGGCCGGCTGGGCGGAAACCACTGTCATCATCCGGTTCTGGTTGATGGCGGGCATCTGCTGCATGTTCGGGCTCGGCGTGTTCTACAGCGAGTGGCTGACGGGCGGTTTCTAGAGTCATGACCAAGCTGGCCGGAACAAAGGTGCTGGTGGCCGGTGCTGGAGTGACCGGCCGGTCCGCCGCGGAGGCGTTGCTCGCGGCGGGCGCCGAGGTCGTGGTGACGGACTCGTCGCCGGAACGACTGGCGGCGCTGGAGACCCTGCTCGAAGGCGTGGAACTGGTGCCCGGCCTGGCGGAACCCCCGGCCGGTACCTCCCTCGTGGTCACGAGCCCCGGCTGGCAGCCGTCGAGCCCGTTGCTCGCGGCCGCCGTGTCGGCCGGCATCGAGGTGATCGGCGAGGTCGAACTGGCCTGGCGGATGGGCACCGAGCTGGCCGACCCGCCGGTGTGGCTCGCGGTGACCGGCACGAACGGCAAGACCACGACGGTCGGCATGCTGGAGTCGATCCTGCACGCCGCCGGCGCGGACGCCGTGGCCTGCGGGAACGTCGGCCTGCCGGTCGTGGACGCGCTGCTGGCCGGGCGCCGGGTGCTCGCGGTGGAGCTGTCGAGCTTCCAGCTGTACTGGGCGCCTTCGGTGCGTCCGCAGGCGGGCGCGCTGCTCAACCTCGCCGAGGACCACCTCGACTGGCACGGCGGCATGGAGGCCTACGCCCAGGCCAAGGCCCAGATCCTCACCGGTGACGTGGCGATCGGCTGGCTCGACGACGAACTCGTCGGCGATCTGCTGGAGGCCTCGCCCGCGCGTGACCGGATCGGCTTCACGCTCGACGAACCCGAGGACGGCCAGCTCGGCGTGCGCGACGGCTGGCTGGTCGACCGCGCGTTCGCCGACGACGAGGCACTGGTCGAGGTCGCGAAGATCCGTCCGGCAGGCCCACCCGGCATCGCGGACGCACTGGCCGCCACGGCCCTGGCGCGCGCGTACGGCGTGCCGTCCGAGGCCGTCCGCGAGGGCCTGGAGGCGTTCGAACCGGCCGCGCACCGCGCCGTGCTCGTCACCGTCGACGCCACCGGCATCAAGTACGTCAACGACTCGAAGGCGACGAACCCGCACGCGGCCGTGGCTTCCCTGCGGGCGTTCGACAGCGTCGTCTGGATCGCCGGTGGGCTGCTCAAGGGCGCGTCGGTCGAGGAGATGGTGCGGACCGAGGCCCGCCGGCTGCGGGGCGCGGTGCTGATCGGCGCGGACCGGGCCGTGATCGCGGATGCTCTCGCGAAACACGCGCCGGACGTGCCGGTGCGCTCGCTCGACGTCGGTGGCGACGAAGATCCGATGCTGGCGATCGTCCGTGCCGCGCAAGAATTCGCGCAGCCCGGCGACACGGTGCTGCTCGCTCCCGCGGCGGCGTCGATGGACATGTTCAGCGATTACGCGCACCGAGGGCAGGCGTTCACGGACGCCGTGAAGCGCCTAACCGGTGGCCGGTAGGGTCGAAAGGGGCGACACGCCCCAGGAATCCCCGTTCGAGCGCTTGACACAGGAGACGATGATCCGGTGACCGTCGTCGCCGACAAGCCGAGGAGCAAGCGGAAGGTTCGTCCCGCGGGCCGCATCGCGTCGTTGCGCAGCGGTATGACCTCGTGGCTCAGCCGCCCGCTCGCCGACTTCCACCTGTTGCTCGCGATCTTCGGCATGCTCACCGTGCTCGGCCTGGTGATGGTGCTGTCCGCGTCGGCACCGGGGCAGGTCGCGTCGGGCGTGTCCGCGTACAGCGTGTTCCAGAAGCAGCTGATCTACGTGTGCATCGGCGCCGTGCTGTTCTGGGTGATGCTGCGGTTCCCGTTGCGCAGGCTCCGGCACTTCTCGACGGCCGCGATGGGCATGGGCGTGCTGCTGCTGGCGCTCGTGCTGACGCCGCTCGGTGACGTCCGCGGTGGTGCGCGCTCGTGGTTCACGCTCGGGCCCATCTCCTTCCAGCCGATCGAGGCCGTGAAGCTCGCGCTGGCGTTGTGGGGCGCGCACGTCCTGGTCACCAAGCGGGCGCTGCTGTCGCAGTACCGGCACCTGCTGGTGCCCGTCGTGCCGGTGGCGATGCTGGTGTTCGCGCTGGTCATGCTGCAGCCCGACCTCGGCGGCACGATCACGCTCGGCGTGGTGCTGATCAGCCTGCTGTGGTTCGTGGGCGCGCCGATGCGGTTGTTCGGCGTGATCGCCGGTGGCGCGGTGGCGGGTGCCGTCGTGCTCGCGATCGGTGCCACGTACCGGCTGCAGCGCGTGACGTCGTTCCTCAACCCCGACGCCGACCCAGACGGCGCCGGTCACCAGGCGCGGCAGGCGATGTTCGCGCTCGCCGACGGCGGCCTGTTCGGCAAGGGGCTCGCGCGGGGCAGCTCGCAATGGCGGTACCTGCCCAACGTCGAGTCGGACTTCATCTTCGCCGTCATCGGCGAGGAGCTCGGGTTCGTCGGGTGCGGGCTGGTGCTGGTGCTGTTCGGCGGGCTCGCGTGGGTCGGCCTGCGGATCGCGTCGCGCAACACCGACCCGTGGATCCGGATCGTGGCCGCGACGCTGACGGTGTGGCTCGTCGCGCAGGCCGCGATCAACATCGGCTACGTCGTGCAGCTGCTGCCCGTCACGGGCCTCACGCTGCCGATGATCTCCTCCGGCGGCACGTCGATCGTGACGACCATGATCGTGTTCGGCATCCTGGCGAACTGCGCCCGGCACGAGCCAGAGGCCGTGTCCGCGCTGCGTTCGCTCGGTCCCGGCCGCGTCGGCGGGCTGCTCAGGCTGCCCGCCCCCGAGGCGTACCGGCCACCGGCCAAGCGCAAGCCGGTCCGTCCGTCCACGCCTCCCCGCGCACCAGGCCGTTCACGCACACAGCAACTTCCGGTGGTGGACGAACGTCGTATGGCTGGACGCTCCGCTCCGCCTTCGGAGTACCGTCGCCGCGACTCGCGGCGCACACAGGGCCGTTCAGAGCAAGGCAGGTCGACCCGCGGTCGCGGGCGATCCAACTGAATTCGATCTTCAGCCAACTATCTTCGGGAGAAGTCTTGACCGGGCACCCTGCCCCCAGTGGTCCGTGCGTCGTGGTCGCCGGCGGTGGTACCGCCGGACACATCGAGCCGGCACTGGCGCTGGCCGACGCGGTCATGCGGCTGCGGCCGGACGCGCGTGTCGTCGCGCTCGGCACCGAACGCGGCCTGGAGAACAAGATCGTGCCGGCCCGTGGATACCAGCTGGAGCTGATCCCGCCGGTGCCGATGCCGCGCAAGCCCACCCTCGACCTGCTGAAGCTGCCGCTGAACGTGCGCGGCGCCGTGAAGCAGACCCGCGAGGTGCTGGAGCGCGTCGGCGCGGACGTCGTCGTCGGGTTCGGCGGCTACGTGGCGCTGCCCGCGTACCTGGCCGCGCGTGGCCGCATCCCGATCGTGGTGCACGAGGCGAACGCCAAGGCCGGACTAGCGAACAAGGTCGGCGCGAAGTTCGCCGCGCACGTCGCCGCGGCGGTGCCGGACTCCGGTCTGGCCGACGCGCAGATCATCGGCATCCCGCTGCGCCAGTCGATCACGTCGCTGGACCGCGCCGCGTTGCGTGCCGAGGCCCGCCGGTTCTTCGGCCTGGACCCGGATGCGCCGGTGCTGCTGGTGTTCGGTGGTTCGCAGGGCGCGCGTTCGATCAACGAGGCCGTGGCACCGGTCGCGGCCGAGTTCGCCCGTGCCGGCGTGGGTGTGCTGCACGCGTACGGGCCGAAGAACTCCGTTGCGGTGCAACAGGTTCCGGGCGCCCCGGCGTACGTGCCGGTGCCGTACCTGGAGCGCATGGACCTGGCGTACGCCGCCGCGGACGCCGTGCTGTGCCGTTCGGGCGCGATGACCGTCGCCGAGGTGTCGGCCGTCGGCCTGCCCGCGGTGTTCGTGCCGCTGCCCATCGGCAACGGTGAGCAGGCGCTGAACGCCGGCCCGGTCGTCTCCGCGGGCGGCGGCCTGCTCGTGCCGGACCACGAGCTCACGCCGGAGAAGGTCGCATCGCTGGTGGTGCCGCTGATGGCGGACCGCAACCGGCTCGCGCAGATGTCCCGCGCGACGCTCGGCACCGGCCGCCGTGAGGCGGACGAGATCCTGGCCCGCACCGTTCTGGATGTGATCAAGAAATGAGCCTCGAACGCGTTCACCTCGTCGGCATCGGTGGTGCCGGCATGAGCGGTATCGCGCGCATCCTGCTGGCGCGCGGCCTGCAGGTGTCCGGATCGGACGCCAAGGACTCGCGGACCGTGCTGGCCCTGCGTGCCCAGGGCGCGCGGATCGCCGTCGGTCACGACGCCTCGAACCTGGACCAGCTCGCGGGCGGCCCGACCGAGGTCGTGGTGTCTACCGCGATCAAGGACACGAACCCCGAGTACGCGTCGGCCCGTGAGCGCGGCATCACCGTGCTGCGCCGTGCCGAGGCGCTCGCGGCGTTGATGGAAGACCATCGCGTCGTGTGTGTTGCCGGTACGCACGGCAAGACGTCGACCACGTCGATGCTCACCGTCGCGTTGCAGCACTGCCGGGTCGACCCGTCGTTCGCGATCGGTGGTGACCTGAACGAGTCCGGTGCCAACGCCCACCAGGGCACCGGCGGCGTGTTCGTGGCCGAGGCGGACGAGTCCGACGGCTCGTTCCTGTTCTTCTCGCCGTCCGTCGCCGTCGTGACGAACGTGGAGGCCGATCACCTCGACCACCACGGCACCGTCGAGGCCTACACGGCCGTGTTCGACTCGTTCCTGGAACGGATCGTGCCGGGCGGCGTGCTGGTGTCCTGTGCGGACGATCCCGGTGCCGCTCGCCTGATCGCCGAGGCGCGGGCGCGTGGGATCCGCGTGCGCGAGTACGGACGTTCGGCCGCTGACGCGCGTCTGATCGACTACAAGCCGCTGGAGTCCGGTGGCCTGGCGTCGGTCGAGATCGACGGCGTGGCGGTCGAGGTCCGGGTCGCGGTGCCGGGCGAGCACATGGCGTTGAACGCGATCGCCGCTCTGCTGGCCGGTCTGGAGCTCGGCGCGGACCAGGCGGGGCTGCTCGAAGGCCTCGCGGCTTTCGGTGGCGTGCGGCGGCGGTTCGAGTTCAAGGGCCGTGGCAACGGTGTGTCGGTGTACGACGACTACGCGCACCACCCGACCGAGGTCGACGCACAGCTGCGTGCCGCGCGTCCGGTGGCTGGTGCCGGCCGTGTCGTCGTGGTGTTCCAGCCGCACCTGTACTCGAGGACCCGTATGTTCGCCACGGAGTTCGCCGCCGCGTTGTCGCTGGCGGACGAGGTCATCGTGCTGGACGTCTACGGTGCCCGCGAGGAGCCCGAACCCGGCGTGACCGGCACGCTGATCGCCGACCAGGTCACGGCTTCCGTGCACTACGAGCCGTCGTTCGACCGCGTGCCCGCGCTGGTGGCCTCGCTGGTGAGCGAGGGCGACCTGGTGGTGACCATGGGCGCGGGTGACGTGACGATGCTCGGCCCCGAGATCGTCAGCGCGCTGTCATGAGCGCACCGGTTCGCGGCAGGTCCACGCGAGTTCGCTCCGCGAACCGGAGACCGAAGAGCGCCGAGTACCGGGCGCGGCGCAGGGTGATCCTGCGCCGTCGCCTGGTGGCGCTGCTGGCAGTGCTTTCCGTGCTGGCCCTGGCCTACTGCGTCTTCTTCACCCCGTTGCTCGGTGTCCGCCAGGTCGACGTCCGCGGCAACGGCGTGCTGACCGAGGACGAGGTCCGCGCGGTAGCGGCGATCGAGGCCGGCTCCCCGCTGATCCGCCTGGACCTCCAGGAGATCCACGACCGCGTGGCCGGCATCCCGCGCGTCGCCGCCGTGGAGGTGGAACGCCAGCTCCCGGGCACGGTCCGGCTGCTGCTCACCGAACGCGTCCCGATCGGCTCGGTGAAGCTGCCCGACGGCTTCCACCTCGTCGACTCGACCGGCAGGGACTACGCGGTCCTCCCGGCCGCCGCGCCGGGCGTCCCCGAACTGGTGCTGACGCTGCCGTCGTCCTCGGACCCGGCCACTCGCGCCGTGGTCGGGGTCGTGAACGGGCTGCCGGAGAAGCTGCGGCCCGACGTGGTGTCGGTGGCGGCGACGACCAGTGCCGACGTGAAGCTGACGCTGTCGGGGAACCGCGTGGTGAAGTGGGGCAACTCCGACGACACGGCACGCAAGGCGGCCGTGCTGCTCGTGCTGCTCTCGCGGCCAGGCACGACCTATGACGTGTCGTCGCCGGACCTGGCCACGGTTTCCTAAGCGCTCAGCCCAGCGCCAGGTGGAAGCCCTGGGACTTCGCGTCCTGCTCGGAGTGCCAGATGACGCCCCGGCTGGCGTTGCCGATCTGCGCCCCGTAGAGCCGTTGCCCTTCGGGGATGCCGCTCACGGTGAACCTGAAGGAGCACGAGCCGGTGCCGCCCTGCAGCGTGCCGACGCCGAGCACTTTGTTGTCCTGGTTCACGATCTCGACCTGTCCGCCGAGAGTGACGTCGGTGTAGCCACCTGTACCGCACTGGCCGTTGACGGTCATCGACCCGTTGATCGTGAACACGTTCGGCGCGGCCGGGCTCGTGCCGGCGGAGCGCAGCAGATCGGGACCGGTGGCCCTGCCCAGACCGAACCCGAGTCCGCCCGCTGTCAGCGCGACCAGGGCGAAACCGATCGCGAGCCACGGTGGACGGCGCTTCAGCGGTAACTCCGGTCCGATGGTCACTACTGGTGGAAGAGTTTCCACTTAGG
Organism: Lentzea albidocapillata; assembly: GCF_000719115.1. Lineage (GTDB taxonomy): Bacteria > Actinomycetota > Actinomycetes > Mycobacteriales > Pseudonocardiaceae > Lentzea > Lentzea albidocapillata. The sequence continues at coordinate 3,790 of NZ_JOEA01000017.1, read as the reverse complement.
TCCTTCAGTTCGTGGAATCGGTTGCGAGCACAAGGGATTCTCGCTAGCCGTTCGGCCTCAGCCGCGCCCTCGCGACCCGTACGACGAGGCTGCCCAGCCTGCTCGTGACGAGTTCCAGGACGATCGCTGCGACGACGAGCGAACGCACGGACGCGGGTGCGGGTGCCAAGACATGCCTCCTGGTGATGAACGACTACCGTGCTCATCGGACTACCACTCGCGGTATTAGCCGTATCGATCGTTGTCACCCGAAGGAAGTACTCATGCCGGGCCACGTCGTGGTTGTGGGCGCCGGTCTCGCCGGACTGTCGGCGGCGTTGCACCTGCAGGGCACCGGCCGGCGGGTCACCGTCATCGAGAAGGCCGACGTTCCTGGCGGCCGGGCCGGCACCGTCCGGGTCGGTGGGTTCACCGCGGACAACGGGCCGACCGTGCTGACGATGCCCGAGTACCTGGAGGAAGCGTTCGACGCCGTGGGGGAGCGGCTTTCGGACTGGCTGACGCTCGACCGCGTCGATCCCGCCTATCACGCGCGGTTCGCGGACGGGTCGGGCATCGCGGTGCACACCGATGCCGCCGCGATGGAGGACGAGGTCCGCACCGTCTGCGGCGCAAGGGAAGCGGCCGGGTACCGGGAGTTGCGGCGGTGGCTGGGAGAGCTGTACTCGGTGCAGCGCGAGCACTTCATCGGGGCGAACTTCGACTCGCCGTTCGACCTGGTCCGGCCGGAGCTGGTGAAGCTCGCGGTGCTGGGCGGGTTCGGGCGGCTGGAGCCGCAGTTGCGGCGGTTCCTACGGGACGAACGGCTGATCAGGCTCTTTTCGTTCCAGGCTTTGTACGCGGGTGTGCCACCGCAGCAGGCTCTCGCGGCGTATGCCGTCATCGCGTACATGGACACCATCGCGGGTGTGTACTACCCGCGAGGCGGGATGCATGCGGTGCCTCAGGCGATGGCTGGTGCTGCGGCCAAACACGGTGCGGAGTTCCGTTACGGCACACCGGTCACACGGCTGGAGTGGCGTGGTGCGCGCGTGGCGGCCGTGCACACCGCTGAGGAGCGCGTCGAGTGTGATGCGGTCGTCTTGGCGTGTGAGCTGCCGGACGCCTATCGGCTGCTCGGGAAGTCACCGAGGCGGGTGTTGCCGCACCGATGGTCGCCGTCCGCTGTGGTGCTGCACGCCGCGACGGACCGCACGTGGGACCTCGGGCACCACAACATCCTGTTCGGGGCGGCGTGGCGGGGGACGTTCGACGAGATCGTCCGCAAGGGACGGTTGATGTCCGATCCGTCGTTGCTCGTCACGCACGCGCAGGACGGGCTGCACTACGTGCTGGCGCCGTCGCCGAACCTCGGGACCGGGCCGATCGACTGGCCGCGGGTCGGGCCCCGGTACCGCGACGAGCTCGTGCGGACGCTGGAGGAGCGCGGCCTCGACGGGTTCGGTGCGGCGGTGCGCGACGAACTGCTCGTCACGCCGGCGGACTGGGGCAACGCGTCAGGCACGCCGTTCGGGCTCGCGCACACCTTCGCGCAGACGGGACCGTTCCGGCCGCGCAACGTCGTGCGGGGTGCCGGGAACGTGGCGCTGGCCGGAGCGGGCACCACGCCGGGCGTCGGGGTGCCACCGGTGCTGATCTCCGGACGGCTCGCGGCCCAGCGGATAAACGCGGTCCGGCGACCAGGCCGCCGGACAGCTTTTCCATCCCGATGAGGGCAAGCCGGCGGGCGTCACCGACAGAAACCGTCGTTAGGACGGGCGAGACGATCTCCGATTCGAGGTCCGACTAGGCTTGCGGGTGCGTCGTCCTCAGGACCGTACGCGCTACTTGACGGCACGACCGGGGAGTAGTAGCGCACAGTGTTGGGACCCTACGGCGTGGCTGCTGGACCGACGCACCGCTGGTGCTTAACGTCCAGCAGGAACATATGGGGTTGACATAACTCTGGGCCTCGACGAGAGGTTGAGAGTTTCAATCCGGGTGCATCACACCCAGCACCACAGCGCGGACCACGATCAGGAAGGCGGATCCGATGACGCCCCCGCACAACTACCTCGCGGTGATCAAGGTCGTCGGCATCGGTGGTGGCGGTGTCAACGCCGTCAACCGCATGATCGAGGTCGGGCTGAAGGGCGTCGAGTTCATCGCGGTGAACACCGATGCCCAGGCCTTGCTGATGTCTGATGCCGACGTGAAGCTCGACATCGGCCGGGAGCTGACCCGCGGCCTCGGTGCCGGCGCGAACCCCGAGGTCGGGCACAGGGCCGCCGAAGACCACCGCGAAGAGATCGAGGAGGTCCTCAAGGGGGCCGACATGGTCTTCGTCACCGCAGGTGAGGGCGGTGGCACGGGCACCGGCGGTGCGCCGGTGGTGGCCTCGATCGCCCGCAAGCTCGGCGCACTGACCATCGGTGTCGTGACGCGCCCGTTCTCCTTCGAGGGCAAGCGCCGCGCCAAGCAGGCCGAAGACGGCATCCAGGCGCTGCGCAACGAGTGCGACACGCTCATCGTGATCCCGAACGACCGGCTGCTGCAGCTCGGCGACATCGGCGTGAGCCTGATGGACGCCTTCCGCTCCGCGGACGAGGTGCTCCTGTCCGGTGTCCAGGGCATCACCGACCTGATCACGACCCCCGGTCTGATCAACCTGGACTTCGCCGACGTCAAGTCGGTCATGTCCGGCGCGGGCTCGGCGTTGATGGGCATCGGCTCGGCACGAGGAGAGGGCCGAGCGGTGCAAGCCGCGCAGAAGGCCATCAACTCGCCACTGCTGGAAGCCTCGATGGAGGGCGCGCACGGCGTGCTGCTGTCCATCGCCGGCGGCTCCGACCTGGGGTTGTTCGAGATCAACGAGTCGGCCTCGCTCGTCCAGGAGGCCGCGCACCCCGACGCGAACATCATCTTCGGTACGGTCATCGACGACTCCCTGGGCGACGAGGTCCGGGTCACGGTGATCGCGGCCGGCTTCGACGCCGGCGGTCCGACCCACAAGAAGCTGGAGCCGACGGCGCTGTCCTCGCCGCCTCGGACGGCTACCGGGCCGATCGCTTCCGCCACGGCCACGCCGACGCACGTGCAGCAGCCGGTGGCGCAGAATCCGCAACCTGTTGCCCACGCTCCTGTTGTTCAGGCTCCCGTCCAGCCTCCGGTTCAGCCTGAGGTTCGGCACGCTCCGCCTGTGCAGCAGCCTCCTACCACGGTGCCGCCTCAGCCTTCGCCGGCTCAGGGCAACGGGTACGTGCCCTCGGTGCCTCGGTCCTTGTCTCCCAACGGGTCGTTGCCTTCTCGGCCTGTGCCGGTTACCGAGGACCCTGATGACGAGGTGGATGTGCCGCCGTTCATGCGGCGGTGAGGTGGTGGGCCTGGCCTTTTCGGCTGGGGCTGTTGCCTGACCTGGTGGTGCCTGACCTGGTGGTGCCGGATCTGGTTTGGTGATCTTGTCGGACCCCCTGAGTAGCGTTTGGGCTCAGGGGGTCCTTCTATTGGGGGGACGCCTGCGTCAGCTTGGTTGGTTTGCGGGTGGCGGTCGGGCTGGGCCGGGTGGGTGGTCGGCTTTGCGTGCGCCTTGCGTTGCGTGCTTGCCCTGGGGGCTCTGCCCCCAGACCCCCGGCAATCTGATCAGGGGGTCCACGCCACGGGTGGGTTGATGGCACGCCTGTTGCGTTGGGCGGCTGCCTGTTGCTTTGAGGGTTGCGTTGGCGGTGGGGTCCCATCACGAGCCGAGCCAAGAGCGGGCCACACCTGAGGGGTGAGGTCAAGTCGACGAAGAGCGTGTCGACTTGACCTCACC
>NZ_JOEA01000016.1 GCF_000719115.1 Lentzea albidocapillata | reverse complement strand
ATTACTGGCTGTGTTTCGGCACGCTGTTGAGTTCTCAAAGAACACGCGCACACCGCAGTCACATCAGCTTTACGCTGACTTACTTCCGGGGCTTGTGTTGCTGAAGCTTATTTGGTCTTGCTCGCCGGTGTCAAATCGGCCTCTAGGAGGCTTTATCTCTCCGGTTTTTGCCAGGCTCGTTCCGGTCTGTATTTCCCGGCCCGTGTCGCTCTGACATGGAGAACATTACACGGGCCTGTTTCGATCTCCAAATCGGGGGGTCCTGGTGACCGCCACACGTGCGATCACCAGGACAAATGCGTTCATCAGGGTGCGGAGACCCCGACATCGGCCTTCGTCAGCGGCTTCCGCACCGCCGACGAGTTGTACTCATCCGCCCCGACATCAGGCTTGCCGGAGCGCGCCTGCGGATCGAAGTCACGCGTCACATAGGAGTAGGTGCCCACCGACGCGTTGATGGCCGGACTACCGGAAGACAACCGGAACAGTCCGTTGGCGTCCTTCACCAGCTTCGGGTCCACGGACTTGTAGCCGGACGACGGCATGTTGCCGCCGGTGCCGCCCCAGATGACGTTGCCCTCGTACTTGACGGTCGAGCCGGCGTGCATGGAGACGACCCCACCCGAAGAACCGCGAATGACGTTGTTCGCGAGCACGCAGTCCTTGGGCTTGAAGTCACCGCCGTCGCTGTCCACCACCGCTCCGGTGCCGATCAGCGTGTTGAACGCGACCGTCACGCGGTCGGGACGGTCGTGCAGCTTCGAGGTGGGGCCGCTGTCGGCCTCCTTGCCGGAGCCGAACACGATCGCGCGGTCCTTGGTGGTCTCCACGTAGTTGTTGATGACCTTGTGGTCGTTTCCGTGGAAGCGGATGCCGCTGTTGAACAGCAGGTTGCCCTCGACCGTGGTGCGGTGGCCGTGGCGCAGGACGATGTAGCCCTTGCTGTTGCGGATCGTGTTGTACCGGACGATGTTGTCCGACGACTTGATCGAGATGGCCTCGGCGTCGCCGTCCGCCTTCTCGAACAGGTTGTGCTCGACGATCGCGTTCGCCGACTTCGACTGCTTGTGGCTGTAGCCGAGCCGGATCGACTCGCCGCCGTTCGAGCCGGTGAACTGGTGGTTGTAGAAGTAGTTGTGGTGGATCCACGACCGCTTGGCGATCTCGCTGCCGGGGCCGGTGATCTGCAGGTAGACACCCGCGTTGGTCCGGTTCTGGAACGTGTTGTGGTCGATTTGGACGTCGTCGGCACTCACGCTGAGCGAAGCACCGTCCTTGTTCCCCGAGTACGTGTTGCGGGTGATGCGCGTGGCCCGCGCTTCCGCGGGGACCGAGAGCGTGCTGGTTCCGTTGAAGACGAAGCCTTCGATCGTCACGTCTCGAACGGCCCCGAGCTCAAAGCCGCCACGGGTGAACACCGTGCCGCCGATGGTCTGCGCGGCGACGGTGATGCCCGACTTGGTGATCTTGATGGGTCGGTCGGCGGCATGCAGGCCCTGGGCCAGCACGATGCGCTGACCGGCTCGCGCGGTGTCGAGGGCGGCCTGCAGGGAGGACACGCTCGAGACGCTCACGACAGCCGCGTGGGCCGGCACGTGCACGAAGGACGACAGCAGGGCGGCCGTGCCGACTACGGCCAGTGATCGGATCATTCGCCAACTCCATTGGAGGCAAGTCGGCGGCGGTAGAACCGAATCTACCGCAGGATTCCGGCAGCTGGGGTAGTTCGATACAGACCGAGGGCCGTGTCCAGCGACGGCACTCGCTTCAGTTGTCCGATGTCTGCGAGGGGGAACCACTGGGCGAGGTCGGTCGTGCCGTCCACCTCGTTGCGCAGCTCGCCGCCGACGATCCGCACCTCGTACATGACGCGAAGCGCGTGGTAGTCGCGGTCGGGTTCCTCCCGGAACTCGGAGTCGATGCCGAGCAGGCGGACCACCTCGGCGAGGTACCCGGTCTCCTCCTCGATCTCCCGGATGACCCCGTCGTACGGGTGCTCACCGTGGTCGATGCCGCCTCCCGGCAGGATCCAACGTTTGCCCTTTGGGCCAAGCCAGCGCGCCAGGAGGATCTCGTCGCGCTCGTTGATGCAGACCCCGTACGCCGCCACGCGCTGCTTCTTCGCCCTCATGCGGATCAGCCTAGCTGGCGATCATGACGGAAAAGTGATATCACTTAGATACTACTTCGATAGGGGGTCTGAATGAGCGCGGTTGTGGACACGACAGTGCGGATGCCGGCGCCCGTGGTGCGGGAGAAGCGCGCACGGGACCTGTCCGGTCTGCCCATGTTCTTTGGAGGGGTGGTGTTGGTCGCGGTGGCTGCATGGACGTTCATCGAGGGACTCCGGGCCGCCGACAACAACGAGCCGTCAGCGGGACTCCTGATCGTGGGGATACTGCTGTTCCTGGCGGGGGCGCTGGTGTTCCGGGGCCTCTTCACGGTGGCGCCGGGTGAGGCGCGGGTGCAGCAGTTCTTCGGCCGTTACGTGGGCACGGTGCGCACGGACGGTCTGCGGTGGGTGAACCCGTTCAACACGCGGGAGAAGATCTCGACCCGGATCCGGAACCACGAGACGTCGGCGCTCAAGGTCAACGACGCGGACGGCAACCCGATCGAGATCGCCGCCGTGGTCGTGTGGCAGGTCGAGGACACCGCGCGGGCGCGGTTCGAGGTGGACGACTTCGTGCGGTTCGTCGGGATCCAGACCGAGACCGCGGTGCGGCACATCGCGAACAGCTACCCGTACGACAACCACGAGGAAGCCGGGCTCTCGTTGCGGGAGAACGCGGACGAGATCACCGAGACCCTCTCGATCGAGATCTCCGCGCGGGTGCAGTCCGCGGGCGTGAAGGTGATCGAGTCGCGGCTCACGCACCTCGCGTACGCGCCGGAGATCGCCCACGCGATGCTGCAGCGCCAGCAGGCCAGCGCGGTCGTGGCGGCACGGACACGGATCGTCGAGGGCGCCGTCGGCATGGTGGAACTCGCGCTGCAGCGGCTCTCCGAGCAGAACGTGGTCGAGCTCGACGAGGAACGCAAGGCGGCGATGGTGTCGAACCTGCTCGTCGTCCTGTGCGGTGACCGATCCACCCAGCCCGTGGTGAACGCAGGGTCCCTCTACACCTGATGGCCGAGCGCAAAAGCGTTCTGCTCAGGCTTGACCCGGCCGTGCACGACGCGTTGAGCAGGTGGGCGAACGACGAGCTGCGCAGCACCAACGCGCAGATCGAGTTCCTGTTGCGGCGTGCGCTGTCGGACGCCGGCCGATTGCCCAATGAGGCAAAGAAAATGCCGCGTCGGGGCAGGCCACCGAAGAATCCTGAGGAAAACACGGAGGCCGGGCCAGAGGGTTAGTGCGTACGGTGGAATCGATGACGGATCTCCACACATCTGACGCACGATCGCTCGCGTCGGCTCTGCAGGGGTTGTTGGAGGAGGCCAGGAAACTGGTCTCCGACGGCGCGGAGTCGACGCTGGTCCGGAAGGTTTCCGGGCACATAGGCATTCCGATGGCACAGGTTCCCACGGTGACGGCCAAGTTCATGGCCTGGGAACACGTCAACGTCCACCGCGGGATCGAGACGTACCTGGCCGAGCACTCCCCAGGGGCGGAGTGGTTCGGCATAGCGGGCAAGCGCGCGTTCCAGTACCTCGTGGACATGTTGAGCGGGGCGGTCCACGACGGCAGCTTCGGGCTCGGTCCCGTCGACTACGCGACGGTGGCCACCGGCCCCGACACCGCGGTCGAGGCAGTGCAGCTCGGACTGGTCCTCTCCCGGTCACCGGACGGCGATCCCGTGGTGATCGCGCTGCAGGGTCCGGGCGAGGACTGCGATTCCCAGTGTTCGCTGCAGGTGCTGGCCGGATCGAGAGAGATAGCGACGGCCACGCGTGAGGCGGTCGAAGGACACATCGCCCGCCACAACCTGTTCCAGGGCAAGGTGATGGCGTTCGGACTGAGCGAGCACCGGCGCAACCAGCTGCTCACGTTCCTGCCCAGACCGTCGTTGCGGCCTGAGGACGTCGTACTGCCGGATGGTGTGCTCGACACCATCGAACGCCACGTCGTACGCACGGCAGAACAAAGCGCACGGCTGAGAGCACACGGGCAACACCTGAAACGCGGACTGCTGCTCCACGGCCCGCCCGGCACCGGCAAGACGCACACGATCCGGTACCTGATGGGACGGCTGGAGTCCTCGACGGTGATCGTGCTGAGCGGCGTCGCGATGTTCAAGCTCCTGAAAGTGGCGACGTCGATGGCGCGGAAGCTCGCGCCGTCCGTGGTGGTCGTCGAGGACGTCGACCTGATCGCGGAGGACCGGCGGCACACCGAGTTCGGCAACCCGGCGCTGTTCGAGCTGCTGAACGAGATGGACGGTGTCGGTTCCGAGGCGGACGTGACGTTCGTGCTCACCACGAACCGCGTGGACGTGATGGAGCAGGCCCTCGCCCAGCGGCCCGGCCGGATCGACCTCGCGACGCACGTGCCGTTGCCCGACACGCAGGGACGCGAACGGCTGTTGCGGCTCTACGCGTCCCGCACGGATCTCGATCTTCCGGACGCCTCGGCGATCGTGGCGGCGAGCGAGGGCGTCACGGCGTCGTTCGTGAAGGAGCTCGTGCGGCGGGCAACGCTGCTCGCGTTGGACGAGCAACCCGGCGTTGAGCGCGTGCGGCTGGGCGAACCCACGATTGCAGCCGCGCTGGCCGAACTGATGGACGAAAGACAGTCGCTGACGCGCTCGATCCTGGGCGGCTGAACAGGCGTTTCACCAGCATGAAAACGCTGTCATCGAGTTCCTCCGTTCGGGGGTGTCCTGACTGACTCCTCCACGCGATCGTGTGCGGCGGGCGCACCGGGAACGTGGAGGAGTCTTGTCTTTGTTCTCCCGCAAACGCGCCGGTCTCGGCGTGCTGGGCGTGGCTGTGGTGATCGCGTCGCTGACACCGGCGGGCGGTCTTGCAGCGGGTAAAGAAATCTATTTGGACAGTCGGGCGTCGACCGAACGGCGGGTGGAGGACCTGCTGCGCAGAATGACGCTCGAGGAGAAGATCGGGCAGATGGCCCAGATCCGCGTCGGGAAGCTGCGCGGTGACTGCAACAACGTCAACGGGCCGTTGGTCGACTCCTGCCTGAAGGCGGTGCTCGCGGACGCGCACGTCGGCTCGATCCTGTCCGGCGGCGGTGACGCGCCGCTCGACAACACGCCCAGGGCGTGGGCCGAGATGAACAACGCGATCCAGCGCTATGCGTTGGAGAACAACAGGTTGAAGATCCCGATTATCTACGGCGCGGACGGCGTGCACGGGCACAACAACGTCATCTCCGCGACGATGTTCCCGCACCAGATCGGGCTCGGTGCGACGTGGGACCCCGGGCTGCAGGAGAAGATCGGTGTGTCGGCGTCGAAGGCGTTGCGCGCCACCGGTGTCTTCTGGAACTTCGCCCCGGTGTCCGACATCGCGCGGGACACGCGCTGGGGCCGTTACTACGAGACCTACAGCGAGGACCCGTTCCTGGCCGGGCAACTGGCGGCGGCGAACGTGCGCGGGCAGCAGTCCAAGGTGGACGACACCGCGCAGCTGACCGCGACGGCGAAGCACTTCGCCGGGTACTCGGCGCCGGCGAACGGGCACGACCGCGCGGCGGCGCAGATCCCGATCCGGCAGCTGCAGGACCTCGTGCTGCCGCCGTTCCAGGCGCAGTTCGACGCGGGCGTGAAGACCGTGATGATCAACTCCGGCTCGCTCAACGGTGTGCCGGTGCACGCATCGAAGTACATGCTGCAGACGCAGCTGCGTGACCGCATGGGCTTCAAGGGTGTCGCGGTCTCGGACTGGCAGGACATGAAGTACCTGGTGGACCGGCACAAGGTCGCGCCCGACTACAAGACGGCGATCGCCATGAGCGTCAACGCCGGTGTGGACATGGCGATGGAGCCGTCGAACGCGGCCGAGTTCACGTCGTTGCTGCTGGCGAACGTGCGCGATGGTTCGGTGTCGCGCGGGCGGATCGACCAGGCCGTGCGGCGGGTACTGAAGCTCAAGTTCGACCTGGGGCTGTTCGAGAAGCCGTACGTGGACCCGGCCAAGGCCGACGGCAACGTGGTGAACGTGGATCGGGACCTGGCGCGCAAGGCGGCCGCCGAGGGCACCGTGCTGCTGAAGAACGACGGCGTGCTGCCGCTCTCGACGTCTGCGAAGAAGATCGTCGTGACCGGTGAGACCGCGGACGACGTGCGCCGCCAGCTCGGTGGCTGGACCGTCGAGTGGCAGGGCGTGCCGGACGACTCGCCGTTGCCGCCGACCGCGACCGTGCTGACCGGTGTTCGCGAGGCTGTCCCCGGTGCGTCCGTCGTGCACGCTCCGACTCAGGCCGCGGCGGTGGCTGAGGCGGATGGCGCGGACGCGGTTGTCGTCGTCCTGGGTGAGAAGCCCGGTGCGGAGGGTCCCGCCGACACGGAGAACCCGGTGTTGACGGCCGAGCAGCAGGCGTGGGTGGACGCGGTCCAGGCGACCGGCAAGCCGGTGGTCGTGGTGCTGCTGACGGCGCGTCCGCAGGTGCTCGGTGCGGCGGCGGACGCGCACGCGCTGGTCGCGGGCTGGCTGCCGGGCAGCGAAGGTGGCCGGGCGATCGCCGACGTGCTGTTCGGCGCGGTGAACCCGAGCGGCAAGCTGCCGATCTCGTGGCCGAAGGCGCTGGGCGACCCGACGCTGACCTACGACCAGCTGCCGGGCGCGAACACTTCGGCGGGTGCGAAGTACGACCCGCTCTACGCGTTCGGGCACGGACTGTCGTACACGTCGTTCACGACCTCGGGGCCCTCGGTGTCCGTTGACCGTCGTGACGGCGTGGTGAAGTTCACGGTGGCGAACACCGGTACGCGTGCGGGCACCACGGTGGTGCCGGTCTACGTGCGCCAGCCGGCCTCGCCGGTGCTGACCCCGGACGCCCGTCTGGTGGGCTTCACCCGCGTGGAACTCGCTGCCGGACAGTCGAAGCAGGTCGAGGTGTCGTTCAAGCTCTCGCAGCTGGCCCTGACCGTCGGCGACGTGGACGGTGACGGACGGCGTGAGGTCGCCCGCGGCGGCTACGAGGCGGTGGTGGGTGCCGAGAAGGCCACCTTCACGGTGCGCTGAGCTGGCCTGATATCCTTCGTCGTCGTGAACGCGCGGCTCTCCGCCGTGGAGGAGACCCGGTCCTCGTGACCGGTGCCGACCAAGCGCGCCACGAACCCGGTTTCGACAAGAAGGGTGATGTCGCATGGCGAACATCAAGTCCCAGCTCAAGCGGATCAAGACCAACGAGAAGGCTCGCCTTCGCAACAAGTCGGTCAAGTCGTCCCTGAAGACGGCCATCCGCAAGTTCCGCGAGGCTGCCGAGGCCGGTGACAAGGCGAAGGCCCTGGAGCTGCTGCAGGACGCGTCCCGCAAGCTCGACAAGGCCGCCACCAAGGGCGTCATCCACGCCAACCAGGCCGCCAACAAGAAGTCGGCGATGGCCCTGCGCGCGAACTCCCTCGAGGGCTGATCTCGCTCGTAGCGCTTCGAGCTTCTGCAAAGGGCTCCACCTCCTCCGGGAAGTGGAGCCCTTTCGCATGTGGCCTCGGGCACGGTAGGCGTAGGTCCATGGAATCGCTGCCGCGGATCGACTTCTTCGAGCTGCACGACCTCGACGGCACCCCGCCCGTGCTGCGGACCCTGCACACCGAGTCGATCATGACGATCTACCGGCTGACGGACGCCGCGCGTGAGTACTCACGGCCGCTGGCGCTGGCGTTGCGGTCGGGCGCGGACCACCGGATCGTCGATCTCTGCGCGGGTTCGGGCGGACCGGTGCCGCTGATCCAGCGGCGGCTGCACGCTCAGGGCATCCACACGCAGGTCATGCTGACGGACCTGGTGCCGAACGTGCCCGCGTTCGAGCGCGTCGCCGCGCGAAACCGGCGCCGGCTGCCCGGCCCGTGCTGCTCGGTGGACCACGTGCCCTCGTCCGTCGATGCCACCGACTGCCGGTTGGAAGGGACGCGGACGATCTACGGCGCCTTCCACCACTTCCCGCCCGCGCTCGCCGCGCGCATGCTGCAGAACGCCGTCGACACCCGGCAGCCGATGGTCGTCGTGGACACCAAGCGGTCGTGGCTCTACGTGCTGGTGTTCCCGTTCTTCCTCGCGCTGGCCGTGCTGCTCGCGGCGCCGTTCCAGCGCAACTCCCCGCCGCGGTACCTGCTGCGGCTGGCGCTGACCTACGTCGTGCCGGTGCTGCCGTTCATGATGTTCTTCGACAGCGTCGTGTCGTTCCTGCGCATGTACGGGCGTGCGGAACTGCGGCGGATCGTCGACGGCCTGGACGGCACCGAGTCGTTCGAGTGGACGATCGGCGTCGAACCCGGCTTCACGGGAGCCCAGTACCTGATCGGGATCCCGCGCCGGGAGTGATCCGGCGGGTCAGCGGCGGCTGTGGGCGGCCACGATCCGGAGCACGGCACGTTCCAGCGCGTAGTCGGCGTCGGCCGCCACGCCCTTCACGTCGGCGTTGAGCCCGGCGACCACCTGCATCGCGTCGGCGAGGCCCGACTGGTCCCAGCCGCGGGACTGGGCCTGCGCCTTCTTGATCTTCCACGGCGGCATGCCGAGCGGCCCGGCCAGGCTGAACGGGTCGGCGCGGCCCACCGCGGACACCCGCGCGACCGTGCGCACCGCGTCCGCCAGCGCGTCCGCGACCAGCACGTGCGGCACGCCGAGCTGCATGGCCCAGCGCAACGCCTCCATGGCGCCCGCCCGGTCACCGACGACGGCCTTCTCCGCGACGGCGAACCCCGTCACCTCGGCCTTGCCCTGGTGGTAGCGGCGGATCTCCTCGACCGTCACCTTGCCGTCGGTGTCGGAGACGAGCTGCGACGAGGCCGCGGCGAGCTCGCGCAGGTTCGTGCCCACGGCGTCGATCAGCGTGACGACGGCCTCGGAGTCGATCTTGCCGCCCGCGCGCCGCACCTCGTTGCGCACGAACGCCTCACGATCACCCTGCTTGGTGACCTTGCCGCACTCCGTGACCGCGGCACCGGCCTTCTTCAGCTGTCCGGGCAGGTCCTTGGCCGCCTTGCTGCGACCACCACCCGTGTGCACGACGACGAGCGTGACACCGTCCGCGGGCGCCTTGACGTAGGAGAGCACCATGTCGGCGACCTCCTTGCTGATGTCCTGCCCGTTCTGCAGGACGATCACGCGGCCCTCCGCGAACAGCGACGGACTCACCAGTTCGGCCAGCTCGGGAGGCGTGAGATCAGTCACCTGGACGCGGGTCAGGTCGGCGGTCGGATCGACCTCCCGCGCGGCCTCGAGAGCCGCCCGAACAGCACGTTCGACCAGCAACTCCTCCTCACCGACGACGAGGTGCAGTGACTCCGGTGCGCTCACGCTCCGCATCTTCCCACGTCCCGGATCGTGGACGTCTGTGGATGGCAACGGGCTGTTGCCGTAGCTTGATGGCCACAACTGAATACCGCTCATCCAGAGGGGCAGAGGGAACGGCCCGTAGAAGCCCCGGCAACCGGCGTCAGCGCCATGCACAGAACCTTGTGCAGAGCTATGCGCAGACGATCACGGTGCCAATTCCGACCCGTTCGATTTCGCGGGAAAGATGAGGAGATACCTCGCGATGACTGCTGTCACTGTGCCCACGAGCACGAAGTTCGACCTCGGCCCTGCCCGGGCACTGCTGTGCCGGGAGTGTGGGAACGAAACCCCTCTCGCACCTGAGTACGCCTGTCTCGAGTGTTTCGGGCCGCTGGAAGTGGCCTACGACTTCGGGAAGATCCGGCGTGAGGACATCGAGGCCGGCCCCAGGTCGATCTGGCGCTACCGCGGCCTCCTCCCTGTTCCGTCCACTGTGGAACAGCACCCGAACACCGATCCCGGCGGCACCCGCCTGGTCGAGGCGCACAACCTCGCCAAGGCCCTGGGCGTCCGCAAGATCTGGGTGAAGGACGACACCGGCAACCCCACGCACTCGTTCAAGGACCGCGTCGTCGGCGTCGCGCTCGCCGCCGCCCGCGAACTCGGCTTCAAGGTGCTGGCCTGCCCGTCCACCGGCAACCTGGCGAACGCCGTCGCCGCGGCCGCCGCCCGTGCGGGCTGGAAGTCCGTCGTTCTCGTTCCCTCCAATCTCGAGCGCGCCAAGATCCTCATGAGCGCCGTCTACGACGGCGCCCTGATCGCCGTCGACGGCAACTACGACGACGTGAACCGCCTCGCCCAGGAACTAGCCGCGGAGAACGAGGACTGGGCGTTCGTGAACGTCAACGTCCGCCCGTACTACGCGGAAGGCTCGAAGACGCTCGGCTACGAGGTCGCCGAGCAGCTCGGCTGGCGCCTGCCCGACCAGATCGTCGTGCCGATCGCGTCCGGCTCGCAGCTCACCAAGGTCGACAAGGCGTTCCGCGAACTCGGCCAGCTCGACCTCGTCGAAGCCTCGCCGTACAAGGTGTTCGGCGCGCAGGCCACCGGCTGCTCCCCGATCTCCGCCGCGTTCAAGGCCGGCCACGACGTCATCCGCCCGGTCCGCCCGGACACCATCGCCCGCTCGCTGGCGATCGGCGCCCCGGCCGACGGCCCGTACGTGCTCGACGCGGTGCGCCGCACCAACGGCGCCATCGACGACGTCACCGACGAAGAGGTCGTCGAGGGCATCAAGCTGCTCGCCCGCACCGAGGGCATCTTCGCCGAGACCGCCGGCGGCGTGACCGTCGCGACGGCGAAGAAGCTGTTCGAGTCGGGCCAGCTCGACCCCGACGCCGAGACCGTGCTGCTGATCACCGGCGACGGTCTCAAGACCCTCGACGCGCTCGGCGACACGATCGGCCCGCGCGCGACGGTCCCGCCGTCGGCCGAGGCCGTCATCAAGGCACTGGGTTAATCACCGCCGATCAATCACCTCCTCCGGCTCGGAGACGCGCTCGCGTCTCCGAGCCGTTTCACGTCTGGTCTGCTGGGCTTCCGGGCTTGGCAGCGCAGTTGCGAACCGAAGCCGCGGACGATGTCTCACAGGGAGATCGCGTCCGTCTTGAGCCAACCCGTGCGCGGGAAGCGTTGCAGGCCGTCCACCACGTGCGGCCCGACCGCCTCCACGGTCGCTCGCCATGCCACGATCCGTTGCGGCCACGGGGCTTCCGCCTTGAGCGCGTTGTAGTGGTAGTCGTGCCAGACGTCCGGCGCGATCCGCAGCGCGTCGTCGAACACGTGCTCCGCGACGAGGTCGTACGCCTCCTCCGGTGTCGCCGCCTTCGTCGGAGGCACCACGTGCGTGGTCGTCGCCTTGTACGTGACGGCGCGGGTGCCGTCTTCGAGCGTTTCGCAGATGCAGTAACCGAAATCGGGTTTCAGCTCGTCGTGCGGCCACGGCGTCGCCGAGTAGTTCGTCTGCCACAGCGCCCACGCGAGGCCCGGCGTGCCACCGGTAATGGGGTAGCGCGCGTTGAACAACCTGACCCAGACCATCTCTTCTCCTTCGTACGATTCGGTTTCCCGGCAACACCGCCAGGTCGCCGTCCTTGTCCGTGCGCAACACCAACGCACCTCCCGCCCGCAACACGTCGATGACGTGCGGGCTCGGGTGCCCGTACCTGTTGCCCGCGCCGACGCTCACCAGCGCCACCCGAGGCCGCACGGCCTTCAGGAACGCGGGCAGCGAGTACCGCGAACCGTGGTGCGGCACCTTGAGCACCTCGGCGCTCAGGTCCCGCTCCCCCAGCAACGCCGCCTGGCCGGCCAGTTCGACGTCACCGGTGAGCAACACCCGGCCCGCCCTCGTGTGCGCCCTGATCACGAGCGAGTAGTCGTTCACCGTGGTGTTCTCGGCCTCGGCGATCGGCGGCCGCCTCGGTCCCATCACCTCCAACTCCAGTCCTGGCAGGACGAACCGCTCGCCCGCCTTCGGCTCCACGACCCGCACGCCGTGAGCGCGCGCCCGTCCGCCGACCTCCCTCCACGCCCACGCGGGCTCCCTGAGCGGCCCGACCGCCACCGCCCCGACCGCACGCCCGGTGAGCACGGCGTCGAGGCCGCCGACGTGGTCCGCGTGCAGGTGCGTCAGCACCACCAGCGGAATCCTCTTGATTCCCAGCGTCTTCAGACACCGGTCGACCGCCCCGGGATCGGGCCCGGTGTCGACCAGCACCGCCGTGTCGGCGTCGTCGGTCGCGAGGACCAGCGCGTCGCCCTGACCCACGTCGCAGCTGACGACCTTCCACCCGTCGGGCGGCCAGACCGGCGCCACGACTCTCAGCGGCACCAGCACCACGAACCCGCCGACGAGCACCGCGATGACCAACGTCCGTGTCTTCTTGAACCGCAGCAACAACACGACCACCGCGGTCACGACCGTCAGCGCGAGCGCACCGGCCCAGCCGTCCGGCCAGCCGACCGCCGCGCCGGGCACGGCCGACGCCTGCCGCCCGACCGTGATCAGCCAACTCACAGCAGGTCCGGCGACATGGGTGACCACCTCTGCCACCTGAGGCGAGAGCGGCGCGACGGCCGCCGCCAACACGCCCAGCACGGTCGCCGGCGCGACCACCGGCCCGGCGACGAGGTTGGCCACGACCGACACCAGGCTCACCTGTCCGGAGAGCCCGGCCACCACCGGCGCCGTGGCCAGGCTCGCGGCCATCGGCACGACGATCGCCTCAGCCAGCCCGTTCGGCACGCCACGCCGTTTGAGTGCCCGCGCCCACTTCGGCGCGACGAGCACCAACGCCGCCGTCGCCACCACGGACAACGCGAACCCCGGATCACCACCCAGCGCCGGATCGTGCAACACCAGGACGAGCACCGCCGTCGCAAGGCTCGGCACCGCGGACCGTTGCCGGCCCAGCACCAACGCCAGCAACGCGACGGCACCCATGACAGCGGCCCTGAGCACGCTCGGCTCCGGCCCGGCCAGGATGACGAACCCGACCAGCGCCGTCAGGGCGGCGAACGCCGCCGGACGCGGACCGAGGCGTCTGGTGAGCAGGTAGACCGCCCCGCAGACGATGGCCAGGTTCGCCCCGCTCACCGCGAGCAGGTGGGCGAGGCCGGCGGTCCGGAACTCCTCCACGATGCGCGGCACCATCTGCTCCGTGTCGCCCACCACGAGGGCCGGCAGGAGCCCGGCTTCCTCGTCGCCGAGGACTTTGCTGGCCCGTCTCAGGCCGTCGCGGAGTTCGTCGGCCCAGCTCTGCCAGACCGGTGCCGGCCGCGGGTCCTGCGGCGGACCGCGCACCCTCAACAACGCCGACGCCAGGTCGCCGCCCCTGGATGGCGCGAGGGTGCCTTTGACCGTGACCTTCTGACCTGGCAACAGATCTCGCCACTTGTCCGCCGGAGCCAGCAGCACCAACTGGGCGCCGTTCGCCGTCGCTCTGATCACGACGTTCTCCACGCCTGCCTGGGTTCCGCCGAAGCCCGCGGCGCGGATTCCCTTCGGTCTGGTGGTGAGTTCGACGGTGAGGGTGGTGCTGCGGCCTTCGTCGGCGGCCAGGCGGAGTGGGTGGGACTCGGCTCGCAGGACGTTGCCGCCCACCCAGGCCGCGGCGACCGGACCGGAGATCAGGAGGGCTATCGCGCAGGTCCTGTTCCACCAGGCTCTTCGCCACGCCATGAGGCCGACGGCTCCTGCTGCCAGGCCGGTGAACACTGCCGCCTGCCAGCTCAGGAAGAGACCGGCCACGGCTGTGGTCCAGACTGCCGCGGCTGCCGGGACCAGGCGGAAGTCGTGGGCTACCGGGTGTTTGCGAGCCATCGGCGCCTCCCCTGTCCGGTGGGAGGTCTCGGGTCAGGGGTGGGGCTGCCCTGCCGTGGTCGCGGAAGCTTCGGGGGACGGTGCGGGAGGGACTGCGCCTGCACTTGGGGGTGCCTGGCAGCGGGGTGGTGCCAGGCGGTGTCGATGCGCGGGAGACGGGTGATGCGGACTGACGGCATGGCTGACTCCGATCGGTGACGGAAAGTGGGCTCCGGGCTGAGACCGCGGCTCAGAACGCTGTAGGCGCGGCTCGTTTTCCTTGGTACGGCAGCAGGTTCAGGGCTGCTGCACGGTTGCAGCGCACATGCGGCACTGCCGTTGCACGACGTGCGGAGCAGCGGCGGCCGGAGCAACGAGTGGAACAAGCGGAGCCGGGCGCGGCGGGAAGGACGCGGCCAGCAGGTGGCGGAGCGCGGTGTTCAGCGGGCGGCGCCGGCGGCGGGGCGAAGTTGGGGAGCGGTGCAGGGGGAACGTGACGGCCAGCGGGCGCGCGAGGTGGTTGTGGTCCGCTGGGAAGCGGGATGGGCTGGTCAGCTGGAGGTACTGGGCCCTGGTGCGGTGGTAGAGGGCCAGGGCCTTGTTCACGAGGGTCATGTGTGGACCAGGTCGGCCAGCTTGGCCAGCTTCGATTCGCCGATGCCCTCCACGTCGCGGAGTTGGTCCACCGACGCGAACGGGCCCTTGCGGGTGCGGTGCTCGACGATGCGTTGAGCCGTCACCGGGCCCACGCCGGGGAGGCCGTCCAGTTCGGTCGCGCTGGCGGAGTTCAGGTTCAGCTTCGGCTGGGCCCCACCGGCCTGTGCCGCGCCTGCCTGAAGCGGGGGCGGGATGCCCACCGCTATCTGTTCGCCGTCGGTGAGTTTGCGGGCCAGGTTCAGGTTGTACAGGTTCGTGCCCGGCTTCATGCCTCCGGCGAGGCGGACGGCGTCGGCGACCCGGGCGCCCGACGGTGCTGTGATCAGGCCTGGGGTGGCCACCTCGCCGACCACGTCCACGACCAGTTCGGGGGCCGGGACCGTGGTGCTCACCAGGGCCAGGTCCGGGGCCGGCTCGGCGGCGGGACTCTGCCACCAGCTGCCCAGGCCTATCACCGTGCACGCCACGGCCACGCCGAGAGCGAGCAGGCCGCGGCGCGGGAGGCGTGGCAGGCGGAAGCGGCGGCGGGGCGAGCCGTGTTCGTCCGAGTCCTCTGATCGTGCGTAGACCAGGGTCGGGTCGGCTCTCACCTTGTCGGCCAGGGCGGCCAGGCGTTCGGTCGGGAGGGAGTCCTGGTGGGAGCGGGGGAACATGCGAGCGACGTTACGGAGCGGGATGGGTGGGGAGGTGGGGTGAGTTCCGGGGCTGTGGATTACTCGCGGGTTGTGGACAGGTCGCGATCACTCGCGCATCGAGGACGGGGAATTGTCGGGGGTCTGTGGGAGGCTGTCGGGTCCTCCCGGCAGCACCACGACGCCCAGCACGCCTGGGCCCGTGTGCGCGCCGATCACCGCGCCGACCTCCGAGATCACGCATCCCGTGGAGCCGGGCAGCCGTTCGTCCAGGCGGGTCGCCAGTTCGGCGGCGCGTTCGGGAGCGGCCAGGTGGTGCACGGCCAGTCCGACGGGACCATCGCCCGCCGCGGCCGCCGCCAGGTCGACCAGACGGCCCACCGCGCGGCTCATCGTGCGCACCTTCTCCAGCGGCACGATCCGGCCGTCGTCCATGTGCAGCAACGGTTTCACGGCCAGCGCGGTCCCCACCAGTGCCGCCGCCGTACCGATCCGCCCGCCTCGGCGCAGGTAGTCCAGCGTCTCCAGGCAGAAGAACATCCGCGTCTGGTGAGCGGCCGCGGAAGTAGCGTCCTCGACCTCGGCGTGCGAGCGCCCGGCGGCCACGGCCGCACATGCGCGCAACACCGAGAACCCGAGCCCCATGCCCGTCGACCGCGAGTCGACAACGCGAATCTGAGAAGGACCGATCTCCTCCGCAGCCAGCCGCGCGGCCTCCCACGTCCCGGACAGCTCACGAGAGAGATGCACGGACACGACCGCGTCTGACGACGACAGGGCCTCTCGGTACACGGCCGCCATCTCGCCCGGCGTGGGACGTGACGTGGTCACCCGGCGGTGCTCGGCGAGGGCACTGGCCAGTTCGAAAGGACCGAAGTCGACGCCGTCGAGGCGTCCGGCACCGTCCACCGCGACGTGCAGCGGCACCACGGTGATCGCATGGCGCTTCGCGAACCCCTCGGGCAGGTATGCCGTGGAGTCGGTGACGATGGAGATGCGCACGAGCGACGAGCCTACGGGGCTCACTCCTCCGAGGGACTCAACGCCACGGACGAGATCAATGCGGCCATCGCGTTGCCCACGAGTTCGTGGCCCTCCCAGCCCCAGTGCATTCCGTCCGGGTTCCCGGCACCGGACCGTACGTGCTCCCCGATCACGGCAGGCAGGTCCAGCAACGGCACGTCCGCACCCGCGGCCCAGCCACGCACGGCCGCAACCGCAGCCGCGTGCCCCTGATGGGCGTACGCGTACGTAGCCGCGCGATGCACCGACGGCACGATCCCGACCGCCGGCATCGTGTACTGGAGATTGCGAACGGACTCCAGCATGTCCCGCAGATAGCGCGCGGTCAGCGCAGGAGGTAGCGACGCCCGCGTGTAAGGCGCCAACCGTGGCTGCACGAACTGATACCGCGCACGAACCCACCGCCGCAGCCAGTCCGGCCGCACATAACGCAGCCCCTCGCGCAGATACGTCGGCAACGGCGAGGGCAGCGTGTCCATGCTGCCCACCGCGAACACCAGCACGTCCGTACGAGGCAGCAACGACCAGATCCGCGGATCCCCGGTCAACGCCCACCAGGCGTCCCGCGCCGTCCACCCGAACCCGGCCGCCAGCTCCGCCGAACCACCCAGCGTCTCGGCACAGATGTTGTGCCACAGGCGTGGATGATCAGCGGGCAGCGGCCCGGAAGGCCCGAAGAACGACAGCGAGTCCCCGAGGACGAGCAGTCTCAACGCGTGGTGCCCGCGTTGTACGACGTCAGCCGCCAGAGGTCGTTGCGCCGCGTGAACACCGTCCAGTGGCAGTTCGAGATGCCACCGAGCTGCGACCAGTTCTCCACCGGCAGGCCGAGCAGCCGTCCGGTCAGGGCGCTGATCAGGCCACCGTGCGCGCACAGCAGCACGGTGCCGGAGAACTCCGAGTCCACCTCGTGCACGACCTTGATGGCCCGCTCGGCCACCTCGACGCGCGACTCGCCGTCGGGCGGCACGAAGGTCGGATCGGTGCGCCACACCGTGACCGCGCCTGGCCACTCCCGCTCCACCTCGGCCACGTTCAGGCCCTGCCACTTGCCCAGGTGGGTCTCGCGCAGCCGTTCGTCGATCCGCAACGGAATGTCCGTCGACGAGGTGAACACCCCTGCGGTGTTGCGCGCGCGTTGGAGGTCGGACGCCACGACGATCTCCGGTTCGAACCCGGCGAGCACCGGCACGGCGAACCTGGCCTGGTTCAAGCCGGTCTCGGTGAGCGCCGAGTCCAGATGACCCTGCAGACGACCGGTCGCGTTGTAGTCGGTCTCACCGTGCCGCCACAGCACGAGCCGGCTCAGGGCCATCAGCTACCTCATTCAGCCGTGGAGTCGGCGGGTGCGTCCGCTTCGAACTCGATGCGCGGGCAGTCCTTCCACAGCCGCTCCAGGCCGTAGAAGCTGCGCTCCTCCGTGTGCTGGACGTGCACCACGACGTCCACGAAGTCCAGCAGCACCCACCGGCCCTCGCGGGCCCCTTCGCGGCGCACCGGCTTCGTGCCGGCCTCCCGCAGCTTCTCCTCGATGTTGTCGACGATCGCTCCGACCTGCCGCTCGTTGTGAGCGGACGCGATCACGAACACGTCGGTGATCACGAGCTGGTCGGAGACGTCGAGCACCGTCACGTCGTGCGCCTTCTTGTCGGCCGCTGCGTTCGCCGCGACCAGCGCCAGCCGTCGTGCCTCGTCGGTGGCTGCCACGTCACTCCTCTGACTTCCGGCGAGCGTCGATACGCCCACACGAGTTACTGAGGGTACCGGCGCGCGCCAACGGGTACTTCACACCCACGCATGACGAAGGCCACCTCAGCGCCCTGAGGTGGCCTTCCCCGGTGCCGAAGCCTTAGAGCGGGCGGACCTGCTGGGCCTGCGGCCCCTTCTGGCCCTGTCCGACCTCGAACTCGACCTTCTGGTTCTCCTCGAGCGAACGGAAACCCTTGGACTGGATCTCCGAGTAGTGCACGAAGACGTCGGCCGAGCCGTCGTCGGGCGCGATGAAGCCGAAGCCCTTTTCGGCGTTGAACCACTTCACGGTGCCTGTAGCCAAAGTCTTGCCTTCCACGAACCAGCAACAACCCGCTGATTGTTGCTCCCCGAGCGCTCCAATGCACGCAAAATCCACTCGAACGTGGTTACGAGTCGGAGTACAGGCCTGTTTTAGCGATGTATTGGACGACACCGTCGGGGACCAGGTACCAAACGGGCTGCCCGGATGCAGTACGCGCGCGGCATCCGGTCGAAGAAATCGCCATGGCCGGCACCTCGACGAGCGACACCGAGCCGGGCGGCAGGTGGCGGTCGTTCAGCGCGTAGCCCGGACGGGTGACACCGATGAAGTGGGCGAGCTCGAACGCGTCCGCCGCGCGCTTCCACGACAGGATCTGCTCCAGCGCGTCCGCACCCGTGATGAAGAACAGGTCGGCGTCCGGGTACTGCTTCTTGAGGTCCATGAGCGTGTCCACGGTGTACGTGGGGCCCTCACGGTCGATGTCCACCCTGCTGACCGAGAACCGGGGGTTGGAGGCCGTGGCGATGACCGTCATCAGATAGCGGTCCTCGGCGGCGGAGACCTCCCGCGACGCCTTCTGCCAGGGCTGACCCGTCGGCACGAAGATCACGCGGTCCAGGTCGAACCTGGCCTGTACCTCGCTGGCAGCCACGAGGTGGCCATGGTGGATGGGATCGAACGTGCCACCCATGACGCCGATGCGCATCAAAACAGCGTAGACCGGCGCCGGGCCGCTCCCATGGCCCAACGCCGGTCGTGCTGATCACACCGCACGGCTCAGGGGGAGGACGAGCCGTGCGGGGCGCGGCCCACCCCGAAGCAGAGCCGCGCGCATAGGAGGAACGTGCCGGCCGCTCCCCCATTACGCGACTGACCCAAGATTTTTCTCACCAGGCCACGACAAGCCTCAGCGGACCCCTGACCAGCGAACCCCTGCGGAACTCGACGGGCTCGGCGAGCCGCAGACCGGGCAGGCGGCGCAGCAACGTGCCCAGCGCGACCTGCAGTTCCATCCGCGCGAGCTGCGAGCCGAGGCAGAAGTGGATGCCATGGCCGAACTGCATGTGCTGGCCGACCTCGCGCTCCAGGTCCAGCTCACCGCCGTTGGCGTACATCGCCTCGTCGCGGTTCGCCGACGACGCGACCACCAGCACGGTGTCGCCTTCCTTCACCAGCGCGTTGCCGACCTGGACGTCCTCGGTCGCGATGCGGGGAAAACCGGCGCCACTGCCCAGCGGGATGAACCGCAGCAGCTCCTCGATGGCGTTCGGGAGCTTGTCGGGAGCCTCACGCAGGCTCTTCATGGCGTCCGGGTGCTCGAACAGCGTCACGACGCTGTTGGCGAGCATGTTCGCCGTCGTCTCGTGGCCAGCGACCAGCAACGTGATGCCGAACCGGACGAGTTCGTCCTCGCTCAGCCGGTCCTCGTTGTCCCGTGCGGCGACGAGCGCGCTGATCAGATCGTCCGTGGGGTGCGCACGGCGTTTCGCAACGAGTTCGGTGAAGTAAGCGTGCAGCTTCGTCACGCCGTCCATCGCCTCTTCAGGCGTGTGGCCACCGACCGTGGACAGCGCCTGGTTCGACCACCTGCGGAAGTCCTCGCGGTCCTCGAACGGCACGCCGAGCAGCTCGCAGATGATCGTGATCGGGAACGGCATGCTGAAGCCCTCGACCAGGTCACCGGGGTTGTCCAGGCGGTCGAGCAGCTCGTCGGTGATCTGCTGGGCGCGCGGCCGCAGTTCCTCGATCCGGCGCACCGTGAACGCCTTGGACACCAGCCTGCGCATGCGCGAGTGGTCCGCGCCGTCGTGCGTGAGGATCGACCCGCCCGGCGCGATGAGGGGCTGCATCCGAGGCACGTCCTGGCCGACCGTCCGCGCACGACTGAACCGCGGGTCGCCCAGGACGAACTTCGTCTCTTCGTAGGACGTGACGAGCCAACCCTCGCCGCCGTACGGGTACGTCACGCGCGAGACGGGCTCATCGCGCCGTAACCGTTCATAGGTCGGATCGAGGGTCAGGCCGTCAGTTTCGGAGAACGGATAGGTGGGAGCCATATCTCCGAACGTAGAGCTACGCCTTCGGGCGTGTGTGTCCTTCGCCCCACACGACCCATTTAGAGGACGTCAGCTCAGTCAGGCCCATCGGACCGCGTGCGTGCAGCTTCTGCGTGGAGATGCCGATCTCCGCGCCCATGCCGAACTCCGCTCCGTCGGTGAAGGCCGTGGAGGCGTTGACGAACACCGCCGCCGCGTCCACACGGGCGGTGAACCTGCGTGCTGACGCGACGTCGTTCGTGACGATCGCCTCGCTGTGGCCGGAGCCGTACGTCGCGATGTGCTTCACCGCGTCGTCCAGCGAGTCGACGACCTTCGCCGCGATGTCGAGGCTCAGGTACTCGGTGCCCCAGTCGTCGTCGTTGGCGGCGACCACGTCGGACTGCCGGGCGAACTGCTCGTCGCCGTGGATGGTCACGTTCTCCTGCTGCAGCGCCTTGGTGATGCGCGGGACGAACTCCGCCGCGACGTCCTTGTGCACCAGAAGGGACTCCGCCGCGTTGCACACGCTCGTGCGCCGCGTCTTGGCGTTGAGGACGATCGCCTCGGCCATGTCGAGGTCGGCGTTCGCGTCCACGTACACGTGGCAGTTGCCGACGCCGGTCTCGATCGTGGGAACCGTCGCCTGCTCGACCACGGCGTTGATCAGACCCGAGCCACCGCGGGGGATCACCAGGTCCACCAGGCCGCGCGCGGTGATGAGGTGGGTGACGGACGCGCGGTCGTGGCACGGCAGGAGCTGCGCGCAGTCGGCCGGCAGATTCACGCTTTCGAGTGCGTCGCGCAGGACGGCGACGAGCGTGGTGTTGGAGTGCTCGGCGGTCGAGGAACCCCGCAGCAGCGCGGCGTTGCCCGACTTCAGCGCGAGACCGGCGGCGTCGACCGTGACGTTCGGGCGGCCCTCGTAGACCATGCCGACGACGCCCATCGGGACGCGGACCTGCTTGAGCTCCAGCCCGTTCGGGAGGATGCCGCCGGTGATCACCTGACCGACCGGGTCCGGAAGTCCCGCAACGGTTTCCAGGCCGGTGGCGACGCTGTCGATGCGTGCTTCGGTGAGCGTGAGCCGGTCCAGGATGTTGTCCGGGAGACCCGCTGCCCTGCCGGCTTCGAGGTCCTTCTGGTTGGCCTCGATGATCTCTGGCGCACGCTTGCGGAGCGCGGCGGCCATCTCGAGCAGCGCGGTGTCCTTGCGCTCACGGGTGGCGAGGACGAGTTCGTCGGCGGCGACACGGGCGCGGCGAGCTGCCGCGTGCACCTGATCGCGCAGGTCATCAGTCACGCTGCACAGCTTACGACCTGGTCCGGGACGCACTGGAGCGAGTTTCCGACGCCCGCGAGTTCGCGTCGGTCGTCCGGCCACCGATTCAGGTCAACCGCCGAAGGCGATTCGGCCCGAATCGGTGGCCGGACGACCGACTTCACGGCGAACTCGCCGCCGTCTGCGGAGCAGCGGCAAACAGACACTGTCAGAGTGGCCTGGCAAGCTTGCGCCTCATGGACGACATCGCGTTGCGAGGACTGGCGGAGGAACGGCTCCGGGCACTGGCGGGCCCTGGGGCGGAGCTGCGCGAGGACCAGTGGACCGCGATCCACACGCTCGTGGCCCAGCGGCGCAGAGCGCTCGTCGTCCAGCGCACGGGCTGGGGCAAGTCGGCCGTGTACTTCATCGCGACGGCGTTGCTGCGTCAGCTCGGTGAGGGCCCCACGGTCATCGTGTCGCCGTTGCTCGCGTTGATGCGCAACCAGATCGACGCGGCGGCGCGGGCCGGTGTGCACGCGGTGACGATCAACTCGGCGAACCCCGGCGAGTGGGACGCCGTGCAGGAGCAGGTCGCGGCCGGCGAGGTCGACGTGCTCCTGGTGAGTCCGGAACGGCTGAACAACCCTGACTTCCGCGATGCGGTGCTGCCGTCGCTGACGGCGTCGGCGGGCATGCTCGTCGTCGACGAGGCCCACTGCATCTCGGACTGGGGCCACGACTTCCGGCCGGACTACCGCAGGCTGCGGACGTTGCTGACGGAGCTGCCACCGGGCGTGCCGGTGCTGGCGACGACGGCGACGGCCAACAACAGGGTGGTCCACGACGTCACCGAGCAGCTGGGGCTCGGCGCCGACGAGGGGACGCTGGTGCTGCGCGGGCCGCTGGACCGCGACAGTCTGCGGCTGTCGGTCGCCATGCTGCCCACGGCGGAGTCCCGCCTCGGGTGGCTGGCCGAACAGCTCGACCGCATGCCGGGTTCCGGGATCATCTACACGCTCACGGTCGCGGCGGCGGACGACATCGCGGCGTTCCTCGCCTCACGCGGGTTCGCGGTGGCCGCGTACTCGGGCAAGACCGAATCCTCGGAGCGTGAACGCGCCGAGGAAGACCTGCTGAACAACAAGGTCAAGGCGCTCGTCGCCACCTCAGCCCTCGGCATGGGTTTCGACAAGCCGGACCTGGGGTTCGTCGTGCACGTGGGCGCCCCGTCCTCCCCGATCGCGTACTACCAGCAGATCGGCCGTGCGGGCCGCGGCGTCGAACGGGCCGAGGTGGTCCTGCTGCCGGGCCACGAGGACCGCGACATCTGGGCGTACTTCACGTCGTTGGCGTTCCCGCCCGAGGTGGTGGTGCGGCAGGTGCTGTCCGCGCTCGACGGCGCGAGCAAACCGCTCTCGACCGCGGCGCTGGAACCCATGGTCGAGCTGTCGCGCGGCAGGCTCGAGGTGGTGCTGAAGGTGCTGGACGTCGACGGCGCGGTCCGGCGCGTGCGTGGCGGCTGGGAGTCGACCGGCCGGCCGTGGGAGTACGACGGTGAGCGGTACGCGCGCATCGCCCAGGCGCGCAAGGCCGAGCAGCAGGTGATGATCGAGTACCAGCGCACCGACGCGTGCAGGATGAAGTTCCTGCAGGACCAGCTCGACGACCCGACCTCGCACGAGTGCGGCCGCTGCGACAACTGCACCGGCGAGCGGCTGTCGGTCGAGGTGTCCGAGGTGGCGGCGGAAGCGGCTCGCGAACGGTTGCTGCGTCCCGGCCTGGACGTGGCACCGCGCAAGATGTGGCCGACGGGCATGAGCGCGATCGGCGTCCCGCTGTCCGGCAAGATCCCCGCGACCGAGGTGGCGGCCACGGGCAGGGCGCTCGGCCGCCTCACCGACATCGGCTGGGGCAACCGGCTGCGCGACCTGCTCGCGGACGGTGCCGACCGGGAGATCCCGGACGACGTGTTCGCGGCGTGCGTGAAGGTGCTGACGGCGTGGGGCTGGGACGAACGACCGGTAGGCGTGGTGACGATCGGTTCGCGTCGGCGCCCGGAGCTCGTCGGCAGCTTCGGGCACAAGATCGCGTCGATCGGGCGGCTGCCGTTCCTGGGCACCGTGTGGCTCGGTGAGTCGACGCACCGGGCCAACAGCGCGCAGCGGCTGGCCGGGCTGGTGCGGGCGGGCGAGACACCGGATCTGTCCGGTGTGGACGGTCCGGTGCTGTTGGTGGACGACCATATCGACACCGGGTGGACCATGACGGTGGCGGCTCGGATGCTCAGGAAGGAGGGGGTGTCCGCCGTGCTGCCGTTCGCGCTGGCGGTGACGAACTGACGGTGCCGGACCGACCCTGCTGTGTGGCACTGTCAGCGGCATGACTCCGGACGTCGTGCGGTACCGGCAGGCCGACTTCCTCGCGAGCCTGTACCGGCGGTTCGGGCCGGTCGTGCGGATGGGGCCCTACACCTACCTGCTCGGGCCCGAGGCGAACCGGTTCGTGTTCGCCCACTCCGAGCTGTTCGAGGTGGAGCGGGCGTTCCAGTCGCTGGTGCCGGTGGACGGACCCACGTCGTTGATCGTGAGCGACGGCGAGGACCACAAACGGCGGCGCCGGTTCGTGCAGCCCGCGCTGGCGCACCGGCAGATCGCGAGCTACGCGCCGGTCATGCGGGCCAACGCCGAGGCGACGATCGACGCGTGGCGGCCGGGCGAGACGGTCGACGCGTACCAGGAGTTCCGCCGGGCTATCCGGCGCAGCACGATCCACGCGTTGTTCGGCGAGGAGCTGGCACAGGATTCGGACTTCTTCGGTGCGCACCTGCAGGTGCTGATCAACCTGATCGACCGCAACCCGGCGGTCGTCACGTTGCTCAGGACGATGAGGGCCCCGGCCTGGCGCAACGCCATGCGGGCGCGCAGGGCCGTCGACGCTCGGGTGTACCGGGCGATCGAGGAGACGCGCCAAGGCAAGACGGCCGGTGACGTGCTCACCTCTCTCGTGGAAGGTGACGGGCTGAGTGATCTGGAGGTGCGCGACCAGATCGTCACGCTGATCGCGGCCGGGTACGAGACGACCAGCGGCGCGATGGCGTGGGCGGTGTTCAACCTGTTGCGGCACAACGGGGTCTGGGAGCGCGCGCAGCAGGACGACGACTACCTGGGCAACGTGGTCAACGAGACCCTCAGGCTCTATCCGCCGGCGGTCGTCTCGGCGCGGGTCGCGACTCAGGACTTCGAGTTCGCCGGCAAGAAGATCAGGCAGGGCACGTTCCTGCTGTACAGCCCATACGTCACGCATCGGCTGGCCGAGGTGTTCCCGGACCCGCTGAAGTTCAACCCGGACCGGTGGGAGACCAAGCCCGCCCTGCACGAGTTCCTGCCGTTCGGCGGTGGCCCGCACCGCTGCATCGGCGCCGGGCTCGCCACGACCGAGCTGACCGTGATGCTGAAAGCGTTGCTGCAAAAGCCGAAACCCGAACTGCTCCCCCAACGCCTCACGCCGACCGGGCTCGCCGCGATGCGACCCAAGCACGGCCTCAGAATCCGAGTAGCAGGGTGACCATCGAGGCGAGACAGGCGACGGCGCGCACGTGGTTCCAGATCGTCCACGTGCGCAGGTACTGCGGCCAGTAGGCGTCGTCGGTCTGGTCGAGACGGTTGTTCATCGGCACGTTGACGAACATCGTGAGCAGGACGCAACCGACGACGTAGAGCAGGCCACCGGCGATCCTGCCCTGGAAGACCTCGATGCCGCACAGCACGGCGTTGCCGAGGAACACCAGCAGGAACAGCGGGTTCTGGATCCGGACGTTGATCCGGCGCATCGCTTCGCGTGCCGCGGAGGCAGGCAGGTCGGCGAGGCCGGGCATGACAGCGACGGAAAAGGCGAAGAACAGCCCGGCCATCAGGCCGGAAGCGGCGGCTGCGATCAGCGTGATTGTCCCCATGGCGCTCACTTTGACCGCTGAGCGCCGGACTCTCAATGACAATTCATCGCGCGGGCTTGCTCGTTCGTCCAGAATCAACGGCATGACCGACGCACTGGGCGAGGCACTGCACCTGTTGAGGATGTCCGGCACCTTCTACTGCCGCAACGAGCTCACCGAGCCGTGGGGCGCGACGATGCCCGACATGGCGGACTGCCTGTGGTTCCACGTCCTGACCAGCGGCCGCTGCGACGTCGAGGTCGACGGCCAGGTCATCTCGCTCGAGCCCGGCGACGTGTTGCTCGTCCCGGGTGGGCAGCGGCACCGGTTGTTCTACGGCGAGGCGGAGTCGCCGGTCGTCACGACGCTGCCGCACGAGTTCGAGACCGACAACTACGCGATCCTGCGGCACGGTGGCGGCGGCCCGGTGACGCACCTCGTGTGTGGTGCGGTCCGCTTCGACCACCCGGCCGCGAAGCACCTCATCAACGTGCTGCCGAACGTGCTGTACGTGCGCCGCGCCGACGACATGCGCGCCACGATCGACCTGATGGCCGCCGAGGCACAGGCCGTGCGCCCCGGCGGCGAGGCGGTCATCACCAGGCTCGCGGACGTGCTGGTGATCCAGACGATCCGCTCGTGGCTCGCCAACGACCCGGCCGCGCGCACCGGCTGGCTCGGCGCGTTGCAGGACCAGCAGATCGGGCAGGCACTCGCGCTGATCCACCGCGATCCCGCGCAGCCGTGGACCGTCGAACGCCTCGCGCACCAGACCGCCATGTCACGGTCGGCGTTCGCGGCGCGGTTCACCGAACTCGTCGGCGAACCGGCCATGCGCTACGTCACGCGGTGGCGCATGCACGTCGCGATGAATCGGCTGAAGGACCGCGACAGCACGGTCAGCGAGGTCGCCCGCGGCCTCGGTTACGAGTCGGAGGCCGCGTTCAGCCGGGCGTTCAAACGGATCGTCGGGGTGTCTCCCGGTCAGGCTCGGGCGGGCTGAAGCAGGTCCCAGCGGTTGCCATAGAGGTCCTCGAACACGGCCACACGGCCGTAGACCTCGTCGCGCGGCTCCTCGCGGAAGTGCACGCCAAAAGCGACCATACGGGCGTGGTCGCGGTCGAAGTCGTCGGTGTTCAGGAAGAACCCGACGCGGCCACCGGTCTGGTCGCCCACCCGTGCCTGCTGCTGACCTGTGTCAGCCCGTGCCAGCAGCAGCGACGTCCCCTCGCCCGCCGACACCACGACCCAGCGCTTGTCGCCCTGCGGAAGGTCCTCGACCAGCGTGAACCCGAGTCCCTCCACGTAGAAGCGAATTGCTTCGTCGTAGTCGCGGACCACCAACGTCACCAACCCAATAGATCGCACGGCGATGAGTATCAACGACGAGAGAGGTCTGCCTGCACATGACTCTTGTACTCCTGCACCCCGGCGGCGCCGACCCGTCCGCGTTCAGCCCGCAACTCGACGCGCTCACGGGCTTCGACGTGCACGCACCACATCGCGTCGACCAGGCCACTCAGGACCACACCGAGATGGCCCAGGAGACCGTGGCGTTCCTGGAGAAGACCGGGCCCGCCCACCTGCTCGGCTGCAGCGACGGCGCCACAGTCGCACTCCTCACCGCCGTGCTCAGGCCAGATCTCGTGCAACGGCTTGTGGTCGTGTGCGGCGTCTTCCACCACGACGGCTGGGACCCGGCCACGGAACTGACGCCGATGCACCGCCGTTCGCCCGCGCTGACCGAGAAAGATCTCGGGAAACTGCCGAACCGAACACTGATCATGATCGGCGATGACGACGAGGTGACGCTGGAGCACGCCACAGCGATGTACCGGGCGTTGCCGAACGCCGAACTCGCAGTCGTTCCCGGCACATCGCACGGTCTGCTGCACGAGAAACCTGCGCTGTGCAACGCGATAATCGTCGACTTCCTGACCAACGATCCAGTCCCGACAATTGCCCCAATAAGGCGCGCCAGCGCATAACGGTCAACTTCGCGCTGGACTGGTTACTCGTTCCAGACACTGTGATTAAGTGCGTCTATGGCGGTTACTTCGGAGACGCATCGACTGCCCGTACGCACGCTCGTCGCATCAAGCGCCGGCAACGCGGTGGAGTGGTACGACTGGGGCATCTACACGGCGTTCAGCATCTATTTCGCCACGCAGATCTTCCCCGCCGGCAACGAGGCCGCCGCGCTCCTGAGCACGTTCGCGACGTTCGCACTCGCCTTCTTCTTCCGCCCTCTCGGCGGCTACCTGCTCGGCCGGTTCGCGGACCTCAGGGGCCGCCGCACCGCGATGCTGTTCACGATCGTGCTGATGTCCGGTGGCTCGGTCATGATCGGCCTGCTGCCGACGTTCGAGCAGGTCGGCTGGCTGTCACCGGCGTTGCTGGTGCTCGCCCGCATCGCGCAGGGCATGGCGCTCGGTGGCGAGGTGTCGAACGCGTCGGCGTACCTGGCGGAGATCGCTCCCGCCACGCATCGCGGCCGGTACTCGTCGTTCTTCTACATCTCGACCGGCGCGGCGGTGCTGATCGCGTCGCTGCTCGGGTTCTTCCTGTCCCGCAACCTCGACAAGGCCGCGATGGCCTCCTACGGCTGGCGCGTGCCGTTCCTGATCGGCGGCGTGCTCGGCCTGGTCGGGCTGTGGCTGCGGCGGGAGCTCAAGGAGACCGAGCAGTTCGAGGAGAACAGGGCCAAGGCCGAGAGCCTGCGCAACCCGCTGCTGATGACGTTGAAGGAGCACCCGAAGGCCGTCGGGCAGCTCATCGGCATCACGCTGCTCTCGACGCTGAGCTTCTACACGTTCTTCAGCGCGTTGACGCCGTTCGCGGTGAAGAGCAAGGGCGCCAACGACATCGACGTGTTCCTGGCCCTGTCGATCGGCACCGTCGTGTTCATCGCGCTGCAGTACCCGATGGGGTGGATGGCCGACCGCTACGGCCGCAAACCGCAGATGCTCGTGTGGTCCGCGGCGATGGCGTTGCTGGTCGTGCCACTGTCCTCACTGGTCAGACCGGGGCTGGCGAACCTCGTGATCGTGTTCGCCGTGGGGCTCGGGCTGTACACGGCGATCACGTCGATCGCGCCGGCGATCATGAGCGAGCTGTTCCCGACCGAACTGCGCGGGCTCGGCATCGGGGCTTGGTACAACCTGACCGTCGCGGTGTTCGGCGGTACCGCCCCGCTGGTCATCCAGGCCGTGGGCGGCACCGTCTTCTTCTGGTACGTGTCGGTCAGCGCGGTGATCACGTTCCTCGTGGTGCTGACGCTGCCCGAGACGAAGGGCGTCGAGCTCACCTAGCCAGCGGCACCAGGTCGTCCGCGTGCACGACCTCGCGGCGCTGCTCTTCCGGCAGGTCGTGGGTCTTGCGGCCGATCAACGACGGCAGCTCGGCCGAGTCGTAACCGGCCACGCCGCGGGCCACGACCTCGCCCGCCAGGCTGACCAGTTCCACGACGTCGCCTGCCTCGAAGTCGCCGTCCACACCGGTGATTCCGGCGGCCAGCAACGAACGACGCCTGCCCACGACCGCGGCGACCGCGCCGTCGTCGAGGTGCAGGCGGCCGTTGGCGTCGGTGGCGTAGCCCAGCCAGAAGCGGCGGGCGGTGAGGCGGGAACCCGTCGCGGCGAAGGCGGTGCCCACGTCGGCGGAGGTCAGTGCCCTGCCTGCTTCGGTGGCGCTGGTGAGCAGCACCGGGATGCCCGCGGACGAGGCCAGGCGGGCGGCGGCGAGTTTGGAGGCCATGCCGCCGGTGCCGAGGCCGGACGCGCCGGCGGTGCCCGCCTTCACACCGTCTACATCGGACGCTGAGGCCACCTCGGCGATGCGGACGGCTCCCGGCTTGCGCGGGTCGCCCGAGTAGAGGGCGTCCACATCGGACAGCAGGAACAGCGCGTCGGCGCCGACGAGGTGAGCGACCAAGGCCGCGAGACGGTCGTTGTCGCCGAAGCGGATCTCTTCGGTGGCAACGGTGTCGTTCTCGTTCACGACAGGAACGGCACCCAACGCCAGCAACCGCGAGAACGTCCGCTGGGCGTTGCGGTAGTGCGCGCGGCGCACCACGTCGTCGGCGGTCAGCAGCACCTGGCCGACGGTCAGTGAGTAGCGGCCGAACGAGTTCGCGTAGGCGTGCGCCAAGGTGAGCTGGCCGACGCTCGCCGCAGCCTGCTGGGTAGCAAGGTCGCGGGGGCGGCGGGAGAGCTTCAACGGGGCCAGGCCGGCGGCGATCGCACCCGACGACACGAGCACCACCTGGCTGCCCGCTGCGGCACGGGCGGCGAGGGCGTCGACCAGCGCGTCGAGACGCGCTGGGTCGAGGCCACCTTCCGCTGTGGTCAAAGAAGAAGAACCGACCTTGACCACGATGCGGTTCGCCGAAGCGACCGCTTGCCGAGCTTGTGAGACCACGGGGGCCGTCACTGTGTTACTCCTCGCTGGAAACACCGTAGTCGTCGCCGTACTCACCGGGCGCGCGGCGGGCCTTCTTCAGGGCCTTGCGCTCGTGGGCGCCGATGCGGTCGTTGCGCTCGAGACGGATGTCCGAGCCTCGTCCGGTCATCGTCATCGCGATGCCGGCCGGGGTGGTCGGCTCCCAGTCGAAGATCAGGTCGCCGATGGTGACCTGGCAACCGGGGACGGCGCCCATCTTCACGAGCTTCTCCTCGACGCCCAGCCTGTTGAGGCGGTCCGCGAGGTAACCGACGGCTTCGTCGTTGGAGAAGTCGGTCTGGCGGATCCAGCGCTCGGGGCGTTCGCCCTTCACGATGAAGCCACCCTCGACCGAGGGGTCCTCGATCACGGTGAAGCCCTGGTCGTCCACGGCGGTCGGCCGCAGCACGATTCGGGTCGATTCCTGCTTCGGCTTGGCCTCGCGGTACTCGCGCACGACCTCGGCCAGCTTGAACGTCAGCTCGCGCAGGCCCTGGCGGGACACCGTCGACACCTCGAAGACCGGCAGCCCGCGGGCCTCGATCTCCGGGCGGACGATGTCGGCGAGGTCCTGGGCGTCCGGGATGTCGACCTTGTTGAGGATCACCACGCGCGGGCGGTCCTCGAAGTTGCCGCCGAGCGCCGGGGTGTACTCCGAGAGTTCCTTCTCCAGCGCGTCGATGTCCGCGATCGGGTCGCGGCCCGGCTCGAACGTCGCGCAGTCGACGACGTGCGCGAGGACGGCGGTGCGCTCGATGTGGCGCAGGAAGTCGAGGCCGAGGCCCTTGCCCTGCGACGCGCCGGGGATCAGGCCGGGGACGTCGGCCATCGTGAAGATGGTCTCGCCCGCGGTGATCACGCCGAGGTTCGGGACCAGCGTCGTGAACGGGTAGTCGGCGATCTTCGGCTTCGCGGCGGAGAGCACCGCGATCAGCGACGACTTGCCCGCCGACGGGAAGCCGAGGAGACCGACGTCCGCGACGGACTTGAGCTCCAGCACCAGGTCGCGCGTCTCGCCCGGCTCACCGAGCAGCGCGAAACCGGGGGCCTTGCGGGCCCTGGACGCGAGCGAGGCGTTGCCCAGACCGCCACGGCCACCGGCCGCCGCGATGAGCTGGGTGCCCTCGCCCACGAGGTCCGCGACGATCTCGCCGGCCTCGGTCAGCACGACGGTGCCGTCCGGGACGCGCAGGATCAGGTCCTCGCCGTTCGCGCCGTCGCGGTTCGCACCGGCACCGGCCTTGCCGCTGGTGGCGGAGGCGTGCGGGCGGAAGTGGAAGTCCAGCAGGGTGTGCACCTGCGAGTCGACGACGAGGATGACGTTGCCGCCACTGCCTCCGTTGCCGCCGTCCGGGCCGCCGAGCGGCTTGAACTTCTCGCGGTGCACTGAAGCACAACCGTTGCCCCCGTTGCCGGCGGCAGCGTGGATCACCACACGGTCTACGAAGCGGGCCACGGAACTACTTCCCTTCAAAGGTCTGAACAAACAACGAGGGGCGGAGCCGGATGACCGGGCCCGCCCCTCGCAGAGGTCTAACAACTACGTTGCGGAAACGGTCCTCAGACCGTGGCCGGAACGATGTTGACGGTCTTGCGACCGCGCTTCATACCGAACTCCACCGCACCGGGCAGCAGGGCGAACAGGGTGTCGTCCTTGCCGATGCCGACGCCGACGCCGGGGTGGAACTTGGTGCCGCGCTGGCGGATCAGGATCTCGCCGGCCTTGACGACCTGACCGCCGTACCGCTTCACACCCAGGTACTGGGCGTTGGAGTCACGGCCGTTGCGGGAACTGGATGCACCCTTTTTGTGTGCCATGAGAAGTC
This sequence comes from Lentzea albidocapillata, assembly GCF_000719115.1. GTDB lineage: Bacteria > Actinomycetota > Actinomycetes > Mycobacteriales > Pseudonocardiaceae > Lentzea > Lentzea albidocapillata. Next base: position 128,374 of record NZ_JOEA01000016.1, on the reverse strand, counting down.
AGGTCCTCACTTACCGGTGATGCCGGTGACCTCGACACGGGTCAACTTCTGACGGTGACCCTGTCGCTTGTGGTAGCCGGTCTTGTTCTTGAACTTGTGGATGCGAATCTTCGGGCCCTTGGTGTGCTCGACCAGCTTGCCGGTAACCGAGAACTTCGCCAGGGCCGCCGCGTCTGCGGTGACGTCAGTGCCGTCGACCACGAGCAGCGCCTGGAGGGAGATTTCGGTGCCCGGCTCGCCCTCGAGCTTCTCGACCTCGACGATGTCGCCGACAGCGACCTTGTACTGCTTGCCGCCGGTCTTGACGATCGCGTACATCAGGACGGAAGTCTCCTGCTACTCGATGGTGACGGGCCGTGCGCCAACCAAACTGGGACGGTGTTTCCACCATTAGGCACCAGAGGAGGCACACGACAGGACCCGTCGGATGGCGGGCCGTCCACAAGGTTACGGGAGTGGGTACTCCTGGAGCAAACCGGGGTGCCCCGATCACGTTCCCGCAGGCTGTGCGGTCCCTCACAACGTTGTCCCGCAACGCAAAACCGGGGCCGCCCGCAGGCGACCCCGGTCTCGCTATCTCGCGTCAGTCCTCCTGGACCGGCGGTCCCGCGGGCCGCGACACGGCGCGGCGCCTGCGGGTGGTGGTGACCACCGGTGCGGGCATCTGGACCTCGGGCTGCTTGGGCACCTCGACCACGATCGGGGCGGGTGCCTCGGCCGCTGGCGCACCGGCAGGACGCTTGGCCGCGCGACGCCGCGGACGGGCCGCAGGGGCCTCCACCGCGGCCACAGGGGCAGCGGCGACGGGCTCGGGTGCGGAGACCGGCTGCGGGGCCTCGGCGGGCTCCTGCTCGGGCTCGGCGGCCGGAAGGGGCCGCTGGGCGCCGATGCGGCCGGTCACCGTGGGCTGCTGAGCTCCGATGCGACCCGTCGCGACGGGCTGCTCCTGCTCGGGCTCGGCGGGCCGCTGGGCACCGATGCGACCCGTGGCGACGGGCTGCTCGGCGATGGGCTCGACGAGCTCCTCGGCCGTCTCCTCGATCACCTCGGGCTCGGTGACGACGGGCTCGAGCTCGACGGGCGCCGGGTCCTCGGCGACCTCGTGCGGCACGTGACCGTTGAGCGCCTGCTCCTCGACCACGACCGCGTCGACCACGGCCTGCGGCTCCTTGTCGCGGCCACGACGACGGCGGCGACGACGGCCGTGGGCCTCGTGCTCCTGGTCGGCGGCGACCACGTCCTCGGTGGTGTCCTCCGGCTCACCGGGCTCGAAGACCTCGACGACCTCGGGCTCGGCCGGCGCCTCGACGACCTCGGTGGTCTCGGCCGCCTGCTCGCCGCCGCCCTTGTTGCGGCGCGACTTGCGGCCACTGGTCTGCTGCGGCTGCTGCTGGCCGCCACCGTTGCCACCACCGTGCGAGTGCATGGGCTCGGTGGACACGACGACGCCGCGGCCGCGGCAGTGCTCACACGTCTGGCTGAACGCCTCGAGCAGGCCCGTGCCGACCCGCTTGCGGGTCATCTGGACGAGACCCAGCGAGGTGACCTCGGCGACCTGGTGACGCGTGCGGTCGCGGCCGAGGCACTCGGTCAGGCGGCGCAGCACCAGGTCGCGGTTCGACTCCAGGACCATGTCGATGAAGTCGATGACGATGATGCCGCCGATGTCGCGCAGCCGGAGCTGGCGGACGATCTCCTCCGCCGACTCCAGGTTGTTGCGCGTGACGGTCTCTTCGAGGTTGCCGCCCGACCCGGTGAACTTGCCGGTGTTGACGTCGATGACCGTCATCGCCTCGGTGCGGTCGATGATCAGGTAACCACCCGACGGCAGCCAGACCTTGCGGTCCAGGGCCTTCATCAGCTGCTCGTCGATGCGGTACTCGACGAACGCGTCGTTGTTGCCGACGTGCTTCTTCAGGCGGTCCTGCAGGTCCGGCGCCACGTGGCGGACGTAGGAGTCGATGACCTCCCACGCCTCGTCGCCCTGGACGACGAGCTGGGCGAAGTCCTCGGTGAACAGGTCGCGGACGACCTTCACCAGCAGGTCCGGCTCTTCGTAGAGCAGCACCGGCGCCTTGGTGGAGGTGCTCGCGGACTTCTCCTTGATGACCTTCCACTGCGCCTGCAGACGCGTGACGTCGCGGCCCAGTTCCTCCTCGCCGATGCCCTCCGACGCGGTGCGGATGATCACACCGGCGTCCTCGGGGACGACGCGCTTGAGGATGTCCTTGAGGCGCTTGCGCTCGTTGTCCGACAGCTTGCGGCTGATGCCGGTGGCGCCGCCGCCGGGCACGTAGACCAGGAAGCGGCCGGGCAGGCTGATCTGCGTGGTCAGCCGGGCGCCCTTGTGACCGATCGGGTCCTTGGTGACCTGGACGAGCACCGAGTCGCCGCTGGAGAGCGCCTGCTCGATCTTGCGGGACTTGCCCTCGAGACCGGCGGCGTCCCAGTCGACCTCGCCGGCGTAGAGCACGGCGTTGCGGCCGCGGCCGATGTCGATGAACGCGGCTTCCATGCTCGGCAGCACGTTCTGCACGCGGCCGAGGTAGACGTTGCCCACGATCGAGCCGGAGCCCGACGACGTGACGAAGTGCTCGACCAGCACGCCGTCTTCCAGCACGCCGATCTGGGTGCGGTCGCCGCGCTCGCGGACGACCATCGTGCGGGCCACGGCCTCGCGGCGGGCCAGGAACTCGGCCTCGGTCAGCACCGGGGCACGGCGGCGGCCGGCCTCGCGACCGTCACGACGGCGCTGGCGCTTGGCCTCCAGGCGCGTGGAGCCGCGAATGCTGCGGACCTCGCTCTGCGCGGCTTCGGAGTCGGCCTTGTCGTCGCGCGCGTCCCGCGTCTCGCGGACGTGCACGACCGTGTTCGGCGGGTCGTCCTCGGACGTGACCTCGTCCTCCGCGCCGGTCTTGCGGCGACGGCGGCGACGGCGACGGCGGGTCGAGCTCTCGTCGCCCTCGTCCTCGGCCTCGGCGGCGTCGTCGCTCTCGGCGCTCTCGGAGGCTTCCTCGGCCGGAGCCTCGTCGGTCTCCTCACCGCCCTCGCCGTCCGTGCCCTTGCCGCGGCCTCGGCCACGACGGCCACGGCGGCGGCGACGGCGGCTGTCCGCCTCGTCGTCACCGTCGACCTCGGCGTCGGTCTCCGCCTCGGCTGCCTCGGCGGCGTCGAGCTCGTCCGCGGCGATCTCGCCGACGGACTTCTCCTCGACTACCGGCTCCTCCTCGACGACGAACGGCGAGGGCGGGGCCTTCGGCCGTTCGATCGGCTGAGGCGGCAGGAACACCGCGCTCGGCGCGGCGAAGATCGGCGCGAGCGCCGGTGCCTCGAACGCCGGGATCGCGGGCGCCTCGTAGTCCTCGGTGACCTCACCGGTGACCACGTCGTCCCAGTCGACGAGTGTCTCGGCGACCTTCAGCGCGACGTCGCGGCTGACGCTCGACTGCGCGCTTTTGGGGACCTCACCGAGGTCGGCCAGCGCCGTCATCACGTCCTTGCTGCTGACGTCCAGCAGTTTCGCCAGTGCGTGGACCCGCAACTTGTCCGGCAGGTCCGCCAGTTCGGGGCGTGCGGCAACCACGCCCTGCCCGCCGGTGACACCGGCAGGCTTGTCCTTGTTCGACATGCAGCTCCTCCACCCCCGGGCGCGTCCCGTGAGGACGCGGCCGCGCAGGGGCCTCTCTTAGTCTCTCTCCACCGCTTCTCGCGGCGGGAATCCTTGCCTCTCGCGCAGCGGCGTGGCGCCTCACTGGGCGCACGCTTGCGCAGGTCCCACGACGACGCCGCTGTCAGCGCCGCTCCTCCTGTATGCGCGTCACAAGGTTGGACCAAACTGACACTGTCAGCGCTCGTCAGGACTCTCTGTCCTGCTGGAGCGGGTCCGCCAGCCTGCCCTCGCCGTCGAGCCTTCCCTGCGCCATCCGGGTTGCTCTCGCAGGTACCGGCGGCACGAGATCGGCCACGACGCGAAGCGCATTCAGCACGTCGTCGGGTCGCACGGTAGGCGTTACCTGCCGTACAACCGTCATGAGTATCCCACACGGTCGTGACAAAGCGGTGTCATCGTGTCCGGCGTCGCTCGAACGGGGTTCGACCAGCGCTGACACGACGGCGGGCCGCACGTCGAGCATCTTCGTGCCGTTCTTGGTGAGCCGCTCGACCTCGACGGACTCGGCCGCGAGGAAGACGCTCACCGCCTTCGCGAGCTCTTCGGGCTCGACGCCGTCGAGCTCGATCCTCCACTCACTCGCGTCGATACGCTCGGTGAGGTTGCCACCTCGCGCCTGGACGATGTCGACGATGTCGATGCCGGGTGGCAACGCCTCGTCGAGCGCGGCCTTGAGCGCCATCGGGTCGACCTCCTCGACCACCGAGACCTCGACGTACTCGGCCTCGCTGGCCACGCCGGTCGGCGCGGCGCCGACCCACGACACCTTCGGGTGAGGGCTGAACCCCTGGGAGTAGGCCATGGGTACGCCTGCCCTGCGCAGCGCACGTTCGAACGTGCGAGCGATGTCGCGGTGCGAAGTGAAACGCAACCTCCCCCGCTTGGTGTAGCGCAGGCGCAGTTTCTGCACCGCGACGGCGGAGGGGTTGTTCGGCAGGTTGCGGCTCAGCGGTGCTCCCGAGTGGTGTTCCGACGGGTGAGCGGTCCCATCGGCGCAGGCTGTTCGTCCATGAGGACGGTACCGTGAACCTGATTCAGAACGTTCAGCTTGTCTAGATCGTTGCGCGTGGCTACGGTCCGGCTGACTGGACGCCCTGCCGACCTGGAGGTCCCTGGTGCCTCTGCCCCACCGCGCACGAGCGGCGGCGATGACCGCGTTGCTCGTGGCCGGGTGCTTGGCGGCCTCCCTGCCCGCAAGCGCGGAACCAGACCTGGTTCCCGCGGCGCCCTCCTGCATCCAACCTGGTCCGCTGCTGCGCTACCTGGTGGTCTTTCCGCAGTTCACGCCCGCCGAGACGGCGGATTCCGAGATCACCGAGGCGTGTGGCCTGACCACCGTCTACTACCCGCAGATCTCCGTCGCGGTGGCCACCTCGCCGGACCCCGGTTTCCTCGGCCGGATCGGCCCGCAGCGCGCGTACAGCGCCCAGGCCGAGAGCATCGCCAAGCGGTCGGTGAAGCGGAAGAAGGACGACACGGAGCTGTTCCGGCCGTCGGGCGTGCGTTCGGCCGAACAGTGGGACATGGATCTCATCAACGCCCCGGCCGCGCACGAGATCACCACGGGCTCCAAGTCCGTCGTCGTGGGCGTGCTGGACTCGGGCGTCGACGCCCGCCACCCCGATCTGGCCGGCGCGCTGGCACCCGAACTGTCCGCGGGGTGCCTGACCGGCAAGCCCGACACGTCACCGTCCGCGTGGGCCCCGACGACGTCTCCCCACGGCACGCACGTCGCCGGCACCATCGCCGCCGCGGACGACGGCCGCGGCACCACGGGTGTCGCACCGGGCGTGCGCATCGCGTCCGTGAAGGTCGTGGACGACGAGGGCTTCATCTATCCCGAGTACGCGGTGTGCGGCTTCATGTGGGCCGCCGCGCAGCAGATGACGATCACCAACAACAGCTACTTCATCGACCCGTACCTGTTCACGTGCCAGAGCGAGCCCGGTCAGCGCGTCGTCTACGAGGCCGTGCGCCGTGCGGTCGACTACGCGACCTCGAGCAACGTGCTGACGGTCGCCGCCGCCGGGAACGCCGCCGCCGACCTGTCCCGGCCGGGGCGCGACTCGATGTCGCCGACGAACGGCGAGGCGCAGACGCGGCCGGTCGACTCGACGTGCGTGGTGCTCCCGGCACAGCTCAAGAACGTCGTGGGCGTGTCCGCGGTCGATTCGACCAAGACCAAGGCCGGGTACAGCTCGTACGGGCTGGGCGCGATCGACGTGACGGCGCCGGGTGGCGACTCGCGCTCGCCGAACGGGTGCGTGCTCTCGACCGTGCCGTCCGGGTACGACTACTCGTGCGGCACGTCGATGGCGACTCCGCACGCGGCCGGGGTGGCGGCGCTGATCGCGTCGGTGCATCCCGAGAAGGACGCGGTGTCGTTGGGGCGCATGCTGAACGCGCAGGCGGAGACGCTGGCGTGCCCCGCCGACTACGACCTGAACCGGACGGGTGTGCAGGACGCGTTCTGCACCGGGTACTCGGAGTACAACTCGTTCTACGGCCACGGACTCGTGGACGCGCTCGCCGCCGTCACGAAGTAGCCGCCTGCCTGCTGCTGTGCACGCGGGGCCCCTTCGTGCTCTCACTGAGTACGAAAGCTCCCCGCGTGCACTCAGGTCACGGCGTGAGCGTGGGGTTCTTCACCGGCGAGCCGACGCCGACCGGGGAGATCGGCAGCAGCTTGCGGCCCGTGGGACCGACCTCGATGTCCGTGCCCATCGCCGGGCAGACACCGCAGTCGAAGCACGGGGTCCAGCGGCAGTCGTCCTGCTCGCGCTCGTCGAGCGCGTCCTGCCAGTCGGCCCAGAGCCATTCCTTGTCGAGGCCCGAGTCGAGGTGGTCCCAGGGCAGGACCTCCAGCTCCTCGCGCTCGCGGGTGGTGTACCAGGCGAGGTCGACGCCGAGCGGTTCCAGCTCCCGCGCGGCCATGGTGGTCCAGCGGTCGTAGGAGAAGTGCTCGCTCCAGCCGTCGAACCGGCCGCCGTCGCGCCACACGGCCTCGATGACCTTGCCGATGCGCCGGTCACCCCGGCTGAGCAGGCCTTCGATGAGGCTCGGCTTGCCGTCGTGGTAGCGCATGCCGATGTTGCGGCCGAGGCTGCGGTCGCTGTTGACGGCCTCCCGCAGCTTGCGCAGGCGGTCGTCGACGACGTCCGGGGCGCACTGCGCGGCCCACTGGAACGGCGTGTGCGGCTTGGGGACGAACCCGCCGATCGAGATGGTGCAGCGGACGTCGTTGCGGCCGCTCGCCTGCCTGCCCGCGCGGATGACGTTCTTCGCCATCTCCGCGATCTGCAGGACGTCCTCGTCCTCCTCGGTCGGGAGGCCGCACATGAAGTAGAGCTTCACCTGCCGCCAGCCGTTGGAGAACGCGGCCGACACCGTCCGGATCAGGTCCTCTTCGGACACCATCTTGTTGATGACGCGACGCATCCGCTCGCTGCCGCCCTCGGGCGCGAAGGTCAGGCCCGAGCGCCTTCCGTTGCGGGACAACTCGTTCGCGAGATCGATGTTGAACGCGTCGACGCGGGTGCTCGGCAGGCTCAGGCCCGTGTTCGTGCCCTCGTAGCGGTCCGCGAGGCCCTTGGTGATCTCGGCGATCTCGCTGTGGTCCGCGCTGGACAGACTGAGCAGCCCGACCTCTTCGAAGCCGGTCGCCGCCAGTCCCTTCTGGACCATGGCGCCGATGCCCTCGATGGACCGCTCGCGCACCGGGCGGGTGATCATGCCCGCCTGGCAGAAGCGGCAGCCGCGCGTGCAGCCGCGGAAGATCTCGACGCTCATCCGCTCGTGGACGCTCTCGGCGAGCGGCACCAGCGGCTGCTTCGGGTACGGCCACGCGTCGAGGTCCATCGTGGTGCGCTTGAAGACGCGGTACGGGACCCGGTCGCGGTTCGGCACGACGCGCTGGATGCGGCCGTCCGGCAGGTACTCCACGTCGTAGAAACGCGGGATGTACACGCCGCCGGTCTCGGCGAGCCGCGTCAGCACCTCGTCGCGGCCGCCGGGCGAGCCCTCGGCCTTCCAGTTCCTCACGATCTCGGTGATCTCGAGGACGGCCTCTTCGCCGTCGCCCAGCACCGCCGCGTCCACGAAGTCCGCGATCGGCTCGGGGTTGAACGCCGCGTGCCCACCGGCGACCACGATCGGGTCGGCCTCGGTGCGGTCCTTGGCGTGCAGCGGGATGCCGGCGAGGTCCAGCGCCGTCAGCATGTTCGTGTAGCCCAGCTCCGTGGCGAAGCTGATGCCCATCAGGTCGAACGCCTTCACCGGCCGGTGCCCGTCGACCGTGAACTGCGGGACGTCGTGCTCACGCATGAGCGCCTCGAGGTCCGGCCACACGGCGTAGGTGCGCTCGGCGAGCACGTCCGGCAGCTCGTTGAGGATCTCGTAGAGGATCATGACGCCCTGGTTGGGCAGGCCGACCTCGTACGCGTCGGGATACATCAACGCCCAGCGCACGGACGCCTCGTCCCAGTCCTTGACGGTCGCGTTGAGCTCGCCGCCGACGTACTGCACCGGCTTGGAGATCCGCGGCAGCAGGGGCTCCAACCTGGGGAAAACAGACTCGGCACTCACACGACCAGAGTAACGGCCTCCGCAGGCGCGAGCCGAATCGCGGGTTCAGTCCAGCAACAGCTTCCCCAATCGCCGTGCCGCCACCACCGTTCCCACGGCCGCGAGGACCGCGAAGTACGCGACGTGGCCGAGCATGCCCCAGCCGACAACGCCCAGCGTGAGGCCCCGCATCAGCTCGATGGCGTGGTAGAGCGGCGTCCACGTCACCACCGTCTGCAGCCAGCCCGGGTAGACCGACAGCGGGTAGAACGTCGTCGAGAACAGGAACAGCGGCAGCACCGCGAGCTGCACGAGATCAAAGTCCTGCCACGACCTCATGAACGTCGTCGCCGCCATCCCCACAGCGGCGAACGCGAACGCCACCAGCAGCGCCGCCGGCAACGCGAGCAACGCCCAGGGCGAGAAGATCAGCCCCATCCCGAGCATGACCGCGAGGAACCCGGCCGAGTACAGCCCGCCTCTGAGCAGCGCCCAGGCGATCTCGCCGATCGCGATGTCCAGCGGCCCCATCGGCGTCGTGAGCATCGCGTCGTACAGCTTCACGTACTTGAACTTGAAGAACACGTTGAACGTCGCGTCGTACACGGCCCCGTTCATCGCGCTCGCCGCCAGCAGCGCGGGCGCCACGAACGCCGCGTAGCTGATCGGCCGCCCGTCCGGCCCGGCCACCGCCGACACCATCTGCCCGAACCCGAGCCCGAGCGACCACAGGAACAGCAGTGGCTCGAAGGCCCCGCCGACCAGCACGAACCACGCGCGCCGGTTCACGAGCGCAGCGCGTTCGACGAGCATGCTGGCCCTGCCGCCGTACAACCCCGGCGGAATCACGCGCCACAGCAGCCCCACGCTGGCGGGCACTGCCTTCTCGCGATCGAGGGTCTGCGTCATACCGCCAGCCTCCGGTGGAAGAACTTCACGCCGAGCGCGATGCCCGCGGCCGCCAGTGCCACGAGGTACACGAGGTGGCCCAACGCCGGTAAGAGGTCGATCGTGCCGAACGTCGCGCCTCGCGCGAGCTCGATGCCGTGCCACGCGGGCGTCAGCCACACCACCGGCAGCAACCAGTCCGGCAGCTGGCTGACCGGGAAGAACGCCCCGGTGAACAGCGTCATCGGCATCAACATGAACCGGAAGATGGTGGTGAAGCTGTCCGGCTTGTCCACCGTCGCGCTGTAAGCGACCAACGGCGCGCTGAACGCGAGACCCGCCAGCGTCCCGAACACGATGGACAACAGGATGCCGGGCCCGGCAGCGGCGCCGAGAACGACCGCGATCGCCACGAACACCGTGCACCGCGCGAACAACTGCGAGCCGATCCACAGCGTCTGCCCGTAGAGCACCTGCGCCGGCGTGATCGGCGTGGCGGCCATCGCGACGAACGACTTCTGCCACATGAACTGCGACATGATCGGGTACGTCGAGTCGAACGTGGCCCCTTGGATAGCCGTGACCACGACCAACGCGGGTGCGAGGTACTCCAGGTACGACACGCCGCCGATCAACGCCGTCGACTGCACCTGCGACCCGAACCCCAGCCCGAGCGCGACCAGGAACAACACCGGCGTCAAGAAACTCGACACCGCCGTGGCCCGCCAGTTGCGCCGGTACCACGTCCAGTACTTCTCGAAGCCGAACCAGGAAGCCCTCAGCGTCTGCATCAGTCCACCAACGTCCGGCCGGTGAGCCGCAGGAACACGTCCTCCAGCGAACTGCGCCGCACCAGGCTCTGCACCGGCTGAACCCCGTGCTCGTGGACTCTCTGGAGGGTCGCCTCCCCGTCCTGCGTGTAGAGCAGCAACCGGTCCGGCAACACCTCCACCCGGTCGGCGAACCGCTCCAGGTCGGGCTTCTGCGCGCCGGGCTGGAACCGCAGCTCCAGGACCTCCTTGGTGGAGTACCGGTTGATCAGCTCACTGGGCGACCCCTCGGCCGCGATCCGCCCGCCGTCCATCACCACGAGCCGATCGCACAGCTGCTCGGCCTCGTCCATGTAGTGGGTGGTGATGATGAGCGTGACACCATCCTGTTTCAGCCGGAACAGCCTGTCCCACAACAGATGCCGCGCCTGCGGGTCCAACCCGGTGGTCGGCTCGTCGAGCAGGAGCAACTCCGGGTCGTTCACGAGGGACCTGGCGATCGTGAGCCGCCGCTTCATGCCACCGCTGAGCGGCTCGACCTCGTGGTCCGCCCGCTCGGCGAGTTGCGCGAACTCCAGCAACTCCTCGGCCTTCTCACGACACTTCTGCCGGGACATCCCGAAGTACCGCCCGTAGATCTGCAGGTTCTGCCGGACCGTCAGCTCGGTGTCCAGGTTGTCGAGCTGCGGCACCACTCCGAGCCGGGCCCGGATCTTGGGCCCCTCGGTTCCCGGATCCATGCCGAGCACCTTCAGCTCGCCACCGGTCCGCCCCGACACGCACGAGATCATCCGCATGGTCGACGACTTCCCGGCCCCGTTGGGCCCGAGAAACCCGAACGCCTCCCCCCGCCGCACCTCGACGTCGATGCCGCGCACGGCCTCGAACGACCCGAAGTGCTTGGTCAGAGCCTTGGCTTCAACAAGGTTGTCCACCCGCCCGACGTTAACGAACAGGTCTGACAATTTTCGACGCAATTACGATCGCCCCATGCCCACGACCGAACTGCTCTGGCTCTCGGAAGCCGACGACGACCTCCGCGCCGAGATCCACACAGTCGTGCACGACGTGGTCGCGGCAGGCGGCGCCGTCGGCTACCACGAACCCCCGGCCTACGACCGCATCTCAACCTGGCTGGACACCGTTCTCAAACAGGTCCGCGACGGCGACGCCGCCTTCACCGCGGCCACGGTGGACGGCGTGGTGCGCGCAGTGGGCCTCTGGCGCCGCGGCTCGACCGCCGTCTTCCAGCACCGCGCCGAAGTCCAGCAGATCATGGCCCACCCCTCGGCCCGCGGCCTCGGCCTGGGCAAGCGGGTGATGGAGGGCCTGGTCACGAACGCCCGCGAACGGGGCATCGAAATCGTCATGCTTGGCGTACGAGGCAACAACCACGGCGCAATCGAGCTGTACGAGAGCCTCGGGTTCCGCGAGTGCGGGCGGATGCCGAACGCGATCGCGGTGGGCGGCGAACGGTGGGACGACGTGTGGATGTACCTGCCGCTCGGCTACCCGGAGGGCACCACCCTCAACGGCGCGGCACCAGGCGGCAAGGGCAGCAGCCCCCGAAGGACCTGACCCCGAACAGGCCGGTGGGGTGGCTTCGTCACGAAGCCACCCCACCATCGCAACCAAACCTCAGAGGTTCGGGAACCAGATCTTGATCTCGCGCTCAGCCGACTCGACAGAGTCAGACCCGTGCACCAGGTTGAACTGGACCTCGGTCCCGAAGTCCCCGCGAATCGTGCCAGGCGTGGCCTTCTCGATGGGGTCGGTCCCACCGGCAAGCTGACGGAACGCGGGCACAGCGCGGACACCCTCAACCACGAGAGCGACCAGCGGCCCACCGGTGATGAAGTCGACGAGGTCGGCGTAGAACGACTTGCCGTCGTGCTCCGCATAGTGCTGCTCGGCGGTGGCGCGGTCGGCGGTGCGCAGCTCCAGAGCGGCGAGCTTGAGGCCCTTGCGCTCGATGCGGGCGATCACCTCGCCAACGAGACCACGGGCAACGCCATCGGGCTTAACGAGAACCAGGGTGCGCTCGGACACGACGGTGTGACTCCTCGAAAACAGGTACGGGATGTGCGAACAGGGTAGCCGCGCACGTCGGGAGGGCTGTGACCCGGGATACGTCAGACTTCTGCGCCGATCGCTAGTGCACCAGCACCGGCTGGGCCTCGCGGTCGACGGAGACCTGCCGCAGCACGAACACCGCCAGTCCGAGCGCCACCGCCACGAGCGCCGACGAGATCCAGAACGCCAGGTGGAAGCCCGAGGTCAGCGCTTCCAGGCGGCCGACGCCCGAGGCCAGCAGCGACGAGGTGTAGGTGGTCGAGGTCGTGGCCAGCACCGCCAGGCCCAGGGCGCCGCCCACCTGCGCGGTCGTGTTCACGAGACCGGACGCGAGGCCCGCCTCGTCGTGTGCGGCGCCGGACATCGCCAGCGTCATCAGGGCCGGGAACGACAGCCCCAGGCCGATGCCCAGCGGTGCCACGGCGGGCAGGATGTGCGCGACGTACGAGCCGTCGACCGGCACCTGCGTGAACACCACCATGCCGACGAGCATGAACAGCAGGCCCACGATCAGCATGTTGCGTTCGCCGAAACGGATGTTCAGGCGTGCTGACAGCGACACCGAGAACACCGCGATCGCGCCGGCGACGGGCATGAACGCCAAGCCGATCTGCAACGGCGTGTACTGCAGCACGAGCTGCATGTACAGGGTGCCGAGGAAGAACAGGCCGAACATGCCGGCGACCATGGAGATCTGCACCAGGTTCGCGCCGGTCACGTTGCGGGACTTGAACACCCGCAACGGCAGCAACGGCTTCGCGGCGGTTCGTTGGCGCTGCACGAATCCCACCAGCAACGCCAGCGCGACGGCCCCCAGTCCCAGCGTGTGCGCGGAGCCGAAACCGTAGTGCTCGGCCTTGACGATCGTGTAGACGCCGAGCATCACCGCGGCCACGATCAGCAGCGCGCCAAGGACGTCGGCGCCTTCCCGCAGGCCGAGGCCGACGGAGTCGGGTACCAGGCGCACGGCGGCCACCGCGGCCACGATCCCGATCGGGATGTTCACGAAGAAGATCCAGTGCCACGACATGGCGTCGGTCAGCACGCCGCCGAGCAACAGGCCCAGGGACGCGCCCGCCGCCGCGACGAAGCTGAACACGCCGATGGCGCGCCTCTGCTCGTTGGGCTCGGGGAACATCGTCACGACCATGCCCAGCGTCACGGACGTGGCGAGCGCACCGCCCGCTCCCTGCACGAACCTCGAAATGATCAGCATCTCGGCGCTGAACGAGAGCCCGCACAGCAGCGACGCCACCGTGAAGACGCCCAGGCCGATCAGGAACACCTTCTTGTGCCCGATCAGGTCGCCCAGCCGACCCGCGAGCAGGAGCAGACCGCCGTAGGCGATCAGGTACGCGTTGACGACCCAGGCGAGTCCCGCCTGGCCGAACTTGAGGTCTTCCGCGATCGCGGGCAGCGCGACGTTCACGATCGTCTGGTCCAGCACGATCATCAACATGCCTGCGCACAGCACTATCAGCGCCAGCCAGCGCGAGTCGGTCCTCAATCCCCCTGAAGTCATAAGAGGAACCGTAACAGATAGTTTTGTACGGGACTATCTTCTACCCAACGGCATGACGCAGCGCACGTTTGCGCGGCGGCTTCTCGCACGCCACGGGAGTGCCCAGACGGCCCTCGACCAGTCTCGTCAGGCCGTTGACCAGGCCCGCACGCTCGTCATCGGGCAACGAGCCGAGCACGCTGCCGACCACGTCCCTGTACACGTCGTCGGCCTTCGCCACGATCGCGCGGCCCTGCTCGGTCACGACCACCACGCGGGCGCGGCGATCGGTCGGTGACGGCTTGCGCTCGGCGTAACCGGCGGACTCGAGCGCGTCCATCGTCACGACCATGGTCGTCTTGTCGATGCTGACCATGTCGGCGATCTCGGTCTGCGTGAGCTCCGCGTCCAGCGCGCTGGACAGCACGCAGCGGGCTCGCGGAGTCAGTCCGATCTCCGCGAGCCTCGCCGTCAGCTCCGTCTCCAGCGCGTGCCCCGTCCGATGCAGCAGCATCATCAGGTCAGTACACCCCGTCGTGCCCATGGGTACGACGGTACCAAACTAATCCGGAACGAAACTATTTCTCAGCGGGACTATCGCTCCAGCACCACGACCGAGCGTGCGGCTCCCACCCTCTTCTCGCTGGTCAGCGGCTTCCAGTCGCCACCGGGCAACGAGACGGGACGGTCCGTCTCGTAAGGGTTGATCACCACCAGCACTCCCCGGCGGGCCCGGTCCACGTCCGGCCCCGCCGTGTCGTCGACGTGCATGACGATCACGCCGGACTCCGCGGCCGGGAAGGAGACCTTCTGCTGAACCAGATCGGCCGACCCCAGCGAGAACAACGGCGACGACTGACGGATCCGCAGCAGCTCGAGCGTGGCGTCGAGCGAGGCCTTCATGTCCGCGGACGAAGGCTTCGCCATGCCCAGCAACGGCTTCGCGTACGGCCACTTCGACTCGTTGTCGGCCTTCGGCGGCAGTCCCCGGCCGAAACCGTTGTCGCGCAACGACGGGTCGTACGGGTTGAACCAGTCCCCTGAGTCGTAGCTGTTGCGGTCCAACGATTTCGAGCGCAGGAACTCGGTGCCCGCGTGCATGAACGGCCGCCCCTGCCCGAGCAACGCCGGTGCCAGCGAGACCGTCTGCATCTTCACGCGATCAGCCATCGAGGTCTCGGGCTTGAGCTTGTAGGCCAACGCGTCGAACAACGTCTCGTTGTCGTGCGCGTCGACGTACGTGATCGCCTCCAGCGGCTGCCCGGTGTACCCGGCGGGCGAGCCGTTGTACTGCACGTCCCGGCCCGACACCACCGGCCCGGCCGTCGACTGGAACCGGTACGAGGCCATGTTGCCGGCCATGCCCAGCTTCACCAGGTCGCTGTAGTTCTCCAGCCGCTCGGCCACGTTCCCGTTGGCAGGCGAGGAGTTCACGCCGCCCGCCAGCCCCGAGCCGATGCCCTGTACGCGCGGGTCGTCGTCGAACGGACCGCCGCCGCGCACGGCGTCGCGCAGCCGGTCGCTGAACGTGCCGATGCCCGTCCCGGCCATGTTCGCCTGGGTGGCCTGCTCGAACCGGGCGTTGCCGGCGACCTCGCCGAAGTCCCAGCCCTCGCCGTAGACGCCGATCCTGCGCCCGTCCACGCCGTCACGTTCGACGGTCAGCGCGTCCAGTGCCGCCCGCACCGCGAGGATGTTCGCCTTCGGGTGGTGGCCCATCAGGTCGAACCGGAACCCGTCGACCTTGTAGTTGCGCGCCCACCGCACCACGGAGTCCACGACGAGCTTGCCCATCATGGCGTTCTCGGTAGCGGTGTTCGCGCAGCACGTGGAGTTCGCCACCGAGCCGTCGAGGTTGAGCCGCTGGTAGTAGCCGGGCACGACCTTGTCCAGCACGGACGTCGGTGCGTCGCCGAACGCGGCCGTGTGGTTGTAGACGACATCCACCACCACGCGGTTGCCGTTGTCGTGCAACGACTTCACCATCTCGCGGTACTGCTTCGAGCGCGCCTGGCCGTTCTGCGCGTCCGCCGTGGCGTACGAGCCTTCGGGCACGTCGTAGTGGAACGGGTCGTAGCCCCAGTTGAAGCCGTCCTTCGCCGCGACGGCACCGACGCAGGCCTGCTGCTGCTCGGAGTCCGCGGGGAGCGTTGGCAGGTCGCAGGCCGGGGTGGCCTGGTCGGAGCGCTTCTCGGGAATCGTCGCGATGTCGAACGTCGGCAGCAGGTGCACGGTGTCCATGCCCGCCGCGGCCAGCGTCTTCAGGTGCTTCATGCCCGTCGAGTCGCGGTGCGTGAACGCCTTGTACGTACCGCGATCCGCCGCCGGGACGGACTGGTCGTTGATCGAGAAGTCCCGCACGTGCAGTTCGGTGATCGCACCGCCGATACCGCGAGCGACATCGCGGGACCAGCCCTGCGGCATCGAGCGGCTGTCCGTCAGGTCAGCGAACTGCGAGTGCGTCGAGTTCACCGACAACGCGACGGAGTACGGGTCGGTGACGACGACCGTGCGCTGCCAGTCGGTGACCTCGAACTGGTAGTACTTGTCCTTCCAGTTGCCCGTGCCGGACCACGATCCGGACGCGTCGTCGCGCTTGAGCTGGACGGTCCTCGAAGGCTCTCCGGACGGCCGGTCGAACAGGCGCAGCTTCACGTTCCGAGCGGTAGGCGCCCACAACCTGATCGACGCGCGGCCGTGGTCGAACGTCGGTCCGAACGTCAGTTTCGTTGCGGCAGCGGCATAACGGTCGTCGAGCACGCCCGCGATCTGCACGCTCGTGCGGTGCCGGATCGCACCGCCCGCATCAACGTGCACGGCGGAAAGCTTGTCCCGCAACGCCTCGTCGACGAACCCGCGCACGGCGAACACCGGCTTGCCCTTGAGATGCGGGAACTGCGCCGGCACCTCCTCGGTCGTGGGGGACAACCGCAGCACCCGTGCGCCGTATTCGAGGCGGTAGCCGTCGGACTGCACGGACGGAACGTCCCAGACGACCTTGTCCTTCGAGATCCAGATCGCCTTGGCCTTGGTCAGGTCGTCATCGGCGGCCGGACCGGCGTTGGGCGGCAGCAGGTAGGTCTCGTTGCCCTGCAACTGCCACACCTCGTTGCCCTTCTGCCCCAGGTCGAGGAACTGGTCGGGTCCGGGATCCTTGGTGTCGCCGCGGTGGATGATGTAGCTCAGCCCCGCGGCACCGGCGGCGAGCGGCACCGACCAGTAGACGCCGAACTGGTCACGCCCGTCCGGCACCTGGGACTGGTTCCAGCCCGGTGACGGCTCCGCGGAACCCGTCCAGTGGTACATCGTCCAGCCCGCCGAAGTACGTTCCTCAGCTGAGGCGGCATTCAATGCCGCGTAGTCGCCGTCCGGGCGGTTGTAGTGGATCACTGCCCGGTTCTCGGCCGCCGCCTTCGTGGCGTGCACCTTGCCGCCGGCGACCCACGCGTGGCCGCTCGCGAACTTGCCCGAAGCCTCCACCGTCGTGCCGCGCACGACGGAGAAGTCAGTGGTGGGCGGGAGTTCCGCGACGCCGTTGGTGAACGGCACGTCACCTCGTCCGGCGACGCGCACAACGGCTCCGGTGGCGTCGCCGACGTAGTGCACGACCGCCTTGCCCGTGGCCGCCTGCTCGGACGCGTGCACGGCCGGGTCGCCCTGCTTCAGCCAGATTTCGGGCGTCACGCTCGGGTCGACGAACCGGTCGACCGAGGTGTCCTTCTCGTCGCCCTTGTGCGCGATGAGACCGACCGACTTGGCGCCCGGCTTCAGCTTGACCCAGGCGAAGCGCCCGTAGGCGTCCTCCCCCGCGAACGGCAGCGGCGCGTTCCACTCGGTCGGCGTCTCGACGTCGCCCCAGGCATGCAGGCCCCAGCCGTCGTAGTTGTCCCGTGCGTAGTGCACGACCAGCCAGTCCGGGTTCTTCGTGCCGGGGTCCGGGAGCGGCGGCGCGGCCACGAGCGACACGAACGCACCGTCCGCGCCGATCTCACCGGACTTCGCCACCACCCGCAGTTCGACGCGCTTGCCGACGGCCGCGCCCGGAAGTGCCGACACGTCGGCGAAAACCCGGTACGGAGCCGCGTCGTCGGTGCCGAGCACGGTCCAGTCGCGGGTGCCCTCGACACGGGCGGCGAACGTGGCCGCCGCGTTGGGCGCGCTGATGCCGTCGGCCCTGAGCTCGACGCGCTCGTCCAGCACGGTTCCGGCCGCCGGGGCGACCAGGACGGGCGCCGGCTTGGACTTCACGACGTCGCTGGTTCCCTTGAGCACCAACGAGGACAGCGCGGGCACGGTCACCGTGACGCGACCGTTCTGGACCTGCGCGTTCTCGAAGCCGGACGAGGACACCGGCACGGTCACGGTCGCCGGCGAGGTGCCCGCGTTGGCGACAACGAGGTGCTCGCGGCCGAGGATGCGGCTGAACGCGAACACGTCACCGTCGGCGTACCGGAGCACCTGGTTGCCGTCACGCCACACGGGATCGCGGTCGACCTGCTCGGCCAGTGCCTTGAGCTGCCGGTACAGCGGGTGCGCGGGGTTGAAGTTGTCCTGGGCGCCGGTGCGGTCGCTGCCGACCAGCTTCTCCGCCATGTACTCCGGCGTCTTCGAGGCGAACATGTCCTGGCGTGCCAGCTTGTCGCCGCCCGTGCCCGCGAAGCCCTGCTCGTCGCCGTAGTAGACGACCGGGTTGCCGCGCCACAGGTACATCAACTGGTTGCCGAGCTTGAGCCGCTCCAGCAGTTCGGCGTCCGAGATGCCGGGGCGGTCGTTGCGGATCATCCACGCGATCCGGCCCATGTCGTGGTTGCCGAGGAACGTGGGCAGCGAGGACGCGTTGGAGTCGGCGTCGGTGTAGCGGTCGTCGTCGAGCAGCACCTCGCCGAGCCGCTGGGAACCCTTGCCGGACAGGAAGGTCAGCGCACTGCTCTGGAACGGGAAGTCCAGCGTCGCCTGCATCCTGCCGTCGGTCGTGTACTTCGAGGTGTTCTCGGGCGAGGAGTCGAAGACCTCGCCGAACACGAAGAAGTCCTTCTTGCCCTTGCGGTTCGCGTACTGCTTCACGTGCGGCGCGAGAGCCTGCCAGAACTCCAGGTTGACGTGCTTGACGGTGTCGACGCGGTAGCCGTCGATGTCGAGCGTGTCGATCCAGCTGGTGAAGATGTCCTTCATGCCGTTGACCACGCGCGGGTGCTCGGTCATCAGGTCGTCGAGGCCGGAGAAGTCGCCCTGCTCGCTCGACTCTCCGGAGAACGTCGAGTCGCCGCGGTTGTGATAGAGCGTGGAGTCATTGAGCCACAACGGGTACTTCGCCGGACCGTCCTTGACCGGGGTGTACGGGAAGGACTTCTGAGCGTCGAGCTTCGGGAAGTCCTTGCGGCCCGCATAGTCCGCGAGGTCGAACGGCTTGCCCGAAGCGTCCAGGTACGGCTGCGCACCCGTGCTCACGTACTGGGTCTTGTTCTCCGCGTACTTGATCACGTCGGCGGTGTGGTTCGCGACGATGTCGAAGAAGACCTTGATGCCACGCCGGTGCGCGTCGCGGATCAGGTCGCGCATCTCCTGCGTGGTGCCGAAGTGCGGGTCCAGCTTGGTGAAGTCGAGGGTCCAGTAGCCGTGGTAGCCGGCGGAGTCGCCCTGCACCCAGCGATTCAGGAACATCGGCGTCATCCAGATCGCCGTGATGCCCATGCCGTCGAGGTAGTCGAGCTTCCGGTGCAGACCCTTGAGGTCGCCACCGTGGTAGAAGCCCTTGTCAGCGGGGTCGAAGCCGTTCTCGGCGGCCTTCGAACGGCCCCGGTCGTTGCCTGGGTCCCCGTTGGCGAACCGGTCGGGCATCACGAAGTAGAAGCGTTCGCCCCGGAGGTCGTCTCGCTTGGGCGGTAACGCGAGTCTCGAATCCCCGTCGCGCACACCGGGCGCTATGTCCACCACCTCCCCCACGGCCAGGCGTTGCGGTGGAGCGGCAACGGCCTGGACGGGTGTCAGCGGAAGTAGAACCAGTGCAGCGAGCGCGGCGACGACCCGACGCATCGCGACCTCCTTGTCGCAAACTCTTGCAGGGTTGCTGCACGAAACCACGACAAACAGCGGGAAACAATACGTCGGGTACTGCAAATGTTTGCAATCAGCCTGCCGGACGCCGATAGGTGATCGCCATCCGCAGGGGATGTGAGCGCCACTCGTTGACCGCGAGCCCGGCGATCACGCCGATGCCCTCGACCGACTCCGGCGTCGCGGGTGCGCTGCGGCTCGGCGAGCCGGCCAACGGCCCCTCGGTCGGCGGCGGCGAGAACTGGGCGATGACCATCGGCTGGCCCTCGTGCGGCTGCACGGCCAGGAGGATGTGCGGATCAACCTGTTCGCCCTGGTTCTCGATCGGTTCCAGGGACAGGAACTCGCCGCGTTCCGCCGCCGCCCCCGCCATCCGGCCGGCCCACTTGTAGGCGTCCATGACGTCGTCGTCGGAGAGCGCCGCGTCGGCCTCGGGCAGCGTGACCTGCTGCAAGCGCGTGCCGTGCGCGGTCATCTGGCCGTTGGTGGTGAAGCGGTCGGGGATCATCGCTTCGCCGGTCTCGATGTCGATGAGCAGCATGTCGCGGAACCGGGTCTCGGCGAGCGGCGACCGGCCCATGAGCCCGCGGCCGAGCATCTCCCTGAGCTTCGGGTCTGCGGTCCGCCAGTACGTCGTCTGCTCGCCGATCTGCAGGCCGATGAAGTCCTTGACCGGCAGGCTCGGCAGCGCCGTGATGAGGCTCTGACCAGGCGTGACCGGCGGTGGGGGCGCCTGCACCCGGAACGGCGGCAGCGAGGCGAACCCCGGATCCACCCGTGCCGTGCGGACCACGTGATGTGCCCACGCGCGCACACGCGTCAACGGGTGGTCAGGGAACCTCGCGTCGTGGCGGGGATCGTCACCCGCGTGGAACGGCAGCACGCCTTCCAGTTCGGGCGCGTACGGATGCGGTTTCACCCAGTTCTGGAATCCGAGCTCGTCCGCGAGAATCGCCTCCCGCACGCCCGTCATGCCGCGTTCCACCGCGCCCAGCTGCAGCACGGCGCTGCAGTTCTCCTTGGGGATGGTGAAGGAGCCGACGAACACCTGTCCGTTCGGCTGGTTCGGCAGCGGCAGCTTGATGATCCGCAGCAGCGCCGGCGCCCCTCCGAGCTGGACGACGTGGGCCTCGATCAGGCAACCGGTCTCGCCGTGGATCAGGGCGAGGTCGTGCCTGAGTCTCGGCAGGTCGTCCAGCCCGGCGGGCAGATCGGGGACCAGGCCGTAGTAGGCCAGTTCGGCCTGGTCACCGCTGGGGTGCTGCCAGGTGTTCTGGTCGAGCTGACGGAAACCGGTGGTGTCGAACGAGATGGGCACCCACCGACCCTACGACCCCCGTCAGGCGGCCCTGAGCGTTTTGGACCAGAGGGAGGTGCCGGTCGCGTCACGCAGCCACACCGTCAGCTCGTGCCGCGACGCCTTGACCTCGCCGAAGTGCTGGAACCCGTCCAGCGGCGAGGTGTTGGCGGCGGGCGGCGCGTGCACGAACACGGCCTGCGGACCGAACGTCGGATCGAGCGTGTTCGGGCCGAACGCACCGGCGTGCAGCGGACCGGACACGAACTCCCAGAACGGGTCGAAGTCACCCACGGCCGCGCGGTCGGGCGAGTAGTGGTGCGCGGCGGTGTAGTGGACGTCCGCCGTGAGCCACACGGTGTTCTTGACGCGGCGCTTCTTGAGCTCGCGCAGGACCCACGCGATCTCGTGCTCGCGACCGTTGGGCGCGCCCGGCAGGCCGTTCGCGACGCCCTCGATGTCGGCGCCGTCCGGCACGGTGAGGCCGATCGGGAGGTCCGCCGCGATGATCTTCCACGTGGCGGTGCTGCGGCTGAGCCCGTCGACGAGCCACTTCGCCTGCTGCGCGCCGAGGATCACGCCGGGCTTGTCCTTGGGCGAGGTGTTCCGGTCCTTGTAGGTGCGCATGTCGAGCACGAAGATCTCGACGTTGCGGCCGTAGGAGAACTTCCGGTAGACGCGGCCGTCCACCGCACGCTTCCGGTCGATCGGCATCCACTCGTGGAACGCCTGGAAAGCCCGCTGCGCCAACACGTCCACGCGCTTCTCGGTGTAGAGCGGGCTGTCGAGGATCTCGCCGGGGTACCAGTTGTTCGTAACTTCATGATCATCCCACTGCGCGACGACGGGGACCTCGGAGGCGAAGCGCTTCACGTTGTCGTCGAGGAAGTTGTACGCGAACTGGCCGCGGTACTCGTCGAGGGTTTCGGCCACTTTGGACTTCTCCGGCGTGACGACGTTGCGCCAGATCCGGCCGTCCGGGAGCGTGACGCTCGCCTGCATCGGGCCGTCGGAGTAGACGCTGTCGCCGCTGTGGATGAAGAAGTCGGGCCTGCGGTCGGCCATCGCCCTGAAGATCGGCATGCCGCCGATGTCGGGGTTGATGCCCCAGCCCTGGCCCGCGACGTCACCGGACCACACGAACCGCACGTCGTCGCGGCCGAGCGGGGCGGTGGCGAAGCTGCCCGTGACGGGTGCGCTGCAGGTGCGGCCGTGCAGGTCCTCGGCCGTGACGCGGTAGTAGGCGGGGCGGCCGGGCAGCAGGCTCGACACCCTGACCTGCCCGGTGCCGCCGGTCTCGGGGGTGAGCAACGGGCCGCGGAGACGGCGGGAGAGACGGAACCCCGGATCGTTGGACACCTCGACGAACATCCGCGAGGGACGGTCGGCGCGTGTCCACACGATGCCGCCGTCCCAGGTGACGTCGCCGGACTGCACGCCGTGGGTGAGGATCGGACGGTCGGACTTCGCGAGGCTGATGCCCGAGGGCACCAGCGCCGCGGCCGTACCGAGTGCGCCTGCCTTGAACAACGTACGACGGTCGAAGGTCATGCGCGGTTTCTAGTCGCCGGTTCTGGCCGGTTCTGAAACCCGAGGTGAACTTCAGCAGCGCAGGTCGGTCCAGCCCGACACGTAGCTGCCGCCCGGCACGGTGACGCTGGCGACCGCGCGGGTGCACTTGCTGAGCGTGGCCGCCCCGGCACCCCACAGCTCCTGCTTGGTGCCGCTGCGGATGTCGCCGCCGGGGTACTCCTCGTTGCCGTCGATCACCGCGATCCAGTTCGAGACGCGGTAGGAGTGGCTCTTGGCGTAGGAGTCCCAGACCCAGGTGTAGGCGTAGTTCTTGCCACACCCGGCGAACTGCTTGACCGACGCGATGGTCGCGCCCTGGTACTTCACGTACCCCGTGCTGCCGATCTGCTTGGCAGAGGCACAACCGGGGACGGTCTCGGCGTTGGCGGTGCCGACACCCACGGACAGCAGCGTCGCGGCCAGTGCGGCGGCGATGGCGAATGGCTTTCTCACAGCCACGACGCTGGTGCAGTCCGGTTATGCGGCGGTAAATCCGTTATGCGAGGCGCTTGAGCCAGTCGGTGATGATCTGGCGCGACGCCGGGGTGGCGTGCACCCACGTCTGCTGGTTCTGGTCGGTGTACTTGACCACGAGCCAGCGGCCGTCCTCGAAGTCGATCGTGGTGAGGAACGTCTTGGCGCGCTGCCGGCCCTCGCCGTCGCGCTTCGCCGCGTACAGCTTCGCCGTGCCGTTGCGGGGCTGGGCGAGCAGCTGGCGCAGTGAGATCGACGGCGACGCCTTGCCCTGCTGGTGCAGGTTGATCTCGGTCTCGTGCACGTTGATCGACGCGCCGCGGCCCGCCGGAACGTCCGGCAGCTGCATCGCGAGGACCTCCGGCGCGTTGTCCGGCCGGATCGGGTGCAGCTGCACGAACCCGTTGTCGTGCAGGGCGAGCACACCGTGCTGCGCGTTCGCCGCGACCACCACGGGCTTGGTCTCGTTCGGCGTGACCGCGATCCAGGCCGAGTAGTCGTGCTCCGCCTTGGCGATCAGGTGCAGCGTGCCCCGGACGTCCGGGTGGTCGAGCCCGACCCGCCGCAGCTCACCGATGACGTCGCGCTCGATGAGCACGCGTTCGTCCTCGGTCTCACCGGGCGACTCGACGGAGAGAGCGGGGTGGTACTGCCCCAGCTTCTCCTGCTTCCACAGGACGTCGAAGGCGAGGTCGGACAGTTGGATCGACGACCGAAGCACGTCAGCCCCCGATCGTCGGCGGTGCGACCATCGGCATGTCGCCGATGATCTCGTTCGTGTTCTCCTCGGTGATGAGGTAGTCGGCGGACTTGTGCTCCAGGTCGTCCTCTCCCTGACCCTTCCGCCCCTGACCGCCCATGCCGCCCATGCCGGCCGCGCCGCCTCGTCCGGCCGCGCCTGCCGCTCCGCCGCGGGCCGCGTTCTGGCCGGTCTCGCCCATGCCGCCGAACACCCCGGCCTTGCCGCCGGGCTGCTGGGCCGCCGTGCTGCCGGCCGCTGCGCTGCCGCCACCGACTCCGCCGAGGCCACCGCCACCGAACTTGCCTCCGGCACCGCCACCGGCACCACCACCGAACTTGCCACCCGCACCAGGGCCGCCGGGGCCACCGCGACCGGTGCCGCCCGGACCGTTCGTGCCGCCGCGACCAGGACCACCCGGACCGCCGGGGCCACCAGGACCGCCGGTGTTCGGGCGGACGGGCACGCCGATGGGCGGGAGGCCCGTGTTGTTCGGCCGGTCGATCACGCTGCCGACCGGGGGCTTGCCGATGAGGTTGTCGATCCCGGGCTTGCCGGTGTTGTTGGTGTTGCTGGTGTTCGTGGTGTCGGACGAACTGGTGGTGGTCTGGTCGCCGTTGGTGGTCGGCACGGTCCACGGGGTGCCGACAGTGCTCTGCGGCGTGCTGGTCGAGGAAGTGCTCGAGGTGCTCGACGTCCGCGTGGTCGTCGTGTTGTTCGACGTCTTCTCTTCACCGTTGTGGCCGCCGGTCTCGGCGATCTCGACCACGAGGCTGTCGGTCGTGACGCCGGGGAACTCCCTCGGCAGCTCACCGCGGTTGGTGTTGCTGGCGCTCTGGAACTCCTTGTAGACGCTGCGGTTGTGGGCCTCTTCAGCGTTGTAGCCGTTGACCTTGTCCTCGGTGTCCGTGTCCCAAGGGGTCGCGTCGTCCCAGAAGTTCGTGTCCGGCTTGGACGCCGGCATGTCCTTGAGCTGGTTCTTGTTCAGGTTGAACTGGTAGACCTGGTTCGAGATGGAGTGGTCGGCCTGCCGCAGGGCGTCCTGCATCTGGACCATGGCCTGGTTGATCGGGTTGGCGGCTGCCTGAGCGGCGTCCGCGCTCGACCCGGCCCACGCTTCGCCCAGCGTCTCGCCGACCCGCTTGAGTCTCGCCTCGATGCCGGCGTAGTCGCGCCCCAGTCCTGCGGCCGCGGTGGCGGCGGCATCAGCCGACGCGGTACCAGGGCCACCATGCATCTGGGAGTAGATCTGTGCTCCCGAGAAGCCCTCGGCGCGTGTGTTGTCCTCCGTGAAACAGCTGGGCGCGGGCCTGGTCATTTCGCACCTGCCTTCATCGTGGTGATGGCGAGATTCGCGAACTCGGTGATCCCAGCACACGGGTCGGCGAACTTCGGGCTGCCTTGATTGCTCTGGAAGGTGAACGTGACGGCCTTCACGTCGGACACTCCGACGAGCAACGCGCAGTCACCGTTGGTACGGGCATCCGACACGAGAGCGATGTAGGTGGGGTAGCCCTGGATGGCCGGCTGAGACTCGAACGCCGCGTAGATGTTCGCCTTGTTCGGAAGGATGGTGGAGAGGTTCGTGCCTTCAGGGAGAAATGCGATCCCAGGAGCCATCTTCGCCGGTGTGCTGGCACCCAGCCAGATGCAAGCCGCGCCGAGCTCGTTGCTGTTCACCCGTCCGGTGACGCCGGGCAGTCCGAACGCCTCTACCTGAGCAGGGGTGACCGTATTGCACGGAGCGGCTTCGAAGGCCTTGACGTCCAGCGGGCTCTCGATCTTGGGAGCTCCGCCGCTGTCGTCGGCACTGGTCGACTGGGTGGCGGTGGTGGGCATACCGGTCGTGCCACCGCTGTCGCCGCAGCCCGCGAGCAGCGCGACTGCTGCGGTACCAGCGACGATGGTTCGGATGCGCAACAGCTCAGTCCTTCTACTTGAGGTTGTCCCGGTTGCCTTGCTCGGTCTGCTCGTACTGACGCAGCGTGGCCTGCAGGTTCTCGATCCTGGTGGTCAGGGTGTCCTGAAGCTGCTTGTTCGACTTCTGATGCGCCTCGCCGGCGGCGCGCGCCCAGTTCGCGTAGACCTGGCTCGGCGCGTCCTTGCCGGCACCCTGAACGGTGGTCAGCCGCTCGCCGTTCTGATGGGCCACCATCAGGTCGTCGCGGATGGATTCGTACTCCTTGATCGCGGCGCGCAGTGTCTCCAGATCGACCTTGGTCCCGCTCATCCCAGTGCCCTCCCCCGAAGATTCGTGCGTCGAGCAGCATAGCGCCAGGTCGCGGGGCCGGTCTCGGTTTCGAAGCACGATCGGGTGAACACGACAAACCCTCGCCGTCGCATTGCGACGAGCGAGGGTGTTGCGCGGAAATGCGCTCTGTCAGGACTGCTGTTCTGGCTGCTGCTGCGCCGGGAGCCGGCCCTCGGCCATGCGCTTGAGCAGGTCCTTGCGCAGCCACAACAGGTACGCCCAGACGAGCCCGAAGATCACGCCGATCACGCCCATCGCCGGCAACAGCAGCCAGGTGGCGATCAGCAGCACGTGCAGACCGACGACAGCGCCGATCGCCCACGGCTTGCGGACGAAGGCGCACATCGCGATGAAAACCGCGATGAAGCCGAACGCGATCCAGCCCACCAGGGACGTGACGCCGCCGTGCAGCTTGGCGATCACGGGCAGGGCCAGGGCGACGACGATGACCTCGAGGATCAGCGTTCCGGCCATGATGCCCCGGAACGCCTTCATCGGGTCTTTCTTCAGAGGCGCCGGGGTGGTCATGCCGGCTCCTTTCCGAACAGCGCGCGGGCCTCGCCCGCGGTGACGACGGAGCCGGTGACGATGATGCCGCCGCCGGACTGTTCGTCCTCGATGAGGTGGATGGCTTCCTCGATGGCGTCCACGAGGCGGGGACGTACCTCGAAGCGGTCCTCGCCGAAGATCGGGACGGCCAGGCCGGCGAGGACGTCCGGGTCCATCGCGCGCGGGGAGGAGTTGGTGGTGATCACCAGTTCCTGCACCACCGGCTCCAGTGCGGCGAGGATGCCCTCGGCGTCCTTGTCGGACATGACAGAGACGACGGCCACCAGCTTGCGGAAGCCGAACTCCGACTCCAGAGCCTTGGCCAGGGCCGCGGCGCCGTGCGGGTTGTGCGCGGCGTCGACGAAGACGTTGGGCGCGGAACGGACTCGCTCCAGGCGGCCCGGCGTGACGACCGAGGCGAAGCCCTCGCGGACCATCTCGATGTCGATCTTGCGCTCGGGGCCGGCACCGAAGAACGCCTCGACGGCGGCCAGCGCCAGTGCGGCGTTCTTCGCCTGGTGTTCGCCGTGCAGCGGCAGGAAGATGTCCTCGTAGACGCCGCCCAGGCCCTGCAGCGTGATCATCTGGCCACCCACGGCGACGGCCCTGGACAGGACGCCGAACTCGCTGCCGAACCGGGCCACCATCGCGTCCACCTCGGCGACGCGTTCCAGGATCACCCTCATGACCTCGGGCGTCTGCTCCGCGACGATCGCGACGGCGCCCGGCTTGATGATGCCGGACTTCTCCACCGCGATGTCCTCGGGCCGGTTGCCCAGGTACTCGGTGTGGTCCACGCCGATCGGGGTGAGCACGGCGACGCGGGTGTCCACGATGGACGTCGCGTCCCACGTGCCGCCCATGCCGACCTCGACCACGGCGACGTCGGCCGGCGCTTCCGCGAAGGCCGCGTACGCCATGCCGGTGAGCACTTCGAACTTGCTCATCCGGATCTCGGACTGGCTGTCCACCATCGCGACGTACGGCTCGATCTCGCGGTAGACCTCGACGTAGCGCTCAGGCGAGATCGGCTGGTTGTCGATGCTGATCCGCTCGGTCGCGAGCTGCAGGTGCGGGCTCGTGAACCGGCCGGTGCGCAGGCCGATGCGCGTGAAGAGCGCATCGATCATGCGCGACGTCGACGTCTTGCCGTTCGTGCCCGTCAGCTGCACGACCGGGTACGACGTCTGCGGGTCGCCCAGCACATGGGCGAGTGCGGAGATCCGGTCCAGCGACGGCTCGAGCTTGGTCTCGGGCCACCGCTGGTTGAGCTCGTTCTCGACGTCGAGGAACTCGTCGAGGTTGGTTTCCACGGTCTGACGCCTCCAGCCAAATAAAAAATTACAGCGCGGCCAGGCGCTCGTTGATGCGGGCGATCTCGGACTCGGCGACGGCCTTGCGTTCCTCGATCTTGGCCTTGACCTCGGCGGGCGCCTTGGCGAGGAACGCCTCGTTGCCCAGCTTCTTCGTCGTGCCCTCGAGCTCCTTCTGCGCCGCCGCGAGGTCCTTCGCGAGGCGCTTGCGCTCGGCCGCGACGTCGATCGTGCCGGACAGGTCCAGCTCGACCTTCACCGCGCCCTTGGGCAGGCCGACCTCCAGCGTCGCGGAGACGGTGAACTCCTCACCCGGCTCCGTCAGGCGCGTCAGCGCGCGCACCGACGGGACCTGGTCGGTCAGGCCGACGCAGCACGCGCCGCGGACCTTGCCCGCGACCTTCTGGCCCGGCTTGAGGCCCTGCTCGGAACGGAACCGGCGGATCTCGGTCGCGAGCTTCTTCAGGCCCTCGACCTCGGCCGCCGCGTCCGCGTCCCGCTCGGCGCCGGAGACCTTCGGCCAGTCGGCGACGACGAGCGACTCGCCGCCGGTCAGCGACGTCCACAGCGTCTCGGTGATGAACGGGATCGCCGGGTGCAGCAGGCGCAGCACGACGTCGAGGACGTGGCCCAGGACCGACTGCGTGGCCTCGGCGCGGCCGTCCGCGATCTGGACCTTCGCGATCTCCAGGTACCAGTCGCAGAACTCGTCCCACGTGAAGCTGTACAGCGCCTCACAGGCGCGGGAGAACTGGAACGCCTCGAAATTGGAGTCCACAGTGGACACCAGCGCGTCGAGCTCGTCGAGGATCCAGCGGTCGGCCGCCGTCAGCTCGTCGCGGGCCGGCAGCGGACGGGCGACCGTCGCACCGTTGGCCAGCGCGAACCTGGTGGCGTTCCACAGCTTCGTGGTGAAGTTGCGGGAACCGGCCGCCCACTCCTCGGCGACGGCCATGTCCGAACCGGGGTTCGTGCCGCGCAGCAGCGTGAACCGGGTGGCGTCCGCGCCGTAGCGCTCCATCCAGTCCAGCGGGTCGATGCCGTTGCCCTTGGACTTCGACATCTTCTTGCCGTACTGGTCGCGGATCAGGCCGTGCAGGAAGACGTGGTCGAACGGCTGGACCTCGTCCATCGCGTACAGGCCGAACATCATCATCCGGACGACCCAGAAGAACAGGATGTCGTAGCCGGTCGACAGAACGGAGGTCGGGTAGAACTTCTTGAGGTCCTCAGTGGACTCCGGCCAGCCCAGGGTCGAGAACGGCCACAGGCCCGAGGAGAACCACGTGTCGAGGACGTCCTCGTCCTGACGCCAGCCCTCACCGGTGGGCACCTCGTCGTCCGGTCCGACGCAGACGACCTCGCCGTTCGGGCCGTAGAAGACCGGGATCCGGTGGCCCCACCACAGCTGACGCGAGATGCACCAGTCGTGCAGGTTGTCGGTCCAGTCGAAGTACCGCTTGTTCAGCTCGGCCGGGTGGATCTTGGTGCGACCGTCGCGGACGGCGGCGGACGCGGCCTCGGCGATGGTCTCGACCTTGACCCACCACTGCAGCGACAGGCGCGGCTCGACGACCGTGTTGCACCGCGAGCAGTGCCCGACGGAGTGGACGTACGGCCGCTTCTCCGCGACGATCCGGCCCTCCGCGCGCAACGCGGCGACGATCGCCGGGCGCGCCTCGAACCGGTCGAGGCCGAGGAACGGGCCGTTCGCGGTGATCGTGGCGCGGCCGTCCATGACCGTGAGGTTCGGCAGGCCGTGGCGCTGGCCGATCTCGAAGTCGTTCGGGTCGTGGGCGGGCGTGACCTTGACGGCGCCCGTGCCGAACTTCGGGTCGACGTGCGCGTCGGCGACGATCGGGATGCGGCGGCCGGTCAGCGGCAGTTCCACCTCGGTGCCGATGAGGTGCCGGTAGCGCTCGTCGTCCGGGTGGACGGCGACCGCGGTGTCGCCCAGCATCGTCTCGGCGCGCGTGGTCGCGACGACGATCGAGTTCTCCCCGTCGCCGTAACGGATCGAGACGAGCTCGCCCTCGTCCTCGCTGTGGTCGACCTCGATGTCCGACAGCGCCGTCTGGCAGCGCGGGCACCAGTTGATGATCCGCTCGGCCTGGTAGATCAGGCCGTCGTCGTACATCTTCTTGAAGATCGTCTGGACGGCGCGCGACAGCCCCTCGTCCATGGTGAAGCGCTCACGCGACCAGTCGATGCCGTCGCCGAGCCGCTTCATCTGGTCGAGGATCTTGCCGCCGTACTCCTCTTTCCACTCCCAGACGCGCTCGACGAACTTCTCGCGCCCGAGGTCCTGCCGCGACAGGCCCTGCTTCGCGAGGTCGCGCTCGACGGCGTTCTGCGTCGCGATGCCGGCGTGGTCCATGCCCGGCAGCCACAGCACCTCGTAGCCCTGCATGCGGCGGCGCCTCGACAGCGCGTCCATCACGCTGTGGTTCATGGCGTGGCCCATGTGCAGGCTGCCGGTGACGTTCGGCGGGGGCAGCACGATCGTGAACGGCGGCTTGTCGCTCTTGACGTCCGCCTCGAAGTACCGCCGGTCGACCCACCGCTGGTACAGCTCCGCCTCTACCTCCGCCGGAGTCCACGCGGCGGGGAGGTCGGGACGCTGGGTTGCGGTGTCGAGTTCAGTCACAGCCGAGAAGTCTACGGAGCCCGGGGTCTCGACTTGAAACGAGATACCTGATAACGGCCCGGCGACAATCTGGACCAAGCCATCGGCGTCGCTCACCCCCGTGATCAATGATGTCCGCCGATCACATGGGGGGAACGTGCACTACGGCATCGAGGACCACCCGGACCTCCAGGACTCCGCCTGGATCCGCGGCGCGAACAGACGTGCCAAGCGGGAGGTCCGCAGGCAAAGACGGCAGGCGCGGGCGCGCAGGCACCGCGGCAAGATCATCGCGGTGATCGCGCTGGTCACCGTCGGCGCGGTGGTGTTCGGCCTGAACCGGGCGGGGACGTTCGACAACGTCTCGCCGCCGGACGCGCCGAACCTGAACCTGCCCTATTCGGGCGTCAACGTCGAACAGCCCTTCGCCGGCACGCACGCGGAGCAGTGGTCCGAGGGCGAGCGGGGCATCGTCCTCCCGTCCACCGACCCGGCGTTCGAGCAGGTCCGGCAGGCGCTCATCGCGGCGCGTCTGGAACCGGCGACGATCAGCGAACTCAAGCCCGACCGGTACCTCGCGCTGCTGGCGCCAGGGGCACGCGAGCAGGTCTCCGCCCACCTGCACAACTGGACCACCCGGCTCAAGCCGGGCACGAAGCTGCTCCCGAACGGCATCAGGGTGTCCGGGACGATGGCGCTCGGCGAGAAGGACGGCCACCAGACCGTGACCGCGGACTACGTGTTCGCGTACGCGTTCGAGCCGCCGGACCCGAAGAAGCTCGTCGACCAGATGGAGATGATCGCCGCCGTCCGCGAGAAGATCACGTACACGGTCACGCCGGAAGGGCTGTGGCCGACGGATGCACGCGGCCACCGGTATTCGATCGCGTGTCAGGCGCTCGCGGAGGGCTTCCTCGGGCCGCAGTTCATCGAGCCTCCCAAGCAGGTGGGAAGCCCTCTGAACGACGACAAGAAGTACTTCACCGCCGGCGGAGAGGTCCCGACCGAGAACACGTGCAACTGATCACTCTTTCAGAGGTGCCGGGACGCAGTGACGGCGATCACAATTGACCGTCACGGACCGTTCAACCCCTTGGGGCCCGTGACGGGCGACGCCGCCGCGTTCTTCGGGGGCGCTGGCGGCGCCGACGTCGATCAGCGAACAATGGACGTATGAGCAGCAAGCCCCCGCAGCACGACGTCGACGAGTCCGCGCTCGAAGTCAGCACCCCCAAGACCTGGGCAGCGGGTATTCCCGGCGTGCTCGTGTCGCTCGACCGCGCGGTCGAGCAGATGGGTGTCGGGCGCACGGTCAAGACGTTGCGACTGCTCAACCAGCGTGAAGGTTTCGACTGTCCTGGTTGCGCGTGGCCCGAACCGCAGGGCCACCGCAAGATGGCGGAGTTCTGCGAGAACGGCGCGAAGGCCGTCGCGGAGGAAGCCACCAAACGACGAATCGGGCCCGAGTTCTTCGCCGAGCACTCCCTCGAGAGCCTGCGGACGAAGACGGACTACTGGCTCGGCCAGCAGGGCCGGCTCACCGAACCGATGGTGCTCAAGCCGGGTGCGACGCATTACACACCGATCAGCTGGGACGACGCGTTCACGCTCATCGCCGACGAGCTGACAGCGTTGTCGTCCCCGGACGAGGCGATCTTCTACACCTCCGGCCGCACCAGCAACGAGGCCGCGTTCCTCTACCAGCTGCTGGTCCGCTCGTTCGGCACCAACAACCTCCCGGACTGCTCGAACATGTGCCACGAGTCGTCCGGCTCGGCGCTCAACGAGACGATCGGCATCGGCAAGGGTTCGGTGTCCATCAAGGACTTCGACCTCGCCGACCTGATCGTGGTCATCGGCCAGAACCCCGGCACGAACCACCCGCGCATGCTCAGCGCGCTGGAGGACGCGAAGAAGAACGGCGCGAAGATCATCGCGATCAACCCGCTGCCGGAAGCGGGCCTGATGCGGTTCAAGAACCCGCAGAATGTCGCGGGGCTGGTCGGCAGGGGCACGGCGCTGTCCGACGAGTTCGTGCAGATCAGGGTCGGCGGCGATCAGGCGCTGTTCCAGGCCATCGGGCATCTGCTGCTGCAGTGGGACAAGCTCGACAAGACGTTCATCGAGGCGAAGACGCACGGCTTCGAGGAGTACGCGGAGAGCGTGCGCGAACTCGACTGGGACGGCGTGCTCACCGCGACCGGCCTGACCCGCGAGCAGATCACCCGCGTGGCCGGCATGTTCGTCGACTCGAAGGCCACGATCGCGTGCTGGGCCATGGGCCTCACGCAGCACAAGCACAGCGTGCCGACGATCCGCGAGATCACGAACGTCATGTTCCTGCGCGGCATGATCGGCAAGCCGGGTGCGGGCCTGTGCCCGGTGCGCGGCCACTCGAACGTGCAGGGCGACCGCACGATGGGCATCTACGAGAAGATGCCGGAGAAGTTCCTGCAGGCACTGGAGAGCGAGTTCAGCATCTCCGTGCCGCGCAAGCACGGTTTCGACACCGTCGACGCCATCAACGCGATGCGCCACGGCCGCGGCAAGGTGTTCATCGCGATGGGCGGCAACTTCGTCAGCGCCACCCCGGACACCCTGGTGACCGAGAAGGCGCTGGAGCAGTGCTCGCTGACGGTGCACGTCTCCACGAAGCTCAACCGCTCGCACGTCGTCCACGGCCGCACCGCGCTGATCCTGCCCGCGCTGGGCCGCACCGAGAGCGATGTCCAGCACTCGGGCGAGCAGTTCGTCACGGTCGAGGACTCGATGTCGGTCGTGCACCGCTCACGTGGCCGGCTGACGCCCGCGTCGGAGCACCTGCTGTCCGAGATCTCGATCGTCTGCCGTCTCGCGCGCAAGACCCTCGGCGCCTCGCACCCCGTCGCGTGGGAGGAGTTCGAGAAGGACTACGACGTCGTCCGCGAACACATCTCCCGCGTCGTGCCGGGCTGCACCGACTACAACACGCGCGTGCGTCAGCCCGACGGTTTCGTGCTGCCGCACCCGCCGCGTGACTCGCAGGAGTTCGCGACGGCGACCGGCAAGGCGAACTTCGTACCGAACGAACTGACGGTCATCGAGATCCCCGAGGGCCGGCTGCTGATGCAGACGCTGCGCAGCCACGACCAGTACAACACCACGATCTACGGCCTGGACGACCGCTACCGCGGCGTGAAGGACGGCCGTCGTGTGGTGTTCGTGAACCCGGACGACGTCAAGGCGTTGGGGTTCGAGGACGGGCAGATGGTGAACATCGTGTCGGAGTGGAAGGACGACCCGACGGGCGTCGTCGAACGCCGCGCCGAGTCGTTCCGGATCGTCTCCTACTCGACCGCGCGCGGGTGCGTGGCGACGTACTTCCCCGAGGCGAACCCGTTGGTGCCACTGGATTCCAAGGCGGACATCTCGGGTACGCCGACCTCGAAGTCGGTGATCGTGCGGCTGGAACCCGTCGCCTGAACTACGCGTGCCGGACCCGGACGAAGAGTCTTAACCGGCGTCGTTCGGGTTTGGCCGCAACGGTGTCGGACTCCTTGACGAGCCGGCGCGCGGCCGCGTCGGCCTCGAACTCCTGCTGCCGGTACTTCGCGATAGCAAACGCATCATGGTGCGAGAACATGGCGAATCTCCCTCGATCGGTTTAGTCGGGTGCGACCGTGTGACTCAGGAACAACCTGACCGGCCGCGAACCTTCCGGCCGCAGCGCGGGGTCCAGCCGGCGCTCGTCGTACTTGTCCAGCAGGGCCCGCAACTCCGCCAGGTACTCGACGGCCTCCTGGGCGGTGATGAACTTGACCGTGCCCTCGGTGCCGACCGCCTCGCGCCACTCCTGCGGCAGGTGCTCACGCTGCCGCAGACGGGTCCGCGTGCGCTCGAACTCCTGGTCCAGGTAGGCCATCGCCGCCGCCTCGGCCGCCATCGCCGTCTCACCCTCGAGACCTTCCGAAGAGATCGACTGGCGCTTGGGAACGATCTTCCACGGCTTCTGCCTGCCGGGCCCCTCGACCTCGGTCACGAAGCCGTACTTGGCCAGCATGTTCAGGTGATAGGAGCAGCTCGCCACGCTTTCACCGAGCACCTCGGAACACTGGGTCGCGGTGCGTGGCCCCTCCTCGGTGAGCAACTGGAGCAGCTTCCACCGAAACGGGTGCGAGAGCGCCCGGAGAGTCTTGGGATCGGTGATCGGAGCCTCGGTCATGACACCAAGGTACGCGTATCAAGGAACCTTTAGCAAGGTTCCTTGATATACAGGTCCTTAGGTAGCGGTCACCAGTCCGGCGAGTTGCGCGCGACGGCCGTGACCAGCGGCAGCGACTCGATCACCGGCACCCGCAACAACTCCGCAGGCACGTTCGGGTCGCGCACGGGTTCGATGAGCTCACGCAGCAGCGCGCCGACGACGTCGTCCGCGGACTGGTCGACCTCGTGGATCAGGTCGCGCAGCTGGTCCGCGGCCTCGTTGAGCACGCGCGGCCGTTGCGGTTCCTCCAGCATCAACGCCGCCAGCCGCAGCACGCGGCGGCAGGTGCGCAGCCGAAGGCTCCTGCTCGCGGACTCCCGCGTGCCCGCCAGCCCCAGACGGCCGCGCGTGCGTTCGATCCACGGCTCGACCGTCTCGCGCCGCCAGATCGGGCCGGACGCGAGTTCCGCGTCCGGCTCGGGAATGCCGTGCGAGCGCCGTTTGCGCCAGACAGCGACCAACTGCCGACTGAGCCCCATGGCGTCGGCGATCTCCGCGATCCCGTAGAAGTCCCCCACGTCGGCAACTGTAACCAGAGATGACGCGGAGTGTCATCAAAAATGTCTTAGCCAGCTTCGAGGACCGCCCGCGCGGCGTTGTGGCCGCCGATGCCGCTGACTCCGCCGCCGCGCCGGGAGCCCGCACCGCAGACGAAAACGTTGTCCACGTCGGTCTCCACGCCCCACTTGCCGACCTGCTCGCCGGTCTCGGCGAACGGCCAGTCGAGCTCGCCGTGGAAGATGTTGCCGCCCGGCAAGCCGAGCTCCTCCTCCAGGTCAAGCGGGGTGCGCGCCTCGATGCACGGGTTGCCCTGCGCGTCGACGGCCAGGCAGTCCTGGATCGGCTCCGCTAGGTGGGCGTTGAGCTGGTCGAGGTAGCGCCGCACCAGTTCGTCGCGCAACTCGGTGTTGCGGCCCTCGAACAACGACGCCGGCAGGTGCAGGCCGAACAGCGTCAACGTCTCGTGACCCCGCAGCGACGGCCCCAGGATCGACGGGTCGGTCAGCGAGTGGCAGTACATCTCGCCCGGCAGCACCGACGGCACCTGACCGGCGGCACTCTCCAGGTACGCGGTCTCCAGCTGGTCGTAGGACTCGTCGAGGTGGAACGTGCCGGCGAACGCCAGCCGCGCGTCGACACCGGACTTGAGCTCGGGCAGCCTGCGCAGCAGCATGTTGATCTTCAACTGGCACCCGGGAGCGTCGTGGACCTCCCTGCCCTGCAACCGTCCCAGCACCGACGGGGCCACGTTCGAGAGCACGAACCGGGCCTCGGCCGTCTCGTCCCCGTACGTCACCGAGGCGGTCCTGCCGTCCGACTCGACGGACGTGACCTCGGCGCCGGTGACGATCCGCGCACCGGCCTCGCGCGCGACCCGTTCCAGCTCGGCGGTGACCCCGCCCATGCCGCCGACCGGGACCTTCCACTCCCCGGTCCCGTTGCCGATCACGTGATAGAGGAAGCACTTGTTGGCGCGCAACGAATGCAGCGACGAGTGCGTGCCGATCAACGCGTCCGTGGCGACGACGCCGCGCACCAGGTTGTCGTCGAACAGCTCCTGCAGCGTCGCGCCGATCGGCCGTTCGAAGACCTGCTCCCACAACCGGCCGCGCACCACCGCGTCGACACGCACGCGCAGATGTTCCCGCGACACCAACGGTTCCAGCAGGGTCGGCGCCAATACCTGCGCCATCAGCTCCAGATCGGCGTACCAGCGCTGCCACCGCTCCCAGTCGTCGAGCGACCCGCACACGGCCTCGAACGACTTCACGGTCGCCTCGCCCGGCGAACGCTCGACCAGCAGCCCGCCCTTGCCGTTCGGCGTGTAGGACGAGGCCGAACGAGACTTCAACGCGAGCTTCAGCCCCAGATCCGACACGATCCGGTCGGGCAGCAGCGAGACGAGGTACGAGAAGCGCGAGAGCCGGGCGTCGACGCCCTCCCACGGTGAGGCGCTCACCGCCGCCCCGCCGACGTGCGGCAGCTTCTCCAGCACCCTGACCGACTTCCCCGCCTTGGCGAGGTACGCGGCCGCCACCAGCCCGTTGTGGCCGCCCCCCACGATCACGACGTCGTCCATGCCCCGGAATCCCTCCCACGTAGCCTGGTCGGTGGGGAACATAGCGGTCCGAAGGAGATGTGCACATGGGCCGAGTGACGGTGCGCCGAGCGGTCGAACAGGTGTCGCCGAGCGGTCGGCGCCGCAAGATCGACGCGCTCGCCGCCGAGGAGCCGCTCGAGCTGCGGGTCAACGGGAAGGCGTTGGCGGTCACGATGCGCACGCCCGGCCACGACGTCGAGCTCGCACACGGCTTCCTGCTCAGCGAGGGCGTGATCGGGTCGTCCGAGGACATCTCGATCGCGCGGTTCTGCGAGGGCACCGGGCCGGACGGGCTGAACACCTACAACGTGCTGGACATCGCGCTGGCCGAGGGCGTGCCGCCGCCGGACATCGGGGTGG
This sequence comes from Lentzea albidocapillata, assembly GCF_000719115.1. GTDB lineage: Bacteria > Actinomycetota > Actinomycetes > Mycobacteriales > Pseudonocardiaceae > Lentzea > Lentzea albidocapillata. Next base: position 91,330 of record NZ_JOEA01000016.1, on the reverse strand, counting down.
AGCGGAACTTCTACACCACGTCGTCGTGCGGGGTGTGCGGCAAGGGCGCGCTGGACGCGGTGAAGCTCAAGACCCGCTACTCCCCCGCCCTGGACGAGGTGCGGATCACGCCCGAGGCGCTGACGGGTTTCCCGGACGCGCTGCGGGAACGGCAGAAGGTCTTCGAGAGCACCGGTGGGCTGCACGCGGCCGGGCTGTTCGTCGACGGTGAGCTGCTGGTCGTGCGCGAGGACGTGGGCAGGCACAACGCCGTCGACAAGGTGCTGGGCTGGGCGGTGCTGCAGAACCTGGTGCCGTTGCGCGGCGCGGTGCTGATGGTGTCCGGGCGGGCCTCGTTCGAGCTGGTGCAGAAGGCCGCGATGTCCGGGATCCCGGTGCTGGCGGCGGTGTCGGCGCCGTCGTCGCTCGCGGTCGAGCTGGCCGAGGAGCAGGGCATGACGCTCGTCGGCTTCCTGCGCGGTGACTCGATGAACATCTACACCGGTGGGGAGCGCGTGGTTGAGACCGCTTGACGGCGTCGTGGTGGTAAGCCTGGAGCAGGCCGTCGCCGTGCCGTACGCGACGCGGCTGCTGGCCGATCTGGGCGCGCGGGTCATCAAGGTCGAACGGCCCAGCACCGGCGATTTCGCGCGCCACTACGACTCGTCGTGCGGCGAGGTGTCGTCGTACTTCGCGTGGACGAACGCCGGCAAGGAGTCGGTGTCGCTGGACATCAACCACCCCGACGGCCGTGAGGTGCTGGACCGGCTCGTGGCACGGGCGGACGTGCTGCTGTGCAACCTGTCGCCGCGGGTGTGGCAGCGGCTGGCGCTGGAGCTGCCGCCGGCGTTGATCGTCGGTGAGCTGTCCGGCTACGGCTGGGACGGCCCGTACGCGGACCGCAAGGCGTTCGACGCGCTGGTGCAGTCCGAGGCCGGGCTGGTGTCGCTGACCGGCGAGGGCGACGTGATGGCCCGCGCCGGCATCTCGGTCGCGGACATCGCGGCGGGCGTCCAGCTCCAAGCCGCCGTGCTGGCGGCGTTGCTGCAACGCGGCCGGACGGGCGAAGGCGTGCGGCTGCGGTTGTCACTCTTCGAAGCGATGGCCGAGTGGATGCACCAGCCGATGCTCTACGCCGCCGGCACGGGCGGCGCGGCCCCGCGCTCGGGCGCGCACCACCCGAGCATCGCGCCGTACGGGCCGGTGGCCTGCGCGGACGGCGCCGTGCACCTGGCCGTGCAGAACGACGGGCAGTGGCAACGGCTGTGCGGCCTGATCGGGCTCGCTTCGCAGGAGAGGTTCGCCACAGTGGCGTCCCGGGTGGAGCACCGCGCGGAGCTGCAGAAGCTTCTCGAAGAGGCGTTCTCGAGCCTCACGGCAGCTGAGTTGCTGACCACTTTGGACGCCGTCGACGTGCCTGCCGCACTGACCCGCCCGATCACCGACCTGCCCACCCATCCGCAGCTCGACACATGGGTTGACGTGCGGGTTCCCGGCGGAACGGCGCGGATGCTGCCGCCGCCGGTGGCCGGTTTCGAGTGGTCACCGGGTGCGGTGCCCGCCCTCGGCGAGCACAATGACGCCGTGCTGACGTGGCTGGGCTATTCGGGTGAGGAACTGTCTTCCTTACGCGCGCGTTCCGTCCTCTGAGAAGGAAACGAGGAACGGTGCCCGCGCGATGAGGTGAGCATGGGGGAACCGAGGTACAGCCGCCGCACCCTCCTTGCGGCGGTCGGCGTGGTCGTCGCGACAGCCACCGGCGTCGTGACGTACGTGTCGTCGTCCGAGACCGTCGAACGGCAGATCGCGACGGCGGACAAGGTACGGGCCACGTCCACCGCGAAGCCGGCCATCCGGTTCGAACGCGTGTACTCGGCCGCCCGCCACCGCGAGGTCACCCTCGCCTTCTACCTCCCGCCCGGCGCGAACGCCCGCGGCCTGCCGATGTCGATCCTCCTGCACGGCCTGCACGGCGACGCCAGGCACGCGCCCGTGGGCAACCTGACCGAGGTCCTGGCCGCCGCCGTCGCGAAGGGCTCGGTGCCGGCGTTCGGCTTCGTCGCGGTCGACGGCGGGAACAACTACTGGCACGAGAACGTCCCCGGCGACGACCCGATGGCGATGCTGCTCGACGAGGTCCCTCGCTGGCTCAAGGAACGTGGCTACGGCGAACCGTTCGCGGTGACGGGCGTGTCGATGGGCGGCTTCGGTTCGCTGCTCTACGCGAGGCGCAGGGCCGAACGCGGCGACCCGATCGCGGCCGCCGCGGTCATCTCCCCCGGCCTGATCACGGCGTGGCCCGAGATGGCCAAGCGGCGTGCGTTCAAGAACGAGGGCGAGTGGGCGTCGCTCGACCCGCTGCGCCACCTGAAGTCCACCGGACCGACCGCGCTGGGCGTGTGGATCGGCGACCGCGACAGGTTCATCGAGGGCACCCGGCGGTTCATCCGCGAGGTACGGCCCGAGGCGAGCGCGGTCAAGGGTGGCGGGCACGACGACGGGCTGTACCGGAAGGTGACGCCCGACGTCGTGCAGTTCCTCGCCAAGTACGCGAAGCGCGCCGTCTAGACCCTCACGGCCGCACGGCCCCAGTGCAGCCACTTCACCCGGTCCTGCTCGTCACGTCCACACAGGACGACCACCGCGTGGTACCCGCCCTCCTCCTCGACGGCGATCAGCGCGTCGTCACGCAGCCCAGTGAACTCGTGTTCGTCCTCGTCGACGAAGGACTTCCAGTCGGGGTCGAGGGCCACGTACCGCAGCGTCACCCGGCCCCCGTCGCCTTCGGTGATGTGCGCCTCCAGCCCGGTGGACCGGTAGACGCCGACGACCCTCTCGACGTCGACCGGCACCGGCATCATCGGAGGCGTGGGCAGACCGGGCAGGGTGATGTCCGCCAGGTCGCCCAACACCTTCTCGTAGACCGCGCGCACCAGCGGCAGGGCCTCGCCGCCGTTGGTGAGGACCGCGATCGCGAGTCCGGCTTCCGGGACCACCCGCAGGTAGGCCCGGAAGCCCAGGGTCGATCCGGTGTGGCCCATACCGGAAACGCCGTCTGCGTAGTCGTGCAGCGCCCAGCCGAGCCCCTGCTTGCCGCCGTGCCCGAAGTCGGGCGGCACGACCTGCGGGGCGCGCATCGCGTCGAACTCGCTGGTGCCGAGGTGCATCCGCACGAACTCCAGCAGGTCGCGCGCGCTCATCGCGAGCACTGTTCCAGCCGGAGTGTCGCCCTCGGCCATCAGCTTGTCGGCGGGCTTGGGTTCCTTGCCCGGATGTCCTGTGGCGCACGTCTGGGCGGCGTACTCGGCGTGGCTCGCGGCCGCGGTGCGCAGGCCGAGCCGCTCGATGAGGCGTTCCCTCAGGACGACGCGGAAGGGCTTGCCGCGCAACACTTCCACGATCCGGCCGAGCAGCGTGAAGCCGCTGTTGCAGTACGTGTAGAGCTCACCGGGCGGAACCTGCTGCCGTGCGTCCGCCATCCGCTCGACGTACTTCGCCAGCATGTCATCACCGTTGCCGGTGTCGTGGAAGAGATCACCCTCGAAGCCCGCGGTATGGGTGAGGAGGTGCCGTGGCGTGATGATCCGCGCGGCCTGCTCGTCGGCGAGCTTGAACTCCGGCAGCACGTCGCGCACCGGGCGGTCGAGGTCCAGCAGGCCCTCGTTCACCAGTTCCTGGACGAGCGTCGCCGTCCAGACCTTGGTGATCGACCCGATCTGGAAGATGGAGTCCGTCGTCACCTTCTCGCCGCTGACGTTGTTCAGCACACCTGCTGCCATGTCGACGATTTCGCCGTTGTGCAGTACGGCGACCTGGGCGCCCACGACGCCGTGTTCCTCGATCAGTTCGTCCAGCTTGATCATGTTTCTCCCCCAGGAGTTCTCAGGTTCGGGCGGCAGCCCGTCCGAAGTGCAACAGATCGCCCTTCAGCACCAGCACGGTGTGCGGTCTCTCCAAGGCGATCAAGGCGTCGTCGCGCAGAGCCACGAACTCGCGCACGTCGTCGTCCAGGTCGACCTGCACGCGGCCGTGATCTGCTTGCGTGACAACCACTTCGTGGTCGGCGCAGCGGTAGGTGCCGAGGAAGCGCTCGCTCACCGGTCCGGGCGTTCCGGGCGGCGTCGGTGGCTCCGGCCTGCGCACGCCCGCGAGTTCGCTGAAGACGTTGTCGATGATGTCGTCGAACACTTCGCGGGCCCCGCCGCCGCTGGTCAGCAGGGCGACCGCGATCCCGCGTTCCGGTGCGATCCGCAGGAACGAGGCCAGGCCCCTGTTCGCGCCGTGGTGGCCGATCACCGGGCCGCCGGAGTAGCCCGGCAGTTCCCAGCCCAGGCCCCACGAAGCGTGATTCCCGAAGTCCGGCAACAGAACCTGCGGCTCGCGCATCACCGCGAACGCCGGCGTCGCCAGGTGCATGCGCGCGAACGCGAGCAGGTCCCGCGCGCTCATCGCGAGTGCCGACCCCGCAGGCAAGTCGGACTCCGGGCCCGGATCAGTCACCGGCCGTCCGTCCTCGTGCCCGACGGCGTGCGATGCGGTGCGTTCCGCGTAGGTCGTCGCTACGGTGAGACCCAGCGGTGCCGCCAACCGTTCCTTGAGGACGGTGTTGAAAGGTTTGCCGCGCAACACTTCCACGATCCGGCCGAGCACGGTGAAGCCGCTGTTGCAGTACGACCACGTCTCACCCGGCGGCGCGATCTGTGGGGCATCGGCCAGCCGTGCGACGAACTTCTCGACCGCGTCGTCACCCGAGCCGGTGTCGTGGAAGTGGTCACCGTCGATGCCCGACGTGTGGGTCAGCAGGTGGCGCGGGGTGATCAGCGGCCGGAAGCCCGGCAGAACGTCGCGCACCGGACCCTCGGGGTCGAGCCTGCCCTCGTTCACCAGTTCCTGGACGAGCGTCGCCGTCCAGACCTTGGTGATCGACGCGATCTGGAAGAGCGACTCCGTCGTCACCGGTGCGCGCGTGCCGGCGTTCAGCACACCGGCGGCCACGTCGGTGATCTCACCGTCGACCAGCACGGCGAACTGGGCGCCGACGACACCGTGTTCGTCGATCAGCCCCTGCAGTTCGATCACGTTCCCCCCAGGAAGTGATGTCCAGGCCCTTCCCTGCGAGGACCTAGCGCGGTGAGAGCGGCACCGTCTTCGACCGCACCCACTTGAGCACCGCCGGCCACTCCCCGTAGCCCGCGTCGATGTTGACGTGCCCGGCGCCCGGCAGGACGTCGATCTCGATCCGCAACGCCTCGGCGAGCTCCTTCGCGGCCTGCATCGAGCAGTGCGGGTCGCCCTCGCCCGCGATCAGGCGGGTCTCGGTGGCGGCGCGGCGCAGGTTCGCCGGGTCGAGCGGGGCCGGGAAGAACGACTTGATGGCCGGTTCCGGGTGGTCCAGCGCCGGCGGGGCGACGAGCAGCACGCGGTCGACGTGGGCGATGGACTCGCGGGCCGCGTGGTGCAGCCAGAGGTAGCAGCCGAGCGAGTGCGCCACGACGACCCGTTCACGGTCGGTGGGCAGCGCTTCGAGGTGCGTGTCGAGTTCGCGCAGCCACGTGTCGCGGTCGGGCGCCTCCGGGCTGCTGAAGTGCGGCATGTCGGCGAGGCCGCCGTGCTCGGACACCGTCTGGGCCAGCCAGCGCTGCCAGTGGCCAGGGCCGGAACCGGTGTAGCCGTGGAGCAAAAGCACGTGAGGCAGCGACATGGTTCCACCTTAGAACGAAGAACGGCCCCGGCAACGAGTTGCCGGGGCCGGTCCAAGAAGATCACTTACGCGGACTTCTCCCGGCGTTCCCGGCGCGAGGGCTGCCGAGCCACGATGGTCGGGTTCACGTTCTCCTTCACCGTCTGCTCGGTGATGACGACCTTGGCGACGTCCGTGCGGCTCGGGATGTCGTACATCACCGGGAGCAGGACCTCTTCCATGATCGCCCGGAGGCCACGAGCACCGGTGCCGCGCAGGATCGCCTGGTCGGCGATCGCTTCGAGCGCGGTCTTGGTGAACTCGAGCTCCACGCCGTCCATCTCGAAGAGCTTCTGGTACTGCTTCACCAGTGCGTTCTTCGGCTCGGTGAGGATCATCACCAGCGACGGCTTGTCGAGGTTCGTGACGGAGGCGACCATCGGCAGACGCCCGATGAACTCGGGGATCAGGCCGAACTTGATCAGGTCCTCCGGCATGGAGTCGGCGAAGAAGTCCGACGACTCCACCTCGGCCTTGGAGCGGACCTCGGCACCGAAGCCCAGACCCCGCTTGCCGACGCGGTCCTGGATGATCTTCTCCAGACCCGCGAACGCACCGGCCACGATGAACAGCACGTTCGTCGTGTCGATCTGGATGAACTCCTGGTGCGGGTGCTTGCGGCCGCCCTGCGGGGGCACCGAGGCGGTGGTGCCTTCCAGGATCTTCAGCAGTGCCTGCTGCACGCCCTCACCGGACACGTCGCGCGTGATCGACGGGTTTTCACTCTTTCGAGCGATCTTGTCGACCTCGTCGATGTAGATGATGCCCGTCTCGGCGCGCTTCACGTCGTAGTCGGCGGCCTGGATGAGCTTCAGGAGGATGTTCTCGACGTCCTCACCGACGTACCCGGCCTCCGTCAGCGCTGTCGCGTCCGCGATGGCGAACGGCACGTTCAACATCTTCGCGAGCGTCTGCGCGAGGTAGGTCTTGCCACAGCCCGTCGGGCCGAGCATCAGGATGTTCGATTTCGCCAGCTCGACGCCGTCGTCACGACCCTCGCGCCCGCGGTCGCCCGCCTGGATGCGCTTGTAGTGGTTGTAGACGGCGACGGAGAGGGTGCGCTTGGCGTCACTCTGTCCGATGACGTACTGGTCGAGGAACTCGTGGATCTCGGCGGGCTTCGGCAGCTCGTCGAGCTTCACGTCGCCGGCTTCGGCCAGCTCCTCCTCGATGATCTCGTTGCAGAGATCGATGCACTCATCGCAGATGTAGACGCCGGGGCCGGCGATGAGTTTCTTCACCTGCTTCTGGCTCTTTCCGCAGAAAGAGCACTTCAGCAAGTCGCCGCCGTCACCGATACGCGCCATGACCGCTGACCTATGTCCCCTCCGGCGCACACCTGCTGTAGTGCGCCTGCTGACTTGCTGTGGCAGTCCCACTGGCTGTGGGTGCTGAGCCCGTTCTCCTGACGGTACCTGGCCGACCCCGTTTCAGGGGAGGACCCGCGTCCCCCGACGCGCCGATCAGGCCGGACATCCGGTCACATCGGCGTGTCGGGTGGGTGCACGATGCCCGAGGGCTGGGGATTTTCCCAGCCACCGGGACAAGGCCCGGGGCCTGGAGTGTCCCCAGACGAACACCGGGCGGCGGGCGAGGCTAGCGCTCTCGCGAGTGCACCTCACCCACCGTCGCCCGTCAGGACTTGGCGGAAAGCTTGCGGTAGGGCAGCACCGTGTCGACGATGCCGTATTCCCTGGCCTCTTCGGCCGTCAGGATGCGGTCGCGCTCGATGCTCTCGCGAACCTCCTCCGCCGTCCGGTTCGTGTGCCGCGCGAGGGTGGATTCCATCAGGCGGCGCACGCGCTGGATCTCGTTCGACTGGATCTCCAGGTCGGAAACCTGACCGTACGCGCCCTCCATCGAAGGCTGGTGGATCAGGATTCGCGCGTTGGGCAGTGCGTGGCGCTTACCGGGCGACCCAGCCGCCAGCAGCACGGCCGCCGCGGAGGCCGCCTGGCCGAGGCAGTACGTCTGGATGTCCGGGCGGACGAACTGCATGGTGTCGTAGATGGCCATCAACGAGGTGAACGAACCACCCGGCGAGTTGATGTACATCAGGATGTCGCGGTCCGGGTCCTCGGACTCGAGCACCAGCAGCTGCGCCATGACGTCGTTGGCCGAAGCGTCGTCAACCTGCACGCCGAGGAAGATGATGCGCTCCTCGAAGAGCTTGTTGTACGGGTTCGACTCCTTCATGCCGTAACTGGTGCGCTCGACGAACGACGGCAGCACGTACCGCGACTGAGGCAGGTGGAACTGGCTCACTTGAAGTCTCCTAGCTGACGTCAGTTGTTCGAGTCGCCGACGGGCTGGGCCCTGGTGACGACCCTGTCGACGAAGCCGTACTCCAGCGCTTCCTGCGCCGTGAACCAGCGGTCGCGGTCGGAGTCGCGGGTGACGGTCTCGAGCGTCTGGCCGGTGTGCTCGGCGATGAGCTCCGCCATCTCGCGCTTGGTGCGCGTCAGCATGTCCGCCTGGATCGCGATGTCCGCGGCCGTACCGCCGACACCGGCCGACGGCTGGTGCATGAGGATCCGGGCGTGCGGGAGCGCGTGGCGCTTGCCGGGCGCACCCGCCGAGAGCAGGAACTGCCCCATCGAGGCCGCGAGGCCCATCGCGTACGTGGCCACGTCCGGCTGGATCAGCTGCATCGTGTCGAAGATGGCCATGCCCGCCGTGACGGAACCACCCGGCGAGTTGATGTAAAGCGTGATGTCCTTCTCGGGGTCCTCAGCGGCCAGCAGCAGCAGCTGCGCGGTGATCTGGTTGGCGATGCCCTCTTCGACCTGTGATCCCAGGACGATGATCCGCTCGCGGAGCAGCCGCTCGTACACCGAGTCGTTGAGGTTCATCCCGGCGGTGGCCGACCGCATCTCGGGGGTCGGGAAGGAGTGCTGCGTCACGTCTGCCTGCCTAACTCCAGGTGGAACGAATCTGGAAGCGAAAACTCTCTGCGATCGACCTTAACGAAGGCGGGCGGCGTCAGATGCCCGACACCGCCCGCGTTCGCTATCAGCTGTATTTCCGGAGCTCGCCCACTCGCGGGGGAAGGGCGAGCAACTCGGTCTTCGCTACTCCTGGCCGTCCTCATCGGACTTGGTCTCGCCGAAGAGCTCGTCGAGGTCAAGCTTCTGCCCGGTCGAGTCGCTGACCTCGGCCTGGCGCACGACGCTCGCGAGCGCCTTGCCCCGGCGGACGTCGGCGAAGATCGCGCCGAGCTGACCGGACTGCTGCGCGCGCTTGACGTACTCGTCCGGGCTGATGCCGAAGCGCTGGGCCTGGTAGATGATCCGCTCGGTCAGCTCGCCGTCGGACACCGTGACCTGCTCGGCGTCGGCGATCGAGTCGAGCACCAGCTGCGTCTTGACGGCCTGCTCGGCGGCCTTGCGCAGCTCGGCGTCGAACTCCTCCTCCGACTGACCCTGCTCGGTCAGCCACGCGCCGAACTTCGCTTCGTCGTGGTCGAAGGCGTGCACGGCGTCGTGCTTGCGGGCGTCGATCTCGCCCTGGACGATGCCCTCGGGCAGCGGGACCTCGGTGGTCTCCAGCAGCGCCTCGAGGACCTTGTCGCGCGCCTGCACGCCCTGCTGCATCTTCTTGACGCGGGCCAGGCGGGTCTGCAGGTCGCCCTTGAGCTCGTCGAGCGTGTCGAACTCGCTGGCGAGCTGCGCGAACTCGTCGTCCAGCTCGGGGAGCTGGCGCTCCTTGACGCTGCTGAGCACGACGGTGACCTCGGCCTCGCGGCCCTCGTGCTCACCGGCGACGAGCGTGGTGTTGAAGGTCTTGGTCTCGCCCTCGGCCGCGCCGACGAGCGCGTCGTCGATGCCCTCGACGAGCTGGCCGGAGCCGACCTCGTAGGACAGGCCGCTGGTGCGGGCCTCCTCGACCTCTTCGCCGTCGACGGTCGCGGACAGGTCGACGATGACGAAGTCGCCGGTCTCGACCGGGCGGGCGACACCGGTCAGCGTGCCGAAGCGAGCGCGGAGCTCGTCGAGCTGGGTGGTCACGTCCTCGTCGCTGACCTCCTGCTCGTCGACCGTCACGGCGAGCTCGCCGAAGGCGGGCACGGTGATCTCGGGACGGACGTCGACCTCGGCGGTGAACTCGAGGGTCTGACCGTCCTCGATCTTGGTGACCTCGAAGTCGGGACGGCCGAGCGTGCGCACCTCACCCGCGTTGACGGCCTCCAGGTACTTGGCCGGGATCGCCTCCTGGATGACCTCGTCCAGCACCGGGGCGCGGCCGATGCGGTTCTCCAGGACCTTGGCGGGGGCCTTGCCAGGACGGAAGCCGGGGATGCGGACCTGCTTCGCGAGCTTCCGGTACGCCTGGTCGAAGTTCGACTTGAGCTCGTCGAACGGCACCTCGACGTTGATCCGGACCCTCGTCGGGCTCAGGTGCTCGACGGTGCTCTTCAACGTGGACTCCTCGATACGAACAAGAACGTGCAAGACAGCCGGTATCGCCGCTTCGGGACGCCCGGATTCCCAGCGAGTCTAGGCGAGACCCGCACTGTGACCGCCGCCACCCCGCTTTGGGCCGGCGACGGACTCCTCCCCCCTGACCTCCCTGCGGCCATTTGGCCCTATGGGGTCTTCGACCGTGATCCTGGGGGATCCGCATGCCGGAAACTTCCTTCAGCCTGCTCGCCACCGCTCTACTCGGCGTTGTTTTGTTCGCCTGGCGAAAGGCTTAACTGAAAAGAGTCACCCAGCTACGGCCCGTCAAAGCGCTCGGCACAATTTCACTCTTTCGGCCGTAGCCGCCTTTCGCGACCGATCAAGATGACTCCATAAGCACCAATCTGGCCTCCGCACCGGACAGGTAGCGTTACTGCTCCCGCACCATCCGTAACAGGACCACGGGAACGAACGAGAAAAAGTCGTCGCACCGTTTCAGCCCGAGGATCCGCCTGATGGAGACACGCCAGCTTCTCGCGTTCACGACCGTGGTTCAGACAGGAAGCTTCACCAAGGCCGCTGCCACGCTCAACTGCTCGCAGCCGACCATCACCACCCGCATCAAGGCACTGGAGGAGGGCCTCGGCGTCGTCCTTTTCCGGCGCCTCCCCAGAGGTATCCAGATGACGTCCGCGGGCGTGGAACTCCTCCCGTTCGCGCGAAACATCATCAACCTCACCGAAAAGGCCCGAAAAGCCATCACGATGAACGGCGAGCCGCACGGCAAACTCGTCATCGGTTCCGCACAGAGTTTGACCGACTACCGTCTGCTACCGCTCATCGAATACATGTGCTGGCGCTACCCGTCGGTTCAACTTTCGCTGCACTCGCGCAACGCCCTGTACAACCTGAACTCGGTGCGCGACGGCCAACTCGACTGCGCCTTCTTCATCGGCGCCATCGAACCGCGCGAGGGCCTGGAGACCACGGTCCTCTGCCCTGAGCCGTTGGTCCTGGTCGCGGGCCCGAACCACATGCTCACCCAGCGCCAGTCGCTGACCGAGGACGACATCACCAGCAGCACCCTGATCCGGGCGGAGAACGGCGCCTCGTACCACGAGCTGTTCGAACACTCCCTCGGCTACGACGACACCCGCGCCCCGGTTCTGGAACTGGACTCGGTGGACGCCGCCAAACGAGCGGTCGCCTCGGGCCTGGGCATCGCCCTGATGCCGGAGGTCACCGTCTCCGCGGAACTGGCCGACGGCAGGTTGGTCCGCTTGCCCTGGTCCTCGACGTTCCGCGTCTACACGCAGTTCGGCTGGCGCCAGGACAACTCGACGAACCCCGCGGTGACGGCCTTGGTGTCGGCAGCGGCTCAAGTGGTGAGCGACCAGGTCGCCTCGCTGACCTGACACGTGGGTGGGGTGCCGCCACCCCACCTACACCGCGGGCGCCGGCCCGGAACTCCCCCGCACCACCAGTTCGGGCAACACGTCCTCGACGTCGGTCGGCGAAGCCCCGTCGATCACGGCCACCAGTGCCCGGGCCGCCCTGGCCCCGAACGCGAACGTGTCCCGCGACAGCGCGGTCAACCGCCCGTGCTGGCACAGCACCGAGTCGTCCCAGGCCACGATCGACAACTCGGACGGCACGGCAATCCCGAGATCTGCGGCCACCTCGGCACCAGCCACAGCCATCACGTCGTTGTCGTAGACGATCGCCGTGGGCGGCTCGGCCATCCCCAGCAACTCCCGCGTGGCGCGAGCCCCGGACTCGGCCGTGTAGTCCCCGGCCACCACCACACCGTCCACAACGGACGACGCGAACGCCGAATCCCGCCGGACCGTGTGCAACAACGAGGCCAGCCCGGCCACTCGGGCGATCCGCCGATGCCCCAACGCTTTCAGGTGCTCCACAACGGAGGTCATGGCCGCGTAGTCATCTGCCCAGACCGAGGCGAGCGCCCCGTGGTGCCCGGCCCCACCGACGACGACGGCCGGCAACCCGAGCGAGGGCATCAGCTCGACCCTGGGGTCCGCCACCAGCAGATCAACCAGGAACACCCCGTCGACCCGATGCTCGGCCCACCACCGCTGGTACAACGCGATCTCCTCCTCACGGGAGGAGACCACCTGCAGCAACAGGGCGCAGGACATCTCGGACTGCATCCCGGCGATCAGCTGGAAGAAGAACGCCTCGTCCCCCAGTGCACGAGGCGGCCGCACCAGCACCAGCCCCACCGCGTCGGCGGACGCGGACGACAGCGCCCGAGCGGTGACCGACGGCCGGTACCCCAGCGACGAGGCGACCCCCAGCACCCGCGACCGCGTCGACTCGGACACGCCGGAGCGTCCGTTCAACGCCAACGACACTGCTCCTTTGGACACCCCTGCCGCCGCCGCGATGTCCTTGATCGTTGGCCTCTTCACCCAATGCCCTTCAAGCGCCGCACCCTGTCCGGAACAAGACAACAAGACGTTCGGAGGCTAGCCGGAGATAAACCGGTTTAGCTAGGGTCCGCGACCAAGGAGGTGGGTGTCAATGAAGAGGCGCACGTTCCTCGCGGGCCTGGCGGCGGTGCCCGTCGCAGGATGCGGACTGTCCGGCACGTCCAGCACGTCCACAGGCACAACCGGCCAGGTCACGGGTGAGATCACGTTCCAGACCTGGTCCCTCAAGCCCAAGTACACCGACTACGTCAACGGTGTCGTCGACGCTTTCCAGAAGCAGCACCAGGGCACCACGGTGAAGTGGGTCGACCAGCCCGCGGACGGGTACCTGGCCAAGGTCATGGCGGACGCGAGCGCGGGGAGCCTCCCCGACGTGATCAACGTGCCGCCGGACCTGAGCTTCCCGCTCGCCAAGGCAGGCCAGCTCGTCAACCTCGACGAGTCGATGAAGGACGCCAAGCCCGAGTACCTCGGCAACGCCTGGCAGGCGTTCGAGATCCCCGGCAAGGGCGGCTGCTACGGCTTTCCCTGGTACCTCAACACCGGCCCGATCTTCTACAACAAGGCCCTGTTCAGCCAGGCGGGCCTCGACCCGGACAAGCCGCCCACGAACTTCAAGGAGCTTGAAGAGCAGGCTCTGAAGCTCGCCGAGAAGAAGATCGCGATCCTCGGCCAGACGCCGAGCATCGCCGACTTCGGGCTGTACGGCGTGAAGCTGTTCGAGAACGACAAGTTCACGTTCAACGAGCCCAAGGGCGTCGAGTTCGCCGAGAGCTACAAGCGCATGTACGACGCGGGCGCGCTCATCCCCGAGGCGCTCACGCAGAACTACACCGGTGCCGGCGCGAAGTTCATGGCGCAGCAGACGGCGCTCAACCCCGGCAGCGCGTACGACCTCGGCAAGTTCAAGACCGACGCGCCGAGCCTCTACGCGAACGTCGGCATCAGCACGCCCATCACGAACACGGGCAGCGCCAACATGTTCCTGCACGGCATGAGCGTGCCGAAGAGCAGCAAGAACCAGGCGACGGCGCTGGCGTTCGGCAGGTTCGTCACCAACGCCGAGAACCAGGTGAAGTTCGCCAAGCTCGCCTCGATCTTCCCGAGCACCAGCAAGGGCGGCGACGACCCGTACTTCACCACGGAGGACGGCACCGACGAGGCGCGGGTGCGAGTCGCGGCGGCCAAGCAGCTCAAGACCGCCGTGAACTACACGCCCGTGCAGTTCAGCGACCAGATGCGCGAAGCACTTCTGCAGCAACTGGCCGACGCCATGCTCGGCAAGAAGTCGCCGAAGCAGGCCCTGGACGACGCCGTCGCCGAGTGCAACCGGCTCCTCAAGTAGGCCCCGCCCATGACTCATCGCCCGTACACGCCGTGGCTGTTCCTGGCTCCAGGACTGGCTGTCTGCCTCATGTTCACGATCTTCCCGTTCCTGAACATGATCGTGCTCGCGTTCACCGACGCGAGCGCGCTGGGCGGCGGCCAGTTCACCGGTGTGGACAACTTCGTGCGGATGGCCCAGGATCCGAAGTTCTGGGCCGCCGCGCGCAACAGCCTGCTGTACATGGTGTGCGTCGTGCCGCCACTGGTGCTGTTGCCGCTGCTGATCGCGATGCTCGCGCAGAAGGTCGTGCCGGGCATCGGGATCTTCCGGACGGCGTTCTTCACGCCGGTGATCGCGTCCACGGTCGTGGTCGGGCTCATCTGGACGTGGCTGCTCGACAGCCGCGGCCTGGTGAACAACGTGGTGGAGGCGTTGGGCGGCAGCAGGATCGGGTTCCTCACCGACTCGACGCTGCTGCTGATCAGCTCGATGGTGGTGACGGTATGGCGCGGCCTGGGTTACTACATGGTGATCTACCTGGCCGCGCTCGCGAACGTGCCGAAGGACCTGCACGAGGCCGCGATGGTCGACGGCGCGGGACCGGTCAGGCGGTTCTGGTCGGTCACCGTGCCGAGCATCAGGCCGACGATGGTGTTCGTCGCGGCACTGAGCGCGGTCAACGGGTTCCGCGTGTTCTCCGAGATCTACCTGCTGTCGGGCGGGTCCGGCGGGCCGGGCGGGGCGAGCACCACGCTGGTCATGCTCATCCAGCTCACCGGCCGCGGCCTGACCGGTGAGGTCGGGTACGCGTCGGCGCTGAGCATCGTGCTGTTCGTGATCCTGCTGGGGCTGTTGCTGATCACGCTCAGGCTCAACCGCAGGGAGGACCGGCTGTGAAGCTCGCTCTCCGGTACGTGGCACTGCTGGCGATCCTCGCGATCAGCATCGGGCCGTTCCTCTGGCAGTTCGCCACGAGCATCAAGGGCCCCAACGAGGACGTGTTCGTCCCCGACTTCATCCCGGACGACCCGACGTTCGGCAACTACGCCGCGGTCGCCGACGTGGTGCCGGTCTGGACGTTCGCGCTCAACTCACTCGGTGTCGCGAGCGTCAACGTCGTCACGAACTGCCTCGGCGCGGCCATGGCCGGCTACGCCCTGGCACGGCTCAAGTTCCGGGGCCGCAGGTTCGCCGCGGTGGTCTTCGCCAGCAGCATCCTGGTGCCGTTCGAGGCGATCATGATCTCGTTGTTCCTGGTGATGCGCGGGTTCGGGCTCACCAACACCCTCACCGGCGTCGTGCTGCCCGGCGCGATCGCCGCGCTCAACGTCCTGTTGCTGCGCAACGCCTTCCTCGCACTACCCGCCGAAGTCGAGGAGGCCGCGATCATCGACGGCGCCAACGCGTGGCAGCGCTTCACCCGCCTCGCGCTGCCGTCGGTGAAGGGCACGCTGGTCGTGGTGGCGCTGTTCTCGTTCATGTTCAGCTGGGACGACTTCCTGTGGCCGCTCATCGTGCTGAGTGACCAGGAGAAGTACACGCTCACCATCGGCCTGGCGTACCTCCAGGGCACGTTCGTGCAGAACCAGCGGCTGGTGGCGGCGGGCACGATCATCGCCGTCGTGCCGCTGATCCTGTTGTTCCTGTTGCTGCAGAAGCACTTCTTCCGCGGAGTGGGAGAAGGCGCGATCAAGGGATGATCCCCAGAAGGAGTTCGGCCTTGCGTTTCGGCGTGAACTACACCCCTTCCCACGGCTGGTTCCACCACTGGCTCGACTTCTCGCTCGACGACGTCAAAGCCGATTTCGAATCCATCGCGGGCCTTGGCCTCGACCACGTGCGGGTCTTCCCCCTGTGGCCGGTGTTCCAGCCCAACAGAGGCCTGGTCCGTCCGCAGGCGCTCGAGCAACTCGCCCAGATGCTCGACGCGGCCCACGAGACAGGCCTGGACGTGCAGGTCGACGTGCTGCAGGGCCACCTGTCGAGCTTCGACTTCTACCCGTCGTGGGTGCAGACCTGGCACCGCCGCAACATCTTCACCGACCCCGAGGTAATCGACGGGCAGAGGTTCTACGTCCGCGCGCTCGCCGAGGCGGTGAAGGACAAGCCCGGCTTCCTCGGCTTCACCCTGGGCAACGAGGTCAACCTGCTCACCGAGTCGAACCCCTGCGCGCCCGCGCAGGCAGGCGAGTGGATCGACGCGCTGCTCGACGAGTGCGAGAAGGCCGCACCGGGCCTCCCGCACGTCCACTCCGAGTACGACGCCGTTTGGTACGAGAGCGAGCACGCGTTCCTGCCGGAGCACGCCGCCAACAAGGGCGCGATGACCACCGTGCACTCGTGGGTCTTCAACGGCACCGCGCAGCGCTACGGATCGATGTCACCGGAGAGCGTCCATCACGCCGAATACCTCGTCGAACTGGCGAAGGCGCACGCCGTGGACCCGCAACGGCCCGTGTGGCTGCAGGAGGTCGGCGCCGCCCAGCCCGAGATCACCGCCGAGCAGGCGCCGCGGTTCGCTGAGCAAACGCTTGCGAACGTGCTGACCTGCTCGAACCTGTGGGGCGTCACGTGGTGGTGCTCGCACGACGTCGACCGTGCGTTGGTGGACTTCCCCGAACGCGAGTACGAGTTGGGGTTGTTGACGACGGAACGCAAGGTCAAACCGCTCGGCGAGGCGATCGCCCGGATCGTGCGCGAGGCAGCGTACGAGCCGGTCGAGCGCACGCCGATCAAGTTGCACGGCGACCGGCCCTCGTGGGGTCCGGGCGGTGCTTTCTTCGAAGAGTGGATGAGCCTCGCGCGGGACGGCGTGCGGGCTTCGATCGCGCGGGGATGAACCAGAAGGAGATCGAATACTGTGCACGACGAACGCGCGCTGCTGGAAGAACGACTCAACCGCACGCTGAAGGAACGCATCCGCCCGGCCGTCTACGGCGAGACCGCACCGCTGGAACTCGCCGTCTGGACCGTGCCGGACGAACCCGTCCCGGTCGCCGAGGCACTGCGGGCCACCTACGAACCGGCCGGCGTCGGTGACGACTGGGGCGCGCCGTGGAGCACAAGCTGGTTCCGGCTGACCGGCAGCGTCCCGGAGTCATGGCAGGGCAAGCAGGTCGAGGTCGTGCTGGACCTCGGCTTCACCCACCCCGGCCCCGGCTTCCAGTCCGAAGGCCTCGCGTACACGGCGGAAGGCCTGCCCATCAAGGGCATCGAGCCGCGCAACACCTACCTGCCCGTCGACGGTCGCGAGGTCCTCTTCTACCTGGAGGCGGCGGGCAACCCGACGATCCTCGACTTCCACCCGTTCCTGCCGACCCCGCTGGGCGACAAGGCCACGGCGGGCACCGAGCCGTTGTACAAGATCCTCAAGGCCGAGCTCGCGGTGTTCCAGCCGCAGGTGTGGCACCTGATGCTCGACATCGAGGTGCTCCAGTCGCTCATGAAGGAACTGGCGGAGCACGACCCGCGCCGGCACAAGGTCCTGCACGCGCTGGACCGGGCGATGGACGCGCTGGACCTCAACGAGGTCGCCGCGACCGCCGAGCTGGCCCGCGGGGAACTGGCCGGCGTGCTGGCGTTGCCCGCCAACGCTTCCGCGCACAAGGTCTCCGCGATCGGGCACGCACACATCGACTCTGCCTGGCTGTGGCCGTTGCGGGAGACCGTCCGCAAGTGCGCGCGCACGTTCTCGAACGTCACCAAGCTGATGGACGAGTACCCGGACTTCTACTTCGCGTGCTCGCAGGCCCAGCAGTACGCGTGGATGAAGGAGCACCACCCGCACGTCTGGGACCGCGTCCGCGCGAAAGTCCGAAGTGGACAGTTCGTGCCGGTCGGCGGTATGTGGGTCGAGTCGGACACGAACATGCCCGGCGGCGAGGCGATGGCCCGCCAGCTCGTGCACGGCAAGCGCTTCTTCCTCGACAACTTCGGCGTCGAGACCGAGGAGGTCTGGCTACCGGACTCGTTCGGCTACAGCGCCGCACTCCCCCAGCTGATCAAGCTGTCGGGCTCGCGCTGGTTCCTCACCCAGAAGCTCTCGTGGAACCAGATCAACAAGTTCCCGCACCACACGTTCTGGTGGGAGGGCATCGACGGCACGCGGATCTTCACGCACTTCCCGCCCGTCGACACCTACAACTCGTCGCTGTCCGGAGAGGAGCTCGCCCGTGCCTCGCGCCAGTTCGCCGAGCACGCCAAGGCTTCGCGGTCGCTTGTCCCGTTCGGCTACGGCGACGGCGGTGGCGGTCCCACGCGCGAGATGATGGAGACCGCGCACCGCGTCGCGAACCTCGAAGGCTCACCGACCGTTCAGGTAGAACCGCCGCGCGAGTTCTTCCAGGCCGCGCAGGACGAGTACCCGGACGCGCCGGTGTGGGCGGGTGAGCTGTACCTGGAGAAGCACCGCGCCACCTACACCACCCAGGCCAAGACCAAGCAGGGCAACCGCCGCAGCGAACACCTGCTGCGCGAGGCCGAGCACTGGTCTGTCGCGGCGGCCCTGGCCGGCCACGAGTACCCGTACGACGACCTCGACCGGTTGTGGAAGACCGTGCTGCTGCACCAGTTCCACGACATCCTGCCGGGCAGCTCGATCGCCTGGGTGCATCGCGAGGCCGAGGCCACCTACGCCCGCGTCGCGTCCGAGCTCAAGGCCCTGACGGCGTCCGCTATCGACGCACTGAAGGGCGAGGGCGACGACGAGCTCACGTTCGACGTGTTCGGCGGCGACGCCCCTCGCGCGTTCGTCGCGCCCGTGGACGGCGTGCTGGACAACGGAAGGCTCCGCGTCACGATCGACGCCGACGGCATCGTGCTCTCGGTCCTCGACCTGGAAGAGGACCGCGAAGTCCTGCCGCCGCACGGGTTCGCGGGCATGCCGCAGCTGCACCGGGACAACCCGAACCAGTGGGACGCCTGGGACATCGACCCGTTCTACCGCAACTGGAAGGCCGACCTGGTCCCGTCCGAGCGCGTCGACGCCTCCGACGGTGTGGTCGTCCGGGCGAAGTTCGGCAACTCGGTCCTGACCCAGACCATCCGGCTGCGCGAGGGCGCCAAGCAGCTCGACTTCGACACCGAGGTCGACTGGCAGGAACGGGAGAAACTGCTCAAGATCGCGTTCCCGCTCGACCTGCGCGCCGAGGTCTCCACGGCGGAGACCCAGTTCGGCCACCTGCACCGCCCGGTGCACACGAACACCTCGTGGGAGGCGGCGAAGTTCGAGATCTGCGCCCACCGCTACCTGTACGTCGGCGAACCAGGCTACGCCGTCGCGGTGGTCAACGACTCGACCTACGGCCACGAGGTCACCCGCACCACCCGTGACGACGGCGGAACCACCACGACCGTGCGCCTGTCCCTGCTGCGCGCGCCGAGGTTCCCCGACCCCGAGACCGACCAGGGCGAGCACCGCTTCCGCTACGCCCTCGTGGTCGGTGACCTGCCGGCCGCGATCGACGCCGGGTACCGCATCAACCTGCCGCCACAGGCCGTCCGCGGGTCGAACGCGCCAGAACCGTTGGTGCGCACGGACAACCCCGCGGTCAGGGTCGAGGCCGTGAAGCTGGCCGACGACCGGTCGGGCGACGTCGTCGTCCGGCTCTACGAGGCGCACGGCGGTCGTGCGCGCGCCTCGATCAGCACTTCCTTTGAGCACCAGGGCATCCAGGAGACCGACCTGCTCGAACGGCCCCTGGCCGACGCCACGGCAGAGGTGGTGCTGCGCCCCTTCCAAGTGATCACCCTGCGATTCACGAGGTAGCGCATGAAGAAACTGTTCCTGGCCCTGCTGCTGGTGGCGCTCGCCGCGCCACCGGCCCAGGCGGCCACCCAGAAGCGAACCGTCGTCTACTACCAGACCCAGTACAGCAACGGCGCGACCGGCACGTATGTCTCGCCCAAGCCCCTGGTCGACCGCAACACCGGCGTCACGGACGTCCTCGTCGCCGCGATCCACCTCAACGACAACAAGATCGTCCACCTCAACGACCACCCGCCGTCGCACTCGCGTTACACGCGGATGTGGCAGGACCTCGCCGCGATGCAGGCCCGCGGCGTCAACGTGATCGGCATGGTCGGCGGCGCGGCACCGGGTTCGTTCCAGCGGCTCGACACCCGGTTCGCCGAGTACTACCCGTTGCTGCGCGACACGATCCGCACCTACAAGCTCAACGGCGTCGACCTCGACGTCGAGGAGCGGATGTCGATCGCGGGCATCCGGCGGGTGATCGACCAGCTCAAGACCGACTTCGGCGCGAACTTCATCGTCACGCTCTCCCCGGTGGCGAGTGCACTGTGGGGCGGCGGCAACCTCTCCGGCTTCAACTACGAGGACCTGTACCGCAGCCACGGCTCGAAGATCGCGTGGTTCAACGGCCAGTTCTACAACGGCTGGGGCAACGCGGGCAGCACCGCGCACTACGACCAGATCATCAACCGGCGGGTGATCCCGGCGAACAAGGTCGTGCTCGGCACCCTCACCAGCACGGCCAACGGCGGGTCGGGCTACGTGAACATGACGACGCTGAGGAACACCGTCACGAGCCTGAAGAACAGGTACGCCAACTTCGGTGGCGTGGCGGGCTGGGAGTACTTCAACTCGCTGCCCGGCGGCACCACGGAGCCGTGGCGGTGGGCGGCGGACGTGACGGCCATGCAGAAGTAGGCCGAACGGCGTAATTCGGGCGGGGTGGGCAACGAGCACCCCGCCCGAAGCGATTAAAGGCCGGGGTAGCCCCGGCCATCGGAGGCTGGGGTTCTGGGCTTTGGGGGAGTTTTCGCATGCCTTCTGCAAGATCGCTGGCGGTCGCGGCCGCCGTGCTGGTGGGGGTGCTGGTGCCGGGTGTGGCACACGCGGCGCCACCGTCCAATGACGACTTCTCCACGTCCACGCAGGTCACGGCACTGCCGTTCAGCGACGACCAGGACCTCACCGGTGCGACGAGGGCACCGGACGACCCGTCCTGGTGCCAGACGTCCATCGAGCGCTCGGTCTGGTACTCGTACACGCCCACCGAGGACGTGATCCTGCGCGCCACGACGGCGGGCAGCAGCCAGAACATGATCATGTCGGCCAACACGGGCCTGCGCGGTGAACTGCGCGGCGTGGACGAGGCGTGCAGCACCGGTGCCTCGTCGCCGATCACGTTCCGCGCCAAGGCGGGCACGACCTACCACTTCATCGCCGGCTACTACGGCGGCACGCTCAAGTTCGCGCTCGACACCGTCGCCCCGGCGCCCAACGACCACTTCGCCCAGGCCCAGCCCGTCACGCTGCCGTTCACCGCGCAGCCGGACGTGACCGTGGCGTCGTTCGAGGCCGACGAGCCCGAGTCGACCTGCGTGTACGAGGAGCAGCGGCCGTCGGTCTGGTACGCCTACACGGCTCCGGCCGAGGCGCTGTCCGTGGTGCCGAAGGTCCAGGGCAGCACGGCGGCCGTCACGGTGTACACCGGCAGCGACATCGCCGGACTCACCCAGGTCACCTGCGCCGACGGCAACGTCTCGCAGCGCGCGGTCTTCCGCACCACTCCCGGCACGACCTACTACCTGCGCTTCACCGCCGCGCACCGCAACTACCAGCCGATCTCGGTGAGCCTGACCGAGGCACCGCCCCTGCAGCCGTACATGGGCGTCAGCGGCAACGGGAACACCGTCTACAGCGACGTGGTGTTCCACCCCGGCTCGAACAACTCCATCGACGGCGAGCTCACCTCCGAGTGGAACTTCGGCGACGGCACGACGCTCCCGGCGCAGAAGGGTTCGGTGTCCCACCGCTACCAGGCCGACGGCACCTACCAGGTGACCATGAAGGCGACCTCGGCCGACGGCCGCACCGCAACCGTCACCGGCCAGGTCAAGATCGAGACCCACGACGTGGGCATCACGAAGTTCGTCGTCCCGGCCTCCGCGCGGGCGGGCCAGAGCAAGCCGATCACGGTGCACGTCGCGAACACTCGGTACCTGGAGAAGACGACGGTGACGCTCTACCGGTCCGACGGCTCGTCGTGGGACGAGGTCGGGAAGCTGACGCTCGACGTGGCCGCGCATCCCACGCGCAAGGTGCAGTTCCCGTTCTCCTACACCTTCACCCCCGAGGACGCGGCGATGGGCAAGGTGGCCTTCCGCGCGGTGGCGTCGCTCCAGTACCCCGCGCAGGACGCCCGGATGCTGGACAACGAGGTCATCTCGATCGCCACGACCGTGCATCCGGCCGCCGTGACCAACTCGGCCATGAACTGACTGGGGGACATCATGAAGAGAACGTTCATCGCCACGGTGGCGGCCGCGCTGGCGACCGCCCTGCTGCCCGGCGTCGCTCTCGCCGCCGACCCGCCCGCGAACGACGACTTCGGCAACGCCACGACGATCACGGCGCTGCCGTTCAGCGCGAAGATCAGCACCGTCGGCGCCACCAAGTCCACCGACGACCCGACCGCGTGCCACTACTGGGGCGAGTCGACCGTGTGGACCCGCTACACCGCGCAGGAGGACGGGTTCCTGCGCGTCTCCTCCTCGGGCGGACCCGCCATCGGCGTGTACACCGGCGACCGCGGCGCGCTCGCGCTGGTGCCGGGTGCCTGCACCTACAACACCGGGTCCTCCGCCGACGTGTTCGCGGTGAAGGCCGGTACGACCTACCACTTCGCACTCATCGAGAGCTACGCGTGGAACGGCCGTGAGTTCACCTTCGACCTCACGACGATTCCGGCTGCCGTTAACGACAACCGCGCGTCGGCGACCGTCACCGGGTTCCCCTCGACGCTGGAGGGCGACCTGCGCCGGGCGAGCAGCGAGCCGGACGAGCTCACGGCGAGCTGCGGTCCCGGTGCCGACAAGTCCGTCTGGTACCGCTACACCCCGGACCGCACCCGCTCGGTGCAGGTAAGCCGGTCCGGCTCCGCCGTGCTGAGCGTCCACCGCACGGCCGATCTGTCTGAAGTGGACTGTGCGGGCACCTCGGACTACTACGGCCTGGTGTTCACCGCGACCGCCGGTGAGAGCTACCTGATCCGCGCCGCCCAGGACGTCGAGCAGGCGGGCCAGTTCGAGCTGAACCTCGTGAACGCCCCCGCCATCAAGCCCAGCGCGTACGCGACCCCCGACCGGCCGTCCGTCTTCGACGACGTCCAGTTCTCGCCCTACGCGGGGGATCCGCTCAACCGCGCATTGGTGAGCGGTGAGATCCAGTTCGGCGACGGCGCAACCACGCCGTTCACCGGCACGCAGGCCGTCGGCCACCGCTACGCCAAGGACGGCAACTACACCGTGCGCGTCACCGGGACCACGATGGACGGCCGGACCGGCACGACCGAGCAGGTGCTGGAGGTGGCCACGCACGACGTCAAGCTGACCGGGCTGTCCCTGCCGGCCTCTGCCCGCGCGGGCGACACCAAGCGGATCAAGGTGTCGGTCGCCAACACGCGCTACGACGAGAACGTCCGCGTCTCGCTGAAGCGCAAGACGACGAGCGGCTACTACGAGGAGATCGGCTACCTGACGCAGCGCGTGGCGGCGTCGCCCACCGGCAAGGTCGAGTTCCCGTTCGCCTACACCTACACGGCGGCTGACGCAGCGGCGGGCCAGGTGGAGTTCAAGCTCGTGGCGGAGCTGAACCGGTGGGAGTACGACGACGCACAGCCGGCGGACAACGAGCTCGTCGCCGTCACCGCGGTGCACGCGGCAGCCAGGACGCCCGCGAACGCGCAGATCAGCTAGCGGAGAACTGACAGGGCCCTCCCGCCGCGACCCCTCAGGTCGTGGCGGGAGGGCCCTTCCGCCTGAGAGCGGCCCCTGGGTAAGGGGTCTCGCGGCGGCGCCTTAGGTGATCGTCCGATGTAAGGGGTCACCCCTCAGGAGCAATCTCATCGTTGTCAGCAAGCGAGAGAACGCACTGAGGAGTGAGTCAGATGGAGTGGACGCCCGAAGCGATCAAGGCGGAGATGGACTACCGGCAGGCAGCCCTGCGGGAGGACGCCCGCCAGGCCCGCGAGTACTACCGCCAGGGCGGCAAGCCGCGTTCGTGGTGGCACCGCATGACACACCACCACGAGCCTGAGGTTCCCGCCGGACAACAGGCTGCGTGATGCCGGGGGTAGTCGTAGGGGGTGTGGTTCCTCTCGTCCAGGAACCACACCCCCTACGGCTCATGCTGTGACTAGGCCTTGGGGAGCCACGCCTTGACCTTGTCGGCGTTGGCGTCCGCCCACTTCTTGGCGGCGTCCTCGGGCTTCATCTTGTCCTCGGCGATGTACTTCGCCACGGTGTTCTGGTCCTCGTTGGTCCACTTGAAGTTCTTGACCAGCTGGAAGGCCGGGCCGTTGGCGTCGGCGAACTTCTTGGACACGAGCTTGTCGAGGTCGTAGTCGGGGTAGTCGCAGGCGATCTTCTCGGCGTCGGCGTCACAGCCCGGCGTGTACGCGGGCAGCTTCACCTTCTCCAGCTTGACCTCGTTGAGCAGCCACTGCGGCGAGTAGAAGTAGCCGAGCACCCACTTCTTGTCCTTCTCGGCCTGGCGGAAGGCCTGGATCAGCGCGGTCTCGCTGCCGCCGTAGACGACCTTGTAGTTGAGGTTCAGGTTCTTCACCAGAGCCTCGTCGTTGGTCACGAACGACGGGTCGCCGTCGAGCAGCTGGCCCTTGTCGCCGGACTCCGAGGTCTTGAACTTGTCGGCGTACTTGTTGAGGTTGTTCCAGTCGAGGATGTCGGGGTGCTCCTTGGCGAGCCACGGCGGCACGTACCAGCCGATCTGCCCCTTCACGCCCGTGGACCCCGCGCTGACGGCGGTCTTCTGCTCGTCGATGTACTTCTTGCGCAGGTCGTCGTGGCCCCAGTTCTCCACCACGGCGTCGACCTCACCCGTGCCGAAGCCCTGCCAGGCCACCTCTTCCTTGAGCTCCTTCTTGGTGACCTTGCACTTGAGCTCCTTCTCGGCCACGTACGCGAGCACGGCCGCGTTCGCCTCGTAACCGACCCACGGATTGATCGCGAGGTTGAACGTGCCGCAGTCGCCGGTCGCACCCGTAGAGGTGTCACCGACCTTGGCGCCACCGCAACCAGCAAGGGCGAGTGCTCCGACGAGCACTGCTCCCAGCACGCTGTGCCTAGCCACTTTCCGAACCTCCTAGTTGGTCCACCGCTTGGCGGCCGCCTGGGTGAGGCGGTCGAGCATCACGCCCAGCACGACGATCGCGGCACCGGCCGCGAGCCCCTTGCCGTACAACTGGCCCTGCGAGAAGCCGGCCACCACGTCGTAGCCGAGCGCGCCGGCGCCGACGAGACCGCCGACGACGACCATCGAGAGCACGTAGATCAGGCCCTGGTTGGCGGCGAGGGTCAACGCGCCGCGCGCCATGGGCAACTGCACCTTCACGATCGTCTGCCACGAGCTCGATCCCAGCGCCGTGGAAGCCTCGACGGTCGCGGGCGACACCGCGCGGATGCCGTCCGCGATGATCTTGATCGCCACCGGCGCCGCGAACACCACGGCCGCGATGATCGCGGTGAAGCGCGACGCGGAGAACAACGCCAGGAAGGGCACCAGGTAGACGAAGGCGGGCATCACCTGGGCGGCGTCGAGGACCGGCCGGATGAACCGGTCGGCGCGCGTGCTCCGTCCCATCCAGACACCCACGACGATGCCCAGTGCCATCACCATGATCGTGGCGACCAGCGTGGACGCCAGCGTGATCATCGAGTCCTGCCAGAGGCCGGTCGCGATCAGCAGGCCGACGCACACGGCGGAGACGATCGCGGACCGCACGCCGCCGATCATGAACGACAGCGCGACGATCACCAGTGCCACCAGGAACCACGGCGACTCGGCCAGCAGCGCCTGCAGCGGGTTGATCAACGCGAGCGTGACGAAGTCCTTGAAGCCGTCCGTGATCACCGGCAGCGAGTCCTGCGCCCAGTCCGTCACGGCGGTCGCGCCCGTGCGGATCGCACTGCCGATCTCCACGTCCGACTGGAACTCCGCCGCCCACAGGTAGGTGTAGGAGAGGTAGACGCAGACACCGGTGATGCCCAGGCCGCCGAACAGCGCCCAGCGCGGGAGCGTGCGGCGCTCGCTCGCGGCGGCGGTCGTCACGCGGTCCAGCACGATCGCCATCACCACGATCGCGAGGCCCGCGTTGAACGCCGTGCCGACGTCGAGGGTCTGCAACGCCTTCACGACGGTCTTGCCGAGGCCCGGCGCGTCGATCAGCGCGGCGATCGTGACCATTGCCAGCGCGGCCATGATCGTCTGGTTGATGCCGAGCACGATGGTCTTGCGCGCGGACGGCAGCAGCACCTTGACCAGCGTCTGGTTCCGCGTCGCACCAAGCGATTCACTCGCCTCGACGGTGTTGCGCGGCACCGAGCGGATGGCGTGCGCGGTGATCCGGATCGCGGGCGGTGCCGCGTAGATCAGCGTCGCGATCGTCGCCGAGGCAGGGCCGATGAGGAAGAACAACGTCAGCGGTGCCAGGTAGACGAACGTCGGCATGGTCTGCATGAAGTCGAGCACCGGCGTGAGGATCCGGTTGGCCCGATCGGACAGTCCTGCCCAGATTCCCAGCGGAATGCCGACGAGCAACGAGATCACGACCGCGGCGAGGGTCAGCGAGAGCGTGTCCATGCTCTCCTGCCACAGGCCCTGCAGGCCGAGGAACACGAAGCCCGCGACGGCGAGCAGGGCGATCCGCCAGCCGGCCACCGCGAGGCTGACGAAACCGGCGATCGCGACCACGCCGAGCCAGCCGATCACCGGCACGGGCCGGCCGAACGACGGCTGCGCGATCATGGCTTGGATGAAGGTCACGAACTCGTCGATGACGAGCCGGATCTCGTTGAAGAAGTACAGGAACAGCGGATTGGAGTTCCTGGACGCGCCAACGGCGTCGTTGACGTCGTTGATCCACCGGTGCAGCGGGGTGAGGTCGGCGGCACCGAGCGCGAGCGTCCCGACGTTGCGGAACACCATCCACAGCACCAGCCAGGCCAGCACGATGCCGGCGAAGATCAGCGATTTCCTGTGCTGGAGCACCCGAGGTAGTAGCTGCCGAGGGGCGGCGACGGCAACCATGTCACGCCTCCCCGGCCACGACCCCGAGGATCTCCTCGTCCGCGACCACACCGAGCAACTCGCCGTTCTGCACGACCTTCACCGGCTTGTCCGCGCTCAGCACGCTGCGGACGGCTTCCCGCACAACGGTTTCCGGCGACAGCTCCGGCCCGTCGAGCTCGTCGTCGGGGCGCGGCGGACGCATGATCCACTTCAGTGTCAGCACGTGCGACTTGGGCACGTCCCGCACGAAGTCGCGCACGTAGTCGTCCGCGGGCGCGCCGACCAGTTCGTCACCGGTGCCGACCTGCACGACCTGGCCGTCACGCATGATCAGGATGCGGTCGCCCAGCTTGAGCGCCTCGCTCAGGTCGTGGGTGATGAAGACCATCGTCTTGCCGACCTCGCGGTGCAGCCTGATGACCTCGGACTGCATGTCACGCCGGATCAGCGGGTCGAGCGCGGAGAACGGCTCGTCGAAGAACAGGACGTCGGGGTCGCCGGCGAGTGCGCGCGCGAGACCGACACGTTGCTGCATACCGCCGGAGAGCTGGTCCGGATAGGACTTCTCGTTTCCGGACAGTCCGACGAGGTCGATCACTTCCTGTGACCGTTCTCCACGTTTCGCGCGCGGTACCCCGCGGATTTCCAGGCCGTAACCGACGTTCTCGGCCACGGTCCGGTGCGGCAGCAGACCGAAGTGCTGGAACACCATGGAGAACTTGTTCCTGCGCAGGTCACGCAGGCGCTTCGGGTCCGCTTCGAGAATGTTCTCGCCTTCGAACATGATCGTGCCCGCGGTCGGTTCCACCAGCCGCGTGAGACAACGGACCAGTGTGGACTTACCCGAACCGGACAGTCCCATCACCACGAACATCTCACCGGGAGCGACATCGAAGTCGACTCCCCGCACGGCGGCGACGGAACCTGTGCGTTCCATCAGCTCCTGCCGCGACAAGGCTTTGAGCTCGTCCGAGGCCACCAGTTGAGATGCGTTGGGGCCAAACACCTTCCACAGGTCCCTGACCGAAATCACGGGATCCACGCCAAACCACTCCGACCTGTTGCGGACTGCGCACACCGTTTCTCGATGCGCGACAGCATTGACCTTCACACGGATACGGTCAAGGGCTGATACAAATCAGATCCTTTGTGGACAACCAATCATCCCATGACTTGACTAGCTCTGATCGTTAGGGAAAAGCTGAACTGAGCGGTCTCCTGCATCGCTCTTCCCCCCGACGAGGAGCTGTTCGTGCAAGCCCCCAGAATCGCTCTGGCAATGACGTTCGTGTTGACAATTGCCGGTTGTGGCGGTGGATCAACCGCATCACCGCGCTCCAGTTCGGCAGCACCCACCGAACCCTGCGACTCCATCACCATCGCGGTCAACCCCTGGGTCGGCTACGTGGCGAACGCGGCCGTGATCGCGTACCTCGCCGAGAAGCGGCTCGGCTGCAAGGTGACGAAGAAGGAAGTCGACGAACAGACAGCCTGGCAGGGCCTCGACTCCGGCGAGATCGACGTGATCCTGGAGAACTGGGGTCACGAGGACCTGAAACAGAAGTACATCGAGGAGAAGCGCTCCGCCCTGCGGGTGGGCCCGACCGGCAACAAGGGCGTGATCGGCTGGTACGTGCCGCCGTGGATGAAGAAGGAATTCCCGGACATCACGAACTGGCAGAACCTCAACAAGTACGCGGACAAGTTCAAGACCGCCCAGTCCGAGGGCAAGGGGCAGGTGCTCGACGGCGACCCGTCGTTCGTGACGAACGACGAGGCCCTGGTCAAGAACCTGAACCTCAACTACAAGGTCGTCTACGCGGGCAGCGAGGAAGCGTCGATCAAGGCGTTCCGCCAGGCACAGGAGAAGAAGACGCCGCTCATCGGCTACTTCTTCGAGCCGCAGTGGCTGCACCTCGACATCGAGCTCGTGAAGATCGAACTGCCCGAGTACACGGCGGGCTGTGACGCGGACGCGGCGAAGGTCGCGTGCGACTACCCGCGCTACGAGCTCGACAAGATCGCTTCGAAGAAGTTCATGGACAAGGGCGGCCCCGCGGCCAGGCTCGTGCAGAACTTCCAGTGGAGCAACGACGAGCAGGACACGGTCGCGTCGTTCATCGCGAAGTACAAGATGTCGCCCGACGAGGCGGCGAAGCGGTGGGTCGAGGCGAACCCGGACCGGGTCGAGGACTGGCTGAGGAAGGCCAAGCCGTAACCAACGGCCTCAGTTCCGGCCGCGCGACCACCACTTCTCGTCAGGCCCGGAGATGTCCTCGACGCTGAGCCTGCGCACGGACCCGGCGCGCTTGAGCCGGGCCACCAGCTGGTCCTGTCGTTGCGCGAGCCGGCGGTAGATCTCCACGGCGGAGGTCTCCTGCCGGCTGCCTCGTTCCTTCTGGGCGCGTCTTTCGACGGTCCGCCAGTTCCCGAGGAACTCGAGTGTGAGATCGGCGACGGCCTGGCCGGCGTGCGCGGTCAGCGTGTCGGCGGGCGAGGCGAACCGTCCCGCGTGGAACGCCAGGTTCCTGGTGACATAGAGCCACTCCAGCAGCGCGGCGGCGGTGTCCTCCTGTTCGCGCAGCCAGCCCGCCAGGACCTTCGAGTCGGCGAGCCTGGCGCGCCAGAGTTCCGTGAGGTCCTGCACGAGACCACCCTCGCTCTCGGCGAGCGCGGTGATGGCCTTCTGGGCGGCTTCGAGCCGCGCGTCCGGGCGGTTGTGCTGGATGAGCACCTCCAGCCAGGCGTCCACCGACTTCAGGTGGTGTTTCACGCCGGTGGTCGGCACGTGCGCGTCGAGCGGTTTACGCAGGTCCGTGTCGTGGTTGGTGACCACGACGTGCAGGCTGACGAGGTGCTGCCGCAGCATCTGCAGCGCACACGCCTTGGCCAGCCACGCGATCTTGCCCGGGTCGAGCCCGGTCGCCTCCAGCGCACTCCACGCGAGCCCGGCGCTGGCCATCGGCGCGTCGACCTGCCGCGCCAGGTTCGCCACCCGCATCGCGCTGCGCAGCTCCGCCGGCCAGTACGCGGTGAGCGGGTAGGCGTTGCCGACCGTGCGCTGGTGCTCGGTGCCGCGCGTGACCCGTCCGCCCGGTTCGCTGACCTGCCAGACCGGCGCGATGTTCAGTTCGGTGAGCCGCTCCCCCGCCGCGTACTGGTCGAGCACCTCACTGAGGATCCGGCGGCCCCTCAGCGCGGCCGTGTGCACGTCCGCCGCCTCGACCGGCACCCGCACCAGCACCGACGACCCGTTGACGGCCTCCTTCAGGAAGTCGTCCTTCGGTAACCTGTTGCGGTGCAACGGTTCCTGCCGCGCCTGGGGCAACAGCTCGTCCAGGTGCCTGAGCACGCGCGCACCCCTCACCACGAACGCGACGACGTGCTTCTGCTTGCGGGGCCACAGCACGTCGGCGAGATCGCCGCGCTTCTTGAGCCACCGCAGCAGGTCCGTCCTGAGCTGCCTGCCGTCCCTGCCGTGCACCGCGACGACCACCGCGACCTCGGCGATCATCCTGGCGCGCAACGGAAGCTCGATTCCGTTCCACAGTGGAGTGATCCACTTCTGCACCGCACCGCGCAGCTTCCCGGGGTCGAGCCTGGCCGCGGCGTCGGCCGCCACCTGAGGATCGAACCTCTGACCGTCCGCGACGATGGCCGCGTCGACCTTCACCAGGATCCTGCGGGCCTTGGCGAGCTCCAGTCCGCCGCCGTGGGCGTAGGCGGGTTTGGCGGCGTCCATGCACGCGAGCGAGGTGGCGATGATGCGCCGCAACAGGTTCCACCGAGGCTGGTCCTCGGTCGCGTGACTCTCCAACGCGGTCTGAGCCCGAGTGACGGCGAGGTACGCGCTGTTGAGCCCCGCGACGTGCTCACCGAGGTGCGCGTCGGGGTCGAGCGCACGCAGCACACCCTGCAGTAACGCCCGCTGCCCGCGATCGAGCCCGGCGTCGTCGAAAGCCTGCCGTAGCCGGGCATCGAGGTACTGGTAGCGCACGTGACGCACCATAGAGGTCATGGACAACCGGAAAGCGGTCTTCGCGGGCATCGACGGCCAGGCACTGGCGGGTCGCCTCGAACTGCCCGCGGGAGACGTCGTGGCCACCGCCGTGTTCGCGCACTGCTTCACCTGCGGCAAGGACTCGGTGGCGGCCGGCCGGATCTCCCGCCGCCTGGCCGAGCGCGGGGTGGCGGTGCTGCGGTTCGACTTCACCGGCCTCGGCCAGTCCGACGGCGACTTCGCCAACACCACGTTCACGTCCAACGTCGACGACCTGGTCTGCGCCGCAGGCCACCTGCGCGACACCATCGGAGCTCCGAGCGTCCTCATCGGACACTCACTGGGAGGCGCCGCCGTCCTGGCCGCCGCGCACCAGATCCCGGAGGTGAAGGCCGTCGTGACGATCGGCGCGCCCTTCGACACCTCACACGTCGAACACCTGCTCGGCTCGTCCAAGGAGCAGATCGAGGCTCAGGGCGTGGCCGAGGTGCAACTGGCCGGCCGCCCGTTCCGGATCAGCAACGGCTTCCTGCTCGACATCAACCAGCAGAACCAGACCGCGTGCATCTCCGGCCTGGACCGCGCGCTGCTCGTCATGCACTCCCCGCAGGACGACATGGTGGGCATCGACAACGCCAGGCTCGTCTTCGACTCGGCGCGCCACCCCAAGTCGTTCGTCTCGCTCGACGGCGCCGACCACCTGCTGACCGGCCGCGCGGACGCCGCGTACGTGGCGGAGGTGCTCGCGGCCTGGGTGAGCCGCTACCTGAGGTAAGCCGAAAGCCCTCGACGAGGTGCTCGTCGAGGGCTTTCGTCAACCGTCGGGGCGACAGGATTTGAACCTGCGACCCCCCGCTCCCAAATATGGTCCGGCGAGGTTCTCCACCAGCCTGAAGAGCGATAACGCCTGGTCTAGCCGTTGGACTGCATTGGGCTGCGTTGGTCTGACCGAGTCCGTTTTCCTTGATCATCTCCCAGTTTTCTCCCCGATCAGCGCGCGATCCCCAGGACACCCCGGTGAGGTTCGCTGACCTTGCGGGCACGGGCGCGCAGCAGCTCGTCCAGCACGGCGACAGGCGACCGCGGGCACAGCGCCAGCCGCGCGTCCAGCGAGGCCTCCCACGCGGCCGTCAGGCCGTCGAGCAACCGGTCCCGCATCTCTCGCGTGACGTGGTCGTAGCGCGCCTGGACTGAGCCGTCGAGATGCCCCAGCCGGTCGTCCATCAACGGCGGTGGCGTCCCGAGCCCACGCATCAGCGTCTTGTGCGAGTGCCGCATCCCATGCGGTGTCAGACCTTTCGCGATCGGCATCCAGCAGGAGTCAGCGCGCCCACTGGCGTTGCGTCCGCGCGCCGGTACGCCAGGCCACGGCTCGGCGAGCACCGGGACCGGATGTGCATCGTGCGGCGCCTTCTTCGGGTACCAGCCGGTCGCCGCCGGCTGGAACAGCCACGTCGCGAAGCCGTTGCGGCGCCAGTGCGGAGCCGTCTCCCCTGCCGCTGCACCACGGACGAAGCCGAGCTCGGCGATCGCGCTCCTGACCTGCCGGAGTGTCTCCTCGGCGACGCGGTCCGGGTGGTTGAGCACGTTCGAGACCGTGCCCGTCGACACGCCCGCTCGTCGAGCGACGTCGACGAGCTTCGCGCCAGGTCGACGCGCGGCACCGTTCGCAGCGCCCAGCCCCTTGAACACGTACGTCCGACCGTGGCAGGTGCACGGCGTCGGCCCCGTACGCGCGATGTGGTCGGAGAGCAGCCGCGACAGAAAGGCCGGCGTGTCGATGTCGCGGTACGAGTCGTCCTTCGGTGGGCAACGATGAAGCTCGCTGCTGTCGAGCTCGTACAGCTGCCACTCAACCCGGATCGACCGAAGGCGCCGGTACTCGGTCTCCAAGCCGACGATCTCACCCCAGCGCATCCCGGTGTAGTACTTCGTCACGATGGCCACGAACTCGTCGTCACGGCCCGACAGCAGCGCTGCCCGCTCGGCGATGAGCAGCGTGCCCAGCGGATCGGTGATGACCTTCTCTGGGCCTCGCTCCTTGGCTCGGCCGGCGCGCTTCCCTCGTCCGCGGCGCCGGGTCGCTGGGTTCGTGTCGCGCAGGCCGTCGTCAACCGCGTCCGCAAGGATCAGGTGCAGGTTGCTGCGCCAGCCCTTGACGCTGCTCGGCGCCCACCCGGCGGCGCGCTCTTCCTTCTCCCACTCGGCGATGTCGAACGCGGAGATCGCGCCGATCTCCATCTCCCCGAAGAACGGGATCAGGTGCACCTCAAGGTTCGACTTGTAGGTCTCCATTGTCGACAGAGCGAGGTCCTGTGCCGCGTACCAGCGTGACGCGTAGTCCTCGAACGGGACCTTCCCCGTGGCCGGGTCCCGCCAGGTGCCTCCGCGGACCTTGGCTTCCTCGTCGTCCGCGGCCTGCTCGGCGTCACGCTTCGTGCGGTACTTGATCGTCGCGCCGGTCGCGTCCTGGACCGTGCCGTACTTGCCGGTCGCGATCTTGTATCGGGCGCGGTAGTAGACCCCGTCCTTGCCAGTGCGCTTCTCCGCGTAACCCATGAGGGCCTACCCCTCTGCTCTCGACTCACGCAGCAGCCGGACGCCGTCCACGCGCCGCTGGTAAGCGTCCTGCTCGGCGTACCAGCGGCGCCGGAGGTCCTCGGCGAGCTCGTCAGAGCCCTGCATTCGTTCCCAGTACTCGATCACCTCGTCGAGCGGCACCATGTGCATGTCCAGCCATGCGCGCACCAGCTGCATTGGGGCCTGGCGATTCGGTGTCACCGGGTGCGTTGCGTCGACGGACGGCATCACGAGGAGATCAGTCGGCGAAGTGCCGAGCGCTTCAGCAAGCACGAAAAGCTCGTCGACCGTGATCTCGCGCCGCCGCCGGCCGTCCTTGCCACGCCGTCCGGCCTCGATGTTGGCGATCACGCTCGGCGTCATCTGGGTGGCGCCGAGCTCAGCGCACCGATCGGCAAGTTGTTGGGCGGACCAGCTCCGACGCGCGCGCACCTCCTTGACCCGCTCGGCAACCACATCACTCAGCACTTTCCGTGATTCCTCGGTCATATCGACAAGGTACCGGTCGTAGCGACTTGACAGCAACCGTTAGCAATGATGAGCTACCGAACATGAGTCCAAGTGACAATGACTCGGTCGTTACGACCGAACGCAGACCGCTGGGAACCATCGACGAAGTGGCCGCCTACCTCCAGGTCAGCAAGGCCACATTGCGCGACCAGCGGCACCGCAACGTCGGCGTCGGCGCGCTCGCGACCAAGGTCGGCAAGCACCTGCGTTGGCGCTGGGAGGACATCGAGCGCTACATCGACGAGCAGGCTTCTGTGCCCGTTGGCGGGAGCGCTGCCTGATGTCCGCGCTCCCCCGTCTGCACACCGCCGAGGAGATCGCCGAAGCGCTCGGCGTCTCGGAGTGGTGGGTGAAGGAGCAGGCCCGTCAGCGTCGCGTGCCGTTCGTGAAGGTCGGTGGCGCCTATCGCTTCACTAGCGCCCACCTGGACGAGATCGTCGCGTCGCACGAGCAGCGCCCAGAGCACCAGCCGACCAGCACCGCCAGGCGCTCACAGCGGGCCGCAATGGATCCCTCGGTCACCCAGCTGCGCCCGCGGCGCCCCCGACGAGGCAGGGCAGGTAGCGATGCCCAACCCGCCTGACCGCGTCCCGCACATCAACGACAAGGCGGAGTCGCCCGGCAGCCACCGGGCGACTCCCAGCGAATTGCACACGAAACCGGAGAGCCCCATGTCCGAATCCGCCGCCGCTCACCGTACCGACCGTGAGGACAGCCCGCTGAAGTTCGCCGAACTCCCCGACGCGCCGCCGAAGCTGCTCGACCGGACGCTCGCCTGGTTGCTTGAGCGCGGCCGTGACGTGCAGTGCCGCCGGTGGACCAAGGCCAACCCGGAGAAGAGCGCTCAGGTGGAACAGCTCGTCGAAACCGTCGAGCGGCTGTGCGACATGACCGACGCCGCCCTCGACGAGCTGCTCGGCCTCACGGTCGAGGCCGGCCGCGAGGCGGACGTCGAGGACCTCGCGCGGAAGGTCGGCCATCTGGCGGACCCGGAAACGCCCTGACATCCCTGCTGCACAACGTAAATCGCCACGTGGCCACTCCCAGCCGCGCTGACGCCGAGGCCCCCGCGAGTTCACGCGGGGGCTCAGAAAGAGGGAGATGACCCGGTTCAACGAGCGGAGCGGCCAGGCCCGGCAGCCCGACCGCCCCAACGCTCGAAATACGGCACACACCGACGCCCCGAGAGTAGCTCCTCGCGCGCGGCAACGGTGCGCGGTCCGCGGCTGCTGCTGGATCGGCGTGTGCCCCTCGCACGGGCCCGACGAGTACCCCAGCCGGTACTTCGCCGTGCTCGTCGCCGAGCGGCGGTACGGGCGGAGGTGGGCCGCGTGAACGAGGACGAGAAGGCCGGCTTCCTGTTCTCCTGGGAACGGATCGTGCTCGCCGCCCGCTTCAGCTCGTCCACGAAGCTGGTGGCCTTCACGATGCGGACCTTCGCCGATCCCGACGGCACCCGCGTGCGGCCGACCATCGCGCGGCTCTGCGTGCTCACCGATCTGTCGTACGCCACCGTTCGCCGTGCACGGCAGGAACTCCTGCGCGCTGGCCTCCTCCAACTCGCCAAGCGCGGGAATCGGCGCAAGCACGAGGCTGACGAGTACCGGCTGATCCTCGCGGACGACATCTTCGACCGCCTGAAGTGGCTCACACCGAGCGAGATCAACAACGCCACACAGGAGATCAACGAGCAGCGACAAGCCGCCGAGGCTGCTCGTAGACGCCCGAAGGATCAGGGCTCACCTGTGAACCCTGAAACCGATCAGGAGTCAGCAGCAGCCCCTGAACCGCCGATCAGGGCTCACACACGACCGGCATCAGGGGTCGCCAGTGAGCCCCCACCAACCCAGCTTGACCACCCCACAACGCGGACCAACCCAGCAGTTGGCACCACAACCCACCACACGCGCGCGAGCTCGAACGACGAACTGCCCTCCATCGATCTCACAGCAGACGAGACCGAACTCAACGCCGACGAGATCCGGCACCGCGTCGACGCCCTCAAGGCTCAGGACGACGTGCGCTTCAGCAACACCCGACGAGCCGCACGGAAAGCCCTCGGACTCGGCCAAGGCGTCACCACCAGCCCAAGACACCGCGAAGCCCTCAACCGAGCCATCTACCGCGCATACCGAACCGAGGAGGTGACCAGCAATGCCTCATGACCGCTACGGCGAGACCGACGACAACGAGAACCAAGCGGTGACCGCCGACCGTCCACAGCAGACCGTCCACCGCCTTCCGCACGCCTGCGATCAGGGGTGGCTCGACCGCAACGCCGACCACCCCCGCCCCTGCCTCACCTGCCGCCCACACCTCGCCCCACACCGACGCCGCGCAGACCTCGGTATCCCCGCGGCTCGGCCCGCAGGCGACCACCAGGCAGGCATCAAGGCCGTCCGCGCCGCCCTCATCGCTCGCCCACAACAGACCACCGAGGCCACCACATGACCGCAGTCCGACGCGCGGCGGACGGGGGCCCCTCGCGCGCGCACGGGCGCGTTGCGCTCCCACCAGGTGGTCGCGACTGGTCGGCCGGCCACGTGCCCGTCGACGAGCGCGACCGCCTGGCCGCCTTGCTCGGCGTCCTGCTGCGCGCCGAGCGCGTGAAGGCCGGCTACTCGACGCGCGGCCTGGCGCGTGCGGTCGGCTGCGCCCGCTCGACGATCCAGCGAGTGGAGAGCGGGAAGATCCGGCCGCGGGAAGGCCTGCTCCGTGCGATCGCCGCCGTGTTCAACCCGGAACGGCCGAGGCCGCTCGGAAACCGGCTCTGTAAGGCCGCTGGCGCCTCCCTGCGGCCCGACACCCCCGGCACCCTTCGGCAGCGCCGGAAACGAGGCCACGACGCGATCCTGACCGGCGCACGGCCACTTCCGGACGAGATCGCCCGCCCGATCGAGCTTCACCGCCAGGCGGACGCCGCGTACCGCCGCGGCATGCAGCTCCTCGACGACCCTGCCGCGCTCGACGAAGCCGCGCGGCTCCTCGAGGAAGCGCGTCGACTTCGCGCCCAGGCCGGGCCCGCGGTGATCCTTCGCCTCGGCAAGCACGAGATCCGGGCCGGGTGGGGTCTGTGACCGACCAAGGCCACGACGAGCGGCCCGTCGGCGACGTCCGCGCGCGTCGTGCCGAGCTGCGCCGCTTCGTCCGCGAGCACGAGATCCACACCCACCTCCGCGCACCCCGAACGCACCGCGAGATCGCAATCTTCCGCGATGCGGTCGGCCAGCGCTGGCTCACTCAACCAGCGGAAATGATCGAGATCGAGGAGGAACGGTGACCACCTTGCCGACCGGTCGGCAAGGTGGTCAGCCGCTACATCTTGATCGACTCCGGCGTCTCGTACGTGCGTCCGTCACCCAGGCCGACCTTTCCACGGACCGTGGTCTTGCCCTTCGCTACCTCGAAGGTCTCCGCGGTTACAGACACCAGCGTCTCGACTGTGTGGAGCTCCAAAGCCCATGTTTCGGACGCGCCCGGTTCCAACTTGTACGGCAAGTCAGGTCCAATGGACTCGCCGATCGGCTGGAACGCCGCGCCTGCGGGTTCTGCTGTGACACTCCACTCGGCGATCGTCACGGGCAACCGTCCGACGTTCCGGACCTGCACGACGAGTACGGGGCGAGTGAAGCCCTGCCGGGCATGCCTCTGCGCCCATTCAGCGCTGAGGTTCCTGACCGGCCCGTGCACGAGTTGGCCGCTCTCGTGGATGGCGCCTACGCGCAGCTCAACCTTCGGCCGGCCTCCGGTGAGCAGGTAGTTCGCGACCTGCCAAGTCAAGGTCAATGCGGACATGACGATGGCGACCACGGCCACGACGAAGGTCGCGATCTGGAGGCCGTTCACGGCATCGGCGGCTTTGTGCATGGCCGCTGACCGTAGCCGCGCCGCTTCCCCGATTCAGGGAGCCGCGCCAGAGCAGCGCCTACGGACGGACCCAACCTCGATCGGAGCGGTACACACGGCCGTTACCGAGTTCGACGGTGGCGATGATCGGCAGTGCAGCCGGCATGTTGAACGCATCGCGGGCAACTGCGGCGAAGCGGAGTACCTCGTCCGCGTCGAAGGCCCACATGACCTGCTTATCTCCCGCCTCCATCCGATGTGGAAGCTCCGGCCCGGACAACGCCGCCCCCAAGGGCGCCAAACTCATGACCGACCGCTTCCGCGTCGCCGAAATAGCGTCGAACAACGAGATCATGCCGATCTGGTCAGCCCTGCGAGCCACCTTCAGGACAGTGAACGTCCAGCGTTCGACAGTGATCGCCATGCGGCCAGTGTTCCGCACACGTACGGCAAACACTCGATGTATGTAGCCCTGCTCGGCCGCACGGTCGCTCCACACCTCCGTCCAGTTGCGCATCGACGCCGTCATGATGTCGCCGCGGGCGTTCATCGCTCCGGCGAGCAGTTGTGCCTTGGCACGACCTCCGCTCATCGCGAACATGGCGAACTGCCATCCGAGCGACAACGCGGACAGGACAATGGCAACGATCGACACGGCGGTCTGCATGGCCGGTGACCGTAGCGAGCAACACCGGCAAGTAGCCGCTGACCACGCCGGGCCGCGCCGAGTGGCACAACCTGTTGTCGTACCGCTCGGCCTCGAGGAGGACATCCTCCGCACGCTCGTGCTCGGCCTCAACGCGCGCGTCCGCACTGGCGGCGGTGCCCTGCCCTCGGCCGCGGCGTTGCGGTTCCTCGAAGAGCTACACCACGCCTCCGCGCGAACCTCCGCGACAGCGGAACCCGTTGTCCCCGAACGCAGTTCCGCATCCGGAACCCCGCCAATCCGATCAGCCACAGTGGACTTACTGACCGTCGCTGAAGCGGCCGAACGGTTGGAGTGCTCGGCGAGGTACGTGAGGCGCCTCGCCGAGCACGGCCGGATCACCGCCCGGCGCACAAAGGCCGGCTGGCTCATCGACCCGACGAGCCTCGACACCTACCGCGGAGGAACCACCGCATGACCGACACCGATCCCGCCACCTTCGTGCGGCAGGCCGAGCAGGAAGCCGCCGAGGCCGAAACGCTCGCCACGACGCTCGCCGAGCGGGTCCGCAACGGCGAAGACATCTCCCCCGACGAGCTGGACAGTGCCGAGAAGCTCGGCCGGTTCGCCGGGCTTCGCGTCGAGGCCGCCCAGCGCAAAGCGGCCAAGGCACGCGAGGACGAGCGTCAGCAGAACCTCGCCGCGCTGGCTGCCGAACTCCGCGCCCACGAAACCGACCCCGATGCGTTCGACCAGCTACTCGCCAACATCGAGACCGCGGTGACCGCGTTCGCGCAGGCCTGCGCCGACCGCAACGCCGACGTCCAGCGGTACCGCGAGCAGATGACGCAGCTCGGCGTGCCGAGCACCGAGCAGACGCCGGCCAAGGAGCACGCCCACCTTGGATGGTCCAAGAATCAGGGCCACGTCATGGTGGGAAACCGCAGCCTGCGAAAGATCGACGCCGGTCCGCTCGTTGCCGCGGCCGTCAAACGGATCGGCACCGAGTTCGGCTTGCAAGCCGGCGGCGGGTCGTTCGGCAGTTTCATGCCGGACCTCATCGGCCCCTTCGGCTACCACGACCTGCACGAGTTCCTGAGGGGGCAGGCGTGACCACCCAGCAGGCACCCCAGCGAGACGAGGCGTGGGCCAAGGCAGCGTCACCCCAGGAGGTCGCCCGCGCGCACGCGGCCGGCGAGCTGGCCGAGCTGCTGGGCGCCCACGTACCGCGGTCGTTCAGCCCGGACACACAGCTCAGCGATAACGACCTGCGCGGCATGACGCCCGGTGAGATCGCCAAGGCCGTAGAGGCCGGCGCCGTCGACGAACTGCTCGGCAGGAACAACGCAGTAGACGGGGTGTGACTGCATGGGTCTGGAGCTGCACCCGAGCAACATCGTCGACCGGATCAAGAGGCTTGAGCAACGGGTCACGGAGGTCTACAAGAAGGTCGGTCTCAGCTCTGCGGTGATCCGTAAGGGCGGGCTGACGCTGCTCGACGACGCGTTCTTCCGCATGGTCGACGACAACGGCGTAGAGATCATGTACTTCGGACCCGACTCCGAAGGCCGGCAGGTTGCCCTCCTTCGCCGCGAAGGTGGAGCGCCCGTGCTCTACACGTACTTCGCGGGCCCTGGCCAGCAGTACTGGGCGCTCACCGATGGAGCACAGAACCAGGTGGTCGCTGACGACGCGTTCTCTGGTCAAGGTCTCGCGCGTCCGTATCTGCCGCTTCCTCACGGGCAGACCGACTGGAACGTCATGCCGAAGACCACCTCAGGGTCATTCGTAACGCTCGACGAGGTGCGCTACTACAAGCAACACCCGCGGGTGAACATGACGCTGCGGGTCGGCGCGACGGTCGGAACCACGGGCGAGTGGCGGGTCCAGCAGGACGGCGTGACGCTGGCGTCCGGAGCCATCGCCAACGGGGTCCTCACGATCGCGTACGCGACGTTCGCGGTGACGGGCTCCCACATGGCCCCGCTGAATCTCGACGTGCAGGGCCGCGTGGCTTCCGGCGCAGGCTCCATCACCGCCCACATCCGCGAGGCAGGAGGAATCCAGTCGTGACCGCGCCATCGCCAGTGCCCGACCCGCCGATGCCGGCCGAGATGCTCGCCCCGCTCATGCAGGGCGAGCAGCGGGCCGAGGACGGCGGCGTGCTGCCTCCTACCGAATACACCCAGGTGTCGTGTCCTGTGGCCCCAG
The DNA here is from genome assembly GCF_000719115.1 of Lentzea albidocapillata. Taxonomy (GTDB): domain Bacteria; phylum Actinomycetota; class Actinomycetes; order Mycobacteriales; family Pseudonocardiaceae; genus Lentzea; species Lentzea albidocapillata. The sequence continues at coordinate 50,584 of NZ_JOEA01000016.1, read as the reverse complement.
GCAGCGAACCGGGATCGACGTCGTTGGTGTCGGATCCGCAGGACGCGGCGGGTCGCCCGGCTGCGGTTCAGGGGCAGGCGGATCAGCCGGCGGGCTGACGGCCGGAGTAGTCGGTGCCGGATCGTCCTGAGCCTGCTGTACCGGGGGCGTCGCTGGCTTCTGCGGCGCCACCGGCGGGACGCTCTCGGGGCTGCTCAAGCTCGTCACCGCGTTGCTGCTCGGCGTGCTCGACACGGGCACGTCGACGAGCTGTCCAACCGGGAGCGTGTCCCGCGCGGGCTGCTGGTCGTCGTTGCCGGAGAACGCGAGAGCCACGCCCGCGCATAGCGTGGCGACGGCGAGACCGGCCGCGGTCAACATGCTGACCTGTTTTCTGTCCACTTCTCCCCCTGGTGATGTGCCCGGATTTGGGCGCTCGTATAGGTCATCGGTCATCAGGACGTTGCGCGCTACTGCTCGATCTAGCCTGCAACCCTTTCGGACCAAGAAAAACACGCGCCGTCACGCCTGATCACCCCATGAAGCCATGCCACAAGGTGAGGCCCCGCGTACCGATTCACCCCTAGTACGCGGGCGCCGCACGAGCAGTAGGTCGCGGCGACGTCACCGACTGCCGTTAACACTCGATCCTCTGGAGGTGTCGTGGAGGTTGCCCGTCCACTTCCACCGGCTCGGGAAGGTTGGTATCGCGACGTACGGCCGGTGACGGCGCGCGTGCACTGACAGGAGGCTGGTGTCCCAGTCCTCGGCGGCGGCTTCGTCGAGCAGCTCGGCGAGGGGACGTCCTCCGCGATGTCGGCCGGTCGTGGCCGCCGTCATCGGCGCTTCCACCGGTTCGCCTTCTCCACGGTGGTGACCTCGGCGTCGGGCGGGCAAGGCACCCCCTCGGCGTTCGCCGCCGTCGACGAGGGCCAGGTCCTCGCCGAGCTCGAACCAGGGCCGGCCGCCGACAGCGTGGAGCTGACGGCCGCCGCGTGGCCGAGGCCGCTCTCTTTGGGACGGCTGAAGACCCCGCCGCAGAAGCTGCACCGCACCGCCTCGTCGGCGCCCTCGGCGCTGCGCGTGACGGTGACGCTCGTCGGACCCCACACGTCGCCCATCACGGCCTCCCAGGCAGGAATCGAGCCGACCGCGCCCACACGTTGATCCGGCCACGCGGGCAGCTGCGGCAGTCGCACGTGATGTGGTGCCCCCACGCGAGTCCACCCCACACGACCACGAACGTGCTTATGCCATCGACGAACAGGCCGATGTTCATTGCCTCACCGGTTCCTTCCGGAGGAGAGGGGCGTGGCACCGCGAGATGAAGGCTCGCGGTGCCACGCCGGCACGGCGGCAGGTGCTGCGGCCGGCTCTGGCCGCGCACGCACGTCCAGCCGTGCGGCCCGGCGCGCCGCCGCGCCGGGGTTTGTGGGAGTGGTGGGCGCGGTGCCTCGAGCGGAAGGTCGCCAACTCGGGGCACCGCGCCGTACTGACGCAACAGGACGCCCGCGCTCGCGCGTCCTGTTCGGGGGTTGACGCCAGTCCTGTGGGCGCGACGGGGGTTGTGCTCCGAACGATCCTCGAAGCCAGCCTCCCGCCGCGCATGTCCGGCCGCTCTGGAGAACGGCCGGTGGACTCACGGGTCGGCTTAGGCATTCCGCGTACCGGGCATGCCGTTGCGCAGGTGGCCGAGCCGTTCGATCAGGAGATCGAGTTCGTGGTGATCGAGCAGCACGCCGGCGGGAGGTGTGGAGACGAGGACTCTGGTGCCGCTGTTGCGCGGCTCAGCGAGCAAGGCTGCTGGCCGACCGAACGCGTCCTTGCCGGAGATCCGGGCCCACTCCGCTTCCATGAGCACCTCCTTGCAGATCGGGTCAGCCCTGCTGTGGGGCTTGGCACGGGCGTCAGCCTGCCCGCTCGCTGCGCAACTCTCAAGAATTTCGAGAAACTGACACGCTCTACCACCCAATTGGGGCAAGCGGCTAGGGCTTGGGGCGCGGTTCGATCGCAGTTGCCGCAAGTCGCGGCACGCGAGAAAGGGCTCACCAGATGGAACTCACGTTCTTGGGCACCACGTCCGGCGGCGGCAACTGCCCCAACCTGTACAAGACCGACCGCGGTACCTACGTCGTGCAGGGCGAAAAGATCACGGACCCCGACGCGCTGGCGACCCTGCGCGCCCGCGGCCTGCCCGATCACGAGACGGCCGTCGAGATCCCCGCCGCGCTGCTCAGCTTCGCCCCCAAGGACGGCGCCTGATGCTCGAGCACCTCATCGGCGACGCCTGGTCAGATGCCCTGCGCGACTTCCAACACTCGGCATGGAGATGGGAAGCCCAGGGCGTTTACCGCGAGCCCGAGGAGCAGGAGGCGCTCCGCCAGTTCCTCGCCGGGGACGAACCGGACCTGTCGTTCATGCGCGGCTGGTGGGCGACAGTCGAGACGAACGTCAAGGCGGGCAAGCGGTACGGCCGGATCCGGGTGCTGACCGAGCCACTCACCGACTATCTGCGGTTCGAGCTGTCGTTCACCCAACACAACATCGACGCGGGCGAGGACATCCGCGTGATGACGCTCGATCGCGCCCGCGAGCTCGACCTCCCTGAGCAGGACTTCTGGCTGCTCGATGACGAGCTCGCCGCGGTGATGCACTTCGACGAGAACGGCTTCCGCTACGCCGACGCGGTGACCTCGCCACAGGACGTCGAGCGGTTTCGCGAAATTCGCGACCGGGCATGGAAGGATGCGGTGCCGTTCAGGGAGTACTTCGCGAGCCGATGACGGAGAGACGTGGCTACCACCTTCGAGAAGCGCAAGGAGGAGTTCGGCGAGCGGCTCCGGAAGCTGCGTGAAGCCGCCGGCCTCGAAGCCAAGGAGTTGGCCGCGCGCATCGGCTGGAACGCACCGAAGCTCAGCAAGGTGGAGAACGGCCGACAGCCGGCGAGCGAAGCTGACCTTGAAGCATGGCTCGCCGGCATGCGTCCACCCGAAGACGTGGCGGACGAGCTTCGCACCGAACTCGCTGCCGTCCACGACGCGTACCGCACGTGGAAGGCCCAGGTGCGCGGAGGCCACAAGGCCCGGCAGGAACTCGCGATCGAACTCGACGCGAAGACCAAGGTCATCCGCGCCGTGGACGTCGGTGTCGTTCCTGGCCTGTTGCAGACGCCCGAGTACGCCCGTCACGTGCTGCTCGTTCACGCCAACGTCCACGGCGGCGGACAGGACATCGCCGAAGCGGTCCGCACCCGGATGCGCCGCCAGCAGGTCCTCTACGAGCCTGGCCGCACGATCGAGATCCTCGTGACCGAGTCCGCGCTTCTGCACCCGGTCGCGCCACCGGACGTGATGGCCGGCCAGATTCACCGCCTGGTCGCCGCCATCGGCACGCCGAACGTGCGGTTCGGGATTCTGCCCGCGCACGTGCGCCTGCCGTACATGCTCATGCACGGCTACTGGATCGTCGACCAGGTCGTGATGGTCGAGACCGTGACGGCCGAGCTGCGCATCACCGATCCTGACGAGGTCGCCACCTACGGCAAGGTGACCGACCTCTTGTGGTCCGCGGCCGTCGAAGGTGACGCCGCGCGAACCCTGCTGCTGCGCCTGGCGAGTGAACTTCCACCGAGTGCTTGATCTCCCCGCGCGAGACGCCCGACAGAGCGACAGGATCCGGGGATGGCCGTCCCACCCCCGAATCCTGCACTCGACGCCTACGTAGCCAAGCTCGTCGCTGCTGCTCCCCCGCTCAGTTCAGCGGTGCGGCACCAACTCGCTGTACTTCTCGCTCCGACGTCACTAGTCGCCTGGCCGCCGCCAGTTCACCTCAAGAGCTGGCTCAGCCGACATGCCGCACGATCGGATGAACGCGTCCCCGACGCGCAACCTCAGATGTCGTCAGCCGTCTGCGAGAACATGACCACCGAACAGGAAGACGTCGGCGCGCTTGCCGACCAGGCGAGGGCGGCGCTGCTGAAGCAGATCGCCGTCCTCGCTCCCAAGATGAACTCTGGACACAGCATCGCGCAGTTGGCCGAGGCTTACGCCTGGTGCAAGTACCCGAATCAGCCGCACGGCGGCGGGGCCGCGGTGTCCAAGTAGGGCACCGCACCGGGAAGGCTCGTTGATGGTCGTCGTGCCTTCCCGGTCAGCCGGCCGGATCGACCCGCGCCAGGTTTCCTGCGGAGTAGCCGGTTCGCCACATGCGGGTAAGCACGCGCTCACGAGCGGTCGCACCGGTCCCGTTGTACGGGTTCGCGGGCGACCGCTTCTCCTGTGCTGCAAGGCGTCCGGCTCGAAGAGCCTCGCGCATCTCGCCTGCGGGAGTCATCGCTTCGCCGTCTTGTCATGGCTGCTCATGGCGAGCAGCGCGAAACCAGAGATGATCATCAGGCCGTCGAGGACCAGCGGGCCTACGTGTGCACCCGTCGGCCCGTAGTCCCAAGCGAGCAGCACATCCCGCAGGTGCCCATAGGAGATCACCGCGGAGCCGAGGGCGACCGTGCCGGCGCCGCCGTAGCGGGCGAGCGACCAGGCCCAGCCGCGCGGCCACGGGACCCGCGAGAGCACCTCGACGGACAGCAGCAGCCCGATCGGCCACACCGCCGCACCGATCTGCGGGGCGACGCCCGGTGTCCACCCGGCGGGCATGTCCGCCAGTGGCAGCCAGGTGTGCAGCACGTTGGCTGCCACCGACATCACCGAGCCGAACACGAACCCGATCCACGCGACTGCACGACCGCCCGCGAGCGTCTGCACGACCTCGGCGACCGGCTCGGGCTCCGGTGTGGCCGCCACCGGCACGACAGCGGCAGCCACCTCGGCGACGTTCTCGGCGGCACGCACTTCGGCGATTCGGTCACGGGCCCACGAACGGGACCGGCCGAACTGCTCTCCGAGCTGTTGCCCCGACAGCGGCTTACCGCTCTCCCTGCTGTCGCGGTAAGCCTGCCGTGCCCGCTCGTGGAGGTCAGCGCCGGAGTCCAGGACCGCAGTCACCAGGCCCCCGTTCCTGGCATCTGACGCCGCAGCACGTCCACGTAGGCGGACAGCACATCGACGTCGAACCAGTCGAGCTGAGCCGAACCGCCGACCGGAACGGACAAGCACAGGCGCCCCTCGTCGTTCAGGAACACCTCAAGCGTGCGGGCGCGGCCGAGCGCGTCCTTGCACTCGATCCTTCGCCGCTGCTGCGGCTGGTTGGTCGTCTCCTGCGCGCTCGTCATCACCGGCCGCCCCTGCACCGGTTCGCCGAGCCGTCGCACGGCGCGATCGTCCACGTGCGCCGCTTGGCCGCGTCCGGACCGCTGAGGAAGTTCGTGGCGTCGCGCAGCTGCTCGGCCATCACCCTGTCCTCGATGCAGCGCGGCGGGCTCGTCCAGCCGGTCGGGTGGCTGACGGTGATGGGCTCCGAGTAGGTGAGGTGCACACGCCCGCCGGCCTGCTCCGCGGCGACCTCGGCGGGCGTGGGGATGCGGTAGCCCTGTGCGGGCTGTTCGCCACCGAAGTGGACGGTCACCAGGCCGTCGTCGTCCGGGGCAGTCGTGATGAAGGTACGGTCGTCCATGGGTCGGACCTCCAGTGTCCGATCAAGGCCCTCGGTTGGTGTTCCCGCACCGCCGGGGGCCGCTTCGTGTAGATACACGTTAGCCCGTCGTGTACATACACGACAAGCCCCCGTAGCCTCTTTGTGTAGATACACACAGGAGGCGCGCTCATGGCAGCAAGGGCACGAGGCGAGGGGAAAACCCCTGTGCGCCCAATCCGAGTGGAAGACGACCTCTGGGCCGAGTTCGGCGAGGCGTGCGGGGAGATTGGACACGACCGCTCGTCAGCACTCCGCGCGTTCATGGAGTGGCTCGCGCGACGTCCCGGAGCGAAGCTTCCCCAGCGCCCGCAACAGACTTAGGGCGCGACCTGGGGAGACAAGCTTCTCCCCAGCGAACAAGATCGTCTCCCCAGATTCTCCCGAAACACCCTGGGAGACGAGTCAGGGCCGGTTCTCCCAGCAGGAGAACCGGCCCTGATCTGTACTTACAACCGTCGGGGCGACAGGATTTGAACCTGCGACCCCCCGCTCCCAAAGCGGGTGCGCTACCAAGCTGCGCCACGCCCCGGTTGCACTCAGCTTACCGCCACCCGCTAAGGTATTAATTGCAGCCCCTGCAGAGGGGCGGCATGCGGGCGTAGCTCAATGGTAGAGCCCTAGTCTTCCAAACTAGCTACGCGGGTTCGATTCCCGTCGCCCGCTCGCGACCGAGGTCGGCCCATGTCTGCGGAGAGCGCAGACCGGGTCGGCCTCTCGTCTTTTCTATGGGCCGAGAGAACCTGGTGGAGACGTGAGGCTCGAACAGATCGTGCTCGACAGCAACGACCCGAGCCGGCTCGTGCGGTTCTGGGCGGGACTGCTCGGCGGTGAGCCGGTGGACCGCGAGCACGGCTGGGCGCACGTCGAGCCGCCCGGTGGCGTGCGGATGTCGTTCCAGCCGGTGCCGGAGCACAAGGACGTGAAGAACCGGCTCCACCTCGACTTCGAGGTCGAGGACATCGAGGCGGCGGTCGTGAAGGCGGTGAGCCTCGGGGCCACCCGCGAAGGTGTCGTGCACACCGACGAGAAGGGCAGCTTCCAGGTGATGCGCGACCCCGAGGGCAACGAGTTCTGCTTCGTCCGCTGAGCCGCTACTGGACGGCCCGCCAGAGCACCTCACCGAAGCGGATCGCGAGTACCACGAGCAGCACGCCGATCGCGAAGCTGATGAGGCACCGGACGACGACCAGCAGTTTGGCGCCCTTCACGCCGCCATGATGAGCCGGTGGCGAGCAACGGCAACAGGGTCCATCGGGACCAATACGATGCCGTTGTGACCGACTGCCTGTTCTGCCGCATCGTCGCTGGCGAGATCCCGGCGACCGTCGTGACGGAGACCGACACGACGCTCGCGTTCCGCGACATCGACCCCAAGGCGCCCACGCACGTCCTGGTGATCCCCAAGGAACACCACACGGCGATCGGCGACGTCGACCCGGTGCTCGCGGGGCAGATCCTCGCCACCGCGCACCAGGTCGCGAAGGCCGAGGGGGTCGACGAGTCCGGCTACCGCCTCGTCTTCAACACCGGCAGGGACGGCGGCCAGACCGTCTTCCACGTGCACTGCCACGTCCTCGGTGGACGCGGTCTCACGTGGCCTCCGGGATAGCCATCTCGCGCACGAACCTCGCGTCGACCGGGTCACCGTGGCCCGGCACGACGATCCGCGGTTCGAGCTCCAGCAGCAGGTCGAGGACGTGGCGCCAGTTCGACGGCGTCGCGTCCGGGCCCGCCTGAGCGGGAGCGCCCTGTTCCACCAGGTCGCCCGCGAACACGACGCCGGCGTCCGGCACGTGCACGACCACGTCGTGCGAGGTGTGCGCGGGGCCGAAGTGGTGCAGGTCGACCCGGCGTCCGCCGACGTCCAGCGTGACGGTGTCGCGGAACGTGTGCGTGGGCGCGACGAGCGTGCCCTCGAACGGTTCGTCGTAGTGCTTGGCGCGGTCTTCGAGCAGCGACTCGTCCACCACGCAGCCCTCGTGCGCCCACACCTCGCACGGCAGGAACGCCTCGGTGGCCAGCACGTGGTCGAAGTGGTTGTGGGTCAACACGATCCGCGACGGCCTGACCTCGCGCGCGAGGGCGAAGTCCATGCCGGAGTCGACGAGCAGCGACTCTCCCGCCCCGGTGACGAGACCGAGCGTGAGGTCGAGTTCGGCGTGCCGGCGGACGAAGATCCCGTCCGCGATCTCGATCACCGCAGCACCCCGTCCACGAGCACGGGAGCAGCGCTGCTGACGTTGATCCGCACCGCGAGATCGACGTCGGCGGAGTGGCCGTTCTCGACCAGTTCCCGTCCCGACCCGCAGCCCCTCACCGCGGCCGGGACGTCGGTGGTCCGGAACGCGGTGGCCGCGAGCCTGGCCTCCGGCGACGCCCTCCCCGTCAGCGCGGCCAGCACCGCCCCGGCACCCAGGTAGTCCTCGACGCACGGCCGCAACGGCCCGAACTCACGCGGGCCCGCGTTGAGGATGTCGAGGCCCCACCGCTCGCCGCCGGGGATCACCCCGATGGTCTCCCCCAGCGCCTGCGCCCGCCTGGCCACCGCCGTGGCGTTGCGCAGGCAGGCCGCGAGCACGTGGGCGCCGGTCTCGGCGGCGAGGAAGCACAGGTTCGAGCCGTTCGGCGACGGCAGCTCGACCAGTCCGGTCTCCCCGGCTAGTGACGCTGGTCGCAGAGTCCTTCCCGACGAGGGCTTCCACCGCGACGGGCGCACCTGGCCGCCGTTGCCCACGACCAGGTCGACGGACGTCGTGAACGACAGCACGTCGACGATGACCAGCACGTCACAGTCCCGCAGGGCGTTGACGCCCTCGGGCCCCCATTCCAGCCTCAGCTGGTACCCCTCCTGGCTGAACACACCCACCAGCGTGTCAGACTCCTTGACGTGCGCGTTTATCTGGCAGCAGACCACGCTGGCTTCGAGCTGAAGTCCCACCTGTCCACGGCTCTCACCGAGCAGGGCTACGAGGTCGTCGACGTCGGCGCCCACGAGTACGACGCCTTGGACGACTACGTGTCGTTCTGCGTCGACGCGGCCGAGAAGGTCGTGGCCGACCCCGGCAGCCTCGGCGTCGTGATCGGTGGCTCGGGCAACGGCGAGCAGATCGCCGCGAACAAGGTGAAGGGCGCCCGCGCCGCGCTGGCGTGGAACGTCGACACCGCGCAGCTCGCCCGCCAGCACAACGACGCCCTGCTCGTCGGCATCGGCGCCCGCCAGCACACCGCCGAGGAGGCGACCGAGATCGTGTCGGCGTTCCTCAGGACGCCGTTCTCGGGCGAGCCGCGCCACCAGCGCCGGATCGACCAGGTCATGGCCCAAGAAGAGAGCACTGTCGAAGACCGTGCCTGAGGGCCACACGCTGCACCGCCTCGCGCGGCTGCACCAGCGCCGGTACGCAGGCAGGCCCGTGTCCGTCACCAGTCCGCAGGGACGCTTCTCGGCGTCCCTTGTGGACGGACGCACGCTCGTTCGCGCCGAGGCGCACGGGAAGCACCTGTTCCACGTCTACGGCCCGGACGCGATCGTGCACGTCCACCTCGGTCTCTACGGGACGTTCACCGAGTCGCCGATGCCGGTCCTGCTGCCCGTCGGCCAGGTCCGCATGCGGATGGCCGGCGAGACGCACTGGACGGACCTGCGCGGCCCGACCGCGTGCGAGGTGCTGAACTCCGCCGAGGTCAAGGCGATCCGCGACCGGCTCGGGCCCGACCCGTTGCGCCGCGACGCCGACGCGGACCGCGCCTACGAGCGGATCATCCGGTCGAAGCAGTCGCTGGCCGTGCTGCTGATGGACCAGAGCGTCCTCGCGGGTGTCGGCAACGTCTACCGCGCCGAGGTGCTGTTCCGGCACAACGTGAACCCGTTGCTGGTCGGCAACAAGGTCAGCCGCGAGCTGTGGGACGTGATCTGGGCGGACCTGGTCGTCCTGATGAAGGACGGCGTGAAGGTCGGGCAGATCAACACCGTCCGCGCCGAGCACATGCCCCGTGCCATGGGCCGCGCGCCACGCGTGGATCGGCACGGCGGTGAGGTGTACGTCTACCGCCGTGCCGGGGAGCCGTGCCTGGTCTGCGGCACCGAGGTCATGACCACCGAACTGGCGGCCCGCAACCTCTTCTGGTGCCCTGCCTGTCAGCCCTAGTGCGCTGACCACGACGTGGTCACCGCACTAGAAGTCGAAGCCACCGCCCATGTCGCCGAAGTCGAAGCCACCGGCGTCGCCCGCGTCGGCGGCACCGCCCATGTCACCCATGTCTCCCATGCCGGCGTCGCCCATGCCCATGTCGCCGACACCGTGCATGCCGGAGAACATGGCGTCCATCAGCAGGAACGTGCCCACGCCCCACGCGCCGGCCACGAGCGCGGGCTTCCACCACGGCTCGGAGTACCAGCCACGCGGCACCGGGCGTCCGGCGACCATCCCACCGGGGTAGTAGTAGGGCGTGCCCGAACCGGAGTGCGGCGACGCGGCGTACTGGTGGCCCTCGACGGCGACCTGACGGTTCTCGCTGACGGCACCCGCCCGCTTCTGGCTCGCGCTCTCGGGCAGTGCGGGGCCGGGGTCCATGCCCATGGCCTCACGCGCCGCGCGCACGTAGTGCAGGCCCTCCATCGCGGTCTCGGTGACCAGCCGGGCCTGCGGGATCGTGCGGGCCTGCTCCATCTGGGAGCCGGCGGCGGTGAACCGCTCGGACGCGTCCGCCATGGCCTGCGTCGAGGCGGTGTTGCTGCCGGTGAGGCTCATCACCTGCCCACCCAGCCGCTCGACCCAGCGGCGGGCTTCCGCCTTGGCGTCGTCGAGCTCCCGCGCCTTGCGCGCGTTGCTCTGGCTGACCAGGTAGAACACACCTGCGACCAGCAGTACCAGCACTACGACCCACACGATGGTGCCCACGGCTTTACCTCCCACACCAGGTAAACCGTCAACGAGCAACCACCGCCGTGAGTTCCGTCAGAACACCTCGGGGCAGTGCGGCTCAGTCACACCGAGGAACGCGATCGTCAGCGCGTCCACGTGTCCGGGCGTGTGCTCGACCACGCGGTGTGCCCGCTTGAGCACGGAAAGCCGTACGCCGCCGAGGAAAGCACTTCCCAGTGCGGCGACGTCCAGCGACACGTCGGCTGGTTCCTCGGTGCGCGTCACCGTCGCTTCGCCACCCTTGACCGTGAAGCGCCAGCGGCCGGAGTTCCACGGGCAGAACGAGTCCTCGACCTCCAGCACACTGTCCACATCGGACGAATAAGCGCGCAGCGGCAGCGCCCGGTCTACGTCGACGAGGCGCATCCACAACGCGTCCGAGGCCTCGCGCCGCACCTTCCGCGGGTTGTCGACCATGTGCGTGATCGGGTCGTCCCAGGCGGTGAAGAAGGAGATCTCCCCGGCGAGATCCATGTCCAGCAGGAACCGGTAGAGGTCGGCGTAGGCCTGTTCGGTCGTGCAGACCAGCTCGCGCACGTGCAGTTCGTTGGCCGGTCCGCCCGAATCGCCGTTCGCCTTGACCCGGAACACCACATAGCCCTCGGGATGCAGGCAGTAGCGGTACGAGGTGAGCCCGTCGCGGTCGGCCTCGCGGTCCCCGAGGTGCACGTCCCAGGTGTGTTCGACGCGGCTCAGCCAGCCGACCCGTGTGGTCCGCACCTGCTCGTGGAACTCACGCATGACGGGCAGTGCTTCTTCTCGCGACACCTGACGGATCCGTGCGTCGCTGACGTGCACACCAGGGTGGAACGCCATACGCGTGGGCATCCTGAGCATGGCAATGCTCGTCGAGTACTCGCCGTAGCCGTACCTGCGGTAGATGGAGCCTTCCGACGCCCACAACATCGCGAGCGCCTCACCGTTCTCGTGCATGCCGTGCAGTTGCGTCTTCATCAGCAACGACGCCACGCCACGACGCCGATGGCCCGGCTTCACCGACACCACGGTCACCGCGCCCGCAGGCGCCTGACGGCCACCGGGAACGGTGATCTCGCGGGTCAGGAGCGCGGCGGTGCCGATCAGCTCGTCGCCGTCGAACACCGCGTGCGCCCGGTCCCGTTCGATGACCTTGAGCCACTTGCTGTCCTCGCCCAGATGATCGCCGAGGAACGCCCAGGCCATCACCCGCTGGAAGCCGGGGAGGTCGGATTCGTCGATGGTCCGGATGCTCAGCGCCGAGTCAGCCATGCCCCAGTGATACGCGGGTACGGCGCGACTCGCAGCTCAATTACCGCTGGACCGACTTGACCTCGCAGAACTCGTCCAGCCCGAACCTGCCGAACTCGCGCCCGTTGCCCGACTGCCGGTAACCGCCGAACGGCGCGCTCGTGTTGAACGCGGCGGCGTTGATGTCGACCTGTCCGGTGCGCAGCCGCCGGGCGATCCTGAGGGCGCGCTCGGTGTCCGCGGAGAACACGGCACCCGCCAGCCCGTAGATGGTGGAGTTCGCGATCCGCACCGCGTCGTCCTCGTCGGCGTACGGCATGACCGACAGCACCGGCCCGAAGATCTCCTCCTGCGCGATCGTCATCTCCGGCGTCACCCCACCGAACACCGTCGGCGCGACGTAGAACCCCTGCGGCAACGGCGCTTCGGGCCCACCGGCGGCCAGCGTCGCACCTTCCTCGACACCCTTGCGGATGTACCCGACGACCCGATCGCGCTGCGCCTTCGACACCGCCGGCCCGATCCGCGTGGACGGGTCGGCCGGATCCGCGGGCGTGTACTTCCTCGCGGCCTGCGCGGCCAGTTCGACGGCCTCGTCATGACGTTCGGCAGGCACCAGCAGCCGGGTCCACGCGCTGCACGCCTGACCGTTGTTCATGAACGAGTTCGCGACCGCGATCTTCACCGCCCGCCCGAAGTCGGCGTCGTCGAGCACGACGCACGCGGACTTGCCGCCCAGCTCGAGCGCGACCCGCTTCACCGTCTCCGCGGCCACCGCGGACACCCGCCGCCCGGCCTTCGTGGAACCGGTGAACGACACCATGTCCACGTCCGGATGCGCGGCCAGCGCCTCACCGACCACCGCCCCGGTGCCGTGCACCAGCTGGAACACCCCTGCCGGAGTGGCCGCCGTGACGATCTCGGCGAGCAGGTCGGCGGTGTGCGGCGCGAGCTCACTCGGCTTGAGCACCACGGTGTTGCCCGCCGCGAGCGCCGGCACGACCTTCGCGACCATCTGCTGCAGCGGGAAGTTCCACGGCGTGATCGCCGCGACCACCCCGACCGGCTCGCGGAAGACCAGCGAGTTGCCGATCTCCTCGGGCTCGAAGTACCCGCGCTCCAGCACGTCCGCGACACCCTCGGCGATGGCGACGGGGTTCGCGACCTGCACCTTCTGGCTGAAGGTGAGCGGTGTCCCCATCTCCCAGGTCATGGCCGCCGCGAGCTCACCGGCCCGCTCCTTCAGCCCGTCGATGATCGCCCGGACGACCTTCGCCCGTTCGTCCGCCGAGGTCTCCGCCCACGACGGGAAGGCCTTGACCGCCGCGGCCACGGCCGCGTCGACGTCGGCCGGCGTGCCCTCGGCGAGCGTGCCGATGACTTCCTCGGTGGCGGGGTTGACGACCTCGATCACGAGAGCCCTCCAGGCGGATATGACACTTCTGACGCTGATGAGCTCCAGACTGTCACATCTGCTTGCGCGGGTCACGCCGACCGGGGTGCTGAACGGGTGAAGCGGTGGTCAGGCCGGTGGTTGAAGAAGCCGCGCAGGCAACGACTCCAGCGCCGATGCAGAACAGACCGCCGGCCGTTCACCGGCCCGAAGCAGCCATCGCACCTCCCAGCCGCCGCTCCCGCAGCACCCGCAGATGCACCGCGGCCCAGGTCCGATACGGCCGCCAAGCCTCGGACACCTCCGCCAACGGCCGCCCGTACCGCTCAGCCACCTCGTCGGTGAGCCGGGACTCGTTGTGCGGCACGGCATCCGGAGCGTTCGCCCCGCGCAGCACGACCAGCTCGGCCGCGAACGGCCCCAGCCCCTTGACCTGCTGCACCGCCAGCACGGCGGCCGCGGGTTTCATCGAGCGCAACGTCACCGCGTCCAGCAGCCCGTCCAGCGCCGCCCCGGCCACCGCCCGCAGGTACTCGGGCTTGCGGCCGGGCAGGTCCAGGTCGAGGGCCAGCAACTCCGCGGGCGCGGGGAACACGCCGTCCCGCAGCAGCGAAGCCTTCACCGCGGCCGCCTGCGACATGCGGACTCGCTGCGCCAGCACCGACCAGGCCGCCGCCTCGTACGGCGAGTAGAAGCCGCACGGCCGTAAACCGGGCAACGACGCCTGTGCGGACGCGATCACCGGATCACGCAGCGCGACCTCCGGCCAGGCCCGCCCGTCGACGTCCAGCGACAGGAACCGGCACACCTGGGCCGCCGCCAGGTCGAGATCACCGTCGCCGGACAGGGACAGAACAGCAGTGGCGCCGCGCTGGGTCACGGAGACCGCAGCACGGCGCCACTCACCTTCGACCAGGAACGTCGCCCGCAGCGCCTCGCCCTCGTGCTCAGGCAACGCCGACGGCGTGAAGCCCTCCCAGAAAGCCCTGGAGGTCGCCAGCGACCAGGGCCCCTGAACTGCGACTTCGACGCGAAGATCTGCCATGTCCGGAGACGCTAGCGAGCACCCCTGACAAAAAATCCGGCCGAGGAGGCCGGACGGCCTCAGCTGAAGTCGAGCTCACCCGAACGGGTCCGCTTGAGCTCGAAGAAGTACGGGAAGCCGGCGAGCATCCGGGCACCGTCGAAGATCGTGCCCGCCTCCTCGCCCCGCGGGATCTTCGTCAGCACCGGGCCGAAGAACGCGACACCGTCGATGTGGATGGTCGGCGTGCCGACGTCCATGCCAACCGGGTCCATGCCGCGGTGGTGCGAAGCCCGCAGCGCCTCGTCGTACTCGGTCGAGTGCGCGGCCTCGGCGAGCTCGGCCGGCAGCTCGGCATCGGCCAGCGCGAGCTTGATGACCTCGTCGAAGTCCTGGTTGCCCTCGTTGTGGATGCGCGTGCCCATCGCGGCGTACAGCTTCGGCAGCACCTCGTTGCCGAACTTCTGCTCCGCGGCGATCGCCACGCGAACCGGACCCCAGCCCTTGGTCATGAGCTCCCGGTACTGCTCGGGCAGGTCGCGGCCCTCGTTCAGCACGGCGAGGCTCATCACGTGGAAGCTCAGGTCGATGTCGCGGACCTTCTCCACCTCGAGGATCCACCGGGAGGAGATCCAGGCGAACGGGCAAAGAGGGTCGAAGTAGAAGTCGACCTTCGCCTTGTCGGTCATGCGTGCCCCTTTAGTGACGGTCGGTGGCGTTATCGCCCCATCAGCCCAACCAGATCACCCTGTCATCTCTTCCCGAGCGCCGGTTCCGTGATTGGATGCGGGAGTCATAACCATTCCCGACGACGTCAGCGCGTAACCACCCGCGCGGCAGACGAGGTGACCAGTGGCCGCGCCCAACCTCACCCGCGACCAGGCTCAGGACCGTGCTGAGCTGCTGGAAGTGGAGTCCTACCGGATCGAGCTGGACCTGACCGACGGCGGCGGAAAGCCGGGTTCGGACACGTTCCGCTCCACCACCACCGTGGTGTTCCGCAGCCGGACTCCGGGTGCTTCCTCGTGGATCGACATCGTGGCGGCGACCGTGCACCGCGCTGTGCTCAACGGCAGCGAGCTCGACGTCTCCGACTACCGCGAGGAGGACGGCGTCAGGCTGCCGGACCTCGCGGAGACCAACGAGCTCACTATCGAGGCCGACTGCCGGTACATGAACACCGGCGAGGGCCTGCACCGGTTCGTCGACCCGGTCGACGGCGGCGTGTACCTGTACTCGCAGTTCGAGACCGCGGACGCCAAGCGCATGTTCGCGTGCTTCGACCAGCCCGACCTCAAGGCCGTCTACTCCATGAAGGTGACGGCGCCGCACGACTGGAAGGTCATCTCGAACGGCGAGATCACCGCCACCGAGGCCGGCGAGGGCGGCGCGGACGTGCACACGTTCGCCACCACCAAGCCGATGTCGACCTACATCGTGGCCCTGGTCGCCGGTCCGTACGCCGAGTGGCGCGACGAGTTCGTCGAGGGTGACTTCAAGATCCCCCTGGGCATCTACTGCCGCGCCTCGCTCGCTCCCCACATGGACCACGAGCGGCTGTTCACCGAGACCAAGCAGGGCTTCGGGTTCTTCCACAAGGCCTTCGGCGTGCAGTACCCGTTCGGCAAGTACGACCAGTGCTTCGTGCCGGAGTTCAACGCGGGCGCGATGGAGAACGCGGGCTGCGTCACGTTCCTGGAGGACTACGTCTTCCGCAGCCGCGTCACCCGCTACCTCTACGAGCGGCGCGCCGAGACCGTGCTGCACGAGATGGCGCACATGTGGTTCGGCGACCTGGTGACCATGCGCTGGTGGGACGACCTGTGGCTGAACGAGTCGTTCGCCACCTGGGCGTCCGTGCTCGCGCAGGCCGAGGCCACCGAGTACCGCCAGGCCTGGACGACGTTCGCGAAGATCGAGAAGTCGTGGGCCTACCGGCAAGACCAGCTGCCCTCGACGCACCCGGTCGCCGCGGACATCTCCGACGTGCAGGCGGTCGAGGTCAACTTCGACGGCATCACCTACGCCAAGGGCGCCTCGGTGCTCAAGCAGCTCGTCGCGTACGTCGGGCTGGAGAACTTCCTGGCGGGCCTGCGGGTCTACTTCGGCAAGCACGCCTGGGGCAACGCCACGCTGGCCGACCTGCTGGGTGCGCTGGAGGAGGCGTCGGGCCGCGACCTGTCGTGGTGGAGCGCGCAGTGGCTGGAGACGACGGGCCTGAACCTGTTGCGCCCCAAGTTCACCGTTGACGCGTCCGGCAAGTTCACCGAGTTCGCCGTGCTGCAGGGCGGCGCGCGTCCGGGTGCCGGCGAACTGCGCACGCACCGCATCGCGATCGGCGTCTACGACGACGACGGCACGGGCAAGCTCGTCCGCACGCACCGCCACGAGCTGGACGTGACGGGCGACCGCACCGAGGTCCCCGAGCTGGTCGGCGTGCACCGCGGCAAGATCGTGCTGGTCAACGACGACGACCTCACGTACTGCACGATGCGCCTGGACCCGGACTCGCTGGCCGCGCTGATCGACCACATCTCCGACATCGCCGAGCCGCTGCCGCGCACGCTGTGCTGGTCGGCCGCGTGGGAGATGACGCGTGAGGCCGAGCTGAAGGCTCGCGACTTCGTGAACCTGGTGCTCGGCGGTCTGGGCTCCGAGTCCGAGGTCGGTGTGGTGCAACGGCTTCTGCTGCAGGCGCAGACCTCGCTGTCGTCCTACGCGGACAGCTCGTGGCGTGCCGAGGGCTGGCGCCGGTTCGTGGCGAAGGCGCTGGAACTGGCGCAGGCGGCCGAGCCTGGCTCCGACCACCAGCTGGCGTTCGTGAACGCGCTGACCTCGTCGGTGCTCGACGACTCCACTGTGGACGTTCTGCGCGGCTGGTACGACGGCACCGCGGTGCTGGAAGGTCTCGACGTCGACACGGACCTGCGCTGGCGTCTGCTGCAGGCACTCGTCGCGCACGGCAAGGCGGACCTGCCGGAGATCAACGCCGAGGAGGAGCGCGACCCGACCTCCACCGGTCACCGCCGCGCCCAGTCGACCCGCGCCCTGCGCCCGACCGTAGAGGCCAAGGACGAGGCCTGGGACCGGGCGGTCAACGACGACGACCTGCCCAACGCGGTCAGCGAGGCGATCATCGCGGGCATCTCGCACCCCGGCCAGAAGGAGCTGCTCGCGCCGTACGTCGAGCGCTACTTCGCCGACGTCAAGGGCGTGTGGGACCGCCGCTCCTCCGAGCGCGCGCAGTCCATGGTGGTCGGCATGTTCCCGGCGTGGTCGATCGCGAAGTCCACTGTGGAGGCCGCCGACGCGTGGCTGGACGACGAGCACCCGCCGGCACTGCGCCGCCTGGTGTCCGAGGGCCGGGCGGGCATCGTGCGGGCACTCGCCGCGCAGGAGTTCGACCGCTCCTGACGAGCTGAAGTGGAAGCCCCGCAACACGTTCGCGTGTCGCGGGGCTTTCGCATAACGTCGGGAAGCATGATCGGTGAACTGGTGGAGCGCTGGCACCGCGGCTGGATCGCGGCCGACGGGCTGACGTCCGAGTACCGCGACGGCTACCTGGTCGTCCACGTGGACCGGCCGCAGCGGCGGTTCGAATGGATCGCGACGGACGACGCCGAGACCACCGCGATGGCCAGGATCGTGGCAGCCACGAGCGAACCGAACTGGCTGAGCGTCCCCACGCACACGCCGCAGAGGGTCAGCGCGGAACTCGAAGCGGCCGGAATGGTCGTGGCACGGCCGGACGAGACGTTCATGAGGCGCGCGCTGACGGGCCACCCGGCACCGGAACCGCCCGCGGGCTACGCGGTGGAGGTGACCAGGAGCCCGGTGATCGGCGTGCGGGTGCTGGCGGACGGCGAGGTGGCGGCCAGCGGTTTGATGGCCGTCGTGGGCGAGGACGCCGTCGCGCACCGCATCGAGACCGCGGACGCGCACCGGCGGCGTGGCCTCGGCAGCGTCGTGATGGGCACGCTCGTCCGCGAGGCGATGAAGGACGGGGCGAGGACCGGGTTGCTGTTCTCGTCGACCGACGGCGTGCATCTCTACCGCAGGCTCGGCTGGGAGAGGATCTCCGACCTCGTGGTCGCGCGTAACGACGTCAGCCCGTAGACACGCGGAACGCCCCCGGCACGGTGCCGGGGGCGTCCGAAAGCGGAAGATCAGGAACGGGGCGAGTTGCCCGCCTGGTCGGTCAGCATGCGCAGGCCCGACACGAGGCCACCCGCGAGGTCGCCCTCCTTGAAGGACGCCACCATGCTCATCACCGCGAGCTTGGCGCCGCGGTCGGCGAGACGGCGGTGCGACTCCTCGCCCGTGACGATCTCGACGACGCGCTCACCCGGCGACACGGCCACGAGGACGTGGTGCGACGGACTCTCGGTGGAGCCGTGCAGCTCTCGCGCGCGCTCGTGGGCGTTCGAGCCCAGCTCGCCCAGGTACACGCTGAAGTCGAGGCCCGTGGTGCGGCTGGAGAGCGTCAGCGCCTCGTCCAGCTGCGCGAGCTGGGAGGGCGTGAACGGCAGCTCCGGCGCCTGCGGCTCGTACATCTTCGCCGCGGACACACGGCCGCTGTTCGTCACGACGGCACCGACGGGCAACGTCGACGGGTCGACGGCCTCGATCGCCTTACCAGTTGCCACGTGCGCCTCCCTTGGCGGTCGAGTCCGAGGTACCGGACTCGGCGGCGCTGTGGTGCTCAGCGCTCAACCCTGCCGGGTTCGCGCTCCACCACACCGGGGCATAGCCCCACTCCTGGCCGGGCCTGTACCGGGGAATCCGGGTGGCCTTTGGCCTCACCGTCAGCAGCGTGATCACGCCGTAGATCGCCAGCGGGATCAGCGCGAAGACGAGAACGGTCTCCACGATGGTCACGGCGGGTACGGTAGCCGAACTCAGCCGCGCGCGAGAGGCCGGGCCAGCAAGATCGCGGTCAATCCCACGATCGAGCCCGCCACGACGTAGACGGTGCCCAGCGACGTCGCGTCGGCCAGCGGACCGGCGAGGCCCGCTCCCAGCGGCGAGAGACCCCAGGCGAGCACCCGATAAGCGCTGGTCACGCGGCCCATCATCGGACCTGGTGTGAGCCGTTGCCGCCGGGTCGCGGACAACACGTTCCAGCCGGCGGACGCCACACCGAACAACACGCACGCGAGGACCGCCACGAGCAGCCACGGCGTGAGGCCGAACAAGGCGAACGCGGCGCCGAGCAGCGCCAGGAATCCGACCATGACCCGTCCGGCACCCCACCGCGCCGCGAGCAGAGGAGACAGCCGGGCACCTAGCAGAGCACCGGCCGCCATGCACACGACGAGGAACGGAACCACCGGTTCGGCGAGGCCGAGTACCTGGATGGAGTAGAGCGCCAGCATGGCGTTGATCGCGGCCGCGCAGACAGCTGTGATTGCAACGGCAACTACCAGTGACCGCAGGCCAGGAGTCCGCACGAGGAAACGGGCCCCCTCGGCCAGCTGTGCGCGAAGATCGCTTCCGGAGCGGTCGGGAGCGACGTCCGGCACGCGGGACGCGAGCACCGCGGCGACGACGAACGAGAGCGCGTCGAGGGCGAAACAGGCCGCCGGGGCCCACCAGAAGAGCACCGCGGCGGCCAGTGGGCCGGCGAGGTCCATGCCGATCGTCTCGACCGTCACGAACCGGCCGTTGGCCGCCTCCAGCTCGTCCGGTCCCGCGAGCTCGACCAGCAGCACCTGCGACGCCGAGTCCGCGAACGTCTCCGCGGAGGTCAGCACGAAAGCCGTGGCGCACAAGACGACGACCGTCGCGTGTCCAGTGTGGACCGCCAGCGCGAGCAGTCCGGTCACCCCGGCGCGCAGCCAATGTGCCGCGACGACAACGGTTCTCGGTCTCCAACGGTCCACAAGGGCGCCCGCGGGCAGCGCGACGAGCAACCAGGGCAGGGTGAGTGCGACGGCCACGGCGGACACCGCGAGCGGGCTGCGGGTGCTGGCGGCGGTGAACAAGGGCAGCGCGACGACGCGCACGCCGTCGCCCACGAGCGACACCGCCCAGGCCCCGGTGAACGCTCGAAAACCCCGTCCATGCACGCCTTTTGCCGTATGACGCACATCACGTTCCATCAGATTGAACGCTACAGAGCGTGTCCATACCGGCCAGTAAGGGCAGCGTGTGCTCTCGTGCGGCGCAGCGGTTACACCCGGTCAGTCCTCACCCGGTCGGAGGCGAACGGGTGCCGGTTTGGGGTCTTGTTCCTGGAACACTCAGCTCTTAGCTTTTCACCTATACGGGTCTTGCGCACCCGCCCCGAACGAGCTGGAGGACACAAAATGTTCACGATGACCCGCCCCCAGGCCGTGACCTTCACTCTTCCGAGCTACAAGGACGATTCAGTGCGTATCACCGCCAGTGACTCCGTCCGGATCACGATGGACGACTCCGTTCGGATCACCGCGACCGATTCGGTGCGCATCACGGCCCGCGACTCCGTCCGCATCACCATGGCGGACTCGGTGCGCATCACGGCGAGCGATTCGGTCAGGATCACGTGTGCCGATTCCGTCCGGATCACCGCGCGTGAAGACTCCGTCCGGATCACCGCTCAGCAGGATTCCGTCAGGATCACTGCGCGTGAGGATTCGGTCCGGATCACCATGGACGACTCCGTGCGCATCACGGCCCATGACGACAGCGTCCGCATCACGGCACAGGACTCCGTCCGCATCACGATGGACGACTCGGTGCGCATCACGGCGCACGACGACTCGGTCCGGATCACGGCGCACGACGACAGCGTCCGCATCACCGCCCAGCAGGACAGCGTCCGCATCACCATGGACGACTCGGTCCGCATCACGGCACAGCAGGACTCCGTGCGCATCACCGCGCGTCAGAACGACTTCTCCCTCGCGGCCTGACCCAGCTCGAACAGCGGGATCAGGCCGCCGGTTCACCCAGGTACGGCAACCACTGCGGATCAGCCTCGGCCACCCCGGCGAGCAGCCGCCAGTGCGGGCCACGCGGCGCCGCGGGAACGACGCGCAGCCGCCAGCCCAGCTCGGACAGCAGTTTGTCCGCCTTGCGGTGGTTGCACTTCGCACAGCAGGCGACGCAGTTGGTCCAGGTGTGAGGTCCGCCACGCGAGCGCGGCACGACGTGGTCGATCGTCTCGGCCCGCCCGCCGCAGTAGGCGCAGCGATAACGGTCGCGGTGCATGAGCCCGGCACGGGTCATCGGCACGCGACCGCGATAAGGCACGCGAACGTAGGAGCTCAGCCGGATCACGGACGGTACGAGCACCTCGGACTTCGACGAGTGCAGCACCAGCCCGGAGGCGTCTCCGTGCACGACTTCGGCTTTCCCGCACACCACGAGGACGACCGCGCGGCGCAGTGACAACGCCGTGAGCGGCTCGAACGTGGCGTTCAGCAGCAGGACCTTGCGTCTTCCCCAGGGGAAGACCGCCGGCATCGGACCGGAACCTCCCCCATCTCGATCCCCAGCCGGCACTGCCCGAAGGTCGGGCTGATTTCGGCATGGGAGGACCGTCGGCGCCGTCTCGCCTGGTGGCGAGCCGCCGATAGGGGTCGGTTGTCGGTCTGGCACGCGACCACCTCCACCGGTTCAGCCCTAGGAGACCACACTTACCAGGAAAAAATCACGTGTGATAAGTGACGCGTCATGGATGTGTGATCGAACCTGGAGTGAACCAGC
The DNA here is from genome assembly GCF_000719115.1 of Lentzea albidocapillata. Classification (GTDB taxonomy): domain Bacteria; phylum Actinomycetota; class Actinomycetes; order Mycobacteriales; family Pseudonocardiaceae; genus Lentzea; species Lentzea albidocapillata. Next base: position 28,758 of record NZ_JOEA01000016.1, on the reverse strand, counting down.
TCCCTATCGGAGATGGTTTTCAAGAGCCCGCTACTCTTGACAAGGTGACAGAGGCACCTTCCACTCCACTGCCTGCGACGATCACTTACCCGATCGCCGAGCGGCTAAACCTCGCCGAGCAGATCCACGGGCGCGAAGTCGCGGATCCGTACCGCTGGCTCGAGGACACGGCAGACCCCCGCACCGCGGAGTGGTCGCAGGCGCAGGACGTGCTCGCACGTTCCTGGCTGGACGCGATGCCCGGCCGCGGACGCCTGGGCGAGCGCCTCAAGGAGCTGATGCGCACGGGTTCGGTGTCCACGCCGACCTGGCGCGCGGGCAGGGCGTTCTTCGCCCGCCGCGGCCCCGAGCAGGACCACCCCGTCGTCATGGTGCGCGAGAGCGACGGCACCGAGCGCGTGCTCCTCGACGTGAGCGCGCTCGACCCGTCCGGCCGGACCACCCTGGACGGCTGGTCCCCCAGCCTCGAAGGCGAGCGCCTCGCGTACCAGGTGTCCATCGGCGGCAACGAGCACTCGCTGCTGCACGTCATGGACGTCGCGACGGGCGAGCACGTCGAGGGCCCGATCGACCGGTGCCGCTACTCCTCCATCGGCTGGCTGCCGGGCGGCGACGAGTTCTACTACGTGCGCCAGCTCGACCCGGCCCTGCTCCCCGAAGACGAGAAGCTGTTCCACCGCCGCGTGTGGCGCCACCGCGTCGGCACGGACCCGGACACGGACCTCAACGTGCACGGTGACGGCCAGGCGCACACCTTCTATTACTCACTGAACCTCTCGCACGACGGCCGCTGGCTGGTCGTGAGCGGCGCCCCCAGCACGCTGAAGCACGACTCCGTGTGGATCGCGGACCTGCACGGCGACGGCGCGCTCGTGCCCGTGGTCCTGACCGAGGCGGGCGTGCAGTGCTCGGCGTCCGTCGCCCGCGACGGCAGGCTCTACCTGCACACCAACCACGGCGCTCCCCGGCAGCGGCTGTGCGTGGCCGACCCCGCGAACCCCACCGAGTGGACCGAGCTCATCGCCGAGGAACCGGACTCGGTCCTCGACGGCGTGCGCTGGCTGAACGGCGACCTGGTCGTCCTGCGCACCAGGCACGCGGTGTCCGAACTGCACCTGCACGACGCCGCGACCGGTGCGCACAAGCAGGAGATTCCGCTGCCCGGCACGGGTTCGCTGCACGGCATGTCCGTTGTCGACGCCCAGACGCCCCACGACCAGGACACGCTGTGGTTCGGGTGGACGGACTTCGTGACGCCGCAGTCGGTGTTCCGGTTCTCGAAGGCCACGGGTGAGACGGTGCTGCACGAGGCCGCGCCGGGTCGCGTCGAACTGCCCACCGTGACGACGCAGCAGATCGCGTACGCGTCCAAGGACGGCACGACGGTCCACATGTTCGTCGTCAGCGGCGAGCAGAAGCCCGACCTGCCCCGGCCCGCGCTGCTCACCGGCTACGGCGGCTTCGCGATCGGCCGCGGTCCCGGCTACAGCGCGACGACGCTCGCGTGGGTCGAGGCGGGCGGCGTGTGGGTGCACGTGTCGTTGCGCGGTGGCGACGAGGAAGGCGAGGACTGGCACGTCGCCGGCATGCGCGCCAACAAGCAGAACGTGTTCGACGACTTCCACGCCGCCGCGGAACGCCTGATCCGCGACGGGTGGACGACGCCGCAGCAGCTGTCGATCATGGGAGGCTCCAACGGCGGCCTGCTCGTGGGTGCCGCGCTGACCCAGCGCCCCGAGCTCTACGCGGCCGTGGTGTGCTCAGCGCCACTGCTCGACATGGTGCGCTACGAGAAGTTCCTGCTCGGACGGTTGTGGGCCGACGAGTACGGCAGCGCAGGCGTTGCCGAGGAACTGGGCTGGTTGCTCTCCTACTCGCCTTATCACCGAGTGGTAACGGACGTTGAGTACCCTTCGGTCTTGTTCACGGTGTTCGAGTCGGATTCTCGTGTGGACCCCAACCACGCCAGGAAGATGTGCGCGGCACTGCAGCACGCTTCGTCAAGTGATCCGACCAAGCACCCGGTGCTGATCCGCCGCGAGACCGAGGTCGGTCACGCGGGCCGGTCGGTCAGCCGGACGGTGGCTCTCGCCGTGGACCAGCTGACGTTCTTGGCCAATGCCACCGGCATGGAGTTGTAGGAGGGCACGACCAGGTGACCAGTCCCGTGGACGACGTCACGAACAAGGCCGCCGAGGCGGTCACGTTCGTCGACAAGTACGGCCCGATGATCCTCACGGGCACGATCAAGATCGTCGTGATCCTGATCGCCGCCTTCGTGATCAGGGCTCTGCTGCGCAAGGTCATCGACCGGATCACCACGCCCGGCAAGGAAGGCAGGAAGCCGGGGCTGCTCAAGCCGTTGCGCGAGCGGGCGCCCCAGGCGCTCGGAAACCTGATCTCCGAGCGCCGCGAGCAGCGTGCCAAGACGATCGGCTCGGTGCTGAAGTCGATCGTCACGATCATGATCTTCGGCATCGCCTTCCTCGAGATCCTGATCGTGGTGGGCATCAACATCACGCCGATCCTCACCTCGGCGGGCATCCTGGGCGTCGCCATCGGTTTCGGCGCCCAGAACCTGGTGAAGGACTTCCTGGCCGGCATGTTCATGTTGCTGGAGGACCAGTACGGCGTCGGCGACGTCGTCGACCTGGGCCCGGCGACCGGCACCGTCGAGGCCGTTGCGCTGCGCACCACCACGATCCGGGACACCGGCGGCACGGTCTGGTACGTCCGCAACGGCGAGATCCTGCGCGTCGGCAACTCGTCGCAGGGCTTCGCGGTCGCGGTCGTCGACCTGCCGCTGAGCTACGGCGCGAACCTCGCCGAAGCCACCAGCGTGCTGGAGCGCAAGGTCGCCGAGGTGGCCGACAAGGACCCGCTCAAGGCGGACATCACGGCCAAGCCCGAGGTGCTCGGCGTCGAGAAGTTCACGTCGGACGGCATCACCCTGCGGGTCACCGCGAAGACGCGCCCCGGCCGCCAGTGGGCGGTCCAGCGCAACCTGCGCGCGCAGCTGATGCCCGCCCTCGAAGAGGCGGGCTTCACCGCCAAGTGAGTTAGAACACCCATTCGAGACGATGATCATCCGGCGTCCTGCCAGTTCACAACCCTATGGCGGAGCCAACAGCCGGGGCGGCCTGCAGGCGGTGGCCCTCGTGAGTCAGGATGGGTACGTGGGTAACCCCGTGAGCTTCTTCGAACAGGTCGGTGGCGAGGAGACGTTCCACCGCGTCGTCGCGCGCTTCTACCAAGAGGTGAAGGCCGACGAGATCCTCCTGCCCCTCTACCCCGAAGAGGACCTCGGACCTGCGGAGGAACGGTTGCGGCTGTTCCTCATGCAGTACTGGGGCGGACCCCACACCTACTCGGACAACCGGGGCCATCCGAGGCTGCGGATGCGTCACGTCCCGTTCAAGATCGGACCGATCGAGCGGGACGCGTGGCTGCGCTGCATGAGGATCGCCGTCGACGAGGCCGGCTTGGACGAGGCCCACCGCAAGCAGCTCTGGGACTACATGGAGATGGCGGCGAACAGCTTGATGAACAGCTTGTCCTGACCGCCCATCACCCGTTCGGGTCCTTTAGCAGCGAGACGAATGGCAGGATGACCCCCCGTGCGCCGATCCTCCGACCTCACCCCCGAGATCGCCGAAGAGTCCGCCTGGTGGCGTGACGCCGTCTTCTACCAGGTCTACGTGCGTTCGTTCGCCGACTCCAACGGCGACGGCGTCGGGGACCTCGACGGCATCCGTTCCCGCCTCGGCTACCTGGAGCTGCTCGGGGTCGACGCCTTGTGGCTCACCCCGTTCTACCGCTCGCCGATGGCCGACCACGGCTACGACGTGGCCGACCCGCGGGACGTCGACCCGCTGTTCGGCGACCTGGCCGCGTTCGACCGGCTGGTGGCGGACGCGCACGAGCACAACATCCGCGTGACGGTCGACCTCGTCCCGAACCACTCGAGTGACCTGCACGAGTGGTTCCAGGAGGCCCTGCAGGCCGGTCCGGGCAGCATGGAACGCGCCCGCTACATCTTCCGCGAGGGACGCGGCTTCGATGGCTCGCAGCCGCCGAACAACTGGGTCTCCGTCTTCGGCGGCCCCGCGTGGACCCGAGTGCCGGACGGCCAGTGGTACCTGCACCTGTTCGCGCCGGAGCAGCCCGACCTCAACTGGGAGCACCCGGAGGTCCGCGCCGACCTGGAGCGCACGCTGCGGTTCTGGCTGGACCGCGGGGTCGACGGCTTCCGCATCGACGTGGCACACGGCATGGCCAAGCCGGAAGGCCTGCCGGACATGGAGATCCGCACCCAGGTTCCGGGCGTGCTGTCCGACGACGTGCACGACCCGCGCTTCGACAACGACGGCGTGCACGAGATCCACCGCATGATCCGCAAGGTCATGGACGGCTACCCCGGCACCATGGCCGTGGGCGAGATCTGGGTGAAGGACGACGAGCGCTTCGCCGCCTACGTCCGTCCCGACGAGCTGCACCTGGGCTTCAACTTCCGGCTGGTCGAGGCCGGTTTCGACGCCGACGCCGTCCGCACGGCGATCGAGCACTCACTCGGGGCGGTCGCCCTGACCGGCACGCCCGCGACGTGGACGTTGTCGAACCACGACGTCGTGCGCCACGTGACCCGCTACGGCGGCGGCGCGCCGGGCGAGCAGCGGGCCCGCGCGATGGCGCTGGTCGAACTGGCGCTGCCGGGCGTGATCTACCTCTACAACGGTGAAGAGCTCGGCCTGCCCAACGTGGAACTGCCGGACTGGGCCCTGCAGGACCCGACCTGGGAGCGTTCCGGCCACACCGAGCGCGGCCGCGACGGCTGCCGCGTGCCGATCCCGTGGGAGGGCACCAGCCCGCCGTTCGGGTTCTCGACGGCCGTGAACACCTGGCTGCCGCAGCCGAACGAGTGGGACCACCTCACGGCCGAGGCGCAGCTGGAGGACCCGGGCTCGATGCTCTCGCTCTACCGCGAGGCGTTGGAGCACCGGAAGTCCAACGCGGGCTTCGCCGGTGAGGAGCTCGAGTGGTACGGCGCTCCGGCCGGCTGCTTCGCGTTCCGGCGCAAGGGTGGCGGGCTGATCTGCGCCCTGAACACCTCGGGCGCGTCCGTGCCGCTGCCTCCCGGCCAGGTGCTGCTGTCGTCCGGTCCGATGGACGGTGACCAGCTTCCGCCGGACACGGCCGTCTGGCTCGTCTGAGTTTTCTGCAACGCGAAACAGCGCCCCAGGCCGTGGCCCGGGGCGCTGTTTCGCGTTCAGGAGCGTCAGACCAGCAGCGGCAGCATGGAGTGGCGGCGCCGGACGACCGCGCCGTAACGGGCGTCGATCCGCAGCCACGAGTCGGTCCCGGTCACCCGCACGTCGCCGTCCTCGCCGAGGAAACCCATGCCCGACAAAGCGAACAGGACCCGCAGCGGGATCTTGACGTCCAGGCCGGATCCGCTGACGGTCAGCACCGTCTGGTCCAGCAACGAGGCCGGCGGTGTGCCCTGCGGTCCGGCATTCTCCCGCGCCACCTCGACACCCTCGTCCGCCAGTTTGGCGATGACCTCGACCGGCAGCCGGTCGACCATCAGCCAGCCCTCGGCGGGCGGCAGGGCCGAGCGCCACATCAGGTCCTTGGCGGGGCCCGGATCGATGCGTTCGTCACGCATCACCGCGAGGCCCGTCAGCAGCTCCGAGCCGGACACCGTGACGTCCGCCGGAGTCGCTTGTCCCGCAACGGTTCGCGTCGCGAGCGCGTCGAACGGCGTGGCCACCCACGCGTCAAGCAACTTCTCGTCGCGGTTGCGCAGCCGCACAACGGTCTGCGCTTCGAGACGCACGGCCCGCGCGGCGAACGCCCCGAGGTCGTCTCTCTCGGCCGCGTCGGCCAACACCAGCTCAGGCACCATTTCCCCCTGCCCGCCACCCGGCGAGAAAGTCGCGCTCGGCCTCAGTCAGCCTGCGCGGTCGTGCTGTCGTCACGTTGTAGGGCGCCATGAGCGTCTCCGCCCTGACCACCACCGGGCTGTTCGCGTCACGGCTGCCGCGCACCACGTAGTCGAGCGTCAGCGACGCGGACTTCAACTCCCGCACCGACATCTCCACCACGACGCTTTCGCCGGTGAACACGATCGGCGCGAGGTACTCGACCACGAGCTTCGCCACGACCATGCCCTCGGCCAGTTCCTTGACCCCGTGGCGGGCGGCCTCGGTGAACAGCAGTTCGATGCGGGCTTCTTCCAGCAACGTCACCGTGTTCGCGTGGTTGACGTGGCCGAACGCATCCATGTCCGACCATCGAGGCCGCACACCAGTGACGAAGACACCCATGCAGGGACCCTACCGTTGACCGACCTTCACGGGACCTCCACACCAGCCGATTGAAAATCGATAGGCAGCTCTCGATACTCGATCTATGTCTCGCGTAGTGGTGTTCTTCCTGCAGGCCCTGCTCGCCATCGCGTTCCTGGGCGGCCTGTTCGCGCAGGTCGCGGTGATACCGGCGACCGCGGCGAACGAGGTCGACCTCTTCCCGCCCTACGAGTCGGTGAGACTGCCGTTCGTGGTGTCCGCGATCGTCTTCGTCGCGTGCCTGCAGGTTCTGGCGGTGGCGCTGGGAGGATTGCTGCACAGGGCGGGCGAGGACACCGTGTTCGAGTCCGGCTCGCTCACGTGGACGAACATCGCGATCGGTGCCATCGCCGCCGGAGCCGTTGTGCTCGCCTGGTTGTTCGTCTACGTCACGTTCGCGGAGATTCCCTCGCCCGCGGACGGCATGGAGGTCCTGGGCCTGTGGATGGGATCCGCCGTCGGCACGATCGCGGCGATCGGTGTCGCGCTGCTGGTCCTGGTCGGACGGCAGTGGCTGCGCCGTGCGATCGCTCAGCGCGCCGAACTGGAGCAGGTCGTCTGAGAACGGCCGGGGCGCCGCGGAGGGATTCCGCGGCGCCCCGGTTCTCGCTCGGTGCTACCTGACCATGCTCCGCACCTGGCGGGCGGCGACGGACAGGGTCGCGAGGTCCAGCTGGTGGACCCGGTTGATCTCCTCCAGCGCGCCGCGCGCGCGAGCCAGGCGGGAAGCGTTGGCCTGCTCCCACTTGGAGATCTTCTCGGCCGACGTGTCGCCCTCGTCGCTCGCCCTCAGCACGTCGACGGAGATGGCCCGCAGCGACGAGTAGAAGTCGTCGCGGAGAGCCAGCCGCGCCAGGGCGTGCCAGCGGTTGCCGCGCTCCAGGCTCGTCACCGAGTCCAGCATGTGGTCGATGTCGAGGTGGTCGGACAGCGCGAAGTACAGCTCGGCCGTCTCCCGGTGCGTGCGCTCCGGGCCCGCGCCACCGGTCGGGCCGAACTCGCGTTCGGCCAGTTCGGCGATCTCGGTGACGTCGAACAGGCCGTACATGTAGAGCAGCGCGGCCACCTTGCGGGCCAGCTCGGCCGGGACGCCCTGTTCGACGTACCGGTCCGCCTTGCCCGCGACGACGTCCAGTTCCTTGCCCTGCAACAGTTCGAAGGCGAAGGGGCTGAGCTCCTCGACTACGCCGCGGAAGCGGTTGATCGTGGAGCCGACCGGGAGCGGCTGGGGACGGTTGGAGAGCAGCCAGCGGGACGCTCGGTCCAGCAGGCGGCGGGTCTCCAGCACCATGCTGTCCTGGACGTCCGTCGGCACCACGGTGTCGAGCGCCTGGATCTCGCGCCAGATCCGCGGCAGGTCGAAGACCTGGGTGACGACGGCGTAGGAGCGGACCGCGTCCGTCACCGGCGCGCTCATCTCCTCGGCCAGGCGGAAGGCGTAGGACACGCCACCGCCGTCGACGACCTCGTTGACGACGACCGTGGTGATGATCTGTCTGGCCAGCGGGTGGTTCGGGATCTCGGCGCCGAAGCGTTCGCGCAGCAGGCTCGGGAAGTAGTCCGGGAGCTTGCGGGTGAACGTGTCGATCGTCGGGATGTCGCTCGCGAGCAGCTCTTCCTTCAGCGTGAGCTTGGTGAACGCGAGCAGCGTGGAGAGTTCCGGTGAGGTGAGGCCCGAACCCTGCTTCTCCAGCGCCTTGAACTCCGCCGCGCTCGGCATCGCCTCCAGCTTGCGGTTGAGCGCGCCGCGCTGCTCCAGGTCCGCCGTGAGACGCGCGTGCACCGACAGCATCGGGGCGGCGTGCGCCCGGCTGACGCCGAGGACGTTGTTCTGCGAGTAGTTGTCCGCCAGCACGAGGTCGCTGACCTCGTCGGTCATCTCGGCGAGGACCTCGTTGCGCTGCAACTGGTCCAGCGATCCCTCCCGGACCAGGTGGTCCAGCAGGATCTTGATGTTGACCTCGTGGTCGGAGCAGTCGACGCCGGCCGAGTTGTCGAGCGCGTCGGTGTTGACCTTGCCGCCCTTGCGGGCGAACTCGATGCGGCCGCGCTGGGTGAGGCCCAGGTTGCCGCCCTCACCGACGACCTTGACGCGCAGCTCGTCGCCGTTGACGCGGATCGAGTCGTTCGCCTTGTCGCCGACGTCCCCGTGCGACTCGGTCGACGCCTTGACGTACGTGCCGATGCCGCCGTTCCAGAGCAGGTCCACCGGCGCCAGCAGGATCGCCTTCTTGAGCTCCGCCGGGGACAGCTTCACGACGCCCTCGTCGAGTCCGAGCGCGACGCGGGCCTGCTCGGAGATCGGGATCGACTTGGCGGTGAGCGGGAAGATGCCACCGCCCTCGCTGATCAGCGAGCGGTCGTAGTCGTCCCACGACGAGCGCGGCACGTTGAACAGACGCACGCGCTCGGCGAACGACGTGTCCTCGACCGGGTTCGGGTCGATGAAGATGTGCCGGTGGTCGAACGCGGCCACGAGCCGGATGTGCTCCGAGAGCATCATGCCGTTGCCGAACACGTCACCGGACATGTCGCCGATGCCGACGACGGTGAACTCCTCGGTCTGCGTGTCCACGCCGAGCTCGCGGAACGAGCGCTTCACGCTCTCCCACGCGCCCTTGGCCGTGATGCCCATGGCCTTGTGGTCGTAGCCGATCGAGCCACCGGAGGCGAACGCGTCGCCCAGCCAGAAGCCGTAGCTCTGGCTCACGCCGTTCGCGATGTCGGAGAACGTCGCGGTGCCCTTGTCCGCGGCCACGACCAGGTACGTGTCGTCGGCGTCGTAACGCACGACCTGCGACGCGGGCACGACCTCGTTGTTGATCAGGTTGTCGGTGAGGTCGAGCAGGCCCGAGATGAACATCTTGTAGCAGGCGATGCCCTCGGACATGAAGTTCTCGCGGTCGATGCCGGGGTCGCCGGTGGGGGCGATCGGCTTCTTGACGACGAAGCCGCCCTTGGCGCCGACCGGCACGATCACCGCGTTCTTCACGGCCTGCGCCTTGACCAGGCCGAGGACCTCCGTGCGGAAGTCCTCGCGGCGGTCGGACCAGCGCAGACCACCGCGCGCGACGCTGCCGAAGCGCAGGTGCACGCCCTCGACGCGCGGCGAGTACACGAAGATCTCGAACTTCGGGCGCGGCTGCGGCAGCTCCGGGATGGCCTGCGGGTCGAGCTTGACCGACAGGTACGGCCGCGCGTTGCCGTCCGCGTCGCGGAAGAAGTAGTTCGTCCGCAGCGTGGCGTTGATCAGCGTGAGCAGGTTGCGCAGGATCCGGTCCGCGTCGAGGCTCGTGACGTCGTCGATCAGCTTGCCGGTCTCGACGACCATCGTCTCGGTGCGGTCGGCGCGCGTGGCGTCGTCGAGTCTCGGGTCGAACCGGGCCTCGAACAACGCGACCAGCGCGATGGCCACGCTGGTGTGGCCGAGCACGGCGTCCTCGATGTAGTCCTGCGAGTACGGCGTGCCCGCCTGCCGCAGGTACTTCGCGTACGCGCGCAGCATCGCGGCCTGCTGCCAGGTGAGCCCGGCCTGCAGCACCAGCGAGTTGAACCTGTCGACCTCGGCCTCACCGCGCCAGACGGCGGCGAACGCGTCCTGGAAACGCACCCGCACGTGGTCGAGATCGGCCTCGGACAGCTGGGCGAGCGCGGCCTTGTCGATGCGCAGGCCGAAGTCGTAGATCCAGCACTGCACGCCGTCTTCGCGCGCGATCTCGTACGGCCGCTCGTCGACCACGATGACGCCCATGCGCTGCAGCATCGGCAGCACGTCCGACAGGGTGATGCCCTCGCCGGTCACGAAGAGCTTGAAGCGCCGCTCCCCCGCCTCGGCGTTCTCGGGCACGTAGAAGACCATGTCGAGGTCGCCCTCGACGAGGGCCTCGATGCGCCGGTAGTCCTCGAGACCCGTGGCGGCGGAGAAGTCCTCCTTGTAGGCCTCGGGGAAGACCGTGGCGAACCGCTGGCCCTGCTCCGTGGCCGACTCGGCACCGAGCTCGCCGTTGTCGCCGACAACGGCCTCGACCATGCGGTCGTCCCAGCTGCGCACGGCCTCAGCGAGCTTGACCTGGATCGCGTGGACGTCCGGCTCCAGCGTGCGAGCGGGATCCGTGTGCACCATGAAGTGCACGCGGGCCAGCGCGGACTCGCCGATGCGCGCGCTGTACTCGAGGTTCAGGCCGCCGAGCTCGGCGAGCAGCACCTCCTGCATCGCGAGGCGGCTCGTCGTCGTGTAGCGGTCGCGCGGCAGGTAGACCAGGCACGAGAAGAAGCGGCCGAACGGGTCGCGGCGCAGGAACAGCCGCAGCCGGCGGCGTTCCGCGAGCGCGATGACACCCGTCGTGACCTGGTAGAGCGTCTCGGCGTCCACCGAGAACAGCTCGGTGCGCGGGTAGTTCTGGATGACCTCGAGCATCCGCTGCCCGGAGTACGACTGCAGCGGGAAGCCCGCGCGGTGGATCACGTCGCGCACGCGGCGCTCGATCACCGGGATGTCGAGCACGTTCTCGTGCAGCGCGGTGGTGCTGAAGATGCCCAGGAAGCGGTGCTCGCCGGAGACGTTGCCCTCGGCGTCGAACGTCTTCACGCCCACGTAGTAGGGGTAGATGCTGCGGTGCACGCTGCTCTGCGCACTCGCCTGCGTCAGCACCAGCAGGTCCGGGCTGAGCGCCTGCGCGCCGTTGTCCGGCCCGGCGGTGAGGCTGCGCGCGGCGAGGCTGTCCTGGCGCAGCACGCCGAGACCGCTCGCGAGCACGGCCCGCAGCGCCGGTTCACCGTCCTCGCGCACCAGCTCGTACTGCCGGTAGCCCATGAACGTGAAGTGCCCGTCCGCGAGCCACCTGAGCAGCTTCGAGCCGTCCTCGGTGGCCTCGGACGCGTCCTTCTCCAGCTGCTCGGCCAGCTGCAGCGCCGTCGCGGCCATGCGGTCGGTGTCCTCGACGACCTCGCGGACGTCGGTCAGCACCGACAGCAGCCGCGTCTCGAGCTCGCGGGCACGATCGGGGTCGGTGATGAGGTCGACCTCGATGTTCATCCACGACTCGGCCAGCGCGTCGGTGGGCGGATCGGCCGGATCGGCGGTCGGCAGCACCTCGGTGCGCTCGCCGGTGACCGGATCACGCCGCACGACGACGATCGGGTGCACAATGCGCTGCACCTGCACGCCACCCCGCGTGAGCTCGGACGCGACCGAGTCGACGAGGTAGGGCATGTCGTCGGTGACGACCTGCACCACGGTGACGGGACACTGCCACCCGTCGGTCCCGCGGGTCGGGTTCAGGATGCGCACAGCAGCGCGTCCGGGAACACGGCTCTCGGCGAGCTGGTAGTTCGACCGCACCGCTCCGACCAGGTCCACCGGGTCGTCGTCGTTGACTTCCTCGGCGGGCACGTGCCGGTAGAAGAGGCGGATCAGATCGGCGAGTTCGGGGGCATTGGCGGCGGCCCGTTCGATCAGCTCGTCACGGACCTGCTCAGGACTGGCCGTTGGACTGCCATCACCCGCGGCGGTGGCCGCGGAGACGTCGTCGGTTCGGGTCGGGGCTCCAGTCGAGGTCATGTTCAGGCGACTCCACGCTATCCGGCACCTCTGTGTGCCGGGTCCGACCCCACCCTAGATGGGGTGGCGGCCGTCACCGGCAACGGGAGGGGCACTGACGGACCACTGAATCGTGGGCTGAATCGAGTCACGTCATCAGTGGCGACAAGGCTTTTCGCACAACGGACACGACCGGGCACCGGCGAACTCCACCGGCCCCGACACCCGGTCGGTCCGCAGCTTTCATCCGATCATGGGCCCGGCGGCATCGTGACCACCGCCGAACCGCAGAACATCACCGACCGGCCCACCACTGGTCGCCGTGCAGCCGCTCCCGCGACTCCTCGCCCGGCACCGGGCCGGCGGGGTTGGGCAAGGCTTGAGGTGTGGTGCTGACCACCTCACGCCCCCGGCAGCGTCCAGCCGGCAGGCCCGTCCGCCCGGAAAGGGCGAATCGGACCGGTGGTCTCGCTGTCCGACGCCGCTGGCACCGCGGCGATCGGCCCGGTCTTCTCCTGCGCGGACTCCGGCTCCGGCTGCGCGAGGAAGTAGGACTCCTGGATCGACGGCTGCTCGGGCGACTCCGCTGGGGGCTGCTGAGAACCGAAGGTCTGGCCGGAGCCGAACAGCGCGTCCGCGCTGGGCGAAGTGTTCGCCGCCGAGTCCTGCTGGACACCGGAACGCTGGCCCGAGCCGAACAGCGCGTCCGACGAAGCCGGCGAGTCGTGCTGGGCGCCGAAGGACGAACCCGGCCGAAACAACCCCTCCGAACTGGCTGGGGTTTCCGCCACCGGGTCCTGCTGGGAACCGAAACGCTGCCCCGAACCGAACCTCGAGTCCGCTGCCTCGGAATCCTGCTGGGCGCCGAAAGACAGGCCCGGCCGAAACAACCCCTCCGAACTCGGCGGAGTGTCCCCCGCCGAATCCTGCTGGGCGCCGAATCGCCGACCCGAACCGGACAACTCGTCCGGCGAGGCCGCAGCATCCGCCGTCGAGTCCTGCTGCGCACCGAACGGACGGCCCGCGCCGTACAGCGCGTCCGACGAAGACACGGCCTCCGCGGCCGAATCCTGCTGGGAACCGAACGAGCGGACCGAACCGGACACCGCGTCCGGCGAGGCCTGCTGAGCGCCGCCTGGCTGGACGTAGGCGGCCGAGCTGGGCGTGGCTTCCGTGGCCGGCTGCGAGGCGGCCTGGAGATCGGTGCCCGCGCCGAACGACTCCCCCGGCCGTAGCGCCGGGTCCGCGCCGGCAGGCGGCTCGGCTTCGGCGGGGCGGGCCGGCTGGTCTGCCGTTGTGCCGTCCGGACCGGGTGGTGTGGCCGACCAGGCCGAGGAGTTCAGGTCCGTGACTTCGAGCAGTTCCTCGTCGGAGCGACGGCCTGTCTCGTAGGCGACCAGCGCTTCGGCCAGCAGGTCGGCGAGGCTCAGGTCGCTCGGCCTGCGGCGGCTGCTGGGGCGGCCCGACCGGTCGGGCGGCTCGCTCGCCGGAGTAGTGCGCGTTGCGTCGCCTGCCGGGTCAGGCTCGCCGACCGCGCGGAAGCTCTTCTCGGTCGGCGCATCGGAGTCAGGCGAAACCAGCTCGGCCGGTTGCCCGGCGGGGGACGCCACATCGGTGCCGTAGGCCGGCTGGGCGCTGTGCACCGCCGGGGCGCCGAAGCCCGACTGGGTACCGAAGGCAGGCTGGGAGCCGAAGGACTGGGTGCCGAAGGTGGTCTGCGTGCCGAAGCTGGTCTGGGCACCGGACGCCGGCTGGGGCTGGTCCGGCTGCGACTGCACGCGCACCGGGGTCGTGGGGATGTCCGAGGGGTCGTCGTCCACGTCCGCCGAACTCAGGAACGTCGCCGACACCAGGTCCCGTTCCGGGGCCGGCGGGATCTCGGCCGGGACCGGCACGGACGGGATCGGGTCGTCCGGGAGCGGCTTGTGCTCGGGCTCCGGGTCCGGCGCTTCCGGCGGAACGGGTGGGACGGGGATGGAGGCGACGGGCTTCGGCTTCGGGGTGCCGAAGTCGAGACCGCTGAAGTCCAGGTCCGGGAGCTTGCGCTCGTCCGGGTCGGCGGCGGCCGGGAAACCGGCCGCCGGGGTCTGCAGCGGGTACGCCGGTTCGTCGACGTGCGGGCCGAAGTCCGGGGCCGCCGGCGGATGGGAGAACGCCGCGGCGAGGCCCGAGCGGCCCGGGCTGTCCGGGTCGCCGTAGTAGCCGGGGCGCGCGGAGATGCCGGAGTCCTCGAAGTAGTTCTGCGACGGTTCCGCGGCGGGGCTGTCCTGGCGCAGGCCCGACGGGGGTTCCACGCGCCACGACGGGGTTTTGGCCTCGGGCTCGGTGTCACGGGCGCGGCGGCGGCCGCCCGCTCGCAGGCCCTGGGCCTTGAGCATGTCCAGCACGCTCTCCGACTGGGATCCGGACGCCTCGGCGCGCGCGGCGGCCTTCGCACGAGCCGCTTCCTCGCGGGCAACAGCCTCTTTGGCGGTCTTCTCGCGTTCGACGGCCTGGCGGGTGACCTCCTGGTGCGCCGCTTCCTGACGCGCGACGTCGCGGCGGACCGCTTCCTGGCGCGCTGCCTCGCGCCGGGCTTCCTCCTGGCGCACGGCTTCCTGGCGAGCGGATTCCTGCCTGGCCAGTTCCTGACGCGTGGTCTCCTGGCGGGCGGCTTCCTGCCGAGCAGCTTCCTCTCGCCGCGCGGCTTCCTGCCTGGCGGCTTCCTGACGCGCTGCCTCTTCGCGGGCCGCTTCTTGACGTGCGGCCTCCTGGCGAGCGGCTTCCTCGGCGGCCTGGGCTTCGCGTTCGGCCTGGGCGCGCTGTTCGGCGCGGGCGGCGCGTTCCGCCTCGATCTGGCGGCGGGCCTCGCGCTGCAGCTCCATGAGCTGCTGCTCGACCTTGCGCTTGCGTTCCTGCTCGATGGTGAGCGGCGGCTGTTCCTGCTGCGGCTCTGGCTCGGTAAGCGCTGGTGTGATGGGAATTTCGGCGATGGTGGTCGGCCGGTCGTCGTCGATCTCGCCGGAGGCCACGCGGGCGGCACGGCGGCGGCCGCTCACCATCGCGCCCGCGGACGCGATCAGGCCGGAGGCGGGGACGGTGCGGTCGGAGGAGGATGACGAAGAGGATGACGGCAGGGGTGCGGGTGGCGGTTCCACGGCTTCCGGAGTCTTGTCATCGGGCTCGCCGAACGGCTGGACCATGCGCCACCGATCGGCGGCGTGTTGTCGGGCCGCGGACAAACCTTCCACGGTCATGTCTTCGGCAGCGCGCCGCACGCGCTTGACCTTCAGCCCGTCGCCCTTGCGGACCTGGACCGGGCGCCACTGCCGGAGTTGTTGCTTCAGAGCGGCGGACAGCACGCCGTCGGTGACCACCTGCGTGCCCTCGGCGGGACGGAGCACGCTCGCCAGCTGCTGGTGCAGATCGGCGGGCTGGCGGTGGACGCCGGAGAACTCGGCGGCGAGCCGGGCGCGCACCGCGTAGACGGCGCGGGCACGGCGGCGTTCGGCGGCGTGGGCGGAGCGCAGGTTCGTCAGCGCGTCGGCCAGTTCACCGGACACCTCGTGCACGTGGGCCAGTGCGAGCAGGCTTTCGGCCAGCACCGTGTCGAGCTGGTGGCGTTCGGCGCTCACCGCTGCCTCGCGCAGCATCTCCCTTGCCAGCGCGACCCTGCCGGCGGGCAGGTGCACGCGCGTGGCCAGCGCCAGGCGCAACCACCCCACCGCGGACGCCGACGGCGCACGCACCGGGCGGTCGAGCAGCGGCGCGCCGACCTCGCTCGCGTCGAGCAGGCGGTTCGCGTCCATCAGCGAGAGCACCAGCTCCAGCGTGAGCCGGCCGGCGGCCTGGCCGCTGTCCGCGCACGGATCGGAGAACCTGTTCAGCAGGTCGAGGCCTTCCCGCGCGGCACCGATGGCGGCGGCGAGATCGCCCCACCGCCGGTGCTGCGCGGCCTGCACCGCGCGGATCAGGCCGCGCAGGAGCAGCCGTGTGTCGTGGTCGAGTGTCGCGTCGGCGACGTAGAGCTGGTCCGCCTCGGCGAGGGCCCGCGTGGGCTCGTCGCCGCGGCCGACCGTGACGAGGCATTCGCTGGCCTGCACCAGCGCGGACGCCCGCAGTTCCGCGGGCACGTCCGGCGCTTCGAGCACCGGCGTGACCGCCGCGAACCCCGTCAGCGGGGCTCCCACGGACCGCGCGCACGCCGCGAGTTCGACTCGCAGCAGCCAGGCGGTCTCGTACTCACCGGCGGCCTCCGCCGCCTTCAGGGCGTCGATCGCCCTGTCGGTGACGCGGACGCCGCGGCCCATGCGGTTGCCCGCGAAGACCACGAGCGACTCCGCGCGCAGGCGGTCGGCTTCGTCGCGGCGGGTGGAGGCGAGCGCAACCGCGCGCTCGCCGAGCACCAGAGCGAGCTCGGGTGCTCGCCAACGCAGCATCCAGGCGGGCACGACCAGCGTGCTCACCTCGACGTTCGCCTGCGTCTCGCCCCTCGCCGCCACGACGTCGCCGTTGCCCTCTCAGTCCCGTGTCAGCTTGCGGTACGTGACACGGTGCGGCCTTGCGGCGTCCGCACCCAGGCGCTCGAGCTTGTTCTTCTCGTAGCCCTCGAAGTTGCCCTCGAACCAGTACCACTTCGACGGGTCCTCGTCCGTGCCCTCCCACGCGAGGATGTGCGTGGCGACGCGGTCGAGGAACCACCGGTCGTGCGAGATGACCACGGCGCAGCCGGGGAACTGCTCGAGAGCGTTCTCCAGCGAGCCGAGGGTCTCGACGTCCAGGTCGTTGGTCGGCTCGTCCAGCAGGATCAGGTTGCCGCCGAGCTTGAGCGTGAGCGCGAGGTTCAGGCGGTTGCGCTCACCACCGGACAGCACGCCCGCGGGCTTCTGCTGGTCCGGGCCCTTGAAGCCGAACGCGCTGACGTACGCGCGAGACGGCATCTCGACGTTGCCGACGTGGATGTAGTCGAGTCCGCCGGACACGACCTCCCACACGTTCTTCTTCGGGTCGATGCCGCCGCGGTTCTGGTCGACGTAGGACAGCAGCACCGTCTCGCCGACCTTGACCACGCCCGCATCCGGCTTCTCGAGACCGACGATCGTCTTGAACAGAGTCGTCTTGCCGACGCCGTTCGGGCCGATGACGCCGACGATGCCGTTGCGCGGCAACGTGAACGACAGCCCGTCGATCAGGACCCGGTCGCCGAAGCCCTTCTTGAGCTTCTCGGTCTCGACCACGACGTTGCCCAGACGCGGGCCCGGCGGGATCTGGATCTCCTCGAAGTCGAGCTTGCGGGTCTTCTCCGCCTCGGCCGCCATCTCCTCGTAGCGGTCGAGACGCGCCTTCGACTTGGCCTGGCGGGCCTTGGCGCCGGAGCGCACCCACTCCAGCTCGTCCTTGAGGCGCTTCTGCAGCTTCTGGTCCTTCTTGCCCGAGATCGCGAGACGCTCGGCCTTCTTCTCCAGGTACGTGGAGTAGTTGCCCTCGTAGGGATGGGTCTTGCCGCGGTCGATCTCGAGGATCCACTCGGCCAGGTTGTCCAGGAAGTACCTGTCGTGGGTCACGGCGAGCACGGCGCCGGTGTACTGCGCGAGGTGCTGCTCCAGCCACAGGACGCTCTCCGCGTCCAGGTGGTTGGTGGGCTCGTCGAGCAGCAGCAGGTCGGGCTTGCTCAGCAGCAGCTTGCACAGCGCGACACGGCGGCGCTCACCACCGGAGAGCTTGGTGACGTCGGCGTCCGGCGGCGGGCAGCGCAGGGCGTCCATCGCCTGGTCGAGCTGCGAGTCGATGTCCCACGCGTTCGCGTGGTCGAGCTCCTCCTGGAGCTTGCCCATCTCCTCCATCAGCTCGTCGGAGTAGTCGGTCGCCATCAGCTCGGCGATCTCGTTGAAGCGGTCCAGCTTCACCTTGATCTCGCCCAGGCCCTCCTGGACGTTGCCGAGGACGGTCTTCTCCTCGTTGAGCGGCGGCTCCTGCTGCAGGATTCCCACCGTGTAGCCGGGGGCCAGGTAGGCCTCACCGTTGCCAGGTGTGTCCAGCCCCGCCATGATCTTGAGCACGCTCGACTTGCCGGCGCCGTTGGGACCGACCACACCGATCTTCGCGCCGGGGTAGAACATGATCGTGACGTCATCGAGGATGACCTTGTCACCGTGCGCCTTGCGCACCTTTTTCATGGTGTAGATGAACTCGGCCATGGCGGCGATCGTAGAGCGGTGCCCAGAGGCTCCTGACCTCGGTCGCCGACAAGCAGGCGCGCACGTCCGGATCGAGCGTCACGCGACTCGGTGACCAGCCCGTTCCGTTCGAACGTGAACGACTCTCGGCGATCGGTTCCCGGCGGCCCCGATCTACGAGCTTCCCTCCTTCGTGGATCTCGGTACGTGCATTCTTCTCCGGCGACGACGCCGGTACGGGCGGGTTCCCGAACTCCGGAACCGGGTTGCCCCGAACGGCTCAGAACGGAACGGGTTCCTCGGCCAGATCTTCGGCGGCTCGCGGTTCAACGAGCGGGGCGGAGCCCAGTGACTGCACTCGGCTCAAGTCCAGCCCGACGTGCAACGCGTCCAGGCTGAACGCCTGTCGCTTCACGTCGTCCTTCTCGTAGTGACGGATCCGCAGCTTGCCCTGGACGATCACGGGGTCACCCTTGGACAGCGTCGTCTTCACGCTGTCGGCGAGCTTGCGCCAGCACGACACACCGAGCCACAACGTCTCGCCGTCCTCCCAGTCGCCGATCGCCGTGTTGTACCGGCGCTCGGTCGAGTTGATGCGGAAGAACGCGTTCGTCTTGCCGTCCTCGCCGTGCTTGTACGTGATGTCGCTGACGACAGTGCCAACAACGGTGATCACGGTGGAATTCCAGGACATCGGGCTTGCCTCCAGGTCGCGGGGTTCTGGTCCAGGTTGCTCCGGAGGCGGGTGGCCGGGGTGGGGCGGCAGCGAATCTGTGGGCAACTCGCGGGTTGTGGACAGGTCGAGATCTTGAACGGCCTCGAACCGCAGGATTGTCGGGGGTCCGTGCTAGCGCGGCGCTGGAGCGAGACGAGTGAGTGAGCGCCCACTCATTGACATGAGTGAGTACTCACTCATACAGTTGCGGACGTGTCAGAGGAACCACGCCGCCGCCGCGCCCCCGCGATGAGCCCGGAAGACCGCCGCGAAGCGATCGTCCAGGCCACGCTGCCGCTCGTTGTGAAGGCCGGCGCGAACGTCACCACCAGCCAGATCGCCGCCGCGGCCGGAATCGCGGAAGGCACGGTGTTCCGTGTCTTCAAGGACAAGGCAGAGCTGCTCGACGCGTGCATCCAACGCGCGCTGCACTCCGACGAAGAGGTCGCGCTCCTCGAAGCGATCCCGGCGGACGTGCCCCTCGAAGAGCGGCTCACCGCGGGAGTGACGACGTTCAGCGGCTACCTCGACCGCATGTGGGGTGTCATCGGCGCGCTGCGCGAGTCCGGCTACCAGCCGCGCGACGAGGACCACAAGAAGCACAAGGGACCGCCGATCGGCATGCAGCAGCTGTCCGACGCCGTCGCCGGCCTGTTCGGCGACGCGGAACTGCGCGTCAGCCCCGATCTCGCCGGGCGGATGCTGCTCGGCGCCGTCTTCACGAACCGCATGGGCTCCGGCTTCGGCCAGATCGCCGCCGAACCCGCCGCCATCGTGGAGCTGTTCCTGCACGGAGCACTCAAAACAGGGGGAACAGATGTCTGAGCTCATGATCGAAGCCCATGAGGTGAGCAAGAAGTTCGGCGACGTGAACGCGCTCGACGGCGTGAGCGTCACCGCGAAGAAGGGCACCGTTCTCGGCCTCCTCGGCCACAACGGCGCCGGCAAGACCACGCTGGTCAACCTCCTCACCACGATGCTGCCCCCGTCCAGCGGCAGCGCGAGGGTCGCGGGGTTCGACGTCGTGAAGCAGAGCCACGAGGTCCGCAGCCGCATCGGCCTGACCGGCCAGTTCGCCGCCGTCGACGAGCAGCTCAGCGGCCACGACAACCTCGTCCTGATCGCCCGCCTGCTCGGCGCCGGCCGCAAGCAGGCCCACGCGCGTGCGGACGACCTGCTGGAGCAGTTCGACCTCACCGACGCCGCCAAGCGCAACGCCAAGACCTACTCCGGCGGCATGCGCCGCCGTCTCGACCTGGCCGCGTCGCTGGTCGGCAACCCCGACGTGCTGTTCCTGGACGAGCCGACCACCGGTCTCGACCCGGCCAGCCGCCTCGCGATGTGGGAGATCGTCGAGAAGCTCGTCGCGGACGGCACGACGGTGCTGCTCACGACCCAGTACCTGGACGAGGCCGACCGCCTGGCCGACTCGATCACCGTGCTGTCCCACGGGAAGGTCGTCGCGTCCGGCACCTCGGCCGAGCTGAAGGCCCAGGTCGGCCAGCGCACGGTCACCGTCACGCTCGACTCGGTGTCCGAAGTGGACACCGCACTGACGGCCATCACCTCCGTGGGGCTCCACCCCGTCGCGGAAGGCCTCACGCTCACGACCCCCGTCAGCGCGTCACGCGACCTTGCGACAGTCGTGCGCGCGTTGGACGACAACGGCTTGGAGGCGCATGAAATCGGCCTCAAGGAGCCAACGCTGGACGACGTCTACCTCACTCTCGCTGCGAACTAGGGGGAATCATGGCGACCTTGACCTGGCACGGCAGCAGCTACCCGACGCAAGTCCTCGTGCTGACTGGCCGTTCTCTGCGCGCACTGCTGCGCACGCCCGCTCTCGTCTTCTTCAGCATCCTGCAGCCGTTGATCATGCTGACGTTGTTCAGCCAGATCTTCAGCAGCATCACGTCCACGGCGAACTTCCCGCCGGGCATGAGTTACATCAACTTCCTGTTACCCGCGATCCTCGTGAACACCGCGATGCAGTCCTCTCTCGCGTCCGGCATCGGGCTCGTGCAGGACATGTCGAACGGTGTGCTCGCACGGTTCCGTTCGCTGCCCATTCGCCCGAGCACGGTTCTGTTGGCGCGCAACCTGTCCGATGCCGTCCGCACGGCGTTCCAGCTGGTGCTGATGATCGCGTTCGGCGTCCTGGTGTTCGGGTTCCGCCCGGACGGCGGCATGCTCGGCACCCTCGCCGCGCTGGGCCTGGCGCTGGTCGTCGGCTGGGCGCTGAGCTGGGTGTTCATCGCGATCGCCGCGTGGGTGCGCAAGGCCGAGCTCATGCAGACCGTCGGCTTCCTGGCGATGTTCCCGCTGATGTTCGCGTCCAGCGCGTTCGTGCCGGTCAGCGGCCTGCCGGGCTGGCTGCAGGCGGTCGCGAAGGTCAATCCGCTGACGTACGCCGTCGACGCCGCCCGCAGCCTGGCGCTCGCCCACCCCGTCACGGGCGTGGCCGGCGCGCTGGTCACGAGCGGCGTGATCGCGGCGATCGGCGCGTTCTTCGCGGTCCGCGGCTTCCGCAGGCCGTTGTCCGTCTAGTCCTTGCCGGCCATCTTCCGCAGCATCGCGTTGTAGGCCTCGAGGTCGGCTCCACCATCGGAGTCGGCCTTGCGGTCGTACCGCTTCGCGTCACGGCCGTCCTGCCGCGCCCACTGCGTGAGCAGGGCGACCATGACCACCAGCAACGGGATCTCGCCCGCCGCCCACGCGATGCCGCCGCCGAGCCGCTGGTCCTCCAGCAGGTTCTGCACCCACGGCAACGCCAGGCCTCGGTAGAACTGCTCGCCGATGACGTTCGCGGAGCTCATCAGCACGACGCCGAAGAACGCGTGGAACGGGATCGACGCGAACAGCAGCCCCAACCGGCCGAGCGGCGGCAGCTTGTTCGGGGACGGGTCCACACCGATCACGGGCCAGTAGAAGACGTAGCCCGCGAGGATGAAGTGCGCGTTCATCGCGAGGTGCGCCCAGTGGAACGGCAGCGCGGCCTCGAAGAGCCCCGAGAAGTACAGGGCGTAGAAGGAGCCGACGAACAACGCCAGCGCCACCAAGGGGTTCGTCAGCAGGCGTGCGACCGGTGAGTTCACGAACGCCAGCACCCACTCCCGCGGCCCCGGTACCTCCTTGCTGACCGGCAACGCGCGCAACGCCAGCGTGACCGGTCCACCCAGGACGAACAGGATCGGCGTCAGCATGGACAGCACCATGTGCGCTTCCATGTGCACGCTGAACATCGCCGGTGAGTACCGGCCCAGGCCGGACGACGTCGCGAACAACAGCGAGAAACACCCGCACAGCCACGCAACCGTGCGGCCCACAGGCCACTTGTCGCCGCGCTTGGTCAGCCTGCGCACGCCCAGGACGTAAAGCAGGGCCATCGCCAGCGCCGCGGTGCCGAAGACCAGGTCGAAGCGCCAGTCGAACAGGATGGCCGCGAGCGTCGGCGGGCCGTCGAGGTCGTAGCCGATCGCGATCTCCGTGCGGCTGGGCAGTTCGGTGCTGCCGCCGGGAGGAGGCGTGCGGGCCAGCGCCACGGCCAGGCCGATGGTGAACATCATCAGCAGGACTTCGAGGCCGGCGAGCTTGAGCAACGCGTGCGGCCTGCCGTCGACCACGCCCTTCACACCGCGTTCGCGCTGGAAGTAGCCGAACACGCCGAGCAGCAGCAGGCACGCCAGTTTCCCGAGCGTCAGCCAGCCGTAGGTGGACGTCACGAGGTCGACCGGGGTGATGCGCACCAGCGCGTTCACCACACCCGAGACAGCCATCACGATCCAGCAGACCAGCGCGATCTTCGAGAACCTCGTCGCGGCGAGGGGAAGGTGCGCGCCGCCACGCCTGCCGTGCGCGAGCAACGCGATCAAGCCGCCCACCCACAGCACCGCGGCGACGAGGTGGAACAACAGGCTGTTCGTCGCCATGTCGTGCGAGCCGCCGGACGACGAGTGTCCCGTGACCGCGACCGGAACCAACGCGAAGATGGCACCGAACAGCAGAACCGTCGTCCATCCCCACGACAGCACCAGACGGCAGCCCAGAGCGAGCAACGCCACGATGATCGCCGTCAGGAGCCACGCCTTCGACTGCTCCAGCAGCATCGCCGTCGCGACCATCTGACTGAAGCTGAACGAGCTCACCGGACGGTCGATCGCGGCCGCTGTGGTGAACGGCACTGACAGCAGGGCACCCACGAGCCACACGAGCGCGAACCACCCGGCGGTGCGCATCGCGGCGTAGCCGTCCGCTGCGAGAGTGCCGGACTTCTGCGGTGGTACGAGGAACGCCGCCAGCAACAACGAGCCGATGGTCACCACCGCGCCCGTCTCGGTCAGCACTCGCACGATCTGCACCCCGACTGGAGGGTTGCTCTCGAACGAGCTCAGCGCGACGGCCGCGAGGGCCGCCACTGAGAAGCCGATGACGACGAGGGGCACCAAACCCGTTCTGGTGGAGCGTTCGATTGCCACGCCCCGGAGCCTACGACCCTCTGGTGTTGCGCCGTGTGAGACGTTCTGTCCTTCTCCTGCTCGTGCTGCTCAGCGTGGAAGCGCTCAAACGGATGCCGCCTGCCTAGCCGCCCGCCGGGCCAGCAGGGTCGTCGGGATGATCAGCGCCGTGACGAGCGCCACGAACCCGAGCGAGACCACGAGAGAACTGACGTGCGCGAGCCCGCCCACGATCGGCGGTCCCGCGAGAAACCCGGTGTAGGCGATCGTCGTCACCAGCCCGAGTTCACGCTCGCCACCGCTGCCGTCCGCACGTTTGCCGGTCTCGCTCGCGAGGTCCATGACCACGGGGAACGAGAACGCGAGCCCCAGTCCGGCCAGCCCGAACCCGACGTAGCCGGCCGCGGGGAACGGGACGAGCACCGCGAGCGCCAGACCCGTTGCGGCCAGGCCTCCACCCACGGCGAGCAGGCGGTGCGAGCCCAAGCGGCGTTGGATCGGTTCGCCAAACCACCGTGCGAGCGCCATCGTGACGGAGAAGCCCGCATAGGCGTATGCGCCCGCCGCGTCGCCCATTCCGCGTTCACGCACCATGAACAACGCCGACCAGTCCGCCGCCGCCCCCTCCGCGATGGCACTGCACAGCGCGACGCTCGCCAACAGCCAGAGGACAGGGCTCTTGAGCACGTTCGCTCGTTCGGTGACTTCTTCCCTATGACGCTCCCCTACTCCTCCGGGGATCCGCTTCGCGATGAGCGCGGTCACCAGTACGCCGACGACAGCCGCCAGGACGAAGTGCTTCATGGGCGTCCAGTGCGCCTGAGCGGCCGCGGCGCTGCCCAACGACCCGATGAGCCCGCCCACACTGAAGCCGGCATGGAACTGCGGCATCAGCGGCCGTTGCAAGGCGCGGACGACGACGACCGCCGCGACGTTCATCGACACGTCCATCGCCGCGACGCTCGCTCCCAGCGCGATGAGCGTCAGTCCGAACTGCAGCGGTGACTCCGACAGCGCGAGCACGGGCAGAAGCAGCGGACTGAGGAGGCTGCTCGCTATCAGGACCCCACGCGACCCGTGGACCGCACAGATCCGTGCCGCCAACGGGGCCGTGAACGCCAGACCGATGCTCGCCCCGAGCAACGCCAGGCCGAGGCTGCCCACCTCCGCGCCGATCTGTTCGGCGAGCGCGGGCACGCGGGAGGCCCAGGTGCCGAAGACGGCCCCGTTCAAGAGGAAGACGACGAACGTGGCCAGGCGTGGGGACATGCGTTCCAGCATGACTGAAGCGCTTCAGCAGCGCCAGCAGTGGGGGTGCGATCTCTCGCATACGATGCGTCCGTGGACTCCGACCGCCGACGCAGGCCGACGCTGGACACCGTCGCCGCAGCCGTCGGGGTCTCCAGGGCAACGGTGTCGAACGCGTACAACCGGCCTGATCAGCTGTCGTCGACACTGCGCGAACGCATCCTCGAAACAGCGCGTTCCCTCGGCTACGCGGGCCCCGACCCGGTAGCCCGCTCACTCGCGACCCGTTCGTCCGCCGCCGTGGGCTTCATGCTGCCGCAGGGCCTGTCCGGCGCGTTCTCGGACCCGGCGCTGTCGATCGTGCTCGACGGCCTGGCCCAGACCGTCGACGGCCACGACCACAGCCTCGTGCTGATGCCAGGCAACTCCACGGGCGGTCCGCGCCCATCGATCGTGTCGCGCGCACAGGCAGACGTGATGGTCGCCTACTCACTACCCGACTCGGCCCCGGCCCTGGACGCCGTCGCCGCCCGCGGACTGCCGCTCGTGGTGATCGACCAGCCGGTACTGCCGGACTCAGCGCGAGTAGAGGTGCAGGACTACACCGGCACGTGCGCGGCCGCGGCACACCTGCTCGCACTGGGACACCTGCGCTTCGGCATCCTGACCTTCGCACTGCGCCCGGACGGCCTATCCGGACCGGTCTCGCACGAGCGCCGTTCGGACGTACCGTTCCGAGTGAGCCGAGACCGCCTGGGCGGCTACCTCGACACTTTGGAAAAAGACGGGGTGAAACCGGACAATGTTCCGGTGTGGGAGGCGCGCGGCAGTGATCGCGAACTCGGACGTCTCGGCGCGCGGTGGCTACTCACCCGCACGCCGCGCCCGAGCGCTTTGCTGTGCACATCCGACCAACTGGCCTTCGGCGCCCTCCAAGCGGCCCGCGATCTGACGTTGACCGTCCCGGGAGACCTTTCGGTCGTCGGCTTCGACGACGTCCCCGAAGCGGCCTACAGCGACCCGCCGTTGACTACGGTGCGTCAACCCCTGGCCGACAAGGGCCGCCGAGCCGGCGAGCTGGCGCTGAAATTACTGGCCGGCGGGAGACCACCACGGCCAACGAGACTCGACGTTTCCCTCGTGGAGAGAGCCTCAACGGCCCCACGAACGTGATCCGTGTCACGTTTAGACTGTTTTCGTCACCCGTTTGGACGTAGGGCCGAAACAGTCGATCGACTCCGGACGATGTGTCCGGTGGGGGCACCGGTGGCCACGCTTCGTGGCCACTTTCGCACCCCTCCAGCCTCTGTAGCTCAGTGGAGAGAGCGAGGGACTTCTAATCCCGAGGTCGCAGGTTCGAATCCTGCCAGGGGCACTGGAAAATATGGCCGCTGACCTGCACAGACAGGTCAGCGGCCACTTTCATTCTTGATCTTAGCCCCCGTTTGTGGAGCCAAACGTGGAGCCTAGGCGTCGTACTCTGGCTCCATGTGCCCTCGGAAGACCCCCTCCAAGCCCCAGCAGCGGGGCGAGATCCTCCCGCTCCCCAGCGGCTCGCTGAAGGTGCGCGTCTACGCCGGGAGAGACGCTCTGACGGGCAAGAAGCACTTCCTCACGGAAACCATCCCGCACACGCACCCCGAGCTCGCGAAGGAAGCGGAGCGGGTACGCACGAGGTTTCTCAATCAGGTGGACGAGCAGCGTGGTCCGCGAACGAGCGCGACCGTGGACAAGCTCATGGACGACTACCTGGAGAAAATCAACGTCGACAAGAGCACGCGCCTCGGATACGAGTCGAAGATCCGAAACCACATCAAGCCCCTGATCGGGCATGTGAAGGTCGCGAAGCTGGACGCTCACACGATCGACTCGTTCTACGCGACGTTGCGCGCTTGCAGCGCTCACTGCGGCGGCAAGGGAAAGTTCATCGAGCACCGAACCAAACGGGACCATGCGTGCAACGAGAAGTGCAGGCCGCATAGCTGCGAAGGCCTAAGCGTCTCGACCATTCGGCAGATTCACTCGATCCTCGGTGGCGCGTTGAAGCGAGCCGTCAAGTGGGACTGGCTCCGGGTGAATCCACTGGACCAGGCGGAGGCACCTCCGACGCCCACGCCTAACCCTCACCCTCCCGAGCCCGAGGAAGCGGCGGCCGTCCTCAACGCGGCGTTCCGCGATTTCACGTGGGGCGTGTTCGTCTGGCTCACGATGGTCACGGGTGCACGTCGCGGAGAGATGTGCGCGCTTCGATGGAGCCTCCTGGATCTGGACCGGGCGGTGCTTCAGATCAAGACGAGCATCGGCCAGGAAGGCAAGGAGACCTGGGAGAAGGACACCAAGACGCACCAGCAACGCCGAATCGCGCTGGACCAGGAAACGGTGGCGTTGCTCCGCGCGTATCGCCAGCGCTGCGAGGAGAGCGCGAAGGAGTTCGCCCAGACGATCGAGCGTGACGGCCGGATCTTCTCGAACTCGGTCGACCACAGCACCTACTGGAAGCCGGACACCGTGTCGCAGCGGTACTCCCGACTCTGCGACAAGCTGGACATTGACACCGATCTCCACTCACTGCGGCACTACTCGGCCACCGAACTCATCAGCGCGGGTGTGGACCCTCGAACGGTGGCCGGACGCCTGGGACACGGTGGCGGCGGTGCCACGACATTGAAGGTCTACTCAGCCTGGGTCTCGGAAGCCGATCAGCGCGCGGCCGGAAATCTTCGGGGCAGGATGCCGACCGTTCCCGTGACCATCGACATGGACGGTTCGGCCACCACGACCGTGGAGCCCGAAATTCGCGGCCCTTACCAACAGATCGCCGCTGACTTGCGTGGCGCGATCGTGTGCGGCGCGTTGAAGCCGGGTGACAACCTTCCGACGGTGGTCGAACTCTGTCAGCGCTACAACGTGGCGGCAGGAACCGCGAACCGCGCAGTTGCCGAACTGAAGGCCGCAGGGCTCGTCACAGCGAGCCGAGGAAAGCGCGCGGTCGTGGCCCCGCTGAGTGAGTCGAGCTTCGCGAACGTGGTCAGCCTGAAGAGCAAGCGTGCGGGTAAGTAAAGCGCTACAGGTCCAGTGCCTTCAACACCGGCCGGTAGATGCGTTCGGCGGGAATGAGCCCGACCAAGCTGGACTTGTCCACCCACATGACGTCGGCGTTCTCGAAGTCGTCCACGTTCTTCGCGACGCCGGCGACGTAGTCGCACAGCACGTAGTCGCAGAGGACCCGCGTAGCCGGATGCAGCCGCGTCCCGAGTCCCCCACGCACGACGCAATGAACGTCGGTCTCGCTGAGCGTCTCCCGCACGGCGATCGTTTCCGGGGCAGCACCAGGCTTGACCATTCCAGCCGGAAACTGCCACGAGGTCGATCCAAGATCGTCTCCGCGGCGACGCACAACGAGGACTTCGGACCCTCTCAACACGACCGCGATTGCGACCCGCAACGGGTGACCGTCGGCTTGCCGGGTCGTTCGTTCGGGCGGCGAGAGGAGTTGAGAGATCGGTAGGTCGAAGATGCGTTCCAGCAGCCGGGCGTTCGCCGGACGCATCGATCCCAAAGGCGTTCCGTCCTTCCGGACGCCGGCGACCAACCGCAGAAGGTGGCGCACGCTGAGGGTGCCCGGCTCGTCGTGGATGCGCGCGAACTCCATCGCGTGCTCCACGAATTCCTCGTAGGTCATCTTCAGACCGGTCTTGATCCGCTCTTCGAGCACCGTGCGCGCCGGTGTCTCCGTCAACGTCGTCCCGGTCATCCGAACCTCCAGCCACCGTGGCGCCCAAACGGCGCGCATATGGCACCCGCGTGTCATGTTCAACCGCCTGGGTCAACGTCAGGCTTGATTTCAGTCTGGCACAGACCCGATCCAATCGGGTCATTCGAGTGCCTCGTTCATGCGGACAGAGGCGGGTGGTTGACGGTGTGGAGCGAACTGGCCAAGGACGCGGGCGGAATCGCACTCTTCGTGCTCTGGCTCGTGCTGCCACTCGCATACGTGGTCGTGCTCGGACGTAGGTACGTCCGACTGGCCCGAGAGGCAGCACACGAGGCCGTGTGGGCGAATGACGAGATTCAGGCCGTCTTGGAGGACCTCCAGGACGACGAGGGGCCTGACGAAGGCGATCCGCCCACTGTGCCGACTGCGCGCACAGAATCCACCTGGGAACTCCCTCGCGTCCAACCGCCCGAGCGCGCTGGAAAGCTGTGAACGCTCAAGTTATTCCCGGGGCCTGCGCTCAAGTAATTCCGCAGGTGGTGGGTCCTGGTGATGTTCTACCCGGTGGTCTTGTTCTTGTCGCTG
>NZ_JOEA01000015.1 GCF_000719115.1 Lentzea albidocapillata | reverse complement strand
GAGGTGTTCGCGGCGGAGGCTTCGGCCGACGCGTTCCGCGGTCAGTCCGGGCTGCTGTCCTCGTTGCAGGGCAAGGACGTCGTCTTCACGTTCGTGGAGAGCTACGGCAAGTCGGCGCTGGACATGCCGGACATCGCGGCGAAGCTGGCGCAGGGCGACGACAGGCTGAAGGCGGCCGGGTACTCGTCCAAGTCGGCGTACCTGACCTCGCCGACCGCAGGCGGTGGCAGCTGGATGGCGCAGGCGACGTTCCTGTCCGGGCTGTGGATCGACAACCAGCAGCGGTACCGCAACCTCGTGGCCTCCGACCGGCTCACGCTGCCGCGTGCGTTCCGCGAGTCGTCGTGGCGTTCGGTCGGTGTCGTCCCCGGCATCACGCAGGCGTGGCCGGAAGGCGACTTCTTCCACTACGACAAGATCTACGCCGCCCAGGACCTCGGGTACGCCGGTCCCCGGTTCGGTTACGCGACGACGCCCGACCAGTTCACGTTGGAGTCGTTCCAACGTAACGAGCGCGCGAAGGCCCACGGCCCGGTGATGGCGGCGATCCCGATGGTGTCCTCGCACGCGCCGTGGTCACCGACGCCGGACTTCGTGGACTGGGACAAGCTCGGCGACGGCTCGATCTACTCGACGATGCCCGCCTCGAACGACCCGCCGGAGTCGATCTTCGGCCGCGACCCGGCGGCCGTGCGCGCCGACTACGCGCACTCCATCTCGTACTCGCTGGAGTCCGTGCTCTCCTACATCGAGAAGTACGGCGACGAGAACCTGGTGATGGTGTTCCTCGGCGACCACCAGCCGGCACAGATGGTGACCGGCGAGGGAGCGTCTCGGGACGTGCCGATCACCATCGTCGCCAAGGACCCGGCCGTGATGGCCGAGGTCGAGGCCTGGAAGTGGGACGACGGCATCAAGCCGGGAGGGTCGGCCCCGGTGTCGCGGATGAGCGACTTCCGGGACCAGTTCCTCTCGACCTTCTCGCCGCCCAATACCTAGCCCATCGTCTTCTGGCCGTCGATCGTCTCGCGGATGATGTCCGCGTGACCCGCGTGCTGCGAGGTCTCCGCGACGATGTGCACGAACACCCGCCGCGCCGACCACGTCTTGCCCTCGGGGAACCACGGGGCGGACGGCAGCGCGTGCGAGAGGTCCATGTCGACCGTCTCGACCAGTTTGTCGGTGTAGGCCGCGACCTCGTTGTAGCGGGCGATGATGCTCTCCAGCGTCTCGCCCGGCTCCATCCGGAAGTTCGCCTCGTGGTTCTCGTTGGCCGTCGACTCGGGGTCGGACTCCATCGCCGAGGTGCCGTGCTCGACGAACTTGACCCAGTTCTCCTCGACCGACGTGACGTGCTTGATCAGACCGCCGATGCTCAGCACGCTCGCGGTCGGGCTCGACGCCGCCTGCTCGTCGCTCAGGCCCTGCGCGGTGAACGTCAGGAACCAGCGGTGCTGCCGCAGGGTCTCGAGGAGGTCCGCGCGCTCGCCGGTGAGGATCTCGGTGGTGGTCATCGCTTCTGTCCTTCGCTCGTTTGTCCCGACATGAAGGACTCTAGGACCACTTGAGGTCAGCTTGTGTCCTAGACGAACGGCCGCTCAAGCGAAACTTGAGCGACATTCGAGCGATCCCGCGTTGACCTGGCGTCACCCTCCGTGAGTCAGCCGACCGTGCCTACTTGTCGAGGTAACCGTCGCCGGGACGGTCGACGCGGCCGCCGCCTTCCTCGGTCTCCTCGATGTGCATGGCCGTCTCCTCGGGTGAGGTGATGAAGTCACCGCCGCCCGCCTCGGTCGCGACCGCGTCCGGTTCCTCGTCGACGGGCTCGCCGCCACCCTCGGGCGTGGTGAACTGCTGGTGTTCGGTCATGCCTTCGAGGTTTCCGGAGAACCGGAAGCGCAAACGTTAGTGTCGTCGGCATGATTTCCGAGGATCTCCAGCGCTACCTCCAGGCGTCGCGTGACTCGATCCTGTCTTCTTTGGACGGATTGAGCGAGTACGACGTGCGGCGCCCGCTCGTGCCCAGCGGCACCAACCTGCTCGGCCTGGTGAAGCACCTGATCGGCATCGAGTTCGGCTACCTCGGCGACAGCGTGGGCCGCCCGGCGCCGGTCACGCTGCCGTGGAACGAGGACGGGTCGGTCTGGGAGAACGGCGACATGTGGGCCAAGCCCACGGAGTCCCGCGAGTACCTCGTCGACCTGTACCGCCAGGCCTGGAAGCACGCCGACGAGTCGATCGCGGAGCTGCCGCTGGACGCGCCGGGCTCGGTGGCGTGGTGGCCGGAACACAAGCGGCAGACGACGTTCGGGCATCTGCTCGTCCGCGTCACGGCGGAGACTGCGCAGCACGCCGGGCACTGCGACATCGTGCGCGAGCTGATCGACGGCCGGTCCGGCGCGGACAACCCCGGCGGCTACTACGACCTGGTCCTGCGCATGGCCACCGGGCCTGTCGAAAGTTAGGGTCACTCGGTTCCGAACGGCAGGGGCGCCGCGGACGACATCTTCGTAGTTTCGGCTGGGTGACTTGGCTGACTGTGGGCACCGACGCGGTGCTCGGTGTGTTCGCGTTGATGTTCTTGTTGTTGTGGTTCCAGCACAGGCTGCGGGCGTTCCTCGGCGGTGCCGGTGTGGTGGTGGCGTACGCGATCAGCGAGGTCGTCAAGCTGGTCGTGCAGGAGGAACGGCCCTGCCGCACGGCGCCGTCGATCGCGGAGTGCCCGGAGCCGGGTGACTGGTCGTTCCCCAGCAACCACTCGGTGATCGCCGGTGCGTCCGCGATGGCGATCTGGGCGCTGCACCGGACCTACGGCTGGGTGGCGGCGGTGTGCGCGATCGCGGCGGCGTCGTCGCGGGTGATCGTGGGTGTCCACTATGTACACGACGTCCTGGCCGGGCTGGCGCTCGGAGCGTTGGTGTCCTGGGGGATCGCGGTGCTGCTGGACAGGAGGCGGCAGCGGCGTGTGGTCGCGGACGCGCCGACCGTGGTGATGCAGCGACTGCGATGATGGTTGCCGTGTGGGTGCGGCTGGTCCTGTGGGTGTGCGCGGCGATGCCGGTGGTGGCCGCGGCGGCAACCTCTCGGCCGGGACGTCTCGCGGTCTGGGAAGTGTTGCTGTACCTGGTGGTTCTCGCCGCGGCGTTCAAGGTCGTGGCGCTCAGGCCGGCAGTGGCGCTCGGGCTCGCGCTCGGCGCGTGGCTGGTCTGCTACCTCCTGCGGGTCGAGTTCGACAGCGCCACCGGCGTGATCGCGCTGGCGCCGGCGCTCGCGATCACGAGCTTCCTCGCCGGAAGGAACGCGGAGGACCCGCGCGCGACCGCGATCGCGCTGACCCTCGCCGAGATCGCCGGTGTCGTCGTGGCTCTCGCCGAACGCGGCGGCTCCGATACCGCGCTCGCCGTCACCTCCGGCATCGGCGTGCTGGGCGTGGTGCCCTGGGCCTTCGGCCGGTTCCGGCGCCGGTACGGGGAACTGCAGGAGGTCGGCTGGGAGCACGCCTCGTTGCTGGAGCGGAGCGTCGAGAACGCCCGCAACGCCGAACGCGCCCGGCTCGCGGGCGAGATGCACGATCTCGTCGGTCATGAGCTGGCACGGGCCGCGTTGCTGACCGGCGCGCTGGAACTGGAGCCGACGCTCACCGCGCAACAGCGTGAGGCAGCCAAAACCGCCCGCGCCAGCGTCACGGCCGCGGCGGAACGGCTCGCCGACGTCATGCAGGTGCTGCGGGCCGACGAGGACGAACCCGTCGCGACGATCGAGGAGGTCGTTGCCAGGAGCGGACTCGACGTGGAGCTCGTCAACAGCCGCAGGACGGCGATCGACGGCATCATCGCGCGGACCGTCCACCGGGTGACGGCCGAGGCGCTGACGAACGTGATCAAGCACGCGCCCGGCGCGAAGGTCACCGTGAGCCTGTCCGCGAACCTCGAGCTCCGCATCACCAACGGCCCCGCGCCCAGGACCCAGGCGGTCGGCAGCGGCAAGGGCCTGGTGGGCCTCGCCGAACGCGTCGCGCTCGTCGGCGGCTGGTTCGAGGCCGCGCCCTCCGACGACGGCGGGTTCGAGGTCAGGGCGAAGCTCCCGGAGCGCCCACGCGCCCGGACGACGCCCACACACGTACGCCGCGAACGCACCGAGAAGGAGCTTCGCAAGAGCGCCAAACGCACGGTCCTGATCACCACGGTCGTATGCGCGGGAATCGCGATCGGCGTCCCCGGCTACATGGTGTTCGACGCCGTGACGTCCGTTCTCACGCCGCAGCAGTTCGAACGAGCACAACTCGGGCAACACGAGGACGCCCTCGACCTGCCGCTGCGCACCCGGGTCGACAACCCGCTCGGCGTCACCGCTCCGCCGGGCACCGAGTGCCGTTACTACAGCACGCACCCCAACCCGTTCGACGGCGACCGCCACGACCTGCACCAGCTGTGCTTCCGGGATGATCGGCTCGTGTCCAAGCAGTGGCTCGCCAGGAGGAGCGGTTGATCAGGGTCGTGCTCGCGGACGACGAGCCGGTGGTCAGGTTCGGCGTGAGGGCCGTCCTCGGCACCGCCGGGGACATCGAGGTGGTCGCCGAGGCGGAGAACGGCAGCGCGGCGATCGACCTCGTCGCCCGGCACCGTCCCGACGTGGCCGTGCTCGACATCCGCATGCCCGTGTTCGACGGACTGGACGCGGCCAAGGTGATCCGCGAGTGCCACCCCGGTACGAAGACGCTGGTACTGACCACGTTCGCGGACGACGCGTACATCAGCCGGGCGCTGGGGGAGGGCGCGGCCGGGTTCGTGCTGAAGACCGGCGACCCGCAGGAGATCATCTCCGGGGTCCGCGCCGTCGCGAACGGCGGCGCGTTCCTGTCCCCGATGGTGGCGAAGCGAGTCGTGGACCAGCTCTCCCGCGCGCACCCGCGACCCCTTGCGACGCAACGGATCGAGGTCCTGACCGCACGGGAGCGCGAGGTGCTCGGCCTGGTCGGCGCCGGCCTGTCCAACGCCGAGATCGCCGCGCGCATCCACGTCGTCGAGGGCACCGTGAAGGTCTACGTCAGCACGATCTTCCGCCAGCTAGGGGTCCGCAACCGCGTGCAGGCCGCGATCATCGCCCACGAGTCCGGGATCATCCCTGGTTGATCAGGTGCGGGCGCCGATGCCCGAGATCGCCCGGACTTCCATCTCCGCCGCCTTGGCGGCCATCTCCGGCTCGCGCTTGGAGAAGATCGTGGCGAGGAACCCGCACAGGAACGAGAACGGGATCGACACCAGGCCGGGGTTGCCGAGCGGGAACCACGCGAAGTCCACGTCCGGGAAGATCGACGTCTTCACGCCCGACATCACCGGCGAGAAGATGATCAGCACCAGGCACGAGCCCAGGCCGCCGTAGATGCTCCACAGCGTGCCGGTCGTGTTGAAGCGCCGCCAGAAGATCGTGTAGAGGATCGTCGACAGGTTCGCCGAGGCGGCCAGCGCCAGCGCCAGCGACACGAGGAACGCGACGTTCTGCCCGTTCGCCGCGATGCCGCCGATGATCGACAGGATTCCGACCACCACGGCCGTCAGCCGTGCGACCCGGATCTCCCTGCGGGGTTCGGCGTTGCCGCGCTTGATCACGTTCGCGTAGACGTCGTGCGCGAACGAGGCGGAGGCCGCCAGCGTCAGACCGGCGACGACCGCGAGGATCGTGGCGAAGGCGACGGCGGACACGAGACCGAGCAGCACCTCGCCACCGATCTCGAACGCGAGCAGGGGCGCGGCGGAGTTCTCGCCACCCGGTGCCGCGGCGATCTTGTCGGTGCCGACCAGGGCCATCGCGCCGAAGCCGATCACCAGCGTGCACAGGTAGAAGATGACCATCGTCCAGGTCGCCCACACGACCGAACGACGGGCCTCGGCGGCGTTCGGCACGGTGTAGAAGCGCATCAGCACGTGCGGCAGCGACGCGATGCCGAGCACCAGTGACAGCGCCAGCGAGACGAAGTCCAGTTTGGACATCGCGCTGAAGCCGTACTTCGCGCCCGGATCCAGCACCGCCTCGCCGAGCTGGTTGTTCTCGGTGGCCTGCTGCATGATCGCCGACAGGCTGAACCCGAACTTGCCCAGCAGGAAGACGCTCATCAGCGTCACGCAGAGCAGCAGCAGGACGGCCTTGATGATCTGCACCCAGGTCGTGCCCTTCATGCCGCCGATCAGCACGTAGAGCACCATCACCATGCCGACCAGCGCGATCAGGATCGCCTGGCCCCACTTCGAGGTCACGTTGAGCAGCAACGCGATCAGGCCGCCGGCGCCCGCCATCTGCGCGATCATGTAGAAGAACGAGATCACCAGCGTCGCGTTCGCCGCGGCCGCGCGGACCGGGCGCTGCTTCATCCGGAACGCCAGCACGTCGCCGACGGTGAAGCGGCCGGTGTTGCGCAGGCCCTCCGCGATCAGCAGCAGGCCGACCAGCCACGCGACGACCCAGCCGACGGAGTAGAGGAACCCGTCGTAGCCGTGTGCCGCGATGCCGCCGGAGATGCCGAGGAACGACGCGGCGGACAGGAAGTCACCGGACAGCGCCACGCCGTTCTGGGCGCCGGTGAACGAGCTGCCGGCGGCGTAGTAGTCCGACGCCGTCACGTTGCGGCTGCTCGCGCGGTAGACGATGTAAAGGGTGATCAGGACGAACACCGCGAAGACGCTGAGGTTCAGCACCGGGTTGCCGGTGGTGGGCATGACTTACTCCTCGACGCCTGTCTTCTCGGCGAGCAATTTCCGCTGCGGGTCCAGCCGTCGCTTTGCGTAACGGGCATAACCGAGCGTGATGATGATCGAAGTCACAAACTGTCCGAGGCCCAGCAGGATGCCGAGGTTGATCACGCCGATCACCTTGGTGCTGACGAAGTCTTTCGCGTACGCGGACAGCAGTACGAAGGTGAGGTAGGACGAGAGGAAAAGCGCGGTCATCGGGAAGATGAACGTCGTGAGCCGGCGGCGCAGAGTGCGGAATTCGTCGGTCTGCCGAATCAGCTCGAACTTCGGGGTGCCGTCGGAATCGACGTACGACAAAGTATCCGGGTCGTCGAACGACGCGAAACCCCGGCTTTCCCGGTACTCGTGCTGTGCTTCGCCAGGCGACCTCATCGCCTTGGTCATGTACCCCTGCCCCTCGTGTGCGGCGCCCACTGTAGCGCTCTCACGTGTGCAGTCAACGTGACGGATACCGCCGGAAACGGACGAAACCGGACCAATGCCGAACACCGGCCGGACTGAAAGCCGGTGCTCCATTCGTCTCAAATGGTTCGAACCAGGTTTTGTATCAAGTGGACGGTCGGAGTTGCAAGAGGTGCAACACCTGAAGCCTTGGTCAAGACCGTTGTCGCACGTGTGCAGCTGGCCTAGGATCGATCGGTCCGCGTTATTGGTGACGGTTGGGGATAAAGTGGGGTTCTTAGCGCGCGAACGTCAAGTCGCGCCTCCCGGATGGAACCGCTGGCTCGTTCCGCCCGCAGCTCTGGCGATTCATCTCTCCATTGGCCAGGCCTACGCCTGGAGCGTCTTCAAGACGCCGCTGGAGAAATCTCTCGGCATCACCGGAACGCAGTCCGCACTGCCGTTCCAGCTCGGCATCGTGATGCTCGGGCTCTCCGCCGCCGTGCTCGGTACGACGGTGGAGCGCAGGGGCCCGCGCTGGGCCATGCTGATGTCCCTGATCGCCTTCTGTTCCGGCCTGCTGATCTCGGCGGCCGGCGTGTGGGCCGGTCAGTACTGGGTCGTCGTCCTCGGCTACGGCCTCGTCGGCGGCATCGGTCTCGGCATCGGCTACATCTCGCCGGTCTCGACGCTGATCAAGTGGTTCCCCGACCGGCCGGGCATGGCGACCGGCATCGCGATCATGGGCTTCGGCGGCGGCGCGCTGATCGCGTCACCGTGGTCGACCTCGATGCTGACGGCGTTCGGCGCCACCACGTCGGGCATCGGCAAGGCCTTCCTCGTGCACGGCATCGCCTACGCGGTCTTCATGAGCGTCGGTGTGCTGCTGATCCGCCTGCCCTCCAAGGAGTTCACGGCCGAGAAGGCGGCGCTGCTCAAGGACAGGCCGAAGGCCAACGTCGCCTTCAACGTCTCCGCGAACAACGCGATCAAGACGCCGCAGTTCTGGCTGCTGTGGGTCGTGCTGTGCTTCAACGTCACCGCGGGCATCGGCATCCTGGAGAAGGCCGCGCCGATGCTGGTCGACTTCTTCAAGGAGTCCTCGACGCCCGTGGCCGCCACCGCGGCGACCGGTTTCGTGGCACTGCTGTCCGCCGCGAACATGGCGGGCCGGTTCGTCTGGTCGTCCACTTCGGACATCGTGGGCCGCAAGAACATCTACCGCCTCTACCTCGGTGTCGGCGCGCTGCTCTACCTGCTGCTGCTGACTGCAGGCTCGACCAGCACCCCGCTGTTCGTGATCGCGGCGATGGTGATCCTGTCGTTCTACGGCGCGGGCTTCGCGACCGTCCCGGCGTACCTGCGCGACCTTTTCGGCACCTACCAGGTCGGCGCGATCCACGGTCGCCTGCTCACCGCGTGGTCGGTGGCAGGCGTGCTCGGGCCGCTGATCGTCAACGCCATCGCGGACGCGGGCAAGAAGGCCGGGCACGTCGGCCCTGACTTGTACGCGACGTCGTTCTACATCATGATCGCGCTGCTGGTCGTCGGTTTCGTCGCGAACGAGTTGATCCGCCCGGTCGACCCGAAGTTCC
Organism: Lentzea albidocapillata; assembly: GCF_000719115.1. GTDB lineage: Bacteria > Actinomycetota > Actinomycetes > Mycobacteriales > Pseudonocardiaceae > Lentzea > Lentzea albidocapillata. The sequence continues at coordinate 164,860 of NZ_JOEA01000015.1, read as the reverse complement.
ACGAGCCCGAGGCAGCCGGGGAGACCGGCAAACCCAGGGCGGGGGACGAGGCCACGGTCGCCAAGTGGAACGAGGCCGAAGCGGCCGATGCCGCCGAGAAGCAGGACGCGGAAGGCGTGGTGAAGAAGTGAGCTCACTCCAGGAAAGCCGATCAAGCACGTTGCTGCTGGTCGGTGCGTGGCTGTGGGTGGGCCTGCCGCTCGCCTACGGCCTGTACCGGCTTTTCCTGAACGCGGCCAAGCTCTTCGTCTGATGTTCAACGCGCTCGTCAACTGGCGCAACTGGCGCCTGCCGGTGAAGCTCGCCGCGGTGTTGATCGTTCCGGTCACCATCGCGGTGGGCTCCGGCGTGTTGCAGATCAACTCCCAGATCGACCGTGCCGAGACCTATGCGGCGCTGCAGCGACTGGTGAAGGTCCGTGCCGCCCTGATCCCCGTGATCGACGGTGTGCAGGCGGAACGGCGGATCGTCGCCGAGGGCGTCGGCCCACAGCTCCTGGCCGACCAGGTCAGGCGCACCGACGACGCCCGCGCGGCGTTGCGCGACAAGATCGCGAAGACCTCGCTCGGCGAGGTCGTGACCGCTCGCATGAACGACGTGCAGGGCCGCATCGGCGACCTGCCCGCGTTGCGCGAGCGGGCCGGCGACGACGTGCCGGCCGTGATCAGGACCTACACCGAGCTCACCGACTCGTTGCTGGACGTGGACGAGGTCATCGCGAGCGAGTTCGGCGACGCCGCGCTCCTGCGCACCGCGATGGGCCTGCACCACGTCGTGCACGTGCGGGACCAGGTCCTGTACCAGCAGGCGGTCGTGCTGTCCGGGCTCACCCGCGGTCAGCTGACCAACGCGGAGGTGCGGGCGCTGGTCGAGTCGAACGTCAAGCTCGGCTACATCGCGGGCGAGTTCGCCGCGCTCGCGACCCCGGACCAGATGAGGACCTACGGCAAGGACTTCAACGGCCCGGACATCGAGGCCCAGCGCACGATGCTGGCCGCCGCGGTGCTGCACCCGACCTCGGACGCGCCCAGCACGGGCAACGGCACCAACGCCGGCAAGCCCGCCAAGGCGCTGCCGATCGCGGCGGCGGACTGGAGCAGGGCGACGGACGCCGTCGCGACGTCGATGGGCAGCGTGGTCACGGGGTTGCAGGACGACCTGCGCGCCACCGCCGACCGCCTGCGCGACGAGTCCAGCGACGCCGCCGGTACGGCGTCCGCGGTCCTGTTCGCCAGCCTGATCCTGGCCGCCACCATCGGGTTCGTCGTCGGCCGCTACCTGCTGCGTTCGCTGAACGCGCTGCGCCGCTCCGCGCTTGACGTGGCCTGGGACAAACTTCCCGAAATGGTCGCGACCGGACGCGGCAGCACCGAGATCGAGCCCGTGCCGGTGCACACGACCGAGGAGTTCGGCCAGGTGGCGCGCGCGTTCGACGCGGTGCACCAGCAGGCCGTGAAGTCGGTCATCGAGCAGGCGGGCATGCGCGCGAACATGCGCAACATCTTCGTGAACCTCTCGCGGCGCAGCCAGAGCCTCGTCGAACGCCAGCTCAAGCTGATGGAGGAGCTGGAGAAGTACGAGGAGGACCCGGATCAGCTCGCGAACCTCTTCAAGCTCGACCACCTCGCCACCCGCATGCGCCGCAACAACGAGAACCTGATGGTGCTCTCCGGCGGCGACGTGGCCCGGCGGTTCCACAAGCCGATCCCGCTCACCGACGTGCTGCGCGCGGCGGCCGCGGAGATCGAGCAGTACCAGCGGGTCATGGTGCACACGGCACCCAACGCCGAGGTCGTCGGTTACGTGGCGAGCGACCTGGTCCGCCTGCTCGCCGAACTCCTCGACAACGCGACGACGTTCTCGCCGCCGCACACCCAGGTCTCGATCACCGCGTCGATCGAGGCGGGCGACATCGTGCAGATCGACGTGGTCGACCACGGCATCGGCATCGACCCCGAGGCGCTCGAGGGCGTGAACCAGCGGCTCGCGGCCGCGGGTGAGGGGATGGACGTGCAGGTCTTCCGCGAAATGGGACTCTTCGTGGTGGGCAGGCTCGCCGCACGCCACCAGATCGTGGTACGTCTGGACGCACGACAAGGTGCCGGGACTCGCGCGATCGTGTTGGTTCCGGCCGAACTGGCACCACGACGACAGGAGTCCTGGGAGTCTTTCCGAGGGGAGACGATCGAACGACGGCAAGCTTCGTGGTTCCAGCAGACGAGGCCGGCCGCCGTACCGCCGCCTCCCGCCGCACCCGCACGCCAGACGCCGGAATCGGCCCGAGGCTTCCTCGACGCGTTCCAGCGGGGTGTGCAACGCGGCCTTCCCGAAAACCAGGAGAGTCGATGAGCACGCAGGTGGACCAGTTCGGCTGGCTGGTCACCAACTTCGCCGAACGCACCCCCGGCATCGAGCACGCCGTGGTGATCTCCGCGGACGGCCTGGTGTTGATCTCGTCCTCGAAGCTGCCGGAGCACGTCGCACCGCAGTTCGCGGCGATCGTGGCCGGAGTGGTCTCCCTCGCCGACTCGGCGTCGAAGTGCTTCGCCGGCGAGTCGGTGGTCCGCACGGTCGTGCAGATGGACAGAGGCGTGATGCTGCTGTCCTCGATCAGCGACGGCTCCGTCCTCGCCGTGCTGGCGTCGTCGTCGGCCGACGTCGCGCAGATCGCCTACGAGATGACCGTCGTCGTGCGGCAGGTGGGCCAGCTGCTCACGCCCGAACTGCGGGCCGAGCTCGCATGAGAGAGCCCGACGAACAGGTCAACTTCGGCGATCTGATCAGCGGTTTCAGCTTCGACAGCGAACGGATCCGCAAGCGGGGCAAGAAGAAGCCCGAGCGTTCCGCGGAACCCATCCGGGAGCCGGACCCGTACGCGACGCTGCCGTTCGAGCCGGTCCCGCCGCTGCCGTCGGTCGAGACGGGCATCGAATCGTCGTCGTCGATCGTGCGTGCCTACGCGTGGACCGGCGGGCGCACCACGTCCGACGTGCATCTGGAGATCGAGACCCTGGTCTCGGTCAACGAGTTCTCGTCCACGGCCGTGCGCCCGGAGCACCAGGACGTGCTGGCCCTGTGCACGCAGCCCCGTTCGGTGGCGGAGGTCGCCGCCCTGCGCGGGCTGCCGCTCGGCGTCACGAAGGTGTTGCTCGGCGACATGGCCGGGCACGGGCTGATCGACGTGCACCGGACTGCGTCGTCCTACGGCGGCGACAGGCCGGACGGAATGCTGCTGGAACGGGTGCTGGCGGGGCTCCGCCGCCTCTGAGTCCCCCTGGACGCTGCTACGGTCGGAAGACCTATCTGGGGAGGTACGGGGTGGAGTTCCAGGACGTGGTCCGCCGTCGGCGGATGGTGCGCAGGTTCACCGCAGAGCCGGTCAGCGAGGAAACCCTCCAGCGGATCATGCGCAACGCGGTGCGCGGTCCGTCGGCAGGGTTCTCGCAGGGCCAGGGGTTTCTCGTGCTGCGGGGCGAGCAGCTGCGGCGGCTCACCGAGATGTTCGAGTGGTGGAGCGGGGAAGACGCGAAGACGGCGCCCGTCGTCGTCATCCCGTTCTCGGCCAAGGACGTCTACCTCGAGCGGTACGCGGAGGCCGACAAGGACTGGACCGGCCTGGCCGACGAGGACAGGTGGCCGGTGCCCTACTGGGACATCGACACCGGCATGGCCGCGTTGCTGATCCTGCAGACGGCCGTGGACGAGGGCCTCGGCGCGGTGTTCTTCGGAACTGACAGGGAGACCTGGCCCGAGCTGCGCGCGGCCTTCGGCGTGCCGGATCGCTACGTGCCGATCGGCATGATCGCGATCGGGCACTCCGCCGAGGAGTCCGTCTCCGAGGGTGCCTCGCCGCTCCAGCGTAGGCGCAAGCTGTTCGACGAGGTCGTGCACTGGGGCCAGTGGCAGTGAGGTCGTTCGGCCTGCTCGGGCCGTTGGAGGTGGTGCTCGACGGGCGCCACGTCCACATCCCGGCCGGCAAGCGGCGGGTCGTGCTCGCCGCGCTCCTGCTGCGCCCCGGCCAGGTGGTCCCGGTCGACGAACTGGTCGAGCTCGCCGGAGGTTCGCGCAACGCCGTGCAGACCACGGTCGGCCGGCTCCGCGAGGTGCTGCCCTCGCTGCTACTGACCAGGCCCGGCGGTTACCTGCTGGACGTGCGGCCCGACGAGGTCGACGTCCACCGGTTCGGCCGGCTGGAGCCGGCGGAGGCGCTGGCGCTCTGGCGCGGCCGCCCGTTCGCGGACATCGGCAGCGACGCCCTCGAACGCGACCATGTGCCCGCGTTGACCGAGAAGTACCTGACGACGCTGGAAGCCCGGATCGAGGCCGACCTGCGTGCGGGCGGGCACGAGCGGCTGGTGCCCGAACTGCGTGCGCTCACCCATCGGCACCCGACCAGGGAACGGATGTGGGCGCAGCTGATCGTGGCGTTGCACCGCTGTGATCGGCAGACCGAGGCGTTGCAGGCGTACGACGACATCCGCGGCAGGCTCGCCGAGGAGCTCGGCCTCGACCCGGGCAAGGACCTGCAGAAGGCGCACCAGCAGGTGCTCACGGCGGACAACCGGCCACGCGTGCGCAACGACCTGCCCGGCGACATCGCCGACTTCGCGGGCCGTTCCTCCGACCTGGACGAGATCCTCGCCGCCGTGCCGTCCGGGTGCGTCGCGATCACCGCCATCGACGGCATGGCGGGCATCGGCAAGACCACGATCGCGGTCCGCGCCGCCCACCGGCTGGCACAGCGCTTCCCGGACGCGCAACTGTTCGTGGACCTGCACTCCTACACCGCGGGCGTCGCGCCGCGCACGCCGTCGGACGCGCTGCTGGAGTTGCTGACGGCGCTCGGCGTGCCCGCGCAGGACATCCCGGACGGCCTGGACACCCGCGCCGCCCGGTGGCGGGCGGAAATGGCGCACCGCAAGGCACTCGTGGTGCTGGACAACGCGGGCAGCACCGCCCAGGTCCGCCCGCTGCTGCCCGGCACGGGCCTGGTGCTGGTCACCAGCAGGCGCCGCCTGGTCGACCTGGACGCCGCCCACACGATCTCGCTGGACGTACTGTCCGAAGAGGACTCGCTGAACCTGCTGGCGAGCATCGCCCGCAGGAAGGACGAGGACTGCCGGGAGGTGGTGCGGCTCTGCGGGTACCTCCCGCTGGCCGTGCGGATCGTCGGTGCCCGCTGGCGCACCCGCCCGGTGTGGTCCGCGAAGGACCTCGTCCGCCGCCTCACCGAGCAGCGGCTGACGGAGCTCACCGCGGGCGAACGCAGCGTCGCTGGCGCGTTCGCGTTGTCCTATCAGCAACTCACGCCCGAGCAGCAGCGCCTGTTCCGGCGGCTGGGGCTGCACACCGGTGAGGACTGGGACGCGTACCTCGCCGCCGCCGTCGTCGGCACCACCCGTGCCGAGGCCGAACGGCTGCTGGACGAGCTGCTCGACGTGCACCTGGTGCAGCAGAAGGACAACGGCCGCTACCGCTTCCACGACCTCCTGGCGGACCACGCCAAGGCGTCGGTCGATCCGGCGGAGAGGAGCGAGGCGATCGCGCGGATCCTCGACCACTACCTGCGTGGCGCGGAGGACTCCGCGCGGAGGATCGCCCCCGGCCGGCCGGAGCTCGACTCCGCCGTCACCCACGAGCCGGTCGATCCGCCGCTGTTCCGCACCCCGTTCGACGCACTGGCGTGGCAGGAGGCCGAGCGGCTGAACCTCAGGGCCGCCGTCTACCTGGCGGCGTACGAAGGTTTCTACCGCCACGCGTGGCAGCTGCCGCACCAGTTCGCCCACTACCTGCTGTTGCGCGGCTCCGGCAGGGAGCGGGTCGAGGTGCTGAACGTCGCCCTCGGCGCCGCACGCCACCTCGGCGACCTGAAGGCTCGCGCGGAAGCCTTGCGGGGCCTGGGTTCGGCATACATGGAGGACGGCGACCCGAAGGCGGAGAAGGACCTGCGCGAGGCACTCGACCTCATGCGGCAGATCGGTGACCTGCGCGGCGAGGCGTCCGTGATGGGCCTGCTCGGCATGATCGCGCGCGAACGGCACGAGTACGACAGGTCCCTGGACTACTTCGAACGTGGTGTCGTGCTGATGCGGCAGGCGGGCGCGCCGACGGGGGTGGCAGCGGCGCTGCACCACATCGGCATCCACCACGCCCAGCTGGGTCAGACCGAGGAAGCCTTGGCGTACATGGGCGAGGCCGTCGCGTTGATGGACGAACACGGCGATGTCCGCGCCGCCGCCCTGACGCTGCACAACATCGCTCACGTGCATTTCGACGCGTTCGCCGACGAGGAGTGCCTGACCTACGCGGACCGGTCGCTGGTCGCCTACCGCGAGTCGGCCGACCGGCGCGGTGAAGCGCTCGCCCTGGCCGACTACGCCTACTGGCGCTACGAGATGGGCCACCACACCGTCGCGCGGGAGCTGGCGCGTGAGGCGGCTCGACTGTGCCGGACGTACACGAACCTTCGCGACGACCACGTGGTGCTGGCGTCCATGGAGGACGTGCGTGACCACATCGGACAGGCCGCGCTTCTCGTCTGCCTGTCACTCGACGCCCAGCTGGCGGGCCGGTCGGCCGAGGCGCTCGGCCACCTGCGGCGGTGCCTCGTGATCGTCCAGCAGCGCACCTGGTGGAGCGTGGACCGCGTGCTCGGGCAGCTCTCGGCGGTGCACCTCGCGATGGGCGACCGCGAGGCCGCCGTCCGGTACGCGGAGGAGGCGGTGGCCGCGGCCAGCAGCACACCCCAGTCGCGAGCCGTCGCCTTCGCGGAACAGACCCTCGCTAGAGCGAAAGCCCCAGTGCCACCAGCGTGATCACGGCCGCCGCCAGCACGGCGAAGGCCACCCACTGCCCGATCCTGTCCGACGTCCTGCGCATTCCCTGCTCCCCTCGGTGGTGTCGCCACCGAGGGTCGCGAAGCCCGTCCCCACGTCGTCCCCACCCCGATCACACGGATTCATCGGAATGCGTCGTGAGGTATTGCTCCAACGGACTGCTTGGCTCGCTCGTAAGATTCCGTTAGGGTCGCATTCGCGAGCAATTGGCAGGGCGGCGTGTGTTATCAAAAATCGCCCGAAAATTGATCAGAAATTAGCCACTTGTTCGATTGGAACCATCTGCTGCTCCGACCGGGTGACGCCCTCCACGGCAGGACCAATGATCGCTCACCCTGCGGGACGGTGGTGACGGGGACGTGTGCGTGCAGTGGTGCGGGGTCGGCCAAAAGGGGCTTGCGAGTCGTGAGAATCGGACCAGTCTTGTCTAATGGCATCGCCGGGATCCGTCCGGCGGGCAGTGGCCACGACACGGGGGTGGAACGCACCATGGGTGGTGTCCCTACGTTTCCCCACGGCAGACCGCTGACGTGGGCGGACCTGGAGGCGATGCCTGATGACGGGCACCGTTTCGAACTCGTCGACGGGGTGCTCGTCATGAGCCCCTCACCCCGCCCCGTGCACCAGCGGGTAGTCGCCCGCCTGCTGGTGGCACTGACCGCTGTCTGTCCTCCGGAGCTCGAGGTCCTCCCGGCTCCGGTCGACGTCGTGCTCGCCGACGACACGGTCTTCATCCCCGACCTGGTGGTGGGCCGGCGCGAGCAGTTCTCGAAACAGGCGCTCATCGGGCCGCCGGTGCTGGCGGTCGAGGTCCTGTCGCCCCGCACGCGACATGTGGACCTCGAACTCAAGCGGGCGAAGTTCCAGGAAGTCGGCTGCGAGAACTACTGGCTGATCGACTACGACAGTCCGTGGCTGCGGTGCCTGCACCTCGAGAACGGCGTCTACGTCGAGCAGGCCCGTTCCGAGGGCGAGGAGATCATCGAGCTGCAGTTCCCGTTCGCGGTGAAACTCAGCGCCCAGTCGCTCGTGCGCTGAGTGTGCGCGGGGGCGAACCGGGTTGGGCCGAACGAGCGACAGTGATCCACGCACGTGTGGATCACGGTTTCACCATCTGGCGCCTCCGTGCGCCGGGCTGGTTGCGTGCAGTGCGTCAGCCCAACGCGCGGAGGTCCAACGCACATGCAGCCGTTCCAGCTGCCGGAGTTCTACACGCCCTACCCGGCCCGGCTGAACCCGAACCTCGAACGCGCCCGCGCCCACACACGCGCCTGGGCCCGCGAGATGGACATGATCGACGTGCCGCAGCACGGCACCGTCATCTGGACGGAAGAGGACCTGGAGTCGCACGACTACGCGTTGCTCTGCGCGTACACCCACCCCGACTGCGATGGTGAGGCCCTCGACCTCATCACCGACTGGTACGTGTGGGTCTTCTACTTCGACGACCACTTCGTCGAGCTCTACAAGCGGAACCCGGACATCGGGGGCGCGCAGGCCTACCTCGACCGGCTGCCGCTGTTCATGCCCGTCAACGGGGCCATCACGGCCACGCCGGAGAACCCGGTGGAGAAGGGCCTCGCCGACCTCTGGCGCCGCACCGTGCCCACCCACTCGCTCGACTGGCGCGAACGGTTCGCCGCCAACACGAAGCACCTGCTGGACGAGTCGATGTGGGAGCTGCACAACATCAGCGCCCACAGGCTGTCCAACCCCATCGAGTACATCGAGATGCGCCGCAAGGTCGGTGGCGCGCCGTGGTCCGCGAACCTCGTCGAGCACGCCGTAGGCCTCGAGGTGCCCGCACGCATCGCCCTGTCCCGGCCCATCGGGGTCCTCCGGGACACGTTCAGCGACGCCGTGCACCTGCGCAACGACCTGTTCTCCTACGAACGCGAGGTGCTCGACGAGGGAGAGCTCTCCAACGGAGTGCTGGTGTTCGAGAAGTTCCTCGACCTGCCCACGCAGCAGGCCGCCGAGGCCGTCAACGACCTGCTGACCTCGCGGCTGCACCAGTTCGAGCACACGGCGCTCACCGAGGTGCCGATCCTGCTGGACGAGCACGCCATCGACCCCATCGGGCGCGCGGCCGTCCTGGGCTACGTGAAGGGCCTGCAGGACTGGCAGGCGGGCGGGCACGAGTGGCACCTGCGGTCGTCGCGGTACATGAACAAGGCCCCGAAGCCCCAGCCGGGCATCCTCGGGTCCTACGCCAGGACCATGCCGCAGCGGCTCAAGCAGTTCTCCAGCACGCCGAAGACCGTCGAGCCGTACGAGGTGCCGTTCCACTTCCCGTTCCCGCTGACGCTGTCGCCGCACCTCGACCAGGCGCGCGAGGACGTGATCAGCTGGGGCCGGGAGATGGGCCTGCACGGAGAGGGCATCTGGGACGAGGCCAAACACCGCGGCTTCGACCTGCCGCTGTGCTCGGCCGGCCTGGACCCGGACGCGACGCCGTTCGAGCTGTTCCTCTCGGCGGCCTGGCTGTCCTGGGGCACCTACGCGGATGACGTCTACCCGTGGGTCTTCGGACGGCTGCGCGACCTTGCCGGGTTGAAGGCGCAGACCGCCCGGCTCAAGCAGTGCCTGCCACTGGACCTCGTGCCGCAGGTCGTCCCCGTCAACGCCACCGAGCGCGCTCTGGCGGACCTGTGGCTCAAGACCGCGGCGCCGATGCCCGCGCAGTTCCGTGCGACGTTCAGGACGACTCTGGACGCGATGCTCGACGCGTGGGTGTGGGAAGTCGTCAACATCCAGCAGAACCGCATCCCCGACCCTGTCGACTACCTGGAAATGCGGCGGTCGACCTTCGGTTCCGAGCTGACGACCTCGCTCAGCCGCTTCTCGCATTCGACGACGGTCCCACCGGAGATCTGGGGAACGCGGGTCATCCAGACCATGGAGCGGTCGGCCATGGATTACTGCAGCATGGTCAACGACGTCACCTCGTACCTCAAGGAAATCCAGTACGAGGGTGAAGTGCACAACATGGTGCGCGTGATCGAAAGTTTCCTCGGGGTCTCCCAGTCCCGCGCGTTCGAAATCACCTACGCGCTCATGGACGCGAGGCTGGCGCAGTTCGTCAAGTCCGTCGACATCGACATGCCGAAGCTCTTCGAGGACCTGTCGCTCGACGGCCCGACCCAGGCGGCGCTGACCCGCTACGCCGACGAGCTGAAGGACTGGATCGTCGGCATCGTCAACTGGCACAAGGAGACCTCGCGTTATGGCGAGGAAGAACTGAGGACCCCGGTGAACGCCCACCTGATCGCGGGGACGTTCAACCGGTTGCCGTCCGGGATCGGCACTTCGGCTGCCCGGCTCTCATTCCGAAGCTAGAGCGCTGACGTCCACTGACCGCGTTCGGTCAGTGGACGGTCAGCGCCGGTCGGCACCTTGTGGGCAACACCGGCTCACAGGGGGCAACACCATGAAGAACGTCCTGATCTCCGGCGCCAGCATCGGCGGGCCCGCGCTCGCGTACTGGTTGCGCCACCACGGTTTCAGCGTCACCGTCGTGGAGCGGGCGCGCGGCCTGCGGCCCGGCGGCCAGGCCATCGACGTGCGCGGCCCGGCGCTGGAGGTCGTCGAGCGAATGGGCCTCGGCGACCGGCTGCGGTCGTTGAGCACCGGCATGCGCGGCATGAACATGGTCGACGCCGACGGCAACGAGGTCTTCCGCTCCACCACGCACACCCTGAGCGGCGGCGACCTGTCGAGCCCCGACGTCGAACTGCTGCGCGACGACCTCGCCCGGATGCTGTTCGACGCGGCGGACGGCGTCGAGTACCTCTTCGACGACACCATCACCTCGATCGACGGCACCCGCGTCACGTTCGAGAAGGCCGCCCCGCGCGACTTCGACGTCGTCGTCGGCGCGGACGGCCTGCATTCCAACGTCCGCCGGCTCGTGTTCGGGCCGGAGTCGCGGTTCATCAGCCACCTCGGCATGAATCTCGCCGTCTTCACCGCGCCGAACTTCCTCGGCCTCGACCACTGGCAGACGTTCCAGCAGGGCGGGATCATCGGTGGCGGAATCATGAGCGCGCGGTCCAACGCGGAATGCCGTGTCTACATGGGTTTCAACGGCGAGGTGTCGTTCGACTACCGCGATGTCGACGCCCAGCGCCGGTTGCTCGCCGAGAAGTTCGACGGCGCGGGCTGGGTGTGGCCGACCGCGCTGAAGCACATGTGGGAGGCGCCGGACTTCCACTTCGACTCGATGAGCCAGATCCGGATGGACTCGTGGTCGCGCGGCAACGTCGTGCTGCTCGGTGACGCCGGGTACTGCGGTTCGCCGCTGTCCGGGCAGGGCACCAGCATGGCCCTGGTCGGCGCGTACGTGCTGGCCGGTGAGCTGGCGAAGGACCCGTCGGCCGCGTTCCAGCGCTACGAGGAGGTCCTGCGGCCGTACGTGACCGCCAACCAGGACATGGCGTTGCGGAACATGGAGAGCGGCGGGACGCCCGGCGACGACTTCGCCGAGATCGTGAACAGCCTCAGTCTTCCCGGCTACTGACCGCGCCTTCGCGCCGGTCTCGAACAAATAATTGGCCCAGACCATTGACGACAAAAGGGATGTTTGAGCACGCTGGACGCAGGGTCGCCGCCCCCGACTCGTGAGGAGGAGTCGTGAGAACTCGCGTTCTCGCCGCGGTCATCGCTGTCACAGCAGCGCTGTCCGTGAGCGCGCAGTCGCAAGCCGCGGAACCACTGCAGAGCCTCGTGCCGGTACCTGTCTCGGTGCAGGCCAAAAGCGGTGTCACGCACACGCTGACGGCAGCCACGAAGATCTACACCGCCCCTGCCGCGCGTGACGTCGGCGACTTCCTCGCTGGAGTCCTGCGGCCCTCGACCGGCTACGCGTTCCCGGTGTCCGACACGACCGGAACCCCGTCGGACGGCATCTCGTTGCTGCTCACGGGCGCACCGGGCACGGTCGGCCAGCAGGGTTACCAGCTCGACGTCGCGGCGAACTCCATCGTCCTGCGCGCCAACACGCCGGAAGGCCTGTTCACCGGCGTGCAGACGCTGAGGCAGCTGTTGCCGGCCAGCGTGGAGAGCACGACCGCGCAGGCCGGTCCGTGGACCGTGCCGGGCACGCTGATCGTCGACTACCCGCGGTTCTCCTACCGCGGCGCGATGCTCGACGTGGCCCGCCACTTCCACCCGGTCTCCACGGTCAAGCGCTACATCGACCAGCTCGCGCTCTACAAGATCAACTACTTCCACCTGCACCTGAGCGACGACCAGGGCTGGCGGATCGTCGTCGACAGCTGGCCGCGCCTCGCCACGTACGGCGGCAGCACGCAGGTCGGCGGCGGCCCCGGCGGTTACTACACCAAGGCGCAGTACAGCGAGATCGTGCAGTACGCGGCGTCACGCAAGATCACGGTGATCCCGGAGATCGACATGCCGGGCCACACCAACGCCGCGCAGGCCTCGTACGCGGAGCTCAACTGCAACGGCCAGGCTCCGCCGCTGCGCACGGACATCGAGGTCGGCTACTCCTCGCTGTGCGTGAACAAGGACATCACCTACCAGTTCGTCGACGACGTGGTGCGCGAGATCGCGGCGCTCACGCCCGGCCCGTACTTCCACATCGGCGGAGACGAGGCGCACGCGACCTCCGACGCCGACTACCAGGCGTTCATGAACCGGGCCCTGCCGATCGTGAAGAAGTACGGCAAGACCGTGCTCGGCTGGCACGAGTTCGTGAAGACCACGACCGACACCACCGCAATGCCGCAGTACTGGGGCACCTCGACGTCCAACGCCACGGTGCAGGCAGCGGCGGCACGCGGCCAGAAGGTCATCATGTCGCCCGCGAACAAGGCGTACCTGGACATGAAGTACAACTCCAGCACGCCTTTGGGTCTGTCGTGGGCGGGCATGATCGAGGTCCAGACCGCCTACGACTGGAACCCCGGCACGCACCTGAGCGGCGTTCCCGAGTCGGCGGTCCGCGGCGTTGAGGCTCCACTGTGGACCGAGACGATCGTGACCGGCCGGGACATCGAGTTCATGGCGTTCCCAAGGCTGTCGGCGATCGCCGAACTGGGCTGGTCGCCGTGGTCGACCCACAACTGGGACCAGTTCAAGGTGCGCCTGGGCAACCAGGGCCCGCGCTGGACGACCATGAGCATCAACTTCTACAGGTCCACCCAGGTGCCGTGGGACACCGGCGGTCCTGGCCCCGGCCCGTGCACGCAGCCGGTGTGGGAGCGCGACAAGGTCTACACCGGCGGCAACGTGGTCTCGCACAGCGGCCACAACTGGACCGCGCAGTGGTGGACGCGGGGTGAGGAGCCCGGCACCACCGGCCAGTGGGGCGTCTGGCGTGACGGAGGCGTCTGCTGAGTTCTCCGGTTCCGGGGCGTGACGTCTGATTCACCCGGTGTGGGCGAGTAGCACTCGCCCACACCGGGTATCAGGACGTTGTGGATGCCCGAGTTGCCGTATTCGCCCCGTCCCCCCAGCTGACCATCACCATCGAGGACCTCGACGGTGAGCCGGACGTGCACCTGCACGCCGGCGGCCAGGGTTTCTGGCAGTCCAGGATGATCGCCGCTTTGGGCGTCGAGGCCGTCGTGTGCGCGACGTTCGGCGGTGAGACCGGCCGTGTGCTGCGCACCTTGCTGGAGGGCGAGCACGTCGACCTGAAGTCGCGTGAGGTCGCTGCCCGCAACGGCGCCTACGTGCACGACCGCCGCGACGGCAGCCGGGACGAGATGGTCGAGATGCTCCCGGAGGCGTTGTCCCGCCACGAACTCGACGACGTCTACGAGTCTGCGCTCGTGGAGGGGATCCGAGCGGGCACGGCCGTGCTGAGCGGGCCGTCCGACGACCGCGTGCTGCCCCACGACACGTACTTCCGCCTCACCTCGGACCTGGCCGGCAACGGTTGCCGCGTGATCGTCGACCTGGCTGGCGACCGGCTCGCCGAAGCCGTGCGGGGAGGCCCGTACGCGGTCAAGGTGTCGCACGAGGAACTGGGCGAGGAAGAACTGCCCAAGCTCATCCAGAAGGCCAGGGAGATCGCTTCTTCGTGCGTGCACGGTGTGGTGGTGTCCCGCGCCGGCGAACCGGCGTTGGCGCTGCTGGAAGACCAGCTCTACCTCGTGCGGATGCCACAGCTGGAGGCCGTCGACACGCGTGGCGCCGGCGACTCCATGACCGCGGGGATTTCGGCGGGCCTCGCGCTGGGTATGTCGTTGACGGACGCGGTGAAGCTCGGCGCGGCCGCGGGAGCGGTCAACGTGACCCGGCACGGCCTCGGCAGTGGCGGGGGAGAGGCCGTGCGCGAGCTGAGCAAACGCGTGGAACTGGAGCCGATCGAGGAATGAGCGGATGCGCGCGCTGATCACGAACGACGACGGAATCGACTCTCCCGGCCTGTGGGCCCTGGCGTCGGCCGCTGCCGAGTGCGGCCTCGAAGTGGCGGTGGCGGCGCCTACCGCCCAAGCCAGCGGTACCAGCGCGTCGGTCGCGGCGGTGGGCGAGCACGGCAGGGTGGTGAGCGAACGGCGCACCCTGCCCGGACTCGACGTCGAGGCCTACGCGGTCGCGGCGCATCCGGGTCTGATCTCGCTGATCGCGTGCAGGGGCGGCTTCGGCGGCAAGCCCGACGTGGTCCTGTCCGGCGTGAACCTGGGCGCGAACGTGGGCCGCGCGATCCTGCACTCCGGCACCGTCGGCGCGGCGCTGACCGCGCACGTGAACGACGTCACGGCGATGGCGGTGTCGCTCGACGTGGGATTGGACGGACCCGAACCGTTGTGGGACAAGGCATGCGAGGTCGTACGCGTCGTGCTGCCGACGCTGCTGGAGATGCCCGCGGCCACAGTGCTGTCGCTGAACGTGCCGAACGTCGTTGACGTGCAAGGACTTCGCTGGGCGGAGCTGGCGCGGTTCGGCACCGTGCAGAGCCGGGTGGACGACGTGGGTGACAACGAGGTCGAGCTCGTGCACGTCTACGCCGAGGATTCGCTCGTGCCGGGTACGGACACGGCGTTGCTGGCGGACGGTTTCGCGACCGTCACGGCGCTGCGCTCGGTCGGCCGCGACGTCAGTCCTGAGCGCGCTTTGCCGGCTTGGCCAGCGTGATCACGAGCCCTATCAGGGCCGTCCGCACCTCGAGGAAGCTCTCCGTCGTCAGTTCGTTGAGCGAGAACGCCAACGTCCCGAACGACAGCAGCAGGAGAAGTCCGTACATCCGCGCGTGGTCGTGCCGCCACGCCATCGCGACCCCCAGCGCCCCGACGCCGATCTGGATCACGTGGTAGTTCGGGTCCAGTCCGAACACGTCGAACCACCCGAAAGCGAGTTGCAGCACCCCGGCTGTCAGTGTGAGCGCCTGCGGCCTCGTGAACTGGAACTGATCGCTCAACAAGGCCATAGGTCCCTACCCCTCGGATCGCCGCCAGACCGCGTCGTACTTCGCCTGTCGTTCGCGATCCCTCACAGCGTTTCGGTCCCGGCGACCTTGAGTCGCCGACCCTCGTGGATACCCGTACTTCGTGAGGCGGTAATCCACACTTTCCGGAGCGTAGGACAGCGCGAAGTACAGTCCTACAACGAATCCGAGCGCGCCGCACGCAATTGCCAGCGGCCACGGCGAGTCGAGCCCGAAGACCAGCGCCAGCGTGATGGCCGTCGTCAGCGGTGTGACCTGCACAAGGCTGCGCACCGTGAAGCGCAGCAACCACTTCGGACCGGTCACGTCGTCGTGGACGAACTCCCGGTACTTCTGCGGCACACGTCCACCCGCGTAGTACCAGACCTTCAGCGCGGGGTTCACCGCGTCGCCTTGGCGATCACCTTGTGCAGCACCTGGTTCAGCTGCGCGAGTTCTTCGAACGTCATGTCGAGCTGCTCCACGACCTTGAAGGGGATCTTGAGCGCTTCCTTGCGCAACTCGGTGCCCTTCGCGGTGAGGGTCAGCGCGAGCGCGCGTTCGTCTGCCTTGTCCCGCTGCCGCTCGACGTACCCGATCGCCTCCAGTCGCTTGAGCAGCGGGCTGAGGGTGCCGGGGTCGAGTTGCAGGACGTTGCTCAGGTCCTTGACGGTGCGCGGCGACCGCTCCCAGAGCGCCAGCATCACCAGGTACTGGGGATGTGTGAGGTTCAGCGGCTCCAGGATCGGGCGGTAGACCGCGATCACCGTCCGGCTGGCCACGGCGAGCGCGAAGCAGACCTGCCGCTCCAGTTCGAGCGGGTTCTCCGGGATACTTGGTGTACTAATCATTGGTGTACAGACTAACTGGCGGTGTCAATGGCGAACGACGGGGTAGACGACTGGCATGGCCCGGACCACCGTCGTCATCGCCTCTCGGAACCGTGCGGACAGCCTGCTGCGCACGCTGTCACGCCTGAGCGAGCTCGCGGTGCCGGTGATCCTGGTCGACAACGCGTCGACGGACGACACGGTTTCCCGTGTACGCAACGAATTCCCGAACGTCCTGCTGCTGGAGTCGGCGGTGAACCGCGGCGCGGTGGCGCGCAACCTCGGCGTTCAGGCGGCGCGGACACCGTTCGTCGCCTTCGCCGACGACGACTCGTGGTGGGCGCCCGACGCGATCGAGCGAGCCGAGCCGATCTTCGACGAGCACCCGGACCTGGCGGTGATCGTCGCGCACACGCTGGTGGGGCCGGCGGAAGAACCCGATCCGATCACGCCGCTGCTGCGCCACAGCCCGCTGGGCGAGGGTGTCGCGGGGCCCGCGGTGCTCGGATTTCTGGCCTGCTCGGCCATCGTGCGGCGGCAGGCGTTCCTGGACGTGGACGGCTTCAGCCCGGTGCTGTTCTTCCGCGGCGAGGAAACGTTGCTGTCGTGGGACCTGGCGGCGGCGGGCTGGGCGCTCTGCTACGTCGAGGACGTGGTGGCGCACCATCACCCGGCGGCAGGCCGGGCGCCGGGCGAGGACGTCGTCGAGCGGCGCAACGCACTGCTGGCCGCGTGGATGCGACGGCCGCTGGCCAGCGCGCTGGCGGCGTCGTTGAAGGACCCGAAGGCGTTCCGGGCGGCCCTGCCCCGGCTGCGTCAGGCGCTCCGGCAGCGACGTGCGCTGCCGGAACACCTGGAAGCGCAGATCAGAGCGATCGCACAGCAGCCGCGAGGCGCGTGATGCCCTCGTCGATCTGCTCCGGCGTGACGCCCGAGAACGCGAGCCGGATGGCGTTGTCGCCGCCCTCCAGCAGGAAGTCGGAGCCCTTCACGAACTCGACGCCGTGCTCCTTCGCGACCGGCACCAGCTTGTCGATCGACACGCCCGGCAGCTCGACCCACATGAAGTAGCCACCCTGCGGCGCGGTGAAGACCGCCTCCGGCAGCTCACGCTGCAGCGCGGCGACCAGGGCGTCCTTGCGGGCGCGCAACGCCGTGCGGACGTTCGCGACCGACTCCTCGAGACGGCCGGAACGGCAGTACGAGTTCACGATCGACTGCGCCACCATGTTCGGCGAGATGTACGTGGTGGTGGCGATGTCCTGGACGGACTTGATGACGGCCTTCGGCCCCACCAGGTAACCGCAGCGGATGCCGGGCGCCATGGTCTTCGAGAACGACGACGCGTAGACGACCTTCTCGTTCTTGTCCTGCGACAGCATCGTCGGCAGCGGCTCGCCCTCGAACCGCACCTTGACGTACGGGTCGTCCTCGAACAGCACGAAGTCGTACTTGGCCGCGAGGTCCAGCAGACGCGCGCGCTTCGCCTCGGACAGCGTGTAGCCGGCCGGGTTGTGGAAGTTCGGGATGATGTGCGCGAGCTTCGGGCGCACCCCGCTCTCCAGCAGTTCCTCGAGCGCGTCGACGTTGATGCCGTCGGTCTGCAGCTCGATCGCGTGGATCTTGGCGCCGCGCTGGCGCAGGTTCAGCAGCGTGCGGTCGTAGGTCGGCGCCTCGACCACCACGTCGTCGCCCTGCTGGACGAGCAGTTCGAACAGGAACGCGTCGGCCTGCATCGAGCCGTTGGTGACGAGCACCTGCTCCGGCGCGACGCCGTGCTGCTCCGCGAGCCAGGCGCGCAGCGGTACGTAGCCGACGCTCGTGCCGTACGCGAAGGTGCCGCCGGGATCGTCCGTGAAGGCTTTCTGCGCCGCTTCGCGCAGACCTTCCTGGTCGATGATGTCGAGAGAGGGCGCTCCGCGCGTGAACAGGATCGAGGCCATGCGCGGAGCGTACAACTCCCACGATTTGGGCTACGGCCTATATACGTATGAGTTCAGGTGCCGCACGGCCTGAGCCGCGTCGCCCAGGTGATAGAGATCGACCGACACATAGTTCGGCTTCTTCCTGGCCGCGGGCTGGCAGAACTGCTGCGCGCGGTTCGCGACCTTGCTGTTGTCCGTTGTCGCCGTGCTGCTGAACGGAACGTCCCGGAAGTGGTTCATGTAGAACAACGGCGGGAAGTTCCCGGTCGCCGTCAGCGGTTTGTCACCCCATCGGCTGTAACAGGACCAGTCGGAGTTGCCGAGGCCCGGACCCATGGACCAGTAGTTCTCGACCGTCCAGTCCTTCTGGTAGAGCACGCCGCTGTCCTCGCGGCCGTCCTTGCCGTGGTCGGTGAAGATGATCAGCCGCTTGCCGGTCGCCTGCATCTGGCTGCGCTTGGGCCAGCCGTTCTGCTGTACGCCCTCAGCCCGGTACAGGACGTCGCCCAACCCCTGCACCTTGCGGAGTTCGGCGCGCAGTACGTCCGCCGACACGTAGTCCTCCAGGAAGACCGTGACGATCTCGCTGCGGTTGGCGCGCAGGAAGTCCACGATCCGCTGAATGTCGACGTTCAGCGCCACCGGCTTGCTCACGAGCGTGCAGCTGTTGTGGCAGAGGATCGCGCCGTCCGGGGTCTGGTGGATGTCCAGCGAGAAACCCCGCACGCCGTCGTTCAACTGCTGCACAATGCCGCGCGTCTGGTTCTTGGCGAGGTTGACGAACGGCGGCGCGAACCCGCCGTCCACCCCGTTCGCATAGGCGTTGTGGGCGGTCAGGAACGTCATCTGGTCGAGCCGCGGATCCGCCGGCATCGGCTCGGTCCGGCTGACGACCGGCGTCAGGTACCAGCGCGACTCACCGCCGAGACCGAAGAATTCCCATTGATCACCGAACTGACGCGGCTCGTGAACCGTATCCCCTTGTGAACACGAACCCATGGTGAGCTGACGGGTGATGCACTGGCCCGGCGAGTCGGTGTTCTCGAACCTCCCGTCGCTCAGCCGCCACTGCTGGCGGTCCTCGTTGCCCTTCGGACGGTGCAGTGCCAGTCCACTGCCGCTCTGGGCGACGTTGAGGCCGGTCCGGACACTGGTGACGTAGAACGTGCCCGCGGGAGCCGCTTCAGCGGTGGCGGGTACCAGGGGAAGCATGAGCAGGGCCGCGATGGCAGGGAGGTATCGCACGGTGACCAGGGTCACCCATCGGAGTGAAACATGAAACGTCTTCAAGGGTGTGGACGTTTAACACTGTGGGTATCCGACGCGTCGTAAAGCCCTCTTAGGGGGCAGCACAACTCCAAGGCAGCCGTCGCCCGACCGAAGGGTCAGGGCCGGTGTCCGGGCGCCGCCTTCACAAGCCGCGCAGGGTTCGACTCCCTCGGTTGCCGCCAAAATCCGTGCAGGTACAGAAGAAGCCCGCCCGGCACGCGGCCGAGCGGGCTTCCAAGAGCTGAATCAGATGGCGCGGACGTCCTGCGCCTGAGGCCCCTTCTGACCCTGGCCGATCTCGAACTCCACGCGCTGCTGCTCTTCAAGCGACTTGAAGCCCGAGCCGGAAATCTGCGAGTAGTGCACGAACACGTCCGGACCGCCGCCGTCCTGCGCGATGAATCCGAAGCCCTTCTCGCCGTTGAACCACTTCACGGTGCCCTGCGCCATACCGATTGCTCCCTAGATGTTGGACCCTCGCCAGAGCGAGGTTCGCGCGCAGTCTGCCAGGCGACGGTCTCTCTCACATCGTGGTTAGCCCGGTGGTGTGACGAAGTAAGTTGAACCGGGTACCACCGAGAGGAGCAGGGATGTCGAACTGGCTGGACGTCGCGCACGAGGTTGCGGCGACGCTCAGGTCCGACGCGGCGGACAGGGACCGGGCCGGCCAGCCGCCCGCCAAAGAGGTGGAACTGCTCCGGCAGAGCGGACTGCTGAACGTGCAGGACTGGGCGCAGCAGCAGCGGATCGGCCGGATCATCGGTGCCGCCGACGCCAACATCGGACACCTCCTCGGGTACCACTACCTGCAGATCTGGCGCAGCGGGCTGTTCGACGCCCAGTTCAGCGTGCAGCCCGACCAGTTCTGGGCCGGCGTCAGCAACCCGCTCGACGCGGCGCTGGAACTGACGCCCGCCGAAGGTGGTTTCGTCCTGAACGGTCGCAAGACGTTCGCCACCGGAGCCGCCGTCGCCGACCGCCTCGTGGTCAGCGCGACCCGCACGGACAACGGCGAGAAACTGACGTTCCTGCTCGACGGAAAAGCGACCGGAATCACCTATTTGGACGATTGGGACAACATCGGTCAGCGCCTCACGGCGTCCGGCGGGGTGAACTTCGAGAACGTCCAGGTGACGGAGGTCCTCGGCGTCCAGCCGGCAGGCGAGGACCCGCGCGTCAGCCTCGCCGCGATCGGCTTCCAGCTCGTGCTCGCCCAGCTCTACGTGGCCATCGCGGAAGGCGCGCTCGCCGAGGCCGCCGACTACACCCGCACCAAGACCCGCCCGTGGTTCGTCAGCGGCGTCGAAGCCGCCATCGACGACCCGTACATCGTCGCTGCCTACGGCGAGATGGTGTCCCAGACCAGGGCCGCCGGGCTGCTCGCGGACGAAGCCGCCCGCCAGCTCTGGGAGGCCTCCGAGCACGGCCGCCACCTCACGCCCGCCAAGCGCGGCGAGGTCGCGGTGACGATCTCCGAAGCCAAGGTCGTCAGCACGAAGCTCGTCAACGAGGTCACCAGCCGCATCTTCGAGCAGGTCGGCGCGCGCGGCACCGCGGCCAAGTACGGCGTGGACCGCTTCTGGCGCAACGCCCGCACGCTCACGCTGCACGACCCGGTCGTCTACAAGGCCCGCGAGGTCGGCGAGCACTTCCTGACCGGCGCGCGCCCCGCTCACACCGGGTACAGCTGATGCAGCCGGTACTCGCCGACTCGGTGCGGCTCACCGGCGACGGCGTGCTGATCCTCGACCGCCGGCAGTTCCCGTTCGAACGGAACTGGGTGCTGTGCCGCACGGCCGAAGACGTCGCGCGGGCCATCGTGGACATGGTCACCCAGTCCTCCGGCCCGTACTTCGCGGTGCTGTTCGCCATGGTGCTGAAGGCACGCACCCTGGAAGCGCTGCCGTTCGAGCAGGCCCGCGCACAGCTCGCGCAGACCGCGCTGATGCTCGAGAACACCAGGCGCACCAACAACGCCCTGCGCAAGGCCACCAAGGTCGTCCTCGACCACGTGGACGCCGCGCGGGACATCACGCACGCACTCGCGGGCGCCGAGGAAGGCGACCGCAGGTATCGGGCGAAGAGCCAGGCGCTGGGCGAGCACACGGCGAACCTGTTGCCCGACAACGCCACCGTCCTGACGCACTGCTGGGCCGACCTGTACCTGACGGAGACGGTCAGGGCGGCCCAGAACCAGCACAAGACGCTGCGCTTCTTCTGCACCGAGACCAGGCCCTACCTGCAGGGGGCCAGGCTCACCGCGGAGACGTTGATCGAGATGGGCGTCGACACCACGCTCATCACGGACGGCATGGGCGCTGCGGTGCTGCAAAGCGGCGAGGTCGACGCGTTGGTGACGGCGGCCGACCGGGTCACCATGGACGGGCACGTCGTGAACAAGGTCGGCACGCTGGGTCTGGCCGTGGCCGCGCACGCGTTCGGAGTACCGTTCCACGCCCAAGTGCAGGCACCCGATCTGCAAGCGCCCACGACGGAGTACGTCGAGATCGAGTACCGCGACGGTGCCGAAGTGCTGCAGGTGCTGGGCAGACCGAGTGCCACGCCGAGGGTGAAAGGGCACTACCCGGCGTTCGACGTGACGCCGCCGCGCTTCGTCACGACGGTGGTGACCGACCGGGGCGTGTACAGCGCCGGGGAGCTCGACAAGTACTACGAGGGAGAACAGCGGTGAGCAAGTGGGTCGTGCTCGACATCGAGGGCACGCTGAGCGCGACTGACCAGGTGCTGGTCGTCCTCTACGACTACGCCCGTCCCAGGCTCGGTCCGTGGATCGAGCAGCACGGTGACGACCCGGTGGTCGCCGACGCCGTGCGGCAGATCAAGAAGCTCAGCGGCCACGACGACGTTGTCAAAGCGCTGCACGACTGGATGGACGCCGACCAGAAGGTCACGCCCCTCAAGACGTTGCAGGGCCTCATCTGGCAGCAGGGCTACGCGCAGGGCGACCTGGTGGCGGAGTTCTTCCCGGACGTCGTCCCCGCGATGCGCAAGTGGCACGGCGACGGCGTGCGGCTCGCGATCTTCAGCTCAGGCTCGGTCGCGGGCCAGATCGCGTTCTTCCAGCACACCACCGACGGTGACCTGACCCCGTTGCTGGAGCACCACTTCGACACGGTCAACGCCGGCCCGAAGCGTGAAGCCGCGTCGTACCACAAGATCGCCTCGGTGCTGAAGAGCGACGACATCACCTTCTACAGCGACGTTCCGGCCGAGCTGCACGCCGCGCAGGAGGCGGGCTGGAAGACGGTCGGCGTCGCGCGCGCCGGTGAGCCGTACGGCAACGCCGACTTCTCGCCCCACCCGACGGTCTGGGAGCTTTCGTGACGGCCGAGCTCGCCCGAGAGTGCGTCCGCTACGCGCAGATGGGCTGGATGCGCGGCACGAGCGGCAACCTCTCCGTTGTCCTGCAACGTGATCCGCTCCGGCTCGCGGTCACGGTCAGCGGCGTCGACAAGGGCGAGATCACCGCTGACGACAGCGTGGTCATCGACGTCGACGGCAACGCCGTGGACAGCGACAGGGTTCCGTCCGCCGAAGCGGGCCTGCACGCCAGGATCGCTCACGTGTCGGGAGCAGGCGCCGTCGTGCACGTTCACGCCCTGGCCACCGTGGTCGCGGCGGAGCACTGGCCCGGCGGCGTGGTGCTGAAAGACCTGGAGATGCTCAAGGGTTTCGGTCGCTACGACCACGAGGAGGTCGTGATCCCGGTCGTCCGCAACTCGCAGGACATGCTCGAACTGGGCGACGCCTTCGAGAAGGGCTTCGACCCGAAGGTGCCGGCGCTGCTCGTCGCGCGGCACGGCGTGTACGTGTGGGGCGACGACCTCGTGCAGGCCCGGCACCGGCTGGAATGCCTGGAGTGGTTGCTGCGCTTCAAGGTGGAGACGCGAGACATCTTTACGGGGAGGCACTCATGACGCTGCTGACGGTGTGGCCGGAAACCGGCCCCGAACAGACCGTCCTGCGCACCACCGACGCCGAGGAGATCACCACCGCGCTCAAGGAGCACGGCGTGCGCTTCAGCCGCTGGTCCGTTGTGGACGGTGTGACCGCGGAGAACGCCCTGGGGATCTACGCGAAGGAAGTCGCTCGCGTCAGCGAGACGGAGAGCTACGGCTACGTCGACGCGATGGAGATGACCCCGGCCGACACGGACGAGTACCGCGCGAAGGCCGTCGAGTTCCGCGGCAAGTTCCTCGCCGAGCACACGCACGACGACGACGAGGACCGCTACTTCGCCCGTGGCGCAGGCGTTTTCTACCTCCACATCGGCGACAAGGTGTACGCGGTGTTCTGCGAGGCGGGCGACCTGCTGAGCGTTCCGGCGAACACGACGCACTGGTTCGACATGGGCACGACGCCCGACTACGTGTCGATCCGGTTCTTCCACGACGACGACGGCTGGATCGGGAACTTCACCGGCAGCGACATCGCGGCGAAGTTCCCGACCTTCGACGAGCTGCGTTCAGGAATGTGAAAAGTTCGCCTACCTGAACCTTGTTCCGGAATTTGAACGAAGTATTGATTCCCTCCGCCCGCTGACCTCAGAGTGGTACAGACCACTTATCGAAGGTCGGAGGGATTCAACGTGGAAACCCCTGCACTCCACACACGACGATCCGTGCTCGCCCTCGCGTTGACCGCACCCCTGCTCGTGGCACCGGCGGCTCAGGCCCTCGCTCAGCCGCCGTCCGCGCAGTGGGTTTCGGCGCCGTACACCTACACCGTCCAGAAGCCGTACAACCTCGCGACCAGCGCGCGGTACAAGTTCGAAGGCGGCGTCCACACGACGTGGGTGTACGACTACGACCAGCCGCACACCCAGGGCAGCCCGACCGATCCGCGCACCGAGTTGCGGTTCAACCAGGAGTACTCCAGCGGCTCGCGCGCCTGGGAGGGCGAGATCTACATCCCGGCCGGCGTCAGCGGCCCGACCGTCGTGCAGATCCTGCGCGGCAGCCGCCCCAGCGGCACCCGCGCCACCGACGTGATGCTCAACGTCGCGAACATCAACGGCGGCACCCTGCGCAAGGACAGCAACCAGGTGGTCGCCACCGGCATCTACAACAAATGGTTCAAGATCCGCGTCGAACACACCGCGGTGGCGGGCGGCCGCGGCACCGTGAAGACCTACTACAACGGCGCCCTCAAACTCACGCACCAGGACGAGGGCCCGGCGACGCGCTATTTCAAGAACGGCGTCTACCACCACGGCAGTGGCCGCGCGGAGGCCCGTTTCCGCAACATCACCTACTGGCGCCAGTGACTCCCTGACTGCTGTCAGTGCAGTGGCGACCACACGCCTGACCACTGCTCGGCACCCCAGCCCTCGAAGCGCTCCACCTCGGTGAACCCCAGCTTCGCCGCAAGACGCATCGAGGCCAGGTTTGCCGTCTGGGTGGTGGTCACCACCTGTCGGTCGGGAAGCGCGGCGGCGCACCAGTCGAGCGCCGCCACGCACGCCTCGTAGGCGTAGCCCTGTCCCCAGAACTCCGGCAGGAACTGGTACCCCAGTTGGGGTTCGCCTGAGTCGGGATGCGGGTCGAACGTGACCATGCCGATCATCGCGCCGCCGAGAGCGACGACGAAGAAGCCCGTGCGCCGGCCCGTCACCTCGGGCGCCGAGCGTTCGACCTCGTCTCGCGGCCGTGCACCACCGATGTAGGTGCCCACCTCCGGCGACGAGAACAGCTCGACGAACGCCTCACGGTCGCCCGCCTCGGACTCGCGCAGCACGAGCCGTCCGGTCCTGATCGCGGTCGGTGGCCAGTCGACTGATCCGAGTCCGGTCATGCGATCAACCCTAGAGTGAAGCCATGGACTCACGGGTGGCGGTTGCATCGCTCGGCGGCACGATCACGATGACGGGCTCCGGCGCGGTGTCGCCGACACTCGGCGCGCAGGACCTGGTCGGAGGCCTGGAGGTCGGCGAGATCGCCACCCTGGCGACGATCCCCGGCGCCTCGCTCACCTTCGCGACGTTGCTGGAGACCTTCGACTGGGCCGACGAGCAGGTCGCGCGGGGTGCTGCCGGCGTGGTGATCATCCAGGGCACCGACACGCTGGAAGAGACCGCGTACTTCTTCGACTGCCTGTGGCCGCACGAAGAACCGCTCGTCGTCACCGGCGCCATGCGCCACCCAGGCCTGCCCGGCGCGGACGGCCCGGCCAACCTCGCCGCCGCCGTGTCTGTCGCGGCGGCCTCGAACTCACGCGGGCGCGGGGCGTTGCTCGTCCTCAACGACGAGATCCACGCCGCGCGCTGGGTCCGCAAGGCGCACAGCAGCCTCATGAACGCCTTCGCCTCGTTCCCCGGCCCGCTCGGACTCCAAGTCGAGGGCGCCCCGCAGTACTTCCACCCCGCGCACCGGCTGCCGGCACTACCGCGACCCCTTGACGCACCAGCGGTTCCGCTCATCGAGGCCACAGTGGACGATGACGGTGCGATCCTCGACTGGCTCAACGTCCAGGGCGTCGTGGTCGCGGCCACCGGTGCCGGGCACGTGTCGCAGGGGATGGCCGAGGCGATCTCCCGCGCCCGCTTCCCGGTGGTGGTGGCGTCGCGGACCGGCGCGGGCACGACGTTCCGCAACACCTACGGCTTCACCGGGTCCGAGTCGGACCTGATCCAGCGCGGCGCGGTCATGGCGGGCTGGCTGTGCCCGCGCAAGTCCCGCGTGCTCCTCCGGCTGGCGCTGGGCTCGGAGAGTCCGGTCGAGGACGTGTTCACGGTCCGCGGGGGCGTTTTCTGAGTGCTGCACCGCGCCTTGGCGGGCACGGCGCCCCTTTGGCGGTCGGGCGGCCCGAGGTGGCAGCGGCGGCCGGGTTGTCCGGGGTGTTCGGCGGACTGGGCGGTGGGGGCCCGAGGTGCGTGGTGGCAGGGGCGGCTGGGTTGTCCGAGATGTGAGGCGGACAGGCGGCGGGGACTCGAGGGTGTTCGGAGGTTGGGGCGTCCGGCGGCTCCCTAGGTGCTTGGCGGCTTGAGGCACCGCTTCGTGGTGTGGAAGGGCTGCGGGCGGCGGCTGCCGCAGGGGCGCCTGCGTTGTCCGAGGTGTTTGGCGGACGGGCGGTGGGGCGGCTCGAGGGTGTTTGGAGGGGTGGGGCATCAGGCGGCTCCTGGGTGCTTGGCGGCTTGAGGCACCGCGCCGTGGTGGAAGGGCGCGGACTGCCGTTGCCGCAGGGGCGGGGTGGTGGGGCGCGGCTCGACGTGTTTTGCGGGTGGGGCATCAGGCGGCTCTCGGTGCTTGGCGGCTTGAGGCACCGCGTCGTGGTGTCGAAGGGCTGCGGGCGGCGGCCGCAGGGGCGGGGGCGGTGGGTGGCGGTGGTGCGCCGCGCCCTCGTGGCCGCCCGCCCGCCCGTGAGTGGGTGGAGTGGGTGGCTGGTGGGCGCGGCGCTTTAGGCGGCGTGGATCGGGTTGGTTCTTGGTCTTCGGTGTGGGTCTATGAATGCTGGTGGGCGGAAGGTCGGGAGGCCTTCGGTCAGCTGGATCTGCCATTCCGAGTGGTGCATTAGGTCGTGGTGGCGGCGGCAGAGGAGGACCAGGTTGTCGGCGTTGGTCTTGCCGCCCTCTGACCAGAACCTGATGTGGTGGGCCTCGCAGTGTTTCGGTGGGCGGGTGCAGCCTGGGAAGGCGCAGCCCTTGTCGCGGGCCACCAGGACTCGGCGCAGGCCCGCGTTGATCGTCCTGGTCTTGCGGCCCACGTCGTGGATCTGGGAGCGGCTGCCCAGCAGGGTGGGGATGATGCCCGCGTCGCAGGCCATCTTGCGGACCTGGGCCATCGGGAGGTGTTCGCCGTTGTCCAGTAGTGCGGTGCCGATGTTTTCGCGGAGCTTGTCGTAGTCGACTGTGATCGTCAGCTGGACGCGCTCGCCGCCGTGGATCCTGCTGCTGTCGGCGCGCAGGGCCAGGTCGATTACCTCGCACAGCGCGTCGCCCTCTCGTTCCGGCGCGCACCGCTGGTCGTGGGGCTCCGGCTTGGCCAGCGGGTCGATCAGCGCGTCCAGCTTCGCGCCGGTCTCGGCGTCGAGGTCGGCGGACAGCAGGTATCGGCCGCCCCTCCACTGGCGCCGCAGGACGTTCTTCTGTGGCGCCGGGGCTGGGTCCTTGGGCTCTTGACCGTCCTGGTCCAGGCGGTAGGCCAGCTCCTTGCAGAACGCCTTGGCAGAGCGAGGTTCGTGCTGCCGCGCGTACTCGACCACGTGCTCCTCCGCTACGGAGGGCAGCGCGGCCATCGCCTCGGCCAGCACCTCCACGTGGTCCTCGGACAGCTCTCCCTCGGCCATCGCGGCCGCGACACCGGGCAGCGCCGGGGCGATCGCGGAACCGGTCGGCGTCACCGTGGGGCACAAAGCCTGCGCTTGCTTGATCCTGCGGCGTGACACCTTCGGATCCCAGCGCAGCGTGTGCTTGAAGACCTCGACGAGATCCTTGTACCCCAGCGATTCCGCCGCGCCCTGCTGGTCGAGCGAACCGATGATCTCCAGCACCTGGAACTGAAGCCGTTGCAGCGCGCGGACCTTCCGCTTGAGCTCATCGAGGAGCTCGAGCGGGGAGGAGAGCGCGAGGGTCGGCATGCGTTCATCGTGGCATGAACAGGTGTTCGAATTCCATTCCACGATCGGATGAAGTCGCAGGTCAGGGCCTATGGCGCCGTGTGCGGCGCACGGCGCCATAGGGTCTGACGTTTTCACCCGAACGAGCCCGTGGCATGGATCGAATCCAAGCCCTACCGTCGAACGACATGACCGCGATCATTTCCACCCCGTGCAGCCGAGAACTCGGCGACGAGCTGCGCCGCCTGCGGGAGACGAGTACCGAGTTCCACGGCCGTGCGATGGCCGTCCAGCTGGGCTGGGACCCGAGCAAGGTGTCCGACATCGAACTCGGCAAGGTGCGCGCGAGCGACGTCGACATCGTGCAGTACCTGGCGACGTGCGGTAAGAACATCGACTTCATCGACGCGTTCCGCGGCCGCTACTACAACGCCTTCGATCTGTACTTCGCCCAGATGTCGGACAACGTGGGCACGCTCGCGATGACAGAGGCGATGGCCACGAAGATCTTCTCCTACGACGTGCTGATCATGCACGGCCTGATGCAGACGGAGGACTACGCGTTCCAGCTGTTCGTCGACTCCCACATCGAAGCGCCTGAGGACATCGCGAGGCTCGTTCAGGCGCGCATGGACCGGCAATCGATCATGAGGCGACCGAACCGGCCGGAGTGCGTGTTCTTCGTGCACGAGCTGGCCTTGCGGATGCAGCTGGGTGACGCGCGCGTTCGCGAAGAGCAGTACCTGCGCCTCCTCTTCAACACCCACATCCTCAGGATCGTGCCCGCGAACATCTGCGCTTTCCGTTCTCCGGTCACGCTCTACGAGTTCGGCAAGGCGGCCCCGGTCGTGTACAGCGACTCCGACACGGCTCATGTGTGGGCGCAGGACAGCGTTGCCGTCGCGCGGGCCAAACGACTCTTTCAGCGGCTGGATGCCGTCGCTCTGGATGCGGAACAATCGAAGCGAAAGCTGGCGGAGTACGTCAGCGGACTTCGAGAGGATTCCCATGGCGGCGGAACGGAACTGGCGTAAGAGCAGCTACAGCAACGGCGGTTCCGCGCAAAGCTGCGTGGAGGTGTCACTGGCAAAGGACGCGCTGGTCCGGGACACGAAGAACGCGAGCGGTGCGGTACTCGCGTTCTCCGCCTCTGCCTGGCGCGCCCTGATCAACTCGCTCTGACCACCGACGTGTTCGCGGTCTCGACCGTCACCCGCACGGTCTGAGGGGCGAGCGACTGCAGGTACTGCGCGTGGTCCGAGCCGAGCGTGTCGCTGAACGCGATGAACGCCAGCCGGGGCAGCTCGAACGCGGTGGTGGCGCAGAACTCCTCCAGGCGGTCGAAGCCGCGCCGGATGCCGGTGGCGTCGAGGCCGAACACGGCGTGCCGGTCGAGCTTGGCGGCACCGATGTCGAGCAGGTGCAACGCGTGCATGGCGTGCGTGAACGCCATCGCGCACACCTCGATGCGTGAGCACGACAGCAGCAGCGTCCGCACCATCGACGGGTGCAGTGACTTGCCGGACGTGCGCAGGACGACGTCGATGCCGGCGGCGCGGAACAGTTCGACGATCTCGAACAGGCCGGGCACTCCCAGCGGCTCGCCGCCGCCCAGCGTGACGGTCTCGGGGCGCATCGAGATGAGCGCCTGCGCGATGTGCAGCATTCGGTCGTGGCTGAGCCGCGCGTGTGCGACGTCCCAGGTGATGTCCATGCGATCGGGCCCCCTTCGGCGGATGTCGCCGATCCAAACCAGGGACCAGTCCCGCCGTCAGGTGACCGGTGTCCCGTTCTGGGAGGGACTTCCCAGCCCGGCCTCGCGGGCGCGGACGATCGCCTGCGCGCGATCGGCCACCTGGAGTTTGGTGAAGATCGCGGACACCCGGTTGCGCACGGTCTTGCCCGACAGCGTCAGCCGATGCGCGATCGACGGGTTGTCCAAGCCGGACGCCATCAGCTCCAGCACGTCCCGTTCACGATCCGTGAGCTGCGGGAACAGCACCGCCTTGGACGACGAGATCGCGGTGAAGTAGCCCATCATCCGCTGGGCGATGGTGGCGCTGAAGATCGCATCGCCAGCTCCTATCGCCTGCACCGCGCGCACGATCTCGTCGTCATCGGTCGTCTTGACCAGGTAACCGCGCGCCCCGGCCTTCATCGCCGCGAACACGAGCTCGTCGTCCTCGTGCATCGTCAGCACGAGGACACCGACGTGCGGCAGGGCCTCCTGGATCTGCTTGGCGGCCTCGACACCGCCCAGCACGGGCATGTGCAGGTCCATCACCACGACGTCCGGAGTGAGGTCGAGGACGACCTTCACGGCCTCCTGCCCGTCGGCGGCGTCACCGACGACTTCAAGACCGTCCTCGCCGTCCAGCAACGCCTTCAAGCCGCGCCGGAACACCGGGTGGTCGTCGGCGATCACCACGCGCGTCACTGGGCCTCCAACGGGATCCGCGCCACCACCCGAGTGCCGTGTGGTTCCGCGGGTCCCACTGTGCACGATCCACCCAGCTCCGCGCAGCGTTCGCGCATCGAATCGAGCCCCACACCCGGCTTGGCGCCTGCCGCGACCCCGCGCCCGTCGTCCACGATCTCCACGACCAGGTCGCCGTCGGCCCGCACGGTGATCACGCAGGTCGACGCTCCGGAGTGGCGTGCGGTGTTGGTCAACGCCTCCGCGACGATCCGGTAGGCCGCGACCTCGACGGCGGCGGACAGCCCGTCGATCTCCTCGGCCTCCACCTCGACGCGCAGGTCGCCGCCGAAGCGGGCGGCCTCGTCGCGCACGGCCAGGGCCAGGCCCTGGTCGAGGATCGGCGGCCGCAACCCGTCCACGAGGCTGCGCACCTCGACGGCGGTCGTGTCGACGTCGGCCAGCACCGGGTCCAGCACGTCGCCCAGTGAGCGGCGCAACGCCTTGAGCTGCAACCGGATCCCGACCAGCGCCGGCCCCACGCCGTCGTGCAGGTCGCGCCGCAGCCGCAGCCGTTCCTCCTCGCGGGCGCGCACCAGCCGTTCGCGGGCTAGCTGCAGATCGGCGGTCAGCTTGATCGACTGCGCGGCGGGAGCGGTAGAACGGGCCAGATCGACGAGCAGGCTCAGTTCGCGATCGCTCAACCGCTCGTCGGGCGCACGCGGCTCGACCACGAGATCGCCGACCGAGAAACCCCGGTACGTCATGGGAAAGCGCAGCTGCGGCCATCCGCGGCTGCGTCCGTGCTCGGCCAGCACCGAACCACCGCGAATCGCCACGTACGGCAGCTTCAACGACTCGGCGACCGTCTGAGCCACCGTCGCGAGCACGTCCTGCGACCGTTCGAGCTTCTCGCTCAACGTGGACAACGTCGCGTAAGGGTCAGAGCGCTCGCCGTACAGCCACCGGTCGAGCTTGCGCTGCACCCAGCTGCGGATCGGCGCGAACACCAGTCCCGCGGCAACGACCCCGATCACCTCGGCGTCCTCCGCGAACAGCTGACCGGCCCCGACCATCACACCGAGATAGACCAGCAGCAGCACCACGGTCAGCGAGCCGTAGAGCAACGACCGGTGGATCAGCAGGCTGATGTCGTACAGGCCGTACCGCAGGATCGCGATGACCGCGGCGGCCGGAAACGCCAGCACACCGACGATCCACGCGATGTGCCCGTCCGTCGTCTCCACCACGGTCGCCACACCGGCCAGCGTCAGCAGCGCGAAGGCCCACACGAGCAGCCGCCGTTCGTCCCCTTCTGCCCTCCGCCACCGCAGAGCCAACGAGACCACGGCCGCGAGCACGGAAACCCCGGCCGCCAGCACGGCGATCAGCGTGATCGTCTTCGCGGCCCCGCCGCCACTGCTCTGCCAGAACGAGGCTGGATCGCCCCACGACGCCCAGGCGATTCCGATGGTGCCGGCGACTGCACTGAACAGCGACGCGCCGATGGCGATCCACCAGCGGTTGCTCAGCGGCCTGCCGTTCGGGAAGACCAGTGCCACAGCGGGCAACAGCGCGTACGTGGGCCACCAGACCCACGCCTCGACCCATCGGGCGGGGTGGTCGGCGGGCTGACCCGCGACCGCGATGGCGACGGCGCCGAACACGCCCATCACCAGCAGCAACCACCCGACGGACGACCTGCGGACGTGGCCGATCACCCGCACCCCGAGCAGGGTGCAGGCGAACGCGACCAGCCAGTTCCGCGGATGCGAGACGGCGCCGGTGACCGCTGTGTGCACGACGGCGAAGAGCACACAGGTGGCCACCAACGCGCCGACGACACGGGCGAGGGTGACCTCGCGCCGTGTCAGTCGCTGAGCCAGTGCCACAGGTTGTGGAAAGGAGAACCGGAGTCCAGCGTGGAGAGACCTCCTGGCCAGCCCTGGAAGGTCATGATCCGGTGGCGAAGCTCTTCCACGGTCCTGGGTTCGGCGGGCTTGTGGGTGTGATCGAAATCGACGTCCTCAGGAGACGCGTTCATCGCGCGCACCTGGAGCTCCGCGTACCAGGCGAGGAGCTCTTCGTCGGACATGTGCGAAAAGTACGGCGGGGTTACTTTCTGCCCGGACTTCGACATGCCTGGAAGGAGTCGTGGGCACTCGCCTGGATACACGAGTGCCCACGAACTTTTCGGGCTAGTTCACGGCAGGACCTGGATCTTGCGGCCGACACCGGCCTTGAACTGGTCCAACGCCCCGGCGTAACCGTCCAGCGGCACCCTGTCACTGATGAAGATCTCGGGGTCGAGCACGCCGGTCGCGAACAGGTCCGCCGCCCGTTCGAACGAGTGCAGCACCGCCATCGAGCCGGTGATGGTGATCTCCTGGTTGTAGATCTTGTACGGCTCGATGGTCACGCGGGCCGAGTAGTCGGAGACTCCGAACTGGAGGAACGTGCCTCCCTTCGCGACCCGGCCGAGACCGTCCTGGATGGCCTTCTCGTTGCCGGTGGCGTCGATGACGACGTCCCAGCCCTGCGGCCGGTCCAGTTCGTCCGCGGAGGCCGCCACGCCCGTGACGCCGAGCTGGACGGCGGTCTTCAGGCGCTCCTCGTTGAGGTCCACGACCTCGATGGACGACGCGCCGGTCAGCTTGCCGAGCTGCAGCATCATCAAACCCATCGTGCCCGAGCCGTAGATCAGCACCCGGGACGCCATCTGCGACCGCAGCACGTCGTAGCCGCGCACCGCGCACGACAGCGGCTCGATCAGTGCCGCGTCCTCGGTCCGCACGTGGTCCGGCAGCTTCACGCAGTTCGCCACGGGAGCCACCGCGAACTCCGCCGCGCCACCGGCTGTCGTGACGCCGATGGCCGCCCAGCGTTCGCAGAGGTTGTTCTTGCCCGAGCGGCACATCCGGCACTCGTAGCAGTAGAGCGACGGGTCGACAGCCACGCGGTCGCCGACCTTGAGCTCGCCCACCTGCGATCCGATCTCGACGATCGTGCCGGCGAACTCGTGGCCCGGCACGACCGGCAGGGTGGGGGCGAACTCGCCCTGCAGGATGTGCAGGTCCGTGCCGCAAAGGCCACAGGCAGCCACGTCGACGACCACTTCGCGGGGACCGCACTTCGGATCGTCCACAGTGGTCACTTCGACGGACCCGACGCCGGTGATCACTGCTGCTTTCACTTGACTGCTCCCAACGAAAGGCCCTGGACGAGCTTGTCCTGGGCGGCGAACCCGGCGATGAGCACCGGCAGAGAGACCACGACCGCGGCCGCGCACACCTTCGCCAGGAACAGGCCCTGGGAGGTGACGAACCCGGTCAGGTACACGGGCGCGGTACCGGCGACGACACCGGTCAGCACCCGTGCGAAGAGCAGCTCGTTCCAGCTGAAGATGAAGCAGATCAACGCCGTCGCCGCGATGCCGGGCATCGCGATGGGCGCGACCACCCGGCGCAGGGTCGTGACCAGCCCGGCGCCGTCGATCGAGGCCGCTTCCAGGATCTCCTTGGGGACCTCGGCGAGGAACGAGCGCATGAGCCACACCGCGATCGGCAGGTTCATCGAGCAGTACAGCAGCGTGAGGAACGAGATGTTGTCGAGCATCCCGGAGAACTGCGCGATCAGGTAGATCGGCAGCAGTGCCGCGACGACCGGCATCATCTTCGTGGAGAGGAAGAAGAACAGGACGTCCGTCCACTTCTCCACCGGCTTGATCGACAACGCGTACGCGGCGGGGATCGCCAGCAGCAGCACGATGATCGTCGATCCGATCGAGGCGCTGAACGAGTTGATCAGCGGCGGCCACGCGCCGGCGTCGAAGAACTCCGCGTAGCCGTCCAGCGTCAGCGGTGCCATGAGAGACGGCGGGTTCGTCGCCGCGTCCGACTCGCTGTGCAGCGAGGTCAGGAACATCCAGGCGACCGGTGCGAAGAACACGATGCCGGCGAACCAGGCGAGCACACCCCAGCCGCGTCCGATCCACTTGGGATTCATCGCTTCTCCTCCTTGAACAGCGAGGACACCGTGCGCAGCGCGAACGTCGCGATGATGATCGACCCCGCCACCACGATCACGCCGGCCGCGGAGGCCTCGCCGTACTCGTGGGCCTGGTAGAAGGTCTGGTAGATCATGTACGGCAGGTTCGCCGTGCCCAGACCACCGGACGTGATCGTGAAGACCGCGTCGAAGTTCTGCACGATGTAGATCGACCCGAGCAGTCCGCCGAGCTCCAGGTACTGGCGCAGGTGCGGGAACGTCAGATAGCGGAAGATCTGGAATCCCGACGCGCCGTCGATCGTGGCGGCCTCGACGGGTTCCATCGGCTTGGACTGCAGGCCCGCCAGCAGGATCAGCATCATGAACGGCGTCCACTGCCACACCAGCGACAGCACGACGGCGCTCATCGGCATGGTGCTGATCCAGTCCGGCTGGGCGTCGAAGCCCAGCCAGTTCAGGATTCCGTTGAACAGGCCGTACTCCGGGTTGTAGAGCACGTGCTTCCAGATCAGCGCCGCCGCCACCGGGACCACGAGGAACGGCGCGATGAGCATGGTGCGCACGAACCCGCGGCCACGGAACTTCTTGTCCAGCAACAACGCGAGGCCCAGCCCGAGGACCAGGCTGATCAGCACCACCGACGCGGTCAGCACGATCGTGTTGACGACCGACGAGCGCAGGTCGGGGTCGGTGAAGACGTTGACGTAGTTGTCGAACCCGGCGAACCCGCGGTTGGTCGGGTCGAGCGAGTTCCACTTCATGAACGAGATGACCAGCGTCGCCACGAACGGCAGCTGCGTCACGATGATCAGGAAGATGAGCGCGGGCAGCAGAGGCGCCCGCCGCGCCCACTTCGAGTAGCCCTTGCGGGGGACGGGAGGCGGCCGGTCCACCGCCGGCCGCTCCCTCGTCATGACAGCCATGTCACTGTCCCTTGTACTTCGCCGCGACCTTCTCGGCGAGTCCCTGACCGTTGTTCAGCGCGTCGTCCACCGTCACCGCACCTGCGATCGCCGAGCTGATCTGCTGCGACACCTGGGTGCCGAGGTCGGTGAACTCGGGGATGCCGACGAACTGGATGCCGGGCGCCGGGCGTTCCTGCACACCGGGGTTCAACGGCTTCGCGCTCTTGATCGCGGCCTCGGCCATCGCGGAGAACGTGCCGGAGGACTGCTTGTACTCGGGACGCTGGTAGGTCGACGAGCGCTTGCCGTCGGGAAGCTTCGACCAGCCGAGGTTCTTGCCGACCAGTTCCTCGTAGCCCTTGCCGGACGCCCACGAGACGAACTTCCAGGCCGCGTCCTGCTTCTTCGAGGCCTTCTGGATGCCGAACGCCCACGTGTAGAGCCAGCCGGAGCTGTCGGTCTTCACGACCGGCGCCTGGGTGAAGCCGAGCTTGCCCTTGATGGGGGAGTCGTCGGCCTCGAGCAGACCGGCGGCGACCGTGGCGTCGTACCACATCGCGACCTTGCCCTGCGTCATGTTGTTGAGGCACTCCGCGAACCCGGCCTGCGGAGCGCCCGCCTCGCCGTAGTTGCGCACCAGGTCCACGTAGAACTTGGTGGCCTCCTTGAACTCCGGCGCGTTGACCTGCGCCTGCCAGTCCTTGGTGAACCACGTGCCGCCGAAGGTGTTCACGACCGTCGTGAGCGGTGCCATGACCTGGCCCCAGCCCGGCTGGCCGCGCAGGCAGATGCCGCGCACCTCGGGCGTGGCGACCTTCGCGGCGGCCTCCGCGACCTGCTGCCAGGTCGGCTTCTCGGGCAGCGTGACGCCCTTGGCCTCGAAGATGTCCTTGCGGTACATGAGGAACGACGACTCGCCGTAGAACGGCTGCGCGTAGACCTTGCCGTCCGCCGCGGTCAGCGACTGCCTGATCGGCTCCAGGATGTCGGCCTGGTCGAAGCCGGTGTCCTTGGACACGAAGTCGTCCATCGGCGCGAGCCAGCCGTTCTTGGCGTACATCGGCGTCTCGTAGTTGGAGATCGTCGCGACGTCGTACTGACCGGCCTGGCTGGAGAAGTCCTGGCTGATCTTGTCGCGGACGTCGTTCTCCGGCAGCACGGTGAAGTTCACCTTGATGCCCGTGTCCTTGGTGAAGTTGTCCGCGGTGAGCTTCTGCAGGTCCTGCATCTGCGGGTTGTTCACCATCAGGACGTTCACCGAGTTCTCACCACCACCCCCGCCACCGGCACCCGAACAGGCGGACGCGAGCAGCAACACGGCGGTGGCGGCCCCGAATGTGCGAAGTGGTGTGCGAATCGACGGCATCGTCGGTTCCTTTCAAAGGGCAAAATTAAGCACTTTGGGCGCGTCAAAGAGGGGGATGCTCCCAAAGGCGAGGGTTTGTTCTCTTTTAGGCTCTGATGACTTTGGGGCCGAGCAGCGTGTAGCGGTGGGCCTCGTGGGCGGAGAGGCCGCTGTCGGTGACGACCGCCTCCAGATCGGAGACCTCGGCGAACCGATGGAAGCTGGAGACGCCGAACTTCGTGTGCGTCCCGACGAAGATCTTCCGCCGGGAAGCGCTGAGCGCCTTGGCCTTCACCGCGCCGACAGCCGGGTCGGGCGTGGTCAGGCCGTGCTCGCGGGAGATGCCGTTCGCGCCGATGTAGGCGAGGTCGATGACCATCTCGCCGAGCATCCTGGTGGTCCAGTGGTCCACAGTGGCCAGTGTGTGGCCCCTGACGCGGCCGCCCAGCAGCAGGACGGTGCACGACGGGTGCTCGGACATCGCCGCCGCGGTCGGCAGCGACGCGGTGATGATCGTGAGCGGGTTGGTCGTGGGCAACGCCTCCGCGACGAGTTGCGGCGTGTAGCCCTCGTCGATGAACACGGTCTCGGCGTCGTCGAGGCGTTCGGCGGCCGCCTTCGCGATGCGCCGCTTCTCCGGGACGTGCGATCCGGCGCGGAACCGGAGCCCTGTCTCGAAGCCGGCGCTCTCGACCGGGACACCGCCACCGTGCGTCCGCCGCACCAGGCCGTGCTCGTCGAGCACGCGCAGGTCGCGCCTGACCGTCTCGGGGGCGACGTGCAGTTCCTGCGCCATCTCCACCACGTCGACGCGGCCGTCGGCGCGAGCCCTGGCCAGGATGCGCCGCTTGCGTTCCTCGGCTCGCATGTCACCTGCCCACTCGGCTATTGGTTTGCCCGTTCGGGCCGTGCATAGATGAAACACCCTTGAAACATTGTGGTCGGCACCACAACTGGGTGACATCCTGCCCGATTTTCGCCCGGTTTGCCGTTCGCGAGAGCTGATTCACGCAGGTCAGGTAGAACAGGCATGCCCGATTCATCCTGCTGAGCCGCCCGGATTCGGTCGCTGGACGTGATGAAGCCGGTGGAACCGGGTGAGGCAGGCTCGCGTCGAACCGGGCAGGCGGAGGGAAGAAATGCTACGAAAGATCGCGCGGCTGGTAGCGGGCCTCGTGGGGCTCGCGCTCTGGGCGACTGTCGCCATCGCTGGTCTGACAGGCTACACGTACTTCAAGCCGGCGGCCGCGACGACGAGCGTTTCGGACCGGGGTGTCGCACGGGTGGCCGACTGCCGGCGAGAAGGCCCGGTGTCCGTCAGCGGCTTCGGCTACTGGTGGTTGTGCGAGGCCGACGTCGTGTGGGACAGCGGCGGCAGGCAGCGGGTGACCGTCCAGATCGGCCAGCTCAGTCCGGACGACGCGGGAAAGGACGTGCCTGTCGTTCAACGGCTGGTGACCGACAAGGCGTCTCGCGCCGCGGCTGTGTACCGGGCCGACTTCGAACCGAGCGTGGTGCTGGGGCTCGGGTCGGTGCTCGGTGGTCTCGGCTTCGGTTTCCTGCTGTTCGTGATCGTCTTCGGCAGCACCTTGTCCGCCACGGAACGAAAGCTCGATATGAGGGGTACTACGTGAATCCGACCATGGGTGATCCCGACGCGTTGATGCGCAAGTGGGACGAGGAGATCCAGGCCAAGCTGAAGCAGGCCGACCAGATCTCGCAGGCCGCGCGCGAGGTCCGGGTGACCCAGCGGTCGAAGGACGGCTCGGTCTCGGTCACGGTCGACAGCGGCGGCAACGTGACGGCGCTCGACCTCACCGACGCGGCGCTGCGCAAGCAGCCGGCACAGCTGTCGGCGGAGATCCTGGGCATCATGCGGTCGGCGCAGGCACAGATCGCGACGCGGATGCAGGAGGCGATGGCGCCGGTCCTCGGTGACGACTCCGCCACCATGAACGCGGTCATGGGCGGCTTCCAGGAGAAGTTCCCGCAGCCACCGCAGGAGACCGAGCAGCCGCCCAAGGCTCCACAGCCGCCGAATGACGATGACTTCCAGGGCCACAACTGGGCCCGCGAGCAGAAGGGGTGGTGACCGCATGACCGCGGGAGGCTTCAACGTCCACACCGTCGCCATGCGTGACCACGCGCGCAGGCTGGACAGTGTGGTCGAGCAGATCGGCGTGGCACAACAGGCTGCCACGCAGGCGACCATCAGCGGGACCACCGCCTACGGCATCCTCTGCAGCCCGATCCTGCTGCCGTTGATGGGTTCGATCGAGATCACGGGACACGCGGCCATTGCGACCGCGAACACCGTGGTCGCCGCGACGTCGGCGGGTGTCAGCGCGATGGCTGACACCTACGACAACGTGGACGAGGCGGTCGGGGGCAGCCTGCACAAGCTCATCGAGAAGCTGGGAGGCGGGAAATGAGCAACCCGTTGATTGCGGGGCCGGCGGCGAGCGACGGCCTCGACGGCCTGACCGGTATCGGTGTGGTCGAGCTGGGGGCCGACGCGGTTCTCGCCGTTCAGCGCGGCGACTGGCTGGAGGCCGGTGTCAACGCCGCAGGGGCCGGCCTCGACGCGCTCGGCTTCATCGCCGACCCGTTCGGCAGCCTGCTCAGCTCGGCGTTCGCCTGGTTCATCGAGCACGTCGAGCCGTTGACGTCGATGCTCAACTCGCTCGCGGGCGACCCCGGCACGATCAACCTGAACGCCGCCACCTGGGGCAACGTCTCCGACCACCTCGCCAAGGCCTCCGAGTACATGAAGCAGGTCGTGGAGTCGGACACCTCCGCCTGGCAGGGGGCCGCGATCGCCGCCTACAAGCCGGTCGCACTGCTCGAGGCGGAAGCGATCAAGGGCGCGTCGATCGCCGCGAGCGGTGTGGGAGCCGCGCTGACCGGTGCCGCCACGGCTGTCGCCGTGGTCCGCACGACCGTGCGCGACCTGATCGCGATGGCGATGAGCGAGCTGGTGCAGTTCCTGATCAGGGCCGCCGCGGCTGCCGTGATCACCGTCGGCCTGGCCACCCCCGCGATCGTGGCCGACGGCATCCGCGTCGTCGTGAAGTGGGTCAACAAGGTCCGCGAGTGGATCGACAAGATCGTCACCACGATCCGGAGCCTCTCCAAGCTGGTCTCCAAGCTCCTCGACGTGCTGGAGAAGGCCAAGGACGCCATGAAGAACCTGACGCCGAAGGGCGTGGTCGCCGCGCAGGTGGTGAAGAACACGGGCGTCTACAGCACCAACATGGACGACCAGTCGTACGCCACGAGGTGATGTGGACGAGGGAGCCTTGCCGGGTGTGGAAAGGCTCCCTCGTCGCGTGATCAGGAGATCCAGGCCGCGGCGTCCGGCGGCAGCTGGCCGTTGGTGAGCGGGACGCTTGACAACGTTGGCACGCCCGGCAGATCGATCGCCTGGTCCGACAGGTTGACGACGCAGGTGTGGCCGCCGCGCTTGAACGCCAGCACGTCCTCGCCCAGGTCGAGCCACTCCAGATCACCGTCGATGCCGCGGCGTTGCGCGAACACCTGGCGGTACAGAGCGAGCATCGACTCCGGGTCGTCCGACTGGACCGCGACCGAGAAGTCCTGCCAGTTCTCGGGTTGCGGCAACCAGCTCGGACCGTCCTCGGCGGAC
The DNA here is from genome assembly GCF_000719115.1 of Lentzea albidocapillata. Taxonomy (GTDB): domain Bacteria; phylum Actinomycetota; class Actinomycetes; order Mycobacteriales; family Pseudonocardiaceae; genus Lentzea; species Lentzea albidocapillata. The sequence continues at coordinate 124,711 of NZ_JOEA01000015.1, read as the reverse complement.
CAGGGGAGTGGCACGCGGCAGCCGTCACGGCCCCGGTCGGTGAAGCCGGAGCGGTGCCACACCGGGTCCTCGCGCAGCTCGTCCGGCAGGTCCTCGACCTCCCAGAGGCCCAGCTCCTCGCCCTGGTAGACGTAGACGCCGCCGGGCAGTGCCGCGGTGAGCATGATCGCCGCGCGGGCGCGGCGGGTCCCCAGTTCGAAGTCGGTCGGGGCGCCGTGCTGCCTGTCCGCGAAGGAGAATCCCGTCTTCTCGCGGCCGTAGCGGGTCACGTGCCTGGTGACGTCGTGGTTCGAGAGCACCCAGGTCGGTGGCGCGCCAACGGGTTCGTGCGCGGCCAGTGTGCTGTCGACGACCTTGCGCAGCTCGTCGGCGTTCCACGGGCAGCACAGGAAGTCGAAGTTGAACGCGCTGTGCATCTCGTCCTGGCGGAGGTACCGGGCGAACCTGACCGGATCGGGCAGCCACATCTCGCCGACGAGGATGCGGTCGCCCTCGTACTCGTCGACGATCTGCCGCCACCGGCGGTAGATCTCGTGCACGCCGTCCTGGTCGGAGTAGGGCAGGTCGGCGTCGGGCCTGCTGAAGTCCTTGACCAGGCCGTCGGCCACGTCGATGCGGAAGCCGTCGACGCCGCGGTCGAGCCAGAACCGCAGGATGTCCTCGAACTCGTCGTGGACGACCTGGTTCTCCCAGTTGAAGTCCGGCTGCTCGGCGGCGTAGAGGTGCAGGTACCAGCGGCCGTCCTCGAGCTTGCTCCAGGCGGGGCCGCCGAAGCGCGACTGCCAGTCGTTCGGGATCTCCTCGGTGGCACGGACGTGGAAGCGGTCCCACAGGCCGTCCTTGAACCACGGGTGCTGGTCGCTGCTGTGGTTCGGGACGAGGTCGATGATGATCCGGATGCCCAGGCCGTGCGCGTCCGCGATGAGCTTCTCGGCGTCGGCGAGCGACCCGAAGACCGGCTCGATGTCGCGGTAGTCCGCCACGTCGTAGCCGCCGTCCGCGAGCGGGCTCGGGTACCACGGGTTCAACCAGATCGCGTCGAAGCCGAGGCTCGCGATGTGCTGGAGCTTGTCGCGGAGGCCGGCCAGGTCGCCGATGCCGTCACCGTTGCCGTCCGCGAAGCTGCGCAGGTAGACCTGGTAGATGGAAGCGTTGCGCCACCAACTCATCTGGTGTCCTTTCAGCCTTTTACGCCGCCCGCGGTGAGCCCCGCGAGGATGTGCCGCTGGAACGCCAGGAACAGCGCCACCATCGGCAGGCTCGCCAGCACGAGGCCCGCGAGCAGGAGGTTGATCGGGGTGTCCGGAGCGAAGCGCTGAAGCGCGACACTGAGCGTCTGCTTCGCCGGATCGGGGAACACGAGCAGCGGCCAGATGAAGTCCTTCCACGCCGCCACGACCGCGAAGATCGAGACGACGGCGAGGATGGGGCGTGAGATCGGCAGCACGATGCGGACGAGGGTCGTCCACGTTCCGGCACCGTCGATCCTGGCCGCTTCGAGGAGCTCTTCCGGGATCTGGTCGAAGAACCGCTTGAGCAGGTACACGTTCAGCGCGTTCGCCGCGGCCGGCAACCAGATGCCTGCCGGGTTGTTGAGCAGGCCGAGGTCGGTGAGCGTGAGGTAGACCGGGACCAGAATGGCCGTCGAGGGCAACATCAGCGTCGCCAGCATCAGGCCCATCACCACGTTGCCGAAGATCGGCCGGAGCTTGGACAGCGCGTAGGCCGCGGGGACGATCACGGCCATCTGCACCGCCCACGCGCCGATCGCGACGACGAACGTGTTGAGGAAGAACCGGCCCAGGTCCATGTAGTTCCAGGCGTCGACGTACGCGCCCGGTTCCCACGTCTGCGGCAGGATGGTCGGCGGTTGCTGGGCCAGTTCCGCCGGCGGTTTGAACGCGCCGAGCAGCACCCAGACCAGCGGGAGCAGGAACGCCGCCGTGAACAGGACCAGCGTGCCGATCAGGACGATCCAGTACGCCGGGCCCGTTCCCCTGGTGAGAGTCCTCATGCGTCGGCCTTCTTCGTGATCTTGAGGTAGAGGAAGGAGAAGACGCCCAGCACCGCGAAGAGGATCAGGCTCAGCGCGCTCGCGGTGCCGAAGTCGTTGTAGTAGAAGGCGTAGCGGTACAGCAGGAGCAGCACGGTGACCGTGGACTCCTCCGGGCCGCCGCCGGTCATGATGAAGGGCTCGGTGAAGACCTGCATGGTCGCGACGACCTGCAGCAGCAACAGCATCAGGATCACGAACTTGGTCTGCGGGATCGTGATGTGCCAGACCTTCTTGACGATCCCCGCGCCGTCCAGATCGGCGGCCTCGTACAGCTCACCAGGGATGGTCTGCAGCGCGGCCAGGTAGATCAGCGTTGCCGAGCCCATGTTCGCCCAGGTGATCACCAGGACGAGGCTGATCATGCTGGTGTCGGCGGAGTCGAGCCACTGGGACGTCGGCAGCCCGAGTCCTCTGAGGACGGAGTTGAACAGGCCTGGCCCCGGGTCGTAGAACCACTTCCACAGCAGGGCCGTCACGACCGGCGGCAACATCACCGGCAGGTAGACCAACAGGCGGAAGTAGCCCTTGGCGTGCCGCAGTTCGTTGAGCACCACAGCGGTCAGGAACGGGACGCCGAAACCGAGGACCAGTGCCAGCAGCGTGAAGTACAACGTGTTGCGCCACGCCACCCCGAACAGCGGGTCCGCGAAGAGTCGCTCGAAGTTCTCCCAGCCCACCCAGTCGGGACTCGTGACGAAGTTGACCTGCTGGAAGCTCAGGACCACCCCGCGCACGATGGGGTACCAGGAGAACACCGCGAAGACGACCAGCGCGGCACTCAGGAAGCCGTACGCGGTGACGTGGCGCCGCACTCACTTCACCTGCGCCAGAACGGCGTTGACCTTGGTCTCCGCGTCCTTCAGCAGTGCCGAGTGGTCGGCGTCGGAGTTCGTCAGCGTCGCCTGCACCACGCTGTCGAGGATCGCGTAGACCTGTTGTGCCTGCGGCGGCTCGAGTGAGCCCTTGGTCTTCTCCGCACCGTCCACATAGGCCTGGAAGTTCTTCACCGGCATGGTGGCGTACTTGGCCTTCAGATCTTCCTGCTGCTTGCGCGGCTCACCGGTCCAGATGTCGGCGATCGGCGGGATCGGCAGGCCGACCGGCTGGCCGCGGTCCTTGTACTTCTGCAGGCTGCCTTCGAGCCGGTCCGGGTTCAGGTACTTCCACTGGATCCACTTCAGGCCCGCCCTGATCTTCTCCGGCGTCGCCTTCGGGTTGATCATGTAGCCCTCGCCGCCGAGCAGGGTGCCCTTCTGCTCCGGGATCGCGGCCAGGCCGTAGTCGTCGTACTTGCCCTTGAACTGGTTGACGATCGCGGCGACGTTGTCGGGCGCGGCCAGGTACATGCCGAGCTGCCCGGCGCCCATCATGTTCTGCACGTCGCCGATCTCCAGGAGCTGCTTCTCGCCCATGGAGTTGTCGTCCCAGCGCATCTCCTTGAGCCTGCGCAGGACTTCCTTGCCCTTGTCGTTGTTGAAGTCGGCCTTGTAGGTGTCGCCGTCCTTGCGGGCGATGTCACCGCCGACGGACTTCATCCACGTGGTGAAGTGCCAGCCACCCTGGTTGCTCTTGCTGTACTCGGCGAACCCGGTGACGCCGGCGTCCTTGAGCTTTTTGGCGGCGGCGCGGACCTCGTCCCACGTCTTCGGCGGCGAGTCGGGGTCCAGGCCCGCCTTGGTGAAGTTGGTGCGGCTGTAGAGCAGGCCCATCGTGTAGTTGGCGGTGGGCAGGCCGTAGACCTTGCCGTCGACCGTGAAGACGTCCTTGAGCTCCTGCTTCAGGTCGCCGTAGTGCGGAACGTCCTTGACGTAGTCCGTCAGGTCGGCGGCCTGCTTGCGGGCGATGAGCGCCGCGGGATCGGTGAAGTAGACGTAGAAGACGTCCTCCAGCTGGCCACCGGCGAGCTTGGCGCTGAACGTCTTCGGGTCCATGAACCCCTCGTGCGGCACGAGGTCGATGTCGGGGTTCGCTGTCTCGAACTCCGCGACGTCCTCGTCGAAGACCTTGCGGTCGAACGCCTGGGTCTGCGGCGGCTGACCGTTGATGTTGACCTGGACCTTGGCGCCGGGCTCGGTCGTGGAACCGCTCCCACAGCCGGCGGAGCTTAGGGCCAGGACACCGCCAATCAGCACGGCAGCGGACTTCTTCATGGTGGGGCCGCCCTTCTCGCGAGCGCGTCGATGTGACGGCGACCATAAGGCGCCGTTACATCTGAACGCAATATCTAGACGAAAACTCGCAAGAAGACGACTGCTCTCGTTACCTCACCGGCGCGCTGGACGCCCGCACCACCAACTCGGGCTCGAACAGCAACTCGTCCGGCGCCACCGAGTTGCCGGAGATCTGGTTGGCCAGCAGTTCGACGGCCGCCCGCCCCATCGCCTCGATCGGTTGCCGGACCGTGGTCAGCGGCGGATCAGTGCAGGTCATGAAGGCGGAATCGTCGTACCCGATGATCGACACGTCCTTGGGCACGTCCAGTCCCGCACGCCGCACGGCCCTGATCGCACCCAGCGCCAACGGGTCGCTGGCGCAGATGATCGCCGTGACGCCGCGCTGCACGAGCTTGGTAGCCGCCGCCTGCCCGCCCTCCAGGCTGAACATCGCGTGCTCGACATCGGCCCCGCCGCACTTGTCGATGGCCAGCTGTTTGCGCAGGCTCGGCACGTGGTCCAGCGGCCCGAGCACGGCCCCGATCCGCCTGTGCCCCAGCGACGTCAGATGCCCGTACGCCTGCTCGACGGCCACCGCGTCATCACACGACACCCGAGGAAACGCCAGATCGTCTATAGCGGCGTTGACCAGCACCGTAGGCAACTTGCGGGACATCATCTGCTGGTAATGACCGTGGCTCGCGTCCTTCTGCGCGTACAGCCCACCGGCGAACACAATGCCGCTGACGTGCTGCTCCAACAGCAGCTCCAGGTACTCCGCCTCAGTCACTCCGCCGGCCGTCCGGGTGCACAGAAGGGGCGTGAACCCCCGTTGCGCCAGCGCGTTCCCGACCACGTCCGCGAAAGCGGGGAAGATCGGGTTCTGCAACTCGGGCAACACCAGCCCGACCAGCCTCGCCCGTTCCCCCCTGAGCTGTGTCGGCCTCTCGTAACCCAGCACGTCAAGCGCGGTGAGGACGGCGCTCCGCGTGGCGTCCGAGACGCCCGGCTTGCCGTTCAGCACCCGGCTGACGGTGGCCTCGCTGACCCCGACCTTGGCCGCGACCTCGGCCAGCCTCCGTTGCGTCATGGCGCAAGTGTACGCAATTTCTTGCGCTCACTTGCAACGTCACTCCACCGCCTGGTCCTCTGGTGACTCAGCCCATTGCCTCTCGCCACAGCAAGGCCACCCCATGCCCCGGCAGAAGCCACGACCGCACGTCCAGGTCCTCGAGCTCACCTGCTTCCAGCCAGCGCGCGGCCGCCGTCGCCGACCGGAAGGTGAAGGGCATGACCCGGAACTCGTGCCTGGGGGACTGGTCGACCTCCAGCCCGGTCGCGTCGAAGCTGATGGTGTCCACAAAGGACGGATAGGGCGACTGCCAGTAGCAGAAGCCGTCGTTGGTGCGCTGCAGCGTACGTGACCAGACGGTGAGCTCGCGGATCGCGCGCACCACGTGGTCGTCCGCGATGCGGCTGAGGTCGCACTCGAGGATCCGCAGATCACTCATGTGGTCCACCGGGCTGAGCTTGCCCAGTGGGCCCGTGGACTCGCGGAAGAACGTCAGGTAGTTGGCCCATTGGTCGAACCTCACCTCGACCGGCGGGATCTGGCTGGGTTCCGCCGAGCGGCGCAGTCCTTCGTGGTCGAGGTAGTCGATGGCGATCTGGGTGGAGTGGCGCAGGTCGTCGACCGAGTCGAGGAACAGCGACGGGTCCGGGATGAAGTACAGCTCGAACAACGGGTAGCGGCAGGCGGCGCTGATGCTGTCGCGCAGGGTCGCGTTCGAGGTGGCGAAGATGACGAAGCGTTCGGTGGGGACGTCGTTGCGGAACCGGTACCGCTGCGTCGTCATCAGGTGGTACGTCTTGGTGTCGATGCCCTGCAGTTCCAGCTTCACGGTGGTGCTGGTGCTGATCGTCAGGTCGTCGCCGCGCGGGCGCATGCCGTCGCCGCCGAGCACACCCGCCACCACGTCGTCGTTCGCGTCGTTCGGGCCGTACACGGACGAGAGGAAGGTGCGCAGCACCTCGGACGGCAGCAGGTGTTCGACGATGCCAGGCCCGGAGATCCGGCCGAACTCCGCGACGAGGCGCTTGTGCAGGAACAGTTCGTAAAAGCCGAGCAGAAATCCCGCGAGCGCCGGCAGCGGCCAGAACACGACCAACGCGTCGTGCAGGAGGCTGCGCGAAGTGGGCTGCCACAGCAGGACCGCCGTCAGGTCCGCGGCCGCGACGGTGACCAACAGGATCGCGACGGCCAGCGCTTGTTTGTGCTTGTGCGCCGTCACCACCTGGTCGCCGCCCCCTCACTCCACCGGCTGTCCATACATGGTGGGAGTGATGAGGGGTCAGCGCCAGCCCCTTTCGGTCACCGCCGTATCAGCGCGACTTGCCCCAGATCGGGTTGTCCGACACCCCGACGTAGGTGCTGAGGGTCGCTTTGGGCTGCGTGTCGTCCGTGGCCACGTCGTTGTACAACCCGAGCAGATGGGTGGTCATCGCGCTCTTCGCGCCCACCTCGTCGTGCCGGCGGAGGAACCAGATCACCTGCTCGTGCTCGTTCGCGGAACGGTTGTGCACCTCGCGGGACGGGTGCGCGTGCCGCTTGCAGTCCTGCAGGCCCGGCACGAGCACCTGGTACATCTGCTCCAGCAGTTCGTTGTGCGACGCGCGGATCAGTGCCGAGTGGAACTCCTCGTCCGACTCGATCACCTCCTGGGTGTCCTCGACCGGCGCGCGCTGGTAGCGGAGGTTCAGCTTGGCGAGTTCGTCCAGTTCGCCGTCGCCGGCGCGCACCGCGGCCAGCGACGCCGCGGTGGTCTCCAGCGCGATCCGCACTTCCAGCAGGTCGGTCTGGGAGAACTGCCGCGCGGCGAGCCTTCCCTCGATGTGCTCCTCGACGGCGGCGAGGTCGGTGCGGCGGACGTACCAGCCCAGCCCGCGGCGGACCTCGACGATGCCCTGCAACTGGAGCCGCTGCAGGGCCGTGCGCAGCGACGACCGGGCGACATCCAGTTTGCGGGCGAGTTCCGGCTCGGTGGGGAGGCGGTCGCCGGCTTTGAGGGTGCCACCGATGATCTGCTCCCGGAGCTTTTGCTCGATCAGCTCCGGCAGGGGCCGTCGCGAATCAGGCGAGAGCGACCAGCTCTCGCCTCGATGAACGTCCTCGGCGGGCATTGGTCCAGCTTAGGCGTGTTGCCGGTCAGTTGCAACTTGTCTGGCAACCTGGCGACCGTTGACAGACAACCTACAACGCGAGACTCTTGTCCCAGGCGAGGCGCCTGGGACCGCCCACACCCGGGAGCACGTACTCGCCTAGTCGGGAGGGAACGAGATGTCCGCAGGGAGTGCACTCGGAATCGCCGCCGCCGTCGCAGTCGCCGTCACCGCGATCGGCTGGCGCACCGTGATCACGATGATCGCCGTCTCGGTCATCGCACTGGCCGTCGTCGGCTTCGTGAACGTCACCAGCATCATGTTCGGCTGATGAGCAGAACCAACCGGTGCCCGGTCGGCGTCCCCCAGGCGCAGGCCGGGCACCGGTCTTGCGGGGGATCCCGGTTTCGCGTCGGTGACCCAGGTCGCTATCTTCCCGCGACAGGGAGTTTGCGGTGGTCAAGCGCCGACTCCACGCCGCCGGGTACGTGAACACGGGGTCTTCGATGTTGAGTTCTCCATCAGCACCCGCACTGCATGCGCGGCTCGCGCCTGCCGACGTGCTGGTCGACGAGCGACGTGCGCTCTACCGCCTCGCCGTCGAACTGTTCGCGCCCGGCACGGAGATGTCAGACAACCTCCTCGACCATCCGATCGTGCGCTACGAGATCGGTCGCGCTCTGGCGGGGCACGGTGGCGTGGACCCGGAGGCGCTGCGCGAGCTCGCCGCGATGGGCGTGCGGGACGCAGGCATCGCGGTGGTGTCCGATCCGGCGGCCGCTGAACAGCTCGAAGCGCCGTTGCGCATCATCGCCCCACCCGGTCAGGCGCCGCAGCCGCTGACCGAGGCGGACGGTGAGCGGTTCGAGACGGCGATCAGGATCGTGGCTGAGGGCGTCGACCTGTTCAGGCGACTCGCACCCGCGCTGGCCGGCGATCTGCTGGCCCACGTGTCGATGCTCGCGGTGCTCAAGGCGGAGACGTCCGGGGGAGTGGTCTCCGCGTCGTCGCGATACGTGCCCGGAATCGTGCTGATCGACGAGCCGGTCGGCCCGATGGAGGTAGCTGAGGCACTTGTGCACGAGGGTGCGCACGAGAAGTTCTTCGACTTGGCCATCACGCGAGAGTTCCTCGACGCGCACGCCGAAGACGCGGAGTATTTCGAGAACTCGTGGTCTCACGCCCGATGGCCGCTGGAACAGACCTTTGCGGCCTGGCACGCCTACACCTGTCTCGGCCAGTTCTTCCTGTCGTCCGAGTCGGAACAGCTTGGCCCGCACTCCTTGCTGCCCAAGGCGCGGGAGCGGGCCGCGGAGATCGGCGACTGGTTGCTCGCGCACGAGCACGACCTGCTGCCGGATGCTCGATGGTTGCTGCGCGCTCTCGCGGGCCAAGTGGCCGATGCGGTCGAAGGGGTGTCCACTGTGGAGGCGTCCCTCCTTGCTGCCGGTATCCGCGAGGACGGGAACTTCCGGGTGCCGCCGGACGTGACCTACCGGCTTGCGAAGAGTGGTCGCGCCGTGGTGGGTCGCATGGAGGAACGGCCGGAGATCTTCTGGCTCGACTCCGACGCCGGCTGGGTGCTGAGCGAGTGCCGCCGGGCGCCCGCGCCGTTCGGACTGCTGCTCGGGAACGCCACCGAGCAGTGGCGGGTCGACCGGCCCGAGGCGCGGCGGCGGCTGGCAGCCGCTCTGGGGTCGTTGCACGTTTTCTCGATCATTGAAGCGAGTGAGTGACTCAACCTTTTTTATAAGGAACCATGACCACCTCGAACCGGGTTGTCCGTCAGCAGCAGTTCCCTCCGGCCGTTAGGAGCGCGCCTCCCGCGGCTGCCTGGAGCGGGCATGCCAGAGAGGCGGTCCGTGGTACCGATCGAGTGGTTCCGCCGCATGGCCCATCGTGGCCCTGCCCGTCGTCCCCCCTTGTGCGGGGTGATCGGCGGGCCTCACGCTTTCGTGTTGCAGGCGGCGAACGTGCAGGTGAGGCCCCTTGCGGGGCGTTGTAGACTTCCGCATCCGGTCCACCCGGTGTGCCACAAACCCTTACGTGCTCGACGCCGCCACCAGTCGTTTTCCGGCGTGCGTCGTGACGATAGGCGATGAATATCGTTCGAGGTCACACTCAGGCGAACCGGGTATCACCAGCTCGACACCGTGTTGTAGACGGATGTGGCCAGGGCTTCCCGGGTATCCGGAGTTCCTCGTGCGCAGGCCCCGACCCATTCGTCGAGAAGGAACCATGACCACCCCGAACCAGCCTCTCGGTCGGCCCCAGATCCCCCTTGGTGCCGGCGTTCCTGTTCCCCACCTCCCCACTGGGGTGGGTCCGGTGCTCGGCCAGCCCGTTACTCCCGTTGACTGGTTCCGGCGCATGCCGAACGGTGGCACGGTGTTCCTCAAGCCCGCCGAGGTGGCGGAGAACGACTGAAAGTCGTTCCGCGCCCGTGTGCTTTTCAAGGGGGTCTGCCGTCGGGCAGGCCCCCTTCGGCGTTCGGTCGTTTGGGGATGCGACCTCACGGACGGGTAACAACTCGGCCACAAGGGCGAAGTTGATCGTCATCTAGACCGTTCGGGGGACGTCGATCGTCTTAGATCTCCGAATCCGCCAACCCTCACGGAGTAACCCGATGCGCCTGACGCCTCTGAGAAGATCCGGCCTGCTCGCCTCGGCCGCCATGGCCGCTGTGGCCACGCTCGCCCTGGCGACCACGTCGCTGGCTCAGCCGGACGCACCGGTCACCGACGACCCGCGTGCGACGGCGTACCTCAACAACGTCGACATCAACCACCCTGATGCCTGCACGGTCGGCGGACTGACCGGCTCGACGATCCACCCGAACCTGTTCGACTACTCGGGTGGCGACAACGAACTGCACCTGAACATCACCGGACTGTCCCGGCTGCCCGAGGGCATGACGGTCACGGGCATCGTGGTCAAGGGCGGCCCCGTGTTCAACGTCTACCTCGCTGACAAGCTCGGCGCGACGTTGCCGTGGGAGAAGCTCCGCGCTCCCCTGAAGGACAACGGGAACGGCTCGGACATCAGCCACTGGTACGGCTGTGGCATCAAGGACACGACGACCACGACGACGACGACCACCACGACGACTACGACCGTGACGCAGTCGTCGACCCCGTCCTCGTCGTCCAGCACCACCACCACGACCACCGGGGCGTCGTCCTCCGAGGTCGCGCCCACCACGACCACCACGGCCGCGGTCGTGCCGGTCGCCAACGAGGACGACCTCGCCGCCACCGGGTTCGGGTCCGCCTGGATGCTCGGCCTCGGTGCCGCGCTCGTCGCCGCTGGTGCCGCGCTGGTGCTCGTGATGCGCAGGCGTCGCGTCTAAGACCACTGCATGAGCACGCCCCAGAGCGTGCCGAACATGCGTCGTGTCTCCACGTGGAACTCCACGTCTGAAGGAGCCGCCCCGCCGCCGTAGATCTCTACGGTGCGTTGGGCGGCTTCTTCTTTGTCCGCGGAGCAGGCCAGGTCCCAGGCGAGCGGGCCGCGCCAGGTGTCCTCGAAGTCGTTCCAGACCGGGCCCGAGGGGGTCACCAGCAGGTTGCCTGGGTGCGGGTCGCCGTGCAGGGGCTGGACGTCGTTGTAGTGCGCGGGCCAGCCGGTGAGCAGGTCGTCGCGCCACTTGCGAAACCTGGCCAGGTCGGGCACGCCCAGGCCGTCCAGGTAGGTCAGGACGTTGTCCACGTCGTCCAGCGTGCCGCGCGTGGGCAGCCGGCCCTCGTAGAGCCTCAGTTCGGCGTGCAGGTCAGGCAGGAGCTTGAGGACGTCCTGCCTGGACAGTCGCGCCGTGGGGTCGTGCGGGACGTACGTGCTGAACGAGATCACGAAGCCGTCGTGTGTGTGAGGTCCTGCGGGCAGCTCTGAAGAGGGAGTTACGACCGGCACGCCGCGCGAGGCCAGGAACGACGACACCGACAGGTCGCGTGCGAAGTGTGAGGCGACCGTAGGGCGCACCAAAAAAGTGCGCGCCGCGATTCGGGCGACGACTGGGGCTGGGCGCAGGTGCACGAGGACGTTGCTGCTGTGCTTGAGCACGACCGGGTCGGAACAGACCACGCCGTGCGAGGCCGCGAGAGACACGGCGGCTGCTAGAGCGCTCACGGCGAGAAGGCTGGCATCAGCCCTGGGGGAGGAGCGACTCCATTTCCGCGATCTCCTTCTCCTGGTGGCTGACGACGTCCTGGGCGAGCTTGCGGGCCTCCGGGTCGGTGCCGGCGGAGAGGTGCTTCTGCGCCATGTCCACGGCGCCGCGGTGGTGCTGGATCATCAGCGACAGCCACTGGCGGTCGAACTCGGTGCCGTTCAGGTCGGCGAGGTTGCCCAGGTCGACCATGCCGTGCGATTCGGGGTGGCCGTGTGAGGACGCCTGCACCGGCGCGTTCCACGTGCGGAGCCAGCCGTTCATGCGGTCGATCTCGGGCTTCTGGGCGTCCGCGATGCGCTTGGCCAGATCGATCAGCCTGGGGTTGTCCGTGCGGGACGGGACGAGGCCGGACATCTCCAGCGCCTGCTCGTGGTGCGGCACCATCCCCTGGGCGAACGTGACGTCCGCGGAGTTGTGCGTGGCCGGAGAGCCACAGGCGGCCAGCAACAGGACAGAAGCGACAGCGAGCAATCGAAGCACGGCGGCAGGATACGTGTGACGTGCGCTACGCCGCTGGCCACCGGCCATGGCCCACCCGAATGGAGCTGATCGGCTCCGTCTAATATCCGGGGAGTTTCCCGAACTACTGGTCCCACCAAGGCCTGGAGGTACCGTGACGGCCGTAGCCCCGCAGCCGATCGCAACGCGTCCTTATCCGACGCGCACTGCGGTCAAGGGGTCCTTCCTGCTGCGGATGTTCCGCACCACGGACCACAAGCAAATCGGCATCATGTACCTGGTCACCTCGTTCGCCTTCTTCATGGTCGGCGGCGCGATGGCCATGCTGATGCGGACCGAGCTGGCCCGTCCCGGCATGCAGTTCCTGAGCCAGGAGCAGTTCAACCAGCTCTTCACGATGCACGGCACCGTGATGCTGCTGCTCTACGCGACGCCGATCGTCTTCGGCTTCGCGAACTTCGTGCTCCCGCTGCAGATCGGCTCGCCCGACGTGGCGTTCCCGCGGCTCAACGCCTTCTCGTACTGGCTCTACCTCTTCGGTGGCCTGATCGTGATGGCGGGCTTCGTCACCCCCGGTGGCGCCGCTGACTTCGGCTGGTTCGCGTACACGCCGCTGTCGAGCGCCATCCACTCGCCCGGCGCGGGTGCCGACCTGTGGATCTCCGGCCTGGTGGTCGGTGGTCTCGGCACCATCCTCGGCGCGGTGAACATGATCACCACCGTGGTCTGCCTGCGCGCGCCCGGCATGACGATGTTCCGGATGCCGATCTTCACCTGGAACATCCTGGTGACGTCGATCCTGGTGCTGCTCGCGTTCCCGATCCTCACCGCCGCGCTGCTCGGCCTGCTGGCCGACCGCCATCTGGGGGCGAACGTGTTCAACCCCGAGAACGGCGGGGTGATCCTGTGGCAGCACCTCTTCTGGTTCTTCGGGCATCCGGAGGTCTACATCGTCGCCTTGCCGTTCTTCGGCATCGTGTCGGAGATCTTCCCGGTGTTCAGCCGCAAGCCGATCTTCGGTTACAACGGCCTGGTCTACGCGACGCTCGGCATCGCGGCCCTGTCCGTCGCCGTGTGGGCGCACCACATGTACGCGACCGGCGCCGTGCTGCTGCCGTTCTTCGCCTTCATGACGTTCCTCATCGCGGTCCCGACCGGTGTGAAGTTCTTCAACTGGATCGGCACGATGTGGAAGGGGCAGCTGACGTTCGAGACGCCCATGCTGTTCAGCATCGGCTTCATCGTCACGTTCCTCTTCGGTGGTCTGTCCGGCATCCTGCTGGCCGCGCCCGCGATCGACTTCCACGTGTCCGACACGTACTTCGTCGTCGCGCACTTCCACTACGTGCTCTACGGCACGATCGTGTTCGCGACCTTCGCGGGTATCTACTTCTGGTTCCCGAAGATCACCGGCCGCTTCATGGACGAGCCGCTCGGCAAGCTGCACTTCTGGACGACGTTCCTCGGCTTCCACGCGACGTTCCTCGTCCAGCACTGGCTGGGCAACGAGGGCATGCCGCGCCGGTACGCCGACTACCTCGCGTCCGACGGCTTCACGACGCTGAACATGATCTCGACGATCGGTGCCTACATCCTGGGCGCGTCGACGCTGCCGTTCATCTGGAACGTCTTCCGGAGCTACCGCTTCGGCGAGGTCGTCACGGCGGACGACCCGTGGGGTTACGGCAACTCTCTCGAGTGGGCCACCTCGTCTCCGCCGCCGCGGCACAACTTCACCGAGCTGCCCCGGATTCGTTCGGAGCGCCCGGCGTTCGAGCTGCACTACCCGCACATGATCGAGCGGATCCGGAACGAGGGTCACGTGACCTTCACCGGCAAGACGATCCAGCACAAGGACGCCAAGCCGGCGCTGTCCGAGATGGCGGCGTCCGCGATCAAGTCGGGCACGGCCTCCGAGAAGGACGACGACGACCACAAGTAACCTGCACTTCACAGGTTCAACGACGAGCCCCGGCTGCTTCCACGCGGCCGGGGCTCTTCGCGTCTACGAGGAGACGACGACGTGAAAACGCCCGTGCTCATCACTGTGACCGGACCCGACAAGCCTGGCGTCTCCTCGGTGCTCTTCGCCGTGCTGACCAGGCACGGCGTCGACGTGCTCGACGTGGAACAGGTCGTGATCAGGGGCAGGCTGGTGCTCGGCGCGCTGGTCTCGACCGATCACGACCCCGAGGGTCTGCAGGAGTCGGTCGAGCAGGCCATGGCCACCGTCTCGATGCACGTGGAGATCGAGATCGGCGCGGACTCGAAGCGCACCGCGCGCCTGGAGTCCTCGCACGTGCTGATCGTGCTGGGCCGTCCGGTCACCGCCAAGGCGTTCACCGAGGTCGCGCGTCGGCTGGCGTCGCTCGGTGTGAACATCGACGCGATCCGCGGTGTCGCCGACTACCCCGTCACGGGCCTTGAGCTGCGTGTTTCGGTCGCGGACGACACGATGGAGAACGACTCGGCGCTGCGGTCGGCGCTCGCCGACGTGTCGGTCCGGGTGGGCCTCGACATCGCGGTCGAACGCGCCGGGCTGACCCGCAGGGCCAAGCGCCTGGTGGTGTTCGACGTCGACTCCACGCTGATCCAGGGCGAGGTGATCGAGATGCTGGCCGCGCACGTCGGGTGCGAGGAGCAGGTGCGCGAGATCACCGAGGCCGCGATGCGCGGCGAGCTCGACTTCGCGGAGTCGCTGCGGCGCCGGGTGGCGTTGCTGGAGGGCCTCGACGAGAAGGTGCTGCAGGAGGTCGGGTCCTCGCTGGAGCTCACGGCCGGCGCGCGCACGACGATCCGGACGCTGAAGCGCCTCGGTTTCTACTGCGGCGTGGTGTCCGGCGGGTTCACGTCGGTGATCACGGGTCTCGCGGACGAGCTGCAGCTGGACTTCTGCGCGGCGAACACGCTGGAGATCGTGGACGGCAAGCTGACCGGGCAGGTCGTCGGCGAGATCGTCGACCGGCCGGGCAAGGCCGTGGCGCTGCGCCGGTTCGCCGAGGAGGTCGGTGTGTCACTGGCGCAGTGCGTGGCGGTCGGTGACGGCGCGAACGACATCGACATGCTGAACGCGGCGGGCCTCGGCATCGCGTTCAACGCCAAGCCCGCGCTGCGCGAGGTGGCCGACACGGCGCTGTCGCACCCGTTCCTGGACGCCGTGCTGTTCATCCTCGGCGTGACGCGGGCCGAGGTGGAGGCCGCGGACGCCGCGGACGGCCTGGAGCTGACCCGGCTGTGAAGATCCTCGACCTCATTGCTTCCCGGAACTACGCGGAGGAGTCCGAAGTCCGCGCGATGCCGATGGTGTTGCGCATCGAACGGGTCGACCCGCCGTCCCGGACGGCGTTGCTGGAGGCCGCGGCCGCTTCGGCGGTCGCGGTGTGCCTCGACCCGCGTGCCGACGTCGACGGCGAGTGGCACGAGGCCGTGCGGGCGTGGGTGGCCGGGCGGATCCGCAAGGTGTCGCGGCGTGCTCGTGGCGTGCAGTGGGACGCCGTGCAGGAGCTGCCGGGGGTGACGGTGACGGTCGACGGGGCGTCGGTCCGTTCGCTGCTGCCCGTGCTGGTGTCCGAGACGCCTCGCGAGGTCGCCAAGCTGCAGATCTCCGGCTCCGACCTGCCTGTCGACGAGCCGGGACCCGTGCCCGAGGGCGCGCGGCTGCTGTACGTGAACCCGCGCGTCGAGATGTCCGCCGGCAAGCTCGCGGCTCAGGTCGGCCACGCGTCGATGCTGCTGGCGCCGTACCTCTCCGCGGTCGAGCTGAAGGCGTGGGCGGACCTGGACTACCGGTGTGCCGTGCGGACGCCGTCCGTGGCGGAGTGGGACTCGTTGATCCACCGCGGCGACGTCGTGGCGGTGCGGGACGCGGGCTTCACGGAGGTCGAGCCGGGCACGACGACGGTGCTCGCCGTTTAGAAGCGTGCGAAACGGGTAAATCCGCCTCTCGTGGGCTTCCTCGACGTTCTTGACGCCCGGCTCGGTGACGGGCTGGAGAACATGCTGTGCTCGCACCACACCCGCCGGCTGACGCGGCTGGGGTGGGGCGATGTGCTCATAGGAGACGGCGCGGGGTGGTTCACCCCGCGCCGTCCCGTGCAGCGCGGCAACAAGATCGAGGTGCTGATCGACGGCGCCAACGCGTTCCCGGTCGTGGCGAAGGCGATCGAGAACGCGGAGAAGTACGTGCACATCGCGAACTGGCACGCGTCGCCGGACTTCCGGCTGACCCGTGAGCCGGGCGCGCCGCACTTGAGTGAACTGCTTTCGGCTGCGGCGGAACGGATCCCGGTGCGCGTGTTGCTCTGGGCCGGCCCGCCGGTCCCGATGTTCGAGCCGACGCGCAAGCGTGCTTTGGCCGCGCAGAAGGCTTTCTGGGACTGCGGCGCCGTCCGGTGCGAGCTGGACGCGCGCGAGCGCACGTTGCACTGTCACCACGAGAAGATCGTGATCGTCGACGACGTGGCGTTCGTCGGCGGCCTCGACATGACGGCCGTGGAGGGCGACCGCCACGACTCGCCCGAGCATCCGCCGCGTGATCTCGGCTGGCACGACCACGTCGCACGGCTGGAAGGCCCGATCGTCGCCGAGGTGGCCGCGCACTTCGCCGCGCGGTGGCTGGAGATCGCGGGGGAGACCCTGCCCGCGCCCGAGGTACCGCCCGAGGCCGGGTCGTCGTCGGTGCAGCTGGTGCGGACGATCCCGGAGAAGACCTACTCGTTCGCCCCGCACGGTGACTTCAGTCTGCTCGACTCGTACCTGCGGGCGCTGCGGGCGGCCGAGTCGCTGATCTACGTGGAGAACCAGTTCCTGTGGTCCCCGGAGATCACCGAGGTCCTGCTGGAGAAGCTGAGCCGGCCGCCGTCGCCCGAGTTCCGGATGGTGTTGCTGCTGCCGCAGAAGCCGAGCAACGGCGCCGACACCACCCGTGGGCAGCTCGGCCGTCTGCTCGACGTCGACGAAGATGGGCGGCTCGTCGCGGCAACGCTCGTCTCCCATGGCGACGCGCCGGTCTACGTGCACGCCAAGCTGTCCATTGTGGACGACAGATGGATGTCGATCGGGTCGGCGAACCTGAACGAGCACTCGCTGTTCAACGACACCGAGGTCAACGTCGTGACCGACGACGCCGAGGTGGTGCGCGCGACGCGGTTGCGGCTGTGGGCGGAACATCTGGGTACGGACGTCTCCGGGCCCGCGCACGAGATCGTCGACCGCGTGTGGCGGTCCGAGCTGAAGGGTTCCGGGCGGGTGACGTCGCTGCCCGGTGTGTCCCGCCGCGCCGGAAGACTGCAAGGACCGTTACGTGGATTGCTGGTCGATGGCTGATCTCCGGGTCTAGTTTGGCGACGTGGCCAACGAGGTGACGATCCCGCTGCTGCCGTGCGCCTCCATCGACGAGGTGGCCGAGTTCTACGTGATGCTCGGGTTCACGGTCACGTACCGGCAGTACCGGCCGAACGCGTACCTGTCGGTGCGCCGCGAGGAGATCAACCTCCACTTCTTCGGCATCCCCGGCTACCAGGCCGCGCAGTCGTACAGCTCGTGCCTGGTCCAGGTCGAGGACCCGCGTGAGCTGTACGACGCGTTCGCGGCCGGGATGCGCGCCGTGTACGGGCAGGTGCTGGTCACGGGCATCCCGCGGATGACGCGGCCCCGGCGGGAAGGGTTCCTGTTCGTCGATCCCGGCGGCAACTGGATCCGGGTGGTGCCCGCGGTGCGCGAACGGGAGAACGGGCGGAACGGGCTGTCGCGGGCGTTGGACACCGCGGTGACGCTGGCCGGGTCGCACGCGGCCGAGCGGCAGGCGTTGAAGATCCTCGAAGGGGCGCTGGCGCGGGAGGTGCACGCCTCGGAGGAGGAGCGGGCCTCGGCACTGGAGTTCCGCGAAGAGCTGCTTGACCGGCTTAATCTACATAGGTAGTCTTAGTGGCGTGGAGCCACTGCAACGCATCGGCAAAGCCACCATCGACGTTCTCGAAGTGCTGCTCGGCGCCGACGAGCCGCGCTGGGGCCTGGAGATCATCAAGCTCACCGGCAGGCCGTCCGGCAGCGTCTACCCGTTGCTGGACAGGCTGGAACGGGCCGGGTGGGTCACCTCCGCCTGGGAGGACGACGCGGAACGGCGCGGGCCGCGCCGGCGGATGTACCGGCTGACCGCTGACGGGGCCGCGGAGGCCCGCAGGGTCGTTGCGCGGGCCGCTCCGGCGCCGAGGTTCGTGCCGAGGGCGGCGCAGTGAGAGTCGCGTTGCTGCTGGTGCGGTTCGCGGCCGCGGTGGTGGGTGACGAGCGCTGTCGCGAGCAGTGGGAAGCGGATGTCGTTGGGGCACGCGAACTCGGCATGTCGCCGTTCGGGGTGGCGGTCGGGGCTGTGCGTGCTGCCGTTGTCATACCTTCGAAAGGGGCTGCTGTGGCTGGAATCGGACCGTTGGGCATTGCCTTGAAGCACGCGGGGACTTCGCGTGGGCGGGTGCTCGCCATTGCCGTGGTTTCCGCGTTGATGGTGCTGGGCGGGCTCGCACTGCTGTTCGCTTGAGCAAATAGCTCGGTGTCGTTTCGGCAGGGCCGGGCTTAGCTTCGGGCGGTGGCAAACGAACTGACTATTCCGCTCCTGCCCTGCGTCGACATCGACGAGATGTCGGCCTTCTACGAGATGCTCGGCTTCTCCATCACCTACCGGCAGACGCGTCCCAATCCGTACGTCGCTATGCGGCGCGAGGACATCAACCTGCACTTCTACGGGATGGACGGGCACGTTCCGGAGCAGTCGCACAGCACGTGCGTGATCATCGTCGAGGACACCGGTCCGCTGTTCGAGGATTTCGCGGCGCGAATGCGCGCTGTGCACGGGAAGCTGCTCATCTCCGGCATCCCGCGGATGACCCGGCCGCGGCTGCGCAACGACCGGTACACCGGGTTCACCGTCGTCGATCCGGGCGGCAACTGGATCCGGATCAACAAGGCCGCCCAGGAACCCGAGGCGCGCACCAAGCTCGCGAAAGCCATGGAGAACGCGGCACGGCAGGCGGACGCGCACGGGGACGAGCGGCAGGGGTTGAAGATCCTCGAAGGCGCGCTGAAGAAGACCGACGGTTCCGAACCGGAACTGCCGGAGGCCCAGGCCTACCGCGACGAGCTCGTCGAGCGGATCAAGGGGTCTGAGCCTCGTCCAGGCGCTTGAGGGCGCCGCGGACCACTTCCGGGTCGTAGGTCGTCCAGAACGGGGGGAGTGAGGCCCTGATGAAGCCGCCGTAGCGAGCGGTGGCGATGCGCGGATCGAGGACGGCCACCACGCCCTTGTCCGACATCGAGCGCAGCAACCTGCCGGCGCCCTGGGCCATCAGCAGGGCGGCGTGCGTGGCGGCGACGGTCAGGAAGCCGTTGCCGCCGCGTGAGCTCACCGCCTTCTGGCGGGCGGAGGCCAGTGGGTCGTCCGGGCGCGGGAACGGGATGCGGTCCATGATCACGAGCTGGAGGCTGGGCCCCGGTACGTCGACGCCCTGCCACAGCGACAGGGTGCCGAACAGGCACGTGCGCTCGTCCTCGGAGAACTTCTTGACCAGCAGGCCCGTCGCGTCGTCGCCCTGGCACAGGATCGGGTACTCGATCTTGTCCCGCAGCGCCTCCGTGGCGGCCTTGGCCGCCCGCGTCGAGGAGAACAGGCCGAGCGCGCGGCCGCCCGCCGCGTTCACCAGGCCCTCGATCTCGTCGAGGTACTCCGGCGGCAGGCCGTCGCGCCCCGGCTGCGGCAGATGCCTTGCCACGTAGAGGATTCCGCTCGTGCCGTGCTGGAACGGCGAGCCCACGTCGAGGCCGCTCCACTTGGGACCGTCGATGTCCTTCTCGGTCGCCGCGCCCTCGATCTTGCGGACCTTCTCCGACGGCGGCAGGCCCCACTGGCGCGCCATCGTGTCGAAGGCGCCGCCCAAGGTCAGCGTCGCGGACGTCAGAACGGTGGTGCGCTTGGCGAACAGCCGCTCCCGCAGCAGCCCGCCGACACCGAGCGGCGCCACCCGCAGCGAGGGGGCCTTCTGGTTGAAGTCGCCCGAGACCCAGACGACGTCATGTTCCTCGTCGAACGCCTCCAGCACCCGCACCGCGCAGTCGTGGACCTCTTCCAGCAACGCCAGCGCGAGCTTGCGCGCCGTCGCCGCGTCCGGGTCTTCCTTGCGCTCCGAACCCATGGCCGACATGCAGTTGTGCGCCGCGTCGCGCGTGGCCGCCAGCGCACCCGCGAGCGCCCGGGGCAGCGCGTCCAACCGGCCGGACGGCATGTCCTCGAGGATCATCGCCAGCCCGTCGCCCGCCTCGGCCAGCCGGTCCGCGATGTCCTGGTCGATGAGCCGCCCGCACCGCCGCGCGGCCATGCCCACGGACGCCCCGGTCAGCTCCTCCGTGGCCACCGACGTGATGCGGTCGACCAGGTCGTGTGCCTCGTCGATCACCACCACGTCGTGGTCGGGCAGAACCTGGTAGCCCTCCAGCGCGTCGATGGCGAGCATCGCGTGGTTCGTGACCACCACGTCCGCCTTGCCCGCCTCGGCCCGCGCCCTTTCCGCGAAGCAGTCGGACCCGATCGGGCACTTCGACACCCCGAGGCACTCGCGGGCCGTGACGCTGACCTGCCGCCACGCCTGCTCGCTGACACCGGGCACCAGTTCGTCGCGATCCCCGGTCTCGGTGTCCGACGACCACTCGTGCAGCCGCTTCACCTCGCGCCCGAGCTTCGACACCGCGAACGGGTCGAACAGCGCGTCCTCCTCCGGCTCGTCCGGCGCGCCGTTGTGCACGCGGTGCATGCACAGGTAGTTCCTGCGGCCCTTGAGGATCGCGAACGTGGGCTCGCGCCCCAGGTCCTTCTTGAGCGCCTTGGAGAGCCGCGGCAGATCCCGGTCCACCAGCTGCCGCTGCAACGCGATCGTGGCCGTCGAGACCACCACCGTCTCGTCCTCGGCCACGGCGTGCCGGATCGACGGCACCAGGTACGCCAGCGACTTGCCGGTACCCGTGCCCGCCTGCACCGCGAGGTGCTCGCCCGTGCGGATCGAGTGGTCGACGGCCTCGGCCATCTCCACCTGACCAGGACGCTCCGCGCCACCGACGGCGTGGACGGCGGTTTCGAGCAGGCTCAGGGTGGGGGGAACTTCAGGCACGGGACAGACCGTACCCGGAAGGTCCGACAGTCCCGTCAGACCCGCTCAGTCGCCGCCACCGCCGCCGCACCCACCGCCGCCGCCGTCACTACCGCCGTCGCTGCCGCACGAGCTCGACGAACAGCCGCCCCCGCAGCTACTGCCGGACGACGTGTCGCGGTGCGGCAGCGTCCCGACCACGACGGCGCTGAGCCCGAACATCCCGGCGACCGCGAGGCCGCCGATCCTTCCGCGCAGCCCCCGCACGGCGACCGCGCCGACCGGATCCTGCGGGTTCACCCGGCGCTCGGCACGTTTCAGCAGGACGTAGCCGGCCCTGGTGCGCAGGCGGCCGGGATCGCGGGCGCGCAGCACCGAGGCCCAGACGAACATCGCCGCCGCGGCCGCGAAGAAGTACCAGAACGGGAACTCGGGCAGCTGCGGCACGAACTCCCGCTGGAGTTCCGGTGCCACGGCGCTGAGCACTCCCGCCACCATGAGCAGAGGTGCCAGCAGGAACAGCCACGAGTACAGGCGGGGGCGCAGGGATCGGCGGCGGCGCAGCAGCCTGCGGTTGATCAGGTGGGCGCGCAGGCCTTCCGCCTCGGCCGAGCCGAACGCGGTGAAGACGACGTCGTTCAGGTGGCGGCCGTGGCGCAGGCCGTTCAGGATCTGCGCCTCCAGTGGGGTGGCCGGGCCCCTGCCGGGTACGTGGACGGCGCTCAGCACGCCCTCGCGCGAGACCCGGACCAGGCCGGACTGGATCAGGCGGGCCAGGGCCACCTCGGCCGCGCGGGCCGGGCCGCCGACCAGACAGCCCAGCTCCTCGGGGGTATGCGTCGTCACGCGGATTTCTCGGCCGCGGACCTCACGTCGTTACGTCGGCCATGATCCGGTCGAACAGTTCGAGGGACGCCGCGGCATGCGCGACGGTCAGCGGCACGTCCGAGTCCCGCCGTGACGCCACGAGGTCCAGGATCGGCAGGTCTGGCCAGCGGGCGGCGGCCAGTTCGCCGGCGCGCGACTTGCTGACGATCTCGCCGGTCCGGATGGTGTGCCACAGCCGGGCCGGGCCCAGGCCTACCCACAGCAGCGAGTCGCGCGGAATCGCCGCTGCGAGATCCAGGGACGGCAGCACCTCGCGGAAGCGATCGAAGTCCAGTTTCCAGTAGCTGACGAGGTTGTCGCGGCAGTAGGCCTCGACGTCGGCGGCAGTGCCCGGACAAGTGGGTCGTGTGCCGCGCACGGTCTGACCGACGGTCCGCAGCTGTTGCCACAGCACGGGAGTGATCTCGCCGGCCAACGGCGTCACGTCGAAAACCGGCTTCTCCAGCGAACCGGCGAGCACGACCGCGACGTCGGCTCCGTCCATCGACGGCAGTTCGGCGGCGGCGGACAGTTCGATCACGATGTCCAGGTCGGAATCGCGCACGACGTCGCCGAGCACGCGGGACCCATAAACATGCGCGCCTGCCACGAGACCGGGCAGGCGCGCATCCAAGAACGAGAGGTACTCCCCAGGTGTCACCACCCGGTCCAAGCTACCGGCGGCGGACGAGGGCCCAGGCTCCCGGCAGGACGCCGGCGGCGAGGGCGATCTTCAGCGCGTCACCGATCAGGAACGGCAGCACGCCCACAGCCAGGGCCTTGCCGAGCGACATCCCGGTCATCGCCATCAGCCACGGCACGCCGACCGAGTAGATCGCCAGGTTGCCCAGCGCCATCGTGCCCAGAGTGCGCAACGGCGTGCGGTCGCCACCTTGGCCGGCCAGGTAGCCCACGAGGGCACCGGCGAACACGAAGCCGACGACGTAGCCGAGAGAGACCGGCACACCGGACGAGCCGCCCTGGAACCACGGCACGCCTGCAACGCCCGCGATCAGGTACAGCAGCATCGAGGTCGCTCCGCGCTGCCAGCCGAGCGAGGCGCCGACGAGCAGGGCGGCGAACGTCTGGCCCGTCAGCGGAACCGGGCTGCCGGGGATCGGCAGCGCCACCTGAGCGGCGAGACCGGTCAACGCGGCACCGGCGACGACGAGAGCGAGGTCGCGGGCCAGGGCGCCCGGCACGAAGTCGGCGAGCACGGTGCGACGAGGTGCGAGTGCGAGAGTCACGGTTCCCTCCCAGGCGGAGTCGAGTGAACCGAGGTTAACCACGCAGGCTCGAGAACGTCTTTGTTCGATCTCCACAAAGTGACCGGTCACACATGCGGATCAGGCGTCGAGGGCGACCTTGCCCGTCACCCGCTCCTCGTTGCGCCGCGTTTTGGTCCAACCGTTGTTGCCGCGCACCAAACGGATCAGCGCGCGCCACGACGTGATGTA
Source organism: Lentzea albidocapillata (assembly GCF_000719115.1). Lineage (GTDB taxonomy): Bacteria > Actinomycetota > Actinomycetes > Mycobacteriales > Pseudonocardiaceae > Lentzea > Lentzea albidocapillata. The sequence goes on along the minus strand of NZ_JOEA01000015.1, from coordinate 101,264 downwards.
GAAGGTGTAGATGTACAGCGCGTAGCCGAACCCGTACGCAATGGACTTCCAGAACCCCACGGGTTCACAGCGTGCGCGGTACACCGGTCCCCACAGGACGAACGGCATCAGCCCGAACGCGCCGTACACGGTGAAGAGGATCCACGCGCCGTCGAAGAACCACGACACGACTTCAGAAGGCGACACCGCGAACCGGTACGCCATCATCGCCATCGGAATCGGGTAGATGAGCGTGCCGAGCAACTGCATCCACGGTTGCGCGAGGTAGTACATCATCTCCGCCGCTCCCAGCGTGGTCAGGTGGTCGGAGTCCCAGATGCGCCGCAGATAACGCATGCACTGCATGGTGCCCTGGCCCCACCGCGTGCGTTGGGCCAGGAACCGCCGCAACGAGTACAGCGCCTCCTGGTTCACGTGCGTGTCCAACGAGAAACCCGTGTGCCAGCCCGCCGTCAGCAGGTGCACGCCGAGCTCGAAGTCCTCCAGCAACGACCCGCGCCACGGGCTTCCGGTCGGCCCGGCGATCGAGTCCAAAGCGGACAGACGCGTGAACTGGCCGTTGCCGCCCATGGAGATCGTGCCGGTGGCACCGCGGGACATCTGGATCGCCGCGATGGCCGTGCGGAACTCCAGGTCCTGCATCCGCACGAGCCCGGCACCGAACGCGCGGCGCCACCGCGACACCCCCGGCTGCCGCCGGCCCGCGTTGATCATCCGCACGTCCACCTGCACGGCGCCGATCCGCGGATTGCCGAAGAGGTGTTGCGCCGCACAGACTTCGAGGCAGTTCGGTGCCGGTCGCCCGTCCGCGTCGACCACCACGACGATCGCGCGGTCGGTGTCCGCGCGGCGCCCCATCCACATCTTCAACGTGCGGTAGGCGTCGTTCAGCGCGTTGCCCTTGCCGGTGCGGGCGTACGGGCGCTGGCGTTGCACGAGGTGGATCTGCGGGTCCCGCACACCACCGTTGCGCTTCAACGTCCGCACGACTCCGGCGGTGCGGTCGTCCGAGTCGTCGTCGATGACCCACACGTGCGCGATGGGGAAAGTCCCGCGCAGGTACCGGATCGTGTCGCCGATGACGGCCTCCTCGTCGCGGCACGGCACGAAGAAGTGCCACTCCAACGAGGCGGGCTCGCCGACGGGCGCGGGTTTGCGCCGCAGGTACGGGATGACGATCACGAACACGTACGTCACGAAGGCGACGCTCATCGTCAGGGCGAGCGCCTGCGTGAACCCGAGAACGAGGTCGAGGCTCACTTCCGCGTGGCCAGCCAGACGAACGCGACCAACGCGGCCGCGCCACCGAACACGCTCACCATCGACCCGAGCAGGGTGTGACCCCAGTAGTACCCGGTGTCGACGCCCAGCCAGTCGACCAGGCCCACCAGCGTCAGCACGCGGAACTGGTTCACGACGACGACCGCGAACGCCGCGACCCCCAGTGCGAACAGCACGCGGCTCTGGATGCGCGGGCGCAACGCGATCATGACCGCGCCGACGACGATCAGCGGCAGCACCAGGAACGCGGACGTGCACTCCGGCGTCATCCGCAGGCCCAGCGGGGTGTCCGAGCCCAGCCCGAAGTAGACGGTCTGGCGTTCCGGGACCACTTCCACGCCATAGGAGCTGATGACGCTCAGGACCGCGCCGGACAGCGAGATCTCCGCCGTGCGGTACAGGCGATGTGCGAACACGAGTCCCGCCGCTAGTGCGAGCAGGACGACCACCGTCACCCGGCTCGGGAATGCGGTGCGGCGCACGGCAAGCGTCACCCGAAGATCCTTTCAACCGATGAGGGAGCGCCCAGACGGGCTACTTGACGTTCCATCGGTAGACGCAACGTCATCCCTCACCCCCGGATCGGGTGACGCCGTAATCAGAAATTGATCAAAAGTCCCACCATGAGTGGCGCCGGTTGGGCGAGTCGGGTGGTCGTGTCGCCCGATACGGGGAGTAACCCTCAGTTCCCTCGAAAGAAAGCCGATGCCGGTAATTGCCCCCGGAAAGCGTGAAACCACATCGGTATCAACGCGCCTTGGGGCCAGAGAACCAAGGGAAGGAGTTTCATGCGTGTCCGAATGACGGGACTGGCTGGAGTCATCGCGATTGCCGCACTCCTGGTCGGTGCCGCACCCGCTTCCGCCGCTCCGGGGGACGCCTCGGCCTACGGTGCGAAGCTCGACGTGACGCTGCTCGGCAACCCCGCGGTCAACGCGGAGCCGTTCGCCGCAGCCAATGCGAACGGTCCGACCCAGAACACGTTCGCAGGCGTCGACCTCACCGGGATCCTGAAGACCGGTGTCATCAACGCTTCCGCGTCGCGGGACGAGAAGTCCGGCGGCGTGTACTCGCGGGCGAGCACCGCGGACGTCCGGGTCGACCTGCTCTCCAAGGTCACCGGCAAGATCTCCGCCGAACTGGTGGAGGCGGAGTGCACGGCGACCCAGAAGGGCCTCGCCGGCAAGGCCAAGCTCGCGGGCGTGAACCTCGGCAGGCTCGGCCAGGTCAACGCCGACCCCGCTGCGAACACCAAGCTCGACGTGCAACTCGCGGGCATCAAGATCGCCGAGGTGATCTTCAACGAGCAGATCAGGAACAACGACGGCAGCCTCACCGTGAACGCGATCCACATCAAGCTGCTGCAGGGCGTGCTCGGCGGCATCGGCACCGGCGACGTGATCATCTCGTCCGCCACGTGCGGCCCCGCCGGCCTGCCCATCCCGATGGCGTCGGGGGCCGGCCTGTGGATCGGCCTCGGCCTGCTCGGTGTCGTCGCCGCTCCGGTCGCCTTCGTGGCGCTGCGCCGTCGCGCGTCGCTCAACGCGGCCTGATCGAGGAGCGGCAGATGTACAAGGTCCCCGGTACCGGCATTGGTGTCGGCACGGGCGTGGGTGCCCTCGCGGTCACCGGCGCGGACGTGACCTGGTGGATCGCCGCGGGAATCGTCCTCCTCGTCGCGGGTGCGTTCCTCGTGCACTCGGCGCGGAAGAGGCGTCGCGCGATCCCCGTCCAGACCAGACCGAACCGAGCCGGCTGAATTGGTCCGTCTGGGGTTGCCCCCGGCCCCAGACGGACCTCCCGCTCTTTCCCCGAGAAGAGGACAACGGTGAGCAAAGAGGTTCTGCTGGTGGCCGGCACCCGGCCAGAAGCACTGAAGATCGCCCCGGTCGCCATCGCCCTGAAGGGGCACCCCGGCCTGCGTCCCACGATCGTCCACAGCGGACAGCACTCCGGCATGGTCGAGCAGGCGCTCGGCGCGTTCGACCTGGTGCCGGACGTGCGGCTGGACGTCCCCCGCCACTCCGGGACGCAGGCCGAGCTGGTCTCCCGGTTGTTGCCCGAGTTCGACGCCCTGCTGGAGGAGCGCGACCCCGCGGTCACCCTCGTGCAGGGCGACACCACCACGACCCTGGCCGCGGCGCTGGCCTCGTTCTGGCGCGGAATCCCCGTGGCGCACCTCGAAGCCGGTCTGCGGACCGGTGACCTGTACGGCCCGTTCCCCGAGGAGGGGAACCGGCAGATGATCTCCCGCATCACCTCGCTGCACCTCGCGCCGACCGACGACGCCGCGAACGCGCTGAACTCCGAGTCGCTGCCGGACAGCCACATCGTCGTCACCGGCAACACCGTCGTGGACGCCGTGCAGCGCGTCGCGGCCGCGAACCTGCCCGCGTCCAGCCCGGACCTCATCGCTCTGGAACGCACCCTGGACGCCACCGGTGGCCGGCTCATGCTCGTCACCGTGCACCGCCGTGAGTCGTGGGGCCGCCCGCTCATGCGCGTGCTCAACGCCGTGCGCTCCATCGCCGACCGCCACCCCGACCTGCACGTGGTGATCCCCGCGCACCCGAACCCCGGTGTGCGCGAACAGGTCGTGTCACTGCTGGGCGGCCATGAGCGCATCGTCATCACCGACCCGCTGGACTACCCGGACCTGGTGCGCGTGCTGAAGCGGGCGTCCCTCGTACTGACCGACTCCGGTGGCATCCAGGAGGAGGCGCCGACGTTCGGCGTGCCCGTCCTGGTGCTGCGTGAGACCACCGAACGGATGCTCGCCGTCGACGCCGGGTGCGCCTGGCTCGTCGGTACCGACACCACCCGCATCCTCGCCGAGGCGGGCTGGGTCCTCGGCTCCCGGCTGCGGCTTCCTCTGGGGCGCAACCCGTTCGGCGACGGGCGTGCCGCCGTGCGGGTGTGCTCCGCGCTGGAGAGGCTGGCGGGCCTGCCGACGGCCCTGCCGCGCCGAGAGCCGTTCGCCACGCTCGTGGGCGTTCGCTGACGAAGACGCCTGTCACTCAACCGGGTAATTGGCTACACGTTTGGGTGACATGAAGGGCTAGGCAGTTATCAGCGCCATCCAGTACAACCATTATCGGGCTGTGGGAACAAAGGCAATGCGAAAAATGCGCAAGACTTCGATCGCCGGAGCTGTGGTCGCGTTGACGTTCGTGACCGCGGGCACCGCGCTCGCGGCCAACCCGCCCGGTACCGCGTCGTCGGGATCCGCGGACTTCGCGAAGGCGGGTCAGACGTTCAAGGTGGCGCCGCTCGCGGTGTGCAACGTGAACCCGGACGTGGCGGGCACCGTCACCGGCTCCAGTCCGGCGGTGAGCCGGACCGGGCTCAAGATCGGCGAGACCGGCTCCACCTGCACGACCGAGGTGGTGAACCCGGACGAGTTCCTCACCAGGACGAAGTCCGTGGCGAAGGGCGCGGGTTTCGACCTGTCCGCCCTCGCCGGGCTGTCCGGCGGGAACAGAGGACCGCGGCTCAAGATCGCCGAGTGGTCGGTCAACTGCGACGCCGACGAGAAGGGCACGCAGGCCGGCTGGCAGCTCAAGGGCATGTCCGGCTGGACCGGGCTGCCGCAGCAGATCCCGTCCGGCTACGTGTACGACGTCAAGGCGAGCAACGGAACCGTGCTCGCCAAGGCCAAGTTCACCGACACGGTGTTCCCGGTGCCGAACGACGGCAGTCTCAGCATGACCCTGCTGAAGATCACCTTCGAACCGTCGTCCGGCTACACGGGAAGCATCACCGTCGGTTCGGTGGCCTGCTCGCCGACTCCTTAGGAGACAGCGACACCCGCGGCGAGCAGCTCCTCAACGGCGGCGTCGCGGGTCGTCGCGGCGACCGCCGCCGTCAGGTCGACGAGCACCCTCGTGCGGAAGCCGTTCCGGTGGGCGTCGAGGGCGGTGGCGCGGACGCAGTGGTCGGTCGCGATGCCCACGACGTCCACCTCGGTCACGCCCCTCTCCGTCAGCCAGCCCGCGAGGTCGTTCTCCGCCTCGAAACCCGAGTAGGCGGCGGCGAAGCGGCCCTTCGAGAAGACCTGCTCGATCCCCGACACGTCCAGCTCCGGGTGGAACGACGCTCCGGGCGATCCCGCCACGCAGTGCACCGGCCACGAGTCGATGAAGTCCGGCGTCGGGGAGAAGTGCGCGCCGGGGTCGACGTGGTAGTCCCGGGTCGCCACGACGTGGTCGTACGACGAGGTGGTGATGTGCTGCGAGATGGCCGCGGCCACGGCCGCGCCACCGGCGACGGCCAGCGAACCGCCTTCGCAGAAGTCGTTCTGCACGTCGACGACGATCAGTGCCTTGGTCATGTCAGTTCTCCAGATAGATCGTCGGGATCGCGGGCTCGCCGCGCGAGAGCTTGAGGCCCTCCCACGGCACGCTCACCAGAGCCGCGCGCAGGCGTTCGCGGTTCTGCTCCAGCGTGGGCACCTCGTCGGTGACCTGGCCGCCCCGCATCAGCGGGATCTGCACGAGCCGGTCGTACGGGCCGAGCTCCGGCTCGGTAGACGCCTGGAACACGACCTCCTCCAGCGCCGTGCCCGTGTCCTTGTGCCGCCGCAACGCCTTCTTCCAGCCGCCGCGCGACTGCTTGGACGTGCTGCGCTTCTCGACGTGCCTGCCGTCGACCTCGACCAGCTTGTAGACCATGCCCGCGGTCGGCGCGCCGGATCCGACCACGACCGACGTGCCGACGCCGTACGCGTCCACGGGCTCGGCGCGCAGAGCGGCGATCGAGTACTCGTCCAGGTCACCGGACACGACGATGCGGGTGTTGCGGGCGCCCAGCGCGTCGAGCTGGTCGCGGGCCTGCCGGGCCAGCACACCCAGGTCGCCCGAGTCGATCCGGATCGCGCCGAGATCGGGACCGGCGACCGCGACCGCGGTCTTGATGCCCTCGGTGATGTCGTAGGTGTCGACCAGCAGCGTCGTCCCGGCGCCCAGCGCCTTGACCTGGCTGCGGAACGCCTCCTCCTCGGAGTCGTGCAGCAACGTGAACGCGTGCGCGCACGTGCCGGCCGTCGGGATGCCGTGCCGGCGCCCGGCTTCCAGGTTGGACGTCGCGGTGAAGCCCGCCAGGTACGAAGCGCGGGCGGACGCCACGGCGGCCTCCTCGTGCGTGCGGCGCGAGCCCATCTCGATCATCCGACGGCCGTTCGCGGCGGTCACCATGCGGGCGGCGGCGGACGCGATCGCGCTGTCGTGGTTGAGGATCGAGAGCGCGAGCGTCTCCAGCACGACGCCCTCGGCGAACGACGCGCGCACCGTCAGCACCGGCGAACCGGGGAAGTACAGCTCGCCCTCGGGGTACCCGTCGATCTCGCCGGTGAACCGGTAGTTCGCGAGCCATTCCAAGGTGGAATCGTCGACGACGGCGTTGCGGCGCAGCTGGTCGATCTCCTCCTCACCGAAGCGGAAGTCCCCGATCGCGTCGAGCAGCCTGTTCGTCCCGGCGACCACGCCGTAGCGCCGTTCGTTCGGGAGCCTGCGCGCGAACAGCTCGAACACGCACGGACGGTCACCAGTGCCGTCACGCAGCGCGGCGGCGAGCATCGTGAGCTCGTAATGGTCGGTGAGCAACGCCGTCGAGTTCATGGTCACCAACCCTAAGGTCGCATCCGGTTTACCCGCACGCGGTCTCCGTCACTGCGGCGAACATGACACCATTGGCGGTATGACCACGCCCGTCGAACAGGAACGGACGCAGCCGGAGGCCGTCGGTGAGGAAGTCGCCGCCGAGGACCGACCCTGGCAGACCGTGGTCTGGAACGACCCGGTAAACCTGATGTCCTACGTGACGTACGTGTTCCAGAAGCTGTTCGGGTTCAGCAGGGACCATGCGACCAAGCTGATGCTCGACGTGCACCACAAGGGCAAGGCGATCGTGACATCGGGGACCAAGGACAAGGTGGAGGCCGACGTGGCGAAACTCCACGCGGCAGGGCTCTGGGCGACCATGCAGCGGGCCTCGTGAAGAGGTGGATCCGCGACGGCGACGTCGTCGTCGGCAGGCTGGATCGGCAGGAGGCCGCGGTCGTGCGCGGTCTGGTCAGCCAGATCCAGGACATGCTGCTGGCCCGCGCCGAGGAGGCGCCCCAGGACGAGCTCGCGGAGCTGACGGGCATCAGGACAGGCCCGTCTGAGGCTCCCGACGATCCGATCCTGGGCAGGCTGCTGCCCGACTTCCACCGCCTCGACGACGACGCGCCGGACCCGGACGAGGTCAACTCGGCCTCGGCGCTGCGCTCGTTGCACGAGCCGGAGCTTCTGGACCACAAGACAGGTGCGGCCGAGACCGTGCTGCGGACCTGCTCGCCCGACGGCGGTGAGATCCGGCTGACCATCGCGGAAGCCGAGTCCTGGATGTCGTCGCTCAACGACGTGCGGCTGGCCCTGGGGACAGCGCTGGACGTCACCGAGGACATGCCGGAGGAACTGCCGCCGGAGGATCCGAGATCCCCGCACCTCGGCGTCTACCACTGGCTGACCTGGGTGCAGGACACGCTCGTCGAAGCGATGATGCCGTGATCCCGGGCGTTCTCGTCGGCCACCACCACCGGCTCGAACCGGGCTGGGCGACGGGGACGACGGTCGTGCTGGTGCCGGCCGGAGCCGTCGGTGCCGTCGACAGCCGAGGTGGCGCGCCGGGCACCCGCGAGACCGATCTCCTGGCCCCGGCGAACCTGGTCCAGCAGGTGCACGCGATCTGCCTGTCAGGCGGCTCGGCCTACGGGCTCGCGGCCGCGGACGGCGTCATGCGCTGGCTCTCGGAACGGTCGATCGGCTTCCGGGTCGGCGCGCAGCCGCACCACGTCGTGCCGATCGTGCCGGGCGCGGTGATCTTCGACCTGCCGATGTCGGAGTGGGGCAACCGGCCGGACGCCTCGTTCGGCTACGCGGCCTGCGAGGCGGCTTCCCCGGATTTCGAACTGGGCTGCGTCGGCGCGGGTGCCGGTGCACGGGTCGGTTCGCTCAAGGGCGGCGTCGGCGTCGCCTCGGCCACGGTCGGCGCGCACCGGATCGGCGCGCTCGCCGTGGTGAACGCGTCCGGCGAGGTCGTCGACCGCGCGTCCGGCCTGCCGTGGCTGCCCTCGCTCGGCACGTCGGCGGTGGCGTTGCCCGAAGCCAAGCCCGAAGGCCTCAACACCACGATCGGCGTGGTCGCGGTGGACGCGGACCTGTCCAAAGCGGAGTGTCAGCGGCTCGCGATGGCCGCACAGGACGGCCTGGCCCGCGCCGTGCGGCCCGCACACTCGATGTTCGACGGTGACACGGTGTTCGCGCTGGCCACGGGTGCCGTGCCGCTGGCTGAGCCGCGCGCGTTCGCGTTGGACGCGTTGTGCACGGCCGCCGCGGAGATGTTCGCGGAGGCCGTGGTGTCCGGCACGCGCGAGGCGACGTCTTTGAACGGTGTGACGGCATTCCGCGACCTCTGAGCGGGTAACCACCGGGCATGACCGATGTCATCGATCAGGCAGCAGGTGTCGTGTCCGAGCTGGCGCCGCCCGGTGCGGCGCGGGAGATCCCCGGCAGGGAACTGGCGGTGGTCGCGCCCGCCGGGCTGTTCGCCGCGGCGTTCCTGGTTCCACCGGGGCCGGGAAAAGTGCTGATGAAGCTGGGTGTCGCGGCCACGCCGTTCGCCGCGTGGGCGGAGCTGGCCGCGTGGCGCGGGCTCGACCAGGGGCAACGGCGGCGCGGGGTGGCGTTGCTGGCCCTCTACCTCGTGGTGGTGCTCAGCCGGCGTCGATGACGCCTTGACGTGCGGTTCCAGCACCGCCGGGACCGGGTATCTCGCATACCGAGACAACTCTCGCCAGCCCGTAGGATTGAGCGCGTGCTGGTGATTCGCCGTGACCTGGTGGACGCGATGGTGGCCCACGCGCGCCGTGACCATCCCGACGAGGCGTGCGGGGTGATCGCCGGGCCGTACGGGTCCGACAGCCCTGAGCGCTTCATCGAGATGGAGAACGCGGAGCGGTCGCCCACGTTCTACCGGTTCGACGCGGCCGAGCAGCTCAAGGTGTGGCGCGGGATGGACGCGAACGACGAGGTGCCGGTGGTCATCTACCACTCGCACACCGCGACGGAGGCGTACCCGTCCCGCACCGACATCTCGTTCGCGGGCGAGCCGGAGGCGCACTACGTGCTGGTCTCCACGCGTGACCCGATCGAGCACGAGCTGCGGTCGTACCGCATCGTCGACGGTGTCGTGACCGAGGAACCGGTCAAGATCGTCGAATCCTGAGTTGCACCCGTTTCCCGGAGGTAGAACCACCATGGCAGTCACCGTGTCGATCCCGACGATCCTGCGCACCCACACCGGGGGCGAGAAGTCGGTGTCCGCTGCCGGTACGACGCTCGCCGAGGTCATCGACGACCTGGAGAACAACCACGGCGGCCTCAAGGCCCGCCTGGTCAAGGAAGGGACGCTGCACCGGTTCGTCAACGTCTACGTCAACGACGAGGACGTGCGCTTCTCCGGTGGCCTCGCGGCCGAGGTGAAGGACGGCGACAACGTCACCATCCTCCCGGCCGTCGCGGGCGGCTGATCTTTCCGATGGCCCGTTACGACTCGCTCCTGGACGCGCTCGGCGGGACGCCGCTGGTGGGCCTGCCGCGCCTGTCGCCGTCCGCGGACGTGCGGCTCTGGGCGAAGCTCGAGGACCGCAACCCGACCGGCTCGATCAAGGACCGGCCCGCGCTGGCCATGATCGAGGCGGCGGAGCGGGACGGCGTGCTGCGTCCCGGCGCGACGATCCTGGAGCCGACATCCGGCAACACCGGTATCTCTTTGGCGATGGCCGCGAAGCTCAAGGGCTACGGCCTGGTGTGTGTGATGCCCGAGAACACCTCGACCGAGCGCAAGCAGCTGCTGCAGGCGTACGGCGCGCGCATCGTGTTCTCGCCTGCCGCCGGCGGGTCGAACCAGGCCGTCGCCACGGCGAAGGAGATCGCCAAGCAGAACCCGGACTGGGTCATGCTCTACCAGTACGGGAACCCGGCGAACGCGGAGGCGCACTTCCGCGGCACCGGGCCGGAGATCCTGAAGGACCTGCCGGAGATCACGCACTTCGTCGCCGGTCTCGGCACGACGGGCACGCTCGTCGGTGTCGGGCGGTACCTGCGCGAAGCCAAGCCGGACGTGCAGATCATCGCCGCCGAACCCCGGTACGGCGAGCTGGTCTACGGCCTGCGCAACCTCGACGAGGGCTTCGTCCCGGAGCTCTACGACGCGTCGGTGCTGACCGGGCGGTACTCGGTCGGGTCCTACGACGCGTTGCGCCGCACCCGGCAGCTGCTGGAGACCGAGGGCATCTTCGCCGGCATCTCGACGGGGGCGATCCTGCACGCCGCGCTGGCCGTGGCGCAGAAGGCCGAGGTCGCGGGGAAGTCCGCGGACATCGTGTTCGTGGTCGCGGACGCGGGGTGGAAGTACCTGTCCACCGGCGCCTACGCCGGAACCCTGGACGAGGCGGCCGCGAAGCTCGACGGCCACCTCTGGGCTTAGCCCGACGATCTTGTCGGTGGTGCCGAGTAGGTTGTGACGCAGGGGTTCCCAGCTCGGGGGGACGCCTGCGTCAGCCTGCGAAGCCCGTTCCGGGCAGCTCCGTCAGCCGTTGAACGCGACGCTCGGCACGCCCTGCCCGGCGCCGGGCAGCACGAGCACGGAACCGTTGAGCTGCCGGTCCGCCAGCGCCTCATCGGACAGCCCGACGCGGGCGGACGTGACGTAGAGGTCGGTGAAGTCCGGTCCGCCAAAGCAGCACGCGGTCGGGTTGTCGACCGGCACCCCGATCTCGCGGTCGAGCTCACCGGCCGGCGTGTAGCGGCGCACGGCGTGACCGCCCCACAGCGCGACCCACACGCACCCCTCGGCGTCCACGGTGAGCCCGTCCGGCCAGCCGTCGGTGTTGCCGACGTGGGTGAACAGGCGGCGGTTCGCGACGGTGCCGGTGGCGTTGTCGAAGTCGAGGACGTCGATACGGCGGGTCGGCGTGTCGATGTAGTACATGAGCCTGCCGTCCGGGCTCCAGCCGACGCCGTTGCTCGTGTTCACCTTGTCCACCATGACCTTCGCGGAGCCGTCGCCGGTGATCCTGGCGAGCCAGCCCTCGTCGGCGGCCTGGTCGTAGCGCATCGTGCCGGCCCACAACCGGCCCGACGGGTCGACGCCCGCGTCGTTGCCGCGCACACCGTCACGGGCCCAGTAGACGAGCCAGCTCTTGGCGCCGTCGCGGTCGATCAGCGCGATGCCGTCGCGCAGGTTGCAGACGAGGCCGCCCTGCGCGCGGGGCTTGGCGGCGCCCACGTGCTGGGGCACCACGAGCACCGCGTCGTCGTCCCGCGCGGGTGCGTACCGGTGCACCTCGGAGGCGAGGATGTCCACCCACAGCAACGTGGAACTGCTGTGGTCCCACGTAGGGCCCTCGCCCAGCTGGGCGGACGCACGTACCGCTACTTCGATCGACACCCAGCCACCTTAGTTGCCACGTACTCTGGACGAGTGGACCGCACCGCGCTCGCGAAACGGGTAATACCGCCGCATCCAGTGCTGTCGCTGCTCGTCGTGGCGGGGTTCGTCGGCTTCCTCTACGCCGTCGAGGCCTTCGACGTGGCGACCGGCGGCTCGCTGGAGGACGACGGCGTACTGCCGCGTGACTTCGGCGAGTGGGACAACCTGCTGTGGATGCCGTTGATCCACGGCGACTGGAGCCACCTCACCGGCAACGCGGTTCCGTTGCTGCTGCTGGGGTTCCTCGCGAACTCGGGTGGTCTCAAGCAGTTCTTCCAGGTCACCGCCGTCATCTGGCTGTCGTCCGCGCTGGGCGTGTGGGTGTTCGGCAGCGTCGGCAGCCACATCGGCGCGTCCGGGCTGGTGTTCGGCTTCCTCGCGTTCCTGCTGGTGCGCGGGATCTTCGCGCGTTCGTGGCTGCAACTGGTGATCGCCGTCGGCGTGTTCATGCTGTACGGCGCCGCATTGTGGGGCGTGCTGCCCGGCCAGCCCGGTGTGTCGTGGGAAGGCCACCTGTTCGGCGCAATCGGCGGAGTTCTGGCTGCGTGGGGTGTTTCTCGCGACAACCGCCGCACGAGCGCACCGGCTACATTCACGGCGTGACGATCGGGATCATGGACTCGGGCGTCGGCGGCCTCACCGTCGCCCGCGCGATCATGGACCAACTGCCGGGCGAGTCGATCCACTACATCGGCGACACGGCTCATGGTCCCTATGGGCCGCTACCGATCGCGCAGGCGCGCAAGCACGCCCTCGAGATCTGCGACCGGCTCGTGGACGAGGGCGCGAAGATGCTGGTGATCGCGTGCAACACCGCGTCCGCCGCCTGCTTCCGCGACGCCCGTGAGCGCTACGACGTGCCGGTGGTCGAGGTGATCCTTCCCGCCGTGCGCCGTGCGGTGACGACGACGCACAGCGGCAGGGTCGGCGTGATCGCCACGGTCGGCACGATCAACTCCCACGCCTACCAGGACGCGTTCCAGGCGGCGCGCGACGTGACGGTGACGCCGGCGGCGTGCCCCCGGTTCGTCGACTTCGTGGAGCGCGGCATCACTTCCGGCCGGCAGGTGCTCGGGCTGGCGCAGGCCTACCTGGAACCGTTGCAGCGCGCCGAGGTCGACACGGTCGTGCTGGGCTGCACGCACTACCCGTTGCTGACGGGCGTGATCCAGATCGTCATGGGCGAGCACGTGACGCTGGTGTCGAGCGCCGAAGAGACGGTGAAGGACGTCGTGCGGCTGCTGACCGAACGCGACGAGTTCGCCACGTCCGGCCCGGCCGTGCACCGCGTGACGTGCACCGGCCCGCCCGAGCGGTTCGCGAAGCTCGCGGCCCGGTTCCTGCCGACCTTCGAACAGTGGGGCTGACGTGCTGCTGACCGTGCTCGGCTGCTCCGGCAGCATTCCCGGACCCGGCGCGGCGGCGTCGGGGTACCTGCTGGAGGCCGACGGGTTCACGCTGGCGCTGGAGTTCGGCAACGGCGTGCTGTCGCGGTTCCAGGAGGAGCGGCCGCTGTTCTCGATGGACGCGCTGGTGCTCTCGCACCTGCACCCGGACCACTGCGTCGACGTGTCTTCGCTATATGTGGCAAGGAAATACCACCCTCTTCCGCCGTCCGGGCCGTTGCCCGTCCACGCGCCCGCCGAGGCGCACTCGCGGTTCGTCGCCGCCTACGCGCCGAACGAGGCCGAGCGGTCGTCACTGGACTTCAGCGACGTCTTCTCGTTCCACGGCCTGGGTTCGCGGGTGGAGATCGGACCGTTCACCGTGGACTCCGCGGTGGTCGCACATCCTTGCGAGGCCTACGGGTTCCGGATCTCGTGCGGCGGGGTGACGCTGGCGTACACAGGGGACAGCGGGCCCTGTGCCGCGCTGGACTCGCTGGCGTCCGGTGCCGACGTGCTGCTGAGCGAGGCGAGCTGGACGCACGCGCCGGACCGCCAGCCGGACCTGCACCTGTCCGGGCGCGAGGCGGGGGAACTGGCCGCGCGGGCGGGAGCCGGGCGGCTGCTGATCACGCACGTGCCGCCGTGGACGTCGCGCGAGGACGTGCTGGAGGAGGCCCGGTCGGCGTTCGGCGGGCCCAGTGAGCTGGTCGTGCAGGGCGGCCGGTACGAGATGGGGGAGCGGGCATGATCAACCTGGAGCGCGTCGGCGAGCACGAGTTCGTCGCTTCCAACGGGCGCGGTGCGTCGGTGCGGATCGGCCGCAAGGGCCAGGAGGGCTCGTTCAGCCCGGTCGAACTGCTGGTCGCGGCCGCCGCCGGGTGCGCCATGGTGACGTCGGAGACGTTGATCCTGCGCAGAACCGGCGGCGAGAAGCTGACAGCGGAGGCGGACGCGGTCCAGTCCGAGAGCGGCAACGAGGTGATCTCCATCCCGGTGACGCTCTCGTACGACCTGTCCGCAGTGGACGACCCGGAGGCGCTGGAAACCGTCGTCCGGCGCGCCGTGGAGCAGTTCTGCACGGTCACGCGGACGTTGAAGCAGTCGGCGACGTCGCCGCTTCAGCTCCCGACACCGCTCCAGACGACTGCCGAGCCGCTGTGACCGGCGCGCACGGTCTGCACCGTCGTCCCGATCGCGAGCAGCACGACCAGCACGGACACCACGACTGAGAGCACCCGCCACGTCTTCGTGGTGGGTGCCTCCGCCTGGCGTTCGCGGTCCGCGAGCCGGCCCGCGACCAGCAGCGCGATCACCGCGACGCCGAACCCGAGCGCGACGGGCAGCAACGTGGTGCCGAGGTCGGCGTGCGTCTGGATGGCGGGGTTCTGCACGCCGTTGTTCTGCAGTGCCACCTGCAGGTCCTCGCCGGCCTGCTTGGCCACCGGGACCGCCGCGACGCCTGCCAGCGTGACCCCCAGAACGGGCCACGCGTACCTGCGCCGCCAGGCCGGGACCAGCGCGATCGCGACCGAACTGAGCGCCGCGAGAGGCAACAGCACGACCACCGCGTGCACCAGCAACGGGTGAAGCGGAATACCGTCGATCGTCAGCATGTCTCTCCCTACGCCATGACGCTCCGCAGGGTTCATTAGGCTAGGCGCCGTGGTGCGAAGCGACGGGCGAAACGACGACGTGTTGCGTGACATCCGGATCACGCGTGGATATCAGACCTGGCCCGCGGGCTCGGTCCTGATCGAGTTCGGGAACACCCGCGTGCTGTGCGCCGCGAGTGTCACCGAAGGCGTCCCCCGGTGGCGCCAGGGCTCCGGCCTCGGCTGGGTGACCGCCGAGTACGCGATGCTTCCGTCGGCCACGCACAGCCGTAGCGACCGCGAGTCCGTGAAGGGCCGCATCGGCGGCCGCACGCACGAGATCTCGCGCCTGATCGGCCGTTCCCTGCGTGCCTGCATCGACCTGGCGGCGTTGGGCGAGAACACCATCGTCATCGACTGCGACGTCATCCAGGCCGACGGCGGCACCCGTACCGCCGCCATCACCGGCGCGTACGTGGCGCTGGCCGACGCGGTGACGTACCTGGGCGCGGCAGGCCGCCTGGCCGACCCGTCGCCGCTGTCCTGCGCGGTGTCCGCGGTGTCGGTGGGCGTCGTGGACGGCCGCGTCCGGCTGGACCTGCCGTACGAGGAGGACTCGCGCGCGGAGGTCGACATGAACGTCGTCGCCACCGACGCCGGCACTTTGATCGAGGTCCAGGGCACCGGCGAGGGCGCGACGTTCGCCCGGTCCACTTTGGACCGCATGCTCGACATCGCCCTGCAGGGCTGCGTCGAACTGAACCGCCTCCAGGCGGAGGCGCTGGCCCAGCCTTACCCCGGCGTCCTGCCGGAGCCCAAGGCGAGCAAGCGATGAAGCTGCTTCTGGCTTCCCGCAACGCGAAGAAGCTCCGCGAACTCCAGCGCATCGTCGTCGCCGAGGACCTGTCCGGCATCGAGGTGCTGTGCCTGTCGGACGTGCCGGAGTTCCCGGAGGCCCCCGAGACCGCGCCCGACTTCGAGGGCAACGCGCTGGCCAAGGCCCGTGACGCCGCGTTGGCCACTGGACTGGTTTCTGTGGCGGACGACTCCGGTCTCGCGGTGGACGAGCTGAACGGCATGCCCGGCGTGCTGTCCGCCCGTTGGTCGGGCCGCCACGGCGACGACGACGCCAACCTGGACCTGTTGCTCGGTCAGCTCGGCGACGTGCCGGACGAGCGTCGCGGCGCTGCCTTCGTGTCGGTGGTCGCTCTGGTGGTGCCGGGCGGTGAAGAGGTCGTCGTGCGCGGCGAGTGGCGCGGCACGTTGCTGCGGGCCCGTCGCGGCACCAACGGCTTCGGCTACGACCCGATCTTCGTGCCCGAGGGGTACGAGGTCACCTCGGCCGAGATGACGGCCGAGGAGAAGGACGCGGAGTCCCACCGGGGCCGCGCCCTGAAGCTCCTCGTCCCGCACCTGCGCAAGCTGGTCTAGTTCCGCCACCGGCCGGGATCGAGATCCTCGATCCCGGCGCGGAGGTCACACCGCGGCGCCCTGGGACGCAACGGACACGACGCAGACGCCTGCGGCGATCAGGGCCATGCCGGCGAGCATGGCGAGGTTCAGCGGGTCCGCGAAGAGCACTCGGCTCGTGATCGCCACCAGGGCGATACCTGCGCCTGCCCAGATCGCATAGGTGATGGCGACCGGCAGGCCCATTCTGATCACGAGTGATTCGAGGTAGAGGGCGGTCAGGAAGCCGACGCCGAGGCCGGCTGTGGGCCACAGTTTTGTGAAGCCGTCGGAGTATTTGAGGCAGAGGGTCGCGAAGACCTCCGCGCCTACGGCGACGGCCAGCAGTATCCACTTGAGCATTGAACTTTCCCAGCACGAAATGCACGCAGCGCTAGGCATGCGTGGTTGAAGAGAACGGTTGACAGTGGGCGAAAAGCCCTGGTCAGCCGCCGCGCGTGGGGAAGTGGACTCGCAAGATGAAATCAGACGGGATGTCGGGGCCGTTAGGTGCCGTCAAACGACACACGGTGTATCACCCTCACCGGAACAGGGGCGGCTTTGTTGCACGCCCTTCACCTCGACCATACCTGAAAAAAGGGCCGCCGTCGCAGTCGAGGCGACGGCGGCCTCACGTCCGGTGGGAAATCAGGCAGGGAGTTCGCGCAGGAGCTTGGCGACGTGGCCGGTGGCGCGGACGTTGTACATGGCCTTGACGATCTTGCCGTCGGGGCCGACGAGGAACGTCGAGCGGATGACGCCCTGGACGGTGCGGCCGTAGTTCTGCTTCTCGCCGAACGCGCCCCACTCGGTGAGGACCTTCTTGTCCGGGTCGCCGAGGAGCGGGAAGGTCAGGCCCTCGGCGTCGCGGAACTTCGCGAGCTTCTCCTGCTTGTCGGGCGAGATGCCGACGACCTCGTACCCGGAGCCGGCGAGGACGCCGAGGTTGTCGCGGAAGTCGCAGGCCTGCTTGGTGCAGCCCGGCGTGCTCGCGGCCGGGTAGAAGTACACGACCACGGACTTGCCGAGGTAGTCGGACAGGGACACCGGCTTGCCCTCGCTGTCGGGCAGCGTGAACGCGGGCGCGGTGTCACCAGGTTCGAGACGACTGGTCATGCCCCAGAGCCTAGGCCTGGCCCTCGAAGACGGTGGGTGCGTCCTGGCCCTGTCCGCCCGGCTGGATGGTCAGCTGCATGCGCACCGGCGCCTCGGGTACCGCGAACGCCAGCTGGAGCTGGGTGTCGCGGCCCGGCGGGAGCTCGGCGACGGCGGCGGCGAGGCCGTTGAGGCCCTGCACGGAGTCGACGAGCTCTGCGGCGGGTTCTCCGTCGGCCGTGGCGCGCACGGAGAGCTGGGAGGGCCGGTAGGGGGCCTTGGAGCCGTTGTAGACGGTGATCGTGAAGACCGCGGTGCGGCGGGCCTTCGGGATCGCCGTCTCGGACGGTGCGAGAGAGCGGGGGGCGGAGACCACGACGGACAGGCCCGAGGCCCACACGCGTTGCGAGCCGTACGCGGCGGCACCGGACGCGCTCGGCGTCTCGGCTCGCTGCTCGACCGTCAGGTTCTCGTCGGGGGTGACGGCGACACTGGGGCCCGCACATCCCGCCACGGCCAGCAACAGGCACACGGCCGCGGCCGATTTGGCGAACTTCACGAACTCCCCTTTCCCACCCCGGCGGTGGGTGTGAACGACTCGCGTCCACTGTGACGGTGCCGAAGAGGGAAGTGCGAACGAAAGAGGCCTCTGAAGCGGACCTGGTGCCGGGACGTGGCCGACTCGTGATGGGCGGCGTGGGCGGCGCCACAGAGTGCGCCGGCCCCACGCCGTCCTGCGGCCGAGGCCGCGGGTCACGCTAGGGAGCGCGTCGGGGGGCGTGCGCGCTCATACCGATCATCGCCGACTGTGTGCCCCGCGCTACAAGCGGAGCCGTTTATCACCCGTTCAGACCAGCGTCAGTCGTACAAAACGTGAAGGTCACGCCTGGCCGACTCACGTATGTGCGGCTGAACGGCCCAGAGACGGCGTCCGTTCGGCCAGCTCGCTGAGGAGTTCGAACGAACGCAGACGGTCATCGTGCCCGTGCACGATGGTGGTGACCATGAGCTCGTCGGCCGCCGTCGACTCCATCAACGCGTCCAGCCCGGAGCGGACCGTTGAGGGGGACCCGATGATCTGGCTGGCCATGCGGTCCTCGATCACCAGCTCGTCGATCTCGGTGTACGGGTAGTCCGCGGCCTCCTGCGGCGTGGCCAGCGGAGCCGGGCGGCCCTGGCGCAGCCGCACGAAGGAGAGCGCTCCCGGACCCGCGATGTAGCGGGCGTGCTCGTCGGTGTCGGCGACGACGACCGAGGCGCACACCATCGCGTAGGGCTCGTCGAGCACCTCGGACGGCCGGAAGTGCCGCCGGTACAGCTCCAGCGCGGGCAGCGTGTTCTGCGCGCTGAAGTGGTGGGCGAACGCGAACGGCAGGCCCAGCATCCCCGCCGCCTGCGCGCTGTAGCCGGACGAGCCGAGCAGCCAGATCGGCGGCTTGTTGCCGGCGGCGGGCACGGCGTTGAGCTCGGCGGTGCCCTCGAAGTACTTGATCAGCTCGGTCAGCTCCTGCGGGAAGTTCTCCGCGGAGAGACCTGCCTCGGTGCGCCGCAGCGCCCGCGCCGTCTTCTGGTCGGTGCCGGGCGCGCGGCCGATGCCGAGGTCGATGCGGCCGGGGTGCAACGCTTCGAGCATGCCGAACTGCTCGGCGACCACCAGCGGCGCGTGGTTGGGCAGCATGACGCCGCCGGAGCCGACGCGGATCGTCCGCGTCGCGTCCGCGATGTGCCCGATCAGCACGGCCGGCGCGGACGAGGCGATGCCCGGCATGTTGTGGTGCTCGGCGAACCAGTAGCGGTGGTAGCCGAGACGTTCGGCCTGCTGAGCGAGCTCCCGCGAGTTCCGCAGCGCGGTCGTCGCGTCCGACCCCGACGTGATGGGGGCTAGGTCGAGGACGGACAGCGGGATCTCACTCAGACGGCTCATACATCGATCAACACCGATACTTCGTGACTTCTTCCGTGAGCCGGGTAACTCGTTTCGTGGCCTTCTCGTAGGTGGTGCCCTCGGGGTGCAGCGTCAGCACCGCGACGATGCTGAACCAGCACGTCCCGGACGTGTGCAGCGCCGGTGACTTCGTGTCCAGGTCCCACTGCATGCGCGGACGCGGCCTGTCGACGCACGGCTTCGCCGGGTCGCCGAACCCCGACCAGCCCTGCTTGAACGCGGGCTTCCACGTGGTGGACGGCAGCCCGAACGACTGGTCGAACCCGTCCGCCGCGCACTTCTCGGCCCGCTGCAGGTGCCCCATGATCGTGTGCCGCACCTTCGGCTTCGCCTCCTCCAGCACGTACCGATAGATCTTCACGACGTCCGAGGCGCTCACGGCCGTGTAGCCCCACATGCCGCGGTTCTCGGGCGGCCGCGTGTCGTCGAGCTTCAACCGCTCGGCCGTGCGCACGACGAGCTGCTCCCACCCGTTCTCGACCCACAGCTCGCTCGCCGCGTTGTCGTCGCTGACGCGCAACATCGGTTCGATGCGCGGGTCGTCGCCCCGCGTCTCCAACTGTTCGATCGCGATCAGGATCTTCACCAGCGAGGCTGATCTGATCGGTTTGTGCACGTCCCGGCCGGTCACCTGGTGCGTGATCCGGTCGTAGACCGCGTAGGAGGCCGTCGGCGCGGGAACGGGCGCCGTCGTGGAAACGGGCGCCGCGAGCAACGCCATCGTCAGAGTTAGGTGCACGCTCCCGGAAGCTAGCGGCCGCCCGGACCTTTTGCCCGATGTTTTGTGGGTCACAGGTGAGAAGAACCGGCTGCCTCCTTCCGTTGACCGAGATGTGACGGATGTGGTGGTGATCGGCGCGGGACAGGCGGGCCTGTCCGCCTCGTACTTCTTGCAGCGGCGCGGTGTCGGGCACGTGGTGCTGGACGCGAACGACGCTCCCGGCGGCGCCTGGCTGCACCGCTGGCCGAGCCTGCGCATGCGGACCGTGCACGGCATCCACGAGCTGCCGGGCATGCCGTTCGAGCAGCCCTCGCCCGACGAGGCCGCCAACGAGGCGATCCCGTCCTACTTCGCCCGCTACGAACAGCTCTTCGACCTCCCCGTCGTGCGCCCGGTGAACGTCACCCAGGTGGTGAACGACGGCTCGCTGCTCAAGGTCGAGACCACCGACGGCGTCTGGACCACCCGCGGCCTGATCAACGCGACCGGCACCTGGCGCCGCCCGTTCTGGCCGTACTACCCGGGCCAGGAGACGTTCCAGGGCCGCCAGGTGCACACCGCCGACTACCAGGGCCCCGCCGACTTCGCAGGCAAGCGGGTCGTGGTCGTGGGCGGCGGCGCTTCGGCCACGCAACTGCTGATGGAACTCGCTCCTTTCGCTGCGGAGACCCGCTGGGTCACGCGGCACGAACCGGTGTGGCGGGAGGGCCCGTTCACCGAGGACTACGGCCGCTGGGTGGTCGGCATGGTCGAGGAACGCGTCCGGGCAGGCCTGATCCCGCGCAGCGTCGTCAGCGTCACCGGGCTGGCACTGACCGACCAGACGCGCGCCGCCATCGCCTCCGGCGTGCTGGCCCGCAAGCCGATGTTCGAGCGGGTCACGCCCACCGGCGTCGAGTGGGCGTCCGGGGAACGCTTCGACGCCGACATCATCCTGTGGGCCACCGGGTTCCGGCACGACCTGGAGCACCTCGCACCGTTGCACCTGCGGGCCTCCGGCGGCGGGATCCAGGTGGACGGCACCCGCGTGGTGTCCGACCCGCGGATTCACCTCGTGGGCTACGGGCATTCGGCCAGCACGATCGGCGCGAACCGGGCCGGGCGCAGCGCCGTTCGTGAGTTGATGGGGTACCTGGACAGCCTCAAGGTCGCGAACTAGTGGCGTGACCGGCTGCCTTTGCCCCGTATTTCGGTGGTCAGACGGGTGCGAGGCGCCCTGCTGAGCGCCGGAAGACGCGGCGAAGGTTGCCGGTCACGGCACTAGACGGCCTCACGGCGGGCGTGGTCGAGGGGCGCGAGCGGTACGCGTGTCCGCTGTGACGCCGGAAGGTCTGACCGCCCTGCGAGCGGCTCCGGCGTGCGGGGCGTTCAGACGCGTGAGTCGGCACGCTTCTTCGAGAGGCGGGTCACCACGAAGGTCAGCACGGCCACCACTGCCAGGCCCAGGACCACCTTCGAGCCGATGCCCACGTACTGCTCGACGAGGTGCCAGTTGTCGCCCAGCAGGTATCCCGCGAGGATCAGCGCCGTGTTCCACAGGAGACTGCCTGCCGCGGTGTAGGCGAGGAACGGTGCTAATCGCATGCGTTCGACGCCGGCCGGGATCGAGATCAGGCTGCGGAAGACCGGGATCATGCGGCCGAAGAAGACCGCTCGGTAGCCGTTGCGCAGGAACCAGGCCTCTGTCCTGTCCACATCGGACACTCGGACCAGTGGCATCCGGGAGGCGATGCGGCGGACCCGGTCACGGCCCAGCAGGGCGCCGACCCAGTACAGCAGCAGTGCGCCGGAGACCGAGCCGAGCGTGGTCCAGAGGATGGCGTCGAGCAGCGACATCTTGCCCTGGGCCGCGGTGAAGCCTGCCAGGGGCAGGAAGACCTCGCTCGGGAGGGGCGGGAACAGGTTTTCCAGCGCGATCGCCAAAGCCGCTCCGGGTGCGCCGGCCGTGTGCATCAGGTCGGTGACCCAGTCGACCAAGTTCATGGGGTCCAAGTTACGGACGGTGTGGTTCGGGGACATTGGGGTAAGCCGCAAAGTTGGGGTGGGGAAAACCCCACCCCAACTGGGGGATGACCACTAGGGGGAGTCGAATCCTCAGTGTTCGCGCGAGAAGCGCGGTCGTTCCGAGTGCCATCGCGACCGTCCGGAACGGGCAGGGTGAGAGTCCTCACGCCGGCTTGGAATCGTTTGACTACGATCGTGTTCGATGGCTGACCAGGTGGAGACATGTGCGTTCTGCGGCACCGCGACCGCCACCTCCCGGCGCAGGCACGCGCGGTACTGCTCGAACGCCTGCCGGCAGCGCGCTTACCGGCAGCGCGTGAACGAACCCGTTACGGCACTGGACAGTTTCGTCGGCCGCGATGCCGAACTGGTTCGTCTCTGCGGGTTCGGCGGCACGCGCGTGCTCACGCTCGTCGGGCCGGCCGGCGTCGGGAAGAGCAGGCTGGTCAAGGAGTTCGCCGGAAGCCGGGCGACGTGGGTCGAGCTCGCGTCGGCCACCGACGTCGCGAGAGCCTGTGTGGCGGCGCTCGGCGAACCGGCCAGGGAGCCTGTGCTGAGCACACTGGTGCGCGCGCTCGCGGGCCACAGGACGCTGCTGGTGCTGGACAACTGCGAACGCGTCGCTGCGAAGTGTGCGGCGCTGCTGGAGCCGTTGCTGCTCGGCTGTCCCGGCCTCACGGTCATCGCGACCAGCCGCGAACCGTTGCGGGTGCCGGGTGAGGTTCTCTTCGCGGTGCAGCCGTTGTCGATCACGGACGCGGTGGAGCTGTTCGCCGACCGCGCCCGCGCGAACCAGGTGGGCCTGCGGCTGGGCGACAGGGACGCGCTGGCCGCTCTGTGCGCACGTCTTGATCGCCTCCCGCTGGCCATCGAACTCGCGGCCAGGCTGGTGACCCTGTTGCCCGTCAAGGAGGTCCTGGCGCGGCTGGACGACCGCCTGGAGCTGCTCAACCGGGGCAACCGCACCGCCGCGGAACGCCACCGGAGCCTGCGCGCCGCGATCGGGTGGAGCTACGACCACCTGAGCGCCGACGAGCAGCACGTGTTCCGGTGCATCTCGCAGGGGCCCGGCGGCTTCGGGCTCGACGGCGCCGTCCAGGCCTGCGACCTGCCCTCGGACCGGGTGCTGGTGGTGCTGTCCGCGCTCGTGGCCAAGTCGCTGCTCACGTTCACCGGGGCCGGCCGGTTCGAGCAGCTGGAGTCGGTCCGGCTCTACGGCAGGGAACGGCTCGCGGAACAGTTCGCCGGGGAGGTGCGCGGGAGAGTTCGCGGTACTTCAGCGGCTAATCCGAAGGTGGTCCGCCGCGGGCCGGCCCCTGCGGCGAACCAAATGAAAAGCCCTGACCCGGGGTGCGGGGTGCCCCCGCAGGACACGCGATCTGACCTGGGCGAACGTGCTCCGTGAGCACAGTTCGCCAGAAGATGGTGAGGTCGGGGGGACTCGAACCCCCACTGGCTGGGACCTAAACCCAGTGCCTCTGCCAATTGGGCTACGACCCCTCAAGTGGAAGCCTATAGGCACTGCATGTACACGCTCTCCCGGGTCGCGCGAAGCCGCACTCCTGACCGTCCACTACGGTTGCGGGCAGAACTGCTGCTAGGAGGACATGTGGCTCGCGATCCCGACACCATCCAGCGCGAGATCGAACAGGCTCGTACCGCGCTGGCCGCCACCCTGGACGAGCTCAGCGAGCGCGCCAGCCCGCAGAAGCTCGTCGAGCAGGGCAA
Organism: Lentzea albidocapillata; assembly: GCF_000719115.1. Taxonomy (GTDB): domain Bacteria; phylum Actinomycetota; class Actinomycetes; order Mycobacteriales; family Pseudonocardiaceae; genus Lentzea; species Lentzea albidocapillata. The sequence continues at coordinate 77,528 of NZ_JOEA01000015.1, read as the reverse complement.
GTCGTCCGTGCTCGACGTGCTGAGCCAGCCCAAGGTGAAGTACACCCTGATCGCGGTCGGCGCCGTGGTCGGCTTCGCGCTGGTCCGCAAGCTCTTCCGCTAGGAAACCCGCACCAACGGCAGGAGTACCTGCTCGACGACCTTCTCCACGAACGGCTCGTCGAGCGGGTCCCCGGTCAGCATCAGCCGGTAGATCAGGGCGGCGCCCGCGATCTCGACCGCCATGCCGCGCGGTGCGTCGGCCTTGAGCTCGCCCCGTTCGGCGGCCCGGTCCAGGATGCCGCGCAGCACGTCGCGCTGCGAGATCAGGAACGTCTCCCGGAACGCCGCCGCCAGCTCGGGCTCGTGCGGTAGCTCGCCCACGAGCGCCTGAGCGGCCTTGCCGATCGGTCCTGAGAGGAACGCGGCGAACGACGAGAGGAACTCGCGCAGGTCTCCGGCCAGCGAGCCGGTGTCCGGTGCCGCGAGGTTCTGCGTGGCGAGCTGGGTGCACGTGTCGATCACGAGATCGAGCTTCGACTCCCACCGCCGGTAGATCGTTGCCTTGCCCGCTCGCGCACGGGCCGCCACCGCGTCCATGGTGAGTGCCCGGTACCCGACCTCGGCCATCACCTCGAGCGCTGCCTGACGTAAGGCGTCGTCCCTGCTGGCGTCGCGAGGACGGCCCCGCTGGGGGACCCTGCCCTCGTTGAACGCCGCTGTCGACACAGCCATGCCACCTCCTCGTACAAGGGCACGGCTGATGCGTGTCCTCCCCGCCCCTTTGGCGGCACATCCTAGGCGTTCTGCCCCAGTCGCAGGGTCAGCAGCACCCGGTTGTTGCATCGTGTTGCACCGGTCGGGCTTACGTGATCTCCGTCGGAATTGGCCTGTGATGGCACGTCGGCCCGCGACCGGGGAGGGTTCGTGGGATTCATGTCGGAAGCCTGAAGATCACGACCGGTCTCGACGAGGGGCGGTGTAACCGGGTCATACACGGCCGCCGCGCTGGCGTTGGCGCCCGGCCGACGAATAACCCGAAAGTCCTGCCAGGACAGTCCAAGCAGGACACTTCCACGCCCCAGCCGCCGCCGCGGAACGGGAACGGCACGGGCTGCACCCCGGCGGAAATGCCCCGCGGGCGGTCACCCGCCGAATTCGAGCGAGCGGGACGGCAGCGCGTCCAGCCCGCTTCGCGCGAACGTCGTCCAGGCGCCCCGCAGTGTCTTGGCCAGCACGGGATCCGGTTCCTGCCCGGCGAGCATGCCCGCCCCGAGCCAGCCCTCCGGGTCGAACAGGAACGGCAGTTCCATGCAGTGGCAGCAGCCCAGCGGGGCATCGGCAGGCGCCCAGCTGAACAGGTAGGTGGCGACCCTGCCGCCCGCCGCCGTCCAGTCCTGCGCCAGCTGACGCGCACCGCCGGCGAAGATCAGCTCGGTCACTGCCTCCCAGTACTCCCGGCTCGGCACGTACGGGCTGCCGTCGTCGGCCGTGTGCCCGACGAGCAGTTCGACGCGTGACGCGGCCGCGGCGAGGTCGGCGCCGACCTCCGGTGCGAACGGCATGCCGCCCGACGGGCCGAACCGCGGACCGACGTCGGCGACGGCCGCGACCTGCGCCGCCAGCACGTCCTCCACGGAGGTGGAGGCGTCGACGGTGATCGCCGCGCGCAGAGCCGCCGTCATCTCCGCGCGTTCCGGGCTGCGGGTGCCCATCGGCGCGCTCTGCATGATCGCGCGGTGGAACAGGCCCTCCGTGTCGGTGAGCATCAGCGCGTACACCGAGTCGCCGCCCGCGGACTGCCCGAAGACCGTGACGTTCGCGGGATCGCCGCCGAACGCCGCGACGTTGTCCCGCACCCACCGCAGCGCGACGAACTGGTCGAGCAGGCCGAGGTTGTCGCGCAGGTAACCGAAGACGCCGAGGCGGTAGCTGACGTTGACGACCACGACGCCTTCCGAGGCCAGCAGTCCGGTCTCGTACTTAGTGGACTCGCCGCTGCCGGTCACGTACGCGCCGCCGTGGAACCAGACCATCACCGGCAGACCGGACGCGCCGGCCGGAGCGGTCACCGAGAGCACCTGGCAGTGCTCGTCGAACGAGAGGCCCTCGACCGAGTTGCCGACCATCGGCGCCAGCATCGACGGGGGCTGCGGGCAGGCGGGGCCGCGCCGCGAGTCGTCGATCACGCCGTCCCAGGCGACGGGGGACGGCGCGGCGAAGCGGTCAGCTGTCGCGTAACGGATTCCGCGCGCCCGTACGAGACCTTCGGCAGTGATCACCCTGCCGATACTAAGCATGAGCAATTCCACAGCGTCTCGATTCGGCGGAAACGCCGGGACAGGAGGACGATGTAACGGTTGGGCAACGAGGCAAGGGAGGCGCCCGGTGCGGGCTACGACGATCTACGGCACCCGAGACATCCGAGTCGAGGAGGTGCCGGACGCGGCCGTCCAGGAGGCCACCGACGTCGTCGTCCGGGTCGAGCTCGCGTGCATCTGCGGCAGCGACCTGTGGGCGTACCGGGGCGTGGCCAAGCGCGAGGGCGGGCAGCGGATCGGGCACGAGTTCCTCGGCATCGTCGAGGAGGTCGGCAGCGAGGTCCACTCCGTCAACGTCGGCGACCGCGTCATCGCGCCGTTCGTGTGGAGCGACGGCACGTGCGCGTACTGCCAGGCCGGGCTGCAGACGTCCTGCCGCAGCGGCGGTTTCTGGGGCAGCAAGGGCAGCGACGGCGGGCAGGGCGAGGCCGTGCGCGTGCCGCAGGCCGACGGCACGCTGGTCCGGGTTCCCGCGGACGCGCCGGCGGCGTTGCTGCCCGCGTTCCTGAGCCTGAGCGACGTCATGGGCACCGGTCACCACGCCGCCATGGGCGCGGGTGTCGGTCCCGGTGCGACGGTCGCGGTCGTCGGTGACGGCGCGGTCGGCCTGTGCGGTGTGCTCGCGGCCAAGCGGCTCGGCGCCGAGCGGATCATCGCGATGGGCCGCCACGAGGACCGAGCCAAGATCGCGAAGCTTTTCGGCGCCACGGACCAGGTTTCCGAACGCGGTGAGGCCGCGATCGAGCGGATCAAGGAGATGACCGGCGGGCTCGGCGCGTCCGCGGTGCTGGAGTGCGTCGGCACCGAGCAGTCGTGGGAGACCGCGATGGGCATCGTGCGCGACGGCGGCCGGATCGGTTACGTCGGTGTGCCGCACGAGATGCCGGGGCTGCCGCTGGGCAAGCTGTTCGGCCGCAACATCGCCATCGGCGGCGGTGTCGCGCCCGTCCGCGCGTACCTGCCGGAGCTGCTGGCCGACGTGCTCGCCGGGCGGATCGACCCCGGTCCCGTCTTCGACCGGACGGTCTCGCTCGACGACGTCGCGCTGGGCTACCAGGCGATGGACGAGCGGACCGCCCTCAAGGTCATCGTGCAGCCGTCGTGAGCACGTAGTCCTCGGCGCGCACGCGCTTGGTCCGCATCCAGTACCGCCAGGTGAATCCCGGCCACACGGTGCGGTTCACGCCCTGCGCGTCGAGGTACCAGCTCTTGCAGCCACCCTGGGTCCACACGCCCTTGGTGAGCTTCTGCTGGAGCTCCTTGTTGAACTCCTGCTGGGCCTCCACTCGCACGTCCAGCTCCGCTGCGCGGTGTTTTTCGAGGAGCTGGAGGCACTGCGAGATGTACCGGATCTGCGACTCGATCATGAACACGACCGAGTTGTGCCCGAGTCCGGTGTTGGGGCCCAGCAGGAAGAACAGGTTGGGGAAGCCCGAGACCGTGATGCCGTAGTAGGTCTCGATGCCCTCCTGGCGCCACTGCTTCGCGAGGTCGACGCCGCCCTTGCCCTGGATGTCCAGGTAGTCGAACGAGTCGACGACGTGGAACCCGGTGCCGTAGATGATGACGTCGACCTCGTGCTCGACGCCCGCACTGTCCACGATGGACTTCTCGCGCACCTCGGAGACCTTGTCCGTCACCAGGTCCACGTTCGGGTAGCCGAGGGTGGGGTAGAAGTCGTTGGAGATCAGCACGCGCTTGCAGCCCATGGTGTAGTCGGGCTTCAGCTTCCTGCGCAGCTGTGCGTCCGGCACCTGCTTCTTCATGTGCTTCAACGCGATGCCCTGCGCGAACTGCATGATCTTCGGGTTGATCGCGAACCCCAGCGCGGACGACTCGCGTACCCAGTAGACGAAGTTGCGGTAGATCCGTTGCGTGAAGGGCAGGGCGCGGAACAGCTTCTGCTCCCAGCCGTTGATCGCGCGGTCGGCCTTGGGCATGATCCACGGCGGCGTGCGCTGGAAGATCTTCATCGACGCGACCTGGCCGGCGATCTTCGGCACGAACTGGATCGCGGACGCACCCGTACCGATGACGGCGACGCGTTTGCCCGTCAGGTCGTAGTCGTGGTCCCACTGCGCCGAGTGGAACGCCTTGCCGCTGAAGTTCTCGATGCCCGGCAGTTCCGGGACGTTCGGGATGTGCAACGCGCCGACGCCCGCGACCAGGGCCTGCGCCGTGTACGTGTCGCCCTGCTCGGTCGTGACGTGCCAGCGCTTGGCCTCGTCGTCCCACTGCGCGCCGGAGACCTTGGTGTCGAAGCGGATGTGCGGCCGCAGCCGGTACTTCTCGGCGACGCGCTGCAGGTAGTCGAAGATCTCGCCCTGGCGCGCGAACATCCGCGACCACCTCGGGTTCATCTCGAACGAGAACGAGTACATGTGCGACGGCACGTCGCACGCGCAGCCCGGGTAGGAGTTGTCCCGCCAGGTGCCGCCGAGGTCGGCGGCCTTCTCCAGCACCACGAAGTCGCGCTCACCGCGGCGCTTCAGCTCGATGGCCATACCGAGGCCGGAGAAGCCGGTGCCGATGACGAGCACTTTCGTCTCTCGGTGCATGGGGAAGTCCCTCCGCTCGCGGTGGCTACTTCGCAGTAGGTTACTCGAAGTAAGTTACGAGCGGTAGACTCTAGTTCGTGACAGCTCCTCGGCGCCGCATGCCCAAGGCCCAGCGCATGGCCCAGATGCTCACCGTCGCTGAGGAGATCTTCGCCGAGCAGGGCTACCTCGCCACCTCGATGGACGAGATCGCCGAACGCGTGGGCGTCTCGAAGCCGATGCTCTACGAGTACTTCGGCTCGAAGGAAGGCCTGCTCATCGGCTGCATCCACCGTGCGCGCACGGAGCTGCGCGAGAAGACGGCGGCGGCGATCGCGGGTGCGACGAGTCCCGAGGAGTTCCTGCGGCTCGGCCTGCTGGCGTTCTTCGAGTTCATCGACGAGCACCGCAGGTCGTGGGCGCTGTTGCGGCAGGAGGCGGCCGTGGCGGTCCCGTCGGCGCAGGAGGAAGTGGAAGGCATCCGTCAGCAGCAGACGGACATGATCGGGGCCGTGCTGGCGTCGTTCACGCCGGAGATCGACCCGCTGGAGGCGGAGGCGTTCGCCGAGATCGTCGTCGGCGCGACGGAACGCCTCGCGGTGTGGATGGAGCGCAGGCCCTCGGTGGGGCCCGCGCTCGCAACCGACTACGTGATGGCCGTGATCTGGCCAGGTGTCGCGGACCGGCTGTTGCCGGTCAGCTCGCTGCCTTCACCCGCTCAGCTCGCATAGCGGTGACGGCGGGCAGGTCCAGCGGCGCGGGCTTCACACCCGTCGCCCACTCGATCAGCAGGTCCGCGATCTGCGGGTTGCGCGGCAGCACCGGGCCGTGCAGGTAGGTGCACAGGATCCTGCCCTGGACGGCGCCCTCGACGCTGCCGTCGTTGCCGGTGCCGACCTTGACGTGCGCGAGCGGCCGGGCGGCCGGGCCGAGCACGGTGCGGCCCTGGTGGTTCTCGAACCCACTCAGCACGCCCTCGAACAGGCCGTTCGCCGGCTCGGCGAGGACCTCACCGATCGCGCGGCTGCCTCCGGCGTGCGAGGTCGAGTCGATCAGGCCCATGCCGGGGTGCGTGACGTTGTCGGCACGGGTGAAGCTCTCGCCGAAGATCTGGATGCCGGCGCAGACGCCCAGCACCACGGCGTTCTTCGTGACGGCGCGCTGCAGGCCGGGGTGCTCGCGCAGGTGCTTCACCGCCAGCGTCTGCGCGGTGTCCTCACCTCCGCCGACGACGTAGATGTCGCACGAGTCCGGCACCGGCTGGCCGTAGTTGATCGGCACGATCTCGGCTTTGATACCGCGCCACGTCATGCGCTTCTCGAGGACCACGGCATTGCCGAAGTCGCCGTACGTGCCGAGGAGATCCGGCAGCACGAGCGCGATCTGGATTGTCGACTCACTCATCAGCGGCAGCCCTGGCATTCAAGTCGCGGAACGCGGTGTAGTTGGCGATGACCTCGACCGCCCCCTGCGGCATCTGGTCGATGGCCTTCAGCGGGTCGGGCACGATCGTGTGCTGGACCTCGGCATAGGTCAGGCGGACGGCGAGATCGGTCGCCCGTTCGCCGGACGCGATGACCGTGCGGCCCTGGAGGCGCTCGAACGGGACGTCCCACAGCCAGCTCAGGTCGCGGCCGTCGGCCTCCTGGGCGTTGATCACCAGGACGGCCGGGTGGTTGGCCTCCTTGACGACCGTGAGGGTCTCGCTCCAGCCCGCCGGGTTCTTGCTGAGCAGCAGACGCGCGCTGCGGCCACCCCGCTGGATCGTGCGGTAGCGCCCGCTCACGTTGGACACACCGCGCAGGCGGCGCACCGCCTCGTCGGCGGGGACACCCATCGCGTGGGCGGCGGCGGCCGCCATGACGGCGTTGGCCTGGTTGAACTTGCCCGGCAGCGTGAGGCGCAGTTCGAGCTGCTGGTGGTCCGGCGTGATCATCGCTTCGTCGGCGGTGATCCAGTTCGGGTGCGGGCGGGAGAGGTCGCAGCCCGTACAGTGCCAGTGCTCGCCCTGCCAGCGGATCGGGTTGCCGCAGCGCGGGCAGCTCGCCGAGTCGTGGTGCCAGCCGGTGCCGGTGGCGACCCAGACGACGTTGGAGGCGTTCCAAGCCGCGCTCGTCACCATCACGTCGTCGCAGTTCGCGATGATCGTGCAGTTCTGCAGCTTGTCGACGGCGTCGCGCAGCGACCGCTCGATGGTGCGGACCTCGCCGACCCGGTCGAGCTGGTCGCGCGAAAGGTTCAGGATCACCGCGACGGACGGGTTGCTGGCGCCCGCGACGGCCGGGAAGTAGGCCTCGTCGCACTCCAGCACGGCGTACGGCGCGTCCGGCTGCTTCGAAAGCGCCGTGACGTGGCCGTCGGGCATGTTCGCGCCGCTGTGGTTCGTGGCGACCTCGCCGAGCGCGCCCACGGCCCGCGCCAGCATCATCGTGCTGGTGGTCTTGCCGTTGGTGCCCGTCACGACGGCGACCCTGCGGCCCTGGGTGAGGTGGCCCAGCGCCTGCGGGTCGAGCTTCAGCGCGACCCGGCCGCCGATCATGCCGCCGGCGCCGAGACCCATCTTCTGGGACAGCGTGGAACTCAGGTTGCCCAGTTTCACGGCGGCTGCGGTGCGCAGGGGGAGGCGGGCGGGGGAATCGTTCACCCCGGCGATGCTACCGGCGAAGCTGTTCGGCCCTTTCGGACGGTGGTTGCGTTGGTGTGAACGGGGTTCGGTACAACTAGCGACTCAGTGCTCGCAGGATCCGGATGAGCTCCACCATCGGCACCTGGCAAATGTTGGAGTCATGTTCTTGAGCGTTGCCTGGCTGAGGCACCTGTGCTTTTCACCGGGAGAGACCACGCAGGATCCGGATGAGCTCCACCGTCGGCACCTGACACAGCTGCGCCATGTTTTCCAGTGCGGGCAGGTCGAGGTGCACGTCGGGCGTGGCACCTGACGGCAGCGCGTGCAGCCGTCCGGCCGCCCACCGTTTGAGCGGCAGGATCCGGGGGTTGTCGGTCGCGGCGATCCCGGTGAGGCTCAGCGTCAGATGCCCGGCGGGGGTGTCGCCGAAGAAGCGTTCGTGCACGCGGGCGAGGACTTCGTGTGCCGGAACGTCGAGGGCGTGACAGATCTCCACGAGACGCACGACGGAGCACTGCCGGGTGCCGAGCTCGTAGGTCGCCAGCGTCTGCAGCGAGATCTCGGTCTGCAGCCGCTTGTTCAGTTCCTTGCGGGTCCATCCGCGCTGCTTGCGAAGGCTGCGGATCTCATCACCGAGCACGCGCTGGTACGCCACTGTGTCGATTTGGCCGTTCGCAGTCTGCACCCTGGTCCTCCACCCCGTGAGCGGGTCTCACGGTGATGGAAGGCGCCAGTGCTTCGCCGCTTACGCAACTTGCTAGGAGAACCCCCCGAATGGGGGATACATATCTACTCTGGGTATCAGTTTACGCAGCGCACACCGTCTGCGGAGATGGGCGGAGGGGCCGCGGGGTCAGCCGGTTGCTGACGCGCACCGTCCAGGGCGAGTACTCCGGAACCGGTGAAACCCCGCGCGCCGGGACCCGCGTAGTCCGATCCGAGGAAGACGCGGACGGCGCCGGCCGGCACGTTCACGTCCTCTTCGACCTTCAGGCCGCCGAGCGTCTCCTGGACCGCGTTCGCGCCAGCCTCGCCACCCTTGCCGTAGCGGACGACCGACTTCGACATGGCGTCGGCGTTGCCGGTCTGGCCGCCCGTGAAGCCCTTCGCGACGAGCGACTGGAGCACCTGGCCCGCGAGACCGGCCTGGCCGGAGGCGTTGCGGACGTCGACGGTCACCGAGGCCTTGTCGAACTTCGGGTCCGCCGGGTTCGACGACGCCGGGCCCTTGCCGAGGTTCTTGACGAACGTCCGCACCTCGGACTCGACCACCTCGACCGCCGAGCCGTCCTCCGGCGTCTGCAGGTCGGGGTTGCCCGTCGGGATCGTCTGGAACGTCATGTTGCCGCCCGTCATGTCCTTCATCTGCAGGGCGAACTTGGTGATGTCCCAGCCGTCGTCGAGCACGATCGCGCCGCTGACGGCCTTGATCATGTCGTTGCGCTTGGTGCTGTCGGCGAGCACGCCCGCCGACAGCATCTTCTTGGCGAGGCCCGCCATGAAGACCTGCTGGCGCACGACACGGTCGAGGTCGCCCATCGGCAGGCCGTGGCGCTGGCGGACGAACGCGAGCGCGTTCTTGCCCTCGATGGTCTGCTGGCCCGCGGGGAAGTTCGCGCCGGAGAAGCTGTCGCGCACCTTGGTGTTGAGGCAGACGTCGATGCCGCCGATGGCCTTGGTGATGTCGTAGAAGCCGACCAGGTTGACCTCGGCGTAGTGGTCGATCGTCGCGCCGGTCAGGGTCTGGATGGTCTCGATGAGGTTGTTCGCGCCCGCCTTGCGCGACTCCATCTCGACCTCGGGCGCGGGCTTGCCGCTGCCCTGGAGCTTCTCGGCGGCCTTGTTCTTGGCGAAACCGTAGGCGGAGTTGATCTTGTGTCGCCCGAATCCGCCCGCGATCTTCACGTAGGAGTCGCGCGGGAACGACACGGCGTAGGCCTTGCCGCTGTCGTTCGGGATGTGCAGCAGGATCAGCGTGTCGGTGTTGAAGCCGCCGTCGTCGGCGCCGCCCGCCTGCAGTTCGTTGAGGATGTGCGGCGGCAGCGGGTTGCCCTTGGAGTCGGTGCGGCTGTCCATGCCGACCAGCAGGATGTCGATCGCGCCGTCGGCGGGCTTCTCACCCGCGTCGGCCAGGTTCAGGTCCTGCTTGGTCAGGCCGTCCGTCAGCGCCGTCAGGTTCTGCCACGCGATGCCGGTGACCAGCAGGACCGTCGCCGACAGCATGCTGATGAAGATCTTGGCGCCGGTGGACGCGCCGCGCTCGGCCTTGCTCGGCCGGCGGGCCGGTGCGGGCCTGGGCCTCGGCCGGGACGCGGATGCGGCCGCCTTCGCGGGCGTGGTGCGGACCGTGGGACGGTCGATGACCGGACGCGGGCGCGGGGCGGACGACGTGGCTCGGCCGGGTGCGCGGCGCGGTGGTTCGCTGCGGTTCGCCGACTCCCTGCGCGGGGTCTCGCGGCGCGGCGGTTCGGCGCGGCTCGCCGGCTCACGACGCGGCGGTTCGGCGCGCTTCGGAGGCTCCCGGCGTGGGGGTTCGGCACCGCCGGGCTGCCTGCGTGGAGGCTCGGCCGCACGTGGTGGCACCTGCGGGCGGCGGGGCTGGCCCGTCTGGGGGCGCGGGGTGGCGGAAGGTCGCCTGGGATTCCCGTTCGGGTCTCCCGGCCGCGGCGGCCGGTTGTCCACACCCACTCCTTTCAGCACATTCGGGTACACCAAGTAGACGTGCGGGGCCGCCACTCGGTTGTGCACAGGGTGACACAGTGGCGAAGACCACCCGATCGAGGCCCCTTGACCAGCGGTTTTATCTGTTTCGTAGACTCGTCGCCGTGTTGACGATGCAGGACGCGCTGCTCGCGCTGACCAAGTACTGGACCGACCGAGGCTGCATCGTGGTGCAGCCGTTCAACACCGAGGTCGGGGCGGGAACGCTGAACCCGGCCACCGTGCTGCGCGTGCTGGGCCCCGAGCCGTGGCGCGTCGCCTACGTGGAGCCGTCCGTGCGGCCCGACGACGCCCGCTACGGCGAGAACCCGAACCGGCTGCAGACGCACACCCAGTTCCAGGTGATCCTCAAGCCCGACCCGGGCGACCCGCAGGAGCTCTACCTCGGTTCGCTGGAGGCGCTGGGCATCGACGTGCGCGGGCACGACGTCCGGTTCGTGGAGGACAACTGGGCCTCGCCCGCCCTGGGTGCCTGGGGCCTCGGCTGGGAGGTCTGGCTCGACGGCCTCGAGATCACCCAGTTCACCTACTTCCAGCAGGCCGGCGGCATGACGCTGGACCCGGTGTCGGTGGAGATCACCTACGGCATCGAGCGGATCATGATGGCGCTGCAGGGCGTCGACCACTTCAAGAAGATCGCCTACGCGCCCGGCATCTCCTACGGCGAGGCGTTCGGCCAGGCCGAGTTCGAGATGTCGCGCTACTACCTCGACGACGCGGACGTGGAGGCGAACAAGCGCCTCTTCGAGGAGTTCGCGGCCGAGGCCCGGCGCATGCTCGACGCCCGCCTGCCCGTTCCGGCGCACAGCTTCGTGCTGAAGTGCTCGCACATCTTCAACGTGCTGGACGCGCGGGGCTCGATCTCCACGACCGAGCGCGCCCGTGCGTTCGGCCGGATGCGCGGACTGGCCCGTGAGGTCGCCGCGCTGTGGGCCGAGCGCCGGTCCGAGCTCGGGCACCCTCTCGGTGTGGCCGAGCTCCCGGCCGCCGTCGAGAAGCCCTCGTCCTTCGCGGACGTCGTCGCGCCGGCCACGCTGCTGTTCGAGATCGGCACCGAGGAACTGCCGCCGCACGAGGTGATCCGGACCGTCGACGCGGTGCGCGCCGCGGTGACCTCGAAGCTGGCAGCGACCCGGTTGTCCTGCGGCGAGGTGACCGTGCACGGCACGCCGCGCCGGATCGTCGTGCTGGTGCCCGCGGTCTCCCCGCGTGAGCCGGACGCCGAACGCACTGTGCGCGGTCCTCGCGTTTCCGCTGCCTTCGACGGCGACGGCAACCCGACGAAGGCCGTGCAGGGCTTCGCGCGCGGCCAGGGCGTCGAGGTGTCGGCTCTGGGGCGGGTGGCCGAGAACGGCGTCGAGTTCGTGGCGCTGACCAAGTCCGATGCCGGCCGTGGCGCCGTCGAGGTGCTCAGCGGGCTGCTGGCCGAGGTCGTGTCGGACCTGCGGGCCGAGAAGAACATGAAGTGGAACGACCCGAAGCTGTCGTTCACCAGGCCGATCCGCTGGCTGCTCGCGTTGCTGGGGCAGACCCCGGTGCCGGTCGCGGTGTCGTCGCTCGCCTCGGGTACCTCGACGCGCGTGCACCGGACGGCCGACGCACCGGTCGTCGAAGTGTCCAAAGCGGACGGTTACCTGGAGTTCCTGCAGTCGCACGGAATTCAGGCCGACTCGTCGGTGCGTTCCGCCTCGATCGTCGCCGCCGCGCAGGAGCTGGCGGCGTCGGTCGGCGGTGTCGTCGAGGTCGACGGCCTGCTGGACGAGGTGACGAACCTCGTCGAGTGGCCGACGCCGATCCTCGGCTCGTTCGAGGAGCGGTACCTGGAACTGCCGGGGCAGATCCTCACCACCGTGATGCGCAAGCACCAGCGTTACCTGCCGGTGCGGTCGGCCGACGGGACCCTGCTGCCGCACTTCGTGGCCGTGGCGAACGGTGCCGTGGACGCGGACCTGGTGCGGGCGGGCAACGAGGCCGTGCTGCGTGCGCGCTACGAGGACGCGGCGTTCTTCTGGCGGGCGGACCTCAAGACGCCGCTGGACGAGATGAAGTCCGGTCTCGCGAAGCTGACGTTCGCGGACAAGCTCGGCTCGATGGCCGACCGTGCCGCGCGGATCGCTTCGCTCGCGGGCCGGTTCGCTTCTGTCGTCGACGTCGACCGTGAGACGTTGGACCGCGCGGGTGCGCTGGCCAAGTTCGACCTCGGCTCGCAGATGGTGATCGAGCTGTCGTCGCTGGCCGGCGTGATGGCGCGCGAGTACGCGGCACGCGCAGGCGAGACGTCCGAGGTCGCTCTGGCGTTGTGGGAGATGGAACTCCCGCGCTCGGCCGGCGACGCACTGCCGTCCTCGGTGCCGGGCGCGTTGCTGTCGCTGGCAGACCGTTTCGACCTGCTGGCGGGCCTGTTCGGCATCGGCGCGCAGCCGACCGGTTCGTCCGACCCGTTCGGCCTGCGCCGCGCGGCTCTCGGCGCGGTGACCGTGCTGCGGGCGTTCCCGGACCTGCGCGCGATCACGCTGCCGGTGGCGCTTTCCCTTGCCGCTGAAGGACTCGAGGTTTCCGCGGAGGCTCTGGAGACCGCACGCGAGTTCGCGGTGCGCCGGTACGAGCAGGCGTTGCTCGACGGCGGGCACGAGCACCGGTTCGTGCAGGCGGTGCTCCCGCTGGCCGACTCACCGGTGCTGGCCGACGAGACGCTGACCCAGCTGGAGTCGTTGGCGGGCAACGAGTCCTTCGACGCGCTGGCTGCGGCGTTGCAGCGGGTGCGGCGGATCGTGCCCGCGGCTGTCGAGGGCTCGTACGACGCCTCGGTGTTGTCGGAGCCCGCCGAGGTGGCGCTGCACAAGGCGTTCGACGGGGTGTCGCGGGATGTCGTCGGGCTGGCGGCGTTCTTCAGTGCCGCTGAAGGGCTGACCGCGCCGATCAACACGTTCTTCGACGAGGTGCTCGTGATGGCCGAGGACGAGAAGGTGAAGGCCGCACGGCTTGGGCTGCTGGCTTCGATCCGGGACTTCGCGGCTCCGGTGCTGGACTGGACCCAGCTGTAGGACGAACGGGCGTCTGCAAGTACCGCCGGCCTGTTGGCCGGTAGTACTTGCAGACGCCGTTTCGGTCAGCCGGTCTCAGCCGCGCACTTGAGGTCGTGTGCCGGACGCTGCCCGCCGAGCAGGTACTCGGTCACCTTGTCGTTGGCGCACTTGTTCCTGCCGATCAGGTAGGCGCCGTGCCCGCCCTGGTCGACGGTGATCATCGCGGCCCGGTCACCGAACGCGCGCCGCGTCGAGTGGGCGCCGGCGAGTGGCGTGGCGGGGTCGCGCTCGTTCTGCACCATGAGGATGTTGCGCGGTCCGCGGTCGGACAGCCGCACCTGCTTCTCCACCGGCTTCGGCCAGAACGCGCACGGCTGGATGTTCGCGGCGGCCGCGCCGAACATCGGGTAGCGGATGCGGTCCACGGCGACGTTGCGCTCGTAGGCGCGGACCGTCGAAGGCCATTCCGAGTCGCCGCAGATCACGTTCAGGCGGCCCGCGAGCAGGGCCTGGATGCGCGGGACCTCCGGGAACTCCTGCGGCGGCTGCGGCTGGCCGGTGTCGAACGCCTTCCAGGAGGCGGCGAGCTTCGCGAACGACTCGTCAGTCGTGCTGTACAGGCCCGCGAACGTGCCCATGCGGAACATCTGGCCGTTGATGCCCTCGACAGACGGCTTCTCGTCCAGTCGTGCGGCCAGGTCGAAGTACTTGGCGCGCACCTGTTGCGGCGTGGCGCCCAGGCCGTACTCGGGGTGCGCCGCCGCCCACTTCGCGAAGTCCGGGAACGTGTCCTCCACGCCACGGGCCATCAGCCGCCCGCCCTCGACGTCCCAGCCGCTCGCGGGGAGGCTGCTGTCGATCACGACGCGGTCGCTGGTCTTCGGGAACAGCGTGGCGTAGACCGAACCCAGGTAGGTGCCGTACGAGTAACCGAGGAACGAAGCCTTCTTCTCACCCAGTGCGGCGCGAACGCTGTCCAGGTCGTGGGCGATGTTCCTGGTCGTGTTGTAGGGCAACGTGTCCGCGGTCGACGACTTCAGGCACTGCTCTGCGATCTTCTTCGTCTCGTCGGCGCGCTTGCGCACGTCAGACGGCTTCACGGCGTACGGCGGCACGCTGCCCGCGGCCATCTGTTCTTCCGTGAGGTCGCACGTCGTCGGCGAGCTGTAACCGAGGCCGCGCGGATCCATGCCGATGATGTCGTACGCGTCCAGCACGCTCTGCGGCATTCCCAGTGCCTTCAGGATGAACGGGAACGTCAGGCCCTCGCTCGGCCCGCCGGGGTTGGTCAGCAGGATGCCCTTGCGCTTCTCAGGGCTCTTGCTGGCCAGCCGGGTGATCATGACCTCGGTCTGGCGGCCCTGCGGCTCGCGGTAGTCGAGCGGCACCTGGAGCTTTCCGCACTCCAGTCCGGGAAGCGCCACGTCAGCGGGACACGCGACCCACTGCACCTGCTTCACGGGAGGTGCGGCGGACGACACCCCCGGTACCGCCACCAGCGCTGCGGCGGCGGTCACGACCGCAGCCAGAGACAACGATTTTCGCATTAGCAAATCCTCCCCGACGACGCGCCCCCTCGGCGCGCCGAAACCAATGGAATGTCAGCCGCTCATGCGGACGAGAACGTCCAGCTGGGCCTTGTTGTAGAGCTCGACCATGACCTTGATGACCGTCCGCTTCGCGTGCTCCACACCGCGCGGTGCGTCGCTGTACAGACCAGCCGCGTCCGGGAACGCGGCACGCATCTCGGCCATGTACGGCATCGCGCGCATGCGTTCGGCCAGGCTCTGCCGAGTCTGCTCGTCGGCGTCCTCCGGCAGCGTGTCGAACTCGACGACCGCCGGATCCTTCGAGTAGCCCTTCAGCGTCTCGGCGTACCTGGTCAGCGTCTCCGGCGAGAGCAGCTGCGCCAGCACGACGGTGAACGAACGGTCCTGCGGTGACAGGTTCGCCTCCGAGATCATCGCCGCGACGTCGGCCGGCAGGTCGGTCGGCGCCTCCTGGCGCAGGATCACCGCCAGTTCGGCCCGGATCCGTTGCAGCCGTTCGATCGTCGCGGCCAGTTCGGCGTCGAGTTCACGCAACGCCTCACCGGGATGTTCGTCCCCGTCACCGAGGTCCGCGATCTGCGTGAGCGACAGGCCGAGATCGGTGAGACGCTTGATCCTCATCACCCGCACGAGATGGGGCACGCCGTAGCTCTTGTAGCCGTTGGCGCGGCGTTCCGGCTCGGCGAGCAGGCCCACGTCGTGGTAGTGCCGGATCGTGCGCAACGTCGTGCCGGCGAGATCGGCCAGCTGGCTGGTGCTCCACCCCACGACGTTTCCCTCCGTTCGGCCCTGACCCGACTCAGTTGAAACCATGCCGCTACGGCACGGTCAAGGCAGGGCGGATCTTTCAGACGAAGGTGGCGGGGAGAGTCCACTTTCGTCGCACGCAAAAGGCCCCGGTCAAGCCGACCGGGGCCTTTTGTCGTCCTACAAGGACTTACAGGAACTGACCACCGCGGGTGACAGCACCGTAGGCGTCCACGATGCCGTGACCGTAGAAGCCGTTGAACTTCGCGTCACCTTCACAGGTGGCGTCGAACTCCGGCGAGCGGCCCACGTTGACGTACGACACGGTGCGCGGGTTCGGGCAGGCGCGCTGCGTCGCGGTCTTGTAGAGCACCTTCTCGACCTTGTCGGGCGAGAGGGTCAGGCCGGGGTTCTTCTTGTCCTTCTTGCCGTACTGGCTGACGATCAGCGCGGCGACACCAGCGGCGTGCGGGGCGGCCATCGAGGTGCCCTGCAGGTACTGGTAGTAGCCGACCTTGTCGCCCTGCACGGCCTTCTTCACACCCGCGGCCAGACCGGCCTCGGTGATGTTGCCGGCCTCGTCGATCGCGCCTTCGGCGAGAGCGACGTTGCGCGGGTAGGTCGACAGGATCAGGTTCTCGTTGGTGCGGTACCACGGCGTGCCGAGGCCGTCGCGGAAGTAACCACCGGGAGCCGAGAGCGCCGTCTGCTCAACGCCGTAGTTCGAGTAGTCGGCCTTGTTCGTCGACGGGCCGAGAGACGACACCGAGATGACGTGGTTGCCCTCGGTCGGGAGGTTCAGGCACGTCGCGTTGTCGACCGGACGCGGGCGGTTGTGGCCCGGCGGGTAGTTCGGGCTCACGGTGTCCTGGCGCGGCTTGCCCAGGTCCTCGTGATTGTTGCCACCGGCACCGATCAGCGTGACGCCCTTGCGGTGCGCGTAGTTCAACGCGCGCTGCACGGTCGCGATGATCGTGCGCTGCTCCAGCTGCTCCTCGACCGAGGCCGTGGGGTCGTTGGCGCAGTTCATGTACCAGGGGTCGACGTAGAACGACATGTTGATGACGTCCAGGCCGATGTCGGCGCCGTAGGTGATGGCGTCGACGACGGGCTGCAGGAAGAACGAGCCCGCGTCCTGGCCGCCGCGGATGTTGACCAGCGACACACCCGGTGCGACACCGGAGATGCCGAAACCGTTGGCAGCGGCGCCGATGGTGCCGGCGACGTGCGTGCCGTGGCCGCCGTCGTCCCAGTTCGCCGGGTCGACACAACCGCGGAACTCACACGGGCCGTCGAAGACGCCACCGTCGGAGTCGTTGGGGATGTCGACCGTGAAGTTGCGCGACAGTTCGTTGTTGAAGTTCGGCGCGATGTCCGGGTGGGAACCGTCCACACCGGTGTCGAGAACACCGACGTACACGCGCTTGTCGCCGGCCTGCTTGGCCCGCGCGATGTTGGAACGAACGAGGTTCAGGCCCCACAGGTCCCCGTCGAGCGGGTCCATGCCGGCCGTCGTTCCCTGCTGGGCGGGAGCCTTGTTCGGCTTCTCGCCCTTGTTCTCCTTCTCGACGTTGTCCCGCTTGACCTTCTCGGCCTTCGCCGCGGGTGCGTGCCCGATCGGCTTGGTCCGAGCGGCACCGACGATCGCGCTCGAAGCGGAAACCTTCTCCGCGAAGCCGTTCGCGGGCGCCTTGACCGTCAGCAGGCCGACGGCGTCGTTGCTCCGCACGACCTCGCCGCCCGCCGCTTCCACGGCGTCGATCGCGAAGTCGCGGTTTCCGGGTTCTTCCAGAAGGACGGTGTACTCCGTGGTCGGCCCTGTGGTGGCCGGCGCGGCCCCCGCCGCCGAAGTGCCCGCTGCGATCAGCGACACCGTTGCCGCCACCGCCATCACGGTTCTGCGCGTTCTCACCTAGCTGTCTCCTCACACCCGGTCAGGGCTGGATCCAACAACACAGCGCGGCCCCCGATCGCCGCCCAAGTTGGACACACTGACACGAAAATTCGCTGCGCATCAGCGCCTTTCGTACGGAATCGAACTGTAGCCGATCGGAAGCGGAGCGTGATGTTATAAGAAGAAATCTTGACTTAACAAGATTCAAGGGATGAACTTCGCGATTATGCGAAGACGGGTAATGGCATCGTCGGCGTGCCTGCTCTTTCTCCTCTCCGCCTGTGGTGACGCAGGTCAGGGGTCTCCGACGCTGCCTACGCGTGGCCCCAAACCAATCGTCGGGGTAATCCTTCCCGACCGAACGACATCCACGCGTTGGGAAGAGCAGGATCGTCCTCTGCTCACACAGGCGTTCAACTACGCGGACATCGAACCGTTCATGGAGAACGCCGAGGGCGACGAGGCGAAGTTCGCGCAGATCGCCGACGAGATGATCCGCCGCAAGGTGAAGGTCCTGATGATCACGCCGTTGTCGGCGGCCGGCGGTCTCGCGGTCCACAAGAAGGCGAAGGCCGCGAACATCCCGGTCATCGACTACGACCGGGTCACGCTCGGCGGCACGGCGGAGTACCACGTGGGCTTCGACAGCGTGAACGTCGGCCAGTTGCAGGCGGACGGCCTGCTGGCCTGCCTCGGCGACAAGCCGGGCGGCCAGATCATCGAGATCCAGGGCGCTCCGACCGACCACAACGCGACCCTCTTCACCCAGGGCCAGAAGTCGCGGCTGTCCTCGAAGTACGACAGCGGCGCGCTCAGGCTCGTGAAGTCGCAGCCGGTCGCCGACTGGAACAACGACCTCGGCGGTCAGCTGTTCGAGCAGATCCTGAACGAGAACGGCGGCAAGGTCGACGGCGTGGTCGCGGCCAACGACGGCCTGGCCGGCGCGGTCATCGCCGTGCTCAAGAAGAAGAACCTGCGGGTCCCGGTCACCGGTCAGGACGCCACTGTGGACGGTCTGCGGGCCGTGCTGGGCGGCGACCAGTGCGTCACCGTCTACAAGCCGGTGCGCGACGAGGCCGAGGCCGCCGCCAGGCTGGCGATCGCCATCGCCCGCGGGGACCTGGAGGGTGCCGATGACCTCGCCACCGGCAACCTGCGGGATCCCGTTTCGCGACGCGACATCAAGTCGGTGCTGCTCGGCGCGACGCTGATCAAGAAGGACTCCGTCCGGACGCTGGTCACGGAGGGCATTGTCAAGCCGGCGGAGTTGTGCGCCGGCGGGCTCGCCCAGGTCTGCGCCCAGCAGGACATCGTCGGAGGCTAGGGCCTGTATCGAAGTCTGATCCGCGATAGCCGGGCCCGAGGCCGCCAGGAACCACCTCAAGCGCGACTCTCATCGAACCAGACTTCGATACAGGCCTAGTGCCGCGACCGGCGCCAGAGACCCGTCACGGCCTGTCTTGATCAGGCAGGTCGTGACGTCCCGAGATGAACTCCTGAACGGCGATCTTCGCCTTGATGATCGGCTGCCGGATCCTGGCCTCCCGGCGGTACGCGCGGGCCAGCTTGCGCGAGCCCTCCGGATAGCGCCAGCGCGCCCACGGTGACCCCGGCCGGGCCAGCCGCACCGCGCCCACCGCGGGCACCACCGGCACGAGCAGGCCGAGCAGGCCGGTCCAGATCTTGCCCTTGAGCAGCGCCACGATCGCGAAGCACAGGTTCACCGAGATGATGATCAGCCGGAGCGTGAACGTGGACGCCGGCGTCGTCTCGGGGTTGAGCTGCAGCACCTCGTCGTAGCCGAACGGGCGTGCGCCGAGCAGGAACGTCCCGGTGAGGCCGACGGCGAGGAACACCGCGTCCACGGACAGCCGGCCCGCCTTCATCCAGTACACGTCCCTCAGGTGCAGGATCAGCGCGAACTCGTCCAGCACCAGCGCCGCACCGACCCCGAGACCGGCCGCCGCGGCCAGCCTGGCGCCGTGCAGGTCGTCGGGGATGACAAGGCCCGCGACGCTGGACAGGAGCAGCAGCACGGTGCCGAACACGACGTGATGCACGTGCGTGTTGCCGTGCACGATGTTTCCCGGCCACCAGCGGACCTTCGCCCTGATCATGCGCACGCTGATGCGGATGAACACGAATGTGGTCACCAAACCGATGAAGAAGAAGAGCAGTCGTTCGCTGCCGGTCAAGCCGCGGCCCCCTGGGTCAACGACCTTCCAGGTTACCGGCCTTCGGGCATGTTCATGTTCTTCACGGTGCCGATCTGGAACACGGTGCCGTGGACGTCCCCGACCAGCTTGTTGGAGATCGTCGTACGGCCCTTGTCGCGGCCCTTCGGGGCGGCTTCGGCCGGTGTGTCGCGCAGGTGTTCTCCGGCCAGTGCGGCGAGTCCGCCGGCGATCTGGGGTGCGACGGTGACCTTGATCGACATCGCCGTCAGCTCCGACACGAGCACCTCCGCGAACTCACCTGGCATCTCACGGTAGCAGCGAAATCGATGGCTCGACTGAGGGCGGGGACCCGTGGTTGACTGTCTTCGGTCGTACGTTTCGTGTTCGTGGATCACCCCGCTCGCGGAACGAGGTTGCGAGTGAGCGGGTTCTCCAGGTTCCGGAGAAGACGCCGCTGTGACTTGACCCGGTGGTCGCGAGCGCGATCCGGCACCTGTTAGAGGAGAAGTAGCAAGATGGCAGTACAGGGCACCGTCAAGTGGTTCAACGCGGAGAAGGGCTTCGGCTTCATCTCCCCCGACAACGGTGGCGCCGACGTGTTCGTGCACTACTCGGAGATCCAGGGGAACGGCTACAAGTCCCTCGACGAGAACCAGCGGGTCGAGTTCGAGATCGGTCAGGGCCAGAAGGGCCCGCAGGCCCAGGGCGTTCGCGCCGTCTGAGTCTGACCAGTCAGCTCTAGATTCAAGACAAGCCGCCTGTCCACTATCGGACAAGCGGCTTTGTCGTATCTTGTGCCCGATTCATCGCGCTCAGTAGCGTCGCGGCATGGGGAGACTGTTCGTAGTTGCTCTGTTGCTCTTCGTGGCCGGGTGTTCCGGCGGCTCGGATGCGGTGCCCGGCGGTGGCAAGATCGACGCCCTGCTGGCCAAGGCGCCCGTTTACACAGGTCAGGTGACGCCTGGCTCGGCCGTAGACCGCATCAGGAAGCGCGGCGAGCTGCTGATCGGCGGCTCCCAGGACGCCCCGCTGCTGTCCCAGCTCGACCCGATCAGCGGCGAGCTCACCGGCTTCGACGCCTACCTGGGCAAGCTGCTCGCGCACTACATCGTCGGCAAGCCCTCGACGGAGCTGCTCTCCGCGACGTCGGAGACGCGCGAACCGTTGCTGGCCAACGGTACCGTCGACGTGATCATCCAGACCTACACGATCACGCCCGCGCGCGAGGAGCGCGTGTCGTTCGCCGGCCCGTACTACCGGT
Organism: Lentzea albidocapillata; assembly: GCF_000719115.1. Lineage (GTDB taxonomy): Bacteria > Actinomycetota > Actinomycetes > Mycobacteriales > Pseudonocardiaceae > Lentzea > Lentzea albidocapillata. The sequence continues at coordinate 56,689 of NZ_JOEA01000015.1, read as the reverse complement.
CGGGGCAGTCGATCGCGGTGCGCAGGGGCACGTCCGGCATCTCCGGACCCGCTGATCTGGCTGGTAGGACCGTCATCGTCGGCGCGAACACCCCTGGGGTGAAGGCCGTCCAGGACGTGGCGCCCACCGCGAAGATCGTCGAGTTCGGCTCCGATCCCGAGTGCCTGACGGCGTTGAAGCAGGGCCGCGGCGAGGCTTACGTGCAGGACCAGGCGATCCTGGTCGCCGGCGCGTCCAAGGACAGCGAACTGCAGCTCGTCGGTGAGCCGTTCACCGAGGATCCGTACGGCATCGGCATCAAGCATGGGGACGCCGAGTTCACGAAGTTCGTGGACGACTGGCTGCGTGAGCTCGGCAGGTCGGGGCTGTGGCAGGAGGTCTGGAAGCAGACGATCGGCACCGTGGTCACCGGCGACGCGCCGGCGCCACCCGCGATCGCCTCATGAGCCTGGTCCTCGAAGGCTTTCTGAACACCGTCGCCCTGACCCTGCTGTCGTTCGCCGGCGCGTTGCTCGCCGGGCTGCTGGTCGCTGTCATGAGGATCGTGCCGGTACCGCTGTTGCGAGGGGCCGGCGCGGTCTACGTCGAGGTGTGGCGGAACGTCCCGCTGCTCGCCTGGCTGGTGCTGTTCGTGTTCGGGTTGCCGGAGGTGGGCGTGACGATGCCGTTGTTCTGGACGGCTTTCACGGCGATCGCGCTGTACGAGGCGGCTTTCGTGGCGGAGGCGCTGCGGTCGGGCGTGAACTCGGTGGCGTCCGGTCAGGGCGAGGCCGCGCGGGCGCTGGGGCTGTCGCTGCGGCAGTCGTTGCGGCACGTGATCCTGCCGCAGGCCCTGAAGAACGTCGTGCAGCCGTTGGCGAACATCGCGATCGCGTTGACGATGGCGACCGCACTCGCCGGTGTGGTCGGAGTAGTGGACATGACCCGTGCGGCGCAACGGATCAACCTGGAGCTCGCGCAGCCGTTGCTGGTGTTCACCGGCGTCGGACTCTGTTATCTGGTGATGGCCGCCGGGATCGGGTTCGGGGCACGCGTGCTGGAACGGCGGCTGGCCTGATGTTCGACGCTCCTGGCCCCCGGTTCCGCCGCCGGGTCTTCTGGGTCTCCGTGGTGTCCGGGCTGGTGCTCCTCGGGCTAGTCGCGCTGGGGTTGCGCCAGTTCGCGGCCGGTGGGCAGCTGGAGCCGGTTCGGTGGAGGCCGTATCTGACCTGGCCGGTGTGGCGTTATCTGCTTGAAGGCCTGTGGTCGACGGTGGTGGCGGCGTGTGCGACGGGTGTGCTGGCGATGGCGGGCGGGTTGCTGCTCGCGTTGCGGCCCAACCGGTTCACTCGCGCCTATGCCGAGGTCATGCGCACGGTTCCGGTGCTGCTGCTCGTGTACGTGATGCTGTTCGTGCTGCCGTCGTTCGGGGTGAACCTGCCGCTGTTCTGGAAGCTCGTGGTGCCGCTCGCGTTGTCGCACGCGGCGTCCTACGCGGTGATCTTCCGGGCGGGCGTCTCGGCGGTCGATCCCGGCCAGCGCGAGGCGGGGTTGTCGCTGGGCATGCCGGACGGTGTGGTGACGCGGTTCGTGGTGCTGCCACAGGCCGTGCGGCACATGACGCCGTTGCTCGTGACCCAGGCCGTCAGTCTGTTGAAGGACACCTCGCTGGGTTATGTCGTTTCCTACACGGAGTTGTTGTTCAACGGGCGGGTGCTCGCGAACTACAACGGTCTGCTGATCCAGACCTTCATCGTCGTCGCGTTCGTCTACCTCGTGGTCAACCTGGCGCTGTCCAGGCTGGCCCACCGGCTGGAGGCTGCTCGTGCCCGCACTGCTCGCTGAGGTGACCCGGTCGGGGTTCGTGGAGAGCCTGCACCACGGCAGCGTCGTCGGCCTGCTGCCGTCCGGAGCCGTGGGCGTTTCCGTCGGCCCGGTGGAGGACCCGGTGCTGCCGCGGTCGTGCATGAAGCCGTTCCAGGCGCTCGCGTGCCTGTCCGCCGGCGCGCCCTTGGCCGGGCCCGCGCTGGCGATCGCGGCGGGGTCGCACACGGGGGAGAACCGGCACGTCGAGCTGGTGATGGAGCTGCTCGGCGGGTTGCCGGTCGGGTTGCTGCGCTGCCCGCCGTCCTGGCCCGAGGACGAGGAGACGCGCCAACGGGTGTCGGAACCTTCCCGGGTGCGGATGAACTGTTCGGGCAAGCACGCGGCGATGCTCGCGGCGTGCGTGGCGGCGCGGTGGCCGACGCAGACCTATCTGGAGCCTTCGCATCCGTTGCAGCGGCTGGTGATGCGGACGGTGGAGGAGTTGTCCGGAGAGTCCGTTGTGCACACGGCGATCGACGGCTGTGGCGCGCCCGTGTACGGGTTGTCGTTGCACGGCTTGGCGCGGGCGATGCAGGGGCTGGTGCGCACGCCTGTCGCCGATGCCATGCGCGGATTCCCCGAGTACGTCGGCGGGACCGGGCATGTGAACACCGTGGTCATGCAGCAACTGCCGGGCGTGGTGGCCAAGGGCGGTGCGGAAGGTGTGCTGGTGCTGGCGACCGCCACCGGGCACGCGGTCGCGGTGAAGGTGCTCGACGGCAATCCCCGTGCCACGACGGCGATCGGGCTCACGGCGTTGGCCGCCATGGGGTTCGACGTGTCGCCCGCGAAGGAGTCCCTGTCCGTGCCGGTGCTCGGCGGCGGGCAGGTCGTCGGAGAGGTTCGTGTCGTCTTCTAGAACTTTTCGGGGACCTTGAGCATGCCCAGCTGGGCCATGACCGTCGCCGTGTCGCCGTAGACGCGCTGGCAGACGAGGACGTCCTTGTCGAACAGGAAGAAACCGACCATCCTGACCTTGAACGACCGTCCGGTAACTTCTTCGCCGATGAGGCTTCCCAGGTGCGTGCCCTGCAGTTCGAACTCCACGATCACGGCGTCGTCGGCATGGTGGACGTCGATGACCTTGTTGCGCTGGTCGGGGAACGCCGCGCGGGTGCGTTGCCAGTAGGCGCGCACCGCGTCCACGCCATCGAGGACCTGGCCGGACGCCATGATCTCGTAGCGGGGGTGCGGAAACGTGTTCAGAGAGGTGTCGAAGTCGTGGTCGTTCTGCGACTCCATGTGTTCCAAGACGATCGCTTCACGCAGCGCTCTGAGCGCCCTGGACTCGGTCATACCGGCCGACCCTCCTACGTACGCCGTACGTCGCAGGGAAGCTACTCCACGTCGGATGGTCTCCGCCAGTGTCCTCGCCACGTGAACCGCTGACCCGCGCCCGCATCGTGGATGCGGCCGTGCGGTTGATCGAATGCGAGGGCGTCGAGGCCGTCTCGATGCGGCGTCTCGCCGCTGAGCTGGGCGCGGGCACGATGTCGCTGTACAACCACGTGCCGAACAAGGCCGTGCTGGTGGACCTCGCGGCCGAGCGGATCATGGCGGAGGCGCGGCCGTACCACGTCGACAGCGACGACTGGCGTGATCACCTCCGGGCACATGCCCGTGCCGTGCGGGAACTGGCGCGCCGGCACCCCCGCGCGTTCGTGATGCTGGCGACGCGACGTCTGAGCAGCGAGGCGGGGTTCCGGACGATCGAGGCGGCGCTGACGAACTTCGACCGCGCGGGGTTCCGGGGCAAGATCGCCGTCGGGATGATGCGGGCGATGGTGTCGTACCTGCTGGGCACGCTGATGAGGGAGGTCGCGACGTCGCCCGAGTTGGGCGGGATCGCGTTGTCGCCCTACGAGGACGTCGACGTGTCGGCGTTTCCGCTGTCCGCCGGGGTGATGGACGAGCTGGGGACCTACGACCACGATCACGAGTTCGAGTTCGGCCTCGAACTCATGATCGCGGCGTTGGAGCGCTACCAGTCCTAAGGACGCATCTCGTAGCGGCCGGAGAGCGCTTCCACCTGCTGCCAGACGGCGTCGAAGCGAGCCTGGTCGACGTGCGGCTTGCGGATCTGCGTGACGGCCCACTGCTGCTGGGCCTCGGTGCTGCTGGCCTTGCCGTGCAGGGCGGTCGCGTAGCCGGCGAAGTCGCGGACCAGGACGTCGAAGATCTGGTCGAGCACGTGCTGGTCGGTCTTCGTGATCTTCGCCTGCTCCAGGACCAGCTGGCCGTAGACGACCAGGGTGAAGAGGTGGCCGAGGTTGAGCAGGAAGTCGAGGTCCTTCTGCTGGGCCTCGTCCGGCGCCGCCGTGGTCAGCAGCGTCTTGATGGCCCGGGCCTGCTCGTGGAACAGCGCCACGTTGGGCAGGTGGGCGTGCTCGGTGTAGATCGGCTCCCAGTCGTGGAACTGGATCTTGCCGAGACCGCGTGCGGGGCCCTGGTGCCAGAAGAAGTCGTCGTCCGTCGCGTCGTGGCGCGTCGGGACCTCGTCGTAGGCCTTGGGGTTGAACAGGTAGTTCGGCATGAACTTGAGCACCAGGGCCAGGTTCACGTGCACGGTGCCTTCGAGCTTGGGCAGCGCGCGGATGTCGGCCGTGGCGCGGGTGAAGTAGGTGTCCTTCTCGAAACCCTTGGCGGCGATGACGTCCCAGAGCAGGTCGATGACGTTCTCGCCCTCGCTCGTCACCTTCATCTTGGTGATGGGGTTGAAGAGGAGGTAGCGGCGGTCGTTCTCGCCGGCGCTGCGGAAGTAGTCGACGCTGCGGTCCGCAAAGAGCTTCATCGCGGTGAGGCGCGCGTAGGCGTCGACGAAGTTCTGGCGCACGTGCGGGAAGTTCGTGACCGGGTTGCCGTAGAGGATCCGGTTGTGGGCGTGGGTGATCGCCTCGTAGAACGAGTGCTCGCAGATGCCGATGCTGGCCGTGCAGAGGTTGAACTTGCCGACGTTGACGGTGTTGAGCGCGGCGGAGAAGGCGTCGGGGCCGCGGTGCAGGATGTCGGCGTCGGTGATGGGGTAGGCGTCGAGGCGGAACTCGCTCACGAACATCTGGCTGTCGACGACGTTCTTGACGAGCTCGAAGTTCTCGTGCTGGCTGTCGACGGCGAAGAAGACGTACTCGTCGGAGTCCGCGAGCTTGCCGAAGACGCTGACCATGCCGGCGACGTTGCCGTTGCCGATGTAGTACTTGCTGCCGGTGGCCGTGTAGCCGGTCTCCGTCTTCGTGACGATCATGTCGGTGCTGTAGACGTCGGCACCGTGCTCCTTCTCGGACAGTCCGAACGCGAAGACCGCGCCACTGTCGAGGAGGGCCGCCGCCTTCTGCTTGGCCTCGGAGTTGCCGCTCATCCAGATCGGACCGAGGCCGAGGACCGTGACCTGCCAGGCGTACCAGTACTGCAGGCCGTAGAAGCCGAGCACCTCGCTGAACGCGGCGTTGCGGGCGGCGTCCCAGCGCTTGGTGCCGTCCACGCTCGCGGGCGTGCAGAACGTCGCGAAGAGCTTCTCGCGCTTCACGAAGTCGAGGAACTCGGTGTACCAGACCTTGTCCTGCGCGTCCGCGATGAGCTGCCGCTTGCCGCGGGCCTCGAACCAGTCGACGGTCGCCTTGAGCAGGCGCCGCGTCTCGTCGTCGAGGTGGGCGGGGTCGTAGTGGTTCGGGTCGAGCAGCACTGGGGCCTCCTTGCGTCTCTTCTTTCGGACGCTACCAGTGAGTAACTTGTGGGTCTACGTGGGGTTTCCCTCGTCCTCAGAAATTGTCAGACCCCCGGCGTAACGTGCTCCGCATCACACCTTCTGGCTGGGAGGCTGCGTTGCGATGACGGTGGTTGTGGCGATCGGTACGCGCAAGGGGCTGTGGCTCGCCCGCAGTGAGGATCGGGTGTCGTGGCAGGTCGACGGCCCGCACCACGCGATGCAGGAGGTGTACGCGGTCGCGTTCGACGCGCGTGCGGGCCTTCGTCTGCTGGCGGGGGTGTCCTCACCGCACTTCGGTCCGGGAGTGTCCACCTCGGACGATCTGGGTGCCACCTGGGAGGAGTCGCCCACGCCGCCGATCGCGTTCCCGGTCGACGACGCTGCCCTCGAACGCGTCTGGCAGCTCCAGCCCGGACCGGCCACGCAGCCGGGCGTGGTCTGGGCGGGCACGCAGCCGTCGGCGCTGTTCAAGTCCTCCGACGGCGGTCGCTCGTTCGAGTTCGTCGAGGGCCTCTGGAACCACCCGCACCGTCCGGAGTGGGAGGCGGGCTTCGGCGGCCAGGCCGTCCACACGATCGTGCCCGACCCGGTCGATCCCGACCGAATGCTGGTGGCGATGTCGACCGGCGGCGTCTACCGCACCGCCGACGGTGGCAAGTCCTGGGAAGCCCGCAACAAGGGCATCAAGGCGTACTTCCTTCCGGACCCGTGGCCGGAGTTCGGCCAATGCGTCCACAAGGTGGCCCAGCACCCGGCGTCGCCTTCGCGCTTCTACGCCCAGAACCACCACGGCGTCTACCGCAGCGACGACGGAGGCGACACCTGGCAGTCGATCGCCGCCGGCCTGCCCACCGACTTCGGCTTCGCCATGGTCGTCCACCCCCACGACCCGGACACGATCTTCACGTTCCCGATCGAGGCGGACGGCCGCCGCTTCCCGCCGGAAGGCAAGTGCCGCGTCTACCGCTCCCAGGACGCGGGCGTTACCTGGCAGGCCCTCGGCGAAGGCCTGCCCGACGACTTCTGGACAGCGGTGATGCGCGACGCCATGTGCACGGACGACGCCGAGGTCCCCGGCGTCTACTTCGGCTCCCGCTCGGGCGAGGTCTACGCCAGCCCGGACGCGGGCGAGACCTGGCACCGCGTGGCAGCCCACCTCCCGGACGTGACGTCGGTCCGAGCCGCGGTGATCCCGACGTGAAGGTGAAGGTCCTGATCCCCGGCGTCCTCCGCGCCGCCACCGACGGCGCCGCCCACCTGGACGTGGAAGTCCCGGACCCGGCCACCCTGGGAGCGGCCCTGGACGTCCTGGCGGACACCTACCCGCTACTCGACCGCCGCCTGCGCGACGAGCGCGCAGCCCTGCGCCGCTACGTGAACTTCTACGTCAACGGCGAGGAATGCCGCCGCCTCGGCGGCCCGGCCACCCCACTCCCGTCGGGCGCGGAGATCCAGATCCTGCCGTCGGTGGCCGGCGGCTGACGCCTGCACCTCGCCGGGGTCGCGCCGCACCGGGGATGGCGGCGCGACCCGGCGACGGCGACTGCCCGGTGGCGCGGTGGTTGCACGGCGACCGGTGCAGCCGGCAGCCGTCGTGGAGCGGTGCCTGGGATGGGGGGCGGTGCCTGGGATTGGGTGGTGCCTGGGACCGGGCGGTGATTGGGGCGGGGCGGTGATTGGGGCGGGGCGGTGACTACAGCGGGGCGGCGACTGCGGCAGGCGCGATTCAGTCCTCCGGCGACCCTGTGGGGACTGGCTGCGGATGCCACTTGCCTGCTGCCACTCCAGGTACAGCCGCCACGTTGGTCGCCGCTATCTCGCCACCGGCTTGCTGGTGCCGAAGCGGCTACCGCCGACCCGCCGGCTCGGCTGCCGCCACCGCGCTGTCCGCGCCGTTCCGGCTACCGCCGCCCACCACCCCAGCTGCTACTGCCGCCCTGCCGCCCTGCCGCCCCGCCGCCCCGCCGGCTCGGCTGCCGCCACCGCCCTTGTCCGCGTCGTTCCGGCCAACGCCACCGCCCTGCCTGCGCCGTCCGACCACCGCCGTTCACCACCTCGATCGCAGCCGCCCCTCTCCCGGCTGTCGCCGCCACACATCCGCATGCCCCAACCACCCCCGACCAAGCCCGACTCCGGCCGCGCGAGCGGTCAGACCAGCAGCAGTGACTTGCCGAGGGTCGTGCGCTCTTCGAGCGAACGGTGAGCCTTCGCGGCCTCCGCCAACGGGTACGTCGCGCCGATCACCGGCCGGAGCCGGCCCTGTGCGGTGAGGGTGAGCGCGTCCGTGAGGAGTGCGCGCACGGTCGCCGGGTCGGGCGTCCCGGCCTCCAGCGCGTTGTCGACGTGCACCTGCCGGCGGGCTGCCAGGTCCGGATCGATGTCGGCGAAGCCGTCCGAGGTGCCGTAGGTGATGAAGCGGCCGCCGTCGGCCACCGTCTCGAACACGGCCCTGCCGAGTGGGCCTCCCGCGCCGTCGAAGGCCAGGCCGACGCCGCCCGTCGCCTCGCGGACCTGGTGTTGCCAGCCGTCCAGCGAGTAGTCGACGGCCAGGTCCGCGCCCAGTTCGCGGCTCAGTGCGAGCTTGCGCTCACCGCGGGCCGCGGCGACGACTCGTGCGCCTGCGTCGCGCAGGAGTTGCACGAGCAGCGAACCCGCGCCGCCCGTCGCGGCCGCCACCAGGACCCACTCATCCTTCCTGATCTCCGCGCGCCGGGCGAGCATGAGTGCGGTGACGCCGTCGTGCACCAGGGCCGCCGCCTCGGCCGAGCCCAGGCCGTCGGGGACCGCGACGATCTCCTCGGCGGGGAAGAGCATCTGTTCCGCGTAGCCGCCCGATCCGCGGCTGATGACGTGCCGGCCCAGCCACGCCGGGTCCACGCCTTCGCCGACCGAGAGCACGTGGCCCGCGCCGCCTCCGCCCGGCACGTACGGAAGTGTCAGCGGGAAGTACTCGCCGCCCCAGCCGTTGCGCAGCAGTGTGTCGAGGAAGATCACGTCGGCGACCTCCATGCCCACCACGACCTGCCCCGGGCCTGCCACCGGCGCGGGAACCTCCTCCGCGCGGAGCACCTCGGGACCACCGAACTCGTGCACACGGACAGCACGCACCACAACCACATCCCCGCCTAGATCAACCTGGCCACGTCCCACCGTAAAAGCTCCAGCTTGGTGGAGATCAAGCCCAGACGTCAGCAGGAGGCGAAGTCGTCCAGCAGTGCCGAGGCGACCTCGACGTCCGGGCTGAGCTGGCGGTCGGCCATGTCCGGGTTGAGCTTGGACTCGGCGGCCTCGAAGGCGGCCCGCAGCGACTCGGTCCGCGGTGTGATGCCGCGTAGCCGCAGGGCGCGGACGGCGGCCACGACCTCACAGGCGAGGACGAGGCGGAACGCGCTCAGCGAGCGCAGGGCCTGGGAGGCGGACTGGAAGGCGAAGCTCGAGTTCTCCTCTTGGCCGCGCGACACGACGGCGTTGCCGATGCTCGCGGGTTCGGCGAGGGTGCGGACCTCGGCCAGCGCGGAGTTGGCGCTGTACTCGAGGATCATCACGCCCGAGCTGCCGGGCACGCCCTCGGCGAGGAACGGGCGCAGGCCGGTGAAGCTCGGCTCGACGAGCGTGGCGAGGCGGGCGGTCGAGATGTGGCCGGTGTGCAGCATCGAGAGCCGGAGCCGGTCGAGCGCCTGGCCCAGGTACGCGCTGTGGAACGCGCCGTGGTGGTAGGCGGCGTCGTCCTCCGGGCCGAAGTGGTCGGAGACGATCAGCGGGTTTTCGGCGGCGGCATTGAACTCGACGTCGAGCACCCGGCCCAGGTCGGTGGCGGCGTCGACGGCCGGGCCGTGGATCTGCGGGAAGCACCGGTAGCCGAACGGGTCCTGGATGCGCGCGGGCGGGCGTGGTGGTTCGCCGATCAGGCGGCGCATCTCGGCGGCCACGGCGACCTGTCCTGGGTGGGGGCGGCCGAGGTGGACGCGTTCGTCGTAAGCCTCGATGGCTCCGTCCACGGCGAGGAACGACAGCGCGGCGACGACGTGCGTGGCCTTGAGGAGCTGGTGCGCGTCCTGCCAGGCCAGGCCCGCCATGCCGATGGTGAGGGCGTTGCTGCTGATCAACGCCAGCGCGTCGCCCGAGTCGAGTTCGATCGGGTCGGGCGTCTGCGTGGAGCCGAGCCAGTAGCGCTCGCCGAGCAGGGTCAGGCCGGTTTCGGCGAGGGCGGTGAGGTCGCCCGTGCCGATGGCGCCGTACTCGTGGACGCCGGGGTAGCAACTGCCGTTAAGTGCGGCGAGCAGCGCGTCCGCCACGGCTCTGCGCACGCCTGCGCCGCCTGCGAGGAGCTGGTTGAGGCGCACGACCATCATGGCGCGCACCTGCTCCTCGGGGAGCATGCCGCCGAGCCCGCCCGCGTGGCTGCGCAGCAGGCGCAGGCCGTGCTCGGCCCAGCCCTCCGTGCTGACGATCTGGTCGCGGTTCGCACCGACGCCGGTCGTGCGGCCGTACACCTGTCGCCGCACCACAAGGCGCTGGCTGGCGCCCCACGACGCTTCGAGGCGTGCGACGCCATCAGCGTGCAGCGCCACCGGCGAGTGGTACCGCGCGACGCGCACGACGTCGTCGGCGCTGAGGGACTGACCGTCCAGGACGACAGGGGAGTCTTCGACCATGGCGCCAATGTGAGCACATAGGGTTCAGAGGTGCTCGTACTGCATGGCCTGTGCACGACCGACGGTGTTCTCGCACTGTGGGCCGAAGACTCCGGGCTGCCCGCACGTAGCGAGAGCACGCGTCGGGACGCACCGCACCCGTTCGCGGCGTCGGCCGAATCGCTGGCCGCCGCGCTCGGGCAGGAACCGCGCAAAACGACCACGCGGACGTTGCTCCTGCCGTCGTTCTCGTCGGGGCCGATGGCGTCGCCCGAACTGGTGCGCGATCCGCTGGCGGCGGGACGAGCGCAGCGCGGCAAGGTGCAGCTGCGGCAGTGGGGCGTGCCCACGATCCGCCTCGACGGTGCCCCGGAGCGTGGTGCCGAGGTGCGACTGAGTGACTCCGCGCGGTTCGTGTTCGACGTGGCCGCATTCGGTGCCGACCTGGTCGACCGCGGCCGCGTGCTGCCGTCGATCGCGCCGGAGCGGGCCGTCGCGCGGTGGGCGCCGGTGCTCTCGGGGACGGATTCGGCGCGGTTCGCGGCGCTGCAGGCCGCGATGCCGCCCGCCTGCCGGTGCGAGCAGATCGTCGGCGACCCGGCGGAACTCGTGCGCGCGGCACTGACGACAGCGGTCGACGAGCAGGTGCGGAGCCGGTTGAGCGGCACCGCTCTCGCCCCGGCGGGACGAGGCCGTGCGACGACGGCGGAGTCCTGGCTCGACGCGCTGACCGGCGAGCCCGCCTTCGACGCGGACCCCGTCGAACTTTACGAACTGCGCGAGCAACTGGACCGCTGGCGCGACAGCGCGGGCAACGAGAGCCCCGTGCGCACCTGCTTCCGGCTGCGCTCGCCGGAGCAGCGCAACGACGACGAGTGGGCCGTCGAGTTCCTTCTTCAGGCCGTCGACGAGCCGAGCGTTCTCGTGCCCGCGCAGCAGGTCTGGTTCGCGGACGACGGCGTGCTGCGGCGCTGGATCCCGGCACCGCAGGAGCACCTGCTGGCCGATCTCGGCCGCGCGAGCAAGCTGCATCCCGACCTGGACGAGGCGTTGCGCGGCTCGCACCCCGCCGAGATGGAGGTCAGCGCGGAGGGCGCGTACCGGTTCCTGACCGCCGCACCGGTGCTGGCGCAGGCCGGGTTCGGCGTGCTGCTGCCGTCGTGGTGGCAGCAGACGACGAAGCTGGGCCTGAAACTCACCACGAAGAGCCGCGGCACCGCCGGAACCGTCGCCAAGGAGAGCGAGATCGGCTTGAAGTCCATTGTGGACTACAAGTGGGAGCTCGCCCTCGGCGAGGACACGCTGACCGACGCCGAGCTCGCCGAACTGGCCAGGGCGAAGGTGCCGCTGGTCAAGGTGCGCGGCCAGTGGGTGCAGGTCGACCAGAAACGGCTCGCCGCCGGACTCGCGTTCCTCAAACGCGGCGGTGGGCAGATGACCGCCGTCGAGGTCATGCTCCACAGTGGACTGACGGCGGAAGACGAGAGCCTGCCGCTTCCGCTGATGTCCGTCGAGGCGGACGGCTGGCTCGGCGACCTGTTGTCCGGCAAGGCCGACGAGCAGCTCGAACCCGTCGAGCCGCCGGAGAACTTCGGTGCGCGGCTGCGTCCGTACCAGCAGCGCGGCCTGGCGTGGCTCGCGTTCCTCGACAGGATCGGTCTGGGTGCGTGCCTGGCCGACGACATGGGCCTCGGCAAGACCGTGCAGCTGCTGGCGCTGGAAGCCTTGAACCGTGCAGACGGCAAGAGGCCGCCCACGTTGCTGATCTGCCCGATGTCGGTCGTCGGCAACTGGCAACGCGAGGCAGCGCGGTTCACCCCGGACCTCTCGGTGCACGTGCACCACGGGGCGGACCGCCTGAACGGTGACGCGTTGCGCGAAGCCGTGGAGAGCCACGACCTGATCCTCACCACCTACTCGCTGGCCGCCCGCGACGCCGACGCGCTGAGCGACCTCACCTTCGACCGCGTGGTGCTCGACGAGGCGCAGAACATCAAGAACAGCTCGACCCGCCAGTCCCAGGCGGTGCGCCAGCTCAAGGCACGGCACCGCGTCGCGCTCACCGGCACGCCCGTCGAGAACCGCCTGGCCGAGCTGTGGTCGATCATGGACTTCGCCAACCCCGGTGTGCTGGGCACGGTCAACACGTTCCGCGCCCGCTTCGCCGTCCCGGTGGAGCGCCACAACGACCAGGACGCCGCCGCCCGCCTGCGCAAGATCACGAACCCGTTCGTGCTGCGCCGCGTGAAGACCGATCCGCGCATCATCAGCGACCTGCCGGACAAGGTCGAGATGCGCCAGCTCTGCAACCTCACCGCCGAGCAGGCCTCGCTCTACCAGGCCGTCGTCAACGACATGCTCGAGAAGATCGAGGAAGCGGACGAGGGCGTCGAGCGGAGGGGACTCGTGCTCGCGACCATGTCGAAGCTCAAGCAGGTCTGCAACCACCCCGCGCACTTCCTCGGGGACGGCTCCCGCGTCGCCGGCCGCTCCGGCAAGCTCACGCGCCTGGAGGAAGTGCTCGAAGAAGTGCTCGCCGAGGGCGACAAAGCGTTGTGCTTCACGCAGTTCACCGAGTTCGGCAGCATGCTCGTGCCGTACCTGGCCGCGCGCTTCGACACCGAGGTGATGTTCCTGCACGGCGGCACGAACAAGGCGTCCCGCGACCGCATGGTGGAGCGCTTCCAGGACAGCAAGGGCCCGTCGCTGTTCCTGTTGTCGCTCAAGGCGGGCGGCACCGGCCTCAACCTCACCGCCGCGAACCACGTGATCCACCTGGACCGCTGGTGGAACCCGGCGGTCGAGGACCAGGCGACCGACCGCGCGTTCCGGATCGGCCAGCGCCGCAACGTGCAGGTGCGCAAGTTCGTGTGCATCGGCACGCTGGAGGAACGCATCGACGCCATGATCGAGGAGAAGCGCGCGCTGGCCCAGCTGGTCGTCGGCGCCGGCGAGAACTGGCTCACCGACCTGTCCACCGCGCAGCTGCGCGACCTGCTGGCGTTGTCCGGGGAGGCCATCGGTGAGTGAGCACTGGTCCGGCGAACGTTCTCAGTACGGCAGGACCATCAAGGTCGACAACGGTCTCAAGGCCAAGAGCAAGCGCGGCGACATCGGCGCCACCTGGTGGTCGCGCCGGTTCATCGAGGTGCTGGAGTCCTTCGGCATGGGCGGCCGGCTGACCCGCGGCCGCAACTACGCGCGGCAGGGCCAGGTGCTGTCGTTGTCGCTGTCCACGAGCATGGTCATCGCCTTGGTGCAGGGCTCGCGCCCCACGCCGTACAAGGCGCGGATCGCGATCAAGTCGTTCACCGGTCAGGAGTGGCAGCGCATCGAGCACGCGCTGGCCGGCAAGGCCCTGTACGCGGCGAAACTGCTGGCCGGCGAGATGCCCGCGGACATCGAGACGTTGTTCGCCTCGCTGGGACTGCGGCTCTTCCCCGCGACGCAGCGCGAGATGACGATGGACTGCAGCTGCCCGGACTGGGAGGTGCCGTGCAAGCACCTTGCCGCCGTCTGTTACCTGCTCGCCGAGTCGTTCGACAACGACCCGTTCGAGATCCTCGCCTGGCGTGGCCGCAGCCGTGAGGACCTGCTCGACCGTCTCCGCGCGCTGCGCGGCACGGTGCGCTCCGCCGTGGCCCGTGAGGAGGCGCCGCCGCTGACGCGGTGCCTGGACACGTTCTGGCAGCGGCAGACCACGTCGAACCTCCACTTCGGCGATCCCACGGCGGTCGTGCGCACGGACGCGGTGCTCGATCAGCTCGACGGTGTGCCGATCACCGTGGGCCAGTCGTCGCTGGCCGACCTGTTGCGCCCGGCCTACCTGTCGCTGAAACCCGAGGAGTAGAGCTGGCGCGAGTCCGAACCGTCTTCCTGCGTCAGCGGATCCAGCCGAGGCGCAGGAACACCGACTCGCCCGGAGCGTCCTCCAGTCCGTCGTTGCCCACCACGCCGACGAGCCGCTGAAGCGGCCGGCTGCCGATCACCGTCACGCCTTCGACCCGTTGCCGGTGGCGGCCTTCGCGATCGCCTAGTGCCGCGGGACCTCCTTGGTGACAGCGCCGTCGTACCTACGGGCTTGCCGTCCTTGGACAGCGTCAGCTCTGCGCTCACCTTCGTGGTTGCCTCCATGGTGTCGATGGTCAGGATGCGGGTCGGGCCGTAGGCCGCGTCCGTCCCGGCGGGTTCGTTGGCCCACTGCGCGAAACCGGGAGTGCGTTGAGAGAGACGGTGGGTCGGGACGGCACTTCACGCGTAGGCCGTGGGATCCGCCGAGGCTGGGTTGCGTTCAGCGGTGAGGGCCGGCTCCACCGGATGGCAAATGGTCACTCGGCGGTATCGGTCAGCCGGGTACCGGGGTTGCGGAACCGTTGGAAGCACTGGGGTCCAGCGCGTTCAAGCGCGGGAGCGCAGTGCGGCGCGGAGGCGGCAGCCGTTGGCGAGATGGTGCTCGGGCGGCGGCGGTGACCAGCCGGGCGCGATGGGAGCCGGCTGACCCGTTGGGCGCTGTGTGGTCCGGGCGCGGTGGCTTGTGGGTGCGCGGAGGGCGAGCGGCTCGGGTCGGTCGGCGGTGGGTGAGTGGGCGGCTGGGCCCCCTTGCCCTGGGCTCAGTGGAGGAGCTTCTGCTTGGAGCGGTTGGCCCACAGGGTCACGCCGGCGCCGGCGAGGCCCACCTGCAGAGCCAGTTCGATCCAGTCGATTCCCGGGGTCTCGGCCACGCCCAGGACCGTGGCGGCCGCGGTGCCCAGCAGGGCGGCGACGATGCCCACGAGGATGGTCGCGAGCAGCGACACGTGTTGCCTGCCCGGGATCACCAGGCGGCCCAGGCCGCCGATGACCGCTCCGAAGAGCAGTGCGGTGAACAAGCCGTCGATCTCCACTGCGTACCCCCTGCGACTCTGGTGCCTGTCACTACAGAGTCCGCCGGGCTGAGGGGTCCGCGAATCAGGTCTTCCCCTGAGTGCCCCCTGAGTTCGCCCCTAGGAGCACGGCGGCTGTCGCGGAGAGTTCGCGGCCCGGCACGTCCGGGTCGCAGCCCACCCTGGCGAGGCGGGCCCGGATGGCCGTGGGGGAGCGCTCCATGGCGTCGGCCAGGGACCTGATCAGTTTCGGGGAGCCGGTCTCGGGCGAGGTGAGCCAGGCGGCGCGCAGGTCGGTGTCGAGGGCTTCGGTCCAGGGTTGGTTGGCGTTCGCGTGGCGGGACGGGCGGCTGCGCAGGCGCGTGTGGGCGCTCAGGACCCGCGCGAGGAGCTTGCCGATCGTGACGCCGCCCTCTACCGGCAGGCGGAGGCGGCCGTCCGCGATCACCTCGCCCGAGTCGAGTGAGCCGAGCAGGTCGAGCACCATCGATTCGTCGGAGTCGGTCGTCGCGCTCAGCCGGTAGTTGACCTCGCCGAGCTTGATCTCGTTGTGGAAGGTGGATGTCATGGGGTCGACGTTAGGGAGGGGGTCTGACGGTTTTTCCGGGGTTGGGCCCCGGAGGCCGTTGTGATGCGGGGAGTTCACTCGAAGGGGTGGTGGGCTAGCCCGAGGTCACGGACTTTCGGCTGGTCCCGATGTCAGCGGCGTCCGCGGCGGCGCGCCCCGCGCCCCACCCGGCGGCCGAGCGCACCGTCACGCGCGAGGTGCGCGTCTGCGTGAACATCTGCTCGAACAGCGTGTCCACGGCCAGCTTGCGGTCCGCGAGCACCGGCAGCAGCCGCTCGTCCGACGCGATCGGGTCGTCCGGAGCAGCGGGCGCGGCCGCCATCGCCTCCAGCCGCTCCCCGATCCGCGACGCGTACGCCACCAGGAACGACTTCCGGAACGGCCGCGAGCGCGCCTCACTGCCCTTGCCGGCGCGCCCGCCAACGGAGACCATCGCCCGTGTCGCCTGCACGAGCAGAGACGTCGACAGCAGCTCGACGCTCTCCAGGTCGACCTCGTCACCGACGAGAGCGATGAACCCGAACCCGTCATAAGCCACGGCCCGCGACCGGAAGGCCTCCGACACCACGTGCACGAGCTGTGACTTCTCCTTGAAGTAGCTCTTGTCCAGCCACATCCGCCGCGACGTCGCCTCCGCCGGCAGGTCCGCGTCGAGCATCGCCCGCTCCAGCGCGTGCCGGTTCATCAGCTCCTGCGCCTTGGCCGACAGCGCCTCCGCCTCCTCGGGGAACGCCGTCGACTCGGCCTTCGCCAGCAGGCCGCGCACCCGGTTGAGCACCTTCGGATCCAGCCCCGCGCGCACGGCCGACATCAGCACGTCGCCCGGCAACGGCAGGATCTGCGGCAACGAAGGCATCCGCCCGAGGAACTTCAACAGCTCGGCGGCCGTGCGGTTCGCATACGACAGCGTCTCGATGTGACGCGTCGCCCACGCCTCGATCAGCGGTCCCTCCCACCACACCGAGGCGCCGATCTCGTCCAGCTGACGCTGCCACCGCGGATGCACGGTCGCCGGAGCATGCGGCGAACAGGACAAAGCGATCACGTCCACCACGAGAGAGGCGGCCGACTCATCGAGCGAACGCGACACCATCTCGCGCACGTCGTACGGCAGCCAGCCGCGCTGCCAGAGCGCATCGACCGCTTTCACCAGTTCCACGCCATGCAGTATGAGACGTCCGCCATGTGCAAAGGTCGGGGACCACCTGGTAGACACGGGATGTGATCGAGCTCCAGTTCCGCGGCCGGACCATCGTCCGTGACCACGCGCTGGTGATGGCGATCATCAACCGCACGCCGGACTCGTTCTACGACAAGGGCGCCACCTACGCCGAGGACGTGGCCATGGAGGCCGTGCACCGCGTCGTGGACGAGGGCGCGGACATCGTGGACATCGGCGGTGTGAAGGCCGGCCCCGGCGATCTGGTCGACTCCGGCGAGGAAGTGCGCCGTGTCGTGCCGTTCATCGCCCGCGTGCGTGCCGCCTACCCGGATCTGATCATCAGCAGCGACACCTGGCGCGCGGACGTCGGCCGCCTCGTCTGCGAGGCCGGCGCCGACCTGCTCAACGACACGTGGGCGGGCGCGGACCCGCAGCTGGCCGAGGTCGCCGCGGAGTACGGCGCCGGCTACGTCTGCTCGCACACGGGCGGTGCGGTGCCCCGCACGCGTCCGCATAGGGTTAGTTACCCGAACCTCGTCGCGGACGTCATCGCGGAGACGACGTCGCGTGCGGAGAGGGTGGTCGCACTCGGTGTGCCTCGCAAGAGCGTGCTGATCGACCCCACACACGACTTCGGCAAGAACACATGGCACAGCCTCGCGCTGGTGCGGCACACGGACGAGCTGGTGGCGACCGGGTGGCCGGTGCTGATGGCTCTGTCCAACAAGGACTTCGTCGGGGAGACCCTCGGCGTGGAACTGAACGAGCGCGTCGAGGGCACCCTCGTTGCGACCGTGATCGCGGCGTTGGCGGGCGCCGCGGTCTTTCGCGCGCACGAGGTGGCGCGCACCAGACGAGTACTCGAGTCCGTCGCTCGACTCTGAGCTGGAGGTAACAGGTGGACGACGTCTTCGCCCGGTTTTCGGACGACCGGTGGGACGACTTCCTCGACGAACTCGACAAGATCCGCGTGAGCGTGGTGGATCCCGCGGAACGACAGCAGCTGAAGGTCACCGCACGCCGCGACGCACGAGAAGCAGGCACTCAGCCGTTGCTCGTGCGGATGGCCCTCGCGGACCACTACCTGAACCTGCTCGCCATCGGCGTGTGGGCGGGCGACGAGAGCTGGCGTGCCGATCTGCGTGACCTGGTCGTCTCTCTCGTTCCCGCGGAGGACGAGTCACGTGACGACGCACTGCTGAGCTCTGTCATCGCCGTGGTGCTCGCACAGTTGCTGCAGGACGCACGCCTGCGCGGCGGTTCCGAGGCCGACGTCATCGCACGGTCGGCGTGGGAGAAGGCCCAGGAGTGGGCTGCCTACGCGGAGGACCGTCACGTGGAACGGCTCCTGTACGCCTCCACGGAGGCCGGTGCGCGCGTGGTGACGGCCTCGGAGGTGCAGGAGGTCGTCGAGCTCGCCACGGCCGCAGCGGACGACCAGCACGCCGAAACGATCGCCGCTCTGGAGACCGAAGGCTTCACCGCGGAGTTCATGAACGGCGTGTGGGTGGTGGAGGGCGAGTTCCGCAACGCGGTGCGGGCCGCTGCGCGCGCGATCACGCTCACGGGCCACGGCTGTGTCCTCGCGCGCAACATTCGGTCATCGGCCGTGATGCTGTGGCACGAGAACACGCTCGCCATGGCTGACTCGAAGGTGCCGCGCTGGCGCGTCTACCCGATGCTCGCGCCCGTTACGCCGCAATCGAAGTTTTCCGGCGGTGAAGGCTTGCCGTTCACCCGCGAGACACACCCGTTGGCACCCGCTCCAGAAGTCGTCCGCCGGTTGGCGGACGCAGTTGGTGTCAACCTGTCCCATCTGCTGGCTGCATTGCGGTGAAAGGGTGATCTTTGACGTTCCGTAACCTCGAGTCGTTATCTTGGTGTCATGCCCAGATTCGCCGAGTTCGATGTGGAAGGCCTGCGGAAATCCAGCGCCGTAGCGGACTTTCCCTGGTCAGAGACGTGGGTCACGTTGATCCGCGTTGATGCCAAGGGAGTTGTCCGGCAAGCCAAGTCGTTGACGGAGAAAGTTTCTTTGCTGACCGTCGCGTCAGACAAGGACCTCGTCATCGCGTCCTGTCCGGAGATTTACGCGGTCGACGACCTGTCGGCCGCCCGTGCCGCCGTCAGGGCTTCGGTCGCACGCGAAATGATCCCAAGCCTCGGATGAATGACTCCCGCCACTCGGGCTCAGCGGCGAGCACGAGTTCCGGGAAACGCCGAAGGAGCGTTCCGAACGCGATCTCACCTTCGATACGAGCCAGCCGCGCCCCCACGCAGTAGTGGATCCCGTGACCGAACGCGACGTGTGGGTCTCGGCCCAGCTGCACCACGTCCGGACCGGAATACCGGGACGGATCCCGGTTCGCCGCCCCCAGTGAGACGGTGACCTGCGAGGATCTCGGAATCGTGACCCCTCCGATCACCACGTCGGAAGTGGCGACACGGCCCACCCCCATGGCCAGTGGACCGTCGAGGCGCAGGAACTCCTCGACGGCCTCCGGAATCATGATCGGATCGTCGGCCAGCGACCGCTGCAGGGCGGGATCGCGCAGCAGGGCGAGCAGGCCGTTGCCGATGAGCTGCACGGTCGTCTCGTGGCCTGCTGTGATGAGCAACACAAGGTTCATCACCAGGTTCGGTTCGTCGCGGAGCTCGGTGATGACGTCGTCACCGGGCCCCTTCGTGGCCAGGAGACGCTCCACGTACGCGGCGAACCGGCCGAACGCCTCGACCATGGTCTCGGGTGCGAGCAGCTCCGCGGACAGCTTCCGGACCTCATCTCTGTCCTCTTTGGGCACACCTAGGAGTTCACAGATGACGGTGATCGGCAGCGGGTAGGCGAACGTTTCGATGACGTCCACCTCCTCCGCGCCCTCCCACGCGTCGAGCAGCTCGTTGGCGATTTCCTCGATGCGCGGCCGTAGGGCCTCCATCCGCCGTGTGGAGAACGCACGTGCGATGGGCTTGCGCAACTGCGTGTGCTCCGGCGGGTCCGTGTGGTTCAGCATGCCGCCGGGGATGATGGCGCTGCTGAGATCCGGGTGGCTGAGAGCCTGTACGACGTCGTCGTAGCGGCTGATCACCCACGACTTCTGGCCGTCCGGGGTCTCGATCAGCGCGGGGCCCCGCTCGCGCCACTCGTCGAAGTACGGGATCGGATCGGTGAAGAAGCTCATGCCGCTCATCGTGGCGTTTGCGCTGTTCAGGGGCATGAGTAGGCGACCACCCATCTTGTCGGCGGGGATCACCTAGCCTGACGGTATGGGGTGGCCGTTCGTGGGGAGGGACGCCGAACTCATCGCGGTCCGGCGCGCGGTGCGAGGTGCGGGGCTGATCGTGGCGGGTCCTGCCGGCGTGGGCAAGACACGGCTGTTGGACGAGGTCGAGTGCGACGTCCGGTTGCGTGCCACGGCGGCGATGTCGGAGATTCCACTCGGCGTGATGGCACCTTTCTTGCCGTCGGTGGATCCCTCGCCGTTGGCGATGTTGACCGCCGCACGGACGGCGCTGCGCGGTCGCGTCGTGGTGGTCGATGACGTCCATCTCCTCGACGACGCGTCGGCAGGTCTGCTGCACCAGCTCGTACAACACCGGGAAGCCGTCGTGGTGGCGACGTTGCGTTCGGGCGAACGCGCGCCGGAACCGGTGGTGGCGCTCTGGAAGGACGAACTGCTGCCGCGCATCGAGCTCGAGCCGCTCGGACGTGCGGCGGTGGTCGAGGTGCTGGAGACCGTGCTCGGCGGCGTGCTGGACAGCGTGACGGCCGATCGGCTGTGGACAGCGTCCGCCGGAAACATGTTGCTGCTGCGAGAGATGCACTTCGCTGCGCAGTGGGTGTCGCACGGCGGTGTGTGGTCATTGGACGGACCGCTGCCGTTGTCGCCACGGCTGGTGGAGCTGATCGAGGCACACCTCGGCGCCGTGCCCGCCGAGGAACGCCGGGTGCTGGAGCTGCTCGCGTTCGGTGAGCCGCTGGACCTGGCCGCGTCGGAGACGTTGGACGGGCTCGTGACCGTGACCGATGACGGACTGAGGCTCGCGCATCCGTTGTACGGCGAGGTGTTGCGCGCGCAGTGCCCTCCTCTGCGCAAGCGGAACCATCAGCGGTACCTGGCTTCCGTGCTCGACGATCCGTTGCGAGTAGCGGTGTTGCGCCTGGACAGCGGTACGGCGGACGATCCCGAGTTGCTTCTGCGGGCGGCGAACATCGCCAGCGCGACAGGTGGTGTCGTTCTGGCAGAACGGCTCGCACGAGCCGCATGGTCCGTCGGTGGTGGTGTCGAGGCCGCACGACAGTTGGCCCTCATCCTGTTGTTCACGGATCGTGCGGAGGAAGCCGAGAAGGTCTTCGCGCCGGTCGCGACCGACGACGACCCGATCGAGGTCCGCACCATGCGCGCGATGAACCTCGGTTGGGCTCTCGGGCGCACCGAGGAAGCCGCAGAGATGATCATGATGCCGGCGGGACGGGCCGTGTTCCTGTTCTTCGACGGCAAGTACGACGAGGCTCGTGCGCTGCTCTCGCCCTCGGATTCGGGTGAGGCGGCGATCCTCGCGATGATCGACGTGGTGCAGGGCCGCTACACGGGACCGTTCCCGGTGGTTCCGCCGCACCCCGAGGTTGGACTGGGCGCCGAGATGAACTTGTTCTCCGAGGTGTTCGTGTACTCCATGCACGGTGAACTGGCCCGTGCGGAGCGTCTTGCCGTGCAAGCGCATCGGGAGAAGGCCGAGTGGGATTCCATGCGGTCGAGCTGGGCCGTGTCGTGCGCCGGCTTGGCACGCGCTGGTGGCCGGCTGCTCGAAGCACGGCGCTTACTGCGAGAAGCACGGCCCACGCAGCCGTTCGTGCGGCTCTGCGAACTCGCTCACGTGGAGGCGTTGCTGGGCAACGACGCGCGTGCACTGCTCGCCGAGGCGGAACCGCTGGCGCCGCCGGGAATGCGCCCGTACGGCATCGGGCTGTGGCAGGCGAGGATCTGGGCGGGCGGGACGTCGCCGTTCGAGGCGGCAGAGGACGCCAGGACGCACACCGAGTTCGCCGCCGAGGCGGTGTTCCTGCACGAGGCGGTGCGGCTCGGGCGCGCTTCCGACGCCTTGGAACGGCTGCGGGAACTCGCCGCCACCATGACCGGGCTGCTGGTCCCGGTGTACGCGGCGCACGCGGAGGCGTTGGTGCGCAACGACTCCGCGGCGCTGGAGGAAGTGGCCGCGCGGTTCGAGAAAGCCGGGTACGTGCTGTTCGCGGCGGAGGCCGCCGCCGCGTCGGGCAACCGCGCGCTGGCCGGACGGTTGATCGGCCTGTGCGAGGGTGCGCGAACACCCGCGCTGGCCGGGGTGACGTTGGTGCCGCTCACCAAGCGGGAGCGTGAGGTCGCCGTGCTGGCCGCACGGGGACTTACGAACAAGGAGATCGCCGAGTCGCTGGTGATCTCCGTGCGGACTGTCGACAACCACCTGTCCAGCACGTACGCGAAGCTCGGGATCGCGACGCGCGGCGAACTCGCGCTGGTTCTCGGGGATGACCTCGACAGACCGGGGATAACGCTCGGCACGGTTCGGACGACAGGGTCGGCATGACCGCGATCGACCGGGTGGCCGAGCTCATCCAGGAACGCAACCGCATCGATGCCGAACTAGCCGAGCGCATCGGGCGTCCGGCGCTGACCGCGCACCTCGGCGAGTGGATCGCCGTCCAGGTCTTCGGCATCGTGCTGGAGACGTCCAAAGGCATCAACGGCAGGTTCCGCGACGGCCGGTCGGTGGACGTGAAGTGGTACCCGAAGCGGGAAGGGCTGCTGGACCTGAAGGAGGAAGGTCCGGACCTCTACCTGGTGCTGGCCGGGCCCAAGGTGCCTCCCGCCAGCTCTCGCGGCACGACGAGACCGTTGGTCATCGACGCCGTGTACCTGTTCGACGCCGCGGCCCTCGTGGCCGACCTACGCGCGCGTGGACGCAGAATCGGTACCGCGTCCAGTGTGCGCACGGAACTGTGGGCGGCCGCGGAGATCTATCCGCGGCGCAACCCGTTGTTCTCCGTCGCCGCCGAGCAGCGTGAACTGCTGGCGTTGTTCGGGAGTTAGTCGTCGGCCGTGAGGCTGTGTCCGTCCCACGTGAAGCGCACGGTCGTCACGGCATCGTCCCCGTCCGTGCCGGTCGTGAGCTGGTGGATGGCGATGCCGGTCAGCTCCCGGTAGTCGCACCACTCGTGGTCCGACGTGAGCACCAGGTCGAGGTCGAAGTTCACCAGCAGTTCCAGCAGCTGACCGCGGTTCGTGGCGTCGACGCCGACGAAGACCTCGTCCAGCAGGATCAGGCGGGGTGCGGTCGGGGTGGCGTGGTAGTGCGCGGCCGCCGCGGCGAACAGCGGAAGGTGCAGCACGATGGCCTTCTCGCCGCCGGACAACGCGCCGTGCACGCGCTTGGTGACGGGCACCCAGCCTTCGCCTCGGTCCACCTTCACGACGAACTGGTGCCACGTCGTGTAGTCGAGCACCTGGGCGAGTTGTTGTTCCCAGCCCGTCGCGGAGTCGTGCGCGCGTGCTTCCTCCACGCGCTCGCGGAAGAACTGGTGCAGCAACGCGCGTTCGTCGTCGTTCAGGTCTGAACGCAACAGGAGATCGCGGGCCTCTCGGGTACCCGGCGGCAGCTGGGGATCGACCTGCCAGTCGAGTTGCACGCGGATGCCGGACGCTGTTTGGACGCGCTCCAAGCGCTGGTTCATGGTGCCGACGAGCTCGGACGCGCCCTGGATGCGCTGGGCGATGTGCCTTCGGGTGTCGCCGGTCAGGGTCTGGTCGAAGAGGTCGCGTTCGCCGTCCGTGATGTGCGTGCGCACGCGGTCACGTTCGGCTTGCAGTGCTTGAAGCAGGGCGTGCGCACCCATGCGCGCGCCGTCCAGCGTCGCGGTCAGCACGGTGACGTCGTCGTCGGGGTCGAGCGACAGGTCGATGCGGCCGGCCAGCTGGTGCTGCGCCTGGTGCACGGCGGCACCGAGACGAGACTCGGAGTCGCGGATCAGGCGCGGGTCCACCGGTCCGTCGGGCACCTCGCCGGCGTCGGCGGGCAGGTGGCCGCTGGTCAGATGCCGATAGCGTGCTTCGGCCGCCTCATGCACGACAGCGGCTTCCGCGGCACGTGCGGTGTCGCCCTTGCGTTTCTCCTCCAACGTGCCGAGTGTGCGCGCCAGGCCCGTTTGCTTGTCCTGCAGTAGTTCGCGTTCCTCGGCCAGCGCGAGAGCCTTGGCGCGCAACGAGATGAGCTGCTGGTCCAGGGCCTGGAACTCGGAGCCCGCGGCACGTTCGACGGTCTCCAGCGTGATGGCGAGGTCGGCGGCCTCCTGCTGACGGGCGGCCGTCGTCTCCTCGGCCTCGTCGGCCAGCGCGCTGCTCGTCGAGGCACGGCTGCCGGCCTCGACCGACAGCGCCTCGGTGGTGAACGCGTCGTGGCGGTCGTCCAGCCAGCGGTGGGCCGCGGTGGCGAAGGCCGACAGCGCGTCCGCGTCCGGAATGTCGGTCGTGGCGGCGTGCTGGGCGACGACGGCCTCGGCGTCCGCCACCCGCTGGGCTGCGGCCGCGACGGCGTCTTTCCTCGCCGCACAACGCAACTGCGCCTTGGTCCGCTGCTCTTCCGCGATCTCGATCGAGTCGGTCGAGGGTTGCCTGGCCATCTCACCGGCCAGCGTCGCGCGGCGAACGGCGATCTGGTTCAGCGCGGCGTCCACACCGGACAGATCGGTGGCGAGCTGCTCGATCAGGCCGGTCAGCTCGGCGATCCGGCCCGCGCGGGCCCGTTTGCGGGCGTCCGCGCCGATGTAGGTGGGGAAGTCCTTGGTCCAGCGGCCGTGCGCGTTGGCCAGCCGCCACGTCCCGTCCGCGCCGATCGCGACGGCGTGACCGGTGGCCGTGTCGCCGAACGCGACGCCCTCCAGGAACCGGCGGCAGCGCTCGTCGTCGGTGACGAGCACCTCCAGCAGCGTGTAGCCGGGAGCGGGTGGTGCCAGCGAAGGTTCGGCGAAACGGTCCCGGTCGGACATGCCGAACGAGTTGTCCGGTGTGAGCCACGCGTCGAGTAGCCCCGACGCCTCCAGGGCCGCCTCGACCGCGCCACGCACGGGCAGTGGCGTGCCAGGGCGGAAGTCGACCAGACGCCACAGAGGGGCGCCCACGGCATGAGCGCGGTACTCGTCGTCACGCGTGTACGGCGCGGGCGGCGGCACGTCGACCTGGTTGGCAAGCTTCTCGCGGATAGCGTTGTACTGCGAGAGCTGGCCGTTCAACGCCGTGCGCGTCTCCTCCAGACGCGCCTCGATGCGGCTGAACTCCTCGCGAGCGCGTGCAGCGGCCTCGACGACCTCGCCGTGCTCGGACACGTTCAGCTCGGAACAACCGTGCGCCCACGTGTCGAAGTCCGCGCGGAACTTCGCAAACGCTTGCTCGAACGTCCGCTGCGCCACGGTTTCCGCGTTCGTGGCGAGGTCGAGCTCGTCACGCGTTTCCTCATGCCGTTGACGTGCGGCATTCCGTGCGTCGACGGCTTTCTCGTGCGCGGCGACGGCACGACTGATCGAGTTGATCTCGGTGGACCTGGACTCGATGGCGGCGGTGAGCAGCTGACGGCCCGACCGCGCGTCGGCGTGGGACTCGATCTCCTCGAACAGCGACGGCATGCCCGCGTGCTCGGCGGCTTCCCGTGCGATCACGGCAGAGCGTCGCAGCTCATCGGCACGTGCGGCCGCATCGGACTTGGCCTGCTCCGCCTGCTCGTCGTCGGCAACGGCACGCGCGCGAAGTTTCACGGCGTGCGCGGTGGCCTCCGAAGCCCGCACGTTCGCGGCGGAAAGCTGCTGCCGCAACAGGTCGAGCTGCTTTCCCTCCTGGTAGGCGGGCAGGTCGGAGATGCCGGAGATCTGGGCGTCGACCGCGCTCGCCTCGCGTCCCAGCGCCGCGAGCTGGTCGAACGCCTCGTCGGTCAGCGTGATCTGCCGCTGGTAGCGGCGTTCGCTCATCCGCGCGGCCCGCGTCAGGTCCTCGAGCTGCTCGGTCGCCGACTCCAGCGCCCGTGCGGCCACTCCGAGAACGCGCTGGGCGTAGCCGCGCTGCACGTCCGCCAGCCGTTCGGCGGTGGAGATCTCCTCGTCGAGCCGCCGCAGTTCCTCGCGCTGGCGGTCGAGCCGTTCGAACCCCTCGGCGATCTCGGTCAGATCGGACTGGTCCAGCGGCGGAAGTGCCTTGGACAGCAACGAGGACAGCACGCTCGGGTCGAGCCGCTCGGACAGCTTCGGCGTGCGCAGCTGCAACAGCGCGGTGATCAGCGAGTCGTACCTCTGCTCGCTCACGCCGGGGAACAACGTCGTCCGCACCGTATGGCGGTAATCGGCCGGTGAGGCGTGCACGACGCCGTAGTCGCCGATCGCGTCAATGAGATCGCTCTTGGTCAACGGGCGCCCAGCCTCGTTCACCAGCGCCAGATCACCGATCCGGAGCGACGTCGTGAAGTACGTGGCGATGACGTTCGACGTGTTCGTGGTGGCCTGGAGCCGCGCACCGCACGTGAACCACTGCTCGCCGTGCTGGAACTCCAGCCACACGTACCCGACGCGCGTACTGCCCTGGTTGCCCTCGCCCATGAGGTTCCAGTGCATCGTGCGGTCCGCACTGCCGAACGTCGACAGACGGTGCGGACGCAGGTTCGCGTCGAACAGGTACGGCAGCAGCAGCTCGAGCGCTTTCGACTTGCCCGTGCCGTTGGGGCCTCTGAGCAGCAGCCTGCCCTGGTAGAACGAGAAGATCTCGTCGTAGTAGCGCCAGACGTTGATGATGCCGGCGCGGCTCGGTTGCCACCGGTCAGTCATTGAGCTCCTCGACCGCGTACCTGGCTGCGGCGGGCAGCCTGTGAACGGTGCCGTTCTCCGTGCGCGCGAGCCCGAACGCCGCCAGCAGTTCGAGCCCGTCCGCCGCCAGCCTGCCCGCGCCACCGTCCGACTGGTAGGCCTTGGCCCAGGTGCGGAACTTCGTGAGCAGCTCGCGTACTTCCTCGACCAGGTCCTCCGTGGTGGCCGGGCCCTGTGCAAGCCGGTCGAGCAACAACAACGCGGCGACCTTCGCGTGGTTGTCGTCGTCCGGGAACCTCGTGTCCGTGGCGATCGCGTCGGCGTCGACCACGAGATAGCCCTCGGCGCGTTCCTCCAGCGTGCACCCGGCGAGCCGGATACCCGTCTGGACGACCTTGCGCCCGGCGGGGGACGTCAGGAACGCGAGCTGGCTCGCAGTCAGATCTTCCTTGTAGAGCACCGGATCGTCGATGAGCCTGCGCATCACGGAGTGCCGTTGCCACAGGCTGCGGTGCGCGTTGTCGTAGCGGGTCTCGCGGGTCAGGCCGGCGATCGTGTCCACTGTGGAGGGCGGCGCCGGCGCGGCCAGCAGGCGGGTGACGAGCGTCGGGTCCGCGCGGACGTGCTCGCCGGTCTCGACGGCGCCGTGGTCTTCGAGGAACGTCAGCACGTCGTTGAACGCGTTGCGGTCGCTGCGCCTGGCCGGATCGAACTGGATGCCGTCCTCGGCGGCGGCCTGCCTGGTGCGGCTGGTCAGCTCGTCGAGCGTGCTCACCGGCACCGTCAGCAGTTCCGCGCACACGAGGCACAGCAGCGTGTAGCGCCGCCGGTCGAACGCCGGCCGCGTGCGGTCGGGCCGTTGCGTCACCTTGAAGAGACGCGCGTATCCCGCGCGCGGCTCGACGATCACACGCCAGCCGCAGTAGTAGTCGAACCACTTCGTGATCGGTTCGCGGCGCCTTCTGATGAGGTCGAAGCCATCGTGGTCCTGCGTCGCGGTGAGCAACGGGCGCGCGAGCAGCAGACGAACACCACGCGCCACCTCTTCGCTCTCCAGCCGTGCGAGCTGGTTCCCCGGACGGCTCATCGGCTCTGCACGTCGATCACGTAGTCGGGCCCGCTCAGCGTGCCCTTCTGGGTGGTCATGGTCGCCCAGCCGCGCGCGTTGCGCAGGTTGATCTGCATCCGCCCGTCGCTGGTGCCGGCCGTGCGCGTGCCGGTGCTGTCCGGATCGCTGCCCAGCGCCCTGCCGACCAGGTCGATCAGCCGGTGGAACGTGTCATGGTCGAGGTTGGTGAGCGTCGAGATCCGGATCGCGCCGTCGGTCTGGATCTGCGACCACGCGTACTCGAGCTCGGCGCGTTCCTTCTCCGCCTGCTCGCGGCGGTTGCGGCGCACCTCGTCGACGTTGCGGACCTTGCCGGTGCTGCCGATGTGCTCCTGCTTGCCGGTAGCGCGCAGTTGCGGCGACACGGGCACCGGCGGCGTGTTGTGCCACGCCTCGCCGCTCGGCAACAGCTCACCGTCGGCGTGCGCGAGATGCGCGTGCCGCGCCGGCCACAGCCCGAACGCGGCGTTGAACAGCTCGTGCGCCTCGTCCTCGGTCTCGGTCCGCGCAAACCACCGGGCGAGCGCCCTGAAGTCGGCCGCCGTGTTCGTGGGCTTCTTGCGCTGCTCGCTGATCCGGTCGAGCACTCGCAGCAACTGCACGATCGCCTTGCGCGACACGTCCTGCAGCTCCTCGACACGCGGCGGGTTGTCGCAGAACCAGCTGCGGAGGCTGCCCCAGTTCTCTTTCCGTTGCTGCAACCACTGGTCCGGGACGAGCCCGGCGCCGTTGCGCGCGCGTTCGTGCAGCTCGGCGGGGTCGATGGCGCTGATGGCCTCGCGGATCTTCAGCTTGCGCGCGTCCAGTTCCGCGATGAAGTCACGCAGGTAGGTGACCGTCGTGCGTTTGACGTCCTGGAACGTGGCCAGATCCGCCTGGTCGTCCCTCAGGAGCCTTTGCAGGTCGGCGTTGAACCGCGTCGTGCCGGTCTTGAACGCTTCGAGATGGCCTTCGAGCTGTGTGAGCGTGGCGAACGCCTGGCGCTCGTCCAGCGGCTTCTGAAGTTCGTCGAGGTGGGCCGCGATGGCGTCGAGCACGGCGGTCTGCAGCGCGCCGTCCGTGGTGAGGGTGTGGACGGCGTGCCGGACGCCGGCGTACGCGGCCTCGCCTGGTTTCGTCAGGCCGTAGCGGTGCTGCGACGCGTCGAGCAGGCCCCATTGACGGAGAGCGTTGAGGGACGCGGTGAGCTCGTCGTCCGTCACCTGCTCGGACCAGCCGACGCCCCTCAGCCGTTGCTGCACGTCATCGGCGGTGAGGACGGTCTGCAGGCACTCGTTCGCCACCCCGAACACGCGCATCACCGCAGTGTGCAGCTCCGCCTGGTCGGTCGTGGTGAAGCGGAACAGGTCCGCGGGCACCGGTGGAAACGTCGTCACCTGTGCCACCGTAGCTTGTCGCAGTAGGGCTTTCGGGTGACAGGGTGGGAGGCCATCAGGCCTCCAAATCGCTCAGGAGGTCGTCCAGTACGTTCGCGATGCGGATGCCGCCCCAGTCGATGTCGCCGTGGTAGCGCAGGGTCCCGTGTGCGGAGCCAGTGGACGATCATCGTCCAAGGCGTGGGCGACCGCGGCGCATCGAGGGCCGTGGTCCTCCCAGAACAGCAGGAGGAACGCGGCGCCGTACGCGCAAAGGGCGAACCAGGCGAGGGTCAGCCAACGCTGGTGATGTCCTGTCACGCCACCGGGTTCTTGTCGCGGAACATGCGGAACGTGATGAAGAGCGCGACTACCGGAATGCCCATGAGAGACAGCATGTACGCGACCTTGTTCGGGTCTCTGCGTTCGGCGAGCGCCCACTCCGCGCTTGACTGGGAAGACCGTCCGGAACGTACGCGGTTGTTGGTCATCGGCACGCGGTTGCCGATGTCGGCTGGCGTGAGCGAGGAGTTCTTGTTGCTGTATGGGTACTGCTTGCCATCGTCGGCGACGATGGTGGCGTTGCAATGCCAGAGGGCGCCAAAGGCCCACCAGTTGCGTGCGCACGAGATGCTCTCCGCGTAGCCCCTTGGATCGCCGCCCCAGAGAACGGCGGCGATGCCGATCCGCCTCGGTTTGGTCACGAGCCTTCCTTGGGATCCTGGTGACCGCCATTGCCCACCGACTTGTTCAGCTCTTTCCCCAGTTCCTTCGCCGGGTGGACCAGGTCGCCGTAGTTCGGCATCAGGTGGCTGATGTCCCGGCTGGCCACGGCACGCACCCAGTTCTGGCCGTCGAGCACGCCCTTGCTCATGGGCGAGTCCACGCGGTCCGCCGCGCGACCGGCCGCGTAGCCAGGGTCGCCCATGTTCTCGCTGCGCGTGCTGAGCGGCGGCTGGTTCATCTTTTCGTAGAAGTCCTTGACCTTTTGCTTGCGCGCCGGGCCGTTCTCCTTCACACGGTTCGCCCAGTCGTCGGCTTTCCGGCTCGTGCGCTGGGCGAAGTCGTCGACCTTGTTCATTGCGTTGTCGACACCGTCCTGGACCCGCCTGCTCGCGTTGCCGAGTCCCTCACCGACGTTGTCGAGCGTGTCCGCCCGGGACACCCTCGTCGCGGAGTCGGACGCCAGTTCCGCCGCGCGCTGGTTGCCGTAGCGGCTGTTCGGCATCTGCCTGCTCAGCGCGGCCAGGTCGTCCGCCTGCTTGCGCATCGCCTCGCCTGCCTTCTTCGCCAGGGAAGCGAGCTTGTCGAGGGCCTTGAACAGCTTGGCGACGAACCTCGCGATCTTGGTACCGATCTCGACGGCCTTGGTCACGGCGCGGGTGATGAAGGCGGCGATCGAGGCACCGGCCGTGGGGATGGCCGACGCGGCGGCCGGGATGCCCCACATCAGCAGGGTGCCCGCGAGGTCGGCCAGCAGGTCGCGGATCAACGCCCTGGAGGCGGCGACGACCGCGCCGGCCACCTTGATCTTGTTCGCCGCCGAGGAAGCCGCGGCGGAAGAGCCCTGCAGTTGCGCGACCAGGCTGCTGCACCGGGTCCGGTACGCGTCGGCGGCGTCGCCGGTCCAGTCCGCGAGCGCCTTCGCCTGGTTTCCGTAGGCGGTGGCCTCCTCGTTCAGGCGTTTGGCGATGTTCTCCCATGTCTTGCTGACCGCCTCGATCGCGGGAGGATCACCCGCGAGCTTGTCGAAGGGTTCGCGGATGAAGCCCACGTTCTCGATGATCCAGCCGACGACGGACGAGGCGAGCGTGCCGAGCGGGTCGGTGAGCAGACCGGCGACGTCGAGCACCATCGCGGCACCGTCTATGCCGAGGGCGACCGGGTCGATGTCCTTGCCTTCGAGGAACGGCCTGACCAGGTCCTCGCCGGTGTCGGCGAAACCAGCACCGGCGAACGCCTTCTTTTCGGGCTCCTTCTTGGCGATCAGCGGATTGCTCATCGGTTCGTTCCTTCAGGCTGGGCCGACGCTGGTCCGGTTTCTTCCGCATCATCGGATTTCCTCTTGCGGAACATGCGAACGGTGATGATGAACGCGACTCCCGGTATGCCGACGATGGAGAGGGCCACGAGGGCTTTGATGGGCTCGCGCAGTTCGGTGACCCCCCATTCCACGGATGGGGCTGAAGAACCGCTGGTCCGCACTCGGTGGTTGGTCATCGGCACGCGCTGGCCGACGTCGGCGGGCGTGAGTGCGGAACTGCCGTCGTGGTAGCGATAACGCTTGCCGTCGTTGGCGACGATGGTGGCGTCGCAGGACCAGAGGACTCCGAAAGCCCACCAGTTCCTCGAACAGGAGATGTCCTCGGCGTAGCCCTTCGTCTCTCCGCCGGAACCGACCTCGCCACCGAAGAACCGGGGCGCGGCTTGGGCGAGGTAGAGGGCGACGATCCAGAGGACGGTCGCGATCGCGATGCGCTTTGCCATCTTCATCCGTCCACTCCCCGGAGGGAGGCGCGGTTGGCGTCTTCGGTCTGCTGGTAGGTCTCCGCGGTGGAGCAGAGGCCGTCGCCGGTGGCCTCGAACGCCTTGGGCAGTTCGGCGAGCAGCAACTTCGCCTTGTCCAGTTCGTCGTTGAAGATCCACGACCACGCTTGGCAGAGCTCACCCATCACGGCGGGGCCCAGGCTCACCTGGGAGGCGGAGGCGACCTCCTGCAGAGACGGGGAGAGCCGGCCGACGATCTGCTTGCCGTGGGCCGCGATGGCCTCGGACTGCGCCGCGAAGCCGGTCATCGCAGCACCGAGCTTCCGCCGAAGTCGTCGTCATCGCCCTGGGGTGGTGCGGGACGGCCTGGGGCGGGTGGCGGTTCGGCGACGGTGCCCGCCGGGTCGATCACGGCGATGCCCTGCTCGACCTGTTCGCGCAGGAAGGCCATGCCCTCGCCGTCACCGAGGATCGGGCGCATCGTGTCCTCGATCTTGCGGGCGGCCTCGACCTGGGCGCGGCGGATGGTGTCCATGATCGTGCGGCCCAGGGCGGTGTGGCCGAGGTCGTCGGCGCGCGGGGTGAGCTGGAGTGACTCGATTCGGCCGCCGGAGCCCACGGTGACGATGACCGAGCCGTCAGGGCTCTGGGCTTCTGTGCGGGATTCGCGGAACGCCGTCTGGATGGCGTTCGCCTGTTCCTGGGCCTGGTGCAGGCGCTGTTCGAAGTTCGCGAGGAACGCGTGCGGATCGGTCACGATCGAATGATCGCATTCGTACGAACTCTCCGCGCACGGTTCGGCACAATGCGTGCATGATGAAGCCGCTCATCACTCGGGAGATGCGGGAACGCGCTCGTCGCATGCCCAACAACTGGTTGCACGTGGTCGACCCCGCCTACGACGGTAGTTCGGGCGAGGCGGTCATCGGGCGATATCTCGTGGACGCACAGGGTGAGATCACTGATCAGTACGTGCCGAATCCACGGTATCGGCCACTGGAGATCAGCTTCGAGAACGACCTCGAGTCGTTGATGTACCTCGTGCACCGCGGGTACGCGGACAAGGCTGAACTGGTCGACGCTGTGTTGGCCGCCGAACTCGTGCTGCCGGCTGATCCCGCTCGCGAACCGAGAAAGCATCTCGTCATGCGCAAGGACGTCGTGGACGTCTTCGCTTCGGAACGTGCGCGGCCGCGGGACTGGCCGCCGCATTGGCACCGGTTTCGCGGGGTGGAGCTGGCCGTGGTCGTGGACGCGCTGGAGCGGCCTGTCACGGTGCTGGTGACCGCGCAGGGCGGTGTTCAGTTCGAGGTACCGGGCGACCTGCTCGTGGACGGGCTTCGTTCGGTGATCACGATGGGGTGATCCGCGTGGTGGCGTCGAGCCACGCGCGGGCTGCGTTGCGCCGATCGGCCTAATCTCGCGCCCATGCGGACGAGGCTGACCCCCATGCAGCAGGCGGTGGTGGATGCCGGGCGCCCGTTGCCGCAGCTCACCGATCCGCTGGAGGTCGAGCTCCAGGTCAGTGCCTTCGTGGGGCCGTTCGCGGACAACGAGGAGTTGTGGGAGGTCGTCGTCCGGCACCTGGGGGAGGTGCCCAGCCGGCGCAGTGCGGCGTTGCTGACGGCGCTGGGGCATCTGCTGCCTGGGCGGCCCGGGGTGTGGGCTCAGGAGGCCGCGCGCCGTCAGTCCGAACCGAAGTGGGATTTGGGAGCGCTCACATTCGGGGAGTGCTGGATCGGTGACCGGTCGATCGACGCGGGATATCTGGCACTGCTGTGCAGCTATTCGTACGGCGACTCGCCTCATGCCATGGTTTTCATGATCGACGAAATCAGTGGGAGCCTCACCCGGCATGCGTTTCTGACGCGGCAGGTGGAGGAGGCGCTGGCTCGGCTGCGGGACGAGATGCGGTTGGAGCTGATCACGCCGGTGGCGGCTCACTGGCTGCTCAGCCGCAGTTACGACCGGTTCGAGCGGCGGCCTGGGCTCGGGGTGAGCATGGACGTGCACCAGACCCGGTTGGTCGCGCGAAGGCGAATCGCACTCGCGATGAATTAGGTGCCTGTGCGTATCGCAACGTGGTGATTCATCCGACTGTGCACATTGTCTGTAGCTCGACCGTGGGTGGCCTATTACTGTCCGGGTTGTCGATCACAGGGCGGAGGGATGATCGTGGCCGCTCTTCTCGGGCGTGATGATCAGGCCCTCAGCCGTGTCCCTGACCAGGCGCGGCACCCGTGGTTGTCAGTCGCGACCCAGCGCTTCGGGCAGACGACCGCGCTGAGCCAGTTGCTGCTGGGCGCGACACTTGGCTTCGGCATGACGTTCTGGGACGCGTTCCTCGCGCTCACGATCGGGGCCGTGCTGCTCAACGCCGTGGCGATCACGGTCGGGGTCATCGGGCAGCGGGAAGGTCTCTCCACGGCGATTCTGAGCCGGTGGACGGGGTTCGGGCACGCCGGGTCGGCGGTGCTCGGGCTGATCATCGCCCTGTCGTGCACCGGGTGGTTCGGCGTGCAGACCGGGCTGGCTGGGATGACGCTCGCCACCGTCGCGGGGGTGTTGCCGGCGCCGGTGTGGTCGTTGCTCTTCGGGGTCGTCGTCACGGTCATCGCCGCCTATGGCGTGCGGTGGATGGCGTGGACGGCGTACGTGGCGGTGCCCGCGTTCCTGCTGTTGCTCGGCTGGCTCGTGCTGACCAACGTCCACGATGTCGGTGCCGCGCTCAGTGGTCCGGCGCCGGGGCCCTCGATCGGGATGCTGACGGCGATCACGCTGGTCACCGGCAGTTTCATCGTCGGGGCGGCGATCGCGCCGGACATGACGCGCTTCAACCGCAACGAGCGGGACGTCATCAAGCAGACGGTTCTCGGGATCACGCTCGGCGAGTGGGTCATCAGCCTCGCCGGGGTGCTTCTCGCGCGCGGGCTCGGCACGACGGACGTCATGGGCGTCATCAGCGCGTCCGGCGGGTGGATCGGCGCGCTGATCGTGGTCACGGCGGTGCTGAAGATCAACGACTGGAACCTCTACTCGGCCTCGCTCGGCCTCGTGAACTTCTTCGACGCCGTGTTCGCGCTCCGGATCAGCCGGGTGCAGGTGACCGTCATCGTCGGGTGCGCCGGCAGTGTTCTCGCGGCGGCGGGGATCGTGCACCAGTTCAGCCACTTCCTGGTGCTGCTGGGCGTGGTGTTCCCGCCCGTCGCCGGGATCATGATCGCCGAGTACTTCGTCGTGCGGCGGTGGCGCAACGAGATCATCTCCACGCGGCCTTACGTGCCGCGCTCGGCGCCCTCGTGGGTGCCCGCCACGGTGGTCATCTGGCCGGCTTCGGCCGTCGCCGGCGAGTTCCTGGCGTTCGGACAGTCCAGTGTGAACTCACTCGTGCTCGCGTTCGCGCTGTACGTCTGCGCCGGACGGCTGGACCTGCTCCGCATGAGGACGCGCCGGGCCACCAACCGTAAGGTGGCCGAGGAGGCGGCGGTCGCCTGAGGGGTGGACATGCACATCGGTATCGACGTCGGCGGCACGAACACCGATGCCGTTCTCGTCGAGGGCCGGCGGGTCCTGGCCGTGTGCAAGGCGACGACGACGGCCGACGTGACGACGGGGATCATCGAGGCGGTCGGCGGGCTGCGGCACGCGTTCGAACCGGCGGCGATCACCGCGGTCATGATCGGCACGACGCACTTCGTCAACGCCGTCGTGGAAGGCCGGGGCCTGGCGCGGACGGCGGCCATCAGGCTCGGACTTCCCGCCACCACGGCACTTCCGCCGTTCGTCGACTGGCCCGAGCAACTGCGGCAGGCCATCGGCGGGCACGCGTATCTCTGCCACGGCGGGCACGAGTACGACGGCCGGGTCATCTCGCCGCTCAGAGAGGACGAACTGCGCGCCGTCGCCGCCGACATCGCGGACAAGGGCGTGCGCTCGGTCGCCATCACCTCGGTGTTCTCGTTGGTCAGCAGCGAGTTCGAACGCCGGGCCGCGGAAATCCTCACGGCCGAGGTGCCGGGGCTGCTGGTGAGCTTCTCGCACGAGATCGGGCGGCTCGGCCTGCTGGAGCGGGAGAACGCGACGATCATCAACGCCGCCCTGCGCGTGCTCGCCGAGCAGATCGCCGACGGCCTCGTGGAATCCCTGACGGCACAAGGCATCGGCGCCCCGCTCTACCTCAGCCAGAACGACGGCACGCTGATGGACCTGGAGTACGCGCGCTGCTACCCGGTCGCCACGTTCTCCTCGGGGCCGACGAACTCCATGCGCGGCGGCGCGTTCCTGTCCGGGACGGACGACTGCGCGGTGGTCGACGTCGGCGGCACGACGACCGACATCGGCATGCTGCACAACGGTTTCCCGCGCGAGGCGTCGTCCGAGGTGATCATCAGCGGTGTGCGCACGAACTTCCGGATGCCCGACGTCCGCTCGGTCGGCCTCGGGGGCGGCAGCGTCGTGCGGCAGCGGCCGGAGATCCGGGTGGGCCCGGACAGCGTCGGATTCCGGTTGTCCCGGCAGGCCCTGGTGTTCGGTGGTGACACGCTGACGGCGACGGACGTCGCGGTCGCGGCGGGTCTCGCCGACATCGGCGACGCGAGTCTGGTGCGGCACCTCGACGGCACGCTCGTGCGGTCGGTGCTCGACCATGTCGGCGACCGGATCGCCGCGCAGGTCGACCGCATGCGCACGAGCCCGGCGCCGTTGCCCGTCGTGCTGGTGGGCGGTGGCAGTGTGCTCGTGCGGGACGGGATCGAGGGCGTCAGCGGCATCGTGAGGCCGGAGCACCACGCGTTCGCCAACGCCATCGGCGCGGCGATCGCGCAGGTCGGCGGAGAGGTCGACCGGGTGTTCACGATGGAGCCCGCGCGGCGTGACGAGGTGCTCGACGCGGCTCGGCAGGAAGCTGTGGACAAGGCGGTGGCCGCGGGTGCGGACGCCGGCAGCGTGCGGATCGTCGAGATCGAGGAGGTCCCGCTCGCGTACCTGCCGGGGAACGCGAGCCGCGTGCGGGCGCGCGCGGTGGGTGATCTGCTGCTCGGCCACTAAAGTCCCGGCCATGCACCTGCTGCGGCCCGACGAGGTGGACCGGCTCGCCCTGGGCGTGGTCATGCTCGGCAGCGGTGGCGGGGGCGGCGAGCAGGAGACGCACGCGTTCGCCGCGATGCTGCGGCACGAGATGCGGCAGAGCGGACCGGTCACGATCCTCGAGCCGGGGGAGGCGGACCCGGACGGCTACGGCGCGCGGGTCGGGCTGCTCGGCGCGCCGACCGTGATGATCGAGAAGCTGCCCTCCGGCCTGGAGGCCGAGGAAGCCCTGAAGGCGTTGCAGGCGCACGACTCCACGCCCGCGACGGCGGTCATCGGATGGGAGATCGGCGGGTGCAACGGCCTGTTGCCGCTGCTCCTGGCGGCACGGCTGGGCCTGCCGTACGTCGACGTCGACGGCATGGGGAGAGCGTTCCCGCGGATCGACCAGACGACCTACGACGCGGCCGGGCTGCCCACGACCCCGCTGGCCATCACCGAACCCAGCGGCAACCGGGCGGTGCTCGACTCGACCGGCATCGAGAAGCTCGCCCGCACGGTGATGGTCGACTTCGGCGGCTGGGCGATGATGGTCGCGAAGCCGTTGAAGCTCGCGGACGCGGTCGAAGCGGGCATAACGGGCTCGCTCGCCCGTGCCCTGGAACTGGGCGAGATCTGGTCGCGGCACTCGGACTCCGTCGGCGAACGGGCCAAGGCCTCCGGCGGTTTCCTTGTCACGCGGGGAAAAGTCGTCGAGGTGTGGCGCGAGTCGGTCGGCGACTTTCCACGCGGAACGGTGGCGCTGCGGCGGCTGGACGCCGACGATGCGTACGTGCGCCTGGAGATGCAGGGGGAGTACCTCGTCGCGCTCGCGGACGGCGAGGCGCTCGTGACGACGCCTGACCTGCTGTGCTGCCTGGACGCCGAGACCGGCCACCCGCTGTCGGCCGAACGACTCGGGTTCGGCGCGGTCGTGGACGTGGTAGCGCTCCCATCGCCGGCGCAGTGGCTGCCCGCGGAGATGCTCGGCAGGGTCGATCCGCGGGCGTTCGGCTACGACCTCGACTACGTGCCGTTCCGGGGCGCCGAATGATCGACGACGCCGGCTCGCTGACCGTGCGCGATCTGCTGGAGATCGGCGTCTTCGGCGACGCGACCCTGCTGGCGGGCGAACGTGGTGTGGGCACCGAGGTCGCGGACGTGCGGCTGGCGGCGGACATGACCGCCGTCGAGGCGTGCTCGGCCGGAGACCTGGTGATCCTGACCGGGCACCAGCCGTACCTCGTCGAGGTGGCGCTGCGCCGGGCGTACAGCGCGGACGTGCGGGCCGTCGTGCTGGTGCGGTCGTCGACGGGCGCGTACCAGGCCCCTTCCGCCGCGACGATCTCGTTCGCGAACCGGCTCGGCGTGCCCCTGCTGCAGGCCGACGCGGACGACCCGCTGCTGGTCGCGGACGCGTTGCGCACGGCCGTGCGCCGCCCCGAGGTCGCGGCGGCCCGGCTGCTCAACGCCGTCACCGCGCGGCTGGGGCGCAGCAGGCCAGATCCGCGTTCGGTGATCACGATCCTGTCCGGCGAGCTGCACGTGACGTGCGCCGTGATCAGCGCGGACGGCACCGCGATCGAGGGGGTGTCGCCGCCAGGCCTGCCACCGGAGCTGCTGGCCGGCTCCGTCGCCGCCACCGCAGAGATGGCCGAGGGCTTCGCCGTGGCCGTGCCGGTGGAGACCGACCGGACCGGGCACGTGCACCTGTGGCTCGTCTCGCACGCCCGCGGCCGCAACAAGCGCTGGGCCGAGACGGTCCTGCAGATCAGTCAGGTCGCGTCGTGGGCGCTGGGCAGCTGGGTCGCCGCCGAACGCCTGGAGGCCGAGCGCCAGGCCCGTTCCCGCGGCTCACTGCTGTCCGAACTGCTCGCCTCCGGCGACGACGTGCCGCCGCAGCTGGTGCAGCAGGCCGTGCTGGCCGGGTGGCGCCTCGACGGCTGGCACACGGGCGTCTACGTGGTGCCTGCCGCGCCGGGCGTGCTCGACGCCACCGGCACCGAACGGCTGCGCGTCGAGCTGTCCCGCCGCGGCCTGCACGGCCAGCTGGTCGAGGGCGCGGAGGGCTGGTCGTTCTGGCTCACCAACGACTCCGAGCCGCCGCAGTCGCAGCACCGCGAACTGACCGCGAAGATCGCCCAGGTGCTCGGTGGCTGTCAGCTCGTCGCCGGCATCGGACGGCCGCACCCCGGCGTCACCGGCGTGGGCAGGACGCTGGCCGAGGCCCGCGAGGCCGCCGCGATGACCGGTTCGGCGAAGGTCGTGCACGTCGACGAACTGGGCGTGCGGCGCCTGCTGTCGATGGCGGCCGAGACCCCGGCGCTGGTCGACCAGGCCACGCGCCTGCTGGCACCGCTGGCAGGCGTGGAGGACGGGCAACTGCTGCGCACCCTCGCCGTCTACCTGGACGAGGAGTCGGTGACCTCGTCCGCGGCCGTGCGGCTGAAGGTGCACCGGAACACGGTGTCGCAGCGGATCAACCGGGTCGAGCAGTTGCTCGGGGTCAGCCTGCTGAACCCGGACGAGCGGCTCGCGGTGCACCTGGCCTGCCGGGCGGTCCGCGCCTCCGACGAGTGAGGTCAGGTCGGCACGAACGCGGGCAGCACGGCGTCCACCTCGAACCCGCCGTCGTCCGTGGGGCCCGCGGTGAGGGTGCCGCCGACCATCTCGACGCGGCCGCGCAGGCCCAGCAGGCCGTTGCCGGGACCGGCCAGCACCAGACCCGGTGCGGCCGTCGGCCTGGTGTTGCGGATGACCGCGCGGACACTGCTCGGTCCACAGTGGATGGTGATCTCGGTGAGCGCGCCCGGCGCGTGCTTGTGCACGTTCGTCAGCGATTCCTGGACGACCCGGTACATCGTGCGGCGCACGGCCGGGGAGAGGGTGTCCGCGTCGCCGTGCTCGGTCAGGGTGATCTCCAGGCCGGTGGCGGCGGAGTCGGCGACGAGCCGGGAGAGCCGGTCCGGCAGCACGTCCGGGATGCGGGCGGCGCGGCCGGAGCGCAGCACGCCGACGAGGTCGCGCAGTTCGGCCAGTGACTGGCAGCCCGCGGTGCGCAGTTCCTCGGCCGCCTGGCGCACGCCGTCGTCCCTCGCGGCCATCCGCAACGCGCCGGCGTGCAGCACCATCAGGTTCAGCCGGTGCGTCACGACGTCGCGCATCTCGGCGGCGAGCCTGGTGCGTTCGTCGGCGCGGGCCTGCTCGGCCAGCAGTTCGCGTTCCCGCTCGGCGAGTTCGGCCGATGCCCGCGCGAGCCTGCGCCGCGTGCCGACGTAGAGGCTCGCGAGCACGGCGATCACGATCACGGTGGGACCGATGACGCCGATGGACGCCATCGACGCGTAGGCCGGCGTCACGCGGGTGACGATACTGCCGGTTTTGTGCCTTGGATCACCTACTTGAGCAGGGGGTTGACCCTACTTTCGCAGGTGGCGACGTCCGACTGTTCCGCCTGCCGGACATGTGCGTCCGTTCACTGCGCTTCCTTGCGGAACAGGGCCGTCCAGAGGAACGACCTGCCGAACCGCGGGGAGCCCGGCGGCTTCGTGAACGCTCCGGAGTGCAGACAGGTGGTTGCACTCTCGTACAGTGTATGGCAACATCGATTAGGTGATCTACTGACCCCGCTTCCAGCATCCGTTCCCGAATTCCTTCGGCGGTGGGGGTCCCTCATGTCAGCTCAGTTGACGATCAAGAAAATCAGCAGGAACTACGCGTACAAGCGCGTGCTCGACGACATCTCCCTGACGGTCCGGCCAGGCGAGAAGCTCGGTGTGGTCGGCGAGAACGGCTCGGGCAAGTCGACGCTGCTGCGGTTGATGGCCGGGCAGGACGTGCCGGACGACGGCGAGATCACCGTGGTGGCGCAGGGCATCGGCTATCTCGGGCAGGTGCTCGACCTGCCCGCCGGGGCGACCGTAGGTGACGCGATCGACGCCGCTCTCGTCGAGATTCGCTTGCTGGAGCAGGAGATCTCGGTCGCTGCTCGGCATGAAAGGCTCGACGAGCTCGGGGAGTTGCTGACGGCCTTCGAGTTGCGCGACGGCTACTCGGCCGATGCGCGGGTCGAGGCCGCGATGTCCGCACTCGGTGTGAGTGCCGGTCGTGAACGCGCGCTCGGCACCTTGTCCGGCGGGGAGCGGGCCAGGCTCGCGCTCGCGGGCGTGCTGTCGGCCGAGCCGGAACTGCTGCTGCTCGACGAACCCACCAACCACCTGGACGACGAGGCGTTGTCGTGGCTGGAGAACAGGTTGCGGCAGCACCGGGGCACGCTGGTCGTGGTGACGCACGACCGGCTGCTGCTGGAACGCGTCACGACGGCGATCGTCGAGGTCGAGAACCGGTCGATCACCCGCTACGGCAACGGTTACGCCGGCTTCGTCGCCGGGAAGAGGGCGGCGCGGCAACGGTGGGAGCAGGCCTACGCGGAGTGGGTCGGTGAGGTCGGGCATTGGACGCAGTGGCGCGGCACGACGGCACACCGCGTCGCGCCGGGACGGCCGATCCCGGACCACAACAAGTGCAAGTACAACGGCGATGGCCGACGCGTGCAGGCGTCGATCAGGACGCGGGTGCGCAGCGCGTCCGAACGGCTGGAAAGGCTGCGCGCCGATCCGGTGCCGAAGCCGCCGGAACCGTTGCGCCTCAACGCCCCGCTGGACGCGGCGGTGCGCGAGGGCATGATTCTCGAGTTCGGGGAGCTGAAAGTCGAAGCGGGGCAGCGGTTGCTGGTGACCGGACCGAACGGCGCCGGCAAGTCGACGTTGCTCGACGTGCTGGCGGGTGCGCTCGAACCGGGCCACGGCACGGTCGTCCGGAATGGTGTCATCGGCTACCTGCCGCAGGAAACCGTTGTGTGCGAACCGGAACGGGCGGTCCTGCACGCCTTCGGCGGGAGCGCGGAGCAGCTCGAAGCGCTGGGTTTGTTGCACAGGGAGGACTTCGCGACTCCGGTGGGCGCGTTGTCGGTCGGGCAGCGGCGGCGGCTCGCGCTCGCCCGGCTGCTCGACCAGGAGTTCGACGTGCTGCTGCTGGACGAGCCCACGAACCACCTGTCGCTCGCGCTGGTGGAGGAGCTCGAAGCCGCGCTCGCGGACTTCCCCGGCGCGGTGGTCGTGGCGTCGCACGACCGCTTGCTGCGCCGGCGGTGGCAGGGGGAGGAGCTCAGAATGGCTCGTAGCGGTCGAACGTCTCGATAGCACTGATCAGCTCGACGGTGACCGCAGGAGAGACCAGGACAAGTGCCGGCAGCAGCGCTGCCATTCGTCTCATGTACGGCGAATCGTCCGCCGTAATGGCGCAGTTTCGGTGATGCGCTGTTCGGTCGTGCACCCATTCGGCTGACGGTCGTACCCGTGCCGGCCAGATGTCGTTGACGAGTACATGACCTGTGACAACGAAGTCCCGGTCCCCGCAGCCGGGGCTCCGGTTCGTCGTCGGCAGTTCCTCACGTTCCTCGTGGCCGCGCCGGTGCTCACCGTCGCGGTTCCCGGCACGGCCGAGGCCGTCATCCCGACGCTGCCGCAACCGGCCGAGATCCTTGATCTCGGCGACATCCTGATTCTCGCCGGTACCCCGACCGCGGGTGCGCTCGCCGTGCTCAGCGTCGGTGAGGACGGCGTCGTCACCCTCGACCTGCCCCGCGCCGAGGTCGGTCAGGGCATCACGACGGCCTGCGCGATGCTCGTCGCGGAGGAGCTGGACCTGCCTCTCGGCCAGGTCCGCGTCACGCTCGCCGACGCGCGGCCCGAGTTGCTGATGAACCAGCTCACGGGCGGTTCCAACACGATGCGGTCGGTGTACGGCCCGATCCGCCACGCCGCGGCGGCCGCGCGGGCCCGGCTGCTCGCGGCGGCGGCGAAGCAGTACGGCGTGGAGGTCTCCAGACTGTCCACACGCGACGGCGCGGTGATCCTCCCGGACGGGCGTCCCATCCTGTACGGGCTGCTGACGTCCGCCGCCGCGCAGCTCACCGGAGTCTTCGCCGCCCAACCGAAACCGGCCTCGGAACACCGGCTCGTCGGCACGCCGCAGTCACGCATCGACGCCCGCGCGATGGTCACCGGTCAGTTCCGGTACACGCTCGACCGCGACGTGCCGGGCGCGATGCCGACGGTCGTGCGCAGGCCGCCGACGATCAACGGATCGGTGAGGTCGGTCGACTCGGCGG
Source organism: Lentzea albidocapillata (assembly GCF_000719115.1). Classification (GTDB taxonomy): domain Bacteria; phylum Actinomycetota; class Actinomycetes; order Mycobacteriales; family Pseudonocardiaceae; genus Lentzea; species Lentzea albidocapillata. Next base: position 13,894 of record NZ_JOEA01000015.1, on the reverse strand, counting down.
TGGCGAGGACCATGCCCGGTGTGCTCGCGATCGGGGTCGTGCCGACGGGCGTCGCGGTCGTCGCGGAGACGTTCGGGCAGGCCATGGCCGCCCGGGACGCGCTGAAGGTCACCTGGAACGCCGGCACGATCGACGCGTTGTCGGACAAGGAGATCCGCGCCAAGCTGAAGGCCGCGACGCTGCCGTTCGTCGTGCCGCCGCTGCTGACCCAGCACCTGGACATGGAGTTCGACTTCGCGTTCGTCAGCCACGCGCCGATGGAGACGAACTCGGCGATCGCGGACGTTCGTGACGACCGGGCCGAGATCTGGGCCGGGTTGAAGTCGCCGATCGTGGCGCGGCAGACCACCGCCGCGGCCATCGGCCTGCCGGAGTCCGCGGTGACCGTGCACGTGACGCAGGGCGGCGGCTCGTTCGGGCGCAGGCTCTTCTTCGACGCCGCGATCGAGGCCGCGCAGATCTCGAAAGCCCTGCGCCGCCCGGTGAAACTCATGTGGAGCCGCACCGACGACATGCGGCACGGCCGGGCTCGCGCCGCCAGCCACCACAAGCTGCGCGCGACGTTCGCGCTCGGCAACGTGCTGACGTTCGAGCACCGCGTCGCCTCGGTCGAGACCGACTTCCGGCACGGCCTCGGCGAGATCCTCACCGCGACCGCCGCGTCGCTGCCGGTCGCGGGCAACCTGTCGTTCGCGCAGACGGTGTTCCTCACGACGTGCAAGGTGCCGTACAACTTCGGCGTGGTGACCTCGCTGCTCAACGAGGTGCCGCTTCGCATGCACACCGGCTCGTGGCGCTCCGTTTACTCGGCGAACACCCGTGGTGCGGAAGAGATCCTGGTCGACCAGCTCGCGGCGCAGATGGGCAAGGACCCCGTCGCGTTCCGCCGTGAGTACCTGAAGACCGCCCGCCAGCGCGCCGTGCTCAACAAGGTCGTGGCGGAGGGCGATTGGGGCCGTGTGATGCCCAAGGGCTTCGCGCAGGGCATTGCGTTCCACGACGAGTACAAGTCGTGCACGGCCTGCCTGGTCGAGATCGATGCCCGCGACCCGCAGAACCCGCGCGTGGTCAAGGCGGTGATCGCGGTCGACGTCGGCCGCCCGATCAACCCGCGGGGTCTCGAGGCGCAGATGCTCGGCGGCCTGACCGACGCCATCTCCACCACGTTGCGCGCCGGTCTGCACATCGACAAGGGCCTGCCGCTGGAGGGCTCGTACTCGCACTTCCACTACGCGCGGCAGAAGGACACCCCGAAGGACGTGCGGATCTTCGTGATGCCGGCGACGGGCGAGCCGGGTGGCGCGGGCGAACTGGGCGTGCCGGCCGCGGTCGGTGCGATCGCCAACGCCTACGCGCGGGCGACCGGCGTGGTGCCGCGCAGCTTCCCGATCATCTTCCCGGTCGACTTCGAGCCGTTCCCGCGCTGAAGGAGCGTCCCCTGTGCCTACCTACACGTTCGTCGTCAACGGGAAGCCGGTCACCGTCGACGCTCCCGCCGACCTGGCGCTGCTCTGGGTGCTGCGCGACAAGCTCGGCGTGCGCGGCCCGAAGTTCGGCTGCGGCATCGGCGTGTGCCGCGCCTGCACGTCCCACCTGAACGGTGCGGAGATCCAGCCGTGCGTGACGCCGGTCGCCGAGTGCGCCGGGCAGTCGGTGACCACGATCGAGGGGCTGGCGTCCGGTGACGACCTGCACCCGGTCCAGGAGGCGTGGCTGGAGCAGGACGTCGCGCAGTGCGGCTACTGCCAGCCGGGGCAGATCATGGCCGCGGCGGCGTTGCTCCGCACGAAGAAGGAGATTTCGGACGAGGACATCGACCGGATCGCGAACGTCTGCCGTTGCGGCACGTACTTCCGCATCCGGCAGGCCATCAAGTCGGCAGCGGCCAAGACGTAACTGCGGAGGCGCAAACTTGCGTGCACGCAAGTTTGCGCCTTAGTCTCGGTGGCATGCGCGCCAAAGGCATCGCGTACGACACCGGTTTCGTGCGCCACGGAGAGATCTCGCTGGAGAAGTTCGACCTGGACGCGGTCAGGCGGGACCTGACCGTCATCCGGGACGACCTGCACTGCAACGCCGTCCACCTGGTCGGCGGTGATCCGGAACGGCTCGAGCAGGCCGCCGGGATCGCCGCCGGACTCGGGCTGGAGATCTGGTTCTCGCCCTACCCGCTGGAGCTGAGCCCGGCCGAGATCCTCGGCCTGTTCGCGGACTGCGCGCGGCGGGCCGAGAAGATCCGGCTCACGGGTGCCGAGGTCGTGTTCGTGACCGGCGCCGAGCTCAGCATCATGAACTCCGGCTTCCTGCCCGGTGACGACCTGACGCAGCGCCTGAACCGGCTTCTGGAGCAGCCGCAACGGATGCAGGCGGTGAGTGCGCAACTCAACGAGTTCCTCGCCGAGGCCGTCGCGGTGGTGCGGGAACACTTCGGGGGCAGGCTCACCTACGCCTGCATCCCGTTCGAGAACCCCGACTGGGACCTGTTCGACATCAGGTCGTTCGAGCTGATCCGGTCGGCCGCGGTCGCCGGCGTGTACGCCGAGAGCATCAGGAACCTGGTGGCGCAGGGAAAACCCGTCGCGATCACCGGGTTCGGCACCGCGGCCTGGCGCGGTTCGGGGGCCGTGGCGCCGCGCAGCATGGAGATCGTCGAGCACGACGACGCGGGCAGGCCGGTCCGGGTGAAGGACGGCTATGTCCGCGACGAGGCCGAGCAGGCCACCTACGTGCGCCAGGTGCTGGAGACCTTCGAAGCCGAGGGTGTCGACGGAGCGTTCGTCTACATGTTCGCGCTCAACAACTACACGCACCGGCCGGACGATCCAAGTCGCGACCTCGACATGGCGAGTTTCGGCGTCGTGAAGGTCTTCGAGGACCTGTCGTGGGAGCCCAAGGCCGCGTTCGGCGTGGTCGCCGAGGTCTACGCCCGGATTTAACCGCTTGGCGCCGGTGAGAACGACGATCAGACTCGTGGGCATCATGAGCAGCAGGTTGCGAGCGATCGCCCACGACACCGTCGCCATCTCGGAGCGCGGCTCCTACTCCGCCGCCTCGGGCGAGGTCACCGTCGCCGTCGCTCCCGCTGTCGCGGGAACCCGGCTGCACCTGCCGGACGAGGTGCTGTCGCTGCCCGCGGAGACCGGCGGCATCCGGATCGACGTCACCAACGAGTCCACTTTGGATGCGACACGGCGCCTCGGCGGTGACGTCGCGGCGCTGAACTTCGCCTCCGCGCGCAACGCCGGAGGCGGTTTCCTCAACGGCGCGCAGGCGCAGGAGGAGAGCATCGCCCGTGCGTCGGCGATCTACCCCTGCCTGCGCGCCGCCGGTGAGTTCTACGCGTACCACCGCGCCCACGACGACCTCACCTACAGCGACCGCGTGATCTACTCGCCGCGCGTGCCGGTGTTCAAGGATGACAAGGGAACCCTCCTGCCCCAGCCGTACGAGGTCTCGTTCCTCACCGCCGCGGCGCCGAACCGGTCCGCGATCCTGCGCAACCAGCCCGAACGCGCCGACGACATCCCGCTCGCGTTGCTGAGGCGGGCCATCCGCGTGCTGCACGTCGCGGCGGCGCACGGGCACCGCCGGCTCGTGCTCGGTGCCTGGGGTTGCGGTGTCTTCGGCAACGAGCCCGCCACCGTCGCCCACGTCTTCCGGATCGCGTTGAGGGACAACCGCTTCTTCGACCACGTCGTCTTCGCGGTGCTGGACCGGCAGAAGGGGACGCCGACGTTCGCCGCGTTCGCGGACGCCTTCGTCGAACAGGCCCCTGACCTGCACTGAGCCAAAATGGCGCCAACTTGAGCCAGAATTGCTTGCTGATGGCACCACCGTGTGCCATAGTGATGCCATGGATTTGACCCCGTATGTGGCTTCCCTCGGCCGCGAGCTGCTCACCGCCGTCGAGACCGGTGGCGACGAAGCGAGTGCGCTGGTCGAGCGGCTGACCGTGACGATGGAGTCCGCGATCCGGCTGGCACTGCTCGAAGCGTTGTCCGCCGCCGCCGACGAGATCACCGCGGACCTGGCACCGGACTCGGTGCAGGTGCTGCTGCGGGGGCGTGACCCGAAGTTCGTCGTGACGCGCCGGGCGCCGGAGCAGCCCGCCGCCGTCGCGCCGGAGCCCGTCGCCGCGCCGCCCGCCGAGGACGTGGCGGCCGGCTTCGACGACGGCACCACCGTGCGCATCAACGTCCGGCTGCCCGAACCGCTCAAGGCCGCGATCGACGAGGCCGCGGCCAAGGAGGGTCGCTCGGTCAACGCGTGGCTCGTGCGTGCCGCCTCGGCGCAGCTGAGCCCGAAGCGCGACACCGCCACCGAAACGCTGCTGGGCGGCATCCCCGCCACCCAGCGTTTCGTCGGCTGGGTGCGTTAGTCCCAGCGCCTTCTCCACTTCGCCCCGACCTGCGGGGATGTTCCACCGACACCTTCTGAGGGGACAGCCATGCCTTCTTACGACACGCCAGAACCGATTTCCGTACTGCTGGACGTCTACGCGGGGTACGTCCAGATCGTCGCGAGCGACCGCACCGACACGAAGATCGAGGTGCGGCCCTCGGACCCGTCCGACTCCTCGGACGTCGAGGCCGCGCAGAAGACCAAGGTCGACTACGCCGACGGCACGCTGATGGTGCGCGGGCCGAAGCGGACGTTCGACTTCTCCAAGAAGACCCGGTCGGTCGACGTCGTGATCGAGCTGCCGACCGGGTCCAAAGTGGACGCCGACGTGACGGCGGGCAGTGTCCGCACCTCCGGGGTGCTCGGCGTGACCGAGGTCGACATGTCCGCGGGCAACATCCACCTCGACCGGACCGGGCCACTGAAGGCCGACACCGGCGCCGGAGTGGTCAACATCGGCGCGGTCAAGGGCAACGCCGACGTCAAGACCGGCAGCGGCCACATCCGCATCGGCACGGTCGACGGCTCGCTGGTCGCCAAGAACTCCAACGGTCACATCGACGCCGGCTCGGTCGAGGGCGAGCTCAAGGTGCGTTCCGCCAACGGCGACATCACCGTCGAACGCGCCGGTGGGCCGGCGGAGGCCAGGACGGCGATGGGATCCATCAACATCGGCGAGGTTGTCCGCGACACCGTCACGCTCAGCACCGCGATGGGCGGCATCGAGATCGGGATCGCCCCGGGCACCGCCGCGTGGATCGACGCCAAGACCGCGTTCGGACGCGTCACCAACACGCTCGAGGGCAGCGACGGCCCCGGCAACTCCACGGCGACCGTCAAGGTCACCGCTCACACGTCCTTCGGCGACATCACCGTCCGCCGCAGCTGAGGGGAACACCATGAACGCGATCAAGGCAACCGGCCTGCGCCGCTCCTACGGCGACAACGAGGTGCTCAAGGGCGTCGACCTGAACGTCCAGCGCGGCACCGTCTTCTCCTTGCTCGGCGCGAACGGCGCCGGCAAGACCACCGCCGTCAAGATCCTCTCGACGCTCATCCGCGCGCACGGCGGCAGCGCGTCCGTCGCCGGTCACGACGTGGCGAACGACCCCGACGCCGTCCGTGCCGCGATCGGTGTCACCGGCCAGTTCTCCGCCGTCGACAACCTGATGACCGGGCGCGAGAACCTGAAGCTCATGGCCGACCTGCACCACCTCGGCAAGGTGGCCGGGAAGCGCAGGGCGGAGCAGTTGCTGGAGCAGTTCGACCTGGTGGACGCGGCCGACAAGTCCGCGTCGACCTACTCCGGCGGCATGCGGCGCCGGCTCGACCTCGCGATGACGCTGGTCGGGTCGCCGCAGGTGATCTTCCTCGACGAGCCGACGACGGGCCTCGACCCGCGCAGCCGCCGCACGATGTGGCAGATCGTGCGGGAGCTGGTGGCGAGCGGCGTCACGATCTTCCTCACCACCCAGTACCTGGAGGAGGCCGACGAGCTCGCCGACCGGATCGCGGTGCTGGACCACGGCAAGATCGTCGCCGAGGGGACCGCGGACGAGCTCAAGCGCCGCATCCCCGGCGGCCACGTCCTGTTGCAGTTCACCGATCCGCGGCACCTCGACGCCGCTCTGCGCATCGTGCGCAACGCCTCCCGCGACGGTGAGGCGCTCGCCCTGCGCGTACCCAGCGACGGCAGCGTCAGCTCGCTCAAGACGTTGCTCGACCGCCTGGACGAGAACTCGGTGCTGGTCGACTCGCTCAGCACCCACACGCCCGACCTCGACGACGTCTTCCTCGCCCTCACCGGCAACCCCGACAAGGTGGTCCAGTCATGACCTACGTGCTGACCGACTCGGCGACGATGGTGCGCCGCAACCTCAAGCGGATGATCCGCTACCCGTCGATGACGTTCCAGCTCCTGATCATGCCGGTCGTCTTCCTGCTGCTGTTCGTCTACGTCTTCGGCGGCACGCTGGGCGCCGGGCTGGGCGGGCCTTCCGGCGGTCGCGCGGAGTACCTCAACTACGTGACACCGACGATCATCCTGATGTCGATCACCGCGGCGGTGCAGGGCACGAGCATCTCGATCGCGATGGATATGACCGAGGGCATCGTGGATCGCTTCCGCACCATGGCGATCGCCCGCGTGTCCGTCCTCACCGGACACGTCGTCGGCAGCCTGGTCCAGACGGCCCTCGCCATGACGTTCGTCTTCGGCGTCGCGGTCGCGATCGGCTTCCGGCCGCAGGCGAACGCCGTCGGCTGGCTCGCGCTCGTCGGGCTGTTGGTCGCCATGTCGCTCGCGATGATCTGGTTGTCCGCCGCACTGGGCCTCGCCAGCAAGTCCGTCGAGTCGTCGAGCAACATCGGCCTGCCGCTGATCCTGCTCCCGTTCTTCGGCAACGGTTTCGTGCCCACCGACTCGATGCCGACCGTGTTGCGCTGGTTCGCCGAGTATCAGCCGTTCACCCCGTTCATCGACGCCCTGCGTGGTCTGCTGATGGGCACACCGATCGGCAACAGCGGCTACATCGCCTTCACCTGGTGCGTCGTCATCGGGTTCGGCGGCTACCTCTGGTCCAAGAAGCTCTTCAACCGCGAATCCACCCGCTGAAGGAGATACCGATCATGCTGCACGGCCTTCCCATGGACCGCGACGTCACCCCGTTCGTCCCGCCCAGCCAGATCTCGCTGGTGCGCGAGACCCGCCCGGTCAGCCCGATGCTCTTCCCCGACGGCCACGAGGGCTGGCTCGTCACCGGCTACGAAGCCGTCCGGCAGGCGTTGTCGGACACCAGATTCAGCAACCGCCAGGACCTCGGCATCATCCACGTGCCGTTCCCGACGCCCGGCATGCCGGAGCAGACCGAGCCGTCACCGCAGACGCCCGGACTCTTCATCAGCATGGACCCGCCGGACCACACCCGGTTACGCCGCAAGCTCACCGGAGCGTTCACGGTCAAGCGGATGAAGGCCCTCGAAGAGGGCATCATCGAGATCGCCGAACGGCAACTGGACGCGCTGGCGAAGCTCACGCCGCCGGTCGACCTCGTCAAGGAGTTCGCGCTTCCGGTGCCGTCACTGGTGATCTGCGAGATCCTCGGTGTGCCGTACGCGGACCGCGACACCTTCCAGACCAACTCCTCCAAGTTCATGGAGCGGGAGGTGAACCTCGAAGACAAGATGGCCGCGTACATGGCGATGAACTCGTACCTGGCCGAACTGGTCATCGGCAAGCGCGCCGAACCGGGTGACGACCTGCTGTCCGATCTGGCCCGCGACGAGGACCTCAGCATCGAGGAACTCTGCGGAATGGCGTTCCTGCTGCTGCTCGCGGGCCACGAGACGACCGCGAACATGCTGTCGCTGGGCACTTTCGCGTTGCTGGAGCACCCGGACCAGCTGGCCGCGCTGCGGTCGGACCCGGCGCTGATCCCCGACGCCGTCGAGGAACTGCTGCGGTACCTCGCCGTCGGCGACATCTTCTTCCGGTACGCCGCCGAGGACATCGAGTTCTTCGGGGAGACCATCCCCAAGGGCTCGTCGGTCATCCTGTCGCTGCTGGCGGGCAACCACGACCCGGAGCGTTACGAGCACGCCGACACGCTCGACGTGCACCGCAACGCCCGTGGCCACCTCTCGTTCGGGCACGGTGTGCACCAGTGCCTCGGCCAGCAGCTGGCCCGCATCGAGATGCGCGCCGGGTTCGAGGGACTGCTGCGCCGCTTCCCGTCACTCGAACTCGCCGTTCCGGCCGGTGAAGTGAAGCTCAGGACCGACATGAACATCTACGGCGTGCACGCCCTGCCGGTCACCTGGGCTTAACTGCCCGTCAGACGGTGAAACCACCGTCTGCGTTGATGCTGGCGCCGGTGACGTACGCACCGGCCTCACCAGCCAGAGCCGCGACGACCGCGGCGATCTCCGCCGGCTTTCCGTAGCGCCCCAACGCGGTCAGACCGCGGATCGTGTCCGCCATCGGCCCGTCCGCCGGGTTCATGTCGGTGTCGGTGGGACCGGGGTTCACGACGTTCGCCGTGATACCCAACGGACCCAGCTCGCGCGCCAGGCCCTTCGTCATCCCGATCAGCGCGGTCTTGCTGGCCGAGTACAGGGCGAAGCCGGGAAACGGCGCGTACACGGCGACATTGCTGCCGATGCTGATGATCCGGCCACCTTCACGCATGTGCCGTGCCGCCGCACGCGCCGCGAGGAACGGCGCGCGCACGTTCACGGCCATGGTGTGGTCGAACTCCTCCCGGCCGAGTTCCTCCAGCGGTCCGACCCGGAAGACCGCCGCGTTGTTCACGAGCACGTCGAGCCGTCCGAAGTGGACCGCGGTCTCCTCGACCGCGGCCACGATGGCGTCCGGGTCGGCGCTGTCCGCCTGGATGGCGAAACCGTTGTCCGGCTTGGTGTTCTGGTACGTGACCGCGACACGTGCGCCCAGCGCCGTGAGCTTCTCGGCCACCGCGGCCCCGATGCCGCGGCTCCCGCCGGTGACGAGAGCCGCTTTCCCCTCAAGTGATCCCATGTCGATCAGCCTGCTGGAACCACGATCAGGATGCTGGCGGGATTCGGACCGTCAGTTGGCGCCTCGGGTGTACGCCCACGCGGTGCGGTTGAGGGAGTCCTCGATCCCGGTGAAGCCCTCGTTGGGGTTGAGGACGTCCTCGTGGAAGTCGACGTCGATGTCGTCCGCCGTGCCGCCGATGCCGTCCGGGCCCACGCCGAACATGCCCTTCGGGTTGCCGCCCTGGTCCATGATGGCGTCGAGCGCGTTGAACTGGTCCTGGTGCCAGCTGCCCGACATGTGCCCGGCCTCGTGCGCGGTGATGTTGCCGATCGCCCGGCCGATGAACGCGATCTTGTCGCTGGCCGGCGTGATGTAGCCGTTCAGCGAGGTGCGCGTCTGGGCGGCCGGCGCGCTGAGGATGTCCAGCAGCACCAGCGAGGTCTCCTCCTTGCCGAAGTTGCCCGCGTCGATCGACTGCGCGATGCCGACGGTCTGGATGCCGGCCTCGGCGATCGAACCACCGACGACCACGCGGCTGACGTTCCTCTGGCCCCACGGGTCGGCGTGGTCGCGGCTGTTGAGGATCCGCACGGCGAACCGCTTGTTGGTGCCCTTGGCGGCCAGGTCGTGCTCGATGTTCTCGCGCACGGTCGCGACCACACCGTCGATCACGGCGTTCTCGTCGGCGTCGGTGAGACCCCAGCCGGGCAGGAACTTCCTCAACGGCGAGAGGTCCTTGTTGCCGGCCGAGGGATCGACGCCGAAGATCCGGGTGTTGACCCGCGCGCCGTCGAAGTCGAGGAAGATCGTCAGCACCTCGGGCCGCTGGTTGAGCTCCGAGCCGGGACGGTAGGCCTCGACCGTGACGTCGTAGCGGCCGTCACCGTTCTCGACGCCGACGGTGTAGCGGCCGTCCTTCGGCGCCACGAAGTCCGCGACGGCGTTGCCACCGGCGGGCATCGGGGAGTTCTCGGCGTACAGGAAGCTGAAGTCCTGCGACGAACCGAAGACCTCGCGCCCGGCGGGGTCGTGGACGACGACCCTGGTCGCCTTGCCCGCCGCCGACGCGCCCAGTACGTCACCGGCCTTGAGGTCGACGGAGAAGTGGTCCCTGTCCGCGGGGCCGCCGCCGGTCGCGATGGTCAGGTCGTACGCGCCCTCGGTGAGGACGCGCTTGCCGGTGCCGGGCTTCATCGGGTCGGCCGGGATCCCGCCGGGTCCGGCCGACGCGACCATCACGTAGACGTCCTGCCCGGCGGCCACGGGAACCCGCAGCCTGCTGTCCGTGCTGCCCGCGAGGTTGTCGTGCTGGTTCAGGAGCTGACCCGTCGCGTCGAACGCGGCGAGAAGGGTGTCCAGGTCACCGGTCGGCGTGTCCGTCTCGAGGACGACGATCCGCCCCTCGGTGCCGCCGGACAGCTTGTAGAAGTCGTGGTCACCGGTGCCGTCGCCGCCGCTGCCGTACGGGCCGTCACCGATCTTGCCGCTGGTGCGCACGGGTACACCGGGGTCGCTCGCGAGCGGGATGGCGTCGTTGGTCTCGGCGAACGGCGCCACCACGGGGATCGTGGGGTCGCCCGCGAGGTCACCGGTGAGCGTGAGCTTCGGGTTCTTGCCCCTGCCGGTCCCGAACCCGGCCACGTGCTCGGCCTTCGAGGGCACGTCGTTGGCGCCCTGCCCGGTCTCCTTCTCGGTGTAGGTCAACGGCTGGCCCGCGCTCTTCGCGGCCACCCGCGACTGCTTGCGCGACTCCCGGTTCCGCTGCACCGCCGCCCAGTCGACCTTCGCCTCCGCCGGCAGGAAGGCCAGCATCGGATCGGGTTGGAAGAGCGGTGCCGCGGGCTCGGCCGCCGACTGCCCGCCGGCGACCAGAGCCAGTGCCATACCTGCCGTGAGCACGCCAAACAGATGCTTTCGCATGTCCAGTCCCCCCAGTTCGGTCCTTCCACCGAGGAAACCAGCGTCGTGCGCGCGGGACGAGCGTTTTGGTCAGCCTTTGTCCACTTCAGGACATCGTGGATCAGACCGTGGCCTTGCGCATCGGCTGCGCGACCTCGTGCAGGTGCTGCAGCACGTACCCGTAGGAACGGAACAGGCCGCACTGGGCATAGGAGATCCCGTGCTGCTCGCAGAACTTGTGCACGATCGCCTGCGCGTGCTTCAGGTTCGGTCGCGGCATGCTGGGGAACAGGTGGTGCTCGATCTGGTAGTTCAGCCCGCCGAGCAGGATGTCCACGAACCAGCTGCCCCGGATGTTGCGCGAGGTCAGCACCTGCTTGCGCAGGAAGTCGAGCGAGTGTCCCGCCGACAGCACCGGCATGCCCTTGTGGTTGGGAGCGAACGAACACCCCATGTAGAAGCCCCACAGGGCCTGGTGCACCAGGATGAACGTGACCGCGTACACGGGGGAGAGGACCCAGAACACGACCGCGAGGTACACCACGACGTTCGCGATCATCACGGTCCGCTCGCGGCCCGAGTACCGGATCGAGTGCCAGTGCAGCGCGAAGCCTTCCAGCAACAGCAGCGGGAAGAACAACACCGCCTGGCGCGAGGCGATCCACCGCAGTGGTCCGCGCTTGGCCGCTCCCTGCCGTTGCGTGAACGCCAGCACCGAGATGTCGACGTCCGGGTCCTCGTCCTCGTGGTTCGGGTTGGCGTGGTGGCGGCTGTGCTTGCCCACCCACCACTCGTAGCTGACGCCGACCAGTCCGCTGTGGGCGTAGCCGGTGATCTCGTTCCACTTCTTCGACGCGAAGATCTGCTTGTGACCCGCGTCGTGGCCGATGAACGCGAGCTGCGTGGACATCACGGCCAGCACGACCGCCACCGCGAGCTGCCACCACGAGTCGCCCAGCAGCGCGAACGCCACCCAGGCCGCCGCGTAGACCAGGAGGTTCACGCCGATCCGGGTGAAGTAGTAACCGCGCCGCCGAGCAAGCAGGCCAGCCTGCTTGATCTCGGTGGACAACTGAGCGAAGTCGCTCGCCTGCCGGAGTGCCATTTGCGCAGAATGCCTGATCGCGGCGACGAAGTCATGCACGGCCCATGAAGTCGTTACCAATCACACCGGTCATGCCGGCGTCGGCAGAGAGGACCGTCGCCCTGGTTCACGCGAGCGGCATCGCCATCACCACCGGCGTGGTCGGCTTCTCCGAACCTCCCGACGGCTCGACGGTCAGCGCGATCTCCTGCGCTCCGGTCAGCCCGCTGACGACGACCGGTGACGACCGCGAGTCGAGCAGCCCGGCCGAGTGCGGGTCGCCGTCGGCGCCTATCCGCCAGAGCTGGTAGGTGTGCCCGTCGGGTGCCTGCGGCAGGTCCTTGGCGAGGAACAGCGCCTCGTCGCGGCCGGCCGACACGACGGCGGTGCCGGTGGCGCCGTTCGATCCCCTGCCGTTGATCAGCCTGGCGTCCGGCGTGGACAGGAAGTCGGAGAACCGGCTGTACTCGCTGGAGAGCTGCGCCAGCTGCCGTTCCTGACCGGTCTGCGAGTACTGCACCGTCACGAACACCGCGGCGACGAGGCAGGCGGCCGCGAGCAGCCCTCCCGCCCAGCGCTTGCGGCGCGGGTCCGGCACGCGTGCCGTGTGCGGGGACAGCTGGCGTGTCTCGGCCGCTGCCGCGAGCACGCGGGCACGGAGCTGGGGCGGTGGCGGGGACTCGACCGCGACGCCCAGCCGTGCGGCCGTGGCCGCGAGTTCGGTGACCTCGACCGCGCAGCTCTGGCACCGGGTCAGGTGCACCACGAAGGAGGCTCGTTCGATGTCCGACAACGCGTTGACGGCGTAGGCGCCGGTGAGCGTGTGCAGATCAGCGGATGTGGTCCTCATCCGGTCACCCCCATGCAGTCCCGCAGCCGGATCAGGCCGTCGCGCATCCGGGTCTTGACGGTGCCGAGCGGAATGCCCAGCAGGCTCGAGACCTCCGGATAGGAATAGCCCTGGTAGTAGGCGAGCAGCACGGACTCGCGCTGTAGTTCGGTCAGGAAGCTCAGGCAGCGGCGGACCTGACGTTGCTCGAGCCGTCCTTCGACCTGCTCGCTCACCTCGTCGAACGGCCTGGCCGTGTCGAGACGGGCCGCGCGGTCCTCACGATGCGTGGCGGCCTGGGCGGACCGGACGCGGTCGACGGCCCGGCGGTGCGTCAGCGTGAGGATCCAGGTGGTGGCGCTGCCCCGCTCGGGGTCGAACCTGGTCGCGGTCCGCCACACTTCGAGCATCACCTCCTGGAACACCTCCTCCGACTGCGCCTGGTCCCGCAGGACGCGCCTGATCAGCCCGAACACCGAGCCGGTGACGACGTCGTAGAGCCGTTCGAACGCGGCCTCGTCGCCCCGTGCGACCAGCGGGAGCAGGTCGTCAGCGGTCGGGCCGACGTCACGAGGGGTGCTCTGCAGGCTTTGTAGTGCCCGCTCACGTTCTGGCATCCCAGGTCCTCTCCTCCGCTGTCGTCCTCTAGTTGTTCGCAGCAGGGACGCAGATGGATCGGTTCGGAATGCGTCGTCACATCGCGGGCACGGCTGGTAACGGATTCATAACCGCACCCATCCGCTTCCCGGGGGGGCGGCGAATCACGAGTAGCAACTGCTCGATCACCCTTTGGAGATGTCTCGTCATGAACAAGACCGTCCGCAACACCGTTCTGGCCGTCGGCACCGCCTCGCTCGCCCTGTTCGGCGCGGCGTGCGGTTCGGGTGACACGGCCGGCAGCGGTACTTCCAGCGTCGCGCCCACCACGACCACCCAGTCCTCGGCTGCGATGGCCGATCCGGCCAAGGACCTCGTCGGCCCCGGTTGTGCCGACTACGCCAAGCAGGTTCCGTCCGGTGCCGGCTCGGTTTCGGGCATGGCCGCTGACCCGGTCGCCGTGGCCGCCAGCAACAACCCGCTGCTCACCACGCTCGTCAGCGCGGTGTCGGGCAAGCTGAACCCGAAGGTGAACCTGGTCTCGACGCTCAACGGCGCCGAGTTCACG
>NZ_JOEA01000014.1 GCF_000719115.1 Lentzea albidocapillata | reverse complement strand
ATGGTACTGCACTGGTTACGGTGTGGGAGAGTAGGTCGCCGCCGAACTTAATTTGCCCTGCGGGTTGAGCGCCACAAGCGCTCCCCGCAGGGCTTTTTTTGCGTTCGCCGGCTTCGGCGCGATCATCAGCGCCACGGTGCAATGAGTAGGACGCGTGGGGCGCCGGGGCTCTGCCTGCCCGGTACCTTCTCCACCATGCACAACGAGCAACGCATCGCCCGCCGGTCAGCCGGTGTGGGGAGGACCGCAGACCTCGCCGCGAATCCGTTCCGGGTCGATCGCGACCGCGTGGCGAGCTCCCCGTTCTTCGCGAGGCTCGGTGGAGTCACCCAGGTCGTCAGCTCCACCGGCTCGGGCCTGCTCGTGCACAACCGCCTCACCCACAGCCTGAAGGTCGCCCAGGCCGCGCGCGCCATCGCGGAACGGCTGACGACCCGCCCCGAGCTGACCGCGGTGCTCGAGAAGCTGGGTGGGTGCGACCCCGACGTCGTCGAGGCCGCCGCCCTCGCGCACGACCTGGGGCACCCGCCGTTCGGCCACCTCGGGGAGCAGGTGCTCGACCGGCTGGCCCGGCACAGGTTCGGGTTGCCGGACGGGTTCGAGGGCAACGCGCAGTCGTTCCGGATCATCACGACCACGGACGTGCGGGGCCCCAAGGCGCTCGGCCTCGACCTGACCGTGGCGGTGCGGGCGGCGATGCTGAAGTACCCGTGGACGCGTCACCAGCCGCTCGGCGTGCCGGTCGCGCCCCGTGGTGCGGCCGAGCCGGACGACATGCCGGGCACCGGTAGTGCGAAGTTCTCCGCGTACGTGACGGAGATCAACGACCTGCGGCAGGCGCGCGAGCCGTTCGAGGGGCGCGTCGAGTCGTGGCAGCAGACCGTCGAGGCGAGCGTCATGGACACCGCGGACGACATCGCGTACGCGATCCACGACCTGGAGGACTTCCATCGGGTCGGGGTGCTGCAGCACGCGACGGTCGCCGCCGAGCTCGGCACGTGGCAGGCGCAGGCGCTCGACCTGGCCGGGCTGAGTGACGCCGAGCTGAGTGCCGAGATCCGGATGCCGGGGCGGTCGCTGGAGACGCTCAGGAGGCGCATGCACCTCAAGGACTCCTGGGTGATGAGCGACGAGGCGTTCGCGATGGCGGTGCGCAAGGTCAGCAAGGAGCTCGTCGACGGGTTGCTGTCGGTGCCGTTCGACGGCTCGGTCGAGGCCGAGCAGGCGGTCGCCGGGTTCAGTGCGCGGTGGACGCGCCGGCTCGTCGACGCGGTCGGGGTGATCGAGGAACCCACGCCGCGGTCCGGGCACGTGGTGCTGGCGGTTCCACAGTGGCACGAGGTGCAGGTGTTGAAGTTCGTGCACCGCCGCTTTGTGTTGCTGCGGCCGGATCTGGCTTTGCACCAACGTGGACAGGCGCGTTTGCTCGGTTCGCTGGTGGACGCGCTGGAGCAGTGGGTGACCGACCGGGCGGAGGCGGACCGGTTGCCGCGCAGGCTGCACGATCTGGTGGAGCTGGCCGAAACGGAGTACGCGGTGCTCGCCCGGACGGAGCCGTCCACATTGGTCGGTGCCGCCGGTGAGCTGCCGGTCGGGCCCGATGCCGTCAGGGGACTGGCGCGGGGGCGGGCGGTCGTCGACTTCGTGGCGTCGCTCACCGACAACCAGGCAGCCGCACTGCTGGAAGCCCTTTCCGGGCGAACCGGTCAGTTGTGGACTGACGCGTTTGTTCTGTGAAGTGTGATTGCGTCTGCTAAGTGGGAAGTAGCCCAATCGGATGCTGACTGTGATCAGGCAAGCACCATACGTTGGCGCCTCGACCGGGAATCGCCGGTCGCAAGCCGCGTGCTCGGGGGCACGCCAACGTTCGGGGGAGCAACTCCTGTGCGCCGATCTCGAAGAGGCACGACCTTAGTCACCGCAGGTACCGCAGTTCTTCTTGCCGCACTCACCGCAGTCACGCCGGTGTCCGCTGATCCGGGCAAGGCGTCGAAGTCCATCAGCGACCGCACGGCAGCGCAGATCTCCGCGCTGCAGAGCATCAAGAAGTCGCTCACCCCAGCCGAGTCCAAAGTGGACAGCGCGCTGGTCGTTGAGGCGCGCAAGCGCGTCTCAACTGGTACCACGAACGCCCTTCCACAGGTGCAGACCGGCGTTGCCGTGACGCCGAAGTCCACCACTCTTGTCGACATCCGTGCCAAGCAGTACTCCGAGGACCTGGTCAACGCTGTCCGCGCGGCGGGCGGACAGATCCGGGCAGTGTCCCCCGAGCACCGCACCGTGCGCGCGGAGGTTCCGGTCGCGAAGATCGCCGAGATCGCCGGTCGCTCCGACGTCGCCCGTGTCGAGCCGGGCAGCGACGCGATGACGCAGGACGTGAAGAACAAGAAGGACACCAGGTCCCGCAAGCAAGCTCCGTCCAAAGAGGACAAGTCGAGGGAGATCGAGCGCCGGCTCTCGGAGAAGCAGCTCTCCGTCCAGGCCGCCAAGGTCGCGGAGAGCGACAAGGCGCACGGTGCCGACGCCGCACGTGGTTCCTTCCGCGTGACCGGTGTCGGCGTGAAGCTCTGCGCGCTGTCGGACGGCGTGGGCTCGCTGGCCGTGTCACAGGCCTCCGGCGAACTGCCGGCCGTCGACATCGTGCCGGGTCAGGCGGGTTCCGGTGACGAGGGCACCGCGATGCTCGAGATCCTGCACGACCTCGCGCCCAGCGCCGAACTCGGCTTCGCCACGGCGTTCAACGGCGACGCGAGCTTCGCGGACAACATCAAGAAGCTGCGCTTCGACCTCGGCTGCGACGTCATCGTCGACGACGTCATCTACTTCAACGAGTCGCCGTTCCAGGACGGCATCATCGCGCGCGCCGTGGACGCGGTCGTCGCCGACGGCGCGATGTTCTTCTCCAGCGCGGGCAACCAGGGCAACGTCGAGGACGGCACCTCCGGCCACTACGAGGGCCAGTTCGTCGACTCCGGTGTGGGCGTCGGCAAGTTCGCCGGCTCCGCGCACGACTTCAACCCGGACCCGAACGCCAAGCAGCTGTTCAACCCGCTGTCGAACTTCTCCGGCGACACCCCGACGGTGCTGCACTGGGCGGACCCGCTCGGCCAGTCGGCCAACGACTACGACCTCTACCTGGTCAACACCCAGGGCAACGTCGTCACGTTCAGCCAGAACAACCAGGACGGCGCACAGGACCCGTACGAGCGCATCAACACCCCGGCGAGCTCGACCGGGACCCGCCTCGCGGTCGTGAAGTACCGCGGTGACGACAAGTACTTCGCGCTGTCGCTGTTCGGTGGCCGGTTCGCCGACACCAACGACGGCCTCAAGAAGTACGTCACGCCCGGCACCACCCGCGGCCACTCGGCCGCCAAGGGCGCGATCTCCGTCGCGGCCGCACCCGCCGCCGCGGCACTGCCGTTCGACCTCGAACCGGGCGACCCGGCCAACCCGAAGGGCCCGTACCCCAACGCCTTCGACGGCACGCAGAAGCCGGAGCGCTTCACCTCCGACGGACCGCGCAGGACGTTCTTCGCGCCGGACGGCTCGCCGCTCGCCGAGACCCGGCAGAAGCCGGACATCACCGCGGCCGACGGCGTGACCACGTCGGTGCCGGGCTTCGCGCCGTTCTTCGGCACGTCCGCCTCTGCTCCGAACGCCGCCGCGATCGCCGGTCTGGTCCTGTCCGGCAACCCGACGCTGACGCCCGCCGAGGTCAGGGAAGCCCTTGTGGCGACGGCGATCGACATCGTCGAGTCCGGTGTGGACAACCGCACCGGCGCCGGCATCGTGATGGCCGACCGCGTCCTCCAGTACACGGGTGCGTCGCCGCAGGCACTGGCCCGCGCGCAGAAGCCGGCGATCGTCAACGACGCCGACGGAAGCGCTTTCCTGAAGCCGGGCACGAGCGCCACGGTGACGGTGCCGGTGGCCAACAACGGTGACGGCTCGGCCGCGTCGACCTCGGTCGTGCTGTCGACGACGTCGGCCGGCGTGACCATCGCGCCGCGCTCCAAGTACTACGGCAACATCGACCCGGGCCAGACCGTCAGCAACACCTACAAGGTGACCGTGCCGGCCTCGGCCGCGCTCGGTTCGGCGGTCAAGCTCGACGCACGCGTGACCTACGCGGGCTCGACGTCCCCGACGACCAGTTCGTTCACGCTCCGCGTGGGTGAGCCGGCGCGCGACTTCAAGTCGTTCGCGTACACCGGCGCACCGGTCGCCATCCCGGACAACGACCAGACCGGCGTCTCGATCCCGCTGCCCGTGACGGGTGTCGGCGCGGCGTCGAACCTGAAGTTCTCCGTGGACGGTGCGACGTGCTCGGCCACCGAAGGCTCGACGACGGTCGGCATCGACCACACCTTCACCGGCGACCTGGTGGGCACGCTCACCTCGCCGTCCGGCAAGTCCGTGACGCTGTTCTCGCGGTCGGGCGGCACCGGCAACAACATCTGCCAGGCCGTGTTCGACGACGCGGCCACGTCGCCGTTCTCGAGCGTGACGAGCGCCAACGCGCCGTTCACGGGCTCGTGGAAGGCGGGTGCGCCGCTGTCCTCGCTGACCGCGGAGCCCGTCGACGGCACGTGGGTGTTCAAGGTCGCCGACGTGGTGGGCTCCGACCGCGGTTCGATCCGCTCGGTGACCCTCAGCGTCGCCGGCTGGGTCTGATGACCTGAGGCTGACAGCATGAGGGGCGCTTCCCGGATCGGGAAGCGCCCCTCACGCCTTGTCAGAGCAGTGCTAGCGGTTCGGCCACTCCCACCGGATGCCGAACACACCAGGACCGAACCCGAGCGCCACGGCATGCACGCCGCCGCCCGAGTCCAGCGTGAGGTTCCGGCGTCGCGAGGGCGTCTCGTCGCCCGCGGGCACGCTGTACTGCTGCACGCGCGAAGGCAGGTTCGTCTCGTCGAACCGGACCTCGATCACGTACTCGCGCACCGGTAGCCGGAACTTGCGCGCGAACGTGTTGTTGCCCTTGGGAGCGTGGCCCTCGGGGAACACCAGCTGGTATTCCATGATGAGGGTCTCGCCGCGGGTCAGCGGCCGTTCGAACATCATCTCCGCGACCATGATGTTGGCCTCGTGGTCACGGGCGATCCGGCCGAGGTGGCAGTTGCGCACGTTCAGGATCTCGGGGAGTACGTCGGACTCCTCGGTCTCGAACACGAGCGCCCAGCGGTCGGGCCCGTCCTGCTCCGCCCGGAGGATCTGCCGCACCCACACGGATTTCTGCCCGCCGTCGGCAGAGATCTCGATGCGGTCGTGCTGGCTGATCCGGCCAAGCTTGAGGTCAGAGGACGTGTCGACCTTCGAGAGCAGGTTCGCGACCCGCTCCCTTCGCGCCCACAGGGCGTCGATCGGCATCATGGTCGTCGGGCGGCAACGGCGACCTCGCGGACGAGGTGGACCGAGCAACGCCGACAGACCCGACTGAGGCACTCCCAGAACCGACTCGAGGTGCCGCAGCGCCTCCAGTGATTCAGGGCGTTCAGGCCTTCGTCGTCCTGACTGCCAGTAGCTGAGCGTCGCGACGCTGATCGTCACTCCGCGCAGTGCCAACCGGTGCTGGATGCGGTCGAGACTGAGTCGGCTAGCCTTGATCGCCGCCCTCAACGCTTCCGGGAATGGTCCCGTCGTCAAGAGTTGCGTAAGGCTGCCGTGGCCCGTCGAGTCAGTGTCCTCGACGGTCAGTGTTGGTCGACCGGCAGCAGTCGTCATGGTGACTCCCCGCTGTCATAAGATCACGCCCCAGTGACCCTACCGGTCCGTGAACATCGCTGGTCGGAGCCGGATGGAGTCAATGGTTAATCCATACGGTTGATGAGTTCACGCTTTCGAGACTCATCTGTCAAGTGAATCGAACCCATCAGTAACATCTCTGTGCCGTTCACGCCCCGTGTCGGGTCGGTTCTAGTGTGTGCATAGTGATCGACCTCGGTCACGGGTGTCAGGGGGTGGCGGCCAGGTGAGCAGGGTGCGCCCGGTGCCCGGTGGACGGGCCGTCGAGGTCGAGCCGGAACGGGTCCTGGGCTGGATCGACCGGTTCGCGGACCGGCACGGCGCGGTCGAGGTCCGAGTGGCCGAAGCCGAGGTCGTCATCACCGCCGGGGACGGCGCGACGGCCACGTTCGCGACGCGCGGCGGTACCTCTCTATATGAGGTAGTTGAAAAGTTGACGGAGCCTCGGAGGATCGGGCTGGTCCTTGTGCGGCTCGGCGGTCACAGCGTCGGTGTCGCGTTCGGCGGCAAGGTCGAGGTGTCGGCCACCGACCGCAAACAGGTCCACGGTCGCATCCGGGCCGGCGGGTGGTCGCAGCAGCGGTTCGCCCGGCGCCGGGAGGGACAGGCCAGGGTGGCGCTGCAGGCCGCCGCGGACGACGTGGCCAGGGTGCTCGTGCCGCGGCTCGCCGACCTCGACAGCGTCGTGCTGGGCGGCGACTGGCAGGCACTGGACGTGCTGCGCAACGACCGCAGGCTCTCGGGCGTCTTCAGCAGGGCCGAGGAACGCGTGCTCGACGTGCCGGAACCCCGGCGGACGGTCCTGGACGAGGCCGCGGAACGAGCCCGCTGCGTGGAGATCGTGATCCAGGACACACGGGCAACCGGACCGGAGCCCGGCCGCATGGATACGGGTGAGGGTGCCTGATCCTGGCGCCACTGACCTGCTGGAGCTGCAAGTGCGCAAACGAATGGTGATCGTGGCCGGAGCGGTCGCGCTGGGTGCCATCGGCATCGCGGTGCCCGCCCTCGCGCTGAGTGGCGGCGACAGCGCGCCCCAGCCCACGACCTCGGCTCCGCAGCCGCCCACGTCGTCCCCGGTCTCGACCAGTCCTTCGGTGCTGCCGCCGGCCTCGACCCCGCCCGAGGTCACGCCGACCACCGTGCTGCCGCCGGCCTCGTCGACGCCGGCCCAGCCGCCCACGACCGCGCCCCCGTCGATGTCGCACCCGCCGACGACCGCGCCCCCGTCGGTCCTGCCGACGCCGTCGGTCAGCCACAGCCCCACGACGTGGGCCCCGCCCGCCACGACGCCGGCTCCGTCGTCCTCCGCCCGGTAGGGAGTCACCTCTGAACTGGGAGGCCGAGTTCACCGACTGCTTCGACCGGTACGCCGACTCGATGCGGTTCACCGCGTTCTTGTTGTGCGGGAACTGGCACGAGGCGGAAGACCTCATGCAGTCGGGGTTCTTGAAGCTGTACCTGGCCGGTCCGAAGCTCTCGGACCGGTCGGGGCTGGAGCCGTACCTGCGTCAGATCGTCGTGCGGACGTTCCTCGCGGAACGCCGCAAGGTGCGGTGGCGCAGGGAGAAGCTGACTGACGCACCCCCAGAGGGCCTGTCCTCCGTCACAGGGACGGAGGACAGGCTCGTGGTGTGGCAGGCGCTCACCGCCGTGCCCGCACGGCAACGCGCTGTCCTCGTGCTGCGCTTTTGGCACGATCTCAGCGTCGAGGACACCGCGACGGCGCTGAACTGCTCGACGGGCACGGTGAAGTCGCAGAGCAGCAAGGGCCTGGAGACGCTGCGGCGCAGGCTGGGACCGGAGTTCGACCACTTGAGGCTGGAGGTGTGATGGTTCGCGAGGACGACCTGCGGGCGACTTTCTCCGCTCTGCACCAGGAAGGGGCGCCGCCGCGTGCCGTCACCGCGGCCGACCTGATCCAGCGCGGCCAGGCCGTGCGGTCCCGGCGCCGCACCATCGCGGTGGTCGGCAGCGGCCTCGCGACCGTGGGAGTCGTGGCGGTGGCGCTCGCCGTGCTGCCGGCCGCGGCACCCCCGGAACCGGCGACACCGGGGCCGTCCTCGACGACGTCGCGGGTTCCGCCGACCACGTCGCCGTCGTCGCCTTCCGTGGAGCCGCCGCCGACGACGCTGAACCCGCCCAGTTCGCACGCGCCGCAGACACCGCCGGTCCAGTCGACGACGCAGCCCGGCGCCACGACGCCGACGCCCGGCTCGGTGGCGAAGCCGGACGTGCAGTCGACGTCCGTGCAGCCGCCCTCCTCGTCGTCCAGCGTTTATTCGGTGCCGCCGACCTCCCGCTGAGCGGCATGATCCGGGCCATGAGCGCTCTGATCCGCCTGGTCGAGATCACCGATGCCAATCGCGACGCGGTGGTCGCGGTGCGCGTGCATCCCGCGCAGGAGCGGTTCGTCGCATCGGTCGAGAAGTCCTTCGTGCACGCGCGGGAGAACCCCGAAGCCAAACCGTGGTTCCGCGCGGTCTACGCCGGCGACGTGCCGGTCGGGTTCGTGATGCTGAGCTGGGACAACGTTCCCGGGCCCGGACTGCACGGGCCGTATTTCCTGTGGCGCCTGCTCGTCGGCGCCGAGCATCAGGGTCGCGGTTACGGCAGCGCGATCCTCGACGAGGTCGTGGCGTTGCTGAGGGCAGCCGGGGCCGCCGACCTGCTGACCAGTTACGTGCCGGGGGAGGGGTCGCCGGAGCCGTTCTACCGCGCGTTCGGGTTCGTGCCCACCGGGGAGGCCGACGAGGACGGCGAGATCATCCTGCGGCTGGAACTCGGCTCGCGACCGTGAAGTGCCGGTCCGTGCCGGGAGACTCCAGTTCGTCGAGCACCGCCACGGCGAGGTCCTCCGCCGAGATCGCGGACGGGCCGGTCAGCAGTTCGTCCGTGCCGCGCCGGTAGGAGCCGGTGCGCTCGCCGGGTTCGAGCAGCGCGGGCGGGCTCAGGTACACCCAGTCGGCGCGATGGGCCTTGCACTCCTCCAGTTGACGCATGCTCGCCTCGGCGACGGGACGGATGTGCGGCGGCACGTACCGCTCGTCGTCGAGCACGAGGCCGGTGCCGTCCGGTGTTCGCAGCGGTGCGGCGCCACCGACGACGATGACCCGCGTACGTGTCGCGAATGCCGCGTCGAGCACCACTGTCGAAGTGACGCCCGTCGTGGCCACCACCGCACTGTCCACTCCGGACAAGACGCTGTCCATCAGCTCCTGGTCGGTGGCGTCACCGCCGGCGCTGCGGGAAACACCTGTCACGTCGTGCCCGCGCCGCACCGCCTCGGCGACGACCCGCGAACCGACCATGCCGGACGCGCCGACGACTGCGATCTTCACTGGAGAACTCCTTTGGCGAGAACGGGTGCCGGTCGCTGGCTGGCGACGATCGCGGCGAGGGCGAGTGCGAAACCGGTGAGCTGCACCGGGTCCAGGGTCTGGCCGAGGACGGCGACGCCGAGCACCGCGGCGACCATCGGCGACAGCAGGCCGAGCATCGAGACGGACGTGACCGGCAGCGTGGTGATCGCGCGGAACCACAGCACGTAGGCGAGCAGGCCGCCGACACCGCCGAGCCACAGGTAGCCGAGCAGCGCGGTGAGGCCGATCGCGGGCGGCGGGCCCTCGAACAGGAACGTCACCGGCACCAGGAACAGCCCGCCCGCGGTGAGCTGCCAGCCCGCGAACGCCGTCGGGCTCGCCCCGGCCGGCCTGCCCCACTTCTTCGTCAGCGTCACGCCGAGCGCCATGGTCGCGGCGCCGCCCAGTCCGGCCAGCACGCCGACCAGGTCGAACCCGGCCGCCGGGCCGAGGACCACGAGCCCGACGCCGAGCATGCCGATCACACCCCAGGCGAGCCGCCACGCGGACGGGTTCTCCCTGAGCACCCCGACCGCCAGCAGCGCCACCACGAGCGGCTGTGCGGCGCCCAGGGTGGCCGCCACGCCACCGGGCAGGCGTTCGGCCGCGATGAACAGGAACGGGAAGAACAGGCCGATGTTGAGCACTCCCAGCACGGCCGCCTTCGCCCACCACGACCCGCGCGGCAGCGTCCTGGTCAGCGCCAGCGCGATCAGTCCCGCGGGAAGCGCGCGCAACAGGCCCGCGAAGAGCGGGTGGCCCACCGGCAGCAGTTCGGTCGTGACCACGTAGGTCGAGCCCCAGACCACCGGTGCGAACGCCGCGAGCGCGGTGCGGGAGAGGTCGCTGTTTCTCACGTCGTCCAGTGTTGGCGCGATCGATCAATGAGTCCAACACATGCTTTTCATCCGATCCATCGTGATTCAAGATGGATGACGTGGAGCTCCAGCAGATGCGGTACGTGGTGGCGGTCGCCGAGACGGGCAGCTTCACCAAGGCCGCCCGGCAGTGCCTGGTCGTGCAGTCGGCGTTGAGCCATCAGATCGCCCGTCTCGAACGGTCGCTGGGCGCGCGGTTGTTCGAGCGCACCAGCCGCAGCGTGCGGCTGACCCCGGCGGGCGCGGCGTTCCTGCCGTCCGCGCGGCAGTGCCTCGACCTGGCCGAACGGGCGGCGGCCGAGGTCGCGGCGGCGGTGGGAGAGGTGCGCGGGCGCGTGGTGGTCGGCGTGATCCCGACCGTTGCCGCCGTCGATCTGCCGGCCGCGTTGAAGGTGTTCCGCGAGCGCTATCCGCAGGTGCGGGTCGCGTTGCGGATGCTGTCGAGCTACGAGCTCGTCGACCAGGTGCGGCAGGGCGGGCTCGACCTCGCGTTCCTCGGCTTGCCGCTCGGGGTGCGCCCGGAAGGCGTGCGGGGCCGGGAGCTGGCACGCGACGAGCACGTGGCCGTGATGGCGCCGGGGCATCCGCTCGCACGGCAGGAGTCGACGAACCTGCGGACCCTGGCGGAGGAGCTGTTCGCCGACTTCCCGGCGGGGTCGCCGGGGCGGACGCAGTCGGACCAGGCCTTCTCGATCGCGGGCCTGCACCGCGAGGTCGCGTTCGAGGTGACGACCGCGGAGTTGATGGCGGGGCTGATCCGGGAAGGGCTCGCGGTGGCCGTGCTGCCGTCGCGGTACACGCCGCGGCTGAGCGGGGTGGTGACCGTGCCGATCGTGGACGGGCCCTCGCGGGTGGAGCACCTGGTGTGGAGCGCGGGCGGGCTGACTCCGGCGGCCGCGGCGTTCCTGGACGTGCTCGGTGTGCCCGAAACTGTCGGTGGTGCCTGAGAGAATGAAATCAGGGGACCCCCTGCGGGGGACCCCTGCGTGAGCGTGGCTCAGCCCGCGGTGCCCGTGGAGAGCAGACCCCCGTCGACGCGGACGGTCTCGCCCGTGATCCACGAAGCGCCATCCGAGCAAAGGAAGGCCACGAGAGAGGCGACGTCCTCCGGCGTGCCGAGACGCTTCATCGGGTACTGCTGCGCGGCCTCCTCCTCGCGGCCGACGTAGAGCGACTCCGCGAACTTCGTCTTCACCACGGCGGGCGCGACGGCGTTCACGCGCACCTTCGGGCCGAGCTGCCACGCGAGTTCCTCGGTCAGGCGGATCAGTGCCGCCTTGGACGCGCCGTACGCGCCGATCACGCCCGTGGACCGGATGCCGCCGACCGACGCGATGTTCACGACCGCGCCGCCGTGCTCGCTCATCCACGCCTTCCACGCGAGCTGGACGAAACCGAGGGCGGCCACCACGTTGACGTCGAAGATCTTCTTGACGGCGTTCAGGTCGGCCTCCATCAGGAAGCCGAACTGCGGGTTGATGCCGGTGTTGTTCACGAGCACGTCGAGACGGCCGAACTCCTCGACGGTGCGTGCCACGGCCTCTTCGCGGGACGCGTCGTCGCCTGCGTTGCCCGGGACCGCGAGGACGCGACCACCCGTGTCGGCTTCCAGCTGCCTGGCGGCCTCGGCCAGCTGATCGGCCTTGCGACCCGTGATCGCGACGGAGGCGCCACGGGAGAGGAGCTCGCGTGCGATGCCGTGGCCGATACCGCGCGACGCGCCGGTGACCAGCGCGGCCTTGCCCGAGAAGTCTTCGCTCATGGCCGCAATCTATGCGTCCCGCCACAGGTGGGAAATTCGATGGTCGTGATCCCGTAGAATGGTCTGCGTGATCCTCCTCGAGTAGGCCGAACCGGACGTGCCATCCCTTGCCATGCCCGGAGTTCCTGTAGCTACTCGGAGTTTC
The DNA here is from genome assembly GCF_000719115.1 of Lentzea albidocapillata. Lineage (GTDB taxonomy): Bacteria > Actinomycetota > Actinomycetes > Mycobacteriales > Pseudonocardiaceae > Lentzea > Lentzea albidocapillata. The sequence goes on along the minus strand of NZ_JOEA01000014.1, from coordinate 693,162 downwards.
TTTTGATCACCGCAACTGACATGGAGTTGCGCGCGGGCTCACGCATTCTGGTGAGCGGCGCCAACCTGCGCGTTCAGCCCGGCGACCGCATCGGCCTCGTGGGCCGCAACGGTGCCGGCAAGACCACCTCCCTGCGCGTTCTCGCCGGTGAGGGCCAGCCCTACGCCGGCGCCATCCTGCGCAAGGGCGCGCTCGGCTACCTGCCGCAGGACCCGCGCGAGGGCGACCTGTCGGTCATCGCCAAGGACCGGGTGCTGTCGGCGCGCGGCCTCGACCAGCTGCTCCGCGACATGGAGAAGGCCCAGTCGAAGATGGCCGAGCTGGTCGACCCGGACGAGCTCGACGTCGCCGTCGCCAAGTACGGCAAGCTCGAGGATCGCTTCTCCTCGCTCGGTGGTTACGCCGCCGAGTCCGAGGCCGCCCGCATCTGCTCGAACCTCGGCCTGCCGGACCGAGTGCTGGCGCAGCCGCTCAGCACGCTGTCCGGTGGTCAGCGCCGCCGCGTCGAGCTGGCCCGCATCCTGTTCGCCGCGTCCGAGGCGGGCATCGGCGCCAAGTCGAGCACGATCCTGCTGATCGACGAGCCCACGAACCACCTCGACGCCGACTCGATCACGTGGCTGCGCGGCTTCCTCAAGTCGCACGACGGCGGCCTCGTCGTGATCTCGCACGACGTCGAACTGCTCGACGACGTCGTGAACAAGGTGTGGTTCCTCGACGCGATGCGCGGCGAGGTCGACATCTACAACCTCGGCTGGAAGAAGTACCTCGAAGCCCGTGCGACGGACGAGAAGCGCCGTCGCCGTGAGCGCGCCAACGCCGAGAAGAAGGCCGGCGCGCTGATGACGCAGGCCGCCAAGATGGGCGCGAAGGCCACGAAGGCCGTTGCGGCGCAGAACATGGCGAAGCGCGCCCAGAAGCTGCTCGACGGTCTCGACGAGGTGCGCCAGAGCGACAAGGTCGCGAAGATCAGCTTCCCGTCGCCCGCCCCGTGCGGCAAGACCCCTTTGATGGCAGAGGGTCTGAGCAAGTCCTACGGTTCGCTGGAGATCTTCACCGGCGTGGACCTGGCCATCGACAAGGGTTCCCGCGTCGTCGTGCTCGGCTTCAACGGTGCCGGCAAGACGACGCTGCTGCGGTTGCTGGGCGGCAGCGAGAAGGCGGACGCGGGTGGCGTCGTCCCCGGTCACGGCCTGAAGATCGGCTACTTCGCGCAGGAGCACGAGACGCTCGACCACAACGCGTCGGTGTGGGAGAACATCCGCCACATGGCGCCGGACGAGCAGGAGCAGCGGCTGCGGTCGTTGCTCGGCACGTTCCTGTTCAGCGGCGAGCAGCTCGACCAGCTCGCGGGCACGTTGTCCGGTGGCGAGAAGACGCGGCTCGCGCTGGCCGGTCTGGTGTCGTCGGCGGCGAACGTGCTGCTGCTCGACGAGCCGACCAACAACCTCGACCCGGCCTCGCGCGAGCAGGTGCTCGACGCGTTGCGGCGTTACGAGGGCGCCGTCGTCCTGGTGACACACGACCCCGGTGCGGTCGAGGCGCTGGAGCCCGAGAGGGTGATCCTGCTGCCCGACGGCACCGAGGACCACTGGTCCGAGGACTATCTCGACCTCGTTCAGCTGGCGTGATCTCCACCCGTCAAAGGACTACCGAGCGCGTTCTGTGATCAACTCAGTGTGATCGAATCGACCGTTCACCGATCTCTTTGCTTGATCACCTGGCGTTCTGCCGGTTCCTGTTCGATCATTGCGACGACAGGGGCCGTCAAACGGCCCACCTGCTCGTACGGAAGGCGGGACAAGGTGGCTGACCTGAAGAAGGGTGCCCGGATCACCGGCGCCACACGGGACAAGCTGGCCGCTGACCTGAAGAAGAAGTACGAAAAGGGCGCGAGCATCCGGGCTTTGGCCGAGAGCACCGGGCGTTCCTACGGCTTCGTGCACCGGGTTCTGTCGGAATCCGGGGTCACGCTGCGCGGTCGCGGTGGCGCCACCCGGACAAAGAAGAAGTAGCCACAACTCAGACTGCTACTCTCCGGTAACTAGCTTCTAGTCCGCCGGAGGTAACGACTATGCCAGTGCCTTCCATCGACGCTGGTGTGCTCGAGCGCGGTGGCGTTCGGCTCGCGATCTCCGGGCCGCGCGCGACCATCACGCTCGATCGTCCTGACGTGCTCAACGCGCAGACGCCGGCTACCTGGCAGGCGTTGCGGCACATCGGCGAACAGCTGGACCCGGACGTCCGCGTCGTGGTCGTCCGGGGCTCCGGCCGTGCCTTCTCGGCAGGGCTGGACCGGCGCATGTTCACCGGTGAGCCCGTCGACGGCGAACCCGGTGGTCTCGGCGCGATCCTGTCCCTTCCCACTACGGAGGCGGACGCCCGCATCGCGTCGTACCAGGCCGGGTTCACCTGGCTGCGCGACCCGGCACGCGTGACGATCGCCGCGGTGCAAGGGCATGCCATCGGCGCGGGTTTCCAGTTGGCGCTGGCGTGCGACTTCCGCGTGCTCGCCGAGGACGCGCAGTTCTGCATGGCCGAGACCGGGCTGGGTCTGGTGCCCGATCTCGGCGGCACGCTGCCGCTGGTGCGACTCGTGGGGTACTCGCGCGCGGCCGAGATGTGCGTGACCTCCCGCCGGGTGTCGGCACAGGAGTCGCTGCGGATCGGCCTCGCGAACTCCGTCGTGCCCGCGGACGGGCTCGACGGCGCTGTCGATGAGCTGGTGGCCGCCGTTCTCAAGCCGATGGCCGGTGCCGTGTCGGAAACGCTGGCGCTGATCCTGGCTGCCGCCGAGACGCCGACGGCTGAAGCGCAGCTCGCGCTGGAGCGCGCCGCCCAGCTGCGCCGGCTGCAGTCGTTCGCCGCCTTGTCCGCTCAAAGCTGAACCTTTCCCTCGCTGTAGCCGCGCGCGAAGGAATTGTCAGACCGCTGTGCTGTTCTAGACAGCGTGGACGGATACAGCTCTTGGCGATTCATGATGGGAGCGACCTCGGACGCGCCTTCGAAGGTGCGCCGGGGTACGTTCCGCCGCGTTCTGGCCTTCGCCCGGCCGCACCGGGCGAAGCTGCTGGTGTTCCTGCTGCTGACGGTCGTCTCGTCGGTTCTCGCGGTGTCGACGCCGTTGCTGGCCGGCCGCGTGGTCGACGCGATCGTCCGCGGCTCCGTGCCGTCCGTGGTCGTGTGGCTCGCCGTGGCGATCGCGGTGATCGCCATCGTCGACGCCGGCCTGGGCCTGGTCGAGCGCTGGCAGTCGACGCGCATCGGTGAGGGCCTGATCTACGACCTGCGTCGTGCCGTGTTCGGCCACGTGCAGAAGATGCCCGTCGCGTTCTTCACGCGCACCCGCACCGGTGCGCTGGTCTCACGCCTGAACAACGACGTGATCGGCGCCCAGCGCGCCTTCACCTCGACGCTGTCGGGCTTCGTCACGAACATCATCCAGCTGGTCCTGTCGCTGGCCGTCATGTTCACGTTGTCGTGGCAGGTCACGGCCCTGGCGCTGGTGCTGCTGCCGGTGTTCGTGCTGCCCGCCAAGCGGATGGGCCGTCGGATGGCGGACATGCAGCGTGAAGCCTCCACCCTGAACGCCTCGATGGTCACCCAGTCGACCGAGCGCTTCTCGGCGCCCGGCGCGACGCTGGTGAAGCTCTTCGGCCGTCCGGTCCGCGAGGAGGAGGAGTTCTCCGAGAAGGCCGCGCAGGTTCGCGACATCGGCATCCGGACCGCGATGGCCACCCGCTGGTTCATGACGGGCCTGACGCTGGTCTCGGCGCTGGCGCAGGCGCTGGTCTACGGCCTGGGCGGCTACCTCGCGCTGACCGGGCACCTGGCGGCCGGCGCCGTGGTGTCGCTCGCGCTGCTGCTGACCCGCCTGTACGCCCCGCTGACGGCGCTCGCGAACGCGCGGGTCGACCTGATGACGGCGCTGGTGTCGTTCGAGCGCGTCTTCGAGGTGCTGGACCTCGACCCGATGATCAAGGAGAAGCCGGACGCCCGCGCGGTGCCCGAGGGCCCGGTGTCGGTCGAGTTCGAGGACGTGCGCTTCGCGTACCCGTCGGCGGACAAGGTGTCGCTGGCATCGCTGGAGTCCGTGGCCACTTTGGACACTCGTGGTGGCGAGGAAGTGCTGCACGGCATCAGCTTCAAGGCGGAGGCCGGTCAGCTGGTCGCCCTGGTCGGCTCGTCCGGCGCGGGCAAGTCCACCCTCGCATCGCTCGTGCCGCGGCTCTACGACGTCGACTCGGGCTCCGTGCGTCTGTCCGGAGTGGACGTCCGCGACCTGTCCTTCGAGGCGCTGCGCGCGTCCGTCGGCGTGGTCACCCAGGACGGGCACCTCTTCCACGACACCATCCGGGCCAACCTGGAGTACGCGTCACCCGGCGCCACCGACGACGACCTGTGGGACTCGCTGCGCAGGGCCCGCCTGCTGGACCTGGTGGCATCGTTGCCGGACCAGCTCGACACCGTGGTCGGTGAGCGCGGCTACCGGCTGTCCGGCGGCGAACGGCAACGGCTCACCATCGCCCGCCTGCTGCTCGCCAAGCCGCGCGTCGTGATCCTGGACGAGGCCACCGCGCACCTGGACTCGGAGTCCGAGGCCGCCGTGCAGGAGGCGCTGACCGAGGCGCTGCACGGACGAACGTCGCTGGTGATCGCCCACCGCCTCTCGACGATCCGGGCGGCCGACCAGATCCTGGTGCTGGAGCACGGCGACATCGTGGAACGAGGCACGCACACCGAGCTGATGACGGCGGAGGGCCGCTACTCCGACCTCTACAACACCCAGTTCGCCCAGCCTCCGGTCGTCGGGGTGATGCCGACGCCGAAGTTCAGCGAGCGCCTCGGGGTGCCGCAGACGAACTGATCCCGGTGGGGGCGGCCCGTGAGGCGCGGACGCTCGCCGGAGATGCAGGCGGGCAGCCCGCGGAGCGTGCCTGGGAGACGGGCGCCTGGGAGACGGGCGCCTGGGGAGACTTTGTCCGGATGGCTGTCCAGGGTGGCGCCGCGCGGGCGCCGCGCGGAGCTTGCCTGAGAGGGATGCTCGCTTGCGAAACGACGTCCGGCTGTTCGAGGCGTTCACCGCCCGCGTGGGCGGTGGGCCCGCCCAGCCGATCGGCTGATGTCCGGGAAATCCCGCGCAGGCCGGTGCCGGGCGGATCGCGCCGGGTGACGTGCGTGCGGTCAGCGCCACCGCGCGGGGCGAGGTGGTGTTCGCCCCGGCCGCGGCGGCGTTGCTGATGAGACGGGTGCGCAGCGCGGCCGCGGCGGTGCTTAGCCCGCGCGAGCTGGAGGTGCTGCGGTTCGACGCCGGTGGGGCGACGAACCGCGACGTGGCCAAAGGCCTCTTCATCACCGAGGCCACCGTCAAGTCACACCTGCGCGGGCTGTTCGTCCCGCGCGAGCAGCGGTTCAGCCCTTGAGGAACGCCGCCGTCGCGTCCAGCGCGCTCTGCGACGAGCCCGCCTTCTCCACGACCACCGCGAACGCCACGTTGTTCTGGTAGCCGACGAACCAGCCGTGCGCCTCACCGCCGCCCGCCTCGGCCGTGCCGGTCTTCCCGGCCAGGCCGGGGATTCCGGCGAGCTGCTTCGCGGTACCGGCGGTGACCACCTCGCGCATCATCGCGCGCAACGGCGGCAGCACGGCGGCGGGCGGGCCGGCCGCCACGTCGTTCGGCTCGGACGGCTTGCCGCGCAGGAGCGTTGGCGTCGGGGTCCTGCCCGAGACGACGGTGGCGGCGACCAGGGCCATGCCGAACGGGCTGGCCACCACGTTGCCCTGGCCGAAGCTGTTCTCCACCCGCTGGTCGCCGGTGGCCGGTGGGACCTTGCCGGTGTTCGTCTCGGCACCGGGGATGGCCCAGTCGGCGCCCAGGCCGAACCGCTTCGCCATGTCCGGCAGGGCGTTCGGGTCGAGCTTGGAGCCCAGGTCGCCGATCGTCGTGTTGCAGGACAGCGCGAACGCCGTGTGGAACGGCAGGCTGTCGTGGCCGAAGCCCGCGTTGCTGATCCGGCGGGTGCCGATGGTGGCGGTGGCCGGGCAGGGGACGGCGGTGCCGCTCTGCACCAGGCCCGCGTTCATGACCGCCGCCGCCGTGACGATCTTCATCGTCGAGCCGGGGGCGTAACGGCCGACGAACGGGTTGGTGCCGCCCAGTGCCTTGTTCTGCGCCACGGCCAGGATCTCGCTGGTGGAGGCCTCGATCGCCACGATCGCCGCGCCCTGTGGGAGTGCGTCCACGGCTGCCTGGGCCGCTGCCTGGCGGGCCGGATCGATGGTGACGGTGATCTTCTCGCCGCCCTCCGCCTTCTTGGTGTCCAGCACGGTGAACGCGCCGCCCGCGGTGATGCCCACCTCCCAGCCGTCGATGCCCTTCACGTCGCCGACGGTGGCGGTGATCGTCTTGTACAGGCCGTCCGGGACCGTGCCCTGCGTCAGCGGTTTGCCGTCGCGGCCCAGCAGGGCGCCTTCCGCCAGCGCCTTGCGGTAGGTGAGCGACGCGCCCTCGGTCAGCTGCGGGTGGATGACCGTGGGCGTCCAGTGGACCTTCCAGGCGCCGTCGGCGCGGGTCATCGGGACCTTGACGTCGTACTTCAGCAGGCCTGCGCCCGGCATCGTCCAGGTGACGGACGCGGTGAGCTCGGTGGTCGTGGCGTCAGGCGCCGGTGGTTCGGCTGCCGCCACGGTGGCCTGGTAGGCGGACGTGCTCATGCCCGCCTTGCTGGCTTCCAGGGCCGTGGTCGCCACCGCCGGTGCGTCGGTGAAGACGGCGGCGCTGGCGGGGCCCGAGAACGCCCTTGTCAGGAAGGAGGTGGCCACCTGCACCGGAGTCTCCGCCGGCTTGACCGGTGCGTCGGCGACCACCACCGACCTGCTGCCCGACCAGAGCAGGACGCCCGCCACGCCGACCACAGCCGTCGTGGCGAGCGCGCCGCCGATCAGGATCCATCTACGAGTCTTCTGCTCCACTTGTTCGAATCCCCCCAGGTAAGTGCTTTCCCCGGTGGGAGAATAACGGCAGGTCGCTGAGGATCCGTGAGGGTTTCTACCTATCCGAGCTGCGGGATGCGGGTCTGGTAGTGGCGGAGCAGGTCGGCGTTGGCCGCGTCGCCGCCCTCCACGTTCGCGCTGCGCCAGAGGGGGAGCCGCACGCCGGACTCGGTCGCCTTGTCGATCAGGCGGACCATCAGCAGGTTCCACAGGAACGTGGTGGCCAGAGTGGAGATCGCCGCGGTGACCGGGGCGTGCTCCGGGTAGGTCGAGTCGCCGGGCGGGACCAGGTTGTCGAGGACGACGGTCGAGACCTCGGCGAGGGTCGCGCCGGCGCGGCGCGGGGCCTGGGCGCTCGAGGCCACCGAGGTGACACCCACCACAGGGCAGCCCCTGTTCGCGGCCTCCTGGGCGAGTTCGACGGGGTAGTAGTTCACGCCCGACGTCGAGAACACGAACAGCACGTCGTGCGGGGCCAGACCCGATTCGCGCAGGACCTCACCGGCGAGGCCGGAGCGGCGTTCGGCCGACGTGCTGCTGATCGCGCCGTGCATCGGGAGCAGTTCGGGGTGGTAGACCGGGCGGACGCAGGCCAGGCCACCGGCCCGGTAGAAGGTCTCGGCGACCGCCGCCAGCGAGTGCCCCGCGCCTGCGGTGAGGAGGATGCCGTCGGCCTGGACGGCGGCCAGCACGAGCTCGGCCACGTCGTCGAGTGCCGCCGCGTTGTGCTGTTCGACGCGCGTGAGGTGCGTGCGCACGAGATTGCCGTAGTCGGACCCGGTCACGGTGTCGGTCGTCATGCCGGTCAGTAGTACCGGATCGCAGGTGAGGTCACCAGTAACCCAGGCACCACAAACCTCGATACGCGCGATGAGGGGTGCGGTGGCGCTCGTGGAAGGGGGTGGGTTTGATCAGGCGGTACTTCTATTTCTGGGTCGTGCTGGTCGCGGTGTTCACGGCAGCGGCGGCCACGAACATCGCGCTGGCGATCACCTACTCCGAGCTGTGGCCGGTGTGGGTGGGGCTGGCGCTGCTCGTCGTTTCCGTCGGGTGCGCCAGGGCGGCGGTTCGGGCGAGGCCTTGAGACCGTTCACGACAGCGACGAACGAAGCGACCTAAGCCAGCAGTTCGACACCCAACGCGGACGCGGTGTGCAGCACCGAGTTGCGGTGGCGTTGGGCGACGGCCAGGCCCGCGTCTCGCAGGACGGAGGCGTGGGCACTGGCCGAGGCGGCGGAGATGCCCAGGCGCCGAGCCAGTTCCGTGGTGGTGCAGCCGCCGGCGATGACCTCCAGCGCGGCGGCGCGGGTGCGGCCAAGCAACGCCTCCAGCGACCGTTTCCCGGTGCTCGTCACGTGCAGGTCGCGCGCGATCGGATAGACGAGCACGGGCGTGCGGCTCTGGTCCCGGAGCATGATCGGCCGTTCCCAGCAGAAGTACGACGGCACGAGCACCAGGCCCTGGCCACCCAGGTGGACGTCGCGCTGAGGGAAGCGGGACTCGATCGACAGCACGGACGGTGCCCACGAGATCGTCGGGTGCAGCGCCGCGAGCATGCCCTCGCAGCCGCTGTCCAGGAACGACCGCGCCCGCACCGCGCGGTCGGCGTCGACGACGGCGCGCACGTCGCCCCAGATCGGGGCGAGCGCGTGCCGGTGGTAGTCGCGCAACGCCTCGCCGAGCGAGTCCAGGGTGGCCACGTCACCGCCGGCCAGCAGGTGCGTGCGCGGGTCGAGGCGGTGCCGATTGTCCAGTTGCGCCAGGTCCGCGCGCAGCGACTCGACCGGCGTCGACAGCACCGCGTCGATGCCCGCGTCGACCGCGCACGAGCCCGCGGTGGGGGTCAGGAAGTCGGGGGAGTAGCCGACGGGTGGTGCCAGCTGCATGAGCCAGCGGGTGTCGCCGGGCAACGTCGTCCGCACCGTCGCACGCCACCGGCCGAACACCGGCGTGGCCGAGCGCTGCCGCAGCACGTGCAGGCTCAGCAGGATCTCCCACATCGGGTCGGGACCGGCGGCGACACGCACCCTCGCCAGGTCCTCCGCCGTGAAGTGGACACGCAGCACAGCAGCAGATTGGCACAGCGGACCACGGCCTGTACCGGATTCGAGACCACTCAGCCGAAAGGTACACATCGCCCACCCAGAGTGGGTTCTCGCACGGCTCCGAGTGCCACTACCTGGCTTTTTAGGGCTCGGCCGAATGTTGTGGCGGCTCTTCTCACGCTACCGCCAAGCTTCTCGGCGAGCGCCGGACAGGGGACCGGCGCCACCACTGAGGGGATTCTTTCGATGAAGCTCGCGAAGATCACCGGGGCGATCGCGGCCGCCGGTGTCGCCCTGACCATCCTGACCGCGCCGGTCGCGTCCGCCGCGCCGGGCGAGACCGTCATCCCGGCCGCCGCCGAACTCGGCATCCAGGGCGAAGGCGTGCTGCCGCACCAGTTCCAGGTGCAGAAGACCGGCTACTGGTGTTCGGCCGCCGCTGCCCGCATCGCGCTGACGGCCCGCGGCAAGTACGTCGAGCAGTCCACGCTGGCCTCGTTCATGAAGGTCACGACCAACGGCCTGCCCAACATCAAGAACCTCGAGAACGCCCTCGACCACTACACCGGCTCGACCTACTACCAGGTCAAGCAGTGGTCGACCGACTCGCAGCTGCTGACGAAGCTCAAGGGCGACGTCGTCTACAACGCCAACCGCGGCCACGCCGTCGTCATCAACGTGATCCGCCTCAACGGCCGTAGCTACTCCGGCGGCCACTACGCCACGATCGTCGGCTACCGCGCGGGCGGCAACGAGTTCGCCGTGTCCGACCCGGCCTACGCGGGTGGCAAGCTGCACTGGCTGAGCGCGTCCAACGTGTCCTCGGGCATCAAGCTCCGCCGGTACGTCGCCTGAGGTCCTCGGGCCGATCGATGTCCGCACCGTCCGCCACGTCGGCGCAGTCGACGTGGCGGACGGTGTTCGCCTGGAGGTAGTCCCGCGCGCCCTGGTCACCCGCCGCCGACGCCATGACGCCCGCGAAGTGGTCCGACCCGATCAGCACCGGGTGCCCGATCTCGCCGTCGTAGGTGGCGCGGGCCAGCACTTTCGGCTCGGCGAGAGCCATGAGGCGGTGCAACGCCTCGACGGTGACGCCTGGGGTGTCCACGGGCAGGACGATCACCGCGTCCGCGCTGCCGACGGCGTGCAGGCCGGTGCGCAGCGACGACCCCATGCCGGTGTCCCAGTGGGGGTTGTCGACGACGGTCACGCCGTGCAGGGTGGCCTGTCGCCGCACTTCCGCCGCCTGCGCGCCGAGCACCACGACGACCGGGTCGCAGCCGGCGGCTCTGAGCAGGTCGGCGGCCGAGTCCACGAAGAGCTTGCCGTGCAACGGGACGAGAGCCTTGGGGGAACCGAACCGGCGGCCGGCCCCCGCGGCGAGCAGAAGACCGGCCACGCGCATGGCGTTTAATCTAGTTCGTTTCGCCGATCCGGTAGCCGATTCCCGGTGTCGTCGCGATGATCGGCGGTTCACCAAGCTTGCGGCGCAACCGGCCGATGGTGACGGTGACGGTGTTGGTGAACGGATCGGCGTGCTCGTCCCAGACCCGCTCCAGCAGGGCCTCGGCGCTCAGGAACCCAGGGCTGGCCTCCATCAGCGCCTCCAGCACGGCGAACTCCTTCACCGAGAGCGCGAGTTGCCGCCCGTCGCGCACGACGGTCCGGCGCACCGGGTCCAGTTCGATCCCGGCCGCGCGCAGCACCGGCGGTCTGGCGTCCGGTCTGCGACGGGCCAGTGCCCGCACGCGCAGGACGAGTTCCGGGAAGTGGAAGGGCTTGGCGAGGTAGTCGTCCGCGCCCAGGGTGAGCCCGCTGACCCGGTCACCGGGCGCGCCCGCCGCGGTCAGCATCAGCACCATCGGCCGGCCGGGCCGCTCGATGATCATCTGGCACAGCACGTCACCGTGCAGGCCCGGCAGGTCCCGGTCCAGCACCACCACGTCGTACCCGAGGAGGTCGAGACCGGCGGCGGCCAGCCCGTCGTGCGCCAGGTCGACGGGCATGCCCTGGTCACGCAGTCCCTCCGCGATGACCTCGGCGAGGGCCGTGTCGTCCTCCACGAGCAGGATCCTCACGCCGGCACCTCCGCGGCCGGCAGCGTGACCGACACGCGCAGGCCGCCCTTCGGCCGGGCGAGCAGGTCGAGGCGGCCGCCGTGCGCGGTGGCGATCGCGGCCACGATGGACAGTCCCAGGCCCGAGGAGCCGATGCGTTCGCCGCCGAGCCGTTCGAACGGCTGCGCCAGCCGGTCGACCTCCCGCTGCTCGAAGACGGCTCCGCCGGTCTCGACGACCAGCGCCGTCCTCTCGCTCACGGATCCGGTGATCCGGACCCATCCACCGGCCTCGTTGTGCGTCACGGCGTTGTCGACGACGTTGCCCACCAGGCGCGCCAGCAGCGCCGGACTGCCCTGAGTCGCCGTTCCCGGCGGTACGTCCACCACCACGTTCAGCCCCTTCGCCCGTACCTCGCCGGACAGGTCGCGCAGCGCTCCCTCCACTAGCTCGCCGAGGCCGACCGGGGCGGAGTCGGCCAGCGCGCCGTGCTGCGCCCTGGCCAGCACGAGAAACCCGTCGAGCAGATGATCGACCCGGTCGAGCTGCACGCGCAGACGATCCGCGAGTGCCACCGTCGATGCGGCCGGATCGGGCTTGGCGACCGCGACGTCCAGGGACGCACGCATCGTCGTCAGCGGTGTGCGCAGCTCGTGAGAGGCGTTGGCGGCGAAGCGGCGTTGCGCGGCGAACGACACCTCGAGCCGTTCGAGCAACTCGTCGATGGTGTCGGCGAGGCCCTTCACCTCGTCGGCCGGGCCGGTGACGGCCAGCCGCCGGTCGAGGCTGTCCGCGGAGATGCGCCGCGTGGCGCTCGTGATGGTCCGCAACGGCCGCAGCACCCGCCGGGCCAGCACCCGGCCGACCAGCAGCGACACGACCGCCATCACGACCAGCGCCAGCAGCGATCCGGCCAGCAGCTGGCGTGCCTGCTGTGTGTGCACCTCGTTCAGCTGGTTCTGCAGCTGCTGGATCTGCTGCTGCGCCGCGCCCTGAGCGGGCGGGCTCCCGGCGGGCGCGGTGTCTCTGATGCCGCCGGACAGCAGGAAGGTCAGGAGCAGCAGCCCGGCGCCGGACACGAGGAACACGACGGCGTACAAGACCGTGAACCGTGCCCCGACGGTTCCGTTGCGCAGCCTGCTCATGCCGTCAGCATGCCCGCGAGGACCTAACAACGGCATGACAAGGCGGGTTCGGGCCGTGTTACCCGCCGATCGGTAGACCAAGCGCCATGTCGAGCACCGAACTCCTCCGGCGGGAGTGGACCGCGTTCCGCAGGCCCGGCCGCCTGATCGCCTTGGCCGTCGCGGGCCTCACCGTCATCACGATGGGCCTGCTGTTCGCCGGCGCCACCTCGTCCGGCGTCAGTGACACCTTCTGGTTCCGGTACCAGGACCTCGGCCGCGACGGCGCCATCACGGTCAGGATGACGTCGATGACCGGGACGATCACCTATCCACCGCCGGGTCACGACCAGATCGTCGCCGGGCTCGTACCGTGGGCGAAGTCCGGGATCATCGTCAAGGACGGCCTGCGGCAGGGCTCGCGGTACGCGGCGCTCGCGATGACCGGCGCCCACGGCGTGCGGTTCCAGCACGACTACGTGCACGACGTCGCCGGAAGCGCGGCCCGGACTCCTCGCTGGCTGCGGCTGACCCGTTCCGGCGACACCATCACCGGATCCGAGTCGGCGGACGGCGAGCAGTGGCACGTCGTCGGGACCGCGGAGCTCACGGGGCTCCCGGAGACCGTCCAGGTCGGACTCTTCGCCACCTCGCCGGGCGACCTGACGCTCCGCGAGACCGGTCTCGGAGGCACGATCGAGCAGGTGCGTTTCACCCAGGCCGTCGGCGTCTTCGACAACATCACGGTCCAGGGCGGCACCGGCCGGTGGGACAGCGGCTCGGTCGGCGAGATGAACCACACCGACTGGGAGAAGTTCCACAACGCCTCAGGAGCCGTGGAGAAGGACGGCGTCGTCACCATCAGCGGCACCGGCGACATCGGGCCGATCGGCGAGGGCGGTGCGCGCGGCGTCGAGAAAGCGTTGTCCGGACTGGTGATCGCGCTGATCATCGTGCTCGTCGTCGCGGCCCGCTACGGCGCCCGTGAGACGCCCCGGCGGGTGATCGCCGCCCGGACGGTCGTCGTCGGATCGGCCACCTTCGTCACGGGTCTGCTCGCCGCCGGGATCGTCGTCGCGACGACGCCGTTGGCGACCTTCGTCCGGGTGGTCGTCGGTGTCGCCGCGGTCCTCGCGGTGTGCGCGGTCCTGTCGTACGGGCTGGGTGTGTGGCTGCGCCGCGGCTGGGCGGCGATCCTCGTCGGATTGACGCTGGTCGCCGTGCCCTACGCCGTGACCGCGGTCCCGCTGCTGCCCGACGCGGTCGCGGAGTGGTTGCTGCGGCTCACTCCGGCCGCGGGCTTCGCCGTCAAACAGACGGTGGTGGAGTATCCGCAGGTCACGGCCCACTACGCGCCGTCGGCGGGCTACTTCCCGCTGCCGGGCTGGGCCGGGTTCGCCGTGCTCTGCGCGTACACGGCGCTCGTACTGTGGCTGGCTAGTTCAGGTTCTCGAGGATCAGCGAGGAAGCCGCTTCCGGGATCTCCTCCGGGATCCAGTGGCTGACGTCCTCGACCATCTCGAACCGGTACGGCCCGGTGCACCACTTCTCGGTCTCGAAGGCCGCCACCGACCCGAACGCGACGTCCTCGGTGCTCCACACGTACATGGTCCTGACGCCGACCTTGTCCGCGGCACCGTGCGGCTTGCCCGCGCGGTACCAGTTGAGCGCGGCGGTGAGCGCGCCCGGTTCGCTGAGCCGCTGGACGTACTCATCGACGTGCGAGGGCCTGATCCGCCACTCGAACATCTGCTTGATGGCCTGCGCGTTGTTGTCGAGCATGCGCTTCTCGGTGCTGCGCTCACGCCAGTCGCGCATGTACTGCGACCGCATCGCCTGGTCCTCATCGGACTGCAGCGCGACCTTCAGCGCGGCGGGGTGCGGCGTGGAGAAGACGGTGAGCGTGCGCAGGCGTTCGGGGTGCTCGATCGCGGTCCACCACGCGACGGCGCCACCCCAGTCGTGCCCGACCAGGTCGAACGTGTCCCAGCCCAGCGAGTCCGCCATCGCGATCACGTCGCCGACCAGGTGCGTGACCGTGTACTCGGACGCCTGTTCCGGCCGCACGCCGGGGGAGTAGCCGCGCTGGTCCGGTGCGACGGCGCGGAAACCGTTCACGCCGAGCACCGCGACCTGGTGCTCCCACTCGATCGCGGCCTCGGGGAAGCCGTGCAGCAGCAACACCGGGCGGCCGTCCTCAGGGCCGGACGCGATGGCGTCGAAAGTGCCTGCCTCGGTGGGGATGCTGATGTGGTCGATCACGGACTCGACACTACCGGTGTGACCTGGCTCTCAACGGGCGAGCCGAAGAGCCTGGCCTCACGAACAGCAGGTGTGCATCCGCATGTAGACGTGCTGAAACCGCAGGGCGGTACGAACGCTGTCGTGCTCGTGCTGCACGGCGGCCGGGAACACGGCACCGGACCCGTCCGGCGCCACAACCTCGCGTACCTGCGCATGGTCCCGCTGGCCAGGGCGCTGCGCGCGCCCGGCATCGAGGTCTGGAACATGCGCTACCGGCTCCGCGGCTGGAACGCGCCGAGTCTCGATCCGGTGAAGGACGCGCGGTGGGCGCTCGAGAAGATCACCGAGCTCCACCCCGGCAGGCCGGTCGTGCTGGTCGGGCACTCGATGGGAGGCCGGACCGCGCTGCGCGTCGCCGGGCATCCGAGCGTGGTCGCCGTGTGCGCGCTGGCGCCGTGGCTCGTGCCCGGCGAGCCGTTCGAGCAGCTCAGGGGCAAGGCGCTGCTCATCGCGCACGGCGACCGTGAGCGGATGACGGATCCGGCCAAGTCGCTGTCGTTCGCCCGGCAGGCCAAGACCGTGACGGACCGGGTGGCGCGGTTCAGCGTCGTCGGCGACGGGCACGCGATGCTCAGGAGGGCGCGGGACTGGACCCGGCTGGTCGTCTCCTTCGTCCACGGTGAACTCGGGTTCGAACCGGTCGCACCCGACATCGCGAATGCCATGCGGGAGGCCTCGCCACGAGGCCTCGACGTGCCTTTGGGAGGCTCGCGTGGCTGAGGTCGCCGTCATCGGAGCAGGGGTCGCCGGGCTCACGGCAGCCTATGTGTTGCAACGCAAGCACGACGTCACGCTGTTCGAGGCCGACGACCGGCTCGGCGGCCACGCGCACACGCACGACCTGGACGGCGTGCACGTCGACTCCGGGTTCATCGTCCACAACGAACGGACCTACCCGAACCTGATCAGGCTCTTCCGCGAGCTCGGTGTGTCCACTCAGGACTCCGAGATGTCGATGAGCGTCCGGTGCGACGGCTGCGGCCTGGAGTACGCGGGCGCCCGGAAGCTGCCGGGCCTGTTCGCGCAGCCGAAGAACGCCGCCAACCCGCGGTACCTGCGAATGCTCTCCGAGGTCACCCGGTTCTACAAGCACGCCCAGCGCGTTCTCGACCACGAGGAGGCGCACGACGTCACGCTCGGCGCGTTCCTCGCGATCGGCGGGTACAGCCGTTACTTCGTCGACCACTTCATCGTTCCGCTGGTCAGCGCGGTGTGGTCGTCCGGCGCGGCGCTGAGCATGAAGTACCCGGCCTGGTACCTGTTCGAGTTCCTCGCGAACCACGGGATGCTCGCGATCGGCGGCACCCCGCAGTGGAAAACCGTCGCCGGCGGCTCGCGCACGTACGTCGACCGCGCGGTGAAGGGCCTCAAGGCCGTGCACGTCGGCACACCCGTCAGGGCCGTCACCCGCGGCGGCACCAGCGTCGAGATCCGCGACGAGAACAACGTGCTGCACACCGCGGACCACGTCGTCATCGCCACGCACCCGGACCAGGCGCTGGGACTGCTGGCCGACCCGACGCGCGAGGAGAAAGAGGTGCTCGGCGCGTTCCAGTACTCGCGCAACGAGACCTGGCTGCACACCGACGCCTCCATCCTGCCGCGCGCGAGCGGTGCGCGGGCGTCGTGGAACCTCTACAAGCGGGCGTGCCACGAAGCGAACGACCAGGTGCTCGTCAGCTACCACATGAACCGGCTGATGCGCCTGGACGAACCGCGCGACTTCGTCGTCACGCTCAACCCGCACGACGTGAACCCGGACCTCGTGCTCGCGAAGATGGTCTACGAGCACCCGATCTACACGCCGGAATCCGTTGCGGCGCAACGACGTCTGCCCGAGATCAACACCGGCTCGACCGCCTACGCCGGCGCGTACCACGGCTGGGGCTTCCATGAGGACGGCTGCGCGTCGGGAGTGCGCGCGGCCCAGCACTTCGGGGTCACGTGGTGATCTACGACGTCGTCATCACGCACGCCCGCCGCGAGCTCATCGACCGGGCGTTCAGCCACCGCGCCTACATGTGGCTGGTCGACCTGGCCGAGTTACCGCGGCTGCCCTGGTGGGCACGCCCGTTCGCGAAGTTCGAGGCCCGTGACCACCTCGGGTCACCGTCGAGGACCATCCGGGAGAACCTGGACGAGTGGCTGGCCGGGCACGGGATCGATCTCGGCGGCGGGCAGGTCCTGATGCTCGCCAACGCGCGTGTGCTCGGTTACGTCTTCAACCCGCTGTCCGTGTACTGGTGCCACGACGCTTCTGGAGAGCTCGTGTGCGTCGCTGCGGAAGTGCACAACACCTACGGCGGACGGCATTGCTATCTGCTGCGCACCGACGACAAGGGTCGTGCGTCGGTGGACAAAGAGTTCTACGTCTCCCCGTTTCTCGAGGTCGACGGCCACTACGTCATGAAGATGCCGAAGCCGGGAGACCAGCTGTCCGTGACGATCGCGTTGCGGCAGAACGGGAAGACGACCTTCAGCGCGACGATGAAGGGCGAGCGCAGTTCGGGACTGCGCATGCTGCTGCGCCGTCCCCTGATGCCCCAACGCGTGTCCGCGTTGATCCGCCGTCATGGCATTGCCCTCTACCTGAGGCGTATTCCGATCATCCCCAGGAGCGATGGATGAGCACGTTGTCACTGCCCCGTCCCGGCCAGGGCATGTGGCCCGGACTGTTCACGGCACCGCGTTCGCCGATGCGCGCCCGCATCGCCGAGACGTTGTTCCGCAAGGCCGTGCGCCCGTTGCCCGTGACCGTCCGGTTCCCCGACGGCAGGACGTGGGGAGCGGGCGGTCCGGTGATGCGGATCGTCCGGCCCGGCGAGTTCTTCCACCGCCTCGGAGCCGACGCCAAGATCGGCTTCGGTGAGGCCTACATGGTGGGCGACTGGGAGACCGACGAGCTCGCGGACGTGCTCTCGGTGTTCGCGGCGAAGCTCTCGACGCTGATCCCGCCCAGCCTGCAGCTGATGCGGCGGTGGGTGGAGCGGCGGCAGACCGAGATCAACGACGTCGCGGGCTCGCGGCAGAACATCCACCGGCACTACGACCTGTCGAACGAGCTGTTCGCGGTGTTCCTCGACGAGACGATGACGTACTCGTCGGCGTTGTTCGAGGGCGGGAACGCCGACCTGCGCACGGCCCAGCTGCGCAAGATCGACGGCGTGCTCGACTACGCGGGAGTGCGCGAGGGCTCACGCGTGCTGGAGATCGGCACGGGCTGGGGCGCGCTGGCCATCCGCGCCGCCCAGAGGGGTGCCACGGTCACGTCGCTGACCATCTCCGCCGAACAGCGCAAGCTGGCGCTGGACCGGGTGAGGGACGCGGGTCTCCACGATCGAGTGACGGTCGAGCTGCGTGACTACCGAGAGGAGCACGGCCGGTACGACGCCGTCGTCAGCGTCGAGATGATCGAGGCAGTCGGTGCCGAATACTGGCCCGAGTACTTCTCGGTGCTCGACCGCGTGCTCGCGCCGGGTGGCCGGGTGGGGCTGCAGGCGATCACCATGCCGCACGACCGCATGATCGCGAGCAAGGCCAGCTACACCTGGATCCACAAGTACATCTTCCCCGGCGGGCTCATCCCGTCCGTGCGGTCGATCGAGGACTCGGTGCGCGACAACACCCGGCTCGAGATCGTCGAGTCGAGGTCGTTCGGCCTCGACTACGCCGAGACGCTTCGCCGTTGGCGCGAAACGTTCCTCACCCGTTGGGACGAGGTGCGGGAGCTGGGCTTCGACGACACGTTCCGCCGGATGTGGGAGTTCTACCTGGCCTACTCGGAGGCGGGCTTCCGCGTCGGATACCTCGGGGTACAGCAGTTCGGCATGGCCGAACGACTGGGCCGTTAGGACCACCTTCTACCCCAAAAGGGTGCTGGTCCCCCCACCCGTGCGGACTTCGTGGTCCTCTTTGAGACAGGCGGTATCAATCGGCTCGCTGCGGTCTCTTCTTCAGTGAAGCCCCAAGTGTCGCTGTAGTGGAGGAGGTCGCCGGGATGGTTCTACCCACAGCCGTGCGGGCCGGTGGCGGTGTCGCGGTTCTCGTGCCCGGTGAAGGCACAGAGGCCTGGAACCGGCCAACGGTGCCCATGCGCCGTCGGGTGCTCCAGGCACCGGTCTCCAATCAGTGGCTCGCCGAAGCCGAGTTCGCCGACCTCGTCGATGCCGCTCTTGCCGGAGACAGACGGGCGGTCGAGCACCTGCTCGGCCGGATCCAGCCGCTGATCGTGCGCTACTGCCGCGCCAGGGTCGGCGGCCGTGAACGCACGCTGGTCTCAGCCGAGGACATAGCGCAGGAGGTGTGCGTGGCGGTGCTCGGCGCGTTGTCGAAGTACCGCTACGAACCCGGCTCGTTCCTCGCGTTCGTGTACGGCATCGCCGCGCACAAGGTCGCCGACGCCCGCCGTCGTGCTGTCCGCAACCGTGCCGAGGTCGTACCGGAACTGCCGGACTGCCCGTCGCTGGACACGGGCCCGGAACAGCACGCCGTCAACGGCGAGATGATGGCCCAGGTGACGCGCCTGCTGCACAAGCTGCCGCCCCGCCAGCGCGAGATCCTCGTGCTGCGGGTGGCCGTGGGCCTGTCCGCCGACGAGGTCGCGCTGGCGGTCTCGTCGACTCCGGGTGCGGTGCGGGTCGCACAGCACCGCGCGCTCACCCGGATGCGGGAGATGATCGCCGAGGAAGGCTGACGCGCTCGCTGATCGCGGCGCCGCGGTCGCCCGGGCCGCTACCGACGCGTCGGTGACGACGTAACGCATGATCATCGGCCGCGGATGGCAAGGTTTACGCATGGCCGACCCGGAACCCGCCTACGACGTGCTGCTCACCGGCACCGTTTTCCTCGACATCATCTTCACCGGTCTGCCCCGGCCGCCGGAGCCGGGGACCGAGGTGTGGGCCGAGGGACTCGGGTCGTGTCCCGGCGGCATCGCGAACCTCGCCGTGGCGTTGCGCCGGCTCGAACTGAAGACAGCGCTGGCGGCGGCGTTCGGGGAGGACGCGTACGGCGACTTCTGCTGGGACGTGCTGGCGGACCAGGAAGGCGTCGACCTCTCTTACTGTCGCCGTTTCTACGGGTGGCATTCGCCCGTGACCGTGTCCATGGCGATGGAGCGCGACCGCAGCATGGTCACGCACGGGCACAAGTCGCCCGTCATCGCCGATGACCTCTTCTCTCCGCCGCCTTTGACACGGGCGTGCTTCGTGCACATCCAGGCGGAGGACGAGCAGTGGGTGCGCACGGCGAAGGAGAACGGGGCGAAGCTCTTCGCCGACATCGGCTGGGACCGCACCGGGGCGTGGTCGCCGGAGTTGTTGCGCAGGCTCGACGGGTACGACGTGTTCCTCCCGAACCACGTGGAGGCGCAGGGGTACACCCGCACCGACACCCCGGAGGCCGCCGCGCGCCGGCTCGCCGAGCACGTGCCAGTGGTGGTCGTCACACGGGGCGGCGGGGGAGCGGTCGCGGTCGACGGCGCCACCGGCGAATGCGTGGACGTGCCGGGGCTCAACGTCGCGCAACTCGACGCGACAGGTGCCGGTGACGTGTTTGGCGCGGGGTTCGTGATGGGCACTCTGGCCGGGTGGCCGCTCGAACACCGGGTGCGGTTCGCGAACCTGTGTGCCGCGCTGTCCGTGCAGCACTTCGGTGGTTCGCTGTCGGCACCGGGCTGGGGAGACATCGCGGTCTGGTGGCGGACGGTGAGCAGGCGGCCGGACGAAGAACTGTCGCGCTACGGGTTCCTGGACGACCTGCTTCCCGAGCACACGGGCGTCGAGGTGCGCAGGGCCAGTCCGACGATCGGTCTCCGGCTACTCCGGTAGGTTGGAAACAGTCGATCAGCGGACGCAACCTCACGGGCCTCCCGCGCGACTTAATACGTAGAGAGTCTCTGGGGTTTTGTTCGGAAGGAGTTGCGGGTTGTTCGCCGCACGCGCGTCAGGCTTGGTCAAGTTGCTGGGGTTGTGCCTGACGGCGGGCGTCCTCCTCGCTGCGATGGTGTTCCCGTTCGTCGGAGGTCTCGGGCTCGCGTCCAACCGCGCGGCCGACACGGTCGACCAGACGTCGGGCGACCTCGCGAAGGGCGAGCTGCCGCTCGTCACCACCATTCAGGACATGAACGGCGACCCGATCGCCTATCTGTACGACCAGTACCGCATCCCGTTGGAGACCAAGGACATCGCGGACACCATGAAGGGCGCGATCCTGGCCATCGAGGACAAGCGGTTCTACGAGCACCAGGGCGTCGACTGGCAGGGCATCGCCCGTGCCGCCGCCAAGGCCGGTGTGGACGGTGGGGCGACGCAGGGCGCGTCGACGCTCACCCAGCAGTACGTCAAGAACTACATGGCGTTCGTGCTCGGCGCCGACAACGAGCAGGAGGCCTGGGAGAAGGCCACCGAGGCGACGGTCGGCCGCAAGATGCGCGAGGCGCGCGTCGCGTTGCAGCTCGAGCAGCAGATGACGAAGGACGAGATCCTCACCGGCTACCTCAACATCGTGCCGCTGGGCAACCAGACCTACGGCGTCGGTGCGGCCGCGAAGGCGTACTTCAACACCACGGCCGACAAGCTGACGGTTCCGCAGGCCGCACTGCTCGCCGCGATCGCGAACCGCCCGTCGTCGCTGAACCCCGGCGCGTCCCCGGAGAAGGCGCTGGAGCGCCGCAACATCGTCATCGACAAGATGCGCGAGAACGGTGCGTTCGGCTCCGACGAGACCGAGGCCAAGAAGAAGGCCGAGGAGTTCAAGGCCCAGCCGATGGGCATCGTCGAGAACCTGCAGATCCTGCCCAAGGGCTGCGTCGGCGCGGGTGACGGCCCGATCTACGGCTTCTTCTGCTCCTACCTGCTCGACTACCTGCGCGCCTCCGGCATCACGAACAAGCAGTTGCAGCGCGGCGGCCTCACCATCAAGACCACGATGGACCCGAAGGCCACCAAGGCCGCGAAGCAGTCGGCCGAGCAGCAGGTGCCGAAGACCCAGAACGGCATCGCGAACGTCATGTCCGTCGTGCAGCCGGGCACCGACAAGCACCGCGTGCGCGCCCTCGTCGCCTCCCGCGACTACGGCAACAAGGCCGAACTCGGCCAGGTCGCCCGCCCCGTGCCCGCCGAGGTCCTGCCGTTCGGTCCCGGCTCGGTGAACAAGATCTTCACCGCCGCCGCCGCGATGAAGAACGGTGTCACCGGAATCGACCGCAAGATCAAGGTTCCGAAGGTCTACAACTCCCGGGTCTACCCGAACGGCGGCTCGGCCTGGCGCGTCCAGAACGCGGGCGACTACCCCGAGGAGATGACGCTCACCCAGGCCCTCGCGACGTCCCCGAACACGGGCTTCGTGATCCTGCAGGAGCAGGCGGGCCTCAACAACGTCGTCGACATGGCCTACAAGCTCGGCATGCGCGAGACCCTCACCGGCGTCAACCGCGGCGCGGAGCCCCTGAAGTCCGACGGCTCGAACGGCCCGTCCCAGGGCGACTGGACCAAGCAGAACAACGCCGGCTCGTACACCCTTGGCCCCGGCGCCACCAGCGTCCTCGAGCTGGCCAACGTGGCCGCGACCATCGTCTCCAGCGGCACCTGGTGCCCGCCGACCCCGGTAGAGAAGGTCATCGACCGCTACGGCAAGGACGTCCCGCTGAAGGAAATGCCCTGCGAGCAGGCCGTGGAACCGGACCTGGCAAACAGCCTCGCCCAGGGCATGTCCCACGACACGACCGGCAGCGGCACGGCAGCGACCGCGGCGAGCGGCTCCGGCTGGAACCGCCCGGCCATCGGCAAGACCGGCACCACCGAAGAGCACAAGTCGGTGGCCTTCCTGGCCGCGACCCCGCAGTACGCGGGCGCCGTCATGACCTACGCCGACGGCAACAGCCCGCAGGTAATCTGCGCCAACCCGATCCGCCTCTGCCCAGGTAGCTCGCAGGGCGTCTTCGGTGGCCAGGTAGCCGCACCCACCTGGTTCAACGCCATGAAGGTGATCCACGAGGGCCTCCCGGTGGCGCCACTGCCCCCGGCAGCAGCCAGGTACAAGTAAGCACAGCTCGGCCAGAGGGCCGCCGGACGCCAAGCGCGTCCGGCGGCCCTTTGCGTTGGGCGGGGGAGCCCAGGGCCAGGCGGAGCGGGCTGAGGCAGGGGTGGGACCGGATGAGGTGGGCAGCCCAGAGCGAGGCAAGGCCGTTCGGTCAGAGCGAGGCAGGACGTAGGACGCGCCGGGCGCTTTTCAGCCCGGCCTTTTCCGGCCGTCAAGCATCCCGCCAGAGGCTCAAGGTCAAGCCCCAATCGCTATCGACGCGAAGCGGCGATGACCGGCACCGGCCCGGTACTGCCCGCCCGACCACCCTCGCAAGGTGACCGCCCGCACGGCAGGTGACCATCCCGCTGGAACGCGACACGCAAACGCAAGCCGACCCGCACGACCCCGCTCACCCGGCAGCGCCCGTTCACGTCCGCCGGCGCCTGCTTGCCGCGCGCCTGCTTGCCGCGCGCCCGCCGCCGGCTGCCCGCCCGCCCGCACGCTCCCCACCGCCGTCCGCCGCCACCCACGCACCCGACCGTCCGCCCAGCCCGCGCACCGCCCCCGAAACCACCACCCCCACCCCAACGCCCACCCAAACGACCCAACCCCCACAAATGACCACCCAGGCAAGGTCAACTCCCCACCCCACCCCCACCAAACCTTTCACGATAAAGCGACTGACCAGTACAAACACCAACCCAAGGATTGGTCCAAACAGAGTTGACCAAGCCTCAAATCAACCGACTACGCAAAGTAACCAACAGTGGGCCTAATCACCTGAACGCCCACATCGCTTGCCCGCGCCGGTCACGCGAGGTTACGTTCTGCGCCGCATGTCACGGTTCGATAACTGCAAGGACACGGATCTCCCCCGAAGCGGTCCAGTCCACCACCGGGCCCCCGAAGCCCGCAGCCAGGCCCCCCGACGCCAGGCGAAGCGCAGATGCCGAACTCCCCCGAGTGCATGGAGACAGGTTTGGCACGGCATCGTACGAAGGGTCCCCTGGTCGACGTCATCACCAAGGTGGACCTGGACCGCAAGAAGGTAGTGGCGGTGGTGGTCGCCGCGGGCGCCCTCGCCGGCGCCGGTTTCGCCCAGGCGGCGACGACCGTCAGCCCGGTGGACCGCATGATCGCCCCCGTCGCGGCCACCAAGAACCTCGCCGCGGTGATGACCGCCGAGGCCCGGCCGCAGGGTCCGCAGACGATCCACGACGTCAACGCCGGGTCTGAGGCGCGCAAGCTGTTGCAGGCCGAGCAGATCCAGGCGCAGTTCCACATCGCCGGGGCGCTCAGGTCCGCCGAGGGCGCCTATGCGCAGCGGCAGGCGGTCGCCCAGGCCGAGGCCACGCGGATCGCGGCCGAGAAGGCGCGGATCGCGGCCGAGGAGGAGGCGAAGCGGCCCAAGTGTGTGCGGCCCGCCCAGGGCTCGTTCACGTCCGGGTTCGGTGCCCGCTGGGGTACCAGCCACAACGGCGTCGACATCGCGAACGCCATCGGCACGCCGATCGTCTCCGTCATGGAGGGCACCGTCGTCGAAGCCGGGCCCGCGTCCGGGTTCGGGCTGTGGGTTCGCGTTCAGCACGGGGACGGCACCATCACCGTCTACGGGCACATGAACACCATCGACGTCGCGCAGGGTGCGAAGGTCAAGGCCGGGCAGCAGATCGCGACGATCGGCAACCGCGGCCAGTCGACCGGGCCGCACCTGCACTTCGAGGTGTGGGTCGCGGGCGGGCAGAAGGTCAACCCCGTCGGCTGGCTGGCCGAGCGCGGTGTGAGTCTCTGACCGAATCCGGTCACACGATCACGAGAAGTCTCGATAGTCTCCGGCCACGCCGCCGTGCATGAGGTGCGGCGGCGTGGAGACCGGAGCCGAGCCAGTGATCTACCGCAGCCCCCTGCCCGCGGTGGCCGTTCCCGAACGCACCGTCCCCGAGCACGTGCTGGAACGCGCACGGCACAACGACAAGCTCGCTCTCGTGGACGCTGTCACGGGCGAGTCGCTCACGTACGCCGAGTTGGCGCGACAGGTCGAGACGACGGCCAAAGGCCTGGTGCGTAACGGGATCAGGCCAGGTGACACCGTCGCGATCGTCAGCCTGAACCGGCCGCGCTATGCCGTCGGACTGCACGCGGTCCTGGCTGCGGGGGCGACGGTCGCGCTCATCAACCCGATGCTCACGCCGCCGGAGATCGCGCGGCTCAAGGAACTCGCGAACGTCACGAAGACGCTCGACCTCGACGACCTTCCCGCGAGCGACGCAGATTCGCTCCCACCGGGAAACCCCGCCGGTACCGCCGTCGTCCTCTTCTCCAGCGGCACAACGGGTCTCACCAAAGCCGTCGGCCTGAGTCACCGCGCGCTCGTCGCGAACCTGGAGCAGCACCGGCCTGGCTGGCGCATCGACGAGACCGACGTCCTCGCCGCGAACCTGCCGTTCTTCCACGTCTACGGCTTCACGATCATCCTCAACTCCGGTCTGCTCGGCGGCGCCACGCTCGTCACCATGCCCCGCAGCGACGCCGGCACCTACTTGCGGCGCCTTGAAGAACACCGCGTCACGCGGGCGTTCCTGGTGCCGCCACTCGCCGCGGCCATCGCGGACCACGCAGAACCGGTCCCGGAACTCGGCCTCAAGCTCGTCCTCTGCGGCGCCGCGCCACTCGACGACACCGTCCGCCGGGAAGCCGAGCGCACACTCCAGGCGCCCGTCCGCCAGGGCTACGGCCTCACCGAAGCCGGTGGTACACACCAGACATTCGACGACGACGTGGAATCCGATCCCATGAGCGTCGGTGTGCTGTGTCCCGGCACGGAAGCGCGGATCGTCGAGCCGGGCACCACGACGGATGCGGCGGAGGGCGAGATGCTCATCCGCGGCCCGCAGGTCATGGACGGTTACCTCGGCGACGAACGGGCCACGCGCGAAGCCTTCGTGGACGGCTGGCTGCGCACCGGCGACCTGGTGCGCGTCCACAACGGCCGGTTCCACGTCGTGGACCGCATCAAGGAAATGATCAAGTACAAGGGTTACCAGGTCGCGCCTGCCGAGCTGGAGGCGGTGTTGCGGCGCCATCCCGCAGTTCGGGACGCGGCGGTGATCGGTGCGCCCGATCGGGTTAACGGCGAGATCCCGAAAGCCTTCGTGGTCACGCAAGGCGACGTCACGGCGGACGAACTGATGGGTTTCGTGGCGGCGGAGGTGGCGCCCTACAAGAAGATCCGCAAGGTTGAGTTCGTGCGAGAGATACCGAGATCCGTGTCAGGCAAGATCCTTCGTCGCCTGCTGAAGGACCCCTCGCAGTGAAGGTGCTGATCACCGGTGGCGCCAAGGGGCTCGGCAGGGCGTTCAGCGGTGTCCTTGGCGCGCAGGGACATCAGCTCGTCCTCACCGGCCGCGACGAGGAGGCGCTCGCCACCGCCGAAGTCGAACTGAAAGCCCAGGGCGTCGCCGTCGAGACCCACGTCGCGGACCTCGCTGATCCGCACGCGACGGCCAAGCTGATCGAGAGCCTCGGCGGGATCGACGTGCTGGTCAACAACGGTGCGCTCGGCGGGCCGGTCGGTCCGACGTGGCAGGTCGACGAGAACGACTGGTGGCACACGTTCGAGGTGAACCTGCGCGGCACGGCGTTCGCCGCGAACGCCGCCATTCGCACGATGACGAGCGGGCGGATGATCAACGTGGTCAGCAACGCCGGTGTGCACCGATGGCCTTACGTCACGGCGTATTCGGTGTCCAAAGCGGCCGTGGTCAAGCTGACCGAGAACCTCGCGGTCGAGCTGAAGAACCGGCCGATCGCCGTGCTGAGCTACGACCCCGGCATGGTCGACATCGGCCTGATGCGCCGCGGCGCCACGATGGACTCCGGCGATCCGCACCGGCGGAAGATCGCGGAGTGGGCGAGGTCTCAGCGTGCCGCGGGCATGTTCACCCCGGTGGAGCAGTCGGCCGATCTTTTGGCACGAATCGTGCGCGGAGAGTTCGATCATCTCTCCGGTGGCTTGATCACTCCGAAGGACAGCTGAGAAATTTTCCTCGTTTGATGCGTACATAAGGCCCTTCCTCGCCGACGGGTCAACGGGGATCGTCGCGAGTGGCTCCCCAAGTCCTCAGGAGGCGTCGTGCCTGTCGGAACATCCCCTGCTGCCCTGAATCTGGCCGAACACCTCGAACCGGCTCACCTCGAACTCGCCCGCGACCCGGTGCACGTCGAACTGCCGGCGGACGTGCGCGACCGGATCGCGCGCTGCCGCGGGTTCGTGCTCGAAGTCAGCGCGTCCGGACGCGCGATCTACGGTGTCACAACGGGTTTCGGCCCGCTGGTCGAGTTCGCGGGCCGTCCGGACAGTGCCGGTCAGTGTGACAACACCATCTTCCACCTCATCGTCGGCCACGGTGAACTGCTGCCGCCCGCCGTCGCGCGGGCGGCCGTGCTCGCGCGGCTTTTCTCGTTGGCGCAAGGGCGATCCGGAGTGTCCGAGCAGGTCGTGGACTCGCTGACTGCCATGCTGGACACCGAATTCGCCCCAGCCGTACCACGTTTGGGCTCAGTCGGTGCGAGTGGTGATCTCCAGCCGCTCGCCTACGTGGCACATGCTTTGCGCGGTAACGGGAACGCCTTCTTCCAGGGGCGGCTGATGCCTGCCGTGGAAGCGCTCGCACTTGCTGGACTCAAGAAACTCGTGCTGGACGGGCGTGACGCGCTCGCGCTGGTGAACGGCATTTCGGTGACCGCCGCAGCACTCGGACTCGCTGTCGCACAGGCCGTTCGGGCGCACCGGACGGCGGAGTTGTTGTCCGCCTTGATGACAGACGTCCTCGGTTGCGGCACCGAGTTCACCTCGGTTGGACTACTGGCCGCGTTCGGGCATCCGGACGTCGCTGAATCGGGCGCGTCCATCAGGACCTGGCTCGAAGGCAGTACGCCATCCGGTGCGCGCCCGTTGCAGGAGCCGTACAGCATCCGTTGCACGCCACAGCTGATCGGCGCGGCCGGCACGAGCGTGCGGCACGCCGGCGAGGTGGTGCGCCGCGATCTCAACGGCGTGAGCGACAACCCGTTGTTCTTCCCGGAGACCGGGGAGGTCGTGCACGGCGGCAACTTCTTCGGCCAGCCCAGCGCTTTCGCGGCCGACCAGCTCAACGTCGCCCTGGTGCAGCTGGGCAATCTGGCCGAACGCCAGCTCGACCTGCTGGTGGATCCCTGCCGCAGCAACGGGTTGCCGCCGATGCTCAGTCCGCTGCCCGGTCAGCACCACGCGCTGCAGGGCGTTCAGCTCTGCGCGACCGCCACCGTCGCCGCGATGCGCAGGGCGGCCACGCCGGCTTCGGTGCAGAGCCTGCCGACGAACCTGCACAACCAGGACGTCGTCCCGTTCGGCACCCAGGCCGCGCTGACGGCGCTCGACCAGGCGCGGCTGCTGCGTTATCTGCACGCGGGACTCGCGATCGGGCTGCGCCAGGCCGTGCACGTCGGCGCACGCCGTCCGCAGGGACCGCGGCTCGCGGCGGTGTTCGACCGGCTCGCGCAAGAGGTGCCACCGATCACCGAGGACCGGCCGCTCGACACCGCGCTGGGCCGGGTGGCGGACGTCCTCGACAGTCTCGTGTCCGAAGTGGAGGGTGCTTCATGAGTGCTCCCGTCTGCCTCCCCCGGTGGGGGCACACCTGGGTCGACCTGCCCGTCCTGCGACTGCCGATGCCGGAGGAGGAACTGATCCCGTGCGCGACCGGCTGCTTCCAGCTGCCGATCACCATCGACACCCCGGAAGATCCGGTCGAGCGCGCCGTGCACCGGTGGTTCCTCGGCCATCACGGCGCGTTCCTGGTCTGGAGGTTTCTTTCGGCTTCACTCGATCGGCTGATACGTGAGCCTGATTCGCAGCTGGTCCGCCTCGCTGCGCTTGGATACGACGCGTACTCGGTGATGCTCGCCTATTCGGGCAGTTGTTCCCGTGAGGTGTACGAGGACGTCATCCGGCCGATGATGGTGACGTTCGACCCGGCGTTCAGCGGGCGATGGGCACGTGACCACGAGCCACTGCCCGGCCTGCTGCGCCGGGCGCGTACCGCACTGGGGTCCGTGGCGGCCGCACCGCTCACCTCTGCGAGCAAGGCGAACCTGGTGGCGCACATGGAGGTCATGCGCAGGCTCGTGCCCGGCGGCCCGTCGCTGCTGCGCGAGTCCGGCCGTGCGCGCATGTTCACCACCGAGGCCGAACGGGCCCGGTTCGACGAGTTCTTCCTCGTCAGCCGGGAGAACGTGTGCGTGAGCCGCTACCGCGCGCACCGCGCCGCCGTTCTGTCCGCGATCGGTCACGACCTCGCGAAACACCCGCTGAGCCCGGAGTACGGAGAGACACTCAGGACGTTCGCCACCCGACTATGAGAGAAGGCCGCGCGTGAACGACTTCAAGGCCGTGGTCATGACCCCGCAGATCTACCGCTACGTGCGCGAGCAGGCCGGCCGGCCCAGCGCGGTGCAGGAGAAGCTCATCGCCCGCACGCTGGAGCTCGGCGACTCGGCGGAGATGCAGATCCCGCACGAGCAGGCGGTGCTGCTGTCGTTGCTGGTCAAGATCACGGGCGCGCAGACCGTGGTCGAGGTCGGCACCTACACCGGCTACTCCACGCTGGCGTTCGCGCAGGCACTTCCCCCGTCCGGCAAGGTCATCACCTGCGACGTCTCCGCCGAGTGGACCTCGATCGCGGAGGAGGCGTGGCAGGCGGCGGGCGTGCGCGACCGGATCGACCTGCGGCTCGGCGCGGCCGCCCAGACGCTGGCCGAGATGCCGGAGGAACCGGTCATCGACCTGGTGTTCATCGACGCGGACAAGGTCGGATACGTGCACTACTGGGACCTGCTGGTGCCGCGCGTGCGGCAGGGCGGCCTGTTGCTCGCCGACAACACCCTCTACTACGGCGAGGCGGCCGGCGATCAGCCCGAGGGCAACGCCGCCGCGATCGACGCCTTCAACAGGTTCGTGCTCAGTGACCAGCGGGTCGAGTCCGTGCTGGTGCCGATCGCGGACGGGCTGACCATGGCCCGCAAGAGGTGAGGTTGTGGGCATACCGACCGGTCGGTAGGGTGGCCCTGAAGTCGCTGAACTGGAGGCGTTCATGGCTCGTTGGGGAATCACGCTGCCGCTGATCGGTATGCCGGTGCTGGAGCACCGCGCGCTGGTGTCCGAGCTCGCCGGGCTCGGTTACACGGACGTGTGGTCGGCCGAGACGACCGGCACCGACGCGTTCACGCCGCTCGCCCTGGCCGCGCAGTGGTCCTCGGAGCTGCGCTTCGGCACGGCGATCGCGCCCGTCTACACGCGCGGCCCGGCCACGCTGGCGATGACCGCCGCGACGCTCGCGGAGGTGACCGGCGGCCGGTTCGTGCTGGGCATCGGCTCGTCGTCGCCCGCCATCGTGCAGCGCTGGAACGCGATCCCGTTCGAGGAGCCGTTCAAGCGCACCCGCGACACGCTGCGCTTCCTGAAGGCCGCGCTGGCGGGGGAGAAGGTCTCCGCCGACTACGACACGTTCTCGGTGAAGGGCTTCAAGCTGGAGCGCCCGCCCGCGGAGAAGGTGCCGATCATGCTCGCGGCGCTGCGGCCGAACATGCTGCGCCTGGCCGGTCGTGAGGCCGACGGCGCGATCACGAACTGGCTCGCCGCCTCCGACGTGGCCCAGGTGCGTTCCGAACTGGGCGACGCCGAGCTCGCGGCGCGGATCTTCGTGTGCCCGACCGAGGACGCCGATGCCGCACGGGCGCTGGGACGCATGCTGATCAGCACGTACCTGACCGTGCCGGCGTACGCCGCGTTCCACGACTGGCTCGGCCGCGGCGAGGCGCTGCGGCCGATGCACGAGGCGTGGGCGGCGGGCGACCGCAAGGCCGCGTCGAAGGCGATCCCGGACGAGGTCGTGGACGCGCTGGTCGTGCACGGATCGCTCGGCCACTGCCGTGACCGCGTGGCCGAGTACCAGGCCAACGGCGTCGACACCCCGATCATCGCGCTGCTCCCGACCGGGGGCGACCAGGCCGAGCAGGCACGCGCGCTCGCACCCCGGGGATAACCGTGCCCAGCGCGACCGAGCAGAAGATCATCGATGCGGCCGTGCGCCTGTTCGCGTCGCAGGGCTACGACGCGACCTCGGTGCAGGAGATCGTCAAGGCCGCCGAGGTCACCAAGGGCGCGCTGTACCACTACTTCCGCTCGAAGGACGACCTGCTCTTCGAGATCTACCGGCTGCTGATCACGTCCCAGTCCGCCGACATGGACCGGATCATCGGCCTCGGCCTGTCCGCCGCCGAGACGGTGCGCGAGATTCTGGCGTCGCTCGTCACCTCGACGGCCGAACGGGTCGACGAGACGGCGGTGTTCGTCCGGGAGCTGCACCGGCTCGGCGAGGACCGGATGACGGACTTCCGCGCCGAACGCCGCCGCTACCACGAGACGTTCCTCGCGGTCGTGGAGAAGGGGCAGGCGGCCGGCGAGTTCAGCTCCGTCGTGCCCGCGGACACCGTCGTGCGGATCGCGCTGGGCGTCGTGAACCAGCTGCCCATGTGGTTCCGGCCGGACGGCCAGAAGACGCCCGCCCAGCTGGCCGGGGAGATCGCGGACTTCGTGCTGGCCGGATTGAGATGACGAAGTGCACGAGGTGCCGCACGGATCCTTTTCGTGCCGCGCCGCGTCTTAGCTCCTGAGTAACGGCGGGAGGCGCGAGATCGACTCCCTCAGCAGGGGGTCACATGTCGCACTTGCCACCACACCAGCCACCGGAGTACGGCGTCGCGCCGCCGTTGCACGACGAGGTGCGCAAGACCCGCAAGGGTCCGTGGATCTTCCTCCTGATCATCGCGCTGCTGGCGGTGGGCGGCGTGATGTACGGGCCTGGCGCGGTGGACGCGGTGCGCGACGCCGTTTCGCAGGCCGAACCAGAGCCCGGGCCGCCGCCGCCCGGACCGCCGCCCGTGGCGCGGCCGGAACCGCCCGCCCCACCGTCGAAGCGGGTCGTGGTGTTCGAGGTGACCGGCACCGGCAAGGCGTTCAACGTCACCGCGACCGTCGGCACCTCCATCCACAACGAGGCGGGCGTGACGCTGCCGTGGACACGCACCGTCGAGGTGCCCGCCGACCCCGCGTCCGACTCCGTGATGCTCGTGGTGGTGGCGGGCCCGGACGGAGCCGAGGTGCACGGCAGGTACACGATCGACGGCGCGACTGTCCGCGAGGGCAAGGCTTCCGGGCCCTACGGCGTCCTGACGATCACCGACTCCTGAGTGCCGCCAGCGCCTTGTCCGCGTGCGCGTTCATCGAGAACTCGCTCCTGATCACCTCGATGACCTCGCGGCCGGCGCCGATGACGAACGTGTGCCGCTTGACCGGGATCGGCCCGAACCGGCGCCGCACGCCGTACTGCTCCGCGACGTCGCCGCCGGTGTCGGAGAGCAGCGGGTAGTCGAAGTTGTTCAGCTCGGCGAACTGCTTCTGCTTCGCCACGTCGTCCATCGAGATCCCGACGCGCTGGGCGCCCGCCTCCTCGAACTCGGCGGCGAGGTCGCGGAAGTGGCAGCTCTGCGCGGTGCACCCGGTCGTCATCGCGGCGGGGTAGAAGAACAGCACGACCGGGCCGGCCTCGAGCAGTGCCGACAGCTTGCGGTCGGTGCCGTCCTGGTCGGGCAGTGTGAAGTCGGGGGCGAGGTCGCCGGGCTTCATGGATCTCCAATACGCTCGGGCCGTGACCAGCATGTCCGACGTGGCCAAGGCCGCAGGGGTGTCCGCTGCGACCGTATCGCGTGCGCTGCGGGGCGAACCGGGCGTGTCCGAGGCGACCAGGCAGCACGTGAGCGAGATCGCGCGGCGGATGAAGTACGCGATCGCGCGTGACGCATCCTCTTTGGCCGGTGGCCGCCGGTACGCGATCGCGGTGCTGACATCCGAGGTCAGCCCTGTGCTGGCGGGCGCGGAGGGCGCGTTGCGGCAGGCCGGATATGACGTGCTGCTCTACGTGCTGGGTGACGCGGACGCGCGCGCGAAGTTCTTCGGCGAACTGCCGCTGGGACGCCGGGTGGACGGCGTGCTGCTGCTGTCGATGTCGTTGTCCCCGGTGGAGCAGGTCGCGCTGGAGTCGTTGGAGGTCCCGCACGTCACGGTCGACGACACCGACCTGCGCCACGCGCTGCGGACCGCCGTGTCCCACCTGCAGGGGCTGGGGCACCGCGACGTGGCCCTGGTGCTGGCCGACGGCGTCGACGAGTCCTACGACGAGATCCTGGTCGCCGCCGGGCTCACCGTGCGTCCCGAGTGGACGGTGTGGTGCTCGCCGACCGTCGACGGTGGCGAGCAGGTGGTCGACGTGCTGCTCGACGGCGAACGCCTGCCCACCGCGGTGATCAGCTCGAACGGTGCCGCGGCGGTGGGGATCTTCCTGCGCATGCAGCGGGACGGGCGCGCGGTGCCGGACGAGCTGTCGATCGTGTCGCTGGACGGGCAGGAGCTCACCCGCGTCGTCGGGCTGACCGCCGTCGAGGGGGCGGCGAAGACGCAGGGGGAGCGGGCAGTCGCCGACCTGTTCACGCTGATCAGGGGCGGGGAGATCGAACCGGCGGAGCACCCGGTGCGGCTGGTCGTGCGCAACTCCAGCGGGCCCGTCGCCTGAGTAGGGTGGCGGCCATGCCCGCCGAAGAACGCCTGACCGAGCTCGCCGCGCTGCCGGCCACCCCCGGCTACGCCCACGCCGTGGCGGTCACCGGCAAGCTCGCGTTCATCTCCGGTCAGGTGGCGATCGACGCGGCCGGCTGCGTGGTCGGGGTCGACGACCTGGCGGCGCAGACGCGGCAGGCACTGAGCAATCTTCATCACGTCATCCGCAGTTTCGGCGCCGACTGGTCGGATGTCGTCAAGTTCACCTGGTTCGTGCTCGACGCATCAGACATTCAGACCATTCGTGCCGTGCGTGACGAAATCCTGCGGCCCGCGCTGGGCGAGGTGCACAACCCGGCCAGCACGCTGGTTCAGGTCGCGGCGTTGTTCGGGCCCGACTTCCTGGTCGAGGTCGAGGCCGTCGTCGCCATTCCGAGTGAAGCATCGGATGTCTAAGTAAAAGCATCTCTGCGTGTGTGTCCCAACCGGCCTGCACCCATCGGGTGACCAGGGACCATTTGCTCTGGTAATGCGGACCGAGCTGTGACATAGCTTGTACCTGTGGAGGAGTCGGTGACGCGGCTGGCGGACGCTTGGGGCGTGGCCACTCGGTACGAAAACGCGGACCAGCAAGAGGTCTCGGTCGATCGCGACGTCGTGGTCAAGATCCTCGCCCAGTTCGGAGTCGACGCGTCCACAGAGGACTCGGTCGCCCGCGAGCTCGCCGAGGTCGAGCGGCGCAGGGCCGAGCGGAAGCTCCCGCCCACGATCGTCATCCGCGAGTACGAGACGTACGACCTGAGCGGGCCCGCGACCATCGAGCTGGAGGACGGCACCTCGTTCACCGTCGAACGGCACGTCCCGGACTCGGTGCCACTCGGCTGGCACCGCGTGGTGACCGAGGACCAGACCGTCACGCTCGCCGTCGCGCCCAGGACGCTGCCCGAAGTGCCCCGCACGTGGGGCTGGATGCTGCAGCTCTACGCCGCGCGCTCGAAGGAATCGTGGGGGATGGGCGACTTCGCCGACCTCGCCACGATCGCCCGCAGGTCGTCCCTCGAACTCGACGCCGGCGTCGTGCTGGTCAACCCGGTGCAGGCGCCGAGCCCGACGCACCCCGTCGAGCGCTCGCCGTACTCGCCGACCAGCCGCCGGTTCGTCAACCCGCTGTACCTGCGCGTCACGGACACGGCCGAGTTCCTGCAGGCCTGCCCGCGCACCCGGCAGCTCATCCGCGACCTCAAGCCCGCGAACCAGGACCTGATCGACTACGACGCCGTGTGGGAAGCGAAGAAGCAGGCCCTGGAGCTGCTCTTCCCCGGCGGCGAGGTCGAGATGGACGCCGAACTCGAGAAGTTCGCGACCTACTGCGCGCTCGCCGAGATCCACGGCAAGGACTGGCGCCGGTGGCCGGCCGACCGCGCAGACCCACCCGCCGAACGGGTCGGGTTCTACGCCTGGCTGCAGCACCTCTGCACCCGCCAGCTCCAGGACGTCCGGCTCGCCGCGCACGAGGCCGGCATGGCCGTCGGCGTCATCCACGACCTGCCGGTGGGCGTCGATCCCGGTGGCGCGGACACGTTCGCCGACCCCGACGCGTTCGCCATCGACGTCACGGTCGGTGCGCCGCCCGACGCGTTCAGCGCGGACGGCCAGGGCTGGGGCCTGCCGCCGTGGCGCCCGGACAGGCTCGCCGAGACCGGCTACCGGCCGTTCCGGCAGGTGCTGCGCAGCGTCCTGCAGCACGCGGACGGCATCCGCATCGACCACGTCGCGGGTCTGTGGCGGCTGTGGTGGATCCCGCCGGGCGAACCGCCGTCACGCGGCACGTACGTCCACTACGACGCGGACGCCATGCTCGGCGTGCTCGCGCTGGAGGCGTACCGGGCGGGCGCGGTCGTGGTCGGCGAGGACCTCGGCACGGTCGAACCGATCGTCACGAAGACGTTGCAGGAGAACGGCATGCTGACCAGCGCCGTCCTCTACTTCCAGCGCGACTACTACGCCGAGGGTCACCCGCTGGTCCCGCCGTCGCAGTGGAACCCGAACCAGATGGCCAGCATCTCGACGCACGACCTGCCGACCGCGGCGACGTTCTTCGCCGGACCGGACGGCCCCGACTTCGACGAGCTGATGCGCCAGGAGGGCGTCAAGCCCGCCGACAGGGTCGAGGGCGCCCACGAACTGCTCGCGCAGGCACCCTGCGCGTTGGTACTGACTTCACCTCAGGACGCTCTGCGGGAAACCCGGCAGCCGAACGTGCCGGGCACGATCGACGAGCACCCGAACTGGAGAATCCCCCTGCCGGTGGTACTGGACGAGTTCTTCCCCCGCGTCCGGGAGATCACCCGGCCGCTCCGCAGCCGCGGAAGATGAAACTTTTGCGTAACGGCAGGTCATAGACCTGAGGAGTACCCTAAGGCCGTCACCGGACGGCGGAAGACGAACGTTCTTGGAGGTGGCGTACCAAATGAGCTCAGCCGTGGGCACGCGGACATCGACCGGCGTGCTTGAACTGGCCGTCGAGCAGGTCCTCGCTTCGGTGAGGCCCACTGCGCTCGGCGACCCGGTCGTCGGCGCACGGCGCGCGGAGGAATCCCTGCGTGACGCGCTGCGGGACGCTGGTCCCGTGGACGACAACACCGCCCTGCAGCACGCGCTGGCGTGTGCGCAGGCCGCGTGTGAACACCTGAAGTACGTGGAGATCCAGGAAGCCCGCACATTGTTGACCGCCGCCCGCGGCCAGTTGGTGCTGGCCCACGAAGGAGTGTGACTGCGTCCGGTAGTCGCCGACGGGTGACGATCACACGATCGAATAAAGCCGCTCCCACTCTCGTGAGAACCTTGCTGCAGCGGGCCGGAATCGTGAGTGCCCGCTCGTAGGGTTCGAGTGTGATCGTCCACCAGGCCTACCGGTTCGCACCGAACCCGGCCCCGGTACGGGTGTTGCCCGCGCACCGTGGTGCCGCGAGGTTCGCGTGCGCCTCGCAGCCCCCGCGCGGAGTTCCGGCGGCGGCAGGAGTACAAAACGCGTCGACGGGGTACTTGTGCGGTCGTGGCCTGGTTCCCGTCGTCCAAGACCCCCTCGGTTCGTGTTGCGGTGAAGGCCGAGCCGACACACCGGAAGAGCCGCTGCACGTGGGCTGGTGGCCTTGAAACGTCGACCCCGCACCGGGCAACCGGATCAGCTGACAACCCGGCCTGCCGTGCCACAACGACGTGATGCCGCGACGTTGCCGCACGGATATGGTCTTTTCGGTAGCTAGTGGCGCGACCCGGAACGTTGGCGAGGTAATCCATGCTCAGCAGGGCACCTCGCGGCGCCGCCCCCACGTCCCCGTACTACCAGTACGAGAACGTGGGGGCGACACCACGATGCACCCGTCTGACCCCGAATTCCCCCGGCAACGTTCCGGGCCACACCACTAGTTTTTGTGACGAGGAGCATTGTGCGACCCTGGCCCGGTAGGTCCTACCCGCTTGGCGCCGGCTACGACGGCGTGGGCACCAACTTCGCCCTGTTCTCCGAAGTCGCGGAGTACGTCGAGCTCTGCCTCTTCGACGAGGACGGCGCGGAGACACGCGTGAGGCTGCCGGAGGTGGACGGTTTCGTCCACCACGGCTACCTGCTGGGCGTGGGCCCCGGCCAACGCTACGGGTACCGCGTGCACGGCCCGTATGACCCGGCGCGAGGCCTGCGGTGCAATCCCAACAAGCTGCTGATCGACCCGTACGCCAAGGCGATCTCCAACGGCCTGTCGTGGGACGAGGCGCTGTACGGGTACAAGTTCGGGTCGCCGGACGAGCGCAACGACGAGGATTCCGCGCCCTACGTGTCGAAGTCCGTGGTGGTGAACCCGTTCTTCGACTGGACGAACGACAGGCTGCCGAAGACGCCGTACAACGAGAGCGTCATCTACGAGACGCACGTTCGCGGTCTCACCATCGACCATCCGGAGATCCCGCCGCGCCTGCGGGGCACGTACGCGGGTCTCGCGCATCCGGTGATGATCGACCACCTCGTCAAGACGGGCATCACCGCGGTCGAGCTGATGCCGGTGCACCAGTTCATCAGCGATCACACGCTGGCGGAGCGCAGGCTCAGCAACTACTGGGGCTACAACACGATCGGGTTCTTCGCGCCGCACGACGGCTACTCGGCGTTGCCGCTCAACCAGGTGCAGGAGTTCAAGGGCATGGTCAGGGCCCTGCACCAGGCGGGCATCGAGGTCATCCTCGACGTCGTCTACAACCACACGGCGGAGGGCAACCACCTCGGGCCGACGCTGTCGATGCGCGGTATCGACAACGAGTCGTACTACCGGCTCGAGGACGACGAACCGCACTACTACACGGACTACACGGGCACCGGCAACTCGCTGAACGTGCGTTCGCCGCACACCCTGCAGCTCATCATGGACTCGCTGCGGTACTGGGTCACCGAGATGCACGTCGACGGTTTCCGGTTCGACCTCGCGGCGACGCTGGCGCGCGAGTTCTACGACGTGGACAGGCTGGCGACGTTCTTCGAGGTCGTGCAGCAGGACCCGGTGGTGTCGCAGGTCAAGCTGATCGCCGAGCCGTGGGACGTCGGGCCCGGCGGCTACCAGGTCGGCAACTTCCCTCCACTGTGGACGGAGTGGAACGGCAAGTACCGCGACACGGTCCGCGACTTCTGGCGCGGTGAGCCGGCGACGCTCGGCGAGTTCGCGTCGCGCATCACCGGCAGCAGCGACCTCTACCAGGACGACGGCCGCCGGCCCTACGCGTCGATCAACTTCGTGACGGCGCACGACGGCTTCACGCTGAACGACCTGGTGTCGTACAACGAGAAGCACAACGAGGCCAACGGCGAGGACAACAAGGACGGCGAGAGCCACAACCGGTCCTGGAACTGCGGTGTCGAGGGGCCGACGGACGACGAGGAGATCCTCGCGCTCCGGCGGCGGCAGCGGCGCAACCTGATGGCCACGATGCTGCTGTCGCAGGGCGTGCCGATGATCGTGAACGGCGACGAGTTCGGCCGCACGCAGAACGGCAACAACAACGCCTACTGCCAGGACAACGAGGTCTCGTGGGTCGACTGGTCGCTGCTGGAGGCCAACGCCGAGCTGGCCGAGTTCACCTCGGCGCTCGCCGCGTTCCGCAAGGCGCACCCGGTGTTCCGGCGCCGCAGGTTCTTCGCCGGCCGGCCGATCCGCAAGGGCGAGGAGCTGCGCGACATCGCGTGGTTCACGCCGGCGGGCGAGGAGATGACCGAGCAGAACTGGGAGGACGACTTCGGCAGGTGCATCGTCGTCTTCCTCAACGGCGAGGGCATCCCGGACCTCGACTCGCGCGGCATGCGGGTGGTCGACGACTCGTTCCTGATGGCGTTCAACGCGCACCACGAGGACATCCAGGTCACGTTGCCCGATCCCGAGTACGGTCCTGAGTGGAGGGTCGTCGTGGACACCACGACCGGGGAGGTCGGCGGTAACGAGAAGCCGATCGTCGCGTCCGGGCGGCTGGCGCTGACCGCGCGGTCACTCGTCGTGCTGCAGCGGGTGGGCTGATGGGCGCGCCGTCCTCGACCTACCGCGTCCAGTTCACCCCGTCGTTCACCTTCGCCGACGCCGCCGGCATCACGGACTACCTGGCGCGCCTGGGAGTGGGCGCGCTGTACGGGTCGCCGATGCTCGACGCCCGGGAGGGCTCGAACCACGGCTACGACGTCACCGATCCGACTCTCGCGCGCCCGGAGCTGGGTGGCGACGCCGAGCGGGTCGCGCTGCAGGACCGGCTGAAGGCGCTGGACCTCGGCCTGGTGGTCGACATCGTGCCGAACCACATGGTCGTGCCGAACCCGTGGTGGGAGGACGTGCTCGCGCACGGCCAGACCTCGAAGTACGCGCGGTACTTCGACATCGACTGGTCGTCGGGCAAGGTGCTGCTGCCCGTGCTCGCCGAGGACGCTCCCGACGAGGTCCACGAGCACTACCTCAAAGCGAACTGGCGGCGCGGGAACACCGAGCTGAACTACCGCAGGTTCTTCGACATCACCGAGCTCGCGGCGGTGCGGGTCGAGGACCCCGAGGTGTTCGAGGCGACGCACCGCGCGGTGTTGTCGTGGGGTGTCACGGGGTTGCGCATCGACCACCCGGACGGGCTCGCCGACCCCGGCGGCTACTTCCGGCGGCTGCGCGAGCACTTCGACGGCTGGCTGGTCGTGGAGAAGATCCTCGGACCGGACGAGTCGCTGCCGCAGAGCTGGCCGGTCGACGGCACCACGGGCTACGACGCGTTGCGCGAGATCTGCGGCGTGTTCATCGCGCCCACGGACGCCTACGACGGCGATTTCCACGCGGTCGAGCACGCCTCACGGCGGCAGGTCGCGGACTCGATCCTGGTGGCGGAGGTGCGCCGGATCGCGCACCTCGTCGAAGGGGTGGAGTTCGAGGAGGCGTGCCGGGCCGTCGCCGAGGTGATGGTCAACTTCCCGGTGTACCGGTCGTACCTGCCGGAAGGCCTGCGGTACTGGGAGACCGCCGTCAGGCTGAGCAGGTCACCCGCCGTGCGCGCGTTGGACGAGCAGGTTCGTGCCGACCCGCACGGTGAGCTGGCGACCAGGATCCAGCAGACGTCCGGCATGGTCGTCGCGAAGGGCACCGAGGACACGGCGTTCTACCGGTACACGAACTTCGTGGCGCTCAACGAGGTCGGCGGCTCGCCGGACAGGTTCGGCCTGCCCGTCAGCGAGTTCCACCAGCGCGCGGCCCGGCGTGAGTCCGCGGAGCCGGCCGCGATGACCGCGCTGTCGACGCACGACACGAAACGTTCGGAGGACGTGCGGGCAAGGCTCGCGGTGCTGGCGGAGATCCCGGACGCCTACCTGGCGTTCGAGACCGCGATGAGCGAGAAGCACGGCATCTCCGAACCGACGCTGAACCGCCTGGCGTGGCAGTCGGTCGTCGGCGCGTGGCCGCTCACCGAGGACCGTCTGGGCCGGTACCTGGAGAAGGCCTCGCGTGAGGCGAAGATCAAGACCTCGTGGGTCGACCGGAACGCCGAGTTCGACGCCGAGGTGGCCGCGTGGCCGGCGAAGGCGCTGAACGAGCCCGAGGTCGTCGCGTTCGCCGAACGGATCAAGGCTCCCGGCTGGTCGAACTCGCTGGGGCAGAAGCTGGTGCAGCTCACCGCACCGGGCGTGCCGGACGTGTACCAGGGCACCGAGCTGTGGGACTTCTCGCTGGTCGACCCGGACAACCGCAGGCCCGTCGACTACGACGTGCGCCGGGACCTGCTGGCGCGCATCGAGTCCGGCTGGCTGCCGGAGGTCGACGACTCGGGCGCGGCCAAGCTCCTCGTGGTGCAGAAGGCTTTGCACGTGCGCAAGCGCGGCCTGCACGGCTACCGGCCGCTGCACGCCGAGGGCCCGGCCGCCGAGCACGTGCTGGCGTTCGAACGGTCCGGGGTGATCACGGTGGCGACGCGGCTGCCCGTCGGACTGGAGCAGAAGGGCTGGCAGGACACGGTTCTGCCGCTGCCGGGTACGAAGTGGACGGACGTCCTCACCGGGCGTCCGGCGACGGAGGACCTGGCGTCGTTGCTCGACACCTATCCGGTAGCGCTGCTGGTGCAGGGGGATCAGTGAGCTTCTCCGTCTGGGCGCCGACGCCCGAGTCGGTGCACGTGCGCGTCGACGGCTTCGACCACGAGATGAAGCGCGACGGCGACTGGTGGCACTCTGATGCCGAATCCCCGGTGGGCACGGACTACGCGTTCGTCATCGAGGGCCACGCGTACCCGGATCCACGGTCGCTGTGGCAGCCGGGCGGGGTGCACGAGGCCTCTCGGGTCTACACCCACGAGTTCGCGTGGACCGACGGCGCGTGGACCGGCCGGGCGCTGCCGGGTGGCGTGATCTACGAGCTGCACATCGGCACGTTCACGCCCGAGGGCACGTTCGACGCGGCCATCGGCAAGCTCGACCACCTGGTGGACCTCGGCATCTCGTTCGTCGAGGTCATGCCGGTCAACAGCTTCGACGGCGTCGAGGGCTGGGGTTACGACGGTGTGCTGTGGGGTGCGGTCCACCAGCCCTACGGCGGGCCGGACGGGTTCAAGCGGTTCGTGGACGCGTGCCACGCACGTGGTCTGGCCGTGCTGCTGGACGTCGTCTACAACCACCTCGGGCCGTCCGGCGCGTACCTCGACAAGTTCGGGCCGTACTTCGCCGGGCGCAACGACTGGGGCCCCGGGCTGAACCTGGACGGGCCGGGCTCCGACGAGGTGCGCCGGTACGTCATCGACAACGCGCTGCAGTGGTTGCGGGACTTCCACGTCGACGGGCTGCGGCTCGACGCCGTGCATGCGCTGGCCGACCAGCGGGCGACCCACGTCCTCGAGGAGATGGCCGCCGAGGTGGACGCCCTGTCGGCGTCCGTCGGCCGCCCGCTCACGTTGATCGCCGAGTCCGACCTGAACGACGCCAGGCTCGTGACGTCTCGTGATGCCGGTGGTTACGGCCTGCAGGCGCAGTGGTCGGACGACCTGCACCACTGCATGCACGTCGCGCTGACCGGTGAGACCTTCGGCTACTACGAGGACTTCGCGGCGCCGGGAGCGTTGAAGAACACGCTGGAGAAGGTGTTCTTCCACGCCGGCACCTGGTCGTCGTTCCGGGAGAAGCACCACGGCAAGCCGGTCGACATCGCGCTGATCCCCGGCTACCGGTTCCTCGCGTACACGCAGAACCACGACCAGGTCGGCAACCGCGCCACCGGCGACCGGTTGCCCGCGTCCGTGTCGACGGGGAAGTTGTTGTGTGCCGCTGCAATCGTGCTGACTTCGCCGTACACGCCCATGATCTTCATGGGGGAGGAGTGGGCGGCGTCCACGCCGTGGCAGTTCTTCGCGTCGTTCCCGGACCCGCAGCTCGCGGAGGCCGTCCGGACCGGCCGGCGGCGTGAGTTCTCGCGGCACGGCTGGGGCGAGTCCGACGTGCCTGACCCGATGTCGCCCCAGACCGTCGAGAACTCGCGCCTGCGCTGGGACGAGGCAGGGGAAGGCGACCACGGCAAGGTCCTGGAGACCTACAAGGC
Organism: Lentzea albidocapillata; assembly: GCF_000719115.1. Lineage (GTDB taxonomy): Bacteria > Actinomycetota > Actinomycetes > Mycobacteriales > Pseudonocardiaceae > Lentzea > Lentzea albidocapillata. The sequence continues at coordinate 650,883 of NZ_JOEA01000014.1, read as the reverse complement.
CCTGATCGCGTTGCGGCGCTCCCGCCCGGAGCTGGCCGACCCACGACTGGACCGGTTCGTCGTGACGCAGAACGGGGAGTGCTTCGTGTTGCACCGCGGAGCGATCCGCGTGGTGGTGAACCTCGGCACGACCCCCGTTCCGCTGCCTCACGGAGAAGTGCTGCTCGCCTCCTCGGCGAACCCGTCGCTGCTCCCGCCGGACTCGTTCGCGGTCGTCGCGTCGACGTGATCCCACAGCATCTGGTCGGCCAGGTCGACGGGCCGTCCCAGGTACGCCTGCACGAACGCCATGACCAGCCGGTCCGCGGCGACGTGCAGCTTGATGTTGTGGTGCTGGGAGATGTGCACCAGCAGCTGGAAAGCCTGCTGGGGTGTGCAGGGTTTGCGTGCGGCGATCAGGCCTGTGGCCTGCCCGATGACAGTCCGGGACACCAGAGCTTTGCGCAGCCCCGCCACCTCGGCCTCGAGGGCGGTGATTCTCGCGGACGACACCGCCGGCTCCTTTCGCGTCGTCATGTCACAGCGGCATGCCGGTGTGACGACGGTGCTCTGGAGCTGCATTGCGAAGGGCGGGCACACCCAGGGCAAGCCGTCACATCGGCTTGCGGCTGGGTTCTCAACCGCGAGTGATCACCTTATCAACTGTTTCGGACGGTGCTCGCCGGGTAACCGGGTTGCATGGGTGCCGATGAGATGTTCGACAACAAGGCCGAAGAACTCAAGGGTCGTGCCAAGGAAGCCGTCGGCGATGCCACCGACAACGAGCAGTGGCAGGCCGAGGGCCGCGCGGAGCGCGCCAAGGCCGACATCAAGCAGGCCGGCGAGAAGGTCAAGGATGCCTTCCGCTCGGACAAGTAGGAGTCCTGGCAAGACCGCGGATGCCGCCCAGTACGTCCCTGAGGGGGCGGACTGGGCGGCTTTGCGTTCGGCGTCCGCGGGGTGCCACGGCTGTGAGCTCTACCGGGACGCGACGCAGACCGTGTTCGGTGAGGGGCCGGTACCGGCCCGCCTGATGGTGGTCGGGGAGTGCCCGGGTGATCGCGAGGACACCGAGGGGCACGTGTTCGTCGGGCCCGCCGGGCGGTTGCTGGACAAGGCGTTCGAGGCCGCCGGCGTAGATCGTTCGAAGGCGTACCTGACGAACGCGGTGAAGCACTTCCGGTTCACCGAGCGCGGGAAGCGCCGGATCCACCAGCAGCCCCGGCGCAGCGAGGTCGTGGCGTGCTTCCCGTGGTTGCGCGAGGAGATCCGGGTGGTGCGGCCCCGGCTCGTGGTGGTGATGGGGGCCGTGGCGGCCAAGGCGGTGCTGGGGCCGTCGTTCAAGCTGACGGAGCACCGCGGTCAGGTGCTGGACCACGACGGGTTGCGGGTCGGGGTGACGGTGCACCCGTCGTCCGTCGTGCGCGCGGAGAACTTCACCGAGGCGTTCGACGCGTTCGTCGCTGACCTGAAGGCCGTGCGGGAGTCCTGAAACGGGACAACCCCCGGACGACTCCTGCGCGAGCAGGCCGAGCGGGACCAGCGCTCGAAGTCCGGGGGTCGGGTGGCTGCCTGGGTTTACGACTAGGCGTCACCAAAAGGCGGTCCTATCGGACAGCCACCTCACGAGTCCTGTTGCTATACAACTTCGGACCACCTCCTCTCGTGTGTACAACGAACCTACGTCGAGCTCGTCCGGGCTCGCAACGGACTTTTCTCACGCCACGCCGTGCGCCTGATTCGCGTAGAATCCGCAGGCATGGTGCGCATCCCACTGACGTCGCTGGAGCGGGAGCGCGGCAGGAGGCTCGGTCAGTTGCTGCGGGATGCCCGCGGCGAGGAGAGCATGGTCGAGATCGCGGCCCGCGCCGGCCTGTCCGCCGAGACCGTGCGCAAGATCGAGACGGGACGTGCCCCCACGCCGTCGTTCTTCACCATCGCCGCCCTCGCCGGTGCACTCGGGATCTCTCTCGATTCCATCAACGAACTGCTGACTCCGCAGAGCCGATCGGCCTGATCGCGGAGAATTCGCTCGGTCGAGTTACCACTATAGTTTGAGATCACCGGCAATCCAGTAGGTGACCTTGACGTCTCATCGTTCCCCGTGTTCGGGTGGATCCGCGAGATTCGCTCTTCTTGAAGCAGGGGGAAATGGTGAAATTCATTTCAGCTGTGGTCGCTGCTTTCTTCGCGTTCGTTCTCGTCGGTGCGCCCGCGGCGTCCGCGACACCGGAAGCGCAGATCAGCAGGGGTGAGGTGCTCAAGCGGGCGGCGACGTGGCTGACCGCGAACAACGGCAAGCAGGTGCCGTACAGCATGTCCAAGTACTGGAAGGACGGGTATCGGCAAGATTGTTCGGGTTTTGTCTCGATGGCCGCGACACTGGGGAACGCCAATCCCAAGGGCGGGCCGAACACCGTCGCTCTAGCCACCGGCAAGTACACGACACAGATCAAGATCGCCGATATGAAGCCCGGTGATCTTTTCATCGACCCGGTCGACGAACCGGGTGACGACTTCCGTCATGTCGTGATCTTCGAGAAGTGGACGAAGGCCGACAAGTCGCAGTACATGGCCTACGAGCAGCGCGGCAGCCACGGCACGGACCACCGCGTGCTCACCTACGGCCTGAAGAACACCAAGTACAAGCCCTACCGGTTGAAGAACGTCACGGGCTGACCGTCAGGTTCGGTCGTGGTGGCGCAGGCGCAAGGCCGACCTGCCCAGCGCCACCGCCGCGACGACGGCGACGAGCACGCCCGTGGACAGGATCTGCCCGCGGGCCTGCTCGTCGCTCAGCATCAGCACGATGATGCCGCCGATCACGGCCAGCGCCAGCCAGGAGAGGTACGGATAACCCCACATGGGGACCGCCGGGTTCGCCATCGTGCGGCGCAGCCGGATCTGCGAGATCGCGATGAACGCCCAGACGACCAGCAGCGCCGAGCCCACCGCGTTGAGCAGCAGCAGGAACACCGTGTCCGGCCACAGGTAGTTGAGGAGCACGGAGAAGAACCCGAACGCCGTGGAGGCCAGCACCGCGTTGCGCGGCACGCCGTTCTTCTTGGTCAGCAAGGCTTTCGGAGCCTCGCCGCGTTCGGCCAGTGAGCTCAGCATGCGGGCGGCGCCGTAGAGCGTGGCGTTGATGGCGCTCAGCAGAGCCACGAAGATGACGACGTTCATGATCTGCCCGGCCGCCGGGATCCCGATCCGGTTCAGCACGGCGACGTACGGGCTGGCGCCTACCTCGGAGTTGTTCCACGGCAGGAGCGTCACGACCACGGCCATCGAGCCGAGGTAGAAGACGAGCAGCCGCGTCATGGACGTCCGGACGGCCTTTTTGACGGCGTGCCGGGGGTCCTCGGCGTCGGCGGCCGCGATCGTGACGACCTCCAGCCCGCCGAACGCGAACACCACCGCCATGAACCCGGCGATGACGCCGCCCCAGCCGTGGGGGAGGAAGTCGCTCAGGTTCTGCGTGCCGGGGGAGTCGACGCCGGGGAGCAGGCCCGCGATGGCGGCTGTGCCCAGCGCGAGGAAGAGGACGATCGCGGCGACCTTGAGGCCCGCGAACCAGAACTCGAACTCGCCGAAGTTGCGGACGCCCACGAGGTTCACGGCGGTGAGCGTGCTCATGAAGAGCAGCACCCAGGCCCACTGCGGGACCGCCGGGAGCCATCCCGACGCGATCTTGGCCGCACCGGTCGCCTCGACCGCGAGCACGACACCGACCGCCGCCCAGTACGTCCAGCCGACCGTGAATCCGGCCCACGGCCCGATCGCCTTCTCCGCGTGCACGGAGAACGCGCCACCGCTCGGATGCTCGGCCGCCATTTCCGCGAGCATGCGCAGGACGAGCAACGCCAGCATTCCGGCGAGACCGAACGAGATGAGCACCGCCGGTCCGGCGAGCGCGATACCGGTGCCCGTCCCGACGAAGAGGCCCGCTCCGATCACGCCTCCCAGCGCGATCATGGTGACATGCCGTTCCCGCAGGTGACTCACGCTCTCCAGCCCCGTTCGAGTGTGCCGATGGCGGGCCGATAGTGAGTTCATGGCGGCGGAGAGTCAAATCGTGTGATCGGAGTTACACGGCACTGAAACAAGTGAGGGTGAGATCCATGAACTCGCCTAAGGGAGTACTACCGTCCGGAGTTCTGCCGCGGCTCGACACGTTCGCCGGTGCGCTCGAGCGTTGCTCGGGCTGGGGATGGTTGGTGCTGCGGTCGGAGAACCGGCTGCTGCTGACCACCGATCACACGGTGTCCGCCGTGGAGATGGCGGCGGGGATCGGTGAGGAGGTGCAGCACTACCTGTCCATGCGGATGCTGGGCGGTCCGGTGGTGGTGCTGCCTTCGGCCGCGGCGGCTCCCGGGCGATGGCTCATCCTCACCGAGTCCGCCGACGAGGCGTCGCAGGTGAACCTGATCCGGTTGCGGGCGCGAGGCGCGCTGACGCACCGGCTGGGGACGCTCGTGCCGTTGCCGCCGTCGCGGATCGACGGGGGCGGGGTGCGGTGGCTCGGCGAGGTGCCGGCCGCGAAGCCGTTCCTGCCGCCGTTCTCGGCCGTGGTCGCGGCGCTGAGGGCGGTCACCGAGACTGCCGGGTCGAGCTGACTCTTCGCGCAGTCGTAACGGCGCGATTCGCCATACCGGTCTTCCAGGGCTTTCACGATCACTGGATCGATTTCCCGTTACGTCCGGGAACGCTTTGTTACGCGTAGGTGATCAGCCCATTCTTGCGCCGTTCTTGACACTTCGGAATCGAGATAGAGCCGTCACCACGACTCCTCTGGGTTATCGGCGGCTACCCCGGTTGCGATGTAAATTCACTCCACAGGACGCGTCTGAGGCTCTACGGTTTATGAGTCACACACCAACGGAAGGAGCTGGGCATGGACGGCTACGAAATTCTCGCCGACGAGGACGGGCACGTTCGCGGTTACGACTAGACATCACTCATCGGCTGCGTGAGGGAGTCACCCCGAAGCGACTCCCTCGGCCCGAGTGAGCCAGTTGTCCGTTCGTCGCCAGGAATGCGTTCAAGCCTTCCCGGGTATCAGGCCGACATCGGACGTCCGGTCGTGCTCGCGCGGACCACGAGTGTCGTCGGGAGTTCCCGGTGCTCGGCCGGTCCGCCGTCGAGCAGTGAGGCGAGAAGGTCGACCGCGACCTCGCCGGCGGCCTCGGTCGGCATATGGACCGTCGTCAGCGCGGGGGAGCACATCGTCGCGTAGAGGATGTCGTCGAACCCCGTCACGCTGATCTGCTCCGGCACCTTCACGTCGTGCGCGGCGAGGCAGGCGAGCGCACCCAGTGCGATCAGGTCGTTGTAGCAGATGAACGCCGTCGCGCCGGTGCCGAGCGCCTGCTCGGCCGCCGCGTAGCCGCCGTTGAAGTTCGGTTCGAACGAGCCGAGCAGCCGGGCGCGGCCGGCGAGGCCCTGCATCCTGCGGTTGTTCGACCACGCCGCGGCAGGGCCGCCCAGGTAGACGTAGTCCTCGTGGCCCAGCGACTCCAGGTGCGCGACCACCTGGTCCATGCCGGACGCGCTGTCCATCAGGACCGACGAGACGCCCGGCACGATGCGGTTGATCAGCACCAGCGGGGTCACCGCCGCCAGTTCGGCGATCGTGTCGTCGGACAGCAGCGACGCGCACAGCACCACGCCGTCGACCTGCGCCGCCATCGTCCGCACGAGCTCGGCCTCGGTGTCCGGGTCCTCCCTGCTGTCGCAGAAGAAGACCGAGGTGCCCGCCTCGCCCGCCTTCGTCTGCACGCCGCGCAGGATCGAGGGGAAGAACGGGTTGAGGAGGTCGGGCACCACGATGCCGAGGTTCCCGGTGCGGCCGGTGATCAGGCTGCGCGCCGCCCGGTTCGGCTGGTAGCCGAGCCCGGCGACGACGTCCAGGACCCGTTGCCGGGTGGCTTCCTTGACGAGTCCCGGCGCGCTCAGCGCGCGCGAGACGGTCGAAACGGAGACCTGCGCCTGGAGTGCGACATCCCTGATCGTGACGGCCACGGGCAAATCATCGCAGTCAAGGTCAAGAACGGCCCATTCACCGGACGTCCGGTGGTCACAGCTCCAGGCCGGTCAGCACCAGGACGCGCTGTTCGGTGAGGTCGTCCATGGCCGCGCGCAGGCCCTCCCGGCCGATGCCGGACTCCTTCACGCCGCCGTACGGCATCTGGTCCGCGCGGTAGCTCGGCACGTCGCCGACGATCACGCCGCCGACCTGGAGCCGTTGCGCGGCACGGAAAGCCAGCCGCACGTCCGTGGTGAACAGGCCCGCCTGCAGGCCGTACCGGGACGCGTTGACGCGGTCGAACGCCTCCTCGACGCTGTCCACCCGCGTGAGGGTCACGACCGGGCCGAACACCTCCTCGGCGTTGACCTTCGAGTCCTCCGGCACGTCGGTCAGCACGGTGGGCGCGTACGTGCGACCGTCACGGGTTCCGCCCGTCAGGACCGTGGCACCGGCTTCCCGCACCCACGACTCGACGCGGTCGGCCGCGGCGTCGTTGATCAACGGGCCGACGTCTCCGGCCACGTCGAGCTTGTTCACGTGCTGCACAACGGCTTCCGAGACCGCGTCGTACACGTCGGTGTGCACGTAGACGCGCTGCACCGAGATGCACGACTGACCGGCCTGGTACATCGCGAACGTGGCGATGCGCTGCGCCGCGAACTCGACGTCCTGCCAGTCGGGGGCGACGATGGCGGCCGCGTTGCCGCCCAGTTCGAGGGTGACGTGCTTGCGCGGCACGCGTTCCTTGATGCCCCAGCCGACCGGACCGGAACCGGTGAACGAGACCACCGGCAGGCGCGGGTCCCCGACCAGCGCGGCAGTGTCCTCATTGGACAGGTGCAGGATCGCGAAGGCGCCGCCCGGCAGGTCGGTCTCGGCCAGCAGTTCGCCGAGCAGGAACGCGACCTTCGGCGTGGCGGGCGCGGGCTTCAGCACGATCGGCGCGCCGACGGCCAGCGCGGGCGCCACCTTGTGCGCCACCAGGTTCAGCGGGAAGTTGAACGGCGCGATGCCCAGCACCGAACCGCGCGGCACCCGGCGCACCAGCGCGAGACGGCCCTCGGCGGACGGGTCGGTGTCGAGGCGCTGCAGCTCACCGGAGAACCGGCGGGCCTCCTCCGCGGCCCAGCGGAACGTGGAGATCGCGCGGGTCACCTCGACCCGCGCCCACTTCAGCGGCTTGCCCGAGTCGTCGTTGATGGCCTGCGCGAACTCCTCGGCCCGCTCGGCCAGGCGCCGCGACACGTGGTCCAGGGCGGACGCGCGGCGGTGTGCGGGCAGCGCGGCCAGTTCGGGAGCGACGGCGTGCGCCTTCGCGACGGCGTTCTCGACGTCTTCGGGGGTGTGGAAGTCAATCATGCGAGCAGGGCTCCTTCGAGCACGTCGAGTCCTTCGGCGAGCAGGTCGTCCGGGATGACCAGCGGGGGCAGCAGGCGGATCACGTTGCCGTAGGTGCCGCACGTCAGCACGACGACACCCTGTTCGTGGCACGCCTTCGCGACGCGCGCGGCGACGTCGGGCGTGCGTTCGGTGAACTCGATGGCGAGCATCGCACCACGGCCGCGGATGTCCGCGATGATGTCGGTCTTCTCCGCGATCGCCCTGAGCCGGCCCAGCACCGTCTCCTCGATGCGGCGGGCAGCGGCGTTGAGGTCCCGCTCGCGCATCGTGCGGATGGCGCCCAGCGCCGCCGCGCACGCCACCGGGTTGCCGCCGTACGTGCCACCGAGACCACCGACGTGCACGGCGTCCATGATCTCGGCGCGACCGGTGACGGCCGCGAGCGGCAGCCCGCCCGCGATGCCCTTGGCCGTGGTGATCAGGTCCGGCACCACGCCCTCGTGGTCGAGCGCGAACCACGAACCGGTGCGGCAGAAGCCGGTCTGGATCTCGTCGGCGACGAACAGCACGCCGCGGTCCCGGCACCACCGCGCGATCGCCGGCAGGAAGCCCTCGGCGGGTTCGATGAACCCGCCCTCACCCTGGATCGGCTCGATCACGACGGCGGCGGTGTTGTCTGCGCCGACCTGCTTCTCGATGGCGGCGATCGCGCTGGACGCCGCCTCGGGACCGGTCAGGCCGTCGTGCAGCGGATAGGACGCCGGCACGCGGTAGACCTCGGGCGCGAACGGGCCGAACCTGTGCTTGTACGGCATGTTCTTGGCGGTCAACGCCATCGTGAGGTTCGTGCGGCCGTGGTAGCCGTGGTCGAACACCACGACGGCCTGCCTGCCGGTGACGTGCCGGGCGATCTTGACCGCGTTCTCGACGGCCTCGGCGCCGGAGTTGAACAGCACCGACCGCTTCTCGTGGTCGCCGGGGGTGAGGTCGTTCAGCTGCTCGCAGACCTCGAGGTAGCTCTCGTACGGCGTGATCATGAAACAGGTGTGGCTGAACCTGTCGATCTGCGCGTGCACGGCCTCGGCGACGGCGGGCGCGGGATTGCCGGCGTTCGTCACGGCGATGCCGGAACCGAGGTCGATGAGCTGGTTGCCGTCGACGTCGATCAGCAGGCCGTCGTCGGCGGAGTCGATGTAGGCGGGCAGCGTCGAACCGACTCCGGCGGCGACGGCGCCCTTGCGCCGAGCCTGGAGCTCCAGGGACTTGGGACCGGGGATCGCGGTACGCAGTCGGGTCATGTGCCCAGCATGGCCCTGGTCAGCGGCGTGCGCAGTGTCCGAAATGGCGATCTTCAGGACTGAAGTTGTACAAATTGGCACATGCCCATCACGCTGGACGACCTCGCTCGATCGCTGGGCCTCCCGGTGCTGGCGGGGGACGTGTCGAAGCCGGTCGGGTGGGTGCACGGCACGGAGCTCGCGGACCCCACCCCGTTCCTGGAGGGCGGCGAACTGCTGCTCACGACGGGCCTCAACGCCCTGCGGGACGGCTATGTCGAACGGCTCGTGCGCGCTGGGGTCGTCGGGCTCGGCTTCGGCACCGGCCTGGGGCACGACGTCGTGCCGCCCGCGCTGGTGGCAGCGGCGGCAGAGGCGGGACTGGGGCTGGTCGAGGTGCCGCGCGAGGTGCCGTTCATCGCGATCAGCAAGGCCGTGTCGAAGGCGCTGGCCGCCGACGAGTACGCGGCGCTGGCCAGGACCAGCGAAGCCCAGCGCGCACTCACCAGAGCCGCGGTCCGGACCGGCGTCGGGGGAGTGGTGCGCAGGCTCGGCCAGTGGATCGACGGCTGGGTCGTGCTCCTCGACGCGGCCGGTGAGCCCGTGCACGCCCACAACCCCCGCCTCGTCCCGGACCTGACCGCCGAGCTCGCCCGGCTGAAGACCGCGGGCGGCCTGGCCAGCGTCGCGTTCGAGCTCGCCGGCGTGCACGTGTTCCTGCAGGTCCTCGGCAGCCGCGCCCGAGGCGTTCTGGCGGTCGGCACCGCCAGGCCGGATCCGGGGATCGTCAACACGGCCGCGTCGCTGCTCGTCCTCGCGCTCGTCCAGCACGACTCCGTCGACGCGGCCAGGAGAGAACTCCGCGCAGGCCAGTTCCGGATGCTGCTGGCCGGGCTCGCGGTTGACGGACTGCCCCGCCGGTTCCGGGTCTTCCTCGCCGCCGAGCCACCGGACGACGACGTGTTCTGGGCCGAGCACGACGGCGACATCGTCGTGCTCACCGACGAGTTCGACGGCGTCGCTTCGTCCGAAGTGGACCAGACCGGCGTCGCGCGGGGGTACCGCGAGGCCCGTCAGGCCCGTCAGGCCGGCGTCCGCACGTTCGAGGAGCTCGCCGGGAACCTGCCGCTGCCGGACGGGTTCGCCGACGCGTTGCTGAAGCCGCTCGACGCGGAAACCCGTGCCACGCTTCGAGTGTGGCTTGGACACCACGGCGCGTGGGACCCGTCGGCGACGGAACTGGGCGTGCACCGGCACACGTTGCGCAACCGGGTGCGCAGGGCCGAGCAGGCGCTGAACCGCTCGCTCGACTCGCCCGGCCTGCGCGCGGAACTGTGGCTAGCCCTCCACCGAGAAGGTCAGTGAGGCGGTGTAGCCGGACCGGACGTCGCCCGACATCGTCGCCATCTGGTGGTCGACGCCGTCGCGGAACACCATGTCCTGCTTCAACGAGGTCCGCGACATGTTCTGCACGCTCTGCGTGTACCCGGCCGTGCCATAGACCTCCTTGCACGTCGTCTCGGGCAACGCGAGCTGCGAGGTCGTGATCTTGTTGCCGGCCTTGGTCGCCTCGGCGAGGCTCGGGTAGACCTCGAAGTGGATGTGCGGCCAGCGCCCGGCATACGCGCCGGGGAAGACGCTGACGAACGTCAGCTTGCCGGACGCGTCGGCCTCCTGGACCCCGCGCAGGAAGTTCTCGTTCTTCACGCGGTCCGAGTACATCGAGTAGTCACCGTTGATGTCGCAGTGCCACAAATAGACCGCGGCTCCCGCGAACGGCTTGCCGTCGTCGTTCTGGACGGTCAGGTCGATGGTCAGCCGCACACCCTCGGCCGTGCGGCTGGAGGAACCGAAGCTGGACCGGATGTCCGAACGCACGATTCCGCTCTGCGTCAGCGCGTTCGGGCCGTTGGAACCGTCACCGGGGTAGGGGCCGGCGGTCTCTTCTGGGATGGTCTCCAACGGCGAGCCGTCGGCCGTGGTGGACGAGCCGGCGGTGGTGGTGGTCGAGCCGGCGGTGGTGGTGGTCGACGGGGCGCAGGCCACGAGCGTGAGGCCTGCGCCGCCGAGCAGCGACAACGCCCGCCTGCGCCCGAAGAGCGTGGCGAGGTCGAACTGGAGGCCGCGGTCGTGGTTGTCCGTCATGCGACCCAGATTGCGGCCGAATCCTGTGAGCCGCCTGTGGAGAACCTGTCTGTGTTTTATTGCCGCTGCTCCGCAGTCGACGCCGGCGAGTGCCCGGGAGTCGGCATACTGCTTGCGTGCTCGGATTGCGTCCGGCGGAGTTCGCGGTGTACGAGGCGCTCGTGGACTCCTACCAGCTCGGTGTGGCCGAACTCTGCCTCGCCACGGACCTGGCCGAGCCGGCCGTCGGCCCCGTGCTGAGGTCGTTGACGGAGCTGGGGTTCGTCCACCAGGTCAACGGGCTGCACACGGCCGTGGCCCCGGACGTCGCGCTGGCCATGCACTTCCTGCGCCGGGAGGACGACCTGCGGCGTGACCGGCTGCTGGCCGGTGAGCTGCAGGTCCGGTACGAACGCGCGGCCGGCGTGCGCGCGCCCGCCGATCTCGTCGAGGTCGTGCACGGAGCCGAGGCGATCTCGCGGCGCGTCGACCTGGTCATGCGCACCGCGCGGCGGGAGGTCTGCTTCGTGGACAAGCCGCCGTATGCCAAGGCGCCCACGTCCCTGCACCCGGTGGAGGAGGAGCTGCTGAGCCGCGGCGTCCGGTTCCGCGGGATCTACGAGCGCCAGGCGTTGGAGCTGCACGACCTGCGCGCCGACCTGGAGATGGGGCTGTCGCTGGGGGAGGAGGCGCGGGTGGTCGCCGCCGCGCCGACGAAGATGATCCTCGCGGACGCCCAGCTGGGGCTCATCCCGCTGCACAGCACCGAGACGGCGCTGGAGAGCGCGGTGATCGTGCACCGGTCGGCGTTGCTCGACTCGCTCGGCGCGCTGTTCGCGAGGTTGTGGGAGGACGCGGTGCCGTTGTCGTTGCCGGGGCAGCCCGCGAGCACCGAGATCTCGATCGAGGACGCGCGACTGCTCGCGTTGCTGGCCACCGGGTTGCCGGATCGCAGCATCGCGAAGCAGCTCGGGCTGAGCTATCGGACCTTCCAGCGGCGGCTGCACCGGCTGATGGACGAACTGGGCGCGCAGACCCGGTTCCAGGCGGGTCTGCGCGCCGCAGCACGGGGTGCTACCTCTCTGCTGCCACCTCAGCTACCGGAGTGAGTGCGGAACGCCTTCTGCATGGTCTGCACGACCGTGTTCCCCGCCCCGTCCCTGGCCTCGGTACGCAGCCACACGTCGCCGCCGGGATTGTCGATCGTGACCTGCCAACGATCTCCGCTCGGCTGGATCGCCGCCTGGCTCCACGTCCTGCCCTCGTCCGCCGACCACCGCACCTTCACGAGGGTGATGGGCGCGCTGTTGGACGCGTGCACGTGGTAGGTGAACGGTGTCCCCGCCGGTGCGGAGTTCGTGAGGTCGAGCGGCAGGTCGTGGCGGAGCCGGATGAGCGGCTGGAACTGGCAGGCCGGCTGGCCCGCGTGGCACGCGTATCCGGTAGGAGGAGGGTTCTGTGAGCGGTAGGACTGGAAGGTCCACGTGGTCTCGGTGCGCGGGGCGAGGGTGAACAGCACCGGGTTGACCGCGCCCGCCACGGCTCCCGGAGCGTGCGTCTCGACCGTTTCGAGGCGGTAGGCCGCCTTCTCCGGCGCCATCGTGAAGGTGGGGTAGAAGGCCAGTGGCTGCTGGGTGGCCGGGATCTCCGCGTCGCCCCGGAACAGGCGGACCTTGGTGGTCGTGAAGAACTTGCTGTTCTGATAAGGGTTCGTGTAGTGACCGGGGTTGCCGTCGGTCCACTGCAGGGCGGGGACGAACGTGTCGCCCGTCCGGCAGTTCGAGCAGAGTTGCCGCCACGCGCCGTTCGCGGCGGGGTAGCGGGCGGGGTGGTCGGACTGCAGTGCTACCGCGGTGCTGTGCATCGGTCCCGCGAACCACCGTTCCGGCGCGGGAGCGGCACCCTCGCGGAACACGTTCTCCTGGAACATGGTCATGGCCGCACGCTGGCCCCTGGAGTCGGTTCCGCTCAGCGTCACGTGCCGCTTCCAGACGATCCGGTCGTCTCCCGGGCCGATGTACTCCGTCCACGCGGCCGGCGGGGTGAACGTCGTGCCGCGCAGGATCTGCGTCTGCCACAGGCCGGTCGGGAACGGGTACCACGTCTTCTGCACGGTCAGGCCCGGCTTGTCGGCGTGGTAGGCGGTCGGCCGTTTGACCAGCTTGGCGGGGTCCACCACTCGGCGGTGGTCGGCCGGGATGCCGTTGGCGTCCAGGAAGCTCAGGTTGAACACCGACTCCGGGCCGGGTTTGACGGTCAGCCGCAAGGACTTCTGGTTCGCGAGGAACTCCCCGTCCGCGTTGCCGACGCCCAGCGCCGGGAGCGCGGCGCTGGAGAGCCCGGTGAGCGCGAGCGCACCCGGTGCGTCCACATAGGACAAGATCGCCTTCTGGCCGGCCTGGGCCGCGGCGGTGGCGGCGATGTTCGCCGCCTTGACCATGTTGGCGGGCGTGTCCGGCTTGATCTTCACCAGCGCCGTGTCCCCGCCGAGGGTCAGGTCGCGCTCACCGGACCACTTCGCGGACAGCACGGCCACGTCGCCGTCCGTTGTGATCGTGCGGCCTCCCGAGGACGCGGTGACCGTCGCGGTCTGCAGGGTCACGTTGTCCTGCAACGAGATCGCGCCCTTCTTCGCCGCCGCGGAAGGCGTCGCGCGGATCTCCCACGGTGCGCTGCCGAGCGCGGCGGCCATCTCGGTGATCAGCTGCGACTTCTCCCCTTCGGCCGGTAGGACGCGGCGCATCGTCACGGTGCGGTCGCGCTGTTCGGCCGGGCCTGGTGGCACGATCTCGATCGGCACGGTCTTCTGTGCGTCGAGCGAGATGGCTGCGGCGCCGGTGACGGTGAGCTCCGGTGCGGCGAGCGCGGACCAGCGCCGCACTCCCGCCGTGTTCTCGGTCGCCCACGTCACCGCCGAATAGCGGCCAGTCGGCACGTTCGCGATGCCTTCGCCGTTCACGACGTCGAAGTAGTAGCTCAGGGTCTCGTCGAACGGGTCGTTGACGTCGTCGCCACCGTTGGTGTCGTCGATCAGCTGTCCCATCGCCGGTGCGGGCGGTTTGCCGACGGCGTCGCGGACTCGCACGGAGACCGGGAACGTCTGGGGTGCCTCGTACACGCTGACCGGGGTGCGCAACGTCGTCCCGGTCCCGGTCGCCGTGACCACGCCGCCGTACACGCCGGCCGGGCCCACCTCCGGGTCGAGGGTGAGGGTGGCCGACGCCTTGCCGCGGGCGGGAACGGTCACCCGGGAGGCGCTGAGGGCGAACCCGGTCGTCGACTTCCCGTCCCAGCCCTTGATCGTCGCGGTGAGGTCGAGGGTCAGCGCGGTGCCGGAGGTGTTGACGTACTGGAGCTCCCTGGTGAGCACGCCGCCCGCACCGCGCTCGTGGCGCCCGTAGCTCGCCGACGCGGTAGCCGTGGCCTTCTGCGTGATGGCCCGTGCGACGTCGAGACGGCCGGCACCCTGCTCGTACCACGGCATGCCGACGTCGGCGGCGCTGGTGACGAGCGCGTCCTTCACCGTCTGCGCGTCCCAGCCGGGGTGTTGCTGCGTGAGCAGCGCCGCGGCGCCCGCGACGTGCGGTGTCGCCATCGACGTTCCCGAGGCGGCCGTGTAGCGGCCGTCGACCGGGGCGCCCATCGACGTGTTCGCCGCCCGGGCGGCCACGACGCCGGCACCGGGTGCGTTGATCTCGGGTTTCACGTGCGCGTCACCGACGCGAGGACCGGTGCTGCTGAATGGAGCCAGCCTGTTCTGCCGGTCCACCGCGCCGACGGTGAGCGCCGACGCGGCGGCGCCGGGTGAGGTGACCGAACGGCCGGCCGGGCCGTTGTTCCCCGCCGCCACCACGAACAGCGCGCCCGTCTCCGCGGAGAGCCGGTCGACCAGCGCGCTCATCTCGTCACTGCCGTCCGTGACGGCACCGCCGAGGCTGAGGTTGACGATCCTCGCCCCGGAGCGGGCCGCCCACTCGATGCCGGCGAGCACCTGGGACGTGTCCGCCTCGCCGGCGCCGTTGAACACCTTGGCGATCACGAGGGTCGCGCCGGGGGCCACGCCTTTGTACCTGCCGGCGGAAACCTGACCGGTGCCCGCGATGGTCGAGGCGACGTGCGTGCCGTGGCCGTGCCGGTCGACGACGTCCGGTTCGTCGGAGAAGTTCTCCGTCGCGGTGATCTTGCCGGCGATGTCGGGGTGGTTCGCGTCGATGCCGGTGTCGACGACGGCGACCGTGACACCGGTGCCGTCCAAGCCGGCCTTCCACGCCTCCGGGGCACCGATCTGCCTGGTGGTCTGGTCGAGCGCGACGCGGACCGGCCGGTCGTACTTCAGCCGCACGCCGGACTTCGCGCTCATGTCCAGGGAGCGCCAGAACTCCTGCGCCTTCGACTTCTCGACCCGGATGCCCGAGGCGTCCAGACTGCTGATCCGGGTGTGGGCACTGGCGGAGAAGCCACCGGTCATCAGCACCGGAACCGTTGGCGTGCGGTCATCGGACTGCCCGGTGCGCACGAGATCGGTGACGTTGAAGAGTGTGCGCTCGACCGTTCCGGACGTGACGGCGCTCATCGCGTCCGACGGGTAGACGTGCAGACCTTTGGCCGTCGTCATCGTGTGGAAGATCGGCTGCTCGCCATCCCTTGGCGCGGCGTGGATCTGGGCGAATTTTCGCCCGTCCGGGCGTTCGGTGTAGTCGACGACGTCACCGGTGATGAGTGTGATCCGGTGTGAGGCCTCGGATGTCTGCGCCTGCGTCGGTGGTGACGCGGCGGACGCGGCTGGTGCGACGAGCGTTGCGGCAGCTGCGGCAAGTGCCAGAACTTGTCGAATCACGGCGCACTCCCTCGGTGATCAGGTCACAGCAGGATGAGGGGCCGCAAATCGTTGGGAAACAGTAAAAAGCGGCGGTTAGTCGCCGTTGGCGACTTCACGCCACACGCGGACGTGCCCGGACCACCGGGGGAGGTGGTCCGGGCACTTCGATCGGTGCACCCGCTTGACGGTCAGATCAACTTGATCAGAAGGTGCGTTCCTGCAGCGAGAAGTCCCGCTGGTTGTTGTTGGTGTCCTGGTTCAGCAGGTTGCGCGTGTTGGAACCGGCGAGCTGCGCGGTGCGCTGGTTCTCGGGCTGGGCGTGGACGCCTTCCTTGGCGGTGGTCACCGGCGACGAGAATGCGACACCGTCGATCTTGAAGGCCGTCGGGGCCAGGCTGCCGAACACCGCCACGCCACCGAGGGCCGGGATGCCTTCGGCACCGGTGAATCGCACCGGGAGAACGTTCGGCGTCGACGTGGTGCCGGAGAACTCCGCACCCGTCAGCACCAGCGTGCTGCCGACGTTGTTGGCCGGTGCCAGCGTGAGCGGCCCGCCGAGAGCGTCGACCAACGGGATCGTCTGGACGACCTCGTTGCGCTGGTTGTAGATCCTGATGACCCAGTTGCTCAGGTCGACCTGCTCGCTCGTGGTGTTGATGAGTTCGATCGCCTCGTCGAGCTGGCCGTTCGGTCCCATGGTGGAGACCTCGTTGATCAGCACTGCCGGCAGCTGCATGACCTCGGGAGACTCGGGCTCCTCGGCGGCCGTTGCCAGTCCGGCGAACGCGATGGTGCTCGCGATTGCCAGGGCGGCAGCTCCGCTCAGCAGTCGACGCATAGTCCTGTCCCTTCGAGAAAGTGAATTCGGGGTATTCCTCGTAGCGGCCCTCTGATCGAGGGGAACGACCTGTATTGCCGCTGGGACTGACTTTGCTCGCATTCGTTCGGACTCGAAAGGGGCCATTGTTTATTGATCAGTGGTTGCTTTCTCCGGGAGAGGGAATTCGGCAGGTGAAGTCGGCCGAGTTGTGATCTGTGTCCCGCGAGGAGCCGTCACGGCCGAGCGATGAATCTGCGCAGGGTGTCGCGGGGCCCGCTTCCCGGCACGGCGAGGAGGAGCTGAGGCCGACGCTGTCGGTGTGTGCGCCATGCCGGTTCCTGGCGATTACGCCACTTCCGTCCACGGTCTCCACGATCAGGCCGTTCGGCACTGTTCCACTGAACGCGGCACCGACTATGACGAAGTATTCGCCGGGGGCCAGGGGCGTGCCGGGTGAGATGGTGGCGAGGATTTCGGCGGTGCCGCCGGTGCAGGTCTGGACCGTCCACCCTCCGATGTCTGCCGTGGTGGAGGCCGTGTTGCGCAGTTCGACGAATCCGGCGGGGCCGAGTGTGATCTCGTTGACTTTGACCGGGGAAACGCCCGGTGTGCCGCCGATCGTGCTACCGGCGAGTAGCAGCAATGTCGCGAAGGAGTGTCCGAAGGCTGTCACGTGACGCAGTCTGGCCCCCTGTGCGCGGACGCACAGGGGGCCAAAGGTCGTTCCTGCCTGGGACTTGTGGTAGGGCGGTGCCCGCGGCGGCCGCTGCGGGCACCGCCCTGCTGCGGGCGGGCAGACCCCTGCCGTCTGCCCGCGCACCGCTAGCAGGAGTGGTCTTCCTCCTTCGCCCTGCGGCATTCCCGCTCGATCACGGCGGCCCGGTCGAGGGCCGCGTGCGGCACGTCGAGGGCCTCGCTGATCCAGGCACGCCAGTAAGGGCCGGGAATGCGTTTACCGCGTTCCCATCTCGACACTTCCTCACGGGTGACGCTGTCATTTTGTGAGATCTCGCACAACAGGTCCGCGAGGTCGCGCTGGGTGAGCCCTTGTTCTCGCCGTGCCTGTGGAATCAAGGCTGTAATCGGCGGGGTGTCCTGGTGCTCGCGGGCTTCAGTGGCTGCCTTGAGCACGGTTCTGCTCCGTTTCAGTGAGATGACGGGTGCGCCATCAACCATGCCGCAAAGTCCACGAGTTCGTGCCGTGCATTGCGGTGATACCGGCGGTCGTTGAAAGTTCAGGTACCAACGGAATCGACCGATCGGATGTTTGGGTGAAACGAAGCTGGTCCAATGGGGTGTGCGCACTCACATTTCGAGCGCCTCGCTACTGTGACTGCACCGAGTTCATTGCCGCAGCAATGACCGGGATGAGAAGGTGAGTGAAATGTTCTCGACGGTCGAAGCGGTGCAGGTCTTCCTGGCACGACTCGCGGCACAGGACGCACCTGGCATCGCGCGGTTGTGCGCACCGGCCGTGGAATGGGAGGCGCCCGACCCGAACGGCGTCCACTGGGCACTCGGCAGGCGCACCCGCCGTGAGGTCGAGTCCCAGTTCCTGACCTTGTTCGCCACGTTCGACCTGGAGCAGCTCTCGGTGCGCCAGGTGATCGTCGACGGCGGAGACGCCGCCGTGATCGGCTCGGCGCGCTGGCGGGTCCGTGCCGGCGGGACACCGGTGGAGGTGCGCTTCGCCGCGGTGATATCGGTGCACCTGGGGGAGATCGAGCAGTACTGGCAGATGCCGGACACCTTCGCCACAGCGGTCGCGACCGGCGTCGCACGGGCCACGTGATGAGTTCCAAGCGCGAGAAGTCGGCGCACACGCGGGCGAAACTGCTGCGGGCCGCGGCGGAGGTCTTCGACCGCGAGGGGTTCTCCAGGTCGAGCCTCACGGCCGTGTGCGCGCGGGCGGATGTTTCCAAAGGTGCGCTGTATTGCCATTTTCGTTCGAAGGAAGCCCTTGGCGTCGCCATCATCGAGGAGCAGTCCCTGTTGTGGCACCGGCTGCGCGACGAGGTGCTCGCGGTCGAGTCGTCACCGGTGCAGGCGCTGATCGTGATGTCCTTCGAGTTCGTCGGTCGGCTCGAGACCGACCTGACCGTGCGGGTGAGCGCGAAGCTGTTGCGGGAGGCGGTGTTCTTCGACGTCGCCGCGGCCGCGCAGGTGATCGGCTGGGTCACGGTGGTGCGGGACCTGCTGTCGCTGGCGTCCGAACGCGGCGAGTTGCGGCCGGAGGTGAACGTGCGGCACGCGGCCGAACAGATAGTGGCCGAGCTGCTCGGGTTGCAGTTCGTGGCACAGGCGTTGACCGGCGGCACCGACCTCCGCGTCCGGCTGAGCCGGCTCTGGCGGGCCACCTCCGGCTGCCTCGTGACCGCTCCCGTCCGGGAGAGGCTGCGGTTCGAGTGACTGTCGCTCGTTAACAAGCCGACCTTTGGCGACGACAAGGTGCTTGTGCAGGAACTCGCGGAGGGCACCGTGGCTTTCACCAGCGGGAACACGACTTGGCGGTGATCCGGGAGATCGAAGCCGGACTGAATATAGTTTGATCTTCGGGTAGGGCGGGTACCGGAATTCCAGGCGACCCGTTAGGTTGCTGCGCAGGCGAGCGGAGGCCCATGAGCGCACCTTGGGACGGCGATCTGACCGGGTCGGTGATCGACAACCGTTTTGTGGTCGGCACACTCCTCGGGTCCGGCGGGATGGCGGAGGTCTACCGCGCGTACGACCGATCGACGACGTCCTCGGTGGCGATCAAGATCTTCTCGGGCCCCGGCCTGCCCGACGACGAACTGCGCCTGCAGCGCGAGGCCTCGATGCTGGTCTCGCTGGACTGCCCCGGCATCATCCCGGTCTACGCCTCCGGGACGGTGTCGCGCCGCCCGTACTTCGTGATGCGCGAGATCACCGGCGGCACGCTGCGCCAGCGCATGCGCGAACCGCTGCCACCCCGGTTCGTGGCGCGGGTCGGCAGCCAGGTCGCCGCGGTGCTGGACCACGTGCACGACCTGGGTGTCGTGCACCGGGACATCAAGCCGTCCAACATCCTGCTCGACGACACCGAAAAGCAGGCCTACCTGGCGGACTTCGGCCTGGCGCTGGTGGCCGAGGTGACGCGGGTGACGACGTCCGGCGTGCTGGTCGGCACCGCCGGGTACCTGTCGCCGGAACAGGTGCGCGGCGCCGACGTCGGCCCGCCCGCGGACGTCTACTCGCTGGGCCTCGTGCTGCTGGAGTGCCTGACCGGGCGGACGGAGTACCCCGGCGGCGACGCCGAGGCCGCGCTCGCCCGCCTCGCCCGGTCGCCGCGGATTCCCGTCGACCTGCCGCTGGCGTGGGTGTCGTTGTTGTCCGCGATGACGGACATGGACCCGGCGCGCCGTCCGTCCGCCGCTCAGTGTTCCCGGTCGTTGGAGGCCGCTTTCGAGGCCAGCCGCGGGTTGCCGGCATTGCTGCCGGACGCGGCCGTCGCACCGGACGAGCCCGCGGCCGTGCCCGAGCCCCGGTCCTGGCGCGGCAAGCGCGCGGCGATCGCGGCCGCGGCCGTCGCCGTCACCGCGGTAGCCGTCGTGGTGGCGAACTTCGCCGGTGGCGGGAGCGAGGCGCCGGCGGCGGACAAGCCGGTGGCACCGGACACCCGCACCCAGGTCGTGACGGTGAATCCTTCGACCGTGACCGTCGTGCAGACGCCGGACGGGTCGGAAGTGTCGAGCGCGCCCGGTGTGCCCGGGGCGCCGCAGCCGGGTGCCGGTGGGGTCGTGCCGTCGTCGACTCCGGTCGTGGAGACCACCGAGGTGGAGCCGAGCGGGGAGACGACGAAGACCAGCAAGGAGAAGAACAACCGCGGCAAGCCCTCGGATATTCCGACTCCGTCGGCCGTTCCTCGGCCGTAGACCTGGAACGTCAGACGTTCCGGGCTTCTTTCAGGCTTTCGGTTCCTCCACCACGGCGAACGGCAGGTCGGCCAGCTCCGCCCGCAGCGTGTCCAGGTCCGCGTAGACCGCCGAGGCGCCGCTGTCGACCAGTTCGTCCTCCCCGAACCCGCCCGTCAGCAGCCCGACCGACGGCAACCCGATCCGTGCGGACGCCTCGCAGTCCCACACCGAGTCGCCCACCACGACCGCGCGCTCACCTTTGACCTCGCGCAGCGCCACCTCGATCAGGTCCGGTGCCGGCTTGCTGTCCTCGACGTCGTCCGAGGTCGTCCACGCGACGTCGCCGGGGTCGAGCAGCTTCAGGTAGTGCTCGACGTGCTTGCGCTTGCCCGAGCTGGCGAGCACCACGGCCAGGCCGAGGTCGGTGGCGGCGCGGACCAGCCGGTGTGCGCCCTCCAGCGGCTGGATCTCGTCCAGCATCTCGTCGAAGTACCGCTCCCAGGCCTGGCGCACCTTGTCGCCGTGGTCCTGTTCGACCTTGTCGCCCGCGACGGCGGCCACCAGCTTGTCGCCACCCATGCCGATCGCACGGTGCACCTGCCACCCAGGAACGGTGACGTCGACCGTGCGGAAGGCGCGCAGCCACGCCACCGTGTGGTGGTAGTTGGTGTCGACCAGGGTGCCGTCCACGTCGAGGACCACGGTGTTGCTCATGAAACCAGGTTTGCCCGGACGTCTACCTAGGCAAACCCACCAGCTCCCTGCTCTCCTGCAGCGAGGCGAGCTCGCGGCGCAGCACGCTGTCGAGCCAGTGCGCGTCCGACATCCACGACTGGTTCGTGTTCAGGCAGACGTGGACCGACGACTTGTAGACCGACAGCGCGATGCCGACGGCATGGCCGGGTGCGACCGGCGCGACCGGGTACATCTCGCACAGCGCGGCGCCGTCCAGGGAAAGAGGGACGGACGGCAGCGGCACCGAAGTGACCAGCGTGTCGAACAGCAGGGGAGCGCAGCGGCCCATGACGGGCGCGGCCAGGCGGTGCACCAGCGGCGGCACCTTGTCGGCGAGCAGCGGCAACGCGCCGGCACCCCGGTCCGGGCCGGCCGCCTTCGCGGACTCCATCTGCGCGCGGACGTTCCGCAGTCGTTGCACCGGGTCCGCCTCGCCGACCGGCAGTGCGACCAGGAAACCGGAGATCTGGTTGCCCGAGGCGCCGTCACCAGAGCGTGAGCGCTGGTTAACCGGAATCAGGGCGCGCACGACCGAGTCGGGACCGGCGCTGCCGTGCGCGGAAAGCCAGTGGCGCAACGCACCTGTGACGAGGGCGAGCAACACGTCGTTCACCGTGCCGCCGTGCGCGCGGCGGATTCGGTGTATGTCCGTGAGATCCAGGCGCGACATGACCACGCGGCGTGGCCGGGTGGACGCGGTGAGCACCGGTGAGTTCAGCGTCGGCGGGCGGGTGTTCATCAGCACGCTCGACGCGATGTCGATCGTGTCCTTGATCCCGCGCAGCGACGGGAGGGACGGAATGATCGACTTCGCCACCGGCTCCGCGGCGTCCGGAATGGACAGCCGTGACGGGTCGAAGAGCTGAATTCCCAGGCCGACGGCCTTCATGCCGTCGCACAGCGAGTGGTGCAGCTTCGCGACGACGGCGAACCTGCCGCCCGCGAGGCCGGTGATGACGTGCAGCTCCCACGGCGGGCGCGCGAGGTCGAGCGGCTGCGCCATGAGGTGCGAGACCAGGGTGGCGAACCGGTCACGACCGCGCGTGTGGTGCGTGAAGACGTGGTCCTCCGGCGCGAAACCGGGGTCCTCCACCCAGCGCGCGCCACCGAGCAACGAGGTGCGGGCGCGCTGGCGCAGGCGCGGGATCTCTTGCGCCCGTTCGCAGAGCACGGCGGCGATGCGGGCCGGATGCACCGGAGTGGACGGTGCGAAGGTCGCGACCGCGCCGAGGTGCAAGGGATTGGTGTCGCCCTCCATAGCGAGGAAAGCGATGTCGAGGGGGGAGAGGTGGTCTGTCATATCCGTGCAAGGAAAACAGGTCATCGTGTCGTGCGCATTGCGATGAGATGGCGGTGACTCCCTACCGCCCCAAGTACACTCGAACGGTGGTACCGCTGTGACTCGTGTGGGTGCGAACCAGGTCACACAGCAGGTTCACCATCACGATCCCGAAGCCGGACAGGCCGGTGAACGACGGCGGGAAGCCGGCGCCCGTGTCGCTCACCTCGCACACGACGGTGCCGCCCTCCCGCCACAGCCGCAGCACCCCGCGGCCCGACGCGTGCAGGATGCTGTTCGTCGTGAGCTCGTTCACCGCGAGCACCAGGTCCTCGACCTGTTCGCGGCGCAGCCAGTGCGCGTACGCCGACACGAGGTTGCGCATGTGCGCGAGCGTGCCGACGGAGAACACGTGCTCCTCGGCGTCCGCGGGCGGAGGCGGCAACGGCACGTTGTAGATGTCGGCCAGCGCGGTGGCCTCCGTGTACCACTTGCTCGCCACGCGTCGCCCGCCCTCGATCACCACGGGATGGGTGCGCAGCGCGTCCTCCAGCATGTGGCCGGGCAGTGCCGCCGCGTCGTACGGGCACAGGATGATGCCCGGCCGCCCCTCGAACGCTGTGTTGATCAACGCCTCGTGCTGCACGCACGCCGGGTACTCCAGTTCGGTGCGGCCGGGCCAGATCGGCTCGCCGACTATGCGGAACCGCAGTTGCGTGCTCGCGCTGAACGCCATCAGCACACCGGGGATGATCCGGCCCGGGTTGCGGCCGGCCTCGCTCATGTCGATGAAGTGCACCTGCTCCGCCGCGTCGCCGAGCCGTTCGCGCAGCCGGGCGATGCCCGCCTCGGGCACCGCGACCAGCACCGGCTCGCCTCTGTCGACACCGTCCGTCACGAATCTCGCCGTACCGGAGAGGAAGGTGTCCTCGTCCCGGTAGAACAGGGCTTCGTGCGCGAACGGGGCAATGGAGTTCATCGGCTTCCCGGTGAGGTCGGTGGCTGCGAGCGGCACCCATTCTGCTCCTCGTAACAGCGTTTCGGCGGGGGCCAGGTCGGTGGTTGTCGGCGAGCACGGGCCGCAGGCGGGATTCGCCGTGCGAGCGACGAACACCCCAGGCAGACTCCCGGTTGTCGGGGTCTCGCTAGGAGGTGGCGCCGTGCTCGTTCACCACACGCTGACCGGGCCGGAGGACGCACCGGTGCTGGTGCTCGGCAACGCACTGGGCACGACCACCGAACTGTGGCGCGAGTTCTCCCTGCCGTTCCGGGTGTTGCGTTTCGACCACCGCGGCCACGGTGCCAGCGCACCGGTCGCCGGGCCGTGCTCGATCGAGGACCTGGCGGGCGACGTCGTGGAACTGTTGGACCACCTGGGGTTGCAGCAGGTGTACTACTGCGGCGTGTCCCTCGGGGGCATGGTCGGGATGTGGCTGGCCGCGCACACCGACCGGATCTCCCGGCTGGCGCTCGTGTGCACCACCGCGTGGGTTCCGGACAAGGCCCGGCTGGACGAGCGGATCTCGCTGGTGCGCTCGCGGGGGATGGAGGCGGTCGCCGACACGGTGGTGTCGCTGTGGTTCACGCCGGCCTGCGCGCCGGCCGTCGTCCAGCGCTTCCGTGCGGAGTTGCTGAAGGTCGACCCGCCGACCTATCTCGCCTGTGTCGAGGCCGTTCGCGGGATGGATCTGCGGCCGGATCTGGTGAAGATCGACGTGCCCACCGTGGTGATCGCGGCGGCTCAGGATCATGCGACGCCTACCGAGTTGGTGCGGTACATCGCGGATGAGTTGCCGGATTCTGAGCTTTACGTGGTGGGGGATGCGGCGCATCTGGCGGTGGTCGAGGCGCCTCGGACGATCTCGGTGATCCTTGATGATCACTTTGGCAACGGGTAGCTGGGGTGGGCGTGCGGGTCGGCTTGCGTTGGCTGGCGCCGGTTCCAGCGGGGTTGGTCGCGTTCCGTGCGAGAGGTCGCCTTGCGAGGGTGGTCCGTCAGGTCGTGACGGAACTGCGCGGGGTTGCGATTGGGGCTTGAAGGGCCCGAACCGCTACCCCGCGCCCTAGGTTCAGACGGCTCGCTTCGCATCGCCACGCCAGGGCTTCGTACGTGGTTGCCTTGCGAGGGCGGGCGCCGGTTGGCACCGCGCGGGGCCTGTTGCGGTGGCCGGGCTAGACCTTTGCCAGGGGGCGGTGCGGTTCCGCGGGCAGTTCGACGCGGATCTCGTCGCCGGGGCGGACCACGCCACCCGTCAGCACGACCGACATGATGCCCGCGCGCCGGATGAGTTCACCGTCCGCGCCCTTGGCCACGACCTCCTTGAGCAGGCCCTTCGAGAAGGCGTCGATCTGCACGCACGGGTTGCGCAGGCCGGTCACCTCGACGACGGCCTCCGGGCCGAGGTGGAGCAACGTTCCGGTGGGCAGGGCGAGCAGGTCGATGCCCCGCGTCGTGATGTTCTCGCCGATTTCGCCCGGGGCCACGGAGAAGCCCTTGTCGTGCAGTTCGTCGAAGAGTTCGGCGTGCATCAGGTGGACCTGGCGCAGGTTCGGCTGGGTCGGGTCCTGTGCGACCCGTGATCGGTGTTTGACCGTGACGCCCTGGTGGACGTCGCCCTCGACACCGAGTCCGGCGAGCAAAGTGATGCTCTCGCGCACGGGCTTGGTGAACGTGTACTCCTCGTTGCGGCTGACCGCTGTGACAACCCCCATGAGCTCCATTGTGCACGATCAGTTGAGACGCGACGGATACTCCGTTCGGCGCAAGGGAACACGGAAGGACGAATCGATCAAGGTGATTCAATTCGTGCCACTCGACAGTGTTCTACCTGCGCCGATGCGCCGGGCCGTGGAAACGCTCTCACGAACTTCCGGCAAGACTCTTGACTGATCCTGAGGTCAGGCTGTTGACTCCGTCACACCTCGTCGGAACCGGTACCGAAACCGGTTTCAGGAGGCGGCGGAAGGAAGTTCGGCATGCGTGTCACGATCGCAGAGGTCGCCCAACGCGCCCAGGTGTCCAAAGCGACCGTGTCACGTGTGCTGAACGGCAAGCCGGACGTGGACGCCTCTACCGCGCAGCGTGTTCGTAAGGTCATCGACGAGATCGGGTACGTGCCCAGCGCCCGCGCCGTCGGCCTTGCCCGGGGTCGTACCCGCACCGTCGCGTTGCTCGCGCCGTCGCTCACCTGGCCGTGGATGGGTGAGGTCCTGCAGGGCATCGTCGACACGCTCGAAGCCGACGGTTACGGGCTGCTGCTCTACACGCTGAACCGCGGGCCCGAGTCGCTGAACCAGTTCGCGAACCACGTGTCCGCCAACGCTTTCGACGGCCTGCTGGTCGTCGAGCCCCCGGACGCCCTGCACTACATCTCCACGCTCTACCGGGCGGGCCTGCCGGTCGTCATGATCGACGATCGCGGCTCGCACCCGGAGTTCCCCTCGGTGACGACGACGAACCGGCAGGGAGGCGCGGATGTCGCGAGGCATCTCGTCGCGGCAGGCCGCCGCAGGTTCGCCGTCGTCACCGGACCACCGCACTTCGGGTGCACTCAGGCGAGGCTGGACGGGTTCCGGCTCGCTTTGGCGGAAGCGGGCCTGACGCTGCACCCGGACCTCGTCGTCGACGGCGACTTCACCACGGAAGGTGGTGAAGTCGCCGTGGACAAGCTCGTCGCGAGTGGAATCCCGTTCGACGCCGTGTTCGCGCAGAACGACCTTTCGGCGGTCGGAGTGCTGCGGGCGCTGCGGGAATCCGGCAGGACCGTCCCCGGCGACGTGTCGGTGGTCGGCTTCGACGACGTCCCGGTCGCGGGACACACCGAACCTCGGCTGACGACGATCCGCCAGCCGGCACAGGAGATGGGTGCCGCCGCCGCGCGGATGCTGCTCTCCACGCTCGAGGGACAGCCGATGCCCGACCACCCGCTGGTGCTGCCGACCTCGTTGATCGTGCGCGAATCCGCGCCCTGACCCACCCGCTCCACCACAACTGAACGGACCGGCCAGGCCACCGCATGCGGCCTGGCTAGTTCGCCGTACGCATGAGAGAGCGCTCTCATGCTCCGTCGTATCGGGAGATTCCCCCATGCGCAGAACAGTCATCGTCGCGTTGGCACTGGCGCTCGCGGCGACCGGTTGCTCCTCTGGTGGCGCCACCAAGGCCGCCGGAGTGCTGACCGTGGGCATGCCCAACGGGCCACTGACCGAGAACCACAACCCGTTCCTGCCCACGTCGGCGGCGGGATCGCTCGGCTACCGCTACCAGATCTACGAGCCGCTGGCGTTCGTGAACAACACGCGCCCGGCCCAGGATCCGGTGCCGTGGCTCGCCACGAAGTGGGACTGGACGCCTGACTACAAGAAGGTCACCTTCACGATCCGGGAGAACGTGAAGTGGTCCGACGGCAAGCCGCTCACGGCCGCTGACGTTGCCTTCTCGTACGAGATCCTCAAGAAGTGGCCGGCGCTCAACAACCGCGACTCGCTCAAGGTCGAGACCGCCACGGCCACGCCGGACGGCAAGGTCGAGGTCGCGTTCGCGAGCCCGCAGTTCGTGAACCGCAACAAGGTCATCAGCGCGATGGTGATTCCGCAGCACGTGTGGAGCACCATCCCGGACCCGACGACCTACACGAACCCGAAGCCCGTCGGCACCGGTCCGTACGAGCTGAAGTCGTTCACCTCGCAGACCGTCACGATCGCGCGGCGTGCCGAGTACTGGCAGGAACTGCCCAAGGTCCCGGAGATCCAGTACACCTCGTACAACGACAACACGGCGCAGACCACCGCGCTGGCGTCGGGTGCGACCCAGTGGTCCTACGTCTTCATCCCGGACTACCAGAAGCTGTATGTCGACAAGGACCCGGCGAACCACAAGCTCTGGTTCCCGGCGGGTCTCGGCATCCACGGCCTGTGGCTGAACACGACGGTGGCGCCGTTCGACAACGCCGCGCTGCGGTCCGCGATGAGCGACGTGATCGACCGCGAGGCGATCTTCGTCAAGGGTGAGGCCCGCCTGTTCCCGAAGCTCGAGTCGAAGACCGGCATGCCGTTGCCCGCCGGTGACTCCTTCCTCGCGCCCGAGTACAAGGACGCGAAGTTCAAGATCGACGTCGACGGGGCGAAGCAGAAGCTCACGGCCGCCGGCTTCAAGCTGGAGGGCGACGTGCTCAAGGCGCCCGGCGGCAAGCCGGTCACCATCGAGCTCACGAACCCGTCCGGCTGGTCGGACTACCTGACGGTCCTCGACATCATCAAGGGCGACCTGAAGAAGATCGGCATCGAGGCGACCGTGCGCACGCAGACCGCGGACTCGTGGACGACCGACTTCGCGAACGGCTCGTTCCAGGGCTCGCTGCGCTGGACCAACACCGGCGCGACGCCGTACGAGATGTACCAGAACATCATGGACGGCGCGGAGATCAAGCCGATGGGGCAGACCGCTGCGGTGAACTTCGGCCGGTACAACAACCCCGAGGCGACCGCGGCGCTGGCCGAGTACGCGAACGCGCCGGACGACGCGGCGCGGGCCAAGGCCCTCGCGGTGCTGCAGAAGATCATGGTCGAGCAGGTCCCCATGATCCCGACCTCCGCCGGTCCGATCGGTGCGGAGTACAGCACGAAGAACTGGGTCGGCTGGCCGACCGAGGAGGACCCGTACGGTCCGCCGCAGGCCACCCTGCCGAACGCCCTGCAGATCGTCATGAAGCTGAAGCCCGCGGGGTCTTGATGAACACAGTGCCTTATTTTGAGGCAGCGCTTGAAGCGAAAGGTCTGGTCAAGACCTACAAGCGCGTGCGCGCGGTGCAGGACGTCTCCATCGTCCTGCGCCGCGGGCGCGTGACCGCCCTCGTCGGCGAATCCGGATCAGGCAAGTCGACGGTGGCGAAGCTGCTCGCGCGGCTCGTGGAACCCACCTCCGGCGAGATCCTGCTGGACGGCGAGAAGGTGCGCAGGGTCCGGGAGTACCGGCGCAAGGTCCAGATGGTGTTCCAGGACCCTTTCGCGTCCCTCAACCCCGTCCACACGATCCGCTACCACCTGACCCGGCCGCTGAAGATCCACAAGCGGACGGAGACGGTGGAGGAACTGCTGCAGCGGGTGAACCTCCCGCCGGACTTCGCCGCGCGGTACCCGCACGAACTGTCGGGCGGTCAGCGGCAGCGCGTCGCGATCGCACGGGCGCTCGCCGCGAACCCCGAGGTGCTGCTCGCCGACGAGCCGGTGTCCATGCTGGACGTCTCCATCCGGCTCGGCGTGCTTAACCTGTTGCTGGACCTCAAGGAACGGCTGAAGCTCGCGGTCCTCTACATCACCCACGACATCGCGTCGGCGCGCTACTTCGCGGACGAGACGTTCGTGATGTACGGCGGGCAGATCGTCGAGGGCGGCGACAGCGAGTCCGTGACGCAGCGGCCCGCTCACCCGTACACGCAGCTGCTGATCGAGTCGGCGCCCGACCCGGAACGGTCGGTGGTCGCGCTGGACGCACCGCTGGAGGAGACCGCCGAGGTCTCCACCGGCTGCCAGTTCGCGCCGCGCTGCCCGAAGGTGCAGTCCCGCTGCTGGAGCGAGGCACCACCGCGCACCGAGGTCGACTCCTGCGGGCACTGGGCGGCCTGCTGGTTGTACGTGGAGGCGGCGGCATGACGTTCCTGCTCCGCCGTGCGCTGTTCTACCTGGTCACCCTGTGGGCGGCCATCACGGCGAACTTCCTGCTGCCGCGCCTGCTTCCGGGCGACCCGGTGCAGGCGATGATCACCAAGCTCGGCGGGCGGCTGAACAGCGACGCGATGGCGTCGCTGTACGTCCTCTTCGGACTCGACAAGAACAAGTCGATCTGGGAGCAGTACGTCGACTACTGGGGTTCCCTGGTGCAGGGCGACCTCGGGCTGTCGTTCACGTTCTTCCCGACGCCGGTCGCCGACGTGCTCTCGCAGTCGATGCCGTGGACGCTCGGACTGGTCGGCGTCACCACGGTCATCGCGTTCCTGCTCGGCACCCTGCTGGGTGTCTACGCGGGGTGGAAGCGCGGTTCGTGGATGGACAACCTCATCCCGATCACGACGTTCCTGTCGTCCATCCCGTACTTCTGGCTTGGGCTGATCGCGATCTCGTTGTTCTCCGTGACGTGGCCGCTGTTCCCGGCGTCCGGCGGCTACGCGCCGGGCCTCGTGCCGGAGTTCTCCGGCGAGTTCATCGGCAGTGTCCTGGAGCACGCCGTGCTGCCCGGCATCACGATCATCGTGAGCTCGGTGGCCGGCTGGATCCTCGGCATGCGCAACATGATGGTGACCGTGACCGCGGAGGACTACGTGCTCGTCGCGCGGGCCAAGGGCCTCACGCAGAAGCGGATCATGTTCGCCTACGCGGCACGCAACGCCGTGCTGCCGTCGATCTCCGGTTTCGCGCTGTCGCTGGGTTTCATCGTCGGCGGCGCCCTGCTGGTCGAGATGGTGTTCTCCTACCCAGGCCTCGGTTACGTGCTGTTCCAGGGCATCGGTGCGAAGGACTACCCGTTGATGCAGGGCGTGTTCCTGGTGATCACGCTGGCGGTGCTGGTGGCGAACCTGCTCGCGGACATCGGCTACCTGCTGCTGGATCCGCGCACGCGGCGGGAGGGCTGATTCTCCGATGAACTTCAAGACCAAGCTGGGCCTCGGCATCCTGGCCTTCTTCGCGCTGATCGCGGTGATCGGCGAGTGGATCGCGCCGTACGACCCGTCCGCGATGAGCGACGACCTGCTGTCGCCGCCTTCGGGCGCGCACTGGTTCGGCACGACCATGACCGGGCAGGACATCTTCTCCCAGGTGCTCGTGGGCACCAGGGGAGTGATGGTCGTCGGGCTGGTGTGCGGCGTGCTCGCGACCTTCCTGTCGATCCTGGTCGGGGTGACCGCCGGGTTCCTCGGCGGCGCGGCCGACGAGGCGTTGTCCATGCTGTCCAACATCTTCCTGGTGATCCCGGCGTTGCCGCTGATCATCATCGTGGCCTCGATGCTGCCGTCGGCGGACACGGTGCTGATCGCGGCGGTGATCAGCCTGACCGCATGGGCGTGGGGCGCGCGAATTCTGCGCGCGCAGACGATGTCGTTGCGGCGCAGGGACTTCGTGGAGGCCGCGCGGGCGTCCGGAGAACGGACCTGGCGCATCATCGTGTTCGAGGTGCTGCCGAACCTGCTGGCCGTGATCGGCTCCGGCTTCGTCGGGACGGTGATCTTCGCGGTCATGCTGCAGATCACCCTGTCGTTCGTCGGCGTGATCTCGCTGTCGACCTGGAACTGGGGCACGATCCTGTTCTGGGCGCAGAGCAACCAGGCGCTCGGCCTGGGCGCGTGGTGGTGGTTCGTCCCCGCCGGCCTGTGCATCGCGTTGCTGGGCACGGCGCTGGCCCTGATCAACTTCGGGATCGACGAGTACGCGAATCCCCGCCTGCGGAAGGTGCGCGCATGAGCCCGGTGCTGGAGATCCGCGATCTCTCGGTCGACTACGGCAACCTGCGAGCCGTGCACAACGTCTCGCTGACGCTGAACGCGGGCGAGGTGCTCGGTCTGGCAGGGGAGAGCGGCAGCGGCAAGTCCACTTTGGCCTATGCCGCGACCCGGCTGCTGCAGACGCCGGGCAAGGTGCCGTCCGGTGAGGTGCTGTTCAAGGGCCAGGACCTGCTGTCGCTGACCGACAAGCAGTTGCAGGTACTGCGATGGAACGAGATCGCGATCGTGTTCCAGGGCGCGATGAACGCCCTGAACCCGGTGATCTCGGTCGGCGCGCAGATCGACGACGTGCTGCGCACGCACCGGCCGCAGATGAAGCGCCCGCAGCGGACCGCCCGCGGCCGCGAGCTGCTGTCGCTGGTCGGCATCCCGACCGACCGGCTGTCGTCGTACCCGCACCAGCTCTCCGGCGGCATGCGGCAGCGCGTGATGATCGCGATGGCGCTCGCGCTGGAACCCGAGATCGTCATCATGGACGAGCCGACCACCGCACTCGACGTGGTGGTGCAGCGGCAGATCCTCGGCCAGATGATGCGGCTGCGCGAGACGCTCGGCTTCTCGGTCGTCTTCATCACCCACGACATCTCGCTGCTGGTCGAGTTCTCCGACCGCATCGCGATCATGTACGGCGGGCGCGTGGTCGAGGAGGCGCCGGCGAGCGAGATCTACCGCGCCGCCAAGCACCCGTACAGCCAGGGCCTGCTGGGGTCGTTCCCGGCGTTGCGCGGCCCGCGTCGTGAGCTGAAGGGCATTCCGGGCTCGCCCCCGGACCTGCGCTCGATGCCGTCGGGCTGCCCGTTCCACCCGCGGTGCCCGTCCGCGATGGACGTGTGCGGCGAGCGGATGCCGTCGCTGGAGTCCGTCGAGGCGAGCCGCCGCGTGGCGTGCTGGTTGGAGGACGTGCGCGTCTGAGGTGACGGTGTCGAACGCACGTGTGGTCGTGCTCGATCCCGGGTCGAACGGCGCTCCAGCGGTGTAGATCACGCCCAAAAGCACTAGCTAAGGCATACCTTAGTTAAGTTAGGGTTACTTTACGCCGCCGTGGAGTGCCAGGAGAGGATCGCGATGGAACCGGTGTTAGACCTGGCCGGAATAGGCTTCGGGCCGTCCAACCTCGCTCTCGCGATCGCCGTGGAGGAACACGCGCTGCCTGTCAGGGCCCGCTTCTTCGAGAGGCAGCCCTGCTTCGGCTGGCATCGGGGGATGTTGCTGGAGGACGCCACGATGCAGGTGTCGTTCCTCAAGGATCTTGTCACGCTGCGCAATCCCACCAGCGGTTTCAGCTTCCTGTGCTACCTGCGCGACCGCGGCCGGTTGATCGACTTCGTCAACCACAAGAACCTCTTTCCGCTGCGCAAGGAGTTCCACGACTACTTCGAGTGGGCCGCGGAACGGGTCGGGCACCACGTGTCGTACGGCGCGGAGGTCTCCCAGGTCCGGGCGGTCGACGACGGCTTCGAGTTCACCGCCGCCGGGCAGCAGGTCAGGACGCGCAACCTGGTGCTGGCGACCGGCCTCGAGGCCAACCTGCCGGACGGCATCGAGCCGAGCGACCGGATCTGGCACAACAAGGACCTGCTGACCCGCGTCGACACGCTGAAGGACCCGCGCCAGGTCGTCGTGGTCGGCGCCGGCCAGAGTGCCGCCGAGGCCGTGGCCTTCTTCCACGACCGGTTCCCGCAGGCCGAGGTGCACGGCGTCTTCGCGCGCTACGGCTACAGCCCCGCCGACGACAGCTCGTTCGCGAACCGGATCTTCGACCCCGCCGCCGTGGACGACTTCTACGCCGCGCCGGAAGAGGTCAAGCGCAGGCTCATGGGCTACCACGCCAACACGAACTACGGCGTGGTCGACGGCGACCTGATCGAGGAACTCTACCGCCGGGTGTACCGCGAGAAGGTCGTCGGCAGGCAGAGGTTGTTGCTGCACAACACCTCCAAGCTCACCGACGTGACGACCGACGGCAAGTGCGTGGTCGAGTCGCTCGCCGACGGCGGCCGGCTGCCGATCGATGCCGACGTGATCGTCTACGCGACGGGCTACCGGCCCGCGAACCCGCTCAGGCTGCTCGGCGACCTCGCCGGCCACTGCGAACGCGACGACATCGGCCGGCTGAAGGTGACCCGCGACTACCGCGTCGTCACGGACGACGGCCTGCGCGGTGGCATCTACCTGCAGGGCGGCACCGAACACACGCACGGCATCACGTCGTCGCTGCTGTCGAACACGGCCGTGCGCGTCGGTGAAATCCTCGACTCGGTGCTGCGGCGGGTCGCGCAGCAGCAGGCAGAACCGAAGCTCCAGGCAGTCAAGTAGTTCCACCAGGAAGGACCTGTCATGACCAACCCGTTCGAGGACCCGCAGGGCCGTTTCTTCGTGCTCGTCAACGAAGAGCAGCAGCACTCGCTGTGGCCGGTGTTCGCGGAGGTGCCCGCCGGGTGGACCAAGGTCTTCGGCGAGGAGAGCCGCGAGGCCTGCCTGGCCTACGTCGAGGAGAACTGGACGGACCTGCGCCCGCTGTCCATCCGGTAAGCAGTCAGCCGAGGTAGTCCTCGAACGTTCGCACGCCCACCGCGCGGCCGGGAGTCAAGTTCCCGCCCGCGCGGTAGGCGCGGTAGGTCGCTCCAGGCACCTTCAACGGCACGAGCGTGCGCTTCTTTCCCGTGGCGGCCAGGTACATCCGTGCGAAGTCGACGGCTTCACGGATCTCCGGCCCGCCCATCTCGGGTGCCTTGCCCGCCGGCGGCGCCTGTGCCAGCGCCGCCAGCTCCAGGCCCACCTCGGCCTCGTCGACCGGCTGGAACCGGAACCCCGGCACGAGCATCAACGGCAGCTTCGAAGTGCTGTCGAACATCTTGCGCAGCAACGAGTGGAACTGCGTGGCCCGCAGGATCGTGTGCGGCACACCGGAATCGATGATCACCCGTTCGGCGGCGAGCTTCTGCCTGTAATAGGGGAGCGGTACCTCGTGGCAGCCGACGATAGAGATGTAGACCAGGTGCGCGGGCTTCGAGGCCAGCATGGTCCGCACCATCCGCACCTCGTGCCGGAACGACGTCGCGCAGTGCACGACCACGTCCGCCCTGAGGGCTCCCAAACCCGTGCCGCGCAACAGATCCGTGCCGCTCGAACGCGAAACCGACCGTGCGCCCGGCAACGCTGCGACGACGTGCCTGCCCAGTGATCCGCTGCCACCTGTGACGACGAAGGTCATGCCGTCACTCTGACACGGTGGTAGTAGGCCAGCACGACGGTGCCCGACACCGCGGCGACCGCGCTCACCACCAGACCCGCCTGCGCCAGCCCGCTCATGCCCGTGCCCTCGCCGAGCAGCTTGATGCCGATCCACGCCGCGACGATCGGGTTCACGACCGTCTGCCCGGCCACGACGAGATCCGGCGGCCCGGCGGAGTACCCGAGCTGGATGAACCACGCCCCGGTCAGGAAGGCGGCGGCGAGCCCGCCGAGCGAGAACCACTCGATCACGGGAAGCCCGGTCGTGACGTCCCTGACCAGCACGGCGACGAGCCCGTACGCGATCCCGGCGCCCACGGAGAGCGCCAGGGCCCGGACGGCGCCCACGGTGAAAGTGGCGGCCACGACGCACACAAGTACGCCCGCGACGACGAGTTGCCCGGCGTGCAGCGCGACCTTCGGCGACACCTCGGTCGGCACCGCCTCGCCCGCCGTGATGGACACGAACACGACGATGCCCGCCGTCGCGACGAGCACGGCGACGGCGAGCAGACCGGACAGCCGTCGCGCGCGGCACACCGCGATGATCGGGATGGCCAGCGCGTTCAGCGGGGCGACGACCGAGACCGGGGCCAGTGACAGCGCGACGACCTGCAGGACCGCGCACGCGAAGAGCACCAGGAACCCCTGGACCCAGCGGCGGGACCGCACGAGTTGGAGTGCGGAAGTCAGCTTCAGATCGCCTGTCTCACGGACACCGGCGTGCTGCCACATCGCGCCGAGTGCGCTGCACCCGGCCGCGAGTACCGCGCACAAGATCGCGACCCCGACCACGTGGCCAATGCTACGCCGCCACTGCTATGGTTCATTACATGAGTAACGAACCAAGGAACTAGCGATGTTCGACGACCGGAGCCCGATCTACCGGCAGATCGCCGACCGGATCAAGGCGGACGTGCTCAGCGGGGCGTTGAAGGCGGACGAGCAGGTCATGTCGACCAACCAGTACGCCTCCTACTACCGGATCAACCCGGCCACCGCGGCGAAGGCCTTTCAGCAGCTCGTGGACGAACAGGTGCTCTACAAGAAGAGGGGGATCGGGATGTTCGTGAGCGCTCGGGCTCGCGACATGCTGCGGGCACAGGGGCGGGAGAACTTCTTCGGCGAGGTCGTGGACCCGATGGTCGCGGAGGCGCTCGCCATCGGCATTCCGCTCGCCGACGTCATCCGCCGGATCGAACAGCACGAGAACAACGGGGGCGTGTGATGCGGGTCGACGTGCAGGGCCTGACGGTGCGCTACGGCGACGTGACGGCCATCAACGACATGAGCTTCTCCTTGTCCGGCAACAAGATCTACGGGCTGCTCGGCCGCAACGGCTCCGGCAAGACCAGCCTGATGTCGGCGCTGGCGGGCTACCGCAAGCCTTCAGGATCCGTTCAGCTCGACGGCCTGCCGGTCTTCGAGAACGCCGCCGCGATGCGCCGGGTGTGCCTGGTCCGCCACACCGCCGACGCCGCGGACAAGGGCGACAAGGTCGCCTACGTCCTGGACCACGGCGCCGCGTGGCGCGACACCTGGGACAACGACTACGCGCTGAAGCTCGCCGACCTGTTCAAGATCGGCCTGAAGACCAAGGTCGGCGAACTGTCGCTCGGCCAGCGGTCGGCGCTCGGCGTCGTCATCGGCCTCGCCAGCCGTTCGCCGCTGACGATGCTGGACGAGTCGCACCTCGGCATGGACACGCCGACCCGGTACGCCTTCTATGACGCGCTGCTCCACGACTTCATGGAGCACCCGCGCACGATCGTCATCTCCACGCACCTGATCGAGGAGCTCTCCTCGTTGCTGGAGGAGGTGCTGATCATCGACGACGGCCGGCTGGTGCTGCAGGAGGAGGCCGACGTGCTGCGCTCGCGCGGTACCGAGGTCACCGGCAACGCCTCCGACGTCGACGAGTTCACGGCCGGACTGACCGTCCTGAGTGAGAAGTCGCTGGGCCGCACCAAGGCCGCGATGGTCTACGGCGCGCTGGAGGACGAGCAACTGGTCCGCGCCCGCCAGCTCGGGCTGGAGCTCGGCCCGATCGCCCTGCAGGACCTGTTCGTCCACCTCACCGAACCGGTCGGAGGGAAGCGGTGAAGATCTTCCGTCACCTGAACGCCTCACTGCTCATCTTCTGCGCGATGGTCGCGGCAGGCGCCTTCGTGTTCGTCCTCGTGGTCACGTTCGCGGTCTCGGCCTTCCGGGGCATCGAGATCAGCGGATGGAACGTCGTGACGTCGCAGATCGCGCGCTGGTTCCTGTTCTGGATCGGCATCTATGTCATCCACAACATGCTGCCGATCGCCGTTGCTCACGGCCGGACGCGCCGGGAGTTCCTCGCGGGGGCATCCGGGTTCACCGTTGTGCTTGCGCTCCTGATGACGCTGGTCGCCTGGCTGGGATTCCTCGTCGAGGGCGGTATCTACTCGCTGATGGACTGGCGTGCGGACGAGCACGGCTTGCCGCAGGCGTACTTCCTGATGTTCCTGGTGTGGTGTGCGGTCGGCATGTTCTGCGCGGCGGCGTTCGACAGGTTCGGCGCGGGTGGCATCTTCTCGGTGCCGATCGGCGTTGTGCTGGTGGCGGTCACGACCGCGCGGATCCCCGGATCGGGCAACCTGCCGTTCATCCGCAACGTCCCGTCGTACCTGGGTGCCGGCTGGCACCTGGTGTCGCTGGCGGCGTTCCTGGTCGCGCTCGCCTGCACGTGGGCGATCGCCCGGGACATGCCGGTGCGCCTGCGCACCACCTGATCAGCCGCCGTCCTGCCCCACCAGTTCCGCCGTGCGGTGGCGTTCCATCAGCTTGACCACCTCGGCGGTCGGCGGGTGGGTGATCGCCGAGCCTGCCGACTTCAGCACCTCCAACGACTCCGTGAGGTGCGCGCGCACGAACTGCTTCAGCGCGTCCGGGTTCGTGGAGGCGAGCTGGATCTCGGCGTCCGTCGGCATGCCCGGCATGTCGTGCCCGGCGTGGTTGTTCACGTACGGCGCGTCGAGCAGCTTCCTCAGTTCGGTGAGCTCGATGTTCCGGTTCTCCCTGAGTTCGGCGGAGTCCGTGAGGTCGAGCAGCTTGAGCGCCTGCTCGTCGGTCGCGATTGCGAGCTCGACGAACGCTCGTTCCGTTGCGCCGTAACCGTTCTCTGGAGTCGATGACGGAGAGGGTAGGGGTGGAGCCTGCTGGCAGGCCGCGAGAAGACCTGCCAGCAGGAGCATTGTCATCCGTGGTTGCCGTTGTGGTCGCACTTGATCACCACGTTGAGACAGTTGCGGACGCGGCGCTCCATCTCGGCGCGCGGCCACACGTTGAAGAAGTCACCGTGCATCGTCTGCCCGGTACCGGAAGCCAGTCGCAGTCCGGCCGTGCTGCCGTTGACCGGATACCGCAGCACCATGCGCAGCTTCGGCACCGAGACGGGGTGGCTCGACGGGCAGCCGCCCGCGACCGGGTACGACATGTGGGACTTGTGGTCGGTCGAGTCGAGGTTGCGGCCGTCCCAGCACTGCGGGAAGTCCAGGTACGTCTCGAGCATCGTGCCCGCCGGGCAGGTCACGAAGTTCTTGGACGGGTTGACGTGCCCGGCGTGCAGGCAGGACCAGCGCGCGATGCTGTCGGCATCGCCGGTGGCCTTCGCGTTGCCCGCCACGATCTTCAGCCCGTACGGCGTGGGCTGGATCGCCGCCGGGTTGTTCACGCCCTCACCGAGGTAGTAGAACGTGACGCCGGTGGGGGCGATCGCGGTGTTGTTCCGGTACAGCGTCGGCACCCAGTACGACGAGATGTCCGAGGCCGGGTTGCAGTTGCCGCTCTGGCCCTCCAGCGACTGCTGGGTGGAACGGGCGTTCGTCGAGTGGTTGCCGAAGAAGTCGTGGAAGTGCGAGGCGCCGGCCAGGTTCGGCAGGACGATCGGGTCGTCCGCCAGCCGGTGGCTGATCGGGCACTCCGCGAGGAACTCGGCCACGCGGACTGGTTCTCCTTGTGCCGCACCGGGAATGCTGAGCGCGGTGGCTATCAGCCCGATGACGGCGGCGATGTGGAACAAGGGCTTCCTCATTGAAGCTTTCCTCTCCGCAGCAGGATTGGGAGAGCGCTCTCACGCTTGTCGAGCATGACGCAGTCCGTAATCGGCCGTCAATCCGCAAGAAATGTTCAGAAGTACCGGTTTTCTTCAAGGGAAATGACACAGCTCGCGGGCGGCGAGACGTCGAACGCCTCGCTGACCGCCTCGACCTCGACCTGCGCGGTCTCGCCGGTGTTCAGCGGGATCGCCGGCACGAAGTACGCGTCGTTCGCCGTGCCGCCGAGGAAGATCCGCTCGGAACCGGTCCGCTGGTAGACCCGGTACTGCCGGATAGCACCGGGTGAGCGCGTCCAGGTGAGCCGTGCCGACACCGTCGTGGCGTCGGTGCGGCTCACCTGCTCGACCTGAAGGCCCGACGGTGCCGCCGGGGGAGTCATGACCGGGTTCGTGACACCGATCCGGCCGATGAACGCGGTGAGCGCGGCTCCGGGCAGGACCCGCAGGGAGATCTCCGTGAGCGTCGCGCCGGAGTGCTCGCCCAGCGGGAACACGCTGCGCCGCCACGCACCGCTGACACCGCCGAGGTCCAGGACGCGTTCGGTCGTGCCGAACCGCAGGACCGCCTGCAGGCGTGACGGACCGGTGCCGGTGCGGTGCACGACCTCGAACTGGCTGCCGCCGGTCAGCTTCAGCGACGTCGCGAACAGCCGGACGTCGTTGGCGGACTGCGGCGTGCCGGTGATCTTCAGCGCGGTGCCGCCGTCGTACGGGTCGTCCCAGTCGAGCGACGGCGTGACCTTCGTGCCGGTGCCCGTGACGCTCCACCGCCAGGTCGGCAGGACGTCCTGCAGCGACAGGTTGTTCCAGGCCTGCGCCGAACGGACGGTGCCGTCGACGGCGAACTTCCTGCCGTGCCCGGTGTTGAAGTTCGTGACGAACGGCAGCGATGTGATCGGGGTCAGCTCGGTGACGTAGTGGGCGACGCCCTTCCAGTTC
This sequence comes from Lentzea albidocapillata, assembly GCF_000719115.1. Lineage (GTDB taxonomy): Bacteria > Actinomycetota > Actinomycetes > Mycobacteriales > Pseudonocardiaceae > Lentzea > Lentzea albidocapillata. The sequence continues at coordinate 611,854 of NZ_JOEA01000014.1, read as the reverse complement.
GCCGTCGTCGTGGTGTTCGCCGGATCACCGTTCGGGCCGACCCAGAACCTGTTGTCACGGGCGTAGAAGTCGGCGGGGCTCGTGGCCGACTTGAACGTCCATTCCGGACGGTAGAAGCCGAGCGACGTCACGTGCGGCTTGTCCTCGGGGAAGATCGAGCTCCAGCCGACGCTGGTGTTGTAACCGTTGGACTCGACGTCCACACCGGACGCCAGGTCGTACGGGCTGCGGCCCATCTGCCGGGCGAGCGCGGCGGAGTTCGCGAGTCCCTGCGTGCTCCACCAGAAGTTCAGGAACATCTCGTCGGACTGCTCGAAGAACATCCGGTTGCGCGCGGTCAGGGCGTTCTGCCAGCTGACGCTGCCGCTGTCGGTCATCGCGTCGTACCAGATGACCCGCAACCCGGACATCTTCATGTACACGATGAAGTCGCGCATGTCGTTCGCGAGCTGGGTGTTGCCGCCGGCCGTCTCCTGGTTGAGGAACCAGCCGTCGAAGCCGTAGTGCCGTGCGACCTGGATCATCTTGTCCGCCACCGGGAACCTGTCGCCCTCGCGCCGGACGAAGTCGCGGACCCACTGGAGCTGGCCGCCGTACGCCGTCGGCGGCAGGAACACGTTGCCGATCACGCGCACGCCGTTGCGGTGCGCGGCGTCGGTGACGGTCGGGTTCGGCGCGAGGATCAGGCCCTCGGACGCCGAACCGCCCCAGAACACCAGTTCGTCGATGTACTGCCAGTAGTTCGTGGCGTAGTAGTTCATGTCGAGCGCGCCCTGCGCCGGGTTGCCGCTCGTGGGCGCGTAGGCCACCAGGGCCTGCACTCGGGCCTCGTTCGGGTGGGCGTGCGCGTTGGCCGGTCTGGCCGGGACGACGCGTTTCGCGAGCGGGACCGCGCTGCGGTTGTACCTCGCGTCCCGGTCGGTCGAGGGATCCCAGTCGAGGATCGTGGCCGGATGCCAGTAGGACGCGTACGGCTGCGCGACATCGGCTGCGGACGCGGGAGTCTCGGACAGCAGACCGGTGAGTGCTGCTGTGGAGCTCAGAACGAGGAACTGTCTCCGAGTGGGCACGGGATCACCCTCGTGGGCCGTCTGATTCGCCGCATACCGCCGCTGCGGTGACTGGACAGGACGACAACGTCCCGGTCCGCTGCGCTGGGTGACGAGCCGGTCCAGGGGAACATTCTGTCGAACAGCGTCGAAACGTCCCCGTAACCATCCATGTGGCCGAATCCCAGGGAGGCTACTGGGCGGTAGCGTGTGGCTCGCCGTCGCTTCTGGTTCCCCTGCAACCACTCGAGGTGTCTTCGTCGTGCGCATCAAACCCATGCTTGCGGCGCTGGTCCTGGCGCTGATCCCAGCCACCGCCCCCGCCGTCGCCACAGCGGCGGCCAACCCCTACGAACGCGGTCCCGCGCCCACGGTCGCGTCGGTCGAGTCCTCCCGGGGCACGTTCGCCGTGACGTCCGCTGCCGTCGCCCGCCAGTCGAACTTCGGCGGCGGCACGGTCTACACCCCGACCAGCGATCTCACGTTCGGCGCTGTCGCCGTCTCACCCGGCTTCACCGCCACCCAGACCTCGGTCGCGCACTTCGGCCCGCGACTGGCGTCCTACGGGTTCGTGGTGATCACCATCAACACCCTGTCCGGCTTCGACGACCCGGACAGCCGCGGCCGTCAGCTGCTCGCGGCGCTCGACTACGTGGTCCGCACCAACCCCCGCGTCGACGCCTCGCGCCTCGCCGTGATGGGCCACTCCATGGGCGGCGGGGGAGCGCTGCGCGCCTCCGCGACCCGTCCCGCCCTGCAGGCCTCGATCCCGATGGCCGGCTGGCACACCACCAAGAACTGGTCGACGGTCCAGGTGCCGACCCTGGTGCTCGGCGGCCAGAACGACCCCACCGCACCCAACTCGCAGCACTCCACGCCGTTCTACAACTCGATCACGGCCGCGCCGGACAAGGCGTTCCTCGAACTGCGCGGTGGTGACCACTCGGCGCCTCGCAGCGACAACGTGACCGTGCGGAAGTACACGCTGTCGTGGCTCAAGCGGTTCGTCGATGACGACGTGCGCTACGACCAGTTCCTGTGTCCGGCACCCGCACCGAACACGCTGATCAGCGCCTACCGGGACACCTGCCCGCACGCCTGAAAAAGCGAAGGGCCTGTGTTTTGAACGAGTAACAGTGTTTTGAACGAGTAACCAGTACAGGCCGGGAGTTGCCCAAGCGACCGCCGGGGCGGCTTCAAGGGCTGACCAGAATGCTGTGCCACAACCACAACCACAACCACAACCACAACGCGGCGGTGTGCACAGCACTGCTGATCTGCCCGCACGCATGAAGAAGGGGCTGTGCCACAACGCGACGGCGTGGCACAGCCCCTTCTTTCTGCTTACTCGTAGGCGATCGCGTCCAGCACGTTCAGACGCGCGGCCCTGATCGCGGGCAGGATCGCCGCGATCACGCCGACGAACGCCGCCACCACCAGGTACTGGACCATGGTCATCCAGGGCAGCCCGATCTCGGAGATGCCCTGGTCCTTCAGCGCCTGCACGGTCGCGATTCCCAGGGCGAGACCGACCGCGAGGCCGAGCACCGCGCCGAACACCGAGATCACCACCGACTCGACGGTGATCATCCGCATCACCTGCGCGCGCCGCATGCCAATGGCCCGCAGCAGACCCAGCTCGCGGGTCCGCTCGATCACCGACAACGCCAGGGTGTTGATGACGCCGAGGACGGCGATCAGGATCGCCAGCGCCAGCAGGATCTGGATCATCAGCAGGACCGTGTCGAACTGCGAGGTCGTCTGCTTCACGAACGCGCTGCGGTCCTGGACGGTGATCTCCGGGTTGTCCGCGAACAGCGGTTCGACGCGCTTCTGCACGTCTGCCGCGGACACGCCCGGTGCTACCTGGACGAACGCCTGGGCGATCTGGTCGGACCGGAAGTTCGCGGAAGCCGACTCCGGCAGCACCAGCGCGCCCTGCAACACCTGCGACTTCACCCAGATGAAGCCGATCGTGTAGGTCTTCGGCTCACCCTTGGCCAGTTGCAGCGTGACCTTGCTGCCCACCGACCAGCCCTTCTCGGCCGCCAGCTCCTCCGGCAGCGCGAGCTGGTCGTCCTTCAGCGGCGCGATGGTGCCGGACTTCGGCTTCAAGGCGAACATCGTCGCCATCGCGGGCATGTCCGTGACGCCGACCGCGAACAGCTGGTTCTCGCCCTCGAGCACGCCGTCCTGCGACCAGCCGACCGCCGACTTGACGCCGTCGGTCTTCTCGATCTTCGTCAGGACGTCCCGCCTGAACGTCGCGGGCTCGCCCTCCATCTGGCCCTCGCCGGAGACGATCAGGTCGGTCTGCAGCTGACCGGAGGCCAGCTTCTCGATCGACTTGGTCGCCGACGTCAGCACCACGCTCACGCCGGTGATCAGCGAGATGCCGACCATCAGCGCGGCCGCGGTGATGGCGGTGCGGCGCGGGTTGCGCGCGGAGTTGCGGCGGCCCAGCAGGCCGGGCATCGACCACGACAGCAGGCGGCCGATCAGCGACACCATCGGCTTGGACAGGATCGGCGTCAGCAGCGCGACACCGACGAACGCCACCAGGATGCCGCCGAAGATCAACGGCAGCGAGGCCTGGTTGAAGCCGAACGCCAGCGACGTGCCACCCGCGGCGGCCACCAGGGCACCGGTGATCGTGATCTTCGTGAGCGGCCGGTCCGGCGTGGCCGCCTCGCGCATCGCCGCGACCGGCGCGATCCGCGACGCCCGCAGCGCCGGCATGACGGCCGCGACCACGGTGACGATCATGCCCACCGCGAACGACGAGATGATCGCCGACATCGGCACACCGATGCTCGCGAGCTGCAGGTCGGTGCCGCCCACCGAGCTGAAGATATTCGCCAGCAGCGCGCCGATGCCGATACCGGCCCCGAGACCGACGATCGACGCGATCAGGCCGATCACCAACGCCTCCAGCACCACGGACCCGATGACCTGGCCGCGTGAGGCGCCCATCGACCGCAGCAGCGCCAGTTCCCTGGTGCGCTGGGCGACGATGATGGAGAACGTGTTGAGGATGATGAAGATGCCGACGAACAACGCGATGCCGGCGAACCCGAGCAGCACGTAGTTGAAGAACTTCAGGCCCTCGTTGATCTGGTCGGCCTGCTCCTTCGCCAGCACCGCACCGGTCTTGACGTCGTAGCCGGAGCCCAGCTTCGCCGCGACGGCGTCACGCAGCGCGTCGTCCGTGGTGCCCTGGGACGCCGTGACGGTGATGCCGGAGAACACGTCCTTCTTGCCCAGCAACAACTGTTGCGCGACCGGCTCGGTGAACGCCACCGACAGCTCGCCGCCCAGAGAGTCACGGCCGCCCGCGTACTCGTAGATGCCGGTGATCTTGAAGGTCTTCTTGGGCTCCATCGTCAGCAACGCGATGTCGTCGCCCACCTTGAAACCACCGGTCGTCGCGAGGTAACCGCCGACGGCGACCTCGTTCTCGCCGGCTGGGGCCTTGCCGTCGCGGATCTTCTCCAGGCCGGTGCCGGTCCAGTTGAAGCCGAACCGCGGCGAGCCCGACGTGGTGATGACCTTGCCGTTCTTGCCGATCGGCCGCGCGGACCCCTGCACGTCACCGACGGCCGACGCCACGCCCGCCACCGACTTCACGTCCGAGATCGCCTGCGGCGTCAGCGGTTCGGGCTGCTTGCCCTTCTCCGCCTTCGGCGTCACCGAAACGTCCACATTGGCGTAGGCCGACGAGAACAGGTCGGTGAACGACCGCTGGAGCGTGTCGGTCAGCACGAACGAACCGGACACGAACATCACGCCCAGCACCACCGCGAGCGCGGACAGCACCAGCCGGAGCTTGCGCGACAGCAAGCTCTTGAGAGTCGCCTTAAACATGCGGCACCGCGACAACAGAGTCGAGGTGCTTCATCGTGTCGAGGACCTCTTCGGCCGACGGCGACAGCAGCTCGCGGACGATGTGGCCGTCCTTGAGGAAGATGACACGGTCGGCGTACGACGCCGCGTTCGGGTCGTGCGTGACCATCACAATCGTCTGCCCGAACTCGCGGGCGGACCGCTGCAGGAACCCGAGCACCTCGGCACCGGACTGCGAGTCCAGGTTGCCGGTCGGCTCGTCCGCGAACACGACATCAGGGCGCGACACCAGAGCGCGCGCACAAGCAACGCGCTGCTGCTGGCCACCCGACAGCTGCGTCGGCCGGTGGGTCAGCCTGTCCCTCAGACCCACCGTGTCGACCACGACGTCGAACCAGGCCCTGTCGATCTTCTTGCCGCCGATCGCGAGCGGCAGCGTGATGTTCTCCTCGGCGGTCAGCGTCGGCAGCAGGTTGAACTGCTGGAAGATGAAACCGACCTTGTCCCGCCGCAGCTCCGTCAGCCCGCGGTCCTTCAACCCGGTGACCAACGTGTCACCGACCCACACCTCACCGCTGGTGACGTCGTCGAGCCCTGCGAGGCAGTGCATCAACGTCGACTTGCCCGACCCCGACGGGCCCATGATCGCGGTGAACCTGGACTTGTCCAGGTCGACGCTCACCCCCGCGAGCGCGGTCACGGCAGCGTCGCCGGACCCATAAGACTTCCAAACGTCGACGGCTCTGGCCGCGACTCCATCGGACGCGCTCACTCGTCTGTTCCCCTCTGTGGCTCTCTTGTGCGCACCATCTTCCGCGAAGGCACCGCACTGCAGGGTCAGGTTCTCCCCTGAGATGAACCCTGAATCAGCGTGCCCCAACCCCCAGGCGGACACGCTGAGAAACCCCTCAACTGCGGTGCGTGCGCACTATCGCGCGGTTGCGAGAAGAACGATATTTCACCGATGGCACAGTGTCTTCAGCCTTCGGATGACTAGGCCGTCAACTTCCGTCGCATGGGGACGATCGGTTCCATCGGCCATGAAACCAGTTCCACCCGGAGGCCTTCGCGCAACGCGTTCTCGGCCAGCCAGTGGTCCACGTCGCCGCGATAGGCGCTCGCGGGCCTCGGCCAGCGGGCCAGCCACTCGCCGAACGCCGCGTTGAACGCGATCGGGCCGCCCGGCGGGCGCACGCCGAGGACGAGCACGGGGTCCTCTCCGGTGGCCAGAGAGGCGGCGATGTCGTACGTGCCACCGAAGAGGATCCGCTCCGCTCCCAACTCACGGGCTTTGTCCGCCACCCCGAAGAACGCTGACCCACGCCCGTGAGCGCGCACCACCAGCTGGTGCGCACCGAAGTCGGTGTCGAGGAACTCGTCGGCGTACGTGCCGTCGTCGGCCAGCACCAGCACGTTCGTGCCGCCGGGGAGTGCCCCGGCCTGCCCAGGATGCGTGATGCCGATGACGGTGATGCCCACACCGTTCATTCTGCTCGCCGAGTGTTAACCCGTTGCGGCGCTTGCGTTAAACAAGTTTCGGAAGCACCTCGGCGCCGAAGAGGCGGATCGTCTCGACGACCGATTCGTGCGGCATGCCGCCGATGTCCACCATCACCAGGTGCGTGTCGATCGACAGGTGCTCCGCCAGCGCGTTCAGCCGTGCCGCCACCTCCTCCGGCGTCCCGCACACCGCCGCACCGTCCATGATCGCGTCGGCGTCGATGTCGCCGTTCCCCCGCCACGGGTCCGCGAACCGCGCGTACTCGGCGAGGTGCGGCCGCCAGCGCTCCCGCGCGTCCTCCCGCGCCACGAAGACGTGACTGGGCACGCCGACGCGTCCGGCGGGGAAGCGCTCGCGGTACCGCTGGACCACTTCGAGGTAGATCGACGGATCGCGCAACGTCGACGGCAGCATCAGTGGCATCTCCAGTTCGGCGCCCAGGTCCGCCGACACCGCCGACCCTGACCCGATCCACACCGTCGGCCGTGGCGTCTGCACCGGCCGCGGCGTCGTCGTCACGTCGCTCAGCTGACCGCGGAACCGCCCGTCCCAGCTCACCGACGGCTCCTGAAGCAGCTTGAGGAGCAACCGCAGGTGCTCCTCGAACCGCGCCCGCAACTCGCCCGGCTGCACGCCGAACGCCGCGTCGGTCTGCTGGTCCACCCCACGCGCCACGATGAGCTCGGCCCGCCCGTTCGACAGCACGTCCAGCGTCGCCAGCGACTCGGCCACCAGCACCGGGTCGCGGTGGGCCAGCAGCGTCACGCCGGTCGAGAGCCGCAGGGTGCTCGTCCGCGCCGCCACCGCCGCCAGCAGCAGTTCGGGCGCGGACACGATGTAGCGGGTGAAGTGGTGCTCGCCGATCGCGACGCCCGTGAACCCCGACTCCTCGGCGACCACCGCCTGCTCGACCATCGCCCGCAGCCGGTCGGCCTGGGGGACCTCCTGCCCGGTGCACGGGTTGGGCAGGTGGTCACCCAGGATCAGGAGGTAGACGTCCATGCGCGCCATTTTCCATCTTCCGGGGCAAGATGGTTGACATGGTCACTAACAATGAGGCCGAGAGCCGCTACGAGGTCCACGTCGACGGCAAGCTCGCCGGCTTCCTGGAGTACCGCGACGTCGCCGGCGTCCTCGCGTTCGTGCACACCGAGGTCGACGAGGCCTACGCCGGTCAGGGCCTCGGAGCCCAGCTCGCGAAGTACGCGCTGGACGACGTCATGGCGAGGGATGTCAAGATTTCCCCGCTGTGCCCGTTTGTCGCGAAGTACATCGACAAGCACCCGGAATACCGTGTTACCGTCCGGTAGATAGTTGCGAGCGCTAACAATGAGGTGGGCGTAGCGTGTGGAGTGAGCCGGGCGCGTTCGAGGTCGCACCAGGTGTGCACCGGATTCCGCTGCCGCTGCCGAACGACGGCCTGCGCGCGGTCAACGTCTACGCGATCGAGGACGGCGACGGCCTGGTCATGGTCGACTCGGGCTGGGCGCTGGACGAGGCGCGCGACCAGCTCGAAGCGGCCCTGGGCACCCTGAACAAGGGCTTCGAGGACATCAAGCGGTTCCTCATCACGCACGTGCACCGAGACCACTTCACGATGGCCGTGTCGCTGCGCAGGACGTTCGGCAGCAAGATCGGGCTGGGGCTGGGCGAACAGCCGTCGCTGCGGCACATGCTGCACGGCCAGGACGACCAGCACGTCGACGACCTGCGCAAGTGGGGCGCGAGCGAGCTGGCCGAGACGTGGATCAAGATCATGCACCACGTCGACCGGGGCGAGGCGCTGCGTGACTACGAGGAGCCCGACGAGTGGCTCGTCCGCAGCACCGTCGGCCTCGAGCACCGCGAGCTGGAGATCGTCCCGACGCCCGGCCACACCCGCGGTCACGTCGTGTTCGTCGACCACACCGCGAAGGTGCTGTTCTCCGGCGACCACGTGCTCCCGCACATCACGCCGTCGATCGGCTTCGAGCCGCTGCGGCCCGAACTGCCGCTGGGCGACTACATGACGTCGCTGCGGCTCACCCGGCAGCTGCCGGACCTCAAGCTGCTGCCCGCGCACGGCCCCGTGACCGACAGCTCGCACGCCCGCGTCGACGAGCTGCTGCAGTTCCACGAGCAGCGCCTGGAGGAGATCCTCAGAGCTGTCTCGGGCAGCGCGTTCGAGACCGCCCGCAAGATCGGCTGGACGCGCCGCCAGCGCCGGTTCGACGATCTCGACATGTTCAACCAGGTGCTGGCCATCGGTGAGACGGCCGCGCACCTCGACGTTCTGGTCGAACGTGGCGAATTGACCCGAACCTCGAACGCCGGCGTGCTCGAATACCACGCGTGACACCGCGCGAACTGGCCGCCTGGACCTGGAAGATGCCCCGCAGGGGCAGAGGCTTCTGGTTCTCGCTGGCGATCGACGTCCTGTGGCCCGTGGTCGTGCTGTTCGTGCGGCTCAGGGTGCGCGGCAAGCAGCACGTGCCGGGCAACGGCGGCGTGATCCTCGCGTTCAACCACCTGTCCAACGCGGACACCGTGGCGGCCGTGGTGTTCGCGCTGATGTCGAACCGGGTGCCGCGCGTGCTCGCGAAGGCCTCCCTGTGGCGCATGCCGGTCTTCGGCTGGGTCATGCGCTCCGGAGGTCACATCCCGGTCGAACGCGGCACGGTGAAGGCCTCAGAGGCGCTCAGGCCCGCTGTCGAGGCGCTGCGCGACGGCGCGTGCGTGATGGTGTTCCCCGAGGGCACCTTCACCGACGATCCGGAGAACTGGCCGATGAAGGGCAAGTCCGGTGTCGCGCGGATGGCGCTGGAGTCCCGCGTGCCGGTCGTCCCCGTCGCCGAGTGGGGCACGCAGGACCTGCTGCCCAGGGGCAAGATCCTGCCGAGGTTGCTGCCGCGCAAGAAGATCGAGGTGGTCGCGGGCGCTCCGGTCGACCTCTCCGACCTGTACGACCGCGAACTCACCGCCGAAGTGCTGGCCGAGGCCACCCGGCGGGTCATGGCGGCCATCACGACGATGCTGTCAGGCATACGTTCGGCTCAGGCGGGTAGCCAGAGTGCATGAGCACGCGAGAGGAATTCGAGTTGCGCAGGGAGCGCCGTCCCGGTGGGTCGGGGATCTGGGCGCCGGTCGTTCCTGAGCCGCGCGAGCCCCAGGAGTGGGTCGTGCAGGCCGACGAGGAACCTGTGATCGTGCGGAGCGTGGACTGAGCGTCTACGACACCTAGACGCGTCTAGACACCATAGACGCGTCTAGCTACGGTAGACGGCATGACTCTGGACGAGGAACTGCTGGTGGCGGCACGGAAGGCGGGCACCGCGTCCGCCGCCGCCCAGAACCAGGCCGACATCGCCAAGGCCGTCTACCACCACACCGTGCTGCGGCTGCACCGTGCCGGTGGGTCGATGCGCGAGATCGCGGAGGCGCTGCAGATCAGCCACCAGCGCGTGCATCAGATCGTGGAGCAGTCCAAGCGGACCGAACGGTGCTGGTTCTGCGGGCGTGGCGCCGGCGACGTCGGCAAGCTGATGGCCGGACCGGCCGCGCTGATCTGCGACCTGTGCGTCGCCGAGGCCCGGACCGGCGAGACCGGCGACTGCTCGTTCTGCAGTGAGACCAAGCCCGTCCACGAGGGGACGGACGCCAGGATCTGCCGTTCCTGCCTGGACTTCAGCGCCGCCGTGATCAGCGGGGCAGCTTCACTACGGTGACGAAGAAGTCGTCGATCTGGCGGACGACCTCGATGAACCTGTCGAAGTCCACCGGCTTGGTCACGTACGCGTTGGCGTAGAGGCTGTAGCTGCGCAGGATGTCCTCCTCGGCCTCCGAGGTCGTCAGCACGACGACGGGGATCGAGCGCAGCTCGGGGTCGTTCTTCACCTCGCTCAGCACCTCGCGGCCGTCCTTGCGGGGCAGGTTGAGGTCGAGCAGGATCAGGCCCGGCCGCGGCGCGTCCTCGTACTGGCCCTCGCGGCGCAGGAACTCCAGCGCCTCCACGCCGTCCTTCACCACGTGCAGAACGTTGCGGATCTTGTGGTGCTCGAACGCCTCCTGCGTCATCAGCGCGTCGCCCGGGTCGTCCTCCACGAGCAGAACGTCGATCACGTTCAGGTGTGCTTCAGTCATGCGGTTACCTCAACCAGGTCTTCTGCGGCGACGGGCAGGGTGAACTCGAACTCGGTGCCGGAGTCCACATCGGTCTTCAGCCAGATGGTGCCACCGTGGTACTCGACGATCTTGCGGCACATCGCCAGGCCGATCCCGGTGCCCGGATAGGCGTCCTTCGGGTGCAGGCGCTGGAAGATGACGAAGATCCGTTCGCTGTACTCCGGCTCGATCCCGATGCCGTTGTCCTGGACGGAGAACTTCCACAGTTCGCCGTCGCGTTCGGCGCCGATCGTGATCCTCGGGGCCGACGGCCCCTTGAACTTCAGCGCATTGCTTATCAGGTTCTGGAAGACCGCGCTGAGCAGAGTCGGCTCACCTCGCACGGAGGGCAGCTCGCCCACGACGATGGTGGCGCCGGTCTCCTCGACGCGATCGGAGAAGTTCCCGACGACCTGGCTGACCAGCTCGTCCAGGTCGATCATGGTGCGTTCGCGGGTGATCCGGCCGACGCGGGAGAACGCCAGCAGGTCGTTGATCAGGCCCTGCATGCGTTTCGCGCCGTCCACGGCGAACTCGATGTACTGGTCGGCGCGCTCGTCGAGCTGGCCGCCGTACCGCCGTTGCAGCAGCTGGCAGAACGACGCGACCTTGCGCAGCGGTTCCTGCAGGTCGTGCGAGGCCACGTAGGCGAACTGCTCCAGCTCGGCGTTCGAGCTCTGCAGCTCGGCCGATCGCTGGTCCAGCAACGCGAGCTCCTGCACGATCCGGCGGCGCATGGCGTTCACGTCCTCGCCGAGCATCACGGTCTCGAGTGGACCGTCCGCGTCGATCTCGTGCTCGAAGTCGCCGGACGCCACCTGCCGGGTGTGCGCGGCGAGGTTCGCCAGCGGCGCGACCAGCAGGCGGTGCAACAACACCGACAGCCCGCCGATCGCCACAACCAGCAGCACGCCCATGCCGATCACCAGCCACAGCACGACGTTCGTCACGTCGTCCAGGTCCTCGCGAGCCTGCCGGGCGAGCCCGCCGATGTCGGTGCGCAGCGCCGACACCTCGGCGCGGAGCTGGTCGAACAGCACTTTGCCGCGCTCGATGTCCCCCGCGGTGCCGGGGCCGGTCTGCTTGATCCCGGCGACCGTCGGGTCCGCGTACTCCGAACGCCATTGCCGCGCGAGGTCCTCGATGCGGTTCACCCGGCCGTTGACGTCGCTGACGAGGTCGCGCACGCTTCCGGCGGCCTCGGTCTCGGCCTTCTGGCCGTCGAGGTACGGCGTGAGGAAGTCCTCCTGGCCGGTGAGGACGAACCCGCGCACGCCGGTCTCCTGGTCCAGCAGCGAGCGGTTCAGTTCGTTCACGAGGCGCCCGGCGGGCTCGATCCGGTCGACCGACTGCGCCCGCCTGTCGCTCAGCGCGTCGAGGGCGACGACCGTGGACGAGATCGCCACCGCGGTCATGGCCAGCAGGATCGCCACGATGACGCCCAGCAGCCTGCTCGCCGGAAGCCTTTGCGGCAGGTTCACTTGCCGTCCTTCAGCAGCAGGACGGCCACGTCGTCGTCAAGTGGCCCGCCGTTCAGCTCCGTCACCTCCGCGATGACCGAGTCCATCCAGTCGGAGCCGTCCCGCAGATGCCTGGCCAGGATCTCGCAGAGGCGCTCGACACCGAGCCGGTCGACGTCGTCAGGTACCCGGCCCTCGATCAGTCCATCCGTGTAGCAGGCGAGGGACCAGCCGGACGGCAGCGGCACGTCCACCCCGGTCCACGCGTAGTCGGGCAGCACGCCGAGCGGCACACCGATCTTCGACGGCGGCAGGTCCACGATCTGCCTGCCGACCATCAGCAGCGGCTCGGGGTGCCCGGCGAGGAAGTAGCGCGCCGAGCGGCGGTCCGGCGCCACGGTGACCATGCACGCCGTGGTGAAGATGCCCTCACCGTGCCGTTCCGCGACCAGCACCTGGTCGAGCGTCCGCAGCACCTTCTCCGCCGGTGCCCCGGAGAGGACCAGCGCGCGCCACGCGATCCGCAGGCAGACGCCCAGCGCGGCCTCGTCCGGGCCGTGGCCGCAGACGTCGCCGATGATCGCGTGCACGGTGCCGTCCGGCAGGCCGACCGCGTCGTAGAAGTCGCCGCCGAGCAGCATCCGCTGGCCGCCGGGCTGGTAGCGGACCTCCAGGTTCACGTCCGAGTTCTGCAGCAGCGCGGGAGGCAGCAGACCGCGTTCGAGCCTGCTCCGTTCGGCCGCCAGGAGCTTGGCCTCGCGCAGCTGGAACTGGGCGTGGTCGGCGCGGCGGCGTTCGACCGCGTACCGGACGCCGCGCAGCAGCAGTTCGCCGTCGACCTTGCCCTTGATCAGGAAGTCCTCGGCGCCTGCGGCGACCGCGGAGATGCCCTCACGTTCGTCGTCGTGCCCGGTCAGCACCAGGATCGCCGGCGCGTCCGGTTTGGCCAGCAGCCGGTGCAGGCCGTCGAGCCCCTGTGAGTCGGGTAGTCCCAGGTCGAGCAGCACGCACTCGGCGTCGGGGAGCAGGCTTTCCGCCTCCGCGAGCGTGTGGGCGCGCGCCAGGATGAAAGGCGCGCTCGCTTCTTCGAGCAGCGCCTCGACCAGGAGGGCGTCGCCATCGTCGTCCTCGACCAGGAGGACGCGCACTGTCTTCGTTCGCATCAGGTCGGACTTTAACGTTATTCGGGTGCGCCGCTCGCGTCCGACCTACCAGGATTGCGGACGTGTTGATCCGTCTCGCCCAACCAGCCGAACTGCCGTACCTCCAGGAGATCGAGAACGCCTCCGGAGAACCGTTTCGCGACATCGGGATGCCCGAGATCGCCGACGACGCCCCGATGGCCCTGGCGGACCTCGCCGAGAACGAGGTCTGGGTCGCCATCGGCGCGGAAGGCGTGCCCGTCGCGTTCATCGCGGTCGGTGACGTCGACGGCGCGACGCACGTCCACCAGGTCAGCGTGCACCCCTCGCACGCGCGCCAGGGGATCGGCGCCGCGCTGATCGAGCACGTCGCCCGCTCCGAGCGCGCTGTGACGCTGACGGCGTTCCGCGACGTGCCGTGGAACGCGCCGTACTACGAGCGCCTCGGGTTCCGCGCCGTGGCGGACGCTTCGCCCGGCCTGGCCGGGATCATGCGCGAGGAGGCCTCACGGGGCCTCGATCCCGCGACCCGTGTCGCGATGATCCTTCTCCCAGCGCAGGTACGAGCCTGAGGCCATCGAGAGACTGCTGAGCAGCCACACGAGGACACCCGCGTCGTCGGTCACCCCGATCACCGGAAGGAACTCCGGCAGGACGTCGATCGGCGACACGAGGTAGAGCAGCGCCACCGCCCACATCATGACCTGGCTGCGCGGCAGCTCCGGGTACTTGCCGCCCCGCCAGGTCTTCCACAGCCGCGGCAACGCCTTCGCGCGCGCGATCGGGTTCCCGACCGGGCCGGGACCGTTCTGCGCGCGCTTGCGGCGGTTGCGCAGCACACCCAGCCCCGCGAACACCAGCCCGAGCGGGATCAGCACCCAGCCGACGACCGCCGGGCTGAGCCCGCCCATCGGGGCGTTGCGGAACAACAGGATCAGCAGACCCGACAGCGAGATGAACGATCCGAAGACGACCATCTGGCTCCCTAGTGGTGTGGTCGCGGCACTAGCTCGGCTCCTGGAAGAGCATCGACGGAATGGCTTTGTGCGGCTGCCTCTGCTGGGCGGGCTCGGGTTCCCTGAGCTCGATCGCAGGTTCGGGTTCCTCGGCGGGAACCTCTTCGACCACAGGCTTGCGCACGGCCTTCACCGGAGGCGTGAAGGGCTGGTCCAGAGCAGCGCGCGCCGCGGAGATCCAGACCCTCTGCATGGCCTCGTCCTTGCTGCCGGCCGAGGTGGCCGCGAGTCCGGAGAGGACACCGCGGATGCGCGGAACCAGAGCCTGATGACGCCGGATCGCCTGCCACACCGCGTGATCACCCGGTAGCCGGGCGGACACGAGCCGCGTGACCTGAGCGCGCAGCTCCTCTGTGGACAGATCGAGCCAGCGCTCGACCGCTGACGGGCCTATCGCCACGTAGCCAGCCTTCCCCGAACTTCTGCGAAAATCCCTGCGAAACGACAACTGCCCCCACAGGATCTCACGGATCCCGCGGGGGCAGTGGGCTGGTGTCGCGAAACGTCAGGAAGCAACGACTTCGAGCAGGGTCTTCCCGTTCTCGTCGACGATGCGGAACGTCGCGATCTCGTGCCACCGCATGGCCACGTTCGCGGCCAGCTTGATGGTCTTCTTGTCGCCTGCCACCGGTTCCGGGGCGTACCAGGACGTGACCTGCGCCACGCGGCCCGCGCGGCCCACGGCGACGAGCGAACCCCTGCTGGGGCCGGACATGCCGGTGACCTCGATGTCCATCGCGGTCCCCGACGGGGTGTCGGACGCGGTGATCTTCGTGCCGACGCCGCTGTTCGGGTCCTGGTGCCTGACCTCCATCGACGTGTCGTTGGAGTTGTTCGCCACCCTCGTCTGCGACGTCGAGGTGCCGGGGTTCTGGGGCGCTGCCTGGTTCGAGCCGTCGTTGCCACCGCGCACGACCAGAGTCGTGACCACCGCGGTCACCGCCACGACGCCGGCGGCGGCGGCCGCGACGCCCTGGGCGACGAACCACCGTCGGCGCTTCCTGCGCGCCGCGACGGCGTCGAGCATGACCCGCACCGACTTGCCGTCGGGGCGTTCCGGAGCCGTTCCGCGCAGCATCCCGCCGGCGTCGGCCTCGTCGATGAGGTCCGGCACCACCGCGAAGTCGCGCAGGTCAAGAGCACACCGCCGACACTCGGTCAGGTGGTTCTCGAACGCCTCCACCTCATCGGCATCGAGGATGCCGAGTACGTAGGCGGCGACGTCGAGGTGATCTGGTGCCGTTGTCACCGCGTCTCTCCCCGATCGTGCAACGCACGCCGCAACGCACGGAGCGCGTAGTACACCCTCGACTTGACCGTTCCCGGCGGCACACCCAGTGCAGCCGCGGCCTCACCGACAGTGCGGTCCCGCAGATATGTCTCGAGAATAGCCTCCCTGTGTTCCTCGGAGAGACCGTTCATCGCCTCCGCCACGACGATCGCCGCGAGGGTGCGATCCTCTTCGCCACGCGAGGGCGACTCGTCCGAAGGGGTCAGTTCGAACTCCTGCGGACGGACGCTTCTCTTACGTCTGTCGTCAATGACCAACCGCCTTGCCACCGTGAACAACCACGACCGCAAGAGCACGGGGTCACGCTCGAGTTTCTCGGCATTGCGCCATGCCCTTACCAGGGTTTCCTGCACGATGTCCTCGGCCCACTGACGATCATGGCCCGTCAACCTCATGCAGTGTCCCAGCAGGGCACTCCCGAATTCCTCGTACAGCCGACGGATCAACTCTTCCTCGAGAGACCCCGGTCTTGGTGATTGTTCGTCTAACTCACGTTGACGTCTATGCCGCGCCACGGGGGACATCCTTGCCCCATCAAGCGGCGGAAGTCGAGAGGCAAATATTCCTCACGAAGTTCGTGAACCGTTGCCGGATCGTGTCCGTACTACTCGGTACCAAAGCCGAGAGAGGACCTGCTGATGCGACCTGCCCTAGCCGTCATCGCGGTTGCGGCACTGGCGCTGTCCGCCTGCGCGCCGACAGCCGGCCCGGTTCCGGAGAAGGAGCAGAAAGATGCCGCGAACAGCGTGCCGGACGCGAAGTCGATGATCGCGATCGTGGAGTCTCCGCAGAACGGCTGGTACCTGATGAACGGGGACGGACTCACCATGTACCGGTTCGACGACGACGAGCCGAAGCTGCGGAGATCCAGCTGCAACGGCGAGTGTGCGGTGAGGTGGCGGCCCGTGCCCGCGGACGTCCTGCCCATGACAGCCGGTGTGGACCCGCTGGTGCTCGGCACGCTGATCAGGTCGGATCGCACCAGGCAGCTCACCATCGGCGGGTTCCCGCAGTACACCTTCGCCGAGGACAAGGCGCCCGGCGACATGAAGGGCCAGGGCAGCGGCGGCAAGTGGTTCGCGACCGGCCCGACCGGACAGAAGGCCTCGCCCGCGGCGGGCATGCCCGGTGTGCCGGGCAAGAGCGAGTAGGACGACCATCCACGATGAACAACAGAGCCCTTTTCACTGTCATCGCCACGCTGTGCCTGGTGCTGGGAGGTCCCTCCGCCGCACTGGCCCAGCCGCAGGAGAACAACCCGACCGTGGACACTCCCACCGGCCCGTTCTCGCAGGCCGACCGCGACCTGATCATCAAGGTGAAGCAGGCGGGGTTGTGGGAGATGCCGATGGGCGAGCTGGCCCAGACGAACGCGCAGAGCGATCGCGTGAAGGTCGTCGGCCGCCAGCTGATGCTCGACCACATGATGCTGGACCAGGCGGCGAACAAGCTCGCCGCGGACTTCGGCATGCCACTGCCCGGCCTGCCCACGCCGGGGCAACAGACCTGGATGAAA
This sequence comes from Lentzea albidocapillata, assembly GCF_000719115.1. GTDB lineage: Bacteria > Actinomycetota > Actinomycetes > Mycobacteriales > Pseudonocardiaceae > Lentzea > Lentzea albidocapillata. Next base: position 594,896 of record NZ_JOEA01000014.1, on the reverse strand, counting down.
GAGCTGGAAGGACTGACCGGCGCCGAGTTCGACCGCAGATGGGCCGACCGGCTGCGCTCCGCACACGGCCAGGTGTTCCAGTTCATCGCCGTCGTCCGCTCGAACACGGCCAACGACCTCATCAGGCCGTTCGCGCAGATATCGAGCTCGGTCGTGATGAAGCACATGACCCTGTTGGAGAGTACCGGAATGGTGAGCGACGTCGGTCGCGCGCTTCCGGTTCCCGCGACAGGCATCGTCAGCGCATCCGTCGACACCTCGCAGGGCGGCCCGGGGATGCTCGTGGCGCTCGTGGTGTCGTTCGCGGGTATCGCGACCACGATCGCCGTTCTCCGGGCACTCCGTCCGCGACGGCTGGCGACGTGACCTCCAGGCCTGATGCACAACCCCCAACTCGGTGAGGAGGTGAGGCCAGGAACCAAGGCACTCCAACGCGGACCTGTTCCCCACCCGCCCGGCCCCGGCCTCTGTCCACTCCTGCACGTCGAGACCGGGCGGGTTCCCGCGACAACGCTCGCCATGGCCGTGATTTCCGGAGGACCGATTGTTCAGCCAGACTCCGCTCCTGGTGGCGCAGATCTCCGAGTTCGACTCGGGGATCAAGAAGATGACCCAGATCTCCGCCAGGCTGGCTTACGTACTGATGTGCGCGACGCTCTTCTGGGGCGTCCTGATCGCGACGGGGTGGGCCGAGAAGCTCACAGGCAGGGAAGGCCTGAAGAACGGGCACATGGTGCTCGCTACTCTCGCGATCGCGTTCGGCGGGCTGCACGGGGTCGCCTTCACGCTGCTGAGGTTCGACACACCCGAGTTCCCCGTGTTCAACTTCGTGAGGCTCGTGATACCGATTGTCGACGGCGGACTCTTCCGCCACGGTCTCGGTATCCTCGGACTGGAGATGATGGTGGCCATCGCCATCACCGCGAGCCTGCGCCACCGCCTCTTCTACCGGAAGTGGCTGCGGCTGCACCAGATCGCGTACGTCGCGGTGACACTGACCGTGGTGCACTCCTGGTTCGGCGCCATCGCGAACGACAACCTGTCGATTCTGTGGCTCGCGGGCCTCACCGTCCTCGTTCCCACGGTGACCGTCGCAGTGGCGCGGTTCATGCCGCCGGCGATGCTGATTCGGATCGGCATGCTGGAGCCGGAGCGCGGCAAGGAACCCGGTGTCGGCGAGGGCGACGCGATGGACGTGAGCGTCAACAACGAGAAGTGCCACCGCTACGGCACCTGCCAGGCGGAGGCCCCGGATGTTTTCCAGTTGATCGAAGACAACCGCCTGACCTACAACCGACGCCCGCCCGAGGAGCACTTCGCTCAGGCCAGGTCGGCAGCCCGCGCGTGCCCGATGCGCGCGATCGAGATCAGGGAGCGAGTGAAGTGAGCGAACGGATCGTGGTCGTCGGCGGTGGACTCGGTGGAGTCCGTTCCGCGGAACGGCTGCGGGAGATGGGTTTCGACGGGCAGATCACCATCCTGTCCGCCGAGCGGCACCTCCCGTACCACCGCCCATGCCTGTCGAAGCAGATCATCACCGGTGAGTGGACCCCGGACGACTCGTTGCTGTCGTTCTCGGGTGACCTCGACGCCGAGTGGCGGCTGAACTCCCCGGCACTGCACCTGGACCCCCAGAAGCAGTCCGTCTGGGTGCCCGGCGGCGAGGAGATCAAGTACGACGGCATGATCATCGCCACCGGCGTCGACGCCAGGGCGATGGGCGGGGCTCCGCGCCACGACCCGCGGGTGCACGTGCTGCGGACGCTGGACGACGCGGTCGCGATCCGCAGGAACATCCGTCAGTCGCAGGGCCTCGTCGCCGTCATCGGCGGAGGGTTCATCGGCTGCGAGCTCGCGTGTTCGATCCGTCACATGGGCCGCGACGTCGCCCTGATCGTGCGCTCGCCCGCGTTGCTGGGCGGTGTTGTCGGTGACGACATCGGCAAGAAGATCACCGAGGCGCACGTCGAGCACGGCGTGCGCCTGGCCACCGGCGTCGGCATCAAGCACTGGGTGCGCCAGCCGGGCGGCATCGGCATTCACCTTTCGGACGGCCAGGTCTTCTTCGCCTCGTGCGTCGTGCTGGCCGTCGGCGCCTCCCCGGCCGTCGACTGGCTGCGCGGCTCCGGCCTCGACATCTCCGACGGCGTGCTGTGCGACTCCACGAACCACGTGGTCGGCGCCGAGAACCTCGTCGCCTGCGGTGACGTGGCCCGCTGGCCCAACATGCGCTTCAACGGCGTCGTGCGCAGGGTCGAGCACTGGCTCAACGCCGTCGAGGGAGGCCGCGCCGCGGCCGAGAACCTCCTGGTGGGCCGCAACCACGCCAAGACCTACACCCCGGTCCCGCGTTTCTGGACCGAGCAGTACGGCATGCGCGTGCAGGGCGCGGGCCTGCCCGTCTTGGGCACCGACACCACCGACGTGAACGGACTCACCGGTTTCATCGCCAACGGCAAGCTCGTCGGCATCGTGGGCCTGGAATCGCCGGGCAAGATCATCACCGAGACCCCGGAACTCTTCCGGCAGAACACGGTCGAGACGAACGTTCCAGTGTGGACGCAACCGGAGCCCGCTGCGGCCGAGGCACCGGAAGTCCTCCCGACCACCATGATCCCTGTTCCCGAACCGGTCGCCGCCCACGCATCATCCGTTCCCCCGTCCGTCTCGTCGTCGATGTCGCCGCCATTGCAGCGGCGGAGGCATTCGCGATCGAGGCCGGAGATGGTGCGAGTGGGCGGAGGACGCGCGAGGCCCTAACCAGGTAGTGGAGGATTTCAGGTTGCCGGTACAGGGCAAGCGGGAACGGCGAACTCCGACGTCGCCCGCGTGGCCAGGTGGCGGACCGATGACGTCACGCGGCGATGCGCTCGTTCCCGCGCCGGCAGCCTGAACCTTCCTCTCGCGCGTCACCAACGGTGTGGCGGCTCGGAGGGCTCCCGAGTCGCCACACCGGCCTATTTCTGGGGCATGTCACGTTCCAGCGGGGTGGTCGCCGATGCGGTCACGTCACCTTGCGAGGGTGGTCCCTCAGGCAGTACCGGGCCGGTGCCGGTCATCGCCGCCTTCGCCTGCCGCGCGACACAAGCTCGGCCCTACGGGGCGGTGATCACCTGGCCCGCCCACGACAGCCCGCCACCGAAGGCGAACAGCAGGACGGGCCGGCCGGACGGAAGTTCCCCGCGCTCGGCCATCTTGGACAAAGCCAGAGGTACCGAGGCGGCGGAGGTGTTGCCGGACTCCACGACGTCGCGCGCGATCACCACGTCGTCCCGCAGGCCGAGTCGCTTCGTCATCGCCTCGATGATCCGCAGGTTGGCCTGGTGCGTGACGACGGCGGCGAGGTCGGTGACCTCGATGCCTGCTCGTGCGCAGGCCTGTGCGGCGATGGCGGGGAGTTCGCTGGTGGCCCAGCGGAAGACGGCCTGGCCTTCCTGTGCGAAGCGCGGCTGCCAGTCGTCGACGAGGCGGACGGCGTTGGCGCGCGTCGGGTCCGAGCCCCAGGTGGCCGGGCCGATCTGGGCTTCCGGGGAGGCGCTGACCACGGCCGCTCCGGCGCCGTCGCCGAGCAGGATGCAGGAGGAGCGGTCGGTCCAGTCGACGAGGTCGGACATCTTCTCGGCGCCGATCACCAGGGCGTGCTGGGCGGCACCGGCCCGGATGGTGTGGTCGGCCGTGGCGAGGGCTGTGCAGAAGCCGGCGCAGGCGTTGTTCAGGTCGAAGACGACCGCAGAGGGGATCGACAGGCGCGCTGCCACCCTGGCCGCGGTCGAGGGGCTGCGGTCGATGGCCGAGCAGGTCGCGACGATGACCTGGCCGATGTCGGACGGGGCCAGGCCGGAGGCGGCCAGTGCCTTCGCGCCCGCTTCGGAGGCCATGTCGGCCACGGTTTCCGTCGGAGCCGCGATGCGGCGGGTGGAGATGCCGGTGCGCTGGCGGATCCACTCGTCGTTGGTGTCCACCATCTTTTCCAGGTCGGCGTTGGTCAGCACTCGTTCGGGCTGGTGGTGGCCGAGCGCGACGACACGGGATCCGGACAAGGTGAACTCTCCTTCGGCCAGGGCGACCCGGCGAATATAGCAACCGATCGGTCGGTAGCTAAAGAGACGTAAACTACAAAGATGAGCCCGCGCAGATCTGTCGCCGACACCCTGGAGACACGGCAGCGCATCCTCGACCGGAGCCTCGCCATCGCCTCCGCGGAGGGGCTCGAAGGGCTGACGATCGGCCGGTTGGCGGCGGAGCTGGGGATGAGCAAGGCCGGGCTGCTCGGGCACTTCGGCACCAAGGAGGCCCTGCAACTCGCGGTGGTCGACCAGGCCGCGGAGGTCTTCCTGCGGGAGGTGCCGCGCAAGGTGAAGCAGATGCCGTCCGGGCTGCCGCGCCTGATCGACGTCTGCGAGGCCTGGGTGTCCTACCTCGAACGCGAGGTGCTGCCCGGCGGATGCTTCTTCACCGCCGCCACGGCCGAGTTCGACGGGCGCAGCGGGCGGGTGCGGGACGCGCTGGCCGGCATGAACGCGTTGTGGCGCAGGGATCTGCGGATCCACATCCGGCGTGCGGTGAGCGACGGAGAACTGAAGCCGGACACGGACGTCGAGCAGCTGATCTACGAGATCCTCGGGGTCATGCTGGCGCTCAACCACTTCCTGCAGCTGGAGCACGACAGCGCGGCGCCGCGCCGGGCCCGTCAGGCGTTGAAGCGGTTGCTCACGAAGTGATTCACGATCTCGGCGATCTCTGCCGGTCGTTCGGACACCATGCCGTGCGTCGCGTCGATCTCGTGCACCCGCACGTTCGGGGGCAGGTCGCGGCGCAGTCCCGCGCGGTGGGCGTCCATCAACGGCAGGAGATCGGGCGGCACCGGCAGGTTGCGGGTGGCGAGCACCAGCAGGAACGGGCCCGCCACCTTCACGAAGATCGGCAGGGCGTCCAGGAACTCGGGTGACGTCCGCAGGACCGACGTGATCGAGCGGTCCGGCCGCGCGACCATCTCCAGCTGGGCGGTGAACATCGCGTTCAGCCGCGCCAGGCCCTCGGTCACCGCGTCCTCGGCAAGTCCCGCGTAGTTCGCCGGATCCGTGGTGGCGGAACGATGTCCGTCCAGACTCACCGCCGCCGGGCACGACGGATGCCGCAACGTCCACATGCCCGCAAGGATGCCGCCCAGCGAATGTCCGACGACGACGGGATCTTCCAGTCCGAAGTGGACAGCGGTGTCGTCCAGGTCGTCGAGCACCGCCTCCCAGTCCCACGGGCCGTCACCGGATTCGCCGTGCCCACGCAGGTCGACCGCCACCGCGCGCCCGTCCAGTCGCGGTGCGAGCGCCTGCCAGACGGACCGGTCGCCACCCAGGCCGTGCAGCAGCAGGAACGGCTGTCCGTCGCCGCCGAAGTCGGTCGCCGCGAGCTTCACTGTTCTCTCCTCAGGCCGAGACGGGCGCGGATCGAGTCGACGGTGACGCCGCCGTCGGGGTGGCGCAGCAACTTGTTGCGGTTCACGAGGTCGTGCACGCCCTGGCGGGTGATGCCGAGCATCGCCCCGGCTACGCCGAGGGAGACGTGGTCCCTGCTCGGATGGCCGGCGCGGCGTGCGGCGACGCGGCCCAGCGGTGTCGCCCACCAGCTCTCGGGCGGGTCGAACGGGGTGTCGCCGGGGTAGAGCACGGACATCAGGCGGATGGCCACCTGCCGGGCGAGAGCGTCGTCGGGCCCGAGCAGCTGGGCCGCCCACATCTCGGCGTCGGCCCCCACGGAGGACCGCAGGCCGGCTAGATCGGCCTGCGGCATAAGGATTTCCAGCGGGTCGAGCAGCCGGCTCGTGACGAGCCGGATCAGGTCGTCGCGCAGGTCCACGTGTTCCGAGGTGGTCGCCACTTGACAGACGATAGCAAGTACTTGACGTCTGCTGTCAAGTAGTGGGGAGCATTGCCTCCAGCACGTGAACGAGGACGGCGCGCGAGTCCGCGCCCTTGACGACCACCTGCCGCAGGGCCAGTCCGATTCCCAGTGCTCCGATCATGACGACGAGTTGTGGCAACGGCATCGTGGGTTCAAGTCCCAGGCGCTGCAGGTGCTCGGCCAGCAGGGCGACGACCTGGTCGTCGTGACGTTGCTGGAGGGCGGCGATCTGAGCCGCGATCTCGGGCTGCTGCGCCGTCGCGGCGAGCACCTCGGCGGCGACCGTGGTCCACTTCGCAGCCTCTTCGTCCGTCACGCCGCTGAGAATCGCGATCACGTCGTCGCGGCAGGCTGCTTGTTTGAGTGCGCTGCGCAGGCCCTGCAGATGGGTTCCCGCGTCAGCCTCGACGATCGCCAGCCAGAGTCCTTCCTTGCCGCCGAAGTGCTTGTAGACCGCGCCGCGGGTGTAGCCGGCCTCGGCGGCGATCTCCTCGACCGTCGCCCCGAGGAAACCTCGGCGCAGGAACACCTCGTGGCCGGCGCGCAGCAGGTGCTCATGGGTCCGTACCTGCTGTTCGGCCCGTGTCAGCCTGATCATCACTCGCCCATTCAGTAACACATCGTTTCTGGAAACGTCGTGTCACTGTACAGTCGGGCACATGGACCTCCTGTTCGGCGTGGCCGCGTTGGGGAGCGTGCCGCTCACCCTGGCCGGATTCACCTGGTACGCCGTGCGGGCCCGCCGCACCGGCAGCGGGCAGTCGCTCATGGCGCCGTTCGAGGAGATCTGGGATCCGGTCGTGCACAGGACGAACGTCGAGGTCCACGCGCAGGCCCGGCGTACCCCGCAGGCCCCCTCGCCAGGCGACCCTCCTAACCCGTGAGCAGGTGGGTCGTTTCAGCGCAGGACGAGTTTCCGTTGAACTCGTTGCGCGTGCGTCCGGTATGTGGTTGGTGGTTACGATCGGGAGCTGTGGAGTTCCGGGTGCTCGGGCCGGTCGAGTGTTACGCCGACGACGGCGCGCGGCTGAGCCTTGGGCCGCCCAAACAACGAGCGGTGCTGGCGTTGCTCCTCGCGCAGCCCGGCCGGGTGCTGTCGGTCGACCGGCTGATCAGCGTGCTGTGGGACGACGCGCCGCCCAAGACGGCGCTGAAGAACCTCCAGGTCTACGTCTACCAGCTGCGCAAGATCGTCGGCTCGCGGCTGCTCTCGCGGGCGCCCGGCTACCTGATGTCGATCGACCCGGCCGAGCTCGACCTCACCCGGTTCGCCGAGCTGCTCGAGGTCGCCCGCAGGGAACGCACGCCGCGCGGTTACCGCGAGGCGCTCGCGTTGTGGCGCGGGCCCGCCCTCGCCGATCTCGCCGCGTCCGGCCTGTTGCGTGGAGTCGTCGCGCAGCTGGAGGAGCTGCGGCTGGCCGCGCGGGTCGAGTGCGCCGAGGCGGAGCTCGACCTCGGCCGGCACGTCGAGATCGTCGCGGACCTGAACGAGTGGGTGCGCGAACACCCGTTGAACGAACGCCTGCGCGAGCAGCAGATGGTCGCGCTGCACCGCGCGGGGCGTCCGGCCGAGGCGCTGGCGGCCTACCAGGAGTGCCGGCGGGTGCTCACCGACGAGCTCGGTGTCGAGCCGGGGGAGTCGCTGAGGCGGCTGCAGGCCGAGCTCCTGCGCGCGAAACCCGTTGGGGCGGCGGCGATCCGTCAGCTGCCACCGGACGTGGTCACCTTCGCCGGCCGCGGCCGCGAGCTGAACCTGATCAAGGCACCGCCGCGGCAGGACCGGGTCGCGGTGTGTGTGATCACCGGGCAGGCGGGCGTCGGCAAGTCGGCGCTCGCGGTGCGGGCGGCGCACGAGATCGCGGCGAGGTTCCCGGACGGCCAGCTCTACGCCGACCTCTCCGACGGTGCCTCGGACCGGATTCTGAGCCAGTTCCTGCGCGCGCTCGGCGAGCGGCCCGGCGACGAGGAGGCCCTGCGCTACCGCTCGCTCACCGCGTCGCGCCGGCTGCTCGTGGTGCTGGACAACGTCGCCACCGCGGGCCAGATCACCCGCCTGCTGCCGACCGGTCCCGGCTCGGCCGTGCTGATCACGTCCCGACGCCCGCTCACCGCGCTGTACGGTGCCTCGTACGTGAAACTAGGCGCGCTGCAACTGGAGGATGCGTACCGGCTGCTGGAGGGCGTCGCCGGTGAGGTCTCGGACGCGGCGGAACTCGTGCGCCGGTGCGGCGGACTGCCGCTGGCCCTGCGCATCGCGGGCGCCCGGCTCGCCGCCCGTCCACAGTGGACCGCACCGCTGCTGGCGGCGCGGCTGGCGGACGAGGCGCACCGCCTCGACGAGCTGAGGCTCGGTGACGTCGCGGTCCGCTCGGCGTTCGAGGTCAGCTACGCCGAGCTGGGATCTCCCGACGTGGCAAGGGTGTTCCGGTTGATCGGACTGCTCGACGGCCCCGACTTCGCGGTCGCCGCGGCACGGGCCCTGACCGACGTGCCGGACGTCGAGGACCTGCTCGCCGAACTGGCCGGCGCGCACCTGGTCGAGGAACCGGTGCCCGGCCGGTTCGCGTTGCACGACCTGCTGCGCCTCTTCGCGCGCGAACGCTGCCGCGCCTCGGAGTCGGCCGAAGAACGCTCACTCGCACTGGAACGCCTGCACAAGCACTACCTGGAAGCGCTCGCGGACAACCCGGCCGACCTCTGGCTGGCCGAGGAGCGCGACAACCTGATCGCCGCCGCGCACCAGGCTTCGCCGGCCGACGCGATCGCGTTCGCCGCGGGCCTGTCCTGGTACTTCCGCCGCCGGTCCGAGGTGGCGGACTGGTGCGCGCTGAACACGCTCGCCCTGGAGGCCGCCCGCTCACTGGGCGACCTCCGCGCGGAAGCGTTGGTGCTGAAGGAACTCGGCGCCGCCTGCGAGCGCGGCTTCAAGTTCGGTGAGGCCCAGCGGCACTGGACGGCGGCACTGGCCCTGGCCCGCGAGCTGCACGACCGCCAGCTCGAAGCCGTGACCCTCAACAACCTCGGCATCACCCACTGGCGCCGCCGGAACCTGCCCGCCGCACTGACCTCGCTGGAGGCGTCGCTGAAGTTGCGCGAGGAACTGGACGACTCGCAGGGCGCGGCCTACGTGCGCACCAACCTGGGTCTGGTGCACGCCGCGCTGGGCGACCTCCCGGCCGCGCTGGTCTGCTACGAGGAGACGCTGACGACGTTGCGCGCGTGCGGCGACAGGTCCGGCGAGCTGCACGCGCTGGCGAACATGGCCGACGCCCACCGCCAGCTCGGCTCCCTGGACCGGGCGCTGGAGCTGGCGGAGGAGACGCTGGGCCTCGCGCGATCGGTGGGGGACAGGCAGATCGAGGCGGGCGTGCTGCTGGACCGCGGCATCGTGCACGAGCTGGCCGGGCGGGGTGCGCAGGCGCGTGCCTCCTACACCGAGGCGGTGGAGTTGTCGCGTCGCATCGGGTTCCGGTGGGGTGAGGCGGAGGCGTCGCGGAAGCTGGCCGGGCTGGACGGTTAGAGGCGGGTTCGTGCTCCGAACGGCCTAGGGCGTGTCCCGTAAGTCCGTTCGACTATCGCGGACGAGACTTACGGGACACGCCCTAGGCCTCGGGGATCTCGACCACGACGTGCGTCGACTTGATCGAGGCCACGGCGACGCTGCCGACCTCCAGGCCGAGCTCGTCCGCGGACTCACGGCTCATCAGAGACGTGACGCGGAAGGGCCCGGCCTGCATGTCGACCTGGGCCATCACCCCGTCCTTGACGACGCGGGTGACGATGCCCTTCATGCGGTTGCGCGCCGAGGCCGCCACGGTCGCACCGGGCTCGGCCACGTCGGTCATCTTCTGCGCGAACGCGGCGAGTTCGGTCCCGCTGACGCCCTTGCGCCCGTTGTCCAGGACGACGGACGCGAGACGGCCCTGGTCGATCCACCGGCGCAGGGTGTCGTCACTGACCCCGAGCAGCGCGGCGGCCTCGCTGATCCGCAAGTTCGGCACGGGCGGAAGTGTATATCCGCGTTCGCGGAGTCAGGAGTGCCCGGCGATGCGGTGTGGCTGGTAGCCCGACTCCAGTTGCGCCGCCTCGTCGTCGGTCAGCTCGAAGTCCAGCGCCGCCACCGCGTCGTCGAGCTGCGCGGGCTTGGTGATGCCGACGATCGGTGCCGTGACAACGGGATTGCGCCGTAGCCAGGCCAGCGCGACCTGTGCGCGCGAGACGCTGCGGGCGGTGGCGATGGCGGCGACCTGGTCGACGATCGCCCGGTCCGACTCCAGGTACAGGGTGGACCCGAACTCGTCGGTCTCGGTGCGCGCGGTCGTCGCGTCCCAGTCGCGGACCAGGCGGCCGCGGGCCAGTGGGCTCCACGGGATGACGGCGATGCCCTGGTCCGCGCAGAACGGCAGCATCTCGCGTTCCTCCTCGCGGTAGAGGAGGTTGTAGTGGTTCTGCATCGACACGAACTTCGTCCAGCCGTTCTCGCGTTGCGTGAACAACGCCTTGGCGAACTGCCACGCGTACATGGACGACGCACCGATGTAGCGCGCCTTGCCGGACTTCACGACGTCGTGCAGCGCCTCGAGTGTCTCTTCGAGAGGGACGGTGCCGTCGAAGCGGTGGATCTGGTACAGGTCCACGTAGTCCGTGCCGAGCCTGCGCAACGAGTTGTCGATCTCGGCGAGGATCGACTTCCGCGACAGCCCGGAACCGTTGGGGCCTTCGTGCATCCGGTAGTGCACCTTGGTGGCCAGCACGATCTCCTCACGCCGTGCGAAGTCACGCAGTGCGGCGCCGGTGATCTCCTCCGAGGAACCGGCCGAGTACATGTTCGCGGTGTCGAAGAAGTTGATGCCGGCGTCGAGCGCGGCCTTGATGAACGGCCGGGAATCCTCCTCAGGCAACGACCACGGGTGGCCGCCCCGCTTCGGATCTCCGTAGCTCATCATGCCGAGACAGATCTCGGACACGTCCATGCCGGCGAGCTTGGTGTAGCGCATGGGTCAGCCCCTCAGGAAAACGACGATCACGGTCGGGTGATGGTGACGACAACCCGTTCAACATCAACGTAGTCCGCATCGCTGGATCGTGCCTCTGTTTAACACGTCAGTGGCTATCGGACGTGGTTGCCGGACCAGCAGGTTTAGCGTCGTTTTCCCAGGGGTCTGAGAGGAAGCGCAATGACGAGCATCGACCTGGTCGCGCCACCGCAGCACGTGCTGGAGCGCACCCGTGCCGCGGTCGGGACGTTGCTGCCGGCGGCGTTGGCGGAACTTCCGGACGAGACGCGCGAGGTGGTCGAGTTCGGCCTCGCCCGGCAGGACTTCTCGACGGCCGCGCTCGTACTGCTCTCCGCCGAGGCGTTCGGTGACGCAGACGTGGCCGGGGTCGCCCTCGCGCTGGAGTTCGCGCACCTGCACGAACAACTGCACGCGGACCTCATGATCCGCAGGGGAGCGTGGGAGGCGTTCGGTGCGGACAGGGTCGTCTCGGCGGCCGACGCTCTCCTCTCCCTCGCCTTCGCGCGGCTCACCAAGCCCTGGGTGATGATCCTCAACGTCGCGTTGATGTCCGTTGTGGACGGTTACGTCCAGGAGATCGGCATGGACGAGGAGGACGACGTCGACCTGGCCCAGCACCTCGGTGTGGCGGCGGCGAAGCACAGCTCGCTGACGGCGGCGGCGTGCGAGCTCGGCGCGCTGGCCGCCGGTGCGAGCGCGAGCCAGGCCGGGCACCTCAGGCAGTTCGGTGACGACATCGGCCTGGCGCGCAAGCACGTCGACGACGTACTGGCCCTCCACGACGACCTCGCGCACGGACGCCGGACGCTCCCGGTCGTGGCGGCGGCCAACTCCGGGATGAGCGTCGGCGGCGGGCGGAAGTGGTGCGAGCAGCAGGCCGAACTGCTGCTCGCCCGCGCCCTGAACCACCTGCGGCAGTGCGGTCCGAGGGCGCGGGCGGCAGAGAAGCTGACGGCACTCGCCAGGGAGGTCACGACCGCCCGATGTGCTCCGGCCGTGCCTGCTCAGCCGACGGGGCGCAGCACCACCTTGCCCGGCGCGTGACCGGTCGCGACCAGATCCTGCGCCTTGGCGGCCTCGGCCAGCGGGAGGCTCCGCGCGACTCGCACAGCGAGCTTGCCGTCCACCACGAGCTGGGCGTACTCGGCGAGCCGCGCGCCGAACGGGGCACCGCCGCCGGAGAAGGTGACGCCCAGCTCGGCGGCCTGGGGATCGGCGATGGTGACGATCCGGTCGGTGCCGCCGCGCAGTTCGATCGACAACGGCAGGTCGCCTTGCCCGGCGGCGTCGTACACGGCGTCGACGCCCTGGGGCGCGGCGGCGCGGACTCGGTCGGCGAGCCCCTCGCCGTAAGCGACCGGGATGGCGCCGAGCGACCGCAGGTAGTCGTGGTTGCCGGGGGAGGCGGTGCCGATGACCGTGGCGCCGCGGGCCACCGCGAGCTGGACGCCGACGGCGCCGACCACGCCCGCGGCCCCGTGGATCAGCAGCGTGTCGCCCTCGCCGACCTTCAGTTCGTCGAGCACGCGCACCGACGTCTCGACGGCCACGGGCAGCGCGGCGGCCGTGTCCCAGTCGAGGTCCGCGGGCTTGAGGGCGAACTCGGAGGCCAGCGCGTACTCGGCGTAGGCCCCGGTGACGGTCCAGCCCAGGACCGCGTCGCCCACCGCGACGCCGGTGACGCCCTCGCCGACCTCGTCGATGATGCCGGCCGCCTCGGCGCCGGGGGTCACCGGGAACGGGGGCGTCATCTGCGGTGGCATCCACCCGTTGCGGATCTTGTGGTCCAGCGGGTTGACCGCCGCGGCCACCACTTTCAACCGCACCTGTCCCGGTCCGGCGTGCGGCTCCTCGACCTCGTTCAGGCTCAGCACTTCCGGGCCGCCGAACGTGGTGTAGGTGATCGCCTTCATCTCTGACTCCCGGTGCTCGTCGTTTGGTTGACATGTCAACTCTAGCGACGGTCGCCCCTGCGCGCCCCCGCACTTCGGCTAGTCCCACCTAGCCGAAAGGCCAGTCGGGTGCTCGTCTGAGCGGGTTACGCTGAAAACCATGGACCTGCTGGCCGCCGTCGACGTGATCCGGGCACCGCTGAGCGAGACGCTGTCGCGGCTGTCGGCGGCGATCGCCGGCGCCATCCCGCACCAGGCCGTGGCCGAGCTGTCGAACTGCTCGTTCGCGCCGTTCAAGTTCCGTGGCGAGGCGCCGGTGACGATCACCGACATCGCCACGTTGCGTCCCCGGCTGCCGGACAGGGGTGCCTGGCAGGGGCGGGCGGTCATGGCCGGGGCCGACGTGCCGGTGATCGTGCTGGTGAGCGATGTGTCCACACCGAGTGCGTTGCTGGTGCTCCTGCGCACCGACGACACCCCGGTGGCCGACGAGGTGCTGGCGCCCGCGGTCGCGTTGTGGGACGTGGTGACCGCGCACATGGAGGGCCTGCGCAACGAGGCGGTGCCCGCGACGCTCGCCGTGTCCCGGGCAGCCGCGGCGGCGCGTGCCGTCGCCATCTCCGACCTCGGTGACGCCTACGGCGCCTCGCTTACGGCGTTGCTCGGCGTGCTGCGTGACCACGGCGTGGACGACGTGGCCGCCCGCTCGCGGTCCGTCGACCTCGCCGTCACCGCGCTGGTCGAACTGCGGTCGAGGGCCGATCTGGACCGGGCGCAGACCGAGGAACGGGCGGGCGAGGCCTTCGAACGGCTCGCCGAATCGTTGCGCCGCGTGCTGCGCGGCCGCGACGTGCGCCTGGACCTGGGTACGCCCGGCGCGGAGGAGGGTGCGGACCGGATCGTGCCGACCGAAATCTCCGCCACGGCCGCTGCGGTGGTCAGGTCCGCCGTGCACGCGATGCTGGACGACCAGGGCGGGGTCGGCCGCGTCCACATCGGCTGGAAGATCATCGGCGCGGTGCTGAGGGCGACCGTGCGGGACGACGGTCCCGGCACCCTGTCCTGCGGCAGCCTCGACCGCCGCCGGGTGCCCGAACGCCTCGGGCCGCTCGGCGGAAAGGTCGAGGTCGACGCGGTGCCGGGCTGGGGCGCGACCGTGACGATCGAGGTGCCGCTCGGGCCGCCGGAGAGCCCGCGCGAGGACCCGCTGACCGTGCTGGGCGCGCGGGAGCTGGAGGTGCTGGGCCGCCTCGCCCGTGGCCGGCGGAACCGCGACATCGCCGGTGAGCTGCACATCAGCGAGTCCACGGTGAAGTTCCACGTGGCGAAGATCCTGGAGAAGCTGGGTGTCGGCTCACGGGGAGAGGCAGCCGCCCTCGCGCACGAGTGGGGCGCTGCGCGTTAGCCGAAGTGCTCCGCGAGCGAACCTCCGGCAGCCGGCGGGACCATGTTCTCTCCTGCTCGATACAGAGACCTGGACCACGCTCGGTTGCACGTCCGATAGTAGGAAGTCAAACTATTCTCATGGCGACCACTCTGCACAAGCCGGCGAACCCGGTGCGCTTTGTGACCGCGTCCAGCCTGTTCGACGGCCACGACGCGGCTATCAACATCATGCGGAGGATCCTGCAGTCGCAGGGTGCGGAGGTCATCCACCTCGGCCACAACAGGTCGGTGTCGGAGGTCGTCGACGCGGCGATCCAGGAGGACGCGCAGGGCATCGCCATCAGCGCGTACCAGGGCGGGCACGTCGAGTACTTCTCGTACCTGGTCGAGCTGCTCAACGAGCGCGGCGCCGGGCACATCCGGGTCTACGGCGGCGGTGGCGGCGTCATCGTCCCCGAGGAGATCGAGCTGCTGCACTCGCGCGGGGTCGCGCGGATCTTCTCGCCGCAGGACGGGCAGACGCTCGGCCTCGCCCGGATGATCAACCTGATGATCGAGGAGTGCGACCACGCGCTGACGGAGCCGTTCAGCCACGACGCGCTGCTGACGGGGGCGGACGAGGCCCTGGCGCGCGCGATCACGCACATTGAGGCCGGCACCGCGGAACCCCTCGAGACCACGCGCAAGGTGCCGGTCCTGGGCATCACCGGCACCGGTGGCTCGGGCAAGTCGTCGCTCACCGACGAGCTGGTGCGCCGCTTCCGGCTCGACCAGCAGGACAAGCTGCGCATCGCCGTGCTCGCCGTCGACCCGACGCGCCGGCGTGGTGGTGGCGCACTGCTCGGCGACCGCATCCGGATGAACTGCCTCGACGGCGACCGCGTGTTCTTCCGTTCGATGGCCACGCGCCGTGCGGGCAGCGAGATCCCGGACGGCCTGGAGCAGGCCATCGTGGCGTGCAAGGCGTCCGGTGCCGATCTGGTCATCGTCGAGACGCCCGGTATCGGTCAGGGTGACGCGGCCATCGTGCCGTTCGTCGACTTCTCGCTGTACGTGATGACGCCGGAGTTCGGTGCCGCGTCGCAGCTCGAGAAGATCGACATGCTCGACTACGCGGACGCCGTGGCGATCAACAAGTTCGAGCGCCGCGGTGCCGAGGACGCGCGCCGGGATGTCGCACGGCAGATGGTGCGCAACCGCGAGGCGTTCGGCGTCAAGTGGGAGGACATGCCGGTCTACGGCACGTCCGCCGCGACGTTCAACGACGACGGCGTAACGGCGCTCTACCAGTTCCTGCGCGACGGCCTGGTCGAACACGGCCTGCACGCCGAAGAGGGCGCACTCGCCGCCGTTGCCGGCAAGACGTCCACGAGCGCCTCAACGGTCGTGCCCGCCTCACGTGCGCGCTACCTGTCCGACATCTCCGACACGGTGCGCGGCTACCACCGCAGGACCGACGAGCAGGTCGAGGCGGTCCGAAAGCACCTCCAGCTCTCCGGCGCGCAGAAGGCGTTGGAGGCGGCGGGCAAGGGCGTCGCGGACATCGCCGAACTGGCAACGGATGCCGAGCGCAAGGTCGGCCGCGAGACGGCGGACCTGCTGGGAGCGTGGCCGGCGATCGTCGAGCAGTACTCCGGCGACGAGCTCGTGTTCAAGGTGCGGGACAAGGAGATCCACACCAAGCTCACGCGCGAGACGTTGTCCGGCAACCAGGTCCGCCGGGTCAGCCTGCCCCGCTACGACGACGAGGGCTCGCTGCTGCGGTTCCTGCGCAAGGAGAACCTGCCGGGCTTCTTCCCCTACACGGCAGGGGTCTTCCCGTTCAAGCGCGAGGGCGAGGACCCGGCGCGCATGTTCGCGGGCGAGGGCGACGCGTTCCGCACGAACCGCCGCTTCAAGTACCTGTCGAAGGGCAACCCGGCCACGCGCCTGTCGACGGCGTTCGACTCGGTGACGCTCTACGGCCGCGACCCCGACACCCCGCCGGACGTCTACGGCAAGATCGGCACCTCCGGCGTCTCGATCGCGTCGCTCGACGACATGAAGGCCCTGTACGACGGCTTCGACCTGGTCGCGCCGACGACGTCCGTGTCGATGACGATCAACGGCCCGGCGCCGACGATCCTCGCGTACTTCCTCAACACCGTGATCGACCAGCAGGTCGCCGTGTTCACCGAGAAGGAGGGCCGCGAGCCCAGCGCCGAGGAGCACGACCGGATCAGGGCGTTCGCACTGGCCAACGTCCGCGGCACCGTTCAGGCCGACATCCTCAAGGAGGACCAGGGCCAGAACACCTGCATCTTCTCCACGGAGTTCTCGCTGCGCATGATGGCGGACATCCAGGAGTGGTTCATCCAGCAGCAGATCCGCAACTTCTACTCGGTGTCGATCTCTGGCTACCACATCGCCGAGGCCGGGGCGAACCCCATCAGCCAGCTCGCCTTCACGCTCGCCAACGGCTTCACCTACGTCGAGTCGTACCTGGCGCGCGGCATGAACATCGACGACTTCGCGCCGAACCTGTCGTTCTTCTTCTCCAACGGCATGGACGCCGAATACAGCGTCATCGGCCGCGTGGCGCGCCGCATCTGGGCCGTGGCCATGCGCGACCGCTACGGCGCCGCGGAGCGTTCGCAGAAGTTCAAGTACCACGTGCAGACGTCGGGCCGTTCGCTGCACGCGCAGGAGATGGACTTCAATGACATCCGCACGACGTTGCAGGCCCTCTGCGCGCTGTACGACAACTGCAACTCCTTGCACACCAACGCTTACGACGAGGCGATCACCACTCCCACGGAGTCGTCCGTCCGTCGCGCGATGGCCATCCAGATGATCATCAACAAGGAGTGGGGCCTCTCCGCCAACGAGAACCCGCTGCAGGGCTCGTTCGTCATCGACGAGCTGACCGACCTCGTCGAAGAGGCCGTGCTGATGGAGTTCGACCGCATCTCCGAACGCGGCGGCGTGCTCGGCGCGATGGAGACCGGCTACCAGCGCGGCCGCATCCAGGACGAGTCGATGCTCTACGAACAGCGCAAGCACGACGGCTCGCTGCCGTTGATCGGCGTCAACACCTTCCTGCCGGAGGACGGCACGCGCGAGGTCGTGAAGATCGAACTCGCGCGCGCCACCGAGGAGGAGAAGGAGTCGCAGGTCGAGCGCACCCGTGCGTACCAGGCCGCGCACCGCGACGAGGCCCAGAAGGCGTTGGCGCGGCTGCGTGAGGTGGCGCAGACGAACGAGAACGTGTTCGGGGTGCTGATGGACGCGGCCCGTGTGTGCACGCTCGGCCAGATCACCGAGGCGTTCTTCGAGGTGGGCGGCCAGTACCGCCGCAACATCTAGACCGCGTAGGGCCGGCCGACGATCCACCCGCCGATGTGCTCGGGGAGTTCGTCGGTCGGCACCAGCTCAACGGCATCTCCGACGTTGACCACGCCCGGCTGAATGACCCAGCTGTCCAGGCACAGCACGCCACCGAACTCGTGCCGGATGCGCCGGTGCACGTCCAGGTCCTGCGCGCCGGTGTCGGGGTCGATCGTCGTGACCACGCACCGGGCGCGCTTCTGGTACATGCCGATCACGACATCACCGACCACCAGCGCGTGCCCAGGCCAGCTGTCCTCCTCGCCGGCCTCGACACCGCCGATGAGGATGTTCGGCCGCAGCCGCCGCACGTCGACGCCCGCGGCCTCGACCTGGCCGTCCGTTGCCACCAGGACGTTCAGCACGTCGAACCGCTCCGGGCCGGTGTAACGGGTCAGCCTGCCGCCGAACGGCAGCACCCTCTCGTGAGCTTGCCAGCTGTCCCAGGGATGTCCGTCCACCAACGGACCGTCCGGGCCGGTGGTCGCGGGGATCGTGAGCAGGCCGTACCGGGTGCGCCCGGTCAGCACGCCGCGCGGGCCCTGCACGTGCACCAGCCGGTCGCCCTCCACGCCGTCGGACGTGAACTTCGCCTGCTGGAGTTCTTCGCCGCCCAGTGACTTCACCGGGAACCGCCACAACGCCTTGACGTGCACGGCCGTCACTCCGCCGGGATCTCGTAGGTCGAGTTCGGGTCGATGCGGCGCTCGGACTCGGCGATCTTCACGTCGTTGATGCTCGCCTCGCGCCGACGCATCAGGCCGGACTCGGCGAACTCCCAGTTCTCGTTGCCGTAGCTGCGCCACCACTGGCCCTCGTCGTCGTGCCACTCGTACTGGAAGCGCACGGCGATGCGGTCGTCGCCGAACGCCCACAACGACTTGCGCAGCACGTACTCGTGCTCGCGCTCCCACTTCTTCGTCAGGAACGCCACGATCTCGTCGGTGCCGTGGACGAATTCGGACCTGTTGCGCCACACAGAATCCGGTGTGTAAGCGCCGGCCACGCGCACCGGATCCTTGGTGTTCCAGGCGTCCTGGGCGGCCTGCACCTTGCGGCGGGCGGTCTCGGCGTCGAACGGAGGTTTCACGATGGTCCTTCCAACGGTTGGGCGACGTTGCAAACGTTAGAACGAGAACCTAACGGATGCAAGCCTGTGTTACCGTTAGGCGTGCTGACGCCCGACGAGCCCCGTCCGGTCCTGCTGATGAACACCATCTGGGCCAATCGGTCACAGGTCCACGACGACCTGACGACTGTCGGTGGACTCCGCGACTTCCTGGGCGTTCCGGCGAGCCAGGCCGATCTCGGCGCGTTCCGCTCGTTGCGGCAGGCACTGCGCGACCTCGCGGGCGTGCTGACCGAGGACACGCGTCCGGTCGCGCGGGATCGTGATCTGGAGCGGGCCGTGGCTGAGGTCAACCGTGCGGCGCGCAGTGCGCAGCGGTGGCCGCAGCTGGCCGTGCGCGACGGAGAACTGTTGCGGCACAACGAAAGCGACGGATCACTCGCGGATCGTGAGCGCGCCTCGATCGCCACGGAGGCAGTGGACCTGTTCACCGGCGAGCGCCGGGTTCTGTTGCGCGCCTGTTATGCGCCGGGCTGCGTGCTGTACTTCGTGAAGGACCACCCACGTCGGGAATGGTGCTCGCCGTCGTGCGGCAACAGGGTCCGCGCGGCCCGACACTACCGGCGCAATCGGGGTGAATCCCCTGGTCCGAACGGGTTTTCCTGATCGGTGGGGGTAAACATGAGCCGCCCCGATTCCGATTAAACGGACAACAGTTGGGCGCGTTCTGTGTGGTGGTGATCCGCGATGTCCCGAGAATCCGTGCCAGGTCACGACATCAGCTATCACCTCGTCTGCTTCGACGAGACAGGTAACGAGCGGGGGCGGGACAGCGCGGACGTGCTGTACGACGCCCGCCAAGGTGTCACCGACGTCTTCTTCTTCATCCACGGGTGGAACGGCGACGTGCCGGCCGCCCGTGAGCAGTACGGGCGGTGGGTCGCGACGATGGCCGGCTGCCGTGCCGAACGTGAAGCGGCACACCGGCTTCCGGGCGGTTTCAAGTCCCTGCTCGTCGGTCTGCACTGGCCGTCGAAGGCGTGGGGCGACGAGGACGTGCGGTCGGACGAGTTCATCAAGGCACAGGCCGGCCGTCTCGGCGGTGGTGCCGGACGCACGGCCGCCGTGCGCACGATCGTCCAGGCCGCGCGGCAGCACCCGTGCCGGATGTCGCCCACGGTCAAACAGGCCTACGACTACCTGGAGAGCTCGGTTCCGGACCTGCCGGGCGAGGACGGGATGGCGTTCGACGCCGAGCAGCTCTACCGGGCATGCCTGGAGGATCCGGCCCTGGGCGGCATCCTGTCGCCGTTGCGGATCCTGACGTTCTGGAAGATGAAGCGGCGCGCCAAGGTGTTCGGCGAGAGCGGTGCGGCCAGGATCGCCCGTGACGTCGCCCAGGCCGCGCCGGACGCGCGCATCCACCTGATGGGCCACAGCTTCGGCTGCATCACCGCCACGGCGATGGCGAACGTGGTGCCCGCCGCGACACTGACCCTGGTGCAGGGCGCGATGTCGCTGTGGTCGTTCGCGGAACGGCTGCCCGGCGAACCCGGCTCCGGCTACTTCCGCGGCGTGCTCGGCCGCGTGCCAGGCCCGATCATCGTCACCACGTCGTCGAACGACTACGCCATCGGCCGTTTCTACCCGCTGGCCGCGCGATCGGGCCGGCAGGTCGACCTGGACGAGTACCCGAAGTACGGCGGCCTCGGCTCGCACGGCGTGCAGGGCACCTACGCGCACGGCCACAACATCGGCTCTCCCGGCGAGCTTCAGCGCGGGCAGGTGCACAACGTCGACTGCACGTCCGTGATCCGCCGGATCGACGGGATCGCGGGCGCTCACAACGACATCTGCCACCCGGAGCTGGCTCGGCTGCTGTGGAAGGCGGTGATGGCGCGTTAGGCGCCCAGTTGCAGCACGATCTGGGGTACCAGCGTGTTGCCCAGGCAGGGCCGCAGGTCCGCGCGCAACGCGGACAGGCTCACCGGGTCGTGGGCGGGGGAGACGGCGAACCCTGCCGTTCCCGCGGCCAGCACGACGCGCTGCATCGCCTGCCCCGCACGGATTTCGGCCGCGGCACCCTGGGTGAACGTGCACAGCACCAGCTCGGTGCGGCTGCGCAGGTGCAGCCAGGCCCGCTCCACTTCGGCCGCCCGCGAGAGCAACCCGCGCCAGGCGGCGGGTTCGGGGAACGTCGTCCACGTGCGACGGTTCGCGCGCAGCGACCGCAGCAACGCCAGCACGTCCGGACTCGGTTCCTGATAGCCGCCGAGCCTGATGGCCGCCGCCGCGTCGTGCGCGCTCTGGCCGGGCAGCAGCGTCACCAGTGGACGGATGCCGTGTCCCTGCAGTGCCAGCCGTGCGTTGAGCAGCGCCGCCCCGCAGGCCAGTCGCGTCTCCCGGCTGTGCGGCCCAGGGGTGTGCAGCTCGATCTGCTCGGGACGTACCTCGAACCGCACGTCGGGAGCGGAGGCTCTGGCGAGGGAGAGGACGCCGCGCACGTCCTCACTCGCGAGGCCGAGTGAGCCGGGCACGGTGACGGTCATGGGCACACTCTCCGGCCGGAGCGACGGCCGAGCCACGGTCGAAGGTCCCCACTTCCCAGGGCCATGAGTTGGTCGAAATGTGCGAATCTAGGCGGCGTGCCTGACGTGCCTGGTCGCCGCGACCTCGACGAGCTGCTCGACGAGGTCCGGGACCGCATGGACGAGATCGTGACCACCCGCGACCACATGCAGGAACTGCTGGACGCGATGCTCGCCGTGGCGTCCGGTCTGGAACTCGAACCGACCCTGCTGCGCATCGTCCAGGCGGCCGTGGACCTGGTCGGCGCCCGCTACGGCGCTCTGGGCGTGCTCGGCACCCGTGACGACCTCTCGGAGTTCCTCCACGTCGGCGTGGACGCGGTGACCCGCAGGTCCATGGGTCACCTGCCCGAGGGCAAGGGCCTGCTCGGGCTGCTCATCAAGGACCCGACGCCGCTGCGCCTGCGCGACCTCGCACAACACGAGACGTCGGTCGGCTTCCCGCCCAACCACCCGCCGATGCACAGCTTCCTGGGCGTGCCCGTGCGCGTGCGCGACGAGGTGTTCGGCAACCTCTACATGACCGAGAAGATCGATGCCGCCGAGTTCACCGCCGACGACGAGACCGTCCTGCTGGCCCTGGCCGCCGCCGCGGGCATCGCGATCGAGAACGCCCGCCTGTTCGAACGCTCCCGCACGCGCGAGCGGTGGCTGGAGGCGATCGGCGAGGTCAACTCCGAACTGCTGGGCGGCGCCTCCGGCGAGTACGCGCTGCGCCTCATCACCCAGCGCACCGTCGAACTCGCCGGCGCCGACTCGGCCCTGGTCGTCCTCGGCGACGGCCTGCACACCCCGCTCTCCGTCGCCGCGAGCGCGGGAGTGCAGATCGGCGACTTCGCCGCCGCCGACCACGTCGTCGACGAGGTGATCCGCTCCGGCGTCCCGCTCCTGGTGAACGACCTGGGCTCGGAGTTCGGCCCGGCCCTGGCCGTCCCGCTGCGATCCGAGATCGGCGTGACCGGCGCGCTGGTCGTGCTGCGCCGCGGCGGCGGCACCCGTTTCCTGCCCGACCAGGTCCCGATGCTCGCCTCGTTCGCCGACCAGGCGGCCGTCGCCCTGGAGTTCGCCGAGCAGCAACGCTCGCAACGCCTGCTGGACGTGCTGGAAGACCGCGACCGCATCGCCCGCGACCTGCACGACCACGTCATCCAGCGCCTGTTCGTCACCGGCCTCACCCTGCAGGCCACCCTGCGCCGCATTACCGAGCCCGAGGTGGCCACCCGCCTGCGGACCGCCGTCGAGCAGCTCGACGAGACGGTCCGCGAGATCCGCACGTCCATCTTCGACCTGCACTCGAACGACAACACGTCGCTGCGCCGCCGCCTGCTCGACCTCGTCGCTGGCCTGACCGAGTCGACGCACCTCAAGCCGTCCATCCGCATGTCCGGCACCGTGGACAACTCGGTGCCGCCCGAACTCGCCGAGCACGTCGAGGCCGTCGTGCGGGAGGCCGTCACGAACTGCGTGCGGCACGCCTCCGCGACCGAACTGACGGTGCTCGTCGACGCCGGTGAGGACGTCGTGATCACCGTGCAGGACAACGGCGTGGGCATCTCGGCGGACGCCCCGCGTAGCGGTCTGCGCAACCTCGCACACCGCGCATCGAAGTTCAGCGGGTCGCTGGCGGTGACGGTGCCGGAGGGCGGCGGGGCGTGCGTGGTGTGGCGCGTTCCGCTCGGCTAGCGGAGCTTGTCGCCGTCCTTGCGGAACTGGGACGCGAACACGGCGGCCTGCGTGCGGCGTTGCATGCCCAGCTTCGCCAGCAGGTGCGAGACGTAGTTCTTGACGGTCTTCTCGGCGAGGAACATGCGCTCGGCGATCTGGCGGTTGGTCAGCCCCTCGCCGATCAGGTCGAGCACCGTGCGCTCCTGCTCGCTGAGCATGCGCAGCGGGTCGCCCTCCTCGCGCTCGCGGCGGATCCGGTTGAGCAGCGCGGAAGTCGTGCGGGCGTCCAGGAGGGACTGTCCTGCCGCGACGGTGCGGACGGCGTTGACCAGGTCCGCGCCGAGGATCTGCTTCAGCACGAAGCCGGAGGCGCCCGCCATGATCGCGTCGAACAGGGCCTCGTCGTCCGCGAAGCTCGTCAGCATCAGGCACTGCAGGCCGGGGATGCGGCTGCGCAGTTCGCGGCACAGCTCGATGCCGTTGCCGTCGGGGAGTCTGATGTCGAGCACCGCCACGTCGGCCTGCGCGCCCGGCACCTTGGCCAGGGCCTCCGTGACCGATGCCGCATCACCGACCACCTCGAGATCGGACTCCTCGCCGAGCAGGTCCGCTATGCCGCGGCGGACGATCTCGTGGTCGTCGACGAGGAACACACGCGTCGCCATGGAAGTCACGGTAGCCCCAAAGACGCTGACCTGAGGGGGCCAACAGTGCACGGCTCACTGTGACGATCGGGTCGCGGGGGCGTGGCGGATACGCCGGATACTGCTCGGATCTACCTAGCAGGCCCAGATCTACCACGCCCCGTGCCCGGTGGCCGTCGTCAGGCCTGCTTGATCGCGGAGATCTCGAACTCGAGGACGATCTTCTCGCTCACCAGCACGCCACCGGTCTCCAGGGCGGCGTTCCAGGTGACGCCGTAGTCCTTGCGGTTGATGGCGTGCGAGCCCTCGAAGCCGACGCGGGTGTTGCCGAACGGGTCGACGGCCACGCCCTCGAAGGCGAACGGGATGGTGATGCTCTTGGTGACGTCCTTGATGGTGAGGTCACCGGTGATCTCGAAGTTGTCGTCGTCGACCTGCTTCGCGGAGGTCGAGACGAACTTGATCTCCGGGTACTCCTCGACGGCGAGGAAGTCGTTCGTCGTCAGGTGGCCGTCGCGCTGAGCGTTGCGGGTGTCGATGGTGGCGACCTTCACGGTCACCTCGGCGGTGGTGTTCTCCGGCTTGTCACCATCGATGGAGATCTTGCCGTCGAACTCGTTGAACGCACCGCGAACCTTGGTGACCATCGCGTGGCGCGCGACGAAGCCGATGCGGGAGTGCGAGGCGTCGATGACGTAGTCGCCGGTCAGTTCGGTGAGGTTCGTGGCGGTGGTCATGGTGTCAAGTCCTTCGGTTGCTCGATTTGGTTGAACTGTCACTCACCTTGCCCGAACGTGGGTGATGTGTCAACTATTCCCGTATGCTGAAGCGGTGACACGATGGTTGGAACCTGAGCAGCAGCGGGCGTGGCGTGCCTACGTCCGCATGCAGGGGGAGCTCAATGCGCATCTGAGCAGGCAAATGTCGGTCGACTCGGACATCTCGATGGCTGACTTCGCCGTGCTGGTGCAGCTCACCGACACGCGTGATGAACGCGTGCGCGTGTTGGAGCTTGCACGGTCCTTGCACTGGGAGAAGAGCCGCATCTCGCATCACGTCGCACGGATGGAGAAGCGCGGCCTGGTGCGCAGGGAGAACTGCAGCAGCGACGGGCGCGGGTCGTTCGTCGTGCTGACGGACCAGGGCCGGTCCGCGATCGAGGAGGCCGCGCCGGCGCACGCCGAGACGGTGCACAGGCTGGTGTTCGACCTGCTCACCGAGGCCGAGGTCGAGGCGCTGGGGTCGATCTCCGAGAAGATCTTCACGCGCCTAACGACAGGAGAATGTGCGGCGGTAATCGCTCGGTGCGATGCCGACGACCCGATGGAAGTGGTGCCGCAGGAGGGCGGCTGTCCCGAAGCCTGACCTGGTCGCGACCGTGTCGACGTCCAGGTCGGTCTCTTCCAGCAGCCTGCGCGCGTGAAGTACCCGTTGGAGTGACAGCCACTTGTTCGGAGTGGTGCCGGTCTCCGCGGCGAACCTGCGCGCGAAAGTCCGCTCGGACATGACGGCGAGCTTCGCCATCGTCGCCACCGTGTGGTTGTCCGCGATCGTGTCGAGCACGTGCTCCAGCACCGGTTCGAGGCTGTCCGAGCTGCACTCCGGGATCGGGAGCTCCACGAACTGCCGCTGCCCGCCGTCGCGCTGCGGCGCCACGACCATCCGGCGCGCGATCGTGTTGGCGATCTTGGTGCCGAGTTCCCGCCGGACCAGGTGCAGGCAGGCGTCGATGCCCGCCGCCGTGCCGGCGCTGGTGATGATGTTCCCGTCGTCCACGAACAGCACGTCGGCGTCGAGCCGCGCCTTCGGGAACCGCTCCTGGAACTGCCGCGCCTCGCGCCAGTGCGTGGTGCAGTGCCGGTCGTCGAGCAGCCCGGCCGCGCCGAGGATGAACGCCCCGCTGCACACGCTGAGCAGCGTCGCGCCGGTCTCGCGGAGCGCCTTGACCAGCTTCTCCGGGTATTCGTCGCGGACGCGTGCGGCGGGCAGTGCGACGAGGTCGACGCTCTGCAGCGCGTCGAACCCGTGTTCCGGCGTGATGCTCACGCCGCGGATGCTCGTCGGCACCGGCTGGTTCGGGATCTCCCCGCACACCCGGAAGTCGACCAGCGGCACGCCCTCGTCGGTCCGGTCGAAGCCGAACACCTCGCAGAGCAGACCGAACTCGAACGGCGCGACGCCGTCGATGAGGGGAACCGCTACCGATCGCAGCATGGCAGGATATTAGCGCACAGCGTCAGATCTGCCACTTTTGGCGGGATATTGCTGGCCGCAAACTTACTGACATGACTCTTGCAGCGATCGTCCTCGCAGTAGCCGCCCTCTCCGTCTGGCTCGACCGGCACCGCGACCGCACCGCCGGTCTGGCCGGTTCATCCGACGTCAATGACCGCGACCGCGCCCGAGTGCGCAGCGACCTCCGGTACCTCACCTGATAAGCGGTGCGGGTCCCGTGTAGCGGGCGACCGGACGGATGATCTTCGTGTCCTCGGACTGTTCGAGCGCGTTGGCACACCATCCGACCACCCGGCTGCACGCGAACGTCGGCGTGAACATCTCGCGTGGGATGCCGCACTGCTCCATCAGCACGCCGGCGTAGAACTCCACGTTCGCGTACAGCTGCCGGCCGGGCTTGAGCTCGGCCAGCAGCTCCGTGACCCGGCGCTCGACGGTGACCGCGAACTCGGTGAGACGGGTCGGCTGTTCCTGGGCGATGTCCTTGAGCAGGCGCGCCCGCGGGTCCTCCGTCTTGTAGACGGCGTGTCCGAACCCCATGATCCGGTCGCCCCGCTCGATGCGCTCCAGCACCCAGGCGTCGATGTTGTCCGGCGTCCCGATGAGGTCGAGCGCCTCCAGCGCCCGGTCCGGCGCGCCACCGTGCAGCGGCCCGGAGAACGTCCCGATCGCCGCCGTCACCGCCGACACGACGTCCGCTCCCGCGCTCGCGACCACGCGTGCGGTGAACGTCGACGCGTTGAAGCCGTGGTCGATCGTGGCGATCAAGTACTGCTCGACGGCACGACTCGCCCACGTTGACGGGTCCTGTCCAGTCAACATGTACAACCAGTTCGCCGACGTGGACAGATCAACCCTGGGGTTGACGGGATCAAGCCCGAGCTTGAGCCGGTGCAGTGCCGCCAGGATGGTCGGGGTCATCGCGCTGACCTTCAAAGCGTCCGCCTTACGGATGCTCATCGGCGCATCCCACATCGGCTGCGACGGCAGCATCGAGAGCGCGGTCCGCAGCCCGGCCAGCGCCGTGCAGCCAGATCGCGCGATCGCGGGCAGCACCTCGCTGACGGTCGCCGGCAGCGGTCGCAACGCGGCGGTCCGTGCGGTGAAAAGCGCGGCCTCGTCCTGGCTCGGCAGCCGGCCCTCGGCGAAGAGGAACCACACGTCCTCGAACGACCGCGTCCTGGCCAGTTCGATCGCGTCGTGCTCGCGGTAGTGGTAGTAGCCCGCGGCACCGTTCACGTCCCCGATCAGGGTCGTGGTGACGACGACGTCTTTAAGCCCTTTGGGTGCATCAATCAACATGGATGACAGGCTCCGTCAACATGTCTTGTACAGTCAACGTTGATGGAATCAATGTTGACGACGAACCAAGCCGCGCGCCGACTCGGAGTGAAACCGGCGACGGTCTACTCGTACGTCAGCCGCAATCTCCTGACCAGCAAGAAGGTCAACCGCCAGAGCATGTTCGACGTCGCCGAGGTAGAAGCCCTGGCGCAACGCACTGGTGCCCGCGGCGCAGTGGCCGCTGTGACGGATCGCATCCGCACCCGCATCTCCCTGCTGGAGAAGGACCGTCTCCACTACCGGGGCCGCTCTGTCCCCGGTCTCGCGAGCACCAAGCGTTTCGAGGACGTCGCGCACTGGCTGTGGACGGGGATCGACTCGGAGGGCGTGCAGTTCCCCGAGGGCCAGGAGATCTGGATGGCCCTCCCGGAGAGCGCCACCCTGACCGACCGGGTCCGGGTGGCCGTGGTCCTCGCGAGCGCGGGCGACCCGTTGAGGTTCGACCTCGACCGGGCCATCACCACGGCCATGTCGCTGATCGCCGACGTCGTCGAGTCGCTGCCGCTGCTGGGCAGGCCCGCGGGCACCGACATCGCCGACCGCCTCTGGGCCCGCCTCTCCCCGGAACCTCCGCAGCCGGACCTGCTCAACGCCGCCCTGATCCTCCTGGCGGACCACGACCTGGCCATCTCGACCATGGCCGCCCGAGTGGCCGCGTCGGCGCACGCCCACCCGTACGCCGTCGTCTCAGCGGGCCTCGGCGCGATGGAGGGCCAGCGCCACGGCGCCGCCGCGACGATCGCGCACCGCTTCCTCACCCAGGCCGCGTCCGACCCGATGGGCACCGTCGCGGAGCACCTGCGGGCCGGCCAGCCGATCCCCGGCTTCGGCCACCGCATCTACGAGTCCCGCGACCCGCGCGCCGACCACTTCCTCGCCCTGCTGCGCGGCCACGGCGACCTGGTGGCGGACAAGGTGATCGCCACCCAGCCGAAGACGTTCCCGAACATGGACCTGGCGCTGGCGCAGTTCGGGCTGACGTTCTCGATGCCGCCGACGGCGGGGGAGGCCATCTTCTCGATCGCGCGGATCGCGGGGTGGATCGCACACGCGATGGAGGAGTACAAGGAGCCGGGATTGCGGTTCCGGACGATGGGTGTGTACACGGGCGACAGGCCGTAGCCGGTCCGTGCGGGTCGTCCGCCCCTCTTGGCTGCTGGCGTGATCGCGTCCGACAGCGGACCATGAAATCCATGAGATTGTCCGCAGTGGACAACCTGAAGGTGATCCTGGTGGCGTGGGTCATCGGCGGCCACGCGCTGCTGGGCTACGCCGCGATCGGCGGCTGGCCGTACGACGAGGTCAACGAGGTCACGTTCCACCCCGGCGTCGAGACGGTGCTGGCGGCGTTGGTCGGGCCGTCCGGACTGTTCTTCATGGGCACCTTCTACTTCATGGCCGGGATCTTCACGCCCGGTTCCGTCGAGCGCAAAGGCCGGCGGCGGTTCATCGCCGATCGGCTCGTGCGGCTAGGTACGCCCTGGGTGGTCAGTGCCGTCGTGGTGTGGCCGACGTTCGTGTGGATCGCCTACAACGGGGCCGATCGGGACGTCTCGTGGTGGCAGGCGTTCACGGACCGGCGGCCGTTCCTGGACAGCGGGTCGCTGTGGTTCGTCGGCGTGCTGCTGATCTTCAGCATCGCGATCGCCCTGGCACCACCGATGAAGGAACGTGCCATCACGCCGCGGACGCTGGTGGGCATGACGATGATCGTGGCGGGGACGACGTTCCTGACGCGACTGGTGTTCCCGGCGCGCAGCGGGCAGGTCGGGGACCTGCACCTGTGGTGGTGGCCGCAGTGCCTCGGGATGTTGCTGCTCGGGGCGATCGGCGGCCGCAAGCTCGCGGAACGGGTGCCGGACGAGATCTACCGCATGACCCGCAACGTCGTCATCGGCACGATCGCCGTGCTGCCCGTGGCGGCGGCGTTCATGGGCGTGCTGGATCTGGCCAGGAACGCGGAACCGTTCCTCGGTGGCTGGAGGTGGCAGGCCGCCGCCCTCGCGCTGATCGAGGGAATCCTGGTGGTGGCGGGGAGTCTGTGGCTCATCGGGCTGGCGCAGCGGAGGCTGACGCGCCAGGGGCCCTTCGCGGAGGGGCTGGCGCGGTCCGCCTACGTCGCGTTCGTCGTGCAGGGGCCGATCCTGCTCGCGCTCGCGACCGGCCTGCGTCCGCTCGACCTTGCCGCGGAGGTGAAGGCACCGCTGGTGGGCGCGGGGGCGATCGTCTTGTCCTTCTGGATCGGCTGGTACGTCACTTCGCGGCGAGGCGCTTCAGCACGCTCGTCGTGATGCCGGCGGCGTCCAGGCCGTGCGCGCGCAGGATGCGGGCGCGGGAGTCGTGCGGCAGGAAACGCGGGGGCAGTGCGAAAGTCGCCACGCAGGTCGGCGAACCGGCCAGGGCCTGACCCAGGCGTGCGCCCAGGGCACCGGTGGACGTCGTGTCCTCCACGGCCAGTACCAGGCGGTGCTGGCCGCTGTACTTGACGAGGTGCGGGTCCAGGGGAGCCGTCCAGCGCGGGTCCACGACGTTCACGCGGACGTCGTGCGAGGCGAGTTCCTCCGCCGCCGCCAGGCAGGGGCCGGCCAGCGGCCCCACCGAGATCAGGAGCACCTCGGCGCCCGGGACCTCGCGGAGCACGTCGAAGTGACTCACGCGGCGCACCGCGGGCACGTCCGGTCCGATGGAGGCCTTGGGGTAGCGCACCACCGTGGGGCCGTCCGAGACCTCGACGGCCTCACGCAGCAGCGCGGCCAGGGAAGCCGGATCGCGTGGGGCGGCCAGCCTCAGACCAGGCACCACGGGCAGCACGGAGGCGTCCCACATGCCGTGGTGCGACGCGCCGTCCGGCCCGGTCACGCCGGCTCGGTCCAGCACGAACGTCACCGGGAGCCGGTGCAGGGCCACGTCCATCAGCAACTGGTCGAAGGCGCGGGACAGGAACGTCGCGTAGACCGCGACGACCGGGTGCAGGCCGCCCATCGCCATGCCGGCGGCGGACGTCACGGCGTGCTGCTCGGCGATCCCGACATCGAACACGCGCGCCGGGAAGCGCTCGGAGAAGGGCCGCAGCCCCACCGGTTCCAGCATGGCGGCGGTCAGGCAGACGACGTCCGGGCGTTCCGCGCCGATGGCCACGATCTCGTCGGAGAACGCGTCGGTCCACGTCCGCCCGCCGGTGGCACCGGACGCGCCGACCGCGTGCATGCGGTCCGCCTCGTCGGTCTCGGCGGCGGTGTACCCCTTGCCCTTCACGGTCTTGCAGTGCACGACGACCGGACGGCCGAGCGTTTTGGCTTCCCACAGGGCGTTCTCGACGGCGTGCACGTCGTGCCCGTCGACCTCGCCGATGTACGCGAGGCCCAACGCCTCGAACAGCCCACGAGCCGAGCCGTTCAGCAACGACGCGGCGAAGCCACCCGTCGTCGGGTCGTAGGAGCGGCCGTTGTCGTTCAGCAGCACCACGACCGGACGCGACGAGCCGCCGATGTTGTTCAGCGCCTCCCAGCACATCCCGCCGGTCAGCGCGCCGTCACCGACGATGGCGACGACCCGGCGGTCGGCGCCGCCGAGTTCGAACGCCTTGGCCAGACCGTCCGCATAGGACAGTGCCGTGGAGGCGTGCGAGTTCTCGATGACGTCGTGCGCCGACTCGGCCGCGGACGGGTAGCCGGACATGCCGCCGGCCTGCCGCAACGAGTCGAAGTCCGAGCAACGGCCCGTCAGCATCTTGTGCACGTACGACTGGTGCCCGGTGTCGAACAGCACCACGTCGACCGGGGAGTCGAAGACCCGGTGCACACCGATCGTCAGCTCGACGGCACCCAGGTTCGGGCCGAGGTGGCCGCCGGTCCGGCGCACCTTGGAGATCAGGAACGACCGGATCTCCGCGGCCAGCGGGGAAAGTTCGGAGGACGAGAGCGCCCGGACGTCCGCGGGCGAGCTGATGTCAGCCAGCACGGCGCACCGCCAGCGGGAGGGTGAAGGCGATCGTCTCCGTCGCGGTCGTGTGCGTGGACACCGAGACGGTGCCCAACGCTTCCAAGGCCGCCACGACCTCGTCCACCAGTTCGGGAGGTGCCGACGCGCCCGCGGACAGGCCCACCGACGTCACCCCGGCCAGCCACGCCGGATCGATCTCCGAGGCGTCGTCGATCAGGTGGGCGGGCGTGCCGCCGCGTTCCGCGAGCTCGACCATCCGCACCGAGTTGGACGAGTTCTTCGAGCCCACCACCAGCACCAGGTCCGACCGCGCGGCGACCTCGCGGATGGCGATCTGCCGATTCGTGGTGGCGTAACAGATGTCGTCGGAACCGGGGCCGCGCACCTGCGGGAACTTCCGCTCCAGCGCCTCGACCACCTCGGCCGTCTCGTCGACGGCCAGCGTCGTCTGCGTCAGGTACGACACCGGGCCGGTGATCTCCAGCGCCTCGACGTCCGCCACGGTCTCCACCAGCACCATCTGCTCGGGCGCCTCGCCCAGCGTGCCCTCGACCTCCTCGTGCCCGGCGTGCCCGATCAGCACGATCGTGTCGCCGCGTTCCGCGAAGCGCCGTGCCTCGGCGTGCACCTTCGTCACCAGAGGACACGTCGCGTCGAGCACGTCCAGCGACCGTGCCTGGGCCTCCGCGCGCACAGCGGGGGAGACGCCGTGCGCGGAGAAGACCGCCGTGGCACCGAAAGGCACCTCGGACAGCTCCTCCACGAACACGGCGCCACGAGCTTCCAGCGCGCGCACGACGTGGACGTTGTGCACGATCTGCTTGCGCACGTAGATGGGGCCGCCGCGTTGGTCGAGCAGTCGTTCCACGATCTCGATGGCGCGCTCCACCCCGGCACAGAACGACCGGGGTGAGGCGAGCAGCACCGAACGCGGCGGGTGTTCCGTCATCGAGCGCCTTCCCAAAACGGATTCAGTGATCTCGGTGGGTGACGAGCTGGGCGAGCGTGCCGAGCTCCACTGCCGCACGAGCGGTCGGGGAGGCCTCGCCGAGATGAACCAGCGCCTGCGTGTGCAGTTCGTCGGCCTCCGTCTGGCTCCAGGCACGCCCACCGGCCTCGTCGACCAGATGTGCGGCCCGCGCAAGCGTTTCCGCGTCCATCTCCTGCGACCCGAAGTACAACGACGCCAGCTCGGCGGAGGCGGGGACCCCGGCGGTCAGGGCACGCACGACCGGCAACGACTTCTTGCGGTTCACCAGGTCCGAGTGCCCGGCCTTGCCCGTCACCGCCGGGTCGCCCCAGATGCCGAGCAGGTCGTCCACGTGCTGGAACGCCAGCCCCAGCTCGGTTCCGTACCCGCGCATCGCCTCGACCTGTTCGTCGGACCCGCCGCCGTACAGCGCGCCCAAAGCCGTGGAGGCACCCAGCAGCGCACCCGTCTTGCCTCGCGCCATCCGCTCGACCTCGAACACCTCGACGTCGGACCGCGTCTCGAAGTCCAGGTCGTAGGCCTGGCCTTCGAGCAACGCCACGGTGGCGTCGCCCAGGGTCCGGATCGCCTCGATCGCACGCGGATGTCCTGACGCGGCAAGGACGTCCACAGCGAGCGCCTGCAACGCGTCACCGGCCAGGATCGCCGCGTTGACGCCGAACACGGTCCACGCCGTCGCCCGGTGGCGGCGGGTCGTGTCGCGGTCCATCACGTCGTCGTGCAGCAGCGAGAAGTTGTGGATCAGCTCCACCGCGACCGCCGCCGGTACCGCGTCGGCGGCGGTGCCGCCGACGGCCTCGGCCGCCAGCAGCACCAGCGCGGGACGGATCGCCTTGCCGCCGTTCTCCAGCACCGGGTTGCCGTACTCGTCCCGCCACCCGTGGTGGTACTCCGCGATCGTGCGCATCGACGGCGGCAACTGGTCGACTGCCTTGCGCAGAGCCGGGAGCACGAAGCTCCGGCTCCACGCGAGCACCTCGCCGGACGGTCGCCCGGCGGCGAGAGGTTCGGTCATCTCGGCTGTCATCGCTAGCGCCCGATCTCCACGTTCTCCAGCACGCCCAGAGCGTCCGGCACCAGCACCGCGGCCGAGTAGTACGTCGACACGAGGTACTTGAGCATCGCGTGCTCGTCGACGCCCATGAAGCGGACGTTCAGGCCGGGCTCGTACTCGTCCGGGATGCCGGTCTGGCGCAGGCCGACGACGCCCTGCTTCTCCTCGCCGAGCCGCATCGCGATGATCGACGTGGTGCCGTTCTTGTTGACCGGGATCTTGTCGCACGGCGCGATCGGGATGCCGCGCCACGACTGCAGCTGCTTGCCCTCGACCTCGACGGTCGGCACGTACAGGCCGCGGTTGTTGAGCTGCCGGCCGAACGCCGCGATCGCCTTGGGGTGGGCCAGGATCAGCTTGGTGTTGCGGCGCCGCGAGATCAGCTCGTCCATGTCGTCCGGCGTCACCGGGCCGGAGCCGGTGCTGACCCGCTGCTTGAGGTCGGCGTTGGCGAGCAGGCCGAACTCCTTGTTGTTGATGAGCTCGAACTCCTGGCGCTCGCGCAGCGCCTCGATGGTCAGCCGCAACTGGTGCTCAACCTGGTCCATCGGCTGGCTGTAGAGATCCGCCACACGCGTGTGGACGCGCACGATCGTCTGCGCCACCGAGAGTTCGTACTCGCGGGGCCGCAGCTCGTAGTCGACGAACGTGCTGGGCAGCGTCGGCTCGCCGTCGTGGCCGGACGAGATGTCGATCTCGGCCTCGCCGTGCTTGTTCGACGCGTTCGCCGGGTTCGCCAGCTGCTGCGCGATGTGCTCCCGCAACGGTTCGATCTGCCCGTTGAGCTGTGCGAAGGCGGCCCGCGTCAGCACCACGGCCGTCGTCGGCGTCAGCGCACGCGCGGTGA
This sequence comes from Lentzea albidocapillata, assembly GCF_000719115.1. Lineage (GTDB taxonomy): Bacteria > Actinomycetota > Actinomycetes > Mycobacteriales > Pseudonocardiaceae > Lentzea > Lentzea albidocapillata. The sequence goes on along the minus strand of NZ_JOEA01000014.1, from coordinate 560,954 downwards.
AGCTCCAGCTCTTGTCGGAACCGGACAGCACCGGCTCGTCGCCGAGGTACTCGCCGTCCGCGATCGTGCCCAGCGCCACGTCGTCGCCGTACTCGCCGCGGCCGGTCTTGGCGACCTTGCCGTGCGCGATGACGATGATCTCGTCGACGGACTCGCCGCGGTGCGTGATCACCTCGCCCGGCAGGTACTCGCGCTGCTCGAAGCGGTTCGCGACGGCGGTCAGCGCCGCCTCGTCCTCGAACCCGCGCAGCAGCACGAACTCGGCCAGTTCCTGCGGCACGATCCGCACCTCGGAACCCACGGAGGTGAAGGTGACCCGGCCGTCGCCGATCGCGAAGGTGAGCCGGCGGTTGACGCGGAACGCACCACCCTTCGCCTCGACCCAGGGCAGCATGCGCAGCAGCCACCGGGGCGAGATCCCCTGCATCTGCGGTGCGGACTTGGTGGTGGTCGAGAGGTTGCGTGCCGCCTTCGTCGAAAGGCTCAGCTGCCCGCCCTCGACCCCAAGGCCCGGATCGGTAACAGTCACTGGAAGTCCTGCCAATCTGTTGGTGCGAGGTTGGAACTAGCGAACGAGCAATGCGGCCGTGCCAAGCCCTGACGGTCTGTGGAACGACTTCCGGGTGGGGACCGGGGAGAAGCTGAATCGGCCGGATCTCTGCGTCCACAGCAGTTCTCCGGCGAGCCACGACTTCAGGGCCTCGACGTACCGGTGCAGCCCGGCCTTGGCCTCCGCGTCGAGGCCGTACTCGTCGGCGATCGACGGCAGCTCACCGATGATCGAGCCGATCTGCCGCAGCCGGGCCGCGATCAGGTCGGCGACGACCGAGACGGCCTGCTGCACCTCGCAGCCGAAGAACTGCTGAACGGCCAGCACCGCGCTGGTCGTGCTGCCGCCGGTCGCGTAGGCGTGATCGAAGCCGACGATCTCCTGGCGCAACGCGGGAACGTCGCCGAACGAGTCGACGAGCGCCCGCATCGTGCTGTTGCGCAACAACTCCGCCGGCAGTTCGGCGCCGACCGACTTGCGGGCGAGCTTCGCGGACAGCTCCGCGGCGATCGACCGGCGCCGCATCTCCACGAGGTCGATCGGGTCGGGTACGCGGCCCTGTGCCGTGTTGTGCAGCTCCCACAGCAACGCGTCGAAGAACTCGGCCAGGTGTTCCTGGTCCTCGTCGTCCAGGGTGGACCGCGAGACCAGGTCGGCCAGGCCTCTCTCCGCCGGGTTCGGCGACGGAGGCGAGCCGCTCAGCACCGACTTCAGCGCCGCCACGAACGCCCTGCCGCCCGCGACGTTGCGCGGCCGGAGGAAGCCGTCCCGGAACGCGTCGCCCACGTAGAAGCCCCACGTGTGCCAGTCATTGATGTGCTTGAGGTCGTCCAGGGAAGCCGTCGGGTGGGTCAGCGGGCCGAAGCCGCCGTAGTCCGCGGCGTCGTAGAACGCCTCGGTCCACGGCGCGCCGCCGAGCATGCCCATGTCCCGCACCCACGTCCTGGTGTGCTGACGGACGCGGTCCACGTGCGGTGAAAGCCTTGCGGCGAAAGGCATGTCGAACGAGGGAACCTCAACCACGAGGCACCCCCAGCCACGCCGCGGACGTGCCCAGGCCGGTCGGCCCGCGCAGGACCGTGCGGAAGAACGCCGAGTTGCCGGCCTCGCCCTCCACCCCAGAATGATCAACTTTGGTGTAGCGGCCCGCGTGCAGGTGCCACTCGTGCCCGCCGGACTGCCAGTCCTGCAGGCCCTTCACGTACTTGAGCACGCGCGCCTGGTCCTCCGGGCCCAGGGCGTTCTCGGCGAACAGCTGCGGCAGCTCGGTGAAGACCGTGTTCTCGAACTGGTGCAGCCGTGAGGTCAGCAAGGTGTTCACGGCCTCGACGGCGGTCTGCGTGTCGTGGCCGAAGAACTTCTCGAACACGAGCACCCCGTTGGAGTTCTCGCCCTCCCGCAACACTTCCCGTTCGTACGAGAAGATGTCGTTGCGCAGGTGGATCGCGTCGGAGAACGTGTCGGACAGGACCCGCAGCGGCCGGGTGCCCGCGACGGACGCGGGCACCTCGGCTGCCTCGGAGACCTCCACCAGGTTCGCCGACCACGGTGCGCCACCGACCTTGCGGCGCATCTCGATGTACTCGATCGGGTTGGCGACCGTGCCGCTCTCGATGTTCTTGATCTCCCACATGCACTCGAGCAGCAGGTTGTGGGTGCTCGTGGTGAACCGGCTCCGCCAGTCCTGCGACATCAGCGGAATCGTCCGCTGCCACAGGTCGACGAGACCGCGTTCGGTCGGGTTCTGCGGCTCCGGCCACGGGTCCGTGCCGTTGAGGGGCATGAACGCCGGCAACCGGTCGAGATAGGCCTTCGCCCCCGACACGTCCTTGCCCTGTTTGAACTCCGCGAAGAACTCGTCGTCGAAGTAGAAGACCCAGACGTACCAGTCCGTGATGAGGTCGAGGATCTCCGCGGGCGCGTCCGGGTGGGTCCACGCGCACATGAACCCGTAGTCGTCGCCCGCGAGGACCTCGTCGGTCCACACCCCGGTGTCGAGCATCCCCATGTCCCGCGCCCACTGCGTCGAGTGGGCGCGGGCGCGTTCGAGGTGCGGGTTCATCCGCGCCGGGTGCGGCACGTAGAACTCCGGCATGGTGAAGGACGCCAAGACCTATCCCTCGCGACCGAGCTCGACGTGCTCCAGCACACCGATCGCGTCCGGCACCATGATGGCGGCCGAGTAGTAGGCGCTGACCAGGTAGTTGATGATCGCCTGGTCGTTGATGCCCATGAACCGCACCGACAGGCCCGGCTGGTACTCGTCCGGGATGCCGGTCTGGTGCAGGCCGATGACGCCCTGGTTCTGCTCGCCGGTGCGGATCAGCATCACCGACGACGTGCGGGTGTCGGAGACCGGGATCTTGTTGCACGGCAGCACGGGGACGCCCCGCCAGGCCGGCACCTGCTGCCCGTTGAAGTCGATGTGCTGCGGGTAGAGACCGCGCTTGTTGAGCTCACGGCCGAACGCGGCGATCGTGCGCGGGTGGGCGAGGAAGTACCCCGGGTCCTTCCACACGATCGACAGCAGCTCGTCGAAGTCGTCCGGGGTCGGCGGGCCGGTGCGGGTGTGGATGCGCTGCTTGAGGTCCGCGTTGTGCAGCAGGCCGAACGACCTGTTGTTGACGATCTCGTGCTCCTGGCGTTCGCGCAGGGCCTCGATCGTGAGCCGCAACTGCTGCTCGACCTGGTCCATCGGGTTGTTGTAGAGGTCCGCGACCCGGCTGTGGACCTGCAGCACGGTCTGGGCGACGCTCAGCTCGTACTCGCGCGGCGTGAGCTCGTAGTCGACGAACGTGCCGGGCAGGACGGGCTCGCCGTCGTGACCGGACGACATGCCGATCTCCGCCTCGCCGTGCTCGTCCTGAGGCTTGTTGCGGCTGTTGAACGTCTGCTGGATGTGTGCGCGCAGGCCGCCCGCTTCCCCGTTGAGCGCCTGGAAGTCGGCCCACGACAGCGTGAGCACCGTGACCGGCGTGACCGCCTTGGCGGTGTACTCCCACTCGCCCTGCGGCCCTGCCAGCACGGTCTCGCCGAAGTACTGGCCGTCCGCGAGGTTGCCGAGCACGGTGTCGCCGCCGTACTCACCTGTGCCGATCTTGTCGACCTTGCCGTGCGCGATCAGCACGACGCTGTCCTTCGGGCGGCCCTTCTCGACGATGACGTCGCCGGCGCCGAACTCCTGCTGCGTGAAGCGGCCGGCGAGCGCCGCGAGGACCTCTTCGTCGTCGAAGCCCTTGAGCAGGGCCAGTTCGGTGAGCTCCATCGGCACGACGCGGATGTCCGCGCCGATGTTCGTGAACGAGACGCGGCCGTCGCCCAGCGTGTAGGTGAGGCGCCGGTTGACGCGGTACGCGCCACCTGCCGCCTGCACCCAGGGGAGCACCTTGAGCAGCCAGCGGGAGGTGATTCCCTGCATCTGCGGGATGGACTTGGTGGTAGTGGCCAGATTTCGTGCGGCGGCCGTGCCCAAACTCAGCTGCTGACGGCCCTCATTGAGGTCAGAATCCGTCACAGTCACAACCGGTACCCACCTATCTCAATGCGCTAATGGACCAAACCGATAAGCCGGAACGGACGTTAGTTCGCACTGCCGATGGCTGTGAAGAGACCAAGAAGGCGACATTCGGGTGGGTGGCTTACGCCTGTGGATGCTACTGAGCGTGCAACTTCTGCTCTACGCAACCTTCGTTGTGTCGGCAGGCGGGTGATGGGGCGCTATTCGAAAGAGTATGGAATAAAGCCACTCGTTTGGCCCAATAGGATCACCCTTTGGTGTGCGCCGGCCCGTGTTGTATGGATGTTATACGGCACCACTCCGAGTGGGGCTTAAACCACTCGAAGTGGTGTGTGTGCATTTGTATTGACGACTATTCGTGATTACGAATCGCGTGAGTTCAGGAATGATTCCAGCTGGGTCACGACGAACGCGTGGTCCTCCGACTGGGGCAGCCCGGAGACGCCGACGGTGCCGACCGGGCCGGTCCCGCGCAGGATCACGGGGAAGACGCCTCCGTGCGCCGCGTAGAGATCGGGGTCGAGGCGGGACTCCTCCTCGAACGTCGACCCCTTCTCGCGGAACGTCGTGCCGACGTAGAACGAACTGTGGCCGAACAGCTCGACGACCCGGGCCTTGCGCTCCAGCCACCTGTCGTTGTCCGGCGCCGTGCCGGGCAGTGAGGCGTGGAAGAGCCGGTGTCCGTTGCGCTGCACGGAGATCGCGATCGGCAGGCCCTGTTCGCGGGCGGCGTCGAGCAGGTGCAGGCCGAGTTCGATCGCGACGTCGTTGCCGAATCGGGTGAACTGCAGCTGTCGTTCCTGGGCGAGAAGCTCTTCGGAGTTCACAGTGCTACCACCTTGTTCTCTCGTGCGGACAGGAAAGCGGCCTCGATGACCCGCAGCGCGTGCACGGCGCCCGCCGGGTCGACGGGGATCCGGCCGGCCTGCAGTTCGGTGTAGAAGTGCTGGTACGCGCCGGGTTCGACGGCGACCTCGGTCGTCTCGCCGAGGATGCCGAGCCGTCCGGTGCGGTCCTCGCGTCCCCAGTCCGGATCGGTCGGGCGACGGCCCGCGTCGAGCGCGTCCTCCTGCTCGTCGAGGCCGCTGATCTCGAACGCGCCCTCGCTGCCGAGCAGGCGGAAGCGCGGTCCGGTGTTCGCCGCGTGCGCGTTGGCCCACAGGTGGGAGCGGACGCCGTTCTTGTGCGTCAGCGCCACGAACACGTCGTCGTCCACCTGTGCGCCGGGGCGGCGCCGGTCGAGTTCCGCGTAGACGGTGCTGACCGGCCCGAACAGCTGCAGCGCCTGGTCGACGAGGTGTGCGCCGAGGTCGTAGAGCAGCCCGCCCGCCTCCTCGGGGGCGCCGAACTCGCGCCAGTTGTCCCAGATCTCCGGCACCCAGCGCTCGTAGCGGGACTCGAACCGCCGCACCTCACCCAGTCTGTCGACGATCTTGCGAACCGTGAGGAGGTCGCTGTCCCAGCGGCGGTTCTGGAAGACGGTGAGAGGCACCCGCGCGGCCTGGGCGGCGGCCACGAGTTCCTCGGCTTCGGCGGAGGTCGGCGCGAACGGCTTGTCGACGACGACCGCGACGCCCTTGGCGATGGCGCGCTTCGCGTACTCCACGTGCGTCCTGTTCGGCGTGGCCACCACGATCAGGTCGAGGTCCAGCTCGAACAACTCGTCAGCGGTGACGATCTTCGCGTCCGGGTGGGCGGTACGGGCCTGCGCCTGCCGTTCCGGGTTCGCCGTGACGATCGCGACGAGGTCCATGCCCTCGGTGGAGGAGATCAGCGGGGCGTGGAAGACCCGCCCCGCGATGCCGTAGCCCAGAAGTCCGACTCGAGTCATGCTTCCAATTAAAGCAACGCTGTTGAATAATTGCGACCGTGGACCTCACCGCGCTGCGTTCGCACAACGACAGGGCAGTGCTCAGGCTCGTCCGTTCCGGGGCGCTGAGCAGGGCTTCCCTCGCTGCGGAGACCGGACTGACCCCGCAGGCGATCTCGAAGATCGTGGCGCGGCTCATGTCGGCCGGTCTGCTGGAGGAGACCGGCGCCGTGCGTGACGGCGGCCGCGGCAAGCCCCGGATGTCGTTGCGGCTCGCGCCCGGCGGGGCGTACGCGTACGGCGCCTACGTCGACCGCGACGAACTGCGGGTGGTGAGGCTGGACCTGACCGGCGAGGTGGTGTCGGCGTCGGTCGTGCCGCTGCCCCCGATGTTCACGCCCGCCGACGTGCTGGACGCCCTGGCGCCGTTGGTCGAGGCCGGCGACGAGGTGCTGGGGCTCGGCATCGGCATCGCCGGCCCGCTGGAGCACCGAGGCGGGGTGGTGTCGCCGAACGGTCTTCCGGGCTGGTCCTCGGTCCCGTTGAAGGCGCTGGCCGAGAAACGGCTCGGGCTGCCGGTCGCCGTGGACAAGGACACCAACGCGGGAGTGCTCGCCGAGGCGTGGCGGAGACCGCTCCAAGATGCGGCGCTCGTGTTCGTGGGCACCGGTCTGGGCGTGGGGCTGCTCCTCGGAGGAGAGGTGTATCGGGGCGCACGGTCAGGTGCGGGGGAGTTCGGGCACACGACGATCCAGCTCGACGGACCGCTGTGCGTGTGCGGACGGCGCGGGTGCGTCGAGGCGGTGCACGCGGCCAGCACGGGCGTCGAGGCCGCACGGGTGCTCGCCGCCGCGGTGACGAACCTGGTGCAGCTGCTGGACCTCGACCAGATCGTCCTGAGTGGACGGAAGGTGCTGGAGTCGCCGGATCTCTACCTGCGGGCGATGCCGGACGTGGACGTCAGCGTCACGTCGTACGGTCCCGACCTGGTGCCCGTCGGCGCCGGGCTGCTGGTTCTGGGCGAGTTGTTTTAGCGGCGTGGCCCAGAACGTTGCCGGGCGAATTCGCGGTCAGACGGGCGCATCGTTGTACCGCCCCCACGTCCTGCTGAGCGTGAATTACCCAGCCAAGGTTCTGGGCCACGCCGCTAACATCAGCGGCATGGACGTCGAGTACGTCGTCGGCCTGCCGCACCCGCGGCTGCGGCCGTTCGTCACGCGGTACTCCGGGTATCGGGTGCGCACCGAGCCCGGCATCCACCGCGGCCTGCCGTCGCGCTCGCTGGCGCTCGTGGTCACGATGGACGGCACGGTCGACATGTCCGAGGGCCGGTTCGCCACGCTGTGCGGCGGGTTGCACGACGAGGCCGTGATCATCACCCACGACGGGTTCCAGCACGGCGTCCAGTGCGACCTCACGCCGCTGGGGATGCGGGCGTTCTTCGGCATGCCGGCGGGTGAGTTGGCAGCCACCACCGTGGGGCTCGACTGCCTGGACGCTCCGGCCGCCGAGCTGCGCGAACGGCTGCGGGACGCGCCGACGTGGACGGATCGGTTCGCGCGCCTGGACGAGGTGCTCGGCGGGCTGGTCAGGCCGGTGCGGCAGCAGGTCGAGGTGGCGTGGGCGTGGCAGCGGCTCGCGGCGGGGGCGCCGGTGGCCGAGATCGCCGCCGAGGTCGGGTGGAGCAGGCAGCACCTGAGCGCGCGGTTCGCGGCCGAGTACGGGCTCACGCCCAAGGTCATGGGCCGGGTGATGCGGTTCGAGCGGGCGAACCGGATGCTGCGCGGCGAGCGGCGGCCCACCCTCACCGAGGTGGCCGCTGCCTGCGGTTACACCGACCAGGCGCACTTCAACCGCGACTGGCGCGCGTTGTGCGGGGCGACCCCGACCGAGTGGATCGCGGCCGAGCTTCCATTCGTACAAGGCAGCGAACACGGTGAGGGCGCAGAGTTGCTGTCATGAGTACACCCACACCTACCTGTTGGCCCTGTCTGTCCTACCAGGACGCTCCTGCCGCGATCCGCTTCCTCGTGGAGGCGTTCGGGTTCTCCGAACATCTCGTCGTGCCGGGGGAGGCCGACGGCGAGGTCGTGCACTGCGAGATGGTCTGGCCCGAGGGCGGCGGCGTCATGCTGGGGTCCGCCGTGCGGTCGGTCGGCGAGGTCGAGGCGACCAAGGCCGGTGCCGGATCGATCTACGTGGTGACCGACCGGCCCGACGAGATCCACGCGCAAAGTCTCGCGCGTGGAGCCATCGAGATCCGCGGCCTGCGCGACGAGGACTACGGCTCGCGCGGCTTCACGGTGGCCGATCCCGAGGGCAACCGCTGGAGCTTCGGCACCTATCGCGGAGCGTGAAGCAACCCGCACGCACCGTTTTGAGTCTTCCTGGGTGGAGAGGTCCACACCCAGGGGAGGACACGTGCGCTTAGCACGATGTTTTGTGATCACCGCTCTCGCCGCCGGGCTGCTCAGCCCGGCGACGGCGGCGCAGGCGGAACCATCGAGAACCACGCAGAAGACGTCGGCCATCACGCTGATCAGCGGTGACAAGGTCGTCGTCGACGAGCGCGGGGAACTCGTCCGGGTCGAGGGGCGGCCCGGCGTGCAGTTCGCCCAGTACGTGCAGAACGACCACCAGTACGTGGTACCGGCGGACGCCATCGACGCGGTGAGCCAGGATCGCGTCGACAAGCGCTTCTTCGACATCACCTCGTTGCACGCCTACGGGTACACCGATGACAAGATCGACCGGATTCCTTTGCTGAACAATGGTTTCCGTGCGGCGGGCGCGGTGCCCAAGAAGGACGCGGCGCAGCAGTGGACGGCGCGGCGCACGAGCGCGTTGCGTGCCGAGAAGCTGTGGCTCGACGGCAAGTCTCAGATCTCGCTGAACGAGAGCGTGCCGATGGTGGGCGCGCCGGCCGCGTGGCAGTCAGGGTTCGACGGCACCGGTGTCACGGTCGCCGTGCTCGACACCGGGTACGACCAGAAGCATCCGGAACTCGCGGGCGTCGTCTCCGTGTCGAAGGACTTCACGCCGTCCGGCATCCAGGACGACATCGGTCACGGCACGCACGTCGCGGCCACGGTCGCCGGTCGCGGCGGCCAGTACGTCGGCGTCGCGAAGGGCGCTTCCCTTGCCGTGGGCCGGGTCTGCGAGGCCTCGTACTGCTTCGACAGCGCGGTGATCGCCGGCATGGAGTGGGCGGCGCGCGAGGTCAAGGCCAAGGTCGTCAACATGTCGCTCGGCGGTGACCAGTCCGACGGCTCGGACCCGTTGTCCCGCAAGGTCGACGAGCTCACCGCCGAGACAGGCGCACTGTTCGTGGTCGCGGCGGGCAACGCGGGGACGTTCCGCAAGGTGTCCTCGCCGGCCGTGGCGGACTCGGCGCTGGCCGTGGCCAACCTGACCAAGCACGGCGCGGTGGAGGAGATGTCGTCGCGCGGCCCGCGGCTGGGCGACCACGCGGTCAAGCCGGACATCGCGGCGCCGGGCACGGACATCGTCGCCGCCCGCGCCGAGAACACGTTGTGGGAACACGTCGTCGACGACCTGCACGCGCGGCTGACCGGCACGTCGATGGCCGCGCCGCACGTCGCGGGCGCGGCGGCGGTGCTGGCGCAACGCAACCCGTCCTGGACCGCGGCTGAGCTCAAGGCACACCTGATGGCGACGGTGAAACCGGTCGCGGACTCTCCCGTGAGCGTCGGCACCGGTCTGCTCGACGTCGGCCGTGCGGTGACCCAGCAGGTGCGGGCCTCCACCGGAAGCCTGTCGTTCGGGCTGCTGGAATGGCCGCACACCAGGACGTTCACGAAGACCATCACCTACTCCAACGCGGGTGCCGAGCCGGTTTCGCTGACGGTGCAGCACAACCTGGGTGCGGACTTCGCCGTGCCGTCGTCGGTGACCGTGCCGCCGAAGGGCAGCGTGGGGGTCGACGTCGTCCTGGACCCGAGCAAGGGCAACGGCACGTTCTTCGGGCACGTCAAGGCATCCGGGGCAGGCGTCGAGCTGACCACCTCCGTCGGCGCGTACGTGCAGGAGGAACGGCACGCACTGACGCTGTCGATGATCGGCCGTGACGGCAAGCCCGTCCCGAACGAGTTCGCCGTCGTGGTCAACATGACGACGAAGGAAGCGTCGGTGCTCAGCATCGGGCCGGACGGGACCGGCTCGGCACGGCTGCCCGTCGCGGACTACGCGGTGCTGAGCCGCATCGACGAGCTGACGCCGAACTACGACTGGTTCGTGCCGGTCGCCGCGACCGACGTGGCCGGCCGCGTCTCGCTGGCGGCGGACGTGTCCGTGACGCTGGACGCCAGGCAGGGCAAGCAGATCGGCGTCGAACTGCCCGAGCGCGACTCGGAGGTCTGGTACCGCGACGCCCAGCTGCGCGTCCCGTTCGCGCCCGGCAAGATCAGCGGTGTCGCGAGCATCATCGACGGCCGGGTTCCGTTGTACGGCCTGTCGTTCGGCGCGCCGCTGCCGGAGCTGACCTACGACTCCGGGCTCAAGGGCGGGCAGCCGCTGGTCTCGGTCCCCGGCGGGTTCCCGGTGCGGTACTACGAGAGCAGCAGGTACCTGCCGCCCGGTGAGCACCGGCTCGACGTGGCCGAACGCGGTTCGGACGTGCGCGGCAAGCTTGCTCTCGTCAGGACCGCCGGCGAGGACGTCTACGCGGTCGCGCAGGCGATGAAGGACGCCGGTGCGGTCGCGGTGCTGTGGGCGGGGCCGGTGCCGTTCGCGTACGGGGAGCAGACGGCGATCCCGGTGATCGCCGCGGCGGAGCACCACGTGGCCGTCACACCCGCGAAGCTCACGTTGCGGGCCATCGCGGGCTCACCGGTCTCGTACACGTTGTTCCTGCAGAACAAGGGCGCGCTTCCGTTCGGTGTCAAGAAGTTCCGGCACTCGGAGCTCGCGCAGGTCAAGGCGCGCTACCACACGTCCGGCGGAGACGGCTCGGTCAACCAGCGGAACAACCCGGTCGTCAACGGCGCCATCGGCGTGACGCTGGACGAACGGCTCTCCGCTCCGGCCGAGCGCACCGAGTACTTCACCCCGGGCACCTGGTTCCAGGAGGGCTTCGACGGGCGCGCGTTCGGAGGCGGCGACGACCCGATCACGACCTCGTGGGCGCACGTGGTCCCGGTGACCTTCCAGGCCGGCGGCAGGTACGAGCGGACGAACCTGCGTGCCGTCACCTCGCCCCGGCTCGGTGGCGCGTCGCTCGTGCCGTGGGCCGACGGCGGTGGCGTCGAACGGGCGGGCGATCTCATCACCACGCGGATCTCGCCGTTCGGCGGGTCGGGGTGGGTGGAGAACTGGCGGCAGACCGGCGGCGGTTACGTGGAGCTGCTCCGCGACGGGGTGACGCTGGGCTTCTCCGACGTGCGGCAGGGTTCGTTCCACGCCCCCGCCCGCGACGGCCGGTACAAGCTGGTGCTCGACGCGTCCCGTGAGTCGCTCGCGTTGTCCACCAACGTGAAAACGACATGGGAGTTCTCAGCTTCCGCCGACGGCAAGCTGCCGTTGCTGGAGGTCGGCTACTCGGTGCCGCTCGACCTGCGCAACAGCTGGAAGGCCGGGGCGCCGATGCCGGTGAAGTTCACCGCGACGCGTCAGGCGGGGAAGGCGACCGTGCGCTCACTGCAGGCCTACGCGTCGTTCGACGACGGCGTCACCTGGACTCCGGTGAAGTCCATCGTTCCTCCCGGCGGGAAGGCGGGCGGGTTCGTGTCGTTGCGCGTGGTGGCGGCGGACGCGGACGGCAACACGGTCGACCAGACGGTGCTGAGGGCCTACCGGCTGCGCTGATTGTTCCCCTTACCGAGTGATGTTGCTGTAATAGGCTGAACGGTCGTGCTTCTGTTACGTCTTAGGGCGTAACCGCACGGCCGTTCGGTCGTTGTAACCCCCTGCGGCACCTGCCCCGCCGTGCGCGAGACGATCCAGGGACGCGGCGTCTCTGCGCCCAGGGCAGGTGCCGCCATTCTCGGTGGCCGGTTCGGCGCGCCTGTGGTGGCATTTCTGCTCATGGGGACATTCGAAGAGCTGGTGGCCGAGGGCGCGGCCGTGCCGCTGGAGGGCTGGGACTTCTCCTGGTTCGAGGGTCGTGCCACCGAGGAACGCCCACCGTGGGGCTACGCCGCGCTGATCGCCGCGCGGCTGGGAGCGGTCTCATCGGCTCTCGACCTGCAGACCGGCGGGGGAGAGGTGACAGCGTCGGCTCCGGTGTTGCCGCCTCTGATGGCCGCCACCGAGTCGTGGCCACCGAACGCTCTGGTCGCCTCGAAGAACCTGCCGCTGGTGGTGCGGGCTCCGGACGCCGGGCCGCTGCCGTTCCGGGACGCTTCGTTCGATCTGGTGATCTCGCGGCATCCCGTGGTGACGCCGTGGGGCGAGATCGCGCGGGTGCTGCGGTCCGGTGGGACCTACTTCTCGCAGCAGATCGGGGCCGGGACGAACCGGGAGCTGACCGATTTCATGATGGGGCCGCAGCCGGTGAGCGAGGCTCGCGGTGTCGCTGTGGCCCGTGCTTCGGCCGTGGCTGCCGGGTTGGAGGTGCTGCGGCTGGAGCCCGTGGCGTTGCGGGTGGCGTTCTTCGACGTTGCGGCGGTGGTGCACTTTCTGCGGAAGGTGTTGTGGACCGTTCCGGGGTTCGCTGTGGAGGGGTATCGGGATCGGCTCCTGGCCATGCACGCGCACATCCAGGAGTACGGGGAGTTCGTGTGCACGTCGACGCGGTTCCTGGTCGAGGCCAGGAAACCCTGAGGCCCTAGTCGTTCTTCGACCGCTTCAGCTGGGTGAACTTGAACACGTCCACGGCGTAAGCGTCGATGGGAACGGCCTGGACGTCCTGCTGCCGAATGAGGTCCGACGGTTCCCACTTCAGGCCGATGACGTACTGCTCCTCCTTGAACGCACCGTTCTCCTTCCACTGCCGCACGACCGCCTGCGGGTCGTTCAGCGGATGTCCTTCGGTGATGATCGCGAAGTAGCGGTAGTCGATGAAGCGGGTGGCTTCGAGGTAGTTCCGGTCGGGGAGCTCCTGGTAGTGCTCGACCTGCTCTTCCGTGATGCCCACGGCGTCGCCGTCGAGATGGTCGTTCGCGAGTTGCCGCTGCGGACGTTGCTGACGGTGTAGCCGCGTTGCCAGCGCAGGGCGGCCGTGTACTGCTCCTCGTGCAGGTCGCCCTGCTCGTCCGTCCACGGCGACAGACGAGGGACGGATCGTCGAGCGCCGGGCGTGACGGCGTCACGTGGGCGAAGTGACCAAGGCCAGGACTGACCGGCGCCGCAGCGAGGCGGCGCCGGGAGGCGTGCTGTTCATGGTTACCGGTCACCCCGGCCGCGTGCGTCTTCCGCGTTCTTCTTCGCGTTGGCGGCGGTGTCCTGCCAGAACTTCGCCTGAGCGACGGCCCAGGCCGCTTCGTCCGCCCAGGAGGCGTTCGAGCTGTCGGCACGCTCGAGGATGGCGGCCCAGTCCTGTTCGCTCTGCGCCGCGCGGGCGTGCTGCGCGATCAGCGCCCACATCGCCGCCTGCGCGTCGGCCCTGCCCTTCTCGGCATTCCAGTCCACTGAGGACTGCGCGGACTGCTCGTCGATCTGGTCCCAGTTGGCGATCGCGTCGAGGCGGGCCTTGCGGGCGAGTTCGCCGCTCGACTCGCGTTCGGCCTTCTCCGCGGCCAGGGCGGCCTGGGTGAGGGCGTAGATCCTGCTGTGCCAGATCTCGTTCTGGTGCAGCGTTCTGCGCCGGAACGTCTCCCTGTCGAGGTCGGCGCCCATGCCCCAGTAGTACTTGAAGAACAGGCCGACCTGGACGTCGTCGCCGCTCTCGAGCGCGCGCTTGGCCGCGGCGCGGACCTGCACGCCGGGATCGTTGGCGGCGAGGTAGGTCACGTAGTCACGGTCTTCGCGGGCCAGGCGCGCGAGGTGTTCCTGGTGCTGGTTGTTCGTCGCCTCGTCGGCGTCCAGGGCGCGCTGGTATCCACTTTGGACGTACTCGTCCTGCGCGTTCGCCGAGCCGGTGAGCGCGTTGGCCGAGGTGAACCTGACCGCGCTTCCGGTCGGCGCGTACCTGTTGATCTCCTGGATGTAACGGAGGTTGTTCCCCTCCCGCTCCAGCGCCCGGGCCATGGCCTTGTTCCTGCCGGTCGCGAAGTACTCGTCGATGGCCTTGTCGCCGCGGGTGCTGAGCAACGCGTGCATCGCTTCCGCGCGAAGTTCGGCCGACGCGTCAGCGGACGTGGCCGTCCGCCTGACGGCGTCGCGTCTCCACGGAGCCAGCGCGGCCAGTGCGGTGCCGCTGCTGTTCGTGATCGTCGTCTCGGCCATCGCCGGCGTGGCCGAAATCGCCACCACCGCACCGAAAGCCAGTGCTGCCACCAGAATTGAGCGCAGCAAAGTATGACGCCCCATACATTTCCCCCCAGAAAAAGGTCAAGGCGATGGGCAGAGTTGCCCAGGGCGTTTCTAGCACGGCCCGGTTGGTCTTCAAACGTGACGCAGGTCACTTCCGTTGCGGTCGGTGTCGTCGCCGTGCGAAAGTCCCACACGGCATCCGGCAGGCTGGGGGGTCTGGCCACAAACCGTTGTTGATGCCATGAGTCCTGGGGGATTCGCACTTGTCCAGATCCAGTCTGGGTGGCCGCTGCATGCGCGCAATCGCCGCGCTCGCGGTCGTCTCCACGTTCGTCTCCGGTCCGCTCGCGGCCGTCGCGACGGCAGAACCCGCCGCTGCCAACGCTTCTCAGGCCGCACCACGCGAGTCGACCACCGACCAGAAGCTCGCGGTGGGTCAGGAACTCGGCCTCAACGTCACGCCCACCCAGTGGTCGATGAAGGACTGCTCCTTCACCATCTGGGTGTGGAGCTGGGCTTCGGACTCCTCCAGGGTCGACGCCAACAGCAGGGTGGCGGAGGCGGCCGCGACGGCCTTCACCACCAACGAGTCCGATCCGGAGTCGTGCTACCGGTTCATCACCGACACCGTCTTCACCGCGCACCAGGCCGATGTCGTCGAGCGCCTCAGGAAGGCGGAGCGCGACAGGCAGCGCGTCGCCGCCGCGGCACTGGTCCAGTGGACCGGCCTCGTCCAGGACGATCTCAACTGCTCGCTCAAGGACTTCGTGTTCCGCATCTGGTCGCGCGCCGCGGCCGGCACCGAGGTGAAGGCGAAGGCCGCTGCCGTCCTCACCCCGACGTCGACGGACGCCGAGCGCACCACCTTCATCGTCACGGGCATCCGCGCCGCCGCGGACATCGACCAGCAGCGCGCGCTGGAAGAGGCGCAGCGCATCGAGCGCGAGCGGCAGGAACGGCTGGCCAACGAGCAGGCCAGGGCCAGCGCGTGGAACGTGGTCGCCAGGACGGTCATGATCGACGACCTGAAGCTCATCACCGACCGCGAGTTCGTCTACGAGCTGTTCCGCAAGGCCTCCACCATGGAGAACAGCAAGTGGCGCAAGGCCGATGCACAGGCCGCGGCGGACAGCCGTGACCCGGCGGTCTGGAAGGCCTTCATCTTCACCGGCGTGCACGCCGCGTACCAGAAGGACCTGGAGGAGCAGAACCGCCAGGACGCGATCGAGACCGAGACGCGGATCAAGGAGATCCTCGACCGCGCCCTGCGCGACGGCTTCCTGCCGAACGTCGTCATCGCGGCCCGTACGGCGCTCGCCTCCGACCTGGCCGCCCGCCACGCGTTCCTCAACGTCGGCCAGCACGAGGCCCTCAAGCGCGACCAGATCAAGCCGTCGAACCGCCGCGTGGTCGAACTCCAGGGCATCGGTTCCCAGCGCTGCATGCAGGTCGTCGGCATCGAGCAGGCGGACGACCCCGGGATGTACCAGGAGCTGTGGGACTGCCTCGTCGCTCCCAAGCAGATCTACGAGCTCTTCAAGTACGAAGACGACCAGTACCTGATCCGGAACATGTACTCCAACATGTGCTTGGACGCCACCGGCGACGTCGTCGTGCAGAACTCCTGCGACAGCGGCCAGGCGACTCTGCGCTGGAAGTTCATCGAGAACCCCGCCAACGGTTCGTTCCAGATCCAGAACGTCGCCACCGGCCGGTTCGCCACGGTGAAGGAAGGCGGCACCGCCAACGCGGCCCTGATCGTCCAGCACACCAACACCAAGGCGGCCGACCAGCTCTGGCGCATCATCGACCCGACGCACCGCGAGTCGGTGGTGCCCGTGCAGTCCGGCTGGACCTGGGTCAAGGGTGTCCACTCCGGCCGTTGCATGCAGACCGCCGGCCTGTGGGACGTGCCCGGCGAGGGCGCCAACGCCGACCTGGCCGGCCAGGAGCTGTGGGACTGCGTCGGTGGCGGCAAGATGAAGTGGAAGATCATCCCGCTCGGCGAGAACAAGTACGCGCTGGAGAACGCGCAGTCCGGAAAGTGTCTCGACGTCAGGTTCGGCTCCTGGCAGCCGGGTACCTCGCTCATCCAGTACACCTGCCACTACGGCGGTACCCAGCAGTTCGTCTTCACGCAGGAGGGTGACAACTCCTACGGCCTGCAGAGCGCGCTGACCTTCTTGTACGTGGACGCGTACGGGAACGCCTCCGAGAACGGCGCCCTGATCAAGACGTCCGGTTACAACGGCTTCGCGAACCAGCGGTGGACGCTGGTTCCCCAGGCCTGATCCGAAAAGCGACGCGGCCCCTCCGGAACTTCCGGAGGGGCCGCGTTCGCTTGGGGACTAGCGGGGCTGGCGCTCGCGGCGGATCGTCACGCGCTTGCCCTTGATCGTGGCGTCGCGCAGCTGCTCGATCACGTCGTTCGCGGAGTCGCCGGGCACCTCGACCAGCGAGAACCTGTCGGCGATCTCGATCGCGCCGATGTCGCGGCCCTTCAGGCCCGTCTCGCCGGTGATCGCGCCGACGATGTCCTGCGGACGGATGCCCGACGAACGGCCGGCACCCAGGAACAGCCTGGTCATGCCCTCGGACGGGCCACGGCGCTCGCGGCGCGGGCCTGCGGGGACACCGTCGCGGCGCGGGCGGTCCTCACGCGGGCGCACCTCCGGGATCTCCTCCTCGTCGGCGGCGGCACCGGAGGCCTCGTGCGCGAGCTTGACCGCGGCGAGCGCGATCTCCATGACATCGAACTCGTCGGCCAGCGTCTCGACCACGACGCGGAACCGCGACAGGTCGTCCTCGAGCAGCGACTCGTGCAGCGACGAGCGGGTCAGCTCCAGCTGGCGGGCGCGCAGGTCGGCGACCGTCGGGACCTTCTCGACCGGGATCTTGGTCTTGCTCACGCGCTCGATCGTCTTGAGCATCGAGTTCTCGCGCGGCTCGACCAGGGTGATCGCGACACCCTCACGGCCGGCGCGGCCGACGCGGCCGATGCGGTGCGTGTACGCCTCGGGCGCGGACGGCACGTTGTAGTTCACGACGTGCGTGAGCTGCTCGATGTCGAGGCCACGGGCGGCGACGTCGGTGGCCACCAGCAGGTCGGCGGTGCCGGAACGCAGGCGCGCCATGACGCGGTCGCGCTGCTCCTGGCTGATGCCGCCGTGCAGCGACTCGGCGCGGTAGCCGCGGCCGTTGAGCGTCTCGGTGAGCTGGTCGACCTCGTCGCGGGTGCGGCAGAAGACGACGGCGGCGGTCGGCGACTCGACGTCGAGCACGCGGCCGAGTGCGGCGGGCTTGTGCTCGCGACGCACCAGGTACGCGGTCTGCCGGACGCGCGGGGCCTCGCCCGGCTCGGTCTTCTCGCGCTCGATCTGGATCAGCACCGGCTCGCGCAGGTGGCTCTTGGCCATGCGGTCGATGCGCGGCGGCATCGTGGCCGAGAACAGCACGGTCTGCCGCTCGGCGGGCGTCTCGCTGAGGATCGCGTCGATGTCCTCCGCGAAGCCCATGTCGAGCATCTCGTCGGCCTCGTCGAGCACGACGACCTGCAGGTCGCCCAGCTGCAGGGTGCCGCGCTGGAGGTGGTCGATCGCGCGGCCCGGGGTGGCGACCACCACGTCGACACCGCGGGACAGCTCGCGGAGCTGGCGGCCGATGGGCTGGCCGCCGTAGATGGGAAGGACACGGGCGCCCATGTGGCGGCCGTAGCGGTGGACCGCCTCCGACACCTGCACGGCCAGCTCACGGGTCGGCGCGAGCACGAGAGCCAGTGGCTTCTCGCCCTTGCCGATCCTGTCGGCGATGCGCTCGAGCAGCGGGAGCGCGAACGCCGCCGTCTTGCCGGTGCCCGTGGCCGCCTGGCCCAGCAGGTCATTGCCCGCCAGCAACGGCGGGATCGCTTCACTCTGGATCGGCGTCGGCTCCTCGTAGCCCAGAGCGTTGAGGGCGTTGAGAAGGTCGGGCCGCAGGCCCAGGTCGGCGAAACCGTTGTCGGCGGAACCGTTGTCGGCGGTGGTCATGACGAGTATCTTCCCCCACCGCCTCACACCGCACTCACTCAGACCAGGTCAAGACAACTCTTACGGGCTCACGTGCACGTCCGCGCTGCTCGTCGCGCCGTTCACGGTGACCGTGATCTTGGCCTGACCTGGCCTTATGCCCGTGAGGACGCCGGTGTCCGGTTCGAGCCAGGCGACGTGCCACGGCCGGACTCCGCTCCCGGTGCCCACGTGCAAACCACGTGACCCTTCCCACACCGCGCTCATCGGATAGCGGACCGGCACCGACCGGGCACCCTGTTTCACCGTCGCCGCAACCGTTTCCGTCGCGCCGGGCCGCAGCGTCGCCGGAACCCGGACCTGGAGCGCGTCCACGTGCGGCCGGATCTCGGCCTTGAGGCCGTCCTCGCCGACACCGACCAGCGTCCAGCCGGTGAACCCGCCCGGCTCCGCGGGTGCCTTGCCGGAGTTACCGTTGATCACGTACGGGACGCCGTCCACAGTGGACGCGAAGAACCCGCCGACGTGCCCGCCGATGAAGGCCGTGGGTCGGTCCCGTTCGGACAGCAACCGCTCGAGATAGGACGCTTCCAGGCGGTCGTCGAGCTGGCTCGTGCGCGCGGGCGTCGGATCGCGCGGCGGGTGGTGCATCAGCACGACGGCTTGGCCTTCGGCGGTGCGCAACGCGTTGCGGAGCATCTCCATCTGCTCGAAGCCGCCGCCCCTGATCGTGCCGGTCGACGAGTCGAGCAGCACGAACCTGGTGCCCCTGTGGTCGAACGTGCGGTTCGTGACGCCGAACTCGCGGCGGAAGTTGTCGATCGTGCCCGGACCCATGATCTCGTGGTTGCCCGGCACGTAGTACCAGGGGAAGTCGCCGAGCTCCTCGGTCAGGACCCGGCGGGCGAGCTTGAGATCCTCCGGTGCCGCCTCGTCCACGAGGTCGCCGTTGACCACGACGAACTCGGCGCCGGACGCCCTGATCTCCCGAAGGGTGCGGCGGGCGGATCTGACCAGGTCGCTGTCCGGGGCGCGGGCCACGAACTGGGCGTCGGACATGACCGCGAACTTCCAGCCCCGCGCCGGGCCGATCACGTCCTCGCGCAGGTCCGGGACGGGTGGCAGGGTCACCGCCGGTGGCACTCTCGCGACGATGTCGTCCACGACCACCTCGCCGCGGTAGGACCGACCGGCCTTGGTCTCGATCGCGGTGAACCTGGTGACCTGGACCGGGAACTTCAGCTCCGGCGGCACCGCGACCTCGATCCGCTGCCAGCCGTGCAAGGTGACGTGGGGGCCGTAGAGCGACCGTGACTGACCCGTCGAGTCCGTGACGGTGAACGCCGTCCACTCGCCCTGGCCGCTGCCGTGGACCTGGGCGGCGAGTGACAGGGGTTGCCCGTCGACCCGGATCGGCTTCGGCGGAACGGCGTAGGCGGTGCGCGTGCCGGTCGACTGGGTGAAGTCGTAGCTGAGCCTCAGACCCGCGCCGGTGTGGCCGTCCGGTGCCGGTTCCACCTTCCCGGTCGCGCGGGCGGAGCCGAACGTCCACTGTGGAGCGTCATCGAACGTGGCGAGCGGCTGGTCCGTCACCCCGACGGTGACCGCCACGTGCGTCTCCCTGCCCTGGGCGCGTGCCCTGATCGTAGTCGCGCCGATGCTCAGCGCCCTGACCTGGAGGTCAGGGGTGACCTCGATGATCCTCCGGTCGTAGCTGAGGTCGAGGTCGGCGCGTTCGATCGGCGCGCTGAAGCCCTTGGCGTCGAAACCGTTGATCCGCAACGGCTTGCGCTCGTGCTCGGTCAGGCTGATCCGGGTTTCGGCCGGGGCGATCCGCGTGAGCCTGCCCAGCACGGTCAGCCGCGTGGTCCTGGTCGTGAGGCCCTTGAAGGCGGTGAAGCTCGCGGGCCCCGAGTGAGGTGCGGCGTGGAAGGTGTCGCCGATGGCCCAGCCGCCCGTCGCGCGCGAGAGGTGCGCGTCGCTCGCCGGTCCGAATGTCTCGTCGTGGCCGCGCACCGTCAGCCGGCGGGTCATGCCGGGGAAGACGCGGGTGCTCGCGGCCTCGACGTCGAAGCCGACGAGCTTGCCGGTGCCGGTGGGGGCGTAGAGCGCGAGGCCGTTCGGGACCGGGCGCTCGCCGCCGTCCGAGGGCGTGTTGACGACCTTCAGTTCCGTGGTGCCGGGCTCGCGGGCGAGCATGGTCGACGAACCGCCGCCGTCGAGGTTGAGCGCGTTGTGCGCGCCGAGCTCGATCATCGCGTCGGCGAGGTCGTCCAGGTCCAGGCCCTGCAGGTAGGCACTCTGCCGTCCGTCGACGGTGAGCATGTACATCTTCTTGCCGTCCTGCGAGAACCCGACCGCGGTGCGCGGGTGCAGCGGGGCCGCCGGCGCGACGTTCCGGCCGTTCTCGACCAGCAACTGCCGCCCGCCGATGGCGGTCTTCGGCTTGCTGCCGTCGCTGGTGCGGCTCTGGTAGCTGACCTCTGCTCTGTCGCCCGGCTTCAGAGCCTTGAGGATGTCGGCCCCCTTGTCGCGGCCGACCAGCGCGTATCCCTCGACAGGCCGGTCGCTCGGGCTGCCGACCGATTGAACAACGTCGTCCTTGACGATCACTTCGGCCGTGTTGGCCGCACCTTGCGTAGCGCGCGCTCTGCTGTACGTGCCCCACAACGAGTTGAAGACACCGATGCCGTCAACGTCGATCCGCGAGCTGTTGAGCTGTGTCAGCTCGTGCGTGCCGTTGAGCGTGCCCTCGAAGAACGTCTCCATGACGCTCCCGACGCCGGCCGCGTCGATGCCGATCGCCCGGCCCTCGCCGGACTTCCTCAGGCGGCCGTCCTGGATGCCGACGCCCTCCGGCGCGTTGCTGTTGTTGATGTCGAAGAAGTCGCCGTTGATCGCCGCGACGGCTCTCGCGGTCTGCTGCGAGAGCGGAACCGCCTGCGAGACGGTGCCGGGATCGACGTACCCGACCTGCGCCTTTGTGAGGTCGACGGCCAGCGTGTCCCCGCGAACCCAGCCGTCGGGCCGGTACCAGTCGAACGAGCTGAGCGTGACGCCAGGAGCGACGGGTCTTTCGACCCGCTCGGTCTCGACGCGTCCGGGGGAGTCGGCGTGCGCTGGGGAAACGGGCGCAAGGAGGGCGGCGGCGATGATCACGGCAAGTGCACGTCTCGTCACGCGCCGGAACCTAGACTGGCCCGGTGAAGAACCGCCTAACGGTCTGCGCCTCGCACCTGATCACCCTGCCCAGCGCGCCTTTCGGCCCGGTCCGCGAGGCGATCGCGACGGCCAGGGACGCCGTCGCGGCGTTCGACCCGGAGCTCGTCGTCTTCTTCGGCACCGACCACCGCCGCGCCTTCCGCTCCGTGGTCCCCACCTTCGCCGTCGTCCTGGAGGCCACCGCCCAGGGTGACGTCGCCGGCCCGATCGGCTCCTACGACGTCCCCTCGGCTCTGGGCCGCTCGCTCGTGGCCGACCTCGTGGCCGGTGAGTTCGACGTCGCCACGGCCTACGAGGCCGCGCTGGACCACGCGTTCGGCCACACGACCCGCGACCTGCTGGGCTCGATCTCCGCGAAGCCCGTGCTGCCGATCTTCGTCAACTGCGCCTCCCCTCCGCACGCGACCTTCCGCCGCGCGGCGTCTCTCGGACGTCGCGTCGGGGAGTTCTTCGCCGACCGCCGCGTGCTCTACGTCGGCTCGGGTGGGCTGGCGCACGACCTGCCGGGGTTCCGCGAGCCCGAGACCGGGGCGGTGCTGACGGAGGAGGAGCGCCAGGCGTGGATCAAGGACGTCAACGAGCGCGCACGGCGTGAGGGAACCGTTCGCGAGCTCGTGCGCACCTGGGACGAGGCATTCCTGGCCGGCATCGGTGGCACGTCGTGGGACTGGCTCGACGAGATCGGCACCGACCTGGTCGAGCGCGGCGGCAACGGCGCCGCCGAATGCCTCACCTGGACGGCCGCCTGGGCCGCGGGCGGTCAGCCGCTGGTGACCCTGGCGCACGAGTTCGACACCAGCGGCCGCGCGGTCGTGATGTCGGAGAGGTGAGGTCAGAGCGTCGGGGTCAGCTGTGCGGCCTTGGCGATGATGATCAGGATCCAGATGCCGGACGCCGAGAACCCGAGGCGCACCAGGAGACGACCCGTCTGGCCGGTCCGCGTGATCTGGACCAGCGCGATGAAGCCGAAGATCCAGCACAGCATGATCGGGAAGCCCAGGATTCCGACCAGGCCGCAGACGAAGCAGGCGACCGCCCAGCCATTGCGCCCAGGCCCCGTGTACTGCTGCGGAGGCGCCTGCTCCATCTGCAGGTACGCGGGCGGGTTGGGTCCTTGCGGCGGTTCCCCCGATGAATTGACCGACACAGTTCGCGATTGTGTCACAGCGCGCTAGGCCGTCCGGCACAATCGTTGATGCTCGATCTTCAGAGCGTACTGGGGAGGGCTTGTGCAGGGGCAGGACGTCGTCGTGGCCGGGACCAACGAGATGTGGCAGCGGCTGTTCAGCGGCCAGGAGAGGTGGGGCTGGGAGTTCACCGCTCCCGCGCTGCCCGCGATCAGCCCGGAGGCGGCCCACGAACCGGTGGCCGAACAGGTGTACGCCCCTCACGACTACCTGCTCCAGCAGAAACGCAGCAAGAAGGCCTGGCTCGCGTTGATCGGCTGGCTCGTCGTGACGTTCTTCGCGGTGGCGCTGACGGGCTCGGTGCTCAAGCCGACCGAGGCGGCCATGCCCGCGCTGGTGCAGTGGGCCACGTGGATCGTGCTGATCGCGGGCGTGGTGCTCGCGTTCTTCACGTTCTTCCGCACCAGGCGCCGCTTCAGCGTGATGAAGCGGCGCTACGACGCCGAGTACAACGGCGCCGTCCAGGGCTACAACGACGCCTACGCGGCGTGGCGCGCCCGCATCGAGGAACACAACCGCCGGGAAGCCGAACGGTTCCTGACGGCGATGCTGTGGCACCCGCTGCGGCTCACGTCGAGGCCGAGCCGGATCGACGTCTTCGGCGGCACCGAGGACGGGTGGGCGAGCCTGCTCACCACGATCGGTGCCGCCCAGCTCGCGTCCGGGTCGTCGATGCTGCTGCTGGACTTCACCGACATGTTCGTCGGCGAGAACCTCACGCACGCCGCCGCGCGCCAGGGCTACGAGGTCCACGCCCACGAGGCGCCCCGCGACCTCACGCGGCTCGGCCTGCTGGCCGGACTCGATCCCGCGGAACTGGCCGAGGTGCTGGCCGAGTCCATGCACAACCTCAACCGCTCGGCGATGGCGGCGGACCTGCGCGGCCTGCACATCGACCTGCTGACGGCGATCGCCGAGCGACTGTCCGAGCCGATCACGTTCACCAAGCTGGTCGCCGGCCTGCAGGTGCTGCGCCGCGTCTACGACGCCGGCTCGGACGAGACGCTCGCGGCGGACGAGCTGCGCAAGCTCAACTCGTACGTCGACACCGTCGGCAACACCGACCAGGTGCGCAACGAACTCCAGTCCCTGGAAGGGGAACTGCGCTCGCTGGCGCGTGCCGAACAGGACGCGGACGCGGCCCCGGCAGTTTCCACCGGCTTCGGCGCGGTGTGGCCGGTGCGCGGCCTGGCGATGATCGCGACCAAGGCCCGGACCGGCAGGCACCGGCGGTTCCTCGACCACGTCGTGTTCCACCGGGCCCTGCAGGAACTGCACTCGCGGCAGGTGACTGGGCGCGAGACGCTGGTCGTCGCGGGCGCCGACCAGATCGGCCTGGAAGCGCTCGAGGCGATGGCCAGGCAGGCCCGGCGGTCCGGCGTGCGGCTGATCTTCCTGATCCAGCACCTGCGGGACGACCTGCGCAAGCTCCTCGGCGCCGGCGGCACCGCCACCCTCCTCATGCAGCTGGGCAACGGCGAGGAGGCCGCGGCCGCCGCGGAGTTCATCGGCCGAGGGCACAAGTTCGTGATGTCGCAGCTGACCGAACAGATCGGCAAGACCCTCACCGAGGGCACTTCGCAGACCGACGGCGGCTCGGAAGGCGTCACCACCAGCCGGGGCCACAGCTCGGGTGGCAGCTCCAGCAGTTCCTGGTCTCCCAACGGTGGCAACTCGTCGTCGGGCAGTTCGTGGTCGACGACCAGCAGCAGGGCCGAGACCAGGGAGTCGAACTGGTCGGACACGCGCAGCAGGTCGGAGGCCAAGTCGCAGACCGTCGGACGGACCGACGCCCGCGTCTACGAGTTCGCGGTGGAGCCGACGACGCTGCAGGGTCTCGCGCCCACGGCGTTCGTCATGGTGGAGACCGGCCCCACCGGGCGCAGGGTCGTCCTCGGCGACTGCAATCCCGGGATCGTGCTCCTCGACCGGGTGGCCCTTGATGCACGGGTCTCCTGAGCAGGTGCTCGACGGCTTCGTCTTCCACCGCATGACCGTCGTCCCCCGCGGCGACGACATGGCCACGATGGCGGACCGCCCGGACGAGTCGGGCGGTCGCGCACCGGCGCAGCTGTTCGCCGCCCTGACCGCGGCGCACGCGGGACTGCGCGGCCGGACCGACGCGGCGTTCGCGGTGGCGTGGGAACGGCCGCGGGAGGGACGCGGTCTGCGGATCCTCGTCGGCGGACGTCCGTACTCGCCGGTGGTCCGCTCCGGCGCGGACACCGGCGTGCCGTTGCTCTACCCGCCGGGCAGTCTCGGCGAGGTCGTGCCGGTCGCGGAGCTCGGTGAGCGGTGGGCGGGCCTGAGCTCGTGGACCCGCTGCGCCGGCGGGCCGGATCCGCTGTGGACACCCCAGGCCGGTTCCGCCGCGCCGGGCAGGGGCGGCTTCGACGACTACGTCACGCACCTGCCGGGGGAGTTCGTCTGGCTCGTCGTGGCGGAACCGCTGCCGGCGGAGACCGTCGAACGCGAGCTGCTCGGCCTGGAGACGACGATGCCCCGCCTGAGGCAGCGGGAGAACTCGGAACCCGACCGGATCGCGTTGCTGCGGGCCGAAGCGCGCTATCGGGAACTGTCCCGTGCTCAGGCCGTCGGCATGTGGGCGGTGCATGTGCTGGTCGGCGGCCCCGACGACGTGAGCACACGCACCGCGGCCGCGTTGCTGTGCGGCGCCAGCGATCTGGACGTCCTGCCGTACGTCCTGACCCCGGGACAGGACTGCGGCGACTTCGCCGGCGTCTGGCGCGACCGGGGCAAGAACGGCGAACTGAGCTCGCCCTTCTCCGCCACCGCCGAGCTGGTGGCGGCCCTCGCCCGTCCGCCGCGCCGCGAACTGCCGGGCATCCGCGTGGTCGAACCGCCGCTGTTCGACGTCACCCCGGAGGTCGCCGGGGACGTGCCGCTGGGACTGGTGCTCGACGACGCCGACCAGCCGGTCGGGGAGTACCGGGTGGCGCTGGACACGATCAACCGGCACACCTTCGTCGCCGGTGCCACCGGTTCCGGCAAGTCCCAGACCGTCAGGACCCTCCTGGAGGGGCTGAACGACGCGGGCGTGCCCTGGCTCGTGATCGAACCCGCGAAGGCCGAGTACGCCGCGATGGCGGGCAGGCTGGGCGACCGCGGCAGGGTGACCGTGATCCGTCCCGGCGACCCCCACGCCTACCCGGCGGGGCTGAACCCCCTGGAACCGGTCGCCGGATTCCCGTTGCAGACCCACCTCGACCTCACCCGCGCGCTGTTCCTGGCCGCGTTCGACGCCGACGAGCCGTTTCCCCAGGTGCTCGCGCAGGCGTTGACGCGCTGCTACACCGGCTACGGCTGGGACCCGGTGACAGGCGTGCCGCGCGGCCGGGTGGGACCGGTGAAGTACCCGGGGCTCGGGGATCTGCAGACCGCGGCCGTCGAGGTCGTGAACAAGATCGGGTACGGCCGGGAGGTCGCGGACAACATCCGCGGCTTCGTCGACGTGCGCATCGGGTCGTTGCGCCTCGGCACGCCCGGCCGCTTCTTCGAAGGCGGCCACCCGCTCGACATCGCCGCGTTGCTGCGCGGCAACGTGGTGCTGGAGATCGAGGACATCGGGTCCGATGTGGACAAGGCGTTCTTCATCGGCGCGGTGCTGATCCGGTTGTTCGAGCACCTGCGGGTGAACCACCAGCCCGGTGCGCGCGGCCTGAAGCACGTGCTGGTGCTGGAGGAGGCGCACCGGCTGCTCAAACGCGCCGAACCGGGCAGCCAGACCGAGCACGCGGTGGAGCTGTTCACCTCACTGCTCGCCGAGATCCGCGCGTACGGCGAGGGCATCATCGTCGCCGAGCAGATCCCCGGCAAGATCGTGCCCGACGTCGTGAAGAACACGGCGTGCAAGATCCTGCACCGCCTCCCCGCCGCCGACGACCGGGAAGCGGTCGGCGCGACGATGAACCTCAGCGAGGCGCAGTCCCGGCACGTCGTCACCCTGCCGCCGGGCCGGGCGGCCGTGTTCACCGACGGCATGGACCGGCCACTGCGAGTGCTGGTGCCGTTGAACGAAAGTGCCGAGGACGCGTCGCCGGTGTCGAAGGAGCCGGTCCTCGCCGGCCTGCGCAGTGTCGCGTGTGGACAGTTGTGCTCCGCCCGGCCGTGCACGCTGGCCGAGCTCGGCGACGCGGTCTACCGGGCCGACGAGGACGCACGCCTGGTGCTGTGGATCGAACTGCTCACGGTGGCTCATCTGACCGGCCGCCCCGCCCCGGACCCGGATCCGGCCTGGCTCGCGACCCTGCGCGCACTCGACCCGCGAACGCTCGACTGCGCTCTCGCGCACCGCGTGCAGGCCGCAGTCGACTCCCGCTACGCGATCGTCACCACCCACAACTCGGCCGAAGAGCTCATCACGCATCTCATGGAGAGCGCACGCCGCACGCTCTCCGGTTCGCCACACGGTTGCGACGGCAGCGAGTTCCGCTGGCAGTCCGGCCCCTACCGCTGGTACGACGTGCAGCGCGCCCTGAAGCCCGCTGTCGTGCCCGATGCGGCACCGCACCCCGACACCGCCGCCTGGGCGGCCAGGGGCCTCGTCGTGAGCGGCCGCACGCGCGCCGAGCAGCTCGCCGACCTGAAGGCACGCCCGGAAGGCAGTCGCGGCGGCAAGGTCACCGCCCGCGGAACAGCCACCCCGGCGGCGATCGACGTCGCGGTGGAGAGGCTGAGCGCCGCGACCGACCCGCTGCAGCGCTTCCGGCAGGCCTCCGCCTTTCTCCGCCTCCGCACCGGATGGGCCCCGGCAGTGCTGACGATCAAGAGCACGGACAACTCGAAGGGCGCACCGTGAGCGAGACCAGCGAGACTCCCACGCCGCCCGAGACCCCGGAGACGTCCGAGACGTCGCAGGGGTCTGAGGAGGAGTCGAACGCGGACGGGGTCCAGGAAGACGAGGAGCCCGCGGCGGGTTCGGAAGCCGGCTCGGCGGAGTCCGGGGAGTCCGGCGAGGGCGATGAGGGCGACGGGGTGCAGGAAGCCGGGGACGACGAGGTGGAGAACGTCGAGAGTGCCGAGGCCGCGCCCGCTTCGGCCGAGCAGGCCGATGACGGGAGGCGCGTCAGGAACAGACGGCGGAGGATTCCGAGGTCCGTCAGGAGGAGACGGCGGACGACTCGGAGACGCGTCAGGAACAGACGGCGGAGGATTCCGAGGTCCGTCAGGAGGAGACGGCGGACGACTCGGAGACGCGTCAGGAACAGACGGCGGAAGAATCCGAGGTCCGTCAGGAAGAAACCGCGGAGGACTCCGAGGCGCGTCAGGAAGAGACCGCAGACGACTCCGAGGCGCGCCAGGAAGAGGTTGCGGACGACTCGGAGGCGCGTCAGGAACAGACGGCGGAGGATTCCGAGGCGCGTCAGGAGGAAACCGCGGAGGACTCCGAGGTCCGTCAGGAAGAGACGGCGGAGGACTCGGAGGCGCGTCAGGAAGAGGTTGCGGACGACTCGGAGGCGCGTCAGGAACAGACGGCGGAGGACTCCGAGGCGCGTCAGGAAGAGACCGCAAAGGACTCCGAGGTCCGTCAGGAGGAAACCGCGGAAGAGTCCGAGGCGCGCCAGGAAGAGGCTGCTGCGGAGTCCGAGGCTCGGCAGGAAGAGGACGCGCAGCGGGAGCAGGAGCAGGCGCAGGAAGAGGACGCCCAGCAGCAGGAGGCCGAGCAGAAGGAATCCGAGCAGCAGGAGTCGGAGACCGAGCAGCAGGCCCAGGCCGAGGACAGCCAGGGCGACCGGCAGAGCGAGGACTTCAAGCAGCGGTCCCAGGACATGTACGACCAGGTCGAGCGCCAAGGCCAGGACTTCAAGGACTCCGTCGCGGACCAGAAGGGCAACGTCGAGGACTACATCGACAGGTTCAAGACGAACGACGAAGCCAAGGACGGTGCGACCGAGGCCGCCATCAAGGGCATCGAAGAACTCGCCTCGCAGTTCATCAAGGCGGTGAACGAACTCGGCGACAGCGGTGCGCCGGTCAGCGATGCGGTCTCGACCTATATGAGGGACGGCTTCGAAGGTACGAAGATCATCGTTGAGGGCTGGATCGACGGGCTGAAGAAGCGCCTGGCCGGCGACGACGCCGCCGAGACCCCCGGCAAGCGGGGATCGGGCGCTGAACTGCCTCCTCCCGAGGATGACGACACCTCGCGTTGACGACATGGCCGCTCAGCCAGGTGGTGACCCGTCCACCGTGGAGAGCATGTCGGCCTCGGCCAGGTAAAGGCGGCCGAGGTCGGTGAGCAACGTTCCGAGCTCGCGATAGTGCTCGGCGCGTTCCAGGTCCGGAATCAGGCCGCACGTGCGCAACATGTTCTGCGCGAGCAACTCACCGAACTGTGGATAAGTCTTCACCACCTCACGCGAGAGGCGCTGAAGAGATACGCGCAATAGGTCTTCCGTCAGGATTTCCGCGGCCATGGCAGGATCCCCTCGCTCTCTCGCCAGATGCCGTCGCAGTCCCAGCACGTGGGCCACACGTTCTTGTTCGACCACAGGTCGAGCTCTTGTGGCACAAAGGGACTACCGCATAGTGTCTCGAGGAGCCGCCCCCTGGCCGGCTCCTCGGAGATGGCATGTCGCCGCCCTTCGTGGGGCGTCCATCGAAATCTCACAGGATTATTCTGCAGCTTGGATGAGCTCCAAGCTAACGCCCTTTTGGGTTGTGTTGGCTCCGAATGTTCTGGAGGCCCCAGGAATGGGGTTACGGTCCTAGTCATGCCGAAAAGATTCTCCACTGCAAGGGGCCGGGAGTTCGGTGACGGGCTTCGCGCGGCCATTGCCGCCACGGGCATGACCTCGCGCAAGGTCGCCGAACTCGCCGACTGGCAGGAAGCCAAGCTCTCCGACCTGATCAATGGCAAGGGCGGTGCCACCGAACTGGAACTTGCGCTCCTGCTGGGTGTGTGCCGGACGCCGTCGCCGGAGCGGGAACATTTGATGAAGCTGTTCCGCGCGACGAACGTCAAGGGGTGGCTCCAGGAACACGGGGCCGCCGAGCCGATCCTGCCGCGCACACTCGTCCAGCACGAGGCGATCGCGAAGACCCTCGTGAGCTGGCAGCCGTTGGTTGTACACGGCATGTTGCAGATTCCCGACTACACGCGAGCAGTGGTCGAGGCGAATGCGAACGTGCCGGAAGACGAGGTGGGTGAGCGCGTCGCGGCGCGGGCGATGCGCAAGGAGGCGCTCCGGCCGGGGTTGAAGGCGACCTTCTACATCCACGAGTCCGTGCTCAGGACGCCGGTCGGTGGCGAAGAGGTCATGCGGGCCCAGTTGCAGCACCTGGAGAAGGTGTCGATGCGGCCGTATGTCGTGATCAGGGTCATTCCGACGTCGCTGGGCGCACACGCCGGGCATTCGGGACCGTTCAGCCTGCTGCGGTTCCACAAGATCGAGCCGGTGGTGTTCGTGGAGAGCGAGAACGCCAGCCTGATCATCGAGGCGCCGCTGCCCATCAAGAGCTACGACGCGGTGGTCGAATCACTCGCCCGGACGGCGTTGGACGAGGAACAATCGAGGAGTCTGATCAAGGACATCGCCGGTTGAGGAGACGCACATGGCCGAATGGCGCAAGAGCAGCTACAGCGCGAACGCAAGTGACTGCGTTGAGGTCGCCATCGGCATCGGCATCCGGGACAGCAAGGCGCCCGCCGCCCACGTCGAGGTGGGCGCCGCCGCGTGGACCGCGTTCCTGGCGGGCGTCACGCGGAAGCACTGACCGGCAGGTCGTTACCATCCGAACCATGACGATGCCCGCAGCGATCAAGGCCGTGCGAGAAGCGTTCGTCGGGCTGGCCGCGGAGGAGTTCGACCTGCCGCCGCGGCAGGCGTTCGGCGACAGCCGGTCGCTCGTCATGGCCGTGCACCACCGGCCCACGGGGTCGACGGCGGTCAAGGTGATCAGCATCGAGGTCGAACGGGATCCGATGATCACGGGCACGGTCGTGTACTCGCACTCGGACGGCCAGTTCGTCACGGACGCGGTGTCGCTCACGACCCTGCGCACGGGTGCTGTCGTCGGTGTGGCAACGGATCTGCTGGCGGACGAGGACGCGTCGCACCTGGCGTTGCTGGGTGCCGGGGCGCAGGCCGTGGACCAGGTCAGGGCCGTGCACGCGGTGCGGCCGTTGAAGAAGCTCGTCGTGTTCAACCGGAACGCCAAGAAGGCCGAGGCGTTGCTGGAGAGCCTGAAGGACGAGCTGCCGGACACGGTCATGGACGTGGCGAACGATGCGGACGAAGCCGTGCGGGACGCGGACGTCGTGTGCTGTGCGACGGCGTCGACCGTGCCGCTGTTCCGGTGCGACTCGCTCAAGGAACGCGTGCACGTCAACGCCATCGGGTCGTATCGGCCGGTGATGCGCGAGCTGCCCGAGGAACTGCTGGCGACCGCCGGAGTCGTGGTGGTGGACCAGGTCGAGGCGGCGCTGAGCGAGGCCGGCGAGATCATCCGCGCGGTTCAGTCCGGCGTGCTCAGGCTGGAGTCGCTCGTCGAACTCGGTGCGGCGCTGGGGAACCCACCGCTGCGCGAAGGCCGGACGGTGTTCAAGTCGGTCGGCGTCGCGGTGCAGGACTGGGCTGTCGCAAGGCTTCTGGTGTAGAAAAGCGCTGGACGTGGACCCTCCGCCGCGGGGGTTCACGTCCAGCGCTCTCGGATCTCCCTGTCAGGCCATGCGCAACCGGACGGGGAGAGACCTCAGACCTGCCACTTCTGGCTGGCTACGCCGAGGCAGTCCCAGATGTGGGTTCTTGTACCGTCGGCCGAGGAACCTCCCACGGTGTCCAGACACTTGTTGGCCTGCGGGTTCACGATGTCCCGAGCCCCGCTGACAGCCCATTGCTGGGCACCCGTGCCGTTGCAGTCCCATAGCTGGACCACCGTGCCGTTCGCGGTACGGCTACCGCTGACGTCGAGGCACTTGCCCAGCGCGCGGATGGTGCCGTCACCGGGACGGCTCCACTTCTGGGCGGCGTTGCCGTTGCAGCCGACGATCTGGATGGGCGTGCCGTTGGCGGTGTTCGCCCAGGGCACGTCGAGGCACTTGCCGCCGATGCCGCGGATCTCCGAGCCACCACCGATGGGGGTGCTGTCGTTGGAGGCGCGGACCCAGTCGATCACGAGCTGCTGCGGGAACGTCGTGCTGGCGTCCGGGTAGCCCGGCCACTCACCACCGACCGCGAGGTTGATGATGATGAAGAACGGCTTGTTGAACACCCACGGGTTGCCGTTGACATCAGTGGGGGTGTTGCGGGCGTAGACGTTGCCGTCCACCGACCACGTGATCTCGCCTGGCTTCCAGTCCACCGCGAAGTTGTGGAAACCGTCGGAGAAGTTCGGGCCGTTGTAGGCGTGGGACTTGCCACCGGCACCGGAGTAACCGGGGCCGTGGATCGTGCCGTACACGGTGTTCGTCTGGTGTCCCAGGAACTCCATGATGTCGATCTCACCGGAACCCGGCCACGGGTTACCGGTGTTGATGTCAGCGCCGAGCATCCAGAACGCGGGCCAGATTCCCTTGCCGCGCGGCATCTTCATGCGCGCTTCGAACCTGCCGTAGGTCTGGGTGAACTTGTTCGCGGTGTTGATGCGCGCGGACGTGTACTGACACCGGCCGTACCAGCAGTTGTAGTTGCCGGGGTTCTCCTTCTTCGCGGTGATGACGAGGTTGCCCTGGCCGTCGTGCGCCGCGTTCGAGGTACCCGACTGGTACCACTGGTGTTCCCTGTTGTTGCCGTTGTTGTTGCCCACTTCCATGTTCCACTTGCCGCCGTCGACACCGGTGCCGGCGGGAGCGTTGAATTCGTCGGCCCAGGTCACCGCCGCGTTGGCAGGGGGAGCTTGGCTGGTGGTGGCGACGGTGATCCCTGCGGCCACCATCAAGGCGGCGGCGAGGGCCGTCCCGATGCGTCGCTGCATCGAACCGACCTTTCCGGGTGTTGAGTTGGGCGCCCAGTGGTTCGGAAGTGTTGTCGCGACGTGACCCATGGTCAACGTGTAAAGGTTTTCACGAATTTGTCAGATGAGAGCGCTCTCAAGGGATCAAGCGCTCTGCCAGCGGCGCTGTCGCCTGGAAGACCGAAAAACCGGTCTTCCAGGCGACAGGGATCAGCCCTGCGGGGTGGTGATGACGTTGAAGACCGACCCGCCGCTCGCCTGGCGGGCGCTGAGGTCCTCGAGGATCGTCGAGAGCGGGGCGTAGTTGTTCAGCTCGCCCAGTTGGCAGGCGCCGCTGCGGGCCTGCTGGCTGCCGTTGAGGATGCCCAGTCCCGCCTTGGTGACCTGGCTGAACAGCGGGCCGCCGCTGTCACCGTTCCGCGCGCACACGTCGGTGTTGATGCCGACGTCGGTCGAGAGGACCCGGCCGCACCGGGTGCCGACGAGGTAGCCCTCACCGGCGCCGCTGTCGAAGGAGTCCGGGTAGTTCACCGCGCTCGACCCGGACCCGCTGGCGCAGACGATCGCACCGGTCAGGATCCCGGACAGCGGGGTGACCGAGGTGATCTCCTGGTTCTGCGACGTCACCTGCGGACCGCACGGGGTGTCGCCGTTGCTGTCCAGGCCACCGTTGCGGCAGTACTTGAGCACCGTGTTGCGGTTGGTCTGGCCTTCCAGCCACGTGGTGGCGGTGGCCGCGTCGACGTAGCGCACGGCGGCGTAGTCGTACGGGTAGGAGTTCTTCTCGATGCCGTGCTGGTTCAGGACCACCTGGCGGTTGTGCTGCGTCGGCACGTTGTTCGTCTTGGTGGCCATGCAGTGGCCCGCGGTCAGCACCCACGGCACACCGGGGAACGCGCCGCCGGTCGTGCGCAGGTTGAAGCCGCTCGTGCAGCCGCCGGTGGTGCCGTTGTCACGCCTCATGTCCAGGCGCAGGCCGCCGCGCATGGGGCCGTAGTTCGTGCAGTAGAGCGGGTGGCAGAAGCCCCAGTCGACCGGGTCGGCCGAGTACGGGGTGGGCTCGCGCAGAACGCGGGCCGAGACCATGCCGGGGTCGGCGTCGAAGGTGCGGATCTCCGCCTGCGCGGCCGCCCCGACCTTGTTCTCCCTGAGCCACGCGCGTTCCCAGACGACGACGCGGTTCTCGGTCGTGCTGATGGCGGGCAGGTACACCGACTCGGCGCCGGCGCCGACCTGCCTGCTGATCCGGTCGTGCGCCGACTTCAGCGAGGCCAGGGAGTGCTTGACCGTGCGGACCTCGACGTTGGCGCGGTCGGGCATGGCGGCGATCTGCCGCTGGGCGGCGGCGGGCTTCGTCATCGCGACGACGAGCTCACCGGTCTGCTGGTCGAGCCACATGCCGCCGTACTCACCGGCGGCCTCTTTCCGCAGCGTCGCTTCGAGCTTGGCCGCGTCGTTCTGGAGCTCGAGTCTCCGCAGCGCTTCGCGTTCGGTGACGCGGTAGGTCTGCACCAGGTAGTCGATCGACTCCTTCACGGAGCTCGGGTCGATCGTGGTGTGCGACGCCGGCCCGGCTGTCGCCGGTGCAGCCGTGACGGTCGACGCGAACAGCAGGCTCGCGGTGACCGCCCCCAGGATCTTGGCTATACGCAATGCTTTCTCCTTGCCGATGCGAGTGACCTGCCCTTCATATCGGCGCAGGGGCCGCCACCGCCGGGGATCGGCAAGATCTTCACGAAATCTCCCCGCTTGACGCAGTAGGCTAATGGCTTTAGCTTTTGGGCTATGGCTGTTCGAGCAGGTCTCACCACCGCCAAGGTCGTGGACGCCGCACTGGAGCTGGTCGACGAGCAGGGCGTCGAGGCACTGACGCTCGCCGCCGTCGCCGCACGGACCGGTGTCGCCACGCCCTCGCTGTACAAGCACGTCGCGAGCCTCGGCGACCTCCGGGGCCAGGTCGGTCTGAGGGTCATGGAGGACATGACCGCCCGGCTCACCGAAACCGTTGTGGGCCGGTCGGGCGACGACGCTGTCAGCGCGCTCATGCACGCGTACCGCGCGTACGTCCAGGAGCACCCGAAGCGCTACACGGCCGCCCCGATGGACCCGCTGCACGACGAACTGCAGCGGGCGGCCGGCCTGAAGTTCATGGAACTCGTCCTCG
Organism: Lentzea albidocapillata; assembly: GCF_000719115.1. GTDB lineage: Bacteria > Actinomycetota > Actinomycetes > Mycobacteriales > Pseudonocardiaceae > Lentzea > Lentzea albidocapillata. Next base: position 526,215 of record NZ_JOEA01000014.1, on the reverse strand, counting down.
CCACGCTGCGGAGCTACGGCCTGGAGGGCTCGGACGCCATCCACGCCACGCGGCGGCTGCGGGTGATCGTGCACGGCTTCGCGTCGATCGAGTCCAGCGGCGGGTTCGGCCTGCCGGAAGGCCTCGACGATACCTACGACCAGCTCGTCCGGATGTACCTCGACGACCTCAGGGGGCAATCGTGAAGTGGACGCTTTCGGCCGCAGGCCTGCTCTTCCTGCTGTATCCCGCGTTGAGACCGTGGCACGACGAGACGACGGCGGCGGGCGCCGCGGCCTCGATGGGATCGACCGCGTGGGTGCTGTCGCACCTGTTCGCCATGATCGGCTTCATCCTCGTGCCGATCGCGTTGCTGCAGATCCACCGCACGGCCGCGATCACGTTCTGGGTCGGCGCGGGCCTCACGCTGCCGTACTACGGCGCCGAGGACTTCGGCCTGCACGCCGTCGCGCAGCAGCCGAACGTCCTCGAGCTCGCCGAGTCCGTGCGCTACAACCCGTTCGCCGTCACGACTTTCGCGATCGGTCTCGTCACCATGGGGATCGCGGCGGTCATGGTCGCGCTGGAACTCCGCACCACGGCGGCGATCGTGTTCGCCGCCGGGTTCGCGTTGTTCCTGCCGCAGTTCTTCACGCCACCGGCGGCACGGATCGCCCACGGTGTCCTCATGGTCGTGGGCTGCGTGTGGCTGGCGTGGGACTCAGCGCGCAGTGAGGCGAAAGACCCGCAGTTCGCGGCCGCCTGAGCGCTCCACGTAGTCCTGGAACGCGGGCCAGGCCGCCACCATGCGAGTCCAGGCGGCCTCGCGCTCGGCCCCTTCGAGCAGCGTGCCCCGCACGTCGCGGACGTCACCGCGCACGTTCACCTGGATGTCCGGGTTCTTCAGCAGGTTCGTGGTCCACGCGGGGTGGTGGGGCTTGCCCCAGTTGGAACCCACCACCAGCATCGAGTCGCCGTCGGCCACGTACTGGACCTGGTTCTCGCGCCGCTCGCCGGACTTGGCACCGACCGTGATGAGCGTCAGGCCTGTCTGCTTCGACATCGACACGAGGGTGAACTTGCCGCCGGTCAGCTTGTAGAGCAGGCGATCGGTGCCGATCACGGCTTTTTCCTGCCAGGACATCCAGAGCGCTCCCGTCGACCTCGCCGCGTGGACGGCGGCGGTTCTGTTGTGCACCGTTCCTGAACAGTGTCCAGGAGTGGCCTTTGTGTCGAACACTCGGCTGGAAGCGGTTGAATTCCCCAGTTCGCGCATCTCGACCTGGCGGGCGTTCGGGCGAAGCTGATCGACTCTGGCGTGGCGGAGCCATCACTGGAAACGTGAGGTGCTTCCAACGACAGGGAGCAGACATGGTCCGCAGGATCTCAGGGCGACCAGCGGTGATCACCGGGGCGGCCTCGGGAATCGGCCGCAGCCTCGCGCGGCGGCTCTCCCACCACGGGTCGCCGGTGGTCATCGCCGACGTCGACGAGATCGGGCTGGAGGAGACCGCCGCGTCGCTGAAAGGCCCGGTGCTCAGCCGGATCCTGGACGTGCGGGACGCCGACGACGTGCAGCGGTTCGCCAAGGAGGTGCAGGACTGGCTGGACCTGCCGCTCGCGGCGGTGTTCAACAACGCGGGCGTCGCCACGTCCACGAGCGTGCTGAACTCCGTGGCGGAGGACGACTCCTGGCTGTTCGACATCAACTACTGGGGCGTCGTGCACGGCACGCGGGCGTTCCTGCCGTTGCTGCTCAAGCAGAACTACGGCGTCATCGTGAACACCTCCAGCGTGTTCGGCCTGTGCGGGATGCCGAACCAGAGTGCCTACTGCGCCGCGAAGTTCGCCGTCCGCGGTTTCACCGACTCGCTGCGCCAGGAACTGCGCGGCACCGGCGTCTCGGCGGTCGCCGTGCACCCCGGCGGCATCAAGACCAACATCATCCGCAACGGGCGCATCCACACCGAGCTCGACGAGCAGGGCCGGTCGCTCGACCAGATCGCGGCGGACTTCGACAAGATCGCGCTGACCACCCCGGACAAGGCCGCCGAGGTCATCCACCGCGGTGTGGAACGCGGCAAGTCCCGTGTGCTGGTCGGGCCGGACGCCTACGTGTTCGACATCCTCGCCCGCATCACGCCGACCCACTACTACTCCGTCATGGCGCGCCTTTTCGAACGGTGAGGCATGATCCTTGCCGTGGCTTCGGAGACGGTCGTGCGGCGGACCGAGCAGTGGTTCGTCCAGCAGGGCGCGCCGACGATGATCGAGGGCTACGGGTTCCGGTCGCACGTGCTGCCGAGGATGTTGCCGGCGCTGACGTTCGTGGCGGTCGGCAGCCTCGCGTGGCTGGTGCTGCTCAAGTCCACCGGCCTGTCGAAGTGGGTGCTGCTCGGCGTGATCGTCGCGGTGATGGTGTCCGCGTGGATCCTGCTGTCGCTGTTCGTGCGACGGCTGCCGAGCTTCTCCCCGCGCACGACCGTGGTGGTGCTGGTGGCGTACGCGGCGATGCCGGTCATCGTGCCGTTGCTGCAACTCGCCATCAACGACAAGGTCACCACGCCTGGAGCCGACGACCCCGAGACGGAATGGTGGGTCACCGCGTTGTGGTTCGTCGTCTTCTTCGGCGTGGCCTTCGTGGCGACGATGCTGGCTACCACCTACGGGCTGGGCGCACTGCTCAAAGCCGCCATCCGGCACGTGATCGCCGACCTGGGCAACAGCGTCCACCTGATCGGCCGGGCGTTGCCGCCGATGCTGTTCGTGACGCTGTTCCTGTTCTTCACCGGCGAGCTGTGGCAGGCGATGAACCAGCTGCTGTGGCCCAGGGTCAGCCTGGTCGTGCTGCTGTTCGCCTCGATCACCGTGCTCGCGGCCGCCGCCCGGCTGCGTGACGAGATCGGCCGCGTCGAGCAGGACCTGCGGCCCGAGGTGCTGAAGCTCGCCTGCAAGGGCACGCCACTGTCCGCAGTGGACATCGCCGAACCCTTGCCGCCCAAGCGGTTGAACGGTCGTCAGTCGCGCAACCTGCTGGTGATGCTCGCGATCCGGCAGCTGGTGCAGGCGGCGGTGATCGGGCTCGCGCTGTTCGCGTTCTTCGTGGTGCTGGGCCTGATCGTGGTGACGCCCGCGATCGCCGAGCTGTGGATCGGGCAGCGGCCGAAGATGTCGTGGCCGGGTGTGCCGTCGGCGATGTTGCGCAACGCCACGTTGTTCGCCGCGTTCGGCAGCATGTACTTCTCGGTGACCTCGATGAGCGACGCCGAGCACCGGCGCCAGTTCTTCGCGCCCGTGATCGAGAAGGTCGAGCGGACGCTGGAGGTCCGCGCGGTGTACCTGGACGTCAGAGAGCGGGCTGGAGCGTGAGCTTCGCGTCCCTGCTGGGCGGTGCGCCGAACTGGCGCCGGTACTCGCGGCTGAACTGCGACGGGCTGTCGTAGCCGACCCGGTGGCTGACGCTCGTCACGTCGGAGTTCGTCGCGAGCAGCAACCTGGCCTCCTGCAACCGGATCTGCTTCTGGAACTGGATCGGGCTCATCGCCGTGACGGCCTGGAAGTTGCGGTAGAACGCCGACTCGCTCATGCCCGCGATCCGCGCGACGTCCTCGACCTTGAACGACTCGGCGTAGTTCTCCCGGATCCACCGGACCGCCCTGGCGATGTGGCTCAGGCTGCTGTCCTGCGCGCCCAGCTGACGGACGACCGCGCCCTGTTCGCCGGTCATGACCCGCCAGAGGATCTCCCGCTTGATCAGCGGGGCGAGCGCCCGCGCGTCCCTCGGCTGGTCGAGGAGGCGGGCGAGCCTGGTCACGGCGTCGATCAGATCGGGGGAGGCATCGCTGACGGCCAGGCCCTCCGGGGTGCCCGCGGCCTTCGGCAGGTCGCCTGTCAGCAGCAGTTCGGCGACCAGATCCGGCTTGAGGACCAGGCCCAGGCCGAGCGCCGGTTCGGACGGGCTGATGCCGACGTAGTTGCCCGTGATCGGCATGTCGATCGAGGCCACCAGGTACTGGCCGGCCCGGTAGTCGTAGACGCGCTCGCCCAACGCGATGCGTTTGCGGCCTTGGGCGACGAACGCGAGGATCGTGCCGGACATCGACGGCGCGGGCGGGCCGCCTGCCGTCGTCCTCGACACCAGGACGTCGTCGATGATCGTGGTCATGTCCGGCCGGGCATGTTTCGCGATCAGCGCGCGTAGCTCGTCCACGTCCCCGATGGTCCACGGCGGTGGGACGATCAGGCAAGCCCGTCGGCGAACGTGAGCGCCTCGTCGAGCGGTTTGCGGCGCAGGTCCGGCACCTCGCAGTCGTCGGCCGGGTAGCCGATCGGGAAGAGGATGTACGGCCGCTCGCCTTCACGCCCGAGGAGGTCGGTCAGGAACGTCATCGGGTTCGGCGTGTGGGTCAGCGTCGCCAGGCCCATCGAGTGCAGTGCCGCGATGAAGAACCCGCACGCGATGCCGACGCTTTCGTTGGTGTAGTAGGTCTTCTTGCCGTCCTGCTGCTTCTGGGCGAACGCGACCACCAGCCACGGCGCGATCTCCAGGAACTCCTTGTTCGCGTCGGTCTCCAGATGTGCCAGCGCCGCATGCCATTCCGGTAGCTCGCGCTCGTGGTAGAAGCGGCGTTCCTCTTCCTCGGCCGCCGCCCGGATGCGGCGCTTGAGATCCGGGTTGCCGGTGGCGACGAACCGCCACGGCTGCTGGTGAGCACCGCTCGGTGCGGTGTTCGCGGCCAGGACCGCGAGTTCGATCGCCTCGGCGGGCACGGGATCGGGGGAGAACCAGCGCACGGACCGGCGCGCGTCGAGCAATCGGTAGAAAGCCCTGCCGCGGTCGAGTCCTTCCTCGATCGGCAGCCGGGGCGGGGTGAACGGGATGAACGGGTGGGTGTGCGGTCGGGTCACCGTCCGGACGATGCCCGTGCCCCACTCTTTTGGCCAGTTCACGTTTCTCGGGTCAGTTATAAGCTCAGCTCATGAATCTGCCCAACGTGACGCTGCGGCAGCTCGAATACCTGGTCGCGGTGGCCGAGACGGGTTCGCTGACCGCGGCCGCCGCGCGGTGTCACGTGTCGCAGGGCGCGATCTCGCTGGCGCTGAGCGAACTGGAACGGGTGCTGGACCTGAGACTGGTCGTGCGTTCGCCGCGCAGGGGAGCGGCGCTGACGGCGGCGGGCGTGCGGGTGCTCGCGGACGCCCGCCGCGTGGTCGGGGCGATGAGCGACCTCGGTGCCGAGGCGCGCGGTCTGAGCCGGCAGGTCAGCGGTGTGCTGACGGTCGGCTGCTACGCGCCGATCGCGCCGTTCCACCTGCCCGCGGCGATCGCGACGTTCGAGCGCGCACACCCGGACGTGTCCGTGCGGTTCGTGGAGGGCAGCCTGCCGGAGATCGGCGAGGACCTGATCACCGGGCGGTGCGAGATCGCGTTCCTCTACGACCAGGACCTGGTGCCCGGCATCGCCACCCGGACGTTGTACGACCAGCCGCCCAAGGTGCTGCTGCCCGCCGGACATCGACTGCGCCGCCGGCGTTCCGTGGCTTTGCGCGAACTGGCGGACGATCCGTTCGTGCTGCTGGACGTCCCGCCGAGTGAGCGCTACTTCCGTTCGGTGTTCACGGCGGCCGGGGCCGAGATGGTCGTGACGCATCGGGCGCGCAGCTTCGAACTCGCGCGATCCCTGGTGGCACGCGGCATCGGCTACTCGATCACCGTCCAGCAGCCCGCGCTTTCCACGTCCTACGAAGGGCTGGAGGTCATCGCGGTGGCGTTGCGTGACGACGTGCCCACCACGCCCGTGGTGCTCGGCTGGGCGGCCGGCGGACCGCTCACCCGTCGCGCGCAAGCGTTCGCCGGCCACTGCGCGACACTGTTCGCCTAGACCGCTCGCGCGATGGCGATGTTGCCCGCCAGCCGGTCGCCGGCCTCGTAGATCATGTACTCCCGGCCCTGGTACGTGCCGAAGGAGGGCGCGGCCGACCTGCCGTTGTCCGGCGCTCCGGACAACGAGTCGTGGAAGACACCGAGGTGGTTGCGCTTGCTGAAGTCCAGGCCCACCTCGGTGATCAGGATGTTGCCGCCGCTGCCGCGGTCGGTGTTGTACACGACGTAGACGCTGTTGTTGCGGAACAACAGATGCGGGCCACCGACGTTGACCGCGCCCACGTCCTGGTGCCGGACGAGCGGGGTCTGCGCGAAGCTCCAGTCACGGGCGTTCGCCGACCAGCCCCAGCCGATGTCCCGCCGGTTCGTCGTGTTGTTCAGCATGAACACCATCACGTACCGGGCGTTGCGCGACGGCAGGTCGTGCCGGAACACCCTGGCGTAGGAGGTTTCCGTGGTGCCTGAAGGCAACAGACGCGTGGACAGGACCTCCTTCTCGTAGGAGAAGTGGATGCCGTCGGCGGAGCTGGCGAGCCGGGTCACGGTGTTCTCGCCATGGAAGTACAGGTACATGCGCTTGGCGTCGTCGTTCCACATCGCGTGCGGCGACGACACGTGCGACACGGTGTACTCGCCGGGCCAGCTCCGCGTGATGATCGGGTTGCCGGCGTACTCGGTGAACTCCTCGTCCAGCGAGTTCGCGTACGCCAGGCAGATGCCGCCGGGGGCGTCGTGCGGTGCGTAGTAGAGGTAGTACGCGGCGAGCGCGCCGGGGATCCGGTTCTTCGTGCCGCGGATCGTGGGGAAGATCAGTTCGCCGGTGGGGTTGTAGCGGAGCTTGCTCTTGATCAGGGCGAGCCTGCGGTACCGGTAGTCCGGGAACCCCGCGGGTGCGGCGGCGGCCTGGGGCGCTGCCCCCGCGCTCGTTGCCAGCAAGGCCGCGCCCGCGGTCCCGAGCAGCAGCTGTCGGCGGTTCGGTGTCATGGGAACGCTCCCTTGGACGAGGACTCGGAAGTTCCGGAGGGTAGGGGGTGAAGATGCGGTGAAACAAGGCTGTAATACGAATTATCAGCTGGGACCGCCTGATCGTCTGGTTCGGCCGGCAATTCCCCTGACGTGTCCGGCCGTGGTAGTCGAAGAGGTGGCGGCTGCCCTGAATACTCCTGTGAATCCGTTTTGCCAAGTGAAGAAGAAAAGAGAAATTCCGGTTCAGTCGAGATGTGATCGGCGGTATGGTCCAGACCAGGTGGACGTCCAATCGAGACAGTGCGCGGAGGAGTCAGGAATGCCGTGTTTCTGCTGCTCAGGGCTATTGATCAAGTCAATGTTCCAGGCGGGAACAATGGTGGTTGAAAGCCGGGCCGCGTATCAATTGGACGACTGCGAGCTGGCGTAATCCGGGCAGGGAAGGACGCCGTCGAATGACGAACAACGGCCCGCTCGACGAGCTCGGGCGTACGCGATTCGAATTGGTGCCGGGTGCCCTCACCGGCCGGGCGGAGGCAGTCGCCATCGCACGCCAGGCGCTGACGGCGGAGCCGTTGGACGACGGCACGTTCTGGCAGGCGGTGCTGGTCCTGACTTACGCCGACGAGCTCGAGCTGGCCCAGCAGCACTGGATCTCTGCCACCGGCGTCAGCCGCGACGTGCACGACCTGCTCGGCGGCCGGATCATGCTGCTGCGTGGCGATCCTCGTGCGGCGGTCCGGTTGCTCGGCCGGGATGTTCGTCCACGGCTGCGCGTCGTCGCGGCCGCATGGCTGGTGCTCGCGCTCATCGACGCCGGGGAACTCGGCAGAGCACGCGCCGTGCTGGAGGCGGAACGCGCGCCGGACAGCGCCGAACTGCACTTCGCCCGCGGCCGCCTCCTGCTGGCGGAAGAACAAAGCGCTGCGGCACTGGACGAGTTCCTCGAATGCGGACGGTTCCTCGCCGGCTTGAACCCCGCAGTGCTGCCGTGGCGGTCCTGGGCCGCACTGGCCGCGGCGGATCGGGGAGACCTCGTGCTCGCACGGATCTGTGCCGACAAGGACCTGGTCGCGGCGAGACGCTGGGGCGGGCCGAGAGGCATCGGACTCGCGCTGCACGCCTCGGCGTTGGCGCGCGGCGGTGACGACGTCCTGCTCGAAGAAGCGATCACGTTTCTGGGGAACAGTTCCGAGGCTCTTCGCGCGCGGCACGACCTGGCGCAGCTCCTGCTGGCGCGCGGAGAGGTCGAGCGCGCCCGCAGGCACGCGCGGCACCTGCGATCTTGTCCACAATGGACTCAGGCGGCGGACGTGCTGACATCGCGGCTGTTGCGCAACGACGGAGAGTCCGCGTTGAGCGGTCAGGAACGCAGGATCGCCCTGCTGGCCAGGGCGGGGAGGTCGAACCGCGAGATCGCCGCCGAGCTGGGCCTGACGCTGCGCACCATCGAGTTCCACCTCACGCGCGTCTACCGCAAGATGGGGGTGGCGGGCAGGCCCGGGCTGCGCCGGGCGTTCGTCCCGACGGCGTGAACGCGCCGCCGCCGGTCCGCGGGTCGGGCCACGAGTGCCCGGCGGCCGTCGCGGCCGGTCTGCTCGCGGCGGGGGAGAACTGGACCGACGCCGTTCAGGCGGCCGAGCAGGCGCTGGAGTCCCCTGACTGCCGGGCGAACGCGCTGTGTGTGTCGCGTGCGCTGGGCACGCTGGTCTGCGCGGGTGAGCTCGTCGCCGCTGACGCCCACAGCCTCGCCCTGCTCGAAGAGAGACCCGGCGACCAGGCGTTGGCGGAGCACGTGGTGCTCGCCCAGGCGTGCGTCGCGCGCCGCACCGGTGACCTCGCGAGGTGCTCGTCGCTGCTCGGCCTGCTGCGGCACAACGACATCGCAGCCGAGATCCGCCCGGTCGTGCTGCTGTCGACGGTGGAACTGCTCATAGCCCGTGGGGAACCCCGGGAGGCCGAAGTCCTGCTGCTCGCCCACGATGCCGATGGTCCGCTGTTCCTCGCGGCCGAGGCGGCGGTGGCGATGGCGCTGGGCCGCCCGCGAGACGCCCTGGACGGCTGTCTCGCGTGCGGCAGGGAGGCCGGTGTCGGCAACCCCGCTGTGCTGCCGTGGCGTTCGCTGGCCGCGCGCGCCGCGCTGGCGTGCGGTGACATCGGGGCAGCCCTGCGCCTGGCGTTGGAGGAGCACACAGCCGCGGCTCGCTGGGGCGAGCCCAGAGCGCTCGGCTGGAGCCTGTCGGCGATCGCGGCGGCGAGTCCGCCCGACGGCGAGGACCTGGTGGTCTACGAACGTGCGATTCGCTTGCTGGACATGGCACAAGCCCGGATGGAACTCGCGGAAGTGCTGTGCGACTACGGCGATCGCCTCACCGCGCACGGCAAACAGGCTGCAGCGCACGAGATCTACACGCGTGCCCGTGCCACGGCCCTCGACGTCGGCGACACCGTTCTGCTGCGGCGGGCCGACGAAGCCCTGTGCGGTGTCGCGGCACCGGTGCTGACCCCCGTCGAAGCCGAGGTCGCCCGGTTCGTGTGCGCGGGCCTGAACAACAGGGAGATCGCGGCACGGCTCGCGATGGCGACGCGGACCGTCGAGCTGCACCTGACCAGGGTCTACCGCAAGCTCGGGCTGTCGGGCCGCCGGGAGTTGCGGGCCACCAGGTGGGCCTGGCTCCACGAGGGAACTTTGCGGACCGACCGTGGTGCCCTGGGAGGTCCCTGCGGGTGATCGTGGAGCCCTGACGGAGGGAGCCCGCAGATGCTCACACGATTACTAGCGGCCTTGTTCGCGCTCACCTTCGCCGTCGGCGGCGTGCCGACCGCGAACGCGGCGATCAACCACACGGTCACCCTGGTCAACAACACCGGTCAGACGATCTGGGTCGGCAGCACCGTCAACGCGGACGGCTCCCGGGCACTGACGAACCTGCCCACGCTGCGCCACGGCCAGTCCGCGACCATCACGATCCCCGAGACCGCCTCGCCGGGCCACTGGCGCGGCACGTTCTTCGCCCGGCAGGGGTGCACCGGGACCTCCGGTTCGAACTTCCGTTGCGCGGTCGGAGATTGCGGTGTCCAGGCCGCCCGGTGCGTCACCGGCGAACAGCCGGCCAGCCTCGCCGAGTTCAACTTCGACACCCGCGACCGGCTCGCACCCTGGTACAACGTCAGCTACGTCAACGCTTTCTCCGTGCCGGTGACCATCACCCCGGTGAACGCGTCCGTACCACCGGGTTCCACCTCGTGCGGCACCGCCGGTTGCCCAGAGAACCTGTTGCCCTACTGCAACCCCGCGTACGTCAAGTACGGCGCCAACGGTCAGCGCATCAACTGCGTCAACCCCAACCGCGACGCGCCGACCGACTACAGCAACACCATCAAGTCCCGTTGCCCCAAGGCCTACGCGTGGTCCAAGCAGGACACCGAGCCCGGCAACCAGACCGTTTACCAGTGTGCGAACTGCAGCGGTTTCAGGGTCACGTTCAACTCCGTGGCCTGAAACGTTTTCCATCCCTGAAAGGAAAACCATGAAGTTCAAGGTGCTCGGCGCCGTCGCGTCGGCCGCGGTCCTGTCGTTGGTCTTCTCCGGCACCGCCTCCGCCGTCAACGGCACCGCCAGCTACTACAACGACGCCGGTTACGGCGCCTGCGGCACCAGGATCAACGCGGCGACCGAGCTGCTGGTCGCGGCACCCGCCGCGCTGTGGACCACGCCCAACCCGAACAACGACCCGCTGTGCCGCAAGTCCATCCGGGTCACGCACAACGGCCGCACCATCACCGTGCCCATCAAGGACAAGTGCCCCAGCTGCGCGAGCAACAAGATCGACCTCAGCCAGCCCGCGTTCTCCCGGCTGGCCGACACGTCGCTCGGCATCATCTCGGTGACCTGGCAGATCGTCTGACCTCGTCCAAGCCAAGGGAGGAGCCGGGACCCGGCTCCTCCCTTCTCCACAGGAGATCAACCATGTTCGTGTTGCGCACTTCCCTGCTCGCCGCCGCGACCCTGGCACTGGCGGCCACCCTCACACCCCACGCCACGGCGGCCACCGTGCAGGAGGACGTCATCGCCCGCACGAACGCCGAACGCGCCAAGGTGGGATGCCCCGCTCTGAGGTCGAACGCGTCCCTGAACACCGCGGCACAGCGCCACTCGGTGGACATGGCCACGCACAACTTCATGAGCCACACGGGCTCGGACGGCAGCAACATGGTCACCCGGATCGAACGGGCGGGCTACACCCGCTGGACCAGGGCCGCCGAGAACGTCGCAGCCGGGTCGCAGACGGCCGCCGACGTCGTGCGCGGGTGGATGAACAGCTCCGGGCACCGCGCCAACATCCTGAACTGCGCCCTGCGTGACATCGGTGTCGGCCACCAGTACCGGCAGAACACCAAGTACGGCCACTACTGGACGCAGAACTTCGGAACGCGCTGAGCACTGGTGTGACCGGTGAGTGTCAGCGTCCTCGAAGTCCGCAGGTCACACAGTTGCACGGTCCGGTCACCGCTGGCAGTGGGCGAGGTGCGTCCGCGCCGCAAGCCTGCACGTAGGCGAGCTTCACATCGGGAGTGGGCAGGTTTCCTGCCCCGCCGCTTCCCCGAGTGACGACGCGGAGACGTGCGCGCCCCGCGCCGGCTCCCGGTAAGGAGGACAACCCGCTTCTCGCCCACCCAGCGAAGTTCGGCCGCGACCTCGGTGATCACCGGCCCGTCGCACTCCAGCGGTCGTCCGGCTCGCGGCGCCGGGCTCTCCCCCAGGTTGTGCAACTGTTGTCGTCCGATGATCGGTTTTCGGCTTGGACAACGTACCGCCGACTAGGTTGCAAGTCGTTCGTTCTGGTGCGAACGGGAGCACCGGGCGAAGTCGAGCCGGCCTTGCCGGACTGGGGGCCCTTGTCGCGGCGGACGCGCTACGTGGACGTTCCGTGATCAAGGGGACGACACGCTGGGGGCGTTCATGGGAGTGGAGTTCGAACTACTAGGAGACGTACGGGCGGCCGCGGACGGCGCCGTGATCGAACTGGGGCCTGCCCGGCAGACATGTGTTCTGATCGTGTTGCTGCTCGACAGCCCGCGCGCGGTGTCGGTGGATCAGCTGGCCTACCGGGTCTGGGGTGACCGGGTGCCGCGAAGCGCGGAGGGGGCGTTGCGCGCCTACGTCTCTCGTTTGCGCCGCTCGCTCGGGAGCTCGGCTGAGATCGTGCACACCGCGTCCGGGTATGTGTTGCAGACCGACGGCTGCAGCGTCGACGTTCAAAAGTTCCGTGACCGCACAGCTGAAGCGCTCGCCAGTGAGGATGACGAGCTGGCGGCGGAGTTGCTGTCCAGCGCGCGCGAGCTGTGGCGCGGTGAACCGTTCGCCGGGGTCAGCAGCCCGTGGCTCGACGAGGTTCGCGACCAACTCGAGGCCGAGAGGCAGTCGGCTCTGCTCGAGCTGTGCGACATCGAACTCAGGCTTGGCAGGCACGCCTCGATCATCGCGGCGCTGACGACCGAGATGGCCCGCCGTCCGCTGGACGAACGCCTGGCCGGCCAGTACCTGCTCGCTCTGTACCGTTGTGGCCGCCAGGCGGAAGCGCTGTCCCACTACGACCGGTTGCGGCTGCGGCTGGCGGACGAGTTGGGCGTCGATCCCAATCCGGCGCTGCAGGACCTGCACCGGAAGATCCTCGCGGCCGACGATGATGTTCCTGTTGCGGCGGCGGGCTCCCGGCGTCCCGTTCCCAAGCAGCTTCCCGCGGCGCCACGCCTGTTCACGGGCCGCACGCGTGAGCTCTCCGCGATCACGACGCTGGCTGACGAGTCCACGGGGATGATCTGCGTGGTCACCGGCGCCGGCGGCATCGGCAAGACGACGCTGGTGCTGCAATGGGCGCACGAGAACCTCGGCCGGTTCCCCGACGGGCAGCTCTTCGTGAACCTGCGCGGCTTCGACCCGGCTGATGATCCGATGCCGACAGCCTCCGTGGTGCGGAGCCTGCTCGACGGGCTCGGCGTCGTTCAGGCCGATCTGCCTGACGGGCTGGACGAGCAGATCGGTCTGTACCGCAGTCTTGTCGCAGACAAGCGGCTGTTGGTGGTGTTGGACAACGTGCGCTGCGGCGACGAGATCACCTCGTTGCTGCCGGGCGGCCGGTCGTGTGGAGTGCTGATCACCAGCAGGCTTCAGCTCGGCAGTCTCGTGGCAGCACACGGCGCGGGCCTGGTTGCGATGGATGTGCTGGACGACCAGGACGCCTCGGAGCTGTTGACCGCGTACCTCGGGCGCGAGCAGACCACATCCGAGCCCGACGCGATGGCGGGCTTGATCGCAGCGTGTGCGGGGTCGCCGCTCGCGCTCGCGCTCGCGGCCGCTCGTGCGCTCGGCAACGCCGCGCTGCCCCTGGCCAGGCTGACCGACGAGCTCTCCGAGCCGAGCGACCGGTTGGACGCCCTCGAACTGGGCGGGGTCACCACGAGTCTGCGCACGGTCTTCTACTCGTCGCTGCGTGCTCTCGATGCGGACACCGTCAAGGCCTTCGGGCTGCTCGGTCTCCGCCGAGAGCTCGACATCGGGCTCGCGCCGGCGGCGTCGCTCATCGCTCTTCCGGTCGCAGAGGCGCGAGTGGTGCTGCGCCGGCTGGAACAGGCGCACCTGCTCATCCAGCACCGCCCCGGACGCTATCGCATGCCCGATCTGGTCAGGCTGTACGCGGTGGAGCGAAGCCGGCAGCTGCCGGAGGACGAACGTGTGGCCGCGCTTCGCCGAGTTGCCGACCACTGCGGGCACAGCGACCGCAGCACGCTCCTTCCGGAACGCGCGCACGTCGCCTTGCCCGCACCGGCGATCGAACTGTTGTCGAGCCCTTCGTTGCGCAGGGCGCTGTCCTCGGCTGAGGTGGTTCGGCCACAGGCTGGTTGACCTGCGAAACAACGCTGGCGCAACGCACTTCGCCCAGTCTGGCGGAGGGAGTTCATCGAGAACCGCATGAAATGCCATTGGGGGATGGACATGCACATCACGAAATGTGCTGCGCAGGGAGTGTCGGCGCGGTGGTCCTGAGTCACAGCCTGCCGGTGGCGCCGGCCCTCCTCGCATCGCAGGATGACGAGCCCGCCACTGTCCAGGCCACCATCAGCTCACTGCTCTCCGCAGACTCTCCTCGGTTGACAGGAGAGAACCGGGAGTACGCCAAGACGTTGGCGGAGTCGGGCACCGTGCTGCCGCCGATCCTGGTCCACCGGTCCACGAGGCGGATCATCGACGGGACCCACCGCTGTCGTGCGGCGTTGCTGCGCGGGCAGACCCACATCGAGGTGTCGTACTTCGACGGCGACGAACGAGACGCGTTCGTCCTCGCCGTGCAGATGAACGCCAAGAACGGCCTGCCGCTGTCGCTGGCGGACCGCCGCAACGCCGCTCTGCGCATCATCCGGTCACATCCGCACTGGTCCGACCGCAGGATCGCGACCGTCACCGGTCTCTCGGGCCGGACGGTCGCCTCGCTCCGCCTGTGTTCAGGTGCGGAAGTTGCGCACCTGAACACTCGCGTGGGGTTCGACGGCCGGACCTACCCGGTGAACGGTGAAGGGGCGCGCAAGCTCGCCGCCGAGTTCCTGACCGAGAATCCGGGCGCGTCACTGCGTGAGGTCGCCAGAGCGGCCGGGCTGTCGCCTGCGACCGCCAAGAAGGTGCGGGACAGCATGCGGTCGGGCGAGCTGCCGGTCGTGCCGGAACCCGGTTCGCGCTCCACGGGAGACCTGGTGGAAAGCGCGGACCCGCTGGTGGACCTGCACCGGTTGCGCCTCGATCCGGCGGTCCGGTTCAACGAGTCGAGCCGCATCTTGCTCCGCCTGCTGAACTTCCAGCTCGCGGACACCGAGCTGGACCGCATCGCGGCTGGGCTCCCGCCCCACTGTCTGTCCACAGTGGTCGGACTGGCGCGCAGCTATGCCAAGGTCTGGCTGCGGTTCGCCCAGACGGTCGACGGACGCACTGCTTCCTGAAGCTCGCCACCGCTGGTCGGTACGCGATCCTACTATCTACGAGGGGCCACAATGGACGGTGGATGTGACACCGGGTACGCCATGAGCACATGCTTGTGGGGCACGGACCACGAACCTCTACTGGACGACTTGCTCGAGAACTGTGACCTCGCCGGTGCCCGGGTTCTGGACGCGGGCTGCGGTGAAGGCCGCAATGCCGCCTGGCTGGCGCGGCAGGGTGCCGAGGTGACGGCGGTCGACGTGTCCGCCCTCGCGCTCGAGAACGCACGGGCGATGTGGCCGGACGAGCCTGGCATCACCTGGCAGTTGGCAGACCTTGTGGCTGAGCCGCCACGCGCCGGGGCCTACGACGTCGTCGTGTGCGACAGCGTGCTGCATTGGATGCCAGGGCGGACGCAGGTCGCGGAGCTCGTCCAATCCCTGCAGCAGGCCACCAGCGCGTCTGGCCTGCACGTGGTTTGTGCGTTCAACGACCGCAAGCAGGAACTGGGAAATCACGTGAATCCGCCCCGAATCATCCTGGCGCACGAGGACTACCTGAACCTCTACGCCGAGGGATGGTCGGCTGTCCGGGTGATCGACGAGGACATCACGTCCTCCCACGCCGACGTGCCGCAGCCGCACAACCACTCGGTCACGAAGTTCCTCGTCCGGCGCGTGAGTTGACCTGCTGCTCATGACGACGACCGAGATACCGCATCCGGCGGAATGGCCGGTCTACGACGAGTCCGTCACGCTGCAGGTGGCGGACCTGGTGAGGTCCGGCCGCACGTTCGACTACCGGCACGGCCAAGAGATCCGCACACTGGAAGACCAGTTCTCCGCGTTGCACGAGAACCGGCACGCCCTCGCCGTCAACTCGGGCACCTCGGCGTTGTTCGCGGCTTACCACTCCCTGGGCATCGAGCCGGGCGACGAGGTGCTCGTGCCGGCCAGCACGTTCCTCGCGACGGCTTCACCGCTGTTCCTTCTCGGTGCGGTGCCGGTGCTGTGCGACTCGGGAGAGAGCAGCGGCAACGTCACCGCCGCGACGTTGCGGTCCCGGCTCACGCCGAGGACGAAGGCGATCGTGGTCACGCATCTGTTCGGTTGTCCCTGTCCGATGGACGAGATCATGCGATTCGCGCGTGAGGTCTCGCTGCCGGTGGTCGAAGACTGTTCCCACGCGCACGGTTCCACGTACCGCGGACGTCCCGTCGGTGTGTTCGGCGATCTCGCCGCTTTCAGCATCGGCGGGCTGAAACTGGTGTCAGGAGGGATGGGCGGGATCCTGCTGGCGCGCGAACGCCGGCACCACGAGATCGCCTGCCTGCTCACCAGTTTCCAGCAACGCAGCCAGATCACCGTGACCGACCCTGGCCTGCGCGGGCTGGCGGACGTCGGCCTCGGTGGCAATCTCCGCATCACGCCGATGGCCGCGGTGCTGGCGACGAGTCATCTGCGTCGTCTTCCGCAGCTCGTGGAAGCGAAGCGGCGCAACATCAGCAGGTTGATGGAAGCCCTCGTCGCGCATCCGGGCGTTACGACGCAGGCCTTGACCCGTGGTCGCACGATGGGCGGCTGGTACGACGCGGTGGTCGCGGTGGACCCGGACATCGCCGGCTTCACCCGGGCGGACCTCGTGGACGCGCTGTGCGCAGAGGGGGTGAAGGCACGAGTCCCGCGCACCGGGCCGTTGCACGTGAGGTCGGTGTTCCGCGGAGACCCGGTCGCCGCCGGCCTCCTGAAGTATCCGGCAGCCGTGCGGAACGCGTACTTCTCCTACGGGGAAAAGGACTTCCCGCGAAGTTCTTCCCTGCACGACAGCTGGGTGAGTCTGCCGGCCACCTACTTCAACGACGACGAGGGGGTGCTGGTCCAGCCTTATGTCCACGCAATCGAACGAGCGCTATCGGGTCTTCGACGCAAGTCCGCAGGCTCCGTCGCAGCAGTCCGCTGACAGGCGACGTGCTACCCACCATCTTGTCTCGCCGGTCAGCCTGAAGAGCTGGTTCTCTCACTTCTCCGACCTGCGCGAGCACGACAGGGTCGGGTACATCGGAGAGGCAGCACAGCTGGACGCGGTCGAAATCGCGAGAGATCTCACCGGGCCGGACGAGGGTCAGGTGGTCATCCAGTCGAGCCATCACACCCTGGTCCGAGACCGGCGACTGGCTGACGAGCTCCGGGTGCTCGGGTTCGACGTCGCCAGCCAGTCGCACGCGTCGGTCGCGATCGGTGCCGACAAAGTGCTGATGAAGAGATTCCTCGACCGGCACGGCTTCGCCACGCCGCGCTGGAGTTCCGCGGCGCGGTGGGGTCTCGGTGCGGATACGGGACATCAGGTGGTCAAAGCACGCCATGGCACGCAGAGCGAGAACACCCGGCTGGCGCTTCCAGGCGAGCGCCCGTCGGCGCCGGACGTGCTGCACGAGGAGTACGAGCCGGGTACCGAGTACTCGGTGATCGTGCACCGCGACGGCGACCGGGTGATCACGTTTCCGCCGGTGTGGAAGGGACGCACGTCTCTCGACCTGGTTCCGCCCTGGAGGCGGTTGCGGCTGTGCCCGTACCACCGACTCCCGGAGCCGGTGGCGACGGAGATGCACCACCTGTCCACCGCGATCGCGGATGCGGCCGACACCTGCGGTTACCTGGAGATCGAGTATCTGGTCACCGACAAAGGTGCGGTCACCGTTCTCGAACTGAATCCGAGGATTTCCGGTACGATGAGAATCGTCGCCATGGCGACGAATGTGATGTTGTTCTCCTCGCGTCGGCTCGGCGCATTGCCCGATCGCGTTTTTCCGGTCCGCTGGGCGGCCGAGGTGCCTTATGGGGGCGAGCATTTCTCGGCGCCGGAGGACCAGGTCTTCGCCACGTCGCGACTGACTGTCGCCAGTGATGATCCTGCGCAGCTCCGGGAAAAACTTGTTCGGTTCGGCGGCAAGCAGACTGATCTGCACGCGGCCGCGTTCCAGGTGGCCTGATTCGGCAAGCTACTGCAAGGGAAGGTCTATTTTGCGTTTCCCTGAAGTCGTGTTGGAAGAATGGATGCGTCAGCACTACTTCGACGCGCTCGTTGACATCGGTAGCAGTGGCGTGCAGGACTTCGGGTTCGGTGAGCTGCGGGAGATCATCGGCCTGCGGAACGAGGAACTCGACCGGCTCGTCATGCGGGACAGCCCGACGTTCGGCCACGACGACCTGCGCCGCACGATCGCGGAGAGGTGGCGCGACGGTGATCCCGAGTGGGTGATCGCCACCCACGGAGCGAGCGAGGCGATCTTCCTCGCGATGAACTCGATTCTCGAACCGGGTGACCACGTCGTGGCGCTCGACCCGATCTACCACGGGTACGAGACGATCGCCAGGACGGTGGGGTGCGAGGTCACGCCATGGCGGCTTCGTCCCGAGACAGGCTTCGAGCCGGACCTCGATGAGCTGGCGGCGCTGGTCACGCCGCGAACCAAGGCGATCGTCGTCAACTTCCCGCACAACCCGACCGGAGCGAGCCTGTCCGTCGCCGGGCAGCGAAGGCTGATCGAGACGGCCGAGTCCGTCGGCGCCCACCTGGTGTGGGACACCGCGCTCGCCGAGCTGACCTACGACACCTCGCCACTTCCGGATCCGACCACGCTGTATCGCAGGGCGATCTCGATCGGCACGCTGTCGAAGGCCTTCGGCCTGCCGGGCATGCGTCTGGGGTGGTGCATCGCGAGCCCGGAGACACTCGCCGGCTTCGTGACACTGCGCGACGCGATGACCCTGCACCTCTCTCCGCTCGTCGAGACCATCGGCGAGAAAGTCATCCGGCACGCGGACCGGATCGTGTCGAGGCGACTGGAACAGGCCAGGGACAATCTGACTTTCCTGGCGAAGTACACAGCGGACAGCACTGTGCTCTCCTATGCGCCACCGGTCGGCGGGGTGACTGTTTTCGCTCGGTTGGAAGGGCTCGAGGACACCACCGAATTCTGTCGGATGTTGAGCAGTAAACGTCGCACCATGCTCGTTCCCGGAACGGCGTTCGGTCACAGCGACCGGGTGCGGCTCGGGTTCGGTGGAAAGCAGTCCGAGTTTCGTGAAGGAATCCAGATCCTCGGCGAGGAACTGTCGCTTCTGGGGTCGAACTCAGTGGGAGGTCGCAATGCGTAGGATCACCATGAGCGCCGAGGAGGCGCAATCAGCCGTCTTGCTGGCCGGAGAGCTCGCGCGGGAGTACGGGTCGAGCGAAAGTCCTGAATTCCTCCGGGACGCCCCCGTCGCTGCTCACGACCTGCCGCGGCGCGTGCGTGAGGAGTTCCACGCCTTCAAGCTCCTCGAGGACGACTGCCTGCTGGTGCTGGCCGGCTATCCGATCGACGAGGACAAGATCGGCCCGACGCCCGCACACTGGAACAAGTACACGGGCAACGACCGTACGTTGGAAGAGGAGATCTACCTCTTCCTGTGCTCATCACTGCTCGGCGACCCGATCGGCTGGGCGACCCAGCAGGACGGCAGGGTGCTGCACGACGTCCTTCCCATCAAGGGCCATGAGGACGAACAGATGGGCAGCGGCAGCGAGCAGCTGCTGGCGTGGCACACCGAGGACGCGTTCCACCCGATGCGGGCGGACTACATCGGCCTGATGTGTCTACGCAACAACGAACAGGCCGACACCACGTTCGCTCCGGTCGCCGATCTGCGGCTCGCACTCGAGGTCGCGGACGTGCTGCGCGAGGAGAGCTTTCCGATCCGCCCTGACCGGTCGCACCTGCCGGCGCACTTCGGCGGCGGCCGGTCGCTGAGCGACGAGGAGAAGGTGTTGCTGGAGCGCAGCTACGAGTGGATCACGAGGCTGGACGAGAAGCCCGAGAGCATCGCGGTGCTGTTCGGCGATGACCAGCGCCCCTACCTCCGGATCGATCCGTACTTCATGGAGACGGACTCGTTGTGCGCCGACTCGCACAAGGCCCTGGACACCATCTGCGCCGAGATCGACCGGGTGATCCAGGGCTACACGCTCCAGCCGGGCGAGACGCTGTTCCTCGACAACTTCACGGCGGTACACGGGCGCCGTCCGTTCAAGGCCCACTCGGAGGCGACCCGCCGCTGGCTCAAGCGCAGCAACGTGGTCAGGGATCTGCGCAAGTCGCGATCGCGCCGGGTGCGCAGCGAGTCGCGCATCATCACCTGACTCCACTGAGCCGCGGTCGCCGGTGCTCCGGCTGGAGAGGAAACGATGGGACAGGACGACCTGCTCGCCCGGATCGAGTCCATGCCACCCGACCGGCGGCATGAGGTGCTGGCGAGGATCGGGAACGGGTCGGTGACGGCGGAGGGCATCGCACCTCTGTCGTTCGCACAGGAACGCATGTGGGTTCTCACCCAGCTGGAACCTGGTTCGCCGGCGTACAACGTGCCGATGACGCTGGCCATCGAGGGCGATGTCGTGGTGGCTGACCTGGTCGGCGCGATCAAGGACGTCGTGGTGCGCCATGAGGCGCTGCGCACCAGGATCGTCTCTCTCGCCGGCAGTCCGATCCAGGTCGTCGCGGACCAGCATGACCTCGACGTCGTGGTGGTGGACTGCTCGGGCGCCCAGGAACTGTCCACAGTGGTCAGTGCTCCACCTGAGCCTTTCGACCTGGCGGAACCACCGCTTCGAGCGCGGTTGGTGCGCATGGCCGCCGGGCTGCACGTCCTCTACATCGACATCCACCACATTGCGTTCGACGACCGTTCGGCCGAGCTTCTGCACCAGGACCTGGTGGCGTTCTACCGGGCACGCCGGTACGGCGACTCTCCTCCGTCACCGCCGCGGGCCCGTTATGCGGACTACGCGAGACTGGAGCGGCGCCGCGCGCACACCGGGCGGTTCGAGGAAGGCCTCGATTTCTGGGAGCACGTGCTGAGCGGCGTGTCACCGGTGTTCGACCTACCCCAGGAGTGGGCACGTCCCAGGTCCGTCCTGGCCGCCGGTAACTCGGTCGGGACGATCCTCGACGAATCCACATTGGACGGTGTCGACGCAGTGGCTCGCAGCCAGGGCGCGACCTCGTTCGTCGTGTTGCTCAGCGCATGGGCAGCCACGCTGTCGTCGCTCACGAACACCCATGACGTGATCATCGGTACACCGGTCTCGAACCGGCAGGACTCGGTCTACGACGACGTCATGGGCCTGTTCGTCAACACGATCCCGGTCCCGGTCGCGGTAGACCACGGCGCCGGTTTCGCAGGGCTGGTCGCCCAGGTGCGTGACACCCTGTTCCGCTGTCTTGCGCACCAGGACGTGCCTCTCGACAAGGTGGTCGACAGGGTCAGGCCCGAGCGGATCGGGAAGCGAACCCCGTTGTTCCAGGTGATGTTCGCCTATAGCAACGACGACCCGACGCCAGTGCGGCTGCCGGATGTCACCTTCCATCCGTTCGAGCACGTCGACACCGGTGCCGCGAAGGTCGATCTGCTGCTGTTCGTCTCGGTGGCAGGCCGCACCCTGCACGCGCGGCTGGAGTTCGATCCCACGGTGGTGACCGCTGAGCATGCCGGGACACTGCTCGACACCTTCAAGGTCGTGCTGGCATCGGGCGTGGGCTCGTCGGCGAGTCCGATGCGGGAGTCGACGCTCGTCGGCAACGCGACGGAACAGCTGATCACCGAGCTCAGTGGCCCTGCCAGGGCCGTACCCCCTCCCGCCGAGTCCCTGCACGCCCTGTTCGAGCGGCAGGCGCGGGCCCGGCCCGGCTCGATCGCGGTGTCCTGCGGCGAGCGGCATCTCACCTACGCAGAGCTCGACCGGTGGGCCGGCCAGGTGGCCCGCCGGCTGCGCCGCGCCGGAGCCGGACCGGAGGACGTCGTCGCGGTGTCGCTGCCACGATCGGTCGAGCTCATCG
This sequence comes from Lentzea albidocapillata, assembly GCF_000719115.1. Classification (GTDB taxonomy): domain Bacteria; phylum Actinomycetota; class Actinomycetes; order Mycobacteriales; family Pseudonocardiaceae; genus Lentzea; species Lentzea albidocapillata. The sequence continues at coordinate 504,537 of NZ_JOEA01000014.1, read as the reverse complement.
TGGGGATCCTCGCCGTGCTGAAGGCCGGATCGGGTTATCTGCCACTGGATCCGCGGCATCCCGAGGACCGTCTCACGTCCCTCGTCCGCCGGAGCGGTGCGCGTCTGCTGCTGTCCGATGCGGTGCTGGCCGGCCGGTACACCTCGCTCGCCGACGTCGAGGTGCTGGACATCGGGGAGACGGACGCGACCGGTAGTGAGCCGTTCACGTCCGCGGCGGTCCATCCGGATGGTCTGTGCTATCTGATGTACACCTCGGGGTCGACCGGGCAGCCGAAGGGCGTGCTGGTGTCCCATGCCAATGTCGTCCGGCTGTTCGAGTCCACTTCGGACGACATGCGCTTCTCCCCGGCGGACGTCAGCACGTTGTTCCATTCGTACTCGTTCGACTTCTCGGTCTGGGAGATGTGGTCCGCCCTGTTGCACGGCGGCCGCCTGGTCGTGGTGCCGGACGACGTCGCGCGATCACCGGCGAGCCTGGTGCGGCTGCTGCGCGAGGAGTCGGTGACCGCTCTGGCCCAAACGCCGAGCGCGTTCGCCTCCCTGATGACGGAGTTCGGCCGCAGTGGTGTCTCGGCCGCGGATCTGGACCTGAGGATCGTGGTCTTCGGTGGCGAGGCCGTGGACCTGCCGAGCCTGGCACCGTGGCTGAGCGAACCAGAGCAACGAATCCCTCGGCTGGTGAACATGTACGGCATCACCGAGACGACCGTGCACACCACTCATCGGGTGCTCGATGCCGGCAGCCTGCGCGGCACCTCACGCTCGCCGATCGGGCGCCCGCTGAGCGACGTCTCCGTGCACGTGCTGGACCCGGAGGGCAGGCATGTGCCGATCGGCATCGTAGGAGAGATCCACGTCGGTGGTGCGGGAGTGGCTCGCTGCTACCACGACCAGCCCGGCCTGACCGCGAGCCGGTTCGTGCCCGACCCGTTCGGCACGGTGCCCGGTGCTCGGCTCTACCGGTCGGGTGACCTGGCCCGGTGGACCGGAGAGCACGAACTGGAGTTCGTCGGCCGCAACGACGACCAGGTGAAGATTCGGGGCCATCGGGTCGAGCTCGGCGAGGTGAAGAACGCCGTCGACCGGATCGCCGCCGTCACCCAGTCCTATGTGGACTTCAATGATGGCCTCGGAGAGGGTCAGATCTCGGCTTACGTGGTGGTCAGGGAACAGGTCACGGCCGGGAACCTGCGGGCAGAGCTGAGCAGGCTCGTGCCGGAGTACCTGGTTCCGGCCAGGATCATCCTGGTTCCGGCTCTGCCCCTGACCGCGAACGGCAAGGTCGACAGCAAGCTGCTGGCTGAGATCACCGCGCGTCCTGACGTCTCGGCTCGCACGCCCGACGACCGCGACCTGACAGAGGGACAGCGCGTGGTGCTTGATGTCCTGCGAGCGGTACTCGACAGCCCGGATGCCGGTCCGCACGAGGACTTCTTCGAACTCGGTGGCCACTCACTGGCCGCGGTCAGGTTCGCACACGAGCTGGAGAGCAGGCTGGGCACGCCCAGGAGGGTCGATCCCGTGCTGGTGTTGCAGGAACGAACGGCCGCGCGCATCGCCGTCGCCGTGACCCGGGACGCCGCAGGTCCGGACTGGGCCACGCTGCGCGCCGCCGCGGGTGATCTCCCGCTTCTGCTCCTACCCGGATCCGGCGGAAACCTCTTCAGCTATCAGGACGTCACCCGAGCGTTGACGAACGAGACGTCGGTGTACGGCCTTTCGCACCATCCTCCAGCCGACGTCCGGGACGGGATATCCGGACTCGCCAAGCACTGCGCGACGGCGTTGGGAGACTGGCCGGACGAGCCGTACCTGCTGGGCGGCTGGTCGCTGGGAGGCCTGGTGGCGGCGGAGACGGTCCGGGTGCTGCACGAGAACGGCCGTGCTCCGGCGGGGCTGGTTCTGCTCGACCCGGCGTCGCCCGACGACATCGCGCAGGAAGCCTCCACCGACCGCATGGCGGCCTTCATCGAGGACCTCGAAGCCTCTGCCCAGTGCCCGCTGGAGATTGCGCCCCGGACTCTGGACGGGCTCACGGAGACCGAGGCGTTGTCCGTGGTGGCGGACCACGTCGCCCGGACGTCGCTGGCCGACCGGTACCGCGGCGCCGATGACGTCCCGGAAGCGTTCTACCGCTTCACCTCCAGCATCGACGCGATTCATTCGCACACCATGGCGGGCACGATCACGGTGCCGACCGCGCTGTTCGCCCCGGCCGCCGGCGCACCGAACACGTTGTGGCAGAACATCTGTGCGGACCTGATGTTCGTCCCGGTCGAGGGCGACCACTACTCGATGCTGCGCGAACCGTTCGCCGGAGACCTGGCCGGCGCACTGCAGCGGTTCATCGGCGCGGTCGCCCTCCGACAGCGGCCGGCAAGTGACTCGTAGCGGCATGCGGCAGGCCCGTTTGGTCGCCGAAGAGCTCGATGCCGTGACCGCGGTGCCGCCGAACAGCGTCGACGCGGCCATCAGCCGTCTTGCGGAGGCCAGCCCGCGAGCGATCGCGGTCGTTGACGGCACCCACCGCCTCAGCTACGCGGAACTCGACGGGTACGCGTGGCACTTCGCGGATCGCGTCCGTGCCCTGGACCTTGCCGACGACGCGGTCGCGGGTGTCCGGCTGAGCTCGTCCTGGCACCTGGTGGTAGCGCTGATCGGAACACTCCGTGCGGGTGCGGTGACCGTTCCGATGCCGAGTCACGCGCTGAGCATCGAGGATCCCCCGGTCGTCGACGTCCTTTCCGGCCTTTCCGTGACGTCGCGCCCCGCCGGCGTTGCGGTGTGGCGTGACAAGGGCTCCGCGGTGACGCGCGGGCGTCTGGTCACCGGTCCCGGATTGCACGCGCTGACCTCGAAGGTTGCGGACGAGCTGGCTCTCACCTCCGGCGATGTCGTGCTGACCACCGCGGACACCGCGGACCCGAGCGTGTTCGAGGAGATCGTTCCGGTGTTGCTGCGCGGCGGAACGGTCGCACTCGCTCAGGACGACCGGTGCACCAGGGATGTCGCGGTGTTCCTCGACCACGCAAGGGCGTCCAAGGCCACCGTGGTCACGTTGCGGGCGCAGGCCTGGTCGGTGCTCGCCGGCATGTCCGGCACGCGCCCCTGGCGTGTGCCCGCCACTGTGCGGCTGGTCATCGTCACCGGGGCCGGACCGGTCAGCAACCGGAACCTGGACCTGTGGCGGCGCAGGCACGGCATCCCCCTGCTGCACGTCTGCGCGCCCGCTTCGGCGTCTTCCCGCTATCTCGCGGACGCCGAGCTCGACGCACAGCCCGCTTGCGGCGTCACACCCGATGTGGTGTTCGGCGCGGCGGCGCGCCTTTCCCGCACTACCACTGTGCGGCAACGGATCTGAGAGGTTCTGCAGATGGATGAGCTGGTCGTGGCCGATCGTGACGCCACCGGGTTCCCGCTGACGTCGGCCCAGCGCCGGATGTGGTTCGCCGAGAGCGTGTCACCAGAGGCGGGCGCGTACAACGTCGTGTCCGAGATCCGATGGGCCGGCGAGCTGGTGCCCGAGGCACTACGAACGGCACTGCGCGGGGTGGTCGCGCGCCATGAGGTGCTGCGGACGGTCTTCACGGACGCGCCGGCGCAGGTGGTCCGGCCCGAGGCGGACATCGACTGCGTCGCTGACGTCGACCGGGTGGTGGACGACGGTGAGCTGCGTGCCGTGATCCTGGCGGAGGGGCAGCGCGGCTTCTCGTTGGACGAGAGCCTGTTCCGGGTGCGGGTGCTCCGGACCGGCGTGGACGAGTTCGCGGTGTTGTTCGTGGTGCACCACCTGGTTTTCGACGGGTGGTCCGCCGGGGTACTGGTGCGGGATCTGGTCGCGTTGTACCGCGAGATCGTCGACGGGGTTCCGGCCGAGCTGCCCGCGTTGTCCGTGCGGGTGGTGGATCACGCCGTGTGGGAGCGAAGTGAGGCCGGTGAGGCGGTGGTGCAGGAGCAGCTCGGCTACTGGCTCGACTATCTCGCTGACGCACCGAGTGTGTTGCCTCTCGTCGCGGAACGCCCACGGGCTGACACGGGCCGCATGCCGGACACCTTCGGCTTCTCGTTGGACAGCAGTACGGTTCAGTCGCTCGCGGAGTACGCGCGGGTCAACGCCGCGACGTCGAGCATGGTGTTGTTGTCGGTGTTGTCCGTGGTGTTGTCGCGCCGGGCCGGCGTCGACGACGTGCTGGTCGGTATGCCGGTGTGGGGCAGGCAGGGTCGCTCCGCCGAGGGGGTGCTGGGCTGCTTCGCGAACACGGTCGTGGTCCGGGTGCGTCCGGAGTGGACCGGTGGGTTCGACGATGTGCTGGACCAGGTGTGCGCGGGCGTCATCGACGGGATGGATCACCAGGCGGTTCCGTTCGACCGGCTGGTGGAGGAGGTGCGGCCCGAGCGGCGGGCCGGGCACCACCCGTTGTTCCAGGTGATGTACAGCTACGAACGACGATCACGGAAGCCCTTGACGGGCAACAGGTTCGAGGTCCACGGTCCCAGCGAGGCGTTGCAGGCGGACACGGGCTGCGATCTGGACATCACCGTCGTCGATTTCTCCGACGAGGTCGCCGTTTCGGTGCGGTTCGACGCGTCGCTGTTCGGGCGTGACAGTGTGGGGCGGCTGTCCGACGAGTTCCGCGCCGTGCTGGGAGCGGTGCTGGCCGGTACGGACGCGTGCGTCGGCGAGCTGCCGATGTTGTCGGACGCCGCCCGCCGCTCGCTCCTCGACCAGGTGAGCAAGGGCGCCGGGATCGCGATCCCGGACGTCCCGCTGCACGGCTTGTTCGAGTACTGGGCGACGCTGGAACCGGAGCGCATCGCGGTCGCGTGCGGGGACACCGAACTCACGTACGGTGAGGTCAACGCGCGGGCGAACCGGTTGGCCCACGAGCTGAGGTCGCTCGGCGTCGGACCGGACGTGCTGGTCGCGGTCGGGTTGCCCCGGTCCGCCGACCTGATGGTGGCGCTGCTGGGCGTGCTGAAGGCGGGCGGCGCGTTCGCACCGGTGGATCCCGGACAACCGCGGGACAGGATCACCAGGATGACGACGCGCGCCGGCATCCGGTTCGGCATCACCACGACCGGGACCGGCGACATCTTCGGTGACGTCGACGAGGTGATCCGGATCGACCGGCCGGGGCCCGGCCGGTTCAGCGACCGGAATCAGGATGTGCCGCTGTCCGCCGGAAATCTGGCGTACGTGTTCCACACCTCGGGCTCGACCGGGGAACCGAAAGGCGCGATGTGCACGCACGGCAACGCCGTCAGCTTCGCGGTCGCCGCGGTGCCCGCGTTCGGTCTGGTCTCCGGGGACCGCTTCCTCCAGCTGGCCGCCGCCACCTTCGACGTACTCGTCGAGGAGGTGTTCCCGGTCTGGACCGCGGGCGGTGCGGTGGTGCTCGCGGACCAGGACCTGTCGGTGCTCACCCCGGAGGCGTTCCTGGACCTGCTGGCGCGGCGCGGGATCACGGCGTGTGAGTTGCCGGCCGCGTACTGGACCGTGCTCGTCGACCATCTGGACCACGGCGAGGATCGCCTGCCGGAGTTGTTCCGGCTGTTGCTGGTAGGCACCGAGCGAGTCGACCCCGATGTGTGGTCGAGGTGGCGTGACCACGGCAGGACGACCGTCAACGTCTACGGTCTCACCGAAACCTCGGTGACGAGCACGTGCCTGCGGGATGACGGCGTCACCGACTTCGGCGGTGGGGAAGTGCCGATCGGGCGGCCGTTCCCGAACGCCACCGTGTACATCGTCGACGCCTTCCTGAACCCGGTTCCGATCGGCGTGGTCGGCGAGGTGTACCTGGGTGGTCCGGGCACGGGCCGGGGGTACGTCAACCAGCCCGCGCTGACCGCCGAACGTTTCGTCCCGGACCCGTTCGGTCAGGGTGGCCGGCTGTACCGCACGGGTGACCGCGCTCGCTGGACCTCCGCCGGGGAGGTCGTGTTCTGCGGCCGGTCCGACGACCAGCTCAAGATCCGGGGTCACCGGATCGAACCGGGTGAGATCGAAAACGTGCTGGAGAGGCATCAGGACGTTACCCGTGCGTTCGTCACGACCCGCACGGACGTCGGTGGGCAGCAACATCTGGACGCCTATGTCGCCGTTCGAGATCTCGGAGTCACCGTCGTGGATCTGGTGCGGCACGCTGCCGCCCGACTGCCCGCGCACATGGTTCCCGCCACGGTCACCGTGCTGGACCGGCTGCCGGTGACGCCGCACGGCAAGATCGACCGCGCGGCGCTGCCCACGCCCACCGCGCACGCGTCGGTTGCCGACCGTCCGCTCACACCGGTGGAGGAACGGCTGGCCGCGTTGTGGTGCGAGCTGCTCGGCGTCACGGCCGTCGGCCCGCAGGACAACTTCTTCCAGCTCGGCGGTCATTCCCTGCTCACCTACCAGCTGGTCGCGCGTATCCGGCAGGTGCTCGGCGCCGACATCGCGCTCTCGGACTTCTTCGCCGACCCGACGATCGCCGGTACCGCCGCACTTCTTGCCACGCAGCACGATCGTGGCCCGCGTCCGAGCCGTGACGTGCTCGCGGCGGATCGTGGCGCCGAGGGATTCCCGTTGTCGTCGGCGCAGCGCCGGATGTGGTTCGTCGAACGTGCCGCGCCGGATTCGGGTGTGCACAACGTGGTGTGCGAGATCCGGTGGGTCGGTGCGCTGGAGCAGGACGGCCTGCGCGCCGCGCTGAGCCGGCTGGTCGCGCGGCACGAGGCACTGCGGACCGTGTTCACCGACGGTCCGCTGCAGGTGGTCCTGCCCGGGACCCAGGTCGAGTGCGTGATCGACGTCGAGCGGGCACTGGACGACGCCGAGTTGCGCGGTGTGGCGGCGGAAGAGGGGCGCCGCGGGTTCAGGCTGGACGAGGGTGTCTTCCGGGTGCGCGTGGTCCGGGTCGGCGTGGATGAGTTCGTGCTGCTGCTCGTGGTGCACCATTTGGTCTTCGACGGGTGGTCGGCCGGGGTCGTGGTGCGGGACCTGGTGGCGTTGTACCGCGAGGTTGTCGACGGGATCGAGGCCGGGTTGCCGGAGCTGCCCGTTCAGGTCGTGGACCACGCGGTGTGGGAGCGCGGTGCAGATGCCCGGCAGCTGGTCCGGGAGCAGCTCGGCTACTGGCTCGACCACCTCGCGGGTGCACCCGAGCTGTTGCCGCTCCCGCAGGACCGTGCGCTGGTCGCCGAACTTGCTGCCGGCGGTGTCCACGAGTTCACAGTGGACGGTCGGTTGCATCGGCGGATGGTGGAGTACGCACGTGTCAACGGCGTGACGCCGAGCATGGTGTTGTTGTCGGTGCTGTCCGTCCTGTTGTCGCGGCGCTCCGGTGCGGAAGACCTCGTGGTGGGCATGCCGGTGTGGGGCCGCGGCGGGCATGCGCTCGAGGACGTTGTGGGCTGCTTCGTGAACACCGTGGTGGTCCGGGTGCGTCCGGAGTGGTCCGGCGACTTCGGCGACGTGCTGGAGCAGGTGCGTGCCGGGGTGGTCAACGCGTTGGACCACCAGGACGTCCCGTTCGACCGGCTGGTGGAGGAGTTGCGGCCGGAACGGCTGGCGGGGCGGCACCCCGTCTTCCAGATCATGTTCAGCTACGAGCAAGGCGACCGGACACCGATCGTCAGCGGGGATGTCACCGTACATCCGCCGGAGACGAGGTTCACGGCGACCGAGTTCGACCTCGACGTCACCGTGCTCGACTTCCCCGAAGAGGCCGTGGTGTCGGTTCAGTTCGACCCCGAGTTGTTCGATCTCCTTGGTGCGCAGCGGTTTTCCGACGAGTTCCGCGTTGTGCTGGATGCGGTGACCGCTGGTTCCACCCTGTGTGTGGGAGAGCTTCCGTTGTTGTCGGAGAACGCCCGGCTGACCGTCGTCGAGGAATTGAGCCGCGGTGCGCAGACCGCGGTTCCGAACCTGCCGTTGCACGGTTCGTTCGAGGAGTGGGCCGCGCGGGAACCTTCGCGGATCGCGATCGGCGGCGCCTTCGGCGAGCTCACCTACGGCGAGGTGAACGCGCGGGCGAACCGGTTGGCGCACGAACTGCGCTCGCTCGGTGTCGGTCCGGACGTCTGCGTGGTGGTCTGCCTGGACCGCTCCGCCGAGCTGATGGTCGCGCTGCTCGGTGTCCTGAAGGCAGGTGGCGCGTTCGTACCGGTGGATCCCGGACAGCCGCAGGACCGGATCGCCGGGATCATCCATCGCAGCGGTGCGCGGGTGCTGGTCACGAAAAGCGGACACCGTGACCTCGTCGCCGGCGCGGCTGATGTGGTGGAGATCGATCGGCCAGGGGCAGGCGCGTTCGGCGACGACGATCCCGATGTCCCGCTCGTGGCGGGCAACCTGGCGTACGTCTTCCACACTTCGGGCTCCACCGGGGAACCGAAGGGTGCGATGTGCACGCACGGCAACGCGGTGAGCTTCGCCGTGCCGGCGGTAGCGGTGTTCGGCCTGAGCCCGGAGGACCGGTTCCTGCAACTCGCCGCGGTGACGTTCGACGTGCTGGTCGAGGAGGTCTTCCCGGTCTGGGCGGCGGGAGGCGCGGTGGTGCTCGCGGACCGGGACCTGGCGGAGCTCACTCCAGCCGCGTTCCTCGATCTCCTTGCGCGGCAGGGGATCACGGCGTGCGAGCTGCCGGTCGCGTACTGGGCGGTGCTCGTGGATCACCTGGAGCGGGCTGCGGAGACCCTGCCGGAGCCGTTCCGGTTGTTGCTGGTGGGCGGTGAGCGCATCGACCCGGACGTGTGGTTGAAGTGGAGGGACCACGGTGGGTCGGCCATCAACGTCTACGGGCTGACGGAGACGTCTGTGACGAACGTGTACCTCAGGGACGATCGGGTGTCCGGCTTCGGCGGCGAGGACGTGCCGATCGGAAAGCCGTACCCGAACGGGGAGGTGTACATCCTCGACCGTCTGATGAACCCGGTCCCCATCGGTGTCACCGGTGAGCTCTACCTCGGCGGACCGGGCATCGGGCGTGGATACCTGAACCAGCCGGGACTGACGGCCGACCGGTTCGTGCCGGACCCGTTCGGGCTGGACGCGCGCCTGTACCGCACGGGTGACCGAGCCCGGTGGCTGTCCACCGGAGACATCGCGTTCCACGGCCGGACCGACCACCAGCTCAAGATCCGCGGTCATCGCATCGAGCCCGGCGAGATCGAGAACGCGTTGGAGAGGCACCCGGAGGTCACCCGCGCGTTCGTGACCGCTCGGACCGACGCACACGGCCAGCACCTCGACGCCTATGTCGCGGTACACGGCACAGCGACCGGTACGGACCTGCTCCAGCACGCGGCCGCCAAGCTGCCCGCACACATGGTTCCGAACACGATGACCGTGCTGAGCCGGCTGCCGGTCACGTCGCACGGCAAGATCGACCGGGCGGCGTTGCCCGCACCCGTGACGCACTCGGGCGTCCACGATCGGCCGCTCACGCCGGTCGAGGAACGCGTCGCGGCCCTGTGGTTCGAGGTGCTGGAGGTCTCGGCGGGCCCGCACGACAACTTCTTCCGCCTCGGCGGGCATTCTCTGCTGACGTACCAGCTCATCGCGCGCATCCGGGAGGAGTTCGACCGGGAGGTCAGCCTTGCGGAGTTCTTCGGCAACCCCACGGTCGCGCACCTCGCGGGTCTTCTCACCGCGGACCACGGTGCTGTCGCCGAGGTCGACTCCGGCGGAGAGGTGTCGCTGGAGGACCTGCTCGACGAAATCGAGCGACGGGACGCCTAGGGCGTCAGCGCCGGCATCAGTGCCTTGATCTCGGCACAGGCAGCGAGCAGCCGGCTGATCCCGGACACGGGGTACATCTGGTTCGCGTCGCCCGGCCGGTACATCCGTTCCGGCCGGACATGGGTCTCGAGCAGCAGGCCGTCGGCACCGAACGCGACCGCGGACAGCGCCGCGGGTGCGACCGCGGCGACCCGTCCGGTGCTGTGGCTCGGGTCGAAGATGATCGGAAGTGCCGTGTGCCGCCGGACTTCGGCGATCGCGCCGAAGTCCGGCTGGAACGCCAGCGAGTTGTCGAACGACACGATTCCCCGCGCGCAGAGGACGACATCGGAGTTTCCGTTGGCGAGGACGAACTCTGCCGCGCGCAGCCACTCCGCGACGGTCGAGCGAAGCCCGCGCATGAGCAGGACCGGTCGCCCGGCACCGCCGAGCTCGGCCAGCAGTGCGCGGTTCGTCATGTTCCGGGTGTCCACCTGGAGGCAGTCGGCGACCTTCGCGACGTGCTCGACGTCGCGCGGGTCGAGCACCTCGGTGACGACCGGGAGCCCGGTCGCGGCCTTGATCTCGGCGAGCCCCGCCAGTCCCCTCCTGCCCTGGCCGAGGAAGTGGTACGGACTCGATCTCGGTTTGAACAACCCCATCCTGATGGCGGCGACGCCTTGGTCCCGTGCGAGCAGCGCGGTGTCCATCGCGTCGGTGGTGTCCTCCAGCGCACAGGGACCCGCCGCGCACCACAGCGATCCGCCGCCGACCACGCTGTCCCCGATGGACACCTGCGACGGCGCCACGTCGTTGGCACCGGCAACGAGCCAGCAGCCGGTTTCTCGCGTCGAGTGCCGGGCGAGGACGGCGGCGGAGCCGATCTCCGGCACCAGGTCCTCGTCCCCGCTCACCGCGACGAACACCCGGTCTGCCAGGCGAACCGGCCAGGCCGTCACGTCGTCGTGGGCGGCCAGCCGGCTCGTGACCGCCTGGATCTCCGGGGCGCTCGTCCCCGGCCGCAGTTCGATGATCACGCCCTGTGCCTCGTCTTCCCGGTGCGCATGACGCCGGCCAGTGCTTTCGGCGTCGAGTTCTTGAGCAGGTCGCGGACGGACACCCGGCGGCGCACGGTCTCGTTGATGCGTGCCACCACCCGCGCTGCGGCGAGTGAGTCCCCGCCGAGCACGAAGAAGTCGTCGTCGACGCCGATGCGGTCGATCTTGAGGACGTCGGTGAAGCACTGGACGGCGACCTCCTCGAACTCGTCCTGGGGCGCCTGTGCGTTCGCGGACACCCATTCGACCGGCGGCAACGCCTGCCGGTCGACCTTCCCGTTGACCCGCCGGGGCAGGTCGCCGACGGTCCGGTAGGCGGCGGGGACGAGGTGTGCAGGCAGCCTGGCGGTGAGATGGCCACGCAGCTCGTCCGCTTCCGCGCGGCCGACGACGTAGGCGGCGAGCTGACGGCTGCCGTCCGGGTGGGGCACCGCGACGACGACGACGTCGTCGACCTCCGGATGTGCCAGCAGCACCGCCTCGATCTCCGCCGGGTTGACCCGGAACCCTCGAACCTTGATCTCCCGGTCGACCCGCCCGCGGTGGTGGAACAGGCCGTCGTCGTCGAGCCAGCCGAGATCACCTGTGCGGTACAGCCGTTCTCCGTCCGGTCCGAAGGGATCCGGCACGAAGCGGTCCGCCGTCAGGCCCGGTGCTCCCAGATATCCAAGTGCGAGTTCGGGTCCGCCGACGTACACCTCGCCGAGCACGCCGAGCGGCACCGGCCGCATGTCGTCGTCGAGGATCCGAAGGCGGACACCGCTCCACGGCCTGCCGACGGGCGGCACGGCCTGCCGCTGAGCCGGCGTGGCCGTCCGGCTGGTCACCCGGTCGTCCCACGGCACCAGGCAACTGGTGATCCCGTTCGCCTCCGAGGAGCCGTAGGCGACGGCGACCTCGAACGGCAGGTCGGCAGCCGGCCATCGGCGGACCGTGTCGCTGCCGACTGTGAGCAAACGCAGCGCCGCGGTGTCCGGCCACGGAAGCGTGAAGAGGCTTTCCGCCATGGGCATGCTGACGTACGTCTTGGTGATGCGATCGGCGACGAGCCAGTCCCGCAGCGCCTCCGGTGCTGCCGCGACGTCGGGCTTGGCCACGTGAACGCCGGCACCGGCGGCCAGGTAAGGCCACAGCTCGCCGACGGAGACCGACGATCCCGGAGGGGACAACCACGAAGCCCGGTCGTCCGGGACGGCGCGATGGCCTTCCTCGTGCGTCTGCAACGAGTGGGCAACGGACCGATGGGTCACCGCCACACGTTTCGGCACGCCCGTGGAACCGGACGTGTGCACGACGTAGGCGACCATGTCCGGATGGATCCGCACACCAAGATCGCCGTCCGGCTCGGCCGCGATCCGGTCGCGCTCGGCATCGACGCACAGCACTGGAACCTGCCCGGCGAAGGCGGCGATTCCCAAGCGGGCCAACGACACCACCGCGATCGGCTGGGTGTCCCGCACAACCTGCTCCAGCCGGGCCACCGGGTGCGCCGGATCGAGCAGCACGGTCGCCGCGCCGGTCTTCATCACCGCGACGAAGGCGACGAGCATGTCGGTCGAGCGGTCCATCAGCAGCGCGACCGTTCGTTGCGGTGCTGCCCCCTGGCTCCGCAGTACCCGCGCGAGCCTGTTCGCCGCGGAGTTGAGCTGCCGGTAGGTCAGTGACTCGGCGCCGTCGGCCGCCGCTTCGGCGTCCGGCCGCTCCCGCGCCTGCTCTTCCACCCGCTCGTGGGCGGGTGTCGTCACCGGGAACCGGTCCAGCGGCACGCAGATCCGTTCGAGCGCGGCCTCCTGTGCCGAGGTCATCAGCGGCAGTTCCGCCACCCACGCTTCAGGACGGGTGACGACGGCGGCCAGCAGAGTCTCGAAGTAGCCAGGCAGCAACCGCGCCAGCACGGGGTTCCCCCATTCCCCTTCCTGGTGCCAGTGGAGCACCGCCCCGCCGTTCGACAGGTCGGCTTCCAGGTGCAGGTCGACGTGCGCCGCGGTGCCGCGGCGATACCCGCTGAAGCGAGCCCCGGCCGTGTCGTCCTGCGCGGCCTCGGCGTGCGGCTCCGACAGCAGGACCGTGAAGGGGGAGCCGGGGGCCGGGCACGACGCCCGGCGGACCGGGTAATCGGCCGTCAGCCGGATGTCGACCGGCTCGCCGGACCCGCACCGCAGCGTCATCACCCGGAACGCCGCACCGAGTACGCCGGCGACGGACACCTGATTCTTCGCTGCGAGTTGTTCCACCTTCGCGAAGAGGGAATCGGGCAATGGTCGCACTGAGTGCACCTTGGCCTCCAATTGGGCGCGGGGAGGTCGTCGAACCAGAAAAGTGCTGGTAGTGGCAGTCAAACAGGATGAGCGCGGCGTTGCAACAGTGTCGGCTATTGACTTATGGTCGGGTTCGGTCCGAGACGGATGAGGAGCACTTCGAAATGACCCAGGACGACACCCGCGAATATGTCGTGGTCCGTAACGGCGAGGAGCAGTTCTCCATTTGGCCGGTAGGGCGGGAGATTCCAGCAGGATGGGTGGCCGCAGGTAAGACCGGGTCCAGGGAGGAATGTCTCGCTCACATCGACGAGGTGTGGACCGACATGCGGCCGCGCAGTGTCCGTGAATTCATGGCCGGCTAGTGCGGTGGTACTGCGATCACCTGGACGGGGAGAGACATGGCGGCATTCCACATCGACGGCGAGCCCGGAGATGTAGCTGACATCGTGCTGTTGCCGGGCGACCCCGTGCGTGGCCGGCGCATCGCGGAGGAAATGCTCACGAATGTCAGCTGCTACAACAGAATCAGGAATGCGTTCGGTTTCACGGGCGAGTCCGGCGGTGTGCCGATCAGCGTGCAGGCCAGTGGAATGGGCGCACCGTCGATGGCCATCTACGCCACGGAACTGTTCGAGCAACACAATGTGCAGGTGGCGGTCCGGATCGGTACCTGCGCGGCGATGCGGGCGGACATCGAGCTCGGTGACCTGATCCTGGCGATGGGCGCGGTGACTGACTCGGCCGTGGTCAGCAACATTCTGCCCGGCCTGAGCTACGCGCCGACGGCGTCTTTCCCGCTGCTGGTGGCGGCGGAGCGAATCGCGCGCGAAAGGTCTCACCGCGCGCACGTCGGGCAGGTGATGACCAGCGACGTCTTCTATCACGCGGACCCAGGCCGGATGCTCGACCTGGCCGACATGGGTGTGCTCGGTCTCGACATGGAGACCGCCGCTTTGTACGCCGTCGCGTCCCGCTATCGGAGGCATTCCCTCGCGGTGCTCACGGTGACGGACAACCTCGAGAGCCGCGCCCGGTGGTCCGCTGAGGACCGCGAGCGCGGATACCTGGCGATGGTCGAAGTCGCCATTGCGGCCGCCGTAGAGGTGCGTGCGCACGCCATGGCAGGCACGGGAACGGAAACATGATCACAGCTGTGCTGTTCGACATCGACGACACGTTGGTGGACTTCAAGGGCGCCATGACGCGAGGGCTGGTCCGCCACCTCGCGCGGATCGCACCCCAGTGGACCGACGCCGGAATCACGGCGGCTTCCGCGACGTGGCACGCGGTCGAGAAAGTCCACTTCGGACGGTATCTCCGCGGCGAGACCACCTTCGAGGGGCAACGGCGGGCCAGGGCGGCCGACTTCTGCCGGGCCCACGGACTGGAACTGGGAGAGGGCGTCGAGGAACAGGATGCGTGGGTGGGGGAGTACCTGTCGCACTGCGAGCAGGAGTTCCTTCTTTTCGACGACGTGGTCGCCGCACTGGACCTGCTGCGCGAGCGGGGCCTGCGGATCGGCGCGCTGAGCAACAGCAAGCACGAGTACCAGGACTACAAGCTCCGGCTGCTCGGGATTCGCGACCGGTTCGAGGTGCTGGTGTGCTGCGACGACGTCGATGGCGTCGCCAAACCGGATCCGCGCATCTTCGCGGCCGGCTGCGCCGCGCTGGGAGTCGATGCCCCGGCCGTGGTGTACGTGGGGGACAACAAGGAGGCTGACGCGCGGGCCGCGTCACGGGCAGGACTGCAGGGGGTGTGGCTGGACCGTGGTCGCACCGGACCGTCCGAAGAAGACTTCCCGGTCATCGGCGACCTGGCGGGCCTCGCGCCGCTGCTGGGCCTTCTCGCGGACAGCCGGCAGAAAGGGAGATCATGATGCGAAAGACTCAGAGCACCCGGTCCTCGACGAGCTTCGCGGACCGGTGGTTCGACCTGTCCGAGCACCGGTCGCCGCTGTGCCTGGGAGTCGCGCCCTCGCGGAAGTGGCTGGCGAACTGGCGGTTGCCCGATGACGCCCGCGGAGCGCGCGAGTACTGCGACGTGGTGCTCAGCGCGATGCGGGAGTCGGTCGCCGTCGCCAAGATCCAGCCGTCCTTCTTCCTCCGCTTCGGTGAGGAGGGCGTGGCGGTGCTGCGGTGGTTCATCGGCAGGTTGCGGGACGCGGGGACCCTCGTCCTGCTCGACACCAAGATCGGTGACGCGGACGACACCATGGAGTCCTACGCGCAGCTCTACCTGGGACCGGACAGCGTCCTTCGAGGCGACGCGGTCACGGCGAACTGCTTCATGGGGTTCGAGTCGCTCGATCCCTTGCTGCGCAGGGCGAACGAGGTCGGCGCTGCGGTGTTCGTGCTCGTGCGGACGTCGAACCACGCCGCAGCCGGTGTCCAGTGCGCCGACCACGACGGCCTGCCGGTCTCCGCGGTGATCGCGGACCAGGTGACCGGCTGGAACGCCGAGTACGCGCCCGGCGTGCACACCGGACCGGTGGCCGCGGTGGTGGGTGCCCGTGCGCCCGAGTCCGGCTCCCTCTACCGCCGGCTCGGCCGCAGTCTCGTCGAAGTACCCGGTCTCGGCCGGGCCGACCGCAGCAGCGCCGAGGTGATCGGCTCGGCCGAGGTGATCGGGGGACGGGCGCTCTTCACCGTCACGACAGGCGTTCTGCGGCACGGTCCGGACGTGTCCGCGCTGACGTCTGCTCTGGACTCGTGGCGGAACACGCTCAGGAGGGACGTTCCGGCAGCGAGCGGTGCTTCCGGATGGGACTCGCCAGGAGCAAGCTGACGATCAGCGCCTGCCCCAGGCACACGACGAACACAGCGGTGCGGGTGTCGAGCGCGGTCGCCAGTGTCCCGCCGGTGATCGCGCCGACGGGCAGGACGCCGTAGGTCAGGAAGCGGGTGCTCGTGATGACCCGTCCCAGCAGGTGCGGCGGGCAGTAGGCTTGGCGGAAGCTGCTGGTGATCACGTTGGACACCGATACGCCCAGCCCGGTGATGATCATGCCGGCGATGAACAGGACGAGCCCGCTTCCCTTGGTGGTGAAAGGGATCAACAGGCCGAACGGCGCCGTGAAGAGTTCGGTGAGAACCAGGGCTCTCGCGTTGCCGAACCGGCTGGCGATCTTCGTCGCGAGCAACGCGCCGGTGATCCCGCCCAGCCCGCCCGCGGTGAGCAGTACCCCCACCGTCGAGGCACTGACTCCGACCGTCCGCACCAGGAAGAACATGATCACGGCTTGCAGGGCGGCGAACCAGAAGTTCGCCGCCGCGCTGTACAGGGCGATCGGCCGCAGATAGCTGTCGGAGGCGGTGAAGCGGACGCCTTCCTTCACCTCCTGAACCAGCGATGACTGCTTCGGCGCTCGTGGGGGCGGCCTGTCGTCGACCTTGACCTGGAGGAGGCACAACACGGAGATCGCGAGACTCGCCGCATGGCTGAGCAGCGTGTAGACGGTGCCGAGGACATGTGCGAGCAGGCCTGCGATGCCAGGGCCGGAGATGTGCGCGATCGACTCGCTGATGTAGAACTTGGCGTTCGCCTCAGGCAGCAGCCGATGATCCACGACAGACGGCAGCAACGTCTGGAACGCGACGAGGGTGAAGACGGCTGAGACGCCGAGCAGGAAGGCGATCACGAGTATCTGGCTCGTGCTGAGCACACCGGCCCATGCGGCGAGCGGGATGCTGGCGGTCAGCAGCAGCGACGAGATGTTGCCGGCGAGAATGATGCGCCTGGACCGCCCTCGGTCGACCCACGCGCCTGCGGGAAGCCCGATGAGCAACCACGGCAGCCACACGAGTGCTTCGATCAGGCCGACCTCCCACGCCGTGGCGTGCAGGACGTCGATGGCCACGAGGGGAATGACGACGCTGCTGATCGCCGTCCCGAGCTGGCCGATGGTCTCTGCCGTCCACAGGAACCGGAAACGCCGATCGCTGAGGAGCCGGGGCGGCGCGGGTTCGGAGATCTCTTCGTCGCTCATTTCGGGCCGTACTTTAGCTGTTCGGCCTGACGACGGGCGTCGTTGTGCTGAACAGCGATGGCCGCCTACAGTCGGCCGGGCAGGCGTAAAGCCCCCGGCTGGACGGCGGGCGACGACCCGAAGTCCTCAGTGGACAGACGTCGGACTGCCATTCTCGCTCCTCGACCGCACCGGTCACCCGGTCGGCGTCCTTGAGGGAGCTCTGCCCGGCCGGGTACTGGACGCAGAACCTCGGAACGCGCTGAGGCGAGCTCGCTGAGCAGAGCCTGCACCCCCGCGACGCTACCCGGCGGCTGATACGTTGCCTGGTGGTCGGGTTGCTGAGGATCCAGCACCCCCGCGAGAAGGGTTGGCTCGATGAGCTTGCTGCGCAGCTACGTGTCGGGTGGGTGGCACACGCCTTCGGTGGAGGGCGCGCCGTTGCACGACGCCGTGACGGGCGAGGAGATCGCCCGGATCTCGTCGGCGGGCGTCGACATGGGGGCGGCGCTGCGACATGGGCGAGAGGTCGGCGGGCCCGCGTTGCGCGAGCTCACGTTCCACCAGCGCGCGCAGCTGCTGAAGGCCCTCGGGCTCTACCTCAAGGAGCACAAGGCCGAGCTGTACGCGCTGTCCGCCCGCAGCGGCGCGACCAGGTCCGACTCGTGGATCGACATCGACGGCGGCTTCGGCGTGCTGCTCGGGTACGCGTCCAAGGCCAAGCGTGAGCTGCCCAACGACAAGGTCTACGTCGACGGGCCCGTCGAGCCGCTCGGGCGGGGCGGCACGTTCGTCGGCCAGCACATCTGCACGCCCCTGCGCGGGGTCGCGGTGCAGATCAACGCCTACAACTTCCCCATGTGGGGGCCGCTCGAGAAGTTCGCGCCCGCGTTCATCGCCGGGGTGCCGTCGCTGATCAAGCCGGCGTCCCAGACGGCGTACGTGACCGAGAAGCTGGTCGAGCTGATGCTCGCCTCCGGTCTGCTGCCCGAGGGGTCGTTACAGCTGGTCTGCGGTTCGGCGGGCGACCTGCTCGACCACCTGACCCCGCAGGACCTGGTCGGGTTCACCGGGTCCGCGTCCACCGCCCAGCACCTGCGCACGCACCAGGCCGTGATCCGGTCGTCGGTGCGGTTCAACGCCGAGGCCGACTCGCTGAACTGCTCGATCCTCGGCCCGGACGCCGTCGCGGGCACGCCCGAGTTCGACCTGTTCGTCGGCCAGCTGGTGACCGAGATGACGACCAAGGCCGGCCAGAAGTGCACGGCGATCCGGCGCGCGCTGGTGCCCGAGTCGCTGATGGACGCCGTGGCCGAGGCGACGGCGGCGAAGCTGGCCGAGGTGGTCATCGGCAACCCGGCCGACAAGTCGGTGAAGATGGGCGCGCTGGCCGGACTGGAACAGCGCGAGGAGGTCCGCCGGTCGCTGAAGGCGTTGCAGGAGAACGCATCGGTCGTCTACGGCGACGGCGCTCTGTCTCTTGTGGACGCTGACGCCGAGCGTGGCGCGTTCATGTCGCCGATGCTGCTGCGCGCCGCCGCCGACGCCGTGCAGCCGCACGAGGTCGAGGCGTTCGGGCCGGTGTCGACGCTGATGCCCTACACCTCCGTGGACGACGCCGTGGCACTGGCCGCGCGCGGTGCGGGTTCGCTGGTCGGATCGATCGTCTCGGCCGACACGGATTTCGTGCGCGACGTCGTGATCGGCGCGGCGCCGTGGCACGGCCGGTTGCTCGTGCTCGACCGAGAGGACGCCGGCGAGTCGACCGGGCACGGTTCTCCGCTGCCGATGCTCGTGCACGGCGGTCCTGGCCGGGCCGGTGGCGGTGAGGAGATGGGTGGCATGCGCGGCGTGCTGCACCACATGCAGCGCACGGCCGTGCAGGGCAGCCCGCGCGCGTTGAGTGCCATCACGAACCGCTGGGTGACGGGCGCGCCTCGCCGCGAGGACGCGGTGCACCCGTTCCGCAAGACGCTCGCCGAACTGCGCCTGGGCGACACGGTCGTGGCCGGTCCGCGTGAGGTGACGCTGGAGGACATCGAGCACTTCGCGTCGTTCACCGGCGACACGTTCTACGCGCACATGGACGAGGAAGCCGCCGCCGCGAACCCGTTCTTCGGCGGCCGGGTCGCCCACGGCTACCTCGTGGTCTCGTTCGCGGCGGGGCTCTTCGTCTCGCCGGAGCCCGGACCGGTGCTCGCGAACTACGGGCTGGAGAACCTGCGGTTCGTCACGCCGACGTTCCCCGGCGACCAGCTGACGGTGACCCTGACGGTCAAGCAGATCACGCCGCGCGAGGACCAGGAGTACGGCGAGGTCCGCTGGGACTCCGACGTGACGAACCAGAAGGGCGAGTCGGTCGCGAAGTACGACGTGCTGACGCTCGTGGCCAAGAGCTAACGCGGTTCCTTGCGGGGGAGGGGCCGGGTCGCCGGTCCCTCCAGCACCGCGCCGTCCACGTCGAAGCGCGAACCGTGGCACGGGCAGTCCCAGCTGCGTTCGGCGGAGTTGAACCGGACGAGGCAGCCGAGGTGCGTGCAGCGCATCGACACCCCGTGCAGCTCACCGTCCTCGCCGCGGTAGACGCCGGTCTTGCCCAGGCCGTCGCGGATGACGTGGGCATGGCCGCGCGGCAGGTGCTCGCTGGAGGTGGCGTCGGCGGGCATGATCCGGTCGCCGACCATCTCCGCCGCGACCTCGGCGTTCTTCTTCACCAGCGTGGGCAGCGACTTCAGGGACAGCCGGTGCGGGCTGAACCGATCGGCCAGTTCGTTCGGCTTGCCCGTCACCAGGTCCGCGAGCAGGGTCGCGGCGAACGTGCCGCTGGTCAGGCCCCACTTCATGTAGCCGGTGGCGGTGAACAGCGTGGTGTTGCCCGGCGTGTAGCTCCCGATCATCGGCAGGTGGTCGTAGGCCGTCGGGTCCTGCGCCGACCAGCGGTGCGTGATCTCCTCGACCTGCCAGTGCCTGCGCGCGAAATCCTCCAGCCGGCGGAACGGTTCCACCGCGGGCTTGCCCGTCTGATGGCTCTGACCGGCGATGATCAGCTTGTCCTCGTGCGCCGAGATCGACCAGGACGGGCTGCCGGTGCTGATGGCGAGCGCTTGCGTCGGTGCGTTGACACGGGCCGCGATGCAGTAGGCGCGGGTGAGTTCGAGGCGGGCGAAGTACAGGCCCCGGTCCAGCGTCGGGTAGTGCGTCGCCATCACGATCTTGTCGGCGGTGACGTGACCGTCGTCGGTCGACACGCGGTGCCCGCTCACGTCGACGACCCTGCTGTGTTCGCACACCCGGCTGCCGTCGCCGTCGATCTCGCCGGCCAGGCCCTGCAGGTACTTCACCGGGTGCAGGCCGATCTGGTCGTCGAGCCAGACCGCCGCGTGCACCTCGAACGGCAGGTCGACGTTCTTGGCTTCGCGCACCGGGAGGCCGGCCTGACGAGCCGCGATCAGCTCGTGGTCGACGTCGCGCACCTCGGACTCGCTGTAGGCGTAGGTGACCGCGGGGGAGCGGCGCAGGTCGCAGTCGATGTCCTTCGCCAGGTCGGCGACCTGGGCCACGGCGGCCACGGACGCGGCGGCGTAGTCGGTGGCGGCGGCCAGGCCGTGGGCCTGCCGGATCTGTGAGTACACAGTGGACTGCAGCGCGGTGACCTTGGCGGTGTTGTTGCCGGACACGCCAGAGGCGACGCGCTCGGCCTCCAGCACGACGACGTTCAGGCCACGGCGCTTGAGCAGCAACGCGGTGGTCAGGCCGGTGATGCCGCCGCCGACCACCGCCACGTCGAAGGTGTGCTGTCCGGTCAGCGGGGGACGCGACTTCGCTGGGAGGGCGGCAAGCCAGAGCGACTGGTCAGCGGTGGTGGTCATGGCGGCGGATACCCCCGTTCCGGGCGAGTATGCGAGGGCGGCTGGATACCGTCCCGCCCAAGTGGGTATGCGACTCCCATGAGCAAGCACCGGGTAGTCGTTGTCGGAGGTGGGTTCGGCGGACTGGGCGTGGTGCGCGGCCTGAAGCGCGCGGACGCCGAGGTCACGTTGATCGACCGCACGAACCACCACCTGTTCCAGCCGTTGCTGTACCAGGTGGCGACGGCGTTGCTGCCCGCCGGTGACATCGCGCCGGCGTTCCGGGCGATCCTGCGCAGGCAACGCAACGCGCACGTCCTGCTGGGCGAGGTGACCGGCTTCGACACGGCCGCCAAACGGGTGCACGTCGACCTGCCGGACGGGAGGTCGCGCCAGCTCGGGTACGACACCCTGGTCGTGGCGGCCGGCTCTCGCGACAGCTACTTCGGCCATGACGAGTGGGCCGAGTCCGCGTCACCCATGAAGACCCTCGAACAGGCCGTCGCCCTGCGCTCGAAGCTGCTGCGGGCGTTCGAGACGGCGGTGGCGGCCGAGGATCCGAAGCAGTGGCTGTCGTTCGCGGTCGTGGGGGCCGGACCGACCGGTGTCGAGCTGGCCGGGCAGCTCGCCGACCTGGCCCGCCGGGCGTTGAAGGGCCAGTTCCGGGAGATCGACCCGCGCGACGTCCGCATTACGTTGATGGATGCCGTGCCGCACGTACTGCCGCCGTTCTCGGCGCCACTGCGCGAGCACGCGCGGGTGAAGCTGGAACGGCTCGGCGTCACGGTGATGACGAGCGCCATGGTCGAGTCCATCGACGCGGAAGGCCTCACCACCAAGGACGGCGACCGGGTCGAGGCGCGCACGATCATCTGGGCGGCGGGCGTGCAGGCCTCGCAGCTGGCGCGCAAGCTCGCCGAGGCGACCGGCACCGAGACCGACCGCAAGGGCCGGATCGTGGTGAATCCCGTCGACTGCTCTGTCGCCGACGACGTCTTCGCCATCGGCGACATGGTGAACCTGAACGACCTGCCCGGCATCGCCGAGCCCGCGATCCAGGAGGGTCACCACGTCGCCCGCGTGATCAAGGCACGCCTGGACGGGCGCAGGGCCAAGCCGTTCAAATACCTCGACCTCGGCACGATGGCCACGATCTCGCCCGGTGACGCCGTCGCGGACATCAGGAAGCTGCGGCTCAAGGGGATCATCGGCAAGGCGGCGTGGGCCGGCGTGCACATCGCGTTCCTGGTGGGCTGGCGCAACCGGGTCGCGGTGCTCGCGCAGTGGACGTGGAACCTGCTTACCGGCCGTCGCGCGCAGCCGATCATCCTGGAGCCGATGCGGGCGTTCGAGCGCCGGGAAGGTTTGGCGGCGGGTAACCGGAAGGCGTGAACACGGAGCTGCTGAGCATCTACCTCAACGACCACCTGACCGGGGCGATGGCGGGCACCGAGCTCGCCCGCCGCATCAGCCGCACGCACCCCGAACTGCGGGCGCTCGCGGACGACATCGAGGCGGACCGCAAGGAGCTGCTCGACTTCATGCGTCAGGCCGGTGTCGAGCCGCGTCCGCACAGGGAGGCGCTCGGCTGGCTCACCGAGAAGGCGGGCAGGCTCAAGTTCAACGGCAGGGTGCTCGGCCGTTCGCCGCTGAGCGACGTGCTCGAACTGGAGACCCTGCGCGTCGGCATCGAGGGCAAGGCCGTGCTGTGGCGGACGTTGCTGAAGCTGAACAGCTTCGACGAGACGCGGCTGGAGCGGCTGACACGTCGTGCGGAGAGCCAGGCCGAGCTCGTCGACCAGTACCGGTTGGACCTCACGCCGCAGGCGTTCAACTCACTGAACGTGTCCGGGGTGGACGTGGAGCGCACCTTCACCGTCGCGGCCACGCCCGAGGGTGTCATCGAGTACCTGCGCGACTTCTCCCGTGCCGAGCAGTGGGATCCGGGCACCGTGTCGTGCACGCGCCTGGACGACGGCCCGGTCGAGGTGGGCTCGCGCTGGCGCAACGTGTCGTCGTTCCTCGGCCGCAAGACCGAGCTCGTCTACGAGTTGACCCGTGACGACGCGAGCGGCCTGCAGTTCGTGGGGCGCAACGACACCGCCACCTCGACCGACGACATCTCGATCACGGCGGGGGAAGCGCCGGGCACGGCCAGGATCGCCTATCGCGCGCACGTGGAGTTCAACGGGCTCGCGAAGTTCGGGGCGCCCGTGGCGAAGCTCGCGCTGGAGAAGCTGGGCACGGGCACCGAGAAGAACCTGATCCGCGTGCTCGGGCCCGTCCGCTAGACCGCGGACAGCCGTCCACGCCGGTAAAGACAAAGGAAAAACGCAGGTCAGGCCCGATTCCGCCGTTCGCGTGCGATCCCTAGACTCCCTCGGGCCGGTGGGTGAGACAGGCCCTTCCTCCTGCCGCCGCCGGCTTGGACACAGAGGGAGTACTGGGGTGTTCGAGAACAACGTCACCAGACGCGGCTTCGTCACGGGCGCGGCGGCCGTCGCCGGTCTCGCCGGCCTGTCCACCATCGCGCCGGGGCTTGCCGGCGCCGCCCCCACGCCCGACGACCAGCACACGCCCGCGGAGATCGAGGCCGCCGAGGCCGGCGTGCTGGCGCTGAAGACGTTCCAGAAGATCGACGGCACTCCCGTCTACTACTGGCGTTCCAACCGCGGCAACACGACCGCGCGCAACTGGCAGGCCACCGACGCGTTCTACAACGCGCTCGTCGCCTGGATCCGCGACCTGCGCTCCCTCTCGTCGGGCTACGGCTCGATCAGCTACATCGTCTCGGCGGGCTTCTACGTCAACAAGGCGGGTCAGCACGGCGCCGGCACCGCGATGGACCTCGACCACGTCCGCTGGTCCGGCGGCAACACCATCTCGCCGCTCGACAGGCACCACGCGTCGGGCACCGCCTCGATCCGCAAGCGCTACCTCGCAACGGAGGCCGTGTGCCGCCGCCGGTTCCGCTACGTGCTCGACGGCTGGTACAACGCCGCCCACGAGGACCACATCCACGCCGACTTCGGTGGCATGCCGGTCCGCGCGGTCAAGGCCTCCGAGTCCGACACCAAGTTCGTCCAGGCCGTGTGCAACAACTTCCGCGGCTCCGGCCTCGTGATCGACGGCGCCTGGGGCCCTGCCACGACGAGCGCGTTCAACGGCCTCAAGTCGGCGCTCGGTGTGACCGGTGACCCGCACACCAGCTCCTCGGTGTGGCAGGGAATGCTGTCGAAGATCGCGACCAAGGGGTTCGCGAACCAGAACATCTGATCTACGGCAGCAGAAGAACCGGCAAGGCCGGAGCCCATGCCTCCTGGGCTCCGGCCTTGCCGTGCGAGGGCGCGGTTCAGCTGACCTGACGGACTACCTGGGGCACTTCTTCCAGGCAAAGTGGTAGATGGTCTCGATCGAGCCGTCCGTCGAGTCCATCGCCATGAAGCTGGTCTTCTTCGGGTCGGACGTGCCCTTGTCCACCCGAAGCTCGGTGTTGATGTTGAAGTTCCGCTTCGCACCGCACGGGTGGTAGATGATCGAGGCGACGTCGGTCCTGTGCGTGACCTGCCAGCTGTCGCTCAACGCGCCGTTCCAGGTCTTGGACCGCTGGTCGTTGTCGGACATCCCCTGGAAGTAGTAGCTCGCCTTCTGCGTGCCCTTCGCTCCTCTCTCGAGGTGTGCGAATCCTCTGTAGTCGGCCTGTGCGATGCCGTAGGTGAATCCGCCGGGAACGTTCACCTTGAGGTTCAGCTGGCAGTTCTTCCGGAAATCGGTCGGCCGCGACTCGGGGCCCACCTGCGCCAGGTAGTCGCTGTAGGTGACCGTGAACGCCTTGTTGTCGGGGGAGACGGCGACGGCGGCCGTACCGGCGCGACAGCCGGAGCCGTTGACCGTGACGACGTCGATGGTGATCTGGCCCGGCGGGGGCGGGTCGGCGACCGGGGGAATGACGATGGTGGACAGAGCCAAGCCGGCTGCGGCCATCATGCTGATCATTGCTACACCTTTCCGAATGTGCAGGACAGTTCGGGCGGCGTGGTACGTGACCGTATCGGAAAGGTAGTTGACGAATCGTCCGCCAAGCAGCCCAACATTGCAGGCGAGAGCACCAAGAAATGTTTCCGCGGTGCTGGGGTGAATTGGCGCCCAGGATTGGCGGGAAGCGGTTATTTCTGGGTTGCGAAGTCTATCGGTGAAGCGTCCACCGGCCGTGCACACGACAAAGGCGCATCCGTGGCTGGATGCGCCTTTGGGTGAAACCTGGGGAAATCTAGCGCTGGTGGCCGTTGCCCATCGAGCCACCGAGGCCGAACAGGATGCGCTGGATGAGCTCGGGATCGACTTCCGGCTCGTCGCCCAGCGCCTCGGCTGCGGGGGAGCGGCGCTTCTCGCGCCGGGGCAGCGGCACCGCGTTGGCGTTCACGCCCGTCGGCAGGGCCAGCTCGCACCAGATCAGCTTGACGCCGTTGCCGAGCTGCAACTCGCCGGTGCGCAGGTCCGGGGAGGTGGGCGGCATGACGAACCTGGCTGCCTCCAGCTCGACGACGAGGTAGTCGCCGCTCAGTCGCAGTCGCAGCGTGATCAGCCGCGAGGTCTTCGGATCGGCTGACTCGATGGCGGCTTCGACCAGCGCGCAGGCGACGGCCGAGCACTCCGCGGTCATGTTGCGCAGGCGCCACTCACCAAGGGTGAATCGCACGAACAGCTCCGCGCAGTTCACCGCGGTGGGCAGCGCGATGAGTGTCAGGTCGTCGACCTGGGCGGTCTGGGCGTTCGCCTGCATGCTGTCTCCGTTTCGCGTGGGCGCGCGAGTCCGTGACAGTCACCCGAATGGCCGTCACGGTGAGCGGGAATCTACATGGGTATACGCGGGAAGCAATGGTCCGGTTGACTCACCCGTCAAAAGTCACGTGTGGGTCACGAAGAGAAGGCCCGTTGCTTACTGTGAGTATAGCGCCGGGCCCCCTCCGTGATCATCTAAGGGTCAGCATCGCTTCCAGGCGAACTGGTAACGGGTCTTGACGCTCCCGTCCGTGGAATCCATCGAAACGAACGCCGGCTGGTTCGCCGAGTTCGTGAAAGCCCGCAGCTCGGTGTTCACGTTCAGGTGCCGCACCGCGCCGCACGGCGCGAACACGATCTCCGCGACCTCGGTGGTGTCGGTGAACTGCCAGTTGTCGCTCGTCGGTGCCGCGATGTCGTGCGTGCTCGTTCCCGTGGACGACGAGCCGGAGAAGTAGTAGCCCGCGCGCTGCATGCCGCGTGCCCCTCCGGGTAAGTGCGCGAACCCGCGGTGGTCGGCCTTCGCGATCCCGAACGTGAAGCCCTGCGGGTAGTGCACGCGCAGGTTCAGCTGGCAGTTCTTGCGGAACTGCGTCGGTGTCGATCCGGAACCGGCCTGGGCGGTGTAGTCGCTGTAGGTCACCGTGAATGACGTGTTGTCGTCAGAGGCCGCTACCGCGGCCGTTCCGGCGGGGCAGCCGGAACCGTTCACCGTGACGACGTCGACCGTGATTTTGCCGGGCGGAACCACATCGGCCGTGCTCGGCGCCTCAGGGGCGACGAGGAGGGAAAGTGCCAAACCCGCGGCTGCCATCGCACTGAGCATGAGTTGCCTTCCGAATTGTGCGGGGATGGCGGCGTGCGGGTGACCTTATCTTAAATTCACTTAAGTCGTGGACGACCGACCGGGCGAACTTAAATATATTTAAAACGGATTAATCGTCTAAATGGGGGATTGGCGACGATCGGTGGTCGGCTAACTTCATGTCAGATCACAAAAGATCGACCCGGACCGACTGAATACGCTGGTCCCCACACCTGGCGCCGAGAGCCCCGGCTGATCCACCTCGTTACACCGGTGTGGGAAAGGCAAGCGCGCACTGCTCATCGGGTTCCTCCCTCCTGCTCGGGACTCGGTGGTGCGGCAGCGGTGCCGCGCAGCCGGCCGGTGCCCGCCGGCGGCGCAGGACCCGTCCCACGGTCCGCGCCGCCGGCGGAGTTCGTCTTTCGGCCCCACAAGCGCCACCTAGTGGCGCGACCCGGAACGTTGGCGAGGTAATCCACGCTCAGCAGGGCACCTCGCGGCGCCGCCCCCACGCCCCCGTACTACCAGTACGAGAACGTGGGGGCGACACCACGATGCACCCGTCTGACCCCGAATTCCCCCGGCAACGTTCCGGGCCACACCACTAGACCCTCCGGAGCCTCAATTGCACGCGTGCACCGCCCAGCGGACCGCGGTCGACGTGGAGAGAACCTCCCGTGGTCTCCGCGGCACGGCGGGCGATGTCGAGCCCCAGCCCGGTGGAACCGCCGCCGCTGGCGCCACGCCGCACCGCCCGTGCGGAGTCCGCGATGCCGGGACCCGCGTCCTCGACCACCAGCGCCACCAGATCGGCCTGGTGCACCAGCGTCACGGCGAAGCGCGTGCCCTCCGGCGTGTAGCGGAAGACGTTGCCCAGCAACGCGTCCAGCGCGGCCGCGAGATCGGCGCGGGACAGCGGCACGGGGGCGGGGCGATCGGCGCCGCGGACGGTCCAGGGCCGTTCCTGGTCGTCGGCGAGCGCGGACCAGAACACCAGCCGGTCGCGCACCACCTCCGCCGCGTCGGCGCCGCTGTCGTCGGGCTGCAGACCGGAGCGGGCGATCTTGATGATCTCGTCGACCTCCCTCTCGAGGCCCTGGACGGCCTCTCGGACGCGGTCCGCCCCCGGTCCATGTCCGAGAGTGTCCGCGTCCAGGAGAAGGGCCGTGAGAGGCGTTCTGAGGCGGTGCGACAGGTCGGCGACCACCTCGCGTTCGGCGGCGAGCAGGTGCCGGACGCGTTCGGCCATGGCATTGAAGGCCTTGCCGACCTCCTCGAACTCCGGCGGCCCCTTCACCGCGACACGCGCCGTGAGGTCGCCCTGGCCCATCCGGCGCGCGCCCTCGGCCAACGCCCTGGTGGCTTTCACGGCCCGTGCGCCCAGTCGGTCGGCCACGAGCACCGAACCGGCGACCAAGCCGACCGCGACGCCCGCCAGCACCCACCAGGTACCGATCACGCCGTGGGTCAGCTGTTCGTGCGGCACGAACGCCTCGACGATCGCGATCCCGCTCTCGCTGGTGGCCAGCGGCTGCAGATAGGCCACACCGTCGGGCTTCTCGACCGTGGACGCCGTCGCGAGCTTCTGGGCCTCCTGCAGGTCCGCCGCGGTGATGTGCGAGTAGCCGTAGGTGCCGGCCGGCGCGCTGAGGTGCACGGCCAGCCGCTGCTGACCGCCGTACCGGGTGCTCCTGATCACCTGGCGGATCTCCTGCGGCTTGCGGGTGATCAGCAACGTCTGCGTCATCGCGCCGGCCTGCTTCTCGGCCTCGCTCAGAGCGCGGTTGTACGCGGAGTCCTTCACGACGATCGCCAGCGGGATGAGGAACGCCAGCGCCACCATGCTGGTCGCCGCGAGAGCGACCAGCACCAGTGACCGCCTCATTGCGGAGCGACCATGCGCACGCCGACCCCTCGCACCGTGTGCAGATAACGCGGCTGCGCGGCCCGTTCGCCGAGCTTGCGGCGCAGCCAGGACAGGTGGACGTCGAGCGTCTGGTCGTCGCGGTGGGACGGCCAGAGGCTGGCGAGGATCTCCGCCCGCGGCACCACTTCCCCCTGCCGTGCCGCGAGGTAGGAGAGCAGCTCGAACTCCTTGTGCGTCAAGGAGAGCTCCTGGCCGTCCACTGTGGCCCTGCGGAGGTTCACGTCGATCTCCAGGCCGCCGATCACGAGCTGCCTGCTGTCGCGGGCCCGCCGGAGCACCGCCTGCAGGCGGGCTTCGAGGTGTTCGCTGGAGAAGGGTTTGACGAGGTAGTCGTCCGCGCCCGCGTTGAGCAGCCGGACGATGCCGGCCTCGTCGTCACGGGCGGTCGCGATGACCACCGGGGTGTTCGTGACGCCCCGGATCATCCGCAGCGCGTCACCGCCGTCGAGGTCGGGGAGCCCGAGGTCGAGCACCACGACGTCGTAGTCGTTCGCGGTGACTTCCCGCAAAGCCTCGATCGCGAGCGCCACACCGTGCACGATGTGGCCCTGGCCGGTGAGAGCGCGGGTGATCGCCGCCCGCACCACCGGGTCGTCTTCGACCAGCAGTACTGATGCCATGAGCCGCTACAGGAGGATTGCCGCAGTGAGACGGTCCGTCGGGTACCTGGTCGCCTGGGCGGTGGTGACCACGGTCGCCGTCGGCCTGTCGTGGTTCGGCATCCGGTGGGCGATGGAACCCGCGCCGGTCGCCGCCGCGGGGTCCACGACGGGTTCGGCCGTGCTGCCGATGCCGACCGTCACCTCGCTGACCGTCCCGGTGCCCGAGCCCGGTGCCTCCGCCGACACCCCGTCGCCGCCTGTCGCGCCTTCGTCCACCAGGCCTCCTGTCGTCACCACGTCATCTGTTCCGGCTCCTCCCAGTAGTACGGATGCGCGTCCCACCTCGGCTCAATCTCCGCAGGGGGAATGGCAGGCGGACGGCTCCTACGTCCACGCGTTCCACCTGCAGGGCGGTGACGTGGTCGTGCGCTACCGGCCGCAGGGGGTGCAGGCGCTGTCGGCCACACCCGCGGACGGGTACTCGGTGGCCGTGGAACAGCCCGGCGGGCCGCTGGTGGTGAACTTCCGCAACGCCGCCGGCCGGTTGTCCAGGCTGGAAGCGACCTGGAGCAACGGGCCGACGGCGAAGGTGATCGAGCAGTAGGGCTCTACAGGCCGATGGCCCTGGCGATCTGCGTGGGCTTGAGCACCCGCAGGATCGCCTCGTACAGGTAGTAGTCGCCGTACGGCAGCGAGATCTCCACACCGTCCTCGGACGGGCGGTTGCGGGTGCCGCGCGCCAGGATCGCCTCGGCGCGTGTCGACCTGTTCGTCAGGCACGTGGCGACCAGGCCGTCGAGGATCCTCAGCGCCCGGTCGCGGTAGCGGGTCGTGCCGGTGGCCTTGGCCAGGTCGAGCAGGCCGCACGCCATGATCGCGCCCGCCGACGAGTCCTTGATGTCGTTGACGCCCAGCGGCGAGCGGTAGTCCCACACCGGCACGCTGTCCGGGGTGAGCACCGACAGCGCGTAGTCGGCCATCTTGCGTGCGGTGTCACGGAACTCGCGCAGGCCCGTGCGCCGGTACATGGTCGTGAAGCCGTAGATGCCCCACGCCTGACCACGCGCCCAGCACGACGTCGGGCTGTAGCCCTGCACGGTGTTCGGGCCGATGGCCGCGCCGGTGTCCGGGTTGAAGTCGAACACGTGCGGGGTCGAGCCGTCCGGGCGCAGGAAGTGCGTCTGGGTGGTCCTGGCGTGGGCGATCGCGATGTCCAGGAACCTGCGGTCGCCGGTCTGCTCGGTGGCGAACGCGAGCAGGTCCAGGTTCATCATCGTGTCGATGATGACGCGGCCCGCGTTGCCCGGCGTGCCGAGCCTGCCCCACGCGCGGATGAACCTGCCGGTGGCGTTCCAGCGCTGGATCAGCGTGTTCGCGGCGTCGATCGCGCCGTCACGCCACCTCGTGTCGCCGGTGAGCCGGTACGCGGTGACCCAGGACGGATAGAAGAGGAACCCCAGGTCGTGGTCGCGCGGATCCAGGCGCCGTGGTGCCAGCCGGTCGTTGGCGGCCTCGGCGAGCACGCGGAACCGCGCGTCGCCGCTGTCGAGGTGCGCGAGCCACAGGGTGCCCGGCCAGAAGCCGCCGACCCAGCCGCCGTCGGCGACGTAGGTCCACTTCTCGGCCCTGGTGATCTCCGGGAACGAGGTGATGCCGGGGGCGACCGCCTTCAGCTTGGCGTTGCCGTAGTCGAGGGCCGCACGGAGGGTCGCGGGCGAAGCGGTGGCTTCTCCCGCACCGATGGCCATACCTGCTCCGGTGAGCAGGGGAGTGGCCGCCGCGGTCGCCAGAAGGGTGCGTCGAGACAGATTCACGAGACCGTCCAGTCCCTTTCTTCGTCTTGCGCCCGGCGCCACACTGCCAGATCGGATCAAGGCGTGTAAAGGTGCGTCGAGAATTGATTCCGTGGTCTTGTCCGATGCCGCTGAACAGCGTAAAGAGCGCTGTCGCGGATGATCAGATATATGAACTTCCTGGATTCCGACGTTGTAAAGAGAATTGTTCACCCTTGTGAACAATTCGGTGTTCAGGCGCGGAAGAGAACGGCGTCGAGATGGCGTGGGCTCAGGCCGTGGCGCCGTTTGAACGAAGCGTTGCCCCGGCCGCCCTCGAGCGTGGAGAGGCCCAGGCGGATCGCGAGCCGGACCGACTCGGCGAACAGCGCGCCGTACGGGCTGTAGTTGCCGTCCACGGCGTAGTCGACGCCGCAGGTCCAGGTGTGGAAGCGGGTGGCGTCGGTGAGGCAGACGCCGGCCGCGACGAGCTTGCCGTGCTGGCGCACCTCGATCACGTGCGCCAGGTCGCCCAGCGCCGTCACGAACTTCGCGAAGGTGGTACCGGGGTAGTACCCGTTGTTCTCGAAGCGGCTGGCGGTCTTGACGCACAGCAGGGTGATCTCGTCGAGTGAGGCGTGGTCGACGGGGAGGGCCTCGATGGTGACGCCGGCCTCGGCCGATCTTCGTTCGTTGCGGCGCAGGTTCGCCCTGGCTCGCAGGCTCAGGCTCGCGAGGTACTGCTCGTAGGTGGTGAGGCCGGTGGCCCACCTGTCCGTCAGGTGGCGCGCGGGCAGGCCGGCCGCGCGCAACGCCTGCGACAGGGTGCCGCCGCGCTGGACGTTCGTGAACCCGCACCAGCGCGCCCCGAAGATCGACGCCGTGCGGATCATGGCGTCCAGCAACCTCGGCAGCACCTGCGCGGTGGCGGGTACGTGCGCGTCGTAGCAGTGCCAGGTGTGGCTGAGCAGCGCTGGCTCGCCGACCGCCTCCGGGTAGACCTCGTGCAGGCGGCACAACGGATTCACGGCCGTCTGGAGGTAGGCGGGCATGACGGCGACCGGCTTGCCGCCGTCGCGCGCCACGAAGTACGCGAACGCGTCGACGGCCGTCAGCGGCGACTGCTCGTATGCACTGACGTACGCGTGCCGGTAGAACACCGGTGCACCTGCCTGGTGCACCACCGAATCCCAATCGGCAGAATCGATTTCCCTTATACTGTTGGAGAATTCGACGTGCACGCGCTCACTGTACGGCTTGCCAGACGGCGAAGGGGACGTCGATCTCGTCGCGGCTGAGGCCACCGTGCTCGTAGCGCACCGAAGGGTCCGGCACCGGGAACCGCGGCGACGCGGCCACCGCGACGACCGGGCCGGCCTCCGGCTGCGGCAGACCGAGATCGGTGGCGTGGTGGATGGTCGCCGTGTCGCCCAGAGCCGTTGCCACGCGGTCGAAAACGACCTCCAGGCGGTCGGCCTTCGGGTAGAGCCACCGCATGCGTCCCGCGCCACCGGAGGGGATCACGCACTCCTCGCGCACGATCGCGTCCCAGGCCTCGGTGAGCTCCGGATCGGGGTCGACGGGGACCATGCCGTGGTCGGAGTGCGCCACGACGGTCCAACCCTGTGCGGCCCAACGGGAAGCGTGCGCGTCCAGGCGGAGCATGGCCTCGTACACCGACTCGTCGTAACCGTGACGGTGCACGTGGTCGTCGATGTTGACGTACGTCCAGAGGAAACGGGCGTCCTTGAGCGCTTTGTCCAGATCGGCGACGACGTTGGCGACGAGCAGCGGCGGGTCCTCGGACTGTGCCACCAGTTTGTGCTTCGCGGGCGCGGGTATCCGAATGCACCCTCGAAGCAGTGCCTGCGCCCAGGTTCCTTCGAGGAGGTCGAGTTCGCGGGCGAGCACAGTCGCGCCGTGCCGTTCGAGCACGGTCGGCAGGGCCGGGATCGCGGGCATGCCGTTGATGGCGTGCACGAGCCCGGATCCGTTGCGGTACACCGATCCCGGCACCCGGTGGACGTGGGCGGGAACGCCGGTCAGCGCCGTCAGCAACGCCGTCGCGGACGTCGGCGGCACGGTCGAGGACAGCGTGGAGACGGAAGCCGACAACCAGGACTGTTTGGCCACGTCCGACGAGAGACCGTCCACCGCCAGCACGATTACGCCGGAATGTGCCTTGCCGAGGGCGCGTTCGAGCCGGGAAGGTATCTCCGCCAGTGACATTCGGTGACTGTAACGCATCTCATCGGGTCAAGATTGCTCGTTCGGGGCCTGAGTTCCGCACAATGGCTGCCGATAAGGTAAAGAAGACTTGGCAGAAGGAAGGTGGCGGATGGCGGTCGGAGTTCTGGACGTCGGGTGCTTCAGCGCACACCTGGTGGTCGTGGAACGAGACCTGCTGCGTCCGCTGGTGTCCCACAAGGTCCGGCTGCGGCTGGACCGGGAGCTCGACGCGGACGGGGCCATCAGCCGCGACGGTGTCGACTCGCTCTGCGACGCCGTGCTCGCCGCCCGCAAGAAGGCGGGCGACGTCTCGTTCCTGCCCTTCGCCACGTCGTCCGTGCGTGACTCGGCGAACGTCGAGGAGGTCATCCGCAAGGTGGCCAGACGCACCGGCGTCGAGCTGAAGGTGTTGTCTGGCAAGGAAGAAGCGCGCCTCTCGTACGCGGCGGCCCGGCACTGGTTCGGCTGGAGCGCGGGGCCCATGGTGGTGCTGGACGTCGGCGGTGGCACCGTCGAACTCGCCGCGGGATCCGGCGCCGAACCCGAACGCGCGGTGTCGTTGCCTTTGGGGGCAAGGACATTGACGCGCACCGGCCTGACCGTCACGGAGATGCGCGTGGAGGTGGCGCAGCGCCTGAAGTCCGCGTTCCCGTGGGGCGAGAGCGCGCACGCGGTGGGGTGCTCGAAGGTGTTCGAACAGCTGGCCCGCCTCGCCGGCGCCCGCAACGGCACCTACGCGCCGCGCCAGCTGCGGCTCAAGGACCTGGAGAAGTGGATTCCGCGCCTTGCGAAGCTCTCGGTGCGCGAACGCGCGGCTCTGCCGGGGATCTCACGCCACCGGGCCCAGCAGTCGCTGGCGGGTGCGGTGGTCGCGGAGGGCTTGATGAAGGTCTCGGGCCACGACGTCGTGGACATCTCCCCGTGGTCCACCAAGGAAGGCCTGCTGCTCTCCCTGGTGGAACGCTCCCGAGCGCTGAGCTCGTCAGCCGCGTAGAGCGGCGACAGCGTCGTCGATGTCGGTGAACAACAGTAACAACTGGTCGACGGCCGTCATCTCCAGCGGACGCAGCACGATTCTGCTGTCGCTGACGACGCCGAACCTGACGCCGAGCTCGTCCGCCTGGTGCTGCGTCTCCACCAGCGTGCGGATGCCCTCGGAGCCGAAGAAGCGCACTTCCCGCAGGTCGAGGACCAACGCGGGGGGCTTGCGGTCGAGCAGTTCGGCGAGCCTGCTGGTCACCGGTGCCGACGACATCATGTCGATCTCGCCGGTGAGAGCGACGATCGGGATGGACTGTACGTAGGTGGTTCTCTGCCGAAGCTGGTTCATAGGACTCCCGTCCGCACCGACCGTACGCGCCATCGCCGGACGCTCACAACCTGAAACGTTCGGAGCCGCGGCTACACCAGCAGGAAAGCGCGGGTCAGGAGCATCGCGGCCACCAGCAGCGCGAACAGCACGATGATCGCGATCACGATGCGTCCGGCGGTCGCCTTGGGCGGAGTCCGTTCGTGGTGGGACAGGCCCGTGGTGGTCGATCCGGAGTCCGGAGGGGTTTCTCCTGGATTCACCCCGCCGCCGGGTTCTGGCCCAGGTGTGAGGTCGGGTTCAGGGTCGGGCGGAAGGGCGGTCATACGGGTTGAGGTACCCCGTTTTCACGCTTCTAGCTGCGCCCAGACCACTTTGCCGCCGCTTTGCGGCGTGGTGCCCCACTTCACGCTCAGCGCCCGCACGAGCTGCATGCCGCGCCCGCGTGGGCTGCTGGGATCGACCGGTCTGAGCTCGGGCAGCTTCGACGACTCGTCGTGCACCTCGACGAGCATGCCGCCCGCCTTCCGGCTCACCGTGAGTGTGATCGGTCCCTCACCGTGGTCGATGCCGTTGGACACGAGTTCGGTCACGACGAGCTGCGCGTCGTCGACCAGGTCCTCGGACAGCTCCCACGACGCCGCGACCTCGCGCACCACCTGACGTGCGCGAGCGCAGGAACCGCCCTCGGCGGTCAGGATCACCCGCACCTCTGCCAGTGGGTCGTTCAACACAGGACGCATCGTCGCACATCCGGCGCGTCGTCCGGATCTTTCAGCCCCCCGGTGGTCGCATGGTCGGACGTCGTGCTGCACGATTTGGGTCGCACGAGTCGGGCGTGGCGAAGGGAAACGGCGACGATGGAGCTCAACGTCGGCAGCGAGGTCCAGCGGGGATGGCGAGTGCTCGCCGTCGCCGGTGAGCTGGACATCGACACCGTCCCCCTGTTGTCCGCCCGGCTCGACGAGGACGTGACCGGGGCGCACGCGGTGCTCGACCTGGCCGGACTCGCGTTCATGGACTCGACCGGGCTGGCGCTGGTGCTGGACTGGCACCGCCGGCTGGCCGAGGCCGGCGGGCAGCTGCGGATCGCCGCTGCTCAGGCGCCGGTCCGGCGGTTGTTCGAGCTGGCCGACGTGGCCGAGGTGCTGAGCCTGCACGAGTCGGTGGACGTGGCCGTGCAGGAGGCGGTGGACTCGGCTCACTGACAGCCGGTGCGCGCGGAAGGGCGGCCGGTCTTCGGCTGCGCCCCGTCCGCGCGGGTAGGGCCCTCAGGCTTCCGCCGACACGCCCAGGTAGTAGGCGATCAGGCGGATGAGGTGCTCGGTGTCCACCGGTTTGGTGACGTAGTCGGTGGCACCCGAGGCCAGGGACTTCTCGCGGTCGCCCTTCATGGCCTTGGCCGTGACGGCGATGACCGGAAGGTCGGCGTAGCGCTCCATCGCGCGGATCGCCGAGATCGTGGCGTTGCCGTCCAGCTCGGGCATCATGATGTCCATCAGGACGATGGCCACGTCGTCGTACTGTTCGAGGGCCCGCACGCCCGTGATGCCGTTGTCGGCGAAGATCGCCTCCAGGCCCACCAGCTCGAGCACGCTCGTGAGAGCGAAGACGTTGCGCAGGTCGTCGTCCACCACGAGGACCTTCTCGCCGTGGAAGCGGATCGAGCCCGAGGCGGCCAGCACCGGCGCCGGGGTGACGATCGGGGTCGGTTCCGGCAGGACGATCGTGTCCGGGGTGACCTTGCCCAGCGGGAGGCACAGGGTGAAGGTCGAGCCGATACCCGGCTCCGAGCGGACCCGTAGCGCGCCGTTGAGCAGTTGTGCCAGCTCACGGCTGATGGACAGACCCAGGCCCGTGCCGCCGTACTTGCGGGACGTGGTGCCGTCCGCCTGCTGGAAGGCCTCGAAGATGACGGCCAGCTTCTCGGCCGGGATGCCGATGCCGGTGTCGTGCACGTCGAACGCCACGGTGGACGGGTCGTCCATGCGCACGTGCAGGCGGATGCCACCGTCATGGGTGAACTTCACCGCGTTCGAGAGCAGGTTCCTGAGGATCTGCTGGAGGCGGTGTTCGTCGGTGTGCAGGGTCTCCGGGACGTTCGGGTCCACGCGCACGGAGAACTCGAGGTTCTTCTCGGCCGTCAGCGGCAGGCACAACGTCTCGACGTAGCGGACGAGCTCCTCCAAGCGGACCGGGTCCTCGTGCAGCGTCATGTGGCCCGCCTCGACCTTGGTGAGGTCGAGGATGTCGTTGATGAGCTGCAGCAGGTCCGAGCCGGACGAGTGGATCGTGCGGGCGAACTCGACCTGCTTGGGGTTGAGGTTGCCGTCGAGGTTGTCGGCGAGCAGCTTGGCCAGGATCAGCAACGAGTTCAGCGGCGTCCGGAGCTCGTGCGACATGTTGGCCATGAACTCGGACTTGTACTTCGAGGCCGTCTGGAGCTGGCGCGCGCGGTCCTCCAGTTCCTCGGAACCGGCCCTGAGCTCCGTCGTGAGGCGCTGGGACTCGACCAGCAGCGCGTCGGTGCGGGAGTTGGCCAGCAGCGTGTTCACGTTGACGCCGATGGCCTCCTTGAGCTGGTCCAGGAGGTCGAGGTGGACGTCGGAGAACTCGTTGAGGGACGCCAGCTCGATCACGCCGAGGGTCTCGCCCTGGAACAGGACCGGCAGGATCACCAGGTTGACCGGGGCCGACTCGCCCAGTGCCGAGGAGACGGTCAGGTAGCCGCCGGGGACCTGGGTGACCAGGATCGTCTTCTTCTCCAGGGCCGACTGGCCCACCAGCGACTCGCCCATGGCCACGCGGGTGGTGCGGGCGGCGTCGAGGCGGAAGCCGTAGGTGGCGGTCAGCTCCAGGGACTGCTTGGAGTCGGCCTCCTCGATCTGGAAGAACGCGCCGTGGTGGGCGCTGACCAGCGGCGTCAGCTCGCTCATGATCAACGAGGCCAGCGCGCGCAGGTCGCGGTGGCCCTGCATCAGACCGGACAGGCGCGCCAGGTTGGTCTTGAGCCAGTACTGCTCGCGGTTGGCGCGCGTGGTCTCTTTGAGGTTCGCGATCATCTGGTTGACGTTGTCCTTGAGCTCCGCGAGCTCGCCGGACGCGTCGACGGTGATCTGCCTGGTCAGGTCGCCCGCGGTCACGGCGGTGGCGACGGCGGCGATGGCGCGGACCTGGGTGGTCAGGTTCGACGCGAGCTGGTTGACGTTGTCGGTCAGCTTCGACCACGTGCCGGCCACGCCGTCGACCTCGGCCTGACCGCCGAGCTTGCCCTCGGTGCCGACCTCGCGGGCGACCCGCGTGACCTCGTCGGCGAACGAGCTGAGCTGGTCGACCATCGTGTTGATGGTGGTCTTGAGCTCCAGGATCTCGCCGCGGGCGGAGACGTCGATCTTCTTCGTCAGGTCGCCCTGGGCCACGGCGGTGGTGACCTGGGCGATGTTGCGGACCTGGTTGGTCAGGTTGTCCGCCATGAAGTTCACCGAGTCGGTGAGGTCCTTCCACGTGCCGGCGACGCCGGACACGCGGGCCTGGCCGCCCAGGATGCCCTCCGTGCCGACCTCACGGGCGACACGGGTGACCTCGTCACCGAACGCGCGGAGCGTGTCGACCATGCCGTTCAGGGTCTCGGCGAGGGCCGCGACCTCGCCCTTGGCCTCGACGGTGATCTTCTTCGAGAGGTCGCCGTTCGCGACGGCGGTGGCGACGGCGGCGATGTTGCGGACCTGGTTGGTCAGGTTGTCCGCCATCAGGTTGACGTTGTCGGTCAGGTCCTTCCACGTGCCGGCGACGCCCTGCACGCGGGCCTGACCGCCCAGCCGGCCGTCGGTGCCGACCTCGCGGGCGACGCGGGTGACCTCCTCGGCGAACGAGCTGAGCTGGTCGACCATCACGTTCAGCGTGGACTTGAGCTCCAGGATCTCGCCGCGCGCGTCGACGGTGATCTTCTGCGACAGGTCGCCGTTCGCGACGGCGGTGGCGACGTGCGCGATGTTGCGGACCTGGTTGGTTAGGTTGTTCGCCATGAAGTTGACGTTGTCGGTCAGGTCGCGCCACGTGCCGGCGACGCCCGGCACCGTCGCCTGACCGCCGAGGCGGCCCTCGGTGCCGACCTCGCGGGCCACGCGGGTGGCCTCGTCGGCGAACGAGGAGAGCTGGTCGACCATCGTGTTGATCGTGGTCTTGAGCTCGAGGATCTCGCCGCGGGCGTCGATCGTGATCTTCTGCGTCAGGTCGCCCCGCGCGATGGCGGTGGTGACCGAGGCGATGTTGCGGACCTGGGTCGTCAGGTTGTTCGCCATGACGTTCACCGACTCGGTCAGGTCGCGCCAGGTACCGGCGACGCCGGGCACCTGTGCCTGCCCGCCCAGGCGGCCGTCCGAACCGACCTCACGCGCGACCCGCGTGACCTCGTCGGCGAACGACGAGAGCTGGTCGACCATCGTGTTGATCGTGGACTTGAGCTCCAGGATCTCGCCGCGCGCGTCGACGGTGATCTTCTGGGTCAGGTCGCCGAGCGCCACCGCGGTCGTGACCTGGGCGATGTTGCGGACCTGGGTCGTCAGGTTGTCCGCCATGAAGTTCACGTTGTCGGTCAGGTCGCGCCACGTGCCGGCGACGCCGGGCACCTTCGCCTGGCCACCGAGCTTGCCGTCCGTGCCGACCTCGCGGGCGACGCGGGTGACCTCGTCCGCGAACGAGCTGAGCTGGTCGACCATGGTGTTCAGCGTGTTCTTCAGCTCCAGCATCTCGCCGGAGACGTCCACCGTGATCTTCTGGGTCAGGTCGCCGGTGGCCACGGCCGTCGCGACCTGGGCGATGTTGCGGACCTGGTTGGTCAGGTTGTTCGCCATCGAGTTGACGTTGTCGGTCAGGTCGCGCCACGTGCCGGCGACGCCGGGCACCTTCGCCTGACCGCCCAGGCGGCCGTCCGTGCCGACCTCGCGGGCGACGCGGGTGACCTCGTCGGCGAACGACGACAGCTGGTCCACCAGGCCGTTCACCGTCGAGCCGAGCGTCGCGAACTCGCCGCGCAGCGTCTGGTCCGACATGCGCTTGGTCAGGTCGCCCTCGGCGACGGCGGCCAGCACGCGGCTCAGCTCCGTCGTCGGCCGCATCAGGTCCTCGACCAGGCCGTTCACCGAGTCCGCGATGAGCGACCAGCCGCCGGCGGTGCCCGCGGGCGCCACCCGTTCGGTCAGCCGGCCCTCCTGGCCCACCGCCTGGCGGACCCGGCCCAGTTCACCAGCGAGCCACTGGTTGCGTTCGGCGATCTCGTTGAAAACGTCCGCGAGCGCTGACACAGGCCCGTTCCCCGGCACGACGAGCCTGCGGCGGAAATTGCCGTCACGCAGGTCTCTCATGGCGGAGAGGACCCGTTCGAGGGTCGCGTCCGTCTCTTCGTTGGCCGTGGTCACTCCAAGCCTCCGTGCCTCGGTGGTCACAGCCAAGACTGCCACGTTAGGTTTGGAGCGAGGTAACTTGAAGCCGCGATGCACGCAAACGACCCGCAGGAGGCCGTGATGACCCGGCCGTCTGCGCAGGACAAGAGCGGATGAGCAGCGTCGTGGGCATCGACCTCGACGGCTGGCAGCGCCTGGTGGACGGGCTGCGCGAAGCCGTCTTCGTCGTCGACGCGGCCGGAGTGGTGCGCGTGCGCAACGCCGCGGCCGCCGACAGGTTCCCCCGCCTCGGCCTCGGCGCGCAGTTCGACAAGCACGTCGTGGGCCGCCGGCACGACCTCGGCGAGGGCTGGAGTGCCTGGTACTTCACGGACTCCACGCTCGACCACGCGCATCTGCGGCTCGCCGGCGGCGGGTCGCGCGAACTGACCCTGAAGACGATCGTGCAGCTCGCGGCGGAACTGCTGGGCGAGCACTGCGTCGCCGTCGTGCCCGCCACCCGTGACCGGCTGGAGTGGTGGCGTTGCGATGGCGGCGAGCCCACGGTCACGCGCACGCCTCGCCGTGTCTCGGAGATCTCCGAGGTGCTGACCGGCACGTCCAGCCTGCTCAGGATCACCTCTTTGGGTGAAGGCAGCTGGGGCGTGCCGGAGGACTTCGGCTGTGCGCTGGCCGTGCCGCTGGGCGTCGGCGGCGCGCTGGTCGTGGTGCGGAAGGGCGACTTCGCGCCGAACGACGTGGAACGGATCCGGCTGTTCGGCAAGCACGCCGCCGTGGCGCTGGAGTCGTCGTCGAAGCTGACGGAGCAGCAGCGGACGATCGAGGTGCTGCGGTCGGCGCTGCTGCCGTTGCCGCTGCCCGAGGTGCACGGTGTGACGCTGGCCTCGGTGTTCATCCCCGCCCACCAGCGGGCGCTCGTCGGCGGCGACTTCTACGACGTCCACCCGCGCACGGACGGCTCGGCGACGTTCGTGCTGGGCGACGTCTGCGGGCACGGCCTGGAAGCCGCGGTCCACAGTGGACGCGTCCGGCAGTCGCTGCAGGCGCTCTCCCTGGTCGAGACGAACCCGGTGCGGCTGCTGCACCTGCTGAACACCTCGTTGCGCGCCACCGGCTCGAAGCTCTTCACCACGCTCGTCGTCGGGGAACTGGTGCCGCTGGCCAACGGGGGAGCACGGCTGTCCCTCGCGTCCGGTGGCCATCCCGCGCCGCTGGTGTTGCGGGCGGACGGCAGCGTGGACGAGGTGAGCGCCACGGGGGCGATCGTCGGAATCCTGGCGGATGTCCGGTTCTCCGGCGAGCAGATCACGCTGGCGCCGGGCGACACGCTGGTGCTGTACAGCGACGGCTTCACCGAGGCCCGCGCGCACACGAACCGCACGGAGTTGTTCGGCGAGCAGCGTCTGCAGGCGGTGCTGAAGGAGTGCAAGGGCCTGTCGGCGGAGGAGATCGCGCGGCACTGCGAGCAGGCCGTGCTCAAGTGGCTGGACCGGGACGACCACGACGACCTTGCCCTGCTGGCCGTCCAGGCCGTGTGAGTGAAGTTCCCGGTACAAGGGTTCATGCTCCGTTCGTTTCCCTGGACAGCTTGACCGGTTGAGATCTGCGCATGTCCCACTCTCACGATCACTCGCACGGTGATCACACGCACCACCACCACGAGGTAGAGCCGGTCGAGGGCAGCTGGCTCGACCCCGCGGACGACCGCCCGTCGTCAGTCGAGCGCCGCAAGTTCCTGGC
This sequence comes from Lentzea albidocapillata, assembly GCF_000719115.1. GTDB lineage: Bacteria > Actinomycetota > Actinomycetes > Mycobacteriales > Pseudonocardiaceae > Lentzea > Lentzea albidocapillata. Next base: position 463,130 of record NZ_JOEA01000014.1, on the reverse strand, counting down.
CGGCCTGGGCATCGCGGCCGGCGCCGCCGGTGTCGCCGTGGCCGCCGGTACCGGCAGGGCCGAGGCGCACGTCCCGGTCAACCCCTGGGGCGGCGGTGAGCGCTGGTACGCGGGCGACCACCACATCCACACCCAGTACTCCGACGACGGCCAGTACACGATCGCGCAGCAGGTGCAGAAGGCGCACGAGTTCGGCCTCGACTGGGTCGTCATCACCGACCACGGTGGCGTCGCGCACCAGAAGTTCTCGATCGACCAGATCACGCCGGACATCGAGCGCGTCCGCCGGTCGCAGCGCGACGTGCTGGTGTACCAGGGCCTGGAGTGGAACATCCCCGGCGCGGAGCACGCCACCGTGTTCATGCCGCCCGGCAAGCACACCGTCGACATCCTCAAGGCGTTCGAGCTGTCCTACGACGGCCGCATCGCGAACAACACCGAGTCCCTCGCCCTGGCCGCCCTGCGGTACCTGGAGGCGCAGGTCCTCTCCGGACGGACCGAGATCGCGCTGATGTTCGCGAACCACCCGTCCCGGCGTGGCGTCGACAGCCCGCACGAGATCCGCGGCTGGCGCGACGCGGCTCCCGGTGTCGCGGTCGGCATGGAGGGCGCGCCCGGTCACCAGGCCGCCGGCACGCCGAAGTCCGCGGGCGGCTCCGGCCGTGCGCGCGGCTACTACGACACGGCGGCGCCGGGCCCGGAGTCGTTCCCCGGCTACCCGCCGGAGTCCTACCGCACCCACGGCGGGTTCGACTGGATGACCGCCAAGGTCGGTGGCCTGTGGGACTCCCTGCTCGCCGAGGGACGCCCGTGGTGGATCACCGCGAACTCGGACGTGCATCAGGTCTTCAACGACACCCTCACGCAGGGCTTGCAGGACTACGCCACGACAGGCTCGAAGGGCGCGCCGATCGACTCGGGGGTCAAGCAGACCACCTACGGCGACTTCTTCCCCGGCCAGTACGGCTCGAACATCGTCGGCTCCCGGTCGAAGTCCTATGTGGACATCATGCGCGGCCTGCAGGCAGGCAAGGTGCTGACCGTGCACGGGCGCCTGATCGACGGCCTGCAACTGCGCGTGCGCTCGCGCGACGACCTGCGCGGCGTGACGCTGGGCGGGCGGACGTTCGTGCGCCGGGGCAGCGACGTCGAGGTCACCATCGAGGTCGACCGCGCGTCCGGCCCGAACTTCGCGGGCACCAGGCCGGTGCTGGCCAAGGTCGACCTGATCGCCGGCCCGGTCACCGGTCCGTCCGCCGACCGCGACCTGTTCCTCGCGCCGGAGACCACCGTCGCCAAGACGTTCGAGGTGCCGCGCACGGGCAAGATCCGGTTCTCGTACACCTTCAAGAACGTCGAGCGGTCGTTCTACCTGCGGCTGCGGGGCAGCGACGGCAACCGGCTCACCTCGGCCGGTGACCCGATGATCGACGTGATCGCCGACTCGGACCCGTGGGCCGACCTCTGGTTCTACGCCAACCCGGTGTTCGTCGACGTGATCTGACCTCTGCTCAGCCCGTTGGTGCGTCGGCTCCGAGGACGGACAGCAGTTGCAGCTTCTCGTAGCTCTCGGTGCCCGGCGTGGCCGTGTAGACGAGCAGGAAGTGGTGCTGGTCGGGGTCGAGCAACGTCTGGCAGTGCAGTTCGAGCGCTCCGATGCTCGGGTGGACGTAGCGCTTGACCTCCTTGGGGCGGATGCCGACCTCCTGGGCGTCCCACACCCGCCGGAACTCCTCGCTGCAGGCGAGCAGGAGTTCGCAGTACCGCGCGGCCCGGGAGCCCGGGCCGCGCCGGGTGAGGGCCTCGCGCAGGCCCGAGGCGAACATCCTGCCCAGGAACTCGTGGTCGGCGGGTTCGTACAGCGCGCGGGACGCCGGGTCGGTGAACCACCGGTAGCCGAGGCTCCTCGCCGGACCGGTGTGCCGGGTCGCGTCGCCGGTGAGCGCGCGATCCGGGTCCTGTCGTCCGTGGGCGTCCTCGGCACCGTCGAGTCCGCCCAGCTCCCGGCCCTGCTCGCCGCGACGGCGCCCGAGGCCGGCGTGTTCTACGGTCCGAGCCGCGTCGGCCACCTGAGCGGCCCGCCCGCCGAGCAGGCCCTCTACAGCCGGCTGCGCAGCACCGACGAGGCCCGGCGCGTGTGGCAGGTCTCCGAAGAGCTGGTCGCTAGCGGACTCCGCGCGGGCGGAACTGGACGCTGATCCTCGGCCCGACGACCTTCGAAGTCTTCGGGACGGCGTGCTCCCAGGTGCGCTGGCAGGAACCGCCCATCACGAGCAGATCACCGTGCCCCAGCGCGTACTTGTGTGTCTCGCCGCCACCTCGTGGCCGCAGCAGCAGGGCGCGGGGCGTGCCGACGCTCAGGATCGCGACCATCGTGTCCTCGGTCTGGCCACGGCCGATGGTGTCGCCGTGCCAGGCCACGCTGTCGCGGCCGTCGCGGTAGTAACAGAGGCCTGCGGTCGTGAACGGTTCGTTCAGCTCGGCCAGGTAGTGGTTCGAGAGCACATCGCGGGCCGTGGCGAGGACGTCGAACGGCAGGGCGCCGCTGTAGAAGCAGAGCAGGCGCGGCACGTCGACCACCGCGTCGTACATCTGGCGGCGTTCGGCGCGCCACGGCACCTCGTCGACGAGCCGGTCGAACAGCGCGTCGGCGCCCGCGAGCCAACCGGGCTGGACGTCGATCCACGCGCCGTGGCCGAGCTCGGTGCGTCGAGGGGCGAGCGGAGCCAGTTCCGGCTCCGCGTCCAGGTCGAACAGTGATCCCTGGCGCATGAACCGCAGAATAATCGAACGTGTGTTCTATGGCCAGTCAGGGCTTCAGCACGGCCCACACGGCGTCCGCGACGATCTCACGCGCCAGGGCCAGGTCGAACACTCCGAGCAGGAACCGGCGCACCGACTCGTGCGCCGGTCCCATCGCCACGGGTTCCAGCGCCCACGGCGGCACCGTGCGCAGCTCGCCGGACGCCATCCGGTCGAGGAACCAGGCCAGCACCGGCGCGAACTCCGCCATCTTGGCCGCCGGGTCGGCGTGGTCCGGTGCGGCGTAGAGGAAGCGTGCCCTGCTGGGGTTCGCCATGACCCAGTCGAGGTAGCTCAGTGTCAGGCCGCGCACGCCCTCCTCGGCTGATCCGGCCTGAAGAGCGGGCAGCATCGCGGCGACGCACCGGCCGTAACTGTCGGCGTAGAGCTGCGCGAACACGCCCGCGCGGCTGCCGAAGTGGTGGTAGATGCTGCCGTTCGACATGCCCGACCGCTTGGTCAGGGCCGCGATCGTGACGGCGTCGAGGCCGCCTTCCCCGACGAGCTGGAGCGCCGCGTCGAGGAGAGACTGTCGTCGGTCGGGCATGAGGGTTAGAGTACCGCTCTGGAGCGACGCTCCAGAGAAGGGGAGAAGCAATGGCGCTGTCGATTCCCGGCCTGCTGCGCGATCGTGTCGCGCGCACGCCCGACGCCGAGGCGATGCGGTACCGCGACAACGGTGGCTGGGTCTCGCTGACGTGGTCCGAGCTGCAGGAACGGGTGGCAGCGGTTGCGTTCGGGCTCGCCGGGAAGGGCCTGCGCAAGGGCGACCGCGTGGCGTTGATGGGCCGCACGAGCATCGAGTGGATCGTCACCGACCTCGCCGTGCTCGCCGCCGGTGGCGCCACCACGACGATCTACCCGAACAGCACGGCCGCGGAGGTCGCGCACATCATCGGTGACTCCGGCAGCCGGATCGTGGTCGTGGAGACCGACGAGCACGCCGCGATGGTGCCGGACGGCGTCGAGGTGCTGCGGTTCGGTGCGGTGCCACGGGGTTCGGGCGACTACGAGGCGTTGATCGGCGGGCTGGCGCCGGACGACCTGGCGACGTTGATCTACACCTCGGGCACCACCGGCACGCCCAAGGGCGTCGAGCTCACCCATGAGAACTGGCTGACGACGGCGGAAGCCATTGCGTCCCTGGGCATTCTGCAGCCGACGGACCTGCACTTCCTGTGGCTGCCGCTGTCGCACGCGTTCGGCAAGGTGCTGACGATGGCGATGATCGCCGCGGGCGTGCCGACCGCCGTCGACGGCGGCGTCGAGCGGATCGTGGACAACCTCGGCGAGCTGCGGCCGTCGATCGTGGCCGCCGCGCCGCGCATCTTCGAGAAGATCCACGGCCGGATCGTCGCGGGCGCGCGGGAGAAGGGCGGGATCACCGAGAAGATCTTCCGGTGGTCCGACCGCGATCACGGCCCGGCGACGCGCTGGCTCGCGGATCGCCTGGTGTACCGCAAGTTGCGCGATCGCGTGGGTGGCCGGATCCGCTACTTCGTGTCGGGCTCGGCGCCGCTCGCCCCGGAGATCGCCGAGTTCTTCGAGCGCGCCGGCATCACGATCCTGGAGGGCTACGGGCTCACCGAGTCGTCCGCGGCGACGTTCTTCAACCGGCCGGGCATGATCGCCATCGGCACGGTCGGCCCGCCGATCCCCGGCATGGAGGTCAAGATCGCCGCCGACGGCGAGGTGCTGCTCCGCGGCCCCGGCGTCATGCGCGGCTACCACAACCGGCCGGACGCGACCGCCGAGTCGCTGGTCGGCGGCTGGCTGCACACCGGCGACATCGGCGAACTCGACGACGCGGGGCGGCTGAAGATCACCGACCGCAAGAAGGAGCTCATCAAGACCTCGGGCGGCAAGTACGTGGCGCCGACCCGGATCGAGAGCATGATCAACGCGGCGTCGCCGTACATCAGCAACGTGATCGTGCACGGCGACCGGCGCAAGTACTGCGTGGCACTCGTGACGCTCGACCCGGACACCGCCGGCGGGCTCACCGACGCGGAGTCCGAGGTCGAGGCCGCGATCAAGACCGTCAACGCGCAGCTCGCACGCCACGAGACGATCAAGCGCTTCGCGGTGCTGGAGCACGACTTCAGCGTCGAGGACGGGCTGCTGACCGCGTCGCTGAAGCCGCGCCGCCGCGAGATCGAGAGGCGCTACGCGGACGTGCTCGACAGCCTGTACTGAGGTGGCGACCAGGCGCGCGCCGCCCACCGGCGGAAGTGGTGAGCGGTGCGCGCCAGATCATTCAGCGGCGGTCGCGGCGCTCGCCCTCCCGCTCGACCTCGGCGCGTTCCTTGCGCACCTCGCCCTTGACCTCCCGCTGCTCGGTGACCGCGTCCTTCTCCAGCCGGACCCGCTCCACTGCCTCCGTGTGCTTCTGCACCACCGGTTCCTCGCGGTGCAGGGTGACCTCCGCCTGTTCGTCGGCGAACGCCTTGCCCGGCTTGCCCTTCGCGGGCTCGCGGACGACCCGGGCCTCCTCGTGTGTCACCGGCACGGTGACGTTGCGCTGCTCGGTGACCGTGTGCTTGACCAGCCGCACCCGGCCCGCCTCGACGTTGCGGGTGCCGACGTCCAGCTTCTCCTCCGAGAGCGTGACCTCGGCCGCGTCGCCCGTGCCACGTCCACCGCGCCTGCCACCGAGCCGGTCGTGTTCGCCGGTCTTGGCCTGCGGGATCATCCCGTAGTGCCGGTAGAGCGCCTCCTGCTCCTCGTCCGACATGTGGTCGGCCGAGGTGCGCGCGCTCGGAGCGTCCTTCACCTGCTGCTTGCTGACGGGAACGGTGATCGCGCCACCCGCCACCTGGCCCTCCTGGATCGGGACGAAGCTCTGCCGCGTCCCGAACAGTCCGGTATGGACCTCGGCCCACAGGGGCGCGCCAGTGCCGTCTTCGAGCCAGACCTGCTTGACCGAACCGATCTTCTCGCCATGGTTGTCGATCACGTCGCAGTCGTACAGGGCCTCAACGTGCGCCTGGTCGATCATCGTCTTTGTCCCTCCGCGTTGGCTGTCTGCCTGTGTGCAGGCGAAGTACCCACCATCGCGGGCGGATCGCGGGTCATCCACCGACCGGGTGACCCGCGCCCGCCTGGCAATTCAACCGAGTGGGGGACCTAGGACAAGGCCTAGTCGCACACTGCGCCGCGCGAGGCCGAACCGACCAGCTTGGCGTACTTGGCGAGCACGCCGCGCTGGTAGCGAGGAGGCAGCGGAGCCCAGCCCTCGCGGCGGCTGTCGAGGTCCGCGGCCACGTCGAGGGTCCCGGAGGCGACGTTCAGCGTGATCTGGTCGCCGTCGCGCACGAACGCGATGGGGCCGCCGTCGACCGCCTCCGGCGCCACGTGCCCGACGCACAGGCCCGTCGTGCCGCCGGAGAAGCGGCCGTCGGTGAGCAGCAGGACGTCCTTGCCGAGGCCCGCGCCCTTGATCGCCGCGGTGATCGCGAGCATCTCGCGCATGCCCGGCCCGCCCTTGGGACCCTCGTAGCGGATGACGACGACGTCGCCCGCGGTGATGGTGCCGTCCTCCAGGGCGTCCATGGCGGCGCGTTCGCGGTCGAACACGCGGGCGGTGCCGGTGAAGACGTCCGAGTCGAAGCCCGCCGACTTGACCACGGCGCCCTCCGGGGCGAGCGAGCCCTTCAGGATCGTGATGCCGCCGGTGTGGTGGATGGGCTTGTCGAGCGCGCGCAGCACGAGGCCGTCCGGGTCGGGCGGGTCGATGTCGGCGAGGTTCTCGGCGACCGTGCGGCCGGTGACGGTGAGGCAGTCGCCGTGCAGCAGACCGGCGTCCAGCAGCGCCTTCATCACCACGGGCACGCCGCCGATGCGGTCGACGTCCGTCATGACATGCCGGCCGAACGGCTTCACGTCGGCCAGGTGCGGCACGCGCGCGCCGATGCGGCTGAAGTCGTCGAGGCTCAGTTCGACACCGGCCTCGTGCGCGATGGCGAGCAGGTGCAGCACCGCGTTGGTGGAGCCGCCGAACGCCATCACGACGGCGATCGCGTTCTCGAACGCCTCGCGCGTCATGATCTGCCGCGCGGTGATGCCCTTGCGCAGCATCTCGACCACGGCCTGGCCGGAGCGGCGCGCGAACCCGTCCCGGCGCCGGTCGGTGGCCGGGGGAGCGGCACTGCCGGGCAACGACATGCCCAGGGCCTCGGCCGCGCTCGCCATGGTGTTCGCCGTGTACATGCCACCGCACGCGCCCTCGCCGGGGCAGATCGCGCGTTCGATGCGGTCGACGTCCTCACGGCTCATCAGTCCGCGCGCGCAGGCCCCGACGGCCTCGAACGCGTCGATGATCGTGACTTCCTTCTCGGTGCCGTCGGTCAGCGTGACCCGGCCAGGCAGGATCGACCCCGCGTAGAGGAACACGCTGGCCAGGTCGAGCCGCGCCGCCGCCATCAGCATGCCGGGCAACGACTTGTCGCACCCCGCGAGCAGCACCGAGCCGTCGAGGCGCTCGGCCATCATCACGGTCTCGACGCTGTCGGCGATCACCTCGCGCGAGACCAGCGAGAAGTGCATGCCCTCGTGGCCCATCGAGATGCCGTCCGACACCGAGATCGTGCCGAACTCCAGCGGATAGCCGCCGGCCGCGTGCACGCCGTCCTTCGACGCCTTCGCGAGCCGGTCCAGGGACAGGTTGCACGGCGTGATCTCGTTCCACGACGAGGCGACGCCGATCTGCGGCTTCTCCCAGTCCTCGTCGCCCATGCCGACGGCCCGGAGCATTCCGCGCGCGGCGGTGCGCTCCAGGCCGTCGGTCACGTCGCGGCTGCGTGGCTTCACGTCCGGTGTCTCGGTCATGAGCGCACGCTAGTGCCGTGGGGCGAAATTTGCCGTGGTAATTCGCGGTCAGGCGGGTGGATCGTGGTGCCGCCCCCACGTCCTCATACTGGACGTATGGGGGCGTGGGGGCGGTGCCGCGAGCCGCCCTGCTGAGCGTGAATTAGCTCGCCCAATTTCGCCCCACGGCACTACGTCCTAGCTGGGGTTGGCTGCGTGAGTCAGCGTCTCCCAGGCGATGAACAGGTTGTCGGTCCCGTGTGGACGCTTCGACTCGGTGTAGATCTTGGTGTTCGCCATCCCGATGCCCAGCCTGGTGTTCAGCGCGTTGAAGCTGACCTCCGGCGTCGGCCCGAGCTCACGGCGGTAGGAACCGCCGCACAGCCAGGACGGCACGGGCGCGCCGTTCTGGTACTTGGAGTGCAGGCCCCACGCGTGCCGCATGCGGTCCTTGATCTCACCCCAGATGTCCTGGCCCTGGTGCCGCGCGGTCTCCGCGAGGTGCGAGGCGGCGGAGAGCCCGTAGGCCGTGTGGGCGAAGTCCCGGCAGGTCTCCTGGGTGAGGCCGTCGACGAACGTGGACTGGTTGTGCCAGTACGAGATGATCTCGGCCCTGGTGTCGATGCCACTGCCCGGCGGCGTCTTCGGCAGCGACCCGTCGGTGGTCAGGTAGATGAACGCCTGGATGCGCGTCCGGAAGATGCTCACGGCCTTGTCGTAGGCCGCGCGGTCCTCCAGGAACACGGCGATGCCGATCGACGCCTCCATCATGCTGAGTTCCCAGTTGCCGTTGGTGTTCGCGCGGCCGTTCTGGATCTCGGGCAGGTAGACGTTGCGCAGCATCGTGCCGAACCGCGCGCTGCCCGGCCACGTCCCGTAGACGTGTTTCATGATCTCGGCGGCCTTGGGCCAGCTGCTGGCCGACCACGCGGTCTGCAGCGGGGCGTTGGAGTTGGTGTGGTCGCGGATGGTGGCGGACCAGGCGTCCATGATCTGGATGGCCTTGGTCGCGTACCTGGCGTCGCGGGTGACGTACCAGGCCAGCGACAGCGTGTAGGCGGCGAGCGCGTCCTCGCGTTCGTCGGTGCAGCCGTTGTTGGGCTTGCTGACGGGGCCGCACTCCACGACCGCCCGTGGTTTCGGCGTGCGGTTCAGGTCGGCGTACTTCGACGCCATCATGCGGTCGTAGGCGGTCCTCCACGGCTGGGCGCCGGCCAGGACCTTGGTGCGCATGAAGTCCAGCTGTGGCCGGGAGACCACGACTCCCGGATGGACGAACGTCGCCGGTGCCGCCTGGGCGGTGACCGGGACCAGAAGGGATGCCAGCAGTGCGATCAAAACCGTGCAGGAACGGGTGACCATGCGGCCAGTGTCAGTGGTCTATACCTTTGCGGTCAACTATTCCGGCACAGGATTCACGCTGGTGAACAAAGCCAAGCCGCACAACGAAAATCCCCTGGTGCGCGGGAGGGGCACCAGGGGATTTCGCCTATCTGAACTGCAAGGTCAGAGCGTCACTCGCGGCACTTCTTGCCGGTGTTGACGCAGTTGACGAGGCGGTTCATGATCTTCTGCGACATCACGTTCGCGAAGTCGTCGTGGTCGGTGAGCGGGTTGTGCTCCTCCTCGGGGAAGGAGTCGACCAGGTAGCGACCGTCCTTCTGGACGTCGAGCGGGATGTTGTAGGTCAGCGAGATGCGCAGCTGAGGGACGGCCTTGAAGCCCCTCTTGCACTTGCCGTTCTGGTCGGGGAACACGATGTGGTCGCGGTGGTTCGCGGAGTCGATGTTCTTGCCGTCCCAGCAGCTCGGGAAGTCGTGCACGCGCTTGACGTTCGAGCCCTGCGGGCAGATCGGGTACTTGTCCATCAGGACCTTGTCCTCGAAGCCGGTGCAGGTCCAGGACGCCTTGGCGTTCTTCGGGCCGTTCTGGCCGGCCTTGGCGTCACCGTAGAGAACGCGGAGGAACTTCGGCATCGCGGTGACCTTGCCGGTCGGGCTGCCGCGGAAGGTCAGGTCGACGACGGCGGGGCGCTGGATCTTGCCCTCGTTGCCCTCGAGCTCGTTGTTGCCGTTCTCCTCGGGGTTGTTCTTGTTCTTCTTGTTCTCGGTGCCCTCGGCCTGGGCGGCGTCGGCGTTCTCGCCGCCGTTGTCGAGGCCCTTCTCTCCCGCGGCCTTGTCCTTCACCGCGCAGGCGGCGGCCGGGTTCAGGTCGGGAGCCTGCTGGCCCAGGCGGCTGAACGCCAGCATCATCCGGTCCAGAATGGCGGCGCGCTTGTTGCGCGTCGGGCCGACGATGATGTTGTCGCGGTCCTGCGCCTTGATCTGCTCGAGCCTCTTCTCGGCCTCCGCGGTCACCTTCTCGAGGTTCTCGAGCTCGCGGTCGATCTCCGGCTGAGCGGCGTCCGGCACGTCCTCGGGCAGCAGCGACGCGACATCGGGGCACTCGAGCTGGGCAGCCTCCTTGGCCGCCTTGTCCTTGTCCTGCTGGGCCTTGTCGTCCTTCTTCGGCGGGGCCTGCTCCGCGGGCGGTGCGGCCTCGTCCGGCTCTTCGTCGACGATGCGGACGACCGGCCAGAAGTAGGCGGACTTGTCGCCGTTCTTGCAGGTCGTACCTGCCGCCTGCAACGACTTGTTGTTCGAGTCCGCGTTCGTGGACAGGTTGCCGACGTAGTCGTGCAGGTGCTCGGCGCCGTTGCGAACGCCCGGCTGCGCGATGAAGTTGTCCGGGTTGAAGTGCCCGTTCTCGTTCCTGCCGCAGTCCACGGTGAACGTGCCGGTGGTGGCGTCGTTTTCCGCCCTTGGTTTCTTGACGTTCGGCTTCACCTTGGTGATGTCGACGAACAAGCTCTTGTCCGCACCGTCGGCGAGCGCGGAGCCATCAGAAGAACTGATGGCCACCACCGCGGCACCGCCCGCGACCACGGCCATCGCCGCAGCGGCGGCGGTGAGCCAGATCGTGGATTTCCTCCGGTGAATAGCCATTTGCCACCTCGTGGTAGTCCGATAAAACGGCATGGTGAAGCTGACGGCGGTTAGGGGCCGCTATCTTCGGGATGAACCTGGGTGTGCTGTTTTGTCAGTACGAACGAGATTTCCGCCGTGATTTCTTCGACCGGGATATCATTCGCATCCCCACCAGCGCGAGCGCGAGCACTCCGATGGCACCGAAGAAGACACCGTTGTTGTCCCCGAACACGCCCTGCTCGGCGGTGCGGGTGAACCTGGTGCCCTGCGGCACGGTCGGGATCACGCCGTCGGTCGGGTTGGCCGTCTGCTCGGCCGCCTGGTCACCCGTCGCCTCCGGAGTCCCGGAGTCGTTCGCGGGCGGGGGCGGTGCGAGCGGTTGTGGCGATTCCAGTCCGGCGAAGTCGACGCGACCGGTCTCCTCGAGCACCTTGATGTGGTCGAAGACGGTGATCATCGCTTGCGTGGAAAGGATGCGGATGAGCTCGTTCTTGGTGCCGGCCCGGATCTGCGCGGCGTAGGCGTAGACCTTGCCGTGCGCCGCGCGGAGCCGGTTGGCGAAGACGGCGTCGAACTCGTCGCCGGTCGCCGCGTCCATCTCGGCGAGCCAGCCCTTCTGCTCGTCCGAGGCCTCCGTGGGCAACGTGTGGCCGAGCAGAACGCCCGCCCGGTTCACCACGTTGTCCAGGAGGGTGTGCCCCTCGATGAGGTGCTTGCAGGCCTCCTGGATCTTGGGCTGGTCGGCCCGCTTGGCCTTGCCCTTCTCGCCTGCGGGCTTCTCCCACAGGCCGGCTGTCTTGACCCGGTTCATGAAGTCCCGGTCTGCCGGCCCGAGGGGCCCCCACTGCGTCTGGACGACCTCGTCGCCCTTGCCGCTGCTGTCCGGCGGCGGCGTGGAGATGGGGGTGGACGGCGTGGAGGGCTGCCCGGCAGCGGTTCCGGTGTTCAGGAGCACCGCCAGCGCACAGCCTGCCAGCGCGACCATCAGTCGCGTCGGCTTCGCCAAGTCCATGGGGAGTCGCACGAACGGGAATACGGCCAGGAATGGGAAGCCGCCTCAGTTCGAGACGTCGCCGTTACCGAAACGTTATCGAAGCGGCCGCAACCCCCGTCGACTCTGCTCCGAATGCCCGTCATAGGGTCGTGAGCATGAGCAAGCGTTTCGTGGCGTTGGGGGACTCGTTCACCGAGGGTGTGGGCGACGAAGACGCTGGTCGTCCTAATGGTGTGCGGGGCTGGGCGGACCGCGTCGCCGACGTGCTGGGGGCGGCGGACCCCGAGTTCACCTACGCCAACCTGGCCGTGCGCGGCCGGCTGCTGCCGCAGGTGCTGGGCGAGCAACTCGAACGCGCTCTGGCGATGAAGCCGGACCTGGTCTCGCTCTACGCGGGCGGCAACGACCTCATGCGGCCCAAGGTGGACATCGACGCGCTGATGCGCCGCTACCGCGCGGCCGTCGCACGCCTGTCCAACGCGGGCGCGCGCGTGATCCTCTTCACCGGCGTCGACGGTGGGGACGACCCGGTGTTCCGCAAGATGCGTGGTCGCGTGGCCATCTACAACGAGCACGTGCGCGCGATCGCCGCCGAGCACTCGTGCGTGCTGGGCGACATGTGGAACATGCGTCAGCTGCGCGACCGTCGCATGTGGTCGCCGGATCGGCTGCACCTCAACTCGTCCGGGCACGCCGAGGTCGCGATCTCCGTTCTGGACGCTCTCGGCGTTCCGCACTCGCTGCAGCGGACCGTGCTGGGCGTGGCCCCGCTGGTCGACCGCCGCGTCCGGCGCGCGGAGGACTGGAAGTGGGCGCGCGAGCACGTCGTGCCGTGGGTGATGCGACGGGTGCGCGGTGAGTCGTCCGGTGACGTGATCCTGCCGCGCCGTCCGGAGCCGCTGCCACCGTCGTAGGTAGAACGTGTTCCTTGACGCGGTCGCTTCTAACGAGGCGACCGCGTTTTGGTGACGGATTCTGCGACGATTGTTTGCATGTAGAACGCGTTCTAGAAGATGCGTAGACCTGGATTGATGCAGAGCCCTAGCGTCAGTGCGCATGCGTCGCAGGACCGCACTGATCGCACTGACGATCTGCGCGTTGCTCGCCGGATGCGGAAGCAGGCTCACCGACGAGCAACGGGCGGCACTCGTCGTGCCGCAGGGAGGGTCGGCCGGCACCCAGGACGGTGCGGTGACCGGCGAGGACGCCGCGGTGCCCGAGGGCACCGCGGAGCAGCCGGGCGCCGCGAACCCGCAGCAGCCCGACAAGAAGCCCAACCCGCCCGGCAGCATCGCGGGCGGCTGCCAGGGCACCGGCGGCGCCACGGACAAGGGCGTCACGGCCGGCGAGATCACGATCGCCAACATCTCCGACATCAGCGGCCCGGTGCCCGGCCTCTTCCAGTCGGCCCAGCAGGCCACCAAGGCGTTCGTCGAGTACTTCAACGCCACCCAGGGCTCGGTGTGCGGGCGCAAGCTCAAGCTCGTCTCGTTCGACTCCCGCACCGACAGCGGAGGCGACCAGCAGGCCACCTCCCAGGCCTGCGAACAGGCTTTCGCGCTGGTCGGCTCGATGTCGGCGTTCGACCAGGGCGGCGGACCCGCGGCTGCCGGCTGCGGAATACCCGACCTGCGGGCCTCGACCGTCACCGCACAACGCCAGCGCACGCCCGTGAGCTTCGGTGTGGCGTCGAACGTCGTGAACCTCGTGTCGTCGGCCGGACCGGACCTGGTCAAGTCGAGCTTCCCCGGCGGCATCGGTGCCGCGGCCTACCTCTACCTCAACGCCGACGCGAGCGCGCAGAACGCGCGCAGCATGCAGAAGGCGGCCGAGGCACGCGGGATCAAGTTCGTCTACTCGCAGGCCATCGACATCACCGACGTCAACTACGCGCCGTACGTGGCGAAGCTGAAGGAGACCGGCACCAAGATCGTGTACTGGATCGGCTCGGCGCAGTACGCGGTGCGGTTGCAGCAGGCCATGCGGCAGCAGGGGTACACGCCGGAGGCGTTCATCACGGACCCGTCCGCGTACGACCCGCAGTACATCAAGCAGGGCGGCGCGGCGGTCGACGGGACCGTGGTCTACACGAACGGCGCCCTGTTCGAGGAGGCGAACGCCCAGGTGGCGCTGTACAAGCAGTGGCTGGGGCGGGTGGCGCCCGGTGCCGCGCCCTCGTACTTCGGGATGTTCGCCTGGGCGGCGGCCCGGTTGTTCGTGACCACGGCGGCGAAGGTCGGGCCGCAGCTCACCCGCAAGGCGATGATCGAGGCGGTGCGCGGGGTGCACGACTTCACCGCCGAGGGCATGGTCGCGCCGCAGGACGTGGGAGGGAAACGGACTTCGGCCTGCATGACGCTGGTGCGGTTGAAGGGCGGGACGTGGAGCCGGTTGGCGCCGGCTTCGGGGTACTCGTGCGGGTCGTTGATCGACACGGGGGTGGGCGGATGACGGCTCTCCTCGCCTACACCATCTTCGGCCTCGTCACGGGCGGCGCGTACGCCGTAGTCGCCGGCGGCCTCGTGCTGACCTACAGCACCTCCAAGGTCTTCAACGTCGGCCACGGCGCGATCGGCATGGTCATGGCGTTCCTCTACTGGGAACTCGCCGAGAACCGCGGCCTGCCCCAGTGGCTCGCGCTGCTGCTCGTGGTCGGTGTGTGCGCGCCGCTGTTCGGGCTGGTGGTCGAGCGGTTCGTCATGCGGCGGCTCGCGGGTGCGCCGGTCGGGATCACGCTGGTCGCCGGCGTCGGGTTGCTGGTCGGGCTGATCGGGGTGGCGCAGGTGGTCTGGCCGCCGCAGGCGCGTCCGGTGCGGCCGTTCCTCGACCAGCTCGGCGTCCACATCGGACAGTCCTTCGTCAGCGGGCACGACCTGGTGACGCTGGCCTGCGCGGTGCTCGTCGCCGGTGGGCTGTACGTGCTGCTGAACCGGACGCGGACCGGGCTCGCGATGCGGGCCTGTGTCGACGCGCCGGAACTGGCCGCGCTCTACGGGACGCGGCCGACCAGGTTGTCGGCGCTGAGCTGGGCGATCGGGTCGGCGCTGGCGGCGCTGGGCGGGATCCTGCTCACGCCGGTCGTGCAGCTCGACTACGTGACGATGACGTTGCTCGTGATCACCGCGTACACGGCCGCGCTGGTGGGACGGTTGCGGAGTCTGCCGTGGACGTTCGCCGGCGCGCTCGGGCTCGGGCTGGTGCAGTCGTACGCGGTGGCGTACCTGCCGTCGTCGCCGTTCTGGATCTCCTTCCGGGCGGCGATTCCGGCCCTGCTGCTGTTCGTGGTGCTGCTCGCGATGCCGCAGTCGCCGCTGCGGATCGGCGGTGTCCGGGGATCGCGCGGAGTGGCCGTGCCGAACGCGCTGACGACCGGTGTGGGCGCCGGGCTGTTCGCGGGTGTGGTCGTCGTGCTGGCGTTGCTGGTGGACTCGGTGGTGGCCGGGCAACTCGCGCTGGCACTGGTGTTCGGGATCGTGCTGCTGTCGATGGTGCTGCTCACCGGGTACGGCGGTGTGGTGTCGCTGGGGCAGTTCACGTTCGTCGGCGTGGGCGCGGTGACGGTGGCGCGGCTCGGCAGTCCGTCGCCCGTGACGTTGCTGATCGGGGCCGCAGTCGCGGCGGCGGTCGGGGCGTTGATCGCGTTGACGGCACTGCGGGTCAGCGGGCTGTACCTGGCGCTGGCGACGCTGGGGTTCGCGCAGCTCATGGACAAGCTCGTGCTGCAGTCACCGATCGCGTTCGGCGTGCGGGGCAGTCTGCAGGTGCCGAAGCTCGTCGAGTCGGCGACCGCTCAGCTGCTGCTGTGCGCGGCCGTCTTCGTCCTGGTCGGAGTCGGCGTGCTGGCCGTCCGGCGCGGACGGCTCGGGCGGCGGATGATCGCGGTCAAGGACAGCTCTGCGGCGTGCGCGACTCTCGGGCTGAACGTGCGCTGGATCCGGGTCTGGGTGTTCTCCCTGTCTGCGGCGATCGCGGGCCTGGCGGGCGGGCTGTTCGCCCAGCTGCGGGAGACCGTCGCGGCGAGCGACTTCCAGCTGTTCAACAACCTGCCGCTGCTGCTGTTCGCGGTGATCGCGGGCGTGACGTCGGTGTCCGGCGCGCTGCTCGGCGGGGTGCTGCTGATGCTGCTCCCCGTACTGCAGAGCGGTTTCCCGGCGTTCGCGGGAGTGGCGGTCGTGCTGCTCGGGGTGGCGGCGGCCGGGCTCGCGCGCGAGCCCAACGGGCTGGCCGGCTGGGGCTTCCGGGCCTGGTCCTGGCGGCGCGCATGAGCACGTTGCGGGTGGAGGGCGTGACGGTCCGCTTCGGCGAGGTGACCGCGGTCGGCGACGTGTCCCTGACCGTCGAACCCGGCGTCACCGGGCTGATCGGGCCCAACGGCGCGGGCAAGACGACGTTGTTCGACGTGATCAGCGGGCTGCGCAAGCCGACGGCCGGACGGGTGCTGCTCGACGACGAGGACATCACCACCAAGGGGCCGCACCAGCGGTCGAGGCTGGGCGTCGCGCGGACGTTCCAGCGGCTGGAGGTCTTCGGGTCGCTGACGGTCTGGGAGAACGTCGTGGTGGCGCTGGAAAGCCGCCGCAGGCCCGCGAAGCTGGCCAGGGAACTGCTGGAACGGGTCGGGATCGCGGAGTTCGCGGGCAACCAGGCCGACACCGTCCCGACCGGCGCCGCGCGCCTGCTGGAACTGGCTCGCGCACTGGCCACCGACCCAAGCCTCCTGCTGCTCGACGAACCGTCGTCCGGCCTCGACCGGGCGGAGACCGACGCGTTCGGTGAGCTGCTGCGGCAACTGAGCGCGGAGGGCCGCTCGGTCGTGCTGGTCGAGCACGACATGGACCTCGTGATGGGCTACTGCGACCACGTGCACGTGCTGAACCTGGGACGGCTGCTGGTCTCCGGCACGCCCGACGTCGTCCGTGCGCACGAAGGTGTCCGGGAGGCGTACCTCGGATGATCGACCTCGCCAAAATGATCGAACTCAGTGACGTCCACGCCGGCTACGGCCGGATCGAGGTGCTGCGCGGGGTGTCGCTGAACGTGCCGCGCGGCACCGTCACCGCGTTGCTCGGCCCGAACGGCGCGGGCAAGTCCACGCTGGTCAAAGTCCTCAGTGGACAGATCAGGGCCACCGCCGGCCACGTCCATCTGGGTGGGGTGCACGTCAACGACGCCCCGCCCGACGAACTCGCCCGCGCCGGCCTGTGCACGATCCCGGAAGGCCGCGCGATCTTCCCGAACCTGACCGTGGCGGAGAACCTGAGGCTGATGCGCGGGGATGCCGAGCTGGTCTACCAACGTTTTCCGAAGCTCAAGGCGCGCCACCGGCAGCTCGCGGGCTCGATGTCCGGCGGCGAGCAGCAGATGCTCGCGTTCTCCCGCGCGTTGATCACCGACCCGGCCGTGCTCGTGATCGACGAACTCTCGATGGGCCTCGCCCCGGTGATCGTCGCCGAGCTGTACGAGGTGGTGGGGGAGCTGGCGCGGTCCGGCGTGACGATGCTGATCGTCGAGCAGTTCGCCGAGACCGCCTCGGCCGTCGCCGACCAGGTCGTCGTGATGACGCACGGCGAGATCTCCGCCGGGAGCGACCTGGCCACCGTCTACTTCGGAGGGACGTCATGAGGTACGCGCTCGTCCTGCTGCTCCTCCTGCTGTTCCCGGCACCCGCGAAGGCGGACATCGGCGGGTTCACGCTGACCGCCCACGCCGCGCCTGTGTCCGTGCTGCTGCACACCGACCTGATCCCGGTGCCGGCCGAACCGCAGGGCGAGGTGCACCTCTCCTACACGCAGACGGAACTGGGCTCCGGCCCGATCGGCCGGTCGGTCGCCAGCTCGCTGTGGCCGGGCGCGGCCGTCGGCACCGGCCTGCCGCAGCTGCTCGGCTTCGCCTACCCGGTGCAGGCCAACGCGGCGCACCCCGGCGGCCCGGCGGACGAGTCGAAGCCGGGCATGAAGGCCGCTGCCGGAGCCGCGAAGGCCGAGTCCTACGCGGGCGCGAAGCAGGAGGTGCCGTTCCTGCTGACCGCCGACGGGCTGTCGTCGAGCAGTGTCAGTTCGGCCGGCGCGTCCGAGGCCCGCTCGACCGCCGTCACGTCCGCGCAGACGATCTCACTGCTGGCGGGCCTGGTCGTGCTGTCGGGCGTGAAGTTCGAGTCCGTCGCCGTGAGCGACGGCAGCAAGGGGAGCGGCACGAGCACGTTCTCGATCGCCGAGTTCGCCGTGCTGGGCCAGAAGTTCCCGGTCAAGGCCCCGGACGCGCCACCGGACGGACTGCTGAAGGCGTTGGAACCGCTGGGCATCACCCTCACCTGGCCCACGGCCGCGACGAAGCTCGAAGGCACGGCGGCGACGTCCTCCAGCAGCGGCCTCACTCTGACCGTCGACGTGCTGGCGCTGCGCACCAAGCTCGGCCTCGGCGGGATCCTGGACGGCGTCCTGGCTCCGTTGCTGCCCAAGGAACTCGTGCCGCTGCTCAACCCGCTACGCAAGATGGTGGTGGTCG
This sequence comes from Lentzea albidocapillata, assembly GCF_000719115.1. GTDB lineage: Bacteria > Actinomycetota > Actinomycetes > Mycobacteriales > Pseudonocardiaceae > Lentzea > Lentzea albidocapillata. Next base: position 445,058 of record NZ_JOEA01000014.1, on the reverse strand, counting down.
TCGGCGACACCGAGGCCGTCGCAAACGCTTCCGCCTCAACGTCTCTGACACCGCCTGACGTGCCGGCCCCGGTCGTGCCGGTGGTACCGCCCGCCGCCGATATCCCGCCACCGGCACTGGGCGCGCCTCCGGTCGCGGGCGTGACGCCGCCCAGGACGGTCACACCGGTCGCGTCGGCCCGCGCCAAACCCCGTTCGCTGCTCGACTTCCCCGGCGTACCGGCACTGCTGGTGCTCACCGGTCTCGGGGTCGCCGCGGCGGGAGCGTTCGGCATGAAGTCGTTCGGCACCTTCCTGCTGGGCGGCGCCCCCTGTCCCTCCGGACACCCGACCGGTGTCCCCGACCTCCGCAACGGGTGAGCGATGACGATCCAGGACCGGCGCCGCGCACGGATGCGCAGCGGACTCGGGCTCGTGGGCACGATGCTGATGACGGCGGGGATCGCGGCGATCCTCTTCGCCTGGTGGGGCGTCGCGCACACCGGCTACACGTTCGAGCAGATCCCGTACGTGGTGTCGGGCGGCATCCTGGGTGTCGGGCTGATCGGCGTCGGCGGGTTCCTCTACTTCGGATCGTGGCTGACGAAGCTCGTGGAGGAGCAGCGGCAGACCGCCTACGCCCTGCTGCAACTGCTGGAGGAGCGCGCCGAGGAACGATCCAGCGTGCGGTGAGAGCGTTCTCGTGCACTCTGACGAGGGCGAACGATGTCCGGTTCATCCCCTTGAACAGGTGGTTTAGACCAGTTAATGTGCCTGCCATCACGTACCCCCTGCGCGTGAATGGAGCACCATGAAGAAATTTCGCTGGCAGATCCTGACCCTCGGTCTGGCGATAGCCACCGTGGTCGGAGGCGTTGTCGCCGCGCCCGCGAGTGGCGCGCCGGGCGTGACGGCGGCGTTCACCAAGACCTCGGACTGGGGCAGCGGTTACGAGGCCAAGTACACGATCTCCAACAGCGGCGGGTCCGCGCTCACGTCGTGGACCGTCGAGTTCACGCTGCCGAGCGGGCAGTCGATCGCGTCGCTGTGGGACGGCAGCTACGGGGCGAACGGTCAGAACATCACCGTCCGCAACACCTGGAACGGCAGCGTGCCCGTCGGCGGCTCGGTGAGCTTCGGCTTCACCGTCAAGGGCTCCGGCGCGAGCCCGTCCGGCTGCAAGGTCAACGGTGGTTCGTGCGACGGCACCGGCAACCCGCCGACGACGACCACGACCACCACGACCACCACGTCGAACCCGCCGTTGCCGGGCACCGGCCGTGGCGCGCCCTACCTGTACCTGGGCTGGGGCAACCCGCAGAGCGCCACGCAGGTCATGAGCCAGACCGGCGTCAAGTGGTTCACTCTCGCGTTCATTTTGTCCAGCGGCGGGTGCACCCCGTCGTGGGACGGCCAGCGTCCGCTGACCGGTGGCGCCGACCAGCAGGCGATCAACGCCATCCGCGCGGCCGGCGGTGACATCGTGCCGTCGTTCGGTGGCTGGAGCGGCAACAAGCTCGGCCCGAACTGCTCGACCCCCGAGGCACTGGCCGGCGCGTACCAGCAGGTCATCGACGCCTACGGGCTCAAGGCCATCGACATCGACATCGAGAACACCGACGAGTTCGAGAACACCGTCGTGGCCGACCGGATCATCACCGCCCTGCGGATCGTCAAGCAGAACAACCCGGGCATCCAGACGATCGTCACCTTCGGCACCTCGACCACCGGCCCGAACTTCTACGGTGCCCGGCTGATCGACCAGGCCAAGGCGCTGAACGCGAACATCGACGTGTTCACGATCATGCCGTTCGACTTCGGCAGCTCCAACATCCGCACCGACACCATCAACGCGGCCACGGGGCTGAAGAACAAGCTCAAGTCGACCTTCGGCTGGAGCGACGCCGAGGCGTTCAAGCACGTCGGCATCTCGGGCATGAACGGCCTGTCGGACCAGCGCGAGCTGACCACGGTCGACGACTGGACCGCGATCCGCGACTGGTCGAAGTCCAACGGCCTCGGGCGACTGGCCTTCTGGTCGGTCAACCGCGACCGCGGTGGCTGCGACGGCCAGGTGTCCGCGAGCTGCTCCGGCATCCAGCAATCCGAGCTGGCGTTCACTAAGATCACCGCCGGTTTCTAGGCGACTACAGGCCGTCAGCGCCATTTATTCGGTGGCGCTGGCGGCCTAGTCTTGTCCCATGCGACGACGACATTGATCTTCAACTGATCTATCCCGAACCGCGACGGCGTGGGCGTGGTGCTCGCACCTCATCCCGATCTACGCGCTGTACGCGTTGCTCTTCGCCGACAGCGGGCTGTCGGACGCCTCCATCTCGGTGCTGCTCGCGATCTGGTCGCTGACCTCGGTCGTGTTCGAGGTGCCGTCGGGTGCGCTCGCGGACCGCTTCTCGCGGCGAGGCTGCCTGGTCGCTTCCGGTGTGCTGCAAGCCTTCGGGTACGCGGCCTGGGTGCTGTTCCCGTCGTTCTGGGGATTCGCGGCCGGCTTCGTGCTGTGGGGCCTGGGCGGCACGCTGCAGTCCGGTGCCTTCGAAGCCCTGCTCTACGACGGGCTGGCGGCCAACGGCGACGAGGACCGGTACGGACGGCTCAACGCCCGCGTCGACACCATCGAGCTGATCGCTCAGGTCCCGGTCGCGGTCATCGCCACGGCGTTGTTCTCGTTCGGTGGCTACGAGCTGGCCGGCTGGATGTCGGTCGCGATGTGCCTCGCGTCGTCGGTGATCGCGTCGCGGTTCCCGGAACCCGAACGCGACGACGAGGACGACGACGAACTCGGGTACCTCGCGACGCTGACGACCGGCCTGCGCGCGTCCGTGCCGATCAAACGTGCCGTGCTCGCGGTGGCTCTGGTGTACGCGATCGACGCGTTCGAGGAGTACTTCACGCTGCTGGCGCAGGACTGGAGTGTGCCGACGGTGTGGGTGCCGATGGCGACGATCGGCGTGCCGCTGATGGGCGCCGCCGGTGCCTCGCTCGCCGGCCGGTTGCCGAACCGCTGCTGGGTGCTGTTCGCCTCGGGTGCGTTGCTGATCGTGGCGGCGCTGCTGGCCGTGCCGCTCGCGATCATCCTGTTGGGACTGTTCTACGGCCTGTACCGGTTCGTGCTGGTGCACGTGGAGACCGAGCTCCAGCACCGGATCGAGTCTGATTCCCGCGCGACGGTCACGTCCGTGGCCGCGATCGGGGCGGAGTTCGTGGCGTTCGCGGTCTACGCACTGTGGGTGCTCGGATCTGCGGTGGCGATCGGCGTGATGGTCCTGGTGGTGGCGCTGGTGATCCGGCGCCGGTGAGGCGCGCAGCCTGCGGCCGGGAGCTCAGACGGTTCCACCGCGAGGCGTCCACTTGGCCTATTCCATCAGCCCGGGCGTAACGCCAGGATCTTCCGAACAGATCACACTGGACAAGCTGGACACCCGCGGAGGCCACCGTGCTAGTCGTACAGATCTTCCTGCCGCTGGCACTGGGCCTGGTGATGTTCGGACTCGGTCTCACCCTCACGGTCGCGGACTTCGCCAGGGTCGCGAAGTACCCCAAGGCCGCGGTCATCGCACTCACCTGCCAGGTGATCGTCCTGCCCGCGATCTGCCTCGGCCTGGTGCTCGCGTTCGGGCTCAAGGGCGTGCTCGCGGTCGGCATGATGCTGCTCGTCGCGTCGCCGGGCGGCACGTCGGCGAACCTCTTCAGCCACCTCGCCGGCGGTGACGTCGCGCTCAACATCACGCTCACCGCGATCAACTCGGTGCTCGCGGTGTTCACCCTGCCGCTGGTGGTCGGCCTGAGCATGGCGCACTTCATGGCGGACAACGCCGAGGTCGGGCTGCAGCCCGCGAAGTTCGTGCAGGTCTTCGCGATCGTGCTGGTGCCGGTGGCGATCGGCATGCTGGTGCGGCGCAGGTTCGAGGCGTGGGCGCTGAAGATGAACGACCCGGTGCGCATCGCGTCCGTCGTGGTGCTGGTGCTCGTCATCATCGCCGCGATCGCGCAGGCCTACCAGCAGCTGATCGACAACATCGGGACGCTCGGCCCGGCGGCGTTGCTGCTGAGCATCTTCAGCCTGCTGATCGGCTACTACGTGCCCAAGGCGTTCAACGTCGAGCGCAAGCAGGCGATCGCCAGCGCGATGGAGATCGGCATCCACAACGCCACGATCGCGATCACGCTGGCGCTGACCGTGCTCAACGACGAGACGATGGCGATCCCGCCCGCCGTGTACGGCGTGCTGATGTACCTGCCGGCAGCGGTGGCGGCACGGTTGTTGTCGCGGAACAAAGCCGTGGTCTAAAGCGGTTGCGGCACGGGTTAGGTTGATCGTGACATGCGTTCAACCACAACCCTTTTGATGGCGGCCGTACTCGTTGCCGCAACCGCCGTTCCCGCCCACGCCGCGGGAACCGTCCGCACTGACACCGGATTCGTGTCAGGAACCATCCTCAACGCCCAGCGAACGTTTCAGGGCGTCCCGTTCGCCGCGCCGCCGACCGGGGAGAACCGCTGGCGCGATCCGCAGCCCGTGAAGCCCTGGCAGGGCGTTCGGAAAGCCGACAGGCCCGGTCCTCGTTGCGAGACTGACGAAGACTGCCTGTACCTCAACGTCACGACGCCGGTGAAAGCCGCGCACCGCCCGGTCCTGGTCTGGATCCACGGCGGCGGCTTCACCAGCGGCGCCGGGGCCGACTACGGCGTGGACCAGCTGGTGCGCAACGGTTCCGTCGTCGTCACGATCAACTACCGGCTCGGCGCGTTCGGGTACTTCGGCTTCCCGGGACTCGCCGGATCGGGCGCGTTCGGCCTGCGCGACCAGCAGGCCGCGCTCGAATGGGTCCAGCGCAACATCCGGCGGTTCGGCGGCGACCCGCACAACGTCACGCTCTTCGGGGCGTCGGCGGGTGGCCTGTCGACGTGCGCGCAGCTGACCACGCCGCGGACGCGCGGCCTGTTCCACCGGGCGATCATCCAAAGTGGACCGTGCCAGTTCGGCCTCCCGGCGGGCGAGAACAACGTCCAGCACATCTGGGCCAAGCGCGAAGACGTCGAACGAGCCGGTGCCCAAGCGTCGGGCTGTGCGGACGTCGCGTGCCTGCGCCGGCTCCCGGTCGAGCGGGTGAACGCGCTGACGCCGCTGTTCTCGTCCCCCGCCTACGGCACGGAAGCCCTGCCGGAGAACCCGATCACGGCGGTGCGCGAAGGCCGCTTCCACAAGGTCCCGGTGCTCGCGGGCACCGCGCGCGACGAGTTCTCGGTGTTCGCCGCGATGTTCTACCCGCCGCTGGACGCCGCCGGGTACGAGCAGGTGCTGGTCGAAGGCTTCGGCGCGGCCAAGGCGCAGCGGATCCTGGCCGCCTACCCGCCGCGCGGCGGCGACGAACGAGTGCCGCTCTCCGCGGCGCTTTCGGCGATGACCTCGGTCTGCCCCACCGCCGAGCTGCGCACGCAGACGCGGGCGTTCGGCTACGAGTTCGCCGAACCCGAGCCGCCGATGATCTTCCCGGGCATGCCGGAGTTCCCGTACGGCGCCTACCACGGCTCGGAGCTGCCGTTCCTGCTGCGGTACGCCGGTGTCGAGCCGGCCGGGAAGCAGCAGAAGCTCTCCGACGAGATGGTGCGGGCGTGGACCCGGTTCGCGAAGACCGGACATCCCGGCTGGTCACGCCAGGACGTCCGGATCTTCGCGACCGAGCAGGTGGCACCGGTGGACAACCGGTGCGACCTCTGGGCTAGCTAGCAGAACCCTGCGGCGCGCGTCCGTGCGACTTGCCGGGCGCGCGCACGCCGTTCACCGTCGAGGTGTCGAACGCGAACGTGATCACCGCGGTGGCGATCGCGTCGGCGTTGACGTCCAGGGCGGTCAGGTTCAGGTTCGACCTGGTGTCGCACGGCTGGTGGTAGCACGGGTCGAACGCGATGCCCGCGGTGCCGCCGTACCGTGCCGCCTGCTCGGCGGTCTTCACGTCCTCGGCCCCGGTGAACAGGCCGCCGGCCGGGATGTTGACCGCGATGAACGGCCCGTAGTCCGAGCGGCCGGAGAAGTCCGTGTCCTCCGACGGCAGGCCGCGGTCGGCGTAGAACTTCTCGAACACGTCCTCGATCTGCGCCGACCCCGGCGGGATCGGCACCGGAGCGGTGCCGCTCGAGTCGTCACCGTCGTAGATGCCGAAGAAGTGGTTCGGCGAGCCGACCATGTCGAAGTTCAGGTACAGCGCGATCTTGTCCTGGTCGGCCTGCGGCAGCGTGGCGATGTAGTGCTCGGACCCGAGCAGGCCCTCCTCCTCGGCGCCCCACCAGGCGAAGCGGACCTTCGCGTTGGTCTTGACCTTCTTCATGTGGATCGCGGTCTCCAGCAACGCCGCCGTGCCGCTGCCGTTGTCGTTGATGCCCGGCCCGTCCTGCACGCTGTCGAGGTGCGCGCCGGCCATGACGACGTTGTTCGCGTTGCCGTCACGGGACTCGGCGAACACGTTCCACGCCTTGCGCGTCTCCTCGGTGAAGTCGACCTTCACCCGCACCGTGGCGCCCGGCGTGAGCAGGATGAGCTCCTCGGCGGCGGCGTAGGTCGCGAACACCACGGGAATCGCGAGACCGGGGGTGTCGCCGATCGGTGTGGTCAGGCCGGTGCGGCCGGGCTGACCCTCGTTGAACAGGATGACCGCGGCAGCACCCGCGGCCTGCGCGTTCAGCGCCTTGACGCTGAACCCGCACGTGCCGCGCTGCAGCATGGCGACGCGGCCGGGTGCGAACCCGGCGAAGTCGGCTGCCTCGCACCCGCTGCTGCTCGTGTTCGGCACGGGCGCGGGCGGGACGATCACGTCGACGGGCTGGATGACGCCGGTGACGTCTCCCTCGAACGTCGGCGTGAACCCGTTGCGGGTGAACTCGTTGTCCCGCTGGAAGGTCCGCGGGACCGGCGCGACGCGGTCGAGCCGTGAGTTGTCCTCCACGTACGGGAAGTCGAACTCCTGCACGCTGGGCGAGTAGCCGGCCGCGCTCAGTTGCGAGACCACGTAGTTCACCGACGCCTGGTATCCAGGACGTCCGGCCGCGCGGTCGCCGTGGGTGTCCGCGATGGACTGGAACGCGTCGAGATGTCGCAGGACACCGTCCAGCGTCACGGCCTTGGTGAGCTTCGCAGGGGAGTTGTTGTCGGGATCAGCGAGTGCCTGTCCGGTCACAGCCAGTGGTAGAACCAGTGTCAGGACCGCGAGCAGCGCCAAGCGCCGTGGACGTTGAGCCATCGGTATGCCTCCATGCGTACTTCGCCGCCGAATGCATCCCCCGAGATTCCTTATCTGTCCGATGTGCCTTGTGTTACACCGATCACTACTGGAGGTGGGTGTTTGTTCCGATTGCTGGAGACCGCCATCCGTGTCGAGCCGCTGCAGGGGGAGGGCCTCACCAACGTCCTGCACCTCGTGACGCTGGCCGACGGGCGCAGAGCCGTGCTGCGGCAACCCAAGGTGGCGCGCGACCTGCCGAAGTTCGTGGTGCCCGGCGCGCCGGAGGTCCTCGCGCACAACGGCCGGGGCGACGTGCTGGTCGAGTACGTGGAGGGCCGGACGCTGGCGGACGCGCTGCCGGTGTCCGAAGAGGTCTGGCGGCGCATCGGCGAGGCGTTCGCGAAGGTCCACGAGGTCGGGCTGCTGCACAACGACGTGAACCTCCACAACATCATCGTCAGCGAGGGATCAGCGACGCTGATCGACTGGGACAACCCCGGCCTGGGCAACCCGCTCGACGAGCTCGCGGCGTTCGAGGAACACCTCTACCTGCACGGAACCGTGCTGCCCCAGGCGTTCTGGATCGGTTACGGCGCCCGGCCCGATCCGAACCTGCTGCGCGTGCACCGGATCGCCGGGTGCATCGGCTGGCTCGCGAGCGAGGACTGGCAGGAGTGGGAGAACGACCGGACGTTGAAGCCCGAGATGCTGGCCAGGGTCCGGAACTGGCGGCGACTGCTCGCGCAGTGGCTAGCCGACCAGTTCCGGACAGACCTAGCGCGCTGCCCGCAATCCTTGCCGGGCGATTTCGGTGCCCAGCAGGGCGCCTCGCGGCACCGACCCCCGCCCCCCATATGTCCAATATGAGGGGCGGGGGTCGGCACCACGATGCACCCGTCTGGACAGCGAACTCACCCGGCAAGGGTTAGCGGGCAACGCGCTATCGGCTCAGGTTGCGGTACTTCAGCACCGAGAGCGGCCAGAAGATCGCCACGAACACCGCCGGCCACAGCACAGCGAGTAGCAACGAGTTCTGCGCGGCCCACGAGTCGCCGCCGACCCCGGGGTTGCCGAACAGCTCACGCGCCGCCGCCACGGTCGACGACAGCGGGTTCCACTCCGCGACCACCCGCAGCCAGCCCGGCATCAGTTCCGGCGAGACGAACGTATTCGCGAACATCGTCAGCGGGAACAGGAACATCCACGACGCCTGCGCCGCCTCCGGCTTGACCAGCAGGCCGATGTAGACGCCGACCCAGACCAGCGCGAACCGCAGCCACAGGAACAGCGCGAACGCCAGCAGCGCGTTGAGCGGCCCGTCGCGGAACGACCAGCCGATCACCAGCCCGCACAGAGCGAGCACCAGCAGTTCGAGCGACGAGTTCACCAGGTCCGCGATGCTGCGCCCGGCCACGACGCCGGTCTGCGACATCGGCGAGGCGCGGAACCGGTCCGTGACGCCCCGGTCGGCGTCCATCGACACCATCATCAGCGTGGAGCCGACACCGAACGCGATGGTCTGGCCGAACATGCCCGGCAGCAGGAACTCGATGTAGTCGCCGCCGCCGAAGACGTTCATCGCGCTGCCGAACACCAGCCCGAAGATCAGCACCGAGATGATCGGGTAGGCGAGGTTCGCGAACACCCTGACGGGCTCGCGCACCCAGTGGATCAGGTCCCGCTTGGCGACGATCCACGAGTCGACGACCGCGTACCTCATGCCTGCACCTCCGAGACTGCCTTGTGCCCGGTGATGGCGAGGAAGACGTCGTCCAGCGTCGGTCGCCGCAGCGCGATGTCCTCGGCCTCGACACCGCGTGCCGCCAGTGCCGACGTCACCCGCGTCAGCGCCGCCACCCGGTCGGCGACGGCCGCGCTCACCCGGAACGTGTCGGGGTCCACCTCGGCGTCCGGGCCGAGCACGTCCGCCACGACCGGCAGTTCGTCGGCGTTGCGGACCACGACCTCGATCCGGTCGCCGCCGAGCTTGGACTTGAGCTGGTCCGGCGTGCCCTGCGCGGCGACCCGTCCGGTGTCCATCACGACGATCTGGTCCGCGAGCTGGTCGGCCTCGTCGAGGTACTGCGTGGTCAGCAGCACCGTCGTCCCCTCCGCGACGACCCGCTTCACCTCCCGCCAGACCTCACCGCGGTTGCGCGGGTCGAGGCCGGTCGTCGGTTCGTCCAGGAACAGCACCGATGGCCGCATGACGAAGCTCGACGCCAGGTCCAGGCGCCGCCGCATGCCGCCCGAGTACTGCTTGGCCCGCTTGTCCGCCGCGTCGGTGAGCCCGAACTGCTCCAGCAGCTCGTCCGCCCGCGCCTCGGCCTGGCGCTTGGAGAGGTGGTAGAGCCGTCCCCACATCACCAGGTTCTCCTTGCCGGTCAGCACGTCGTCGACCGTGGACTGCTGGCCGTTCAACGCCACCTGCCGGCGCACCGCCGGCGCCTCACGCACCACGTCGTGGCCCGCGACCTCGGCGCGGCCGCCGTCCAGGCGCAGCAGGGTGGCCAGGATCCGCACCGCCGTGGTCTTGCCGGCGCCGTTCGGGCCGAGCAGCCCGCACACCGTCCCCGTCGGCACGGCCAGGTCGAACCCGTCGAGCGCCCAGTTCTTGTCGAATCTCTTGCGCAGGCCTTCCGCGAGTACCGCGTGTCCCACGACTTCACCCCCGTGGCTTAACTGCTTACTTTGTACGCCGGGTGTACGTTGTACACGGTTCTAGGATTCACAGCAAGCAGGTTTGTGAAGGGGGCTGGGTGAAGAGCGATCGGGATCGGAGCGTGCGCCTGTTGTGGGAGCCGCCGGCCGAGCCGACCAGGGGACCGAAGGCCGCGCTGAGTCAGTCGCGGGTCGTCGAGGCGGCCATCAAGGTGGCCGACGCCGACGGCATCGACGCGCTCACCATGCGCCGGGTCGCCGAGACACTGGGCAACACCGCGATGTCGCTCTACCGGCACGTGCCGGGCAAGTCCGAGCTGCTGGACCTGATGGTCGACGCGGTGTGGGGCGAGACCGAGCCCACGCCCAAGGGCCCGTGGCGTGCCGGTCTGGAGTTCTTCGCCCGGCAGGTGTGGGCGATGTACCGCGCGCACCCGTGGATGCTGCAGCTGACGACCTCGCGCCGGATGCCCGGCCCGCACGCCATGACGCGCCAGGACGCGGCCTACGCCGCTGTCTCGGAGCTGGGGCTGGCGTCCGAGGAGATCGTCGCCGTGGTGACGACGGTGTCCCACTTCGTCGACGGCGTCGGCCGCACGATGGCGGACCGCGTCCAGGCCGAACGGGAGACCGGCGTGTCCGAGGAGGACTGGTGGGACGGCCACGAGGCGCTCTGGGAGCACTTCACGCCGGACCGGCTGCCGATGATGACCCACATCTGGAACTCGGGCGGCTTCGAACGCCTCCTCGACGAGTTCGAGTTCGGTCTCGCACGGGTCCTGGACGGCCTCGCGGTGTTCATCGAGTCCGAGGAACGACCGCTGGTTCGTCCACAGGCGTGCTTGTAGTCAATCACCGCACCTTGAGTCGTCCGATCGAGTGAAAAGGGCAGCTCAGCGCGGGGTGGAAGGGTAGTTGGGCGGTTACGTAATGCCATTGTTATGCGCAATCAGAATGAACTCGTTCGAACGCTGAACCGACCACTCCTATCTGCCCGTTTTCCTTGTGACACCGTTTCGCCGCGGGGGTCGAATCGGGACGACGAGGAGGTCGTATGACAGCTGGCGCGCACGACGCGGTCACCCTTGGCTGCTACGCGCTCGGCGTTCTGGACGCGCACGAGAGTCTTGGCGTGGAGCAGCACCTTCGGGGCTGTCCGTCCTGCCGTGCGCAGGTCGCCGACTTCCATCGGATCCGAACAGCACTTGACGACGTGCCTCGTGAGGCATTTCTGCACGAGCTCGAGGACGACCTGCCCATGCCGTCGGACCTGGTGCTGCAGCGCACGCTGCGGCAGATCAGGCAGGAGTCGGCCATTCCGCAGCAGCGGGAGGCCGCCCCACGCCCGAGAGCCAGTCCGCAGCCGGTGGAGGACCTTCCCGAACCGCTGCACGCCAAGCCCCGGCGCTGGCCGGGCTATCTCGCCGCCGCGGCAGTAGCCGCGGTGGTCGCGTTCGGGGGTGCCGCGGCGTTCATGCAGAACCAGGCGCCGCAGACGTCGATCGCCGGACCTCGCTCGGGCGAGGCCACGGCGACGGGCGGGATCAGGTTGGTGGCGGGCATCGAACCGTCGTCACAGGGCCGGTACCTGGTCACGGCCAAGATCAACGGTCTGCCCGCCCTGCAGAAGTGCAAGCTGGTCGTGATCGCCAAGGACGGCACGAAGTCCGAGGCGTTCGCGTGGACCTCGTCCGAGAAGGGCAGGGTCGAGGGCGCGACGGTACGCGGCATGGTGAGCGTCCCGTCGGACCAGGTGCAGTCGATCGCGGTCGAGAACACCGAGGGCAAGCAGTTCGTGGTGGCGAACCTGTAAGGGTGGAAACAGACGAAGGGCCCGGATTCATCTGAATCCGGGCCCTTCGACTTACATTGGTGTAATTAGACGGCCTGCAATGTCAGCCAGGCGCCGACGACGATGACCGTCGCGGCCGTGCCGACGGGTGCGTAATGCGACAGCAGGCGGGTGGCTCGGCCGTCCAGGATTCTTTCGACGCGATCGCGCGCCTTCACGAGCAGCAGCCCGACCGCGGTGAGCGTGCCGGCCATGCCGATGCCGTAGCCCAGTACCAGCAGGACGCCGAACCACGTGCGGCCCAGGGCCATCGCGCCGAGCAGCACCACCAGCGCGGACGGCGAGGGGACCAGGCCGTTGGCCGCGCCCATGCCGACGAGGCTCGCGCGGCTGTAGCCGTGACCGTGCCCGTGCCCGTGCCCGTGACCGTGCCCGTGCCCGTGCCCGTGCCCATGTCCGTGCCCATGTCCGTGGCCATGACCGTGACCATGGCCGTGTCCGTGCCCCGTCGTGACTCCGGTGAGTGCGGGTTCGCGGGTCGTCGACAGGGCCGAGCGCAGCAGCATCACGCCGATCATCGCGATCAGCACGCCGCTGACCAGTCCGAGCCAGCGCAGCACCTGTTCACCGGCCAGCGCGCTGGAGGCGCTGATGATCAGGCCGAGGACCAGCACGCCACCGGTGTGCGTGGCCGTGACCGACGCACCGACGATGAACGCGTCCTTCGGCGTGCCCTGTCGTCCGGCCAGGTAGGCGGCGATGAGCGTCTTGCCGTGACCGGGCAACGCGGCGTGCGAGGCGCCGAGCACCAACGACAGCAACAACGCCAAAAACCCGAGCCACGGCGTGAGGTCGTCGCTGCCCAGGATGTCGTTGAGCCTGGCCGCCGTGACGCTCAACGACTGGACGGGGGAGCCGGTGGCGATCTTCGGCTCGGACCCGCTGCCCGGTTCGGCGCTGAACACGACCGAACGGACGTCCATCGGACTGCTGAGCAGATCCTCCGGGTACGTCCGCAGCTCGTCGCTGATGCTCTCGGTCGGCACCTTCGAGTCGGTGAGCCGGATGCCGCTGCCGGCGGCGGTGATCTCACGCCAGCCGACCCGGTCGGTGTTCGACTCGTCGCGGAACTCGAGCCTGGCCGGCCGGTCGAGATCCACCTTGGCGGTGAACTCGCAGACCAGCCGGGTGGTGAGGAGGTCAGCCTGGCCGACGGGGTGTTCCTTGGTGGAGCTGGAGAGCGTCCAGGAGATCTGCCGACCGTCCACAGTGGAGCGATCGGTCCTGGAGACCTCGTCGCACCACTGCTTCGCGTCGCGGGTCTTCAGGTTCTCCTGCAGCGTCGGGATCTCCGCCACGTCGACCACGGACCGCAGGTCGATCCGGTCCGGGTGCAGGTGCAGCCCGTGGTAATGGTTGACGCTGAAGTTGCCCAGCGGGTGGGCGGACGCCTCGCCGTTGATGAAGAAGATGCCGGCGAGCAGCAACGCCGCCACCAGGACGGGCCGCACCAGCCAGCTGGACAGGCTCACCGGCCGCCTCGGAGCTCCGCGAGCTTGCGACCCGCCTTCAGAGCCTGCAGCGGGGAGAAGTTCGCGTTCAGCCTGAGTGCCTGCACCAGTGCCTCCTGCGCTTCGGCGACCCGGCCGAGCGCGGCCAGGATCATGCCGCGGTGGTAGGAGAACGTGGCGTTCTGCCAGCCCAGCGCCACCGCGCGGTCGGAGTAGCTCAACGCCTCCGCGTCCCTTCCGTTGACGTGCAGGGCCCACGCCATGGCGTCGGCGACGAAGACGCTCTGCCGGCGGCTCCACTCGCTTTCCGCACGGCGCAGCGCCTGCATGCCATCACCGCGGTCGGCGGCGACGAGGGCCGCGGCCAGATCGTCGGAAGCACCCTGCGACTCCATCAGTCGTTGCTGCTCGGAAAGCACGGCGTACTGCTGGGCGGCCTCCGCGGTCTTCCCGGCGGCTTCCAGCAGTTCCGCGTACTCCTGCAGGTACTGGGGCAGGGGAGCGCGCGCCACGAGCCTGCGGTACGACTCCAGCGCCACCGGGACGTCGCCCCGTGCCGCCGCGACCTTGGCCATGCCTTGAGTGAGAGTCATGTCGTCTCCTCTCGCCGCGAGTCCCTGCTCGTAGTGCTCAGCGGCAACATCCAGCCGGTTGTGGTCGAACGCGAGTTCGCCCAGCCGGTAACGGCAGAACGCGATCTCCTCGGGTGTCGTGGAGGACTTCAGCGCACGCTGCATCGCGTCGCGGGCGGCCTCGACGTCACCGTGGAGTTCGAAGTGGAAGGAAGCGCGGGCGAACGACGCCGTGTTCGGTTTGAGGTCCAGCATCTTCTGCACCGCGTCCTGCGCGCCCGCGTCGTCGCCGAGCTGCGTCAACGCGTCCGCCAGCACGCCGTACGCCTCCGCGGAGGCGGGCAGTGCGGCAACAGCCTTCAGGGCCCAGTCACGGGCCGTGTGGAAGTCGTGGCGGGCGTTGGCCAGCGTGCCCATGCCGATGGCGGCAGGACCCGTGTCGCCCGCGTTCTTCAGTGCGCCTTCGGCCTTCGCGTAGTAGACCGGGTCGGCCGTCACCCTCGCCAGTTCCACATAGGACGAACCGAGCCGCGCCCAGGAGTCCTTGTCCTGCGGAAGCTCGTGCAGCCGCTGCTGCAGCTGGTGTACCACCTTGTGCATCTGGTTCTGCTGCGCCACGGCGGGAACTACGGGCTCAAGGGGCGCGCCCCCGGCCCTGCTGTCGGCAGGACCGGAGGCGGCGAGGTAGGCAAGCGCCGCGGTGACCAGGAGAACCACCGCGACGGCCTGCCGTTGCTGGTACTTCACTTCGAGTGCGACCCGTACTTGCGGATGTGCTGCTGACGCTTGCGCCACAACAGGAAGCCGGCGCCGAACACGAGCGCGGAACCGACCGCCGTGGTCATGGCCATCGGGTCGATGTTGCCGATCCGGCCGACCGGGTTGACCGCGACCTCGGCCGTGGTGCCCGAGGCGTTGACGGCGGTGCCGTTGCGGGGCAGGCCCACGTACGGGAAGTTCGCCTCGAACGGCTGGTCGTTCGCGTCGACCTTGTCACCCGTGGCCAGTGCGTCGACGAGCTTGCCGGACGCCGCCGCACCCACCATTGCCTGGACCGCGATGTCCACCACGTCGTCGGTCAGCCGACGGCCGTTCGGGAAGCCCTGCGTGTCACCCGCGAGCAGGCCCAGGCGGTTCGGGTTGGCGTTCGGCTCGATCATCATGTTCAGCCGCAGCATCTCGGACGGGCGGAACCGCCGCGCGTCCACGTCCGCGTTGTTGACCTGCGAGTTCAGATCGGCGTTGATCTGCGCGCCGAGCTTCTTGGTGATGCCGGTCAGGAAGATCTCGGCCAGGTCGTCGCGCTGACCCTGTGGCGCCGGGATCTTGTAGATCGCCTCGATCAGCTTCGGCAGCTCCGGGTTCACGACCCGGTCGACGAGTTCCTTCACGCCGGCGTCCTGGTCGGGGCGCAGGCCGTTGAACGCGTCCTTGAGACCCGCGGGGGCCACGACCTCGTTCACCAGCGGGTTGCCCAGGCGGGAGACCTGCACGAAGTCGCCGACCGCCTCCGCCTTGCCGGGCGAGAGCTTCAGGGTGCGGCGCTGCGTGGTGCTCCAGATGCCGATGTTCGGGTTGCGGTGGGCGTCGTTGCGCAGGGCCAGCGCCTGCTTGGGCAGCTGGATCGCGATGGTGTTGACGTTGTAGCCGCGCAGCGTGTCCTGGCCGACCTCGCTCAGGTTGCCGCCGTAGAGCAGGTCGAACACGCGCAGGTCGGCGAAGAACGCGTCCTCCGACGGGCCCACGTAGACCTTGCCGCCACCGGCGATCTGCGTGATCGCCTGGTCGCGCAGCTTCTTGAAGTCCGGCATCGACGCCGGGCCGTTCGGGGACGGCGCGACCGGGGCGTTGCTGACCAGCTTGACCTTCTGGCCGTTCTGGTAGATCGCCTCGAGGTTGTAGCGCTGCCGGAACAGCAGGTTCTCGTCGTCGAGCGAGTCCACGACACCGTTGGCGTACAGGAACGTGTTGTTCTTGCGCCGGTCGTCGTCCTGGAAGGTGAACCGCAGGGTGACGTCGGGTTTGGCGTCGCCGTCGCTGTCGACGTTGAAGTCGTACTGCGCGTCCTCGGCCCACGGGAAGAAGTTGGGGCCACCGTTGGGTTCCTGGAACCCGGACCAGTTGCCGACCAGCGTCACGGTGTCCTTGTGGTCGGGACTCACGAACGCGTACAGGTCCGTGTTGTCCACGGCCGGGTCACCCGCGATGAGCGGAGCCTCGCGGTGAGACGACGCCGTGGCGTTGGTACCGCCGAACATGGCCGCGTTCAGCAGTGTGGCGGCCACCAGCGCGGCCGCAGCCACCTGGCCGCGCCGACCGCTGAGGGCGTGCGGTGATGACATCTGTGGGCAACCTTTCGGAGATGAGTTCTGGGGTGCTGTCTGCGATCAGGCGCTGTGCATGAGCAGCGACGGTTCGCTGGAGTGGCTTGCGTGCACGGCGTGGCTCGTCCACCTCGCCTGGGTGAAGTCGCGAATGCCCTCGACGAGTCGTTCCACGTCCTGTTCGGGCCGCACGACGAGCCGGGCGAACTTGCTGGTCATACCGAGCTTGTTGCCGCATTCACGGATGAAGACCTGGTGCTTGGCCAGCAGGTGGTCGCGCAGTTCGCGGCCGTCCATGCCTCCGCCGAGCTTCACGAACAGGAAGTTCGCCTGTGACGAGTAGACGGTCAGGTCGGGGATGCGCGACAGCTCCATGCCCATGCGGTAGCGGTCGCGGCTCAGCAGCCGCAGGCTCTCGGCGTACTCGCCCTCGTGCTCGGCCAGCATGAACACGACGGTCTCCGCGAGGGAGTTCAGGTTCCACTTGGGCAGCGTCCTGCGCATCTTCCCGGCCAGTCCCGGGTTCGCGACCAGGTAGCCGAACCGGATGCCGTGCAGGCCGAAGTTCTTGCCGAGGCTCTTCAGCACCACCACGTTGGGCCGGATGGACGCCTCGGCCGCGACCGACGGATTGCGCTCGACCTCGACGAAGTCGATGAACGACTCGTCGATCACGATCAGATCGAGGTCGGACAGCTCGTCCATGAACCGGATGATCTCCCGGCGCGGCAGGTAGCCGCCGTCGGGATTGTTCGGGTTGCAGATGACCGCGACCCTGCTGCCGCGAGTGCGGATGAACTTGATGTACTCGTCGATGTCGAGCTCGAAGCTGTTGCTCTCCTGGAGCAGGAACATGTCGACGCGCTTGTTGCTCTCCATCGGCTGGTCGGTCCAGCGCCCGAAGGTCGGGATCGGGATGGCGATGCTCTCGTGGATCCACAGGTGGTCCATCCAGGTGATCAGCTCGGTCGAGCCGTTCGACATCGCGAGCGTCGCCGGGTTCAGCCCCAGCACCTTGGAGAGCTGGTCCGCGATCTTGCTGGAATCGCTCGGGTAGAACTTGAGGATCGACTCCAGGCTCTTCGACAGCTCCTCGAACATCTCCGGCGTCGGAAAGTACGGATTGCACGGGATGCAGAAGTCGACGAGCTCACCCGCACCCGTCCGCGACAGCTCGAAGTAGGACGGGCTGTGCGCGGTCTGCTGGAACAGACCCGAGTCCACACCATGCCGCACGCGACCACTCCGTCCTTCGATCCGCTTCCGACACCGGGGCATACGTGCCGATGTTCATCCCGGTTCACGGGTCCGTTTCGGGAAGGTCTCGGAACGGTCTCGTACGCAACCTCGCGTACTCCGGATCCTCAGCTCGGCGGACGCCGGTTCGTCCGGTTCCCGGGAGGCTGTTTCTCACGTGATCGTCGGAGGGGGTCGTGATGCTCGGGAAGTTGCTGCTCGCGGTGTCGTTGCTGATGCCGGTGGAGACCGGTTCGCCGACTGTCCACACCGGACAGATCGACGGCGCCGAGTACCGGGTCGAGGTGCCATCTCGTTGGAACGGAACGCTTCTGCTCTACAGCCACGGCACCTACCCCGCCGGGTACACGCCGCCGATCGAGATGGCCTCACGGCCTGCCGCGCGTGCCGAACTCCTGGAGCGTGGCTACGCTCTCGCGGCCTCCCGATACCGCGTTCCGCACGGCCATTCGGTGCCCGACGCGCTGCGCGACCAACCCGCGCTCGTGTCGTGGTTCTCGGCTGCCGTGGGACGTCCACGGCGAGTGATCGCCTGGGGATCGTCACTGGGCGGGCTGACCTCCGTGCTGCTGGGGGAGCGCGGCCGGTTCGACGGGGTGCTCGCCCTGTGCGGGGCGCTCGGAGGAGCCGTCGAGCGGTCCAACCAGCTGCTCGACCTGGGGTTCGTGGTCCGGACCCTGCTGGAACCGTCCCTGGAGGTCGTGCGGATCTCCGACGTGGCCGTGAACGAGACGCGGGCGGTCGCGGCCGTCGACTCTGCGCTGGGTTCCGGGACCGGACGCGCCCGGCTGGCGTTGGCCAACGCCGTAGCGGGTATCCCGGCCTGGTCACGGGTGCACGAACCCCGTCCGGTGGAAGTGGTGGAGGCGGTGACGCAGGCAGCCGTTCACGACCGAACGCTCGCCCGGTCGCTCGCGTGGGGCAGCGGCCGCGCCGACATCGAGGCGCGCGCCGGCGGCAACCCGAGCTGGAACACGGGTGTGGACTACCGGCAGTTGCTGGAGCGCTCCTCCCAGCGGGAACTGGTGCTGGCGGCCTACCGGGAGGCCGGCGTGGCCCTGGAGGACGACCTGGCTTCGCTGGCAGCCGCTCCACGGGTGACCGCGGACGCCTCCGCGGTCCGCTGGCTTCGGTCGTTCGGCGATCCCTCCGGCCGCCCCCGGTCACCCGTCGTGACACTGCACGCGCTCGGCGACCCCACCGCCGTCGAGCACTCCGGCGCCTACCGGGGACGTGACGTACGACAACTCTTCGTCAACCGCGCCGGGCACTGCATGCACACGGCGGCAGAGGAACTCGTCGCTCTGCGTGTCCTGGAAGACCGCATCTCGACCGGCCGCTGGCAGCACGCCGACGTGAACGCCCTCGCCGGGCAGTACGGCCCTGAGATGCGGGTACTCCAGGACTGGACCACGACTCCACCCCGTGAGGAGACCGTGGCGCCGGGCTTTGTGACGCACCACCCAGGACGGTTTCCGCGACCGTGACGGGCGTCCTGCGAAGAATTGTCAGTGGGTGCGGATACCCTGCTGGCAGTCCGCACACAATCAGGGAGCAATACCCGTGACCGCAGAGACCCTGTACGGGGCCGACGACCTCACCCATCTGGAAGGTCTGGAGGCCGTACGCAAACGGCCAGGCATGTACATCGGGTCGACCGACAGCCGGGGCATCAACCACCTCTTCAGCGAGATCATCGACAACTCCACCGACGAGGGCGTCGCGGGCCACGCGACGAAGGTCGTGGTGACCCTGCACGCCGACGGCAGCGTCCAGGTCGACGACGACGGCCGCGGCATCCCGACCGACGTCCACGCGAAGTCCGGTCTGTCCGGTGTGGAACTGGTGCTCACGAAGCTGCACGCCGGCGGCAAGTTCGGCGGCTCCGGCTACAAGACCTCCGGCGGCCTGCACGGCGTCGGCGCCTCCGCCGTCAACGCCCTCTCCCACCGCTACGACGTCACGGTGCGCCGCGGTGGCAAGGTCCACGAGATGTCGTTCGCCCACGGCGTCCCCGGCGTCTTCGACGGCCCCGGCCCCAAGGCGAAGTTCACCCGCCAGAACGGGCTGAACATCGTCGGCAAGATGAAGCGCAACGAGTCGACCGGCACCTCGACCCGCTACTGGTACGACGCCCGTTACTTCGAGAACGGCGCCGCGCTCGACGTGGACACCGTCCGCCAGAAGCTGCGCAACACGGCGTTCCTCGTGCCGGGCGTCACCTACGTCCTGCGGTCCGCGCTGGAAGACACCATCTCCGAAGAGGTCTTCCACTACCCGCACGGCCTGACCGACATGGTCGACTTCCTCGCCCCCTCAGGCGACCGCGCGGTCTCCGGCACGCTGGTGATCACCGGCACCGGCACCTACTTCGAGAACGCCGCCGACGAGAACGGCGTGATGCGGTCCAAAGTGGAGCGTCAGGCCGAGATCGAGGTAGCGCTGCGCTGGGGCACCGGCTACGAGCGCACCGTCGAATGCTTCACCAACACGATCCGCAACGTGCACGGCGGCACGCACCGCCGCGGCTTCGACCGCGCCGTGGTGAAGTCGGTGCAGGACGCCATCTCCAAGACCCGCGGCCTGCTGAAGCCGAAGGAGGAGATGCCGACCCTGGACGACGTGCTCGAAGGCATGACGGCCGTCATCCACGTCCGCATCCCCGAACCGCAGTTCACCTCGCAGACCAAGGACGAGCTCTCCACCGCCGGCATCACCAAGGTGCTGCAGGGCATCGTCGACCAGCAGATCCGCGCGTGGACCGAGGACCGCAAGACCAA
The DNA here is from genome assembly GCF_000719115.1 of Lentzea albidocapillata. GTDB lineage: Bacteria > Actinomycetota > Actinomycetes > Mycobacteriales > Pseudonocardiaceae > Lentzea > Lentzea albidocapillata. The sequence continues at coordinate 424,948 of NZ_JOEA01000014.1, read as the reverse complement.
GCTCGAAGCCAAGACCGTGCTGCAGAAGGTCGTCGACGCCTCGCGTGTCCGGCTGACCCAGAAGCAGCAGAAGGACGCGGCGCGGCGCAAGACGGCCCTTGAGGGCGCGGCGATGCCGGCCAAGCTGGTCGACTGCCGCACCACAGGTGTTTCGCGTAGCGAACTTTTTCTCGTCGAGGGCGACAGCGCGTTGGGCTGTTTTGTCGGAGAGACTCAGGTCGCGCTGGCGTCCGGCAAGTCGTTGTCGTTCCTCGAACTGGTCGAGGACTGGCAGCGCGGCGTGACGCACTTCGGATATGCGACCAACAAGGCCGGCCGCGTCGTCGTCGTGCCGCTGGTCGAGCCCCGGCTGACCAAGAAGGACGCGCCGCTCGTCCGCGTCACCCTGGACAGCGGTGAGTCCGTGCGATGCACGCCAGACCACCTGTTCCGACTGCGTGACGGTTCCTACCGCCGTGCGGACGCTCTGCAGGCCGGCGACTCGCTGATGCCGTTGTACCGGTCGGTGTCCTCGAAGGCGGAGGGCCACAACCTCGACGGCTATGAGCGGATCTGGATGAACGACCGGCAGGAATGGGTCTACACCCACTACCTGGCCGACGCGTACAACCTGCGCCACGGCTTCGACAGCACCGAGGACGGCAACGTCCGGCACCACGTCGACGTCAACAAGCGGAACAACGACCCGCGCAACCTCAAGCGCATGACGTGGGAAGACCACTCAGCACTGCACGCTGCGATGATGGGCGAGCACGTGCACGAGGGCTACCGCGCATGGCTCACAGCGGGCGGCACCGAATTCAAATCCGCGATGCTGTCCGAGCAGTGGAAGAATCCTGATTTCCGCGCCTCCTGCCTCGCCCGGCTCGCTGAACGCAACCAGGACCCGGAATTCCGCGCTCGCATCGAGCAGGGCTTTCTGGACTGGTACTCGGCGCTGAGCGAGGCCGAGAAGACGGCTTACGCCGAGCGCCTGCGTGCGCTGCAAGCCGAGTACTGGGCCAAGCCCGAGCACCGCGCGGCCGCAGCAGAGCGGGTGCGCGCGTTCTTCACGCAACCCGGCAAGCGCGAGGAGTGGAGCGAGCGGTCCCTGGCGCAGTGGCAGGACGAGGAGCTGCTCGCCTGGCGTTCCCGCACCACGATCGACCAGTTCTCGGACCCCTCTGAGCGTCAGCGTCAGCGTGACGCGGTCCTCTCCTGGCACGAGAACAACCCGGAGTTCGGCCGCGAGCACTCGGCTCGGATGAAGCAGCGGATGGCCGACGCCTCGCCCGGTCACCTGGAGAAGGTCCAGAAGGGCCGCCGCCGGTACGTGGAATCGACTCCACGCGCTGAGCGGGTCGCCAAGCAGGTCGAAGGCCGTCGGCTCGCCGCGCTGAAGCGGATGGCACCGATGCTGGACACGCCGTCGAACTTCGAACTGGCGTTGTCCTACGAGCTCGACCGCAAGAAGAACGCCAAGACCGGACTGAAGTTCCTGAAGGTGCTGGCGCACTACGACGACGACTTCGCGCGGTTGCGTGAGGCGGCGTCGATGGTGAACCACTCGGTCGCGTCCGTCGAGGCGTTGCCGGAGCGGGAAGACGTCTACGACCTGACCGTCGACGGCTACCACAACTTCGCACTCGAAGCCGGTGTGTTCGTCCACAACAGTGCCCGCATGGCGCGCGTCTCCGAGTACCAGGCGCTGCTTCCCTTGCGCGGCAAGATTCTCAACGTCCAGAAGGCCTCGCTGGCCGACACGTTGCGCAACGCCGAGATCGCCTCCATCGTCCAGGTCCTGGGCGCTGGAACGGGTCGCACGTTCGACCTCCCGCAGATGCGGTACGGCCGCGTGATCCTGATGGCCGACGCGGACGTCGACGGCAGCCACATCCGGACGTTGCTGATCACGTTGTTCGCCAAGTACATGCGCCCCGTGATCGAGGACGGCCGCCTCTACGCGGCCATGCCCCCGTTGCACAAGGTCGTGACGCGCGGCCGGAACGCCGAAACGCACTTCACCTTCACCCAGCGCCAGATGGAACAGACCGTCGCGAGGCTGGAGAAGGCCGGCAAGACGGTCGTCACGCCGGTGCCGCGGTTCAAGGGCCTGGGCGAGATGGACGCGGACGAGTTGTGGGACACCACGATGAATCCGTCCACCCGCTCGGTCCGGCGCATCACCATGGACGACGTCGAAGCCGCCGAGCAAGCCCTCGAACTGCTGATGGGCGAGAAGGTCGAACCGCGCCGCAACTGGCTCGTCGAGTCCGCCGCACGGGTCGACCAGTCGGCCATCGACCTCTAAGCCTTCAAGAGACAGACGGAGTCACGAAGTCATGGCACGCCGCAAGGGACCCACGACCAAGGTCGACCCAGCCGCGTTCGACCGGGCCGGCGCCAAGGTGCTCGACAACCCGCTGAAGACGGAGATCGAGGACTCGTACCTGGAGTACGCGTACTCGGTCATCCACTCGCGGGCACTGCCGGACGCGCGGGACGGCCTCAAGCCGGTGCACCGCCGCATCCTGTACTCGATGCACGAGAACGGCTACCGCCCGAACCACGCGTACGTGAAGTCGTCACGCGTCGTGGGCGACTGCTTCGTGCGGGGCGCGCTCGTGTCGACGCCCGGCGGGCTGCGGCCGATCGAGGAGATCTCGATCGGTGATCTCGTGCTCGACGGCCATGGCACTCCGGTGCGCGTGAACGAGGTGTACGAGAACCCGATCTCCGATCTCGTGCGCATCACGTGGTCGAACGGCCGCACGATGCTCGTCACGCCGGGGCAGCGGTTCCGGACCGTCGAATCCGACCTGTCCATCGGCTGGACCGCGGCGACGGACCTGTCAGGCCGCCAGACGATCGCTTACGGCGCGGACCGGCAGGCCGGGCTCGCGTCGGACGCCGGCGACGTCACCGCCTACGTGCAGGGCCTCATCGTCGCCGAGGGGTTCGCCGTCGACCGCAAGCGTGCCGCCGATGGCCGGGTGCGCATCCACATGGTCGACGCCGAGCCGTTGGACGTCGCACATGGCTGGGCGATTCTCAACGGTGTCAACGTGTCGCGTGGCAAGCGCGTCGCGAAGAACCCGAAGCACAAGGACCAGCACATCCTCACGTTCGCGCGCCACGAGGCGTTGCTGGAGGCCGCGACGCCTCGCAGCGCCGAGAAGGCCGTGCCGCCGGGCGTGCTGGCCGACCGGTCCGCGTGGGCTCCGTTCATCGCCGGGTTCTTCGACGGCGATGGCTACGTGCGCAAGCAGAACCGCGAGATCGTGCTGGTCAGCACCAGCCAGCGGTTGATCGATCAGTTGCACGGCATGCTCGCGGACGCCGGTATCCACGGTCACCACTGGTCGCGGGTCAGCACGACCGGGAACAAGACGTTGCTGGGCCTGTCGATCTCGGGTCGTGACGCCGCCGCGCTCGCGCTGGCGTTGTTGCCCTGGACGAAGATCGGCTACAAGCAGGACGGCCTGCGGCAGGTGTTGTCCATCGGCTACCGCTACGGCGGCAAACAGGGCAACGACAGGCTGCCCTACGCGCCGGTGATGGCGGAGTTCTCTGCTGCTCACCAGGGCGGTGGCTGGTTCCGCGACACCGATGGCGTCGCGTTCCGGGCTTCGTTGGGCACGGACGTCCGCTACGGCAAGGACAGGCACGGCAAGGCGCTCGCCGACCGTTCCTTCCCGCTCGGGCGAGCACACGAGAACGGCTGGTCCGAGAAGCTGCGCCGGATCGGGTCGCCGCTGGCCGGCCACCTGGAAGCGTTGTCAGGATTCAGCTTCCTCGAAGTGGTGTCGGTCGAGCCGGTCGCACCGGACACGACATACGACATCCAGGTCGCGACCGAAGAGCACGCGTTCGTCGTCGACGGCCAGGTCGTGCACAACTGCATGGGCAAATACCACCCTCACGGCGACACGGCGATCTACGACGCGTTGGTCCGCCTCGCCCAGGACTTCAGCCTCAACGAGCCGTTGATCGACGGCCACGGCAACTTCGGGTCCCCAGACGACGGACCGGCCGCGAGCCGCTACACCGAGTGCCGCATGTCCCCGGTCGCCATGCAGCTCGTCGGCGAGCTGAACGAGGACACGGTCGACTTCCGCCCCAACTACGACGGCTCGCTGCAGGAGCCGGTCGTGCTGCCGGCGGCGTTCCCGAACCTGCTGGTCAACGGCACGTCCGGTATCGCGGTCGGCATGGCCACGAACATGATCCCGCACAACCTCCGCGAGATCGTGGGCGCGGCGCGGTGGCTGATCACGCACCCGGACGCGAACCTCGACAAGCTCATGGAGTTCGTGCCGGGTCCTGACCTGCCGACCGGTGGCATCCTGCTCGGCCTCGACGAGGTCCGGAAGGCCTACGAGACGGGCCGCGGTGTCGTCCGCATGCGCGCCAAGGTCGAGATCGGCCCGCTGGAAGGCAGCCGCGGCCGTCAGGCCATCACGGTCACCGAGCTCCCGTACGGCGTTGGCTCGGAGCGGATCGTCGAGAAGATCACCGACGAGGTCAACAAGTCCAAGCGCCTCACGGGCATCGCGGACGTCAAGGACCTGACCGACCGTGAGAACGGCATCCGTCTCGTCATCGAGTGCAAGGTCGGCGTCAACCCGCAGGCGCTGCTCGCCGACCTCTACCGGCTGACGCCGATGGAGCAGTCGTTCGGCATCAACAACCTGGTGCTGGTGGGCGGCCAGCCGCAGACGCTGGGGCTCAAGGAACTGCTGGAGGTCTTCCTTCAGCACCGCTACGAGGTCGTCACGCGGCGTACGAAGTTCCGCCGCCGCAAGCGTGAGGAACGCCTGCACCTCGTCGAGGGCCTCCTGCTCGCGTTGCTCGACATCGACAAGGTCATCAAGCTGATCCGGGGCAGCGAGAACGCGGCGGCCGCCAAGGACGGCCTGATGAAGCAGTTCAGGCTGTCCGAGGTCCAGGCCACCTACATCCTCGACACGCCGCTGCGCCGCCTCACCCGTTACGACAAGCTCGAACTCGAGAGCGAGCAGGAGAAGCTCCGCCAGGAGATCGCCGAACTGAGCGCGATCCTGGACGACGAGGGCGTCCTCAAGAAGCTCGTCTCGAGCGAACTCGCCGTCGTGGCCAAGGAACTGGGCGGCGAGCGCCGGACCAGCCTCATCGACGGCGACCTCAAGGAGGTGCTGGCGGCGTCCAAGCCCGCCGGTCCGCTGGAGGTCGCGGACGACCCGTGCCAGGTCATCCTGAGCGCCGCCGGTCTCGTCGCGCGCACCGCGGCCGAGTCGGAGGAGGCCTCCGAGGGCAAGCGCCGGGCGGGCCGTGTGAAGCACGACGCGGTGCTGGCCGTGGTGCACTCCACGGCGCGAGGCCAGGTCGTCCTCATCACGAACCTGGGCCGCGCGTTCAAGACGGACGTGCTCCCACTACCCGTGCTGCCAGAACAAAGCGGCACGGTGTCGCTGCGCGGTGGCATGGCCGCGTCCGAGCTGGTGCCGCTCGACAAGGGCGAGAAGGTCGTCGGCATCGCACCGCTGGACCCGAAGGACTCACCGGGCATCGCGCTGGGCACGAAGCTGGGCACCGTGAAGATCTGCGTCCCGGAGTGGCCGGTCCGCTCGGACGAGTTCGAGGTCATCTCGCTCAAGGACGGCGACGAGATCGTCGGCTGCACCTGGCTCACGGACGGCAGTGAGACTCTCGCGTTCGTCAGCTCCGACTCGTCACTTCTGCGCTACGACGCGAAACTCGTGCGGCCACAGGGCCTCAAGGGCGGCGGCATGGCGGGGATCAACCTGAGTGGTGACGCGTATGTGGTGTTCTTCGGTGCGATCCGCACGGACGACGACGAACACGGCGAGCCGATGGTCGTCACCTCGTCCGGCCAGAGCGTCAAGGTAACGCCGTTCAGCGAGTACCCGGCCAAGGGCCGCGCGACGGGCGGCGTGCGATCGCAACGCTTCCTCAAGGGCGAGACGCACCTGGTGCTCGCGTGGATCGGCACCAGGCCCGCGGGCGCGGACGACAAGGGCACGCCGGTGGAGTTGCCGGCCATCGACCCGCGTCGCGACGGCTCCGGCCACGCGCACCCCGGTCCGGACATCATCGGGCACCTGATCGAACGGGACTAGCGTGCCCCGGCGCCGGCGAGGAGGAGCAACTCCTTCTCGCCGACGCCGGGCTGATCCGGCGCTAGAGCCCGAAACCGCCGGACACCTCGACGTTCTGCGCGGTGATCCACCGGCCGTCCTCACCGGCGAGCGCCGCGATCGCCACCGCCACGTCGCCGGGCTCACCGACACGGCCCAGTGCGGTCTTCTCGGCCAGCACGGGGATGAACTCCGGGAACTTCTCGAAGGCGTCGCCGCCCAGCCTGGTCCGGGTGGCGCCGGGGGAGACGGAGTTGACGCGGATGCGGCGAGGGCTGAGCTCCTTGGCCAGGTAGCGCGTCAGCACGACCAGGGCGCCCTTCATGGTGGCGTAGCCGGAGTAGCCGGGCTCGGCCTGGTCGGTGGAGCTGCTCGTCGTGTTGACCACCGCGCCGCCGTCGGCGAGGAGCGGGAGCAGGGTCTGGGTGAGGAAGAACGGGCCCTTGAGCAGAACGCGGTAGAACCTGTCGAAGAGTTCTTCCGTCGTGTCCGGGAACAGGGCGGTCTGGGCGAAGCCCGCGTTGTTGACCAGGACGTCGAACTCGTCCCGGCCCCAGCCGCGCAGCACCTCGCCGACCTGGTCCCGGAACGCCGCGAAGGTGTCGCTGCGGCCGACGTCCAGGTGCAGCGCGGTGGCCTTGCCGCCGTTCTGCTCGATGGCCGCGACCGCCTGTTGGGCGCCGGTCTCGTTCGAGCTGTAGGTGAGGATCACGGCGGCGCCTCGCCTGGCCAGTTCCACCGCTGTGCTCCAGCCGATGCCCGAGCTGCCGCCGGTCACGATCGCGACTGACATGTTCCTACCGCCTGTCCTGGTCTTATTGGTTTTGGATGAACCAATAAGACCAGTGGGGACAGTGTCAGTAGGAGACCAATGCTGTCGGCTTCTTGCCTGATCCTCCCGCAGAGGCTCGTGGCTATTCGATGTGCAGGCTCTGGATCTTCGCCTCCGTGACGATGCGGTCCGCCTCGTCACGGGCGACGTTGCGCAGTTCGGCCAGGGCCCGCATCGCCTCGGCGCGGCGGGCCGACATCGCGAGCCGGAAGTCCTCGCGGATCCCGTCGCGCTTCTCGGCCGCCTCCTCGTCGAGCCGGCGGGCTCGTTGTTCGGCCTCGCCCACGATCATCAACGCTTTGAGCTGGGCATCCCTGATGACCTCACGGCGTTCTTCCTCGGCCAGGGCGACCATCCGGGCGAGCCGTTCGGGCAGGCCCTTCAGGTCGATCGGGGTCAGGCAGATGCGGTGCAGGCCGTCCTGCAGGGCGGCGTTCTCCTCCTGGACCGTGACCAGTCTCGCGGCCAGGGCCTCCGCGCGGGCCTCCGAGGCGTCCCGGTCGGCTGTGACCAGGCGAAGCTCGGCTTCCAGTTCGGCGACGTAGTCGTCCACCTCGTCGCGGTCGTAACCGCGCCATCGGAGCCCGAACCACGTGCGTAGCGGTACGAGCTCAGTCCTGCTGTCGACACTCACTGCCGTCTCCTCTGCCTCCCGCGAGTCAGTCCTGACAAGGGGTACGTACGGGGCGCGGCATCGGTTCTAACGGGTTCACCAGGCACAATGTGGACGTGAACAACAAACTGTGCCCCTGCGGTACCGGTCAGTCCTATGTGGACTGTTGCGGTGCGCTGCACTCCGGGGCCCGCAAGGCGGCCACCGCCGAGCAGCTGATGCGTTCTCGCTACAGCGCTTTCGCCGTGTCCGATGAGGACTACCTGCTGCGCACGTGGGCCGCGAGGCACCGTCCCTCGAGTGCCGGGATCGACTCGACCGACCGCTGGTTGAAGCTCGAAATCCTGTCGACCGAGAACGGCGGTTTGCTCCAGGCCGAAGGTGTGGTGGAGTTCCGGGCGCACTACGTCGGCGGTGTCGTGCACGAGCGGAGCAGGTTCATCAGGGAGAACGGCCAGTGGGTGTACGCGGAGGGCCTGGAATGAGCACGGTGACGGTCGCGAGCAGGTTCAACGGGCCGCCCGGCATGGGCAACGGCGGCTACTCGGCCGGTCTGCTCGCCGCGCACGTTGATGCCCGGACCGTGAGCGTCCGGTTGCGCAAGCCGGTGCCGCTGGACCGGGAGCTGCAGGTCAGGGACGGGCAGTTGCTCGACGGCGACGTCGTGATCGCCTCGGCCGAGCCCGCCGCGCTCGACCTGGAGGTTCCCGCCGCGCCGACGCTCGACGAGGCGCTGAAGGCCTCCGCGAAGGTGCCGTGGCGTGACAGGCACCCGTTCCCGACGTGCTTCGGCTGCGGTCCCGGTCGCGAGGACGGCATCGCCGCGCTGCTCGGCCCGCTCGACGGCCGCGACGAGTGGGCCGGTGTGTGGAGGCCGACGGACCTCCTGCCGAACGACGGGGCCGGCGTGCTCCCGGAGATCGTCTGGGCCGCGCTCGACTGCCCGTCCGCGCAGCCCGTCGCACCGGACGGGGGTCCGGCGTTCGTGCTCGGCACCTTCGTCGCCCAGGTGGAGCGGCCGGTCGAACTGGGCGTGGACCACGTGCTCCTGGCGTGGGAGCTTGGAAAGGACGGACGCAAGGCCTACTCGGCGTCCGCCATCATCGGACCTCACGGAGTGTGCGGACGAGCACGGGCCGTGTGGGTATCGATCGGATGAGATCAAATAACCCGACTGGGTGACAGAAGTGCGGCGCGTCTTGATAGCGTGCACGACCGTTGCCCGATTAAGCCGAAAGGGCGAGTGACCGGGATGGCACGGAGGTGATCAGGCGCTTGATGGGCCGACGTGCCGCCGCCCATGGCGACCAGCAACCACAGACCCAGCACAGTTCTGGCCAGAACAGTTTCGGAGTTCAGACCATCACGAGCACCGACCAGGACCTGGATCTGTACCCCGTCGAGCAGCCCCCGGCAGCGGTACCGCAGCCGGAGCAGGTGCCCCAGAGGACGCCGTTCGCGGCGAACTCCGTCGGGTCGACGCTCGTCGTCTCCGCTCCCGAGGGCCCGAGTCAGGGCGCCGCGGGCCTGGCCCGCGCGCTTCCGGCCGACAACGGCAGGACCGTCGTCGTGGTCGACTTCCCGGGCGGGGACCAAAGCACTTTCTGGCCGCACGTCGTGACGGCGCTGCACGGCCGCGGGCCCATCCGGCTCGCGGTCTCGCACGCCGGGACGATGCGGCCGACCGCTCCCGCGCAGTGGCTCGCCGAGCAGCTGCAGGCCGAGGTCGTGGCGCCGGACGGCGTGCTGACCACGGTGCCCGGTGCCGCGTTCGTCGTCGGCACGCAGGGCTACGGCAGCTGGGTGAAGTTCCAGCCGAACGCGTCCCCGATGCCGTACGGCCGCCGCTTCCCGGTGCCGCAGTGGGAGGCGATGGACCCGAACTCGCCGTGGCCGACGGGCGAGATCGGCGTCTCCGAGCCGATCCCGAGCGGACTCTGGCTGCGCGCGCAGCAGCCGCCGTTCGACCCGGCCGCCCAGGACTCGCGGCCGATCGTGGCGCTGCCGTGCCGCGACAACGTGCTGACGGTCGTCGTCGGCGGGCCCGGCCAGTCGTCGATCCCGATCGACGAGGTGTGCCGCCTGCTCACGGCGCTGCCCCAGGCGGCCCGGTCGCGCGTGCGGCTGGTCCCGTACGGCATCGACGCCGCCATCGGCAGCCTCGTCGCCGACCAGATCGGCGAGCCGATCGCGATGTTCACCGGCCTGCCGGTGGGCAACCTGCGCGGCGGCGGACCCGCGGTGATCGCGGTCGACCCGCGCGGGCAGCAGACGTGGCGCCCGTTCGTCACCGAGGTGCTGTGCGTGCCGGACGAGGCCGTGCCCGTCGTTTCCGGCTACCGGACGCCGGTGCAGGGCCTGACCGAGGTCTCGCCCGGGGTGTTCTCCCTCGGCGACGGCGTTGTGCTGGAAGTCGTGCCCTCAGGCCTGTGGGTGCGTGAGCAGGACGAGCCGTACAACGCCGCCGAGGTGCGCACTCTGCCGTTGGACCCGGAGTGGGCTCGTCTGACCGTGGGCACGCCGGGACGCACGACGCCCGGTGCGGTCGCGGTGCACGGTGCTGCTCTCGTGGAACGCCTGGAACCCGAGGTGCGCAAGCTCCTGCGCCTGGTGTTCTGCGACTCCAAGGTCATCGCGCCGCCTCCGCCCCCGTCCGGCAGTCACGCCGTGGCTCCGAGCACGGCGGCGCACGCGTTGTCGACGCGTGAGCCGGCGGACAACGGCACCGGCTTCTTCACCGCCGTCACGCCGGTCGAGCCCGAACAGGACCGGCCCGCGTACGCGAGCATGGGCGCCGGTCCGGCGATGGCGACCGTGACGTCGCACGCGCTGGCGGACGACCCGGACGAGGCCGCGTTCCCGTCGGACGACCCGGACTCCACCCCGGTGCGGTTCCGCGTCGACGGCCCACTCCCGCAGCAGCCACTGGCCATGTGGGAGGCCCCGCCGGAGGACAACGGCGAGCGCGAGACGGTCGCCCAGGACCACAGCAGCTCCGACGCCGAACGCGACACGGTCCGCCGTGCCCTCGGTGAGCGCTACGGCGTGCACGCGGCGACGGTCGTCCGCCTGCTCTCCCAGCGTCCGGACGCGGAGGAGGACCCGGCCGCGTTCGAGGCCATGGTCACCGACCTCACGGCGTTGCTGGCGTGCGTGTCGCAGGACGAGGAGATGGTCGTCGAGACGCTCCGCATGGGACGTCTGGGCCGCCTGCGCCCGTACGTCGCGTGCATCGTCTCGGGCCTGAACCGCCTGCCCGTGCACAGCGGCGTGGCGACGGTGTGGGGTGTCAGCGGCCCGACCGGGCCGAGGCGCTACCGCAGCGGTGACGTGCTGGTCGAGCACGGCCTGCTGGACGCCATCGCGAACCCGTCCCAGCGCGTCGACGGCGTCACCGAGTACCTGATCTGGTCGGTCACCGGCCGCCGGGTCGAGGTGTCCGACCGGGTCGCCGTGGCCACCGAAGAACGCGTGGTCTTCGCGCCCGGCACGCCCTTCCGGGTGCTCGCGGTGGCCGAGGCCGAGGGTGACCACCCGCAGCAGGTGCTGCTGCAGGAGGTCGCCGGACCGGCCGCGGACCAGGAGATCGCGGGACTGCGGCCGAGCGTGCTCTCCCAGTTGGAACGGGCGGCGGCGAACCTGCGCGTGCTGCCGGTCTCGCACCAGGTGACGGCCTGAACCTCGGCATCCGCTATGCGGAACCGCCGGTCGGCCCGCTGCGCCTCCACCCACCGGTGGACTGCGACGGCGAGCCGACCGGCGCGTTCGGCGACCGGCACACGCTGAACGTCTGGTCTGCAGCGGACTCCGGAGCGCCGGTGCTCCTCTGGGTCCACGGCGGCGCGAACACCGTCGGATCGTCGGCACAGCCCGAGTACGCGGGTGACGTCATCGCGTCGCACGGCATCGTGTTCGTCAGCTGCGACTACCGGCTGGCGGCCGACGGATACGGTGCCCTGGAAGGGATCCAGCACAACCGCGGACTGCTCGACGTCGTCTCGGCACTGAGGTGGATCCAGCGCAACATCGCCCGTTACGGCGGAGATCCGGCGAACGTCACCGTGGCCGGCCAGTCGTCCGGCGCGCAGACCGTCGCGAGCCTGATGGTCATGCCGTCCGCTGCCGGTCTGTTCCACCGGGCGATCGCGCACAGCCTCGCCGGCAGGTTCTTCACGCCGCTCGAAGCCGTCGAGGTCCAGCGGCGGGCAGACCCGGAAGTCGTGCTGTACCAGCCGATCATCGACGGCGACACGCTGCCGCGCAGCCCGCTCGAAGGCCCGTACGACGTGGACCTGATGGTCTGCCACACCGCGGACGAGGACGCTGAACTGTTCCAGCGCCCGACGATGCGGCTGGCCGACGAGCACGGGCGCGCGTTCCGGTCGGTCTACGCCCGCACGCCGGCGCATCACGGCGCGGACGTGCCGGACATGTTCCGCGGCGACATCGCCGAGGCCTGGGCGAGGTTCGCCCGCACGGGCGACCCCGGCTGGCCGCGGCACGAAGTGAAGCGCTGGGTCTGATCAGTCGCTGGAACCGAGGTTGTCGAGGGTGAGCTGCAGCCGCGCGTGCCGGCGTCCCGAAGCGCGTCGGCCGAACGCGTAGAGGAACGCCCACTGCGGGCCGGTGTAGGGAACGGCGGCGTAGCCCAGTCGTTGGGCTAGTCCCTTGCCGATCGAGTACGTACCGGCGGCCAGCCCCACCGCACCGCAGATGGTCAGCTCGGAGGCGACGGCCTCGATGATCCCCGCAGAGGTTCCGACCGACCCGGCCATCGAGTCCTGGGTCCCGAAGATCTCCGGCCAGCTGTTCTCGAGCCTGCCGCTCTCGAATTCCCGCTGCAGGCGGGCGATCACCTCGCCGCGGACGCTCGTGGGACTGGTGCGCTCGAACGACTCGCAGCTGTTCCTCATCCACGTGGCCAGCAGCTGATGTCCGTCTCCCCGCACGAACTTCCCGACGCCGCTGCCGGCTCCGTTCTCCAGGTGCGCGAGCACCTGGAGGACCTCCGAGGTGAGCTCGGCCAGGTCGGAGCGGGACAGTTCGGCGGCGGGCACCACGGCCGGGAACTCGACGTCCGACGCGTCGCGCACCGAGCACAGCAACTCGTTGAACCGGCTTTCCCGTCGCTCCAGCAGGAAGGGCGTCCTGGTCCCCGACTGGGCGATGGCGGCGTCGTGGTTGTAGGCGTCGCGCGTGATGTGCTCGGCGAGGCCGATTGGATCTTCGGAGTACCGCTTCGCCTTCTCGACCACACCGACCGGGAAGTGCAGTGCCGCGTTCGGCGCCAGGAGCGTCTCGTGCAGGAGAGTGGCCAGCACGGGGTTCTCCGCGACGTGCGCGCGTCCCCACGCGTCTCCCCGCTCCTCCTCGGCGATGACGACGCGCCGCGCGTTTCGCGGCAGGCTCGCGTCCTGCCGTGCGATTGCCTTGATCGCGTCGTCGATCAGCGGCCTCCACGAGGCGCCGTCCCACGAGTGGTCGTCGCGGCGCGCGCGGTCGGTCAGCCACCACTCCCTGCCGATGATCCGCACCGTGCCGCGTTCGACCAGCGCGACGAACTCCCGCTCGGTCACCCGGCAGCCCGGCGAGCCGACCAGCTTGCTGGACGGTGCCCAGAGCACGAGCGGTGAGCTCGTCGCGATCATCCGGTGCAGGTTCGCGTATCCCGCCTCGCCGTATTCGCTGATGTGGCAGAACGTCCGAAAGACATCGGTCATGGCCGCACGACCAATCTGCGCACCGCGTCCCGGGCAACCGGATCGGGGTCGTGCCGGTCGTAGGCGGCATCGCTCGCGGCGTAGATCCACATGCTGTCGTCGCCGTCGTTCCTGACGGCGTGCGACCAGCCGCGGGGAGGCACGACGGCCACGGCGCCACGTCCCTCGAAGGACCGCTGGTGCACTTCCGTGCCTTCACCGGTGTCCCAGTGGACCGACCACCTGCCAGTGAAGACGACGGCGATCAGCTCACGCCGGTGCGCGTGATAATGGTTGCCGCGTACCGCGCCTGGCCGGATCTCGGCGATGTGCACGTCTCGGATCGTGTCGATCAACCCCAGGTGCTCCCGCAGCAGCGAGAAGCTGAACCCGCGGTCGTCGGTCGAGTCGTCCAGCTCGACGATCTGCATCTGGTCGACCATGTCCGCTGTCTCCTCGAGAGAAGTCGTCGGCGAGCGAGGCGAAGGGCGCCGCGAGGTGCCCTGCTGAGCGTGGATTACCTCGCCGACGTTCCGGGTCGCGCCACTAGCTCTCGGTGTTGAGGCCGAGCGTGCCGTCCAGCCGGGGCACGCACGCCCCGTCGCGCTTGTCCGAGGCCAGGAACTCGGTGAGGCACCGGCCGATCTGCTCATGCCCGCGCGCGTTGGGGTGGAACGACTCCTGCAACGCGTGCGGTGCGCGCCTCTCATCCTTCAGACCGTCGAAGTCGACCGTCAGCCGCGTGAACCACTCGGTCTCCGGCTCGTCCCCGCCCACGCACGCCTCGTGGCCCTCGCCGGCTCGCGCCAGGTCGAGGAACCGCGCGTTGACCTTGCCCGCGGCGGCGCGCAGCCCGTTCGACAGCTCCGGCACGGCCTCCTCGACGACCCACTCCAGGTCGGCGCTGCGCAGCGGGCAGCCGGAGAGGTTCTGCAGCGACTGGGGCATCTTCGGTGACACGGGGGCCGCGTACGACTGCACGATGAGCTGGTAGGAGGAGTCGAGGTAGCCGGAGTCGCGCATGGTCTGGCGGATGGCGTTCAGCGTGGCCTCGACCTTCGGGATCATCCGCCGCACGCGCTTGGTCCAGTCCGGCGCCACGGACGACGTGCAGTCGGTGCGCTTGCCCCACGCCTCGAAGCACTTGTTGAGGATGTCGGAGAAACGCGGGTCGTCGTTCGCGCCGACGGCCACGACGATCGCGACCACCTGGTTCGACCCGGCGATCGCGCGCAGCCGGGGCAACTGCTCGTTGCGCAGCTTGTCGGAGTTCGTGCCGGAGCATGCCAGGTTGATCTTCTGGTCGGCCTCGAACGAGATCTTCATGATCTCGGCCTCGCGTGAGCGGTGGCACCAGTTGCCGCCGTCCTCGCCGTCGGTCCCGGCCTCGTAGGCGCCGGCGCCCTCGCCGGACATCGTGCTGTCGCCCAGTGCCACGACCGCGGTCCTGGACTCTCGGTCCGGGTCGGAGGGTGGCGGGAACACGTGGTCGCTCACGACCAGGACGATCGTGAGCAGCCCGATTGCCGCGAGGAGGAGCAGTCTGCGCATCGCGCACCACTTTACGTGGGTGGCCGAATGCGAGGGCGATATGGCGTTGCCGCCTCAGGCAGGGGTGAGGAAAGTGGAGGTGTGGGGAATCTGAGGGAGATAGTCGTGGTCGGCTACGACCGCACCGCACTGCTGGACCTGGCGGGGCCCATCGAGGTGTTCCAGGCGGCGAACTACGGCGAGCAGCGCTACCAGATCACCGTCGCCACGCTCGGGGGAGGACCGTTCACCGCCACCGCGGGTGTGCGCGTCGAGGCGGGCGCCGATCTGAGCACGCTGGACCGTCCGATCGACACGCTGCTCGTGGTCGGCGGCTGGGGGTACGAGGAGGCCGCGTCCGACGCGGTGCTCACGACGAACCTGCGGCGGCTGGCGCTGCGGTCCCGTCGCGTCGCGGGTGTCTGCACGGGCGCCGTGGTGCTGGCCGGGGCCGGGCTGCTGAAGGGCAAGAAGGCGACGACGCACTGGGCGTTCACCGGCGAACTGGAGGACCGCGGCGTCGAGGTGGAGCCGGACGCGATCTTCGTGTGCGACGGCGAGGTGGCCACGTCGGCAGGGGTGACGGCGGGCATCGACCTGGCGCTGGCCATGGTCGAGCAGGACCACGGGCCCGCGCTGGCCCGCAGGATCGCGCAGTACCTGGTCGTCTTCCTGCAACGCTCGGGCGGCCAGTCGCAGTTCAGCGTGCACACCCGCGCGAAGCCGGTGCCGGACGGCTCGCTGCGCGCGTTGCTCGACGACATCCACGCCGATCCGACGCGGGAGTGGACGGTGCCGGTCATGGCCCGCAAGGCCCTGATGAGCGTGCGGCACTTCGCCAGGGTCTTCTCCCGCAGCGTGGGCGTCTCGCCCGCGCAGTACGTCGAACGAGCCCGCGTCGAGGCCGCCGCCGACCGGCTGGCCAGCAGCGGTGACTCGCTCGACCTCGTCGCCCGCCAGTCGGGGTTCGGCTCGGCCGAGACCCTGCGGAGGGCCTTCCTGCGCGTGCTCGGCGTGTCGCCGGGCAGCTACCGCGCCCGTTTCCGGACCACTGGGGTTGCCTGATGGAAGCCACGTTCGTGCTCTACCCGAACATGACGGCGCTCGACTTCGTCGGCCCGTTCGAGGTGCTCGGCTCCGTGCCGGTCGTCACGACGAGGTTCGTCGCCGCGACGCTCGACCCGGTGACGTCCGACAACGGACTGACCGTGCTGCCGACCGACACGTTCTCCTCGCTGAGGTCGACCGACATCGTCGTGGTGCCGGGCTCCGGACACTGGCGCGAGCTGCTGAAGGACTCCGGCGGCGTCGTCGAGTGGCTGCAGGCCGTCCACCCGACGACGAAGTGGACGACGTCGGTGTGCACGGGGTCGACGCTCCTCGCGGAGGCCGGGCTGGTCTCGAAGGCCACGACGCACTGGGCCGCGCGGGAGGACCTGGAGACGCGTGGTGTCGAGGTGTCGACCGACCGCGTGGTGTTCGACGGCAAGGTCGTCAGCGGGGCGGGCGTGTCGGCGGGCATCGACATGGCATTGCGGCTGGTCGAGGCCGAGTTCGGTGAGATGGTCGCGCAGGCCGTGCAGGTCGGGATCGAGTACGACCCGCAGCCGCCGCGCGCCTACGACTCGATCCCGCCGGAGATCGCCCAAGGCCTCAAGGCCGCGTTCGAATCAAGTCAGGCCTGACTGGACGGCGAACACGACGAGCTGGGCGCGATCACGTGCGCCCAGCTTCACCATCGCCCGCGATACGTGCGTGCGCACCGTCGCGGGCGAGATCACCAGCACCGCCGCGATCTCGTCGTTGGACGCGCCGGACGCCACGTGCCGCATGATCTCCCGCTCGCGTTCGGTCAGCCTGTCCAGGTGCGGCACGGGCCGCGCCGACGCCCCGGACGCGAACCGGTCGATCACCCGGCGGGTGACGGACGGCGAGAGCAGCGAACCGCCGTCGGCCACCACGTGCACCGCGCGCAGGAGGTCCGTCGGGTCGGAGTCCTTCACCAGGAACCCGGACGCGCCCGTCCGCAGCGCCTCGAACACGTACTCGTCGAGGTCGAACGTCGTGAGCATGATGATCCTGACCTCGGCGCACGCCGGGTCGGCGCTGATGCGGCGCAACACCTCCAGGCCGTCCATCAGCGGCATGCGGATGTCGAGGAACACCACGTCGGGCTTCACCGACTGGATCAGCGACAGGGCTTCGCGTCCGTCGGCGGCCTCGCCGGCGAGCTGGACGCCGTCCTCGGTCTCGATCAACGTCCGCAGGCCCATCCGGACCAGCGGCTGGTCGTCGGCCACCACCACGCGAATCATGACGGCAACGGTATCCGGGCGATCACCGCGAAGCCGTGCGATGCGTCGGCTTCGAGCGTGCCGCCGAGCGCTTCGGCCCGTGAGCGCATGCCCGTGATGCCGTGGCCCTCGGTGAAGACGGTGGGCGTGCCGGTGTCGGTCACGTGGACGACCAGCTCGTTGCGCACGGCATACACGCGAACGGCCGCGGTGACGCCGGGGGAGGAGTGGCGCAGGACGTTGGTCAGCGACTCCTGCACGATCCGGTAGACCGCGAGCTGGTAGGTGTCCGGCAGCTCGATCTCGGCGACCTCGACGGACACCTCGAGCCCTGCCTCGCGCATTCGTGCCGCCAGTGCCGGGATGTCGTCGAGCGTGATCGCCGGTGCCAGGGGAGCCGAGCCGCGCAGGGTGTCCAGTTCGGACCGCAGGCCGTCCAGCGCCTCCTTGGACGTGTCGCGGATCGCCTCCAGCGAGGCGCGCGCCTTCGCGGGATCCTTGTCCAGCACGTAGAGCGCGACTCCGGCCTGCATGGCGATCACCGAGAGACCGTGGCCGACGACGTCGTGGACCTCCTGGGCGAGCCGCAGCCGTTCGGAGATCGCGGTGCGCTCACGAACGTCCACAACGGACTTCTTGCGCAGCTTCATCAGCACGCCCGCCGCGGCGGGCAGCAGGATCCACCCCGCCGACCAGGTGATCCACGACGTGAGCGAGTCGTTCCACCACGGCAGGATCGCCAGCGCGTAGACCAGCGCGGACGCGGCTGCCAGTTCGACGCGCGCGTACACGGCCACGGCGTACATCGCCGCGACGCCGCTCAGCAGGACCGGTCCGAACGGGTACCCCTGCGCCAGGTAGACCGCGATGGCGACGGTCGTGATGCCGACCGTCCACAGCGGACGAACCGAGCGGAACAGCAGCCCCGCGGCGGCCACGGCGATCAACACGTACGCGAGGGCGTCGAGGGTTTCCGCGCCTTGAAGGCGCGCGGCGAACCGCGTCCCCCCGATGCCGAAGACGAGCAGCGCCACGGCCAGCGCGCCGTCCTGCCATTTGATCCGCATGCCGCCGACCATACGACTGGGGACGTACGCAGATGTGCGTATCTTCATGACGCTCCGGAGCGGACGCCTTAGAGGTCCCGCGGGACCACAGTTGAGCCCATGATCGTGACGACGGAGAAGCTGACGAAGCGCTACGGCGACCGCGCCGTGGTGGACGAGGTCAGTCTGTCCGTGCGGCGGGGCGAGGTCTACGGGTTCCTCGGTCCCAACGGCGCGGGCAAGACGACCACGATCCGCATGCTGCTCGGGCTCGTGAGGCCGACCAGCGGATCTGCCAGGGTCCTCGGCGAGAAGCCGGGCACTCCCAGGGCGTTGCTCAAGGTCGGGTCGCTGATCGAGGGGCCCGGCTTCTACCCGTACCTGTCCGGCCGCGACAACCTGCGCGTGCACGCCGCTCGCAGGGGCGTGGACAGGACGCACGTCGAGGCCGCGCTGGAGCAGGTCGACCTGGTGGGTGCCGCCGCCGAGAAGTTCCGCCGGTACTCGCTCGGCATGAAGCAACGGCTCGGCGTCGCCGCGGCACTGCTCGGCCGGCCGGAGCTGCTGATCCTCGACGAGCCGACCAACGGCCTCGACCCGGCGGGCATGGCCGACATGCGCGACCTGGTGCGGGCGCTGGCCGCGCAGGGCCAGACGGTGCTGCTGTCGAGCCACCTGCTCGGCGAGGTCGAGGAGATCTGCGACCGCGTCGGCGTGATCTCGAACGGGAAGCTCGTCGCCGAGAGCACGGTCGAGCAGCTGCGCGGCGAGACGGTCCTGGTGATCAAGGCCGACCCGATCGAGAAGGCGCACGTGCTGATCGAGGGCAGTTCGCTGCACGGCGACGTGCTGCACGTGCGGGAGACGGACGCGGGGGCGTTGGTGCGCACGCTGGTGCACGCCGACGTGGACGTGCAGGAGGTCCGGCCGCTGCGCCGGACGCTGGAAGAGGTCTTCTTCGAGATGACGGGAGCGGCGTGATGGGCAGCGTGAAGGCGGAGCTGCTGAGGCTGTGGAAGTGGCCGGCGACCTGGGTGCTGATCGGCGTCTGGCTGGTGATGACGCTGACGTTCGGCTACGTGTTCAACTACCTCGCCCTGAACGGCGGCACCAACACGCGGTCGATGTCCCAGCAGCAGCTGATCAGCGCGATGCAGCCGGAGAACGTCGGCGCGGCCGTGGTGCGCGGCCTGCCCATGTTCGGCGGCGCGATCATCCTGGTGCTGGCGGCGCTGGCCATCGGCAGCGGATATGGCTGGGGCACCTGGAAGACGACCCTGACGGCCGGCCCGCGCCGGGTCTCGGCGATGGCCGGCACGCTGGGCGCGCTCGGCATCGTCGTGGTCCTGTTGGTGGCGTTGACGTTCGTCGTGAACCTCGGCGCGTCCATCACGGTGGCGTCGCTGGAAGGCTGGGACTGGAGTCTGCCGGGGCTCGGTGTCTTCCAGGCTCTGGGTGCGTCACTGCTGATCGCCGCCATGTGGACGGCGTTCGGCGTGTTCCTCGGCGTCGTCACCAAGGGACCCGCGCTGGCCGTCGGCCTCGGGCTGATGTGGGCGATCGTCACCGAGAACCTGTTGCGGGGCGTGGGTTCCCTGCTCGGACCGGTCGAGTCGCTGACCAGGGTCCTGCCCGGCGGATCGGCCGGCAACCTCGCCGGTGCCGTGGGCGGGTCCGGTGCTCCCGGTGTGCTGACCGACCTCAGCGGCACCACCGCGGCGTTGTTCCTCGTCGGGTACGTGGTGTTCTTCGTTGGTGCGGCGACGCTGCTGAAGGTGCGCCGCGACCTCGTATAGGACGACGGCGGCCCAGGTCACGCCCAGTGCGACCGCGACTCCTGCGGGGTAGTCGCGGTCGTGCAGGCCTGGGTTGACCGGCCCGCTGTCCTCGCGCCACAGCAACGGAACCGCGAGGAGCGTGACGATGCCGGAGACGGTCAGGCCGATGCCGATGGACGGGCGTCTGACCACGAGTCCGGCGGCACCGACGAGCGGGGCGATCAGGAGGTCGTGCAGGACCACGCCGCCGCCGAGCCAGATCAGGAGCTCGACGGTGACCTGGGGGAGGAGCAGCCAGGCGCCCCACGCTCCCAGTGCCACGCCGAGGATGCCCAGAGCGATTCTCACCGCACCTCCAGCGACGTGACCCACTTCGTCTGCAACACACCAGGCCGGTTCGGCGCGATTAGCCGGCACGGGTATCCGTGGTCCAGGCTGAGCTCCTCGCCGTCGAGCTGAAGTGCCAGCAAGGTCAGCGGATCCTGGGCGAAGGCCTCCGGCAGTGTGCTCGCGCGGTAGAGCCCGTCCTTCTCCAGCGACTCGACCCGCACGTCCCCGCGTCCCACCAGCTCGGAGACGCGGACGCCGGTCCAGGTCGCGTTCTGGCTCCAGCCCTCGACGCACGCGATCGGCAGGTCGACGGTGGTCTGCGGCATCGCCTGGAGGTCCGCCAGCGAGTAGCTCTTCGCGCCTGCTTTCAGCCGCCAGTCCTGCGGTACCACGATGTTCGCGGCCTGCGCGGTCCGGTTCACCGGCAGGTCGCCGTCCGACCGCCACGCCAGCACCGAGATCTTGCGCAGCCACGGCACCGTCACCCCCGCCGTGGCCACGACGGCGACGCCGGTGGTCAACGCGGTCGTGCGCAGGAAAGCCCTGCGGGACAGGATGGTCCGCTCTTCCGACGCCGGTTCGAGCGTGCGGCGGATCAGCGGGATCTTGACGGCGATGTGGACCAGCAGGGCGCCGATCACGATCCACGCCACGGCGTAGTGGGCGGTGGGGAAGTAGAACGACCACGGGTAGTTCTGCGCCGCGTTGAACAGGCCGGTGACCAGTTCGAAGAACGACGCCGCGATCAGTACGAGGATCGAGCCGCGCTCCAGGGCGTGCGGCACGGACTTCACCAGCGGACGTTCGAACAGCTTCGGGTAGACGCTCCACAACTTGGCCAGCAGCAACGGGATCGAGGCGACCCCGGAGATCACGTGCACGCCCTGGGTGACGCGGTAGAGGTCGACCGGGCGGGTCGGCCACACCCAGTCGTGCTGCGCGCCGTGGCTGAGCAGCCCGGTGACGAAGCACAGCCCGAACGTGATGCCGAGCCACGTGCCGACCCGGCTGGTCACGCCCGTGTGGTGGGCGGGGGCCCTGAAGACGGGGAGTTTCACAGTCGCTCCCAGCACGCGAACCAGCGCCCGGCGCGTTCGGCCTGCCACAGCAGGAAGAAACCGTCGGTGGTCAGGGACTCCGCGTCGCTCCAGGCCCACGGGAACCACTGGCCGCGGGTGTCCTCGGTCCGCACCCGCGCCTGGCCGGTCGTCAGGCCCGCACCGGGTGGCTCGACCTCGACGACGACGGTTCCGCTGGGCCTGAGCAGGTTCCGGACGCGGCGCAGGAGTGCGGCCGGGTCGCCGCCGATGCCGATGTTGCCGTCGGCGAGCAGGACGTGCTGCCAGCGGCCCTCGCCCGGCAGCAGGTCGAACACGTCGCGGCGGATCGCGATGCCGCCGCGTTCGGTGGTGCGCCGGATCGCCTCCGGGGACACGTCGACGCCGAGCGCGCGGACCCGGCGGGCCAGTAGCGCGGCGACGAGCCGGCCGGGGCCGCAGCCGACGTCGAGAGTGGGGCCGGTGCAGGCGTCGAGGAGGACGGAGTCGCCGCCGTCCGCGTCGGCGTGCCAGCGCGCGACGCTGAGTTCGCGCGAGGTGGTGCCGGGGAGGTCGAGCCAGCCGGGATGACCCTTCAGGGCCTGGTCGAACATCATCGCGCCACCGCCGCCTGGGTCAGCGCCGCCGCGAACCGGCTGCCCGGCACCAGCCGGGCCACCGCGCGGGCGTCCGCCATCGTGTCCACATCGGACAGCATCGGCAGCGGCCGCACCTCCAGCCCGTGCAACGCCTCCAGCGTCAGCGCTCCCGTATCGGCGCGCGACATCGGCACGTCCCGCAACACTTCGGCCCGCAACGGATCCCGCAGACCGAGCGCCCACCAGCCGCCGTCCAGCGCGAACCCGAGCGCCGCCTCCCCGAACTCGGCGCACGACTCCAGCAGCGACGGCGTGACCTGCGGCGTGTCCATCCCGATCTGCAGCACCGGCATCCGGAACCGCGCGATGTCGGCGTGCGCGTTCACCAGCCGCTCGGCGAACGAGACACCGCGCTGCGGGATCACCACGCACTCGGCCAGAGCGTCACGGACGTCCTCACGCCGCACCATCCCGGCCAGCGCCACCACCGGCACGGCGCCGGAGGTGTCCAGAGCGGCCGAGATCGTGTCCAGCAACGAAGCCGCCGCCACGTCAGCAGCCTCCTCGGCCGACAGCGGCGGGCACAGCCGCGTCTTGACCTGGCCCGGCACCGGCGACTTCGCCATGATCAGCAGGCAGAACCTCATCGCAGCACCCCCGCCATGTCCCGTGCCGCCCGCAGCGTGCCGCGCACCGAGCCCGAGACCTTCGACCGAGTGCCGGCCGCACGGGCGCGATAGGCCACGTCGACCTCGCGCACCCGCCAGTCCGCCTCCGCCGCGCGCACCAGCAGTTCCAGCGGATAGCCGAACGCGCGGTCCTGGACGTCCAGCGCCAGCAACGCCTCCCGCCGGCACACGCGCAGCGGTGCGATGTCGTGCACGTCCAAACCCCTGCGCCGCAACAGGGACGCGATCACGGCGTTACCCGCACGTGCGTGCCACGGCCACACTCCGGCGTGCACGGGCCTTCGCCGGCCGACCACGAGGTCGGCATCGGCCAGGAGCGCGGCCATCGCGGGTAGTTCGGCCAGGTCCAGTGAACCGTCCGCGTCGGCGAACGCCACGAGACCGGAGGTGGCCGCGAGCAGACCGGTGTGTATGGCGGCGCCGTAGCCGCGCTTCGACTCGTGCACGACCAGAGCGCCGTACGCGGCAGCCACCTCGGGCGAGCCGTCGGAAGACCCGTTGTCCACGACGATCGCGCGGTAACCGGCCGGCAGGGAGGCGAGGACCGCGGGCAGTGCGGCGGCCTCGTCCAGGCAGGGCAACACGACATCCATGCGTCCAGCCTGGACCATGGGAAAGTGTTGTGGTGCTTACGGAATTGTGACGCACCAAAGAGTTCTTACGATTGTCTTGCGAGGTCCGCGGGCACCCGGCCGACCCCCTAGGTTGGGCGCGGTGCGTCTGGTCATCGCAGGGCTGCTCGTCGCTGCCGCCATCATCACCGGGGTCGTCGTCAACGGCAACGACCCCGGCGTCCTATTCGCCGCCGCCGCGCCGCTCTTCGGTGACTGGCAGCCGCACGTGGGCCCCGGCACGCCCGTCGCGGTCCTGATCGCGTTTCTCGTCGTCGCCAAGGGACCGGAGTTGGCGCACCATCGGTTCGCGCTGCCGATCGCCTACATGGCCGCGACGGCGTGGACGTTCTCGCTGGCGATGGTCGACGGCTGGACCCGGTTCGTCACCAGGCTGACGACCGAGGACGAGTACCTGCACGAGGTTCCGGGCGTCACCGACATTCCCGCGATGCTGCGCGGTTTCGCCGCGCGCATCCCGGACTTCCAGCCCGACTCGTGGACCACGCACGTCTCCGGGCACCCGCCGGGCGCGCTGCTCACGTTCGTCGCGCTCGACCGCATCGGTCTCGGCGGGGGAGCGGCGGCGTCGATCTTCTGCGTCCTCGTCGGATCGCTTGCCGTCGTGGCGATTCCCAAGGCCATCGGCTCCAACGCGGTGCTGCCGTTCCTCGTCCTGTTCCCCGGCGCGGTGTGGGTGGGGGCGTCCGCGGACGGGATGTTCATGGGGGTGGCGGCCGTCGGCATCTACCTGCTCACCCGGTGGCCGTTGCTGGGCGGCATCGTGCTCGGCTGGTGCCTGTTCCTGTCCTACGGCCTGGTGTTGCTGGCGCCGCTCGCGATCGTCGCGGTCGGCCGGAGGATCGGCTGGGCCGTCGCGGGCGCGCTCGCGGTAGTGGCGGCGTTCGCGATCAGCGGGTTCTGGTGGCTCGACGGCTACGAGCTCGTGAAACTCCGCTACTACCAGGGGATCGGCGACACCAGGCCGTACTGGTACTGGGCGTGGGCGAACCTCGCGGCACTCGCGCTGGTGATCGGCCCGGCCGGGATCAAGGGGCTGCGCAGGGACAAGTGGGTCATCGCCGCAGGCATCGCGATCCTGGCGGCGGACCTCTCCGGCCTGAGCAAGGCCGAGACCGAGCGGATCTGGCTGCCGTTCGCGGTCTGGCTGCTCGCCGGCACGGCGAGGCTGGACAAGCGGTGGCTCACCGCCCAGGCCGTCACGGCCCTGGCGGTGAACCACCTGGTGCTCACGAACTGGTGACCGGCTCGCGCTGCGACGCGAAGGCGAACTCCCGCACACCTTCCTCGAACCCGACCCTGGCCTCGAAACCCAGCACGTCCAACGCCTTCGCGGGCGACGCCACGACGTGCCGGACGTCGCCCGGCCGAGCCCCGCCCACGATCTCCGGCGTCGGCCCGTCACACGCGTCGGCCAGCGCGAACGCCAGGTCACCGATCGTGTGCGGGGTGCCGGAGCAGACGTTGACGGCCTCGAAACCGGGGCGCGGGGACGCCAGGGCCAGCGCGTTGGCCCGAGCCACGTCGGTGACGTGCACGAAGTCGCGCCGCTGCCGCCCGTCCTCCATCACCCGCGGTGCGGCACCGTTCCGCAGCGCGGACCGGAAGATCGACGCCACTCCGGCGTACGGGGTGTCGCGCGGCATCCGCGGGCCGTAGACGTTGTGGTACCGCAGAGCCCACACGCTGCCGCCGGTCTGCCGGGCCCACGCCAGCGCGAGGTGCTCCTGCGCCAGCTTGGTGGCCGCGTAGGTGCTGCGTGGCTCCAGCGGAGCGTTCTCCGGCACCAGTTCGGACACCACGAAGTCACCGCAGAAGCAGCGCGGCTCGTACATGCCGGCAGCCAAGTCGGCGGCGGTCCGTTCAGCCCGCACGATTCCGTGCGAGAGGCACCGGTAGCGCCCCTCGCCGTAGACGACCATCGACGACGCCAGCACCAGCCGCGACACCCCGGCCCGGTGCATCTCGGCCAGCAGCACCGCTGTGCCCAGGTCGTTGTGGCGCGCGTAGGAAGGCGCGTCGAACGGATCCACGCCGTGCCCGACCATCGCCGCCTGGTGGCACACGGCGTCCACTGTGGACAGCAACGGCCGCAGCACGGCGGCGTCGGTCACGTCGCCGACGACAAGTTCGTGCTCCAGCGAAGGAACGGCGCCGTGCGCTTCGGGCAGCAACGCGTCGAGCACCACGCATTCATGGCCCTGGGAGGTCAGCTCGTCCGCGACGTGCGACCCGATGAACCCGGCCCCGCCAGTGATGAGTACTCGCATGGACCGACCGTAGGACCGGACCGCCGGGTAGCGCGCCGCCAGACCCCATCACGTCATGACTTCGTAAGAGCTGGCAACTCCATCACGAATCGTGCGCCGTGCGGGAAGCGGTCCTCGACCCACACGCGGCCGTGGTGGCGCTGCACGTGCTCACGCACCAGAGCTAGCCCGAGCCCGCTGCCGGAGTCGTCGCCCCGGCTGCCGGGCCTGCCCCGCGTGAACCGCTCGAAGATCTGTTCCCGCAACGCTTCCGGCACACCCGGACCGTCGTCCTCGACCTCGACGCGTGCCCTGTCGCCCGCTCTGCTCACCGCCACGAAGATCGCGCCGCCCGCGTGCCGTTCGGCGTTCTCCACGAGGTTGGCCAGGACCCGGTCCAGCCGCCTCCGGTCACCGAGCACCCGCACCGGGCCCGCCTCGACCGGCACCGCGCTCCAGCGGGTGCCGATCACGTTGCGCACCAACGCGCTCAGGTCGAGCTCTTCCGGCTCGTAGTCGTCGGTCTGGTCGGCGCGCGAGATCTCCAGCAGGTCCACGACCATCCGCGCGAACCTGTCGACCTCCGAGGTCAGCAGTTCCAGCGCGGTCCCGGCGGTGCCCGGCAGGTGGTCACGACGCCGGCGCAGCACCGCGCCCGCGTTCACCATCGTCGTCAGCGGCGACCGCAGCTCGTGCGAGACGTCCGAGGCGAACCGGGCGTCCCGCAACGCTCTCTGCTCCAGCGCGTGCGCCGTCGAGTTGAACTTCGCCGCCAGCGCCGCGAGGTCCGGGTCGTCCTGGTCGGGCAGCCGGGCGTGCAGATCGCCGCCGGCGATCCGGCCCGCCGCGGAGTTCAGCTCCGCCAGCGGCTTCAGCGCCCGCCGCGACGCCCACGAGCCCAGCGCCGCCCCGAGCAGCGCCGAGGCGATCGTGCCGGCGATCAGCACCGCGCTCAGGAACGCGAACGTCCGGTTCAGCTGCTGCAACCCGAACAGCTCGACGTAGACGGCGTCGCCCGCCACCGGCCGCGCGACGGCGAGCATCGGCAGGCCGTCCACGGTGATCCGCTCCGTGCCCGGTGGATGCTCCACCAGCCCGGCCGGCAGCTGGGACGGGTCGACCTCCCGGCCCGCCCTCACCAGGCCGTCGTGGCTCAGCACCAGGATCGACGAGTCGGGCCCGGTGGTGAGGCCGGTCAGCAGTTCGTCGAGACCGGGTGAGGCGAGAGATCTCTCGACCAGTCGTACGTTGACCTCGGCCTGCCGCGTCGCGCTCGCCTCCCGTTGCCGCAGCATGTAGCCGGAAGCGAGGTTCCAGGTGGCGAACGCCAGCACGCTCGTGACGACCAGCAGGCCGAAACCGAACGAGAGGGTGACCCGGCAGCGCAACGTCAGTTTCACGAGCGGATCCGATAGCCGCTGCCGCGCACGGTGAGGAGCAGCTCCGGATCGTCCGGGTTCGCCTCGATCTTGCGGCGAAGGCGCCTTATGTGCACGTCGAGCAGTCGGGTGTCACCGAAGTAGTCGTATCCCCAGACCTTCTGCAGCAACTGTTCCCTGGTGACGATTCGGCCGCCCGCACCAGCGAGTTCCAGCAACAGCCGAAATTCCGTCCTGGTGAGGTGAACGCGTTCACCCGCCCGGTGCACGAGCCCTTCCTGCGGACGGATTTCCAGTGCCCCGACCCGAACGGATTCGCGGCCCGGTCCGCGGCGGCGCAACAACGCGCGGACGCGGGCGGCGAGAACGCTTGCCATCAACGGTTTCGTGACGTAGTCGTCCGCTCCCGCCTCCAGTCCGGCGATCATGTCACGGGCGTCGGTGCGCGCCGTCACCACGATGATCGGCAGGTCACCGCGTGTGCGGAGCGTCCGTACGACCTCCAGGCCGTCCATGCCCGGCAACGTGAGGTCGACCAGCACCACGTCGAACGATTCCGTCTCCAAACGGTGTAACGCCTCTTCGCCCGAACCCGCCTGATCCACAGAGAAACCCTCATCGGACAAGGCGAGGCCCAAAGCCTGCCGGATTCGCTCGTCGTCCTCGACCAGCAAGACCCGTACGCACACAACGACTCCACTGTGTGAGAGCCGCGGCGACGGCGTCTCACACAGTGGAGTGAAAGTCGATCAAACGCAAGAATACTTCGGCCTAAAATCCGGTCAGCGTGATTTTCGCCGAACGCGGGTTCGGTTCGTGGACAAGTGACTCGAACCCGCCGACGTCATCGAACGCGAACCCGTAGGCCCGTCCGTCGGTCATGTTGGCGTGCACGATCTTCGAGAAGTGGTTCGTGGTCGCGCGGGTGTAGAACTGGCTCGCGTTGTACGTCGGCTGGGTGTGGATGAAGCCGAGCGTCGACCGGTTGAGCGCCGCGCACAGCGACCGCGAGATCGCGCCGAGCTCGTTGTTCGGCGCCGCGAGCCTGCCGTCGCAGTTGAGCACGTCCCGGGTGGACGGCTGCTGGAACTCCGCGACCTGCTGGCCCGAGGTGTTCGTGAACCGCATGACCCCGCCGCTCACGCGGCCGGTGAACCGGCGGTTCGGCTCGTGCTGGAACGGGACCACGGTCAGCGGCGTGTTCTGGTACGTCGACCAGACGCTGTTGACGTAGTTCTGGAAGTACGAGCCGGAGAACAGGCCCGCGTCGAGGCCCTTGCTCGGGTTCAGCACGCGCAGCCGGGTGCCGTCGGAACGGCTGTACGCCAGCTTCGCCCAGTCGCCGCCGAGCTGCTGGTGCTGGTCGAAGACGCGGTTGCGCCCGTTCGCGACCAGCTGGCCCCTCTTCGTCGTGGCACCGCCCTGGGACGTCGCCTCGACCGCGTGCGGGACCGAGAACATGTCCACCTGGGAGCTGTTGAGCCACAGACCGCCGCCGTCGTAGCTGAACTCGCTCCAGTCGAACAGGATGTCGCGGTTCGGGTCGCCGCCCGCCCACGGGGCCGGCTGCACGAGACCGTTCGGGACCAGGCTGAACTTCAGCTTGTCCCGGAACGACATGTAGATCCGGCCGCCGGCGAAGTTGATCGGGATCTGGACGGTCTTGCTGGCGCCGTTGCCGGGGCCGGGGATCGAGAAGTCCGGCGCGGGAACGGGCGGGATCGCCCCGCCCGACCACGGCGTGAACTGGCCGTTGCCGTTCAGGTAGCCGAGCCGGCCGTTCATGATCCCGGTGATGTACAGGTGGACCGCGTCGCCGCGGCCCGAGTTGTTGGTGACGGTGAGCGGGAGCTGGCTGGGTGGAGCCGCTTGCACCGGTGCAGACATCGTTGTCAGCCCAAGTAGGGCCGATGTCGCCAGCAGCAGGAGCTTGCGCATCGACTATCTCCTCACTGAGACAGGGTTCTGTGAGAGCGCTCTCATACCAGCGCGTTGCTGTTCATATGTCAAGAATGGTCTTCATGCGCGCACTGACGGTGGATCTTGCACGAGCCGGGTCGCTGGCCCTGACCGAACTGCCCGACCCGGTGCCGGGACCGGAGGACCTGCTGGTCGAGGGCGTGGCGATCGGCATCTGCGGGACGGACCGCGAGATCGTGCGCGGCGAGTTCGGCGTCGGCGGAACTCTCGTGATCGGGCACGAGTCCCTGGGCCGGGTGATCAGCGGTCCGGGGTTCGAACCGGGCTCACTGGTCGCCGGGGTGGTCCGCAGACCGGACCCGGTGCCGTGCGTGGCGTGTGCGCGCGGGGAGTTCGACATGTGCCGGAACGGGCAGTACACCGAGCGCGGCATCACCGGACTCGACGGCTACGGCTCCACTTTGTGGACAGTGCCTGCCGCTTATGCGGTGGGTGTCAGCTCCGCGACAGGTGTCCTGGTCGAGCCTGCCTCCGTCGTGGTCAAGGCGTGGGAGCGGCTCGACCGGCTGGCGTTGTACCCGTTCGAGAGCGTGCTGGTGACCGGGGCCGGGCCGATCGGGCTGCTGGCGGCGTTGATCGGGGTGCAGCGGGGGCTGGACGTGCACGTGTTCGACCTGGCGGCGGACGGCCCGAAGCCCGCGCTGGTCGAGTCGCTGGGCGCCACCTACCACCGGACGTTGCCCGACTGCCCGGTCGTGATCGAGGCGACCGGTGCACCGTCGCTGGTCGCGCGGCTGCTCGGGCGGGATCTGGTGTGCCTGACCGGGGTGCCGTCCACCGAGGTGCTGCCGGCCGACGTCGGGCAGATCAACCGGGATCTGGTGCTGCGCAACGGGATCGTGTTCGGGACGGTCAACTCGAACCCGCGCCACTACCGGGAGGCTTCGGCCGTGCTGGACCGTGCCGACGACGCCTGGCTGTCGGCGATGATCACTCGGCGGGTGCCGCTGGAGTCCTTCGCGGAGGCGTTCGAGTCGCGGCCCGGCGACGTGAAAGTGGTGCTGGAGCTGTGATCTCGACGATGAGCCAGGGCCTCCTATGCTGTCCGGCGTGGAACTGCGTCAACTCAGGTACTTCCTCGCGGTCGCCGAGGAGCTGCACTTCGGCCGGGCGGCGGCTCGGCTGCTGATCGCGGGGCCGTCGTTGTCGCAGCAGATCAAGGCGCTCGAACGGGATCTCGGCGTGCCGCTGTTCGCCCGCGACCGCCGCACCGTGGCGCTGACGTCCGCCGGTGCCGCGCTGGTGCCGGAGGTGCGGGCGCTGCTGGAACGGGCCGGCGAGCTGCAACGGCACGCACGGCAGCTGTCCGGGTCGCGGCCGGTGCGCATCGGGTACGTGAACTGGCTGCCGCCGGACCTGACCGCCCGCACGGCCGGGGTCGCGCAGCTCTACGTGGACGCGTGGGTCGTGCCGTCGCACCAGCAGGCGGCGCGGGTGGCGGACGGCAGCCTCGACCTGGCCGTGTGCTGGATCCGCAAGTCCGAGGCCGCGCAGCTCGGGCTGAAGGCGCAGCTGCTCGGCGCCGACCGGCTCTACGCGGTGGCCGTGGGCACGGACACGAGCCCGGTCAGGGCGAAGGACATCGCGGTGCTGGTGGACGACGACGTGACGTCGTGGCAGTCCTGGAACGACTACGCCGAGGAGTTCGCCGAGGACACCGGCTGCCGTGTCCGGCGCATCCACAACGGCGCGATCACCGGACCGGCGTTCTTCGACCACGTGCGGGTGTGCACGACGCCGGTGCTGAACTCCCCGAAGGGGCAGACCACACCGTTGCCGCCGGATCTCGTGGCACGGCCCGTCGTCGACCCCGAGGTGCTGTGGACCTGGTCGCTGGTGCGCCGGGAGGACGAGGAGCGCGCGGACGTCGTCGCCGCGGCCGACGCGATCGTGCGGAACGTGGGCGACCTCGGTCTGGACCGCGCCTGGCTGCCCTCGGACGACCCTTACCGTGCGCTGGGAGGCTGAGCCTTCCACGAAGGAGGAAAGGGGTCGCAATTCCGTGAAATGAAGCCGGTTCGCGGGTGGTTGTGGCTGTCAGATCCGCTACTCCTCCTTCGAAAGCGAGCAGGAAAATGACCAGCAAGGTGGCAATCGTCACGGGAGCGTCGCAGGGAATTGGCGCGGCACTCGTTCCCGCTTATCGCAAGCTCGGCTATTCGGTTGTCGCGGTCTCGCGTTCCATCGAGAACTCGGACGACCCCGAGGTGCTCGCGATCCGCGCCGACCTCTCGAAGACCGGTGAGGGCGCTCGGGCCGTGCGGGAGACGCTGGCGCGGTTCGGCCGGGTCGACTCGCTCGTGAACAACGCCGGCATCTTCGTCGCCAAGCCGTTCACCGAGTACACCGACGAGGACTTCGCCGCCGTCACCGGCACCAACCTCACCGGGTTCTTCGACGTCACGCGCAGCGCCGTCAAGGCGATGGAGGCGAACGGCGGCCACGTCGTGAACGTGTCCACCAGCCTCGTCGACCACGCGCTGTCGGCGGTGCCGTCCGCCCTCGCGTCGCTGACCAAGGGCGGTCTGAACGCCGTCACCAGGTCGCTGGCGGTCGAGTACGCGGCGCGGAACATCCGCTTCAACACGATCGCGCTCGGCATCATCAAGACGCCGATGCACGCCCCGGAGACCCACGAGGCGCTCGCCGGGCTGCACCCCGTCGGCCGCATCGGTGAGATCTCCGAGGTGGTCGACGCGATCACCTTCCTGGAACAGGCCGGGTTCGTCACGGGCGAGGTCCTGCACGTCGACGGCGGCCAGAGCGCGGGGCACTGACATGATCATCGAGACCGTCATGGACCGGTGGAAGGCCGCCGTGGACGCGCACGACCCCGAGGGCGTGGCCGCGAACTTCACCGAGGACGCCATTTTCCAGGGGCTTCGCCCGTACAGCGTGGGAAGGGCTGCGGTCGCCGCCTACTACGATTCCCAGCCCATTGGGCTGAGAGCCGAGTACAAGGTTCTGGAAACGCGCCGGCTGGCCGATGACCTCGTTCTGGGTTATCTGAACGTCGATTTCTCGTTCATCGACCGTCCGACGCTCAACGTCCACCTCAGTGTGCTCGTGAAGAGAGACCTGATCGCGCACTACCAGGTCTCCCGACTCGGCTAGTGGCGTGGCCCAGAACGTTGCCGGGCGAATTCGCGGTCAGACGCACGACGAGGCGTCCTGCTGAGCGTGAATTACCCAGCCGACGTTCTGGGTCACGCCACTAGTGTCCTGCGCCTGAAATCCGCTGGGTAAGTCTATGGTGGGGTGATGGCGCGGATTGGACGTCCTCCTGCTGAGGTGACGTTGACCGAGCAGGAGCGGGAAACGTTGCAGCGGTGGGCGCGGCGGGCGAAGTCGTCGCAGGTGCTGGCGCAGAGGTGCAGGATTGTGCTGGCGTGTGCGGATGGTGTGCCGGGCACGCGGATCGCCGAGGATCTGCGGGTGCATCCGGCGACGGTGACGAAGTGGCGCAGGCGGTTTCTGCGGGATCGGCTGGACGGCCTGGTCGATGAACAACGGCCGGGCCGGCCGCCGTCGATCACGGTCGATCAAGTCGAAGAGGTGATCGTGGCGACGCTGGAGGAGGTCCCGCGGGGCGCCACGCACTGGTCTCGGACGTCGATGGCGGAGCGCACCGGGTTGAGCAAGTCGACCGTCGGGCGGATCTGGCGCGATTTCGGTCTCAAGCCTCATCGTGCCGAGACGTTCAAGCTCTCCACTGATCCGTTGTTCGTGGAGAAGGTCGTGGATGTTGTTGGCCTGTATCACAATCCGCCCGAGCGGGCGGTGGTGCTGTGCGTGGACGAGAAGTCTCAGATGCAGGCGCTGGACCGCTCGCAGCCGGTGCTGCCGATGATGCCGGGTATGCCCGAGCGCCGCACGCACGACTACGTCCGCAACGGCATCACCAGCCTGTTCGCCGCGTTCAATGTCGCTGACGGCACGGTGATCGGCGAGTTGCACCGCCAGCACCGTGCCGCCGAGTTCCGCAAGTTCCTGATCACGATCGACAAGACCGTGCCCGCCGGGCTGGACGTGCATCTGGTCTGTGACAACTACGGCACGCACAAGACCGCGGCGATCAAGGCCTGGCTCGCCAAGCATCCCCGGTTCCACATGCACTTCACCCCGACCGGATCCTCGTGGATCAACCAGGTCGAACGCTGGTTCGGGTTCCTGGCCGAGCAGAAGATCAAACGCGGCGCCCACAAGAGCGTGCAAGCACTCGAGAAGGACGTCCGGGCCTGGATCGCGGACTGGAACACCCATCCCCGGCCGTTCCTCTGGACCAAGACCGCCGAAGAGATCCTCGAGTCACTCGCACGCTTTTGCAGGCGAATTTCCGGCGCAGCACACTAGTGGCTGCGCGGCTCCCGGCCGAACGGCGACTTCGGTCGCTCCAGGTCGGGAGCCTTCGGGATCGGCAGGGTCACCGGAGCGTCCGCGGTGATCGTGATCGGCTCGCCGTGGTGCCTCGTGGTCAGCTCGGTGCCGTCCACGATCCGGTAGGTGGCCCCGGACTCGCACACGTCCACCGAGATCCTCGTGCCCCGGAAGGACATCCGGAACGAGAAGCGGGTCAGGTCGTCCGGCAGCCGTGGCGCGAACGTGAGCTCGCCGCCGTGGTCGCGCATGCCGCCGAACCCGGCCACCAGCGCCGTCCACGCACCCGCCAGCGAGGCCATGTGCAGGCCGTTGGTGACATTGTCGTGCAGGTCGTGGAGATCGGTGAACGCGGCCTCGACCAGGTAGTCGTACGCGAGTCCGAGGTGCCCGACCTCGGCCGCCAGCACCGCCTGCGTACCTGCCGACAACGACGAGTCACGCACCGTGCGAGCCTCGTAGTAGGCGAAGTTGCGCGCCTTCTCATCTTTGGTGAACGCGTCACCGCGCACGTGCATGGCGAGCACCAGGTCCGCCTGCTTGATCACTTGGCGCCGGTACAGGTCGAAGTACGGGAAGTGCAGCAGCAGTGGGTACTTCTCCTGCGGGGTGTTCTCGAAGTCCCACTCCGCGTGCTTGGTGAAGTTGTCCGCCTGCGGGTGCACCTGCAGCATCTCGTCGTACGGAATCGACATCGCGTCCGCGGCCCTGCGCCAGGCCGCGATCTCTTCTTCCGTGGCGTCACAAGGGTTTCGCTCGGCGGCGTCGGCGGCGGCCCACAGGTTCTGCTGGGCGATCAGGTTGGTGTAGACGTTGTTGTCGACGATCGCCGAGTACTCGTCCGGGCCTGTCACGCCGTCGATGCGGAACCCGTCGTGCGGGTCGTGGTGACCCAGCGACAACCACAGCCGTGCTGTTGCCACGAGGATCTCGGTGGCTTCGCAGCGATCGAAGTCCCTGTCCCCGGTGGCGTTCAGGTACTGCTGGGTGGCGTACGCGACGTCGCCGGAGACGTGGAACGCCGCCGTGCCCGCCGGCCAGTACGCGCCGCACTCGGCGCCGTTGATCGAACGCCACGGGAACGCGGCACCCTTGAGCCCCAGCACCTTCGCCCGCTCGCGGGCTTTGTCCAAAGTGGAGTGACGCCAGCGCAGGGCGTCGCGGGCCGCGTCCGGGACCGTGTAGGTGAGCACCGGGAGCACGAACATCTCGGTGTCCCAGAACGCGTGGCCGTCGTAGCCCGGTCCGGTGAGGCCCTTGCCGGCGATGGCACGGGACTCGCCGCGTGCCCCGGCCTGCAGGATATGGAACAGCGCGAACCTGATCGCCTGCTGCAGCTGGTCGTCGCCGTCGATCTCGATGTCCGCGACTTCCCAGAAGTCGTCCAGGAACACCCTCTGCTCCTGGAGGAGCCCCTCCCAGCCCGTCTGGCCGGCGCCGGCGAGCGCGGCCTCCACCTGGGCTCGCAGCGCGGGCGTCGAGCGCTGGCCGGACCAGCCGTAGGCGATGTACTTCGTGAGCTTCAGGCAGCCGCCCGCGGGCACGTCGACGGCCGCGGTGAACCGGGCCAGGTCGTCCTCGGCGTGGATCTCCGTGCGGATGTCGACGCCGTCGACGTCGATCTCGTGGTCCATCGCGGCGGCCATGCGCAGGCCGGACACCCTGGTGTGGTGGCACAGCACGGCCCGCGTCTTCTCGGCCATCGTGAAGTCGTTGACCAGCGGGGAATCGAGTGCGGCGGCGACCCGCGGGTCGTTGCTGCGGCTCTTGGTCGGCTCGTTGGCCAGCAGGTCGGACTGGACGACGAGCTGCAGGTCGTCCATCGGCTCGACTTCGTACCTGATGGCCGCCACTGCGCGCTGCGTGAACGACACGAGCCGTTCGCTGCGCACGGTCACACGCCTGCCCGTCGGTGACTCCCAGACCGTGCGGCGGCGCAACGTGCCGGAGCGGAAGTCGAGGGTGCGTTCGTGCTCGACGGCGTTGCCGTAGCGCATGTCCAGCGGCTCGTCCTCGACCAGCAGCCGGATGATCTTGCCGTCGGTGACGTTGACGACGGTCTGGCCCGCCTCCGGATAGCCGTAGCCACCCTCCCCGTACGGCAGCTGGTGCTCTTCGTAGAAGCCGTTGAGGTAGGTGCCGGGCAGGCCCCTCGGCTCGCCCTCGTCCAGGCTGCCGCGCATGCCGATGTGGCCGTTGGACAACGCGAACGTCGACTCGGTCTGGTGCAGGTGGTCCACGGACAGGCCCTGCCAGCGCAGCTGCCACGGTTCGATGGCGTAGCTCATGACAGCAGCTCGTCGAGCTCGTCGACCACCACGTCGGCGCCGCCGGCCTTGAGCGCCTCCGCCTGGTTGCCGCGGTCGACGCCGACGACGAACCCGAACCCGCCGTCGCGACCTGCCTGCACGCCCGCCAGCGCGTCCTCGAAGACGGCGGCGTTCCCGGGTGCGGTCCTGAGTCTTCTGGCGCCCTCGACGAACGAGTCCGGTGCCGGTTTGCCCCGCAGGTTCGACGCGGTGATGACGTTGCCGTCCACCAGTGCGTCGACGTAGTCCAGCAGGTTGCCCGCCCGCAGGACGCGCATGGCGTTGGCGGACGACGTGACGACGCCGATCGGCATGCCCGCTGCCCTGGCGGCCTTCAGGTAGTCGACCGAGGCCGGGTACGGCGTGATGCCCTGTTCGTCGATGATCGAGTTGACCAGCTCGTTCTTCTGGTCGCCGATGCGGCGGACCTCGTCCTCCAGCGGCGTGAGGCCGCGTGACGCCAAGAAGCTGCGCACACCGTCGTAGCGTGGCTTTCCGTCCACGTAGGCCAGGTAGTCCTGTTCGCTGAACGGCTGGCCCATGGCCTCGAACGTCTGCCGCCACGCCTGCCTGTGCAGCACGGCGGTGCTGGTGAGCACGCCGTCGAGGTCGAACAGCAACGCTGTGATCTTCTCCGGGATGCCGAGGCTCATGTTTCGATCATGCACCTGTCTCGCCGACATCGCCGCGTTCTTCCGCGAGCCGCTCGTCCAGCGGCCGTGGGTGCGCCTGTTCGTACTCGGTCATCCCGTACTTGGTGGACTCCGCCCAGCCTTCCTCCGGCTCGGTCTCCAGCGGGTCGTGCTTGAGGTTGTCCTCGTCCAGACCCTCGAAGTCGTCGGAGTTCTCCTGGATGTACGCGCCGCGTTCTTCGCTCATATCCTTCCCAGTACCCAGTTCGGTGCTATCCGATGCTTTGGCCGGCCAGCGAGCCGATGGCGTACGTGACGCCCATGGCGATCAGCCCGCCCACGACGTTGCGGACGACCGCCCGTCGTTTGCCGGCGCCGCTGAGCCTCGCGCTCACGAAACCCGTCAGGGCGAGGGTGAGGACGGCGGCGGCGACCGTGATCGGCACGCGCAGGCCGGTCGTGGTCAGGGCGATCGCGGCGAGGGGGAGGAGCGCGCCGATGGTGAACGAGACGAAGCTCGCGATGGCGGCGCCCCACGGGTTCGTCAGCCCGTCCGGGTCGATGTGCAGCTCGGCCTCGGCGTGGGCGGCCAGCGCGTCGTGCTCGGTGAGCTGCCTGGCGACCTCCTCCGCGGTCTGCTCGTCGAGGCCCTTGTCCTCGTAGATCTCCTTGAGCTCTTCGAGTTCCTGTTCGGGCATGTCCCGGAGCTCTCTGCGCTCCTGGGCGAGGAGGGCGCGTTCGGCGTCGCGCTGGCTGCTGACGGACACGTACTCGCCGCTGGCCATGGACATGGCGCCCGCGAAGAGACCCGCGAGGCCCGCGACGAGGATCTGGGCGCGGTCCGTGGTGGCGCCCGCGACGCCCACCACGAGGCTGGCGGTCGACACGATGCCGTCGTTGGCGCCGAGAACGCCCGCGCGCAGCCAGTTCATCCGGTCGCCGGTGACCTCGTCGTGGGGCTCGTGGTGGGTCATTTCCGCAGGTTAGCGCTGGTTTCGCGGCGTGCGGGACGACCACGCCGCCGCATCGTTCGGACTCTGCTGAACGGGTGAGTTCTCCCTGGTCAGAGGCTGGAGGTTCATTTTTTGTCAGACCCCCGTGGCAGCATGTCGAACAGGTGTTCGTGTGCGTGCTAGAGGAGGTCAGTTCCCGATGCAGATCGAACCCAGCCGCTGGCCAGGCCGCGTGGTGCCGTCCACCGGTTCCGACGTGGACGTCGCCGTGGAGTCCCTGTGCGTGCGCGCCTCGTGGGCCGACGCCGACCGCCGCTGGGTGCGGCGCCTGCTCGAGCCGTGGTTCAGGGCGGGCTGGAGCGTCGACGCCCTGCTCGTGGCCATCGACAAGAAGCCGGACGGCACCAGCCAGGGCCGCCCCCGTTCCCGCGCGCAGGTGGCGCACGAGTTCCTGCGGGCCCGCCTGCGCACCTGGACGGCGGACGGCGCGGGCCTCGCCAAGCCGCCGCTGGCGGGCATCACCCTCGGCGAGTGGTACCGGGTGAACCGCCGCAACGCCGCTCTGAACGCCCCTCGCCGGGGCGGCGCCCTCAGCTCGCAGGGCCGCCAGGCGCAGGCGGAGACGCGTGCGCTCGCCCACCGGCGCGACCCGGTGGAGCGCAGCCGCGAGAGGGGCCGGCGCCGGCAGGAGGTGCTCGACAGCCTGCTCGTGCCGGGGCAGGAGGTGCCGTCGTTCGCCGACTCGTGGCGGCTGGTCGCCGAGCTGATCCCGGTGCAGCGGGTGTGCTCGTCCTGCGGGCACGTGCGGAACGAGGTGTCGAGGCAGGCACACCGCGTCGCCTAGGAGGCGGCAGGGTGCCTGGCCGACCAGAAAAGGGCGTTCTACCTGCGACTTCGGTGATCGATGATTGAAATCGGCCCAGGCCGGGAACACGGAACGAGTTTCTTGTTTCCGATATAAGGGGCCGACATGCTCGAAGTCACGCCGATGGCTGCGGAGGTCATCAACGAGCTGACGTCACAGTCAGAGGGCACCACCGACGACATCGGCCTGCGTTTCGCCCTGGCCACCGAGCAGAACAGTCAGGCGGCGCTGGAGCTGTCACTCAGCGAGGCCACCGACGGCGACGAGGTGGTGGCGACCCCAGCGGGCGCCAAGGTCATCCTGGAACCGGCGGCCGCCCAGTACCTGGAGGACAAGGTCCTCGACGTGCGTCAGGACGACGAGGGCAACCCGGCTTTCGCGATCGCGCGCCAGGAGCAGTCCGGCTGAGATTCTGATCAGGCGGGATCAACGGCGATTCCCCGACATGCGAACCGGGCCGGACCCCCTCCGTGAAGAAGGTGTCCGGCCCGGTTCGTGGCAGCCCCGGGATCAGGGGATGGTCAGCACCTGACCGGGGTGGATGAGGTCCGGGTTCGCGATGCCGTTGGCGGACGCGATCGCGCCGTAGCGGTTGCCGTCGCCGTAGAAGCGCTCGGCGATCGCCCAGAGCGTGTCGCCGCCCGCAACGGTGTAGGTCTGCACGGCCGGAGCGGCCGGAGCGGCGGGCGCCTCCTCGACCGGAGCGGGAGCGGCCGCCTCGGGGGAGG
Organism: Lentzea albidocapillata; assembly: GCF_000719115.1. Lineage (GTDB taxonomy): Bacteria > Actinomycetota > Actinomycetes > Mycobacteriales > Pseudonocardiaceae > Lentzea > Lentzea albidocapillata. Next base: position 386,281 of record NZ_JOEA01000014.1, on the reverse strand, counting down.
CCTGCGGCGAGTCTGTGTTGGTGTTGGAGGCCCACTTCGCGCCGCCGTCACTGCCGAACACGACCAGGTTCCTGTCGTCCTGCAGGACCAGGCGCGCGCCCTGGTTACCCTGGGTGCCGGTGGACCACACGGCGTTGTTGTCGCTCGTGTAGAGCACGAAGTTGCCGTCGTCCTGCAGCGCGGCCCGCACCGCGCCCTTGCCGTCGGTGCCGCTGGCCCACACCGTGCCGGTGTTCTCAGACAGGACCAGGTTGCCGTCGGACTGCAGGGTCAGCAGGTATCCGTTGGCACTGGTCAGCTGCTGGCCGCGGGTGAGTTCCTGCCCGGCTTGCAAGGTGTCCACAAGAAGCTCCACTTCGGACGATGTCGACCGCCCGAATCGGCGGCGCCCGAAGCGGAACCTAGTCAGGCCGCGACCGTGCCGCCGGGTGAGCGGCGCACGTGCACCCGAGGGAGTGAAAAACGCCCCCTGCCCGGAGGCAGGGGGCGTTCAGCACGAGAAGGAGATCAGCCCTCGATGCGGCGGATGCCCGAGATCGGGCCGATCGAGTCGATGTCGGCGATCTTCACCGGCACGCCCTCGGTCGACGCGTGCACGGCGCGAATGCCGTCCACCGCCATCGCCACGTGGGACTGGCTCGAGTAGTAGACCAGGATGTCCCCGGCCTTGACCTCGCTGCGGCTCACCGGGCGACCGGCGACCGCCTGCGCGTAACTGGTGCGGCCGATGCTCACGCCTGCTGAGCGGTAGGCGGCCTGGATCAGCGACGAGCAGTCCCACGAGTTCGGGCCGTTCGACCCGTAGACGTAGGGCAGACCACGCTGGTTGAGCGCGAACTGCAGAGCACGGCCCGCGGTGCCCGCCGGGACGTTGATGTTCGACATGTCGCCGGACGCGGCCAGCTGGTTCTTCACCGTGTTGCTGAGCGACCGGTACTGGGTCTGCGCCTCGGCGAGCTGCTTGTCGAGATCGGCCTTCTTCTGGCTCATCTCGGCGAGCAGCTTCTTCGACGTCTCGGTCGCCTCGTTGGCCGACTTCGTCGCCGCGTCCGCCGCGTTGACGGCGTCGGTCAGCTTCTGCAGTGCGTCCGCGTTGTCGGCCGCGAGGATGTTGATGGCCGACATGCGGTTGAGGAAGTCCTGCTGCGAGTCGCTCACCAGCAGCGCGGAGATCTGGCTGAAGTTCGCGCCGGAGTTGGTCGCCTCGGTGAGGAGGTCGACCTGACCGCGGAGGGACTCCTCGGCCTGCTGAGCGCCGGCCAGGTCGCCCTTGGCCTTGTCCAGCTCGCCCTGCTTGGCCTTCAGGTCTTCCTGAGCCTTGAGGTGGTCCTGGTTGAGCTTGGACGCCTGCTCGGACAGCTCGTTGTACTTCTTGAGCGCGTCCGCGGCGTTGGGCTGTGCGGTGGCCGGTGCCGTGGGCAGTGCTGCGGCGACAACTGCTGCCGTCGCCACGAGTGCTCCACGCACGATGCGGCGTGAGGGTTGCGACACCACGTCGCGGGTCCTCCTTTTTCCTGGCAGCCGCTCCGCGAGAATTACTGCGCGTAACGCGGCAACCTTGGCGTGTGCCCCGAGTGGGTTAACTGCTGGGCCGAAGGTCTCGGACAGGTTACGGAATGACCTTGCCTTCGTCTAGCACCGGGGCCCATCAGTTCACCGGCCAGCACGCTCTCACAGTCGTCCACGTGGGTTTATCGCGGGGTGGGAGAGACGCGTCACCCGACAACCCGGCGGATCACCGAAATGGGCCCGATCGAGTCGATGTTCGCGATCTTCACCGGCACGCCCTCGGTGGACGCGTGCACCGCTCGGGTGCCGTCCACGGCCATCGCCACGTGCGACTGTCCTGAGTAATAGATGATGAGGTCGCCCGGCGCGACCTCGCCGCGACCCACGCCGCGGCCGACCTTCGCCTGGTCGTAGGTGACGCGCGGAATGGACACCCCGGCGGCCCGGTAGGCGGCCTGCATCAGCGACGAGCAGTCCCACGAGTTCGGTCCGTTCGAGCCGAACACGTACGGCTTGCCCTGCTCGCCCAGCGCGAAGGTGAGCGCGGCGCCGGCCGCACCCGCGGGCGCGTTCACGGTGACCTTGGGGCCGGGAGCGGCCAGGGTCTGCTTCTGCGGCGCGGACAACGACTGGTACTTCGTCCGCGCGGTGGACACCTGCTGTTCCATGGCGACCTTGCGGGTGGAGACGTCCGCGGCGAGCTTCTCCGCGGCGGCCGCGGCGTTGGTCGCGTCGGTGCGGGCCTTCGTCGCCTCGGTCAGCGTGGCGTTCATCCGCGACACCGCCGCGTTCTGGTCGGCGGCGATGATGTTCATCGCCTGCATGCGTTCCAGGAAGTCCTGCTGGGACGTCGAGGTCAGGAACGCCGAGAGGTCGCCCAGCCGGGCTCCCTCGAACGTCGCCTCGGTCAGCGTGTCGACCTGGCCGCGGAACTGCTCCGACTCGGCCAGCGCCTTCTTCTCGGCCTCGGTGGCGGCGACCACGATCCCGTTCGCCCTCGACAGGTCGCCCTGCGCCTTGAGGTGGTCCTGGCTGAGCTTTTCCGCCTCCCGCGTCAGGTCGTTGTAGACCTTCAGCGCGTCGTCGGCGGGTTGCGCGTGCGCCGAAGGCATCGACACCACCGTCGCGGCGATCACGGCGGCCAAAGCGGTAGTCCTTGCAGCACGGCCGGGCACGCGGCCTCCTCAGGAGTCGGAATCGGCTTCTGAGGAGGCCTACGGCCGAACGGGTGCAGGGGTTCAGTCGAGGTCGACGAGCGGTCCTTCGACGACGAGGACGGGTGCGTCGAACTCGACGTCCACCAGCTCGTCGGCGAGGGCGGGCAAGGCCGTCACCAGCGCGGCTCCCGCGGTGGCGGCCAGGACGGTTGCGATGCGTGAAGGAAAAGACACGAAGAGCAACCTAACGACCAAAAGTCGCAAATCGGGCGGCCTCACCCGATCAGGCGGCCCGCCGTGCCTCGATCGAGGCACGGCACGCGGCAATCAGGCGGGCGGTGGCGGCGCTGCCCCCGCGCCCACAGCGGGGGCAGCGCATCGCGACGGCACCGGTGAGCTCGTCGACCACGACGCCCAGCGGCGAGTCGCAGCCACGGCACCAGCGGTGCCGCGTGACCGGGTTGATGTGCACGGGCGACGAGACGCACTGGTGGATCCACCTCCCGTGCACGTGGCAGGTCAGGCGGTCGTCGGGCGCCAGCACGCCGTCGTCCTCGGCGTGGTCCTCTTCGACCAGTGTTGCGATGAGCGTGGCGATCATGGCGACCCTCCGATCCGGAACCTGCCTTCTGCTGGAACGTCGAACCGGCGCCGGCGAAATCGACACGCGCCGCCGGCTTTCGACGCGCAGTCGCCGCGTGATTCCGCACGGTGAGCCACCTACCGCGAATTCCTGGTCCGCAAACCCTCTTGATAGGTTAGGCAAGCCTAAATCAGGAGGTGGACAGGTGCGCAGGACAGTCGCCGCGGTTCTGCTGCTCGGCCTAGTGGCCGGGTGCGGTGGAAACGCTCCCACAGAGCAGGGAAGTGGCCAGTGGTCCTTCAAGGACGATCGCGGTAAGGAGGTCACCGCGCCGAAACGGCCGGAGCGCGTCGTCGCGCAGGTGTCCGCCGCGGGCGCACTCAAGGACTACGGCATCAACGTCGTCGGCACGTTCGGCCCGCTCAAGCGCGCGGACGGCACGACCGACCCGGAGGCCGGCAGCATCGACCCGAGCCAGGTCACCGACGTCACCGGCCCTGGCTACGGCGAGATCGACTTCGAGAAGTTCGCCGCGCTGAACGCCGACCTGGTCGTCGCCGGCTACTACCCCGAGGTCTCCGGGCTCTGGCACCTCACCGCCGAGTTCGAGGAGAAGGTCCTCAAGGTCGCCCCGACCGTCGGCATCGGCCAGTCGAAGATCCAGCTGCCGGACGGGATCAAGCGCTTCAAGGAGCTCGCGAAGGCGCTCGGCGCCGACGTCGACTCCGCGAAGGTGAAGGCCGACGAGGAGGCGTTCACCAAGGCCGCCGACAGGCTCAAGGCCATCGGCAGGAAGATGACGGACGCGAAGCAGAAGATCCAGGTGATCGGCGCGGACCCGAAGCTCCTCTACGTCGCCGTGCCCGCCCGCAACCCCGACCTCGACTGGTACGTCAAGGAGCTCGGGCTGCCGATGCTCACGCCGGACACGCCCGACGCCGAGGGTGGCGGCTACTTCCAGTCGCTGTCGTGGGAGAACTCAGGCACGTACAAAGAGCACGTGATCATGTGGGACACCCGCCAGCACGTGCTCGCCCCGGAGCAGATGAAGGAGGGCCACCCGGTCTTCCAGGGCCTGCCCGCCGTGCAGGCCGGCCGGTTCGTCGAGTGGAACGCGGTCGCGCCGCTGAGCTACTCCTCCTACGCCGGCATCATGAACAAACTGGCTGACCAGCTGGACCAGGTGTTGGCAAAGTAGCCATGTGCTGACGCTTCTGAAGGAAAACGGCCCGTTGCGCGTGCTCAGCACGGCACGGGTCGTTTCTGTTGTGGGGGACGCGCTCAGTCTCGTCACACTGATGGTGCACGTGCAGTCCGTGCTGGGGAAAGCCATCGCGGTGGCGGCGCTGCTGCTCGTGGGCGACTTCGCGCCGTCGTTGCTCAGCCCCCTGACGGGCGTCATCAGCGACAGGTTCGACCGGCGCACCGTCATGATCGTCTGCGAGGTCGCGCAGGGCGTGCTGCTGGCCGTCATCGCGCTCACGCTGCCGCCGTTGCCGATCCTGCTCGCGCTGGTGGGCGTGCGGGCCGTGATCGGGCAGGTCTTCATCCCCGCCTCGCGAGCGGCGGTGCCGAGCCTGGTCGCCCCGAAGGACCTCGCGCAGGCGAACACCGCGCTGGGCCTGGGATCCAACAGCGCCGACGTCATCGGGCCGTTCCTCGCCGCCGTGCTGCTGCAGTTCATGGACACCCGTGGCGTGCTGCTCGTGGACGCGGTCTCGTTCGGCCTGTCGGCGTTGCTGTTGCTGCGCCTGCCGAAACTCGTGGTGCCGGCCGAGCCGGGGGAGACGGTGTTCACCGACGTGAAGGCCGGGGTGAGCGAGATCTGGCGCAACCGGGCGCTGCGGATCATGTTCCTCGGCTTCTGCGGGGTCGTCGCGTGCACCGCCATCGACGACGTCGCCGTGCTGCAGCTGACCATGGGGGTCTTCGGTGAGTCGGAGAGCGTGGCCGGTGTCGTGCTCGGCGCGGTGGGTATTGGTCTGCTGATCGGCTATGCGTTGCTGGCCAAGGGTTCTGCGCGGTGGAGCATGGTCGCGTTGCTCGTCACCGGGTTCCTGATCAGCAGTGCCGGCAACCTGTTCACCGGCCTGGCGTGGGGCGTCGCGTCCGCGTTCGCGCTGCAAGCGGTGCGCGGACTGGGAATCGCGGCGATGGACGTCGCGCACAGCACGCTGATCCAGCGGCTCGTGCCCGGTGATCGGACAGGCAGGGTGTTCGGCAACTTCTACGGCGGGATCGGCGTGGCGGCCGCGGTGTCGTACATCGCCGGTGGTCTGCTCATCGACGTGCTGGGGCCGCAGCTGATTCTCGTGATCGCGGGCGGCGCGGGGGTTTTGGTGTCGTTGTGGGTGGTTGCCGCCGCACGGGCGAGAGGTGTTGAGTGGGAAGCAGCCTCTTGAGGGGAGAAGGCGATGTGGGGGAAACGCATTGCTGTTCTTGCTGTTTCGTTGCTGCTGACCGGATCGACCGCCTCCGTCGCGCGGGCGGGCACCGGGGTCGTGCCCGCGTCGACCTCGTGGACGTCCGCTGACCGGGGTTTCGTCCTGGGCCTCGACACCCTGTGCCAGACCGCGAACTGCCCGCAGCTCGTCCGCACGCTCGACGGCGGCGCGTCGTGGACGCGGGTGAAGACCCCGGCGCTGTCCGTGCCGGAGACCGACCGGCTGCGGGTGTTGTTCGCGAACGACGCGGCGGGCATGGTGACCGACGGCGAGCAGCTGTTCGTCACCAGCAACGGTGGCACGCGCTGGGAACCGTCCGGCATCAAGGGAACCGTTGGCGCGCTGGGCTTCGACGACTCCGGCTTCCTCGCGGTGATCTACGACGGCACGTCGTCGCGGCTGTTCCACCGCGAGCTGTGGTTCGGCTCGTGGCAGCCGGTGCCGGGCGTCGAGGTCAAGGGTCAGTCGCATGGTGAGATCGCTCCCGGTCAGGTCTCACTGTCGACGATCGGCGTGGAGAACCGGTACTGGACGCGGTCACCGGCGGGCTGGCTGGAGGAACCGGCGCCGTGCACGGAGTTCTCGGCCACCCGGCTCGGCACGGTCGGCGCCGACCGTTATGCGTTGTGCAGCTTCGATCCCGGCTTCGGGAACATGACGAAGGAACTGCGTCAGGCTGTGGGCGGTGGGCCGTTCAAGACCGTCAGCGTGCCGCCGCGCGAGGGCATCACGACGGGCTTCGCGGTGTCATCGGAGGCGGCGCTCGTGGCCGCGACCGGACGCGACTGGTCGTTCGTGCACCGCGGTGCCGGCGCGAAGTGGGACACGCCGCTCACACTGGGTGGACCACCGTTCGAGGACCTGGCGTTCTCGGACCCGCGCCACGCCACGCTGGTGCGCGGCGGGCCCGGCCAGGAGTTCGCCGAGGTCCACCGGTCGGACGACGCCGGACTGACCTGGAAGATCTTGTCGGTGTAGCTCGGTACGCTCGTTCTCATGGAGCCTTACGACCAGGGCATGCTCGACGTCGGCGACGGCAACCGGATCTACTGGGAGACCGTCGGCGATCCCGGCGGCAAGCCCGCCGTGTTCCTCCACGGCGGCCCCGGCGGCCCGGCGAAGGGCGCGCGGAAGTCGCTCGACGCGGCGAAGTTCCGCATCGTGATCTTCCATCAGCGCGGGTGCGGCCAGAGCACTCCCCACGCGAGCGACCCGGCCGCGGACATGAGCGTCAACACCACCGAGCACCTGATCGCGGACATGGAGCAGCTCCGTGAGCACCTCGGCATCGAGAAGTGGTTGCTGTACGGCGGTTCCTGGGGCACGACACTCGCGGTCGCCTACGCCCAGCGGCATCCCGAGCGGGTGTCGGAGATGATCCTGATCGCGGTCACGCTGTCGTCGCAGCGCGAGCTGGATTGGCTCTACCAGGGTGTTTCCCGGTTCTTCCCGGAGGCCTGGGCCCGGTTCAGCGCGCATGCCGGTGGCGCGCCCGACGTCGTCCGCGCGTACGCGGACCTGATGGAGAGCCCGGATCACGACGTCCGGGAGCAGGCGGCGCTGGAGTGGTGCCGGTGGGAGGACACCGTGCTGTCGCTGGAGAACTTCGGCAAGCCGGACGTGTTCGCCGACCGTGCGTCCGGCGAGGTGATCGCGCTCGCGCGGATCATCGCGCACTACTACTCGCGCGGCGGTTTCGTGGATGATCTGCTGGGTGGCGCCGGCAAGCTGGCCGGCATCCCGGCCGCGCTGATCCACGGCCGCAGGGACATGAGCTGCACGCCGGACACGGCCTACGCTCTCGCGCAGGCGTGGCCGGACGCCGAGCTGACCCTCGTGGACGACAGTGGCCACAAGGGCAGCCCCGCCTTCGGAGAGGCGATCGGGGCCGCGGTCAGGAGGTTCTCCCCATGACACAACGGAAACCGCCCGGAATGGGCTTCGAGTCGTGGATCGACAGGCAGATCCGCGAAGCCCAGGAGCGGGGCGAGTTCGACAACCTGCCGAGCGCGGGCAAACCGTTGCCCGGCGCGGGTGAGGCGCTGGGGCCTGTATCGAAGTCTGATCCGCGATAGCCGGGCCTCAAGCGCGACTCTCATCGAACCAGACTTCGATACAGGCCCCAGAAGAAGACTGGCGGATCAGGAAGAAGGTCCGGGAGGAAGAGGGCACGGCAGGGTTGCCCCCTTCCCTGGTGCTGCGCAGGCAGGCCGAGACCGCCAGGGCCCGTGCCCTGGCGGCCGCGACCGACGAGGAGGCGCGCTCGATCATCGAGCGGATGAACGCGGAGATCCTCGACGCGCTGCGGAAACCGTTGTCCGGTCCGCCGTTGAACCTGATGCCGTTCGACGTCGGCGAGCTGCTGCGTGAGAGGAAGGGGACCTCACGCGGAGAGTGATCAGCTCGCGTTGATGTCGATGCAGGAGTAGAACGCCATCGGCGTGTCACCGATGTTCCACACGGCCAGGATCTTGTGCCTGCCGGCCGAACCCACGTTCACGGTGTGCTGCACGTTGGCCGGCGGCTGCTGGTTATTGCCGCTGAACGTCGCGACCTTGCGGCCGTCGACGAAATAGTCGTAGTCACGCGTGCGGTGCCGCGCGGTGAACGTCCAGTTGAACGTCACCGAACGGCCGGTGTTGGTGACCCTCCACCCCTTGTTGTCGTTGCTCAGCTCGGAGAACTGCGACAGGTTGGCGTGGCAGCTCTGCAGACCCTTGGGGCCCTCGACCGACTGCGGTTCGTACTGGATGGCGCCACAGGAGATCGTGCGGGCGGCGCACTGCGCCTGACGGCTCGGAGGCGAGTTCACGTAGCCGTGCGCGAACGCCGTGCCGCTGGGGAGTGCCACGACGATCAACGGTGCAGCGAGAACGCCGGCCATGGCGGCCGTAACCTTACGTCCAATCTTCATGTGTCTTCCTTTGCCTTGATGTGTGCGTACTCCCGTTACATCGCGGCGGCGATTGAAGGTCTAGACCATACCGCGCGTAATCGCGGCGACACAAGACGTGGCTGACGGCTGGTGTGGCGCGCCCTGCCCCGACCGCGTCCTCGCCGGGTGATCACCGCGGCAACGGTGATCACCCGGCAAGGCGGTCATCAACGGATGTCAGGTGCCGGAGACATCCTGAAACCGGCGATTCACCGTCCGGGGATGTTGGGTCCCGCCGCGGGCAGACTTGCCCGGCTCATCGAGCGGATCTTGGACGGGTCGAACGCGTACTGGTTGAACACGGTCGGGCTCGGGATCCAGCGTTTGGTGCGGCCGACCAGATATACCTTGCCTGTTTCGACTTCCTTGGCAAGGAATGCTCCATGAATCAATGAATCCCCGATGGTGATGGTGCTGCCGTCAGGACGCAGCCCATCCCAGCCGCCCCACAGGTTGAAGTAGGTCGTAGGGTCGGGGACGTAGTGCCGGAGGCCGTCGATCACCACGTAGACAGCCTTCGAACCGGGGTTCTGATACCTGAATCCGTTGCACGGATGGCACAGAGCCTGAATTGTCACCGAGGTCTCGGCCCGAGCGGTCTCGGCAGCTGAGGCGGGAACGGTGCTGAAGCCGGCAAGGAACAACACCGAAAAAAGGCCGACCAATAACCTGGAAAGCGTTCGCATAAACGGCCCCCTATTGTCCGGATTGAGTCAGGAGAGTTCTCGTGCGATAAATGAGTGTGTCCCCCGGCAACGGTTTCGCGGTCACGCGTTGCCCTGCCGAAACTACTGATCGCCACGTGCCCCAGGCTTGGAAAAATGTAAGGTGGACGTACGGGTGGCAACCGGCATTCCAGGGGGTTGAGGTCATGGACCGCCAGGAAACCGTGTCCCACGACTACGACAACGCACCCCTGGTCGCGCGCCCGCCGCACCCCAGGCTGTCCCGGCACGTCGGGATCTACCTGGGGCAGGACCGCACCCACACCCAGCCGATTCTGCGACGTGTCGCCGCGCTGGGCTCGATCACCGTCGCCATCGACCTCGACACCCCCAGCCGGCGAATGATCACGGCCGAGGCCGGCATGCCACCACCATCAGCGGCGGTGTCACCGGTGAGCGGACTCAGTGACCGGCCGATGGTGTTCGAGCAAGCCGGTCGGGAACGCGGCATGACCGTGGAACTGACCCCGCTGGGCGCCCACGCGTTGTTCGGCATGCCGTTGCGGGAACTGGCCAACACCCGCGTCGGCCTGATCGACCTGCTCGGCGCCCGCGCCCGGCGGCTGACCGAACAGCTCGCCGAGGCCCGCGGCTGGACCGCCCGGTTCCGACTGCTTGACGAACGGCTGTCAGAGTGGATGCTCGACGGTCCCAGGCTGGCCTTGCCGGTGCAGGCCGCCTGGCAGCGGTTGATCACCGCCGCCGGGCGCACCACGATCAGCTCACTCGCCGACGAGGTCGGCTGGACGCGTGCGCACCTGCACGCCCGGTTCCGTGAGCAGGTCGGGCTGGCCCCCAAGACTGTGGCCCGGATCGCCCGGCTGCACCACGCGATCCGGTTGATGACCAAGCCGGACCCGCCGCGCTGGTCCGACATCGCCGCGACCTGCGGTTACACCGACCAGCCGCACCTCAATCTCGACTTCCGCGCGCTGACCGGCCACGCCCCCACCGACATGTTCACCCTCGACGGCCTGCACGGCGAGATCTTCCTGGGCGGCAGCATCGACGTCGCCATCCGGACTCCTCCGCCGCCGTCGGATCGGCGGGAACCCGGTTCCTGAGACTGGGACAGCACTTCGACGACCTGGCACGCGAGCGGCATCTAGCCGCGTGCTTCTTCCAGCAGACCTGCCGCCCGTGCGGTCCGCTGGTACATCACGTAGCGCCCGGCTCTGACTTTGGTGACGAGACGTGCGCGGTGCAGTGCGCTGAGGTGGTAGGAGACGGTGCCCGGGGTGTATCCGATCCGGGTGGCGAGTTCCGCGGTGGACCGGGCGGTTTCGAGATCGGCCAGCAGGGCCGCCCGGACGTTGCCGACCACCTGCTCGATGCTTCCGGACCTGCGGTCCCGACCGGCGCCGATCCGCTGGGCGGGGTAGTACAGGACGAACTTCCCGGGGGTGTCGACCTGGACGACGACGTCGGGCCTGCCGAGCACGCTGGGGGCGAAGACCAGGTCACGGCCGGTGACGTCGATGTCGCCGTCCCACGACGTGGCGAGGGTGACCGCGTCCCCGGTCCAGTCGATGTCGGGGTGGAGTGCTCCAAGCGCCCGGCCGACGCCATGGGTGACGATGGCCGTCGCGCGCTGGGCGATGTCCTGATCGATGATCGAGCGCAGTTCAGGCCAACCGTCGGAGAGCGCATCCCGCCAGAACCGGGCGAGACCGTTCGCGAGACGTCGCTGCATCCGTCCCGACTCCGCGATCCGGCGGGTCGCGGGCCGCAGCGGCCTGCTCCAGTGGGTCCGCGTGTAGGTGAAGAGCTGGGTTTCGAGGTCGTCCTGCGCTGCCGCCTCGATCTGCGCGATCTGCTCGTCGAGCACGTCTCGGCGCTGCGCGTCCGTTCCCGGCTGCGGGGTGAGCAGATCGGGCGTGTAGGTGTCGCCGTTCTGCGGCAACAGGTCCGCGAGCAGGGCGACGTCCGGATGGGCAAGAGACGCGCGGGCGAGTGGTCCGGGATCTCCGAACACCGGGTGCCGTCCCGACGCGGCGGTGAGCTTCAGCCACGCCACGGACTCCGACGCCGGGGAAGGCGCCAACCGTGTCCTGGCGACCGTGTCGGCGTCTACACGCAGCGTGAGCACTGCCCCGACGCTAGCAGTCGTCGCGGCGGATTTGAACTGGCTCGAATGCTTTCCGGCGCGAGGTCCACGCGGGGTTGAGTGGTGTTAGCCGAACACCCGTACTCGAAGAATTGGGAGTGGTCGTCACAGTGAGGCTGAGAGACACGATGAAGGCAAAGAACCGCAGAAGGAAGATCGGGGCGGTCGTGGCCGCGGTGACGTCGGCGGCGGGGATGGTCTTCGCGGCGGCGGCGCCTGCCACCGCCGCCGCCTACCCCACCAGCACCTTCTCGATCGAGGTCGGAGCGAGCTACTACAAAGGCACGGTCACCTTCTACAACCGGTCGGTCGGTGTCGACGGAGCTTTCAAGGCCGTCGGGGACCGGCGGATCTACGCGCAGGCGTGGTCAGGGACCTGGCTGGACTGGCAGAGTTCCAGCACCTGGTCCAACAGGTCCGGACCCGCGTCCCTTGCCCTCACCGCGAACGTCGAAGGCGGGGCCTACTCGGTCGATGTCTGGATGACCAGCGGAAACCCCTACGACGGCCTCGAATACTTCACTTGCTATCGCGGCAACAGCGTCTGCGTCGGACCCACTGTGGGGAGGCCCTGGGTGCCGCCCCTGGACAAGCCGGCGGTTGCGGCAGCGTCCGGCCTGAGCCCGTGACCGCGTAGGGGCGCCGCATCCGCCAGGTAGGTCCGGACAACTCGGACCGGCCGTCCGGACCTACCTGGCCGACCGCTATCCTGTCCAGCCGAACATTGCGGTGTCCAGGGCAAGTTTGCGGTGCTTGCTACGGCGTCCGAGCTAGTTTGCGGGCCGCCACACGTTCTGCCTGAAGTTGGCGCATTCTCAACAACCGCGTTGGTTCCTTGCCAACGGCCTGTAGCGCCTGTACGCAGCCTCAAGGTCAGCAAGCATGCCGCGACCTTGCGGCCACCCATGTGCCACGCCGTAGTTAGGCGGCCTCCAGGACGAAGAACATGAAGCTCAGGAAGGCCCCGGAGGGGAACCTCGCCATCTCGTCGGGAAAGAGTTCGTGGGCTTCCGGCGCCGGAGGCGGCTCGCTGATGACGGCGGTGCGGAAGCCTGCTGCGGTGAAGGCATCGGTCATCGCGTGCAGCGGCCGGTGCCAGTAGGTGAGCACGGCCTTCTGGCCGTTGAAGTTGTACTCGTCGGACCACTTGGTGGTCGCGAAGTAGTCAGTCTCGCGATGCACCATCTTGAGGAGGATGGGGTGGTTGACGACCACGATCAGCCGGCCACCGGGCTTCAGCACCCGCCGCAGCTCAGCCAGAGGTGCGGTCCAGTCCTCCAGGTAGTGCAGCACCAAAGCGGCGACGGCGTCGTCGAACGCGCCGTCGGGGTACGGCAGCGGGCCCGTTATGTCGGCGACCCGCAGGTCCACGTCGTCGCCGAGCCGCTGCCGGGCCAGCTCCACCATCTTGGCGCTGCGGTCGAAGCCGCTCACGACGGCTCCCCGATCACGTAGCGCCACGGACACAGGACCAGCACCGCAGCCGGCGTCGAGAATTCGTCGACCGGCCACGTCGCCGGCCAGGTCCACGATCGCGGGCCGGACGTAGTAGGCGTTGAGGAGGCTGGTCTCGTTCTCGGCCGTGTACGCCTCGGCGAAGCCGTCGTAGTCGTTCTCCACGGCCACATCGGCGATGACGGCGGAGCTCTCGGGAATGGCAGGCATGTTTCCCATACTGCCCAGTGATCAATCAGGGCGCCAGGAGATCATCTCCCTCGCCAATCGCCCGCTTGGGCAGCGCGCTCCCCGGCATCGAAGGAGACACCCTCGCGCTCGCAGGCGAGCAGTTCGAACGCCCACAGCCAGTGTCCTCACCGTTCTGGGACACCGCGATCGAGCCGATTCCCTGGCCTCCCCGACCACGACAGACGGTTCGTTCCCGCCCTGGCCCTTGGCCAACATCGACGACCCAGGGCCAGGAATCCGCAAGCTAGCCCTGGACGACAGCCGTCCGCATCCGTCCGCGCTACCTTGCGGACCGCAGCTCACAGATCTGCACCACCGCAAACTTCAGCTGGACGAGACAACCGCCGCAGGTCAGCAACATGACCATCCGCCATCTTCACCTGGACACGGGCTCCTGCCTGTGGAAATCGGTGTTCGCGCAGTTCAAACCGGTTTGTGAGCGGTATTGCATTTCTCGGGCGACGATTGTTCGCATTGCCTCCGCTTCTAGAATCGCGCGCATGTGGTGGTCGCTGGACTCGCGAACTCGTCTGGTGGGACGAGAGCGGGAACTGACCACCGTGCGACGGCTGCTGCGGCGGCACCGGCTGGTGACGCTCGTCGGGCCCGGCGGGGCGGGGAAGTCGAGGCTGGCGGCCGAACTGAGCCTCGGCGACGCCGTCGTCGAACTGGAGCCCGTGCGCCGGCCGGACCTGCTGTGGCACGTGATCGCGTTCTCGCTGAACGTGTGGGAGGAGCCCGGTTCGCCGCTGCGCGAGACCGTGCGGCGCGCACTGGCCGATCACCGCGTCCTGGTGCTGGACAACTGCGAGCACCTGATCCACGAGGCCGCCTCGGCGGTGGCGGAGCTGCTCGCCGCGTGCCCGCGTCTGCGCGTCCTGGTGACCAGCCGCGAACCCCTCGACCTGGCCGGGGAGATGTGCGTCGAGGTCGGCCCGCTGTCTCCGGCCGACGCGCGGCAGTTGTTCGTGGAATGCGGCGGTGCCCCGGAACTCGCCGACTCGGTGCGGGACCACCTGCCGCTGGCGATCGAACTCGCCGCGGCCCGCACCGACGTGCCCGCCCGCCACCGCACGCTCGACGCCGTGATCGGCTGGAGCTACGACCTGCTGCCGCCGGCCGAACAGTCCGCGTTTCGCAGGCTCTCCGCGCTGATCGGCGACTTCGACCTGAACCTGGCCGCCGCGGTGTGCGGCGACCGGGTGGACGTCGTGCAACTGATGGCTTCGTTGCGCGCCAAGTCCTTGGTGGTGCGCTCGCCGTCGTTGTCGGGCGCGCGGTTCCGGATGCTCGAGTCGATCCGCCTGTTCGGCCTGGCGCGGCTGGAGGAGAACGGCGAGACGGACGCGACGTTCGACCTGCTGGTCGACTCGCTGACCGGGACCATCCAGTCCATCTCGGCGGCCCCGGTGGTCACGGCCGGGATGGACACGTGGCTGGCGAGCCAGGAACACCAGCTGCTGCAGGCCGTGGGGCGCGTCCCGCGCACCGATTCGCGCCACACGTGGCTCGTCGCGGGCATCGTGCACGTCTGGTACCTGCACCGTTCCTACAACGAGGCGATGCGCCTGGCGTCCACCGCCCTGGCGCACGGCCCGCTGACGTCCCACGCGGAGTTGCTGCTCTTCCGCGCGGTGTGGTTAGCCGGCTTCACCGGCGACGAGGCGGCCGCGCTGCGGTACGCGGAGGCCCTCGTCGCACACCCGGCCATGAGCCGGCCGGCCTGGGAGGCCCGCGGGTGGAACACCCTGGGCTACGCGCGAGGGATCAACTCCGACCTCGCCGGCGCCCACACCGCCAACGAACGGTCGGTGGCCGCGGCGCGCTTCCTGGGCGACCCGGAACTGCTGATGACGTTCCTGAACAACCACGCCTGGCTCCTGATGCGCCTGAACGACCTGACCGCCGCCCTCGCGGCCGCGCTGGAATCGCTGTCGCTCGGTGTCCGGGACGGCTTCCGCCTGATGGCCTCCCGGCACACCGCGGGGGTGATCGCGCTGGCGGCGAACGACGTCGACCAGGCCGAGCACCACTTCACGATCGCCCTGCGCGTAGGAGCCCCCGCAGCCGTCTCGGAAGCAGGTCTGCTCGAAGGACTGGGCATCGTGGCGGCACACCGGGGCGACGCCGACCGCGCCGTGGTGCTGATGGCCGCCGCGGCCGCCACCCGCCGGACACGGGGCTCACGGCAGGAGGAGCCCTGGAACCGCATGGTGGCGGACGCACGCGAGCTGGCGCTGTCCTCCGCCGGGCCACGGCGGGCGTCGCGGGCCTGGTCGCTGGGGGAGCGGCTCGACCACGCCGGGCTGCTCGCGTACGTGAGCACGCCGCGGCAGGACGGACCGCTGACCGCGCGACAGCGGGAGATCGCCGATCTCGTGGCGGACGGGCTGACCAACACCGAGATCGCGGTGCGGCTGGGGATCTCGGTCGCGACCGTGCGGTCGCACGTGACGCAGATGCTGTCGCGGCTGGGATTGAGCTCGCGGACCCAGCTGGCGGCGCGGACGGCGAGGGCCCGGTGAGTGGGCGTGCCGGAGCCGCTGGCGGCGCGGACGGCGAGGGCGCGGTAAGTGGGCGTGCCCGCAGTGCCGGCGGAGACGGCGCGACGAGCCGCACTGTCAGACCTGCTGGCTACGGTGGGACGCGGGGGACCCGAAGCCGAAGGGGACCCCTGCGCGAGCCTGCCCCGCAGCGCCCTGGCGGTTCCTCGTGACGTGTGAGGAGTGCGGCACCAAGCTGACCACCACCGCCAAGTACTGCTCCGGCGCGTGCCGTCAGCGCGCCTACCGCAAACGTGCCCGCGACGTAGTCCCCGCCTCGCCACGCCTCGACACCTTCGCCGGCCGCACCACCGAGCTGGCCGAGCTCACCACACTGCTGGCGCGCAACAGGATCGTCACCGTCACCGGGCCGCCCGGGGTCGGCAAGTCGCGGCTCGTGCACGAGGTGATCGCGAACCGGCAGCACGTCCTGCTGACAGAACTGGCGGACGTCACCACGGTCCCGGACCTGCTCGCCGACGCTTCGCGGCCCGGTCTGCTGGTGCTGGACGGCTGCGAGCACGTGCTGGCCGACTGCGCGCACCTCATCGCCGCGCACCCCTCGCTTCGCGTCCTGGCCACCAGCCACGAGCCGCTGCACGTGCCGGGGGAGCAGGTGTACCGGCTGAAGCCGCTCGGCGCGCGCGACGCGAAGCGGTTGTTCGTCGACCGGGCGGTGGCGCTCGACAGCGAGTTCGACGAGAACGCCGCGCTGCTGGACGTCGTGTGCGCGCGGCTGGACCGGTTGCCGCTGGCGCTCGAACTCGCGGCACGGCTGGTGCGCGTGCTGACGCTGGAGGAGATCGTGGCACGGCTGGACGACCGGTTCGCCGTCCTCACCACGGGACCTCGTGACGCTCCGGCGCACCATCGGTCGCTGCACGCCGCGTTCGACCGCGGCTACGAGTTGCTGACCGAGGCCGAGAAGGTCGCGCTGCACAGGTTTGCGCTGACGCCGGGGACCGTCGGGCAGGCGATGGCGGAGCGGCTGCGGTCGCGGTCACTGCTCGAACCCGACTTCACGATGCTCGAATCCGTCCGGCAGTTCGCGTTGCCGGGGGTGTCGGTCACGACGCCGCGCCCGCAGGCGGAACCGGAGGAGGCCGCGCTCTCGTGGCGCGACGAACGGCTGCTGCGCGTCGCCGCGATGGTCGCGGAAGGCCTGACGAACAAGCAGATCGCGGACGGGCTGCACGTGTCGCTGCGGACCGTGGAGGCGGACGTGCGTGACCTCAAGTCCGTGCTGGGCGTGCGGTCGCGCGCCCAGATCGCCGCCTGGACTACGCAGGCCTGACTTCCTTCTGCCCGGTGGCTGAACCGGATGCGGCGCAAGGCCGTACGTCCGGACAGGAGGTGAGGAGCGAATGCGCGTCCTCGGACTGCTGCTAGGGATCCTGCTGCTCGCCGGCTGCGCGGAGAAGGCGCCGGCGCCCGAGAAGTTCCAGTTCACCGCCAAGACCCTGGAGGGCGCGGAGTTCCGCGGCGACAAGCTCGTCGGCCAGCCCGCCGTGCTCTGGTTCTGGACGCCGTGGTGCCCGGCATGCAACGCCGAGGCGAAGACGGTCGAGGCGCTGGCCAAGCGGCACGGCAAGGTCCAGTTCGTCGGTGTCGCGGCGGAGGACCAGCTCGACGCGATGAGGAAGTTCGTAAGCGACCACAGGATGTCCGCCTTCCCCCACCTGGCGGACCTGGACGGCGCGGTGTGGAAGCGGTTCGGCGTCACCGCGCAGCCGACGTTCGCGTTCGTGGGCACCGACGGTTCCGTGGAGCTGCTCACCGGCTCGCCCACCGAGGAGCAGCTGGACCAGCGAGTTTCCTCTTTGGTACCAAAGACTTGATCCCGGTGACATCGCCGGGTCGGGTGGTGGCACCGTCTTCTCGGTAGAAAGTCCCTGTGCTGTCGGGACCAACGCCTGGTTCGGCGTCGCGATCGGATTCGTATCGTCGAACCGGCCACGTGGCGGTGCCGCATGGCCTTGAGGAGGCAGGTGTCGATGGACTACATCCAGGTCTCGCTCGCGGAGGCCATTCCCGAGCAGGCCAGGGCCTACGCGTCCGCTCGGATCGGCTCGCTGGACCGCTACGCGCCGGACCGGGTCGACTTCGCGTGGGTCAACCTGACCTCGGACAAGTCCGTGATCCACGCGCATGCCCGGCTCGACCTGAAGTGGGTCGAGGTGCAGGCGTACGCGGAGGGTGACACGGTGACCGAGGTGATCGACCTGGTGCGGGAGCGCATGCGCCGTCAGCTCGTCTCGATGCACGGCGTGCTCGCGCACAACTGACCACGGCCCACCACGGCGGACGGGTGGTGGGCTCAGCGCACCTTCTGCACGGTGCCCCGAGCACCGTCGACCCGGATGACGTCCCCAGTGGCGATGCGGGTCGTCGCGTTGCCGCAGCCCACCACCGCCGGGATGCCCAGTTCCCGCGCCACGATCGCCGCATGCGACAAGGGCGCGCCGACATCGGTCACGACGGCCGCGGCACGGGTGAACAACGGCGTCCAGCCGACGTTCGTCACCGACGTCACCAGGATCTCGCCGGATTCCAGCGCCCCGCCCTCGTCGATCCTGGCGAGCACGCGGGCCACTCCCTCGACCACGCCCGCCGAGCCGGGGAACCCGGTGACGTCCGACGGCATCGGCACGTCCGAGGTCGCGTCGTAGAGGTCGGCGCGGCGGTCCGGTGAGGCGGCCCAGGACTCCGGATCGAACCGCCCGCGGATCACGGCCGGATAGGGCGGCAGCGCGCGATAGCGCTCGTAGGCCTGCCGTTGAGCGGGAACGCGGTCCAGCAACGAGGTCTCGCCGCCCAGCACGCGCAGCACGTCGTCGATCGGCAGGAAGAACAGGTCGTCGCCGGACGATGTCAGCTCCCCGGCTCGCAGCACGAACGCCCGCATCACCCAGAACGCGCGCACCATCTCGGAACGTGCCTGTTCCCGGGCCCGCGCCCCGGCCCCGATCCGCGCCAGCCGCCGTTCGATCCGCTGCGCCCGCCGCGGATGCGCCGCCATCAGCCGGTCCCAGGCAGCGGCCCGCGCCGCCGCCTGCCGCTCCAGCAACGCGACGGGATCCGCCAGCGCGTCCAGTTGCGTCTTCATCCACGCCGGGTCCTCGGCGGGACGCGCCTGGTGGATCTCGAACTCGTCGTGGGACCGATGACCCCACTGCTCCGCGTACTCCTCCCAGCTCAGCTCTCCCGAGCGCACCCGCGCCAGCCCGATCAGCGGCCCCACACTCGACAGCCCGGCACCCGCGTGGAACCCGGTCAGCAACGTGGCGGCGTCCTCCTCGCCGGCCAGCGCCACGAGCTCGCGCCGCAACGCCACCGGCCCGCCCCCGATCATGCGCGCACCGGCGTCGAGGATCGGGCAGACGAACCGCAGCAGCTGGTCGAGATCGTTGTGCCACAGGGCGAGCAGCGCGTCCGGCGTGGCACAGGCGGCGACGGCCTCGCGTGCGGCGGCGCAGCGCGCGGGGTTGTCGCGGACCAGCCGCGGCAACCGCGTCCGGTACAGGATCTGCTGCTTCAACGGCCCGCCCGCACTCCGCAGCACCGCGCCGAGGATCGCCGCCCGCGACATCGGCAGCGGCGGCACGGTCACGCCGGCCGGGATGCGCCCGAACGTCTCCTCGCCGGAGCGCAGCATCTCGCCGGCCCTGCCGACGGCCGCGCCGAGCGCGGTGAAGGTGCTGATGTTGAGGTAGAAGCGGCCGCCGATGTTGCCGGAGATCCGGTGCGGCCCGATCGCCGTGCCCGACAGCACCTTCACCAGCGACCACGTCACCGGCGTCATCACCTCGGGGATCGCCTCGCCGACGTTGCCGTTGGACCACAGGTAGTCGCCGTCGAGCGTGTCGTTCCACTCGACCCGCAACGACGTGATCGGCCGCGCCTGCAGGATCTGGAACTCGCCCCCGGCCAGCGCCCACTCGATGTCCATCGGCGTGCCGTACAGGGCCTCGATCTGCGCACCCAGGGCGACCAGCGACGCCTTCTGGTCGCCGGACAGGACGTCGGCCGGGTTCTCTGTTCCGCTGACGAGTGCCTCACCGAGCCCGCGGACCGCGTTGACGACCGGCTCGGCCCGCCCGGTCACGGGGTCCGCGGTGAACAGCACGCCGGAGATCTCCGCGGGCACCATCCGTTGCACGACGACCGCCATCTCGGCCGAGGTGATCCCGTTGTGCTCGCGGTAGGCGACGGCGCGTTCGGAGCACAGCGAGTCCCAGCACCGCAGGACCGCGTCGAACAGCCCGTCCTCGGACACGTTCAGCACGGTGTCGTGCTGGCCCGCGAACGACAGCCCCGGCAGGTCCTCCGCGGTCGCCGACGACCGCACCGCCACGGGTCCGCCGAGCTCGCGGAACGCCTCCAGGACGCCCTCCATCGACCGCTCGCGGTAGGCGCGGGTCGTGAGGTGGAATCCGGCGGGCACCGGCAGGCCTGCCCGGATGAGCCTTGCCAGCGACTCGCCCTTGCCGCCGGCCACGGCCAGCACGGCTCGCGGGTCGTCGAGCGGGAGGATCAACGGGATCATGTCGCCATGGTCGTCGAAACGGGCCTGTCCCGTTCGTACAAAGGGTGAAAGGAGACCACCATGACGCAGAAGTACCTGCTCAGCATCTACCAGCCAGACGGTGAGACCCCGCCGCCCGAGGTGCTCGAACCGATCATGGCGAATCTCGGCGCGCTGAACGAGGAGATGCAGGCCAAGGGCGTCTGGGTGTTCGCCGCCGGCCTGCACCCGCCGTCGACCGCGACCGTGCTCAGGGCGAAGGACGGCGACGTGCTGATGACGGACGGGCCGTTCGCCGAGGGCAAGGAGCACATCGGCGGCTTCACGATCATCCAGGCCGCCGACCTCGACGAGGCACTCGAGTGGGGCCGCCGGCTCGCGGGCGTGCTCAGTCCGTTGTCGATCGAGATCAGGCCCGTCGCGTTCTGATGATCGAGGACGTCTTCCGGGCCCAGTACGGCCGTGCGGTGTCCGTTCTGACCCGCCTGCTCGGCGACATCGACCTCGCCGAGGAGGCGGTGCAGGACGCCTTCGCCACGGCGGTGCTGCGGTGGCCGGTCGACGGCATCCCGCCCGCTCCGGCCGGTTGGATCATCACGACGGCCCGCAACCGCGCGATCGACCGGCTGCGCCGGGAAGCCAAGGGCCACGAGAAGCAGGCGCAGGCGGCACTGCTGCACCACGAACCGGAAGAGCAGGAGGTGGGGGACGTGCCCGACGACCGGTTGCGGCTGATCTTCACCTGCTGCCACCCGTCGCTCGCGTTGCCGGCCCAGGTCGCGCTGACGTTGAAACTGCTCGGCGGCCTGACGACGGCGGAGATCGCCAAGGCGTTCCTGGTACCGGAACCCACGATGGCGCAACGGATCGTGCGCGCGAAGGGCAAGATCCGCGCGGCCCGCATCCCGTACCGGGTGCCGCGCGACGCCGACCTGCCCGAACGTCTGAAGGCCGTGCTCGCCGTCGTCTACCTGATCTTCAACGAGGGCTACCTCGACCGGGCGGAACTCGCGGAGGAGGCGATCCGGCTCGGCCGGGTGCTCGCGGGGCTCATGCCGGACGAGCCCGAGGTGTGGGGGCTGCTCGCGTTGATGCTGCTCGTCGCGTCCCGCCGGGAGGCGCGGCTGCGCGACGGCAGGATCGTCCTGCTCCAGGACCAGGACAGGGCGCGGTGGAACGCGGATCTCGTGCGGGAGGGCCAGGACCTCGTGCGCCGGTGCCTGCGCTGGAACCGGCCCGGCCCGTACCAGCTCCAGGCCGCGATCAACGCCGTGCACAGCGACCCGCCGGCCGACTGGCACCAGGTCGTCGCCCTCTACGACCAGCTGATGGCGATCACGCCGAGCCCCGTCGTGGCCCTGCACCGCGCCGTCGCCCTGGCCGAGACGGAAGGCCCGGAGCGGGCGTTGCTGGAGGTCGACGCGCTCGACCTCGACCGCTACCACCTGTTCCACGCCGTGCGCGCGGACCTGCTGCAACGGCTCGGGAAAGACCCGGCGGCGGCACTGGAGGCCGCACTCGACCGGGCCGAACACCCGGCCGAACGCGAACTCCTGGGCGAACGGCTACGGGCTCTCCGGCTTGCGGCGGACCAGGAGGATCGCGCCGACGACGACCGCTAGCCCGACCAGGATCCACACCCAGACCGGCACGCCACCGGAGTCGGAGGACGTGGTCGACGGGGGAGCGTTCGACACGGGCGCGCTCGGCGTCACCGCAGACGGCGGGGCACTGGCCGACGTGGACTGCGCCACGACGGTCATCGTGAAGCTGAACGTGCCGTTGACGGTGTCGCCGTCGTCGGACCTGGCCGACCATGCGATCGTGTGCGCGCCGGACTTGGCCGCGGCGGTGTCGATCTTCGCCGTGATCGTCCTGTCGACGGCGTGTACCTGGGTGACCGGCAGCGTGGTGCCGTCGGCCCCCGTGACGGTGACCGCGTCCCCGTCCGGCAGCTGGACGGCCTCGCTGAACACCAGCTCGATCTGCTCGGGCGGAGCCGCCAGGGCCGCGCCGGACGCCGGATTGCTGCTCTTGAGCTCGGCGTGGGCCTGCGCGGGGACGGCCATGGCCGTCGCTGCGAGCAGTGCCAGCACGAGCACGCTTAGGTAACGCGTCACGTGCGCAGCGTAGTGGCTGTGTCGATCAGTCCGGCAGTCTCAGGACCGAGGGTAGATCAAGTTGATGAACGAGTGGTTTGGCGGCGGATGCAGCTGGGTAACCCGCGGCCGAACTGATCAACTGACCGAGGAGCGGTTTGGCTCGCGACCAGGCAGCCAGGACGGGTGAGGCGGCGGATCTGCCCCTGGGCAGGCACCGGCCGTCACTCGCGGCCGTCCGCCGCTGGGTACGGCTGGAGTTGACGGGCGAGGACACCGACGCCGTCGCCGATGTGTTGCTGGTGGTGAACGAGCTGGTCAGCAACGCCTACCGGTACACGTCGGAACCGTCGTTCCTGCGCGTCGTGGTGGAACCGCACAAGATCCGCATCGAGATCGCGCACGACGCCCGTGCCCATCCGCCGTTGCGCAAGGTGTCCCGCCCGCAGCGCGGCTACGGCCTGGTCCTGGTGGCCCGGCTGTCGGATCGCTGGGGGGTGGACAGGGCTCACGGTGGCACCGTGGTCTGGGCCGTTCTTCCCAGGGCGACGTGATGGAAGGCCGGCAGGTTTTATTCTGTGCGTTCTGGGGTACCGAGGCTCGTGCCTTGAATCAACAGGGTGCGGGGAGATGCTGATGGGTATTGCAGGACGGTCCACCGAACGACTGGACCTCGTCCTACCGGAGGGTGTTCTACCGCTCGCGAACGTGCGTGCGGAGGTTCGTCGTCTCCTGAGAGGAATGCACGAGAACGTCGTGGTCGACGTGATGGTCGTGGCCACGGAACTCGTGAGCAACGCCTACCACCACGCCGCCCCGCAGCGACGCGCGCGCATTCTGTGCCTGCCGGAGCGCGAGGTGGTGCGGGTCGAGGTCGACGACGGAACGCCCGGCCGGTTCCCGCAACTCGGCCGGATGGGGTTCCTCGGGCGCCGGCAGCGGGGTTTGTTGCTGGTCAACGGCCTGGCTCAGGTGTGGGGGCACAACCGGTTCCCGGACTCCAAGACCGTGTGGGCGGACGTGTCGACCGTCAGGTGAGCGTCCTGACGACGTAGGCGGCGGCTTCGGCGACGAGAGCCTCGTCGTACTTGGCGTCCGCGGCGGACTTGCTGGACATGATCGCGATCAGGACCGGCTCCCGGCCCGGCGGCCACACGACCGCGATGTCGTTGACCGTGCCGTGCTCCCCGGTGCCGGTCTTGTTCGCGACCCTGCTGCCCGCGGGCACTGCGGCCCGGACGCGTTTCGCCCCGGTGACCGAGCGTTCCAGCAGACCGGTCAGGAAGTCGCGCTTCGCCGGTTCGAGGGCGTCGCCGAGCACGATCCGCTGGTAGTCGGTGCCGAGTGAGCGCGGGGTGGCGGTGTCACGCGGGTCGCCGGGCGTGGCGGAGGTGATGGCGGGCTCGACGCGGTCCATGCGGGTCTCGGTGTCGCCGAGTTCGCGCAGGTACTTCGTGAGCTCCGCCGGGCCGCCGAGGTCGCGCAGCAGCAGGTTGCCCGCCGTGCCGTCGCTGTACCGGACCGCTGCGTCGCACAGGTCGCGCAGCTTCATGCCCGTTCGGACGTTCTGCCTCGTGATGGCCGAACTCTTCATGAGGTCGGCTTCGGTGTACGTGACGACGGTGTCCAAATGAGACATCGGGTTGCGGTGCAGCACGGCCGCCGCGGCAAGGCCCTTGAACGTCGAGCAGAACGCGAACCGTTCGTCCGCCCGGTGCTCGATCGTGCTGCCGTTGTCGCTCATCGCGTAGACGCCCAGCCGTGCGTCGAACTTCTTCTCCAGTTCGGACAACGCGTCGTGCCGCACGGGCGCCGCGCTGGTCGTCGTGGCCGGTGGTGCCGTACTGATCGGAGCCGGCGCCTGCGGGGCAGCGCATCCGGCGAGCGGGAGCAGGGCGAAGGTTTTCAGGACTGTGCGTCGGTCGGCCACCCGATCACACTACGTTCAACGATCGGGGCGGGGAGTGGCGCTCTAGGCTGGGGAAATGAAGGTTCTGTCCATCCAGTCGGTGGTCGCTCACGGCCACGTCGGGAATTCCGCGGCCGTGTTCCCGCTGCAGCGCATCGGGGTCGAGGTCGTCCCGATCCCCACGGTCAACTTCTCCAACCACACCGGGTACGGCGCCTGGCGCGGGCCGCTCATCCCGCCGCCGGACGTGGCCGAGATCCTGCTCGGGGTGGAGGAGCGCGGGATCTTCCCCCAGGTCGACGCCGTGCTGTCCGGTTACCAGGGCGGGGCGGGCATCGCCGACGTGATCATCGACGCGGTGCGCCGGGTGAAGGCCGCGAACCCGGCGGCGCTCTACGCGTGCGACCCGGTCATGGGCAACGCCAAGTCCGGCTGTTTCGTGGCTCCCGAGATCCCCGTGCTGCTGCGCGACCGGGTCGTGCCGGTGGCCGACATCATCACCCCGAACCAGTTCGAACTGGGGTTCCTGACCGGCACCGAGCCGGTGAGCATCGACTCGACGCTCGCCTCGGCCGATCTCGCCCGCGCGATGGGCCCGTCGACCGTGCTGGTCACGAGCGTCGAGCGGCTCGACCGGGAGGAGGGCACGATCGAGATGCTCGTCGTGGACGGCGCCGGGGCGTGGCTGGTGACCACCCCGCATCTGCCGTTCAAGGCCAACGGGTCCGGCGATGTCACGGCCGCGCTGTTCACCGCCCACTACGTGCAGACGAAGGACGCGGCGCTGGCGCTGGAGCGCACCGCGTCCAGTGTCTTCGACCTGATCGATCTGACCTACCGCTCCGGTGAGCGCGAGTTGCGGCTGGTGCAGGCCCAGGAGTTCTATGCGGCGCCGCGGATGCAGTTCAAGGCCGAGCAGGTGCGCTGAGCTGAAGGCCCTGCACCGTGAGGTGCGCGCGGTCGCCCCGCAGCACGACCCACGACCGTTCGACCGGCGCACCGCGGAGGTCGTGGTCGAGCCACGCGACCGACAGCACCGGTGTGGCGGGGCGGACGTCGAGCAGTCCGGCGACGCGGGGCGTGGCGAGAGCGGTGGTGCACCAGGGACACAGCTCGCCGAACCGGATCCCGTAGGCGTCGGAGAGGAACCGCCGCAGCGGGGTCGTGCCGTCGTAGCGCTCGGCGAAGCCGGGGAACCGCGACGCGCGCAGGTAGGTCGACCGCACGCCGACCGGTTCGTCCCGGCGCACGAGGACCGACTCGACGTTGATCACGTCCTGCGCGCCGATGGTCCTGACCGTGACCTGTTCGCGGGCGGCGAGGTCCTGCACCAACGCGTCGAGACTGAGTTGGTGGACCTGCTTGCGGGGCGCGACGGCGGTGCCCTGCCGGCCGGCCCCGCGGACGAGCCTGCCCTCCAGCACGAGCTCGTCCATCGCCTTGCGGATGGTGGTGCGGGACATGCCGAACACGTCCGAGAGCTCGCGTTCCGGCGGGAACGGGGTGTTGTCGGGCAGCTCGTTCACCAGGTCGAGCAGCCTGGTCTTGGCCTGGTAGTAGCGCGGGATCGCGGGCACACCCGGACGCTATTTCCGGCCGATAACCAGCGACTCATCGTCGGCGTCGGGCACGGAGCCGATCTCCCGGTAGATCCGGGCGGCTTCGTGCCGGTCCCCGCCGAGGTAGGCGACCGCGGCGTCCTTCCAGCGTGACCAGGACACCTCGGCGAGGCAGTCGGGGCCGTGGCCCGCGGCGGAGAGGACGATCGGCAGGCCGACGCCGATCGGGCCGGTGATCTGGCGGCCGCGCAGCAGGATGAGCAGTTCGCTGACCTCGGCCGGGTCGCCGTTCCGGAGCGCGATGCTGGCCTTCAGCGTCAGCGGGTGCTGCAACTCGCCGGGATGGCCTTTGCTCCTCGCGAGTTCCAGGGCCCGGTCCGCATCCTCGGCGGCCCCGGTGAGATCGCCGGTCAGCAACCGGACGCGGCCGCGGGCGGCGTGCAGGTGGGACTGGCCGGGGGAGCGGGCGATGGACTCGTCCACGTGCCGGAGGGCCTCCGCGTACCTGCCGTCCCAGAACAGGTCCAGGTACCTGGACGAGTCGAGCCAGGTGATCGTGTCGTCGTCGCCGTGCCGTTGAGCGGCCACCCGTGCCTCGGCTCTCACCGCGAGTCGTGCCTTGGCGTCGCCGAGCACGGCGTAGGCGGTGCCCGTGTTGAACAGGCACAGGCTGGGCGAGACGCCGGCCGTCCTGCGCTCGGTCACGGCCTGGCGCAGGTCACCGATGCCGTCCGGGTCGCCCTGCTTGACCCTGGCCAGTCCCAGGGCTTCCAGCGCGATGGCTCGTTCGACGCCGGTGGTACCTCGCAACGCCTCCCGCGCGGCGCTGACCGCGTCGTCCAGCCTGTCCACGAGCGTGAGGGAGTGCGCGAGGTACGCCTGCACGCCGAACACCCGCTCGTCCGGCCGGGCCAGCGCGAGGAACTCGATCGTGCGGTCGAGGTGCCGTTCGGCGGCCGCGTGGTCGCCCTGGTGCCACGTGGCGCGCCAGGACGCCCGGGAGGCCTCCGCCGCGCCCGCGAAGTTCTTGACACCGCAGTGGAGTTCGACGGCTTCGGTCAGTTCCCCGAGCCCTTCGCCGCTCCAGGCCAGGCTCGATCCCAGCAACGTGAGCAGGCCGGCCTTGTCGGGGTGGCCGGGCGGGCAGACGGCCAGCGCGGCTCGGTAGCACCGGATCGCGGTGTCCCTGGCGGCCAGTGCGGTGGCCCTGCGGCCCGCGTCGGTCAGGGCCGTCCGTGCCTTGCGGCCCATGATGTCGCACGGTTTCCCGGAGGCCTCGGCGATCCACACCGCCTCCTGGAAGTGGTACGCCAGCAGGGGAACGTGCTCCAGCGGCAGCGCCTGCACCCACTCGGCCGCGTGGTAGTGCTTCATCGCCTTGGTGCCACGCGGAACCCGGTCGTAGGCGACGTCGCGCACCAGCACGTGGCTGAAGGCGTACTCGGCCTCGCCGAAGACCCTGCTGGTCTGGCGCTTGAGGAAGTCCCGCTGTGCCAGCACCTCCAGGCTGCGCGCGATCTCGGCGGCGTCCCGTTCCGCGACGACCGCCACCGCGCCCGGCCAGACCGCCGGACCGAGGACCGCGGCGTCCTGCAGCACGGACCTCTCCGGCTGGGGCAACGAATCCAGCCGCGCGCCGATGACGGTCTGCACCGTCTCCGGCAGGGCGTCCGGGGCACCGTCGCGGAGCATGCGGACGTACTCGGCGGCGAAGAGCGGGTTGCCTGCCGCCCGTCGCAACAGTGTCGGCACGTCCGCCACCACGTCATGGCGGGCCATCAGGGTTTCGAGCAGCTGCGCGGTGTCCTCTTCGGACAGTGCGTCCAGCACGACCGACTCACCTCTGACCGGTGGCCCAGGGCGTGCGGTGAGGAGAACCAGCAACGGCACGTCGTCCGCGGTGTCGGCCAGTCCGTGCAGGAAGCCGAGCAGCAGGCCGTCGGCCCAGTGCACGTCCTCGACGATCACCACCAGCGGTTCCTCCGCGAGGTGCTCGACCAGCCTGCGCCACGCCATCAGCACGTCGCTGCCCTGCGGGCCGGCCCCGGCCAGCGCGCAGAGCTGCGTGACGAGCCACGGATCGTCGCTGATCGCTTGAATCTTGGCGGTGACCGCGGCGGCGTCGTCGGTGTCGAAGATCTGCGCGTGGCTCCGCACGATCTCCGCCAGCGGGGCGAACACGTCGTCGCGTGCGAACGGGGGCGTGCGGCCGGTGAGCGTCCGGCGGCCCGTGGCGAACTCGCGGACGAGTCTGCTCTTGCCCACGCCCGGCTCGCCGACCAGCGTGATCGTCCTCGGCCGGCTCGTCGCCCTGACCTGCGCGTATGTCTCGACGAGCACGGCCATCTCGCGCGAGCGGCCCACGAACGGCGCGTCGTCCCCGGCCGGTGTGAGCGCCCGGTCGGTCACGGGGCACGTCCTGACGTCGCCTTGCGCGGTCTGGGCGAGCAATCTCAGACCGGCGTCGAGCACCGTGCCGCCGACCTCGACGCGATCGCCGGACGTGACAAGCGCGGGCCCGGTGGACACCGCGGCGGCCGCCGGATGATCGCCGGTGATTTCGAACGCGGCACGCACGGCCCGTGCGGCGTCGTCCTCGCGGTTGACCGGCGCCCCGAACACCGCGCAGACCGTCGAACCGAGCGTCGTGACGGTGGTGCCACCGAGGTCCTCGACGTGCCTGAGCACTTGTGCGACCGCGGTTTCCAGCCGTTCGTCGGCGGCCTCGTCCGCTCCCGGCAGCTCCAGCCGGACGACGAGGACGCTGACCTTCTTGCGCTCCAGCATGGTCTGGGTAAGGGACGGGGTGGCCGCGAGAGCCGGGTCCTGGGTGAGGATCGCCCGTTCCAGCCCGGCCAGTTCGGGCCCGGGATCGATGCCGAGCTCGGCGGCGAAGCGTTCCCGCGCCGCACGGAAGACCGCGAGCGCGTCGGCCTGCCTGCCGGACCGGTAGAGCGCGAGCATCAGCTGCCCCTGCAGGCGTTCGCGCAACGGGTGATCGCTCACCAGCGCCTCGAGTTCCGCGATCACCTCGCGGTGACGCCGGCACGCCAGCTCGGCGTCGAACCTGTCCTCCACCGCCGCGTCCCGAAGATGTGTGATCTCCACCAGCGCCGGCCACGTGACGCCGTCCGCCACCAGGTCCGCGAGCACGGGCCCGCGCCACAACGCCAGCGCGTCCCGCAGGATCGCGGCGGTCTGCTCGGGCCCCGGCGCGGCCGAAGCGCGGTGGAGGGCGGCACGGAACCGGTGCAGGTCGACGCGGTCCGGTTCCGCGCGCAGCAGGTAGCCGGGCTTGCGGGTGACGATGTCGAGCCCGGCCTTGCGCAACGCCGACACGACGTTGAGCAGGATCCCGCGTGCCGTGGGCGGATGCCCGCCGGGCCACAACGCCGCCGTGAGCTCGCTGATCGACACCACGCGGCCCGCGTTGAGCAGCAGGAGACCCAGCGTCGCCCGGCGGGTGAACCCGCCGACCCGGTGCTCCCTGCCGTTCACGCGGACCTGCAGGGGACCGAGTACCGCGAACTCGACAGACATCGGTCTGGACCATACCGCCGATCACCGCGCCAGACGGGTGCCTTCCCCGCCGCTGCGCACTGAGACGGCGCTGAGAGCTTGTGGCCGCCGTGGTCCAGTGCCAAGTTGGACCGATGGGGCGAACAAAGGGGTTCGGGCTGCTGGTGGTGTGCGGGCTGCTGGCGGGATGTCTGGGGCAGACGCAGAGCGGTGATCAGGCGCGCAACGCCGGCGCCAAGGAGATCACGCTGACGATCGTCGCCAACGCGGCGGTGGGCGGGAAGAACGCGCGCGGGGCGAACTGGATCCAGAACTGGGTGATCCCGAAGTTCACGGAGATGCAGAAGGCCAAGGGCGTCGCGGCGACGATCAAGTTCGAGCAGAACGGCACCGGCGACGAGGACTTCAAGACCAAGGTCGCGCTCGACCTGAAGACCGGCGGTGGTGGCGACATCATCGAGATCGACGGCATCTGGCTTGGAGAGTTCGCGCAGGCCGGGCAGATCAAGCCACTCGACGAGGTCGTCGGCGACACCGGCTGGGACGGCTGGAACCAGATTCCCAAGGCCGTGCAGGGGCTCGGCGAGTTCGACGGCAAGCGGTACGGCGTGCCGATGGGCACGGACGGGCGCGTGCTGTTTTTCAACAAGAAGCTGTTCGCCCAGGCCGGGTTGCCCGCGGAGTGGCAGCCCAAGTCGTGGCAGGACGTGCTCGACGCAGGGGCGAAGCTCAGGACCCTCCAGGGTGTGACGCCGATCCAGCTCAACGCCGGCAGCGCGATGGGCGAGGCCACGACCATGCAGGGCGTGCTGCCCGCACTCGTGGGCACCGGCAGGCCGATCTACGAGAACGGGAAGTGGCAAGGAGATTCGGCGCAGGTCAAGGACGTCCTGACGCTCTACCAGAAGATCTACGGCGGCGGGCTCGGCGATCCCGTGCTGCAGCAGGAGGCCAACGGCCGGCAGCGCTCGTTCACGTTGTTCAGCGAGAACAGGATCGGCATCCTGCTGGAGAGCGACTACTTCTGGCGGTCCGTCGTGGAACCGAAGAACGGCGTGGCCGCGATGGCGGACCGCGACGCCGCCGTCGGCTGGGCGCTGGTCCCGGCCAAGGAGCCCAAGGCGGGTGTCGGCGGGCAGGACTTCGTGAGCATGTCCGGCGGGGGTGTGCGCGTGATCAACCCGAACACCCAGTACCCCAGGCAGGCCTGGGAGTTCATGCAGTTCCTCAACTCCGCAGAGGCCGTCAAGGAGTCGCTCGCCGGCACCGCACAGCTCACCCAGCGCCAGGACGTGAACGACCAGGTGCTCGGCGGCGACCCGATGCTGTCGTTCATCGCCGAGAAGGTCCTGCCGATCACCCGGTACCGGCCGGGCCTCGCCGACTACCCCAAAGTGTCGGCCGCGCTGCAACAGGCGACCGCGGACGTGGTGTCCGGCAAGAGCGCTGACGACGTCGCGCGGTCCTACAGAGAGGCGTTGGTGAAGGCGGTCGGCGAGCAGAACGTTGGATAGCTCCGGCCTGGGCGTCCGGCGCGCCGTCGGGTTCGTCGCGCCGGCGCTGGTCCTGATCGGGATCTTCCTGGTCTTCCCGGCGCTGTGGACGCTCTACATTGGCATCACGAACTACCAGCTCACCGGGCTCGCGGCGGCGAACCCCCAGGTGGTCGGGCTCGACAACCTGGCCGAGGCCGTCCGCGACCCGCTGTTCACCAACTCGCTGTGGCTCACGGCGTTGTTCGTGCTGTTCTCGGCCGTCATCGGGCAGAACGTGGTCGGCTTCCTGCTGGCGTGGCTGCTGCGCTCGGTGAGCCCGTGGCTGCGGCGCACGACCGAGGGCCTGGTGCTGCTCTCCTGGATCCTGCCCAGCACGGTCGTGGCGTTCCTGTGGTTCGCGGTGCTGAGCCGCGACACGGGCACCCTGGGCCTGCTGCTCGGGCAGCCGGAGACGTCGTGGCTGGTGCAGTACCCGATGACCAGCCTGATCATCTTCAACGTCTGGCGCGGCACGGCGTTCTCGATGCTGCTCTACACCTCGGCGTTGGCCGCTGTGCCGCCATCACAGCTGGAGACCGCGCGGCTCGTGGGCGCGTCGGGCTGGCAGACCGTGCGGGACGTGGTGTTCCCGCACATCCGCGGGCACGTGCTGACGAACACGCTGCTGATCAGCCTGTGGACGGCCAACGACTTCACGCCGTTCCTGCTGACCTCCGGTGGCCCGAACCACCAGTCCGAGGTGCTGCCGGTGCTGATCTACCGGCAGGCGCTGGAAGGAGGTCAGCTCGGGTACGCGTCGGCGATGTCGATGCTGCTGCTCCTGGGCAACCTGGCGATCGCCCTGGTGTACCTGCGGCTCCTGCGGAGGCGGGCGTGAGTCCTCTGTGGATCGTCCGGCGGATCGGCTTCTACGTGCTGATCACGGTGGTGCTGGCGTTCTTCGCGGTGCCGATGTTGTGGCTGGCCTCGGCGCCGTTCGACGCGAAGCCCGGACTAGGGTTGCGCTGGCCGGACTGGACGTTGCGCAACGTCGTGGCGACCTTCGAGCACCCGTACACGCTGACGTCGCTGGTGAACTCGCTGGTGCTGTGCGTGATCGCGACCGTGGTGACGACGGTCCTCGCGGCGCTGGCGGCCTACGCGTTGTCACGGGTGCGGATCCCCGGCCGGGACCTGCTGCTGTACCTGCTCCTGCTGTTGTCGAGCGTCGTCACGGGCACGGCCGCGATGGTGCCGATCTTCGTGATGATGCTGCAGCTCGGCCTGATCAACTCGCAGTTCGGCACGGCGCTGGTGCTCGCGGGCGGCATGCTGCCCGCGGCCATCTTCATCCTCAAGGACTTCATGGACGCCGTGCCGCGGTCGTACGAGGAGTCGGCGCGGGTGTTCGGCGCCTCACCCCGGCAGGTGCTCGCCCACGTCGTGCTGCCGGTCGCGCGGCCCGGTGTCGCGACGATCTTCGTGTGGGCTTTCGTCAACGCCTGGGGCAACTTTTTGCTGCCGTTCCTGCTGCTGCGCGACGTCGGCCAGCAGCCGGCGGCCGTGCTGCTGCGCACCCTCTACGACGAGGGCGGCAGCGCCAACCTGACGGTGATCCCGGTGTTCTCGCTGCTGTACTCGATCCCGGTGGTCGTGCTGTACCTGTTCGTGAGCAAGCGGTACGGGTTCCGATTCCACGGAGGCATCAAGAGCTGATGGCGGGTATCACTGTCGAGGGTCTGTCCACTGTGTATCCCAACGGGGTGCGGGCGGTGGACGCGCTGGACCTGGAGATCGCCGACGGCGAGCTGTTCGCCCTGCTCGGCCCGTCCGGCTGCGGCAAGACCACGTTGCTGCGCACGATCGCGGGCCTGGAGGGTGCCACCGACGGGGCCGTGGCGATCGGCGACCGCGACGTCACGCGGCTGCAACCCGGTGAGCGCCGGATCGCGATGGTGTTCCAGGACTACGCGCTGTTCCCGCACATGACGGTGTCGGAGAACATCGCCTATCCGCTGCGGGTGCGGGGCGTCGCGAAGTCCGTGCAGCAGGAGACGGCCGTGCGCACCGCCGAAGGGCTGAGCCTGGGCGCCCTGCTGGACCGGCGGCCCGGCCAGCTCTCGGGCGGTCAGCAGCAACGGGCGGCGCTCGCCCGCGCCGTTGCGGCGTCGGCCGAGGTGCTGCTGCTGGACGAGCCACTGTCCAATCTGGACGCAAGGTTGCGCCTGGAGGCGCGGACGTTCCTCAAGAAGCTGCAGCGCGAGCTGGCGCTGACGACGGTGTTCGTGACGCACGACCAGGCCGAGGCACTGGCGCTGGCCGACCGGATCGCGGTGATGGACGTAGGCCGGATCCGGCAGCTCGGCACGCCGCGCGAGGTGTTCCAGCGGCCCGCGGACACGTTCGTTGCCAACTTCATCGGCTCGACGCCCATGAACCTCGTGCCGCGCGGCTCGGAGATCATCGGCGTGCGGCCCGAATACCTGTCACCCGCTGCGGAAGGGCTGTTCACCGGCGAGGTGTCCATTGTGGAGAACCTAGGCGTGACGTCGCTCGTGACACTCGACTGCGGCGAGGACCAGATCGGCTACGTCGTGCCCGAGGACGACGAGCCCGCGATCGGCACGACGGTGACCGTGGACGCCCCGCCGGCGCGCGTTCTGCGTTACGACAAGGAGACCGGCCTACTCGTGAGGTGACGATGTTCCAGACCGATGGCTACGAGACGCACTCCAGCGTGCTCGCGCCGGCGAAGTTCGAGGCACTGGCCGCGCACTTCGAGGCCAAGCTCGCGGCCCTGCCCGACGGGCAGCGTCCCGAGCACATGGACGTGCCGCACCTGACCGACCCCGCCCTGTTCGAGTGGCTGCTCGACTCGGACGTGCTGGACCTCGTCGAGTCGCTGATCGGCCCGGACATCGCGCTGTTCTCGTCGCACTTCATCTGCAAACCCGCCGGCGACGGCAAACCCGTGCCGTGGCACCAGGACGCGCACTTCTGGCGCGACAGCATCTCACCCGCGGGCGACGCGATCACCGTGTGGCTGGCGATCGACCCGTCGACCGTCGAGAACGGCTGTCTGCGGGTGATCCCGGGCAGCCATCTCGCGGCCGCCGAGCACACCGGCACCGCCGACTCGTTCTTCAACCAGGAGACGGCGGTGGACCAGTCACGCGCTGTCGACGTGGAACTGGAGCGCGGGGCGTGCAGCGTGCACTCTGCCATGCTGGTGCACGGCAGTCCGCCGAACCGCAGCACCTTGCGTCGCTGCGGGTACACGATGCGGTACATGCCGACGACGGTCCGGTTCCTCAAGCCCGACGGTCACAAGATCTACCTCGCGCGCGGACGCGATCACGCCGGCAACACCTACAGCTCGACGGACAACTCCTGAACCGCCGCCTCGTCGACCTCCACCTGCGTCAGATAATGACTAATAGTCGAGAAAATCGATTCAGTCGTCTCATTCGTCCAAGCGAGGATCGGCGTGGCCTCGCCCCATCCGCAGACCCCGTCCGCGCTGACCCGCGATCGGTCGTCAGTTCAGCTTCATCTCCTCCTCCGTCTTGACCGTTCAGTGGACCGGACATAGCGTATCTGGAAAGCGCTTTCCGAGACCTCAGGGAGTTTCGTGGACACGGATCGGGCGGACCGCCGGCGCGGCGTCGTGGAGCGGACGTGGCGTCCGGCCGCGCTGCTCGCCGCCTGCCTCGCCATCTGGCACCTCATCACCGTCACCGGCATGGTCGAGGCCTATCTCGTGCCCTCGCCGGCCAAGACCTTCGGCCTGCTGGCCGACAAGTGGTCGTACCTCTGGGGTCACACCTGGGTGACGACCTACGAGACCGTCCTCGGCTTCGTCATCGCGGGGGTGCTCGGCGTGCTCGTGGCCGTCGCGATGGTCTACTCGAGGACGATCGAGAGCACCGCGTACCCGATCCTGCTGTTCGCACAGGTCATCCCGAAGATCGCCATCGCGCCGCTGTTCGTGGTGTGGCTCGGCTTCGGCTTCGAGCCCAAGGTGATCGTGGCCGTGCTGATGGCGTTCTTCCCCGTGGTCATCTCCACGGTCACCGGCCTCAAGTCGGTCGACACGGAGATGCTCGAACTCGCCGCGACGATGGGCGGCGGCCCGGTCAAGACGTTCGTGAAGATCCGCTTCCCGGCGGCGCTCCCGCACCTCTTCGCGGGCCTGAAGGTCGCGGTCACGCTCGCCGTGACCGGTGCCGTGGTCGGCGAGTTCGTCGGTTCCAACGAAGGCCTCGGCTACGTGATCCTGCAGGCCAACGGCAACATGGACACCCCGATGCTGTTCGCCGGCCTGATCGTCATCTCGCTGGTCGGCGTCCTGCTCTTCCTCCTGCTCGACCTCGCCGAGAAGCTGATGCTGCCGTGGCACGCCAGCCGGCGCGGCGCCGCCGTCACCACTCTCCTAGCGAAGGCCGGTTCATGAAGAAACTGCTCGCAGGCTTACTTCCCGCATTGCTGCTGGTCGCCGCCTGTGGTGGCGGCGACACGACGTCCGGGGCCGGCGGTGAGGCCAAGGAGGTCACGCTGACCCTCAACTGGTACCCGTACGGCGAGCACGCGCCGTTCTACTACGGGGTCAAGCAGGGCATCTACGAGAAGCACGGCATCAAGCTGAAGATCCAGGCGGGCCAGGGCTCCGGCAAGACCGTGACGGCGACCGGCGCCGGCCAGACCGACTTCGGCTGGGCCGACACGTCCGCACTGGCCACCGCGGTCGAGCAGGGCGTGCCGGCCAAGAGCATCGGTGTGTTCCTGCAGACCACTCCGGCCTCCGTGCAGTTCTTCACCGACAAGAACATCAAGAAGCCGGAGGACCTGAAGGGCAAGTCCGTCGCCACCACGGCGGGGGACGCGCTGACGAAGACGTTCCCGGCTTTCCTGAAGCAGAACGGCATGCAGGAGTCCGACGTCTCCATCCAGAACATCGACCCGGCGGGCAAGATGGCCGCGGTCATCTCGAACCGGACCGACGTGCTGCTCGGGTTCGCGTCCGACCAGGGGCCGACGATCAAGGAGAAGTCCGGCAAGGACGTGAGCTACCTGCGCTTCTCCGAGTTCGGGCTGAACTACTTCAGCAACGGGCTGCTGACGTCGAAGTCGATGCTGCAGAAGGACCCCGAGCTGGTGAAGAAGATGGTCACGGCCACGCAGGAGGCGTGGGCGGAGGCCGAGAAGGCGCCGGAGGCCGCGGCCGAGTCGATGAAGGGCGCCGCCGAGCAGCTGCCGTCGCCGACCGTCGTGCTGGAGCAGTTCAGGACGACGCTGACGCTGCTGCACACCGACGCCACCAAGGGCAAGGCGCCGGGAGTCAACACCGTCGAGGACTGGAAGAAGACGATCGAGACCTTCCAGAAGACCGGCATCATCAAGGAAGCTGCTGAACCGTCGGCTTACTGGGAAGAAAGCGTTGCCCCGAAAGGATGAGCGCAGCAGGGATGAGTACTGATGTGGCTGCAACCACCACTTCCGCCGTTGAGATAAACGACGTCTCCGTGCGCTTCCAGTCGAAGCGCACGGAGGTGACGGCGATCCAGCAGGTCTCCATCGACGTCGCGCCGGGCGAGTTCGTGTCCATCGTCGGGCCGTCCGGCTGCGGCAAGTCGACGTTGCTGAAGCTGGTGTCCGGTCTGCTGATGCCGTCGTCGGGCACGGTGACGTTGCTCGGCGAGCAGGTGCGCGGGCCGCGCCACGACATCGGGTTCGTGTTCCAGCGCGCCGCGTTGCTGGAGTGGCGGTCGGCACGCAGGAACATCCTGCTGCAGGCCGAGATGCGCGGCATGAACTCGGCCGAGGCCGGCAGGCGGGCCGACGAGCTCATCGAGATGACAGGGCTTTCCGGGTTCGAGAACGCCCTGCCGCACGAGCTGTCCGGTGGCATGCAGCAGCGCGTGGCGTTGTGCCGTGCGTTGTTGCACCAGCCGCGCGTGCTGCTGATGGACGAACCGTTCGGCGCACTGGACGCGTTGACGCGCGAGCAGATGAACGTCGAACTGCATCGGGTGTGGCGGGAGACCGGCACGACGGTGTTGCTCGTGACGCACTCGATCGCGGAGTCGGTGTACCTGGCGAACCGGGTGATCGTGCTGACGCAACGTCCTGCCGTGGTCAAGGAGGTCATCGAGGTCGACCTGCCCGCCGAACGGGACTACTCCGCGACGATGGCCCGTCCGGAGTTCGCGTCGGCGACCGCGCACATCCGCGATCTCCTGGGAGCGGTGACAGGACAGGACTGATCGCTCGGGCAGGGTTGTAACCACTTTATTAACTGGGTAGATTTCGGGTTCCGCCGCGTTGGAAAGCGCTTTCCGTCGCCGTGCTGCACGGCCTGGCCCACAGGGTGGTGGGGATGTTCCGACGCTTATCCCGGTTGGCAGTAACAACCTTCGTGTTCTCCGCGTTGCTCGTGCCCATCGCGTCGGCGCAGGCCGATGTGCCGATCGCCGACCCGCTGCCGACGCCGGGTGCCTCCGGTATCGGCCTGGAGCTGACCGAGGTCGCGCAGCTGCCGAAGTCGCAGCCCGTGCCACCGCCGACCGACTCCAGACTGGTGCGCTACAACAGGATCAACTACCTCGGCGAGGTGCCGGACGGCTCCGGCCGGATGTTCGTGCCCGACATGAACGGCAAGCTCTACCTGCTGGACGACGGAGTCCAGCACGCGTTCCTCGACCTGGGGGCGGCCATCGGCCCCGACTTCCACACCCATCGCGGCCTGGGCAGCGGCTTCGGGTTCGCCGCGTTCCACCCGGACTTCAGTCGCAACGGCAAGTTCTACACCGTGCACACCGAGACCGGTTCCGCATTGACCACGAAGAAGCCCGACCTGCCCTCACCCGCGGACACGCAGGTGCACGGCGTGATCACCGAGTGGACCGCCTCGGACCCGCGCGCGGACGTCTTCTCCGGCACGCACCGCGAACTGCTGCGGGTCGGCTTCGCGTCGTTCATCCACGGCTTCCAGGAGATCGGCTTCAACCCGACGGCGCGCCGGTGGGACGAGGACCACGAACTGCTCTACGTCGCGTCCGGTGACGGCGGCATCGGCGTCTCGACCACCGTGCCGCAGGACCTGGCACTGCCGCAGGGCAAGATCCTGCGCATCGATCCGGCCGGCCGTGACGGTGTGAACGGGCAGTACGGCATCCCACCCACGAACCCGTTCGTGCGCACGGCAGGCGCGCTGGGCGAGATCTACGCG
The DNA here is from genome assembly GCF_000719115.1 of Lentzea albidocapillata. Classification (GTDB taxonomy): domain Bacteria; phylum Actinomycetota; class Actinomycetes; order Mycobacteriales; family Pseudonocardiaceae; genus Lentzea; species Lentzea albidocapillata. The sequence goes on along the minus strand of NZ_JOEA01000014.1, from coordinate 348,278 downwards.
TACGGCATGCGCGACCCGTACCGCTTCAGCTGGGACCGCGTCACCCGCCGGATGTACATGGGCCACATCGGCGAGAAGGCCGTCGACGCGGTCTACGAGGTCCGCAAGGGCGCCAACCTGGGCTGGAGCGAACGCGAGGGCATCTGGGAGTACCGGCGCGGCGACCCGTCGTGCGGTGTGTTCCCGCTGCCCGCCGACGACGCGAAGTACGGCTACACCTACCCGGTCACCGCGTTCGACCACAACCGCCTGTCGACCCAGCGGCCGTGCGCCGACAGCGGCAACGCGTTGATGGGCGGCTTCGTCTACCGCGGCTCGAAGATTCCTTCGTTGCGTGGCAAGTACATCTACGGCGAGGGCGTGAAGGGCCTGCTCTACTACGCCGACGAACGCGAGATGCGGGCGGGCCGGCCGATGGCCGTGTCACGCGAACTGATGGTCTACGTCAACGGCCGGCTGACCACGATGAAGGCACTGGTGAACGACCCGAACCGGGTCGACCTGCGCTTCGGCCAGGACGCGGCCGGCGAGCTCTACGTACTGGCCAAGGCGAACGGCAAGGTCTGGAAGGTGACGGGTGCGCGCACCTTCGCCTCCTGCGATTCCGGCCACGACTTCGTCGCCGGCACCGGTTCCGCGCGGTCGTGGCAGCCGGTGACGCCTTCGCTCTGGCAGTTCCCCGGCCGTGAGGTCGTGCTGGCCCAGCCCGGGGTCGCACGACCGGGTCCGCGCCGCCCGTTCGAGTACGCGGTGCTGCAGAAGGGACCGGCGTTCGGCTCGGTGCAGGTCGACGCCTCGGTGCGGCTGGACACCCCGGTCGCGGAGCCCAACCGGGACGTGATCATCGTGTTCGGTCACCGCTCGGACACCGAGTTCTACTACGCACACCTCTCGTCGGACAACAGGATCTACCCCCACAACGGCATATTCGTCGTGAACAACGCCGACCGGCTGCGCCTGGACCACCAGTGGGACGCGGTCCGCTCGGTCGGCGCGCCTCCCGCCGTCACCGACACGGCGTGGCATCGCGTGCGGGTCAAGCATTGTGCGGATTCGGGCGAGATCGCCGTGTACATGGACGGATCGCCGTACCCGCTGATGACCGCCGTGGACAAGACTTTCGCCTGCGGCCGCGTCGGCTTCGGCTCGTTCGACAACATCGGCAGACTCCGCGACCTGCGCGTGCAGGGCAAGGGGGTCCGATGAAGCGGCTCCTCACACTCGGGTTAGTCGCTGTGTTCAGCGTGGGCCTGGCAGCACCGGCGCAGGCCACGTTCGGCACGGTCCTGCCCACCTTGCAGCGCAACCTTGTGTCCTACTACGACTTCGAGCACCCGGTACGCGGCAACAAGACCCTGGAACAGGACAGCGGCCGCTCAGGCACCCAGCTGCAGCTGATCAACGGCGGCGCCGACATGCGCGTGCGCGACGGAGCGTTCCGGCGCAGCCATAACTCGTTGCAGCTCAAGCAGATCACCCCGGCTGTGGCCGGCAACGACGACTGGAAGGCGGGCCTGTACAGCGAAACCGGCGTGCCCACGCTGAAGGCGTTCAACGGCGCACGCCAGGCGTCGATCATGGGCTGGGTCAAGATGACGGGCCAGAACCCGGCCCCGAACTCGAACTCCGGCGACCCTTCCGACCTCTACGGAGCCATCGGCCTGGCCGGCGTCCTGACCGGAGACTCCAACGGCCACGCGGTGCGCGCGTTACTGGAACTGATCCAGGTCGGCGGCGAACTGAAGCTGGTCGCCCTGGCCCGCAGGCTCGACGGCGGCGAGTCGCAGACGTTCGCGGCTTCAGAAGACTGGCAGAAGTTGTTGCCGCAGAACGAATGGGTGTTCCTCGCCGCCACGTTCGACTTCGACACCGGCACGATGGCCCTGTACCGCAACGGAAGCCCGCTGGCGGGCAGGTACGTCGCCGCCGGTGACCCGTGGAAGCTCGAAGGCGAACCGGAACCGGACCTCGCCACGGCGACCGACCCGCGCGGGTACAAGATCGGCGGCAGCTACCCGCAGAACACCCGCGAGGGCAACGCCTGCAACTGCCGGATGGACAGCCTGATGTTCCTCGACCGGGCCGTCCGTCCGTGGGAGGTGCAATTGCAGTACCGCTGGATGAGGAGCTGACACCGGGACGCCCTGGGCGGCCGGCTGCACCGGGTGTCAGAGGGTGGCGATCCGCACCGCCTTCGCCATCGCCTCGAAGCCCTTGTCACCAGGGTGCAGGTGGTCGCCCTCGTCGTAGTCGGGCCTGATCCGCTGCGGGTCGGCGGGGTCGCGGATCACCTGGTCGAAGTCGACGACGGTGTCGAAGTCAGGGCTCGTCCGGATGTACGCGTTCACGGCCTGGCGCACCGACTCGAGCTCATCGGTGTAGCTGCGCCAGCCCTTGAACGGCGTGATCGTCGCGCCGATCACCCGCAGGCCGCGGTCGTGTGACCGGGACGCGATCTGCTTCAGCGCGGCGATGATCTTGGCCGGATCGGTCTGGTGCGGGGTCTGCTGGATGTCGTTGATGCCCTCGAACACGATCACCGAGCGGACGCCGGACTGGGTGAGCACGTCACGGTTCAGCCTGGCCAGCGCGTTGGGACCGGCGCTGGTGCCGTCGAGCAGCAGGCGGTTGCCGCTGATGCCCGCGTTCAGCACGCCCAGGCGGGTGTTCACGCGGTCGGCGAGCTGGTCGGGCCAGCGCAGGTTCGCGCCCCACGTCGAGTTCGCGCCGTCGGTGATCGAGTCTCCCAGCGCCACGACGCTGCCGCGCAGGCTGGACGACCTGACGTCCACGCCCGAGACGTAGTGCCAGTTCGTGGTGCGTTCGCGGTAGGCGGCGGCGGACTCGTCGGCCGTGTGGTTGCCGTCGCGGGTGAAGTACGAGTTCTGCATCGTGAGCTGGTGGCGCGTGACGGGGCCGCCCGGCTCCGGCGTGTAGACGCTCACCAGCAGGTCGGAGTCGGCGGGGACGTTCAGCGCCACGCCGTCGCTGACCACGTCGGCACCGGGCGGGGCGGTGATCGACTGGGCGCCGCCGAACGTCAGCGTGCGCATCGTGCCGGGCAACGCCAGGGGCGTGTCCGGACCGGCCGCGCGGGCGACCGTGACCTGGCCGAACAGGATCGGCGTGCGGCCGTAGGCGTTGGAGAGCCGGACGCGGATCTCCTTGCCTCCGGCGCTGACGTGCACGATGTTGCGCATCGAGAAGTTCGGATAACCGTTCTCGGTACCGGAGACCGCCGAGGACGGCGCGGTGGCCCACGTGCCCACCCAACGCGGCGGTGCGGCCTGTGCGGGTGAGGCCGCGGCCACGAGCAACGCCACTGCCAGCAGAAAGCGCGTCATGCTCTGACCTTGGCAGCGCTCCCACGCGTCCGGTATCCGCCGATCTTCGGATCTATGATGCGAGTCGTGTGGAACGGGGCGGAGTACCAGCGCAGGTTCGACTCGCTCGCCGAGTCGGGGATGGACGTGCACGGAGAGGCGACCTTCGTGCGCGCGTTCGAGCCGGCCTCCGTCCTGGACGCCGGCTGCGGCACCGGACGGGTCGGGATCGAGCTGGCCAGGCACGGCATCGAGGTGGTCGGAGCGGACGTCGACGCCTCGATGCTCGCCTACGCGCGCGAGCAGGCGCCGGACATCACGTGGGTGCGGTCCGACCTGGCCGAACTCGACCTGGGCCGGACGTTCGACGTGGTCGTCATGGCGGGCAACGTGCCGCTGTTCACCCCGCCCGGCACGCAGGGCGCGCTCGTCGCAGGCGTGGCCAGGCACGTCGGGAACGTGCTGGTCGCCGGGTTCAGCCTGGACCGCGGCTACACCGCCGAGGACTACGACGAGCACTGCGCCCAAGCCGGGCTCACGCTGGTCGAAAGGTTCGCGACGTGGGACCGGAAACCTTTCGAGGGCGGCGACTACGCGGTGACCGTGAGCCGTCTCAACAGGCCCTGACTGTCACCCGGTCCTGTACGCCTGGGCGGCTGCCTCCACGAAGTCCAGGGTCAGCGGGTCGTCCTTGATCCACGCGATCACGACAGGGCTGGGCGACATGTCGGCCAGCGGCACCACGACGAGCTCGCCCAGGTCGTGGCCGAGCGGCGCCAGGCCCACGGAACCGTTCCACAGCACGGACTGCACGCACTCCTGGACCGCGCGGACGGTCGGGCCGCTGCGCGGTCTCCCGCCGTTCCAGTAGTTCCGCCAGATCTCGTCGGTCCCGTCCGGGAACTGGAACCAGTCGCGACCGGCGAGGTCCTCCGTGGTGATCCGCTCCCGAGCCGCGAGCGGATCGTCGCGCCGCAGCACCGCACCGACCGGGTCCTGGTGCAGCACAAGGGTTTTCAGGCCGCTCTCGTCGAACGGCCCGCGCGTCAGGGCGACGTCCACCTGGCCGGTGCGCAGGCCGCAGGTCGGATCGGTCAGGTCGGTCTCGCGGACGCGGATCTCGACGTGCGGGTGCCTGCGCCGGAACGCCTCGGCCACGCGGGTCCCGTGGTCACCGAGCATGCCGACGGTGATCGTCGTCCTGGCGAGCTTGGCGCGGATGCGGTCGGCGTGGTCGAGCAGCGCCCTCGCCTCGGCGAGCAGGACGTGACCCGCGTCGGTCAGCGTGACGCCGGCGGGGGAGCGGTGCAGCAGCGTGGCGCCGAGGTCGGCCTCCAGGTGCTTGATCGCCCGGCTCAGCGGCGGCTGGCTCAGATGGAGCCGTCGCGCGGCGCGCCCGAAGTGCAACTCCTCGGCGACAACTAAGGCGCCTCTAGTGAACTCTCCATACTGCGCCTGAGCTGCGGAGATGCGGGAACGCCTCGCGAGTCTGCACGGAAGCTCCGCGTTAGGTTCCTCATCCTGCCTATGTCGCCGCACGTCGGCAGTGGCGGAAGTCCAAGCATAGCAACGGTTTCACGCCGCTCCGGACGTGTATGACGAGCATCCCCGGTGGCCCTACAGCGAAGAGTTGCCGCCCCTACAACGTAGGGGCGTAGGGGCAGCGAGGTAGCGGCCTCACACGCCGTCTGACCTGCGACGTAGGTCGGTAGGTGCCAGCCGCAGAAACACATACGTCTTCCGGCGACAACAGGTCTGACGGCGTCCGTCCGACTGTGCCCGCGAGTGAGGCCCTACAGACTGCAATTTGCAAATGCAGGAAGCCGGTGTGACCAGGGAGTAGTCTGGAGAGCTCTTAGCACTGGTGGAGCGTATGGGGGTGAGCGTCCGGTCATGAGTCCGAACCGTGGACGTGGTGCCTCAACCCCGCATGAGCGTCGATGCGGAAAATGCGATACGCCGTTGGCTGCTGACAACACAACACGGATGTGCGGTCGCTGTCTCCGCGACTTCGGCGGACTAGACAAGCCACCTGCCGGGCTAACGAAAGAGTTCTTCCTTACAGCCGAGATGTGCGCAGCCTTTAACAGTCACCACATCGGCAGGGTATTCAAGGCGTACAGGCAGCATGAGCGGTTTCTTAAGCTTCTTGGTCGGCCACTTAGCCAAGAAGAATTCGGTCGGTGGCTTGGCCTAAGCCAAACGGCAGTGAGCAGGCTCGAAGGCGTGAAGCCTGAGCAAAACATCAAAGTGCTCCGCGAGTATGCGACGGCCCTGCACTTGCCTAAGGACCTACTGTGGTTCGACTTTCCTGGCGAAAACCGGGCCGACATCGTGCGAGAGCAACACGCAGAATCCAAGCTGGCCCGCACTGCGATCGAGATGACCGCAACAAGCGGTGAGAAACCCTGGAGCGTCGCCGCAGGATCGACCGAAAAAACCTCGGACGCTGAGGTTACGGTCATCAACATTGTCAACTTGGCGCAGCCATCCGGCAACCCGATTTGGTTTGAGTCCACACATCGCAAAGAGTCGCGGCAGCAAGAGGTCGACGTCGATGACGTTGAGATGGTTCGGGAAATGGTTTCGACCTTCCGGAAGCTAGACAATAAGTTCGGCGGCGGGCGCGCCCGCACACTCGTGAACAATTTCTTGCACACCGAAGTTACGCCAATCCTGCATGAGGGAAAATTTGTCATCGGCGCCCGTGAAGAATATTTCGGCGCGGTAGCAGACCTCAACCAACTAGCTGGATGGATGGCTTATGACGTCGGTGACGCTCAGTCTGGTCGACGGCACCTAAAAGAAGCCTTGCGCATGAGCATGGAAGTAGCCGACCACGCTCGTTCCTCGGAGATGCTTTCGGGATTGAGTCATCACGCGGCTTTCCTGCGTGAAGCTGGCTTGGCCGTTGATTTTGCAGAGGGAGCACAAAGCCACGCCGCAAGGTCAGGAATCGTACTTCTTGAAACAGAAGCCGCAGTTATGGCGGCACATGGGTTCGCAATCAAGAACGACGCGTCAGCATGCCGTCAGAAGCTCCATAAAGCTGAGGCATTGTTTGAGCTTGCGGATCAATCACAGCGGCCTGACTGGTTGAAATACTTCGATGAAGCCTATCTTGCCGCTAAGTTCGCGCACTGCTTCCGGGAGATAGGAAGTTTTGATGAGGCTGAGTCGTTTGCGCGCCGCTCCCTAGAGATGTCCGACGGATATGATCGCGGCAAACTCTTCAACACTGCTCTGCTTGCTACGATCCTCTTCGAAAAGGGCAGCTTTGACGAAGCATGCATGTTGAGCAAGCTTGCCTTGAAGATGGCGTCCAGAATGCAATCAAATCGGACTGCCAAATATCTATCTGAGATCGCGTCCAAACTGGCGCAATATCGGCACAGCGCGGATGTATCGTCCGTATTCGAACTATACATCCGCGCGGGTATCGCGCCTACGCGTTAGCGTTCCGCCAAAACGCTCAGAAGCCCAATTTGCGCTGCGGCACCAATGATTTTACCAGCGTCGATCAAAGCGATGACTTCCCGTAGGGGAACCCATGCGACGCGCGCTGCCTCGTTGATGTCTGGCGTTGAGCCTGTGTTGTCAGCACCTTCCGCAAGGTACACGAGATTTTCGAAATCAGCGGTTCCAGTCAGCGGCTGAAACTTCCGAAGGAGCCGCATAGAACGCGGCTTCCACCCAGTCTCCTCTTCAACCTCGCGCGCGGCAGTTATAGCAACATCTTCGTTCTCGTCAACATAACCACCTGGAAGTTCCCAAGTCCACGTGTCCATGACAAAGCGATGACGCCAGATCATCAGCACATTCTCGCGTGAGTCGTCGAGAACAACCGTCATCGCAGCCTTTGGCATACGCATGACGTACTGCTCGAACTTGACGCCGTCAGGCAATTCCACAGACGCGACCGATAGGCGCATTCGACGGGTGTCGTCAAGAACGCGCTCGGAGTGAATGGTCCACCGAGTGGCGTCGAAATCGCTAGAAGAGTAGTCCACGGGGAGCAATCTACACCGTTCACAGCGCGTTGCGACACAGGGAGCGCCACCCTTGCACGCGGTAGGACGTACGCACCGATCTATCCTGCACGTTTCCAAATTAGGTCATCGTCTCTTCGGATGCTCCCGCAAGAATGTCCGACTCAGCTAGATATAGACGTCCAAGATCTATGAGCAACACGCCAAGCTCGTGAAAGTATTCTGCCCGCTTCGAATCCGGAATCAGTTCGCACGTGCGCATTGTTTTCTGCGTGAGCACATCACCGAATTCGGGATAGGTCTTCACGACCTCGCGCGACAATCGCACCAAGGAAACGCGCAACAGATCTTCGGTCAGAATCTCCGTAGCCACGGCATTACCTCTCTTCTTATCGCTTTACGAAGTCCGTGGATCGTCCCTCTTGACTACGGGTCGATAGTGGTGCACGCGTCGAAGGAATTACTCGCGGTCCGTTGGCGAGCGAAGGTGGCCGGAGTGCGCCGTGTATGGCGTGCCAGTTCTCATACCTAGCTTTGAGGTACCGATTTGCTTCCCTGTAGACGTCGGCGTCATCTACCCATGTACTAGGCGTAGATGCGCGTTCGATCTCCGGCAGGTCTCTGCACAGTGACCAGTTTCCACGCAGGACACTTTGGTGGTTTTCGCCTTGTATCCACCGGAGGCTGATGTTGAGTTCGCTAACGTAGATCCACGATGTTGGCTTGATCGCCATCAGCGCTCTCCCGTCCGAGGACCAGCGGAATTTCGACACCTGCTTTTGCGTATCCGTGCAACACGTCTAGCCACTTTCGTGCTTCCGTGTATGCGATCGAGTCTCTGTGTGGCCCTAGTGCGGTAATGAGCATTTCGTTGGCGATGTGGACTTGGGTTTGGGGAGACAACGGCTCGCTCATACCGCGTCGCCGTCCCCTCGGGCGCTGGGGGTTTCCTGTTGCGTGGCAACGGTTTCGCTGTAGCCGGGCCACATGCGGGCCGATCGGTCACAGGCACTCATCGCAGTGAGCAGGCTGCCCGTGTTGGTGATGGAGACGTGGTACTCGGCAAGCCGGGCGCTATTCGCCGTCAGGAATTCCATGGTGACGATGGCCGGTCCGATACAACTGAGCCGCATGGTGATGTTGTTGCCGTAGCTGTCAATCGCGGGAATGTCGTAGGTGTGGGCGTAGTGGTCAATACTCGTCATAGGGCACCCATTCGATGCACGTCGGGCGCGTGCGGGTTCTCAGCCACTCCATCAGCGCCACGCGTGCGCGAGGAATCGGGATCAATGCGGAGCGCGGGAATAGCGCTCCGGTGTCGCCATTAAAAACCAGGTCGACAGCGGGACTGCGATCGCTCTGGTTGTGAGAGTTGGCGATGGATAACGCGGGGTCGTCGTGGTCGGTGTAACTCAAAGCGGCGACACCGTTCTTCGGTGACACGCTGACCCTGATTTGATGATTAGGGTAAGGCCCTGATTGGTCGCTGTAGAACTCGACATCCCCGACCGCGAGAAGTGTTTCCCAGGTCATGTGTTCGGTGTCGAGTACCTGGTCTATCAGTTGCGTGCATTCGATGACTCCGCGTGCTACGCGGCCTATCTGCGTGGTGAGGATCGCCGTCACGATCATCGCATCCGATCACAATCTCATCAGGCCTCGGCTTGTTTGTCCGGTCACGTGTGCGACCAACCGCACCGATTAGCTCACCAGCGGCCAGCGAGGTCTATGACAGTTCACGGGTGCCGCTACCCGCGATCCTGCATATCCGCAGTTCAGGGCGGCTGCACGTCGGAAGCGTTCGTGGTGGCGCTCACTCGTCAGGGCGAACGGGCAGGCCGTGAGCAGGCCATACAGGGATGCCGTCACAGAAACAGAGATCAACATACAGATCCGGAATATCCGGCTCTAATTACCCATCTTTTGTATGTCGATCATGACGCGCGATCGTCTGACCTGGCGTTATGCGCGCAGAAGAATAACGTATGCGGAATCTGTCATAGAGGTTTCTCTTGGCGGGCGGCTTACTTGAGTCATCGCCCCGCACCGAGCGGGGCAACGGCTCTCACAAGAGAGTCCCCACCAAGAGATTGGGTTCACCTCATGTTCGAAACACCAGAACAAATGCAGGACCGTTTGTTTCACCTGGCGTGGCTGGGTGAGGAACTCCCGACGATCGCAGCACAGCGTGACGGGGGGTGGATTTACCGGCAGATCGCCAGGGAAGCGGCGGCCGTGCTGGCCGTGGCTACCGAGTACATGTCGGAGCACGAATTGGCGCGGGTGTTCATGGACGCTCGCGGAACGCTGTCGGCAGTCTCCCCCGGGGAGCAGTCTCGGGACGCGGTGCGGGCAGCGTGGCAAGACACCGAAGAGTCGATCTCTGCCAGCTGGGTGCCGACACAGCGCACACCCGAGGTGCCGTTGCGCGTGGACGGTGACCGATGAGCGTGCGTGGTGTGACGCGGGCAGCGGTGGCGCGGGTGCGCGCCACCCTGCTCGGGTGGCTGAGCTCAGTCGGTGCCGTGGTCGACGCGGTGGCGGCATGGTGGATCGAGCGCGTGCTGTGCTCGCCCGCCTACCTCACCGCATCGGTGTCAGTGCAGAAAACCGTTGGAAGCATTAGGGATTGGCGCGTCTGGCCCGTTCTGGCGGAGTGGATTCGGGCGGTCGCACGGGCGGTGTGGCGAGTTGTCGGGCCGCCTGTGCGGGACGCGGTCGGTTGGCTGCGGCACCGTGCGCCCGGTGTGGTGTGGCGGGGTCTGTGCTGGTTGGCGCGGCGTGTTCCCCGCTGGATCTGGCGGGCCACGTTCTACGCGTTCGTGGGTGCGTGGTGGGTGCTGTCGCGCACGGTGCGATGGGCGTCCGGGCATGCCTCCTATGCGGGTCTGGTCCGGCAGATGGATGACGACCAGCGGCACGGGACCGCGAAGCGGTTGCGGGAGGAATGGGCGCGTATGGCCGCGCTGCGGTCGGTGCTCGTTCTGATCGTCGCTGTGGTCGTGGCGCTGGTCGTGACCGGTGTCGCGAACAAGATCGGGACCGTCACCGCGGCTGTCATCGTCAGCGGCGTGTTTGCGCTGGTAGGACGGGTTATCAGGTCCACGCCGGCCGGAGATGATCATGGTCCGGAGGTGATTGTCCACAGTGGCCCGGATGAGCCGTTCCCGATCGCCGACGCGCACACCCGCGCCGAAGCGGCCGACGCGGTAGCTAGGGCGCTGCGGACCGAAGGTGTGGATCTTCGGATGGTCGGCGAAGCGGTCCGTCAGGGGTGGGGCTGGGAAGTCCCGGTGATCTTGCGCCGGGGCACCCCGAGTCAGGTGGTCGACAAGTTGGCCGCGCTGGAGACCACCCTCGACCTACCAGCGGGCGGGGCGATGGCGTCCCCGGACCGCACCCGGCGCGCCCGGGTGGTCATCCGGCTAGCCGAACGGGACCCGTTCACGGGCCTGTCGGCGGCACCCTCGCGCCCTGCCTTGCCGTTGGTGTCGCGGTCGATCACCGCCCGGTTGCACGTGGGTTCGGTGATCACGGGTGAGCCGTTGGCACTGGGGTTGCTCGGGGTGCACGGGGTCGTGATCGGCGACACCGGTTCGGGCAAGTCCTCGACCCTGTGCACGCTGGCCGACGCGGTGACCGACTGTGCCGACGCGACCGTGTGGGACCTCGACCCTGCCGGGACCGGGCTGGACGTGCTGGCCGACTCGATCGAGCGCAGTGAGCGCACCCGCGCGGGCATTGAGGACGCTCTCGCGGACGCGCTGGCCTTGGCGGAAGTCAGGCCGCATCTGTTGCGGGAGATGGGGATGGCGGGGCGTGAGTGGGTGCCTTCACCGGAGCATCCGGCGGTGGTCGTGTTCGTGGACGAGTACCCGCGATTGTCCAATGCTGCCAAGGAAATGGCGGTGGACATCCTCCGCATCGGACGCAAGGCGCGGGTGTCTCTGTTGCTCGCCTCGACAGAGGCGACGTCGGACACGCTCGGGGATGCGATCGCCGACACCACGGCGCTCAAGATCCTGCACGCGTGCCGACACGCGGACGTCCGGTTGGTGCTCGGGCCGTCGATGCTCGGGGAGGGGTGGCGGCCGGACCGGTTGAACCCGGCATCGGCCGACAGCCCCGAGGATGCCGGGTGCGGGTACGTCTACGCCCCGCACTACCGCGACCCCGTGCTGTCGAAGTTCCGGCCCGTGTCCGATGAGGACACAGCCGAACGCGCTCGACAGCGCGCACCGCACCGCCCAAGGGTGGACGCGGTGTCATGGGAAGCGGCACGCAAACGCCGTCACAGCAACGAATCCGGCTTCACGCCCGGCAAGAGTGGCCGTCACCGTGCGGCACTCGCGTTGCCGTCCCCGCGTAGCGGGGAGCCTGCCCCGCTGGACCGGATGGCAGTAGCGGATGTGCTGGCCGCGTTCGGCGATGACGAACGCGTGTGGACCGTGGACCTGCTGGCCCGGCTTGCCGGGCGGCACGAGCGGTACGCGGAGTGGACCCCGGAAGACCTGGCGGACGCGTTGCGGCCTCTGGGGCTCTCTCCGGCCCAGATACGGCAGGACGGGCGTAACCGGCAGGGCTACCACCGCCAGGCCGTCAGTGACGCTCTCAGCCGCTCGGAGAGGGGGTGAACATATGACCACCACAGCAACCGTGACCGTGGCCGTCCCGCTGATTCTGGCGCTGGTGATCTTCTACGCCGTCAAGCACGGCAAACAGAAGATCCTCGGGGTACTGCTCGGAATCGCGTTCGGCGTGAGCCTCGCGCCGACCGGACTCGCCGGACACATCGGCCGCGCGGTCAACGCACTGATTATTTCCGGGATCACCGCACTGTCCGGGTTGTTCGGATGAACACCCCGCGACCGGTGACACAAGCACGAAAGGAGGTGAGAAAACCGCGATGAACGAAGAACACGAGACAATTCAACAGGGAGGTGAATCCGCACTAGACGACGCCACGCCCAACCAGAAACACAGCAAGGAGAACGAGGATGAACAGGTCAGAGTCCCGACACCTCGGGAATGGGCACAGCAACAACTGGCGAACGCTCCCGAACGCACCCCAGAGTGGGCACGATCGGTTGCGGCCGTTTACGGGTTCACGCTTCCCAACTAGACAGTGAGCACACACCAAAGGGAGAGGGCGGCAGGGATCTTCCCTGCCGCCCTCTCGCGTGTCCGGCTATCCGGTCAGCGGATCTCTCGCCATACTGGCGTGATCTGCTCCGGATTGAACTTTTTGCCTTTGCCCACTGGGGCGATGATGACGGCTGTGAGGCTGCGCGCGATCGCGGCCTGCCGCTGCTCCATCGTGAACGCTGGTTTCTCCCATTCCTGCGCCAGGTTCGCGACAACGGTTTTGATCCCCTCGCGTTGCGTCTCGTACTCACGATGCTCACGGCGCAGCACCGCGAGATCGCTTTCCATACGCGACAAGCTCGGAAAGTAGCGTTCCGCGCGGTACTTGCCTGCCTCATAACGGCGTGTGGATTCGTTGATCCGCGCTTCGAGATCGTCAAGTTCTTTCCGGCGTGGCCATGGCGGCAGGTCCTCGACCTTGTGCGACGCCATACGCTCCTGATCGGCGATCACCAGTGCTGTGATGTACTCATCTACCGGAGCGGCCAACCGGGCCACGCCACCACAACCGCCCTGCCCTTTCGAGGGGCACAGGTAATACTTTGCCATTTCACCTTGGCTGCTGGGTCGGCGAGAACCGATCATCCGCGCCTTGCATTTCCCGCACCGCACGAACGGCGATAGCAGGGTATTGGTTCGGAAACCGGTACCCCGCGAACCCAGACGCGTACGGTCGCTCTTATCCGAGTTGACCGGTGTCCATTGCGCTACCACCGCATCCCACTGGCTATCGGTCATCATCGGTTCCCACTGGCCTCGCACCGGTTCGTTGTTCTCGTCCATGAGAATTTCTTCCCGGTAGACGACTTTCCCGCACATGCGCGGACGCAGGAACATGTTCCGGATCGTCGCGGCCCGCCACTCGCCACCCTTCACGGTCGGAATCTTCCGATCGTTCCATTCTTTCGCCAGCGTCAACGGCGTCAGCGCGCCAGCGATGATGCGGGGAACGGCCGCGAGGATGTGAGCAGACTCCCGCTTGTGCAGCGTCACCCGGTCCTTGCGCCACCCGTAAGAGCGGTTCGGCCCGCCGTGGTTCTTTCCCTTCGCGGCTGCCTTGCGCTTGCCGACAGCCACACGACGCGAGGTATTGCGCGACTCGTCATTACGCTGGTTCACAGTGCTACGCGCGGCGGAAATACCGTGGTCAGTCGACAGGTCGATGTTCCCCGTCATCGACACCACGTAAACGCCGTACAACTCGACCGCGTCAATCACGTCTTCCAACAGGCGCGGATCACGTGTCGCGCGGTCCAGATCCACACACGCCAACGCGTTGGCCTCACCACGCCTCAATGACGTGAGAATCGACTCCCAGTCAGGCCGCACCACCCGATACCCATACGTGCCGTCAGGAAGTAGAACGCGCTTGCGTTTGAATGAGGACACATTTGCCTCAGGGACTTCTTTTGCAATCCGCCCGCCAATGTTTCCGACGAACTTGCGCAGGTCGCTCAACTGGTGATCGACCTTGCCATCGTCGGCCGCGCGGTCTGCCTCGGTCCTCGACTCACGGGCCGACAGAATCCAAACTAGCTGGTCAGGGGCCGTGTCGATCAGTGTCCGGCCCATCTCCCTGCGCGGTGTCTTAGCCATGCGGGCAAGTGTGCACTAAAAGATCCTTGGCGACCGCGACGAAGTACCGCAGGGTCCGCAGCTCCATGATCAGGCACGATACTCGCACGGTATCGGGATTGCGCAGATGGTCTTGGACGTCACCCGGCCCGCGCGGGTGGAGTGGGGACATGAACCTTCCTGACCCCGCCGTCCACGTCTCCGGTGCCACCGAGGTGGCCGGCGGCGTGCTGGTGATCCCCAACGAGCACGTCGGTCTGGTGCCCAACATCGGCATCGTCAGCGGCACTGAGGCGATCCTCGTGGTGGACACGGGACTCGGCCTCACGAACGCGTCGCTCGTACGGGACTTCGCGGAAGGGGTGGCGCGCGGCCGGCGGATCCACCTGACGACGACGCACTTCCACCCCGAGCACGCGTTCGGCGCGTCCGTGTTCGAGGACTCGTACCTGGTGAACCGCGCGCAGGCCGACGATCTGCGGCGCAAGGGATCCGGCTACCTGCAGATGTTCCGCGGCTTCGGCGGCGCGATCGCCGAACGGCTCGCGGACGTCGAGATCCCGGTGCCGGACGAGGTGTTCGACGGCGTCCGCTCACTCGACCTCGGCGGCCGCACGGTGCTGCTGCGGCCGACCGGGCGCGGGCACACGCTGGGGGACCAGGTGGTGGAGGTACCCGACGCGGGCGTGCTGTTCACCGGCGACCTGGCCGAGACGGGGCAGTTCGCGATCTTCCCGTGGTTCCCTCCGCACGACACCGACGTGTCCGGGCTCGGGTGGATCGGTGTGCTGGACGGGCTGATCGCCGGCGAGCCGCGCGTGGTCGTGCCTGGACACGGGTCGGTGGGCGATGTCGCGGTGCTGCAGGGGGTCCGGGACTACCTGGGGGAGCTGCGGGACGAGACCTGGCGGCGGCGCGACTCCGCGGCGGGGCTCGACGAGATCGTCGCCGAGGTGACGGCGGTGCTGGTGGAGCGGCATCCCGAGTGGGCCGGTCGGGAATGGATCGAACCCGGCGTGGGCTGCCTCTGCGCTGAGTAGTGGGCTCGATATCTTCAGTGTTGACTAAATAAAGTCGTCACCAAGGCGCTCGCGGATGACCTTCTTGGGCACGCACATGGTCCAAGCGCCGATGACGAGCTCGGTCATCTCCTCGACATCGAGCTCGGCCATCGAGGCGTGCACCCACTGGAAGCGCATGTCGGACTGGCTGGGGAACGCGAACTTGACCGGATCGCTCGCGACGAGCGCTTCGCGTTCCTCGCGCGGATAGCCGAAGCCCAGCACGGTCTCGTCGCGGGAGAGGGCCGCGTAGACGATCTGGCCCACGCGGAACTTCACGCGGTCGCGGATGAGGTGTTCGGTGGTGCGCGGCAGCGTGAGAGCCACGGCGCGGATGTCGGCGACGGTCACCATCGGTCCATCTTGTCGCATACGCCGCGGCAACGGAGTCACTTCAGGCAAATTCGGCAAATCAGCTTGAATCGGACAATAGTGATCGAGAACGCCCCGTTCTTCAATTTCGAAGACCGATCGGGTGCTGTCTCAATTCGAATTTGCATCCTCAACGACCTGGTTGCGAAAACTGCTGTTGCAAGTAAGTTGCAGCGTTCTGACCTGCATGTTCGCACGTGAGGAGACTGAATCAGTTCAGGCTTGTCCTGATCGGAACGGCGGGAATATTTCCGGTGGATGAGAGCGCGACCACATTCTCTTCCCCATTTCACTCGATCGGGTGAAAAGTAGCGTCATGAACATCAAGCGGTCCCTTCCGGCGCTTCTTCCGCTCGTGCTCACCGCGACCTTCTTCGCGAATGGCCCGGCCGAGTCGGCGACGCCGAAGCAAAGCCCGGTGAACGTCACGTCCAACGCGATCCGGTTCGACCCGCACGCGCCGAAGCTCGACGTGTCCTACGGGCGCTCCGCACTGGAGTTGAAATACGTCCGCAAGGACGCGGACCAGGCCGACGGCTGCACGACCCGCGACCACGAGGAGACAGAAGAGGCGGAGGTCGAGCCAGGGGCCGGCCACGTCACGGTGGCGGGCACCAGATACGACCTGGTCCAGTTCCACTTCCACACGCCGTCCGAGCACAGGTTCGGCGGCCGCAACACCCCGCTCGAGATGCACCTCGTGCACCGCAGTGCCGAGGGCAAGCTGCTGGTGGTCGGCGTTCCGCTGGTCGTCGGCTCGCACTCCGTCGTGGACGACGTGCTGGCGACGCTCTCGCCCGAGTGTGGCGCGCCGGTCGACATCGAGCCCATCGACCTCAACCGGTTGCTGCCCTCGGGTCACCACACGCTGCACTACACCGGCTCGCTCACCACGGCGCCGTTCACCGAGGGCGTCGAGTGGTACCTGACCCGCGAGCAGCACGTGTCGGCCGCGACCATCGCGCGCTTCAAGGGTCTGTTCACCGCGGGCAACGCCCGTGCGACGCAGCCGCTCAACGGCCGCACGTTCGTGGACGTCCCGCGCATCTGAGGTAGCCGACAAGAGGCCGGTCCCACGGGGCCGGCCTCTTGTGCGTGACGCGCTTCACCGATTCAGGAGTCGCAGACAAATGCCCGCGTGTGCAACTATTGCCCACGCTGGCAACCTACGACTTCAAGGACTGTGTGACATGCCTGTCGCCCTGCTCGCCCTCGCGATCAGCGCCTTCGCCATCGGCACGACTGAGTTCGTGATCATGGGGCTGCTACCCGAGGTCGCCGCCGACCTCGGCGTTTCCATTCCGGACGCGGGACTGTTGATCTCCGGCTACGCGCTGGGCGTCGTGATCGGCGCGCCGTTGCTGACCGTTCTCGGCGGCCGCCTGCCGCGCAAGAAGATGCTGCTCGGGCTGATGGTGCTGTTCATCGCGGGCAACCTGGTCTCTGCTCTCGCGGACACCTACGGCGTGCTGATGAGCGGTCGCGTGGTCGCGGCACTGGCGCACGGCGCGTTCTTCGGCATCGGCTCGGTCGTCGCCGCTGACCTCGTCGCGCCGCAACGCCGGGCGAGCGCCATCGCGTTGATGTTCACCGGTCTGACCGTGGCGAACGTTCTGGGCGTGCCTATGGGCACGGCGCTCGGTCAGGAACTCGGGTGGCGCTCGACGTTCTGGGCGGTGACCGTGCTCGGTGTGATCGGGCTGCTCGGCATCGTGTTCCTCGTGCCGCGGCAGCAGGCTCAGGGCGGTGACCTGCGCAGTGAACTCGCCGTGTTCCGCAACCCACAGGTGTGGCTCGCGCTGCTGATGACCGCGTTCGGCTTCGCGGGCGTCTTCGCGTCGTTCACCTACATCGCGCCGATGATGACCGAGGTCGCGGGCTTCTCATCGGGTGCCGTGACGTGGTTGCTGGTGCTGTTCGGCGTCGGCTTGTTCGCGGGCAACCTGCTGGGCGGCAAGGCCGCGGACCGGTCGGTGATGAAGAGCGTGATCGTCATCCTGATCTCGCTGGCCGCCGTGCTGACGGCGTTCGTGTTCACCGCGCACTCACCGGTGCTGGCCGCGATCACCATCGTGCTGTTCGGCGCGGCCGGGTTCGCCACGGTGCCGCCACTGCAGATGCGGGTCATGCAGACCGCGGCGGGCGCGCCGGCACTGGCGTCGGCGGCGAACATCGCGGCGTTCAACCTGGGCAACGCCGCCGGCGCGTGGCTGGGCGGGCTCGCGATCGGGCATGGCCTCGGTTACACCGCCCCGAACTGGATCGGAGCCCTGCTCGCGGTCGGTGGCCTGGCGATCGCAGTGGTGTCCGTGGTGCTCGAACGGCGTGTGAGCAGCGGCACCGCCCCGGGCTCTTCTGAAGCGCGTCAGAAAGACCCTAAAATCGTTCCAGTAGCTAACTAGTCTCTGCTGCTGACACCCATTGGGGAAGCCTTGAACACCACCCGCGCCATGACCGCTCTCGCGCTCGGCGGGTTTGGCATCGGTACGACCGAGTTCGCGACGATGGGCCTGCTGCCGCAGATCGCGGAGACGTTCGGCATCCCCGACTACGAGGCGGGCCACGCGATCAGCCTCTACGCCGCCGGTGTCGTCGTCGGCGCGCCGTTGATCGCGGTGCTCGGTGCCAAGCTCCCGCGCAAGGGCATGCTGATCGGCCTCATGCTCGCGGTCGCCCTGGGCAACGGGTTGTCGGCTGCCGCGCAGGACAAGACGTTGCTGCTCCTCGCGCGGTTCGTCGCCGGACTGCCGCACGGTGCGTTCTTCGGCATCGCGGCCGTTGTCGCCGCCACGCTCGTTGCTCCCGAACGGCGCGGCACGGCCGTTGCACGCGTGATGGTCGGTCTGACCTTGGCGAACCTCGTGGGCGTGCCACTCGCGACAGCGGCGGGGCAGCAGATCGGGTGGCGTACGGCGTACCTCGCGGTCGCGGTGATCGCGCTCCTCACGGCCGCGGCGATCGCGGCTTGGGTGCCGCTGGTGCCCAAGGTCGAGGGTGCGTCGATGAAGGGCGAGGTCCGCGCGTTCGGCCGTCCGACGGTGTGGTTCGCGATCTTCACCGGCATGATCGGCTTCGGCGGCATGTTCGCCGTCTACTCCTACGTCGCCCCGCTGACGACCGAGGTCGCCGGGCTGCCCGGCGGTGCCGTGCCGTGGGTCCTCGCGGTGTTCGGGCTCGGCATGACGCTCGGGGCGACGTTCGGCGGCCGGTTCGTGGACCGCTCGCCGGCGGGCTCGGTCTTCGGCGGGCTGATCGCGGTCTGCGTGATCCTGGTGCTCTTCGGGCTCACCGCGACCATCCCGGTGTTCCTGTTGCTCCTGCTGTTCCTGCTGGGCTTCACCATCCAGATCCTCGCGGCCGCCCTGCAGATCAGGCTGATGGACGCCTCGCCGGACGCGCCGTCGCTGGCGGCCTCGTCCAACCACTCGTCGCTCAACGTCGCGAACGGCGCGGGTGCGTGGCTCGGCGGCCTGGCCATCGCGGCCGGCTGGGGCTACACCTCGACGGCGTGGGTCGGCGTGGCGCTGTCGGTGGCGGGTCTCGCGATCGCGGTGGCCTCGGTGCTCTACGAACGGCGCGCCTTGACGCGTGAGACGACGAACCAGACGATGGCGATGGCCAGCGCGGCCAGCACCACCGTCGACACCCACCCC
This sequence comes from Lentzea albidocapillata, assembly GCF_000719115.1. Lineage (GTDB taxonomy): Bacteria > Actinomycetota > Actinomycetes > Mycobacteriales > Pseudonocardiaceae > Lentzea > Lentzea albidocapillata. The sequence continues at coordinate 329,160 of NZ_JOEA01000014.1, read as the reverse complement.
AGGTAGCGGTCGACCAGCTCGTAGTTGTCGCCCAGCGCGTAGCCGGCGAGGATCAGCGCGGTGTTCCACACGAGGCTGCCCGCCGCCGTGTAGAGCGTGAACTTGAGGACCGGCATCCCGGACACGCCGGCGGGGATGGAGATCAGGCTCCGCACGACCGGCACCATCCGCCCGAAGAACACGGCCTTGCTGCCGTGCTTGTCGAACCACGCGTCAGATTTGTCCACATCGGACACCGTGACGAACGGGATCTTGTCCGCGACCTTGCGCAGCCGTTCCAGTCCGAGCCACGCCCCCAGGCCGTACAGCACCAGGGCGCCGACGACCGAGCCCGCCGTCGTCCACAGGATGGCGGCGATCAGCGAGATCTTGCCCTGGCCGGCGGTGAACCCCGCGAGCGGCAGGATCACCTCGCTCGGCACCGGGGGGAACACGTTCTCCAGCGCGATCGCGAGGCCCGCGCCGGGCGAGCCCAGCGCCTCCATCAGGCGAGTGATCCACTCCATGGTCGTCGAAATACCCGTTCTGCCCGGGGTCTCAACCTCCGGGGTCAGAGCGGGCCGAGTGGTCGGCGTGCCTCATCCAGGTCTACCGTTGACCGCCTTCTCTTCTGGAGGTCGACGGTGCGAGGCGCGATCGCGGCGGGCCACCCGCTCACCGCACAGGCGGGCGCGGCGATGCTGCGCGCCGGTGGGAACGCCGTGGACGGGGCGGTCGCGGCGATGCTGACGTCCTGCGTCACCGAGCCGTTGCTGACCGGGCTCGGCTCCGCCGGGTACATGATGATCGCGCCCGCCGGGGAGACCCCTGTGCTGCTGGACTTCTCGGCCGTCGCGCCGGGACGCGGGACGGCGGGCGACCGCGCTCCGCTGGACCCCATCACCGTCCACTTCGGTGACGCGGAGCAGGAATTCCACGTGGGACCGTCCTCGGTCGCCGCGTACGGAATGCCCGCCGGTGCCGCGAAAGCCGCCACCTACGGCCGTGCGCCGCTGCACGAACTGGTGGCCACGGCGGCGATGCACGCCCGTGAAGGCCATCGGATCAACAGGTACCAGGCGTACGTCACGTCGTTGCTGCTGCCGCTCGCCCACAGCGCGGGTCTCACCGCGTTCGAAGAAGGCGAACTCCTCGTGCAGCCCGCACTCGCCGAGGCCCTCGACCGGCTCGGCAGCGACGGCGCGGCGCCGTTCTACACCGGCGACATCGCGGGCGCCGTCACCGAGTGGATCAGGTCGAAGGGCGGTGACCTCACTCGCCAGGACCTGGAAGCCTATGAAGCCGTGCGGCGCGAGCCGTTGCACGTGCGGCATCGCGGCCGTGACATCCACACGAACCCACCACCCGCGGCGGGCGGTGCGTTGCTCACGCAGATGCTGGAAGCGTTGCCCGACAACCCGTCGCAGCAGGACCTCATCCGCGCGCTCGCCACCCCGAAGGCGCACCTGAACCGCCTCGGCTCCACCACGCACATCTCCGTGCTCGACGCGGACGGCACGGCGTGCAGCGTCACCACGACGAACGGCGCGGGGTCCGGGATCTCGATCGCCGGCGTGCACCTGAACAACATGATGGGGGAGGAGGACCTGTCGCCGGACGGGTTCTTCAGCCACGCGCCTGGCGACCGGCTGCCGTCGATGATGGCGCCGACCGTGGTGACGAAGCACGGCCAGGCCGGACTCGTGCTCGGCAGCGCTGGCTCCAGCCGCATCTGCGGCGCGATCCTCCAGGTGCTCGTGAACGTGCTCGACCGCGGCATGCCCGCCCAGGCCGCTGTAGACGCGCCGCGCATGCACCTGAGCGGAGATCACCTCCACGTCGAACCGGGAATTAGACCGGAAAGCGAACTCCCGGTGACGCGATTCCGCGCGCCGAACATGTTCTTCGGCGGTTGCCAGGTGGTCGAGATGACCGAATCCGGCCTGCTCAGGGGTGGTGCAGATCACCGTCGCGACGGTGCGATCGTCGTGGTGTGAGACATTGCCCGCATAATGGGATATCTAGTTTCCTGATTGACCGCTCAACGAGCACGATCAGCGGGTGACGGCACTCAGCGAGAGAACATCCTCGCCGTTCTTGTCCCGTACGTTCCTCCAACTCTCCGGCATCAGCGTCGTGTCGGGCGTGTCGATGGCGTTCGCACTGCCGTTCGGCTCGCTGTTCCTCACGAGCGAAATCAAGGTCACGCCGTTCCAGCTCGGCTTCTTCCTGATCGCGAGCCCGCTCGCGTCGGTGGTCGCCAGCACGATCATGGGCAAGCTGTCCGACGGCCGGGTGCAGCGCCGGTACCTGCTCGCCGTGGGCGGTGTCGCCGGTGCGATCGGCTACGGCCTGTTCGCAGTACTGCGCGACTACTGGTTCCTGCTTGGCACGTCCGTGGTGTTCGTCGCGATCACGTCGTCGTTGCTGCCCCAGCTCTTCGCGTACGGCCGCCAGGTCTCCCAGGGGCCGTCGATGGTCGTCAGCGTGCTGCGGACGTTGCTGTCGGTCGCGTGGGTCGCCGGGCCGCCGGTGGCCGCGCTGCTCGTCGCGCAGACCGGGTGGATGGGTCTCTTCGCGTCCACCGCCGTGCTGCAGCTCGGCGTCGCGGTCCTCGCCCTCACGCTTCCGGTGCCGCCCGCGCGGCCGGAGGAGGAGAAGGCCGAGGAGGCCGCAGGCTCGACCGGCGGCACCATGGTGGTCGTCTCCGCCGCTTTCCTGTTCCTGCAGGGGGCCGTGGCCCTCGCGGTGAGCGGCCTGCCGTTGTTCATCACGACCGAACTGCACGGCACGGCCGGTGATGCCGGGCTCGCGATGGGCCTGTGCGCGGCGCTGGAGATCCCGATGATGCTGTGGTTCGGCTCGCTGGCGAACCGGATGTCGCAGCACCGGCTCGTGCTCATCGGCGCGGTGATCTCGTTGAGCTATCACGGGTTGATGGTGTTCACCGACGCCATCTGGCAGGTGATGGCCGCGCAACTCCTGCATGCCACCGTGATCTCGTTGATCATGGGCGTCGGCATCACGTACTTCCAGAGCCTCGACCCCGGCCGCCCTGGTCACGCCACGACGATGTTCAGCAACACCCAGATCGTCGGCGGCATGGTCGCGGGCGCGTTGCTCGGTGTCTCCCAGCAGTTGGGGTTCCGCTGGGTTTACGGCTTCAGCCTGACGATGTGCGTCGCCGGCCTGGCGCTGCTGCTGGTCGCGGGCTCACTGGATCGTCGAGGCGGTGACCTTCGGCTTGCCGCCCACGCCTAGGTAGAAGATCCCCTTGACGGTCTCGAAACCCAGGCTCGGGTTGCGGCGCAACGTGGAGCCCTCGACCGACATCGAGCCCGAGTTGTCGTTGCTGACGAAGAACACCGCGCCACCGCCCTCGTTGGCCTGGTTGTCCTCGATCAGCGAACCGGCGAGGCGCAGCGTGAACGTGTTGCCGTCGTTGTAGATCGCGCCACCGCTGCCGCCACCCGGCGTGCCACCGCGGGCAGGGTTGGCGCCGCGGCCGACGGCCTTGTTGTTCTTCATCAGGCTGTTGAGCACGACCCACGAAGCGCCGATGCTGCTCAACGCTCCGCCGTTGGAGCACACGCCGCCCTCGAACGTGCTGCCGGTGACGTAGACCGGCACCTTCTCGGCCCAGTCGGTCACGCGGATCGCGGCACCGCCGAGGTCGGGACCGTTGGCGTCGCACCTGTTGTTCGCGAAGCGGGAGTTCACGACCTTGAGCTGACCGCCGCGCACCATGATCGCGCCGCCACCCCCGCCGTCGGCCGTGTCGCCGGTCGAGTTGCCGTCGGCGAGGGTGATGTTCTGGACCACGAGCCTCGGCGCGTTGTGGTCGAGCACCCGGCGCTGACCCTGGCCGCTCAACGTGATGCGGCCACCGCCGTCGAGAACGGTCCTCGCGCGGACCTTCGCGGTCGTGGCCATCGGGATGGTGAGCGGTTGCGGGCCGCAGCTGAAGGTGACGATCCCGCCGGCCGCGACCGCGTCGACCACGGCCTGCGACGTGCAACTCGCGGGCGCGCCGGTGCCGATCACGCGGGTGGGCTTCGAGGTGTCCTCGGCGGCGGCGGCCGGTGGCACGGCGGCGGTGCCGTTCGGGTTGCCGAACTTCGCGACGGGAGGAGGCGGGGGCGGAGGAGCAGGCGGTGGGACGGCGCTGCTGCCCGGCGGAGGCGTCGTCGTCACGACGGTGACGGTCTGGGACGCCGAGGTCTGAGGTGACTGCTGCGGTCCGGCGACGGGGGTACCGGGGATCGCCGTGCCGCAACCCGCCACGAGGGCGGCAAGCAGCACGACGGCCTGTCTACCTGAGGGCATGGCGGGCACCCTAGGCGGGCCGGAAGAGCTTGGCTACCGCCGTTCTCGCGGGAAGATCGAGACGCTGAACCGGTTCTGTCGCCCCCGAAACGCACCGAGATCAAGGCGTTCTGCAGGCGTTTTCGTTCTGTGACACGGCAACCGGAACAAGATCCGGTTTTTCGGGGTCGGTGCGGCGGGTGTACGCAGGTGCGACCCGGTGCTTAGCCTGACTCACGAGTCAGGAATCAGGGTCTGCTCCGCCGGTCGCCGTCACGGTGCGTGGACGAAACGGCGTAACCGCCTGCACAGCGTGCGGTCCATTGAGTTCAAACAACCCGTTCGTGAAACAACCACACGTTCGAGTGGCCCTGTGTCCCTGGCACACTGCGCTCCGTGCCCACCCAGTTCCCTGACGAACCGACCGAGCGCCATCTGGCGCCCGACCAGGCGCTGATGGAGGCCGCCCGCGCCCGGGGAGCCGCCCGCTGGGCCTCGGCCGGTGACCTCCCGGAGCAGGAGGAGAAGCCGCCGGCCGGTCCGTTCAAGCCCCGCACCGCCGCGATCGTCGCCATCACCGCGCTCCTCGTTCTCGGCGGGATCGCCATCGTGACGTTCGACGGGGACTCCGGCAGCGGTGGCACGGACGTCGCGAATCCCTCGCACAGCTACATCCCCGGCCTGATCACCCCACCGGAGGAGTTGCCGTCGGAGTCGACGTCGGCGAACAGCCTGGACCCGTCACTCGCCTCGTCCGCCCTGGGGCTGATGCCGACGACGACGCGGAACGTCGCTCCGCCCCCCGCCGGTGACACCGCCAGGGTTCCCAGCGGCGCCAAGTCGTTCACGACGGGTCCCGGCTGCGGCGGCTACACCAGCGTCGGTTCGTACCGCGACGGCCGCAAGGGCTGGGTCGACCACGGCGACGGCAAGTGCGGCTCGACGTTCGTGTCGATCCCGATGTCCGGCGACGCCCGCCGCGACGACACCTCGGCCTACGCCATGTGGACGTTCGCGGCGACCGGCACGTGTGACATCTCCGTGCACATCCCGAACGGCGGTCTGCAGGAGGTCGGGGGTAACCCGACCGTGTACTACGTCTTCGACCGCAACGGTGTCGGCGGCACCCCGATGGCGTCGTTCGCGATCAAGCAGGTCGACAAGCGCGGGCAGTGGGTCGCCGCCGGGAGGTTCAAGGCCAGCGGAAACCTGACCGTGCAGCTCGTCACGCGAGGTCAGGACTGGAACAACTCCGGACCGACCTATGCCCATCACGCCGCGAGTGCGGTCAAGGCAGACTGCACGGCGTGACAAGAGATCTGCATCTGGTCCGGCACGGTGAGGCGACGAAGGACGAGTCCCGGCTGACGGCGCGTGGCCGCAAGCAGGCCGAGGCCCTGGCGGAACGGTTGCGGGGCACGGGTTTCGCGGCCGTGCACCACGGCCCCCTGCCTCGAGCCACCGAGACCGCGTCGATCCTCGCCGACGTGCTGCGCGTGCCCTGCCGCGCCGAGGCGGCGGCGGACGACTACGTGCCGCACTTCGTCCCTGACCACGACGAGTTCTTCGACCGGTTCCCGGAGTCGGAACGCACTCGCGGCCCCGCGCTGGCCCACGAGGCCGAGACGCGGTTCGCCCGGCCCGGTGACGGCCCGGTGCTGGTCGTGACGCACTCGTTCCTGATCAGCTGGCTCGTGCGGGACGCGCTGGACGCCCCGCCCGAGCGGTGGCTGACGCTGAACCACGACCACGCGGCGCTCACGGTCATCCGCTACACGACCGGCGAGTCACCCCGGCTGATCAGGTTCAACGACACTGGCCATCTTGCCGGGGAGCACCTCACGCAGCTTTGAGCGTCAGCAGCGTGATCTCGCTGGGCGCGAAGACGCGCATCGGCGGGCCCCAGAAGCCGGCGCCGCGGCTGGTGTAGAGCTGGGTGCGGTCGCTGTGCCTGCTCAGGCCGGCGACCACCGGCTGCTGCAGCCGCACCAGGTAGTGGAACGGCCAGATCTGCCCGCCGTGCGTGTGCCCGGACAGCTGCAGGTCCACCCCGGCGCCGACGGCCTTCTTGATCTCGGACGGCTGGTGCGCGAGCAGCACGACCGGCGCCGTGGAGTCGGCGCCGCGCAACGCGAGCGCGAGGTCGGCGGCGTGGCCGGGTTCGCCGGAGTGGCCGGCCGTGATGTCGTCGATGCCCGCGAACACCAGCTTGGCGTCGCCGCGCTCCAGTGCCACGTGCTCGTTGCGCAACGCCTTCCAGCCCAGCCGGGTCATCAGGTCGATCCAGCCCTGCGCGTTCGAGTAGTACTCGTGGTTGCCGGTGATGTAGAAGCGGTGCTCCGTGTTCACCTCACCGAGCGGGGTGGCCTGCTCCAGGCGCTGCTCGGCGGTGCCGTCCGCGATGTCACCGACGTGCACGGCGACGTCGGCGCCGAGTTCGTTGACCGCGTCGACCATGCCCCTCGACCACTTCGCGCGGTTGATGGCGCCGTAGTGCGTGTCGGTGATGACCGCGACGGTCAGGCCGTCGAACGCGGGGTCGAGCCGGGGAATCGTCACGTCTTGCCGCTTGATCCGCGGCACGCGCATCGCCTCGTACACCCCATAGACCGTCACGGTGACGATGAGGACCGCGAGCAGCACGGCGATGAAACGGGAGCGGAACGGGTTCTCGACGCCGCCCAGCGCGAGCCCGAGCCGCACGACGTCGGAGATCAGCGTCCATACGAACGCGATCCACACGAAGCCCAGCAAGAACTGGGAGACCCGCGCGGCGCGGTCGCTGCCACGCTGGGTGAACAGCACGATCATCGTGATGGCGGCCGCGACGAACACGACGGCGGCGATCGGCCGGACCGGGTCGGGCCACTCCGCGCTGGCCGCGAACAGCCCCTCGAACGGCACCCAGAACAGCAACGTCGTCACGCTGAAGAGGACGAGCGTGAACACCACCCGCCGAACCGTGATGCGGGGCCGGGTAGCGGTGGTCGTCATGCGTGCATCCTCCTGGCTGGACGGTCTCAACCCATCTCAACGCGCAGACCGGTCAGTTTGTTCGCTTCGTCCGCGATAGACGTCCGTCACAGGCGTTTTCGCAGCTGAGGAGCAACCGCGAGAGAGCTTGGGGAGTCCTCTAATCAACGCCAGAACAACCGCCTGACCCGACGACATAGAGTGGGCCACATGATCTTCTACACCGACGAGGAGAGCCGCACGCTGCGCACCGCCGTGTACGGCGCCATGCTGCTGGTTTCCCACGCCGACCCCGGCCCCGTGCTGGAGGAACGCTTCGCCGGCCTGCGCGCTCTCGCGAACCTGTCACCCGACCTGCGCCTCGTCCTGGGCAGCGCCCGCCCGTCCGTGCCCGCCGGCACCGACGAGGAGATCGACTGCAGGTCTCGTCCGCGATAGTCGCGGCCGAGGGCCCCGGAGACGGCACCGCCGCAAAGCCCGAATACGCCCGGTATGAGGGCATTGCGGCGGCACCGTCTCCGGGTCTCTCGACCGTGACTCTCATCGAACGGACCTGCAGGACAGGGCCTAGCCCGTTGACTGGGACCAGCGTCCCGAGTGGTGGGCGCTGGTCCGAACGGCCGATGGCGGAAGGCGGCGGCGGTGCCAGGGTGGGGTTCCTAGGGGAACATCATTCGGGGGAGTGCTGCCGCTATGGAACTGTCGCGTCGCGAACTGCTGACCCGCTCCGGCCAAGCCGCCGCTGTCGCCACCGCCGCGTCCACGCTCACGATCGGCGCCGCCCAGGCGGAGCCCGGCGAGCGGGTGAGGCTGACGCAGGGCACGAACATCTCGGTCTCGCGGTCGCGGGACGGCAAGTGGCTCGCCATCGATCTCGTCACCGCCATCTGGGTGCTGCCCTCCACCGGCGGGGAAGCGCGCAAGCTCACCGACGAGCTGCAGGACGCCTCGCTGCCGTCGTTCGGGCCGGGCGGGCAGATCGCGTTCCAGTCCTATCGGGACGGCAACTACCACCTCTACGTCATCGGGCTGGACGGCAAGGGGCTCAGGCAACTCACGCGGGGGAGGTACGACCACCGGGAGCCCGCGTTCTCGCCGGACGGCAGGCACCTCGCGTTCGTCAGCGACCGGGCCGGCAGCTACGGCGTGCACCTGCTCGAACTCGCGACCGGCACCATCACGCAGCTGACCGGCGTACCGGACGAGGCCGCGGCGCCGCAGTGGTCGGGTGACGGCAAGCGGATCATCTTCACCGTCGGCAACGCGGCGGTCGACACGGTGACGCTGGACGGCGTACGTGAGCGGCTCGTCACGGCTCCGGCGGGTACGCAGTTGTTCGGGGCGGCGTTCGGGCCTGGTGGTCAGCCCAGCTACACGCGGATGCGGCCCGGTCAGGCCGAGTTGATGCTCGGGACGACCGCGGTGGTCACGGGCCAGGACGTCTTCGGGTTCGCGCCGGTCTGGGACGGCGACAGCGTGCTCTACACCGCGGACGGCCGAATCCGCAGGCGTGCCAACGGGTCCACTGAGGACATTCCGTTCGAGGCCATGGTTCCGGTGCGCACGAACCGCAGGCCGCACCGCACCAGGAACCTCACCGGCGGCGCGGTCAAGGGCATCGCCGGTCCGGTGGTGTCCAGTGACGGGAAGATCGCCTTCCGGGCGTTGAACGCGCTGTACGTGCTGAGCGACGGCAAGGCCACGAAGCTCACGGACGGCAGGTACTTCGACTCCGACCCGGACTTCTCGCCCGACGGCAAGAAGATCGTCTATGCCAGTGATCGCACCGGCGTCGCGCAGCTGTGGGTTCGCGACCTGGACACCGGCAAGGACGAGCTGTACGCGCCGGCGCCGCACGCGCAGATCACGCCGCGCTTCTCGCCGGACGGCACCAAGGTCGCCTACCTGGACCAGGACGGCCAGGTGTGGATCACCGACCGGCAGGCGCGCAGGCGGGTCACGCCGACGCTGTTCCAGCCGGGCCGCCCGACCTGGTCGAAGGACGGCGGCACGGTCGCACTCGCCGCGGTGAAGCCGTTCTCCCGCCGGTTCCGCGAAGGCACCAGCCAGATCCTGAGCATCGACCTCGTGAGCGGCGAGCTGAAGTACACCGAGCCGATGCCGTTCCGCTCGATCGCCACCCGCGGCGACGACGGCCCGGTGTGGTCGCCGGACGGCAGGCACCTCGCGTTCGTCGTCGAGAGCGTCGCGTGGGTCGTCCCGGTCGACGGCAAGGGCACCTTCCAGGGCGAGCCGCGCCAGATCACCCGCGAGGTCACGGACTCGCTGGCGTGGCACGGCAACGAAGCGTTGGTGTACCTGAACAACGGCCGGATCCGGAAGTCCACTCTGGACGGCAGGGTCACGACCCTCCGGCACGGCCTGACCTGGCGCAGGCCGAAGGCGCCGGAACGCAAGGTGGTCCACGTCGGCGCCTACTGGGACGGCGAGGCGCACGAGCTCAAGCACAACGTCGACATCGTCGTCGAGAACGGCAAGGTCGAGGAGATCCGCCCGCACCGCGGCAGGGCGGACGTGGACGCGTCGGGCCTCACCGCCATCCCGGGCCTGATCGACGCCCACAACCACTGGCACCTGCGCGGCCGCCAGTGGGGAGCGCGGCAGGGCAACGTCTGGCTCGCGTACGGCGTCACGACCGTCCGCTCACCGGGCGACCCGGTCTACCAGATGATCGAGACCAGGGAGGCGCTGGCGGCGGGAACCCTGACGGGGCCGCGGTTCTACGCCACCGGCGAGGCCGTCGACGGCTCGCGCGTCTACTACAACTTCATGCGCCCGACGCTCGGCAAGGCCCAGCTCGACCTCGAACTGCGCCGAGCCCACGAGCTCGGCTACGACATGATCAAGACCTACGTCCGCCTGCCCGTCGAACTGCATCGCGCCGCCGTGCAACGGTCCCAGGTGCCGCTGTCGTCCCACTACCTGTACCCGGCCGCCAACATCGGCATGGACGGCATGGAACACGTCGGCGCCACCAACCGGCTCGGCTACTCCCACACCATCACCAGGCAGGGCAAGGCCTACCAGGACGTGGTGGCGCTGTTCACCAGGTCCGGCATGTCGATGACGCCCACGCTGTTCCAGTCACGCGCCCTGTACGACAACGACAAGTCGCTGGCCACCGACGAACGCACCCGCGTGCTCTACCCGCCGTGGGAGTACGAGCGGAACCTGGCCGACGCCAACAGCCAGGGCACCCCGGCGGCCACGGCCTCCCGGGCGATCCTGAAGGGCTGGGTCGAGTTCGCGCTGAACGTCCACCGGGGCGGCGGGTTCGTCATCACCGGCACCGACGCGCCGCTCGACAGCCCCGCCACCGCCACGCACCAGAACCTGCGCGCACTGGTCGAATACGGCTTCACGCCAAGGGAAGCGCTCATCACCGCGACCCGCAACCCGGCGAAGTGGCTGGGCCTGCCGCTCGGCGCGATCAAGCCCGGCGCCCCAGCGGACATCGCGTTCGTGCAGGGCAACCCGCTGACCGACATCAAGGCGGCGGCGAACGTCGAGCAGGTCATGGTCGGCGGAGTGCTCCACCGGGTCCCTGACCTGCTTGCGCCCTACCGGCAGTCGCAGGCGCTCACGATGTCAGCCGCGCTGGACCCGTTGCCGTCGGCGGAGAACAAGCATTGGTGGCACGAGCCGGAGTGGGCCGAGCGCGTCTGCTGCGATCACTGAACGGGTGCCGCCGCGAAGCTCGGTTCCGCCGCCGCCAGCCGCGGTGCGGGAACGCCCAGCCGGCGTGCCTCCGCCAGCGTGTCCCGGCAGATCACCCGCGGCTCCTCGGCTTCGGGGTCGGAGTGCGCCGCGAAGTTGTCGCGCACCGGCCCGAAGTGAGCGGTCAGCCAGGCGAACAGGGGAGCCGTCAGCCAGGTCGGCGCGCGGAACAGCAGCGCACGGCGTCCCACTACGACACCCCGTGCCTCGACCAGCGGCAGCAGTTCGCGCCCGGCCAGCAACGCCTCGCGCAGGTCGCGCCTGCGTCCCGCGAGATCGGCCAGCGCGCCCAGCCTCAGCCCCTGTGAGAACAGCCCGGCGTCCGACACGAAGTGGATCAGCAGCCAGCCGCGGAAGTCCGGTTCCTCCTTGATCCGGAACCCCGCCTCGCGGAACACCCGCCGCACGACCCGCCCCCGTTCCGTCTGCGGGCCGACGGTTCCGAAGAGGACGGACGGCAGGATGGCGCCACGCAGCACGCCGTTCTCGTCGAAACCGCCGCCCGCCTGGGGAAAGCCCCACGCGACCTGCTCGGCGGGAAGCGCGCCGATCGCGTCCAGCGGCTCGGCCCAGATGTTGCCGAACACCAGCACCGTGGCCTTGCCGACGCGGGGTGCCAGGAAGTCCGCCGCCTCGGTCAACCGGTGGTGCCCCACGCTCAGCACGATCAGGTCGAAGTCGTGGTCCGGCTCCAGTTCCTCGCGGAAGCGCACCGGCCACTCCTGCTCGACACGCTGCCCCCACACGCGCCGCCGCGTGTCGCGCAGGTCCAGGCTCGTCGTGTCCCCGTACTGCGCCGCGCGGCCGGGCCGGACGTAGAACTCGACGTCGTGCCCGGCCTGTTCCAGCGCCCAGCCGTACACGGTGGCGATCACGCCGCGGCCGAACATCAGGATCTTCACGGTGCACCTCGTGGGTTACGATTAAAGTGGAGACAATCTCCACTTTCGAACGTAGGGAGGCAGGTTCAGTTTGTCAACGCGAGGCAGTGACAGGCCGCTGCGTGCGGACGCCCAGCGCAACCGCCAGGCGCTGCTGGCCAAGGCCAGGGAGATCTTCGACGCCGGGGAGTTCTTCGACCTGCGCTTCGACGACTTCGCCCGGCTGGCCGGCGTCGGCACGGGCACGCTGTACCGCCACTTCCCGACCAGGGAAGCGCTGGCCGAAGCGGTCTACCGCGAGGAGGTCGTCGCACTGTGCGACCGGGCTCGCCGGCTGCTGGCCACGTCACCCCCGCTGGAGGCCCTGGCGGCCTTCCTTCGCGACTTCGTCGACTACCTGCACGAACACCACGGCCTGGCCCGGACGCTGGCCACGCTCATGACCACCGGCTCGGAGGCGCTCGCCGACGGCAGCAGGGCCTTGGAGGAGGCTGTCACCGACCTGGTGGCCGCCGCCGTCGAGGAGGGCACCGTCCGGGGCGACGTGGGCGCCGGCGCCGTCATGATGGCGCTGCACGGCATCGGTGCGGCCCACGACCGCCCTGGGTGGCGGGCGGAGGCTGACGGCGTCATCACCCTGGTGCTGGACGGGCTCGTTCAGGGGGCCCAGCCGAGCATGCCGAACGACTCCCCGGCCAGGTAGCCGGTGATCCCGGCGGCGGGATAGGAGATGATGTCCTCGGGCAGCGCGTCCAGCCCGAACCACCGCAACTCGGAACACTTCTCCGGCTCGCGGTTGACCGGCTCCCCGCTCCACCGCCGGACCTCGAAGTACAGCCCGAGCCGCGGTTCCACGCCGGATCCGTTGGCGTGCAAGGTGTGCACGTGCCGCAGGTCGCCGGGCTCGATCACCACCCCGACCTCCTCCGCGGCCTCACGCACGGCACCATCGAGCACGGACTCGCCCGCGTCGAGCTTGCCCGAGGGCAGGTGCCAGAGGCCGTCGAACCGAGGGTCGGCGTCGCGGCGCCGGGTGAGCAGCACCTCGCCGTCGCGCACGAGCAGCACGTGGACGTCGATCAGGTGGCGGTCGGCCATGCGCCCACCGTAAATGATCTGCGTTGAGCCACGGGGTCGTGACACGATCGTGCCATGACAGCCTTCGCGACCCCCGAGAACATCGCCGCCCGCACCAACGCCGCACGAGACGCCGCGGTGGCGGCAGGTCGCGAACTAGGCCTGGAGATCACCGAGGGCAAGGTGCTCTACGACCTGTTCTCCGTCGTCGTGCACCTCGCACCGTCGCCCGTCGTGGCCCGCGTCCCGACCGTCCTGCCGCACACCACGACCCTCGAGTCACTGGCCAGGCGCCAGCAGCAGGAACTCGACGTCGCGCGGTGGCTGCACGACCAGGGCACTCCGGTCATCCCGCCGAGCCCGCTGGTACCGCGCGAACCCGTGCAGCGCGACGGTTTCTCGATCACCTTCTGGCCGTTCACCGACGAGGACAAGTCCGCGGAACCGGACTACATCAAGAACTCCGAGCTCTCCGCCGACCTGCACAAGGCGCTGCAGGACTATCCCGGCGAGCTCGAGTTCCTGTCGTCGGCGGAACCGCGGTTCGTCCGCGAGGGCCTGCAGAAACTTCACGGCCTCGACATCGTGACCGAGGAGGATCTCCAGCGGGCGCAGGCGGAATGGGAGGTCCTGGAGCCGCTCGTCAGCTCCCAGGCCGCGTTCGAGGCGAAGTTCCCCGGCATCGGACTGCAGCCCATCCACGGCGACTCACCGCCCGCGAACATCTTCGCCGGCACCGACGGCCCGCTGTTCTCCGACTTCGAGCTGATCACCTACGGCCCGGTCGAATGGGACCTGGCCGGCCTCGGCCTGGAGTACGAAGCCGCCTACAACCGGGGTGCGCGCAAGAACGGCCTGCGTGAGCTTGACAGGGAGGTGCTCCGGTTCGTCAACGCGGTCGGCGCGATCCGGGTGATCGCCTACCTGTCGTGCGCGGACCAGCTGCCCGCCATGGTGGACTTCATGCAGCCGTTCATCAACCAGTGGCGGGACACCGAGTCTTACGCGCGGTGACCACGATCTTCACCACGTCTTTCACCGCTCAGCAGGGCACCTCGCGGCGTCGGCCCCCGCCCCCCATATGCCCGATATGAGGGGCGGGGGCCGACACCACGATGCACCCGTCTGAGGGGCGAAAGACGCGGCAAAGGTCAGTGGTCACCGCGCTTACGCGTGAGCGGCCGCTCGATCCCCAAGCCAGGCGACGATCTCCTCAGCGGGCAACGGCTCGCTGAGGAAGTACCCCTGCACCACGTCACACCCGGCCTTGGCCAGAGCCGTCCACGTGTCCTGGTCCTCCACGCCCTCCGCGACGGCCTGCAGCCCGAAGTTCCGGGCCAGCGCCACCAGGGCGTGCACGATCGCGCTGTCGCCGGCATCCGTGCACATGTGCGTCACGAACGAGCGGTCGAGCTTCATCTCGTGCACGCGCATGCTGCGCAGGTACGAGATCGACGAGTAGCCGGTGCCGAAGTCGTCGATGGACAGCCGCACGCCCAGTTCGGTCAGGCCGCGCAACACCTCCACCGCTCGGTCCGGGTCCGAGATGATCGCAGACTCGGTGATCTCCAGCGTCAGCAGGCGGGCGGGCAGCCCGTGCCGCTTGATCAGGTCGGCCACGTCGCCGGGGAACTCGGTGTGGTGCAGGCAGGCCGCGCCCACGTTCACCGAGACCGGCACCTCCCAGCCCGCGTCCGACCAGGAACGGCACTGGCGCAGGGCCGCGTCGATCACGTACCGGGTCAGCGGCTCGATGAGCCCGTTCTCCTCGGCGATCGGGATGAACTCGTCCGGGCGCACCAGGCCGCGCGTCGGGTGTTGCCAGCGGGCCAGGGCCTCGACCCCGCACACCGCGCCCGTGTCGGCCAGCGCCTTGGGCTGGTAGTGCAGGAGCAACTCGCCGCGGTCGATCGCGTGCCGGAGCTCCGTCACGGCGGTCAGGTGGGCGGCGCCGCGTTCGTGCAGGCGGGCGTCGTAGACGGCGACACCGGACTTCTCGCGCTTCGCCGCGTACATCGCGATGTCGGCGTGCCGCAGCAGTTCGTGGCCGTCGCCGGAGTCCGACGGGCACAGGGCCACGCCGACGCTGCCCGCTATCTCGAGCTCCAGGCCCTCCAGCGTCACCGGCATGGCCAGTGCCTGCAGGATCTTGTCCGCGACCATGCTCGCGTTCTCCGCCGAGCCGACGCCGGGCAGCAGCACGGCGAACTCGTCGCCGCCCAGCCGTGCCACCAGGTCCGTGTCGCGCACCGCCCACGACAGGCGGTTCGCCACCTGGCGCAGCAGCAGGTCGCCGGTGTGGTGCCCGAGTGAGTCGTTGACCTCCTTGAACCTGTCGAGGTCCACGATCAGCAACGCCAGCGCCTCGTCCTTCTTGCGCGCCTTGTCGACGGCCTGTTCCATCCGCCGCGCGAGCAGCGTCCGGTTCGCGAGGCCGGTCAGGGCGTCGTGGTGGGCCTCGTGCTCGTTCTTCGCGGCCTGGCGCAGGATCATGCGGCGCTGTCCGAGCAGCACCATGCCGAACAACGCGACCAGGGCCGCGTCCAGCACGAACACCACGATCTGCGCGATCCGCAGCTGCGCGTTCTTCTCGTCGGCCGAGCGCAGGTACTCGGTGGTGTCGAGGCGCTTGACCCCGATCGTCGAGGAGATCTGGCGCCGCAACGACGAGTGCGCGAGCCCTGCCTGGTCCGCCTGCAACGGGTCGGTGCCGGCGACGACCGCGCGCAGCATGGCCGTGCTCTGGTCGTACAGCGCCAGCAGCTTGCCGGCCTCCGCCGCGTCGGGCGGCAGGCCGTTGGCGCGCAGCCACTCCAGCTCGGCGCGTGCGGAACCGACGGAGTTCTCCAGCGGTTCGACGGTCTGCTCGGTCCGCGCGACCTGCAGGTCGCGCAACGCGTTGTCGGCGACGTTGATGTGTTCCAGCACGCGGGCCCACCGCTCGCTGGTCCTGTTGAGCTCCCGCACGTGCGCGGTCGTGGCCTGCGCGCTGATGCTGCTCCACAGCGCCAGTCCCGCCAGGACCAGCAGTCCGAACGTCAGCCCGACCGTCGCCACCCTCGCGGTGGCGCGGCCCTCCCAAAAGCTCACCGTGCCTGCTCCAACGGTCGCACCCAGCTCGCCGGATCCTCGACGAAGCTGTCGATCTGAGGCTGGAAGAACTCCCTGCGCGCCTTCTCGGACTCCTGCCGGTGCAGGACCTGGTCCAGGTTCGTCGTGGTCACCGTCAGTCCCGGCGTCTCGATCCAGCCCTCCGGCAGCGCCGCGCCGCCCTTGGCGTGCCGCGCGAGAAGCCAGCCTGCCACAGCGCCCTTGAGGTAGTGCTCGGGAGAGATCGACGCCACCATCGCGCCGTCCCGCACCGCCTGCAACGTTCTCGGGTCGACCCCGAACCCGCCCACCAGCCACCTCGCCGACTTCTCGGTCTTCAACGCGGCGAGGTTGACGCCGTCGCAGTCGCCCGTACCAACGAACGCGAGGGCGTTCGGGTTCGCCGCCACGAGACGTTTCCACGTATCGCGATTCGCGGAGTCGTCACGTTGCGTGTCGAACGGGCCCAGCACCACTACCCCCGGTAGCTTTTCGGCGAATCGTCCCCGGATTCCTTCTGCCCGGTCGTCGAACCCGGCGAGTCCCGGAGCGGTGTTTCCCAGCACCACCGTCCCGGTCGCGTCCGAGGGCATTCGGCGCATCAACTCGTCAGCCAGCTTTTCGCCGAGTTCGTAGTTGTCGTTACCGACGTGGAGTTTCACCCCTGCGCTCTTGGTGAGCCGCATGTCCACGCCGACGACCGCGACGTGCTGCGCCAATGCCTCACCGATGGACGGCGCCATCAGTGACGGCTCCGACGTCGCCACGGCGATTCCGCCTTTCGCGGCCATCGTCAAATCGCGGAACAACTCGACTTCCTTGTGCCCGTCCTGTCCGGGAGGCCCGGTCACCGTCGCGCTGACCCCGCCGACGCGGCCGACGCCCTCGTGAAAGCCACTGGTCATCTCCTGTGCGAAGGAACTACCGGTGCGCTTCACCACGAAACCCACGTGCGGCAACGCCTGGGACTCCGCGGCGGCACCGCAGCCCGCTGACAGCACCAGAACCAGCACCAGCGCCGCAGCTCGCATGGATGACCTCGGGCTCGCTCGACCTACGGAGTGATTGATCTCCAGAGCGGCCGATGCTACATCGGACGGTGCCAAACCGGATAACGCCTGCCGATACCGGCAAGCGCTTTCACGTTCCGGAACCGATCAGGCGGGTTCGTAACCGAGGTTGGGACGCAGCCACTGCTCGACTTCCTTGAGCGGCTTGCCGTACCGCCGCGCGTAGTCCTGCACCTGGTCGCGGCCGAGCCTGCCCACGGTGAAGTACTTCGCCCCGGGGTGCTGGAAGATCAGGCCGCTCACGCTCGCCGCCGGGTTCATCGCGAACGATTCGGTGAGCGAGATCCCGATTTCCTCCTCCGCGCCGAGCAGATCGAACAGTTCACGCTTCACGGTGTGGTCGGGGCAGGCCGGGTAGCCCAGCGCGGGCCGGATGCCGCGGAACTTCTCCGCGTGCAGGTCAGCGAGTTCCGGCTGGGCGTCCGGCTCGAACCAGTCGCGTCGCGCCCGCAGGTGGATCCATTCGGCGAACGCCTCGGCGAGCCTGTCCGCCAGCGCCTTCACCATGATGGCGCGGTAGTCGTCGTTCTCGGCCTCGTACTTCGCGGCCAGCTTTCCGGCGCCGAGGATCGTCACCGCGAATCCGCCGATGTGGTCGCCCTCGGGTGCCACGTAGTCGGAGAGGCAGCGATTCGGGCGCGAGAGCGGCTTCTGCGTCTGCTGGCGCAGCATCGGGATCCGCACGCCGTTGTCGAGCATGATGTCGTCGCCCTCGGAATGCGCGGGCCAGTAGCTGTACACGCCCTTTGCCTCGAGCAGTTCCCCGGCGACGATTTCGTCCAGCAACGTGGTCGCGTCCTCGTAGAGTTCGCGGGCCACCGGCTGGTCGAGGATCGCGGGGAACTTGCCTTTGAGCTCCCAGGCGAGGAACAGGAACGTCCAGTCGATGAACTCGCGCAGTTCAGCGAGAGAAGGCGTCATCACACGGGTTCCGGTGAACTGAGGAGTGGGCAGATCGGAGAAATCGACCACTTCCCGATTCGTGCGCGCCGCGTCGAGTTTGAGCAACGGCACAGACTTGCGGTTTTCGTGCTGCTCACGCAGCCGGGCCTGCTCCGCGCGGTTCGCGATGTTCAGGTCATGCGCGCGCTTGCCGTCCAGCAGGTCGGAGACGACGCCGACGACCCGTGAGGCGTCGAGCACGTGCACGACCGGCTCGTCGTAGACAGGGGCGATCTTCACGGCGTTGTGCTGCTTCGAGGTCGTCGCGCCGCCGATCAGCAACGGCAGCTTCATGCCGCGCCGCTGCATCTCCTCGGCGACCGAGACCATCTCGTCCAGCGACGGCGTGATCAGTCCGGACAGGCCGATGACGTCGGCGTGTTCCTTGATCGCCGTGTCGAGGATCTTCGCGGCCGGCACCATCACGCCGAGGTCGATCACCTCGTAGTTGTTGCAGCCCAGCACGACGCCGACGATGTTCTTGCCGATGTCGTGCACGTCGCCCTTGACCGTGGCCAGCACGACCTTGCCGTTGCCGCCCGCCGTGGCCTTCGGCTCGGCGTCCATGAACGGCTCCAGGTACGCGACCGCGCGCTTCATCACGCGAGCGCTCTTCACGACCTGGGGCAGGAACATCTTGCCCGCGCCGAACAGGTCGCCGACGATCTTCATGCCGTCCATCAGCGGGCCCTCGATGACGTCGAGCGGACGCGGCAGGGCCTGCCGGGCCTCCTCGGTGTCCTCCTCGATGAAGTCGACGACACCGCGCAGGATCGCGTGCTCCAGGCGCTTGCCGACCGGGGCCTCGCGCCACGACAGGTCCACGACGCGCTTCTGGCCGGGGCCCTTGACGGTCTCGGCGTGCGAGACGAGACGGTCCGTCGCGTCCTCACGCCGGTCGAAGATGACGTCCTCGACCAGTTCCAGCAGGTCTGCATTGATGTCCTGGTAGACGACGAGCTGGCCCGCGTTGACGATGCCCATGTCCAGCCCGGCCTTGACGGCGTGGAACAGGAACGCCGAGTGCATGGCCTCGCGGACGACGTCGTTGCCGCGGAAGGAGAACGACAGGTTCGAGATGCCGCCGCTGATGCGGACGCCGGGACAGCGCTCCTTGATCCGCGGCAGGGCGTCGATGAACGCCTTGGCGTAGCCGTTGTGCTCCTCGATGCCGGTCGCGACCGCGAGTACGTTCGGGTCGAAGATGATGTCCTCGGCCGGGAACCCGGCCTTCTTCGTCAGCAGGTCGTAGGCGCGGCCGCAGATCTCGACCTTGCGGTCGGTCGTGTCGGCCTGGCCCTGCTCGTCGAACGCCATCACGACGACACCGGCGCCGTAGTCGCGGATGGTGCGGGCCTGCCGCAGGAACGGCTCCTCGCCCTCCTTGAGACTGATCGAGTTGACCACGCCCTTGCCCTGCACGCACCGCAGCCCGGCCTCCAGCACGGTCCAGCGGGAGCTGTCGATCATCACCGGGATGCGGGCGATCTCCGGCTCGGTCGCGATGAGGTTCAGGAACGTCGTCATCGCCTGCTCGCCGTCGAGCAGGTCGGCGTCCATGTTGACGTCCAGCAGGTTCGCGCCGCCGCGCACCTGGTCCAGCGCCACGGTGAGCGCGGCCTGGTGGTCGTCGGCCTCGATCAGCCTGCGGAACTTGGCCGAGCCGGTGACGTTGGTGCGCTCGCCGATCATCACGAACCCGGTGTCGGGGCCGATCTCGAACGTCTCCAGGCCGCTGTAGCGGGTGGTGTGGCGGGGCTTGACCACCTCGCGCGGCCGGGTACCGCGCACGGCGTCGGCGATGGCCTTGATGTGCGCGGGGGAGGTGCCGCAGCAGCCGCCGACGACGTTGACGATGCCGTTGCCCGCGAAGTCCTTCAGCAGGGCCGCGGTCTCGTCCGGGGTCTCGTCGTAGCCGCCGAACGCGTTGGGCAGGCCCGCGTTCGGGTGGCAGGCGACGTAGGTGTTCGCGAGGCGTGACAGGTCGGCGACGTGCGGACGCATCTCCTCGGCGCCCAGCGAGCAGTTCACGCCGACGACCAGCGGCTCGGCGTGCGTGATCGAGTCCCAGAACGCCTCGACGGTCTGGCCCGACAGCGTGCGGCCGGACAGGTCGACGATCGTCACCGAGATCCACAGCGGCAGGTCGGGCGCCACCTCGCGGGCCGCGGCGATGGCGGCCTTGCAGTTCAGCGTGTCGAAGATCGTCTCGATCAGCAGCAGGTCGACGCCACCCTCGTGCAGCGCCGCGATCTGCTCCGCGTAGGAGGCCTTGACCTGGTCGAACGTGACGGCGCGGTACGCGGGGTCCTCGACCTTGGGCGACAGGGACAGGGTGACGTTGAGCGGGCCGACCGACCCGGCGACGAACCGGCCGCCGAACTCGTCCGCGGCCTGCCGGGCGAGTCGCGCGCCGGCGAGGTTCATCTCGCGGACGCGGTCCTCCAGCCCGTAGTCGGCCTGGCCGATCGAGGTGGCGGTGAACGTGTTGGTGGTCGTGATGTCCGCGCCCGCCGCGAGGTACTGCCGGTGCACGTCGAGCACCAGGTCCGGGCGGGTGAGGTTGAGCAGGTCCGGGTCGCCCGCGACGTCGAGGCGGTGGTCGCCGAACTCCGTGCCGTAGTAGTCGGCGGGGGAGAGCTTGGCCTGCTGGAACATCGTGCCCCACGCGCCGTCGAGCACGGCGATGCGCGAGTTCAACAGAGACCTGAGACCAGCCACGCGCGCTCCCGAATAGTCGGAAGCGCCCTTGTTACGTGGTGGTGCGAGGCCGAGCGTGGCAGGCGTGAGGCCCGTTGCAGCGCTTCTCGGCTTCGCCGTCAAGTTTACCAACCACGACCATGGACCAGGAACCCGTCCCACTCCATAGGATGGCCGCTGTGACAGGAGAACGCGCGTTGGTGCTGGGCGGCGGTGGAGTCACCGGAATCGCCTGGGAGACAGGGGTTCTGCACGGACTGGCAGAGCAGGGAGTCGACCTGACGGGTGCCGACCTGTTCGTCGGGACGTCCGCCGGGTCCGTGGTGGCGGCGGAGCTGGCGGGAGGTGCTCCGCTCGCCGAGCTCTACGCGGGTCAGCTGGCGCCGCCCGACGGGGAGATCCCGGCCCGTCTCGCTTCGTGGATGGTGGTCAGGTACGCGCTTTCCTACGTGATGCCGGGGACACCGGCGCGGAAGCGGGCGCGTCTCGGCCGTGCCGCGCTCAGGGCCCGCACGCCGTCCGAGGAGTCCCGGCTGGCGGTGTTCGACTCCCGGCTGTCCACGAAGGACTGGCCGGAGCGTCCGCTCAAGGTCACCGCCGTGGACGCCGTGAACGGGAAGTTCGTGGCGTTCGACCGGGACAGCGGGGTGCCGCTGGTGCACGCGGTGGCGTCGAGCTGCGCGGTCCCGCTGGTGTGGCCGCCGGTCAGCATCAACGGCAGCCGGTACATGGACGGCGGCATGCGCTCCGTGGCGAACGCCGACCTCGCCGCCGGGTACTCGCGGGTGGTGGTCGTCGCGCCGTTGACGCGGTCGGCCAGTCCGGCGGCGACGCCCGGTGCGCAGGCCGCGAAGCTCGGGGTGCCGTCGATCGTGATCAGCCCGGACCGTGCCGCGCTGGCCGCCATCGGCACGAACCTGCTGGACCCGGCCCGGCGCAAGCCCGCCGCGGAGGCGGGGTACGCGCAGGCCGTCTCGATCGCGGAGGCCGTGCGGAAGGTCTGGGCGTAGTTTCCGCAACCGGCTCCGGCTCAGATGACTGGTCCACACCTCTTGTCCAAGTGGGCAGACCCGCCTATGGTCGCCGCGATCGCCCTTTTAGGCAGGTTTGTTAACTATTGGGTGGAGGTGGTTGTGGACAGACGATCGGCAGTGGCGGCGGTGAGCGCGGCCGGGCTCGTGATCGGTCTCCTGGTGGCGGGGACGACCAGTGCGACGGCCGCGGACCCGCTGGTGTCGCAGGGCAAGGCGGTCGTGGCGTCCTCTGTCGAGGGTGCCGGGCTGGAGGCGGCGAAAGCCGTGGACGGCAGCACAACGACCCGGTGGGCCTCGGCGGAGGGCAGTGACTCCGAGTGGATCCGGGTCGACCTCGGCTCGGCGCACGCGGTCAGCCGGGTGCGGCTGAACTGGGAGGCCGCGTACGCCAGGTCCTATCGCGTGCAGACCTCTCCCGACGACTCGGTTTGGACGGACGTC
Organism: Lentzea albidocapillata; assembly: GCF_000719115.1. Lineage (GTDB taxonomy): Bacteria > Actinomycetota > Actinomycetes > Mycobacteriales > Pseudonocardiaceae > Lentzea > Lentzea albidocapillata. The sequence goes on along the minus strand of NZ_JOEA01000014.1, from coordinate 306,930 downwards.
TTCTCGACCGGCGCCGGTGACGGAGGCGTCGACGACTTGACGGTGTCCGGTTCCGGGCGGTATGTGCGGGTTCTCAGCACGGCTCGTGGCACGCAGTGGGGCTACTCGCTGTGGGAGCTCGAGGTCTACGGCGTGGCCGGCGGCAACCCGCCGACGACCACGACCACTCCGCCCTCGAACGGCCTCGGTTATGCGTTCGGCAGCAGGAAGACCCCCTACGCGGCGGGCATCCTGCGGCCCTCCGGCGCGACGTCCACTCTGGACGCCGCGGTGGTGGACTACTACCAGCGCTGGAAGTCCGCGTTCGTGCGGCAGAACTGCGGCAACGGCTGGTACCAGGTGATCTCGCCGGACGCCGACCACCCGTACGTCGCCGAGGCGCAGGGCTACGGCATGGTGATCGCCGCGCAGATGGCCGGGGCCGACCCGGACGCGCGGAAGATCTTCGACGGCCTGGTGAAGTGGAAGATCGACCACCCGTCCTCGATCAACCGCGATCTCCTCGCGGCCGAGCAGGACGTGAACTGCCGCAGCGTCAACGGCGGTGACGGCGCCACGGACGGCGACATGGACGTGGCCTACGGGCTGCTGCTCGCCGACCGGCAGTGGGGCAGCACCGGCACTCACAACTACAAGCAGCTGGCGATCCGGCACATCAACGCGATCAAGGCCAGCGAGGTGAACCCGTCGACGAACCTGCTCAAGCTGGGCGACTGGTCCAGTGCGGGCGACCAGTACTACTACCTCTCGCGGTCGTCGGACTGGATGGTCGACCACTTCCGGGCGTTCCGGAAGGCGACGGGTGACTCGGCGTGGGACACGATCCGCGCCGCGCACCAGAACCTCATCGGGCAGCTGCAGCGGAACTACGCGCCGAACACCGGTCTGCTGCCGGACTTCGTGGAGAACACGAACTCCTCCCCGCGCCCGCCGGCCGGGCAGGTGCTGGAGAGCGTGAACGACGGCAAGTACTACTGGAACGCCTGCCGCGTGCCGTGGCGCATCGGCGCGGACGCGGTGACCAGCGGTGACTCCCAGTCGCTCGCGGCCTCCCGCAAGCTCAACACGTGGGTGAAGTCCAAGGCGGGCAACAACCCCGGCAACATCGCGATCGGCTACCAGCTCAATGGCACGCAGCTCTCCGGTGGCAGCGCCGCCGCGTTCTTCGCGCCGTTCGCGGTGGCGGCGACGACCGATCCGGGCAGTCAGGCGTGGCTGGACGCGTTGTGGACCAGGATGCTGCAGACGCCGATCGACGGCGGCAGCTACTTCTCGGCGAGCATCCAGCTCCAGGTGATGATCACGGTCACGGGCAACCACTGGGTTCCCTGACCAGCACTGTTCGATCGCGCAACAAAGGTCTGCACCTCTTGTTGACGAGGTCTGACCTGCATACCGTCGCCAACCACTCGCATTGACAGCTTTGTTAACTAATTGCTGGAGGCGGTCGTGGGCGGCAGAACGACGGCGATCGGGGCGGCCGGGCTCGTGCTCGGCCTCCTCGTCGCGGGAACGACCATCGCATCGGCGGCGGACCCACTGGTCTCCCGCGGCAAGGCGGTGACGGCCTCTTCCCTTGAGGGGCCGGGATTCGAGGCAGCCAAAGCGGTCGACGGAAGTACGTCGACCCGTTGGGCGTCGGTGGAAGGGCACGACCCGGAGTGGCTGCGGGTCGACCTCGGCTCGGCGCACGCGATCAGTCGGGTGAAGCTGAACTGGGAGGCCGCGTACGCCAGGTCGTACCGCGTGCAGACCTCTCCTGACGGCTCCGCCTGGTCCGACGTGTACTCGACCAGCGCCGGCGACGGTGGCATCGACGACTTGACGGTGTCCGGTTCCGGGCGATATGTCCGTGTTTATGGCATGGCCCGCGGCACGACGTACGGCTACTCGTTGTGGGAGTTCGAGGTCTACGGAGTCGGTGACGGCACCCCGCCCACGACGACCACTCCGCCCACGACCACGACGACTCCGCCGTCGACCGGCCTCGGCTACCCGTTCGGCAGCAGGCAGACCCCGTACGCGGCCGGCATCCTGCGGCCGTCCGGCAGCACGTCCACTATGGACGCCAAGATCGTCGAGTACTACCAGAGGTGGAAGGCCGCGTTCGTCAAGCAGAACTGCGGCAACGGCTGGTACCAGATCATCTCGCCGGACGCCGACCACCCGTACGTCGCCGAGGCGCAGGGCTACGGCATGGTGATCACCGCGCAGATGGCGGGCGCGGACCCGGACGCGAAGAAGATCTTCGACGGCCTGCTGAAGTACAAGCTCGCGCACCCGTCCGTCAACAACCCCGACCTGCTGGCCGCCGAGCAGGATCCTTCCTGTCAGAGCGTCAACGGCAGCGACAGCGCGACCGACGGCGACATGGACACCGCCTACGGCCTGCTGCTGGCCGACCGGCAGTGGGGCAGCAGTGGCACGTACAACTACAAGCAGCTCGCGATCAGGAACATCAACGCGATCAAGAAGAGCCTGGTCAACCCGAACACGAACCTGCTGCTGATGGGCGACTGGTCCACTTCGAGCAACAGCAGGCACTACTACGGCTCCCGCTCCTCCGACTGGATGTCCGACCACTTCCGGGCGTTCCGCAAGGCCACCGGCGACTCGGCGTGGGACACGATCCGCACCAAGCACCAGGACGTGATCGCCACCCTGCAGTCGCAGTACGCGTCGAGCACCGGCCTGCTGCCGGACTTCGTGCAGGACACCAACTCCACGGTGAAGCCCGCGGTCGGCAAGATGCTCGAACGGTCCGACACCGACGGCAAGTACTGGTACAACGCGTGCCGCGACCCGTGGCGCATCGGTGCGGACGCCGCGCTGACCGGTGACGGCAGGTCGCTGGCGGCGGCCCGCAAGATGAACTCGTGGATCAAGAGCAAGACCGGCGGTGACCCGAACAAGATCGCGGTCGGCTACTCGCTGGGCGGCACCCAGATCGCGAGCGGCAGCGACGCGGCGTTCTTCGCGCCGTTCGCGGTCGCGGCCACGACGGACGCGGGCAGCCAGGCGTGGCTGGACGCGTTGTGGAACAAGATGCTGAACGCGCCGGTCAACACGAACACGTACTTCGGTGCGAGCATCCAGCTCCAGGTGATGATCACGGTGTCCGGCAACCACTGGATCCCGTAGCCCGGTTCCGTCCTGTCGCCGCGCTGAATGCGGCGACAGGGCGGTTTTCCGCAAGCTAGATCAGGGTGCGCAGGAACGCCGGCCCGCCCTCCTCAGCGTTCAGTCCTTTCTCGACGAACGCGATGTTGTGGTGGAACGAGATCCCGCTGATGTTGCGCTCCAGGTAGGAGCCCTCGCCGCGCGGATCCCGGACCTCGGCCTGGTTCAGGCCGTCCACAAAGGACTTGAGCATCCCCATCGACGTGCCGGCGGTCGCCTCGGGATGGCCGCCCCAGCTCGGCCAGTACGCGGTCTGCAGGTCCTCCACGACGTAGAGGCCGCCCGCGCGGACGTGCGGAAACAGCGCGTGGAACGAGGTTCGCACGTGCTCGTTGAGGTGGCTGCCGTCGTCGATGACCACGTCGAACGGTCCGAGCTCGCGGCCCATCCGGTCGAGGAACCCGGCGTCGGACTGGTCGCCCAGCACGGTCATGATCCGCGGGCCGATGACGTTCTTGCGCGCGATGTCGAGGCCGTGCACGAGGCCACGCCGGAAGTACCGCTGCCACATCCGCAGTGAGCCACCGCCGCGGTCCGGGTCGTCGTAGCCGCCGATGCCGATCTCCAGTAGCCGTACGGGTTCGTCGCGCATGTGGGCGAAGTGGCGTTCGTAGTGCTGCGTGTACCAGTGCAGGTCTCCCCACTTGTCCGAGCCGTGCTCCACGGCCAGCTCGCCCAGGTCTCGGTGGCCGGGCTTGAGCGCGGACAGGAGTTCCTGGACGGACTGCGCGACGCCCTTGCGGTCCTGGAACCACCCGGCGATCCCGCGTTCGTCGAGATCGGGGTCCGGGGTGGTGACGGCGAGGCTCGGCCAGGGCCGACTGCCGGTGCCGTAGAGACCGCGGACGGCGTCGGCCAGGTCGAGCGTGATCACCACTTCGGCGTCCGTGCACAGGTGGGTGGTGGTCTGGCCGTCGAAGCTCAGGTCCAGGCGCACGTCGTGCTCGCCGATCTCGCGCAGGACCTCCGCGGCGACGGCGGCCGGGGTGAGCCTGCGGATCGTGTCGTCCAGCAGGTCGCGGCCGGCGGTGGCGGCCTGCAGCAGCGGGGCTAGAACCGTCCATCGGGCGGTGTCGAGCACGGGGTTCCCCTCGTCTGGCTTGAGTCTGGCTCGAGCGTGTCCGTTTTATGATCGAATGTATGGGTGTCCGACGGGTGTCTTGCATGATCTTGGCCGCAGTTCTGGTCGTGTCGGGTGCGGGACCGGCATTGGCGGGAGCGCGGCAGTTGTTGTACTACAACCACGCATGGGGAACGCTCGATCGAGCCACCGCGGACGCGGTCGAGCACTCGCGCTACCTCAGGGACTTCGCGGACTTCGAGGTGCGCACGACGACCGGCGCGGACGGCAGGGTCTGGACGGGGCGCTACCTGCGCGGCCGCGAGACCTACCTGGAGGTGTTCGGGCCGGGCGACGTGCCGGGCCAGGACGGCGAACCGGGCTCCGCCGGTCTGGGGCTCTCCACCGAGCGCGACGGTGACATCAACAAGCTCGGCGCCCGGCTGCGCGCCGCGGGACAGAAGCCGATCGACTTCCTGCAGACCCGCGACTTCGGCGACGGCAAGCCCGTGCCGTGGTTCGACTCGCTGTTCCTGATCGAAAAGTACGAGAAGTTCGGCGCCTGGGCCATGGAGTACCGCGACGAGTACCTGAACGATCCCCGCAGCAAAGTGGGGCCCGCCCGGTTCCCCGGCGACGTGACACGTGAGCGCTACCTGCCGGACGCGTACGAGAACAGGCTGATGCGCGACGTCACGCTCGTCCGCCTCGCAGTCACCGCCTCGGACCTGGCCGACACCGTGCCGTTGCTGCGCGCCGGCGGCTTCACGCTGCGGACCGACCCCGGCACGGTCGTGGCCACCCGTGGCGGCACCACGATGCGGTTCGACGAGGTGCCGCTGGGGCAGACCGGGCTCAAGCGCGTCGAGTTCGAGCTCAACCGCGCGGCCGCGCGGCACGTCGAGAAGCTGGGCTCGTCCACGCTGGTGGTGGGTCCGGGCAAGCGAGCGGTCTGGACTTTCTGACACCCCAGTCCGAACGAACTGGGGTGTCGCTGGTCGGGGCGCACCACCTACTTCTGGGCTGCGAGCCGGTACGCCGCCGCCCCGATCAGCTCCAGTGACACCTGCAGCCGGTCCAGGCTGATGTTGTCGCGGATCGTGTCCTCCGGGGTGTGGTAGATCGGCTCCAGCTGCGCCGGCCCGCCCTCGCCGCGCCAGCTGAAGTTCGCCGACGCCATGCCCTTCTCGTGGAACGGCACGTGGTCGCTCGACCCGCGCGCCACCGGCCCGTGCACCCTCGGGTCGTAGCCGAGCCGCTGTGCCGCGGCGCGGACCCCGGCCGTCGTGGCGTTGTCGGCGCCGTCCACCGACAGCAGCCAGTACGCCGTGGCCGGGTCGTGGCTGGTGGCGACCATGTCGTTCTGGAACACGCCCTTGATCCGCGCGATCTCCTCCGGCGGAAGCTGCGAGACGTAGTGCCGTGACCCGAGCAGGCCCTGCTCCTCCGAACCCCACAACGCGAACCGCAGCGCCTTGTGCGTGGGCAGGTACCGCAGCACGCGGGCCAGTTCGAGGCAGAGGACCGTGCCGCTGCCGTCGTCGTTGGCGCCCGGTGAGCCCGGCACGCTGTCGTAGTGCGCGGTGACCATCACGACCCCGTTGTCACGCCACGGGAACGTCGCCGGCCGGTCCGCGATCACGTTGTAGGACGTGAGGTTCGGGTGGTGGATGGTGCTGATCGTCAGCTCGCCGGAGCCCTGCGCGCGCAGCTTCTCCGTGTGCACCTGGGCGAGGCCGATGACCGGCACGGTGACGTTGCGGTCGAGCGCGGGGGAGAAGGCACTGGACTTGTTCGCCGTCGCGGAGATCCGGCCGAGGACCACCGCCACCGCACCGCGTTCGATCGCCGCGTGCGTCGGCGCGGAGCCGGCGGGAGCGTTGACGTAGAACGCGATCTTGCCGGTGAGATCGGGCAGCTGCCCGTCGACGACCTCGACGAACGGGGCCTTGACGGTGACGCCGAGGGAGCCGAAGCGCGAGGCGCCGGCCTGCCAGCCGCCGTTGACGTCGGCGAGGTACTTGTCCGGCACGGTGAACGGCTGCGTCGTCACCTGGTACCGCAGCGCCTTGAGCTCGCGGACGAGGTAGTCACGCGCCCGGTGCTCCGACGCGGTGCCGCCGATGCGCGGCCCGATCCCGTCACTCAGGACCTTGAGGTGCTCCAGCGCCTTGCGAGCACGGACCCTTGCCACGACCGGGAAATCGCCGAGGTCGAGGTCCGGCAGGTGCGAGGCGCCCGGCCGCTGCTCGTTGGCCGCGAGCGCGCTCGCGGGGTTGGCCACGACGGCGGCCACCCCGGCCGCCGCCGCGAAGAAGTCACGTCTGCGCAAGTCGTCCCCCATCTCCGGAAGTTCTCCGGGCGAAGGTATGCAGGTCGACGGGCGCGGGACAAGCGACTAGTGGCTGGCTTTCACCATCTGGTCGCCGGCGTGGTCGAGCACCAGATCCTGAACCTGCCTGCGCGCGTCCGCCCTCGCCTTCTGCACGCACGCCATCAGCTGCGCCGCGAGCAGTTCCGGTTCGAGCTCGCGCACCTCGGGGCTCAGCGCGATGCCCGTCGTGAGGCCGTTCGAGTCGACCGTCACGCTGATGCCGCCGCGCGTGCCCTCACCGCTCACGACCGCGAGCAGCTTGACCAGGTCGAGGTAACGGCGCTGCTCGCGTTCGGCGGCCGCGTCACGGCGCTCCTCCCACCACGTGATCCGGCGGCGCAGCAACGCCTGCGCGGTCGCCGGATCCGCCACGGGAACCGTCCACGAGCCGGACGTGGTGTGCAGCGTGATCGCGTGCGAATGCGCTGTCACGCTGAGGATGCGCACGAACGAGACCCCGGCGTCGACCCGCGCGCCCGTGCGCGTGGTCCAGTCGACGCGATCCGTGCCGATCACCACGCGTGCGCCGCTGCTGTCCAGCACGAGCGGGAACGCGGTCGACCCGAGTTCGAGGACGGGAGCCGAGAGCAGTGATCGGTGGGCCAGCCGGGCGAGTGCGCTGGCGGATCCGGCGCCGAGCACTCCGGCGGCGCACAACGCCTTCACCGCGATCGCCGCGCCGGGACTGAGCCGCAACGCGATGCCCGAGCCCGGCAGCACACCGAGCACGAGCTGCGCGCCCGTCATCAGGGTGGTGGCGGGCAGCCACGAGTGCGGATCGCTCAACCCGTTGCGCCGCAACCAGGTCAGCAACGCCCACGCGCACGCCGCCGCGGCGACCGCCGGAATGGCCGACCACCACGGCATGATGCGCTGCCCGGCCGACGTCATCCCGGCGAGCACGATGCACACGATGCCGATGGCGACGGGCAGGACACCGGCCGAAAGCAGGAGCAACGTCCTGGTACGGCGCCATCGGGCGGCGAGCGCCTGGACGACCTGGGGATCGTTGATCAGAGGGATCGCATGGGGAATGAGCGTCATGTGGGCGCTCCTCGTCAGCTCTCCGCCGCCACGGTGGTGTGGCGTGCGAGCCGACCAGGCTTCCCGGCGCACCTGGCCATTAATATGCCGTAAATGTCCAGATCAGGCAAGCCTTGTCCACTGTGGACGGTCAGGAGTCCGCCGTTTTCGCCCGCCTTCCGAGCAGCACGTCGACGGCCAGGAAGATCACCAGGCTGACCCCGAGCAGCGGCAGGAACCACCCTGCGAGCAGCGTGCCGAGGCCGAGCCCGATCAACGCTCCGCGCGGGGCCCTGCGCCACTGGCCACGCGGGGCCGGGCGGCCGAAGCCGGTCGTGGGCCTGCGCTTCCACCACATGCGGTAACCGAGCACGACCGAAGCGACCAGTCCGCCGCCGACGAGCAACAGCAGCAACTGGTTGGGCCAGCCGAACAGCAAGCCCATGTGCGCGTCGATGCCCCACCTCGTCAGCTTCGCACCCAGCGGGAAGTCGGCGAACTTCAGCGAACCGACCACCTCGCCGCCGTGGACCGCGACGGAGTCGTTCTGGGTGGGCAGGCCCTTCTCGATCTCGGCCACCTTCCAGGCACCGTCCGGGACGGCGGGCAGACTGATCTCGACCGCGTTCGCGTCGATGCCGGACAGCTTCGCGATGGCGGACACCGTGTCGATCTCGCCGTGCCCACCGGAGGGCGAGGTGCTCGAACCGTGGTCACCGTGGCTCTCGCCGGCGCCGGGCATCGTCAGCGTCGGCGTGGACCAGCCGACCGCGGTGCGCAGCATGGCGACGTTCTCGCCCGCGTAGGCCGACCACGTGAGACCGGTGGCGGACAGGAACAACGCGCCGGCCAGCACCCACACGCCGATCAGCCCGTGCGTCCGGATGCGCTTGCTGTTGCGTGCCCGGGAGATCCACAGGACCAGGCCGCCCAGCGCGACCACCCACAGCCAGGAGGCGGCGAGTTCGCTGTAGAGGCGGCCGGGTTCGCCGAGCATCAGGTTGCGGTGCAACTGGTCGAGCGTCGTGCGCAGCGGCAGCACACCGCTCGACCCGTAGACCACGAGATCACCGGTGACGCGTCCGGTGCCGGGGTCGACGAAGACCGCCCGCCGTTCGGACTCGCCCAGTCCCTTCTCGGAGAACAGGACGCGGGTCGTGGCACCGGGTTCGGGGGCGGGCCGGACCGCGACGAGCTCGCCCCGGGGTGAGGTCGCGAGCGCGGCGTCGACCTGCTGGGACAGCGGAAGTTGTTGCGCGGTAGCGGGAACGCGGAGCTGATCGGAGTAGACCCAGGACTCCAGTTGCGGTGTCAGGGCGTAGAGCACGCCGGTCAGCGCGGCGATCAGGATGAACGGGCCGACGAGCACGCCGGCGTAGAAGTGCAGGCGCAGGAAGAGTCCCCGCCACGCGAACGACGTGCGTGACGGAGCGGCTGTGGTGGTCATGGTGCTCCCAATGGGCGTGAACAGGGGCAGGACCGCTCGGTGAGCGGCCCTGTGAAGGGGATTCAGGCCTGTTCAGCCGGAGGACCGCGCCACGACAGCACGGTCAGGAAGACGATCGCGGTCGGCGCGAGCGAAGGCGTGGCGACGACCAGGGGTGCGGTGGCGGGCAGGACGGTGAGCCTGCGGGGGAGTGCGGACGTGACCGCGCGGGCGAGCGCGAGGACGGACCGTTCCGCGACGGCGAGCACGACGACCGTCAGTGCCGTGGCCACGACGTGCGAGGCGATCATGCGCGCCGGTTCGGCTTCGTGCGTGTGCCGGAACGCCGCGAGTGATACCAGGACGTGCATCGCGAGCTGTCCGCCGCCGATCAGCAGGAGCAGTTTTCGCCAGGTCAGCTCGTGCCGGGCGAACCCGGCCGTCGCCCACGTGAGCAGCGCGACCAGCGAGAGGACCAGCCCGGCGTCGGGTAACCGGCCGTCCGCGCTGGAGTGCGCGACAACCGCGAGCGTCCCGTTGACGATGCCGGCGGCAGCACAGCGCGCACGGCGCAGCGGAGCAGTCGGCAGGGTCATGACCAGCAGCTTAGCGACCGAATTGGTAGAAACCACCCTACGGATGTCCGGGAGGAACGGTTCAATGCAGCGGTGATCTCGTACCGCACCGATCTCAACGGACTGACCGAGGCCGACCTCGCCGGGTTCTTCGTGGGCTGGCCCACCCCGCCGTCACCGGCCCAGCACCTCGCCGTGCTGCGCGGAAGCTATCGCGTGGTGATCGCGCGTTCACCGGACGACGTCGTCGGCTTCGTGAACATGATCAGCGACGGCGTGCTGACCGCGTTCGTCCCGTGGCTGGAGGTGCGGCCGGAGTTCCAGGGCCAGGGCATCGGCACGGAGCTGATGCGGCGCATCGTGGCCGAGGCCGCGCACCTGTACTCGGTGGACCTCACGTGCGACGACGCGTTGCGGCCGTACTACGAGCGCCTGGGCATGACCGCGCTGACGGGGATGGGGCTGCGCAACCGCGCCGCGCTCTAGATCCCTTCCAGGTCCAGCGTCTGCTGGTGCGGGCCTCCGGTGAACGAGCTGGTGAGCAGCCCGGCGGAACGGCAGCGCCCGCACGTCACCGGTGACGTGGTCGCCTTGAAGCGGGTGAAGTCCCAGCTGCCGGTGCCGACGTGACAGCCGGGGCCCGGCACCTCCAGCCCGAGCCAGCCCTGCAACCGCACGGCGTGCACGACATCGGACCCGTCGAGGTAGCCGTTGAGCCGCCCCGCGAACCGGTTGCGCGCCTCTGCCGCGGGCGCGCTGAGTGCCTCCTGCAAGAGCGAAATGCCGTTCATGGACCCGATTCAACCTCACCCCGGCGCGTCGAGCCGGGCACCACGCCGCTCCAGCACGGTGAGGCTCCTGGCACACCACCGCACGTTGTCCCGCTCGAACGACAAGCCGCGCAACAAAGTCAGGTACGGCCCGACCCGTTCGGCGGTGGCCAGAAAGTCCTCCTCCGAACGGCCGTCGAGCAACTTGGCCCTGAGTCGTTCGTAGCGCGCGACCTTCGCCTCGGCCCACTGCTTGCGTTCGCGGATCGAGGCCAGCACCCCCTCGACGTCACCGGAGTCCGCCGCCAGTACCGCCACCAGCAGTTCGTCGCGGATCGCGGTGGGCTTGTGCGGCCCGGCCGTGAACCCCGTCAGCTCCTCACGGCCCTGCTCGGTGAGCGAGAACAGGCGCTTGTTCGGCCGGCGTTCCTGCTCGACCGTCCTGGCGACGATCAGCCCGTCCGTCTCCATGCGGTCCAGCTCCCGGTAGAGCTGCTGCGGCGTGCAGATCCAGAAGTTCGCCACCGACGCGTCGAACGCCTTGGCCAGGTCGTAGCCGGACGACTCCCCGTCGAGCAGGGCCGCCATCACGGCGTTGCGCAGCGACATAGCAGCAGGTTACGGTGCATCGACCTAGTCAACAAGTTGAGTATGTGAGGGCGTCGCTGTGAACGCATTCCGCAAGGCGGTCGAAGCACGGGACACCGAGGCGATGGCGGCGTGCCTGGCCGACAACGTCGTGTTCACCAGCCCTGTCGCGTTCACGCCGTACCCCGGCAAGCCGATCACCGCGGCGATCCTGCGCGGCGTCATGCGGGTGTTCGAGAACTTCCGCTACGAACGCGAGATCATCGACGGCCGGAACCACGCGCTGGTGTTCCGGACCGAGGTGGGCGGCAAGGAGATCCAGGGATGCGACTTCCTGCACCTCGACGAGGACGGGCTGATCGACGAGTTCACCGTCATGGTGCGCCCGCTGTCCGGCGCCCAGGCCCTGTCCGAGGCGATGGCCGCCCAGTTCGAGCAGATCAAGGCCGAGGCGCTGGAGGCGTTCAACTCCTGACGCGGAACGTCACGCGGATCTTTCGTACACGCTCACGTGCCGCCTGCTGTCGGCGACGAACGGCTCGCCGTTCCAGCCGCCGTGCCGCTCGCGCAGCCGCAGTCCCGCGATCCGCGCCATGAGGTCGAACTCCGACGGGTAGGACAGCCGCTGCCGGATCGCGCCGAACCGGATGCCGTCCGCGCCGATGTGCACGTGGTTCTCGTCGAGCAGCTGGGTGACCGGGTCGTAGCGGTTGACGTCCAGCTCGACGTGGTCGACCTCGACGGCCTCCACGTCGATGAACTGATGACGTTGCCGCGCAGCCCAGCTCGGCACACCGCACTCGATCACGAACACACCGTCCGCGGTGAGGTGGCGCGCGGCGTTCTCGAAGCACCGCACCTGGTCGTCCTGGGTGAGCAGGTTGGTGATCGTGTTGTAGACCAGGTACACCAACGGATACGTGCGCCCGGTGCCGACGCTGGACATGTCGCCCATGACCACGTCGACGTCGTCGCCGCCGGGTTTCTCCCGCATGCGCGCGACCATGTCGGGGGAGAGCTCGACGCCGTCCACCTCGACACCGGATTCCCTGAGGGGCAACGCGATGCGGCCCGTGCCGATCGCGAACTCCAAGACGGCCTCATACCGGGCGTATTCGGGCGTTGCGGCGGTGCCGCCTCCGGGGCCCTCGGCCGCGACTATCGCGGACGAGACTTACGGGACACGCCCTAGGGCGACCCGGAACGTCGGCGGGGTAATCCAAGCCTCGCATGGGGAGCTTTGCGCTGAAGATCCCGCAGTGTCGCGTTCGGCGGCGCACGAGGTGGTCGTTCGGGCACCATGGAGCGGCAATGACATCAACATCGGGGGTCTGGTGAAAAGAACGATCGTCGTCCTCACAGCGGTTCTGGCTGCTTTGGGGATTGCTCCCGCGGCCGGCGCGGCTCGCTCCACGTCGCTCGTGGTGCTCGGTGACTCGTACGCCTCCGGCACCGGCGCGGGGTCCTACCAGGACGGAACCGCCGGCAACTGCTGGCGCAGCAACAACTCCTACGGCGAACAGGTGGCTGCCGGCCTGCGCGCGGCCGGCCGGCTCGGCTCGTTCACCAACGTGAGCTGCAGCGGCGCCGCCACCGCGGACTTCTCCCGCCCGTTCAAGGACCGTCCGGCCCAGCTGGACGCCCTGCGGCGCAGCACCGACCTGGTGCTGCTCACCGTCGGCACCAACGACATCGGCTACGCGACGTACGGCGGTATCTGCATCCAGGCGGACTGCACGGGTGCCCCGACCGAGGCGATCCTGGCCAGGCTGCCGCAGATGGGCAGCAACGTCACCGCCCTGCTCACCGAGATCCGCAAGCGCAGCCCGCACGCGCGAGTGGTCGTCGTGGGCTACGGCCGCCAGGTATCCGCTTCGGACAACCCGCCCGGCGCCACGCTCGACCCGATCTGCGGTGAGGGCATCCTGACCGCCGCGGAGCGCAGCCAGGGCAACCAGGTGGCCGACGGCATCGACGCCACCCTCCGCACCGCCGTGGCCAAGGCGACGCACAAGGGCGTCCACGCCACTTACGCCAGCCCGTTCTCCCGTCCCGGCACGTTCGAGGGTCACGCGCTGTGCGAGTCGGGCACGCCGTTCCTGCGTGGATTCGACGCGCTGGCGCCCGGCCAGGAGGGGCCGGAGGCCGTGTTCCACCCGAACCAGCAGGGACAGACCGCGCTGGCCTCGCTCGTCCGGGCCTAGGGTGCCGGCTGCTTCCGCCTGTCCACCGGGTGAGCGGAAGCAGCCGTCTTGGCGATGGACACCGGCTGAACGGACGAGGATCGTGCAGCACGTGGAACGGGTCGTCGAGGTGGCGGACTTGGATGCCGTGCACGAGTTGTTGAACGCGGCTTACGGCCACATGCGTCTCAACGCCGGCATCGAGCACCCTCACATGCGGATGTCGTCACGAATACACGGGCACATCCGGTTCGACGAGCTGTACGGGCGCATCGCGCTGGAAGTCAGCGTCGACCCGATGAACAACTTCGTCTTCGGGCACACGGGCGCCGGGATGGTCTACTACCGTTCCGGTGGCGAGGACCGATACTGGATGCCCGGTGACGTGTTCCTGTGCGCACCACCCGAAAGTTCCTTCATCGGGGCGATCTTCGACCCGCTGCTGTCGACGGTGACGCTGACCCAGTCGGTGATCGACGAGGTGGCCGACGGTGTCCGGTTCTCCGGTTTCCGGCCGGTCTCGTCCCGGGTCGCGGCGGTGTGGTGGTCCACCTGCGTGCATCTGCGTGACGAGGTGCTGCCGCACTTCGGCGACAACCCATTGGTGATGGCGAATGCGACTCGCCTGCTGGTGAGCACCACCCTCGCCGCGTTCCCGAACACCACACACGCCGCGCCGACGTGTGGTGACCGGCGTGACGCGCACCCGAAGAGCCTGCGCCGTGCGGTCACGTTCATCGAGGACAACGCCGAGATCGACATCTCCGCCGCCGACATAGCGCGTGCGGCTCGCGTGTCCATCCGGGCGTTGCAACTCGCCTTCCGCCGCCACCTCGCCACGACACCGATGGCCTACCTCCGGGGCGTGCGTCTGTCATGCGCCCACGAGGATCTGAGGGCTGGCAACGGTTCTGTCACCGAGATCGCGGCCCGATGGGGATACGCCCGTCCGAGCGTCTTCGCCGCGCACTACCGCGCCGCGTACGACGTCCTGCCGTCGAAGACCCTGCGGTCAGGCTAGGGCGCTTCGTTTTCCCGGTCGCGGACTTCGTTTCCGCTGCTATCGTCCGCGCTCGCAGTGCGGTGAAGTGGTTCATGACCGCCTGCGAGACCAGTCCGTTCACCGTGCGGACACAACGCTCCGGCACCCGCTTCGTGGCCACCTGCCAGGGCGAGATGGACATGACGACCTGCGACGTGTTCTTCGCCGCCGTGCTGCCCGGCGTCACCGACACCACCACCGACCGCGTCTCGGTCGACCTGGCCGAGGTGACGTTCATGTCCGCGGGCGGCCTGCGCACCCTGCTGCTCCTGCTCTGCGCGGCCCACCGCAACGGCAAGTCGTTCAGCGTGCACAACACCCAGCCCCGGGTCCGCCGGGTGCTGGACCTGTTCGGCTTCACCACCTTCAAAGCGGGCCTTGTGTGGGAGACAACCATGTCGCCGCCGAGCCCCTGCAACTAGCTTGACCAGCTATGTTGCTCCCGCTGGTACTGGTACTCGCGCTGACCCCGCCGACGTCCGCGATGACGGTCCCCGGCGCCGAACACCAGCAACTCGCCCGCCTGACCGACCTCACCACGACCGGCCTCACCGCCACCGGCCACACCGACCCGGCCGACTGGGCGGGCCTCACGAGCACCGCCCTGCCCGTCCCCGCCGCGGTCCCTGGCATCCAGATCGACGGCTACTTCCCGGACACCTCGCGCACCAACACCAACCACGGCTGGCACGACTCCGAGTTCGTGGTCAGACTGCCCGACCGCTGGAACGGCGGCCTGGTCGTCACCGGCGCACCGGGCGTCCGCGAGCAGTACGCCAACGACCGCGCGATCTCCGACTGGGTCCTCTCCCGCGGCTACGCCTTCGCCTCAACGGACAAGGGCAACACCGGAGCCCGGTTCTACCGCGACGGCCGCGCGATGGAGGAGTGGAACCACCGCTTCACCCAGCTCACCATCGCGGCGAAGTCCGTTGTCTCCCAACGCTACGGCCGGACCCCACGCCGGACCATCGCCACCGGCATCTCCAACGGCGGCTACCTGGTCCGCTGGCAACTGGAGAACCGCCCGCACCTCTACGACGGCGGCGTCGACTGGGAGGGGACACTGTGGACGGTCAAGGGCCCGAACCCCCTGACGTTCCTGCCACCCGTCCTCCGCGCCTACCCGGCCTACCTGGCAGGCGAACCGGGCGCGCACGAGGCGATGGTCGCGGCGGGCTTTCCGGCCGGCACGGAATTCCTGTGGGACTACCACTACCGCTACTACTGGGATCTCACCCAACGCATCTACCGCGAGGAGTTCGATCCGGGGTTCGACGGGGACCTGGAGGCCGGGGTGCCTTTCTGCGCTCCTGGCACCCCTTCCTGCGACGCGGACTACTCGTATGCGGCGCGGCGTCGCGTTGCCGGGCCTGCGGTGTCTCCGGTCGCCTTGACCGGGAAGGTGAAGCGGCCTTTGCTGACCGTGCATGGGACTTATGACGTGCTGCTGCCTATCAGCCAGGATTCGGACGTGTACGCGGCTATGACGCCTGATCGGTTGCATCGGTACTACCGGGTGGAGCAGGGGACACACGTGGATGGGCTTGTGGATGCCTATCCGGATCGGTTGCGGCCACTTGCGCCTTGCCATCGGGCGGCGTTCGTGGCTTTGGAGCGGTGGCTGGACGGGGTGGAGCCGCCTCGGTCGGCGACTTTGCCTCGGCCGGCCGATGTGGCGACCTGTCCGCTTTCCTGATGATGGTGACCTGGCCATGCGGGTGCACGTGGGCCGGTCATCGGGCGACGGTACTTTCCCTCACCTGCAAGGAGAACGGCGTCTCGACGTTCTCGAGGACGTCGGCGGCCTCGACGCGCCGGTGCAGCAGGTCGACGGCGGCCTGGGCGATGGCGGCCTTGTCGGGCGCGACGGACGTGAGTGACGGGGAGCTGTAGGCGCTTTCCTCGTTGTTGTCGAAGCCGACCACGGCGAGGTCCTGAGGCACGCGCACGAAACGTTCGCCGGCCGCTCGCATGGCGCCGATGGCCAGGAGGTCGTTGAAGCAGAACACGGCGTCCGGTGGGTTGCGCAGGTCCAGCAACGACCTCATCGCGGCGGCGCCGTCCGCTCGGTGGTAGTTCAGGGCGGGCACGACGAGTTCGTCGACGAACGGCAGCGAGGCTTCGGCCAGTGCGAGGCGGTAGCCCTCCAGGCGCAGCGCGGCGGTGCCGCGGTGGGGGTGGGCGCCGATCGCGGCGATGCGCTGGTGGCCCAGCGAGATCAGGTGGCGGACGGCGGCCTGGGCGGCGGCCACGTTGTCGATGCCCACGCGGGAGATCGGGACGTCGACGGCGTGCTCGCCCAGCAGGACGGCGGGCACCGGCAGCTGGAAGTCGTCCACCTGCAGGGCCTCCGGGCTGAGGATCGCGGCGTCGACCAGGTGCGGACCCAGGGAGGCCAGCGCGGAACGTTCGCCGGCCAGGGTGCCGAACGTCTGCTCGATGAGCACGTTCCACTCGTGGTCCTGGGCGGCGGCGATGACGAGGCCGGCGAGCTCGGCGAAGTAGGGGATCGAGAGCTCGGGCAGGACCAGGGCGATGAAACCGGTGCGGCCGCGGCGCAGGTTGCGGGCGCCGAGGTTCGGCCGGTAACCGGTCGCCTCCAGCGCCTCCTCGACGCGGCGGCGGTTGTCCGGTTTCACGAACGAGTAGCCGTTGACCACGTTCGACACGGTCTTCACCGAGACGCCCGCCAGCCGAGCGACGTCCTTGAGCGTGGCCAACACAGCCTCCAGAAAAAGTACCGGGAAAAGTACCGGGAAGTCCTCGGTCTTTACATCGTTGGAACAACGATGCAAATCTAGCGCCTGAGAGCGCGTCCACGCATAGCCCGCCGTGTAGGAGCCAACGATGTCTCGCATGTTGCTCATCGCCGTCGCAGCCTTGCTCGTGACGGGGTGCACCAGCAGAGAAACCCCGACGACCGCGACCAGTGGAGGGCCCGCCGCGTCTGCCGCGCAGAACCAAAGCGCTGGTCCCGGCTGTGCGCGCAGCACGACCGGATACCCGCAGGTCGCCGTCAAGGGCGCGATGGTCGGCTTCTCCCAGTCGGAGAAGGAAGCCAACCCGTTCCGCACCGCCGAGACGCAGTCGATCAGGGACGAGGCCGCGAAGCGGGGAGCCGAGCTGCTGTACACGAACGCGCAGAGCGACCTGAACAAGCAGATCAGCGACATCAAGTCGCTGATCGACCGCGGGGCGAAGCTGCTGATCGTGGCGCCGCTCAACTCCGACGGCCTGCAGCCCGCGTTCGACGCGGCCAGGGCCAAGCAGGTGCCGGTCATCACGATCGACCGCAAGGTGACGTCGAAGCCCTGCACCGACTACCTCACGTTCATCGGCTCCGACTTCGTCGAACAGGGCAAACGCGCCGCCCAGCAGATGATCAAGGCGACCGGCGGCACCGGCAAGGTCGCGATCCTGCTCGGCGCCTCGGGCAACAACGTCACGGTCGACCGCACCAAGGGCTTCAAGGACGGCATCGCCGGCACCCCCGGCCTCACCGTCGTCGCCGAGCAGACCGGCGAGTTCGACAGGTCCAAGGGCCAGGCCGTGATGGAGCAGCTGATCCAGAGCAACCCGGACATCACCGCCGTCTACGCCGAGAACGACGAGATGGGCATCGGCGCCGTCACCGCTCTCAAGGCCGCCGGCAAGCAGCCGGGCAAGGACGTCAAGATCGTGTCCGTCGACGGCACGCGCAACGCCGTGCAGCTCATCGCGGACGGCAGCTACACCGCCGTCGTCGAGTCCAACCCGCGCTTCGGCCCGCTCGCGTTCGACACGCTGGAGAAGTTCGGCAAGGGCGACGAGATCCCGCAGACCAT
Organism: Lentzea albidocapillata; assembly: GCF_000719115.1. GTDB lineage: Bacteria > Actinomycetota > Actinomycetes > Mycobacteriales > Pseudonocardiaceae > Lentzea > Lentzea albidocapillata. Next base: position 288,882 of record NZ_JOEA01000014.1, on the reverse strand, counting down.
CGTGATCTCCGACGACGAGTACGACTCCACGAACGCGGCGCAGAAGCTCGGCAATGCCTACTGATCCGGTGATCGAGGTCGCCGGCGTGACGAAGACGTTCGCCGGCGTCCGGGCACTCGGCGACGTGGACTTCACTCTCCAGCGCGGCGAGATCCACGCGCTGGTCGGGGAGAACGGCGCCGGCAAGTCGACGCTGATCAAGGTGCTGACCGGCATCCACACCCCGGATGCCGGTTCCGTCACCCGCAACGGGCACATCTCCACGATCTACCAGGAGGTGAACCTCGTCCCGTTGATGAGCGTGTCCGCCAACCTGTTCCTCGGCCGCGAGCCGCGCAACCGGTTCGGCCTGATCGACCGCGCCCGCCGCGACGCCGACGCGGCGGAACTGTTGCGGGGCTACGGCATCACGGCGGACGTGAGCAGTCCACTCGGGACGCTCGCGGTCGGCGAGCAGCAGATGGTCGCGCTCGCCAGGGCGGTCGCGGCGGACGCGGACGTCGTGATCATGGACGAGCCCACGTCGTCGCTGGAACCACGCGAGGTCGAGACGCTGCTCGGCGTCGTGCAGAAGCTCCACGAGGCGGGTATCGCGATCATCTACGTCAGCCACCGCATGGACGAGCTGTACCGGATCTGCGACACCGTCACGGTCCTGCGGGACGGTGTGAACGTTCACGGTGGGCCCCTCAAAGAACTTCCACGCATCGAACTGGTCTCGCTGATGCTCGGCAGATCGGTCAAGGAGATCGAGAAACACGGCACCACGGCGTTCGGTGAAGGCCATCATGCCGACACGCAGCCGGTACTGGAAGCTCGCGACCTCACGAGCAAGCCGCGCATCGGCGGGGTCAGCGTGTCGATCCGGCCCGGTGAGGTCGTCGGTCTCGCCGGCCTGCTCGGTTCGGGCCGCACCGAGACCGCGAAGGCGGTCATCGGTGCGCTCCCGCTCGACGGCGGCACGGTGCTCGTCGCCGGCAAACCGGTGGCGCACAACGTGAAGGCGTCGATGAAGGCGGGCATCAGCATGCTCGCCGAGGACCGCAAGACCGAGGGCATCATCCCGAACCTGTCCGTGCGCGAGAACATCGTGCTGGCCGCACTGCCGAGGCTCAGCCGGTTCGGCGTGACCAGCCGGTCCAAACAGGACCGGATCGTGGACACGTTCATCGAACGCCTGCGCATCAAGGTGTCCAGCCCGGAGCAGAAGGTCGCGGAACTGTCCGGCGGCAACCAGCAGAAGGTGTTGCTGGCCAGGTGGTTGTGCACGGAACCCAAGATCCTGCTCCTCGACGAACCGACGCGCGGCATCGACGTCGGCGCCAAGGCCGAGGTGCAGGCGCTGATCGACGAACTCGCGCGGGAGGGCCTGGCGGTGCTGCTGATCAGCTCCGAACTGGACGAACTGCTCGACGGCGCCGACCGGCTCGTCGTGCTGCGCGACGGCTCGGTCGCGGGCGAACTCGAAGGAGACCAGCTCACCCGTGAACACGTGCTCGCGGCCATCGCGGCGGAGGTGATGGATGACGCTGACCGCCAGTAGAACAGCGGCGCGGACGCGCTGGTTGCAGGACAACGGTGTCTACGTCGCCGTTGCCGTGCTGCTGCTGTTCAACGCCCTGTTCACGGCCAACTTCCTGACGCTGGGCAACTTCACGACCCAGCTCGTGCAGGCAGCGCCCGTCCTGATCGTCGCGCTCGGCATGGCGCTGGTGATCGGCACCGAGGGCGTCGACCTGAGCGTCGGCGCGGTGATGGCGCTGGCCGCCGCGATCATCCCGCTCTACCTCGGCGCCGGTCCGCTCACGGCCATCACGATGGCGCTCGTCGTCGGCGTGCTGGCGGGAGCGTTCAACGGTTTCCTCGTTGCCAAGGTCGGCATCCAGCCGATCGTCGCCACGCTCGCGTTGCTGGTCGGCGGACGCGGCCTCGCGCTGGTCATCGCGGACGGTCAGCTCGTCCAGCTGCACGACGAGACGTTCCTGGAGCTCGGCACCGGTGACGTGCTCGGCATCCCGATCAGCGTGCTGATCGCGGGTCTGCTGGCGCTCGTCGTCGCGGGCCTCACGAACCGCACCACGTTCGGGCGCCAGCTCGTCGCGATCGGTGGCAACCGCAAGGCGGCCACGCTCGCGGGACTTCCGGTCAACCGGGTGCTGATCGGTGTCTACGCGATCACCGGCGTGCTCGCGGCGATCGCCGGCGTGCTGGCCACCTCCCGGCTCGCCGCCAGCGACCCGGCGGACATGGGCCTGCTCATGGAACTGTCCGCGATCACCGCGGTGGTCGTCGGCGGCACCCCGCTCACCGGGGGCAAGGTCCGCGTGCTCGGCACGGTGTTCGGTGTGATCCTCATGCAGCTCGTCCGGGCCACCCTGATCAAGCACAACCTGCCGGACTCGATCGCGCAGATGATCCAGGCCGCGATCATCATCGCAGCCGTGTACGTGGCACGGGAGCGCCGATGATCACCACTTCTTCCGTTCCCAAGGCGGCAGCGAGGACGAAGGTCCTGCAACGCCAGGGCGCCGCCGTCGCGCTCGTGCTGATGGTCGCGGTGTCCTGGCTGGTCTTCCCGCGCTTCGGCAGCCTCGACAACCTGCGTGACCTCGCCCTGCAGGGCTCGTTCCTCGTCGTGATCGCGATCGGCATGACGTTCGTGATCATCACCGGCGGCATCGACCTGTCCGTCGGCTCGCTCTACGCCCTCGGCGGCGTGCTCGCGGCCTGGGGCTCGCAGTACGGGTTCCTGGCAGCGCTCACACTGCCGCTGGTGGTGTGCGGGTTGATCGGCCTGGTCAACGGCCTGCTGATCGCCCGCACGAACATGGCGCCGTTCATCGTCACGCTGGCGTCGTTGCTGTTCGCCCGCGGGCTGCTGCTGGCGATCACCGACGAGGGCGCCAACACCTACCAGATCCCGGGGGACAGCGCGTTCGTCGAACTGGGCCGCGGCACGGTGTTCGGGTTCGGTTATCCGATCTTCGTCGCGGCCGTGCTCGCCGTCCTGGGCGGCATGATCCTCAACCGCACCAGCTTCGGCCAGAACGTGTTCGCGACAGGCGGTGCCGAACAGTCGGCGGTCCTCCTGGGCGTGCCCGTCGCGAAGACCAAGGTCCTCGTCTACACCATGAGCGGCACGCTGGCGGGTCTCGCCGGCGCGCTGACCGCCGCCTATCTGCAGTCGGGCGTCACGGTCATCGGCGTCGGCCTCGAACTGGACGCCATCGCGGTCGTCGTCATCGGCGGAACCCTGCTGACCGGTGGCATGGGCACGATCCTCGGCACCGTGATCGGCGTCGGCCTGATCAAGGTCATCCAGAACGTCATCAACCAGATCGGCACGCTCGACAGCAACTACCAGTCGGTGGTCAGCGGCGTGTTCTTGCTCATCGTCGTTGTCCTGCAGCGAATATTGCGAAGATAGGAGAGCCATGACCAGACGCGTCCTGGGCGTGTTGGTCTCGATCCTGATCACAGCAACCTTCCTGACACCAACAGCGCACGCCGCGGAGTGGGTACCGAAAGTCCCTCCGCTCTCGACACCCTGGACCTCCCAGGTGTCGCCGGCCAATGCACTGCCCGAGTACCCGCGACCGCAACTCCAGCGCCCGGAGTGGCAGAACCTCAACGGTGTCTGGGAGTTCGCCGGGGCACCGAACCTGAACAACCCGCCCATCGGCCGGCCACTGGCCGAGGGCGTCCTCGTGCCGTTCCCGATCGAGTCCGCTCTGTCGGGGATCAAACGGCACGAGGACAACATGTTCTACCGCCGAACCTTCACCGTTCCGTCCTCTTGGAACGGTCGTCAGGTCAAGCTCAACTTCGGCGCGGTGACCTGGGAGACGCGGGTCTGGGTCAACGGCAGGCAGGTCGGCACGCACACCGGCGGCTTCGACGCGTTCTCGTTCGACATCACCTCCGCGCTGACGGGCGGCGCGAACGAGATCATCGTCGGCGTCACCTCGACGGTCGACGGCAGCCGCTATCCGATCGGCAAGCAACGCCGCGACCCGAGCGGGATCTTCTACACCGCGGCGTCCGGAATCTGGCAGACGGTCTGGCTGGAACCGGTGCGGGCGGCGAACATCACGCGTCTCGACACCACCCCGAACGTCGGTGCGGGCGCGCTCGACCTGGTCGTGCAGGGCACCGCGGGCCAGTCGGTCACCGCCGAGGTGCTCAGCGGCGGGCAGGTGGTCGGCCGGCAGACCGGCACGACCGGTAGTGCGCTGCGAGTGCCGGTGCCGAACGCCCGGCTGTGGTCGCCGGACGACCCGTTCCTCTACGACCTGCGCGTGACGCTGGCCGGCGGGGACGCCGTGACGGGCTACTTCGGCATGCGCTCGCTCGGCAAGGCGATGGTCGGCGGCGTCATGCGGCCGTTGCTGAACGGGAAGTTCGTTTTCCAGAGCGGCACGCTCGACCAGGGCTACTGGCCGGACGGCATCTACACCGCGCCGACCGACGAGGCGCTGCGGTTCGACCTCGAACGCCAGAAGGCGCTGGGGTTCAACATGGTCCGCAAGCACATCAAGGTCGAACCGGCGCGCTGGTTCTACCACGCCGACCGGCTCGGCCTGATGGTCTGGCAGGACATGCCGTCCGTCGACTCGATCGACGAGGCGCCGAACTCGCACGCGAACTTCGAGTCCGAGCTGCGCCGGATGATCGACCAGCTCAAGGGCATCACGTCGATCGTGCAGTGGGTGCCGTTCAACGAGGGTTGGGGCGAGTACGACGCCGGCCGGATCGTGAACCTGATCCGCTCGATCGACAACACCCGGCTGATCAACCACAACTCGGGCTCCAACTGCTGCGTCTCTGATCCCGACCCGGGCAACGGCGACGTGATCGACGACCACCATTACCAGATCTCGGCCAACACCCGTCCGCCGGACAACAACCGGGTCGCGATGCTCGGCGAGTTCGGTGGCCTCGGCCGCAGGGTCGTCGGCCACGAGTACCAGCCCGGCGCCGGATTCGCCTACGGCGCCCTGTATCCGGACGAGCAGTCGCTGACCAAGCGCTACGAGGAGGTCATCAAGCAGGTCCAGCGGCTGATCCACACCCGTGGCCTCTCCGCGATGGTCTACACCGAGCCGTACGACGTGGAGAACGAGGTCAACGGCTTCTACACCTACGATCGGCGTGTACTGAAGATGACCGAGTCGCGGGTGCGGGACGTCAACCAGAGGGTGCTCGCGGTCGCCCGCGGCACGGCGGTCAGCCCGGACGACGTGGTGTCGTTGCGCGTCACCACGACCGGTTACACGAACCGCTACCTGCGCCACCAGGACGCGCTGGCCCGCACCGACGTGATCGGCACGGACCTGGGCAGGCTGGACGCCACGTTCCACCCACGTCCCGGACTCGCCGACGCGGCCTGCCTCTCGTTCGAGTCGCGGAACTTCCCTGGCCAGTTCCTCAGGCACAGCAACGGCCGCATCCGTGTGGACGTGAACAACGGCACGATCGCGGCCGACGCGACGTTCTGCGCCCGTGAAGGTTCGGGCGGCACCGCGCTGGAGTCGTTCAACGTGCGCGGTTCCTTCGTGCGGCACTACAACGAGGGCGTCTACCTGGCGCGCTCCGGTGGCCCGAACCCCTGGGACACCGCGAACTCCTTCGCCGCGGACTCCACGTGGGCGGTCGGGACCGGGTTGTGGCACAGCGGTGCGGACCTGCCGCTGGACCAGGCCCGCTCGTTCCGCGTGACCACGCCCGGCTTCACGGACCGCTACCTGCGCCACCGGGAGTCGTTGGCACGCACGGATGTCGTGACCAGCGCGAGCGACGGTCTGACGAAGGCGGACGCGACGTTCGTCGTCCGGCGCGGGCTCGCCGACCCGACCTGCTACTCGCTCGAGTCCCGCAACATCCCCGGGCAGTTCCTGCGGCACGCGGACTTCCGCGTCCGGCTCGGCACCAACGACAACACCGACCTGTTCCGGCGTGACGCGACTTTCTGTGCGCAGCAGGGGAGTGGCGGCGTGCGGCTGGAGTCGGTCAACGAGCTCGGCACCAACATCCGGCATTACCAGGAGGAGGTTTGGGTCGCCTCAAACGGCGGCGCGCACACGTACGACAACCCTGCCTCGTACAACCAGGACGTGAGCTGGGCCGTTAGCTCACCTTGGGCACCGTAGGGAAGAACATGCTGTGTCCACCGGGACGCGTGCTCAACGCGCGTCCCGGTGGATCCCTAGTTGAACAGGATCCTCTTGGCCACGGCCTTTCCCGGCGGCGTGCGCAGCAGTGTGAACGCGAACTCGGCGAGACCGGGCCCCCGGACGAGCGACAGTCCGCGCCGCAGCTGTGACCGCAGCAGGTAGCGGCGGCGCATCGCCGCGCCGTCGTAGTGCTCCAGCACGTATCTGTTGCCGCTGCGCAGGTAGTCGAACGTGACCGAGGCAGCGAGCTCGGACATCCGCATGCACGGGTCGAGCCCGCCCGCCGTGAGCGGCGAGACGGCGCCTGCGGCGTCGCCGACCAGCAACCCCTGTGGCGACACGATCCGGCGCAGCAGCCCGCCGACCGGGATCGGTCCGCCCCGGCGCTTCACCGGGCCGATGGGTTCCGGCGTCGGGAAGCTCTCGCGGAACCGTTGCAGCAGCTGGGGGAGCGGCGCGGTGAACCGGTCGGCACGGCCCGCCAGCCCGACGTGCGCGTGCTCGCCGTCGTCGATGACCCAGGCGATGTAACCGGGTGCGAGCCGCGGATCGACCACGCAGTGGAACGTCGGCGTCGAACCGGTGCGGACCGGGTAGACCTCCTCGATGCCGGTGATCAGCCGCCGGTTGACGTCCAGGCCGAGGGTCTTCGCGACGGTGGACCGCGCGCCGTCCGCGCCGATCGTGAAGCGGGCCTTCGTGGACTTCGCCGGATAGCTGGAGTTCAGGCTGACCCGCGCACCCGCCCGTTCGGCGTCCTTGACCGCGGCGGCGTAGATGCCTTCCATGTCGCCCACGCGGAACTCGTCGCGCGCGCTCAGGAGTTCCACCGGATTTTCGCCCGACGGCGGGTAGAGCAGCACGCGCCGGACCGCCGGGCCCAGGTGCGGAAGCTCGTAGTCGTCGAGGGTGCGCCGGACGAAGATCCCGGTCGTCCGGATGCCGGTCTCCAGGCTCGTCCTGCGTTCACAAACGGCCACGTCGAGGCCTGCTTCGGCGAGCAGGCGCGCGGTGTTGAGGCCGGCCAGCCCGGCGCCGACGACGAGCACGTCCACGGTGTCCATGCCGCCGACGCTAGATCCGATCACGGGGCCGCCTCCCGTTTCCAGGCAACACCTTCACCGGATCTGCACGGTTTCTCCACAGACGTGAGCCCTTGACACGCCGGAGGCCTGTCGCTGATCGTGTGCCTACCGCTGCCTCGAATCGCCGCCCTGGTTCGAGGAGGAAGACCGATGGAGTTGTTCAACCGCCGCACCGCGATGCGAGGTGCGCTCGCCGTCGCGGCCACGCCACTGGCCGCGGGGGTGGCATCAGCCGATGTGGGTGCGATGGCGTTCGTGCAGAAGTGGGCCCCGAACCCCGGTTCGGCGGGCCTCGGCGCGTTCGCCGGCATCGAGGACGACCGCTCGAACTCGCACCCTTCGGCCACGCACATCTTCGCCGAGAGCAACCAGTACCGGTTCGTCATGCACAAGTCCGATCGGGACGGTTCCGACCGGCAGCGCAACGAGGTGCGCGCGATCCGGACCGGCAGCACCCGGCACGACATGAAGAAGGGCGAGACCTGGCGCTACAACTACCAGATGTACATCCCCACGTCGTTGAAGGGCACCACCAGCTTCTCGCACATCTTCCAGGTCAAGCACACCGGCGTGGCCTCGCCCGTGGTCACCATGTCGTTGTTCCGCTCGGGGTCGCTGGAAACCGTCGAGATGAGACTGTTCGGCGCGGGCCAGGCGAAACTCGGCAGCACGCCGCTGGCGCCGTTGCGCAACAGGTGGATCGACGTCGAGATCGAGATCAAGGTCGCCGACTCCGGCAGCCTGCGCTACTCGCTGAAAGACGGCGGCACGACCGTGGTCAACGCGTCGCGCTCCGGTTTCGACACGTGGCTGGGCGGTGACCAGGCGCATCCGAAGTGGGGCATCTACCGGAGCATCAACGACTCCGCGCAACTGCAGGACACCTATCTGTTGCTGCGCAACATGAAGGCGTACCGAAACGAATAGTGGGTGTTCCCAGAAGAGCCTCCAGAGGTGAGAATCACTCGCGTGGGGGACCTTCACGGACGAACCGCCGAGAGCAGGGCCGGTGTCACCGCCTTCCTGGCGGGCGTGTGGCTGATCGCCGCACCACCGGTCCTGCACTTCAGCGCGTCGCTGCACGCCTTTCGCCCGTACTGGGTGTCGATGGGCCTGGCCGTCGTGATCATGCTGCTCGGCATGGTGCGGGCGATGGCGCCGCTGGACGTGCCGTTCATCCGGCACCTGACGATCGCGCTGGCGGTGTGCCTCATCGTCGTCGCGTTGATGCCGGCGGACGGTGGCAGTGCGGCCGTTTGGCTCAACCAACTGGTTGTCAGCGCTCTCATCGCGCTGTCGGCCGCATTGGCATGGTTGATCAGCTTGCGCAGATGACGCGGCTGCCGGAGTACGGGCCCGACCGGCACAGTCCGGCCGGGCGCGCCACCGTCACCGTCGAGGTGGCGGAGTTCCGCTGACTCAGCAGCGCTCGCTGGTCTTCGCGAACAGGAAGTAGCTGCTCCCGTCGACCTCACCGTGAGCGCGCGTGCACTTGTCGAGCGTGTCCGCTCCGCCGGACCACAACTCCTGCTGCCCGCGAGCGCCGGTCCTGTAGCCGTTCGAGTTGTTCGGCCGCGTCTGGACGTACGTGCGGAGCGTGAAGTCCCTGCCATGGCTGGAGATCCACGAGTCCCACACGTAGACGTAGGAGTAGTTCCTGCCACAGCCCGCGTACTGCTTGACCGAAGCGACGGTCGTGCTGCCGTTCTTCACGTAGGCGGTCGACCCGATCTGGGTGGCGCTGGGGCAGGCGGGGTTCGTCTCGGCCTGGGCGATGCCGGCCGTCATGCTCAGGGCGGCCGCCGTTGTGGCGACCGCCGCCAGGATCTTGCGCATCCGGTGCTCCTCCTCGTTTGCCCAGGAGCCTGCGCCGCACCGGTTATCCGTCGGTAAATCAGTCGATCACGGCCGTGGCCTCGATCTCGACCAGGTGCTCCGGCACGTCCAGCGCGGCCACGCCGATCAACGTGGCGGGCGGCTTGGCGGACTCGCCGACCTTCTTCATGGCGTTCTCGATGCCCTCGAGGAGCGCAGGCATCTTGTCCGGCGTCCAGTCCACGACGTACACCCGCACCCTGGCCAGGTCCTTGAACGACGCCCCCGCGGCCTTCAACGCGGTGTGCACGTTCACATAGGCCTGCTCGGTCTGGATGGCGAGGTCCGGCGTGGCGTCCCAGGCGACCTGCCCGGCCAGGTAGATCGTCTTCGCGCCGCTCGCGACGGCCACGTGGTGGTAGACGTCGATCTGCGGCAGCGCGTCGGGGTTGATGAGCGTGACGGCCATCTTCGGTTCTCCTGTTAGCTCTCTTGCAGTTACTCACTCACCGTAGGAGAGTGAAAGCCGACCTGGAAGAACGCACTTCTTCGAGAGTGGGGCACCACAAGGTGAGCAAGCAGCTCAGCGGGGATCTGGCCCGCGCGGATTCGCTGGCACGCGAGATCTTCTCCGACATCGCCAACAAGTGGGCGCTGCTGATCGTCGAGACCATCGGCGACACCACGAAGCGCTTCACCGAACTGAAGACCGAGGTCGACGGCATCAGCCACAAGATGCTGACCCAGAACCTGCGGCTGCTCGAACGCAACGGCCTCGTCTCGCGCGTCGTGCACCCGACCGTGCCGCCGCGCGTCGACTACACGCTCACCGAACCGGGACAGGCGCTGCGGGCGACCGTGGACGCGATGTGCGCCTGGACGACGCGGTATCTGGGTGAGATCGAGGAGGCCCGCAGTCGCTTTGGTCGCCCAGCTTGATCGTCACCGATAGGTGACTAATGGTGAGGCCTCGGACCGCGCGGTTCACGGGGCGGTTGACATGGTTTGGATTACCAACCATTATGAAGTCGTTGGGATTACAAACTAAGTGTCCGGCTCAGGCCGTCCCCGACGCCTCGTCCATCCTCATGCAAGGAGACTTGTCATGCCCTCAATCCTGGCCAGGCGCCGAGTGGCGGCCCTGGTCGCCGCAACGGCGACGTTAGCGTTCAGTGCGGTCGTCAGCTCTTCCGTCCAGGCTGTCTCCTCCGCGGCACCGACTGCCACGTCGGGGATCCCGGCGCTTGTCGACCCCGCGGCCGACCTCGGCCGGCACGCACCGGGGCCCCAGCAGACCTGGTTCGACTCGATCTACTTCACCAGTTCGGTGCGGGCCAACGGTCAGGAGTTCGGCCTTCAGGTCCACACGCGCATCCTCCCGAACCGGGACGAGGCCGCGTATCGCTGGACGTTCTCGGTGATCAACAAGACGACCGGGTGGTACAGGGACTACGACGCGATGGTCGAGCAGAAGGACTATCGGTGGAGCGAGGGCAAGCTCGACATCAAGGCGCCAGGGCTGAGCTGGACGGGTGACGCAGTCCGTCAGTCGGTGCAGGTCGAGACGCCCTGGGGATCCCTCGACGTCCAGCTGGCGCCCACCGGCCCCGCCATGAACTACGCGTCGACCGGCATTTTCAACCTGGCCGACGGCGTGCCGAACTACGAGTTCGCACTCCCGGAGATGCAGACGTCCGGAACGCTCGTCGTCGACGGCAGGAAGCACCAGATCAGGGGCACCTCCTGGCTGGACAGGCAATGGGGCGAGATGCCGACGTCGCTGCTGCGGTGGACGTGGATGAACCTCGGCATGCCCAACGGCGACAAGATCGCCATCTGGGACACGATCGGCGCCGAATCCAAGGACAGCTGGGCGACGGTTCTCCATCCGGACGGCTCCTACGACGTGGTCGACGTCGAGCCGGTCGCGCAGGGCGCCTCCCGGCAGTGGACCAGTCCGGCAACTGGCCAGACGTACCCCACTCGTTGGCGCATCAGGATTCCCGCCCTCCAGACCGAACTCGACGTGCGGGTCACCGGAAATCCGGACCAGGAGATCCAGACTCCCGACGGGGGCGGCTACCTGGAGGCGACGGCGGCCTTCACCGGCAAGTACAACGGCAAGAACGTCCGTGGCGAGAACTACGTCGAGATGACCGGCGAGTGGAAACCCTGATCACCGGCGAGATCATCCTCACCTGAGACCATCCCAATCAGCGCTCGGCGCTGTAGGCCCCGCGATCCCTGCCCCCTCGCCGGCGAAGGGGCAGGGATGCCGTGCGGACCTGTCAGCCAGGCGCCACGGCTACCCGCCGTCGGCCCGGAACTCGACCTGCGTCGTCAGTTCGTCCTCAGAACATGCCGTTGGGGTTGGCGGCCTTCGCCGGCACGGGCTGGATGACGTCCCAGTGCTCGACGACCTTGCCGTTCTCCAGGCGGAAGTAGTCGGCGAGTGCCTGCCCGGGGTTGTCCGGGTTGCCCGGCTCCAGGTCGAGGTGGGAGTGGGTGACGACCAGGTCGCCCTCGGCGATGATGCGCTTGATGTCCAGCCGCAGGTTGGGGAACTCACCACGCAGGTAGTGCACGAAGCCGATGAACGCCTCCGGCCCGTCCTCGGCCTCGGGGTTGTGCTGGACGTAGGTCGGTCCGAAGTGGTCGGCGACCGCCTTCTCGGGGTTGCCGTTGAACGCCGTCTGGTAGTAGTCGACGACGACCTGCTTGTTGTGTTCGAGATCGGACATCGTTGGCTCTCTCTCCAAAGGGTTCCCGAGAGCGCTTCGATGACGGAAAAGCAGTCGGGAACCCGTGATGTGCGGGTATGCCCACGCGCCGAAGACAACTGCCTGGGCGGGCAGTCGGCGCTAGTACTACTTTCCGTTGCGATCGAACGGCAGAATCTTGCGCACGAACTATCTCAGTCGGTACGCACCGTCCAATTGCGACACAACGTTACCGAGACGACGCCGGGTCGGCAAGCGGCCGGCTTCGGTTGCGAGATGCACCACAGCGGCGCGGCACGGACATGGTGGGAGCGCTCTACCGCGTCTGCCGCGCGCTCGAGTCACGTTTGCCGGCCGTTCGTCAGCGTCGCGGGGCGAGACCGGTCACGGCCAGCTGGAACAGTCGGTTGGCCTGGGCGGCGGGGGCGGGGTGGTGCTCGGTGGCCAGGACGATGCCCACGATCAGTGTGATCAGGTCGGTGACGGTGGCGTCCGCGGCCACGGCGCCCTGCTGTGCGGCTCGGCGCAGCAGCGGTTCTGCCGCTTCCTCCAGTGCCGCTGTGCAGGAGTTCTCCTGCGCCGGCTCGGTCTGCGTGCCGTCGTAGGCCAACGCTGCCGCCAGCCCGCGAACGGTGACCGCGTGGGTCAGGACCTCGGTCAGCCATTCCAGCAGCGCGTCCCGGCTGTCCCCGGTGCCGGTCAGCTCGTGGGCGCGGGTGGCCAGCGCTTCGATCCGTTGCCGTGACACGGCTTCCAGCAGTGCGCGGCGGGTGGGGAAGTGGCGGCGCACCGTTGCCGAGCCGACTCCGGCGACGCGGGCGATCTGTTCCAGTGACGCGCTGCCGCCGTGCTCGGCCACTTCCGACTCGGCCACGGCGAGGATGTGCGCGTAGTTGCGCCGGGCGTCGGCGCGTTGACGGTCGGCCATGATCGATCTCCTGCTTGCTAAATGGCGGGGCCCGCCATATCGTAGCGGCAGCTAAACGGCGGGGTCCGCCGTTTAGGGTTCGAGTCGATGAGGAGCATCATGTCCGCAACGTCAGCGCCCGTTCTCGTCACCGGTGCCACGGGTAAACAGGGCGGAGCCGTGGTGCGCGCTCTGCGTGCCGCCGATGTGCCAGTCCGTGCACTCGTGCGCGATCCAGCCACCGATCGGGCCAAGGCCGTCGCGGCGCTCGGCGCCGAGCTGGTCACCGGCGACCTGCACGACCGCGACTCGGTGGTCCGTGCCGCAGACGGTGCTCGCGCTGTCTTCTCCGTGCAGATGCCCGCCCTGAGCGCCGACGGCGTCGATTTCGCCGGGGAGGTGACGCAGGGCGTCAACCTCATCGAGGGCGCCAGGACCGCGGGCGTGCGGCAGTTCGTGCACACCTCCGTCGACGGCGCGGGGCAGCACACTCGGGTTCCCGGCTGGGCGGAAGGTCGTTGGGACTTCATGAAGCCCACGCTGAATGCCAAGGCCGAGATCCAGGACCGGCTACGTGAGGCGGATTTCGAGCGCTGGACGCTGCTCAAGCCCGGATTCTTCATGGAGAACCTCCTGCCTTCCGCGGCGTTCCTGTTCCCGCGCGGGGTCGAGGGCGGCCTGGTGACCCTGCTGAAACCGGACACGCGGTTGTCCCTCGTCGCGGTGGAGGACATCGGCGCGGCCGCGGCTGCCGCCATCGCCGAACCGGAGCGTTTCCACAAGGTCGAGTTGGAGCTGGCGAGCGACTACCTGTCGATGACGGAGATCGCCGAGGTGCTGTCCCGCGCGCTCGGTGCGCCGCTGTCCGCGCCGAACATGACCGAGGAGCAGGCAGTCGCCGCCGGTATGCCGGCGATGGGCGTTGTGCACGAATGGATGAACGCCAACGGCATGGCTGGCCGCCCGCAGTACGCGCGCGATCTCGGCATTCCTCTCACCGGCTTCGCGGAATGGGCACGGGACCGTATGCGTGCTGAAGCCTGATTCCGGTTCAGGCGGCAGTTGTCAGGGTGATTGGTAATGCAAACCATGCCAAGTAGGATCGCGGCATGAAATCTGACGACGCGCTCGAGGACGCACTCGTCCGGACGTCCTTCCGGGTGATGGCGGTGCTCACCCGCATCGGCTCGGAGCACGACCTGTCCCTGACGCAGCTGCGGCTGCTGGGCCTCCTGCGGGACCGCCGGCCACGTATGTCCGATCTGGCGGCGTTCCTGGGGCTGGACAAGTCCACGATGTCCGGCCTCGTCGAACGAGCCGAGCGCCGAGGTCTCGTGGCACGGGGCAAGTCGCCGGATGATCGCCGCGTCGTCGACGTGTTCATCACTCCGATGGGCAGCGAACTCGCGGAACGGCTGCAAGAGGAGGTTCGTGCGGCTCTTGCGCCCTTCACGGACCGTCTACGAGCGGATGACCGTCACTCGCTCACGGAACTGCTCAACGCCGTGTCCGGTACGACAGGGGCGACGAACGCGCTGTAGCCGCGCGTGATCTCCGTGAAGACCGCCTTGAACTCGTAGAACCGCTCGCGGCCGACGAGTTCGGCGAGCCGTGCCTCGATCTCGGAGACGATCCTCCTGGCCTGAGCCATCTGGTCGAGGCCGAGTTCGGTGGGTACGACCAGCTTCGCCCTGCGGTCCGCGGGGTCGGGCCGGCGGGCGACGTAGCCGAGGCGTTCGAGCTCGTCGATCAGCGTGCCGACGACCTGCTTGTGCTGGCCCGAGCGTTCGGACAGCTCGCTCGCGCGCGTGCCGTCCTTGTCGACGTAGGCCATGACGGCGCCGTGGCGCGGGCGCAGGTGCTCGTGGCCTGCCTCAGCGAGGCGGGTGAAGAGCTCTTTCTGGAACCCGGAGAGCAGGTGCGCGGAAAGGACGCCGACGTCTGGCATGGGGGCGATGTTAACCCGACGGCGGCCGAGTCCGAAGAGGACGGACGAACTCGGCACGCCTGTCTCTCGGGTCAGACCTTGGGCTCGTACAGGCTGAACGGCGTGCCCTGGTCGTCCGCGCAGTGGGCGATGCGGCCGACGTCCGGCACGGTCTGGACGTCGTCGCTCTTGCCGCCGAGTTCGGCGACCTTGCGCACGGACGCGTCGATGTCCGTGGTGTGGAAGTAGATCCGCGGCTGGGTGAGCTGGGCGTCGCGGACCGCGATCGCGCCGGCCGCGCCGTTCGTGACCATGTGGTAGTCCTCGCCCATGGGGCTGGTTTCCCAGCCGAACACGCCCGCGTAGAACGCCCGTGCCCGCGCGGTGTCCTCGGCGGGCAGCTCGAACCAGTTGACCTGTCCGGACATCTCGATCGCTCCTTCGGTTGCCGTGACTTACGAGCGAAGGACGATCGAATGCGCCGGAACTCGACATCAGCCGCCGAGATTCTTCCGGCCCTGGTCGTAGTGGTCGAGCCGCATCAGGAGACCTCCAGGGAACGCAGGCGTCCGGCGAGGAAACGGCGATCGGCCGGGTTCGCCGCCAGTTCGCAGGCCAGCCGGTACGCCACAACGGCTTCGGACCGCCGGCCCAGGCGCCGCAGCAGGTCGGCGCGGGCGGAGTGCAGCAGGTGGTAGGAGTCGAGTCCGGTGATCCGGTCGATCAACTCAAGTCCCGCCAGCGGTCCGTCGGTCATCGCGACGGCGACCGCGTGGTTGAGCTCGATCACCGGAGTCGGTGCCACCGCGAGGAGTTCGGCGTAGAGGGCCGCCACGCGTGCCCAGTCCACCGGGTCCTGGACGTGCAGGGCGGCGATCACGGCGTGCAGCACGTACGGGCCGGGTGAGCCGAAGCGCAGCGCCCGGTCAAGCAGTGCCATGCCTTCCGAGATCTCGTCGGCGTTCCAGAGCGTCCGGTCCTGGTCCTCGAACAGCACGAGATCGCCGTCGGCGTTGACCCGTGCGGCGCTGCGCGAGTCGTGCAGCAGCATCAGCGCCACCAGGCCGTGCGCCTCCGGTTCGTCGGGCATCAGCGTGGCCACGAGCTTGCCCAGCCGCAACGCTTCCAGCCGCAGCGAGGCGTCCGCCGTCGTGTAGCCGCGCGTGAAGATCAGGTAGAGGACGCCGAGCACGCCCTGCAGCCGTTCGGGCAGCAGGTGGTCGGCGGGCACCTCGAAGGTGATCCCGGCGTCGCGGATCTTGCGCTTGGCCCTGACCAGCCGCTGGGCCAGCGCGGGTTCGGCGACGAGGAACGTCCTGGCGATCTGCGCGGCGGTGAATCCTGCGACCGCCTGGAGTGTGAGCGCTAACCGCGCGTCCTCGGCGAGCGCCGGGTGGCAGCAGGTGAAGATCAGGCTCAGGCGTTCGTCGCCCAGGTCGACGAGCTGCTTCTCCGTCATCGTGATCGGCGCGGGCGGTGTGGGCAGCTTCGTGCGGGCCATCTGGGCGTGCCGCAGCCGGTCCAGCGCGTGGTTGCGGGCGACGGTGAGCAGCCAGGCGAACGGGTCGTCCGGCACTTGTGAACGTGGCCATTTCCGCAACGCCTGCGAGCACGCCTCCTGCAGCGCGTCCTCGGCCAGTTCGAAGTCGCCCAGCGCCCGCACCAACGCCGCGAGCATCCGGCTCCGGTGCTCGCGGTACACCCGTTCGACCGCCGCCGACGCGAGGTCGCTCATGCCACCCCGTGGTTCAGGCCGGGGATGTGGTCGACGGGGCGCACCTCGATCGTCGAGCCGAAGTGCGCCTGCGGGATCATCTCGGCCAGTTCCAGCGCCTCGTCGAGGTCGCGGCAGTCGAGCAGGTAGTAACCGCCGAGGTGCTCGTGGGTCTCGGCGAACGGCCCGTCGGTGAGCAGCGCCTTGCCGTCCCGCACCCGCACCGTGGTCGCGGTGGTGACGGGTTTCAGCGGGTCACCGGCCACGAACGCGCCCCGGCGCCGGCACTCGTCGGCGAACGCGTTGACCCGCGTGAGGATCTCCTCGAACCGCGGGTCACCGGGGTGCGGGCGGTCTTTGCAGTTATAAATGAGAAACATGTAATGCATGCGTGCCCTCCAGTCGTCGATCCAAGGACGAACGAGACCTCCGGAAGTCGACATTCGAGCACGCGGTGTTTCTCACGGCGCGGCGAGCGCCTCCGTCGGGGTGAGCCGCGACGCCCGCACCGCCGGGTATACCCCGGCCACGACGCCCGTCACCACGGCGGCGCCGAGCCCGGCCAGGACCATCTCCGCCGGGATCACCGCGGGCCAGTTGTGCGCGAACGCGTACCCGGCCGTCCCCGTGAGCCCCAACAACACTCCCGCGACGCCGCCGAGCAGGCACAGCACGACCGACTCGGTCAGGAACTGGGTCCTGATCTGCCCGCGGTGGGCGCCCAGCGCCCGGCGCAGCCCGATCTCGCGCTTGCGTTCCAGCACGGAGATCACCATCGTGTTCGCGACCCCGATGCCGCCGACCAGCAGAGCCACCCCGGCCAGGCCCAGCATCAGCGCCGAGAAGGTGTTCTCGGTGAGCCGCTTGGCCGTGAGCGCGTCGGACGGCCGGCTGACCCGTACCTGCGACGGCTGCTCCGGGTGGACGGTCTGCGGCAACACCGCCCGCACGTTGTCGATCGCCGGCTCCTCCGCCCGCAGGTAGAGCACCGTGGGCCGCTGGTCGAAGCCGAGGCTCCTCGCCGACTCCCACCCGACGAGCGCCGACCGTTCGACGTCGGGCGCGAGCGGCAGGGGAGCGAGGATCCCGATCACCGTGAACCACGTGTCGTTGATCCTGACCTGTGCGTCCGGGGCGGTGATGCCGAGCCGCGCCGCGGCGACGTCGCCCAGCACGACGGCCGGGAACTTCTCGGTGGCCTCGTTGAGGAACGTGCCAGTCCGAACGCGTCCGTTGAGCGTGTCCAGGAGGTTGAGCCGGGAGGCCAGCACGGTCAACCCGGACGTCTCCGAGTCCGGGATCCGGTCCGAACGGCGGATCACGGCGTGCGTGTTCGCCACTGAGCTGACCTCGTCGGCCGGCCCGATGCGTTCCACCATCGCGACGGAGTCCGGCGGCAGTGAGGCGGGCTCGTCGTTCAGACCGGTGGCGGCCTCGGCGCGCAGTAGGTTGGTGCCCAGCGCGTCGAACTCCTCCATCAGCGCGGCGCGGCTCGACGCCGGGATGCCGGTGACCACGACCAGCGTCGCGATGCCGATGGAGATGCCGAGCGCGGACAGCACGGCCCGCATCGGCCTGGTCCGCAGCGGGGACAGGCCGAGCAGCAGGAGATCGGCCGGGCTGAGCCTGGTCGGTTTCACGCTCACACCGGCACCTCCGCCCGGATTCGGCCGTCGCGGATCTCCACCTGGCGCGGCAGCCTCGCCGCCACCTCTCGGTCGTGGGTGATGACCGCGAGCGTCGTGCCCTCGCCGTTCAGGTCGAGCAGCAGGTCCAGCACGGCGCGCCCGGTCGCCGTGTCGAGGGCGCCGGTCGGTTCGTCGGCGAGCACCAGCGCGGGGCGGTTCACCACGGCGCGGGCGATGGCGACGCGCTGGCGTTCACCGCCGGAGAGTTCGTGCGGGCGGTGCCTGAGGCGATGGCCCAGCCCCACGCGGGTCAACGCCTCGGTCGCCATCGCGGCCCGCCACTTACGCGGCGTGCCTGCGTAGAGCAGGCCGGTTGCGACGTTGTCGATGGCGGTGAGGCCGTCCGCGAGGTGGAACTGCTGGAACACGAACCCGATCCGCCGGCCGCGCAACGCCGACAGCCGGCGGTCGGACAGCGTGGCGATGTCGTGCCCGTCCAGCATCACCGTGCCGCTCGACGGCCGGTCGAGCGTGCCGAGCAGGTTGAGCAGCGTCGACTTGCCCGAGCCCGACGGGCCGACGATCGCGACCGCCTCACCCTCGTGCAGCGTCAGGGAAACGCTGTCCAACGCACGCACACCACCCGCGTACTCCTTGACGGCGTCCACGATCTGGAGAACCGGGGTCATGACGTCGTCACCACCTGCATGCCCTCGCTGACGCCGCCGCTGATCTCGACGAGCCCGCCGGCGAACAGGCCGGTCTTCACGGCGAGCAGCCCGCCCTCTTTGGTCTGCACCGCGTAACCGCCTTCCCGCAACGCCAGCAGCGCGGTCACCGGCACGGCCAGGACACCCGTCCGCGCGGTGCTCGTCAGCCTGATCCGCACCGGGCCCGAGTCGAACTCGCCGACCTCGCCGTCGAGACCGATGTCCACCGCGATCACCGCGGTCTCCTCGCCGTTGCCGTTCTTCTCGGACTTGGCCTCGGTGCTCACCGACCGCACGGTTCCCGCCGTCTCGGTGCCGTTGGGCAGCACGACGGTGACCTTCAGGTCCTTTGTGAACACTTCGGCCTGCCGCGCGTCGATCGAGGCGTCGACGGCCTTGCCCGTCGCGGTCACGCTCATCAGCGGGCCCTCACCAGACCCTGACAGCTTGGCGGCGACCGACTCGACCCGGACCTTGCCGGACAGCACGACGACGTCGCCAGGGTCGAGCACACCGCTCTCCTCGACCTTCTCGGCCTTCTGCCACCGCTTGACGGCGTCGATGGTGGCCTGCGTCAGTTCGTCCGCGGCACCGCCGAGTTTGTAACCGAGGGCGGCCAGGTTGTCCTTCACGATCTTGACGTCCGGGCCCTTGATGCCGACCTTGTCGAGCTTGCGCCACAACGGGGTCTCCCCGAAGAACAACCACACCGGACGATTGTCCACTTTGTACATCGCGGCGCCGCGGTCGACGGTCGCGCCGGGCGCGGGAAGCCAGGTGAGTGTGCCCGGCCGCCGCCCGGTCACCTCCTGCGGGGCGCCGAAACCGAGGGTGGCCTTGAACTCCCGGACGTCGGTCAGGTCGGTCTTCACCACGGCGACCGTCCGCGGCGCCGGTGGCTGCGCGGTCTGCGCGGGTGCGCGGCGCGTCCAAGTGAGCGCCAGCACCCCGCTGACGACAACCAGAGCGACGACTCCGGCGATGATCCACCGCCTCATTTGCGTCCACCGCCGAAGACTTCCTGCTCGCACTCCTTCTCGATCTGGTGGCGCTGCTCGTCCGGCAGGGTCTGCTCGCCGTCGTAGGTCCAGCTGCCAGGCTCGGTCTCGATGACCTTCATGCCGCGGCTGTTCAGGCACTGGACGTTCTTGTGCCAGTTGTCCGCGAACGCCGGGTTGCCGGAGTCCATCTCCCACGGCGGCAGCGGCCACTTCTTCGCGCACAGCTTCCGCGCCTCGTCGCTGTACTGCCCGCGCCCGGCCGGACCGGCTCCGGTGCCCGTCGCGTTCGGGTCCTTCTCGGCGAGGCAGGCGGTGTGAGCGTCGTACAACCGCTGCTTCTCCTCCTCGGTCATGTCCATGCGCAACCGCGGCTGCTCGCCGTCGGCCGGCGGAGCCGCGGCGGAGGAAGAGGCGACGGCCCCAGTGGACTGCAGGGACGCGACGTTCGAGGACGGCGGCGCGGCCTGGCTGCACGCGGAAAGCAGCAGCACGGCAGCGCCGATCGACAGCCTTGGGTTCATGGCGGCGATGCTGCCGGGCGGTTGTGAGGTAAATATGCGCTCAGCGTGCCGGGAGCGTGATCGTGAACGTGGTCCCGCGCCCCACCGTGCTCTCCACCGTGATGGCGCCACCGTGAGCGCTCACTATCGCGTGCACGATCGCCAGCCCGAGGCCGCTGCCGCCGGTGTCACGGGTGCGCGAGCGGTCCGCGCGCCAGAACCGGTCGAACACGTGCGGCAGGTCCTCGGCGGAGATGCCGGAGCCGGTGTCGGTCACCATGATCCTGCCCTCCGCCGAGACGAGACGGACCGTCCCGTCAGAGAGGGCGTGGCGGAAGGCGTTCGTGACGAGGTTGGTGAGCACCTGCCGCAGCCGCACCGGGTCCGCGGTCACCACCCCGCTGCCCTCCGCGATCAGGCCGGGATGCGCGGCGGCGAACTGGTCGAACAGTTCCCGCAGGTCGACGGGCTCGGGGTGCAGCCGCAGCTCACCGCTGTCGGCCAGCGCGAGATCCTGCAGGTCGTCGATGAGGTGCTGCAACACCAGAGCCTCGTCGAGCAACGACGTCAGCGTGGTCCGGTCCAGCACGACCACCCCATCGCGCGCGCCCTCCAGCCAGCTTCGGATCGTGCCGAGAGGATTGCGCAGCTCGTGCGAGATGTCGCTGGTCATCGCCTTGCGCTGGGTGTCGGTGCGGGCCCGGTGCGCGGCCATGTCGTTGAACGCCCGCGCGAGCTGGCCGATCTCGCTGCGCGACCTGATGTCGACCTGCGCGTCGTCGCCGTGCCGCAACCGCTCGGCGGCGGCTGTGAGCGTGCGCAACGGCCTGGTCATGCGCAGCGCGACGACCACGCTGACCCCGACCGTCAGGACCAGCACGACGGCGGCGACCAGCACGATCCGGCCGACGTCGAACCGCACGACCGTCGCCTGGGTGGTCCTGCCCGCGGCGTCGGTCACGAACAGCAGCGCAGGCGGTGCTACGTAAGGCCGCAGCTGAGCCTTGCGTGCGCTCGTCAGGCAGTCGGCGTTGGACGCGACGGGCTGCCACGACGCGTTCATCCTCAGCTGTTCGGCGGGCAGGCCGTGCTGCCGCAGGCAGTCGTTCACCCGGAGGCCGAGGTCGTCGAACGCGGCGGACTCGCCGAGTGTAAGCGTGCTCAGCCGGGTCTCGATCTCCTCGCACGAGGGCGTGACCGGGGAAGGACCCGTTCTGTCCACGTTCACGATCGGACGACCCCAGGCGGTCGTTGCCGTCTCCAGTTGGCCGGCCGTGCCACGGCACCGCGTCTGGTAGGCCTCCGCGTCCTGCGTCAGGCTCGCCTTCTCGCGGCCTGTGAGCTGGAACGGACCCGCGATCCTCGCGTCGATCCGGTCGGCGGGGGAGCCCGGGGCCTGGGCGAGGTCGAGCTCCAGCGGGTTGATCACCGCGGACGGCACGGCGGGCAACTGGCCGGGGTCGAGGTTCGTGCCGGTGTCGGCGATGACCTTGCGGTCGGCCGTGGTGAGGATCAACCGGCCCTTGCCCGGATGCAGCGCGACACCGTTCCAGTCGCGGTGCTCGACGGCGAACGTGATCAGCGTCTGGTAGGTGGCGGCGTCGCCGGCCAGCGCGTTCCCGAGCTCCTGCTTGATCGACGTCGACGTGCTCTGGGCGGCGAGCCACGCGGTCGCGGTGATCGAGCAGAGCGCGACGAGCACCGACGCGGCCAGCAGCCGCGCCAGGACGCTATGCACCTGCACCTGAACCGTCCACCAGCTTGTAGCCGACGCCGTGCACGGTCAGCAGGTACGCGGGCTTGCGCGGGTGGACCTCGATCTTCTTGCGCAGGTTCATGACGTGCGCGTCGATGGTGCGGGAGGTGATGTACCCGTCGAGCCCGTGCACGGCGCTGAGCAGCTGCGCGCGGCTGAACACCCGGCCGGGACTCGCCGCCATCGTGTGCAGGATCCGGAACTCCGAGGCGGTGCAGTCGGCCAGGTCGCCGCGCACCCGCACCTCATGGCGGTCGGGATCGATGACGAGCTCGCCGAGCGCGACGTCGTTCGCGGCCGTGCGCTGAACCCGCCTGAGCAACGTGTGCACCCGTGCCACCAGCTCGCGCGGGCTGTAGGGCTTGGTGACGTAGTCGTCGGCGCCGAGGCCGAGCCCGTGCAACAGATCGTCCTCTGTGGACCTGGCGGTGAGCATGAGCACGGGGATGTCGGTCTCGTTGCGCAGTGTCCGCACGACCTCCAGCCCGTCGACCTTCGGCATCATCACGTCGAGGACGAGCAGATCGGGCGGATCGCGGCGCACCTCTTCGAGCGCGGCGAGTCCGTCGTGGACGATCCGCACCAGGTAGCCCTCGTGGCGCAGGTATCTCCCGAGCATGTCGGCCTGCATCACGTTGTCCTCAGCCACCAGAACGCACATGCTCATGCGTCGCAACATAGCCACTCGCGCAGCCGCCGCACGGTATGAGGACTCGTTCCGCACAAGATCCTCACAACTGACTGCCACGGTCGGCGGCATGCGAATACTGAGCGTGGTCGTGTTGCTCGTCCTCGGCGTGCCGGGCGTGGCAGCGGCTTCTCCAGCAGGTTCCGACGTGGTCGTGCACGACCTCGACACGGACGGCGTGGCGGCCTACTGGACCCCCGAACGCATCGCGGCGATGCCGGTCGGACCACCCGCCCCACCCGAAACGCCTCCGGTGGACGACTCGACCGGCGCTCCGGCTCCGGACAGCCGCAGCATCGGCCGCCTGTTCTTCGTCGACCGCGACGGCGAGGACTCCAGCTGCACCGCGACCTCTGTGGTGAGCGCTAACAGGCGCACGGCGGTGACCGGCGGGCACTGCGTCCACACGGCGAACCTGATCGGCCAGGACCCGCGGTGGCACTCCAAGATGCTGTTCGTGCCGGGGTTCCGCGACGGTGCCCGGCCGTTCGGTGAGTTCGTGGTGCGCAAGGCGATCGTGAACAGGACGTGGATCACCGACGACCAGCAGTCCGAGTACGACCAGGCTTTCCTGGTGCTGGACAAGCCGTCGGCCGCGAGCGAGAACATCGCGTTCGGCAGGCGGGCGGACCGGTTCGCCCGCGAGTACGGCTATCCCCGTGCGGCGGGGCAGCCCGGCCACCAGGGCAGGCCAGAATTCACCGGCCAGCGGCTCGCGCAGTGCTGGGGAACGCCCGTCCTCAACCCCGGACACCCTGAACTGCCCTCGGAGAACGTTTGGGGCGTGCCGTGCGACATGGGCGGCGGGTCCAGCGGCGGGCCCAGGACCAGCGGCAACGCGGTTGTGGGCGTGAACATCCAGAGCTTCCGGGTGAACGCGGCCGGCGGGTACTGCGAGACGGAGCCGTGCGTGCGGCACCTCGGTGGGGCCCAGTTCAGCTGGAAGATCACCGCTCCGCTGTACCAGCGGGCGTCAACGACCCACTGATCGCGGAGACCAGCTCGTAGCTGCGACGACGGTCCGCGTGGTGGTAGACCGGCGAGGTGATCATCGGCTCGGACGTGCCGATCTCGTCGAGTACGGCCTGGAGCCTGCGCGAGACCATCCCGGGCCCGCCGACCAGCACGCGGCCGTCGTCGGGGAGCGTGGCCGCGTCCTGCGGGCTGGCGGCAGGATCCGGTCGCCTTCCTGGCGGCTGCGCACCCTCGTCCTGATCGGCCCGGCGAGCCACTCGGCCCGTTCGTCGTCCTCCGTGCAGATCACCGAGACGCTGACCAGATCGGCCTCGCTGGTCAGTTCAGGGCGGAGGTGCCGGGCGAACGCGAACCGCATGTCCAGCTCCGCAGCCGGCACCGAGGTGCTCGGCGACGAGCCCAGCAGCCACAGTTCCGGCACGTCGCCGCCTTTCATCGGCACCGGCAAGCGCAGCCCCATGTCCCCAGGGCTAGCAGCGTTCGTCGGTCTGTCCCCAGTAGACGTTGCCGTCGCCCCAAACCTCGCCATACGCGCGAGTGCACTTGGTGAGTGTGTTGGTGCCCTTGGACCAGACGTCCTGCTTGTTGCGCCCGTTGACGTTGCTGCCGTAGTCGCGGTCGCCGTTCACGACCATCGCGGCGCTGGAGCTGAAGCCACCGGGCTGCGCGGCGTAGGAGTCCCACACGTAGGTGTAGGCCCAGTTCTTGCCGCAGCCCTTGAACTGCTTCACCGAGGCGATGATCGTGCCGTTCTTCTTCACGTACCCGGTGGAGCCGATCTGCACGGTGCTCGCGCATCCCGGCGCGGACTCGGCCTGGGCCGTGCCCATGCAGGCCAGTGCCGACAGCGCCACGGCGGGCAGGAGCAACATCACTTTGCGCATGCCCCACGGTGACGCGGGCCGGTTAGCCGGCGGTAAAACGCCGGTTCGTCACACCTGGCCTTCGTGACCAGCCGTCATGGCTGGGCCGCGAGGTCCGAGGGATGCGTCGCCAGCGGCGTCACCTGCACCCGCATGTACTCCCACAGCGGTAACGACGACAGGAACGCGTGCAGCTCGTCGTTGGACGGCACGTCGAAGACGCTGATGTTGCTGTACTGCCCGACGACACGCCACAGATGTGGCCAGACACCCAGCTTCTGCAGCTCCAGCGCGCGTTCCTTCTCGGCGCGCACCAACTCGGCACGGTCGTTGGGGTCCATGCCGTGGGGCAGGGAGACGTCCATCCGCACGTGGAAGAGCACGGTCACCTCCTGGTGAAGGCCGCGACGGCCGCGGGTCCAGAGGGAATACCCGCCGCGGCCGCGATCGAAGCGATGGCCGCCGTCGCGCGCAGCCCGCCGGACTTGGCGGTCTTCAGCCAGAACACGTCCGCGGACCCTCACGCCCCGGACCACACCAGTGGGATGTCGCCGAGCAGCGTGAGCGTGGACGGGGGCATCGAGTGACGCGGGAGTTCGCCACATCGACGACCTGCGCCTAGCCCCGTGTGAGGCGCCACAGCACCACCCCCTCCGATCAGCGCTAACGTTGCCGTGAGGAGAGGGGTGGCTGATGACGCAGCAGCTCGACGAGGCCGAGTCGGTGTTCGCGGCGGCCCGGCCGAGGCTGTTCGGCATCGCCTACCGCATGACCAGCAGCGTGGCCGACGCCGAGGACCTGGTGCAGGAGGTGTGGCTGCGCTGGCAGCTCGCGGACCGCGCCGCCGTGCTCAACCCCGAGGCGTACCTGGCCACCGCGATCACCCGGCTCGCGATCAACGAGTCGCAGACCGCGCGGGCCCGCCGCGAGACCTACGTCGGGCCGTGGCTGCCCGAACCCGTCGACACCTCCGCGGACCCGCAGGTCGGGGCGGAGCAGGGCGCGGTGCTCGAACTCGCGGTGCTGATGCTGCTGGAGAAGCTGACCCCGACCGAACGCGCCGCGTACGTGCTGCGCGAGGCGTTCGACTACCCGTACCGGGAGATCGCCGAGAT
Source organism: Lentzea albidocapillata (assembly GCF_000719115.1). Taxonomy (GTDB): domain Bacteria; phylum Actinomycetota; class Actinomycetes; order Mycobacteriales; family Pseudonocardiaceae; genus Lentzea; species Lentzea albidocapillata. Next base: position 263,304 of record NZ_JOEA01000014.1, on the reverse strand, counting down.
CGTGCAGACCAGCGAGGTCGCGACGCGCCAGCTGGTCAGCCGGGCGCGCAAGCACCTCGCGGACGAACGCCGGGTGCCCGTCGAGCGCGCGGACCAGCACAAGCTGCTGGAGGCGTTCGTGGCCGCGGCGCAGGCCGGTGACCTGGCGGCGCTCGAGAAGCTGTTCGCGCAGGACGTCGTGAGCTACTCGGACAGCAACGGCGCGATCCGGGCGGCCGGTCGCCCGCTGTTCGGCGCGGCCTCCCTGGCGAAGATCATCTCGGGCTGGGCACCGTCGTTCTGGGCCGGCTCCGAAACGTCGTTCGTCGAGGCGAACGGGCTCACCGCCGTGCGGCTGCGCAAGGCCGACGGCACCTACGCGGTGATCACCGTGACGGCGTCCGCGGAAGGCATCGACCAGGTGTTGTGGCTGGTCAACCCGGAGAAGCTGGCCGCGTTCCAGTAGGCCTGTCACAACTTCGGGCCCTGTCCTGTCTTAGCTCGTGAACACCCGCACGGGGCGGGGATCACGAGAGGGACGGGCCCATGAGGATCGTTGTCATCGGCGGCACCGGGTTGATCGGCAGCCAGGTCGTGAAGCGGCTCGGCGAGCACGGCCACGACGCTGTGCCGGCGTCCCCGAACAGCGGCGTCAACACGCTGACCGGAGAGGGCGTCGAGGAGGTGCTGAAGGGCGCCGACGTGGTGGTCGACGTGTCGAACTCGCCGTCGTTCGCCGACGACGACGTCATGAACTTCTTCACCACGGCCACGACGAACCTGGCCAAGGCCGCCGCCGAGGCGGGCGTCGGCCACTACGTCGCGCTGTCGATCGTCGGCACGGACGAGCTGCCCGAGTCCGGCTACCTGCGCGCGAAGGTCGCGCAGGAGAAGCTCATCAAGGAGTCGGGCCTCACGTACTCGATCATCCGCGCCACCCAGTTCTTCGAGTTCGCGGGTGCCATCGCGAACTCCGCCGAGCTGGACGGCGCCGTGCACCTCCCGCACGGTGGCGTCCAGCCGATCGCCGCGTCCGACGTCGCCGCGGTGGTCGCGCGGACCGCCGCGACCGAGCCGGTCAACGGCGTGCTGGAGATCGGCGGGCCGGAAGAGTTCACAATGGACGGTTGGATCCGCACGGTGCTGACGCAGCGCGAGGACCCGCGTGAGGTCGTCGGTGACCCGCAGGCCAAGTACTTCGGTACGTTGCTGACCGGCAAGCAGCTCGTGCCGAACGACGGCGCGCAGCTGCAGCCGACCAGCCTGCGGGAGTGGCTGGCAGCCGGGAACTGAACCTATGGGCCGGGACGCGGTCATCGCTTCCGAGTACATGGTCAAAGACCGGACGGGCGAGCCGCTCCCGCAGTAGGTTCGGGCGGGTGAACGAAGAAATCGCAAGAACGCTGCGCGGAACGCCGAGTCCCTTGGCGTTCCGCGCGCTTTGTGCTGCCGTGACGAGGTCCGGCGAGGATCTCCTTTCGTGGTGCGAAGAACAGCTGGCCTCCTGGCCGGACGACACCCGGCAGGCGCCGTACTCCTGGATCGCCGCGCTGCGGTCCGGTTTCACCAGACCGGTGTGGCCGCTGGTCCGCTCGCTCGACCTCGGCAGCGGTGTCCGCCAGGGGATGCGCGAACTGGAGCTGCCCGACCCGCGGACCTGTGCCGAGGTGCGTGCCGTCACCGACCTGAAGTTCACCCAGTACGGCCAACACCAGGTGGCGGCGTTCGCCGAGACCGCGGACCACTGGCAGAATCTGCGTTCGGTGGAGTTCGCTGGTCTGTGGGAGTACGACGAGGCACCGATGGCGCGGTTCGCGGCGAGCGAGGCGGTCTCCCGGTTGGAGTCGTTGACGGTCGTGCGGGTGCGGGACAGCCTGTGGGGCCTCGACAACCCGCCGCTGCGCATCGAGCGGCCGACCAGGCTCAAGCACGCCGGCCTGCTCGCGGCCGACCTGATCCACCTGCTGCGCAACGGTTTCGCGCCGGACCTGACCTCGGTCACCGTGCTCGTGCAGAGCGTTGACGAGGCACGTGAACTGGCCGGGTTCGAGGAACTCTCCGCCCTGGACCGGCTTGAGATCGGGTTCCGCTGCGGCAAGAACGCGATCGACGCGGACGAGATCGCGTCCGAGGAGTTCTTCTCCCGCGCGAAACTGGCGAACCTTCGCAGCCTCACCGTGCACGGGTCGGACATGAACAGGGGCGGCGCGCGCGGATTGACCGCGGCCGGCGGCGTGCTCGGGCAACTCACCGAACTGTCCCTCGCGGAACTGCCGGGCGGCGACGACGTGATCGCCCGCGTCCTCGGCGCCACCGAGGCCGCGATCATCGAGAAGCTCACGCTGACCGGCCTCGTCGCCACCGACCGCATCGCGGACGCGTTCGCCACCGAATACCCGAGGCTGGGTCACCTGGGGCTGCGCGGGAACTACCTCGGCCCGGACGGCGCGCGAAAGCTGCTCGCCGCACGCATGCCCGCACTCGAACACCTCGACCTCGGTTGTGTGAGCGCGTCCCCGCACTACAGCTGCGCGCGGCCACAGCCGATCGGCGATGCGGGTGCTCAGGCCGTGGCGCGGCACAAGGGCCTGAAGCGGGTGTACCTCTCGGCGACGGGTCTCACACCGGCCGGCCTTCGTCCGGTGCTGGAGCTGCCGCTCGAATTCCTGGACGTGTCGAGCAACCCGCTGGGCGACCTGCCGCAGCTCCCGGACGCACCCGCCTGGCGCACCCTCCGGACGCTGGTACTGGACGACTGCGCGTTCGGAGACCCGGCGTTGCTGCCACCGAACGTTCCTCACCTGGAGAGCATTTCCCTGGCGCACAACAACATCGGCTCCGATGGCGCGCGTGCGCTCGCCGGTTGGGCGGTGCTGCCGCAGCTGTGGGAACTGAACCTGCACGAGAACATCATCGGTGACGACGGCCTGGTCGATCTGGCCAGATCCCGCGCGGCACAACGACTTCTCGAACTGGACCTGGAACAGGACGTCCGGACCGCGCACCGCCGCCGCCACAGCGTGCCGCTGCCGGCCGAGGTCGTGGCGCTGGAGTCGTTCCCGAACCTGGACGCGCTGTACCTCGGCGTGATCGACGACTACCACGGTCATCGCAACTCGTGCGGGTTTCCGCGCGACCAGCTCGAAGAACTGATCAGGACCGGACGTCCCGAGCTGGCCGCGTTCCTCTCACACGTCGACCTCTTCAAGTACCTCCCCGGCGAGAACGAGGACTGGGACCCGGCGACGGAGGACTACCGCTCCGAACGCCTGACCCGGTACGCCGAGGAGTTCGCCGCCGCCGAGGAGTTCGCCCGCAAGGTGGTGTCGGGGGACCCTAGGGTCTGTATCGAAGTCCCGTTCGATACAGACCCTAGGGGGCGTCCCTGATGTGCTGGGGTGTTGCCGCCGCTTACCTTCCTGCACAAGCGAGGGAGGCCGCGATGAAGGCGATCGTCCAGGACAGATATGGCTCCGCGGACGTGTTGGAACTGCAGGAGGTCGAACGGCCCGTGCCCGCCGCCGGCGAGGTGCTGGTGCGGGTGCGGGCGTCGTCGGTGAACGCCGCCGACTGGCACATCATGCGCGGCGACCCGTACTTCGCACGGCTGTTCCTGGGGTTGAAGGGCCCGAAGACGCGGATCCGGGGGATGGACTTCGCGGGCGTGGTCGAGGAGACCGGGCCCGGTGTGGGCGGCATGGTGCAGGTCGGGGACGAGGTGTTCGGCGAGGTCGAGGGGTCCTTCGCCGAATACGTCCGGGTGCCCGCGAACCTGGTCCAGCACAAGCCGTCCAACCTCACGTTCGAGCAGGCGGCGACGCTCCCGCTGGCGGGCAACACCGCGTGGATGGGCCTGAAAGAACTGCGGGCCGGGCAGAAGGTGCTGATCAACGGCGCGTCCGGCGGGGTGGGGCTGATGGCGGTGCAGATCGCCAAGGCGCGCAAGGCGATCGTGACCGGTGTGTGCAGCACGCGCAACGTCGAGCAGGTCCGTTCGGTCGGCGCCGACCACGTCGTCGACTACCGCACGACGGACTTCACCCGCTCCGGGCAGCGCTACGACGTCGTCTTCGACCTGGTGGGGAACAGGTCGATGGGCGAGTTGCGGGCGTTGCTCGCCGACGACGGCACGCTGGTGCTGTCCGGCGGCGGCAGCTTCACCGGCGGCGTGTTGTTCGGGCCGTACCGGCTGATCATCCAGGGCAAGCTGCTCGCGTCGTTCTCGCGGCAGCGGCTTGTGGTGCTGGAAGCCAAGCCCAGCAAGGAGAACCTGGCCGCGCTCGGGGAACTCGCGGAGTCGGGGCAGCTCGTACCGGTGATCGAGCGGACCTACCCGCTGACCGACGTGGCCGACGCCATCCGGCACGTCGAGTCGGAACACGCGCGAGCGAAGGTCGTCGTCACGGCCTGAGCGCGTCGGCCGGACCGTTCAGCGGTAATTCCCTGGCTTCTTCGCGGGCGTCCGCCGACCATTCGGCCATGGTCGAGGTTCGAGTCACCGGCGGGACGGTTCGCGGCACCGCCGAGCGGGGGATGGCGGTGTTCCGCGGCATCCCGTTCGCGGCGCCGCCGGTCGGGGAGTTCCGCTTCGCCGCGCCGCAGCCGGTCGAGGCGTGGGACGGCGTGCGGGAGACGCCGGCGTTCGGGCCACCGCCACCGCAGGCCGAGGTGTTCGGCATGGACGGCATGGGCGCGGCCGGTGACGAGTGGCTGACGGTGAACGTCTGGTCGCCCGGCATCGTCGGCGACCTGCCGGTGATGGTGTGGATCCAGGGCGGCGCCTACACGGCGGCATGTCCGGCCTGCCCGAGTACGACGGCGCGCGGCTCGCGTCCGGCGGTGTCGTCGTGGTGACGTTCAACTACCGCGTCGGCATCGAGGGGTTCGCGCTGATCGAGGGCGCCCCCGCGAACCGCGGGCTGCTGGACCAGGTCGCGGCGCTGGAGTGGGTGCGCGACAACATCCGCGCGTTCGGTGGTGATCCGGCCCGCGTGACGGTCTTCGGTCAGTCCGCGGGTGGTGGTTCGGTGGCGGCGTTGTTAGCGATGCCACGGGCTGCAGGGCTGTTCCATCGGGCGATCGCGAGCAGCGTGCCGGGCATGTTCTTCGCGCCGGAGCTGGCCGCGGACATCGCGACCGCGTGCGCCGCCGAGCTCGGGTTGCGGCCCACCGTCGCCGATCTGTCCACTGTGGAGCCGGAACTGCTGCCGGTCGCGGGCGACGAGGTCATGGCCAGGATGCGGCAGTTCACCTGGTGGGGGCAGGCAGCGCACAAGATGATCCCGTTCGCGCCCGTGGTCGACGGTGACGTCCTGCCGACGACGCCGTGGGAGGCGCTGAAGTCCGGCGCCGGCCGTGACGTAGAGCTGATCGCCGGGCACACGCGTCACGAGCAACGGCTGCTGTCCGTGTTGGAGGGCCTGGTGGGCAGCGTGACGCCGGAGCAGGCGTCGGAGGCGCTGGAGGTGTTCGCGCCCGGCCTCGCTTATCCGGCGATGGAGCCGGAGGAGCTGTTCGAGGTGGTCTGCTCGGACTGGCTGTTCCGGATGCCGTCGCTGCACCTCGCGGAGGCACAGGTGGCGGCGGGCGGCCGGGCGCACGTGTACGTGGTGGCTTTCGAGCCGACCGACGTGTTCCGCGCGTGCCACGGGATCGACGTGCCGCTGGTGTTCGGCAACCTCGACCGTGGTCAGGCGGCCGTGGTGCTCGGCGAGATCACGCCGGAGGTGCGGGAGGTGTCCGCCCGGATGCGGGCGGCGTGGACGGGGTTCGCCCTGAACGGCGATCCGGGCTGGCCCGCCTACGACCTCGCCGGCCGCGCGACGCGGGTGTTCGACGTCCAGGACGAGGTGACCGCGTACCCGGAGGAGCGGTCGCGGCTGATCTGGCAGGACCACACGTGGGAATACCTGCCCCTGAAAGGCGTTGTACGCGCCGGAAGGGAGGTTCGATGAACAACGAACTCTCGGTGCACGACAGCACGATGTTCAACGCCTACCAGCCGAACGGTGAGGTGGCGGCAGATCGCTGGGTGACGGCGAGGCGCCTGTTCGACGCCGAACACGTCGAGACTCCCGCCGAGAAGTGGGAGCGTGCACAGCTGCTGTTCGAGTCCCGCGACTACGTCAGGGCCGCGGAACTGCTGGCCGCTGTCGTCGGCGAGGTGCCGTTCCAGACGGACCTCCACCTGCTGCTCGCCCGCGCCTACTACCACTCGGCGCAGCTGGGCAGGGCCGAGGCGCAGCTCCGTGTGATCGTGGACCGCGACCCGGTCGAGCACTACGCCCACTTGCTGCTCGGCCGCACGCTGGAGCGGCAGGGCCGGCCCGAGGAGGCCGCGCCCTGGCTCCGTCTCGCCTCCGCGTTCGGTGGCGAACTGGCCGAGGTCTAGCCGACGTCCAGCTTGGCGAACGTGCGCAGGAGGCCCGGCGCGACCCGGCCGGCGAGCCGGGCCGCCTTGGCCTCCACCGTCACCGGGACCACCGGCTTGTTGCGGCGCACCGCGCGCACGATCTGGGTGGCGACACCCTCCGGGCCGAAGCCGCGCCGGGCGTAGATCCGGGACGCGCGGTCCTGCTTGCGGCGTTCCTCCTCGGAGCTGACGCCGGAGAACGTCGTGGTCGCGGTGATGTTCGTGTTCACCAGCCCCGGGCAGATGGCGCTGACGCCGATGGCGTGCGGCGCGAGCTCGGCCCGCAGGCAGTCCGACAGCATGAACACCGCCGCCTTGCTGGTGGCGTACGCGGAGAGGATCTTCGACGGCAGGTAGGCCGCCGCCGAGGACAGGTTCACGATGTGGCCGCCCTCTCCGCGTTCGACCATCAGCTCGCCGAACGCCCGGCAGCCGTGCACGACACCCCACAGGTTGACGTCCAGCACCCGTTGCCACTGCTCGGTCGAGGTCGACAGGAACGACCCGGAGTGGCCGATACCTGCGTTGTTCACGATCACATCGGGCACGCCGTGCTCGTCCGCGACCTGCCGCGCCCAGGCCCGTACCGCCTCTTCGGAGCGCACGTCGACCTCGTAGGCGTGGCCGTCGACCATGCCTGCGGTCTCCTTGGCCGCGGCGAAGTCCACGTCGGACACCACGACGCGAGCGCCGGTCCTGGCGAACGCCACCGCGGTCGCGCGCCCGATGCCGCTGCCGCCACCCGTGATCACGACGAGCTCGCGCTTCGGCGTGGAGTCCGCGACGAACTCGCTGATCATCCGGGCGAGCGGCTCCGGGTGGCTCAGCGGCGCCCAGTGCCCGGCCGCGATCTTCCTGCGGGTGAGCGACGGCACCCAGCGTTCGAGGTCCAGGGGTTCGGTGCGGATGTAGCGGTCGTGGACCGGCTGGACGACCTGCACCGGCATGGGTGCGAACCGCTGTCGCGGCGAGCGCATGACCTGCCGGATGTTGGCCCGGTACAACGAGATCCCGCGCACCGCGTCGGATGTGATCGTGCGCGCGGGCTTGACCTGCACGCCCTCCAGCCGCCGCAGCGCGCCTCCCCAGCGCGGGCCGAGGTAGAGCCGCCAGAACAGGGGCGCGAGCACCGGCAGGTGGAACGCGCCGATGTACCAGGACCGGAGGAACTGCCGGAGGTGGGCGATCGACAACCCCTTCCGCGACCAGTGCCCCATGTGGTCGAGGCACGGTCCAGAGATGGAGGTGAACGTGGCGATCCGCGCGCCGGGCGTGGTCACCGCCTCCCACGACTGGATCGAACCCCAGTCGTGGCCGACCAGGTGCACCGGCTCGTCCGGGCTGACCGCGTCGATCACCGCGAACAGGTCCGCCGCCAGTCGTTCGAGCCGGTAACCGTCCTCAGTGGACGGCGGCGTCGAAGCACCGGCGCCCCGGACGTCGTACGTGACGACGCGGAAGTCCTTCTCCAGCAGGGCGGCCACGCGGTCCCAGACCTCGTGCGTGTCCGGATACCCGTGGACCAGGACCACCGTCGGCCCGGACGTGCCGCGCACCTGCACGGCGAGTTCGACTTCCCCGGAACGCACCTTCACAGTTCCTCCAAGACGAGCCTGTCACCAGCGGGCCGGTCCACGCAGATCCGCACGCCGCCGACGTCGCATGTGCCGCAGAACCCCTGCCGGCAGGAGTAGGGGACCGACGGCCGGAAGTCCCTGATCACGTCGAGCGCCGACCGGTCGGCCGGCACGTCGAGGGATACCCCGCTGCGCCGCAGTTCGACCGTGAACGGCCGCCCGTCGACGATCGGTGGCGGGCTGAAGCGTTCGAAGTGCAGCCAGCGCGAGGAGAACTCGGCCCGCACCTGGTCGAGCATCGACGCCGGTCCGCAGCAGTACACCGCGCTGCGCGGCGTTGCCTCCCCGAGCAGTGCCTGACCGCGTCCGATCCGCACGTCGACGCGCCCGACCGGGAGTTCGTCCAGGAACGGCATCGCCGCCATCGAACGCCCGCAGTACACGAGACGCCAGTCGAGGCCCGCCCGCGCGGCCGCGTGCACCATCGGCAGGATCGCGGTGATCCCGATGCCGCCCGCCACGAACACGACCGGCCCGATCCCGGCGAACGGGAAGGCGTTGCGCGGCCCCCGCACCTGGATCCGGTCACCGACCCGCAACGCCTGCACCTCACGCGAACCGGCGCCGACCTCGCGGACCGCGATCCGGTAGGTGTTCTCACCCGGATCACCGCACAGCGAGTACTGGCGGCGCAGCCCGGACGGCAGGTGCAGGTCGAGGTGGCAGCCTGGCTGCCAGGCGGGCAGTGCCGGCCCGCCGAAACGGAGGCCGACCACACCCTCCGCGACTTGTGAGCGTTCGACAACGTTGAGCCACAAGGAATCCCGTGCGGTGCCGGGTCGCGCCCGGCCGCCGAACCGGGTGACCGCGGCGTCGTAGAGGTTCCCGAACCGAGTCAGGCCCCGCAGCATCGAACCGCCTCTCCGTGCGTGGAGGGGGCGGCCTCGGTCGAGTCGCGGCGCATCAGTGCGCCTCGCGGGCGGCGGGGGAGGAGGCGAGGTACGCGATCGCCTGCGATGTCGACCCTTCCTGCTTCGGGTGGTACGCGGGGTGGAAGTACCGCAGGAACGCGCGGAAGATCTCCGACAGCTTCGGCAGCAGCCCGCGCCGCCCGGCCCGCATCGACTCCCGCCAGGTGAGCCGCACCCGCGTGGTCCTGTCCGCGCGCACCATGAACCGCGCTCCGCGCACCCACAGCCAGAACAGCACCGGCGCGACCAGCAGCATCGCCCGCGCCCGCCGCACGTACCGGCGGTCGAGGTGGCACATCAGGTCGTACGCGACGCTGCGGTGCTCGACCTCCTCGGCGGCGTGCCAGCGCAGCAGGTCCAGCATCACCGGGTGGATGCCCGCCCGGTCGAGCGCGTCGGCGTTCAGCATCCAGTCGCCCAGGTACGCGGTGAAGTGCTCGACGGCGGCGACGATCGCGACCCGTTCGATCAGTTGCTCGCGTGCCTGCGCCTCGGTGAGGCCCGGCCTGGGTCCGAGGATCCGCTGGAACACGTGCTCCATCTGCCGTGTGAACGGCCGCGGGTCCAGTCCGTTGGCGAGCAGGTGATCGAGGACCTCGCTGTGCGCCTCGGCGTGCATCGCCTCCTGCCCGATGAACCCGAGCACGTCCTCGCGCAACGTGTCGTCGGAGATCAGCGGCACGGCCTGCTGGAACGTCCGCACGAACCACCGTTCGCCCTCGGGCAGCAGCAGGTGCAGGACGTTCATGACGTGCGTGGTCACCGGCTCGTCCGGGACCCAGTGCATCGGCAGGGTCGACCAGTCGAACTGCACGTCACGCGGCTGCAGAACGAGGTTGTCCGGCTCCATCGCAGTACCTCCGCCAATTACTACGCCTGCGTAGCTTTGTGAAAGCTACGCCACCGTAGCAATATGGTCGGGTGAACACAACGCGTCGTAAGTACGCCCGCCGCCTGCCGCCGGAGCAGCGCCGCGAGCAGCTGCTGGACGCCGCCCTCAGCCTCATCCCCGCCGGCTTCGACACCGTCACCATGGAGTCGGTCGCGAAACACGCCGAAGTCACCAAGCCCGTGCTCTACGACCTGTTCGCCAACCGGGGCGAGCTCATCAGCGCCCTGCTCGAACGCGAGGCGGGCCGCGCCACCGAACAGGTCCTGGCCGCACTGCCCACGGACTTCGCCACCCGATCCCCGGACGACGCCTTCGCCTACGCCGTCCGGGTCTTCGTGAACGCCGTGGTCGAAGCGCCCGACCGCTGGCGCCTCGTGCTGCTCCCGCCGGAGGGCACCCCGCACGAGTTCCGCGACCAGGTCGAACTGGTCCGCGCCGGCGTCCTTGCCCAGATCGAGGACCTCGCCGCGCTGGGCCTGAAGGAGCTCGGCCGCCTCGACGACCTCGACTCGGCCCTGCTGGGCCACGCGATGCTCGCACTGGCGGAGATGTCCGGACGGCTGGTCCTCACCGAACCGGAGAAGTTCACGCCGGACCGGCTGGCGGCCTTCGTGACCCGGATCGCGCACGGCCTGCGCTGAGCGCCGCCTGCGTCCGGGACGTCGTCACCGCCTGGTGCGGACGTGCGTGAGCAGTGCCAGCCCGGTCGGGTCGAGACCGGCTGACACGTCGCAGCCCGGCAGCAACGCGCGGACGGCGCGCTCGTCGCGTTCGACCACCGACCAGTCCATCAGGTACTCGAGCGACCACCGGAACGGGTTGCCGGTCGTGCTGCTGGAGAAGTAGAACGTGCCGCCGGGACGGCAGAGCCTGGTCAGCACGGCCTCGGTCAGCCGCACGGCCGCGCGGTCGTTGAGGTAGTCGTACAGGCCGTTGACCAGCACCAGGTCGAACGGCCCCAGTTCGGCGAGCTTCGGCAGCGCGCGGAACACGTTGCCGGGGACCGCGGTCGTGACCTCGTTGAGCAGCCCGAGCCGCTTCTGGGCCAGTTCCAGCGCGTCCGGGTCCACGTCGGTGAGCACGAACCGGTCACCGGGCCGCAGGATGCCGGGCGGGATGAGCCGCAGGTCGGGGGCGGCGCCGGAGGCGATCAGCAGCACCGAACGCGGGCCGTTGCGCGGCGCGGTCAGGGTGTCGCTGATCAGGCGGGCCTGGTGCATCACCCGGTTGCGCTGCTGCTGGGTGATCGCGGAGCCCTGCAGGTGCGCCTCGACGTGCCAGCCGAGCGTGCCCGCCTGGGCGTTGTTGGCCTGCGCCATCACGTGCTCGACCAGCTGGAAGTCGCTCGGGTAGCCGCGCGCCCACTCGTTCTCGTCGCGCATGAAGGGAGAGCGTGAACATTTCGAGCGCGCGGGCTGGACGATCGCGGCGATGTCCTCGTCCGGCACGCCCGCGAGCACGCCGGCGCCGATCTGCGTGCTGAGCGTGCGGAAACGGCCACCGACCAGCATGTGCGCCGACGGATCGGCGAGGTCGAACTCCCGCTCGCTGCGCAGGAATCCGTCGACGGCGTCGTTGAGCCGGTGCAGGACGTCGGTGCTGTGCGGGAGCACGGTCATCAACCACTTCCTCGGTGCGGCAACGGTTCCAGAGCCTGTCAGGCCGAGCGGCTGATCAACAGAGTCTTTCGGGTAATACGGGGAAAACCCCGCCCCGGTTCGCCGGAGAACACCCGAGCTCAGCGGCTCGCCGCGGTGACGGCCTCCGCGATCGCCTGGTGGCCGGCGGGCGTCGGGTGCACGTCGGTGCGGTCGCAGAAGTAGGTGAGCGTGCACACCTTGGCGACCGAGGCCGGGATCTGGCCGTACTTCGGGTCCTGGGTCAGCTCGGTCAGCGCGCCGTAGCCGCCGGTCGAGCTCGTGACGTCGGCGAACTTTGCGCCGAACCGGCCGTACTGGGCCGCGATCCTGGTGTTGAAGTCCTGGAACATCGTGACCGACAGCCGGGCGAGGTTCTTGCCGTTGGGGAACGACGGGTTCACCCACGCGCCGAGGAACACGTCCGGGTAGGTCAGCCCGACGATCTTCACGTCCGGCGCGGCCTCCCGCAGTTCGGTGAGCGTGCCGGCGACGTTGGTCTGGATGTCGGCGACGGTCCTGGTCGCGCACTCCAGCGGTTCCTGCGACAGTGCGCACGGCGCCAGGTCGTTGCCGCCGATCACCACCGTGACCAGGCCGGTCTTCCTGCCGCGCAACGCGTCCACCGCAGCGTCTAGCTGGGTCTTGCCGCCGGCGTCCGGGCCGCAGGCCGGCTTGGAGGCGAGGTCGGCGGACGTGGCGCCGTTACAGGCCAGGTTGATCAGCTTGAGGCCCGACTGCCTGGCGACGATCTGCGCGAAGCTCTCGGTGGGGCCGTTCGGGCCGAAGCCCGTCGCGTAGGAGTCGCCGATGGACACGTGGACCTGCTGGTCGTCCGGTGGCTGTGTGCTTGATGTGGGTGCCGGGATTGGGGTGGGTGGCGTTGAGGAGCACGCGCCCAACGCCAGCAGTAGCGTCAGGAACAGCGCAAACCTCGGCACAACTGCTCCTTTTGTCTGGAACTGATGTGTTGAGGCTACGAAACCGTGCGTGAGGGGCCTGTCAGCGGGCGGCGGCTTTGGTGGGTGGTCGGCTTTGCGGGCCGCGACTCTTGTGGGTGGTCACCTTGCGGGCGGCGGGCTTGCGGTTGCGTGCTTCCCCTGGGGGCGCTGCCCCCAGACCCCCGGCAATCTGATCAGGGGGTCCACGCCACGGGTGGGTTGATGGCACGCCTGTTGAGTTGGGCGGCTGCCGGTTGGTTTGAGGGTTGCGTTGGCGGTGGGGTCCCATCGCCTGGCCCGTTCGGTAAGGACGGCTCGCCTTCGGCGTCGCGTGCGATCTGTGGAGCCGACCACCGAGGCGCCGGTGGTCGTGCTGGTCGCGGGCATTCCGGGTGCGGATAAGAGCACGCTGGCTGAAGGAGTGGCCAGGCGGCTTCGCACGCCGATCTTCTCGATGGACTGGGTGATGGGGTCGCTAGTGCTTGCCCGTGCGGTCACTGACGAGAATGCGGCCGAGGTGGTTGACCTCCAGCTCACGGCTGCCGTTGCCCGGCATGTTCAGTTGGGGATCGACGCTCGTTGAGCGGCTTGGTGGTGTATTTGTCGGCGTCGAGTGTGTTTGTTCTGACGCGGTGGTGCATCGGCAGCGGGTCGAGGGGCGTAGCCGGGGGATTCCTGGTTGGCACGCAACGGTTCCGTGGCAGCACGTTGAGCGGATGCGTGGGCTGTGGGAGCCGTGGGACGAGGACCACCTGGTGCTCGACTCGGCCGTGGAGACTCCGGACGGGTCGGTGTCGCTTGTGGTGGAGTTGGTGCGGGGTCTGCGGTCAACAGGGGAGACCGCAGACCCCGGGATCGTGGGGCGTTAGGCGCTTTCTGCTGCGGCTGCTCGGCCTGCCGCGCGGCCGGAGAAGAGGCAGCCGCCCAGGAACGTGCCTTCCAGTGCGCGGTAGCCGTGTACGCCGCCGCCGCCGAAGCCGGCTACTTCGCCTGCGGCGTACAGGCCGCGGATCGGTTGGCCGTTCGCGTTCAGTACGCGGCCCTGCAGGTCTGTTTGCAGGCCGCCCAGTGTTTTGCGGGTCAGGATGTTCATCCTGATCGCGATCAGCGGGCCGGAGCCTGGGTCGAGGAGCTTGTGCAGGCTTGCCGTGCGGGCGAGGCTGTCGCCGCTGTAGGCGAGGGAGTTGCGGATTCCCATCACCTGCACGTCCTTGGTGAACGGGTTGTCGGTCTGCTGGTCGCGGACGGTGATCTGGCGGCGCAGGTCGTCCAGGTTGATCAGGTTCTGGCCGGTCAGCGCGTTCATGCCCGCCACGAGGTCCGGCAGGTTGTTCTTGATGACGAAGTCGACGCCCTTGTCCATGAACGCCTTCACTGGCGGCGGCGTGCTGTTGAGCAGTCGCATCGCGAGGTAGGCGATGAGGTTCTTGGCGGTGATCTCCGGGTTCTGCTCGGAACCGGAGAGCACGAACTCCTTGTCGATGATCTTCTTGTTGAGGACGAACCACGAGTAGTCGTAGCCGGACTTGCCGATCAGCTCCAGCGTGCCCAGCGTGTCCAGTGACGGGATGCCGGGGTTGGGGAAGCGCTTGCCTCGGGCGTCGAGCCACAGGGACGACGGTGCCGCCAGCACGCGGATGCCGTGGTCCGGCCAGATCGGCGTGTGGTTGATCATGCCCTCGGTGTAGTGCCACATGCGGTCGCGGTTGACCAGGCGGCCGCCTGCCAGCTCGGTGATCGCCAGCATCCGGCCGTCGACGTGCGCGGGGACGCCGGTGACCAGCCGCTGGGGTGCGGGGCCGAGGCGGGCGGGCCAGTTGCGCCGTACCAGGTCGTGGTTCGCGCCGATGCCGCCCGAGGTGACGATCACCATCGGCGCGTACAGCTCGAAGTCGCCGACCTTGGTGCGGGAGCTGGGGGTGCCGCGTGCCGCGCTGCTGGGCTCCAGCAGGCTGCCACGCACGCCGGTGACGGCGCCGTTGCTGGTGATCAGGCCGTCGACCTGGTGGCGGAACTTGAAGGTGACCTTGCCGTCGCGGACTCCCTCGCGCGTCTTCTTCTCGAACGGCTCCATCACGCCCGGACCGGTGCCCAGCGTCATGTGGAAGCGCGGCACCGAGTTGCCGGGGCCGTCCGCGAGCTGCCCGCCGCGTTCGGCCCAGCCGACGATCGGCACCCAGCGCACGCCGAGGCCGTACAGCCAGTCGCGCTTCTCGCCGGCGGCGAAGTTCAGGTACGCCTCTGCCCACTTCGCGGCCCAGTGGTCCTCGCCCAGGGGATCGTTCACACCGCGGTCGAACCCGGCGGTGTTGAACCAGTCGGCGCGGGCCAGCTCCAGCGAGTCCTTGATGCCCGCGGTCCGCTGCTCCTGCGAGTTGACGAAGAAGAGGCCGCCGAGCGACCAGAACGCCTGTCCGCCCAGGCTGGCCTCGGGTTCCTGGTCCAGCAGCAGGACCTTGCGGCCCGCCGCGGCCAGTTCGGAGGTCGCCACGAGACCCGCCAGGCCGTGTCCGATGACGATCACGTCCGCGTCGACCCGCGGCGCCGCCCCGGCGACTGCCTGCCCCAGAGTCCCGCTCGCGGCGATCGCGCCGATCGCGCCACTCGCGGCCAGCAGGTCGCGGCGGCTGATGTTCCGGTCTGACATCCCAGGGCCTTCCTCGTTGAAGGGTGGAGCCAACGCGAATTACTCTCGCGTATAGGAACTAACCAGTAACCGGAGAGCGGGGGATAGGGTCCCGCCACCAAACGGCGACGGCTGTGTTGTGGCCGTCACACAACGTGGTGTTCGGGAGTCGACGTGCCGGGTATGTCCGCGATGGTCCGCCAGGTGCTCGCAGCGGTCGCCGCCGATGACAAGGTCGTCGAACGAGTCGTCGACGCGGCCCGCGGCAACTCGCCGGAGGTCGCCCGGCTGCCCGCGGAGGAGAACCGCCGGCACATCGCGTTCCTGCTGTCCGAAGGGGTCGCGCACCTCGAACGCGGCGGCTCGCCCGACGACGGCGACTTCTCCGCCGCGTTGTCGCTCGGGGCCGACCGCGCTGCCCAGGGCGTGTCGATGGCGGGGTTGCTACGCGGAGTGCACGCCGGGCGCACCGAGTTGATCAGGGCGAGTGTCGAGCTCGCGCGGTCGCTGGGGGTCGACGACGGCACGATCCTGGACTTCATGATCGACCTGGACCACTACGTCGGCGCGGTCGAGCGGCACATCATCAGCGGCTACCACACAGCCGAAATACAGCTGTCGCGCACGGCCCGCGATCTCAACGCCCAGGTGCTGCGGCGGTTGCTGGTGTCCGGCGAGTTCCCGGACGTTTCCGAACTCGCGCGCGCCGGCCTGCGTCCCGACGGGCGTTATCACTGCGTGGTGTCCGGGGTGACCGACCCGAGCCACGCGCGGACGCTGGAACAGCGGCTGCACGCGTTCGGCGGTGTGTACGGGCTGGTCGAGGGGCGCCTGGCGGGACTCACGCACGTGCCGCCGTCGTGGTCGGACGATCTGCTCGTGGTGTCGCCCGCGACCGCGCTGAAGTCGTTGCGGGGCACGTACTCGATGTGCACGCGGGCGCTGGCGGCCGCGGGAGCCTCTCTGGGCGTGCGGCTGTTGACCGATCTCGCTGGTGAGACCGCTCTCGCGGCGTTCCCCGGGCTGGCGGACACACTCGCCGACGCGCTGCTCGGCCAGTTGGACCCGAAGAGCACGTTCCACCACGAGATGGTCGTGACGGCGTTGTGCTACCTGGACAACGGTGGCCGGCTCAGTGCGACGGCCACCGCGCTGCACATCCACGCGAACACCGTGCGGTACCGGTTGGACCGGCTGGTGGAGCTGACCGGCACGGACCTCGGCGAGAACCCGGATGCGGGACGTTCACACGTGCTGACGACGCTGCACACCTGGTGGGCGCTGCGGTCGTGGATCGACCGCAGCGCCGGGTGACGCCCTTTAAAGGCGGTAGAAGTTGGCGTAGTGGTCGGGGGAGAAGTAGACCGTGCCGGCGGTGCGGTCGACGATGATCCGGTACGCGTCCCGGGACGCGCCGCAGGCACGCGGGTAGACGTCGAACTCCAGGTAGCTGTGGCCTGCGGGCAGCTGGCCCTCGCGGTTCTGGTGCACACCGCCCGCGAAGTTGCACTGGCCGTTCGGCCAGCTGTTCCAGCCACGCGTGCTCGGGTAACCCTTGCCCGACCAGGTCGAGTTGGCGGTACGGGCCGCGGAACAGCGCGACTGCGTGCACGAGTTGTAGACGGCGGCGTCGGCCGCGGGAGCGACGGCCGTGGTCACGCCCAGGACGGACGCGACGACGGCGAGGGCGGCGAACAGGCGACGTGTCCGGTGCGGTTGCAGGGTTTGCACTTCAGACCTCCATCGGCAGGGAACGAGGAACGTCGTGATCCTTTCTGTTGATCACCACGAGCTGATGAACGGCAGGGAACCATCCGCGCAACTGTGGCCACCCCAAGCTCGCACATCCGGCGCCCCCGCGCACGGCTCGGGCCGTCCACGACTCTGAACGCCCGAGTTGATCAACTCCGAACAGCCGATTGCGGATGCTGCCTCCGGCGATAGATTTGTCCAATGACAGCACGAAAGCACTTGTTGGTGCTGTTGACCTTGCTCGTGGCCGGGTGCACGGCCCCGCAGGACGGCAGACCTTTCCCCGCACCCCGCGTCTCTTCTCCTGACACAGCAGCGAAAGAGCCGTCCACAAAGGTGCGTGCCGTTGTGGACGGCCGCACCGTCGAACTGGCGGACGGCACGCGCGCCCGCATCTCGCTGCTCGCCGAGCCGACGCCGTGCGCCGCTCCCGCTGCTCTCGACTTCGCCACGAAGGCGTTGCTGGACAAAGAAGTCCGGGTGAGCAGCATCACGCCGGGCGAGGTCTCGCTGGCGCTGCCGGACGGCACCGACTACGCGTTGCTGGCCGTCCAGTACGGCTTTCTGCGCACCGCCGGCGTGGACGGTGGCCCGCTGGTCGAGGCGGAAAGCAAGGCGGAGAAGGCGAAACTCGGCCTCTGGGCGCAGGGCGGATGCCCCACGCCGACCGCTCCGCCGCCCTCGTCGACCAGCGTCACGGCTCCGCCGCCCGCCCCGCCGTGCATCGTGGTCTACCGGATCACCAACCAGTGGGCCGGCGCGTTCCAGGCCGACGTGACCATCCGCAACGTCAGCGGCGCGTTGGTCGAGGGCTGGACGGTGCGCTGGCGGTTCGCCGACGGAGAGACCGTGGCGCAGCTGTGGAACGGCACGGTGTCCCAGTCCGGTGCCGATGTGAGCGTGACCAACGCCGGCTACAACGCGCTGATCGTCAAGGACGGCTCGGTGACGTTCGGGTTCAACGGCGCCGCCACCGGGCCGATCGAGGCGCCGAGTTCGTTCAGCGTCAACGGGACTGCCTGCACGACCGGTTGAGGCCAGACACTCGATGGAGTGGCTTTCCGCTGAATGGAAAGAGTCGGTCGACTCCGATGCGACGTTTGCCTAGCGTTCGTTCGTGTGACGACCAGCCAGGAAGAGATCAGCGACGAGATCGCGAAGATCCAGGCCGACTCACCGAGAGGTGCGCCGCTGCTGGACTTCGCGCCGTACCGCAGCACGACATTGCGCCACCCGACGAAGGAGCCGCGCCACGTCGACCCCGAGGGCGCCGAGCTGCTCGCGCCCGTCTTCGGCCACTCCGACGTCGCCGCGATCGAGGCCGACCTGACCGTGCAGCGCGGTGGCGAGCCGATCGGCGAACGCATCCGCGTGCACGGCCGCGTGCTCGACGGCGACGGCCGTCCGGTGCGCCGCCAGCTCGTCGAGGTCTGGCAGGCCAACGCCGCCGGCCGCTACCCGCACCAGGGCGACCAGCACCCGGCGCCGCTGGACCCGAACTTCACCGGCGTCGGCCGCTGCCTGACCGACGACGACGGCTGGTACTCGTTCACCTCGATCAAGCCGGGCCCCTACCCGTGGCGCAACCACCACAACGCCTGGCGGCCCGCGCACATCCACTTCTCGTTGTTCGGCACCGACTTCACGCAGCGACTGATCACGCAGATGTACTTCCCCGGCGACCAACTGCTGGCGTTGGACCCGATCGCGCAGTCGATCACCGACCCCGCCGCCCTGGCGCGGCTGATCGCGTCGTACGACCACTCGCGGTCCGAGCACGAGTGGCTGCTCGGCTACCGCTGGGACATAGTGCTGACCGGCAGTCACGCGACCTATCTGGAGCCGTCCGATGACTGAAGCGACTCCCGGCCAGACCATCGGCCCGTTCTTCCACCACGCGCTCGCGTTCCCCGGCGACTCCGAACTGGTGCCGTTCGGCTCGGCCGGATCCGTGGTGCTGCACGGCTACGTCCACGACGGCGCGGGCGATCCCGTGCCGGACGCGATGATCGAGATCCGCCAGTCCGATGCCTCCGGTGTCGTGCCGCGCGTCGGCGGGTCGCTGCGGCGGCGCGGTGCCGGCTTCACGGGCTGGGGCCGGTCCTGCACCGACAGCGCCGGGCACTACTGGTTCAGCACGGTCGAGCCCGCGCTGCCGTTCTTCGCGGTGACGGTGTTCGCGCGCGGCCTGCTCGACCGGCTGTTCACCCGCATCTACCTGCCCGGTGCCACGGACGCGGTCGACGGGCTGGTCGCCTCGCGGGAGTCCGACGGGCGCCTCAGGTTCGACATCCACCTGCAGGGGCCGTCCGAGACGGTGTTCCTCAAGTTCCCGCGGACGTGATCGTGCTGCCTGGTTCTCATCGTGCCGCCGGCCTCGTCGACGATGCCGCGCTGGTGCGGGCGATGCTGGAGGCGGAGGTCGCCTGGGCACGCGTGCTCGGGACGTCGCTCTCGCTCGGCGACTGGGTTCCGTCGCTGGACCCGGTCGAGGTGGAGGCCGCCGGCAACCCGGTGCTGCCACTGGTCAACGCCTTGCGGGCGCGCGTCTCCGACACCGTCCACACCGGACTGACCAGTCAGGACGTGCTCGACTCCGCGTTGATGCTGCTGGCGCGCGGGGCTCTGGAACGGATGTCGGCGGACCTGGGCCGGGTCGCCGATGCGCTGGCCGGGCTGG
Source organism: Lentzea albidocapillata (assembly GCF_000719115.1). Taxonomy (GTDB): domain Bacteria; phylum Actinomycetota; class Actinomycetes; order Mycobacteriales; family Pseudonocardiaceae; genus Lentzea; species Lentzea albidocapillata. The sequence continues at coordinate 243,837 of NZ_JOEA01000014.1, read as the reverse complement.
CGGACGAGCACCGGTCCAGCGTGATGGCGGGCCGGACGTTGACGCAGCACGCCGTGCCGATCACGTTCGGCCTCAAGGCCGCGCGGTGGCTGGTGGGCGTGCTCGACGCCATCGACGAACTGGAGGTCGTGGCGCGCACCCTGCCCGTGCAGTGCGGGGGTGCGGCGGGGACGTTGTCGCGTGTGGCGGATCCGGTCGCGGCGGCATCGGCGTTCGCCGGCCATCTGGGGCTGGTGTGGCCCGGAATGCCCTGGCACACCTACCGCGCGCCGATCACGCGGCTGGGTGACGCGGTGGTGCGTTCTTGTGACGCGCTCGGAGTGATGGCGGCTGATCTGCTGACATTGGGACGGCCGGAGATCGGTGAGGTCCGCGAGGGGTTCGTGGCCGGGCGGGGTGGGTCGTCGACCATGCCGCACAAGCGGAACCCGGTGCTGTCGGTGCTGGTGAACAGCGCGGCCCTGCGGGCTCCCGGACTGGGCGCGCAGCTGCACCTCTGCGCGGCGCGGGCGGTGGACGAGCGGCCGGACGGGGCGTGGCACGCGGAGTGGCCGGCGTTGCGGGCGTTGCTGGAGCTGGCGGTGGTGGCGGCGTCGCAGGCCGCGGAACTGGTGGAGGGGCTCGAGGTGCATGCGGACGTGATGGCGCGCCGGGCCGCCGACGCCGCTCCGGAACTGCTGGCCGAGCGGGGCGGCGGCACTGATCCGGCCTCGTATCTCGGGGCTGCGGAGGCGTTCGTGGACGAGGCGCTCCGTCGGAATCGATCCCGATTCGGCCTCCTCCGGGGGAGCACGGAGGCCCCCACTCCAATCGTCTCAGAGGGGTCCGACAGAAAATGACGACTGAGCTGAGCCTGACGCGGCTGGCCGGGGCCGAAGGGTCCGGACTGCTGCTGGTGGTCGGGCCCTCGCTGGGCACGTCGGTGAGCCTGCTGTGGCGGGACTGTGCGGCGGCGCTCGGTGACGGGTTCGAGGTGATCGGGTGGGATCTGCCTGGGCACGGCAACGGTGCGCCGGCGAGAGAGGCCTTCACCGTGCCCGGCATCGCGGACGAGCTGACGGAACGCGCCGGGGCGTTGGCGGGTGGGCGGCAGTGTGCTTATGCCGGGGTGTCGTTCGGCGGGGCCGTCGGGTTCGAACTGGCGGCGCGGCGCGAAGGGCCGTTCGAGGCCGTTGTGGGCATCGGGGCGGCGCCGCGGATCGGCGAGCCGGAGATGTGGCGTGCGCGGGCCGCGCTGGTGCGGCGGGCCGGGACATCGGTGATGGTGGACGGGTCCGCGCGGCGCTGGTTCGCGCCGGGGTTCGTCGAGCGGGTGCCGCGGGTAGCCGGGGGATTGCTCACGGCGCTGGCGGAGACCGACAACGAGTCGTACGCCCTGGCTTGTGAGGCGTTGGCGGTGTTCCAGGCCGGTGAGGCGGTCAGGCCCCTGCGTGTGGTGGTGGGGGAGCACGACGTCGTGGTCTCGCCGGACGGGGCGGACGTGGTGCTCGCGGGATGCGGGCATCTGCCGCCCGCGGAGGATCCGGCGGCGGTGGCGCGGACGTTGATCGAGCTGTTCAGGGAGATGCGGTGTCCTACGACGACGGCATGAAGGTTCGGCGTGAGGTGCTCGGGGACGCGCATGTGGACAGAGCGGCACCGGACGAGTTCACCCGCGACTTCCAGGAGTTCATCACCAAGTACGCGTGGGGCGAGATCTGGACGCGGCCCGGTCTCGACCGCCGGATGCGCAGTGCGATCACGCTCACGGCGTTGATCGCGCACGGGCACTGGGACGAGCTGAAGCTGCACGTCGCCGCTGCCGTGCGGAACGGGCTGAGCGAGGCGGAGATCGGCGAAGTGATCTTGCAGAGCGCGATCTACTGCGGGGTGCCGGCGGCGAACCACGCGTTCTCGGTGGCGCGTCAGGTCCTGAAGAAGGGCCTGTGAACGTTCACTCGGTGGCGCGATCAACCTCGCCACTTCCATTCCCGTTCACGAAGGAGCTTCGATGACGCGTACCCAGGTCGGCATCGTCGGTGCGGGACCGGCGGGGTTGATGCTCTCGCACCTGTTGTCCCTCAACGGGATCGACAGCGTTGTGATCGACAACAGAACACGCGCCGAGATCGAGAACACGGTCCGCGCCGGCATCCTGGAAGCCGACAGCGCGCGACTGCTGGCCGGCACCGGGGTGTCGGACCGGGTGCTGCGCGAAGGGCATCCGCACGAGGGCATCGACCTGCGGTTCGGCGGCGAGAGCCACCGCGTCGACTTCCGCGCCCTGGTGGGCGAATCGGTCTGGCTCTACCCGCAGACCGACGTGTTCGTGGACCTCGCGAACGCGCGCGAACGCGACGGCGGCGACGTGCGGTTCGGCGTCAGCGACACGTCGGTCGACATCACCCAGCCCGCGATCCGGTTCACCGACAGCGACGGCGTGCCGCAGGAGGTGCGCTGCGACCTGCTCGTCGGCGCGGACGGCTCCCGCTCGATCTGCCGCGCCGAGGTACCGGAAGCGTTGCGCAGGCACAGTTCCCGCGAGTACCCGTTCGCCTGGTTCGGCATCATCACCGAGGCGCCGCGCAGCGCCCCCGAACTGGTCTACGCGCACTCGCCGCGCGGGTTCGCGTTGATCAGCCAGCGCACCGAGACCCACCAGCGCATGTACTTCCAGTGCGCCCCGGAGACCAAGGCCGCGACGTGGTCCGACGACCGGATCTGGGAGGAACTGCAGGAGCGCGTCGCCGGCCCGGACGGGTTCACGCTCAACGAAGGCCCGATCACCGAGAAGACGGTGCTGCGCTTCCGGTCGTTCGTCGCGGAACCGATGCGCCACGGCAAGCTGCTGCTCGCCGGCGACGCGGCCCACACCGTGCCGCCGACCGGCGCCAAGGGCCTGAACCTTGCGCTGGCCGATGTGAGCGTGCTCAGCGAGGTGATCGAACGCGCGTTGCTCAAGAACGACCCGGACGCGCTGGACGAGTACGGCCCGCGCGCACTGGAGCGGGTGTGGAAGGCGCAGCACTTCTCCTACTGGATGACCACGATGCTGCACGCCCTGCCTGGCGCGACGGACTTCGACGTGCGCAGGCAACTCGGTGAGCTGGCCTCGGTCGTCGGGTCGGAGGCCGGATCGAGGTACCTGGCCGAGGGGTACACCGGCTGCCGGCCCGCTTGAGCGAGGCTGGAGCGCCGTCGCCGAGACTGTCCTGATGGACATCGCGGCACTGCGCCTCGGCAACATCGGGCGGCTCCAGTCGGCGGAGGACGTCGTCCGCTCGCTCGGAGCCGTGCAGGGCCAGGACTACGGCCAGTCGCTGTGGGCGATCGGGCTGCGCACCGCCGCGGCCCGCATCGCCGACGTCGAGGAGGCGCTGCGGACCGGACGCGTCGTCCGCACCTGGCTGATGCGCGGCACCATCCACTACGTACTGGCCGAGGACGTCCGGTGGATGCTCGGCCTGTTCGGCGCGCGCGACCTGGCCCGGCTGACGCCCAAGGCGTGGCAGTACCACCACATGACGCCCGAGCTGATGTCGTTGGCGCGCAAGACGTTCGTCGAGGCGCTCAGCGGCGGGGGCTGCCTCACCCGGCGCGAGATGATCGACCTGATGGCGGGCGTCGGCATCCCGGACGACCGGCAGCAGAGCTACTTCACGTTCATCCACCTCGCCCAGGAGGGCCTGGTGGTGCCAGGCCCCCCGCGCGGCAAGGAGCAGACGTTCGTGCTGCTGGACGAATGGGCGCCGAAGCAGCGTTCACTGGAGGGTGACGAGGCGATGGCCGTGCTGGCGTCACGGTTCTTCGGCAGCCACGGCCCGGCGACCCTGGCCGACTTCGCGAACTGGTGCGGCATCGGCGTGCGCGAGGCCTCCCGCGGCCTGGAGGCGGTGAAGCACTCGTTGGTGCGTGAGGAGTTCGACGGCAAGGAGTACTGGCTGCCGCCCGACCTCACGCCGGGCTCGGGCGCGTTCGTGCTGCCCGCCTACGACGAACTGCTGATCGGCTACAAGGACCGCAGCGCGTTCTTCACCCGGTACGACGAGATCCCGATCTCCACCTACAACGGCATGTTCCACGCGACGATCATCGAGGACGGCCAGATCGCGGGCCTGTGGCGGCGGGTCATGAAGAAGACCTCGGTCGACGTGGAACTGCGGCCGCTGCCGGGTTTCGACGTCGACCGGCTCGCCGAGCACACCGCGCGGTTCGGCGAGTTCCTCGGGCTGCCGGTGCGGACGGTCGTGAAGGACGCGCCCGAGGTGGGTTCGTCGAAGGTCAGCTGGCGCTCCCGAAGGTGAGCACCTCCACCTCGCCGCCCCGGTGACCGGGCGGAACGACCGCGAGCGCGTCGGCGAGGGCGGCGCCCCACAGGGAACCGGGGCGGTCGTGCCCGGCGGGAACGGCCAGGCCGCCGGACCGGGTGACGGGGACCAGGCGGGTGTCCGTCCGGTGAGCACCGACGTCGGGAAGCCAGGCCGTGACCGGTGGACGGGCGGTGTGGCCGCCGAGGGCGTCGAGCAGCGGGTGGAGCAGGGTCAGCACGGCGGCCAGGGCGGCGAACGGGTTGCCGGGCAGTCCGACGACGCAGCGGCCGTCGGGCAGGACGGCGAGCAGCATCGGGTGGCCGGGGCGGCAGGCGACGCCGCTGATCAGGACCTCGGCGTCCAGGTCGGCGAGCACCCGGCGCAGGTGGTCGGCCGGGCCGACCGAGGTGGCGCCGCACGTGACGAGGACGTCGGCCTGGCCGGACGCGAGGGCGTCGACGAGGGCGGCCGGGTCGTCGCGCAGGTGGGTGGTGCCGATGAGGTCGGCCCTGGTGAGCAGGCCGGGGAGCATCGGGCCGATGGCGTCGCGCACGCGGCCTGGGCGGGGCAGGCCGGCGTGGAGGAGTTCGTCGCCGGTCACGATCACGGCGACCCTCGGGCGGCGGTGGGCCAGGAGGGTGTCGTGGCCCGCTCCGGCTGCCAGACCCAGGACGGCCGGGGTGATCGGGGAACCGGCGGGGACCAGTTCGTCGCCGGCCGTCCAGTCCTCGGCTTGGCGGCGGATGTGCTTGCCGGGCAGGGCGTCGGCGACCAGGAGGGCACCGTCGGTCGAACAGAGTTCGACGGGAACGACCGCGTCCGAGCCGTCCGGTACCGGCGCCCCCGTGGCCACCCCGAACGCCTCGCCCGAACGCAGGAACGCCTCGGGTACCGGGTCTCCGGCCGCCACCCGGCCGACGATGCGCCACGGGCCGGGGCCCGTCACCGCGTAGCCGTCCATGGCCGAGGTGGCGCAGGTCGGCTGGTCGGTGAGGGCCCGCACGCCGGAGGCGAGCGCGAGGCCCAGTGCGTCGGGCAGGGCGAGTTCGTTCGCGTCCAACGGCTTCGCGGCGTCGCGTGCCGTCTGTCGGGCGAGCGTCCAGGGCATGTTCATCGTCGCTCCCGTGGTATAGCCTACCGAATACTGTATGCAATCCTCGGGACGGGGTGAAGGGCATGCCAGTCGCGACTTACGTACGTGATCACGTCGGCAGGCTCTACCGGGTAGGGGAGACCGACGTCGAGGCGTCGGGGCGTTCGCGTCGCACGGTGCTGTGGGCCGCTTGGGCGGCGATGCTCGCGGCCGGCATCGGGCAGTACGGGTTCGGAGCGCTGATCCCTCAGTTGCAGGACCGGTGGAGCGTGCCGGAGTTGTTCTGGGCACTGGCGTTGTGGACCGTCTGCCAGGCGGGCACGGCGTTTCCGGCGGCCTGGTTGAGAGAGCAGAAGAGGCTCACACCCACCGGTGCGATGTGGATCGGGGCGGTCCTGTGCGGCGCTGGGCTTTTGACGCTGGGGCAGGGCTGGCTGGTCGGCTACGCGATCCTCGGCGGCATCGGCGCCGGGCTGGTCTACGCGACGTGCCTCGGCGTTGTCGTGCGGTGGTACCCGGAGCGCGTCACGCGGAAGGTCGCGTTCGTCAGCGGGGCGTTCGCGTACGGGTCGGTGCCGTTCGTGCTGGCCGCCGGGCTGTTCTTCGGTGGCGGGTTCCTCCTGCAGGCCGGGATCGTGATCGCCGTCGTCGTGGCGGTAGCGGGCGCGTTGATGAAGGACCCGCCCGAGCACTGGTGGCCGCCGCACATCCCGCCCCGCGAGTGGGCGCTCGACCGGGCGCGCGTGCCGAACAGGTCCGCGCTCAGGGAGTTCCGGACGCACGAGGCCATGCGGTGCGGCACGTTCTGGTGGCTGTACGGCGGTATCGCTTTCGCGGCGGCGGTGTCCCTCTACGACCTGGCGTACCTGCCGTTGTTCGTCGGCGACAAGGTGCTCGGAGGCGTCGCGCTGGCCACGCTGGCGGCGGCGACGGGCACCGGGCGCGTGCTGGTCGGGTGGATCTCGGACCGGGTCGGCCGCAGGAAGGCGCTGGTCTGGACGCTCGCGACGGGCGGGCTGGCACAGTTCGTGTTGCTGTACTCCCAGAACGTCGCGGGGCTGCTCATCGGCGCCACGCTCGCGGGCCTCGGCACCGGCTGCTGTTATTCGCTGCTGGTCGGCGTGACGAGGGAGTACTTCGGCGAGACGAACGGCGCGCAGAACTTCGGCGTTCTTTACACCGCGAAGGCCGCGGGCGCGTTGCTGGCCGCCGTTGTCCTTGCCTCGCAAGGGCCCACGTTCGCGTTCATCGCGGCGGGCGTGCTCGGGCTGGCGGGCGCGGTACTCACCGCGCACCTGTCGCAACCGGGAAGGCCACGCCTGTGAGCCGCGTGCCGCGGCTCGCGAAAGGCTGGCACCGGACGCAGGCGGACGGCTGTTGCCTGATGGAACTGACGTCCCTGCTCGCGGGCGAGGTGTGGTCGGACCGGCCCGCCTGCGTGCACCCGGTGCTGGCGTGCGTGGCGCGGTGCGTCAACGACCAGTCCACAGAGGACGGGCGGAGAAGGCTGCTGCCCTTCGCCACCAAGGTGATCGGCACGGATCAGGCGCCCGCCGAACGCCTGATCGCGCACTGCGCGAGCAGGGCCGGGATCGTCGCGCCGAAGTGGTGGCCGCGCGACTGGGTCGTGGCCAGGGCCGTCAGGGCGATGTCCGGGGACGAGGTGTTGCGGCGGCTGCTCGACGAGTGCGTCGCGATCTGCTGGGAGGCAGGGCATGGGACGAGTGACGAGCAGGCGGCGCGTGGTGCGGCTGGTGGACGACGCGGCCACCGTGCGACCGGACACGCTGGCGGTCGAGGAACCACTGGAGATCCGCGTGCGGGGCAAGTCCCTCGCCGTGACCATGCGCACGCCGGGTGACGACTTCGACCTGGCGGCCGGCTTCCTGGTCAGCGAGGGGGTGGTGCGCGCGCCGTCCGACATCGTGTCGATCCGGTACTGCGCGGGCGCCACGGCCGACGGCGGCAACACCTACAACGTGCTCGACGTCGGCCTCGGGGAAGGCGTCGCGCCGCCAGACCCGTCGATCGAGCGCAACTTCTACACCACCTCGTCGTGCGGCCTGTGCGGCAAGGCGAGCCTGGACGCCGTGCGCACCGTGGCGACCTGGCAGGTGGCTGCCGACCCGATCCGCCTCGACCCGAAGACGATCACGGAGTTTCCGACGAAACTCCGTGCCGCGCAACGGGTCTTCGACCGCACCGGCGGCCTGCACGCGGCCGGGCTGTTCGACGCCCAGGGCACCCTGCTGTGCCTGCGAGAGGACGTCGGCCGGCACAACGCCGTCGACAAGGTCGTCGGCTGGGCGACGCGCAACGGCAGGTTGCCGCTGACGAGCACCGTGCTGATGGTGAGCGGGCGGGCGTCGTTCGAACTGGTGCAGAAGGCGGTCATGGCAGGGATTCCGGTGCTCACCGCCGTGTCCGCGCCGTCGTCGCTCGCCGCCGATCTGGCGGAGGAGATGGGCGTGACGCTGGTCGGGTTCCTGCGCGGGACTTCGATGAACGTCTACACCGGCGGACATCGGCTGGGGGTCACCGCCGGGGCTCGCTAGTGCAGGACCAGGCCGTTAGCCCGTAAGGCGTCCTCCGCGAGGATGATGCCGCGCGGCGGACGCGATCTTGAACGCGACGATTTACCGTTCCTCCCATGTTGACTGTCAGGGGGATCAGCCGGAGCTTCGGCGATCACAGGGTGCTCGACGAGGTGAGCTTCGACGTCCGGCCCGGCCGGATGACGGGCTTCCTGGGCGCCAACGGTTCGGGCAAGACGACCACGATGCGCATCGTGCTGGGGGTGCTCGCCGCACACGGGGGAACGGTGAGCTGGCAGGGGCAGGAGGTCACGGCGCAGACGCGGCCGGACTTCGGGTACATGCCGGAGGAACGCGGGCTCTACCCCAAGATGAAGGTGCGCGACCAGATCACGTGGCTGGCGCGGTTGCACGGCGTCGACCGGGAGACCGCGCAGCGCAACACCGACGCGCTGCTCGAGGACCTGGAGCTGACCGAACGGGCCGGGGACCGGCTCGAGGAGTTGTCGCTCGGCAACCAGCAGCGCGTGCAGATCGCGGCCGCGCTGGTGCACGAGCCGGCCGTGCTGATCCTGGACGAGCCGTTCTCCGGCCTCGACCCGATCGCCGTCGAGACCGTCCTGGACGTGCTGCGCAAGCGGGCCGCCAATGGCGTGCCGGTGTTGTTCTCGAGCCACCAGCTGGCGATCGTGGAACGGCTCTGCGACGACGTCGTGATCATCTCGAAGGGACGGGTCGTGGCCAACGGGTCACGCGAGGAGCTGCGTGCCAGGCACGCGGGCAGCCGCTACGAGATCGTCGTCGCGGAGGACGCGGGCTGGGTTCGCGATGTGCCCGGCGCCAGGATCCTGGAGCTCGACGGGCCGCGCGCGGTGTTCGAGGCGGAACCCCAGCAGGTGCTCAGGGCAGCACTCGAACGCGGCGAGGTTCGCTCGTTCACGCCGGTCGTGCCCACGCTGGACGAGATCTTCAGGGAAGTGATCTGAGATGGCTCGCGCCTCCTTCAGCCAGGCGACGTGGCTCGTCGCCGAACGTGAGATGAAGACCTTGGTCACCACCAAGGGATTCTGGATCGGTTTCGCCTTCACGATCGTCGGGTTGTTCGCGCTCACCGTGCTGCCGACGGTGTTCGGCGGCGACGACCCCAAGATCGCCGCGGTCGGCTCGGCCGTGCAGGTGGTGCAGGGCAAGGAACTCGACGTGCGGGAGGTCGGCACCGTCGAGGAAGCCGCCGACCTGGTCAGGGCCGACGAGGTCGAGGCCGCGATCGTGCCGGACGGCGGCGGAATCAAGGTCCTCGCGCTCAACGACGCGCCGAGCGACGTGGTCAGCCAGCTCGTCCAGGCGCCCCCGGTGGAGCTGCTGGAGGCCTCGGCGGTCAACTCCGGCCAGCGGTTCGTCACGGTTCTCGTGTTCGGGCTGGTCTTCCTGATGTTCGGCATGGGCGGCGCGGCCATCGCGCAGAGCACCGTGACCGAGAAGCAGACCCGGATCGTGGAGATCCTCGTGTCGACGGTGCCGGTGCGGGCCCTGCTCGCCGGCAAGATCCTCGGCCACACGATCCTCACACTGGGACAGGTCGTCGTGCTGGCGCTCGCGGCACCGATAGCGCTGCGGGTCGCGGGACTCGGCGAACTGCTGGGAGTGGTGGCGCCCGCGCTCGGCTGGTTCGTGCCGTTCCTGATGCTCGGGTTCGTGCTGATCTCGTCCATGTGGGCGGTCGCCGGCGCCCTGGTCAGCCGCCAGGAGGACCTCGGCTCGACCATGGGCCTGGTCATGATCGCGGTGATGGGGCCGTACTTCGGCGTGCAGTTCTTCTTCGAGAACCCCGTGGTGCTGAAGTGGATGTCGTTCGTGCCCTTCACGGCGGGCGTCGCGATGCCGGTGCGGTTGTTCGCCGAACAGGCGAAGCCGTGGGAGGCGATCCTGTCACTCGGCATCCTCGCGGCGACCGTGGTGACGATCCTGCTGGTCGCGTCCAGGCTCTACACCAACTCGTTGTTGCAGACCGGAGCACGGGTGAAGCTGTCCAAGGCCTGGGCACCTGCAGAATAGGGCCATGATCGCTGATCCGATTCGCCTCGCCGTCGTCGGCCTGGGAGCCATGGGCACCCGGATGCTGACGGCGGCGCGGCAGCATCCCGGCTTCACCGTGGTCGCCGGCGTCGACGTCGTACCCCGCACGCTCGACATCCCGGTCGTCACGACGCTGGACGACGTGCTGTCCGATGTGGACGCCGTGTACATCTCGACGCCACCCGCCTCGCACGCCGAGCTGGTGCTGAAGGCCTTCGCGGCGGGCAAGGCGGTGTTCTGCGAGAAGCCGCTGGCCGTCGACCTCGCCGAAGCCCGCGCGATGGCCGAAGCCGCCGCCGGACGGCCGAACGCCGTGAACTTCGCGCTGTCGGACATGGTGGCGACGATCGAGGTCGAACGGCGGCTGCCCGAACTGGGCACGCTGCGGGGCGTCGAGATCCGGCTGCAGTTCCCGCGCTGGCCCAGGGCGTTCCAGGCGGAGGCGGCCTGGCTGTCTCGCTCCGAGCAGGGCGGGTTCGTCCGCGAGGTGTTGTCGCACTTCGTCTACCTGACCGACCGGATGCTCGGACCGCTCACGGTCGAGTCGATGTCGTCGGACTTCCCCGAGCCCGGCGCGGCCGAGGTGGCGGCACGGGGTGTGCTGCGGGGCAATGGCGTGCCGGTGCACGTGTCGGCGTTCTCCGGACTGGCCGGGCCCGAGGTCTACGAGTGGACTGTTTGGGGCACCGAACGATCGCTGCGCCTCGACCAGTGGGCCCTGCTGTCCACTTCGGACGGCGGCGCGTGGGAACCGGTGGCGCTGGAGCAGACCGGCTCCGACTACTCACGGCTCACGCTGTTCGCGCAGGCCGTGCGGGGCGAGCACCCGCGTGACCTGGCGGACTTCGCCAGCGGGCAGCGGGTGGCCGAGGTGGTCGAGGCTTTCCTGCGGTAATCCGCGTGCGTGCGTTCGGCAGGATCGACGCAATGGGGATCTTGTTCGTCACGCTCGCAGGACATGGCCACGTCACGCCGAGGCGGTGACCGGAGCGGGCGCGCGGTGGGTGGAACTCCCCGCACTGCCCGCCTTCCAGCCCGTCACCGCCCACCCGATCGACGAGTGTTTCCGCACTACTTCAGGGCGATGGCCGCGACCTACCCGGTCGTGCTCGACCACTGCGCGAGTTCCAGCCTCGCGCGGAGACCTTCGACGAGTCGTTCCACTTCGCCGGCCCGGTGCTGGGCGCCCGGCTCGACGAGGTGTGGTCACCGCGCCGCGACGACCTGGCGCGCTGGTGTTCGTCTCGCTCGGCTCGATCATGAGCGACGCCGCCTTCTACCGGGTCGTCGTCCCGCAGACGCCGGAACAGGCCGCGAACGCCGACCGAGTCGCCGAACTCGGCCTCAGCGAACGGGTCGACGACCACGCGGACCTCAGAGCGGCCGGAGTCATCCTCAGCCGAGGACTTCGCGGAGCTTGACGCCGAACTCCTCCGGCTTGCCCGCGTAACCGAACTCGCCGCCGAGGAAACCACCGTGGTGGCTGGGGAACACCGCAGCCTCCTGGCCGAGCAGGCGTGCCGTGTGGACGGCCGTGCGGCCGGTGAACGTGTCACCGGTCTCCTCGCCGACGGCGATCACGACGCGAGTGGGCGCGGCGGCCAGTGCCTGCACGCGCGGGTGGTAGTCGGTGATGGCGAGCGAGGTGGTCCCGAGCAACGGGTCGTCGCGCTTGCCGTCGTCCTCGGCCGGCATCCCGAACTGCGCGGGATCCGGCAGGGGCAACGCGAAGTACTCGTCGGTGTACTCGCCCTGCCACGAGCTCATCTGAATGAACGCCGCCATGCCCGCGCCCTGGCCCTTGGCCTGGTAGGCGTTCATGAACGCGTCGCGCGCCCGGCGAGCGGCGGCCGCGTCGGGCAGCACGTCGATGATCGGCGGCTCGTGCGCGACGAGCGTGACGACGTCGTCCGGGTACGCGGCGACGAGTTCGAGAGCCGTGACCGCGCCACCGCTCGACGCGAACAGGTCGACCGGACCGCCGACGGCCTCGATCACCGCGTGGACGTCCGCGGCCTGGATCTCGGGGGTGTTGTCGGTGCGACCGTCCGAACGGGTGCTGCGGCCGAGGCCGCGCGGGTCGTAGGTGATCACCGTGCGGTCGGGGAACTGGGCGCGCAACGCGACGAACCCGCTGGCGTCCATCGGCTGGCCGATCATCATCAACGGACGCCCACCGGAACCGCTCACGTCGTACGTGATGGCGGCTCTGCCGGTTTCCAGAACATGAGTTTCCATGTGATTCTCCCCAGTGGAGTCGGGTCTGATCAGCCTAGTCACACACGTGAACCCCGATGGGCTAACAGGCCGATCGACCTGCATGTATTCCCCTGTTATCAAGATCGCATGACACGCACAGCAGTGGTGACCGGCGGCGGTACCGGCATCGGCAAGGCGGTGGCGGCCCGGCTCGCCGGACAGGGCCTGGACGTGGTGATCACGGGACGCAGGGAGGACGTGCTCAAGGCGGCGGCCGAGGAGATCGGCGCACGGGCGGTGGTGTTCGACGCGGCCGACCCGGAGTCGGTGGAGGCGTCGCTGAGCGATCTGCCGTCCTCTGTGGACGTGCTCGTCAACAACGCGGGCGGCAACATGACCCGCCGCCTGCCCGCGCCGGAGAACCTGACCGACGTGCGGAACCTGTGGCTCGCCAACTACGAGTCCAACGTGATCAGCGCCGTCCTGGTGACGACCGCGCTGGAACCGCGCCTGGCGGACAACGCACGGGTGGTGACGCTCGGCTCGATCGCGGGCCGGCGGGGTTCGGGTGCCTACGGCGCGGCCAAGTCCGCGGTCGAGGCGTGGACGGCGGACCTCGCGTTCGCCCTGGGGGCGAGGGGGATCACGGTCAACGTGGTGTCGCCGGGAGTCATCGAGGACACCGAGTTCTTCGGCGGGACCCTGAGCGAGGAACGGCGCAGGAAGCTCGTCGGCAACCCGGCGAACGGCCGCGCGGGTACCCCGGCGGACGTGGCCGCGGCGATCGCGTTCCTGACCTCGCCGGAGGCCGGGCACGTCACCGCCCAGGTCATCGGGGTGAACGGCGGAGCCGGGCTCGGACGCTGAACCCGACGACCGCCAGCAGCACGACCACGAGCGCGATCCAGGAGAACTCCGCGAGGTAGTGCTCGGCGGCCTCCCCGACGAAGTAGACGGCCGCCGTCGTGCCACCGGCCCACGCGATGCCGCCGGCGGCGTTGGCCAGCAGGAACTTGCCGTAGTGCATGCCCATCGTGGCCGCGAGCGGACCGGACAGGATCCGCAGCAACGCCACGAACCGGCCGAAGAAGACCGCCCAGGCGCCGAACCGTTCGAACAGCGCCTGGGCGCGGCCGACCTTGTCCTGGCTGAAGTGGCTGGGGAACTTCTCGCCCGCCCAGCCGAAGATCCGCGGCCCGAACCGCTTGCCCAGCGCGTACCCGGCGGTGTCGCCGATGATCGCGCCGGCGGACGCGGCGACGCCGACCCAGAGCGGCGAGACGCCGTCGTGGTGCGAGGCCATGAGTGCCGCCGCGACGAGCACGACCTCGCCCGGCAACGGGATCCCCATGCTCTCGATCCCGATCACCAGGCCCACGGCGACGTAGACCAGCAACGGCGGAACAGCGTCGAGCCACTCAGTCAGCACATCCGTGATCTTCCTCCAACCGGATGGCATCGGCCACGAGACGCGGCCGTCTCGGTACTCTGCTGATCATCTGGACGAGGGGGCGGTTGTGGCGAGCCAGTTCGGCTTACTGCTGCGTCAATGGCGGCAGCGGGCGGGCTTGAGTCAGGAAGCGCTCGCTCAGCGCGCTGCCGTGGGCATTCGCACGGTGCGTGGGCTGGAGACAGGCGAACGGACCGATCCCCGCATGGGCACCGTGCGCGCGCTGGCGGACGCTCTGGAGCTCACCGGCGCCGAACGCGTCGAGCTGTTCTCCGCTGCCGGGCGGGACGAACCGCTGGTCGTGGAGCCGGTCCGGTTCGACCCCCTGCACGAGGCCGTCGAGACGTTGAAGGTCGCGGTCGAGGCCCGCTGGCGGCGGGAGGAGGAGCAGCGGCAGGTCCACGACCCGGTGCCGCTGCCGGTGCGGTGGGACGAGGCGCCCGCGACGTGGATGGACAGCCGGCTCAACATCGGCGCCGATGCCGTGCTCGGCGGGCGGCTGGACCAGGTCGTCGAGGTCTACCGCAGGGTCGGCTCGCGGCGGCTGGTCGTGCTGGGGCGGGCCGGGGCCGGAAAGACGGTGCTGACCACGCGGTTCGTGCTGGACCTGCTCGGTGCGCGGAACCCGGCCGACCCGGTGCCGGTGATCTTCCACCTCGGTGCGTGGCATCCCGGACGCCTGGGGCTCCGCGACTGGCTCGCCGGCCAGCTGACGCGCGACCACCCGTTCCTCGCGGCACCGGGACCCGGCGGCGGCACGCTGGCGGCGGCGCTGGTCGACTCGCAGCGCGTGCTGCCCGTGCTGGACGGTTTCGACGAGATCGCGGCCGGACTGCACCGACCGGCGCTCAACGCGTTGAACACCACCACTCTGCCGTTGCTGCTGACCAGCCGGGTGGACGAGTATCGCGACGCCGTCGAGGGCACGGACGTGCTGACGTCGGCCGCCACGGTCGTGCTGGCCGATCTGACGTGCGACGACCTGGCGGACTACCTGCCGCGCACCACCCGCAAGACCGGGCCGGGCGGCAACGCCTGGAAGCCCGTGCTGGACGAGGTGCGCAACGGCGGTCCGCTCGCGGAGGTGCTGACGACGCCGCTGATGGTGGCGCTGGCGCGGCGGATCTACAGCGACACCCCGGACCACGATCCGATCGCGCTGCTGGACTTCCACGAGCCGGAGCAGATCGAACGCCACCTGCTCGGCAGCTTCATACCGGCTGTGTACGGCGCGCATGCCGAACGTGTGCAGCCTTGGCTCAGCCATCTCGCCGTCCACCTGACCAGGCTCGGCACGCACGACGTGGCCTGGTGGCGGTTCGGCACGTCGTCGGCGGTGACCGGACTGACCGTCGGGGTGGCGGTCGGGGTCGCGGACCTGGTGCTGGAGGCTGTACTGGTAGGCGGGCTGGTCGCCAGGGGAGTGGCGTTCGCGGTGATGATCGGGCTGGTCACCGGGGTGTTGTTCGGGGTGGCGCACCGGTACGTGGTGAGCAGGACGCCGATCGAACCCGTGCGGACCCGGCTGCGGCTGCGCGGCCGTGCCGGGCGACGGGTGTGGTCGCGCGGACTGCTCGGGCTGGCGTTCGGCGGCGCGGTCGGTGCCGCGTACGGGCTGGTGCGCGCCATGGCGTACTGGCTGGTCACGCCCGGTTTCGAGATGACGGCCGGGGTGCTGGTCGACGTCGGCGTGTTCGGGCTGGTGTTCGGGTTCGGCGCCGGGATGGTGTTCGCCGTGGTCGCCGCGATGGAGGCACCGCTCGACGTGCGGTCCGCGGGCAGTCCCGACGGGTTGCTGGCGGCGAACCGGCGTGCGGTGCTCGGGCTCGTCGGGGTGATGGTGCCGGTGTTCGCGGTGTTCGTCGCGGGGGCCACCGGGGTCGTCGCGAGCGGGCTCACGGCGTTGCGGTTCGTGGTGGTGTGGAGTCCGACAACGGCCCTGGCGCTCGGCCTCGTCGGCGGGATCGGCGGTGGGCTGGCGTACGTACTGAGCCTGACCGCGTGGGGACAGTGGGTGGTGTTCGCGCGCATCTGGCTGCCGCTGACCGGGAAGCTGCCGTGGGGGATGCCGGCGTTCCTCGACGACGCCTACCGGCGTGGCGTGCTGCGCCGGGCGGGTGCGGTCTACCAGTTCCGGCACGCGCGCCTGCAGGAGCATTTCGCGCGTTTGCCCTGATCAGACAGACCGGCCAAAAGTGGCCGGTCGTCTGGCCTGTCTTTCGTTCGGCCCCGCTGTGATCGTTTTGCCGGGACGGACGAAGGGGGTCGAGGGGTGTCGCCTGGTGAGATCAACTGGGAGGCGTACAGCCACGAAGAGTTGCACCGGATGCTGTGGCAGGACGCTGACGTCGCGGACGTGAGCACGGTCGCCGACGAGTGGACGCGTCACCGTGCCGCGCTGGACGCGCACGCCGAAGTGCTTCGGGAGCAGCGGGCGGCGTTGATCGACGGGTGGACCGGGGCCGCGGCGGAGGAGGCCTCGACGCGGCTCGGTGCGCTGGCCGAGCGGATCGGGAAGATCAGCGAACTGGCCGCGGCGGGGCAGAAGGCCGCGCAGGACTCGGCCGACGCGCTGGCCGCGGCGCGGGCCGCGATGCCGCCGCCACCGTCTCCGGGGACGACGATGCCGGCGTTCGCCGGGCTGCCCAGCGCGCCGGGCTCCTTCGCGCCTGCGCCGTTCGCATTGCCGAGTGCGCCCGGGTCTTTTGCGCCCGCGCCGTTCGCGTTGCCGAGCGCGCCCGCGCCGATGGCCCTGCCGAGTGCGCCCACGATGCCCTCGGGCGCGACCTCGGGCTTCTACTTCTACTTCGGCGCCGCTTCCGCCGACCAGCAGAAGGCCCAGGCGGTCCGGGCGATGCAGACCTACGAGTCCAGCCTCAACGGCAGCGGCCGCCTCATCGAGGACGCCAGGAGCAACGTCCCGCAGGCCGCCCCCACTCCCCGTGCCGCGGCCGTGGCCCAGGTGAAGACGCCCAGTTCGGGTGGCGTGCCGTGGCAGCGGCTGGTGGGCGGTTCGGTGGCGACGGCCACGCGGGGTCCGGTGATCGGCGGGGCCACCCCGGTCAGCCAGCAGCTCACACCGGGCATGCGGGCAGGGGTGATGTTCGGTCAGCACGGCGGAATCGCGGCGGCCGGCACTCTCACCGCCGACGCGCGCACGTCCGGCCATAACAACGCGATGGGCGCACCTCCGGCGGGAGCGGGGCGCAAGGACGAGGACCAGGAGCACGAGAACCAGATGCCGACGCTCGACCACGACCTGTTCGCGGTGACCGAACGGGTGTCTCCGGCCGTGATCGGGGAGGAACAGTGACCGGCTTCGAAGTCGCGCCCGACCAGTTGCAGGACCGGGTGAGGATCCTGGGCAGACTGGCCGAGCTGACCGCCGACCTTGTGGCGACGTCGAGCAGGCTGGCCGAGCGGCAGCCGTTGCTCGGGACCGCGCCGCCCGCCCAGGACCTGTCGCGCCGGCTCAAGGACGCCGGGTCGGGGCTCGCGGGCGAGGTGGGGGCCGCCGAACGCGAGGTGCGCGAGTTCCGGCAGATGCTCGCCGACATCCGGTCCACCTACGCCGAGACCGACGCCGAGCAGGCGCGGAAGGCGGACCGGTGATCGCCTTCGACCTGGTGGAGATGGACCTGCTCGCCACGCACGCAGGCGTGCGCTGGCCGTTCCCGCTGCGGGTGCCGTCGTTCGGCAAGCTCGCCGACGAACGCGCGCGGCTCCTCGCCGAGGCGGGCCACGGGTTGCAGGCGCGCGGCCTCGCCGCAGCGCACGGACCTGTCGGCATGGCCGCGTCGCTGGTCACCGCGCTGCACGAGCACACCGCCGTGGTCGATCTCGTCGTGCCCGGCACGGGTGCGGTCGCGATGGTCTACGGCGACGAAGCCGTGGTGTGCACGCAGTCCGAGAGCACGGTCCGGGTGGCGCACGTCGAGGCGGAGACGCTCGGCGACGAGCTCGTGGCGTTGGTCCCGCACGCCCGGCCCGCGCAGCTCATGCCGATCACCCTGCCGCCCGGCGCCGGGCTCGACCTGGAGGTCACCGGACAGGGCCAGGCGGGCGTGGTCAGGGGCGGGCAGCGGCAGGAAGTGTCCTGGTTGGACAGTGCGAGCGGACGGGTCAGGGTCGACGCCGGTGATGACGGCTGGGTGAGCGTCAACCCGCTGCGGCACCACGACCTGGTCCGCATGATCGGTGAGCTCGCCGCAGTCGCGCGAGCCTGATTGAGGGGGAGAAGTGGATCCAGCACAGTGGCTGGCGGACTACCAGGAACGCCTGGAGCGCGTCGCGTACAGCGCGCGGTCGGCGAGCGCGAGCCTGGCCGAGGTGGGGGCGAAGGCGACCTCGCCACGCGGTGAGGTCACCGTGACGGTGAACGCGGGCGGCGTGCTCGGCGACGTCGCGCTGACGCCGGCGGCGCGCAAGCTCGACGTCGACACGCTCGCGATGCTGATCGTCAGCACCGCGCGGGAGGCGCAACGGCTGGCGAGCGCGCGGATGACCGAGGTCATGGCGGACTACCTCGGCGAAAGCGACGCGTTGCACCAGATCACCAGGCACCTGCCGGAGGCCGTGCGATGAGCTTCACCGCCGACCACGAGCAGTTGCGCTGCCATGCCAGGACCCTGACCAGGTACGCCGACCAGCTGTCCGGCACCGGCACCCGGTTGCCCGGCCAGGTCGGTCAGTCCTCGCTCGGCTCGTTCGCCCAGTTCCTCAGCTCCGGCCTGAGCGGCCCGATGGGGGAGACGATGGGCGCCTTCGCCCACGTCGCGTCCACAATGGACAAGGTCGGTGAGGGCGTGCGGCGGACCGCCGAGAACTACCAGCGCACCGACGAGCGCAACGCCGAGGACATCACGGGAGCGGGCCGATGACCGCCACCACGACGGACGCGGGCACGATCGCCGCCCTGCTGAACGAGCTCCGCACCACCACGAACGCCATCGCGGGCGACGAGTGGCTGTCGTCCGACCTCGCCGCGACGCCCAAGGCCCCGATGAGCGAACTGGGGTCGAACGGGAAACCGTTGCAGGCCCTGGACAGCGCGGGTGCCGGCTTCCTCACGCCGATGATCTCGTTCCTGGAGGAGCCGCTGAACGAGCTGCGCGGCGACCCGGACGGCGTCCAGCAGGGCGCGGGCGAGTTCCAGAACGCGAGCAAGGCCGCGACCAGCCTCGCCGGCGAGTACGGCGCCAAGGCGAGCAGCGAGACCGACGGCTGGACCGGCGACAGCGCGGCCGAGTACGCCAAGACGGGCAAGGAACTCGTCGACGGCGTGCTGTCCGTGGCCGAGACCGCGCTGACCAACGCCACCGCGCTGATCAAGGCGGGCGAGGTGGTCGCGCAGGTGGTCGTCGAGGTGACGAGGCTGATCACCGAGGCGGTCGGCAAGATCGTGCCGATCATGACCCAGGCGATCGCGGCGGCGGGCGTGACGTTCGGGCAGAGCATCGCCGTGGCGATCCCGCAGTGCGTGCAGATCGCCGTCGAGTGCGGTGGGCAGATCGCGGCCAAGCTCGGCGAACTGCTGGCCAGCGGCGAGAACCTGATCAAGCTCGTCGAGGGCGCGCAGGCGGTGCTAAAGATCGTGCAGCAGGCGATGTCGGTGATCGGGGACAAGGCGTCCGGCTCGGCCGAACTGCCGACGGCGAAGGAGGTGACCGCGTGAAGCGCCTCACCGTGCTCGTCTGCGCGCTGCTGCTCCTCGGTGCCGCGCCGGCGAAGGCCGACGACGGTGTGCAGACGGTGCTCGACCAGTACCTGATGCAGGCGGGACCGGGTGCCGCCGTGCACACCGGGTCCGGCACGCGGTCGACCGGCACCGGGAAGCTCCACGAGCGGCGCCCGATCACCGCGGCCGACCACTTCCGGATCGGTAGTCAGACCAAGACGTTCACCGCCGTGGTGGTGCTCCAACTCGTCGACGAGGGCCGCGCCGAACTGGATGCCCCCATCTCGCGGTACCTGCCCGGCGTGGTCACCGGCAACTACAACGGTGATGTGATCACCGTCCGCCAGTTGCTGCAGCACACCGCTGGGCTCGTCCGCGACGTCCGCGACGCGAAGGCGGGCCCGGGCGGCACGTACACCCTGGCCGAGCTCGTCCGCTCGGCGATGGACGAGCCCGCCCAGAACGCCCCCGGTGCCGCTCAGAACTACTCGAACGTCGGCTTCCTGGTGCTGGGCATGCTGATCGAACGTCTCACCGGCAGGCAGGCCGGCGACGCGATCACCGAGCGGGTCATCCACCCTCTCGGCCTGACCGGGACGCGCTTCCCGGCACCCGGTGACCGTGCGCTGAAGACGCCTTTCCTGAACGGCTATCTGGGTGGCCGCCTCGGCCAGCTCTTCTTCTGGACCGAGGCGACCACCGCCGTCGAGCTGTCGTTCTGGAGCACCGCCGGTGCCATGGAGTCCACTTTGGACGACCTCCAGCGGTTCTACCGCGCGTTGGTCGGCGGCAGGCTCGTCTCACCCGCGGCGCTGGCCGAGATGAAGCGCACCTTCGGCCCCGCCGACGTCTACGGCCTGGCCCTGGTGAAGATGCCGCTGTCGTGCGGCGTGGTCGCATGGGGTCACAACGGTGCCCTGACCACCGGGCACTACTCGTTCACCCTGACCACCGACGACGGCCGGTTCGCGTCGGTCGTGACCAACACGAACTGGCAGGGCTCCGGCAAGCCCTCGGCCGTCGACGTGGCCGACAGAGCGATCTGCGCCGGTTAGCCGGTGAGGATGGCCCGAGCCAGGGCCGCGGTCTCGGACGGCGTCTTGCCGACCTTGATCCCCGCCGCCTCCATGGCCAGCTTCTTGGCCTCCGCCGTGCCCGAGGAACCCGAGACGATGGCGCCCGCGTGGCCCATCGTCTTGCCCTCGGGCGCGGTGAAGCCGGCGACGTAGCCGACCACGGGCTTGGACACGCTGTCCCGCACGAACTCCGCCGCCCGTTCCTCCGCGTCGCCGCCGATCTCGCCGATCATCACGATCAGCTCGGTCTCCGGGTCCGCCTCGAACGCCTTGATGGCGTCGATGTGCGTGGTGCCGACGATCGGGTCGCCGCCGATGCCGACGCACGTGGTGAAGCCGAAGTCCTTCAGCTCGTGCATCAGCTGGTACGTCAGCGTTCCCGACTTCGACACGAGACCGATCGACCCCGGCTTGGTGATGTCCGCGGGGATGATGCCCGCGTTGGACTTGCCGGGACTGATGATGCCGGGGCAGTTCGGGCCGATGATCCGCGTGGACCTGCCCTGGGCGTGCGCCCAGAACCGTGCCGTGTCGTGGACCGGTACGCCCTCGGTGATCACCACGGCCAGGCCGATCTCGGCGTCGATGGCCTCGATCACCGCGTCGCCGGTGAACGCGGGCGGGACGAAGAGCACCGACACGGTCGCGCCGGTCTCCGCCATCGCCTGGGCGACCGTGCCGTACACCGGCAGCGTCACGTCGTCGAAGTCCACGGACGTGCCGGCCTTGCGGGCGTTGACGCCGCCGACGACCTTCGTGCCGGCCGCGAGCATGCGGCGGGTGTGCTTGGCACCCTCCGAGCCCGTCATGCCCTGCACGATCACGCGGCTGTTCTCGTCGAGGAAGATCGCCATCAGGACTCCTTGCCGGCCAGGGCGGCGGCACGGCCCGCCGCGTCGTCCATCGTGTGCGCCACGGTGATCAGCGGGTGCCGGGCCGCGTCGAGGATGCGGTGGCCCGCTTCGGCGTTGTTGCCGTCGAGACGGACGACCAGGGGCTTGTCGGCGCGGTCACCGAGCATGCCGAGGGCCTGCACGATTCCGTTTGCCACCGCGTCGCACGCGGTGATGCCGCCGAACACGTTCACGAACACGCTGCGGACCGACGGGTCCGAGAGGATGACGTCGAGGCCGTCGGCCATCACCTGGGCCGAGGCGCCGCCGCCGATGTCGAGGAAGTTCGCGGGCGCGGCACCGGCCAGCGCCACGACGTCCAGAGTGGACATGACGAGTCCGGCGCCGTTGCCGATGACACCGACGGTGCCATCGAGCTTGACGTAGTTGAGGCCCTTCTCGGCGGCCCGTACCTCCAGCGGGTCACCGGAAACAGCATCCGTTGGTCGAGAGTGCCGGAACGACGCGTTGTCGTCCAGTGTCACTTTGCCGTCCAAGGCGATGATCCGGCCATCCTTGGTGCGCGCCAACGGGTTCACCTCGACCAGGGTGGCGTCCTCGGAGACGAAGACCTTCCACAGGGCGGAAGCGACCGCGTTCACTTCCGCCGCGATCGAAGGCGGGAACGCCGCCGATGCGTCGAAGGACGAGGCCGGCATTCGAGTGATGGAGTCCGCCATCTCCTCGATCTCCATGCCACCGGTGGCTGAGGTCATGCCGATGAACGTCCTGTTGGCACGATCGAGCAGGAACGACAGGTAGTACTCCTCGGCGATCTCGCTCGCCTCGGTGATCAGGACCTTGTGCACGGTGTGGCCCTTGATGTCCATCCCCAGGATGGCTGTGGCGGCGGCCTGAGCTTCGTCGGGTGACGAAGCGAGTTTGATGCCACCGGCCTTGCCGCGTCCGCCGGTCTTCACCTGAGCCTTGACGACAACGGTGCCGCCCAGCTGCGCGGCGGCCTCGCGCGCGGATTCAGGAGTGTCCGCCACGAAACCACGCGGAACGGGCACCCCGTACCGCTCGAAGAGGTCCCGCGCCTCGTGTTCGAAAAGATCCACCGTCTACGTCCTCTCGCCGAAAACTTGCGGCCATCTCTGGACATCCGGTTGGTAGCGGAGTAACGATATGCCTACCTCATACGGTATGCAATCTACAGTCGAAGCGCCAAGGGGAGCTGATCGCCGATGACGAGTTCCGCGGAGCCGGAGTCGATTCCTGAGTCCATCTCTGGTGGCCACCTGGTGGCGAAGGCCCTCAAAGCAGAGGGCGTCGACACCATCTTCACACTGTGCGGCGGGCACATCATCGACATCTACGACGGCTGCGTGGACGAGGGCATCGCCGTCATCGACGTCCGGCACGAACAGGTCGCGGCGCACGCGGCCGACGGGTACGCGCGGATCACCGGCAAGCCCGGTTGTGCCGTCGTGACCGCGGGGCCGGGTACCACCGACGCCGTCACGGGTGTCGCGAACGCGTTCCGCGCGGAGAGCCCGATGCTGCTGATCGGCGGCCAGGGTGCGTTGAGCCAGCACAAGATGGGCTCGCTGCAGGACCTCCCGCACGTCGACATGATGACGCCGATCACGAAGTTCGCCGCGAACGTCCCGCACACCGCCCGCATCGCGGACATGGTGTCGATGGCGTTCCGCGAGGCCAACGCCGGCGCGCCGGGACCGTCGTTCCTGGAGATCCCGCGCGACGTCCTGGACGCCAAGGTGCCGGTGAGCACCGCCCGAGTACCCGAAGCGGGGCACTACCGCGCGTCCACGCGCAGCGTCGGTGACCCGGCGGACATCGAGAAGCTCGCGGACCTGCTGGTGCACGCCCGCAAGCCCGCGATCCTGCTGGGCAGTCAGGTGTGGACGACGCGGGCCACGGACTCCGCGATCGACCTCGTCCGCACCCTCAACATCCCCGCCTACATGAACGGCGCGGGCCGCGGCACCCTGCCGCCCGGCGACCCGCACCACTTCCAACTGTCGCGGCGGTACGCCTTCGACAACGCCGACGTCATCGTGATCGTCGGAACCCCGTTCGACTTCCGGATGGGCTACGGCCGAAGGCTGTCCGCGAACGCGACGGTCGTCCAGATCGACCTCGACTACCGCACCGTCGGCAAGAACCGCGACATCGACCTCGGCATCGTCGGTGACGCGGACCTGGTCCTGTCGAGTGTCGCGCAGGCCGCGTCGGGTCGCGAGGACAACGGCGCGATGGGCCGCAAGGTGTGGCTGGAGGAACTGCAGGCGGTCGAGGAGAAGGCCCGGCAGAAGCGCGCCGAGCACCTGCTCTCCGAGGACATGCCGATCCACCCGTACCGCCTGGTGAGCGAGATCAACGACTTCCTCACCGAGGACTCGATCTACATCGGCGACGGCGGCGACGTCGTCACGTTCTCCGGCCAGGTCGTGCAGCCGAAGTCGCCCGGGCACTGGATGGACCCCGGTCCACTCGGGACGCTCGGCGTCGGCATCCCGTTCGTGCTGGCCGCGAAACTGGCCAGGCCGGACAAGGAGGTCGTGGCCCTGTTCGGTGACGGCGCGTTCAGCCTCACCGGCTGGGACTTCGAGACGCTCGTCCGCTACAACCTGCCGTTCGTCGGCATCGTCGGCAACAACTCGTCGATGAACCAGATCCGCTACGGCCAGGCGGCCAAGTACGGGCTGGAGCGCGAGCGCGTCGGCAACACGCTCGGCGACGTCCGCTACGACCAGTTCGCCAAGATGCTCGGCGGCTACGGCGAGGAAGTGCGCGACCCCAAGGACATCGGGCCCGCGTTGCGGCGTGCTCGCGAGTCCGGCAAGCCCTCGCTGATCAACGTGTGGATCGACCCCGACGTGTACGCGCCCGGAACCATGAACCAGACGATGTACAAGTAGGTGAGCTGAGATGGCCAAGGCCCTGGAGGGCGTCAAAGTCCTCGACATGACGCACGTGCAGTCCGGACCGTCGTCGACCCAGCTGCTCGCCTGGCTGGGCGCCGACGTCATCAAGCTGGAAACGCCGGGACGGGGCGACATCACCCGCGGCCAGCTGCGCGATCTGCCCGAAGTGGACAGTCTCTACTTCACGATGCTCAACTGCAACAAGCGGAGCATCACCCTCAACATGAAGTCCCCCGAAGGCAAAGAGGTCTTCGAGAAGCTCGTCGGCGACGTCGACATCCTCGTCGAGAACTTCGGCCCCGGCGTCGTCGAGCGGTTCGGCTACCCGTGGGAGAAGCTGCAGGAGCTCAACGACAAGCTCATCTACGCGTCGATCAAGGGCTTCGGGCCCGGCCGTTACGCCGACTTCAAGGCGTACGAGGTGATCGCGCAGGCGATGGGCGGCTCGATGAGCACCACCGGGTTCGAGGAAGGCCCGCCGCTCGCCACCGGCGCGCAGATCGGCGACTCGGGCACCGGCATCCACCTGGTGGCCGCGATCCTGGCCGCGCTGTACCAACGGACCAACACCGGACGCGGGCAGCGCGTCCAGGTCGCGATGCAGGACGCCGTCCTGAACCTGTGCCGGGTGAAGCTGCGCGACCAGCAGCGGCTCACCCACGGGCCGCTGGGGGAGTACCCGAACGAGCAGTTCGGGGACGAGGTGCCCCGCTCCGGCAACGCATCCGGTGGTGGCCAGCCCGGCTGGGCGGTGCGCTGTGCCCCCGGCGGCCCGAACGACTACATCTACGTGATCATCCAGCCCGTCGGCTGGGCCCCGCTGACCGAGCTGATCGGCAGGCCCGAGCTCGCCGACGACCCGGCGTGGAACACGCCGGAGGTCAGGCTCTCCAAGCTGGACAAGGCGTTCGCGCTGATCGAGGAGTGGACGGAGAAGCACACCAAGTGGGAGGTGATGGACAAGCTCAACGCCCACAACATCCCGTGCGGACCGATCCTGTCCACGAAGGAGATCATCGAGGACGAGACGCTGGCCGAACTGGGCACCGTGGTCGAGGTCGAGCACCCCGAGCGCGGCGCGTTCAAGACGGTCGGCAACCCGCTCAAGCTCTCCGACTCGGTCGTCGAGATCCAGCGTCCGCCGTTGCTCGGTGAGCACAACGACGAGGTCCTCGGAGCCCTGGGCTACAGCGCCGACCGGCTGGCCGGACTGCGCGCCGCCGGCGTCATCTAACCTCTAGGAGACGGAATCTCATGCCGGACAACGGCTACGACCGCGCCGCGGTCGAGAACGTACTCGCGAAGGTGCGGGCGGAGGGACGATCGTCGCTCACCGCGCCGGAGGGCAAGCGGGTCTGCGACGCCTACGGGATCGCGACCCCGGCCGAGGCGCTGGCGAAGTCGTCGGAGGGCGCCGTCGCGTTCGCCGAGGAGATCGGCTACCCGGTCGTGCTCAAGATCGTCTCACCGGACATCCTGCACAAGACCGAGGCCGGCGGTGTGCTGGTGGGCCTGCGCAACGCCGGTGAGGTCGCCGAGGGCTACCGCACGATCATCCACAACGCCGGGAACTACAAGGCGGACGCGGACATCACCGGCGTCCAGGTCCAGCAGCAGCTGCCGACCGGGAAAGAGGTCCACGAGGTCATCGTGGGCGCCACCACCGACGAGACGTTCGGCAAGATTGTCGCGTTCGGCCTCGGCGGCATCCTGGTCGAGGTGCTCAAGGACGTCACGTTCCGGCTGGCGCCCACCAGCCAGGACGAGGCCCTGTCGATGGTCGACGGCATCGCGGCGGCGGAGATCCTCCGCGGTGTCCGCGGCGCGCAGGGCGTCGACGCAGGCTTGCTCGCCGACCTGATCCACCGCGTGTCGGACCTGGTCACGGACTTCCCGCAGCTCGCGGAGGTCGACCTCAACCCCGTGCTGGCAACGCCTTCCGGGGCCACCGCGGTCGATGTCCGCATCCTGGTGGACGAGGACGCCGCCAGGCAACCGCACAGGTTCACCCAGGACGAGATCCTCGCCTCGATGAACCGGATCATGAGGCCGTCCGCCGTGGCCGTGATCGGCGCCTCGAACGAAGAGGGCAAGATCGGCAACTCGGTGATGAAGAACCTCGTCAACGGCGGCTACCAGGGCGAGATCTACCCGATCAACCCCAAGGCCGACGAGATCCTCGACCGCAAGGCGTTCGCCGGCATCGCCGACGTCCCGGGAGACATCGACGTCGCGGTGTTCGCCATCCCGGCGAAGTTCGTGCCGGCCGCTCTCGAAGAGGTCGGCAAGAAGGGCGTCGGCGGCGCGATCATGATCCCGTCCGGCTTCGGCGAGACGGGCAACATCGAGCTGCAGAACGAGATCGTGGCGATCGCGCGCAAGCACGGCGTGCGCATCCTCGGCCCGAACATCTACGGCTACTACTACACGCCGGAGAACCTCTCGGCGACGTTCTGCACGCCGTACGACGTCAAGGGCGGCGTCGCCCTCACGTCGCAAAGCGGCGGAATCGGCATGGCGATCCTCGGATTCAGCCGTTCCGCGGGCATGGGCGTCTCGTCGATCGTGGGTGTGGGCAACAAGGCCGACATCGACGAGGACGACCTGCTGACGTTCTTCGAGTCCGATCCGAACACCCAGCTCGTCGCGATGCACCTGGAGGACCTCAAGGACGGCCGGTCCTTCGCGGAAACGGCGAAACGCGTCTCGGCGAAGAAACCGGTCGTGGTGCTCAAAGCGGGACGGACCGACCAGGGTGCCAAGGCCGCGAGCTCGCACACCGGCGCACTCGCCGGCAACGACCGGGTCTACGACGACATCCTCAGGCAGAGCGGTGTGATCCGCGCTCCCGGCCTCAACGACCTGCTGGAGTACGCGCGCGGAATCCCGCTGCTGGCCACGCCCAAGGGCGAGAACGTCGTCATCATCACCGGCGCGGGCGGCTCGGGCGTGCTGCTCTCGGACGCCTGTGTGGACAACGGACTCAGCCTCATGAGCATCCCGGACGACCTGGACGCGGCGTTCCGGAAGTTCATCCCGCCCTTCGGCGCGGCGGGCAACCCCGTCGACATCACCGGCGGGGAACCGCCCTCGACCTACCGGAACACGATCGCGCTCGGTCTCGCCGACGACCGCATCCACTCGTTGATCCTCGGCTACTGGCACACCATCGTCACGCCACCGATGGTGTTCGCGAAGCTCGTGGTCGACGTCGTGGAGGAGTACCGGGCGAACGGGATCCACAAGCCCGTCGTCGCTTCCCTCGCAGGTGACGTCGAGGTGGAGGAAGCGAGCGAGTACCTGTACCGGCACGGAGTGGTTGCGTATCCGTACACAACGGAGAAGCCTGTCGCAGTACTGGGCGCCAAGTACAGGTGGGCCCGTGCTGCCGGCTTGCTATAGGTAGTCGCGAGTGGTCGTGGCCTTGGGAGAGGCCACGACCATTTTGCGGCAGTACAAGGAGAGATGGCCCGTCCGCGACCGTGAACACGCCCACGGTCGCGAACCCGCCAAGGAGGTCAACGAAGACAGCCGGTCCTCTGGAGGTTGTTAACCGTGGATGATCCAAATCTGGCCGCTCGCACAGATACCAGCACACCACCCGAGAAGGAACGTGTCTGGGCCGCGGGCAAGCTGGAAGCGATGCCCATCAGGAAACTCCCCGACGCACCACCGTCGATCCACCTGCTCGGCCCCACGGTGTTCCTGGTGGCTCTTGGCGTGGGCATGGGCGAGTCCTACATGTGGCCACGCCTGGTGCTGGTCTTCGGACCGGACATCAGGTGGCTCTTCCTGATCGGCGTGACGCTGCAGGCCGTCGTCATGCTCGAGATGGCGCGGTACGCGATGGCGACTGGGGAGAGCATCTTCTTCGGCGCCGCACGCGTGTTCAAACCGATCATGTGGTTCTTCTTCGTGGTGGCCATACTCGTCTACATCTGGCCAGGTCACCTGTCGGCCGGAGCGGCGGCTCTGGAAAAGATCACCGGCATACCCTGGACGGTGTCGGCCTGCGTGGGCCTGATCCTGGTCGGGGTGCTGTTCAGCCTCGCCAAGGTCATCTACAACCTGCTCGAGAACCTGCTGTCCATCCTCATCGGACTGCTCGTCGTCAGCACCGCGGTGGTGGCGGCGATGGTCGGCACCTGGGGAGACCTGACCAGCACGGTGTCCGGCATGTTCCAGTTCGGGTACTTCCCGGCGCAGGCCATGTCACCGGAGTGGTTCCCGATCATCGTCGGCTCGATCGCGTTCGCCGGCCCGTCCGGCATGCAGCAGATGTGGTACACGCTGCACCTGCGCGACAGCGGCGCCGGCATGGGCGCGCACATCCCGAAGGTCCGCGGGCTGCGGCACGCGGGCGACGAGGAGAAGATGCCGTCCCGCGGCTTCATGTTCGACACCGACGACAAGGCGGAGCTCGCGAAGTGGAAGGGCTGGCGGCGCTGGGTCACGTTCGACGCGCTGTTGCTGTTCTGGGGTATCACGATGCTCGTCACGGTGTCTTTCACGGTCCTCGCCCAGTCGGCGAGCCGCACGTCGCCGGACGTCAAGGCGCTCATCGAGTCCGGTGAGCGGGAGGCCGCTCTGAACGCCATGTCGGACGCCTTCGCGGCGGCGGGGGGACCGGTGCTCGGCGCGGTGTTCCTCGGGTTCATCGCGTTGATCGGCATGAACGCCACGCTGGGCCTGTTCGACTCGTTCTCGCGCGGCCAGGCGGACATGACGTACCACTTCGTCAAGGGCGCGAAGAAGTTCCGCATGTCGCACCTCTACGCGGGATTCCTCTGGGGTGTCATCACCTTCGGCATCCTGATCCTGCTGTTCGGGCCCGCCGACGGACCGGGCGCGATCCTAGACGTGCTCGCGTTCCTGTCGACGTTCGCCATGGGCGCCTACTGCGTGGTGCTCCTGCTGGTGAACAACCGGATGCTGCCCAAACCCATCCGCCCCAAGCTGATCACGAACATCATCATCGGCTTCGGCGCGGTGTTCTACCTGGGCATGCTGTTCTTCAGTCTCGTCAAGTTCGGAGTAGTGGTGGGCTGAGATGGCGATCCGCGAAGGCTTTCTCAAAGAAGCGGTGCCCGGCGCGTTCGTCGGTCTCGCCGCCGGGCTCATCGCGGGAGGGCTGGCCGCGCTCGTCGGCCAGCCGCTCGGGTGGGCACTCGTCACGACGGTGGCGCTCGGCCTGCCGCTGGGCGCGTTCGGCGGCGGTTTCAGCCTGCTGGTGGCGGCGGGCCGGCTCCCAGCGGGACGGTTCGCTCCGGTGGCTCTGTACTGGCTGGTCGCGTTTCCCGTGGCTCGGCTGGTGCACGAGATCACGGTGAGCCTCGTGCTCGCCGGTCAGGTCCGGCTGCCCCCGGATCTGGCCGGTTTCCTCGCCTACCAAGGCATCGTGAGCCTCGGCTGGGCCATCGGTTTCCTGTGGCTGCACGAGCGCATCGCGATGCGCCTGCGACTGCGACATCGTTTGCGAGCCACCGCCTCCCGCTGACCTTCCGCCGAAGGAGCAAGGATGTTGGATCTTCCCGTCTGGGTCTGGATCGCGACGATGGGCGGCATCGCCGCCGTCATCGCGTTCGACTTCTATCTGGTGGCACGCAAACCGCACGAACCGTCGTTCCGCGAGTCGTTGTACTGGGTGCTGTTCTACGTCGGCCTGGCCGTCCTGTTCGGACTCGGCGTCACGGTGTTCGCCGGGCCCGGCCACGGCGGTGAGTTCTTCGCCGGCTGGATCACCGAGTACTCGCTGAGCGTCGACAACCTGTTCGTGTTCGTGATCATCATGGCCCGGTTCGCGGTGCCGCGGGAGTACCGGCAGAAGGTGCTCATCGTCGGCATCGTCCTGGCCCTGTTGCTGCGCACCGTGTTCATCGCCCTGGGAGCACAGGCGATCTCGCGGTTCGACTGGCTGTTCTACTTCTTCGGTGCCTTCCTGATCTTCACGGCGTGGAAGCTGCTGAAGCAGGACGAGACCGAGGAGGCCGACGTCCCGGAGAACGCCGCCCTGCGCGCGGTGAAGAAGTTCCTGCCGGCGACCACGGTCTACCACGGCGCCGCGTTGACGACGCGCATCGACGGCAAACGCGTCGTGACGCCGATGCTCATCGTCATGGTCGCCGTGGGCACCACGGACCTGCTGTTCGCGGTGGACTCGATCCCGGCGATCTTCGGGCTCACCAAGGAGCCGTACCTGGTGCTGACCGCCAACGCGTTCGCGTTGATGGGCCTGCGCCAGCTCTTCTTCCTGGTGGGCGGTCTCCTGGATCGCCTGGTGCACCTGAGCAAGGGCCTCGCGGTGGTGCTCGCGTTCATCGGGTTCAAGCTCATCTTCGAGGCGATGCACCACCACGGTGTCTCGTGGGCTCCGGAGATTCCGATCGTGGTGTCTCTCGGGGTCATCGTGGCGACGCTGGCCGTCACGACGGTGTGGAGCCTGCACACCTCACGACGGGCTGCCCGTTCCGCCGTGGAGGATGCCGAGAGTGCGCGAAGGAGCGAAGAAGACGCTCCTGTCAGGGACTCTCAGCCGTGAATGCTGTGGCCTTCGGCGTCCTTGCGGAGCGTCCTGGCCACGGCCGCCTGGGCCTCGGCGTCCTTGCGCTGTTCCGTCAGCGCGGTGGACAGTCCGAGGCCCAGCGCGCGGCCGTCAGCGGAAGCACCGTTGCGCGGCTCGGTGAGGGAACGCGCGAAGTTCTTCAAGCGGGACATGGTCTTCCTCCTGTCGATGGTGGTTCCCGGGGCGCGCAGAGACCTGACAGGCACTGCGCCACGGGAGGAACAGGGTTGCGGCCGGGGTCTGTTCCACCGGATGTCCATCGTGTGGGTACCCGGCGGGAAACCTCTCGCGGGTCTCCGTTGACCCCGTCCCTGTTGCGATTCAGCATACTGCGTTTTGTATGCAATCGTCCGCCATCGTGTCGCGGATCACCCGTATGGTGTCAAATGACCGAATTGGGCGATCCGAGAGTGATGAGTCAGTCGCTCTCGGTGGAGCTTTCGGGTGCCTTGCGGTCGTGGTAGGTCTGGCGGGTCTGCTCTGCGTGGCGGTGCATGACCTCGCCGGCTCGTTCCGCGTCGCCGTCGGCGATGGCCGTGACCAGCTCGGCGTGCTCGTTCCAGGAGTCGCGGCTGCGCGGGCGGGCGATCGGGGTGTAGTACCAGCGCACCCGGCGGTCGACCAGGCCGATCATCTCGGACAGGACCTTGTTGCGGCCGATCGCCGCGACGGCCGCGTGCAGGTCGGCATTCGCCTTGACCAGGCGCTCTACGTTCGCGGTGCCCAGGGCCTCCTCGCCGGCCTTCTGCAGCTTCCTGAGAAGCTTCACGTCGGCCGCGGTGGCGTGCTCGGCGGCGAGCTTGGCCGAGTAGGTCTCCAGCACGCTGCGCACGGCGAGCAGCTGGTCGGCCTCCTCCTCGGTCGGGGTGTGCACGAAGGCACCCTGGGCGGGGCGCAGGTCGACCCACCCGTCGGTCTGGAGCCGTTGCAGGGCCTCGCGCACCGGCTGCCTGCTCACGCCCAGGTACTCGGCCAGCTCGGCCTCGACCAGGTGCTGGCCGGGGGCGAGGGTGCGGTTGACGATCAGCTCGAGCAAGGCGTCGTAGACGGCCTGTCGCAGCGGTGCGGGACGTTCGACCCGGCGGGTCGCCGCGGCACTGAGTGAACCGCGGGGCGCCCGGCGGCCACTGGGCAAAGAGGTCATGCCGGACAGAATACAGCTTTTCGTATGCAAAAAGCACTTCTAGAGATTCGGGCATGTTGGCCGTATACTGTATGCAATCTTAGCGAGCGGGGCGTGCTATGAAGATCGCTGTTCTCGGAGCCGGAGCGATCGGTGCCTACGTCGGTGCGGCTTTGCATCGTGCGGGCGTGGAAGTCCATCTGATCGCGCGTGGAGCTCATCTCGCCGCAATGCGTGAACACGGCGTGCGAGTGCTGAGCCCGCGTGGTGATTTCACCGCGCGTCCACATGCGACCTCGGATCCCGCGGAGGTGGGCGAGGTCGACTACGTTTTCCTCGGTCTGAAGGCGTACTCGTACGCGTCATCAGGCGATCTGCTGGCACCGCTGATGGGCCAGGACACGGCCGTGATCGCGGCGCAGAACGGGATCCCGTGGTGGTACTTCCACGGCATGACCGGACATCCCCTTGAGGGACAACGGATCGAGGCCGTGGACCCCGGCGGGTCGGTCACCGCCGTGCTGCCCATGGAACGGGCGATCGGCTGCGTCGTCTACTGCTCGACCGAGATCGAGTCGCCGGGTGTGATCCGGCACCTGGAGGGCACGCGGTTCTCGATCGGCGAGCCGGATCGC
Source organism: Lentzea albidocapillata (assembly GCF_000719115.1). Classification (GTDB taxonomy): domain Bacteria; phylum Actinomycetota; class Actinomycetes; order Mycobacteriales; family Pseudonocardiaceae; genus Lentzea; species Lentzea albidocapillata. The sequence continues at coordinate 211,339 of NZ_JOEA01000014.1, read as the reverse complement.
AGCATTTCCGCGCGGTGCGTCGCGCTGAGCGAGGCGATGATCGCGGGCGGGCTGAAGTGCCCGGTGGAGAAGGACGTCCGCGAGGACATCTGGATCAAGCTCATGGGCAACGTGGCGTTCAACCCGCTGAGCGCGCTGACCCGCGCGACCATGGTGGAGATCTGCGACCACGACGACAGCCGCGACCTCGTGGCCCAGATGATGGCGGAGACCCTGACCATCGCGCGGGCCGCGGGCTGCGACCCGCGGATCTCCATCGACAAGCGCATCGACGGTGCCCGCCGCGTCGGGCACCACAAGACGTCGATGCTGCAGGACCTGGAGGCCGGGAAGCGGCTGGAGATCGACGCGATCATCGCCGCCGTGGTGGAGATCGCCGAGCTCACCCGCGTGCCGGCGCCGACGTTGCGGCACGTCTACGCGGCGATCGACCTGCTGTCGCGCACGTCGCTGGTGTCCTGAGTCGCGACCTGTGACGCAACGACGAACGGGGGCCGGTGCGTCACGCACCGGCCCCCGTTTCCCCTCTCCCTCAGATCAGCTACCGGTGGCCTTGCCGTCTCCCCACAGCTGGGCCGGTCCCCACGGCTTCTGGATCTCGAAGTGGTGCGGGTGGGCGACGGTGAGGCCGGTCCAGCAGTACTTGTAGTACGTGCCGTCGAGCTTGAAGTCGACCGTGGGCCCCTTCTTACCGTCGATCCCGTCCTCGTCCCACATGATCACCTTGACGATCTTGCCCTTCCACTTCGGATCGTCGCTCTTGGTGCCCCGCAGGGTCACGCAGGCCTTACCCCTGTTCTCGCGGCCGGGAGGCGTGAACTGGCGTGAGTCCAGCGAGCAGCACATCTGGAAGCTGAAGGTGAACGGCAGGGTCGCGGCCGCCGCGGCGAACGCGTCGTCGGCGGTTCCTGGAACCTGCGCGCCGGTGACCGGCAGGGCCTCGACGACCTCCGGAGTGTCGGCCGCCCCCGCGGACCCACTGAAAAGCGTGGCTACGAGCAGCGCTGCCGTACCGACGGCAGCAAGCGTTCTGGTCAGCATGGAATCCCCCTCCATTTGCCTCAGTTCATGAGGCGCCGTACGCAGTAAACTGAGATGGCCAGGACCTGTCAACTCGCGTGTAGACGAAAGCTCCAATCCGTGCCACGGGAGTTCATGGGCCGGTCGGTAGGATGTCGCCATGTCAGAGGACGAAGGGGTGCTGGCCGCGCGGGTCGACCACCTGTTCCGCACGGTGCGGGCGGACGACGGCGGCGAGTACACCTTCGAGGAGGTCGCCGAGGCGATCAGGGCCAAGGGCGGCCCCACGATCTCCGCCACCTACCTGTGGCAGTTGCGCAAGGGCGTGCGGGACAACCCGACCAAGCGCCACGTCGAGGCGCTGGCGAGCTTCTTCGGCGTGCCGCCTGCCTACTTCTTCGACGCCGCCGAGGCCGCCCGGATCGACGCCGAGCTGACGCTGCTCAACGCGTTGCGGGACGCGCCCGTGCGCCAGCTCGCCCTGCGTGCCAGAGGGCTGTCGGACAAGAGCCTCGCCACCATCGCCGAGATGGTCGAGCGAGTGCGCGAGCTCGAAGGACTGTCCCAGGAGGACGGCTCGAGGTGAGTGCTCGAAGGCTGCGAAAGCTCCTGCGCGGCCTGGACATTCCGGTCCCGTTCGACGTGTCGTCGTTCGCGGGCCGCATCGCCGCACGCCGGGGCAGGCCGATCCACCTGATGCCCTTCGCGGGGCTCACCGGTGTGTGCGGTCTCTGGATCGCCACCGACGCCGCGGACATCATCTTCTTCGAGGAGGAGACCGCGCCGTTCCACCAGGAACACATCGTGCTGCATGAGCTGAGCCATGTGCTGTGCGACCACTACCCGGCGTCGGCGAGTCTCACCGAGATGGCGGAGCTCCTGCTGCCCAGCCTCGATCCGGCGCTGGTCCGGCGCGTGCTCGGCCGCACCGGGTACTCCACCGAGGAGGAACGCGAGGCGGAGTTGCTCGCGACCCTGATCCGCCAGCGCGTGCACACCGGCACCACGCTGGCCGACCGGCTGCACGCCGCGTTCGACGGTTTCCATGGGTGAGCTCCTGCTGCGGTACGTGCCGCCCGCCGTCGCGTGGCTGATGGTGTTCAGCTGGCGCGACGGCCAGGACGCGATCCGCAGGTTGTTCCTCGGGCTCGCCGTGTCGCTGACCGCGCTCACCCCGGCGGTCCAGCTGGCGGTGGGACACCTGACCGGAACGGCCACGCTCGCACGGTTGGCCGGGCACGCGGGAATGGTGCTCGTCGCGTGGTCGGCGCATGATCTCCTCGCGCACCTCAACGGCTTGCGGCGTAGCCGGTGGAGCACCTGGTGGACGGCGGGCATGTTCGGGGTGATGTGCCTGTGCTTCGCGCTGAAGCCGAGCCTTCTTCCCCAGGCACCGTGGGTTCTCGAGTACTGGACGGCGTACCTGCTCGCGCTGGCACCCGCGTTCGGCAACGTGATCCGGCTCGGCCTGCGATATGCCCGCACCACCTCCGGCCGCGCGCTGCGGTCCGGGTTGCACCTGATCGTGGCCGGTGCGGCGATGGCGTTGGTGTATCTGGTGAACCGGGTCGTGCGCGTCGGGTCGAGCCGCTTCGAGTTCGCCTATCCGCTCGGGTGGAACTTCTGGATGAGTGCGGTGCTGCCCAATGCCGCCCATGTCGTCGTGCTGGTGGGCGCCGCCGTGCCGGCCGTGGCGGCATGGAGGCGGCGATACCGCCAGTACACCCGGCTCGAACCGCTCTGGCGCGCGTTGGCCGACGCGGACCCGCGGATCGCGCTCAACCCGCGCGTCGGCTGGTGGAACATGCGGATGCGCCTGTACCGGCGCGTGATCGAGATCCGTGACGGCCTGCTCGACCTCCAGCCGTGTCGCGACGCGGACGTCGCCGCCGCCGCACGGGCCGCGGCGGCGAGCCCGGCACAGGTCGAGGCCGCGGTGGTCGCCGCGGCCATCAGGGCGCGGGGGATGACACCGCCCAGGGTGGAACCCGGTGCGGGGGCACCGGATCTGGACGGCGACACCGCGTTCCTGTGCGAGGTGTCGGACGCGTTCTCACTCCTGGACGATCGCCGCGTTCTGCAGGCGTAGTGGCACGAAACCGCAACTGGGGGCTAGCGCATACCGAAGATTGCATACAGTATGGGCGTAGGAGGTGCAGACGATGAGCAGGCGGAAGAAGACCGAGCCCTACGTGCGGCTGACCCAGCCACTGGTGCGCGACGCGGGAGTCCTGCGGCCGGCCACCTGGGACGAGGCGCTGGACAAGGCAGCAGAGGGCTTCCGCAGGAACGTGGCCAACGGTGGCCCGGACGCGTTCGGCATGTTCTCCTGTGCGAGGGCCACCAACGAGATGAACTACATGGCCCAGAAGTTCACCAGGGCCGTGATCGGCTCGAACAACGTCGACAGCTGCAACCGCACCTGTCACGCCCCGAGCGTGGCCGGGCTGGCCAAGGTGTTCGGCAGCGGTGGCGGTACCTCCTCCTACCAGGAGATCGAGGACGCCGACCTGATCGTGCTCTGGGGGTCGAACGCACGCGAGGCGCATCCGATCTTCTTCCAGCACGTGCTGAAGGCGGTCAACAAGGGCGCGAAGCTCTACGTGGTCGACCCCCGGCTGACCAGCACCGGCAAGTGGGCGCACGGGTGGTTGCGGCTCAAGGTCGGCACGGACATCCCGCTGGCGCACGCGATCGCGCGGGAGATCATCGCGTCGAACCTCACCAACATGTCGTTCGTCGAGCGGGCCACCGAGGGCTTCCAGGAGTTCGTGAAGGCCGTCGAGCCGTGGACGCTGCCGGTCGCCGAACTGGAGACCGGGGTGCCGGCCGAGCTCATCCGCGAGCTCGCGCACGCCTACGCCAAAGCGGACCGCGGTCAGCTCAGCTGGACGCTCGGCATCACCGAGCACCACAACGGCACCGACAACGTGCTGAGCCTCATCAACCTGTCGCTGCTGACCGGCCAGGTCGGGCGGTACGGCGCGGGGCTGAACCCGTTGCGCGGGCAGAACAACGTGCAGGGCGGCGGCGACATGGGCGCCATCCCCGACCGGCTGCCCGGCTTCCAGGACATCACGGATCCCGGTGTCGCCAAGAAGTTCAACGACGCGTGGGGCTCGAACTTCAAGGCCTCGAAGGGCTGGAACCTCACCCAGATGCTGGAGGCGATGGAACGCGGTGACATGACCACCGTGTACATCATCGGCGAGAACCCGGTGCAGTCCGAGGCTGACTGCGAGCACACGATCAAGCGTCTGTCCAACTTGGACCACGTGGTGGTGCAGGACATCTTCCTCACCAAGACCGCGCAGCTCGCACACGTCGTGCTGCCCGCCGCCGCGGCCTGGTGCGAGACCGACGGCACGTTCACGAACAGCGAGCGCCGGGTTCAACGCGTCAGGAAAGCTCTCACCCCACCAGAGGGTGCGCGTGACGACATCGAGATCATGGGCGAGATCGCCACGCGGCTCGGCGCGGCCTGGCAGCACATGACCGGCCAGGCCGTGTGGGACGAACTCCGCAGCCTGTCGCCGATCCACACCGGCATGACGTATGACCGGCTCGAGAAGCTCGGCGGCATCCAGTGGCCGTGCCCGGACGAGGACTCCCTCGAACCCAGCTTCCTGCACGGCAGGTTGTGGGAGGAGGACCCGGTCAAGCGCGGCATGCCCGCGACGTTCTCGCCGGTGCTGCACAGCCCGCCCGTCGACGAGCTGACGAGTGAGTTCCCGTTCCGGCTCACCACCGGCCGGCGGCTCGACTCCTACAACACCGGTGTGCAGTCGGCCGGGTTCGAGTCGCCGCTGCGCATGGGCGAGACGCTCGACCTGTGCCCGCAGGACGCCGAGACGCTCGGGGTCACCGCGGGTGAGGAGGTGTCGATCACCAGCAGGCGCGGGCAGATCCAGGCGCCGGTGCGGATCGACGACGGACTGACGCCGGGTCTGGTGTTCATGACGTTCCACTTCCCGGACGAGATCGACGTCAACGTGCTCACGATCGAGGCGACCTGCCCGATCGCGGGAACGGCGGAGTACAAGGCCGCGGCAATCCGCATCGACAAGCTTCCGGTGAAGGTGGGCTGAGTGGATCTCAAACTGCTCGACGTCGAGCCGTCCGAGGCCGAACGCGTCGTCGTGGACCTGTTCACCGGCATGGGCAGGGACCAGCTGTTGCCCGCCCTGCACGCGGTCAACGACAGGGTCGGCTGGATCAGTCAGGGCGCGCTGAACCACATCTGCCGCGTCCTGCACATCCCTCCGGCGGAGGCGTACGGGGTGGCGAGTTTCTACTCGCTGTTCTCGCTGTCCGAACGGCCGCCGAAGGTCGTGCACGTCTGTGTCGACCTGGCCTGCCAGGTCAACGGCGCGAAGTCGTTGTGCGACAGGCTGACCGCCGAGCTCGGTCCGGCGGGGGCGAAGAGCGGCTGGTTGCGCAGCCCGTGTCTGGGGGTGTGCGAGAAGGCTCCGGTCGCGCTCGCGTTCGAGGCGGGGGAGGTGGCGGCGGAGCAGCTCCTGGCGCCCACCACCGCCGAGGAGGTGATCGCGGTGGCGGCCGCCGGTCCCTCTCATGTGGACGGTGAGCGCGCGGAGGTGCCGCAGGCCGGGTCCCCTGGCCTGCGGCTGCTCAAGCGGGTTGGCGTCGTCGATCCGGAGTCGCTCGACGACTACCGGGCGACGGGCGGCTATTCGGCGTTGCGGACGGCTCTCCTGCTGGGGCCGTCGGGGGTGATTCGCGAGGTCACCGACGCCAAACTGATGGGCCGCGGCGGTGCGGCGTTCCCGACCGGCCGGAAGTGGGACGCGACCGCCCGCCAGCCCGTGCGCCCGCACTACCTGGTGTGCAACGCGGACGAGAGCGAGCCCGGCACGTTCAAGGACCGCCTGCTGATGGAGGGCGACCCGTACGCGGTGATCGAGTCGATGACGATCGCCGGGTACGCGGCCGGCTGCTCGCGCGGCTACCTCTACCTGCGCGGCGAGTACCCGAGGGCGCTGCACCTGCTGCGCAACGCCATCGCGCGGGCCAAGGAACGCAACTTCCTCGGCGAGAACATCATGGGCCACGAGGGTTTCTCGTTCGAGATCGAGATCCGCCGCGGCGCGGGGGCGTACATCTGCGGCGAGGAAACGGCGATCTTCAACTCCATCGAGGGCTTCCGCGGTGAGCCGAGGTCGAAGCCGCCGTTCCCGGTGGAGTCGGGGCTCTTCGGCAAACCGACGGTGGTCAACAACGTGGAGACGCTGGTCAACGTACCGGTGATCCTCACGGAGGGATGCGAGGCCTACACCCGCATCGGCACCTCCGGCTCGGCGGGCCCGAAGCTCTTCTGCCTGTCTGGCAACGTCAGTCGTCCGGGCGTGTACGAGGTGCCGTTCGGCACCACGCTCGGGGAACTCCTCGATCTGGCGGGTGGCGTGCCGCCAGGCCGGGAGCTGCGAGCGGTACTGCTCGGCGGGGCGGCAGGCGGGTTCGTCCGCCCGGACGAGCTCGACCTGCCGCTCACCATGGAGGACGCGCGGGCGGCGAACACCACGCTCGGCTCCGGCGTCGTGCTGGTGCTCGACGACACGGCCGACCTGGGCAGCTTCCTGTTGCGCATTGCCGCGTTCTTCCGCGACGAGTCGTGCGGGCAGTGCGTGCCGTGCCGGATCGGCACCGTGCGCCAGGAAGAGGCGATGCACCGGCTCGTGGGGAAGCGTCCGCTGAGCACCAGCGCGGAGGATCTCCAGCTGCTGCGGGAGGTCGGGCAGGTCATGCGCGACTCGTCCATCTGCGGTCTCGGGCAAACAGCCTGGAACGCCATCGAATCAGCCCTCGACCGCCTGGGTTACGCAGAGGAGGCAGCGTCATGACGATCGTCGAAATCGGACTCCCGAAACGACTGGTCGAGCTGACTTTGGACGGCGAGTCCGTGCGCGTGCCGGAGGGAGCGACGATCCTGGACGCCTGCACGGCCAAGGGAAAGTCGATCCCCACGCTCTGCTACGGCGACACACTGAAGCCGGCGAACGCCTGCCGCGTCTGCATGGTCGAGGTCGAGGGCTCCCGCACGCTCGTGCCGTCGTGCTCGCGCAAGGTCGAGCCGGGCATGGTCGTGCACACGGACTCGGAGCGCACGACGCACAGCCGCAAGCTGGTTCTCGAACTTCTCGGGTCCGCGACGGACCTCTCCACCACGCCGCACGTGGACGAGTGGATGTCCGCGTGCGGTGCCGACCCCTCCCGCTTCGGCCCGCCGGCACCGCCGTCGACCGACCGGGACGACCGCCGTCCGGGCGAGCACGAGGAACCCGACGGCCAGACGGCCGCCACCGTGCGGCAGCCGATCAAAGTGGACAATCCGCTCTACGTCCGCGACCTGGGCAAGTGCATCATGTGTTACAAGTGCGTCGACGCGTGCGGCGACCAGTGGCAGAACACCTTCGCGATCTCGGTGGCCGGCCGCGGCTTCGACTCGCGGATCTCCACGGAGTTCTCCACACCGCTGCCCGAAAGCGCTTGTGTCTACTGCGGCAACTGCATCGAGGTCTGTCCGACGGGTGCGCTGAGCTTCAAGCGCGAGCACGACAAGCGCGAGGACGGCACCTGGGACGAAGAGGCCCAGACGCAGACCACGACCATCTGCACTTTCTGCGGTGTCGGGTGCAACCTCACCCTGCACGTGCAGGACAACGAGATCGTGAAGGTCACGTCGCCGCACGAAAGCACGGTCACGCGCGGAAACCTGTGCATCAAGGGCCGTTTCGGCTGGCAGCACGTGCAAAATCGCTGAGCAGTGACATCTCCTTCTGGAGTGGAGGGCCGCCCAATGCCGTTGATCCTCAAGCCCGGCACGTCGTGGCACGACGTCTACTCGCAGTGCGTGAAGGTTGCACCCGAAGCGTTCCACGACGACCGGCTGCTCAACCACTTCGGCGGCGAGTGGAGTCGTTCCGGCGAACCGATGCCCGCCACCAGTCCGGTCGACGGTTCCACCATCGCGGGCCCGCCGTTCCTCGACTTCGACGTCGCGGGACGGGCGGTCGTCGCGGCCGTCGACCAGCACATCGAGTGGCGCAACGTGTCTCTGGCGGACCGCAAGGCGCGTGTGTCGGAGGCTTTGGACGCTCTGACCGAGCACCGCGACCTGCTGTCGTTGCTGCTGGTGTGGGAGATCGGCAAGCCGTGGCGGCTCGCCACGGCCGACGTCGACCGCTGCATCGAGGGCGTGCGCTGGTACGTCGACGAGATCGACTCGATGCTGGCCGGTCGTGCGCCGCTGAACGGCCCGGTCAGCAACATCGCCTCGTGGAACTACCCGATGAGCGTGCTGATGCACGCGATGCTGGTGCAGGCGCTGGCGGGCAACGCCGTCATCGCCAAGGCGCCGACGGACGGCGGCGTCAGCTGCCTGACGCTGGCGACCGCGCTGGCCGTCCGGTCGGGACTGCCGTTGACGCTCGTGTCCGGCAGCGGGAGCGAACTCGCGCCGGTGCTGGTCGGGTCGTCGTTCCTGGGCTGTGTGTCCTTTGTGGGCGGTCGCGATGTCGGCAGCGCCATCGCGACGCGCCTGGTCGACTCGAACCGGCGGCACGTCCTGGAGCAGGAGGGCCTGAACTGCTGGGGCGTCTGGGAGACCGACTCGTGGGACATGCTCGGCACGCAGATCCGCAAGGCGTTCGACTACGGCAAGCAGCGCTGCACCGCCTATCCGAGGTACGTGGTGCAACGGTCGCTGTTCGACAAGTTCCTGAGCGTCTACCTGCCCGCGGTGCGGGACGTGAGGTTCGGGCACCCGCTCGCCGTCGCTTCGCCTGGTGATGAGCTGCCGGAGCTGGACTTCGGGCCGTTGATCAACGACGCGAAGGCCAAGGAGCTCGGCGACGTCGTGGACGAGGCGATCCGGGCCGGCGGCGTGCCGCTGTACCGGGGATCGGTGGACTCCGGCCGGTTCCTGCCGGGCCAGCAGACCGCCGCGTACCTCGCGCCGGTCGCGATCCTCGACCCGCCACGCTCGTCGGTGCTGCACCACGCCGAGCCGTTCGGGCCGGTCGACACGATCGTCCTGGTCGACACCGAGGCCGAGCTGCTGGCCGCGATGAACGCCTCCAACGGCGCCCTGGTCGCGTCACTGGCCTGCGACGACGAGGCCACCGCGCGGCGGCTGAGCGAGGACGTGCAGGCGTTCAAGGTCGGCATAAACAAGCCCCGGTCGAGGGGTGACCGGGACGAGGTGTTCGGCGGTCGCGGTGCCTCCTGGCGTGGCGCGTTCGTCGGCGGCTCGTTGCTGGTCCACGCCGTCACCGAGGGCCCGGCCGACGAACGGCCGTACGGCAACTTCCCGTCCTACTCGCTCTACCCACCCACGTGACGTACCGGGCGGACCTGCTCCGCATCGTGCAGACCGTGGTGGCGCCGAACGCCGCGGACGTCGACCAGCACCCCAGATTCCCGCGCGCCGCCGTGAACGCCCTGGGCGCGCGGGGCCTGCTGGGAATGACGATCTCCCGCACGGTCGGCGGGGGAGGCCAGGACGTCCGGTCGGCCGGCAGGGTGGTCGAGGAGGTCGCCAGGGTCTGTGGCGCAACGGCTTCCGTGCTGCGCTCGCACTACTCCGCGGCCGCCGTGCTGGACCGCTCGGGCCCACACTGGTTGCGAGCCGAGATCGCGGCGGGCCGGCACCTGTCTACGTTGGCGGCCTTCGGTCCGACTGGCGAGATGTCGACCCATGGCGACGTGGTGCAGGTGCGGGCGCGCAAGAGCTGGGTGATCGCGGCCGGCGAGGCGGACAGCTACGTCTGGTCGTGCGGCTCGGCGTTGTGGCTCGTTCCCGCCGAGGCGCCGGGGCTGCTGGTCCCGGCCGATCATGCCGGGATGGGCCTGCGGGGGACCGTCGCCACCTGCGTGGAGGCGGATCCCGTGCGAGTACCCGCGTCCAACCGGCTGTGGTCGGAGGAACTGGCGTTCCCGTGGTTCATGGTGCTCGGGGCGGCGGTGTCGCTGGGGCTGATGGAGGGCGCGCTCGCGGCGGCGATCGGGCACCTCGGTGGCGGTGATCCGCGCACCCGGTCCGATCTGGCCCGGATGCGGTTGCGCACGGACGCGGTCCGGGTGCTGTACAACGACACGCTGTCCGCGGTGACGTGGCATCCGGAACGGTCGGCCGACCGCGTCCGGCTGCTGGCGGTCACCGCGACCGAGGCCGCCGTCGCGGTGACGGACCTGGCGATGAAGGTGTGCGGGGACGCGGCCTTCCGCCGGGATCTGGGTATCGAGCGGCGGTTCCGGGACGCACGGGCGGCGGCCGCGATCGAACCGACGGTCGACGTTCTCCTGGAATCAGTGGAGATCTGAATGTCGCTTGGCTAGGGTCGCGGGCATGTCTGACGGACCCAAGGGCCCCGGACTCGGGGTGGCCGCGCTGGTGCTGGGGTTGCTCGGGGTCGTGGTGACGTTCCTGCCGATGAACCTCGACGGTGTACGCCCTTACTCCGCCTGGGCTTTCGGGCTGCCGGGGTTCGTGGTCGCGATCCTCGGCCTGCTCGGGAACCGCAGGGGCAAGGCGTTCGCCGTGGCGGGCGCCTTGCTGTCGTTGCTGGCCGTGCTCATCGGTGTCATCGCGATGGGCAACGTCGTCGCGAAGTCATGAGGCCAGCGGCAGGAAGTAGACGAGAGCGTCGTCCACGCCGTCGAGCCCGATGACGTCGTGGGCGATGTCGTCGTAGAACCCGCCGACGAGTCCGGTGCGGATGCCCAGGTTCGCCGCTGTGACGGTGAGGTTCTGGGCGAGGTGCCCGGCCTCGGTGAACGCGAACCTGAGCGCCCGCAGGCCGTAGGTCTGCCGCAGCGAGCCGAGTCTGATGTAGAGGGCCAGCACGGCGGGGGTGCCGGAGAGTTCCGTGGTGCCGGGGCCGAACCACATCGAGGTCGCCTCCAGGTCCTCGATCGGCGGCGCCTCGCCGAACCACGTCAGGGCGCGCTCGACCTCGTTCACCTCGTACCGGCCCCTGGCCAGGCCGTCGACGTTCAGCGCGATGAGCCTGATCCTGGCGCAGTACTGGGCTCCGGCGCTCGGGTACGGCCACCGGCCGTCCTTGGGGGACATGGAGTTCCACAGCAGGGTGCCGAGCTGTTCCGCGTTCAGGTCACCGGTCAGGTCGCGGCTGGTCCTGCGCGCTCTGAGCGTGTCGGTGTCCACTGTGGACGGCAACGACGTGGTGGCGGGCCACTTCTGCCTGTTCGGTGCGGCCTTGCGGGGCAGCTGGTCATTGAAGCCCGGCAGGAACTTGCTCGCCTCCAGGTAACGGCGGTCAGGCGCCGTCTCGCCGTCGTCGTGGAAGTCCGTCAGACCGTTGGGGGACATGGCGGCGGCCGCGGTGGTCCAGCAGATCATGCGTTCTTCGTTGGGGGTGATGCCCAGGCGGTTGAGCAGCATGTGCAGCTGCGAGGCCCAGACGTACGGCAACCAGACGTCGAGTTTTTGCTTGGCTTCGTTGATCGTGCTCCGCCAGTGGGCGACCGCGCCTCGGGGTTCGCGGTGCCAGCGCGCGGCCAGGTCGCGGCCGCGCTTGGCCATGAGCTGGTTGGCGGCGTGCTGGGAGCCGATGGTGGGCACGGGTGCCTGCTCCTGGACGTTGCGCCAGCCGGAACCCAGGCTGCGCAACCAGCTCGCGGCCTGCGGCAGGTTCAGGTCGAGCGCCTTCGCCGTGGCGATCGTGAGGTCGATGGCGGCGGTGAGGCGGGCGCTGTCCGTGTGGGTCGCCTTGAGCACCGCGACCGCCACCTCCGTGCTGTGGCAGAAGACTTCTTCGGCGATCGGCAGCGCCTGCGGGCCGCCGTACCGTTCGGTCTCCGGGACGTACTCGACCTCGCGGACGTCGCCGTGCGGGAGCCAGTCCGGTTCTCCATGCTCCTGCGCGAAGTCCTGAGCCGCGATGAGCTCCCGCAGGCGCACTTCGAGCTTGTCGGCGTTCTGCGCGTTCCTGATCCTGACTCGGAGGTGCGGCCCGGTTTCCCAGTAGCGCAGGAAGTACCACTCCTGGCCGGCCATCGCGGGGGCCAAGGCGTCGGCGACGAACGTATCGAGGTCCGCTCGGTTCCAGTTCACCCTGCAGTGCAGGCCGGTCCAGGTCACAGCTGCTCCAACGGTGGTTCAGGGGAACGGGTGGGGGTGGCCGGCGGTCGTGCCGAGGCGGGACAGGCCTGTCGTCCGGCGGTGCAGGTGGCCGAACGTCATGGGCAGCGTCCCCGGCACGATGACCTTGGCGCAGTGCAGCCCGAGGGTGTTCGTGGTGTGCGGGTCGGACTGGTCGACCGCGATCAGCTCCAGGCCCTGGCCGCGCAGGTCTTCCGTGTAGCGGTCGAGCAGATCGCGCAGGTCGGTGTGGTCTCGCCGGTCGGGGAGGACCTCCGGAGGCTCGTCACTGACCATGTTCGCGTACCGCTCCCTCGCCTCCGGCAGGGTGTTGACGGCGACGTGGTCGTCCATGCTCCGGACCTGCGCCGGGTCGCGAAGGAGGCTCAACAGGCGTTCTCTGCTGTAGTTCTCGGGATTCGCCCTTGTGCGGTCGGCGAACGCCTCGACGTCCACGGCCACCTCGACGGCGGCCGACCGCAGGGCCTTCGCCGGGTCCGGGCTGGCGCCGGCGGCGAAGAACGCCTGGGGCAGGCCTTTCCTGGTGGTTCTCGCCAGGGTCAGCACGGCCGGGATGCCCAGGTCGTTGGTGGCGTTGAGGAACAGCAGCTCGTAGCCGAGTTCTTCGAGCCGGTCGGTGAGGTGCTGCAGCAGCGGGTCCGGTGGGATCTTGATCCTGGTCAACGGCGTCTCGGCGTACCAGGCCAGCAGGAACGCGTCGCGTTCGGCCACCTCGAACAGGCCGTGCAGCACCGCCTCGGTCAGGCTGTTGCCGAGCCCGCAACCGTTGGACGTCTCGTGGACGAACCGCTGCTCTGCCGGTGTGTGTGCGGCCCAGTACGCGACCTGCTCCGGCACCTGGATCGGCCTTTTGTGCGTGTAGGACCAGCCTTCCGCCCAGCGCATCCTCAGGTCCGGGTGGTAGGCGTTGCCGAAGTCGTTGAGTCCCAGGCGTTCCGGGTCTAGCGCCTGGTCTGGTCCCAGTTCGGCGAAAGAGATCTCCCTCGGGTCCGGGTGGCGCGGACGCATGCCGTTGCGGCGTTCGATCGCTTCGAAGATGGCCACGCGTTCGGCTTCTTCGAACGACGTGGTGCGGCCGTAGCCGGCGGTGTGGGAGTCGAGTTCGGCGGTGACCGTGGCGAGCGGCAGGTCCCCCGTGCGGAACAGCGCGGTGACCGGTCCGTGCCGGAAGTCGACCACGGCGTCCCTCAACCCGGTGCTCCTGTTCGGGGTGCGGAGTTCGCCGTTGGGAGTCCTGGTGTCCTCGTTGGCCTTGGGCGTCGGGGAGCAGCAGGCGCCGGGGGTGATCCGGTGGGTGGACACCAACCCCAGGTCGGTGCGGATCGCGATCACGGTGTCGTGCTGCTGGCTTTCGAGTGCGGTCACCAGCGGCTGGAACGCCGGTGCGACCAGACCTTTCAGCCGCACGTCGCGGGGCGCTTTGGCCGTTGCGAGCCGTGCGCTCTCCGCACAGTCGACGCAGACGTTCACGGTCGGGCCGATGAGGGTGAGGCCGCCGTCCACGCGGCTCATCGGTATGCCCTGAGGCCGGCGGCACGGAGTTCCGGGTCGAGCCGGAGCGGCCGGATCCTGACGCCGGGCAACATCGCGATCGCTTGCTGGAGCCGTTCTTCGCGGTCCCGCACATCGGCGGGCCAGTGCCATTGCCGGGTGACCCAGTCGGGGTGGTCGGCGGGCCTGAGCGGAGCGGCGCCGTTGAGGTGGGCGGTGCCGGTGCGACCCGCCTGGGCGTAACCGGTGGCAGCCAGGGCGGCGAAGGCCACGGCGTCCGCGGCCGTCGCTTCGACGGCCCACGCCAGAACGCGCTGACCGTTGCTGATCTCCGCCTTGTGGACGCCCGGTGCGAGGCGCTCGGTCCGGACCACGGCGGGGATGCCGAACCTCGCGGTCAGCGCCTTCCACCACCGGTGCGCGGTCGGGTCGCTGGTCCACTCGTGCGCGTCGGCCGGCTCGCCCCGGTGGTGGCGTGCGGCCAGGCGGAGGGCGGCGCCTCGGGCATGGGCCTCGTCGATGCCGATCACGCCGTCGGTCTTGAGGGCGTTGAGGGCGGCGTTGAGGCGGGCGCTGTCGGCCGTGGTGCCGATGCCCAGTGCGTCTCCCGAGGTGGCGAGGTTGGCCGGGACCTGGGGGAGAGGGCCGAACTCCGGGGTGTCGACCGGGCCGAGTTCGTGGTCGGTGAGCGCTTCGAGGGCTTGCCAGGGATCTGACGGGGGAGCGCCCTGCAGGAGTGGGTGGTAGGTCGCGGTGAGGGGGTCGGCGTGGGCGACCAGGGCCATCGGGTAGGTGCCCGTGGCGAGTTCGGCGGCGGGATCCGGCAGGCCGGCGACGGCGCAGACGAGGCGGTGCACGGCGGCGGATCCGATGAGGGTGGCCAGGATCTCGGGCGGTTCGCCCGTGACGCCGAGCCGCGCGGCGATTCGCATAGTGACTTCAGTGTTGACCGAAGATAACCCCACTGTCGGTGGCAGTACATAGCCGACATCAGTTCCACAGCCCGCCACGACAACAAGATCTCCTGCGGACACAACGAGTTCGCGGTTGCCGTCCGACCGCTGAACCTTCAGCCCGACCGCCTCCGCCGCCCCGACGGCCGCGTCCTCCAGCGCCCCGCGCCCCGCCACGACCATCGTGGCCGCGCGAAGCCGTCGCCAGGCCTCCACCGGCTCCGTGGCCGCCGACTCCAGCCAGGCCGCCACCTCCGGAGCAGGCGTGTCCGCACCCCAGGAAGGCATCTCGACCAGCATGTCGTGCTCCCACAACTGTTCCAGGATCAGCGAGACCGCGGCCCGCACGGCCGGAGCAGTGTCTTCGGGTACCTCCAGCGAGGCGCGCGGGATTCCCGCCTCCAACTGCGGGGCCACGCGCTGCCACACCTTCCACAGGCCGGAGCCGCCGGAGAGCGTGCAGCTCGACGCCCAGCCGCGCAGGTGCAGTCCGTCGGCGGTCCGGGTGGCCTGGACGACCGGGCGCAGCCGCACGAGCATGCGCGTCACCCGACCTTCGGCAGTGCGGCGAACTGTTCGGCCCACGTGGTGCCCAGAACCTGCTGCGCGGCGTTGGCGAGGAGGTGGGCCGCGGCGTAACGCTCCATCGGGGTGACGTCGCAGATCGCCAGCAGCTGGTAGAGGACGTTGGTGCCGATGCGGTAGACGGCCATCGAGCGCGCGATCGCCGGGTCGGAGAGGTCCACGGTCCACATCGCTGTGTGGTAATCGCTGAACTTCGTTCGCTCGCCGTAGTTGTAGCGGCGGATCGCGTCCTCGTCACCCACTTCGTAGGCCCGTTCGCCGTGACGGGGGTTGGGGTCCGCGGTGAGCAGGCCCGCGTCGTAGCGTTCCTGGGTGGTCAGCCGCAGGGCGATGGTCCAGGTCTGCCAGGCCGCTTCCAGGTGGCTGGTGGGGTGGCCCAGCGCCACCTGCTCGACCAAGGCGCAGGCGGCGGAAGCGTTCGCGGTCCAGACCGAGTCCAGTTTGGACCGGATGGTGCCGTCGGAGTCGTTGGCCAGCAGGAAGTCTTCGACGTGCGAGACGAACGAGTGGTAGCCGTACCGCAGGCCGGCCGGGTAACGGCTGGCGTGGACGGCCATCGAGGTCAGCGCGAGTGTTGCGCGAGGCACGGAGAAGGATTGGCGTAAGGCCGGAACGCCCAACCTCAGGCCTTCGGCGCGCACGTCGATGTGCGCCTCTGACAGGAGCGAACGCAGACGAGTGTCGTCGGTCGGCTCGATGCGCACGGAGTTGTTGGGGTGGAACGGGGTGAACGGCGGCAGGAGCAGTTCGGCGACGGCCGCAGACTCGGCGTGGGCGAGTAGCGAGGCCTCGGAGAGTTCCACAGTGGACGGATGAGCGGCCAGGTAGGAGCGCAGCAGGGTGGCCAGCAGCAACGCCGCGGTCGGTGAGGACGGGCCGGACAGCACGACCCGCACGTGCGGGCCGTGCAGCCAGTGGCGTTCCACGTGGCCTGTGACGTCGGAGAAGGCGGCTTCGGTGGCGGCGAGAGCGGGCAGGACGCCGTCGCGCAGCAGCGGTGCCTTGATCGGATCGTGGTAATAGCAGACGACGTCGGTCATCCGGCCCTCCGATAGGTCTCCGCGACGACCTCCAGCACCTGCCCGGACGGCACCGGGAGCGCCTCGGTCAGCCGGACGTGGGCGCCGTAGCGGGGCGTAAGACGCGGCAGGCAACGCAGGTGCAACGCGTTGGTGAGGTCGGCGTATTGCGGTTTCGGGCCGTTCACGCGCGCCTCGAAGTCCTCGCGGGAGGTGATGACGCCGCCCATGCCCGCGAACAGCTGCGCGGGCATGCCGTACCGGGCGCGCAGCGCGGTCGCACCGGCCACGGAAGAGAACGCGTCTCCCAGTGCAGCTGAGGGGAAGTCCCAGTAGCGCCGGCCGAGCACGACATCGCGGTAGCGCAGCCGATCGGCGACGCGCACGTCACCGCGCACCTCGACGGGTTGCAACGGCGAGAGGTCGGCGGCGCCGCACGAGAGGTCGGCGTGCAGGGCGGCGACGCGGTCGGGCAGCGAGATCGGCATGAGGTAGCCGAGATACAGCACGTCCAGCACGGCACCGTTGTCCCGGCGCCGCAGCCGCAGCTCGTCGGTCTCCTGGTCGTGGAAGATCTCCAGCGCGTCCGGTGTGTGGTCGGCCCAGCGCGGGTCCTCGCCGATCTCGGCGCGCCCGAGCAGTGGGTGCAGGTTCGGGTTGAAGCCCTGCACCGGCCGGTACTCGGCGAACCCGCGCGGGAACACACCGTCCAAAGTGGCCCGGACGGTCGCGTAGGCCTCGGGCGGCAGCAGGTCGAGGAACCGGCCGGGGAAACGGCCGAACCCGCCGTAGACGTGGTTCACCACCAGGCCGTCCGGCGAGGGCTGGGCGAAGAACGAGTACGAGACGGGCCTGGTCTTCATCCACGAGGGCAGCAGGTCCGCGGCGGCGGTGACGACCTCGTCGGTGATCACGCCGTCCCGCACCAGATCGGCGACCTGGGCGCGGCTCGCCCCGAGACCACCGGTCGGCGCACCGGACATGGCTTCGTGCATCAGTGGCGCGCACTCGGCGAGGCGGGCGGATCCGCCGTGACCGAACTTCGTGACGAACAGGTCGCGTGAGTGCCGCCGGATCGCGAGGTGCCGGTCGAACAGCATCAGCAACGGGGTCAGCCCGGCCAGCGACCGCACGCCGTCGTAGCCGTGCGCACGGCCGAGCCGGACCGGCTGGGGCAGCACGACGTCCTCGCTCAACGGCGTCACGCCGCCCAGGTCCACCCCGACGACCGAGCCCAGTTCCTCCCAGGCCGCGAACAGGGCGGCGAGCGCGGCAGGCCGTTCAGCGGCGTCGATCTCGGCGAATGCCAAGGTGTCGCGGTAGATCGAGACGACCCGGTCGGCGAGTTCGGGACGTCCGGTGTCACGTAGCCACGAGGCCAGCGCGGGACAGGCGGCGGGATCCTGAGGGTCCATCGGCAGCACCGGCACGAGCAGCTTGATGTCGAGCAGCAACGCGACGTAGTGCTGCGCGCGATCGGATTCGCCGTCGGGCAGCCGGGTCGCGAGCGCGCTGGCGAGCTCGGCGGGGCTGATGCCCTTGGGGTTCGCGCCGGTGAGGCCGACGAGGAACTGCAGCGGCGCACTCGACGCCAGTTCCACGTCCTCCTGGATGCCGACGTACGCGCGCAACGGTCCCCGAGCGGGAACGTCGCGGCGGAACTTCAGCTGGCCGCCGTCGAGGTGCACGTCGGGGGCGAGGCGGTGCGGGTGGTCGAAGAGGTGTGCGCGGTCGGCGAGCAGGGCGGCGGTCAACCGCGACAGCAGCACCTGGCTGACCCGCGTGACGGCGACCGGCGTGCCCCAGTCGGGTGCGGGCGCGTCGGGGGACCAGGTGGCCCAGCCGACCGCCGCGTACCAGGACAGGGGACTGGTCTTCGACGTCGCGCGCAGGGCGTAGCGCAGCACTGTCGGTTCGGCCTTGCGGGAACGCTTGTCGCCGGCGCCCGCCCGCGCGAGTCCCTGCCACAGGTCGCGGCCGCTGAAGACGGCCGCCTTCCGCACGGACTCGTTGCCGCACAACGACGCGAGCACCTCACGTTCGGCGGCGAGCGCGTCCGGCAGCAGCCGTTCGATCTCGTCGGTGAGCGCGGCCCGCTGGTCCATCGCGGACAGCCACTCGCCGAGCTGCGGAAAGCGCGAGCCCAGCGAATCCGCCTCACCGCGCAGAGAGGGGCGAGGCGACCGTCCGTTGTGGACGTCGCGGCGCAACGGCAGCACGACGGTGCGGTGGTAGGCATCGGAGTGCGTGCCGGCGCTGTCGTGCAACAGGTCGGACACCGGGCCGGCCAGCGACGCCAGCGAGGCATCCACCTCCGCCAGCGCCTCCACCGCCCGCCGGAACGGCGCTGCCGTCGCAGCGCCGTCCGGGTGCGGCAGGGCCGCCAGGCGCACGAGTGCGTATGGCGCTGTTTCTCCCTGCACGCGATCGCTCATGCGTTCTGGGCGGGAAGCTGGGGCGGCTGGGTGCAGCTGCTGCACGACGAGCTGCCGCACGAGCACGACGAGGCGCCACCGGACGCTCCGGACTCCGGCAAAGCGACCGAGTCGCGCAGGGAGGTGACCGCGAGGTCGCCGAGTTCCAGGTCGTCAGGGTCGAAAGAGAGATCCTTCATGCCGTGTCCTCACGTCTTCAGTTGTGGCGAACTCGCCCGCGGGCTGTTCGGAACAGGCTGAAGAAACGCGATACGGCACGGATCGCACTTTGCTTGATCGGCCGGTCAAAGACGTGAACGGACCTCGGCGGCCTTGGGCTCGCCCAGCTCCTCGAACAACGTCACGGACTCCAGCCAGCACTTCTCCGCGCCACGGCGATCACCGAACCCGTCCAGCGCCAGGCCGAGGTTGTCCAGCGACTCGGCCTGTCCGTAGAGGTCACCGATCGCCCGGAACGTCTCCAGCGCCCGTTCGACGTACGACACGGCCTCGGTGAAGTCGAGCAGCCCCCGGTACACCTCGCCGATGTTGTTGAGCAGGATGGCCTCGCTGTACGGGTCCTTGATGTCCCCGCGGATCTCCAACGCCCGCAGGTACCGCGACAACGCGACGTCGAACCGGCCCGCGTCGGCGTGCAGCAGTGCGATGTTGTTCAGCGTCACGGCTTCCGTGTGCAGGTCGCCCAGCTCACGGGCGATCTCGGCGCACTGCTCGTAGCACGCCAGCGCGTCCTCGGTCCGGCCCTGCACCATGCGGACGATGCCGAGGTTGTTGAGCGTCGGCACCTGGCGCGACCTGTCGCCGGTAGCACGGAAGATCGCGAGCGCCTGCTGGTAGCACTCGACGGACTCGTCGTGCCGCCGGACCTCGCGCAGCGCGATGCCCAGCGTGATCAGCATCCGGCCCTCGGCGCCGCGGTCGCCGACCGAGCGTGCGGCGGCCAGCGCGACGCCGTGCGTGTCGATCCAGTCCGCCCAGTGCTTGCGCAGGTTGAAGAAGTCCCACAGGCATTGAGCCAGGCTCCAGGACTGCTCGGGCAACTCGTGCTGGGCGGCGTCGCGGATCGCGGCGACGAGGTTCGCTCGTTCCGTGTCGCACCACAGCAGGGCCGCGTCACGGTCCGGGAACGTGCGCGGGTGCACGGCCGGGTCCGCGGGACCGATCTCCAGCTTGCGCTGCGGGTTGAGCTGCAGCGCGCTGTGCCAGGACGTGTGGACGTACCAGTCGAGCACCCGGCGCCGAGCGAGTGCGCGGGCGGGCGGCGGATCGGCGGCCATGACCTGCTCGACGGCGTACGCGCGCAGCAGGTCGTGCAGGCTGTAGCGGCCGGGGGTGTGCTGCTGCAGCAGGTGTTCGTCGAGCAACGTCTCCAGCAGGTCGCCCGCCTCGTACGCGGTCAGCCCGGCGAGTGCGGCGGCCGAGTCGGCGGTGACGTCTTCGCCGGGGTGGAGTCCGAGGAGGCGAAACAGGCGCCTCTGGTTCTCCGGCAACGCCTGGTACGAGAGGTCGAACACGCCCCGTGTACCGAGACCGCCTCCCCGTTCGAGCCGGTCCACCAGGTCCCGCAGCGTCCACTGTGGACGGCGAGCCAGGCGTTTCGCGGCGAGCGCGACGGCGATCGGCAGGTGCCCGCACAGCTCCGCGATCCGTTCCGCGGCCTCGTGATCGGCCCGCACCCGGTCCTCACCGGCGATCCGGGAGAGCAGCGCGAGCGCCTCGCCGGGCGTGAAGACGTCGAGGAAGACCGACTTCACGCCGTCCAGCAGCAGCAGCGTACGGCGGCTCGTGATCAGCACCATGCAGCTGGAACCGCCGGGCAGCAACGGCCGCACCTGGTCCTCGCCGGCGGCGTTGTCGAGCAGCACCAGGGCGCGCTTGTCCGTCAGCCGGTCGCGGTAGAGCGCCGCCCGGTCCTCCAGCGACTCCGGGATCTGCCCGCCGGGCACGCCCAGCAGCCGCAGGAAGCTCTCCAGCACGGCGGACGGGTCCGCGGGCAGCTCGTCGGCGTCGAAGCCGTGCAGGTCGGCCCACAGCTGCACGTCCGGATAGCGCTCAACGAGCCGGTGGGCCGCGCGCACAGCGAGTTTCGTCTTGCCGACACCGGCCATGCCCTCGATCGCGGAGATCACGACGGTGGTCTGGGGCCCCGGCTCGCACAGCCGCTTCAGTTCGGACTCGCGCCCGGTGAACTCCGCGATGTCCATCGGCAGCTGCCGATGCGCGTTCAAAGCCGCGGGCGAGGGCACCCGGCTTTCGAGGACCACCTGCTGCAACTGGCGCAACCGCGCGCCGGGCTCGACGCCGACCTGCTCGATCACGTGCCTGCGGGCCGTCGCGTAGGCCTCGAGTGCCTCACTGCGGCGGCCGGAGCGGTCCAGCGCCACCATCAGCAGCGCCCAGAGCTCCTCGCGCAACGGGTGCAGCGCCGTCTCCCGCCGCAACCGGTCGATCACGTCGTCGAACCGGCCGAGTTCCAGCGACGCCTTGGCGAACCGCTCGACGGCCGTGAGCCGGCGTTCCTGGATGCGGGTGAACTCCGCGCGCAGCAACGGTCCCGCGTTCAGCTCGGCGGTCGGGATGCCGTGCCACCTGGCCAGCGCCTGGCCGAACAGGTCGGCCGCGGCCGCCGTGTCGCCGTCCGCGAGCGCGTCCTCCCCTTCGCGCACCAGCCGGTCGAACGAGTCGAGGTCCAGTTCGCCGGGCTCGACCACGAGCTGGTAGCCGTGGCCGGCCCGGGTCATCAACCGGTCGCCGAGGACCTTGCGCAACCCGGCGACGTACGTGCGGAGGTTCGATTCGGGCGACACCGGCGGCGAATCCCACACCGCCTCCGTCAGTTGTGCGACGCTGACGGCCTCGTTGGCGTGCAGCAGCAGCATGGTGAGCACCGCGCGCTGCCGGGGGCCGCCCAGCTCGAGCAACGTGCCCGTCCGCCGTACCGCCAGCGAGCCGAGCAGCAGGAACTCCACAGGTCGATCGCTCCTCGATGATCCAGGCGTTGGGGTGCACAGCCATCCTCGCGCACTTCCTGACGGTCTGTGCACGGCCTGGGCGAAATCTGTGCACGCCCCCTGTCATCTTTGTGTCCAGATCCGGTACCTGCGCCGCCGGGCCCGAGAACTCCCGGGAGTGGGGGTCGGCGCAGTTGCCGGGTCCGGTTCCCCCAGAACCCGGCCGGCGTGTGAAAGTCACCGCGCACGTCGGCCACCTACCGCAAGACCGGTGGCCCGGACGGGTCCCCCAGACTGAACCGGGCCACCACCTTGCGTTTCGCGGTCAGCCCGCCCAGCGGGCTCGCAGGGTTCGGGTGAACTCCTCGAACTCCGCCGTCATCGACACCTCGTCCGGTTGGAGCAGCCACTGCTGCTGCAACCCGTCGATCACCGCGATCGTCGTGCGCACCATCGACTCGACCGGGGCGTCCGCCGCGATCTCTCCTCGTTCCTGGCCTGTGCGCACGGCCTCGGACAGCCATTGCCGCAGCCCGCTGTAGTGCTGACGCACCCACGCGTGCGCGGGGTGGCCGGGTTCGGTCGCCTCGGCGGCCAGCCGCACGAACAGGCCGACCAGGTGCGGGCGCGCCGAGTTGCGCGCCACCAGGGCGGTCAGCGCGTCGAACGCCGCCCAGCCCAGCGGAGGCCCCGCGCTTCCGGCCAGGAAGTCGCCGTCCTGCCGGTCGCGTTCCTCCAGCACGGCCGTCAGCAGGACCGCCTTGCTCGGGAAGTGGTGCAGCAGGCCGGACTGCGACAGTCCGGTCCTGGCCGCCACGGCCGCGACCGACGTGCCCTTGAAGCCCGTCAGCGCGAACAGTTCGGTCGCGACGGCCACTGCTTTGGCCCTGGACTCCTCGCCGGAGACGTCCACCCGCGACTTGGCTCGGTACCGGGGCGGGACCGACACGGCGTCACCTCAATCCTGATCAGCGGGCAGGGTAGCGCGGACGTCGCCGAGCCCGCGGGCGATCAGCACGTCGCCGCCGGTCAGAGGGTGCCAACCGGCCGCCCAAGTCCGTTGGGCCCGCGGGTCGCACGGCACCTCGACCCGCACGGTCCGCCCGGCCTCGACGTCCGCCACCGCGAATCCGACGAGACGGACCGTCTCGTCTCGCGGGCGGAGGTAGACCTGCACGACCTCGCGGCCGGCCCGTTCGCCGGTGTTGGTGAGCTCCACCGAGACCGAGGCGAGCACGCCATCCACAGTGGACGCGTGCGCAGCCCCGTACTCCCAGGTCGTGTAGCCGAGACCGTGGCCGAACCAGAACAACGGCTCGGACGCGCCCCGGTAGCCGATCGCGGTGCCTTCGGAGTACAGCAGCTCGCCATCGGCCGGAATCAGCGGCAGGGCGTCGGCGTCGGAGCGGGGGAACGTCGTGACCAGGCGCCCGGCCGGTTCGATGTCGCCGAGCAACGCGGCCGCCACCGCGTCACCGGCCTCCTGGCCGGGCAGTCCCGCCCACAGCACGGCGTCGACCTGCGCGAGCCACGGCATGAGCACCGGCGTGGCGGCGTTCACCACGACGACCGTGCGTTGCGCGGCCGCCGCGACCGCTGCGACCAGCGCGTCCTGCTCGCCGGGCAACGCGAGCGTGGTCTTGTCGAAGCCCTCGGTCTCCTGCTCCTCGGTGAGGCCGACGACCACGACCGCCACGTCCGCCTCGCGCGCGGCCCGCACCGCGGCACCGATCGCGTCGGCGGGAGCGCGGGGGACCGGCTGGGTGATCAGGCCGACCAGCGCGCTGGCCTCGCGAACGCGGGCCGTGATCCGGTCGCCCGGCGACAGCAGCACCTCGGCCGTCCAGTGCGGCGGCTTGAGCAGTGCTTCCTCGACGATGCCGTTCGCCCAGGCCAGACGTGTGGCGTACTGCCGTCCGGCGACGTCGATCGTCCAGTCGCCGAAGCCGCGCACGCCGACCAGCAGCCGCGTCGGCTCGTCCAGCACGACCTCGCCGGACACCTCGATCGACGCGGCACCCTGTGCCCAGCCGCCGTACGCCGCGAGCTCGGCGATCTCCATGTCTCGCGTAGCCAGCACCTGGCCGTCCGTGTCGTACGTCGTCGCGCGGATGTCCTTCAGCACCCCGGCGCCGGGAGCGGCGTACCGGAGCCGGACCTCGACACCGTCCACAACGGACACGGAGCCGAGTCGCGAGGTCAGGCCGTCCGCGATGCTGATGATGTGCGGCGGCCGCACGCCGGCGGAGCCACCGCCCTGCGCGACGGTGTCGATCGCGTGACGGCCGATCAGCGCGACGCGGGACTCCGGCAACGGCAGCACACCGGAGTTCTTCAGCACGGTCATGCCGCCCGCCGCGAACCGGCGCAACTGCTCGCGGCGGCCCGCGCTGTCAGGCGCGGGCAGATCCTGAGGCCAGGAGCGCGGCTCGCCGAACGCTCCGGTCCGTGACGCCAGCAGCAGCAACCGGGCGAGGTGGTCGTCGATGACCGACTCCGCGACCTCGCCCGCCTGCACAGCCGCGACCAGCTTGTCCTCCCACGGACCGCCAGGGCCGGGCATGGCCAGGTCGAGGCCGCCGTTGGCGCTCGCCGCGGTGGACTTCGTGGCGAACCAGTCCGACATGACCAGGCCGTCGAAGCCCCATTCGCCCTTCAGTACGCCCTCGACGAGTTCGGTGTGCTCGGTCGCGGGGATGCCGTTGACGTTGTTGTAGGCCGCCATGACCGCCCACGGTGAGGAGTCCTCGACCACGATCTCGAACGGCAGCAGGTAGACCTCGCGCAACGTCTTCTCGTCCAGCACCATGCTCGCCGTGCGCCGCTCGGTCTCGGACTCGTTGGCCACGTAGTGCTTCGGCGTCGCCGCGATGCCCTTGTGCTGCAGGCCGCGCACGTAGGCGGCCGCGATGACGCCGGTGAGCAGCGGGTCCTCGCTGTAGGCCTCGAACAGCCGGCCGCCGAGCGCCGTGCGGTGCAGGTTGATCGTCGGGCCGAGCACGACGTGGACCTGTTGCGCCGCCGCCTCGTCCGCGAGTACCTCGCCGACCTCGCGCGCCAGTGCCACGTCCCAGTGCTGAGCGAGCAACGTCGCGTTCGGCAGCACGCACGCGATCGTGCCGCCCCTGAGTTCGGCGCCGCGGACACCCGTAGGGCCGTCGGACAACTTCAGCGACGCCAGGCCGATCTCCGGCTCCGCGTGCAGCGCGAACAGGGCGGAACCGGTGAGAAGCCGGACCTTCCGCGGCAGGTCCAGCCCGGCGATCGCCTTCTTGATGTCCATGCCTTCGAGCAGACCAGAAGTACCGACCGAGTAGTCGGTCGGTATGTCTTGCCGTTATCAATCGGTTATCTGGCCGTGATGTCTTGCTGGTTCAGGGATGCGAACAGCGGATCGGTGTGGTCCGTGATGCGGGCATGGTCCTGCGCGAGCTTCGCGTACACCGGCGCCGCGGCGGACGGTGTGAAGACATCGGCCGTGGTGACCATGGCCTTGACCGCGCTGTCCCAGTCCGGGTGCACGCCGCTGCCGACCGCCGCGCAGATCGCGGCACCCAGACCGGCGGCGTCGCTCATCCTCGTGCGCCGCACCGGCCGGTCGAACACGTCGGCGAAGATCTGCATCATCAGGTCGGACCGCGATCCGCCGCCGGACACGATCAGCTCCGGGAACTCACGTCCGAGAGCATCCCCCATCAACGCGCTGTGGCGGCTCATGGTCAGCGCGATGCCCTCCAGGATCGACCGGTACACGTGGTAGCGGCCCTGTGTGCCGTCGAACCCGAGCAGCGCGCCGCGCCGGTACGGGTGGTCGCCGGGGGCCAGCCAGTCGAGGACGGTCATCAGCCCGCCGCAGCCAGGTTCGACGCTTGCCGCACCGGCCTCCAGTTCACCGAGGTCGGAGCCGACCAGCTGGCGGTACCAGCTGACCGTCCACATCCCGCGCCGGATCCCGTTGCTCTCGTACAGGTATTTTCCCGGCACGGAGCCGAAGTTCGACCAGAAGCGTCCTTCGGGATCGACGGTGTGCCGGTCCCCGGTGGTCATCGCGGCGATGTAGGTGCCCAGCGACACCAGCAGTTCGTCGCCCAGGCCACTGCCCAGTGCCTCGACCGCCTTGTCGTTCGAGGTCGCGAACACCGGCAGCCCGGCGGGCAGACCGGTGGCCCTGGAAGCCTCGCCGGTCACGTTCCCCAGCAACGCGCCCGGGTCGACGAGGTCGAACAGCTGCTCGCGGCGCATGCCGGTGTCCGCATAGGACGGTGATGAGTCCGGCCAGCGCCACGTCTCGTGGTCGATCGGCCACATGCCCTCGTAGTTGCCGGCCGTGTCGCGCCGCTCGCCGGTGAGCCGGAGCGTCACGTATCCCGAGGACGCCGAGACGAGACGTCTCGTCCCGGCAGGCTGCTGCGGCTGCGCGAGCCGCTCGTCCATCCAGCTCAGCAACGGCTCGGTGAGCCGGCCGCCGGGGTCCATCACGGCCCGGCAGAACCGGATCGTGCACAGCCCGACGCCCGCGATCTCGCCCGGTGCGCCGGTGAACCGTTGCATCGCCTCGGTGCAGGCCTCGGCGATCGAGTCCCACACGTCGTCGTCCGGGTGCACGACCTGGCCGGGCTTCGGGTGCTCGTACGGCCGCAGCGGGCGCTGGGCCGAGGCGTGCACGCGGCCGACCTCGTCGACGATCGACACCTTCGTGCTCTGCGAGCCGTTGTCGATCGCGATCAGGTAGCTCATGACACCGGGAAGATCGTGCCGGCGTTCATGATCCCGTTCGGGTCGAAGCCGTGCTTGAGCACTTCGAGCATCCGGTAGGCGCTGCCGTGCTCATCGCGCGTCCACGGCGTGCGGTACTTGCCGATGCCGTGGTGGTGCACCATCGAACCGCCCAGCCGCAGCGACTCCTCGACGATGATCGCGTTGAGCGGGATGTGGTACTCGGTGATCTCCTGCTCCGGTTCGCAGGTGATGTCGTAGTCGTAGACGAAGTAGAGGTTCGTCCCGGTCTGGTAGCTGTGCGACGAGTGCGCGCCCAGCATCGTGAGGTCGGCGAAGCGCGGGAACTCCCGACGCACCCGGTTCATGATCGCGTCGTAGAGCGGCGTCACGTTCGACCAGTCGACGGAGACCTCGGTGGTGTAGCCGAGGTGCCGGGTCTCCAGCATCGCGCGCCTCTCCGCGTCGATCTTGTCCTGGCCCCAGTTGAGGTTGTCGAACCACTCGACGATCAGCTTCGGATCCACGGCCTCGGTGCCCGCGAACGTCTTCTCGATCGCCTCGGCGGTTGCCCGCGCGATGCCCTCCGGGCCCTCCGCGACGAGCACGACCACGTTCTTGTTGCCAGAGAAGTGGCTGAAGTGCTGGTTCGCGTCATCGGGGGAGTAGACGCGGCAGACTGAAGGCCGGTAGCCGTCGGTGATCAGCGTGCGCAGCCGCTCCACCGCGTCACCGAAGTCGTCGGTCAGGAAGCCGAAGTAGTGGTTGTGCTCCGGCTGGTAGCGGAACAGCTTCACGGTGACCTCGGTGATCACGCACAGCGCGCCCTCGTTGCCGATCACGACGTGCCGGATGTCCGGACCGGCCGCGCGGCGCGGGACGTTCTTGATCCGGCTGACGGTGCCGTCCGGGAACACCGCCTCCAGGCCCACGACCATGTCCTCGATGCCGCCGTACAGCGTGGAGAACTGGCCGATCGAGCGGGTCGCGACCAGTCCGCCCATCTGTGCGAGCGGCTTGGACTGCGGCGAGTGGCCGGTCGTCAGGCCCTGCTCGCGCAGCGCGTCCTCCAGGCGCTGCAACGGAACACCGCACTGCGCGGTGACCATCATGTTGACCGGGTCGATCTTCACGATCGCGTCCATTGTGGAGCCGTCGAGTACGACGGTGTTCTCCACCAGCGTCTCCAGCCCGCCCTCGGTCGCGGTCCGGCCGGTGCGCGGGACGACGTTGATCCGGTGCTCGTTCGCGAACGCCAGCACCCTGCCGACCTCTTCGGCGGACCCCGGCTTGACGATCGCGGCCGGGATCGGGCCGGTGAAGATGCCGTGCACCGAGGTGTACTTGCGGAACCTGTCGACGCTGGCTTCCTTAAGCTCTTGCTCGTCGGTGTCGACCTTCCCGGAGCCGAGCAGGTCGACCAGCCCGGCGACGATCTGCTCGCGGCTCAGGCCGGAGGCGGAGGGGACGGAGGGCGGCGGTGCAGGAAACATGGCTCTGCCTTCGAGAAGAGAGTCAGCGGACGAGATAACCGCCGTCGACCACCAGCGTGTGGCCGTTGACGTAGTCGGAGGCGCGGCAGGCGAGGAACACCAGTGCGCCCATGAGGTCGCTCGGGTCGCCCCAGCGACCGGCCGGGATGTGGTCGATCACGCGCTGGTTGGCCGCGGGATCCGACCGGGTGGCCTCGGTGATCTTCGTGGCGAAGTAGCCCGGCGCCAGCGCGTTGACCTGGATGTTGTGCTGCGCCAGCTCGTCGCAGTAGGCCTTGGTGAACCCCGCGATGCCGTGCTTGGTCGCGGCGTAGGCGGGGGACTGGCGGCCACCGAGGAACGAGAACAGCGACGCGATGTTGATGATCTTCCCGGACCGCTGCGGGATCATGTACCTGGTCGCCTCGTGGGCCAGTTCGAAGGCCGCGGTCAGGTTGATCGCGATCATCGGGTCCCACTTGGCGCGGTCGAAGTTC
Source organism: Lentzea albidocapillata (assembly GCF_000719115.1). Taxonomy (GTDB): domain Bacteria; phylum Actinomycetota; class Actinomycetes; order Mycobacteriales; family Pseudonocardiaceae; genus Lentzea; species Lentzea albidocapillata. The sequence continues at coordinate 183,060 of NZ_JOEA01000014.1, read as the reverse complement.
TCCACGTCGTCGAGCAGGCTGATGCCGGCCGAGTTGACGACGACGTCCACGGATCCGAGCTGCTCGAAACACGCGTCCACAACGGACGCACACGCGCCCGGTGCCGTGATGTCCGCCGTCATCCCGGCGAACCGCTGGCCTTGCGCTTCGACGAGCTTCTGCGTCTCACCGTCGTCGGAGACGAGGCTCGGCACGAACACGTCGGCCCCGGCGGCGGCCAGGCCGAGCGCGAACGCCTGGCCCAGCCCCGTGTTGCCACCGGTGACGATCGCGTTCTTCCCCTTCAAGGAGAAGAGATCCAACCCGAAGTCCATCAGCTGCTCCCGAACGGGTCAGATACCGCGACATAAGTGGTTTCGAGGTACTCCTCGATGCCCTCGGCGCCGCCTTCACGGCCGATGCCCGAGTGCTTGACGCCACCGAACGGTGCGGCGGGGTTCGACACGATTCCCGTGTTGAGGCCGAGCATCCCGGTCTCCAGCGACTCCGCGAGCCGCAGACCCCGGTTCAGGTCACGGGTGTAGGCGAAGCAGACCAGGCCGTACTCGGTGGCGTTGGCCAGCCGGACCGCTTCTTCCTCGGTCTCGAACGTGACGATCGGCGCCACCGGGCCGAAGATCTCCTCCGCCAGCATCCTGGCGTCGCCGGGCACGCCGGTGAGCACGGTCGCTTCGAAGAAGAAACCCTTGCCCTCCAACGCGGCTCCGCCCAAAGCGAGCTCGGCTCCACGATCGAGCGCGTCCTCGACCAGTTCGGTCACCTTCGCCCTGGTCTTGGCGTCGACCAACGGCCCGAGCGGGTAGTTCTTCATGCGCTCGGCCAGCTTCGCCGTGAACTCATCGGCTACCGAGGCGTGCACGAGGAACCGGTTGGCCGCCACGCAGGCCTCGCCGCCGTTGCGCAGCTTGGCGAGCACGGCACCGTCCGCGGCCGCGTCGACGTCCGCGTCCTCGAAGACCAGGAACGGCGCGTTGCCGCCCAGTTCCATCGAGACCCGCAGTACCTGGTCGGCGGACTGCGCGATGAGCCTCTTGCCCACCGCCGTCGAACCGGTGAACGACAGCTTGCGTAGCCGCGGATCGGTGAGCAACGGGCCGGTCACCGCGCCCGGATCCGTTGTGGTGATCACGTTGAGCACGCCCGCCGGCAGCCCGGCCTCGGTCAGCACCTCGGCGAACAGCAACGCGGTCAACGGAGTGAGCTCGGCGGGCTTGAGCACCATCGTGCAGCCCGCCGCGATGGCCGGCGCGATCTTGCGCGTGGCCATCGCCAGCGGGAAGTTCCACGGCGTCACGAACAGGCACGGCCCGACCGGACGCTTCACCGTGACCAGGCGGTTGCGGCCGTCCGGCGCGGTCGTGAACCGGCCGGAGATCCGCGGTGCCTCCTCGGAGAACCACCGCAGGAACTCCGCGCCGTAGGCGACCTCGGCCCGTGACTCGGCGAGCGGTTTGCCCATCTCCGAGGTGATCAGCCGAGCGAACTCCTCGGTCCGCTCGGTCACCAGTTCGAAGGCCCTGCGCAGGATCTCGGCCCGCGCACGCGGTGCGGTCCTGCCCCACGCGGCCTGGGCGGCGACGGCGGCGTCCAGAGCGCGCACGCCGTCCTGAGGCGTGGCCTCGGCGACCGAGGCCAGAACCTCCTCTGTGGACGGATCCAGTACCTCGAACGTGCGGCCGTCACTCGAATCGAGCCACTTGCCGTCGATGTACAACTTGGTGTGCATGGCTTGTCCCCTCACAGCCTCAGGTCGACCCGGATGAGGTCCTCGTAGAGCTTCACCGGGGTCATCTCGCCGGCCGTGTCGCCGTACGAGGCGCGGGCGCGGCGGAAGATCTGCTCAACCAGCGCGGACAGCTCGGCGGGCACTCCGACGGACGCCGCGAGGCTGGTCGACAGGCCGAGGTCCTTACAGGCCAGCGCGATCGCGAAGCCCTCGTCGTAGTCACCGTGGTCCAGGACGGACAGCACGTCGTGCTCGACGAAGTTGCTCCGGGCCGGGCTGTTGACGAGCGCGTTGCGCAGCACACCCAGCTCCACACCCGCCTTGACGCCGATCGCCAGCACCTCGGCCGTCGCGACCAGGTGCGAGAACCACAGTTGGTTCAGCATCAGCTTCACGGTGTAGCCCGCACCATGACCGCCGACGTGCAGGATGCGTTCCCGATCTCCCATGGCGTCAAACACCGGCCGCAGGCGCGTCACGTCATCGAGGTCACCGCCGACGAAGATCTGCAACGTGCCGTTCGCGGCGCCCACCGACATGCCGCTCACCGGGGCGTCCAGTACGTGCAGGCCCGGGTTCTTCCTGCGGATCTCGTCCGCCACCTCGGGCACCGAGGTGGACATGTCGATCCAGGTGCCGCTGGGGACCATGCCGGCGAGCACACCGGCCTGGCCGTTCATGACCTCGTGGACGTGCTTGGGCGTGGGCAGCATGGTGATCACGAGGTCGCTGTCGGCGGCGACCTCGGCGGGCGTGGCCGCCCACTTGGCGCCGCCGTCGACCAGCTCGTCCGCCGACTCGCGGCGGATGTCGTTGACCACCAGGGAGAACCCGGCCTTCTGCAGGTTGCGGGTCATGCCCGACCCCATGCTGCCAAGGCCGATGAAACCGACGGTAGGACTCACGCTCTCTCCTTGGGCGTGTAGAAGGGGTTGCTCGGGGTGTCCTTCGCGGCGAGCACCGCGTCGATCGCCGGCAGGTCCTTGGCACCGTTGGCAAGTGCTGTCCGAGTGGCCTCGCGGTTGTTGCGGTACACGGTGTCCGCGTCGTCGGCGCCGGGGTTGACCCAGACCGCCGCGATCAGCACGTGTGTCGAGGTGTCCGGTTCCGGGATGCTGCCCGCGGCCACCGCGTCGGCGACACCGGCGGCGACGCCGGCCTGCGCGGGACCCCAGATCAGCAGCCCGTGGTCGTCGTTCGCGGGAGCGGCCTTGGTGACGAACAACGTCATCGGCTTGACCGGCAACGAAGGCCGCAGCACGGCGACGAACGGGACGTGGCCCGCTGAGGGCGTGGCCAGGGCCGTCGCCCAGGCGGTGCCGGCCGGTCCGTCGCGATGACCGAGCACCGTGTTGATGTGGGCGGCGTTGACGCCCTCGCCGACGAAGCTCTCTCCGATCAGCATGATCAGATCAGCCCCTGCGCGGTCAGCCACTCCTGCGCGACCTCGTCCGGCTCGTCACCGTCGACGTCGACCTTGGCGTTGAGCTTCTGCATCTCCTCGGTGGTCAGCTTGTCCGCCATGGGCCCCAGCACGTCCGCGATCTTCGGGTGGCTCTTGAGCACGTCGGCCTGCAGCGTGAACCCGCCCTGGTAGATCGGGAAGAACGCCTTGTCGTCCTGCAGCACGGTGAGCCCGAGCGCGGCGATGCGGCCGTCGGTCGCGAACACCTCGCCGAAGTTGCAGTCCTTGCCGTCCTTGGTGGCGGTGTAGATGACACCGGTGTCGAGCAGCTTCACGTTGTCCTTCGGCGCGTCGAACGCGTACTCCTTCGAGACGCCCGGCCAGCCGTCGTCCCGCGTGGAGAACTCGCTCTCGATGCAGAACGTCCGCTCGTTCGCGGGCAGCTTGGCGATGTCGCTCATCTTGGAGACGTTGAGCTCCTTCGCCTTCTCGTTGCGGATCGCGAAGGTGTAGGTGTTGTTGAACGGCGCGGGCGAGACCCACGCGATGCTCTTGGCCTCGTCGGCCTTCTTCACCGCGTCGAACTGCTCCTGCTCGGTCTTGATCGGCGCCGTCTGCTTGTTGTAGGTGATCCAGGACGTGCCGGTGTACTCCCAGTAGCCCACGAACTGCTTGTTCTCCAGGGCTTGCCGCACGTTCGCGGAGCCGACCAGCTTGGTGTTGGCCTCCAGCGTCGCGCCGTGGGCGTTGAGCAGCTTGGTCGTCAGGTGGGCGAGGATGTACTGCTCGGCGAAGTCCTTCGAACCGATCTCGCCGGACAGGCCCGCGAGATCACTGGTCTTCGCGGCGGTGTCGGCGGACGGGGAACTCGAACAGGCGGCCAGCCCGAGGGCCAGCACGCCGATGAGGGCGCGCTTGTACATGGAATGTCCTTCTGGCGGAGGAGGAGAGGTACTTACAGACCGCGGGGGCGGACGAGGTCCTCGACGAGACCGGCTGCCCAGTCGATGAGGACGGCGATCGCGGCGACGAGCACTGCGCCGACGACGATCACGGGGTAGCGCTGGAGCTTCAGGCCGTTGACGATCATGTCGCCGAGGCCGCCTGCGTTGATGAACGTCGCGATGGTCGCGACGCCGACGGAGAACACGAGAGCGGTCCGCAGCCCGGCCAGGATCACCGGTGAGGCCAGCGGGAGCTCGATGCGCCACAGGACCTGGCGCGGGGTCATGCCCATGCCCCTGGCTGCTTCGCGGGTTGCCTGGTCGACCTGTTCGAGGCCGGTCAGGGTGTTGCGCAGCACCGGGAGGAAGCAGTAGGCGACCAGCGAGATCAGGGCGGTGTAGAAGCCCGTCTGCCACACGATCGCCAGCAGGATCACCACACCGACCGCAGGGGTCGCCTGGCCGATGTTGCCCAGGCCGATCACGAACGCGCGGACCGCCTTCGAGCGGACCCGGTAGGCGGCGATGCCCGCCGGGATCGCGAGTAGAGCGACGAGCGCGGACGAGACGACGGTGAGCAGGACGTGTTCCTGCGTGCGGTCGAGGAGGTAGCTCGTGTTGAGTGTGCGCTGCTCGATGGAGTCGAGCGTGAGGCTGCTGAGCCAGGCGAACAACGCGACCAGCGCGACCACGACCGCGAGCGGTGTCGTGAACCGCTTGAGCCCCAGCCGCGGAGCCTGTCCTGTGTGGACGCTCATGACGCCTCCACCGGTTGCTTGACCCTGTTCAGCGCGGCCGAGATCTTCGCGTGCGTCAGCGAACCGTTCGCTCCCGGCACGTTGACACGTTCGGCACCCGTGACCATCAACAGGTCCAGCGCGTCCCGCAGCGAGGCGTCGGCATCGACGGCGGGCGCACTCGCGTCCGGCGCGTCGAGCTCGACGTCGGAGATCGGGATCAGCGCGAGGCGCATGAGGCCGGCGCCGTGGCCGATGAAGCTCGACACGTAGTCGTTGGCCGGGTTGGCGAGGATGTTCGCGGGCGTGTCGAACTGCTCGATCCGGCTGCGTTCGCTCAGCACCGCGATCCGGTCGCCGAGCCGGATGGCCTCGTCGAAGTCGTGCGTGACGAAGATGATCGTCTTGCCGATGTCGGCCTGGAGCTTGAGGAACTCGGCCTGCAGCTTCTGCCGCGTGATCGGGTCGGTGGCGCCGAACGGTTCGTCCATCAGCATCACCGGCGGATCGGCGGCCAGGGCGCGGGCGACACCGACGCGTTGCTGCTGACCACCGGAGAGCTGCTTGGGATAGCGGTGCGCGAACGTCCCGGGGTCGAGCTGGACGGTTCGCAGCAGCTCGTCGACGCGGTTGCCGGTGCGCTCCTTGGACCAGCCCAAAAGCTTCGGCACGGTGGCGATGTTCTCCGCGATCGTCATGTGCGGGAACAGGCCGATCTGCTGGATGACGTACCCGATGTGACGGCGGAGCTCGTTGGGGTCCAGCGACAACACGTCCTGGCCGTCGATCGTGATCGACCCGCTCGACGGCTCGATGATGCGGTTGATCATCTTCATCGTCGTGGTCTTGCCGCAGCCGGACGGCCCGACGAACATGACCAGCTCGCCGGGGTCGACGCTCAGCGAGAAGTCCTCGACGGCGGCCTGCTGCTGGCCCGCGTACCGCTTGGTGACGTGGCTCAGTTCGATGCCGGCTCCTGGCTCAGACACGGAGACCCCTAGAAGTGCTGTAGCGGGCGATCAGGACGAAGGCGCCGTCGAGGAGCAGGGCCAGCAGCACGACGCAGATCGTGCCGGTGAGCGTGAAGTTGAGCGCGTTGACCGAGCCGAGTGACGACAGGCCCTTGAAGATGTAGAGGCCGAGACCGGGACCGGCGACGTAGGCCGCGATCGCCGCGATGCCGACCGTGAGCTGCGCCGCGACCCTGATGCCGGTCACGATGACCGGCCACGCGAGCGGCAGCTGGATGCTCAGCAGGGTCTTCGCGGGCGTCATCCCCATGCCCCTGGCCGACTCGATGAGGTGTGCGGGCACCTCGCGCAGGCCGACCACGGTGTTCCGCACGATCGGCAGCAGCGAGTAGAAGACCAGCGACACCACCGTGGGCGCCCAGCCGAGTCCGAGCACGGGGCTCAGCAGCGCGAGCAGTGCCAGCGACGGGATGGTGATCGCGATGCCGGCGGCGGTGAGCGCCGCCGTGCGCGGGACGTTCCTGTCCCACACCAGCAAGCCGATCAGAACGCCGAGAACGGTGGCGATGGCGAGGCTCAGGGCCACCACGGCGAGGTGTTGCAGCGTCAGCATGACGAGGTCTTCCCAGCGGCGGGCCAGGAACACGTCGAGAGAACCGAACACGGGGCCTCCTTCCGGCATCGGTGCCGATGGCCGGGAACGGTAGATTTGGTGTGGTCTTATGCACAACAGGTGTTGGCGATATGGCAACAGACCTCGTAGAGTGCCGCGCCATGCAGGGATCTCGACGCAACTCCGCAGGTCTGGCCCGTGACATCGAGGTGCTGGAGTTGCTCGGCCGGCCCGAGGCGGTGCAGTCCGGCGGCCTCGGCGTCGTCCGGATCGCCACGCTCCTCGGCCGGGACAAGACGGTCGTGTCGCGCACACTCGCGACCCTCGGCGAAAGCGGGCTCGTCGACCGCGACCCGGACACGCAGGCCTACCGGCTCGGGTCGCGCCTGTACGCGCTGGCGGCCCGGACCGCGGAGGGCGCGCTGGCCTGGAACGCGCGCGGGCACCTGAAGCACCTGGCACAGGTGACGCGCGAGACCGCGCACCTCTGCGTGCTGCGGGGCGGCAACGTGCTGACGTTGCTGAGCGAACTGAGCCCGAACCGCTTCCACACCACCGGCTGGGAGGGCGTGACGACGGCAGCCTGGCGGACGCCGTCCGGGCGCGCGTTGCTCAGCGACTGGGACGCCGGGTCGCTCGGCGTCTGGTACGCCGAGCACGGCCACGACGAAGGTGTGCTGGAGGCGGGGGAGCGGGCCGACTCGACGTTCGCGGTGCTGGAGCAGCCCTCGTCGCGGCCCAACTCGATCACCGACCTGGACGCGCTGGTCGCCGAACTGCGGCGAGTGCGCGAGCGCGGCTACGCGACCTCGGACGAGGAGCTGGAACGGGGCGTGGTCGCGGCTTCGGCACCGGTGTACGACTTCACTTCGCGGGTGGTGGCGGCGTTGAACGTGTCGGCGCCCAAGGAACGGATCGGCGCGCAACTGGACAAGCTGGGCCGGATCGTTTCCGGTGCCGCCCGGGATCTGTCGGCCGCGCTGGGCTATCCGGGCTGATCCGGGAACGTCACGACGCTACTCGCGGTCTTCGAGGTAGCGGGTGTGGTCGGCCTGCCGTTGCGCGTCGGCCGCATGGAACCGCTCCGCGGTCCTCCTCGCGTCGGCGTGCAGCAAGTCGAGCTGCCGCACCAGTTCCGTGCCCGATCCCCGTGCGGCGGCGTACCACCGCGGCAGGTTGAGGTAGGTCTGCACGGACAGCGGCAGGTCGGTGCCGACGAGCCGGGTGACGGCGTGCAGGGCGTCCGGGTCGGCCCGCAGGGCGCGAGGGCGGTCGAGCATGCCGCGCAGGACCTCGGCGATCTCCGCGAGCTTCGGCGCGACCTCGTCCGGCACTCGCAGGCCTTGCACCCGTTGCACCAGCGCGTCCAACTCGGACCGCAGCGCGCCCGCCTCCTCCTCCGGGTCGGTCACCAGGGTGATCCGCTCGGGTGGCGCGGCCAGCGCGCCCACGCCGTAGAGGCCGATCACGACCACGACCCAGTACGACCCGGCGAGCCCGGCGAGGTGCAGGGCGAGGCCGATCAGCCCGCCCGCGCAGCCGGCCAGGTTCTTCCAGGAGGCGAGGTACCTACTGATAACCACGAATCTCCTTGAAGGCGGCCGAGAGCGAACGGCTGCGGGCGTCGAACACCTTGCCGCCGCTCATCTTCGCCACCTGCTCCATCTCGGTCGTGGCGCTCTCACCGAACAGCACCGGGAAGATCGGGATGCCCTTGAGGTCCGGCGACAGGCTCTGGTGGAACAGCTGGAAGTCGGTGATGCCCTCGCTGCCGGTGTTCTCGCCGTCGGTCATCAGCACGATCGACGTGAACCGGTCCGGGTCAGCGTCGATCTGCCGGCGCAGCACGTCGTAACCGCCGCGCAGACTGCTGTAGATCGCCGTGCCGCCGGACGCGTCGAGGCTCGTGGCGGTGGTGCGGATCTGGTCGAGGACGGGCCGCGGGTCGTCCTGCGGCACCTCGTACTTCAGCGGCGGCCGCGCGCTGCTGCTGAACGGCAGCAACGTCACCTGCTCGCGGCCGTGGAACCGGCTGAACCTGCCGGCGAGTGACTCGTCGGCGCCGGTCAGCCCCGTGAGGGCCTGACGCAGGCCGTCGATCCGGTCGCCCTGCATCGAGCCGGACGTGTCGAGCACGTAGAGCGTCCGGGACGGGCGGCGCAGCCGGTCGAAGTACGTGGTGATCAGACCGTCCACAGCGGACTGACTGCCGGGGAACGGGAGTTCCACGAGGTCCTTCGTGGCGAACTTGCCGTCCAGCCGCACCTGCGGCACGGCGGGCCGGCGGTGCGTGGTCTCCATGATCTTGCGCTGGACGTCCGCGCCCCTGAGGTGGTCGGACAGCTTCTGGTGCGCCTCACGGGCTTCCGACGACGCCGACGTGAGCAACGTGAGCGGGTAGTCGGCCGTCACCACGCCGTCGCTCGGGTAGACCAGCGTCAGCGGCTGGGGCATCGACAGCAGCACCGACTCGTAGTTGATCAGACCGTCCACTTGGGCGCCGGGGTCCTGTGCGCGCCGCTGGTAGGCCTCCGACAACCAGCCGGACGAGCCCGCCGACAGTTTCTGGGCCGAGAAGAACTGCTTGAGCTGCGGCGCGACCGCGTCGATCCGTGCCGCGTCGAGCGCCGAACCCGACCCGGACAACGCCGCCGCGACGCCGACCAGCGCGGAGAACCCGGAGTTGGAGACGGACGGATCGGTCATGCCGTAGGTGAACTTCTGCGCGCCCGCGGCTTCGGCGATCTCCGTCCAGCCGACGCGTTCGGTGTCCCAGCCCAGTTCCCGCACCTTGGCGGCGGGCAGACCGAGCACGACGGGCGAGGACATCACCTTGGCCGGCGTACCGAGCCGCTTCTGGGCCTCCGGCACGAGTTCGAGGTAGCGGTTGGAGGAGAACCAGACCGCGTCGAAGCCCTGCTCGGCCGCGCCGCTCGCGACCTTCTCGGCACCCTCGATGGTGCCGGTGAAGCTGAACCTCACGCTGATGCCGGTGGCTTTGGCGGCCTCGTCGAGGATCGGCTGGAGGTCGGCCAGTTCGCTGCCCGCGAGGACGCGGAGGGTGCCGGGGGCGGCGTCGCCGACCGGTCTGGCCGGATCTGTCGAGTCGGAACATCCCGCCAGCAGCGCCACGACGGCGGCCGCGGGAATGAGACGGCGGATCATGCTGGCTCCTGGGAGTCGCGCTGATGGCTCGTGGCAGCGGCGGGTCACGGCTGGTCCCCGATCTCCCGCACGCGGGTCAGGTGGTCGTGTGCGCGCCGGATCTCGGTGTCCAGCGCGGAGACCGTGCTGGACATGGAGTCGGCCGCACGGGCCTTGAACGTGTCGATCGCGTCGATCGCCGCGTAGATCTGGTCGAACGAGGTCCGCACCGCCTCGACGCCGACGGCCGGAGTCGAGGCGATGCGCTGGATCTCCTCACCCTGCAACGACATCAGCGTCGCGTTCGAGCGCAGGATCGAGTCGGTCAGGCCGCGCACGGCGTCGACCTGGTCGATCACCTCGCGCTGGCCTGCCAGCGCCGCCGCGACCGCCACGCCGATCCGCAACGCGGTGACGGTCGTGCTGACCGCCCGTTCGATGCCCTTGACCAGCTCGTCGTTGTTGCGGCGCACCACGTCCAGTGCCATGTACCCCTGCGCGCACACGGCGAGCTGGGTCAGCAGGTCCTGATGTCGTTGCCGCAGGCCGAAGAGCACGTCGGCGCGCAACGCCTGGGCGCGTGCGGGTTCGGCGAGGTCGAGGATCGCCACCTGGCGCTGCACTGCCTCGTCCATCTCGGCGGCGAGGGCGGCGTCCTGTGACAGCTTGGTCATCAGGTCCCACAGCCGTTGCCGCTCGCCCTTGATGGCGGCGTTGTCGCGCTTCAGCGCGTCCTGGCCGGACCGCAGCCTCAGCACGATGCGGTTGAGCGGCTCGTCGGCCGCGCGCAGCCGTGCCAGCAGGCCGCGGGCCGAGTTGCCGCCGGGGAGGAAGCCGAGGATCTTGCGGCCGGTCAGCTTGCTCAGGTCCTGCGGGTCGAGCTCGCGAACGGAGCGCCGCAGCTCGGTCAGGCTCGTCGAGACCTGGGCGCCGTGCGGGGACGAGACGGACGCGAGCGTGCGGTCGAGCAGCCGGCCCGCGATCTGCGCCGCCAGCCGCATCTCCGCCTCGCCGAGCACCAGTGCCTCGTCGGCGATCCGGCCGAAGTCCGGTGACTGCGGGTCAACGGCGCCCAGGGCCGACACGAAGGCCTCGGCGCGCGACGACAACTCGGTCCTGTCGGCGACGGGAATGAGCCCGGCCGCGCGGTCGACCGGCACGGGCTCGACGGGATCCGGTGGTGTGAGAACGAAGTCGGTCATCGTCAGTACTGCTTCGCGATCGCCTCGAGCATCCGCTCCAGGGTCTCGTGCGCGGGCGGCTCGACCACGTCCACGATCGTCTGCGGCACGGTCAGGCTCTTCTCCTTGACGATGTCGTCGAAGTGTTTCGGATCAGCGGTGCGGAACCCGAACGTCGCGGCGAGCCTGCCCAGTTCGGCGTCGCCCTGCAGCAGCTGCCCGACCCGGTCGCCGGCCTCGCGCAACGGCACCAGCGTGTGCTTGGACAGCACGGTCGGCGCCGGGTAGAGCAGCTTCATGTCCGGCCGGACCGACGAGTCGCCCCGCACCACCCGGTCCACGAACTGTGCCTCGTACGCCAGCACGAGCGGCGTCTTGCCCATCCCCGCGGACAGGTAGTCCTCGAACGGTCCCTCGGTGCTGCTCTGCGTGTATCCCTGGTCCAGGAACAGCTTCGACACCGCCGGCAGCACCTTGGCCTCGGCGTCCTGGGACGACACCACCCCGCCGTTGGCGACGAACGACGTGATCGCCAGGTACATCGCCGCCGAGTTCGAGTCACGCGGATCGGTCGTCGTGACGAGGAGGTTCTTGCGCGCGGGATAGGCCGTGTTGCCCGGCAGCTGGTTCCAGCGGGTGGCCTTGGCCGCGAGCTCCAGGTACGCCTGCACGTCGAACGTCTGGTAGCCCGGCCCGGACTTGACCACGCCGGCCTTCGTCAGCAGGTCGACGACCGGGTCGAACGTGGCGACCACCATCGGCGACGAGAACGGCGCGTACGTCCGCGCCGCCCTGCGGTCGCGCTGGATCTTCTCGGCGGCGGGCGCCGAGGAGGGAAAGGCGAAGTCGTACGAGTTCAGGTCGGTGGCCGTCGCGATCTGCCGCGATCCCGCCGGATCCACCTCGACCTTCAGACCGTGCTTCGCGAACACGTCCTTGACCCGCTGGTCGGCGAAGAAGGCGAGCTTCTCCGAACCGATCACACCGCGGACGGTCTGGAGCTGGGCCCGTTCGCCGGAACCCTGGCCCAGGACGATCGCCGTCACGACGCCGGCCAGCAGCACGACCGCAAGACCTATACCGAGCGTTCTCTTCACTGTCCACCTCTACGGAAAAGCCCTGTCAGAGAACAGATCTTTCGTCACTTCGACGCCGTTTCCGGGTGGGTCGTCGCAATCGTGAGGTGAACAGTCCATGAACGGGCCGATGAGTTTCGGGCCGCGCGGGAGTCGGTACGGCTGAAGAGCCAGAATCGAGGAGGTTCCGCGATGAAGTTCGTGACGATCGGCTATGGAGAGCGTGCGGACTACGACCGAACGGCAGCGGCCGTCCGGGACGAGGCGCACGCGCACGACGCACGTCTGCGCGCGCAGGGGGTGGAGATGGGCATCGCCGGGGAGCCCGTGCAGGTGCGCAACCCCGGCAACACCGGCACGACCACGAAGGAAGGGGCGTTCCTCCGGTCCGACCTCCCGATCGCGGGTTTCGCGATCATCGAGGCCGATTCGGTGGAGGACGCCGTGCGCATGGTGGCCGGGACTCCGTGCGCGGTCGCTCACGGAGTCGTCGAGGTGTGGCCGCTCCAGTCAGCCCAGGGGTGACCGGAGGGCCGGAACCTAACTGAGCAACCAGGCGACGTCGCGCACCAGCGCGTGCCGCCAGCCTGCCCGGTCGTGCCCGGCGGGGGAGCGGTTCACCCGCACGGTCGCACCTGCCTGCGCCGCAAGCTCTTCCACCACCGAGCAGTGCCGGTGCATCCTCGGCTCGTGCTCACCGACGTCGAACGCGACCCGCAGCCCGGACAGATCCGGCACCGCGGGCAGACGTGAAGCGGTGTCACCACCGGCTGGGCCGTCGAGCGAGAGTCCGTGCTCGGGCAGGTCGCGGGCGTACCAGAACGACCCGGACTGGCACGCCACCTTCGACACCAGCGAGGGGAAGTCCAGCGCCGCCTGGAACGCGCTGAGGCCGCCCAGGCTCTGCCCGGCCACCACGAACCGCGACAGGTCCACGGTCACGCCGTTCGAGGCGAGCAACGGCAGCAGCTCGTCCCGGATCGCCTGCCACAGCTTGGAAGAGCTGTACTCGGCATCGCGATCACGAGGCGTGGGAAGGAAGACCAGCGTGGCGGGCGGCATCTCGCCGTTCTTCACCGCCGACTCGAACGCGGCGACGGCAGGGTGCACGTACATCCAGTCGTCGCCGTCGAGCAGCAGCACGACCGGCTCGCCGCCCTGGTGCACGCGAACCGTCTTGCGTCCCAACGAACCGTTCCAGCGGATGCGGAGCGTTGGTACGTCCAGCACCTCGTCCGGCCCCACGATGGGCCAGTGCGGCTGCGGCTCCAGGTCCGGTGTGGTGAAGATCGACCGGTTCGGGCCCGCCCCGGCGGGATTCGACGGGTCGGCGTGCTCCTCGCCCTCCGCGAAGAAGTGGTAGGTCACGCGCAGCCGGGCCGGCATCTCGACATCGGCGGACCACAGGTCGTCCTTCTCGTGGGTCAGCTCGACCGGGTCCAGCACGCTCTCGAACCGCAGGGAGGCCGGGCCTCCACGCCACTCGAACCTCGTCATCGTGCCACCGCCAGCTGGTAGGAGGAGTCGCGGCCGAGCAGTTCGCGGTGCGTGCCCTCGGACGCGACCGTGCCGCCGTCCAGCACGATCACCCGGTCGGCCACGTCGAGCAACGCCGGGCTGCTGGTGATCACGATGGTCGTCCGGCCGCGGCGCAACTCGGTCAGGTTGCGGGCGATGAGCTGCTCGGTCACCGCGTCGACGGCCGTCGTCGGGTCGTGCAGCACCAGGATCTCCGGGTTCGCGGCCAACGCCCGCGCGAGCGACAGCCGCTGCCGCTGCCCGCCGGACAGGTTCGCGCCCCGGTCGCGCACGGCGTAGTCGAGGCCGTCGGAGTGCAGGGCCACGACGTCGGTCAGCATCGCGGCGGACACCGCCTCGTCCACCAGCGTGCTGGTGCCGGCCGGATCGACGTTCTCCCGCAACGTTCCCGCGAACACCTCGTGGTGCGACGGGTTGACCAGCAGGTGGGTGCGCACGCTCTCGATCGTCAGCGCCGCGACCTCCTGCTTGCCCACCCGGACCACACCCGAGTACGAAGCCGGAGGAACCTCGACGGACAGCACGGCGGCCAGTTCGGCGGCGGCCTGCGGCTGGTACGCGGCGATGGCCACGAACTCACCGGGCTGCACCGAGAACGTCAGGTCCCGCAACGTTCCGTGCGTGACATCGGCGACTTCGAGCCCGCTCGCCGAAACGACCTCCTCGACACCGGGGGTCATCCGCGCGGGGGCGGCGAGGACCAGCGCCATCCGTTCGGCGGAGGCCCGCGCCATCATCACGTACTTGGGCATCTCCGAGAACAGCTTCAGCGGCTCGATCAGGAACTGCGCCAGCCCGACCACCATCACCAGCTGGCCGATGGTGATCTCGCCCCGGAACGTCAGCAAGCCCGCCCACAGCGTCACCGCCGCCGCCAGCAACGAGTTCAGGGCCAGCGCCAGCCCGGCGTAGACGCCGTTGACCCGCGCCACGACGATCGACTGCTGCTTCGCCTCGGTGCTCACCCGGCGGTAGGCCTGGAAGGCCGCGTAGCTGCCGCCGAACCCGTGCAGCGGCCGCAAGCCGGCGATCAGGTCGGACACCTTCGCCCCGGCCCGTGCCACCTTCGCCTGCTGCACCTGGGTGTTGCTGCCGATTCGCCGCGACATCACGCTGAGCACGCTGAGGATCGCCGCCGTGCCGGCGAACACCAGCACACCCAGCGGCACGCTGATCACCGCCAGCACGACACCCGTGATGACCACCGACACCAGCGAGCTGACCAGCAGCGGCACCACCTCGATGATGTCCGCGGTCTGGTCGGCGTCCTCGGTGGCGATGGTGAGCACCTCGCCGGACTTCAGGTCGACCTCGCGCGCCACCGGCTGCAGGCCGCGGTCCGCGACCTCGACCCGCCACCGGTGCGCCTCGGTCGTGTTCGCCTTCTGCAGGATCCGCATGCCGAACCGCCACGAGTACGACACCGTCGCCATGACGAGCCCGAGCGTGAGCAGCGCCAGCCCGAGCGAGCTGAGCTGCCCGCCGCGCAGCGCGTACTCGACGATCACGCCGAGCAGGATCGGCACAGCGGTCTCGGCGGCCTGGTAGGACCCCATCAGCAGGGTCCCGGACGTCATGGCGCCGCGGTTGCGGCGCAAGGCGATCCTCAGGATCTCCTTGCCCGTGTGGACTTCAGTGTTCGTCAACTTGGCGCGCAATCGCTTCGGGGGTGGAGAGGGACAGCAGGTCGCGGATCGTGACGACGGGGCCGAACTCGCGGCGGAGCAGTCCGATGAGCCGCACCGCGAGCATCGAGTGCCCGCCCAGCTCGGTGAAGCCGCTCGCCATGCCCACCTCGTCCTCGTCGAGGTCGAGTGCCTCCGCGAACATCTCGCGGACGAGCGTCTCGGTCTCGGTCAGTTCCCGGTCCTCGGCCTTGGTCATCAGGGTGCCGAGCGGACGGGCCTCGGGCAAGGCCGACGTGTCCGCCTTGCCGTTGACCGTGAGCGGGATCGCGTCCACCGCGGCGTAGTGCGACGGCCGCAGGTAGTCCGGCAAACCGGCCCCGGCCTCCGCCGCGATCGACGGGATGTCCGCCCCGTCGGCCAGCACCAGGTAGGCCGCGAGCCGGTACGCGCCGTCGACCTGCGGGTCGGCCTGCGCGACGGCCGCGACGAACCGGACGCCCGGATGTGCCGCGAACCGTGCCTCGACCTCGCCCAGCTCGACGCGGTGGCCGCGGATCTTGACCTGCTTGTCCGTGCGGCCCAGGTAGAGCAGGTTGCCGTCCGGGCGCCGGATCACCAGGTCACCGGTCCGGTACATCCGCTCACCGGGCACCCACGGGCAGGCCACGAACCGTTCGGCGGACTGCCCCGGCTGCCCGAGGTAGCCGCGCGCGATGCCCACGCCAGACACGTAGAGCTCACCGGCGACGCCGTCCGGCACGTGCCGCAGCCACGGGTCGAGGACGTAGACGTCGGTGTTGTCGATCGCCACGCCGACCACCGGGTCGACGCAGTCGAACGTGCCGACGCCCAGCGTGTTGATCGTGTACTCCGTCGGCCCGTAGAGGTTGTAGCCGATCGTGCCCGGAGTGTCCGCGAGCTGCTGCCACAGCGTCGGCGTGACGGCCTCACCGCCCAGCAGCACGAGCGCCGGCTTGTGTTCGGCGCCCAGCAGCCCTTCGGCCACCAGTTGCTGCGCGTAGGTCGGTGTCACGTTGATGACGTCGATCTCGTGCTGCAGGCAGTACTCGACCAGGCCCGTCGCGTCGCGGCGCAGCTCCTCGTCGCAGATGTGCACCTCGTGGCCGTCGGCGAGCCAGAGCAGCTCCTCCCACGACATGTCGAAGGCGAACGACACGGTGTGCGCGATCCGGAACGTCCGGTGCCCGTGCTCGGCCAGCACCGGCTCGAAGATCCGCCGCTGGTGGTTGACGAGCATGTTGGTCAGGCCGGCGTACTCGGTCACGACGCCCTTGGGCTTGCCGGTCGAACCCGAGGTGTAGATCGTGTAGGCCGCGTGCTTGAGCCGGTCGGGATCGCCGGGTGCGAACGTGATCACCGGCTCGGCGTCCGGCCACGGCTCGTCCAGCTTGAACGTGGTGCCCTGGATCCTCGGTGCCACCGCGCTCGTCGTGATGATCAACGCCGGTTGCGCGTCGTCGATGATCGAGGCGATCCGCTCGTCCGGGTGGTCCAGCTCCAGCGGCACGTACGCCGCGCCGCAGCGCAGGATGCCGAACAACGCCACGACCCAGTCGAGCGACCGCGGCACCGCGATGGCGACCGAGGTTTCGACGCCGATCCCCTTGGCGGACAACACTCCGGCCAGGTGCCGGCTGCGGTCGCGCAGTTCCGCGAACGTCATCGTCCTGCCGTGCGCGACGAGAGCGACGCGGTCCGGGTCGCGGTCGGCCGCCTGGTCGAAGAGGTCGACCACGGTGAGGTCGCCGAAGTCGTTGGCGGGGTTGAGCTCCGGCGTCACCACCGAGCCGCCGACCGCGCCGAGCAGGCCGTCCGCGCGGGTGAGTTCGTCGAGCACCCGCAGGTACCCGTCGAACAACCGTTGTGCGAACGCGGGATCGGTGACGTCCGGCCGGTACTCGACCTTGACCGTGAGCTCCTCGCCCGGCGTCACGACCCACGTGAACGGGTAGTGCGTCGAGTCCTCCGCCTCGTGGCCGGTGATGCCGTTCTTCTCGTTGAACTCGGTGAACGTGTCGTCGTCCAGGAAGTTCTGCAGCACGAACAGGCTGTCGAACAGCTGGTCGTGGCCGCTCGCGCGCTGGATCTCGCCGAGCCCGAAGTGCTCGTGCTCCATCGTCGCGACCCGCGAGTCCTGAACGGACGCCAGGAACTCGCCCACGGTGTCGTGTGGCCGAGCTGTCACCCGCATCGGCACGGTGTTCAGCAGGACGCCGACGATGCCCTCGGTGCCCTCCTGCTCACGTCCGGACACCGTCACGCCGAACACCGCGTCGCCGCGACCTGTCTCCCGGCCGAGCGCCAGCCCGAGCGCACCGGTGACCACCGAGTTCACCGTCACGCCGTACCGGCGCGCGGCCTCCCGCACCCGGTTCGACGCCTCGACCGGCAACGTCCGCACGATCTTGGCCGGCAGCGAGTCCGAAGTGGACCCGTCACCGAGGAGTGTCGGGCCGGGGAGGCCGGCGAGGTAGTCCGCCCAGAACCGTTGCGCCGCCTCGGCGTCCTTCTCGGCCAGCGCACGGGTGTAGCTCTCGAAACTCGGCGTGGCGGGCGTCGAGTCGACGGTCTCGCCCGCGAGGAGCGCGCGGTAGGCGTCGAACAGGTCGTCCAGCACGATCCCGCGCGACCAGCCGTCCCACAGCAGCAGGTGGCTGGTGAACAGCAGCGTGTCCTGGCCGTTCGGCAGTCGCAGGATCGTCAGCCGCACCAGCGGCGGTATGGTCAGGTCGAAGCCCGTCGCGCGGTCCTCGACGCGCAACGCCTCGACGGCGTCCTCGTTCAGCACGTCGACGGTCCGCACCGGCACCTTGCCGCTGACGCCCAGCACCTGCACCGGCGTGCCGTTCTCGTCGGACTCGAAGCCCGCACCGACCACCGGGTGCTTCGCGACGACGTGTGCGAACGCCCTGCCGAGCGCGTGGGGGTCGAGCCGCCGGTCGAACGTGAAGGAGCTCTGCGCCACGTACTGACCGGACTTCCCGGCCAGCTCCGCCTGGAAGTAGAGGCCGCGCTGCAGTGGCGAGACCGGCGCGGTGCGCCGCACGGTCACCGAGGCGTCCGCGATCCGTTCGAGCGCCATCAGCCACCGTGCCGCGATCTCGTCCGACACGTCCTCGGTCAGCCCGAACGTGGCGCGCAGCGAGCCGGTGGCGTCGACCCAGCAGTTGACCTCGACCGCGTACGGGCTCGGCCGGTTCTCGGGATCGACGTGCAGTGCCTGCGACTCGCTGGCGCGGCCGAGGTAGTTGAACAGCACCTGCGGCCGGGGCAACGTGGCCAGCACGGGTCCCGTCTGTGGGTTCAGGTAGCGCAGCTGACCGAACCCGACGTGCGCGACCTCGTCCGGTTGCCGCGTGACGACCTCCCGGGCCGCCGCGACCGGATCGGTGGCGGGGCCGAGCCGCACGGGCGCGACCGCGGTGAACCAGCCGACCGTGCGGGTGTAGTCGTGGTGCTCGGCGGCAGGGACGCGGCCGTGCCGTTCCAGGTCGATCACCAGGTCCGTCGGCGTGCTCTGGATCTCGGTGAGCGCGGTCCGCAACGCGCCGCACAGCAGTTCGGTCAGGCCGACGCCGAGTGCGGTCGGTGCGGTCCGCACGACGCGGCCGGTGATGTCGGCGGCCAGCGTGACGGTGACCTCGCGCCGCTCACCGAGCTGCGGTGTGAGCACCGGGGCGCTGAGCGTCTCGATCCACCGGCTCAGGTCGCCGCCGGACTGGGCGTCCAGCGTCAACGCCGCGGCGTACGAGGCGAACGACGTCGTCACCGGCGCCAGCTCGTTGCCGCGCATTGCGACGGCGAGGTCTTCGAGCAGGATCATCCAGGACACGGCGTCCACGGCGAAGTGGTGCACCACGACGACGAGCGTGTGGCTGTTCTCCAGCCACGTGAACGCCGCCATGACACCGGCTTCGGCGTCCAGCCTTCCTGCGGCGGCCTCGGCGGCCTCCTGCGGGTCGTCCGCCGACACCACGACGTCGATCTCTGCCGCCGGTTCGGTCCGCAGCGACCACACGCCCTGGTCGGTGTTCAGCCGCAGCCGCAACGCGGGATGCGTTGCCACGACCGCGTTCGCCGCGCGCCGGGCGTTCTCCAGGCTTGCGCACTCCAGCTGCCTGGCCTGCGCGAAACCGTCGAGCGACCCGCCGAGCTCCCGCAGCCGCAACACGATCGGCGTCGGCACGACCGGGCCGTCGGAGATCTCCTCCACGACCGGGGCCTGCTGCTGCGCGGCGAACTTCTCCGCAAGCGCCCGCGGGGTCTTGTGCAGGAACATGTCGCGGGGCGAGAACCTCACCCCCAGCGCCCGCGCCCGGTTCACCACACCGATCGCGATGATGCTGTCGCCGCCCGCCACGAAGTAGTCGGTGTCAGCGTCCACATCGGACTCCGGCAGGGCGGAGCGGAAGATCTCGACCAATGAGTCGAGCACGGAGGTGTCCGCCGCGACGACCGGTGTCTCATCTTCGCGGGCACGTGCCAGCAGCGCGGCGCGGTCCAGCTTGCCGCTGACGTTCAGCGGCAGCTCGTCCAGCGCGATGATCCGCTGCGGCACCATGTGCTGCGGCAGTTTCGCGGCGAGCACGGCCGCGAAGTCGGCGGGCGGCGTGCCCACGACGTGCGCGACGAGGTGGTCGGCGGTGTCCGCCACGGTCACCGCCGCGTCGACCACGCCGGCGACCTCGCGCAGGACGGCCTCGACCTCGCCCATTTCGATGCGGAAGCCGTGCAGCTGCACCTGGTCGTCGCTTCGGCCGAGGAACTCGAGCTCGCCGTCCAGGTTCCACTGGGCCAGGTCACCGGTGTGGTACATCCGGGATCCGTCGCCCGCGAACGGGTCGGCGACGAACCGGCTCGCCGAGAGCCCCGGCCGGTTCGAGTAGCCGTACGAGACCTGCGGGCCGGAGAGGTAGAGCGTGCCGGCGACACCAGGCCCGACCGGCCGCAACCGCTCGTCGAGCACGTAGGTCCGCTGCCCGGGCACGGGCGTGCCGATCGGGCAGCCGTCGGCACGGCCGGGCTCGAAGTCGGAGTCGTCGAGCACGTGCCGTGAGGTGTACACAGTGGACTCGGTCGGGCCGTAGGTGTTGATCAGCTCCGGCCGGCGGGTGCCGTACCGCGCCACCCAGTCGCGCAACCGGCTGAGCTCCAGCAGCTCACCGCCGATGGAGAACCGGCGCACGGACGTGACCGGCTCGCAGTGCTTGTCCGCCTCGATGAACTGGTAGAACGCCGACGGCGTCTGGACGACGTAGGTGAGGCCGCGCTCGCGCACCAGCCGGTGGAAGTCGACCGGCGAGCGGGTCAGCCCGCGATCGGGCACCACCAGTTCGGCGCCGTTGGTCAGCGCGCCCCACAGCTCCAGCACCGAGGAGTCGAACGAGAACGAGTGGAACAGCGGAATCACGTCGCCGGGCCCGAAACCTGTGTCCGGCTGGATGTTCGCCAGGTACGTCACCGCGTTGCGGTGCGACACCACCGCGCCCTTGGGCTTGCCCGTCGACCCGGACGTGTAGATCACGTACGCCGGGTGGTCACAGGACGCCGGGGTGATCACGCCGGCACCGGGCACCTCGTCGCCGATCGCCACCACCCGTGCGGTGCCGCCGGTCCGGGAGACGATCGCGGCGAAGCGGTCGCGCTGTTCGGGGGCGATGAGCACGACCTGCGGCGCGGTGTCGGAGATCAGGTACTCGAGCCGGTCGTCCGGGTACGCCGCGTCCAGCGGCACGTACGCGCCACCGGCGGACACGACCGCGATGAGCGAGACGACCTGCTCCAGCGACCGGGGCACGGCGACCGCGACCCGCTGGTGCGGCCCGACCCCCGCGTTTGCGAGCGTGCGCGCCAGCCGGGTCTTCGCCTCGGCCAGTTCACCGTACGACAGGCTTTCCGAGGTGCCGTCGATCCGGCAGAACGTCACGGCACGCGCGTCGGGTGCACGATCCGCGGCCGCGTCGACGAGGCCGGCCAGCGTGGCGGGCTCGACCACAGCACCCTCGACGCTCCGCGGCACGGGAACGCTCTCTCCGGCCAGCAGCGCGGTGAGGGTGCCGGCGAAGGTCTCCACGATCCGGCGGGCACCCGCCGGGCGGACGACCGCGGTGTCGTGCACCAGGTTGAACCACAGCGAGCCGTCGTGCCGGCGTGCGACCACCAGGGTCAGCGGGTAGTGCGGCGCGCCCTCGTTGACGACGTCCGCGATGCCGAACGAGTCGCTGCGCAACGAGGTCACGTCGGTCGCGACGTCGAACACCACGAGCGTGTCGAAGAGCGAACCGGCGCCTACGAGTCGGCCGATCCTGGTCAGCGACACGTGCTGGTGCGGCAACACCGCTGTCTGGTGCTCGCGCATCGCGTCCAGCAGTTCGCGGGCGGTCGTGTCGCCGGACCACCTGGCGCGCACGGGAATGGTGTTGATGAACAGGCCGACGAGCTCGTCGATGCCGGGCACGTCGGCGTCACGGCCCGACACCGTCGAGCCGAACACGACGTCCTGACTGCCCAGGATCCCGCCGAGTGTCACGGCCCACGCGCTGTGCACGGCGACGCTGAGCGACACCCCGGCCGCCCGCAGTCGTTCGTCCACATCGGACGGTGCGTCCAGGGCCATGTCGGCGAACCGCTCGGACGGCAGGTGCTCCGGCACGGTGATCGACGGTCCGGTCAGGCCTTCCAGTTCGTGCGCCCAGACGCGGTCGCTCTCGGCGGCGTCGCTCTCGACGAGCCACCGCACGTAGCCGGAGTAGCTGCCGCGCACGTGCACCGAACCCGGCGCGTCGTACTCGGCCAGCAGTGCGCGCAGCATCGGCGGCACCGACCAGCCGTCGGCGATGATGTGGTGCACGGTCTGGATCAGCACGTACCGCTGTGGCGCGGTGAGCACCAGCGTGTAGCGCATCAGCGGTCCGGTGGCGAGGTCGAACCCGGCGACGCGGTCGCGTTCGGCGAGCGCGCCGATCTCCTCGTCGGACATGCCCTGGCCGTTCACCGTGGTGAACACCGGCCGCACACCCGACTCCAGTACCGACACGACCCGGCCGTCGGCGAGGCTCGTGAACCGCGCGGCCAGGTTCGGGAACAGGTCGAACACCCGCGTCGCCGCTTCCTCGAGCCGCTTGGCGTCGACGGCGCCGGTCAGCGTCAGCAGCTGCTGCTCGACGTAGCGGTGCGCGGAGTCGTCGTCGAAGATGGAGTGGAAGTACAGGCCTTCCTGCAACGGCGTCAGCGGCAGGATCTCGCGCAACGCCGGGGAGTCCAGCGCGTCGACGTCGGCCTGGGTGAGCGGCAGCAACGGGAAGTCGCTGGGGGAGTGGCCACCGGCGGTGATCTCCGCCAGGCCTTCGAGCGCGGCGACGAAGTACTCGCCGATCCTGGCGATGTCGGAGTCGGTGAAGACCCCGGACGGCCACGACAGGACGGTGACCAGTTCGAGTTCGCCGTCGGCACCGGGTTCGGCGGAGGCGTTGAACTCCAGGGCGCGCGGCAGCCGCATCGCCGGATCGCGCTTCTCGCCGAGCTGCCCGGCGTTCTCCGCGAGCTGCCAGTCCCCGGTCGTGCCGCCGGCGAACCGGCCGAGGTAGTTGAACAGCACCTGCGGGCGCGACGCGTCGAACCGCTCGTCGCGCAGGTACTTCAGAGCACCGTAGGAGACGCCGTTGCTCGGCACCCGAGCGAGGTCTTCCTTGACGCGCTTGAGAGCCGTACCGAGGTCGTCGACGTCGACCGGGTCCACCGTCACCGGGAACAACGTCGTGAACCAGCCGACCGTGCGCGACAGATCGGGGTCGCGCGGCACGAACCGGCCTTCGCGGCCGTGGCCCTCGAGTTCGACGTGCGCGAACGTCTGGTCCTGACCGTTGTCACGCCGCCACCGGGCCAGCGCGACCGCGAGACCGGTCAGCAGCACGTCGTTGACTCCTGCGTGGAACAACGCCGGCACGTCGCTCAGCAACGCCGCGGTGGCCCGGGAACCGACCGTCACGGTGCGGACCTGCTCACCCGCGACCACGTCGGCGTCAGTCAGCTCACGCCGGCCGAGCAACTGGTCCACGCCCGGCAGTGCGCGCTCGTAGTACGCGCGGTCGGCCGAGAACGAGGCCTGCTCCAGCAACTGGGTCCAGCGCCGGAACGATGTGCCGACGGGGCGGAGTTCCACGGCCGTACCGGAGGAGATCTGCTGCCACGCCAGCGCGAGGTCGTCGAACAGGATGCGCCACGAGACACCGTCGATCACGACGTGGTGGATCACGAGCACGAGCTGCCGGGCCTGCGGCCGCCACACCGCGCGCAGCATGATGCCCGCGTCCGGGTCGAGTCCCCCGGTGGCCGCGGCGACGCACTCCTCCAGCGGCGCGTCGCTCTCCTCCCACAGCACAGGCCCGTCCGCGGGGATGTCGAACGACCAGCTCGAGCCCCGGACCAGCTTGGCGCGCAACATGTCGTGCCGCTCGACCAGCGCGTTCAGGATCTGGGTGAGCGCCTCTGGAGTCAGCTCGGCCGGGGTGTTGAGCACGACCGACTGCACGAACCCGTCGATCGCGTCCGTCGTCTCGCCGAGCCACTGCACGATCGGCAGACCAGCCACCGGGCCGGTCGGCACGTCGTCGTGGTCGACAGTCGAAGCACCATCACGGGACGCGACGGCGGCGAGCGCGCGCGGCGTGCGGTTGACGAAGATCTGAGTGGCGGTGACGAACACGCCTTCCGCGCGCAACGCGCTGAGCAACGAGATCGCGAGGATGCTGTCGCCGCCCAGCTCGAAGAAGTCCTGGTCCGCGCCGACCTGCTCGACCCGCAGCACCGAGGCGACGGCCGCGCAGATCACGGCCTCGTCGTCGGTGGCGGCGGCGGTCACCGGACCGGTCTCCACCACGGGCTCGGGCAGCGCGCGGCGGTCGAGCTTTCCGTTGGCGGTCAACGGGAACTCGCTCATCACCACGATGTGCGTGGGCACCATGTACTCGACGAGGTGCCCGGTCGCCCACTGCTTCACGGCGTCCGAGGTCAGGCCCTCGTCCGACGGCACGACGTACCCGACGAGGTAGTTGCCACCGGCGGAGTTCTTGCGCACCACGACACAGGTGTGGCGGACCGCGGGGTGCTCGGCGAGCGCGACCTCGACGTCCTCCAGCTCCAGCCGCATGCCGCGGATCTTGACCTGGTTGTCGACGCGGCCGAGGAAGTCGAGCGAACCGTCCGGCGCGAACCGCGCCAGGTCGCCGGTCCGGTAGAGGCGCGAACCGTCGGTGGCGAACGGGTTCGCGACGAACCGCGACGCCGTCAGCCCCGGAGCGTTCACATAACCGCGCCCCAGCAGGAATCCGCCGATGTAGAGCTCACCGCCGACGCCGACCGGGCATGGCCGCAGCTCGTCGTCCAGCACGTACAGGTCGGTGTTGGGGTTGGCCTTGCCGATCGACGTCGACAGCCGCTCGGCCTCGCCGCGGTAGATCACGTGCGAGACGCCGATCGTGGCCTCGGCCGGGCCGTAGCCGTGGTACATCGGGATGTCGAGCCGCGTGCGGAACCGTTCGTACAGCTCGGGCGTGAGCACCTCGCCGCCGCACCACACGTGCCGCAGGCTGGCGAGTTCGCCGTCGCCCGCGATGTTCAGCAGCACGTCCAGCATCGACGACACCAGGTACACGAACGTCACGCGGTGGCGGTCGATCGTGTGCAGCAGGTGGTGCGGATCGCGTTCACCACCGGACCGCACCACAACGGTCCGGCCGCCGCACACCAGCGGCAGGAAGATCTCGTTGATGGAGATGTCGAACGACAGCGGCGCCTTGAACAGCGACGCGTCGGAGTGTCCGAAGTGGAGGATCTGGTCGACCTGCCACAGCAGGCGTTCGCTGATCGCCTCGTGCCGGATCATGGCGCCCTTGGGGCGGCCGGTCGAGCCGGACGTGAACATCACGTACGCCAGCTGCGCGCCGCGGATCGTGACATCGGTGGGATCGGCGGAGTGCTCGCCGAACCCCCAGTCGTCCAGGTCGACCGCGACTGCTTCGGGCTCGTTCTCCTGACCGGCGCCCAGAAGCAGGACGACCTGCGCGTCGGTGATGACGGACTCGCGGCGGGAAACCGGCCACTGCGGATCGAGCGGCACGAACGCGGCCCCCGCCTGCAGCACGGCGAGCAGGCTGATCACCATCTCGGCCGAGCGGGGCAGCGAGATGCCGACGACCTGTTCGGTGGTGAGACCGCGGGCGATCAGGTGGCGGGCGAGCTGGTTGGACCGGGCCAGCGCCTCGCCGTAGGTGAACGCGCGGTCGCCGTCGTTGATCGCGACGGCGTCCGGGCGTTGCCGGGCCTGCTCGCGGAACAGCTCGACGATGCTCGGCCGGTCGCGCGGGAACTCGTTGTCGTTCCAGCGGGCCAGGTCCGCGAGCCGGTCGTCGGCCGTCCGGGACGTCAGGGTGCCGATGGCGCGGTTGGGGAACTCGGCCAGGTCGCCCAGGACCCGTTGCGCCGCAGCCAGGTCGACGCCGTTCGGCAAGGGGATCGCCCAGCCGTCGGGCCGTTCGGCGACATCGGAGTTCTGGCCCTTGTCGGCCCACACGAGCACGTCGCTGAACAACGTCGCGGGGGTGAGCTCGAACCCGTCGACCGCGAAACCGGGAATGGCCCAGTGGTTCAGGGCGACGGCACTCGCGACGGCGATGGTCCGCTGCGGGTACTCACCGGCACGGCGCCGGACGGAGGCGATCCGGGCGGTCGAAAGAAGTACGTCGTGCTCGGCCATCTGTTCCATCGACGACTCAGCCATCCCTTCACGATCGGTGAAGGAAGCCTAACCTAAGTACTTGAGGTTCCGAATCGCCAAGCGGCCCAAAGGGCAGCGTAACGCCCGTCACGCGCGACAAGTTCTTCGTGAGTTCCGTGTTCCAGCACGCGACCCGCGTCGAGAACGGCGATCCGGTCCGCCGCGATGGCCTGGGTCAGGCGGTGCGCGACCAGGAGTGTGGTGCGGCCCCGGCACGCCGCGAGCGCGGCTCGTTCCAGCGCGGCGGCACCCTGGCTGCCGGCCTCGGCCGTCGACTCGTCCAGCACGACGACGGGGGAGCGGCCGAGCACCAGGCGGGCCAGCGCGATCTGGGCGACCTTGGTCACGTCGAGTCGTTCGCCGCCCTCGCCGACATCGGTCCGCAGGCCCTGCGGCAACGCTTCGACCCACGAATCCGCGCCCACGGTCCGCAACGCGTCCATCAGCTCGTCGTCGGTCGCATCCGGTGCGGCCAAACGGAGATCCTCGGCCAGTGGACCGGCGAACACGTGCGCTTCCTGGGTCAGGATGCTGACGAGCGCGCGGGCTCCCGCCTCGTCCAGACCGGCCAGGTCGGACTCGCCGATGTGCACGGATCCGGTCAGCGGCGTGCCGGTCCCGGCGACCAGCGCCGCCAGCGTCGTCTTGCCCGCGCCGGTCGCGCCGACGAGCGCCAGCGACGTTCCCGCCGGGATCTCCAGGTCGACGTCCCGCAGCACGTCGTGCTCGGATTCGGGGTAGCGGAAGGAAAGCCCGCGCACCGACACCGGAAGTGGCCGTGCGTCGGGATCGACGGCCACCGCGCTGCGCACGAGTTCGTCACCGTCGGATTCGGTGGTCACGCCGACCAGACGCGTCAGCCCCGCGCCGGATTTCTGCGCCTCGTCGAAGAAGGCCATGATCAGGCCGAGCGGTACGAACAACTTGTGGAACAACAGGGCCGCGACGGAGACCTGGCCCAGCGACGACTGCCCGTTGGTCACCAGGAGGTAGCCGACGACGATGATCAGCCCGAGCCCGATGAACTCGGCGCGGTTCTCGCGTCCGATGAACCGGCCGAAGAACCGGAAGACGTCGATGCCGATGTTGCGCACCCGCCACGATTCGGCGGTCACCTTGTCCCGGAACGCGTTCTCCAGGCGGTAGGCACGCACGGTCGCAATGCCGTCGAGGCCGCTGATCAACGCCTGCGCGCGATCGGCCTGGGCCTCGGAACGGGCGCGGTAGAGCGGCTGCGACCGCGGCAGGTACCAGCGCAACGCCAGCCAGTAGGCGGGCAGCGCGCAGGCGCCGGCGAGACCGAGCCGCCAGTCGAGCCCGAACATGCCGCCGGTGGCGATGACGACCAGGACCACCGCGGAGAAGATCGTCGGGATCGCCGTGCGGAAACCCTTGGAGATGACGGCGACGTCGTCACCCACGCGGGAGAGCACGTCACCGCGGCCGACTTCCTCGATGCGCGCGCTGGGCATCCCGAGCACCGCGCGGACCGCGCCTTCCCGCAGGCGCGCCAGCATGTCCGCGCCCACCCGGCCGACGAGGTAGGTCGAGACCGCGGTCATGGCCGCGCCGGCCAGTGCCGAGACGACCGTCGCGATGCCGATCGTCCAGAGGATCGACGCGTCGCGGCCCTGCACGACCCCGTCCACGACGGTGCCCAGCAGGAACACCGGGACGATCTGCAGCACCGCCCCGGCCACCGTCGCCAGCACGGTGGCGATCGGCAGACCGGGGGCGGAACGGCAGTGGTCGTACACCCAGCGAGAAGCCTCCCGCCCGGACGCCGTGCGCAGGATCTTCGCCGGCGCGCCGGAGACGCTCGTGGTCACGAGGGGAGGCCTTTCGCTGGAACTGTTGTGTCAGAACTAGTGGTGTGGGTCGGAAGGTTGCCGGGGAATTCGCGGTCAGACGCCGCGAGGTGCCCTGCTGAGCGTGGATTACCTCGCCGACGTTCCGAGCCACACCACTGGATCAGCCGACGGACTTGGCGGCCTTCACGAGCTCGTCCACCGCGTACGGCATGGACGCGAGGGTCGCCTGCGAGATCGCGGCACCGATGGCCGGGCCCTCGCCGTCGAGGATGTAGTGGACCTTGCCGGCCTTGACCGCGGGCAGGTTGTTGAAGAGCTCGAAACCCTTGAGCGCCTTCAGGTCCGCCTCGTCGTTGATGATGAAGATGCGGTCGACGTTCATCACGTCGATGCGCTCGGGGGACAGCGACACGAAGAACTTGCCGGCCGCGAGCTCGTCGACCTTCGTGTTGCCCTTGAAACCGATGCCGGAGAGGACCTGTCCGCGCACGTCGGTCGTGGCGAACGGCCCGATGGCGTCCTTGTACCAGGACGCGACGACCGCGGTCTCGTTCGCCCAGGCCGGGTTCGCCTTCTTGGCCTCGGCGAGCTTGTCGTCGATCGCCTTGATGGCCTTGGCGCCCTCGTCAGCCTTGCCGATCGCCTTCGCGACCTGCAGCGCGTTGTCCTGCCACTTGGCGGAGAAGGGCTCCTTCTCCTCCTTGGTGCGGCCGACCGTCGGGGCGATCTTGCTGAGCTTGTCGTACCACTCCTGGGTCGCCTCGGAGTAGACGGCGACGATCAGGTCCGGGCGGAGCTCGGCGATCTTCTCGAAGTTCGGCTCGGTGTCGCCGTTCTTCATGATGACCTCGGGCGTGGCCGAACCCCACTTGTCCTTCACCCACGGCCACTGGGTGTTGATGTCGGGCTTCTTGCCCTCGGGGTTCGGGTACTGGTCGACCATGCCGACCGGGACGACGCCCAGCGCGAGCAGCGTCTGTTCGTCGGTGTAGCCGACGGAGACGACGCGCTTGGGCGCTTCCTTGATCTCCGTCGTGCCGAAGAAGTGCTCGACCTTGGTCGGGAACGTGCCACCGGAGGCGTTGCCCGCGCCCGGGGTCGTGGCAGGCGTGGAAGAACCGCACCCGGCGAGGACGCTGGCACCGACCACCACGGCTGCTGCCACAGCGGTCAGTCGCTTCCAGGTCATGGTCGTTCTCTGGCCCATTCGGCACCTCGTTCTTCGCTGCCCACGCGGCGGGGGAAATTAGGACAGCCGAACCTTATCACCCGGTTAGGGCAGGCTAACTTAGGTCTTGGTCACTCTTCGATACCACGTGTGTCCGGCCGATAGGGACGATCAATGGACGCTCGCTGACGGGATCGTCGATGACTTTCGCCTGCAGACCGAACGTGTCCAGCAACAACTCGCTCGTGATCACTTCGCTCGGATGCCCCTGCGCGACGATTGATCCCGACTTCATCACGATCAGGTTGTCGCTGTACCGAACGGCCAGGTTCAGATCGTGCAGGACCATGACGATCGTGCAGCCGCCCTCGTGGAGGTCGTCGACGAGGTCGATCACGTCGATCGCGTGCGCGAGGTCGAGATAGGTCGTCGGTTCGTCCAGCAGCAGCAGATCGGTGCCCTGCGCGAGCGTCATGGAGATCCACACCCGCTGCCGCTGGCCGCCCGAGAGCGAGTCGACCGGACGGTGGGCGAGATCGGCCACGCCCGTCATGTGCAACGCCCTGGCGACGATGTCCGCGTCGTCGCTCGACCACTGGCGCACCCAGCTCTGGTGCGGGTGCCGGCCGCGGGCGACCAGGTCGGCGACCGTGAGTCCCTCCGGCGCGATCGGGGTCTGCGGGAGCAGGCCCATCCGCTTCGCGATGTCCTTGGTCTTCAGCCGCGCGATGTCGCCGCCGTCGAGCAGCACCGTGCCCTGGCGCGGTTTGAGCAACCGGGACAGCGTCCGCAGCAACGTCGACTTGCCGCAGCCGTTGGGTCCGATGACCGTGGTGATCACCCCGGCCGGGATGGCGACGTCCAGGTTGTCGAGCACGACCCGGTCGGCGTACCCGACCGTGACGCCCTCGGCCCCCAGTCGGGCGGCATCGTTGCGCAGCGCGGTCATAGGTCAACCTTACTTAATGCAGGCTTACCTCAGGCCGCGCGTCGGAGGTTCGAGCGCACCAGCAGGTAGACGAGGAACGGACCACCGATGATCGCCGTGACGACGCCGACGGGCAGGTCGTTGGGCAGCAAGGTCCGCGCGATCAGGTCCGACCCGATCAGCAGCAGCGCGCCGAAGAGCCCCGACGCCATCACCGGCGGCACGGGGGAGCGCAACAGCCGCATGGTGATCTGCGGCGCGACCAGTGCCACGAACGGCACCGGACCTGCGGCGGAGACCGCGACACCGGCCAACAGCACCGCGCAGAGGAGGAGCACCGCGCGCACAGCCGAGTAGCGCACACCGAGCCCCGCGGCGACGTCGTCACCGAAGTGCATGGGCTGCATCTGGAACGCGACGACCAGCACGACGACGACCAGCGCGGCCATGATCCAGAGCGACGCCCACACCTCGGTCCACGACCGCGAGTCGAGCGAACCGACGAGCCACCGCTGCGCGCGGGCCACATCGCGGATGTCGGCGAGCACCAGGATCCACGTCGTGAGCGCCTGCATGACCGCGTTGACCGAGACACCGATGAGGATCAGCCGGAACCCGTCGATGCCCTTCTTCCACGCCATGAAGTAGACGAGCAGGCCGGTCAGCAGCCCGCCGGTGAGCGCGGCCGTGGAAAGCCCGACGGCGCTGCCGATCGCCGTGCCGCCGCCGGCCGTCACGACGAAGACCGCCGTGGCGCTGGCGCCGCCGGTGATGCCGAGCACGTCCGGGCTGGCCAGCGCGTTGCGGGCGATCGACTGGGTCAGCGCGCCGGAGATGCCGAGCGCGACCCCGGCGATGAGACCGACGAGAGATCGCGGCATCCGCAGATCCATGATCACGAACTCGTCGACCCGCTCGCCCTGCCCGATGAGCGTCCTGAACACGGCGGGCAGTTCGATGGTGAAGTCGCCGACCGCGATCGACACGCAGAAGATCAGGAACGTCAGCGCGGCCAGCACGACCGTGACGAGCACCGACCACGGCCGCCAGACCCAGGACCAGCCGCCGACGCGCAGGCCGCGGTGCATTTCGGGTGCTTCCGGTGCGATGGTCATGTCTGCCTGAACTTCCCGAGCCAGACCAGCACCGCGAAGAACGGGGCGCCGATGAGTGCGATGACGATGCCGGCCTGCAGTTCGGCGGGACGCACGACAAGCCGGCCCGCGATGTCGCCGAGCAGCAGCACGCCCGCGCCGAGCAACCCCGCGTACGGCACCAGCCAGCGGTAGTCCGGCCCGGTGAACCACCGCGCGACGTGCGCGACCATCAGGCCGAGGAACGCGATCGGCCCGCACGCCGCCGTGGCCGCGCCCGCGAGCAGCGTGACGGCCAGGACGCCGACGGTGCGGCCGGCCACGATGTTCACGCCGAGGCCGCGCGCGACGTCGTCACCGAGGTTGAGCAGGTTGATCACGGGCAGGTTGATCAGCGCCAGCACGAGGCCGACACCGATGAAGATCGCCGCGACCATGATCACGTCGAACCCGACGCCCTGCACCGAACCCGCGTTCCAGAACCGCAGCACGTCGAGCGTCTGCTTGTCGCCCAGCGCGACCGCGGTCGTCATCGCGGCCAGGAACACCGTGACGCCCTGCCCGGCCAGCGCGAGCGTGAGGGGGTTGCCCGCGCCGCGCCCGAGGCTCGAGAGCCCGAACACCACCACGCCCGCCACCCCGGCCCCGAGGAACGCGAACCACATGTACTGGACCGGGTTCTGCAGGCCGAACAGGTAGACCGAGAGCACCACGGCGAACGACGCCCCGGAGTTGACGCCGAGGAGTCCGGTGTCCGCGATGGGGTTGCGGGTGTGCCCCTGGATCAACGCGCCCGCGACGCCGAGCCCGATGCCCGCCACGATCGCGAGCACCGTCCGCGGCACGCGCAGCGTCTGCACGATCAGCGTGATCTCGACGAGCCGCTGGTCGTCGCCGGGATCGCCGAACAACCCCTGCCACACCTCGGCCGGGGTGAGCGACCGCGCGCCGATCACCAGCGACAGCACCGCCGTCACGGCGAGCAGCACCAGCAGACCCGCCAGCCCGAGCCGGCGCCGCCGGTGCGGACTCTCCCCGGGCGCGGCCTCGGGCACGCGTTGCTCCACGACCATGCTCACGACGGGCTACGTTAGCTCCCGCCCGGCCTGGTCGGTCAGGGCACCCTTACCTCGATCGCGCGCGCGGCGATCCACTGCTCGATGTCGTGGCGTGCCGTCCGGGCGATCGTCGTGTCGCGGTTGGTGAAGCCGTGCCGGGACTCCGGGTAGACCCGCAGGTCCACCTCGCCCACCGCCGCCACCCGTGCCGCCATCGCCAGGTTGTCCTCCAGCAGGACGTCCAGGGCTCCGACGACCATCAGCAGCGGCGGCAGACCGCGCAGGTCGCCGTAGACCGGTGAGATGTCCGGGACGGTGCGGTCGGGCGCCTGTCCCGCGTAGGCCTCGATGAAGTACTCGTCCGCGATCAGCCGCCCGGCGGGGGTGAGGCCGCTCAGGTCGTACGTGCCGAACTGGAGTGCCGCGCCGGCGAACGGGTGGTCGCGCAGCCGGAGCAGCGTCGTCACGGCGAGGGTGGCGCCCGCCGAGAAGCCGCCGATGACCATCCGGCGGGTGCCGAAGCGTTCCTCGGCGTGCTCGATCAGCCACCGCGCCGCCGTCTCGGCGTCGTCGGGCGCGGCCGGCCACGGGTGCTCCGGAGCGAGCCGGTACTCGACGCCGACGACCACGATGCCGAGCGCGTCCGCGAGCCGCCGGTCGCGTTCGTCGTCCTGCGCCGTGACACCCAGGTAGAAGCCGCCGCCGTGGAAGTGGAGGTAGACGCCGTTCGGACGGCCTGCCGGCTCGTGGATCCTGACGGGCACCCGCCGGCCGTTCGCCTCGACCGTCGTCGAACCGCCGAGCGTGGCGGGCCTCATCTCCCCCAGTTCACCGGCGTTGGCCGGGCCCCTTCTGCTTCCCCTGCGGGTGTTCTCGGCCTGGGCCTCCTCGACGTGCCGCGCCAGCTCCGGGTCCATGAAGTCGTTCAACCTCAGTCGCACTCGGGCATCCCCCTTGCCTTGTTCGGTGTGTCGAGTCAACTAACGCACGCGGCCCAGCACGTGCCGCAGTGCCGGTTCCAGGTCCGGATACCGGAACCGGTGCCCGGCCTTGGCCAGCGCGGCGGGCCGGACCAGCTGACTCGCCTCGGCGAGCTCGCGCGCGCCCTGCTCACCCAGCAGGAGCCGCGGCCCGGACAACGGCACCGGCAGCAGCGCGGGCCGGCGCAGCACCTTCGCGAGCGTGGCGGCGTAGGTGCTGTTGCGCACGGCGTCGGGGGCGACGGCGTTGACCGGTCCGCTGAGCTCGTTGTCGTAGAGCGCGCGGTGGTAGACGTCGACCAGGTCGTCCATGCCGATCCACGACTGCCACATTCGCCCGTCACCGAGCCGCCCGCCCAGCCCGGCGGCGAACAGCGGGTGGAAGAGTCGCAGCGTGCCGCCGTCGGGGGACTGGACCAGTCCGGTGCGAACGTTCACCACCCGCACGCCGGCCGACGCGGCCGGTGCGGTCGCGGCCTCCCAGTCGGCGACCACGTCCGCGAGGAAGCCCTCGCCCCGCTCGCTGTCCTCGGTGAGCTCCTCGTTGCCGCGGTCGGCGCCGTAGAAGCCGATCGCGGACGCGCTGACGAACACCGGCACACCGGTGGCGGAGGCAAGCTCGGCGAGTGCTCTGGTCGGTCCGATCCTGGACGAACGGATCGCCCGCCGGTGCGCGTCGGTGAACCTGCCCGCGATCGACGCGCCCGCCAGGTGCACCACAGCGTCCACATCGGACAGAAGATCGGGCGCCGGGTGACCGGGATCCCAGCGTCGCTCGTCCACAGCGGCGGGGGAGCGGCGGACCAGCTTCACCACCCGGTGGCCCGCCGTGCTCAGGAACGACCACAGTGCCGTGCCCACGAACCCGCTGCCACCGGTGATCGCCACCGTGAGCGGCCGGTCGCCCGCCTTCCGCGCGGAGGCCTGGGCCGCCAGGTCGGCGGCGAGCTGGCGGTGCCGGTAGGCGAACATCGACCGCAGCAGCGCACCGGGAACCGGCGTCTCCACGCGGTCGGTCATCCTCGTCCGCTCGCCCTCCGCCGCGAACTCGTGGATGTGCCGCCACTTCAGCGCCCAGCTCAGCGGCGCGGAGTCCAGCTCGTCGACGAACCGGTGCGGCGGCTCGAAGCCGGTGTGCCGCGCACCCCAGCGCAGTCCGAGCGGCAACCCCAGCACGGCACGACCACCGTCGAGGGTGCTCGCCTCGCTCACGACCCCCACCGGCTGCCACGGCGGCGAGAGCCGGTGGATGGCGCCCGGCCGCGCGTGCCAGGCGAACACCTCGTCGAGGGGAGCGTCGACGACGCTGGAGAAGATCAGGGACATGCCCCGACGCTAAGTGCGCCCGGTGGCGTTCGCTTGATGGATTCGCCGGCAAGGCCAGGCCGATCCCCGTGATCACTCCGCGTACTCTTGTGATCTCTCAGCGTTATCTGTAGGGTTGATGGCCTGGGAGCGCTCCCAATCCGCCGCTGCTGTTTGAACGTCGATCATCGGAGATCGGAGGCTCATTCATGCGCAAGCGCAGCACCTTCGGGTCGCTCACCAGACGGCGGGGCTTGATCGCGCTCGTCGTCAGCGTGCTGGTCTGCACGTTCCTCTGGACGCCCACGGCGTCGGCCCACGGCACGATCGTCGGTCCGGCCACCCGCGCCTACCAGTGCTGGCAGACGTGGGGCAGCCAGCACACGAACCCGGCCATGCAGCAACAGGATCCCATGTGCTGGCAGGCCTTCCAGGCCAACGCCGACACCATGTGGAACTGGATGAGCGCGCTGCGGGACGGCCTCCGCGGGAACTTCCAGGCGGCCACTCCGGACGGACAGCTCTGCAGCAACGCCCTGACGCGCAACAACTCCCTGAACACGCCCGGCCGGTGGAAGACCACCAACCTGGGCAGCAGCTTCTCGATGCACCTGTACGACCAGGCCAGTCACGGAGCCGACTACCTGCGCGTCTACATCAGCAAGAACGGGTTCGACCCGGCCACCCAGAGACTGGGCTGGGGCAACCTCGACTTCATCACGCAGACCGGCAGGTTCGCTCCGGCCAAGGACATCAGGTTCGACGTCCAGACCTCCGGCGCGTACCGCGGCCACCACGTGGTGTTCACGATCTGGCAGGCCTCACACCTGGACCAGGCGTACATGTGGTGCAGTGACGTGAACTTCGGCTGAGAACCGACGTGGTGCGTGTCCCGGAAACCACCGGGGACACGCACCACGCGTTCAGTTCGCGACCAGGCGCCAGCGGTTGTCCGCGGTGCCGTTGTCCGAGTCCTGCACGACCTGCGCACCCGCGGTGGTGGAGCCGTCGAGGACGCCGAGCAGCTTTCCGCTGTGGGCGTTGCGGATCTTGTAGGTGCCGTCGCCGCCGGGGACGAACGTCCACCTGTGGTCGGCGGTTCCGTTGTCGGACCACTGCAGGACGCGGGCGTTGTCGGCCGTGGACATGTTCTCCACACCGAGGACCTTGCCGCTGTGGACGTTGCGCAGCCGCACGTCGGACCCGTCGGTGACGATCTGCCAGTCGTGGTCGGCGGTTCCGCTGTCGTGCCACTGCACGGCGAGGCCGCCATCCACTGTGGACATGTTCTGGATGCCCAGCACCATGCCGGTGCCCGCGTTGACCAGCCGGTGGCTCGCGGTGGCGCCGCCGGTGCTCCAGTAGACGTTGTAGTTGAAGCCGTGGGCGTCGTGGAACGGCCCGAGGTTGATCCGCGTCCCGTTCGCCGTCGCGGTGAACGCCAGCGACGAGGTGCTGGTGCGCGTGACGGAGCCGATGTCCAGTGACGGCAGCCCGGAGGGCTTGGTGTTGCCGTAGTTGCCCGCGAGCACCGCCGGGCCGTAGGTCAGCGCGACGACACCGGCGTTGTCGTTGGCGGGCTGGGCGATCACGCGCATCGGCAGCCGCAGCGCTACTACGTCGCCGGACGTCCACGAGCGTGTCAGGGTCGCGTAGGTGCCGGGCGTCGTGGTCACGTTCTGCGCCACGCCGTTGACGCTGACGGTCGCGCCCGTGGTCCAGGCGGGGATGCGCAACCGCATCGTCCACGAACCGGCCGCGTTGCCGGTGACGGTGAGCGTCGTGGTGTCGCTCGCCGGGTAGCTCGTGGTCTGGGTGACGGTGATGCGCCGGGACGACCACGTCAGCACCGACGGCGCGTACAGGTTCACGGTCAGGGTGCTGCCGCTGAAGAAGTAGATCGAGTCGGCGAGCTTGGTGTTGGTCTCCAGTCCGGTGCCCTGGCAGCACCAGAACGTGCCGTAGTCCGTGCTCCAGTGACCGCCGCCCCACGCCGGGCCGGTGTCGCCGCGCCGGTGACCGGGATTGAGCCCGGTGAAGTAGCAGGTGTGGCCGTGAGGGTCCGCCGGGTTCTGCTGGCCGATCAGGTGGTTGAGCAGGGCGCGCTCGTAGTAGTCGAAGTAGGCCGCCCGGCCGGGGTCGGTCAGCCACAGTTCGCGCGTCAGCCTGAGCATGTTGTAGGTGTTGCATGCCTCGCACGTATCGGTGCTCAGGTAGGCGGCGATGGCGTTGGGTGCGCGGAAGTGCTCTGCCTGGCTGTTGCCGCCGATGGCGTAGGTGTGCGCGCCGATGGTGATGTTCCAGGCGTTGAGGGCGATGTCGCGGTAGCGGGTGGTCCCCGTCGCCTTGTACTCACGTGCCGCGCCGATCCACTTCGGCACCTGGGTGTTGGCGTGCAGGCCGTTGAGGCGGTCCTGGCCGGACGCGAGCGGGTCGAACACGGCGGCGTGGTCGAACCGCTGGGCCGCCGTCAGCCAGCGGGAGTCGCCCGTCTGCTGGTAGAGATCGGCGAGCACGGCGTTCATCCCGCCGAACTCGGTGCCCAGAACGGACTGCATCCTGCTGTAGGACAGCCGGGCCGTGCGCCAGTCGACCCATCCGGCGAAGCGCAGCAGCACGTCGCGCGCCTGGGTGTTGCCGATGTGGCGCCACACGTCCAGCAGCCCCGCGAGGGTCTTGTGCAGCGAGTAGTACGAGACGGACTTGGGGGAGCCGTTCTCCAGCGCGTCGAAGTCCGACTCGGGGAAGCCCGAGAGGTACCCGGTGTTGAAGCCGGCCGCCGCGTTGTTCGCCTGGCACTTGGCCAGTTCCGCGACCATGTGGTTCGCCCTGTCCCGGCACGTCGTGTCGCCCAGGACCGCCCACGCCTGCGCCCAGGCCGTGAGGAAGTGCCCCTGGCTGTGCGTGCGGAACGGGAAGTCCGGCGCCTCCCATCCGCCCAGCGCGGCGGCGCCGTTCGTGGACAGCCGGTGGTTGGCGCGGAAGTTGTAGAGCAGCCGGTCGACGTCGACGAAACGCAGGTAGGACAGCGTCCGGTTCTGGTTGTCCAGCCACCGGCCCTGTGTCAGCCGGACCTCGGACAGGTCGAACGGGTGGGCCGACACGCCGGCGTCGGCGCGCACAGGCGGTACCGAGGCCGCCTGCGCTGACCCCGCCACCAGTGACGGTGCCGTGGTCGCGATGGCGGCCACGCCCGCGGCTTGGAAGAGCCTGCGTCGACTCAACGATGAGGACATGAGGATGCTCCAGTCGCTCGGCGAAACTGCGGTCGCGGCGCTGCAACGGAATGTAGCCACGAGGTTGCCGAGAGGTCAACGCTCAATGTGAGCGTTAACTTTGAGCAATGTCGCGACTGAAAGCATCTCTCATGCTGTGTTCGGCCCAGATCTGTTAGCGTTCACACCGCCTGTCTGCCACCGGTGCCGTGGTGTCCTCAGGGACGGACGTGTCCTAAGTGGACGCGGGGGCCGTCGTGCCGCGCGCCAGGTAGCGGGCGGTCGGCGACCAGCGCGGCGTGACCGGGCCGCCGTCGATCCGCTCCAGCACCGACTCCGCCACCGACACGCCGAACTGGTGGACGTCGACGCTCATGGTCGTGAGGGCGGGGGAGGCGAGCCGGCACAGCGTCGAGTCGTCCCACGCCACCAGGCTGAGCCGGTCCGGCACCGCGACACCGAGCGCGGCGGCCGCGGCGAGTCCCGCCACGGCCATCACGTCGTTGTCGTAGAGGATCGCGGTGGGCGGCTCCGGCCCGCTCAGGAGCGCGGTAGTGAGCTTGGCGCCCGCCTCCTCGGAGTAGTCGCCCTCGACGATCATCGGGTCGACGCCCGCCCGTGCGCATCCGGCCAGCAGCGCGTCCGTGCGGGCCCGCGTGTGCAGCAACGCCGAGGGGCCGGTGACCCTGGCGATCCGCCGGTGCCCCAGGTCGAGCAGGTGCCCGAGCGCCTCGGCGACCGGCCCGGCGTGGTCGGTGCGGACCGAGGGCAGCCGGGGATCGTCGCCGACGACCACCGCGGGCAGTGCGATCTCCGCGAGCACGGCCGGGCGCGGGTCGTCCGCCACCGGGTTCACCACCACGACGGCGTCCACCAGGCCGCGGCTCGCCCAGCGGCGGTAGGCGGCGATCTCGGCCTCGTGGTCCGCCACGATGTGCAGCAGAACGGACAGGTCGCGCTCGGCGAGCCGTTCCTCTATGCCCGCGATGAACTCCATGAAGAACGGCTCGACCCCGAGCAGGCGTGCGGGCCTCGCGAGCACCAGGCCCACCGCGCCCGTCGGTTCACCGGACATCGGGCACCGCACGGAGGTCGTTGGCACAGCGCAGGACCAGCGGATCGGTGAAGGCAGCCGGGTCGACGACGGCGTCCGTGCGGATGTGGAACACGCGCACCTCTCCGGCCAGCAACGGCACGAGCGAGTCGTCCACGACCGCGTCCGGCGCCACCCGGTCGGCCAGGACGGCGACGTCCCGTGCGAACGAGCCGGCCCGCACCTCGACCTCGTACCCGCCGCGCACGGCTTGTGCCTGCGCGGTAAGGGGACTCGGGTCGTACGCGAGTTCGACGTCCTCCCGGAACGGCAGGATCGCGCGGGCTTCGGCGGTGGTCGCCACCATTACCTCCGCGTCGTCGTTCGCCGGCTGTAGCAGCGCGTCCTCCAGGTCCAGGCAGAGGACCGAGCGGGGCGGCACCGTCCGGCGCAGTCTAGTCAGGTGCAACGTGACCCCCCGGAACGTCTGCCGATCAAGGGTGAGGTGCGCGTCCCACGGCTCGTCGTGGTCGTTGACCGCGACGAGCACGAGCCGGTCGCCGCGCGGCTGGAAGGTGAGGAGCCGGGGCGCGTAGGCGTGGCGCAGCCCGTACCACAGCGGTTTGAGCCGTTCCTCGCTGTCGATCGCCGCCCAGGACGTGACCGGCCAGCAGTCGTTGAGCTGCCACACGATCGCACCGGCCGTGCGCGGCCACCACGAGCGGAAGTGCTCGATGCCGAAGCCCACCGCCCGCGCCTGGTTGAGCTGCGTCGCCCAGTGCCAGTCCTCGAACCGCGCCGGCAAGGGCAGGCGCGCCGCCAGTCCGCGCGCGAGCTTCCCGTTGCCGTCCTCGGCCTTCTGGTGCGCCAGGAAGCTCGGCGAGTCCGGGGTCAGCGGCCGGTCGTGGATCCAGCGGGTGAGCGTGGCCCACGCCGGCGGGCCCTGGAACCCGAACTCCGAGCAGAACCGCGGCACGTGGTCGCGGTAGTGCTCGTAGCCGGCCTCGTTCCAGACGTGCCAGTCGTGGCGCGTGCCGTGGTCCTCGTCGTTGGGGTGCAAGCCGTCCACCGGGCTGTACGGGCTGCCGGGGCAGTAGAACCGGGTCGGGTCGAGTTCGGCCACGATGCCGGGCAGCAGCTCGTCGTAGTGACCGAGGCCCCACGTCCGGCCGTCCAGCTGCTCGGGCCAGCCCCAGTCGGCGAACCCCCAGAGGTTCTCGTTGCCGCCGTTCCACAACGCCAGCGAGGCGTGGGACATCAGGCGCGCGACGTTCTCGCGTGCCTCGGCCTCCAGCTCACCGCGGATCGGCTCCTCCTCCGGGTACGCGGCGCACGCGAGCGGGAAGTCCTGCCACACCAGGACTCCGCGCTCGTCGCAGACGTCGTAGAAGTCGTCGGACTCGTAGATCCCGCCGCCCCACACCCGCAGCAGGTTGACGTGCGCGGCCACGGCCTGGTCCACCCGCCGCACCAGCCGCTCACGGGTGATCCTGGTGAGGAAGTGGTCGTCGGGGATCCAGTTGGCGCCCTTGACGAAGAGCGGCCTGTCGTTCACGACGACGGTGAACGGCGTGCCGTGCTCGTCCGGGGTCGTGTCGACGGTGATCGTGCGGAACCCGATCCGCTTGGCCGTGCTGTCGAGCCGCTCGGACTCGCCGCGCAGCACGACGTCCAGGTTGTAGAGCGGTTGTTCGCCGTGTCCGGCCGGCCACCAGAGCTCGGCGCCGGGCACGTCCACGCGGGCGACCACGGTCGTCTGACCGGCCGGGACGATGACGGTGCGCTTGTGCGCGCCCAGGGTGATCAGCAGTGTCAGGTTCTCGGCGGCGTCCGGCGTCCACTCGATGTCGACGTGCAGCTCGACCTGCCCGGTCGTGCCGGCGACGGTGACGATCGGGCGAACTCGGGCCAGGCGCGCGGTGTGCCAGCGCTCCAGCCGCACCGGCCGCCAGATGCCCGCGGTCTGCAGGTCCGGACCCCAGTCCCAGCCGAAGCTGCACGCCATCTTGCGCACCATGTTGAACGGGTGCGCGTTGACGTGCGGCCGGCTGCCGAGAGCGGCCTCGACCTTCTCGGCGTGCGCGAGCGCCGACGAGAACGACACCGTCAGGTCGTTGCCGCCGTCCACCAGGAACTCGCGGACGTCGAACCGGTAGCCGCGGTGCATGTTCGCCGTCTGCCCGGCCACATGCCCGTTCAGCTCGACGGTGGCGACGGTGTCGAGGCCGTCGAACACGAGGTCGGCCCGTTGTCCGGGCCTGGCCGTGGCAGCGAGGAAGGTGGTGCTGTAGCGCCAGTCCGCACGGTGCATCCAGGCGAGCTCCTCCTCCGCCCGGTCGAGGAACGGGTCGGTGATCAGCCCGGACGCGAGCAGGTCGAGGTGGGTGCTGCCGGGCACCGCGGCGGGCACCGTGCGGCCCCGGATGTTGTCCGGCACCTCGTTCGTGGCCGCGGTCAGCTGCCAGCCGTCGTGCAGGTACTGGCGGATCAAGGCTGTCCTCCTTGTCGGAAACGGGCTTCCGGATCGGGCGCGGCGGCGGCGAGCTGCCGGGTGTACGGGTCCTGCGGACGTAGGAGCACGTCGTCGCCGGGCCCTCGTTCGACGATGCGGCCCCGGTGCATCACCAGGACCTCGTCGGAGAAGTGCCGGGCGGTGGCCAGGTCGTGCGTGATGTAGAGGACCGCGAGGTCCTCCTCGCGTTGCAGCCGGTCGAGCAGCTTGAGCACGCCGAGCCGGATCGAGACGTCCAGCATGGACACCGGTTCGTCGGCGATGATCACCTTCGCGCCCGGTGC
The DNA here is from genome assembly GCF_000719115.1 of Lentzea albidocapillata. Taxonomy (GTDB): domain Bacteria; phylum Actinomycetota; class Actinomycetes; order Mycobacteriales; family Pseudonocardiaceae; genus Lentzea; species Lentzea albidocapillata. The sequence goes on along the minus strand of NZ_JOEA01000014.1, from coordinate 141,913 downwards.
GAGTGCGCGGGCTATCGCCACCCGTTGCCGCTGCCCGCCGGACAGCTCGTGCGGCCGGCGGCGGGCGAGGTCCGGGGTGAGGCTCACGCGCTCCAGCAGGTGAGGCACCTCCGCACGCGAGCGCCCGTGCAGGACAAGCGGCCGGGCGAGGTGGTGTTCGACGGTGTGGAACGGGTTGAGCGAGGCGAACGGGTCCTGGAAGATCATCTGCACGTGGTCGCGGTACGCCCGCCGCGCCACGGGTTCGCCGCCCTGGCCGGTCAGCGTGATCTCGCCGGAGGTGGGACGGACCAGGCGGGCGATCATCCGCGCGATCGTCGACTTGCCCGACCCGGACTCGCCGACCAGCGCGACGGTCCGGCCGGCGGTGAGCGTGAAGGAGACACCGTCGACCGCGCGGTGCCGGTGGAATGTCTTGGTGAGGTCGCGGACTTCGAGCGTGGTCATCGGATCAGGGCTCCTCGCTCGCCGGTCAGACTGGGGAACGACGCGAGCAGCTGCCGCGTGTAGGGGTGCTGTGGCCGCAGGTACATCTCCTCCGCCGTCGCGTACTCGACGACCTCGCCCTCGCGCATGACCGCGATCCGGTCGCTCAGCTCCAGCAACAACGGCAGGTCGTGCGTGATGAACACGACCGCGAACCGCAGCTCGTCGCGCAGCCGCTTGATCTCGTTGAGGATCTCGCGCTGCACCAGCACGTCGAGAGCGGTGGTGGGCTCGTCCATGATCATGACCTGCGGTTCGAGCAGCAACGCCATGGCGATCATCACGCGTTGCCGCATGCCGCCGGACAGCTCGTGCGGGTAGGAGCCGAGCCGGGCCGGATCGACGCCGACGAGCCGGAGCACCTCCGCACACCGGGCCTCACGGTCCGAAGTGGACATCGCCGGGCGGTGCGTGCGCAGGACGTCCTGCAGTTGCGCGCGGATCGGGGTGACCGGGTTCAGGGAGTTCATGGCGCCCTGGAAGACCATGGACAGCCTGACCCACCGGAACGCGCGGAGCTCCTCCGGGCCCAGCGCCAGTACGTCGACGCCGTCGAACACGACCGACCCCGAGGTGACCTCGGCCGGCGGCCGGTGCAGGCGGTTGATCGCGTAGGCGAGGGTGGTCTTGCCGCAGCCGGACTCGCCCGCCAGTCCGAGGATCTCGCCGCGCCGCAACGTGAGTGACACGTTCTTGACGGCGTGCACGGGTGTGGTGCCCTGGTAGACGACGTTGAGGTCGCTGACCGTCAGCACCACGTCCTCGTCCTCGGCCGCGACCACGGGTGTGGTGGCCACGACGTCACGCCGGCGCCGGACCCGTTCGCGCAGCGCGGGGTTGATGATCTCGTCGATGCTGAAGTTGACGAGGGCGAGCGCGCCGCCGAACAGAGCGATGACCAACCCCGGCGGGACGAACCACCACCACGCCTCGCGTTGCAGCGCGAAGCCGTTCTGCGCGTAGTAGAGCATCGTGCCGAGCGTTGAGGAGTCGGCTGCCCCGAGCCCGAGGAACGACAGGCCCGCCTCGCTCAGGATCGCGAGGATGACGGCGAACACGAACTGGGAGGCCAGGATAGGCAACAGGTTCGGCAGGATCTCCACGCAGATCACCCGCCACGTCTTCTCGCCGGACACCCGTGCGGCGGCCACGTAGTCCCTGTTGCGCAACGACAACGTTTGCGCGCGCAGCACTCGGGCGGCCGCCGCCCACCCGGTGATCGCGAGCACCAGCGAGATCGTCCACGTACCGCGCTGGTCGGCGGGCACGAACCCGGCGACGACGATCACCAGCGGCAGGCCGGGGATCACCAGCATCACGTTGGAGAACAACGAGAACGCCTCGTCCACGACACCGCCCGCGTACGCGCCGACGATGCCGAAGACACCGGACAGCACCGTCGCCATGACCCCGACGAGCACGCCGATCCACAACGATCCTCGGGTGGCGTGGGTGAGCTGGGCGAGCACGTCCTGGCCGGTGACCGTGGTGCCCAGCAGGTACCCGTCGCCGGGCGGGGTGAGCCCGATGTCCCTGATCGTGGCGGGATCACCGGTGAGCAGCGGACCGACGAGTCCGAAGAGGACGATCAGACCCGCAAGGCCGAGCCCTGCGGCGAGTTTTCCCGACCAGGTCATGACACCGTGCTCCGATCCCTCGTGCGGGCGTCGATCAACCCGTACAGCAGGTCGACGACGAGGTTCGCGCCGAGCACCGCGATCGTGATCACCAGGAAGATCCCCTGCATGAGCGCGTAGTCGTTGTTCTGCACGGCCTGCAGGAGCTTCGAGCCGATGCCGGGGTAGGAGAAGACCTGCTCGGTGACGATCGACCCGGACACGACGAACCCGAGTGAGATCGCGAACCCGGCGACGGAGGGCAGCACGGCGTTGCGCGCCGCGTACCGGACCATGACCCGGCTGCCGGTCAGGCCCTTGGCCCGCGCGGTAAGCACGTAGTCCTCCGACATGGCCGACACCATCATGTTGCGCATGCCGAGCAACCAGCTGCCGACCGAGGAGAGCACGATCGTCAGCGCGGGCAGCGTGCCGTGGTAGAGCGCCGAACCGAGGAACTCCGCGCTCCAGCCAGGATCCAGGACCACGTCGTAGCCGCCGTTGAGCGGGAACCAGCCGAGCCCCGACGAGAGCAGCGCGACCAGGATCAGTGCCAGCCAGAAGTACGGCACCGCGGACAGCATCGTGGTCGCGGGCACCAGCGAGTCGAGCCAGGTGCCGCGCTTCCAGCCGACGAGCGCGCCGAGCCCGACCCCGAGCACGAACGAGATCAGGGTCGCGAGCCCGACGAGCACGATCGTCCACGGCAGCGAGTCGCCGATCACGTCGGTGACCTTCGCCGGGAACGCGCTGACCGACACCCCGAGGTCCCCACGCAGCAGGTTCCTCAGGTACGCCAGGTACTCCTGGGCGAACGAGTCGCGCCCGCCGGTGCCGAGCAACGTCTCGTAGGCCTGCCGGGCGGCGGGGTCGACGGACCCGCCGCGCTGCTGGAGCTTGGCCATCAGGATGTCCACCGGGTTGCCAGGCAACAGCCGCGGGATGACGAAGTTCAGCGTCACCGCCGCCCACAGTGCCACCAGGTAGAAGGCGACCTTGCGCAGGTGGTAGCCCATCGTCAGGACCCGGCGGGCTTGAGCTTCGCGTACACCTGCGAGGCGTCCGGCCGCTTCCACACGGCGGGGAACGCGTAGAGGTCGTCCTTCGTCGGCCAGCCGGTGAACGCCTTGTCGTTGTACACGTTCGGCACACCGCCGGTCAGCACCGGGATGTACGGCATGGACTTCTCGAGCTCGACCTGGATGGTGTCGTAGTGCGCCTGCCGCGCGGGGTCGCCGCGGTCGGTCTTCTTGAGCTCGGCCAGCGCCGCGTCCACGACCGGGTTGCTGAACCGGGCGAAGTTCGGGTTGGCGGCCTGCCCGACCGGTGCGGTGGTCGCGGTCGAGAAGAAGTAGCTGTAGGTGTAGTACGGGTCCGGCGCCGGACCCTGCTCGACCGAGTCGATCAGCAGCTCGAACTGGCCGCGGCCGCGCGCGTCGGCCCACTCGTTCCACGACAGCTGCTGCGGCGTGATCTTGACGCCGATCTGGAGCAGCTGCTGGCTCAGGGTCTCCAGCGCGGTGATGTAGTCGGTCCAGCCGGCGACCACCTTCACGGTCAGTGCCAGCGGTTTGCCGTCCTTGGCGTAGATGCCGTCCGCACCCTTGACGTACCCGGCGGACGTGAGCAGCTCGGTGGCCTTGGCGACGTCGGCGTTCATCGGCGCCATGCGGTCGGTCAGCTTGTCCGACAGCAACGCCGTGTCGCGCGGCTGCAGCGTGAAGCCGGGGGACATCTCGCTGCCGGTGTTCTGGAAGGCCAGCGAGTTGATCTGGGTGCGGTTCATCCCGTGGTAGATCGCCCTGCGCACGGCCGGATCGGTCTGCGGCCCCTGGCAGCCGAGCCGCGCGTCGGAGCACGTGAACAGCGCGACCTGGTTGAGCGGCAACGTGACCGCCCGGTAGCCGGGGTAGTTCTTCTCGACGTCCTTGACGTCCGGGACCGGGCCGGTCTGCCAGTCGATCGAACCGGCCTTGAGCGCGTCGACGCCCGCCTGGTTGCCCGACAGCGACAGGTAGCGGACCTGCTTCACCGCCGGCTCGCCGCCCCAGTACTTCGGGTTCGCCTTGAGGGTGAACGACTGCGCCTTGAACTCGCCGAGCTGGAACGGACCGGTGCCGACCGGGTTCGCGTTCACCTCGGTCGCCGGCGTCGGGTAGTTCTTCCAGACGTGCTCGGGCATGATCCACAGCTGGCCCAGCACCTGAGGTCCGTCCATGTAGGACGGTTCGGGGAACTTGATGACCACGTGCGTGTCGTCGACCGCGGTCGTCGTCCCCTTGAAGCCGGTCTTGTTGACCGCTGGGGTCTTCGCGACCATGTCGAACGTGAACTTGACGTCCTCGGCGGTGAACTTCTCGCCGTCGGACCAGGTCACGTCGTCTCTCAGGGTGACGGACAGCTCCGTGCCGTCCGCGTTCCACCCGAACTCGGTGCCGAGCACGGGCTTCGGCGGTCCGTCCTTCGCGATGTTGAAGAAGAACAGCGGTTCGTAGATCGTTCCGGGCCCCTCGATCTGGGTGGGTGCGTACGGGTTGAAGTTCAGCTGGAAGTCGCCGGCCTGCCCGGTGTAGACGACGAGCGTGTCGCGTGGCCGGCCCGCGCCACTGGAGCCGGAGCAGGCAGCAGTGGCCGCGACGAGGACCGCGAGACCTAATGCGCAGAGCCGCTTGTGCAGGAACATCGTTGATCCTCCCGAGGCTGGGTGGTTCGCGGCGAGGATTCTTCAGTGACTAAACAAAGAAAGTCAACGCCTCGGGATGCTTTACTGATCCGAGGTTGTCGATGGATCAAGTTCGTCGTTCGACGGAGGAGTGCTGTGAGCGGACCGGCGCGGGTAACCCACGCCAGCACCAGGGCGGCCGTGCTGGACCTGGTCAGGGCGGCGGGCATGATCAGCCGCGTCGGCCTGGTCAACGCCACCGGCCTGACCGGCGGCACGATCTCCACCGTCGTGCGCGGCCTGATCGACGAGGGGCTGGTGGCCGAGACCGGGCACGCCGAGTCGACCGGCGGCAAGCGCCGGGTCATGTTGCAGCTCAACCACTTCGCGCGCTACGCCGTCGGCGTGCACCTCGACGACGCGCGGATCACCTACGTCCTGACGAACCTCGGCGGAGCGGTCGTCGCCAGGATCTCGCGCCCTGGCGCGGCCGCCGACGAGCCGGCGGTCGTGGTCGCCAGGGTGGCTCGCGAGGTCGGCGCGCTGATCGACAGCGTCGGCGTCGAACGCGATCGAATCCTCGGGCTGGGACTCGTGGCGGCACGTCCGTCGGAGCACCACGAGTTCGGCCGTGCGCTCGAGCGGGCGACGGGCCTGCCGGTGGTGCTCGACAACGACGCGACGGCGGCGGCGATCGGCGAGCACTGGTCCGGCGGCGTCGGCGCGACGTCGACGTTCGCCGCGCTGTTCATGGGAACGGATGTCGGCGCCGGCGTCGTACTCGGCGGCGCCACCTACCGGGGCCCGAGCGGTCACACCGGCGAGATCGGCCACACCTGCCTCGACATCGACGGCCCGTGGTGCCGGTGCGGCGCGCGTGGGTGCCTGGAGGTGCTGGCCGGTCCCGCCGCGGTCGTGGAGCAGGCGCGGGCCGACCGGGCGCTGAGTCGCGCGGCGGGCCTCGTCGGAGGCCGGACCCGCGCGGCCACGCCGGTCGCGGCGGACTTCGCGGCGATCAGCAGGGCGGCCCGGCAGGGCAACACCCGTGCGGTCGCGTTGCTCGAACGGTCGGCCCGGTACTTCGCGGCCGCCGCGCGCACGCTGGCGAACGTGCTGGACCTGGAGGTGCTGGTGCTCACCGGCCCGAGCTTCGCGATCGCGGGCTCGGTCTACCTGCCCGTACTGCGCGCCGAGCTCGACAGCGCGTTCATCGCGCGCGACGCCCACCCGATCTCCGTGCGGTTGTGGAACGTTGCCGGGGGAATTCGGGGTCAGACGGGTGCATCGTGGTGTCGCCCCCACGTTCTCGTACTGGTTGTACGGGGGCGTGGGGGCGGCGCCGCGAGGTGTCCTGCTGAGCGTGGATTACCTCGCCGACGTTCCGGGTCACGCCACTAGGGTGTGCCCATGAACCGGGGCAGGGCAGCGGTGGTGCTGCGCAGGAAGTTCGACAGCACCTTCAGCTGGGTCGTGACGCTGGGCGCGCTCGGCACGAGCACGTACGTGCTGCTCAACCCGTTCCCCGGCAACGGGTTCGGGCACCAGCTGGAGTTCATCGCGATCATGGCGCCGCTCACGTGGTTCATGTGGATGGTCGGCGCGCACTCGGTGGTGGAGGTCCACGACTCGGGTGTGCTGGTCGTGAACTGGTTCCGCAGGTACTGGGTGCCGTGGGCCGAGCTCGCGTCGGTCGAGGCGACGCGGGAGGTCGCCCTCGTCACGACCTCGGGGCAGCGGATCAACGTCGCCGTCGGCGCCTTCTCCGCGGCCAGCTCGTTGCGGGGCAGCCGGGTGCAGTCCCGGATCCGGGAGGCCATCGAGCAGCACCGGCCGCACCCGGCGCCGTCCGATGGCGGTGGTGTGCGCAGGAGCCTCGACCTGGCGCCGTGGCACTTCGCGGGCATGGTGGCGTTCCTGCTCGTCGTCGCCTGGATCGGGTTGTGGCTCGGGTGAGTACTGTCGTCCACACGAGACAGCCTGTCGGGGGAGAATGACGGTGGCGCGCAAGCACCTGCTGGTGATGTTGTTGCTGCTCACGGGCGCGTGCTCAGCGGAACCCCCGGCACCGTCGTCATCGCCCCAGTCCCCGCTGAAACCGCCGACGCTGGTCAACGAGGTGGTGCCGCCGCAGGACGTGCTCACCGTCGTGCGGGACGTGATCGACGCGCGGACCGTCGAGTTCGCCGACGGCACGATAGTCCGCGTCGCGTCGCTGGCGGAACCGAAGGCGTGCTTCGCGCAGGCCTCGCTCTCCTTCGCCAGGTCGACCCTGCTGGCGAGCTCCGTCAGGTTCACCGGACTGGAGATCGGCGTGGTGGACCTGGAACTGGAGAACGGCACCGACTACGCCGTGCTCGCCGTGCAGCAGGGCGCCCTGAAACCCGAGGGTGTCGAGAGCGGGCCGCTGATCAACGCCCGGGACGAGGCGTCCGCGGCCAGGCGAGGGCTGTGGGGCCCGCCCTGCGAGGGTTCCGACACCTCGAAACCCGCCCCCACCACGACGACCACGACCCCCGCGCCGCCACCACCGCCTCCCACGACCACGACCCCGCCGCCTCCGGCGAAGGCCTGTGCCGTCTCCTACCGGATCACCGGCCAGTGGCAGGGCGGGTTCCAGGCGAGCGTGACCGTGCGTAACACCGGTACCGCCGCGGTGAACGGCTGGTCGCTGCAGTGGGCCTTCTCGAACGGCGAGAGCGTCCGCGAGATGTGGGACGCGTCCGGCAGGCAGTACGGGTCGATTGTGAGCGCCGCGAACACGAGCTACAACCGGCAGATCGAGGCGGGCAAGTCGGTGCAGTTCGGCTTCAACGGCAACTCCCGCGGCCGTCCGGTCCCGCCCGCCGCGTTCTCGTTCAACGGTGTGAAGTGCGCGGTGGAGTAGGGACTCGCTGGCGCTGGGTGAGGTTTTGCGCTGGGGCGCAACAGCTTCAGCGACCGCGGTGGAACGTTGTCAACTGCCGCCATGGTTTCGAAACCTCTGCTGTTCGACGCCGTTCGACACGGTCGTTCGACGGCATTCGACAGCTTGCTTGACGCTCATCAGGCACCGATGCAGACTCCGGAAAGCGTTTTCCACACGGCGAGGTCGGGGGTCGATGAGCGCTCTAGACGAACTGCGTCAACTGCGCCGAGGTGGCGTCCAGGTACGGAAAAGTGACAACAGAGCCGCGTTCTGGTTCCTCGCGCCCTGGTTCGCCGGACTGCTCCTCGTCACGATCGGCCCGGTGATCGCGTCCTTCGCGCTGGGCTTCACGAAGTACAACCTGATCCAGCCGCCGAGGTTCATCGGATTCGACAACTTCCTGCGCATCCTCAGCGACTCCCGGCTGCACAACGCCCTGCGGGTCACGTTCACCTACGTGCTCGTCTCCGTGCCGCTGCAGCTGGCGTGCGCGCTGGGCGTCGCGCTGCTGCTCAACCGCGGGCTGCGCGGGCTCGCGTTCTACCGCTCGGCGTTCTACCTGCCGTCACTGCTCGGGTCGAGCGTGGCGATCGCGGTGCTGTGGACGCAGGTCTTCGGCACCGACGGACTGGTGAACCGGTTGCTGGGCTTCTTCGGCGTCGAGGGCAGGGGCTGGATCTCCGACCCGGACACCGCGCTGTCGACGCTGATCGTGCTGAACGTGTGGACGTTCGGCTCGCCGATGATCATCTTTCTGGCCGGGCTGAGGCAGATCCCGGAGGTCTACTACGAGGCCGCCGCGATCGACGGGGCGAGCAGGTGGTCACAGTTCCGGCGGATCACCCTGCCGCTGCTCTCGCCGATCCTGTTCTTCAACCTGGTGCTGCAGATCATCCACGCGTTCCAGTCGTTCACGCAGGCGTTCGTCGTCTCCGGCGGCACCGGCGGCCCGTCCGACTCGACCATGTTCTACACGCTCTACCTGTACCAGCAGGGTTTCAGCCGGTTCGACATGGGTTACGCGTCGGCGCTGGCGTGGTTCCTGCTGCTGATCATCGCCGCGTTCACCGCGGTCAACTTCTGGGCGGCGAAGTACTGGGTGTTCTATGACGACTAGAAGGCTCGCCACCCCGGTCAAGCATCTCGGCCTGGTCCTGATCGGGTTCGTGATGCTGTACCCGGTGCTGTGGATGATCGCGAGCTCGTTGCGGCCGGGCGACGAGATCTTCCGCAGTCCCGGCCTGATCCTCGACGGACTCCAGACCGAGAACTACACCGAGGGCTGGAACGCTCTCACGCCGTCGTTCGGCACCTACCTGCTGAACTCGGCGATCCTGGTGCTCGGCTGCATCGTCGGCAACCTCGTGTCGTGCTCGATGGCCGCCTACGCCTTCGCCCGGCTGCAGTTCACCGGCAAGCGGTGGTGGTTCGGCATCATGCTCGGCACGATCATGCTGCCGATCCACGTGATCATCGTGCCGCAGTACGTGCTGTTCTCGAACATCGGCTGGGTCAACACGTTCCTGCCGCTGATCGTGCCGAAGATCCTCGCCACCGACGCGTTCTTCGTCTTCCTGATGGTGCAGTTCATCCGCGGCCTGCCGCGCGAACTCGACGAGGCGGCGCGCATCGACGGCTGCGGCCACCCGCGGATCTTCCTCCAGATCATCCTGCCGTTGATGACACCGGCGCTCGCCACCACCACGATCTTCACGTTCATCTGGACGTGGAACGACTTCTTCAGCCAGCTGATCTACCTGACGGACCCGGACATGTACACGGTTCCCGTCGCCCTGCGCTCGTTCGTGGACTCGACGGTCGCCACCTCGTGGGGCTCGCAGTTCGCGATGAGCGTGGTGTCACTCCTACCGATCTTCCTCGCCTTCCTCGTCGGCCAGCGGTACCTCGTCAAGGGGATCGCGACGACCGGTGGCAAGTAGCCGAAAGGAAAGCTGATGCTCAGAGGTGTTCGCAGAGGGACCGCGTGGGCGGTCCTGCTGTCGCTGACCGCGTCCATGCTGGCGGCGTGTGGTTCCGGAACGGAGGCGGGTGCCGACCTCACGACCGAGAAGGTCACGCTGCGCTTCACCTGGTGGGGCGCGGACGACCGGCACAAGCGCACCCAGCAGGTCATCGAGATGTTCCAGCGCAAGCACCCGAACATCACCGTCAAAGGTGAGTTCAAGGAGTGGAACGGTTACTGGGACAGCCTCGCCACCACCATGGCGGCCAACGACGCCCCCGACATCATGCAGATGGACGAGCTCTACATCGCCTCCTACGCCGAGCGTGGCGCGCTGCTCGACCTGAACGAGGCCAAGAAGCACCTGGACACCACGAACTTCGACCAGAAGGCGCTCGCGACCGGTGCGATCGCCGGCAAGCAGTACGGGCTGCCGGTCGGCCTCGGCATGTACTCGATCATGGTCAACCTCGACCTGCTGGAGAAGTACGGCATCCCGGTGCCCGACGACACGAAGTGGTCGTGGGACGACCTGAGGAAGATCGGCGAGCAGGTGTCGAAGGCCGGGGGCGGCGCGGTGTTCGGCGTGCAGTCGCCGGGCATCAACGACGCGGCCGGGCTGAGCATCCGGGCGCGGCAGCAGGGCAAGGCGATGTTCGACGCCGACGCCAAGGTCGTGCTGCCGCAGGAGATCGCCCGTGACTACTGGCAGTACATCCTCGACCTGTCCAAGTCCGGTGTCGCGCCGCCGCCGTCGGTGAGCGTCGAGAAGGCGTCCGCCGGGCTGAACCAGTCGGCCACCGCGACCGGCACCGCGGTGTTCGGCCTGTGGTGGAACACCCAGCTGACCGCGCTGACCGCCGCCAGTGGCGCCAGGCTGAAGCTGCTGCGGCTGCCCGGCGAGACCCAGGGCGCCTCGCCCGGCGCCTACTACAAGCCGTCGATGTTCTGGTCGGTGTCCGCGAGGTCGAAGTACCCGGCCGAGGCCGCGGCGTTCGTGAGCTTCCTCGCCAACGACGACGAGGCGGCCAAGGTCCTGCTGACCGAACGCGGCGTGCCCGCCAACCAGAAGATCCGCGAGGCGATCGCCGGGCAGCTCAAGGACACCGACAAGGCCGCCAAGGAGTACCTCGACACCGTTCCGGTCAGCGATCCGCCGAGGATCACGCCGAACGGCGCCAGCACGCTCGACACGATCCTCAAGCGGCACACCGAGGACGTCCTGTTCGGCAGGACCACGCCCGACACCGCGGCGGCGGCGTTCATCAGGGAAGTCCAGTCCGAAGTGGACGCCGCACGGTGAGGCGGGCGGCCATCGTCGGCACGGGGGCGATCGCGGCGGCCCACGCCGAGTCGTTGCGGGTGATGGGCGAGCGCGTCGAACTGGTGGCGGTGGTGGACGTGGACGCCGATCGCGCCTCGGCGTTCGCCGCGGAGTGGGGTGTGCCGCGCGTGCACCTCACCGCCACCGCGTTGCTGGAGGCGGAAGAACTGGACGTCGTGCACGTGTGCACGCCACCACGCCATCACGTGCCGGTGGCGCTGGACTGCCTCGCCGCGAACGTGAACGTGCTGGTGGAGAAGCCGCCGGCGTTGTCGCTGAGCGAGATCGACACGCTGATCGCGGCCGAACGCGCTTCGACCGGCCGCGTCGCCACCGTGTTCCAGCACCGCTTCGGGCCGGCCGCGGTACGCCTGCGGCGGCTGGTCTCCGAAGGCGTGTTCGGCAGGTCGTTCGTCGCCAAGTGCGACACGCTCTGGTACCGCGGCGACGCCTACTTCGACATGCCGTGGCGCGGGACGTGGGAGAGCGAGGGCGGCGGCCCGACGATGGGCCACGGCATCCACCAGTTCGACCTCCTGCTGTCGGTCCTCGGACCCTGGCAGGAGATCCGGGCGGTGGCGGTCCGGCAGGCGCGGGACGTGCAGACCGAGGACGTCTCGATGGCACTGGTGACCTTCGCCGACGGCACGGTCGCCTCGGTGATCAACTCAGTGCTGTCGCCCAGGGAGACGTCGCAGCTGAGGTTCGACTTCGAACGCGCCACGGTCGAGGTCGAGCACCTCTACGGCTACACCGACGCGCATTGGACCGTGACTCCCGCGCCCGGCCACGACGAGATCGTCACGCGCTGGCGCGAGGAGCCGTCGGGGATCGTCAGTGGTCACCGGTGCCAGCTGGCGGCGTTCCTGGACGCGCTGGACAGCGGCGAGACGCCACCGGTGACCCTCGCGGACACCAGGAACACGATGGAGTTCATCGCGGCGCTCTACGCCTCCGCGTTCACCGGCACCGTGGTGAAGGCAGGCCAGATCGGCCCGGACAGCCCGTTCCACGCGACGATGGAAGGGATCGGTGCCCCGTGGGTGAACACCCGGTGATCACGCGGCAGGACGACGAGGTGCTCACCGTGTCGGTGGGCGACGTCGAGCTCTTCCGGTACGTCTACCGGCCCTCCACGCCCGCGTTCGAGGGGCCGAAACCCTACCTGCACCCGGTGCGCACGCTCGCCGGTGACGTGGTGACGGCGTTCCGGCCGCACGACCACCGCTGGCACAAGGGTGTGCAGATGACCGCGACCGACGTGTCGGGGGAGAACTTCTGGGGTGGCGTCACGTACGTGCGTGACCGGGGCTACGCGGCGCTGTCGAACGTCGGAACCATGCGGCACGAGGAGTTCGAGGTCGACGGTTCCCGGATCGGCGAGCGGCTGTCGTGGTTCACCGAGGAGGGAGAACGCTGGGTCGGTGAGACGCGTTCGATGGCGGTGCGCGATGTCGAGGACGACTCGTGGACGCTGGAGTTCGCCACCACGCTGACGAATCTGCGTGCCGAGCCGCTGGTGTTCGGCAGCCCGACCACCAACGGGCGTGAGCTCGCCGGCTACACCGGGTTCTTCTGGCGCGGCCCGCGTTCGTTCACCGAGGGCACTGTGATCGCCGCGGACGGGGGAGCCGGGCAGGAGATGATGGGCAGGACAGCGCGCTGGCTCGCGTTCGTCGGCCGGCACGACGAGGTGGATCGCTCGTCGACGCTGCTGTTCCTGGACCACCCGGACAACATGGGTACACACTGGTTCGTGCGCAGCACGCCGTTCGCGGCGGTCAACCCGTCCTTCGCCTTCCACGACACGGTGGAGCTGGCTCCGGGCGACGCGCTGAACCTGCGCTACCGGCTCGTCGTGGCCAACGGCGAGTGGGACGCCGCGCAACTGGAATCCTATGTGGAGGAACATCCGTGGTGACGCCGTTTCCGGGCGGGGTGGGCATCTCCGGCCTGCGGGTGTACGACTGGCCGACGGTGGACGGGGTGTGCGGTGGTTCACCGCACGTCCACCTCGCCTGCTCGGAGTGCTACTACGTGATCGGCGGGCAGGGCAGCGTCCAGACCCTGACCCGGCGCGGGTTCGCCGAGACGCCGCTGCGCGAGGGCGGCGTCGTCTGGTTCACGCCCGGCACGATCCACCGCCTGGTCAACGACGGCGATCTGCGGATCATCGTCGTGATGCAGAACAGCGGCCTGCCCGAGGCCGGGGACGCGGTGTTCACCTTTCCCGCCGAAGTGCTGGCCGATGCCGGGAACTACGCCGCGCACGCTCAGGCCGGTGACGAGGAGTCCGCCCGGCGGCGCAGGGACCTCGCCCTCGAAGGGTTCCTGGAGCTGCGGCAACGCGTCGAGGCGGGCGAGGATGCGGCGCTGGACGCCTTCTACCGCTCGGCTGTGCGGCTGAAGCAGGGCGTTCTGGACGATTGGGAGGAACGGTGGCGGACCGGCGCGCTGGCGTCGGCCGAACGCACCGGTGAGCAGTTGGACCGGTTGCGGGACGGCGACATCGGCCACCTCGCGGAGGCGGACGTCCACGTGGTCCGCGCGGAAGGCCCGAGGCGGTTCGGGATGTGCGGCCGGCTCGACGTCCACGACCCGGCTGAGGGCAGCTCACCGCACGACTGACACCGTCGATCGAACCGTCCGTCGAATCGACGGAACTGTTGTGCGGCAACGAGTCTGTCCAGGACAGTAAGGCGATGAGAATCGCAGCAGGCGCACTCGTCGTCGTCCTCACCGCCGCTTCCACGACCCCCGCGAACGCGGCGGCGTGGGAAGAGGTGATCGGGACAGGTTCCTTCAGCGGCTACGGCGCGCTGGAGTCGGAGTGGAACTACCGTTACCCGTGGGGTTCCGACCACAACGGCACGGCCAGGATGTACGCGAGCTCCAGCGACCACAACCACGTGTCGCTCTCCGGCGGCGTGCTGACGGTGAAGGCGACGCGCATCTCCTGGGACGAGGGTAACAGCACGGCCGATCCGCACCTGCCCATCCGCTACCACTCCGGCGCTATCCACGCGAAGGAACACGTCGTGGTGAACGACCAGTTCCCGAACTGGGAGGTGAAGGGCGACTTCCAGGCGCCGTCTACCCGCGGCACCTGGCCCGCGTTCTGGCTGACCGGCGTCAACAGCTGGCCGCCGGAGAGCGACATCCTGGAGTTCAAGGGGGACAACCGGAACTGGTTCAACACCTTCCGGACGTCCAGTGACGTGTCGAGCTCGATCGTCGCCGTCTCGTCGCCGGGCTCGTGGCACACCTACCGGGCCTGGATGACCAAGGTGAACGGCACCGACGTCGACATCCACTACTACCTCGACGGCAAGTGGATCGCCAAGCACACCGCGAGGAACTTCGTCGGCAAGCGGCTCTGGGTGATCATCAACATGCAGATGGAGGGCTCGTCCGGCAGCCCTGGCCCGACCGCGGAGACCGTGTACCGGGCCCGCAACGTCTACATCGGACGCACACGGGCGTGAAAGTGAGGTGGCCCCGGCGAACACCGGGGCCACCTCCACCGGTCAGGCCCCCGCCGGAAGGCCCGACCTGGCTTCCTGCGACGTCAGCGGCCGCATGGTGATCGTGTACTCGTAGGTGCTGTCAGGACGGACCTGGCTGCGCTGCCGCACCGGGTTCGGCGTGTCACCGACACCTGTCACGGCGTGGTCGGCGTGCAGCGTGAAGTACCCCTTGTTGCGCTGCAACATGAACGGGTACGCGGCGCGCTCGATGTCGTCGTACTGCGTCACGCTGACCTCGCGAGCCCCCGACACCAGCAGACCGGACGTGCGTCCGTCGGTGAGCAACGCCCACCGGGTGTCGGTGTGGTTGCCGTGGTCCTGCGGGCGGTGGTACTCGACGTACTGGTCGGCCACCGAGGTGGAGTGCACCCCGATCGGCGTGCCGTCCTTGCGGTCGACGTAGCTCTCCGCCTTCCGGCCGTACCAGGAGAACTCGGAGTAGCGGTCGGGCACGGACAGCTGGACACCGATGCGGGGCAGGTACGGCAGCGTCCGCATAGAACCCTGCGGCGTCACGCGGTGCCCGAGTCGCAGCACACCGGCCGAGTCGACCGAGTAGACCATCGTCTGGTCGAACCACGCCCCGCTCACACCGGGCGCGGCCACCTTGCTGTCCACGATGATCCTGGTGGTCTTGTGCCCATCCTTCTCCACCCGCACACCGGACACCGTGGTCTCCAGCCGGTCCAGGCCGGCCTTGCGCCAGTCCTCACCCTCGGCGCGGCCCCACGTGTAGGTCTCGTTGCTGATCGGCGCACGCCACGCGTCGAGCTTTGGACCGCTGGCAAGCAGCTCGCGGCCCCACGACTTGATGGACGTCAGCGCACCGGACTTCTTGTCCACCGTGTAGGTGGCGCCCGCCGCGGTGGCGGTGACCTTCTGGGCGTCCTCGTGGGTGAACACGGCGGCCCAGTCGAGCGGCGCCTTGTCCAGACCGGGAACGCGGCTGCCGCCCAGTGCGAACTGGTCGTGCGCGAGCACGTGCCCGGCCGGGAGCAGCGGTGCCGCCGACGACGTGACCGTTTCGACGGTCAGGAACCGTTCCCGGTCGGCGTCGTTGACCGGCACCGGCAGCGAGATCGGCGCGGTCGATCCGGCGGCGACCCGCAACGGCTGTTCACCGCTCCTGACCACCCGCGAGCCTTCGGTGACGCGCCAGCGCAGGGTGAGGTCGTCGGTGCCGGTGAACTGGCGTTCGTTGGTCACCGACAGCACACCGCCGGAGTAGCCGAACCGGATCGGCTGGTGTGCCCACGCCATCTGCGTGGTCTCCGGCTGGGGCTTGCGGTCCGTGCCGATCAGACCGTCCACACCGGACAGCGTCGACCCGTAGGCGAAGTGGGTGCCACGTTCCTGCACGCTGTCGAAGTCGAGCGCCAGCACGGCGCCGCCGGCCGGGGCGGCGGACACGCCGAGTTCGGCGGCCGGCAACGCCCGGTCGTAGACGCGGACGTCGTCGACCTCACCGCGAGCCATCCAGCCGACGGTCGACGGGTCGTTCCACGACATCTCGAAGTCGCGGCCGATGTTCACGTCCGCTGCCGAGTAGTCGATCGCGCCGGTGAACGGCAGGGTGCCGACCTCGGCGCCGTCGATGTACAGCCGCAGCGCGGTGCCGTCGTACGTACCGCTGACCCGGTGCCACTTGCCGTAGAAGTCGGCGGGCACCTTCGCCTGCACCGCGCGCCACGTGCCGCTGTGGATGAAGAACTCGAGCGTGGTCTCGTCCTTCATCTTGAGCGTCCACTGGTGGTCGCCCTTGGCGATGATGGGGAACTGGCCGGTCCACTTGCCGGGCTTGACCCAGGCGTCGAGCGTCAGCGCCGTGCCGGTGATGTCGAGCTTGCGGTCGCGGTAGACCTCGACGAAGTCGTCGAGCCCGGACAGCGACAGCGCCTTGCCGCGGTGGCCGTCGACGAGCTTGGGCGCACCGGACAGCAGCGCCGTGATGTCGTTGCCGGAACTGTCCGGTGCGATGCGGGTCTTCTGCTTGATGTTCTGCTCGGCCCAGTCCCAGATGAAGCCGCCCTGGGTCTGCGGGTTGGCCCGGATGATGTCCCAGAACTCCCGGAAGTTGCCCAGGCTGTTGCCCATCGCGTGGGCGTACTCGCCGAAGATCAGCGGCTTGGTCGTGCTCTTCGCCTGCTCGGCGAACCGCTCCGGCGACGGGTAGCGCGGTCCCCAGATGTCGGCGAACGGCGCGTCACCGTCGGGGTTGTTGGACTGGTGGTAGATCGGCCGCGACGGGTCGTTGGCCTTGAGCCACTTCGCCATCTCGAAGTGGTGCGCGCCGAGCCCCGCCTCGTTGCCGGTGTCCCACAGGAAGACGCTCGGGTGGTTCTTGTCCCGCTCGACCATGCCGATCAGGCGATCCAGGAACGTGTCGCGCCACTCCGGCTGGTTGGCCTGGCACCACCGGGCGCAGTTCTCGTGGTTGTGGGTCTCGATGTCGACCTCGTCGCCGATCCAGATGCCGTGCTTGTCGGCGAGGTCGTAGAAGTACGGGTCGCTCGGGTAGTGCGAGGTGCGCACGGCGTTGACGTTGAGCTGCTCCATCAGCGCCACGTCGCGTTCCTGCGCCGCACGCGGGACGTGCCGGCCGTGGTCCGGGTTTGTCTCCGCGCGGTTGACGCCCTTGAACAGCACGCGCTTGCCGTTGATCAGCAACGTCCTGTTCCGGATCTCGATCTCGCGGAAACCGGTGGTGTCACTGGTGATGTGTGTGATCTTGCCGTCGGGCGCGGTCAGCGTCAGCACGACGGTGTAGAGGTTCGGCGTCTCGTCGGTCCACTTGGCCGGGTTGCGCACCGGCAGGGTGAGACGGGCGGTGCTGCCGTCGGTCTCCTGGCTCGCCGAACCGACTTCGGCGCCACGGGAGTCACGCAGGCTGGCGGTGACGCGGTGCGTCCCGGTGGTGCCACCGGGCTTGTGGCCGAGCTCGACGTCCGCGGTGAGGGTCGCGTCGGTGTAGGTGGCGTCGAGGTCGGTCCTGAGCGTGACGTCCTGGATGAACGTGGCGGGCGTCGAGTACAGCGACACCGAGCGGAAGATGCCCGAGTACCGCCACTGGTCGTAGTCCTCGAGGTAGGAACCGGCGCTCCAACGGTGCACCTGGACCGCGATCTTGTTGTGGCCCGGTCGCAGCGCGGAGGAGATGTCGAACTCGGCCGGGGTGTAGCCGCCCTGGTCGTAGCCGATGTACGTGCCGTTGACCCACACGAAGTAGCCGGACGTCACGCCCTCGAAGCGCACGAACGTGGCGCGCTTCGTCCAGTCGGCGGGCACGTCGAAGTCGCGGACGTAAGCACCAGTCGGGTTCACGTCGCGGGGCACGCGGGGCGGGTCGTCCGGCTGCACCTCGGTGGCGATGTTGCGGAAGATCGGGTGGTCGAGGCCGTCGGTCTGCCAGGTGTGCGGCACGGTCACGGTGCGCCAGCCGGACGTGTCGTGGTCGTCGGCGTAGAACCGCGCCGGAACGTCGGCGGGCCTGTCCGCCATGGAGATCCGCCACTTGCCGTCCAGCGACTGCGTGAACGGGGTGCGCTCGTCGCCGCGGACGGCCGAGGCGACATCGGCCTGAGGGAGCAGCAATGCGTGGTGCGGCTCCTGGCCCTCGGCGATCTTGCGCGGATCCTCCAGGTAGGTGTGCACGTCCGGAGGTGGATCGACTGCGGAGGCGATCGGTGTCGTCGAACCAACCGCAACTAACAGCACCGTGGCAAGAACAATCGCGCGCCGCACGCTGAACCTCCATGTTCAGACAGAACTGAACACAAGTGAACAGTCGGGGCGAAGGGGCGACAAGAGGCCACGAGGTTCGCGCCGTTCACAGCGCGCATTGTGTTATCGAACAACTCAAGGCTTGCGTTCGATTTTGTTCGACTTCACGCTCCGTGGAACATGCCGAACCGCGACAGCCGGGGGAACCGTGAAGAGGATCGTTCTGAGCTTGGTGACGGTGCTGCTGGCGTCGTCGGGAACCGCGTTGGGTGCGCCCGCGGCGGCACCGGCGGTGAGCCTCGTGGCCGACACACTGCTTGATCCTTCAGCGCTGTACTTCGTGTCCTACGACGGGGTGGTGAACAACAACTCGTTCCAGCAGGACGCGATCCTGACCTACCAGGGACGTCAGTACGCCACCTGGTACACCGCGAGCCGCAACGCCGTGGTGGCGCGGCGGACCGTGGGCAGCTCGCGGTGGGAGAGCGTGGTGCTGCCGCACCGGCTCAGCGCCAACGATTCGCACAACGTGATCTCGCTGGGAATCTCCCCGCAGGACAACACGATCCACGTCGCGCTGGACACGCACAACACACGATTGTTCTACTTCCGGTCCCAGCCCGGCCTCGCGACCGGCGCCCAGCAGTGGAACGCCGCCGCGTTCGGTGCGGTGCAGCGTACGCTCGGCGGCGTCGAGCTCGGTTCCATGACCTACCCGCAGTTCGTGGTGACACCCGAAGGCAGACTGCAGTTCAGCTACCGCACCGGTGGCTCCGGCAACGGCGTCAACGAGCTGGCCGAGTACTCCGGCGGCACGTGGCGCAAGCTCGGCGGATGGTCGTCCGCCACCGGTTCGTACACCGGCCCGAACGGCGTGGTGTCCACGACCCGCAACATGTACCTGCACGGCCTGACCTATGACCGAAGTGGACGGTTGCACGCCGCTTTTACCTGGCGTGAAGGCAACACCGGCGTGCTGTGCAACGCGGGCGGGCTGACCAACCACGACACCGGCTACGTCTACAGCGACGACCGCGGCCGGACGTGGCGCAACGGTGCCGGAACAGTGGTGGGCACGACCGGTGGCGCGCGGGTGAGCGTCAACTCGCCAGGTCTGGTGGCGGATCCGCTCGACCCGAACCACGGCCTGATGAACCAGGAGAGCCAGGCCGTGGACGCGCAGGGCCGGCCGCACGTCGTGATCAGCTATGTACCCGGCCGGTTCACCCAGTGCGTGTCGAACTACGCGCAGCAGCGCACGCAGTACGGCCGCACCTTCCACGTCTTCCGCGGAGCCGACGGCAGGTGGACCAAGATGGAGGTGCCGATCCCGCCGAACCACACCCAGCGCACGAAGATCGTGTTCGACCGGGACGACAACGCGTACCTCGTGCTGCCGCGCGGGAAGATCGTGGCGGCGAGCAAGGCGAGCGGCTGGACGAACTGGACGACGTTGTTCGACCGCCCGTCACTGCGGGCGTTCGGCGAGGTGAACGTGGACGCGTCCCGCGTCGCGTCCCAGGGAATTCTGTCGGTGCAGTACCAGCAAACCTCCAGCGGCACCACGCCGTCGCCGATCCGTGTCGCCGACTTCCGGCTGGGAGCCTGACATGGCGCGACTTCTGCTGGTTCTCGTCCTCCTCGCCGCCGGTCTCGCCACGCCGGCCGCCGCGGACCCGTTGCCGCAGAACGGGGTCACCGTTCGCGTCGACCCGTCGTACCAGCAACCGGAGTTCGAGGGCTGGGGCACCAGCCTGGTGTGGTTCGCGAACATCACCGGTGGTTATCCGGAGCCGATCCGCCGCAAGCTCGTCGACCTGCTGTTCGGTGAGGACGGACTGCGCCTGAACATCGCGCGGTACAACATCGGCGGCGGCAACGCGCCCGACGTCCGCAAGGACTACATGAAGAAGGGCGCGACGATGGAGGGCTTCTGGAAAGCCCCTCCCGGCACCACGCGCGCCGATGTGGACTGGTGGCAGCCGGACAACCCGGACCACTGGGACTTCTCCGCGGACGCCAACCAGCGCTGGTGGGTCGACCAGATCAAGCGCGAGGTCACGAAATGGGAGGCGTTCAGCAACTCACCGCCGTGGTTCCAGACCGTCAGCGGCTACGTCTCCGGCGGCTTCGACGCGAACACCGACCAGATTCGCCGGGACCGCGTCGAGGACTTCGCCACCTACCTGGCGCGCGTGACCCAGGAGATGGAACGCGCGCACGGCATCAAGTTCGACACGCTCGCGCCGTTGAACGAGCCCAACACGAACTACTGGGGCACGCAGATCGGTCCTGACGGCCAGCCGACCGGTGGACGCCAGGAGGGCGCGCACGCCGGACCCGAGTTGCAGCAAGAGGTTCTGCTCGCCACGCGCCGCGCGCTCGACCAACTGAGGTCGCGGGTGAAGGTGTCCGCGATGGACGAGACGAACCCAGGCACGTTCGTGCGCAACTGGAACGGCTACGGCCCGGCGCGGGACGTGGTCGACCAGCTCAACGTGCACACCTACGGCACGGGCCAGCGCACCAGCGTCCGCGACATCGCCAAGGGCGCCGACGAGAAGCTCTGGATGAGCGAGGTCGAGGGCACCTGGGGCAACGGCACCACCGACTACACGAGCATGGAACCCGGCCTGGGCATGGCGACCAGGATGCTCGAGGACATCCGCGAGCTCGAACCGTCCGCCTGGGTGTTCTGGCAACCGATCGAGGACACCGTCCCGCAGGCGGCCGCCGGCAAGAACTGGGGCAGCATCCACATCCCGTTCGACTGCACGGCGGACGACACGCTGGAGTCCTGTCCGATCAGGACCAACACCAAGTTCCACACCATCCGCAACTTCACCCACTTCGTCCGGCCGGGCGACCGGTTCGTCAAGACCGACGACCCGTCGAGCGTGGCCGCGGTGAAGCGGTCCGGTCTGGACGCGACGGTCGTGCACGTCAACAGCGGCAACACCGGCCGTGCGGTGACGCTGGACCTGTCCCGGTTCGGGCTCGTCTCGCCGCTGGCCAAGGTGACCCCGGTCGTCACCGACGCGTCCGGAGCCCTCGTGCGAGGCAAGCCCGTGCGGGTGGCCGGGAAGTCGGCGACGGTCACGGTGCCGGCGAAGTCGGTCACCACGTTCCTCGTCGACGGTGTGGCGGGGGTGTCCGGTGACGCCGCGCTCGTCCAGCCCGATCACGTGTACCGGATCGCCACGGGCGGGAAGTCCCTGCAGCCGTCCGACGACTGGGCGAAAGCGGTCCTGCGGACGACCGACACCACAAGCGCACGGCAGCTGTGGGCGGTGCGGAAACTGGGACACGGCAACGGAAACCGCGAGCGGTACGAGATCGTCAGCGCCGTGACCGGAACCCGGCTGGCCGCATCGGGTGACGCCGTCGTGCTGCAGTCGGCCAGGGACACCGCGGCTCAGTGGATCATGTCGACGACCGGTGACGGCAGCTGGACTTTTGTGAACGCTGCCACCGGCACGCTGATCGAGGCGACCGGTGAGACCGTGTCGGCGAAGACCCCGACATCAGGCGCGAACCAGCGCTGGACACCGGTCGACGAGACCGTGCAGCGCACTCAGGACACCGCTGTGTTCACGGTTCCCAAGCTTCGGCCCGTGCTGCCGCAGACCGTGACGCCGGTGTACCCGGACGGAGCACGGGGCGCAGTTCCCGTGGTCTGGAACCTCCCGCCGGACTGGCGCTGGCAACAGCCCGGCACCGTGCGCGTCCACGGCACGGCGACGGACGTGCTCGGGCGCAAGCTGCCCGCGCTGGCCGTGGTCACCGTCGACACGATCGCCACGACACTGCCCGCTCGCGCGAAGACCTACGTCGGCGGGCGGCCCGAACTGCCGGCCACCGTCACAGGTGTGGGTAAACGAGGCGGCAGGGCCGAACTCCCCGTCGTGTGGGACGCCGCGGAGTTCGACCACGTCGGGACGGTGACGGTGACCGGCCGCGCCCAGGTCGTCGACGGCAGCACGGTGGCCGCGACGGCGGTGGTGCAGGTGACCGAGCCGGTGGAGGTGAACGCGGCGCTGGACGCTGCTGTCGCGGCGACCTACACCGAGTCCGGCTACTCCGCGGAACGGCTGCGCAACGGCGTCACGGAGGAGAAGGCATGGTCGAACTGGAGGTCCGGCACCAAGAACCCTGCCGACACGATCACCTTCTCGTTGCCCGGAACCCGTGATCTCACGCGGGTGGCCGTGCATTCTCACCGCGACGGCGAGGGCGGTATCGCCCAGAGCCTCAAGGTCCAGGTGCGGACGGTCGAGGGCACGTGGGTCGACGCGAGCGGCGACGTCGAAGTCACCGCGCTGCGGACCGAGGTCGTGCTGAACCCATCGCCGCCGGCGACCGCCGTGCGAGTCGTCCTCACCGCGCGCCCGTCCGGGTACCTCACTCTTGGCGAGATCGAGGTGCTGGCGAAGGCACCTGCTTAGATTCTGGCTGCCACGATCGGCGCCAGCCGGTCGGCGATCTTGCGGTGACCCTGGTCGTTGGGATGCACGTTGTCCGTCGTGTCGGTGGCCTCGTTGATCCAGCCCAGGGTGTCGACGAAGTGCACGTTGCGGTCGCCGCCGTCGGTGAGCGCCTTCACCGCCGCCTGGGTCTCCGGGACGTACCGCTTGCGGAACGTGGTGAGGGCGAAGATCGCCGCGGTCGGGTATTTCTCCCGCGCACGCCGGAGAAGAGTGACATAGGAGGAGCGGAACTGCTCCTTGGTCACGCTGTGGCCGACGTCGTTCGTGCCGAGGTTGATCACGACGGCGTTCGCCCTGTACCGGCTGAAGTTCCACGCGGGCGCGTTCAGTGCCAGGCCGGTGCGCAGGAAGCCCTCCCGCATGCTCAGGCAGCCGTCCGCCGCCGGGTGCAGGCACGCGCCGCCCACCGCGATCTGGGTGTGGCCGACCTTGAGCTTCTCGCCGGTCAGCCAGCCGTACGCGGTGAGCGCCTGCTTCGACGACTGCTGGCCGACGGTGATCGAGTCGCCGACGAACTCGATGGTCTTCGACGGCACGGCGGGCGTGAACGTGCGTGCGCCGGTGTCGATCTCGATGCCCTGGTACACCGCGTCGCCCTTGTAGGAGCCCGCGATCGGGCGGTAGGAGACACGCAGGGTGTGGTTGCCCGCGGCCAGTGGCGCCGGGGTGAGGTTCACTGTGCCGGTTCGGTTCACATAGGACACGTCAGGTCCGCCGTCGATGCTCACGAAGAAGTCGATCGCGCGGCGTTGCTTGAGCTTCACCGTCCGGCCGGTGAAGCCGACGACGAGGTAGGCGCCCGCCCATTCGGAGACGTAGGCGCTCGACGAGCTCGTGTTCCAGCGGCCGAAGTACTTGACGTTCGGGTCGGTGGGCGAGCTCGAGGTGGCGGCGGACGCCGGCGGGGCGGCGGTGCTCACGAGAACCGCCACCGTGACGAGAAGTCCTTTGATCATGATCCGGCCAATCGGTGCGAGGGCAGGGGAACGCGCGACCAGTCGACGTCCGAGGCGAAGTAGAAGCCCGGGTACGACGGCTGGTTGTAGGAGGTCTGCTGACGGGCGACATCGACGCGGTACTGGCGGTCGTGCATGAGCGTGTACATCTTGTGGTTCGTCGGCTCGGTGCTGAGGTAGAAGCGCAGTGCGGTGCTGTCCTGCGTGCGCACAACCAGCTCCTCGCGCCAGTCGCCGAACACGTCGGCCACGAGCGACGGGTTTCCCTTGGTGCCGTTGTTGGTGCGCGTTCCGGTGGCGGTGAGCAGCGTGCCGCGCTGCCAGTCCTCGACGGCCGGCGTCGCGTCCTGGGCGCCGGTCACGATCTGGGTGGTCAGGTCACCGGCCCAGCGGATGCTCATGTTCGTTCCGGGAGAACGGGTGTCGAGCCGGCGGCCGTCCGCGCTCCAGATGCCCGCGGACTCGGAGCCGTTCGGCATGGACGCCCACGTCTCGATGCCGGGCACGTCGGGGCGGACGTCACCGATCATGCCGCGGCCGGTGTCCATTCCGGAGTAGGTGCCGTAGATCGTCGCACCGGTGCGGGCGTCGCGCATCGCGTAGCCGTACGGGGCGGAGCGGGCGCCCTCGTGGACCATGAAGATCTCGAGGCCGGGACGGTTCGGGTCGATGTCGGTGACGTGCAGGGCATCACCGTGTCCGACCCGGACCGTGGCTCCCGGTTCCACGCTGCCCGGTGGCAGCACACCGACCGAGCTGTACAGCAACGAGCCGTCGTCGTCGAGTGTCGCGCCGCCGTAGATGATCTCCTGCTTGCCGTCACCGTCCACGTCGGCGACACTCAACGAGTGCGAGCCCTGCGTCGTGAGCTTGGCATGGCTGGGGCTCGTGCCGTCGCGGCCGTGCGGGGAGTCGCGGAACGGGTTCGTCATCGGCACCCAGCCGCTGTCGACGAGCCAGCGCTTCTTGAGTCGCCTGCCGTCCCAGTCGTAGGTCGCGACCGTGGAACGGGTGTAGTAGCCACGGGCGAAGATCGCGGAAGGGCGCTTGCCGTCCAGGTAGGCGACTCCCGACAGGAACCGGTCGACACGGTTGCCCGGTTCGATGCGGGACATCGCGTAGTCGCCCCACAGGAGCCCGTCGTCGGTGCGGCCGGGTTCGTAGCGGACGGTCTGCAGCTCGCGTCCCGTGGCGCCGTCGAACACGGTCAGGTATTCCGGGCCGTCGATGACGAACCCGGCGAACTGGCGCAGTTTGTTGTTGGCACTGCGGGACGGCGCGTACACGTCGATGAAGTGGTCGGCCAGCGCGGCAGCGTCCTCTGTGGACAACGGGTAGGTGTACCGTTGCTCGATGCCGAACGCCTGCTCCAGCGTCGCGGGCCACCGGCCGGCGACCACCTCGGGATGGGAGTCCCAGCCGCGGAACACGCCGGCGAGGTGGTCGTGGTAGCCCTCCGGGCTGAGCCGGTAGTCGTCGGTGTGCCGGTACCCGGCGCGCACGTCCTCGCGCGGCATCGTGATGAACCGCTCGCGTCCGTCCCGAGTGCCCGGCGCGGTCTTCGTCATCAGCTCCGCGCGGCCGTCACCGTCGAAGTCGTAGAACAGGAACTGGGTGTAGTGCGCGCCCGCCCGGATGTTCACACCGAGGTCGATCCGGTGCAGCAGCGTGCCGTCGAAGCGGTACGTGTCGAGGTACACCGGTCCGGTGTAGCCGACCTGCGAGACGTCCTTGGAGTTGCTGGGATCCCACTTGACGACGTACTCGTACTGGCCGTCGCCGTCCACGTCGCCGACGCTGACGTCGTTGGGGGAGTAGGTGTAGTGCTCACCGGCCGGCGTCACGCCGTCCGCCGGCTTGCGCAGCGGCAGGTCGTGATGGGACGCCGTCCACGCCGTCACGGGCTTGCTGCGCCCCAGCGGGACACCGCGTCGTACGGGAGCGACCTGGTACCGCGCACCGGGTGCCCCGCCGGTGTCGACGTACGTGGTGCTGTCGCTGACGGTCGCGATGCGCTTCCCGTCCCGGTACACCGCGAAGCCGGGACCCGAGAGACCGGTGGCGGTGGAGCCGGTGGCTTCCCGGCCGAGCATGCGCCAGCTCAGGTGCACGCCACCCTCGACGGAGGCCGCGACGAGCCCGCGGTGTTCATCCGGTGTGGGGTGCGCGGCAGCAGGCAGCTGCCCGGCCAGGACGGCTGTGAACACCAACGGCAGCAGAACCCCTCGTCGCAGATCCACGACGGCTACGATGGACCCTGTCCAGCACCTGACGCAAGGGCTTGAATGTGTTGCTGCATAATGCGGAAAGCGTTTTCCAGATCACCCGTCGAATCGACCTCGGCGTTCGACGGAAGAGGTGTCGAACGAGTCGAATCGACGTCATCGCCTCCGCGAACCGTCCACGCACAGCGGTGGTGCCGCGGTGACCCGTCTGTGGTTCGAGGCCCCCGCCGAGGCGTGGGAGGAAGCGTTGCCGCTGGGCACCGGCAGGCTCGGCGCGATGTGCTTCGGCGGCATCGGCACCGAACTGGTGCAGCTCAACGACGACCGGCTGTGGACAGGGTCGCCGCTGCCGGCGCCGACCGGTGATCCGGACCTGGTGGAGCAGGCCCGATCGCACGTGCTGGCCGGGTCACCTCGTGCGGCGGAAGAGGTGTTGCGACGCGTCCAGGGGCCTGACACCGCGAAGTACCTGCCGCTGGCCGAGGTCTCGCTCGTCGGTGACCCCGGCCCGGCCGAGGCCTACCGGCGTGAGCTCGACCTGCGCACCGGCGTGTACTCGGTCTCCTACCGGACCGGGGAGACGGTGGTGCGGCGGGAGGCCGTGTGCCACGCGGGCCTGCACGTCCTGGCACTGCGGGTGACCGGTGCCGCCATGAGTCCGGTGCTGAGCGGGTCGTTGCCCGGCGAGCATTTCACCGCGTCCGGCGGGATCGTCGGCGTGCGGGGCGTGGTGCCGTCCGGAATGGCCTGGGCGGCGGTCGTGGCGGTGGACGGCGACACGGTCTACGTCGCCACCGAGGCCGGCTACCGCGGGCCTGGCACCGCGCCGGTGGACGATCCCGCGGAATGCTCCCGCGTGGCGGTCGAACGGGTCCAACAGGCGCGCGGGCTGGGCTGGGTGACGTTCCACGACCAGGCCGTCCAGGCGCACCGGACGTTGTTCGACCGGGTGAGCCTCCAACTGGGCCCGGTGCCGGACCTGCCGACCGGCGAGCGGATCGCGCGGCCCGACCGGGCGTTGCCGGCGTTGCTGTTCCAGTACGGCCGCTACCTGCTGATCACCAGTTCCCGGCCGGGCACGCTGCCCGCGAACCTGCAGGGCATCTGGAACCCGCACACCGATCCGCCGTGGCGCGGCAACTACACCCTCAACATCAACCTGCAGATGAACTACTGGCCGGCCGAGGTCACCGCGTTGCCCGAATGCCACGAGCCGCTGCTGGAGTTCGTCGCACTGTTGGCGGGCCCCGGTGCGGCGACGGCGAAGGCGCTCTACGGCGCGCCGGGCTGGGTGGCGCACCACAACAGCGACCCGTGGTGCCTCACCACCCCGGTCGGCGCCGGCGGTGGCGACCCGGCGTGGGCGAACTGGCCGATGGCCGCGGCGTGGCTGTGCCGGCACCTCCGGGACCACTACGCCTTCACCGGTGACGTCGACTGGTTGCGCGACCACGCGTGGCCGGTGCTGCGCGGAGCGGCCGAGTTCTGCCTGCACTGGCTGATCTCCCGCGACGGCGTGCTCACGACGGCGCCGTCGACGTCACCCGAGAACCACTACCTGGCCGGGGGAGAACCGGTCGCGGCCGGCATCGGGTCGACGATGGACCTGGCGTTGACGGCGGACCTCTTCGCCGGTCTGGTCGAGGTCGCCGAGGTGCTGGGGCTGCGCGACGACGTGGTGGACGAGGTGCGGAGGATCGAGCTGCCGCCACCGCCGATCGGATCGCACGGCGGGCTGCTGGAATGGGCCGACGAGGTGCCCGACGCGGAGCCGGACCATCGGCACGTGTCGCACCTGTTCGGTCTCTACCCCGGTGACCAGATCGATCCCGTGCGCACCCCGGAACTGGCCGAGGCCGCACGGCGTGCGCTCGTCGCCAGGGGAGACGCGGGCACCGGCTGGTCGCTGGCCTGGAAAGCCGCGCTGTGGGCCCGGCTCGGTGACGGCGACCGCGCGCACGCGTTGCTGTCGATGTTGCTGACGGAGGCGACGGACGGCAGCCCGCACGGCGGAGGGGTGTACCGCAACCTGCTGTGCGCGCACCCTCCGTTCCAGATCGACGGCAACTTCGGCGCCACCGCCGCGATCGCGGAAATGCTGCTGCAGAGCCATACCGGTGAGCTGCGCCTGCTGCCCGCGCTGCCCTCGGCGTGGCCGACCGGGGTGGTGCGCGGACTGCGGGCGCGGGGCGGCGTGGTGGTCGACCTGTGGTGGGACGGAGGGAAGTTGCAGGCTGTCGCGTTACGAGGTCTGCACGCTGAGAAGACGGTTGTCGTGACGTGCCAGGGCCATGTAGCGGAAGTGACGGTCCGGCCGGACGTTCAGCTGATGCTGGTGCCGCGACTGGCAACCTTCGCCGCGTCTTCCGACGCTCAGCAGGGCGCCTCGCTGCACCGGCCCCACGCCCGAATCCAACCAGGATGAGGACGCGGGGCCGGCACCACGATGCACCCGTCTGACCACCGAAATACGGGGCAAAGGCCGCCAGTCGCGGCACCAGGCGAGAACCTCGTCCCGCGGTGACGAACGTCCGCGCCCCGCACGGGGCGCGGACGTCATCTTGTGCGAAGCACCGCGCGGGTCTTTCAGGCGGGCACGAAGATCGCGCCGAGCCGGTCGATCTCCGTGCCCGACCGGCCGGTGAACCCGGCGATGCGCCAGCCCGCGGGTGCGATGACGGTGACCGTCTCCCCGGTCGGCTGCCCCGCCGAGAGCGTGCGCCCCCGGTTGGTGGTGAAGGCTGCCGAGAACACCCGCGTGTGGCCGTTGTACTTGCTCTGGCTCAGTTTCGCGGACACGAAGTGTTCACCCGGTTCCAGCGTCAGGGACGTGGCCGTGCCGCCGGAGCCGCCGTGGGTGAGCGTCGTGCCGTTCGTGAGCGTGGCCGCGATCTGGTCCAACCTGCTGCCACCGCGCAATGTGAGCGTGCGCACGGCACCCAGGTCCACCGCCGCGACGTCGGTGAACGGGCTTCCGTGCGGACCGCCGGCTTCGGCACTGAGCTGGATGTTGTCGTCCGCCGTCCAGTCGAACCGGGTGGCGATCGGGTAGTGGTCGGACAGCGGCTTGCCCTGGGAGTCGAGGAAGGCCGCGTTGTCGTTGCGGTAGTCCCGCGCGGTCAGGGTGATCTGCCGGTTGCCGCGGTAGAGGATCTTGTCGACCACCTCGCAGGAGTCGGTGACCGCGGCCGGGTCGCACACGAGTGCAGGGGCGCCCGCCGCAGGTGCCTGGCCGCCGCGTTCGAGCTGGACCCACGCGTCGGTCAGGCCGTTGGTGGTGACGAGCTCGCGGATGTTGTCGTCGGCACGGGTGTAGCGGGTGTTGGTGTCGCCCATGACGATGACCGCGTTGCCCGCCGAGTGCGCGGCGATGTGACGGGAGAGCTGGGTGATGTTCGCCCTGCGCGCCGCGAGGTCGGCGGTCTCGACGCCCGCGTTGGGGTGCAGGTTGTACAGGTCGACGCTCACGCCGGCCGCCAGCGTGATCCGCTTGTAGGTGAACCCCTTGGGCGTGAGGCAGTCCGTGCCGTTGCAGGACGACCACTTCGTGCGTTCGAGGTCGCTGTACGGCCGGTGCGACAGTGTGTTCAGGCCGCTGCCGAACGGGACGCCGCCGCTCGTGGGCGTGCGATGGGCGTGGTTGTCGCCCGCGTACAGGGCCGCGTGGTAGTTGAAGTCCTCCTGGACGTTGACGACGTCGTAGGGCGCGAGACGCGGGCTGATCAACGGCGTGTTCACGGCGGGGTCGCCGGACGACAGCGGCTCCGGCAGACCCGCCACGTTGTAGGTCAGCACCTCGAAGCTGCCACCGGTGGCGGCGTGTGCGGGCGTGGCGAGTGCTGCCAGCACCACCGGGATCAGGAGCAGGGGTCTGATCATCAGTTGCGCGTCCACTTCTGATTGACGGCGCCGTCGTGAGTGAGCGTTAAAAGCATTGGTGCAGGCCCACTTTCGCTTGCAGGGTGTTTTCGAGGGAGAAGCGTTCTGAAAATGATGTGAGCGCTGACATCCTGAGGCGGCGGAGTGGGGCCGTCAACTGCCTGGTGGATGTTCGCGAACGATTCGATGCACGCCTTCGACGGTGTGGCAGAGGTTGTCCGGCAGGACAAACCCGACGTCAGCCGCGTGTCCGCACCGGACAGGTTCCGGCGGTGGGCCACTCGGCGGTGTCCTCGGGTGATCGGCTGGCTAGTGTCCGGATTCTGGGAGCGCTCCCAGAATCCTTGAGTTCAGCCGAACATTTCCCCAGGAGGTCGTCGTGACCTTGCGATTTCTCCGAGCGGTGGTGACCGGTCTGCTGCTGGCGGCCTGTGTGGTCATCGCTCCCACCGCGGCGAACGCCGCCGCTCCCGCACGAGTGATGGCGCTCGGTGACTCCATCACCGGCTCTCCGGGGTGCTGGCGGGCGCTGCTCTGGAAACACCTGCAGGACACCGGGCACACCGACGTCGACTTCGTCGGCTCACTGCCGGCGCCGGGCTGTGGCTTCACCTACGACGGCGAGAACGAGGGCCACGGCGGCTACCTCGCGACGAACATCGCGCGGGACAACCAGCTTCCCGGCTGGCTCTCCTCGGCGCGGCCGGACGTCGTGCTCATGCACCTGGGCACCAACGACGTCTGGAACAACATCCCCGCGAGCACGATCCTGAACGCCTACAGCACGTTGCTCCGTCAGATGCGGGCGAGCAACCCGGCGATCAAGCTGGTCGTCGCCCAGATCATCCCGATGAACCCGTCGAACTGCTCCGCGTGCGGGCAGCGCGTGACCGACCTGAACGCCGCGATCCCCGGCTGGGCACGGGCGAACAGCACGGCGGCCTCACCGATCACGGTGGTGGACCAGTGGACCGGGTTCAGCACCGCGGCCGACACCACCGACGGTGTGCACCCGAACACTTCCACCGGTATTCAGAAGATCGAGAGCCGCTGGTACCCGGCGCTCGTGTCCGCGCTGGGGACCGAACCCCCGGCCGCCGTGGGCCTGCACGTCGAGGGCGCGCGGGTCGTCGAGGGCAACGGCACGCCGTTCGTCATGCGCGGCGTGAACCACGCCCACGTCTGGTACCAGTCGCAGACGAGGGCGTTCGCGGACATCAAGTCCTTCGGCGCCAACACGGTGCGCGTCGTGCTCGGCAGCGGTCAGCGGTGGGGCCCGACCCCGGCGGCGGAGGTCGGGAGCGTCATCGGGCTGTGCAAGCAGTCGAAGCTGATCTGCGTGCTGGAGGTCCACGACACCACCGGCTACGGCGAGCAGAGCGGCGCCGCGACCCTCGACCAGGCGGCCAGTTACTGGATCAGCGTGGCCAGCGCGCTCAAGGGGCAGGAGAACTACGTCGTCATCAACCTGGGCAACGAGCCGTTCGGCAACAACGCCCAGATCAGTGCCACGTGGGCGAGCGCGACGAGCAGCGCGATCAGCCGGTTGCGCGGAGCCGGGCTGCAGCACCTGCTGATGGCGGACGCGCCGATGTGGGGCCAGGACTGGGGGAACATCATGCGCGACAACGCGGCGTCGGTGCTGAACGCCGATCCGCAGCGCAACACCGTGTTCTCCATCCACATGTACGGCGTCTACAACACCGCGGACAAGGTCAACGCGTACTTCGACTCGTTCAAGTCGGCGGGTCTGCCCCTGGTGGTGGGGGAGTTCGGCCACAACCACAGTGATGGTGACCCGGACGAGGACACGATCCTGGCTCAGGCGCAGGCCCGCGGCCTCGGGTATCTCGGCTGGTCGTGGAGCGGCAACAGCAGCGATGTCGGCTACCTCGACATGGTCAACTCCTTCAACCCGGCGAGCCTGACCTCGTGGGGTCAGCGGATCCTCAACGGCGCCAACGGGATCCGGCAGACGTCGAAGGAGGCCACGATCTACGGCGGCAGTCCCGGTGACACCCAGCCGCCGTCGACGCCCGGCACTCCGACGTCGTCAGGCGTGACGTCCACGGGCCTGACGCTGAACTGGACGGCGTCGACGGACAACGTCGGCGTCACCGGTTACGACGTGCTCCGTGCCGTGGGCAGCGGCTCCTTCACGCAGGTCGGCTCAACAGCGACGACGTCGTTCGCCGACAGCGGCCTGACCCCGTCGACCACCTACCGGTACCAGGTGCGGGCGAAGGACGCGGCCGGCAACGTGTCGGCGAGTTCCGGCATCGTGTCGGCGACGACCGGCACGGGTGGCGGCACCGGTGCCTGCAAGGTCGGCTACTCGGGCCAGAACTGGGGCGGCGGCAACGGCTTCACTGCCAGCATCGCCGTCACCAACACCGGCACGAGCGCGATCAACGGCTGGACGCTGGCCTTCAGCTACGCGAACGGCCAGCGCGTGACCCTGCCGGGGTGGGGCGCGACGTTCGCCCAGTCCGGCGCAGCCGTCACCGCGACCAACCTGACCTGGAACGGCACTCTCGCACCGAACGCGTCCACGACCATCGGGTTCAACGGCACGTTCAGCGGGTCCAACCCGGCACCGTCGTCGTTCACGCTCAACGGGAGCACCTGCACGGTCGGCTGAGCTGACGTTTACACGATTCAACAGGCTGTCCGATTGCGGACAGCCTGTTGTCGTGTGCCTTGACACACCTCCGCGCACCCAACACGCTGGGCCCGCTGCCGCGATTGAAACGTTTCATCCAGCGACGAAGGTGGAGGCGACGTGCGCAGACGGGTGTTCCTCAGGACGTCGGCGGTCGGGCTGACCGCCACCGCACTGCCGGTCGGGATGGCACACGCCGCACCGCCGGAGCGCGCCGGTGGGGTGCGCGTGGTGCGCACGAGCGTGGAGTACGCGGAAACGTTGCTGGGCACGGACGTCACCGCGCCCCGGCTCGGCTGGGTGCTCGCGGCCGGTGGCACCGGTGCCCGGCAGACCGCCTACCAGGTCGAGGTCGGCACCGCGCCCGGCCGTGCGGACGTCTGGCAGACCGGCAAGGTCGGCTCCGACCGCACCACGGGAGTCGCCTACGCGGGCAAGGAACTGAAGCCGCGCACCCGCTACCACTGGCGCGTCCGGGTGTGGGACGGCGCGAACCGGCCGTCGGCGTGGAGCAGCACGAACTGGTGGGAGACGGCGCTGCTCGGCACGCCGTGGCAGGCGCGGTGGATCGGCGCGACGGACACGTCGATCGGCTTCACCGGCGCGCGGTGGATCTGGTCGGCCACAACACCGGCCGCGAGCCGGTGGTTCCGCACGTCGGTCGAGCTTCCGGCGGACGCGGTCAGAGCCAGGCTCGTCGCGACGGCGGACGACGACTTCACCCTGTACGTCAACGGGTCCGAGGTCCTGCACGTGCCCGAGCAGGTCGACGTCTGGAAGGTCGGGCAACGCGCGGACGTGACCCGCCTGGCCGGCCGGCGGATCGTGCTGGCCGCCCGCGCCACCAACAGGTCGGCGGGACCGGCCGGATTCCTGCTGCGCCTGCTGGTCGATCTGGCCGACGGTCAGCGCGAGGTGGTCACCGGCCCCGGCTGGAAGGTCGCCGAGACAGAGCAACCCGGCTGGCAGACAACGGACTTCGACGACTCGGCGTGGGGTCCGGCGACCGTGCTCGACCCGTACGGCCAGGGGCCGTGGGGTGCGAACGTCACGGTGAAGGAGCAGCCGGCGCCGTTGCTGCGCAGGGAGTTCGCGCTCACCAAGCCGGTCAGGCGGGCCCGGCTGTACGTCAGCGGCCTCGCCTACCACGAGACCGAGATCAACGGCCGCCGCGTCGGCGACCGAGTGCTCGACCCCGGCTTCA
Organism: Lentzea albidocapillata; assembly: GCF_000719115.1. Classification (GTDB taxonomy): domain Bacteria; phylum Actinomycetota; class Actinomycetes; order Mycobacteriales; family Pseudonocardiaceae; genus Lentzea; species Lentzea albidocapillata. Next base: position 108,297 of record NZ_JOEA01000014.1, on the reverse strand, counting down.
CCGACTACGACAACACGGTCCTCTACGCGACCCATGACGTCACGAGCCTGGTTCGCAGTGGCCGCAACGCGATCGGCGTGACGCTGGGCCGCGGCTTCTACGGCATGAAGACGCCGAACGTGTGGCGGTGGGAGCGCCCGCCGTGGCACGACGAGCCGAAACTGCTGGCACAGCTGGAGATCGACCACCCGGACGGCACGCGCACCACCATCACGTCGGACGACCAGTGGCGCCTGACCGACGGCCCCACGGTGTCGAACTCGCTCTACACCGGCGAGACCTACGACGCCCGCCTCGCCCCGCGCGACTGGACGAAACCCGGTTTCGACGACGGCGCGTGGCAGCGCACTTCCGTCAGGCCCGCACCGAAGGGCACGCTGAAAGCCCAGGAGCACGAACCGATCCGTGTGATCGAGTCGGTCACGCCGACTGTGAGCGTTCTCAAGCCCGGGGTCTTCGTGGCCGACATGGGCCGCACGATGTCCGGCTGGACCCAGCTCACCGTCACCGCTCCTGCGGGCACGACAGTGCGGCTCAAACACGGCGAGACGCTGAACTCCGATGGCAGTGTTCACATGGAGAACGGTCACGTCAGCGGTGGCCGGATCCAGCTCGACGAGTACATCTGTGCCGGGGGCACGGAGACCTGGGAACCGAAGTTCTCCTACAAGGGCTTCCGCTACGTCGAGGTGACCGGCCTGACGGAGGCACCGAAGCTGGTCGGGCGCCTGGTGCACTCGGACGTGTCGCAGGTCAGCACGTTCCGCTGCTCCGAGCCGTTGTTCGAGCAGTACGACGCCGCGATGCGCCGCACGGTCGCGAACAACCTGCACGGCATCCCCACCGACACCCCGACCTACGAGAAGAACGGCTGGACGGGCGACGCCCAGGTCGGCGCGCCGTCGATGCTCGCCGAGTTCGGCATGGCGAAGTTCTTCACGAAGTGGCTCGGCGACCTCGCGGACAGCCAGGACGCCGCCGGTCAGCTACCGGTGATCGTGCCGAGCGGCGGCTGGGGTTACCGCGAACTCGCCCCCGCGCCCGAGTGGACGACCGTGTACCCGTTCGTGCTGCGGGAGATGTACCGGATCTACGGCGACGACCGGTTGCCCGCGCAGCACTGGCCGGTACTCACCCGCTACCTGGACTGGGAGATCGGCAGGCTGCGGGACGGCCTCGCGGTCACCGCGCTCGGCGACTTCCTGCCGCCCGGCTCCGGTGGCATCCCGCCGGAGGACACCCGGCTCACCGCGACCGCGTACCTCTACCGGGCGCTGCTCCACACCGCCGAACTCGGTGACGTGATCGGCAAACCCGTCCCGCGCTACCGCGAAGTAGCGGCCGGTTTGTTGTCAGCGTTCAACAAGGCGTTCCTGGACGGCTACTACCGCACCGCCAAGGACAAGGACTACCGGCAGACGTCCAACGCGATCCCGCTCGCGTTCGGCATGGTGCCCGCCGGCTCCGTCCAGACCGTCGCGGACAAGCTCGCGAGCGAGGTCCGGGCGAACGGCAACCACGTCAACGTCGGCTGCCTCGGCGCCAGCGTGCTGCTACAGGCGCTGGGCGACAACGGTCACGCCGACGTCGCGCACGCCATGGCCACCGAGCGGTCGTACCCGAGCTGGGGCCACTGGTTCTCGAACGGCGCCGACACCATGTGGGAAATGTGGGACACCGGCACCCGTTCGCGCAACCACTACTTCAAGGGCACCATCGCGCAGTGGCTGTACGAGCACGTCGCCGGTCTGCGGCCGGGCGACGCGGGCTACCGCACGTTCGTGGTCCGGCCTTCCACGACCGCCCTGTCCTGGGCGCGGATCGAGTTCGAGAGCGTGCGCGGACGCATCAGCGTGGCGTGGGCGAAGGTCGACGGCGTGCTGCGGCTGACCGTCGAGGTGCCGGTGGGGTCGACCGCTGAGGTACACGTGCCGCATGCCGGCGGTGTCGCGGTGGTGAAGGTGCCGCACGGGCGGTGGAGGTTCAGCGGGGGAGGTAGTGCCGCGGTGGCTGCGACCGCTGTACCGGCTTCCTGAGGTCCGCGGTCGATACAGCTAGCGGAACAGCCGGGCCGGCACCGCCTCCGCGAGCATCCGGTAGCCGGCCGGGTTCAGGTGCAGGTGGTCACCGACGTCCGCGGCGGCCAGGAGTCGCCGCGGATCGGCCGGATCGCGCACGGCGGCGTCGAAGTCGATGACCGCGTCGAAGCGGCGGCTGGTGCGGATCCAGCGGTTGACGGCCTGCCTGGCCGACTCGCGGAAGCCGCCGGGGTCGTCGTAGCCGCTGCCGCCGAACGGGAGCAGCGTGGCGCCGTAGACCTGGATGTCGTGGGCGTGGGCGCGGCCGGTGATCTGCTGGTAGGCGGCGATCAGGTCGTCGGACACCTGCTTCTGCGCCGTTTCCTCCGGCGCGGCGGTGCCGATGTCGTTGACGCCCTCGAAGAGGATCAGCCACCGGACGGCGCACTGCGCGAGGAGGTCGCGGTCGAGCCGGGCCAGCACGCTGGGACCGAGGCCGTCGTTCAGCACGCGGTTGCCGCCCGCGGCCTGGTTGAGGACCGCGACGTCCTTGCCTTGCAACCGTTCGAAGAGCTGGTTGGGCCAGCGGTCGTTGCCGTTGGTGGTCGAGCCGCGGCCGTCGGTCAGCGAGTCGCCGATCACGACCACGCTGGAGGCGTCCGCGCGCACCTCGACGCCGCTGAGGAAGTACCAGTGGTCGGTGGGCGTCGCGCCCGGCAGGCCGGGGGAGTCGACGTGGTTGCCCGCCACCAGGTGGGACGTGGTGCGGGAGCCGGGATGCGAGGTGATCGCGGTGGATGCCTGGCCGTTCGCGAGGTAGACGGTCACGGTGATGTTCGTGCCCGGAACCAGCGTGAAGGCGAGCGGATCGGACAGGACCAGCGCGCCGACCGGAACGTTCGCCGAGGCCCTTCCGCTGAACGTCACGGGCCGCACCGTTCCCGGCTGGATGGCGCTGACGCCCGCGCGGCCGTCCGCCGGCAGTGCGACGGTGACCGCGGTGATCGGCAGCACCACCCCGCCGAACGCGTTGGAGAACCGCAGCCGCATCCGCCGCCCGCCGACGGAGACCTGAACGGTCTGGCGCAGCGTGGCATCCGCCAGTACCAGGCCTTCCTGGGTGAACGGCGGCGGTGGCATGTTGTGCGGTTCCGTCAACTGTGGCATCGACGTCCACGTGGTGACCCAGCGTTCGCTCCTGGCATCGGCCGGGGCGACGGTGGGAACGAGTACGCCGGTGGCGGCCAGACCGAGGAACGAACGCCTGCGCATCTCTCACATCCCTTTCGAGAAGGGGGTTGAAAGACGAACGTAGGAGCGCGCGCGAACGAGAGTCAATCGCTTGGGCCAGAAGAATAATTTTCGAAACTTCTCGGCAGGATCATCGCGGGAGGTAACGGTGCAACGCCTGTGATCGCTGGACGAGCATCCTGAGGTCCATGAGCGTGCCGTGCGCGGCGCCCACAGCGCGCGCCTGCACCAGGACGTTGCCCAGCGCGGTCGCCTCGGCCGGACCCGCGACCACCGGCAGCCCGCACGCATCGGCGGTGAGCTGGCACAGCAGCTCGTTGTGTGAGCCGCCGCCGACGATGTGCACGACGTCGACTTCCTTGCCGGACAACCGCTGCGCGTCGACGATCGCGTCGCGGTGGGCGAGCGCGAGACTGTCCAGAATGGACCGGACGATCTCGGCCCGAGTCATGCTCTTCCCGCACCACCGCTCGATCCGGGCGGGCATGTCACCGGGCGGCAGGAACACCGGGTCGTTGGGATCGAACACCGAACCGGTCGAGTGCGCGGCTTCCCGCAGCAACGGTGCCAGCTCGGCGTTCCAGGTCCGCAGGCATTCCTGCAGCAGCCACAGGCCCATCACGTTGCGGAGGTAGCGGATCGTGCCGTCCACGCCGCCCTCGTTGGTGAAGTTGGCAGCGCGGCTCTCGGCGGTGAGCACGGGTTCGGAGAGTTCGACGCCGACCAGTGACCAGGTGCCGCAGGAGATGTAGGCGAACCGGTCCGTCTCGGCGGGCACGGCGACTACGGCGGACGCGGTGTCGTGCGATCCGACCGCGATGACCGGGACTCCGTTGTACGTACCGGCGGGGTCGCCAGGCCGGCGCAGCGCGGGGAGAAGGCCTGGCAGTACGCGGGTCAGCTCGGGTGACCACTGTCCTGTTCGGACGTCTATCAGGCCGGTCGTGGTGGCGTTGGTGTACTCGGCGCCGCGGTCGCCGGTGAGCCAGTAGGAGATCAGGTCGGGGATGAGCAGGAGCTGGGAGGTCTGGGGGAGCAGCGGTTCGGCCATGAGCTGGAACATCGTGTTGAACGGCTGGAACTGCAGCCCGTTGATCTCGTACAGGCCGTCGGGCGGCTTGATCCCGTCGGTGCGGGAATCGCGGTAGCAGACGGGGTCTCCGAGCAACTCGCCCCGCGCGTCGAGCAGGCCGTAGTCGACCGCCCAGCTGTCGATGCCGATGCTGTCGACCTCACCGGCGAGCCGCAGCCCGGCCAGCACCTCGCGGTACAGGCCGGGCAGGTCCCAGTGCAGCGAGCCGCGCCGGTGCACCGGACCGTTGGCGAACCGGTGCACCTCCTCGATGTGAACGCGGCCATCGGTGACGACGCCTCGCACCACCCGGCCGCTGGACGCACCGAGGTCGACCGCCGCGACCGCCGTCATCGCAGGAACGCCGCGGCGACACCGGCGTCGACCGGCACGTGCAGGCCGGTCGTGAGCGACAGGTCTCCCGCTGTGAGCGCGAACACCGCCGCGGCAACGTGTTCGGGCAGCACCTCGCGCTTCAGCAGGGTGCGCTGGGCGTAGAACTCGCCGAGCTTCTCCTCGGGCACGCCGTAGACGGCGGCGCGCTGGGCGCCCCAGCCGCCGGCGAAGATCCCGGAACCGCGGACCACGCCGTCCGGATTGATGCCGTTGACGCGGATGCCGTCCTCGCCCAGTTCGGCCGCGAGCAACCGGACCTGGTGCGCCTGGTTGGCCTTGGCCGCCCCGTACGCGACGTTGTTCGGGCCGGCGAAGACCGCGTTCTTGCTGGAGATGTAGATGATGTCGCCGCCCATGCCCTGAGCGCGCATGACCCTGGCGGCCTGCTGTGAGACCAGGAACGAACCCTTGGCCATCACGTCGTGCTGCAGGTCCCAGTCGGCCTCGGTGGTCTGGTCGAGCGGCTTGGAGATCGACAGGCCGGCGTTGTTGACCACCAGGTCCACGCCGCCGAACGCGAGTGCCGCCGCGCGGAACGCCTCGGCGATGCCTGCCGCGTCGGTGACGTCGACGGTCACCGGCACCGCCACGTCGGAGGAACCGATGCCTGAAGCGACTTCACGTGCGGCGTCACCGTCGCGGTCGGCGACCACGACGCACGCGCCCTCAGCCGCCAGCCGTTCGGCGACCGCCCGGCCGATGCCCGAACCGCCGCCGGTGACGAGGGCGACGCGGGTGGCCAAGGGCTTGGGCTTCGGCATCCGCCGCAGCTTGGCCTCTTCGAGGGACCAGTACTCGATGCGGAACTTCTCGCGCTCGTCGATCGGCGCGTACCGCGAGACCGATTCGGCGCCCCGCATGACGTTGATCGCGTTCACATAGAACTCGCCCGCCACCCGCGCGGTCTGCTTGTTCCGGCCGAAGCTGAACATGCCGACGCCCGGCACGAGCACGATGGCCGGGTCCGCGCCGCGCATCGGCGGGCTGTCCGGCTCGGCGTGCCGCTCGTAGTAGGCCCGGTACTCCTCGCGGTAGGCGGCGTGGAGTTGTCGCAGGCGCTCCACGACGTCTTCGACCGGCGCGCTCGGCGGCAGGTCGAGCACCAACGGCCGGACCTTGGTGCGCAGGAAGTGGTCGGGGCAGGACGTGCCGCGCGCGGCGAGTTCCGGATGCCGTTCCCGCGACAGGAAGTCCAGCACCACGCCGGAGTCCGTGAAGTGGCCGGCCTGCGGGCTGTCCGCGGAGGCCAGGCCGCGGATCACCGGCGCCAGTTCGGCGGCCCGCACCCGGCGCTCCTCCGCGGACAGCGGCTCGTGGACCACCGGTCCGAACGGCTCCGCGCGGCCGTGGTCGTCGAGGTAGCGCTGCGCGGTCTGGATGATCTCCAGCGAGTGCGCCTCGCACTCCTCGCTCGTCGCACCCCACGCGGTGATGCCGTGCCCGCCCAGGACGACGCCGATGGCCTGCGGGTGGTCCCGCCTGATCGCCGCGATGTCCAGTCCCAGCTGGAAACCCGGCCGCCGCCACGGCACCCACGCCACGCGTTCACCGAAGCACGCCTTGACCAGTGCCTCGCCGTCCGCCGCCGTCGCGAATGCGATACCGGCGTCCGGGTGCAGGTGGTCGACGTGCGCGGCATCGACGAGACCGTGCATGGCCGTGTCGATCGACGGCGCCGCGCCTCCCTTGCCGTGCAGGCAGAAGTCGAACGCGGCGACCATCTCGTCCTCGCGCTCCACACCGGGATAGACCTCGGTCAGCGCGCGGAGCCGGTCGAGCCGCAACACCGCGAGCCCGGACTCCTCCAGCGTCCCGAGGTCACCGCCGGATCCCTTGACCCACATCAGTTCCACGGGCTGCCCGGTCACCGGGTCGGGCGCCTGGTCCTTGGCCGAAGTGTTGCCGCCCGCGTAGTTGGTGTTGCGCGGATCGGCGCCGAGCCGGTTGCTCCGCCCCAGCAGCGCTTGGACCTGCTCCATCACGCACCCCACCCGGCGGCCTCGCCACCGACTCGTTCCCGGACGATCTGCTCGGCGTACCCGGACCGCCGGTACGCGGCCATCGGATCGGGATCCAGCCCCATGTCCTCGCGCAGTTCCCGCAGAAGTGGCCGCACGTCGGTGTTGTAGGCGTCCATCAACGCGGCGTTCGCCTCCAGTACGTCACCGGCCCGCTGGGCCGCGTCCAACGCGCTGTGGTCGACGAGCAGCGCCTTCGCCGTGGCCTCCTGGACGTTGAGCACGGACCTGATGATCGCCGGGATCTTCGGCTCCAGGTTGTGGCACTGGTCGAGCATGAACGCGATGCCGGCGGCGGGCTTCAGCGCGTCGGCCAGGACGATCTCGTGCATGATCCGGAACAGCTGGAACGGGTCGGCCGCCCCGGCCATCAGGTCGTCGTCGGCGTAGAAGCGCGAGTTGAAGTCGAACGCGCCGAGCTTGTCCGCCCGCAGCAGGAACGACACGATGAACTCGATGTTCGTGCCGGGGGCGTGGTGCCCGGTGTCGATCACGACCTGCGCACGTTCGCCCAGCTGCAGGCAATGCGCGAACGCCGTGCCCCAGTCCGGTACGTCCGTGGCGTAGAAGGCGGGCTCGAAGAGCTTGTACTCCAGCAACATCCGCTGGCCGGAACCGAGCCGGTCGTAGGTCTCGCGCAGCGCTTCGGCGAGCCGGTCCTGGCGGGCGCGCAGGTTGTCCTGGCCGGGGTAGTTGAGGCCGTCGGCGAACCACAGCTTGAGATCGCGCGACCCCGTCCGGTCCATGATGTCGACGCACTCCAGCAGGTGCCCGACCGCCTTGCGCCGCACCGTCGCGTCCGGGTGGCAGACGCTGCCGAGCTTGTAGTCGTCGTCCTGGAACACGTTGGAGTTGATCGCCCCGAGCGCGACCCCCCGGTCCAGCGCGTAGGAGGCGAGCTTGCCGTAGTCGTCGACCCTGTCCCACGGGATGTGCAACGCGACGGTCGGCGCGATCCCGGTGAGCCGGTGCACCACCGCGGCGTCGTCGATCTTCTCGTACGGCGTGCGCGGAACTCCCTGCTGCGCGAACACCTTGAACCGGGTGCCGGAGTTGCCGTACGCCCACGAGGGCGTCTCGATCCGCTGCTCGCGCAGCGCGTCCTTCACGCTCATTGTTCTCCCCAAAGCTTTTCAGTCGAGGTGGAAGACCTCGTCGAGCGGCCGCATCCGTTCGTCGGCGTTGCCGTCGCCGACGAAGAACTCCGCCATCTCGGTCTGCCAGCGCGCGTTCACCTCGGTGCGCGCCATCTCCGCGAGCGCCGCGTCGAAGTCGTCGCACTCGAGGTAGCCGACGAGCAGGCCGTCCTCAGCGAGGTAGAGGGAGTAGTTGCGCCATCCCGCTTCGCTGAGGGCGGCCCGCATCTCCGGCCACACCTCGCGGTGCCGCGCCCGGTAGTCGTCGAGACGATCCGGGCGGACCCGCAAGGTGAAGCAGACGCGCATGTCAGAAGTCGAACTTGTCGATGTTGTCCTTGGTGAACACGGTCGGCGGGCCGAGTACGACCTCACCCTTGGCGCCGACCGTGTAGTCGCCGAGCTCGCCGGCCTTGTACTTCTCGCCCTCCGCGCCGGTGATCTGCCCGGACGCGAGCGCGGCGGCGGTGTAGGCGGCGAGGTAGCCGAGCTTGGTCGGGTCCCACAGCGAGAACGACTTCACCGTGCCGTCCTGGACGAACTTGCGCATCTGGTTCGGCGTGCCGAGACCGGTCAGCTGCACCTTGCCCTTGTACTCCGACGAGCTGAGGTAACGCGCGGCCGCCGCGACACCGACGGTGGTCGGCGAGATGATGCCCTTGAGGTTCGGGTGCGCCTGCAGCAGGCCCTGGGTCTTCTGGAACGACGTCTGGTCTTCGTCGTTGCCGTACGCGGTCTCCACGAGCTTGAGGCCTGAGTACTCCGGCTTCGCGAGCTCTGTCTTCATGACCTCGATCCACGCGTTCTGGTTGGTGGCGTTGGGAGTCGCGGACAGGATCGCGATCTCACCGGACCCGCCGACGGCCTCGGACATCAGCTTCACCTGGCCCGCCGCGATCTCGGTCGAGGTGGCCTGGTTGATGAAGACGTCGCGGGCGTCCGGGGCGGCGTCGGAGTCGAACGTGACGACCTTGAGCCCTTGTGAACGTGCGCTCTTCAGCGCGGGCGCGACGGCGTTGGCGTCGTTCGCGGAGATCACCAGCGCGTCCTGCTTCTGCTGCGCGGCGGTGTTGATGTAGGTGACCTGCGAGGACGCGGCCGCGTCGGACGGTCCGGTGGCCTTGACCTCGGCCTTGATCGCCGTGCCCGCCTGTTCGGCACCCTTCTGTGCCACCGTGAAGTACGGGTTGTTGACCTGCTTGGGCAGGAACGTGATCTTCAGACCTTCTTTGAGCGCCGCGTTGGGATCACCCTTGGCGGCGTTGGTGGCGCCGCCGGTCTGATCACCGGCGCTGTCCTTCGTGGTGCCACCGCAGGCGGTGAGCGCGACGGCCCCGGACATCACCAGGGCGAGCACTAGACGTGTGTTCATGGTGCGGCCTTCCTCAGACTTCCGACGCGACGGGTGACGGACGGGGCGAGCACGCTCACCAGGAGCAGGAGCCCGGTGACGATGGTGAGGACCTCGGTGGAGGTGTCCTGCAGGATCAGGAGGTTGCGCAGGCCGCCCAGCAGCAGCACGCCCGCGAGCACGCCGAAGAGCGATCCCTTGCCACCGAAGATGGACACGCCGCCGAGGAGCACGGCGGCGACGACGGCCAGTTCGAGCCCGACGCCGTTGTCCGCGCGGGCGCTGGAGAAGCGGAACGTGTAGACGATGCCCGCGATCGCCGCCACGGCTCCGGCGAGCACGAACAAGCTGAGCTTCACGCGCTTGACCCGGATGCCGGAGAAGCGCGCACCCTCTTCGTTGGCCCCGATCGCGAAGACGGACCGGCCGAACGAGCTGGCGTGCAGGGCGACGCCGAACAGGACGGCGAGGACCGCGGCCAGCACGATCGGATACGGGATGTCGGTGCCGGGCAACGGGGTCGTGCCGAACGACGTGTAGCTCGCCGGGAAGTCGGCGACCGCGGTGTCGCCCAGGACCACCAGGGCGAGGCCGCGGTAGAGCGCGAGCGTGCCGATGGTGACCGCGAGCGACGGCAGACCGAGCCTCGTGACCAGCAGGCCGTTGACCGCTCCGCACACCGCGCCCGCGACGATCACGGTCGGCAGGATCGTCTCCAGTGACCAGCCCGCGTTCCACAGCCAGCCGATCAGCGCGCTGGACAGGCCCAGCACCGACGCGACGGACAGGTCGATCTCGCCCGCGACAATCACCAGCGTGAGCGGGAGCGCGATCAGCGCGATCTCGCCGATGTCGAGGCCGAGGTAGAAGAGGTTGCCACCGGACAGGAACGAGCCGTCGGTGCTGACCTGGCCGGTGAGCGCTACCACGACGAGCAGGAACACCAGCGCGGTCTCCCACCGCAGGAGGTTACGCATGGCTGGTCCCTTCGGAGGTGCGCAGGGCTTTGGCCAGTCGCAGTGCCAGGAGCCGGTCGACGGTGATCGCGCTGAGCAGGAGCGCGCCCGCGATCGCCTGCTGCCAGAACGCGGGGATCTGCAGCACCACCAGGCAACTCGTGATCGTGCCCAGCAGGAGCGCGCCGAGCGCGGCCCCGGTCACCGTGCCGGACCCGCCGAAGATCGCGACGCCGCCGACGACGACCGCCGCGACGACCTGGAGTTCGAGGCCGGTGCCCGCGGCCGCGTCGACGGTGCCGTAGCGGGCGACCCACAGCGCACCCGCGAGACCGGCGATCAGCCCGGAGACGGCGAACGTTGTGAGCGTGCGCCTGGCGACCGGGATGCCCGCGAGCGTGGCGGCCTCCGGGTTCGAGCCGATGGCGTACAGCTCGCGGCCGGACCGGTAGGAACGCAGGTAGACGGCGGCCACCACGATCACCACGACGGCGACCAGCACGAGGATCGGGATGCCGAGGACGCGGCTGCTGCCGAGGTCCAGCAGGGCGTCGGGGAGGTTGGCGGCGTTGACCTGCTTGCCTTGGGCGAGCGCGTAGTCGATGCCCCGGAACACGTACAGCGTGCCGAGCGTGACGACGAGGCTGGGGACATTGCCCAGCGCCACCAGCAGTCCGTTGAGGAGTCCGCAGGCGAGGCCGACCGCGACGCCGAAACCGATGCCCAGCAGGAGCGGGGTACCTGGGTTGTCGGCGAAGTGCTGGGCGGTGAGGAACGCGGACAGGCCCAGCACCGAGCCGACGGACAGGTCGACGTTGCGGGTGATGACGACGAGGGTCTGGCCCACCGCGAGGAGAGCGACGATCGAGGCGTTGAGGAGGAGGTCGCGCAGGCTCTGGGGCTGGATGAACCTCGGGTTGACGATCGCGGTGGGGATGACCACGAGGGCCAGCGCCACGACGATGCCGAGCTCGCGGACCCGGCCGACGCGGGTGGAGAGACGGCGGGCCGCGGTGCGCCGGGCGGGTGGGGTGACGGCGGGGGTGAGCTGGGTGGTCATGGCGCCACCGCCTGTCCCGCGGCCGCCATCGCCACCCGTTCCTCCGTCGCCTCGGCCCGTGACAGCTCCTCGACGAGCCGGCCCTCGTGCATCACCAGCACGCGGTCGGCCATGCCGAGCACCTCCGGCAGTTCCGACGAGATCATCAGCACCGCCACGCCCTGTCCGGCCAGTTCGGACAGCAGCCGGTGCACCTCGGCCTTCGTGCCGACGTCGATGCCGCGCGTCGGTTCGTCGACGATCAGCACGGACGGGTTGCGCGCCAGCCACTTCGCCAGCACGACCTTCTGCTGGTTGCCGCCGGACAGCACGCCGACGGGGTCGCTCAGCTTCGAGAACTTCAGCCGCAGCTTCACCGCCCAGTCCTGGGCGAGTGCACGTTCACTACGACGGCGCAGCAACCCGAACGTCGAGAGCCGGCCCAGCGAGGCGAGCGCGGTGTTGCGTTCGATGGACGCGTCCATCACAAGTCCCTGCTGGCGGCGGTCTTCGGGCACGAACCCGATGCCCGCGGCCATCGCGGCGGTGGGCGAGCCGTACTTCAGCCGCCTGCCGTCCACGTGCACGGAACCGGCGTCGGGACGGTCGATGCCGAAGATCGCCCGTGCCACCTCGCTGCGTCCGGCGCCGACCAGCCCTGACAGGGCGACGATCTCGCCCGCGCGGACGTCGAACGACACGTCGGTGAACACGCCCTCGCGGGTCAGCCGTTGCACCGAGAGCAGCACGTCACCCGCTGTCGTGTCCTGCTTGGGGAAGAGTGCCGACAGCTCACGGCCGACCATCCGGCGCACCAAGGAGTCCGGTGTCTCGTCGGTGAGTTCGCCGGACCACACGAACTCGCCGTCGCGCAGCACCGTGGCGCGCTGGCACAGCTCGAACACCTCGCCGAGCCGGTGCGAGACGAACAGAACAGCTGCGTCCTGCGCGCGCAACGCCTGCACCACACCGAAAAGCCGCTGCACCTCGTGTGCGGACAGGGCGGCGGTGGGTTCGTCCATGACGATCACGCGGGCGTCGAACGACAACGCCTTGGCGATCTCGACGAGCTGCTGGTCCGCAATGGACAGTCCGCGCGCCGGACGTGCCGGATCGAGCTTGACTCCCAGGCGGGAGAACAACTCCGACGTGCGGGCGTGCATCTCGGCGACGTCGATGCGACGGCCGAACCCGAGCGGCTGACGTCCCATGAACACGTTCTCGGCCACCGACAGGTCGCCGAACAGCGTGGGCTCCTGGTAGATGATCGCGATGCCCGCCGCCAGTGCGTCGGCCGGCCCGGAGAACCGCCGCGCGGAGCCGTCGACCAGCACCTGGCCCGCGTCCGGGCGGTGGACCCCGGCGAGTGTCTTGATCAGCGTCGACTTGCCGGCGCCGTTCTCCCCGAGCAACGCGTGGGCCTCGCCGGGCAGCAGTCGCAGCGACACCCCGGACAACGCGCGGACGGCGCCGAAGGACTTGCTCACCTCGTCCAGTGCCACCACGGGAGGTCGGTCCACGTCCGTCTCCTCGATGTTGAAACGTTTTAAAGCCTGAGTTACGAGCACTCTGGGTGTGTTACGCCACTGTGTCAAGAGTTCCGGGGTACGATTCGTTGTCACGTTTCAACAAAGGAGCCGCCGGTGAGGCCGTCAGTGGGCATCCGCGACGTCGCGCAGCACGCCGGCGTGTCCAACGCGACCGTTTCGAACGTGCTGAACCGGCCCGACGTCGTCGCTCCCGCCACGCGCCAGCGGGTGCTGGCCGCCATCGAGGAACTCGGTTTCGTGCGCAACGAGTCCGCGCGCCAGCTGCGCGCGGGCAGCAGCCGGGTGATCGCCTACGTCGTGCTGGACGCGGCGAACCCGTTCTTCACGGACGTGGCACGCGGCGTCGAGGACGCGGCACGGGAAGCAGGCCTCGCGTTGTTCCTGTGCAACAGCGCCTCCGACGTCGGCCGGGAACGCGAGTACCTGGAGCTGTTGCACGAACAACGCGTCGAGGGCATCCTGATCACCCCGGTCGACGCGGAGAGCGCGCAGATCGCCGAGCGCGGCACGCCCGTCGTGCTGGTCGACCGCGAGGCGGCGGACGGAACGCGCTGTTCGGTTGCCGTGGACGACGTGCTCGGCGGCGAACTCGCGGTCACCCACCTCATCGAGAACGGCCACACCCGCATCGCGATGGTCGGTGGACCGCTGTCCATCCAGCAGGTGCGCGACCGGCGCCAAGGCGCGTTGCGAGCGTTAACAAACGCGGGGCTGCCTGCGGATTCGCTCACGTTCCTCGAAACCAGGAGCTTGCAGGTGGCGGAAGGCAGGGGCGCGGGGGAGCGGCTGGTGGGCCTGCCCGCCTCCCGCCGCCCCACGGCGGCGTTCTGCGCCAACGATCTGCTCGCGCTCGGCCTGCTGCAGTCGATGACGCAGCAGGGCCTGCGCGTACCGGACGACCTCGCAGTCGTGGGTTACGACGACATCGAGTTCGCCGCGGCCGCCGCCGTTCCGCTGACGTCGGTGCGCCAGCCGCGCGAGCAGCTGGGCCGCACCGCCGCCCAGTTGCTGCTGACGGAGAACGAGCCGGACCACGAGCACCGGCACGTGAAGTTCCAGCCGGAGCTCGTGGTCCGAGCCTCCACCGCCGTGAAGCGGCGAGCGTAACTATCGGACGAGCATCATTTCCCTGTCACTTTCGACAGTGCCGGAACTGTCCGGCGGAAGGTAGACGTTCAGCGAGGCGGAAGTGAATGCGATGCCCGGCCGGAACGCTTTCGTGCGGGCCACCACGGTCACGTCGACCTTGTGGTGATCGCCGGTGCACGGAACGTTCGCCGTGTATTTGTCGCCGGTCGCGAGCTCACCGCGCACGTTCTGCGTGACCTGCACCCACAACGACCCGGTGGCACCGTTCTGGCACATCACCCGCACCGGCACGACGACCGCGGCGCCTCGCGCCTCCAGCCTGGCCTGGGACTGAAGGGCCACCGCGGCCTCCACCGTCCCCGCCGACGCCGGCAATGCGGTGGCCAGTAATGCGGCCGCGGTCAGCACGAACGCCGAAACTGCACGCACGATTTTCACCTCGTTCTTGTGGAAGAGCGGAATGCGGCCGCACGCCGACATTAGCCACGAGGTGTTCAGTGGTGCGAGGGGCCATTGATCGTCGCGCGATTCCGCGTGTGCCGGCACGCCCGACCTGCGGCACGGTTGGATCACCGCTCGGGTGGGCACCCCAGTGCGGTACCGCCCGAACGGAAAGGCCGTGCCCATGTCGAACACGAGTCTCCTGGCCGACCGGTACCGGCTGGGCGAGGTGCTCGGCACCGGCGGGGTCGCGCAGGTGCGCCGGGCCAGGGACGTGCTGCTGGCGCGTGACGTCGCGGTCAAGCTGTTCCGGCCGGGCGAGGATCTCTCCGACGCACGCCGGATCGACAACGAGATCTGCGCGCTCGCGGGACTGTCCCATCCCGGCCTGGTCACGGTCTACGACGCGGATCCCGGCGGCGAGACGCCGTACGTGGTGCTGGAGTTGATCGAGGGCCGGACGCTGCGCGAACGCGTCGAGGACGGGCCGATGGCCGTCGAGGACATGCGCCGGCTGGGGGCGGCCCTGGCCGACGCACTGGCCCACGTGCACGCCCGCGGTTTCATCCACCGCGACATCAAGCCCTCCAACGTGCTGCTCGACGACGACGAGATCCCCCGCCTCGCCGACTTCGGTCTGGTGAGCATGGCGGGCGGGGCCGGTCTCACCAGGACCGGCCAGGTCGTCGGCACGGCCGCCTACCTCGCGCCGGAACAGGTGCGGGGTCAGGAGGTCACGGCCGCGGCCGACGTGTACGCGCTGGGGCTGGTGCTGCTGGAGTGCCTGACCGGGCACCGCGAGTACGAGGGCACGGGGGTCGAATCCGCCGTCGCCCGTCTGCATCGGCCGCCGGTGGTGCCGGACCACCTCCCGTTCGACCTCGTGCGGCTGCTGTCCAGGATGACGGCCCTGAGCGTGGCCCGCCGGCCGACGGCGCGCGAGTGCGCCGAGGCCCTGCGCTCTCCGGTGGCGGACCCGCCGACTGCCGTCGTGGCCCGGCCGCCCCGCTCACGAGGACTGCTCGCGGCCGCGTCGGCCGTGGCGCTGATCTCGGCCATCGGCACGGGGATCAGCGCGTGGAACGGCGTCACCTCGACGGGTTCCGAGCCGCCGGCCACGAACGCGCCGGCGTCCAATCCCGCGCGCACCGCCGACTTCGCTCCCACGCCCGTCGTGGTGCAGCCGACCGCTCCGGTCGTGACGCCACCACCGGTCCAGGTCGTGGACAGGGACACGCCGGCCGGAGCGGGCAACAGCGGCAAAGGCAAAGGCAAGGGCAAGGACAAGAAGGACGGAGACTGACGGTCCGTCAGCGCACGGGGATGGGGTGCCCGCGCTGGAAGCGGTACGCCGTCGGCCACAACCGGACTGCGGCGCACCGCGCTTCCTCCGCCGACGTAAGATTCACCGGTCCGTCGCAGACGTTCCACGAACATCCCTCCGGGTCGACATCGCACAGCCGGACGAACACGTAGGTCGACGCCGTGGGCATGGGCACGAGCAGGTCCCGCCGCACCCCGATGTCGCGGGCCAGCGGCGGCGAGAGCTTGAGCCCGCGCCGGAGAAGACGGCTGATCATCGAGGCTCCAGGAGTAGGGAGAGAGTCTCGGCCCGTGCGTCCACGGGCGGCGTCTGGTCGGAGAGGCGAGGTCGAGTCCCACCACCAGCAGCAGCGAGTCCGGGTCTCCGAAGTGGCTGGTAGACGACTCGGCGACCTCGGACACCGTGATCGCCGTCGTGCCCCGTTCCGTCACCAGGCCGACCACGGCCGGATGTTACTGAATAGTCAAGTGTTACTTATCTTCGTCGCGGTGGCCGCGCAGCGAACCGGGGTGCGCCTTGGCCGACGGGTCGTTGCGCGTCTTGATCAGGCTGGCGACCGTGACGACGACCAGGATCGTGATGATCACGCCGAGGCTCACCGGCGTCGGGATCTCGGGCACGCTCGCGGAGATGTCCACGTGCGCCCAGTGCAGGATCAGCTTGACGCCGATGAACGCGAGGATGATCGCCAGCCCGGCCGACAGGTAGACGAGCCGGTCGAGCAGGCCCTTGACGAGGAAGAACAACGCGCGCAGGCCGAGCAACGCGAAGGCGTTGGCGGTGAAGACGATGTAGGGCTCCTCGGTCACGCCGAACACCGCGGGGATCGAGTCGAGCGCGAAGAGCAGGTCGACGCCGCCGATCGCGACCAGCACGACGAACAGGGGAGTGGCCATCCGCTTGCCGTCGACGCGGGTGAAGATCTTGCCGCCGACGTAGTCGTCCGTGACGGGCAGGAGCTTGCGTGCGGTCTTCACCACGACGTTGTTCTCGACGTCGGGATCCTCGTCACGGTGCCGGAACAGCTGCACCGCGGTGAAGATCAGCAGCAGGCCGAACAGCAGGAACATGAACGAGAACAACGACAGCAGCGTCGCGCCGACCGCGATGAAGATGCCCCGCATGATCAGCGCGAGCACGATGCCGAACGTCAGCACCTTGTGCTGGTGCTCCTCGGGCACGAGGAACGTGGTCATGATGATCACGAAGACGAAGAGGTTGTCGACCGACAGGCTCTTCTCGACGATGTAGCCGGCGAAGTACTCCGCTCCGAACCCGCCGCCGTGCGCGCTCGCGAACCACACGCCGAAGCCGATGGCCACGAGGATGTAGAACACCGACCACAGACTGGCTTCGCGGAAGCCGATCCGGTGCGGCCGCCACGCCGCGAGCACAAGGTCGACCGCCAGCAGCGCGACGATCACCCCGATCGTCGTCGCCCACGTCAGTCCGCTGATCTCCAGCACCGCAAGTCCCTCCACCCGCCCGGTCCGTCCGCAATGGATGTTACCGGGCGGCGGAGGCGGCCGTCGGAGGTCAGGGTGTGTCGAACTCGGGTGTCAGGACGCGGTCGAACCCGACCTGCCGCGCGGGCCCGGTCAGCGCGAGCTTCAACGAGGTGTGGATGTTCGCGCTCGACGTGCCGACGTGCAGCTCGACGTCGCCGGGGTCGACCTGGCGGTTACCCGCCCGGCCGGTGTAGGAGGTGAGGTCCGCGTGCAGCCGTGCGGTGACCGTGCGGGTCTCGCCGGGAGCGAGGTCCACCTTCACCGCGCCGATCAGCTGCCGGACGGGCCGGGCGACCTCCGCCACCGGGTCGTGCAGGTAGATCTGGACGACCTCGGCGGTCGCGACGTCCGTGTCGTTGCGCAGGACGACGTGCACCGCGCAGGTTCCGTCGGTCGGCCACTCGCGTTCCTCGCACCCCGCCGTCACCCACGTGACGGGCACGTAGGACAGGCCGTGGCCGAACGGGAACAACGGGGTCGGGTCGACCGTGCTGACCTCGCTGCGGGTGCCGAGCGGGGCGCTGAGGTAGGTGGACGGCTGGGTGGAGCCGGCGCCGGGGAAGCTGACCGGGAGCCTGCCGGACGGATTGACGCGTCCACTGAGGACATCCGCGATCGCCGCCGCGCCCTCCTGGCCGGGGTAGAAGCCGCACACGACGGCGGCGAGCCGGTCGGCCTGCCGGGACAGGTCGTAGGGCCGGCCCGACAGCAGCACGAGCACCACCGGCGTGCCGGTGCCGAGCACCGCCTCCAGCAGTTCCTCTTGGCGGCCGGGTAACTTCAGGTCCGCGACGTCGCACCCCTCACCGGACGTGCCCTTGCCGAACAGGCCGGCCTGGTCGCCCAGCACCACGACGCAGATCTCCGCCTGCCGCGCGGCCTCGACCGCTTCGGCGATCTCGTCGTCGGTCCCGCCGAGCACCGGACATCCCCGCGCGAACACCACGTCGTGGTCCGCGCGCAACGCCTCCAGCACGGTGGTGACCTCGATGCCCATCTCGGCGTCCGGGTGGTGCACGCCTACGTGCAGCGGGAACGAGTAGCAGCCCATCATCGCGCCGGGCTCGTCCGCGCGCGGGCCGACGACGGCCAGTCGCCGGCCGGCCAACGGCAGTACGCCGTCGTTCTGCAGCAACACGATCGAGCGTTCCGCCACCTCGCGGGCGAGGGCGCGGGACTCGGGGTCGTCCAGGTCGAGGTCCGCGTCGGGCGCGGGGGAGTAGCCGGGGTCGAGCAGGCCCAGTTCGAACTTCTGCGCCAGCACCCGCGACAGCGCCCGGTCGACGACCGCCGTGTCCACCCGGTCGAAACGGAGGCCTTCGAGCAGCGGCTCGCCGTAACAGTCCACAGTGGGCAGTTCGACGTCGATTCCGGCGGTCAGAGCCTGTACGGCCGCGTCCTCGCGTCCGGCGGCGACACCGTGCAGCTTGTGCAGGAACGCCACCGAGAAGTAGTCGGCGACCACGGTGCCGGTGAAGCCGTACTCGTCGCGGAGCCGCTCGGTGAGCATCGCCGGATCGGCGGCGACGGGCACACCGTCGTTGTCGGAGTAGGAGTTCATCACCGACCTGGCGCCGGCGCGCAGCGCCATCTCGAACGGCGGCAGGATCACGTCCGCGAGTTCGCGCGGCCCGATCGACACCGGCGCGAGGTTGCGTCCCGCACGCGAGGCCGAGTACCCGGCGAAGTGCTTCAGCGTCGACACGATCCCGGCCGACTCCAGGCCCGCGACGTAGGCGGCGCCGATGGTGCCCACGAGGTGCGGGTCCTCGCCGATCGTCTCCTCGACCCGGCCCCAGCGCAGGTCGCGCGCGACGTCGAGGACGGGGGCCAGGCCCTGGCGCACGCCGAGGCGGCGCATCGAGTCGCCGAACCGCGCGGCCATGCGCCGCACCAGGTCCGGTTCGAAGGTCGCACCCCAGCACAGCGGTGAGGGGTACACGGTCGCCTGCCACGCGGCCAGCCCGGTCAGGCACTCTTCGTGCGCCACGGCGGGAATCCCGAAGCGGCTCGCCTCGATGATCTGCCGCTGGGTGCGCGCGAGCGTGCGCGCGCCGACCTCCGGCGCGATCGGCCGGGTGCCGAAGACGCGGGTGAGCTGGCCGATGCCGTGGCGAATCAGCTCGTCGAAGTCCTGCGGTGTCACGGCGAACTCGTGCTGGTGCGGGGCCATCTCGCCGGCGGCGTCGATGCCGGCCCAGATCCCTTGCAGCTGCGCGATCTTCTCTTCCGGGGTCATCCGCGCGACGAGATCGCGCACGCGGTCTTCCACGGGGGCATGCGGGTTCCGCCAGAGTTCGTCCGGCGTGGTGGCTTCTGTCGTCACGACAACCTCAGGGGGTCAGTGGGCGGGTCGACTGCCGGACGACCAGTTCGGTGCCCAGGGTGATGTGGGTTTCGCCGGGCTCGGTGCCGTTGATGAGTCGCACCAGCAGCTCGACGGCGCGGTGGCCCATCTCGCGGATCGGCTGCTGCACCGTCGAGAGCGGCGGTGTGCACAGCGCGGACTCGGGGATGTTGTCGAAGCCGACCACCGACAGGTCCTCCGGCACCCGCAGGCCGAGCTCACGGGCGGCGTCGATGGCCGCGATGGCGGTGATGTCGTTGGCGGCGAAGATCGCGGTCGGCCGGTCGGGGCGGCTCAGCAGGTACCGCGCGGACGCGGCGGCCACGTCCGCGTCGTAGTCGCCGCGCCGGACCAGGGTCTCGTCCACCGCGACGCCCGCGCTGGCGAGGGCTCCCCGGTAGCCGGTTTCGCGCTGCTGCGCGGATTTCAGGTCCTCGCGGCCGGTGAGCAGCCCGATCCGGCGGTGGCCGAGTTCGAGCAGGTGCTCGGTCGCGAGCCGTCCGCCGTGCAGGTTGTCGGAGTCGACCGTGGGCAGCGCCGCGCGCCCGGTGTGCGGGTCGACGGCGACGACGGGTGTGCCGGGCAGGCCTTCGAGGTCGACGGCCGGCGTGACCAGCACGGCGCCGTCGACGAGGGTGCCGCTCAGCCGCGTGAGGTACCGCTGTTCCCAGCCGTGGGGGTCGCCGGTGCGGCCGCCCGCCGAGTACACGACCAGCTCGAAACCCGTGCCGCGGATGGCATCCGCGGCGCCCTTGAGCAGTTCGGTGCTGAACGGCTCTATGTCGGCGACCAGGATCCCGATGACGTTCGTGCGGTGGTTGCGCAGGCTCTGCGCGACGAGGCTCGCCTCGTACCCGAGGTCCTTGATCACGGCGGTGACCCGCGCGAACGTCTCCGCGGAGACGCCGTACCGCTGGTTGAGGACTTTGGACACGGTGGCTACCGAGACGCCGGCCTGAGCGGCGACGTCCTTGATCGTGACGCGAGAGCGTGGAGGCACCGGCACAGGCTAGCCGTGTAAAACGTTATCGACAACGATTGACACGAGCCGGATTTCGCGCCAGTCTCTGGCCCCAACACAGCAGTCCAACTCGGCCGACGTCGTCAGGAGTGGACCTGAAATGCGTTCGAGAAAGCCCCTTGCCCTCTTCGCCGCCGCGGCTTTCGTGCTGGCCGGATGCGGTGGTGGTGGCGGCGACGCCTCCACGGAAGGTCCCGTCACGCTCACCTGGTGGCACAACCGGACCACCGAGCCCATGAAGTCGAAGTGGCAGCAGATCGCGGACGACTTCCACAAGACCCACCCGAACACCTCGTTCACGATCGAACCGCTGCAGAACGAGCAGTTCCAGACCAAGGTGCCCCTCGCCCTGCAGGGAAACACCCCGCCGGACCTCTTCCAGCAGTGGGGCGGCGGAGCGCTCGCCGACCAGCTGAAGTCGGGCAAGATCGCCGACATCACGCAGGCCTCGTCGGGCTGGATCGGCCCGCTGGCCAAGAACGCCGACGGCTGGAAGGCCGGCGGCAAGCAGTACGGTGCGCCGTACCTGATGCACGCGGTCGGGTTCTGGTATCGCAAGGACATCTTCGCCACCGCGGGAATCACCGCGACACCGACCACTGTGGACGAGCTGAACGCGGCGGTCACGAAGCTGAAGGCCGCGGGCGTCGTGCCGATCGCGCTCGGCGGCAAGGACCGCTGGCCCGACGCGTTCTACTGGGCCTACTTCGCGGTGCGCCAGTGCTCGGTCGACACGCTGAAGAAGGCGGTCGAGAAGACCGAGCTCGCCGACCCGTGCTTCCTCAAGGCAGGCGAGAACCTCAAGAGTTTCCTGGACACGAAACCGTTCCAGGACGGGTTCGTCGGGACGCCCGCTCAGCAGGGGGCGGGCAGCTCGGCGGGCCTGGTGGCCAACGGCAAGGCCGCCATGGAGCTGCAGGGCGACTGGAACCCCGACGTGATGCAGGCGCTCACCGAGGACAAGGAGATCGGCTCGAAGATCGGCTGGTTCCCGTTCCCGAGCGTGCCGGGCGGGCAGGGCGATCCGAGCGTGCTGCTCGGCGGTGGTGACGGGTTCTCCTGCACCACCCGCGCGGCCAAGGCGTGCGCGGAGTTCCTCGGGCACCTCGTCGGCGACGACGTGCAGAAGATCCTCGCCGAGACCAACTCCGGTCTGCCGGTGACCCCTGCCGGGGTGGCCGCGCTGAAGAGCGAGCCGCACAAGACGATCGCCGAGGCCATGACCAAGGCGTCGTTCCTCCAGTTCTACTTCGACACCGCGTTCCCGACCAAGGTCGGTCAGGCCCTCAACGACACCATCGCGAACTTCTTCGCGGGTCAGGGCGGACCCGACACCATCGTGAAATCGGTCAGCGAAGCAGCAGCCGGGAACAAATGATGAGTGCCGCGATCACCACGCGGCCGCCGACCGCCCCCGTGCCGCACGCGCCAGCGGCCGGGGGCACCCGGCGGCGGTCCCGGCTCCGCACCCGCCTAGAACTCGCTCTGCTGCTGACCCCGGCTTTGGTGCTGTTCGTCGGGTTCGTACTGATCCCGATCGGGGTCGCCGGGTACTACAGCCTCTACTCGTGGAACGGCTTCGGCCCGCTCACGGATTTCGTGGGACTGGGCAACTACGTCGCAGCCTTCTCCGGTGACGTCTTCCAGGGCGCCATCGGGCACAACCTGATCATCGCCGTGCTGTCCGTCGTCGTGCAGCTGCCGTTGAGCATCGGACTCGCGTTGCTGCTCAACCGGAAGCTGCGCGGCCGGACGTTCCTGCGGATGGTGGTTTTCGCGCCGTACGTGCTGTCGGAGGCGGTGACCGCGGTGATCTGGCTGCTCATGTTGCAGCCGGGCGGGTTCGTCGACGAGATCCTGCGCGGTGTGGGCCTGGGTGGTCTTGTGCAGCTGTGGCTCGCCGACCAGTCGCTCGTGCTCTACACGCTCTTCATCGTGATCACGTGGAAGTACATCGGGTTCGGCGTGATCCTGCTGCTGGCCGGCCTGCAGGGTGTTCCGCCCGAGCTGCGGGAGGCCGCCGCACTGGACGGCGCGAGTGCCTGGCAGACCACCCGGCACGTCGTGCTCCCGTTGCTGGGACCGACGATCAGGATCTGGGTGTTCCTGTCCGTGATCGGGTCGCTGCAACTCTTCGACCTGGTCTGGATCATGACGCTCGGCGGTCCCGCCAACGCGTCGACGACCATGGCCACCTACCTGGTCGACCACGGCTTCAAGCGCTACGAGTTCGGTTTCGGCAGCGCGGTCGCGGTGATCCTGTTCATCATCTGCTTCCTGTTCGCGTTGCTGTACCAGAGGTTCGCTCTGCGTCGCGACACCCAGGGCGCGTTGACGGGAGTGCGCTGAGATGTCACGTCGTAACACCGTCGGCTACCTCGCCGCGTTCGCCGTCATCGGCGTGACGATGGTGCCGCTGTTGTTCGTGGTGCTGGGCGGTTTCCGCACCACGGCCCAGATCAACTCGTCGCCGGCCGGGTTGCCCGGCCCGTTCGTGTGGGACAACTACCGCGAGGTGGCGACCTCACCGCAGTTCTGGCGCCTGCTCGGCAACAGCATGCTGATCGCGGTGATCGCGACCACGCTGGCGGTCGTGCTCGGGTCGATGGCGGCGTTCGCGTTGTCCCGCTACGTGTTCCGGGGCCGCGAGGCGTTCTACACGTTGTTCACGCTGGGCCTGCTGTTCCCGCTCGGCGTGGCCACCCTGCCGCTGTACCTGTGGCTGCGACAGCTGAACCTGCTGGAGAACCCGCTCGGTGTCGCGATTCCGGAGGCGGCGTTCTCACTGCCCGTCACGATCGTGATCCTGCGGCCGTTCATGAACGCGATCCCCGGTGAGCTCGAGGACGCCGCCCTGCTCGACGGCGCGGCCAAGCTCGGCTTCTTCTGGCGGATCCTGCTCCCGCTCTCGCGACCGGCGCTGATCACGGTGTCCGTGCTCGCGTTCGTCACCAGCTGGAACTTCTACCTGTTGCCGTTGCTGGTGTTCAACGACTCCACGAACTTCACGCTTCCGCTCGGCGTGGCGATGTTCCAGTCCGAGCACACCCAGGACACCGCGAAGGTACTCGCCTTCACGGCGCTGTCCATGATCCCCGCACTCACGTTCTTCGTGTTTGCCGAACGCCGCATGGTCGGGGGCCTCACCGGTTCCGTGAAGGGCTGACTCACAAGGGAGTGAATCGTGCGTACCCGCTTAGCTGCCGGCATCGCCGTTCTGGTGGTGCTGTCGCAGACAGTTCCCGCTTCGGCGGCAGGGCCGTTGAAGAGCGTCACGAACAGGTACGTGGGCAGCGCGGTGGCCGCCCAGCACCTGAATGCCGAGGCCGACTACAAGAAGGTGCTGACGCGGGAGTTCGACAGCGTCACGCCCGAGAACGAGATGAAGTGGGGCGTTGTCGAAGCGGTCCGCGGCCAGTACGACTGGTCCGGGGCGGACGAGATCGTCAAGTACGCCAAGAAGACCGGCAAGTCCGTGCGCGGGCACACGCTGGTCTGGCACAGCCAGCTGCCCGACTGGGTCGACGACCTCGGAGCGGCGGAACTGCGGGACGTGGTCAAGAACCACATCAGAACCGAGGCGGGCCGCTACCGCGGGAAGATCCGCGCGTGGGACGTCGTCAACGAGGCGTTCAACGAGGACGGCACGCGCAGGCAGACGGTGTTCCAGGAGAAGCTGGGCGACCGTTACATCGCCGACGCGTTCCGCTGGGCCCACGCGGCGGACCCGAAGGCGAAGCTCTACATCAACGACTACAACGTCGAGGGGCTCAACCCCAAGAGCGACGCGGTCTACGACCTGGTGAAGTCGTTGAAGCGGCAGGGCGTGCCGATCCACGGCGTCGGCATCCAGGCACACCTCTCGCTGATGTACGGCTTCCCGGCGGGCGTCAAGGAGAACATCGCCAGGTTCGCCGCGCTCGGGCTGGACGTCGCGATCACCGAGGCGGACGTGCGGATCCCGCTGCCCGTCACCCCGGAGAAGCTCGAAGCGCAGGCGGACTACTTCGAACAGGTCTGGGACGCCTGCCACGCGGTGCGGCGGTGCGTCGAGTTCACCACGTGGGGCTTCACCGACCGGCACTCGTGGGTGCCGGACGTGTTCCCCGGTGAGGGCGCGGCCTGCCTGTTCGACGAGAACCTGAGGCCGAAGCCGGCCTACGCCCGGCTCAACTCCTAGCGGTGTGCCGGGGCTTCAGCCGAGTGAGCAGGCGTGCCCGTTGAGAGTGAAGGCGCGCGGCGTGGTGCTGCTCCCGGACGCGGTGAAACCCATCAGCAACGACGATCCCGCGGGAATCGTGACGTTGTACGGTACGGCGGTCGCGTAGACGTCCCTGCCTGTCTGCCGCTGGGTCGCGTTCCACATCTCGGACACCGTCTGCCCGCCCGAGAAACTCCACCGCAACGTCCAGCCGTTGATCTCCGAGGTACCGGTGTTGCGGAGGGTGACGTCGGTGCGGAAGCCGCCCTGCCAGGTGTGGGTGACGACGTAGGCGACCGAACAACCGGTCACCGGCTTCGGCGCGGGCGGGGCGGCGGGTGTGGACGCGGCCGGGGCGGTGGGGGCCGGTGCCGTCGTGGCGCTCGGAGCGACGCAGGGCGGACCCCACCGTCCGAGCCGCTTGGTGGACGCGGACGCCTCCGCCTCCCGCATCGCGCGGTCGTCCGGATTCTCGTTGCGCGTCATGCCCATCTCGACGGCGAGCAGCGCGTAGTCGGTGCCGTCCGCCAGGCGTAGCGACACCACCGGTTCGCCGTCCGGGGTCCGCTCGACCGGCTTTGCGAGCAGCATCGTCTTCGCGAACGTCGTCGACGCTTCGGCCCAGCAAGCGTCCGCTGCGGCGAGTCCCTTGACGCGCACCTCCTCACCGTCGGAGAACCGCACCGTCCGGACGTCCACGACGTCCTGGACGGTCGAGGAGTACGCGGTCTTGCGCGGCGGCTCGATGATCGAGGGGAACGCGGGCGGCGTCGTGGTGGCGACCGGTGGTGCCGGCTCCCCGCCGCAGCCGGCGACGCCGATCAGCAGAACCGCGGCGATCACCGGCCACCTGGTCGCCTGAGCGGACCGCGCGTCGCCTCGTGAACGTGTCATTGTTCCTCTGCGGGGATGCGGCGAGCACCAAGAGGTGTACGCCCGAACGGTCGATGTGGTCCCGGGAGGCTACGACCTTTCGGACGAACACGGAAGATATTTCGTGTCAACGAAAAGTGTTCTTCGACGCTTTCCAGTCGAATTTCTGTCGAACGCATGGCGCGCGCGAAAATGGCGAACGCGGGTTCAGCGGACGGCGGTGCTGCCGCGATCGGTGAGCAGTGGCTGGAGGAGGCGCACCTCCGGCGCGAGTTCACGGCCCAGGCGGGCCATCACCATCTCGACGGCGATCGCGCCCAGTTCCTCCGCGGGAACGGCGATCGAGGTGAGCGGGACGGGCAGGGTCGCCGCGACGTCGTCGGGACACAGCGTGATCACCGACAGGTCGCCGGGGACGTCCAGCGACCGGCGCCGCAGTTCGAGCAGCAACGGGCCGAGGACCGCCTCGTTGTGCACCACCAGTCCGGTGGTGCCCCGGTCCGGGTGCAGCACGTCGTCCAGGCACTTGGACACCGCGTCGTAGCCGGCCGCGCACGAGTGGACCGAGGCGAGCAGCCCGCGTTTGGCGGTCTCACCCTGGAACCCGGCCAGCAGCCGCGCGGCGAAGCTCGTGCCGCGTTCGTAGACCGGGGGAGGCGAGCCGATCAGCGCGATCGAACGGTGGCCGCGATCCGCCAGATGGCTCGCCATCTGCCTTCCGGCGGTGGTGAAGTCGAGGTCGAGGCAGCTCAGGCCCTCGTGGTCGTCGGGCACGCCGAGCAGGACCACCGGCGCGTCGACGGCACGCAGTTCCGGCACGCGCGGATCCGCGCTCTCGACGTCCATCACGACGATCGCGTCCGCCATGGACCGCGCGATGACGCGGTGGGCCTCGCCGGGGCCCGCCTCCTTGGTCAGCAGCAGCACGTCGTAGTCGTGGTCACGGGCACGTGCCACGATCGACGACACGAACCGCATGATGATCGGCAGGTTCTGGTCGGAGTGCAGCGGCACGACCAGGCCGACCACGCGCGCCCGGTTCGAGGCGAGTGCCCGCGCTCCGGCGTTCGGGTGGTAACCGAGGGCCACGATGCTCTGCTCGACGCGGCGCTTGGTCTCCTCGGAGATGCTGCGCTTGCCGCTCAGCACGTACGAGACCGTGCTCATCGAGACGCCGGCGTGGTGGGCGACCTCCTTGATCGTGATCATGCCCGCCCTTCGCGCTGGTTCGCCACCGGCATCGTAGTGCGTAAGACCTGTGTGGTCGAACAGCTGTCGAACGCCCGCTCGATATTGGTCGAACTCGTCGAACAGCCGGAGTGTGCTTGACGTGCGGGTTTCGCCTGTGTCACATTCTGAAACCACGTTCGAAGCGCTTCGATTCAATTCTGCTCAGGCGCTGCGGGACCGGAGGTGTCGGCGTGGTCACCATTGTGGACGTGGCGAAGCACGCGGGTGTCGCGCCCAGCACGGTTTCCTACGTGCTGACCGGCAAACGCCCGGTTTCGGCCGAAACCCGAATGCGGGTGGGGGAAAGCATTCGGCTGCTCGGCTACCAGCCGCACGCGGGGGCAAGAGCGCTGGCGGGCAGCCGGACGAACGTGCTGGCCCTCGTCCTGCCGCTGCGGGAGGGCGTGCACCTGCCGGTGGTGATGCGGTTCGCGTCCTCGGTCGTCACCACCGCCCGCGAGCACGACATGGACGTGCTGCTGGTGACCGCGAACGAGGGTGCCGCCGGACTCCGGCGAGTGGCCGGCACCGCCAGGGTGGACGGGTTCCTCGTGATGGACGTGGGGCTGGACGACGAGCGGGTCCCGGTGCTGCGCGACCTCGGCCGCCCGGCCGTCCTGCTCGGGCATCCCACCGTGGCGAACGGCCTGACCTGCGTCGATCTGGACTTCGAGGCGGCGGGCGCGCGGTGCGTCGACCACCTCGTCGAGCTCGGGCACCGCACCATCGGCTTCCTCGGGGCGCCGGGAGCGGT
The DNA here is from genome assembly GCF_000719115.1 of Lentzea albidocapillata. Classification (GTDB taxonomy): domain Bacteria; phylum Actinomycetota; class Actinomycetes; order Mycobacteriales; family Pseudonocardiaceae; genus Lentzea; species Lentzea albidocapillata. The sequence continues at coordinate 80,722 of NZ_JOEA01000014.1, read as the reverse complement.
CTACGCGCGCAACACGGGGTTCGCGCAGCGCACCCTCGCGGGGTTCAGCAGCGCGGCCATGCGGCGTGGTGTCGCCTCGACCGCCCTGCCCGCCGAGCGGCAGCGTGAGGCCGTGCGCGCCGTGGTCGCGACGCTGCTCAGGGAACTGACGCGGATGACCGCGCTGGTCGTGCACAACGAGGCGGCGCTGGGCTGGGTCGTGGAGTCCCTGCGGGCCGAGGGGCGCCGCGTGCCGGAGGACGTCACCGTGGTCGCGATCTGCCCGGACGAACTGGCCGAACAGCTGCGGCTCACCTCGGTGCAGCTGCCCGCCGACGTGCTGGGACGGCGCGCGGTCGAGCTGCTGATGGCCAAGCTGAACGGGCAGCGGCCTCCCGCGCTCACGTTGCTGCCGCCGAAACTGTTCAGCCGGACGGGTCAGGCCGGTCCCAGACTCGTGGTGGCGCCCCCGCCCCGGCAGGTCGGCTGAGCCGCGAATCGGATTCGGCGCACGTCATTCCCCATCGAATTTTTTCGCTCGGGTGTGTTCGATGATTTCGATGTTAGGTTCAATTCGCTGAACCGCTTCGGCTTCTCGGGCCGTGCGAATTCCGTTCAATGGTGTGCGGAAGGAAAACAAAGATGAAAATCGTGCGTGCACTTGTTGTCGTGATGGCCGCTGTCCTGACGGTCCCCCTGGCGGCCGGCACCGCGTCCGCCGCGGCCTGGAGTTCCTCGGACAGGTGGGGGACGTGGTCGAACGGCGGCTACACGGTGCGCAACAACATCTGGGGCAGCGGGTACGGGCCGCAGACGGTCTGGGCCAACTCCTACAGCAACTGGGGCGTCTGGGCGAACCACCCCAACACCGGTGGCATCAAGTCCTACCCGCACTCGGAACGGCAGGTGAACCGGCGGCTCAGCTCTCTCGGGAGCCTGTCGAGCAGCTTCAACGTCTCCTACCCGAGGTCCGGCGCCTACACGACCGCCTACGACATCTGGGCCGACAACCACGCCTACGAGATCATGCTGTGGATGAACAAGGTCGGCCCCGTCGGCCCGATCGGGGCGCGGGTGACGACGGTGTCGGTGGGCGGCCACACCTGGGACGTCCACCGCGGCTCGAACGGCTCGAACCAGGTGTTCTCGTTCGTCCGCACGTCCAACACCGGGTCCGGCACGGTCAACATCAAGGCGGTGATGGACTGGATCCGCAACCGCGGCTGGTTCGGTGACGTCACGGTCGGTTCCGTCCAGTTCGGCTACGAGATCACCTCGTCCAGCGGCGGTCTCAACTTCAACACCAACAGCTACTCCGTCTCCTACGGCTGACGCCGGGGCTCACGGCGCCAGCGCCCGGTCGCGCAGCCACTCCAGCTGCGCGACCGGGTTGGACCCGTGTCCGCCGCCGTGGTCGGCGAACGGCCACACGGTCATGGTCCGGTCCTCGCCCGCGTAGTGGTTGAAGGCGGCGTACACAGTGGACGGTGGGCAGATCGGGTCCATCAGCCCGATGCTGAACAACGCCGGCGCCGTCGCCCGTTGCGCGAAGTGCACACCGTCGAAGTAGGACAACGTGGTGAAGGCAGGCTCCACGCGGTGCCTGCTGTGCCAGCGCAGGTACTCCGCGATCTCCACGTAAGGCCCTTCGCCGGCCATCGCCGCCGCACGCCGGAAGTGGCACAGGAACGGTACGTCCGGCAGTGCGGCCGCGACGCGGTCCCGCGCCAGCCCGGCGACGGCGATCGTCAGCCCTCCGCCCTGGCTGCCACCCGCGACGACCACCCGTTCCGGGTCGACGCCCGGCAGGTGCGCGACCGCGTCCACAGCGCGGACGCAGTCGGTGATGAGACGGCGGTAGTAGTAGTCGTCCGGAGAGTCGATGCCGCGGGTCATGAAACCCTTGGCCCACTGGGTGCCGCCCGCCGTGCGGTCCGGGGTGTCGTGGCCCTGGCCACGGCTGTCGACCACGAGCTGGGCGTACCCGGCGGCGGACCACAGCAGGTGGTCGGTGGGCAGGCCGCGACCGCCGCTGTAGCCGATGTACGTGACGACGACGGGCAGCGGGCCGTCGCTGCCGCGCGGGCGCAGCAGCCAGGCGGCCACCGGCTCGCCGCCGAAACCGGGGAAGCGGACGTCGGCGACCTCGACGGTGCGCAGCAGGTGCCGGTCGGTGACGTCGGCGGCCTCCACCGCGCCACCGGCCGAGCGCGCTTCGGCGAGGGTCCGCTCCCAGAACTCGTCGAAGTCCGGCGGTGCCTGCATTTCCGGGCGGTAGACGACGAGTTCGTCGAGCGGGGCGTCCGTCAGCGGCATCGAGGCTCCTTCAGGCGGGTCTGGTGGATCTCAGTCTGCGGAGAAGCGGAAGGCCGTGAGCCGGAAGGAGCCGTGCAGGACGACCCGCAGGTCCTGGATCCCGGTCACCGGTGAGGGCAGTGCCGCCGAGATGGTCGTCCACTCGTAACGGCCTCCGGTGGCCGGCACCGGAAGTTCCGCCAGCACTCCCTCGTCCGTCCTGAACTCCAATCGTGCCAAGGGATTCTCCGACGAGACCTCCGCCTCGACGCGGACCGCACCCGACAGGTCGGTTCGCCCGAACCACAGCGTGCCCGGCCGGTCGGCGCCGGCAGGGGTGACCGCGTCACCGGTCACGCGCGTCGCGTCGACGAGGGTCACGTTGTCGTAGTCGTCGAAGTCGGCGGCGAGAAGGCGACCGATGCCCGCGCGAGGAGAGGGCGCCGGTCCCGCCACCGTGAGCGGGGCGGTGAGCACGACGTCCCCGGCGGAACGGGCGACGAGAACCTCGTAGGCGCCGGGATCCACCGCGAAGGCACCGGTCGCGACGTCCCAGTGGGCGAGCCGGTCCATGGGCAGCCGGAACGACAGGACCGTGCTTTCGCCGGGATCCAGCGTGACCTTGCGGAAGTCGGCGAGCCGCAGCAGCGGGGCCTCGTACCGGGTGTGCAGCGCGCGGACGTAGAGCTGGACGACGTCGCTGCCGGTCCTGGTGCCGGTGTTGGCCAGCGTCACCGAGAGGTCGATGGCGCTGCCCGGGGTGGCGGTGCCCGACGACAGGATCAGGTCGCGGTGGGCGAAGCCGGTGTAGGAGAGGCCGTGGCCGAAGGGGTACAGCGGCGTGGCCCGGTGGTACTGGTAGGTCCAGCCCGCCTTGATGACGTCGTAGTCGAGCGGGTCCGGCAGCGCGTCGCCGCCGCGGTACCAGGTCTGCGGCAGGCGTCCGCCGGGATCGGCCTGGCCGAGCAGGACGGCGGCCAGCGCCCTGCCCGTCTCCTGCCCGCCGTGCGACGTCCACACCACCGCGGGCAGGTGTTCGTCGGCCCAGTCCAGGGCGTAGGGGTAGCTGCTCATCACGACCAGCGTCGTCTCGGGCCGGACTTCCGCGACCGCGCGCAGCAGCGCGTCCTGGGCGGCCGGGAGCGCGATTCCGGCGCGGTCCTCGGTCTCCCGGCCGTGGATCAGCGGGTGGTTGCCGAGGACCACCACGGCGACGTCCGCCGACAGTGCGGCGGCCAGCGCTGCCGCGGTGCCGTCCCGCAGGACCTCGCGCTCCCAGCGTTCGGCGGCGTCGGCGGTCTCCGCGGTGACGGTCACCCGGCCGTCGACGGGATCGACGACGGCGTACCGGCCCGTGAGCACGTTCTGCAGCAGCACCGAGTCCTCGACGGGCACGAGGCGGAACGTCTCACGGACCTCCCAGCTCTTGATCCGCTCCTGGTCGGCGGCGAGCGAGGTGTCCTGGAGGCTCAGGTAGCGCCCGGACTCCACCGACCGCAGCGTCAGCACGCCGTCGCCCCAGTCGACGACGTCGAACGCCGTCTTGCCCAGCAGTTCGCCGCTCGTGTGCGAGCGCAGCGCGATGCGGTCCGAGCCGTCCGCGACGACCACCTCGCCGCCTTCGCCCAGGACGGACCGGAGTCCACTCGCGACAGTGACCTCGTATGGAAGTGTGCCGCTGTACCAGTCCTCGCACACCATGTCGGCGAGCGGGCCGATCACGGCGATCCGTGGCGTCTTGCCCGCGTCCAGCGGAAGCAGTCCTTCGTTGCGCAGCAGTACGACCGACTCCGTCGCGGACCGCAACGCGAGGGCGCGGTGCTCGGCGCAGCCGACGACCTCGGGGCCGATGGTGGCGTACGGGTCGAGATCGGGGTCGAACTCACCGAGGCGGAAGCGGAGCTCCAGCTGCCGGCGCACGGCGCGGTCCACGTCCTCCTCGTCGATCAGGCCACGCTCCAGCGCCTCGCGGAGCCTGCCGATCGGGACAGCGCTGTCCTGACCGTGATCGGTGAAGCTGTCGATGCCCGCCTTGAGTGCGGCGGCGTGGGACTCGGCGTGGTCGTCGAAGTAGTGCTCCGGTTCCACCAGGTTGGACGGCGCCTCCGCGTCGCTGACCACGAAGAGCTCGTGCCCGGTCGGCTCGGCCCAGCGGCGCAGTTCCGTCTCGATGAGCGGCGTGACGTGGCACGGGCGGCCGTTGACGAGGTTGTAGCCGGCCATGGCACCGGTGGCGGCGCCCGAGGCGACCACCGGGCGGAAGGCCGCGAGGTCGTACTCCTGCAGCACGCGCGGGCGCAGACCGGAGGAGGTGACGCAGCGGTCGTCCTCGTTGTTGTAGGCCAGGAAGTGCTTGAGCACCGGGGCCGTGCGCAGGAACCGGTGGTGGTCGCCCGTGAGGCCGAGGCAGAACGCCGTGCCGATCCGCGCGGTGTGCACCGGGTCCTCGGAGTAGCCCTCCTCGTTGCGGCCCCAGCGCGGGTCACGCAGCAGGTTCAGCACCGGAGCCCACGCCTGCAGGCTGTTCCGGCCCGTGCCGACGGCGGCCGGGCGGTGGTAGTGGAACGCCCTCAGCTCGACCGAGGTGGCCTCGGCGACGCGGCGCACCAGTTCCTCGTCCCAGGTCGCGCCCAGCCCGACCGCCTGGGGGAAGACGGTGGCGGGACCTAGCCACGCGACGCCGTGCAGTGCCTCCGATCCGGTGCGGAACGCGTCCACGCCGAGCCGGGGCACGGCCGGTGAGTACTGGTGCAGCATCGCGATCCGCTCGTCGAGCGTGAGACGCCCGAGGAGGTCGTCGACGCGCTTGCGCGTCGACAGCGCGGAGTCGCGAAAAGGCAGCCGATCGACGGCGGGCACGGACTCGGAAACCACGTGGTGACCCCTCAGCTCAGAGCTAGCGTTGAAGCGTTTCGACGGTGTCACGCTGTGGTTTCTGCTGTCAACGGTCTTGTTTCCTGCGACCTGCGTCACTAACCTCCCCGGCATCTGTTTAAGCGCTTCGACACTTCAACGATGAAGGATCGGTTCCGCCATGGGCAACGAGTTGAACCGCAGAAGCTTCCTGAACGTCGCCGTCTCGGCGGCCGGGCTCGTCGCGATGGGACCACTGCTGTCCGCCTGCGGGAGTGGCCCGGCGCAGCGGGCCGGAGTCGGTTCGGAAGCCGCTCTCAAGGCCGTGTTACCGGCTTACGTGCCGAACACGGCGATCAAACCGGACATCCCGTCCATCGCGGGCGGCCCCGACGTGTTCACGAACCCGGGCTTCCTCAGCTACCCGGCGAACCAGGTCGCCACGGTGTCCGGCATCCCGGGCAAGGGCGGCACGTACTCGGCGGTCACGCCGCTGTGGGGCACCATCCCGCCCGCCGACAACGCGTTCTACACGGCCATGAACAAGGCTCTGGGCGTCCAGCTGCAGATGAAGCCGGCGGACGGCAACACCTACAACACCATCATCCCGACGATGACCGCCTCGAAGCGGCTGCCGGACTGGATCCAGCTGCCGACCTGGTGGAACTCCCAGATGAACGTCGGCGGGCTGGTGGGGAACCAGCTCGCTGATCTGACGCCCTACCTGTCCGGCGACAACATCAAGAAGTACCCCAACCTCGCGGCCATCCCGACCGCCGCGTGGCGCACCGGGGCGTGGGGCGAGAAGCTGTACGGGATCCCCTCCCACGCCAGCGGCTTCCAGATCGCGGGCATGCTCTACTACCGGCGCGACATCCTTGACGCCAGGGGGATCACCGCCGACCAGGTGAAGTCGGCCGACGACCTGATGAGGCTCGGCAAGGAGCTGACCGACGCCAAGAACGGCGTGTGGGCGTTCGACGACGTGTACCGCTACCTCTACACCTCCTTCGGTGCGCCGCTGAAGTGGCGGGTGGACAACGGGAAGCTGGTCCACCTGTTCGAGACCGAGGAGTTCTTCGCGGCGCTCGACTGGAACAACCGGCTCGCCACCGCCGGGTACGTGCACCCGGACGCGCTGGCGGGCGACAACGCCAACGGCAACACCAGGTTCTTCGGCGGGAAGACGCTGATCTCCAGTGGTGGCACGGGAACGTGGAACCTCGCCGACCTCCAGTCCGGCAGGGCCGCCGACCCGAACTACCGGCGCGGGGCCCTGAACATCATCGCCGCCGACGGCAAGAGCGCACCGCGGGTCGACATGGGCCCAGGCGCCAGCATCATGAGCTACCTCAACATCAACCTGAAGCCGGAACAGATCGAGGAATGCCTGGCCATCGCGAACTACCTCGCCGCGCCGTACGGCTCGGCCGAGTTCACGATGGTCAACTTCGGTGTCGAGGGCACCCACTTCACCATGGTCGACGGCGTGCCGACGGCCACCGAGGCCGGCAAGAAGGAGGTCCAGGCGCAGACCTTCCCGTTCCTGGCCGCGCCGGCCGCCGCGACCAACAGCCCCGGCGTGCCGATCGTCACCAAGGACTACCTCGCCTGGCAGGCCGCCAACGTGAAGGCGCTGGCCAAGCCGGTCTTCTGGAGCATGAACATCAGCATGCCCCAGGCGCAGGCCACGGCGGACGCCGGACAGCAGGTCGAGGACGCGATCAAGGACTGCATCCACGGCAAGAAGTCGGTGGCCGAGGTGAGGGAGGCCGTGGCGAGCTGGAAGACCAGCGGTGGCGGGGACAAGCTGATCCAGTGGACCAATGACAACGTCCTGCAGAAGCACGGCACCGGGCAGTGACCACGGCGACCCCGACGCGGCCGGACCGCGGGACGCGACCGGCGCGACAGAGCTGGCGGGTGAGGTTGCGCCGCGACCGGTCGCTGATCCTGATGACGCTGCCGGCCGTCGTCCTGCTGCTGGTCTTCAACTACGTCCCGCTGTTCGGGCTCGTCACCGCGTTCCAGGAGTACGACCCGCTGGCCGGGATCTGGTACAGCACGTGGGCGGGACTCGACCAGTTCCAGCGGCTGTTCGGTGACGCGAACTTCTGGAACGCGGTGCAGAACACGCTGTACCTGAGCTTCGTCCAGCTCGTCCTGTTCTTCCCGGTACCGATCGCGCTGGCACTGCTGCTCAACTCGGTGCTGTCGCTGAGGATCCGCAACTTCATCCAGTCGGTCGTCTACCTGCCGCACTTCTTCTCGTGGGTGCTCGCCATCACGATCTTCCAGCAGATGCTCGGCGGCGCGGGCGCGCTCAACCACTTCCTGCGTAACAACGACATCGGTACCTGGGACGTCATGACGAACCCGGACACCTTCGCGTTGCTGGTCTCCGCCCAGGTGATCTGGAAGGAGGCGGGCTGGGGGATCATCGTCTTCCTGGCCGCGCTCGCCGCCGTCAACACCGACCTGTACGAGGCCGCGGCGGCGGACGGCGCCGGGCGGTGGCGGCGGCTGTGGCACATCACCCTGCCCGGCCTGCGTGGCGTCATCGTGCTGATGCTGGTGCTGCGCCTGGGCAACGCGCTGACCGTCGGCTTCGAGCAGTTCCTGATCCAGCGCGACGCCGTGGGCTACGACACGGCGGACGTGCTGGACACCTTCTCGTTCTACTACGGCATCGCGACCGGCGACTACAGCTACGGCGCGGCGGCAGGGTTGTTCAAGAGCGTGATCTCGCTGTTGCTCATCTGGGGTGCGAACAAGCTGGCGCACGCCTTCGGCGAAGACGGGTTGTACCGGAGGTGACCGACATGCTCACGATCGAACGCACGCTCGAGGCCGCGGAAACTCCTGCACCGCAGGCGGTCCGCAGGAAGAAGCGGAACACGAGGCCGGCGTGGGAGGAACCGCCGACGATCGCCGGCGAGGCCGTCAAGGGCCTCACCCTCGGCGGCGTGCTGCTGGTGATGCTGGTGCCGTTGTGGATCATCGTGGTGACCAGCCTGTCCACCCAGGGCGCGGTCAACCGCGCCGGTGGTCTCGTGGTCTGGCCGGACGGACTGACCGTCGAGGCCTACCGGGTGATGCTGGGGGACACCACGGTGCGCACCGCGCTGCTGGTGAGTCTCGGCATCACCGCCATCGGCACCCTCGTGTCGATGGCGGTCTCCGTCATGTGCGCCTACGGCCTGTCCCGTTCGCGTTCGTTCGCGCACCGCTTCCTGCTGACCCTGCTGATCCTCACCATGTTCGTCAACGGCGGCCTGATCCCCACCTTCCTGGTCGTCACCGGTCTGGGCGGCTACGGCCAGTGGTGGGCGCTGATCCTGCCGAGCGCGATCTCCGTCTTCAACATCCTGATCCTGCGGTCGTTCTACTCCAGCACCTCGGCCGACCTGATCGAGGCCGCGCGGATCGACGGCGCGGGGGACTGGCGGATCCTGTGGTCCATCGTGCTGCCGACCTCACGCGCGGTGACCGCGGTGATGGCGCTCTTCTACGGCGTCGGCTACTGGAACTCCTTCTTCAACGTCATGTTGTACATGCCGACGGACAGCGAGAAGTGGCCGCTGCAGTACGTGCTCTACACGTACGTCAACCGCGGCAACGGCATGCCGGGCTCGGTGAACTCGGGCTTCGGCACGGCGTTCTCCCAGACGGCGCCGCTGTCGCTGCAGATGGCCGTGGTGGTGCTGACACTCGTGCCGTTGCTCATCGTTTACCCGTTCGTGCAGAAGCACTTCCGCACGGGCGTCCTGACCGGCGCGATCAAGGGCTGAACATCCATGGTGACCATTGCCGACGTGGCCAGGCACGCGGGCGTGTCGTCCAGCACGGTCAGCTACGTGCTCAGCGGCAAGCGCGCGATCTCCGAGGAGACCCGCCGCCGGGTGCGGAGTTCCGTGCGGGAGCTCGGGTACCACCCCAACGCCGGTGCGCGGGCACTGGCCGCACGGCGGTCGCACATCATCGCGCTGATGGTGCCGTTGCGCACCGACGTCTACGTCCCGGTCATGATGGAGATCGCGATCTCGGTGACCACGGCGGCCCGTCAGCACGGGTACGACGTCCTGCTGATCACCAACGACGAGGGGCCGGGCGGGGTCCGCAGGATCGCCGCCAGCGGCCTGGCGGACGGCCTGATCCTGATGGACGTCGAGCTGGACGACGAGCGCATCCCGGTGCTGCGCGCGCAGGGCACCCAGGCCACGCTAATCGGGCTGGCCGACGACGCGCGCGGAGTGTCCTGTGTGGACCACGACTTCGTCGCGGCCGGCGCGTTGTGCGCGGACCACCTCGCCGATCTCGGTCACCGCGAGATCGCGTTCATCGGTTACGGCTCCGGGGTCTACCACCGGCATGCCGGGTACGCCGAGCGCACGCTCGCCGGGTTCCGGAACAGGGCGGGGCAGCGCGGTCTGCGCTTCCTGCACCGGACCTGCGAGGGCACCTACGAGAGCACCGCGGGCACCCTCGCGCGCGTTCTCGCGGACCGTCCCGGCACGACCGGGTTCGTGGTGCAGAACGAGGGTGCGATCGGCCCGTTGCTCACCCTGCTGCGCACCAGCGGGCGGACGGTCCCCGAGGACGTCTCGGTGATCGCGTTGTGCCAGGACCAGCTCGCCGAGCAGTTCGCGCCGAGGCTCACGGCGGTGACCGGGTCCGCGCAGGAGCTCGGCCGGGTCGCCGTGGAGCAGATCGTCGGCAGGCTCGCCACGTCGAGCGACGGCGGCCGTCCGGACGACGACCGGGCTCTGCTCACCCCGACGCTGACCGTGCGCGAGAGCACGGGACCCGCGCCACTGCTTCCCTGACCTTCTCCGCACTCATCCAGGAACGTGAGGAGCTTCCGCATGCCCCAGTACTTCCGAGACCTCGGCACCGCGCTCGAATGGCGGGCCAGGGGCGAGACGCTCCGAGTCGAGGCGTGGGGCTCCGACGGGGTCCGCGTGCGCGCCACGCCCGCCGGTCCGCTGCTCGACGACCTCCCCGGCGCGTTGCTCGGCACACCACCGGACGGCGGCGCGGTGGAGATCAAGATCTCCGAGCACCACGCCACCCTCGTCCACGGCGCGCTCACCGTGCGGATCGACGCCGGCACCGAAGGCGCCCTGACTCCGGAACTCGGGGCGACCGCGGGCACGCTGACGTTCACCAGGACCGAGGACGGCACCGAACTCCTCGCTGAGGAGCCGGCGCACTTCTGGTGGCCGGGGCCGCGTCTCGCCACCGCGACGGGCAACGGCCACCACCGGCTGGAGCAGCGTTTCCGCGCCTACCGGGGGGAACGGCTCTACGGCCTCGGCCAGCACACCCACGGCATGCTCGACCAGAAGGGCGCGGTCATCGACCTCGTCCAGCGCAACGCCGAGGTCACCATCCCGTTGCTGGTCTCCGACCGCGGCTACGGCCTGCTGTGGAACTCGCCCGCGATCGGACGGGTGGAGCTCGCGGAGACCGGCACTCGCTGGGTGTCCGACAGTGCCCGCCAGATCGACTACTGGATCACCGCGGGCAAGCCGGCCGACGTGCTGCGGCGCTACGCGGACGTGACAGGGCACTCGCCCGAGCTTCCCGAGTGGGCCTCCGGTTTCTGGCAGTGCAAGCTGCGCTACCGCACCCAGGAGGAACTGCTGGAAGTCGCCCGCGAGTACCGGCGGCGCGGCCTGCCCTTGTCCGTGATCGTCTGCGACTTCTTCCACTGGACGCACCTCGGCGAGTGGAAGTTCGACCCCGCCGAGTGGCCGGACCCGGCGGCGATGGTGCGCGAGCTGGACGAGATGGGCGTCAAGCTGATGGTCTCGGTCTGGCCCTCGGTCAGCCCGGCCAGCGAGAACTACCACCCCATGCTGAACCAGGGCCTGTTCGTCGGCACCGAGTTCGGGCCGATGGCGCACGCCGACTGGCCGGACAAGGGGCTCGGCGCCTACTCCGCCCAGGTCGCGTTCTACGACGCCACCAACCCCGAGGCGCGCGAGTACGTGTGGGACCGGATCCGGTGCGGCTACCACGACCTCGGCATCACGGTGTTCTGGCTGGACGCCGGCGAACCCGAGCTCAAACCCGGTCACCAGTACAACCTGCGCTACCACGCGGGTCCCGGTCTGGAGGTCGGCAACCTCTACCCGCGCGAGAACGCCCGGACCGTCCACGACGGACTGCGCGCGGCGGGGGAGACCGAGATCATCTCGCTCAACCGCTCCTCGTGGGCGGGCGCGCAGCGGTACGGCGCCGCGCTGTGGTCCGGTGACATCGGTACGGACTTCGCCACGTTGCGCACGCAGATCAAGGCCGGGCTGAACGTGATGATGTCCGGCATTCCGTGGTGGACAACGGACATCGGCGGTTTCCACGGCGGCGATCCGGACGATCCCGCCTACCGTGAGGTCCTCGTGCGCTGGTTCCAGTACGGCACCTTCTGCCCGCTGTTCCGCCTGCACGGCTTCCGCGGCGACGAGCAGGTGCTGGAGCCCGCGATGACCGGGCTGGCCAACGAGGTCTGGTCCTACGGCGAGGAGGCGTACGAGATCCTCGCCGGGCACCTGCGGCTGCGGGAACGCCTGCGCCCCTACGTGATGGAGCAGATGCGCACGGCCTCGGAGACCGGCGTGCCGCCGATGCGGCCGGTGTTCCTGGAGTTCCCGGACGACCCGGCGGCGTGGCGGGTCGAGGACGCGTTCCTGCTCGGCCCCGACCTGCTCGTGGCTCCGATCACCGAGGCGGGCGCCCGCGAACGCGACGTCCACCTGCCCGCCGGCGCGCGGTGGACCGACGCGTGGACCGGCGAGGAACACGACGGCGGACGGACGGTCACCGTCGCGGCCCCGCTCGACCGCATCCCGCTTTTCCTGCGCGACGGCGCTCAGCTGTCTGTGCGGGAGGAGACGTGATCGCGGATCGGCTGGGCGGCCTCGCTTTCGGCGGCGACTACAACCCCGAGCAGTGGGACGAGCCGGTGTGGAAGGAGGACGACGAGCTGATGCGCGAGGCCAGGGTCAACCTGGCCACGGTCGGCGTCTTCTCCTGGGCCCTGCTCGAGCCGGAGGAAGGCCGTTACGACTTCGCGTGGCTCGACGCGCACCTGGACCGACTGCACGCCAACGGGATCGCGGTCGACCTGGCCACGCCGACCGCCTCCCCGCCGCCGTGGTTCACGCTGGCCCACCCGGACGCCATGCCCGTCACCCGCGACGGCACCAGGCTGGTGCACGGCAGCCGCGACACTTACTGCCTCAGCGCCCCGGCCTACCGCACGGCGGCCCGGCGCATCGCCTCCGCGCTCGCGGAACGCTACGGCGACCACCCGGCGGTCGCGATGTGGCACGTGCACAACGAGTACGTGACGTTGTGCTGGTGCGAACACACCGCTGCCGCGTTCCGGGTCTGGCTGCGCGCCCGGCACGGCTCGCTGGACGCGCTCAACGAGGCGTGGGGGACGGCGTTCTGGAGCCAGCGGTACGGCAGCTGGGAACAGGTGCTGCCGCCGCGCGCCACCCAGTGGCACCGCAACCCCGGCCTCACGCTGGACTTCAGCCGGTTCTTCTCCGACGAGGTGGTCGCCGCCTACTCCGAGCAGCGTGACGCCATCCGCGCGCACAGCGACCGGCCCGTGACGACGAACATGATGCAGCCCGGCTACCAGAACGTGGACCTGTGGGCGCTGAGCCGCGAGGTCGACGTGGTCGCGATCGACCACTACCCGGACCGGCCGGGCCTCGACGCGGCGGCGGACGTGGCGTTCGCCGCGGACCGGGCCCGCTCGTACGGCCACGGCAGGCCGTGGCTGCTGATGGAACAGGGCACGAGCACGGTCTACGAGCGAGGTCGGACGCTGGCCAAGGAACCCGGCGAGATCCTGCGGCACTCGCTCGGCCACATCGCCCGCGGCTCGGACGGGGCGCTGTTCTTCCAGTGGCGCCAGTCGAAGGCGGGCGCCGAGCAGTGGCACTCGGCGATGGTCCCGCACGCCGGCCCGGACAGCCGTGTCTTCACCGAGGTGAAGGCGACGGGCGAGGCCGTGTCCCGGCTCGGAGACCTCGCGGGCTCGACCGTGACCGCCGACGTGGCCGTGCTGCACGACTCCGACGCCTGGTGGGCGATGAACTCGGACGGCCTGCCCTCGTCCGAACTCGGCTACCACTCCGCACTGCGAAACGCGCACCGGGCGTTGTGGGACAACGGCGTCGTCACCGACTTCGCGCATCCGGAAGCGGACCTGGGCCGGTACCGGCTGGTCGTCGCCCCGGCGCTGTACCTGCTCTCCGACGCGGGCGCGGAGAACCTGCGCCGTTACGTCGTCCACGGCGGAACGTTGCTGGTCCAGTACTTCAGCGGAGTCGTCGACAGCCGCGGGCACGCCCGTCTCGGTGGCTACCCGGCCGCCCCGTTGCGTGAGGCGCTGGGGATCCGGGTCGAGGAGTACCGGCCGCTGCGGCACGAGGAACGGATCGTCCTCTCCGACTCCTCGCACGGCACGGTCTGGAGCGAGTCGGTACGGGCGCAGGGCGCGGAAACCATCGCCGCCTACACCCACGGCGCGCTCGCCGGTTCTCCCGCGCTGACCCGGAACCACTGCGGTGCGGGCGATGCCTGGTACCTGTCCACGCGGCTCGACGACGCGGACTACACGGCACTGGTGTCCCGGCTGCTGGACGCCGCCGGTGTCGGCCCGGTCCTGCCAGGCCTGCCGCCCGGGGTCGAAGTCGTTGTCCGCCAAAGCGAGGACGGCCGCCGCTGGCAGTTCGTGCTCAACCACCTTGCCGAACCCGTGTCCCTGCTTGACGCCCACGACGTGCTGACGGGCGGGCCGGTGCGGGAGCTGCCACCCGGCGGGTGCGCTGTGCTGACGGGAGGTCCGCTGTGAACCCCGTGATTCCGGGAATGCACCCGGACCCGAGCGTGTGCCGGGTGGGGGAGGACTACTACCTGGTGTGCTCCAGCTTCGAGTACTTCCCCGGTATCCCGGTCTTCCACAGCCGGGACCTGGTGCACTGGAACCAGATCGGCAACGCCCTGGAGCGCCCGAGCCAACTGCACCTGACCGCCGAAACGCCGTCGTCGGCGGGGATCTACGCGCCGACGCTGCGCCACCACGACGGCCGGTTCTGGCTGGTCGTCACGAGCGTGAGCCACGGCGGCGGCAACATGGTGTTCACCGCCACGGATCCGGCCGGACCGTGGTCCGATCCCGTCCCGCTGCCCGGTGTCGCCGGCATCGACCCGGACCTGGCCTGGGACGACGAGGGCAACTGCTGGTGCACGGTCGCCGGCGTGCAGCAGTACCGCGTCGACCCGGCCACCGGCGAGACGTTCGGTGAGCCGCGACGGCTGTGGTCCGGCACCCCCGGCGCCAAGGCACCGGAAGCGCCGCACCTGTACCGGATCGGCGGCCACTGGTACCTGCTGATCGCCGAGGGCGGCACCGAACGCGGCCACGGCGTCTCGATCGCCCGCGCCGCGTCGCCGAACGGCCCGTTCGAGCCGTGCCCGGCCAACCCGATTCTGAGCCACCGCAGTACTGACGAGCGCGTCCAGAACACCGGTCACGCGGATCTCGTGCAGGCAGCGGACGGCGCGTGGTGGATGGTGCTGCTCGGCGTGCGGCCCGGCGGCGGCACTCCCGGCTGGCACGTGCTCGGCCGGGAGACCTTCCTGGCGCCGGTGACCTGGACCGACGGCTGGCCGGTGGTCGGCGAGCTGACGTCCGGCGAGCCCGGTTCCCCCGCATCGGAACGGGACGACTTCGACCTCCCCGAACTGCGGCCGTCCTGGATCTCCCTGCGCGACCGCTTCGAGCAGCACTGCACCACGAAGGAACGACCGGGCCGGCTCACGCTGCACGCCCGCGGGTCCGGAATGGACGATCCCGCCGTCGTGTTCGCCGGGCGGCGCCAGCAACACCTTTCCTGCCTCGTCCGCACGCTGCTCGACCCGGCGGAGGGCCGCGGTGGTCTGGCGGTCCGGCTCGACGAGGCACACCACTACGAGATCGAGGCCGCGTACGGAGAGGTACGGGTTCTCGCCCGCATAGGACCGGTGGCCACCGTGGTCGCGTCCCGGCCGGTGCCGGAGGGACCGATTGTGCTGGTGGTGCGGGTATACGAGGCCCGGACGCTGCTAGACGCGCGCTCCGGGCCCGACACCCTGTCGTTCGGCGTGGAGGAGCCCGACGGCACCTTCACCTCACTCGCCACGCTAGATGGCAAGTACCTCTCGACCGAGGTGGCCGGTGGGTTCACCGGCCGCGTCATCGGCCTGTACGCCGCGGCGGGGACCGTCCACTTCGACTGGTTCGAGTACCAGCAGCTCAACTGAGAGCGAGGGTTCATGTTCGGATCACGCAGGGCAGTGCTCGGCGCGGTGGTGGCCCTGGTGGCCACCGTCGTGCCGGCGACAGCGTCCGCGGCCGCCGAGACCGGCTGTGAGATCACCTACTCCACGACGAGCCAGTGGCAGGGCGGCTTCGTCGCCGACGTCGCCGTGACCAACCGCGGCGCGGCTCTCGACGGCTGGGAGCTGAGCTGGGAGTGGCCGTCCGGCCAGCAGGCGGGCCACGGC
Source organism: Lentzea albidocapillata (assembly GCF_000719115.1). Taxonomy (GTDB): domain Bacteria; phylum Actinomycetota; class Actinomycetes; order Mycobacteriales; family Pseudonocardiaceae; genus Lentzea; species Lentzea albidocapillata. Next base: position 65,026 of record NZ_JOEA01000014.1, on the reverse strand, counting down.
TGGAACGCGAAGATCGTCGAGTCCGACCACCAGGTCACCGCCGAGGACGCCGGGTACAACGCCAGGATCGCGACCGGTGCGACGGTGAAGTTCGGCTTCTACGGCACCTGGGCGGAGGCCAACACGGCGCCGTTGTCGTTCTCGCTCAACGGAGTCACCTGCGTCCACGGCGGCCCGCGCCTCAGCGCGATGCAGCACACCGCGGCGATGCAGCCGGGATGGAACCTCGGCAACACGCTCGACTCGACCGGCAGCGACGAGACGTCGTGGGGCAACCCGCGCATCACGGAAGCCTTGCTGGACAACGTGAAGGCGCAGGGCTTCAAGAGCGTGCGCCTGCCCGTCACGTGGAGCGCGCACCTGGGTTCCGACCACGTGATCGAGCCGGCGTACCTGGCCCGTGTCAAGGAGGTCGTGCGCTGGGCGTTGGCGCGCGACCTCTACGTGATGCTCAACATCCACCACGACTCGTGGCAGTGGATCCTGAACATGCCGGCGGAGCACGACGGCGTGCTCACCCGGTTCAACGCGATCTGGACGCAGCTCGTGGGCGCGTTCGCCGAGTTCGGGCCCAGGCTGACCTTCGAGAGCTGGAACGAGCCGCAGTTCGCCGGGAGCACCGGCAAACCGCAGGAGATCCAGCTCAACAGCGAGCTGAACGCGTCGTTCCACGACATCGTGCGCCGGTCGGGCGGCAACAACGCCACCCGCCTGCTGGTCCTGCCGACCCTGCACACCTCGTCCGAGCAGACGTACGTCGACGCGCTGGGCGAGCAGATCCGCGGGCTCGCCGATCCCAACCTGATCGCGACCGTGCACTACTACGGCTACTGGCCGTTCAGCGTGAACGTGGCCGGTGGTACGCGCTTCGACGCGACCGTGCAGAAGGACGTCACCGACTCGTTCGACCGCGTGCACGACAGCTTTGTCGCGCGGGGCATCCCGGTGATCATCGGTGAGTACGGCCTGCTTGGCTTCGACCGGCACACCGGCACCATCGAGCAGGGCGAGAAGCTCAAGTTCTTCGAGTACCTCGGCCACTACGCCCGCTCCAAGCGGCTCACCACCATGTTGTGGGACAACGGTCAGCACCTCAACCGCACCTCGGGGCAGTGGAACGACCCCGAGCTCTACGCGCAGATCAGGTCGAGCTGGACGACCCGCTCCGGCACGGCCTACACCGACCAGGTGTTCAGCGCGAAGTCGAGCCCCATCACGGCGAAGACCATCGCGCTCAACCTCAACGGCACGAAGTTCACCGACCTCTACCACGGCTCCACGAAGCTGACGCGCGGCCGTGACTACACGATCTCGGGCGACCAGCTCACCCTGACCGCACCGGCGCTGACGAGGCTGAGCGGTTCCCGGGGCTACGGCACGAACGCGGTGCTGACGGCCCGTTTCTCCCAGGGCGTGCCGTGGCGGCTTTACGTCATCACCTACGACACCCCGCTGCTGTCGAACGCTTCCGGGACGACGGAGAAGTTCGAGATCCCGACGGCGTTCCGCGGTGACCAGCTCGCCACCATGGAGGCGAAGTACGACGACGGCACCAACGCCGGACCGCACGACTGGACGTCCTTCAAGGAGTACGACCGGACCTTCCTGCCCAACTACTCCGGCGGGCACACCACTCTGACGCCGGACTTCTTCGCCGCTGTCAGAGAGAACGCGCGGGTGACGCTAACGTTCCACTACTGGAGTGGTGTCGAGGTCGGCTACCACGTCACCAAATCCGGCGGTACGGTCACCGGTACGGCCGTCCAGTCCAATTAGGATCGCCGTTCACGTTGCCTTGTGTACATGTTGTTGTCACTTCGGCAGTATGTGAATCTGATTCATATCGTCCTAGTCTCTGGACGTCAGCTCGAACGGGCGTCAGGAGTCGTGCGATGAGAATGGTCCGGATCTACACCAGGACCTCCCGATGACCGATCGACGCGGATTCCTGAAGGGCACGGGTCTCGCGGCCGGAGCCGTGCTCAGCAGCACGCCGGCACACGCGCACGGCGAGCGTCGTGGCGGCTACCTGTGGCTCGCCGGTGACCACCACATCCACAGCCAGTACAGCAACGACGCCATGTACCCGGTGGCAGCTCAGGTGCAACGAGCGGCGAAGCACGGCCTGAGCTGGCTCACCATCACCGACCACGGCAACGTGCCGTTCGCGACGCACAGCGTTCCTCCGCTGGTCGCGGACATCGCGGCGGCGCGGCGGCAGTACGAGGACATGCTCGTGTTCACCGGCCTGGAGTGGAACATCCCGGCGGGGGAGCACACCACGCTGATGCTCGCTCCGGGCCGGCACGAGGGCGATCTCCTGCAGGAGTTCGTCACCAGGTTCGACGCGCGGGTGAACGGCACCAGGGACGGCACGCCCGCCAACCAGGCGATCGCGGTGGAGGCGTTGAAGTTCCTGCGCGACGCCGTGGCCACCGGACGCGTCGCCGACGCGCTGGTGCTGCCCAACCACCCGTCCCGGCTCGGCATCAACTCCCCGCAGGAGACCAGGAACTGGCGGGACACGGCCCCCGGCATCGTGATCGGCATGGAGGGCGCGCCGGGGCACCAGGCGGCCGGCCTGCCCGCGCCGGGCATGGCGCGGGGCCGCGGGCTGTACGACTCGGCGCCCGGCAGGTTCTCCTTCCCCGGCTATCCCGCCGAGAGCTACCGCACCTGGGGAGGCTTCGACTGGACCGCGGCCACCGTCGGCGGCTTCTGGGACAGCCTGCTGGCCGAGGGAAGGCCGTGGTGGATCACCGCGACCTCCGACGGCCACCAGGGCTGCGGGGACTGGGTGAAGAACCCCGTCGACCGGCTGGACCAGCAGGCCTACGACAACGTGCCGTACGACAGCGAGGGACGCACGTTCACCAGCACCGGCCGCTTCCCGGACCCGGTCAACTCCGGCCGGCCGATCATCGAGTACAGCTCGTTCCCGCCCGGTGCCTACAGCAAGACGTGGACCGGCGTCACCCGGCGTGAGCACCGCGAGGTGATGCGGGCGATGCGGGCGGGCCGGATGTGGGTCTGCCACGGTGATCTCGTGGCAGGTCTGGACGTGCGGCTGCGCCCGCGCGGGTCGCGCGAGCCCGGTGCGGGGATGGGCGGCACGCTGCGGGTGCGCCGCGGTGCCGTGGTGGAGGCGGTGATCAGGATCGACCTCGCGGACAGCGTGAACTTCGCGGGGTTCGTGCCGGAGCTCGCCAGGGTCGACCTGATCACCGGCAGGATCACCGGTCCCGCCGCGGACCGGTCGGTGCTGCACGCACCGCACACGAAGGTCGTGAAGTCCTGGGACGTCCGGCAGCGGACCGGCGTCGTCGAGCTGGTCCACCAGATCACCGCCGACGGGCCGTTCTACCTCCGTGTCCGCGGCACCGACGGCAAGCGGAGCGCGCCGGGACACCACGGCGCCGCGGTCGATCCGGCCGGGCCCGCGCTCGACGTCGCCGGTAAGTCTGATCCGTGGGAGGACCTCTGGTTCTACTCGAACCCGGTGTTCGCGGCGGTGGAACGCTGACCGCGGCCCGAAATCGTCGAACGGCGTCGATCCGATCCGCGTCCGCTGTCGAAACGCCGCCGTCGATTCGCTGGAAAACTGTTGCTGTGAAACGAGATCTAGGAACGCGGCGGTGTCTGGGCTAGGTTCGTGAGGTGGGCGGTCTCAGCTGTCCACAGTGGATGTTTGCGGAGGTGCAGGTGTACCGGTCCAAGTCGGCGGCCACGGCCGTCCTCGTCCTGACCGCGGCGGCCGCGCTGGGCGGTGCTCCCCAGGCCGGGGCCGCCGCCGGGTGCGAGGTCTCCTACCAGGTGACCCAGGAGTGGCAGGGCGGCTTCATCGCCGACGTGACCGTCACCAACCTAGGTGACGCCGTCAATGGCTGGCAGCTGACGTGGACGTTCGGTGCCGGGCAGACGGTCGCCCAGCTGTGGAACGGGACCGTGCGCCAGACCGGCGCGGACGTGACGGTCGGCAACGCCGGTTACAACGGCTCCCTCGGTACCGGGGCGAGCACCGGACTGGGGTTCACCGGCACCAAGAGCGGCGCGAACCCCGTCCCCGCCGGCTTCGCGCTCAACGGCACGGCGTGCACGGGAACGGCGCCCGCACCGGACCCGCTGACCCGGGCGCACACGGCGGGCCGGGTCACCGCGTCCGGTCAGTACACCTGGCCGGGGGTCTACTTCGAGGGCCGGTTCCGGGGCACCGGTGTCGGGATCGTCCTCGACGACACGGTGAACGACTACGACGTGCAGATCGACGGCGCCACCGTCGCGACGCTGGTGACGCCGGGCAGGACGACGCACTGGGTCCGCGACCTCGCGAACACCGAGCACCGCGTGCGGCTGGTCAAGCGGACCGAGAGCACCTGGGCGGCGGGGGAGTTCGGTGGTTTCGTGGCGGCGAACGGAGGGTCGATTCTCGCCAAGCCCGCCGCACGGACCCGGCAGATCGAGTTCATCGGCGACTCGCTGACCGCGGGCTACGGCAACCTCTCGACCACCCGTGACTGCTCCGCGAACGGGGGCGTCGCCCGCAACACCAACACCGACATCAGCTTCGGAGCGCTCGCCGCGAAGGCGCTGAACGCCGACTACCAGGTCAACGCGTTCTCCGGGCTGGGCGTGGTGCGCAACTACAACGGTCACACGCCCGGAACGAGCTACCGCACCTACTACGACCGGGCGTTGCTGCACGTCGACGGCGACGTGTGGCGCAACCCCGGCACGTGGCGGCCGCAGCTCGTCGTGGTCGGCCTGGGCACCAACGACTTCTCCACCGCGCTCAACCCCGGTGAGCAGTGGCCCACCCAGGAAAGCCTGGTCACCGCATACAAGTCCGCGTACCAGGGCTTCCTCGACAAGCTGCGCACCCGGTACGGCCCGGCCACGACGATCGTCGTGAGCGTCCCCGAGGCGTCCGGCGCGTTCGCCGACGCCGTCCGCCAGGTCGTGCAGGACCGCAACGGCCAGGGCGACAGCCGGGTCCGCCACTGGAACTACAGCGACCCGGCGCTGGACCGCCTCGGGTGCGACTGGCACTTCTCCGCGCGTGACCACCGGCTGATCGCGGGGAAGCTCGGCGACTACCTCGCCACGCTTCCCCTGGCCTGGTAGCGGTCCGTCACTTCGGGTCGAGCACGAACACCGGGATCTGCCGGTCGGTCTTCTCCTGGTACTCGGCGTAGCTGGGGTAGGCCGCGACAGCGCGTTCCCACCACTCGGCCCGCTCGGCGCCGTCGACCTCGCGGGCGATGTAGTCCTTCACCACGGTGCCGTCCTGCAGAACGATCTCCGGGTGTGCCTTGATATTGAAATACCAGGTGGGGTGCTCAGGCGCGCCGCCCTTGGACGCGACGACCGCGTAGCTGCCGTCGTGCTCCACGCGCATGACCGGGGTGTAGCGCAGGGCACCGCTCTTCGCGCCGCGCACGGTCAGCAGCACGATCGGTTTGCCGAGGACCTTGATGCCCTCGGTCGTCCCCGTCTCGAGGATCTTCTTCGTCTGCTCCTGGACCCACTCGGTCGGGCTGAGCTTCACATCTGCCATGTCCACGATCAACGACGTCGGCGCCCGTCTCATTCCCCGGCGCGGGCGAACTGCACGTTCGTGGCCTGGACCGCGTCCGGCCTGACCGGCAGGGCGTTCACCACCAGGCGTTCGCCGTGGATGTCGGTGACCCCGATGGCCCCTCCGCACCCGGCGCCGTTCTCGGAGAGGAAGTAGTTGTACTCGAATCGTTTCAGCTGCCGCCACTGCCCGCCCGCCTGGACCTCCAGCCGGGCCACCGGGTTGCGGTGGTCGAGGACCTGGATCCCGCACCAGTACTGGCTGGAACCGGTCTTGTAGCGGATCGCGATGGTCTTTGCCGTCTCCGGGCTGACGAGGGTCCAGCTGATCGGGATCTCGCCCTTCACGGGTGGCGCCAGCATCGCGAACGCCTCCGCGCTGAGGTCCAGCTGGCCTGGACGGCACGGCGCGGGGCAGAGGTTCGTGATCCGCACCGTGATGCTCTTCCCGCCGGCCTGGACCAGGACGTGCGCGCCGCACGCGGCCGAGCCGTCGTAGTCCGCCTCGTTCATCGCGGCGGTCAGCGGATCGGGGCCCGGATCGTACGAGCACGCGCCGCCGCCGTCGGAGTCGTAGAACGTCGCGACTCCCTGGCGTGGCTCGCCCGGCTCGATCTTCCCGGCCAGGGGAGCGCCCGCCCGAGTAGTCGTCGTAGTAGTCGTGGTGGTCGTCGTCGGACTTGGGACCGACGTGGTCGTGGTGGTCGTGGGCGCAGCGCTCGGGCCGGCCACGGGGGTGCCCGCGACGCCCTGAGGATCACGCAGCACGACCACGCCGACGACCGCCACCAGCAACGCGAGCAGGACGAACAGCAGTGGGCGGGTGCGTCTCACCGCCGAACCATAGTCCGCTGCACGGCGATGAACACCAGCAGCAGAACACCGATCACGATCTTCGTCCACCACGAGCTGAGCGTGCCCTGGAACGAGATCAGCGTCTGGATCGTGCCGAGCACCAGCACGCCGGCCAGCCCGCCGAGCACGTACCCGACACCGCCCGCCAGCAACGTCCCGCCGATCACGACGGCCGCGATGGCGTCCAGTTCCATGCCGACGGCGTGCAGGCCGTAGCCGGACAGCATGTAGAGGCTGAACAGCAGACCGGCCAGCGACGAGCACAGGCCGCTGATGACGTAGACGCCCACCTTCACGCGGGTGGTCGGCAGGCCCATCAGCAGCGCGGACGACTCGTTGCCGCCGACGGCGTAGACCGTGCGGCCGAAGCGGGTGCGGTGCAGCACGTACATCGCCGCGGCGACGACCAGCAACGCGATCACCACGTTGTAGGTGATGGTCACGCCGCCGGGCAGTTCGATCGCGGTGGTGGCGACGTCGCGGAACGTCCTGTCCTTGATGGACACCGACTCCACGCTGATCAGGAAGCACAGGCCGCGCGCGAGGAACATGCCGGCGAGCGTGACGATGAACGGCTGGATGTCGAACTTGTGGATCACCAGGCCCATCAGCAGACCGAGCGTGGAGCCGGTGAGCAGCACCGCGAGGACCACCAGCGGCACGGGCCACCCGGCCTGCAGGCCCGAGGCCGTGACCATTGTGGACAGTGCGACGACCGAGCCGACGGACAGGTCGATGCCGCCGCTCAGGATCACGAACGTCATGCCGGCGGCGAGCACGATCAGGAAGGCGTTGTCGATGAACAGGTTCGCGATCACCTGACCGGACGCGAACCCGTCGTAGCGCACCGAGCCGAAGCCGAACGCCAGGACGAGCAGCACGACGGTCGCGAGCACCGGCAGGAACCGCGAGGGCACCCGTTGGGTGAGAGTGGTCATGATGGGACGGCCACCTTCCGGAAGCTCAGTGCGGCACGGGCCTTCGGTGCCTGGACCAGGCACACGGCGATGACGACGATGGCCTTGAAGACCAGCGTCACCTCCGGGGCGACGCCGATCGTGTAGACGGTGGTGGTGAGGGTCTGGATGATCAGCGCGCCGATCAGCGTGCCGGTGAGCGAGTAGCGCCCGCCGGCGAGCGACGTGCCGCCGATGACGACGGCGAGGATCGCGTCCATCTCGATCCACAACCCGGCGTTGTTGGCGTCGGCCGCGCTGACGTTGGAACTGATCATCAGCCCGGCGATGCCCGCGCACACCGCGGCGAACACGTAGACGGTCCAGATGATCGTGCGGGACCGCACCCCGGCCAGCCGCGACGCCTCGGGGTTGACGCCGACCGCCTCGATCAGCATGCCGAGCGCGGTCCGCCGGGTCACGAACGCCACCAGCCCCAGCACCAGCAGGGCGATCAGGATCGAGACCGGCAGCACCACGAACCCGGCGCCGACCTGGCGGTAGGCGGTGTTGTTGACCGTGACGATCTGCCCCTCGGTCACGAGCATCGCGACGCCACGGCCCGCGGTCATCAGCACCAGGGTCGCGATGATCGGCTGGATGCCGAGCCCCGCCACCAGGAACCCGTTCCACAGGCCCAGCACCGCGCAGAGCACCAGTGCGAGCGCCATGCCGGCGAACGCGGTGGCGGCGCTGCCCGACGTTCCGATGTGGACACACGTCACGGCCCCGGCGATCGCGGCCACCGCGCCGACGGAGAGGTCGATGCCACGGGTGGCGATCACCAGCGTCATGCCGAGGGCGATCAGCAGGGTCGGCGCGCCGTTCTTCAGCACGTCGACCAGGCCGCCGTAGAGGTGGCCGTCCTGCATGCGCAACGCGAAGAAGGACGGCGTTACGGCGAGGTTGAGCAGCAACAGCGCGACCAGCGCCAGCAGCGGCCACAGCAACCGGTTCTTCATGGGGTCACCTTTTCCGGTGCGGTCTGGCCGTGGGCGATGAGTTCGTCCGGGCGGTTCACGACACCACCTTCTCCGGTGCGGCCCCGCCCGCGATCAGCTCGACGACCTCGTCCACGCCGGTCACCGAACCGTCCAGCTCGGCGATCTTGCGACGGTCGCGCAGCACGACGATCCGGTCGGCGATGCGCACGACCTCCTCCAGCTCCGCGGAGATGAACAGGATCGCGGTGCCCTCCGCGGCGAGCGTGGTGACGAGCTGCTGGATCTGGGCCTTCGCGCCGATGTCGATGCCCCTGGTCGGCTCGTCCAGGATCAGCAGTCGCGGCTCGGTGACGAGCCAGCGCGCGAGCAACACCTTCTGCTGGTTGCCGCCGGACAGGGTGCGCACCAGGGCGTCCGGGTTGGCGGGCCGGATGTCCAGTGCCTTCAAGTACTTCTCGACCAGGTGGTCCTTGGTCCTGCGCGGCAGCGGACGGGTCCAGCCGCGGGCCGCCTGCATCGCGAGCACCAGGTTGTCGCGGATCGACAGGTCCGCGACGAGGCCCTCGCCCTTGCGGTCCTCCGAGCTGAACGCGATGCCCGCCGCGATCGCCGAACGCGGCCCGCGCAGTCGCAGCGGCGCGCCGTCCACGAGCAGCCTGCCCGAGTCCGCGCGGTCGGCGCCGAACAGCAGCCGGGCGAGCTCCGTGCGGCCCGACCCGAGCAGACCGGCGAGGCCGACGACCTCACCCGCCCGGATGTCGAGGTCGAACGGTTCGATCGCGCCGCGCTTGCCGAGTCCTTCGGCCCGCACCAGCGCCGGACCGCCGGGCCTGCGCTTCTCCGCGGCGTCCTCGATCGCCTCCAGCGTGCCGAGGTCGCGGCCGATCATCTGCGCGATGAGCGTGCGCCGGTCCACGTCGGCGGTGAGGTGCTCGCCGACGAGCGTTCCGTTGCGCAGCACCGTCATCCGGTCGGAGATCTCGTAGACCTGGTCGAGGAAGTGGGATACGAACAGGATCGCCACGCCCTCGTCGCGCAGGACCCGCATGATCCGGAACAGCTCCGCGACCTCGCCGGCGTCCAGACTGGACGTCGGCTCGTCGAGCACGAGCACGCTGCAGTCGACCGCGATCGCACGGGCGATGGCGACCAGCTGCTGCACCGCGATCGGGTGCTCGCTGAGGCTCGACGCCGGGTCGATGTGCACGCCGATGCGCGCCAGCACCTCCGCGGCACGGCGCCGCATCGCCGGGAAGTCGATGCCGCCGAGGCGGCGAGGTTCCCGGCCCAGCAGGATGTTCTCCGCGACCGTGAGGTTCGCGCAGAGGTTGACCTCCTGGTACACCGTGCTGATCCCGGCGTGCTGGGCCTCGCCGGGGGAGGAGAACGCCACGTCCTCGCCCGCCAGCACGACCTGGCCGGCGTCGGGCCGGTGCACGCCGGTCAGGGTCTTGATGAGGGTGGACTTCCCGGCGCCGTTCTCGCCCATGAGGGCGTGCACCTCACCGGGGAACAGCCGGAAGTCGACGTCCTGCAACGCCTTCACGCCGGGAAACGCGAGGCTGATGCCCCGCATCTCGACGACAGGTGGCGGTGACTCGGTCATGGGCTCTGGCCTTCGTCGATGGGGCCGCGGGACCCGTCACGCGGATGCGCGCGAATGACGGGCCCCGCGGGTCTTGGGGGTCAAGGCCCTGTCCTGTAAGTCTCGTTCGCGATAGTCGAACAGACTTGCAGGACAGGGCCTAACTGCCGAGAACTCAGTACTGGCGTTGCGGGAGCACGGTCTTCGCCTGCTCCTGCGTGAACGTGCCTTCCTCGGTCACGACTCGCTCCGGCACCTGCTCGCCGGCCACGACCTTCTTCGCGAGCTCCATCAACTGCTTGCCCAGCAAGGGGTTGCACTCGACGATGAAGTTGATCTCGCCGTTGGCCAGCGCCTGCATGCCGTCCTTCACCGCGTCCACGGTGATGATCTTGATGTCCTTGCCGGGCACCTTGCCCGCGGCCTTGATCGCCTCGATCGCGCCCAGGCCCATGTCGTCGTTGTGCGCGTACACCACGTCGATCTTCGGCTGGGACTTGAGGAAGGCCTCCATGACCTGCTTGCCGCCGGACCGCGTGAAGTCACCGGTCTGCGACGCCACGACCTTGATGTCCGGCTTGGAGGCGATCTTCTCCTCGAAGCCCTTCTTGCGGTCGATCGCCGGCGCCGCGCCCGTGGTGCCCTGCAGCTCCACGACGTTCGTCGGGCCGGAGGCGTTGGCCACCAGCCAGTCGCCGGCCTTGCGACCCTCCTCGACGAAGTCCGAACCGAGGAACGTCTTGTACAGCGACGTGTCGTCGGAGTCGATCGAGCGGTCGGTGAGGATCACCGGGATGTTGGCGCGCTTGGCTTCCAGCAGCACGGTGTCCCACCCGGTCTCCACGACCGGGCTGAACGCGATCACCGACACCTTCTGCTGGATGTAGGAGCGGATCGCCTTGATCTGGTTCTCCTGCTTCTGCTGCGCGTCGGAGAACTTCAGGTCGATCCCGGCCGTCTTGGCCTCGTCCTGGATCGACTTGGTGTTGGCGGTGCGCCAGCCGCTTTCGGCGCCCACCTGGGCGAAGCCCATCGTGATGGTGCCACCGGTCGAACCGGTCTCCGCACCGCCTCCCGAGCCGCACGCGGTGAGCGCGCTCAGCAGGACCACGCTGGCGACTGTCGTGATCTTCTTCAGCACTGGGATTCCTCCGGGGTGACGACGGTGTCGCGGAGCTCGACCGCGTGTCCGCGGTTGTCAGGTGGACAAGAGTGAACGCTCACAACTGTTGTCGTCAAGGCCTTGCTCGTAACGAGTTCGCAGCCCTATGTTAACGCTCACTTCCGAGCCTTGGGGAGGAACCCCGTGTCCCGCAAGCACGTCCTGTTGAGCGCCGCACTCGCGGCCAGCCTGCTGGTCGCCGTTCCCGGATCGGGCGCGGCTGCCGACACCGACTACACGCTCAAGATCGACGCCACGAAGAAGGGTCCGTCGATCGACGACTCGATGTACGGCGTCTTCTTCGAGGACATCAACCGTGCCGCCGACGGCGGCCTGTACGCCGAACTCGTGCAGAACCGCTCGTTCGAGTACGACCCGGCGGACAACGCGAGCTACCACGGCCTGACCTCCTGGGCACCGCACAGCGGCACCGTAGACCTCGCCGATGACACCGGCCGGATGAACGAACGCAACCGCCGTTATCTGAAGCTGGGCCTGCCGGCCGGGGTCATCAACTCCGGCTACAACAGCGGCATCGCGGTCCAGAGCGGCCAGCGCTACGACTTCTCCGTCTGGGCGCGAGCCGATCAGGCCGCGCAGCTCACCGCCACGATCACCGATCCCGCCGGAGCCGCCTTGGGCGACCCGGTGAAGGTGCAGGTCAACGGCGACGGCTGGACCCGCTACACCGGAACGATCCGCGCGCAGAAGTCCACCACCACGGGCAGGCTGCTGGTCACCGGCGGCGGCACCGGGACCCTGCGCCTCGACATGGTCTCGCTGATGCCGCAGGACACCTTCAAGGGCCACGGCCTGCGCCGCGACCTGGCCGAGAAGATCGCCGCGCTCAAGCCCGGCTTCGTCCGGTTCCCCGGCGGCTGCCTGGTCAACACCGGCAGCCACTACGGCTACGACGCGCCGAACTTCGAGCGCCGCCGCTCGTACCAGTGGAAGGACACCATCGGCCCGGTCGAGCAGCGCGCCACGAACTGGAACTTCTGGGGCTACAACCAGTCCTACGGGCTCGGCTACTACGAGTACTTCCAGTTCTCCGAGGACATCGGCGCCATGCCGCTGCCCGTCGTCCCCGCGCTGGTCACCGGCTGCGGCCAGAACCGCGCCACGGACGACCCGGCGTTGCTGGCCAGGCACATCCAGGACACGCTCGACCTGATCGAGTTCGCCAACGGTCCCGCCGACTCCACCTGGGGCCGCAAGCGCGCCGAGATGGGCCATCCCAAGCCGTTCAGGCTGACCCACCTCGGGGTCGGCAACGAGGAGAACCTGCCCGACGAGTTCATGGCCCGCTTCACCCAGTTCCGCGACGCCATCAACGCGAAGTACCCGGACATCACCGTCGTCAGCAACTCCGGCCCCGACGACACGGGCGGCACGTTCGACCGCCTGTGGCAGCTGAACAAGCAGGCCGGCGTGAAGATGATCGACGAGCACTACTACAACAGCCCGAGCTGGTTCCTGGAGAACAACAACCGCTACGACTCCTACGACCGCAACGGCCCCAAGGTGTTCCTCGGCGAGTACGCCTCGCAGGACAACAGGTACTTCAACGCGCTGAGCGAAGCGGCGTTCATGACCGGTCTCGAACGCAACGCCGACGTCGTGAAGCTCGCCTCGTACGCTCCGCTGCTGGCCAACGAGGACTACGTCCAGTGGCGCCCGGACATGATCTGGTTCAACAACCACGCGTCGTGGGGCTCGGCGAGCTACGAGATGCAGAAGCTCTTCATGACCAACGTGGGTGACCACGTCGTGCCGAGCACCGCGTCCGCCACGCCGTCCACCCAGGCGCCCATCACCGGCGCGATCGGGCTCTCCACCTGGGCGACCGCGGCCAGCTACGACGATGTGAGCGTGACCAGCGCGTCCGGTCAGGCGTTGTTCAGCGACGACTTCTCCGGCACCGACGCTCGGTGGACGAAGTCCGGCCGCGGCGCGTGGAACGTCGTGAACGGCGCCTACGTCCAGTCCGACGCGGCCGCCGAGGACACGCTCGTCACGGCGGGGGACAAGACGTGGCGTGACTACACGCTGAACCTCAAGGCCACGAAGCAGTCGGGGCGCGAGGGCTTCCTCGTCGCGTTCGGCGTGCAGGACACCGGCAACTACTACTGGTGGAACCTCGGTGGCTGGAACAACACCCAGTCGGCGGTGGAGAAGGCAGTCGGCGGGGCCAAGAGCACGTTGATGACCAACGGCACCCGCATCGACGCCGGCCGCACGTACGACGTGCGCGTCGAGGTCCGCGGACGTCACGTCGCGCTGTTCCTCGACGGCCAGAAGTGGGGCGAGTTCACCGACGACAAGCTCGCCGAGCCGTTCCGCCAGGTCGTCACGCGCGACCTCGCCACCGGTGAGCTGATCGTCAAGGTGGTCAACGCCCAGGACAACGCCGCTCGCACGCGCATCGACCTCGGCGTCCCGGTGGCGTCGACGGCGCGGGCGACCGTGCTGCAGGGCCGTCCCGATGACGTGAACACCGAGTTCAGCCAGCCGATCCGCTCGCGTGCCGAGCAGGTCAGGGTGGCGAGCAGCTTCACCCACACGTTCCCGCCCAACTCCGTCACGTTCCTCCGGATCAGGAGCCGCTCGTGATCACCCGACGATCTCTGCTGGCCACGGGCGGCGTGCTCGCCGCGACCGGGGCGCTCAGCTCCGCCGCGCCCGTCGCCACCGCCGCCGAACCCGAGGCAGGGCTGCCGACCGGCAACCCGCTCGTCGAACAGCGCGCCGACCCGTTCATCACCCCGCCGGCCGACGGCATGTACTACCTGACCGGGTCCGTGCCCGAGTACGACCGGGTCGTCATCCGCGGCGCGTCCACTCTGGACGGTCTGTCCGCCGCCCGTGAGCGCACCATCTGGCGGCGGCCCGCGTCGGGCAGGATGGGCGGCTACATCTGGGCGCCGGAACTGCACCGCATCGACGGCAAGTGGTACGTCTACTTCGCCGCCGGCGACAAGGACGAACCGTTCCGCATTCGCACCTACGTGCTGGAGTCGCCGAACGCCGACCCCCGCGAGGGCGGCTGGGTACTGCGCGGGCAGATGGTGACGGCGTGGGACACGTTCACCCTGGACGCGACCACCTTCGCCCACCGGGGAAAACGCTACTTCCTGTGGGCGCAGAGCGAACCCGGCATCGCCACCAACACCAACCTCTACATCGCCGAGATGGCCTCGCCGCTCGCGCTGAAGACCGCCCCGGTGCGCATCGCGACGCCGACGCTGCCCTGGGAGGTGCAGGGCTTCAAGGTGAACGAGGGGCCCGCGGTGCTGGTCCGCAACGGCCGCGTGTTCGTGACGTTCTCCGCGAGCGCCACCGACGCCCGTTACTGCATGGGCCTGCTGACCGCCGATGAGAACGCGAACCTCCTGGACGCGCGGTCGTGGACGAAGTCGCCGAACCCGGTGTTCGCGACTCACGTGCCGACGTCGCAGTACGGGCCGGGGCACAACTCGTTCACCACGGTCGGTTCCACCGACGTGCTCGTCTACCACGCCCGCGACTACCGCGACATCACCGGCGATCCGCTGTTCGACCCGAACCGGCACACCCGCGTTCAGAAGCTCCACTGGAACGCGGACGGCACACCGTCGTTCGGCGTTCCGGTCGGGCGTGGCGGGCCGATCGTGCGGCTGTCGCCTGTGGACGCGCCCTCGCTGGTGGTGCGGCACTACGAGTACCGGCTGCGGGTCGACGGCAACGTCCGGGACCTCGGCGACAGCCAGTTCCGCTTCGTACCGGGACTCCTCGGTGCCGGCACGGTCGCGGTGCAGTCGGTGAACTTCCCGGACCGGTACGTGCGGGTGGACGGGGACGTGATCCGCATCGACCCGTTCGAGGACACCGACGCGTACGGCCGGGCGGCGAGTTTCGTTCGTGTACCGGGACTTGCGGACCGTGGCGCCGTGTCGCTGCGGGTCGGCGCGGACACGTACCTCGCCCACGACAACGGCCGTGTCGTGTTGTCCAGACCAGGAAGCGACCGCGACGCGCGCCGACGTGCCACATTCCGCCTCGAATAAGTGGACAATGAGCACTGCATCGAAGCCGGCCTGGTGTTATCGCTAACATCACCGGCTCAGATCGAAGATCGGAGACCGCTCGTGGAGAAGACGTCGCGTGACCCCGCGATGACCGATGTGGCACGACTTGCCGGGGTGTCGCACCAGACGGTCTCGCGTGTGCTCAACAACCACCCGAACGTCCGCGAGCAGACCCGGCTGCGGGTGAAGGCCGCCATCAAGGAGCTCGACTACCGGCCCAACCGCGCGGCCCGCGCGCTCGTCACCGGCAAGACGCAGCTCATCGGCGTCGTCGCGCAGAACTCGACGCTGTACGGCCCGGCCTCGTTGCTGTCCGCCTTCGAGGAGGCGGCGGGCGAGGCCGGGTTCGCGGTCAGCGTCGGCAGGGTGAAGGTGCTCGACCGCGACTCCATCGCCGCCGCCGTGGAACGGCACCGCGACCAGCGCGTGGCCGGCATCGTGGTGATCGCGCCGAACTCGTCCGCGGCCGACGCGCTGGCCGACGTACCCGCCGGCGTGCCGCTGGTGACCGTGGACGGCGACCCGGACCGCTCCACCCCGCTGGTCACCGTCGACCAGGCGACCGGCGCGTTCGAAGCCACGAAGCACCTGATCGACGCGGGCCACGAGACCGTCTGGCACGTGTCGGGCCCCGCCGACTGGTTCGACGCGGCGGGCCGCGTGCAGGGCTGGCGCGCGGCACTCGACGCCACCTCGGCCGAGGTGCCCCCGGTCGTGGCGGCCGACTGGAGCGCGGCGTCGGGCTACCGGGCAGGGCAGATGCTGGCCAGGATGCCCGAGGTGACGGCCGTGTTCTGCTCGAACGACCACCTAGCCCTCGGCGTGCTGCGGGCGATGAGCGAGCGCGGCAGGAGGGTGCCGCACGACGTGAGCGTCGTGGGCTTCGACGACGTGCCCGAGGCGGCCTACTTCATCCCGCCGCTCACCACCGTGCGCCCGGACTTCGCCGCGGTCGCGCACGAGACGCTCGGCCTGCTGCTCGAGCAGGTCAGCGACGGGGAGACCACCCGGCCGCGGCGGACGGTCGCGCCGACCCTGGTGAAGCGGGACAGCGTGGCGCCGCCGCCCCGATAACCCACACCGAACCGCGCCGCTGCTTGCCGCACGCGGGGCCCTTCCGTGCCGTAGGAGAGTACGAAGGCTCCCCGCGTACTCGCTTCGCGGCAGGCGCGGCTCCGTTGGTTCGTCCTGTCCCGCCGTCGCGGAGTGCACGCGGGGAACTTTCGTACCCCAGGAGAGTGCGAAGGCTCCCGCGTGAGCCGCGAACAGCGGGGGCTGGGACGCGCGGCTGGAGCAGGGCACTCCCCGGAGCGTGGTCCTTGTCGGGGTCTCGTGGCGCGACTTCGGCGTGGACCGGTTTGTCGTGCGCTCACGTCGCACCCATTTCCCTCACTCACAGGGAAATCACGATGTATCGGGCACATCTTGACTCCCTGATTGTTAGCGATAACACTCAGGTCGTGACTGACATGACGATCGACCGCGACGCGTGCGTGGTGGGTGTCGACTTCGGCACGCTGTCCGGCCGCGCCGTGGTCGTGCGCGTCCGCGACGGCGCGGAGCTCGGCACCGCTGTGCACGAGTACCGCCACGGAGTGGTGGACCAGGTGCTGCCCGCTACCGGCCGGCCGCTGCCGCCGGAGTGGGCGCTGCAGGTCCCGGCCGACTACCTCGACGTCCTGCGCACCGCCGTCCCGCAGGCGGTCGAGGCGGCCGGGATCTCCGCGGACCAGGTGATCGGCATCGGGACCGACTTCACCGCCTGCACGATGGTGCCGGTCACCGCGGACGGCACACCGCTGTGCGACCTGCCGGAGTTCGCGGAGAACCCGCACGCCTACATCAAGCTCTGGCGCCACCATGCCGCCCAGCCGCAGGCGGACCGGATCAACGAACTCGCCCGTCGGCGCAAGGAGCCGTGGCTCGCGCGCTACGGCGGCCTGATCTCCTCGGAGTGGGAGTTCGCCAAGGGGCTGCAGGTGCTGGAGGAGGCACCCGAGGTCTACGCGGCGATGTCGCACTGGGTCGAGGCCGCCGACTGGATCGTCTGGCAGCTCACCGGCACCTACACGCGCAACGCCTGTACCGCCGGCTACAAGGGCATCCACCAGGACGGCCGGTATCCGAGCGACGACTTCCTCGCCGAGCTCAACCCCGACTTCGCGACCTTCGTCGCGGACAAGCTCGACCACCCGCTGTCCGCGCTCGGCGACCGGGCCGGCGCACTGACCGCGCAGGCCGCGGAGTGGACCGGGCTGTCCCAGGGCATCGCGGTGTCGGTCGGCAACGTCGACGCCCACGTCACGGCGCCCGCCGCGCAGGCCGTCGGGCCCGGCCAGATGGTCGCGATCATGGGCACCTCCACGTGCCACGTGATGAGCGGAGACGTGCTGCGCGAGGTGCCGGGCATGTGCGGCGTCGTCGACGGCGGCATCGTGCCGGGGTTGTGGGGGTACGAGGCCGGGCAGAGCGGTGTCGGCGACATCTTCGCGTGGTTCCTGCGCAACCAGGTGCCGCCCGCCTACCACGAGCAGGCGAGCGAGCGCGGCATCACGGTGCACGACCTGCTCTCCGAGTTGGCGGCTGACCAGCAGGTCGGCGAGCACGGGCTCGTCGCGCTCGACTGGCACAGCGGCAACAGGTCCGTGCTGGTCGACCACGAACTGTCCGGTGTGGTCGTCGGTCAGACGCTCGCCACGAAGGCCGAGGACGTCTACCGCGCGTTGCTGGAGGCCACGGCGTTCGGCACGCGGATGATCATCGACACCTTCACCGACGCGGGCGTGCCGGTGACCGAGTTCGTCATCGCCGGCGGGCTCGTCAAGAACACGCTGATGATGCAGATCTACGCCGACGTCGTGAACCTGCCGCTGTCGGTGATCGGCTCGGAGCAGGGCCCGGCGCTCGGCTCCGCGATGCACGCCGCGGTGGCGGCGGGCGCGTACCAGGACATCCGCGAGGCGTCGGACTCGATGGGATCGGTGCGGCGCAACGTCTTCATGCCCGTTCAGGAGAACGTCGAGGCGTACGAACGGCTCTTCCACGACTACCTGGAGCTGCACGACTACTTCGGCCGGGGTGCCAACGATGTCATGCACCGGCTGCGTGAGTACCGCCGCGCCGCCCTGGAGGGGAAGAGCTGATGTCCGCAACGGCAGAACTTCGCCGCACGGTCGCCGAACTCCACCGCGAGCTGACCCGCTACGAACTGGTGAGCTGGACGGCGGGCAACGTGTCGGCACGGGTGCCCGGCCACGAGCTGATGGTGATCAAGCCGTCCGGGGTGTCCTACGACGAGCTGGGACCGCACGCGATGGTCGTGACGGACCTGCACGGCACCCTCGTCGAGGGTGAGCTCGCGCCGTCCTCCGACACCGCGGCCCACGCGTACGTGTACCGGCACATGCCCCACGTCGGCGGTGTCGTGCATACGCATTCTCCTTACGCGACAGCGTGGGCGGCGCGCGGTGAGCCCATCCCGTGCGTGCTCACCATGATCGCGGACGAGTTCGG
Source organism: Lentzea albidocapillata (assembly GCF_000719115.1). Classification (GTDB taxonomy): domain Bacteria; phylum Actinomycetota; class Actinomycetes; order Mycobacteriales; family Pseudonocardiaceae; genus Lentzea; species Lentzea albidocapillata. The sequence goes on along the minus strand of NZ_JOEA01000014.1, from coordinate 46,370 downwards.
CGGAGCCATCCCGGTCGGGCCGTTCGCGTTGATCGGCGACGACTCGATCGGCAAGGGGATCGTGGAAACCCTCAGTGCCAGCAGGTCTCCTGCCGTGCTGATGCGCAACCACGGCCCGTTCACCGTCGGCGCGACCGCCCGCGCCGCCGTGAAAGCCGCGGTGCTGGTGGAAGACGTCGCCCGCACCGTCCACTTCGCACTCCAGCTCGGCAAGCCGGACGTGATCGAGCAAGAGCACGTCGACCGGCTCTACGAGCGCTACCAGAACGTTTACGGCCAGTGAGCCCAGAAGGAGAGCACATGCCGGACAAGCCCCAGATCTGGTTCCTCACCGGCAGCCAGCACCTCTACGGCCCCGAGACGCTCGACCAGGTCGCGGCCCAGTCCCAGCAGATCCAGCGGATGCTCACCGAGTCCGGCCGGATCAGCGCGGAGATCGTGTGGAAGCCGGTGCTGACCGACTCCGGCGCCATTCGCGCGATCATGCAGGAGGCGAACAACGACCCGTCGTGTGTCGGCGTGATCGCGTGGATGCACACGTTCTCGCCCGCGAAGATGTGGATCACCGGGCTGGACCTGCTGCGCAAACCGTTGCTGCACCTGCACACGCAGCTCAACGAGGCGCTGCCGTGGTCCACCATCGACATGGACTTCATGAACCTCAACCAGGCCGCGCACGGCGACCGCGAGTTCGCCTACGTGCAGACCCGGATCGGGGTGGCGCGCAAGACGGTCGCCGGGCACGCGAGTGATCCCGTGGTGGCCGAGCGGATCGACGGCTGGGCCCGTGCCGCGGCCGGTCGCGCGCACCTGCGAGGCCTGAAGCTGGCGCGGTTCGGCGACAACATGCGCGACGTCGCCGTGACCGAGGGCGACAAGGTCGAGGCGGAGCTGCGGTTCGGCGTCTCGGTCAACACCTACGGCGTCAACGACCTCGTCGCCGTGGTCGACGCCGTACCCGACGCGAGCATCGACCTGCTGGTTACCGACTACGCCGAGACCTACCGGCTTTCGGCGGAACTGGCGCGCGGGGGAGAGCGGCACGACTCGCTGCGGTACGCGGCCCGCATCGAGATCGGACTGCGGTCCTTTTTGGACGACGGCGGGTTCGGGGCGTTCACCACGAACTTCCAGGACCTCGGCGGGTTGCGGCAGCTACCCGGTCTCGCCGTGCAGCGGCTGATGGCGGACGGCTACGGCTTCGGCGGCGAGGGCGACTGGAAGACCTCGGCGCTGCTCGCGGCCGTGAAGGCCATGGGCACCGGCACCGGCCGCGGCACGTCGTTCATGGAGGACTACACCTACCACTTCGGGCCGGGCGAGCCGAAGATCCTCGGCGCGCACATGCTGGAGGTCTGCCCGACGATCGCCGCGGCGCAGCCGTCCTGCGAGATCCACCCGCTGGGTATCGGCGACCGCGAGGACCCGGTGCGGCTGGTGTTCGACGCCCAGCCCGGACCCGCCGTGGTGGTCGGTCTGGCCGACATGGGCGACCGGTTCCGCCTGGTGGCCAACGAGGTCACGGTGGTCGAGCCCGACGAGCCGCTGCCGAAGCTGCCGGTCGCACGGGCCGTCTGGAAGCCGGCGCCGTCGCTCTCGACGTCCGCGGAGTGCTGGCTCACCGCGGGCGGCCCGCACCACACGGTGATGACGCAGGCCGTCGGAGCCGAGGTGCTGCGCGACTTCGCGCAGATGGCCGCCACGGAGCTCGTGCTGATCGACTCCGCGACGACGCCGGCCTCGTTCACCGACCGGCTGCGCTGGAACTCCGCCTACCACCGCCTGGCACTGGGAATCAGCTGACGAGCGTGGAACTCGGCAATCTGCCGCCACGTCGCGACGGGGTTGGAGTACAGGGGGAGATGCCCGCTGTGGGGGATCTCCGCCAGCTCCACCCCGTTCGCGTCGAGGATCGGAAGGTAGGACAGACCGGCGCACTGCTCGCCGTAGAGGTACATCTTCGGACAGGGCAGTGACAGGAACTTCTGCAGCAGGTTCCCGTGGTCGGCGAGCTCGACCATCGACCGGAAGAGCGTGGACACGGCGCCGCGCTGGACCTTGCCCGGCAGGTTCGCCGCGTACAGGCCGCCGCCGTAGCAGGGCGTCTCCCGGCTGCGTTCCGCGAGCTTGAAGAGGAAGTCACCGGGATCGCGGTGGTTCAGCGCCTGTCTGCTCAGCACGCAGTCCTCGGGTGCCAGCACACCCTTGATGTTGACGAAGCTCAGCACCCGGCCCGGTTCCTTGTGCGCCAGGAGAAGCGCCGTGAGCGCTCCCGTCGAGTGCCCGACGACGTGGAACCGGCCGATGCCCGCGCGGTCGAGCATCGCCCGCGCGGTCTCCGCCAGGAACGGCAGGTCCACCTCACCCAGGTCGGCGCACTCCGTGGCGCCCGCACCGGGTGTGTCGTAGGCGAGGAACGGGCGCCCGGCGAACTCGTGCCGCTGCAGGACGTCGAGGTAGTCCTCCTTGCTCGTGCCGAACCCGTGCAGGAAGACGACGGGGGCGTCGACGCCCCCGCGACGCACCGACGCGACCTTGAGGTTCACGCCGTGGACGCGCAACGGGATCTGCTCGTGGACGACTCTGTCTGCCGATGGCATGGCTGTTCCCCGGTTCTTCGCAGGTGCGGGACTGCGGAATGAGTCGTGAGCATGCCATTTGCTGTGAACGCTCACAAGTAGTTGAACTTTTTGCTTTCCCGGTCCGTATCCCGTTGTGCCGGCACAAACCGTCCCCTAGTCGTGAGGTTCGAATATGTCGAGAGCGCATGCACGACCCCAGCGAGGCAAGCGGGTGCTCGTGGCCGGAGTCGCCGTCGCCGCGACGCTCACCGCGGTGACCGCGGCCGTCGCCTTCGCCGGCGGGGAGACCGCCACCGGCTCGGTCGCGTGCCCGCAGCCGGTCGTCCCGGCGGTGCCGGACGCGGCGCAGGCCGAGGTCCAGCGAGAGCTGGCCAACCTCGACAAGCAGATAGCGGAGGCGAACAACCGGCTGCGCACGTCGGCCGGTGAAGGCGGGCCGAACTTCGTGCAGAACGCGATTCTCGGCCCCCTGGCGAGCAAGCGGGTCGCGGCGCTGAACCGCATCGAGACCGCCATCGGCCGGGTCGCGGACAAGCCAGAGGGGCTGGAAAGGTTCGCGACCTGCGGGCTTGGCCAGGCGCCCGCCGTGTCCGCACCACCGACGACGACGCGACCGGCGTCCACGAGCACGAACGCCGGCACCGGTTCGGCGGCCGGGCGGGTGATCGAATGCCCGCTTCCGGTGGTGCAGAACGTCCCCGCAGCCGCGCGCGCCGAGGTCGACCGCGAACTCGCCAACCTCGGCAAGCAGTTGCTGGAGGCCAACGAGCGGCTGCGCACGTCGGCCGGTCAGGGAGGGCCGAACTTCGTGCAGAACGCGATCCTGGGCCCGCTGGCGAGCAAGCGGACCGCGGCGCTGGACCGGATCGCGATCTCCATCGGCCGCGTGGGGGCGCGGCCTCAAGGGCTGGAGCGCTTCGCCACCTGCTCGCTCAAGTAACTCTCCTCGGGGTTCGAGCGTGCGGGCCCGTCTCCTCGGGGGCGAGCGTTCCCGCGGGTCCTGCCGGGCGGCTGCGCCTCCGTCCGGCAGGACCTTGACGTGCCAGCGGGTCATCGATAGATGTTAGCGTGAACATCGCGCGTTCAACGGAGAACCGATGACCAGAATTGTCGCTCTGCTCGCCGCTTCGGCGCTCACGCTCTCCACTGCGGTGCCTGCCACGGCCGCCGTCGGTTCCGTCACGGTGAGACCGGATCCGACCTATCAGCAGGAGCCGTTCCAGGGCTGGGGCACGAGCCTGGTGTGGTTCGCCAACGCCACGGGTGGTTACCCGGACGAGATCCGCAACCAGCTGGCGGAACTCCTGTTCGGCGAGGACGGTCTCAACCTCAACATCGCGCGGTACAACGTCGGCGGCGGCAATGCCCCGGACGTGCCGGAGTACCTGCGCGCGGGTGCCGCGGTGCCCGGCTGGTGGAAGGCGCCCGCCGGTACCACCCGCACGGACACCGACTGGTGGAAGCCGGGCGATCCGCGTTTCTTCGACGCCGACGCGGATCCGCGGCAGCGGTGGTGGGTCGACCGGATCAAGCAGGACGTGACCCGCTGGGAGTCGTTCAGCAACTCGCCGCCGTGGTTCCAGACCGTCAGCGGGTACGTCTCCGGAGGCTTCGACCCGAACGCGGATCAGTTGCGGGAGGATCGGATCGGCGACTTCGCCGCCTACCTCGCCCAGGCCACCGCCGAACTGGAACGGGCCCACGGCATCAAGTTCGCCACGGTCGACCCGTTCAACGAGCCCAACACCTCCTACTGGCGCACGACGCTCGGCCCGGACGGCAACCCGACGGGCGGGCGGCAGGAAGGCGCTCACATCGGGCCCGCCCTGCAGGCGAAGGTGGTGCCCGCGATGGCGCAGGCGTTGCGCGCCAACAGGTTGAAGGCCACGGTGTCCGCGCCGGACGAGACCAACCCCGGCATCTTCGCCGACGACTGGGCGGCCTATCCCGCCTCGGTGCGCGCGCAGGTCAGCCAGCTGAACGTGCACACGTACGGCACGGCACGCCGCACGTCCGCCCGTGACATCGCCAAGGGCTCGCACAAGCCGTTGTGGATGAGCGAGGTCGACGGGCACTGGGGTTCGGGGCAGAGCTTCACCAGCATGGAGCCGGGGCTGGGCATCGCCGAGCGCGTGATCGACGACCTGCGCGAGCTGGAACCGCGTGCGTGGCTGCTGTGGCAGGCGATCGAGGACTACAACAACATGACGCCCGGTGCCGAGTCACCGGACGGCATGAACTGGGGCGTGATCCAGATCCCGTTCGACTGCGGGGCGCAGGACACGCTCGCGACGTGCCCGGCGCGCGTCAACACGAAGTTCCACGCGCTGCGCAACTTCACCCACTTCGTCAAGCCCGGCGACCGCCTCGTGAAGGTCAACACCACGACCGACGTGGCGGCGGTGCGCAACACCGAGCTGAAGTCCGTGGTGCACTTGAACAAGTCCGATCAGGCGCAGTCCGTGACGCTGGACCTGTCGGCGTTCGCGTCGGTGCGGCATAACGCTTCGGTACGTCCGGTGGTGACGGACCAGCACGGCGCGTTGATGAAGGGCGCCGCTGTGCGGGTGAAGGACCGCAAGGCGACGCTCTCCGTGCCGGCGAAGTCGGTCACCACGTTCGAGGTGACCGGGGTGAGCGGGGTGAACCGCGCGGCGGCTCTGGGCGGCGAGTACCGGCTCACCGGGGTGCAGAGCGGCAAGTCGCTTGCGCCGTCGGGTACCTCGCTCGTCCAGCGCACCACCGATCCGGCCGCGGCGAACCAGGTGTGGCGCGTGGAACGGCGGACCGGCGGCTACGACAACCGCGCCCAGTTCTCCATCGTCAACACCGCCACCGGCCAGAGGATCGCGGCGGGTGGCGGGAACGTCGTGCTGAGCTCCTCCGACGGGCCGGCCGCGAGATGGGTGCTGTCGTCGACCGGGGACGGTACGTGGACTTTCGTCAACCAGGAGAACGGAAGTCTGCTCGACGTGGCCGGTGAGTCGCGTGAGGACGGTGCCAGAATTGGTTTGTACCAAGCGACATCCGGTGCCAACCAGCGTTGGTCGATGACCGCCGTTCCGCGCAGGTAGTCCACTCCGAACGGTCGATTGAACCGGGCCCGCGACCCTCTAGGGTTGTTGAGGGTTCAACGACAATTGGGGTAGTGGTGGCGCGCAAGCACTGGCTCGTGGTTCTGGTCCTGCTCACCGGAGCCTGCACGGCAGGGCCGCCGTCGCCGGCGCCTTCCACCAGCACGCCCTGGAAACCGCCCTCCCTCGTCAACGAGGAGGCGCGGTACCAGGGCGTGCTGCACTTCGTGCGCGACGTGATCGACGGCCGGACCGTCGAGCTGGCGGACGGCACGAAGGCCCGCATCGCGCAGCTGGCGGAACCTCCGGCCTGCTGGGCCGAGGGCGCGGTGTCGTTCGCCAGGACGACGCTGCTGGCCAGCGCCGTCCGCATCAGTCCCGTCGTCTCCGGCGACGTGAACCTGGCACTGGAGGACGGCACCGACTACGCGTTACTCGCGGTGCGGCAAGGCGTGCTGCGGGCGGAAGGCGTCGACGGCGGTGCGCTGCTCACGGCGGAGTCCGAGGCGGCCGGGGCGAACAAGGGCCTGTGGGGACCGCCCTGTGACGGTCTCGACGCGCCCCTGCCTCCCGCCACCACGGATCTTCCGGCGCCGGGCACGACCACAGTGCCGCCGCGACCGGCTCCCACCACCGCGGCGCCTCCCCGCCCGGCACCCACGACGACGGTGCCACGCCCGCCCGCACGGGCGTGCGCGGTCGCTTATCGCATCTCCGGCCAGTGGCCGGGTGGCTTCCAGGCGAATGTGAGCGTGCGCAACACCGGTTCCACGTCCGTCCACGGCTGGGCGCTGCGGTGGAGTTTCGCGAACGGGCAGAACGTCACCGACATGTGGAATGCGAAAGCACGGCAGTCCGGCGCGACCGTCAACGCCGCGAACGCCGACTACAACCCGGAGATCCAGCCCGGCGGTTCGGTGTCGATCGGATTCAACGGTTCGGTGCGGGGCGGGAACTCCGTTCCCGGCGCGTTCACGCTCAACGGCCAGTCCTGTTCGGTCGAGTGATCACGCGCTGTCCCGCACGACGAGGGCGGAGGGGTAGAACGTCGCCCCGGAGGTGTCACGGCGGTCGAGGACGGCCTGGGCCGCCGCCGCGGCGATGTCCTCCACCGGGTGTGTGCTCGTCGTGAGCGCCGGGCGGCTGAGCCCGGCGAACGCGATGTCGTCGAACCCGGCGACGGCCACGTCCCCCGGCACCCGCACGCCCAGCGCGTGAAGTCCGTCGAGGACACCCAGCGCGGTGAGGTCGCTGAGCGCGAACACCGCGTCGGTGTCCGGCCATCGCGCCATGATCTCGGTGGCGGCCTCGGCGCCGCGGGCGGCGGTGAAGTCACCGGTGACGACCCGGGGTTCGCCACCGCTGTCGCGCAGCACCCGCCGGTAGGCGTCGACGGCGCGGTCGCAGCAGAGCAGCCAGGACGGTCCGGTGACCATCGCGATCCGCTGCCTGCCGGTGCGCACGAGGTGCCGCACGACCCCGTCCGTGCCGGCGCGGTTGTCGACGTCGAACGACGGCACGTGCCGTGCGCCGACCCCGACCGCGGCGACCCGGCCGCGCAGGGTCCGCGGCACGCTCTCCAGCGCCGGTCGCGTGGGGTTCACCACCACCAGGCCACCGAGCCCGCGCCCGTCGGCGAGCCGGGCGAGCGAACCGGGGTCACGCAGGGGCAGCCAGTGCAGGGAGACGCCGACCTCGCGCTCGGCGGCGACGTGCGCCGCAGACGTCAGGACGCGGCCGACGTAGGGATCGTCGAGCACGGCGGCGGTGTGGCCGATGACGGCGATGGCGAGACGTGTGCCGGTACGGGTGACCAGCGCGCGGGCGGAGGCGTCCGGCACGTAGCCCAGCGCCGCCACGGCCGCGGTCACCCTGTCCCGTGCCCGCGGCGATGCCGGACCCTGGCCGGTGACCACGCGCGAGGCGGTGGCCCGGGACACGCCTGCGGCCCGTGCCACGTCGTCGAGTGTCGCGGTGCGTTCTCCCGTCATCTCAGCAGTATTGCGGTGGAAGCGCTTCCATGTATGGGGTAGGTACTTCGTGTATCGAGAAAGGAGGGCCGGGATGTCGGTCACGGTGCCACGCAGTCAGGTCCGAGCCGCCGCCGCGGGGGTCGCGGTCACCTTCGGGCTGAACGGCGTGGCCGTGGCGACGTGGTTCGCCCGCGTGCCCGCCGCCCGTGACGCGCTGGGTCTCACACCGGGCGCGCTGGGGTTGCTGCTGCTGTCGATGTCCGTGGGCGCGTGCCTGGCGATGCTCACCGCGGGCGAGGTCACGCACCGGCTCAGGCCGAAACGGACGGTCAGCCTGTCGGCGATGACGGTCGCGCTGGGACTTGCGGTGGCAGGTGTCGGCATCGGCGCCTACCCGTCGCCGGTGGTGACGGCGATCGGGATCTTCGTGCTCGGCTACGGGTCTGGGTTGTGCGACGTCGCGATGAACGTCGAGGCCGCGGAGGTGGAACGCGCTCTCGGCAAGACGGTGATGCCGCGCTTCCACGCGATGTGGAGCCTCGGCACGGTCGCAGCCGCGGCCCTGGCGTCGTTGGCGGCGTGGGCGGTCCTGCCGGTCACCGCACACCTGGCCGTGGTGGCTGTGGTGGTCGCCGGCGGCACGCTGCTGGCCGCGCGCAGGTACAGCCTGGCCGCCGAGGCGGAGCACGGCAGCGGCAGCGGTGTCATGGCGGCGTGGCGCGAGCCCCGCACGTTGCTGATCGGACTGCTGGTGCTGGTGCTGGCGTTCACCGAGGGCACCGCGAACGACTGGGTGGCGGTGGCGTTCATCGACGGCTACGAGGTCGACCCGGCCCTGGGTGCCCTGGTGTTCGGCGTGTTCGTCACGACGATGACGTTCGGCAGGATCTTCGGCACCATCGCGCTGGACCGCTGGGGCCGCGTCCCCGCGGTAGTTCTGTCGATGCTGCTGGCCGCTTCGGGCGTGACGCTGGCGGTGTTCGCGGGGTCGTTCGGTCTGGCGGTCGCCGGCGTGGCCATCTGGGGTCTCGGGACCGCATTGGGCTTCCCGGTGGGCATGAGCGCGGCCGCCGACGATCCCGACCGTGCCGCGGCTCGGGTCAGCGTTGTCGCGGTGATCGGCTACACGGCGTTCCTGGCGGGGCCGCCGCTCGTGGGGCTGCTCGGCAACCATTCGGGGGTGTTGCGGGCCTTGCTGATCGTGCCGCTGTTGTTGCTGCCCGCGCTGGTGCTCACGCCTTCGCTGCGACAGCCCAAGAGCTGAGGCTCTACGGAACACGAACGCCGCGATCAAGTTCTGATCGCGGCGTTCGCGTTGTTCGACGGTATTCGATTCGAAGAATAGTCGAACACCGTGCCGAATCATCGAATGAATTCACTTCGTTGACGCATGCCGGAAGCATTCGTAATACTCGGTTCACGATCGTGGACCTTGTTCAAGAATGTGAATCCTTTCCGAAGGGTATTCCGTCATGCGGCTTTTCGTTGGCGCGCTGGTTCTGGCCTGCGCATCCGCCGGGGTGGTGAGCCTTCCCGCGCACGCCGGTCACGACCCCGCGCGGCAGGTGCTGGCCGCAGGGGACGGCTGGGCGTCGGCCGGGCCGGGCACGACCGGGGGAGCGGCGGCCCCCGCCGCGAACGTGCACGAGGTGCGCACGCGGGCCGAGCTCGTCGCGGCGCTGGCCTCGCCGGCTCCGCGGATCATCAAGGTCAGGGGTGTGATCGACGCGAACACCGGCGCCGACGGGAAACCGTTGCGGTGTGAGGATTACGCGACCGACGGCTACACGCTGGCCGGTTACCTCGCGGCGTACGACCCGGCGGTCTGGGGATGGGAGCGCGAACCCGAAGGGGCGCTCGAGGACGCTCGGGTGGCGTCGGCGAAGAAGCAGGAAGCGGTCATCGGGCTGAACGTCCTCGCGGACACCACGATCATCGGGGTCGGTCGCGGGGCCGGGATCACCGGCGGCAGTCTCAGGATCCACAACGCGCGCAACGTGATCGTGCGCAACCTGACCTTCCGCGACACCCGCGACTGCTTCCCGCAGTGGGATCCCACGGACAACAGCCCCGGCTCGCCGCCCGGCAACTGGAACTCGCTCTACGACTCGGTGTCGGTCCAGCGGTCCGAGCACGTGTGGGTCGACCACAGCACGTTCACCGACGAGCCGAACGTCGACAGCACCCAGCCGCTCCACTTCGGACGGCCGTACCAGGTGCACGACGGGCAGCTCGACATCACGAACGGCTCCGACCTCGTCACCGTGTCCCGCAACGTCTTCGCCGAGCACGGCAAAACCATGCTGATCGGCTCGTCGAACTCCTCGACGACCGATCCAGGCAAGCTGCGGGTCTCAGTGCACCACAACGTCTTCCGCAACGTGCTGGAACGCGCTCCCCGCGTGCGGTTCGGCCAGGTGCACGTCTACAACAACCTGTACGAAGGCGCGCAGACCTACAGCTGGGGCGTCGGCGTCAAGTCCCAGATCCACGCGCAGAACAACTACATCAAGGGCATCGCGCCGGAGAGGATCGTCTACAACTGGGGCGGCACGGCGATCACCGACACCGGCAACCTGGTGGACGGCAGGCCGGTGAGCCTGGTGAACGCGCACAACGCGGCGTTCCCCGACAAGGCCCTCGGCACCGACGCCGGGTGGACGCCGACGCTGAACCGCGGTCTCGAACCCGCGCACCGGATCAGGCACCTCCGGGCGGGCGCGCCACCGGCGGGACACCACCTCGTGGTGGGCAAGGGTTTCGCCACCGTGCAGTCCGCGATCGACGCGGCACCGGCGGGAGGCGTGATCACGCTGCCGAAGGGCGTGTACCGGGAGGTCGTCATGATCCCGGCGACCAAGAAGGACCTCACCCTGCGCGGCGCCACCGGGCGTGCCCAGGACGTGGTGATCGACTTCGACAACGCCAACGGCACGAAGAAACCCGACGGCACCACGTACGGAACGACGGGCAGCGCCACGGCGACCATCGCCGCGGACGGGTTCACCGCCCGTGACGTCACCTTCCGCAACTCGTTCGACCGCGCGAAGCACCCGGAGATCACGGCCACGCAGGCGGTCGCGGTCAAGGCCACCGGCGATCGAATGCTGTTCGACCGCGTGCGCTTCGAAGGCCACCAGGACACCCTGTACGCCGACACACCGGCCGTGAACACGCGGTCGCGGCAGTACTACCGGGACTGCGCGATCACCGGCGACGTCGACTTCCTGTTCGGCAGGGCGACGGCGGTCTTCGAACGGGCGACCATCACCGCGCTGAACCGCGGCGGCGACCCCAACGGGTACGTGACCGCCGCCAGCACCCGCAGGGACAACCCGCACGGCTTCCTGATCGTCAACTCGAAGATCCGCAGTGACGCCCCGGCCGGCACGTACTTCCTCGGCAGGCCCTGGCACCCCGGCGGTGACCCGGACGCGATCGCGCAGGTGGTCATCCGCGACACCGAGCTGCCCGCGGCGATCAAACGCCAGCCGTGGACCGACATGTCCGGATTCCCGTGGCGGGACGCCAAGTTCGCCGAGTACCGCAACACCGGGCCCGGCGCGGGTACCGGAACGGACCGTCCGCAGCTCACCGACGAGCAGGCGCGGCAGCACACGAAGGCCACCTACCTGAGCGGGTGGAACCCGGCGTGAGGACCCGCACGTGGGCGCCGTACGCCCTGATCGCCCCGACGCTCGTGCTGATGGCGGTGTTCCTGGTCTACCCGATCGCCAGCGTCGGGTGGTTCAGCCTCCGCCAGCACACCGTCACGCAGCCGTGGAAGAACGGCTTCATCGGGTTCGAGAACTTCCGGCGGATGCTGTTCGAGGACCAGCTGTTCTGGCAGAGCCTCGCGTTCAGCGCCAAGTGGGTGGTCGTCGAGGTCGGTCTGCAACTGGTGCTGGGACTCGTCCTCGCGCTGATCGTCAACGAGACGTTCATCGGCCGGGGACTCGCGCGGGCGCTGGTGTTCTCGCCGTGGGCGGTGTCCGGTGTGCTCACCACGGGCATCTGGATCCTGCTCTACAACCCGTCGACGGGGATCTTCCAGCAGCTCGCCCAGTGGGGCATCGGTGATCCCGGCACCTCGGTGCTCGGTGATCCGGCGACCGTGTTCCCCGCGACCGTCGTCACCGAGCTGTGGCGCGGGGTGCCGTTCTTCGCGATCCTGCTGCTCGCCGACCTCCAGACCATCCCGAACGACCTGTACGAGGCCGCCTCGGTCGACGGTGCCGGGCGGTGGCGCCAGTTCATCAGCGTCACGCTGCCGCACCTGCGCGACGCGATCGTGCTGTCCACGTTGCTGCGCGCGGTGTGGGAGTTCAACAACGTCGACCTCATCTACACGCTCACCGGTGGTGGACCGGCCAACCAGACCACCACGCTGCCGCTCTACGTGGCGCGCAAAGCCGTCGACTCGCACGACTTCGGGTACGGCTCCGCGCTGACGATGGCCGGCTTCGTGATCCTGCTGTTCTTCTCGATCCTCTACCTGAGGCTGTCCAAGTTCGGGAGCAGGGCATGACCCAGACACTCACCCGCCCGGCGACGACGGTCGTGCCGCCTCCGGCGCCGCCGCGCCGCAGGAAGCACCGCGACCCGAGCCGGTACTTCCGGCTGCACCTCCCGCTGGTGCTCTACCTGCTGTTCACGCTGATCCCGTTCTACTGGATGCTCGTCTTCGCGTTCCGGCCGACGGGCCAGACCTCGCTCGTGCCGTGGCCGATCACCTTCGAGCACTTCGACACGGTGTGGAACGGCATCGGGTTCGGGTTGTTCTTCCAGAACAGCCTGATCATCGGGGTCGGCACGATGATCGTCGTCACCGTGTTCGCGCTGATGGGCGGCTACGCGCTGGCGCGCTTCAGGTTCCGCGGTCAGCGGGTGTTCCTGCTGGCGTTGCTGTGCACGCAGTTCATCCCGGGCGCGATGATGCTGATCCCGTTGTTCGTGATCTTCAAGTCCGCCGGGCTGCTGAACAGCCTCACCGGCCTGGTGATCGCGGACACCGCGTTCCAGCTGCCGCTCGCGCTGATCCTGATGAGCGGCTTCGTGCGCAACGTCCCGATCGAGCTCGAAGAGGCCGCGATGGTCGACGGGTGCTCGCGGCTGCGCGCGTTCTTCGCGGTGACGCTGCCGCAGCTCAAGCCCGCGATCGTGGCGGTCGGGTCGTTCGCGTTCATCGGTGCCTGGAACAACTTCCTGTTCGCGCTGATGTTCGCAAGCAAGCAGGACAAGTTCACGCTGCCGGTCGGGCTGAGCTACGCGCTGGGGGAGTTCAACACCGACTTCGGGGCGCTCGCGGCGGGCGGAGTCATCGCCGCGGTGCCGGTCGTACTGGTTTTCGCCGTGGTGCAACGGTTCCTGGTGCAGGGGCTCAGCGCCGGTGCGGTCAAAGGATGAGGGAGAGGTCATGAGAAAGCTGCTGATCGCATTGGTGCTCGTGCTGAGCGGTTGTTCCGCGGGACAGGACGGGCCCACGACGGTCACGTTCTGGGACAACAACGGCGGCCCCGGCCGCACACCCATCTACCAGGAGCTGATCAAGCGGTTCGAGGCGGCGAACCCCGACATCAAGATCGAGTACGTCGGCATTCCCAGCTCGTCGGTGCAGCAGAAGTACGACACGGCCATCGCGGGAGGGTCCACTCCGGACGTTGGTGGCGTGACGACGTCCTACCTCGCGCACCTCGTCGGCCAGGACGCGCTCGAACCGGCCGACGACCGGATCGAGAACGGCGCGCTCAAGGACAAGCTGTTGCCGGGGCTGCTCGAGACCGTGCGGCAGACCGCGCCCGACGGCAAGCTCTACGCCGTTCCCGCGTCGGGCAACATGGACATCATCTGGTACCGGTCCGACCGGTTCGAGGAGAACAAGATCCCGGAACCGTCCACATGGGATGATCTGGCCAAGGCCGCCACCCAGCTGACGAGGCCGGCGGACAACCAGTACGGCTTCACGATCCGCGGTGGTGCGGGGTCCGTCTTCCAGCTGCTGTCCGAGGCCTACTCCTACTCCGGTGTCGAGAAGTTCTACGACGGCGGCAAGAGCACGGTCGCCGACCCGCGCAACGCCGAGCTCGTGCGCAAGGTGGCCGAGCTGTACAAGAAGGCCACGCCCGAGGCCGACGTGAACAACAGCTACACGCAGATGGTCGCGCAGTTCACCGGCGGCACGGTGGCGATGATGCACCACAACCTCGGCTCGACCGCGGACGTGATGAAGGCGCTCGGCCCGGAACGCGTCGCCGCCATGCCGTTGCCGAAGGGCCCGTCCGGGAAGCGCACGGTGGTGCCGAACCCGACCGACGGTTTCGCGGTGTTCAAGGGCGGCAAGAACCGTGAGGCGTCCTGGAAGTTCGTCGAGTTCCTGACGTCGGCCGAGAGCAACGGCTACTGGAACGAGAAGGTCGGCCAGATCCCGGCGAACACGGACGTGCGCGGCGCCGAGTGGATCCAGAAGAACCCGGCCGTGAAGATGGCGCTCGGGGTGCTGGAGGACCCGGCCACCGTGCTCGTGCCCGCGCCGGTCTACCTGCCCGAGTACTCGTCGATCACCAAGACCGACACCGAACCGCTCTACCAGAAGGTGTTGCTGGGCCAGATGTCCGCGCAGGAGTTCCTCGACCAGCTCGCGGCCAAGCTCACCACCGCCCAGCAGGACTGGGAGCAGCGCAAGTGATCGAACGGGTGGTGGTGCGGACGTTCAGGACCACGGCGGCCACGTCCGTCGACCCGGAGGGGCACCGGCACCCGGCGCCCGAGCACGAGGTGGTCGAGGCACTGCTGGAGATCACCGACACCGACGGTGCCACGGGGTACTGCCAGGTCCAGCCCGACCAGCTGCGGCCCGCCGTGCTGGACAAGCACGTGCGGCCGGTGCTGCTGGGCCAGGACCCGTGGGACCGGGAACGGCTGTGGCGGCTGCTCGGGCGAAGGCAGCGGGGCGCGCACGGCGGGTTCACCGACCGCGCGCTCGGGTTCGTCGACCAGGCGCTGTGGGACCTCGTCGCGCGGAAGGCCGGACTCCCGGCGTGGAAGCTCGCCGGGGGCGCGCGTGACCGGATCCCCGCCTACGGCAGCACGATGTGCGGTGACACGGACGGCCTCGCGACACCGGGCGACTACGCGGACTTCGCGAAGCACCTCGTGTCGGTGGGCTACCGGGCGATCAAGCTGCACACGTGGATGCCGCCGGTGCCCGGTGCGCCCAGCGTCTCGCGGGACGTCGAGGCGTGCCAGGCGGTGCGGGACGCGGTGGGGCCAGACATCGCATTGATGCTCGACGCGAGCCACTGGTACTCGCGGACGGAGGCGCTGCGGCTCGGCAGGGCGTTGCAGGAAATGGACTACTACTGGTTCGAGGAGCCGATGGAGGAGGCGTCGATCAGCTCCTACCGGTGGCTCGCCGAGCAGCTGGACATCCCGGTGATCGGCCCGGAGGTGGCGTGGGGCAAGCACCTCACCCGTGCCGAGTGGATCACCGCCGGGGCGTGCGACATCCTGCGAGCCGGTCCCGCGGGCAGTGGCGGCATCACGCCGGTGCTCAAGACCGTGCACCTCGCGGAGTCGTTCAACATGGACTGCGAGATCCACGGCAACGGGGCGGGCAGCCTCACCGTGCTCGGCGCGACCGATGGCGGCCGCTGGTACGAACGGGGTCTGCTGCACCCGCACGTCGACTTCGACCGGGTCCCGCCACACCGGAACTCCATCGCCGATCCGCTGGACGAGAACGGCGACGTGGCGCTTCCGCTGATACCCGGAATCGGGGACGACTGGAATTTCGAACACATCGGAGTTCACACTCTTGAAGTGAGGTGAGAAATGCCCCGGCCGGGCGGCCGGGGCATTTCTTCTAGCGGTAGGTGATGTCCGAGGACTTGAACAGGCAGTTCGTGCTGTCCGCGCCGGTGCCGATTTTCTTCGGTTCACCGCTCGTGACACCCTGGTACTTGTCGCAGATCGCGATCTTCTTGCTGCCGTCCCCGACGATGGTGATCCTCGAGAACCGCGCTGTGTCGCCGTAGTTGGTGTTGATGCCGACCAGCGCCTTGCCGGGGGAGAACGCGGTGACGTTCTCCAGCACGACGTGCCGCTTGTGCTGCGTCTTGCAGTTGCCGCAGGACCGGTAGAGCTTGCCGAAGTCGTCCACCTGGAAGTTGCGGATGATCATCGTGCCCGGCCCGTTGTGCTGGAACACCTTGTCCGACGCCTTGCGCGCGCCACCACCGCTGATGGTCATGGTCTGCGATGACGACGTGCCCTTGAACGTGGCCGCGTCCTCGCCGACGTCCTCCCACCAGACGTTGGTGAGCGTGCAGGTGCCGAGGCAGTGGACGCCGTCCGCGGTCGGCGAGCCGAGCACGACGTTCTTCAGCGTCGCGCCGTTCGCCAGCTGGAAGATCGGGCCCTGGTCCTCGTTCTGACCGCCCGAACCGAGGTCGCCGGTGCCGTAGAACCGTTGCATGCCACCGTCGTAACCGCTCGATCCGACCTTGATGGTCGTGCCGACCGGTTTCGATCCGGACGGGGTGGGGAAGGTGCTGCCCGCAGCCTGTGCCTGAGGTGCGAGAAACGCGGCCAAGGCCGCGGCCAACACCAATGGTGCCATTTTCTTCATGTGCGCTCCGCTTGCAGGGGGATGCGCGGCGGTAATTCGATGGTAGAGCGGAGATCTTTCCTGTCAACCTCTATTCGAACGTTCGAATCGAATATCGTCGAATTGGTTGACCGTGCTGCCGGGTGCTGGTTGTGTGAGTTCTACCGCCGCTCACTCTCATTGGGAGCGAGTAAATGATTCCAAAGCGCACAGCATTGATTTCCGCCGTCGCGCTGGTCCTGGGCGCGATATCTGTTCCCCAGGCGGCCGCCGCTCCGTTCGGGCTGGTCGGCTGGGCCACTCAGGGTGGTGGCACGACGGGTGGCGGCAGCGCCTCTCCGGTCACCGTCACCACGGCGTCCGCGTTCGTCGCGGCCGCGAAGGCGTCGGGCGCGGCGGTGATCCGGGTCTCCGGCACGATCTCGCTGCCGAGCATGACGAAGGTCGCCTCGAACAAGACCATCGAGGGAGTCGGCTCGACCGCGACGATCACCGGGCAGGGCCTGAACATCGCCAACGCCTCGAACGTGATCGTGCGCAACCTCAATTTCCGAAGCTGGGGTGACGACGCGGTCAATGTTCAGTACTCCACCCGCGTGTGGATCGACCACAACACCTTCTCCAACGGCTACGACGGTGCGGTCGACGTCAAGCGGGCCTCGGACTACGTCACGGTGTCCTGGAACAAGTTCAGCAGTCACAACAAGGCGATGCTGCTGGGCCACAGCGACGGCAACGGCTCGGAGGATCGCGGCAAGCTCCGGGTGACCTACCACCACAACTGGTTCGCCGGCACTCAGCAGCGCCACCCGCGCGTGCGGTTCGGCAACCCGGTGCACGTCTACAACAACTATTACGGCGGTGTGACCGACTACGGCGTCGCGTCGACCGTCGAGGCCGGGGTCCTGGTCGAAGGCAACTACTTCGAGAACACCGAGGACCCGTTCCACCGCGGTGAGGGCAGCTCGCCCGGTGGTTCGCTGGTGGCGCGCAACAACCACTTCGTCAACTCCGGAACGGGCGACCAGGGCGGCTCGGTCAAGAGCCTTCCCTATTCGTACCCGCTGGACAGCGCGAGCAGCGTGAAGAGCGTGGTCACGGCCGGTGCCGGAGCCGGGCGCGGCTGACGAGACCAGGGGGCGCCCGAAGTGGCGTGGGCGCCCCCACCCTCTTCTGGGACCGCTCCCAGAATTCCACTCGAAGAGAGTAGTAAGAGGAACCGGTAGACCAACGGGTGTTGTGCCGAAAGGCGTAATGCCAAGGGCTTTCCGGCTCAGAATCGATTACACCTCTGATCCTTTGATCGCTGTGGGCCACGTTACAGTGCCGTGAACTCTGGGAGCGCTCCCAGGTCGAGAGGGCGGCGGCATGACTCGACGAAAAGTGGCGTTGACGGTTGCGGCGGTGGTGCTGGTCGGCGGAACTCCCGCCGTCGCGGCACCGGCCGCGGTGGCCTGCACCGTCACCTACCAGATCACCAACGAGTGGAACACCGGATTCGGCGCGGCCGTGTCGATCCGCAACGACGGGGAGGCGCTGAACGGCTGGAACCTGACCTGGACGTTCCCGGACGGGCAACGCGTCACGCAGGGCTGGAGCGGCAACTTCACGCAGACCGGCGCGGTGGTGAGCGTGACCAACCCTGCCTGGGCCCCCACGCTGGCCTCTGGCGGCACGGCGCAGGTCGGGTTCAACGGCAGCAAGGGCTCGACGAACCGGCCACCGACGGACTTCGCCGTGAACGGCGTGTCCTGCACCGGCCCCAACCAGTCGCCCTCGGTGGCGCTGACGGCGCCTGCGAGCGGCAGCAGCTACACCGTGCCCGCTCAGATCCCGCTGGCGGCGACCGCGCAGGACACCGACGGAACGGTGGCCAAGGTCGACTTCTACGCGGGGGACACCCTGATCGCCACCGACACCAGCGCGCCGTTCAGCGGCACGTGGACGTCGGCGCCGGCGGGTGACCACAGCATCACCGCACGGGCGACGGACAACCGCGGTGCCACCACGACCTCGGCACCGGCCGCGGTCAAGGTCCTGTCCGGACCGGCGGTGCTGGCCTCGCCGAGCACGGTCTCGGTCAAGCAGGGCCAGACGGCCACGTTCGACGTCTCCCTGGCCACGGCACCGAGCCAGCCCGTCACCGTCACGCTCGCCCGCAGCGGCAGTGCGGACCTGACGGCGACCCCGGCCACGCTCACGTTCTCCGGCACCGCGAAGCAGACGGTGACGGTGACGTCGGCGAACAACGGTGGCGCGCTCGGGACCGCCACGTTCACGGCGTCGGCCACCGGGTACAGCCCGGCGAGCGTCACGGTGAACGAGATCGACCCGTCCACATCGGACTTCAACAAGGCGTTCCTCGACCAGTACAACAAGATCAAGGACCCGGCGAGCGGCTACTTCCGCAAGTTCGGCGACCTGCTCGTGCCCTACCACTCGGTCGAGACGCTGATGGTGGAGGCACCGGACCACGGTCACCAGACCACGTCCGAGGCGTTCAGCTACTACCTGTGGCTGGAGGCGAGCTACGGCCGGGTCACCGGTGACTGGGCGCCGTTCAAGTCCGCGTTCGCGTCGATGGAGAAGTTCATCATCCCGGCGAAGGCCGACCAGCCGACCAACGACAAGTACGACCCGTCGAAGCCGGCTACCTACGCGCCCGAGCACCCGAGGATGGACGCCTACCCGTCGACGCTGGACGGCACGGTTCCCGTGGGCCAGGACCCGATCGCGGCGGAACTGAAGACCGCGTACGGCAACTCGGACGTCTACGGCATGCACTGGCTCATCGACGTCGACAACACGTACGGCTTCGGCCGGTGCGGTGACGGCACGACGGCCCCCGCGTACATCAACACCTATCAGCGCGGCTCGTCGGAGTCGGTGTGGGAGACCATCCCGCAGCCCTCGTGCGACACGTTCAAGCACGGTGGCCCCAACGGCTTCCTGGACCTGTTCACCAAGGACGCCTCCTACGCCAAGCAGTGGAAGTACACCAACGCACCGGACGCGGACGCCCGCGTGGTGCAGGTGGCGCTGCTCGCCCAGCAGTGGGCCACGGCCCAGGGCAAGGCCGGGGACATCTCCAGTGAGATCGGCAAGTCCGCGAAGATGGGCGACTACCTGCGGTACGCCATGTTCGACAAGTACTTCAAGCGCATCGGCAACTGCAACAGCCCCTCGTCGTGCCCCGGCGCGACGGGCAAGGACAGCGCGCACTACCTGATGTCCTGGTACTACGCGTGGGGTGGCGCGACCGACACCTCCGCGGGCTGGGCGTGGCGCATCGGCGACGGTGCCTCGCACCAGGGCTACCAGAACCCGTTGGCAGCGCACGCTCTCGCGAACGTGCCGGCGCTCAAGCCGTTGTCCGCCACCGGGCAGCAGGACTGGGCGACGAGCCTGAATCGGCAGCTCGAGATGCTGCAGTGGCTGCAGTCGGCCGACGGTGGTCTCGCCGGTGGCGTCACGAACAGCTGGGAGGGCCAGTACGCCTCGCCTCCCGCGGGCACGCCGACGTTCTACGGCATGCACTACGACGCCCACCCGGTGTGGCGCGACCCGCCGAGCAACCGGTGGTTCGGCTTCCAGGTGTGGGGGATCGAGCGCACGGCGGCGCTGTACCGGCTGACCGGTGACGCACGCGCCAAGAAGATCCTCGACAAGTGGGTGCCGTGGGCGATCGCGAACACCACCACCGGCACGAACTTCCGGATCCCCGCGGACATGGAGTGGTCGGGAGCGCCGGACACGTGGAACGCGACCAACCCCGGCGCGAACGCGAACCTGCGGGTCCGCGTGCTCAACCACAACCAGGACGTCGGGATCGCCGCGTCGTACGCCAAGGTCCTGCTCAACTACGCGGCGAGGTCGGGCAACGCCCAGGCCAAAACCACGGGTGAGTCGTTGCTGACGTCGTTGCTCTCGCATCAGGACAGTCTGGGCATCGCGACGCCGGAGACCCGCACGGACTACAACCGGTTCGACGACGTCTACAACACCTCCACCGCCGAGGGCCCGTACGTGCCCAACGGCTGGACCGGGCGCATGCCCAACGGTGACCAGATCGGGCAGGGCTCGTCGTTCCTGTCGATGCGCTCGATGTTCCGCAACGACCCGCAGTGGCCGAAGGTGCAGTCCTATCTGGACGGTGGACCGGCACCGACGTTCACCTACCACCGGTTCTGGGCACAAGCCGAGATCGCCACGGCGTTCTCCCTGCACGCCGAGATCTACGGGTGAGGAGTCCCGCGATGAAGAAACGCATAGCGTTGTTAGCAGTCGCAGCCGCGGTAGGCGCTGTGTTGGTGCATACCGGTGGCACGGCCGTCGCGCACGGGTCGATGGTCTGGCCCGGCAGCCGCACCTACCTCTGCTACGAGGACGGCCGCGCCGGCGGCGGTGGCGGTGATCTCCAGCCCACCAACCCGGCGTGCGCCGCGGCTGTCGCCCAGGGCGGGAAGCAGCCGTTGTGGGACTGGTTTGGCAACCTGATCAGCAACGCCGCCGGGCGCCATCGGGAGATCATTCCCGACGGCAACCTGTGCGGTCCCACCACGAAGTACTCGGCCTACAACCTGACGCGGGCCGACTGGCCCGTGACCCAGGTGCAGGCGAACAGCACGGTCACGTTGCGGTACAACGCGTGGGCGCCGCACCCCGGCACCTGGGAGCAGTACGTCACCAAGGACGGCTTCGACCCGACGATGCCGCTCAAGTGGTCCGACCTCGAGCCGGCCCCGTTCGACAAGGTGACGAACCCGCCGCTGGCGAACGGCGAGTACGCCTGGCAGGCCCGGCTGCCCAACAAGTCCGGCCGGCACATCATCTACTCGCTCTGGCAGCGTTCGGACAGCCCGGAGGCGTTCTACAGCTGTTCGGACGTCGTGTTCGGCGGTGGCACCGGTACGCCCGACACCAGTGCGCCCTCGACGCCCGGCACGCCGGCCGCGTCCGGCATCACCGGCACCACGGTGAAGCTGGACTGGACCGCGGCGACGGACAACGTGGGCGTGACGGGCTATCGCGTCTACAGCGGCAGCCAGGTGGTCGCCACCTCCGCCACCAACTCGGTGACGGTCAGCGGCCTGACCGCGGACACCCAGTACTCGTTCACGGTCGTGGCGACGGACTCGGCGGGCAACGCCTCGCCGGCGTCTTCCGGCGTCACGGTCAGAACGGCGACAGGTGGCGGCAGTACCGGTTCCTGCACGGTGGCGTACACGCGGCCGAGCACGTGGAACGGCGGCTTCACCGCGAACGTGACGGTGTCCAACAGTGGCACCAGCGCGATCAGCGCGTGGCAGCTCGTGTGGGCGTTCCCTTCGGGGCAGCAGCTTTCGCAGGCCTGGTCGTCGACGGTGACCGTCGCGAGCGGGCAGGCGACCGCGAAGGGCGTGTCGTACAACGCGGACATCCCGGCCGGAGGCTCGGTGACGTTCGGGTTCAACGCCACGACGGCGTCCGCACCGGCTGATCCGTCGTCCTTCACGCTCAACGGGTCGGCGTGCGCCATCCGGTGACGAGGGCCCTGGCCGCCCTCCTGGTGGTGGGTTCGGTCGCGTTCGTCCTCCTCGTCGGACGCGCCGAACCCGCCCCGGACCTCAGCAGGGGCGTCGACGGCGTCGCCGCGTGGTTGCACGACCTGACCGACGAGTGCACGACCGTCAGGCGGGACGACGACTTCGTGGGCTTCGCCGGTCCGGTGCGGTCGAAGGTCTACGCGCCGTTCGTCGCGGAGTGGGGGACCTGTGCCAAGGCACCGTACGAACGGCTCGGGTTGCTGATCCTGAGGCCAGGACTCGAACAGGCCTGGCGCACCGCGCTCGCCAACGGCGAGGTACGCGGCGATCCGGACCTCGCCTTCGGGGACGGATTCGCGCTCACCGGCTCGATCGGCATGGAGTACCTGGGGCTGAAAAGACTTGAGTGCACGCCCACCGCGTGTTCGCTCATGAAGATAGAACATCATTGACAGACAGGAGATCCGGAGCAATGAAGCTCAACGGACAGAGGCGGTGGGCCGCGACTGGAGTCGTGGTCGCCACCACCGCGGCGACGATCGCGGTGGCGCTTGTCGCGCCACCCGCGGGCGCCGCACCCGGCTGCCGTGTGGACTACACGGCGAACAACTGGGGCGGCGGAGGGTTCGGCGCTTCGGTGAAGATCACCAACCTCGGTGACGCGATCTCGGGCGGCTGGACGCTGAAGTTCGCGTTGCCCGGCAGCCAGCGCGTGGCGCAGGGCTGGAGCGCGACCTGGACGCAGTCGGGCGCGAACGTGACCGCTGCGAGCATGTCGTGGAACGGGAGCCTCGGCACCAGCGCGTCCATCGACATCGGTTTCAACGGCTCCGGCGCCGCCAGCGGTGACGTGAACCCGACGACGTTCACGTTGAACGGCACTGTGTGCACCGGAGCGCCGCCCACGAGTACGACGACGACCACCACCACGACCACCACGACGTCGAACAACCCGGACCCCGGCAACCGCGTCGACAACCCGTACGTCGGCGCGAAGCAGTACGTGAACCCGGACTGGGCGGCCAAGGCGAACGCGGAGCCGGGCGGCAGCAGGATCGCGAACCAGCCGACCGCCGTGTGGATGGACCGCATCGCGGCGATCAACGGCACCCCCGGTGCCCGCGGACTCGCCTCGCACCTCGACGAGGCGGTGCGCCAGGCTGCGGGCTCACCACTCACCATCCAGGTCGTGATCTACAACCTGCCGGGTCGCGACTGCGCGGCGCTGGCGTCCAACGGTGAGCTCAAGCCCACGGAGATCGATCGCTACAAGACGGAGTACATCGATCCGATCGCGGCGATCCTCGCCAGGCCCGCGTACGCGAGCCTGCGCATCGTGACCGTGGTGGAGATCGACTCGCTGCCGAACCTGATCACCAACGTGACGCCGCGGCCGACCCAGACGCCGCAGTGCGACGTCATGAAGGCGAACGGGAACTACGTCACCGGTGTCGGCTACGCGCTCGCGAAGCTGGGTGCCGTCCCGAACACCTACAACTACATCGACATCGGCCACCACGGCTGGCTGGGCTGGGACGACAACTTCGGCCCGTCGGCGGAGCTGCTCTTCCAGGCGGCCAACGCGTCCGGCAGCACGAAGGCCAACGTGCACGGCTTCGTCGCCAACACCGCCAACTACGGCATCCTCACCGAGCCGAACTTCTCGATCGACGAGTCGATCAACGGCACGCCGGTGCGCCAGTCGAAGTGGGTGGACTGGAACCGCTACACCGGTGAGCTGCCCTACGCGCAGGCGTTCCGGCAGCGGGCCGTGCAGGCGGGCTTCGACGCGAACGTGGGCATGCTGATCGACACCAGCCGCAACGGCTGGGGTGGCACGGCCCGTCCGTCCGGTCCCGGACCGAGGACGAGCGTGGACGCCTACGTCGACGGAGGCAGGCTCGACCGGCGCATCCACCTCGGCAACTGGTGCAACCAGGCCGGGGCGGGCATCGGCGAACGCCCGAAGGCCGCACCCGCGGCGGGCGTCGACGCCTACGTGTGGATCAAGCCGCCGGGCGAGTCCGACGGCGCGAGCGAGGAGATCCCGAACAACGAGGGCAAGGGCTTCGACCGGATGTGCGACCCCACGTACACCGGAAACGCGCGCAACGGCAACAGCATGTCCGGCTCGCTGGGCAACGCGCCGCTGGCCGGGCACTGGTTCCCGGCCCAGCTCCAGGAGCTCATGCGCAACGCCTACCCGGCGCTCTGAGCCTGAGCATGTGAGCGTGCCCACGCGGACGGCCTCGCGTCTGGAGTTCCGGACGCGTGGGCACGCTCTTCTTAATTGATACGGAGTTCTGTCCGGCAACTTTCCAGACGGTGCGGAATTCGTCTGGACCACCGTTGACGCGCAATGTTAACGCGCACATCTCTCTTGATGTCATCAGAAGGTGCTCCCTATGGTGTCGACACGCTCGGTGAGTGAAAGTGTGAATGGAGGCTGTGTGGTCACCATCGCGGATGTCGCGCGGCACGCGGGGGTCGCCCCGAGCACAGTCTCCTACGTGCTCACAGGCAAAAGATCGATCTCCGCGGACACGAAGACGAGAGTTCGGGAGAGCATCAGGGAACTGGGCTACCAGCCCCACGCCTCGGATCGCGTGTTGTCCACCGGCAGGACCAACGTGATCGGCCTGGTGCTCCCGCTGCGGGCGGGCACCCACCTGCCCGCGGTGATGCGCTTCGTCACGGCGGCGGTGACGACAGCGCGCAGGTACGACATGGACCTCCTGCTGATGACCGCGGACGATGGCGCGGCGGGCCTGCGCCGTGCCGCGAACAGCGCCCAGGTCGACGGTTTCCTGGTGATGGACGTGGAGATGGACGACGACCGCGTGCCGTTGCTCCGGCAGCTGTCCAAACCG
Source organism: Lentzea albidocapillata (assembly GCF_000719115.1). GTDB lineage: Bacteria > Actinomycetota > Actinomycetes > Mycobacteriales > Pseudonocardiaceae > Lentzea > Lentzea albidocapillata. The sequence goes on along the minus strand of NZ_JOEA01000014.1, from coordinate 21,741 downwards.
TCCGTCCTCATCGGACATCCGGCGGCCGCCCGCGGCCTCACCTGCGTGGACCTGGACTTCGAGGCGGCGGGCGCGAAGTGCGTCGACCACCTCGCCGACCTCGGACACCGCTCCATCGGTTTCCTCGGCGCGCCGAGCGCGGTCTACCGCCGCAGCACCGGCTTCGCCCACCGCACCATGAACGGGTTCAGCGCGGCCGCGATGCGCAGGGGAGTCGCCGCGACGGCACTGGCCGTCGAGGGTGACCACGACTCGGTGCTCAGGGCGACCAAGGCCCTGATCCGCGCGCACCCGTCCATGACGGCGCTGGTCGTGCACAACGAGGCGGCACTCGGCTGGATCACCGCGTGCCTGCGCGCGGCCGGCCGCCAGGTCCCCGGTGACGTGGCCGTGGTCGCGATCTGCCCGGACGAACTGGCCGAACAGACGTCACCGCTGCTCACCTCGGTGCGCCTGCCCGCGGAGGAGCTCGGCAGGCACGCGGTCGACCTGCTCGTCGCCAAGCTGGAGGGGAAACAGCCGCCACCGCTGATGCTGTTGCCCCCCAGGCTCTCCCGGCGGGCGAGCACACCGGACCACGCCGCACACCGCGGCGCGACGGGCTGACCGGTCCGCCACGGGCGGACCGGGACATGACGGGCGGTCGCTGGGACGGCCTCCGCGCGTGCGGAAATGCGGCGCGCACACGCGGAGGCCCCCGAAGATCGTCCCGGAGGGGTGCGCGACACCACGGCGGAGCGGCCGTCGCGCACCCCTCCCCTTCATTTCGGTGGCCGTAGACTCGCCGGGGTGGAACTGGCAGAGGCTTTGGCGCGCAGGGCGGTCGTGCTCGACGGCGGGATGTCGACGGTTCTGGAACTCGCCGGGCACGACCTGTCCGACGAACTCTGGTCGGCCCGGCTGCTGCTCACCGACCCGGACGCCGTGCGAGCCGCGCACCTCGCCTACTACCGGGCGGGCGCCGAGGTCGCCATCACCGCGAGCTACCAGGCGAGCTTCGAGGGCTTCGCCCGCCGCGGCATCAGCGCGGCCGAGACGGCACGGCTGCTGCGCTCCAGCGTCGAGCTCGCCCGGTCCGCCGCGTCCGAAGTGGACGGACCCCGCTGGGTCGCGGCGTCGGTCGGCCCGTACGGCGCGGTGCTGGCCGACGGCTCGGAGTACCGCGGCCGCTACGGCCTGAGCCGGCCGGAGCTGGTCCGCTTCCACGCCTCTCGCGTCGAGACGCTCTGCGAGGCCGGCCCGGACGTGCTCGCGGTCGAGACCGTCCCCGACGTGGACGAGGCCGAGGCCGTGCTGGAGGTGGTGCGCGGCAGCGGCGTGCCGGTCTGGCTCTCCTACACCGTGCGCGGCGACCGGACCTGCGCCGGGCAACCGCTCGAGGAGGCGTTTGCCGTCGTGTCCGGTGTGGACGAGGTCATCGCCGTCGGCGTGAACTGCTGCGCACCGGAAGACGTGGCGGGCGCGGTCGCCGTGGCCCGCCGGGTGACCGGACTGCCGGTCGTGGTGTACCCGAACAGTGGTGAGCAATGGGACGCGGCGGCGCGGTCGTGGTCGGGGGACGGGGGCGGGTTCGCCGCGCAGGCCGAGGGGTGGGTCGACGGCGGTGCCCGGTTGGTGGGCGGGTGCTGCCGGACCGGGCCGGACGCGATCGCGGTGCTGGCGGAAGGGCTCGCGGCGGCAGGGTGAGAGGGCTTTCACCGACCTGGGGCGGTGAAAGCCCTCCGTTCGACCGGCCTACACCTGCGACCAGCGCTGGTTCGCGCCTCCGTGGCAGGTCCACACGATCGCGGCCGTCCCGTTGGCGGTGCCGGCGCCGTTGACGTCCAGACACAGCCCGGTCTGGGCGTTGCCGATCGTGCCGCCTGCGTTGACGTTCCACTGCTGGTTCGCGCCGCCCTGGCAGTCCCAGAGCCGCACCGCGGTGCCCGCGGTCGCGTTGCCGGGAGCGTCCAGGCACTTGCCCAGGACCTGCAGCGTCTGGCCGGTGCGGGTGAACTGCTGGTTGGCGTTGCTGTGGCAGTCCCACACGACCATCGGGGAGCCGTTGGCCGTGCCGGCACCGCTCACGTCCAGGCAACGGCCCGAGGCCTCGCCGCGCAGCCGGAACGTGGTCGGGGTAGGAGTGGTGCCGCCGGTGAAGAACCTCCAGACCTCGGTCTTGACCCAGCTGCGGGCTCCGCTCTCGCAGCCCGCGCAGCCGTCCACCGGTCCCTGCTGGTGGCCTCCGTCGAAGGGCGCCCACACCACCGGGTACCCGGCCCGGCAGCCCGCGTAGGTGGTGGTGATGTGCGTGCGGCTGCCCGCTGCCGGTTCCGGTGCGTTCTGGGACCGGCAGCCGTTGTTGCGCACCCACCTGTCGCGCTGGCCGCGGCCCGAGCCGATGTTGTCGCCGATGCCGTGGATGCCCATGAACGCGACCGGTGCTGTACCGCCCGCGCACCCGCTGATCTCGCCGGGGCTCGCGATGGCGGCGATCGCGCGGAAGACGTTCGGCCGGGAGCACGCGAGCGAGATGCTCATCGCGCCGCCGTAGCTGAAGCCGAGAGAGAAGCGCTGCGTGGTGTCGACGCAGAGGTCGTTCTCGATCCGGCGCAGCATGTCGTCGACGAAGGTGACGTCCTCGCCGCCGGAGTTGGCCCAGCCGTTGCCGATCCCCTGCGGCGCGACGAAGATCGCGGAGTTGTTCGCCAGCCGCCGCAGGCCGTAGTGGGCGTAGACGTCGCCGTCGCTCCCGCCGGAGGCGACGTCGTTCATCGTGCCGCCCCACCAGTGGAAGCCGAAGACCAGCCGGTACTGCCGGGTGTTGTCGTAGTTGTCCGGGACGCTCAGGACGAACGACCGGGTCTTGCCCCCGCTCTGGATCGTCTGCGTGCCGCTGCGCAGGGTCGGGGCCTTGCCGCAACCCGGGGTCGCGGCGAGAGGTGTCTGCGGGCCGGCGGCAGCGGTGCTGACGCCGGAGAGGACGAGCGTGGCGACGGCCACCGCGGTGAGCCACCACTTCTTGTGCTGGTGCATGGGTTTGTTCGCGCTCCCCGTAGTGGCGGTCAGGCGACTGAGCACGTGTTGCCGTTGAGGCTGTACGACGCCGGCGCCGAGTTGTTGCCGGTGTGCGTGGCCTGGAAGCCGACGGTGATCGACGCGTTCGGCGCGATGTCACCGTTGTACTGGACGTTTCTCGCGGTGACCTGCCCGGAACCGGGGGAGTAGGTGGCGCTCCAGCCGGACGTGATCGTCTGCCCGCCGGGCAGCGTGAAGACCAGTGACCACCCGCTGATCGTCGCGGAACCGGTGTTCGTGATGGTGATGTTCGACGTCAACCCGTTGTTCCAGGCGCTGATCACGTTGCTCACGCGGCAGGCCGCGTCGCCGGGAGGCGGGGTGGTCGTGGTCGTCGTGGTGGTGCTCGTCGGGCCGCCGCCGCCCGCGAACTGGGTGATGAACTTCCACGCCTCACCGGACGTCCAGGTCCGCCAGCCGTCACCGCCCGAGTCGATCGGACCCGGCGTGTGACCGCCGTCGAACGCCGCCCACACCACGGGGTACCCCGCACGGCAGCCGCTGTAGTTCGTGACGATGTGCGTCCGGCTGCCCGCACGCGGTTCGAGAGCGTTCTGCGGCGTGCAGCCGTTGTTGCGCACGAACGTGTCGCGCAGTCCGCGGCCCAGGCCGATGCCGAGCACGTTGTCGCTGATGCCGTGGATGCCCATGTAGCCGATCGGCTGGGTGCCGCCGTCGCACCCGCTGAGCTGCGCGCCCGAGTAGGCGACCACCGCGCGGAAGACGTTCGCGCGGGCACAGGCCACCGCGTACGACATGCCGCCGCCGTAGCTGAAGCCACCGGCGAAGCGCTGCGTCGTGTCGACGCACAGCCCCGAGTCGAGGCGGTTGACCAGGTCGTCGACGAACCTCAGGTCCTGGCCGCCGGGGTTGGCCCAGCCGTTGCCGTTGCCCTGCGGCGCCACGAAGATCGTGCCGTTGTTCGCGGCGTCGGAGAGCCGCCGCAGCCCGTAGTAGGACCAGTTGTAGCCGTCGGTGCCGCCGGAGTCGACGTCGTTCGCGGTGCCGCCGCGCCAGTGGAAGCCGACGAACAGCCGGTACTGGCGGTTGTTGTCGTAGTCGGGCGGCAGCCGCAGGATGAACGAGCGGTTCTGACCACCGCTGTTGATCGTGTGCTGGCCGCTCGTCAGCGCCGGTGGCTTGCCGCACCCCGCCGTCGCCGCCGCGGTGCCGGTCTCCCCGGCGCCCAGCGCGATCCCCGCCGCGCCCAGGAAGACCACGGCGCTCGCGACGGCCGCCGCGAGCACGGACCTATGCCGGGACATGGCAGACCCCTTGTGCAGGTGGAACATCGTCGTCCCCTTCGCTCGTCACGCTTCCAGTGGTGTGCGTGGTCAGCTCACGGCACAACGCACGCCGTTGAGCGTGAATCCGTCCGCGGGTGCGCTGTTGCCCGTGTGCGTGGCCTGGAAGCCAATGGACACCTGGGCGGAGGGCTGGACCTGCGCGTTGTAGCCGACGTTGCGGGCGGTCACCTCGCCGGTGGCGGGGGAGTAGGTGGCACTCCAGCCACCCGTGACGGTTTGCCCGCCGGGCAGCGTGAACTGCAGCGCCCAGCCGTTCACCGGTGTCGAGGACGTGTTGGTGATGGTGATCGTCTCGGTGAGGCCGGTGTTCCAGGCGTTGACCACTGCCTTGACCGAGCAGCCCTGAGACGGCGGCGGTGTGGTCGTGGTCGTCGTCGTGGGCGGGCGGTCCAAGCCGAGGAAGGTGATGGCGTGCGCGACCATCCCCGCCGTCGGCACGTCGTGCCCGGTGCCCTGCGCGCTGATGCCCTCGACGACGGCCGGCGTGCCGGTGCCGTAGCGGGTGCGCGTCCAGTTCGGCTGGGGCTGGTCGGTGGTCGCCGGTGTCCTGCTCACCCCGTGCACGTTCGTCCACTGGTCGAGCGCCTCACCGAAGTTCGGGTACGCCAGCGTCGTGTCGGAGGTGCCGTGCCACAGCTGCATCCGCGGGTAGCGCCCGGTGTACCCGGGGTACATCGCCCTCGCCTGGTCTCCCCACTGCTGCGGGGTCTTCAGCAGGGTCCCGCCCGAGCACTGGCTGTTCCACATCGACCCGTCCGTCGTCGCGAAGCAGCCCGCCGGGACACCCGCGAAGGCCGCGCCGGCGCTGAACACGTCCGGGTACTGGGCGGCCAGCACGTTGGTCATCATCGCGCCGGACGAGATGCCCGAGACGACGATGCGCTCCGGGTCGACGTTGTAGCGCTGGCGCGCGTACGACACCATCGACATGATACCCGTCGAGTCACTGCCTCCGTTGCGGCGCAACGCGTTCTGGGTCGACACGTCGAAGCAGTGCCCGTCCCTCGTCGCCTCCGGGTAGATGATCACGTACCCGTTGCGGTCCGCGGCGGTGACGTAGTCGCGTCCGCCGCCGTTGTGCACCGCGCTCGCGGAACCGGTGCAGTAGTGCACCATCACGAGCAGGGCCGGGCGTTCCGCGAGCCTGTCCGGCGCGTAGACGTACATGTTCAGGCCGGTCGGGTTGGTGCCGAAGTTCGTGACCCGCACCAGGGACGCGGCCTGCGCCGGCTGCGGCACGAGTGAGATCGCCACCGCCGCGACCAGCACCAGCACGGCCGCGATGATGCCGGCAAGACTGAGCCCGTCGAGGCTCGTCCGGTTCGCGTTGCTCATGACGAGCTCCCTCCGCTGAACTGCCACCAGTTCATGTTGAGCAGATAACCGCTGCCACCGCTGAACCTCAGGTAGAGGTCACGCGTGCCGGTCAGCCCGCTCACCGGGCAGGTGACCGTGGTCCACGCCTGCCAGCCGCCGGTGCTGGGCACGGTGCAACGGCCGGCGAGAGTGCCCGTCGGGCTGCCGCTGCGCACCTCGACGGAGCTTCCCGCGACGGTGGACGCGACGCGGGCGGTGAACGTCGAGGCGCCGTTGCCGAAGGCGACGTTCTTGACCTTGATGTGGTCACCGTTGTTGATGTAGCCGACGTTCATGCCGCCTTCGCTGGAGGCCTCGGTCTCGATGCCGTTGCCCCAGGCGATGGTCTCGGCTTCTTGCCGTGCATAGGGGTTGAGGGTGTCCGCCGCCGGTGGTCCGGCCGTCGTCATGGTGAGGGACGGGATGGTGCCGTCGGCGTTGTAGGTGAACTTCTCGACGGCGACGGAGCGGGTGAAGCCGCCACCGCCGGGCAGGGCGCCGTTGTGGTAGAAGAAGTACGAGCTGCCCTTGAAGTCGATGATGCCGGGGTGGTTGGTGAAGCTGCTGCCCTGCGTGGCCATCACGGTGCCGCGGTAGGTCCACGGCCCCGTCGGTCCGGGGGAGGTGGAGTAGGCGATGAACTCCGAGCAGCACTTGGCGGCGAAGACGTTGTAGTATAGGCCGTTGCGCTTGTAGACCCAGGGACCTTCCTCGTAGAGGGTGGGCCGGTTCGGGTCGCCGGTGCGGGTGCCGAACCCGGCCGTGGTGAGCGGGATCCTGGTGATGCCGCCCGAGTAGGACGTCATGTCGGCGTTGAGGCGGACGTAGGAGAGGTTGGGGTTGCCCCAGTACAGGTACGCCTGACCGCCGTCGTCGATCATGACCGAGGGGTCGATCTCGCCGTTCTCCACCAGGGGCCGGCCGAGGGCGTCGCGGAACGGGCCGGTGGGGCTGTCGGCGACGGCGACACCGATGGCCGGGCGGCCGGTGGCCTTGGTGACGACGGGGACGTACCAGTAGAACTTGCCGTTGCGTTCCACGGCCTGGCCCGCCCACGCGTCCTGTTTCGCCCAGCTGAACGAGGCGATGCTCAGGGGAGAACCGTGGTCGGTCCAGTTCACCATGTCGGCCGAGGACCAGACCCGCCACTCCTTCATGGTGAACCAGGTCGAGCCGTCCTCGTCGTGGCCGGTGTAGAGGTAGACCCGTCCGTTGTGGACCAACGGCGCCGGGTCGGCCGTGTAGATGTGCTGCACGATCGGGTTGTCCGCCCTCACCGGCGAGACCACCGTCAGGATCGTGCCCACCACCAGGGCGATGCTCGCCCAAAGCCTTCGTGTCTTGACCATCTTCTTCTTCCCAGGGCAGGGCGCTCCGGCGAACGGTCACCCGTTCGCCGGAGCTTGCCGGTCGTGTGGCTCGGGAATCAGCTCGCGTTGCAGGCCGGGTTCAGCCCGGCTCCGCTTCCGGTGCCCTGGAAGCCGAACTCGGTGGACTGGCCGGCGGGCACGTTCCCGTTGTAGTCCACGTTGGACCAGTTGACGGCTCCGCTGGTGCCGCTGCGGTTGGCACTCCAGGAACCGGTGACCGTGCCGTTCGACAGCGTGGTGGCGACGCTCCAGCCGCGCAGGGCGCTGGAACCGGCGGTCACCTTGATCGTGGCGACGAAACCACCGTCCCACTGGTTCAGCGACACCGACGCGGTGCAGCCGCCCGGGCCGGGGCCGTTGCTCGTCGTCGTTGTGGTGGTCGTCGTGGTCGTCGTCGGGCCCGGACCACCACCCGCGTTGAGCGCGTCCAGCACGGAGTTGTAGGCGGCCTTCTTGTTGCCGTTGCCGTCGAACAGCAGCGGGGTGCCGGAAGCGCGCCACGAGTCGGTGTCGCGGATGCCCCACACGGTGATGCCGGTGCACCGCGCCACGGCCAGACAGGCCTGGGTGACGTTCCGGTAGTTCTGGGCCTGCGAGGTGCCGGAGCCCTCGATGTCCAGTTCGGTGATCTGCACGTCGACGCCGAGGTTGGCGAAGTTCTGCAGGGTGGTCTGGTAGTTGGAGGGAACCGGGCTCTGCGAGTTGAAGTGGGACTGTAAGCCGACGCAGTCGATCGGCACGCCGGTCGGCGAAGGCCTCGTTCACCACGTCCCAGGCGTAGATCTTGCCCCGGTAGTAGCTCGCGACCTGCGTGACGTGGTTCAGCATCGCGTTGCGCAGCGCCGTGCCGGACATGTTCTGCATCCAGCCGGGCTGCTGCGAGTGCCACGCCAGCGCGTGTCCGCGGATTCGCTTGCCCTGGTTGCGCGCCAGGTTGACGATCCTGTCGGCGTTGCCGTAGCTGAACTGCCCCTGGTTCGGCTCGGTCGCGTCCATCTTCATCTCGTTCTCGGCCGTGACCATGTCGAACTCACGGTTCAGGATCCCGGTGTAGGTCGAGTCACCGAGTCTGCCCGCGGCGACTGCGGTACCGAAGTAACGACCGCTCTGCTGGGCGGCCGCTCCGAGGGTGGTCGCCGCGTTCGCGGCGGGAGGTGCGATCAGGGTGGCGCCGATTACCACTGTCGCGACCGTGGCAATGATCGGGATCAGAGCCACTGACTTCGATGTCAGTCTCATCATTCACGCTTTCGCAGGAACACCCGTTGCGGGGTGTGATGGACGGGGTCAGCTCATGAGGTCCGGTGCGCCAGTGCCGGATCCCGTTGAGTGACAAGGAGTGTCTCAGCTCCCTGTTCACGCTCACAAGAACGCACTGTCGAATTCGACAGCAGGTTGACTCGATCGGCGTACGAATGTAGGGGAGCGCTCCCAGTGCAAACGTCAAATCGTTTGAACACGGCCGTCGAACGGCATTGAAACCGCATTCGGCTAAAGTTAGCGCTAACATTTTTAGCGTTGACGGACCGGTGTTCCGAGGCTACGTTGACCCGAACTCGTATTCGCTTTTCGCGATGCCGGTCCGAAGCGGACCGAGTGCTCGGCTGTGCGCCGCACGATTCGCGCACGGTCTGTGAGAGCGCTCTCATGCATCGCGCCCCCTTTCCCCATGGCAACGACGCTGCGAGGACCTGAATGACAGCAACTGTTCCGTCCCGAGAAGACACGACGGCACCGAGGAGGCGGGCGGCGGGCGCGTGCCTGTTCGCGTCCGCGCTCGTCGCCGGGGTCACCACCCTGGTGGTCAGCGGCGGCACGACCGTCAACGCGGCGGAGTCGGCCTTCTACACCGACCCGTCCAGCTCGAGCGCCAGGTGGGTCGCCGCCAATCCGGGAGACTCGCGCGCGGCGGTCATCCGTGACCGCGTCGCGTCGGTTCCGCAGGCGCGGTGGTACACGACGACCAACACGTCGACCGTGCGCTCGGAGGTCAGCTCCTTCGTCGGCGCGGCGGCCTCCGCCGGGAAGATCCCGATCCTGGTGGTCTACAACGTCCCCAACCGTGACTGCGGAGGACCCAGCGGCGGCGGTGCCTCCTCCCACGCGGCCTACCGGGCATGGGTGGACGAGGTGGCGGCGGGACTGGCGGGTCGTCCCGCGACGATCGTGCTGGAACCGGATGTGCTGCCTTTGATGACCAACTGCCAGAGCGCGGACCAGCAGAACCAGACCAAGGCGTCGATGGCCTACGCCGGCAAGAAGCTCAAGTCCGGCTCCGGGCAGGCCAAGGTGTACTTCGACATCGGGCACTCCGCGTGGCTGACCCCGGCGGAGGCCGCGAACCGGCTGCGCGGCGCGGACATCTCCAACAGCGCCGACGGCATCTCGACGAACGTGTCGAACTACCGCGCCAGCTCCGACGAGGTCAACTTCGCCAAGAACGTGCTCAACGCCGTCGGTGACAGCCGCCTCAAGGCCGTGGTCGACACGAGCCGCAACGGCAACGGCCCCGCCGGCAGCGAGTGGTGCGACCCGCCGGGACGCGCGATCGGCACGCCCAGCACGACGAACACGGGCGATTCGAAGATCGAGGCGTTCCTGTGGGTCAAGCTGCCGGGTGAGTCCGACGGCTGCATCGCGCCAGCCGGTCAGTTCGTGCCGCAGCGCGCCTACGAGCTCGCGATGGCGGCGGGCCCGATCACCACGACGACGACCACCACGACCACGACGACCACCACGGGCGGCGGCAACCCGGGCGGCTGCAAGGCGACCCACCGCGTCGTCAGCCAGTGGCAGGGCGGCTACACCGGCGAGATCGTGATCGAGAACCGCGGCCAGGCGATCAACGGCTGGACGTTCTCGTTCGCCGCTCCCGGCGTGTCCGTCACGCAGGGCTGGAACGGGACGTGGACCGACACGGGCGGTGAGGTCCGCGTGGCGAACACGGCCTGGAACGGCTCTCTGGGCGCCGGTGCGCAGCTGAGTATCGGGTTCAACGCGAACTACAACGGTGGCACGCCTCCGTTCTCGTCAGCGGTGCTGAACGGCGTCGCCTGCTCCTGAGGGCGATGAGTGAACGGGTCCCCGCACCGGCCGGTGCGGGGACCCGTTCTCAGCCGCGCAGGCTCCACTGCTGGTTCGTCCCGCCGTGGCACGGCCAGAGGTGGATCAGCGTGCCGTTCGCGGTGCCGTTGCCGCTGGCGTCGAGGCACAGCCCCGACTGCGCGCCGGTGATGGTGCCGTCACCGTTGACGTTCCACTGCTGGTTCACGCCGCCGTGGCAATCCCAGAGGATCGCCGCGGTGCCGTTGGCGGTTCCTCCGCCGGAGGCGTCGAGGCACTTGCCCTGCACGGTGAGCTGCCTGCCGGCGGTGTGGTTCCAGCGCTGGTTCGTGCCGCCGTTGCAGTCCCAGAGCCTTGCCTGGGTGTTGTTGCCGGTGCCGGCGACGTCGAGGCAACGGCCCGACTGGCTGCCGACGACCGTGACGTTCTCCCGGCCGCCTCCGCTACCGCCCGGCCCCGCATTGGCGATCACGGCCTGGGCTCCGGACGGCCAGTTGCCGCCCGGGACGACGACGTTGCCGTTGACCACGTTGCCGCGGTCGCCGTTGGTCACGTTGGTGCTGTTGTTGGTCGACCAGTTGCCGGTGAGGGTCCAGTTGCCCATGTTCTCGCCGCCCCAGTAGTTGGCGGTGGCCCACGTGCCGGTGGAGGAGAAGACGTTGCCGGTCGCGCGGTAGTACTTGGAGCCCTCGTCGAAGTAGAGCCCGAACCATCCGTTGGTGCGCACGCAGTGGTTGCCGCTGATCTCCGCGTTCGGGTTCCAGGCGAGCGTGTAGATGCAGCCGCCGTCGGTCATCTGCTGCATGACGTCGTGGACGTAGTTGTTGATGAGCTTGTTGTTGGACGCTGTGGTGGGCGTGGAGTACCGCGGCTGGTAGTCGTACAGACCGCGGTTCGCGTAGTGGTTGCTGCCGCCTGCGTCGTTGGCGCCCCAGCCGTAGCCGAGGGACAGTCCGGAGTACGGCATGTTGTAGATCTCGTTGTGGGACACGGTGGCCGTGCTGACGTAGGTGTTGAGCACCGACACGTTGCCGCGGTACTCGACGGCGATGTCGTGGATGCGGTTGTGGCTGACCGTGATGTTCCGGTTGACCATCCGCTGGTCGCTCGGGTGGTGCGCGTCGGCTCGCACGCCACCGACCACGACGCCGCCCGCCGAGTTGCGGGCGATCTCCGACCTGGTGATCGTGACGCCGGACGCGCCCAGTCCCACCCCGCTGGCGTGCGCGTTGGCGTCGTTGCCGATGCCGATCGCGGTCTGGCCGAGGTTGACGAACTGCGAGTCGGTGAAGGTGATGCCGCCGGCCGCCGAAACCTGTACCGCCGCGGGCATCTGGGACCAGTGCGGCCGCGCCGCCTCGAACTGCGCACAGCCCTGCTGGCACGAGTTGATGCGGTCGGCCGGCCAGTTCTGGTTGCCCGCCAGGTAGGCGCCGGTCTGCTGGTCGGCGAACCCCTGGTTGCTGCTGGGGCCGAGCCACGACGTACCGGTGAACGTGATGCCGGCGAACGTGATGTCGCGCGCCGGAGCGTCGTAGGTGCCGCCGACGTTGACCAGTGACTGCAGCACCGGCAGTTCCACGCTGACGTTGCTCATGTTCTGCCCGGCGAGCGGGATGTAGTAGAGCGCGCCCGCGCCGGGGTTGAGGTACCACTCGCCTTGCGCGTCGAGGAACTCGTACGCGTTCGCCAGGTACAGCGGTCCGGCCCGGTGCGGCTTGCTGAGCGTGTCGTAGCCGAAGGTGTTGTTGTTCCACGCGGGTTGTTGCATCGTGAGAAAGTTGCCCGCGATGCTCTGCACCGGCGAGTAGCGGTCGGTGAACGAGTTGACGCTCTCCACCTCGACGCGGTTCTGGTTCGCCAGGTTGTTGAGGTAGTTCAGCGAGCTGTTCGAGAAGCGCATGCCGGTGTCGGTGAACGTGAAGTCGGCGCGGTTCACCAGGGTCCGCGCGCGAGTGGCGATCGCACCGTTGACGTACAGCTGACGGCTTTCCACGCCGGTGCCGACGCCGGCCCGCCAGATGTTCCTGCCGGCATCGGCCAGCGACCACCCGGTGACCGCCCTGGCGCCGCTGATGACGGGACGCGCCGACGCCGCGGCCTGCCACAGCACGCGGTACCCGTTGCTGCCGGAATCCGCCGCGGTGAGCCGGAACGGCGCGGTGAGCCGGTAGGTCCCGCCGGCCAGTTCCACGACGATGTCACCGGACATCGACGTGTTGCGGGACCGCACCGCGGCCTGCGCGCCAGGTAACGAGCACGGCGCCGTGGCGGAGCAGGCGGCGCCGGTGCCCGACGGAGAGGCGTAGAGGGTCGTGGTGGCAGCGGTCGCCGGGGGAGCGGTGGCGAGGGCGGCGATCACCGCTGCCGTGGCAGCGAGTGCGATCCACCCGCGTACAGCGGGGAACGAGGACGTGGACAAGTGACCTCCTGGTGGTGTGGCCTGATCACCTCTCCCGCTGCGGCGGACGGGACAGCTCGTGTCCTGTGTGGACGTTCGGGTTCGTCGTGCCGGCCGGAGGAATTCGCGGCGACGGCACCGTGGAACGGGGCGTGCGGACGGGTCTCCGTGGACGGGAGGACCGGGCGTCCGGGCCGGTTCAGGAACAATCCGAACGTAACTCGTATGACGTGTGACGTCAATGGTGTTACGTATACTGTCGGGTCCTGGCAACAGGTTGCGGCACAACGGAGGCGAGATGTCGGAGCAGGGTGCGGCGGAGATCCCTGGATGGACGCGGAGACCAGCGAGCCTGGCCGCCGCGGTCACCGCCGAGCTCGTGCAACGCGTCGTGCGCGGTACCTATGCCCCTGGCACCACGCTCCCGCCCGAGCCGGTGCTGTGCGAGACCTTCTCGGTGAGCAGGACGGTGATCCGCGAGGCGGTGAAGGTCCTGCAGGAGAAGGGGTTGGTGCGGGTGCGCCAGGGCGCGGGCACCACGGTCACCCCGATGGCGCAGTGGAACATGCTCGACGAGCTGGTCCTCGCCGCCGCCGTCGCCGGGGACGAGAGCCTCGCGATCCTCGACGACCTGGTGGTGACGCGCCGGTTGCTCGAGTCGGACATGGCACAGGTCGCCGCGCGCACCGCCGATCAGGCCGTCCTGGACCGGTTGCGCGCCCTGGTGGACCGGATGGACGAACTCGTCGGCGACACCGCCACCTACGAGGAGCACGACCGCCTGTTCCACGACACGATCATGCAGGCCTCGGGCAACCGCATCGCCCGCGGCGTGGTGCGCTCGCTGGAGAGCCAGGTCCTCGGCTCCGCCGGTTACCACGGCCGCAGCGGCAGGGACATGTGCAAGGCGTCCAACAAAGGGCATCGCCGCATCTTCGAACGCATCGCCGCCCACGACGGGGCCGGTGCGGCGCAGGCCATGTTCACGCACATCACCGAGGCTTGGCTCGTGCGCCGCGGCGAGGCAGGCGACCCCGGTCGCCTGAAGCGGTAGAGCGCTCGGTCGCCGGACGGTCCCTCCGCCAGGACCGTTCGGCGGAAGGCGCGTGACCACAACCAATTCGTGGAACATCCGGCTGGAACGCGGTCGGGCCCGTACGGCACGGGAGGCGGATCTGCGGTGGGACGAACTCGCGTGACCCTGGCCGACGTCGCGGCGGCGAGCGGGGTGTCGGTGACGACGGCATCGCTCGTGCTGACCGGACGTGCGCGCGAACTGCGCATCTCCGAGGACGCCGAACGGAGGGTTCGGTCGACGGCCCAGGAGTTGGGCTACCGGCGCGGCACGCTGGTGAGCGGACCACGTCCGGGACCGTCGCGGACGATCGGGCTCGTGCTCGACACCGTCACCTCCTCCGGCCTGGCGGGCGAGGTGGTGAAAGGCGCGGTGGAGGCCGCCTACGGGCACGGCTTCATGCTGTTCGCCGGGGAGACCGGCGGGGACCCGGGACTCGAGCGGTCGCTGGTCGAGGCGATGCGCGACCGGCGCGCGGACGGCATCGTTCTCGCCACCACGCACACGAGGGCGATCGCGGTGCCGGAACGTCTGCACCACGGGCCCGCCGTGCTGCTCAACGCGACCGCCGGCACCCGCTCGGCCATTCCGTCGGTGGTGTCCGACGAGGTGCAGGGCGGACGTTCGGCGGCACGCCTCCTCGTTGATGCCGGGCACCGCCAGGGCGTGCACCTGATCGGCGCGGGACCGGGTTTCTACGATGTCCCGCCCCACAGCATCGCGGCCGTGCAGCGCCTCATCGGGATGCGCGAGGTGTTCGCGGCCGCGGGCGTCGAGGTGGTCAGCGCGCATCGCTGTCCCAGGTGGACACCCGAGGACGGGTACGACGCGACCAGGGAACTGCTGCGCCGCCACCTGCCCAAGGCGCTGGTGTGCTTCGACGACCGCCTGGCGTTCGGGGCCTACCAGGCGCTCGGGGAGGCCGGGCTCTCGGTACCGGGCGACGTCTCCGTGCTCGGGTTCGACGACCACCCCGTCGCCTCGTGGATGCGTCCCCGGCTGACCACCATCGCCCTGCCGCACCACGAACTCGGCGTGCAGGCGGTCGAGGTGCTGGTGGAGATGCTGGGCCGGCGGGGACGCGGGGCCCGCCCTCCGTTGATCCGCCGGGTGCCGATGCCGGTGCGCGAGGGTGGTTCGGTCACGCGGCCGCAGCCGTGAACAGCGTTTGTTCGCGCTAACAGCGCGAAGGCGTCTGGTCGAGTGATGGATGCAGCCGAATGCTGTTCTGCTAAAGGTTAGCGCTCACATTTAGCTTTGACCCGGCGTGACGGGGTCTTCTACATTGCTGGAAGCCGCCCCGCCGCTGACCGCTCGTCGAAAGGCTCATCATGCCGAGCCCGCTCAAAGCGTTGTGCGGTGCGCTGATCGCCATCCTGCTGACCGCGTCTCCCGCCGTCGCCGCCGACCAGTCCACTGTGGATTATCCGGCCGCCTCCGCCGGCCCGGTGCGGGTGATGCCGCTGGGTGACTCGATCACCCAGGGCGGTTCCATCGGCGGCTACCGCCTCGACCTCGGCACGAAGCTGCGTGCCGCCGGACACGCCGCCGACTTCGCAGGCTCGCTCGCGGACGTGTTCGTCTTGACCATCATCCCGATCCGCTTCGCCGACGCCACCGTGCGCGGCTACAACGCCGCCATCGTCCCGCTGCTGCGGGCTAAGGCCGCGGCGGGCAAGCGGGTGCACGTCGTGGACATGTACCCGGCGGTGCCGATCTCCGACCTGCCCGACGGCATCCACCCGAACGCCGCCGGCTACAGCAAGATGGCGACGGTCTGGTTCACCGCGCTGTCGTCGGTTCCGAGCCCCGGCGCCTCGGCGACGTTCGGCTTCCTCGCGTCCGGTCCCGGTGCGGCGGCGGTCGGAACCGCCACCTGCGCCGGCGCGTGATCCCTGCTCCCTCCGACGACGAAGGGTGATCATGTTCTTCGCACGATCGTTCACATCACGACGAGCCCTGCTCACGGCCGTCGCCGCCGTGCCGCTCATCGCGGTGTCCACGCTCGCCGCGGTGGCGGTGCCTCCCGCCGCTGCCGCACCGGGCTGCTCGGTGACCTACTCCGCACCGTCGCAATGGGACGGTGGCTTCACGGCGAACGTCAGCGTCACCAACCTCGGTGACGCCGTCAACGGCTGGACGCTCACCTGGAGCTTCTCCGCCGGCCAGCAGGTGAAGCAGACCTGGAACGCCGAGGCGACCCAGTCGGGGACCGAGGTGACCGTCCGCAACGTCTCGTACAACGCGGCGATCCCCACCGGTGGCCGGGTCGAGTTCGGGTTCAACGGTTCCTCCACGGGCACGGCGAACCCGAACCCCACGGCGTTCACCCTCAACGGAACCCTGTGCACCGGCGATGTCGGCCCCACCACGACGACCACCACGACCACGACCGGCAACCCGCCCGTGGGCAGCCTGCCGTCGAGCTTCCGCTGGAACTCCAGCGGTGTGCTGATCAGTCCGAAGCCGGACGCCACGCACGCGAACGTCGCGGTCAAGGACCCGAGCGTCATCTTCTACAACGGCAAGTACCACGTGTTCGCGTCCACGTACACCAACGGCTACAACCTGATGTACACCAGCTTCAGCGACTGGTCCCAGGCGTCGGCCGCACCCCACTACTACCTCGACCGCTCCGGCATCGGCACCGGGTACCGGGCCGCGCCGCAGGTGTTCTACTTTGCGCCGCAACGCCTCTGGTACCTCGTCTACCAGACCGGGTCCAACGCGTCGTACTCCACGACCACGGACATCGCCGACCCGGCGTCGTGGTCCACGCCGAAGAACTTCTACGCCAACGGGATGCCGCAGATCATCCGCGACAACATCGGCAACGGCTACTGGGTCGACTTCTGGACGGTGTGCGACACCGGGAAGTGCTACCTGTTCTCCTCCGACGACAACGGCCACCTCTACCGGTCGGAGACCAGCCTCGCGCAGTTCCCCAACGGCTTCACCAACACGGTGATCGCCATGCAGGACAGCGACCGCAACCGGTTGTTCGAGGCCGCCAACGTCTACAAGATCGCCGGCAAGAACCAGTGGCTGCTGGTGCACGAGGCGATCGGCACGGACGGCCGCCGCTGGTTCCGCTCCTGGACCGCGCCCTCGATCACCGGTCCGTGGACGGGGCTGGCCGAGAGCGAGTCGAACCCGTTCGCCCGCGCCAACAATGTTACATTCCCAAGTGGACAGTGGACCCGCGACATCAGCCACGGCGAGATGGTGCGCACGAACGTCGACCAGACCATGGAGATCAGCCCTTGCAAGCTCAGTTACCTCTACCAGGGCATGGATCCCAACGCCGGCGGTGAGTACAACCGGCTGCCCTGGCGGCTCGGCCTGCTGACCCAGACCAACTCGACCTGCTGAGTGCGGGACCGACGCCGCCGGGCACGCCCACCGGCGGCGTCACCCTGCGAGAAAGGGGCAACGATGCCCTCCTGGTCAAGGAAACTCACGCACCTCGCCGCCGTCCTGCTGGCGGCGTTGGCGACCGGCACCGCGAACCCCGCCACCGCCGCTCCCGGCAGTCCGGCGCTCACCCCGCCGCTCGGCTGGAACAGCTGGAACAGCTTCGGCTGCGGCATCACCGAGGGCCAGGTGCGCCAGGCCGCCGACGCGATGGTGTCGTCGGGCATGCGCGACGCCGGCTACCAGTACGTCGTCGTGGACGACTGCTGGTTCGACCCGCAGCGCGACTCCGCCGGCAACCTGCGGGCGCACCCGTCGAAGTTCCCGGGCGGGATGAAGGCGCTGGGCGACTACATCCACGGCCGCGGCCTGAAGTTCGGCATCTACCAGGCGCCGAACGAGAAGACGTGCGCGCAGGGCACCGGCGCGCACCCCGGTTCGACCGGCAGCAAGGGCCACGAGGTCCAGGACGCGCGGATCTTCGCGTCGTGGGGCGTCGACTACCTGAAGTACGACTGGTGCTCGGGCGCCGGCACCCGGGACGAGCAGATCGCCCGGTTCACGATCATGCGCGACGCCCTGCGCGCCACCGGCCGCCCGATCGTCTACAGCATCAACTCCAACAGCTTCCACGCTCCCACCGGCGACAGGTACGACTGGAGCGAGGTCGCCGACCTGTGGCGCACCACCGAGGACCTGCTGGACATCTGGCAGAACGGCAACACCAACAGCTACCCGATGGGCGTGGGCAACGTCGTCGACATCACCGCCCCGCTCGCCGTGCAGGCCGGTCCCGGCCACTGGAACGACCCGGACATGCTCGTCGTCGGACGTCCCGGCCTCACACTCACCGAGTCGCGGTCGCACTTCACGCTGTGGTCGCTGATGGCGGCGCCGCTCATGGCGGGCAACGACATCCGCACCATGTCCGCCGACGTCAGCGCGATCCTGCGCAACCAGCGCCTGATCGCCGTGAACCAGGACAGCCTCGGCGCGGGCGGCCGCCGGGTGCGTGACGACGGCGCCACCGAGGTGTTCGCCAAACCGCTCGCGGACGGCTCGGTCGCCGTCGGCCTGTTCAACCGGGGCGGTGCCGCCGCCACCATCGCCACCACGGCCGCCCAGATCGGCCTGTCCGGCGGCAACTTCACCCTGACGGACCTCTGGACCGGTGGCACGTCCAGCACGCCTGGCGCGATCTCCGCCTCAGTTACCGCGCACGGCGTCACCGCGTTCCGGGTGACCGGCGGCAGCCCGCTGCAGAACACCACCTCCCGGTTGCGCGGGGCCGGGTCGAACCGCTGCCTAGATGTCGAGAACGGGTCCACGGCGGCAGGGGCCGCGGTGGTGATCCAGGACTGTCTCACTCCCGCCTCGCAGCGTTGGACGTCCTGGACGAACGGCGAGGTCCGCGTGTTCGGCGACAAGTGCCTCGACGCGTACGACCAGGGCACCGCCAACGGCACGAGGGTCATCGTCTGGCAGTGCAACGGCCAGGCGAACCAGCGCTGGACGCTGGGCTCCGACGGGACGCTGCGCAACACGAACGCCGGTCTGTGCCTCGACGTGGAACGGGCCGCGACCGGCAACGGCTCGAAGCTGGTGCTGTGGACCTGCAACGGCCAGACCAACCAGAGGTGGTCACGATCATGAGGTGGGCTCCCGTGGCGGCGGCGGTGTCCGCCCTCACGCTGGTGGCCGCCGGACTTGCCGCGAGCACGACGGCACAGGCCGCTCCCGGCTGTTCGGTCACCTACACCAAGACCTCCGAATGGCAGGGCGGCTTCGGCGCGTCCGTGTCCATCACGAACACCGGTGACGCGATCACCGGCTGGACGCTCGAGTGGGCTTACGCCTCCGGCCAGCAGGTCGGGCAGCACTGGAACGCCGTGATCACGCAGAGCGGCGGCCAGGTCAGCGCGCGCAACGCCTCCTACAACGGGTCGGTGCCGGCCGGGGGCAAGGTCGAGTTCGGGTTCAACGCCACGTCCGGTTCCGCCAACCCCGACCCGGTGTCCTTCCGCCTCAACGGAACCAGCTGCAACGGCGGCACAGAACCGACCACCACCACACCCCGGCCTGCGTCGTTCAGTAACCCGGTGCTGTGGCAGGACTTCGCGGACATCGACATCATCCGCGTGGGCGACGCGTACTACTACTCGGCGTCGACCATGCACTATTCGCCGGGAGCGCCGATCCTGCGTTCCTACGACCTGGTGAACTGGGAGTTCGCCGGGCACTCCGTGCCACGCCTGGACTTCGGCTCCAAGTACGACCTCAACGGCGGCCGGGCGTACGTGCGGGGTATCTGGGCGTCGATGTTCAACCACCGCAAGAGCAACAACACCTTCTACTGGGGCGGGTGCGTCGACTTCGCCCAGACCCACATCTACACCGCCGCGGCCGTGGACGGGCAGTGGTCGAAGCTGTCCACGATCAACAAGTGCTACTACGACGCGGGAATGCTGGTCGACGACAACGACACGATGTACGTCGCGTACGGCAACACCACGATCAGCGTCGCGCAGCTGTCGGCGGATGGAAAGTCGGAAGTGCGCTCGCAGCAGGTGTTCCAGACGCCGTCCAACATCGGCACGCTGGAAGGCGCGAGGTTCTACAAGCGCAACGGCAGCTACTACATCTGGCTGACCAGGCCGGCGAACGGCCAGTACGTGCTCAAGTCGTCGAGCCCGTTCGGCCCGTACACCGTGCAGCAGGTGCTGCTGAACATGCCCACGCCGATCCAGGGCGGGGGAGTGCCGCACCAGGGCGGCATGGTGCAGACGCAGAACGGCGACTGGTACTACATGGCCTTCGTGGACGCCTATCCCGGCGGCCGCGTGCCGGTGCTCGCGCCGATCACCTGGACCTCCGACGGCTGGCCGCGCGTCACCACCGTCAACGGCGGCTGGGGCGCGAACTACCCGATGCCGAACCTGCCCGCGCCACCGCGCCAGGTCAAACCCATGACCGGGGTGGACACCTTCGACGGCACGAGACTCGGGCCGCAGTGGGAGTGGAACCACAACCCGGACACCACGAAGTACAGCGTCGACAACGGTCTGTGGCTGTCCACCGCGACCGTCACCAACGATCTGTACAACGCCCGCAACACCCTCACCCACCGAATACAGGGCCCGGCCTCGACGGCCACCGTCACGCTCGACCTCGCCTCGATGCGCGACGGCGACCGCACCGGCCTGGCGATGCTGCGCGACTCCTCGGCGTGGATCGGGGTCAAGCGCGACAACGGCCGCAACCGCGTGGCCATGGTCAACGGCCTGACCATGGACAGCAACTGGAACACCACCGGCACCGGCACCGAGGTCGCGAGCGCGAACCTCACCGGCACCCGGATCTGGTTGCGCGCCAACGCCGACATCCGTCCCGGCAGCGGACGGCAGGCCCGGTTCTCCTACAGCACGGACGGCGTGAACTTCACGTCGCTGGGCAGCGGCTTCACGCTGAAGAACGAGTGGCAGTTCTTCATGGGCTACCGGTTCGGCGTCTTCAACCACGCCACGCAGGCGCTCGGCGGCTCGGTAGGCCTGCAGCGCTTCGAGCTGTCCACTCCGTGACAGGTCACAGTTAGCACCAGAACAGCACACCGAGCACCGCACCGGTCACGGCGGCGCCGAGGACCGCCGCCGCCGTGACCACGAGGTGACGCCGCCGCACGGTCCGGACGAGCCGGGGCAGGACGGCGGTGGGCACCTCCGGGCCGTCGCCCAGCACCGCCCACGCCTCCGGCACGCGCGACAGCAGGCCCGTCACCCCCGCGAGCCCGCAGACCTCGCGCTCGCACGAGGCGCACTGCGCGAGGTGCTGCTCGTAGGCCAGCCGGTCCGCGGCCGACAGCGATCCCAGGACGTAGGCGCCGTCCCACTCCCGGAACGGATCCGGTGTGTTCACCTGAACTCCAATCGGGGGGAGGCTGGTCGTTTGCGGCCAGGAGGTGCCGATCGCGGCTTGTCCGGCCCGCGCGGCGGGCCGTCAGTCGGGACGCTTCTGCTGGTCGATGTAGTCCTTGATGAGTGACAGGGGCGCGCCTGCGCACGAGCCGGCGAAGTAGGAGGGTGACCAGAAGTGCTGCCGCCACAGGTATCGGCGGATGTGCGCGGGGAATTCCTGCCGCAGGCGTCGAGAGGAGACGCCTTTGAGACTGTTGACCAGTGTGGACAGGGCCAGGCTGGGCGGGTAGTGCACGTGGTCGGTGTCGCCGTTGAACTCGCGCAGCTCCGCGCCCTGGCCGGCGCACACGTCCCGCATGATCTCCTTGCAGCGGCGCAGGAACTGATCGGTGAACGCGCCATGCCGGTACTTTGTGACGAAGACCAGGTGGACGTGAAGGTGGTGGATGACACTGCGTCCCCTGCGTATGTCGGGGTCGGGTTCCCATCGTGGTGACATGGACCAACGCTATGGTGATCAGCGTGAAGCAGGTTGTGCAGGTGCGGTTGCTGCCGACGCCTGAGCAGGCGTCGGCGCTGGGCGATACCCTGCGCGCCTGCAACACGGCCGCGTCGTGGCTGTCTGAGCAGATGCACACTGCCGGGGTCGTGCGGAAGTTTGATGTGCAGAAGCGCTTCTACGCCGAATTGCGGGAACGGTTCGGGCTGGCCGCCCAGCCGGCGATCCGGGTGATCGGCAAGACCGTGGACGCCTGCACGACCCTGCGGGCCAATCTCAAGGCAGGCA
>NZ_JOEA01000013.1 GCF_000719115.1 Lentzea albidocapillata | reverse complement strand
GGGATGCTCCCCTCATGGGCACGGCCGGGCGCTTTTCAGCCCGGCCCTTTTCCGGCCGTCAAGCATCCCGCCAGAGGCTCAAGGCCAAGCCCCAATCGCTATCGACGCGCAGCGGCGATGACCCGCACCGGCCCGGTACTACCTGAGAGACCACCCTCGCAAGGTGACCGCCCGCACGGCAGGTGACCATCCCGCTGGAACACGACACGCCCACGCAAGCCGACCCGCACGGTGCCACCCCGCCCGCCCACGCAAGGCGACCACTCACCCGGCAGGCGACCAACCCGTCAGGGCCCGATCCCCTGACAGGGCCGTGTCCGCAGGTCGTTCACATAGTCATCAGGCGCCCCAGCAGCCTCAGCGGCGTCCGCGACCACCCCGATATACCGGGCAGACGGCAACCCGCCCTCATAGGCGTCCAGCACATAGAGCCAGGCCACCACAGACCCCTCCAGGGTCTGCACCCGCAGCCGGATCTTCTTGTAGAGCCCGAGCGCGCCCTCCCACCGGTCCAGCCGCGACTCATCGCGCGGGGACACGTCGTAAAGCACGCAGAACGTCTGGTGGTCTGGCTCCTCGACGATCGTCGCGAGGGCGCCCTCCCAGCCGAGGTCCTCGCCACCGAACGTCATGCGCCAACCAACGAGCCAGCCGGTCCCCGCGAGCGGGGAGTACGGGGCTCGCTCCATCATCTGGTTCGGATCCATGTTCGACCCGTACGCGGCATAGAGCGGCACGTCCGACAGCGTAGCGACCCGGCGATCAGCTTTCGGTACTGACGACACGGTCGATTCGGTCAACGCGTACGGTTGTGCCGGCCGACAAGCACGCGGAAGGGACTGATCGTGACCCGCATCGTCATCATGGGCGGCGGCCCCGCAGGTTACGAGGCAGCCCTGGTCGCTGCGCAGCACGGCGCCGACGTGACCGTCGTCGAGAACGACGGAGCGGGTGGCGCGTGCGTGTTGTACGACTGCGTGCCGTCCAAGACGTTCATCGCCTCCGCGGGGGCTCGCAGTGCCTTCCGCAACGCCGGTGAGCTGGGCATTCAGACTCACAACGAGCAGGCCGCCGTCGATCTGCCGGTTGTACACGGACGGGTGAAGGGCCTGGCTCTGGCCCAGTCCGCGGACGTCCGGGCGCGGCTCCAGCGCGAGGGCGTGCGGCTCATCAACGGGCGTGCGAAGTTCGTCGACGACTCGCGTGGGCTCGCCCAGCACCAGGTCGTGGCGACCGCCGCGAGCGGCGAGGAGGAAGTCCTCAACGCCGATGTGGTGCTCATCGCAACCGGTGCGACCCCGCGCGTGTTGCAGGGCGCTGAGCCCGACGGCAAGCGGGTCCTCACCTGGCGGCAGATCTACGACCTGCCCGAACTGCCCGAACACCTCGCGGTGATCGGTTCCGGCGTCACCGGTGTCGAGTTCGCCAGCGCCTACACCGAGATGGGCGTGAAGGTGACGATGGTCTCCAGCCGGGACCGGGTGCTGCCCCACGAGGACGCCGACGCGGCCGCGGTGCTCGAGGACGTGTTCGCCGAGCGCGGCACGG
Source organism: Lentzea albidocapillata (assembly GCF_000719115.1). Lineage (GTDB taxonomy): Bacteria > Actinomycetota > Actinomycetes > Mycobacteriales > Pseudonocardiaceae > Lentzea > Lentzea albidocapillata. The sequence continues at coordinate 346,378 of NZ_JOEA01000013.1, read as the reverse complement.
CCGTCGTCAAGCACGCCCGCGCGGACAGGGTCGAGAACGTCGGCGACGGCGTCCTGATCCACCTGGAAGACGGTCGCACGATCGAGGCATCGCACGCCCTGATGACCGTCGGTTCGGTGCCGAACACGAACGACATCGGCCTCGACAAGATCGGTATCGAGCTCGGGCGTGGCGGGTACATCCCGGTCGACCGGGTCAGCCGGACCAACGTCAGCGGCGTCTACGCGGCCGGCGACTGCACCGGCGTGTTGCTGCTCGCGTCCGTCGCCGCCATGCAGGGGCGCATCGCGATGTGGCACGCGCTGGGCGAGGGCGTCAGCCCGATCAAGCTCAAGACCGTCGCCGCGAACGTCTTCACCAACCCGGAGATCGCGAGCGTCGGCATCAGCCAGCAGGCGATCGACTCGGGTGAGGTGCCCGCGCGCACGATCATGCTGCCGCTCGCCACGAACCCCCGCGCCAAGATGGAGGGTCTGCGCCGCGGCTTCGTGAAGCTGTTCTGCCGCCCGGCCACCGGCGTGGTCATCGGCGGCGTCGTCGTGGCGCCGAACGCGAGCGAGCTCATCCTGCCGATCGCGCTGGCCCTGCAGAACCAGCTCACCGTCGAGCACCTCGCCACGACGTTCTCGGTCTACCCCTCGCTCTCGGGCTCCATCACCGAGGCCGGTCGCCAGCTCATGCGGCACGACGATCTCGATTAGGTAACGCACGGCAACGATGCCCCGGACACCGACGTGTCCGGGGCATGCGTTCGTTCTGGGGGATTTTCGTAGCGCTGGCGCTGCTGACCGGCTGTGCCGAGGCGCCCGACGTCACGCTGCCCACCGCGCCGGTTCCGACCCAACAGACCTCCACCGCACCGTCCGTTGTGGACAGAGGTCTGCCGCCGTCGGAACCGGTGGAGGTGCGCATCCCGAAGATCGGCGCGAAGTCCTCGCTCGTCCCGCTGGGGCTCAACCCGGACGAGACGATCGAGGTGCCGCCGGTCGAGCAGCCGATGCAGGCCGGCTGGTACCGGCTCGCCCGCACACCGGGTGAGGTCGGGCCCGCCGTCATCCTCGGTCACGTCGACGGCAACAAGCAGCCGGGAATCTTCTTCCGCCTCAAGGAACTCGCCGAGGGCGACGAGGTCGAGGTGTCCAGAAAGGACGGAAGCACGGCGCGGTTCCGCGTGCGTGCGACCGAGCAGATCGCCAAGAGCAGCTTCCCCACCGAGGCCGTCTACGGCGACACAGGAGAACCCGAGCTGCGGCTGATCACCTGCGGGGGCGGCTACGACCAGGCCAACCGCAGCTACCGGGACAACATCATCGTCTACGCGACGCTGATCTGAGGGAGGGAACAACCACATGAGAAAAGCTCTGACCACCGCGATCGCGTTGTCGGCGACCGTGGCGTTCACACCGCTCGCGACGGCACAGCAGGAGGAACCGGCGCTGGTGATGGAAGGGACCGTGGCGAACGGCCGGACCATCACCGCGCTCGCCGGACCCTGCAAGGCGTACTCCGAGGTCACGTCACCCGGACTGACCGAACCGATCGTGCTCAGCCCGAGCTCGTCCGACCCCGCCAAGGGATACGGCCTCGGGCCGGTCACCGAAAAGGCGGGCACCTACACGGCGTCCGTCCAGTGCGACGGCAAGACGCTCACGGCGCAGTTCACCGTGCTGCCACTGGTGATCAACTGGTACCTGCACCCGACCGAGGTCGAGCCGGGCGGCACGATCACCGCGGGCGGCGACATGAACACCGGCTGCAACACGTCGGGACCACTCGAGTCACCCGGATTCGCGGAGCCGCTGAGGTTCACCCGCGGCGGCAACTTCGGCCGCTTCAGCGGTGACACCAAGGCGATCACCACTCCCGGCACGTACGAGGTCGTCTTCCAGTGCGCCCACCGCCCGGAACGCAGCGTGAAGACGTTCCGGATCCTCGGCACGCCACCGACCACGACCACGCCGCCCACGACCACGACGACACCGCCCAATCCCCAGGCGCCCAAGCCGAAGCCGAAGCCGGTCGTCAAGCCGAAGGGCGCGCCGGAGACGGGCGGTGGCGGCACCGCGCCGTAATGATGATCACGGTTCGGACCTGTCTCGATCGGACGTGCAACTAACCCACGAGATGTGCGTCAATGGGTTCGTGGGGACTCGTGTCTTGATCGCGGTGCTGTGCGTGGCGCTGGCCACCACCGCCTGTTCGCAGGGACCGGCACCGAAGCCATCGGCGGCGACGAGCGACAGCGCTCCGCCGCCGGTGGTGTCGCCGCTCGGCAACTCCGACCCGATGGAACTGCGGGTCGAGCGGATCGGCGTGCGCTCGTCACTGGTCGCGCTCGGCCTCGACCAGCAGGGCGCCGTCCAGATGCCGCCGGCCAACGAGGGCATGCAGGCCGGGTGGTACCAGACACAACCACAGCAGTGGATCATCGTCGGCCGGATCGAGAGCAACAAGGCCAGAGGCGTCTTCTACCGCCTGAACGACCTGGCCGAGGGCGACCTGCTGGAAGTGTCCAAGAAGGACGGTTCGGTCGCCCGGTTCACCGTGACGCACACGGAACGGATCATCCGCGACGACTTCTTCGCGGAGGCCGTCGCACGGGACAAGGACGAGCAGGGGCTGCGGCTGATCACGTGCGGCACCCGCGACAACGTGATCGTGCACGCAGCCCCTTCTCAGTGACTCAGTCTTCTACCCAGTTGAAGGTCTTCGTCACTGCCTTCTTCCAGTTCGCGTACTCGGACGCACGGCGGGAGTCGTCCATCTGCGGCTCCCACTGCTTGTCCTGCGCCCAGTTCTCACGGATCTCGTCCTCGGACTTCCAGAACCCGACCGCGAGACCGGCCGCGTAGGCGGCACCCAGCGCGGTGGTCTCCGCGACGACCGGCCGGATGACGGGAACGCCGAGGATGTCCGCCTGGAACTGCATCAGCAGTTCGTTCATGACCATGCCGCCGTCGACCTTCAACGCGGTCAGGTCGACACCCGAGTCGGCGTTCATCGCGTCGAGCACCTCGCGGGTCTGGAAGGCGGTCGCCTCCAGCACGGCCCGCGCGAGGTGGCCCTTGTTGACGAACCTCGTGAGTCCCACGATCGCGCCACGGGCGTCGGAACGCCAGTACGGCGCGAACAGGCCGGAGAACGCGGGCACGAAGTACGCGCCGCCGTTGTCCTCCACCGAACGGGCGTGCTCCTCGATCTCGGCCGCCGAGCCGATCATGCCGAGGTTGTCCCGCAGCCACTGCACCAGCGAACCGGTGACCGCGATCGAGCCCTCCAGGGCGTAGACCGCGGGCGCCTGACCGATCTTGTAGCAGACGGTGGTGAGCAACCCGTTCTCGCTCATCACCTTCTCGGTACCGGTGTTGAGCAGCATGAAGTTGCCGGTGCCGTAGGTGTTCTTGGCTTCACCGGGCGAGAGGCAGGCCTGGCCGAACGTCGCCGCCTGCTGGTCGCCGAGGATGCCGGCGATCGGCACGCCGGCCAGCGCACCGCGTTCGCGCACCTGGCCGTAGACCTCGGACGACGACCGGATCTCCGGCAGCATCGACATCGGAATGCCCATGTCGGCAGCGATCGACTCGTCCCACTGCAACGTGTCGAGGTCCATGAGCATGGTGCGCGAGGCGTTCGTCGGGTCGGTGACGTGCACGCCGCCGTCCGTGCCGCCCGTCATGTTCCACAGCACCCAGGTGTCCATGTTGCCGAACAGCAGGTCACCGGCCTCGGCGCGGTCCCGCGCGCCCTCGACGTTGTCGAGGATCCAGCGGACCTTGGGCCCGGAGAAGTAGGTGGCCAGGGGCAGGCCGACCTTCTGGCGGTAGCGCTCCTGACCGCCGCCCAGCGCACCCAGTTCCTGGACGATCTTGTCGGTGCGGGTGTCCTGCCACACGATGGCGTTGTAGACGGGTTCGCCGGTGTTCCTGTCCCACACCAGCGCCGTCTCGCGCTGGTTGGTGATGCCGACCGCGGCGATGTCCGAAGTGGACAGATCGGCCTTCGCGAGCGCGCCGGCGGCGACCTGGCGGGCGTTCTGCCAGACCTCCTTCGGGTCGTGCTCGACCCACCCGGCCCTCGGGAAGATCTGCTCGTGCTCCTTCTGGTCGACCGCCACCACACGTCCGGAGTGGTCGAAGATCATGCACCGGGTCGACGTCGTGCCCTGGTCGATCGCGGCCACGTACTGCGTCATTGCGGGAAGTCCTTTCAGACCGGGAGAACCAGGAAGAGCAACGCAGCCAGCGCGCCACCCACGAGCGGGCCGGCGACGGGAACCCACGAATAGCCCCAGTTGGCGTTGCCCTTGTTGCGGATCGGCATCATGAACGCGTAGGCGATGCGCGGACCGAGGTCGCGCGCCGGGTTGATGGCGTAGCCGGTCGGGCCACCGAGCGACGTGCCGATCACCAGCACGACGAACGCGACACCCGCGTACCCGAGTGCCGAGTTGCCGAACTGCGGAACCCCGTCGGCCGACTCCTTCGCGCCGGGCGACAACAGGATCCAGAAAACGAGCACGAACGTACCGATGATCTCGGTGACGAGATTCCACGGCTTGTTCGGCACGGTCGGTCCGGTGGAGAAGATGCCGAGCGTGTTCTGCGGTTCGTCGTGCGTGTCGAACTGCAGCTTGTACGTGGCCCAGCAAAGCATCGCGCCGATGATCGCGCCGACCATCTGGCCGAGGACGTAAACGGGAACGTCGCCCCACGGCGTCTTGTCCGCGACGGCGAGGCCGAGCGTCACGGCGGGGTTGAGATGCGCCCCGCTGGGGTTGGCGATGCTGGCGCCGGCGAAGACCGCGAAGGCCCAGCCGACGTTGACGAACAGGAAGCCCGTGCTGTTGCCGAGCGTGTTCTTGAGCACCTGGTTCGCGACGACACCGGTGCCCAGGAGGATGAGGACCGCGGTCCCCAGCATCTCCCAGACGAAGATCGAGCCTGCGCTCATCATCGACCTCCACTCGTTTGCGGCCAGACAGGACGCGCAAACCCGAGGTCAGGGCCGCGCCGCCCGCCTGCAACGTGCTCGGACGCTATTACCGAGCTGATCAGTTGTCTACGCCGAGCACCTGCGGTCAGCCCATTTTCAGGCCATACCGTTCCGGACCGCGCGCCCGTGGGCGGGAGGCGGTCGCTGAAGGTAGCGTGAAGCGCAGTCGTAGCAGGGAGGCATCTGTCGTGGCCACGCGCAAAAACGCAGCTGTACCACCACGAACCCATGCCGAGCCGCCGATCACCGGCCGGCTCGGACCTGCCGAACGCGAGGAAGCCTGGCAGCGACTGGGGGCCGAGACGTTCGACGTCGTCGTGATCGGCGGCGGTGTCGTCGGTGTCGGCGCGGCGCTCGACGCTGCCACCCGAGGCCTGCGGGTCGCGCTCGTCGAGGCCCGTGACCTGGCGTCCGGCACGTCGAGTCGTTCCTCCAAGCTCTTCCACGGCGGCCTGCGCTACCTGGAGCAGCTCGAGTTCGGACTGGTGCGCGAGGCACTGCGCGAGCGCGAGCTGATGCTGACGCGCATCGCCCCGCACCTGGTGAAGCCCGTCGCGTTCCTCTACCCGCTGAGCAACCGCATCTGGGAACGCCCGTACTCGGCGGCCGGTCTGTTCCTGTACGACACGATGGGCGGCGCCCGGTCCGTGCCGGGGCAGAAACACCTCTCCCGAGCGGGTGCGCTCCGGCTGGTCCCCGCGTTGAAGCGCGACGCGTTGATCGGCGGCATCCGCTACTACGACGCCCAGGCGGACGACGCCCGGCACACGATGATGGTCGGCCGCACCGCCGCTCACTACGGCGCAGTGGTGCGCACGTCGACCCAGGTCGTCGGGTTCCTGCGCGAGGCGGACCGCGTGTCCGGTGTGCGGGTGCGCGACGTCGAGGACGGGCGCGAGGTCGACGTGCGGGCACACGCGGTGATCAACGCGACCGGTGTGTGGACCGACGAGCTGCAGCGGCTCTCGGGCTCGCGCGGCCGGTTCCGGGTGCGGGCGTCGAAGGGTGTGCACATCGTCGTTCCGCGCGACCGGATCGTCGCCGAGGCCGGGATGATCCTGCGCACCGAGAAGTCCGTGCTGTTCGTCATCCCGTGGCGCAACCACTGGATCGTCGGCACCACGGACACGGACTGGAACCTCGACCTGGCGCACCCCGCGGCCACCAAGCACGACATCGACTACATCCTCGAACACGTCAACTCCGTGCTCGCGACCCCGTTGACGCACGACGACATCGAGGGCGTCTACGCGGGCCTGCGGCCGTTGCTGGCGGGCGAGTCCGACTCGACCTCCAAGCTCTCCCGCGAACACGCGGTGGCGCGGGTCTCGCCGGGACTGGTCGCGATCGCGGGCGGCAAGTACACGACGTACCGGGTGATGGGCGCGGACGCCGTCGACGCGGCGCAGGTGGACATGCCCGGCCGGATCCAGCCGTCCATCACCGACAAGGTGCCGCTGGTCGGCGCCGACGGCTACCACGCGCTGGTCAACCAGGCCGACCAGCTCGCGACCAAGCACGGCCTGCACCCGTACCGCGTCCGGCACCTGCTCGACCGCTACGGCTCGCTGGTGCACGAGGTGCTGTCACTGGCGGCGGACAACCCGGAGCTGCTGAAGCCGATCCCGGCCTCCCCCGACTACCTGCAGGTCGAGGCGGTGTACGCGGTCTCGCACGAGGGCGCCATGCACCTGGAGGACGTCCTCACCCGGCGCACCCGCATCTCCATCGAGTACGCCCACCGCGGCGTCGACTCGTCGGAGGCGGTGGCGAGGCTGGTCGCGCCGATCCTCGGGTGGGACGAGGACGCGATCAAGCGCGAGGTCGAGGTCTACAACGCGCGCGTCGAGGCCGAACGCACGTCGCAGACCCAGAAGGACGACCAGGCGGCGGACGCCGTCAGGGCCGCCGCACCGGAGGCACGTCCGCAGTTGACGGAACCCGTGAGCTGACCCGGACAGCATTGTGGCGCGTGCTCAGTCGTTCCGCACGCGCCACAACGCAGCTCAAACCGAGAGGGTTCCGCTCTAGGCGAGAGCAGCCAACGCGGTGTGCACCATGACTCGGACCCCGACGAGGAGCGCGCGCTCGTCCAGGTCGAACGTCGGCTGGTGCAGATCGCGCTGTTTCTCCTGGCCGTTCCACACGCCGAGGCGCGCGAACGAGCCAGGCACGTGTTCCAGGTACCAGCCGAAGTCCTCACCACCGGACGACTGCTCGGTGCCCGCGAGCGCGTCGTCACCCAGGGCGGCCTCGATGCCGGCGCGCAGGATCTGGGTGGACTCGCGCTCGTTGACCACCGGCGGCACGCCGCGGCGGTGATGCAGGTCGAAGCCGACGCCGGTCGGGGCCAGCAGGCCCGTCACGAGGTCCTTGACCAGCGGCTCCAGTTCGGCCCAGATGTCCCGGTCGCCGGTGCGCAGCGTGCCGCGCACCAGGCCGTCCTGCGGGACCGCGTTCGGCGCCTCGCCCGCGTGCACCGCACCCCACACCAGGACGGTGCCGGAGCGGGGGTCGACGCGGCGCGACAGCATCGTCGGCAGGCCGGTGATGACCGTGCCGAGGGCGTGCACCAGGTCCGCGGTGAGGTGCGGGCGCGAGGTGTGGCCGCCCGGCGAGGACAGCCGCAGCTCCAGCAGGTCGGAGGCCGACGTGATGGCGCCGATGCGCGTGCCGATGCGGCCGACCTGCAGACGCGGGTCGCAGTGCAGGCCGAAGATCCGTTCCACGCCGTCGAGGCCACCTGCGGCGAGCACGTCGAGCGCACCGCCCGGCATGACCTCCTCCGCCGGCTGGAACACCAGGCGGATGCGGCCCGGCAGCTCCGTCGCCGAGGCCAGGGCCAGCGCCGTGCCGAGCAGGACCGTCGTGTGGGCGTCGTGACCGCACGCGTGCGACACACCGTCCACAGTGGATCCGAACGGCAGGCCGGTGTTCTCGTGCAGCGGCAGGGCGTCCATGTCCGCGCGGAGGGCCACGCAGCGGGAGCCGTGGCCGATGTCGCAGATCAGGCCCGTGCCGCCGGGGAGGATGCGCGGCTTGAGACCGACCTCGCGCAGCAGCTTCGCCACGAGTTCGGTGGTGTTGTACTCGCGCCGGGAGAGCTCGGGGTGGGCGTGAATGTGGCGTCGCCAGGCGACGACGTCGGCGGCGTGCGCCTTCAGCCAGTCGTCGAGCCACGCGGGGCCGCGGCCTTCTCCGAGATCATCCACAGGAGACATGCTCACCCCGGTGGGGCCGACGAGCATCTCAGGGGACGTCTTCACAGTTGAGGAGCCCGAAGGCCGGGAGTCCAGAACCGTCATGCCGCACCTCCGCGGGCCAGCAGCCGTGCGCGCTGCTGGGAATCGGTGGCTGTCGCGATCGTCGTCCAGGCCATGGCAAGTGCTCCGTCGAGGAGCGCACGGTCGGCCGACGCCGAGGCACAGGCGGTCGCGAACTCTTGTTGGTGGTTCACCGCGTCTCCGCAGTCGATGGCGATGGTCGGGTGGATGGCGGGCAACACTCTGGTGACGTTGCCCATGTCGGTGCTCCCGATCTTCTCCCGCTGTTCCAGTTCTGGCGAGAGCGGTCGTCTGCCCAGCTCGGTGGCCGCACGCCGGTAGGCGTCCGCGAGCCACGGGTCGGGAGTCAACTCGGCGTAGATCGGTGAGACCTGCACGACCTCATGGGTGCAACCGGTCGCGAGCGCACCGGCGGAGAAGCAGTCCCGGATCCGGTTCTCCAGGCGCTGCAACGATTCCAGGTTTTCCGCCCTCACATCGAACATCGCCGATGCGCGGGCGGGTATTACGTTCGGCACGGTACCGCCATTGGTGACGATGCCGCTGACCATTTGACCGGGCTCGAAGTGCTGCCGCAGCAGACTGATCGACATCTGCGCGATCGTCACCGCGTCCGCGGCGTTGACGCCCAGGTGCGGGGCGGCGGCCGCGTGTGACGGCTTGCCCTTGTAGTGCACCTCGAGATCGGTGATGGCGAGCGATCTGGCGGCGCACGACTCGTACGGCGCCGGGTGCACCATCATCGAGAGCGAGACGTCGTCGAACACGCCCCGCTCCAGCATGAGCACCTTGCCGCCACCGACCTCTTCCGCCGGGGTCCCGATCACCTTCACGGTGACACCCAGCCGGTCGGCGATGTCACGCAGCGCGAGTGCGGTGCCGACGGACGCCGCCGCGATGACGTTGTGCCCGCACGCGTGCCCGACTTCGGGCAAAGCGTCGTATTCGGCACAAAGCCCCAGGACGAGCTCGCCGTCGCCGAACGTCGCGACGAACGCGGTGTCGAGGTCCGCCACACCGCAGTCGACCTCGAAACCCTCCTTGACCAGCAAAGAGGTAATCTTTTCGACGCTGCGGTGCTCCTCGAAGGCCAGCTCAGGCTCGGCGTGGATCGAGTGCGACAGGTCCAGCAGCGCGTCCGAGTACCGCTCGACGGTCGAGCGTGTGCTGATCTTCAAGTCGGTACCCATTTGCCACCATCCTGCATCACCACCTGTAAGACGCGGTGCGCTGATGATGATCAACCGGACGGCCGGTCGCAGCGCTGCGCCAAGCGGCGAGCGAGTTTCGGTCTGACCGATCAACGATGACGCAGATGGCCGAGAGACACGCTTAACTTTGGCTATTCCGTCCCACCAATTGGGACGACCTGTCTCACGCCGAACGGCCCCCGGTCAGCCCTTCTTGGCAGCCCGCGCCTTGCGCCACTTCGCCCACCGCTTCTTGTTGCGGTAGTAGACCAGCACGAACAGCAGAACGGCGATGCCGCCGATCCACAGCTTGCGCTTGGTCTCCTCGCGAGCTTCAGGCGACGGCTCCTGCGGCGCGTTCACGTCGGGAGCCGGGTTCACGGTCGTCTGCTGCGCAGCCGGCACAGGCGCGTTCGCCGCCTCTTGCGCGGATGCCACTCCGGCGATCCCGAGAACGCTCATCAGCGAGAACACGCAGGCCAGCAGCAACCTCGACATGGCCTGAACTCTACCTCGAATACCACGATCGAAGGTCACCCAAACTAGTTAAGCGCTCACCGTGAGTCCGATTGGAACGCCTTGAAAATCTGCTCGGCCGCAAGGGTTGCGGTGAGCTCTCCCAGTCGAACCTTCTCTTCGAGAGAGGGGGCGAGGGAACGCACCGCGGTGCTCTCGCGCACCTGCCTCCACAGTTCGTCGCGGACCATCATCCAGGTCCAGTCGACCTGCTGGCGCCGGCGGCGTTCGTCCAGTTCCCCGGCGTCGGTCAGGGTCCTGCGGTGTTCCAGCACTCGGGACCACAGCTCGTCGAGACCGGTGCCGGTGAGACCCGAGCAGGTGAGCACGGGCGGGTGCCACAGCGCGTCCGGCGGGCGCAGGAGCTTCAACGCCCCGGCCAGTTCGCGCGCGGCCTTGCGGGCCTCCAGCTCGTGCTCGCCGTCGGCCTTGTTGACCGCGACGACGTCCGCGAGCTCCAGGATGCCCTTCTTGATGCCCTGCAGCTGGTCGCCGGTGCGCGCGAGGGTCAGGAACAGCGAGCAGTCCGTCATGTTCGCGACGGCCACCTCCGACTGCCCGACGCCGACGGTCTCGACCAGTACGACGTCGAAGCCCGCGGCCTCCACCAGCACGATCGTCTCGCGGGTGGCCTGCGCGACGCCACCGAGCGTGCCGCTGGTCGGCGACGGCCTGATGAACGCGGCCTGGTTCACCGACAGCCGCTGCATCCGCGTCTTGTCGCCCAGGATGCTGCCGCCGGTGCGCGTCGAGGACGGGTCGACGGCGAGCACGGCGACCCGGTGCCCCTGCTCGGTCAGCATGGTGCCGAGGGCGTCGATGAACGTCGACTTGCCCACGCCGGGCACGCCCGTGATGCCGACCCGGATCGCGTCGCCCGACTTCGGCAACAGCTCGACCAGCAGCTCCTGGGCCTTGGCCCGGTGCTCCGCGCGCGTCGACTCGACCAGCGTGATCGCCTTCGCGAGCACACCGCGGTCGCCGTCGAGGACGCCCCTGGTGTACTCGGCGACGTCCACCGCCCTAGCCATGGTGCCCGAGCTGGTCCGCGAGCTTCACCAGCAGGTCCTTGGCCGCGTCCGCGATCACGGTGCCGGGCGGGAAGATCGCCGCCGCACCCGCCGCGTACAGCTCGTCGAAGTCCTGCGACGGGATGACGCCGCCGACGACGATCATGATGTCCTCGCGGCCGAGGTTCGCGAGCTCCTCGCGCAGCGCCGGCACCAGGGTGAGGTGGCCGGCGGCGAGCGAGGACACGCCGACGATGTGCACGTCGGCCTCGACGGCCTGGCGGGCGACCTCGTCCGGCGTCTGGAACAGCGGGCCGACGTCGACGTCGAAGCCGAGGTCCGCGAACGCCGTGGCGATGACCTTCTGGCCGCGGTCGTGCCCGTCCTGGCCCATCTTGGCGACCAGGATGCGTGGGCGGCGGCCTTCTTCCTCCGCGAACGCCTCGACGACCTCGCGGCAAGCGTCCACGTTGGACACCGATCCGACCTCCTGCCGGTACACGCCGGAAATGGTGCGGATCTGCGCGCTGTGCCGGCCCCAGACCTTGCCCAGCGACTCGGAGATCTCGCCGACGGTGGCCTTGGCGCGGGCGGCGTCGATCGCCAGCTCCAGCAGGTTGCCCTCGCCGCTCGCCGCCTTCGTCAGGGCCTCCAGCGCACTGTCCACTGCGGACTGGTCGCGTTCCTCCCTGAGCCTGCGGAGCTTCTCGAGCTGCTGGACGCGGACACCGGCGTTGTCGACCTTGAGGACCTCGATCTTCTCGTCGGTGTCCACCAGGTACTTGTTGACGCCGATGACGGGCTGACGCCCGGAGTCGATGCGCGCCTGCGTGCGGGCGGCGGCCTCTTCGATGCGCAGCTTCGGGATGCCCTCGTCGATCGCGCGGGCCATGCCGCCCGCCTTCTCGACCTCGGTGATGTGCTCCCAGGCCTTCGCGGCGAGTTCCGCGGTGAGGCGTTCGACGTAGGCGCTGCCGCCCCACGGGTCGATCACGCGCGTCGTGCCGGATTCCTGTTGCAGCAGCAGCTGGGTGTTGCGGGCAATGCGCGCGGAGAAGTCGGTGGGGAGCGCGAGAGCTTCGTCGAGTGCGTTGGTGTGCAACGACTGCGTGTGCCCCTGCGTCGCCGCCATCGCCTCGACGCACGTGCGCGCGACGTTGTTGAAAACGTCCTGCGCGGTAAGGCTCCAACCGGAGGTCTGGCAGTGTGTGCGCAGGCTGAGCGACTTCTGGCTCTTCGGTTCGAAGTCGTTGACCAGCTTCGCCCAGAGCAGGCGCGCGGCCCGCATCTTGGCGATCTCCATGAAGTAGTTCATGCCGACCGCCCAGAAGAAGCTCAGGCGTGGCGCGAACTTGTCGACGTCCAGCCCCGCCTCCCGGCCGGCGCGGATGTACTCGACGCCGTCCGCGAGCGTGTACGCCAGCTCCAGGTCGGCCGTCGCCCCGGCCTCCTGCATGTGGTAGCCGGAGATGGAGATGGAGTTGTACTTCGGCATGCGCTGGGAGGTGAAGGCGAAGATGTCGGAGATGATCCGCATCGACTGCTTCGGCGGGTAGATGTAGGTGTTGCGGACCATGAACTCCTTGAGGATGTCGTTCTGGATCGTCCCCATGAGCTGCTCCGGCTTCACCCCCTGCTCCTCCGCCGCCACCACGAACAGCGCGAGGATCGGCAGCACCGCGCCGTTCATCGTCATCGACACGGACATCTTGTCCAGCGGGATGCCGTCGAACAGCGTGCGCATGTCGTAGATCGAGTCGATCGCCACACCGGCCATGCCGACGTCACCGGCCACGCGCGGGTGGTCCGAGTCGTAGCCGCGGTGCGTGGCGAGGTCGAACGCGACGCTCAGACCCTTCTGCCCGGCCGCGAGGTTGCGGCGGTAGAAGGCGTTCGACTCCTCGGCCGTCGAGAAACCCGCGTACTGGCGCACGGTCCACGGCTGGTTGACGTACATCGTCGGGTAGGGGCCGCGGAGGAACGGCGCCACGCCCGGATAGGTCCGCAGGAAGTCCAGACCCTCCACATCGGACGGACCGTAGACCGGCTTGACCGCGATGCCCTCCGGCGTCTCCCACGACGGCAGGTCGGTCTCGTACTTCGCCTGCGGGAGAGGGCCGAGGTCGATGTCCGCGAAGTTGGGGATCATCGCTCCACTCCCTTAGCTTCTTTTACGGCAAGGAATGCGTAAGTGCTGTTCAGGATTTCGAGCGCCGGGCAGCCCGTGAAGACGAAGCCGTCCACGTCCGCGTCGGTCTTCTTGCCTGCCAGGAGTACCCGCTCGGCACCGGCCTGACGCAGCGCCTCGACGGTGGCGACCGCCTGGTCGGCGTAGCTGGTGTCGCTGCCGCACAGGACGGCGACCTTCGCGCCGGACTCCCTGAACTTCCGCGCCACGTCCTCGGCGGTCCTGGTCGGGCCCGCGTTCGGGGTGGCGAAACCACCGGCGTTGAAGAGGTTCGCGGCGAAGGTGGCCCTGGCGGTGTGGGCGGCGACCGGGCCGAGGGTGGCCAGGAAGACCTGGGGGCGTTCGGGCTGGGCGTCGGCGAGGTCGCGCAGCTCTTCGAAGGCCTGGGCGTAACGGACCCGCGGCAGCCCGAAATTGTCGGACCTGGTTGAGAGAATTGGGATGGGGGGTGCGTCCCCCCAGGGGGCCTGCGAATCGGAATCGATTCCGGGGGCGCGATCGGCTCCGGGGGCGGGGTCGCGGACGACCGGCTTCTCGGCGAGGTTCGGGAACTCGCTCACCCCCGTGATCGGGTCGCTGCGATCCGCGAGCCGAGCCGACCGGGCCGCCCAGGTGGCGGCGATCCGCGAGGCGACCAGCTCCCCCGCCGAGTCGATCCCGCCCGCTCGTTCGATCTCCTGGAACCAGCCCCAGGCCTCGACGGCGAGGGCGTCCGTCAGCTTCTCGACGTACCAGGACCCGGCGGCCGGGTCGATCACCTCACCGAGGTGCGACTCCTCCAGCAGCAGGTTCTGCGTGTTGCGCGCGACGCGCCGGGCGAACTCGTCCGGCAGTCCGATGGCCGCGTCGAACGGCTGCACGGTCACCGAATCGGCCCCGCCGAGACCGGCGGCCAGCGTGGCGATGGTGGTGCGCAGCATGTTCACCCACGGGTCGCGGCGGGTCATCATCGCCGACGACGTCACGGCGTGCTGGACCTGCACGGCCTCGACGCCGGACACCTCGGCGACCCGTGCCCACAGCCGGCGAGCGGCCCGCAGCTTCGCGATCGTCATGAACTGGTCGGCCGTCGCGGCGTACCGGAACTCGAGCTGCGCGAAGGCCTCCGCGTCCGAGAGGCCCGCCTCGGTCAGCGCTCGCAGGTACGAGACCGCCAGCGCCAGAGAGGCGCCCAGCTCCTCGGAGTCGGAGCCGCCGGCGTCGTGGAACGGCAACGCGTCCACCACGACGGTCCGCAGCCCCGGGAACTGCGCGCGTGCCTGCTTGATGACGTCGAGAGCTTCACCCGAAGGTGTCAGAGCCAGGTTGCCGCGCACGTCGGAGGCCAGCACCGGCGCCTGGTCATAGATTCGCAGCATCGTGCGCGCGGCCTCGACGGAACCGTCGAGCACGATCGGCGCGAGGTCGAGGTAGACGCCGTCCAGCAGGCGCTCCAACGACGAGGCCGGCACGGCGAGCCACAGCGACGTGACGCCGCCCTCCAGGTCGTTCATGAGCGCGACCGGGTCGGCGACGGCGTGGCGCTGGCGGATGTCCCAGCCCTGCTTCACCGGCGCGAGCGCGTACGGCTCCAGGGCGTCGTCGAGGGTGTAGAGCGGCTGGAGTTCGATGCCGTCGTACGTCTTCGTGACCAGCGAGTCGAAGCTCGCTCCGGTCTTGGAGAGGACAGCATCGACCAGCTCACGCCATTGCTCCCTCGACGCGGCGGGGAACTCGTTCGGGCGGAATTCGGCGGGCAAGGCCAACTCCATCATGCGTTGCAGTGTTACCGACAGGTACCTACACGGCTATGTGAGGTTCACCGCCGTTAACGATGCAGTCAGTGTGTCAGGAACAATCGAGGCGTGGACAAGGCTGACCTGAAGCGCCTGATCGCGGAGCGGTATCAGTTGCTGCACGTGCTCGGCCAGGGCTCGATGGGCACGGTGTGGGCCGCCCGCGACGAGGTGCTGGGCAGGCAGGTGGCCGTGAAGGGCATCCTGCACACCCCGGGCATGCCCGATGTCGAGGCCGCGCACCTGCGGGAACGGACCATGCGCGAAGCGCGTGCCGTCGCCGCGCTGTCCCACCCGAACCTCGTGACGCTCTACGACGTCGTCCAGCACGACGGCGACCCGTACGTGGTGATGGAACTCGTGCCGTCGCGCAGCCTCGGCGAGGTGCTGCAGGAGCAGGGCTGCCTCACCGAGAAGCAGGGCGCGGCGGTGCTGGACGCGATCGCGGCGGCGCTGGAGTCGGCGCACCGGGCCGGCATCACGCATCGGGACGTGAAGCCCGGCAACGTGCTCATCGCCGACGACGGGCGGGTCAAGCTCACCGACTTCGGTATCGCGCGCAACGTCGCCGAGGCCACCATGACCGCGCGCGGCATCACGCTCGGCACTCCCGCCTACATCGCGCCCGAGGTGGCGCAGGGCGGCGACGTGTCGGCGGCCGCGGACAGGTGGTCGCTGGGCGCGACGATGTGGGCCGCGATGGCCGGCGAGCCGCCGTACGTGGGCAAGAACGTCATGCAGACGATCAACGCGGTGATCAACGGCGACGTGCCGGTGCCGGCCGGTGCCGGTCGGCTCGCGCCGGTGATCAGCGGGTTGATGCGCAAGGAGCCGACCGAACGCCTGTCGCTCGTCGACGTCCGCAAGCAGGTCTACCAGCTGCTGCCGGAGCCTGGCACGGACGCGTTCGAGGTCCGTGCGGCGGTGCAGCCGCCGATCGTCGTGCGGCCCAAGCCCAGGATCGAGCCGGACGCGCCGCTGGCCGACGACCCCGGCCCGCTGCCGTTCCTCGTCACGAAGCCGCTCGGTGCCCCGCGGCGGCGAGGGCGGCTGACCTCGGCGTTCGTGCTGGTCGTGGCCGTGCTGCTGTTCGTCGCGGGTTCCGGCGGAGGGTTCGCACTGACCAGGTTCGCCGCGGGGGCCTCACTGCTGCCACCGACCGAGCAGACCCTGCCCACCCTGCCGACCCTGCCCACGTCGGCGACGCTGCAGCCCCGCACCGCGTCGGCCGTGCTGGCGAACGGCGACCAGGGCGGCAAGTTCACGCTGCACGTCGAGCAGAGCTGGTCGGCCTACGCCGAGCAACGGTCAAGCAACCAGCGCCTGCCGGCCTCGGCGATGGTGCACTTCGTGTCCGGCAGCGGCGCCTACGAGGCGACGGTGCAGCGGTTCCCCGAGTACTACCCGAAGCGCGACATCAAGATGTACGTCGCCGGGGTGCAGGCGCGCTGGCCCGGCAGGTTCTTCGGCGGCGAGATGGTGCCGACCCCGGACCTGGCGGGGCCGCACAGCGAGGCCAGCGTCCAGTTCATCTACCGGACGGTCGAGGGTGACGAGCCGAACGCGCTGCGGAGGTCGCACTTCTCGCGCGTGCTGCCGCACGGCAACGACCTGTGGGTGGTCGAGGTCGTGGTGCCGACCGAGCAGGAGGACGAGGCGCGCGTACGGCTGTTCGACGCGATCGCCTCGACGTTCGCCCCGGTGTGAGCCGTCTCCCCGGGAGACGGCTTAAGCTCTCGCGGTGACTCCAGAAGAGCTGGCCGGCAAGGCCGCGGAAGAGATCCAGAGCCGCACCGGCAACACGAAGCACGACATCGCCATCGTGCTCGGCTCCGGCTGGCGACCCGCCGCCGACGTGATCGGCGAGCCGGTCACCGAGATCCCGGTGGGCGAGCTGACGGGCTTCGAGGCGCCGACCGCGCTCGGCCACGGCGGCACCATCCGTTCCGTCGAGGTCGGCGGCAAGAAGGTCCTCGTCGTGCTCGGCCGCACCCACGGCTACGAGGGCAAGGGCGTCCAGAAGGTCGTGCACGCCGTGCGCACCGTCGCCGCCGCGGGCGTGTCGTCGGTCGTGCTGACCAACGCCGCCGGTGGCCTGCGGCAGGGCATGGCCGTCGGGCAGCCCGTGCTGATCTCCGACCACCTCAACCTGACCACGCTGTCGCCGCTGGTCGGCGCGCGGTTCGTCGATCTCACGGACCTGTACTCGCCGCGGCTGCGCAAGGTCGCGCAGGAGATCGACCCGTCGCTGGAGGAGGGCGTGTACGCGGGGCTGCCCGGCCCGCACTTCGAGACGCCCGCCGAGATCCGGATGCTGCGCACGATGGGTGCGGACCTGGTCGGCATGTCGACCGTGCACGAGGCGATCGCCGCGCGTGCCGAGGGCGTCGAGGTGTTCGGACTGTCGCTGGTCACGAACCTCGCGGCGGGCATCACCGGTGAGCCGCTGAACCACCAGGAGGTGCTGGAGGCCGGTGCCGCCGCCGCTCAGCGCATGGGCACGCTGCTGCGTGAGCTGGTGGACCGGGCATGAGCCTGACGCCGGCACTGCGTGACGCGACGTTCCGGTGGATCGCCGACGACCCGTCCGACGCGACTCGCGCCGAGTTGCAGGGCGTGCTGGCGCGGGCGATGGGCGGCGACCCCGCCGCGGCGGAGGACCTCCAGGACCGCATGGCCGGTCCGCTGACGTTCGGCACCGCCGGACTGCGCGGGCCGGTGCGGGCGGGCACGAACGGCATGAACGTGGCCACGGTCGTCCGCACGACGGCCGGCCTGGCGTCGTGGCTCGGAGCACCCGGTCTGGTGTTCGTCGGGCGCGACGCGCGGCACGGCTCGGAGGAGTTCGCCACCGCCGCCGCCGAGGTGATGGCGGCGGCCGGTTTCGACGTGCGGGTGCTGCCGGAACCGTTGCCCACGCCGGTGCTGGCGTACCTGGTGCGCGCACATGGCGCGGTGGCGGGAATCCAGATCACCGCGTCGCACAACCCGCCCGCGGACAACGGGTACAAGCTCTACCTGACCGGTGGTTCGCAGATCGTGCCGCCCTCGGACGGCGAGATCGAGAAGGCGATCGAGGCGGTTCCGGCCGCGGTCTCCGTGCCGCGGAACGCCACGTACACCACGGTCTCGGACGCCGAGGTCGACGCGTACCTGGAGCGGGTCGCGTCGTTGCCCACCGGTCAGGCGCGTTCGCTGAAGATCGCGCTGACGCCGATGCACGGCGTGGGTGGCGCGTTCGCCGTGGAAGCGTTGCGGCGCGCGGGTTTCACCGACGTGCACGTGGTGCGGTCGCAGGCCGTGCCGGACCCGGACTTCCCGACCGTGGTGTTCCCGAACCCCGAGGAGCCCGGCGCGTCCGACGAGCTGCTTTCCCTTGCGGCGTCGGTGAACGCGGACCTGGCCATCGCGCTGGACCCGGACGCGGACCGGTGCGCGCTGGGTGTCGACGACGGCGGGACGTGGCGGATGCTGCGCGGCGACGAGACGGGCGTGCTGCTCGGCTCGCTCGTGTTGTCGACCACCGAGTCCACGGATCCGTTGGTGGCGACGACGATCGTGTCGTCGTCGCTGCTCAAGTCGATCGCGGCCGCGCACGGCGCCCGGTACGCGGAGACGCTGACGGGCTTCAAGTGGCTGGCGCGCGCGGGCGAGGGCCTGGTGTTCGCCTACGAGGAAGCGCTGGGCAACTGCGTCGATCCCACGCACGTCGCCGACAAGGACGGCATCTCGGCCGCCGTCGTCGCCGCTGACCTGGCCGCCGGCCTGAAGGCGTCCGGCCGCACGTTGCTGGACGCGCTGGACCAGCTCGCGGCGGACCACGGCCTGCACCTGACCGACCAGGTCTCCCTGCGGTACACCGATCTGAGCCTGATCGGCGCGACGATGGCACGGCTGCGCTCTTCGCCGCCTGCCGGCTTCGAGTCGGAGGACCTGCTGCCCAGCGCGGACGTGCTGCGCTGGACGGCGGACGGCGTGCGCGTGATCGTGCGCCCGTCCGGCACCGAGCCGAAGCTCAAGGCGTACCTGGAAGTCGTCGAGCCGGTCACGGACGGACTGGAGTCCGCCCGTGCGTCAGGCCAGGCCCGGTTGACTGAACTGCGGGAACGGGTGACTGGGCTCGTCAGCTAGCTGTCGTCGCCAGCGCGTACGTCAACGCGAGCGCGGCAAGGACGAAAGCCCCGCCGGCCACGAGGTAGGCCCTTCTGGTCGGCGGGGCCACCGCGTTGCGGCGTCCCTCGGTGACCGCCGCGACGGCGATCCGCCCGAAGATGTACGCGATCGTGCAGAGCCCCACGCCGAGTCCGAACAACATCGTGTTGATGTCCCACGGGCTGTGGTCGAACCCCGGCCACACCGACGCGAACAGAGGCCCGATCCCGATCATCCCGATGCTGACCGCAAGGCCGAAACCCCAGGTGATGCGGCGCTGACGAGGACTGGTGTGCATTAGGGCGGTGGTCTTCATGGTCCCTCCTGTGTACACCCTTCAGGACGCGCTTCCGGCTGCGGGGTTCCGTTTGCTGAGCAACAGGAACGCCTGCGGCCCGCCTTCGTCCACACCCTTCTGACGTTGCAGCCGTGCCACTTCGTTGAACCCGGCCCTGGTCGCGTTCGTCACGGTCTCGTCGATGTCGTGCCAGTGGACGTGGAGGTCGACGTCGTGGCCGTACGCGTGGGTGAGATGCCCCTTCCGGTTACCCAGTTTGAAGGCGTGCAAGAGGTACCCGCCGGGCTTCACGACCCGGTGGAACTCCTGCCAGGGCACCTCTTCAGCCGGCATGTGGACCGTGGAGTACCAGACGACGGCGCCGCCGAGGCTGTCGTCGGCGAGGTCGAGCTCTGTCATGTCGCCCTGGGTGAACGTGAGGTGCGGGTACAGCTTCCTCGCCTGTTCGAGCATGCCGTCGGACAGGTCGACGCCGAACGCGTCGAGGCCCAGTTCGTGCAGGTGTTGCGTGATGCGGCCGGTACCGCAGCCGATGTCGCCCACGGGGCCTTCGGTGAGCTCGGCGAACGCGCGCATGATCGCGGCGTCGAGCGGGCGGCCGTCGTGCGCGTCCGGGATGAGTTCGGCGTAGCTGGCGGCGACAATGTCGTAGGAGGCGCAGGTCATGGTCATCTATGTTGCCGCCCATGGACTACACGCGGCGCGATTTCGCGCAGGCGGTGCTCGACGCACACCCCGGCAGCAAGCGCGGCCTCGACATGTTCCGGGACGGGTTCAGCGAGGACATGAAGAAGCACCAGGTCCGAGTGCGCGACGGCCTGTTCAAGGCCTTCGGCGTCGACCCCAAGGATCACGCCGCGCTGAACATGATGCTGCAGGCGACGCTCGAGTCGAACGCGGCGATCAGGGGGCCGATGAGCACCTTCGGCGAAGCCGGCCTGCTCATCCGCAAGCTGGAAGGCACCGGAGTCCTCGACAAGGTGGACGAGATCGGGGCGCTGAACAAGATGTCGAGGAAGGCGCACCTGGACGTCATCGACGAGCTGATCGAGCTCATGGGTCCTACCGTGGACGTGGTGACCTCAGCGGACCTGAAGGCGATCGGCGTGGACGACACCCCGCCGGACAGCCAGGACTACGAGATGGACTACTGATGGCACGCCTGCTGCTGGTCCACCACACGCCGTCGCCCGCCCTGCAGGCGATGTTCGAGGCCGTCGTCGCCGGCGCGTCCACCCCTGAGATCGAGGGCGTCGAACTCGTGCGCAGGGCCGCGTTGTCCACAACCGCGGTGGATGTCCTGGAGGCCGACGGCTACCTGCTGGGCACGCCCGCGAACCTCGGCTACATGAGCGGTGCGCTGAAGCACTTCTTCGACACCATCTACTACCCGTGTCTCGACTCCACGCGCGGCAGGCCGTTCGGGCTTTATGTACACGGCAACAACGACACGACCGGCGCGGTGCGCAGCGTGGAGACGGCCACGACCGGGTTGGGCTGGGAGAAGGCGGCGCAGCACGTGGTCGTCACCGGCGAGCCGTCGAAGGCGGACCTGGAGGCGTGCTGGGAGCTCGGGGCCACCGTCGCGGCCCAGTTGTCCACATGAACCCAGGGTTGTCCACAGCCTGTTGTCCCCAACCTGTGGACAACCCTGAGGATACATTCGAACGTATGTTCTAGCGACCGATCGAGCTCATGTCGGGATACCGGTCCCCTGCCACGGCGGACGCCGGCACAGCGGCCTCGATCGCGGCCAGATCGGCTTCCGACAGCTCCAGGGCGGCCGCCGCCACGTTCTCCTCCAGGTACCTGATCCGCTTGGTCCCCGGGATCGGCACGACGTCCGAGCCGCGGTGCTGGACCCAGGCCAGCGCGAGCTGACCGGCGGTCACGCCGCGTGCCTCGGCCAGGGCGCGGAGCTCGGCGACCATCTTCAGGTTCGCGTCGAGGTTGGCGCCGGAGAAGCGCGGGTTCACGGACCGGAAGTCGCCTTCGCCGAAGTCGGCAGACGACGCGAAACGGCCGGTCAGCACGCCACGGCCCAGCGGCGAGTACGGCACGAGGCCGATGCCCAGCTCACGGGCGGTGGGCACGATCTCGGCCTCGATGTCGCGCGACCACAGCGACCACTCGCTCTGCAGCGCCGTGATCGGATGCACGGCGTGGGCGCGGCGCAGCGTCTGAGCGCCCGCCTCGGACAGGCCGAGGAACCGCACCTTGCCCTCGGTGACCAGCTCGGCCATCGCGCCGACGGTCTCCTCGATGGGCGTGTCCGCCGGCACCCGGTGCAGGTAGTACAGGTCGATCACGTCGGTGCCGAGCCTCTTCAGCGAACCTTCGACCGAGGACCGCACGTACTCGCGGTCGCCGCGCACGCCACGACGTTCGCCGTCACGCACGATGCCGAACTTCGTGGCCAGCACGACGTCGGAGCGACGGCCCGCGATCGCGCGGCCCACCAGTTCCTCGTTCAGGTGAGGCCCGTACATGTCGGCCGTGTCGAGCAGCGTGACACCGAGCTCGAGGGCCCGGTGGATCACCGCGACCGACTCCGCCTCGTCGCCGGCGCCGTAGAACTCCGACATTCCCATGCAGCCGAGGCCCTGCGGCCCGACCTGCAACGATCCCAATGAACGGCTCACGCCGTCGCCTCCAAGTCACGCTCGACCACCGCGTAGTGGTCGATCTTGTAGTCGAGCACCTCCAGGCACGTCTGCAGCTCCGCGATGCGGGCGCGGACGTCGGTGCGGTGCTCGACGAGGATCTGCTTGCGGCGGCCTGCCGTCAGGTCGCCGTGGTGCCTGAGCTGCGCGAACTCGCGCATCATGCGGATCGGCATGCCGGTCGTGCGCAGGCGCGTCACGAAGGCCAGCCAGCCGAGGTCCTCCTCCGAGTAGCTGCGACGCCCGCCCGAGTCCCGTGCGGGCGGGTCGACGAGCCCGATTCGTTCGTAGTAGCGCAAGGTGTCGATGGACAACCCACTGCGCTGCGCGGCTTGGGCTATCGAGTAACTCACGGGCTCGACGCTATGACCTGGAGTGCACTCTAGGTCAAGCGGAATCCTTCGAGATGCCCCACGCTTCGAGATGGCCGGCCATCTCCGGCACGTCGATCTTGTCGCGGCCGAGGGAGCGGACGAGGTCCAGCGCGTCGTCCTCGGCGGCGTCGATCCAGTAGCCGTTGATGTCGCACATCGTGACGGCGGCGATCCAGGCGAGCCGCCAGTTGCCCTCGACGAGAGGGCGGGTCCGGACGATCGAGTCGAGCAGGGCGGAGGACTTCAACCACAGCGTGTCGTAGGCCTCCACGCCGAGCACGGTGGCGCGGGGACGGTAGGCCGCCGTGTCCAGCAGGCCGATGTCCCTGACGAGGAGATCGCCTCCGGTCACGGCCGTGGCCAGCACTAAGAGGTCCCCGGCGTCGAGGTAGGAGATCACGGCATCCAGTTGATCACAGAGGTCTGACAGTTTCAGGAAGATCCGAGCCTATCCAAAAGACCTCGGTACTTGGGCAGGACTCGCCCGAGCACCTCGCCGAGCTTCTCCTCCTGCTGCATGCGCTGGTAACGATCCGCGATCGCCAGCCGCACGACCTCCTGCTTGGAGCGCCCCTCGGACTGCGCCAGTTCGGCGAGCCGCAGGTTCTCCTCCTCGGTCAACCGCAAGGTCATCGCCATGGAGTGACGGTATCAACCTGATACCACACAGGCCAGCGGCCGTTAGGATTGCGTGATGCCCAGGCCCAAGACCCACGACGACGCTCTGCGACGGCGACTGCTCGAACGGGCGGGCGAGTTGCTCAGCACCGAGGGCCCCGCCGCGGTGAGCCTGCGCAAGATCGCCACCGACGTCAACACCTCGACGACGGCGGTCTATTCCCTCTTCGGCGGAAAACCAGCGCTGCTCGAGGCGCTCTACGAGGAGGCGTTCACGCAGTTCGGGACGAGCCTCGCGGCGGTCCCGGTCACCGACGACCCCGCGGAGGACCTGCTGCAGATCGGGCTCGCGTACCGGCGCAGCGCGCTGCGGGACCCGCAGTTCTACTCGGTGCTCTACTCGAAGGTCGTCGAGCACACGTCGGAGATGAGCCGCGCGGCGGGCAGGACGTTCGCGCCGGTGATCAACGCGGTGCGGCGCGCGGTGGAGCAGGGGGTCTATCTCGCGGAGGACCCCGAGCAGATCGCGATGTCCATGTGGGGCATCGCGCACGGCCTGGTGAGCCTGGAGCTCAACGGGAACCTGCCGCCCGGCGTCAACGCGGCCGCCACCTACGAACTGGCGTTGCGCGCGCACGGCAGGGGCTGGCGCACGGAAACCGGGAAATCCCTTTGAACACCACGGAATCCGGGGAGGCGGCCGCCGCGAAACCTCCCCGGACCCGCTGAACTGTCCGGTTAGGACAGTCCGTCTCGGTGGTGCGGCCTTACTTCAGAGCTCCGTCGAGCGCCTTGATCAGTTCACCCTGCGGCGTGTCACCGTCGAGCGACCAGATCATCGCGCCGCCGAGCCTGCGGTCGTTGATGTAGCGAGCCTTCCGCTTCATCTCGGTCGCGTCGTCGTAGGTCCACCAGGTCTTGCCGTCGTAGATCCACGCGAAGCCGGCCTTCCCGTCGCGGTAGATCTTGTACGCGCTGCCGGGCTCGGAGAGCTTCGCCTTGATGCGGTGGAAGTCCTCGTAACCGGCCTCGTACTTCGCGGGCGCCGGCACACCGGTGCCGAACAGGCCGTTGCGCGTGCCGGGGGCGACGCCGTCCCAGCCGCGGCCGTAGAACGGCACACCGAGCACGGCCTTCGACCGCGGGGCACCGCGCGAAAGCCACGCGTTGACCGTCACCTCGGAGCTGAACTCGAACTCCGACGGGTCACCCTTCGGCACCCGCAGCGCGGACTGCTGGTTCGCCGGGGCGTCCCAGGCACCGTGGTAGTCGTAGCCCTGCAACGTGCCGAACGTGAGGTAGCAGAACACCTTCCTGACCTCGAAGCCCGCGTCGACCTGCTTCGGGTCGGCCGGCAGGAACGCGGTCAGGTCGCGGTTCCAGCCCATCTGCCTGCGGTACTCGGCGAGCAGCTTGGTGAAGTTCTGCTTGTCCTCGGGACGCACGACGTTGGGCGGGGCCATGTTGCCGTTGCTGCCGGGCCACTCCCAGTCGAGGTCGATGCCGTCGAAGACGCCCTTCGCGGCACCTTCCGGCAGACCGGGCAGGTCGCCCTTGATCCACATGTCGGTGCACGACTTGACGTGCGCGGCACGCGACTCGGGCGTCAGCGCGGCGTTCGAGAAGTAGCGCGAGCCCGTCCAGCCGCCCAGCGAGATGTTGATCCTCAGCTTGGGGTACTTGGCCTTGAGCTGCTTGAGCTGGTTCAGGTTGCCCGCCAGGACCTGGCCGGCCTCGTCCGCCTTGCCGTTCACGGACTGCTCGGCGGTGTGCGGCATCTGCCAGTCGGCCCACGGGTCGGCGCTGACGCACTTGCCGGCCTCGTCGAGGAAACCGAAGGCGTAGTTCAGGTGCGTGAGCCGTGCGGCGGCCCCGCTGTCCACGAGGTTTTTGACCCGGAAGTTCCGGTCGTACACGCCCCACTGGATGAAGTACCCGACGGTGCGGGTCTTCGAGTAACCGTGGTGCCCATTGGTCTCGACGTCGGCGTTCGCGGGCGCAACGGCCAGCGACGCGGACAGGGCGCCGACCGCGAGAGCGGCGACACCCCATCTCCGTCTGGACATAAAAATGAGCCTCCTAAGTCACGGTGCCAATTTCTGGCGAGCAGCGGCGAGTGTGGTCCACAGCACGATAGGCCTGAGGTCTAGACCACTGCTACGTCCGATCGGAGGTATGTCCTAAACCGCCCCGTACAGACGGTCACCGGCGTCGCCCAGGCCGGGCACGATGAAGCCGGAGTCGTTCAACCGCTCGTCGACCGAGGCCGTGACGAGGCGGCACGGGAGCGTCGAGTCCTCGAGGTGGTTGATCCCCTCGGGCGCCGCGAGCACGCAGATCGCCGTCACGTCGGTCGCGCCGCGCTGGGTCAGCAGGCGGATCGTGTACTCCATCGAACCGCCCGTGGCGAGCATCGGGTCGAGCACGAACACAGGGCGTCCGGCGAGGTTCTCCGGCAACGACTCCATGTACGGCGTCGGCAGCAACGTCTCCTCGTCGCGTGCCAGGCCCACGAACCCCATCTGGGCGTCCGGGATCAGCTTCTGCGCCTGGTCGGCCATGCCCAGCCCGGCCCGCAGCACGGGGACGAGCAGCGGCGGGTTCGCGAGCTTGTAGCCGGTGGTACGAGCTACCGGGGTGTGCGTGCGGTCTTCCTTCAGCGGCGCCTCGCGCATCGCTTCGTAGACCAGCATCACGGTCAGTTCCTGCAGCGCGGCACGGAATGCGGCATTGTCCGTGCGCGCGTCACGCATCGTTGTGAGTCTCGCCTTGGCGAGTGGATGATCGACGACCAGGACGTCCATGCTCGACACCGTAACCGCTGGGGAGGAGCTTGGGGCGAACCGTTCCCGCCTGTCCTGAGTGGACCGTGCACCAGGTGGTCAACAGAGACCGACCTGATGGAGTAAACGCCGTTAACTAGATGGGTGTAGGGTCGACCACGTGACAGACCACGTGCGCATCGGAGTGCTCGGCGCGGCCATGATCACGCCGTCCGCTGTCATCCGCCCGGCCCGCTCTTCGACGGTCGCCGAGGTCGTGGCGGTCGCCGCGCGCTCGGCCGCCAAAGCCAAAGCGTTCGCCGACAAGCACGGCATCGCCCGCGTGCACGGCTCGTACGAGGACCTCCTGGCGGACCCGGCAGTCGACGCCGTCTACAACCCGCTGCCCAACAGCCTGCACGGCAAGTGGACGCTGGCCGCGCTCGAGGCCGGCAAGCACGTGCTGTGCGAGAAGCCGTTCACCGCGAACGCCGACGAAGCCGCGTCCGTGGCCAAGGCCGCCGACGCGTCCGGCCTGGTGGTGATGGAGGCGTTCCACTACCGCTACCACCCACTGGCGCTCCGCGTCGCCGAGATCATGCGGTCCGGCGTGCTCGGCCCGTTGCGCCACGTCGAGGCTTCGGTCTGCTTCCCGCTGCCGATGTTCTCCAACATCCGTTACGACTATTCGCTCGCGGGCGGCGCGATGATGGACGCCGGCTGCTACGCCGTGCACATGGCACGACTGCTGGGCGGCGAAGAACCCGAGGTGCGGTCGGCGAAAGCGTTGCTGCGCGGGCCTTCCATCGACCGCGCGATGCGTGCCTCCCTGCGTTTCCCCTCCGGCCACACGGGTTCCGTGCACGCGTCGCTCTGGTCGTCGACGGTGCTCAAGCTGTCGATGAAGGCGATCGGTGAGAACGGCACGCTGACCGTCCTCAACCCCCTCGGGCCGCAGACGGTGCACCGGTTGTCGTTGAAGCTCAAGGACAAGAGGTCGTCGGAGACGTTCGGCAAGCGCGCGACGTACGCCTACCAGCTCGACGCGTTCACCGACGCCGTGCTGCACGGCAAGCCGTTCCCGACGACCGCGGACGACGCGGTGAAGAACATGACGGTGATCGACTCGATCTACCGGGCGGCCGGTCTGCCGCTGCGCCGGCCGACTCCGTAGAGCAACGGCGAGCAGAGAGTGTCGAGATCGCACCGGAGGCCACTTGACGTTTCGCATAAACCGAAGATATCTTCAGTTTATGCGAAGTAACGCACCCGCGCTGCTTCCCGTCCTGCGGTCCAAGCTGCAGGCAGGCATCCTCGCGGCCCTCCTGCTCAACCCTGACCAGGAACTCTCGCTCACCGACCTCGCAAGACGGGCCGGCGGCTCGCTCAGTGGTGTCCACAACGAGGTCGAACGCCTGCAGCAGGCGGGGATCCTCGCGTCGCGCCAGGTGGGCAGGACGAGGCTGGTCCGGGCGGGCACGAGCGCACTCGTCGAACCCCTGACCAGGCTGGTCGAGCTGGCGTTCGGCCCACAGCAGATCGTCACCGAGGAGTTCGGAGAGCTACGCGGCGTGGCCGAGCTCCTGATCTACGGCTCGTGGGCGGCACGGCTGCACGGCGAACCAGGCCCCGAGCCGCACGACATCGACGTGATGGTGGTGGAGTCGATCGAAGATCCAGTCGATCGGGCGGACGTGTACGCCGCCGCCGATCGTGCGGAGAAGCGTCTCGCGAAGGCGGTCAACCCGACAGTCGTGAGCGCTCGGCGTTGGGCCACCCGATCGCAGGACGATGCATTGCTGCAGGAGATCTCCACCCGACCGGTGGTCAAGATTCCTTTGGGTGCAGCCGAAATCCAGGCGTGAGCATTCCAAGTGGCCAAGAGGCGCTGCCATGATCGACGCGCTGCTGGCGAAGCGTCAACTCGAACGCATCAGCGGTGCCGCAGCGGTCGCGGAACCGTGGCTGCGCCAAGCACAACGCCGACTCGACACGGCTAAGCAGATCGCCGACGACGACCCTGAATCCGCCTTCATCCTCGCCTCTGACGCGGCCCGGTTCGTCGGTACCGCTCTCCTTGCCCAGCAAGGGCTCCGGCCGACACAGGCCGGCGGACATCTGGCGGTGTCGGACGCGACGCGCGAACAGTTCGGCGGCCCCTTTGCCCAACTCGGCACGTTGCGACGGCGGCGGAACGAACTGGAGTACCCCGCGTTTCCCGGCGAGCAAGTCGAAGCGTCGGAAAGCCGAGCCGCGATCACCACAGCGAATTCGCTGGCCGACGCCGCACGCCAACTCATCGATCACCTGGGTATCTACTCGAGTTGAGGCTTCCGACGACCACCTGATCAGGGGGCCGCACAACCCGATCCGGGAGTAAAGAATCGACATAGCGACTCCGAAGAGTCTCATAGCCAGTTGAGACGCGGAGGTACGAACGGTGACGATCGAACAGAAGCCCGTCCAGCAGTTGTGTGAATCCCCGCTGGTCATCCTGGGTGTTTCGGGGTCACTCGCTGTGTTGATCGGTGTGCTCCCGCTGGCGTGGGGCTACAGCCCCGCACTCGCGGCGGCACTCGCCGCACTCCTCTTGATCGCTTTCGCGATCACCGTCAAGTACGCACCGAACCGCAAGTGAGAGCTTTAGACTCGATCGGGTGAGCGACGAGCTGGTACCGGCTGACCAGAGTCACCTGCGCGCCTCGGACGCGGACCGGGAACGGATCGCGCAGGTGCTGCACAAGGCGACCGCCGAAGGCCGCCTCGACATCCATGAACTGGACGAGCGGCTCGGGGCGGTCTACGCGGCGAAGACGTACGGCGAACTCGTCCCCATCACCGCGGACCTGGTGCTGAGCGGGCTGCCGCAGACCCCCGCCGTGCCGCAGTACCAGCCGGCGGTGAGCGACCGCATCGGCGGCCAGCCGGGCAGCGCGGTGTCGGTGGCGTTCTGGTCGGGCGTCAACCGCAAGGGCGGCTGGGTCGTCCCGCGCATGCACAACGCCGTCGCGATCATGGGCGGCATCGAGATCGACCTGACCCACGCCAACTTCGCCGAGGCCGAGGTGACGATCAGCTGCTTCGCGTTCTGGGGCGGCGTGGAGATCCGGGTGCCCGACGACATCAACGTCAAGGTCGACGGGTTCGGGTTCATGGGCGCGTTCGAGGAGCAGCTGCCGAGCCGCCGCCACATCCCAGGCGCGCCGACCGTGCGGATCACCGGACTGGCGATCATGGGCGCCGTGGAGGTGAAGGGCCCCAAGAAAAAGAAGAAGGGCATCCTGCGCGAGTTGCTGGAGTGAGCTGTGTTTTGAACTGTGTTTTGAACGAGTAGGCAGTACAGGCAGGGCGTTGCCCAAGCGAGCGCCGGGGCGCCTGCGGCGGCCCCGCGACGCGTTCGCCGAGCACTCCGAGGAACTGGGTCGCCTGGGCGCGATCGTCCTCGTCGGCAGGAGCGGCGAACAGACCGTCAGGGCGGCCTCTCCTGCCCTCTGAGCTGGGCGAACGTCGTCACTTAGGACGGGCGTCCCATTCCGCTTAGACTCGCGGTCATGGCTGCTCCAACGACACTGCCGTCGGCCCTGGCTGACGCCGTGCGCGACGAATCGTCGCTGCGGCGTTTCCTGCACGGGCTCCCCGGCGTCGACCAGGTCGGCGTCGAGCAACGAGCCGCGGGCCTCGGCACGCGGAGCATCAAGAAGGCCTCCAAGCTGTACGCCATCGACCTGGCGATCAGCATGGTCGACCTCACCACGCTCGAAGGCGCGGACACGCACGGCAAGGTGCGCAGCCTCGCCGCGAAGGCCCGCAGGCCCGACCCCGAGCGGCCCGACGTGCCGAAGGTCGCGGCTGTCTGCGTCTACCCGGACATGGTGAAGACGGCGGCCGACGACCTGGTGGGCACCGGCATCAACGTCGCCAGCGTCGCGACCGCGTTCCCCAGTGGCCGCAGCACGATGGACATCAAGCTGGCCGACACCCGGTTCGCCGTCGAGCAGGGCGCGGCCGAGGTCGACATGGTGATCGACCGCGGCGCGTTCCTGAGCGGCCGGTACGGGCAGGTGTTCGAGGAGATCGTCAAGATCAAGGAGGCGTGCGGGGACGCGCACCTCAAGGTCATCCTGGAGACCGGCGAGCTCGTGACGTACGACAACGTGCGCCGCGCGTCGTGGCTCGCGCTGCTGGCCGGTGGTGACTTCATCAAGACGTCGACCGGCAAGGTGCAGCCCGCCGCGACGCTGCCGGTGACGCACGTGATGCTGCAGGCCGTGCGGGACTGGAAGGACCAGACCGGTGAGCTGCGCGGGGTGAAGCCCGCGGGTGGCATCCGCACGACCAAGGACGCGATCAAGTACCTGGTGGCCGTGCACGAGGTGGCCGGTCCGGAGTGGCTCGACCCGAACCTCTTCCGGTTCGGCGCGTCGACGTTGCTCAACGACCTGCTCATGCAGCGTCGGACCCAGTTGGACGGCCACTACAGCGGCCCGGACTACGTGACGGTGGACTGAAGACATGTGGGAATACGCACCCGCGCCCGAGTCGCGGGACATCGCGAACCTCAAGCCGAACTACCGGATGTTCGTCGACGGCAAGTTCGTCGAGGGCTCCGGCGAGCCGCTCAAGACCATCAACCCCGCCACCGAGGAGGTGCTCGCGGAGGTCTCGACGGCGAGCGAGTCCGATGTGGACACCGCGGTCAAGGCCGCGCGCAGGGCCTACGACCGCGTGTGGTCGAAGATGCCCGGATCCGAGCGGGCCAAGTACATCTACCGGATCGCGCGGCAGATCCAGGAACGCGGCCGTGAGCTCGCGGTGCTGGAGTCGCTCGACAACGGCAAGCCGATCAAGGAGTCGCGCGACGTCGACGTCCCGACGGCGGCCTCGCACTTCTTCTACCACGCCGGCTGGGCGGACAAGCTCGGCTACGCGGGCTACGGCCCGGACCCGAAGCCGCTGGGCGTCGCGGGCCAGGTGATCCCGTGGAACTTCCCGCTGCTGATGGCCGCGTGGAAGATCGCGCCGGCGCTGGCGTGCGGCAACACGGTCGTGCTCAAGCCCGCCGAGACCACCCCGCTGACCGCGCTGGTGCTCGCGGACATCATCCAGCAGTGCGACCTGCCGCCGGGTGTCGTCAACATCATCCCCGGTGCCGGTGACGTCGGTGCCGCGCTGGTCGGGCACGCGGACGTCAACAAGGTCGCCTTCACCGGCTCGACCGACGTCGGCAAGGTCATCCAGGGCCAGCTCGCGGGCACGTCGAAGAAGCTCACGCTGGAACTGGGCGGCAAGGCGGCGAACATCGTGTTCGACGACGCGCCGCTCGACCAGGCCGTCGAGGGCATCGTCAACGGCATCTTCTTCAACCAGGGCCACGTCTGCTGCGCCGGATCCCGGCTGCTGGTCCAGGAGTCCATCGCCGACGAGCTGATCGAGAAGCTGCACGCACGCGTCAGCACGCTCCGGGTCGGCGACCCGCTGGACAAGAACACCGACGTCGGCGCGATCAACTCCCGCGAGCAGCTCACCAAGATCAAGGAGCTGACCGAGTCGGGCGAGGCCGAGGGCGCGACCCGCTGGACGTCCTCGTGCCCGTTGCCGGACAAGGGTTTCTTCTTCGCCCCGACCGTCTTCTCCGGGGTGTCGCAGGCGATGCGCATCGCCCGCGAGGAGATCTTCGGCCCGGTCCTGTCCGTCCTGACCTTCCGCACGCCGGAAGAGGCCGTGGCCAAGGCGAACAACACGCCGTACGGCCTGTCCGCCGGTGTCTGGACCGACAAGGGCTCGCGCATTCTCTGGATGGCACAACGCCTGCGCGCCGGCGTCGTCTGGTCCAACACGTTCAACCGCTTCGACCCGACCGCCCCGTTCGGCGGATACCAGGAGTCGGGCTTCGGCCGTGAGGGCGGCCGCACCGGTCTGGAGGCCTACCTCGATGTCTGATCGCATCACGGTCGCGAAGACCTACAAGCTCTACATCGGCGGCAAGTTCCCGCGCTCCGAGTCGGGCCGCAGCTACCCGGTGACGGACGCGAAGGGCACGTTCCTCGCGAACGCCGCCCAGGGCTCCCGCAAGGACGCCCGGGACGCGGTCTCCGCCGCCCGCAAGGCTTTCGCGGGCTGGTCCGGCACCACGGCCTACAACCGGGGCCAGGTCCTGTACCGGGTGGCCGAGGTGCTGGAAGGCCGCCGCGAGCAGTTCATCGCCGAGGTCGCCACCTCGGAGGGCGTCCCGGCGAAGAAGGCGCAGTCCCTCGTGGACACCGCCATCGACCGCTGGGTCTGGTACGCGGGCTGGACCGACAAGATCGCGGCCGTGCTGGGTTCCTCGAACCCGGTGGCGGGCCCGTACTTCTCGTTCTCCACCCCGGAACCGACGGGCGTGGTCGCCGTGCTGGCCCCGCAGCAGTCGTCGTTGCTGGGCCTGATCTCGGTGATCGCACCGGTGATCGCCTCCGGCAACACGTGCGTGGTCATCACCTCGCAGGACCGCCCGCTCCCCGCCATCACGCTGTCCGAGGTGCTGGCCACGAGTGACGTCCCCGGCGGCGTGGTCAACATCATCACCGGCCGCACGGCGGAGATCGCCCCGTGGCTCGCCTCGCACGGCGACGTGAACGCGCTGGACCTGACCGGGGCGCCGGAGTCGATCCGCGCGGACCTGGAGCGGTCGGCGGCGGGCACCGTGAAGCGCGTGCTGCGCAACAAGCAGAACGAGGACTTCGCGGTCACGCCGGACATGTCCCGCCTGCGCGCGTACCTGGAGACGAAGACGGTCTGGCATCCGATGGGTGTCTAGGGAACCTAGTCGGCGGCGTAGGCCTTGCCCTGCGCCGCCAGCTCCTCCCCCAGGATCCTGACGGCCTTCGGGCCGATGCCGTGGATCTGCAGCAGCGTCCTCGCCGACGCCTCGGTCAGCGAGTCGTACGTCGTGTACCCGTTCGCGACCAGCTCACGGTTGGCGACCTTGCCGATGGCGCGCGGGAACTCGGATCCCGGTTGCTCGCTCACGAGTGCACCAGCCCTGCCCTCCACGCCCACGAGGCGATCCCGACGCGGTTGCGCACGTTCAGCTTCGTCTGCACCGACGCCAGGTGGGTCTTCACCGTGGACAGCGACAGGAACAGCGACGACGCGATCTCCTGGTTGCTGAGGCCACGAGCCACCTCCCGGACCACGTCCTGCTCCCGAGCCGTCAGCAACGACAGGTCGGGCCGCTGGGCGGGCCGGGCGAAGTGCTCCAGCATCCGCACGGTCACCTGGGGCGAGATCAGCGCGTTCCCCGCGGCCGCGGCCCGGACGGCCTCGACGAGCAACGCCGGACCGGCATCCTTGGTCAGGAACCCGGACGCCCCGTTCTCCAGCGCCGTGTGGACGTACTCGTCCAGGTCGAACGTCGTCACCACGACGACCTTCGTGGTCGGCGACAGCTTCTTGGTCACCTCGAGCCCGTCGAGCCCCGGCATGCGGATGTCCAGCAACGCCACGTCGGGCTTGAGCTCACGGGCGGCGGTGACGGCCGCGATTCCGTCGGGGACGTCCGCGACGACGGTGATGTCCGGCTGCTTCTCCAGGATCATCCGAAATCCGACGCGGACCATCTCCTGGTCGTCGGCGATGAGAACCGAGATCACTTCGTCCTCTCCAGGGGTAGCTCGGCGAGCACCTGCCAGCCGTTCTCACGCGGGCCTGCCGAGAACAGGCCGCCGAGCAGGTCGACCCTCTCACGCATGCCTACGAGACCGTAGCCACCCTGGTTCAGCTCGTGCAGCTGACCGTCGTCGGCCACGATCACGCGCAACGCCCCACTGGACGTCCGCGAGATCTCCACGTCGATCATGGTGGGCGACACGGCGTGTTTGTGCACGTTGGTGAGCGACTCCTGGACCAGGCGCAACACCGAGCGGCCGAGCTCGGGGGCCACGTCGTCGGGCAGGTCGATGCGCAGGCGGGTCTCGAAGCCGAGTTCGCGGGTGCGTTCGACGGCCGCGATGACGTCGGCGGCGAGGTCGGTGGTGGCCGCGTCGTTCTCGCCCTGGCGCAGCGTGCCGACGAGGCGGCGCATCGCGCCCAGAGCTTCGGTGCCCGAACGGACGATGCCGGGCAGCAGGCGGTGGGCGGCGTGCGGGTCGTCGTCGGAGACCTCCAGCGCGGCCTGGGCCTGCACCAGCATGCCCGTCACGTGGTGGGCGACGACGTCGTGCAGTTCGCGGGCCAGGGCGATGCGTTCTTCCTTCTGCGCGTCGGTGACGGCGGCGGCGATCAGGCGGCCGCCTTCGGTGTCGCGGGCGCGGAAGTACAGGCCTGTGCCGACGGCCGTGAAGCCCAGGACGAGCGAGCCGAGCATCTCGTTGTAGTTGCTGCCGGAGATCCAGTTGTCGCGGACGATGGCGGCGAAGAAGCTCACGGCGACCAGCGAGCCCACCGACCACGTCGCGGACCGGCGCGGTTCCTCCCGCACGACGACCGCCGTGATGACCAGGCACGCGGCGGTCTCGGCGACGGTCAGCGGGCTCAGCAGCGTCGGCAGGTCCACGCTGAACGTCCGGATGACGAACGACGACACGAAGATCGACGCGACGGCCACCGGGATCGTGAAGGCACGCGACTTGAACGAGGTGACGGCCACGATGCACACCGGCACGCTCAACAGCCACACGAGCGCCTCGGCGCTGCCTCCCCCGCTCATCAGAAGGAGCTCGCCGAGCATCAGCAAGGCGAGAACGGCGGCGATCGGCCATTGGCCCCGATGACTGTCCACGGGAGACAACGGTAGGACCACCACACCTCTACGGCCTCGGTCATCCGGCTGATCCGGTGTGTCGTCAAGGCTGAGGTTTTACGGCTCCGCGCACGGCACCTTGAGGACATGAATTCGGTTCTGGCCGCTCGTGGCCTGGTCAAGACCTACGGCGACGTGCACGCGCTCGCCGGGGTGGACATCGACATCAAGGCCGGGGACGTGCTGGCGGTCGTCGGTCCGTCCGGATCCGGCAAGACGACGCTCCTGCACGTGCTGTCCGGCATCCTGCGCGCCGACGGCGGCGAGGTGTTCCTCGACGGGCGCGCGATCGGCGAACTGAACGAGACGGGACGCAGCGCGTTGCGGCGCACGGCGTTCGGGTTCGTCTTCCAGTCGGGGATGCTCGTGGCCGAGCTGACCGCCGAGGAGAACGCGGCGCTGCCGATGCTGCTCGCCGGCGGCTCACGCGAGGAGTCGCTCGGCGCGGCCAGGCTGTGGCTCGCGCGGCTCGGTCTGCAGGGCCTGGAGAAGCGGCTGCCGAGCCAGCTCTCGGGCGGGCAGGCTCAGCGCGTCGCGATCGCGCGGGCCCTCGCCCACAGGCCGCGGGTGATCTTCGCGGACGAGCCGACCGGCGCCCTCGACACGCGCACCGGCCAGGAGATGATGACCGCGCTCCTGCAGGCCGCGGAGGAGACCGGCGCGGCCGTCGTCATCGTCACGCACGACAAGGCGATCGCGGACCGGGCGCTGCGTGTCGTCGAGATCCAGGACGGGCGCATCGCCCAGGGGATCAACACGGGGGTGTCCGCGTGAGGATCGCTCTCGCGGTGCTGCGCAGGGACCGCCGCAGCCAGGTCGCGACCGTGCTGGTCGCACTCGGCGTGATGATCGCGGTGTCGCTGGTGCTGTGGCTCCTCGCCGCACCGAACGGCCTGCAGGCGCGCGCCGACCGCACGGCGTGGCGCGACGTGCTGGGCCAGCACGACAGAGAAGCCATTTCCGTTGCGAAGAACTTGGATTCCTACGACGGCAAGCTGGTCCAACGGTTCGACGTCGCGCGCAGGCACCAGTTCCAGGGCCACATCGAGGTCGCCGCCGGTATCACCCGGTTCCCGGAGGCGGGCGAGGTGCTGCTGTCCCCCGCCCTCGCGGACCTGGTCCGCAGCACCCCCGCGGAGAAGCTCGGCAACCGCTTCCCCGGCAGGCAGATCGCCGAACTCGGCCCGGAGGCGCTCAAGTTCCCCGGAGAGCTCGTCGCGATCATCGGTCACGAGGAGGTCCGGAACGGATTCCCGGCACCAGGTCTGGTAGGTAGCAGCGGCTCGTACCGCGACGACTACAAGGGAATGCTCTACCTCCTCACCCGCGTCGGGCTCGTGGTGCTGGTCGTGCCGTGCCTGGTGCTGGTCGCGTCGGCCGCCCGGCTGACCGCGGCGAAACGGGAACGGCGCCTCGCCGCGCTCAGGCTCGCCGGAGCGTCGCCGCGGCAGGTCGTCGTGATGACCGCGATCGAGACGGCGGTGGGCGCGGTCGTCGGCAGCGCGCTGGGGTTGCTGCTGGCACAGCCGTTCAGCCACCTCACCGCGAGAATCCCGTGGGAGGGCGGCACCTGGTATCCCGGCGACTTCGTGCCGGAGCCCGCGGTCGTGGCGGCGGTGGCCGTGCTCGCGCCCCTGCTCGTCATCGGTGCGGCGATCATGGGGCTGAGGCGCGTGGTGAACCAGCCGCTCGCCACGCAGGAGCGGCGCAAGGTCCGGTCGTGGCGGCTGCTGACGATCGCCGGTGCGCTGGGCGTGTTCTTCCTCGGGATCATGTACGCGCAGGAGGCCGGCGAATCAACCGTGGCGCTCGTCGGCCTCGGCGCGGTGGCGGTCGCGCTGGTGCTGGCGGGACCCGTGATGACCGCGTGGGTCGGCAGGTTCTTCGTCGGGCGCTGGCGTAAGCCTTCGACGCTGCTGGCCGGACGCAGGCTCTCCGGTGACCCGGTGGCGGCGTTCCGCGGCTCGGCGGGTGTCGTGATCGCGGTCTTCACCGGCTCGATGGCGCTCACGATGCTGCCGGGCCTGGAGAGCCAGGTCCCCTACCGCGACAGCACCTGGAACGAGAACGCGATCGTGGCGGACCAGGTGACGCACGACGTCACGCCGTTGCGGCTGACGACCTCGGCGCCGATCGTCACGATGCTGGACGGCACGGTGAAGAGCGGCAACCACAGCAGGTACGTCATCGTCGGGCAGTGCGCGGAGATCGCGAAGGTGCTGACCGGCCTCACCTGTCAGCCGGGACCTGCCGTGTACTCGTCCCGCTCGTTGGGGGGCGACGAGTTCAAGCCGAGCGGGCTGGACGACCTGACCGCGAAGCTGCCGGAGAAGTACGAGACGCGGCCCTTCGAGGCAGGCGGCCAGGTGGACGCGGTCATCGACAGGGAGCTGCTGCCGTCGATCGCCGGTGAGGTGTCGATGGTCGGTGTGCCGACGACGGCCGAGAACCGCGACGCCGTGCAGACCGCGCTGATCGGCACGTTGCCCGGCGTGCGGCTCACGGACGGGGAGCAGCGGGGCCTGTACGGCGACACGTTGATGGCGGATCTGCAGCGGGCCACGATCATCGGCCTCTCCATCGCGGCGGTGCTCGGCGGCATCGGCGCGGCGGTGGCCGCGGCCGGGTCGGTGATCGACCGCAGGCGCACTTTCGGCGCGTTGATCGCGGCAGGCACTCCGATTCGTGTGCTGGCTCACGCTTTGCGCCGAGAAGTGATGCTTCCGGTGTTCGCCGTCACAATCGCGGCATGCGGTGCGGGAATTGTCGTGGGCCTCGGATTGCTCACTCTGGCGCGCGGACTGGTGGGGCACGGCGAAATGCCGATCACGCCGTGGGTCGTCGCCCCGGTGGGCGTGGGCATCACGGTCGCGCTGGTAGCAGCCTTGGCGTGCGGTCCGGTACTACGTGGCATCAGCCCGAGGGATTACGCGGCGGAGTAGTACTCGGCCGGAAGTACGAGAGTGGAACTGGCCCTCAGCGCGATGTGCGCGGAGGGCCATTTTCATACCTTTGATTCATGACGAATGCACAGCTCGCGAGCATCCAGTGGGGCGTTTTCCTCTCGGTCGTTTTCCTGCTCCCGCAGCTGCTGTTCCGTCAGCTGACATTCCGCAACGCCACCATCACCGTCTACGCGAGCATGCTGTTCGCGGCGACGTTCCTGCCGTTGCAGACCGTCGCTCCGCGCCAGTCCGTGCAGCTGGTCCCGTTCCAGTGGATCGCCGACACGTTCCGCGACGGGCAGATCGCGTTCGACCAGATGACGCTGAACGTGCTGCTGTTCGTGCCGCTCGGCGCGATGCTGATGTTCTGGGGCGGGCGCACGATCGGCCAGGCCGCGCTGATCGGTTACGGCGTCTCGCTGCTGATCGAGGGCTCGCAGCTGTTGTGGGCGAACCGGATCTTCGACGTCGACGACCTGATCACGAACACCACCGGCACCGCGCTCGGCTGGCTCGGCGCGCTGGCCGCCGTGAAGGTCTACGCCCGAGTGAAGGCCGCCGCCGTGCCGCAGCGCGAGCTCGCCAGCGTGCGCTGACCTGCGGATTCCAGAAAGTCTGCAAGGGTCGTGTGGATGCTGGGCCGCATGAGAGCCAAGCGAACGATCGCCGTCATCGCCGCGTTTCTCGGCCTGACCGCGATGGCGGTGAGCCCCGCCTCGGCCGCGGCGGGCAGCTGGAAGGCGTACGGCAACACGAACCCGATCACGTCCAGTCCCCACACGTGGGCCTGCGCCGGCAGCAAGACGATCGGGACCGACGTCCTCGCGCAGGTGTGCGCGATCAGGTCGTCCAGCGGGGGCTCGGCGCAGGGCGCGGTGATCGTGCGCAACAACCGGCCCGGCCTCTTCTCCACGACGGCGATGGTGGACCTGTGGACCCAGGGCAGGGGCCAGCTCGGCATCTGGGAATGCCCGTCGTCCGGTGTCGCGGGGAACTCGTGGTCGGTGTGCTTCGGCCGAAGCCAGTCCGTGCCCTCCAGCGATCTGGCGAACTCCTTCGGGTCGGCCCGCGACGTGTACCTCGGCGTTTCAGGACTCGTCTGACCCCACGTGCACCCGGCGGCGTGAGGTGACGCTCGCCGCCGGGCCCTTCACCTGGTCATGGCCTCTAGTGGTGTGGCCCGGGACGTTGCCGGGGGAATTCGCGGTCAGACGGGTGCATCGTGGTGTCGCCCCCACGTCGTCGTACTGGTTGTACGGGGGCGTGGGGGCGGCGCCGCGAGGCGCCCTGCTGAGCGTGGATTACCTCGCCGACGTTCCGGGTCGCGCCACTAGTTGGTCCGCCAGCCCAGTTCGCCCGCCGTGTTGACCTCCGGCAGGCAGTGCCCGACCGCGCTGCGCGTCTCCAGGGCCGTCGCGACCTGGTCGAACATCTCCAGGATCGACGTCCACTCCGGCTTGACCATCTCGTTGCGCTCCTGGTCCCACTCGACCACGCAGCCGCGCAGCACGCCGGGCCGCAGGTCGACCGCGAGCACGTCGCCGGTGCCGTCGAACGCGATGGGGAGCCACTCGGGGTGGAACCCGCTGGTCGGCGCGCCCGCCTCGGAGGAGTCCACGGGCTTGCTCACGTGGGTCTCCCTGAGCACGAACGCGCGGTCGGCGCCCAGCGGCGTGTAGAAGGGCGGCAGGATCTCGGCGAAGAGCCCCTCCTCGGTGCCGCCGTAGACGCTCCACCACAGCTGTAGATCGATCGGAACCCGAAGATCCGGTAGCGCGTCATACCTCGGACGCAACACGGCGCGGGTGGCCGGAGCGTGCTCCGCCAGCCATGCCAGGATCCGGTTCCAGTGCTCGATCACACCCACCGTTCCATGATCTTGGCGGAACGACGGGCGAGGTACCGCCCATCGGGGCAGGATCGACGCGAACAGGTCACTACTGGGGGAAGAGCTTTCAGATGGCGGAAAAGGGTCTCAAGGTCGACCTCGACGCCTTGACCGGATACGCGTCGGCCGTGAGCGGTCTGGCGAGCGAGGTCGGCACGGTCGGCACCGGCACGTTGAGCGGCACGACCAGCCTGCCGGGCGACTGCTTCGGCAAGCTGGGCAACGAGGTCGGGCTCAACGCCGCGTTCCAGGCGGCCGCGCAGGCACAGCTCGACGCGCTGAAGGCCGCGTCGACGGGACTCGCCGGTCTCGGCACCGCGGTCTCGAAGGCCCGCGAGGCCTACATCGCGCAGGAAGACGCGAACAAGGCGTCGATCAACAAGGCGGCGCAGGTATGAGCGTCGAGGGGCTGCTGAGCCAGTTCATCGCGCCCATGAAGGAGAACCTCGCGAAGCTCGACGGTGACACGGGCGGCGCGACGCGTGCGGGTGACGCCTTCGGCCGTGCCCAGACCGCGATGACCGACCTCGGCACGCGGCACGCCTCGGCCTCGACCGCGGTGCTGAACACGTGGTCCGGCGACAAGGCGAACGCCTTCACCGGCCGCGTCTCGACCTTCGCCTCGGCCACGAACCTGTTGTCCTCCAACGCTTCCGCGATCAAAACCGCGGCCTCGACCGGCGTGACCGCGGTGACCGGCGGGCGCACCGCGATCCAGGGCCTCATCGACGAGTTCACGTCCAAGGCGACCCCGAAGCTCGCCGCCGCGCTCGCCCTGTCCCTCGTGGCCGGGCCGGGCGTGGTGCTGGCGGCCGTCGCCGACCTCGCCGGGATGGCCTCCGGCTACCAGAGCAAGACCACCGCCGAACTGCAGAAGGTGCGCGACCAGCTCACGCAGCTCGTCGGGCAGCTCAACGCCCTGCAGAAGCCGGACGCGGGCGCACTGGCGAAGCTCGGCGACCCGCTCGGCGGCGACGAGGGCACCACCTCGACGGCCGGCGCCTCCGACACCAAGAAGCAGGAGTCCGGTCCCAGCTCCAACTCCGGCAACGGTTCCGGTGGTGGCGGCGGCGGTGGTTCGGGCGGCGGTGGCGGCGGAGGATCGGGCGGCGGTGGAGGTGGCGGCGGCTCCGGTCCGCGCCTGCCCGTCGCGATCCCGCCGCAGCCCGGTGAGGGCGTCGGCGTGAACCTGCCGGACGGCAGCAGCGCCGAGGCACCGAACGAGACCGCGGCCAAGGCCGTGCGCAACGCGTTGTCCGCCCTGGGCACCCCGTACGTGTGGGGCGGCGCGAACCCGCCCCAGGGCACTGACTGCTCCGGCCTCACGCAGTGGGCGTACGGCGGCGCCGGGTTCGACATCCCGCGCCCGGCCTCGTCCCAGGCGATGGGCGCCTCGGTGCCGGCGGACCAGCTGCTGCCCGGCGACCTCGTGGTGTGGGACGGGCACGTGGCGATGGTGATCGGCAACGGCCAGATGGTCGAGGCCGGCGACCCGGTGCAGGTGCAGCCGATCCGCACGACGAACAGCGGGATGTCGTTCTACGGCTTCTACCGGCCCACGGGCTAGACGCGGCCGAACTCACCACGTTGTCACAGCCCGCCGCCGAAGATCCTGGAATGCGGCACACTGTCCACAACAGGGGGTGATCGGAGTGGACGACGACGTCCAGCGCGCCGCGCGGAAGGTGCGCGATGTCGAGCAGGCGGTGTCGGAGCACGTCACGCGCAGTGGTCCCATCACAGGACGAGCGTCCTCTCCGGACGGTGCGGTGACCGTGGTCGCCACGCCCGGCGGTCCACCGCGGCAGATCTCGGTGAGCCCGGCCGCGTTGCGGATGGGCCCGCAGGGGCTCGCCGCCGAGATCATGCGCGTCGCCGACAAGGCCCAGCGCACCGCGAACACCCGCCTGCACCAGACGCTGGACCGCGTGGTCGACCCGCGCGAGCTCACCGCGCTGGGTGTCGAACGCGGTCAGGACGAGGACGACTTCGGGTGGCAGCGGTGAACGAGGAACGGATGCGGGCCACCGAGCAGCTCCAGCGCGAGATCGGCGCCCTCACCGCCACCACCGAGCACCCGAACGGGCTGTGCATGGTCACGGCGTCGCCGAAGGGCGAGATCAAGGCCCTGCACCTGCACCCGGCGCTGCTGGGCCAGGGCGCGCAGGCGGTCGGGCAGGTCGTCACCGAGACCGTCCAGCTCGCCACGAACGCGGCCGTGCAGGCCAGCTTCAACAAGATGGCACTGGCACTGGGTGACGGAATGGCGATCGACGTCGAGTCCATCGCCGGCGACTCACCCTTTCGATCGACCTGGAACCCGGTCGTGCCCCCCAAAGACCCTGCTGAGCAGGCACCACCGGAGCGCAGGCAGAGGTCGCCGCGCG
Organism: Lentzea albidocapillata; assembly: GCF_000719115.1. Lineage (GTDB taxonomy): Bacteria > Actinomycetota > Actinomycetes > Mycobacteriales > Pseudonocardiaceae > Lentzea > Lentzea albidocapillata. The sequence goes on along the minus strand of NZ_JOEA01000013.1, from coordinate 304,557 downwards.
TCGAGGATCCAGACGAAGACGCTTTCTTCGAGAACCCCTTGTGGCGCCGGTGATCAGCACCGTTAGGCTCGTCGACGGCATCAGGCAGGCGTGACCGGGAGGTCAGGATGGCGCAGGACATCGTCCCCATCGAGCTGGGGCTGACGCAGGGTGACGTAGTCACGCTGTGGGCACCCCGCTGGCGCGAGAAGGGCGAGGAGTGGGAGGCGTTCCTCGGTGACGAGGAAGACCTGTTCGTCTTCCCCGACGCCGCGCACCTCGCCGCCTTCGTCCGCACCGCCGAGGAGCACGATCTGACCGATCACCCCGCGTGGCCGGTCGTGCCGTCGCTGGGCGTCGCGGACCTCTCGCCGGACGACAACCACCAGTTCGACCTCGTCGGCGTGCCCGAGCTCGTCGCGGAGGACCCGGACACCTGGACGATCGGTGAGCTCGCCGACGTCATCGCGATCGTGCGCGCTCTCGCGGACGTCTGCGACCTGGAGAAGGTCCACGAGGTGCTCGACAGCGCCGAGGGCTTCTCGCTGCTGCCGCAGGGCACGCTGCCGTTCAGCGGCCGTGACGGCGGCAAGCTGTGGGGCGAGCTGTCCGAGGTCGTCTCCGAGAAGTGGGACGAGGTCCTCGACGCGATCGACAGCGTGGTGAACACGCCGGAGGTCCCCGAGAAGGAACTCTCGGTCGCCCAGGAGGAGCTCGCCGCGCTGGAGGCCGCGACGGCCGCTGCCGCCGTCGACTCCCCGGACGAGTCCGGCGACGAGGACAAGGCCGAGCCCACGGGCTTCTGGGCCGAGGTCGGCGTCGACCCGATCAAGATCATCACGTCGGCGGGCGAGTTCTACACGCTGCGCTGCTACCTCGGCGACGACCCGGTGTTCCTGGGCCGCCGCGGCAAGATCGAGGTCTTCACCTCGCAGCGCGGCCTGAGCCGCTTCGTCGCCGAGAACGACGAGCACGACCTGGCCGAGGTCGAGACCTGGAACGACATCAAGGTCAAGGCCACCGCGGGCGAGCTCGACGTCGAGGTGAGCGACGACAACGTCTACGTGCTGACCGGCATCGCCGAGGACATGGAGGAGGGCCCCGACGCCCTCGACCCGCAGCAGCTCGACCTCGCCGTCGAACTGTTCGAGGACGCGGGCGAGTGGGCCGACGACGAGTCCGTGAAGGACGCGCTCGGCTCGTCCGAGTCGCTGGGCTGGCTCGTGTCGTTCGTCGTGTCGCCGGACCCGACGCGTCTCGCGCCGTCCGCCCCGTACGACGCCGAGGTGGCCGCGTTCCGCACGCTGCAGGCGAACTTCGAGGACCGGCTCAACACCAACTGAGCCTTCTGTCGCGAGAAGCGGGCCATCCCTGTTCGGGGTGGCCCGTTTTCGTTGGCACCGTTTGCGTCACCTGTATGATACAGATTTATGACAGGTTCTCGGTCGCAGCGCCTCGCCGCCGAACTGCGGGAACGCATCACGCTCGGCGACTACGGCCCCGGCGGCGCCCTGGAGAGCGAGGCCGAACTCGGCCGCCGCTACGAGGTCAGCCGCGTGACCGTGCGCCGCGCGTTGGAGCAACTGCGCGACGAAGGCCTGCTGGCGTCACGGAAAGGCGCCGGTTGGTACGTGGTGTCGTTCGCGCAGCCTCTGGCGCTCGGCACGTTCCAGCACGCGCAGTCGGCCGTCGCCGAAGCCGGCGTCTCGCTGGTGCGGACCGTTCTCGAGTACGGCTACCGCGAGGCCTCGGCCGGTGTCGCCTCGACGCTGGGCGTCGGCGAGATGCTGCGCGTGCGTTCGTTGCGCCGCACCGGCGACACGCCGCTGGACGTCGTGACGGAGTGGGTGCCCCTGGCGCTGGCCGCACCGGTCAGCCGCGCCGACGCCGAGTCGCCCGGCACGTGGGAGACGTTGCGCCGCAACGGGAACCAGATCACCGTCGTCCGGCAGAGCATCGCCGCCGTCGCCGCGGGCGACCTCGGTTCCCTGCTCGGCGTCACGGCCGCCACGCCGGTGTTGCTGGTGCGCCGCATCGCCCTGGACGCCGCGGAGCACCCGATCGCCCTGTCCGAGCACCACTACCTGGGCCACCGGTTCCAGCTGGAGGTCGAGTTCCGCGGCTGGCCCGGCGCGGAACCTCCCGGCGTCGCCGCGATTCCCTCGGAGGACTGACCATGCGCGTGCTCGTCACCGGTGCGGCCGGGTTCATCGGCTCGCACTTCACCCGCTACTGGCTGCGCGAACACCCCGCGGACGAGGTCATCGCCCTCGACGCGCTGACCTACCGCGGCACCCGCACGAACCTGCCCGCCGACGTGCCGTTCGTGCACGCGGACATCGCTGCCGCCGATGTCGAGGGCGTCGACGTCGTGGTGAACTTCGCGGCCGAATCGCACAACAGCCTCGCGGTGCTGGATCCCGGCCGTTTCTTCCGCACGAACGTGCTGAGCACACAGGCGTTGCTGGAGTCATGCCGTCGCGCGGGCGTTCAACGGTTTCACCACGTGTCGACGTGCGAGGTGTACGGGGATCTCGCCCTGGACGCCACCGAGGCATTCCACGAGGAGTCGCCGTACCGGCCGCGCACGCCCTACAACGCGTCGAAGGCCGGAGCGGACCACGCCGTGCGTTCGTACTTCGAGACGTTCGACCTGCCGGTGACGATCACCAACTGCGCCAACAACTACGGCCCGAACCAGTTCCCCGAGACCGTCCTGCCGTTGTTCACGACCCGCGCGTTGAACGGCGGGCAACTGCCCGTCTACGCGTCAAGCGAGAACCGCCGCGAGTGGATCCACGTGCTGGACCACTGCCGGGCGATCGATGCCGTGCTGCGGGACGGCGTCGTCGGCCGGACCTATCACGTGGGCACCGGCGTGGAGGCGAGCGTCGACCAGATCGCCGACCTCGTGCTGGACGAGCTCGGGCTGCCGCTCTCGCGCAAGCAGATCGTCGCCGACCGGCCCGGCCACGACCGGCGCTACCTGCTGGACTCGTCGCGGATCGGCCGCGAGCTCGGATGGCGCCCGGAGATCGGCTTCGAAGCCGGGGTCCGGGACACCATCCGCTGGTACGCGGCCAACCGCGCGTGGTGGGAGCCGCTGCTCAAGCTCAGCCCGGTCGACGAGAGCGCGTGGGCTACCCGGTGAGCGCCGCGTAACCCGGCTTGACCAGCTCGTTGATGATCGCCAGCCGCTCGTCGAACCCGATGAACGCCGACTTCATGGCGTTGATCGTGAGCCACTGCAGGTCCGCCCAGCCGTAGCCGAACGTCTCGACCAGCGCGGCGAACTCGCTGGAGAGCGAGCAGTCGCTCATCAGGCGGTTGTCGGTGTTGACGGTGACGCGGAACCGCAGCTTCGTGAGCAGGCCGATCGGGTGCTCGGCGAGCGTCGGCGCGGCACCGGTCTGCAGGTTGGAGGTCGGGCACATCTCCAGCGGGATGCGGCGGTCGCGGACGTAGGCGGCCAACCGTCCCAGCTGGACGGTGCCGTCGCCGGAGACCTTGATGTCGTCGACGATCCGCACGCCGTGGCCGAGCCGTTCGGCGCCGCAGTGCTGGATCGCCTCCCAGATGGACGGCAGGCCGAACGCCTCACCGGCGTGGATGGTGAAGTGCGCGTTCTGCCGGCGCAGGTACTCGAACGTGTCGAGGCCCCTGGTGGGAGGGAACCCGGCCTCGGGGCCCGCGATGTCGAAGCCGACGACGCCGAGGTCGCGGTAGCGGACGGCGAGCTCGGCGATGCGCAGCCAGCCCTCGTTCTGGCGCATCGCGCACAGCAGGGTGCCGACGCGGATCTTGCGGCCGGTCTCGGCGACACGGGCGGAACCGAGGCGGAAGCCCTCCTGGACGGCCTCGACGACCTGCTCCAGCGAGAGGCCCTTGTCGGTGTTCAGCTCGGGGGCGTACCGGATCTCGGCGTACACGACGCCGTCCGCGGCCAGGTCCTCCACGGCCTCCGCGGCGACGCGGACGAGGGCGGCCTCGTCCTGCATGACACCGCACGTGTGGGCAAAACCTTCGAGGTAGCGCACGAGCGAGCCGGAGTTGGCATTGTCGCGGAACCAGCCGCCAAGGACGCCCGCGTCTGTGGTGGGCAGGCCCTGGTAGCCGGAGGCATCGGCGAGTTCGATCACCGTCTGCGGGCGGAGGCCACCGTCGAGGTGGTCGTGCAACAGCACCTTCGGCGCGCTGCGGATGGTCTCCAAGGTAAGCGGCGTGGACATTGCTACACGTTACTCCAGGCGACACGCCGCTTCAGTGCTGGCCGAAATGATCTTGCCGACGATATGATCATTTGTCGGTACAACGTCGTTGCAGATCCGTGATCAGCAACTTTCTGCAACCAATGCGAGGCTTGAGTCACCCCAAGGTAGGAACATCATCGGGCGTTACTGCCTGCTTCCAGGCGGTAACTTGGCGTTGAGAGTAGTCAGGTAGCCTGATCGGGTTAGTTGCCCATCCGTACCCGGCCGTTCTCTGGCAGGGGTGGTACAGCGACGTCCCGTGACGCGGATAGGCTCCCGTGGTCTCCCCCTCCCCTGGACGAAGGCACTCAGCCGTGACAGAGAACAACAACTCCACGATGTCCTTCGATCGGATGCGCAACATGCTCACGCGCGCCGCGGAGATCCGTGAGAGCGAGCAGCAGCAGATCTTTGACGCGCTGGACGAGATCCACGCCCGGATGTCGCCTCTGGAGTCGCTGGGTTCGGTTCGCAAGCGCCTGTCGGAGCTGCCGGACCGCACCGAGGTCAGCGTTCTCGCTGAGCGCCTGGACGAGGCCCTCGCCAAGCTGGAGGCCCAGGACAACGCCGTCGCCGACATCGGTCGCGCGGTCGACGCCCTGGTGGACAAGCTCGCCAAGCCCTTCGCCCAGCTGGACGGCCGCCTCGACGGCGTCGCCGGCCGCTTCGAAGGCGTCGCCGGTCGCATGGACGGCCTGGAGGACAAGCTCTCCAGCATCCACAAGCGCATCGACGACCTCGACGGCCACCTGGACAAGCAGGACGGCAAGGTCGACGCGATCCCGGCCGCCGTCACCAACCCGCTGCGCGAGCGCGTCGAGGCCCTCGAAGCCGCGCTGCGCGGCCGTCTCGACGAGGTGGACGAGGGCGTGCACGAGCACCTCGACGGCACCCGTGAGGCCCTGCAGAAGATCCTCGCCGAGTCGTTCTCGAGCGTGCACGGCCGCGCCGACGAGCAGCGTGACGCCTTCGCCGCCGCCCGCACCGAGCTGACCACCGCCATCGCCGAGAGCCGCGGGGAGCTGGCCGGGGCGATCGCCGACAGCCGCGACAAGCTGACGTCCACCCTCACCGGCAACCACAACCAGCTGGCGGCGTCGCTCGCCGAGACCCGCACCGAGCTGTCCGGCGCCGTGGCGGAGACCCGCGGCGAACTGGCCGGTGTCGTGGCGGAGACCCGCGACTCCCTCGTCGGTTCCCTGGCCGAGACGCGCGACTCGCTCGCCGGCTCGCTGGCCGAGACCCGCACCGAGCTCGCGACGGCCGTCGCCGACACCCGCGAGGTCGTGGGCGGCAAGCTCGACGAGGCCCGCACCGCCCTGTACGCGGCGATCGAGCAGTCCCGCGACCAGGTCGACTCGGCGGACCGCCTGGAGGCCCTCGCCGGCCGCCTGGAGCAGGTCACCTCGAAGCTCGACACCATGACGGACCGCCTCGACAAGGTCGAGGACGGCTTCGCCACCCGCATCTCCGAGCTCGGTGGCTCCGTCGACGCGAGCCTGTCCAAGGTCGCCGAGACCGTCGGCGCCCGCCCGGACGCCGACGCGCTGCAGTCCCTGGTCCGCAAGTCGAACCAGGAGTCGGAACTGCGCATCGGCGGCCAGCTGGACGAGGCCATGGCCACCTTCGCCGAGCTCATCCTCGGCGGCGGCTCGCCCACCCCGCCCCCGCCGCCCACCGCCCTGCCGCGCCCGCAGCGCCGCACCCGCAAGAACGGCGGCCCGAAGCCGGCGAACGGCGGCAAGGACATGGACGACGACGACCTGGCGGCCGAAGGCGCCTGATCGTCTGACCACTGCGAACGACCCTGGAGCAACGTTGCTCCAGGGTCGTTCGGCGTTTGCGGTGAACCTCTGTCAGCTGACACACGTGACCATGGCGAGAGCGCTCACACGGCTCATGGCTATGCTCGCCGCCAGCTGGGGGTGACCAAAAGGGAAGCCGGGGGCGTCCGGAAGGGAAGTCCGTGCAGCAACAGCGACTCGTCGCCAACCGCTACGCACTGCTCGCCGAGCTCGGCCGGGGTGCGATGGGTGTCGTGTGGCGTGCTCAGGACCAGGTACTCGGCCGCGCGGTCGCGCTCAAGGAGCTGCACCCGCCGCAGGGCATCGCCGCCGAGGAACGCCACGTGCTCGAGGAGCGCATGCTCCGCGAGGCGCGCACGGCGGGCCGGCTGAACCATCCTGCCGTGGTCACGGTCTACGACATCGTCCGCGAGAACGACCGCACCTACCTCGCGATGGAGCTCGTCGACGCGCTCGACCTCGCCACCATCGTGCAGAAGCACGGCCCGCGCGACTCGACCTGGATGGCGGGCGTCGCGTTGCAGGTGCTCGGCGCGCTGGAGGCCGCGCACTCGGCGGGCATCGTGCATCGGGACGTCAAGCCCAGCAACATCATGGTGCGTCCGGACGGGGCCGTGAAGCTCACGGACTTCGGCATCGCGCAGGCGACGGACGACCCGCGGCTCACGCACAACGGCGGCATCGTCGGCTCGCCCGCGTACATGTCGCCGGACCGGCTCCACGGCTGGGAGGCCTCGCCGGCGTCGGACCTGTGGGCGCTCGGCGTCACGATGGCGCACGCGGTCGAAGGTGTCAGCCCGTTCGAACGCACGTCCACCGCGTCGACGTTGCACGCGGTCATGAACGAGCCGCCGGTGCTGCGGCAGGCCTCGCCGGCGCTGGCCGACGTGATCCGCGGCTTCCTGACGGTCGATCCGAACCGGCGCCTGACCGCGCCGCACGCCCGTCACATGCTGACGGCGATCGCCCAGGGTGCCCCGGCGGTTCCGTTGCCGCGCAACAAAAAGAGCACGGCCGTCAAGATCGCCGCCGTGGTCGTGGGCGTCGCGGTGCTCGCGGGTGCCGCGTTCGCCGGCTACCAGGCCTTCAAGCCCGAGAGTTCCAACGCGGGCCAGAACACCGGCACCAACCAGCCCTCGGAGAACTCCACCGAGTGGACCGAAGCAGCGTCGTTGCCGGTGGGCGCACCACTGCCGTCACGACGTATCGCCACGTTCGGGCGCGGCGGCGACGTGCCCGAGTGGAACCTCTCCGGCACGCAGTGCGCCAAGGACTTCCTCACGCAGGGGTCGCCGGTGCGGACGGACGTGCCGTGCAACGGGCCGCACGGCATCCAGCTCTTCTCGGCCGCGACCCCGTTGTGGGACAAGCCGAAGGACATCGCCTACCCCGGCACGAAGTGGCTCGCCGACTTCACCGAGAACTACTGCACCGAGCAGTTCAAGGCCATCGAACCGAACATCAAGGAGCCCATCGGCTTCACCGGGCTCGTCCCCACCCAGAAGGAGTGGGAGGCCTACAACGACGCCGCCACGCCGGGCCGCCAGGAGGTCCTGTGCGTGCTGTGGAAGCAGGACAGGTCGCCCCTGGCGGGCTCGCTCGTCGGCTAACCGCGGATGGTGTCGATCACCAGCGGTGAACGCTCCGGCGCGGCATCCCGAACCTCGTAGGCGCCTTCCAGCGCCTGCAGGGCTCCGTCGACCGCGTCCGGGGTGTCGGTGTACAGCTCCAGCAACGGCTGCCCGGCCTCGACGGAGTCCCCCGGCTTGGCCAGGCAGAGCACGCCGGCACCGAACTGCACCGGGTCTTCCTTGCGGGCCCGACCGGCACCGAGCCGCCACGCCGCCACCCCGACGCCGTAAGCGTCCAAAGTGGACAGAACACCGGTGGCAGGTGCCGTCACCACGTGCTTGTGCGAGGCGACGGGAAGGGAGGCATCCGGATCGCCGCCCTGGGCCCGGATCATCCGCGCCCACACCTCGTAAGCCTCACCGGAAGCCAGCACGGCGGCCGGATCAGCAGAGATCCCGGCCAGCGACAGCATCTCGGAAGCCAGCGCCACCGTCAGTTCGACGACGTCGGCAGGTCCGCCGCCGCGCAGCACGTCGACGGACTCCGCCACCTCGACCGCGTTGCCGACAGCGCGTCCCAGAGGCACGGACATGTCGGTCAGCAGAGCCGAGATCCGCACGCCGTGCTCGACGCCGATCGCCACCAGGGCCTCGGCGAGAGCGCGGGCAGAGGCCAGGTCCTTCATGAACGCGCCGGAGCCGACCTTCACGTCGAGCACCAGTGACTCGGCGCCCTCGGCGATCTTCTTCGACATGATCGAGGACGCGATCAGCGGAATCGCCTCGACGGTTCCGGTGACGTCCCGCAACGCGTAGAGCTTGCGATCGGCCGGAGCAAGTCCTTCGGTGGCAGCGCACACCACGGCACCGACCGAGGAGAGCTGGGACAGGATCTCCTCGGTGGACAGCGCGGCTCGCCACCCCGGGATCGACTCCAGCTTGTCCAGGGTGCCGCCGGTGTGGCCGAGACCGCGGCCGGACAGCTGCGGCACGGCAGCGCCACAGGCCGCGACGAGAGGCGCCAGCGGCAGCGTGATCTTGTCGCCGACACCGCCCGTCGAGTGCTTGTCCACGGTCGGCCGGTCGACCTGCAACGCCAGCCGCTCGCCGGACGAGATCATCGCCTGCGTCCAGCGCGCGGTCTCCGCCGCCGTCATGCCGTTGAAGAAGATCGCCATGGCCAGCGCGGACATCTGCTCGTCCGCGACGGCACCGCGCGTGTACGCGTCGATGACCCAGTCGATCTGCGCGTCCGACAGCACCGCGCCGTCACGCTTGGCGCGGATGACGTCCACCGCCGAGAAGCTCATGGCAGGTCCTCCGGTCCGAACGCGTCCGGCAGCACCGACGACATCGGCAGCACCCCGGAAGGCGTGTCCACCAAGCAGTCGCGGCCGCCCAGCTCGTACAGCACCTGACGGCACCGGCCGCACGGCATCAGCAGCTCACCGGCACCGGAACGACACGCCACCGCGACGAACCGGCCGCCACCCGTGAGCTGCAGCTGACCGGCCATTGCACACTCGGCGCAGAGACCGACGCCGTACGAGGCGTTCTCGACGTTGCAGCCCGTCACGATGCGGCCGTCGTCGCACAACGCCGCGGAACCGACCTGCAGCCCCGAGTACGGGCAGTGGGCGAACGACGCCGCTTCCACCGCCCGTGCCCGCAGCAGGTCCCAGTCGACCTCAGCCACGGCGGTACACCAGACCGTCGGCGGCCGGCATTCGCAACCGTTGCGATGCCACGGCCAGCACGGCCAGCGTCACCATGTGCGGCGCGTAGGACACGAACTCGCTGGGGATCTCGTCGAGGCTGATGTACAGCAGGTACATCAGCACGGCCACGAAGATCGCCGCCGCCGCGGAGAACCACTTCCGGCGGATGAGCTGCCAGACCACGATCACACCGAGCAGCAGCACCACGCCGTAGACCAGCGCCAGCACCGTCTCGCCACCCGAACGCAGCTGCAGGCCGTCGGCGTAGCCGAACAGCGCCGCACCGCCCAGCAGGCCACCGGGCCGCCAGTTGCCGAAGATCATCGCAGCGAGGCCGATGTAGCCGCGGCCGCCGGTCTGCCCCTCCAGGTACGACAGCTGGCCGGGGTTGAGCACCAGCGCGGCACCACCCAGGCCGGCGAGACCACCGGAGACGATCACGGCGACGTACTTGTGGAAGTACACCTTCACGCCCAGCGAGTCCGCCGCGTGCGGGTTCTCGCCGACCGAGCGCAGGCGCAGACCGAAACGGGTGCGCCAGAGCAGGTAGTACGACAGCGGCAGCAGCAGGATCGCGATCATCGTCAGCGGCGAGACACCGGTGACGAGGCCGCGCAGGATGCCCGCGACGTCCGAGATGAACAGGCGCTGCCCGGCTTCGAGCTCGCCGAGCCAGTCGCCGAGGCCCGCCGCCGAGAACGTGTCGAACGACTGGACCGGCGGCGACTGCCGAGGGTTGCTCGACAGCGGCAGGAAGATCAGCGTCGACAGGTACTTCGTCAGGCCGGCGCCGAGCAGGTTGATCGCCACACCGGAGACGATGTGGTTGACGCCGAACGTGACCGTGGCGACCGCGTGCAGCAGGCCACCCAGCGAACCGAACACGACGGCCGCGACGAGAGCGGCCCACGGGCCCCACTGGTAGCCGGCCCACGCCGCGCCCCAGGTACCCATGATCATCATGCCTTCGAGGCCGATGTTGACCACGCCGGCGCGTTCCGCCCACAGGCCGCCGAGACCGGCGAGCAGGATCGGCAGCGCGAGCCGGACCGCCGTCTGGGTCGTACCGGACGACGTGAGCTGCGGGAACCCGGTCTGCATCGACGTGATCGACAGCAGTGCGATCGCGCCCGCGACACCGAGCATGGCCACGGCCCAGCCGGGCACCTTGCGCTTGCGAGGCGCCGCCGGGATGTGCGGCTTCTCCTCCAACGTCGAGATCACGCCGCACCTCCGACAGTTCCGAGCTCACGGCCGACGCGACGCTGCTCCGAGGCGAGCTCGAAGCGGCGCACCACCTCGTAGGCGACGACGACCGACAGGACGATCGAGCCCTGCATGATGGTGACGATCTCCCTGGGCACACCGACGTTGTCAAGTGCGAGACCCGACTTGTCGAGGAACGCCCAGAGCAGTGCGCCGAACGCGATACCACCGGGGTGGTTGCGGCCGAGCAGCGCGATCGCGATGCCCGAGAAGCCGATGCCCGCGGTGAAGTTCAGGCTGAACGTGTGGTCGCGGCCGAGCAGTTCCGGCAGCGAGATCAGGCCCGCGATGGCGCCCGAGAGCAGCATCGAGACCAGGATCATCTTCTTGGCGTTGACGCCACCCGCGGACGCCGCGGTGGACGACTCGCCCGACGCGCGCAGCTCGAAGCCGAAGCGGGTCTTGTTCATCATGATCCAGTAGCCGACGCCGAGGGCGATGGCCACGAAGATGAAGCCGAACACCGTGCCGCCGCCGGCGAACGAGATGCCGGGCATCCAGCCGCTCTCCGGGATCTCCGCGGTGCGGATGTTGTTGCCCCGCAGCTCACCGAAGACGTCGCGACGGATCAGGTAGGCGGACAGGCCGATCGCCAGGCCGTTCATCATGATCGTCGAGATGACCTCGTTGACGCCGCGCGTCACCTTGAGGATCGCGGGGATCGCGGCCCAGGCGGCACCGGCGAGGGCGGCCGCGATGATGATCACCAGCGTGTGGATGCCGGTGGGCAGCGCGATCGAGCCGCCGACCACGGCCGCCACGACGGCCGCGACGCGGTACTGGCCCTCGACACCGATGTTGAACAGGTTCATCTGGAACCCGATCGCCACCGCGAGCGCCGCGATGTAGTAGATGCCCGTCGAGTTGAGGATGTCGACGGCCGTCGTGCCCTTGCCGACCTGCGACACCATCGCACCGAACGCGCTGAGCGGGTTCGCGCCGGAGATGACGAGCGCGACGCCGCACAACAGCAGTGAGAAGACGATCGCCAACGCGGGCGGCAGGAGTTTGCCGCGCAGGTGTCCCATCAGTTCTCGCCTTCCTCGACGACAGCGGTCTCCTGGACCGCTGCGCTCGTGCTGCCCGCACCGGTCATCGCACTGCCGAGGTCCTCCGGCGTGACGGTGCTCGGGTCGGCGTCGGCCACCAGGCGTCCGCGCAGCATGACCTTGATCGTGTCCGACAGGCCGATCAGCTCGTCCAGGTCGGCGGAGATCAGCAGCACGGCGAGACCGGCGGCACGGGCGCGCTTGATCTCGTCCCAGATCAACGCCTGCGCGCCGACGTCCACACCGCGGGTCGGGTGCGACGCGATCAGCAGCACCGGGTCGCCGGACAGTTCCCGGCCGACGACGAGCTTCTGCTGGTTGCCACCGGAAAGCGCGGCCGCGGGCACGTCGATGCCGGGCGTGCGGACGTCGAAGTCCGCGACGATCCGCTCGGTGTCCTTCTTCGCGCCGTCGGTGTCGAGCCAGATGCCCTTGGCCGTCGGCCTGCGGGTCTGGTAGCCGAGGATCCGGTTGTACCAGAGGGGTTGCGTGAGCAGCAGGCCGTGCCGGTGGCGGTCCTCCGGGATGTAGCCGATGCCCGCCTCCCTCCGGCCGAGCGTGCCCAGCTTGGTGAGGTCCTTGTCCAGCAACGTGATCGTGCCGCTGCCGGCCTTGCGCATGCCCATGATCGTCTCGACCAGCTCGGTCTGGCCGTTGCCCTCGACACCGGCGATGCCGACGACCTCGCCGGAGCGCACCACCAGGTCGACGTCCTCGAGGATCGCGCGCGAACCGTCCGGCGTCTTGAGCGTGAGGCCCTTGACGTCCAGCATGACCTTGTCCGTGACGGTGGACTCGCGGGTCTCCGGGCTGGGGAGCTCGCTGCCGACCATCATCTCGGCGAGCTGGCGCGACGACACGGTCTTCGGGTCCGCGGTGCCCACTGTCGTGCCGCGGCGGATCACCGTGACGGAGTCCGCGATCGCACGGACCTCGTCGAGCTTGTGCGAGATGAACAGGAACGTGTAGCCCTGCTCCTGCATGCCGCGCACAGTGTCGAAGAGCTCGTTGACCTCCTGCGGCACGAGCACGGCGGTCGGCTCGTCCAGGATGATCACCTTGGCGCCGCGGTAGAGCACCTTGAGGATCTCGACGCGCTGGCGGTCCGCGACGCCGAGCTGCTCGACCAGCACGCCGGGGTCGACGTTCAGCCCGGTCTTGCCGGAGAGCTCGATGATGCGCGCGCGGGCCTTCTTGCCGATGCCGTGCAGGGCCTCGGCACCCAGGACCACGTTCTCCTGGACGGTGAGGTTGTCGGCCAGCATGAAGTGCTGGTGCACCATGCCGATCCCGGCCTTGATGGCGTCGGACGGGGTGCGGAACCGCACCTGCTCGCCGTTCACCTCGATGGTGCCCTCGTCCGGCGGCTGCATGCCGTAGAGGATCTTCATCAGGGTGGACTTGCCCGCGCCGTTCTCACCGCACAGGGCGTGTACCTCGCCACGGCGGACGGTCAGGTGGACGTCGCTGTTGGCGACCACACCTGGGAATCGCTTGGTGATGCCTGTGAGCACCACCGCGGGGTGTTCGTCCGTCCCAACGGACGTGGAACTGCTCATCGTCGAGTGCTCCTCCTACCACGCACCAGGCCCTGTGAGGGCGAAATCCTCACAGGGCCCGGCACGTGCGAACGACTAAGCGAACTGACGGACTACGGCTTATCCGCGACCTTGATCTTGCCCTCGATGATCTGGGCCTTGTAGCCCTCGAGGATTCCCTGCAGCTTCGCGTCGATCTTGCCACCCGACGTGGAGTAGCCGACACCGTTCACCTTCAGGTCGAAGACCTTCGGCAGCGAGGCGATGTCGTTCTTGGCGACGGCCTTGACGAAGTCGTAGACCGCGACGTCGACGCGCTTGAGCATGGACGACACGATGACGTCCTTGGTGTCGGCGACGGTCGCCTGGTTGTACTGGTCGGAGTCGACGCCGATGGCCAGCACACCCGCCTGCTTGGCAGCCGAGAAGATGCCCTTACCGGAGGCACCGGCGGCCTGGTAGATCACGTCGGCGCCCTTGTCGATCTGGCCCTTCGCGGCTTCCTGGCCCTTCGGGGCGTCCTGGAAGCCCGTGAAGTCACCGGCCGGCGTGATGTACTTCTTCTCCATCTGGATCTTCGGCGCGGCGGTCTTGGCCCCCTGGGCGTAGCCGGCCTCGAACTTCTGGATCAGCGGGATCTCGACACCGCCGACGAAGCCCACGTGGCACTTCTTGCTCTGGTACGCGGCGATGACGCCGGCCAGGAAGGAGCCCTCCTGCTCGGCGAACAGCAGCGGCGTGACGTTGGCAGCGCCCTCGACGGACCCGTCGACCAGGCCGAACTTGACGTTCGGGAACTCGGCGGCGACGAGCTTCATCGACTCGGCGTAGGCGAAGCCGACACCGATGATCGGGCTGAAGCCCTCGGACGCCAGCTGGCGCAGACGGGTCTGCTTGGCGGACTCGTCCTCGTTCGGGGCGGCGGAGAGCTCGCGCGTGTTCTCCTTCTTCACGCCCATGTCCGCGATGGCCTTGTCGAGACCGGCGGCGGCGGAGTCGTTGAACGACGCGTCGCCACGGCCACCGATGTCGTAGGCCAGACCGATCTTCAGCGCGCTCGCGTCCACCTTGTCACCGTTGGCGGCGCTGGTGTTCGAGGTAGCAGGCGCGCTCGGGGCCTCGGCGAACTCGCAGGCGGCACCCGTGCCGTTACCCGCGTTGTTGCTCCCGCCACCCGAGTCCTTCGCGCAGGCGGCCATTGTCATCACGCTGGTCAACGCGATCGCGGCAACCGCGACACCACGCATACGACGACGCACGGCTCGTCTCCTCCCTGAGGTTCCTCCCCAACGTCATTGTTGGGTCCTAGAGGCGGCACCGTACCTCTTAGTAACCAACCCCGTTGCCGTCAGCACCTACAAAGACCCCTATCGGTTACGCATTCGACGCTTTGGCCGCACCAGTGGTGATCAGTCGTGTTCGGCGCGTGGTGAATCGTCCTCTTCGGGCCGTTTCCCCAGTCCGATCTTCGTCCAAACGGCCCAGTTTCGCTTCTCGTTGAACCGGTCTCGGGCTCTCGCTCGTGCAGAAGATGGCAAGTGCCCTTGCCGACGACGGCGGCCCGGACCAAGGCGGAGGTCCGGGCCGCCGTCCTGCGTTCGTGACCGTTTTGTGGCGTGGACCGCATTTCGGAATCGATCAAGACCGCTTGGCCGATCGACAGCGTGTCTCATCGATCACAGAGCGGGTGCGCCTGCTGGGTTGGTTCCAACGTGCGGGACTAGGATTTTCCGGTCATGGTCGGGAAGAACTGTTGCCGACCCACCACCACTGACGTTGGAGGTCGCGGCGCATGACCAGCGCAGGCGCACCCGAGCGGTCGGGCACCACCCGAGGGGGTGGGACGCTCTACCGCGGTGATCTGGGCATGTGGTCCTGGGTCGCCCACCGGATCACCGGTGTCCTCACGTTCTTCTTCCTCTTCACCCACGTGCTCGACACCGCCCTCGTGCGGGTGTCGCCCAACGCGTACGACGCGGTGATCGAGACCTACAAGAACCCGATCGTCAACCTCTTCGAGGTCGGCCTCGTCGGCGCGGTTCTCTACCACGCGCTCAACGGGATCCGGGTCATGCTGGTCGACTTCTGGGAGAAGGGCGCCAAGTACCAGCGGGTCATGCTCTGGAGCGTGCTGGCCGTCTGGGTCGTCGTGATGATCCCCGGCACCTACTTCATGCTGGCGCGCACGATCTCCGAGCTGGTTGGGGGCCACTGACCATGTCGCTCGCACTCGACAAGCCCCGTTCGCAGCGCCGCCCCGCGGCCCGCCGCGGCAACGGCGAGCTCTACAGCTGGCTGTTCATGCGCCTGTCCGGGCTACTGCTCGTGATCCTGGTGCTGGGCCACCTGTTCATCATGAACATCCTCGACGGCGGCATTCACCGCATCAACTTCGGCTTCGTGGCCGGCCGGTGGGCATCGCCGTTCTGGCAGTTCTGGGATCTCTCGATGCTCTGGCTCGCACAGATCCACGGCGGCAACGGCGTCCGGACGATCATCAACGACTACGCCCGCAAGGACGCCACCCGGTTCTGGTTGAAGATGCTGCTCTACGTCTCGATGGTGCTGATCATCGCGCTCGGCACGTTCGTGATCTTCACCTTCGACCCGAACATCTCGAACTGACCCGCGCGGGGAGCCCACCACAATGCAGTTCCACAAGTACGACGTAGTCATCATCGGCGCTGGTGGTGCCGGAATGCGCGCGGCGATCGAGTCCGGCCAGCGCGCCCGCACCGCGGTGCTCACCAAGCTCTACCCCACGCGTTCGCACACCGGCGCGGCCCAGGGCGGCATGTGCGCCGCCCTCGCCAACGTCGAGGAGGACAACTGGGAGTGGCACACCTTCGACACGATCAAGGGCGGCGACTACCTGGTCGACCAGGACGCCGCCGAGATCATGGCGAAGGAGGCGATCGACGCCGTTCTCGACCTCGAGAAGATGGGCCTGCCGTTCAACCGGACGCCCGAGGGCAAGATCGACCAGCGCCGGTTCGGCGGCCACACGCGCAACCACGGTGAAGCCGCCGTGCGCCGCGCCTGCTACGCCGCGGACCGCACCGGCCACATGATCCTGCAGACGCTCTACCAGAACTGCGTCAAGCACGGCATCGAGTTCTTCAACGAGTTCTACGTGCTCGACATCTGCCTGACCGAGACGGAGAACGGCCCGGTCTGCACCGGTGCCGTCGCCTACGAGCTCGCGACCGGCGAGATCCACGTCTTCCAGGCCAAGTCCGTCGTGTTCGCGACGGGTGGCTTCGGCAAGGTCTTCAAGACCACGTCGAACGCCCACACGCTGACCGGCGACGGCATGGGCATCGTCTTCCGCAAGGGCCTGCCCCTGGAGGACATGGAGTTCTACCAGTTCCACCCGACCGGCCTCGCCGGTCTCGGCATCCTGCTGACCGAGGGTGCCCGCGGCGAAGGCGCGATCCTGCGCAACGGCTCGGGTGAACGGTTCATGGAGCGCTACGCCCCGACCATCAAGGACCTGGCGCCGCGCGACATCGTGGCCCGTTCGATGGCCCTCGAGGTGCTCGAAGGCCGTGGCGCCGGCCCGAACAAGGACTACGTGCTGCTCGACTGCACGCACCTCGGCGCCGAGGTGCTGGAGACGAAGCTGCCGGACATCACCGAGTTCGCGCGCACCTACCTGGCCGTCGACCCGGTCGTCGAGCCCGTCCCGGTGTACCCGACCGCGCACTACGCGATGGGTGGCATCCCGACGAACGTCCACGGCGAAGTGCTGCGGGACAACGACAACGTCGTTCCCGGCCTGTACGCCGCGGGTGAGTGCGCCTGCGTCTCCGTGCACGGCGCGAACCGCCTCGGCACGAACTCGCTGCTGGACATCAACGTCTTCGGCCGCCGCGCGGGCATCGCCGCCGCGGAGTACGCGCTGTCGCGTGACGAGCACGTCGAGCTGCCGGAGAACCCGGCCGCGTCCGTCGAGGCCCAGGTCGCCCTGGCGCTGTCGGAGCACGGCCAGGAGCGCGTGGCGGACATCCGCACCGAGCTGCAGGCCACCATGGACGCCAACGCGTCCGTGTACCGCACCGAGGACACGCTGAAGACGGCGATGCACGACGTGCAGGCCCTCAAGGAGCGTTACGCCCACATCTCCGTCCAGGACAAGGGCAAGCGCTTCAACACGGACCTGCTGGAGGCCGTCGAGCTCGGCTTCCTGCTGGAACTGGCCGAGGTGCTCGTGCACGGTGCGCTCGCGCGCAAGGAGTCCCGCGGCGGTCACGCCCGCGAGGACTACCCGAACCGCGACGACACGAACTTCATGCGCCACAGCATGTTCTACAAGCAGGGCGACGGTCTGGCGGCGGACATCCGCATGGACTTCAAGCCCGTGACCTTTACCCGGTACAAGCCGATGGAGCGCAAGTACTGATGACCGCCACCGCTGAAACCACTGCAGGCTCGCGCGGCTCCCAGCCGCCCGTTCCGGACGGCGCTGTCACGGTCACCGTCAAGATCCGCCGGTTCAACCCGGAGATCGATGACGAGCCGCGCTGGGACTCGTTCGACATCCCGGCGCTCCCGTCGGACCGCGTGCTGAACCTGCTGCACCACATCAAGTGGTACGTCGACGGCACGCTGACCTTCCGGCGTTCCTGTGCACACGGCATCTGCGGCTCGGACGCCATGCGCATCAACGGCGTGAACCGCCTGGCGTGCAAGGTGCTGCTGAAGGACCTGCTCGAAAAGGGCGACAAGCACACCACGATCACCATCGAGCCCATCAAGGGCCTGCCGGTGCACAAGGACCTGCTCGTCGACATGGAACCCTTCTTCGAGGCGTTCCGCGCGGTCAAGCCGTACCTCGTGACCTACGGCAACGAGCCGACGCGCGAGCGCATCCAGTCCGCCGCCGACCGCGAACGGTTCGACGACACGACGAAGTGCATCCTGTGCGCCTGCTGCACCACCTCCTGCCCGGTCTACTGGACCGAGGGCTCGTACTTCGGCCCGGCGGCGATTGTGAACGCGCACCGGTTCATCTTCGACTCGCGTGACGAGGGCGCTGAGGAGCGGCTCGACATCCTCAACGACATCGACGGCGTGTGGCGGTGCCGGACCACCTTCAACTGCACCGACGCGTGCCCGCGTGGCATCCAGGTGACGAAGGCGATCCAGGAAGTGAAGCGCGCGCTGCTGTTCAAGCGCGTCTGAGTTTTGCTGCTTTTCGAGGCGCCGCGTTCCCGCTGGGGGCGCGGCGCCTCGTCGTTGGCGGGGATGATCCCTTGGGCGTGAGCGGGTCGGGTTTCGTTGGTTGGTCGCGTTCCAGCGTGGTGGGTCGCGTTCCGGGCGTGCGGTCACCTTGCCGGGGTGGGCGCGTGGGTCATGACGGAACAGCGCGTGGTTGCTCAGGTCACCTCCACGATGTGCACCGGCGGACGCGGTCTGGCGGCGGCCGCCCGATGCGCCGCCTTGAGCTCGCGCGCCACCGCGTCCGGGTTGTCGCGCAGGCGCGTCGGCAGCGTCTGCACCACAAGGATTCCCGCTGCCGCGTAACGGCTGTTGCGGGCGAGGGTGCGTTCGTAGTCGCGCGGGCCGTAGTGGAACGCGCGGGAGTCGATCTCCCAGGCCAGGCCCACGGCGTCGTACCAGGCATCGGGTCTGCCGATGATGACGCCGTCGGGACCGGCGATCGTGGCGTTCCAGTGCGGTGTGGTCAGACGGATCCTGCGGGACAGACGTCTGGCGTCCCGTTCCGCCACCGATTCCGCGCGACCCAACTCCTTCAGAACGGCTCGGACGAGCTTCGTGCCGAAGCGGTTCGTGCGGGCCTCCGCCTGGCGGTCTGCGGGCGTGCAGCGGCCTCGTTGGATGGCGGCGGCGATGAGTGCGGTGGCCTCGTCCGCGGAGCGCATGAAGCGGCAGGCGTCCACCACGGCTCTGGCCGCGGACACCACCGGAAAGCCGCCCACGTCGGACGAGGCGGGTACGGGTGAGGCTCGTTCCAGGACCAGCGTGCCGCTGCCTCGTGCCGTGCCTGGCACCAGCAGGTGGATTTCCTGGGCACCGGCGGGCAGGCCGTGGCGACGACAGGCCTCCGCCCCGGTGACCACGGCTCCTGGGCCTGCGCGCAGGAGGGCCGCGGTCAGCTGTTGGTCCGGGGTGGGCGGGCCGTTGTGCAGCAGCACCACACCTGGGTACATGCGCTGCCACGGCCCGCCCGAGGCGCACCTCCGCCACGGGTTGCCGACACCCAGTGACTTCAGGGTGCCGGCACTGATGACGCCGAGATCGCTGCGTTCGCGCAGGTGTTCGATTCGCACGTCATCAGTGTGACGAGGAGCACCGACAGTTTTCGGCGGTCAGCGCCGGGGCAGTCGCCTGGCGCGGTCGAGCAGCATCAGAGCCGTGCCGCCGACCAGGAGCAGGACGCCGAGCAGCAGCATCCACGTGGTCGAGGCGCCGGTGTTGGCCAGGCGGTTTTCCTGGTGGACCACGGGCGTGACCGAGGTGGTGGTCACCGGTGGCGTCGTCGGCGGAGTGGTGATCTTCGACGTGGTGGTCGTCGTCACCGGCGGCGTCGTCGTGGACGACGTCGTCGAGGTGGTGGTCGACGTCGTGGTCGAGGTCGACGTCGGCGGGGTCGTTGTCGTAGAGGACGACGTCGTGGTGGTGGTCACCGGTGGCGTCGTCGTGGTGGTCGTGTAGGGGGTGGTGGTCGTGGTCGTGCACGGCGTGGTGGTCGTCGTCGGCGGGGTGGTCGTGGTCGACGTCGGAGGCTCTTCACCTCGCGGCGACGGCACGCGCCATCCCGGCCGTTCCTTCGGGCACCACGCAGCGGCGCACACCTGGCCATCCCCGGAGGCCGAGGCCTCCGGGGCGGCACCGTGCAGCGAGACGAGCGTCAACACTGCCCCGGCGGTGAGCACACCGATATAGGCGATACGTGACATGCCACGGATGGTTGCGCGCAGGTACAACACCTGGTGCGAAAAGCGCCCCTACGTCACCCGGCAGTGCGGGCGACATCCCCCGATCAGGTCCAGAAGACCGCGACACCCACGTTCAGGACGACCAGTGAAGCGGCCGTCGGCAGCAGCCAGGACGGGGCCTTGGGCTTGTTGACGTTGATCGCCACGACGACGGCGATGGCGACGACGACCAGCAGCTTCACGCCGATCTTGATGTGGTCGTACTTCACCGAGTCGACCAGCGGGTCGATGCCGACCAGCGCGACACCGGTGAGCAACTGCAAGGCCGCACCGTGCAGCCAGCCCTTGTTGACCGGCGCGTCCTTGCCGGCCCTGGCCTGCAACATGATCATCGCGACCAGCATGCCCATGCCGAGCAGGTGCAGGAACACCAGCAGCAGGCGTACGAACTCCACAGCTTTTCCTATCGACGTCGAGTGGCCAGGAAACCCCGCACGCCCAGCACGCCGATGACGGTGCCGAACACGAGCGAGGCGATCACGAGCACCAGGTGCACCGTGAAGAAGGCGGTAGGTCCGTCGCTAAACGAACGTGGGTCCTTCCAGATGTTCTTCAGGAACGTGGGCCAGATCACCCACGACCACACTCCGAAAGCCACCAGGAAGAGTGACATCGGGCGCGAGAGCTTCACGTTCACCAGTATCAGACGTGGTGCGTGCAAGCGGCTAAACGGGGGTGGATAGCCTGAACGTGTGCCCTTCCCAAAACGGCTCATCGTCGCCCTGGTCCTCGCAACGGCCACAGCCGCGTTCGCCGCACCGACCGGCACCGCACAACAGGCCGCCGGCTCGGCACAGTGCGCGAACCGCGAGACCCCGCCGCCACCGGTGGACACGTCCGAGCAGCCGGCGCCGGGCCAGAAGGCCCCGACCGCGCTCGAGGTGCCGGAGAAGCCCATCGGCGGTGACCGGCTCGGCGAGTGCGGCCTGATCCTGCCGCCGAACTCGGCGCAACCGCCCAGTGGCATCACCGCGGCCTCGTGGCTGCTCGCGGACATGGACAGCGGCGCCGTCATCGCCGCGTACGACCCGCACGGCCGTCAGCGCCCCGCCAGCATCATCAAGGTGCTGCTCGCGATGGTCGTCGCCAAGGAACTGCGTGGCGACCACGTCGTCACCGCCAGCGCCGAGGACACCCAGCAGGAATGCACCTGCGTCGGACTGAAGGACGGCGGCCAGTACACGGTCCGCCAGCTGCTGCACGGCCTGTTGCTCACCTCGGGCAACGACGTGGCGCACACACTGGCCCGTCAGCTCGGCGGCGTGCCGAACGCCCTGCGCAAGATGAACGCCATGGCCAAGGAGCTCGGCGCCCTCGACACCCGCGCCGTGACCCCGTCTGGCCTCGACGGTCCCGGCACCAGCACCTCGGCCTACGACGTCGCCCTGATCTTCCGCGGCGCGATGAAGTACGACGAGTTCGCGCAGGCCATCAAGCTGCAGCAGTCGCAGTTCCCCGGCCGCAACGGCGGCACGATCATGCTGCAGAACGACAACCGCCTGCTCCAGAACTACCAGGGCGCGCTCGGCGGCAAGACCGGCTTCACCGACGACTCGCAGCACACCTACGTGGGCGCGGCGGAACGCAACGGCCGCCGTCTCGTCGTGGCGTTGCTGCGCGGCCAGCAGACGCCCACGCGCATCGACGCCCAGGCCGCGAAGCTGCTCGACTACGGCTTCGCCATGGGCCCCGGCGGCGTGGGCAAGCTCGTCGACGGTGCCCCGCAGCCGAAGCAGAACGTCGTTCCCACGCAGAGCACCGGCACCCAGGACGACGCAGCCGCCGTCGACTCGCGCACGGGCCGCCCCACGCCCACCGCGTTCGGCACCGTCGGCCTGCCGATCACGGCCGTGGCGGGCATCGGCCTGCTGGCCGGGCTCCTGCTCTTCATCCGCAGCAAGCGCGCCAAGGCCGCGCGGGCACGCCGGCAGGCGGCACAGGGCGTCTGAGGCACCAAAGACGACGGCCCCAGCGCACGCGCGCTGGGGCCGTTCGCGTTCTGCACGCTACTTGCGGCGCCAACGAAGGCCGAGCACCGCGCCGACCACCGCTCCAGCACCGAGCATCAACGACGGCGAGGGTCCGGACCGCATCTCCACCACGGGCGAGATCACCGCGGGCGGCGGTGCCTGGACGACCTCCGGCTCGCGGTTCTCCTTGGCCGTGGCCGTCCAGGCCGTGATGAACAGGATGAACTGCGCCACGAGGTTCGCGAACACCAGCACACCGATCACCGACCCGAACGCGGCCGAGGTCGGCGACTTCGTCGTGAACGACAGGAAGATCGTGGCGGCCTGTTTCAGCACCTCGAAGCCGATCGCGCCCGCGAGTGCCCCGCGCAGCGCCGAACGCCAGCTCACGGGTTTGCGCGGCAGGCGCGCGAGCACCCACAGGAACACCAACCAGTTCGCGACCAGCGACAGGACGATCGTGCCGATGCGCAGCAGGACGTGCGCCCAGCCGGCGTTCTCCAGTCCCAGCCACTCCAGGACCTGCTCCGCGAAGCCGGTGCCGAGCGCCGTGATGCCGAACGACAGCAGGATCGCCAGGCCCAGGCCGATCAACGCCAGCAGGTCGCGCCACAGCGTGCCGAAGAACGGCAGGTTCTCCTTGGCGTGACCCCACTGCGCGGTCAGGGCGTCGCGGAGGTTGCCCATCCAGCCGAGGCCGGAGTACGCGGCGCCGAGCAGACCGATGATGCCGACCGTGCCCTTGGACTCCAGGGCGGTGTTCACGGCCTCGTTGACCTGCTCGCTGAGCTGCTTGTCCGGCACCGCCTCGGCGATGGCCCCGCGCAGGTCGGCCAGCAGGTCCGGCTGCGACTGCAGCACAAAACCGGCGACCGCGAAACCGATCATCAGGATCGGCACGAGCGACAGCACGCTGAAGTACGTCACCGCGGCGGCGTAGTGCGTGCCGTACCGCTCGGTGAAGCGCTCGTAGGCCAGCATGATGTGGTCGAGCCACGCGTACTTCCGCCGCCACTTGTCCACGTGCGAAACGCTAGTGCAAGTGCACTACTCAGGCAGCACAAAGCCGATCTTGTCGTACGTACGGCGCAACGTGGTGGAGGCGACCTCACGTGCGCGCTCGGCGCCGCGGGCCAGGATCTTGTCCAGCGACGCCACGTCGTCGAGGTACATCCGGACGCGTTCCTGCACCGGCGTGACCCATTCGGTGAAGACCTCGCCGAGGTCCTTCTTCAGGTCGCCGTAGCCCTTGCCGTCGTAGTCGAGGACCAGCGACTCGACCGTCCGGCCGGTGAGGGCCGAGTAGATCGTCAGCAGGTTCGAGACGCCCGGCTTGTTCTCGACGTCGAAGATGATCTCGCGGCCCGTGTCGGTCACCGCGGAACGGATCTTCTTGGCCGAGCGCTTCGGGTCTTCCAGCAGCTCGACGACACCGCCGGGCACCGACTTGCTCATCTTCGCCGTCGGGTCCTGCAGGTCGAAGATCTTGGCCGTGTCCTTGACGATGTACGCCTCGGGCAGCCGGAACGTCTTGCCGTGGCGCGAGTTGAAGCGCGTCGCGAGGTCGCGCGTCAGCTCCAGGTGCTGGCGCTGGTCCTCACCGACCGGCACGTAGTGCGCCTGGTACAGCAGGATGTCCGCGGCCTGCAGGATCGGGTACGTGAACAGGCCCACGCCGACGGACTGCTCCTGGCGCGCGGACTTGTCCTTGAACTGCGTCATCCGCGCCGCCTCGCCGAAGCCGGTGAGGCACTGCATGATCCAGCCGAGCTGGGCGTGCTCCGGAACGTGCGACTGCACGAACAGGGTCGCCCGATCCGGGTCGATGCCCAGCGCGAGCAGCTGCGCGGCCGAGACGCGCGTGTTCTGGCGCAGTTCCTTCGGGTTCTGCTCCACGGTGATCGCGTGCAGGTCGACGACGCAGTAGAACGCGTCGTGCGCTTCCTGCAGCGCCACCCACTGCCGCACCGCACCCAGGTAGTTGCCGAGGTGGAACGACCCGGCCGTCGGCTGGATGCCGGACAGGACGCGGGGACGCTTTACGGGCTCTGCAGGCGCGTTCTCCGTGGACACGAACGGAATCTTCCCAGACCGGGTGGATCAGTTGTGCGCGGTGTCCTGCTGGACCAGGTCGATGCGCTGGTTGGCAGCCACGACGGGAGCCGGCTTGCGCCGCTTCACCAGGCCGTACACCAGACCACCC
This sequence comes from Lentzea albidocapillata, assembly GCF_000719115.1. GTDB lineage: Bacteria > Actinomycetota > Actinomycetes > Mycobacteriales > Pseudonocardiaceae > Lentzea > Lentzea albidocapillata. The sequence goes on along the minus strand of NZ_JOEA01000013.1, from coordinate 280,246 downwards.
ACGCCCGCGGTGACCGCGATCAGACCCACGGGACCAGCAGCGGTACCGGTCATGCTGCTCTCGACCGCCGCGCTCAGAACCAGACTCATGCCGTGCACTTGCCGAGCCTCCCCAAGGCACAGACTCACCCCGGAACGGGTGAACCTTGCTGACTGATTGGCCGCCAAGCTACCGGTGGCCGGTAGCGTCTATGCGCCAAATCAGACTATCGGTCACGGATGATCGGTTCGCACTCGCCCATATGTCGTAGTCCGCTGACGGGCGTTACGCCCTGCTAGTGAAGCCAGGGTTTCAAGCTCACTCACAGTGCGCGCCGACCCGTGTTCGGAGCCTGCCATGCGGCTGATGGTCTCCTCCATCAACGTGCCGCCGATGTCGTTCGCGCCGCCGTTGAGGATCTCCGCGGTGCCCTCGTCGCCGAGCTTCACCCAGGAGCACTGGATGTTGTCGACGCGTCCGTGCAGCGCCAGCCGTGCGAACGCGTGCACGGCCCGGTTGTCGCGGCGGGACGGGCCGGGACGGGCGACTCCCGCCAGGTAGATCGGGGCGTTGCGGTGCACGAACGGCAGCGCGACGAACTCGGTGAGCCCGCCGGTCCGGTCCTGCAGGTCCGCGAGCACCCGGAAGTGCGTGAGCCAGTGGCCGGGGTGGTCCACGTGGCCGTACATCATCGTGCTCGATGAACGAATGCCCAGTTCATGGGCCGTGCCGACGACTTCGAGCCAGGTCGCGGTCGGCAGCTTGCCCTTGGTCAGCACCCATCGCACGTCGTCGTCGAGGATCTCCGCCGCCGTGCCGGGGATCGTGTCGAGACCGGCTTCCTTCAGCTCCGTGAGCCAGTCACGGATACTCACGCCCGCCTTGGCCGCGGCGGAGACGATCTCCATCGGGCTGAACGCGTGGACGTGCATCTCGGGCAGACGCTTCTTGATCGCGCGCACCACGTCGGCGTAGTAGGTCACCGGCAGTTTGGGGTCGATGCCGCCCTGCATGCAGACCTCGGTGGCGCCGTCGTCCCACGCCTCCTGCGCGCGGTCGGCGACCTCCTCGGCCGACAACCGGAACGCGTCCGCGTCGCGCTCGCGCTGGGCGAAGGCGCAGAAGCGGCATCCGACGTAGCAGACGTTGGAGAAGTTGATGTTCCGGTTGACCACGTACGTGACGTCGTCGCCGACCACCTCGCGCCGCAGGTCGTCGGCGAGGCGGGCCATCTCCTCCAGCGCGTCGCCGTCCGCGGTCAGCAACGCCATCGCGGCCTCGGTGTCGCCGAGCAGCGCCGCCGGGTCGTTCGCGGCGATCTTCAGTCCACGTTGGACGTCGTCGGGAAGCCGTTGCGGGGCAACGGGAACCTTCAGCTCGTCCCAGTCGCCGTAGACCTCGTCGAAGTCGCCGCGGCGGTCGCTCGTACGGCCTTCGGTGTCGATCGCGGTGTGAAGGTCCGCGCGTCCGAACGTGTCGAGCCCGCCGTCCGGTTCCTGCCACTCGCGGCCGGTCACGGGAGCGTCCGGGTTCGCGAGGCCGTTCTCCAGTGCCAGCGCGGAAACGTGCGCGGTGAGCCGGGTGTCGATCCACTGCCCCGCCGCCGCGCGGACGTAGCGCGGGTAGACGTTCAGCCGTTCCTGCAAGGAAAAGCCGGCCTCTTTGGTGATCTCGGCGAGCTGGTCGACCTGCGGCCACGGCTTCTCGGGGTTCACGTGGTCGGGCGTGATCGGCGAGACGCCGCCCCAGTCGTCGACGCCCGCGCGCAGCATCAGATCGAACTCGCCACCGACGAGGTTCGGCGGGGCCTGCACGCTCACGGTCGACGGCATCACAAGGCGCGCAACGGCAATCGTCGCGGCGAGCTCGGTCAGGTCGGCGTCGGGCATGCCGCGCATCGCCGTGTCCGGCTTGGCGCGGAAGTTCTGGATGATGACTTCCTGGATGTGCCCGTACTGCTTCGCGATTTGACGCATCGCGAGCAACGACTCGGCGCGCTCGGCGATGGTCTCGCCGATGCCGATGAGGATTCCGGTGGTGAACGGGACGTTCACGCGGCCGGCGTCGGTGAGGACGCGCAGGCGGACGGCCGGTTCCTTGTCGGGGCTGCCGTAGTGCGGGCCGCCCTTCTCGCTCCACAGCCGTTCGGCCGTGGTCTCGAGCATCATGCCCATGCTGGACGCGACGGGCCGCAGCCGCGTCAGCTCCTCCCAGCTCAGCACGCCGGGGTTGAGGTGCGGCAGCAGCCCGGTCTCCTCCAGCACCGCGATGGCACTGGCTCGCACGTAGTCCAAAGTGGACTCGTAGCCGCGCGCGTCCAGCCACTCCTTCGCGGCGGGCCAGCGGTCCTCCGGCCGGTCGCCCAGCGTGAAAAGGGCTTCCTTGCACCCCTGCGCGGCGCCGGCGCGGGCGATCGCCAGCACCTCGTCGCGTTCGAGGAACGCGGCGGGCAGCTTGTGCGGCACGGTCGCGAACGTGCAGTAGTGGCACCGGTCCCGGCACAGCCTCGTCAGCGGGATGAACACCGACCGGCTGTACGTGACGATCCCGGCACGCCCCTCGGCGAGCAGGTGCGCGTCCCGCACCTTGCCCGCCGCTGTCAGCAACGCGTCCAGGTCGTCCTCACGCGCGTGCAGCAACACGGCGGCTTCCGTCGCGTCGAGCACGGCACCGTCAGCGGCCCTGCGCAGCGCACGCCGCATGGCCGCAGCACTCGGACGGGGCTGCGGTGGGGATAGCGAGATGTCCACTGCCACGTAAACGACCTTAAGCCGCCAAAATTCCTGATCACCGCACACCGGGTGTGGGACATCCCACTGTCAGCGCACGCTGACGAGCAGTTCCGTGTTCCGGTCGAGCGGCGTGCCCAGCGGGTTCGTCCGCGAATGGATGTCGTTGTAGGTGAACTCCCGGCACAGGCTGGCGAGCCCCGTGTCGGTCCGGTCGTCGTAGTCGACCCGGTACGGCGCGTCCGCCTCGAGCAACGTCGTGAACAGCGACAACGTGCCATCACCGTTGTCCGCAACCTCGATCACGCGGGCGTGCTGAGGGTAGTCGGCGTGCGCGGCGGTGTTGATCTCCCAGAAGCTCCGTGACGGCGTGTCGTGCCGGTGCGGGGTGATCACGTTGCGGTGCGTGTGGCCGTTGACCCACGCCAGCACGTTCGGGAAGCGGTGCAGCAGGTTGAGCAACGCGTCGCCGTTCATGCGCGGGTCCAACGGGCGGCGCTTGTCCGGCAGCACGTTGCCCATCGTCGTGCTCGTGTGGTGGCTGAACAGCACGAACAACTCATCGGTGACGTCCTGCCGCTGCGGCAGGCCGAGCCAGTCGTAGTAAAGCGAACTGTTGCGCTTGAGGGTCTTCTCGATCCAGTTGAGCTGATGCAGCCCGATGGAGCCCGTGGAGAACCCTGCGAGGTTCGTGGTGTCCATGCTGATGCCGGTGACACCGGGCGCCATCCGGAATGTGTAGAAGACGTCGACGCCGTCCGCGTTGGCTTCCGTGTAACCGTGTCCGCCCGTCGGCAGATGCTTGCGCACGTACTCACCGGTGCTGAACAGCCTGCGCCGACTGTCCGGCGTCACGGTCCGGACGACGCCACCACTCGCGAGAATGGCCATCGCTTCCGGAATGGCTTTGGGGTCCCTGAACGCCTGCGCGACCTTCGCGTTCTGCACGGGATCACCGAACCCGACGATCTTCTTGCGGCCGGTGTACCAGCTGTCGAGCAGTCCGTCCGGCAGCGCGCCGACCACGCTGTCGTCGTGGTTGCCGATCGTGGAGTACCAGGGGATGTCCAGACCGGGGCTGGTGAACTCGCGGACCGCCGCGTCGAGCAGACCACGGAGCTGCGGGAACCCGGCGGCCTTGTAGTCGTCGCCGCCGCTCAGGTCCGGCTGCCAGAACGTGCTGATGCCGGCGTTCTGCACGCCCTCGTACCGCGAGTCGCCGGTGTTCGGCGTGATGCGGCCGCCGTTGAGGATCGTGAGGAACCAGTCCAGCTCGATGTTCTCGTGGTTGTCCGTGTTGTCACCGGTCGTCATGAGGAAGTCGAACGGCCTGCCGGTCAGCGGACCGTTCCTGACGGCGTTGACCCGGCGGACGAGGCTCGTCGAGCCCTGCGTAGTCAGCGCCTCCTGCGGCCGGTGCGCGCTGGAGCCCATGATCGGATGCAGGTACTCGAACCGGAGCGGGCTCTGCGCGTCGCAGATGTGCATGTCGCTGAACTGCACGAAGCTGGTGAGCGCCTGGCGCCTGGCCTCCCGGTTCGCCTTGGCCTGGACGAGGTCGCCGCGCACGACCGTCGGCCAGCCCGGCCCTGCGGCGAGCCTGCGGTAACCGCTGGTGCCGATCGGCGTGGCCGTGACGTCGAGCGTCGTGCCCGCGGTCGACGCAAACGCTTGGCGGTCCAGGAGCGGCACGCCTGCGGCGCCCACCCCCATCGCCAGGAGGAAAGAACGCCGGTTGAACCCTGTCATGCCGCCCCCGATTCATCGATAGTGAATCGTGTTCATGTTCGGGGAGCGGGCGGGTTGAATCGAGCCGTCAGGTGGGTGACAAGAGCGATAAAGGCTGTTCGGGCTGGGTCAGTCGGAGCAGTGCGACGAGCCTTGATCGAGCCCGGCGAGCAGCTGGTGCAGCCGCTCCTCGAGCTGTGGACGCTTCTCGGTGAGCACCTGCCACACGAGCGCGTCGTCCACGCTCGCGTAACCGTGGATCAGGATGTTGCGGAAGGCCACGATGCGAGGCAGGTCGGGTACGGCGGCAGCAAGGTCGGGAGAGACCTTCGACAGGTTGTTCAGCGCCTCACCGATGATCTCGAACTGCCGCTCGACAGCGGACCGCAACATCGCGTCGGCAAGGTAGTCCGCGTATGACTTGCCACTGCTGAACTCGGCCAGCAACTCCGCAGCGCGAAGGGCATCCCACAGGTACGTGCGGGGATCACGCCGCATACAGAGTTTCCTTGCTTTTCATGACCTGCTCGCGGAAGTAAGGGTTGCGGATACTGCTGTCGACCACCAGGTCGACAGGCCTGTCGAGGATCCGCTCCAGCCCTTCCTTCAAAGCGAAGTAGGTGCCGAAATGATCAAAATCGTCGCCGGTCTCGAAGTCGACGAGAAGGTCCACATCGCTGGTCGTCACGTTGAACGAACCACTGGCCGCCGATCCGAACACGTCGAGACGCCGAACACCCAACGTTCGGCACAGGTCCTCGATCTCGGCCAGCCTGGCTGCCACGACCTCATGCACCCCCATCACCTCCTCGAACACGATTGTGCCTGATCCCGGGCATTTGGGTCAGTCCGAGTAGACGACGGTGACGGGCGCGTGGTCCGACCAACGCTCCGCGTATGTAGCCGCCCGCTCCACCACGGCCGAAGCGGCCCGAGCCGCCAGCCCGTCCGTCGCAACCTGGTAGTCGATCCTCCACCCAGAATCGTTGTCGAAGGCCTTGCCGCGGTACGACCACCACGAGTACGGCCCAACGGCATCGGGGTGCAGCGCGCGCATCACGTCGTTGTAGCCCGACGCGAACACAGACGTCATCCACTCCCGCTCGTACGGCAGGAAGCCGGACTCCTTCTGGTTCGTCTTCCAGTTCTTCAAATCCGCCTGCTGGTGCGCGATGTTCCAGTCACCGCACACGAGCACCTCACGGCCCGAGACAGCCGCCTTCTCTCGCAGCGACACCAGGTACGGCAGGAAGGCCGCCATGAAGCGGTCCTTCTCGTCCTGCCTCTCCGTGCCCACGTCGCCGGACGGCAGGTACAGCGAGGCCACGACGACGCCGGGCAGTTCGATCTCCAGGTAACGGCCGCTCGACTCGAACTCGGCGGTACCGAAGCCCACACGGACCGAGGTGGGTTCAACGCGCGAGAGAACACCCACGCCTGCGCGGCCCTTCAGCGAGGAAGGGGCGTACACGCCGTGCCAGCCGAGAGGTGAGTGGACGTCCGGAGCCAACTCGGACGGCTCCGCGCGGACTTCCTGCAAGCACACCACGTCCGCGGAAGAGGAAGCGAGCCACTCGAGGTAGCCCTTCTTCGCGGCGGCGCGCAGACCGTTGACGTTGACCGTGGAGACCGTGAGCACGACGAGGGAGCCTACTGGGAGGCCAGACCCCAGGGCTTCGGGTACTCGGCGCCGCAGCCGGCGCAGTGTGCGGTCAGGTCGAGGTAGCCGACGAGGGTGGCCATCTCGTCACGGGGCAGCGCCAGCTGACGTTCGCCGTAGACCTCGGTGTAGAGGCCCTGCCACTCCGGCTCGCAGGAGCACTGCGTGACGCTCTTGGCTCTGCCCCAACGAAACATGTTCCGCAGCATGCACGCGAGTTTACTTGCAGGTCGAATCGCTGGTCAGCGCGACGAACGACTGGCTCACCCAGCGGCGGTCGCTGAGCATCCGGTAGCCGTTCTCGACGCGCGCCTGGGCGTCGGTCACCGCGTCGCGCGGCATGGTCGAGACGATCGGCTGCATGTCACCGGGTCCCGAGCGGACGTTGAGGATGTCCGCGGTCACCGTGACCTTGCAGATCTCCGCGCCCTTGTCGCTGCCCATCTGCTTGCCGCCGTTCACGGCGTACATCACGCCCGCGACCCCGAGCACCCCGATGACGATCATTCCTCGAACCGGTACACCGAACATGACGCTGCCTCCGCACGCAAAAAGCCCTGGAACAGCAGATATATCGGCTACAGGACGTGTGTGGACGGCTCGGCGCGGCAACCACCCGCAAGAGGAACCGACCGGGTGACGGGCAACGAGAAAGGCCACCCCGGTGTGACCGGGGTGGCCTTCTCACGTGCTCGAATCAGGCGATCAGAACGACGCCATCTTCTTCTTGAGGTTCTCGTCGAGCGCGGCGAGGAAGTCCTCGGTGGTCAGCCACGCCTGGTCCTTGCTGATCAGCAGGGCCAGGTCCTTGGTCATCTGACCGGACTCGACGGTCTCGATCACGACCTCCTCGAGCGCCTCGGCGAAGCGGATCACCTCGGGGGTGCCGTCCAGCTTGCCGCGGTGCATGAGGCCACGGGTCCACGCGTAGATCGACGCGATGGGGTTCGTGGAGGTCGGCTTGCCGGCCTGGTGCTGGCGGAAGTGACGCGTCACGGTGCCGTGCGCGGCCTCGGCCTCGACCGTCTTGCCGTCCGGCGTCATCAGGACCGACGTCATGAGGCCGAGCGAGCCGAAGCCCTGCGCGACCGTGTCGGACTGGACGTCACCGTCGTAGTTCTTGCACGCCCAGACGTAGCCGCCCTCCCACTTCATGGCCGCTGCGACCATGTCGTCGATGAGGCGGTGCTCGTAGGTGAGGCCCTTGGCGTCGAACTCCGCCTTGAACTCCTCCTCGAAGACGCGCTGGAAGATGTCCTTGAAGGCGCCGTCGTAGGCCTTCAGGATCGTGTTCTTCGTCGACATGTAGACGGGGTAGCCCCGCTGCAGGCCGTAGGAGAACGAGGCGCGGGCGAAGTCCTCGATGGACTTGTTGTAGTTGTACATGCCCATCGCCACACCGCCCTCCGCCGGGAACTCGGTGACGACGTGCTCGATCGGGTCCGAGCCGTCCTCCGGCTGGAACGTGATCGTGAGCTTGCCGGCGCCGGGCACCTTGAAGTTGGTGGCCTTGTACTGGTCACCGTGCGCGTGACGGCCGATGATGATCGGCTTCGTCCAGCCCGGCACCAGACGCGGGACGTTGGAGATGATGATCGGCTCGCGGAAGACGACACCGCCGAGGATGTTGCGGATCGTGCCGTTCGGCGAGACCCACATCTTCTTGAGGCCGAACTCCTCGACGCGCGCCTCGTCCGGCGTGATCGTGGCGCACTTGACGCCGACGCCGTGCTTCTTGATGGCGTTGGCGGCGTCGACGGTGACCTGGTCGTCGGTGGCGTCCCGGTGCTCGATGCCCAGGTCGTAGTACTCCAGAGTGACGTCCAGGTACGGGTGGATCAGCTTGTCCTTGATGAACTGCCAGATGATCCGGGTCATCTCGTCGCCGTCGAGTTCGACGACGGTGCCCTGAACCTTGATCTTGCCCATAATCCTGGGCGCTCCTCTCGCGACGATGCAAGCAGGACAAGCGTACTGGTAAAACGCCGCCCTGTGCCTGCGACCCTGGTTACATCGATTCAACTGGCGCCAAGCACTGCGCCGTTGGTGTGAACCGTAGTCCCCTCGCCCATTGGCTACCACGAGAGAGGGCCCCACCAGGCAAGAGTCGATCTTCTTCGCCGTTGCACGAGTTTTGCTCCGGAGGCGTTCAAGCAACGACTACTGTCAGCACGGTCGGGTGATCACCGGAAAGGGCGTAAGTGTCAACTGGGCCAACACATGCGATGAGTGGGCTGCTCGCCTGGAGCGCGGTCACCGCACTCGCGTCAAGTCACCCGATCGGCCAGCTCTCGCCGCAGAGCTGGGCCGTCGGCGCGGTTCTCGCCACCGGCGCGGCACTTCTGCCCGACCTGGACCACCCCGGTTCGACCATCTCGCGCACGTTCGGGGCGCTGAGCAGCGGGCTGTCCGCGGGCATCAACGCGTTGAGCAGCTTCGTCTACCGGACGACGCGCCTGAAGAGGGATTCCAAGCGAGACGGCGGACATCGCGGTCTCACCCACACGCTCGTCTTCGCGCTGTTCTCCGCCGTCTTCACCGCCGCGGTCATCCAGAACAGCCAGAAGTGGGCGCTGCCGGTGCTCATGTTCGTGTTCGCCGGTCTGGCGGTGCGCGGCATCATGAACGACTGGTGCCCCAAGCAGGACGCGCTGCTGATCACCGTGGTCTCGGCGGGGATCACCTGGGCGATGATCGCGTGGACCTCGCAGACGGACGCGTCCGCCGCGGCGTGCGGGATCGCGGTCGGCGTCGGGTGCTTCGCGCACTACATCGGTGACGCGATCACCGAGCAGGGCTGCCCGATCCTGTGGCCGATCCCGATCATGGGCAAGACGTGGTTCCCGGTCGCGCCGCCGAAGATCATGCGGATGAGGACCGGCGGCGTGGTGGAGATGGCCATCGTCGGGCCGGTCGTGACGATCCTGTCGATCTGGCTGGGGCTCGCCGCGTTGCAGGGCACCGGCGCCCTGCCGTTCCTGGACTGGGTGGACCTGCTTCCTGTCTAGTTCATCCGGCGTCCACCTGCACCACACCCGATCGGCCTAGCCTCCACGGACCCCGACCCGTCGCGTGGAGGTTCAGCATGTCCGAAGTAGCCCGCAGACGCTTCCTGCAGGGGGCGGGCGTGCTGGGTGTGGCGGGAGCGCTGGGCACCGGTACCGCCTCGGCAACCAACCGCTACCAGTGGCTTTCCGGCGATCACCACGCGCACACGCAGTACTCGTACGACGGCATGTACACCATCGAGCAGCAGATCCGCGGTGCGTTGCGGCACGACACGGACTGGCTCGTGATCACCGACCACGGCCACGCCTCGCACGAGGCGCATTCGGTCGAGGCGACGGCGGCCGATCTCCGGCGCGCCCAGCGGAAGTTCCCGCAACTGCTGCTGTGGCACGGGATGGAGTGGAACGTCCCCGGCGCCGAGCACGCGACGTTGTTCTTCGAGGACTGCCGCGACGAGGCCGGGGTGCTGCGCGACTTCGAGCGGCAGTTCGACTGGCGGCTGAACGGCGCCGAAGCATCCAGTCCCGCCAACGAGAAGAAGGCGCTCGACGCGATCCGGTTCCTGCAGACCAAGATCCGCAACGGCACGATGAAGTCCGCACTGGTGTTCGTGAACCACCCGATGCGCAACGGCCGGGTGGCGCCTCACGAGCTGCGGAACATGCGTGACCTGGCCCCCGACATCGTTGTCGGCATGGAGGGCGCGCCCGGAGCGCAGGGCGACGGAGACCCGTTGCGCGGTCCGGGCGGGCACCGCGGCGGGTACTCGAACAGCCCCGGCTCGAACTCCTACGCGCCCTACCCGCCCGAGGCCTACCGGACCTACGGCGGCTTCGACTGGATGACCGCGAAGGTCGGCGGTGTCTGGGACTCGCTGCTCGCCGAGGGCCTCGGCTGGTGGATCACGTCGAACTCCGACTCCCACTTCAACTCGCGCGACACGATCGTCCGCGTGCCGGAGCCGGGCGACCAGTTCGACCTCACGGGCAAGCACCTGGACCCCGTCGACTCCGGTCCGCCGCAGGTCTCCCCTCCCTACGTCGACTTCTTCCCCGGCGAGTTCTCCCGGACCGTCGTCGGCGCCACCCGGCGCACGCGCGGCGCCGTGATGGAGGGCCTGAGGGCAGGCCGGGCGTGGGTCTCGCACGGCGGCCTCGTCGATGATCTTCGATTCGACGTTTACGCATCCGGCGGAACGCGGACGATGGGCGGCCGGCTGCGCGTTCGACGCGGCTCGGACGTGAGCGTGCTGGTCAAGGCACGTCTGGCGACCCGTCCGAACAGCGCCGGATTCATCCCCAGGTTGCGCCGTTTGGACCTCATCAAAGGCGCGGTAACCGGACGATCATCATCTGAAACGTTGGCCACGCCACATGTGAAGGTCGAGCGATCCTACGAGCCGCGCTGGCACTATGCGGTCTTCACGCACACGTTCCGCAACGTCCGGGAGCCGTTCTTCCTCCGATTGCGCGGAACCGACGGCAACCGCGGCGCGTTCGAACCCCAGGCGGACACACCCGGAGCCGCGAACCCGTGGGAGGACCTGTGGTGCTACACCAACCCGATCTTCGTGGAGGTCAGGTGACCAGCACCTTCGTCGGCATCGACGCCGGCTATGAAAACCGCTGGGAAGCGGAGAAGATCGCGTTGGAGCTGCACGACACAGTGCTGACCACGGCCCGAACGGTCGTGGTGCACGAGGTCGACGCCCACTACGCGATGTCCTTCCTCCTGCCCGTTCCCCCGTCCGACGCAGTGGTGAACTCACTGGTCGCACAGGGTTTCGGCGTCGCTGTACGCGGTGCGTCCTCAGGACGTCTGGTAGGCCCGGAGGTGCTTCGAGTAGGCGCCTCCACCGCTGCCGAGGCCCATCAGTACCGCCGCGAGGGGCGCGCTCTGCGATACCAAGGCCAACGGTCGTTGCGCGGCCGTCACGGGGTGTCGGACATCCTCGCGTTCACGGCCATAGAGGCCGTTCTCCCGCGCGGCACACACACGGTCGACACGCGCGGGAACCTGACGCCGTTCTTCCGCGACGGCAAGTTGGTGCTGGTCATCGACTAGTTTTGCGGATGTGCGTGACATCGCTGTCTTCAGTGGTTCTGCCCATCCGTCCCTAGCCGCCGAGATCTGTGGTCACCTCGGTGTCGAGCTCTCCCCCAGCCGTCTGACGCGGTTCGCCAACGACTGCCTGGAAGTGCAGCTGCAGGCGAACTGCCGTGAGCGGGACGTGTTCCTGATCCAGCCACTGGTGCCGCCGGTGCAGGAACACCTCGTCGAACTCCTGCTGATGCTCGACGCTGCCCGTGGCGCTTCGGCCGCGCGCACGACCGTCGTCCTGCCGCACTACGCGTACGCGCGTTCGGACAAGAAGGACGCACCCCGGATCTCGATCGGCGGCCGCCTGGTCGCCGATCTGATGGTCGCCGCCGGAGCATCCAGGGTGCTGGCGATGACGTTGCACTCGCCGCAGGTGCACGGGTTCTTCTCGGTGCCCGTCGACCACCTGCACGCCCTGCGCGAACTCGCCGCGCACTTCTCCCAATACGACCTCTCGAACACCGTTGTGGTGTCGCCTGACCTCGGCAACGCCAAGGAGGCCGCGCACTTCGCCCGAATCCTGGGGCTGCCGGTCGCGGCCGGCGCCAAGCAGCGGTTCGCCGACGACAAGGTGCAGATCCAGACCGTGATCGGCGAGGTGGCCGGGCGGGACGTGATCGTGCTGGACGACGAGATCGCCAAGGGCTCGACGGTGATCGAACTGCTGGACAAGCTGCGGGAACGCGGCGCCGGGTCGATCCGGGTCGCCTGCACGCACGGGCTGTTCTCGGCCGGCGCGCTGGACCGGCTGCAGGCGTTCGACGACGTGCTGGAGATCGTCGCGACGAACACCGTGCCGATCCCAGCGGAGAAGTCCGTGCCGAAGTTGAAGGTGCTGTCGATCGCGCCGGCGTTGGCCGAGGCGATGCGGCGGATCAACGTCGGCGAGTCGGTGTCGACCCTCTTCGAGGCCCCTTAGGGCCTGGTCACTTGAGGTGCGCGAGTGCCGTGATCAGCCGATCTCCGACGTCGGCCGGTCCCGGCATCTTGCGCACCACGGCCCGCTGGTGCGCGAGGCCGTGCAGCCCCAGCCACAACGCCACCGCGTCGCCGAACAGGTCGTCGCTGCCGTGGGCGATCCCCTCTTCGACGCACGCGCCGAGCACGTCGACGAGCAGCGTGAACGCTTCCACGCCGAGTGAGTCGAGGTCGGCGTCGGTGATCGAGGTGTCCTCCACCGACGGCGTCCACAGGCCGCCGAACATGATCCGGTAGCGCTGCGGGTGCAGCTTCGCGAAGTCCAGGTAGGCGTTGCACACCGCGAAGAGCCGTGCGCGTGCGTCTGGGCCCGCGTTTTCGCCGGCCTCGCGCAGGACGGTCGCGAGCGTGTCCATCTCCTGCTGCACCACAGCCAGCATGATCGACGGCTGGTCCGCGAAGTGCGGGTAGATCGACGGTGCCGCGATCCCCGCCTTGCGGGCGACCGAGCGCAGCGTCACCGCGCGTTCGTCGCCGCCCTCGTCCAGCAGCGCGAGGGCCGCCGCGATGATCTCGTCCCGCAGTTTCCCGCCTTCACCCCTGCGGTTGCGCCTGCGCGGTTCCGTGTTCGTCACGGCCGTAACCATACACCTGAAAGTTTATGGGTGTTAGGCCTTGCGATCGTAGACTTACGGGCGTTAGCTTATGTCCGTAAGCACAGCCGAGACCGAGGAGCCACGATGAACGCCACGACCACCACCACCCGCGCCACCGAGATCGTCCTGCCGGGTGTGGTCGAGCCCGCCGGCCTGCACGTCCAGGTCCGCGACCTGCCCGCGCCGGGTGAGGGCCAGGTCGTCCTGCGGATGGACGCCACGGGCGTCTCGTTCGCCGAGCAGCAGATGCGCCTGGGCAAGTACTACGACCAGCCGGCGTTCCCGTTCGTGCCCGGTTACGACGTCGTCGGCACCGTGGTCGGAACCGGGCCCGGCGTCGACCGCGACCTGCGGGGACACCGGTTCGCCGCGGTCACCAAGGTCGGCGCGTGGGCGAGCCACCTGATCGTCGAGGCCGCCGACCTGGTGCCCGTGCCGGACGGCGTGGACGCGGCCGCCGCCGAGACCGTCGTGGTCAACGGCGTCACGGCGTGGCAGATGATGTACCGCACGGCGAAGGTCGAGCGCGGCGACACGATCGTCGTGCTGGGGGCGAACGGCGGCGTCGGCTCGACGCTGGTGCAGCTCGCCCGCCACGCCGGCATCAAGGTGATCGGCACGGCCTCCGCCCGCCACCACGACGCGGTGCGCGAGCTCGGCGCGATCCCCGTCGACTACCGCGACCCGAACATGTACGCCCACATCCGCGAGCTGGCGCCCGAAGGGGTGGACGCCGTGTTCGACCACGTCGGTGGCCCCGCCCTGCACGACTCCTGGCGGCTGCTGCGCCGCGGTGGCGCGCTGGTCAACTACGGTTCGGCCGCCACGAAGGACGAGCCTGGCAACGCGATGCTGCCGGTGCTCAAGCTGTTCGGCCGGCTGATGCTGTGGAACCTGCTGCCCAACGGCAGGCGCGCGGGGTTCTACAACTTCTGGGCCGGCAAGCGCTTCCGTGCCGCCGCGTTCCGCGCCCGCCTGGCCGAGGACCTCACGCAGGTGTTCGCGCTGGTCAAGGCCAGCGTGCTGACGCCGCAGATCGCCGCGCGCGTCCCGTTGTCGGAGGCGGGCGCCGCGCTGGCGCTGGCCGAGTCGCGGACCGTACTGGGCAAGGTCGTCATCGTCCCGGAGCCGTGAGCCGGCCGGGCTGCCGCCAGACGATCGTGGCGGCGGCGACCGCCCTGGTCGACCGGGACCACGCCGTGACGCTGCGGGCCGTGTCCCGCGAGGCGGACGTGCCCACCTCGTCGATCTACCAGCAGTTCTCCGGCGCACCGTCGATCTTGCTGGCCATGTGTCACGCGGCCTTCCGCGAACTCGAAGCCGTCGTGCTCGACGCACCCGACGCTTACGCGGCCGGCCTCGCCTACCTGGACTTCGCCGTTCTGCACCCCCGCCGCTACCGCGTGATGTTCGGTGCGGCCGATCTCTCCTCGCAGGCACTGCGGCTGTTCACGCGGGTCCTCCCGGACCCCGACCGCGCCGTGACGTTCTGGCTAGGCCTGCACGGCCTCGCCGACCAGCGCGCCTCGATCCGCCGCTCGGCCCAGTTCGTCGTCATCGCACCACGCCTGATCACCTCACTCATCTGAACTCGACTTCCCGGGAGTCCCCACCATGAACGCCACCGCTGTCCGCGCCACCACCGTCGCGTCCACCGAGGTCGACAACCGCGCCGCCTATCTGGGTTTCGCGTTCGCCTACGTCTTCGGCCACGGCGCCGCGCTGCTCTCCAAGTCCGGCGCGGTCCTGATGCCGGCGTGGCTGCCGATCGGGTTGCTCGCCACCGGCCTCGTCGCCGGCACGGTCTTCGCCATGACCGCGTCGCTGCGGGCCCAGAAAGCCGCTCCGGAAGCGCGACGACGAGCCGAGAAGCTGGTCGGCACGGCCTGGATCACCGGCTTCACCGCTCTGGCGTTGGCGGTCACCGGCCTGAGCACGGTGTTCGACAAGCCGGAACTGCAGACCGTGCTGTGGCCCGCCGGCTCGACCATCGTCGTCGGCCTGATCTACATCGCCGAGGGCGCGATCCGCGGCAACGCCCTGCACTACAACCTGGGCACCTGGCTCATGCTGGTCGCCGCCGCGACGCTGTTCATCCCGGGAGCCGGTTTCTTCGGCACGCTGGCCGTGCTGGGTGGCGGCGCCTACCTGGTGGCGGCGTTCCTGGAGCGTCGACGCCTTGCCGCGTAAGGCTTCTACAGCTGCACTCGCACCGTGACACGACCCTTGTCGTCGCGGTGCGAAGTGGCGTGTCCGGTCTTCTCCGTACCATCGAGCTCAAGCGTCAACGGACCGCCCTCGCCTTCGAAGTTGCGCCACCACACCTTGGCGTCCGGCATCATCACGCGGATCTCGACGATGTCACCTTTGCGTTGGTAGCCAACGGGTGTGCTGATCGTGCGACCGGATCGCCTGCCCGTGTACGTCACGACCGTGAGCCCCTTGCGCACGAGTTTCCCCACGAGCGGCGCGTCGCGCAGTCCGACGATCCACTTGTTGACCCGGCGCACCATCGATCCCTGAACCCTCATGCGTTTCACCGTAGTCTGGCGCCTGGTCGCCTACCTGCTCGAAGCGTTCCGGGCGGGCACGGACCCGTTGCCGCCGCCCGTGCCGCTCAACCTGGACCTCCTGCTCCAGTAAGCGCCGAGCAGCAGCACGCCGCCGAGCACGAACCAGGGATTCCAGAGCAGAAGACTCCAACGGGCCTGCCGCTCGCCCACCTGCTGCGGCAGGTCGGTGGTCAGCAACGCGACCTCGACCGCAAGACCTCTGAGCAGGAGAACCGCGCCGCCGAGCAGCACGAGCACCCGCCGCCATCGCCGTGTGAGGTCGAGGCAGAGCCAGGCGCCGACGAG
Source organism: Lentzea albidocapillata (assembly GCF_000719115.1). Lineage (GTDB taxonomy): Bacteria > Actinomycetota > Actinomycetes > Mycobacteriales > Pseudonocardiaceae > Lentzea > Lentzea albidocapillata. Next base: position 264,609 of record NZ_JOEA01000013.1, on the reverse strand, counting down.
GAGCACCGCCGCCACGCCCCAAAGACCGCCCAGCACGAACCAGGCCGGCCGTTGCGCGGCCAGGTCCGCGCCGGCCGACTCCGCCAGTCCGGCGGAGCCGCCCAGCGCCCAGTAGACGTGCAGCGCGGCGAACAGCGCACACCACGTCGCCGCCGCATATCCCCAGGTCTTCACGCCAGACCAACGAGTCTGCGGCGGGCGGAGTTCCGATCAGCCCGGATGGGCGCCGACGGTGTCGCGGATCATCGCGCCCAGGTCGGCCGAGCCCATGCGCGCGCAGTGGGCGCAGCAGAAGAACTTGCCCTCCACCTCCACGCCGTGCCCGATCACGCGGCAGTCGCAGTGCTCGCAGCGCGGCGCCAGCCGTTGGATCGCGCACTCGAAGCTGTCGAACGTGTGCACACCCCCGCCGACGGTGCGCACCTCGAAGGCCATCCAGTATTCGTTGCCACAGACGTCACAGGTCGCCATGCGCGGAAGACTGCGACAGGTCAGTCGGGTCGGCAACTTGAAGCGTCGAGTTGCGCGACCAACGTCTTCGGGGCAATCACCCGATAGGCGTCCTCGACAAGATCGGCGAGGACGTCCCAGTCGAGTGGGACGTCGAGGTACACACCGAGCCAGCCTCGATGACCGACGTAGGGCGGACGGAAGTACTTCTCCGGCGCCTGCGCGACGAGCGTTTCCTGCACACCAGGGCCCGCCGCACACCAGAACGCCGTGCGGTCGTCGTGGTGGTGGTCGGCTGACGTCACGAAGGTCTTCTTGCCGCGGACGAACCAGGTCGGCTCGCCATGGCTCAGGCGTTCGGTCACCTCTGGCAGCGCGAGACAGAGGCGGCGCAGGTGTTCGAGCGCGTCCACCAGGACATCCTGCCATCTTCCCAGGTCAACCGCGGATTCAAGCTTTCGGCAACATCCCCGCAAGCCCGCGCGAACAGCATTCCCCTGCGACGGATCGCACGTCGCGGGGGGAATTCGACCATTCACGGGGAGCTGTTCACATGGCGAAGAAGTTGCTGGCCGGCGCTGCTGCGGCCGTCGGCCTGTCCATCGCGCTGCTCGGCGGTGTCACGGCGGGTGCGAGCGCCGCACCGATATCGGCCGCTGCCACGTGCACCGGCGCCGGCTGCGACAGCAAGGACCCGTACGACAGCGGCTGCGGGGCGACCAGGAGTAAGGCGGGCGAGAAGGCGACCGCGAGGGGCACGTTCATCCTCTACTACTCCAGCGGGTGCAGGACGAACTGGATCGAGGTGCCGAACTACGCGGGCGGACCTCCCAGCCTGGAGCTGTCGGTGTGGGACGGCGGGCGGAACAAGATCGTTCGTTACGACGCGAAGCCGACCGCCGGCCGGCACTACGGAAACATGGTCTATTCGCCGGGGAGCAGCTGCGCGATCGGTTACGCGGACTGGGACGCCGACTCCGCGTGGGAAGTGATCGTCAAGTCGAGCGGCTGCTGATCTAGTGGAACCCGTGGCCGGACTCGGTGCCTGGCCACGGGTTTCAGCGCAGTCGCATCTCAGATGTTCGACACACCGTCCACATAGGACGTGTGGTGGTGAGGACCCGGCGTGGTTCGCGGTCTCCGCGAACAGAGATCCCCTGAGAGCGGGACCGGCCGGATTCGAACCGGCGTTCTCCCTCCTCCGTTCAGGAGGGCGCGTCGACCACTGCGCTACAGGCCCCATTGCCACCGCGTCTCTCACACTAGTCGGGGAAGTCCGGGCCGTATGCCCTGCGAAAGTGTTGGACCCAATAAGGTTCACGGACCAACCCCGAACTGGACGGTGTCGTGCCAGGGATCGACTACTACGAGCTGCTCGGTGTCGACCGGGGCGCCAGCGCCTCGGAGATCAAGTCGGCTTACCGCTCTCTCGCCAAGGTCATGCACCCCGACGCGGGTGGGACGTCTGGCGGCTTCCGCCTGCTCCAGGAGGCCTACGAGACACTGAAGGACCCGGCCCGGCGCGCCGACTACGACCGCCCGACTCTCCGGGCACCCTCCGTGGTGCGGCCGCAGACACGGCCGCGACCTCGTAGAACAGGCCACACGGGCAGGCTGCGCGACTTCGGCGACGACCCGACCTACAGGGCACCGCGCCCCCGTGTCGACCTCGGTTCGACGGAGTGGTGGCACCGCATCGACCTCGGCGCGCGCGTCCGGTACGTCCCCGCCACCGGCCTCGGCCACGCCCCCGCGGCGGCCGCGATCGGCGGATGGTTCGTCCTGCTCATCCCGCTGACGATGACCCTGTCGCCGCTGCTGCTCGCCGTCTGGCTGCCGCTCGTGGCGGGCGCCGGCTACGGGGCGTTCCGGTTGGTGCGCCGCTACATGACGGTCGCGCGGGCCGAACGGGCGTTCGCCGGTGAGTACGACGGGAACACGATTTTCGGCCGTCCGGGTGAAAACAGACGCGAACGGCTGACCGCCGGACTGCTCACGGAGTACATGACCCAGCTACCGGGCGTGCGCATCTTCCACGGCCTCGCCTGGCCCGGGTCGGTCTTCACGGACATCGACCACGCCCTGCTCTGCGGCCGCCGCCTGGTCCTCATCGAGTCGAAGTCGTGGCTCCCCGGCCACTACTACTGCGACGAGGACGGCGAACTCTGGCGCAACGGCCACCCGTTCCGCGGCGGGGGCACCCAGCTGCTCGAGAGCGTCGAACGCTTCGCCGAGCTCCTGCCGTGGCTGGAGGTCCGCGGCGCCCTGCTCGTCTACCCGAGCCGCGCCGGCGAGGTCACGTGCGACGACGACCTCGACTTCGAGATACCGCCGATGACCCCCGAGCAGTTCGTCAGCGAGATCGGCGACTGGCTGGCCGACGATCCGGCCACCGTCGACCGCGAGGCATTGCGCATCCTCGTGCGCCAGGTGGTCTCGGAAGTCCGCGTCGCCGGCGCCTGACTCGTTTCACGCCTCACGAACAACCGGCCTGATTAAGACAAAAAGACCCTTGACTGACGACTGACGGCCTGAAAGATTGGCATTGTTCCTGGGGGAGCAGGTTGGCGTCGGGGAACGCCCTCCCATGGACTATTTCAGTCGCACATACATGGGGGATTCGAAGTGAAGAACGTCATTCGCAGATTTTCTGTTGCCATTGCGGCAGGCGCCGCCCTGATGTCGATCGTGACCGCGCCGGCCTCGGCCGCACCGAAGTTCGAGCCGTACGACCTGCCGGGCGTGGGCACGCAGGCCCAGTCCAGGATCGGCGCGGCGAGCGAGGCCGTCTGGACCGCGATCATCCCGAAGACGACCGACGTCAACTACGGCTCCACTGTGGACCGCTGCGCGGACATCGCCTGGAACTCCGTGGACAACGGCGCGCGCGCCATCCTGTTCGACTGCTACGGCACGAACAACCAGAAGTGGGCCCCTGTCTGGGTCGCGGGCACCGGCACCCAGTACGGCACCGCGATGTTCATCAACGCCAACTCCGGCAAGTGCCTCGACCTGTCCGGCAGCGCTCCCGTCAACGGATCCCACGTGATCCAGTGGAGCTGCCACAACGACACGAACCAGCAGTGGGAGGTCGTGCTGCCCGCCGGCGTCGACCCGGAGACCTACAACGGCCCGATCATGTTCAAGAACCGCGCCACCGGCAAGTGCCTCGACACCGACCACGGCGGCATCGTGAATGGCACCGGATTCCTGCAGTGGGACTGCCACGGCGAGGCCAACCAGCTGTTCTCGCTCTACAAGTGGATCTGATGATCTGAAGTACACGTAAAATGGCCGCCCGCACATTTCTGCGGGCGGCCACCGCTATTTCCGCACAACGTCATCGCCCGCCACCGGGGACCGCCACCGGCGATCTTGCGCCGGTCATGACATCCTTTCCGCCATGACCCGCACGGTGTGCCTCGCACAGAACCCCGACGCGGACGCACTCCTCGCGTCGGACATGTTCGCCCTGCTCACAGGAATGTTGCTGGACCAGCAGATCCCGATGGAGAAGGCGTTCTCCGGCCCCAAGGTCCTCGCCGACCGCATGGGCGGCCTGGACGTGCGCCGCATCGCCGAGGCCGACCCCGAGGCCTTCGCCACCGTCATGGCCACGCCGCCCGCCGTGCACCGGTTCCCCGGTTCGATGGCCAAGCGGGTGCAGGCGCTGTCGCAGTTCGTCGTCGAGACCTATGACGGCGACGTCACGCGGATCTGGGCCGACGGGGACGGGGCCGCGGTGTTGAAGCGGCTCAAGGCGTTGCCTGGGTTCGGGGAGCAGAAGGCCAGGATCTTCCTTGCACTTCTGGGCAAACAGTTCGGCGTCACGCCCGAGGGGTGGCGTGCGGCGGCCGGGCACTACGGGGACGAGGGAAGCCGACGTAGCGTCGCCGACGTGCGCGATCAGGCGTCGTTGCTGGAGGTCCGCGACTTCAAGAAGGCCGCGAAGGCCGCCGCCAAGAAGTAGCACGGCTGTTCATCGTCTGGTGCACTGGACGTCCGCCGCCAGTCTGCGCGAGGTGCGATCTTGCTGCCTCGTGAGAGAAGGGGCGTTTGCGTTGCGCATCAAGGTGATCGGCGTGTTCATGGTCCTCGTGCTCGGGTTGACCGGCCTTCCGGCGGGCGCGGCGACGTCGTGGCCGGGTGACTCCGCCACGAAGTACGCGGACGGGACGAACGTCTTCGGCAAGAACCTGAGCGGGCTGTCGTTCGAGAGTCCGGGTGTCGTGTGGGCGGTCAAGAACGGGCCCTCCACGCTGTACCGGCTCGTGCCGAGCGGAAGCACGTGGAAGGTCGACCAGAAGCGGTCGCTCAAGTTCGCGGACGGGCAGGGTGACCCCGACGCCGAAGGGGTCGTGAGCACTCCGGACGGGCTCTTCGTGGCTGTCGAGCGCGACAACAACGACGGTGACGTGAGCGCGCCGAAGATCCTCAAGTACGGCACCGGCAGCAACGCGGTCGCCGAGTGGGAACTCGGCGGCATGCCCGAGGTCGACCCCAACGACGGGCCCGAGGCCATCTCGTGGGTGCCGGACTCGTTCCTCACGCGGAACGGCTTCAAGGACGACAGCGGCAGGACCTACAACCCCGCTGACTACCCCGGTCACGGCAGCGGGTTGTTCTTCGTCGGGCTGGAGGCCACCGGTGAGGTGTACGTGTACGCCCTGCAGGGATCCAGCGCCAAGTTGCTGAGCAGGTTCGCGAGCGGGCAGAGCCAGGTCATGGACCTGGAGTTCGACGGCAGCAAGCTGTGGAGCCTCTGCGACAACCACTGCAGCGGCCGGGCGACGACGCTCGCCATCAGCAGCGGCAAGTTCAAGGCCACGGCGACGTACAACCGGCCGTCGACGCTGCCGAACGTGAACCTCGAGGGTTTCGCGATCTCGCCGAGCTGCGTGAACGGCAAGAAGGTCGTTCTCTGGTCGGACGACGACAACACGAGCAGTCACGCGCTCCGGAGTGGCACGCTGAACTGCGCGGTCTAGCGCCGGGATTGTCGGGGTGCGGAACTAAGCTGCCGCGCGTGACCGCACCCCACATTCCCGGCCTGACCGACCTGAGACCGTTGGGCGCGGGCGGGTTCGCCACCGTCTACACCGCCCATCAGGCTCAACTCGGTCGTGACGTCGCCGTGAAGATCGACAACCGGGTCCTGGTCGACGAGCGGGACCGGAGGCGGTTCCTCCGTGAGGCGCAGGCGGCGGCGAAGCTGTCGGGGCATCCGCACGTCGTCGGGGTGCACGACGCGAACATCACCGGCCATGGCACGCCGTACATCGTCATGGAGCTGTGCACGGGCGGGTCGCTCGCCGACCAGCTCGACCAACAGGGTCCGTTGCATCCCGAGCGGGTCCGCGACCTCGGCATCAAGCTCGCCGACGCACTCGCCGCAGCACATCAGGAAGGCGTGCTGCACCGGGACATCAAGCCCGCCAACATCCTCGTCGACCGCTACGGCACGCCGAAGCTCGCCGACTTCGGGCTCGCGGCGCTGCTCGACGCGCAGGGCGGCAGCACGGTCACCAGGGACGCCCTGAGCCCCAGCTACGCGCCGCCCGAGGCGTTCGCGATGGCCGAGCCGACGCCTCAGGCCGACGTCTACTCGCTCGCGGCGACGCTCTACACGTTGCTGGCCGGCAAGCCGCCGCGTCCGGTGCCGTGGCCGATCACCAGTTTCGACCAGCTCGGGGAGATCCTGCGCCGGCCCGTGCCCGCGGTGCCGGGGGTGCCGCCCGCGTTGCACGAGGCGCTGGCGAGGGCTCTGCACCCGGACGCGAACCTGCGCACGCCGAGCGCCACGCAGTTGCGGGACGAGTTGATCGACCCGATGCGGATGCCCACCGTGCCGGTCCCTCCCCCGCCGAAGCGCAAGGCGTGGCAGCTGCTCGCCGGCGCGGCGGGGCTCGTCGTCGCGGTCGTGGTCGGCCTGGTCATGTGGAACCCCTTCGGCAAGGAGCAGACGACCGCCCAGGGCGCCGGGCCGTCGACGAGCCAGCAGGGCGGTGCCGAGGACATCCCGCCGTACCTCAAGAAGTGCGACGCCGGGTTCTGCATCGACAAGTCGACCTGCTTCCGCGGCGTCACGAACATCGGCGGCATGCCCGCGGTCTCCCGGAAGGTCGGAAGCTGCGCGGACCTGCACCACTGGGAGGCGTTCTCCGGCGGCTGGCTCTCCGGGGAGATCCCGGCGGTCGACTCCGACGAACTCATGGCCTCGCCCGAGCTGAAGGACGTCTGCACGCCCGCGGTGATGAAGGCGAACTCGCGGCCGAGGGTGGACACGACGGGCTGGAAGATGACGGCCGTCGGCTTCAAGGACGGCAGCCGCAACTACTTCCTCTGCCTCGGCTCGCAGCCGAAGGCCGGGGAGGTCGTCACCAGCGCGTTCGGCGGTTAGCGACGCTAAATCCACTTGCGACGGTCACTAACGTTGACCGACGTGCGTGTTCACGCCGATTTGATCATTGCTGGATTCCGAAGGTACTCGACCTACCGACAAGCGATGCTGGCCGGGATGACCGCGAACGTGGTCTTCGGCCTGCTGCGGGCCGCCGTTCTCGTCGCCGCTCTCCAGGCGGCGAACGGTGAGATCGCGGAGTACGGCATCGCTGCCACCAACACGTACGTCTGGATCGGGCAGGGGCTGCTCGGGTTCATCCTGTTGTGGGGAACCAACGAGCTCGCCGAGCGCGTGCGATCCGGTGACGTCGTGGTCGACCTGTACCGGCCGTGGCACCTGCAGAGCGCTCTGCTCGCGCAGGACCTCGGCCGCGGCGGGTACGCGTTCCTGACCAGGCTCGCGCCGCCGATGGTGTTCGGCATGCTGCTGTTCCCGTTCCAGTTCCCGGCCAGCCCGGTGCAGTGGCCGCTGTTCCTGGTCAGCGCGGTCATCGCGCTGGTCATCAGCTTCGCGTGCCGGTTCCTGATCGACGTCAGCGCGTTCTGGCTGCTCGACAACCGGGGGCTGTACGGGTTCTGGAACGTCACGTCCGGCCTGCTGTGCGGACTCACCGTGCCGGTCGCGTTCTTTCCCGAGTGGGCTCGGGACGTGCTGTGGATGACCCCGTTCCCCGCGTTGATGCAGGCGCCGATCGACGTGTTCCTCGGACACGGCGACCCGGCGCGAACCTTGCTCTACCAGGTGTTCTGGGCCGTGGCGCTGCTCGCGGCCGGTCATCTGGTCCTTCAACGCGCGGTGCGCAGGGTGGTGGTGCAGGGTGGCTGACTCCATCTACCCCAGGCTCATCGGCGCGCGGCTGAGAAGCCAGATGTCCTACCGCGCGTCGTTCGCGCTCGACCTCGTCACGCAGGTGCTGGCGCAGTGGATCGAGCTGGTCGTCATCCTCGTGCTGTTCGGTCACGTCAGCGCGCTCGGCGGGTTCACCAAGGACGAGGTGCTGCTGATGTACGCGTTCGCGGGCATCGCGTTCGGCATCGCCGACCTGTTCGCCGGACAGCTCGACAACCTGCCGACGTACATCCGCACCGGCACCTTCGACGTGCTGCTGATGCGGCCGCTCGGCACGCTGCCGCAGATCATGGTCTCGGACGTTCGCCTGCGCAGGGTCGGGCGCATCATCGGCGCGATCGCCGTGATGGTCTACGCGCTGGCGCACGTCGGCATCGGCTGGACGCCCGCGAAGGTCGCGCTGACCATCGCCACGCCGCTGGCCGGCGCGGTCATCTTCGGCGCGATCTGGGTCGTGACGTGCTCGGTGTGCTTCTGGATCGTGGAGGGCCGCGAGTTCGCCAACGCCTTCACCTACGGCAGCAACGCCTTCACGTCGTACCCGGTCAACGTCTACTCCGCCCCGCTGCGCTGGGTGATGGCGTTCATCGTGCCGGGGGCGTTCGTCGCGTACTACCCGAGCCTCGCGCTGCTCGGGAAGCAGGATCCGCTCGGCCTTCCTGGCTGGGTCGGCTGGACATCACCGCTCGTCGCGGCGCTGGCGGCGGTCGTCGCCGGGTTCGTGTGGCGGTTCGCGGTCAGGCACTACCGGGGAACGGGATCATGATCGAGGTCAGGGAGCTCCGCAGGGAGTTCAAGGTAGCCACGTCCAAAGGCCTGCGCCGCAACTACAGGACCGTCACGGCGGTCGACGGCGTCACGTTCGACGTCGCCGCGGGTGAGGCCGTCGGCTACGTCGGGCCGAACGGCGCCGGCAAGTCCACGACGATCAAGATGCTGACCGGGATCCTGGTGCCGACCAGCGGCCACGTCAGGATGGGCGACGTCGATCCGTCGAAGCAGCGGCGCGATCTCGCGAAACGCATCGGTGTCGTGTTCGGCCAGCGCAGCCAGCTCTGGTGGGACCTGCCGCTGGGGGACAGCTTCGACCTGCTCAGGTCCATCTACCGCGTGTCGGCGGAGGACTACCGCAGGCGGCTCGACGAGTGCGTCGAACTCCTTGGGCTGCAAGAGTTCCTGATCACTCCCGTGCGGCAGCTCTCGCTGGGGCAACGGATGCGCGGCGAGATCACCGCCGCACTGCTGCACGCCCCGGAGCTCCTGGTGCTGGACGAGCCGACGATCGGCCTGGACCTGGAGTCCAAGGAGCGCCTCAGGGAGTTCCTCGCGGACATCAACACCCGCCGCGGCACGACGCTCCTGCTCACCACGCACGACCTGGACGACATCGAACGGCTCTGCCCGCGGCTGATGGTGATCGACCACGGCCGGGTGCTCGCCGACGGCCCACTGGAGGAGCTGCGCGCCGAGGTCACCCCTGACCGTGAGCTCGTCATCGACCTCAGGGAACCGGGTCCGGCACCGGACGTCCCTGGAGTGACGGCGGTGCGCAGCGAGGCCAACGGCCTGCGCCACCACCTCACGTTCAGGAGAGCGGAGACGACGGCGGCACAGTTGATCACCCAGGTGGTGCGGCAGGTGGAGGTCCACGACCTCGCCGTCGTGGAGCCGGAAATCGACGACGTCATCCGGAAGCTGTACCAACGTGAACTCGATCAAGACATCCGTCGGTAGAGTCATCAGTAGTAATAGAACCGGACACTTCGGTCACAAGGAGAGCGAATGCGCCTAGTTGGACCGCTTGCCGCGGCTGTCATCGCGTTGGGCAGCTTGACGGCATGCGACGCGATCCAGGGCGTCAGCAACACCGCGGACAAGGTGAAGCTGTGCGCCGACGCGATCTCGCTCGTCGGTTTCACGCCGGACATGAGCGACCCGCAGAAGGCGCTGGAGGAAACCCAGGCCAAGGCGAAGGAGCTGGAGACCCTCGCGAGTTCCTCGCCGGACGAGCAGGTCAAGAAGGCTCTCGAAGAGGCAGCCAACGGCATGCAGAACGTCAACTCCGCGGCGGACTGGGTGCAGCAGAAGGCCGATCTCGCCGCGAAGGTCTCCTCAGCCTGCGGCGGATGAGCACTTGAGCCCTGTTGCGCATCTCCGGTGGCGGCCTACGCTTTGACGCGTTCATCGTGCCAAGCCTCACGCCGCACACCGGAGGTGTTGCAGCACCATGCAAGCAACAGTGGGTGACAGGCTCCACGTCCACAGCCGTTCCGTCGGCCTGGAGGAGCGTCTCGGAGAGATCCTCGAAGTGCGCGGGACCGACGGGCATCCGCCGTACCTCGTCCGCTTCAACGACGGCCACGAGGGCCTGGTGTTCCCCGGACCCGACTGCATCGTCGAGCCCCGGGGCGCCGTCTAGCCGTTGAGAACGGTCGCGATCAACTCCTCGGCGAGCTGAGGAGTCGCTGCCGCCACGCCTGACCACCGACGGGTCAGGTCGGGCTCGAACGTGAACGGCCGCCCGTGCAGGTCGACCAGCACGCCCCCCGCGGCGGGCACGGTGACCAGCGCCGTCGCTAGGTCCATGATCCGGTGCGTGTCACTTCCCGGATCGATGAAGGCGTCGACCGTGCCTTCCGCGACCAGCATGGTCTCCAGGCAGGTCGTGCACAGCACACGGATGCGGTCGGCGCTGTTCGCGATGCGCAGCCACGCGTCCTGAGTGCTCGTCTTGGGGCGCATCAGGCAGACGGACGCGCCCTTGAGCGTCGTGCGTCCGGTGGTGCGGAACGACGTCGGCACTCCTGCGCGCGCGTGCCATGCACGGCCCGTGTCGAACCACGTCGTCAGAGCTTCTTTTGCCGTGCCGTCTTCGACGAGCGCACCGGCGAAGCAGGAGAGAGGGACGCCGAACGCGGCGTTCGCGGACCCGTCGACCGGGTCGATGACGAGGGTGATCGAGGAGCCGTTGTCGACGAACCCGGCTTCCTCGGAGAGCAGGTTCACGCGACTGCGGTGGATCGATTCCAGGATCGCGTCCTCGACGATGCGATCGACGAGCATCGTCGGTGTTCCGTCGGCGCCGTCCGCCACTTCTTCGCGGAGTTCGAGGCGCGTGTGCAGAGATCGGGCACGCCCGTACGCCGCCGACGCCGCACGGGCGGCGTCAGCGAGCGCAGGGTGCACGTCATCGGAGAGCTGCGGCTGGGGAACGTCCCATGGGATCAGCACGTTCCCACCCTGCCACGAAAAACTCAGATCAGGCCGAGGCCCTTGACCGCGTCGCGTTCCTCGACCAGCTCGGCCACGGAGGCGTCGATCCGGCCGCGGGAGAACTCGTCGATCTCCAGGCCCTGGATGATCTCGTAGCTGCCGCCGGAGCACTTGACCGGGAACGACGAGATGATGCCCTCGGGCACGCCGTACGAACCATCCGACGGGATGGCCATCGAGGTCCAGTCGGTGCCGTTGACCCAGTCGTGGACGTGGTCGATGGCGGCGTTCGCGGCCGACGCGGCGGAAGACGCGCCACGGGCCTCGATGATCGCCGCGCCGCGCTTGGCGACGGTCGGGATGAAGTCGTTCTCCAGCCACGCCTGGTCGTTCACGGCCTCGGCGGCGGTCTTGTCGCCCACCTTGGCGTGGAACAGGTCCGGGTACTGGGTGGCCGAGTGGTTGCCCCAGATCGTCATGTTCTGGATGTCGGTGACCGCGACGCCCAGCTTCTTGGCGAGCTGCGACAGGGCGCGGTTGTGGTCCAGGCGCGTCATCGCGGTGAAGCGCTCGCGCGGGACGTCCGGCGCGTGCTGCTGGGCGATGAGGGCGTTGGTGTTGGCCGGGTTGCCGACCACGAGGACCTTCACGTCGTCAGCGGCACCGGCGTTGATCGCCTCGCCCTGCGGCTTGAAGATGCCACCGTTGGCCTCGAGGAGGTCGCCGCGCTCCATGCCCTTGGTGCGGGGGCGGGCGCCGACGAGCAGGGCCACGTTGACGCCGTCGAACGCGGTCTTCGCGTCGTCGGTGATCGTGATTCCCTTGAGCAGCGGGAAGGCGCAGTCGTCCAGCTCCATCGCGGTGCCCTCGGCGGCCTTCAGCGCGGGGGTGATCTCCAGCAGCCGCAGGTTGACCGGGGTGTCCGGGCCGAGCAGGTGGCCGGAAGCGATGCGGAAGAGCAGTGCGTAGCCGATCTGGCCGGCTGCACCGGTGACAGTGACGTTCACGGGCGTGCGGGTCATGAGCCTTCCCGAATGACGATCGTCCTCGTTGACGTCGGGCAGGTCGCCCGGCGTCCCGCACGTTACCAACACGTGGTCAATGGCAGAGTGTGAGAGTGGACAACCTGGTCGAAGAGGTTGGCGAGGACTACGCCGACGCGAACCTGCACGGACAACACTGGGAGAAGCGGTCTTTCACCGACTGCGACTTCACCGAGGCCGACCTTCGCGAACTCGTCACGGCGGGGTGCACCTTCACCCGATGCGACTTCACCCGGACGGACCTCGGCGAGTCGAAGCACACCGCGACGGCGTTCCGGCAGTGCACCTTCGACCGTGCGGTCCTGACCCGGTCGAGCTTCACCTCGTGCAGCCTCATGGGTTCGAACTTCGTCGACTGCGTGCTGCGGCCCATCACCTTCACCGAGGTCGACTTCACGCTGGCGTCGTTCGTGAAGGCGCCGCTGTACGACCTGAAGCTGGGCGGTCAGCGGTTCCGCGAGACGAACCTCAGCGAGGCCGACCTGCGCAACACCGACCTGAGCCAGGCGGACCTGATGGGCGCGCGGCTGCTCGACGCCAAGCTGGAGGGCGCGGACCTGCGCGGGGCGAAGGTGGACGCGAACGGGCTCCGGCAAGCCAAGCTCGCCGGAGCCCTGATCGACATCGAGCAGGCGATCGCTTTCGCGGCCGCCTACGGACTAGTTGTCAGTTGATCCCGTGATCTCCACCAGAATGCCTTCGGAGACCATCTCCTCGACGGCCTTCGGCAGCAGGTAGGCGGTACCGCCGCCCGGCTGCTCGAACCACGGCACGGCCACGCCGGTCAGCACCTCGAGCGGGCGGCGCAACCGGTACACGCGGTACGGGCGGTTGATCCACGACGGCACGAGGCTGCGTTCCGGGAACGGTGTGCCCGCCACGTAGACGAGGTTGCCGCTCTGGTCGCCGTAGCGGTCGACCTCGGTGCCCGCCGGCAGTTCGAACATCTGCTTGTGGCGGAACAACGTCAGCGGCGGCTCGCCCGCGAGCGGCGAGATCGGGAACTTCCGCTTCGGCGGTTCCTCCTGCGCCACGGCGGCGGCGACCGGCGAGAGCGCCGGAGCCTGCTGTGGTGCGGGTGGCGGCGGAACCGGCTGCACCTTCGTCGGGGCGGCGGCCGGTGCCGGCATCGGCGCGGGCGGGACCTGCGGTGCCAGCGGCGGGCGCTGCGGAACGGGACGGCGCGGCTCCTCGCGGAAGCCGTTGGTCATCGGCCGCTGCGGTGGCTGGGGCGTCCGCGGGGGGATCGTGCGGAAGTTGCCCAGCACCAGCCTGCCCACCAGGTACGCCGACGCGTCCTCGACCTTGTCGAACCGCACCGGGTTCTTGGGGCCGTGGTCGAACCAGCTGACCTCCCAGCTGTCGCCGTCCAGGCGCAGCGACCACGTGCGGTCGGCGGGCTCGCCGCCGATCCGGAACACGCCGTGCGGCACGTTGAGGTCGTCCAGCGCACGGCGGGTGCCCGCCAGTTCGCGGTCCTCCTCCGGCGTGACCTGCCGCGGTGGCCTGACCGGTTCCGGTTCCGGTTCCGGTTCCGGTTCCGGTTCCGGTTCCGGCTCGGGTTCGGGCTCCGGTTCGGTCTCCTGGAACAGCGCCGCGTCGAACTGGGTGGTCTCCTCGGAACGCGTGGGCGCGGGAGCCATGGGCAGCACCTCGGGCTCCGCGACCGGCTCCGGCTCGAAGTGCGAGTCGAGCCGCGGGTCGAACCGGTCGTCGAACTCCGGCTCGACCGCCGCCTCGAACGACGTCGTCGACTCGATCTCCTCTTCGGCGAGGTCCGGCTCGTCCTCGGCCGCGGGGACGACCGGGTGCTCCTCGGTGACCTCGGCCGGGCTCTCCAGCGGCTCGTCGAGGACCGGGCTCCACGCCATCGTGTCCTGCATGAGGTCGCGCGGACGTTCCTCGGTCTCGGCGTCCAGGTGGTCCGTGAGTTCCGCTTCGGCCTGGTGCGTGAGGAGCACCGGCTCGTCCGGCCCTGCGGTGGGGATCTCGGGTTCCTCGGCGACGTCCACGTCTTCGTGTTCGTCCAGGGCGACCGTTTCGTTCGGCTCCTCGGCGACGAACTCCTCGACCGGCTCGGGAACGATGTCCCGGACGGGCTGCCGGACGATCTCCGGTGCGGACTGCCGCACGGGCTCCTGCTCCTCCGCGAGCTCGCTCGGGTGCGGGGCGAAGAGGTCCATGCCCGCGCCGTACGTGTCGCGCAGGGTCCTCTCGTCGACCGTGTCCGCCACGCCGTCCGAGTCGAAGACGACCCGGTAGGGAGGACCGTCACCGGCCAGTGGCGGCACGGCCACCGCGAGCGTCTCGCCCAGGTCGTCGGCCACGGGCTCCGGCGCGACCTGCGGCTGCTCGGTCGTCACCTCGGCCGCGATCGGCTCGGGGTACATCGGCTCGAAGTCGTACTCCTCCGGCCCGTCCTCGGCCTCGAGCTTCGGGGCCGCGACGAACTGCGTCGCGTCCGCCGCGGGTGCGGGCTCCGGCTCCGGTTCGACCGGCGTCGGCACGACGGTGCCGGGAGGCGCGGCGGGAGCGCCCAGGTTCGCCGCGGCGCCGAGCCTCGACTCCTCGCTGACCTCGGGCAGGCCGAACGCGGCGGCACGCGCCCGTTCGACCAGGTCCGGCTCGGGCGGGACGCCGTACTTGCGCAGGTAGTAGGCGACCCCGGCGGGCCAGATCCACACACCGTCCGTCTGGAACCCGGACGGCACGACCGGCGGCGCGTCCGGGTGCAGCACGTCGTTGTCGAAGCCGCGCCCGGCCACGGCGACCGGCGCGTTCGACAGGTACGTGAGCAGCGGCGCGACCTCGGGCTCCGGCACCGGCGGGCGGTTGACCGACGGACGGCCGTTCGGTCCGGCGCCGTCGAACACGCGAGCCGTGCGGAACACCGGCGTCGGCGGGTTCATCCTGCGGCGCAGCCAGTCCGGGATGTTCTCCTCGACACGCGGGAAGAACCGCATCTCGTCGACGTACGCCTGCTGGGGCGGCGGGGTCTGCCAGCTCGGCTCCGCGCGGTCGAAGTCGAGGTTGTAGCTGGAGGGGTGATCAAGCTGGTACCTGGCGTTGGTCCAGCTGCCCCGGCCCTCGCGGTGCATGCCGGCCCGCAGGCGCGCGAACAGCGAGGCCACCTCTTGAGGCACCTGCCACGCGCGCTTGGATCCGTCCTGCAGCTTGAGTTCGGCCTCCAGTTCGAAGTACCGGCCGGTGGCGCGGTACTGCGCGATCACACTGCGCCAGTCCTCTGGTGCGGCCCGCATCAGAGTCAGGCCGATCTGCTTAACCAGAGCGTCCTGCTCGGTAGGGTTCAACGGCTTCGGCTCGGACACGCCAACATCTTCCCCCGCAACTCGCCGGATCGCACACGTCCCCCGCCACTGCGCCGAACGGTGGAGGCACGACCATAACGTGGTGGACGTGCAAGGTTAAAGCTGATCAAGAACACCTTTGACCTGTCTGGAGGGCATGTGACGCGGTCCGCGCAGGTGACCGGCGGTCTGCTGGCGGCGGCGGGCGGAGTGGCGATCGCGGTCCAGGCGCGCGTCAACGGATCACTCGCCCAATCACTGGGCAACGGACTGCTGGCGGCGTTGATCTCCTTCGCCGGAGGGTGGTTCGTGCTGCTCGCGGTGGTCCTGACGCGACAGTCCGGGCGGGACGGCCTGGTGCGACTGCGGGACGCGTTGCGCCGCCGCCGCATCCGCTGGTGGGAGTGCATCGGCGGCATCAGCGGCGCGGTGCTCGTGGGCTCCCAGGGACTCGCGGTCGCGACCATCGGTGTGGCGGTGTTCACGGTCGCGGTCGTGATCGGGCAGGTCGTGAGCAGCATGGTCATGGACAACCTCGGGGTCGGTCCCGGTGAGTCGAAGCCGATTACGAAGACACGTGTCGCCGGAGCGGCGGTCGGTGTTATCGCGGTCACTATCGCCGTGTCGCACCAGTTCACGTCGCCCGGCGCGTTGTGGCTCGCGGTGCTGCCGCTGATCTCGGGCCTGCTGATGGGCTGGCAGCAGGCGGTGAACGGGCTGGTGCGCGAGGCCGCGGCCCACTCGATGGCGACGATCCTGGTGAACTTCAGCGTCGGCACGGTGGCGTTGTTGCTGGTCAACGCCGTGACGTGGAGTGGCGTGCCCGGTGCGTTCCCCTCTGCCTGGTGGCTGTACCTCGGCGGGTTGCTGGGCATCGTGGGCGTGGGTGGCGCGATCATGTCGGTGCGGTTCATCGGCGTGTTGATGGTCGGGCTGTGCGCGGTGTGCGGCCAGCTCATCGGGGCCGTGCTGCTCGACGCGGTGAGCGGGTACCTGGCGTTGCCGACGGTGATCGGCGTCGTGCTGACGCTGGTGTCGGTGGGCGTCGCGGCCCTGCCCAATGGGAAGATGAGGACGTGACTGCGACGCTGCTCAACGGCAACGAAACCCGGAACGCGCTGTTCGAGGACCTGAAGGCGCGGGTCGCCGCGCTGCCCGGCTCCGTGGGCCTGGCCACCGTGCTGGTCGGCGACGACCCCGGCTCGCACTCGTACGTCAAGGGCAAGCACCGGGCGTGCGAGAAGGTCGGCATCAAGTCGATCCGGCGCGACCTCCCGGAGACGATCACGCAGCAGGAGCTCGAAGCCGTCATCGACGAGCTGAACGCGAACCCCGAGGTCACCGCGTACATCGTCCAGCTGCCACTGCCGAAGCACCTGAACGCGAACGCGATCCTGGAGCGCATCGACCCGGCCAAGGACGGCGACGGCCTGCACCCCGTCAACCTCGGCAAGCTGGTGCTCGGCGAGGAAGCCGCGCTGCCCGCCACGCCGCGCGGCATCGTGGAGCTGCTGCGCCGCTACGACGTGCCGATCGCGGGCGCGAACGTCACCGTGATCGGCCGCGGCGTCACCGTGGGCCGCCCGATCGGCCTGCTGCTGACCCGCCGCTCCGAGAACGCCACCGTGACGCTGTGCCACACCGGCACCAAGGACCTCGCGGCGGAGGTGCGCCGGGCGGACATCGTGATCGCCGGCGCCGGCAGCCCGGGCCTGATCACCGCGGACATGGTCAAGCCGGGCGCGGCCGTGGTCGACGTCGGCATCACCCGCACCGAGGCCGGCCTGGTCGGCGACGTGGCCCCCGAGGTCCGCGAGGTCGCCGGCTGGCTCGCCCCGATCCCCGGTGGCGCGGGCCCGATGACGGTCGCGATGCTGCTGACCAACACCGTCGAAGCCGCCGAGCGCGCTCATGCAGCGGTCTGACGCCGAGGCGCTCATGTCCGAACAGCGCTGGCGTTCCGGCCCCGCGAAGCACCTGCCGTTCGCGCTGGTGCTCGGGGTCGGCGCGCTCGGGCTGGTGCGGATCTTCCAGTACCACTGGCGGCAGGGCGCCGTACTGCTCGGCGTGTCGCTGCTGGTCGCGGCCGTGCTGCGGATCCTCGTGACCGACGAGCAGGCGGGTCTGATCAAGATCCGCGGCCGTGGCATGGACGCGTTCCTGTACTCGACGCTGGGCGTCGTGGTGATCGCCGTCGCACTGACGATCACTGGCGGCCCGCTCAGCCGATAGCGCGGTTCACCATGACCTCGACCAGTTCGTCGAGGTCCATGGTGGCCACCACGTCCGGCAGCGTCAGCCGTTCGTAGATCAGCCCCGTCATCGCGAAGTACAGCGAGACGACGGTCATCCGGTCGCCCGGCAGCTCCGACTCCTCGTTGAACGCGACGTTGGCTTCGATGTTGTCGGCGATCGTCTTCGTGAGCGCCTTGCGGATCTCCGGCCTTCTCGTGGCCTCCAGCCGCAGCTCCATCATCGCGAGGTAGCAGGCCTTGTCGGCGTCCGCCCGCTTGATGATGTCGTGCATGAACTTCACCGTCAGCGACCTGTCGCGCGGCAACGCGAGCGACTCCGCGACCGACTCGTCGGACGGCATGAGCCTCTCGTGCACCCGCGTCATGACGTTCGACATCAGTTCGTCGCGGTTCGCGAAGTAGTTCGACGCCGTGCCCGCCGGCACCTCCGCCTTCGCGTCGATCGCGCGGTAGGTCAGCCCCCGCGCACCCTCCTGCGCCAGGACGTCGATCGCCGCGTCCAACAGAGCAGTTCGCCGTGCCTCGTTCCGGACCACGCCGCCTCCTTGACAACCACTACAGTCATAGTACTACAGTTGTCGTGGTTCAACGACAGCTCAGGGGGTCTGTTATGCGAAAGCTCGTGTACTACGTCGCCGTCACGCTCGACGGGTTCATCGCGGCCGAGGACGGGACCTACGACGGGTTCATCTTCGAAGGCGACCACATGGCCGGCATCAACGCGCACTACCCGGAGACGCTGCCCACCCAGTTCCGCGAGCCGTTCGGCCTGACGGACGCGCCCAACCAGCACTTCGACACCGTCCTGATGGGCCGCCACACCTACCAGGTCCCCGGCGGCCTGGCCTCGCCCTACGCGCACCTGCGCCAGTTCGTCGTGTCCACCCAGGTGACCGGCACCCCGTCCGATGTCGAGGTGATCAGCTCCGATGCCATCGGCCGCGTCCGGTCACTCAAGGCGGAGGACGGCCTCGACGTCTGGCTGTGCGGCGGCGGCAAACTGGCCGCCGAACTGCTGCCCGAGATCGACCGGCTGCTGCTCAAGATCCACCCCGTGGTGTTCGGGCGAGGTATCCCGCTGTTCGACGGGAAAGCCGACATCAGGAAGTTCCAGCGCACGGATGCGCGACTGTTCGAGAGCGGAGTTTCGTTCATGACTTACGACCGCGTTTAAGAAATTGATTGACGGCAGGCAGTGCCCGCCGCAATACTTGTGCCACACACCGAGTCCAAGGGGAACGTCATGGCGAGCTTGCAGAGTCAGGAGCGGCGGTTCAGCAGCGCCGTCACCTGCGTGCGCTCCTCACGACGCCCCGGCTCCTCGCGACCGTTTTCGCAGGTGAGCTCCTTGTAGTGGCATGAGCATCAAGGCCATTCAGGGAGCCGCCCATCGGGAAACCGACAAGGGCGGCTCTCTTTGTTTGTCATGCATTTAATTCTTGCCCTTGTAGCTCAATGGAGAGAGTGCGGCGCTACGAACGCCGAGATTCAGGTTCGACTCCTGGCAGGGGTACTCACGGGTGCGAGGGAGACGGCAACCCACCTCATTTGGGATGAGGACACACCGCGTTCGACTCGCGGGCATCCGACGGAAAGGCGCCTTTCGGGGAGCCACGCAGTGATGGTTGTTCCAGTCCTCTGAAGTGCTGGCGGCGGCACGCCCGACTGTTACGCGGGAGGACCAGGTTCGAATCCTGGCAGGGGAACTACGCTCCAACCCCGTGTCTCTGGGGAAAGAGCGGCTCGTCCAAGTGCTGACAGCACCACTGGACTCGATCGTCGACGTCGGCGCTCGGACGTGCCCGTCCGAGCAGGTGCTGCGCGAGTGGCGGCTGCCGGAACGCGATCTCGACGCACTGTCGCGGTGGGGGCTGCCGAACGACGGGGTCAAGACACCCGATTTCCAAGCCGCGACCGAACCGGTGCTCGTGCCCAACGTCGCGGGCCCGTTCGAAAGCCTCATGATCACCCCCGAGGACCGGCTCTACCTGCTGGGCGGATGGGGATCGTGGGAGGGCACCCCGCGGATGGGCGCGGTGGCCGGCGACGGCAGAGTTCTGGCGATCCGCAAAAGACCGATGACTGTCGAGGACATCCATCGTGACCTGCGACCGTACCGCCCTCACCTGTACCACCCCTCGGTGGACTTCATCAATTCGTCGGTGGCCCAACTGGTCGAGGTCTCCTGGCGGTGGCGCGCGGCGGCGCAAGTCATGACAACGCTGGAAGAGCCCGCCTTCAATGCACCGATCGAGGAACTGGAGGCGTTCTGGGCCCGCCTCCGGGAGTGCGTGTGGATCGTCCTGCAGCAGGTGGAGCGGATCGACGAGCAGCTCCAAGCCGTCTTCCCCGGCTCGCTCTGGTACGAGACCATCACCGATCCAGGCTGCTGATCTCCACGGGCGTCAGCGGAAGTCCCGTGACTTCGACGGGATCCGCAGGTCCAGGTGCTGCAACCGGTCCGCCAGCAGGCTGACCACGCCGTCGGCCGACTCCACCACGCCCCGCACGAGCATCGCGCCACTGCCGCGCGCCACCCGCCGGTACCGGGCCCACAATCCCGGCGAGCACACGACGTTCACCATCCCCGTCTCGTCCTCGATGTTGAGGAACGTGACGCCACCCGCCGTCGCCGGCCGTTGCCGGTGTGTCACCGCGCCGCCGATCAGCACCCGCGTGCCGGGTTCGGCCGAGGCGAGTGCGTCCACCGGCAGCGCACCCATCGAGTCCAAAGTGGACCTGACGAACTGGGTGGGGAAGCTGTCCGGGGACAGGCCCGTGGCCCAGACGTCCGCCACCGCCAGTTCGACGTCGTCCATGCCCGGCAACGCGGGTGCGTCGACGCCGACCACGGTGCCGGGCAGGCGATCGGACCGGATCGCGGCCACCGCGCCGGCCGCCCAGAGCGCCTCGCGGCGTTCCAGGCCGAAGCAGGAGAAGGCGCCCGCCGTGGCGAGAGCCTCCACCTGGGCCGCGGTGAGCTGCACTCGGGTGCCGAAGTCCTCCATGTCGCGGAACGGTTGTGCGGCAACGATCCGCTCGGCGTCCGCGTCGCCGATGCCGCGTACGGCGGACAGGCCGATGCGGACGGCGTTCCTGCCCTCGAACGGTTCCAGGCCCGCCCAGGGAAGCGACCTGTTCACGCACGGACCGTGTGCCGTCACGCCGTGGCGGCGAGCGTCGATCACCAGCGACTGCGGCGAGTAGAAGCCCATCGGCTGGGCTCTGAGCAGGGCCGCGCAGAACGCCGCCGGGTGGTAGAGCTTGAACCACGCGCTCACGAACACCAGATGCGCGAACGACAGGGCGTGCGACTCGGGGAAGCCGAAGTTGGCGAACGCCAGCAGTTTCGCGTAGATGCGGCCGGCCAGCTCCTCGTTGATGCCCTGGGCGGCGCAGCCCTCGTAGAAGCGGTCGCGCAGGCGTTCCATGCGGGCGGTCGAACGCTTGGCGCCCATCGCGCGGCGCAGTTCGTCGGCCTCGGCGGCGGTGAAGCCGGCCACGTCGACCGCGATCTGCATGAGCTGTTCCTGGAACAACGGCACGCCGTAGGTCTTCTTGAGCGCGTTCTCCAGCAACGGGTGGTCGTAGTCCCACTCCTCCTGCTTGTTGCGGCGCCGGATGTACGGGTGCACCGAGCCACCCTGGATCGGGCCCGGCCTGATCAGCGCGACCTCGACGACCAGGTCGTAGAACTCGCGCGGTTTCAGGCGCGGCAACGTCGCCATCTGCGCGCGGCTCTCCACCTGGAAGACGCCGACCGAGTCGGCCTTCTGCAACATCTCGTAGACGCGCTGGTCGTTGAGATCGAGCCGGCCGATGTCGACGTCGACGCCCTCGTGGTCGCGGACGAGGTCGATCGCGTAGTGCAGCGCGGAGAGCATGCCGAGGCCGAGCAGGTCGAACTTCACCAGGCCGATGGACGCGCAGTCGTCCTTGTCCCACTGCAGGACCGTGCGCTTGTCCATGCGCGCCTTCTCCACCGGGCACACCTCGCTGACGGCGCGGTCGCAGATCACCATGCCGCCGGAGTGGATGCCGAGGTGGCGCGGGAAGTTCTCCAGCTGCGCGGACAGTTCCAGCACGTCCCGCGGGATGTCGCAGTCGTCGGTGGTGGTGCCGAGCGGCCCCCACCTGTCTATCTGCTTGCTCCACGCGTCCTGCTGGCCCGGCGAGTGGCCGAGCGCGCGGGCCATGTCGCGCACCGCGGAACGGGCTCGGTAGGTGATGACGTTCGCGACCTGCGCCGCATGCCTGCGGCCGTACTTCGCGTAGACGTGCTGGATGACCTCTTCGCGCCGGTCGGACTCGATGTCGACGTCGATGTCGGGAGGGCCGTCGCGGGCGGGGGCGAGGAACCGTTCGAAGAGCAGGTCGAAGCGGACCGCGTCGACGTTGGTGATGCCGAGCGCGAAGCACACCGCGGAGTTCGCCGCGCTGCCCCTGCCCTGGCAGAGGATGTCGTTGCGCTTGCAGAAGTCCACGATGTCGTGCACGACGAGGAAGTAGCCGGGGAAGCCGAGCTGTTCGATGATCCTCAGTTCGTGCTCGATCTGGCGGAACGCCTTCTCGTCGCCGTCGGGGTACCGCTGCCGCGCGCCCTCGTAGGTGAGCTCGCGCAGCCAGGTGATCTCGGTGTGGCCGCGCGGCACGTCGAACGGCGGCAGCTTCGGCGCGACCAGCCGCAGGTCGAACGCCAGTTGCATGCCGAGCAACGCGGCGTTGTGCACGGCGCCGGGGAATCGGCGGAACCGGTGGAACATCTCCTCGCCGCTGCGCAGGAACGCGGCGGGTGACGGCGGCAGCCAGCCTGCCATGTCGTCGAGGCTGCTTCGTGCGCGCACGGCGGCCATCGCGGCGGCCAGCCTGCCGCGGCTCGGGGTCGCGTAGTGCACCGCATTCGTTGCCACGACAGGGAGTTGCAGCTTCTGCGCCATCGCGTTGAGGATGTCGTTGCGCCGGCTGTCCTCGGGCAGGCCGTGGTCGGTCAGCTCGACGTGGACACGTCCCTTGCCGAACAGGTCGGTGAGCCGGACGATCTCCTCGAACGCCGCCTCCGGGCCTTCTCTCACCAGCGCCCGGCGCACGGTTCCCTTGCGGCAGCCCGTGAGAACCACGACGTCACCCTTGGTGTCGGCGACGATCTGGTCGATGTCGTAGACGGGCTTGCCCTTCTCGGCGTTGTCGTCGAGGTGTCCGGTGGTGAGCGTGCGGCACAGCGCGTGATAGCCGTCCTGTTGGCGTGCCAGGAGAAGCAGGTGGTCGCCCTCGGGATCCGGCTCGCCGTTGGCGGGCCTGCTCAGTCCGATGCTCAGCTCGGCACCGAACACCGTGTGCATGCCCAGTTCCTTGGCCGCCTCGGCGAACCGCACGACGCCGTACATGCCGTCGTGGTCGGTGATCGCGATGGCGTCGAGCTTGAGCCGCTGCGCCTCCTCGACCAGTTCCTCGGGGTGGCTCGCGCCGTCGAGCCAGCTGAAGTTGGAGTGGCAGTGCAGCTCCGCGTACGGGACGCGCTTGCGGGTGGCCGCCATCTCGTCCGCGTGCAGCGCGAAACCCGGTGGGGCGGCGTAGCGGTCGCGGTGTCTTCCCCACCCCGGACCGTCGCCGCCGTCGGGTTTCTGCTCGTAGGGCTTGCCGGACAGCGCCCGTTCCAGCTCCCGCCAGCGGACCGGTGGGTTATTCCAGCCCATCGGCTTCCCTGCGCGGCAACGGGATCAGGGTCTCCAGCAGGTCCCAGTACTCGTCGTGCATCAGTCGTACACCCCTTCCAGAAACCACCTCTGGTCCCTGCGGATCAGCAGGAACGCCTGGTCGTTCGTCTGCACCTGCATGCGCGCGGCCCGGTGCGGGTCCGGCGCCCACCACCGCTCGTCGACCGGCCACGGCCCGGCCCACGCGGTGATCTCGCGCGTTCTTCCTCTGACGGTCAGGTTCTTCGGCCTCGCGGTGAGTTCGAGCCTGCCGGTCACGCCGACCTCCACACCTTCGGAGTCCTTCAGTTCCGCGGGGTCGTCGGCGAGCGTCGCGGGCGCCCTGGTCAGCCGACCGGGCCACGGGTGGTCCGGGTGCGCGGCCGGGGTTCGCTCGTCACCCCACGGCACGAGCCTGACCTGCTCCTTCGGTCCCCTGCCGCCGTCGATGACCCCGGTGAGCACGCCGTCCGGGCCGAGCAGCCCTTGGACGTGCAGCAACGCACGTACCGCGCGTTCGTCGTCGTGGCCCCACAACCCGAGCTGGAGCGCGGTGCCGTTGACGACCTCGACCGGTTCGAGGGTGAGCGTGCGGATGCCGGAGGTGAGGCGTTCACGGGTGAGCCAGCCGTCGAGCTGCCAGCGCACCCGGTCCGCGATCCCCCTCGGTGTCAGCGGTTCCGCGGCCCGCCACACCCGGCCCAGTTCCTCGTCGTTCTCGGTGCGGGCGTGGATGCCGAGCCGCGTGCACGCGAGACTGCGGGCCGCGAGGTTCTCGTGCAGCCGTTCCGAGAGGATCTTCGCGGCGAACGCGGCGGCGTCGATCCGCTCGACCGGTTCGTCGAAGGTCTCGGTGACCGCCAGCTCCGGCGCGGGCCTGCGCTTGTCGAGCGGGCGTTCGGGCAACCCGCGCGCCAGCCGGTGCTGCCTCGTCGCCGGCCCGCCGAACCGGGACGCCACCGCGTTCTCCGGCACCTCCGCGAACGCGCCGAGCGTCTTCAGCCCGAGCCTCCTGAGCAGGTCGACCAGCTCCGGGGCATCGAGTTCGTGCACTCCCAACGGTCCGAGGAACTCCGCGGTCCGCTCCGGCGGCACGATCACGTTGCGGTGCGCGGCTTTCGTGGCCCCGAACAGACTGTCGGCCACGCCGACCTGGGCCTCTGTCCCGGTGCGGCTCGCGACGTGGTCGACGATCCGCTCGGCCGCCTGCTCCGCGGTCCCGAAGTAGCCGACCGGCCCCTGCGCCGGTACCGCGACCAGTCCGGGCTGCACGACCTCGATGCCGGGCGCGAGCTCCTCGACGGCCTCCGCCACCGGCTCGAAGAACCGGGCGTCGCGCTGCGGGTCGTGCTCGAAGGTGATCAGCTCCGGGCACATCGCCTCGGCCGCGCGCCTGCGCATGGCCCGCCGAATCCCCTCCTTGCGCGCCACGGCCGAGGTGGACACGATCTCGTTGCCGTCGACCACCGCCACCGGCACGTGCGGAGCGGTGCCGGTGGCGGCGCAGGCGGCGATGACGGGCCAGTCGGGGCACCAGACCGCGAGCAGACGCGTGTCCTTCATGCCGACGGGCCCTTCTGCGCCAGCCTGACCAGGCGCTCGACCGCCTCCGTCCGCCTGATGGCGGCACTGTCCGCCCGCTTGGCGGCCAGTTCGTCGGCCCGGCCCGGACCGGCATCAGCCGGCTCGTCGGAGCGGGCCGGTCCACCGGCCACCAGCGGGAGCTCGATCTCTTCCGTACCGAACGTCAGCAACGCGTGCTTGGCCTGCCCTGCCGAGCCACGGCCGCCGCTGCGCACGGTGATCTGCTGGCGCCGCAACGTTTCCGCGCCGTCGCGCAGGGCGTTCCAGCTCACGGACTCCGCGGTCAGCGCCACGTCGGCCGACGGCCAGGTGCCGCAGGCGATGAGCACGGCGCGGCGCTGGCGGGCGCGGGCCGTCAGGCGGCGAGCCAGTGAGGGAGGTAGCGGGCAGGCGACGGCCACCAGGTCCATGCCGTCGAGCAGGGCCGCGATGACCGGGCCCGGGTCGGAACCCGGACGTGGGACCAGCGCCAGGCGCTGCACCGCCACGCCCAGTTCGGCCGCGGCCAGCACCCCGATCTGGGGCAGGCCGACCACGGCGGCCCAGCAGCCGTCGGCGGTCGCGCCCGCCAGGAGGGCGAGCAGCAACGATGTCGATCCGCCCACCGACACCGTGCTGCCCCGCCGCAAGCCGCCCCACGGGAGCAGGCCCGCCAGTTCCCCGCGAACCGGCAGGACCCGCCCCGTGGCGTGGTCGGTGGTGGTGCTGGTCAGCTCGCTGGCCGGGTTCACCCCGAGCGCGGCCAACGACGCCGTTGCCGACCTGGACACTCCACCCACCTCCCGTCACGGACCGTGCGCACCCCTGTGCACGACCGCCGAGGGAAGTTCGGCGACTTGCTTATTCGAACTCCTGTTCGAACGAACGAGATGATCGTAGCGCGTGGACACACCCTTCTGTCAACGCCGGGACGTCACCCTTTTGGTGGACACGGTCACACGCGTCCGGAAGGTCATCTACGGTGCCTTCAGCACTACTGGGAACTGGGGAAACCATGAACCAACCACCTCCGCACGGCTGGCATCAGCAGCCACCGCAGCAGGGCTGGCCGCAACAACAGCACCAGGGCTGGCAGCAACCGGGCTGGGGTCCGCCGCAGCCACCCAAGAAGAGCAAGGCGCCACTGGTCGTCGGCATCATCGTCGGTGCGCTGGTGCTCGCCGGGGTCATCACGGGGCTCGTGCTGTACCTCGACGCCAACGAGGACAGCGGCACCAGCAAGCGCGCCGACAAGCTGCCCTCGTTGTGCGGCAACATCTCCGAGGCCGCGCTCGCCAAGGCGCGCACGACGAACCCGAACGGCCTGGGCTCACGCGAGGCAAAACTGTCGGACGGCACGCGCACGAGCTGCTCGTGGAACCAGACCAAGGGCGTCGACGGCTCCGGTCTGCGCAACAGCAACGTCTACGTCTCCAGCGGGCAGGAGCAGGCGGAGACCGACTTCGACCGGGTCGTCGCCCAGAACATGGCCAACAACCAGGGCACACCGCAGCAGAAACCGCTCGAAGGGCTCGGTGACGAGGCCACGGCCGTGCTGGTGGAGACGAAGTCGGCGTTCACCGAGATCTCGATCATCGTGCGAAAGGGTGACACCGTCGTCGAGGTCGATCTCTCCGGCTGGGACGCGGGCATCTTCACCAACGCCAAGCCCGACGTCGCGGAGCTCGAAGCCGCCGCGAGGGGCATGGCCGAGGAGATGGTCTCGAAGCTCTGACGAAAAAGCGCCGCTCCCCCGACGGAAGCGGCGCTCTTCTCAGCAACGAGGCTCAGTGGGCGAAGTGACGCGTGCCCGTCAGGTAGAGCGTGATGCCCGCCTGCTCGGCCCTGGCGATGACCTCGGGGTCGCGCACCGAACCGCCGGGCTGCACGACCGCGCGCACGCCGGCCTCCAGCAGCACCTCGAGGCCGTCCGGGAACGGGAAGAACGCGTCGGAGGCACCGACCGCGCCCTTGGCCCGCTCACCGGCGCGCTTCACCGCGAGATGCGACGAGTCGACCCGGTTGACCTGGCCCATGCCGACGCCGACGGTGGCACCGTCGTTCGCCAGCAGGATCGCGTTCGACTTCACCGCGCGGATCGCGCGCCACGCGAACTCGAGGTCCGCCAGCGTCTTCTCGTCCGCGGGCTTGCCGCACGCGAGCGTCCAGTTCTCGGGCGAGTCACCGGAGGAGTCGATGGCGTCGCGCTGCTGCAACAGCAGCCCGCCGGACACCGGGCGCATCTCGGCGCCGGCCCTGTCGGGCGCCTCGGCCACGAGGATGCGCACGTTCTTCTTGCGCTGCAACACCTCGACCGCACCGTCCGCATAGGACGGAGCGATGACGACCTCGGTGAAGATCTCCGAGACGAACTCGGCCATCTCCACGGTGACCTCGCGGTTCGCCGCGATGATGCCGCCGAACGCGCTGACCGGGTCGCACTCGTGCGCCTTGCGGTGCGCGTCCGCGATGCTCAGCTCGGACACCGCGATGCCGCACGGGTTGGCGTGCTTGATGATCGCGACGCACGGCAGTTCGTGGTCCCATGCGGCACGCCAGGCGGCGTCGCCGTCGAGGTAGTTGTTGTACGACATCTCCTTGCCGTGCAACTGCTTCGCCGACGCCAGGCCGGTACGGCCGTCGCCCTGCGTGTAGATCGCGGCGCTCTGGTGCGGGTTCTCGCCGTAGCGCAGCACGTTCGACCGGTTCCAGGTCGCGCCGACCCAGCCGGGGAAGCCGCTGCCCTCGTCGTCGGGCGCCAGGGCGTTGCCCATCCACGAAGCCACTGCCACGTCGTAGGAAGCGGTGTGGCGGAACGCGTCGGCGGCCAGGCGCTGACGGTCGGCCAGGGTGAAGCCGCCCTCGCGGACGTTCTCCAGCACCCAGTCGTAGCGGGCCGGGTCGACGACGACCGCGACGTTCGCGTGGTTCTTCGCCGACGCGCGGACCATCGCGGGGCCGCCGATGTCGATCTGCTCGACGCACTCGTCGGCGCTCGCACCCGAGGCGACGGTCTGCGTGAACGGGTACAGGTTCACGACCAGCAGGTCGAACGGCGCGATGTCCATCTCGCGCAGCTGCTGGACGTGCGAGTCCTTGCGCAGGTCGGCCAGCAGACCGGCGTGCACGCGCGGGTGCAGCGTCTTCACGCGGCCGTCGAGGCACTCGGGGAACCCGGTGACCTGCTCGACGGGCGTCACGGGGACGCCCGCGTTCGCCAGCACCTTCGCGGTGCCGCCGGTGGACACGATCTCGACTCCGGCCGCGTGCAGGCCGGTGGCCAGTTCCAGCAGGCCGGCCTTGTCGGAGACCCCGATCAGGGCCCGGCGGAC
The DNA here is from genome assembly GCF_000719115.1 of Lentzea albidocapillata. Taxonomy (GTDB): domain Bacteria; phylum Actinomycetota; class Actinomycetes; order Mycobacteriales; family Pseudonocardiaceae; genus Lentzea; species Lentzea albidocapillata. The sequence continues at coordinate 236,500 of NZ_JOEA01000013.1, read as the reverse complement.
CGGTCGCCTCTCGGCAGGAGTGGTCACGGAATGCTCACCTTTCGTCCGTTCACGGTGCAGCCCTCGCGGGCGAGTCGGCCGACTGTCTCGACGAGCAGCCGGCGTTCGACGACCTTGATGCGTTCGTGCAGGGTGTCCTCGGTGTCGCCGGGTTCGACGACCACGGCCTCCTGCGCGAGGATCGGCCCCGTGTCGACGCCCGCGTCGACCAGGTGCACCGTCGAACCGGTGACGTGCACGCCGTAGGCCAGTGCGTCCCGCACGCCGTGCGCGCCGGGGAAGGCCGGCAGCAACGCGGGGTGCGTGTTGATCATCCGGCCGCCGAAGCGGGCGAGGAACTGCTCGCCGATGATCTTCATGAAGCCTGCGGACACGACCAGGTCGGGCTCGTACGACGCGACCGCCTCGGTCAGCGCCGTGTCCCAGGCCGTGCGGTCGGCGTGGTCGCGCAGCTTCACGGCGAAGTGGGGCACCCCCGCGCGTTCGGCGCGCTTGAGGCCCTCGATGTTGTCGCGGTCGGCGCCGACGGCGACCACCTCGATGGGGAGGTCGGCGTCCAGCAACGCCTGCATGAGGGTTCCGGAACCGGAGACGAGTACGACGACGCGCGCCGGTGTGGGAAGCCGAAGTTCGGTGCTCAGCGTCTACTCCTGGTCGTTGCAGCAGCTCAGGAGCAGCCTATGACGTCACCGTCCCGGCTTGCCGTCCAGGTCCTCCTCGGCCTTCATCCCGAGCATTTCGTCGAACTCCGCATCAAGGTCCTCTTCTTCGCCGAGGTCCTCTTCCGCTTCCGGTTCGGCGTCGTCTTCCTCTTCGCCCTCAACGTCTTCGGGCTCTTCGTCCTCGTCGTAGTAGTCGTCGGTTTCAAGATCCTCGTCGACCTCGAACTCGTCGGAGTCCACGACTTCGAGCTGCTCGAACTCGTCGGTGAGCTCGTCGTCCTCGAACACGACGTCCGGGTCGGCGGTCTCCTCGTCGTAGTCCGGCTCGACGAACTCGGCGGCGTCGTCCGCCGCCACGACCTTCCTGCGGCTGCCGGCGAGCCAGGCCACCAGCGCACCCGGTACCAGCACCCACAGCGCCACGAGCAGCGCGAGCAGGCCGGCCGGCACCGTCACGGGGTCGAACGCGCCGCCCGCCAGCCGTCCACCGGCCGTCGCGGCGAGCACGAGGCTGCCCACGCCCGCCGTGATCGCGGCCACCAGCACCGCGCGCAGCCGCGAGGTCGGCCGGTCGGACACCTTGCGGCAGGTCCAGCCCACCAGTACGCCGATCACCGCACCGCCCGCCAGCACAGCGGGGCTCCACATGAACTCGTTCTCCGGCATGGCCGCCAGCAGCGGCACCGGCGGCACCTGACCACCGACGAACCGCAGCGGCGAGACCTCGACCCCGCCCATCGAGAACCCGGCGCCCACGACGTACGAGAAGCCCGCGATGATCGCGTTCGGCAGATAGCCGAGGCACAGCAGGAACACGCCGAGGCCCACGCCGAACGACGGACCCGCCCCGGCGAAGACCTCGCTGGTGCGCGGCCACGAGGCCGCGAGACCGGCCGCCACGGCCAGCGAACCGATGCTGACCAGCGCGAACAACGCCATGAAGCCGGCGCGCAGCCCGTGCAACGCCACCGGGTCGAGCTTGTCGAACACCACCTCGTACAGGCCGCAGCGGCGGGCCACACCGATGGTGGCCGCGAGACCGGACACCGCCGCACAGCCGAAGAACGCCACGGCCGGTGTGGTGCGTACGACCCCGTCGCCCATCACCAGCGCGATCGCGCCGCCGACGACCGCGTGCGATGCGGCGATGCTGAGCACGACACCACGGACCTGCAGCGGTTCGTAGAGGCCCAGGCGGTCGGCGGTGCCCGCGGCGGTGCGGCCGACCAGCAGCATCAGCAACGCGGTGGGCAGCAACGGCAGCACGCCGAGCTGGCCCGAGTCGAAGCGCAACGGCACGTGGTGCGCCGCCAGCCAGGCGGGCGCGGCGGCGCTGAGCACACCCGACGTGGAGAAGTCGGCGTACGTGGCGGTCGCGGAGACCAGCGCGAGGACCGCGGCGACCGCGGCGTATCCGACGACCACCGATCCGACCGCGGCGGCGACGAGCACGCGCATGCGTTCGGACCGCGAGAACTCCGGTGGGCGCACGGTGTTGACCTCACGGGTCACATCGCGTTGCAGCACGGGCACTTCTCCACTGTGTCAGGCCGGCTGGGCCATTCAGGGCAGGCACGCCGGGTCATACGACAGGGGTGGCACCGGAGAACCGGCACCACCCCTGAGGTCGAACGGTGTGCGGACCTTACTGCTGCGGTCCGCCGAAGCCACCGGGCGGCGTGCCCGGCGAGCCGAACTGGCCCGGCTGCGGCATGAAGCTGGTCTGCTGCGGCGGCTGACCCGGCTGTGCGGGCTGCTGCGGCTGCTGACCGAACTGCTGCTGCTGGCCGAACTGCGGCTGCTGCTGCGGGGCCTGCTGCTGGGGCGCACCGTGCTGCGGGTGCTGACCCTGCTGCGGGAACGCGCCGGACTGCGGGTTCCAGCCGCCCGGCTGGCCCTGCTGCTGGCCCGCGTACGGGTTCGCCGGCTTCGGCTCGAACTTGACGATGCCCTCGGCGAGCAGGAACGCGAGCACGACCGCGGCCGTCTCGAGCAGCGCGACGATGAGCAGCACGATGTCGAGGCCCTGCACGGACGGCGACTTGATGATGCCCTGCAGCTGCAGCAGCGTCTGCACGGCCGCCAGGACCGCGGCGACCGGGACGAAGCCCTTCGGGGTGCTGGGGAGCACCGAGAGGCCGGCGAGCAAGCCTGCGGCGAGCAGATACGTCACGTTGCCGCTGACGTCGTCAGCGAACGCGACGAGGTACGCCACGAGACCGAGACCCGCCGCGGCCAGCGGGAGGATCAGGGCCAGGTTGATGTTGTTGGCGCCGGCGGCCCCGTGGGCCGGCGGCGGAGCCTGGTGCTGTGCCGGACCCGGCGGCTGCTGTTGGGGTGCGCCGTAAGGCACGGACATGTCGAGGTCTCCTCCTCAAACCAGGGTGCGTCGATTGACGCTAGCAGTGCTCTGCACCCGCTACTAAGACGATGGACCGATCATGCCGGTTCCGCCATACGAGCGAGGGCCGGACTCCGAAAGTACTCCCGGAATCCGGCCCTGTGTTGCCTGGCGTGTTCTGAGTCAGAAAACCTCAGAGACCCTGCATGATCTCGCGCATCAGGTCGGCCGTCTCGGACGGCGTCTTGCCGACCTTGACGCCGGCGGCCTCGAGGGCCTCCTTCTTCGCCTGCGCGGTGCCCGCCGAGCCCGAGACGATGGCGCCGGCGTGGCCCATGGTCTTGCCCTCGGGAGCGGTGAAGCCCGCGACGTAGCCGACGACCGGCTTGGTCACGTTCTCCTTGATGTACGCGGCCGCACGCTCCTCGGCGTCGCCACCGATCTCACCGATCATCACGATCGCGACGGTCTCCTCGTCGGCCTCGAAGGCCTCCAGGGCGTCGATGTGCGTGGTGCCGATGATCGGGTCGCCACCGATGCCGATCGCGGTGGAGAAACCGAAGTCCCGCAGCTCGTGCATCATCTGGTAGGTCAGCGTGCCGGACTTCGACACCAGACCGATCTTGCCGCTGCCCGCGATGTTCGCGGGGATGATGCCGGCGTTCGACTTGCCCGGGCTGATGATGCCGGGGCAGTTCGGGCCGATGATGCGGGTCTTGTGGCCCGTCGCGACGGCGTGCGCCCAGAAGTAGGCGGTGTCGTGCACCGGGATGCCCTCGGTGATGACGACGGCCAGTTCGATCTCGGCGTCGATCGCCTCGACCACGGCGGCCTTCGAGAAGGCCGGCGGGACGAAGATCACGGTCACGTTCGCGCCGGTGGCCTCCATGGCCTCCTTGACGGTGCCGAAGACCGGGAGGACGGTGCCGTCGAAGTCGACCTTCTCGCCCGCCTTGCGCGGGTTCACGCCACCGACGATGTTCGTGCCGGACGCGAGCATGCGCTTGGTGTGCTTGGTGCCCTCGGCACCGGTCATGCCCTGGACGATGACCTTGCTGGTCTCGTTGAGGAAGATAGCCATCTTGGTCAGACCCCCGCAGCCGCGAGCTCGGCGGCCTTGGCGGCCGCGTTGTCCATCGTGTCGACAACGGTCACCAGCGGGTGGTTGGCGTCGGCGAGAATCTGCCGGCCCTCCTCCACGTTGTTGCCGTCGAGGCGGACGACGAGCGGCTTGGTGGCCGAGTCGCCGAGGATCTCCAGCGCCTTCACGATGCCGTTGGCGACGGCGTCGCACGCGGTGATGCCACCGAAGACGTTCACGAAGACCGAGCGGACGGCCTCGTCGCCGAGGATGACGTCCAGGCCGTTGGCCATGACCTCGGCGGACGCGCCGCCACCGATGTCGAGGAAGTTCGCGGGCTTCACGCCGTACTGCTCACCGGCGTACGCGACGACGTCCAGCGTCGACATCACGAGACCGGCACCGTTGCCGATGATGCCCACCTCGCCGTCGAGCTTGACGTAGTTGAGGCCCTTCTCCTTGGCCTTCGCCTCGAGAGGGTTCTCGGCCGCCTTGTCGACCAGCTCGGCGTGGGCCGGGTGGCGGAAGTCGGCGTTCTCGTCGAGCGTGACCTTGCCGTCGAGCGCGACGATCTTGCCCTGCGGGTCGCGGACCAGCGGGTTGACCTCGACGAGCGTGGCGTCCTCCGCGACGAAGGTCTCCCACAGCTTGACGATGACGTCGACGACCTGGTCCTTGACCTCGGCCGGGAAGTTCGCCGCGTCGGCGATCTCCGTGGCCTTGGCCTGGTCGACGCCCTTGATGGCGTCGATGGCGATCTTCGCGAGGGCCTCGGGCTTGGTCGCGGCGACCTCCTCGATGTCCATACCGCCCTCGACGCTCGCCATGGCGAGGAAGGTGCGGTTGGCGCGGTCGAGCAGGAAGGAGAAGTAGTACTCCTCCGCGATGTCGGAGGCGGGCGTCACCAGCACGCGGTGAACGATGTGCCCCTTGATGTCGAGGCCGAGGATGGCCTTGGCCTTCTCCTCGGTCTCCTCGGCGGTGGAAGCGAGCTTCACACCACCGGCCTTGCCGCGGCCGCCGGTCTTGACCTGGGCCTTGACGACGACGGCCTGGCCGAACTTCGCGGCGATGGCCTTGGCGTCTTCGGGGTTGGTAGCCACATCGCCCGGCAGTACCGGGACGCCGTGGGCGGCGAAGAGATCCTTCGCCTGGTACTCGTACAGGTCCACTCGGGTCTCCTGCGACGTCGGTGTCGGAACACCGCGCCTGGGTGGTCCTCAAGGGGCCAAGCGAACCCACTTGACGCGGCTGGGCCCAGACACTATCGACCTGCGGCTACCGCTCGCACGCCACCACCGGTGAGGTCGGTCTCAACGGCGGTGAGGTCGATCACGCGCACGCGCGCGTTGCAGGAGAACGCGAGTTCCAGGACACGTTTCAGCGGGTCGAACGAGCTCCCATCAAACCGGCCGCGACCAGCAGAGCCGCGATGGACGCCAGCGCGAGCCAGGTGCCGGGTGCGGCCACCGCGCCCTCGACGCGATCACCGGTCAGCGGCAGCTCCAGCGCGCGGACGCCGAGCAGCAGAGCCGTGCCGGCGAGCGTGGCGGCACCGCGAGCGGGCCTCGACCTGAACGCCAGCACGAGGGTCATGATCAGCAGCGTGAGGGAGATCAGCAGCGTCCAGGAGACCGCGGGGTCGCTGTCCGGGATCAGCGTGGGCGACGTGTACCGGTCGCCGCGCATGGTCGGCAGCACGAAGGCGCCGACCGCGAAGAGTCCCGCGAGCAGCACCGCGCCGAGTTCGGTCACCGGCACCTGCTCCTTCTTGACCTCGCCCGCGTTCTCCCGCTCGATCGCGCCCGCGAGGCCCGTGCAGGCGAGTGCCAGCAGGCCGAGCGGGGCCTCGACGACCATCAGCCAGAACCCGGCGCCCGGTTGCGCGACGCCCACCTGACTCGCCGCCACCACCACCTCGGTCATGCCCGCCGCGGCGAGTTGCATGGCGAGGTAACCGCCCAGCAGTGCCGGACGCACCACCGCGGCCGCGGCTGGCACGAACAAGAGGAGTCCGAGCACGCCGAACGCGAGTCCGGCCACCCACAACAGGTTCACGGACGCCAGGCCGGGTGCCGTGCCGCCGGTGGTGAGGACGAGCTGCGGCAGAAGCGCGCCGACCAGCATCGCGACGGCGGCGAGGACGGCGAAGACGCCGGCGGTCACGTGCATCCGGCCAACAGAAGGCAGCTCGGGGTCGTGCGTCTCGTCGCGCTTGCCGCGCAGCAGTCGCAGCGTCCGGCCGAGGAGAGGCACGGCGGGCAGGAGAAGAGCGGCGGTGAACACGGAGACCGATCCCGCGCTGATGCTCAGGCCCGGCGCGACGGTACCCACGGCCAGAGGGGGCACCACGACGGCGAGGAGGGACAACGAGACGCCGATCGTCCCGCCCTGACGGGTGTCCGGGTCGGGCGAACTGGCCGCGAGCGCGGTCGCGAGCGGCGCGGCCACCGCGACCAGCAGTCCGCCGATCAGCCCGAGCACCGGCAGTTCCCACGGCCCCCGGTCCAGCTGGAACGGATCGATCGAGATGATCGGCTTGCCCAGCAGGCCGATCGCGGCGATCGCGGCGATGAGCACGGGGAAGGCGACCAGGGTCGGCGGCTCCGACTCGTCGGCGGGCATGCCGGCGCGACCCGCCGAGAGCGCGCCGCCGGCGATGACCAGCACGTGCCCGGCGATCAGCAGCCACACACCGGTCGACGGCGTGACGGCGACCAGGGTGTCCGGCCGGAACAGCTCGGGCCTCGCCACGTCCATCGCGTCGAGCACGATCTGGAAGTCGCTCAGCAGCCGGCCGACCGCGAAGACACCGGCCGCCGCGATCAGCCCCGCCGCCACGAACGGGCGCCCGCGCATCAGCAGCACACCCGCGACGACCGGCGGCAACAGCGCCAGCAGTGCGAGCAGGGGCCACGACGTGAAGGCGGGCTCGGCGCCGTCGACCACGCCGAGCAGCGGCCCGAGTGTCAGGAGGAGGGAGCCTGCGGCGGCGAGTGCCCACGACGTGCGCAGCCTGGCGGCCGCCGGGGTCTGGTTCTCGAGCTCGGTGCGAGTCATCGCGGGCGAACCTAGCAACACCTGTGTGTGGTCGCGCGTGACCTATTAAGACGAAATTCGTTCGCGTGTGGAAAACAGCCGCCGGGTACTCCTAGCCCGTGACTTCATCACCTACCGTCGCTCATATGAGCGAGAGCGGCCGGTCGTGGATCACGCGTCTGACTGACGCGGCTCTCGACCGCGCCGGCTGGGGCGTCCACACGGCCCGGGACGTCGCGGAGGAAGTAAAGGTCGCGCTGCGGGCGATGGCCACGCCCGGCGGCATGCGCGGGGTCGCGATGGAAGCGGCCTGGCTGACGGCCCACGCGGTGCTCTACCCGTGGGGTGCGATCACCGAGCAACTGCGGCCGGACGGCCAGTACCGGCACTACCGCACCGACGGCCTGCCACCCCGTCAGCGCGGGCTGGTGGTTTCGGCGATGGACGCGGCGGGCACCCCGATCGTGTTGGTGCATGGCATCGGGGACAACCGTTCCGCCTTCGCGGTGCTGTCGGGGGCGCTGCGAAGGCGGGGCTTCGGTGTGGTCCACGCCATCAACTACAGCGTGCTGACGGCGTTGACCGGGGACGTCCGCCGTTCCGCCGCCCTGCTCGGCGCGCACATCGAGCGCATCTGCGAGCAGACCGGTTCCGAACAGGTGCACGTGGTCGGCCATTCGCTGGGCGGGCTCATCGCCAGGTACTACGTGCAACGGCTGCACGGCGACTCACGCGTGCGCTCACTCGTCACTCTGGGTACACCGCACAACGGCACCCTCGCCGCCTATCTGCTGCCGACGCCGCTGACCCGGCAGCTGCGGCCCGGCTCCGAGTTGCTCACGGAACTCGCCGAGCCCTGCCGGCCGTGCCGCACGCGCTTCGTCGTGGTCTGGTCGGAGATGGATCAGGTCATCGTGCCTCAGCGCAACGCCCGGCTGGAGCACCCGTCGTTGCTCATCGAAGAGCATCAGATACGTGATTCAGGTCACCTCTCTTTGCCGGTTGACACGAGGACGCTTCACGTAGTTGTGACGGCCATCACCCGATCGGATGACTTGTCAACTCACCCCATCGCCGCTGGCGGTGAGGCGTGTCGGCCGTCTCAGATCACCGATCGTCACAGTTGACAGATAAAAGCCGCAGGTCGACGCCCATTGGGGGGACATAACGAACTGGGGTTTGCCCTCCGAGGCTCCGCGCCGTTATCGTCCCCCGGTCCGTTGTCACGGTCTGATCACAGAAGGACACCGAGTCAGAACCCCGAATTTTGACTCACCGGGAATCCCCCGCCCGGCGTCCACCAGATCAGGCTCCCCGAAGGCGGAAGGGCAAGCTTTGAGTCACCACCGCTCCCCCGGCGGCCATGAACGCAGTGCTGCGCTTGAAGAGGCAGTCGACCGCGCCACCGCGCGCCCGGTCAGCTCTCACCGGCTCCCCCCACCACCGTCGGCGCTTCGCGGACGAATCGTCGTCGCCGCCGTCGCAGTAGGCGCGTTCGCAGCGGCAGGCGCAGGCCAGATCGGCCAGGCCGCAGCGAACGACAGCAAGGACGTCCAGCTCGCGAACCACGCTGACGGCGCCGCCACCTTCGACGGCGTGGGCGGCGACACCGCCTCCGCGCCGCAGATTCTCGCGGTCTCCAAGACCACGACAGAGGGTTCCGCCGAGGCCGCCAAGCTCGTGCGCAGCCAGCAGCTCACGACCCAGCGTGAGACCGTCGAGGCCGAGAAGAAGCGCCCGAAGTTCGTCCGCCCCGCCGCCGGCGAGTTCACCTCCGGCTACGGCGGCCGCTGGGGCACCATGCACCTCGGCATCGACATCGCGGGCCCCATCGGCACCCCGATCGTCTCCGCCGCGGACGGCGTGATCATCGAGGCGGGTCCCGCGTCCGGCTTCGGCCTCTGGGTCCGCGTGCAGCACGCCGACGGCACCATCACCGTCTACGGCCACATGGACACGATCGGCGTCCGCGAAGGCCAGCAGGTCAAGGCAGGTCAGCAGATCGCCCGCATGGGCAACCGCGGCTTCTCCACCGGACCCCACCTGCACTTCGAGGTCTGGAACCCGGGCGGCCAGAAGGTCAACCCGCTGACCTGGCTGAACGCTCGTGGCGTGACGGTCTGATCCACCGGGTCTTTCGGCAGTTGGCGCACGGATCTTCGGATCCCTGGTTCGGGATTTCCTGAACTACGGCTGAGTAGCTTCCTGACGGTCGTTCTGCTCCTGGCCCACCTCGTGGTGTGGGTCAGGGTGTTTTGGTCGACTCAGAGGGCTCAGGTGGCCCAGGAGCCTCTAGCGTCGCTCTAGTCGCGTGCGAAGTAGGTCGCCGCTATGCGCCAGACTGAGCACATGTGTTTGCGCCAGCGTGGGCCGCAGGCCTTGCAGGCCCCGCTCTCCGTTGGTTCGTGGTGGCGCAGCAGGGTGCGCCAGGCTTCGACCAGCCTGATGGTCTCCGGAGATTCCAGCTGGTTGAGGATTGCGAACACACGTTCGTGCAGGGCGCCGGCCAGTACGTGATCCAATTTGAGCTCTCCCGCCGGGGTTGTGGCCTCATGCGGTCGATGATGCTCCTGGGGTCTGACAATTTTTGGACGCGGTGGGGCTGACCTGCGTCGATCTTCAGAAGACAGTGCGGCCGGACCGCTCTCCCGTTCGGTCCGGCCGCACTTCGCCGCGAAGTTAGGCCCCCGCCGTCCCTTCGCTCCCCTGTGTCTGCAGGCTGCTCGTTGTGCCCTGGACCGCCCCGAACGTTCCCTGGCTGTGCTGCTTGCGACACCCACATAGACGTACGTAGTGGCTTGCCGTTGCGCGGATTTTGGGGATTTCTCCGGATTTTCTTGGGGGTGGGTGTTGGTGCTGGTCAAGGGGCGCGTCGGTTGCGTTGGCCGTCTCCCTGGTGCGTTGGCGGCCGCCGGTTTGTTGTCCGTGGGTGGTCACCGTGCTGGGGGATGTTCCGGCTGATTCCTGGGGCTCCGCCCCAGACCCCGCCAATCTGATCCAAAGCCGGGGTCTACGCCATGAGCGGGTTGATGGCACGCCTGTTGCGTTGGGCGGAGGCGCGTTGCTTTGTGGGGCGCGTTGGTGGGGTGGCTTCGTCACGAGTCGAGCCACCCAGAACGTTCGGTAAGGACGGCTCGCCTGCGGCGTCGCGGGTGGGATGTGTGCCCATGAGCGTGTGCTTGGACTGCTCGCCTTTGGCTTCGCTGCGATCGGGTGGCGGGTGGGGGTGGCTCGTCAGAGTTTTGTCATTGGGACGCTGCCGATGAGCATCAGGCGGACTGTGCCTGCGCCGCCGAAGTCGATCGTTGCTGTTGCCCTTAGGCCCGCGCCGTCCACTGCCACTACTCGGCCCAGGCCGTACTTGTCGTGGGTTACTCGGTCGCCTACGTCCAGCTTCAGGGCTGGGGCGTCCTTCCAGCCCGCTTTGCCTGGGGCCGGGCGGGAGAGGCCTCGGGAGGCTATGCCGCCTGAGGCTGAGCGGCTCCAGGTCGTGGCTGCTGCCGGGCCTGAGCGGGAGGGCTCTACTCGGCGCCAGTCCAGCAGGTCTTCCGGGATTTCGCCCAGGAAGCGGGAGGCCGGGTTTGCCGAGGGCTGGCCCCAGGCCGACCTCACCAGGGCCCTGGAGAGGTAGAGGCGGCGTTGGGCCCTGGTGATGCCCACGTAGGCGAGGCGGCGTTCTTCTGCCAGTTCGGCTGGGTCTCCCAGTGCTCGCATGTGCGGGAAGACGCCGTCTTCCCAGCCCGTGCTGAAGACGACCGGGTATTCGAGGCCCTTTGCCGTGTGGATGGTCATCAGGGTGACCACGCCGTCTGAGTCGGCGTCCGGGATCGAGTCCGCGTCTGCAACGAGGGAGACGCGTTCGAGGAATGCCGGTAGGGACGGGACCGGGTCTGCGCCCTCGGGGAGCTCCAGTTCGGTGAACTCCCGGGCGACGGTGACCAGTTCGTTGAGGTTTTCGATCCTCGTGTGGTCTTGCGGGTCTTCGCTGGCTTCCAGTTCGGTGCGGTAGCCGGTCTTGTCCAGGACCGCTTCGAGGATGTCGGCCACGTCGTCCTCGCGCGCGACCATCTCGCCGAGTTGGTCCATCATTTCCACGAAGCCTGCGATCGCGTTGCGGGAGCGCGGGTTCAGCATCGGGACCCGGTCGTTCACCGCTTCGCGGAGGGCTGCGGCGAAGCTGACTCGTTCGCGTTCCGCGTAGGCCGAGACGCAGGCTTCCGCCCGGTCGCCGATGCCTCGTTTCGGGACGTTCAGGATTCGGCGGAGTGAGACCGTGTCTTCCGGGTTGGCCAGGGTTCGCAGGTACGCGAGGGCGTCGCGGACCTCTCGGCGCTCGTAGAAGCGGACGCCGCCCACTACTCGGTACGGGAGGCCCAGGCGGATGAAGATCTCTTCGAAGACCCGCGACTGGTTGTTGGTGCGGTAGAAGACGGCGATCTCGGAGTTGTTGACCTCGCCGCCGTCTACCAGGCGGTCGATTTCGTTGGCTACGAACGCCGCCTCGTCGTGCTCGTTGTCCGCTACGTAGCCGACGATCTTCTCGCCCTCGCCGAGGTCGGACCAGAGCGACTTGGCGCGGCGGTTCGGGTTGCGGGAGATCACCGCGTTCGCGGCCGTCAGGATGTTCTGTGTGGAGCGGTAGTTCTGCTCCAGCAGGATCGTGGTCGCGTCCGGGTAGTCGCGCTCGAACTCCACGATGTTGCGGATCGTGGCGCCGCGGAAGGCGTAGATGGACTGGTCCGCGTCGCCCACCACGCAGAGTTCGGCCGGGGGGAGCTCGCCGCCCGCCTTGCCGACCAGTTCGCGCACGAGGGTGTACTGCGCGTGGTTCGTGTCCTGGTACTCGTCGACCAGGACGTGGCGGAAGCGGCGGCGGTAGTGCTCTGCCACGTCCGGGAAGCGCTGCAGGAGTTCGACGGTCCTCATGATCAGGTCGTCGAAGTCGAGCGAGTTCGACTCGCCCAGGCGGCGCTGGTAGACGGCGTAGACCTCGGCCACGCGGCGTTCCAGGTCGTTCGTGGCCTGGGCGGCTGCGGTCTCCGGGTCGATGAGCTCGTTCTTGAGGTTCGAGATGTGCACGGCGAGGGTGCGGGCCGCGTACTTCTTCGGGTCGAGGTCGAGGTCTCTGGCGACGAGCGTGATGAGGCGGCGCGAGTCGTCGCTGTCGTAGATCGAGAAGTTCGACGACATGCCCAGGACCTTCGCGTCCCGGCGCATCACGCGCACGCACATCGAGTGGAACGTCGACACCCACATCGAGCGGGCGCGGGCGCCCACCATGTCGGCGACGCGCTCCTTCATCTCGGCGGCGGCCTTGTTCGTGAACGTGATGGCCATGATCTGGCCCGGGTGCACGTCACGCGCCGCGAGCAGGTACGCGATCCGACGGGTGAGGACGCGCGTCTTGCCCGAGCCGGCGCCCGCCACCACCAGCAGCGGGGAACCGGCGTGCTCGACGGCACGGCGCTGCGCGGGGTTCAGGTCGTCGAGCAGGTGGCCCGCGCGGGAAACGGGGGGACTTGAAGGCAAGTCGAACAAGGCGCTCATCGTCCATCCACGGTACCGGGCGGCACCGACAAATCCGGTACCGCCCGACCATGTGTTCGATGAGCAGGAACTATCAGGTGCTGGTGTCGATCATGAAGTTCTGCCCGGAAGACGGACAGGCCCTGCCTGCGGCCCGCACGTCCCACCTGGTGAGCCTGTTCACGGCCCGAACTTGGCGGGCCCCGGAGGTTCTGTGCAACACTGAATCCATGCGCGCGACGTTCTTCGAGTTTTTCTACGGGACCCGGACTCCGGCTCCCGTGGTCGTCTAGCGCTGAAAAGCCACCACGAAGCCCCGGAGTCCTCGGACCCCGGGGCTTCGTCGCTTCCGGGCCAGGACTCGAAGTTCTCGAGAGGTCATCAATGATGGACACCACCACTGACCCCGACATCAACGAGCTGCGCGAGGAGATCGACCACCTCGACGCGGAGATCCTCCGCCTGGTGCAACGGCGCGTCGAGATATCCAAGATCATCGGTGCGGCCCGGATGGCGGCCGGCGGCACGAAGATCGTGCACAACCGCGAGATCGACGTGCTCAACCGCTACCGGCCGCTCGGCCCGGAGGGCAAGGACCTCGCCATGATCCTGCTCAAGATGGGCCGCGGCCCGCTCGGCAGGTAGCTGGTCAGGACGGGCCCGGCGTCACAGCACGCCGGGCCAAAAAGGCTTCAGGGCGGCCCTGACGCGCTCGAGGTCCGCGTCCGCCGACCGGCTGTCGTCCGGCACGTAGGCCAGCGGATCCTCGAGCAACGGCTCCGGCAGCCGCAGCAGGCCCTCGACCAGCGCGTGCAGGCACAGCGCCGAGTACCCGCGCAGGTAGCCGCCCTCCTGGGTGAGCACGGCCCGCGGTCCGAACGACGCCACCCGCCGCCCGATCTCGCGGTACCCGTCCGCCGTGAGGTTGTGGCGCCCGTTGGGGTCGAACGCCGATCCGTCGAACCCGGACGCGCACACCAGCAGGTCCGGCTCGAACTCGCGCAGCAGTGGGAAAGCGATCTCGTCAAGCGCGCGCATATATGGCGTGTCGCCCGCACCGAGTGACAGCTCGATGTTGACGTTTCTGCCGTTGGCGCCCACTTCTGACGGCGCGCCCGTCTGCGGGTGGTTGGTGCCCCACGAGCCGTGCCGCATGTGCACCGAGATGGTCAGCACGTCCGGCCGGTCGTAGAACACCTCCTGCGTGCCGTTGCCGTGGTGCACGTCCCAGTCGAGGACCGCGACCCGCATCCCTTGCCGTCGCGCGGTTTCCGCCACTAATGCCGCGTTGTTCACGAAGCAGTAGCCATCCGCCATGTCCGGCTGCGCGTGGTGCCCCGGCGGCCGCACGAGCGCGTACGCCACCGGCGCACCGGACTCCAGCGCCGCCAACGCCGTCCCCGCCGCCGCAGACGCCGCACGCCACGTCTCCGGCCCTACGACCGTGTTCACGTCCAGCGCCACACGCTCCGATACGCGCAACGAATCCAAGTACCCCGCTGTGTGCACGCGCAGAAGCTCGTCGACGGACGCATGCCGCCCCTCGTGCCACTTCAAGTGCGGCGCCACGGGACCGTGCGTCAGCGCGTGCCGGAACGTGCGCAGCCTCGCCGCCGTCTCCGGATGCGGTTCGGCGACGTCGAGCCACGGCCAGGAGCCCGGCAGCTCCCACAGGCCCTCACCGGCGTCGTGCTCGAGGCAGTCGTCGTGCCAGAACATGTCCACCCGAATCGGATATCAGGGCGATCACGGATGGTCCACCGAAAAATTCTCGGGGCACACTGGAGGCATGGGCCTCATCGCCGCACTGATCGCCATCGCCGGCCTGCTCGCCGCCTTGGCGCACGACGCTTACCTGGGCTTGCTCGGTTCGGCCGCGAACAAGAAGGGCCTCGCCGGAGCACCTGTCTCACAGTTCGTCCGCAGCCGCTGGAAGACCGCGATCATCACGACCGCGGGCGCGGTGATCGGTTTGCTGATCACCAACGGCGACTCGCTGGGCGCCGACGTCATCGGCTCGCTGATCGCGGGTGGCAGCGGCCTGGCCGCACTCAACGGCGTGCAGAACACGCGCAAGCAGCTCAACAGCGGTCAAGCTCAACTGCCACCGCGCTGACAAAGTTCACACAAAAGAGTGTCACTCGTCCTGAACACCCCCATTTGATTGCTTCGGCACCGCCGGACGGCCCTACCCTGATTGCGTCGCAGAGGGGTGTCGGGGATGGACGAACTGCCGGGCAAACATCGTGTCGACGACGGGCCGCGGCCGCTGGACGCGCGACCCGTCGCCGGGGGCGACCGCATCCCGCTGCCCCGCCGCCGCCAGATCGACCCGCTGCAGGACACCGACGGCCTGCGCAAGTTCAACATCGGGCTGGTGCCCGCCTCGGTCACGCCGCCGCGCACCTGGAAGCGCGCGGCCTGGTTCGCCGTCGTCTCGTCGGTGCTCGTGCTGGTCGGCCTGAGCGTCGCCGCGGCCAAGCTGGTCGGCGGTGGCGGCGAGGTCGAGACGGTAGGGCTGCCCGGCTACCCGTCGGACGTGCCGACGATCGCGGCACTGCGCACGGGCGGCACGAGTCCGTCGGCCACCGGCGGCTCCACGCCCTCCGCCGCGCCCACCGGCAGGGTCGCTCCCGCGCCGGGCACGGGAGCGAGCAGCGTGCCGGGCACGAGCGGCCCGGCGTCCGCCACGAACACCAAGCCGTCCGGGACGCTCCCGCCGGTCATCACGACCGTGCCGGCCTCCGAGGTCCCCGTCGTCGACGGCGGCAAGATCGCCGAGCAGACCGAGCACTTCTACCAGGCGATGGCGACGAACGCCGACACGGCGCTCGCCATGACCACGGACACCGTGCGCTCGAACGCCGATGCGTTGCTAGAGGGCCGGATCGCCGACATCTCGCTGATCGAGGTGAAGGAGATCCTGGTCGACCCGAGCAAGGGCCTCACCGTGAGCCTGCTGCAGGTGACGAAGAAGGACGGCTCGATCAGCACCGAGAAGCGCGAGCTCACCTTCACGCTGGACGACCTGCCGCTGATCAACGGTGAACGGTTGAAGCTCGGCGGCTGAAGTGGCTAAAGGTCATGCCCTGAGTTACCGAACGTAGTAGGTAGCACCATCGAGCGAATCCTGATCACCGCTGGCCGCCACAGACGAGTGAAGTCCACCAGGAAACTGGCGTCATGACGTGAGGCCACGGTACGTCTTCACCTGAACACGGACAGTACGGAGGACCAGAGCAGTGCAGCGTCCCGCGGCGACGACCGGACGGCGGCACAACCGCGCCGGCTCGATCAGCGTGGCCGAGCTGATCAAACAGCAGCCGGCACCGATGCGCATCCTGTCGAACGAGGAAGCCGCCACCGACGCTCTCGTCACCTCCCTGCTCGGCCCGACCGAGAACATGACCGCGGCGACGACCGTGATCCCGGTCGTCCCGAACCGCCGCCGGCGCACGAAGCCGGGCCCCGTCGCCAGGGTCGCCGGCCTGCTGACCGGCGTGGTCGTACTCGTCTCGTCCATCGCGGGCGCGGCGATCCTCGCGGGCAAGCGCCCGGCGAACGTCGGCGTCCCGGTCGCCGACCGGCCCGTCGCGCTGTCGGGTTCGAGCGCGCTGCGTCCCGACGTCCTGTCGGCCCAGCTGCCGCACGAGCACCCGCCGCTGCAGACCACCTCCACCGCCGTGATGCCGATGCCGCAGCCGTCCGCGTTGCTGCTGGAGACCGCCGCCGCGACCACAGAACCCTCCACGCCGGAGGTCTCGATCGGCCCGCTGCCGCAGGTAGACGTGGTGAAGAAGTTCTACGAGCTGCTCGCGACCAAGCCGAACTCGGCGGCCAAGCTGCTCTCGCCGGAGCTGGTCGGCGCGAACCCCGCGGAGTTCGCCCGGTCCTGGGGAAAGATCAAGACGGTGAGCGTCGACCAGACGTCGGTGCGGCCGGACGGATCGGTGCTCGCCGTCGTCTCGATGCAGGAGATGGACGGCGGCTGGCTGCGCATCGAGCAGCTCTTCTGGCTGACCAGCACGACCCAGCCGCGGATCGTCGGCACCGAGGTCCTTTCGGCGCAGCGCAGTTAGGTCGCACCCAACTGGCTCGCCGTTCGCAGTCGAACGGTGACCGCTCGTCGCGAAAACTGGGTTTCGATCGTGAAAATTCCCCCATAGGGGTTACATCTCGGGTCACGATTCGGTATCCATGAGCCCGCCAGTGCGCGTACGCGAACTTGGAAGGGTGAACGAGCGGTGTCGATTGAGGACCATCGTCGGCGGTTGAACGGATCGGCCGAGTCGACCGGCCAGTTGTCCGTCGCCGAGCTGATCGCCCGCCGCGAGGCGGAGACCGTGGAGATCCCGGTGATCACCGCCGACATCACCCCCGAGGCGTTCGAGCCGACGATCAAGTTCAAGGCGGTCAAGGCTCCGGGCGGCAAGAAGAAGCAGCCCATGAAGGAGCTGCACATCACCGAGCTGCTGCGCCGTGAGGGCCGCGCCGACGACACCCAGCGCGGCGGGTTCACCGTCGGCAAGCTGGCCGCCGCCGCCAGCGGTGGTGTCATCATCTGCGGTTCCGTGGCGTTCGCAGCCTCCTCGTGGCTGTCCTCGCCGGACGAGCGCCCGCTCGCCGAGGTGCGGTTCGACGAGCGCGCCCAGGCCCGTGGCGCGAGCGCGGGCACCGAAGGCGTCGTGAAGCTGCCGTCGAACAAGACCCAGCAGTCCGACGCCACCGAGACGCAGCAGGCTGACCCGACGTCGGCGGACCCGACCACGCGCGTCGCCCCGTACGTCCAGACCCAGCAGCAGCGTCCGACGCAGCAGACCCCGACCCAGCAGCCGACGCAGCAGCCCACCACCGAGACCTCGACCACTCCGTCGACGTCCACGGAGACCAGCACGCCGAGCACTCCGCCGTCGAGCGAGACGCCTCCGCCGCCGAGCTCGTCCGCTGCCACCCCGCCGACCAACAGCACGCCGCCGCCCAGCTCCGAGAACCCGCTGCCGCGGCCGTCCAACCCGGTCGACGTGAGCGTGGACCTCGGCATCCTCGACCCGGTGCTGAACACCGTGGGCGACACCCTCGGCGGATTCGACTTCTTCGCCCCTGTGAACTGATGTACGACAGGTAGCTCAGCGGCGGGCCCCGACAGGTACCCTGTGCGGGCATTCCGGACGACCGCTGACTACCGCACGAGGAGCACGAGCGTGGGATCTGCTGCCGCAGCCGCAGTCACGCCTTCGAGCACCCCTGGGGTGGGCTTGTGACGACGTCCGGCACCTCGGACGGCCGTCTGATCGCCGACCGTTACCGCTTCCTCGACCGCATCGGCTCCGGCGCGATGGGCATCGTCTGGCGTGCCCACGACGAACGCCTCGGCCGTGAGGTCGCGATCAAGCAGCTGCTGCTCGCGCCCGGCCTCGACGAGGCCGAGCAGGACGAGGCCATCCAGCGCGCCATGCGCGAGGGCCGCATCGCCGCCAAGCTGCACCACCCGAACGCCATCGCCGTGTACGACGTCGTCGAGGAAGACGGCGTCCCGTGCCTGGTCATGGAGTACCTGCCGTCCTACAGCCTGGCCGACGGGCTCGCCGAGGGCGGGCCGATGGACCCGGTCGAGGTCGCCAGCATCGGCGCCCAGTGCGCGGCGGCGCTGGCCGCGGCCCACGCGGCGGGGATCGTGCACCGCGACGTGAAGCCGGGCAACGTGCTGATCGCCGAGAACGGCGTCGTCAAGATCACCGACTTCGGCATCTCGCGCGCGTCCGACGACATCACGGTCACCAAGACCGGCCTGATCGCCGGCACGCCCGCGTACCTCGCGCCGGAGATCGCGCGGGGCCAGGACCCGACGCCGGCCTCGGACGTCTACTCGCTCGGCTCGACGCTGTTCGCCGCGATGGAGGGCGAGCCGCCCTACGGAGTGAGCGAGAACACTCTCGGTGTGCTGCACGCCGTCGCGGCCGGGCGGATCAACCCGCCGACCGTCGACCACCCGCTGTCCGACACGCTGCTGTACCTCCTGAACTACGAGCCGGACGACCGGCCGACCATGACCCAGGCGCGCGAGGTGCTCAACGCGGTCGCGCACGGCCGTTCGCCGTCGTTCAGTGGCCTGGCGGTGCCCGACGGACCCGATCCGACGGCGATCGTGGAGCCCGATCGGACCCGAGTGGTCCGGCCGGTGGCTCGGACCGCGCCCCCGCGGACCGCTCCGCCGATGGCGCCCGCCAGGAGCCAGGAGAACAACAAGCCGCTGGTGATCGCTGCCGTCGTGCTGGCGTTGCTGCTGATCATCGGCGGTTTGATGGTCGCGCTCGGGGTGTTCAACAAGGAGCAGCAGACCCCGTCCGCGCCGCCGGCGAGTTCGTCGCAGACGGTAGAGCCGACGAGTTCGTTGCCCGAGGTGACGACAACCACGCCCGAGGCAACGACAACGCGCGAAACGACGTCTACGACTACGACGACAACAACTACGACCACCACGACTACGACGACGACTACGACCACAACGACAACAACGACGCCGCCGCCGTCGTCCACAACCACGACGACGACTACCACAACCCCGCCAGCGGGTCAGGCCTAAGCGTCGTTACTCCGTAGAAGTCTCGTAAGGTGGGTACTCACACCTGATGGGGTGATCTGAACCCGAAGGTGTGATCAGCCGTTGAACAGAGAGCAAGTGACCGCACAGCGGGGAGCAACTGTGACCGACGATGGCCGATTGGTCGCTGGTCGCTACCGATTGAGCCAGCGGATCGGCAGCGGCGCCATGGGCGTCGTCTGGACGGCACACGACGAACGCCTGCACCGCACAGTCGCGGTCAAGCAACTCCTCCTGCAGCCTGGACTAGCCGAAGCTGACACGGACGAGGCCAAGAGACGTGCCATGCGCGAGGGCCGTATCGCCGCGCGCCTGCAACACCCTCACGCGGTCGCCGTCTACGACGTGGCCGAGGACGACAGCCAGCCGTGGCTGATCATGGAGTACCTGCCGTCGAAGAGCCTGTCCGCGGTGCTCTCCGAACGCGGCACGCTCCCTCCGCGGGACGTGGCGTCGATCGGCATGCAGGTCGCGTCCGCGCTGGCCGCCGCGCACATCGCCGGCATCGTGCACCGCGACATCAAGCCCGGCAACATCCTGCTCGGCGACGACGGCACGGTCAAGATCACCGACTTCGGCATCTCCCGCGCGACCGGTGACGTCACGGTCACCGCGACGGGCATGCTCGCGGGCACCCCCGCCTACCTCGCACCCGAGGTGGCCAAGGGCTACGACCCCGGCTCGCCGTCCGACGTGTTCTCCCTGGGCTCGACGCTCTACGCCGCGATCGAGGGCGAACCGCCGTTCGGTCTGAGCGAGAACACCATCGCGCTGCTGCACAAGGTCGCGTCCGGCAAGGTCAACCCGCCGCGCAACGCCGGCCCGCTGACGGCGCTGCTGATGCGCCTGCTGCGCGCGGAGCCGGAAGACCGCCCGACCATGGCCGAGGCCCGTGACGCGCTCGCCGCAGTCGCGAACGGCCAGGCCGCTCCCGCCTTCACCCCTGCCGTGGTTGCCCCGACCCACCCGCCGTCGTGGCGCGGTGCGCCGGTGCCGCAGCAGCAGCAGACCGCCACGCGGGCCCTCACGCCGCCGCACGGCCACCAGCAGGCCCCGCCGCCGCCCAACGCGACGCGGGTGGACATGCACACGCCGCCACCGCGCACGGCGTCCGCGCAGCAGCAGCCGTCGAACCACCGCCCGGCCGCCGCGCCGCAGTACTCGCAGCGCCCGAGACAGGCAGCGGCCTCTTCGGCGTTGAAGAGCAAGAAGTCGACGGTCTACACCGCGCTCGCCATCGTGGCGGCGGCGGTCATCGGCATCATGTTCGCGAGCATGATCTCGAACGGCGGCGGCAACGGCAGCGGCAACAACGCGGGCGCCAACACCTCGACGCAGCAGACCCCGGGCGGCGACCCGACCAAGCAGTCGACGACACCGAAGTCCGCGGGCAAGGCCGGTCAGTGGACGAGCCAGCCCGGCGCGCCTGACATGGAAGCGTTCCTGAACGAGTACTTCGACACCGCGCCCAAGGACCAGCAGGCGGCCTGGGCACTGGGCAACGGCAACTTCCAGGGCAGCTTCTCCGGCGGCTACGGCGGTTTCCAGGACTTCTGGTCGGGCGTCAAGGACGCCAAGATCCTCAAGGCGACCGAAAAAGAAGGCTTCTACTGGGAAGTCGACGTCCAGTACACGAAGAAGAACGGCGGGACGACCACCGAACGCCGGGGCATCTCGTTCGAGTGGAAGAGCCCGAACTTCCTCCTGCACAGCGACAAGTCGCTCGGCCCGGCTACCGGCTACTGATCGCGTCAGCCCTGGTCAGGAGGCCCGTGCGGCCTTCTCCAGGGCTTCCGCGAGAGTGAGCACGGCGGGATTCCGCGCGGCATCCTCGCGGTACACGACGTGAATGTGCCGGACGGGTTCTGGATTGCGCACCTTGCGCACGACAACGCCGGGGTGCGCATATCCCAGCCCGAGCCGGGGAATGATCGTGACGCCCAGCCCAGCTGCCACGAATCCCTGCGCGGTCGCGTAGTCGTCGCTTTCCACGACGACCTTCGGTGAGAACCCGGCGCCCGCGCAGGCATTTCGCACCAGGTTCGCGCACAGACCCGTGGCACCGCAGTCCGCGTCGATCCACGGCTCGTCGGCCAGTTCACCGAGGTCGAGCACGCGTTTGCGCGCCAGGACGTGGCCTCGCGGGAGCACGGCGTACAACGGGTCGGCGAGCAGGTGCCGCGCGACCATGCCCTCCGGGGCTGGCGCGTCGGGTTCGAGGACGGTGATCGCCACGTCCGCGCGGCCAGCCGCCAGTTCGACGAAGGGGTCGGTCGGCTCGGTGAGCTTCAGGTCGAGCTCCACCCCCGAGCGCTCGGCCCGGAACGCCGCGACCGCGGGGGGCACGAGCGCCGCTCCCGCCGTGGCGAAGTAGCGGACGCGCAGGGTTCCGGCGCAGCCGTTACGCAACGCCGTGAGGGCGCTCTCGGCCTCGGCCAGTTGCTCGGCGAGGCGGCCGGCGTGCTCGGTGAGGAGGCGACCGGCCGCGGTCGGCCGGATGCCCCTGCCGACGCGTTCCAGCAACGGCATGCCTGCCTGCTTCTCCAGGCCCGCGACCTGCTGCGAGATGGCGGACGGGGTGTAGCCGAGGTTCGTCGCCGCCGCGGTGATGGAACCCGTGCTCACGACGGCCCTGAGCACCTGCATTCGTCGCACGTCCAGCATGCCTCGACCTTACAGCGCTGCTTAAAGGTTTCCCACAACAATTAAATTGTTTTCACGTGTTCCCGGGCGCATGGTTGACCCGTGAACCAACGCGGAACGTTGATCAGGATGGGCGTGCTCGCCCTGCTGTGGGGATCCAGCTTCCTGTGGATGAAGCTCGCGCTGGGAAGTCTCGCGCCCCTGCAGATCTCGCTCGTGCGGACGTTCTTCGGGGCTGTCGTGCTGTTCGCCGTGCTCGCGCTGGCGAAGATGAGCCTGCCGCGGGATCGGAAGATCTGGGGTCACATGCTCTTCGTGGCCCTGTTCGGCAGCGCCATCCCGTTCACGCTGTTCGCGTTCGGCGGCCAGACCGTCGACTCGGGCGTCTCCGGGGTGCTCAACTCCACGACGCCGCTGTTCGCGCTGGCCATCGGCCTCGTGCTCGGCTCGGAGAAGATCAGCAACTTCGTGCGCCTGCTCGGCCTCGGGCTCGGCTTCGCGGGCGTGCTGGTGATCTTCGCGCCGTGGCAGTCGGCCAACAGCATCGCTAGCTGGGGTGCGGTGCTGTGCCTGATCGGCGCGGCGAGCTACGCCATCGGCTACTCCTACGCCGGCCGTTACCTGGTCAACACTGGCGCCACCTCGACGCAGCTCGCCGCCATGCAGCTGACCACCGCGTTGGGAATGCTGCTCCTGGCGACGCCGTTCGGCGGCCTGGAGCCGCTGCACCTGCACTGGGTCGGCATCGTCGCCGTGATGATCCTCGGCGTCTTCGGCACCGGCGTGGCGTTCATCCTCAACTACCGCGTCATCGCCGACGAGGGAGCCACGACGGCGACTACCGTGGGTTACCTGCTGCCGGTGGTTTCGGTACTCCTTGGAGCGATCTTCCTCGGGGAGCAACTCAACGCGAGGATCGTCATCGGCATGCTGGTGGTGCTCGTGGGCATTGCGCTGACCCGGCGGAAGCCCGTCGCGGCAGGTCAGACCGTCTCACCAAACGAGACGCGCGACCTGGTCAAACGCTGAGAGGTGAGACGCACGTCTCCCCCGTTAGGATGGTTCCGAGACGAATCGCGTCCTTATCAGGCTGCTTGGCCGTCTCCTCTTTGTGAGCGGACATGGAGACCAGCCTGGAAAGGACATCGACATGAACACCGACAACCTGAAGGTCACCACCCGGACGACTTTTCAGCTACTGGCACCCGGAGCGGCCCCCGCCCCGGTCGAGGCCGAACTCGTCTACGACCCGGAAGACCCCTACGCCGTCGCCGTCGTCTTCTTCACGGGCTCCGGCCGCGTCGAGTGGATGTTCGCCCGCGACCTGCTGGCCGACGGCCTGCTGACGCCGTCCGGTGAGGGCGACATCCTGGTCCGGCCCGCCTCCGACGACCCCGAGCGCGTCCTGGTCGAGCTGAACGCGCCGACCGGGTTCGCCATCCTCAGCGCCGTCGCCGAGGACGTGGCGGAGTTCCTGGACAACTCCTACGACGTCGTCCAGCCGGGCGAGGAGGACCTGTGGATCGACTTCGAGCGGGAGCTGCAGAAGCTGGTCTCGACGATCGACTAGTCCCTGATGACGGTCCGGGGTGGTCATACGGGCGCGGGGCGAGGTGCCGGCACGCGGGGCAGCGTGGCCGACCAGCTCGTCACCGGAGACCAACCGGGGCTAGCGATCTGCGACGTCGTGGGCAGCGGCGGCGAGATCGCGACTGCTACTCGGTCGCCTTGGGGTGCGCGCCGGCGTAGTCGATCCACACCGTGTGCTTCTCCACGTCGAGCAGGTACCAGACACGGTCCCCACCGGTGACTTCGATCTGCCAGCGCGGCATGGCACGGCCGCCGCGGGCCCCGCACGAAAGGCTGCCCTTGAGCTGCTCGTGACGGCTGGTCTGCACAGCAGGTCCAGGGTCCGTGCGCATGGCGTCCCAGGCCCGGCGGAGGTTGTTCGTAGCGCGGTTCTCCAGTTCCTGCCAGCCCTTCACCGACTCGCTGGTGCGAAAACGGATCTGCCACTCCCCGTTGACGGGTGGCGGAGCGACCGGATCGTTCTTCTTCGGGCTCACGCGATGGTGGCCCCCGGCGCCGGAACCTCGCCGAAGTCCTCGCCGTCATCCCGGTTGAGGATCGCGACCAGTCGCGGATCAGCGTGAACCTCGGCGGTGCGCCGCCATTGACCGATCAGCCGCGACACGGGTGCCGGACTGCCCAGGGAGTTCGCGGCTTCGAGCGTTTCGACGAGTTCGACGACAAACGCCTGCATGTCCTCGCGCGGCAGAAACCGGACCCACGGGAACACCTTGGGCATCACATCTGTGACCAGTTCGCGGACCTCGGCGTGGTGCTGCATCAGAGCGATGAAGAGGGTCGTGGTGGTCGAGACGACCTCCCGCACTTCCTCAGCCCTGCTGGCCGTCGTCAGCACCAGGTCCTCCTCACCACCGCGGCGATGCAGGAGCAGAGTCTGATTCGGCGACTCGTGCAGCTTTCGCACCGAGTCGACAGGCTTGTTGGACAACTCGCTGAAGTTGATCCCAGAAGCGGTGGGCATACTTTTAAAGTACTTGAAAACTGGCCGCGCCGCCAGCGGCTACCGAAGACCCTTCGTCCGGCGCGATCTGCACCACCCCGCAAGCGGGGAACCGCAGATGCACGTCTGCGCGATTGATTAGTCTCAGGGTGTGACAACCATCGGGGGCCGCTACACGCTGCTCGAGCGAATCGGCAGCGGGGCCATGGGGGTGGTCTGGCGGGCACGGGACGAGGTGCTGGCCCGCGAGGTGGCGGTCAAGGAGCTCATCACCGGTGACCACCAGCGGGCGATGCGGGAGGCGCGCAACGCCGCCCGGCTGCACCACCAGCACGCGATCGCGGTGTTCGACGTCGTGGGCAGCGACGACGAAGAGCCGTGGATCGTCATGGAGTACCTGCCGTCGCACAGCCTCTCGGCGCTGATCGCCGAGCGCGGGCCGCTCAAGCCGGCCCAGGCCGCGAGCATCGGCGCCAAGGTCGCCTCGGCGCTGGCCGCCGCGCACACCGCCGGACTGGTCCACCGCGACGTCAAGCCCGGCAACGTCCTGATCGGCCACGACGGCACGGTCAAGCTCACCGACTTCGGCATCTCCAAGGCGACCGGCGACGGCACGATGACCGACACCGGCATGATCTCGGGCACCCCCGCCTACCTCGCACCCGAGGTGGCGCGCGGCGAGCAGCCCGACGAGGCGTCCGACGTGTTCTCGCTCGGCGCCATGATCTACACGGCCATCGAGGGCGAGTCGGTCTTCGGGCCGAGCGACAACAGCTTCGGCCTCATCTACCGCGCCGCCAGCGGGCAGCTCCGCGATCCCAAGAACGCCGGTGAGCTCACCCCGTCGCTCATGCGGCTGCTCTCACAGGACCCGAAGGACCGGCCCACGGCGCAGGAGGCCGCGGATCTGCTGGCCGCCGAGCCGCAGCCGTCGCAGCCGCTGCAGATCCCGCAGCAGCAGAGCAGGCGCAGGGCGCCGAACAGGCGGATCCTGGTGATCCTGGCCGTCATCGCGGTGCTGGCGATCGGTGGTGGCGCCGCCGCCGCGTACTGGAGCGGCACCCATGGCGGGGGCACCACCCCCCTCTACCAGTCGGACTTCCAGCAGCAGCAGCCCCGCTACTTCACCGCGACCGAGGCGGCCGGGTTCGTGCTCGACCACTACGGCCAGCTCCCCACCAGCGCCGACGTGGCGTGGCGCAACCTCCACGAACAGGCGACCGAGCCGCAGGAGAAGTACGTGGCGCGGTGGAAGGGCTACTCCTCGGTCAAGTGTTCCCTGTCCAGCGTGCCCGTCCGGTCGAACGGCCCGAAATGGGTGGTGACCTTCGACCTGGCACTGCAAACGGCCCTGGGCGAGCAGAAGAACGGCGTCTACGAGGCCGAGGTCGCCGCCGTCAACAACGAAATGCGGATCACCAGCATCACGCAGATCAGCTGAGCAGCCAGAAGCTCCCGCCGCCGGCCGCGCGGGACCACGCCACGAACGCGGCGGGCAGCGCGAGAAGCAGCCACCACGGGCTGTGGACGATCGCCGGCGTCACGACGGCTGCCCAGGCCACAGCGGCGTGCAAGACCCACGGCGCCAGTACCTCGGTGGCACCGCGGGCGACCTTCTTGATCAAGTCCGTCAGACCAGTCTGCGGTCAGTGGCCCAGCGGGAGAGCTCGTACCGGTTGGACAGCTGGGTCTTCCGCAGGACGCTCGACACGTGCGTCTCCACCGTCTTCACGCTGATGAACAGCTCGGACGCGATCTCCTTGTAGGCGTAGCCACGCGCGAGGAGCCGCAGGACGTCACGTTCGCGCGGCGTCAGCAGGTCGAGCTCGGGGTCGCTGATCGGCGCGGCACCCGGCCGGTCGGCGAACGCGTCCAGCACGAACCCGGCCAGGCGCGGCGAGAACACCGCGTCGCCCTCCGAGACCCGCACGACGGCCTTGACCAGCTCCTGACTGGAGATCGTCTTCGTCACGTACCCGCGTGCGCCGGCGCGGATGACGTTGATGACGTCCTCGGCCGCGTCGGAGACCGACAGGGCGAGGAACGTGACCTCGGGGATCTTGGTCCGGATCTGCCGCAGCACCTCGGCGCCGCCGCCGTCGGGCATGTGCACGTCCAGCAGCACGACGTCCGGCCTGTGGTGCGCGATGCCCGCCACCGCCTCGCCGACGCTGCCGGCCTCGCCGACCACCTCGATCTCCTCGGTGATGGTGTCGAGCTCCGCCTTGACCCCCGCGCGGAACAACGCGTGGTCGTCCACCAGGAACACCCTGACGCTCATGTCCTGGCCTCCGTCTTCCTCGGCATCTCGAGCTGCACCTCGGTCCCCTCTCCCGGAGCCGTGCGCAGTCGCACCTCCCCGCCGTGCCGGGTCATTCTCCCCCGGATGCTGCCCGCGAGGCCATGCCGGTCCTCCGGCACCGCGTCGGGGTCGAAACCCTTGCCGCGGTCGCGCACGAACACCGTCACCCTTTCCGGCTCGACCTCGGCGTAGACGCTGACCTCAGCCACCCCCGCGTGCTTGGCCGCGTTGACCATCGCCTCCTTCGACGCCTGCACCAGTGCGAACATCCCGTCCTCCAGCTCGCAGTCGCCGACCACGACCTGGGAGACGGCGATGGCGAAGTCGTCCTCCACCTCCGCGCACGCCTGGGCGATCGCGACACTGATGGAGAGCGGCAGTTCGCCCACCTCACGGCCGTAGAGCCAGCTGCGCAGCTCGCGTTCCTGGCTGCGTGCCAGGCGCTTGACCTCGCGCGGCGACTCGGACTGCTTCTGGATCAGGGCCAGCGTCTGCAACACCGAGTCGTGCAGGTGGGCGGCGATCTCGGCGCGTTCCTCGGTGCGGATGCGCGCACGGCGTTCCGAGTCGAGATCGCGCACCAACCGCATCCACAGCGGCACGGTCAGCACCGCGACACCGATCAACGTCGCCAGCACGGAGAGCACGACGGTCGAGAGGTTCTGGACGGAGTCGTTCACCACGAGGAACGCGGCGACCCCCGCCACGACCAGCGCGCCTCCCGCGACCGTCCGCACGATGCCGGTCTTCCCCTGCGAGAAGGCCCCGTCCCTCCAGCGGCGTCGCTGCGCCTCGTCCGCCTCACGCCACACGACGGCCGCACCGATCAGCGCCACGGCGATCGGCCCGGTGATCCACCCGCTCCACGCTCCCCCGAGCAGGCCGGTGAACACCGCGACGCCGATGCCGAGCGCGGCGAGGCCCACGGCCTGCTGCCACTCCTTGCGGTCCTTGTCGGTCTCCGGTTCCGTGACCGCCGACTGCGGGACGAACATCCAGAGCAACGCGTAGGCGATGATCCCGCCCCCGCTGAACGCGGCGAACACGGCGAAGATCGCGCGCACCCAGAAGACAGGTGCGCCGAGATGGTCGGCCAGTCCGCTCGCGACGCCCGCGACCACCCGGCCGGTGCGTCGACGGCGCATCGGCTCAATGCGTGCACTCACCGACTGATCGTCACACGTCGTGGCTGGTTGTTCATCAGGGATGACCCCGGTTCCGTGAATCAGGGCTGGTCCCTGATGTGGTTCCAGGCGTGACAGCGCAATCTTGTCGTCGTGAGCGGGACTGAGAAGGCAATGCAGGGCGTGGCGGACACGCTCAGAGAGTTCTGGGTCCACCGTCCGGTGCGGCCCCGTGCAGGTCGCAAGGCCGGTGGTGTCGCCACCGGTATCGCCCTGCGCTTCCAGATCGACCCGGTGATCGTCCGGATCGCGTTCGTCGCACTCGCCCTGTCGGGCGGCGTCGGCCTGCCGGTGTACCTCGCGGGCTGGTTGCTGCTGCCCGAGGAGGGGGACGCGGTCTCGCCCCTGGAGTCGCTGATCAACAAGGGCTCCAGCTCGATGTCGCACGGCCAGACGGTGCTGCTGGGCATCCTGATGTTCCCCACGCTCGCGTTCACCTTCGGGGGCAACAGCGGGTTCCAGGTCTTCGTGACGCTGGCCGCGACGGTCGCGTGCATCTACCTGCTGCAGAAGAACCGCGGGCACCTGCAGCCGGCCGTCACGCTGACCGAACCCGCGCCCGTGCCACCGGCGCCGGGGGCGCCGGCCTGGGACCCGCTGGGCGCCGCCCCGTTCGCGTGGGACCTGCCCGAACCCGCGCCCGCCCCGACGCCCAAGCCGCCGATGCACCGGCCACGCAAGCCGCGCATCGGGCTGATGACGCTGGGCGTGGCGACGCTGGTGGTCGCCGGATCGGCGATCGCGGGTGTCTGGGCGCCGTGGTTCACCGTGGCGCACACCATCGGCCTGCTGATCGCGGTGCTGGCGGCGGGCCTGCTGGTCGGTTCGTTCACCGGCGGCGGACGTGGCCTGGTCTGGCTGCTCATCCCGTTGTCCGTGGTCGGCTTCGGCCTGACCGCCATCGACTTCGACGGCAGCCCCAGCAAGCTGAGCAGCTTCAACGAGACGCCCAAGACCGTCGGCGACGTCCGCGACCGGTACGCGACGAGCGTCGGCAGCGTGATGCTCGACCTGCGGCAACTGCCGGACTCCGGTGAGGTGAAGACCGCGATCGCGGTAGAGCTCGGCGAGGTGAGGGTGCACGTGCCGAAGAACGCGGACGTGACGTACCGGTGCGAGGCCTCGTCCATCGGCGACCTCGACTGCCTCGGCAAGCGGGCGGAGGGCAGCAGCGTGGACGTCAGCGGCAAGGACCTCGGCGAGAACGGCGAGGGCGGCCTGAAGATCGAGCTCGACGTGCAGGCGAGCGTCGGAGAGGTGAAGGTGCTCCGTGACTGAGCAGGGGATGCGCAGGCGGATCGACCCCGTGACGCTGGTGTTCGGGATCGGCGGCGGGCTGGTGGCGGCCTACGTGCTGAGCAACGGGTCGTTCTGGTTCGACTTCCGGTGGGCGCTCGGGGGGACGGCCATCGTGGTCGGCCTGGTGCTGCTGACGAACTCGCTCCGACGCAAGAGCCGCTGACGCACGAGCCGCTGACGAGAAAGGCCCCGGTCTCCCGGGGCCTTTCTTCACTTTCGGGTGAGCGTCCCACATATCCCCCTTTCGCCCCTCTCGACGGCACCTAGTGTGCTGGCGGTCCGCCGCTGGAGGAGGGAGCCCATGACAGACGGAGGCGACGGTCCGGATCCGGTGACACCGCTCGACGGCGGCCTGCCGATCACCGCCCGTCAGGAGCAGTTCAGCCTGGCGTTCGTGAGGATGATCGCCGCTGCGGCCGGCTGCTCGATCAAGTGGCACGAGACGGATTACGACGGTGTGGACATCACCATCGCATCATCGACCGAGTACGTGAAGTACTACTGCCCGGAGTTCGAACTTCAGCTCAAGTGCACCACCCAGCAGGTCCGGCTCCGAGACGCGCACTTCTCGTGGAGGATGGAGCGCGACCCGTTCCTGAAACTCACCCATGGCAAGCGGTACAACGAGGCGTTCCTCGGTGTGCTTGTGATTCCTCGCGACGAACAGCCGTTGGTGAGTCTGAGCGAGCAACGCCTTCTCACCGCCAGCCGGATGTACTGGCAGCACGCCAGGCTTCTGGGCGACATCAGCGACGGAGCCACCAGCAAGACAGTCCATCTGCCGAGAACTAACCTCTTCGATGTAGAAAGCTTGCAGAGCATCATGCAGAGGGTCGGCGAAGGAGGTGAATGGTGAGCAGCCCATCACTGGACGAGTACCGCGAGCTCGCCGACAGCCTCAACCCGTTGGCCGTCCAGCAGTACCTCGCCGCCAACGACTGGCAGCTCGAAACGCAGGTTCCCGAGGTGCGGCAGATCTGGCGCCTGAACGACGAGGCGCGGATCATGCTTCCGCTGGCCACGGACTTCGTCGACTTCGCCCAGCGTTTCCGCGACACCCTGCACAGCCTGGCCATCGTCTACGACTGGGATCCCGCACACCTGGCCGAAAAGATCACAGCCACCCGCGCCGATCTGTTCTTCGTCCGCTTCGACCAGATGATGATCGACGGGACTCTGCCGTTCAAGCAGGCCGAAAAGTCCCTGGACGCCCTGTTCAAGATGCTGAAGGCGGCTGCGACCTCTGCTGACGATCCGTCGCACTCCCATCGCGGGCGCCGCTCCAGCACGGTGACCGATTTCCTCGACGAGGACGTTCGGCTCGGCCACACGAAGCGCGGCAGTTTCGTATTCACCGTCGTAACGCGGCTCGGCGATCCACTTCCCGAGTCCGATGCCCCGGTCATCCGTGTGACCCCGTTCCAACGACGCGTGATGGAAACGCTTGCCACAGGCCTGTACGCGGCCAAGGACCTGTCGCTGAACTGGGACCCCCGTGCCGTCGAACGTGCCGCTGAACTTGGCCTCAGCGCCAACCTCGTGGAGTCGCTCCAAGATCTGACGGAGTCAGACTCGTTACGCGAGCTGGACCTGTCATTCGACTGGGCTGCCAGCGAACCTCGGCCAGAGGTGCCCGCCTCCCGGATCGTGGTCAACCGTGACGCGATGCTCGGACTGCCACGTGTTCGGGAACGCCTCGTCCGGCGTGAAGAGCCGCCGCACACGGAGACCATCGTCGGCCAGGTTCGATCGCTCACCCGCGAGGATTCAAGCGGAGACGATCAAGAAGAAACGACGATCGTGCTGAGTGCCGAGGTCCGAGGACGAACGAGGAAGATCCACGTCCCGCTGAGCGGCGAGGACTACGACTGGGCGATCTTCGCTCACCGGAGCAGGCTGCCGTTCACGGTCACGGGCAACCTGGCCTTCGAGCGAGGAGCGTGGCGCCTGACCGGCCCGGTGACCGTCGACTCCAGTTTTCTCCAGCATCAGCGGCGTTGACGAGAAAGGCCCCGGTCTCCCGGGGCCTTTCTTCATGTCATTCCCACTCGATGGTGCCCGGCGGCTTGGACGTCACGTCCAGCACCACGCGGTTGACCTCCGCCACCTCGTTGGTGATCCGGGTCGAGATCCGCTCCAGCACCTCGTACGGCAGACGCGTCCAGTCCGCGGTCATCGCGTCCTCGGACGACACCGGGCGCAGCACGATCGGGTGCCCGTAGGTGCGGCCGTCGCCCTGGACGCCGACGCTGCGGACGTCCGCCAGCAGCACGACCGGGCACTGCCAGATCTGCCGGTCGAGGCCGGCCAGGGTGAGCTCCTCGCGTGCGATGGCGTCGGCCTGGCGCAGCGTGTCGAGGCGGTCCTGCGTGACCTCGCCGATGATGCGGATGCCGAGGCCAGGGCCGGGGAACGGCTGGCGCTGCACGATCGTCTCGGGCAGGCCGAGCTCGGTGCCGACGCGGCGGACCTCGTCCTTGAACAGCGCGCGCAGCGGCTCTACCAGCTCGAACTGCAGGTCGTCCGGCAGGCCGCCGACGTTGTGGTGCGACTTGATGTTCGCGGTGCCCGCGCCGCCGCCGGACTCGACGACGTCCGGGTAGAGCGTGCCCTGGACCAGGAACTTGTAGTCGCCCTCGGCCTTGAGGTCGCGCTCGGCCTGCTCGAACACGCGGATGAACTCGCGGCCGATGATCTTGCGCTTCTCCTCCGGGTCCGTGACGCCGGCGAGGGCGTTCAGGAACCGCTCGCGCGCGTCGACCGTCACCAGGCGGATGCCCGTGGCGGCCACGTAGTCGCGCTCGACCTGGGCGCGCTCGCCGGAGCGCAGCAGGCCGTGGTCGACGAAGACGCACGTGAGGCGGTCGCCGATCGCGCGCTGGACCAGCGCGGCCGCGACGGCGGAGTCGACGCCGCCGGACAGGCCGCAGATCGCCTTGCCGTCACCGATCTGCTCGCGGATGCGGCTGACCTGCTCGTCCAGGATGGACGACGTGGTCCACTGCGGACGGATGCCCGCGATCTCGTGCAGGAACCGGCGCAGCACCTCCTGGCCGTGCGGCGAGTGGTGCACCTCGGGGTGGTACTGCACACCGGCGAAGCGGCGCTCGGTGTCCTCGAACGCGGCGACCGGCGCGCCCTCGCTGGTCGCGGTGACGGTGAAGCCCTCGGGCGCCTTGGTGACGGCGTCGCCGTGACTCATCCACACCGGGTGGCTCGCGGGGAGTTCCTGGTGCAGCGCGCCGCCCTCGGTGGGCACGCTCAGGTCAGTGCGGCCGTACTCGCGGGTGCCGGTCTGTTCGACCGCGCCGCCAAGTGCGCGCGCCATCGCCTGGAAGCCGTAGCAGATGCCGAAGACCGGGACGCCGGTCTCGAACAGCTTCGGGTCGACCTGCGGCGCGTTCTCCGCGTAGACGCTCGACGGGCCACCGGACAGAACGATGGCCAGCGGGTTCTTGTCGAGGATCTCGCTGACGGTCGCGGTGTGCGGAACGACCTCGGAGTAGACCTGGGCCTCGCGGACGCGGCGGGCGATCAGCTGCGCGTACTGGGCGCCGAAGTCGACGACGAGAACAGGGCGGTTGCTGGTGTCGGACACGCCGTCAAGGATCTCATGCGTGGACGGTGAACTGCTGACCGGTGGCGGGCTGAACCAGGTGTTCAGGGTGGGTGACGCGGTGCGGCGACCGGCCGGGCCGTGGGCGCCGCGCGTGCACGAACTGCTGCGACGCTTGGCGCCTCTGGGGATCGCGCCGGTTCCGCTCGGGCTCGACGCGGAGCACGAGCTGCTCAGCTACCTGCCCGGTGACGTTGGCCACGTGCCCCCTTCGAGCGACGCGACGTTGATCGAGTCGGCCCGGTTGCTGAGGCGGCTGCACGACGAGACATCTCGTCTCGGGATTCGCCTGGACGGGTGGCAGTTCGCGGCGAGGGAGCCGGTCGAGGTGGTGCTGCACGGTGATTTCGCGCCGTACAACATCGTCTTCGCGGACGGGCGTCCCACCGGGGTGTTCGACTGGGACGGCGCGCACCCGGGTCCGCGCTGGTGGGACGTCAGCTGGGCGATCATCCAGTTCGTGCTGGCCCTGCCGGACGACCGCGAACGGCGTACCCGGCTGTTCTGCGAGACGTACGGAATCGAGTACGTGGCGGAGCACGTGTTGATCCGGCTGGACGACATGATTCAGACGATTCGGAAACATCCGGCGTTCGTGCTCCAGCGGACTGAACGGCATGACGACTACTACTTGGAACTCATCAAGTACGTGCAGGCCAATAGGGCTTAACGTGAGTCTCATGGACGCGTTCACGCCGCAACCCAGGCCGTGCTGGGTCGCCGGCCGCCCCGAGCAGGGCGAGCAGGCGCTAGAGGTCTTCCACCCGTTCGACGGCACCGCGGTCGCCTCGGTGGCCGTGCCGGGCAGAGATCAGGTGGAACGCGCGATCGCGGCGGCGGCGTCCGTCGCGAAGGAGTTCCGGCGAACACCCGCGCACGTGCGGGCCGAGGCGCTGCTGCACGTGTCGCGGGCGCTGGCCGAACGCGCTGAGGAGATCGCCGAGACGATCACCGCC
Organism: Lentzea albidocapillata; assembly: GCF_000719115.1. Lineage (GTDB taxonomy): Bacteria > Actinomycetota > Actinomycetes > Mycobacteriales > Pseudonocardiaceae > Lentzea > Lentzea albidocapillata. Next base: position 202,720 of record NZ_JOEA01000013.1, on the reverse strand, counting down.
GAGAACGGCAAACCGCTGAAGTGGGCCGAGATCGAGGTGCAGCGCGCGGTCAACACGTTCCGCTTCGCCGCGGAGGAGGCGCGCCGGTTCACCGGTGGACTGCAGCGGCTCGACACCGATGCCGGTGGCGTGGGACGGATGGCGATCGTCCGGCACGTGCCGCGCGGGCCGGTGCTGGCCGTGGCGCCGTTCAACTTCCCGCTGAACCTGGTGGCGCACAAGGTCGCCCCGGCGCTCGCGGTGGGTGCGCCGGTGATCGTGAAGCCCGCTTCGGCGACGCCGCTGAGCTCGTTGCTGCTGGGCGAGATCCTGGCCGAGACCGGTCTGCCCGAGGGCGCGTTCTCGATCCTTCCCGTGCGCGGCAAGGACATGGACGCTCTGGTGAAGGACGAGCGACTGCCGGTGATCTCGTTCACGGGATCCACGAAGGTCGGCTGGTCGTTGATGGAAGCCGCGCCGCGCAAGCACGTCGTGATGGAGCTGGGTTCCAACGCGGCCGCCATCGTCTGTCCTGATTGGACGGACATGGACCACGCGGCGCAGCGCATCGCGACGTTCGGCAACTACCAGGCCGGGCAGTCGTGCATCGCCGTGCAGCGGGTGATCGTGGACCGGTCGAAGGCCGGTGAGTTCGTGCCGAAGCTCGTGGAGGCCGTTGCCGCGCTGAAGACCGGCGACCCCCACGACCCCGAGGTCGAGGTCGGGCCGTTGGTCGACGAGGACAACGCCCGGCGCGTCGAGGAGTGGGTCAACATGGCCACCGACGTCGGCGCGAAGGTGCTGCTGGGCGGCAAGCGGACCGGGGCGACGGTCGAGCCGACCGTGCTCACGGACGTGCCGAAGACCGCCAAGGTGTGGACCGAGGAGATCTTCGGGCCGGTGCTCGTGGTGTCGGTCGCGGACGGCGTGGAGGACGCGTTCGCACAGGCCAACGACAGCAAGTACGGGCTGCAGGCCGGGGTTTTCACCCGTGACGTGCAGGTGGCGTTCGAGGCCGCGGCCGAGCTCGAGGTCGGTGGCGTGATCATCGGTGACGTGCCGTCCTACCGCGCCGACCAGATGCCCTACGGCGGCGTGAAGGGGTCGGGCACCGGACGTGAGGGTGTCCGGTCGGCGATGGAGGACTTCACCGAGGAACGAGTGACCGTGCTGACCGGAATCCAGATCTAGGCGCGGAATCCGGCTACAGGCCCTGCGGGAACGCCAGCACGCGGTCCGGGTCGTAACGTCGCGCGACCTTCCTGAGTCGCGCGAGGTTGCGGCCGTAGTAGGCGGTCGGCCAGTCGGGCATCTCCGGGTCGATGTAGTTCACGTACCCGGTGTTGCCCGCGCCGAGCCCGTCCCGCACGCCCGCGAGGATCCGGCGCGCCTCCGCCTCCGTCCGGTTCTCCGCGCCCATGAAGATCTGCGCGCTGGCACGGGCGTCGCGGTGCGGGAACGCCGTGGCGTCCGGCGCGACCCTGGCGAGCGCGCCGCCGAACGAGTCGAACAGGATCGCACCGTCGGTCTGCCCGTCCATCAGGCCCGCGGCCCGCTCGCCCGGCACGTGGTGGCGGAGCATGCGCGACGACGCCGCGAAGCGGGAACCCGGCCCGGGATTGCCCGCGTAGTGGCGCATCGTCTCCAGGTAGCCCATCTCCTGGACCACACGCGTCCCGGCCGGCATCTTGTCCAGCAACGGCAACAAGTTCTTCTTCGGGCCCACGTACACACCGCCGACGTTCGGGGCCGACACCTCGCCCGCCTCGATCCGGCAACCCGACCACAGCTCGTCGGGCGCCTGGGCCATCCACTCCTGCCAGGCGTCGAACACGTCCGCCGACGCCCCCGCCGGGTAGGCGAGGTTGAACACGGTCAGCTCGGGCGCGGGATCGGTGCGGAAGGTGAACTCCGTGACGATCCCGAAGTTGCCGCCGCCACCGCCGCGCAACGCCCAGTACAGGTCGGGTTCCTCGTGCGCGGAGGCGGTGCGCAGGCACCCATCCGGTGTGACGATCCTGGCGCTGACCAGGTGGTCGCTGGTGAGGCCGTACTTGCGGCCGAGCACGCTGATGCCGCCGCCGAGCGTGAGCCCGCCGATGCCGACCGAACGGCACGTGCCCGCGGGCAGGGCCTGGCCGGCGGCGCCGATCGCCTCGTAGACGGGCAGGAGCTGCGTGCCCGCACCGATCCGCGCGCGGTTGCCGGCGACGGTCACCGCCGACATCGCGGCGAGGTCGACGACCAGGCCGTTCTCGGGCAGCGAGTAGGCCGCGTAGCTGTGCTTGCCGCTGCGTGCGGCGACCGGGATTCGTTCGTGCGACGCGAAGTCCAGGCACGCCTGCACGTCCTCCGGCCGGACGCACCTCGCTATCGCGGCCGGCCTGCGGTGCGCGTAGATCGTGTTCCACGGGACGCGCAGCTCGTCGTACCCCGGATCCTGTGGCAGCACGAGCCGGCCGCCCAGCCTCCTGCGCAGCTTCGCCCAGTTCGTGCCGGCGGCTGCGGCCGTCGCGGTGCCCATCCCCAAGCTTGCGACGCCGAGTGCGGTCCCCTGCAAGAAAGTTCGCCTGTTTACCCCCATGGCGTGAACACGTCCGGCTCGCATCGTGGGTTGCCCTACCAACCGAGCGCGCGCCGCTTCACCTGTTCGTCGCAACGGTGTGCGGCGACGTGCCCGTCCGGCCTGACCAGCCACCCGTCCTTCGTGGTGAAGCCCGGCCCCGCGGTGCGGGAGCCCGGGATCAGCCCGCCGCCGTCCGTCGTCAGCGGGGAGTTCTCGTAGGAGAACGGGGTGAAGAGCTGGCCCGAGTCGATGCCCTCGCCGGATTCGAGCGCCTGCTGCCGGTGCGCTCGTTGCTCGGGAGTGCCCGGCACGAGGAACCGCATGGTGTCGCCGGTGATGCGGAGGTTCTCGTCGGCGGCGGCACCGCGTTCGGCGTCGTAGGAGTCGAGCAGGTGCGGGCCCGCCTCGCCGGTGCGGTCGGCCGCGATCTTCCACGCCGCGTTGTCGGCGTCGCAGATGCCGGAGTTCAGGCCTCGTGCGCCGAACGGGCTCATGACGTGCGCCGCGTCGCCGGCCAGCAGAACCCTGTGGTCGCGGAGTTTCGCGGCTCGGCGCTGGTGGAAGCGGTAGGTGGACTGCCAGACGATCTCGTACGGCTTGTCACCGACGATCGCGCGGACGTGGGCGTCGGTGAGCTGAACGTCCTCGGCGACCTGCCAGTCGATCCGCCAGACGCCTTTCGGTTGCGGGTGCAGGAGGACCTGACGGCCCGGATTCCAGGGCGGGTCGAAGTAGAAGCGGCGTTCGGGTGTCTCGAAGTCCAGGTCGACACGGACGTCGGCGATGATGAACCTGTCGTCGAACGAGAAGCCCTCGAACGGGATGTTCAGGAGCTGTCGCACCGTCGAGTGCACGCCGTCCGCCGCGATGCAGTGGGTGCCCCTGACTCCGTCCTGTGTGGACACTCCGTCGTCGTCCTGGGTGAGACCGGTCAGGGAGTGTCCGTAGCGGAGTTCGATCAGCGGTTCGGCGCGGACCCGTTCCTCCAGCAGCTGTTCGACGACCGTCTGCGGGGTGTTCACGAACGGCGGGAAACCCTTGGCCTCCGGGAAGGTCAGGGTGAGCACCTCGCGGTCGCGGTGGTAGGTGCGGCCGGTGTACCAGGTGACGCCCGCGTCCGCGACGGCCTGGCCGACGCCGATCCGTTCGAGGATCTCCAGGACGTCGCGCTGGACGCAGATCGAGCGGCTGCCCGTCTGCGCACGCCTGGGTTCCCTCTCCAGGACGATGCTCGGCACACCGGCTCTCGCGAGGAACAATGCCGACGCCAGCCCCACCGGCCCGGCACCGACCACCAGGACCGTCATTGCAGCGCGTCCCAGACGGCACGGTCGCGTTCGGCGGTCCAGATCTCGGGCCAGTCCTTGCCGTCGCACTCGTCCCAGTAGCGCTTCACGTCGAACGGCAGGCAGTGCTCGAAGATCGGCCAGCGGCCGTAGCGGGCTTCGAGCGTCCGGTGCGCGAGTTCGAAGGCCTGCTTGAGCGTGCCGCCCTCGGCGTGGACCCCGCCGACCGTGCGGCGCAGTTCGTTGAGGAAGTGCCTGCTCTGGTTGATCGCGGCCTCGACCTCGATGCGGTCGCGCGCGACCTTGCCGCGCCCGCCGACGAGGACCTCGGCCCCCAGGTCCTCGATCTCGTCCAAAGTGGACGTCGCCCACTCGTCGTGGAACGCGTCACCGGTGTAGAGCGCGGCCTGCGACTCGACCAGGTCACCCGCGAACAGGATGCGCTGCTGCGGCAACCAGGCCACGATGTCGCCTGCCGTGTGCCCGCGCCCGAAGAACTGCAGCACCAGCTCGCCGCGCTCGTCTCCGAGCGGGATCGTCATGCGGTCGGAGAACGTCAGCGTCGGCCACGTCAGGCCGGGGATCTCCTCCGGCTGTTCGAAGAGCCGCGGCATGCGGCCGAACTCGCTCTCCCAGTCCTGCTGCCCGCGTTCGGCGATCAGCACGCGCGTCATCTCGTGGGCGACGATCTCCTGGGCCTCGAAAGCGCTGGCCCCGAGCGTGCGCACGGCGTGGTAGTGGCTGAGGACGAGGTACCGGACCGGCTTCTTGGTGTGCTTGCGCAGCTGGCCGAGCCACCTTCTGGCAGCCGCCGGGGTGGCGCGGGCCTCGAAGCAGATCAGGAAGTCCTCGGCCTCGATGGCCGCGACGTTGGGGTCGCCTTCGGCGGTCAGGGTGTAGACGCCCTCGGCGAGTTCGACGAAGACCTCGTCCTTGGGGGCGAGGTCGGCGCTGGACGCGAACGGCTTGTTGGCCATGCCTCCACCGTGTCAGGACGCCTTCACGATCGGCAACCGCAATGCGGCTGGAGCTTGATCGGGAACCGCCGGGTTCTTCGGCTTCGTCGGGTTGATCCGCTTGTAGGGCTGCTCCTGCGACGGCCGCTGGTCCTGCTCGCCCTTGTTCGGCCACAGCGAGAACGCGCGCTCGGCCTGCGCGGTGATGGTGAGGCTCGGGTTCACGCCGAGGTTCGCACTGATCGCCGAACCGTCCACAACGGACAGTCCGGGGTAGTTGAAGACCCGGTGGTACGGATCGATCACGCCCTGTTCCTCGCCGCTCGCGATCGCGCAGCCGCCGATGAAGTGCGCGGTCAGCGGGATGTTGAACAGCTCGCCCCACGTGCCGCCGGCGATGCCGTCGATGTGCTTGGCGGCCAGCAGGTTCGCCTCGTGACCGGCGGGGATGAACGCCGGGTTCGGCTCACCGTGGCCCTGCTTGCTGGTGAGCTTGCCGCGCTTGAGGAACGTGGTGATGGAGTTGTCGAGGCTCTGCATGACCAGCAGGATCACGGTCCGCTCGCTCCACCGGTGCACGCTCAGCAGCCGGAGCAGCCGCAGCGGGTGCCGGACCGCCTGCTTGATGAACTGCAGCCACCGCGGCGTGCTCAGCGCGCCGTCCGTGGCGAGGGTCTGCAGCATGCCCATGGCGTTGCTGCCCTTGCCGTACCGGACGGGCTCGATGTGCGTGATCTCGTCGGGGTGGATGGAGCTCGTGATCGCGACGCCCTGCGTGTAGTCGGTGTCCGGGTCGACCGTGTAGCGGGCGGCGCCGATGATCGACTCGGAGTTGGTGCGGGTGAGCTCGCCGAGCCTGCCCGAGATCTTCGGCAGGGTGCTCGCCTTCGCCTGGTGCAGGAGCTGCTGGGTGCCCCACGTGCCGGCGGCGATCACGACCTGGTCGGCCGTGAACGTCCGGGTCGCCTTCCCGCCGGTCATCCTGGTGTCGATGGTCCAGGTTCCGTTGTCCTCGTTGAGCCGCGTGACCGTGGTCAGCGGGAAGACCTGGGCGCCGAGCTTCTCCGCGAGGTAGAGGTAGTTCTTGACCAGCGTGTTCTTGGCGCCGACCCGGCAGCCCGACATGCAGCTGCCGCACTCGGTGCAGCCGGTGCGTTCCGGTCCGGCGCCACCGAAGTAGGGATCCGCTGCCTTCTTGCCCGGCTCGCCGAAGAACACGCCGACGGGCGTCGCGTGGTAGCTGTCCTCGACGCCCATGTCCTTCGCGACCTTCTGCATGACGACGTCGCTCGGGGTCGTCGTGGGGTTCGTGACGACACCCAGCATCCGGCTCGCCTGGTCGTAGAACGGCTCCAGCTCGTCCTGCCAGTCGGTGATGTGCGCCCACTGCCGGTCCTCGTAGAACGGCTTGAGCGGCCGGTAGAGCGTGTTCGCATAGACGAGGCTGCCACCGCCGACACCGGCCCCGGCGAGCACCATGACGTTGCGCAGCAGGTGGATGCGCTGGATGCCGAAGCACTTGAGCTGCGGCGCCCACAGGTACTTGCGGAGATTCCAGCTGGTCTCGGCGAACTCGTCGTCGGCGAACCGGCGCCCCGCCTCCAGGACGGCGACGCGGTAGCCCTTCTCGGTCAGGCGGAGCGCGGCCACGCTGCCACCGAACCCGGAGCCGACGATGACGACATCGAAGTTACCGGCGAGTTCACCCATGGATCGGAGAGTAGGCGTTACTTCCGGTAACGCCTAGTCCCCTATCGGTTCAGACGGGCGGGGTGCGCTCCTGAAATCGGTCCAGAGATCGACTGCCTGCTCCAGGCTCAACGCCGCGACCTGCTCCGGAGGGATCCCCGCGGTGTGCACGAGACGCTGCGCCAGCCAGTCTGGGACCGGCTCTCGCGGCGGGGCCTCTTCCACGACCACGTCGCCGGCGAGGCGACCGAGTCTTCTGATTACGTCGGCCAACTTGGCCAGCGTGGAGCCCTCGCCAGCCATCGACGTGACTCTCGCCGACGCCTCGGCGTAGACCTCGGCATCCGAGCGCACGCCCACGCACCAGACTTCACAAACCTCGACGGCACCATCGGTGGCGATCCGGTAGACGACCCGCCAGTGGTTGCGCCCCACCACCAACTTGCGAAATCCGGTCAACTCGCCGCCGAGCGGATGCCCGGCCTCCGGATCGTCGAACAGAATCTGGATCTTCTTGAGGATTCTGGGCACGACGTCCGGGCCCAGGCGACGCAGGTCATCAATGGCCGCGTCGGTGAACAGAACTTCAGCCATCGAGCGAGTCGTCGTCCTCCACCGCTGCCAGCGACTCACGGGTGTGCCCGAACGCCGCCAGCACGTCGTCGAAGGACGTGCGCCGACCAGAGTCAGCAGCCGACCGTGCGAGCACGAGCGCCAGGTCCCTCAGGTCAGCCGCCGCTTCGTCGATCTCAGCCAGGCGACTCATCGGGACAACAGCGGCCACCGGCCGACTGTGTCGCGTGACGACCACCGGACCACCCTGCTCGGCGTCGGCGACCAGCCCGGCGACGCCACGTTTCGCGGCCTCCGTGACGGTCAGCTCGCGAGCCTCGTGAATTGCGGTCATGTACAGAACTGTACAGAAAAACTGGACAGAAAGTCGAGGGTGCGCGGGCAGGCGCACCCGTCGACTCAGAACACCAGGCCCTCGATCGCCCAGACCATGAACGACACGGCCAGCGCGGTGATCACCAGCCCACCGCAGACGAACAGGGTCAGCATCTGCCAGCCGATGCCGCCGACGCCCTCATCCTCCTCGGGCACTTCCTCGATCTCGAACTCTTGGACCTCGGCGTCCGGGTCGATCGTGTCCACATCACTGTTCTTGCCGTCGCCGAACAAGGCATCCAATTCCACGCTCAAGAGGACGCGCGGGGTAGCCGTCTGGTTGCAAGATCAGGTTTGGGCCCATGCGGCGATCGCCTCCGCGATCGCCGCGCACAGGGTCGTCGACGCGCAGAGGGGCGCGTTCCGGCAGGAACGCGCCCCTCGACGTCGATCGGGATCAGCCGCGGATCGTCAGGCCGACCTTCTGGAACTCCTTGAGGTCCGAGTAGCCGGTCTTGGCCATCGCCCTCTTCAGAGCGCCGAACAGGTTCGTCACGCCGCGCGGGTCGGCGGACGGGCCGAACAGCAGCTTGCGCAGGTCGAGCTCCTGGTCCACCGCCTCGGCGACGAGGCTGCGCGGCACGGACGGGTGCGCGGACGCCGCCGTCCAGTACAGGCCCTGGCCCGGTGCCTCGGTCGCGGCGGCCAGCGGCTCGCCGAGCATCACGGCGTCGGCACCGCAGGCGATGGACTTCGCCACGTCGCCCGAGGTCGTGACGCCGCCGTCGGCGATGACGTGCACGTAGCGGCCGCCGGTCTCGTCGAGGTAGTCGCGGCGCGCGGCCGCGGCGTCGGCGATCGCGGTGGCCATCGGCACGCCGATGCCCAGCACCGAGTCGGTGGTCGTGACGCCGGGCGCGTAGCCGTAGCCGACGATCACGCCCGCCGCGCCGGTGCGCATGAGGTGCATGGCGGTGCGGTAGTCGCCGACACCGCCGGCGATCACCGGGATGTCGAGGTCCGCGATGAACGACTTCAGGTTCAGCGGCTCACCACCGCGGCTCACGTGCTCGGCCGAGATGATCGTGCCCTGCACGACCAGGATCTCGACGCCCGCGGCCAGCAGGTCCGGCGTGAGCTCCGCGGCGCGCTGCGGGCTGACGCGGACCGCGACGGTGACGCCCGACTCGCGGACCTGCTTGATCGCCTCGGCGATCAGGTCCATCCGCAGCGGGGCGGCGTGCAGCTCCTGCAGCACCTTCACCGCGGCCGCCGGGTCCTCGCTGTCCTCGGTCGCCTGGACCAGGCGGAACAGCGCCTCGTCCACGTCGCCGTGCCGAGCCCAGAGGCCCTCGGCGTTGAGCACACCGAGGCCACCGAGCTCGCCGACCGCGACCGCCGTGCCCGGCGACACGATGGCGTCGGTCGGGTGGGTGATCAGCGGGATGTCGAAGCGGTAGGCATCGATCTGCCACGTCGTGGAGACGTCCTTCGACGACCTCGTCCGACGCGACGGGATGATCTCGATGTCGTCCAGCTCGTAGGCCCGCCTCGCGGTCCGGCCCATGCCGATCTCGACCAGATCGCGCACCTGTGGTTCCTCTCCAAGCTGTTGAGCAAGCGTTCTAGCAGCCGAGACACCCTAACGGGTGGTGTAGTTCGGGGCTTCGACGGTCATCGTGATGTCGTGCGGGTGGCTTTCCTTCAGGCCCGCCGCGGTGATGCGCACGAGCTGCTGCTGCTGCAGCTCGGCGATCGTGTGCGAACCCGTGTAGCCCATGGCCGCGCGCAGACCGCCGTTGAGCTGGTGCACGACCTGCGACAGCGGGCCGCGGAACGGCGTGCGGCCCTCGATGCCCTCGGGGACGAGCTTGTCCTCGTTGAGCACGTCGTCCTGGAAGTAGCGGTCCTTGGAGAAGGACTTGTTCTCGCCACGGGACTGCATGGCGGCGAGCGAACCCATGCCCCGGTAGGTCTTGAACTGCTTGCCGTTGACCAGGATCAGGTCGCCGGGCGCCTCCTGGGTGCCCGCGAGCAGCGAGCCGAGCATCACGGCGGACGCACCGGCCGCGATGGCCTTGGCGATGTCGCCGGAGTACTGGATGCCGCCGTCACCGATCACCGGCACGCCGGCCGGGGTGCAGGCCAGGGAGGCCTCGTAGATCGCGGAGATCTGCGGCACGCCGACACCGGCGACGACGCGCGTGGTGCAGATCGAGCCGGGACCGACGCCGACCTTCACGCCGTCCGCACCCGCGTCGACCAGCGCCTGGGCACCGGCGCGCGTCGCGACGTTGCCGCCGACGACGTCCGCCGAGTCGCCGAGCTCCTTCTTGATGCGGGCGACCATCTCCAGCACACCGCGCGAGTGCCCGTGCGCCGTGTCGACCATCAGCACGTCGACGCCGGCCTCGGCGAGCGTCATCGCGCGGATGAACGAGTCCTCGCCCACACCCACGGCGGCGGCGCACAGCAGGCGGCCGTCCGGGTCCTTGGTGGCCATCGGGTACTGCTCGGTCTTGACGAAGTCCTTGACCGTGATCAGGCCCTTGAGCTTGCCGTCACCGTCGACGATCGGCAGCTTCTCGACCTTGTGGCGGCGCAGCAGGCCGAGCGCGGCCTCCGCGGACACGCCGACCTGGGCCGTGACCAGCGGGCCCTTGGTCATGACCTCGATCACCCGCTTGGAGTGGTCGAGCTCGAAGCGCATGTCGCGGTTCGTGATGATGCCGACGAGCTTGTTGTTCTCGTCGGTCACCGGCACGCCGGAGATGCGGTAGCGGGCGCACAGCGCGTCCACCTCGGCCAGCGTGGCCTCGGGCGAGCACGTGACCGGGTCGGTGACCATGCCGGCCTCGGACCGCTTGACGGTCTCGGCCTGCCGGGCCTGGTCCTCGATGCTCAGGTTGCGGTGCAGCACACCGATGCCGCCCTGGCGGGCCATCGAGATCGCCATGCGGCCCTCGGTGACCGTGTCCATCGCGGCGCTGGCCAGCGGAATCTTCAGGGTGATGTTGCGCGAGATCCTGGTGCTCGTGTCGACGCCACTCGGGACGACGTCGGACTCGGCAGGCAGCAGGAGCACGTCGTCGAAGGTCAGCCCCAGCATGGCGAACTTGCCCGGGACTCCATCAGCGTTGAGCTCGCTGGTCATAGCGGGTGACATGCCTTCCGTCGTGCGGTCTGCGCTCTGCCTGCCCTTTTGGGGTCCTGCGTGTCCAGTTTCCGCAGGCGGAGGCGGTGCGACCCATGGTATCTGGACGACCGTGGGGGTACGGCGGGTACCGTGCGGGGTCGTGCCGCACGACGCGTTGCCACCAGACCCCTTCGAAGGCGACCCAGAAGACCCCGCACTCTCTCTGGGCGAGCCCGACCACGACCATCCCCCGATGGCTGAAGACGAGCGAACAGAGCTGGTCAGCGACCTGGCCGACCTCGCCGTCTACCAGGCGCTGCTCGAACACAGAGGCGTCCGGGGCATCGTCGTGGACTGCGGTGAGTGCCAGGAACCGCACTACCACGACTGGGCACTGTTGCGAGCCTCACTGGAGCAGCTGCTCGTCGACGGCCGCATGCGCCCGCACGAGCCGGCCTTCGATCCGAACCCCGGCGCCTACGTGAGCTGGGAGTACTGCCGGGGGTACGCGGACGGCGTGACGGCCACCGAGTCTGCCCGCTGATCTCGCGGCGCGGTGTGAGGTCGGACGCACCCCGGTCACATTCCACCTGACGTGTGAACGCCTGAGCATGTGAACGGCCCCTGACCTCGAAAGATCAGGGGCCGTTCACACTGCGTCTCAGTTGGAGCCGGTGCTCCCGGCCGACTGCCCGGTGGACTCGACGTTCGTACCGGTCGACCCCGGGTTCTCAGCACCGGGATCCGGCGGCGGCGGAGGCGGCGGGTTCTCCTCGCCGTTCGACGTCGGCGGCGCGGGAGTCTGCGACGACGGCGGCGTGGACGGCTGGGTGGTCGACGGAGTGGTCGACGGCGCCGACGGCGTGGTCGACGGCTGCGAGGACTGGCTCGGCTGCGTCACCGGCGGGAGCGTCGAGGTGGGCGGCGCGGTCGAGGTGTTGGTGTCGAGCTCCTTTTCGAGCTCCTTGTGCTTCTGCTCGAGCTGCTGCTTGCCGTCGGCCGTGGAGACCGAGCCGAGGCTCGCGCCGACCTTGTTCAGCTTCTCGCGCGCCTCGTTGACCTTGCCCTCGCGCAACGCCAGCCGCGCCGCGTCGAGGTCACCGCTGATGATGGCCGCGGCTTCGATCGAATTCGCGTGCTCGGAGTAGAGCACTCGCGTGAGACCCCAGAGCGCGTCGCCGGGCTGGGCGTCACGGGCGACGAGGCTCACGCCGGTGAAGGCGATGGCCAGGACCGCCGCGGCACTTGCCAGCGGGATCAGGAAGCGGTGCCTGCTCACCGGCTGCGGGCGGGCAGCCTGGATCGTGGCGATGGCGGTGTCGGTGTCGACGAGCTCGCCGAACGGCTCCGTCTCCACCTCGTTGCGCCATGCGAGCAGCAACGCGTTCAGGTCGTCGTCGCCCAGGGAGCCGGCCACGCCCGGAGTCGCCGACCCCAGTGCGTCCAGCAGCCTGTCATCAGCCTGTACAGCCGAAAGATCGTCGGCGACGGGTTCGTGCGGGGCTCTATCGTCCTGTCCGCGCACTTCCTCGTCGTCCTTTCCGTGTTCGTCGGCCACTCAGACCACCTCCTCCGCTGCCAGCGATTTGCGCAGCCGAGCCAGCGCACGATGTTGCGCCACCCGGACCGCACCCGGCGTCGAACCGACCGCCTCGGCTGTTTCCTCGGCGGAGAGTCCGACCACCACCCTCAACAGCAGGATCTCCCGCTGCTTCTCCGGCAGGACGCGCAACAACACAGCCATCCGGCCGGAGAGTTCTCCCTGCATCGCCCGCTGCTCCGGACCAGCTTCGGTCTCCGGCGCGTCGGGAACTTCGGGAACGGGCTCGGAGCGGTTCCTGGCGGCAGACCGATGTGCGTCGGCCACCTTGTGAGCCGCGATCCCGTAGACGAACGCGAGGAAGGGCCGACCCTGATCGCGGTAGCTGGGCAATGCCGTGAGCACCGCGAGACACACCTCCTGGGCCACATCGTCCGCCGAAGCGAAGCTTCGCTCCTGCCTGCCAACTCTGGCGCGGCAGTACCGCACCACGAGAGGACGAATGGAGGCCAGCAGGCGTTCGATCGCCTGGCGGTCGCCGTCGACGGCCGCGCCCACTTCGGCGTCCAGTCCGTCCCCCAAGTTGGTCATCGCAGACAACAGCCCTGGTGTTACTTGTTGGCGCACCGACATGAAACAGCACGAGTCACTCACAGCGACCCGTTGCAGCAGCTTCACCGTACCGGTCTTCAGGCGTTCTGTTCATAGGTGGGGTATGGACACCCCGAGTGAACAGCGGACACGCCCGAACGGATTACAGCCCGGCGACATTGTCACCGGGCTGGGCTAAACGCGCGACCTGAGGACCCACCGGTTGCACGGGTGAGCCGTCTCACGCCACCGGCCCCGCTTCCCCACATGCGGCATATGAGGATGCGGGGCCGGTGCGGCAAGAGCGACTACTGAACGAGGCCTCGCCGGAAGCCGTGTGCGACCGCCTGAGCGCGGTCACGCACACCGAGCTTGCGGAAGAGACGACGCGCGTGCGTCTTCACCGTGTCCTCCGACAGGTAGAGCTCGCGGCCGATCTGACCGTTGCTCTTGCCCTGGCTCATGCCACGCAGCACCTGGAGCTCGCGCTCCGTGAGCTGCACGCCGGGGTCGGAGGGCTGACGAGGCGCCGGCACCGAGGTGCTGGCGAGCGTGTGCGCGAGGGCTGCCACAAGCTCGGGACGCGACGCGTCCCACCTCAGGTAGCCGCGGGCACCGCCGGCGATCGCCGCGGCGATGCTCCCGGCGTCGTCGGGTGCGCCGAAGACGATGACGTTTGCCTGCGGATTCGCAGAGACGAGCCGACGGGTTGCTTCAACCCCGGTCGGGACGGCGCGCTGGGTTCCCACCAGGACGACGTCGACCGGCTGCCTTGAAAAGCGAGCCAACAACTCGTCACCGTGCGCTACGCAGTCGATGCGGCTAACCCCGGGGACAGCCGACATCACGCGGGTGAGACCCTCCCGCACACTGCGCCGGTCGTCGCAAATAAGGACCGTGGTCACGGGGACTCCTTTCCTGCAGCCGAGTGACGTTCCATCTCCCCTATCGGACGCTGGCGGCCCAACCTTGACACGATCCGGTGCTTAATCCGTCAAGTAGTTCGCCTGAGGGTCTGCGTTCGGGGGTTCCCCGGAACGGAGCAGCCCGGTCGGCACCCACGGGGAATCAAGGGCGACCTGTCGGCTGACGGGATCAGCTCTGCGTAACACGCAGCTCAGAGCATCCGTCGCCCGGTCGATGGCGACTGCGCCCACCGTGGGGGCATGGCCCACCAGAACAAGAGCGCTCGGCCAGATCAACGGATGAAGTCCCTTCGTCGCACTGTGATTTAGCTCACACTCGACCAGTTCAACTCCGCGGTTCAGGCCGTCGGGGGTCCCCCACACGACCAACGAGGTGCCCAGAACGAGTGCCGACTTGAGCTCGTGCCGCAGCGCCTTTCTGCTCGTCGCTACGCCGTACGCCGCCTCCGCGGGTGCCACGGCGGCATGCGCGCGACCGTCCACCAGCTCAATCTCAGCGGATACCCAGCCCTTGCGGACCTCACTCCGCCACGAGCGCGTCTCAACTCGTGCGAGCAACCTGCGGGCCTCGTTCAGGCGTTGGGCACCGAGCGAATCGGCGGCGAGGCCGAGCAGAGCGTCCGTCCGGGCGCCTGCGGCGTCGATCCCGTCGGGGTCGCTCTCGCCCGCAGGCTGAACGCGCGCGAGGGCGGCGCCGTCGAGGGCGCGGGCGAGGTGATGGGCCCCTAGCTGACGGTGGTGCGACGCGCGAGTCGAGAGAGACAGGGACGCCACGACCGGGTCGGGGTCGTGACGGAGCGCGTCCAGCACGGTGGCGGCGGCCGCGTAGTGGCCCTGACCGCCCAGGACGACCGCCGCGAGCCACCTGGCCCAGGCACTCGGCGCCGAGAGGGCGGGCCACACGTCGAGGTCGGGTGAGTCGCCGAACGCGGCTCGGCGCAGCTCGTCTTCGGTCACGGTGAGGAGTCTGCCCGCCAGGCGCCGGGCGCTTCGGCCGTGGGCAGTCGGCGCGGGCGTCAGGCGGGGCCTCGAGAGAGGCAGCGTCAGGTGACGGCGGCCTCGACCGCGTCGACAGCGGCGGCCAAGTCCTCCACGCGCTCGGCCGGCGCCGTCACCACGCCCCGCCGCCACCCCGGCCCTCCCACGAACACCCGCACCTGCTGCCGGGTCCGCGGCAACGCGGAGATCACCCCCGGATCGGCGTAGCGCGGCAACTGCGCCCACAGCACCACCGCGGAGGGTGCGGTGCGGCGTACGGCGACGGCCAGCGCGTCCATCGGCAACGCCGCCCCCAACTGCCGGACGACGACGCCGCGCTGCGCCAGTTCCGCGGCCAACGGGTAGAGCGGAAGGTTGTGCCTCTCCTCCGGCATGCACGCCAAGAGCACGGGCCGATGATTGCGCCCGAGCGTGACGAGCGGTGTGGCGCGTACGAACGCCGCGAGCACGCACTCGTTCAGCAGGTGCTCGACCTCGACGCCGGTCCCGGAGAGCTGCCAGCGCGCGGCGACGGCCGTCAGCACGGGGCGCACCACCTCGTTCCAGGTGGCGATCACCCCGTCGGACGCCAGCGAGTCGGCGAGCATTTCCTGCACCGCGATGGAGTCCATCGCGACCGCGGCGCGGCCCAGTCCGCGCGCCAATCGAGACGCTCCGGGCATTTTCAGTCCACGTCCACCCGATGGTGCGACGGGAACCACTCCGTGTGTCATCGACGATTTCGAGTCAAGCGCGAAACGGGCCGCTTCGGCGGACGACGCACCACGAAGAAGAGCGCGCTGCATCAATTCGAGACGGGCCACGTCGGGTGGCCCGTATTTCCGGTGCCGGCCCATGGTGTGGCCGGTCGGGCCCAGTCCGTAGCGGCGGTCCCAGGTGCGAAGGGTGGCGGGAGCCACGCCGAGTCGCCTGGCCACCGCGGCCACTGAGAGAAGGGGCTCACTCGTGTGACCACCGGCAGATCTCTGCTCCGGCTGTGTCATCACGAGAGCCATGTTCCGTTCACCTCATCCGGTCGGCAACTCCGGGGGGTGAGTGATCGAACACGCGTGCCGTCACCCATCAGTTGATTTGGGTCTTCAGCCTCTTGAACAAGTTTTGACGCGGTTCTACGGTGGATCATCGTTAAGCCGAATGGAGCAGTCGTCACGGAGGCGGTCTCGATGGCGGACACCCGAAGGCTCCCTGGTCCCAACGCAGACCTGTGGGACTGGCAGATGCGCGGTTCGTGCCGGGGCATGGACAGCGCGTTCTTCTTCCACCCCGACGGTGAACGGGGCCCGGCGAGATCTCGCCGGGAAGCTCGCGCCAAGGCTGTCTGCCTCGCCTGCCCGGTGCTGGAGATGTGCCGCAAACACGCGCTGGCAGTGCAGGAACCGTATGGAATCTGGGGCGGGCTCTCGGAATCGGAGCGCGACCACATCATCAAGGCACGAAAGCGACAATTGGCTGTTGTTTGATTGCCGCTGCTCCGCAGACGGCGGCGAGTTCGCCGAGAAGTCGGTCGTCCGGCCACCGCTTCGGCCCGAATCGCCTGCGGCGGTTGACCCGAAGAGGTGACCGGACGACCGACGCGAACTCGCGACTCATTTGAAAGCAAAAGGGCGGCACTCGCGAGAGTGCCGCCCTTTTCGAGTTCGAAAACTCAGTGTCTAGCTCAGTGGCCGTGCCCGTGGCCGTGGCCATGGCCGCCGGCGGAAGCAGGCTCGTCCGCCTTCTTCTCGACGATGGCGCTCTCGGTCGTGAGCACCATGCGTGCGATGGACGCGGCGTTCGCCACGGCGGAACGCGTGACCTTGACCGGGTCGATGATGCCCTGCTCGAGCAGGTCACCGAACTCCAGCGTGGCCGCGTTGATGCCGAAGCCCCACTCGCCCTCGCGGACCTTGTTCACCACGACGGCGCCTTCGAGGCCGGCGTTCGCGGCGATCCAGAACAGCGGCGCGGACAGGGCCTTCGCGACGAGCGCGACACCCGTGGCCTCGTCACCGGACAGGCCGAGGCCGCCGTCGAGCACCTTCGCGCCGTGCACGAGAGCGGAGCCACCGCCGGGGACGATGCCCTCCTCGACCGCGGCCTTCGTAGCGTTGACCGCGTCCTCGATGCGGTGCTTGCGCTCCTTGAGCTCGGTCTCGGTGGCGGCGCCGACCTTGATCACGGCGATGCCGCCGGAGAGCTTCGCGAGGCGCTCCTGGAGCTTCTCGCGGTCCCAGTCGGAGTCCGTGGCCTCGATCTCGCGGCGCAGCTGCTCCGCGCGGCCGGCGATGTCGGCCCTGGTGCCGCCACCGTCGACGATCGTGGTGTCGTCCTTGGTCACGACGACGCGGCGGGCGGAACCCAGCTGCTCGAGCGTGGTCTCGGACAGCTTCAGGCCGATCTCCGAGGAGATCACCTCGCCGCCGGTGACGACCGCGAGGTCGTCCAGGAACGCCTTGCGGCGGTCACCGAAGAACGGCGCCTTCACGGCGACGACCTTCAGGGTCTTGCGCACCGCGTTGACCACCAGCGTGGACAGGGCCTCGCCCTCGACGTCCTCGGCGACGATCAGCAGCGGCTTGCCGGACTCCGCGACCTTCTCGAGGATCGGGAGCACGTCGGCCAGGGCCGAGATCTTCTCGCGGTGCAGCAGGATGCGGACGTCTTCGTAGACGGCTTCCTGCGCCTCGAGGTCGGTCGAGAAGTGCGTCGACACGTAGCCCTTGTCGAACTGCACGCCCTCGGTGATCACGAGCTCGGTCGCGAGCGTGGACGACTCCTCGACGGTGATGACACCGTCCTCGCCGACGCGCTCGATGGCCTCGCCGAGCAGGGCGCCGATGGACTCGTCACGCGACGAGACCGTGCCGACCTGCGCGATGTTCTCGCGGCCCTTGACCGGGGTGGCCTTGGCCTTGAGCGCGTCCACGACGGCGTCGGAGGCGGCCTGGATGCCACGGCCGAGCGCGGTCGGGTTCGCACCCGCGGCGATGTTGCGCAGGCCTTCCTTGACCAGCGCCTGCGCCAGCACGGTGGCGGTGGTGGTGCCGTCACCCGCGACGTCGTTGGTCTTGGTGGCGACCGACTTGGCGAGCTGAGCACCGAGGTTCTCGAACGGGTCGTCCAGCTCGATCTCGCGAGCGATGGTGACACCGTCGTTGGTGACCGTCGGGCCACCGAACTTCTTGTCGAGGACGACGTGGCGCCCGCGCGGGCCAAGGGTGACCTTGACCGTGTCCGCGAGCTTGTTCACGCCGCGCTCGAGCGCCCGACGAGCGTCCTCGTCGAAGCTGATCTGCTTGGGCATTTGACTCAAAGCCTCTCTGGGTAGCGAAACGCCCCGGACACCCCGGTTGGGGCGCCGGGGCGTCAGGCATGACAGCCGGGCGTCTTAGTTGACGACGGCCAGCACGTCGCGAGCGGAGAGGATCAAGTACTCCTCGCCGTTGTACTTGACCTCGGTGCCGCCGTACTTCGAGTAGATGACGACGTCGCCGACAGCCACGTCCAGCGGGACGCGGTTGCCCTTGTCGTCGATGCGGCCGGGGCCCACCGCGAGGACCTTGCCCTCCTGGGGCTTCTCCTTCGCGGTGTCCGGGATCACGAGGCCGGAGGCGGTCGTCGTCTCAGCCTCGGAGGCCTGGACGACGATCTTGTCCTCAAGCGGCTTGATGTTCACGCTCACCGGGATGACCTCCACGGGTCGTTGGCAGGTTCGTTTGTTTAACGGCTCCTGCCACCCCGCCGTCGCGGGGGTCGGGGCGGTGCTGGTGCCGTGCAATTGGCACTCTACCCATGAGAGTGCCAAGCCTTCAACGAGACCCCCGAACCGATCACCATCCGGGAGCCGTATTCAGGGCATGTCCTCGTTGACGCGCCGAACGCTGCTGCTCGCAGGCGTGGCCGGAGTCACAGCGTTCTCGGTCACCGCATCGGCCCGGCCGAGCGACCCTTTCACACTCGGTGTGGCCTCGGGCGACCCGGCACCCGACGGGGTGGTCCTGTGGACGCGGCTGGCCGTCGAACCGCTCGCGGAAGACGGCCTGGGAGGCATGCCGTCACGTCCGATCGAGGTGCAGTGGCAGATCGCCGAGGAAGAACGATTCACCCGAATCGTGCAGCGTGGCTCCACCACGGCTCGACCGGAAGAGGCGCACAGCGTCCACGTGGAACTCGTCGGGCTGGAGCCCGGCCGCGAGTACTTCTACCGCTTCAAGGCCCTCAACCACCTCTCGCGGACGGGCCGCACGCGCACGGCGCCTTCTCCTGGCTCGTTGCAGGTACCGCTGACGATGGCCTTCGCGTCGTGCGCGCAGTACGAGCACGGCTACTTCACGGCGTATCGCAGACTCGCGGAGGACGAGCCCGACCTGGTGCTGCACCTCGGCGACTACACCTACGAGTACGAGAGCGGCATCCACGTCGCTCCGAGCGGCAACGTCCGGCACGTCGAGGGCCCGACCACCACGACGCTCGCGGGCTACCGGCGGCGGCAGGCGCAGTACAAGATCGACCCCGACCTGCAGCAAGCACACGCCGTGGCGCCCTGGTCGGTGATCTGGGACGACCACGAGATCGACAACAACTGGGCGGGACTGCTGCCGGACAAACCCCAGCCGGACTTCCCCGCGCGCAGGGGCGCGGCCATCCAGGCCTACTACGAGAACATGCCCCTGCGCAGGTCACCAAGGCTGTACCGGCGGATCGGATGGGGTTCGCTCGCGACGTTCCACATGCTCGACACCCGTCAGTACCGGACCGACCAGGCCTGCGGCGACGGGCTGCAGCTCTGTCCCGAACGGCTGGAACCGTCCCGCACGATGCTCGGCGCCGCGCAGGAGGACTGGCTGTTCGACGGCTTCCGCGGCTCACGGGCGCGCTGGGACGTGCTCGGGCAGCAGGTCTTCTTCTCGCAGTACGACTACATCCCCGGCGAGGTCGACAAGTTCCTGCTGGACGCGTGGGACGGCTACGCGGCCGACCGGAACCGGGTCGTGGCGGGGTTCGCGGACGTCCGGAACCCGATCGTGCTGACCGGGGACGTGCACGCGGCGTGGGGTGCGGAGGTCAAGGAGCGCTGGAACGACCCGTCGTCGAAGACGCTTGCCACCGAACTCGTCACCACCTCGATCACGGCCGGTGGCGACGGCTCGGAGGAGTACGCCGAGACACCGCTGTGGCTGCGCGAGAACCCGCACGTGAAGTACTTCAACAACCGACGCGGTTACACACTCACCCGGTTCACGCCCGATGAGCTGCGCACGGACTTCCGGGGACTCGACTACGTGACGAGGCCCGGCTCTCCGATCTCCACCAAGGCGTCGTTCGTCGTGGAAGATCGGAGGCCGGGCCTCAACAAGCTGTGAACTCAGCCGGACCAGTTGCCCGACACGAACATCACGTACATCAGGGTCTGCGTGACCAAGCCCGTGTACATGACCACGTACACCGCGGGCTTCAACGCGGAGACGCGCTGGCCGAGCAGCACCAGCGCCAGGTAGATGCCGAAGCACGGCAGCAGGTAGCGCTGCACGGACCACAGGTTGCCGTTGAGCGTGAGCATCACCAGCGACGCGAGCCCGAACAGGCCGACCGGCACAAGCTCGTTGCGGCGTACCGCCAGCAGATAGATCGAGCCCGCCGCCAGCAGGGCGAGACCGGCCAGCGGGACCACGTGGTTCGTGAGGTTCCCCGTCGTGAGCCAGGCGGGGTCGGTCAGGGTGTTGATCGAGATCTGGAGCTCGTTCCAGAGCGTCCCGAAGATGTTCGGGGTGAACTTGTGGTACGACCAGGCCGGGGCCTTCTCGTACGCCGAGGTCATGCCCAGCGGGTCGCCGACCAGGATCTTCAGGTACAGCGCGAAGCCCAGGAAGCCCACGGCGCTCGCCGGGAACCAGAGCAGGTGCCACGACAGCAGGCCGCGGAACTTCCACTCCTTGCTGCGCCAGAACTCCAGGAAGCACAGGCCGACGAACAGCACGGCGGTGATCCGCACGCCGGTCAGCGGCATCAGGCACAGGCCCATGAAGACCCACTGGCGGCGCAGCGCGAAGAGGTACGCCCAGAAGCCGAGCGCGATGAACACGGCCTCGCTGTAGAACGCGTGCAGGAAGTACGCCGACGGCCACGTCAGCATGGCCATCACGACGAGCCACGGCGCGCGCTCGCCGGTCAGGAACGTCCTGGCGATCTTGAGCAGGGCCACCGCGCCGAGCCAGGTGGCGACGGTGTTGACGATGATGCCGGCGACCAGCGTGCCGATCTTGCCGAGGAACAGCATCTTCACGAGCCACACGAACAGCGGGAAGACCGGGTAGAACGCCTGCGAGGTCGGCACGTTCTGGTAGGCCGTGCCCTCGGCGATGCCGGTGAAGTTCTCCGCGTCCCAGCGGTGCGTGTGCGACAGCAGCGTGTCGACCGCACGCGACGAGACCGGCGTGCCCTCGAAGATCGGCAGCAACGGTTCCAGCACCCGCCCGAGCACGGTCATGAAGACCTGCCAGGCGAAGACGAGCAGGAAGACCTTCGCGAAGTCGCCCGTCAGTGCGGTCTTCCACCGGGGAGCGGGTCTGGACGCCTCGGCGACGACCTCCGGCTCGCGGATCGCGGTGTCAGTCATGAACGGGTTCCTTTGCGGGCTCTTCTACCGGGCGGAACACGAGCCGGCTGTACAGCACGTAGTTCCAGACGAGTGCGACGCAGATGCCCGCGAGCTTGGGTGCCGCGATGGCGAGCATCTCGGGCAGACCGGCGAACAGGTCGCGGGTCAGCATGATGACCAGCGGTTGGATCACCCACAGGCCGATGCCCGTGACCAGCACGAACAGCACGATCTGACGAACAGCGCCACCGCCTGCCGCACGGAACGTGAAGCTGCGGTTGAGCGTGAAGCTGAGTGCCATGCCCATCGTCGTCGAGATCAGGTTCGCGATCACCAGGGGCGTGCCGAGCGCGAACAGCACCGTGTAGCCGACCAGGTCGACGACGGTGTTGCCGATGCCGACCAGGCCGAAGCGCAGTTGCTGGGCACTCAGCAGCTTCTTCACGGCGCGAGAGCCCTGACGTCGTTCGGCACCGTCGTCCCGGTGCGCACCGACGCGACGCTGTAGAGCGGACGGCCCTGCACCTCGGTGTAGATGCGGCCGACGTAACTGCCGAGCACGCCGAGCATGATCAGCTGGATGCCGCCGAGGAAGAACACCGCGCTCGTGATGAACGCCCAGCCGGGAACGGCGGTGTCCGGCAGGAACAGCTTCACGCCGACGACGTAGCAGATGCCCGCGAACGCGAGGAACGAGATGAAGTAGCCGACCTTCGAGATCAGCTTCAGCGGTGCGGCGGAGAAGCCGACGATGCCGTCCGCGGCGAACCGCATCATCTTGCGCAGCGGGTAGCCGGTGACGCCCGCGTGGCGCTTGTCGCGGTCGAACTGCACGGCGGTCTGCTTGAAGCCGATGAAGCTCACCAGTCCGCGCAGGAACCTGTTGTGCTCGCGGAACTTGCGCAGCTCCTCGACGACCTTGCGGTCGATGAGGCGGAAGTCGCCGGTGTTCTCCGGGATGTCGATGTCGGCGACCTTGCGCAGGAACCAGTAGAACGCCCGCGCGGTGGCCTTCTTGAACGCCGTGTCCTGGCGCGAGCGGCGCTGGGCGTAGACGACGTCGTAGCCCTGCTCCCACTTCTCGATCAGCTCGAGGCTGACCGCGGGCGGGTCCTGCATGTCGCTGTCCATGATGATCACGGCGTCGGCGTCCGCGAGGTCGAGCCCCGCGGTCACGGCGAGCTGGTGACCGAAGTTGCGGGCCAGGTCGATGACCGTGACCCGGTCGTCCGCGTCGGCGACGGCGTTGAGCAGGTCCAGCGAGTTGTCGCGGCTGCCGTCGTTGACGTAGACGAAGTTGACCCGGTACCGGTCCTCCAGGGGCTTCACGACCTCGGAGACCGTCTTGTGCAGCAGATCGATGTTCCCGCCCTCGTTGTAGATCGGGAACAGGTACGTGATCGTGCGCATGGGTTCAGCGCTCACCGCTTACTCCAAGATTCAGGTCCGCCCAGGATTGGCGTCAGAGTATCTGCACCGTGCCGACGGGCAGACCGGGCGTGGTCGAGAGGTCCATCGGGGACGGCTTGGCGCCCGCCGCGACCAGGTGGGCGCCGAGCGCGGCGATCATCGCGCCGTTGTCGGTGCACAGCCGCGGCCGCGGCACGCGCAGCTCGATGCCGGCCTCGGCGCAACGCTCGGCGGCGAGCCCGCTCAGACGGGAGTTCGCCGCGACGCCGCCGGAGATGACCAGCGTGCCGACGTCCAGGTCCTTCGCGGCACGGATCGCCTTGGCGGTCAGCACGTCCGCGACGGCCTCCTGGAACGACGCGGCGACGTCGGCCAGCGGGATCTCCTCACCGGCGCGCTCGGCACGTTCGACCCAGCGGGCGACCGAGGTCTTCAGGCCGGAGAACGAGAAGTCGTACTTCGCGTCGCGCGGGCCGGTGAGGCCGCGCGGGAACGCGATCGCGCAGCCGTTGCCCTGCTTGGCGAGCTTGTCGATGGGCGGGCCGCCGGGGTACGGCAGGTCGAGCAGCCGCGCGACCTTGTCGTACGCCTCGCCGGCCGCGTCGTCCACGGTGGACCCGATCTCGGTGATCGAGTTCGCCAGGCCGCCCTCGATCAGCAGCAGCTGCGAGTGGCCGCCGGAGACCAGCAGCGCGAGACAGCGCTGCGGCAACGGACCGTGCTGCAGCGTGTCCGCGGCCACGTGACCCGCGAGGTGGTTCACGCCGTAGAGCGGCTTGCCGAGCGCGGCCGCGTACGCCTTCGCGGCGGACACGCCGACCAGCAACGCGCCGGCCAGGCCCGGTCCGGCAGTGACGGCGATGGAGTGGATCTGGGAGAGCTCGACCTTCGCGGTGTCGAGCGCGCGGCGCATGGTCGGGACCAGCGCTTCGAGGTGGGCGCGGGAGGCGACCTCGGGCACGACGCCGCCGAAGCGGGCATGCTCCTCGACGCTGGAGGCGACCTCGTCGGCGAGCAGTTCGAGCGAGCCGTCCGGACCAAGGCGGACGATCCCGAAGCCCGTTTCGTCGCACGAGCTCTCGATGCCGAGGATCAGGCGATCAGACACTGTGAGCAGGCCTTCCCATCGTGTACGCGTCGGCACCCGACGGCTGGTAGTAGCGGCGGCGCAGGCCGAGGCGTTCGAAGCCGTGCGCCAGGTACAGGGCGATCGCGGGCTCGTTGTCCGTGCGGACCTCGAGGTAGACCGGCACTTTGATCTCGTCGACGCGCGCCAGCAGGTCCCTCAGCAGCATCTTTCCGACGCCCCTGCCCTGCCAGTGCCCGACGACGGCGATCGTGTGCACGCTGGCCTCGTACTCGCCGGCGGCGAGCCCGGCGTACCCGATCAGCTCGTCGTCGGCGTACGCGCCGATGTAGTAGTTGCCGTGGTCGAGCTCGCTGCGGAACGCGTTCTCGCTCCACGGGTCGTCGCCGGGGAACAACGCCAGCTCGATCTCGTGGCACCTGGGCACGTCGGCGTGCCGCAGCGGCGCGAGCGTGACGGTGCCGGTGGTCATGCCCTGGTCACCCTCTTGCGCCCGGTGGGCTCGACGGCGTCGGGACGACGCAGGTAGAGCGGGGTGAGCGCGGCCGGGCGGGCCTTGGCGAGCACCTCGGCGGCCGCGGCGGCGACCAGGCCCTCCGGACTCGGGTGCTTCGCTTGGAGGAGCTCCAAGCCGAGGACTTCGGCGTAGATCTCGGCGCCCTCACCCGTGGCCTGGTGCACGCCCAGGGCCGGCAGCTTCGCGGCGAGGTCCTGCGGGCGCTCGACGTGCGGGCCGTCCGTGCGGCGACCGGCGGCGTCGTAGGCGGCCCAGTAGACCTCCTTGCGCCGCGCGTCGGTCGCGACGAGCAGCGGGTGGCCGCTGGCGGCGTCCTTGGCGAGTGCGTCCGGGGTGGCGACCGGGTAGACCGGGCGGTTGAGCGCCTGGCCGAGCGCGGCGGCGGTGGCGAGACCGACCCGCAGGCCGGTGAACGGCCCGGGGCCTGCGCCGACGACGATCGCGTCGAGGTCCTGGAAGGTCTTCCCGGCTTCCGCGAGCGCGTCGGTGATGTGCGGGGTGAGCAGCTCGCCGTGCGCCTTGGCGTTGAGCGTCACCCGCTTCGCGAGCAGGCGCGGCGGGGAGTCGGGCACGAGTTCGACCACACCGGCGGTGACTGCGAGGGTGGCCGTGTCGACGGCGAGCACTAGCACGGTTGTCCAGAGTAGTACGAGGTCATGTCGGTTATCCGGCCGCCTCTTGCCGTCAACCGCCGAAGGCGATTCTGAAAGGACCGTCAGCCGGCCGAGTTGCCGGTGCAGGCGACGTAGGGATGGTCGACCGTGAAGATCTCCACCGGACGGGTCCACTGCCACGGCGCGACGCAGGCGTTGTCCAGCACGCTGATGTCCGAGCGACCGCCGGCGTGGTTGTCGTTGCACGCGGCGTAACCGGAGGTGTGGCCCTCGTGCAGCAGCAAGAGCGGGCCGTTCCACTGCCACGGCGCGGCACAGAGGTTGTCGCCGACGCTCATGTCGTCGTGGTGGTCGTGTTCACCGGCGGTGACGGAAGCCGTGGCCGCGAGCATGGCGCCACCGATGACAGCAGTCGCCAGAGGCGGCTTCTTGATCATGCGCGTCCCATCGGCCCGGCACGGTCCGTCCTTAATGGACGTCATCCGATGCGCCGGACAACGTCACACAGGCAGGTTACGTGCGCCCCACTCGCCGTGCGGGATCAGCTGAGCCGTGCGAACGTCGTCGATTCCGCGTTCGAGGCGGATCAGCAGATGATCTTCGCTCAGGCGTTCCGCGACGCCCTCACCCCACTCGACGGCGACCACGGCGTCGACGAGGTCCGTGTCCAGGTCGAGATCGTCCAGCTCGTCCAGGTGACCCCCGAGCCGATACGCGTCGACGTGCACCAGCCGCACGCCCCTGCCGTCCTCGGCGGGCTCGTGCACGCGGGCGACGACGAACGTCGGCGAGGACACCCTGCCCTGCACGCCGAGGCCGCGCGCGAGCCCGCGGACCAGCGCCGTCTTGCCTGCTCCCAACGGCCCGGCGAGCAGCAGCAGGTCGCCCGCCCGCACCACTTCACCCAGCTTGCGGCCGAACTCCTCGGTGTCCTCCACCAGGGGCAGTTCGACGGTCTTCACGCTCGGCGCCACCACTTCTTCCGACTCTCTCCGCGATCGGCCGCGCAGCGTTCGACGAGCGCGACCAGGTGGTCGTTGACGAGATCAGCCTGCTCCATCATCACCATGTGTCCGGCACCGGGGGCCCGCACCAGGGTGGCGTGCGGCATCTCCTCGGCCATCCGCTCGGCGTGCGAGAACGGCGTGAGCTTGTCCGCGTCACCGCTCAGGATCAGCACCTCGCAGTGCCGCAGTCCGGCGAGCGCCTTGTAGCGGTCGTGCGTGCCGAGGGTCTCCAGGAACTCGGTGAGGACCTTCACCGTCGTCCCGTTGATCATCTGCTCCATCAGGTCCACAAGAGACGGCGCGACCTTCCGGTCGCCGAACGCCAGCGCGCGGATGCCGCTCCACGTCAGGGTCTTCGTGCCCTTGCGGACCCACTCGACGAACCCCGGCTGGATGCCCGCGAGCCGGCCGACGCCGAGCGTCACCGGGTTGTACCGCGACAGCACGGACTTCGGCAGTCCCGCGCCGCCCACGGCACCGGCGGCCGTGCCGACCAACGCGACGCCGCGCACCCGTTCCTCGAAGAGTTCCGGGTGCTTCTCGGCCAGCGCCATGATCGTCATGCCGCCCATGGAGTGGCCGACGAGCACCAGCGGGCCCTCCGGCACGACCGCGCGGAGCACCGAGTCGAGGTCGAGCGCGAGCTGGTCGATCGTGCTGTGCTCGGCGGAGGACTTCCCGGAACGGCCGTGGCCGCGCTGGTCGTAGATCACCTGGTGGACGCGGGGATCGATCAGCTCGGCGAGGTCGCGGCGCTGGAAGTGGAAGCAGCGGCGGTCCAGCGCGAACCCGTGCACCAGCACGACGGTGATGTCCGGCTCGCCGCCGTCCGCGGGGTCGACCTCCTCGACGGAGATCGGCACGCCGTCCTCGGCGGCCACCGTCGACTCGCGATCGGGCCTCAGCCGGCCTAACGGCTCGTCGGCGAGGCTGTCGGTCGCGGTCTTGCGCTCGTGCGAGACCTTCGCGGTCTGCGCCACGGCCGCACCGGCGACGGCGGCGCCGAGCGCGCCACCGACCCATCCGACGACCTTCCACACCGGCTTCACGTGTAGATCCTCCGCACCCGCGGCCGGTACATCCCGCAGACGATCTCGTAGTCGATCGTCCCGGTCAGCTCCGCCCACTCCGTCGCCGTCGGCTCCCCCCGGCGCCCGTCGCCGAACAGGACGACCTCGGCACCCTCCGCGATCTCGTCGTCCCCGCAGTCCACGACGATCTGGTCCATGCAGACACGGCCGACCACCGGGCGGCGCCTCCCGTCCAGGAGCACCTCCATCCGGCCGGAGAGCGCCCTCGGGACACCGTCCGCATACCCCGCCGGCACCAGTGCCAGCGTCGTGTCGGTCGTCGCTGTCCATGTCATCCCGTAGGAGACCGACTCGCCTGCGGGGATACGTTTCGTGAGCGCCACGTGCGACCGGAAGCTCATGACCGGCCTGAGGTCGTGATCGGTCGGCACCGGGTTCAGCCCGTAGATGGCGATGCCGGGCCTGACGATGTCGAAGTGCAGATCGGGCCTGGTCAGCAGGGCCGCCGAGTTGGCGATGTGCCGTTTCGGGTCGAGACCGGCGGCCTTCGCGACCTCGTAGGCGTCGTCGAACCGCTTGGCCTGCAGGTCGATGGACGGGTCGCCGATCTCGTCCGCGGACGCCAGGTGCGACCAGATGGCCACGACCTCGTGTTGCTTCGCGGCTTCTACGAGCTCGGGCCAGTCCTGGGGCTGGCAGCCGTTGCGGCTCAGCCCGGTGTCGATCTTGAGATGGAGCCGCGGCCGTGCGTCGGCCTCCAGCGCGGCCTGCTCGACTCGGCGCAGGTCGGACAGCGATGCCACGGACATGTCCACGTCGGCCGCGAGACCGGCCGCCAGGTCCTCGTCCGGGGCGTCGAGCCAGGCCAGGACCGGGGCCTGGATGCCCGCCGCCCGCAACGCGAGGGCTTCCTGCGTCGAGCACGAACCGAGCCAGGTGGCGCCGGCTTCGAGGGCGGCGCGGGCGACCTGAACCGCACCGTGGCCGTAGCCGTCCGCCTTGACGACGGCCATCGTCTCGGAGGCAGGGGCCAGACCGGCGAGCAGGGCGACGTTGTGCCGCAGCGCGCCTAGGTCGACGACAACTTCTGAACGGGCCATAACCTGTTCATCGTGCCATGACAGCCGCGAACAGGGACTATGGCGCAACTCGCAGCGCACGGATCGCCGCGGGGATCGCCTCCATCAAACCCGAGGCGGGCAACGGCGCCCCGTCCGCTCCCAACTCGGCGGCCAGCACGTGCGCGTACGCCGCGTGACCCGCCGCCAGGAACGGGTCCACGCCACCGGCCAGCAGCGCGCCGATGACGCCGGACAGGACGTCGCCCGATCCGGCCGTCGCAGGCCAGGACGACGTCGCCGAGTTGACCAGCGCCCGTCCGTCCGGCGCCGCCACGACGGTCCGATGGCCTTTGAGCAGCACCACGGCGTTGAACCGCTGCGCGGCCTTCCTGGCTGCCGCGACGCGGTCCGCGCCGACCGGGCCGGCCAGGCGTTCGAACTCGCGGTCGTGCGGGGTCAGTACGAGGGCGGCGTCGGGGTCGCGGGCGTCCCAGAGCGACGGGGTCGAGGCGAGCAGCGTGATGGCGTCCGCGTCGGCGATCACCGGCACACCGGCGTTCAGTACGAACCGCAGGACCTCCGCGGACGAACTGCCGGTGCCCATGCCGGGGCCGACGACCCAGGCCTGGACGCGGCCGGCGTCGGTGATCGAGCCGGTGCAGATCGTCTCGGGCCAGCGGGCGCGGATGGCGTCGGCGGCCGGACCGGCGTAACGGACCATGCCCGACGTCGCGAGCACGGCGGCGCCGGTCGACAGCACCGCGGCGCCGGGATAGGTGGTGCTGCCGGCCGCCACTCCTGTGACGCCCTGGGTGTACTTGTCGTCGGACGGGCCCGGCACCGGCCAGGAGATGTCCGCGCGGTCGAGCAATACGAAGTCTGGGTCCACCGGCCGCAGACCGATATCCACCAGATGCACGTCACCGCAGTCGGCCAGCGCGTGCACCGGCTTCAGGCAGCCGAACGTGACGGTGGTGTGCGCCTTCACGTGCGGGCCGGTGATCTCGCCGGTGTCCGGGTCGATGCCGGACGGCAGGTCCACCGCGAGGATCGAGACCTTCACGCTCTCGACCAGAGCGGCGGCTGCCGGGCGCAACGGGCCGCGCGCGGACAGGCCGACGATGCCGTCGATCACGAGATCAGGGCTGCCGACCTCGGAGACGATCCGGCCACCGGCGCGACGGAAGGCGGCGAGGCCTTCGGCGTGGGCCTTGGCCGGGTCGAGCAGGACCGCGGACACGGCGACTCCCCTGCGGCGCAGGAAGTAACCGGCCCACAGGGCGTCGCCGCCGTTGTTGCCCGCACCGACGAGCACCGTGACGCGGCGATGTCCGGACAGAAGCCTGAGAGCGTGGGTGGCCACACCGAACGCGGCCTTGCGCATCAACGAGCCCGGCGGGACGACCGCCATGAGCTCCTCTTCAGCGGCCTTGACGCGTTCGGTGTGCCAGACGCCTCTCACTCACTCGACGGTAACGGACTTCGCCAGGTTGCGAGGCTTGTCGACGTCGTAGCCACGGGTCTTCGCGATCTCCGCCGCGAGGATCTGCAGCGGCACGGTCGAGATGAGCGGCTGCAGCAGCGTCGGGACGGCCGGGATCTCGATCAGGTGGTCCGCGAACGGGCGCACCGTCTCGTCGCCCTCCTCCGCGATCACGATCGTGCGGGCGCCACGGGCCTGGATCTCGCTGATGTTCGACACCAGCTTCGAGTGCAGGACGGCGCGGCCCTTCGGCGACGGCATCACGACGACGACCGGGAGGTCCTTCTCGATCAACGCGATCGGACCGTGCTTGAGCTCGCCGGCCGCGAAGCCCTCGGCGTGCATGTAGGCGAGCTCCTTGAGCTTGAGCGCGCCTTCCAGTGCCACCGGGTAACCGACGTGGCGGCCGAGGAACAGCACCGCCTTCGAGTCGGCGAGCTCACGGCCGAGCGCACGGACCTGCTCGGTCGTGGCGAGCACGCGCCGCACGGCCTCGGGCATGGCCTCCAGCTCGTGGAACTCGCGGGCGACCTCGTCCGGGTACTTGGTGCCGCGGGCCTGCGCCAGGGCCAGGCCCACCAGGTAGTTCGCGGCGATCTGGGCGAGGAACGCCTTCGTCGACGCGACACCGATCTCCGGACCGGCGTGCGTGTAGAGGACGGCGTCGGACTCGCGCGGGATCTGCGCGCCGTTGGTGTTGCAGACGGCCAGGACGCGGGCCTTCTGCGCGCGTGCGTGGCGCACGGCCTCCAGCGTGTCCGCGGTCTCGCCGGACTGCGAGACGGCGACGACGAGCGTGTCGCGGTCGAGCACCGGGTCGCGGTAGCGGAACTCGGAGGCCAGCTCGACCTCGACGGGCAGGCGGGTCCAGTGCTCGATCGCGTACTTCGCGACGAGACCGGAGTGGTACGCGCTGCCGCAGGCGATGACGAAGACCTTGTCGACGTCGCGCAGGTCCTGGTCGGAGAGGCGCTGCTCGTCGAGGACGATCCGGCCGTTCGCGAAGTGGCCGCGCAGCGTGTTCGCCAGCGCCTCCGGCTGCTCCTCGATCTCCTTGAGCATGAAGTACTCGTGGCCGCCCTTCTCGGCGGCGCTGAGGTCCCAGTTGACCGTGAACGGCTTGGCCTGCGCGACCTCGCCGTCGAAGTCGGTGACCTCGTAACCGTCGCGGGTCAGCACGACCATCTGGTCCTGGCCCAGCTCGACGGCTTCCTTGGTGTGCGCGATGAACGCGGCCACGTCGCTCGCGACGAAGTACTCGTTCTCGCCGACGCCGACAACCAGCGGCGAGTTGCGGCGCGCGGCGACGACCTGGTCCGGCTCGTCGGCATGCGTGATCACGAGCGTGAACGCGCCCTCGAGCCGGCGGGCGATCTTGCGCACACTGGCCGGCAGGTCACCCTTCGTGTCGCCCTCGGCGTAGGCGAACGCCACAAGGTGCGCGACCGTCTCGGTGTCGGTGTCCGACGTCATCTCGACGCCGAGGCCTTCGAGTTCGGCGCGCAGCGCGAGGAAGTTCTCGATGATGCCGTTGTGCACCACGGCGACGCGGTTCGTGGCGTCGCGGTGCGGATGCGAGTTCTTGTCGATCGGCGCGCCGTGCGTCGCCCACCGGGTGTGGCCCATGCCGACGGTGCCCACGAAGTTGTCGCGGCCCACCTCGTCGAGCCTCGTCTCCAGGTTCTGCAGTCGTCCGGCCTTGCGTTCGACGGCGAGGTCGTCGCCTGTCACGACCGCGACGCCCGCCGAGTCGTAACCCCGGTATTCGAGGCGCCTCAGCCCGTCCAGCACGACGTCGAGCGCCGACTGGTGACCCACGTATCCCACGATTCCGCACACGGGAAACAGACTAGCTAGACCACGCCGCTAACCCTAATGAGTGAGAGTGCTCTGTTTGCGCTGGTCAAGCGCACATATGGTGTAGACCAATCTCGGGTGTGGTGCAGACGACAGGATCGACTACGGTTCACGACATGGCTCGCCGCGTGATCACGCTGACCGCGAAACAGGCCCTCGAGCAGCTCAGCAGGCCCGGCCCGCACCCCGTGCTGCGCGGCGACCTCGCGCTCGTCGGCCTGCCGGGCGTGATCTTCACGCCGCAGTCCGGGCTCGGTCTGCCCGCCGTCGCGTTCGGACACGGCTGGATGCAGCCCGTACGCCGCTACCACGGCCTTTTGCGGCACCTGGCGTCATGGGGCGTGGTCGCCGCGGCACCGGCCGTGGAACGCGGGCTGCTGCTGTCGTCGCGAGTGCTGGCGGCGAACCTACTGACCACATTGGACATCTGCACCGGCGTGCGGCTCGGCACCGGGGAGATCAGCGTCGACCCGGCCCGGCTCGCGCTGGCCGGACACTCGATGGGCGGCGGCGCGGCCGTGCTGGCAGCGTCCTCGGCGGACCGGGTCCGGGCCGTTGTGACTTTGGCCGCAACGGAAACGCGTCCCTCGGCACTGGACGCGGCCCGCGAGGTCCGCGCGCCCGGCCTGCACCTCGCGGCGGGCGAGGACCGCATCGCACCACCGGTCGGCCACGCCGAGGCGATCGCGTCCGCGTGGGGCGGCCCCGTGCAACTGCGGCTGCTGCCCAAGGCCTCGCACCTCGGGTTCACCGAGGGCAGGCATTGGAGCGACCTCATGCTGGACGGCAGTGCGGAACGCGGATCACACAAGCTCGGCCGCGCGTTCGTCACCGCTTTCCTGCTGCGCGTGCTGACCGGCGAGCGCACGTACGACGAACTGCTGGACAGCGACCTGAAGAACGCGAACCTGGTCTTCCAGCGCGAAGCCCTGCGCAGCCGCTAGGTTGCTCGGCGTGATGCCGAATCAGGGCTGGCAGCAGCAACAGCCGCAGCAGCAGTGGGGTCCGCCACCACCGGCGCCGAAACGCGGGAACTTCGCGATGGCGATCGTCACGGCGGTGGGCGCAGGTGGAGTCGCCGTGTACTGGGCGGTCCTCGGGGTCATGAGGATCATCATCAAACGCCCGCACGAGTCGGAACCCGACGTCGTCGCGCGCCTGCTCTCGCAGACCGGCGGCAACGGCGACCTGCTGGTCCCGTTGAGCATCGCCGACATGGTGCTCAAGCTGCTCGCGGCGGCGGTGCTGATCTTCGGTGCGGTGCTGATCGTCCTGCGCAAGATGCCCGGCGCGTTCCTCGTCGCCGGTGCGGTCCTGCTGGGCCTGCTCGCCGCCGGCTGCCACTTCTTCTACTACAACCAGCTACTCGGTTGGAGCGGCACCAGCGACACCTACGTCGCGGCCGGGTTGACCTTGGTCGTCGGGGTTCTCGCGATCCTGCCGCCCGTGACCAACGCCCTGAAGCCCGCCGCTGCGCCCCACGCCGGCCATCCGCAGGGCGGGTTCCCGCAGCAGGGACCGCCGCCCGGCTACGGACAGCCCCAGCAGCCGCCTCCCGGCTACGGCCCGCCGCAGGGTCCGCCGCCACCGGGCTACGGCCCGCCTCGCTGATCGACGACAACGCCCCAGGTCCTCGTGGACCTGGGGCGTTGTTGGTCAGGACAACCAGCTCTGGTTGCTGAGGTCGTCGTCATCGTCGACGGCCGGGCGCTGCGGCCGGCGAGGTGGCGGAGGCTGGCGCACCGGCGGCGGAGGAGCCACCGGTTGCTGGATGACCGGAGGTTGCCGGACCGGCTGCACCGGAGCCGCGGCCGGGCCGCGCATGAAGCCCTCCGACTGGGCACGCAGCTCGCGCGCCTGCCGTTCCTTCTCGATCTGCGCGAGTTCGTCGGCGAGATCGTCCTGCGGAGCGGCGGTCTCGTCCTCCAGCCCGAACGAGAGCTCCTTGTTGCGGTCCTTGCCCTCGCCGCGCTGGTTGCGAGCCATCTCGCGGAGCCGCTCGGTGAGCCGCTGCTTGCGGTCGGCGAACTTGTCGTGGCTCTCCTGCGTCGCCTTGGCCGACTCGTCGAACTTCTGCCTGGCCTCCGCCATCCGGGTGGAGTGCTCCGACTCGATGCCCGAGAGCTTCGCCTTGAACGCAGCGAGGTCGAGATCGCTCACCAGCTACCACCCCGGTTGCCGTCGTCGCCGCTGAGCACGCCCTGGGCGCTGCTGAGCGGGTTGTTGTCATCTTCGAACAGCGAACCGGTGGTGCGCCACTGACTCGCGCCGCGCTCGGAGTCGCCGCCCTGCTGACCGCCGGCACCGGCACCGCCACCCATCATGCCGCCGCCCATCATCCCGCCGCCCATCCCGCCGGACGCGGGCCCGGAGGTGGGCTGGCCTTGGGCATCCTGCATGGACGGAAGGTTCGCCGAACCCGCCTGACCGGCCTCGGAGGCGTTGGTGTTGAACGAGCCGCCCTGGTCGCTGCCCTGCGACGGCGTGCTCCAGGCACTGTCCGCCGGCGACGAACCGCCGAGCACGGACTCGCTGCCGGTGGAACCGCCGCCGGTGAACGAGACACCGGACGTCGCGGTGCTGTCCGAGGACGCGGTCTGCGCGTACAGCGGGCCTTCGCTGGAGATCCGTGGCTCGCCGACGTTCGGCATGATGCCGTTGTCCTCGATGTAGCTGCGGCCCACCGACTCCTGGAAGCGCTCGGCCACGTTCGGGCCTTCCTGCCCCGGCGGGCTCCAGACCTGCTCAGCCGGGGCCGGCATGGTCTGGAACTCACCCTGGGCGGGCGCGGGCATCGCCTGGAACTCGCCCTCGACCGGCCGGGGGAAGTCCTGCTCGGGGAGGTTCAGCGGCTCGTCGAGGCGTAGGTCCCCGGTCATCCCGCCGGCACCGGCCTTGTCGGTGCCGGCCGCCGGGTTCTCGTCCTCCCCGAAGCTCACGCCGATCTCGTCGGGGGTGCCGTCGCCGTTGTCCGCGGTCAGGTTGATCTCGCCGGTCTCGGCGTCGACCTCGGCGGTGAAGTTGACGCCGTCCTGCTCGATGTGGATCTTGCCGTCCGCGCCGACCTCAACCGGGATCGGGTTCGACTCCGAGCCGGGCGCTCCCATGCCCACGCCACCGCCGGTCGTCGGCGTGCTGCCGACGGCCGCAGGGGCACCGGGGGTCTGCGCGCCCGTGGTCGCCGTGCCGGTGAGCTGGTTCGCCATGGCGGTGATGGCCTGCGTGCCGTTCTGGCCCATCAGCGCCTTGGCGGCCTCGGGGTTCTTGCTGAAGTCCAGGTCGTAGGTCTTCGGCTCACCCTTGGGCGTGTCGATCGTCATCTTCACGTGCCCGTTCGAGTCGGGCTCGGTGACCTTGATCGTGTTGTCGCCGGCCTTGACCGTGACGGACTCGAGGTTCTCCTCGGGCTTGGGCTGCTGGTTGTCCGGCTTGCCGTCGCCGTCGAGGTCGTCGACCTTGCCGTCACCGTCGGTGTCGCCGGGCACGTCCGGCTTGCCGTCACCGTTCTTGTCGAGCGGGTTCTCCGGCTTCGGGATCTCCGGCGTGCCGCCACCGGGTCCGCCACCACCGGGCCCACCACCGCCGGGACCGCCGCCGCCAGGGCCACCGCCAGGAGGCTGCTTCTTGTCGCCGCCACCGCCGGTGTCGTCACCTGGCTTGTCGGCGGGCTTCTCCTCCTTGGCGGGCTCGAACGGCTTGGTGTTGATCTTTTCCATCTCGGCGCCGAGCGCGTTCCACGCGTCGTCGACCGACTTCTTCGTGTTCTTGCAGAGTTCCTCGAAGTTCTTGTACTTCTCGCTGACGTCCTTGTGGAACGTGGTCTGCAGCCACTCGCGGCAGCCCTTGCGGACCTCGCCCTTCCACACGTCGTCGTCGCACGCCTCGTCGTCGATCTGGATGCCGACGTGACCGGCGGCGCGCCGGAGTACGCCCTCGTCCTCGCTGTCCGCGGCCTGAACGACCTCGCGGATCTGCGGTGGCGTCTTGCCGGCGATGTCGAACGGGCTGCCCACCCCGTTCAGGACCGCGTTCGCCTTGTCGTTCACCAGCTGCGAAACCGTGTGGCAGGCCAGGCGCGTCGCGTCGGCGACATGGTTGATGCCGTCCGCGACGGCGGCGCCCTTCTTCGAGAAGTCGGCGACGTAGGCGCGCGAGTTGTCCGCGGCGTTGCCGTCCCAGCTCGACCACAGCTTCGACATCGACTTCTCGGAGTCGGCCTGCTGAGTGCGCAGATCGGTGGAGACCTGCCGCATCTCGACGATGTCCTGGTCGATCTTGTGGAAGTCGATGTCGCGCTGCTCTTCGTAGAGCGTCTTGACGTTGTTGTAGTCGGTGTTGACGTCCGCGCCGACACCGATGACCGACTTCGCCTCCGCGTAGACCGGGAGGAAGTTCTCGAAGTACTTGAGACCGGGCGCACCCGCGTCGAGCAGGGAGTTGGAGTTGCCGACGCCCGCGCCGCCGTCGGCCGCGCGCTGTTCGGACTGGTCGAGCGCGTTCTGGCCGTCCGTCTTCGCCTTGTTGTGGTCGTCGACCTTCTTCTGCCCGGCCTCGCCCGACTTCTTCGCGATGTCGTAGGCGTTGTTCAGCCGGTCTTCCGAGCTGTCCGACCACGGCATCGAGTTCGACAGCGACTGGCCGAAGCCGTCACCGTACGAGATGTCGTAGTCGTCGAGGTACCTCTCGAGCTCGTCGTTGTGCGTGCCCGTGACGTCCTGGTCCATCTCGGTCGTGTAGTACGCCTCGAGAAGGGCCTTCTTCTGGTCCGGCGGGATCTCCGGGTTGTCGCAGAGCTTCTTGACTTCTTCCCAGCTGGGCATCTGCGACTACCTTCCCTGCTTGTTGACTTTGGCGGCGTTGGCCTCTTCGGTCCAGGCGTAGCCGTTCGCGGACTCGCGCAGCTTGTCCGAGAGACCCTTCATCGCCGCGGAGTAGGCACTGATCGCCTCGGCTATCTTCGGCAGGCCGGCCTTGTACTTGCCGCCACCGGCGTGGTGCGCGCGACCGAAGTCCTTCTCGCTCACAGCGGTCGCGGTGATCTTGGCCTTGTAGTTCTCGATCTCGGTCGCGATGCCCTGGATGGTCGTCGCGGACGACATCATTTCGCCGGCGTTCGCCTGATAGCCAGACATGTGCTCCTGCCTCCCCTTGTCCCCGATCTGACGCAGTTCGGCTCAGCGGGGTTCCGCCATACAGTGCCAGCCCAGATCACACGCTGACCTGAGCTCCGTGATGTCGGTTGCCTTAGTAAACAGCCATCCGGCGGCGTCCGCCGACGATCACCACTGATTGGGTGGCGGCTGCTGACCAGGAGGTTGCTGGGGCCACTGCTGACCGGGCGGAGGGCCCTGCTGGGGGTACTGGCCGCCGGGAGGAGGCGGGTAGCCCTGGCCGGGAGGGAACTGCGGGTGCTGGGCCCGCTGCTTCTTCTGGTTCTTCACCACGACCACGATCACCACCGCGACCACGACCACCACGACGACGAACAGGAAGATCAACAGCTGGGCCGGTCCGAACTTCACGGCGGATCACCCGCCGATCTGTGCGGACGGCGGCTGGCCGGGCGCGGGTTGTTGCGGATACCCCTGCGGTGCGTACGGCTGCTGCGGGTACTGCTGTGGCGGGTACTGCCGGCCCTGGACGGGCGGATACGGGGGCCGGGCGGCGTTCTTCCTCTTCGTCGCCGTGACGACGGCGATGATGACGACCGCTGTCACTCCTCCCAGCAGCACCAGGAGTATCAACAACATCAGCACGCTCATCACCTTCCGGCCCCCGTTCCGTCGTCAGTGCACCGAGGAAACCACACCGGCCAGGCGCTGCGCGGCAGACTGGGCCTGTTCGTGGCTCGTGGCCTCGACCATCACCCGCACGAGCTGCTCGGTGCCGGACGGGCGCAGCAGCACGCGGCCGGTGTCGCCGAGCTCGGCCTCGACGGCGGCAACGGCCTCGCTGACCGACGAGGCCTTGGCGACGGCCGCCTTGTCGGTGACCTTCACGTTGATCAGGACCTGCGGCAGGCGGCGCATCACCGAGGCGAGGTCGGCGAGCGACTTGCCGGTCTCGGCCATGCGGGCCATCAGGCGCAGCGCGGTGAGCAGGCCGTCGCCGGTGGTGGCGTGCGCGGGCAGCACGACGTGGCCCGACTGCTCGCCACCGAGCGAGTAGCCGCCGGCCTTGAGGTCCTGCAGCACGTAGCGGTCGCCGACGGCGGTGGTGCGCAGGCGGATCGACGACTCCCGCATGGCGATGTGCAGGCCGAGGTTGCTCATCACGGTCGCGACGAGCGTGTCCTCGAACAGCTCGCCCGCGTCGCGCATGGCGAGCGCGAGGACCGCGAGGATCTGGTCGCCGTCGACCGGGTTGCCCTCGGCGTCCACGGCGAGGCAGCGGTCGGCGTCACCGTCGTGCGCGATGCCGAGGTCGGCACCGTGCTCGCGGACCGCGGCGGCGACGACGTCGATGTGGGTGGAACCACAGCCGGCGTTGATGTTGAGGCCGTCCGGGTTCGCGTTGATCGCGATCACCTCGGCCCCGGCGCGGCGGTACGCGTCCGGTGCGGCCACCGACGCGGCACCGTTCGCGCAGTCCACCACGACCTTGAGGCCGTCGAGGCGGTGCGGGGTGACCTTGATCAGGTGCTCGACGTACTGGATCTCGGCGTCGGGAACGTCGCGCACCCGGCCGATCGCGGCACCGGTGGGACGGTCGAAACCGGTGCCCATGTGCTGCTCGATCTCGTCCTCGACCGAGTCGGGCAGCTTGTGGCCACCGGCGGCGAAGAGCTTGATCCCGTTGTCCGGCATCGCGTTGTGCGACGCGGAGATCATCACGCCGATGTCGGCGCCGAGCGCGGCGACCAGGTACGCGACGGCGGGCGTGGGCAGGGCGCCGACGCGCAGCACGTCCGCACCGGCCGAGGTCAGACCGGCGGTGACGGCGGCGTCGAGCATCTCGCTGCTCGCCCTGGGATCGCGGCCGACGACGGCGACGGGGCGGTGGGAGCGGTCGTGCTCGGCGAGCACCCTTGCCGCCGCGGCGGCGACGGACATCGCGAGCTCGGGGGTGAGATCGGCGTTGGCGAGACCGCGTACACCGTCGGTGCCGAACAGGCGGGCCATGAATCCTCCGAATTGGACACAGCGAGGCGGCGGGAAAGGACCCGGAAAACACTGCGGGAGCAGCAGTTCGTGGTGAACTGCTGCTCCCGCAGGTATAGCTGGATGACGCTCGGAGTGCGGGGTGTCCCCGCACTCACCGCGGAGGAGCAGTGATCTGACGAACGCAGACACGGCTCGCCCCGCGGTGGGGCATCAACGCTTGGAGTACTGAGGCGCCTTGCGGGCCTTCTTCAGACCGTACTTCTTGCGCTCCTTGACCCGCGGGTCACGAGTGAGGAAGCCGGCCTTCTTGAGGACCGGACGGTCCTCGGAGTCGACGGCGATCAGCGCACGCGCGATGGCGAGACGCAGCGCACCGGCCTGGCCGGTGATGCCGCCGCCGTGCAGGTTCGCGATGACGTCGAACGTCTCGGGCTTCTCCGTGGTGACGAGCGGCTCCTTGATGAGCTGCTGGTGCACCTTGTTCGGGAAGTAGGTCTCGAGGGTCTTGCCGTTCAGCGTGAACTTGCCGGTGCCGGGCACGAGGCGGACGCGGACGACGGCCTCCTTGCGGCGGCCGACGGTCTGCGCGAGGTGCGCGGCGCCGTTCAGCGAGAGGGCGACCACCGGCGCGGAGGTCTCTTCGACGGCCTCGGCGTCGGCCTCGGCGGCGTCGGCCTCGGGGGCGTCAGCGTCAGCCTCGACGGCCTCAACCTCGACGGCCTCAACAGCCTCAGCCTCAACAGCCTCGGGAGCCTCTTCGGCCTCAGGAGCGTCGACGACCTCGGCCTCGACAACCTCAGCCTCGACCTCGGGGGTCTCGACCTCGGGGGTCTCGTTCTCAGGGGTGGTCACAGGAACTTCCTCGGTGTACTCGTCGCTCACTGGGCGATCTTCTTGATCTCGAAGGCCTGCGGCTGCTGCGCCTCGTGCGGGTGGCTCGCGCCTGCGTAGACCTTGAGCTTGTTCGCGATCTGACGGCCAAGGCGGTTCTTGGGCAGCATGCCCTTGATCGCCTTCTCCACCAGGCGGTCCGGACGGGTGTCCAGGACCTCGCCGAAGGACTGCTTGCGCAGACCACCGGGGAAGCCGGAGTGGCGGTACTGGAACGCCTGGTCGCGCTTCGCGCCGGTCAGAGCGACCTTGTCCGCGTTGATGATGACAACGAAGTCACCAGTGTCAACGTGAGGCGCATAAGTCGGCTTGTGCTTGCCGCGCAGCAGCGTCGCGGCCTGGGTGGCGAGCCGGCCGAGCACCACGTCCTGGGCGTCGATCACATGCCAGGTGCGGGTCACCTCACCGGGCTTCGGGCTGTACGTGCGCACGGATCTACCTCGTCGTCACTTGCGTCTGGGGTCACTGCGGCGGTTGCCCCAGACCGATCTTGGACGAACCAAGCGGTGGTTCCGAGACAGACGCGGCACACATGGGCGCCCGCTACCGCACAACAACGTCAGAAGATACCGGATGGGTGGCGCGGGCACCAAAACGGCCCCTCTCAAGCCACCCTTCCCTGGACATACGCGAGCCCCGGACCACGTGGTTCCGGGGCTCGCGAGGGTGTTACGAAGGCCGAGCAGGCTTACCAGCGGTTGGCGTTCTGGCGCTCGGACTGCTCGTAAGCCTCGCCGGACTGCTGCACGGCGGTACCGATGGCGGCGAGCACGGCCTGCAGGTCTGCGGCGGCCTTGTCCCACTTGTCCTGCGCTGCCTGGTACTGCGTGGCGGCGTCGCCCTCGTAGCCGGAGAGCGTCGCCGTCACCTTCGTGCGCAGGTCGTCCAGCTGCTGGTCAACGCTCTTGGCGGCGCTGCTGATCTGCGAAGCCGCGTTCGCCACCTCGGCGAAGGTAACCTGAATCGGACCACTCATTGCTATCTCCCCTGGGATCTGTTTTGAAGTCTGGAAACGCTAGAAGCGACTGACGAACGAAAGCGAGATCAGCTGCCACTGAGCCGGCCGGTGATGCCGGTCATGCTCTGCTGCTGCTCCTCCTCGTTGCGGGCGTAGACGTCAGCGGAGCTGGAGATCTGCTCGGCGATGGCCATCAGCGCTTGCTGCACCTTCGCCGCGTCCTCGTGGAAGCGCGACATCAGGTTGCCGAACGCGGTGGCGGCGTTGCCCTTCCAGGTGCCGGACAGCGTGTCGACGGTGCTGCCCACCTGACGGAGCGTGCCCTGCGTCTGCTCGTTGACGTCGGCAATGTGCTTCGCCAGGGCGTCGAGCTCTTCAGACGTAACGGTCAATGCCATTGGGAGATGCCCCCTTCAGAGAACTTCAAGTCGCACTTCTTGGTTCGTACGCCTCTTCCGACGAGGACCCTGCCACGTCGGTTCCGTTCTGTCGCGACTTCGTTCGAAGTAGTTGCGCTAGTAAACGGCTCCGGGTGAAACCGGGAGTCAGTAGAGGATTCGCGACTGCGAAAAGTCCTCGTCATCGTCACTCACACGGGGAAGCTGACCACTCGGACCGGCGACGGCCGACGAACCGAGAGTCACCCGTTCCGTCTCAGCTGGGACGGGTGCGGCCGGTTCGGTGGCGTCCGGCACCTGTTCGACAGCCAGCCCGCGGTCGGTGCGGAACCCCCTGGCGGCCTCCCGGACGTCGGCAGGTGTGGCCTGGCCACCGGGCTCGACCTTGCGATCACGGGCCAGCGCTGCGAGGTCACGCGTACGTTCCCGCAGCTTGGCGTTGCGTTCACCGATCTCACCCGACGCGCGGCGGGCACGGGTGACCGCTGCTCCGACCTCGGCGCGGAACCGGGCGAGGACCTCGGTGGCGGACATCGGCGACTCCCTGACGTTGCGGCTACGACTTGATGACCAGTGAGCGGACGATCTGCTCGCAGGCGGCGCCGACCTGGGCTTTTGTGGCTTCCGTCGCCTGACATCCGACGCTCACCTGGTGCTCGCCCACGAACTGGATGTACCAGTCGACACCGGTCGTCCCGATCACTTCGCGATAGTGAACAACAGACTTGCCGGCGAATGAGCTTTCTTCGGAGAAGTTGGCGACCACATCGCCTTTCTCCTTGCGTTGCTCAAAGGTGTTCTTCAACTCACTCAGCGCGCGAGAGCGATCCGCGTCGCTGTCGTACTCAAGTGTTTGCTCCTGCACAGCAATACGTGCTTCCGGCTGTTCGCCATCGGAATTCTTGCGATCAATCGGTTGCAAAAGCACCTGGCGGACGGGCGCGGCGCCGCCCGTCTGCTCCCACCCGTCCGGCCGGGTGAAGCTGTAGTCGTAAACGGCGATCCGGTCGCCCTGCGGAGCCGGCTGTTCCTGCGTCCCCTCGGGCTTCAGCCAGTAGTAGCCGCCGACGCCGGCCGCCGCGAGCACGGCCACGACACCGATCGTGATGAACAGGCGCGCCTTGCTCTTCTTCCGCGGCGGTGGCGAAGCCGCCGGGAACGAGACGGGGAACTGCCCGGACGGCGGTGGCGTGATCCGGCGGGTGATCTTCCGCGTGGCCTCGTCGCCGACCCGCAGGTTGTGAGTCACCTCACCCGACGGGCCCTTCGACTGGGGCTGCTGGGCCACACCGCCGGTCCGTTCCGGATCGAGGCTGACCGCCCGCAGCGCGCCGCGGGCCACCACCGTCTCCGGCTGGTCGATGCTCGTCGGCACCACGCGGATCTGCTCGTGCACCATGCGCGCGACCAGCGGGATCCGGCTGGACCCGCCGACCAGGAACACCCCGGCGAGCTGCTGGGGAGCGAGACCGGCGTCGCGGACCGCGGCACCGGCCAGCGCGGCCGCCCGGCTGATCGGCGCGGCGATCAACTGTTCCAGATCCGAGCGCGTCACGTGCGCGTCGGGGAACGGCGGCGGCATCGGCACGTCGGTGTAGGCGTGCCGGGACAACGTCTCCTTGGCGCCGCGCACGTCCTGCCGCAGCACCCGCCGCTTGCGCCGGTCGGCCATCTCGCGGCCCTCGACGAGCTGCCGCCACGCCTCGGGGTCCTTGGCCGCGACCAGCCCGCCGACGTGTTCGAGCAACGCCTGGTCGATGTCCGCGCCACCGAAACTCGGGTCGCCCTTCGCGGACAGCACCCGGAAGCTCCTGCCCGCCCGCGCCACCACGCTCGCGTCGACCGTGCCGCCACCGAGGTCGAGCACGGCGAGAGCGGCACCGTCCGGAATGGAGTGGCTCGCGGAGTGGAAGACGGCGGCGGCG
Source organism: Lentzea albidocapillata (assembly GCF_000719115.1). Taxonomy (GTDB): domain Bacteria; phylum Actinomycetota; class Actinomycetes; order Mycobacteriales; family Pseudonocardiaceae; genus Lentzea; species Lentzea albidocapillata. The sequence goes on along the minus strand of NZ_JOEA01000013.1, from coordinate 160,245 downwards.
ACCGGTTCGGGCACCAGCACCACCTCGCGGCCGAGCCCGCGGGCCGCCTGCAGCAGGACGCGGGTGCGGACGGAGCCCCAGTCCGCGGGGTGGGTGAGGACGAGAAGGTCGACAGGCGCTCCGCCACCAACGCGCCGTGCTTCTCCCACGGCTCGTGCCAGCACCGCCCGCACAACGTCCACAACGGGCAGCACGGTGCTGCCGAGCAACAACTCCCCCTCGTCGATACGACGCTTCGGGTGCGGCTCGTAGCGCGCGGGATCGACCGCCGCCTGGCGTTCGGCCTCCTGGCCGACGAACAACGTGCCGTCGGCGGCCGCGAACACGGCGGACGGCACGAGCGGCTGGCCGTCGAACACGACGACCTGCGGCTCCCGCCCGTTCGCGGAGATCGCCACACAGGTGCTCGACGTGCCGAAGTCGACCGCGACGTGCAGGCTCATGCACATTCCCCTCTTCCGCGCACATGCTTACCCGATACGACTGCCTCGGACGACACGGATGGCCAAGTCGGTCATTCCGGACCAGGTCGAGCAGCGCCTGCTCCGGGCGCGACCGGGTGATCGTGCCGCCCCAGCCGGGAACGGTGTCATCGAGACGTGATCGCCGCGTGAGCGGTGTGCGGCAGAGTTCTCCCCAGCCGGTTCGGAGGAGTCAGCCTGGGGGGTGGCTCGGAAGAACAGCATCCGGAACGCCGGTGCGGTCGCCTCCCTCTTGACTGCATCGGCGTTCCGGATCCGGCGGCTGGGGGAAGGTACTACCTGGAAAGGCCCGTGGCTTCGGCCGCGGGCCTTTGCCGTTCGCGCCGAGCTCCCCCGAAAACGACTCGTGGGTGGCCCCGCCGTTGCGGCGAGACCACCCACGAAGACGTTGCTACGGGGTCTAGTCCGGCGTGATCCAGGCGAACTGGATGCGCTGCTGACCGTGCTTGCGGGTCACCAGCGTGCCCCGGCCGGGAGGCTGCGGCGACGGCTTGAGGTTGCCGACGATGTTGCCCTCCTCCTTCGAACCGGAACCGACGAAGATCGGCGCCGAGATCTCCTTCAGCTTGCCCATGATCGGGTCGTACATCGCGCGGGACGCACCACCCATGCGGCGGACGACGACGATGTGCAGACCGACGTCCTTGGCCTGCGGGATGAACTCGGCCAGCGGCTGCATGGGGTTCGCACCACCCTGCGGAGCGACCAGGTCGTAGTCGTCGACGATGACGAAGACCTCGGGGCCCTTCCACCAGGAACGGTTCTTGAGCTGCTCCTGCGTGACGTCCGGGCCGGGCATGCGGCCGGCGAGCGAGCCCTTGATCTCCTGCACGTTCTGCGTGAACTGCGGGCCCGACACCGCGTAGGTGAGCAGGTGGTCGGTGTCGATGAAGCCGAGCATCGTGCGGCGGTAGTCCGCGAGCAGGATCAACGCCTCGGACGAGGTGTAGCTCTGCATGATGCCGCGGACGATCGTGCGCAGGATGTTCGTCTTGCCCGACTCACCGTCCGCCAGCGCCATGAAGTGCGGGTCCGCGTCGAAGTCGAGGTAGACCGGCGCGAGCTCGTCCTCGTTGACGCCGACCGGGACGAGGCGCCCGCGGTTGGGGGCGGCCTGCTGGACGTGGGCCATGAACTGCCCGTGGTCGAGCAGGTCGGGCAGCATCCGGACCTGCGGGGCGCGCGGGCCCTGCCACGCCGCCGTGAGCTTGCTCGCGAGGTCGGCGACACCCGCCGTGACGCTGTTCGCGTCCTGCGAGGTGTCGATGCGCGGCAGGCCGACGAGGTAGTGCAGCCGGCGTCCACTGGAACCGTCCATGACGATGCCGCGGCCAGGGCGGCCCGGCGGCACGTTGACCGCCACCTTGCGGTCGACCTCGGACTCGCTCGGGTCACCGAGCCGCAGCTCGAAGCGCGTGCCGAGGAGGTCCTTCATCGCGGGCCGGATCTCCGCCCACCGGCTCGCGCCGACGATCACGTGCACGCCGTAGGACAGACCCTGCGCGGCGAGCGCCTGGATCTGCGGCTCGACCATCTCGAACTCCTGGCGGAAGTTCATCCAGCCGTCGACGATCAGGAACGCGTCACCGAACGCGTCGTCCTTGATCTCACCGCGACGCTTGCGGTTGCGGAACTCGGCCAGTTCGATGCGCTGGTCGCGCCAGCGGAGCTCGCGTTCCGCGATCAGGGTCTGCAGCTCGGCCACCATGCGGCGGACCTTGTCGACGTCGAGACGACCGGCGAAGCCACCGACGTGCGGCAGGTCCTCCATCGCGGCGAGCGAACCACCACCGAGGTCGATGAGGTAGAACTGCACCTCCTCCGGCGTGTGGGTGAGCGCCATCGACGCGACGAGCGTCCTGAGCATCATCGACTTGCCGGACTGCGGACCACCGACGATCGCGCCGTGACCGGCCGCACCGGAGAAGTCCGCCCACAGCAGGTCGCGGCGCTGCTCGAACGGCTTGTCGACGATGCCGACCGGGATCTGCAGCGTGCTGTTGGCCGGGTAGCCCGGCGACGTGAGACCGCGGTCCGGGGTCACGTCGAGCGGCGGCAGCATCGTGTCCATGGTCGGCGGCTCGTTGAGCGGCGGCAGCCACACCTCGTGCGCGGGCGGGCCCTGGCCGTAGAGGCGTTCGACGATGAGCTCGAGCTGGGTCGGCTCGTTCGCGTCCTCCTTGACCGGCTCCGCGACCTTCACCGGCTCGAGCGGGCGCTCCGGCTCCTTCGGGATCTCGATGAAGTCCGGCACGAAGAAGCGCGGGCGCTTGTCACTGCGCACGGCCACCGACTCACCGGCGGACTGCATGCCCGCGGGACGGTAGGTACCCGAGACGTAGAGCGCCTTGAACCTGGTCAGCGGCATGCCCTGCACGCTCAGGTAACCCGAGCCCGGGATCGGCGGCAGCTCGTAGGCGTCCGGCACACCGATCGCCGCGCGGGACTCAGCCGCGTTGAACGTCTTCAGACCGATCCGGTACGACAGGAACGTGTCCAGACCGCGGAGCTTGCCTTCCTCGAGCCGCTGCGACGCGAGGAGCATGTGCATCTGCAGCGACCGGCCGACACGACCGATCTGGAGGAAGATGTCGATGAAGTCCGGCTTCGCCGTCAGCATCTCGGAGAACTCGTCGATGCAGATGAACAGCGCGGGCAGCGGGTCGAGCTGGGCGCCGTTCTCACGGGCCTTCTCGTAGTCCCAGACGTTCTTGTAGTTGCCCTTCGCCAGGACCTCCTGGCGACGCGACACCTCGCCCTCGATGGCGTCCTTCATGCGGTCGACCAGGCTGAGGTCGCCGGCGAGGTTGGTGATCGTGGCGGCGACGTGCGGTGCCTTGTCCAGACCGAGGAACGTCGCACCACCCTTGAAGTCGACGAGGATCATGTTGAGCGCCGTCGACGAGTGCGAGGCCAGCAGACCGAGCACCAGCGTGCGGAGGAACTCCGACTTGCCGGAACCGGTCGCGCCGATGCACAGGCCGTGGGGGCCCATGCCGTCCTCGGCCGCTTCCTTGATGTCGAGCTCGACCGCCTGGCCGTGCTCGCCGATGCCGAACGGGATGCGGTAGCGGTCGCGCTTGGGCCGCGGCCGCCACGCCTGCTGCACGTCGAACGTGATCGGGTCGCCGGGAATGCCCATGAACTCGAGCAGCGGCGGGTTGTTGCTCATCGCCAACGGGTCCTCGCCCGAGTCGCCACCGGCCTCACCGGCGGCGCCCATGCGGTAGGGCGAAAGCCTGCGGGCGAGCGCCTCGGACTCCACGATGGACAGCCGGTCCGGGGCACCGAACCACTCGACACCGGTCGCGGAACGGGCGCCCAGCTGGTTGTTCTCGACGACGAGCCGCAGACCGCGCCGCGCCGTCAGGTTGCCCAGGCACTCGCTCAGGTCCAGCAGCGTGACGCCGACCAGACCCTCCTCGATGATGATCATCTCTTCGCGGCTGATGTCGCCGTCGTCGATGACGATCACGATGTGCGGCTGGTCGGGCGGCGGCGGGGCGTTGCGGGTGAACCGCTGCCGGTCGCGCAGGTTCTCGTCCAGCATCGCCTCGACCTCGGCGAGCGAGTTCGCCATCATGCGGCGCTGGCCGATGCCGTCGATGTCGGTGGGGTGCTGCGAGTGCGGCAGCCACTTCGCCCACTCCCACAACTGCTTGGTGCGGCCCGCGCTGACGACCGCGATCAGCAGGTCGTCCGGGGCGTGGAAGGTGACGAGCTGGGCGATGAGGGCGCGCGCGACGTCACGGCGGTCCTCGATCTCACCGAGCAGGCCGACCGCGGCGAAACCGCGCAGTGCGATGGAGATCGGGAGATCGGGCACGAGCGAGTGGGCGCGCACGAAACGGCGCAGCGCCAGCGTCGCGATCGGCTCGAGCTCCTCGACGGGACCGGTCTGCGGCGGCACCAGGCGGGTCGCGAGGCGCTGCGAGCCCCGTCCCGCGCGCAGGTGGCAGAAGTCCGGGTCGTTCTGACGGCGTTCCCACATGCGCCTGGTGGTGGCGAGCGACCACAGCATCTGCGGGTCGGGGTGCACCCACTCGCGCTCGGCGCGCTGCTCGTCGGCGGCCTCACGGGCGCGGTCGCGCATCTGGCCGAGGTACCGCAGGTAGTCCTTGCGGTCCTCGTTCATCTCGGCTTTCTTCTGACCCTTGCCCGAGCCCATGCCGCTCGCCATCATGCCGATGGTCGAGATCATCATCATGCCCGGCATGATCATCGCCGCGGGCTGCCGGGGCATGAACACCAGCATCATGCCCATCATGCCCATCGACGCCACGATCATGACGACGGGCATCGCCTTCATCATGATGTTGCCGGGAATGATCCGGGGGACCTCGGGTGGCGGTTCGAGGTGGACCTCACCGCCCGGAGGCCGGGGAGCAGCAAGGCGTGCCGTTCGCTTGAACTGCAGCGTGCTCAACTGACAGGCACCTCTTCGACTCGTTACGCCACCAGTAGCAACCGACACTATTGCGCATCCGCGCGCGTCACGAAGGTGGGTCGGAAAAAAACCCAGTCGAACGTGTTCTGCGAACCACACGTGCAAGAGGCGTCGGTCCGGCCATACTAGGGCCGCCCGCCGACCGTCCAGGTGGACCAATAGGGTCGGGCACATCGTTTGCAAGTGCTGATCTGACTTAGGGGGCCCTGGTGGCGACCGGTACGACGGTGTTCAGCCGTGTCACGGTGGTGGCACCTCGAACGCGTATCGACGTCGCGCTGCCTGCCGACGTGGCGGTGGCCGATCTCCTGCCGATGTTGCTGGACATGGCGAGAGAGGCCACTCCGGACGGCGGCGTGCGGCACGGTGGCTGGTGCCTCGCCAAGCTCGGCGACAGCCCGCTCGACCCGGCGCGCACGCTTGCTTCGCTCGGCGTCGTCGACGGCGAGCTGCTGCAGTTGCGGCGCCGCAACGAGAATCCGCCGCCGCCGTTGTACGACGACGTCGTCGACGCGATCGCGGAGTCCGATCCGGACTCCTTCCGGCCATGGACCAAGGAGACCGCGCAGCGGTTCGGTCACCTGGCCGGCGCGATCGCGCTGATCGCGTCCGCGGTGGCGTTGTTCCTGTCCGGCCCGATCACGCAGGGCGGTTCCGGCAGCGGTCTCGCCGCCGCGATCGCCGGTGGTGTCGGCGCGATCGCCATGCTGGCGGCGGGCGCGACGATCTCGCGGGCGTACAGCTCGGCGTCGACCGGTGTACTGATCGCCGCGTGCGGCTCGCTGCCGCTGGCGTTCGTCGCGGGCTTCCACGCCGTGCCCGGCGTCGGCTTCAACCCGAAGATGCTGCTCGCGTCCGCGCTGATGATGATCTTCGCGTGGGGCGGCATCCTGCTGATCGGCCAGGGCATCACGGTGTTCATCGCCGCGGCGACCGGCGGCACCCTCGTGGCGCTGGCGTTCCTCGTCGCGACGTTCGTCGAGCACCCGCTGTCCGGCGTGGCCGCCGCGACCGGCGCCGTGGCGCTCGCCGCGCTGTCGATGCTGCCGAGGCTCACGCTGCAGCTGGCCAAGATCCCGCCGCCCGTCGTGCCGACGAACGCCGAGGACCTCAAGGAGGACAGCGGCTTCCCGGAGTACGCGGTCATCGAGCGTCGCACGGCCGTCGCGCACGAGTACCTGACGGGCATGATCATCGGCACCGGCGTGGTCGCGGCACTGGCCGCCATCGTCGCCGCGGGCGCCGACACGATCTGGGGCCCGATCTACGGCGTGGTCGTCGCGATCGTGCTGATGATGCGCGGCCGGGCGTACGCGAACGGCGCGCAGGCCGTCGCCTTGCTGTCGACCGGCATGTTCGCCAGCGCGGGCATCCTGATCGGCTGGCTGATCGCGTCGACCTCGTTCGACCGCATCGCGTTCGTCTTCGGCGCGCTGCTGCTGCTGGGCGCGCTCGCGCTGGTGCTCGGTGTGATCTTCCCCGGCCAGAAGTTCTCGCCGCCGTTGCGCCGCACCGTCGACATCATCGAGGCGATCCTGATCGCCTCCGTGCTGCCGCTGGCACTGGCGGTCATGGACATGTACCAGGTGTTCCGAGGCTTGATCACGCTATGAGGACCGGCATCAGGCGCACCACGGCGGCAGCGACCGCCGGACTGCTTCTGCTGACGGGGACGCTGCCGCAGGCCTCCGCTCAGCCGTCCTCCACACCGGCGGCCGCACGCCCGAACTCGGTGCCGCCGGACCTGCCCGAGGGCACGCAGCCCCCGGCGGACGAGGGCAAGCCCGACGTGCCGTACAAGCGGACCTCGAAGGGGTGCGTGGAGTCCGACACCAAGAGCGAACTGATCGAGTACATGCCCTGGGGCCAGGTCTACCTGAACCTGGACCAGGCGCACAGGTTCGCCACCGGCAAGGGCATCAAGATCGCGATCATCGACACCGGTGTCGACCCGCGCAACCCGCGCTTCGGCGGCAGGGTCCAGGGCGGCGGAGACTACGTCTCCAACCAGAACGGCATTGACGACTGCGACGGCCACGGCACCGAAGTCGCCGGTGTCGCCGCCGCGGCCAAGACCGAGGGCGACTTCATCGGCGCCGCACCGGAGGCGACGATCCTGGCGATCCGCCAGACCAGCGACCGCTTCGAGTTCGAGGGCAACGCGACCACCGAGAAGCGCGCGTCAGCCGGCAAGGTCGGCACGCTGGCGCAGGCCATCGTCCGCGCGGCGAACCAGGACGCCAAGGTCATCAACATCTCGCTGACGAACTGCAGCAGTCCCAAGGGATTCAGCGCGGACGACCAGAAGCTGCAGGCCGCCATCAGGTACGCGGTGGACGTCAAGAACGTGGTGATCGTCACGGCGGCCGGCAACCTCAGCGACCAGGGCACCGGCTGCGCCGCGCAGAACAACAACCTGGACCCCACCAACGTCAACTCGGTCTCGTCGCCCGCGTGGTTCGCGAACGACGTGCTGTCCGTGGCGTCGATCGCCCGCTCCGGCGAGGTCTCGGCGTTCAGCGTCTGGGGCCCGTGGGTCAGCATCGCCGCACCGGGCGAGGAGATCATCTCCGTCGACCCCAAGGGCACTGGCCTGACCAACGCGAACGTCACCGCGCAGGGCGTGCAGGACATCAAGGGCACGAGCTTCGCGGCCCCGTACGTCTCCGGCATCACGGCGCTGGTGCGTGAACGGTTCCCGAACCTCAACGCACGCCAGGTGATGGACCGCATCAAGGCCACGGCCCTGCACCCCGGCAACGTGTCCGGAAAGGACAACAAGATCGGCTTCGGGATGATCAACCCCGTCGCCGCGCTGACCGCGGTGCTGCCCGGTGAGTCCAAGGGCTTCCAGAAGGAGCAGTCCAAGGAGATGAACACGGCCGTCACCCCGCCGCCGGGGCTGGACTGGCCGCCGATCATCGTGGCGTTGTCGGGCATCGGCGCCGGCGGCGGGTTGCTGTTGCTCACGTTGATCGTGCGCAACTCGCTGAACCGCAAGCGCGGCCGCCCGGCCTGACGGGCTCGGCTCCTCGACAACGTGAACGGCTCCGCAGGACAGTGTCCTGTGGAGCCGTTCACGTTGTGCGCCGTATTCGTGGACGGGTTTTCCGGCGAAACCCCGAAAATGATGCAATTCCCCCTCTACGATGGTCATCACATCGAAAGATTGTCGCTTTATTGGGGGTTTGGTGACAAAACGAATCATTGCCGTGACCGTGGCTGCTCTGGCAGGCATGACGCTCACCGCGATGCCGGCATCCGCCGCGGTTCAGAGGGACTACCAGGTGCAGGGCGCGAGCATCCGTGCTTCCGCACACGGTGACTCCACCAGGGTCGGCCTCGGTTACATCGGACAGGGCCTGACCGCCTACTGCGGCAAGTTCGGGCCGACGGGCAAGGGCTCGACCGCGGTGCTCTACTGGATCCACCACCGGAACAACCGCACCGGCGTGACCGGCTGGACCGCGGGCGGCAACGTCGGAGGAATCATCCACAACATTCCGAGCTGCTGAACAACGAGAACGGCCCCGCCGATTCGGCGGGGCCGTTCTCGTTGTTCCGGAAAGCTTTCAGTCGTCGTCGCCGATCGTCTTCGGCGCGGCCTTCTTGGGCTTGCCGAGCAGGTCCTCGATCGAGCCGGTGATCCGCTGCTTCGGCTTGTGCTCCTTGTCGCCGCCCTGCTGACCGCCGCCCATGCCACCCATCATCGGCATGCCGCCCATCATCGCGCCGCCGGGAGCGGCCCCAGGACGGCCACCAGCGGCCGCGGCGGCCGGAGCCGCCCCAGCACCCTTGTCCGCGAGCGGTACCTGTTCAGCGACGCCTGTGGCGCCACCGAACTGCATCGGCTGCGGTGTCGCGGCGGCCGGCGCACCGACTGAACCACCGCCACCAACCCCGCCACCGCCGACCCCGCCGCCGCCACCGCCCGACGAGGCACCGGTGCTCGCGGCGGCAGTGGCCGAGGTCCTGGCCGGTTCCGGCATCTTGGTCTCCGGCTTGGCGGGCGCCGCGTAGGTCCAGTCCTTGTCGGGATACCTGTGCTCCATCCGCACGTCACCGAAGCCGGCCGCGTCACCGGACACCCCGTCGCACAGCTTCAGGAACGCCTCCAGCACCTGCCGCGCGGACTCGTGCAGTTCGCGGACGGGATCCTTGAGCTCCTCGATGTGCCTGATCGCGCGCTCGTCGCCGTCCAGCGGCAGCGAGGCCGTGCCGGACACCGAGTCGGCGGCGTCGGCCAGCACGTGCGCCATGTCCTGCACGATGACGCGCACGCCGTCCGCGGTCTCCTCCAGCGCGTCCGCCATGGCGTTCATCGCGTCGGACATGTCGCCGCCCGCGAGCCCCACCTTGCGCATGTGCTCGAGGAACGCGTCGGCGTCCTTGCCCTCCCACCGCGCGTCGACCCCGCCCAGTGGCGCCGTGACGTGTTTGTTGACCGCCTCGGTCACCTTCGCGGCCTTGCGCCAGCGTTCGGCTTCCTCGCGCAGGTCGTTCCAGTCGCCCACCAGCGGGTCGAAGAAGTCGTGCACGAGGTCCACGACACCGAGTTTGCGGCTGACCTGCGAGAGGTAGTCGAGCTCGGGACCGACCTCGGCCGCGATCTGCTTGCCGTCCTTGGCCATCACAGCTCCCCCTACCGCCGGTCGGCCTTCTTGATCGCCTGCAGGGCGTCGTCATCGCCCCTGCCGTGTGCACCGGCGACGGCGTGCAGGCCCTTGGCGGCCGCGTCGAGCGTGTCGCAGGCACGGGCGAGCTGCGAGTTGAGCAGCTCGGCCGCACGCGCGTAACCCTGGGCCGTACCGACGGTTCTGCCGATCTCGCCGAACGACTGCGGGCGCAGCGGGGACACCTTCATGGCGTCCCGCACCCGCCTCAGATCGTCCGTCGTGCCGTCGATCCGATCGGCGTACTTCTCCAGCCACTCGGCGTCGACGCTGATACGACCGGCCACAACTCGTCCCCCAAACAACTTCCGGGTGCCTGGTGTGACGGCACTCACTGGCCGCCACACCTTGTCCACATTCGACGGTGATACACCCGGCGCGGTTCCGCTACTTCTGCGCGGCCTGCGGATCCTTGATGGTGCCCTTGGGCGCGAGGATCGAGTCGTAGCTGCGGTTCGCCTCGTTCTTGTTGAGCTGCGGTCCCATCGGCAACAGGCTCAGGATCTGGTTCGGTGCCGGCGGGAACGTCCCGGTAAGACCCAACGCCGTCGCGGTCGCCGCGTCCGGGACGCCGTAGCGGACGCCGCGGCCCGTGACGACCTGCACAGGCCCGGTCCCGAAGTCGCCCTTGCCCTGGCTCGCCCGCACGACGGCGGCCTTGCCCGGCAGCATCAGGAACTCGTCGAGGATCTCGCCCGTCGCGCCCGTCGCGTTCAACTCGACCGGGGTCATCTCCTTCGGACCGGGCAGCTTGGAGCCGATCGTCACGGAGGTGTGCTCGGCCTTGGTGTTCTCCGTGTAGTTGTCGGCCTTCCAGCCCAGGCACAACACGGTGTTGCCGGGGTTCGCCTCGAGCGTCGTCGGAATCCGCTCCGGGTACGAGTCGAGCTTGAGCGGGGACTTCGGGTCCCTGTGGTCCACGACCGCGTTCGGCGTGAGCGGGATCGACTTCTGGTTGTTCGAGTACGACCAGCGCAGCAGGTCGCCGACGGTCTGGTCGACCTCCTGGAAGCCGTCCTTGAGCGCCACCATGTACGTCGCGGTGCCGGTCAGGTTCACCTCGACGACCTCGCCGATGTTCACGTTCGTCTCGGTGACGTAGGTCGCCTTCTTGCCCTGGTCGGCGATGACCGGCGCGATCAGCGGGGCGACCTCGGGGATCGCGTTCAGCATCGCCGTGCTGATCGCGCGCGGCTGCTTGCCCTTCAGCTTGAGGGCGTTCATCACCTTGTCGTTCTTGAGGTCCACTTCGGCGCGGACCGTCGACGACGAGATGTTGCCCAGATCCTTGGGCTTCTTGTAGATCAGGTACGCCTTCTTGGCGCCGGTGCGCTGCTGCACCAGAATCGCCTCGTCGCCCAGTTCGGGGTTGCCGCCGCTCACACCGGCGACGACGGAGGTCTTGATCTGGTTCTCCGCCGCCTGGTTCTCACGGAACTCGTCCAGGTCGAGCGTGTCGCAGACGGACCACTGCGCGTCGATGCGGAGGTTCGCGTTCGGCAGCACGTCCGGAGCGTCCGGCAGGCCGGTCAGCCGGCCGCGCGGCAGGTTCGCGAGAGCCTTCTCACTCACCAGCTTCGGGGTCCCGCCGGCCGCCTCCTGCTGACCGCCCGCCGTGCCGGCCGGTGCGTCGCCGCCGCCCTGGCCCTGCTGCGCGTCGGGGCTGTTGCGCGAGTACCAGAGCAGCCGGGCGGAGGCCAGGTTCGTCATCGGGATCAGCCGCCGCGGCGCGTTGTCGACCACGTAGACCTGGCCGGTCTCCTTGCTGATGGCGATCTGTGTCTCGGTGTCGAGCTTCGGCGCCGGGCTGAAAAGCCCGACGATGAGGAAGCCCAGCAGACCGACGACACCGAGGACCACACCCACCGCTGTCGCGCGCGAGTGGTTGCGCATCGGGTCGTGCAGCATGACCGCGTCTCTGCGGACAAGCGCGGACTGCATCCGCTGCAGGACGAATCGGTAGGCCTGGACCTGTGACTTGGTGGTGGGTGTTGATGCCATTCTCGGCTCGCTGCTCTCCCAGTCGCGGTACGGTTCGGCAGGATAGCCGGACGCAGGTTGCTCCGTGGGCCGGTTCGCCAAGCCCGCCGACCATCGAGGGGAAAGAGACCACAACGGATGTCCGTGACCACTCCACATCCGCCCCGGCCCAACCCAGGGATGGCACGGCCGCAGGGATCCAAGGGTCCTGGCCAGCAGGCACCTGCGCCGCCCCGCCCGGTCGGGCGTGTCCGTCGCAGCACCTCCGGCGCCAGCCTCGGTTCGTTGCCGGTTTCCAACGTAGTCACGATCGAGGTCGGTCTCGCGATCGCACTCCTCGTGCTCACCCTCATGGGCGTCAAGCAGGGCGACGCGCTGAACGTCGTCTCGGTCTCGATCGCCGGCGGTGTGCTCCTCATCGCACTGATCCTGGCGTTCACCCGATCGCGTGGTCGCTGGCTCACCCAGTGGATCGGCGTCCGGATGCGCTACAACTTCCGGTCGCACAGCCGCACCGCGAAGCGCCTGGACCCGCAAGAGTCCAAGCCCGGTGACGACGAGATGCAGGTGCTCGGCCCGGAGGACCCGCGCGTCGCGTTGCTGCGACTCGCGATCCCGGACCTGGTGATCGCGAAGGGCGTCGACCACGAACGCCGTCCGCTCGCGCTGTCGTGGCACGAGGGCGTGTGGACCGCGGTGCTGCTCGTCGACCCGACGCCGCCGCTGATCTCCGCGGTCGGCTCGGCACCGTCGCTGCCTCTGGGAGCGCTCACCCCGTGCCTCGAAGACCGCGGTGTCGTGCTGGACGCGATCACCGTGATCTGGCACTGCTACCCCGGCAGCGCGGCACTCCCGCCGAACTCGCCGGCGATCAGCTCGTACATGGAGGTGCTCGGCCCGCTGCCCGCGGCGGCCCGGCGCACCACGTGGATCACGGTCCGGCTGGACCCGCGCCGCTGCGGCGAGGCGATCCGGGAGCGCGGCGGCGGCGTCGTCGGCGCGCACCGGGCGCTGATCGGCGCGTTGTCCCGCGTCCGCAACGCCCTGGAGTCCGCGGGCGTCACGATCCGCCCGCTCGACTCGGACGAACTGCTGCGCGCGGCGATCTCATCGGCCGAGCTCACCGCGGCCGTCGGCAACACGAACCCCGTGTCGCTGCGTGAGAAGTGGGCGGGCGTCACCGCGGGTGGCGTCGGTCACGCGAGCTACGCGATCACCGGCTGGCCGTCCAAGGGCCTCAAGGGCAACCTGAACGCACTGACCGGTGTGCGCGCTCTCTCGTCGACGCTCGCGATGTCCATCTCCCCGTCCCGTGAGGACGGTCAGGTCTCGCTGCGCGGCCTGGTGCGGGTGAGCGCCCGCACGCCGAGCGAGCTGGACCGCGCCGAGGACCAGTTGTCCAAACTGGGCGACAAGCTCGACATCACGCTGACCCCGTTGCGGGGCATGCAGCTCGCGGGCCTCGCCGCGACGCTGCCGCTGGGAGGTGTGGCATGAGCTCGTCGTCCCGTCTGCTCGACACGCGCGGCCGCGGCGCGGTGGCACCGGAGTTCCTGGTGTCGCCGGACATGCTCGACCTGGTCAGCCCCAGCGGTGACCGCGGCGGCATGATGCTCGGCCAGGGCACGAAGGGCGAGCCGCTCAGCGTGTCCGTGCTGCGCCCGACGCCGACCCGCATGGTGGTCGTCGGCGGCCTGTACCTGGCCCGCCAGATCGCGTTGCGCGCCATGGCGACCGGAGCGTGGATCATCATCGCGACGGGCCGTCCGCAGGCATGGCAGCCGGTCGTGCGCGCCGCGGGTCAAGGTCCGGACGGCCGTCCGTCCCAGTTGGTGCAGCTGCGCCGGCTGTCCCCGGCGGACCTCCCGCGCCCGACCGAGGACATGCCGCTGCTGGTGATCCACGACGGCGGCCACGTCCCGCAGGAACTGTTCCCGCCGCGCGCGCCGTGGCAGACCACGATGTACGTGCTGCCGTACCTGCACCCGCAGGCGTCGTCCACGGCGAACAACGCGGACCTCGTGCTCCTGCAGCGCCTCCCGATGGGCCAGGCACAGCTCGCCGGCCAGATGTGGCGCCTGCGCCCGCAGATGTTCCAGCAGCTCACCCAGCTCAAGGACGACCAGGTCATCGCGATGGGCCAGGACATGTGGGCGCACCTGCGCCTCTACACGACCCCGGCCGAGCAGCAGATCCTCGGAGCAGTCCGCAGAGGCGATTGAGACGCTCAGCAAATAGGCGAAACTTGCGCCCCGAACGGACAACCGTTCGGGGCGCAATTGTTTTGTAAAGAGATCAGCAGCACCAACTAATTCACAAAGCTGACCAAATCTGTTGATTCGGCATTCGAAGGCAATTTCGTGGACCTTCTTGTGCGAAATCAGTCCGCGCCACTAAGAAAACTCTCACCTGCACAACCCTGCGACGAGGGAGCTTGCTGCTATGGGAGAATCGTGGGCCAGACGAGCGGCTGGAATCGGGCTGGTGGCGGGCACTGCGCTCGTCCTGTCGTCCGTCTCCGCCACCGCTGCGCCCGAGGGGGAGATTCGCAACCTCGGTGCGTCCAACGCGGTCAAGGACAACTACATCGTCGTGCTGAAGGACATGGGCACGTCAAGCGTGGATAACCTCAGCGCTAAGTACGGCGCGAAGGTGAAGCACTCTTACAAGTCCGCTTTGCGCGGTTTCTCGGCGCAGATGTCCGAAACCCAGGCCAAGCGCCTGGCAGCAGATCCGGCCGTCGCCTACGTCGAACAGGACGGCGAGGTCCGCGTCTCCGACACGCAGACCCCGACCCCGTCGTGGGGCCTCGACCGCATCGACCAGCGCACGCTCCCGCTGGACAACAGCTACACCTACCCGAACCGCGGCACGGGCGTCACCGCGTACATCATCGACACCGGCATCCGCATCTCCCACACCGACTTCGGCGGCCGCGCCGTACACGGCAGGGACACCGTCGACAACGACAACGACGCCACCGACTGCAACGGCCACGGAACCCACGTCGCGGGCACCGTGGGCGGCACCAAGTACGGCGTCGCCAAGGACGTGAAGCTGGTAGGCGTCCGAGTCCTCAACTGCTCCGGCGGCGGCACCTTCGCGGGCGTCATCGCCGGCATCGACTGGGTCACCGAACAGGTGACCAACAGCCCCGCAAACAAGCCCGCGGTAGCCAACATGTCCCTGGGCGGCGGCGCCAACCAGACTGTCGACGACGCCGTGAAACGCTCCATCGCCGCAGGCGTCACCTACGGCCTGGCGGCAGGCAACGACAACGGCGGCAACGCCTGCAACACCTCACCGGCCCGCACCCCCGAGGCAATCACCGTCGGCTCAACGGACCGCACCGACGCCCGCAGCTCGTTCTCGAACCTCGGCAGCTGCCTCGACATCTTCGCCCCAGGCCGCGACATCACCTCGTCCTGGCACACCAACGACGACGCCACCAACACCATCAGCGGCACCTCAATGGCCACCCCGCACGTGGTGGGCGCAGCAGCCGTGTTCCTCGGCTCGTCCCCCACGGCCACCCCGCAGCAGGTCCGCGACGCCCTGGTCGAGAACGCCAGCTCCGACGTGGTCACGAACCCAGGCACCGGCTCCCCGAACAAGCTCCTCCAGATCACCGGCACGGCCCCCGGCAACCCGCCCGGCCAGTGCCCGGCCGTCACCAACGACACCGACACCGCCATCCCGGACGCCAGCGAGGTCAAGTCCGCGATCACGGTCGCCGACTGCAACGGCAAGGCCAGCACCACCGGCTCCGTGAAGGTGGCCATCAAGCACACCTACCGAGGCGACCTGGAACTGTCTCTGATCGCCCCCTCGGGCACGGTGAAGGTCCTTAAGGTCAGCAACGGCTCAGACAGCGCTGACGACGTCAACGCCACCTACGCCGTGAACGTCTCCGCAGAGGACGCCAACGGCACCTGGCAGCTCAGGGTCCGCGACCTCTACCGCCAGGACACGGGCCACATCGACTCGTGGACGCTCGACATCTAGCCAAGCCGCACCACCATGGAGCCCTCGGTCCCCCCTCCGGGGGCTCCTCCCTTTCCGGAAGGGCAGGCAGGCTGACGCAGGGGTACCCCCTGGCGGAAGGTCCCCCGCGACCCAACGTACAGAGCAGGTCTGACACTCCGACGAGGTCACGGCGGCGCGAAACAGCGCAAGGCAGGGCGAGCCGAGGCTCGACACGAGCCGGGACGTGGCAGGGCATGGCACGCGGGATGGCGCTGGGCAAGCAAGCCAACTCAACCGCGATGCCGCAGGCGAGCCGTCCTTACCGCACGGCATGGGTGGGGTGGTCCCCACCACCGCAACCCTCTAAGCAACGCAACTCCGCCCAAGGCAACAGGCGTGCCATCAACCCACGCATGGCGCGGGCCGGTCTTTGATCAGATTGTGGGGGGTCTGGGGGGCGGAGTCCCCCAGGAAGCAGCGCAACCACACGCCCGCAACAGCAACCCATCCCAACCGACGCGTCAACGCTCCAACGTACGAACCCGCCGAGTCGCCTCAGCCCGAGCCGCCAACTCCCCATCCCCAGGAAAATCCACCCGCACCAAGCACAACCCATGAGCAGGAGCCACGGTAACCCCGCTAGCCCGCCCACTAAGGCTCAACAACGACGAAGGCCACTCAACCGCCTTCCGCCCCTCCCCAACAGCCAGCAACGCCCCAATGAGCGACCGAACCATCGAGTGGCAGAACGCATCAGCAGACACGAACGCCGTAACCACCCCATCCACCTCAGACCGCACCAGCTCAAGCCGCTGCAGCTCCCGGATGGTCGTAGCCCCGTCACGCCGCTTGCAGAACGCGCAGAAGTCGTGTTCCCCCAACAAAAGCCGCGCGGCCTCGTTCATGGCGGAAACGTCCAGCGGACGAGGCCAGGCAAGGGTGTCCAGCCGCCGCAACGGATGCGCCCCGAAATCGGCATCCGCGACCCGGTACTCGTAGTGCCGCCGCAAGGCAGAGAACCTAGCGTCAAAGGCAGCAGGCACCACCCGAGCGGCAAACACCCGGACATCCGAAGGCAACGCCCGAGCCAGCCGCTTCGGCAGCCCGGCAACATCAACGGAGGCAGGCAGATCGGCGTGAGCGACCTGCCCGGAGGCGTGCACCCCGGCATCGGTGCGCCCGG
Source organism: Lentzea albidocapillata (assembly GCF_000719115.1). Lineage (GTDB taxonomy): Bacteria > Actinomycetota > Actinomycetes > Mycobacteriales > Pseudonocardiaceae > Lentzea > Lentzea albidocapillata. The sequence goes on along the minus strand of NZ_JOEA01000013.1, from coordinate 143,514 downwards.
CCACGGTCAGCGAGACGTCCTCCCGCAGCACCATCGACAGCGTGTCCTCGAGAACGCCGCAGACAGTCCGCCGGGAGGGCTGCCGGGCCCATCCGGAGAACTCGGTCCCGTCGTACCCGAGGTCGAACCGCACACGAACAAGCCCGCCGCCCCCAGCAAGGGGAGCGACGGGCTCGTCAGCAGGAGAACTGCTCAGGACTCGTCCTTCTTGTCCTTGGCCTCTTCTGCCTTGACATCCTCGGCCGACGGCTCGCCGTCAACCTCGACAGCGCCCTCGGCGGGCTCGTCGGCGGCGTCCTTCGTCGCGGACTCGGGCGCGTCAGCGTCCTGGTCGACGACCTCGGCGGCCGGCTTCTCGTCCTTGGCGAACTTGGTCTTGCGCGCAGCCTCGGCCTCGGTGGAGACGAGCTTCTGCTGCACCAGCTCGATGATGGCCATGGGGGCGTTGTCGCCCTTGCGCGCCAGCGTCTTGGTGATGCGGGTGTAGCCACCGGAACGGTCGCTGAAGAACGGACCGATCTCGGCGATCAGCTTGTGCACGACGTCCTTGTCGCGGATCAGCTTCATGATCTCGCGACGGTTGTGCAGGTCGCCGGCCTTGGCCTTGGAAATGATCTTCTCGGCGTACGGACGCAGCCGCTTCGCCTTCGTCTCAGTGGTCTTGATCCGGCCGTGCTGGAACAACGCCGTCGCCAGGTTGGCGAGCAGCAGCCGCTCGTGCGCCGGAGACCCACCGAGCCGGGGGCCCTTGGTAGGGGTGGGCATCGCTTGCTCCTGTAGTTACTAAAAGAGATCCTCTAGCTCTGAATCAGAGCGTCAGAGCTGCTCGGTCTCCGCGTAGTCCTGACCGTCGTCGTGCGGGTCCAGGCCGGTACCGGCGCCCCAGCCCGTGTCACCGGGGTGGTAGTCGGCAGCAGCCGCGGACGGGTCGAACCCAGGAGGCGAGTCCTTCAGCGCGAGGCCGAGACCGACGAGCTTCATCTTGACCTCGTCGATCGACTTCGCACCGAAGTTGCGGATGTCCAGCAGGTCCGCCTCGCTGCGCGACACGAGCTCGCCGACGGTGTGGATGCCTTCCCGCTTCAAGCAGTTGTAGGAACGGACCGTGAGGTCCAGATCCTCGATAGGCATCGCGAACGCGGCGATGGTGTCAGCCTCGGCCGGCGACGGGCCGATCTCGATGCCCTCGGCGTCGATGTTCAGCTCGCGAGCGAGGCCGAACAGCTCAACCAGGGTCTTACCCGCGGAGGCAACTGCGTCCCTCGGAGTGATCGAGGGCTTGCTCTCCACGTCGAGGATCAGCTTGTCGAAGTCCGTACGCTGCTCGACACGAGTGGCCTCGACCTTGTACGTCACCTTGAGAACCGGCGAGTAGATCGAGTCGACGGGGATGCGGCCGATCTCGGCGCCCGCCTGCTTGTTCTGGACAGCCGGGACGTAGCCGCGACCGCGCTCGACGACGAGCTCGATCTCCAGCTTGCCCTTGCCGTTCAGGGTGGCGATGTGCAGGTCGGGGTTGTGCACGGTGACACCGGCCGGAGGCACGATGTCGCCCGCGGTCACCACACCGGGGCCCTGCTTGCGCAGGTACATGGTCACCGGCTCGTCCTCTTCGGACGAGACGACGAGCTCCTTGAGGTTCAGGATGACGTCGGTGACGTCCTCCTTCACCCCGGGAACCGTGGTGAACTCGTGCAGCACGCCGTCGATGCGGATGCTCGTGACAGCAGCACCGGGGATCGACGAGAGCAGCGTGCGGCGAATCGAGTTGCCGAGCGTGTAACCGAAGCCCGGCTCCAGCGGTTCGATGACGAACCGGGAACGGGTCTCGGAGACCGCTTCCTCGGCGAGCGAGGGGCGCTGGGAAATCAGCACTGGGTTCTACCTTTCCGACAACGACGCCCGCTATTTGACGCCGCCAACTTCAGCCAGCCACGAGGACCGGCAAACGCACTCGGCACACCCTTCGCGCCGATGCGGGACCCGACCCGAGCCACCGCCCGGAGGACGGTGGCTCGGAGAGGATCACTTCGAGTAGAGCTCGACGATGAGCTGCTCGGTGACAGGCGTGTCGATCTGCGCGCGCTCGGGCAGCTGGTGCACGAGGATGCGCAGGTTCGAGGAGACGACCTGCAGCCAAGCGGGAATCGGGCGGTCACCGAAGGACGCGCGAGCAGCCTCGAAAGGCAGCGTCGGCATGGACTTCGGCTTCACGTCGATGATGTCGAACTTCGACACCTGGTAGCTCGGGATGTTCACCTTCTGGCCGTTGACCAGGAAGTGACCGTGCGCGACCAGCTGGCGAGCCTGGCGACGCGTGCGGGCGAGGCCCGCGCGGTACACCACGTTGTCGAGGCGGGCCTCGAGGATCTGGAGCAGGTTCTCGCCGGTCTTACCCGGGCGACGAACCGCTTCCTTGTAGTAACGGACGAACTGCTTCTCGAGCACGCCGTAGGTGTAACGAGCCTTCTGCTTCTCCTGGAGCTGCAGCAGGTACTCGGACTCCTTGACCCGGCCACGACCGTGCTGGCCGGGCGGGTACGGACGGCGCTCGAAGGCCTGGTCCCCACCAACGAGGTCAACCTTCAGACGACGCGAGATGCGCGTCGCGGGTCCCGTATAACGAGCCATTAGTTCTTACTCCTCCCCGTGCCTCAGACCCGGCGCCGCTTGGGCGGGCGGCAGCCGTTGTGGGGCTGCGGGGTCACGTCCTGGATGGTGCCGACCTCGAGACCGGCGGCCTGCAGCGAACGGATCGCGGTCTCACGGCCGGAGCCGGGACCCTTGACGAACACGTCCACCTTGCGCATGCCGTGCTCGGCGGCCTTGCGGGCGGCGTTCTCGGCAGCCATCTGCGCCGCGAACGGCGTGGACTTGCGCGAGCCCTTGAAGCCCACGTGGCCGGCAGACGCCCAGCTGATCACGTTGCCCAGCGGGTCCGTGATGGACACGATGGTGTTGTTGAACGTGCTCTTGATGTGCGCCTGGCCGTGCGAGACGTTCTTCTTTTCCTTGCGCCGGATCTTCTTGACCCCGGCGCCCGTGCGGGACTTGGGTGGCAAAACGAACTCCTAAGTTGAGGGCAGCAGACGCGAGGTCTTACTTCTTGCCGGCCTTCTTCTTGCCGGCCACGGTCTTCTTCGGACCCTTGCGGGTACGGGCGTTCGTCTTCGTGCGCTGCCCACGAACGGGCAGGCCGCGACGGTGCCGAAGACCCTCGTAGCAGCCGATCTCCATCTTGCGACGGATGTCGGCCGCGACCTCACGGCGAAGGTCACCCTCGACCTTGTAGTTCGTCTCGATGTGGTCCCGCAGCTTGGCGAGGTCGTCGTCCGTCAGATCCTTCACCCGGAGGTCCGGGGAGATCTCCGTGGCGGTGAGCAGCTCCTTGGAGCGCGTACGACCGATGCCGAAGATGTAGGTGAGCGCGATCTCCATCCGCTTTTCGCGGGGGAGGTCGACGCCAGCGAGTCGTGCCATGTGGCGATTAACTCCTGTCGATTACTTCCAGGTCTGCTCCTCGCCCAATTCCGGTGACTGACTCGCTGTCTGTCGTTCCGGCTGCTCTCACAGCCGGCGTCCCGGCCCCGGCCTGGAATCCGGGGGTGTCCGCACGCATGGAGCCCGTGCGGTAGGTGCGAGGAGTTTCTCGTTACTGCGTCATCGAAAGACCTCGACGAGCGCGAGTGGAACTGCTCAGCCCTGGCGCTGCTTGTGGCGCAGGTTCTCGCAGATCACCATGACCCGGCCGTGACGGCGGATCACCTTGCACTTGTCACAGATCTTCTTGACGCTCGGCTGAACCTTCACGCCTGAGATCTCCTGCTACTGGAGGTCACTTGTAGCGGTAGACGATGCGCCCGCGGGACAGGTCGTAGGGCGAGAGCTCCACGACAACCCGGTCCTCAGGGAGGATGCGGATGTAGTGCTGTCGCATCTTGCCGCTGATGTGCGCGAGTACCTTGTGACCGTTCTCCAACTCGACCCTGAACATCGCGTTGGGGAGCGGCTCGACTACGCGGCCCTCGACCTCAATGGCCCCGTCCTTCTTGCCCATGTCCTCCGCGTTTCGTGACGGTGATATTAACCTTTGGACGCGCGCCACCCCGGTTCGATCTGACCTCGGAGGGCACGACTGAACCGGCGCGACTGATGCGCCACCTGACCAGTGTACGCAGCTCACTGCGGCAACCCAAATCGGGTCCTCTCAGCGCCCGTGGAGGGCTGTACACCCCGTTCGAGCACCGGCTTCAGGCGCGCGATGTCGTTGATCTCGGACTCGTGCCTGCCGAGCACCGACTTCAGCGTCCGCAGGCGCTGGGCAGCGGTCCTCGATCCGTACCCGGTCTCGTCGGAACACTGCTGAGCTGCGTTGCTGAGCGCGGCGTCGCCGGATCCGACGCCGTAACTCTCCGGGCTCGGATCGCCTGGCCCACGCTGGGTGAACCCGGCGCGGTCGAGACAGTGCAGCAACGTCGCCCCGGTGGCCCGCGTCTCGGCGGCCTCCGGCCCGGACCGGAGCAGGACGTCCCACTCCCGCACGACGACGTCGTGCAGCACCGTGATGCGACTCACTGCGTCGACGTACTCCCACGACGCGGTGGCACGAGCGTCTCCCCCGCACCCGCCGTCGACGGCCGGCGGCGGACTGACGAAGTTCGGACGCCGCACGATGACGTCGGAGAACGGTGGTCGGCAGCCCTCCGCCGCGGCGATGGCGTCGGCCAGGAAGATCCGGTCGGCGACCCGCTCCGCCGGCACGTCCTGGTAGGTGAGATCGGTGGCCGGCTTAGAGGCAGCGCAGCCTGCAAGTGGAATCAAAAGGGCGGACAGGACGAAACGGGTTACCCCCACAATGCCCCCAAGCATTGGACTCGCTCGTCAGCCTCGACCGTATCGGGCCTGACAAACGAAATAGCCCCGTTCACCGCAGGGTGAACGGGGCTACGTCCGAAAACGTTGGGGCGCTTGGCTTTACTCGGGTGCGGTGAGCACCCAGGGGCCGTCCTCGGTGATCGCGACGCTGTGCTCCCAGTGGGCGGCACGCGTGCCGTCGAGCGTGACGACGGTCCAGCCGTCCTCCAGCTCCTGGGAGTCGTCCGTGCCGAGCGTGAGCATCGGCTCGATCGCGATGGCCATGCCGACCTTGAGCCTCGGGCCCTTGCCGGGCTTGCCGAAGTTCGGCAGGAACGGCTCCATGTGCATCTTGGAGCCGATGCCGTGGCCGCCGTAGTCCGCGACAACGCCGTACTCGATGCCGTCGCGCTCCCCCGACTCGATGGCGGAGGACTCGATGGCGAACGAGATGTCCGTGAGCCGGCCGCCGGGCAGCGCGGCCTCGATGCCCGCGAGCATCGACAGCCTGGTCGCCTCGGACAGCTTGTGGTCCGCGGGAGACAGCTCGCCGACGCCGACCGTCACGGCCGAGTCGCCGTGCCAGTCGTCGAGGATCGCGCCGCAGTCGATGGAGATCAGATCGCCCTCGGCCAGCACCTGCGTCCTGCTGGGGATGCCGTGGACGATCTGCTCGTTCACCGACGCGCAGATGCTCGCCGGGAAGCCGTGGTAGCCCTTGAAGGACGGGACGGCGCCGGCGTCGCGGATGGTCTGCTCGGCGATCTCGTCGAGGTCCCAGGTGGACACCCCGGGCTTCACCGCGTCCACGACGTTCTGCAACGCCCGTGCCACGACCAGACCGGAGGCGCGCATGGCCTCCAGCTGGCCGCGGGTCTTGATCTCGATCTTGCTCATGCCTTCACGATCTGTTGCACGTGTGACGACGGAACGGAGCCGGTCGACCAGCCCGCCGGTCACTTCTCGTTCAGCGCGGCGAGTGCCCGTTCGCTGATCTCGTCGATCTCGCCCACCGCGTCGATGGAGATGACCTTCTCCGCGTAGTAGCTCAGCAGCGGCGCGGTCTCGTTGCGGTACACCTGCTGGCGGTGACGGATGACCTCTTCCTTGTCATCCGTGCGGCCACGCGCGAGCAACCGCTCCACCACGACGTCCTCGTCGACCCGGAACTCCAGCACCGCGTCGAGCGAGTGGCCACCGACAGCCAGGAACTCGCCCAGCTTGTCGGCCTGGGCGACGTTGCGGGGGAACCCGTCGAGCAGGAACCCGTCCGCGGCGTCGGACTCGGCCAAGCGCTTGCGCACCATCTCGTTCGTGATGGAGTCCGGCACGAGAGCGCCCTCGTCGAGGATGCTCTGCACCTCCAGCCCGAGCTCGGTCTGGTTGCTGATGTGTGACCGGAAGAGGTCGCCCGTCGAGATGTGCGGCACGCCGAGCTTGCGGCTCAGAACTTCGGCCTGGGTGCCCTTGCCCGCACCGGGCGGGCCAACGAGAACGAGTCGCATCTAGCGGAGGAACCCTTCGTAATTGCGCTGCATGAGCTGGCTCTCGATCTGCTTCACGGTGTCGAGACCGACGCCGACCATGATCAGAACCGCGGTGCCGCCGAACGGGAAGTTCTGGTTCTGGCCGTCACCGGTCAGGTCCAGGAACAGGTTCGGCAGGATCGCCACGATGCCGAGGTAGAGCGAACCGGGCAACGTGATGCGGCCCAGGACGAACTTGAGGTACTCGGCGGTGGGGCGCCCAGGGCGGATGCCGGGGATGAAGCCACCGAACTTCTTCATCTCGTCAGCACGCTCGTCCGGGTTGAACGTGATGCCGACGTAGAAGTACGTGAAGAAGACGATCAGCAGGAAGTACGAGGCGATGTGCACCGGGCTCGACTGCTTGACCAGGTGGGTCTGGACGAACGTCGAGAACCAGTTCTGCTCGGTGGAGGTGCCCTGAGTGAGGCGCACGACCAGGTCCGGCAGGTAGAGCAGCGAGGAGGCGAAGATGACCGGGATGACGCCGGCCTGGTTCACCTTGAGGGGAAGGTACGTCGACGTGCCGCCGTACATGCGGCGACCGATCATGCGCTTCGCGTACTGCACCGGGATGCGACGCTGGGCCTGCTCGACGTAGATGACGCTCGCGATGATGATCAGGGCAGCCACGACCACCAGGAAGAAGGTGATCCGGCTCTCGTCCTTGTCCCAGATGTTCTTGCCCTCGGCCGGGATACGGGCAGCGATACCGGTGAAGATCAGCAACGACATACCGTTGCCGATGCCCTTCTCGGTGATCAGCTCACCCAGCCACATGATGACCGAGGTACCGGCGGTCATGGTGATGACCAGCACGATAAGGGTGAAGATGCTGTCCTTGTTCGGGATGACGTCCTGCTCGCACTCACCGAACAGCTGCCCGCGTACCGCCAGGGCGATGAGGCCGGTGGACTGCAGGATCGCAAGCCCGATCGTCAGGTAGCGCGTGTACTGCGTGAGCTTGCCCTGACCGGCCTGTCCTTCCTTCTTCAACTGCTCGAACCGCGGGATGACCACGGTGAGCAGCTGGATGATGATGCTCGCGGTGATGTAGGGCATGATGCCCAGCGCGAACACGGACAGGTTGAGCAAGGCCCCACCGCTGAACAGGTTGATCAGCGAGTAGATGTTCTGGCCTTCAAGCGCTTCAGCACACGCGCGCACGTTCTTGAAGGAAACGCCCGGCGCGGGCATGGTCGCGCCAAGCCGATACACAACGATGATCCCGAGAGTGAACAGGATCTTCTTGCGTAGATCCGGCGTCGCGAGAGCCGAGCGGAATGCGCCGAGCACGCGAACCTCCTGAGCGTTGCCGACCCCCAGGGACCGGCGCATGCGGTAGTTGGCAGGCCGAGTCAGGTAGCCACGACCAAGCAACCCGGAGGACATCCGGGTTCAGCCCGCGACTCTAACAGCCCTCCAGGACCAGCCCGTACCCAGTGGCCAATCACAGGTTCCAACTCGTTGATCTCTGACGGAACCACTAGGCCATCCGGGGTAGCACACCCCGCAAATCCGTGCTACGAGCAGTGATTACGCCGTCCGCGAACGTCAGCGGACGCCTCAAAGTTCCCCAAGGGGTGTCAACTCGACACGCTTTTCATCTACCTACGCACGGCGTGGACCCCCTGATCAGATTGCCGGGGGTCTGGGGGCAGCGCCCCCAGGGGAAGCACGCAAGGCGACCAGGCCGCCCGCAAGGTGACCACAGCACAAGGTCGCCGCCCGCAAGGCGCCCCACAGCACGAACCCGCGACCCAACGCCAAAGGGCCCCGAGGCAAAGCCTCAGGGCCCTTCAGACAAGTACCAGCGGCAATCAGGAAGCCACGGTGGAAGACCCACCAGCAGCCGCCAACTTCTCCACAGCGGTCTTGGAGAACTTGTCAGCCGTGACATCCAGCTTCACGCTGACGTCGCCGTCACCCAGCACCTTGACGAGCGAGCCCTTGCGGACCAGCCCGGCCAGCACCAGCGCGGGAACGTCCACCGAGCCGCCCTCCGGGAAGGAGGCAGCGATCGAGGAGACGTTCACGACCTGGTACTCGGTGCGGAACGGGTTCTTGAAGCCCTTGAGCTTCGGGAGCCGCATGTGCAGCGGCATCTGGCCACCTTCGAAGCGCGGCGAGACGTTCTTGCGAGCGCCCGTGCCCTTCGTACCGCGGCCGGCGGTCTTGCCCTTGGAGCCCTCACCACGACCGACGCGGGTCTTGGCGGTCTTGGCGCCGGGGGCCGGACGCAGATCGTGAATCTTGATGGTCACGACTGGACCTCCTCGACAACCACCAGGTGGCGCACGGCGTTGATCAGGCCGAGAACCTGGGGGGTGTCCTCACGCACGACCGACTGACGGATCTTGCGCAGCCCGAGGGTGCGCATCGACTCGCGGTGGTTGTGCTTGGTACCGATGGTGCTCTTCACCTGAGTGATCTTGAGCTGAGCCATGATCACACCCCCTGGCCCGCGCGAGCGCGGATCATGCCGGCGGGGGCGACATCCTCGAGAGGCAGGCCACGACGGGCCGCGACCTCTTCCGGACGCTGCAGACCCTTGAGGGCCGCCACGGTCGCGTGCACGATGTTGATCGCGTTGTCGGAGCCGAGCGACTTCGACAGCACGTCGTGCACGCCGGCGCACTCGAGGACGGCGCGGACAGCGCCACCCGCGATGACACCGGTACCGGCCGATGCCGGACGAAGCAGAACCTCGCCGGCGGCCTTCCTGCCCGTGATCGGGTGCGGGATCGTGCCGGCGATGCGAGGTACGCGGAAGAAGTTCTTCTTCGCCTCTTCGACACCCTTGGCGATGGCCGCGGGAACTTCCTTGGCCTTGCCGTAACCGACGCCGACCATGCCGTCGCCGTCACCCACCACGACGAGCGCGGTGAAGCTGAACCGACGACCACCCTTGACCACCTTCGAGACGCGGTTGATAGCAACCACGCGCTCGATGTGGGGGGTCTTCTCCTGGGCCGCGCCGCCGCGGCCGCCGTCACGACGGTCGCGGCGCTCTCCGCGCTCGCCCCCGCCGCCTTCGCGACGCGTACGTCCTGGCATCAGGCGTCCCTCTCAATTCCAGTGATGATCATTGTCAGAACTCCAGCCCCGCCTCGCGAGCGGCATCCGCCAGAGCAGCGATCCTGCCGTGGTACGCGTTGCCACCGCGGTCGAACACGACCGCCGTGACGCCGGCGTCCTTGGCGCGGGCCGCGGCCAGCTGGCCGACCTTGGCCGCACGGGCCTTCTTGTCGCCATCCAGGGCACGGACGTCGGCTTCCATGGAGGAAGCGGCCGCGATCGTGTGGCCCTTCAGGTCGTCGATGATCTGCACGGTGATGTGCTTCGACGAACGGTGCACGGCCAGGCGCGGACGCTCGGCGGTGCCGTTGACCTTCTTGCGGAGGCGGAAGTGGCGACGGGCCTTCGCAACACGACGCCTGGTGGAGATGTCCTTGCCCACCGGCTTGCGCTTCGTAACAGTCGACTCGCTCATGTCACTTACCCGTCTTTCCGACCTTGCGACGGATCTTCTCGCCCGAGTACCGGACGCCCTTACCCTTGTACGGGTCGGGCTTGCGCAGCTTGCGGATGTTGGCGGCAACCTCACCGACCAGCTGCTTGTCGATACCCGAGACGGAGAACCGGGTCGGGGTCTCGACCGTGAAGGTGATGCCCGCGGGGGCCTCCACCTTGACGGGGTGCGAGTAACCGAGCGCGAACTCGAGCTCAGAGCCCTTGAGCGCGACGCGGTAACCGACGCCGTGGATTTCCATCTTCTTTTCGTAACCCTGGGTCACGCCGACGACCATGTTGTGCACGAGCGTGCGCGACAGGCCGTGGAGCGCGCGGTTGCGCCGCTCGTCGTTCGGGCGCTTGACCTCGAGAGTGCCGTCTTCGGCCTTCTCGACGATGATCGGCTCAGCGAGCGTGAGCGTCAGGAGACCCTTGGGGCCCTTGATGCTGACGTCCTGGCCGGCGATGTTCACGTCGACCCCGGAGGGGACAATGATCGGCTGCTTACCGATGCGCGACATGTCTACTCCCCCTTACCAAACGTAGGCGAGGACTTCTCCGCCCACGCCTGCCTTGTTGGCCTGACGGTCGGTCATGAGACCGCCAGAGGTCGAAATGATCGCCACGCCGAGGCCACCGAGAACTCGGGGCAGGCCAGTGGACTTCGCGTACACACGCAGACCGGGCTTGGACACGCGGCGGAGGCCGGCGATGCTGCGCTCACGGTTCGGGCCGTACTTCAGCTCGACGACCAGGTTCTTGGCCACCTCGCCGTCCTCGTCGCGGTACGAGGCGATGTAGCCCTCGCGCTTGAGGATCTCGGCGATGTTCGCCTTGATCTTGGAGTGCGGCATCACGACCTTGTCGTGGTAAGCCGAGTTCGCGTTCCGCAGACGAGTGAGCATGTCTGCGATTGGATCGGTCATCGTCATGGTGACCTGGTCAACCTTTCTCGCTGCGGTTCACCGGCTCAGGGTCCAGACCCGCCCTCTCCCCCGAGGGGGAGAGGACAGGACGGTCGTGTGCGGGCCTACAGCGAAGTAATGAAGCTTTGGATTACCAGCTGGACTTGCTCACGCCAGGCAGCTCACCGCGGTGAGCCATCTCGCGCAGGCAGATCCGGCAGAGGCCGAACTTGCGGAACACCGCGTGAGGGCGCCCGCAACGCTGGCACCGGGTGTAACCCCGGACCTTGAACTTCGGCTTCTTCGCGGCCTTGTTGATCAACGCCTTCTTGGCCATCGAGTCAGTTCTCCTTGAACGGGAAGCCCAGGTGCTTCAGCAGCGCCCGGCCCTCCTCGTCGTTCGTGGCGGTGGTGACGACGGTGATGTCCATGCCGCGAGGCCGGTCGATAGCGTCCGGGTCGATCTCGTGGAACATCGACTGCTCGTTCAGACCGAACGTGTAGTTGCCGTTGCCGTCGAACTGCTTGCCCGAGAGGCCGCGGAAGTCGCGGATACGGGGCAGCGCGATCGTCAGCAGACGGTCGAGGAACTCCCACATGCGGTCGCCGCGCAGCGTGACGCGCGCACCGATCGGCATGCCTTCACGCAGCTTGAACTGCGCGATGGACTTGCGGGCCCGGCGGACCTCGGGACGCTGGCCGGTGATGATCGACAGGTCCCTGACGGCACCCTCGATCAGCTTGCCGTCACGGGCGGCGTCGCCGACACCCATGTTGACGACGACCTTCACGACGCCCGGGATCTGCATCACGTTGGAGAAGTCGAACTGCTTCTGCAGCTCGGCCTTCACCTCGGCGCGGTAGCGCGTCTTGAGCCGCGGGATGATCTTCTCTGCGGTAGTCATGATCAGATGTCCTTCCCGTTACGACGGGAAATGCGGACCCGCTTGCCCTCGTCGTTCGTCCGGTAACCAACACGGGTCGGCTTGCCGTCCGAGTCGACCACCATCACGTTGGAGACGTTGACCGGAGCTTCCTGGGTCACGATGCCACCAGACTGCGCGCCCCGCTGGGTCTGCGTGATCTTGGTGTGCTTCTTGATCCGGTTGACGCCCTCGACCAGGACCTTGCCGGTCTCCGGGTAGGCCTGGATGACCTTGCCCTTCGCGCCCTTGTCCTTGCCGGCGATAACGACGACCGTGTCGCCCTTCTTCACCTTCATGGTCAGAGCACCTCCGGAGCCAGCGAGATGATCTTCATGAACTTCTTGTCGCGCAGCTCGCGACCGACCGGGCCGAAGATGCGGGTACCGCGGGGCTCGTTGTCGTTCTTGATGAGCACGGCGGCGTTCTCGTCGAAGCGGATGTACGAGCCATCCGGACGACGGCGCTCCTTGACGGTGCGGACGATGACGGCCTTGACGACGTCACCCTTCTTCACACCGGCACCGGGGATCGCGTCCTTGACGGTCGCGACGATGATGTCGCCGATGCCCGCGTAGCGGCGACCCGAACCACCGAGAACACGGATGCAAAGGATTTCCTTTGCACCAGTGTTGTCGGCGACACGAAGTCGCGACTCCTGCTGAATCACTTACTTGCTCCTGACCATTCCTGGCCCGCCGGATTTCCGACCCGACGGGCTCGGTCTGTCTACAGTGTCTAATCCCTTATGGGGACTACTTGGCCTTCTCGAGGATCTGCACGAGACGCCAGCGCTTGGTCGCCGACAGGGGCCGGGTCTCCATGAGCAGGACGCGGTCGCCGACGCCCGCCGAGTTCTCCTCGTCGTGCACCTTCACCTTGGTGGTGGAGCGCATGATCTTGGAGTAACGCGGGTGCTTCTTGCGGTCCTCGAGCGCGACCACGATCGTCTTGTCCATCTTGTCGGACACGACGAGGCCCTCACGGACCTTGCGGTCGTTGCGCTTCTCGGTCTGGACTTCGTTGCTTTCGGTCATGCCGCACCCTCACCAGTGGAATCCGGCGTAACGGAGAGCCCGAGCTCCCGCTCCCGCATCACGGTGTAGATCCGGGCAATGTCATGCCGGACCGTGCGCAGACGCCGGTTGTTGTCGAGCTGGCCCGTGGCCATCTGGAAACGAAGGTTGAACAGCTCTTCCTTCGATTCCTTCAGACGCAGCACGAGCTCTTCCTCGGTGAGCTCACGCAGCTCGGAAGCGGTAGTACCCGCTGCCATCAGAACTCACCACCCTCACGCGTAACGATGCGGCACTTCATCGGGAGCTTGTGGATCGCGCGGCGAAGAGCCTCGCGGGCCACCTGCTCGTTCGGGAAGGCCATCTCGAACATGACGCGACCCGGCTTGACGTTCGCGACCCACCACTCCGGCGAACCCTTACCGGAACCCATGCGGGTCTCGGCCGGCTTCTTCGTCAGCGGGCGGTCCGGGAAGATGTTGATCCAGACCTTGCCGCCACGACGGATGTGACGCGTGATGGCGATACGAGCGGACTCGATCTGCCGGTTGGTGACGTAGGCGGGCTCGAGAGCCTGGATGCCGTACTCACCGAAGGTGACCTTCGTGCCGCCCTTGGCAGCGCCCGAACGCTTCGGGTGGTGCTGCTTGCGGTGCTTGACCCTACGAGGGATGAGCATGACTCAGCTCTCCGTCTTCTCTGCAGCAGCCGGAGCCTCGGCCGACGCCGAAGCGTCAGCTGCGGCACGACCGGCCTCGGTGCTCGTCGCGGTGGTGCCGCTGGCACCGGAGCGACGGGCCCGGTTCGGACGCTCGCCACGGTCACGGCGCGGGGCGCGGTCCGCACCCTGTGCGGGGGCCGCGTCGAGCGCGCGCTTGGCCGAGATGCCACCGACGATGTCGCCCTTGTAGATCCACACCTTCACGCCGATACGGCCGAACGTGGTGCGGGCCTCGAAGAAGCCATAGTCGATGTTGGCGCGGAGCGTGTGCAGCGGCACGCGGCCGTCGCGGTAGTGCTCCGAGCGGGACATCTCGGCGCCGCCGAGGCGACCGCCGCACTGCACACGAATGCCCTTGACCTGCGGCGAACGCATGGCCGACTGAATGGCCTTGCGCATCGCGCGCCGGAAGGCGACGCGGTTGGACAGCTGCTCGGCGACACCCTGTGCCACGAGCTGCGCGTCCGACTCGGGGCTCTTGACCTCGAGGATGTTCAGCTGGACCTGCTTCTTGGTGAGCTTCTCCAGCTCACCGCGGATGCGGTCCGCCTCGGCACCACGACGGCCGATGACGATGCCCGGCCGGGCGGTGTGGATGTCGACGCGCACCCGGTCACGGGTCCGCTCGATCTCCACCTTGGAGATGCCGGCACGCTCCATGCCCTTGCTGAGCAGGCGACGGATCTTGACGTCCTCCGCCACGTACTCGGCGTACTGCTTGTCTGCGTACCAGCGGGACTTCCAGTCGGTGGTGATCCCCAGCCGGAAGCCGTGCGGGTTGATCTTCTGGCCCACTACCGCGTTCCCTTCACGCTGGTCTTCTTGGGACGAGACTCCACCTCGATGGTGATGTGACTCGTCCGCTTGCGAATCCGGTACGCGCGGCCCTGGGCACGCGGGCGGAAACGCTTGAGGGTCGGACCCTCGTCCACATAGGCCACCGCAACCCAGAGGGTCGAGGGGTCCAGGGACATGTTGTTCTCGGCATTGGCCATGGCGCTGGCGAGCACCTTCGCGACCGGCTCAGAGGCGGCCTGGGGCGCGAACTGGAGCACGGCCAGGGCCTCGCTTGCGTTACGACCCTTGATGAGCTCGACGACGCGACGGACCTTCATGGGGGTGTCGCGGACGTAGCGAGCCCGAGCCACGGCGCGCGGAAACTCCTGCGCCTCAGCGTCCTTACGGGCGTTCATCGCTGCTTTTCCCTTGCTCTTCTCAGTTCGACGCCTAGCGGCGACGAGACTTCCGGTCGTCCTTGATGTGGCCCTTGAAGGTGCGGGTCGGGGCGAACTCGCCCAGCTTGTGCCCGACCATCGCCTCGGTCACGAACACCGGGACGTGCTTGCGGCCGTCGTGCACCGCGATGGTGTGACCCAGCATGTCCGGGATGATCGTGGATCGGCGGGACCACGTCTTGATGACGGTCTTCTTGCCCGCTTCGTTCTGAACGTCCACCTTCTTGAGCAGGTGGTCGTCGACGAAGGGACCCTTCTTAAGGCTGCGAGGCATCCTTCACTCCCTCCCTGCTCAGCGCTTCTTACCGGTGCGACGACGCCGGACGATGAGCTTGTCGCTTGGCTTACGGCGGCGGGTACGACCCTCGGGCTTACCAGCCGGGTTCACCGGGTGGCGACCACCGGAGGTCTTACCCTCACCACCACCATGCGGGTGGTCAACGGGGTTCATGGCGACACCGCGGACGGTGGGCTTCTTGCCCTTCCACCGCATGCGGCCGGCCTTGCCCCAGTTGATGTTCTGGTGGTCCTTGTTGCCGACCTCGCCGAGCGTGGCGCGGCAGCGCACGTCCACGTTGCGGATTTCGCCCGAGGGCAACCGCAGCTGGGCGTACGGACCGTCCTTCGCCACGAGCTGGACCGAGGCACCAGCCGAGCGAGCCATCTTCGCGCCGCCACCGGGGCGGAGCTCGATCGCGTGGATCACGGAACCGACCGGGATGTTGCGCAGCGGCAGGTTGTTACCCGGCTTGATGTCGGCCTTGGGGCCGTTCTCAACCGTGTCACCCTGCTTGAGCTTCTCCGGGGCGATGATGTAGCGCTTCTCGCCGTCTGCGTAGTGCAGCAGCGCGATGCGCGCGGTGCGGTTCGGGTCGTACTCGATGTGAGCGACCTTGGCCGGCACGCCGTCCTTGTCGTTGCGACGGAAGTCGATCAGGCGGTAAGCCCGCTTGTGACCGCCGCCCTTGTGACGCGTGGTGATCTTGCCCGACGCGTTGCGCCCACCCAGCTTGTGCAGCGGGCGGATCAGCGACTTCTCCGGAGTCGACCGAGTGATCTCGGCGAAGTCGGAGACGCTCGCACCGCGACGACCAGGCGTCGTCGGCTTGTACTTGCGAATGCCCATCTCTACGCAGTCCTCGTCATCAGGCGGCAGGGCCGCCGAAGATCTCGATCGTCTTGCTGTCAGCCGACAACGTGACGATCGCGCGCTTCGTGTCCTTGCGCTTGCCGAAACCGCTCTTGGTCCGCTTGCGCTTGCCCTGGCGGTTGATGGTGTTGACGCTGACGACCTTGACGCCGAAGACCTTCTCCACGGCAATCTTGATCTGGGTCTTGTTCGAACCCGGCGCCACCAAGAAGGTGTACTTGTTCTCTTCGAGCAGCCCGTAGGACTTCTCGGAGATCACGGGCGCGAGCAAGATGTCCCTGTGGTCGGGGATCACTTCGAGGCCTCCTCGTCCACCGCGGTCGCCGTGGCCTCGGCCGAGCCAGAACCCTGCTGGGCCTTGCTGGCGAGGAACACGTCGAGCGAGTCCTTGGTGAACACCACGTCGTCGTTGACGAGCACGTCGTAGGTGTTGAGCTGGTCGGGCGCGATCACGTGCACGTGCTGAAGGTTCCGCACGCTGACCCACGCGACCTCGTCGGTGCGGTTGAGCACCACGAGAACGCGACGAGCCTGGGTGACCGACTCCAGGACCTTGCGCGCGGTCTTGGTCGACGGGGTGTCCCCGTCCACCAGGCCGGACACGACGTGGACCTGGTTGGCGCGAGCCCGGTCGGAGAGGGCGCCACGCAGAGCAGCGGCCTTCATCTTCTTGGGCGTCCGCTGCGAGTAGTCGCGCGGCTGCGGGCCGTGGACGATGCCACCGCCGGCGAACTGCGGCGCACGCGTCGAACCCTGGCGGGCACGACCGGTGCCCTTCTGGCGGTACGGCTTCTTGCCGCCACCACGAACTTCGCCGCGGGTCTTCGTCGAGTGCGTGCCCTGGCGCGCGGCGGCCTGCTGGGCCACCACGACCTGGTGCAGCAGCGCGACGTTCGCCTGCGCGTCGAACACGGCGGAGGGCAGCTCGACCGAGCCGGCCGTCTTGCCATCCGGGGTGCGGATCTCAACCGTCGACATCAGGCACCGCCCTTCGCAGCAGTCTTGACGAACACCAGACCGCCCTTGGGACCGGGAACCGCGCCCTTGATGAGCAGCAGGCCGTTCTCAACGTCGATCTTGTGCACCTTCAGGTTCTGGGTCGTGACGCGCTCGTGGCCCATGCGGCCAGCCATGCGCAGACCCTTGAAGACGCGACCAGGCGTGGCACAGCCACCGATGGAACCCGGCGAGCGGTGCTTGCGCTGGGTGCCGTGGCTGGAGCCGAGGCCCTTGAAGTTGTGGCGCTTCATGACACCCGCGGTGCCCTTGCCCTTGCTGGTGCCGGTGATGTCGACAACAGCGCCGGCCTCGAACACCTCAGCGGTGATCTCCTGGCCGACCGTGTACTCGCTGGCATCCGCCGTGCGCAGCTCCACCAGGTGGCGACGGGGCGTGACCCCGGCCTTGGCGAAGTGCCCAGCAACGGGCTTGTTGACCTTGCGCGGGTCAATCGCGCCGGCCGCCAGCTGGACGGCGGTGTAGCCGTCCTTCTCTTCGGTGCGAACCTGGGTCACGACATTGGGCTCAGCCCTGACGACGGTCACCGGGACAACCCGGTTGTTCTCGTCGAAGACCTGAGTCATGCCGAGCTTGGTGCCCAGGATGCCCTTCATCTGCCTGTCAGACATTGGTTCGTTACTCTCCGCGCCCAACGCTTACTGGATGTTGACGTCGACGCTGGCCGGCAGGTCGATGCGCATGAGCGCGTCAACCGTCTTCGGCGTCGGGTCGAGGATGTCGATCAACCGCTTGTGCGTGCGCATCTCGAAGTGCTCGCGCGAGTCCTTGTACTTGTGCGGCGAGCGGATGACGCAGTACACGTTCTTCTCAGTGGGCAGCGGCACAGGCCCGACGACCCGAGCGCCGGTGCGCGTCACGGTCTCCACGATCTTGCGCGCAGACGCGTCGATCGCTTCGTGGTCGTAGGCCTTGAGCCGGATGCGGATCTTTTGTCCCGCCATAATGGCTTGCCGTTCCTCTGCTTCTCGTAACCGCTGCGGGCGGTGCCTCGGATGAGGCCTTTTACAGCCTCTTGGCGCGCTCCGCCCCTGTTGAAGTGTCATGGTGCCCGGTCCACGCGGTCGGGCGTGTCGCGCCCGGTGCGCATACCGGTCCCACTCAAGGTCTCCCCGGTGGGATTGGGCCTACCACAGCCCATGCACCCTGATGCCCATCTCCGCAAGGAGGCGTTCACTAACAGGGCGCGGACGCTCAATCGAAAGACACGGACACGCGGTGAAGCGAGCCCGGCCTTCATTGAGCAACCCGTAAAGAATGCCACACGGACGTGGGGCACTCCAAATCGGGGTGGGTGAGTTGGACCCAGATCACGTGCGGATCTTGGCCGGTGAGCCGCTGTCGTCCGTCGCATGTGGAGCGACGGCCATGCCGGTTTCATTGTCCGGCAACAGGTTCCCGACGACGGCTCTTCACCCGCGCGCCTGCGACAGCCCGACGTGAGCTGCCGCACAATTTTTGTCCTGACGACGAAAGCCGGGCCAACGAAGATCGCTGGCCCGGCTTCACGCCGAACTGGTGAAGCTAGATCACTTGAGGATCTTGGTGACCGAGCCGGCGCCGACGGTGCGGCCACCCTCACGGATCGCGAAGCGGAGGCCCTCGTCCATGGCGATCGGCTGGATCAGCTTGACGTCCATACCGGTGGTGTCACCCGGCATGACCATCTCGGTGCCCTCGGGCAGCGTCACAACGCCGGTCACGTCCGTCGTCCGGAAGTAGAACTGGGGACGGTAGTTGTTGAAGAACGGCGTGTGGCGGCCACCCTCGTCCTTGGACAGGATGTAGACCTGCGCCGTGAACTCGGTGTGCGGGGTCGTGGTGCCCGGCTTGACGATGACCATGCCGCGCTCCACCTCCTCGCGCTTGATGCCACGGAGCAGCAGCGCGGCGTTGTCGCCGGCGCGGCCCTCGTCCAGGAACTTCTTGAACATCTCGATCGAGGTGACCGTCGTCTTCTTCGACGTCTCCTTGATACCGACGATCTCGATCTCGGAGTTCACGTTGATGATGCCGCGCTCGATACGACCGGTCACGACGGTGCCGCGGCCGGTGATCGTGAAGACGTCCTCGACGGGCATGAGGAACGGCTTCTCGGTGTCGCGCTCCGGCTCCGGGATCGCCGAGTCAACGGCGGCCATGAGCTCGAGCACGGACTTGCCCCAGGTCTCGTCGCCCTCCAGCGCCTTCAGCGCCGAAACGCGCACGACCGGCAGGTCGTCGCCCGGGAACTCGTACTCGGAGAGCAGCTCGCGGACCTCGAGCTCGACGAGCTCCAGGATCTCCTCGTCGTCCACCATGTCGGCCTTGTTCAGCGCGACAACGATGTAGGGAACGCCGACCTGGCGGGCCAGGAGGACGTGCTCCTTCGTCTGCGGCATGGGACCGTCGGTCGCCGCGACCACGAGGATGGCGCCGTCCATCTGCGCCGCACCGGTGATCATGTTCTTGATGTAGTCGGCGTGCCCGGGGCAGTCGACGTGCGCGTAGTGACGGTTCTCCGTCTGGTACTCGATGTGCGCGATCGAGATCGTGATGCCGCGCTGCTTCTCTTCCGGCGCCTTGTCGATCTGGTCGAACGCGAACGAGGCGTTGACATCGGGGAACGCGTCGTGCAGAACCTTGGAGATCGCCGCGGTCAGCGTGGTCTTGCCATGGTCGATGTGACCGATGGTGCCGATGTTGACGTGCGGCTTCGTCCGCTCGAACTTCGCCTTGGCCACTGGATTGTCCTCCTGGACTTCTTTTTTGCTGGTCCGGCGGGTATCTGTGGCCACCCGCCGGACTACACGTCAGGGTCGGAAAGTGCGGACCCCAGGGATTCATCCCCGGAGAGCCCGCGGTGGAACTGCGGTGCTCCGGTTGGGGACTATTCCCCGGTCGCCTTCGCGATGATCTCCTTCGAGACGCTCGCTGGCACCTCGGCGTAGGAGTCGAACACCATCGAGTAGTTGGCACGACCCTGGGTCTTGGACCGCAGGTCACCCACGTACCCGAACATTTCCGACAGCGGAACCAGTGCCTTGACGACACGGATACCGCTGCGCTCCTCCATGGCCTGGATCTGGCCACGGCGGGAGTTCAGGTCGCCGATCACGTCGCCCATGTACTCCTCGGGCGTCGTGACCTCAACGGCCATCAGCGGTTCGAGGATCGCGGGAGACGCCTGACGGGCGGCTTCCTTGAGGGCCATCGAACCAGCGATCTTGAACGCCATTTCCGAGGAGTCGACCTCGTGGTAGGCGCCGTCGAGCAGCGTCACCTTCACGCCGACCAGCGGGTAGCCCGCCAGCACGCCGTACTGCAGCGCGTCCTGTGCACCCGCGTCGACCGACGGGATGTACTCACGCGGGATGCGACCACCGGTGACGGCGTTGACGAACTCGTAGAGCGCGCCGTCTTCCTTCTTCTCCAGCGGCTCGACGGTGACGAGCACCTTCGCGAACTGGCCGGAGCCACCGGTCTGCTTCTTGTGGGTGTAGGAGTACTTCTCCACCGCACGGCGGATGGTCTCCCGGTACGCCACCTGAGGCTTGCCGATGTTGGCCTCGACCTTGAACTCGCGGCGCATGCGGTCCACCAGGATGTCCAGGTGGAGCTCGCCCATGCCGGCGATGATGGTCTGGCCCGTCTCCTGGTCGAGGTTGACCCGGAACGTCGGGTCCTCCTCGGCCAGCTTCTGGATCGCGGTACCCAGCTTCTCCTGGTCGGCCTTCGTCTTGGGCTCGATGGCGACCTGGATGACCGGCTCGGGGAACGTCATCGACTCGAGCACGATGGGGTGCTGCGGGTCGCACAAGGTCTCACCGGTCGTGGTGTCCTTGAGACCGATCACGGCGTAGATGTGGCCCGCGATGGCCTCGGTGACCGGGTTCTCCTTGTTGGCGTGCATCTGGAAGATCTTCCCGATGCGCTCCTTGCGGTCCTTGGTCGCGTTGATGACCTGGGTGCCCGCAGCGACCTTGCCCGAGTAGACCCGGATGTAGGTCAGCTTGCCGAAGAACGGGTGCACGGCGATCTTGAAGGCCAGCGAGGAGAACGGCTCGTCCGTGGACGGGCTGCGCTTCACGATGGTCTCGCCGTCCTGCAGCGTGCCCTCGACCGGCGGAAGGTCGAGCGGCGACGGCAGGTAGTCGATGACCGCGTCGAGCATGGGCTGAACGCCCTTGTTCTTGAACGCCGAGCCACAGAGGATCGGGTACGCGGTACCGGCGGCGACGATCTTGCGGAGGCCGGCCTTGATCTCCTCGACGGACAGGTCGCCCTGCTCGAAGAACTTCTCGGTCAGGTCGTCGTCGGTCTCGGCGACGGCCTCGAGCAGCTGCTCGCGGAACTCCTGCGCCTTCTCGAGCAGATCCGCGGGGATCTCCTCGATCGCGTAGTCCTCACCCTTCGAGACTTCGCCACGCCACGTGAGCGCACGCATCTCGATCAGGTCGACGACGCCGATGAACTCGCTCTCGGAGCCGATCGGGATCTGGAGCGGCAGCGGCTTGGCAGCCAGCCGGTCCTGGATCGTCTTGATCGTGAAGTAGAAGTCCGCGCCGAGCTTGTCCATCTTGTTGACGAAGCAGATGCGCGGGACGTCGTACTTGGTCGCCTGCCGCCAGACCTGCTCGGACTGCGGCTCGACGCCCTCCTTGCCGTCGAAGACGGCAACGGCGCCGTCGAGGACGCGCAGGTTGCGCTCGACCTCGACGGTGAAGTCGACGTGGCCAGGCGTGTCGATCAGGTTGATCTGGTGGTCTTTCCAGAAGCAGGTCGTCGCGGCCGACGTGATCGTGATGCCGCGCTCCTGCTCCTGCTCCATCCAGTCCATCACGGCAGCGCCGTCGTGAACCTCGCCGATCTTGTAGCTGATCCCCGTGTAGAAGAGGATCCGCTCAGTCGTCGTGGTCTTGCCCGCGTCGATGTGGGCCATGATCCCGATGTTCCGGACCTTGGCAAGATCAGTGAGCACGTCCTGTGCCACGGGTCTTTCCCCTGTCTTGAGCTAGTGAGCTCACTAGGGCTGGGAGAGCCCGGCCTCACCGAGGCCGGGCGTCAGATCACCAGCGGTAGTGGGCGAAGGCCTTGTTGGACTCGGCCATCTTGTGCGTGTCCTCACGGCGCTTGACGCTCGCACCGAGACCGTTGCTCGCATCGAGCAGCTCGTTCATCAGACGCTCGACCATCGTCTTCTCACGGCGCTGCCGGGAGAAGGTGATCAGCCAGCGCAGCGCCAGCGTGGTCGAACGGCCCGGCTTGACCTCGATCGGCACCTGGTAGGTCGCACCACCGACGCGGCGGCTCTTGACCTCCAGCGACGGCTTCACGTTGTCCAGGGCGCGCTTCAGCGTGACGACCGGGTCGGTACCGGTCTTCTCGCGAGCACCTTCGAGGGCTTCGTAGACGATCTTCTCGGCCACGGAGCGCTTACCGTCGACCAGCACCTTGTTGATGAGCTGGGTCACGAGCGGCGAGCTGTACACCGGGTCAGAGATAAGCGGCCGCTTCGGGGCCGGTCCCTTGCGGGGCATTAGCTCTTCTCCTTCTTCGCGCCGTAGCGGCTGCGAGCCTGCTTGCGGTTCTTGACACCCTGCGTGTCGAGAGAGCCACGGATGATCTTGTAGCGAACACCCGGCAGGTCCTTCACACGACCGCCGCGCACGAGCACCATCGAGTGCTCCTGGAGGTTGTGACCCTCACCGGGGATGTAGGCCGTGACCTCGATACCGCTGGTCAGCTTCACGCGAGCGACCTTGCGCAGTGCGGAGTTCGGCTTCTTGGGGGTGGTGGTGTAAACGCGGGTGCACACACCGCGCCGCTGCGGCGAGCCCTTGAGGGCCGCCGTCTTCTGCTTGGCCACCTTGTCCTGGCGGCCCTTGCGGACCAGCTGCTGGATCGTTGGCATTCGCCGGCTGCTTCTTCCGTCTTTGAGGGCTGGCCTTCCGGTTCACCCTCGTGTTTCTTGATCCCTCTCTGCACCCGAGGTCGGGCGTGTCGCCCGCTCCCAAGGTCCGCAAGCAACAGTTCAACTGCCACTGCGAGTGGAGGACACCACGGCCTCGCGGGCACGCGGAGCGGCCCGACATGGGTCGGGCACAGGTAGCAAAGATACCCGCCCACGTCTACCTGGGTCAAAACGGGGGTACCGCACCCGCGCCTGCAGTAGACATGCTTCCTGCGGAATTGCGCTTGGGAGAGGCGCAAAGCGATGGGGCGTCAGTGGATTGTGCCCGGCGTGCTCACGGCTGCGTGCGTGGCGGGACTCACAGTGCTCACTCAGGAGCTGAAGGACGAACGCACCGCGCCCACCCCCAGCGACTGCTACGCGGTGGTCGCGGCGAAGCGAAGCATCAAGCTCGTAGAGGCCGACTGCGCGTCCCACGGCGCCACTTACAGGGTAGCGCTGAGGGTCGACTCCCCCGACTGGTCGCTAGACCCCGGAGCGTGCCCCGACGGGCCCTACCGAGCCCTACGGCCGCGCATCACCGCCGACACGCTGTGCATGACGCTCAACGTGCGGGAGGGTGACTGCCTCCAGCGCGTGGAGCCGTGGGGGAAGAAGAAATTCGGACTCAGTGAGCTCGCGGAACACGTGCGGACCCGCAGCGGAGGTGAAGGTGGCGAGAGTCGTCACGGGGCCCCACGAGAGCTGTGGGCCGGGACAGAAGACGAACCATTACTCGAAGTCGGCCTTGACCGTCTGCCTGGGGAGGCCATGAAGCCCGCCGTCCTGATCGTGACGCTCGCGCTGCTGCTGTCCGGCTGCTCCGGCTGGCACGAACAGGCCGGCGTCGGCGAGTGCGCGAAACAGGTCGACGTCAACAACACGGACGTCGAAATGGCCGAAGTGGACTGTTCGTCCCAAGAGGCCGTGTACCGCGTGTCCTCACGTGAGCGACGCACGATGTGCCCGACCGGCGACTACCTGGACGAGTCGTCCGGACGGTCGAGGAAGAACGGCACGACGCGGCTCTGCTACGTCCTCAACGTGCAGGAGGGCGACTGCCTCAAGGCGGTCAACCAGTACTTCGAACGGGTGGCGTGCGGGGCCGGGACGCGCAAGGTCACGAAGGTCGTCGACGGCAAGTCGGACCGGGAGCTGTGCGCGGGTGAGGACTCGAAGACGTACTCGCAGCCGATGAAGACGATCTGCATCACCAGGTGAGCCCCGGAGGTGGAGCGCGGCCCGCCTGATCGGCGAACTGATTCACTGTGCGCGTGGACGACCTGATCAGGGCGATGGCCTCGCTGACCGGCTCTTCCGCCGACCCGGAGGTGCTCGGCGGCGACCGCGGTGACGTCGTGGTGGTGCGCGTGGGCGACGTGGTGGCCAAGGCGCATCCCGCGGACACCGACGTGGAGGCGTTGCGGCAGCGGGTGGAGATCGCGGCGGCGCATCCCGAGTTGATGCTGGCGCCGCTGAAGCCGTTGCAGTTCGTGGACGACCGGCCGGTGACGGTGTGGCCGTACGGATCGCCGGTGAGTCAGGCGGATCCCGATGGCGCGCCGTGGGAGGAAAGCGCGGCACTGCTGGCGAAGCTGCACTCGTTGCCCGTGCGAGGGCCTGTGGCCGGTACACCGGAACGGATTGTGCGCGCTATTGAGGCGTTGTCACCGGACCTGCCGCATGCCGATGTCGTGCTGCGCGCGTATGAAGTCTTGCCTCCGTTGGACATGAACGGCCGTGCGTTGATCCACGGCGATTGGCATCTCGGGCAGTTGGTGCACCGGGGTGGCTGGCGGCTCATCGACGTGGACGATCTCGGCGTCGGCGATCCGGTGTGGGACCTGGCGCGACCTGCGGCTTTGTTCGCCGCGGGGGTGCTGCCCGATGACCTGTGGGCGCGGTTCCTCAACGCCTACCGTGAAACGGGTGGTGTGGCTCTGCCGACATCCGAATGGGAAGCACTCAACATCCCGGCCCAGGCGTACGTTGTGCAGATGGCAGCACGGGCACTCATGTCCGGGCTGCAGGCAGTGGAACCGCTGGTTGAAGCCTGTCGTCGGATCGTCGCGACGCACGAGAGCAGTGACCGCGGCTAATATCGTTTTTGTCCGGTCCCACCGCAGGAGGCTCACCACGATGCAGTGTCCCAAGTGTCATGCGAACATGCGCACGTTCGACCGCATGGGCGTTCACATCGAGCAGTGCGACGGCTGCCGCGGGGTCTTCCTCGACTACGGCGAGCTCGAGTCGATCACGCGCCTCGAGGCCCAGATGCAGGCGCCGCCGCCCGCCGCTCCGGCGCCGCCGCCCGCCGCCTACCCGCAGCCGGCCCAGCCTGCCTGGGGTGCCGCGCCGCAGCAGGTCCACCACCACCACGGCGGTCACGCGGGCTACGGCGGCGGCTACGGCCACCGCAAGCACCGCGGCCTCGGTGGTCTCTTCTTTTCCTCCTGAGTGCGCGACGGCCCCGGATCTCTGGTCCGGGGCCGTTGACGACTACCGAGAAACAGGTGGATAATCGGTAGTCAACGGGAGGAGTAGCCATGTCTGTCGCGACCGAGGCCGCCCACATCCGCGACCTCTTCGACACGATCGAAGAGCTGGAAGCCGTCGCGTCATCCCTGTCGGAAGGCGACGAACGCCGTCGCCGCCTGGACGGTGTGGTGGCCAAGACCCTTCGCCAAGCCCCGCCGGTACGTCCCGTGGTGGCAGGCGAACTGCTCGACCTCACCGAGAAGACCGTCAAGGCCTGGGCCCGCGAAGGCGTACTCGCCATCCACAGCCAGGAACCCCGCATGCTGCTCGACACCGTGCGCCTGCACGAGGTCCTCCACCTGGTGTCCGACCTCCGCCGCGCAGGCAAGACCCGCGGCCTCATCGACGAAGTCCACCGCCGCCTGAGCGACCAGTCACTGCTGGACCGCCCCGACCTGGCCTCGTCCCTCGACGAGATGCGCAGCGGCAAGGGACGCGTGGTCCGCCCAGTTTGATCGAGGTAGTGGAAACCCCCACCGCACACGCCCAGGCGAACGGCCTGCGCGGCCGAGCCCGCGTGGCCTACGAACGCTTCCTGGACGAACTCGCCCACTCGGGCTGCGCAGCACTCGGCTACCGCGTGACGGGCCCAGAACCCCTACCGCGCCTCTGCGTGAAACACCTCCGAGGCGCCGACCGCGTAGTAGTCGCCTTCCCCTCACCAGAAGTCGTGTGGGTGCTCCTGGTGGGCCCACACGACGACGACCCAGGCCAGGACCTCTACGAAGCCCTCTACGAGATGGCCGGAGTCCGCCCCCGCCTCTCGGAGAAGCGCACCAAACCCCGCTGCTGCACCGACGAGTCCGGCATCCCACCCCTGGTCGACGAGCACCTGGTGGACGACCTGGTCATCCGAGCCCGATCCCTGGCAAGAGCCCGCCGCCGCTAGCCAGACTCCCAACAAATCAGGCATCCACAACCAGTCACCGACAAATTTTCTTGTCAAGACAGCCAGAGTTGTCCTACGCTCTGTTCAACGACGAACGGAGACCACGATGTCCTTCCAGGCCTACCTCGACGGCGCGGAGAAGAAGACCGGCAAGACCCCGGCCGAACTGCTGACGGCAGCCGCAGAACGCGGCTTCGATGGCACCACGAAGGCAGGCGTGGTCCTGGATTGGCTGAAGACCGACTACGACCTGGGCCGAGGCCACGGCATGGCGCTCTACCACGTGCTGAAGAACGGCGCACAGATCAGCGAGAAGCACGTCGGCACCAACGGCAGCCACCGAGACGACTCGACAACGCTCCGCCTGGACGGAATCGCCAACCGCTGACGGCAGGCCAAAGCAGGGGTCCCCTCGGAGGGGTGTCAACTCGACACGCTTTTCGTCGAGTTGACACCCCTACCTGCATGTGGCCCGCTCTTGGCTCGGCTCGTGATGGGACCCCACCGCCAACGCACCCAGCTACGCAACAGGCAGCCGCCCAACTCAACAGGCGTGCCATCAACCCGCTGACGGCGTGGACCCCCTGATCAGATTGCCGGGGGTCTGGGGGCAGCGCCCCCAGGGGAAGCACGCAACCGCAACCAGGCCGCCCGCAAGCCAACCACCCACAAGAGTCGCGCCACACAAACCCGAGGAAACGCAAAACGGCCCCCCGAAGCCAAAGCTCCAGAGGGCCGTAAAGCAACTCACCTAGCGGTAATCCCGCCCAAAGTCGTAGTCATCCAGCGGCACCGCAGCACCAGTCCCAGTCCCGAAGACGTCAGGCGTGTAGTACCCGTCGTCGTAAGAAGGAATGGCGTAAGCAGCAGCCCGCGCCTCCTCAGTCGGCTGAACCTGGATGTTGCGGTAGCGGTTGATACCCGTACCAGCCGGGATCAACTTACCGATGATCACGTTCTCCTTGAGACCGATGAGCTTGTCCGAACGCCCGTTGATGGCAGCGTCGGTCAGAACCCGGGTGGTCTCCTGGAACGACGCCGCGGACAACCAGGAATCGGTCGCCAGCGAGGCCTTCGTGATACCCATCAGCACCGGACGACCGGCAGCCGGCTCGCCACCCTCGGCGACGACGGCGCGGTTACCGGACTCGAAGTCCGCACGCTCGACCAGCGAACCCGGCAGGAACTCGGTCGCGCCGGAGTCGATGATCGTGACCCGGCGGAGCATCTGCCGGACGATGACCTCGATGTGCTTGTCGTGGATCGCCACGCCCTGGGCGCGGTACACCTTCTGGACCTCGCCCACCAGGTGCAGCTGCGCCTCGCGCGGGCCCATGACACGCAGGACCTCGTGCGGGTCAGGAGTACCTTCCAGCAGCTGCTGGCCGACGGACACGTGGTCGCCGTCCTGCAGCGGGCCGGTGGCCGTGTTGGCGAGACGCTGACGCTTGGACAGCTTCTCGAACACGATCTCCTCGGAGCCGTCGTCCGGGATCAGCGTGATCTTCCAGAAGCGGTCGCCGTCCTCGATGCGGACGCGGCCGTCGACGTCGGCGATCGGCGCCTTGCCCTTCGGGACGCGGGCCTCGAAGAGCTCCTGGACACGGGGCAGACCGGTCGTGATGTCGTCACCGGCCACACCGCCCTGGTGGAACGTACGCATCGTCAGCTGCGTGCCGGGCTCACCGATCGACTGGGCGGCGACGATGCCGACGGCCTCGCCGACGTCGACCAGCTGGCCGGTGGCCATCGAGCGGCCGTAGCAGGACGCGCACACGCCGACCGCGGACTCGCAGGTCAGCACCGAGCGGACCTTCACGCGGACGATGCCGGCCTCGACCAGCGACGCGAGCGCCGGGTCGCCGAGGTCGTCGCCGCGGTTCAGGACCAGGTTGCCCTGGGCGTCGGTGATGTCGTCCGCCACCGTGCGGGCGTAGACCGACGTCTGCGCGAACTCGTGCAGACCGACCTTGTCGCCCAGCTGCTCGCCGACGATCATCTGCACACCACGGGTGGTGCCGCAGTCGACCTCGCGGATGATGACGTCCTGCGAGACGTCCACCAGACGACGGGTCAGGTAACCCGAGTCGGCGGTACGCAGGGCGGTGTCGGCCAGACCCTTACGGGCACCGTGCGTCGCGATGAAGTACTCCAGCACCGACAAGCCCTCGCGGAACGAGTTCTTGATCGGGCGCGGGATGTACTCACCCTTCGGGTTGGTGACGAGACCACGCATACCCGCGAGCGAACGGACCTGCGTCATGTTGCCGGCGGCGCCGGACTGCACGATGACACGGATCGAGTTGTCCTCGGGGAAGTTGTCTTCCATGATCTCGTGGACCTGCTCGGTGGCCTTGGTCCACACCTTGACCAGCTCGGAGTTGCGCTCGTCGTGCGAGAGCTGACCGCGCTGGTAGCGCTTCTCCACCGCGTCCGCGAGGCGCTCGTGCTCCTCGAGGATGTCCTGCTTCGCGGCCGGCACGAGGACGTCCGAGATCGCGACCGTCACGCCGGAGCGGGTGGCCCAGTAGAAACCGGCGTCCTTCAGCTTGTCCAGCGTCCGGGCGACGGTGACCATCGGGTACCGCTCGGCGAGGTCGTTGATGATCACGGCCTGCCGCTTCTTGGGCATGACCTCGTTGATGAAGGCGTAGTCCTGCGGCAGGATCTCGTTGAACAGCACGCGACCCAGCGTGGTCTCCGCGAGCCACGGCTGACCGGGCTCCCAGCCCTCCGGCTCCTGCCCCTTGGGCGGGTTCTTGTCGGAGACGCGGATCTTCACCATCGACTGCAGGCCCAGGACCTTGCGGTCGAACGCCATCAGGGCCTCGGCGGACGACGAGTAGGAGTGACCCTCGCCGATGTCGCCGATCTTGTGCCGGGTCAGGTGGTACAGACCCGTCACCATGTCCAGACGCGGCATGGCCAGCGGCTTGCCGGACGCCGGGGACAGGATGTTGTTCGACGACAGCATCAGGACGCGGGCCTCGGCCTGCGCCTCGGCGGACAGCGGCAGGTGGACTGCCATCTGGTCACCGTCGAAGTCGGCGTTGAACGCCTCACAGACCAGCGGGTGCAGCTGGATGGCCTTGCCCTCGACCAGCTGGGGCTCGAAGGCCTGGATGCCGAGGCGGTGCAGCGTGGGTGCGCGGTTGAGCAGCACCGGGTGCTCGGTGATGACCTCTTCCAGCACGTCCCACACGGCCGGGCGCGCACGCTCGACCATCCGCTTGGCGGACTTGATGTTCTGCGCGTGGTTGAGGTCGACGAGCCGCTTCATCACGAACGGCTTGAAGAGCTCCAGGGCCATCTGCTTGGGCAGACCGCACTGGTGCAGCTTGAGCTGCGGGCCGACCACGATGACCGAACGGCCGGAGTAGTCGACGCGCTTGCCGAGCAGGTTCTGGCGGAACCGGCCCTGCTTGCCCTTGAGCAGGTCGGACAGCGACTTCAGCGGGCGGTTACCGGGACCGGTGACCGGGCGGCCGCGGCGGCCGTTGTCGAACAGTGCGTCGACGGCCTCCTGCAGCATCCGCTTCTCGTTGTTGACGATGATCTCGGGCGCGCCGAGGTCGATCAGTCGCTTCAACCGGTTGTTGCGGTTGATGACGCGGCGGTACAGGTCGTTCAGGTCGGACGTCGCGAAACGGCCACCGTCGAGCTGCACCATCGGGCGCAGGTCCGGCGGGATGACCGGGACGCAGTCCAGGACCATGCCCTGCGGGTTGTTGCGGGTCGCCTGGAAGGCGGCAACGACCTTGAGGCGCTTGAGCGCACGCAGCTTCTTCTGGCCCTTGCCGCTGCGGATCGTCTCGCGCAGGACCTCGGACTCGGCGTCGACGTCGTAGTCACCCAGGAGCCTCTGGATGGCCTCCGCGCCCATGGCACCGGTGAAGTAGTCGCCGTAGCGGTCGTAGAGCTCGCGGTAGAGCAGCTCGTCCGCGATCAGCTGGGCCTTGTCCAGCTTGGTGAACGTGGACCAGATCTCGTCGAGGCGGTCCAGCTCGCGCTGGGCGCGGTCGCGGAGCTGGCGCATCTCACGTTCGCCACCCTCCTTGACCTTGCGGCGCACGTCGGACTTGGCACCCTCGGCCTCGAGCTCGGCCAGGTCGGCCTCGAGCTTCTGGGCGCGGGCCTCCACGTCGGCGTCGCGGCGGTTCTCGACGCGCTTGCGCTCGACCTGCATCTCGCTCTCGAGCGTCGGCAGGTCGTTGTGGCGCAGCTCTGCGTTCACGCCCACGATGACGTAGGCGGCGAAGTAGATGATCTTCTCGAGGTCCTTGGGGGCCAGGTCGAGCAAGTAGCCCAACCGGCTGGGGACGCCCTTGAAGTACCAGATGTGCGTGACCGGAGCGGCGAGCTCGATGTGGCCCATGCGCTCACGACGCACCTTCGCACGGGTCACCTCGACGCCGCAGCGCTCACAGATGATGCCCTTGAAGCGCACGCGCTTGTACTTGCCGCAGTAGCACTCCCAGTCCCGGGTGGGACCGAAGATCTTTTCGCAGAACAAGCCGTCCTTCTCCGGCTTGAGCGTGCGGTAGTTGATGGTCTCGGGCTTCTTGACCTCGCCAAAGGACCACTGGCGGATGTCGTCCGCGGTCGCGAGACCGATACGGAGCTCATCGAAGAAGTTGACGTCGAGCACGTCTACTCTCTTCCCCTTTTTTGGATCGGTGGCAAAAGGAGCTGGTCGGAGGGCCGGTGAAGGGGACGCGGGAGGCATCCCCTTCACCGGCCTGCGAGGTGACTAGTTGACGACGTCGTCCACGGAGGGCGACTCGGACCTCGACAGGTTGATGCCGAGGTTCGCGGCCGCGCGCTCCAGGTCTTCGTCGTCGCCGTCGCGCATCTCGATCGCGGCACCGTCCGAAGACAGCACCTCGACGTTGAGGCAGAGCGACTGCAGCTCCTTGAGCAGCACCTTGAAGGACTCCGGGATACCGGGTTCCGGGATGTTCTCGCCCTTGACGATGGCCTCGTAGACCTTCACGCGGCCAAGCACGTCGTCGGACTTGATGGTGAGAAGTTCCTGCAGGGTGTATGCGGCGCCGTACGCCTGCATCGCCCAGCACTCCATCTCACCGAAGCGCTGACCACCGAACTGCGCCTTACCACCCAGCGGCTGCTGCGTGATCATCGAGTACGGACCGGTCGAACGCGCGTGGATCTTGTCGTCCACCAGGTGCAGCAGCTTCAGGATGTACATGTAGCCGACCGACACGGGGAACGGGTACGGCTCGCCGGAGCGGCCGTCGAAGAGCTGCGCCTTCCCGTTCTCCTTGACCATGCGCTCGCCGTCGCGGTTCGGGATCGTCGAGCCGAGCAGGCCCGTGATCTCCTCTTCCTTCGCGCCGTCGAACACGGGGGTCGCGGTCTTGGTGCCGGGCTCGACATCCATCAGGTCCTCGGACAGGTTCTTCGCCCAGTCCGGGTCCCCGTTGATGCTCCAGCCCTGCTTGGCGATCCACCCGAGGTGGGTCTCCAGCACCTGGCCGATGTTCATACGCCGCGGCACACCGTGCGTGTTCAGGATGATGTCGACCGGCGTGCCGTCCTCGAGGAACGGCATGTCCTCCGCGGGGAGGATCTTGCCGATGACGCCCTTGTTGCCGTGGCGGCCGGCGAGCTTGTCGCCGTCCTGGATCTTGCGCTTCTGGGCCACGTAGACGCGGACGAGCTCGTTCACGCCCGGAGGCAGCTCGTCGTCGTCCTCACGCGAGAAGACGCGGATGCCGATGACCTTGCCGTACTCACCGTGCGGCACCTTCAGCGAGGTGTCGCGCACTTCGCGCGCCTTCTCACCGAAGATCGCGCGGAGCAGGCGCTCCTCGGGCGTCAGCTCGGTCTCGCCCTTGGGCGTGACCTTGCCGACGAGGATGTCGCCGGGCTGGACCTCGGCACCGATGCGGATGATGCCGCGCTCGTCCAGGTCGGCCAGGACCTCTTCGGAGACGTTCGGGATGTCCCGGGTGATCTCCTCGGCGCCGAGCTTCGTGTCGCGGGCGTCGATCTCGTGCTCCTCGATGTGGATCGAGGTGAGAACGTCGTCCTGCACGAGGCGCTGCGACAGGATGATCGCGTCCTCGTAGTTGTGGCCTTCCCACGGCATGATCGCCACGAGCAGGTTCTTGCCGAGCGCCATCTCGGCGTTCTCGGTGCAAGGACCGTCGGCCAGGACCTGACCCGCCTCGATCCGGTCGCCCTCGTTCACGATGGGCTTCTGGTTGATGCAGGTGCCCTGGTTCGAGCGACGGAACTTGTGCAGCGCGTAGGTGTTGCGCGCACCGTCGTCGGCCATGACGGTGATGTAGTCGGCGGAGACCTCCTCGACCACACCCGTCTTCTTCGCGACTACGACGTCACCGGCGTCGACGGCGGCACGCAGCTCCATGCCGGTGCCGACGAGCGGCGACTCGGAGCGGAGCAGCGGCACGGCCTGACGCTGCATGTTCGCACCCATCAGGGCGCGGTTCGCGTCGTCGTGCTCGAGGAACGGGATCATGGCGGTCGCGGCCGACACCATCTGGCGCGGCGAGACGTCCATGTAGTCGACGTCGGTCGGGTCGATGAACTCGACCTCGCCGCCCTTCTTGCGGACCAGGACGCGGTCGTCGGTGAAGTTGCCCTCGTCGTCGGTCGGCGAGTTCGCCTGCGCCTTGACGTAGCGGTCTTCCTCGTCCGCGGTGAGGTAGTCGATCTTGTCGGTGACCCGGCCCTCGACGACCTTGCGGTACGGCGTCTCGATGAAGCCGAACGGGTTGACCCGCGCGTAGCTCGAGAGCGAACCGATCAGGCCGATGTTCGGGCCTTCCGGCGTCTCGATCGGGCACATGCGGCCGTAGTGCGACGGGTGGACGTCGCGGACCTCCATGCCGGCGCGCTCACGGGACAGACCACCGGGACCCAGCGCCGACAGGCGGCGCTTGTGGGTCAGACCCGCGAGCGGGTTGGTCTGGTCCATGAACTGCGACAGCTGCGAGGTGCCGAAGAACTCCTTGATCGCCGCCACGACGGGGCGGATGTTGATCAGGGTCTGCGGCGTGATGGCCTCGACGTCCTGCGTGGTCATGCGCTCGCGGACGACGCGCTCCATGCGGGACAGACCGACGCGGATCTGGTTCTGGATCAGCTCGCCCACCGTGCGCAGACGACGGTTGCCGAAGTGGTCGATGTCGTCGACCTCGACGGGCACGTCGCCACCGGCGGCGGCGTCCATCATCGTCTCACCGGCGTGCAGGCGAACGAGGTACTCGATCGTCGTGACGATGTCGTCCTCGGTGAGGACACCGGTGTTGATCTCGGTGTCCAGGCCCAGCTTCTTGTTGACCTTGTAACGGCCAACCTTCGCCAGGTCGTAGCGCTTGTCCTTGAAGAACAGGTTCTCCAGCAGGGCCTGCGCCGACTCCTTCGTCGGCGGCTCGCCCGGACGCAGCTTGCGGTAGATGTCGAGCAACGCCTCGTCGGTACCCGCGGTGTGGTCCTTCTCGAGCGTGGTCAGCAACGTCTCGCTGAACGCGAACCGCTCGCGAATCTGCTCCGTGCTCCAGCCCAGAGCCTTCAACAGCACCGTCACCGGCTGGCGACGCTTCCGGTCGATGCGGACACCGACGGTGTCGCGCTTGTCGACGTCGAACTCCAGCCAAGCACCCCGGGACGGGATGATCTTGACGCTGAAGACGTCCTTGTCGGTCGTCTTGTCGACCGCGGTGTCGTAGTACACACCGGGCGAGCGCACGAGCTGGGAGACCACCACGCGCTCGGTGCCGTTGATGATGAACGTGCCCTTGTTCGTCATCATCGGGAAGTCACCCATGAACACCGTCTGGCTCTTGATCTCGCCAGTGGTGTGGTTGGTGAACTCCGCCGTGACGAACAACGGTGCCGCGTACGTCATGTCCTTGTCCTTGCACTCTTCGGTCGAGGCCTTGACCTCGTCGAAGCGTGGGTCGGTGAAGGACAGTGACATGGAGCCGGAGAAGTCCTCGATCGGCGAGATCTCGTTGAGGACCTCTTCGAGGCCGCCCGTCGGGGTCTCGTCGCCGGCGTCGACGCGGCGCTGGAACCACGCCTCGTCGCCGGTCAGCCACTCAAAGGACTGGATCTGCAGGTCAAGCAGGTTGGGCGTCGAAAGCGGCTCGTTAATCTTCGCGAACGAAACCCGCTTCGGCGCTCCAGGGATCCCCGACGTGGAGTTGGTCGCAGCAGTGGCCTTGGTCGCGCGAGAGATCGCCAAGATGCGTCCTTCCAGGGACAAATAGCTGGCTAGAGCGAACTAGCACGGCTGTCAAGGGTGCGGCGCTGCTCGACTAATCCACGCTCTCGGCGAAGGGCAAGCGGAAAATGGGCAGCGCAAAGGGGCAGTCTAGCCACGCGCACGGCGACTGTCGAGAGGCACCTGGAAGGACCCTCCTGTTGCTCACCGACAGAGTGACCCTGCATGAGCGCGCAGTCAAGATGTTGCGGCTCGATCCACCCTCTGGATGGAGCGTTGTTTACTCGGGGTCACCCATTTGACCTGCACAAACACGTGTGCGGCCGTTTTGGCGGGAAGTTGACGGCCTCAAGTGGACTTACAGAGCGCCACGAGATTTGTGTGATCGAGATCACGCGTGTCAGGGCTGGCGGAGGACGTGTCCACGGTGCATCCGGGGCTCCTGTGACGTCCTCGCGGCGAAGTTGATCTTAGGGGACGAAGATCGGGTACCCGACACCGGCCCGAGCCAAACGATCGGGACGCGCGTGCGGTTCAGCAGCCCTCGAGTTGGCGGTTCTGATCCACCGTGGCGCCGAACATCTCCATGTTGTCGATCTTCCACCGGCCGCCGTCGTCGACCGCGCTCACGCGGAGCATGGCGGTGCCGCCGCCCGACTGGTTGTCGGTGGTGCGGGTGGTGACCTGGTCGGCGAACACGAGCACGGTGGCGCGGTCGTCCTTGAGCGACGACACGGCTGATGACACCACGCGGACGGTCACGATCAGCTTCTGCTGCGGCGCGACCTCCTTCACGGGGCCGAACACGGCGTTGTACTGGCACAGGGCCTTGCCCGTGAGCAGTTCCTTGGCGGCCTTCTCGGTGGACTCGACGTCGGCGAAGTTGTACGAGAACGCCTTCTCCACGGCCTCACGGACCTGGCCGTTGACCGCCGAGGTGGTGGCCGAGTCGACCAGGGCGGCGTCGTAGGACACCGAGCGCGACTTCACCAGGAAGAACGTGCCCAGGCCGCCCAGCAGCACCGCGACCAGGAGCAGCGCCACCGGGAGCACCCAGCCGTCCTTCAGGCTGGTCGTCCCGGTGACCGGCTCGGCCTCGTCGGCAGGCTCCTTCTGGGCGGCCGGCTTCAGAACGAGCGACTTGATGGGGGGCGGCGTCCACTTGACCGCCTCCGGCGCCTTGAGGTCTGCCTCTTCGGCCACCGGGTCGGGCACGACCTCCGGCGTCACGTCCTCGACCACGGCCTCGGCAGCGGGCTCCACGGCAGGCTCTGCCGCGTGCTCGGCGGACGCGCGCCGGTTCAGGCCGGCGACCTTGGGACGGCCTCCGGCGGGCGGCGTGGGGATGGGGCGGCGGCGGGATGGGGGCACGTGCACTCGTTCCAATCAGCTCTGGCCGGATCAGACGCCTGACCGCAGCGGACCCAGCTGGCTCAGCTTCCAGCCGTCCTCGGTGCGGGTGAGCTTGGTCAGGTACCGGTTGATCTTGGTGACCTTCTGGCCGCCGTCGGGCGTCACGGTGCTCTCGACCACGGCGATCATCGACGCGCTGCCGGCGCGGTCGTCCAGCTCGGTGATCGCGGCGTCCAGCACCTTCGACGTCGTCACGGACTTGGCGTCGACCAGCTGCTTCTTGCGCGAGTCCTTGTCCTTGTCGATCTCGGCGCGCAGGTCGCCGGTCGACGAGTTGAGCCAGCGCTGCAGGTCCTCGTCGACCTTCTTGTAGTCGAGGGTCAGGAAGTTCGTGACGCCGACCTGACCCGACCGCAGGGCCTCGTCGCGCGCCGCGGCGAACGACGACTCGGACGAGTGCGACGCCGAGTACCAGGCCACGCCCGAGTACGCGGCGAAGCCGAACGTCAGCACCGCCAGTACCGCGGCGACCACCGTGAAGATCCGCACTACTTCTTTCCCTCCGGCAAGCCCAGCAGCTGGCCCAGCGACGTCAGCAACGGCACCTCCGGCCCGGCGGTCTGCCCCGTCTGCTCCTGACCCGGCTGGGTCGTCGCGTTGCCGACCGGCGTGGTCGGCGTTCCACCATATGGCGCATTCTGCGAGCCTCGCACCGAGGTCGCCGACCCGCGCGCGAGAGCGCAGTACGCCTGCGTGTTCAGCGGTGCAGCAGAGGTGTCGTTACCGGAACGAATCGTCGTGCCCTCGTATCCGACGGTGCACGGCATCGGGTCGAACACGTTCAAGGCCAGCCCGAAGTGCGCCGTCCCGTCACCCGGCGCCACGGAGAACCCGCCACCGACGGCGATGGGATACGTCACCGCGATCTGTTCCAAACCATCACGCCTGGTCACGAGGATGTTCGACGTGGTCAGCAGGTTCGCGAAGACCACCCCGAGGTTCGGCCCGCTCTCCTTGAGCAACGCCGACACCTGCTCGGACGCCGGCGGCACGGCCACGATCAACCGCCGCAGGTCGCCGTCGGAGGCCTTGAGCTGCTCGGCGAGCAACCGCAGGTCTCCGCTGAACGACCGGATGGCGCCACCGGACGCGGCCTGCGTGGCCAGCACGATCCGCCCGTCCTGCAACAGCCGCGTGGTCTGCGGCAGGTGCTCGCGAGCGGCCGCCGTGAACGCCGCGGTGTTGTCGATCAGCACCTGCAGGTCGCCGCCGGTCCCGCTGAACGCCGTGTGCAGCTCGTCGACCACGATCTTCAACGAGTCCGTGGGCACCGACGACGCGAAGGCGTCCAGGTTCGACAGCAGTCCGTCGACCGGGGGCGGCGTCTTCGTGGCCGAGCGCGGGATGACCGAACCTGACTCCAGGTACGGAGCACCGTCGCTCTTCGGCCGCAGGTCCACGTACTGCTCGCCCACCGCCGACCGGTTGGCCACCACGGCCTCGGTCGCGGAGGGCACGCGAGGCGCGTCCGCGTCCAGCTCCAGGTCGACCTCGATGCCGTCCGAGGTCAGCCGTAGCTGACCGACCCGGCCGATCGGGACGCCGCGGTAGGTGACCTCGGCGTTGGTGAAGATGCCACCGGAGTCGGCGAGCTGCATCGTCACGACCGTCGCCGACGACTTGAACAGACCGACGTACGTCGCGCTGACGTAGGACACGCCCAGCAACGCGACGACCACGAACGCGCCGATCTTGAGCTTGGTTCCCCGCGTGATCACTTGCGACCACCTCCCAGCAGACCGCCGAGCACGTCGCCCAGCCCGGACCCGGTGTCCTGCCCCGGGGTCGGCAGCGGGATGTTCGGCATCGGCAACGGCGTTCCCTGCGACGGGATCAGCGAGTCGAGCGGCGACTGCCGCGACCTACTGAGGTTGTCGAGCACCGTGCCCAGGTTCAGGTCGAGGTCGATGAACGCGTTGGTGTAGTCGCCCTTGATGCCGTCGACCGCCTCGTCCGGGAACGGGTAGGTCAGCAGCAGTTCCAGCGACTTCGGCAGGTTCTGCCCCGACTCGACGAGCTTCGTCAGCGTCGGCTGCAACGCCTTCAGGTCCGCCACGATGTCGTCACGGCTCCTGTTGATCGTGTCCGTGGCGACGTCGGAGAGCTTGTCCAACGACTGCAGCAACGTCACGAGCTGCGTGCGCTGCTCGGCCAGCACCTTCAGGCCGGGCTCCAGGTCCGTCAGCGCCACCGCGATCTTGTCGCGCTGCTGCGCCAGGGTCCCCGCCAGCCGGTTCATCGAGTCGAGCGCGCGGACGATCTCCGCCTTGTGCTTGTCGAGCTCCCCGACGAACGTGTTGAGGTTGCCCAGCAACGAGCGGATCTCCTGCTCGTTGCCCTCCATCGCCGCGTTGAGCTCCTTGGTGATGTTCTGCAACTGAGCGACACCACCGCCGTTGAGCAGCATCGACAACGCCCCGAAAACCTCTTCGACCTCGGGGTTGCGGTTCGTCCTGTCCAGCGGGATCACGGCGTTGTCGGCGAGCTTGCCCACCGCAGGCTGCGTTTGATCATTCTTGGGAGGCTTGCCCAGCTCGACGAACTTCTCGCCGAGCAACGCGGACTGGCGCAGCTTCGCAAAGGCGTTCGCGGGCAACTGGACGTCGCCGTTGACCAGCATGGTCACCTCGGCGGTCCAGCCGTCGGCACCCAGGTCGATCTTCTCGACCCGTCCGACCGGCACGTCGTTGACCTTCACGCCGGCCTGCGGCACCAGGTCGAGAACGTCCTTGAACTGCGCCTTGACCCGGTACGGGTGATCACCGATGTCGGCACCGCCCGGCAACGGCATGTTGTAGACGCCGTCGAACCCGCCCGAGCCGCAGCCGGTGAGCAGGAGCGCGGAAAGAACCACGGCCAGCTTCCTCACTGGGGCACCCCCGCGAGCGGCAGGGGCAACGGCAGCTTGCCCGCGTTGAGGTCGCTGATGACCTCGGCCGGCGGCTTCAGCGGCACCACGCCGGTCAGGATCGGCTCCAGCTGCTTGCACGTCTGCGCGAGGATCGGCGGCACGTTGTTCGGCGACGCCTGCTGGATCAGCTTGCAGATCAGCACGATCGGCGGCTGGTTCAGCTCGTTGATGTTCGCGCGGGTGTCGAGCGTGCCGGACGCCGCGTTGTAGGAGTTCTGCAGGTTGCCCAGGGCCAGCGGAGCGACGTCGAGCGTCTCCGCCAGCGCGGCCCGCTGGTTCACGAGCACCTGCGTGATCGAGGCAAGTTTGTCCACATTGGACTTGAGCACCTCGCGGTTGTCCTTGATGAACCCCTGCACCAGCCCCAGCGCGGTCGCGAGCTCCGACAGCGCCGCGCCGAGGTCACCGCGTTCGTCGGCCAGCATCTTCGACACGTCCGCGAGCTGCCTGTTGAAGTCGCGCACCTGGCTGTCGTTCGCGGCCAGCATCGCGGTGAACTTCTGCAGGTTGTCGACCGTGGCGAACAGGTCCTCTTTGGACCCGGACAGGGTGCGCGTGGCCTGGCCCAGGTTCTTCAACGTGTCGTTGAGCGCCTGGCCGTTGCCTTCGAGGTTGCGAGCCGCCGAGTTCAGCAGGTCCGCCAACGCCCCGTCGGCGTTCGCACCGTTGGGCCCCAGCGCGGTCGTGAGCTTGTCGAGCGACGAGTACAGCTCGTCCAGCTCGACCGGCGTCGCGGTGCGCTCGCGCGGGATCACGGCGTTCTCGCCCAGCATCGGCCCGCCGGTGTAGGCGGGCGCGAGCTGCACGTACCGGTCGCTGACCACGCTCGGCGAGACCACGACGGCCTGCGCGTTCTCCGGCACCCGCACGTCGCGGTCGACGGTGAACACGACCTTCACGGTCTTGCCCTCGGGCGTGACCTCGTCGATCGTGCCGACCTTCACGCCGAGGATCCGCACGTCACCGCCGGGATAAACGCCGACGGCCGCCGCGAAGTGCGCGGTGACCTTGCGTCCGTTCATGCCGTTGAAGACCCACCAGAGCCCGGCCGTCACGACCAGCGCGAGCACGCACGCGATGGCGATGAACCGGCCGACTTTGCTGTGAGCAGCTGTAGTCATCGCTGCACCCCCGGAGGCAGGCAGCCTTCCTCGTTGAACCCGACGACGCCGAGGTTCACCGAGGGCGGCAGCAGACCGCAGATGTAGGTGTCGAACCAACGACCGTTGCCCAGGGTGTTCGCGAACACCCGGTAGAACGGCGCCATCAGCGCGAGGCTGCGGTCGAGGTTGTCCTGGTTGCGCTGCAGGATCGTGGTGACCCGGCCGAGCTGTTCCAACGCCGGCTTGAGCTGGTTCTGGTTGTCGGTCACGAGTCCGCTCAGCTCACGGGAGAGGTTCCGCGTGCCGGTCAGCAACGCGCTGATCGCCTCGCGGCGCTTGCGCAGCTCGCCGAGCAGCAGGTTGCCGTCCGACAGCAGCTTCTCGAACTCGGCGTTGCGGTCGGCCAGCGTCTTGGTCAGCTGCCTGGTGTTGTCCAGCAACTTCGCCAGCTGCTCGTCGCGCGAGGAGATCGTCTTGGACAACGCGGACAGGCCGTCCAGCGCGCCCCGGACGTGCTCCGGCGAGTTCTTGAAGGTGTCCGAGAGGACCGTGAAGCTGTCCGCGAGTTGCTTGGTGTCGATCTGGCCGACGGTGGTCGCGAGCCCGTTGAACGCCTCGTTCACGTCGTACGGCGCGAGCGTGCGTTCCTTGGGAATCGGGTCGCCGGGCGACAGCGGCTGGATGCCCTGCGGGTCCAGCGCCAGGAACTTCTGCCCCAGCAACGTCTTGATGCGGATCATCGCGGTCGTCCGGTCGCCCACCCAGGCGTCCTTGACCTTGAACGTCACCCGCACCTTGTCACCGTTGAGCTTGACCTTGGTGACCTTGCCGACCTTCACGCCGGCGACGCGGACCTCGTTGCCCGGCACCAGCCCCGCGGCCTCGCTGAAGTCAGCGGCGTAGCTCGTGCCGCCGCCGACGATCGGCAGGTCGTCGGAGTAGAACGCGGCCAGCAACAGCAGGACGATCAGCGTCAGGCTGACCGCGCCGGTCCTGATCGGGTTGCTCGTTCTCATCGGCGGCACCTCTGTTGGGTCACCGGCAGCGCCGTGATCGGAATCGGATCGGGGATGACCGGCGGCACCGCGATCTGGCCGGTGCCCTCGCAGAGGAAGAAGTTGAACCACGAACCGTAGGTCGCGGTCCGCGTGATCGTCTCCAGCTTGTTGGGCAGGCCCTGCAGCATCCGGTCGACGAGCACCTCGTTGTCGCCCAGCGTCTTCGAGACGATGCCGAGCTGCGCGATGTCGTTCTTCAACGGCTCGCGGCCCTGCTCCAGCAGGCCGGAGGTGGCCTGGGTCAGGTCACCGAGCGCGGTGATCGCCTCACCGATCGGCTGACGGTCCTGCGCGAGCCCGGAGACCAGCGTCTGCAACGTGATCACGAGGTTGTTGAAGTCCTCGTCGCGCGAGTTCACGGTCTCCAGCGCGGTATTGAGGTTGTCGACGACCTCGCCGATCACCTTGTCCTTGCCCGCCAGCGTGCTGGTCAGCGAGGCCGTGTGTTGCAGCAGGCTGTCGATCGTGCTGCCTTCGCCCTGCAGCACCTGGATGATCTCGAACGACAGCTTGTTCACGTCCTCCGGCGACAGGGCCTGGAAGAGCGGCTTGAAGCCGTTGAACAGCACGGTGAGGTCGAGCGCGGCCTTCGTGCGTTCCAACGGGATCGTGCCGCCCTCGGCCAGCACCGCCTTGGTGTCACCGGTGCCGGACTCCAGCGCGATGTACCGCTGCCCCACCAGGTTGCGGTACTTGATCGTCGCGGTCACCGCCTCCGGCAGCTTGCGGTCGCCGTCGATCGAGAACGCCACCTCGGCGGTCTTGCGGTCGACGACCTTGATCGCGTCGACCTGCCCGACGCGCACACCGGCGATACGGATGTCGTCACCTTCGTTCAGCGCGGTGACGTCGGTGAACTGGGCCTTGTACTCGGTGGCACTGGCCAGGTTCACGTTGGCGATGGTGACCGCGAGCAACGACGTGGCGAGGATCGTGACCACCGCGAAGGCGATCAGCTTGAGCAGCGGGGCCAGCAGTCCCTTCACTTGACGGTCACCTCCGTTCCGCGAACCAGTGGCCCGAGCAGCAGGCTCGACCAGCCGGGCATGTCCCGCGGGTCGACGCCGACGCGCGGACCGAAGAGCGCCGCGATCAACCTGGCCTCCTCCGGCGAGTTGGCGAGCCGCAGCACGTCAGCGGACTGCGGCACGGTCACGTTGCCGGCGTTGGCCGGCGGCAGGATCCCGTCGTTCGCGACGCGGGCGGGCGGCGGCGAGCTCGCCCCGTCCTGCACCGGACCCTCCGGCGGGTACTGCGGGAACGGGTTCGGCCGCGGGATCAGGTCGTAGCAGCGGGGTCCGCGCTTGTCCTTGTACTCGGGCTCGTCGAGGTTCGGCTTGTACTTGCCGCGGTTCTGCGTGATCTCCAGCGTGATGTGCAGGCCCGGCTCGTCGGTGCCCTCGCCGAACGCCTTGCTGATGATCGGCTGGAACTCCGTGAGCCCCTTGAGCAGGCACGGGTACTCGGGCGCGTACTTCGCGAGCAGCTCCAGCGTCGGCCGGCTGGTGTCGGCGAGCGCGATGATGTTGTTCTTGTTGACCGTGACGAAGCTGGTGACGTCCTGTGACGTCGTGGTCAGCGAGCCGTAGAGCGCCAGCAGGTTCTCACGCTGGTCGACGACGGTCTTGGTCGTCGTGGTCATGTCGTTGAGCGCCTGCAACAGGTCCGGCGCGGCGTCGGAGTAGACGTTCGCGACGTCCGCGAGCTTGGAGATGTTCTCCTTCAGCGCGGGCAGCTGCGGGTTGAGCTCGCCGAGATAGGCGTCCAGCGACACCAGGGTCTCGCCGAGCGGCTTGCCCCGTCCGTCGAGCGCCTGCGACAACGCCGTCAGCGTGGTGGCGAGCTTCTCCGGCTGGATCGCCTGCAGCACCGGCATCAGGTTGCCCAGCACGCGTTCGAGCTCGATCGCGCTGCTCGTCCGGTCCTGCTCGATGACGGCGCCCTGCGTGATGGCCGCGCTCTTCTGCTGCGGCAGCACGAGGTTCACGTACCGCTCGCCGAACAACGTCTTGGGCAGCAGGCGCGCGCTGACGTTCGCCGGGATCTGCCCGACCTTGTCCGGCTCCAGCGCCAGCTCCAGCTCGGCGCCGTCCCCGCTGGTACGGATGGCCTTCACCGACCCGACGATCAGCCCGCGCACCTTGACGTCGCTCGCGGTCATCAGCTGGTTGCCGATGTGGTCGGTCTTGAGCGTGACCTTCACGTAGTCGCTGAAGACGTCCTTGTAGAGCGCCACCGTGAGCGACAGGAACATGGCGATCGCGAGGAGAAAGGCGATGCCCAGCACGCGTTTCTTCATCCGGCGATCCTCACCGTCGTCGTCGCGCCCCAGATCGCGAGGCTCAGGAAGAAGTCGAGCAGCGCCGTCGTGACGATCGCGGTCCGCACCGCGCGCCCGACCGCCACCCCGACGCCGGCCGGACCGCCGGACGCGCGGTAGCCGTAGTAGCAGTGGGTCATGATGATCACGACCGCGAAGATCAGCACCTTGCCGAACGACCAGAGCACGTCGATCGGGGGTAGGAACAGGTTGAAGTAGTGGTCGTACGTGCCCGCCGACTGCCCGTAGAACTCCACGGTGATCGTTCTGGCGGCCAGATAGCTCGTCAG
Source organism: Lentzea albidocapillata (assembly GCF_000719115.1). Taxonomy (GTDB): domain Bacteria; phylum Actinomycetota; class Actinomycetes; order Mycobacteriales; family Pseudonocardiaceae; genus Lentzea; species Lentzea albidocapillata. Next base: position 99,985 of record NZ_JOEA01000013.1, on the reverse strand, counting down.
CAGGCCGATCACGTACAGCGGGATGATCGCGACGAACCCGGCGATGATCCGCGTGGTGACCAGGAACGGCAGGCTGGGGATGCCCATGACCTCCAGCGCGTCGATCTCCTCGGAGATCCGCATGGCACCCAGCTGCGCCGTGAACCCGGACCCGACGGTCGCCGACAACGCCAGCCCGGCCACGAGCGGCGCGATCTCACGGGTGTTGAAGTAGGCCGACACGAACCCGGCGAACGCCGACGTGCCGATCTGGTTCAGCGCAGTGAAGCCCTGAAGGCCGACCACGGTCCCGGTGAACACGCTGAGCCCGACCATCACGCCGATCGTGCCGCCGATGACCGCGAGCGCTCCCGAGCCGAAGCTGACCTCGGCCAGCAGCCGCATCGTCTCCTTGGAGTACCGCCTGAGCGCGCGCGGCGTCCAGGCCAGCGCCTTGATGTAGAACGACAGCTGGTCGCCGAAACCGTCGAGGGTGGACAGCACCTTGTTCGCCATCAGCTCCCCTTCGCGGGTACGACCTGCAGGTAGATCGTGGTGAGGACGAAGTTGACGAAGAACAGCAGCAGGAACGTGATGACCACGGCCTGGTTCACCGCGTCACCCACGCCCTTGGGCCCACCGGCCGGGTTGAGGCCTCGGTAAGCGGCGACGATGCCCGCGATGAACCCGAAGATCAGTGCCTTCAACTCGCTGATCCACAGGTCGGGCAGCTGCGCCAGCGCGCTGAAGCTCGCGAGGTAGGCGCCGGGTGTGCCGTCCTGCATGATCACGTTGAAGAAGTAGCCGCCCATCACACCGACGACGCTGACCATGCCGTTGAGCAGCACGGACACCAGCATCGCCGCCAGCACCCGAGGCACCACGAGCCGATGGATCGGCGACACGCCGAGCACTTCCATCGCGTCGATCTCCTCGCGGATCTTCCGCGACCCGAGATCCGCACAGATGGCCGAGCCGCCGGCTCCGGCGATCAGCAGCGCCGTCACGATCGGACTGGCCTGCTGAATGATCGCGAGCACACTGGCCGCACCCGTGAACGACTGCGCACCGATCTGCCGCGTAAGCGACCCGAGCTGCAACGCGATGACCGCACCGAACGGAATGGACACCAGCGCCGTAGGCAGCACCGTCACACTGACGATGAACCAACTCTGCTGAATGAACTCGCGAAGCTGGAACGGCCGCCGGAACGTAGTGCGCACGACGTCGACCCCGAGCTGGCACAGCTTCCCTGTCTCCCGCAGCGCACCAGCGCCGGGGAACGAGGCCTGCGTGGTCACAGAACACCACCCTGCCGAGGCCACGGGCTGGGCAAAGGCGCCGCCGCAGGAGCCCCCGCGTGCACGCCGTACCGCATCTGCTCCTCGGCCGTGAGGCTCTCGATGATCCCCTGCTGAGCCTGGTGCGGCAGCTGGTGGATGATCGTCATGACCCGGTCCTTGCGCCGCCGGACAGCGTCCCGGAACGGCAGCCCCGGCGTCGGCTCGATCTGCGGGATGATCCCCCGCACGTCCTCCGACGTGGAGCCGTCCGAGTGCCCGGCGTCCGCATGAGCCTGCTCGGCGGCCATGGTCGCCGTGTCCTTCTCCTCGGACATGCCGATGGGCCCGAGCCGCCGCCCGTTCAAAAACTGCTCGACAACCGGCTCGTCGCTGGTCAGCAGCACCTCGCGAGGTCCGAACATGACAAGCTCGCGCCGGAACAACATCCCGAGGTTGTCCGGCACGGTACGAGCAATGTTGATGTTGTGCGTGACGATCAGGATGGTCGCGTCGATCTGGGCGTTCAGGTCGATCAGCAACTGGCTGAGGTACGCCGTGCGCACCGGATCCAGCCCGGAGTCGGGTTCGTCGCACAGAATGATCTCGGGGTCGAGCACCAAAGCCCGCGCGAGCCCAGCCCGCTTGCGCATACCGCCGGAGATCTCACCGGGCAGCTTCTTCTCCGCCCCGACGAGACCGACCATCTCCATCTTCTCGAGAACGATCCGCCGAACCTCGGCCTCCGTCTTGCGAGTGTGCTCCCGCAACGGAAAGGCGATGTTGTCGTACAGGTCCATCGACCCGAACAACGCACCATCCTGGAACAGCACGCCGAACATCTTCCGAATCTCGTACAACCGGTGCTCAGAACACCGAACCAGATCCGTGCCGTTGATGATGATCTTGCCCTGCTCCGGCTTGAGCAACCCCACCAACGACTTCAGGAACACGCTCTTGCCGGTACCGGATGGCCCGAGCATCACGCTGACCTCACCCGGCGGCAACGTGAGCGTGACGTCCTGCCAGATGGTCTGCTTGCCGAAGGACTTGGTCAAACCCTCGACGACCACCTCGACGCCCATCCGCACCTCCGCACAAGCCCGAGGACGCCGCAGCGATCGGCGTCACACCTGGGCAACGAGTTCGTTCGCGGCAGGTTACTCACCAGTTGGCCTAACGGCGGTTGCGTTCAGATAACACCACACAGGGTGACCTCGCAAAACGGTCAGCAAGACCTAGACCACTGCCTGCCAACCGGGATTTACGAGACCCGTGTGACTCCAAACACAGATCACCGCGAAGCCGAAGTCGAGCCGTCCTTACCAAAAGGCAAGGGCAGTGGGGTCCCTGATCAGATTGCCGGGGTCTGGGGGCAGAGCCCCCAGGGAAAGCACGCAACGCGAGGTCGCCGCCCGCAAGGTGACCACCCGCCCGGTCGCGGCACGCAAGGTGACCACCGGTCTGGTCGCGCCCCAAAAACACAAAAACGGGCGCACACCCCAACAAAGGGATGCACGCCCGTTCAAGCACTACAAGGCAAAACGCCAGCCCCCAAAGGGGCTGAGATCACTTGACGGTGATCTTGGCGCCGGCAGCCTCGAGCTTCTCCTTGGCGGCGTCGGCGACGTCCTTGGCCACGCCCTCGAGGATCGCCTTCGGAGCGGACTCGACGAGCTCCTTGGCCTCCTTCAGGCCCAGACCAGAGACGACCTCGCGGACGACCTTGATGACCTGGATCTTCTTCTCGCCCGCGGACTCGAGGACGACGTTGAAGTCCGTCTGCTCCTCGGCCTCTTCGGCGGCGGCCGCGGGGCCGGCAGCCGTAACGGCGACGGGCGCCGCGGCGGTGACCTCGAAGGTCGTCTCGAACTGCTTCACGAACTCGGACAGCTCGAGGAGGGTCATCTCCTTGAACGCGTCGAGCAGCTCGTCGGTGCTGAGCTTCGCCATGATCGGCGTTCCTTTCTAATCTCCCGCGCGAAAGCGTCGGGCGTGTCTTTGGGTGATCAGCTTTCGGCGGGAGCGTCGGCCTCGGCGGCGGGAGCCGCAGCGGCCTTCTTCTCCTGCAGGGCAGCGGCCAGGCGAGCGACCTGGGAAGCCGGGGCGTTGAACAGACCCGCAGCCTTGGCCAGGTTGCCCTTCATCGCGCCCGCGAGCTTCGCGAGCAGCACCTCACGGCTTTCGAGGTCCGCGATAGCGGCGACCTCGTCGACCGAGAGCGGGCGGCCATCCATGTAGCCGCCCTTGATGATCAGGGCCTTGTTGTCCTTCGCGAAGTCGCGGATCGCCTTGGCGGCGTCGACGGGCTCGCCTTCGACGAACGCGATGGCGGTCGGACCGGACAGGAGGGCCTCGAGGCCCTCCACACCGGCGTCCGCAGCGGCCAGCTTGACCAGCGTGTTCTTCGCGACGGTGTACTTGGTGCCCGCGCCGAGAGCGCGACGCAGCGTGGTGAGCTGCGCCATGGAGAGGCCACGGTACTCAGTGACAACCGCTGCCGAGCTGGTGCGGAACTGATCCGCAAGCTCAGCGACCGCCGTAACCTTCGTGGGCTTCGCCATGATCGCCTCCTCTCTGGGCTGGGTTAGACCGCCGGCCTGGAGAAGGTCCCGAAACAACAAAAACGCCCTCGCGCACAAGCAGCACGGGGCGTCACACAAGAACTGAGCCTCGTCCTCCCTGCGCGGGCCGCCCGTGTTGCAACGGGGCCTTCGTTCTCCTCGCGGAGAAAACCTGCGGTCTTCGGTAGAACCATCCAAAACAGTACTCGACTGTGTACTGCGGCTCCAAATCGGCATGATGTGACGTGTGACCGACGAGCCCGGCAAGGACCTCGCGCCCCGCCAGCCGCCTGCCCCGCAGCCACCCGCCCCGCCGGTGGACCCGGAGCAGCTGCGGCAGTTCCAGGAGTTCCAGCGCTTCCAGGAGTTCCAGCGCTACCAGGAGGCGACAGGCCAGGCGCCGCAGGCCCCGAAGCAACCCGGCGGCAAGCGCTGGTGGCTCCTCGTGCTCGGCAGCGGCATCTTCTGGCGCGCGCTCTTCTTCCTGCTCGTCGTCTTCTCGGCCGTGTGGGCCTACAACCACTTCTTCGGTGTGGACGACCCCGGCGACATCGCGCAGGACAGCGGCGGCGTGACTGGCGCGGCGCAGGGCCTCTCCGCACCGGCCGGGCTGCAGGGCACCGTCGGCATGTTCTACAAGCACGTGTCGTTCGCCGACACGACCCGCGCCTGCACGCTCTTCCTGCGCGACGACACCCGTCAGAAGTTCGCGAACGCTTATGGCGCAAGCGATTGCGCCGGCGCGGTCAATGACCTGAAGACCAAGGTCACCAGCGTCGACAGGTACCAGCAGGTGATGTTCCCGCCGGACATGCTCAAGACCCCGACGACCACCAAGGTCACCATCGACTCCTGCGCGCTGACCGTCGAGGGCGGCCCGCGCCTGGGCACGTTCGTCGTGGAGAAGGTCGGCGCGGGCTGGGTCATCACCGACTGGTCGCCCAGCACCTGTGGTTGATTGGGGTGCATGGCAAACGCACTGGGGGTGCCCAGCCCCGACAAGGTCGAGTACATGGCGGACGCCGCCGAATTAGGCCGTGACTACAAGCACCAGCTCCTCGTCTCGCTCGGCCTGAGGCACGGCGACACGGTCCTCGACGTCGGCTGCGGCCCCGGCATGGACCTGCCGGTGATGGCCGACGCGGTCACGACGTCCGGCCGCGTCATCGGCGTCGACGTGGACCCGACGATGGTGGCGGCGGCGAGGAGCCTCCTCAACTACTACCCGCAGGTGGAGGTCCGCCAGGGGGACGCCCACGCGCTTCCCGTGGACGACGGCACCGCCGACCGCGCTCGCATGGACCGCGCGTTGCAGCACGTCGAGAGCCCGTCCGCCGTCCTCGCCGAGCTCCACCGGGCCCTGAAGCCAGGCGGTCTGCTGCGCATCGCCGAACCCGACTGGGACGCCCTGATCGTCGACGGCGACCTGGAGATGAACCGGGCGTTCAACCGGTTCGTCTGCTCGACCATGGTCCGCAACGCCACGATCGGCCGGCAGCTCGGGCGCCTGGCGCGGGAGGCGGGCTTCGAGGTCGAGGACGTCCGCGCGGCGACGACGGTGCTGCGCGACTTCGCCAGGGCGGACTACACCCTCGCCCTCACCCGCAACACGGAACGGGCGATCCGCGCGGGCGCCATCGAACGTGCGGACGGTGAGCGCTGGCTGGCCGAACTGCGCGACGGCGGCTTCCAGGCCTCGGTGACGATCTTCCTGCTGTCAGCCCGCAAACCGTTGTGACGCAACGCCCAGCGACTCGACGGCGCGGGCGGGACTCTCCTGTCCGCGCCCGGCGTCGACATGCTGGTCGACGAGCGCCTTGAGCGAGTCGAGCGCGGCGAACGGAACGCCCTGCGCCGTGGCCGACGGCACCGGGCACCTTGAGTTCGGAAGCCTTTGCGGCAGAACGGTTCCAGACCGTCACGGGGTGGCCCTCCCGCAGGAACGCCTCCGCCAGCGCACGTCCGAGGTTGCCGAGGCCCAGCACGGTGATCGCTTCAGACGTCATGGCTCGCCACCACCGGCACGACACCGCTGCAGTGGCTGCTCGACGACTACCGGCAGGCGTTCCCGCGACACCAGGCCTGACATGCGAAAAGGCCCCCGGCGAACCGGGAGCCTTTTCAAAAGCTAGCTGCGAACCGGGAGGCTCAGGCCTCGTCCACCAGCATGTTGCGGGTGCGGTTCGGGTCGACCGGGATGCCCGGGCCCATCGTCGTGGAGACGGTGATCTTCTTGAGGTACCGGCCCTTGGCCGCGGACGGCTTGACGCGGAGGATCTCGTCCAGCGCGGCGGCGTAGTTCTCGACCAGCTTCTCGGAGTCGAACGACACCTTGCCGATGACGAAGTGCAGGTTGGCCTGCTTGTCAACGCGGAAGTTGATCTTTCCGCCCTTGATCTCGTTGACGGCCTTCGTGACGTCGGGGGTCACGGTGCCGGTCTTCGGGTTCGGCATCAGGCCACGCGGGCCGAGGATGCGGGCGATACGACCGACCTTCGCCATCTGGTCGGGGGTCGCGATCGCGGCGTCGAAGTCGAGCCAGCCACCCTGGATGCGCTCGATCAGGTCCTCGGAGCCGACAGCGTCCGCACCGGCGGCCTCGGCCTCAGCGGCCTTGTCACCGGTTGCGAAGACGATCACGCGGGCGGTCTTGCCCGTACCGTGCGGCAGATTCACGGTGCCGCGGACCATCTGGTCGGCCTTGCGAGGGTCGACGCCGAGGCGAATCGCGACCTCGACGGTGGCGTCGAGCTTCACCTTGGAAGTTTCCTTGGCGAGCTTGGTGGCCTCCAGCGGCGAGTACAGCCGCTCCCGGTCCACCAGCTCTGCGGAGGCCTTGTAGGCCTTGCTGCGCTTCATGCTCTGTCCTTACCGTGGATCAGTTCGTGGTGAATGAGCCGCGCTCGGCTCTCCCACGCTTGCTAGAAAAGAGGGTGTGGTCAGCCTTCGACCGTGATGCCCATGGAACGGGCGGTGCCGGCGATGATCTTCGCCGCCTGGTCGATGTCGTTCGCGTTCAGGTCGACCATCTTGACCTGCGCGATGCTGCGCACCTGCTCCATGGTCACCTTGGCGACCTTGACGCGGTGCGGCTCGCCGCTGCCCTTGTCGACACCAGCGGCGGCGAGGATGAGTCGCGCGGCCGGAGGGGTCTTCAGCTTGAAGTCGAACGAGCGGTCTTCGTACACGGAGATCTCAACCGGCACGACCTGACCGCGCTGCGACTCGGTCGCGGCGTTGTAGGCCTTGCAGAACTCCATGATGTTGACGCCGTGCTGACCCAGCGCGGGACCAACGGGAGGCGCCGGGTTGGCGGCACCAGCCTTGATCTGCAGCTTGATGATCGCTGACAGCTTCTTCTTCTTGGGAGGCATTGTCCGTACTTCCTGTTATTGCAGTGTCCGCGCGCGGCTCTGCCAGCCGCAGCGTGGCCGATCGGCCTTCCGGTCAGGGAAAACCGCTCAGATCTTGGAGACCTGGCTGAACGACAGCTCGACCGGCGTCTCCCGGCCGAAGATCGACACCAGGACCTTCAGCTTCTGGCCGTCCGCGTTGACCTCGCTGATCGTGGCGGGCAGCGTGGCGAACGGGCCGTCCATGACCGTGACCGACTCGCCGACCTCGAAGTCGACCTCGATGGTCGGCTTCGACGCGGTGGTGGTGGCGGCCTTCTTGCCCTCGGCCGGCTTCTGCTCCTGCTGCGGGAGCAGGAACTTCAGCACCTCGTCGATCGTGAGGGGCGAAGGCTTCGAGGTGGCTCCGACGAACCCGGTGACGCCCGGCGTGTTGCGGACGGCGCTCCAGGACGCGTCGGTGAGCTCCATGCGGACCAGGATGTAGCCGGGCAGCACCTTGCGCTGCACCAGCTTGCGCTGGCCGTTCTTGATCTCGGTGACCTCTTCGGTCGGCACCTCGACCTGGAAGATGTAGTCCTCCATGTCGAGCGTGTGGATACGAGTCTCGAGGTTCGCCTTGACCTTGTTCTCGTAACCGGCGTACGAGTGCACGACGTACCAGTCGCCGGGCGCGCGGCGCAGGGCCTGGCGCAGCTCTTCGGCGGGGTCCTCGGGCTCTTCGTCGATCGGCGTCTCGTCGATCGCGAGCACGTCGGCGTCCTCTTCGGACTCCTCGGCGCTCTCGTCCGCGACGTCCTCGGAGTCCACAGCCTCCGACTCGACCGTCTCGTCCGCCGCGGTGTCCTCGGACACCTCGTCGTCGATGAGGTCGGTCTTCTCCTGGGCGTCGACGCCGTTATCGGAGGTCACTGTGGATCTCGCTTCCTGATTGCAGCGGCAGCTGTCCGGCTCAGCCGAACAACTCGAAAACAGCCGCGCCGAAGCCGAGGTCGAGAGCCCACACCATCGCAACCATGACGACCACGAAGACCATCACGACGCCGGTGTACGTGATCAGCTGCTTGCGCGTCGGCCAGATCACCTTGCGGAGTTCGCTGACGACCTCGCGGATGTAGCGGAAGCCCCGCCCGATCAGCGAGGGACGCTTCTCCTGCCCATCACGGGTCTTGGTCGGGCGACCCTTCTTCGCGTCCTCGTCCGACTCCTCGGACTTGGCGACGCTCTTCTTCGACTCAGCGCTGCTGCCGTCCTTGCGGGCGGCCGGGCGGGAGGAGGCACGACGCTCACGTCGCGCCGCAGCAGTGGACGGCCGGACAGCGCCTTCGCGCTCCTCCGGCTGGTCCTGCTCGCGGCCCTCGACCATGCCGTGCCTCCACTCCACCCATGACGCGCTTCGACAGCAGGGGCGACAGGACTTGAACCTGCAACCTGCGGTTTTGGAGACCGCTGCTCTGCCAGTTGAGCTACACCCCTTTGAGACCCCGAGTGGGATCCCCTGGCCAAGCAGGAAGTGTACGGGAGCCTGCCCCGTCCATTCCAACCAGACCGCTCAAGCACTTGCCGAGCGGCCTGTCACACAGCCTACCCATATGCGAGTCGAGAAGACGAATCAGGGGCGTGCAACTGCTGCTCCGACCTGGCCCGAATCTCCCGTGAACACCGCAAACACCACCGGACCAGGTCGTCCGGTGGTGTTCTTGATCACAAGATCAGCTGATCCGCACGCGGGCGAAGGCGCCCGTCAACACCGACTTGCCGTCAAAAGCCGCGTTGATGTTGACCTTCACAGTTCCGTCTCCGAAGTCCTTGGTGACCTTCGCGGTCACCTCGACGAGCGCGCCCTCGTCGTCGTTGGGCACCACGACGGGCCGGCCGAAGCGGCAGCCGTACTCGACGATCGCGCCGGGATCGCCGATCCACTCCGCGACGATCCGCGAGGCCACGGCCATGGTCAGCATGCCGTGCGCGATCACGTCCGGCAGGCCGACGTCCTTGGCCGTCTTCTCGTTCCAATGGATGGGGTTGAAGTCCAGCGACGCGCCCGCGTAGCGCACCAGGTCGTCGCGCTTGAGGCGCACGGACAGCGCCGGCAGTTCGGTGCCAACCTCGTAGGTCATGCTTCTTCTCCCCTCACGACGAGCATCGACCTGGCGGTGGTGACGGGCTCGCCGCCGACCGTGCTGATCTCCGTCCGCACGGTCACCATGTCGTTGCCCATGCGGGACGTGATGGCGTCGATGTGCGCCACGCACACGAGCTGGTCGCCCGCGGTGATGGGCCGGTGGTGGGTGAAGTTCTGGTCGCCGTGCACGACGCGGCTGTAGTCGAGCTCCAGCTCCGGGTCGAACATGACCGTCTCGTTGGTCTTCATCGACACGACGATCGCGAACGTCGGCGGCGCGATGACGTCCCTGTGCCCCAAGGCCTTCGCTGCTTCGGCATCGAGGTAGGCCGGGCTGGTCGCGCCGATCGCCCCGGCGAACTCGCGGATCTTCTCGCGGCTCACGTCGTACGGCTGCGACGGCGGATAACTACGTCCGATGAAAGCGGGGTCGAGAGGCACCGGAGGAGCCTATATGCGACGAGGCCCGCCCCACGGTGTGGGACGGGCCTCGTCGAAGAGTTGCTACGCGCTCAGCGGGTTTCCTTGTGCGCGCGGTGCGTCTTGCAGTTCGGGCAGAACTTCTTCATCTCCAGGCGGTCCGGGTCGTTGCGCCGGTTCTTCCTGGTGATGTAGTTCCGGTGCTTGCACTCCTCGCACGCGAGGGTGATCTTCGGGCGTACGTCGGTTGCAGCCACGGTCCTTGCCTTCCTGAGAGCACACGTGCCCCGAACACCCAGTGCGGGCTTACCGCCTGGCGGGGACGAGCCACGAAGTTGCGGCCCAAGGTTCCTACACCCCGGTCACCTACGCACCAGGGCCCATACTTCCCGGTGAACCTACGCTCCGGGGGCTTGGGGGCTTGGCCCCCAAAATCATGCGGAGCGAGGTATGGTCCGCGCACTCTGCGGACATGCCTCGCCCACTCGCGTAGCGGTGGCCGGACTTGAACCGGCGACACAGCGATTATGAGCCGCTTGCTCTACCAACTGAGCTACACCGCTTTACACAACTACAGCCGCAGCGCTCAGCACTGCGGCCAGTAGTGGAGCCCCTTTACGGAATCGAACCGTAGACCTTCTCCTTACCATGGAGACGCTCTGCCGACTGAGCTAAAGGGGCTTGCTCTTTCGTTCTTGCCGAGCGAGGAGAACTCTACAACATCGGTCCAGCGAGAACGAAATCCGGGGGTGCCTTTAGTGCACCAGCGTGAGCACCGTCTCATCGCGAGCACCCCTGACCTGCACGGTTCGTGCCCGCAGCCAGGCCTCGAAGCGATCTTCGGAGAGCGGCCGGGAGATCAGGTAGCCCTGGGCCACGTCGCAGCCCATGCCCACCAACTGGTCGCGCGCGGCGTCGTCCTCGACGCCTTCCGCCACCACCACCAGACCGAGCGAATGGCCGAGCTCCACGATCGACCGGACCACGGCCATGTCGCCGAGGTCCGAGCCCATCCCGAGCACGAACGACTTGTCGATCTTCACCTCGTCCACGGGCAGCTGCCGCAGGTACGCCAGCGACGAGTAGCCGGTGCCGAAGTCGTCGACCGCCAGCACGACGCCGATCGCGTGCAGGCGCCGCAGCACCGGCAGAGCGCGCTCGGGATCGGCCATGACGCCCGACTCGGTGAGCTCGAAGGTCAGCAGCCCCGACGGCACGTCGTGGCGCTCCAGGGCTGCCTCGACGCGGTTCGGGAAGTCCTCGTCGCCCAGCGTCCGGACGGAGAGGTTCACCGCGATGGACATCCGCAGGCCGCGGTCGAGCCAGCGGCGCACGCGTTCGAGAGCGCGGTCCATCACGAAGTCCGTCAGTACGTCCACGAGACCGGTGGCCTCGACGGCCGGCACGAACTCGTCCGGGTCGACGCGGCCGAACTCCGGATGTGTCCAGCGCACCAACGCTTCCGCGCCCACGACCTGGCGTGAGGGCAGGGCGACCTTCGGCTGGTAGTGCACCGAGATCTGCCCGGTCTCGACGGCCTGGCGGAACTGCGTCACGAGCTGGAAGCGGCGAAGGAACAGGTGGCCCATCGACGGCGCGTAGGCCTTCACGGGCGTGCCCTCGGACGTCGCACGCACGGCGACATCAGCCCGCTGCAGCAACACGTCGGGGTCCGGGTCCTCGGTCTCGGAGTCCGCTTTGGACGCGTAACCCACAACCGCGGAGGCCTCGACGGTCAGGCGGTCGACCGGGTACGGCACCGAAAGCCCGGCACGCAACCGTTCCGCGGTCTCGTGGGCGGTCTGAGCGCGCTCGTCGTCGAGGTACGCGGCGAACGCGCCACCCTCCAGGCGCGCCAGCGGCACGTCCGCTCCGAGAGCGTCCCGCAGCCGGCGTCCGGCGGCGACGACCATCCGGTTGCCCCAGGCCTGGCCCAGCGCATCGGAGACCGTCGACAGGATGTCGAGATCGATGCGCAGCACCACTCCGCTCTGGGACTCGCGCAACGGCTCGGCGCACGCCTCGCGCAGGCCGGCCCGGTTCAGCAGGCCGGTCAGCGGGTCGTGGTAGGCGTCGTGGCGCAGGCGGGCGAGCAGGCGGCGGTTGTCGACGGCCGTCGCGAGGTGCGAGGCCAGCGTGCGCAGCAGCTGGATGTCCGCCCTGCCGAAACCGCGCCAGCGCGACAGCCGGTCGTGCGCCTCGACGGCGCCGAGCAGCTGGGTCGCGCCGCGCAACGGGACGACCAGGGCTTCCTGCGCGTCGCGGCGCAGCAGGGCCTCGGTGACGTCCTCGGTCGCATCGGCCACGCGGTAGTAGCGGACGTGCGTGCCCGGCAACTGAAGTACCGGGTCTTCGCGCACGGCACGAGGGTCCGTCGCGGTCATCTCGTCGGGCAGCGGTTCGCCTGCGACGAGGGTGATCATGGCTTCCTGCGGGTCGGTGCGCAGGCGCAGCACGACCCTGTTCGCGTTGAGCTGCTCGCGGATGCGTTCCGCGATGAGCTGCCACTCGTCCTCTTCGACGCCCGTGGTGAGGTCGTCGTCGGGCTGGCGCGGGCCGGTGCCGTGCTGCCCCGATCTCGCGACACGGAGGCTGACCTCGCTCAACGCCTCCAGGTCGCGCTGTTCGCGCAGGAGCCCGGAGTAGGCGAGGTAGGTGGCCACGATGCCCGCGAGCACCAGGATGATCAGGACGCCGCCCCACTCGGTGGTGGCGACGATCTGGAAGCCGACGAGTCCGACCGAGGTGTTCAGCAGCGCCACGACCAGCGTCTGCAGCACGAGACGGGCGCTGTTGCTGACCCGCATCGACTTGCCCATGAGGCGCAACGCGCAGAGGCCCAGCACGCTCGCGAGGAGCGGCACGGTGATCGTTCCGACGAACGCGCCCGCCCAGAACGGGCCACCGGCGCCGATCATCCGGTTCACGGCCTCGGCGGCGGCGAACGCCACGGAGATCTCCATGAACATGAGGCCCGCGTTGTAGACGGCCCGGTCGAGGATCCGCCTGCCGAGCAACGTGCCCACGCCGGCGACCACGTGCGCGGCGAGCACGATCTCGAACGGGGCCACGAGCAGGCCCAGGACCAGGGGGATCTCGGTGAAGGAGATCGTCCACGCGACGCCGCTGCGGACGTCGACGTTGATCGCGAGCTGCTCCGCCAGCAGGAAGCCGACGACGAGAAGTGGGCCGATCCAGTAGAGGGAGACGTTCTCCTTCTCCGGGAGCCAGGCCGCGACCATGCCCGCGCAGACGACGCCGGCCACCAGAAGGGTGACGGCGAACGCGCTGAACGCACGGTTGGTCGACTTGGCCGACCAGGCGGCCGAGTCCGACACGGGGGCCGACGCTCGGTCGGACATCCAGCCTCCTCGTCGGCCTGGGTGGGGGACCTCTAGGCGTGACTGAGGGGTCCCGCACTTCGCGATCAGGACCCCTCCAGGGGCACTAATGTACCCCGCTCGGGGGACGAAATGGCAGGTCGAGCACCCCTAGTGACTTTGATTCACCCAGACGTGGCTACACGTTCAAGTGTCCCCGGAGCACCGTCACGGCCTGCCCCGAGAGCAGTACGCGATCTTGGGCGAGGGTCGTCCTGACGAACCCTCCGCGCGGCGATGCCTGCTCCGCCAGCAGGTCAGCGCGCTGAAGCCGAGACCCCCAATAGGACGCAAGGGTGCAGTGGGCCGATCCGGTGACGGGGTCCTCCGGGATGCCGACGGCCGGGTAGAAGCACCAGCTGACGATGTCCGCGTCGCTGTCTCCGACAGCCGTCACGATCACTCCGCGTGACTGGATTTGTGCCAGTCCTTGGACGTCAGGCCGCAAGGATCGGACTTCCGCCGCGCTTTCCAACTCGATCACGAAGTCGAACCGCCCGCGCGACACGGACTTGATCGTCGCATGTGGCAGCGCTTCCGCTAGACCGATTGGCGGGTCAGTCAACTCTGGAGGGTCTGCCGGGAAGTCCATCCGGATCCACCCATCGTCATTTGCGCATGTGAGCACCCCACTACGCGTGGTGAACGCCTGCTCTCCGCCCAGCACATGTGCGGTGGCGAGGGTGGCGTGTCCGCAGAGGTCCACCTCGACCTCCGGCGTGAACCAGCGGAGGTGGTTGTCCGGGGTGACGAAGGCCGTTTCGGCGTGCTTCATCTCGGCGGCGACCTGCTGCATCCAGGCGTCGTCACGCGGTTCGGTGAGGAGCACGACCCCGGCGGGGTTGCCTGCGAAGGGCCTGCTGGTGAACGAGTCCACGACGTAGATCTCCACACGTCCGACCCTGCCATGGTCAGATGGGATGTGAGCGAGACTTTTTCCTACCGCGAGACTGATCCGGACTCCCTGCTCCTCACCTGGGGACCCCTGCGCACACACGGCCTGACCTGGCAGCCGGGCTGTGACCTGCCCGCGTTGCTCGACGAGTGGGACGCCCGCCTCACCGGCCTGGACGACCCGGAGACCGCGGCGATCGTGCAGTTGCCCAGCCACGAGACGGCCGGCACACGGACGTTGGTCGACCGAGGTTTCGCGCCGCTGACGGTGGTCGCCGAACGCCTCGCCGGCCGTTCGCCCGCGCCGCGGCCGTCCGGGGTGAGCATCCGCGCCGCCACGCGCGCTGATTTGGACGTCGCCGTCGAACTGAACCTGCACACGGTCCGGTACGACGCGCAGTTCGGTCTGGTGACCGAGCGCCCGAACACCGCGGAGCACCTGCGCACGGCGTTGGCCGAGGTGCTCGACCGCGACCACGAGGCGATGTGGCTGGCACTGAGCGGCGACACGCCCGTCGGCATGATCTACGTCGACATGCCGCAGGACGCGGGGTGGGTGGAGAAGTACGCGTCGGCGCGGCCGTTCGCCTATCTCGGCCATCTCGGCGTGCGGCCCGATGTGCGCGGCACGGGTGCGGGCAGCGCTCTCGCGGCTCACGCGCACGGCGTCCTGGACGCGGCCGGAGTGGCATCGACGCTGCTCCACCACGCGTTGCCGAACCCGCGCTCGACGCCGTTCTGGTACTCGCAGGGCTACCGGCCACGGTGGACGCTGTGGGTTCGCCGCCCCGCACTGCGCTCTTCTTCCGGCGTGTCGGCGCAACCCGAACGGCCTAGTGGGACATGATCTACCCGTTCACACAAGCGAAGAACCCAAACGAACCCGTACTTGTGGAACGAATCCGGCCTCTATTTCGACAAAGGGGTAAGTGGATTCGAACGCCACACCTGGGGGTCGAGATGGAACTCACTGGAAGAGCGAGAGCGATGCTGCGGGCTGTCGCCGCAGGACGTGCCGAGGTGACAGGCGGCACGGAGCCCGACCTGTACGTCGACGGGCTGCCCTGTTGCGACCGCATGGCGACGCATGACCTCGTGCACGCGGGACTGCTGCGCCCTTCGCAGCCAACGAGCTTCGGCCTTCGCGTCTGCGCGGAACTGACCGACGACGGCCGGGCGGCACTCGCCGCGAGTTGATCCGCGTGTCGATCGCCCAGTGATCGAACATTTGTTCGATATGAGGTAGGCTCCGCGCTGAGGCCGGCACGCAAGAGAGAGGAAGCTCTTGCGCGCCGGCTTCAACCTTTTGCTCAGGCCACCTTCTGCCCCGTGGCCACGTTCATGCGGTTCCACAGGTTGATCGCGCCGATCGCGATCACGAGACCGGCGAGCTGCTCCTCGGTGTAGTGCTTCGCCGCCTCGTCCCACACGTCGTCGCTGACGTGCACGTGCGTGACCTGCTCGGCGAGCGCGAACCCGGCCTTCTCGGCATCGGTGTAGTACGGCACGTCCCGCCACCCCGCGACGGCGTAGACCTTCTCGTCCGCTACGTCCGCCTGACGCAGCAGCTTGGTGTGGTAGTCGATGCACATGCCGCAGCCGTTCATGATGCTGACGCGCAGGCAGATCAACTCGACGTAGTCCTTGTCCAGGCCCGTCTTCCCCGCTGCCTCCGACAGGTCCAGCAGAGCCTTCATGGCGCCGGGCACGGACATGATCGGGTTGGCGATCCTCATCTTCGTTCTCCCTGTCTTCGTCGTCTTCCGCTCTCTCGACCCGGCAGACGACGAAGGTGTGACAGGTAGTCCGAAGATTTTTCCTAGGCGCTGATCCCCTGGCCCAGTCCGCCGTCGACAGCGAGTTCGGCACCGGTCGTGAAGGTGGCGTCGAACCCCAGGAACAGCACCGCGGCCGCAACCTCGTCCATCGTGCCGTGGCGCTTGAGCGGCGTGATGCGGTCGCCCTCCTCCTTGAACTGCTGCAGCACCTCAGGCGGAGCACCGACGACACCCATGGACGGGGTGTCGATGAAGCCGGGACTGACGACGTTGACCCTGATGCCGCGCGGAGCGAGTTCCGCGGCGAATCCACGTGCGAAGGACCGCACAGCCGCCTTGGCGGCCGCGTACAGGGTCAGCCCCTCCGCGCCCTGCTCCGTGGCGACGCTGGTAGTGAAGACGATCGCGCCGCCGTCCTTGAGGAGCGGCGCCAGCTGCTGCGCGGTGAAGAACGCACCCTTGGTGTTGATGTCGAACGTGCGGTCGTAGTCGCGCTCGGTGGCGTCGGGAAACGAGGTCAGCGTCGAGTAGCCGACGTTGACGAAGAGCAGATCGATCTCATGCAGTCGTTCCCGCACTTCGCTTCCGAGCTTGGCGATGTCATCGAGGTTCGCCGCGTCCGACGCGATGGCGTGCGCCTTGATGCCTTCTGCCTTCTTCGTGCTGCGTCCTGTGAGCAGCACCTCGGCGCCACCCTCGATCAGCTTGTCGACCACCGCGCGGCCCATGCCGTGCGTGCCGCCCGTGACGACGACCTTCTTCCCCAGGTACTTCATTTCCGGATCTCCTCGATGACGCTTGCGATGCTGTGCGTGCCGTGGCCGCCACGCTGGGCACGTTCGAACAGGTCGTGCAGGGCCTGCGGGATGGTGGTGTCGAGGCCCTGCTCGCGGTTGGCCTCGGTGAGCATGCGCAGTCCGGCCACGTTGATGTCCAGCGCGGACACGTCGGTCTCGTACTGCCTGGTCCGCGTCTCCTCGCCCATCTCGGGCAGGAGGGTGCCCATTTCGTTCAGCCAGCTCATGGCCATCGGCGTGAACCGCTCCGGCGCGATGCCCTCGCTGCCCACCAACGCGACCGCCTGCAGGTAGCCACCGAACGTGGCCCACATGATGCCGAGCAGGGCGAGGTCGTGCAGCGCGGCGAGTCCAGCGTCCTCGCCGACGTACACCGGTTCACCGAACGCTTGCAGCACATGATGGTTCTCGCTGCCGCTGAAGAAGATCTTCGCCTGTTCGGTACCGATCTGCTGCGGCACAGCCATGATCACGCCGTCGACGTACTCGACGCCGTTGTCCTTCGCCCACTGCGCGGTGGCGCGGGCCTGCTCCGGCGTGCCGGACGTCAGGTTGACGAGCGTCTTGATCTCGTTGGTGAGCAACGGTTGTTGAACGTCGTACGTGGACAGGCAGGTGACGACGACGTCGCTCTTGAACGCCTCTTGCGGCGTGGCAACGCTTCTGGTGTTCGGCAGTTCCTTCGGCGTGCGGTTCCACACGGTCACTTCGTAGCCCTGGCCGACCAGGGCCTTCGCCAGCGCGCTGCCCATCCGGCCCAGGCCGAGCACGCTCACGGTCTTCTTGATCCCCATGCCGTGAATACTCGTTCTGACACTGACGGATCGACAAGTACCTACTATTTTGTCAGGTACCCACTTTTCGGTAAGGATCCAGCATGAAGCCACGACAGTATTCGTGCGGCCTCGACGCGGCCATCGACGTGATCGGCGGCCGCTGGAAGGCCCTGATCCTCTGGGCGCTGCACCACGGCCCCGTGCGCACGGGCGAGCTGCGCAGGCTGGTGTCCGGCATCAGCGAGAAGATGCTGATCCAGGTGCTGCGCGAGATGGAGGCCGACAAGATCGTGCACCGCGAGGTGTTCCACGAGGTGCCGCCGCGCGTCGAGTACTCGTTGACACCGCTTGGCGTGCGGCTGAACGAGGCGCTGCTGCCGTTGGGCGACTGGGGCGAGGACAACATGACTGCGATCGCGCACCGCCGTGGCGTCGAGCCCGCACCCAGGCATTGACGCCTAGGGCTAGCGATCGAGGAACACGACAGTCGCGTCGTCGGAAATCTTCTTGCGCGGCCATTCAACGGCCTTGACGTCTTCCTTTTCGACCGCACGCATTCTGCGGATGAGGTCGTCCGGGCCGTTCGCCGCCATCAGTTCGAGCGCCTGACGCCAATCGAAGAGATTGAACATGTCGACCGCCCGCGCGGCCCCGTCGGACAGGATCGCGACGCGCCGCACGTCCTGCAACGGCACCTCACCCGTCAACGCGTGCTCGACGTCAGCGACCTTCGCACCGGCCGTGCGCTTCGTCTTCGTGTCACTCACCACGAGCAACTCACTCTTGGTGTCGACCACGACCGTGGCGTCCCCAAGCACCAGGTACCGCAGCACGTCGTCCTTGGTCTGCACCATCGCGATCGCCACGCTGGGCGAGTCCGGATGATCGAGGTCGCAGGTGCCGGAGTGCAGCTCAGCGGCCTGTTCGACGGCCTTCGCGAGCGCCACGCCAGGCTCGAGGTGCGCGAACCGCAGGATCTCCCCGGAGAGCTGGTCGGCGAACCAGCCGACACCGTGCTCGCATCCGGTCTCGGGCTTCGCAGTCACGCCGTCGAGCACAGCGAGCAGGTTCGGGCCGACCAACGCCCGGTCCTCGCTCGGCGCCGTCGTTCTGCCGGCCTCTGTTGCCATCTGCGTACGCACTGAGATCCCCCTCGGTCCGCTACGACGATACGACTATGGGCCCCTGACCTGTCCGGTCAGAGGCCCATCAGTCTTGCGTGGCGGGTAGAGGATTCGAACCTCTGTAGCTTTCGCGACGGATTTACAGTCCGCTCCCATTGGCCGCTCGGGCAACCCGCCCCACACCGCCGTAACGGTGCGGGCAGAACAATACATAACCCCGTCGGGAGGCCCCAAATCGGGGTCCCCCAGTAGCATCGACGCTGGCTGTGATCCCGAGATCGTTGAGGAGTGAAGTCGTGGCGGACCCGTCGTTCGACGTGGTGAGCAAGGTGGACCGGCAGGAGGTCGACAACGCACTCAACCAGGCCTCGAAGGAGCTGAGTACCCGCTTCGACTTCCGCGGGACCAACACCACAGTGGCCTGGGCCGGCGAGGAGGCGATCACCTTCACCTCCGAGACCGAGGAGCGCTGCAAGGCGGCGATCGACGTCTTCCAGGAGAAGCTGGTCAAGCGCAACATCTCGATGAAGGCGTTCGAGGTGGGCGAGCCCGCTATCTCCGGCAAGGTGTTCAAGGTCACGGGAAATCTCGTGCAGGGCATCACGTCGGAGAAGGCAAAGGAGATCGCCAAGAAGATCCGCGAGGAGGCGCCCAAGGGCGTTCAGGCGCAGATCCAGGGCGACCAGTTGCGGGTGTCCGCCAAGAAGAAGGACCACCTGCAGGAAGTCATCGCACTGCTGAAGGGTTCTGACTTCGGCATCGCCCTCCAGTTCACCAACTACCGGTGAAGGGCATCGTCCTCGCCGGTGGCAGTGGATCGCGCCTGCACCCGATCACGCAGGCCGTCTCCAAGCAGTTGCTGCCGGTGTACGACAAGCCGATGATCTACTACCCGCTGTCGGTGCTGATGCTCGCCGGCATCCGCGAGGTGCTGATCATCTCGACGCCGACCGACCTGCCGCTGTTCCGGCGGTTGCTCGGTGACGGGTCCCAGTGGGGCATGGCCTTCTCCTACGCGGAGCAGGCCGCGCCGAACGGACTCGCGGAGGCGTTCGTCATCGGCGCGGACTTCGTCGGGGACGACGACGTGGCGCTGGTGCTGGGCGACAACATCTTCTACGGCCAGGGTTTCTCCACCACGCTGCAGCAGCACGCGTCCTCTTTGGACGGCTGCGTGCTGTTCGGCTACCAGGTGAAGGACCCCGAGCGGTACGGCGTGGGCGAGGTCGACGCGACGGGCAGGCTGCTGTCCATCGAGGAGAAGCCCGCGAAGCCGAAGTCGAACCGGGCGATCACCGGGCTCTACTTCTACGACAACGGTGTGGTCGACATCGCGCGGAAGCTCAAGCCGTCGCCGCGTGGCGAGCTGGAGATCACCGACGTCAACCTCGCCTACCTGCACGAGGGCCGGGCGCAGCTGGTGGAACTGAGCCGCGGGTTCGCGTGGCTCGACACCGGCACGCACGACTCGCTGCTCGAGGCCGGGCAGTTCGTGCAGGTGCTGGAGCACCGGACCGGCGTGCGCATCGCGTGTCCCGAGGAGATCGCGCTGCGCATGGGCTTCATCTCCGCGCAGGAGTGCTACGCGCTCGGCGAGAAGCTCGGCAAGTCCGGGTACGGCGAGTACCTCATGGCCGTGGCGAAGGCAGGGCGTTAACCAGCCCTGCGCGCCATCTCTTCGAGCCTGCGGATGCGGTCGGCGATCGGCGGGTGGGTCGAGAACCACTTCGAGAACTGTTCCCCGGTGCGGAACGGGTTCGCGATCATCAAGTGGCTCTGCGACACCACCTGCGGCTCCGGCGCCAGCGGCGCCGCCCGCGTCCCCAGCTCGATCTTGCGCAGCGCCGAGGCCAGCGCCAGCGGGTCGCCGGTGAGTTCGGAGCCCGACTGGTCGGCCTGGAACTCGCGCGAGCGGCTCACGGCCAGGCGCACGACGGTCGCCGCGATCGGGCCGAGCAG
The DNA here is from genome assembly GCF_000719115.1 of Lentzea albidocapillata. GTDB lineage: Bacteria > Actinomycetota > Actinomycetes > Mycobacteriales > Pseudonocardiaceae > Lentzea > Lentzea albidocapillata. The sequence goes on along the minus strand of NZ_JOEA01000013.1, from coordinate 79,556 downwards.
TGCGATCAGCAGCAGGCCGAGCGGGCCGGGGCCGTCGTCGTCGGAGTCGCCGCCGCCGAAGATCCCGGCGAACAGGGCCAGGTTCGCGAGCATCGTGATCACGCCGGCCAGCGCGCCGGCCACGCAGCTGATCAGGATGTCGCGGTTGTAGACGTGGGCGAGTTCGTGGCCGAGCACAGCGCGCAACTCACGTTCGTCGAGCAGGTCGAGGATGCCCGTGGTGCAGCACACGGCCGCGTTGCGCGGATTGCGGCCCGTCGCGAACGCGTTCGGCGCGATCGTCGGGCTCAGGAAGAGCCTGGGCATGGGCTGGCGCGCCTTCTGCGACAGCTCACGCACGATGGCGTAGAGCACTGGTTGCTCCACTTGCGACACGGGTATCGCCCGCATCGCGCGCAGGGCGAGCTTGTCCGAGTTGAAGTACGCGTAGGCGTTCACGCCCAAGGCCAACACCAGGCCGATGACCAGTGCCGTCCGGCCGAACAGGCTGCTGACCAGAACGATCAGCGCGCTCATCCCGCCGAGCAGCACGGCCGTCTTCAACCCGTTGAAGTGCTTGTGCACGGTTTTCGCCTCCGGGTTTTACGTCCTACCCCTCAACGAACCAGGCCGCCGTCCGGTTCCGGTGGCCGTTTCGGGCGCGGCCTCCGCGGCGGGGTCGAGCGGCGGTGGCGGCGGCACCTTCTCGACCCATGTGGACAGCACGTCCCGTTCGTGGACGAGCTCCGCGACGGCACCCTCGCCGTCGATCGAGCCCGTGCCCGGATAGCCGAACTCCGGCGCCCAGTGCAGGGCGTCGAACGGGCAGACCTCGACGCAGATGCCGCAGTAGAGACACTGGCCGTAGTCGATCGCGAACCGGTCGAGCACGTTGCGGCTGCGCGGGCGGGCGCTGCCGGGCTGCTGCTCGACCTCGGTGTGCGACGTGATGTGGATGCACCAGTCAGGACACTCGCGCGCGCAGATCATGCAGACCGTGCAGTTGGCCTCCAGCAGCGCGATTACGCCTCTCGTGCGCGGTGGAAGGTTCGTCACGACTGCGGCTCCTCTTCGCGGCGCGGGCCCCAGGACGGGTCCGGAACGCCAGGTGGTGCGGTGCGGCGGCGGCTCGGGGCGCTCGTGTTGTCCTCGCCGGGTTCGAGAGCGCCGGGCCACGGGCGCACGACGCGGGAGGCGAGCACGAAGTCCTTGCGCAGCGGGTGGCCCTGGAAGCTGTCGGGCAGCAACAGGTGCTCGGGCTTGCTGTCCACGGTGACGCCGAACATCTCCGCCGCTTCGCGCTCGTGCCACTGCGCGCCCTTCCAGAGGTGGGCGATGCCCGGCAACGCTTCCTCGGGGCCCAATTCGGTCCGCAGCATCACGCCCTCGCGTGTCTGCGGGCTGATGACGTGCAGGAACACCGCGTGGCGCTGACCTGAGGCGCCCGGCCGGCCCGCGTCCTCGACGCCGAGCCAGTCGAACATGACGTAGCCGTCGGCGTGGTGGGCCGTGGCCGTGGCGAGCCAGTCGGCGAGCTCCACGTGGTGGACGGTCTGGCCGAACGCCGTCTTCGAGGTCGTCATGCGTTCACCAGCCGGTGCAGTGCCTTCAGGCCTTCGAGCAGTGCTTCGGGCCGCGGCGGGCAACCGGGAACGGCGACGTGGACCGGCAGGGCCTGGTCGATTCCCTTGGTGACGCTGTAGGAATCCCAGTACGGGCCGCCGGTGTTGCTGCACGCGCCCACGGAGATCACGTAACGGGGTTCGGGCATGGCCTCGTAACTGCGGAGGACAGCGGGCAACATGACGTCCGTGACGGTGCCGGAGACAACGAGAACGTGCGCCTCGCCCGCGCCGTCGACCGGCGTGACGCCGAGGTCGGGGAGGCGGTCGAGAGCTGCCATCACTTCGACCCCGCAGCAGGCGAGGCCGAGTTCGAGCACGGTGACCTGGTAGGTGGTGCCCCATTCCAGGCGAGCGGAAGCCGTCACAACTGGCGAGGGTAATACTTGGGGGCCCGCCGGCTTGCACCTGCGGACCCCCACCCCCCAATGATTCCCCCCGGAATCGGCTCCCACGCGTGGTCGCCGCAGATAGCTTTGTACACCGCGACATAAGTGTCCAGGGATTTGCCAACAGGATCTGCAGATAATTTGTCGGCGAAATGCGGTCAAGTTCAGTTCAACTGATCGACAGAACACAAGAGAGGGTCTCGATGTCGGGCTCGTCCCAGTTGGTGCTTCCCACCAGCACCTCGCTGCACCGTTTGCTGAACATGCCCGGTGCACTACTGGATACCACGATGGACCAGCTCAGGACCCTGCTCACGGTGCATGAGACCCGTTCGGCCCTACGCGCGGCCAGGGCGTTGGGACGAGAGCAGTCGAGCGTGCAGAAGCAGCTCGACACGTTGAACAGGAACTTCCTGGAACTGTGCGGCGAAGCGCTCGTGGTGAAGCAGGGGCGCGGAAAAGACGTGCTGTTCACGCCGACTGGTGAGTCGATCGTCGAATTGGCGCGGGAGACGCTCGCGGAGTGGCTGGACGGAATTCACGAGTGCCGCCGCAAGCTCGGCACGACGGTCACCGTGGGCACGACCCGATACATGCTGGATACGCTCGCGAAGGCGTGGCACCACGTGGCGGACGAGTTCCGCGAGCGCGACGTGGACCTCAAGGTCGTGCACATCCGCACCAAGGACATCTGGACGAAGCTGGAGACGCAGGAGGTCGACATCGTCTGCGGCAGCGTCGTGACGCGGGCGGGCCAGGGCTGGGAGCGCCCCGAGTTCGAGGTGATCCAGTGGCGGCGGGGTGGCCTCGCCCTGCTGACGAACCTCCCGGAGACGGTCGTCGGGGACCGCGTGCGCGTGCCCGCGTTGCGGTCGGTGCCGTTGGTCGTGCCGGCCGCCGGGCTGATCGCCGAGTTCCTGCGCGGCTGGTTCGGCCCCGACTACCGGCAGGGTCTCGACATCGCCGCGGAGATCGACGAGATCCAGTACGGCATCTCCCTGCTCCGCTCGAACCTCGTCAAGGGCGCGATGATCGTCACGTCCGGCCTCGGGGTGGTGGCGGCGAACAACGAGCTGCGCGAGGGAAGCGGCCTGCGCGTGGTCCAGCTCGTCGACGACTCGCTGGAACGGCTCGTGGGCGTGTTCGCGCGGACCGACGCGCTGGCGAAGCACCCGGCGGACCACCCGCTGAAGCTCCTGTGGGCCGCGTTCGAGCGGGAGGCTCCTCCCCTGTGAACGCCTGGCGCTGGTCGTGCTGCCCTCACAAACAGAAGCGCCCCGGTCGTGACCGGGGCGCTTCCGTCGTTTTCCTGACTACTTCTTCGCGGGTGTCATGGCGTCGTGTTCAGGCCTGCGTTGCTCGACGTTGGGACGATGTTGGGCTTTGGCCATCTTGGCCAGCCAGCTCGTCGCCTCCGAGCGGATCTTCTCCAGCTCGTCGTCGCGTGCCTGTTGCTCGTTCATCGGCCACTCCCTGCGTTCGGGGATCGCGTTCGATGGGAGCACTACCGGGCGTGTGCCCGCTAGGGCCGCCATGCTTGTGGGTGAACCTGTTTGACAGCATCGTCCGCCGATAGGTTTCCCGCACCCCGACACGACGAATTCGGGGCCTTTAGTACCCCAGGTATCCGCCGCCCAGGTTCATGTTGACCAGACCCGGGTGGTTGTGGAAGCCGCCGTAGCGCGCGTAGGTGTAGCGAACGCCCGCGATGATGTTGTCGACCGGCGCGAGGATGTTGTCGTAACCCGCGAGCTTGTACGCACGGAACGTCGGGTCGATGCACTGCATCAGGCCCTTCGACGGCGTGCCGCGCATCGCGTTGGAGTCCCAGTTGTTGACGGCGTTGGGGTTGCCGTTCGACTCCTTCATGATGATCGTGTAGATCTCGTCGACGGAGCCGTTGTCGATATTGGTGCCGTTGGCCTGCAGGATCTTGATGGCATCCTTGATCCAGGCCTCGACCTCGCGCTGCTTGGCGGGCTTGCGCATCTCGATCTGACGCTCGGCCTCGGCCTTGGCAGCTGCCTCGCGCTGAGCGTGCGCGTCCGCGGCGACCTTCGTGGCCTGCTCGAACGTCTGCTGCGCGTACATCTGCTGGAACTGCAGAAGACGGCCGACCTGGCTGCCAGGGTTCACGTCGTGAACCGTCTGGATGGTCTTGACCTGCTGGTCGGGGAGAGCGCCCAGCTCGGCCGCACCCGCGGCGAGGTCGGTCGGAGTACCACTGGTGGCGGCGTTGGCGATGGCCGCGGTGCCGGCGGCGACACCTGCGGCGACGACGATCGCGCTCACACGGTGGGCAAGCGGAACCTTGTCGTCCTCGACGCGGTGAGCGCCGGGCTTGACTTCTTGCTTGGGCACGACCGTGTACACGGTTCGGCCATCGGCCTTGCTGTGCCGGGCCAAGGGGGAGCCTCCTGCGTCGGGGAGCTTGGCCACCGGGCTGTCTCAGCGGGGGATTCCGAGCCGGACTTTGGACCCTAGGTACTACTGGTCCTGTGTCCTGCCGGTGACCAAACCGTTATCGGCGGGCGAGAACGTAACCTCGCGTCACGAGCGCAGGCAAGCTTGAGCGCCCGTTGGGTGACTCTCGTCACGTTTCCGATGAGCTGGGCTATCCGTTGCTGACAGACAGTCAACAAGCCGTGTGCGTCCTGCGTAAGTTCATCGTTGCCTCCTGACGAACTGGCGGAGCTGTCTGTTAGTTCGCTGCTAGTCCGGCTCTCGTTATGGGTTACGTCCACGACCACGCGATCGAGTGATGCCGTCACGCTTCGTGGTTGCATTGGGGTGCGGGGTGCTGACCTGCGGGGACTTGATCGCTGGACAGCGTTTTTCTGGGTCTGACGAGGGGTACGGAGAGGCTGCCCGTCCGGTTCACCCGATGTTGTGGGTTAACTCTTGCGCTTCTGTTCGAGCGCCTTGAGAACCCAGTCCGGGCTGTCGCCGGGGCTGTCGTTGAAGGCGATAGCGGCCTCCGGCTGGCGCCAGTGCACTTCGTTGACGACGACCTGGAAAAGCTCCAGCAGGCCGGGTCCCTTGCGGATGCCGCCGCCGACCACAACGCAGTCGTACTTCCTGGCTTCGAGCTTCTCGACGAGCTTGGCCTGGGCGCGGCCGTCCAGTTCCGCGAAGTCGACGAGGAAGAGGTCCTCGGTGAGGCCCAGCTCGGCGAACGCCCTGCTGCCCTGCTCGATGCCGGCGGCGACCGGTGCGGGGTCGAAGCCGGGGATGGTGTGGGGATCGAAGCCGATCACGAGGATGTCGGTCACCCGTCCGAAGTTACTGCGGCCACCAGAGGCCGACCACAAAGTCGAGAGACAGGCCCGCACGGGCCTGATTACGTTCGGCGCATGATCGCAAGCCTCAACTGGCGCCCCCTCAGCCGCGATGACGCCGAAACGTCGGCCGACCTCCTCAACGCCATCGAGGCCGTCGACAAGATCGGAGAGAACTACACGGCGGAGGACACCTTCACCGAGCTGATCGACCCGTACGCGGACCTGGAACGCGGCAGCCTCGCGGCCTTCGACGGCGACGTGATGGTCGGCTACATGAAGATCCAGTACCGGCCGACCGCCTCAGAGGTCCACCGCGTCTCCCTGGACGGCGGCGTCCACCCAACGTATCGCCGTCAGGGCGTCGGCACCCGGCTGGTGCGGGCCGGGATCGAGTCGGCCCGCGTCCTGCACGCGCTGCACCACCCGACGCTTCGGCTCGCGATCAACGTCCACAAGGCCGAGCACATCTCGGGCCTGGCCGAACTCCTCGGTGCCGCCGGATTCACTCCGGTCCGCTACTTCCAGCGCATGGAACACGCACTCCTCGACGTCGGGCCATCCGCTGACCCGCGGATCGAACCGTGGTCGGAGGCAGCCGACGAGGAGTTCCGGCGTGTACGGAACGAGGCGTACCGCGAGAACTGGGGCTCGACGCCGATGCCGGTGAAGCTCTGGAAGAACAAGGTCACCAACCAGACGTTCCGGCCCTCCGCCAGCTTCCTGCTGCGCGATGGCGACGGGGTGGCGGCTGGGCTGTTGGTGACGATGAACTGGGAGGCCGATACCGAGGCCACCGGCGTTCGTGACGCGCACTTCATGGTCATCGGGACGTTGCCTGCCTATCGGAACCGTGGCGTTGCGAGCGCTCTGCTTGGCCATGCGCTTCGGGCGGCCGCCGAGCAGGGTTATGACCGCGCGCTGCTGAGCGTGGACTCGGAGAACTCCACTGGGGCGTTCGGCATCTTCGAGCGAGCGGGCTTCAGCTCGACGATGCGCTTCGTGCGGTGGGAACTAGCGGGCTGAGCCCTCGCTGCCGGGCGGACTGATCGAATCAGACCAGGTCAGCACAGCTGCGTCACCCGATCGAGGAAATCTATGGTGACGGGAGTAGACATTGTCCGCCGGGCGTGTGTAGTCTTCTCCGTGTTGGACGAGAGAACATGACACGGGAGATGACGAACTACCCGTGAAGCAAGTGCAGGACGGTCAGATTTGCCGGAGCCGATCAGTGGAAGGGGTTCTGGCAGGTGACCAAGGGCGGTCGGTGAGGTGAATCCGGCATGTGCAAGAGGTCCGGAGCCGACAGCCACGTGAGAGAAGGAAAGTCAGTACTCAGAGGAGAAGGGAAGGGTTACACACCATCGGATCGCCCGATTTCGGCTGAACTCCGCCGAACGGGTACCGCGGTTCCATCAGATTGGAAGGTGGTCTTCGGTTACGCACACGCGATCCCCGCAGCGCCCGCTTCTAGTACGGGGCATGCGGACAGAGGATGTCGATCTCACGGTCGGCTAGGTGGAAGTGAAACCCAACAACCCTGGGGCCCCGGTGCTACTGCACCGGGGCCCCTCGTGATGTGGAGGCGCGATGACCCCAGGCAGCAACGAATCTGCGAGCAACGAACCGCAGACCACAACCGAGAAGTTCGACGACGAGCACTACCCCGCCTACACGATGGGCCGGGCCGCGGAACTGCTCGGCACGACGGCGAACTTCCTGCGCAGCCTCGACGAGGCGAAGCTCATCGAGCCCCAGCGCTCAGCCGGCGGGCACCGCCGGTACAGCCGCTACCAACTGCGTCTGGCCTCTCGCGTCCGCACCTTGGTCGACCAGGGCACGGGACTGGACGCCGCCTGCCGCATCGTCACCTTGGAAGACCAGCTTCAGGAAGCTCAGGCGCTCAACGCCAAGCTCGCGCCCCCGCCTGCACCCGACGATCCCTATCCGCCCCTGCAAAGCGTGTGAGTCGTTCGAGAATCGGGACGTGACGCGAGAGTTCAGCGGAACGTCCCACGCGACTGATCTGCGCTGGCGAAGGCTGGTCCAGCCTTCACCGAGCGCAGATCAAGCACTGCGCGGGCGAGGTCAGCCGCGCAGTTCCATCGTGCAGCACTTCGGGCCGCCACCCGACTTGCGCAGCTCCGAGATGTCCACGAACACGGGCTCGAACCCGCGCCGCGCCACCTGCTCAGCCAAATGCGTCGCCTCGACCGGCATGACGACGTGCTTGCCGTCGGACACCGCGTTCAGCCCGAGGCACACGGCGTCGTCGTCGTTGGCGATGACGGCGTCCGGGAAGAGGCGGCGGAGGACCTGCTGCGAGCCCGGCGAGAAGGCTTCCGGGTAGTAGGCGACCAGGGGGGACGGGGACTGGTCGTCGAGCATGAACAGCGCCACGTCGAGGTGGTAGAAGCGCGGGTCGACCAGTTGCAGGGACACGACCGGGACGCCGAGGACCTCCTGGGCCTCGCCGTGCGCGCCTGGGTCGGTGCGGAAGCCCGTGCCGGCCAGGAGCAGGGAGCCGGTCCAGGTGAAGTCGCCCTCCGCCTCGTTCACGGCGGTGGGCATGACGACGGACTTGTAGCCCGACGACAGGAACCACCTGCGGAAGTGGTCGGCTTCGGCCGAGCGCTGGGAGGCCCTGAACCTGGAGCCCAGGACTCGGCCGTCGATGACGGTGCCGCTGTTCGCTGAGAAGACCATGTCCGGCAGGCCCGGTACCGGCTCGATGACCTGTACGTCGTGGCCCAGGCGCTCGTAGGTCTCCTTGAGCGCGGTCCACTGCTCCACGGCCAGCGTTGTGCTGGTGGGCTGGGTGGGATCCATCCACGGGTTGATGGCGTACTCCACCGTGAAGTACGTCGGCGGGCACATGAGGTACCGACGGGTCGTCGGCACGCGCCCAGGAAGGAGATCCTGTGCCGGCGCGAGGGGTGCGGCGATGTCGAGCGTGATCGGCTCGCCGGGCCCGGAGATGGATACGGTCATGGATCGAAATGTAAACGGCAGCTAGACCATCGAACAACGCCGCGACATTGCGTTAACTAGGGCAGAATGTTGCGTGTGGACAGCATCGACCAGCGAATCATTTCGTGCCTCATGGCCAACGCCCGTTCCAGCTACGCGGAGATCGGCAAGGAGGTGGGGTTGAGTGCGCCCGCGGTGAAGCGGCGGGTCGACAAACTGCTGGACACAGGGGTGTTGAGGGGGTTCACGGCGGTGGTGGATCCGGAGGCGCTGGGGTGGGGTACCGAGGCGTTCGTCGAGGTGCACTGCAAGGGGAACGTCGCGCCGCACGACATCCAGCACCGGCTGGAGCCGATGGCCGAGGTCAGCGCGGCTTACACGGTGTCGGGGGCCGCGGACGCGATCGTGCACCTGAGGGCCGCGGACATCCACCACCTGGAGACCGCACTGGAGCGGCTGCGGGCCGTCGAGATCATCGACAGGACCGTGTCGACGGTCGTACTGTCCCGGCTCCTGGACCGGCCGCTCGCGCCTTAGGGTTCGGGCATGGCTGAGGTTCTGCTGGAGCACCACGAGTCCGTCGCCGTGATCACGATCAACGATCCGGAGCGGCGCAACGCACTGACCATCGACCTGTCGCAGCAGCTCGCGGACAAGGTCGAGGAAGCGGAACTGGTGGCCAACGCGCTGGTCATCACGGGTGCGCCGCCCGCGTTCTGCGCCGGCGCGGACCTCACCCAGCTCGGCAACTCCAAGGACGAGGGCCTCAAGAAGATCTACAAGGGCTTCCTCGCGGTGGCCAACGCCACCATCCCGACGATCGCCGCGGTCAACGGTGCTGCGGTCGGCGCCGGGCTCAACCTCGCGCTCGCGGCGGACGTCCGGATCGCCGGGCCCAAGGCGAGGTTCGACGCCCGGTTCCTGCAGCTCGGCATCCACCCCGGCGGCGGCATGACGTGGATGTTGCAGCGGATCACCAACGGGCAGACCGCGACGGCCATGACGCTCTTCGGGCAGATCCTGGACGCCGACCAGGCCGTCGCGCACGGACTCGCCTACGCCAGGGCCGAAGACCCACTGGCAGTGGCCAAAGAGCTGGCGAGGGCCTCTGCCGAGGCGCCGGCGGAACTCGTCCGGACGATCAAGGCGACGATGCGGGCGACCGATGCAATGCACGACCACGCGGAAGCGGTCGAACTCGAGCTGATCCCACAGGTCGCTTCGATCGACACTCCAGAGTTCGCTGCGAGGCTTGCCGCGATGAAGGCTCGGATCAGCGGACGGTAAGTGTTACCTTGGGTAACAGGTATCGAGGGTGACGTCTGCCGCATTCGGGTATCCGCTGGTAGTGCTGTGCTTACCGTTAAGTCAAGGACCCGTTGCGGCAGCTGGGACAGTTCGTCTCGCCTGGTGGTACACGGCCCGTCTCGCAGGCGGTCCTGGCGACTACCCTCGTGGTGGGGCACGGCCACCCTTGGAGAGAGGTATCGGCGTAGGAATGAGCACTGAGACCCGCAAGCTGGATCGCGTTGTGATCCGCTTCGCCGGCGACTCCGGTGATGGCATGCAGCTCACCGGAGACCGGTTCACGTCGGAAGCGGCGGCGTTCGGTAACGACCTCGCCACGCAGCCCAACTTCCCCGCCGAGATCCGCGCACCACAGGGAACCCTGCCCGGTGTGTCGTCGTTCCAGCTGCACTTCGCCGACTACGACATCCTGACGCCCGGTGACCGTCCCGACGTTCTCGTCGCGATGAACCCCGCCGCGCTCAAGGCGAACGTCGTCGACCTGCCGGACGGCGGCATCCTCATCGTCAACACCGACGAGTTCTCGAAGCGGAACCTGACGAAGGTCGGGTACGACTCGAACCCGCTCGAGGACGACTCACTCGAGAGGTTCCAGGTCCACAAGGTCGCCATGGCGACGCTGACCATCGGCGCCCTCGAAGAGACCGGCCTCGGCAAGAAGGACGCCGAACGCGCGAAGAACATGTTCGCGCTCGGCCTGCTGTCGTGGATGTACCACCGGCCGACCGAGGGCACGGAACGGTTCCTGCGCGAGAAGTTCGCGAAGAAGCCGGACATCGCCGAGGCCAACGTCCTGGCGTTCCGCGCCGGTTTCTACTACGGCGAGACGACCGAGGCCTTCGCCGTCACCTACGAGGTGGCGCCCGCGAAGCTCAACGTCGGCACCTACCGCCAGATCACCGGCAACACGGCGACGGCGTACGGCATCGTCGCGGCGGCCCAGCTCTCGAAGCTGCCCGTCGTGCTCGGCACGTACCCGATCACGCCGGCGTCGGACATCCTGCACGAGCTCAGCAAGCACAAGAACTTCGACATCACCACGGTGCAGGCCGAGGACGAGATCGCGGGCATCGGCATCGCCCTCGGCGCGTCCTACGGCGGCGCGATCGGTGTGACGTCGACGTCCGGCCCCGGCATCGCGCTGAAGTCCGAGACCATCGGTCTCGGCGTGATGACCGAACTGCCGCTGCTCGTGATCGACGTGCAGCGCGGTGGCCCGTCCACCGGTCTGCCGACGAAGACCGAGCAGGCCGACCTGCTGCAGGCGATGTTCGGCCGCAACGGCGAGTCGCCGGTGCCGATCGTGGCGCCGCAGTCCCCCTCGGACTGCTTCGACGCCGTGGTCGACGCGACCAGGATCGCGCTGAAGTACCGCACCCCGGTGCTGTTCCTGAGCGACGGCGCGATCGCGAACGGCTCCGAGCCGTGGATGATCCCGGACGTCGAGACGCTGCCCGACCTCACGGTCGAGTTCGCGACGGACCCGGAGAACTTCCAGCCGTACTCCCGCGACCCGGAGACGCTGGCACGCCCGTGGGCCGTGCCCGGCACCCCTGGTCTGCAGCACCGCATCGGCGGTCTGGAGAAGCAGGACATCACCGGCAACATCTCGTACGACCCGGAGAACCACGACAAGATGGTTCGCCTGCGCCAGGCCAAGATCGACGGCATCGAGGTGCCGGACGTCGTGGTCGACGACCCGGACGGCAACGCGAAGGTCCTCGTCGTGGGCTGGGGTTCGTCCTACGGCCCGATCGGCGCGGCGGCACGCCGGGTCCGCAAGCTCGGCCTCCCGGTCGCGCACGCGCACCTGCGGCACCTCAACCCGTTCCCCAAGAACCTGGGCGACGTGCTGAAGTCGTACGAGAAGGTCATCGTGCCGGAAATGAACCTGGGACAGCTGGCGTTGCTGTTGAGGGCGAAGTACCTGGTGGACGCCGTGTCCTACACCAAGGTGCAGGGCCTTCCCTTCAAGGCGGAGGAGCTGCAGGACGTGCTCGCTGACGTGATCAAGGGGGTGTCGGCGTGACAGCCATCGATATCGGACTCCCCGGCCTGACCGGGGTTCCCACCACCGACGAGAAGCAGACGGCCAGGGACTACAAGTCCGACCAGGAAGTCCGCTGGTGCCCCGGCTGTGGCGACTACATCGTGCTCAACACCATGCAGTCGTTCCTGCCGTCGCTGGGTCTCAAGCGCGAGAACATCGTGTTCGTCTCGGGCATCGGGTGCTCGTCCCGCTTCCCGTACTACATGAACACGTACGGCATGCACTCCATCCACGGCCGTGCGCCGGCCATCGCCACGGGTCTCGCCGTGGCGCGGCCGGACCTGAGCGTGTGGGTGGTGACCGGTGACGGCGACGCGCTGTCCATCGGCGGCAACCACCTGATCCACACGTTGCGCCGCAACGTGAACCTCAAGATCCTGCTGTTCAACAACAGGATCTACGGCCTGACCAAGGGTCAGTACTCGCCTACCTCGGAACCGGGCAAGGTCACCAAGTCGACTCCGATCGGCTCGGTCGACCACCCGTTCAACCCGGTGTCGCTGGCGTTGGGCGCGGAGGCGTCGTTCGTGGGCCGGGCGCTCGACTCGGACAAGGCCGGTCTCACCTCGGTGCTGCGCCAGGCGGCGGAACACCGCGGCTCGGCGCTCGTGGAGATCTACCAGAACTGCCCCATCTTCAACGACGGCGCGTTCGACGTGCTGAAGGACGCGGACGAGGCACAGCGGCGGATCATCCACGTCGTCGACGGCGAACCGATCCGGTTCGGTCGCGAGGGCGAGTACTGCGTGGTCCGCGAGGGCTTCGGGCTCGCGGTCGCCAAGTCCTCGGACGTGGACGCGAGCGACATCGTCGTGCACGACGCGTCGGACCTGAACCTGTCGTTCGCGCTCTCGCGGCTGTCGACTCAGGACCTCACGCACACCGTCACGGGCGTGTTCCGCCGTGCGGACCGCGCGACGTACGACGACGGAGTGCGCGCGCAGGTCGACGAGGCCAAGGCAGCCAAGGCCGCGGACCTGAGCAAGCTGTTGCACGGCAAGGACACCTGGACCGTGGTCGGCTGACCCCGGAACCGCCAGAGAGGCCCCCACCGAACGCGGTGGGGGCCTCTCTGGCATCTGTGGTGCGAGCTCACGGGGCCGGGCGGAACCCGGCCTTCTCCGCGTCGGCCTCGGTGCGGAACCACACGTCCGCACGGGTGTCGCCGAAGTTCACCGAACCCTCGCTGTAGTAACGACGGCCGGTGAGCGTGGCCTTCACCGAGAAGTCCGCGGCCGGCGCGTGGCCGTCCGACCTCGGCAGCACCGAGCCGGGACCGAACGGCGAGCGCGGGTTGAAGCCCTCCGGCTGCTGGAACCGCGCCGGTGCCGAGCCCGCGGGCGTTCCGTTCGGGCGGCCGCCGGTGGACGGCGAGTAGCCGACCGGACGCGGGCGCTGCGGGAGCGACGGCGTGGGCGGGGCCTCCTGCTTCGGCTGCTCGAACGCAGAGAACGCGGGGAAGCTCTGCTGACGCTGCGGCGTGGTGCGCCGGGCCTCGCGGATCGGCAGGCCCGCCTCGGTGTGGCGCTGCGGCAGGTCGACGGGCTCGGGCTCCGGCTCGGGCGGGGCGGCGAGCAGCGGCTCGTCGCTCGGCACGAACGTCGGCACGAACGGCTGGTCGTCGGTCGTGTCCGGCAGCTTGCGGGTCTGGCCGAGCGCCGGCAACGGCTCGTCGGCGTCGAGCAGCGGCTCGAACAGCGAACGCGGGTGTTCGGCGACCGGAGCAGGGGCCGCCGGAGCGGCTGGTGCGGCGGGGGCCTCGGTTCCGTGGGAGAACGCGGCACCGACGGCACGGACCGAACGCTCCTGGGTCTCCTCGGACTCCACCCGCGGCTCGAACGCCGAGAACGGCGCGGGCGGCGGGGCACCGGGTGACATGAACGGCTGCTGGGAGAACGACCCGGTGTACTCGGGCTCGACGAACTCCTCGAAGACCCGCTCGGGCTCCTCGTGCGGCTCGTGCGCGAACTCCTGCTCAGGCTCGGTGTACGGCTCCTGCTCCTCGGCCAGCGTCGACTCGAAGACACCGTTGCGCACGCTCGGCGCGTCCAGGTCCACCGGCTCGACGATCGGCTCGATCAGCCCGGTCTGCTCAGCCGGGGACTCCGGCTCCACCTCGGGCTGCGGCTCGGTGAACCCGTCCAGCTGACCGGAGATCTCGTCGCGCAGGCCGGGGTACTCGCCGGTGAGGTCGTTGTCCGGCCAGCTGCTCTCCTCGACGGCGATGAACGACGTCTGCTCAGAGCGGGTGCCCGCGGGCTCGTCCTCCTGCTCGGCGGCCTCGTCGAGGTACGTCTCCGGTTCGTCCTGCGACCAGACCTCGCGGGGCTGGTAGATGAAGTCGTCGGCCTGCTCGTCGACCTCCGGCCCCGCGGTCGGCACGCTGGCCGGCGCACCGGGCTCGGCGACCGGCTCGACCGTGGGCACGTACGACGTCTGCTCGGCCGGGAGTTCGGGTTCCTGGTCGAAGTCCGCGGCCTCGAGCCCGGACTGCGACAGGACCGTCGTCTGCTCGGCCGGGGTCTCGGCGGGGACCTCCCCCGGCGTGAGTCGCTCGAACAGCGAACGAGGGCGGTCGTCCTCGGCGTCGGCCAGTGCCTTCTGCTCGGCCAGCTGCTCCTCGAAGCGGCGCTGCGACTCCTCGGGCTCGAGGTACTGGCGGACCTGTGCGGCCGGCTCCTCCTCGGGCTCGGGCTGGGCCTCGAAGGTGGTCGTCTCGAACGGCTCCTGCTCGAACGGCTCCCGCTCGTAAGGCGTCTGCTCGTAAGGCGTCTGCTCGAACGGTTCTTGCTCGTACGGGGCCTGCTCGTGAGGCGCCTGCTCGGGCTCCTCGATGACCGGAGGCGGCGGAACCGGGTCGGGAGCCTGCACGGGCTCACCGAAGTAGGCGGGCGGCTCCTGGTACGGCGCGGGAGCGGGAGGCAGTGCCGGCACGGCCGTGGGCGGCGTCAGCACCTCGTCGCTCAGCGAGCGCGGCGGCGGCGTGTCCCACTCGTCGACCATGAAGTCGTCGACGGGAACGGGCGCCGCGACCGGCGAGGCGCTCCGGCGCGCGTCAAGAAGTTGATCATCGAGGTCGGCAATCTGCTTCCGTGCGGGGCGCACCATCACCAACCAGGTGAGCAGTACTCCCGCAACGAAGGACAGCAGGCTCCACAGCCAGACCTGCCCGAAGATGTTCACGGGTAAGCCCCTTCTACGACCACACCGACCACTCACTCGGAAGGGTGAGCACGGCCAAACTACAGTGCCTTTGATGATGCTCCGTCACTACGCCGTTCAGCGCAAATAACGGGCGGAAAGCCCAGCGTAGAGTGGGATTTTGTGCCCCCTCTGACAACCTCGGCCACCACTTCGCCAGAAGTTCACACCCAGGGGCGAGGGCTCACCTACGGCGCACTCGCCTACGTCCTCTGGGGCTTGTTCCCGGCGTACTGGCCACTCCTCGTACCCGCCCAGCCGGTCGAGGTGCTCGCACACCGGATCGTCTGGTCGTTCGTCACGCTCGCCATCGTCGTCATGATCCTCCGACGGTGGCGGCCTTTCCTCGAACTATCAGGAAAAGGCTGGCTGATCGTTACCGCAGCGGCCGTGTTGATCACGGTGAACTGGGGCACCTACATCTACGCGGTCAACAGCCACCACGTCGTGGAAGCGGCGCTCGGCTACTTCATCACGCCACTGGTGAGCGTGGCGCTCGGAATGATCTTCCTGAAGGAACGCGTGCGGTTGCCGCAGACCGTAGCGATCGCTGTGATGATCGTCGCTGTGATCGTGCTCACCGTCGACTACGGCAGGCTGCCGATCATCTCGCTGGTCCTGGCCTGCTCGTTCGGCGTCTACGGGCTGCTGAAGAAGAAGGTGCCGCTGGACGCCATCACCAGCCTCACCGCGGAGAGCATCGTGATCGTCCCGTTCGCGCTGGTCTACCTGCTCGTCCTGGGCAGCGCGAACACCTTCACCACCGAAGGCACCGGCCACACCCTGCTGATCCTGAGCACCGGCATCGTCACGGCGATCCCGCTGGTGCTGTTCGGCGCGGGCGCGCAACGGATTCCGCTGATCACGATGGGCATGCTGCAGTACCTCGCTCCGGTGCTGCAGTTCGCGTGGGGCGTGTTCGTCGTGCACGAACCGATGCCGCCGAGCAGGTGGATCGGCTTCGCGCTGGTGTGGCTGGCCCTGGCGATCTTCACGTTCGACGCGCTGAAGAACCGGCGCAAGCAGGCGCTCGCGCCGGTCAGCTGACTATCGGGAGCGCTCCACCACGTAGGTGGCGAGCTCTTCGAGAGCGTCCCGCGCGGCGCACGGAGGCAGCTTGCCCAGCTCCGTGCGGGCCCGGTCCGCGTAGTCGTCGAGGGTCTCGCGGGCCTTGTCCATGCCGGAGGACTTGCGCAGCAGGACCAGGGCCTCGTCCACCAGTTCGTCGTCCGTGATCGGACCAGCCAGCAGCTCGGCCAGGCGCGTCTCGGACGGATCCGCCAGCGCGTAGAGCATCGGCAGCGTCTTCACGCCCTCGCGCAGGTCGGTGCCGGGGGTCTTGCCCGACTCGACGGACGGCGACGCGATGTCGATCACGTCGTCGGAGATCTGGAACGCCGCCCCGATCACCTCGGCGTAGCGGCGCAGCGCGTCCGTCTGCTCCTCGGTCGCGTCGGAGAACATGCCGCCGAACCTGGCCGCGGTGGCGATCAGGACGCCCGTCTTCTCCTCGATCACCTTGAGGTAGTGGGAGATCGGGTCCTCGCCGGGCTTCGGGCCGACGGTCTCGCGCATCTGACCGGTCACCAGGACCGAGAAGGTCTCCGCGATGATCCGCGCCGCGTCCGTGCCCAGATCGGCGGTCAGGCGGGACGCGTGGGCGAAGAGGAAGTCGCCGGTCAGGATCGCGATGCTGTTGTCCCACTTGACGTTCGCGGAGACCGCTCCGCGCCGCATGGTCGCCTCGTCCATGACGTCGTCGTGGTAGAGCGTCGCGAGGTGGGTGAGCTCGACCACAGCGGCCGCCTTGATGACCTTTTCCCGGTCCCAGTCGGCGCCGAACTGCGATGCGAGCAGTGTGAAGAGCGGGCGGATGCGCTTCCCGCCCGCCTCCACAAGGTGAAGCGAGGTTTCCGTGACCGGGTGGAACTCGCTCTGCACGACGTCGTGCAGGATGCGCTCCACCTCGGCCAGGCCGTCCTGGACTACCACGGTGAGCACGGGGTCCACCAACGCGAACCCCGGTCCCTCATGCTCGCTACTGGTCACACCAGCAGAGTACGTACACCTAGCTGAGGAAGGAGCCGGTACCCGCCCAATCGAGCACGAACGTGGGCCACAAACCCAGCACCAAGGTCACCACCGCACCCAACGTGATCGCGATCGTGGTGAACGCGCCGGGCACCGTCACGGTCGGGCCGTCCGGAGCCGGGTCGCTGAAGTACATCAGCACGATCACCCGCAGGTAGAAGAACGCCGCGACGGCCGAGGCCACCAGGGCGATCACCACGAGCGGCATCAGGCCGGCCTCGATCGCCGCGCTGAACACGACGAACTTGCCGATGAAGCCGGACGTCAGCGGAATGCCGGCCAGCGCCAGCAACAGGAACGTGAAGGTGGCCGCCACGATCGGCGACCGCTTCGCGAGACCCGCCCACTGCGACAGGTGCGTCGCCTCGCCGTCCGAGTTGCGGACCAGCGACACGATGCCGAACGCGGCGATCGTGGTGAAGCCGTACGCCAGCAGGTAGAACATGGTCGCGCTCACACCTGAGCCGTCCGGCACCAACGCGATGGAGCCGATCAGCAGGAAGCCCGCGTGCGCCACCGAGGAGTACGCGATCATGCGCTTCACGTCGGTCTGGGTGAGGCCGAGGATCGCGCCGATCACCATCGAGACGACCGCGACGCCGTAGAGCACGCCACGCCATTCCCACTGCGTGTTCTCGAACGCCACCGTGAGCACGCGCAGGATGCCGCCGAACGCGGCGACCTTGGTGCACGCGGCCATGAACGCCGTGATCGGCGTCGGCGCGCCCTGGTACACGTCCGGGGTCCAGGAGTGGAACGGGCCGACGGCGGCCTTGAACAGCAGGCCCACCACCAGCAGGCCGAAGCCCGCGAACAGCAGCGTGTCGGAACGGTCCGTGCCACCGGCGGCGGTCGCGATGGCCGAGAGCTTCACCGAACCCGCGTAGCCGTAGAGCAGAGCCACGCCGTAGAGGAAGAACGCGGACGCGAAAGCGCCGAGCAGGAAGTACTTCACGGCCGCTTCCTGCGAGAGCAGGCGACGGCGGCGAGCCAGGCCGCACAGCAGGTACAGCGGCAGCGACAGGACTTCCAGCGCGATGAACATCGTCAGCAGGTCGTTCGAGGCGACGAACGTCATCATGCCGCCGAGCGCGAACAGCGTGAGCGGGAAGACCTCGGTCTGCATGCCGGTCTTCGTCGCCTGCGCGCGGTCCTGCACGGTGCCGGGACGGATCGCGGCCTGCGCCACGAACGCGCCACCCGGCTCCACCGAACGGTCGGCGATCAGCAGCACCGAGCCGAAGCCCAGCACCAGCAACGTGGCCCACAGGAACAGTGCCGGCGAGTCGACCGCGATCGCTCCCGCCAGCGTCGCCACGCCCTGCTCGGGACGCTCCGACGTCGCGTAGAGGATCAGCGAGCCGACCGCGCCGACCAGGGTCACGAGCGTGAGCACGAGCTGCACGGCCCACCGCTGGTGCTTGGGCAGCAACGCTTCCAGCAGCACGCTGATGCACGCTGCACCGAGCACGATCAGCAGCGGCGCGATGGCGCCGTAATCGATCTCCGGCGCCTCGATCTGTTGCGCCTGAGCGACGAGAAGGTTCACGTCACTTGCCTTCCTGCACGGTGACCGGGTCGGTCACGCCGACCTCGGTCAGCGTCGCCCCCACAGTCGGGGTGATGACGTCGAGCACCGGCTGCGGGTAGAACCCGAGTGCCAGCACGATGACAACGAGCGGTGCCAGCACTGCGATCTCGCGCTTCGAGAGGTCGCGGATGGCCGTCTTCTTCTCCGGGTCGCCGACGGCTCCCGGACCGGCGGCCGCGCCGATCAGCGCGTCGCCGCGCAGCGGGCCGGTCATGATCCGCTGGTAGAGCCACAGCACGTAGAGCGCCGCGAGCACCATGCCGACCGTCGCGATGATCGTGAACACCGGCCGCGTCGGGAACGAGCCGATCAGCACCAGGAACTCCGAGACGAACGAGTTCGTGCCCGGCAGCGACAGCGTGGTCAGACCCGCCAGCAGCAGCATGCCCGCGAGCAGCGGCGCCACCTTCGACATGCCGCCGTAGTCGGAGATCAGCGACGAACCACCGCGCGCGATCACCATGCCGATCACGAGGATCAGCATGCCGGTCGAGATCGAGTGGTTGAGCATGTACGACACCGAGCCCACGCCTGCCTGCGACGTGAACGAGAAGATGCCGAGCGCGATGAACCCGAAGTGGGCGATCGACACGTAGGCCAGGAACCGCTTCATGTCCCGCTGGCCCGTGGCGAGCAGCGATCCATAAAGGACACCGGCCACCGCGAGCACGAGCACGAACGGCGCCAGGTTCTTCGACGCCTCCGGGAACATCGGCAGCAGGTAGCGCAGCATGCCGAACGTGCCGACCTTGTCCAGGATGCCGACGACGATCACCGTGACGCCGATGGGCGCCTCGGCCGCGGCGTCGGGCAGCCAGGTGTGGAACGGCACGAGCGGCGCCTTGATCGCGAACGCCAGGAAGAAGCCGAGGAACAGCCAGGTCTGCGTCGTCGAGTCGGCGTCGCTGACCACCTTCACCAGCGTCGCCCAGTCGAACGTGCCCTTGCCCAGCTCGTCCGACGCCATCGCGTACGCGCCGATGGCGGAGGCCAGCATGATCAGGCCGCCGAGGAACGAGTAGAGGAAGAACTTGACCGCCGCGTACTGCCTGCGCGCGCCGCCGTAGCCGCCGATCAGGAAGTACATCGGGATCAGCATGACTTCGAAGAGCACGTAGAACAGGAAGACGTCGGTGGCGGCGAACACCGCGACCGTCACGGCCTCCTGGATGAGGATCAGCGAGAGGTACCCGCCCTGCGAACGGCCGGCGGGCAGCTTCTCCGTCCAGCCGGCACCGATCACCAGCGGGATCAGCAGCGCGATGACCGCGATCATCACCAGCGCGATGCCGTCGATGCCGAACTGCAGCCGCACGCCGAACGCCGGGATCCAGTCCACGCCGGCGGCGAGCTGGATGCGGTCGCCGTTCGGGTCGTAGGCCGTCCACAGCAGAACTGCGAGCACGAGCTCGACGAGCGAGAAAGCCAGCGCGACGAGCTTGGCCTTCTTGTCGTCCTTGCGCAGGAACGCCACCACCAGCGCGCCGACCAGCGGCACCACCAGCAGTGCGATCAGAACCCAGGTCACGAGAACCTCACCACCAGGAGCGCCCCGAGCACGAAGATCGAGCCCAGCAGCATGGACAGTGCGTAGGAGCGGACGAACCCGGTCTGCAGCCTGCGCAACCGGCCGGAGCTACCGCCGAGCAGCGCCGCGGTCCCGTTGACCAGACCGTCGACGCCCTTCAGGTCGAGGAACACCAGCGCGCGGGTGAGCCAGGTGCCCGGCCGCGCGAAGAGGGCCTCGTTCAGTGCGTTGCCGTAGAGGTCCGCACGGGCCGCGCGCACCGGGAACGACACCCGCGCCGGACGCTCGACCGGCTGCTTGCCGCGGCCGAAGAGCAGGAACGCGAGGCCGGCGCCGACCAGCGAGAGCGCGACGGTCAGGATCCCGACCATGCCGTGCGAGAGAACGCCGTGCGACTCCTTCAGCTCACCGAGCGAAGGCTCCAGCCAGCCGGCCAGACGTCCGCCCGAGGAGAGGAACCAGCCGCCTGCGACGGACCCGACCGCGAGGATGATCATCGGGATGGTCATCGTCAGCGGGGACTCGTGCGGCTTGTAGTCGTTGCCGTTCTCCGCCTTCAGTTCCTTCCAGCGGGGCTTGCCCAGGAAGACCAGGATCAGCAGGCGCGTCATGTAGAACGCGGTCAGCGCGGCACCGAGCAGTGCGACACCGCCGAAGACGTACCCGCGCCAGCCCTCCGCGCCGAACGCCGCCGCGATGATGGCGTCCTTCGAGAAGTAGCCCGCGAACGGCGGGATGCCGATCAGCGCGAGGTAGCCGAGCGTCCAGGTGACGAAGGTGATCGGCAGGAACTTGTAGAGCCCGCCCATCCGGCGGATGTTGCCCTCGTCGTTCATGCCGTGCATGACCGAACCGGCACCGAGGAAGAGCCCGGCCTTGAAGAAGCCGTGCGTCAGCAGGTGCATGATGCCGAGCGCGTAGCCGATCGGGCCGAGGCCCACCGCGAGGATCATGTAACCGATCTGCGAGACCGTCGAGTACGCCAGGACCTTCTTGAAGTCGTCGTAGGCGCAACCGATGATGCAACCGATCAGCAGCGTGACGGCACCGATGATCATGACGACCAGACGGCCGTCCTCGCTCAGGTTGTAGAGCGGGTTGGAGCGGGCGATCAGGTACACGCCCGCGGTGACCATCGTCGCCGCGTGGATCAGGGCGGACACCGGGGTCGGGCCGGCCATCGCGTCCGGCAACCAGGCCTGGAGCGGGAACTGACCGGACTTGCCACAGGCGCCCAGGAGCAGCAGCAGCGTGATCGCGAGGACCTCGGCCGAGGAGAACTCGCCGACGCGGCTGAAGACCTCGGTGTACTGCGTCGTCCCGAGCTTGTTGAACATCAGGAAGATCGCGATGGCGAGGCCCAGGTCACCGACGCGGTTCATCAGGAAGGCCTTCTTGGCCGCCGATGCCGCTTCCGGCTTGTACTGGTACCAGCCGATCAGCAGGTACGAGGCGAGACCGACGCCCTCCCAGCCGAAGTACAGGGTCACGAAGCCGTTGCCCAGCACCAGCAGGAGCATCGCGGACACGAAGAGGTTGAGGTAGGCGAAGAACTTCCGCCTGCCTTCCTCGTGCGCCATGTAGCCGACCGAGTAGATGTGGATCAGCGAGCCCACACCGGTGATCAGCAGCACGAACGTCAGCGACAGCGGGTCGAGCCGCAGTCCGAACTCGACGGTCAGCGCGTTGACGTCGATCCAGTTCCACAGGTGCAGGTCCTGCACCCGTCCGTCGGGGTTCGAGACTCCGAGCGTCGAGAAGAACAGCGCGAGCGCGTAGCCGAACGACGCCAGCAGCGTGGCGCTGCCGAGCAGGTGGCCCCACTTGTCGGCGCGCCTGCCACTGACCAAGAGCACCGCCGCACCGAACGCGGGCAGCGCGAGCAACAACCAGGCGAAGCTCGCGACCCCGCTGGCGACAACAGGTTCCGTCACCGGTGACCCCTCAGTACTTCAGCAGGTTCGAGTCGTCGACCGAGGCCGAGCGACGCGTCCGGAAGATGGACATGATGATCGCGAGGCCGACGACGACCTCCGCCGCGGCGACGACCATCACGAAGAACGCCATCACCTGACCGTCGAGCGAGCCGTTGATCCGCGCGAACGTCACGAGGCTCAGGTTGACCGCGTTGAGCATGAGCTCGACGCACATGAAGACCACGATGGCGTTGCGGCGCACCAGAACGCCGACGGCGCCGATGCTGAACAGCAGTGCTGACAGCAGCAGGTAGTACGTGGGAGTCACGACTCACTTCCCTTGAGCGCGTGCGAGTCCGGCTGGTGCCCGGTGCCGGCCACGTCGGCGACGTCGTCCGAGAGCGTGGACCTGTCGGTCGCCTCGATGACGTCGAACAGCGACTCCTCCGACACGCTGCCGTCGGGCAGCAGGGCGGGGGTGGCCACCGAGTTGGCGGTGGCGAAGACGCCGGGGCCGGGCAGCGAGCCGACGCGGCTGCCGTCCTGGAAGCGCTCCTCGACGAGTTCCTTCTGCGTCTTCTTGGCGGGCTTCCCGTCGCGGCCGACGAAGGCCAGGATCATCGCGCCGAGGGCGGCGGTGATCAGCAGGGCCGACGTGAGCTCGAACGCGAACAGGTACTCCGTGAAGAGCTTCGTGCCGAGGTTGACGACGTTGCCGCCGTTGGTCGTGTTCGCCTCGGCCAGACCGACCGGCTGCACCGAGGTGAGAGCGCGGGCGACGGAGCCGACCATCAGGACGGCGAACCCGATGCCGAGCAACGCGGCCGCGAGTCGCTGGCCGCGGATGACCTCGACGACCGAGTCCGAACTGTCGCGGCCGACCATCATCAGCACGAACAGGAACAGCATCATGATCGCGCCGGTGTAGACGATGATCTGCACGAAGCCGAGGAACGGCGCCTGCTGGACCATGTACAGCACACCGAGGCTGAGCATCGTCACGACGAGCCACAGCGCGGAGTGCACCGCGTTGCGCGCGAAGAGCATGCCGAGCGCACCGGCCAGCGCGAGCGGACCGAGCACCCAGAACGCGATCGTCTCACCCGTGGTGACGGTGTCGACCACGCGCTGCACGGGCTCCGGCTGCTGCGCGATGAACGTCAGGAGGCTCACTGCTGAGCCTCCTTCTCCAGGCGCGGCCCGTTCACGTAGTAGTCCTGCTCGGTCTCGCCGAGCCGCATCGGGTGCGGCGGCTGCTCCATGCCGGGCAGCAGCGGAGCGAGCAGATCCTCCTTGGTGAAGATCAGGTCCTGGCGGTTGTCGTCGGCGAGCTCGTACTCGTTCGTCATCGTGAGCGAACGGGTCGGGCAGGCCTCGATGCACAGGCCGCAGCCGATGCAGCGCAGGTAGTTGATCTGGTAGTCGGCACCGAAGCGCTCACCGGGCGAGAAGCGGGCCTCGTCGGTGTTGTCGCCACCCTCGACGAAGATCGCGTCCGCCGGGCAGGCCCACGCGCACAGCTCGCAGCCGACGCACTTCTCCAGGCCGTCCGGGTGCCGGTTCAGCTGGTGACGGCCGTGGAACCGCGGCGCGGTCACCTTCTTGACCTCGGGGTACTCCTCCGTCACCACCTTCTTGAACATGGTGCCGAAGGTGACGCCGAAGCCTTTCAGGGACTCGAACATCCCTACTCAGCCTCCTTACCGGTGGTGACGGCTGCCTTGTCCGCGGGGATGTTGGCGACCTTGACCTTGCGTTTGGGCGCGGCCTTGGGAACGACGAGGTCGAGCGGCGGCACGGGGAAGCCGGAGCCCGCGAGCGGAACGCCCTTGGTGTCCTGGACCTTCTTGTCCGGCAGCAGGAACGAGACCAGCAGGACGAGGCCGACGACCACTCCGAGCGCGATGAGCCGCTGCGCCGTGGAGAGCTGCTGGATCGCACCGGTGCGGATGACCGCGACGGCCATGATCCAGACGAGGCTGGTCGGAACCAGCACCTTCCAGCCCAGCTTCATGAACTGGTCGTAGCGCAGGCGGGGAAGCGTGCCGCGCAGCCAGATGAAGAGGAACAGGAAGCCCAGCGTCTTGCCGATGAACCAAAGCAGGCCCCACCAGCCGGTGTTCATGAAGTCGCCGCTCCACGGGGCGTGGTAGCCGCCGAGGAAGAGCGTGGTGGCCATCGCCGAGAGGGTGACCATGTTGACGTACTCGGCGAGGAAGAACAGCGCGAACTTCAGCGAGCTGTACTCCGTGTGGAAACCACCGACCAGTTCCGACTCTGCCTCGGGCAGGTCGAACGGCGCGCGGTTGGTCTCACCGACCATCGACACCACGAAGATGACGAAGCTCGGGAACAGCAGGATGCCGAACCAGCCCGGCAGCACGCCGAGCACGGTGGTCGCCTGCGCTCCCACGATGTCGCCGGTCGACAGCGAGCCGGTGAACATGATCACCGCGACGACCGACAGGCCCAGCGCGATCTCGTAGGAGATCACCTGCGCTGCCGCACGCAGCGAACTGAGGAGCGGGTACGGCGAGCCTGAGGCCCAGCCGGACAGCACGATGCCGTAGACGCCGATCGAGGAGCAGGCCAGCACCACGAGCACGCCGACCGGGAGGTCGACGAGCTGCAGCGCGGTCTGCTCGCCGAACAGGCTGACCTCGCCCGCGAGCGGGATCACCGAGAACGCGAGGAACGCGGGGATGCAGGAGATCACCGGGGCGAGGAAGAACACCCACTTGTCCGCGAGGACCGGGCGGATGTCCTCCTTGAACGCGAGCTTCAGACCGTCCGCGAGCGACTGCAGCCAGCCGTTCGGGCCGACCCGGTTGGGGCCGGGGCGCTGCTGCATCCGCGCGACGACCTTGCGCTCCCAGTTGATCATGAACAGGGTCATGACCACGAGGAACGCGAAGATCGCGACGACCTTGATCAGGATCAGCCAGAACGGGTCGTCCGCGAGCAGTTTGGCGGTATCACCGATCTCTGCCGCGTAGACGTGCTGGGTCATGACTTCACCCCAAAGGAAGATCCTCCGCTGACGGAGACGATCGAGCCGTGGCCCGCGCCGAGAGTGGCCCGGACGGTCACGTCACCCGAGTTGGTGGGCAGCCAGATGACGCCCTCGGGCAGGTCGTCGGTCTCGACCGGGAGCGTGATCGCGCCGCGGTCGGTGGAGACCGTCACGTAGCCGCCGGTCTCCAGCCCGAACTGCTGGGCGGTGGCCTCGGCGACCTTCGCGACGACCGGGCGGGCCGTACCGGCGAGGTGCGGCTCGTCCACCTGCAGCGAGCCGTTGCCGAGCAGGCGGTGCCACGTGGCGAGCACGGCCTTGCCGGGACCGGCCGGGGTCTGCAGCGGCGCGGCGACGTTGAGCGAGGAACCGCTCGGCGTGCCCTCGCCCAGACGCGCCAGGTCGGCGGCCGCGGCGGCGGGCGTCTGCGTGAACAGGTCCGCGTCCATCTCCACCGCGAGGGTGTCGAGCACGCGGCAGTCCGGCAGGGCGCTGGTGCCGTCGAGGGTCGTGCCGAACTCGCGGCGGCGGCCCTCCCAGTTGAGGTAGCTGCCGGCCTTCTCGACCGCCGGGGCGATCGGGAGCACGACGTCCGCGTGCGCGGTGACCGCGCTCGGCCGCAGCTCCAGGCTCACGATGAAACCGGCCTCTGCCAACGCCTTCTCCGCGAGTCGCGGGTCCGGCAGGTCGAACGGGTCGACGCCGCCGACCAGCAGACCGGACAGCTCGCCGTTCGCGGCGGCTTCGAGGATGCCCGTGGTGTCACGGCCGGGCGTCGCGGGCAGCGAGCCCTCCTCGACGCCCCAGGTCCGCTCGACCTCGGTGCGCGCCACGGCGTTCGCGACGTGGCGACCGCCGGGCAGCAGGTTCGGCGTGGCACCGACCGCGAGCGCGCCGCGCTCACCGGCACGGCGGGGAATCCACGCGACCTGAGCACCCGTGCGCTCGGCCAGGCGAGCAACCGCGGTGAACGCACCGGGGATCGCGGCGGCGCGTTCGCCGACCAGGATCACCGCACCGGGCTTGGACAGCAGCTCGACGACGTCGGAAGCGTGCTCCGGCAGCGCGTTGATGGCGTTGGCCTCGGCACCGGGCACGCAGGCGAGCAGCGTGCCGAACGTCTTCTCCACGGCCGGGGTCGTGAACTGGCCGAGGTGGAAGACCTTCGTGGTGCCCTTGCGAGCGGCCTTGCGCAGGCGCAGGAAGACGACCGGCGCTTCCTCCTCGGGCTCGAACGCGACCAGCAGCGCGGCCGGTGCGGACTCGATGCCCTGGAAGGTGACGCCGTTGTCCGGGTTCGTGAACACCGTGGTGCCGGACAGGAACTCCAGCTCCTCGGCGCTGTGCGGCCGGGCGCGGAAGTCGATGTCGTTGGTGTGCAACGCGATCCGGGCGAACTTCGAGTACGCGTAGGCGTCCTCGACGGTCAGCCGGCCACCGGTGAGGACACCGACGCCGTTCGCGTCCCGTGCCGCCGCCAGACCGGCCGCCGCGACCTGCAGCGCCTCGGTCCAGGACGACTCGCGCAGCTCGCCGCTCTCCTTGTCCCGCACCAGCGGCCGCTTGATGCGGTCGTCGGCGGTGGCGTAGCGGAAGGCGAACCGGCCCTTGTCGCAGATCCACTCCTCGTTGACCTGCGGGTCGTCGCCGGCGAGCTTGCGCTGCACCTTGCCGCGCCTCCAGTCGGTGCGCTCGGCGCAGCCGGAGGAGCAGTGCTCGCAGACGCTCGGCGTCGACACGAGGTCGAACGGCCGGGCACGGAAGCGGTAGGCCGCGCTGGTGAGGGCACCGACCGGGCAGATCTGGATGGTGTTGCCGGAGAAGTACGACTGGAACGGCTTGTCCTGCGCCACACCGATCTGCTGCTGCGAGCCGCGCTCCAGCAGTTCGATGAACGGGTCGCCGGCGATCTGCGCGGAGAACCGGGTGCAGCGCTGGCAGAGCACGCAGCGTTCGCGGTCGAGCAACACCTGCGTGGAGATGTTGATCGGCTTCGGGAACGTCCGCTTGTGCTCGTGGAAGCGGGAGTCGCTGCGGCCGTGGGCGATCGCCTGGTTCTGCAGCGGGCACTCGCCGCCCTTGTCGCAGACCGGGCAGTCCAGCGGGTGGTTGATGAGCAGCAGCTCCATCACACCCTGCTGGGCCTTGTCCGCGACCGGCGAGGTCAGCTGGGTCTTCACGACCATGCCGTCCGCGACCGTCATCGTGCAGGAGGCCTGCGGCTTCGGCATCGGCCGGCCGCCCATCTCCACCTCGACGAGGCACTGGCGGCAGGCGCCCGCGGGCTCCAGCAACGGGTGGTCGCAGAAGCGCGGGATGACCGTGCCGAGGCGCTCGGCCGTGCGGATCAGCAACTCGCCCTTGGGCGCGATGACGGTTTCGCCATCGATGATGAGCTTGACGTGGCCTTCCGGCACGACAACCTCTTCAGTGGTGGGCTTGTCAGGCGCGATGGTCATGCGTTCGCTCCAGCCAGGACCTTGGAGTTCTGGTCGCAGAGAGCCAGGAACTCGTCCTTGAAGTACTTGATGCCACTGGTGATCGGGCTGACGGCACCGTCACCGAGCGCGCAGAACGAGCGGCCGAGGATGTTGTCGCAGACGTCGAGCAACGTGTCGATGTCGCTCGCCGTCCCGTTGCCGGCCACCATCCGCTGCAGGATCTGCACGAGCCAGTACGTGCCCTCGCGGCACGGCGTGCACTTGCCGCACGACTCGTGCTTGTAGAACTCCGTCCACTTCATGACGGCCCACGGCACGGACACGGTCTCGTTGAAGATCTGCAGGGCGGTGGTGCCCAGCATCGAACCGGCCTCGGCGGCACCCTCGAAGTCCAGCGGCACGTCGAGGTGCTCGGCGGTGAACATCGGCGTGGACGAGCCACCCGGCGTCCAGAACTTCAGCGGGATGCCGTCCTTCATGCCACCGGCCATGTCGAGCAGCTGCCGGAGCGTGGTGCCCATCGGTGCCTCGTACTGGCCGGGCCGCGTGACGTGACCGGACAGCGAGTAGATCTTCGGACCGGGCGACCGGTCGCGACCCATCTCGCGGAACCAGTCGGCGCCACCGTTGACGATGAAGGGAACCGACGCGATGGTCTCGACGTTGTTCACCACGGTGGGCGACGCGTAGAGGCCCGAGGTCGCGGGGAACGGCGGCTTGAGCCGCGGCTGGCCGCGACGGCCCTCCAGCGAGTCGAGCAGCGCCGTCTCCTCGCCGCAGATGTAGGCGCCGGCGCCGGCGTGGATCACCACGTCGAGGTCGAACCCGCTGCCGAGGATGTCCTTGCCCAGGTAGCCCTTGGCGTACGCCTCGCGCACCGCCGCGTTGAGGCGGCGGATGCAGTGCAGGACCTCGCCGCGGACGTAGATCGCCGCGAAGTTCGCGCGGATCGCGAACGACGTGATGATCACGCCCTCGATCAGCGAGTGCGGGTCCGCCATCATCAGCGGGATGTCCTTGCAGGTACCGGGCTCACCCTCGTCGGCGTTGATGACGAGGTAGTGCGGCTTGCCGTCGCCCTGCGGGATGAAGCCCCACTTCATGCCGGTGGGGAACCCCGCGCCGCCGCGGCCGCGCAGTCCGGAGTCCTTGCACTGCTGGATGAGCTGGTCCGGGTGGGCCGTCAGCGCCTTGGGCAGGGCGGTGTAGCCACCGGTGCGCTCGTAGGTCTCGATGGTCCAGGACTTGGGCTCAGTCCAGCGCTTGGTGAGAACGGGAGTCAGCGGGTCAACCATTGTCTTCCCTACTTCTTTTCCGGCAGGGCAGGGAACTCGGCGTTCTTGGGAGTCGCGGGAGCGTCCCAGCCGCGTTCCTTGGCGATCTGCGCACCGGCCAGCGTCTCCGGCGCCGCCGACGGGCCGTCGAGGTCGGCGTCGCGACCCTCGAAGAACCCGGCGAGCTGGAGCTCGGCCTGCTTGAAGTCGGTGAGCGGCGCGCCGCGCGTCGGGGCGGGCTTGTCCCCCGACTGCAACGCCTTCACGAGTCCCAGCGCCTTGTCCGGCGTCTGGTTGTCGTAGAACTCGTAGTTGACCTGGAGCACCGGACCGAGGTCGCACGCGGCGAGGCACTCGGCGTGCTCCAGCGTGATCGAGCCCGGCGTGCCCGGCTCGCCCGCGGTCTCGTCGTGGCCCACACCGAGGTGGCTCTTGAGCGTCGAGTAGATCTCGTCGCCGCCGAGCGCCGCGCACAGCGTGTTCGTGCACACGCTGACGAGGTGCTCACCGCACGGGCGGCGCTTGTACATCGTGTAGAACGTCGCGACCGCGCTGACCTCGGCCTCGCTCAGGTCGAGCTGTCCGGCGCAGAACCGGATGCCGTCCTGGGAGACGTAGCCCTCGACCGACTGCACGAGGTGCAGCATCGGGAGCAGCGCGCTGCGGGCCTGCGGGTAGCGGGCGATGATCGCCTGCGCGCGGTCCACAGTGGACTGATCGAAAGCGGTTTCCTGTGCCTGAGTCATCGGTCGCAACCACCCATCACGGGGTCGATCGAGGCGACGGACGCGATCACGTCGGCGACCATGCCGCCTTCGCACATCGCGGGCATCGACTGGAGGTTCACGAAGCTTGGTTCGCGGACGTGCACACGCATCGGCCTGGTGCCGCCGTCGGAGACCATGTGGTAGCCGAGCTCGCCGCGCGGCGACTCGATCGGCACGTACACCTGGCCCGCCGGAACCTTGAAGCCCTCGGTCACCAGCTTGAAGTGGTGGATCAGGGACTCCATGGACTGGCCCATGATCTTGCGGACGTGCTCGAGCGAGTTGCCCATGCCGTCGCTGCCGATCGTGAGCTGCGCGGGCCACGCGATCTTCGCGTCCTCGACCATCACCGGACCGGTCGGCAGGCTCTTCACGACCTGCTTGATGATCCGCAGCGACTGGTGCATCTCTTCCAGACGCAGCAGGTACCGCGCGAAGCTGTCCGCGGCGTTCGAGGTCGGCACGTCGAACTGGTAGTTCTCGTAGCCGCAGTACGGCTCGACCTTGCGCAGGTCCCAGGCCAGGCCGGCGGAGCGCAGGATCGGGCCGGTGATGCCGAGCGCGAGGCAGGCGTCGACAGGCAGGTAGCCCACGCCCGCGAGGCGGTTGCGCCAGATCGGCTGGCCGGTGAGCAGCTTGTCGTAGTCCGGGAGCCGCTTCTCCATCACCTTGACGAACGCGGTGATCTTCTCGACCGCGTCGGCCGGCAGGTCCTGCGCGAGGCCGCCGGGACGGATGAACGCGTGGTTCATCCGCAGACCGGTGAGGTGCTCCAGCAGGTGCAGGGTCTCCTCACGCTCGCGGAAGCCGGAGGTCATACCGGTGAGGGCGCCGAGCTCCATGCCGCCGGTGGCGAGCGCGACGAGGTGCGAGCTGATGCGGTTGAGCTCCATCAGCAGCACGCGGATCGCCTGCGCCTTGTCCGGCACCGTGACGCCGAGCAGCTTCTCGATGCCCATGCAGTACGCGGCCTCGTTGTGCAGAGGCGCCAGGTAGTCCATTCGCGTCACGAAGGTGACACCCTGGACCCAGTTCCGGTACTCGACGTTCTTCTCGATACCGGTGTGCAGGTAGCCGATCACGCTGCGGGCGTGGGTGACCGTCTCGCCCTCGAGCTCCAGGACCAGGCGGAGCACGCCGTGGGTCGAGGGGTGCTGCGGGCCGAGGTTCATGACGATGCGCTCGTCGTGGACCGCGTCCGCGAGCACCTCGTCCCAGTCGCCGCCGGTCACCGTGTAGACGGTGCCCTCGGTGGTCCTGCGGGACTCGGCGATCTCCTCGGGCATCTCGGTGTTGGTGCCCGTCGTGACGTCGGAAAGCCGCTCGGTCATGAGTAGGACCGCCTCTGGTCCGGCGGAGGAATCTCCGCGCCCTTGTACTCCACCGGGATGCCACCCAGCGGGTAGTCCTTGCGCTGGGGGTGTCCGTCCCAGTCGTCCGGCATGAGGATGCGGGTCAGTCCGGGGTGACCGTCGTAGATGATCCCGAACATGTCCCAGGCCTCGCGCTCCTGCCAGTCCGCCGTCGGATAGACGTCGATCAGGCTCGGCACGTGCGGGTGCTCGACGTCGACCGCGACCTCCAGCCGGATGCGGCGGCGGTACGTCATCGACGTGAGGTGCGTGACCGAGTGCAGGCGCTGCGGCACGTCGGCGCCGTAGTCCACACCGGACACCGAGCTGCAGAGCTCGAAGCGCAGGGACGGGGTGTCGCGGCAGATGCGCGCGACCTCCAGCAGCGTCTCCGGCCTGAGGTAGAAGGTGATCTCGCCGCGGTCGACCGTCACCTGCTGCACCGTGTCGGCGGGCAGGCCCTTGTCGCCGATGGCGGCGAACAGCTCGTCCGCGACCTCGTCGAACCAGCCGCCGAACGGGCGCTCGGCGGGCGCCGACACGTGCGCGGGCAGGCGCAGACCGCCGAAGCCCGACGTGTCACCGGAGCCGGAGACGCCGAAGAGGCCCTGGCGCTCCTTGCCCGCGAAGATCGGCGCCTTGGCTTCGGCGCCGTTGGTTTCGAGGCCCTCGACAGCGCGCTGGGCGCTGGAGTGCTCTCCCCCTGGCTCGGTCACTTCTTCCTCGCAAAACGCTCGGACGACGGGATGAGATCGGTGCGGTAGCCCGAGTCGGCGAGTGCCTTGGCGCGCACGGCGCCCAGCGGCTCGTCCATGATCTTGGCGTGGATCTTGAGGATCGCGTCGATCAGCATCTCCGGCCGCGGCGGGCAGCCCGGCAGGTACATGTCGACGGGCACGACGTGGTCGACGCCCTGCACCACCGCGTAGTTGTTGAACATGCCGCCAGTGCTGGCGCACACGCCCATGGCCAGCACCCAGCGCGGCTCGGGCATCTGGTCGTAGATCTGCCGCAGCACCGGCGCCATCTTGTTGGTGACGCGGCCGGCCACGATCATCAGGTCCGCCTGGCGCGGTGAGGCCCGGAAGACCTCCATGCCGAAGCGGGCCAGGTCGTAACGCGGACCACCCGTCGTCATCATCTCGATGGCGCAGCAGGCCAGGCCGAAGGTGGCAGGCCAGAGCGAGGACTTGCGGGTCCAGTTGACCAGCTTCTCGACGCTGACCAGCAGGATGCCGTTCGGGAGCTTCTCCTCGAGACCCATGACTTCCTCAGTTCCAGTCGAGGCCGCCGCGACGCCACACGTAGACGTACGCGAAGCCGACCGTGGCGACGAACAGGACGATCTCCACCAGCCCGAACAGGCCGAGCTTGTCGGCCGCTACGGCGAACGGGTAGAGGAAGACCATTTCGATGTCGAACAGGATGAACAGCATCGCCGTCAGGTAGTAGGCGACGGGCATGCGCCCACCACCCACGACCGGCTGCGGGCTCGGCTCGATGCCGCACTCGTACGCGTCGAGCTTCGCCTTGTTGTAGCGGCGCGGTCCGATGTAGGGAGCCGCGGTCACCGAGAACAGGGCGAACGCCCCGGCGAGCGCGAACATCAATACGAGGGGGAGGTAAGGGTCAAGCACGCTCCGTCGTCCTTTCCTCGCGGTCGCCCGCACCCTAAGGGTGTTGTTCTACGGCGCGTTTGTTAGGCGAACCTAACAAACGCTTGTGAAACAGTTCACAAGCTTGATCACACTGTTGTGAAGTGATTCACAAGGTCGCTGGCCAGTGTAGAACGCCTGTAAATGACGTGGATCACAGGGTCTGACCTGGGGGTTTAACTTGCCCGACACATACGAAACGGCACCGGCTCGTATTGAGCCGGTGCCATCACCTATTCGGAGTAATTCAGGCGCTGGGAGCGAGCTTCGTGGCGGCCACGATGAGGCGGTCCATTGAGTCGCCGTCCTTGGGGTCGTAGAGGCCCGCGAGTAGCTTGAGCACGAGTTTCATCAGGCGTTTCCGCGGCATTCCGTACTTCGTTGCGGTCCGCATGATCGCCGGGTTACCGATGAGCTTCGAGAAGACGTTCCCGAGCCGGTAGTAACTGCCGAGCGCCTCCTCGATGCGGACCGGGTAGCCGTGCAGCGCCCGTTCACGGTTGACGCCGGTGCGCGCGAGCGCCTGGACGATCGACTCGGAAGCGATCTTGGCCGACTCCATGGCGTAGCCGATGCCCTCGCCGTTGAACGGGTTGACCATGCCGCCGGCGTCGCCGACGAGCACCATGCCCGCCCGGTAGTGCGGCTTGCGGTTGAGCCCCATGGGCAGCGCCGCGCCGCCGATCCGGCTCGTCGCGTTCTCCTCGCGGAAGCCCCACTCCTCCGGCGTACCGTCCAGCCAGCTGCGCAGAAGCTGCCGGTAGTCGGTGGTGCCGTAGGCCTTCGACGTGCTGAGAATGCCCAGACCGACGTTCACGCTGCCGTCGCCCATGCCGAAGATCCAGCCGTAGCCGGGCAGCAACTGGCCGTCCGGCGCCCACAGCTCGAGGTGCGACTCGAGGTAGTCGTCCTTGGTGCGCGGGCTGTGGTAGTAGCGGCGGACCGCCACGCCCATCGGCTTGGCGTCGTCCTTCTGCAGGCCGATGCTCAGGGCCAGGCGTGCTGACACACCGTCACAGCCGACGACGATGGGCGCTTTGTAGGTGACCGGGTTCTTTTCCGGTCCCTGCTTCGCCTCCACGCCCACGACACGGCCGTTCTCGACGATGGCCTTGGTGACCGTCGTGTGCTCGTGCATGCGCGCACCGGCCGCCTTCGCGGCGTTCGCGAGCATCTCGTCGAAGTCCAGGCGGGGACGCACGACGCCGTAGTTCGGGAAGGTGGCCAGGTCCGGCCAGTCCAGCTCCATCGTCACGCCACCACCCACGACGCGGAGACCCTTGTTGTGGAGCCAGCCGTTGCTCTCGCGGGTGTCGATGCCCAGGTCGATGAGCTGCTTGACGCCCCGGGGCGTGAGGCCGTCGCCGCAGACCTTCTCCCTCGGGAAGGTGCTCTTCTCCAGGAGGAGGACGTCGAGGCCCGCCCTGGCGAGGTAGGTGGCCGCGGTCGAGCCCGCCGGTCCAGCACCCACCACGATGACGTCGGCGTCCTCGTTGATCCCGCGCCTGCTCATCCAGACTCCCTGCGTGTACCGGTCACAGCTTCTGCTGGCGACTCTAACCGGAGGTTGCTGAGGGTTCCGGGGGCTGGGGTTGCCGGGGCCGGGTTGCGGGCGGGTGGTTGCTGTTGCAGCAGGAGTTCAGACGGCTCGCTTCACCACGTTCGTGAGCGGGTTACGACTCGGCGGGCTCTTCGGCCTTCGGCTTCGGCTTGGTCGCGCGGTGCAGGGCCACCATGCCGCCGGTCAGGTTGAACCAGGCCACGTCCTCCCAGCCCGCCTGCGAGATGAGCTCGCCGAGCGTGCGCTGGTCCGGCCAGGTCGCCATCGACTCCGACAGGTAGGAGTAGGCGGCGGGGTTCGAGGAGACGAACTTCGCGATGAGCGGGAGCAGTTTGAGCAGGTAGCGCATGTAGACGAAGCGGAACGGCTTCCAGACCGGCGTCGAGACCTCGCAGATGACCATGCGGCCGCCCGGCTTCGTGACGCGGGCCATTTCGCGCAGGGCCACGACGGTGTCGCTGAAGTTGCGGATGCCGAAGGACACCGTGACGGCGTCGAAGGAGTTGTCCTTGAAGGGCAGGCGCAGGGCGTCCGCGGCCACCTTCGGGACTTGGCGGTGGGCGCCGGAGGCGAGCATGCCCACGGAGAAGTCCGCGGCGACGCACCAGGCGCCGGACTCGGCGTACTGGACGGTGGAGACCGCGGTGCCGGCGGCCAGGTCGAGGACCTTCTCGCCTGGGCGGGCGTCGAGGACGCGCCTGCTCCACTCCCGCCAGCGGCGGTCGAAGCCCAGCGTCATGACCGAGTTCGTCCGGTCGTAGCCCTTGGCCACGCCGTCGAACATCTCGGCTACCTCGCGGGGGTTCTTGTCCAGGCCGGCTCGCGACATGACCAAAGACTAAGTCAGCCTGGCTGAGATCTTCTTCAGGGCACCTTCAGGGCGGTGAGCATGCCGTCGACCGCCGCGTGCCACGGGTACTCCTCGGCGCGGGACCGCGCGGCCTCCCGGGAACCCGATTCCAGCAGGTGCCGGACCGCCGAGGCGAAGGCGGGAGCGTCGTCGGAGACGGCCGCGCCGCAGGACGGCTGGACGATCTCCTTCAGCGCGCTGCTCCTGCTGACGACGACCGGGGTGCCGCTGGCCAGGGCCTCCAGGGCCGCCAGGCCGAACGTCTCGTGCGGGCCCGGTGCGAGCGACAGGTCCGCCGAGGCGAGCAGGGAGGCCACGTCGAGGCGTGAGTTCACGAAGCCCAAGAACGTCACCGGCAGGCCCGCCGCGCGCCTTTCGAGGAACGAACGGCGCGGGCCGTCGCCGGCGATCACTAGGCGTGCGGAGTGGCCCTGTTCGTGGAGTTCGGCCAGGGTGTCGACGGAGCGTTCGACGTGCTTCTCCGGCGACAACCGTCCACAGTGGATGAGCAGGTTGTCCTTGCCCTGCAACAGGTCCTGCCGCAACGAGGCGGAGTGGCGCGTCGGGGTGAAGGTGGCCAGGTCGACGCCCAGTGGTACCTGGGTGACGTTCGTGGCGCCGATGCGGTCGAACTCCTCGCGGGCGAACGCCGTCGTGCAGACGACGGTGTCGTAGGAGGCGGCCATGCGGCGGTTCGCCCAGTCGGCGCCGCGTTCGGCCGGGGTGGCGGGCAGCACGAACCGGAGCAGGCGGTCCAGGCGCTCGTGGGAGATCACGACGTTCGGGATGCCGCGTTCGCTCGCCCACGCGCCCATGCCGCGCAGGGTGAGCCGGTCGGAGACCTCCAGGCGGTCGGGCCTCAGGTGTTCCACCAGCGACTTGACCCGCCACGGGTCCACCACCCGGTAGCCGCCGGTGTACGGGACCTTCACCGCGGGCAGGGTGATCCGGCGCACTCCGCCGGGCAGTTCCTCGTCGGCGTGGCGGGCGCCCGGCACGACGAGCACCACCTCGTGGCCCTCCTGCGCGTAACCGGTGCCTAGGTGGTGCAGCGCCGTGCGGAGCCCGCCCGACTTGGGGCCGTAGAAGTTGGCGAGCTGAACGATCCTCAAGCGGCCGCCTGGTGAGTGAGTCCGATGACTGCCGCGTAGTGACCCATCAGCTGGTCACAGACGGCGGGCCAGGTGCGGGTGAGCACCGACTTGCGGGCCGCGAGCCCGAACCGCCTGCGCAGCATCGGGTCCCGCAGCAGGTCCACGTACTGGGCGATGTCGTCCTCGAAGAGGTACCCGGTGCGGCCGTGCCTGACCAGGTCACGCGGGCCGCCCGCGTTCGGTGCCAGCACCGGGAGACCGGTCGCCAGCGCCTCCTGCACGGCCTGGCAGAACGTCTCGTGCGGGCCCGTGTGGATGAAGACGTCCAACGACGCGTAGGCCTCGGCGAGCTCCTGCCCGGTGCGGAAGCCCAGGAACTCCGCGTTCGGCATGTCCTTCTCGAGCTGCTCGCGATCAGGCCCGTCACCGACGATCCGCAGCTTCACGCCCGGCAGGTCGTGCAGCTCCTTGAGCCGGTTGACCTGCTTCTCCGGCGCAAGGCGGCCGACGTAACCGATGGTCAGCTCGTCGTTGTGCCTCGGACGTGGGTGGAAGAGGTCGATGTCCACGCCTCTGCCCCACCGGTGCACGCGCGGAACGCCATGCTGCTCCAGCGCCTCCACCGCCGAGCTCGACGGGGCGAGCGTGCGGTCGGCGAGCGTATGGAGGCGTCTGGTCCAGCGCCACGCGGCGCGTTTGGTGAGGCCCAGGCCGTAGTTACCCGCGAACCCGGCCACGTCGGTCTGGTAGACCGCGACGGTGGGCACGTCGAGCTTGCGCGCGGCTCTGAGGCCGTACGCGCCAAGCACGAACGGCGACGCGAGGTGCACCACGTCGGGCTGGAAGTCGGCGAGGGCGTGGAGCACTCTCGGGCTCGGCACACCGATGGGAAGACTCGTCACCATGGGCACGTCGACTGAGGAAACTCTGACGACGGGCGTGCCGTGGTGCTCGTCGGCACCCGCGCCCGGCGCAACGACCATCGCCTGATGTCCGTTGCGGCGCAGGTGCTCCAGGACCCGGAGCACCGAGTTGGTGACACCGTTCAC
Organism: Lentzea albidocapillata; assembly: GCF_000719115.1. Taxonomy (GTDB): domain Bacteria; phylum Actinomycetota; class Actinomycetes; order Mycobacteriales; family Pseudonocardiaceae; genus Lentzea; species Lentzea albidocapillata. The sequence goes on along the minus strand of NZ_JOEA01000013.1, from coordinate 42,577 downwards.
CTGGGGCAGGAAGCTCTCGGTCACGATCGCTACGCGCACAGGGACACCATGAGGTGCCCGTATGAAGTCCGCGTGACCTCAGATTTGACGTGGACGGAACACCTCACGTCGTGGCCAGGTGATCGTCGATTCGTCATCTCCGCTTGGGCTGCCGGACATCCGGCGCGGTGAAACTAGGCCAGCATGACCGTCTTGTCGTCCCGGCCCGCGCATCCGGTAGAGCCCGGCCTGGTGTCCATCGCGCTGGAAGTGGCCGGTCGCCTGGCGAACGACGCCTCGGACGTCATCATGGCCACCGCCGGCCGCGGCGTGCGTCCCGACTCCGACGAGTCACCGTTCGACTGGGTCACCGACACCGACCGCACCCTGGAACGCCACACCCGGCGCGTGCTCACCGCCGAGTTCCCCAACATCCCCGTGTTCTGCGAGAACTCCGACGACGGAGAAGCCCCGAGCGACTCGGAGTTCCGCTGGGTCGTCGACCCCGTCGACGGCACCGCGAACTACACGGCGGGCATGCCCTGGTGCGCCTACAGCCTCGCTCTGGTGGACCGCTGGGGACCTGTCGTCGGCGTCGTCGCCGACCCGTACCGCTCGCAGATCTACGCCGCCGCACGCGGCCGTGGCATGCGTGCGAACGGCACGCCGGTACGCCTGACCGAACGCCAAGGCGACTCCCTTGTCGTGTGCACCGAGATGACACGTTCCGGCCCATGGCCGGGCATGGGTGAGTTCATCTCCACGGCAGCGATAGCAGGCACAGGCGTGCGCGTTCTCGGCTCGAAAGCGCTCGCCGTCGCACAAGTGGCATTGGGCCACGTCGCAGCCGCTGTGCTGCACGGCTACCACGAATGGGACGTCGCCGGAGCGGTGTCACTGGCCGTGGAGTCGGGTGCGGTCGTGCTCGACAGACGCGGCGAGGGCGCCCAACTACCCGTGGACGGACTGCTCGTAGCCGCTCCTGAAGCGGCGGACGAGGTTCTGGGCTGGTGGCAGTCGGCGCTTCAGGCCGAGAGCTGAGGGAGCTGCTTCTCCAGCACCTCGAGGTGCGTGCGCGCCTCGTCCAGCTCGGGGTGGTCGAACATCTGCAACGCCACGCGCCCGACCTCGTTCTCGAACTGGTGGAAGTCGTGCGTGGCCTTGAGCAACCGCTGGTAGACCGGGTGCTGCCGGTCGACCGCACCAAGCGCCCGGCCGAGCTCCGCGATGCCGCGCACGTCGTCGAGCTCCTTGGTCAGCTGCCCGCTGATCCTCCACAGCCAGTCCTTGGCCGCCGAGTTCGGCACGGTCTGCACTGCCGCCGCGACCCTGCGCGTGGACGCGGCGCAGCGTTCGACCAGGTCGGACCACATGTCGTAGGGCTGCTGCGGGACCGGCGGGTGCATCGGCCTCGGCATCTGGCGCGGCTGCTGGACAGAGCGGCGGATGAAGCCGACACCGGTACCGACGACCGCGCCGGGGATGGCGCCGGTCATGAAGGCGACCACCAGGATCGCGAGGATCGTGATGAAGGCCGAGGAGGGCGGTTTGTCGCTCGGGACAGCCAGGTCGACGGCCGTGACGAAGGCGCCCATCAGCAGGGTGCCGATTGCGGCACCCCAGAGCGCTGAGCGGACGACGATCCCCATGTCGGCGATCGTGCCACGTCGCCTGCCCGTTCGCGGCCCATCTGAAATCTCTGGCTGACACGTATCCCTGCTATAGTTCTTCTTGTCGGTTCCAGTAGGAGCCGAAAGTGGACCCGGTTCACCGTCCGGACGGTCGGTTGCCGGGTTTCGCGCTTTCTGGGCACTGGTCGAGCCTCACCACCGCATCGAGCGTCGGCTGCACCCGTTGCCGCCAGTCGCCTCCCGCTCCGAAGCACCACGCGAGCGCGTCACTCGCCCACAGAACCGGGTCTTCCGCCGGCCGCAAGTGCTCGTAGGTGAACGGCTCGTCCACCTTCTCCAGGGCTGCCGCGAGCGTCTGCCTGTCACGCACGTCCTGGTGTGCACAGCTTTCAATCGCCAACCGAGTGACGCCGAGTTCCTGCAACCATGTCGCTGCAGCCGACAAGCAAAGCTGACGCGCACGGATGTCATCCGAGTCGCGAACGGTCCACACAGCCGCTCGAATGCCCATCTCGCGCAACCTGGAGACGACCTCCCGCCTGCGCGAGTCACTCTCCTTCTTGAAGTGCACGCGACGTTGGCCAGGCCTCACCAGCCGACGCAACGCAGAACGGACGGCGTCCAGCTCACGCGGTCGAACGACGACCGCGACGACGAGGTAGGTCGCACCTCAACGCGACTCGTCCAAGAATCCATGCCACATGGACCATATGGTCTCAAAGGAGTAACGAGCTACTCCGTTCAGGCGTCGAAGTCGACCGTCACGCACTCGCTGGTCGACAGCGACTGACAGGTCAGCACGAACCCGGCCGCCACCTCGGACTCGTCGAGCGCGTAGTTGCGCCGCATCTCGACGCTGCCCTCGGTCACCAAAGCCCGGCACGTGCCACAGACCCCGCCCTTGCAGGCGAACGGCAGGTCGGCGCGGACGCGCTGGGCCGCGTCCAGGATCGGCTCGCCGGCGGGCAGGGGCAGCGTGGTCGACTTGCCGTCCAGCACGACCGTGACCGAGGCGACGGCGTCGATGACGGCCTCCGCGCGGCGCGGAGGGGGCGGCGGTTCGTCCACGTAGAAGAGTTCGTGGTGCACGCGGTCTGGCGCGACGCCGCGATCGCGCAGCACGGCCGTGGCGTCCTGCACCATCTCGTAGGGGCCGCACAGCCACCACTCGTCGATGGCGTCGAACGGGACGACGCTGCCGAACAGGGCCGTCAGCTTTGCGGCGGTCAGGCGGCCGGTGAACAGTTCGACGTCGCGCGGTTCGCGGGACAGGACGTGGATCAGCTGGAACGTGGCCGGGTAGCGGTCCTTCAGGTCGGCCAGTTCGTCGGCGAACATCACCGTGTTGGTGCTTCGGTTGCCGTACATCAGGGTCACGCGGGCGCCGGTGGCCAGGACCGTGGCGGCGATCGACAGGGCCGGGGTGATGCCGGAGCCCGCGACGACCAGGCCGTGGTGCGTGCCAGTGCCGGACGGCGTGAACTTGCCCAATGGGGGCAGGACTTCGAGCACGTCACCGGGGGCGACGCGGTCCACGAGCCAGGTCGAGAACTGGCCGCCGTCGACGCGGCGCACGCCGATTCGCGGAGGAGAACCCGCCGGCGCGCAGATCGAGTACGAGCGGCGTTCGTCGCCCTGGCGCAGGGTCAGGTACTGGCCGGCCGCGAAGGCGAACTCGTCCGAGAGGTCGCCGGGCACGTCGAAGGTGACGGCCACGGCGTCGTCGCAGAGGCGGTCGACGCGGGCGACGGTGAGCTTGTGGAAGGCGGCTCGGCGCGACGACAACTCAGATCTCCTTGACGTGCTCGAACGGTTCGGCGCAGGCGTGGCAGCGGCGCAGGGCCTTGCACGCGGTCGAGCCGAACCGAGAAATCTCCGAGGTGTTGAGCGAGCCGCACTGCGGGCACGCGACCTGGCGTGACGGCGGCACGAGGTTCAGCGGCACCGGGCCCGCAACCGTTGGGCCGATGCGGGACGGTGGCGCGATGCCGGCGGCGGCCAGCTTCGAACGGCCTTCCTCACTGATCCAGTCCGTGGTCCAGGCCGGGGACAGCGACAGGCGCACCTCGACGTCCGGGTAGCCCGCGCCGACCAGCGACCGGCGCAGGTCAGCGCCCATCTCGTCGATCGCGGGGCAGCCCGAGTAGGTCGGGGTGATGGTGACGACGACGCGACCGTCCTCTTCCTCGACGTCGCGGAGCACGCCGAGGTCGGCGAGCGTGAGGACCGGGAGTTCCGGGTCCCGCACGGCCGATGCGACCTCCAGTGCCGTCGTCACCAGACCGCTCCCGGCAGCGAGCGGTACAGGTGCTGCATCTCGGCGAGGAGGAAGCCCATGGCTTCGGTGTGCACGCCGTCGCGGCCAGCCATGCCCGCGACACGGGCAGCGCGGGTGTCGGTGGGGCGCGTGAGACCGGCGGCGTTCAGCACCGCCTCCAGCACACCGTCCACTTCGGACCGCAGCGACGCCGGGTCGACCGCGACACCGGCCAGCGTGACCTCGACCGCGTGCGTCGCGAACAGCTCGTCCACGAACGGCCACACGCGCTCGAGCCCGGCCTGCATACGGCGGTGCGACTCGTCGGTGCCGTCGCCGAGGCGAACGGTCCACTGGGCGGCGTGGTCGCGGTGGTAGGCCAGCTCTTTGAGGCCCTTCTCGGCGATGGCTGCGAGCACCGGGTCCGCCGAGCCACGCAGGCGGGAGAACAGCGCGAGACGCCACGACGAGAACACCAGCAGACGCGCGATAGTCGCCGCGAAGTCGCCGCCGGGGCCGGGGCCGCAGTCGATCTCGGCGAGGTGGACGTTGCGGAACTCGCGTTCGTCGCGCAGGTACGCCAGGGCGTCCTCGTCGCGGCCGAGCACCTCACCGGCGCGCGTCAGCAGCATGCGGGCCTGGCCGAGCAGGTCCAGCGCGATGTTGGCGAGGGCGATGTCCTCTTCCAGCTCCGGAGCGCGCGAACACCACTCCGACAGCCGCTGCGAGAAGATCAACGCGTCGTCGCCGAGCATCAGGCAGTACGCGGCGAGAGCTTCGCGGTCGACGCCCGCGGGGAACTCGCGGTTGACGCCGGAGAGGGCCTCCGAAAAGCCCGTCCCGAACGCCCAGTGCGCGTCCTCGCCACCCAGCAATGACTCGTATGCATTGTCGAAGCTCATAGGTGCGGCACGTCCTCGGGAATCACGTAGAACGTCGGGTGCCGGTAGACCTTGTCCCCCGCGGGCGCGAAGAACGGGTCCTTCTCGTCCGGTGAGGAGGCGGTGATCTCCGTCGCGGGCACCACCCAGATCGACACGCCCTCGTTGCGACGCGTGTAGACGTCACGGGCGTTGCGCAGCGCCATCTCGGCGTCCGGCGCGTGCAGCGAACCGACGTGCACGTGGTTCAGCCCGCGCTTACCGCGCACGAACACTTCCCATAGCGGCCAAGACGTGCTCACGCGGCACCTTCCTTACGTGCGTGCTTCGCAGCGTGTGCGACTGCGGCTTCACGGACCCACGCACCGTCCTCGTGCGCCTTGCGGCGGTGGGCGATGCGCTGCTCGTTGCAGACACCGCCACCCTTGACGACCTGCCAGAACTCGTCCCAGTCCGGCTGACCGAAGTCGTACTCGCCGCGCTCCTCGTTCCACTTGAGCTCGGGGTCCGGGAACGTCACGCCGAGCGCCTCGGCCTGCGGCATGCTCATGTTCACGAACTTCTGCCGCAGCTCGTCGTTGGTGTCGCGCTTGATCCGCCACGCCATGGACTGCTCGGTGTTCGTGGACTCGGCGTCCGGCGGGCCGAACATCATCAACGACGGCCACCACCAGCGGTTCACCGAGTCCTGCACCATGTCGCGCTGCTGCTGGGTGCCGCGCATCATCGTCATCAGGAGCTCGTAGCCCTGACGCTGATGGAACGACTCTTCCTTGCAGATGCGGATCATGGCGCGCGCGTACGGCCCGTAGGACGTGCGGCACAGCGGCACCTGGTTGCAGATCGCAGCGCCGTCGACCAGCCACCCGATCACGCCGACGTCGGCGAACGTGAGCGTCGGGTAGTTGAAGATCGACGAGTACTTCTGACGCCCCTCGATGAGCTTGGTCGTCAGGTCCTCGCGGTCGGCGCCGAGCGTCTCGGTCGCCGAGTACAGGTACAGGCCGTGCCCGGCCTCGTCCTGCACCTTCGCGAGCAGGATCGCCTTGCGCCGCAACGAGGGCGCGCGGCTGATCCAGTTGCCCTCCGGCTGCATCCCGATGATCTCGGAGTGCGCGTGCTGGGCGATCTGCCTGATCAGGGTCTTGCGGTAGCCGTCGGGCATCCAGTCGCGCGGCTCGATGCGCGCTTCGGACTGCACAGTGCGCTCGAAGCGCAGCTCCAGGTCATCCGCCATGCCCCGATGTTACACCCGAGTGCCGAATCTGCGTAGAACTGTCACAACCGCTGCGATGACGATCCAGATGGACACGAGGAAGGTTCCAACAGGAAGCAGACTCAGCACCGCCGTCCTGCCGGCGACGCGCGCGAGTTCGGGGTTCGTCTGGTCGTACTCGACCCGCACGTTGTCCCCGACGCTGAGCCCTGCCGGGTACAGCACGCCCTGCGACGGGATGATCACGCGCCCGTCCGGTGTGGCGTAGCGCACAACGGTCCGGTTGAAGGACACGGAGTCGACCTGCGCGACCGCCTGCCCCATCGACCGCTCGATGGCCAAGTCGTCGCGCCAGCAGGCGATGGGCAGAAGCACGCACACGAGCGTGATCACGCCACCGACGACGAACAAAACCCTGCAAACCGCACGGCGGACGCGTACACCGCGGGGCGTCTTGGTCACTGCGTCCTCCACCACAACTGAGAAGTCTAGAGCCGGGCGGATGCCGCGCTTTCAGGTTGATGTCCATACAGTCGAAGCGTGACCTCAGCACCCACATCGCGAGCACGGCAGCGAATCCGCGTCCGGTCGAAGCGGGACACCGCCGGTGACCTGCTCGGACTGCTGCCGACCCCGGAGCACGCCCTGGCCTGGGTACGCGATGGGTCGGGCCTGGTCGGCTGGGGCGAGGCGGCTCGTCTGGAGGTCAGCGGCCCGGACCGGTTCGCGCAGGCCGACAAGTGGTGGCAGGAGTTCTGCGCACATCTCGACGTGGACGACGAGCTGGGCGTGCCGGGCAGCGGCCCGGTGGCGTTCGTCTCGATGGCCTTCGCCGACTCCCCGGGCCACTCGGTGCTGATCGTGCCCGAGGTCGTCGTCGGGCGGCGCAACGGCGAGCAGTGGGTAACCACGATCGGTGCCTCAGACCCGGCGCCGTACGTCGAGCCTCTCTCGCGCCCATCCTCGGTGCGTTACGCGAACGGACAGTTGCCGGTCACGCAGTACCGCGAAGCCGTGCGCGAGGCCGTCGTGCGGATGCGTGCGGGCGACCTCGACAAGGTGGTGCTGGCACACGACCTGGTGGCACTGACGGACAAGCCGCTGGACCAGCGGTTCGTGCTGCAGGGCCTGGCGCGGCGCTACCCGGAGTGCTGGGCCTACGCCGTCGACGGACTGGTCGGCGCGACGCCTGAGTTGCTGCTGCGCAGAACCGGCTCGGTCGTGGACTCGCGGGTGCTGGCCGGCACGACCTGGCCGCACGACGGGATCTCGAACGAGGAACTCGCCGCAGCACTCATGTCGTCGGAGAAGAACCTCGAAGAGCACGACTACGCGGTCCGCTCTCTCGCGGACACCCTGCGACCGTTCTGCGCGACCATGTCGGTCGAGGGACCTTCCGTGCTGAGGCTGCCCAACGTCTCGCACCTGTCGTCCGACGTGATCGGGACCCTCGAGTCCTCCACCTCGTTGCTGCACCTCGGCGAAGCCGTGCACCCGACCGCCGCCGTGGGCGGGACGCCGCGGATGGACGCGACCTGGTTGATCTCGCAGTTGGAGGGGATGGATCGCGGGCGGTACGCCGGGCCGGTCGGGTGGATCGACGGCAACGGTGACGGCGAGCTCGGGATCGCTCTTCGATGTGCGCAGCTTTCGGGGTCGACGGCTCGGTTGTTCGCCGGGTGCGGGCTGGTCGCCGACTCGGATCCCGACATCGAGGTGCAGGAAGCGCACGCCAAGATGCGGCCTATGCGTGAGGCCCTCGAAGGGCTTTAGCCACGAACGCCGCCTTGCCTGTCGTGTACGCCTCACGGTCGTGACCGCTTTGGTCGGCTAGTTGGCGTTTCAAGTCTTCGTAGGCCTGGGCGAGAGTTGTGTCGTTTCTCAGCGCGTCGCGGAAGCGGATCTGGTCGGTCCACCTCTGGTGACCTGCCTGGATCAGGTGCAGGTGGGCTTCGCGTCGTTGACCTGTCTGGTCCGGCTTGACGAAGAAGCGCCGCCACGGGCGGTTGTCGAGTTCCGGTGGCACGTAGGCCCAGCCGTGGGCGACGAGGAGTTCGGACGCGTCGGTGTCCAGGTGGATCACCGAGGCCATCACGTCGATGATCGGTTTGGCGGCGAGGCCGGGCACAGCCGTCGACCCGATGTGCTCGACCCCGTCGACCAACCATGGCGCGAGGAGCCGCTTGAGCTCCTCGCATTCCGCCTCTGCCCGGACCGTCCACAGAGGGTCGTGCGGACGAACTTCTGTCCGCTCGAAGGCCCAGACCGGGGCGTCCTGGCTCAACCGTGCGGCCCTCCGCTGACATAAATGACCTGCCCGGTCACGTAGTCGGCGTCCTCCGCCGCGAAGAACAGCACCGCGCGTGCGATGTCGTGTGGCGCGCCGACGCGGCCGCGCGGGATCGACTTCCGTTGCACCTCGATGTGTTCGTCGAGGGTGCGGCCTGCACGGGCGGCGGACACCTTGGTCATCTCGGTCACGACCACGCCGGGGCCGATCGCGTTCACGGTGATGCCGAACGGGGCGAGGTCGAGGGCCGTGGCGCGGGTGAAGCCTTCCAGGCCTGCCTTGGCGGCGACGTAGTTGGCGCGGTCGTCGTCGACCAGTGCGGAGATGCTGGAGATGTTGACGACGCGGCCCCATCCCGCGTCGCGCATGGCCGGGGCGGTGGCCTTGAGCATCAGGAAGCTGCCGCGCAGGTGGGTGTTCATCACTGCGTCCCAGTCGGCCAGCGGCATGTCGAGGACCATGTTGTCCCTGGCGAAGCCGGCGTTGTTGACCAGGATTGCGACCGGGCCCAGCTTGGTCGTCACCTCGTCGACGGCCTGGGTGACGGCGTCGGGGTCGCTGATGTCCGCGAGCACCGCCAGGGCTGTTCCGCCGGATTCGGTGATCTGGCCGGCGACGGCGTGCGCGCGGTCGTTGATGTCGACCACGGCTACGTGGTGGCCTAGAGCGGCCAGGGCTTGGGCTGTTCCAGCGCCGATTCCGGAGCCGGCGCCGGTGACGAGCGCGACACGAGGGTTCACTCGTTGATCGTGCTCGTCACCGGCGTTGTGCGCCACCGACTTACTTGTGGGCGTCCAGCAGTTCGTGCGTCAGCTTGATCTTGGCACGCGACTTCGGCTCCGCAGCGACGGACAGCGTCTTCGACGCCACGTCGGCCGCACGGCCGGGGGCCTCCGCCGGCTTGCCCTTGGTGAACAGCCACGTCTGGAAGAGCTGGTCGAGCTGCTGACCGGAGACCCGCTCCGCCAGCGCGATGAACTCCTCGACGGTGGCGTCCGAGTACTTCTTCTCCGCGACCCAGGCCTTGAGGATCTCGAAGAACTTCTCGTCCCCGACGGCCACGCGCAGAGCGTGGACGGCCAGCGCGCCGCGGTCGTAGACGGCGCTGTGGAACACGTTCGACGCACCGGGGTCGCCGGGCAGGACCTGCCAGAACGGGTCGTCGGCCGGGTAGGAGTCGTAGACGAAGTCGGCGTTCTCCTGCGCCGTGCCCTCACCGACGTGCTCGGACCACAGGAACTCGGCGTAGGAGGCGAAGCCCTCGTTCAGCCAGATGTCCCGCCAGTGGTGGACCGACACGGAGTCGCCGAACCACTGGTGGGCGACCTCGTGCGCGACGACGTAGGTGTTGGCGCCGCGCCGGAAGAACGCGTCGTCGTAGGTCGAGCGGGTCTGGTTCTCCAGCGCGTAGCCGAGGTCCGGCGTCACGACGCCGCCCTGCGCTTCGAACGGGTACGGGCCGAAGTTGTCCGCCAGGAACTCGGTGACCTCGGGCGTGCGCTCGATGCTCGCCTTGGCCGCGTCGGTGTGTTCGCCGAGGCGCTCGGAGTAGGCGTTCACGACGGGCTGGCCGTTGGGCGCCGTGGACTGGCGGATCTCGAACTGGCCGATCGACAGGAACGTCAGGTATGTCGCCTGCGGCTTGGTGCTGCGCCAGTTCCAGCGCGTGTAGCCGTTGATCTGGCGGGTCTGGCCGACGAACCTGCCGTTCGAGATCGCCTCGACGCCGTTCGGGACGGCGACGTTGACGTCGAAGGTGGCCTTGTCGGTCGGGTGGTCGTTGGACGGGTACCACCACGACGAGATCTCCGGCTCGCCGATCGCCAGGGCACCGTCGGGAGTCTTCGTCCACGCCGTGAAGCCGTTGCGGTCCTTCACGGTCGACGGGCTGTCGGCGTAGGTGACGACGATCGTCAGGTCCTGACCCTTGCGGACGCCTCCGCGCGGGGTGAGCGTGAGCTCGCCGTTGTCGGAGACGAACGAGGACGGCGCGTTGTTGACCCGGACCGACTTCACCCTGAGCAGGAAGTCCAGGTTGAACTGCGTGAGGTCCTGCGTGGCCTTGGCCAGGATCGTCGTCGAGCCCGAGAGCTGGTCGCCGTTCGGGTTGTAGTTGAGCCTGATGTCGTAGTGGGAGACGTCGTACCCGCCGTTCCCGTAGGTCGGGAAGTACGGATCGCCGACGCCGGGAGCGCCTGGAGACGCCGCCAGCGCCGTCCCCGCGAAGAGCGTCATCGCGGCCGCGGACGCCACCGCGGCCGTCGCCTTGGTTCTGATCGACATGCGGCGGACGGTAGCCAGACGATCAAGAACGAGCCACCGACTTACGTAGGTTTCCTATCTGGCGAAAACGTTTGACACCGTCGCCTTGAGGCGCTGGTGCAACGCCCGCAGTTCGTCACGTTTTGCCTGCACTTCGACCACTTGGAGGCCCTTCGGTGACGCAATCGCGCTACGGAACTCCTCCTGGCCGTCCACTGTGGAGTGCGGAATTCGGTAACCCGCGCACAAAGCGGCCAGATCAGTTCCGTGCGGAGTGCCGAAAATTCGCTCGAAACTTCCGCCGTACTCCGGAGCGCCTTGTTCGAGCAACGAAAATATGCCACCCCCGTCGTCGTTGAGGACGACGATCGTGAGGTCCGGCAGGCGGTCGGCGAGCAGGCCGTTGCTGTCGTGCAGGAACGTCAGGTCGCCCATCAGCGCGTAGGCGGGGCCCTGGTGCTGCCAGGCGAGCCCGATGGCCGTGGACACGCTCCCGTCGATGCCGGCGGCACCCCGGTTGGCGTGCACGGCGACGTCCGAGCGGCGTTCGGACACGAAGTCGACGTCGCGGATCGGGTTGGACGAGCCCACGAACAGCAGCGAACCCGGCGGCATCGCCTGCATCAGGTCGCGCGCGACGTGCAGGCCGGTCGGCCACGGCGCGGTGTCCAGCAGGTCGTCGACGGCCACGCTGACGCTCTTCACCGCGCTCTGCCACGCCTGTAGCCACTCGCCGTCGGTCGCGGCGGGCTCGGGCAGCCAGGTGGAGGCTCGCGTGGCGGTGAACGGCACGTCCGGCCACTGGGCCTGGTCACCCACAGCGTGCACGATTGGAGCGGCTCCAAGCACGGCCTGCTGACCCCTCGACAGGGTGACGCGGCCGACGACGAGCACCGCGTCGGGCCGCAGGTGCTCCGGCAGGCCCGCGTTGAGCAGCAGCGAACCGTGTCGCAGGCCACCGGGCGCGGTGGGCTCGGCGATCACCGGCCAGCCGAGTCGCGAGGCCTTCAGCAGCCGTTCCGGGCGGTCGTCACCGAGCAGCACCAGCGTGCGGGCGGGCAGCGAGGAGGGCCGGGTCTCGACGGTGAACGTGCGGTCGGTCTCCGTCCAGGCGCCGCGATCCGAGCTGGGCCACAGATCGTCGGACGGCGTCAGCGGCGGCCGGAAAGGCACGTTGACGTGCGACGGACCGTCCGTGGCGATGGCACGGCAGATCAACGACCGCGTCACGGCCTCGCCGGCACCCTCCGGCATGTGCAGCGTCGGGATGCCGAGGACGTCGTGCTGGTTGATCGTCTGGCTGGAGCCGGTGCGGTAGAGGTCGACCGGGCGGTCGGCGGTCAGCGCGATCAGCGGCACGTTCGTCAGCTGCGCCTCGATCACGGCCGGGTGCAGGTTCGCGACGGCGGTGCCGCTCGTGCACGTCACCACGGCCGGCTCACCAGTCTTCGCGAGGCCCAGAGCGAGGAATCCGCCGCTGCGCTCGTCGATGCGCACGTGCACCGTGAGCAGGCCTTTCTGCTCGGCCTGGTGCAGCGCGAACGACAGCGGGGCGTTGCGCGAACCGGGGCACAGGACGACGTGACGCACGCCGTTGCGCACCAGTTCGTCGACGATCACCCTCGCCTGCGTCGTGGACGGGTTCATCCCCCAATTGTCACCGGACCGCGCTGAGAGGTCCTCCGCTGGTCTCAGGAGTGGAGGCTTAGAGTCTGGTCCGTGGCAGATCAGGAGCTCTTCGACCCGTCGTTGTGGAAGCCGATCGAGGGCTTCGACTTCACCGACATCACGTACCACCGCGCGCTTGACCAGGGCACCGTCCGCATCGCGTTCAACCGGCCCGAGGTGCGCAACGCCTTCCGGCCGCACACGGTGGACGAGCTGTACCGGGCGCTGGACCACGCGCGGATGTCGTCGGATGTCGGGTGCGTGCTGCTGACCGGCAACGGCCCCAGCCCCAAGGACGGCGGCTGGGCCTTCTGCAGTGGCGGTGACCAGCGGATTCGCGGCCGCAGCGGCTACCAGTACGCCTCCGGTGAGACGGCCGAGAGCGTCGACCCGGCGCGTGCGGGGCGGTTGCACATCCTGGAGTGCCAGCGGCTGATCAGGTTCATGCCGAAGGTCGTCATCGCGGTCGTGCCCGGCTGGGCCGCGGGTGGCGGGCACAGCCTGCACGTCGTGTGCGACCTCACGATCGCGAGCGCCGAGCACGCCAGGTTCAAGCAGACCGACGCGGACGTCGGCTCGTTCGACGGCGGCTACGGGTCGGCCTACCTCGCCCGGCAGGTCGGGCAGAAGTTCGCCCGCGAGATCTTCTTCCTCGGCCGCACGTACTCCGCCGAGGACATGTACAAGATGGGCGCGATCAACGAGGTCGTGCCGCACGCCGAGCTGGAGACCACGGCGCTGCAGTGGGGGCGCGAGATCAACGGCAAGTCGCCGACCGCCCAGCGGATGCTGAAGTACGCGTTCAACCTGATCGACGACGGCCTGGTGGGGCAGCAGATCTTCGCCGGCGAGACGACGCGGCTCGCGTACATGACCGACGAGGCGGTCGAGGGCCGTGACTCGTTCCTGGAGAAGCGCGCCCCGGACTGGTCGAACTACCCGTACTACTTCTGAGCAGGTGCCCATGCTCGACGAACTGCGCGCGGCGCTGGCCGGTGGCGAACCCCTGGTCGACGGCCCGCTCGACGGCTGGGAGAAGCGGGCCGTGCTCGGCGTGCCGACCTCCGGGTCGACGGGCGAGCCGAAGACCGTGCTGCTCGACGCGGACGCGCTGACGACGTCCGCGGAGGCCACGTACGAGCGGCTGGGCGGCCCCGGCACGTGGCTGCTGGCGTTGCCGACCGGCCACATCGCCGGGGTGCAGGTGCTGGTGCGGTCGATCGTCGCCGGCACCACGCCCGGCGTGCTCGACATGTCGATGGGCTTCCGCGCCATGGGTTTCGCGCAGGCCGCGCGGCCGGTGCTGGCGCAGCCGGGACGCCACTACACGGCGCTCGTGCCGACCCAGCTCTCCCGGCTCGTCGTGGGTGAGGGGCCGGGCCTGGAGGCGCTGCGGCAGTTCGACGGCGTGCTGATCGGCGGGGCCGCCACCCCGCCGACGCTGTTGCAGCAGGCACGCGCTCTGGGCGTGCAGGTCGTCACGACGTACGGCATGAGCGAGACGTCCGGCGGGTGCGTGTACGACGGCGAACCGTTGCGGGGCGTCTCGTTGCGCACCGAAGAGGTGATCGAGATCAGCGGGCCGGTGCTGGCGCTGGGGTATCGCGGCAGTGCGGAGCCGTTCGGCGAGTGGTTCCGCACCGGGGACCTCGGGCGGCTGCGCGACGGGCGGCTGGAGGTGCTGGGACGCGCTGACGACGTGATCGTCACGGGCGGCGAGAAAATCCCTCCGGTGCTGGTGGAACGGGCTCTGGCGACCGTCGAGGGCGTGCTGGAGGCCTGCGTGGTCGGCGTGCCGGACGACGAGTGGGGCCAGGTCGTGGCCGCTGCCGTCGTCGCGCGCGGGGTGAAGCCTTCGGTCGACGAGCTGAGGGCCGCGGTCGTCGAGGCCGTGGGTCGGGCGGCGGCGCCGAAGCTGGTGCGGTTCGTGCACGAGCTGCCGTTGCGCGGGCCCGGCAAAGTCGACCGAACAGCTGTCGTCGGCCTCTTTAGGTGAACCTTTACCGCTGAGGACAACCCTCGCCGCGAAGCGTGCGGAAACTCTGGCCGCGCGCGTTAGCGATAGGGGTTTCTTCATGCGCTACCTGTTACCGCTGGTCGCGGGCGCCGCCTTGGTGGCCGGACTGGCGTCTCCCGCCCAGGCGGCCCCTGCCTCGAACGAGTGGACCGCCGACGTCAGCGGCCGTGCCGTCACGTGGGGCGGTTCCCCGCGCACGGGCCTGATCGAGCTCGGCTCGCACAGACTCGCCCAGCCCGCCAACGCGGTCACGGCGGCGGTGACCGGCGATGGTGTCGTCGACGTGCGCGGCCTGCGCGCGGACGGTCAGTGGACCGAGTGGCTGGAGGCGCCGGCGACGTTGCCGGTGACCACGTCCACCGTCGAGACCCGCGTGGTTTTGAGCAGTGGCAAGGCATCGCGGGTGAAGCTGACCGCGACGCAGGCGCCCGCGACCGTGGCCGCGGACGACGTTTCCGTTGCCGCGGCTGGACGTTCGTACCGGGTGTACGCGACCCGTGAGGGCCTCGTCGGTGGCACCACGGCGAACGGGCACGTGATCCGTTCGCGCGACCACTTCGTGGCGCTGCCGTCGCGGCGTGGCCTGGCGGGCAGGAACTCCGGCAACTACAGCGTGCAGGTGTGCGCGTCGAACGGCCGTTGCGAATGGGCGCCCGTGTGGGACGTCGGCCCCTGGAACACCAAGGACGACTACTGGAACCCGGCCGCGACCCGTGAGATGTGGAAGGACCTGCCGCAGGGCAAGCCCGAGGCGCAGGCCGCGTACCAGGACAACTACAACGGCGGTAAGGACCAGTTCGGGCGCAAGGTCGCCAACCCGGCGGGCATCGACCTCGCCGACGGCACGTTCTGGGACGGCCTGAAACTCACCACCAACGCATGGGTGACCGTGACGTATCTGTGGACCGGCTCCGGTCCTGTCGGGACGGTCCGCACCGCCGCGGCGAACGGCACGGTGAACGTCCGCAGCGGCACGAGCTCCTCGACGTCGCAGGTGGGTCTGGCCGCGAACTACGCCCAGGTCAGGGTGACCTGCCAGCTCACCGGCCAGTCGGTGACGGGCACGCAGGGAACATCGAACATCTGGTACCGCATCGCGTCCGGCAAGCACATCGCGAAGGCGTACGTGGCGGGTGTCTCAGGCGCCACTGCCTGCTGATACACCGTTACCTGAAGTGTGAGTGAACGTGAGTCCACTGTGTTCAGGCAGCCGGCGCCTTGCGGCGTCGGCGTTGGCCCGCACCGGGTGCGGGTCTTCCCGTGGCGGTACCCGTTGCCCGCGCGGTGCGGGTCTTACCTGGGTTTCCAGCGGGCTCGTTTCGCGTCGCCCCGCAACTCGGGGAGGACGTCTGGCGGTGCACGAGCGCGGCGAGGTTGCGCGCGGCGTTGAGGTCCCGATCCAGGACCAGACCGCACGCCTCGCAGCGGTAGACGCGATCGGACAGGCGCAGCTTGGTTTTCACCACGCCACAGCCCGAACACGTCTTGGAGCTGGGATACCAGCGATCGGCGACGTGTACGTGCACGCCCGCCCACCGGGCTTTGTACTCGATCTGACGGCGCAGCTCGGCCATACCGACACCGGCGACCTGCCGTGCCAGCCGCCGGTTACGGGTCATGCCGGACACATTGAGATCTTCGATCACCACCGTGCCGTGGGTGCGGGCCAGGCGGGTGGTGAGTTTGTGCAGCCCGTCTCGGCGGGCGTTCGCGACAGCGGCGTGCAGGCGGGTGACGCGGTCCTGGGTCCTGCGCCACCGATTCGACGGAACGCGGCGGGTGCGGCGGTCCGGGCCGGTGCGGCGGGCGGCTTGTCGTTGCAGGCGGCGCAGTTGCCGCAGAGCGGGCTCCAGATGCTGCGGGTTCGCGATGGTCTCGCCGGTCGACAGCACTGCCAGCGACCTCACGCCCAGGTCGACACCCACCACGCTGCCTGGGCGTGCGGGTGCGGGGTCGGCGCGGGTGATCTCCACGGAGAACGACACGAACCACCGCCCGCCCCGGTACGACACCGTGGCCGAGCGAATCCGGGCGCTACCACGCGCGACATGCCGGGCCAGCTTCCGGGTCGACTCGTGGGTGCGCACCAGGCCGATACGGGGCAGCGTCACATGCCGACGATCGTCGGCGAGACCGAACGCGCCGGTGGTGAACCGGCACGACAACCCGGACCGCTTCCCCTTGAACCGGGGGAACCCGAGCCTGCGGCCTTTCCGTGTGCCCTTCCTGGAATCGGCCCAGTTGCCCAACGCGGTCGCCAGGTTGGCCAGGCCCGACGAATAGGCTTCCTTCGAGTTCTCCGCCCACCACGGCGCGACCATGTCCTTGGCCTGGTTCCAGTCCTTACGCAGACCGTAGGCCGACCACGACACCGACGGCGTCAGCTGCGCCTCGCCGAGGCCGTAGGTCCTCTCCGCGGCCCGCTGGTCCAGATTCGCCTTCACCCGCGCCATACCCCAGTTGAACGCACGCCGCTGACCACCACAATGCGACCGCAACACCCGCTCCAGAGCGGGACCGGGATCCAGCGCGAACCGGTACGCCTGGATCACACACGACACCCCAACACCCTACCGAACACATGTTCCCATCACCGGGAACGGGCATCCCAGCCCACAGACGAACACGATCGATCACACACGCTCCCAAACCACCGAACAGTTCCGAACCCTTCGGCGGGTCCTCAGGAGCCATACCGGAGGATGTGGGGCATGGCCTCAGTCGTCCAGTGGATCCAGGGGACCCGCCCGCGCACGCTGCCGAACTCGATCGCCCCGGTGGTCGTGGGAGCCGCTGCGGCGCACCACATCGACGAGTTCAACGTGCTCTACACGGTGCTCGCGCTGATCGTCTCGGTGGCGTTCCAGGTCGGCGTGAACTACGCGAACGACTACTCCGACGGCATCCGCGGCACGGACGACAACCGGGTGGGGCCGTTCCGGCTGACCGGGTCCGGTGCGGCCGAGGCGTCGAAGGTGCGGCTGGCGGCGTTCATCTCGCTCGGCGTCGGTGCGCTGGCCGGACTCGTGCTGGTGGCGCTGTCCGGGTACTGGTGGCTGCTCGCGTTCGGCGCCGTGTGCATGCTCGGAGCGTGGTTCTACACGGGCGGCAAGCGTCCGTACGGCTATGCGGGCCTCGGCGAGATCGCGGTGTTCCTCTTCTTCGGCCCGGCCGCGGTGCTGGGCACGCTGTACGTGCAGACCGGCGAGATCACCGGCATCGGCATCGGGGCGTCCATCGCGATGGGGTCGATCTCGGCCGCGGTGCTGGTGGCGAACAACCTGCGTGACATCCCGACGGACGCCGTGTCGGGCAAGCGGACGCTGGCCGTGGTGCTGGGTGACAAGGACACGCGCAGGCTGTACCTGGCGCTGGTGGCCGTGCCGTTCCTGATCGCGCTGGGCATGGTCGTGCGGGTGCCGTACGCGTTGCTCGGGTTCCTCGCGGCGCCGGTGCTGCTGCCCGCCGTGCGGCGGGTGGCCGCCGGGCGGGGCGGCCGCGACCTGATCCCGGTGCTGCAGTTCACCGGGATCGCGATGCTGGCCTGGGCCGTGCTGGTCAGCGCCGGTCTGGTGCTGGACTGAGTCCGGTCACCAGGCGTCTTCGGTGAACTCCAGGGGTTCGTCGTCGTCCGTTCGCGCGGGCCTGCGCGGGGGCGGCGGCGGGGCCGCCTCGCCCTTGATCAGCTCGTCCAGCCTGGCGCGGTCGGCTTCGAGTGCCTGGCGCACCAGCGGATCGTGGCCCGCCTCGCCCGTGAGGACCTGACGCCAGCTCAGACCCGCGCCGCGCGCGATGCGGTCCGCGAGCTGGCGCATCGCCGGTGAGGCATCGCTGGACTTGGCGAACTGCATCACCCTGCGGATGTCCTCAGTGGACGGTTCCTTGCCCCGGAGACCCTGCTGGGCGGTGCGCATCGCGCGGTCCGCCTCGGCGACCGCGCTCGTCAGGGAGTTCTCCGCCGCGAGGATGTCCGATGTCCGCCAGGCCGTCATCACCACTTGTCCTCCGTGAAGATGTCGGGGTCGAGCTGGTCATCGTCGTCCCCGTCCCTGCGCGGCCGCTGCGCCTCCATGATCTCCTCGGCGGTCATGCCCTCCTGCAGCATCTGGAACGCCTGCTTCATCTTGTTGACGTTCTCCTGCTGCATGGCCTGCACGTCGGGGTCCTGCGCGGCCTTGCCGGAGACGACGTCCTCCCAGGTGAACTCACCCGCGTCCACCTTGCGCTTCAACGCCTTGAGCTGCTCGGGCGCGTCCCGTTCCTGCGCGGCCCGTTCGACCTGCTGGGCGATCGCCTTGAAGTCGACGGGCGGGACGGGCGGCAGCGGCGTCTCCTTGAGGCGGTTCGCGAGGTCCTGCGCCTCCTTGAAGCGCGCGTCGACCTGCGCCTCGGCCGCCCGCAGCTCAGCGGACTTCCAGCTGTCGTTCGGCGTGGTCATCTCAGTTCTCCCTCGCGAAGAGTCCGCGCTGGATCGGCCTGGCGTCACCGCGGATGTCACTCACCTCGTTGCGCTGAGCGAGGGTGCGCCACTGCCGGAAGTCTACTTCGGACAGATTCAGCTGCTCGGCCGTTTCGTGGTTCTCGCCGACGAAGTGCAGCACGGCCTGCTCGCCGAAGACGCCGACGATCTCGAACTCCGCGCCCCGGTACGTGCAGAGCGTGCGGACCAGCTGGAGGTCCTCGACGACCGCGTCCGGCACCTCGAGGAACCGGGCGCCGCCCTCCTCGGTGAAGTCCGGCGGCGCGGGGTGCCCGGCGAGCGGGTGCAGGAGGACCGATCCGGGCGCGGGCCCGAAGTCGATGTCGAAGTCCTGGCCCCGATACCTGCCGATCAGTCCACGACGGACGGTCGGCCGGTGCGGAACCGGTGCCTGCCAGTACCTTCCGGGCCCGAAGCCGACGTCACCGGTCGGGATCCAGCCGGTCTGCCGGTTGGGGTACTTGCCGACGCTGCGGCCGGTGCCGTCCGGCTCGAAGCGCCAGAGTTCCGTGCCCGCCGGGAGTTCCGCGAGTTCCATGACGTACTCGGGGATCGGGTTGGCGCTCGGCGTGTAGCCCGTGCCGGTGAACGGGAGCGGGTAGACACGGGTGGTGCCCATCTTCTGCGCGCCGTCGAGCGTCGGGCCGCCGAAGCTCGTGTCGAAGAGCTCGGTGGTGTGAGCCAGGAAGCGCAACAGGTACTGCGTGCCCTTCGGCCAGTCCGCGACCTTGTCGACGCCGAACGCCTCCGCGAACTGGTCGGAGGTGCCCTGCGGGAAGTCCTGCCCGCGCGTGACGAACCCGGCGGCCCGGTGCGGCTCGAACTTGCCGGGCACCACGACGTTGCCCAGGTAGAGCTGCGCGATCGCGGGGTGGACGATCTTCTGCAGGATCGTCTCGGGCCCGATGCCGGCCGCCTTGCGCACGGCCTGAGGGGTGCTCATCCCGGGTTCTTCTCCTTCCACCGCGCCAGGAAATCGGTGCGGTCGACCTGCACGTTCTCCAGCTCGTCTTCGTCGAGCGTGGCCGTGTAACCGTTGTACTGGTCGCCTTCGAGCCCGTTCTGCGCGGCCCACACGTACTCGCCGCCCGCGTACCCGGCCTCCGCCTTGCCGCCGTCCGTTCTGACGACGTTGAACGGCTGCCCGCGCCAGGTGGCCGTCATCGTCTCGCGGTACCAGGCATCAAGGTCGTGGACAGCCACCGTCTTGAGCTCACGGCTGCCGTAGGCCTGGAAGCCTTCGGCGTTCGCGTAGGTGACGCCCGGGATCTTGCGGATCCAGACGTCGTTCCCGTCGCTGCCCGCGAAGTAGACCTCGCCGCGGTACTCGGCCATCTCCTGGGAGTAGTGGGTCATCAGAGCTTCGTCCAGCCGAACTTGCGGTCGTACACGGCGTGCAGTTTCTCAGTTCCGTCCGAGTTGACCTGCCAGATCTCGGCACGATCGGGCAACGGTGTGCCACCGTCGACGCGCCACTCCGGCATGCCGCCCATCGTCGACCCGGTGCCGGTGAACGGGTCGTAGCCGTCGTAGACCTTGGGCGACCCGCCGGCCGCCGCCATCTGCTTCTGCGACGCCTCGTAGTGAGCCTGCTCCTGGGGCGACTGGTACTCGCCCTCCTGGCGCGGCCCGAACTGGTTGAAGTCGGGCGTGTCCTTCTTCGGCCCGCCGAACGGCACGTTGTGCGCGCCCGCGTTCTGGTCGGTGACCTCGTAGCGGAGCTGCATCGCGTTCGGCGCGCCCTCGGGGATGGGCGTCCAGCCCTTGCCCTTGTCGTCGAGCGCGAGGCCGTCCCGCAGGCCCTGCGGCGTGTTGACGTCGACCACGTCCTGGCCGCGGGCGATCGAGCCGCCCATCTGGTTCTGCCAGGTCTCCTTCTGGCTGCCCGGCGCGTGCGGCTGGTCGGGCAGGTAGGTGCTGAGCGCGCTCTGGTTGAGGGCCTTGGTGACGATGTCGCCGGTGTCGACCTTGATCTGGTTGCGGACGTCGGCCACGTGCTGGGCCTCGTCCGCGCTCAGGTCGGTGGACAGCTTCTGGCTCAGCTCGACATAGCGGTCGCGGTCGGCCTGGTTGGGCAGCATCTGGTCGAGCTGATGCTGGTAGCCCTGGCCCTGCGCGGACATCGCGGCGGCGTCGAAGTGGCCCTTGAGGTCCGGGCCGGTGGGAGGCGGCGGGTTGCTGCCGCCGTCGCCGTTGTTGCCGGGGGTGGCGTCGTCGTTGCCGGGCTTGGGGTCGGGGTCGTGGCCGGCCGGGGTGTTGTCGTGGTCCGGCTGGGGGTCGTGGGGCCGGACGTCTTCGGCGCCGCTCGCGTCGGTGTCGTGTGGCTTGGTGTCGTCTGCGCGCGTGTCGGTGTCGTGCGGCTTCGGGTCGCTGTCGTGGGGCTTCGGGTCAGCGTCGTGCGGCCTGGTGCTGTCCGGTGCGTCGTGGGGCTTGGTGTCCGTCGACCCGTTGGGCGTGGTGTCGTGGGGACGCGTGCCGCCATCGGCCGGCGTTCCACCGTCGTGGGGACGCGGGGGCGACGAGTCGGTCGGCGTGGTGCCGGACGGCGTCGAGTGGTCCGCGCCCGTGGTGGGGCTCGGGTGTCCGGGAGGCGAGGGCAGGCCGCCGGTGTTCGTGGCAGGCGGAGCCGTTGCCGTGCCGGAGCTGGCACTCGGGTGATCGGGTGGCGTCGGGAGGCCGCTGCCCGCGCCGCCGGGCATCGGGTGGGTGCCCGAGTTCGGCGGAGTCGGCAGGCCCGCACCGCCAGGGTGTGTTCCCGCGGAGCCTGGAGCCGGGCGCGTGCCCGAGTCCGGCGTCGCGTGGGTTCCCGAGCCGGGCGTCGGGTGCGTGCCTGCGGAACCTGGGTGGCTGCCCAGGGCGCTGGGACCGGACGGCGGCGTGGGCAGGCCCGAGCCGGGGCGGGCGCCGGCGGACGGCGTTCCCTGGCTGGGCGGGGTGGGGAGACCTGAGCCGTGGCCGGGAGGCGTCGGCAGGCCGGTGGGCTTGGGGGTGCCTGTCGCACTGCCCGCGCTGGGGAACGCCGGGACGCCGCCGGCGCCCGGGCGGGAGCCGGAGCTCCTGGTCTGGTCGCCACCGCCCCCGCCTGGGGCCATCGGGGCGCCCATCGGCATCGCGCCGCCCATGGGGGTCTGGTGGGACGACGGCGGGGCCGCGGCGGGGGCCGCGGCTGCCGCGTGCGTGGTGTCCAGGCGGATCGGGGCGCCCGGCGAGCCGGAGAGACCTCCGGCCGGAGCGCCACCTGAGCCGGTCGGAGCGCCACCGCCGCCTCCGCCCAGCGAAGGCGGGGCCGACGCGGCGGGGCCTGCGGTGGCTGCCGCGTGGGTGGTGGCCGGGGCGTCCGTGGAGGTGGGCAGGGTCGGCGGGGCGGCTACCGGGGCGCCGCCGGGTGCCGCCGCGGAGACGGCGGCGGGTTTGGTGTCCTCCGTGCCGCCTGGCGGGGTGTAGACCTCGCGGACCTTCGAGCCGATGTCGTTGCCGCGGTCGGCGATCTCGGTGGCCGACTCCTTGATGGACGAGAAGTCGTCGTGGATGTCGTTCACCGCGTTGCGGACGTCGCGGCCCGCCTCGGCCACCTCCTGGGTGGCGTTCATGGCCTCGGCCAGGGAGTCGGCGTCCTTCAGCTTGCCGATGGCGGAGAAGACGCGGCCGACGGCGTCGAAGAGCGCCTTCACGTCGGAGATCAGCTTCTGGACCGTGTCGATGATGTCCATGACGCGCCGGTAGATCTGGTACGCGTTCCAGACCATCTCGGCGGCCTTGATCCAGCCGGCCACCGGGATCCAGACGGTGGCGGCGGCTTGCAGCAGCTTGTTGACGAGGTAGTCCAGCAGGCGCGCGGCCTGCTTGCCGAGGGCCTCGGCGCCGGACGCGACGGTGTCGAAGCCCTTCGCGATCAGCTGGGCCACGCCCATCTCGGCGAGGAGTCCGGCCTTCCAGCCGAGAGCGATGTACTTCTCGTGGGCGCGGGCCGCGTCGCCGTCCCAGTGGCCGCGCACCTTCCCCACCGCGTCGGTGAGGTTGTACGAGACGTCGTTCATGGCGTTGCCGACCATGCGCCACGCGTCGCCGTCGGCACGGATCTTCGACCAGTCGCCGGTGATCGGCGTGATGATCGCTGCGACCAGGCTCTCGCCGGTCACCGCCTCGAACACCCAGTTCACCGCCTGGACGCCCCAGCCCTGGTCGCGCAGGACGTCGTTGAGCGACGCCGTGTCGACCTCGGGCTGCTTGAGGGACGCGGTGACCGGTCGCGGGGACTGGTAGGCCGTCGTCACTTCAGCAGCCCGTCGAAGATGCGCCGCTGGACGGCGTCGATGTCCTCGTAGGCCTTCGCCGTCGCGTCCACCGCCGTGGCCGCGCCCTCGAGCTTCGACTTGCCGAAGTCGAGCGACTCGTCGAACAGCGCCCGCACGATGTCCACGCCCGGCTGCAGCAACGTGAGCAGGCCCGTGAAGCCCGCCTTGTCGCACGCCGTGGTGTGGACGTACTGACGGATCGTGTCGAACTCTTGGGCCTCGGTGCGCAGGTACTCGGCGTACGCGCGCAGCTCGGCCGCGTCGGTGAACAGCGACGACACAGCGTCCCCCCTGCGGACTCAGGTGCTCAGGTCACGCTGTGACGCACAACTCTCGTCACCAGTTCCCCGTGCGGTGGAAGTTGTTCAGGCGTTCAAGGCACGGGGCGAGGTGCATGCCCTGTGCCGATACCCATGTGTCGTCGTAGTAGGTGTTCGCGTAACGCTCGCCACCGTCACACAACAGGGTCACCACACTCCCGCGAGTGCGGGACTGCCGCATCTCGGCCACGATCTGGAACGCTCCCCAGAGGTTCGTCCCGGTGGAACCGCCGACCCGGCGGCCGAGCTGGTCCTCGACGTACCGGATCGTCGCGACGGACGCCGCGTCCGGCACCTTGATCATCCGGTCGATCACCTCGCCGATGAACGACGGCTCCACCCGCGGCCGGCCGATGCCCTCGATGCCGGACCCCCTCGTGGCCACCAGGTCGCGGTCGCCGTCGCGCCACGCGTCGAAGAAGACCGAGTGCTCGGGATCGACGACGGCCAGGCGCGTGTTCAGCTTCTGGTAGTGGATGTACCGGCCGATCGTGGCCGACGTGCCGCCCGTGCCCGCGCCGACGACGATCCAGTCGGGGGTGGGCGACGGCTCCAGCCTCATCTGCTCGAAGATCGACTCGGCGATGTTGTTGTTGCCCCGCCAGTCCGTGGCTCGCTCGGCGTGCGTGAACTGGTCCATGAAGTGGCCACCGAGCTCGGCGGCCAGCCGGCGCGACTCGTCGTAGAGCGCCGACGGCTCGTCGATGAAGTGGCACCTGCCGCCCTGGCGTTCGATCAGCGCGACCTTCTCCGCCGAGGTCGAGCGGGGCATCACCGCGATGAACGGCAGCCCCAGCAGCCGCGCGAAGTACGCCTCGGACACCGCCGTCGAACCGGAGGAGGCCTCGATCACGGGCGTGCCACCGGTGATCCAGCCGTTGCAGATCGCGTAGAGGAACAACGAGCGCGCCAACCGGTGCTTCAACGACCCGGTGGGATGCGTCGACTCGTCCTTGAGATAGAGGTCGATGCCCCACTCGATCGGCAACGGGTAGCGCAGGAGGTGCGTGTCAGCGCTGCGGTTCGCGTCCGCCTCGATGATCCCGACGGCCTCGCACACCCAGTGCCTGGTCCTGCTGCAAACGCGGTCAACGGAGGTACTCACAGCCGCACGATAACCGCGCGAACGGCCTATGCCTGGGTGAGAGGACCTTCGTCACCACGCAGTTCGGAGCGCAGCTTGTCGCGCTCGGCCTTACGCGCCGCCTGGTGCTCACCCAAGCCGGCCGCGACCCGCTGCCGCAGCCCCTTGAAGATGAACAACGAGGCCGGCAACGCCACGACCACACCGACGGCGAGGGCGGGCAGCAAAGGAACCTTGACCAACATGAGCGCGCCCATCACCACGACCACGAGGCCGAGGCGGGCGAGGACGTAGAGCGTCACATCACGAGCGAGCACCCGTTCAGGTTACGTCGCCTTCTTCGTCACCGGTGTTCGGGCGCCCTTCGAACCGTGTGGAAAGCACCACGGTCGTACGCGTGCGGGCCACGCCGGGGATGCGCCGCAGCCGCCCGAGAGCGCGCTCCAGGTCGTCCACCGTCGACACCCTGACCTTCACGATGAACGACTCGTCGCCCGCGACCCGGTAGCAGGACTCGACCTCGTGGAGCTCGGCCAGCGCGACCGCGACCTCGTTGTCGTCCGCGATGTCGGTGGGGTGGATGCCGATCAGCGCGGTGACGCCCAGGCCGACCGCGCTGGGGTCGACGACCGCGTGGTACCCGACGATCACGCCGCTGGACTCGAGCTTGCCGACCCGCTCGTGCACGGCGGAGGCGGACAGGCCGACCTGCCTGCCGAGGTCCGCGTACGTGGCCCGTCCGTTGGCCCGCAGGGCGGCGATGATCTGTCGATCAAGAGCATCCACCCGCGACACGGTATATGGCCGCTGCCCCGCAGACGGCGGCGAGTTCGTAGGGCATGTCCGAAACGGCCCGGTTGTCCCTTACTACCTCTTTACCAAAAAACAAGCGTTCGAGTACCTGATGGGTCAGATGCCACGATCAGACCGGAACGTCTGATCTGAGGAGGACGAGTGACTGCAGCCACCGAGCGGCTCTTGACGCCTGGGGAAGTCGCCAATCTGTTCCGGGTCGACCCGAAGACCGTGACCCGGTGGGCCACCGCTGGTCGCATCGGGTCGATCCGCACCCCTGGAGGACATCGCAGGTTCCGTGAGACCGAGGTGAAGGCTCTGCTGTCGGAGCTCACGACCGAGGCAACTGAACCCGTCCGCCACTGAAACCGTAGTAATCCCTGTGCCGCGGGTAATCTCGTGGCAAAGGGAGGTGGCGACACGATGATCTACCTGCTGGCGGTGATCGGTGCGCTCACCGTGGCTGTGCTCGTGTGGCGAGCGTTCGCCCCGCAGCACTCGGAGTACACCCCAGGCCGCAAGGTGATCGCGCCCGACGACGACCCGGAGTTCCTGCGCAAGCTCGACGAGCAGCGCAAGCGCGACGAGTGAACGGAAAAGGGGCCCTGACCTCAGGACCCCTTTCCGCCACTGTCGAGAACCCGTTCAGGAGTGCGGGAAGTCGTCCGCGACCACCGCGGCGAGTTCCAGCAAGGCCAGACGGGTCTCCGGCGCGAGCTGGTCCAGCGCGATCTCGGCGCCCTCTTCGAGGTGCGCGTCGAACGGCAGGCGGACCACGGCACGGCATCGCTGCTGGAAGTGCGCTGCGAGTTTGTCGAGGTCGACCTTGCCCGACCTCGGGCGCACCGAGTTGATCACGCAGACGGACTTCGCGACCAGGTCGCGGTAGCCGTGTGCCTCGAGCCAGTCGAGCGTCGCGGCCGATGTCTGCGCGCCGTCGACCGAGCCGGACGACACCAGGACCAGCGAGTCCGCCTCGTCCAGCACGCCCTTCATCGCGGAGTGCATCAAGCCGGTGCCGCAGTCGGTCAGCACGATGTTGTAGAAGTGCTCCAGCAGCTCCACCGTGCGCCGGTAGTCGTCCTCGCTGAACGCCTCCGACACCGACGGGTCCTGCTCGGACGCCAGCACCTCGAGACGCGCCGGCGACTGCGAGGTGTACGAGCGCACGTCGCTGTACTTCTTGATCCGCGGGGCGTCGCGCAGCAGGTGACGCACGGTCGCCGTGGTCTCCCGCGGGATCTTCAACGCCAGCGTGCCGCGGTCGGGGTTCGCGTCGACGGCGACCACCCGGTCACCGCGCAGTGACGAGAACGTCGAACCGAGCGTGGTGGTCGTCGTGGTCTTGCCGACACCGCCCTTCAGGGACAGCATCGCGATCTTGTAGCACCCGCGCAGCGGCTGGTTGATCCGCGCGATCAGTTCACGTCGCCGCACGTCAGCCGGACTCTCGCCCAGGTTGATGGCACCGCCGCTGATCGAGTGCAGGGACTTGCGCCAGCCGGACGTCGGCGGGCGCTTCTCCTTCTTGATGAGCTGCTGCGACGAAACTTCCTGCGCCTGCGAGCGGTACTGCTGCTGCGGGAAGTTGTTCGGGTACTGCTGGCCGGCGAAGTGGCCGTACTGCGCGGTGCTGTCGGTGTTGTGGGGGCCCGACTGGCCACCACCCACCTGGTAGGCGCCGGACTGCGAACCGGGCACCGGGTACGGACCCGACGCGTTGCCAGGGACCTGGTACGGGCCGGAGGCGTTGCCGGGAACCTGGTACGCGCCTGACTGACCGGCCAGGTTGTACGGGCCTGATTGGCCGCCGCTGACGTGCTGCGGGCCGGACTGCTGCGGGTCGAGGTAGGCCGCCGCCTGCGGGTCGACGTACTGCGGGCCGGAGCCCTGTTCCTCACCCGGTGGTTGCCATGTCACCGCTGTGGCCCTCCCTGAGCAAGAGGGACCGAGACTTCCCCGACCCCCAGGTTGCGACGGTACGCAACCGGCAACGGTTCCATCGACATGGGGGCTAACTCGTTAGAGACCCGCGTACGAATGCAACCCGCTGGTGACCAAGTTGATGAAGAACAGGTTGAACACGTTCAGGGCAAAGCCCGCGACGTTGATCCAAGCGGCCCCACGGCCGCGCCATCCGGCCGTCGCGCGCGCGTGCAGATACGCCGCGTAGACCACCCACGAGACGAACGCGACCGTCTCCTTCGGGTCCCAGCCCCAGAACCGGCCCCACGCGGCCTCCGCCCAGATCGCCCCGAGGATGATCCCGGCCGTGAACAGCGGGAACGCCAGCACGGTGGTCCGGTAGGACATGCGGTCGAGCACGTCGGCGGACGGCAGCTTCGGGAAGCGGTCGGAGTTGGTGTCCTTGAGCAGGTAGAGGATCGACGTCACGCCGGGGATCAGCAGCATGCCGGACGAGATCGAGATCACCGAGACGTGGATCACCAGCCAGTACGACCGCAGCGCCGGCTGAACGGGCGCGGACTCGGCGTAGAGCACGGTGCCACCGAGGAACAGCAGGACCAGGATCGGCGTCAGCACGAACGCGCCGAGACGGCGGATCGGGAACTTGGCCATGAGCACGATCCACGTCACCACGGCCGCGAGGCACAGCAGCGACATGTACTCGTACATGTTGCCCCAGGGCGCCCGCCCGGCGGACAGACCGCGCATGACCAGTGAACCGAGGTGCAGCACCGCGCCGAGGACCGTCATCGCGGCGCCCATGCGGCCGATGCGCTCGGCCCTGGTCAGCTCGCTCTTCGGTGCGTCGGTGAGGATGTCCGGCGCACCGGCCCCGACCATCGCCTTGCGCGGCGCGCGGGCGAAAGCCTGCTCGACCGCGTAGAGCAGGACCGCGAAGAGGTAGACACCCAGCGCGCTGCGGTACAGCCAGTCGCTGTAGGTCGCGAGGGTCTCGTCAACCGGCATCAGGACTTCTCCTCGTTCAGCACCGCGCGGGCCAGCCGCGTGAACTCCTCGCCGTATCCTGCCTGGTCAGTACGGGCAAGCCCACCGACCTCGACCAAAGTACGCCCGTCATCCAAACGGGTCGCACGCACCCACACCCTGCGGCGCTTGACGGTCAGCGAGACCCCCAGGCCGAGGATGATCAGGATGGCGAACGCCAGCACGTAACCCTGGGTCGGGTCGTGCGAAACCTGTAGCGACACCCAGTCGTTCACGGCGTCGAAGCGCACCTTCGTACCGTCGTCGAGCGCGATCTCCTCGCCCAGCGCGAGGTTCTTGCGCGCGACCTTCGCCAACCGGCCCTGGTCGACCTTGTCCTGGTCGATCGAGAAGATCGACTGGCCGCGGCCGTCGTCCACACCGAGATCGCCGCGGTACACGTCGACGGCGACCATGGGGTTGTTCAGCGCCGGGAACTTCGAGTTCAGGATGCTGCCGTGCAGCAACGGCGTCGGCGCCAGCAGGCCCGTCACCGCGATCTGGTTCTTACGCCGCGTCTCGGAGTCCGTGACGCCGGGCGGGTCGAACTTCGTGGCGCCCTCCGAGGCCAGCGTGAGCTGGTCGGTAGGCAGCCACTGGATGCCCTGCGTGCGCTTCTCGCCGTTGGGGAACGTCACCGTGAACGTCGGCGTGTACCCGTGGCCGAGCAGGTAGAGGCGGTCGCCTTCGGTGCGCAGCGGGTGGTTGACCTGCAGCGTGTACGGCTTCCACGTGTTCGAGGTGAGGTCGTCGCCCGACTGGTAGCGGATGTCCGCCTTGTAGCCGACGGGCTGGCCGTTGTCGAGGTAGTCGGCGGTGAACTTGCCGATCTCGACGCAGAACGGCGTGAGATCCGTGCCGTCGACCCGCAGGCCGGGCCGGAACTGGTCGTAGTTGAAGATGCCGCCGTTGCAGAACTGGCCGCCGTCGGCCTGGACGATGACCTGACCCTCGTAGTTGAACATCTTGCCGAGCGCGAACGACACCAGCAGGCCCAGCAGCGCGAAGTGGAAGACCAGGTTGCCGGTCTCGCGCAGGAACCCGCGTTCCGCGCTGACCGTGCCCTCGCCGGTCTCCATCCGCCAGCCACGCATGGCCTTCTTCGCCCGTGCGAGAGCTTCGTCCGGCGTCACGTCGAGCTCGGCCTGCGCGTGGTGCGGCATGCGCGAGAGATTGCGCGGCGTCAGCACCGGCTTCGCGCGCATCTGCTTGAAGTACTCCCACGTGCGGGGAAGCAGACACCCGACGAGGGAAGTGAACAGCAGCAGGTAGATCGCGGCGAACCACGGCGTGGCGTACACCTCGAAGAACCCGAGCTTGAGCAGCAACTGCCCCCACCAGCCGCGCTGGGCGACGTACTCGTCGACCTTGGCCGCGTTCAGCGACAGCTGCGGCAGCAACGCACCGGGCATAGCCGCGAGCGCGAGCAGGAACAGCAGGGTCAGCGCGGTCCTCATCGAGGTGAGCCCGCGCCACGTGTTGCGGAGGAAGGCGATCACTAGAGCGGCAGCCTCACGACGTCGACGAACGAGTAGCGCAGCCACCCGACGAACTCACCCCAGAGCCCGGTGACCAGCGCGATCCCGACGAGGATCAGCAGCACGCCACCGAAGATCTGCACATGCCGAGCGTGCGTGCGCAGCCACTTCGTCACGCCCAACGCCCAACGCGCACCAAGCGCAAGAACCACGAACGGCAACCCGAGCCCCAGGCAGTACGCAAGCACCAGCACAGCCCCACGCACAGTCGACGACCCGACCTCGGTACTGCGCGCGACAGCAAGCACTCCGGCCAGCGTCGGCCCGAGACAGGGCGTCCACCCAAGCGCGAACACGGCCCCCAGCAAAGGCGCCCCAAGCAACCCGGCACCGGGCTTGGCGTGGAACCGCAGATCCTTCTGCAGCGCCGGAACGAGCCCGAGGAACACCAGTCCCATCAGGATTGTGACGACACCACCGATGCGCTGGAACAGATCAGCGTTGAGGAACAGCGCGTCCGAAGCACCAAGAATGGCCATCGAGGCCAACGCGAAGACAACGGTGAACCCGAGCACGAACAGCAACGAGGCCCCGGCCACCCGCCATCGCCCCTGCCGAGCGGGTTCGTTCGCCTCGACCCGAGGCGCCTCGGCACCGACCAGCCCAGCAAGGTAGGCCAGGTAACCGGGCACAAGCGGCACCACGCACGGCGACGCGAACGAGACAAAACCCGCGAGCAAAGCAACCCCGGTAGCCAGCAGCAACGGCCCGGAGATCGCCAGATCGGTGGGGTTCACAGATCTCAGAGTAGGTAGTTGCCCAGATCACGCGACCACCGGCATGGCTTTGACCCAACACAAGGCTTGGGCCAAAAGTACCGACAATTGCCGCTTGTGGGTGACAACCCGGTTGCTTAGCGTCAGCACATGCAACGTTCCCGGCTGCTCCTCCCAGCGCTGACCATGTCAGCACTGGCACTGTTCGCGCAGGTACCGGCCGGCGGCGCTGCCCCGGCGATGGAATGGCGCGAAGTCTTCAACGAAGACGGCTCCATCACCCAAGCCCTGACCCCGAAGGCCCCAGCCGAGAAGTCCACGGACTTCCGAGCCCTGGCCGCAGCGGACGTGATCCCGGTACAAGTGACCGGCGACTCAACAGACCGCTTCGACCTCGTCTTCGTAGGCGACGGCTACACAACCGAAGACCTGGCAACCTACGCCGCGAACGTGAAGAGCAAGTGGGAAGAACTCTCCGCAGTAGAGCCCTTCGCCACCTACAAGCAGTACTTCAACGTCTGGCAGGTCAACGTAATCTCCGCAGAGTCCGGCGTAGACCACGACCCGACAAAGGGCCTGCTCAAAAACACCGCCCTGGACATGGGCTTCTGGTGCCAGGGCCGCGACGCGAACACAGAACGCCTCCTCTGCGTAAACGAGACCAAGGCAAAAGAATTCGCGGCCTTGGCCCCACAGTCAGACCAGGTGATCGCCCTAGGCAACACCACAAAGTACGGCGGCGCAGGCGGCTCAGTAGCCACAGCCTCAGGCTCGAACGCACAAGCGGGCCAAATCGCAATCCACGAGCTGGGCCACTCAATCGGCGGCCTGGCCGACGAATACGACTACCCGTACGAAAACTACACGGGCACAGAACCACGAGAAATCAACGTGACCAAGGACCCAACCGGCGCCAAGTGGGCCGAATACCTGGGCCAACCTTCCCCAGACGGCGGCGTGATCGCCCCAGTAGAGGGCGCCCGCTACTACAAAACCGGCCTATACCGCCCCACAGGCAACTCGATCATGCGAACCCTGGGCAAACAGTTCAACTCAATCGGCCGAGACGCCATGATCAAGGCCTTCAAGGCCAAAATCCCATCACTAAACGAGCCGGTAACCCCACCGCCAGCCCGGTAGCAACGAGCAGCCATCCCACCCGCGAAGCCGAAGGCGAGCCGTCCTTACCAAACGGGCCAGGCGGTGGGGTCCCATCACGAGTCGCGCCATAGCACTTGCTGCATGCGTGAAGGGGTGTCAACTCGACACGCTTTTCGTCGAGTTGACACCCCTTCACGGCCCCAAAGATCACTCCTTGGCAAGCTCATCCAAAACAGGCTGCAGATCCGAAGCCAACACCGGAACCAAAAACGCAGCCGCCACCTTATGATCCTTATCCACAACAAACGTAGACGGAACGCTATTAGCCGGAACACCCCGAAAAACGTTGATAAAACTCCGGGCAGAAGCATCATAAATAGACGGATAGGTCAAACCCCGGTCCTTCATAAAATCCCGAGGATGATCCTTGGAAGTCTCCTTGACGTCAACCCCGACAACCTGAGTCCCAGCGTCAAAAATCTTCTGCATCTCAGGAGCCTCAGTCCGGCAGGGCCCACACCAGGCCCCCCAAATATTGATCACAACAGGCTTACCCGAGTAATCAGAAAGCCGAACGACCTTCCCATCCTCAAGCAGCGACTCGCCCTCAAGCCCTTTCAGCTCTTTACGCTCACCAACCGGATACCGAATCTCGACCTGCCCCCCAGGAGCAACGAGATAAAAATCCCCAGCCCCAACCTGAGAAGCATCTTTCCCGGTAGTACACCCGGCAAGCAGCAACAAAAGAACCAAAAGCCGCTTCATGCCCCAGTCACCCGAGGATCAGTAGCCCCCACAGGCTCGGAGTAGGCAATCCGAACCAACTGCTCCCCCTCAAAGATCAACGAGGTGAGCGAAGCGAGCGAGCACTCCCGCCGACGGGGGTCGTGCCACATCCGCTTCCCCTCCAAGAACCGCCGCAAGGTCCAAATGGGCAACTGATGCGAAACGCAAACAGCCTCATGCCCCTCAGCAGCGGCCCGAGCCTTCTGCGCCGCACCCATCATCCGGTGAGCGATCTCGATGTAGGGCTCACCCCACGAGGGCCGGAACGGGTTCACGAGCTTGGGCCAATGCTGAGGAGACCGCAAAGCCCCGTCCCCCACAGCGACCTTCAACCCCTCGAACTGGTTGTCGGCCTCGATCAACCGCTCATCGGTGGCCAGCTCGAGCCGATGCGAGTCGGCGATAGGAGAGGCAGTCTGCTGTGCACGGTCCAAAGGGGACGCCACGACGTGCACGATGTCGTGATCGGCCAGGTGCTCGGCCACGGTGAGGGCCTGCTTCTGCCCCCGCTCGGACAGCTTGAAGCCGGGGATGCGGCCGTAGAGGATGCCGGTCGGGTTGTGCACCTCGCCGTGGCGGAGCAGGTGGACGACGGTGCGGGTCACTTGCGGGCCTCCTTGGCGGCACGGGCCGCGTGCGGCAGTGCGTCGGCGATCACGGCGAACTCCTCTTCACCCATGGCGGCGTTGACGAACCACGCTTCGAACGCCGACGGCGGGGCGTAGACGCCTCGCTCCAGCAGGGCGTGGAAGAACGGCGGGAAGCGCCACGTCTCACATGCCTGCGCGCCCGCGTAGTCCTTCACCTCGGTAGAACCGAAGAACACGCTCACCAGGTTCCCAGCGAACTGCACTCGGTGCTCGACTCCTGCCTCGGTCAGCGAGGCCGTGAAGAGCGCGCCGAGGCGCGTGGCGTTGCGGTTCAGTGCCGTGTAGACCTCGTCGTCCGCCGCGCGCAGCGTCGCGAGACCGGCGGCCACCGCGACGGGGTTACCCGACAGCGTGCCCGCCTGGTAGACGGGACCGGAGGGGGCGAGCCGCTCCATCACGTCGGCACGGCCACCGAACGCGGCCGCCGGAAGGCCACCGGACATGACCTTGCCGAACGTGTAGAGGTCGCCGCGCACGCGCTCCAGGCCGAACCAGCCGGCGCGCGAGACGCGGAAGCCGGTCATGACCTCGTCCATGACCAGCAACGCGCCGTCGGCGTCGCAGATCTCGCGCAGGCCCGCGTTGAAGTCGGCACCCGGCGCGACGGCACCCATGTTGCCCGCCGCGGCCTCGGTGATGACGCAGGCGATCTCGCCGGGGTTCTCCGCAAACGCCGCGCGCACGGCCTCGATGTCGTTGTACGGCAGGACGATCGTGTCCTCTGCCTGCGCGCCCGTGACACCGGGCGACGAAGGCAGGCCCAAGGTCGCGACACCGGAGCCGGCCTGGGCCAGCAGCGCGTCGACGTGACCGTGGTAACAACCGGCGAACTTGATGATCTTGCGGCGCTCGGTGAAGCCGCGCGCGAGGCGGATCGCGCTCATCGTGGCCTCGGTGCCCGAGTTGACCAGGCGGACCTGGCGGACCGGCTCGACGCGGTCGATCAGCTCGGCCGCGAGCTCGATCTCACCTTCGGTGGGCGTGCCGAACGACAGCCCGGAGGCAGCGGCCTTCTGCACCGCGGAGACCACGGCCGGATGGGCGTGCCCGAGGATCATCGGGCCCCACGAGGCCACCAGGTCGACGTACCGGTTGCCGTCCGCGTCCCACAGGTGCGGACCCTCGCCGCGCACCATGAAGCGCGGGGTGCCGCCGACGGAGTGGAACGCCCGCACCGGAGAGTTGACCCCGCCGGGGGTCAGCGTCGACGCGCGCTCGAACAGGGCCTGGGATCGACTCGCAGTCACGTACCCCAGTCTCACATGTCGGAGTCGGCGGCTTTCTGCGGCCGGGTGCGCACGGCCAGCAGGACCTGCCTCACCGCGTCCAGAGCGAGGACCACGGCCAGCGTGGCGGCGCCGACGGCGGTGCCCAGCCAGTTGCCGTGGTAGCGCGTGGAGATCAACGGCTCGCGCCCCTCGAACGGGTACTCCAGCCGCACGACGCCGCGGTTCCAGCACCACACGGCGAAGACCACCAGCAGGACGATCACGACGGCCTCACCCGCGGCGATGAGCCACCGCCTGGGCTGGTGCAGGCTCGGACCGGCCGGCGGCGCCTGCTCAGGCTCCTCCACCATGGCGTCCGACTCCTGCTCAGTCACGGCCTCTGTCACGTCGCTCACCTTCTCACGACCCGCCGCAGCGCCGCGAGCAAGGCGTCCGGATCGCGCGCCCACGCCAGCACCACCGAGCCGCCGACCAGCCGCAACGGCACCGCGGTCGTCCCCTTGGGCACCGACCAGCCGCCGCCGAGGACCTTCGCCCCGGTCGGCGCACCGACGTCCTGGCAGGCCTCGATCATCGCAACCGGCAGCTTCTCCCGCCCGAACCGCGCTTCCTCGGCCGTGAGCTCGATGCTGCCGGTCCTGACCCGCCCGTACACCCAGAGCACCGCGCCGAGCGTCAGGCCGAGTCCTGCGACGGCCCACAGCGTCACGGACGCGGGCCCGGTCACGAGCTCGACCAGGTATCCGGCGACGGCGAACGCCGGGCCCCACAGGAGCGGCCACCAGCTGCTGCCGGACTCGCGGTAGAGCACTAGCGGACGAACCTGTTCGACGCCGGCAGGAACTGCAGCACGATGGCCGCGATGGTCAGCCCGATCACGACGATGCAGATCGCCACGCTCGGCTGCCAGACCTGCGAGCCGATCGAGATGAACGTGATCCCGATCATCGACACGATTCCGAGCCCGCCGAGGATCGTGAGCAGGATGCGCGCCCAGTTCTGGCCGTTGCGCAGCACGATCGCGAACGCGACGTACGGCGCGGCCGCGACC
Source organism: Lentzea albidocapillata (assembly GCF_000719115.1). Classification (GTDB taxonomy): domain Bacteria; phylum Actinomycetota; class Actinomycetes; order Mycobacteriales; family Pseudonocardiaceae; genus Lentzea; species Lentzea albidocapillata. Next base: position 7,379 of record NZ_JOEA01000013.1, on the reverse strand, counting down.
AGCATCATGAACCCGAAGATCACCGCCAAGGCCCGCACACCGATCTCGCCCGCCCGGCGGTCCTCCTCCGTGACGACGCTGTCCTGGGTGAGGAAGAAGTCGGCGTTGACGAGCAGCATCACCGGCAGCACGGCGACGGAGAGCACGGCGCCCACGATCCAGATCCACATCGCGGCGTTGATCGTGGCCGGCCGCGCCGGCGGCAGCTCGTGGGACTGCACCGGCGTCATCGGGTAGCTCGCCTGCGCGACCTGGTTCACCTGGTAGTGCCCGCCTGGTGCCGCGGGATAGGGGTTCTGCCAGCCGGCCGGGTTCTGCCACTGGGCGTGGTCGAGAGGCGGTGCCAGCTCGGGGGCCTGCGGCATGGGCAACCCCATGCTGTTCACGGTGGTCACCTCGTACGTCCCGGCCGTCGCGCCCGGCTGGGCCTGCGGGATGTCCGGGCTCGGCTGCCAGGGGTTCGGGTCCTGCGGATTGGTCACTGCTCACGCACCTCCGCCAGCCACTGTGCCGTACGCGCCTGCCACGTGAAGACGATTGCGGCACAGATGAGCAGCAACGTGACCAAGCTCGAAGCGCTGATCCCGACGAACAGGATCCAGATCATGTGCACGATCGCGATGAGCGACAACGCGATCCGCGCCCAGTTCTTCCGCTTCAGGAACAACCGCGTGAGCCACGCGTAGGCCACCACGAAGATCACCGCGACCGCCGTCAGCGTGCCCAGGAAGCTCGTGACCTGCCCGGACGTCCAGCCGGTCAGCCGCTGCACCTCACCGCGCTGGAACCACAGCCCCGCGGTCGTGAAGAGGACGAAGACGGCGATCGCGAGCCACAGGCCGACCGCGATGCGAACGGACCGCGGCGTGTCGTCGTGTTTCACGCCAGTTGCTCGCGCTGGGTCAGGTACTCGGTCGACTGCCGGAAGTAGAACAACACCAGGCCCGACATCGCGATCAGCGCCGGCGTGACAGCCAGCCCGTTGCCGATCATCTGGAAGAACAGGTTCAGCAACACCGTGATCATCAACCCGGTGCGGCTCTTCTTCAGCCCGCCCTTGACCTTGCCCGCGAACCACACCGCGAGCCCTGCCAGCACGACCGAGCCCACCAGCACGGCGACGACGATCGCCGTCGCCGTCGACTCGATCATCTCCGGGGTCAGCTTGTCGTCGGTGGTCGTGGACTTCACTTCGTCGATCAGGAGCTGCTTGTTGGCGAACTGGAACACGGCGGCGAACACCCAGAGGACGGCGCCGGCCACGACGAGCCAGTAGCCCGCGGTGATCGTGCCAGGGGTGCCCGATTCCTTCGGAGACGTCACGGTCGCGAACTTAGGACGGCCGAACCGCGCTGTCCACCGTGACTCGCTTCCTGAAGTGCGCGGACACCCGGTACATCAGCACGGTCGGCACAGCTGTCCGGCCGTGTGGCGTTGGCGGCGTTGATCAGCTTCGGAACGCCCGGCAGGGCTAGCGGTCCAGCCACCGGGCGGCTTCCACTGCCCAGTACGTGAGCACGATGTCCGCGCCGGCGCGGCGGATGGACGTGAGCGACTCGAGGATCGAGCGTTCCCGGTCGATCCAGCCGTTCGCGGCAGCGGCCTCGATCATCGCGTACTCGCCGGAGATCTGGTACGCCGCAACGGGAACGTCCGAGATCTCGGCGACCGCACGCAGCACGTCCAGGTACAGCAGCGCGGGCTTGACCATGACCATGTCCGCGCCCTCGGCGAGGTCCAGCTGCACCTCGCGGATCGCCTCGCGGGCGTTCGCCGGGTCCTGCTGGTAGGTCTTGCGGTCGCCCGCGAGCTGCGACTCGACGGCGTCGCGGAACGGGCCGTAGAACGCCGACGCGTACTTGGCGGAGTAGGCGAGGATGCCGGTGTCGTGCAGGCCCGCCTGGTCCAGTGCGTTGCGGATGAAGGCGATCTGGCCGTCCATCATGCCGCTCGGGCCGACGACGTGGGCACCGGCGCGCGCCTGCGCGACGGCCATCTCGCCGTAGACCTCGAGGGTCGCGTCGTTGTCGACCGTGCCGTCGGCGGCGAGCACGCCGCAGTGGCCGTGGTCGGTGAACTCGTCGAGGCAGCAGTCCGACATGAGAACGGTGCTGTCGCCCAGTTCCGAGCGCAGGTCGCCCAGGGCGGCGTTGAGGATGCCGTCCGGGTCCGTGCCGCCGGAACCGACGGCGTCACGCTCGGCCGGGACGCCGAACAGCATGATGCCGCCGACTCCTGCCTGCACGGCCTCGACCGCGGCCTTCCGCAACGAGTCACGGGAGTGCTGCAGGACGCCCGGCATGCTGCTGATCTCAGCAGGCCCGGCCAGGCCTTCCTTGACGAACATCGGCAGCACGAGCTGCCTCGGGCGTACCTCGGTCTCGGACACAAGGCGGCGCATGGCGGGCGTCGTGCGCAGACGCCTCGGCCGGTGCAGTGGATACATCTGGAGACTCCCTGACGGAAGAGAGTCGAAGGGGCCACCCAAAGGATCTTGAGTGGCCCCGACGGCTTGTTCGGATTAGCTGCGGCGCAGACGCTTGGTCTTGCGCGGAGGAGGCAGCGCTCCCTCGGCGCGCAACCGGGCGGCGTGGGCTGCCAGCGCATCGACCAGCGCGGGCACGTTCGCCTCCTCGGGCTGCACGTCGACCCGGAGGCCGAACTCCCGCGCCGTCTCGGCGGTCTGCGGGCCGATACACGCGACGAGCGTGCGGGCGTGCGGCTTGCCCGCGATGCCGACCAGGTTCCGCACGGTCGACGACGAGGTGAAGCACACCGCGTCGAAGCCACCGGACTTGATCATCTCGCGGGTGTCGGCGGGCGGCGGGGCCGCACGCACGGTGCGGTACGCCGTCACGTCGTCGATCTCCCAGCCACGTTCGCGCAGGCCCGCGGCCAGCGTCTCGGTGGCAATGTCGGCCCGCGGCAGCAGCACGCGGTCGACCGGGTCGAGGATGTCGTCGTAGGGCGGGAAGTCGTTCAGCAGGCCCTCGGACGACTGGTCACCCGACGGCACGAGCTCCGGGATGATGCCGAACGAGCGCACCTTCGCGGCCGTGGCCTCGCCGACACAGGCGATCTTCACGCCGGAGAACGCGCGGGCGTCCAGGCCGAACTCGCGGAACTTCTCCCACACCGCGCGGACGGCGTTGGTCGAGGTGAAGACGACCCACTGGTAGCGGCCGTCGACGAGACCCTTGACCGAGCGCTCCATCTGCGCGGGGCTGCGGGGCGGCTCGACGGAGATCGTCGGCACCTCGACGGCGATAGCGCCGTGTGAGTGCAGACGCTCGCTCATCGCGCCGGCCTGCTCCTTGGTCCTCGGGACCAGCACTCGCCAGCCGTACAGCGCCCGCGACTCCCACCAGGAGAGCTTCGAGCGGTTGGCGGCGGCGGCACCGACCGTGACGACCAGCGGGCCGCCCATCTCACCGGCGTCGGCGGCCACGGCCGCCAGCGTCGTGTCGATGGTGCGCTGCTGGAAGCCGGTGCCTTCGGCGGTGACGGCGACCGGTGTCTGCGGCGCGAGGCCGTTCTCGACCAGGTTCGACGCTGCCTCGGCCAGGTGCGAGCCGGTCGCGTGCAGGACGAGCGTGCCGGGCGCGGCGGCGAGGCCGGCCCAGTCCGTCACCGCGCGGACGTCGACCTCGGTGTGCACGCCACCGAGAGCCACACCCGCGTACGCCGGAACCGCGGTGCCCGCGGGCACACCGGGTACGACGTCGAACGGGATCGTCGACTTCGCGACGGCCTGCGCTTCCTTCACGACCGAGTCGAGCGTCAGCGGGTCACCCGCGACGAGACGGACGACGGTCGCACCGTTGCGCGCCTCGGTCACCAGGTCCTTGGCCACGTCGGCGGCCTCGCCGACAGCGGGGCGGACCTCGACTCCCTCGGGCACGGTCGCGAGGACGTCCGCGGGGACGTCCGGGTCCGTGACCACGAGTTCAGCCCTGGTGAGCAAGTCGTGGGCCCGGACCGTGAGCAGCCCGGTGTCGCCTGGGCCGGAGCCCACGAAGGCGATGCGTCCGGGGGTCTTGCGTGCGCGGGTCATCAGGGCACTCCCCATCGATTACGCCTCTGGACCGCTGAGAACGGCGGCCCCGAGGTCGAGCAACTCGGCGGCCAGCGCACGGCCGAGTCCCTCAGCTTCGGTCAAGTCACCGGTGGCGGACGCACGGAGGAGATCGTTCTCCGGCGTCGCTGCGACCCCGCGCAGGGAAAGTCGATACACGACCTTGCCCTCGTCGTCGAGGTCTTCCACCACATCGGCCAGCGCGCCGACCGGCGCGCTGCAGCCCGCTTCGAGCGCGGCCAGCATGGCGCGCTCAGCGGTCACAGCGGCCCGGCTGGCCGAATCGTCCAAAGTGGACTGGATCAGGTGCTCGGCGTCGACGTCGTCGACCCGGCACTCGACTGCCAACGCACCCTGTGCGGGTGCGGGAAGCATCTGGATGGGCTCCAGGTTCTCGGTGATCTCGCTCGTGCGGCCGAGCCGCGAGATGCCGGCGCGAGCCAGCACCACCGCGTCGAGCTCGCCGTTGCGGACCTTGCCGATGCGCGTGTCCACGTTGCCGCGCAACGGGACGATGTTCAGCCCGAGGCCCAACGCCTCCAGCTGCGCCGCCCGGCGCGGAGATCCGGTGCCCACAGTGGACCCCGACGGCAGCTCACCGAGCGTGAGACCGTCACGCGCCACAAGGGCGTCGCGCGGGTCTTCACGCAGCGGCACGGCCGCGAGCGTCAGCCGGGGGTCCGGCGCGGTCGGCAGGTCCTTGTAGGAGTGGACGGCCACGTCGATCTCGCCGTTCGCGAGCGCGTCACGAAGAGCCGACGTGAAGACGCCGATGCCGATCTGGGCGATGGGCGCGTCGGAGAGGTCGCCCGGCGTCTTGACGACGACGATCTCGACCTGTGCTCCGGCAGCCTTCAGCGCCTCGGCCACGGTCCCCGTCTGCGCGAGCGCCAGTGCGCTGCCTCGGGTACCGATCCGTAGGGTGCGGGTCACCGCGTTTCACCATCCACAGGAGCTTGCTTGGTCTGACTGACAACCCCAGGCGACTGGGGGTCGAGCCCGAACAGTTCGCGGAGAGCCTCCGCGTAGCCGGTGCCACCAGGGGCGGAGGCGAGCTCCTTCACCCGGACGGTCGGCGTGTGCAGGAGCTTGTCTACAACGCGGCGTACCGTCTTGGCCAATTCACCGCGTGTCGCGGCGTCCAGTTCGGGAAGTCGCGAATCAAGACGGAGCAGTTCGGCGTCGACCACCTCGGCTGCCCGCTTGCGCAGGGCCGTGACGGTCGGCGTGACCTCGGCGGACCGCTGGCCCGCGAGGTAGGCCCTCACCTCGTCGCCGACCAACTGGACCGCCAGGCGGGTGTCCTGGCCGGCGGGCGCGTCGGAGAGGCGGCGCTGCAACGTTTCCAGGTCCACCACACGAACGTTCGGCAGCTCGGCGGCGGCCGGGTCGACGTCCTTGGGCAGGCCCAGGTCGCACACGACCAACGGCCGCGAGCGCGTGCTGATCATGTCTGCACGAACGACCGTGTCGACGGACCCGGTGCACGCGAAGACGATGTCCGCGAGGTCGATCTCGACGGCCAGCGCGGCCAGGTCGACGGCCGTCGCGGGGACGCCCTCGGCCTTCAGCGACGTGGCGAGACGCACACCGTTGGCCTGCGTCCGGTTCGCGATGACGACCTCGCCGATGCCCGCCCGGCGCAGGTGGGCGGCGGCCAGGCCGCCCATGGCCCCGGCGCCGACGAGCAGCGCGCGCTTGCCGACGAGGGTGCCCAGCTGGGCCTCGGCGTCACCGAGGGCCTCGGACACGACGGAGGCGCCCGCGTGGTCGATGCCGGTCTCGGTGTGCACCCGCTTGCCGACGCGCAGCGCGTTCTGGGTGAGCTCGTGGACGGTCCTGCCGACGGTGCCCGCCTCGTCCGCCGCCGCGTACGCGCCGCGCAGCTGGCCGAGGATCTGGGACTCGCCGACGACCATCGAGTCGAGGCCCGCCGCGACGGAGAACAGGTGCTCGACGGCAGCGGCGGCGTAATGCACGTAGAAGTGCTCGTAGAGCGCCTGAGGTTCGATCTGCGCGTGCTGCGCCAGCACGTCGACGACCTCGGACATGCCGCCGTGGAACGACTCGACGACGGCGTAGACCTCGACCCTGTTACAGGTCGACAGGACCATCGCCTCGGAGACGCTGGGGGCGGCGAGCAGCTGGCCGAGGACCTTGGGCAGGTTCGGCTCGGCCACGGTGACGCGTTCCAGGACCGGGACTGGTGCGGTGCGGTGCGAAAGCCCGACTACGAGCACGCTCATGCACTCACCACGTCTACCGGAGCCGTCTGGCTCACGCTCACGGGCGAATCACCATCCCGTCCACACCGAGTCCGTTGTTGCCGACCGAGATGCTGGCAGCCTCGTCCGCACGTCGAGCGACGTGGAACGACAGGATCTGCATCTCGACCGCCAAGTCAACCTTGCGCACCTCGACGTTGTCTGGAACCTGAAGGACAACTGGTGCAAAGTTCAGAATGCACTGGACGCCCGCAGATACCAAACGGTCGCAAACCGACTGGGCGGCGGGGGGCGGCGTCGCGATGACGCCGATCGACACCTCGCGCTCCAGGCAGATCGCGGTGATCTCGTCGATGTGGTTGACGGGTATGCCCCCAACAGGGATTCCGACGAGATCGGCGTCCACGTCGAAGAGGGCGGTGACCGGGAAACCACGGCCGGGGAACCCTCCGTAGTTCGCGAGAGCGTGACCAAGGTTACCGATGCCGACGACGGCCACGGAGTGGTTGCGGGTGAGGCCGAGGATGCGCTCGATGTGGCTCACGAGGACCTCGACGTCGTACCCGACGCCCCTCGTGCCGTAGCTGCCGATGTAGCTCAGGTCCTTGCGGAGCTTGGCCGCGTTGACGCCGGCCGCCTGGCTCAGTTCCTCGCTGGAGACCGCCGTCACGCCACTCTCGGCCATGCCGGACAACACGCGGAGGTACACGGCGAGCCGGGCCACGGCGGCCTCGGGGATCGCGCGGGCGCGCTCCTTGTCGGCAGCCTCCAGAGGGGTGCTGGTCGTCTCACCTTCGCCCCGCTGCGAAACCACGCTCTCCGACCTCCGGGTGTGCTTCACCGCAGGACCTGCGGCGTTGGTGATGCACACACCGTACCGCTTGTGAACGCATGCACAAAGTCGGTGATCGGGTGGCACAGCACCGGTGACAGGGCGTGACCAGCGCTTCCTCGGTTCATGATCACTACGGGGTGAGCCTCTAGTTGTACTTGGCCAATACGTTGGTGACGGTGTGTCGGCTTGATCATGGGTGAGGCCTCCGGGTGCGGTGGTGATTGCGAAGTCAGTCACCACAACC